>NZ_CM149568.1:0-4729845 GCF_056155425.1 Atlantibacter sp. MEI4A-1023
GTGTCACTTTCGCTTTGGCAGCAGTGTCTTGCCCGATTGCAGGATGAGTTACCAGCCACAGAATTCAGTATGTGGATACGCCCCCTACAGGCGGAACTGAGCGACAACACGCTGGCTTTGTATGCGCCAAACCGTTTCGTGCTCGATTGGGTCAGGGATAAGTACCTCAATAATATTAATGGGCTGCTGAATGATTTCTGCGGTGCCGATGCCCCGCTGCTGCGTTTTGAAGTGGGAACCAAGCCCGTGGTGCGCAGTAATGCCATCCCGCCAAGCCAGGCTAAGCCTGCTCAGCTTGCGCCTGCCGCGCCGGCACGTCCGGCCTGGGATAACGTGCCCGCGCCTGCAGAACCGTCATACCGTTCCAACGTTAACGTAAAACATACCTTTGATAATTTCGTTGAGGGTAAATCTAACCAGCTGGCGCGCGCGGCGGCCCGTCAGGTGGCAGATAATCCTGGCGGCGCTTATAACCCGCTGTTCCTTTATGGTGGCACCGGCCTGGGTAAAACCCACCTGTTGCACGCGGTCGGCAACGGCATCATGGCGCGTAAACCCAATGCCAAAGTGGTTTATATGCACTCTGAACGCTTCGTTCAGGACATGGTGAAAGCGCTGCAAAACAACGCCATCGAAGAGTTCAAACGCTATTACCGTTCGGTGGACGCCCTGCTGATTGACGATATTCAATTCTTCGCCAATAAAGAGCGTTCACAGGAAGAGTTTTTCCATACCTTTAACGCCCTGCTGGAAGGCAATCAGCAGATCATTCTTACCTCGGATCGTTATCCAAAAGAGATCAACGGGGTGGAGGATCGTCTGAAATCGCGCTTCGGATGGGGGCTGACAGTTGCCATTGAACCGCCTGAGCTAGAAACTCGCGTGGCGATCCTGATGAAAAAGGCCGACGAGAACGATATTCGTCTGCCGGGCGAAGTGGCGTTTTTTATCGCCAAGCGCCTGCGCTCCAACGTGCGTGAACTGGAAGGGGCGCTGAACCGCGTTATCGCCAACGCCAACTTTACCGGGCGGGCGATCACCATTGATTTCGTGCGTGAAGCCCTGCGCGATTTGCTGGCGCTTCAGGAAAAGTTGGTCACCATCGACAATATTCAAAAGACGGTGGCGGAGTATTACAAGATTAAGGTGGCGGATCTGCTCTCCAAACGGCGTTCCCGTTCGGTAGCGCGTCCGCGCCAGATGGCGATGGCGCTGGCCAAAGAGCTGACCAACCACAGTCTGCCGGAAATCGGCGATGCGTTTGGCGGCCGTGACCATACCACGGTTCTCCATGCCTGCCGTAAAATCGAGCAGTTGCGTGAAGAAAGCCATGATATCAAAGAAGATTTCTCCAACTTAATCAGAACATTATCTTCGTGACGCTATGAAATTTACCGTTGAACGTGAACATTTATTAAAACCGCTCCAGCAGGTTAGCGGCCCGTTAGGCGGCCGTCCGACGTTACCGATCCTCGGAAACCTGCTGTTGCAGGTAACGGACGGGACCCTTTCGCTGACCGGGACCGATCTCGAAATGGAGATGATCGCGCGCGTGGCGCTGTCGTTACCGCATCAGGCGGGCGCGACCACCGTGCCGGCGCGTAAATTCTTCGATATCTGCCGTGGCTTGCCGGAAGGGGCGGAAATCGCCGTCACGCTGGAAGGCGACAGAATGCTGGTGCGCTCCGGGCGCAGCCGTTTCTCGCTCTCTACGCTGCCTGCGGCGGACTTCCCGAATCTGGACGACTGGCAGAGCGAAGTAGAGTTTACGCTCCCGCAGGCCACCATGAAGCGCCTGATCGAAGCCACCCAGTTCTCTATGGCCCATCAGGACGTGCGTTACTACCTGAACGGCATGCTGTTTGAAACCGAAGGCGAAGAGTTGCGTACCGTGGCGACTGATGGTCACCGCCTGGCGGTATGTGCGATGCCGGTTGGCCAACCGTTGCCGAACCATTCGGTGATCGTGCCGCGTAAAGGCGTGCTTGAGCTAATGCGTATGCTCGACGGCGGCGATAGCCCGCTGCGCATTCAGATCGGCAGCAACAATATTCGCGCTCACGTTAACGACTATATCTTCACCTCCAAGCTGGTGGATGGTCGTTTCCCGGATTACCGTCGCGTGTTGCCGAAGAACCCGGACAAACACCTGGACGCGGGCTGTGACCTGCTGAAACAGGCGTTCGCCCGTGCGGCCATTCTCTCCAACGAGAAGTTCCGCGGCGTGCGTCTTTATGTCAGCGAAAACCAGTTGAAAATTACCGCTAACAACCCGGAACAGGAAGAAGCCGAAGAGATCCTCGACGTAACTTACGCGGGCTCCGAGATGGAGATCGGCTTTAACGTCAGCTACGTGCTGGACGTGCTGAATGCGCTTAAGTGCGAGAACGTGCGCATTCTGCTGACGGACTCGGTGTCGAGTGTGCAGATTGAAGATGCAGCCAGCCAAAGCGCGGCTTACGTTGTTATGCCCATGAGACTGTAGTGGAAAATATCGGGCTATCTTACTTGCCATTTTCAACCTGGGCTGTGCTCGCCCCTGTCACGTACTTCGTGTACGCTCCAGGGTCTGCGCGCAGTCCGCGTTGAAACTGGCTGCGCCGATTACGCCCAGGCCCGAAGAAACCCATATATGTCACTGACGCGTCTTCTCATTAAAAATTTCCGCAACATCGAAAGCGCGGATCTCCAACTCTCTCCCGGCTTTAACTTCCTGGTTGGCGCTAACGGCAGCGGCAAAACCAGCGTGCTGGAAGCGATCTATACGCTCGGTCATGGCCGTGCGTTTCGCAGCTTGCAGATTGGCCGGGTGATCCGCCACGAACAGGATGCGTTTGTGCTGCACGGGCGCTTAAAAGAGGGCGAGCGGGAGACCGCCATCGGCCTGACTAAAGACCGTGAAGGCGACAGCAAAGTGCGCATTGACGGCACCGACGGCCATAAAGTGGCGGAACTGGCGCTGATGATGCCGATGCAATTAATTACCCCTGAGGGGTTTACTTTGCTCGGCGGCGGCCCCAAATACCGTAGAGCGTTCCTGGATTGGGGATGCTTCCATAATCAGGCGGGTTTCTTTGTCGCCTGGAGCAATTTAAAGCGGCTGCTCAAGCAGCGTAACGCCGCGCTGCGCCAGGTCACCCGCTACGAACAGCTTCGCCCGTGGGATAAAGAACTGATCCCGCTGGCCGAACAAATCAGCCAATGGCGCAGTGATTACAGCCGCGCCATCGCCGAAGATATGGCAGATACCTGCCAGCAATTTTTACCTGAATTCACGCTTACCTTCTCTTTCCAGCGCGGCTGGGAGAAAGAGAGCGATTATGCCGACGTGCTGGTGCGCAATTTTGAGCGCGACAGAATGTTGACCTACACCGCGCACGGGCCTCATAAAGCGGATTTTCGGATCCGTGCCGACGGCGCCCCGGTAGAGGACACGCTCTCCCGCGGGCAGCTCAAACTGCTGATGTGCGCGTTGCGCCTGGCGCAGGGTGAGTTTTTAACCCGAGAGAGCGGACGCCGCTGTCTCTACCTGATAGATGATTTTGCCTCTGAACTGGATGATGCACGTCGCGGCCTGCTGGCGAGCCGCTTAAAGGCGACTCAGTCACAAGTCTTTGTGAGTGCGATAAGTGCAGAACATGTGATGGATATGGCGGACAAAAATTCGAAGATGTTCGCCGTGGAACAGGGTAAAATAACGGATTAACCCAAGAACTAATGAGCGAGAAACGTTGATGTCGAATTCCTATGACTCCTCGAGTATCAAAGTCCTGAAAGGGCTGGATGCGGTGCGTAAGCGCCCGGGTATGTATATCGGCGACACGGATGACGGCACCGGTCTGCACCACATGGTATTTGAGGTGGTAGATAACGCTATCGACGAAGCGCTCGCCGGACACTGTAAAGACATCGTCGTCACCATCCATGCCGATAACTCCGTTTCTGTAACGGATGATGGCCGTGGTATTCCGACTGGCATTCACCCGGAAGAAGGGGTGTCTGCGGCAGAAGTGATCATGACGGTGCTCCACGCGGGTGGTAAGTTCGACGATAACTCTTATAAAGTCTCTGGCGGCCTGCACGGCGTAGGCGTATCGGTAGTGAACGCCCTGTCCCAGAAACTTGAACTGGTGATCCGCCGCGAAGGTAAAGTTCACCAGCAAACCTACGTACACGGCGTGCCGCAAGCGCCGCTGGCGGTAACGGGGGATACCGAGGCGACCGGGACCCTGGTCCGCTTCTGGCCGAGCCTGGAAACCTTCACCAACGTAACCGAATTTGAATATGAGATCCTGGCGAAACGCCTGCGTGAGCTCTCCTTCCTGAACTCCGGCGTTTCGATTCGTTTGCGCGATAAGCGTGACGGCAAAGAAGACCATTTCCATTACGAAGGCGGCATCAAGGCGTTTGTTGAGTACCTGAACAAGAACAAAACGCCGATCCACCCGAACATTTTCTATTTCTCCACCGAGAAAGACGGCATCGGCGTGGAAGTGGCGCTGCAGTGGAACGATGGTTTCCAGGAAAACATCTACTGCTTCACCAACAACATTCCACAGCGTGATGGCGGTACGCACCTGGCAGGCTTCCGTGCGGCGATGACCCGTACCCTGAACGCCTACATGGACAAAGAAGGCTACAGCAAAAAAGCCAAAGTTAGCGCCACCGGCGACGATGCGCGTGAAGGCCTGATTGCCGTGGTATCCGTGAAAGTGCCGGACCCGAAATTCTCCTCCCAGACCAAAGACAAACTGGTCTCTTCCGAGGTGAAATCTGCGGTTGAGCAGCAGATGAACGAACTGCTGAGCGAATACCTGCTGGAAAACCCGAGCGACGCCAAAATCGTGGTCGGCAAAATTATTGATGCGGCCCGTGCGCGTGAAGCGGCGCGTCGCGCCCGTGAAATGACCCGTCGTAAAGGCGCGCTGGATCTGGCCGGTCTGCCGGGCAAACTGGCAGATTGCCAGGAACGCGACCCGGCCCACTCTGAACTGTACCTGGTGGAAGGGGACTCGGCGGGCGGCTCTGCCAAACAGGGGCGTAACCGTAAGAACCAGGCCATTCTGCCGCTGAAAGGTAAAATCCTCAACGTGGAGAAAGCCCGCTTCGACAAGATGCTGGCCTCTCAGGAAGTGGCCACGCTGATCACCGCGCTGGGCTGCGGCATTGGCCGCGACGAATACAACCCGGATAAACTGCGTTATCACAGCATCATCATCATGACCGATGCGGACGTCGACGGCTCGCACATTCGTACCCTGCTGTTGACCTTCTTCTATCGCCAGATGCCGGAAATCATTGAGCGCGGCCACGTGTATATCGCCCAGCCGCCGCTGTACAAAGTGAAAAAAGGCAAACAGGAACAGTACATCAAAGATGATGACGCGATGGATCAGTACCAGATTTCCATCGCGCTGGACGGCGCTACCCTGCATACCAATGCCAACGCGCCAGCACTGGCGGGTGAAGCGCTTGAAAAGCTGGTGGCCGAGTTCAACGCTGTTCAGAAGATGATCAACCGCATGGAGCGCCGCTTCCCGCGCGCGCTGCTGAAAGAGCTGGTGTACCAACCGACGCTGGCTGAAGCGGATCTGTCTGATGAAGCTAAAGTGACCCGCTGGATTTCCCAGCTGATCACCGTGCTGAACGAGAACGAAACTCACGGCAGTGTATGGAAGTACGATATCCGTGAAAACCAGGAACTGCATCATTTCGAGCCGGTGGTGCGCGTGCGTACTCACGGCGTCGATACTGATTACGTTCTGGATAACGAGTTTGTTATCGGCGCGGAATACCGCCGTCTCTGCACGCTCGGCGAGAAGCTGCGCGGCCTGATTGAAGACGATGCGTTTATCGAGCGCGGCGAACGCCGTCAGCCGGTAGAAAGCTTCGAACAGGCGCTGGAGTGGCTGGTGAAAGAGTCGCGTCGTGGCCTGGCGATCCAGCGATATAAAGGTCTGGGCGAAATGAACCCGGAACAGCTGTGGGAAACCACCATGGACCCGGAAAGCCGTCGTATGCTGCGCGTTACCGTTAAAGATGCGATTGCCGCCGACCAGCTGTTCACCACTTTGATGGGTGATGCAGTTGAACCACGCCGCGCCTTTATCGAAGAGAACGCCCTGAAAGCGGCGAATATCGATATTTAATAGTATCATTAAAAAAAGCCCGGTAGCGAAAGCGTACCGGGCTTTTATATATTTATAATAATGAAACTATAATTAACAGGTTGTTTTTTGCTGAGCTATATTAAAAATAAATATTTTCTAATCTCTCAGATATTACTCCAGAGACATTTGGGATGGAGTATAACCAACGATCCCAAAAAATTTAATAGCAAAATTTTTCCCTGCATCTGGAGATGGCGGCCACGGTGTATCATTAAAGATGTCGTAAGCCGCTGTAGGCATTGCGGACATAATAACAGTAACTGTTGCAGTGATCTCACTCGTAGACGTAGCAGAATATTTTGCTGATATTTGTGTATTAATAGGGTTACCCTTCTCATCCAGGAAATATTGCCCAAGTGATACATCAAATGTCGAGTATTGGCTAATGCCTGACATACTTGTAGTATGCTGTGGATTTTTAAGCGTCATGGTATCACGAAGCAAAATAGATCCATCGGGAAACGTTTTGACGGGATTAAAAAGAGCCCAGAGTGTACCCGCAGTAAACTTAGGAATAATACGGTGCGTACCAGAGAGATAAACACCGGTAGCATCTACCGATAAAATATTTGACTGCGCTGTTGAAACCTTTACTTTTAACGGGTTATTTGCTGTCCCTTCACCATCAAGGGAAATATCATGTTCAATTTCTGCCATTTTTAAATCCTTACATTATAAATAATGATTTATAGTGAATGTATTTTCAACTGTAATAAACATAAGCGATTTACTGTATTGAGGTTTAGCTTATCTCTCATGTAAATTACAAAACCCACTTTACGGTAAAATAAAAAATGGAGGGTTCAATCGTTGCAGAGGATAGGGTTAAATTTTGTTATATATAAATGATCAATATTCTATTTCTCAGTAAGCGAAAGTAACCATTGATAAGACCTGTCACCTCAAATGCAAATCATCATCCCTGTCAGCAAAAGAGGAATCTGTGCTGTATTCCTGTCCCCCTTTATCCCTTCTTCCCTGCTGTTTTTTGAGCGGAATCGCGTTAGCATGAACCAAACCCACTACCTCAAAAGAACCCTATGACGATAAAACTCATCGCAATTGATATGGACGGCACGCTTTTGCTGCCCGATCACACCATTTCGCCCGGTGTTAAAGACGCTATCGCAAAGGCGCGCGCGCAGGGCGTCAACGTGGTTCTCACCACTGGCCGCCCTTACGCAGGGGTTCATAGCTATCTGAAAGAACTGCACATGGAGCAGCCGGGCGACTACTGCATCACCTACAACGGCGCGCTGGTGCAAAAAGCCAGCGACGGCAGTACCGTGGCGCAAACGCCGCTGAGCTATGACGATTATCGTTATCTGGAAAAACTCTCCCGCGAAGTCGGCTCGCATTTCCACGCCCTCGACCGTAACACGCTGTACACTGCCAACCGCGATATCAGCTACTACACGGTGCATGAATCCTTTGTTGCTACCATTCCACTGGTGTTCTGCGAAGCGGAGAAAATGGACCCGAACATGACATTCCTGAAAGTCATGATGATCGATGAGCCTGCGGTGCTCGACAAAGCCATTTCGCGCATCCCGGCTGAAGTGAAAGAAAAGTACACCGTGCTGAAAAGCGCGCCGTACTTCCTGGAAATCCTCGATAAACGCGTCACCAAAGGCACCGGCGTGAAATCGCTGGCGGATGCGCTGAATATCAAGCCGGAAGAGGTGATGGCGATCGGCGATCAGGAAAACGATATTGCGATGCTTGAATACGCCGGACTCGGCGTGGCGATGGGTAACGCGATTGATTCCGTCAAAGCCGTGGCGAATTTTGAAACCAAAACCAACCTTGAAGACGGCGTGGCCTACGCCATTGAGAAGTTCGTCCTGCAATAACCGCCTCGTATCCCGCCGCCTGGCGCTCTCCCGGCGGCCTGTCTCTCTGACGCTTTTCCTTCCCCTTCTATGAATCGCCTGCTGATGTCCCGATCCACTCTCGATCGCGAATTGTTGTTTTTGTGATCTAAATTGTAGTACAACAATGTAATGTTGTACTACATTGTTGTTGTCATCATGGCAACTTGCTTCACGTTTGTACTTCAAAATTGAGGCGGAAACCGACGGTCACGGTAAAGTAAAGGGATGTGTGGATTACCAGGGAAAAGCCATGACACTGACCAAAACCGATCGCATCGCGATTACGTTGGGCCGCCAGATTGTGAGCGGTAAATATGTACCGGGTGCGGCGCTGCCCGCAGAAGCGGACCTGTGTGAGGAGTTCGAAACCTCGCGCAATATCATCCGAGAAGTGTTTCGCACGTTGATTGCCAAACGGTTGGTAGAAATGAAGCGTTACCGGGGGGCGTTTATCGCGCCGCGTAACCAGTGGAACTACCTCGATACTGAGGTGCTGCAATGGGTGCTGGAAAACGACTATGACCCGCGCCTGATTAGCGCCATGAGCGAAGTGCGAAACCTGGTGGAACCGGCCATCGCCCGCTGGGCCGCCGAGCGCGCCACCTCAAGCGATTTGGCGCAAATCGAAGCGGCACTGAATGACATGATCGCCAACAATCAGGATCGCGACGCCTTTAACGAGGCGGATATTCGCTATCACGAGGCGGTGCTGGCCTCGGTGCATAACCCGGTTTTGCAGCAATTGAATGTGGCGATCAGCTCATTGCAGCGCGCAGTATTTGAACGGACCTGGATGGGCGATGAGGCCAACATGCCGAAGACCCTTCAGGAGCACAAAGCGTTATTCGACGCCATCCGTCATCAGGACGGCAACGCGGCCGAACAGGCGGCGCTGAATATGATCGCCAGCTCTACACGCCGGCTTAAGGAAATCACATGACATCTCGTTATATCGCTATCGACTGGGGGTCAACCAATCTTCGCGCCTGGCTGTACCAGGACGGAGAATGCTTCGATAGCCGACAATCTGCCAGCGGCGTCACCCGGCTGAACGGCCAGACGCCGGAAGCGGTGCTAAATAGCGTTACCGAAGGCTGGCGCGAGGCAAATACGCCGGTTCTGATGGCCGGGATGGTCGGCAGCAATGCCGGGTGGATCAACGCGCCCTATCTGCCTTGCCCTGTCGCATTTAACGCGATTGGCGATCAGCTTACCGCCGTTATCCCCAACGTGTGGATTATTCCCGGCCTGCGCGTGGACCGTGACGATAACCATAACGTGATCCGTGGTGAGGAGACCCAGCTTATCGGCGCAGCCGCATTAGCGCCCGCATCGCTGTACATCATGCCGGGCACCCACTGCAAATGGGTGCAGGCCGATGCTGAACGCATACTCGATTTTCGCACCGTGATGACCGGTGAACTGCATCACCTGCTGCTCTCCCATTCGCTGGTGGGCGTCGGCATTGGCGAACAGCAGGAGGATCTTGCCGCGTTTGACGCCGGCCTGGAGCAGGGTATCCATGATGACGCCATCATCACGCGTCTGTTTGAGGTCCGTGCCTCCCACGTTCTCGGCACGCTGCCGCGCGCCCACGTCAGCGACTTTCTTTCCGGGCTGTTGATTGGCAACGAGGTGGCCACGCAGCTGCGCCACTATCAACCCGCCAAAGCTGAGCCCATCACTCTGGTCGCCAATCTTAAGCTGTGCGCCCGCTATCAGCGCGCTCTGGCGCGGCTGGGATTTACCGCCCGCACGCTTGAAGGCGACAACGCTTTTCAGGCAGGTATAAGGAGCATTGCCCATGCGATGGCAAACTGAACTTCCCCTCATCGCGATTTTACGGGGTATCACCCCGGAGGAAGCCCCACAGCATGTGGGTGCGATTATCGCCGCAGGTTTTCAGGCAGTAGAAATTCCACTTAATTCGCCGAACTGGCAGCAGAGCATCCCTGCGATGGTGGAAATGTATGGCGATAAAGCCCTGATTGGCGCAGGCACGGTGACGCAACCGGAGCAGGTGGTCCAGCTGGCGCAGATGGGCTGCAAACTGATCGTCACGCCAAACATCAACGCTGGCGTCATCCAGCGCGCGGTGGAATACGGCATGACCGTTTGCCCCGGCTGCGCCACCGCCACGGAAGCGTTCGCGGCGCTGGATGCGGGCGCGCAGGCGCTGAAAGTATTCCCGTCTTCGGCCTTTGGGCCTGAGTACATCAAAGCGCTGAAAGCCGTATTGCCTGCTGATGTACCGGTGTTCGCCGTTGGCGGCGTCACCCCCGAGAACCTGGCGCAGTGGCTGGACGCGGGGTGTATCGGCGCGGGTCTTGGCAGCGATCTTTACCGGGCAGGGCAGCCGCTCAGCCGTACCGAGGAACAAGCACAAGCATTTATTAATGCGTATCGAGAGGCAGTGAAATGAAAATAACCAAACTCACCACATACCGCTTACCACCCCGCTGGATGTTCTTAAAAATCGAAACCGATGAAGGCATTGTTGGCTGGGGCGAACCGGTGATTGAAGGCCGCGCCCGCACGGTTGAGGCAGCGGTGCATGAACTGGGTGAAATGCTGATTGGCCAGGACCCGGCGCGTATCAACGACCTGTGGCAAATTATGTATCGCGGCGGATTTTATCGCGGCGGCCCGATTTTAATGAGCGCCATTGCCGGTATCGATCAGGCGTTATGGGATATTAAAGGCAAAGTATTAAATGCCCCGGTATGGCAGTTAATGGGTGGCCTGGTGCGCGATAAAATTAAAGCCTACAGCTGGGTTGGCGGCGACCGTCCGGCGGAAGTGATTGCCGGTATTGAAACACTGCGCAAAATTGGCTTCGACACTTTTAAATTAAACGGCTGCGAAGAATTAGGCATTATTGATGACTCCCGCAAAGTCGATGCCGCCGTCAACACTGTGGCGCAAATTCGTGAAGCCTTTGGCAATACCATCGAATTTGGCCTGGATTTTCACGGTCGCGTCAGCGCGCCGATGGCGAAAATATTAATTAAAGAACTCGAATCGTACCGCCCGTTATTTATTGAAGAGCCGGTGTTAGCCGAGCAGGCGGAATATTATCCGCGCCTGGCTGCCCAAACCCCTATTCCGATTGCCGCAGGCGAACGCATGTTCTCGCGCTTTGAGTTTAAGCGGGTACTGGAAGCGGGCGGCATTGCTATTCTGCAACCGGATCTGTCCCACGCGGGCGGTATTACCGAATGCTTTAAAATCGCCGGGATGGCAGAAGCTTACGACGTCGGCCTGGCGCCGCACTGCCCGCTCGGCCCGATTGCCCTGGCGGCGTGTCTGCATATCGACTTTGTTTCCCGCAATGCCGTGCTACAGGAACAAAGTATGGGCATCCATTATAACCAGGGCGCAGAACTGCTCGATTTCGTTAAAAATAAACAAGACTTCGCAATGGACGGCGGTTATTTCCAACCGTTAATGAAACCAGGGCTCGGTGTGGAAATCGACGAGGAGCAGGTTATTGCACGCAGTAAAAGCGCAACTGATTGGCGAAATCCATTATGGCGACATGCCGATGGCAGCGTCGCGGAGTGGTAATGACGCGCTCAGCGAAAGTGAAATAAAAACGCCTCAGTAATAGCCGTAAAAAAATAATTCGATACATCACCCTCTGTATTTCACAGGGCATGGTGAGGGTCCTCGTCATGCCAAAATCTGGAGACAGAACATCATGGATATTTCCGTATCTGCGGCAAAACCTACGCGCCGCCGCTACCTGACGCTGGTCATGATCTTTATTACCGTCGTGATTTGTTATGTCGACCGCGCCAATCTGGCGGTGGCTTCTGCCCATATTCAGGAGGAATTCGGCATTACCAAAGCGGAAATGGGCTACGTCTTTTCCGCCTTCGCCTGGTTATATACCTTATGCCAGATCCCCGGCGGCTGGTTTTTAGATCGCGTCGGGTCGCGCTTAACGTATTTTATCGCCATTCTCGGTTGGTCGGTGGCGACCCTGTTTCAGGGTTTCGCGACGGGATTATTATCGTTAATAGGTTTACGCGCCATCACGGGCATATTTGAAGCGCCAGCGTTTCCTACCAATAACCGCATGGTGACCAGCTGGTTTCCGGAACATGAGCGTGCTTCGGCAGTGGGCTTTTATACTTCCGGGCAGTTTGTCGGCCTGGCATTCCTGACGCCGCTGCTCATCTGGATCCAGGAACTGCTGAGCTGGCACTGGGTGTTTATTGTCACCGGCGGGATCGGCATTATCTGGTCGTTTATCTGGATAAAAGTCTATCAGCCGCCGCGTCGTAGCAAAGGCGTTAACCAGGCGGAACTGGAGTACATCCGCGACGGCGGCGGTCTGGTGGATGGCGATGCCCCGGCAGAGAAAAAATCGCGCACGCCGCTGACCCGTGCCGACTGGAAACTGGTTTTCCACCGCAAATTGTTGGGCGTCTATTTAGGCCAGTTTGCCGTAACCTCGACGCTGTGGTTTTTCCTGACCTGGTTCCCGAATTACCTCACCCAGGAAAAAGGCATCACCGCGTTAAAAGCCGGGTTTATGACAACGGTGCCGTTCCTGGCGGCGTTTTTCGGGGTGCTGTTATCAGGTTGGGTCGCCGATCGGCTGGTGCGGCGTGGGCATTCGCTGGGCGTGGCGCGTAAAACGCCGATCATTTGCGGGCTGCTCATTTCCACCTGCATTATGGGCGCAAACTACACCAACGATCCGGTGTGGATTATGGCGCTGATGGCGCTGGCGTTCTTTGGCAACGGATTTGCATCCATCACCTGGTCGCTGGTTTCCTCACTCGCGCCGATGCGTTTGATTGGCCTCACGGGCGGAGTGTTTAACTTTGTCGGCGGCCTGGGTGGGATTACGGTACCGCTGGTGGTGGGCTATTTAGCGCAGGGCTACGGATTTGCGCCAGCGCTGGTGTATATCTCAGCGGTCGCGCTGATTGGTGCCTGCTCGTACATTTTGCTGGTTGGCGATGTAAAACGGGTCGGTTAATAAAACCAGACGCCTGCCATCGGGCGTCTGGTTTTTAGCGTATTATGATGGGCATTACCGTTATCCGAACGAGCCTGTCTATGAAACAACTCACGTTTGCCCCCCGCAATCATCAACTCACCAACATCAATACCTGGACGCCAGACAGCCGCTGGCTGGCGTTTGACGTGCGTCCGTCCGGGGCATCTTTTACCGGTGAAACCATAGAACGGGTTAACGTCGAGACGGGAGATGTTGAGGTACTCTACCGGGCGACCCAGGGCGCGAATGTCGGCGTGGTGACGGTGAACCCGCAGAAAGCGCAGTACGTGTTTATCCACGGCCCGGAAAACCCGGACGCAGACTGGCAGTATGATTTTCACCATCGTCGCGGCGTGGTGCTGGAAAATGGCATCGCGCAGAACCTGGATGCTATGGATATTACCCCGCCGTTTACCCCCGGCGCGCTGCGCGGCGGCAGCCACGTCCACGTATTCAGCCCGGACGGTGAATGGGTAAGTTTTACCTATAACGATCATGTACTGCATGAGTATGACCCGACGCTGGATTTACGTAACGTCGGCGTGGCGCTGCCTTTCGGCCCGGTGACGCCGCCCTGCGTTCATCCACGCGAGTATGCCGGGCAATACTGGTGCGCGCTGGTCAGCCGTACCACGCCAGAGCCGACTCCAGGCAGCGATGAGATCAATCGCGCCTATGAAGAGGGCTGGATTGGCGAGTGCGGGTATCGCAAGCCAGATGGCAGTACGCAGCGCCGGGCGCTGGCGTTTATTGGCGATACGCGCAGCGTGACGGGTGAGAAAGTCCCCGAGCTGTTTATCGTTGATTTGCCGGAGCACGAAGCCGGCTGGAAACAGGCAGGTAATGCGCCGCTCGAAGGCACCGGCACCACGCTACCCGCGCCGCCAGCGGGCGTGATCCAGCGGCGATTAACCTTTACGCACTCGCGCGCCTGGCCAGGCCTGGCGACCAGCCCACGCCACTGGGTGCGCAGCAATCTGCAGGGTGATGCCATTGCCTTTTTAATGCGGGATGAGCAGGGCGTGGCGCAACTGTGGCTGATCTCGCCAAACGGCGGCGAACCGCAGCAGCTCACCACTGGCGACGCGGGTGTGGAATCGGCGTTTAACTGGCACCCGGGCGGTGAATGGATCGGGTTTATTCAGCAGGGTAGCGTGGTGCTGTGCCACGCTAAGACCGGCGCGATTACGCCGCTCACCCAGCAGCATTCGCCTTCTGGCGACGCTGTGGTCTTTTCACTGGACGGGAAAAATGTCGCCTGGATGGCGCACAAAGACGGTTATCAGCAGCTCTGGATGGTGGAAACCGGTCACTGATAGTTTGCCGGAGGGATCACGCTGTTAACGGCGTGATTCTTCTGCTCGCTCTCTTCAACCCGCGACTTCACCGATTTGTCGGTACGGAAGATATCCCAGGGCAATAACACCGTGTCCATCACCACGGTAAAAGGCAGATCCAGGGCAATCAGTGGCTTAAATCCCCAACTGATACTGTCATCACCCAGGTGCTCGGCGCTGGTGCGCGTTCCCGGATAGACACCTTTCTCGCCGCCGCCGGTGTGGGTCATTACGCTGGAGCAGCCGCTCAGTAGCGTAAGCACGCAGCCGATCATCAAAATCCGTATACATATTTTCATTGTCATTTTTACTTTATGTTGTGGCAACGCGTCGATTAAGGAATGAGGCTTCGCTTCCTCAAAAATTCACTGCCGTGACAATTTGTTAGGGTGGCTTTGCCTTTTTATCCCCTTCGCTTAAACCAGTCTACGCAAAGAAACGTAAACCAACAAAAAATCATCTGCTTTTACTCTTGAAATGGCGACAAGCACCACCATTTTACAGATACAGTCATCAAAGACGTGCCGACAGGACGTTTTGACTTACCGCCTGTCCCGACGGGAAGGCAGACAATTTCTCGCTGATTTCAGGAGCTTATTTTTATGCGTAATTTCGATCTCTCCCCGCTTTACCGTTCCGCGATTGGTTTTGACCGCCTGTTCAACCTGCTGGAAAACAACCAGAGCCAAAGCAACGGCGGCTACCCTCCGTATAACGTAGAGCTGGTTGACGAAAACCATTACCGCATTGCGATTGCTGTCGCCGGTTTTGCCGAAAGCGAACTGGACATCACCGCCCAGGACAACATGCTGGTGGTGAAAGGCGCGCACGCAGCCGAACAGAAAGAGCGTACCTATCTGTATCAGGGTATCGCCGAGCGCAACTTCGAGCGCAAATTTCAGCTGGCTGAAAACATCCACGTTCGCGGCGCGAACCTGGTCAACGGCCTGCTGTATATCGATTTAGAACGCGTTATTCCTGAAGCGAATAAACCGCGCCGTATCGAAATCAACTAATTCCCTGGGCCGCGCCGCGCGGCCTTAATCCCCGTGCTTGCCGATTGGGAGCACACTGCGAGCCTGAGCTTGCAGGTATTCACTCGCTTCTATGAAGGAGAACAACCATGCGTAACTACGATTTATCCCCGCTTCTACGCCAGTGGATTGGTTTCGACAAACTGGCTAATGCACTGCAAAGCACCGCAGAAACCCAGACGTTTCCTCCGTATAACATCGAAAAAAGCGATGACAACCACTACCGCATTACCCTGGCGGTGGCCGGGTTCCGCCAGCAGGATTTAGATATCCAGCTGGAAGGCACGCGCCTGACCGTGAAAGGTACGCCAGAGAAACCGGAGCAGGAGCCGAAGTGGTTGCATCAGGGATTAGTGACTCAGCCGTTTAACCTGAGCTTCACCCTGGCCGAGCATATGGACGTTTCCGGTGCCATCTTCAACAACGGTCTGCTGCATATCGACCTGGTGCGCCATATCCCGGAAGCCATCGCGCCGCAGCGTATCGCCATCAGCGAACGCCCCGCGCTGAATAGCTAAAACGTACCACGCGCTCCCCACTTCGGGAGCGCATCTCTCCGAACTACCCCGATCGTATTACATCCCCCCGTAAATTGTGCGCTAACCCCCATTCATTCCGCTATAGCTCTGCCAGAATCCCCAATAACAAGGGTGTGTTACACAGGGAACCGGTATGAGTGAGATAGCGTTAACCGTCTCTATCCTGGCACTGGTAGCGGTGGTAGGGTTATGGATCGGCAATGTCAAAATTCGCGGGGTCGGGCTTGGCATCGGCGGCGTGCTGTTTGGCGGTATCATCGTCGGTCATTTTGTCGAGCAGGCCGGGATTGGCCTTAACGGGCATATGCTGCATTTCATCCAGGAGTTCGGGCTGATCTTGTTCGTGTATACGATAGGCATCCAGGTCGGGCCGGGCTTTTTCTCCTCGCTGCGCGTTTCCGGGCTGCGGCTTAATCTGTTCGCTATTCTGATCGTGGTGCTTGGCGGCGTGGTCACCGCTATTCTGCACAAGCTTTTCGATATTCCATTACCGGCGGTATTGGGTATTTTCTCCGGCGCAGTGACCAACACCCCCGCGCTGGGCGCAGGGCAGCAGATCCTCACCGATTTGGGCACACCCACCGCCATCGTCGATCAGATGGGGATGAGCTACGCTATGGCTTATCCGTTCGGTATTTGCGGCATCCTGATGACCATGTGGCTGATCCGACTGGTATTTCGCATTAACGTTGATAGCGAAGCCGCCCAGCACGACGCCAGCAATGGCTTTAGTCACGCCCAACTGCACACCATTAATATTCGCGTCGAAAACCCCAACCTCAATATGCTGGCGATTCAGGATGTCCCGATCCTCAACAGCGACACCATTATCTGCTCGCGGTTAAAACGTGAAGATGTGCTGATGGTGCCATCGCCGACTACCGTGGTTCAGATGGGCGATTTGCTGCACCTGGTGGGGCGCGAAAACGATTTGCACAACGCCCAACTGGTGATTGGCAAAGAAGTGGATACCTCACTGTCGACTCACGGCACCGAACTGCGCGTTGAGCGCGTGGTGGTAACCAACGAAAAAGTGTTCGGCAAGAAAATCCGCGATCTGCACTTTAAACAGCGCTATGACGTAGTGATCTCGCGGCTTAACCGCGCCGGGGTCGAACTGGTGGCGAGCAGCAACGCCAGCCTGCAATTTGGCGATATTTTGAACCTGGTCGGGCGTCCGGCGTCTATCGACGCGGTGGCGGCGGAGGTGGGTAACGCCCAGCAAAAATTGCAGCAGGTGCAAATGCTGCCGGTGTTTATCGGCATTGGGCTGGGGGTGTTATTAGGATCCATTCCGTTGTTTATCCCCGGTTTCCCGGCGGCGCTACGGCTGGGCCTGGCGGGCGGGCCGTTGATTATGGCGCTGATCCTGGGGCGGATCGGCACCATCGGCAAGCTGTACTGGTTTATGCCGCCCAGCGCCAACCTCGCCCTGCGCGAACTGGGGATTGTGCTGTTTCTGTCGGTGGTAGGGCTGAAGTCCGGCGGCGATTTTGTTGATACACTGCTGGCCGGTAGTGGGGTTAGCTGGATTGCCTATGGCGCGGTTATCACCGCCGTGCCGCTGCTCACCGTCGGTTTACTGGCGCGAATTTTCGCCCGCATGAACTACCTGACTCTGTGCGGGATGCTGGCAGGCTCAATGACCGATCCGCCCGCGCTGGCGTTCGCGAACAACCTTCACGCGACCAGCGGCGCAGCGGCGCTCTCTTATGCCACGGTTTATCCGCTGGTGATGTTTTTACGCATCATCACGCCGCAATTGCTGGCGGTGCTGTTCTGGGGAATGGGATAACATTGCGTCTTTCCCCCTCAAAAACCGGCGTTAACAGCGCCGGTTTTTTTATCGATAAAATAATGCCAGGCTATAAAAGATTTCCGGCTCCGTCATGCCGGGCATAAGGAATAAACATGAAAATTTCGGAGATCGGGGAAGCGCCGGATTACCGTTTCTCACTCGCCAATGAGCGCACGTTTTTAGCCTGGATACGCACCGCGCTGGGTTTCCTGGCGGCAGGGGTGGGGCTCGATCAGCTTGCCCCGGAACTCGCCACCCCCCTGGTACGGGAAATCATGTCGCTGCTGCTGTGTGTTTTTTCCGGCGGCATCGCGCTGTATGGCTATTTGCGCTGGCTGAATAATGAAAAAGCGATGCGCCTGAAGCAGGATTTTGTTTATACCCGCAGCCTGAAAACCCTCAGCGTCGCCATGATGCTGATTGCAGCGGTGGTGATTGCGATGGTGATACTCGGTGGCTGACTCGCAGCGCGATCCGGGTTTACAACCCGAACGCACTTCGCTCGCCTGGCTGCGCACGTTGCTGGGCTACGGTGCGCTGCTGGCCTTAGCGCTGCGCCACAGTTGGTATCAGGCGGGGGCGCTGTTCTGGCTGTCGCTGGTGATACTGGCGCTGGTCAGCGTGCTGATTTATGTGTTTGTCCATAAACGCAACCTGATGGATATTGCGCGCTGCGATTTTTCAGACCGCCGATCGCTGCGCGGCAAATTATTAATCGCCCTGGCGGTGGTGATGCTGGCGCTGCTGTTTTGTGTATCCCACCTGCATAACATCCTGACGTTGTTGCGTTAAACCAGATGGCTTTGCTGCTGTTCGCGATGGGCCAGCGGCAGCCAGCACAGCAAAATCACCGCGCCCATCGCCGTCATTAACATGCCCAGGCTGGCTTGCCCGGTTTGCGGCAGCAGCGCGGAGAACCAGGCCAGCAACCCGGAACCGACGTTTTGCAGGCCGCCGACCAGCGCGCCTGCCGTGCCCGCCAGAAACGGAAATGGCTCCATCGCGCCGGTGGTGGCGAGGGGGAACAGCATACCCGCGCCGAAGAAAAACAGCGTGGCGGGCAGCAGTAGCGTCCAGATGTTCATGACGCCGAACCAGCCTGGGATCCACATCAGCACCCCGGCCAGCAGGCAACTCGTCACTGATTGCCACATCAGCGAAGAAAAGCGCTTATTCTGACGGCCTGCGTACCACGCGCCGAAAAACGCCGCCGGGATCGGCAGAATAAACAGCACGCTGACCACCATGCTGTTCAGGCCCAGTACCGCGCCCATCAGTACCCCTGCGCAGGCTTCAAACACCGCGATACCGGCCAGCCCGCCAATCAGCATCAGCAAAAAGCAGTTAAACGCGGCGTTGCCGAACAGGGTTTTATAGCTGGTGATAATACGGGTGCGTGGAGCCTGCGCCGGACGGGTTTCCGGCATCCAGCGCGCCATGCTAAACGTTACCATTACGCACAGCGCCAGTAAAAATGCGAAGCACGCGCGCCAGCCCCACACCGTATCCAGCACGCCGCCAATCAGCGGCGCAAGCAGCGGGCTGACTAAAATCCCCATGTTTAACAGACTATTGGCGTGGCGCAGCGCAGAGCCTTCAAACAAATCGCGCGGCATGGTGCGAGCCATCACACCCGCTACGCCCGTTCCCATTCCCTGTAACGCGCTGGCGGCGATCAGCACCGGCAAGCTGGTGGTGCGCAGCGCAATGAGCGTCGCCAGCATAAAAATAGTCATACCGACCAGGATAACGGGGCGGCGGCCTACGCGGTCCGAGACCGGGCCATAAATCAGTTGTGAGACGCCGTAAGTCAGTAAATAGGCGGCCATGACGCTTTGCACTGCGCCTTCGCGCACCTGTAAATCGCGTGCCATATCAGCAATCGCCGGGATATAAATGGTTTGCGCCATTTGCCCGACGGCGATAAGCATAATCAGCATTAACAGCAGATGAGAGTTCGTCAGCTTTTTCATAGCGATGAATACGATTTCTTATTTTTCGGTGGAATGTTTTTCTGGATAGCGCTTAAAAGCGAGAGGAATCTACCACAATAGGCAGATATCGCCAGATCATCGCGGGCGACTGGGAGAAGTGGGTTGTAAACGCCTTTCGGCAACAAATATTGCCAGAAAGCGCCAGATTACAACAGATTGCCGTTCAACAGATGGGTTGCCAGACCCCAGTTTTCGATCTCCAGGGTTTGGCCCTGGCGAACCAGCGTCGAAAAGCTGCAATTGTGTGGGCTATAACGGGTAAAGGGCTCGCGGAAATCTGCGCCATTTAAAAGCCACAGCAAACCCGCCAGCGTATTGCCGTGCGTGATAATGCAGGTATCACCTTCAGCATCCCATTCAAGCAGTGCCTGATGCAGCCGGTTCGCCGCTTCCATCACGCTTTCACCGCCGGTTGGAACTACTGCGACATCCCCCGAAAACAGCGCGTCGCCAATGGCGGGATCGCGCGCCAGGATCTGAGCGGTAGCGAGCGACTGGAAATCGCCAAGGTGCTGTTCATGCAGACGAGGGTCGAGATGGAGTGTGGCGGAATGCGCCTGGGCAATAGCCTGTGCGGTGGTGAGCGCACGCTGCGACGGGGAGCTTATTACGGCGCGAAAGGTGTAACCTGCCAGCGCCCCAAGCAGCGCATCGATTTGCCGAAGCCCTCGTGCGCTGGTGGGGCTCTCAAGCTGCCCCTGCAAAATATCCTGCTGATTCCACTCGGATTCACCGTGGCGCACCACAATAAAACGCACCGACTTGCTCACTGACCGTTTCCTTTAGAGAAAGAGGCTACCTTAGCACGTCAGCGAAACCTGAAAAAAGCCAGTGTTAAAGGAGGGCGGTTGCCCGCCCTCCTTTGGTGCGGCTTGACCCTGAATTACCGCAGGTATTTCAGGACTGCATCAAGCAGTTGCAGCAATGCAACAATGAGTTTAAGGACAAGGATAACCCAATCCATTCCGCTCATACGCGTCTCCTCTGGTCAAGGAGCACGCCGCTGACGTACCTCTCCGTTGCCTGTTGCCAGCAGCTTTGTTGGCGTAACACAGTGTGCTCTCACGGGGTTAAGGCACTGACGGCACCACCCGTTTCAGCCAGGACTTGCTTTGCGCCGCATATCACGGCCCCGTATCGCACACAGTGAACAGCCACTTCATTATAGATAAATACTGTATAAATGAACAGTATTTTCTGGACAGCTTACCCGCTGGGATCTATAGTTAACCTGCCTGAAACCGCCGCAATGTTTGCGATAGCGGTCAATTGGTCGTATAGTTATTAAGTTGACGTAACACAGTGTGCTTTTGCGGCGACCATCCGCAAAACCGCTCCAAAAAACCTCGCTTCTGGCGGGGTTTTTTGTTTTTCAGTTCCGCCTGAATTTCTCCATTTTTTAAGCGTTAATCCTGATTTTTCCCTGCTGCGTTGGGTTGAATGCGTTTGTGATAAATCTCACGGATTTTTTTCTGCACACAATAAACCCCTTGTCAGCAACGCAACGCTGTGTTTGTATAAATTTTACCGTTGATCAAGAACTGAGATCCCATGACCGCATTCATGCACGCTTCCGACCTACTACTAACCGCGCAACCTGCCGCGGTGGTCGTCGTGCGTGTGGTGGTGGTCGTCGGCAATGCGCCGTAGGGTCCCGAGTCAACGCATCGATTCCAAAAACCCCGCCGGCGCAACCGAGCGGGGTTTCTTGTTTATCTCGCCCGGAAAGTAAAGCTGGCCCAGAAAGAGAAAGGACTGGAGCATGGCGACAATGGGCACAACTTCACAACCACAACGCTTTACCGGCGCGCAACTGATCGTTCATTTGCTGGAGCGTCAGGGCATCACCACCGTAACCGGCATTCCCGGCGGCACCGTTCTGCCGTTATACGACGCGCTGAGCCAGAGCACAAAAATTCGCCACGTTCTGGCGCGCCACGAGCAGGGCGCGGGCTTTATCGCCCAGGGCATGGCGCGGACCCAGGGCAAACCGGCGGTGTGCATCGCCTGTAGCGGACCGGGCGCGACTAACCTGGTGACGGCGATTGCCGATGCGCGTCTTGATTCGATTCCCATGGTCTGCATTACCGGCCAGGTCGCCACCTCAATGATCGGCGCGGACGCGTTCCAGGAAGTGGATACCTACGGCATCGCCATTCCCATCACCAAGCATAACTATCTGGTACGCCATATCAGCGAACTGCCGCAGGTGATCAGCGACGCATTCCGCATCGCCCAGTCAGGCCGTCCGGGGCCGGTATGGATTGATATTCCGAAGGATATTCAGAATGCGGAAATCGACATTGAGAGCTTCCCGGAGCCGGGCCGCTGTGCGCCTGCCCCGGCGTTTAACCCGCAGCAGGTCGCCGATGCGGCGGCGATGATCAACCAGGCGAAGCGCCCGGTGTTGTATCTGGGCGGCGGCACCCTCAATGCCGCGCCGCAGGTGCGCAAGCTGGCGGAGCAGGCTAACTTACCCACCACCATGACGCTGATGGCGCTGGGTGTACTGCCCACCGATCACCCGCTGTCGCTGGGTATGCTGGGGATGCACGGCGCGCGCAGCACCAACTTTATTTTGCAGGAAGCGGATTTGCTGATTGTTCTCGGCGCGCGTTTTGATGACCGGGCGATAGGCAAAACCCAGGAATTCTGCCCGAACGCCAAAATTATCCATGTGGATATCGACCGCGCCGAGCTGGGCAAAATCAAACAGCCGCATATCGCCATTCAGGGCGACGTGGCTGAAGTGCTGACGCAACTGACGCCGCGCATTATGCCCACTGAACGTGCGCCGTGGCGTGCGCTGGTGGCGTCGCTGCAACAGGAATTTCCGTTCAGTATGCCCAATGCCGATGATCCGTTGTGCCATTACGGCTTGATCAAAGCGGTGGCAGCCTGTGCGCAAGAAGACGCCATCATCACCACCGATGTGGGTCAGCATCAGATGTGGGCAGCGCAGGCTTACCCGCTGCGCCGTCCGCGTCAGTGGCTGACCTCAGGCGGCCTGGGCACTATGGGCTTTGGTCTGCCTGCGGCGATTGGCGCTGCGCTGGCGGAACCGGCGCGCCAGATCATCTGCTTCTCCGGTGACGGCAGTTTGATGATGAACATCCAGGAGATGGCAACCGCCGCCGAAAACGGCCTGAACATCAAAGTGATCCTGATGAATAACCAGGCGCTGGGGCTGGTGCATCAGCAGCAAAGCCTGTTCTACAAGCAGAACGTGTTTGAGGCCACCTATCCGGGCATGACCAATTTCATCAAAATCGCCGAAGGCTTTGGAATGGGCAGTTGTGATTTAAACGAGGCGCAGGACCCGCAGGCGGCGCTGCGCGAAGCGATGGCTCGCCCAGGCCCTTGTTTGATCCACGTGCGTATTGATGCGCAGGAAAAAGTGTACCCGATGGTTCCGCCAGGTGCGGCTAATACAGAGATGGTAGGAGAATAAGCCATGCAACAACAAAACGTAATTCTGGAACTGACGGTACGCAACCACCCTGGCGTGATGTCGCATGTGTGCGGGCTGTTCGCCCGTCGGGCGTTCAACGTGGAAGGCATTCTGTGTTTGCCGCTACCGGACGGCGACCACAGCCGCATCTGGCTACAGGTCGCAGAGGACCAGCGTCTGGAACAAATGGTCAGCCAAATCGACAAGCTGGAAGACGTGATCCAGATTATCCGCCATCAGGACGATCCGGGCGTGTTTAATAAACTGGAATTGTTTTTCCAGTAATGCGCTGACGTTTTGCATCACGCGAAAAGTTACTTTACCCTCGGGCTGATGATAAACCGGCTGTGGCGTTGAGCTCCACAGCCCGTTAGCCCGGCAGGTATCTGTGATCAAAACGCTGCATATTGAAAATTACCGCTCCATCAAGCGATTGTCGCTGGAGCTTGAACGGCTGAATATTATCTTTGGGCCGAACGGCACCGGTAAATCCAACGTTTACAAAGCGATTCATTTGATGCACAGCGCCGCGCAGGGCGCGTTTTCGCAGGAACTCGCCGCAGAAGGCGGCATACTTAAGGTGTTTTGGGCCGGGCAAAGCCGGCGTGATGAAAAGCGCCGCGTAACGCTGGCGGTGGAAACCGAAAGCTATGAATACGAATTGCAGTTCGGTTTTGTCGAGAAAGTACCGTATCCCTCGCTGTTTAACCTCGATCCGGTAATTAAAGAAGAGAGCATCTGGCTGAGCGATCATCAGCGCCGCGCGTCGGCACAGCTCATGCGCCGTAAAAATCAGGCGGTGTTCTTAAACAATGTCCATCATGAAAAAGTGACCCACAGCGGCACGCTGTATGAGAACGAATCGGTGTTCGGGCAACTGGGCGAACCGCATCTTTACCCGGAAGTGTCGCAAATGCGCGAAGCGATGCGTAACTGGCGGTTTTATCATGAGTTTGCGGTATCGAAAAACTCCGCGCTGCGCGAGCCGCAGGTGGGATTCCGCTCCCCGGTTTTAGCCAGCGACGGCGCGAACCTTGCGGCGGCGTTTCAGACCATCGTTGAAATTGGCGATGAAGGGCTATTGATGTCGATTCTCGATCAGGCATTTCCGGGCTGCCGGTTCTTTTGTGAAAATCCGGGCGGACGTTTTCAACTGCTGATGCAGCGTGAAGGCTTAACCCGTCCGCTGGAGCCAGCCGAATTTTCTGACGGGACGTTGCGTTTTCTGTGCCTGGCCGTGGCGTTATTGAGCCCGCGCCCTCCGGCGTTTATTGCCCTGAATGAGCCGGAAAACAGCCTGCACCCGCAAATGCTGCCCGCGCTGGCGAAACTGATCGCCGAAGCTTCGCGCTTTTCGCAAATCTGGCTGACCAGCCACTCGCCGGAACTGGCGAATCTGATTGAACAATACACCCCCTTTACGCTGTATCAACTGGGGATGGAAGAGGGAGAGACGCAGATGACGCGTCTCTCATAACAGGATTAATGCAGATAGGCCTCGCCGGTGAGATTTTCTAACGCGCTAAGCATATCGCGCGCTTCGTCCTCATCGAGAATACTCATGGCAAACCCAACGTGCACCAGCACCCAGCGGTCCAGCAGGTCTTGCGGACTCTCTTCGCAAACCAGTGCGATATTCACCTGACGCTGCACGCCGTTAACTTCCACCGTCGCCAGCTCGTGGATCTCTTCGCCGACGGCAATAATTTTCCCCGGAACGCCCAGGCACATAATTCACTCCTGTAATGCTTAACTCAGGCGACTTTGCCGCGCAGTAAGGCCCGGCGGCTCATATTGACCGGCGCGTCGCGTCGCACCGGTAACGACAGCGCCAGGCTGACGCTGTTTTCTGCCAGCATAATGGCCTGCTCAGCATTGAGACGCGGATCGAGCGGCGACATCAGCGAACAGGCGACGTAATGCAGTTCCGGCGATAACTCGCCGACGCGAAACGCCATGTCGCCCGCCGGGAAGGTTAACGCCAGCCGGGAGCCCACCTGACGGCGCGGCCACTGCTGGTCCGGGCCGGGCAGTACCACCAGTTCCAGCATCCAGGGCGTCAGCATCGCCCCCACCCATTGGCCTTCAAAAAGCTGAAAGCCACAGGCTTTGATGGACATATGCGCCTGATAAAACGGCAGATCGGCCATTTGCAGTTCGGCGACGCGGTTAAACTGCGCTTCGAGCGCTGCCGCCGGGCTGTTACGCCAGCCTTTCACGTCCCAGATCAGATCGTCGCACATGGTTCATCCTGCCGTTGTATTTCCATTCCGTGTTCGGCCAGCAGGCGCTGCACTTCGCGCAGCGCCACTTCCAGCGCCCGCTGCGCGGTGGCGGTTAGCGTCATACCCGGCGCCAGAGACGCCGGTTCGATGCCAATCAGAATCAACTTCCGGGGATACTCCCCGGTCATTTTCAGCGCCATCAGCACATCACACAGGCCAAGCTGGTGCGGAGACAGTTTCTCGGTAAACAGCGCGGGCACCTCGTCATCTTCGAGGATAAACACGCTGCCCGCCTCGTGATTGCTGCGCACCGCATCCACCACGATCAGCAAATCCCGGTCTGCCATGGCTTCCATCAGCTCCATGCCGGAGGTGCCGCCGTCAAACAGCTCGACCTCCGGGGGGATCTTATAGTGCGCTTCCAGGGCCTGAATGGCGCGAACGCCAATCCCCTCGTCGCTCAGCAGCAGATTTCCAATCCCTAATACCAGTGTGCGCATTACAGCACCTTAACCTTACTCAGCTCTTTGCCGGTGAGATCCACCATATGTACCGCGCAGGACATGCACGGGTCGAAGGAGTGTACGGTACGCACTACCTCCAGTGGTTTTTCCGGGTCGGCAACGGTGGTGCCGATCAGCGCGCGCTCGTACGGGCCCGGCTCATCGTTAAAGTTGCGCGGTCCGGCATTCCAGGTCGAGGGAACCACCGCCTGATAGTTGGCGATCTTGCCGTCTTTAATCACAATCCAGTGGGACAACATGCCGCGTGACGCCTCTTCAAAACCCACGCCGCGGATTTCGCCCGCCGGGAATTCCGGCTTCACGAAGGTCTCATAATCGCCGCGCTTAATGTTGTCGATAAGCAACTGGTACTGCTGGGTTAGTGAATCCTGCAATACGCCGGTGCGTACCGCGCGGCCCAGAATGCGGCCCCAGGTAGATTGCAGTTGATCCGGCGTCAGCGTCTGGCCCGTCAGGGTTTGATACAGCTTACTCATGCCTTCGTAATGGGCGACGGTGCCTTCGTGCTTCGCCGCCAGGCCGCACAGCAGCCAGGCCAGCGGGCCAACTTCCACCGGTTTGCCGTAAAACGTTGGCGCTTTCACCCAGGAATATTTGCCGTCTTCCTGCCAGCCGGTGTACTGCGGATTGGTTTCGCCTTCCCACGGTTTCAGTGGTTGGTCGTCTTTGTACCAGGCGTGTTTGCCACTCTCTTCAATGCCGTCGATGAGATATTTGTCGGTATGGCTGGTGATGGGGCGGAAAGTGGTGAAATCCGCGCCTTTCATATAGCCGCCGGGGATAGCGAAGGTTTCGCCTTTGCGATCGACCGGCAAATCCGGCACCGCCAGGTAGAAATCGGCGGCTTTACCCAGTTGCAGCCATTGCGGATAGCTGGCGGCGAAAATCACCGCGTCCGGTTTGTAAACCTGCTCGATAAAGTCGCCCAGCTTGTCGATAAACGACTTCACGTACATCAACCGCTCAAGGTTCAGCACGCTTGGCGCGTCAAGGTTGATCGGGTTTGCCACGCCGCCTACCGCCAGGTTCTGGATGTGCGGCGTTTTACCGCCGAGGATGGCCACGATACGGTTGGCATCGCGCTGGCACTCCAGCGCCTGTAAATAGTGCGCCACGGCAATCAGGTTCACTTCCGGAGACAGCTTCATTTCGCTGTGGCCCCAGTAGCCGTTGGCGAAAATGCCCAACTGGCCGCTGTCCACCAGCGCCTGGATCTTCTGCTTCACTTTGGTGAATTCCGCCGCGCTGTTCAGCGACCAGGTCGATACGCCTTTCAGCATTGCTTCGGCTTTTTCCGGGTCGGCCTTCAGCGCCGAGGTGATATCCACCCAGTCGAGCGCGGAAAGCTGATAGAAATGCACGATATGGTCGTGGATCTGGTGAGCGGCGAGGATCAGGTTGCGGATGTACTGGGCGTTAACCGGGATCTCCATTTTCAGGGCGTTTTCCACCGCGCGCACCGAGGCGATAGCGTGAATGGTGGTACACACTCCGCAGATACGCTGTACGATAATCCAGGCATCGCGCGGGTCGTGGCCTTTGACAATCTCTTCCATGCCGCGCCACATGGTGCCGGAGGACCATGCCTTAACCACCTTACCCTGCTCAATTTCACAGTCGATCCGCAAGTGGCCTTCGATGCGAGTAATGGGATCAATAGTGATACGTTGACTCATAATTTTATCTCTTCCTTAATGTGTTCTGACCGGCCCTGTTGCGCAGGTAAAATTGGCAGTAAACGGGTAAGTAATACGTATGCGGCGATTTCAACGGCGACGAAGCCGATGGAAATCAGGATTTCGCTGGCGGTGGGGAAATAGTGATAGCCGTTACCCGGATCGTAAGCGATAAGCGAATAGTTCATACGCCACAGCGCCGCGCCCAGCAGCAGGCACACCGCACTGATAAACAGCCCGCGTGCGCTATGGCGCATGGCACTTTGCAGCATCACCAGCGGCAAGGCCAGCAGTACGATTTCGGCGATAAACAGCCACGAGTAGCGGTCGCCGGCAAACACCAGCGGCAGCTTGCCGTGCCACACCACTTCACCGATGCGCAGCACCAGGAAAAGGCACAGGAATACCTTGATCACAGTGGTGAGCTTACGGAACAGCGGCGTTTCATCCTGTTTGACGGTATTGCTGGCTTTCAGCAGAGAGCCTTCGAAAATCACAATCGAAAAGCCCATGATGAACGCCGTTAACAGCGAGAACAGCGGCAGCAGCTCATAGCTTTGCCACAGCGGATGCACCTTGTAGCCCGCCACAATCATCAATGAACCCATTGAGGACTGGTGCATGGACGGCAGCAGCGCCCCAAGACCGATGATGAAAAACATCACGCTATTCAGACGGCGCAGCGACACTTTCCAGCCCAGCCGTTCCAGCAGCGCTGGCAGCAGCTCAAGGCTCATCACGCCGATGTAAATCGTCATACAGACTGCGGTTTCAAACAGCACCGAATTGGGGTTGAAGTGCGTGGGCATAAAGAAGTTAGGCATATTCCAGTAGCGGCCCAGGTCGATGGTGATCGACAGCCCGCCCATAGAGTAACCGAACAAACTCGCCAGCAGCGCCGGGCGCACCAGGTCGTGATACTCGCCGCGGTTAAATACATACACCGCCCAGGCGAGCGCCCAGCCGCCGCAGGCAAAACCGGTGCCGATCAGCAGGTCGAAGGCGATCCAGATGCCCCACGGGTAGCCGCCGTTAAGATCGGAGACATCGCCAATTCCCATGACCAGACGTTTGGCGACCAGCAGGAAACAGATAATCACCAGCGGCGCGAGCACCTTGATGCTGAAGGTAAACAGCTTGCCGCCGAGGGGACGAAGCGCATGGTCACTCATGGCCATCCTCCTTGTTATGAGATGAACCCTGTTCATGCTGAATACGGGAGTTGCGACGCACCAAGAAAGTGATGCCCGCCAGCGCCGCCACCGGCAAAATCATGCCTTTATACAGTGAATGCTGGACGTGCTCGGAGCGCGCCCCGGTTGCCAGCGGATCGAGTGCGGGCAGCCCAAAGTGCTCAAACTGAACGCCCGACAGCACCAGCACCTGGGTGCCGCCGCCTTCCATTTCGCCATAAATATGCGACTGATAATGCGCAACCGGATGCAAATAGACATCCTGGCCGTTCACCCGCTGGCGTGGATAGGGGTACTCGCTGCCAGGCTGCTGGGCGAGACGTTTTTTGGCCTCCGCCATCAGTTCCTCACGGGTGCCGAAAATCACCGCGCCGGTGGGGCAGACTTCGGTACAGCCGGGCAAACCGCCTTTATCGAGCCGCTCAACGCCTTTCTGGTTACACAGTTCGCACTTGTGGATGTAACCGAACGGATGATCGTAATCGTATTTCGGCACGTTGAACGGGCAGGCCACCATGCAGTAGCGGCAGCCGGTGCAAACGTCTTTGTCATACTGCACGATGCCGGTTTTCGGGTTTTTGGTCAGCGCCGAGACCGGGCAGGCGGAGACGCAGTTCGGGTCGACGCAGTGCATGCACTGCTTCTTAATAAACGCGTAGCCGTCTTTTTCCTGGTTCTTATGGGTGCCATCGCCGCTGCGCCAAATCTGGATGATGTTATTGGTGTAGGGGCTGAGCTTGTCGTTCACCGACCAGGTGTTATCGCCGTGGGCATAGGTATCCCCACGGTATTCGTTGGTTTGTGGATGGTTAATTTCCTGGCATTTGCTGACGCAGGCCTGGCAACCCACGCACAGGGTCGAGTCAAACAACATGCCGAGCGCACCGGGGATCGGTGGGCGGTTTTCTGCTGCGGCTTGTACGGCGGGAGCCATCCCTGCTAATACTGCGCCCCCGGAAGCCAGCTTAAAAAAGTGACGCCGGTTCAATGCTTCTCCTCCCGATCCGCAGCGGATTTATCGGCTGGATTTTTACGGCCAAGCTGTTTCACCGCCATCACGCTGACGCCACCAACTGCGCCAACCACCGCGCCCAGCAGCCCGACTGCGCTCATGGAGACTGCGCCGCCTTCCGGGCGATTCACCTCTGGCACCTGCGCACGCGGCGTGGGCTGATGCACTTCGGCAAGCTGGAAGATGCCTTTTTTAAAGCCGATACCTTCTTCGTTGCAGCCGTAGCAAGGATGGCCGATGCCGACCGGCCAAATCCCGCCGCCCACATCGCAAAACTCCAGCGTCGAGCAGTTGCCGTAAGTTTCTGGCCCTTTACAGCCTAAATGGTACAGGCACCAGCCCTGGCGATGGCCCTCATCGCCGAATTCACGCGCAAAGCGTCCGGCATCGAAATGCGGGCGGCGCTCGCAGTTCTCGTGGATCAGGCGCTCATAGGCGAACAGCGGACGGTTTTTGGCATCCAGCTTCGGCGGACGGTTAAAGGTGATCACATGCGCCACGGTCGCCAGGAAGTTATGTGGGTTCGGTGGGCAGCCGGGAATATTGATGACCGGAATGTTGGGAATGACATCCTGAAGCGAAACCGCGCCAGTTGGGTTCACGCCCGTCGCCGGGACGCCGCCCCAGGCCGCGCAGGAACCGATAGCAATCACTGCCGCCGCATTGGCCGCTGCTTCGCGGATATGCTCGACGATGGGCTTACCCGCCACCATGCAGTAGATGCCGCCGTCTTTCAGCGGAATCGACCCATCCACCACCAGCACAAATTTGCCTTTGTACTGCTCCAGGGCGCGATGTTTGTTTGCTTCAGCCTGATGACCAAAGGCGGCGGAGAGCACCTCATGGTATTCAAGGGAAATCACATCCAGCACGAGGTTTTCCACCGTGGGATGCGTTGAGCGTAAAAGCGATTCCGTACAACCGGTACATTCCTGCGCACCAATCCAGACTACCGGCGGACGGGACGGCGAAGACATGGCTTCTACCATCTCCGCTGACGCAGTGCCTGTTAACCCCATCGTTGCCGACAATGCTGCACATAGCGTCATGAAATCACGACGTGAAATACCATTATGATAAAAAGCGTTTTGTCCTTCGGACATGCTGTTCTCCCGAAAGCCTCTGCCCTGAACGCTCCGGGCGCAGGGAAGCGATCTCCCCTGCGACGTGAAGTTTCACGAGCATAAAGTCCTTGTTTTCGTTGTGGGCTATACAGTGAAACTTTTGATAATTATTTTTTTGACACTTATCAACTAAACTTTAATTGATTCCACGCGATGAACAATATTGTGAGGCTGAACGTTTCAGTAATGGCAAAAGATGAATATTCCGATAATTAAAAAAGTTAATCTTGCGCAAAATATAACCCGTAATGGGTATCTGATAATAATAACATCTTAATTGAGAAGAATTATTGATAACGTGCCGCAAGGCGGCTTATCACGCGGGTTGATGGTAACTTTGTTAAAACAATTTGATCGGTTTTTAGTAATTACACCTTGCTATCCATCAATGAAAAATAAATGGAATTCAGGCAGGGTATATACATGTATTCTTAATTTTAAATTCACACTTTAAAATATGCATGAATTATCGTTAGCCCAGGGCGTTATTCAGTTACTGGAAGATCAAGCCGCTACCGGACATTTCCAGCGCATCACCCATGTCTGGCTGGATGTCGGCGCACTGGCGTGCGTGGAGCTTTCCTCTTTGCAGTTTGGTCTTGAGGTGGCACGCCGGGGAACCGTGGCGTCGGAAGCGCAGTTTCATATTGATATTGTGCCGGCGAAAGGCTGGTGTTTTGCCTGCGACAGCGCGTTTAGCGCCGAACAGCACGCATCACCTTGTCCGCACTGCGGCTCCTGGGAGATCCAGATTGATAAGGGCAACGCGATGCGGGTGCGCGAAATGGAGGTCGAATGACCCGGCTCCCCGGCGTGCAGCTGCATATTCGCGGTAAAGTCCAGGGCGTCGGATTCCGGCCTTTTGTCTGGCAGTTGGCGCAGCAGTTGGATCTTAAAGGCGACGTCTGCAATACCGGTAATGGCGTGGTGGTGCGTATTGCTGGCGGCGAAGGCGATTTTGTCGCGCGGCTATACGCGCAATGTCCGCTGCTGGCCGCTATCCATTCCGTGACGCGCAGTGAGATATTCTGGGATACCGCGCCGCAGGATTTTGTCATCGTACAAAGCCAGCAGTGCGCGATGGATACGCAAATCGTCCCCGATGCTGCCACTTGCCCGGCCTGTCTCGAAGAAATAAATACCCCTGGCAACCGGCGCTACCGCTATCCGTTCACCAACTGCACCCACTGCGGCCCCCGGCTCACCATTATTAAGGCGATGCCTTATGACCGCGCGTACACCGTGATGGCGGCGTTTCCGCTCTGCCCGGACTGCGAGCGTGAATACCGCAACCCGCTGGACCGCCGTTTCCATGCCCAGCCGCTGGCCTGCCCGGTTTGCGGCCCGCAGCTTTTCTGGCCGCAGGGCGATGAAACCCTGTATCGCGATGACGCGCTGAAGGCTGCCGTGGCGGCGTTGCAACGCGGCGAGATCGTCGCTATCAAAGGATTGGGCGGGATGCACCTGGCGGTAGATGCGCGCAGCGACCACGCGGTGTTACGGCTGCGCGAACGCAAACAGCGCCCCGCGAAACCGCTGGCGGTGATGCTGCCGGATGGCGCAGGCCTGCCCGATGCGGCGCTGTCTCTGTTGCGATCCCCCGCCGCGCCGGTGGTGCTGGTGGATGCGCAAACCGTTTCCGGCCTGAGCTGCCATATCGCCCCCGGTCTCGGCGAAGTGGGCGTGATGCTGCCTGCTAACCCGTTGCAGCATCTGCTGTTACAGGCGTTTGGCGCGCCGCTGGTGATGACCTCCGGCAATCTGAACGGCAGACCGCCCGCCATCACCAATCAGCAGGCGCTGGATGAGCTGGCGGATATCGCCGACGGCTGGCTGTTGCATAACCGCGAGATTAATCAGCGCATGGATGATTCCGTTGTGCGCCAGAGCGGCGAAGTGCTGCGCCGCGCCCGTGGCTATGTGCCCGACGCGATTGCGCTGCCGCCGGGTTTTGAAGGGCTACCGCCCGTGCTGGCGGTGGGCGCGGATCTAAAAAACACTTTCTGTTTGCTGCGCGGCAACAGCGCCGTGTTGAGCCAGCATCTGGGCGATCTCACCGAAGAACGCGTCCCTGAGCAGTGGCGGCTGGCGCTGAAAATAATGCGTGAGCTGTATGATTTCACCCCGGCGCGGGTCGTGGTGGATGCCCATCCGGGTTACCTCAGTAGCCAGATGGGCCGCGAAATGAATGCCTCGCCAGATGGAGTATTGCATCACCACGCCCATGCCGCCGCTTGCCTGGCAGAGCATCAGTGGCCGCTGGATGGCGGCGCGGTTATTGCGCTCACGCTCGACGGCATCGGCTACGGCGCGAATGACCAACTGTGGGGCGGTGAGTGCCTGTTGGTGGATTATGATCACTGTGAGCGGCTGGGCGGATTACCGGCGGTGGCGCTGCCCGGCGGCGATCTGGCGGCGCGCCAGCCGTGGCGTAATCTGCTGGCGCAGTGGCAGGCGTTTGTGCCTGACTGGCAGGGCTATCCAGAAGCTGAAGTATTGCACTCACACGCCTGGGAGGTGCTGGCACGCGCCATTGAGCGGCAAATTAATGCGCCGCTGGCCTCGTCGACCGGGCGGCTGTTTGATGCGGTGGCCTGTGCGCTGGGCCTTGCGCCGGACGCACAAAGCTATGAGGGCGAAGCCGCCTGTCGGCTGGAAGCGCTGGCGATGCAGGCGGTGGAGACCGCGCATCTGGTCACATTGCCGTTTATCAATGATGCGCTGGATATGGCCGCTTTCTGGCAGCAGTGGCTGGCCTGGCAAGCGCCGGATGCCGAGCGGGCGTACGCATTTCACGACGCGCTGGCGCAGGGATTTGCGGAAATGGCGCGTCATCACGCCCGGCTGCGGGGTATTAATACGATCGTGTTTTCCGGCGGCGTGCTGCATAACCGGTTACTGAAAGCGCGCTTTGCCAGTTATCTGGCGGATTTCGATCTGTGTTTCCCAATGCAGCTTCCGGCGGGGGACGGCGCGGTATCCTTCGGCCAGGCGGTAGTGGCAGCAGCGCACTGGCTGCGCAATCAGCCCTGATTTTGCAGCATCTTCGCCATATTAATGGCTTCGACCAGCTTCGCCCGGTTAACGCGCGGTGAGTTGAGATCGAGCAGCCGTTGCCACTGGCTGATGGCTTCGGCGTAATCGGCATGCATAAAGGCGTCGGAGGCCAGCAGCATGCGGGCCGTCACTTCGTTACTGTCGAGCGCCAGGGTCTTGTCGATAAGCTGGCGGGTTTCTTCGGTCATCTTCTGTCCGGCCTGGTAGTAACGCACCGTGGCGAGCGCCGACCACAGCTCGGCATTCTCGCCGCGCAACAGCATCGCGCGCTGATACGCCTGGTACGCATTCTGGTAACTGTTGCGGTAAAGATAGTATTCGCCCAGTTCCGCCCACAGCGTGCTGTCCTGTGGATTGGCGCGGATTTTTTGCTGGAGCGCGGCGAGCTGCTGTTCCACCCTTTCTTCGTCGGTAAAATTCAGCAGCGGATCGGCCAGACGTTTATGCTCAGCCATCACCGCCGGCGCGCGGCCCGTTAACGCGTAAATTCCCCCGCTGATAATCAGTACCGCTGCAAGCGATAACCATACCGCGCGGGCAGGCAGCGCGCGCTGCGGCTGCCAGTTAGCCGCTGGCGTATCGGGAATATCCTGCGCCAGCTCCTGTTTTAACGCTTCATCCTGAGTTTGCGACTGCGCATGGCGGGCAATTGCGCCCTGAGCGCGGCGGATCACATCGCTCTGCCTGCGCGCGCCGCGCCGCCGCATCCACACCATCGTCAGGCCAATGCCCAGCAGCAGGGCCAGCGGTGTAAACCACAGAACGCTGGTTTCACGCTGGAGCCGTGGGTTATAGCGAACAAACTCCCCGTAGCGCGACGTCATAAAGGTCATGATTTCCGCTTCGGATTTGCCCGCTTCGGTCAGGGCATACACTTCATGGCGCATACTGACCGCCACTGGCGAGTTGGATTCCAGCAGGCTCTGGTTCTGGCACTGCGGGCAACGTAGCTGCCCGGCCACTTTTAGCGCCTGCTGTTGCTGTTCAGGGCTGTTGAATTCCCAGGTGTCCACCAGTTGCGCCTGGCACAGCGGCGCGAGCAGCACCCACAGTAGGATGATGAGCTTACGCATAGGCTTTTCTCCCGCGCCACCAGCCCAGTAGCGCGCCCGCCATCATGATCCCGGCGCCAAACCACACCCAGCGGATGCCGCTCTGCACGTAAAAGCGCATGGCGTAACGGTTATCGCCGGTTTTTTCACCCATCACCACATACCATTCAGTTAGCACATTCCAGGCGATACCCGGCTCGATCATCAACTGGCTACGGGCGGTGTAAAAACGCCGCTCCGGGGCGACCTGGGCAATCGGCTGGTTATTCCGGCTGATGTCGATAATCGCTTGCTCAGCGGTATAGTTTTTTCCGGCCAGCAGATTCAGGGTGTGGAAGCGGAACTGGTAGCCCGCCACGCTGACCTGCTCGCCCTGGGTGACGTTAAGGCTCATTTCCTGTTTTTCGCCGGAGGAGAACACAATCCCCAGGGCAAAAATCCCGACGCCGGTGTGGGCCAGCAGCATCGGCAACTGGCGCGTTAACAGAGCGGGCGAGGTCAGCCATTGCGCGCTCAATACCCAGCACACCAGCGCTGTGGCGCAGGCGACAATCATCCCATGAGTATGCAGGGCGACTGCGACCAGCACGCCGATGGCGAGCGAGCCGAACAGGCGCAGGCGCGTCCAGCGTGGGCTGCGCTTCCAGTAGCTTCCCGCCGCCAGACCGATGACCAGTAACATCGCCAGGCCAAACGGCAGCAGCACGGTATTGAAATAGGGCGCGCCTACCGAAATTTTGCCCCAGCCGAACAGGGTATACAGCATCGGATACAGCGTGCCTAACACGACAATCACGACCACGGCAGTAAACAGCAGCAGACACAGCAATAGCCAGGTTTCCCGCGACCATCCCGCGAAGCGTGCCGCAGGCTTCCACTCTTTGGCGCGCCAGCCGTACAGCGCCAGCGCGCCGGCGCTCAGGGCGATAAATAAGGTGAACAGCGGGGCGGCGCGTTCGTTATCCAGCGCGAAGGCGTGAACCGACACCAGTACGCCCGACCGCACGATGAGCGTCCCCAACAGGCTGAAAATAAACCCGAAAATCGCCAGTAACAGCGACCAGTGGCGGAACACGCCGCGCGCGCGGGTGGCGTACAGGCTGTGCATCAACGCGCTGGCGGTGAGCCACGGCAGTAACGAAGCGTTTTCCACCGGGTCCCAGAACCACCAGCCGCCCCAGCCCAGCTCGCTGTAGGCCCACCAGGAGCCGAGCACGATACCGGCGGTTAAGGCACTCCAGGCGGGCACCGTCCAGCGCCAGCATAGCCCGGCCATCGCTGCGTTAAATTCTCCGCGCAGCAGGGCGGCAAGCGAAACAGCGGCGGCGACGGTCAGGCCGCCGTAGCCCAGATACAGCAGCGGCGGATGCAGGATCAGCCCGATATGTTGCAGCATCGGGTTTAAATCGCGCCCTTCAATGGCGGGCGGGAAAATGCGGGTAAACGGGTCGGAATACAGCAGCACGAAGATCAGCAGCGCGGCGGTAATGATACCGAGCAGGGTGAGCGTCAGCGCGAAAAAAGGGTCCTGGGCGTGACGATAGCGCCAGGCGAACAGGGCACTCCAGCCGGATAAACACAGCACCCACAGCAATAATGACCCTTCATGCCCACCCCAGACGGCGGCGAGCTTGAGGCCAAACGGCAATTGGCGGTGGCCGTGCTGGGCCACATACATCAGGGTGAAATCATCGGTAAGGAACGCCAGGATCAGCAACCCAAAGGCCAGCAGTAGCAGGCCGAACTGGGCGAGGGTAAGAGAACTGGCCAGGCGCGAAACGCCGGACCAGTGAGAACAGTATCCGGCAAGCGCCAGCCAGGCTGTCGCCGCCGAGATACCACAGGCAAGAAGCAGTGCTATAAACCCAAGCTCGGGCAACATCAGTTCCACTGTTCATCCTGTTCAAACAACGGTTAATTGCCCCGCATAGAGGATAAAAAAGCGCAGTAATAAGACGCCGGTCAGGCTGGCACCGCTGATCAACAGCACGCCAGAAGGCGTTGCGGCTTGAGGAAGCAGCCGTTTCAGCAGCATCGGAATTAACAGCCCGATGCCCACTACGCCGATCCAGAACCACCAGGTCCAGAACCCGCCGCCGAGCGCCGCCACCAGCGAACGCATTTTCCCGTCATCCCCTAACGCGAGGCCGACGAAAAACGCCGCCAGCAGGAAGATTTCCAGCCAGACCACCGGCGTTTCCAGCTTATGGAGAAAGTGCGCCTCTTTGTTATGCGGGTCGCGGAACATGGCGAGCAGCGCCACCGCCGCGCCGGATGAAATCCCCGAGAACAAAAACAGCGCCGGAAGGATCGGGTTGTTCAGCAGCGGATAGGACTTCAGCGCCGACAGCAGGAAGCCGGTATACGCGCCGAGCAGCACCGCCAGCACTAGCATCAGCGTTTCGATTGAACGTTGAAACGGCGTCAGCCAGCCGAGCACGGTACGCACCAACGTGAGGCGCGGCAGCCAGCGCTGTTGCAGTTTCAGCACGTCGCTTTCAAAGATTTTCGCCAGCCAGACTACCATCACCGCCATATAGACCTGGAACAGCATCACGCCCATCGACATCACCGAGGTGAGGCTGTAATGGAACATCAGCTTCCAGAAAGTCCAGGGCCGCGTCAGGTGCAAAATCAGGATCAGCAGGCCGAGAATAATGGTGGTCGGTGCCAGCACCAGCGTGGTGCGGATGAGGGTACTTTGCGAGCCGCCCAGCGCCGGGTGGTAACGGCGCAGCAGAATCGACAGCGTAACCAGCCCGGCCGAAATACCAATCAGAAACAGATAGACGGCAATCGGCCAGTCCCATACCAGTGATTCAAAATGGAACGGGGTTGGATTCACGGGGTTCATTGGGTGACCTCCCCATATTTAAACGGCACGCGGTACACCTTGGGTTTAGTGCCCAGCGCCAGCTTGTAACGGTAGGTCGGTTTCTTCGCCAGCATCAACGAAATCTCGCTGTTGGGATCGTCGAGATTGCCGAAGGTCAGTGCGCTGGTGGGGCATGAAAGCACACAGGCCGGCAGTTTGCCTTCCTTGAGATTAGTCTTGCGGCAAAAATCGCATTTATCCGCCGTTTTGTTTTCCGGGTGGATAAACCGCACGCGGTAAGGGCAGGCGGCGATGCAGTACTGGCAGCCTACGCACAGGTCGGGGTTCACATCCACGATGCCGGTCGCCGCGTCGCGGAACGATGCGCCGGTCGGGCACACGTCCACGCACGGCGCGTGATCGCAGTGCTGGCAAGATTTACGGAAGAACTGGTATTTCACATCCGGAAACTCGCCGATGGGTTCGCTCTGAATAATCGTCAGACGCGATACCCCTTTAGGCACATTGTTCACTTCGCGGCAGGCGTCCATGCAGGCCGTACAGCCAATACACTTCGACTCGTCGTGGATCATGCCGTAGCGCACGCCGTTGATGGTGAGCGCCTGAGCAATTGAAACTCCCATCGTTCCGCTCACGGCGATCAATGCCCCCATTCTGGTAACGAATTGACGACGAGAGCATGTCATGGATGATCCTTACCCAGATGAACCGAGGAGGGATTGAACGCAGGATTGTCACGCTGTTCGCGGTGGCAATCGACGCAAAGCTTGATCCGACTCTTATCGTTCAGGGTCTGCATGGTGTCCTGCTTCGGATGCAGATTATGGCAGCTGGCGCAGGCGACTTTGGTGGCATGCACGTTATGCGGCCAGAACGCTTTTTGCAGTTGCTCCGGCAGGTGGCACGCCATACAGACGCTGTTCTGCTGCTCAACGGTGTACATCGGATCGTTAAACCGCATGGCATCTTTCACGCCGTTGCGGTGTTCCGGCGAAATATTGCCGTGGCAGTTGGTACAGGTAACCGGCAAATTGTTGTTCGGGTTGATGGCCTCTGCGTGTTTTCCGTGCATCCCTTCTTTTTCGGGCTTATGGCAATCCAGGCACGCTTTATCAGGGTTGCGCTGTTGCGTCACGGTCCACTGCGAATCGGTATCTGTCTGGGAAGACGGCGCAGCCTGTACGGGTAATATCCATAAACAGCCTAACGCCAGCACCCCAGCAGTAAATAACGAACGTAGTACGCTCATATTGACTCCAGGTTTTTGCCACCCCTTGCGGGGCGGCATTAGGGGTTATTTGCCTTCAGTTCCCAGCAATCCGTTTTTACGCGCCTGCTCGTCCCATTGCGGTACTACGGTTTTCAGGAAGTCCTGTTTCTCTGCGTTGATTTTCTGCATATCCAGGCCAATCGCCGCCTGGGCTTTGGCTTTGGTGGAGATATCCGGCAGCTTCACTTCTTCGGTGATGCCTTTAGTGGCCAGCAGACGAATCAGCTTAGCGCGGGCGTCGGCGGCTTTATTCAGCGCGGTGCCGAGCATACGCAGCGCTTCATCCGGCGCGTGCATATGAACGCCGTGAGACGCGATTGCCAGGTCCCAGCGCCATTGCGCGTGGCGGATATCGGTCTGAATCGGTTTCATCTCTTCGTCGGTCGCACCGGCATCCAGCGCGGCTTTGGCTTCGAAATGCGCATGAACCAGCTGTACTTCCACTTTACGCTTCAGATCCTGAATGGCTGCTTTACGCTCGGCGACCACAGATTGCAGTGCTTCTTTGGTCTGGGTGTGGCAGTTTTTACAGGTCTGATCGAAGGTATCGAACGGGTTGCCAATCTTATGGCTGGTAAACATTTTGCCTTCGGCGTTCTGCATCTTCGGCATATGGCAGTCGATACAGGTCACGTTATTCTTGCCGTGAATACCTGCGCTCCAGGTTTCATATTCCGGGTGCTGCGCTTTCAGCATGGGCGTTTTTGACAGCGGGTTGACCCAGTCGGAGAAGGCGATCTCGTCGTAGTATTTTTCCATCCCGTCAACGTTCGGGCCGTTATCCCACGGGAATTTCACCGCTTTGTCTTTGCCGTCGAAATAGTATTCAACGTGGCACTGGCCGCAGACCATGGCCTGCTGATCCAGACGGCTGGCTTTATCGAACGGTTTACCGATGGTTTCCATGGCGCGCGCCGCATAAGGACGGGACAGGGTTAACGCCGGTTTGCCTTTCGCAAAGTCATCTGACGCGGTGTTATGGCAGTCGGCACAGCCTAAATCGTTAACGATTTCCGGCCCGCCGCGCGCCCATTTACCGTGGAAGTAACCCGCTTCGCCGTCCTTCTGAATCAGACGGGCGACGTCTGGACTTTTACAGCTCCAGCAGGCCATGGGCAGCGGGCCGTCTTCAGCGGTTTTCGGCGCGCCGGTACGCAGGGTTTCACGTACATCGGTGAGCGCGTAAGCGTGGCCGCGCGGTTTGTTGTAATCCCGCGAGAACGGATAACCCGCCCACAGGACCACCATATTCGGGTCTTCCGCCAGCGCATCTTCACGTTCAGATTGCTCGCTGGTGGATTTCCATGAATTGAATTGATCGGCATGTTTATTGGCGAAAACTTCGTTATGCGCTTCAATTTTCGCGGGTGCGGTTGCAGCAGGAGCTTGTTCTGCGTGCGCCGGGCTTAACAACAATAAGCCGGCGAATAGGCTCCAGAAGTAGGGAAGAAATTTGCTTATCCTGGCCATGAGCGTTCCGTCCAAAGTAAGCCGCGTCAGTGCGGTTATTTTTATTCACTAAAGGGAATGACAATAATTGCCATCTCGACATTGCTCTGAGCGTAAATTAGCAAAAACCCCATTAAAAATATTGTTTTCGATCAAGAGTAAAGAAGAGTAAGTAAATATATAGGTTATGGATAAATGCGCAGTGGGAACAAGTAGTTAAGTAACGATTATTAATTGCAGTAAAATAAATGACGTTGATTGCAGAATTAAAAAAACGGTGTAATCGGCGATCACGGAATATTAAAAATACCCCCAAAGGGGTATTGAACATGATTTGCATCAAAAATACATGTTTAGACAGATATTTAATTTAATGAGGCTTAACATGCCGGGTTTTTAAAAAGAAAAATAGGGGGGGTCGTCATTTTATTATCATTTAAACGTTCTTAATAAATGAATCCAGTTCAGCGCAATCCAGACACCCAGGACGCTGTGTGCACCGACGTATCTACCGCTATAAAGCAAATCACCGCTCGTTTTGTCGTTCCGGGTAACAGGGCATTCCGTCATGGTTAACAGCCTGTTCACTAATAACTTTTTTGTATGTATTAAGTCATTTTTGGCATTTGTAGAAGCGAAAAACTTATGGGAGCGTAATACCACAAACTAATAAATACAGGGTAATCAGAGGAAACTATGGCACATCAACTTGGCACACAGCGCAAAGCACTGCTGGCTCTGGCAATGGTGGCATTAGGCGGTTTTGCTGCCTCATCCGTGCAGGCCGATCAATTAGCCGATATTAAAAAAGCGGGCGTCGTGAAAGTGGCGACCTTTGATGCTAACCCACCGTTCGGTTCCGTGGATGCGAAAACCCATGAAATTGTCGGTTACGACGTGGATTTCGCCAAAGCGCTGGCAAAATCCCTCGGCGTGAAGCTGGAACTGGTTGCCACCAACCCGGCAAACCGTATTCCTTTATTGCAGTCCGGCAAAGCGGATCTGATTGTTGCGGATATCACCATTACCCCGGAACGTGCCCAGGTGATCGATTTCTCTACCCCGTATTTTGTCACCGGCCAGCAATTCCTGGTCCCGGCGAAATCCCCGGACAAGCTGGATGACTACAGCCGCGCGCGCATTGGTGCGGTAAAAGGCACTACCGGCGAGCAGGCGCTGCACCAGCGTTACCCGCAGGCTCGGGTGCTGGCGTATGACGATATCCCGCTGGCCCTGACCGCACTGCGTAACGGCAACGTTCAGGCCATCACCCAGGACAGCACAATTCTGGCTGGCCTGCTGGCAGGCGCGCCGGATAAAGCCAACTTTAAAATTTTGCCGGACCTGCTGAGTAAAGAAGAGATCGGCGTCGGCGTGAAAAAAGGCGAAACCGCGCTGCTGAAAGCGGTGAATGACGAACTGGTGAACCTTGAGAAGAGTGGCGAAGCCAGCCGTATCTACGACACCTGGTTTGGCCCGTCTACCCAGACTCCGCAGCCGCGTTCCTTTACCATAGAAGCGAAGTAATATGCTGTCTGGCCTCATCACACGTTCCGCGGCATCGTCCGCGGATTTTTCACATCTGGAGCAGGCGAGCGTTGAGTTTCGTGATGTCGTGAAACAGTACGGCGATCACCGGGTACTGAACGGCATCAATCTGACGATCAATCAGGGCGAAGTGGTGGCGATCCTTGGGCCTTCGGGCTCGGGCAAATCCACGCTGATCCGTCTGATCAACCAGCTTGAGCCGCTGAGCGGCGGCGATATCCTGATCGACAATAAACCCACCCACGGCATTCAGGGCCGCGCGCTGCGCCAGCTTCGCAGCCGGGTTGGGTTTGTGTTCCAGCAATTCAATCTGTATGCCCATCTGACCGCGCACCAGAACATCACGCTGGCACTGGTGCAGGTTCACGGCTGGAAACAGGCGGCGGCGGACCAGCGTGCCCGCGAGCTGTTGCAGCAGGTCGGCCTGGCGGACAAAGCCGATCAACTGCCGGCGCAGCTTTCCGGCGGGCAACAGCAGCGCGTGGCGATTGCCCGTGCGCTGGCCTCCTCGCCGCAGATTATCCTGTTTGATGAACCCACCTCGGCGCTGGACCCGGAAACGATCGGCGAAGTGCTGTATGTGATGAAGTCTCTGGCGCACAGCGGCATCACCATGATTGTGGTAACCCATGAAATGCAGTTCGCCAGGGAGATTGCCGATCGCGTGGTGTTTATCGACGGCGGCGACATCCTTGAAGTGGCCGCCCCGGCGCAGTTTTTCTCCGCGCCGCAACATCCCCGCGCCCAGCGCTTCCTGAAGAAAGTGCTCGACCCTTTACACCAAGAGCGGCCCGACTGATGGTTAACCTGGACTGGCAGGGGGTGCTGACAGGGCTTCCTCTGCAATGGATTATTTCGGGCTTTCTGACCACGGTGTGGGTGTCGCTAATCGGCATGGCGCTGGCTACCGTACTGGCCGTACTGTTTCTGGCGCTGCGGCTGGCGGGCGGCGCTGGCGGGCGTGCCGCCGTGGCAAGTTGGGTATCGGTATTCCGCAACACGCCGCTGCTGGTGCAATTGCTGTTCTGGTATTTCGCGGCCTGGAACCTGCTACCGCTGGCGGTGCGCGATTTCGTCAATGCCGATCATGCCTGGTCGATTCTGCCGGGCGATGTCTGGTGGCTGACGCCGGAATTTCTCTGCTCGGCCTGGGGGCTGGGCGTATTCACCTCGGCATTTTTAATTGAGGAGATTGAGGCGGGCTTGAGCGCCGTCCCCGCCGGCCAGCGCGAAGCGGCGCTGTCCCAGGGCTTTTCCACCTGGGCGCTGTTTCGCTGTGTGCTGCTGCCGCAGGGGCTGGTGAACGCGTGGCAGCCCATTGTCGGCCAGTATCTGAATCTGATGAAACTGTCGTCGCTGGCCAGCGGCATCGGGTTTGCTGAGCTGACGTACCAGGTCCGCCAGATAGAGAGCTATAACGCCCACGCGCTGGAGGCGTTTGCCGTCGGTACTGTGCTCTATTTATTACTCGGCGTGGTGATGGGGTTGGTGCTCGGCAGGATTGGGCCGGGAAGTGCGCGCCGCAAACCCGTGGCCCAGCGTGCTATCGCGCAACGCGAGGTGCAACGTGATCGCTAATATCACCGTGATTACCGATAACCTCGACTATTTACTGTGGGGCCGCATGGCCCAGGGCGAGCCGGGCGGGGTGCTGTTGACCCTGATGATGGCCTTTGGCGCAGGTGTGCTGGCGCTGCCCGGCGGGATTGCGCTGGCGTGCGTGGCATGGCGTTATTCCGGCGTGGTGCGCCGCGTGCTGTTTGCCTGGGCGGAACTGATCCGCGGCATTCCGCTGATCTTCGTTATCTTCTGGCTGTGGTATTTGCTGCCGATGATGATGGGCATCGATCTGCCGGGCGCGGTCACGGTGACGCTGGCGCTGGCGTGGTTTACCTCGGCATCGGTGATGCACTCGACGCTTGCCGGATTACAGGCGTTGCCGACCGGGCAATATGAAGCCGCGCAGACCCAGGGGTTTAGTCCCTGGCAGGCGCTCCTGCTGATCCTGCTGCCGCAGGTGCTGCGCAATGTGTTGCCGTCGCTGGTGGGGATTTTTATCGGCCTGCTGAAAGACACGTCGCTGGCGTTTATCGTCAACGTGCCGGAGCTGACCACGGTGGCCGGGCAGGTAAACAGCCGGGTGCAGATTTACCCGGCGGCGATTTTTATCTTCGTCGGCGTGGTTTATTACCTGCTGTGCAGCGGGCTGGGCGTTTTGGCCCGCCGCTGGCAGCGGCGGGCCTTGCAGCCATAATGTCATGCTCGCTTTGGCGCGCTTTTTTATAGCGGAGCGTAATGACCAACGCCGTCCGGCCAGGGCGTCAGCAGGTCATAACCGGTTTCGGTGACCGCCACGGTATGCTCCCATTGGGCCGACAGCGAACGGTCTTTGGTCACCACCGTCCAGCCATCGCTCAGCACGCTGGTGGCGGGCTTACCGGCGTTGATCATCGGCTCAATAGTGAAAATCATCCCCGGCTCCAGCACGATGCCGGTGCCCGGTATACCGTAGTGCAGGATTTGCGGCTCGTCATGGTATTCGCGCCCTACGCCGTGCCCGCAGTATTCACGTACTACCGAGAAACCAGCATCTTCCGCCACGCGCTGGATCGCTGCGCCGATATCACCCAGCGTGGCGCCCGGACGCACGGTTTTGATCCCCGCGACCATCGAGTCGTAGGTCACTTCCACCAGGCGACGTGCCCGTATGGACGGTTCGCCCACGAAGTACATGCGGCTGGTATCGCCGTACCAACCGTCTTTGATAATCGCCACATCAATATTAACGATGTCGCCCTTCTTCAGCAGCTTGTCCGAAGGGATGCCGTGGCACACCACGTGGTTGACCGAGGTGCAGACCGTTTTGGTGTAACCGTGGTAGCCAATGTTCGCCGGGATCACGTTCAGCTCATTAACCAGATAATCGTGGCAGATCCGGTCGATCTCGTCAGTGGAGATACCGGGACGCACATGCGGCGCGATCATTTCCAGCACCCTGGCGGCGGCATGGCCTGCGGCGCGCGCCATTTCAATTTCTTTTTGGGTATGCAGAACAATGGTCATTGAGTGGCACCTTCCTGGGTTTCAGGAAGCGTGTCATCCAGTAAAGAGGTGATATCCACGCCGCCTTTGAGTTCAGCCTGTACCAGCGCGCGGGCGAGCTGCTGGTGGGTGAGGTGCGGATACAGCTCCGCCAGCATGCCGATTTTCATCCAGTGTTCCGCCTGGGCATTAATCGAACGGCTCATGGCGTTGCTGGCGACACGCAGATTTTCATGCATCAAATCAGAGATCTTAACGATACCCATCATTCACCTATACGAATCATATACGCTTCGTATATTACCACGCGATCCCGGTGCTGGCGACTGCCGTTTACCGGTTCTGGATATAGGATATATTTCTGGAAACTATAAGAAATAGTGATAGATGATTTTTTTAATAACGAATATTTAGATTGATTTTATCAAAATATGATCTCCAAAATTATTAAAAATTATTAAAACGACACAATTTTAAGGAGTTAGTTTTTTTACCCACATATTTAATGCTGAGATAAATCTTATTTGCAGGATATATTACCTGACGGCAGTGGATTTTATTCTTGCGCGAAGTGTGATGCAGGCTATAGTTAACACTGCTTGACGGGAATAACGCTTCCCAATTTATTAAAACTTTCACCAAAACATAATGAGGAAATTATTATGACTCAGCATCGTGGCGGTTCAGGTAATTTTGCAGAAGATAAACAGCGTGCTTCTGAGGCCGGCAAAAAAGGCGGTCAAAACAGCGGCGGTAATTTCAAAAATGACCCGCAGAAAGCATCCGAAGCGGGGAAAAAAGGCGGTAAAAGCAGCGGCGGCGGTCGTTAAGTCGGGTACCGTTGGGTAAATTTACCTACCTTTGAAATTAGCAGCCGTTTAATTACCTAATTAAATGAAGGTTGTTTCTATTATCCGCTTAATTAATTTTTAAGCGAAGCATACAAACGGTATCCCTTACGCAGGAAGTTTGCGTTCAGTGAAAAGGGGTGCCGTTTTTTATGCACAATAATTAACCGTAACGGCAAAGATGACGAGACGAGGAATATATTATGCCTTCAGTTAAGACACTTGAAGATCTATTTATTCACGAGCTGTCAGATATTTACAGCGCGGAAAAGCAGATTACCCGCGCGCTTCCAAAAATGGCACGTGCAGCAACCGATAAGAATCTGAAAGCGGCCTTTGAGGCGCACCTCGAAGAAACCCGCGGCCAGATTGAGCGTATCGACCAACTGGTTGAATTGACAGAGGGTGTTCGCATCCGTCGCATGAAGTGCCATGCGCTGGAAGGCCTGGTTGAAGAAGCGCAGGAAATCATCGAATCGGTGGAAGCCGGTACGCTGCGTGATGAAGGGCTTATCGGTGCAGCACAGAAAGTGGAGCACTACGAGATCGCTTCCTACGGTACGCTGCGTACCCTGGCCCTGAAACTGGGCTATAAAGAAGCAGCAAAACTGCTGGAAGAGACTCTCAATGAGGAAAAAGCCACCGATACCAAACTGACCGGTATCGCGGAAGGTAACAAATAGTCAGCAAAGCGGGCCTGCGAAAGCAGGCCGTTTTTTGCTTACTGCCACCCCAGCGCCTCAACAATTGCCCGGCGATAGGCCGTGTCGATCTGTTCAGGGACGCTCTTGATGTAATCCCGCGCGTGCTCGCGCGTTTCTCCCGTCAGACTATCCAGATAAGCGACGGCTTCGGTCACCGTCGGCGCACGCCCTTCCATTTCCGCGCTTTTCGCCGGCAATGCGGTCCAGACCACGGCTTCAATACTGTGTTCCTGCGCCCATTCCGCCAGTTCGCCTTCCGGCGTATCGTCTATGATCAGTAGCCCGACACCATCCACGCGCTCTTCATCAATGCCTTCCCGCTGGCGTAACGCATCACAGGCAACGGTGACGTCTTCGAAATCAAGCCAGGCCCAGAGCACCTGAACGGGTGCAGCGTTAACGCAAATCACCGTCGCCAGTTCGCCGCCGTCGCTGACGCGGGCAAATTCGATCGGTAACAGTGGGCCATCGGTTTGCCATTCTCCGACAACAGGTAAATTTTCCGGTTTCCAGATAAGTGAGCCCCAACCCAGACAGGCGATTTTCATGCATGGTTCCTGAAATTAAGCATCATTAGAAAACTGTAGCAAAGCTAAGCCGGTTGGTATCAGGAAAGATTGGGAAAATAAGAGTCACACAGGCCCGTCGCCGGGCCTGGTGCAGAGTGGTGCCCTCAGGCAGTGAGCGTGGCGTTACAGGTTAGAGGGGCACTTGTTCGGTAATACCGAACAAGTGCATTTAAAACCTTGAGTCAATATCGCTCGATTCAAAAAACAATTAATCTTATCAGAGGAGATAAGACGCCTACGGAATGAATACAGAAAAAGCGGTTGCTGGATATTCTATGCCGTAAGATATATGAAATATAATTCAGAAGGGTTTGCTAAAACATAAAATGATGATTAGGCCATTGCTTTTTATTTAATAACAAACAGAAAGCATTTTTCTCTTCCTTGGCTTAAATATCATTCCCTATCCGCTGGCATATCTCACCAGTATTTAAACGTGAGCATCACATTGCGAATGAAATTAAGTTGCCCATCTCTTTCCGTCTCACCTAAGATAATTAATGTATAGATGTAACGCCTGAGAAAAAATATGATATTTCCTGACACGCCACCCAATGAGGCAGAACGCCTAAAGTCACTCTATTTAATTGATCTGTTAGATAAAAACAACGATGAAAGATTCGACAGACTGACCCGTCTGATGAGGATAACCTTTAACGTTCCTGTCGCCTCGCTAAGTTTACTGGACAGGGAGCGGCAGTGGGTACTGTCCAGCGCAGGCGTCGATATACGGGAAACCCCGCGCAGCACCTCTTTTTGCGCCCATGCCATCCTTTCAGAAGGGGTATTTGTGGTTAAAGACACGCTGAAGGATAAACGATTCCACGACAATCCCTTCGTAACCGGCGAGCCGCACGTGCGTTTCTATGCAGGGTATCCGGTGCGGTTGCCGGACGGCATGATTGCCGGCACGCTCTGTATCGTTGACAGCGTCCCGCGCGATTTTTCGATGGAAGAAGCCAATGCGCTGATTGATTTTGCGGCGATTGTTGAGGATGAGTTTCTTATTATCAGCAAGACTATGGCGGATAACGTCACCGAACTGATGAATAAGCAAAGCTTCCTTAAAATCGGTCAAAAACGTTTTGAGAAGTTTACTAAATATCAGCTTCCTTTCAGCCTGATCTATTTTGAAATTGAGAGTATTAAATCAATAAGAGATATTATGGGCGATAAAGAGGCTGATACTGTCCTCAAAGCGTTTGCAGCCTGTATAAAATCCACACTTAAAAAGCATGATATCGGCGCGTATTTAGGAAGAGGCGACTTCGCTGTTTTACTGGAACATCATACTGATAATGCAGACGAGAGTTATCTGTTCAATCTGCAATCTTTTATGGATGATTTTAATAACAAATCAAAAAAGCCTTATCACATTAATTATGCCTACGGCCTGACGAATTATGATCCAGACGTTCACGGTTCACTGATGAGCTTGCTGGAACTGTCCAGCATGACAACCTTTACCGAGAAAAGAAAAAAACACCCGCGGTAAGTCGCATGCGCCTGTTTACAGGGATCCAGGCGAATGACCATAAACCTTACGCGTATCATCAGGATCCTCATTAGATGATCCAGTTAGCAAAACGGATAGCCAGTACCCAATAACGGTCAGGGTTTGCCGATAACCCCTTTACTGGTGAAGCCGTTTTGCAGGCTAACTCTTACTCACCCATTAAGAGGTGGAGAAAAAATGAACTGGCAGCGTTTTAATCACGTAGGCACGTTTTCAGGGGAAACCAGCGGGATAGTAAAGAAAACATTTATTGTTACCGTGGCGCTGCTGAGCTGTCTTTTTCTGGCAGCGATAGTGAGCCTTTTTTATATCGCCGACAATCTTAACGATAAAGCGGACGCCCGCAGCAGCCTGCTTTTGCAAAAAGCGCTGACTACTCGACAGGAAAAAATACGCTCCAATTTAATGGACAACGCCGACTGGGGGGAGGCGTACAACAATCTTCATAAGCAGATTAATGTGCAATGGGCATGGGACAGCCAAAACCTTGGCGAGTCGCTTTATACCAATTACCACTATGAGGGCGTGTTTGTTCTTTCGTCGACTGGCGAAACCCGCTACAGCGTGATTGAGGGCCGTCTTGACAGCCAATCTTTCGAGAAATGGCTCAACCGCAGCGTCACCGCTGAACTGATAAACGACCTTTCTCAAACCCAGGGCAAAGCTATCTCGCGGTTACTGATGGCGAATGGACAACTGACTTTACTGGCCGCCGCCCGGATCACGGCAGGCGATGATGAAAGCATTACGCCCGTGGTGGGTGACGCCTCTCTGATGGTTTTTGTTGATGTCCTGACGCCAGCCAAAATGCGCCAGATGGGCAACGAATATGGCGTTCAGGAAGTACATACCTACGGAAGCATGTTGCAAACCAAACCGAATTATCGGGAAGCGCAGCTTATTTTGCCAATCGATAGCGGCAATGTGCTGATTGAGTGGCGAAGCGATGATCCAGGTAAAGAATTAATGAGCCGGGAACTGCCGTTAATCGTGCTGTTGATGCTTTCGACCCTAACGTTCACCTGGGCCATGCGGCGCGGCGCACTCATCAAAGCGCAAAGAAACGATGAAAACGTATTTCTTCTTGAGCAGAGCCGGCAAGCGCTGGCGGCAAGCGAACGGCGCTTTCGCGACGTTATCGAAGCCACCACCGACTGGATATGGGAAGCCGATAGCCAGTCGCGCCTGACGTGGCTGTCCGACCGCTTTTCCGGCATTACCGGCCATCATTCAGAGGGCTGGATTGGACGGAGCATGCTGGATTTCATCCCCAGAGATAAAATTGCTTTTACCCAATGGCTGCTTAACACGCAGGCGGGCAGCACTTTCACCATCAAAAAGGCCCGCTATTATTCCGCGCATGGGCATCAGCGGTACTGCAACCTGGTGGCGAAACGCGCCATCATGGATGACGGTTCGTTGGGATTTCGCGGCACGGTAACTGATGTGACGCTCGAGGTAGAAGCGCAAGAACGCATAGAGTATTTATCGCGCCATGACGAGCTAACAGGGCTACCTAACCGGCTAAGAATGAAAGAGTTTTTGGAAGGTAAGCTGCGCTCGCTGCCCGATCCGGCGCATCCGTTGGCAATGATTAGCCTCGACCTGGACAAATTCAAACCGGTTAATGACTTATTTGGACATAACGCGGGTGATGAACTGCTTAACGAAGTCGCCAGCCGGTTGCGCGCCTGCACCCGAAAAGTCGATCTCGTCGCCCGGCAGGGGGGTGATGAATTTATCCTTATTCTGCCGGATATTTATGTTCAAAAAGATATTGAGACACTTTGCCAGCGCATCACCAAAGAAATAAGCCGTCCTTTTATGGTTAACGGGAATGAAGTACATATCAGCGTGAGCATGGGGATTGCATTAGCGCCGCAGGATGCAATGGATGCCAGCGATTTAATCCGCTTTTCCGATATTGCGTTGTATAAAGCGAAAAACACCGGGCGTAATAACTGGGTGTTCTACAAGCCGGATATGGGCGAGTATTTAATCCAGCGCCGGGAAATGGAAAAAGAGTTCCGCGAGGCGTTGAGCGAAGGGCAATTCCAGTTGGTCTATCAGCCCCGTTATGATCTTCAAACGTCGCGTGTTGCCGCTGTTGAAGCGCTGGTCCGTTGGCAGCATCCGCGCTATGGATTACTGATGCCGGATCAGTTTATTCCTCTCGCGGAAGAGACGGGCCTGATTATCGCCATGAGCGATCTGGTGCTTGAAAAAGCCTGCCTCGACAGTATGCGTCTTTCATCGGATTTAAAGATTTCCGTGAATATCTCGGCGGTGGAGTTTAATACCGGTGGCCTGGCGAAGCGGGTGAAAACCATTCTGCAAAAAACCGGACTTGATCCGTCGCGGCTGGAACTGGAAATAACCGAGAGCGTCACGATTTCCAATCCTGAGGTTACGCTGGAAACGATGACGCAACTAAAAGAAATTGGCGTTCGTTTCCTGATTGATGATTTTGGTACGGGATATTCGGCATTAAGTTATCTCAAGCGCTTCCCGTTTGACGGGATAAAGCTGGATAAATCGTTTGTGTTCGCTATGGAAGAGTCTGATAACGCCAAAATTATCGTTGAGAATATTATTGGGCTTGGTAAGGCCTATTCGCTGGCGATAACCGCCGAAGGCGTGGAAACGGCGGAGCAGTTAAAACGGCTGAAAGAATACCAGTGCAATGAGGCGCAGGGGTATTTTATCGGACGGCCTGTGGCGCTGGATAAACTGGATTTTAGTGTGGGGTTTGGTGTGTGAATGCGGTGAAAGGGCATGATGGCTTTTAACGCTTTGCTTTGGTGATAGCAGGTTTGTTATGGAGGCAGGCTTTGCGCCTGCCTCTTTGCAAAATCAGGCTGCTTTAAAGGCATTCCCGATCTGGCTTAATGAGCGCTTCATTTCCGCCATAGTGCGGAGCGTGGTTTCTAACTCGGCGAGTAACTCTTCCTCACGCGAGTTCATTGCCATAATTACCAGACAGCCATCGCTCGCTTTTACGGTGTAATGCTGGCCGGGTTCAAATCCGGCCTCACCGAGCCATTTACCGGAAAGCGTAATTTGCGGCGTGCTGGTATCCCCGCCTTGCGGTCGATATCCCACAATGAGAGGTTTGTCTGTTCTGGAAGTGCGGGGGGATTTGGTAGAATGGTTGGTAGCCATGATCAACTCCTTGATAGTTGGTGGTGGTTAGACGCTCTCTTGTGTTGCAGCACTTTAGAGCGTCGCTTGATTCGGTTTCAGATGGTAGGTACCATCTGAGCATAACTTAACTTAAATGGTACCTACCATGCAAGATAAAAAGAAGCTCAGTTTTGACCGTACTAAAAGCACTATGAAAAACATCCGCTTCGAAGATGATTTACTGGAACAGATTGAGAAAGCTGCTGGGAAAGGGAATTTTAGTAAGTGGGTTAAAGAAGCTTGCAGGATACGGTTAAAAAATGAGAATAATTAGTAGAATTATTAAATAACTATTAATGATTATCTTGATAAGAATAGTGTGTTTTTATAGACAAATTATTATTTTTCCCTTGATAGCTGTTATATAAGCGATAGTTTATGGAGTGGCGTTATTGTCTAATCTTAACTATTAAGGAAAGAAAATGGCTGATAGAAGACCACTCAATCCAAACGTAAATGTACCTAAACCGGGCGGTGGCGAGCAGCCCAGAGATCGCAATAATGATGGTACTGTTAGAAAGAAGCGCTCTGATGCAGGAAAATCCAAAAAATAAACAATATTAAAAGAGCAGTCAATTTATGGCTGCTTTTTAGTAAAAATAGTGTCTATAGATATATAAAATCATTTTAACCGAACTTTCTTTTAAAACGTTGTGAGCTTATTTTTCTCTTCATTTTGTTATTACAATTTGGACACAAGCGTTGCTTTTTTCCATCTATCTGCCATGTATAATAATTTTTATTGAAACGTAAATTGCAAACATCGCATCTTCCGGGTTTCGAAAATACTCCAATTATCACTAATAGTACAAAACCACCGATAAGCCATTCCATATTGATTCCCTTCTATTAACAAAATAAGAATTGCAAGAATATTATAAATTGCTTGGGAACAAATGTGCTCTCTTTCACATATATAGTTAACTTGTTTTTTAGGCCATTCATGGTTCATTAAAAGTTTCTGCTCTTGTATTCTCGGGGCGTTTGGGCTGCGGAATAGCGGCTCTCGAATGGAACGGACTCGGTAAGTCATAACAGCAATAACAAGCAGGCGTTAGTGAAAAGTATTACGACTTGCCTTTCGAGTGCTTTCCTGTCGAACCTGTAAGTAAGACTTACAAATTGAGTTTTGTTCAGGCCCTTTTCTTGCACTTTATCCGGGCTAAAAACGTCGTAGTCGGCTAAGTATGACAGAGAACCAGTGACCTGCCCCCAGGATTAGATACAACCTTCAGTTAGTAATGTCGGTTGGTTTTTCTTCATATTTCCCGTTTCGCCAGTCCGCTGCAAATTCAGCCGGAGTCTGGTAGTTCAGCGATGAATGTGGACGACACTCGTTATAATCCTGCCGCCAGTCATTAATCGTTTTCCTGGCGTGAACTATATCGCTGAACCAGTGCTCATTGAGGCACTCATCCCTGAATCGTCCGTTAAAACTTTCAATAAATCCGTTCTGTGTTGGCTTGCCCGGCTGGATAAGCCGCAGCTCCACCCCATGCTCATAAGCCCACTGGTCAAGTGCTCTGCAGGTAAACTCCGGCCCCTGGTCCGTTCTTATCGTCGCCGGATAGCCGCGAAACAGTGCAATGCTGTCCAGAATTCGCGTGACCTGAACGCCTGAAATCCCGAATGCGGCGGTAATCGTCAGACACTCCTTCGTGAAGTCGTCCACGCAGGTCAGGCACTTGATCCTGCGACCGGTGGCCAGCGCGTCCATGACAAAATCCATCGACCAGGTCAGGTTGGGCGCCTCCGGGCGGAGCAGCGGCAGACGTTCTGTTGCCAGCCCTTTACGACGTCGTCTGCGTTTTACGCCCAGCCCGTTAAGGTGGTAAAGGCGGTACACGCGCTTGTGATTAACATGAAGGCCTTCACGGCGCAGTAACTGCCAGATGCGTCGGTAGCCAAAACGCCTGCGCTCCAGTGCCAGCTCAGTGATACGCCCTGATAAATGCGCATCAGCAGCCGGTCGCTGAGCCTCATAGCGGCAGGTCGACAGGGACAAACCTGTAAGCCTGCAGGCACGACGTTGCGACAGACCGGTCGCATCACACATCAACACCACAGCTTCCCGCTTCTGGTCTGTCGTCAGTACTTTCGCCCCAGAGCCACCTGAAGCGCCTCCTTATCCAGCATGGCTTCAGCGAGCAGCTTCTTGAGGCGGGCGTTCTCTTCCTCAAGCGACTTCAGGCGCTTAACCTCGGGCACCTCCATACCGCCATACTTCTTACGCCAGGTGTAAAAGGTGGCGTCGGAAATGGCGTGCTTGCGGCAGAGCTCACGGGCAGAAACCCCGGCTTCGGCCTCTCGGAGAATACTGATGATCTGTTCTTCGGAAAAACGCTTCTTCATGGGGATGTCCTCATGTGGCTTATGAAGACATTACTAACATCGCGGTGTATTAATCAACGGGGAGCAGGTCACCAGGATGAAACTCACCGCCAGTGATGTGTTTATTTACTGGAAATGTTTTAGGAAACACGGGGAATTAACCGAGCGGATAGAGATAAAAATGGCGGAAGATCACAGGAGTTCTTTTTATGATTTAACCTATTGTTTTTTAATTGACTTTGCGTTGATTTGTGTTTGCGTTATACACATCTCTATACACATTGTCTCAAGTGTATGGTTCAATCTGACTGATCAAGCTAAAGTCTCTTCATCATCTCTAGAGCTGTTTCAATTAACTCTTCGGAAGGTTTAAATCTAGACATATGACGGACACATATTACAGGGATTTTCATATCATTTAGTACGGCTGAGAAAGCGAATGTTGTGTAATAACCCTTCTGTTGCGTATAGATGAGAGTGCTTGGATCTCCGAAGTGTTTTAGTAAAATATTTGCTGCTGAAAGGGATTGTAGACTGTTGCTATAAGCGACAATCAGTTCAGGCTTACACAGAGGGATTGTGACATTCTCAAAAAATCTTGTTGAGTATTTTACGAGTTGTTCGACAGTTAGTTTGTGTCGACTCGCCTCCTGTTTGAGTGCTGAGGCATTGGTTGAACACATCATTAGAGCATTAGTAAATACCACATCTTCCCATCTGTAACCAAGGCTGATAGGTATCTGTTGTAGTCGCTTAGCTAGGTGAGTAATTCCCCATTCCCCTTGCGTCCCTAAATGGACATTCGAGACAAGAGGCTTTGAATGATCCTGAATAATAGACTCGCTGTTGGTCATATGAGAATCTGCCGACGAACCATTAAAACCCATCACAATGAGGCGTTTGCGGATTGGTGAGGAGGCTATTAATTCAAAAGCAGAATCGTAAGGTCTGCCGGGCAAATCAGCCAAACCATAGCGACAAAGCCCTCCAAGAATAAAGTCTCTAGTCTTATCCATTATTCAAATTCTCTTGTGAAGCCTCATACCGACATCATACGCAAAAAAAGTTTTTTTGCATTTAACTGTTCACATTGTTCACCTCTCTAATTTTCCATTTTAAATCACTATGTTAAGTGGTGATGGGTTGGTGAAGAGTGAACAGTCGACTCTTCACCTTTGTAATTTTTGCTCGCGTAGGTTGCGCCGGGTCAGGCAACGAGGGGGGGGGTAAAAAGTTTTTTCAGGTTTTACTGTTCACTCTGTTCACCTTCCATTTTTATACCGTAATTTCATGGGGTTAAATGGTGAGCTGATGGTGAAGGGTGAACGGTAGATTATTCACCTTGTGGCAATGGTCAGAAAGAAAAAGACCGGCTGTTGCCGGTCTGAAGTGGGTTATGTCGCTGCGGGTTCGTCGCACTTCGGCAGCCAGTCGCCGTTGCTTTCATCCTTAAGGGTCAGGTTGGTCTGCGTGCCCTGTCTGGTGTGCCGCTTCTCATAATTCAGGCCGTATTCTTTGAGCATCATGGGCAGCCCCAGCCCGAACATTTTCAGGCTGAGCACGTTCCGGTAGCCGTTGGCCTCCATATAGACCAGATAGGCGTGATAGAGATAGTTACGGGGCTGGCGCGGGACGATATTGGCGTTACCCATAAACATCCCGTTCGTCTGCGGCAGCGCCTCCAGATAGCCACAAAAATCAAACGCCGGGTCGGCGTCGCGCTTGATGCTGAGTGCCTCGTCGGAATTCTGCTGCGACTGGAGCAGTGCGCGGGCGCTCATCGGGTCGCTGAACCGCTGCATAAGCTGACGCACAATAACGGCCAGCTCGTGCGCGATTTTGTCACAGAGTTGCGGGTCGCGCTCCTCCGGCGCAATCTGTTCCGGGAAGTGAATAATCACCCGCCGACGCGACACCCCGCCGCTGCGGTCAGTGAAACGCATCGGGTTATTGTTCACGGCCAGAATCACCGCCGGAATATGCGTCGAGTACGGGTTCTGGTATTTCGGGTCAACCGAGACTGCATCGCCGCCGGTGATGGCCTTAAGCCCGGCACCGTCACCGCTCCATTTCTCCTGGTCCGGCAGACGGATAAGCGAGAAACCCGTCAGGGCGGCACGCTTGCGGGGGTCTTCCAGCATATCAATATCTGCTGACGTGGCATTATCCTCACCGGCAAGCAGGGTCGCTATTTTCTCCAGTATACTTTTGCCGCTGCCACCCGGCCCGGTCACTTCAAGAAAGAGCTGCCAGTCGTAGCGGTTAGCCAGCACCATAAACAGCGCGGCGAGTATCACATCGCGTTTGTCAGCCCGGCCACCGGCGGCACGGTCAAGCCAGCGCCAGAAATGCGGTGCGTGGGTTTGCAGCGTTTCCCCTTCAACCGGTGGCGTAAAATCGACATCGCACAGGGTGCGCATCCAGTGTGATTTGTGGTGTGGGCTGAAAATGCCTGTGCCGGTATCCAGTACACCGTTACGAAAGCCAATCAGCCGCCGCGCCGGGGTGTTCTGCTGAGGAATAATCAGTTTCAGGGTTTCCACCACGGAGGCAATTTTCCCCGATGAAAACGGGGCGCGCAGACGCTGAAACAGCCCGGCCACATCGCGGGCAAATTCAGACGGAGGAATGATTTTCCATATACCTGCATCATAGCGGGACAGAAGCTGGCCGTTCGCATCCACCGCCAGCGCCTCGCCGTAGTGCTCATGCACCCGCATCGCCTTTTCACTGGCGCTCATGGCGGTAAATTCTGCCTCGCTCATGGTGTCGAACGGGCTCTGCGCCGCCGGGCGGATGGCGTCATAAATCGCCCGGCGCGTGGCCTCCTCGCCCTGCCGGACAAACGCATCATTCCAGTCACCAAACACCGGCGGCAGGGCGACAGTACCGTCACAGGCCTGTGCGGCCGCTGCCGCTTTTGTCTGGCCCACGCCGTTAAGGTCACGGTCGGCGGCAAGGATAATCTGACAGGTCGGGTACTTCTGACGGGCAAGGCTCGCCAGAGAAAGAAGGTTCACGGAGGACAGCGCCACCATCACGGTTTCACCGGTCAGGTGATGCACGGTGAGCGCGGTCGCATAGCCCTCCGCAATCCACAGACGTTTCCCGACCTGTTTTTTCCCTTCAAGGGTGTGACAGCACCCTTTCACCGCGCCGCCCTTCAGGGTGCGTTTAATGCCGTCTGCATTGATAAGCTGGAGATTTACCAGCACCCCGCTTTCATCATAAAGCGGCACGGCCACATCACCGGAGCAGTAGGTCACGCCGCCGGTTTTGTGCGTGACCGTCAGGGTCAGGCATTCATGCGCGGGAAAGCCCTTGCGGGTCAGGTAGGCGTTACCGGTGGCCGTGCGCGTTTTCGTCATGAGTTTTGCGGCAAGCGCGACGGCCGCTTTTCGGTCAGCCTCCGTTCCGGCTTCTGCGGCCGCAATCATTTCCGGGGCAACCGGCGGCAGGCTGCCGGTCAGGGCGCTGACCTTTCCGGCGGCTTCTGAGGGTGAGACGTCAAACACCTTCTCAACCAGTTTCAGGCCATCCCCCGCGCCGCACTGGTTACAGAACCACGTCCCGCGCCCCTCTTTATCATCGAAGCGAAAGCGGTCAGAGCCGCCACACACCGGACAGGCCTGATGACGGTTTTTAATCACCTTCACACCCAGCGCCGGGAGAATGCGCGGCCAGTGGCCGCATGCCTGTTTCAGGGTTTCCGTTACGTTCATTTTCATTGTGGTGGTCTCCCTCAGTGCAGTACCGGCGCGGTGATGTGGCGGGCGCATAATTCATCCATCACGGTCAGCCCGAGAAAGGACAATGACGGGGCGGCCTTAAGCGGCCCGGCTTCCATTAAATCTTCCAGCAGGGCACAGGCAATCAGGCGGCCCTTTTCCTCGCCGTGCTGGCGCAGGTAGAAGCCCTCCAGCTCGGCGGCAATGGCACTTTCCAGCGTGTCGAGGGTCAGGTGCGGATAACGCTGCTGACGCGCGCACAGGGTCAGCCAGGCACAGGCCACGGCACGGCGATAGAGCGCGGCGCGCAGTACGGGCGGTAATGGCTGTTTCATGCGCGTACCTCCTCAGTGAGCCAGCGCTGGTTACAGCGCTCGACCACATCGTCGAGGCGGGCGGTCATAAGATGAATGACCGAGGCGAGCTGTAAATGCTGTTCCGTGTCGTGACCGGTGGTGGTGTCCTGTAACTGTAACATTTCGCCGACGAACTGGCCGACGTTACGCAGATGCTCAAGGCTCACAAGGTCAGCGTGGGTGATGGTCAGGGTCAGCTCTTTCACGGGCGCACCTCCACAACCGGCAGGCGACCGGCAAATGACAGGACATAATCACGGACAAGGGCACGGCGGGCAGAGCGCTCGTCACCGGCAACGGTGCGCAGCATACGGACACGGGGTTTACGGTCAGCGCGACGGATGGCCGCAAAGACAAAGACGAACTGAGGGTATGACGGGGCGAGGATAGTAGCCATGACGGCAGACTCCAATAAGTAGCGGTTATTGCCACCACCGGAGTTCCTACACTCATGGGTGGTGACCCGGACGGGGGTAGGAATACCGGCCTTATTGGAAACCGGCCAGCCCGAAGGCTGCCCCGCCCGGACCACCATTATGCTTGCGAGACCATGATGTATGCAGAAACACCACAGCCCGAAAAATGGGTGTGCCAGAGCAACGACGTAAAAAAAGACGCAAGGCGCGTCTGTTGTCGCCAATAAGTAACTCGGGTTCCTACGCCCGGCTGCCGATTTTGCGACAGCGGGGAAACTGTACCAGGAAACCCACAACGGGCGCAAGCCAGAAAAAGGGGCTTTTTGCAGAGCGGTCATCATGCGTCATATCCCCGGTTACGGTCGGCGATACGGTCAGCCATCCATGCGGTGATTTCCGACTGTGCCCACGCCACGTTTTTCCCGCCGAGCGAGATTTGTTTCGGGAAAGCCTCGCGGCTGATGAGGTCGTAAATGGTGGAGCGTGACAGGCCGCACAGGTGCATCACTTCGGGCAGACGGATAAAACGTTCCTGAACGCTGTCAGAGACCGGCATAAGTGGCGCGGCAGGGGCAGAAGACGGGGAAGAAAAAACAGTGTGCATCGGGCTACCTCATAAAGTCCATACAGTGCCGGTCATGTCCGTCCGGCCTCGGGTAGCTCCCTATTATGTGTATATTTTTCTTCAGGTCATGTTTGTTTTTTAATGAAATAAACATTGACTACAGGCCGGTAAAAACAAAACAAAACCTGTAAAAACTAATCAAAACCGGCCATAACTGAATTGCATATACAAAGGAGCTTTAATTGCTAATTAATCTGAAAAATGCGGTGGTGTTATTAGTTATTCATCAGTCTTAAAGACATCACAAATTGCACCAGTTAAATAAAACTGCGCCGTGAAATGTGCGGGATATGAGAGAAAAGAAACTGTGAGCATCGGGCTACCTCGTAAAGTCCATACAGTGCCGGTCGTGTCCGTCCGGCCTCGGGTAGCTCTCTATTCTGTGAATATTTTGCCGCAGGGCAACAAGTCATTTTGTGGTAGCTGACCACACAACAGAGCGTTTTTTATACCGTGGCAAACGTTGGCCACTTTTTGGCAAATGTTGGCAAAGTAATGGCCCGTTCCTGATTACTTGTATTTATTAATTTAATGCTGATTAACCGGAAAAAAGTCTAAGAGTCAAACGTTCACCAAAACAGGCAAGGTGAACAGTGGTGAACAGACGGTGAACAGTCATACCCTCAACTGTTCATCCTTTAAATTACTGTATTACTTATTATTTTATTTCCGGTGAACAGAGTGAACAGTTATAAGTAAAAAAACAAACGGTAAGTAAGGTTTTCCTGCCACCTCTTTCTGGCGAGCCGGGTTTTCCTCTCTTTGTGCCAGACCTGCCACAACTGGAATGAATCGTCTTGTTGTCTGGGTCGCGGCAGAATTTATTCAGGTTGAACACACGGAGAACCTGAAATGATTAAGCCAGCAGAAATTATTGCCACCGCCATGAAGTCGATGGGCGAAAACCAGCAGAAGGAAAACGAACAGCGCGTGGCCGTTGCACTGGATGCATTCACGCAGGCCCGTGACGCGCATATGGCCAGCATGAAAAAGTTGTATGACATTGAGGCGGCCATTCGTCGCAGCGAGCAGGAGCGGCAGGCCGCACGGGATGAAAGTGCCGAGGCGGAGCAGAGCTGGCGCAGCCGGTTTCGCAGCCTGCGCGGCAACATCACCCCCGAAATGAAAGCCGAACACAGTCAGCGTATTGCCAGCCGCGAGCTGGCGGAGGAGTTCACCGCCCTGATTGCTGAACTGGAGGATGATAAATCCCGTGCGATGCTCGGCGCATGTGGCACGGCTGATAAATACACGGCCACCCACAACACAGCATTCACCACTTATGCAGACGGGGAATGGGCCTGTGCGCAGACCGGCATCGACACAGCGCTGGTACGTGCTTTTGTGCTGCGTGTCCGTTCGCTGGAGCTGCGGGGAGACACGGCGGCACACGCCACCGCTGCCCGTGAACTCGGGGAAAGCCTGATGAGAAGGACGGTCATGTATCAGTTTGACTTGGACCAGGAGCCGGTGCTGTCCGTTACCGGCATGCACCGCCCGGCGCTGACCGGTGTGGATATGAAGCTTTATAACAGCCCGGTCAGCCGTCTGAAACTCGCGCAGTCACTGGCCGCAAAAAAAGCCGGTAACGGGATGAAGGAGTAAATCATGATCCACTGCCCGTTCTGCAAACAGGCGGCACACGCCCGTACCAGCCGCTATCTGTCGGAAAGTGTGAAACACCGCTATTACCAGTGCACCAATCTGCTCTGTTCAGCAAGTTTCCGTTCGATGGAATCCATCGACAGTATTATCCGCCCGCCGTCAGAAGGGGGTGAGGCGGATGATTTTATTAAAGCTGAGTCCGGCAGGGCCAGAACGCAGCGACCATCCGCCACGCAGTAATCTGACAGGAAAATAACCGTGACCACATTAACCACACAACAGGCCTCTGAAGTCTGTCAGGCAGACAAAGCCGCCTGGCTGACGCTTAAAGCTGAACTGACGCAGGCAGAGCAGGCGCTCTATCAGTACCTGACCGGTGACACTGAAAACTGCCCGGTGAGACTTGCGGAGCTGCGCGAAATTATCGACGTGAAAAAATGGCAGATTAACCAGGCGGCCGGTCGCTATATCCGCTCGCATGAAGCATTACAGCGCGTCAGTATGCAGAACGGTCTTGACGGATTTATGCAGCAGCACGGCGCAACGCTTGCCGCCGTACTGGCCCCGGAATTAAAGGCGCTGAACGGCCAGCCGGAGCTGGTCAGACACCGTGCCCTCGACCGTGCCGCCGGTTATTTTCGCGAAGCCCTGAACAACTGGCTGAGCGACGAAAAAGAAGTTAGTTACTGTGCGCAGGATAATGACATTTTAACCGCCGCCGGACGCAGGCCCGATGCGGCTTCGCGGGTGGATAATCAGCAAAAATATACACCCGTTCAGCACCGGATTTATGCGCGCCGGTGTGCAGAAATGACCGCGCAACGCCCCGCCTGAAAATCCCCGAAAAACCTGCTGTTTTTCCTGAATTAAGCCATGCATCCACAGGGTGCATGGTTTTGCATGCGTTTATGTACCCTTTTGACCCCTTCCCGCGCCAGTAACGGCGCGGCCTGAGCCCGTAAATGCACCTGCATTAAAACCGATCCCTTAAGCGGGCAGGCGAGGCGGGGAAAGCACTGCGCGCCAGCGGTAACGTATTTATTTAATTATATTTAATTTAGCGGCCTGAGCTTTTCGCTGCGCCGCTCGGGTTCGTGGGAGTCTCGGTGGATGGTGCGGTGCCGTTCCAGGGCGAGGCGAGCCTCTGAGTCGGTCAGGAGAAGTGCAAGAAAAGGCCGCCCGGAGGATGAAGGAAATCAGTTATTTCGGTGTTGATGCTGTTGCCTCTTAAAGCATTCACCTCCTGCCCATGCATTCATCTGATGCATTCGGGCCTGTTGCATCTTGAGCCTCGCCATGCACCTACATGAAAACAGACCCACGAAGCGTGCAGGCGAGGCGGGGAAAGCATTGCGCGCTGACCTTACATCTAATAACTTTGGGTTACATTAAGCCATAGGGTCAATGAAAGATTTGCGAGACACAGATATGCTATGATTACTGCAATTGTGAGTTATTCAATCGGGATTAGCACCATTTTCTTATGTAATATAAAATCTTGGTAAATTCAATCTGAAAGTACGTGAAGGAAATAATTATAACTCTATTCTTAGGAGGGCGTATTGTGTTGATTCCTGATGATTTGGACGAAGATGTTTACCCAGATTGCTGCTGGAGCCATATAGGGCAAAAAGATTATTTAAAACCTACTACATACTTACAAGATGCAATTGATGATTTGAATTCAGGAAATGAACGCCGAAATCTGAATAATGCAGTGCGAAATGCAAAATCGGCATTACATATGAGAGTGGATATTCTTTGTCGAGCGTTTTGTGGTGGCGAATACTTCCAGAAGAATCTAAGGAACTTTCCAAAAAAGATGGATTTCCTAGAAGGAGTTGGAATAGTTAGACCTAGAGTAATAGATAAAATAAATAAAATAAGAAATGAAATTGAGCACGAGTATCGAGATGCAACTCTTGAGGAAGCAGAAGATTTCATAGACATAGTTTTATTGTTTATGGAAGCGACTAGATATCTAAATTCAAGATTTCCATGTGAAGCTGACTTCCATGGGTTAGCAGTTTCTGATGAGGTTTATTTAAGGAAGATAGTATGCAATTGGGAAGGTGGAGAATTACTCTTTTTCTATTCAAAGCAAGAGCCACACCGGCTTGATAACTTGCAAACCTACTCAATAAAAGTAGGTGATTATAGATACGCGCAGTGGGTAAAATTCATTCTAGATCATTGCGATTGATATACTATTTATCCTAATTCACTAAAATAAGCATTTTAGACCGAGCTGAACGTAGCCTCGGTCTAAGTATTATCAAATTGCCAACGTAGCAACTGAACGAGCTAACTCATTAAAATTATTGCTGAACTCGTTCCTGTTTTCTTTCATTGTATCCAGTATTACTCCATTTTGCTCGATTTGTGCATCTGAGAGGGAAAATACCGGGGTACTATGTTTTTGAGATTGAGCAATTAGTGAGTTAAAATCTGAAATATTCGCTAAATTAAAAGGCTCTTTTGACGGGCAGGCATTTTCAAAATCATAAGCCGAAATAGACATATTGATAGGATTTAAAGCTGGTATTAATGTATTAGTGACCTCATCTTTGATGATATCAATCCATCTTTGAAAAGATTTTACTGGTAAATTGTTTCTTGGACGATACTTCTGAGATATAAAGCCGATGAATTTCGGTGGTTCAATAGGGAATGGATATAATATTTTACTATCTCTAAAGCTATTTATCTCGCTGTTCCATCTAGGAAGGACTTTCGCGAGTGACTTTATTGCCTGAGCACAGAAGAAATCTGGTGATGTAGGAACTATAAAATAGTCACTGCACATTAAGAGACATTCATTTAATGCTCCAACGCTGGGGCTCATGTCAACAAGGACATAATCAAAATCATGTTTCCGTGCTGTCTCACGCAAAAAAGCTCCGATACTGCCGGGGATATTTCTAATTGCGGGAATAGCAGCGCTGGTTGTCAGCGCAACTCCAATCTGTGTTTCAATTTCTGATAAATAGATGCTACCACACAATAAACTTAAATTTGGATTTGTTGTGACTAATGGGTCGGATGGTATAACTTTTCCTAAAGAACCATCTACAACAGGTTTGATGCAACTATAAATATCACAGTTTGGATTGTTTTTATATATTTCATCAAAATCATCAGTGGTCGAATAACCCAAAGCTAAGGCCGTCAAATTACATTGTGGATCAGCATCAACTATTAAAACTTTATAGCCAAGATCAGCTAGCATCCACCCCATGTTAAAAGTCGTAGTTGTCTTACTAACGCCACCTTTATGATTAAATAAAGATATTATTTTCATTCGAAATCCTTAATGGAAATTATTACTTTAAAAGATAGTTGCTATACCACTGAAGCATTTCCCTTCTTCTTTCAAGGTACTGAGCATGGTTATATGTTCCTCGAATACTATTTTTATCCACATGTGCAAGTTGCATTTCAATCCATGCACTATCAAATCCTTGTTCATGTAGGATAGTCGACATTGTGTGTCTAAATCCGTGACCTGTCGCACGACCTTTGTAACCAAGAAGTTCAATGACTTGCGTCACACTTTCTTTCGAGATTGGCTTACTGCGGTTGTTTCTGCCGATAAAAATATAAGGGTAATGACCGGTAACAGGTTTGAGTTGCCTAAATAGGTCAATGACCTGGGTAGATAAAGGAACAATATGCGGCCTGCGCATTTTCATTCGTTCTGCGGGGATTTCCCAAATCCCTTTGTCCAAATCAACTTCTTCCCATGTGGCGAAGCGCATTTCTTGCGTTCGTACACCAGTAAGCATAACTATCTTCGTCGCATTTTTAGTGATGATGCTGCCGGTATACGCTTCAAGATCCCGAATAAAATGAGGCAATTCTTCGGCGGATAAAAAAGGATGATGTTTTTGCTTCGGTACGGCCAATGCGATAGCTAAATCAGGGGCAGGGTTATATTCAGCTCGGCCAGTTATGATCGCGTAGCGAAAAACCTCTCCGCACCGCTGGCGTACCTTACGTGTTTTCTCCAGTGCTCCACGTTTCTCTATTCGTCGCAGCACTTCAAGCAATTCTAAAGGTTTGATCTCACCTATAGGACGTTTGCCGATGAACGGGAAAACATCTTGCTCGAAGGTCTTAATGATTTCGTCGCGGTATGCCACTGTCCAGCGGTCGGCTTTGTTTGCATGCCATTCGCGGCTTATGGCTTCGAATGAGTTTTCTGTTGAAAGCTGCTGTGCCAGTTTTTGCGCCTTCCGTTCTTCAACCGGATCAATGCCATTAGCAACTTGCTTACGTGCGATCTCGCGCTTTTCACGAGCTTCAGCAAGGCTTATCAAGTCGTAGTTGCCAAATGACATTAACCGCGCTTTTCCAGCGAGGCGAAAACGGAACCGCCAGCCCTTCGAACCATCGGGATTGATAAGCAATGACAGGCCTTGCCCATCGTTCAAGGTGTAGGGTTTTTCCTGAGGTTTTGCTCGTCTGATTTGTATGTCTGTAAGTGCCATGTGTATAAGTCAAAATGTGTATAAAAAATCTATACACACCACTATACATATTTTTCACGGATTCAGGGAGAACTTACTGGACGGTTACGGATAAGTAATTGACAATTATTATTGAAAATAAAGGGTTTTTGAGACTTTCTCGGATGGGGGTGGAGCAATTTTGGCGGAAGATCACAGGAGTCGAACCTGCCCGGGATCGCTGGCGACCCCAACTGGATTTGAAGTCCAGCCGCCTCACCGGAGACGACGATCTTCCGAGCCTTCATTGCTACATGGAGGCCGGCGCATTATAGGCGCGTTTCAGGCGCTTACCAATACCCGCTGCGTTCTTTTTTCTCGCCTTACGCGTAAACAAAAATCATCTACCGTATGAATAAGAAAATTCTATCTGTCACAAAAACTAATTAATTTAAATATCAATGAGTTAATTCGATCACAGAAAACAATTAACATAAATAAATAACCAGAAAACACAATTCCACGCGTCGCTGTGCGGGGCTAAAACACCTTAAGCGAAATTTTACGCTGTGTGATAAGGATGGCCGCCATGAGCGATCAAGTGTTATCGGTTAAAGAGAAGATTGGCTACGGCATGGGAGATGCCGCCAGCCATATCGTGTTTGATAACGTCATGCTTTATATGATGTTTTTTTATACTGACATCTTCGGTATTCCAGCCGGGTTTGTCGGCACCATGTTCCTGCTGGCCCGCGCGCTGGATGCCATTTCCGACCCGGCGATGGGCCTGATTGCCGACCGCACCCGCAGCCGCTGGGGCAAATTTCGTCCGTGGGTGCTTTTCGGCGCGTTGCCTTTCGGCGTGGTGTGCGTGTTCGCCTACAGCTCGCCAGACCTGAGCATGAGTGGGAAAATGATTTACGCCGCCGTCACCTATACGCTGCTGACCCTGATGTATACGGTGGTTAATATCCCGTACTGCGCGCTGGGCGGTGTGATCACCAGCGACCCGGAGCAACGTATCTCTCTGCAATCCTGGCGCTTCGTGCTGGCGACCCTCGGCGGCATGCTCTCCACGGTCCTGATGATGCCGCTGGTAAAATTGATTGGCGGCGATGACAAGGCGTTCGGGTTCCAGGGTGGGATCGCCGTGCTGGCGGTAGTCGCCTTTCTGATGCTGGCGTTTTGCTTCTTTACCACCAAAGAGCGCGTCGAAGCGCCACCCAGCACCTCCACCATGCGTGAAGATTTGCGCGATATCCTGCAAAACGACCAGTGGCGTGTCGTCGGGCTGCTCACCCTCCTCAATATCCTGGCGGTGTGCGTGCGCGGCGGGGCGATGATGTATTACGTCACCTGGATTATGGGGGATGCGGGATTGTTCTCCTGGTTCCTCGGCATTTACTGCGTTGGTAACCTGATTGGCAGCGCCCTCGCCAAACCGCTCACCGACTGGAAATGCAAAGTCAGCGTGTTCTGGTGGACCAACGCCGCGCTGGCGATGTTAAGCGTCGCGATGTTCTTTGTGCCGCTGGAATCCACCGTCCTGATGTTCGTGTTTATCTTCGCCATCGGCGTACTGCACCAGCTCGTCACGCCGATCCAGTGGGTCATGATGTCCGATACCGTGGACTACGGCGAATGGCGCAACGGCAAACGCCTCACCGGCATCAGCTTTGCGGGTACGCTGTTTGTACTGAAACTGGGCCTGGCGCTGGGCGGCGCGCTGATCGGCTGGATGCTGGCAGGCGGCGGCTATGACGCCTCCGCACACACGCAAAATAGCGCCACCATCACCATTATCATTGCGCTGTTTACCCTCGTGCCGGGCATCTGTTACGTGCTGAGCGCCCTCATCGCCAAACGCTTCTACACCCTGAAAACGCCGCTATTACGCAACATCCTCAACGAGCTGGGGCAGAGCGCGCGCAGCCATCAGCGGGAATTTGAAAAGTCACCGGTCAGCAAAGACCTGAATCATTCAGAGGGATAACAGATGAAAATCAGCGATGGAAACTGGCTTATCCAGCCGGGCTTGACGTTAACGCATCCGCTTCAGGTGTTTGATGTTGAACAGCATGGCAACGAGATGGTGGTGTATGCCGCGCCGCGCGACGTGCGCGAGCGTACCTGGCAGCTCGACACGCCGTTATTCACCCTGCGCTTTTTCTCCCCGCAGCAGGGCATCATCGGCGTGCGTATTGAGCATTTTCAGGGCGCAGTCGACAACGGCCCGCATTACCCGCTTAACGTGATGGATAATGTGCAGGTTGAGATACGCAACACGCCGGAATTTGCTGAACTGAAAAGCGGCGATTTGAGCGTGCGGGTGACCAAAGGTGAAAACTGGGCGCTCGATTTCCTGCGTGATGGCGTGCGCATCACTGGCAGCCAGATGAAAAACAACGGTTACGTGCAGGACGGCATTGCCTCGCGCCAGTATATGTTCGAGCGGCTGGATCTCAGCGTGGGCGAAACCGTATACGGCCTGGGCGAGCGTTTTACCGCGCTGGTGCGCAACGGCCAGACGGTGGAGACCTGGAACCGCGACGGTGGCACCAGCACTGAGCAGGCGTACAAGAACATCCCGTTTTACCTGACCAATCGCGGCTACGGCGTGCTGGTGAATCATCCTGAGTGCGTGTCGTTTGAAATCGGTTCTGAGAAAGTCTCGAAAGTGCAGTTCAGCGTGGAAGGGGAGTATCTCGAATATTTTGTGATCGACGGACCGACGCCGAAAGCGGTGCTGGACCGCTATACCCGCCTGACGGGCCGCCCGGCGTTGCCGCCCGCGTGGTCGTTTGGTCTGTGGCTCACCACCTCGTTTACCACCAATTACGACGAAGCCACCGTGAACCGTTTTATCGACGGTATGGCCGAGCGCAGGCTGCCGCTGCACGTGTTCCACTTCGACTGCTTCTGGATGAAGGCGTTCCAGTGGTGCGATTTTGAATGGGACCCGGCGACGTTCCCGGATCCGTTGGGCATGTTGCAGCGCCTGAAAGCCCGCGGCCTGAAAATCTGCGTGTGGATCAACCCCTATATCGGCCAAAAATCGCCGCTGTTCCGCGAAGGAATGGAGAAAGGCTATCTGCTGAAGCGCCCGAACGGCGCGGTGTGGCAGTGGGATAAATGGCAGCCAGGCCTGGCGATTGTCGATTTCACCAACCCGGCGGCGAGCGCATGGTACGCCGATCATCTGAAGCGGCTGGTGAAGATGGGCGTGGACTGCTTCAAAACCGACTTCGGCGAACGCATCCCCACCGATGTGGTGTGGTATGACGGGTCCGACCCACAGAAAATGCATAACCATTACGCTTTCGTCTACAACGAGCTGGTGTGGGACGTGCTGAAAAAGACCCTCGGCGAAGAAGAGGCGGTGCTGTTTGCCCGCTCGGCGTCCGTGGGCGCGCAGCAGTTCCCGGTACACTGGGGCGGCGATTGCTATGCCAACTATGAATCCATGGCGGAGAGCCTGCGCGGCGGGTTATCCATTGGGCTGTCGGGTTTTGGATTCTGGAGCCATGATATCGGCGGCTTCGAGAACACCGCGCCCGCGCACGTTTACAAACGCTGGTGCGCTTTTGGGCTGCTTTCCAGCCACAGCCGCCTGCACGGCAGCAAATCCTGGCGGGTGCCGTGGGCGTATGATGACGAAGCCTGCGACGTGGTGCGCCACTTCACCGAGCTGAAATGCCGCTTAATGCCCTATCTGTACCGCCAGGCGGTCACGGCGAATGCCTGCGGTACGCCGATAATGCGCGCCATGATGCTCGAATTCCCGGACGATCCGGCCTGCGATTACCTCGACCGCCAGTATATGCTGGGCGATTCCTTGCTGGTGGCCCCTGTGTTCAGCGAGGCGGGAGAGGTGTCGTTCTGGCTACCGGAAGGCCGCTGGGCACATCTGTGGCATAACGACGAACAGTCAGGCAGCCGCTGGCTGAAACAGCGCCATGACTTCTCAAGCCTGCCGGTGTACGTGCGCGACAACACGCTGCTCGCCCTTGGAAATAATGACCAGAAGCCGGATTACGCATGGCATGATGGCACCGCATTCCAGCTGTTCAACCTTGATGATGGCAGGGAAGCGCAGTGCGACGTGCCGATGGCAAACGGTTCGGTGGCTTTTACGCTGTATGTTAAGCGCGAGGGCCATAAGCTGATGGTGCACGGTGAAGGCAATGCCACCAACTGGACGCTCTGCCTGCGCAATATTCACCAACTCAGAGAGGTTGCCAATGCCAGTTCGTGCCCGGGTGAGTTAGGCATTATTATTACTCCGATTAGCGGCGAACTGTCGTTTAGCGTCACGCTGTAAATCTTCTTCACCGCCGCCTTCGGGCGGCGTTCTGTTATCTTCGGTCTGCCACACGCCAGGCCAGCGCTGGCAGGTGGTCAGATAGGCATCATAGCCAGTCAAAAGCATCTCGCGAGTAATAACATCTGATTTACTAAAAAAAGCCTCTGGAAAGCATCTCGCAAAACATGATTTGTTACAGCGCGAAAGGTTAATTTCGGTTTTTAAAAGTGTCAGGCTTACACAGGGTAAGGTGATTGCTAACCAGGCAAAAATGATATACTGAGGTGATATATGCTAATGACATTCGAGGATGCTATGGGAAGAATACTTCTTGATCTGTCTGACGACGCTATCCGCCGACTCGATCATCTTAAACAGCGGCGCAATCTTCCACGCGCAGAATTATTACGTGAAGCCATAGAGCAATATCTTGATCGACAGACCCAGGATGTTATTCAGCGGGCTCAGGGACTGTGGGGGGAGGGCGTTGAAGATGGGCTTGAATATGAGCGCAAATTACGTGAGGAGTGGTAAAGCATGGAAGGGCTGGCTCTATTTGATACTAATATCTTAATTGATTTATTTTGCGGGCATGCCCAGGCGGGAAAGACGCTGGAACACTATCCGGTTAACCGTGCTATCAGCCTGATCACGTGGATGGAAGTGATGGTGGGGGCAAAAAAATACAACCAGGAATCCCCTACTCGTGAAGCGCTGGGTACCTTTACGGTTTTGCCGATTTCGCCAGAGGTTGCAGAACGTAGCGTGATGCTCCGCCAGCAGCACAACATGAAGTTGCCTGATGCGATTATTCTGGCAACAGCGCAGGTTAATGCTCGTCAGCTCATTACGCGGAACAGTAAAGACTTTAGCGGGCTGGACGGCGTGGTGATTCCCTATTTATTAAATTAATTCCCGCCCTCAACCGAAGACGGGAATTAACGCGACAGGGGAATTACTCCCCTTCGCCCGGGAACAGGAACGGGTTAATAGAGCTACGGGCAAAGCCCTCTTGCTCCATACGCGCATCCAGCACCAGCGAAGCCAGATCGTCCGCTACCGCATCAACTTTCGGGTCTTTTTCCTGATACAGGATCTTCAGGTAAGTGCCGCAGTCGCCGCAGCTTTCCGCTTTGATGGCTGCCTGTTCGCTATCGAGCGACCAGTAGTGCAAATCACGGGTTTGCTCGCAGTTACTGCATTTCACGCGCACCACATGCCACTCGGTTTCGCACAGGTTGCAGTGCAAATAGCGCAGGCCGTTGGTGGTGCCAATCTGCACGATGCTGGAAACCGGCATTGAGCCGCACACCGGGCAGAACTGGCGCTGCTCGCCGTATTCCGCGCGCGCTTTACCGGGGATCAGGCTCGCCATTTGCGCCCAGTAGAGCGACAGCGCCGCCCAGATAAACGGAGCTTTATCACTGCTGACGGTACTGAAATCGGCAGCAAACAGCGCGCTCGCCATCTCTTCCAGTTCCGGGCCGGAGGCCTTTTCCAGATTTTCGATGACGGCCAGCGCCGTGCCGCTCATTTCTGGCTTCAGCTCGGCAATCATGGAGTGCAGAAGCTTCTGCCAGTGGGCGTCGCGCGGCAGGACGTGGATATCCAGCGGCGGTTTACCCTGCGCGGCGGCCTCTTTGATGCGCGCCGTTAAATCAATCTCCAGCGGGTGGTCGTACAGCACCACTTCCTGGGCATGGGCGATCAGCGCGGCGAAGCGCAGATAGTCGCCCAGCGGGTTGCTTTCAGCCAGCTCGCGCAGACGCTCTGCGCGGCGGTTATAGAGGTTTTTCAGCCGGGGGAACAATAACGGCGGAATCATATCCGCCGTATGTTTTTCGCCCTTCTCCAGCTGATCTTGCGGGATGATGCGAATACTCATTCAGTCGATTTATCCTGTTTTTCGCGCACTTCGCGATACCAGCGCGGGTGATGTTTCTTCGCCCATGCGGAGGTGACCCAGCCTTCGACCATTGCGGTTATGGTGCCTTTCACCCACAGAGCGGCGTAAATATGCACCATAATAACCACAATCAGGGCGACCGCGGCAAACGAATGTACCATTAGCGCCACGCGGATCACCGGAATCGAGAAGACGGGTGCAAAATATGGGCGCCAGATGATGACGCCGCTCACCAACAGCAACACCAGGAAGATAATCGCCGCCCAGAAAACGCACTTCTGGCCGAAGTTATAACGCCCGGTGTCACCTACTTCGTCGTTAACGATGATCTTACGAATATTCTTCGCCCAAAAGATATCCTCACGATTGATTAGATTGTGGTGCCAATATCTAAAAAACATGATGATAAACGACGCAAACATCACCACCCCGACAAACGGGTGGACGATGCGCGCCAGCTGCGGCGTCCCCATGATGTGCATCAGCCAGTTGAAGGAGGGGAACAGGAACCCCAGCCCGCTCACCGCCGCCAGGATGAAGCAGAAGGCGGTGACCCAGTGGTTGATGCGCTCGGGCGCGGTGTAGCGCACGATGGTGTTACGTTTCCTCATTTGCGCCCCTCCTCTCGATCGTCACGAGTCTGGTCTTTCTCCTCGTGAAGATTGTCTTCTTCATCATCCGCCCGGTTCGGGCCGACGCCGACATAGTGGAACACGCTGGCGGCAAAGGTCGCGGCAAAGCCAATCGCGGCCAGCGGCTTCCAGACGCCTTTCCAGAATTTAACGGTGTCGCTGATTTCCGGGTTCTCCGGCAGCCCGTGATACAGATTCGGGTTGTCGGCGTGATGCAGTACATACATCACATGCGTCCCGCCCACGCCCGCCGGATCGTACAGGCCCGCTTTGTCGTAACCACGGGTTTGCAGTTCCGCCACGCGCTCGCTGGCCAGCTCTTTCATGTCCTCTTTCGAGCCGAAATGAATCGCCCCGGTCGGACAGGTTTTCACACACGCCGGTTCCTGGCCCACGGTGACGCGGTCTACGCACAGGGTGCATTTATAGACGCGGTTGTCTTCCGGGTTCAGGCGCGGCACGTCGAACGGGCAGCCGGCGATGCAGTAGCCGCAGCCGATGCACTGCTCTGACTGGAAATCGACGATGCCGTTAGCGTACTGAATGATTGCCCCTTCCGCCGGGCATGCCTTCAGGCAGCCCGGGTCGGCGCAGTGCATACAGCCGTCTTTGCGGATCAGCCATTCCAGTTTGTCGTTCTGCTCCACTTCCGAGAAGCGCATCACCGTCCAGGATTTCGCGGTGAGATCTGCCGGGTTGTCATACACCCCGACGTTATTTCCCACCACGTCACGCAGGTCATTCCACTCGGAACAGGCCACCTGACAGGCTTTACAGCCGATGCAGGTGGTCACGTCGATAAGTTTCGCCACCTCTTGCTGGTGTTCCCGCGCGTGGGGCGCGGGAGTGAAACCGTTAGTCGCGGAACGACGGATAATGTCTTGCGATTGATAAGCCATAAGTCGTCTCCGTTACACCTTTTCCACGTTCACCAGGAACGCCTTAAATTCTGGCGTTTGGGTATTGGCGTCGCCGACAAACGGCGTCAACGTGTTCGCGATAAAGCCTTTTTTCGCCACGCCCTCGTAGCCCCAGTGGATCGGAATGCCGATGGTATCGACGTCCTGATTGTTCACTTTCAGGGTGCGAATACGCTTGGTCACCACCGCTTTGGCTTTGATATAGCCACGGTTAGAGGAGACTTTCACGGTATCGCCCTGGACGATGCCCAGCTTGTTAGCCAGCTTCTCACCGATTTCCACAAACTGTTCCGGCTGGGCGATGCTGTTGAGCAGGGCGTGCTTGGTCCAGTAGTGGAAGTGCTCCGTCAGACGATAGGTGGTCCCGACATACGGGAACTTATCGGCTTTACCCATCGCTTCCAGGTCATGTTTAAAGACGCGGGCGGCAGGGTTGGACACCACATTCGGGTGAAGCGGGTTGGTGCCGAGCGGCGTTTCAAACGGCTCGTAGTGTTCCGGGAACGGACCTTCGGCCATCTTATCGATAGCGAACAGACGTCCCATGCCTTCCGGCTGCATGATGAACGGCCCGACATCGCTGCCCGGCGCTGCGGTGCTGTAGTCCGGAATATCCGCACCGCTCCATTTTGCGCCATCCCAGCGCAGAAGCTGGCGCTTCGGATCCCAGGGTTGGCCCTGCGGGTCGGCGGAGGCGCGGTTATACAGGATGCGGCGGTTTAGCGGCCACGCCCATGCCCAGCCCAGCGTGTTGCCAAGGCCAGACGGGTCGGAGTTATCGCGGCGCGCCATCATGTTGCCTTCCGGCGTCCAGCTACCGGCGAAAATCCAGCATCCGCTTGAGGTGGTGCCGTCATCGCGTAACTGCGCGAAGCTGCTGATCTGCTGGCCTTTCTTGACGATTACCGCGCCGGTGGCCGGGTCGGTAATATCCGCCAGCGCTTTCCCGTTGCTTTCCATCGCCACTTCTTCCGGTGCCGGGTTATGTGGCGTCAGGAAGTTCCAGGTCATGTTCAGCACCTGCTCCGGGCACGCGCCGCCTTCTTCAGCGTACATCTTGCGCAGGCGCAGGAAGATACCCGCCAGGATCTCGCCGTCGTTCAGCGCGATGCCCGGTGCGTCCTGGCCTTTCCAGTGCCACTGCAACCAGCGGCCAGAGTTGACGATAGAACCGTTCTCTTCGGCGAAGCAGGTAGAGGGCAGACGGAACACTTCGGTCTGGATTGCCGCCGAATCCACGTCGTTCTGCTCACCGTGGTTTTGCCAGAAGGTGGAGGTTTCGGTATTGAGCGGATCGATGGTCACCAGGAACTTCAGTTTCGATAGCGCCGCCACAACCTTGTTTTTATTCGGGAATGAGGCCACCGGGTTAAAACCCTGGCAGAAGTAACCATTCACTTTGCCCTGGTGCATCATGTCGAAGTACTGGAGGACGTCGTAGCCTTTGTCCCACTTCGGCAGCCACTCGTAACCCCAGCTGTTCTCCGCCGTCGCTTTGTCGCCATAGAAGGCTTTCATCAGCGAAACAAAGAATTTCGGATAGTTGCCCCAGTAGTTCACCTGGCCTTCCAGCAGCGGTTTCGGCGTGTTGGCGGCGAGATAGGTCTGGATATCCGGCTGGTTCTCATTTGGCAGCGACATATAGCCGGTCAGGCTCTGGGACAGGAGGCCGAGGTCGGTCAGGCCCTGAATGTTGGAGTGACCGCGCAGGGCGTTGACGCCGCCGCCTGCCATGCCCATGTTGCCGAGCAGCAACTGAATCATCGCCATGGTGCGGATGTTCTGCGCACCCACGGAGTGCTGGGTCCAGCCCAGTGCATACAGGAACGATGCAGTTTTGTCGTGAACGCTGGTTTCCGCGATGTATTCGCAAACCTTCAGAAAATCCGCCTTCGGCGTGCCGCAGATGTTTTCAACCACATCCGGCGTATAGCGGGAAACGTGCGTTTTCAGCAGGTTCCACACGCAGCGCGGATGGCTCAGCGTGGTATCGCGTTTAGCGAAGCCGTTCTCATCCAGCTCGTAGTTCCAGGAGGTTTTGTCGTACTTGCGTTTTTCGGCGTCATAACCGGTAAACAGGCCGTCGTCGAAGCCGTAATCTTCACGCACGATCAGGCTGGCGTTGGTGTACGCCTCAACGTATTCACGGTTGAATTTGTTGTTGGTTAACAGGTACAGCAATACGCCTGACAGGAAAGCAATGTCAGTACCAGAGCGGATCGGGGTATAGAAATCGGCCACCGATGCGGTACGCGTAAAGCGTGGGTCAATAACAATCAGTTTCGCGCCATTGTGGATTTTGGCTTCCATCGCCCAGCGGAATCCCACCGGATGCGCTTCTGCCGCGTTCCCACCCATCACCACGATGAGGTTGGCGTTCTTCATATCTACCCAGTGGTTGGTCATCGCACCGCGACCAAATGTTGGAGCAAGACTTGCTACCGTTGGTCCGTGTCAGACACGCGCCTGGTTATCCACGGCTAACATGCCGAGGGCGCGGGAAAACTTCTGGGTTAAATAACCGGTTTCGTTACTGGAGGCGGATGCGCACAGCATCCCGGTGGTGAGCCAGCGGTTTACCGTCACACCTTTATCATTTTGCGCCACAAAGTTGGCGTCGCGGTCCTGCTTGATCAGCTTAGCGATGCGGTCAAATGCCTCATCCCAGCTGATGTCCTGCCATTTATCAGAGCCTGGCGCGCGATATTGCGGGGCTTTGAGACGGCTTTCTGAGTGAATGAAATCGACTAAACCTGCGCCTTTCGGGCACAGTGCGCCACGGTTGACCGGGTGGTCCGAGTCGCCTTCAATGTGAAAGATGGATTCTTTCGCATTTTTTGCGCCGTCGCCGAGGCTGTACATCAACAGCCCACAACCAACGGAGCAGTATGTACAGGTGTTACGGGTTTCGCGGCTGCGCAGCAATTTATATTGCCGTGTTTCCGCAAGCGCGACGCTGGGGGCAAAGCCCAGCGCTGCTGCCGTGGTGCCTGCCATACCGCCAGCGCAGATCTTAAAGAACTGCCTTCTGCTGACCTGCATGGATCGCTCCTTGTTTTGACATTGTCACTTCCCCGCTGTTTTTCGCTATCCTGCGCACGAAATTCATTGGGTCTTTGTTTTTATTTTGCGGTTGTATCCGCAAAGGTTCAGAATTGCTGGATTAGCCCTCCTTCCAGGAGGGATAGTTCCCCCAGAATACCACAATAGTGTTAAGGGTGTTCCAATACGGTTAACAAAAAGTGAATAACAATCTTCTTGATAGTGTTGAAAATGTGACCGGGTTCACCGGCGTCCGCGCGTGTGAATTGTGGAAGCACGATGATCTCACCCACCCGAAAAGCGACTGGCTGGCGGAAGAGGTTCCCGTTGCGCTGGTTTACAACGGCATTTCCCATGTTGTGATGATGGCGACGCCGAAAGATCTGGCGCTTTTTGCGCTGGGCTTTTCACTATCGGAAGGCATTATTGACTCCCCCCAGGATATTTTCGGGATGGATATTGTTAACAATTGCAACGGCATCGAAGTGCAAATCGAGCTGTCCAGCCGCCGTTTTATGGGGCTGAAAGAGCGCCGTCGCGCGCTGGCGGGCCGCACCGGCTGCGGCGTTTGCGGCGTTGAGCAGCTTAACGATATTGGCAGGCCGGTTGCGCCGCTGCCGTTTACCCAGACCTTCAACCTCAACAACCTCGATAGCGTGGTCAGCCAGTTGCGCAGCGTGCAGCCCATCGGCCAGATGACCGGTTGCACCCATGCGGCGGCGTGGTTAAATCCAGGCGGTGATATGCTCGGCGGCCACGAAGATATTGGCCGCCATGTGGCGCTGGACAAACTGATGGGCCGCCGGGCGCGCGAAGGCTGGCGCGATGGCGCGGTGCTGGTTTCCAGCCGCGCCAGCTATGAGATGGTGCAGAAATCGGCGCTGTGCGGCGTCGAGATCCTGATTGCGGTGTCTGCCGCAACGACTCTGGCGGTGGAGGTGGCGCAACGCTGCAATCTGACGCTGGTGGGCTTTGCTAAACAGGGCCGGGCCACGGTGTATACCCATCCGCAACGCGTCATTACAGCCTGATTAACTTAACAAAATCCTCGTAACTGCGGGCGCTGGCGATAGCTGGCGTGTCGTGGCGTTGCAGCATACTGGCCAGATAACTGAAAATCTTCAGCTCTTCACGCGCGGAAGGGCTGACGCAGGCCACCAGCAGGTGAAATACCTTCTCATCATTCACTTTCACCGGATTCGCCAGTAATACCAGATAGCCGCGAAACTGTGGCTGCTTCTCGCTCCAGCTATGGGGCACCGCCACGTGTTTGATCACCAGATTATCGCCTTCGGTTTCACGCTGGCGTATCCGTGCGGCATCGGCGGCGGTGATCTGCCCGCGTTCCGTCAGTTTTTCACAGACTGACTCGACAATCTCAAGCCAGCTTTCACTGGGCTGATTGATGTAGTGAAAGCTGTGCGCGGCGGGCAGCCAGTCGCTGATTTTCTGGCGAATCAACGCCGATTCGAGATGCTCTTTGATCAGGCTGATGCCCGCTGCGCCGATGATATTTTTGATGGTCAGGACGTCCGGCCCGTGACAGTCCATCACCGAATAACTGTTGTTAATCACCAGTACGGGGTCGGTTTCGATTCGTAGCGCCACAAGTTCTGCGGATGTATTAACGATCATCACCCGGCAATTCAGCAGTTCCCGTTCAATCGCCATTTTGTTGATGGTGGCGATGGCGTTTTGTTCGCACAGCAGGATTAACGCATGTTTTTCGCCGGGGTTACGCTCCAGTGCGCAGGCGAAATAGAGGCCGATAAGGTCGCTGTCAAACAGGGCGATATCCAACTGCTGCCGCAGACTGGCAATAAAGCCAATGCTTAAATCGAAGGCCACCGGCCAGGCAGCGCGTAAGTGATTCATGCTGCCCTGACGGCTGTCGCTTAGCCAGACCGGGGACGCCGCGCAGCGGGTGATATGCCCGGTTAAATCATCAATAAGCTGCCCGTCGGCGGGCTCCAGCCGGTATTGCTTCATCAGACTGTTAACGGCGCGTTCAATCCCGTTCCGGTTTACGCGCGCGGCGCATTGGGCCAGATCGTGGAGAATCGCGCTGGCATGGCGTAAGCCGTTATCGCCCAGATAAAGCCCCGCCGCGTCGTAGCGGGCGCGTACCGACGGCGCTATTTCCGTCTGCGGGCATAGCGTCAGCGCATTGCGTAATGCATAGACGGCCAACAGCACCGAGGCCTGGTAATCGTTGCTGATGACGGTGAACGGGTTTTGGCTGTCCGGCGTATCGCGCAGCGTCTGATACAGGCGCGTCGTGATGCCCTGAGGCTGGCAAATGTCGGGATCTTTTTTTATCAGATTCGCCAGAATTAAAATCCGCTTTGCTTCCGGCTCGTTAATAAAATGACCGGCATTGGGGCGGCTGGCTAACGTAACGGTACGCCCGAAACGCTGCTTCAGGCGCAGCAGTTTATCGCTGACGATACTTTCCGGCATGGTCAGCGCATCCGCCAGCTGTGCACGCGTCGTGAAGGTGTTTAACAGCAGCAGCGCCAGGAGTTGGTCATCAATATCATGACGCTGGAGCAGGCGAAAGTAGTTATGCCGATCGTAAATCTCCAGCTGGTAGCCGCCATTACCCGGTTGAACAATGGCAGCCGCGCCGCTCAGGGTGAAATTCACGTAATCGATATCCCGCAGCACCGTGCGCCCGGAGACCTCCAGCGTACGGGCAAGCTGCGCCATCGGCTGCTTATGCTGTTCAAGCATATCCAGCAGAGCGAGTTGGCGGGCGTTCAGCATCGTCAGCGGAAATCACGAAAGGCAGCCACTTGCTCGCTGTCCAGTTGATTCAACCACCGGGCAAGCGTGGTGAGCAGCGCGTCATAGTCCCGAACAGAGATCATGGCGCTATTTGCGTGCAGATAGCGCGTCGGCAGGCACAGCGAAATTACCGGTCGTCCACCGCCCATGACGTTGTAGCGCCCGCCGTCGGTTGCGCCGGTTTTCATGGTGCACAGCTGCCACGGCATCCATTCAGCTTCGGCATGTTCCTTGTACGCCGCCACCAGTTTCTGGTTCGGGAAATAGCGCTTATCGAACAGCATGATCCCCGGCCCAGCGCCCAGCTTCAGCGGGAAATGCACCGTGTCGATGCCGGGAATATCGCCCGCCACGGCGGTATCCAACACGATCACCATATCGGGTTTACTGGTCTCGGCGGAGGTTTGGGCACCGCGCAGGCCCACTTCTTCTTCCACCGTGCCGGTGCCTAACAGCGTAATCTCAGGATTATTTACGCGCTGCATCAGTTCAACCATCAGCGCGCAACCCACGCGGTTATCCAGCGCTTTAGCCACAATGCGATCATCGCCCCAACGGGCGAAATTTGGCTGTGGGCTAATAAAATCACCCACCGCAACGCCCCTTGCTGCGACCTCGGCAGCGCTGGCTGCGCCAATATCAATAAACATCTCGCCGTGTTCGACGGGTTGCTGCTTTTGCTTCTCGCTCAGCGCGTGGGGGGCGATAGATCCCATCAGGCCAGGAATGCTAACGCCACTGCGGGTGCGGATCGCCACCTGATGATTCAGCATCGACTGGTTCCACCACGAGCCAATGGTGTCGAAGCGGATAAAGCCGTCGGCGCTGATGTGCTTAACGATAAAACCCACTTCGTCCATATGCCCGACGATGGCGATTTTCGGGCCGCGCGAGCCTTTACGGGCGATGACGCTGCCGAGGCCGTCAAAGACGATCTCATCGCTGATGCCTTCCAGCCGGGAGAGTAACAGCTGGCGCACGTCATGCTCATCGCCGCTGACCGCCGTCGCCAGGCAAAGTGATTCCAGTAATTCAGTGTTCATGAGACAGCTCCTGTAGCGCCTGTTTACGAGCTTTATGTTTCATCCATGCGCCTTTCAGTAGCAAAATCAGACCGATATTGAGCGCCAGACCTATCGCCAGCACCAGATAGAACGACCCGGCAGGGGACATCAGCCCGATAAACGGATCGAACACCCCAAGCCCCGGCGCCAGGCGTTTGATACCAAAGGCGATCACCAACATACCGGTGATGCCACCGCTCAGGGTATTGGCGGTGATCATCGGTAGCGGCGCGGCTAAGGCATAAGGAATTGCGGGTTCGGTCGCCACCGTCGCGCCGACCACAATGGCGCTGCCTGCGGCGTCTTTCTCCTGCTGGGTAAACAGTTTCGGCGCGATAAAGGTCGCGATCCCGGCGGCCATAGGCGGCATTAGCGCCACCACGCCGACGATGGCGTACCAGTCATAAATGTGTTTCTCGAGCAGGGAAAAACAGAAAAACCACGCGGTTTTGTTGATCGGGCCGCCCATATCAAAGGCCAGCATCGCGCCCACCATGAATGCCGCGCCCATCTTCATGGACGGCGGGATGGTGTTCAGGAAGTGCAACAGACCGTCCATCAGGCCGCCCATAAAGGGGCCCAGCACGTAGTACGTCAGCACGCCAAATACAAACAGGGTGATGAACGGGATAAACAGCGAGCCAAGCAGCGGCTGGAGCGCTTTACCAAGCTTCAGCCGCCGGAAATAGCGCACGAAGTAGCCAATCGCCAGCCCCAGAACCACCGCGCCAAGAAAACCTGCGCCAGATTGCGTGCCGAGCAGCGCTTTGTCGTTCGCCAGGTAGCAAACCAAAAACGCGGGCGCGAACGCCGGTTTATCGCTCACCGACCAGGCGATATACGCGCCCATAATCGGGATCATAAATTTGAACCCGAGATAGCCGATGGACTCGATAATCCAGGTGAACGACGGCGCGCCCTGGCTCATGTCCTGATACGGCATCCCCAGTTGCATCAGCATATTGGCGACAGCGACCAGCACACCGCCGCCAATCACAAACGGCAAAGCCGCTGAGACGCCCGCCATTAAGTGGCTCATGATGCTGCCGCTTTCGAACTCCTGCTTGCCGAGCCGCACGGCGCTGTCTGCCGCCATCTGGGTGGATTCGGTGGCTAACCCGTTAAAAATCTGGTCGATATTCTTTAGCGCTTTCGAGATGGGGATTTCGTAAACCTGTTTACCGGCGAAGCGCGCGCGGTCTTCGCGGGTCAGTCCACGTCCAGTCGCCAGGATCACGTAATCGGCCTGGTCAATTTCCTCCACGCTGAGGCGGTTTTCCACGCCGCTGGAGCCCTGAGTTTCCACCTTAATCACGTGGCCTAACGCGCGGGCTTTCTGTTCCAGCGCTTCGGCCACCATATACGTGTGCGCAATCCCTGCCGGGCAATTGGTGATGGCGACAATCCTGATAGGCTTTTCCATATCGCGTCTCGCAGTTATTGAAGGGTGGCGTTAAGCAGCGTGACGATCTCCTGCTCGCTACCGGTTTTCAACTGGTCAGTGAAATCCTGATGGATAATTTTTCGGCACAGCGTGCCGATCAGGCTGACCTGGGCGGCATCGGCGTTTTCAGGCACGCCGAGGCAAATCCAGCAGTTGGCGGGTTGGTCATCCATCGATTTCCAGTCCACGCGCTGGGTACGGCTGCGGGCAAACAGAATAAACGGGCGCGTCACGCAGGCGCTTTTACCGTGCGGTACAGCCACCCCGCCGCCGAAACCGGTGGAATGAATTTTTTCGCGCAGCAGCAGCGTCTGCAAAAAGCGATTCTGATCGCTGACGTGGCCTTGCTGATAAGCATGACGGGCCAGCGCTTTTAAAATGGAATAGGCGCTGTTGCCTTCGATATCGAAATTGATATCCGATAGGGTAATTAATGGCATAGCTTCACTCCCTGTGATAATGCCTGATGATTTTACGGGGCGGATGCGCGTTAAATAACAGCGCGTATGTCAGAGGCGGGCGACATTTTTGCCATGAGTTGAGAGGTGAAATTGTGCGCCACGCCACGTCCACAGCGCGGCACGGCGTGCAAAGGAAAAATTCAGAAAATCACGGCGGTTTTAGTGAATACCCGCCAGGCGCAGCAGCGCCGTGACCACCGCCGCCGCGATAATTACCACGATCAACGGCATCTTGCGCCAGGCGAGGAACACCGCAAACGCCACGCCGAGCAACCGCGCCATCCCGGCGAAATGCTCGCCCTCATAAAACGTGGTCGCCAGCGCGACCGAGAACAGCAACACCGTAGCAGCGTCGGAAAGCAGCGCCTGGGCGCGTTCAGACAGCGCCAACCGGCTGCCTAACTTCGCGCCGCCGAGCCGCATCAGATAGGTGCCTGCCGATAACATTGCAATCCCGACGATAAACAGCGTCATGTTTTCCATTATTTCTTCCTCGTCAGTAAGCCAAACAGCGACAGCAAAACCGGCAGCCCGACGGGGGCAAACGGCACGGCGGCAAGGGAAAGCGCCGCACCGCTACAGGCGCGGATCAGCGTGGTGCGGTTTTTAAAGGCCGGAACCACCAGCGCCAGTAAGATGGCGGGGAAGACCGCGTCCAGGCCGATGGTTTCCGGCGCGGGCAGCAGTTTGCCGACGCCCGCGCCAAGCAGCGCGCCCAGCGGCCAGATAATCGCCACGCCGAGACCGCACAGCCAGTAGGCGGCTTTGCGCTGCTCCGGAGTGGGTTGCGACAGGCCAAACACCACGCTTTCATCATTCATGATATGGCAGCCCAGATAGCTGGCGGCGCGTTTGCCCACCAGATCGCGCACCGTCACGCCGAACGGAATATGTCGGGCGTTAACCAGCAAACCCGCAGCCGCAGCGGCGAGCGGGTTACCGCCGCTGGCGACGATGCCGATAAACAGAAATTCTGATGCGCCAGCCAGTACCGATACCGACAACACAAACGGCACCCAAATCGGGAAGCCGTACGCCATCGCCAGCGAACCGTAGGACATGCCCACGACGCCAACGGCCAGACAAACCAGCAGGATGGCTTTTATGGTGTCGCCTTTGAGGGAAGAGAAGGGATGTTTCATACTTTTTTAGCCATATCGAACGTTTATCCATTATAATGAACGCTTCACAACCGATTATCAAGATGAACGATTCGTTCGGTTTATTGAACATGAGGCCGTTTTATGACGCAGCCAATTAGCGTTATTGCTAAAAGTCTAGTGCGGGAACGCCAGCGCACCGGGCTTTCGCTGGCGGAAATCGCCCGCCGCGCCGGGATTGCTAAATCCACGCTGTCACAGTTGGAGTCCGGTAACGGCAACCCCAGCCTGGAGACACTGTGGTCGCTGTGTGTGGCGCTGGATATACCTTTCGCCCGTTTGCTGGAGCCGCAGTTGCCGATGACGCAGGTGATCCGCCGGGGCGAGGGGATGAAAGTGATCGCCGGGGAAGCCAACTATCAGGCAATTTTGCTGGCTGCCTGCCCGGCGGGGGCGCGGCGCGACGTGTATCTGCTGCTGACGCAGCCGGGTGCCGACCGCGTTTCACAGCCGCATCCGCCGGGGTCGGTGGAGCATATTATCGTGACCAAAGGGCGTGCGATGGTGGGGCTGACGGAAGCGCCAGAAGAATTGGGCGAGGGGGATTACATCTGCTACCCCGCCGATCGCCAGCACATTTTTAAAGCGCTGGAGCCGGATACCCAGGCCCTGCTGGTGGCGGAACAGAATTAAAAAAGCCCGGCTTTTTTTGCCGGGCTAAATGACTCACTCCAGGTAAAACACTTCTTTTAGTTCTTCGCTTACCGGGCTGTTATCCGGGTTAGCTGGCATCACTTCACGCATATGTTTCCACCAGCGTTGGCATACCCCGGTCTCCGCCACCGCGTTCCAGCGGGCTTCTGACTCGATCTCTACGGTTGCAAAAAGCAGGTTACGCTGTGCATCGAGATAAATAGCGTAGTGATGAGCACCGTGCTGCTTAAGAACAGCCTCCAGCTCTGGCCAAATTGGCGAATGACGGCGTTGATACTCTTCATGCGCATCGGGGTTCACCTGCATCACAAAGGCTTTGCGGATCATAACGCCTCCAGGTACAGCGCCCGCACCTCGTCACGGGTGGCGGTACGTGGATTGCACGGCGCGCACGGATCGGCCAGCGCTTTATCCAGCCAGCCTTCGATATCCGCTTTGCTCACGCCCAGTTCGGCGAAACCCGACGGAATGCCGACGCGGGCAGACAGCGCGCGAATCGCATCAATGGCCTTATGGCTGGCTTGTTCGTCGGTTAAGCCGTGGATATCCACACCCATCGCCTGGGCGACACGCGCAAAACGCGCCACGGCGTTCGGGCGGTTAAAGTTCTCAATGACCGGCAGCAGGATCGCGTTGCAGACGCCGTGCGGCAGGTTATGGGTCGCGCCCGGCTGATGCGCCAGCGCGTGCACCAGGCCAAGCCCGGCACTGTTAAACGCCATTCCCGCCAGATACTGCCCGTACGCCATCATTTCGCGCGCTTGCAGGTTGTGACCGTTGTCCACCGCCTGCGGCAGCCACTGGCTGATTAAGCGGATAGCTTCCAGCGCGTTGGCGTCGGTCAGCGGATGCGCGCCCACCGAGACATAGGCTTCTACCGCGTGGGTCAGGGCGTCCATACCCGTGGCAGCGGTGACGGCGGCCGGGATATCCAGCATCACGCTGGCGTCATCCACGGCGATATCCGGGATGATATTCGGGTCGATAATCACCTCTTTCACCTGGCGTTCGCTGTCGATGATCACCGCGTTGCTGGTCATCTCCGCCGCCGTACCGGCGGTGGTGTTAATCGCCACCAGCGGCATGCCCGGATGGGTGACTTTACCGACGCCAGAGTAAGCGGTGGAGGGCCCCGGATTGGCGGTTAAAATCTTCACCGCTTTGGCAGTATCAATCGGGCTGCCGCCGCCGAAGGCGATGATGTAATCACACTGCGCCTCGTTAAACGCGGCGAAACCCTGCTGCACCAGCGCTTCCGTCGGGTTAGGGAACACCTTATCGAATAGCTGGTATGAAAGCTGATGGGCGCCCAGCGCGGTAAACAGGCTATCCAGCAGGCCCATTTTCACCAGTTGACCGTCGGTGACGATCAGCGCTTTGCCCCATTTTTTCCCGGCGATCAGTTTAACCATATCGCCAATGGCTCCTGCGCCATGCAGGCTGATTTTCGGCAATGCTAATAAAAAGCTCATGGCTGTTGTCCTTTACAGTTCCAGCGCGCTGGCGAGCGGGGTGACGCCGAAGCGTTTGCCCAGCGCGATCAGCTCGTCGCGAGAGATAGTTTGTTTCATGCCGCCCATAGAGATGACTTTCACCAGGATCTCGGCGGATTTCTCGGCGGTATCAATCAGGCCGAAGGCTTCGTCCAGCGTCGGGCCGCTGCCGAATACGCCGTGGAACGGCCACAGCACCAGGGAATGTTTACCCATTTCGTGCGCGGTCGCCTGGCCGATTTCATCGGTGCCCGGCACCATCCACGGCAGAATGCCCACGCCGTCCGGGAACACCACCAGGCATTCGGTGCTGCCTTCCCACAGTTTGCGGGTGATGACGTCGGTGCGGTTTTCCAGCACATAGGTCAGCGAAATCAGGTTGGTGGCGTGACAGTGCATAATCACGCGGTCTTTGCCCTGGGTGGCTTTAATGCGCTCGCAGTGGGACAGGAAGTGCGCCGGGAGTTCAGAGGTCGGCACCGCGCTGTCTTCCAGGCCCCACAGGATGTGATAACCCGCGCCGTCGCTGTCGACTTTAACGATACCGAGGTTGGCTGCCGGGGCCAGTTGCACGTTGCGGAAGAACTTACCGGAGCCGGTGACGATAAACGGCGTGTTCGCCAGCAGCGGCATCGGCTGGCTCAGGGCGATATAGCGCGGTTTGGCATGGAAATCGGTCTGATAACCTGCGATATCCGCCTCATCCAGGCGCAGCGTCAGGTTGCCGCCATTGCGCTCGTCCCAGCCTTTCAGCCAGGCGTCGGTGGTGGCTTTGATCATGCCCTGAACGAACCAGGAATTAATAATAGTCTGCATAGTGTTGTTTCCTTTACGGGGCCAGCCAGTGGCCCCTGTGAACCTGAGTCGTTACGCGCGTTTGCGCAGGATGCTTTCTTCGTAGGCGCGGACGCTTTCCAGCCATTCGCTGCCCGCCGGGGTATCGTTGCGCTGGCAGTACATTTCCCACACAGCCTGCCATGGCAGGGATTTCTGCTCTTCCAGCAGCGCCAGACGACCAGTGTAATCACCGTTCAGTTCCAGCTTGCGCAGGTGATCGGTCGGCTCCAGCAGGGCGCGCAGCAGGGCTTTTTTCATGTTGCGGGTGCCGATAACCCATGCCGCGATGCGGTTAATCGAGGCGTCAAAGAAATCGAGGCCGATATGCACCCGGTCAAACAGGTCATGGCGAATAATTTCGCTGGCGATGGCCTGGGTTTCATCATCCAGCAGCACCACGTGGTCACTGTCCCAGCGCACCGGGCGGCTGACGTGCAGCAGCAGGCGCGGCACATACAGCATGGCGGCGGAAATCTTGTCGGAAATCACTTCGGTGGGATGGAAGTGACCCGCGTCCAGGCACAATGCGGTCTGGCGGCTGGCGGCGTAGCCCATATAGAACTCGTTGGAGCCGACGGTGTAGCTTTCTGCGCCAATCCCGAACAGTTTGCTTTCAACAGCGTCGATATGGTGGGCATCATCGAACTTCTCGCTGATAACTTCATCCAGCGCGGCGAGCAGGCGCTGACGGGGGCCAAGACGGTCAATCGGCACATCTTTCATGCCGTCCGGGATCCAGATGTTCATTACCGACGGCGTTCCCAGTTGCTCACCAAAGTAAGCGGAAATGCGGCGGCTGGCTTTGCAGTGGTCGATCCAGAACTGGCGAATTTCATCGTTAGCGTGCGACAGGGTAAAACCGTCGGCGCTCAGCGGATGCGAGAAGCAGGACGGGTTGAAGTCGAGGCCAACATGTTGTTTTTTGGCCCATTCCACCCAGTTTTTGAAGTGTTCTGGTTTGATGGCGTTGCGCTCAACGGGCGTATCGGATTCCAGATAGATGGCGTGCAGGTTCAGGCGTTTCGGTCCAGGGATCAGGCTCATCGCCTGTTCCAGATCGGCGCGCAGCTCGCTGGCGTTACGCGCTTTGCCCGGATAATTACCGGTGGCCTGGATGCCGCCGGTCAGCCCGCCTTCCGGGTTTTCAAAACCGGCGACGTCATCGCCCTGCCAGCAGTGCATGGAGACCGGCAGACGATCGAGGGCCGCCAGGGCCTGTTCGGCATCGACGCCAACGGCGGCGAAACGCTGTTTAGCCAGTTCCCATGCCTGATTAATAGAAGTAGTCATGCGCAAAGCTCCTTTGTTTGATGGGTTTGCTGAAACTGCGCAGCAACGCGGGCAATTTCGCTATGTTGATTGGGCGTAAAGGTGGTGAGTGAGCTGGTTTGCTGGATAACCCGGCGGAAGTCGTCGACGTCAGAGATTTCATCCAGCGCCATCAGCTGGCAGCCGATATTGCCGAGGGTCGAGGCCTCGATGGGCCCGGCGGAAACCGGCAGCCCGCAGGCGTCAGCGCACAGTTGATTGAGAAAATGGTTCTGGCTGCCGCCGCCGACGATATGCAGGCGGGTAAACGGCTTGCCGCGCAGCCGCGCCAGTTCGTGCAGCACATCGGCATACAGCAGCGCCAGGCTGTCGAAAATGGTACGCGCCAGCTCCGCCGCGGTTTGCGGGACGGGCTGACTGCTCTCCCGGCAGGCGGCCTGGATTTGCAGGCTCATGTTGGGCGGATTGATAAACCGATCGTCGTTCGGGTTGATCACGCAGCGGCAGGCCGGAAGCTGGCGGGCGCGTTCAATCAGCGCAGGCAGATCGGTGATGTCGTGCTCTTTAATGACGCGCTGGAGCAGCCACAGGCCCATGATATTTTTCAACACCCGGTAGCGGCCTTCCGCGCCGCCTTCATTGGTGATATTGGCGGCCAGGGCATCGGCGTGGGCGTAGGGGGTTTTGCTTTCAAAACCCATCAACGACCAGGTGCCGGATGAGAGATACGCGGCGTCTTTGCCTTCCAGCGGCGCGGCGATCACCGCGCTGGCGGTATCGTGGGTCGCGACAGACACCACCGGGATGTGATTGCCCTGGGCGCAGACCCAGTGGCCGACCACGCTGCCTGGATGGCTCGGTTTGCCGAACCAGCGCGCCGGTACGCCCGCCCACTCCAGCAGCGTATCGTCCCAGTTATCGGTATTGATATTGACCAGTTGCGTGGTGGTGGCATTAGTGTATTCCCAGTTCATCTCCCCGGTCAGGCGATAGCACAGGTAATCGGGCATCAGCAGGGCATGCGCCACGCTTTCCACCAGGCCTGGCTGTTGCTGGGTTAGCGCACGCAGTTGGTACAGCGTGTTAAAAGGCAAAAATTGAATGCCGGTGCGGCGATAGATCTCGTCACGGCCCAGGGATTCGCACGCCTGCTGCATAATGCCGTCGGTGCGGCTATCGCGATAGGCCACCGCAGGGCCAACGCGCTGGCCCTGCGCATCCAGTAACACGACGTCCACACCCCAGGTATCAATACCGATACTGTCGATAGCGACGCCCTGTTCGCAGGCTTTTTGCAGGCCGAAACGGATCTCGCTTTCCAGCGCGTCCACGTCCCAGCAATCAAACTGCCCGTCGCGGATCAGCGCGTTGGTGAAGCGGTGGATCTCGGTGAGTTGCAGATCGCGGCTGGCCGTGTCGAAGCGCGCAAGCATCACGCGACCGCTTGAGGCACCCAGATCAACGGCAACGCTATGTCGAATAGACATGATGGGAATCCTTATCTGAATCATTGCCCATCAGTCTAAAAAGAAGCCTGGCGCGTCACCTTCTCGCCACTGACAACGTCAAACCCGCACTGGCAAGAAGCCAAAGGTGAACGTGAGTGAACTCACAGTTTGCATTTCAGGTGGGTTGTGAGCCTTGCCGCAATTCCCGATCTTTCCTGCGGATTCTTAAAAAACGAACACAATTTGCGCCGTTTAGCGTCGAAAAGTTAAGGTACGGCGTGGGGCGGTTATCTACTATCAAGCGAAATTTCATTGGTGGGAGGTGAAAATGACCGTCTTAACATGCAGCGATTTTTTCCCGTGTAGCGCCGCGACCGTGGCGATCGAGCCTCGCTTGCCGCAGTCGGCATTCCCGGAACATCACCATGATTTTTATGAGATTGTTATTGTCGAACACGGCACCGGCGCGCACATCTTTAACGGCCAGCCCTATACCCTGAGCGGTGGTTCGGTGTGCTTTGTGCGCGATCACGACAGACACCTGTTCGAACACACCGAGAACCTGTGCCTGACCAACGTTCTCTATCGCGCCCCGGATGCGTTCAGCTTCCTTGCCGGGCTGGATAAACTGCTGCCTCAGGAGCAGGACGGTATTTATCCTTCCCACTGGCGCGTTCCGGCACAAGTGCTGGCACAGGTGAAAAATCTCCTGGCAGATCTGGAAGTATTAGGAAATGCCAGCGACACCCATAGCCTGGCTCAGCGTGAAATTCTGTTTATGCAGTTGCTGATCCAGATCCGTAAAGGCAGCCTGGCCGACCAGTCCGCTGGCGCGGATAACCGGCTAAATATGATGATTGGTTGGCTTGAGGAGCACTTTTCCAGCGAAGTTTGTTGGGAGACCCTGGCCGGGCAGTTTGACCTGTCGCTACGCACCCTGCATCGCCAGCTTAAGCAGCAAACCGGTTTGACGCCCCAACGTTATCTGAATCGGCTGCGTTTAATGCGCGCGCGCCATTTGCTGCGCCACAGCGAGGAGAGCGTCACGGATATCGCATATCAGTGCGGTTTCGGCGACAGTAACCACTTTTCCACACTGTTTAAGCGTGAGTTCTGTTTCTCTCCGCGCGATATACGCCAGGGCCGCGATCGCCAACTCCAGTAACGCGAACAGCATCACCGTTTTTTGTCTCCGGAAATTCAATAATTTCCGATTGCGACCCGGCCCGCTACGCCGCCCTGACAGGCTGCGTAGCGGGCAACTTGCGTATTTCCACTCTGACTCACTTCGGGGGCAAACATTGGCCGCTCAGTTGATCCTCAAAAAAGCAGATTTTTTTGCCTCACCCATGCAGCCGGTGGCGGTAGCGGACCGCTATCCGCAAAACGTGTTCGCTGAACATACCCACGATTTTTGCGAACTGGTGATGGTGTGGCGCGGTAATGGCTTACACGTGCTGAACGACCGCCCGTGGCGCATTACCTGCGGCGATCTGTTTTATATCAAGGCGGAAGATCGCCACAGCTATGAGTCAGTCAACGATCTGGTGCTGCACAACATCATCTACTGCCCGGAACGGCTCACGCTCAATGTGGACTGGGATACGCTGCTGAAACCGCAGGCGGATAGCCCGCGCTGGCGGCTGAACAGCCAGGGTATCGCCCAGGCGCGGCAAATCATCAGCCAGCTCGAACATGAAAGCCCGAAAGACGACGCGCTGTCACGTACCCTGAGCGAAAGCCTGTTTCTGCAACTGTGCATTACGCTGCGCCGCCATCGTTATCAGCCCGATAATGCCGGAGCGCCGGGGCAGGGGGAAGTATTGGATCTACTGATTGCCGCGCTCGACAACAGCGTGAATAACGCCTTCGATTTACAGGCGTTTTGCCAGCACCACCAGGTACAGGAGCGCCCGCTGCGCCAGCGCTTTCGCCAGCAAACCGGGATGACCATCAATCACTATCTGCGCCAGCTGCGCATTTGCCAGGCGCAATATTTGCTGCGCCGTACCGATATGCTGATTAGCGATATCGCCTCGCGCTGCGGCTTTGAGGACAGCAACTACTTTTCGGTGGTGTTTACCCGTGAAACGGGCGTGACGCCACGGTTGTGGCGTCAGCAGTGTCATGAATGGTTAAAACGCGAGGGCGTGCGGGAGAGTTAGTTCGCCATCCCCAGCCCAACGATGTTGGCGGCGATGATAATCACCACGCAGCCGATGCTCAGTACGCCCACCGGACGGCGTCCCGCCGATTTCCACTCTTTCATAATCAACCCGACCAGGCCGCCGCACAGCACATAGAAGCTCATATGCAGCATCCAGCTCATGTAGTCGTACTGTGCCGGGATTTTGGCGTGGCCCCAGGCGTAGAAGAAGAACTGCAAGTACCACATCAAGCCGGCCAGCATTGAGAACAGCACGTTGCTGATAATGAGCGGCTTAGCCAGCGAGAAGTCGGCGCGGACCGACAGGTTCTGCACTTTCGCCAGGCGGATAAAGCAGAAGCCGAGGTTAATCACCGCGCCGCCACCCATAATCACCACGTAGCTCGGCAGGGCGACATACAGCGGATCGACGCCTAACGCCGCTGCGGCTTCATGCATCGGCTTCGCCGCATCCATCGCGAAGGACATCCCGGCGGAGAAAATGCCGCACATTACTGCCAGAATCAGCCCCTTCTTGAGGTTGAACTCCTCGGCTTTGATGCCCATCTGGCGCTCTTTCAACTGGCCTGCGCGGGTGACGATCCCGACGCCAATCAGCGCCACAAACACGCCAAGCAGCGTCATTTGCCCGCCGGGAGTGCCCACCAGTACGCCGAATTTGCCGTTCAGAATTGGCGTCATTAGGGTACCGACGATTAAGGTGATGCCGATGGCGATCCCGATGCCCATCGACATGCCGAGATAGCGCATGGTCAGGCCGTAGTTGATGTTGCCGATGCCCCACATCGCGCCGAACAGGAATACCGGCAGCAGCGTGGAAGCGCTGAACGAACCGTAGTAGGACCAGAAATCAGGCAGCAGCGCGGCGCTGACCGCCCAGGGCAGAACAATCCACGACACTATCCCGCCCACTGACCACATGGTTTCCCATGACCAGTTTTTTACCTGCTTAAAGGGAGCGTAAAAACAGGCGGCGCTGGCCGCGCCAATAAGGTGCCAGAGGATCCCCATCGTTATTGCGTTACTCATTCTTTAATTCCTCATTTTGTCGAATGGCCAGGGGTTCGAGCACACCCCCAATGACGACGAGTTTAGGGATACAGGAACAGGGCTACCTTCGGGCAACTGCCGCGCGCACATCATAAATGGCAAAAAACAGTGGGTGGGTAAGACCGGGATCACAGTTCGAATTTTCTCCTCCTGGCGGCAACCAGGAGGAGGGAGGATCAGGCGATTTTCACCGCCGGAATGGCCAGCAGCCAGGCGAGTTTTTCCAGCAATGCGCCCTGATGGCCGATGCCAATCGCGCAGTGGTGCGATGGGCCACCGAGGCTCCAGCGGGTGGTAAAATCCCGGGCGCTGATGGGGAAGCGGTAACGGCTATTGGTATTGCCGATATCCAGTGTCTCACCCGCCACGGCCTCGCCCTCGGCATATTGCAGGATCACGCGGTTATCCGCGTCTTCCACCACCGATAAAAACGTTACCGGACCGGGTTTGACCGTCATTTGGATCGACACGCCCTTACCGGGTTTACCGTGATACACCGGCAGCGGCACCAGACGCACCTCGCCGTCCGCCATCAGCGGATGCGCCGGGCCGTCGTGGCCCCACAGCACCACATCATCGTAGAATTCGATCCCGTAAGGTTCCGAGAACGAACCGCCCGCGCCCAGCAGTTGCATGATTTTCATCGCCAACACGTTTTTGATTTCGTACTCGCCCGCCACCGGGATGCCGCGCCCGGTGAGCAGCGTCGTACCCATGATCACAGAGGTAATGATGTTCTCGTAGGCGTTACCGTTGCGTCCTTCGTAGTAATAGGCCAGCGCCGCCAACTGGTTATTTTCCACCAGGGCATCCAGCGCGCAGGCGGTTTGCACCGCGCGATCGAGCTCTGACTGCTCGCAGGCCGGATCGATATGCATCGCCTGTTCCAGCTCCTGCCATTTGGCCTGGGTTTGCGCCAGCGTGACGTTTTCCCGGTACTCCGCCACCTCGCACATCTCCAGCGGCTTAAAGCGCACGCCGAGCCGGGCCGACAGATTGGTCATGTTGCTGTACACATCGACCATGCCATCGTAGTAATGCCCCAACACGCCTACCTGTGCAGCCGCCAGCGCCCGCTTCACTTTTACCGCGTTAAGCCAGGCGTCGGCCTCCTGCCAGACGGCGTCATCGTCTTTCAGCGCGCCAAATAACAGCTGATAACGAATACCCGCGCGGTTAAACACGTTCGCCAGTTCCGGCACGCTGCATGCCTGGCAATGGGCCAGCCATTCCCCGGTGCGGGCACCGCGATCGGCGAGGGCGCGGATCGCGGCGTAAGGCAGGCCGGGTTCCGGCTGAAGCGCCAGAATAATCACCGGCTTGTTGATGCGCTGCACCAGCGGCAGTACCGTGGCGCTGAGAGCGTAGGTGCTGATATAGAGGCAGATCGCGTCAACCGGCTGGTTGTTGAGTTCGGCAGCGTAGGCGTCGGCTTTGGCGACGTTATCGATCAGGCCGCCATTAATGATGTGACGTTCAGGGGAGGAAAGGCGCTGGTGGATGCGCGACAGATAATCCGTCAGGCGCTGTTCGAGACCACTAAATTGCGGCCAGTAGGTGTCCAGGCCAATCCCAAAAAGTGCGATATTTATCGTCATTTTTTGCTCCAGGGAACATGAGGAGCATCGACTATGGCCCGTTTACCCGGTAGCTACCTTCGTATTTTTGCCATCCCGGCAAGTACCTGGCAGAAAAACCGTTATCACTGTGAAGCGCCTCGCAAATTGACTTATTCCTGTTGTGAATAACCTTATAATAAATGCGGCATTGATAAACATTTTCAATATCATTTAATTAACTATAATGATCCCACTGATTACGCGGCGTTAACACACCGGTTCTGAAAAGGGCCGTTTGCCGCCCGACAATAATGGAGATGAAAAATGAGCTATACACTGCCATCCCTGCCTTACGCTTACGACGCCCTGGAACCGCATTTCGATAAGCAAACGATGGAAATCCATCACACCAAACACCACCAGACCTACGTCAACAACGCTAACGCAGCGCTGGAGTCTCTGCCTGAATTCGCTAACCTGCCGGTAGAAGAACTGATCGCTAAGCTGGATCAGGTTCCGGCTGACAAGAAAACCGTACTGCGCAACAACGCAGGTGGCCACGCGAACCACAGCCTGTTCTGGAAAGGCCTGAAAACCGGCACCACGCTGCAGGGCGACCTGAAAGCAGCTATCGAACGCGATTTCGGTTCCGTGGAAAAATTCAAAGAAGATTTTGAGAAAGCGGCGGCAACGCGCTTCGGCTCCGGCTGGGCGTGGCTGGTGCTGCAGGGCGACAAACTGGCTGTGGTGTCTACTGCAAACCAGGACAGCCCGCTGATGGGTGAAGCCATCTCTGGCGCATCCGGCTTCCCTATTCTGGGCCTGGACGTGTGGGAACACGCTTACTACCTGAAATATCAGAACAAACGTCCTGACTACATCAAAGCCTTCTGGGAAGTGGTGAACTGGGACGAAGCTGCTGCACGTTTTGCTGCTAAGTAATTCCTGTCAGGTTTACTTTAAAACGCCTGATGTATTACATCAGGCGTTTTTTTCTTAAGAAATGAAATGTCCACCGCTTCTTTTATCATGCTAATAGCCTGCTTAACCTGAATTCTGGCAAGTGGCTGGATCAAAACATACCTTCGCCTATTGAAGCGACTTAAAATCTCATAGTTAACTGATTTCTGTTCTGCTTTCTTAATAAACGGCTCGATGATTCCATTCATCGGTATAAATGATATTACCGTCGCAGTGTTTCCACGTAATTTTCTCGTAGCGCAGGAGAACAGTTTCAAGATGCATACCTGTAGATGCTCCGGGGTAAAGATCAGGCGTAATCGACGTGAGTTTCACATTCTCCAGAATGATGTTGAAATATTCTCTCTCCATCCCTGCATCTGTAATCGTATACATTTTTATTATCGCTTTGAGGTAAAACGTGGAAAAAGCCAAATCAAAACAATAACCGTAATCAATGTTAATAGCAGACAATGGTCTGGGAATAGATGAAACCATAACAGAGCAAAAGCTATGACTAACGCAGGGAAAACCACACTTTCTAATAATAGCGTTATTAAACTTTTAAACATCAAAGTTGCCTTGTATGAAATCTGCCAGTTCATCAAGATTTGAGTAGATTTTTGATTTCACTTTTTTGATGATCTCAGAAAGCATCGGCTCGATAAAATAGTAAAGCATTTCAAGCTTTTCCTGATACAGAATCCAATAATACTCGGGAGTCATAACTTTAAGGTGTCGGGCGGCAAGGGCGCATTTTTGTTGAATTCCATAGAACTGAAGCGCAAAAACCGCTTGAGGGAGTTTAGCTGATAAACGTTCAACAACGATTTTAGATATGAAGCCAGACTGAGAAAGCGCAACAGAAGCTGCCGCCGCAAAAGCATACCGCGTCCCTCCAGCAATGTTCATATGGGAAGCCAGACCTGTCATCTTCTTGATCAACTTACGTGCCGAGCCTTCTGAGTTATCTTCTTCAACATCATCACATACCATTTTGAAATACAAATAAAGCATGTATGCAATGACATCTCGATGTCGATATATAGACTCAATAGAATAAAGCGAGCGTATTTCTTCGGACTTGAGCTCCTGGCAAATATCAGTGTATTGCGGAATAAAGCACGATGAATACCAACTGGCCCGTTCAATACCGGCATAAATATCAGATGCAACTCCTTTTGCAGAATGTAAAACCCCTCCTATTGCATCTTGAGTCGTTAAAGCTATTTGCCTGTCGGGCTGATATTTTATCCTTAAATAATCGGATGCTTGCATCTTATATCCTTACGGCTAATGATGACTGATAGCATTGTACGCCTGTATTATATGTTTATGAAAATGTTTACCAAAATCAGATTTTATCAATTTCCCTGATTGAATAAGAAAGTAAGTAAAAGGTATTTTTAACATATGCTACTAAAAATCAGCTTGCAATATTGCATTAATAAAGCGAGCCTGAGGCTCGCTTTTTTTGTATCCGCATAAGGAGCAGCAGATGCATTATCCCGCAGACATTTACATCGGCCAGGTGCGTGATTACCCCGGCAGCCGCCCCAGCGCCATCGCCAAGGTTCAGGTCGAAGGTGCGTTAACCCTGACCGATCTGGGTCTGGAAGGCGATCAGCAGGCGGAAAAAGTGATCCATGGGGGACCTGATCGCGCGCTATGCCACTATCCCCGCGAGCATTACGCCCAGTGGACGCGTGAATTCCCGGCGCAGGCGGATCGGTTTGTCGCCCCCGCATTTGGCGAAAATATTTCTACCGTCGGGCTAACCGAGGACAACGTCTATATCGGTGATATTTTCCGATGGGGTGAGGCGCTGATTCAGGTCACTCAGCCGCGCTCGCCGTGCTTCAAAGTTAATTTCCATTTTGCCATCAGCGATTTGTCATTGCTGATGCAGCAAACCGCGCGCACCGGCTGGCTATACCGCGTGATCCAGGGCGGCACCGTCAGCGCCGACGCGCCGCTGGAACTGGCGTCGCGCACCAGTGACGTCAGCATCCGCGATGCCGCCGCCATCGCCTGGCATATGCCGTTTGATGATGAACAGTATCACCGCCTGCTAAGCGCAGCAGGGCTATCGGTAAGCTGGACCCGAACGATGCAAAAAAGGCGTATTTCCAGGCAGATCGAGGATTATTCGCGTCGGTTGTGGGGGAATGCGAAGCCAGCGCGGTGATGTTTATCTCACTTCACCTCAATTGAGCGCAATTTTGAGGTGAAGAAAAATAAAGCGTCTTATCTTGTACATACTTTAACCAGTGTTCATGCTAATTTATGTGTAATTAACACAGCTCGGAGCACATACCATGCCCACAGTTAAACGAAACAAAAAAACCGTTACGGTAACCGCCGCTCCTGAATTAATTCAGGAAGCCAAAGCGCACGGCGTTAATTTATCTCAGACGTTTGAAAATGCTATTCGTGCCGAACTGCATAGTATTCAAGTTGCTCGCTGGCAGAAGGATAACGCGCAGGCCATTGATTATCTGAATAAACTTTCAGAGGAGAACGGCCTGTTCTCCGACGAATACAGGTCGTTTTAGTGATGCAATTTACGGTTTATAAAAATACCGGGCGAATGGCGTTTTATCCTTATGTTCTGAATGTACAGAGCGACATCATCGGACGCCGTACAACCCGGGTTGTTATCCCGCTTTTTCCTTTAGAAAAGTACATGGGTCCTCTTGCTGACAGACTTACACCCATTGTGACGGTAGGGCCTGAAAAGTTTGTGTTAATGACTCACGAACTCGCGAGTATTCCTGAAAGAGCGCTGGGTGAAGAAGTCTGTAGCATCACAAGTCAACGTGATGCAATCAAATCAGCGTTGGATTTTCTGCTGGATGGGATCAGTTAAACAAACTATCCGCCCTCATCCCTGAGAGCGACCCAACTTTACGCCGCATCCACGCGCTTCGACACGCTGGCGCTTGAAGCCGGCAACGACGCCAACACCGAGGTAAACTCCGGGTCCGGCACCAGTGAATCGCGGCTGATTTCTTTAATCGATTTCGCGCCGGTCAGGGTCATCGCCACCCGCATCTCTTTCTCAATCAGATTCAGCAGGTTCGCCACGCCCGCCTGGCCGTGGGTCGCCAGCGCGTAGAGATACGCGCGGCCCAGCAGCACGGTATCTGCGCCCAGGGCGATCATTCGCACCACATCCAGCCCGCTGCGAATGCCGCTGTCAGCCAGAATAGCGATATCGCCTTTCACCGCGTCGGCAATGGCAGGCAGCGCGCGCGCCGAGGAGAGCACGCCGTCCAGCTGGCGGCCGCCGTGGTTAGAAACCACTATTCCGTCCGCGCCGAAGCGCACTGCGTCTTTAGCGTCCTCCGGGTCGAGTATGCCTTTAATCACCATCGGGCCATCCCAGAATTCGCGGATCCACTCCAGGTCTTTCCAGGAGATCGACGGGTCGAAGTTATTGGCCAGCCAGCCGATGTAATCTTCCAGCCCGGTGGGCTTACCAAGATAAGCCGAGATGTTGCCTAAATCATGCGGACGACCGTGCAGGCCCACGTCCCACGCCCACTGCGGATGGGTTGCCGCCTGCCAGTAACGGCGCATCGCCGCGTTGGTACCGCTCATCCCGGAGTGGGCGTCGCGATAACGCGCGCCTGGGGTCGGCATATCCACGGTAAACACCAGCGTTGAGCAGCCCGCCGCTTTGGCGCGCTCCAGGGCGTTACGCATAAACCCGCGATCGCGCAGGACATACAGCTGGAACCACATCGGACGCTGAATTTTCGGCGCGACCTCTTCAATCGGGCAGACCGACACGGTGGACAGCGTAAACGGAATGCCTTTGGCATCCGCAGCTTTCGCCGCCTGCACTTCGCCGCGCCGCGCGTACATCCCGCACAGCCCGACCGGGGCGAGGGCGACCGGCATCGACAGGGTTTCGTCGAACAGTTTCGTTTCGAGGCTCAGGTCGGACATATTTTTCAGTACCCGCTGGCGCAGGGCCACCTGAGAAAGGTCTTCCACGTTGCGGCGCAGGGTATATTCGGCATAGGCCCCGCCGTCGATGTAGTGGAACAGGAACGGCGGCAGGATACGTTGAGCGGCGGCGCGGTAGTCGCTTGCGGCGGAAATAATCATCATTCGTTCTCCCTGGAATTGTCATCGATGTCGGGCAGGCGGGTGACTCGCGCCTGGCGCGCCACATCTTCATCAAGACGTTTAATGGTGGAATGGACAAAGCCGAGGTGTTGCGTGACGGCTTTGCGCGCCCGCTCGGCATCCCCAGCTAAAATGGCGTCCAGCACCTCGCGGTGCTGTTCGGTGAGCTGCGAAAAAATTGGCGGTTCGAGGTACATGCGCTGGCGGCTCTGCATCACCGAGGATTGCAGTAGATCGAAAAAGCCGCGCATGGTCTGGAGCAGCACCACGTTGTGCGACGCCTCCGCCACGGCCAGGTGGAACCGTACGTCGGCCTGGGCGGCGAGATCCGGGTCGTCACGCTCGGTGAATTTCAGCGTGGCGTCGAAGCAGTAGCGCAGTTTCTCTTTATCCGCTTCGGTGGCGCGCAACGCCGCGTGCCAGGCGGTACTGGCCTCAATGGCGTGGCGGGCTTCGAGAATGTCATAGCGATAACCCGGATCGTCCGCCAGCAGCGTTTTAATCGGCTGGACGATGCGTTGTTCCGACCAGGGTTCGAGCTGATAGCGCACAAAGGTGCCGCCTCCCCGGCGGCTGACCAGTGTGCCTTCGCGAATCAGGATCTGAATGGCCTCGCGCACACTGTTGCGCGAGACGCCGAGGATCACCGCCAGCTGGCGCTCGGACGGCAGGCGCATCCCGCCGTCGAGCTGCTGGTCCGCGATCAGCGCCTGAATACGCTCGACCAGTTGGTCAGCCAGGCGCAGCGTGGTTATTGTCATGGAATCATCCAGGTTAAGACATAGGCCTGAAGCGTGGTGATCACGCCCACCATGCAGGTGAAAATCAGGCTGTGTTTCACGGTGAAACGGAACAGGTCCGATTCTTTGCCCACCAGCCCTACCGCGGCGCAGGCGATGGCGATGGACTGCGGCGAAATCATTTTGCCGGTTACCCCGCCGGTGGTGTTAGCGGCGACCATCAGCACATCCGATACGCCAATCTGCTGGGCGGCAGTGGCCTGGAGCGCGGCGAACAGGGCGTTAGACGAGGTATCCGACCCGGTCAGGAATACCCCCAGCCAGCCGAGGAACGGCGAGAAGAAGGTAAACGCCGAACCCGTATGCGCCAGCGCTAAAGCAAGCGTAGATGACAGGCCCGAATAGTTGGAGATAAAGGCAAAGGCCAGCACCATGCCGATGGAGTAGATCGGCAGCGCCAGTTCTTTCAGCGTTTCGCCGAAGGTTTTGATGGCGGCAGTGGGTTTCATTTTCAGCCAGACAATGGAGATCAGCCCGGCGAACAGGATCGCGGTGCCGGTGGCGGAGAACCAGTCGAATTTGTACACCGCAGCATACGGCGTGGCGGCGTTCACGACCGGCGGCATACGCGCCACCAGTTTGTCCAGGTACGGCACGGACACGTTAATCACCATGTCGTACAGCGCGCCGCCAGGGGCGAACAGTGCTTTAAACGGCGGGATACTCCACAGCGTGACGGTCGCGGTGAGGAACAGGAACGGCGACCACGCGCGAACTACCTGGCGAGCCGTATAGTTTTTGCGGGCCAGCGTTTGATCGACCACCGATGCGCCCATATCGCCGAAGCGGAAGATGCGCGTCGGCTGCCAGCGCTTCAGGAACAGCGTCAGGCACACCAGCGAAACCAGCGAGGAGATAATGTCCGGCAGTTCCGGCCCGATAAAGTTGGAGCTGAGGTACTGGGCGATAGCGAAGGAGCCGCCTGCAACCATCACCGCAGGCCAGGTCTCTTTGATGCCGCGCCAGCCGTCCATAATGCCCATGATCCAGAACAGCACGATGATGGTCAGGAACGGCAGCTGGCGGCCCACCATCTGGCCGATTTCAAAGCTATCCAGACCGGTCACCTGGCCTGCCACCAGAATCGGGATGCCCATCGCGCCAAACGCTACCGGCGCGGTGTTAACAATCAGGCACAGCCCGGCGGCGTACAGCGGGTTAAAGCCGAGGCCCACCAGCAGGGCGGCGGTAATTGCCACCGGCGCGCCGAACCCGGCGGCCCCTTCAAGGAAGGCACCGAAGCAGAAACCAACAATCAGCATTTGCAGGCGCTGGTCCGGGGTAATCGACAGTATTGATGACCGGATGATGTCGAACTGCCCGGTTTTCACCGAGATTTTGTACACAAATACCGCTGCGATGATGATCCAGGCAATCGGCCACAGGCCGTAGAAGAAGCCATAGATCACTGACGCGAAGGCGTTATCCGCAGGCATATCGTAGAAAAACAGCGCAACCGCCAGCGCGATCGCCACGGTCCAGGAAGCGGCGACATAGCCTTTCAGCTTCAGCTTAATCAGCGCGAAGAAGAAAAACAGGATTGGTAACGATGCGATAAGACTGGAAAGCCAAATGTTACCAGCCGGATCGTAGTTTTGTTGCCAGAGGCTCATGCAATTCTCCCGAGGACCGCAAATTCGCCTACGCAACGAGTCTCCGCTCTGCTTTGCGTCACGTCATTTGTAAAAGTGGTCCTACCAATAGTGTGATGTAGGGTCGGTGTCGATGAATGGTTAACCAAATGTTGCCTGTATGCAATGTGGTGGTAACGAGTATTTTGTGAGTTTGTGATTTTTGAGGGGAAATTTTTGCGAATTGGTTGGGCCACTTTTTTGAGCGGTCCGTTGATTGATCCTGAATTAAAGTCCTGATTTTTCGAGCCGATAGGGTAAAGGTTACGCAAATTTTTCACGCATGATGAAAAGCGCCACTCTGCGCTGCTCACCACGCGCATAACGTTAAGGAGAATGTGATGTCCTGGCTTAAAACGGCGCTGGCCTCGTTAGTTTTTGTTTCATCGGTAGCCGCGGCGGATGATTCAGATCCGGTCACCATGGCGCGAAATATCGGGTTTACCGGTTGCGATGTATTGATTAACAGCACCTTCGAAAATGCAAAATCGGCCAATGAACGCCGCACTAACATTCGTTATTTTGAAGGACAGGCAAAAAAGAGCGTAGATATTGATATGACGTACGGCAGTATCGGCGATACCGTTATTCAGACGGTGCACTTCGCCAAAGAAGGCGGTTATTGCTATGCGAGTATGACGGCAACTATCACCCAGCCCGGGAATTGCGCAGGCTTATTAAATCAGGATGAACATTTTCGTTATACGGCGGATGCGGCAGGCGTATTGTGGTCAAAAAACGCAGGCGGGGTAACGAAATTATTTACTCAAACCGGTAATCACTGTACCCAGATTTTTATACGCGATCAGAAAGTAAAAATTTAAAGACGGAATAATTTGCACCAGTGGAAATAACTGGTGCAATAATTCGGCGAGAATTAAAACGCGCTATTCGCAAAGCCGGTCATTTCTTTCAGACCCATTTCACGGCCCAGCGCCGTCATCGGGTGAACCACCACTAAACCGCGCACGCTTTTTTTCAGCTTGCCCATATCGGCCTGCTCTTTTTTGGTGATGGCGCGCTTAAACGGCATGTCCATCAGCTTCTGCGCTTCTTTGCTGAGCTTCTGGCTGACCACGCCGTGCAGACGGGTGATTTCCGTTTCGAGGGTTTCTTTTTCTTTTTCCAGCTCGGCGTATTTTTCGGCGTGCTCAACCAGCGACAGGCCTGCTTGCTGATGGCGAATGGCATCCAGACGATCGCTCAGACGTTTAATCTCGTTTTTTTCGACTTCTTTCATGATACAGACTCAAATAATGGGAATTTATTGCAAGGATACACTATTGCGCGCGGGCTTACTTCTGGAAGGCTTTTTTTAAGCTTACCCGGGAGATAAGCTCAGTCAGAGAGAGGACCATCGTGGAGCGGACAATTTGCTGGTAGCGCTGTTTCTGCATGGCATTGAGTTCCGGATCGCCGTCGACGTCGAAAACCGGCGCGGTCGGCAGGGCGCTGACGCAGTGCAGCTCACCGAAGGGGCCAAGGATTTCATCGTCGGTGAAGACGTATTCGTTGCCGTCGTGGTTCAACTCTTCGCGCAGCGCCATTAATAACTCACAATCTTCGTATTCGGCGCGGCTGATCACGCCAAGGCCGTAGATGAGTTTTAATCGCACGGAAAGATCGCCCAGCGGGCCGTCGCCGTCCAGCAATGGCTCAACGGCATATTTCACCGCGTAGTCATCTTTGCGGAATACCTGAAGCACCAGAATATTGACCGCCTCGGTAAGCAATTCTACAGCGGCGATTAACAGGCTTCGGACGGTTTTGCCAGCATTCAGACGCTCAAGCACTCGGTTTTCAAAGGCCTGTGTTTCTTCCATTTTTGCCTGCATATCTGACAATCTAAAAACGGGTGCGGGTTGCACCGCACCCGGACACATCATGGTTGCGCGTTGTACGCGTTAACTGCCGCTGCCACAACCTCGCTGTTGGCATCCAGACCAGAGATTTCGGCAAGCGTCGCCTGCGGGCCTTTGTCTGCCAGCAGTTGCGCCAGTTCCTGAGCCTGTGGGTCCTGTTCGCTGCGATAGTGCATCGCGGCGGCAATCCCCAGCACCAGGTTGTCGTGCGGTAAACCGTATTCCAGCGTACCCAGTAATGGCTTGATCAAACGGTCGCCCGCGCTCAGTTTACGCAGCGGTTGGCGGCCTACGCGCTCAACGTCATCTTTCAAATACGGGTTTTCAAAACGACCCAGGATTTTCTGGATGTACGCCGCGTGTTTATCGGCATCAAAACCGTAGCGCTTAATTAGCACTGCGCCGCTCTCTGCCATCGCGCCTTTCACCACGGCGCGGATTTTCTCATCCAGAATGGCGTCGCGAATGGTCTGATGACCTGCCAGTTTTCCGAGGTACGCGGTTATAGCATGCCCGGTGTTAAGGGTGAAGAGTTTGCGCTCGACAAACGCCATTAAATTGTCGGTCAGTTCCATGCCCGGAATGGTCGGCAGATCGCCTTTAAACTGGGTTTTATCAACAATCCACTCGCTGAAGGTTTCAACCGTCACTTCCAGCGGATCGTGAGTGGCGGATTCGGACGGCGGAACGATGCGGTCCACAGCGGAATCCACAAAGCCGACATGCTCATCCACCCATTCCTGATCGTCTGCCGCCAGCGCCGCCATTACGTGGCCCTTCAACTGGCTGGTGCCGCGCACCATGTTTTCACAGGCGATGATGTTCAGCGGAGCGGTGTTGCCGTTGGCTCTGCGCATAATCAGGCCTTTCGCGATGGCAGGCGCGATACGCTCTAACACTACCGGCCCGACCGCCGTGGTGACTAAATCGACTTCAGAAATTAAGGTGACCACGTCGTCGCCAATGCTGCTGACCGCGTTCACGCCGGATACCGTAGCGACTTGCTCATTTTCGCCGACCACGTGTACTTGGTAGCTGTGACGCGCGTTCAACGCATCCAGCACGGTCTGGTTTACATCGGCGAAAGTGAGGCTGATACCCGCGTCCGCGAGCAGTTTGCCGATGAAGCCACGTCCAATATTACCTGCGCCAAAATGTAATGCTTTCATTGTCTGAACCTTCCTAAATATGAATCACCCGAGAGGGTTGGGGTGAAGAGCCGAACGTCGTGCCCCTCACCCAAACCCTCTCCCGTGAAGGGAGAGGGAAAGGAGTTACGCTTTCTTACCGCTTAACAGGTCAAGAACTTCCTGAACGCTGGTGGTGTTCGCCAGGCGCTCAATCACGGTTTCATCATCCAGCGCATTGGTCAGGCTGGTGATGACCTGGATATGCTCGTTGTTGCGGGCCGCAATACCGATAACCAGACGGGCAATATCGTCCGCTTCTTCGCCGAAACGCACGCCTTGCGGGTACTGGCAGAAGACAACGCCGGTTTTCAGTACGCGGTCTTTCGCTTCCACAGTGCCGTGCGGAACCGCGATGGACTCACCCAGATAGGTCGGGGTCAGTTTTTCACGCTCCAGCATCGCATCCACGTATTCCGGCTGTACGTAGCCGCCTTTTACCAGTTGCTCGCCAGCAAAAATAATGGCTTCTTCTTTGCTGCTCGCGGTGCGGCCCAGGAAGATGTTTTCCGCGCCCAGCTTAAACAGGTGGGTGTCGTTGGCGTCGAAGCTGTCCTGCAGGCTGGTGCGCACTTTTGCTTCGTTGTCAGTGTGACGCTGCGCGGCAACCAGACGTTCGGTCAGGCTGGTGTACAGGCCGCTGTCCAGGAAGTTGGTCAGCGAAATGTGCTGGGCCTGCGGTGCCTGGCGCATAGCACGCTCGGTCAGATCGCGGTGGGTAATGACCACATCCACATCAGACGGCAGGCTGTTGATGGCGCTGTTGGTCACGGAGATGTTGGTCAAACCCGCATCCTGAACTTTCTTACGCAGTACGCCTGCACCCATGGCGCTGGATCCCATACCGGCATCACAGGCCACGATAATTTTACGCACGTGGCTCAGGTCGTTGGTCACTTCGCCCGCAGACAGCGGAGTCGCCGCGCCTTTGGACTGCGCTTTCATATCCTGCATGCGGCGGGTTGCGGCTTCGATATCGTCTTCTTCTTTCACTTTGCTGGTTTTCAGCAGGATAGCGGCGATCACGAAGGAGACACCCATTGCAGCGAAGATAGACACCAGGTTAGCGAAGTAGGCACCTTTCGGCGTCATGGCCAGCACCGCCAGGATAGAACCCGGAGAAGCCGGAGAAACCAGACCACCACCCAGAACGCTCAGGCAGAACACGCCAGTCATACCGCCGAGGATAACGGCGATCAGCAGACGCGGGTTCATCAGCACATACGGGAAGTAAATTTCGTGGATACCCCCCAGGAAGTGGATGATTGCCGCACCGCCCGCAGACTGCTTGGCGCTGCCACGACCGAAGAACATGTACGCCAGCAGGATACCCATACCCGGGCCTGGGTTAGCTTCAATCAGGAAGAAAATAGACTTGCCGAGTTCATGAGACTGCTGAATACCCAGCGGCGAGAAGATACCGTGGTTAATCGCGTTGTTCAGGAACAGAATTTTGGCCGGTTCAACGAAGATGGACGCCAGCGGCAACATATCATGGACAACCATGAAGTTAACGCCTGCTGCCAGCACTTTAGACAGCGCTTCAACCAGCGGGCCAATGCCGAGGAATGCCAGAATCGCCAGGATCATACCGATGATGCCAGCGGAGAAGTTGTTTACCAGCATTTCAAAACCGGATTTGATCTTACCGTCTACCCAGCTATCGAAATGTTTAATCGCCCAGCCACCCAGAGGGCCAGCAATCATTGCGCCGAGGAACATCGGCATATCCGCGCCCACGATCACGCCCATGGTGGTGATGGCACCGACCACGCCGCCACGGTCACCGCCGATCAAACGGCCACCGGTATAACCAATCAACAGCGGCAGCAGGTAGGTGATCATCGGACCGACCAGTTTCGCCAACGTTTCGTTCGGCAACCATCCGGTGGGAATAAACAGCGCCGTGATAATACCCCAAGCGATAAATGCGCCGATGTTTGGCATTACCATGTTACTTAGAAAACGACCAAAGCTTTGCACTCTGATCTTGATATCGGATGACATAAAACACCCCTTCTTATGTTTACGCGCAGGCTTGCGGCCCGAGGTTTATTGTGAACGTGGCGGCAGAGGTAGCCGGCTCAATGTTCTGGTGATGCGAAATCTGGCACTGAATCGTTCAACTGTCCAGTTGATGGGAAATAATGTGATTTATATCTCCTTTTAAAGGGGGTAGGCCAGGTATATGAGGTGATCAAGATCACAAATACCATGTGTAAAAAAAGAACAAAGGTAAAGAAAGCGCAGTTTTACGGGGTTAAATGTGACAAAGATCACATTATTTCGTGGTTGGTTTGTTATTCATTTGTGATGGTGATCACAATAAATATTGACTCGGATTTAACCGAATGTGATCAACAGCAAACCTGACTATGACGTGGTGCCAGACTGTAACTTTGCGACATTCCGCACACGGCGATCATCCTTCGGTATGATGTGCTACTCCCGTTGCTAAATTATTCTATTATTGAATTAACAAGCGGTACGGGTTTGCAATGGCTACTTAATAACAAGAGATCATGACAGCCCGATAACAGCGCTATCGGCTCACTGAAAGCTGAGCGTTATCCATCACTAAGGACATTTCTACGATTTTGCCGAAAGCGACGGCGGATGAGCGCAGTGGCGACAAGGCGGGTTTCCCCAATGGAGGCCACAATGTTTCTTAATTATTTTGCACTTGGCGTGTTAGTGGTCGTGTTTCTGGTGATTTTTTACGGGATCATCATTATTCATGACATCCCCTATGAAATTGCTAAAAAACGTAATCACCCGCATGCCGATGCTATTCATGTCGCTGGCTGGGTCAGTCTTTTTACCCTTCATGTTATTTGGCCCTTCTTATGGATATGGGCCACGCTATATCGCCCAGAACGCGGGTGGGGAATGCAAGATACCCAAAGAATTGATGCGTTAAATCAGCGTATTATCGTGCTTGAAAACGAGCTGGCGCGTCAGAAGAACCCTCCAGAAATCAATAAAACGAGTGAATAATTATGGACCTGCTAATTATCCTCACCTATGTGGCGCTGGCGTGGCTGATATTTAAAATTTTCAAAATACCGGTAAATAAATGGACCATTCCTACGGCGGCGCTGGGGGGCGTATTTTTGGTCGGCGCGTTAATTTTATTAATGAATTACAACCACCCTTATACCTTTACTGCGCAAAAGGCGGTGATCTCTATACCGATTGTTCCGCAGGTTACAGGCGTGGTGATCGAAGTGACGCAAAAACAAAACCAGCTGATTAATAAGGGCGAGATGCTGTTTAAGCTCGACCCGACGCGCTATGCCGCGCGGCTGAAAAAATTGCAGGCCGATTTAGTCACGGCGGAAAACGCCACCAAAGTACTGGAATCGCAATTGCAGGAAGCCGTGGCGATTACCGATCAAGCCACTGCCGAACGCGATAGATTTTTCAAAGATTATCAGCGTTATTTGAGGGGCAGCCAGGCGAAGGTCAACCCATTTTCCGAACGGGATATTGATACTGCCCGCCAGCAATATCTGGCCCAGGAAGCGGTGTTGAAAGCGTCGCTGGCCGATCAGCAGCAGATCAAAAGCCAAATCAACAGCCGGCTGTTTGGCGATCAGTCAGAGGTGGCCAGTTTGCGTGCCCAGGTGGCGGAAGCGACTTACAACCTGTCGCAAACCGTAGTGCGCGCCCCGGAAAATGGCTACGTCACCCAGGTGCTGGTGCGCCCAGGCACCTATGCGGCGGCCCTGCCGCTGCGCCCGGTGATGGTGTTTATTCCCGAGCAAAAACGCCAGGTTATCGCCGCGTTCCGTCAGAACTCGCTGCTGCGTCTGCAACCCGGCGATGACGCGGAGGTGGTATTTAACGCGCTGCCAGGCCAGGTATTCCACGGCAAACTGGCGGGCATCAGCCCGATTGTGCCTACCGGCGCATATCAGTCGCAGGGCACGCTGCAAACGCTCAATATTACCCCCGGCGGCGACGGGGTGATAGCGACGATTATTCTCGATCCCAGTGAAGATATTGATGCGCTACCGGACGGCATTTACGCCCAGGTTGCCGTCTACTCGCAGCATTTCACCCACGTCTCCGTGATGCGCAAAGTGCTGCTGCGCATGACCAGCTGGATGCACTATCTCTATCTCGATCACTAATCAGGGAAACGGGACGGCAAGTTGCATTGCCGTCCTGCCATTTCGCCTGAAGTGCGCCATACTTATCGCTTTATTGGCGTTTATCCAGGGAGTCAGTCATGAAGCTTGTCGGTAGCTACACCAGCCCGTTTGTACGCAAGATTTCAATTATCATGCTTGAGAAAGGGATTACGTTTGAATTCGTCAACGATGCCCCGTATGAAGCGCAGAATAAAATCGTCCAGTACAACCCGCTGGGCAAAGTCCCGGCGCTGGTGACCGACGACGGCGAGGTGTGGTTTAACTCCCCCATTATTGTGGAATATCTGGAGCTGTTGGGGATCGCCCCGGCGCTGCTGCCGCGTGATCCCATGGCCTCGCTGAAAGTACGCCAGATTGAAGCCCTGGCCGACGGCATTATGGATGCGGGACTGGTCTCGGTACGTGAACAGGCTCGCCCGGCTGCGCAACAGTCCGAGACCGAGCTGCTGCGCCAGCGCGAAAAAATCAGCCGCAGCCTGGATATGCTGGAAAAATACGTGGCGGACGGCACGCTTAACGCGGATGAACTCAACGTCGCCACTATCGCTGTGGCCTGTGCCATTGGTTATCTCAATTTCCGCCGCGTGTCGCCGGGCTGGTGCGTTGATCGCCCAAAACTGGTGAAACTGGTGGAAACCTTGTTCCAGCGCGAGAGCTTTGCCCGCACTGAACCGCCAACGGCATGATCTCCTGCTATGACAGGGGGTATCGCCCCCTGTACACTGATGGGTATTTTCCATAACCCATTCAGCGCCATGACCACAGAAAACCGTTCGCTCTATAGCCAGATCCCCTCAACGGACAGCCTGCTGCGGGATGCGGCTTTTCAACCTTTACTGGAAAACTGGGGCCATACCCAGGTCGCCGATATGCTGCGCCAGCTTCAGGACGAGGCGCGGCAGTGTGTACGTGAAACCCACCTGCTGCCGGGCTGGAGCCAGCACTGGGCTGCCGCCTGTGAAAGCCGGTTAAGCGCCGCCACGCAGAGCGCGTACCGGGCGGTGTTCAATCTGACCGGCACGGTGCTGCATACCAACCTGGGGCGCGCCTTGCAGCCGGAAAGCGCCATCGAGGCCGTGGCAAAGGTGATGCGTTCTGCAATCACGCTGGAATACGATCTGGGCGACGCCGGACGCGGCCACCGCGACCGGGCGCTGGCGCAGCTGCTGTGCGACATTACCGGCGCGGAAGATGCCTGCATCGTCAATAACAACGCCGCCGCCGTGTTGTTGATGCTGGCGGCCTGTTCCGATGGCAAAGAGGTGGTGGTATCGCGTGGCGAACTGGTAGAAATCGGCGGCTCATTCCGTATTCCCGATGTGATGCGCCAGGCGGGTTGCCAACTGGTGGAGGTCGGCACCACCAATCGTACCCATCCGGCGGATTATCAGCAGGCGATCGGTGAAAACACCGCGTTGTTGATGAAAGTTCACACCAGTAATTACCATATTGAAGGCTTCACCCGGGCAATCAGCGAAGCGGAACTGGTGCAGTTAGCTGACCCGTTCGGTGTGCCGGTGGTATCGGATTTAGGCAGCGGCTCGCTGGCGGATCTGAGCCGTTACGGCTTGCCCAAAGAGCCGATGGTGCAGGAGCTGATTGCCGCTGGCGTCAGCCTGGTGAGTTTCTCTGGCGATAAGCTGCTGGGCGGGCCGCAGGCGGGCATTATCGTGGGTAAAAAAGCGCTGATCGAACGCGTGCAGCGCCACCCGTTAAAACGCGCGTTGAGGGCGGATAAAATGACCCTCGCGGCGCTGGAAGCCACCTTACGCCTGTATCAACACCCGGAAACGCTGGAGCAACAGCTTCCCACGCTGCGGTTGTTAACCCGCAATGCCGCGTCGATCCATCAACAGGCCCAACGCCTGTTGCCCGGTTTGCAGCAGCGCTTTGGCGATCAATTCGACGTCGCCGTTATGCCGTGCCAGTCGCAGATCGGCAGTGGATCGTTGCCGGTCGATCGGTTACCCAGCGCGGCGATCACCTTCACACCCCGCGACGGGCGTGGCGGCACGGCGGAAAAACTGGCTTGCGATCTACGTAGTTTAAGCACGCCGGTGATTGGCCGTATCTATGATGGCCGGGTATGGCTGGATTTACGTTGCCTTGAAGAGGAAGCCCGCTTGATGGAGATGTTGACGAAATGATTATTGCCACCGCAGGACACGTTGATCACGGCAAAACCACGCTATTGCAGGCATTGACCGGCGTGAACGCCGATCGTCTGCCGGAAGAGAAGCAGCGCGGCATGACCATTGATTTGGGCTACGCTTACTGGCCGCAGGAAGATGGCCGGGTTATTGGCTTTATCGATGTGCCGGGCCATGAAAAATTCCTCGCCAATATGCTGGCAGGCGTGGGCGGTATCGATCATGCCCTGCTGGTCGTCGCCTGCGACGATGGCGTAATGGCACAAACCGAGGAGCATTTAACCCTGCTGCAACTGGCTGGACGCCCAACGCTCACCGTGGCGTTGACCAAAGCGGATCGGGTCGACGAGGCGCGGATTAATGAAGTGAAAGCCGAGGTGGCTAACCTGTTGGCGCGCATGGCGTGGTCTGCGGCGGCGCTGTTTGTCACCGCCGCCACGCAAGCTGAGGGCATTGACGGCTTGCGTCAGCACATCCGTGAACTGCAACCGCAAACGCACCCCGTTGAGCACCGTTTTCGCCTGGCGATTGACCGCGCGTTTACCGTTAAGGGTGCGGGCCTGGTCGTGACCGGCACGGCGCTGAGCGGCGAAGTCAACGTTGGCGATATGCTGTGGCTGACGGGCGTTGATAAGCCGATGCGGGTGCGCGGCTTGCACGCGCAAAACACCGATACCCAACAGGCGCGCGCCGGGCAGCGCATTGCGCTGAATATCAGCGGCGATGCCCAAAAAGAACAGATTAGCCGGGGCGACTGGCTGCTATCCACCGTGCCGCGCCAGCTTTGCGATCGGGTAATTGTCGAGGCGCATGCCCTGGCGCCGTTCCAGCAGTGGCAGCCGCTGCATATCCATCACGCCGCCAGCCATATCACCGGGCGTATTTCCCTGCTCGACGAGCGCTTTGCCGAGCTGGTGCTGGATACCCCGCTGTGGCTGTGCGACAACGATCGGGTGATTTTGCGCGATATCAGCGCCAGGCACACCCTGGGTGGCGGTAGAGTGCTACTGACGGAGCCGCCGCGCCGTGGCAAACGCCAGAGCGAGTTTCTCGACTGGCTGGCGCGTCTTGCCGATGCGCAGGACGACGCCGATGCGCTGACGCTACATCTTGAGCGCGGTGCAGTTTCGCTGCCGGATTTCGCCTGGCACCGCCAACTGACGCCGCAAGGCCTGGCGGCGTTATTAAACCGGCCTGAGCGGCTCCAGGCAGGCGAGCATTTACTTAGCGCCGAAGTGGCGGCGCGCTGGCAGCGTAAACTGCTGGATACCCTCAGCTACTATCACGATCAGCATAGCGATGAACCAGGGCCGGGGCGTGAACGCCTGCGGCGTATGGCGCTGCCTTCGCAGGAAGAGCCGCTGGTGCTGGCGCTGATCGAGAGAATGCGCGAGGCAGGGCTGATCGTGAGCTACCAGGGCTGGCTGCATTTACCGGGGCATCAGGCGGGCTTTACACCTGAGCAGCAGCAGCGCTGGGATCGCATCGCCGGGCTATTTGGCGACGACCCGTGGTGGGTACGCGATCTCGCTCGTGAAACCGGCACCGATGAACAGGAAATGCGTAAATTCCTGCGTCAGGCTGCGTTACAGGGACTGATTACCGCGATCGTGAAAGATCGCTACTACCGTAACGATCGGATTGTGATGTTCGCTGACCTGATCCGCAGACTGGACAGCGAAAAAGGATCCACCCAGGCGGCGGATTTCCGCGACAGCCTGAATGTGGGCAGGAAGCTGGCGATACAAATCCTGGAGTACTTCGATCGCATCGGTTTTACTCGCCGTCGCGGCAACGAACATTTATTACGGGATGCGGCACTGTTTGGCCATCAGTAAAAACGTACCGGCGAAGCAATGTATATATTTTTATAAATACGTTGCTTCGATTTATTTTAATTAATAATAAGTAACTTCTTAATTTTGCTTTATTGCTATTCAGAACAACTTTTATTATTTATTTTTATTGCTCGCGGCTTCCTTTTTGAATTGCGCAGGTATATTACGGAAAAGTTTTTTAAATCTATTAAGGAAAAAACGTATGACTTCCGTATTTTATATTCCTGCCGTAAATATTATTGGCACGAACTCATTAAATGATGCGTTAAATACTGCCCGTGATTATGGTTACAAATGCGCGCTGATCGTGACTGACATGATGCTGGCGAAACTCGGGATGGCGGAGTTGCTCCAACAGGCGCTGGCGGAACGCAATATCAAAAGCGTTGTGTTTGACGGCACCCATCCCAACCCAACGACGGCTAATGTCGAAGCCGGTGTGGCGATGTTGCGCGCCAGCCACTGTGATTGTGTTATTTCACTGGGAGGCGGCTCTCCGCACGATTGTGCGAAAGGCATTGCTCTGGTCGCAGCTAACGGTGGTGACATCCGGGATTACGAAGGCGTCGATCGCTCGCCAAAACCGCAGTTGCCGATGATTGCAATTAACACCACCGCAGGCACGGCGTCAGAAATGACCCGCTTCTGTATCATCACCGACGAGCAACGCCATATAAAAATGGCGATTGTTGATAAACACGTTACGCCGGTGATGTCGGTTAACGATCCGGCATTAATGATGGGAATGCCGAAATCTCTGACCGCCGCTACCGGGATGGATGCACTGACCCATGCTATTGAAGCCTATGTGTCTATTGCCGCCACGCCGATTACCGATGCCTGTGCGATGAAAGCCATTACCATGATCACCAAACACCTGCCGGTCGCGGTAGAGGAAGGCGATAATCTGGTAGCGCGTGAAGCCATGGCGTATGCGCAATTTATGGCGGGTATGGCCTTTAATAACGCCTCGCTCGGCTACGTTCACGCTATGGCGCACCAGTTGGGTGGTTTCTACGACCTGCCGCATGGCGTGTGTAACGCCATCCTGTTGCCGCACGTTGAGCAGTTCAATAGCCGCGTAGCCGCCGCGCGTTTGCGTGATTGCGCCGAGGCAATGGGCGTAGATGTCAGCAGCATGAGCGCCCAGGAAGGTGCAAAAGCCTGCGTGGCGGCCATCCGCCAGCTCGCGAAACGGGTTAATATACCGGCCGGCCTGCGCGACCTGCATGTCAAAGAGCAGGACTTCGGGACGCTCGCCACGAATGCGCTGAAAGACGCCTGCGGGTTGACCAACCCGATTCAGGCGTCCCATGAAGAGATTGTGGCTATCTATCAGGCGGCATTTTAACTTTCTGTCGTGACGCTCGCGCCCTTATTTCCGGGGCGCGATTTTTTTCTTCGCCAGCCATACCGCGCCTAATCGCCCGGCCTGATTGCCCAGCTCGCAGGGCTGGATCGGCACCTGCAAATCATCCCATAGCTCAAAGGTTTCCAGATGGCGTCCTAACAGCTGAAATACTTTTTCCTCTTCGCTAATTCCGCCGCCGATGAGCACCCCTTGCGGATCAAACATCGAAATAACGCTGTAGACGCCGCGCGCCAGATTACGCGCCCATTCATCGATCGCTTCGCGTAAATGAACATCGCTGTTCATGCGTTCAAACAGCTCCTTACCGTGCGGCATTTCATCCACAGACAGCGCCAGCGCCTGGCGACAGGCTTCCATCAGTCCGCTGGCGGAGGCGACCTCATGCATACACTCGCCGTTATTGCCCACCGGGATCACGCCAAACTCTCCGGCACGATAATGTGAGCCCCGGTAAAGCTCGCCATCAAGAATAATCCCCCCGCCGATACCGGTCCCGACGGTAATACACACAAAGTTTTTATATTCTTTCCCCGCGCCGCGCCACAGTTCGCCCAGTGCCGCACAATTGGCGTCATTCTCGACGATGGCGGGTAAATCGGTGAGTTCGGCGAACAATTCCAGCAGATTGACGCCATCCATATACTCCAGCGCGCCTGCTTTTGCCGCTACACCGGTATGGGCATTAATGTGCCCCGGGAAACTCACGCCAATGCCGACAATCTCATGTTCTTTCTGATATGACTCAACCACTTCCTGCCATTTTTTGCGGAACGTTTGCTCATCTTCCGGCGTGTCGTATTCATCGGAAACCAACTCATTACCTTCTTCATCAATCACGCCATGTTTGATGTGCGTTCCACCCACGTCGAAGCCAATGAAATGCTGCATAGATTTTTCCTTTCAGGGAGGCATACAACTAATTATGGCTGAGGCCCGCCCGCGGAATGTAAATAAAGGTAATGGTTTAAAAACAGGCAGCTAGCTGGAATGTATTGGCAACAGCTGACGCCAGAATCCTTAGAGAGCGAAAACTGGCCTCTTTACCCGCCAGGATCAAAGAGAATGACGGGTGTTTTCTGGCAATCTGGCTCTTTTAGGGTCTGATGGAGTGGGAAATGAACCGCTTTATTGTTGCCGAATCGAATAAATGCATCGGTTGCCGTACCTGTGAAGTGGCTTGCGTCGTCTCACATCAGGCATCGCAGGATTGCTCAGCAGTAAGCCCGGAAGTCTTCCAGCCGCGTATCCGGGTGGTTAAAACCGGTATGCTGTCCACTGCGGCGGTATGCCGCCAGTGCGAAGACGCGCCGTGTGGCGCGGTTTGCCCCACCCAGGCGATTTCCCGCTGGGGCGATTTTGTCTATGTGGATCAGGCACGCTGCATCGGCTGCAAAACCTGTATGGTGGCATGCCCTTACGGCGCGATGGAAGTCGTCACCGTTAACGCGCATCAGGTACAGGCATTGAAGTGCGATTTATGCTGGCACCGGGAAGCGGGCCCTGCGTGTGTCGAGGCGTGCCCGACGTCGGCGTTACGCTGTATGGACCCCAAACAGCTCGAGCAAATCAGCGCGGAAAAACGCCGCCGGGCGGCGGCGTGGTAAGCCGTTATGCGCTGGCCTCTTGCCAGGCGAGCGCAATCTCTTCCGCCAGGATTTTCACCCCTGCTTCAATTTTTTCCAGCTCCGGCACATAGTTCATGCGCATACACTGGTGGGTGTGGGGCCACGGCTTATCCAGCCCAGGGAAAAAGTAATCCCCAGGCACCATCAACACACCGCGTTTTTTCAGCCGCTGATACAGCAGTTCGGTGGTGATCGGCAAATCTTTAAACCATAGCCACAGGAAAATCGCCCCTTCCGGCTTGTGGATCAGGCACCGCTGTTCCGGTAAATAGCGCCGAATAACGGCAATCGTTTCCTGCACGCGCTGCTGATAAAACGGCTTAATCACCGTTTCAGACAGGCGCAGCAGGTCTTTGCGCTTAATCATTTCACAGGCGATGGCCGGGCCAATGCCGCCGGGCGCCAGGCTGATAATGCCGTTCATATTGCTGACGGCGGAGATAATCTTTTCATTAGCGATAATAATGCCGCAGCGGCTGCCCGGCAGGCCCAGTTTCGACAGGCTCATGCACAGAACGATATTCGGGTTCCACAGCGGGCGCGCTTCAGAAAAGATAATGCCGGGGAACGGGACGCCATAAGCGTTATCTATGACCAGCGGGATGCCGTGCTGGTGGGCAAGCGCGTCCAGCTTCATGAGCTCATCATCAGTGATAACGTTGCCGGTCGGGTTGGTGGGGCGCGAGACGCAGATCATCGCAGTCTCTTCGCCGATATGCAGATGCTCGAAATCCACGTGATATTTAAACTGGCCTTCCGGCAGCAGCTCAATATTCGGGCGCGCCGAAACAAACAACTCCTCTTCCAGGCCGGAATCTGCATAGCCAATGTATTCCGGGGCTAGCGGGAAAAGCGCCTTTTTAGTGGAGCCGTCCGCCTGGCGACCCGCGAACAGGTTAAACAAGTAGAAAAATGCGCTCTGACTGCCATTTGTTAGCGCAATATTCTGTGGTTCGATATCCCAACCAAATTCTTCACGCAGCATAGCGGCGAGTGCGTCCAGCAGCTCGCTTTTTCCCTGCGGGCCATCATAATTGCAAAGCGCTTCAGTGACTTTGCCGGTTTCCAGCATCTCACCCAGTAGCTTCTGGAAATAGTCGTTCATCTCCGGGATTTGCGCCGGGTTCCCACCGCCCAGCATGATTGCGCCGGGCGTGCGCAACCCGTCGTTAAGATCTTCCATCAGGCGTGTAATGCCTGCATGGCGGGTGAATTTGTCGCCGAACAGAGAAAAAGTCATAGCCGTCTTGATATCGAATACTTATAAAAGAGGCTCACGATAACGCTACCTGTTCAACGGCGCAAACAGGCCCGTCCAGAAGAATGTTAGCGATTATGCCAGGTACGTAGATTCTGCTGGCATAATCGTCTGGGTCATTTTTGCGGTTCGCCTGCCCAAACCACCATTACCGTATCATCGCCCTGGACGCGGCTAAAACCATAGATTTTGTCGTCGCTCAACGGAATGTGCTTCCCTTCGCCAATGGCCGGATGGCGGGCGCGGAACTGCGCAATTTTCTGCCAGTGCGCCAGCGATTCGGCCTGCGTGCCCTTGATATCCTGCCAGTTCATCGACGAGCGAGTGCCCTGCAACGGATCGGAGCCGGTTGGGCCGAAGGGGCGGGCCGTCTCGTCGCCGTAGAAAATCTGCACCGCGCCCGGCGCTAACAGCAACAGTTCCGCCGCGCGGGTGCCGCCTTCACGGAACAGCCGGGTATCGTGCGAGGAGAGGTAACTTAATACGTTAAACTGCTGGAGCTTGTCCGCCATCTGCTGCCAGATGGGGTCAATGTTTGCCAGGCAATCTACTGCACCCGCCGCCTGCTCCTGATAATCAAAATTGATCATCGCATCAAAGCCGTTACGGTAGTAATCGCTCTGCATCACGCCGTGCCCCCAGGCCTCGCCCGTCATCCAGAAAGGCGCGTCGTCCAGCTTTTTATCGGGATTAGCGGCTTTCCATTCCACCAGCGCATCGTTGGCCTGATTTTTTAGCTGCTGCCAGGCACCCATTTCGACATGTTTTGCGGTATCGACCCGGAAACCGTCGACGCCGAAGTCCCGCACCCATTGGCTGAGCCACTGGGTCAGATAGTCGCGCGGCGTGTAGTCAGGCCGCTCTTTCGCCCGGGTGTCGGGTTTTTGACTATAGAAATTGGGGAGTCCGGTGGGCGTGATGGACTCCGTTTTCAGGTCCGGCAGAAACGCCAGCGACATGGTGAGATCGTCAAAACCGGGGCTGTCATAGTCACCAATATCGGTGCGGATCCAGTTTTTACCCCACCATTTTTCCCAGGCGGCTTTATCGCTAAAGTTAATGTAATCATTAAAGCTGTGCCAGCTCTGGCCTGGGCCGGGTTTCCAGTCAGTCCAGCGCTCGCCGAGAATGTTGGTGATCTCATCACCTTTCAGATACAGCGCGCCAAACTGGTATTGCTGCATATCCGCCAGGGTGGCGTAACCGGCGTGGTTCATCACGATATCGAACAGGACGCGGATACCGCGCTGGTGAGCGCCGTCAATCATCTTCTGAAGGTCGTCGCGGGTGCCCATATTGGCGTCAAGCGTGGTCCAGTCCTGCGTGTAGTAGCCGTGATAGGCGTAATGCGGGAAATCGCCTTTGGTCCCGCCACCGACCCAGCCGTGGATTTGTTCAAAGGGCGCGCTTATCCATAACGCGTTAACGCCGAGATCCTGCAAGTAATCCAGCTTTTGCGTCAGGCCCTGTAAATCGCCACCGTGGAAAGTGCCGATCTCCTCCATGCCGTCTTTATGCCGCCCGTAGCTATTGTCATTATCAGGGTTGCCGTTTTCGAAGCGGTCGGTGAGTACAAAGTAAACGGTGGCGTTATGCCAGCTAAATGGCGCTTTATCGTTAGTCTCTTCTGCTTCCAGCAGTAACAGCCCATTGCTGGTCGCGGCGGGCATCAGGGTAATTTTGCCATCGGTCACGGTCGCGCTGTTGCCGCTGTAGAAATCCCGTACCCGCGAGCCTTCTTCAAAGCGATCGTTAACCGAGACGGTGACCGGGCTGCCGTCCCATTTCGGGCACTGGCGAACCGCAGCCGCTGCGGTTTGCGGTTCATCCTGTTTCACACTCAGCATCAATGTGGGCGTACCTGAGCGGGTATCGACCTGCACCTGATAATTGCCGCTGCGGAACAACCGCCATTCAGGCGCATCACCCGCGCAGGGTGCCAGTGATAGCATCTGGTTTAATTTGATTGCCCCGCTCGGCTGCCAGCATTGTTCGTCCTGGGTTATACGCAGCGGGCGGTTGCCTTTTTCCAGTGTGCCCTGGGCGATAAACACGCCGGGGCTTTGTTCCTCAAATGCAGGGAGATCGGGCAGGCTCCACTGCGCAATCGCAGCGCCGGGCAACAGTAGCAGGGCAAGAAGGCTTTTCTTCATCAGGCGGCTTCCATTAGGGTTTTTGCTATTTTGGCAAAATTTTCGCCAGCCAGTCTCATCCTTGTTTCAGCCTTGCGAGGCTGAATCCACAGGATGAGTGAGCCATCTCTCATTTTTGCTTTTTTCTGCGATAAGCTTCAGATAATTCATTATTTTTGACTACGATAAGAAGGTCGTACGTGACAAGGTTTCGGATTTGTATTATTTCTTTTACTGCTCTTGAAGGTTATTTTTGGTAAGATTTGAGATTCGGTTCACAAATTTTTCTCATGAATAAGGTGTTGGAATGCATTTATCCGACCAGGAGACCTAATGATATCGACTCGATTACGACGAATCGGGGCGGCGATACTCATCTTTTTCACCTATGCAGTTTCAGGTGAAGTGCTGGCAAAACAGCACACGACGACGAGTCACACAGCTCAGATTAAGAAAACCAGCGGTAAGCACCAGGCAAGCAGTAAAAAAGAGTATTCTCGCAATAGTGAAATAAGCGGTTCACTTCCTGATTTGCGAAAATACCCTTCCGGGACCCCAAGAAAAAAAGCGTTTCTCCGGACAGTCATGCCTTACATTACCAGCCAAAACGCGGTGATTACTGCGGAACGTAACTGGCTTATCTCTAAACAGTACGACGGGCGCTGGTCGCCGAGCGAACGCGCGCGTCTGAAGAAAATTGCCCAAAACTACGACGTGAAATGGAGCGGCAATACTAAACGTATTCCGTGGAACACATTGCTTGAGCGCGTAGACATCATTCCAACCAGTATGGTTGCGACGATGGCTGCCGCAGAAAGCGGTTGGGGCACCTCGAAACTTGCCCGCAGCAATAACAACCTTTTTGGCATGAAGTGTTCGAAAAGACACTGCAACAGCGGGACCGGCAAAGTGAAAGGTTACTCGCACTTTGAATCCGTGAAGGAGTCCGTGACGGCATACGTGAACAACCTGAATACCCATCCGGCGTATTCATCGTTCCGTAAGTCTCGTGCCCAGTTGCGTAAAGCGGACCAGGAGCTGACGGCGAGCAATATGATCCACAAGCTCAAAGGCTACTCCACCAAAGGTCAGAGCTATAACAATTACCTGTTTGCTATGTATCAGGATAACCAGCGGCTGCTGGCGGCGAACATGTAATTGATAACCTATGAACCGAAAAACCCGGCTAATCAGGCCGGGTTTTTTATTGTCTAACGGGAAAACTCGCTATGCCGTTCACGATAATCTTTCGGCGTGGCATCGTACTCTTTTTTGAAAACCGAATAGAAATATTGCAGCGATGGATAGCCGCAGATTTGTGAAATCTCGTTGATGGAGAGCGAAGTGGAAATCAGCAGACTGCGCGCTTTATGAAGCTTTTCGGCGTGCAGCACGGCGTGAATGGTTTCGCCGACTTCTTCTTTAAACCGTTTTTCAAGATTAGATCGCGACATGCCAATGGCATCCAGCACCTGTTCAACTTTAATGCCCTTACAGGCGTGATTACGGATGTAATGCATCGCCTGAATCACGGCTGGATCGTGCAGAGAACGGTAATCTGTGGACTGGCGTTCAACCACCTTGACCGGCGGCACCAGCAGGCGTTGCAGCGGCAGGGTTTCATTAGCTAGCAGGCGGTGAAGCAGTTTTGCCGCCTGATAACCCATCTGGCGTGTGCCTTGCGCCACCGACGACAGCGCGACCCGTGAAAGGTAGCGCGTCAGTTCTTCGTTATCGATACCAATCACGCAAATCTTTTCCGGCACCGGAATATGCAAATGCTCACAGACCTGCAAGACGTGGCGGGCGCGCGCATCGGTTACCGCAATAATGCCGGTTTGCGGCGGCAGAGTTTGCAGCCAGTCTGCCAGGCGATTTTGGGCGTGTTGCCAGTTATCCGGCGCGGTTTCCAGGCCCTGATACACCACGCCACGGTATTTTTCCTGGGCCACGAGCTGGCAGAACGCGTGTTCGCGTTCCGCCGCCCAGCGTTTGCCGCTGGACGCAGGTAATCCGTAGAAGGCAAAGCGATGTACGCCTTTTTCTTTCAAATGCAGAAAGGCCTGTTCAACCAAGGCATAGTTATCGGTGGCGATGTAATGAACCGGAGGATAATGCTCCGCACGATGATAGGAGCCGCCCACGCCGACGATTGGCACATTCACATCCGCCAACAGTAGCTCAATTTCCTTGTCGTCAAAATCCGCGATGACGCCGTCACCTAACCACTCTTTAATGTTATCGATACGCGCCCGGAAATCCTCTTCAATAAAAATATCCCAGCTCGATTGGGTCGCCTGAAGATATTCTCCTACCCCCTCAACCACTTGCCGGTCATAGGCTTTATTAGCGTTAAACAGCAAAGTAATACGGTGACGTTTTTCAAACATGACGTAGCCCTGACAGTTCTTCCCTTTCCTGAATAGCATAAATGACAAGATGCCGGAGTTTTTACGCTCCGGCATTGCGATCGGTTACGCAGTTTATTAGCCGCGTCGCTTGGTGGCGGAATCCATCCAGACAGCCAGCAATAAAATTGCGCCTTTCACGATGTACTGCCAGAAGGTCGGCACGTCCATCATGCTCATGCCGTTATCCAGCGAGGCCATGATAAAGGCACCCATTACCGCCCCGGCAACGCTGCCAATCCCGCCCGCGAGACTGGTCCCGCCAATAACACAGGCGGCAATCGCGTCCAGCTCGGCAATGTTCCCGGCGGAAGGGGACCCTGCGCCGAGCCGCGAGCTTAATATCAACCCGGCTATCGCCACCATCAGGCCATTAATCGCAAACACCGCCAGCTTAGTACGCTCGACGTTAATACCGGATAAGCGCGCCGCTTCTATATTGCCGCCGATGGCGTAAATCCGGCGGCCAAAGGCGGTGCGCGTCGCCATAAACATCCCGCCCAGCAGCAAAAACGCGAGGATTAACACCGGCGTCGGCACGCCGCGATAGTCGTTCAGCAACCAGATCGCGCCCAGGACGATCACCGCGATGAGCGCCTGTTTGCCTACCGTACCGCTGGCGGCATTCACGGGTAATCCTAAGGTCTGGCGGCGTACCCGGCCACGCCATTGCCACGCCATAAACGCCATCAGCCCAAGCGTACCGACGACAAAACCAATGCCGTTAGACAAATAACTTTGGCCGATTTGCGACATGGCATTACTGGTCGGCGAAACGGTTGTCCCGTTGGTAATACCGATTAAGATGCCGCGAAATGCCAGCATTCCCGCAAGGGTGACGATAAACGACGGCACTTTGCGATAGGCGACCCACCAGCCGTTCCAGGTGCCCAGCAACAGCCCAAGCGCCAGCGTGACCACCACCGTCAGCGGCAGCGGCCAACCCAGCCAGACGTCGAATATCGCCGCCGCGCCGCCCAGCAGCCCCATCATTGAGCCAACAGACAGGTCAATTTCCGCCGAAATAATCACGAACACCATGCCTACCGCCAGGATGCCGGTAATGGCGGTCTGACGCAGCAGGTTGGAGACGTTACGCGCGCTGAGATACGCGCCTTCGGTCATAAAGGTAAAAAACAGCATAATCACAATGATGGCGGCGATCATGACAAACACTTGTAAGTTAAGTGCTTTCAGGCCACCGGGTGTTTTCGCCAGCGGAGCAGCGAGTTTTATTTCAGACAGGTTGCTTTTCGACATGGGGTTCGCTCCTCAGGGCCGCTTCCATTACCTGCTCCTGGGTCAGGTTTTGGTTGATCAGATTGGCTTTCAGACGTCCTTCATGCATCACCAGTACCCGGTCGCTCAGGCCGAGAACCTCCGGTAATTCTGAAGAAATAACGATGACGGCGATGCCTTGTTGCACCAGTTGGTTAATCAGCTTGTAGATTTCATATTTGGCCCCGATATCGATGCCTCTGGTCGGTTCATCGAGGATCAGAATGCGTGGGTTAAGCAGCAGACAGCGCGCCAGAATGGCTTTTTGCTGGTTCCCGCCGCTTAACCGGCCAATCGCCAGTTCCGGGGACGAGGTTTTCACTTTCAACCGGGCGATGGACTGCAAAATGCACTGCTGTTCCGCCGCATCATCCAGGGTACTCACTGGACCGGTAAAATCGCTTAACGACGCTAAAGTGATATTTTTCCCTACCGCCATTACCGGCACGATGCCGTCTTTTTTGCGATCTTCCGGCACCATCGCGATACCGTGGGCAATGGCCTGCTGGCAGCTTTTAATTGAAACCGGCGCGCCATCGATAATAATCTGGCCTTCCCAACGCCCGGGCCAGACGCCGAACAGGCATTGCACCGCCTCGGTTCGCCCAGCGCCGACCAGGCCGGCAATACCCAGGATCTCGCCGCGCCGCAGACTGAACGAGATATCGTTCACGCGCTTAATGTGGCGATTGACCGGATGCCAGGCGGTGAGGTGCTCGACGCGCAAAATCTCGTCATGTACCTGATGCGGTTCGTTGGGGTAAAGCGAGGTTAATTCGCGGCCCACCATCATGGTGATAATGTCGCTTTCGCTCATCTGCTCTGCATCGCGGGTGCCGATATGCTGGCCGTCCCGGATCACGCAAATGGTGTTGGAGATGGCTTTAACTTCGTTCAGCTTGTGAGAAATATAAATACAGGCGATACCGTGATTTTGCAGATCGCGAATGATATTCAGCAATACCGTGGTTTCCTGCTCGGTCAGCGACGCCGTCGGTTCATCGAGGATCAGTAACCGCACCTGTTTATTCAGTGCCTTAGCGATTTCTACCAGTTGCTGGTGCCCAAGGCCCAAATCACCCACGCGGGTATCGGGCGAAAGGTTCAGGTTCACCTGCGCCAGCAGCTTCTGGCAGCGCAGCGTCATCGTGTCATAATCCATCACGCCGTGGCGGGTGATCTCTGTGCCCAGAAAAATGTTTTCCAGAATGGTGAGGTGTTTAACCAGCGCCAGCTCCTGGTGAATAATCGCGATGCCTTTGCGCTCGGTATCGCGAATATGGCTCGCTTCGAGCTTTTCCCCGGCGAACCAGATCTCGCCGTCAAAACTGCCATGCGGATAAATGCCGCATAACACTTTCATTAACGTGGATTTCCCGGAGCCGTTTTCTCCGCACAGAGAAAGCACGTCGCCTGCGCTGACGTTCAGGCTGACGTTATCCACCGCTTTCACAACACCAAAGGCTTTGGTGATGTTTTTCATCTCAAGTAAGTAAGGCATGCCAACCCCGTTGTTCACGGTTGAATTCAGGCCGATAGCGCCCGCAAATGACTGCGGGCGCCCAGAGATTACAAATCGCTTTGCTTGTGGAAGCCGTCTTTGATGACGGTGGTTTCGATATTGGTTTTATCCACTTCGATAGGATTCAGCAGGCGGGCTGGCACATCTTTAAGCCCGTTATTCAGTTTCGCGTCAGATTTCGGCGTTTGCCCATTACCCAATTCCACGGCAATTTGCGCTGCGGTATTGGCGAGTTCGGTGATCGGCTTATACACCGTCATGGTCTGAGTACCGGCGATAATACGTTTCACGCCAGCGAGGTCCGCATCCTGCCCGGAAATGGCGACTTTACCGGCCAGCCCCTGGGCGCTCAGCGCCTGGATTGCGCCGCCTGCGGTGGCATCATTAGAAGCGACAACGGCATCGATTTTGTTGTTGTTGGCCGTTAAGGCGTTTTCCATGATTTTCAGGGCGTTTTCAGGCAGCCAGCCGTCTACCCACTGATCGCCGACGATATGAATTTTGCCGTCATCGATAAAGGGTTTCAGCACTTTCATCTGCCCGGCGCGGAACAGTTTGGCGTTATTGTCCACCGGTGAACCGCCCATCAGGAAGTAATTACCCTGCGGCACTTTATCAACCAGCGTTTTAGCCTGTAATTCACCCACTTTTTCGTTATCAAAAGAAATATAGAAATCGATATCGGCGTTATTAATCATTCGGTCATACGCTAATACTTTAATTCCTTCGCGTTTGGCTTCGGCCACCACGTTGCTTAATACCTGGCCGTTGTAAGGAATTATGACTAATACATCGACGCCGCGATTTATCATGTTTTCAATCTGCGACATCTGGGTTTCTTCGTTACCATTTGCTGATTGTACAAAGACTTTCGCGCCCAGCGCCTCCGCTTTATTGACGAAAATATCGCGGTCTTTTTGCCAGCGTTCCAGACGAAGGTCGTCAATTGCCATGCCGATCTTCACTTCTTTGGCGATGCCGCTCATGCTGGTCAACAGCAACGAAGCGCACAGGGTGAGGGTAAGGTTCTTTATCTTCATAGTGTTAGTACCTGTTATATACCCGTCATACTTCAAGTAGCCGGTGCGTTGGCTGCGCTCACTCATCCCAGTCATATACTTATGTACGCTCCTGGGATTCGCTCCCTTGCCGCCTTCCCGCAACTCAAATTATTTAGGGTATAGAGTGATAGTGGCGTATTACAACTCAGAGTAAAGAGACGTTCTTTTCAGTAAACATTTAGAGTTTTGACCTGGAAGCGATAAACCTTCAATTACAGATTTTCGTCCCGGCATTACGTTTTTTTGTTTGTTTTCTGTTTTATGACTGCGATCGAATTTTAAATTTAACAAGTAATACGAATTGCCTGGTTCTGGATAATTTCTCGCAGTTTTGCCATTTCTGTAAATATAGATTTTGTGACCGGTGGCGCGTTTGTGCATTATCTTAATGGAAGTGTGAAATAACGTAATTGAGTAACGGGCGGCTAATATCCAGGATTATTTTACACAGTGCCCGAACCTGCTCTCTGATTACGGAGTTAATTATGCAAAATTATTTCGACCAGCTTGAACGTGTGAAATATGAAGGACCAGAGACGTCGAACCCTCTGGCGTTTCGTCATTACAACCCGGACCAAAAAGTGCTGGGTAAACGCATGGAAGATCATCTGCGGTTCGCCGCGTGCTACTGGCACACGTTCTGTTGGAATGGCGCGGATATGTTTGGTGTCGGCTCCTTTGACCGTCCCTGGCAGCAGCCAGGCGATGCGCTGGCGCTGGCGACCCGTAAAGCGGAGGTGGCGTTTGAGTTTTTCCATAAGCTGAATGTGCCGTATTACTGCTTCCACGATGTTGACGTCTCGCCGGAAGGGGCATCGCTTAAAGAGTATTTGAATAATTTCAGCCATATGGTCGATGTGCTTGAGCAGAAACAGCAGCAGTCAGGTGTGAAATTGCTGTGGGGCACCGCCAACTGCTTCACCAATCCGCGCTACGGCGCTGGCGCGGCAACCAGCCCGGACCCGGACGTGTTTTCCTGGGCGGCCACGCAGGTGGTCACGGCCATGAACGCCACGCACCGCCTGGGCGGCGAAAACTACGTGCTGTGGGGTGGTCGCGAAGGGTACGAAACACTGCTGAATACCGACTTACGTCAGGAGCGCGAGCAGATTGGCCGTTTCATGCAAATGGTGGTCGAGCATAAACACAAAATCGGCTTCCAGGGTACGCTGTTAATTGAGCCAAAACCGCAGGAGCCGACGAAACATCAGTACGATTACGATGTGGCGACGGTTTACGGCTTCCTGAAACAGTTTGGCCTGGAAAAAGAAATTAAGGTCAATATCGAAGCTAACCACGCCACGCTGGCCGGGCACTCTTTCCACCATGAAATCGCCACGGCGATTGCGCTGGGCATATTCGGTTCCGTTGACGCCAACCGTGGCGACCCGCAGCTGGGCTGGGATACCGACCAGTTCCCGATCAGCGTGGAAGAGAACGCCCTGGTGATGTATGAAATCATCAAAGCAGGCGGGTTCACCACCGGCGGGCTGAACTTTGATGCCAAAGTGCGCCGTCAAAGTACCGATAAATACGATCTGTTCTATGGTCATATTGGCGCGATGGATACCATGGCGCTGGCGCTGAAAGTGGCCGCTCGCATGATCGAAGACGGTGAACTGGATAGCCGCGTTGCCAAACGCTATGCCGGCTGGAATGGTGAACTGGGCCAGCAAATCCTGAAAGGACAGCTCTCGCTGGAGCAATTAGCGAAGTACGCTGAGCAACAGAACCTGGCGCCGCGTCATCAGAGCGGGCATCAGGAGCTGTTGGAAAATCTGGTGAATCACTATCTGTTCGATCGTTAAACCCCTGCGCCACAACGGTGGCGCTGATTAAGGAGTTGCCGCCATGTATATCGGGATTGATTTGGGTACCTCGGGCGTGAAGGTCATTTTGCTGGGCGAGGAGGGCGAACTGCTGGCGACGCATTCCGAACCGCTGACGGTATCGCGCCCTCATCCCCTGTGGTCAGAGCAGGATCCCGATTCATGGTGGCAAGCAACTGATAAGGCGATGCAGGCGTTGGGCGCACAGCACAGTCTGCGTGACGTAAAAGCGCTGGGCATTGCCGGGCAGATGCATGGCGCAACGCTGCTGGATAAACAGCAGCGGGTGCTGCGCCCGGCCATTTTGTGGAACGATGGCCGCTGCGGCGAAGAGTGCCAACTGCTTGAGTCACGGGTCGCTGATTCCCGTTCCATCACCGGTAACCTGATGATGCCGGGCTTTACCGCGCCCAAGCTGCTATGGGTGCAACGCCATGAGCCTGCGGTGTTTGAACAGGTCGATAAGGTTTTATTACCAAAAGATTATTTGCGTTTGCGGATGACCGGTGAGTTTGCCGGCGATATGTCTGACGCTGCGGGAACGATGTGGTTGGATGTCGGCAAACGAGACTGGAGTGAGGTGATGCTTGAGGCGTGCGGGTTAACGCGTCAGCACATGCCTGTGCTGTTTGAAGGCAGTGAAGTCACGGGAACGTTAACGGCGGATATCGCCAGCCGCTGGAATATGCCTGCTGTGCCGGTCGTTGCAGGCGGCGGTGATAATGCCGCAGGCGCGGTTGGCGTGGGCATCGCCGATGCCGGGCAGGCAATGCTTTCTTTAGGAACGTCGGGTGTTTACTTTGCGGTTAGCGATGGCTTTTTATTGAAACCGGAAAGCGCCGTTCACAGTTTCTGCCATGCATTACCCAAACGCTGGCATCTGATGTCCGTCATGCTGAGCGCCGCTTCCTGCCTGGACTGGGCGGTGAAACTTACCGGTTTGGGCAGTGTCCCGGCGTTAATTGACGCAGCAAAACAGGCTAACGTTGATGCGGGCCCGGTGTGGTTTCTTCCCTATCTTTCCGGCGAGCGGACGCCCCATAACAACCCGAACGCCAAAGGCGTGTTTTTTGGCATGACCCATCAGCACGGCCCGGCGGAACTGGCTCAAGCCGTGCTTGAAGGGGTAGGCTATGCGCTGGCGGATGGAATGGACGTGGTCCATAGCTGCGGGTTGCAGCCGCAAAGCATCACGCTCATTGGTGGCGGGGCACGCAGTGAATACTGGCGGCAAATGCTGGCGGATATCAGCGGGCAAACGCTCGATTACCGCACCGGCGGCGATGTCGGCCCGGCGTTGGGCGCGGCGCGGCTGGCGCAGATAGCGCTTTCGCCTGGGCGTCCGCTGCAGGATTTACTGCCGCCGTTGCATCTGGAGCAGCAGCATCAGCCTGACGATGCTAACGTCAAACGCTATAGCGAAAGACGTGAAACCTTCCGGCAGATTTATCAGCATCTGGCGCCCTTGATGAAGTAACGACGTGAGTCGTCCTGGTTTTACCTTTCTTTGTCCGTTTTTGGTATTACCCGCTTTCAGACGCCTTGCCAGAATGGGGTTACACCCACTGAGCGAGGCGTCCTAAAATGTCACACACCGCATTGATTAACATTGATTCTCAGGTTTCTTTCTTTCATCGCGATTACTGGGAAGATATCGACTTTGCTGATTTCCAACTGGCGATTTCTCAACTGATTGCCGGTTGCCAAAAGCTGGATATTCCGGTAGTGGACATATTCCACGTTGCCGACCAGGGGCCGTTTTCGCTGGAGTCCGGCTATGTGAAGCCGATGCCTTTCCTGACGCATGAGGCAGATGTTACTTTTCATAAGCATGTTCATAACGCGTTTACCGACACCGGGCTTGATCACTGGTTACGCGTCCGGGGAATCAACCATCTGATTATTTGCGGGATACGCACCGAGCAGTGCTGCGAAACCACAGCACGCGTGGCGTCTGACCTGGGGTATCGGGTAAGTTTTGTTTCTGAGGCAATGCTGACCTTTGCGATGCGCTATAAAGACATTACTCTGGATAGCCAAACCTTGCGTCATCGTACTGAAACGGTGCTGGAAGGCCGCTTCGCCACGGTGCAAACGGTCTCTGAATGCCTGGAGTCGCTGAGATGAAAACAGATGTCTGGTTTTTGGTGTTGCCCGGTACGCTGGCGCTGGACATGATCGGGCCTGCGGAAACGCTGGGTCTGGCACGTGATGCGTTCAACTTGCACTACATTGGGCCACAACCAGAAGTCAGCACCTCGGTCGGGTTGACCATGGGCGGCATAGGCCCGCTTCCTGACAGTTTGCCGAAAGGGAGCCTGCTGGTGCTTTCCGGCGTCAGCGACTCTGCGCGTTACTTCGATACGCCGCAGGCGGTGGAGGCGCGCCGCTGGCTGGGCCGCCAGCTCGCCGCCATTCAGCGTGAAGATTTACAGCTGGTTTGCGTCTGCTCCGGTTCGCTGTTGGCGGCACGTTCCGGCCTGCTGCACGGCGTGGAATGCACTACTCATCACGATGTGATCTCGCGGCTTAAGTCTGCCGAACCGGCCGCTATCGTGCGTGAAGGGCGGATTTTTGTCGAAGATCGCGGTATCTGGACCAGCGCGGGCATCACGTCCGGCATCGATTTATCCCTGCATCTGATTAACCGACTGCATGGCCCGCAGCTGGCGTTAGACGTGGCCCGTGAAATGGTGGTGTGGTTTCGCCGTTCGGGTGAGGACCCGCAGCTATCGCCCTGGCTGCGCTATCGTAATCATATGCATCCGGCGGTGCATAAAGCCCAGGATTTGCTGTCGGGCTCACCGGAATCTGAATGGCGGCTGCCGGATATCGCCGCGCGGGTGTTTGTCAGCCCGCGCCACCTGTCACGCCTGTTCCAGCAGCATTTGGGCATTAGCGTGCGCGATTATCTTGAGCAGCTTCGCCTGGCGCAGGCTGAACAACGATTGCTGCAAGGGCAGGGCGTTGAGCAGGCTTCTCATGCCGCAGGGTTTTCATCACCCCGCCAGTTGTATCGCGCCCGGCAGCGCGCTAGCTGACCAACCTGCGCGTATCAATCCGCTGCAATAACATAGAAAGTATCAGCGAACCCATCAGCGTGGCGCTAAAGATCCAGATGATATCCAGCACCGGCCAGTGCGTGATTTCAATATGACGAGTGCGCAGCGCATGAATAAACAGGGCATGGAAGCCGTAAATGCCAAGCGAGTAGCGAGATATTAATGCCAGTCCGGGCAATGGACGGGCGTTAAGGGTATTTTTCACCACCACAAACAGACTCAATGCGGCGATGAAAACCAGCGGCCCACAGTAGAGATAAAAGGTGTCGCTAAAGTTACCTTCACGCGCCAGTTCCGAATGTGTTCCCAGGCTGATTAACGTGACGCAGGCGATAAACAGCAGCGCGGCAATAACGGTATAGCGGCGATACTGCGTTTCCAGCATGCCGATGGCGCGGCCTAATAATCCATACAGCACGTAATAAAACGTATCGCCGTTGATATACAAGTTAACCGGTAGCCATTTCACGCCGTGAAAACTTTGCGGCACTGTATTCGGGTTGGCGATCACGCCTGCCACCAACAGCAGCCCAAAAATTACCGGCAGCCCGACTTTTTTCACCGCAATCAACGGTGACAGCAGGTAAATAACGATAATCGCGAAGAAAAACCACAGGTGATAAAACACCGGTTTTTGAAACAGATTGATTAACGATAAACGTGGACTGATTGAGGTAAACAGCGCGATATAGAGAAACGCAACGGTGCTGTAAAACAGCAGACACAACCCGATACGTAAAAAGTGGCGTCGTTCGGCGCTGCGTTCGCCAAAAAACAGGTAGCCTGAAATCATAAAAAACAGCGGAACGCTGACGCGTGAGGCGGAATTCAGAACGTTGGAAAAATTCCAACTAAACGGCGTAACGACATCAGCGTTGGTAATATACCAGGTCGTGGTGTGGATCATAATCACCATCAAACAGGCGATGCCGCGCAAATTATCTATCCAATTTATTTTTTGCTGCATTTTCTCCCCGGCTCACACTTTGCTATTCCGCTAGTGTCGGTCTAATAATTATTCACTGTACCTCGGATCAGTCCGAGTTTGTTTCCTGCGGCTTGCGACGTGCCGCGTGGGCCAGCCACAATGCATTCTGACCTGAATGCGCGGATAAACCCTTACTCACTGGTAGCAAAGTATAATGACTACGACACCCATACGCTTTTCTATGCTTGCCGCCGTCATCCTCCTCGCCGGTTGCGCCAGCCAGGAAACGCAGCCGCAGCACGCCCAAAAAGCAAAGGTTACGCCGATGCACTCGCTGGCGATGGAAAACCAGTGCCGGGAAAACGCTGCTCATCGCTATAACCTTTCCAGCCAGAATATCCGCATTACAGATTTCGACGCTTTTCAGGGCAGTTACGAAATGCAGGGCAGTACCGCACGCCAGGAAGGTTTTACCTGCGCGTTCGATATGAATGGGCAGTTTTTACATCTGTCGATGCGTTAATGCTATCAACTGTGGGTAATAACCCTAAATAATCGCTGGAATTCCATCCTGAAGCCCGATTTGACGCCCCGTTCCGTTGCCCCTGTGATGCAACCCTGAGCCTTTTGAGTATATACTGGTCGCTTCCACTTAAACCCACTCGTATCGCGTGCGAAATCAACATGCAAAAGTTTGATACCAAGACCTTTCAGGGCTTGATCCTGACCTTACAGGATTACTGGGCCCGCCAGGGCTGCACCATCGTTCAACCGCTGGATATGGAAGTCGGCGCCGGCACCTCACATCCAATGACCTGTCTGCGTGCGCTTGGGCCTGAGCCCATCGCGGCCGCTTACGTGCAGCCTTCCCGCCGCCCGACCGATGGCCGTTACGGCGAAAACCCGAACCGCTTACAGCATTACTATCAGTTCCAGGTGATCATCAAACCCTCGCCAGACAATATTCAGGAACTGTACCTGGGATCGCTGAAAGAGCTGGGTATGGACCCAACGATTCATGATATTCGCTTCGTGGAAGATAACTGGGAAAACCCGACGCTGGGTGCCTGGGGCCTCGGCTGGGAAGTGTGGCTGAACGGTATGGAAGTTACTCAGTTTACCTACTTCCAGCAGGTTGGCGGCCTGGAATGTAAGCCGGTGACCGGTGAAATCACCTACGGTCTTGAGCGTCTCGCCATGTATATCCAGGGCGTGGACAGCGTCTATGACCTGGTGTGGAGCGACGGTCCGCTGGGTAAAACCACCTACGGCGACGTGTTCCATCAAAACGAAGTGGAACAATCGACCTATAACTTCGAATACGCGGACGTGGATTTCCTCTTCACCTGCTTCGAGCAGTATGAGAAAGAGGCCCAGCAGCTTCTGGCGCTGGAAAACCCGCTGCCGCTGCCAGCCTATGAACGTATTCTGAAAGCCGCACACAGCTTCAACCTGCTGGATGCCCGCAAGGCCATCTCGGTAACCGAGCGTCAGCGCTATATCCTGCGAATTCGTACGCTGACTAAAGCTGTGGCGGAAGCCTATTACGCTTCCCGTGAAGCGCTGGGCTTCCCGATGTGTAACAGAAACAATTAAGAGGCTGCCATGTCTGAAAAAACTTTTCTGGTGGAGATCGGCACTGAAGAGCTGCCACCAAAAGCCCTGCGCAGCCTGGCGGAATCCTTCGCTGCGAATGTTACTGCTGAACTCGATGCGGCTAATATCGCCCACGGCGACGTTAAGTGGTTCGCTGCGCCGCGTCGTCTGGCATTGAAAATTGCTAACCTGGCGGAGTCTCAGCCGGATCGCGAAGTTGAAAAACGTGGCCCGGCCATCGCCCAGGCCTTTGATGCCGAAGGCAAACCGAGCAAAGCGGCGGAAGGTTGGGCGCGCGGCTGCGGTATTACCGTCGATCAGGCCGAGCGTTTAACCACGGATAAAGGCGAATGGCTGCTGTACCGCGCTCATGTCAAAGGCGAAAGCGTTGAAGCGCTGCTGCCCGGCATGATCAGCGTCTCGCTGGCAAAATTGCCGATTCCAAAACTGATGCGTTGGGGCGCTTCCGACGTTCATTTTGTGCGTCCGGTGCATACCGTTACGCTACTGCTTGATGACAAGCTCATCCCGGCAAATATTCTGGGTATTCAGTCCGATCGGGTGATCCGTGGCCACCGCTTTATGGGCGAGCCAGAATTCACCCTTGAACGCGCTGACCAGTACCCGGAAATCCTGCTGGAACGCGGTAAAGTCATCGCCGATTACGAGCAGCGCAAAGCCAGAATCAAGGCCGACGCGGAAGACGCGGCGCGCAAAATTGGCGGCAATGCCGATCTGAGTGAAAGCCTGCTGGAAGAAGTCACCTCGCTGGTGGAATGGCCGGTGGTGCTGACCGCCAAATTTGAAGAGAAATTCCTGGCGGTACCGGCAGAAGCGCTGGTTTACACCATGAAAGGCGACCAGAAGTACTTCCCGGTGTACGACAATAACGGGAAACTGCTGCCTAACTTCATCTTCGTAGCAAACATCGAATCCAAAGATCCGCAGCAGATTATTTCCGGTAACGAGAAAGTAGTGCGCCCGCGTCTGGCGGATGCGGAGTTCTTCTTTAATACCGACCGCAAAAAACGTCTTGAAGACCATCTGCCGCGTCTGGAAACCGTGTTGTTCCAGCAGCAGTTGGGCACACTGCGCGATAAAACCGACCGCATCCAGGCGCTTGCCGGTTGGATTGCCGGGCAGATCGGCGCGGATGTGAATCATGCGACGCGTGCGGGCCTGCTGTCTAAATGCGACCTGATGACCAACATGGTGTTCGAGTTTACCGACACCCAGGGCGTGATGGGGATGCACTATGCCCGTCATGACGGCGAAGCGGAAGACGTTGCCGTGGCGCTGAACGAGCAGTACCAGCCGCGTTTCGCGGGCGACGACCTGCCGTCTAACCCGGTGGCCTGTGCGGTGGCGATTGCTGACAAGATGGATACCCTGGCGGGTATTTTCGGCATTGGCCAGCATCCGAAAGGCGATAAAGACCCGTTTGCGCTGCGCCGTGCCGCGCTCGGCGTGCTGCGCATTATCGTTGAGAAAAACCTGCCGCTCGATCTGCAAACCCTGACCGAAGAAGCGGTGCGTTTGTATGGCAGCAAGCTGTCCAACGCTAACGTGGTAGATGATGTCATCGACTTTATGCTGGGCCGTTTCCGCGCCTGGTATCAGGAAGAAGGCCACAGCGTGGATACCATCCAGGCGGTGCTGGCACGTCGCCCGACCAAACCGGCGGATTTCGATGCCCGCATGAAGGCGGTATCACATTTCCGTACCCTGGAGGCGGCTTCTGCGCTGGCAGCGGCCAACAAGCGCGTATCGAATATTCTGGCGAAATCCACCGAAACGCTGCACGACCATGTGCGCGCTTCAGTCTTAAAAGAGCCGGAAGAACTCGAACTGGCGCGTCAGTTAGTTATCCTGCGCGACAAACTGGAACCGGCCTTTGCGAAGGGCGAATACCAGCAGGCGCTGGTTGAACTGGCCGCCCTGCGTGCGCCGGTCGATGCGTTCTTCGATAAAGTAATGGTGATGGCAGAAGATCCGGAACTGCGCGTTAACCGCCTGACGCTGCTGTCTAAGCTGCGCGAGCTGTTCCTGCAGGTAGCGGATATTTCACTGCTGCAGTAACGGTTGCTGTAATAAATAAAAACCCGCTATTGATGGCGGGTTTTTATTTTTTTACGTTATCTTAAAAGAAGTGTATTTATTAAAAATAGCCGTTCTGTTAATGGTTCTGCTAATTATACGCAAGAGAAACATCAGTATTATCACTATCGGGTGCTCAAGGCTATTTAGCCGGAGCATGACGCAATGGTTAGGTAGACAAAAGCCCCGTAATTAAATCCATTTAATTAACGGGGCCACAATCCTAACCACACAGTTAGATTGTAGCCCCTTCCAACGAAGGAGGCAATTATGCCTGTAAAGCATAAATACACATTTTTAAGTGTATTAGTCATATGTGTAACCCTTCTCTGTTTTATCTGGATAGTGCAGGATCGCCTTTGTGAATTCAGCATTAAACAGCAAAACAGTGAATTACGGGCAGTGCTTGCCTGCGAAGCAGGGAGGTAAAGCAGTGCGGGAGAGAAATCTCCCGCATTTCAGTCAACTGATGGGTTGGGCCTGAAGGCACCCAAACTTATTCCTGAACATCCTTTCAGCTATTATCTGAAAACTATTTTATTTATCTACAACATCGGCGTTATTAACGGTTCCGTTAATTATCTGCGATATAAAAATCATTACTATAACGCTCGGGTGCTCAAGGTTATTTAGCCGGAGCATGACGCAATGGTTAGGTAGACGAAAGCCCCGTAATTAAATCCATTTAATTAACGGGGCCGCAATCCCACCTAGACAGTTGGATTGTAGCCCCTTCAACCGAAGGAGGCAATTATGCCTGTAAAGTATAAATACACATTTCTTTGTGTATTAGTCGTATGCGTAACGCTGCTTTGTTTTATCTGGATGGTGAAAGATCGTTTATGTGAACTCACCCTTAAAGAACAAAACAGCGAATTACGGGCGGTCCTTGCTTACGAAGCAGGGAGGTAATTGCGATGCGGGGGAGCGATCTCCCGCATTTCAGTCAACTGGAAAGATTGGGCCTGAAGGCACCCGCGCTTACCCTTAAAACACACAACCCCCGTATAAGACGGGGGTTGTCACGACCAGGAAAACCTAAAGGATACAGAGCAATAAAATTATTCCATCAACTGCTTACTGAGCATCGGGTTCGCCTGAATCAGGCGCATCAGCTTCAGTTCGGTGCTGGAGGGTTTTACGCGTTTTGATTCCCATTCATGCACCATGGCAACACTCACGCCCATCACCCGGGCCAGGTCATCAATTTTCAAACCGGTACTTTTTCGCAATTGCTCAAACTCGGAAAAAGCAGACGGCTTATGGGTCAGGGTCACTTTCTGTGAATCATCTTTAAAAACAATCTGCTCAAGGCTGCTGAGCAACTCAACCATTGGATCTTTATATTCCATTGAGAACTCCTCATAAATCACACTGCGGGATCGTGAACGCTAAGAAGCACATTAAGAATAGTCCCTAAATACAATCAGGGATGCTTGCGTTGGTGATTAATCGCGCGATTAGATTTTTTTAAGCGGTAAATTGCGGCACATTCCAGGGTAACCTGCTCATAAATAACAGCAATTAAGTTTAAGAAAATTTATGCCTTTGGGTAGAAATAATGGGTAAATCCTCTCCGGGGCCTCGATCAAGCCTGCCGGGAGGATCGCCGGCAGGCTCGGCGCTTACGCAGCGCGTTCAATCACCATTAATAATTGCCCCGCCTGCACCTGATTTCCCTGCTGGCGCTGGAAAGTGCGGATCGTTCCGGCAACCGGTGCGGTAATCGGGATCTCCATTTTCATGGATTCGAGAATTCCGATCAATTGACCTTCCGCAACCTGTTCTCCCGGTTTTACCAGCCATTGCCACACGCTGCCTGCTACCAGGCTTTCGACGCCGCAACAGCTTTCAGGGATAACCTCATCGCTGTCATTCTGCGATTCGACTTCACTTTCAAAAGTGAACTGGCCATCAGCACGCCAGCGGGCCAGTTCCTCATCAAAGGCTTTCTGGCGCTTATCCTGGAAAGCGGCAATATCTGCTGCGTCCTGCTCCAGCATCTGTTGCCAGTCGCTCAGGCTGAACTCACCCTGTTCGATACGCAAGGGATGGTCGCCCCACGGGAAGCGCTCGCGCAGTGTTATTAACTCCTCATGGCTGACCGGGTAAAAGCGGATCTGGTCGAAAAAGCGCAGCAGCCACGGCTGGGTAAAGGCGTCCGTTCTGCGGTCGCGATTCCACATCTGAAGGGTACGCCCCACAAACTGATAGCCGCCGGGCCCTTCCATTCCATAGACGCATAAATAGGCGCCACCGATGCCTACCGAGTTTTCCGCCGTCCAGGTTCGCGCCGGGTTGTATTTGGTGGTCACCAGCCGGTGGCGCGGATCGATAGGCGTGGCGACCGGCGCGCCAAGGTACACATCGCCTAAACCCATCACCAAGTACGAGGCGTTAAACACAATCTCTTTGACCTGTTCAACGCTATCCAGCCCGTTGATTCGGCGTATAAATTCGATATTGCTCGGGCACCACGGCGCGCCGGGTCGTACCGACTGGGTGTAGCGGGTAATCGCCTCGCGGCAGGCGGCGTCGTCCCAGCTGAGCGGCAGCCAGACGGTGCGCGACGGCACTCTGGCGTTACGCAGATCCCGTAACTGGAGATCGGCTTCGCGGATAATGGCGATCAGCGCATCGCGCGGGCACTGCGCCGGATCGAAATGGATCTGTAAGGAGCGGATCCCCGGCGTCATCTCCAGCCGCCCGGCGATCGTCATTGTTTCCAGCTGCTGCATCAGCGCATGCACCCGAAAGCGCAGGGCGATATCCAGGCGCTGCTCGCCATATTCCACCAGCAGAAAACGGTCGCCTGCCGCCCGAACGGTTATCGCAGGCATACCGTCACGGGCATCGTCGCGCCATAAAATTGGCGATGGCAGGGCATCGAGCGCAACGTCACCCGACGCGCTGGCGGTTTGTTGTGTGCTGTCAGCCTCTTCCAGCGTGACCGGCGCGAACGAAATCGTATCCCCCGCTTTTAATTGGCCCAGCTTCCACAAATCCTGATGAATGACCGTAGCCGGGCAGACAAAACCGCCCAGCGACGGGCCATCCGGACCCAGGATAACCGGCATGTCGCCGGTAAAATCCACCGTGCCGAAGGCGTAGGCATTATCGTGGATGTTGGATGGATGCATCCCCGCCTCGCCGCCGTCCGGACGCGCCCAGGTGGGTTTTGGCCCTATCAGACGGATGCCGGTGCGGCTGGAGTTGTAATGCACCTGCCAGCGGGCCGCGAAAAATTCCGCTATATCCTTGTCGGTAAAGAATTCCGGCGCGCCATGCGGGCCGTAAATTACCCGCAACTGCCAGTGGCTGGAGATACTCGGCCAGGCATCGGCGGGCAGCGTGGCGTCAGGGCGGATTTCCGGTGCGGCGAGGTGAATAACATCGCCCGCGCGCAGCGCCCGTCCGGCATGGCCGCCAAATTTCCCCAGCGTAAAGGTACTGCGGCTGCCCAGATAATGCGGGCAATCCAGCCCACCGGCAATCAGCAGATAGCTGCGACAGCCTGCGCCCTGTACCGCGCCGAGTTTGAGGGTCTGGCCTGCCAGCACGTTTATCACCCGGCGCATGGCGACGGGCGCATCGTCAAGCGTGGCGTCGATATCCGCGCCGGTCAGCACGATGGAACACGCCTGATTTACGCGCAGCGTCGGGCCGCGCAGGGTGATTTCCAGCCCAGCGGCGTCGCGTGGGTTCTGCAACAACTGGTTGCCCCGCTCAAACGCCAGGCTGTCGAACGGGCCGGAGGGCGGAACGCCAACGTCCCAGTAGCCCACGCGCCCCGGTAAATCCTGAATCGTGGTCATCGTGCCGCCGCTCAGCACATCCAGCGTGGCGGGCTGCCAACTGACTTCACCTAAGGTGGCGGTAATCACCTTGCCTTGCTGAACCTGCGGCAGGGTCAGCAAATGGCGCAGCCACTTCAGGTTGGTTTCGATGCCGTAAAGCCGGGTTTGATCCAGGGCGCTTTGTAGCGCCGCTAACGCCTGTGTACGGCTATCGGCATGGACGATGACTTTCGCCAGCATCGGATCGTAAAACGCCGAGACCTCGCAGCCGCCGGAAATCCAGCTATCGATGCGCAGTTGCGCCGACTCCACCCGTTCCGGGAAAACCACTTCGCTGAGCAATCCGGCCACCGGCTGGAAATTTTTCGCCGGATCCTCGGCATACAGACGCACCTGAATAGCGTGGCCCTGCGGCGTAGTCACTAAAGAAGCCAGCGCAGGCAGCGTTTGTGCGCCTAACTCGACCATCCAACGGACAATATCCACGCCGTAGACCATCTCGGTGACGCCGTGCTCCACCTGCAAGCGGGTATTCACTTCCAGAAACCAGAACTGCTCAGACACATCGTCGTAGACGTATTCCACGGTGCCGGCGCTGCGATAATTTACCGCCTGGCACAGGCGGATCGCGGTGTCGTGCAGTGCACGACGGTTGACGTCAGAGAGGCGCGGCGCTGGGGTTTCTTCAATAACTTTCTGATTACGCCGCTGGGCCGAGCAGTCGCGTTCGCCCAGCGCGATAACGCTGCCGCTGCCGTCGCCGAAGACCTGGACTTCGATGTGCCGCGCCCGGGCAATAAATTTCTCTAAAAAAACGCCATCGTCGGCGAAGTTGTTGCCTGCCAGACGTTTGACGCGGGTAAAAGCCTCGTTGAGCGCCGTCGCATCGTCGCAGCGCTGCATCCCTATGCCGCCACCGCCTGCCGTGCTTTTCAGCATCACCGGATAACCGATTTTCTCTGCGGCTTCCTGCGCGGCTTCCGGCGTGGTCAGTAGGCCGCTGCCGGGTAATAGCGGCACCTGGTTTTGCTCCGCCAGCTCACGGGCGCGGTGTTTCAGACCGAAAGCCGCCATCTGTTCGGTTGTCGGGCCGAGAAACACCACCCCTTCACGCTCGCAGCGCTCAACAAAGCTGGCGTTTTCGCTTAAAAATCCGTAACCCGGGTGCACCGCTTGTGCGCCGTTTTCGCGCATGATGGTGAACAATTTGTCCTGATTGAGATAGGTTCCTCGGACGTTGCCGTCACCCAGCGACACGGCAATGTCTGCCTGGCGAACGTGCTCGGCGTGTTTATCCGCTTCGGCATACACGGCAATGGCGGTGATGCCCATTTGCTTTAGAGTGCGGATGATACGCACCGCAATCGCGCCACGGTTGGCGATAAGAATTCGAGTTAACATAACCGGCTCTCCGGCGGGCAGGTCGTCCTGCGTTATTGATAGCGCTGAGTTGCGGGCCGTCCCGCAGCGCCGGATCACCACACCGTGACGGCGATGGGCGTCGGGTTATACCCGTTGCAGGGGTTGTTGAGCTGCGGACAGTTGGAGATCAGTACCAGAACGTTCATTTTGGCGACCAGTTCGACGTATTTCCCCGGTGCGGAGATGCCATCGGCAAAGCACAGCCCACCATCCTGAGTCACCGGTACGTTCATAAAGAAATTGATGTTGTGGGTGATGTCGCGGCGCGTCAGACCGAACTCCGGGTGCTGGGCAATCGCCAGCATCCACGAGTCGCGGCAGGCGTGCATATGGCGCTTTTCCAGGTCGTAGCGCACGGTGTTGCTTTCGGTGGCGCAGGCCCCGCCCAGGGTGTCGTGGCGGCCACAGGTATCGGCGACGATCTCCAGCATCGGGCGGTCGTCGCTGGAGCGCAGTACCGTGCCGGTGGTCAAAAACACGTTGCCCTGGCCGCGTACCGTGTCCGACATGCTGTAGCGTTCCGCGATGTCATCGGCATTGAAAAACAGCGTATCCGCCGCCTGATTGCCTTCCAGATCGGTAATGCGCAGGGTTTGCCCTTCAGTGATGTTATACAGCCAGTAATCCCCGGCCTTGACGGTGGCGCGGTACGCCGCGTCCGCCGGGTTGCGCGCGCTTTCGGTCAGCATGAGCAGGCTCCTTCACTCAGATGATAAAGATGGTTGTTGCACATCCCGCGCTGGTTTTCGGTGCGTTCGAGGCAGTGATCGGGAAGGGGCTTACGTTCGCCGTCGAGGCGGATGCCCAGCGGCTGGCGCGGATACGCCGTCGCGTGGCTTAACGGATGTGGGCAAGTGTGTAAGACGACCAGCGTATCCATCGCGAAACGCAGGGTGACGCTCGCGCCCGCTGCGCCCTGGCGCACCAGTTCCAGCTTGCCGTCATCGTTAGCGGCGACGTGGGCGAACAGGTTCAGGCAGGCTGCCATATCGCGTTTGCCGAGGCCGTATTTCGCCAGTTCCACCAGAAAACTGTCGTAGCCGTTCTGGTGGCGATCGTTACGCGCCTGCTGATAATCACGCGCGCCGAATTGTTTTTCAGTCAGCGCGGCGTTGGCGGTGCCGCAGACCGACTCATGCCAGCCGAAGCTGTCCTGTTCGATACCGCAAAAAATCCGTCCCATATCCGAGTAAAGACAGTGGCCCGCCGTCAGCCGAAAGGTGTGCTGGCATTTCAGGGTATCGGGCGCGTTATAGCGCTCCAGCAGGTTTTCAGGGTTATAAAACAGCACGCCTGCGTTTACCCCGCCCGCCAGGTCGGTCAGGGTCAGGGCGGTGCCCTGGCGCATCATCAGCGACCAGTGGCTGCCCGCTGGTAATTCGGTTTGATAAGCGTTCATCATGGCTCCTTGTTAATGGCCAAACAGCGCGGCGGGCTGTTCGGTGAGGGGATACCGGGCGTCAGGGAACAGCGGCGTCACGCTGCCTGCGGGTTTACGATCCAGCGGAATGTCGTATGTGATGCTCGCGCCGTACGCTTCTGGTGCCTGCGGGTCGTGGCGTACTTTGTCGAACACCCACAGCCGCGAGCCCAGCGAGAATCCCTCTTTTAAATCGTGAGTAATCATAAAAATGGTGAGCTTGTGGCGTTCCCACAGCGAGCTAATCAGCACGTGCATCTCTGCGCGGATGCCAGGGTCCAGCGCGCCAAACGGCTCGTCGAGCAGCAAAATGCGCGGCTGTTTCATTAATGCCTGCGCCAGCGCCAGCCGCTGCTGCATCCCGCCGGAAAGCTGATGCGGGTATTTATCCTGCGCGCCCAGCAGCCCGACCTGCTTCAGCATCACGCGCGCCTGTTCGCGGATGGCGGCGCGTTTGCGGCCCCAGACGCGGCCTAACCATCGTGCCTGGCTGAACTCTTCCGCCAGCATCACGTTTTCAATCACGGTCAGATGCGGGAACACCGAATAGCGCTGGAACACGATGCCGCGCTGGGCATCGGGCTCCTGGGCCAGCGGCTGGCCGTCGAGCAAAAAGGTCCCTTTGGACGGGGATTCGGTGCCGAGCAGCATTTTCAGAAAGGTGGTTTTACCGCAGCCGGACGCGCCGACGATGGTGACAAATTCCCCTTCTTTAACGCTGACGTTCAGCCGCTCCAGTACCACCTGGCTGTCGTATTCTTTTCCGACGTTTTTCAGTTCTAATAAAGGCATAGCGGTTCCTCAGCGGGCGTAGTACCAGGGGAAACAACGGCGGTTCACGACCCGCAGCAGCAAATCGAGGGCGAAGGCGAGCAGGGTTATCCAGGCGACGTAGGGCAAAATCACGTCCATCGCCATGTAGCGGCGCATCAGGAAGATGCGATAACCCAGCCCTTCAGTGGCGGCGATGGCTTCCGCCGCGATGAGAAACAGCCACGCCGAGCACAGCGACAGGCGTACGGCATCAATCAGGCGCGGCAATAGCTGCGGCAGAAACACCCGCCACAGGATTTGCCCGCTGTGCCCGCCCAGCGTCTGGGCTTTGATCAACTGTTCGTGAGGAATGGCCATCGCCTGAAGCTGCAAATCGCGGATGATAAACGGCGTAATGCCAATCACGATCAGCACCACTTTCGACACTTCCCCCAGGCCAAAGCAGATAAACAAAACCGGCAGAATGGCCAGCGGCGGGATCAGTGCCAGGGTGGTGATCAGCGGAGACAAAAAGGCGCGTACCGCAGGCAGCGCGCCGCAAAACAGGCCGAAGGTCAGGGCGATAACCGCGCTGAGCACCGCGCCGCTCAGCAGACGCAGCAGGCTGGCGGCAGTATCGGTCCACAGCAGATATTCCCCGCTGCGCGGGCTGGGGGTAAACGCCATCCGGTCAATGGCGCTGAACATGGCGTCAAAACCGGGCAGCAGTTTATCGGCGCTGTTGGCGGCCAGCCGCGCGTCGGAGGCGATTAGATAGACAAACAGCATCGCCAGTAGCGGAAGGGCGCCCAGCAGCACCCGGCTCATCGGCTGCGGTTGAAGGTTGATGATTTTGCGCATGGGACGCCTCCGTGATTACAGTTGGTTGTTGGCCGCGAGGCGGACAAACTGGTCGCTAAAACGTAATTTGACGTTCTGGCTATCGCCCCAGACGCCCGCAGGCGTTTCAATGCCCACCACGTCGGCGGACGGCGCGGCTTCACCCAGCAATCCGTGGTTAAAAGAGAATTCCGCGACTTTCTGCATGGTGGTTTTCAGTTGCGGGCTGCTGGTGAAGGCCAGCGCCAGCTGTGGCGTGGTGAACAGATGCGTGGCGGCTAATTGTGCGTCGAAGCCCGCCAGGTTAGTGCCCGCCGCTTCCCCCATCTGGGTGCGCGCCGCTTTGGCGGTTTCGCCGTCGCCCTGCATAGTTTGCAGGGTTTCGAACCACGCGCCGGTCAGCGCTTTGCCCAGCTCCGGGTGTTTTTTCAGCGTGGCGGTGTTAACCACCAGCAGGTCGAGGATTTCGCCGGGGATTTGCGCGGAAGTGAACAGGGTTTTCGCGCCCGGCTGTTTTTGCGCTTCAGCCAGCAAGGGGTTCCAGGTGACGATGGTTTTAACGTCCGGCGTGGTGAAGGCCGACACCAGATCCGCATCCGCCGTATTGACCACCTTGATAACTTTTTCGCTCAGGCCCGCGGTTTCCAGCGCCCGCGCCAGCAGATAGTGAGAAACGGAAAGCTCCACCAGATTGACCGGCTGGCCTTTCAGCGCCGCGACGCTATCGGCGGATTTGGTCAGGATGCCGTCGTTGCCGTTGGAGTAGTCGCCGATAATCAGCGCGGTGGAGTCCACGCCGCCGCTGGCGGGCAGGGTCAGCGCATCCATATTGGTCATGGTGCAGCCGTCGAATCCGCCTGCGGTGTACTGGTTCACGGATTCGATATAGTCGTTAACCTGCACAAACTGGATATCAATGTTGTATTTGTCGGCCCATTTTTTGATGATGCCGCTCTGTTGGGCATAGTCCCAGGGCATCCATCCGGCATAAATCGACCAGCAGAGTTTGAAGGCGGGTTTTGCCGCAGCGGCGGTGGCGCTAAACAGGACCAGCGCGGCGAGCAGAATTCCTTTATGGCAGGCTTTAAGCATGATGGTTCCTCTGACGTTGACGGAATAAGCAGGAGGGCGCGAGCCAGTCGCGTATCCTCCCGGGCTTTTGTCCCGCCGTGTAACCGCCAGAGGGCGGTCGATCGCTCTCGGACCAGCGTCTTGCGACCGGAACCCTAGCGATCCATTTCCAGATTGTCTGGCGACGGCGGTGTACCGCCTGTCCCCCCTGCATAGTCAGCAGAGCAAGATGAATGCCAGTTTCGGTAAATCGTTAAAAAACTGTTGCGGTACAATAGGCTGCGTGATTTCGCGCTAACGGTGTCGTAAAAACTGCTGCGTCATCACGGTGCAACACGGCACCCAACAGCGCACCGCCATGAAGCAGCGGGCAAAGAGTTTGTGTTATGGGGGTATCATGCGGGGCGTGACTGCACTATCCTTGTCAACGTTGAAGGCATACGGGTTGTCGTGTGCGTATTTTTGGGTGAAGGAGTTTAAAGATGGCGACAGGTAAGTCCTGCTCTCGCTGGTTTGCGCCTTTGGCGGCGTTACTCATGGTGGTCAGCCTGAGCGGTTGCTTCGATAAAGAGGGCGATCAACGCAAAGCGTTTATCGATTTTCTGCAAAATACGGTGATGCGCAGCGGCGAACGTTTGCCGACGCTGACGGCGGATCAGAAAAAGCAATTCGGGCCGTTTGTCTCGGATTACGCCATTATTTATGGTTATTCCCAACAGGTTAATCAGGCTATGGATGCCGGTATTCGTCCGGTGGTCGATAGCGTCAACGCCATCCGCGTTCCGCAGGATTACATGACCCAAAGCAACCCGCTGCGCCAGGCTAATGGCTCACTGGGCGTGCTGAGCCAGCAGTTGCAGAATGCAAAAATGCAGGCCGACAGCTCTAAATCCTCGCTTAAGCAAGCGGATGATTTAAAACCGGTTTACGACAAAGTGTATGAAAAAGTCGTCACCAACCCGGCCAATGCGCTGCAACCGCTGATCCCGGCGGCGCAGACCTTTACCCAGCAACTGGTGCAGGTGGGCGATTTCATCGGCCAGCAGGGTACTCAGGTGAGCTTTGTAGCGAACGGGATCCAGTTCCCGACCTCGCAGCAGGCAAGCCAGTACAACCAGTTGATTGGGCCGCTGGCTGCGCAGCATCAGGCGTTTAATCAGGCCTATTCCGCCGTGGTTAACTCGCTGCAATAATCGTTCTGCTTCCTCGCACATCCCATGTGAGGAAGCTTTTTTTTACCCCGGTTGAGAAACTGGTGTGCATTTCCTGTCGGTTTGTGCCTATTTAACCGGCACAGGTTTCATTCCCACGCCCCGCTTGTTATAACTCTTCTACTGAAAGCAATAAAAAAACGCACCTCTACCCTAACAAAAGCGTAAGGACATCCCATGTCTGAAATTCGGCAACGCACCGTGGAAAATATGCAAAAGTTTTCCAGAGCGATGATCGGGGCAGTATTATTTTTACCGGTAATCGGTTTAATTCTCGCACTCAGTTCGGTATTAACCAATCCTTCTCTGATCCCTGAAAATAGTGTTATTCATAATATCGGCCAGCTATTAGGCGATACCTTCTGGCCGCTGTTTGGAAATTTAGGTTTATTATTTTGCGTGGGGATCAGTTACGGCCTCGCGAAAGATAAAAAAACCGAAGTCGCCCTGGTGGCGGTGATGTGTTTTATTATGTTTTTGGGCGCTAACCATTCGTGGCTGGAATTAACCCATCGGGTCGCGGACACCATCAATGGTGAATATTACGGCACCGGGCAAACGCGGTTGCTGGGTTTTGTGGTGGTGGATATGGGGGTATTCCTCGGCATTATTCTGGGCTGCACCATCGCGTGGGTTCACAATAAAGTGTCGCAGATTGAATTACCCGGCGCGCTTTCTATGTACGGCGGGGCGAAATTAACCCTGATCGCCATGACCCCCGTGGTACTGCTTTACGCCATCGCCTTTACCACCATCTGGCCGGTGATGACCCACGGCATTACCGCGCTGACCGGCTTTATGAAAAACGCCGGTGTGGCAGGCGTGTTCGTCTATGGTTTCTTCGAGAAATTCCTGATCCCGACCGGGCTGCATCACTTTGTCTGGTCGCCGTTCCAGTTAACCCAGATTGGCGGCACCCTCACGGTGGACGGGCAGACGGTGTCTGGCACTCAGGCGATTTTCCTGGCCTATATGCGCCACCCGGATTTAACGCCGATGATGAACGACGCGCTGCGCTTCTCCCAACAGGGAATGACCACAATCTTCGGTCTCTCCGGCGCGGCGCTGGCGTTCTATCACACTGCCAGCCCGGCGAAAAAGATGATGGCGAAGGCGATTTTATTGCCAGCGATCATTACCTCTATTTTAACCGGCATTACCGAGCCGATTGAATTCACCTTCTTGTTTGTTTCTCCGCTGCTGTGGGTGATCCACGCCACATTAACGGCGGCATCCCAGGCGATCTGCGATCTGTTTAGCGTCCGTCCGTGGGGTGCGTCCGGGTTAATTGAATTTGTGATTTATAACCTGCCGCTACCGGTGGCATTAACCCGCTGGCCGTTATATATCGTGATCGGCATCGGGCAATTTGCTGCCTATTACGTCATATTCCGCACGCTGGTGGTGAAACTGAATCTGAAAACTCCGGGCCGGGAAGATGACGACGAAGTGAAGCTGTACAGCAAGCAGGATTACCAGGCGAAGAATAAACAAAAAAATAAAGATGTAACCGACGAGATTATAAAAGGCCTGGGTGGTCGGGAAAATATTCTCTCCGTAGATAACTGCTTCACGCGTTTACGCGTGGAAGTAAAAGATTTAACGCAGGTCAATGAGGCAGTCCTTAAATCGACCGGGGCTAACGGCGTCGTGCGAAATAATAATGAAGTGCAGGTTATTTATGGCGTGAGAGTAGGGCAGATCCGCTCACGAGTGGACGTCTGGCTCGCGCAAACACCAACCGGGAGTAACGTATGAAACTAGCAGTATTAGGTGGCGGCGGCGTTCGTTCGGCATTTTTAGCCAAATCCCTGGCGTACAATGCCCATCGCATCAATCTTAAAGAAGTCGTTTTCCTGGACAGCTCTGAAGAGAATCTGGCGTTGTTCGGCGAACTGGCGCGCTATGTGTTTACTACCATTCGCCCGGATATTGATTTCAAACTGACGAATGACCCGCTGGTGGCGCTGAAAGACGCCAATTACATCATCACCACGTTGCGGGTCGGCGGCGATGAAAGCCGCATTCGCGATGAGCGTATCGCGTTGAACTTTAATACTTTAGGCCAGGAAACTACCGGCGCAGGCGGCTTTGCTATGGCGTTGCGTTCGGTGCCTGCAATCCTGGAATACTGCCGTCTGATTGAAGAGCACGCGGCCAGCGACGCGATCCTGTTTAACTTTACCAACCCGTCAGGGCTGGTGACGGAAGCGATTGTGAAGTCCGGTTTTAAGCGCCGCGTTTACGGGATTTGCGATGCGCCCTCGGAACTGATCCGCGAGTTACCGGCGCTGCTGGGCTGTGAAGAGCGCGATCTGCGCGTGGAATGCTACGGCCTGAACCATTTCTCATGGTTCACCAACATCACGGTAAAAGGCGAATCGGTGACGGAAAAACTGGTCAACATGCCGGAACTGTATGCCCGTACCGCGATGCAATATTTCTCGCCGGAGCTGGTGCGCCTGTGCGACAACCAGTTGCTGAACGAATATCTCTATTACTACTACTACAAAGAAGAAGCGCTGTCGGCGATTCAGGCGTCTGGCGAGACGCGTGGTGAACAGATCGCCCGCATCAACAGGGAAATGCGTGAAGAGTTGTCCGGTATTAATGTCAAAGCCGAACCGCAACGCGCCTTTGGCGTGTGGATGCGGCACTATTTACGCCGTGAAAACAGCTACATGCAAAATGAGTCGCAGCAGGAAAAATTCCACACCAGGGAACCCCTTACGCTGCAACAGTTCATTGAAGAATCGGATACCGGCGGCTATGCAGGCGTGGCGCTGGACATCCTCGAAGCGGTCAACAGCCAGGATACCAAACGCATCGTGGTGTCGATCCCGAATAACGGCACTCTGGATTTCCTGCGCCCGGACGATGTGATTGAAATTAGCTGCGACCTGAGCAAAGACGGGTTAAAACCGGTCACACCCGCCCATGTGCCGCAGGCGCAGAAGAACATGATTGCCTGTGTGAAAGAGTACGAGCGGCTGGGTGTGGAAGCGATCCTTACCGGCGATCGTAGCCTGGCGGTGCGGGCGCTGATGGCGCATCCGCTGATCGGCTCCTGGAGCCTGGCGGAAAAACTGGTTCATGCCTACATCGATGAGCCGAACAAAGCCTGATAATAAAGGGGCGTTAAGCCCCTTTATTTTGCCGGTTAAACCACAGCTTCAACAAATGTTCAAAACCTAAAATACAGTAGCCGAAAAACGGATTGGACCAGTAAATATCATCATCGTACTTTTGCGGGTCGTGGATAATAAACGCGGTATCTGCCTGGGTTGCTAGCGGGCTTTGATAATCCCCGGTAAAACAGACGATATTGATATTTTTATTCTCCAGCGCTTTTAGCCAGTTTAATGCCGAACTGCTGCGTCCGGATTTGGATATTATCCAGATGGAGTCGAATTTAGCCGTGGTCTTTTGTTCGAGGATCTCATAATCGGGCCACAGCGCCAGGCTGGCATTCACGCCAGTAACCAGAAACTTATTATAAATATACTGGGCGATAAGCTGAGAAAACCCGCTGCCGTGGATAAGGATTTTTTCGTGGTTCAGGCCCTGAAGCAGCGTATCAAGCGACTCGGCGGGCTGGATGTTCATAAAGTCGACATCATTAGTAACATCCCGGCGCGGCATTGTAATATTGAATTTGATGAAATAAACCATTTCCAGCCAGCCGCTAAATTTTAGCTTTTTAGCCAGCCGGACTAAGGTTGAGGGGTTGCTGTAACATTTTTCTGCCACGCTGCGCACCCCTTCTTTCAGGCATAACTCAGGGTTTTCCTGAATGTAATTCAGTACCAGTAATTCGGTGCGAGTGAATTTAATATCACGAAATAAATTTTGGATGTCCATTAAGCGCTCCCGATAATCCTCAAAACTTTATCACAATACGGGGCGGCGCGGCATAACGCTTAAAGGAAATAACGTCACATGGCGAAGACGACAGGGGTGTTAATTCTGGTTTTCTTTTTATGGGGAACCATAACCGCAATCAATAGTACCTTACCGCTCTATTTTTTAGATTATTTCCAGTTAACCTGGCAACAGGCCATCAGCATGAACACGCTGTTCTACCTGGCGCCGTTTTTGACCTGTTTACCCTGCGGATGGCTGTTATCCCGGATGGGCTATCGGCGCATGCTGTATAGCGCGTTACTGTTAACGGCGGCGGGGGCGGTATTACTGGCGTTCGGCCTGGCGGTTTATCAGTTTCGCCTGAGCCAGTACGCGGTATTTGTGATGGCATCGGGCGTCGCGGCGTTACAGGTGGTGACTAACCCCTATCTGGCGGCGATCAGCGGGCCGGAACGCCAGGTCAGCCAACTGTCGCTGGCCTCGGCGCTCAATTCGCTTGGCACCACGCTTGCGCCGTTAGCCGTCGCCGTCCTGCTGGCGAACTTTCCGCTTAACAGCGCGCTGCATCAGGAGCCGCTGCGCTGGCTTTGGGGGGCGCTGGCGCTGTTTGCGGGACTGATTATCGTGCTGGGCAAAGCCAGCCGCCTGCCCGATGTCACGGTGCGCGTGGCGACGCCGAGTTTCCGCGCGCTGTTTCAGCGCAAGCGGATGGTTTTTCATATCCTGGCATTGTTCATTTACGTGGGCGTTGAGGTGTCGCTGGCGACCAGTACCGCCAACTGGTGGGTACAAACCGGCGGTAAGCGCATCGACCAGGCGATGTCGTTGATGGCGATTTACTGGGGCGGGGCGCTGGTCGGACGCTTCGTGTTTAGCGGCCTGGCGCATCGCATCAGCGTGCGAATGGCGACACTGTGCATGACCTGTAGCGCCATGCTGCTGGTGCTGGCGGCGGTGATCCTCAATAACGCCCACGGCGGCTATTTGTTGCTGATAACCGGCTTAGCGAACGCCATTCTCTACCCGGTGATTTTTAGCCAGTTGTTGAAAGACGCAAGAGATCAGGCCGGGCTGGCGTCGGCGCTGGCGATTATGGCGGGAATAGGCGGCGCGGTGCTGCCGTGGTTGCAGGGCGTGTTGATTGATGGGGTGACGCTGCGGTATAGCTTTTTACTGCCGGTGGTGCTGTACGGGCTGTTGACGCTGTGGGCCTGCTTTCTGTGCCCGTCGCCGCGCGTTCAGCCGCTCTCAACCGAAGTGGAAAGCGGCTAAAACACGATTAGCCGTTAAGCACCTGCGGGTTAACGCAGTTCTTTTCGACCTTGCCATTTAACGCGTCGATCAGGTTATCCACCGCGCAGGCCGCCATGTTATAGCGGGTTTCATGGGTGGCGGAACCGATATGCGGCAGCGCCACCACGTTCGGCAGCTTCAGTAACTCGGACTCCACCGGCAGCGGTTCCTGTTCGAACACGTCCAGGCCTGCGGCGTGGATCTCGCCGGCTTTCAGCGCCGCGATTAGGGCTTGTTCATCCACCACCGGGCCACGACCGGCGTTGATAAACACGGCGGAAGATTTCATGGCTTTGAACTGCTTCTCGCCGATCAGATGATACGTTTCATCGGTCAACGGCAGCACCAGGCAGACGAAATCAGACTCCGCCAGCAGGGTGCCGATATCGCAGTAGCGGGCGTTAAAGCGCTCTTCGGCTTCGCTGTGATGACGGCGGGCGTTGTACAGAATCGGCATAGAAAACCCGAAGTGCGCGCGCTGCGCCAGCGCCAGGCCAATACGGCCCATGCCGATAATGCCCATGGTTTTATGGTGTACATCAATGCCAAACCAGTCTGGTCCGATGCTTTTCTGCCATTCGCCTTTCTTAACGCGCTCCGCCACTTCCACCGCGCGGCGCGCGGTCGCTAACACCAGCGTCATCATGGTATCGGCCACGGTTTCGGTCAGGACGGTCGGGGTGTGCATCAGCGCCACCTTGCGGGCGGTTAACGCGTCGACGTCAAAATTATCGTAGCCTACCGAAATGGTTGAGGCGGCGCGTAGCTGCGGCATCTTTTCCAGCAGGGCGGCATCGACGTTCTGGCTGGAGCCCAGCAGGCCCACCGCGTTAGCGAACAGTTCAGCATGCTTCGCCTGGCTTTCCGCATTGATGCTGTCGAGTTCAGTCACCTCAAAGTGGCTTTGCAGGCGGGTTAGCAGGTCATCGGGTAAGGACTTATAGAGAATTACAGACGGCTTCATTCACTCTCTCCGTGGAACGTGTCGGATGTGATGGCAAAACGGGCGGCCTGTCACCGCCCGTTGCCTTTAAGCATGGCGTGCGCCTGCCGGAAGTTTTTGATGATTAGCAGGCTTAACAATCAGAGTAAGCCACACTGAGGCGAAAAGCGCCACACCCATAAAAATGTAGGAAGCAGACGGGCTGCCGGTTGCGCCGTTCAGATAGCCGACCACCCAGGAGCCGACGAACGACCCCAGCGCGCCCATACTGTTGATCAGCGCCATTGCGCCGCCCGCCACGTTTTTCGGCAGCATTTCCGGGATAATCGCGAAGAACGGGCCATACGGTGCGTACATCGCGGCCCCGGCGATCACCAGCAGGGTGTAGGAAAGCCAGAAGTTGTTTGCGCCAACCGCCCAGGAGCCGATAAAGGCGAACGCGCCAATCAGCAGCAGCGGCCAGACGAACAGTTTACGGTTCTGCATTTTGTCTGACGCCCAGGAAACCAGGATCATCGCGATAGTGGCGGCCAGGTACGGTACGGAAGAGAGCCAGCCCACTTCCACCATGCCCATGTTTTCACTGCCGTTGCGGATAATCGACGGCAGCCACAGTACGAAGCCGTAAACGCCGATGCTCCAGGCGAAATACTGCATACACAGCAGCACCACGTTGCGCGAGCGGAAGGCTTCGCTGTAGTTGCGTACCGGTTTAATGCCTTTTTGTTCTTCTTCCAGCTGCGCCTGCAAGGCGGCTTTTTCGCTCTCCGCCAGCCAGCTCACCTGGTTCGGTTTGTCTTTCACTAGCACCCACCAGCAGAAGGCCCAGATAATCGCCGGGACCCCTTCGATGATGAACATTTCACGCCAGCCGAACGCCTGAATCAGGTAGCCGGAGACCACCGACATCCACAGCACCGTCACCGGGTTACCGAGGATCAGGAAGGTATTGGCGCGCGAGCGTTCCGATTTGGTGAACCAGTTACTGATGTAAATCAGCATCGCCGGCATCACCGCTGCTTCCACCACCCCGAGGATAAAGCGGATTGCCGCCAGCATCGGGATATTGCTGACCATCCCGGTCAGCGACGCGCAGCCGCCCCATAAGATCAGGCAGATGAAAATCAGTTTGCGCACGCTGCGGCGTTGGGCGTACATCGCGCCGGGGATCTGGAAGAAGAAATAGCCGAGGAAAAACAGTGCACCCAGCAGCGATGACACGCCTTTGGTGATGCCGAGATCCTCGTTAATGCCAGCCGCAGACGCAAAGCTGAAGTTGGCGCGATCAAGGTAGGCCAGGCTGTAGGTGATAAATATGATGGGCATGATATACAGCCAGCGTTTTGGCGCATTCGTTGGGCTTTTCATAAGCATCTCTCTGTAGTCGTAGGGTAAAAGGCCGATAAATGATTTATGCACACAGCGTCGGTTCGCGTTCGGCCAGTTCGGCGCGGCCAGGTAAGCCTTCGCTGTCCCCCTGCACCTGAATTGCCATTGCGCCGATGGTGTTACCCCGGCGTACTGCGTCGCGAATCGAGAGTCCATCCAGCAAGCCGCTGATCACGCCGACGGCAAAGCCGTCTCCCGCGCCAACGGTGTCCACCACCTGCTCAACGCGGCAGGCGTCCACGCTCCCTTGCTCACCCTGAGCCGTTTTGAACCAGGCGCCATCCGCGCCGGTTTTGATCGCCACGCACTGAACGCCGTGGTCGAGATAAAAGTCGGCAATCGCTTCGGGCTGGCGATAGCCGGTAAGAATTTCGCCTTCTTTAATGCCCGGCAGTACCCAGTTGGCCTGGAACGCCAGCTTGTTGAGCTGTTCCACCATTTGCGCTTCGCTTTTCCACAGCACCGGGCGCAGGTTGGGGTCGAAAGAAATCGTTTTGCCCTGGTTGCGGAACAGCGAAGCCGCATGGTTTAGCAACGCCAGTGACGTTTCGGACAAGGCGGCCGCCACGCCGCTCAGGTGCAAATGCCGCGCTGAGTTAAAGCCGATATAGCCAGCGTCTTCTACCGACAGATGGCTGGCAGCGGAGCCCTTGCGAAAATATTCCACAATGGGATCGGTTCCATTTTCGGCTTTAGATTTCAGTTGAAAACCCGTTGGATAGCGGTCGTCAATCGTTACGGCGCGGGTATCGATGCCCTCACGTTTCAGGCATTCAAGAACGTAGCGGCCATGAGAATCGTTGCCGACGCGGCTGACCCAACCGACGTTGAAACCGAGGCGGGCCAGGCCCGTCGCTACGTTGAGTTCCGCGCCCGCGACGCGCTTAATGAAGTGCTCGACGTTTTCCAGCGGGCCGGTTTCGGTGGCGACAAACATCGCCATGGCTTCACCAACGGTGATGATATCCAGAGAGTCAGACATCGCTTAAACCTCGCGTAACAAATTAACGTAATGACGGGTGACCGCCGTGAGATCGTCGCCTTCCAGCGGGAATTCAATCCCACGCGGCGCATCGCCCGGTAGCTGGCCCAGCAGCGCCAGCCAACGCGGCTCGGCCTCATCCAGCGCCACCGCATGGAAGCGGGCATGACGGGATTCAGCAGCTTTGACATGGATATAGCTGACCAGCGGGGCCAGTTTGCTGGCAGCCGCTTCCGGTGATTCGCCGACCCACAGCCAGTTAGCCATATCAAAGGTCAGCGTGACCGGCAGGTTCATCACCGACACGGCGGCCTGGAAGCGCAGCATCGGCGCGAGCCTGCCGTAAACGGTTTGATCGTTTTCCACCACCAGCGCGACCGGCGAATCCACCAGCAGCTCGCGCAGCGGTTCGGCAGCCTGATTCGCCTGGAAATTGCCCAGCGACAGTTTCAGCCAGCATGAATTCAGGATCTGCGCCTCTTCCAGCAGGGCGGGGAGGTTAGGGTTAAGCGTGCCATCGTCATTAAACAGCGCCTGGGGCGCGGAATAGCAGGCTTTGAGGTGGTGAGACGCGATAGCGGCGGCAAGCGTCGGGAGCGCATTCAGTTCCGGTTCAGACAGTAATTCCCGCCGGATTTCCACGCCGTCTGCACCCGCAGCGGCAATAATCGGCAATAGCGCCTGCTGGCCGCCCAGGGCCGTTACGCGTGAATTCCCGTAGGCCGCAGTGACAACAATAATCGCGTTTTTCATGGTTATTCCTCAGCGACGTTTTTTTCATCGATAAGGAATACGCTAGATGGAACCGGTTCCAAAGAAAAGGCAGGCATGACGAATTTATGATCGCCATCACGAAGCAAATTAACGAGACGTGGAGCCGCGAACGATCAGCTCGCCGGAGAAAACCTGTTCGCGCACGGTGTCGCTGGTGCCTTCAATGCGGCGCACCACCTGCTCCAGCGCGGCGTAACCGATCTGCCAGGTCGGCTGTTTCAGGGTGGTAATGCCGACGCCCGCCAGTTCGGCCCATTCCAGCTCATCGAAACCGAGCAGCCCGATATCGCTGCCCCAGTGCAGGCCGATACGCTTAAGGGAGCGGGCCACCTGGAGCGTCAGTGCGCCGTTGGCAGAAATCACCGCTTTGCGCATCCCGCGCCAGGTCTGGTGAAACTGGCGCAGCGTGTTATCGAGCTTTTCCGCTTCGTGCAGCGGAATTTCAGCGTTTTGCGCCACAATGCCGGGGTAGCGCTGGGCGGTATGCTCAAACGCCTGTAAACGCTCGCGGCGGGTATTCACGGTGCCGAGCGGTTCGCTCAGGAACAGCAGCGCCTCAAAACCCTGCTCGATCAGGTGTTCGGTTGCGGTGGTAGCGGCCTGGGTGTTGTCTAATCCCACCACGTCGCAGGCGAAATCCGGGATTTTACGGTCAATCAGCACCATCGGCAGCGAGGATTGTTGCAGACGGTTTAACCCTTCTTCGCGCATCCCTACAGCGTTCACCACAATGCCTTCCACCTGATAACTGCGCAGCAAATCCAGGTAGTGCAGCTCCTGATCCACTTCGTTATTGGTGTTACAGACCAGCGGCGTAAAGCCTTTTTCGCGGCAGGCGGCTTCAATGCCGCTGAGCACATTCACCGAATAGGGGTTGGTGATATCGGCGATAATCAGCCCGATAAGCCGGGTGCGGCCACGCTTAAGCCCGCGCGCCATCTGGCTGGGATGATAATCGAGAGTGGCGATAGCCTGTTCGATACGCGCCAGCAAATCGTCGGAAAGCAGGTGCTTTTCGCCGTTTAAGTAACGTGAGACGCTGGTTTTACCGGTTTTCGCCGCTTTGGCTACATCGCTGATGGTTGCGCGCGCCGTGGATCGTGTCATCGCTGCCCCTGTGCCGTTGTGCTACAGACAATCCCTGTTTGCCTCCCGTGATGGGAGGCAAGGGGGAGGCAACAGTATCACACTTTTTGCGCCGGGCCAGCCAGCGCAGCGGTTTACTGGATCGGGGTCAGGGTGATTTCTACGCGACGGTTTTGCGCTTTCCCTTCTGCGGTATCGTTGCTGGCAATCGGGTTCGCCGGGCCCATACCGCGGGTCTGGATGCGGTTTACCGCCACGCCCTGGGTGATTAATGCGCTGGCGACTGAATCCGCACGCTGCTGTGACAGACGCATATTCAGGTCGCTGCCGCCAGTGCTGTCGGTGTAGCCGAGTACGTTAACGGTGGTTTTCGGGTACTCTTTCAGCACCATCGCCACGCCGGTCAGGGTGTTTGCGCCCGCCGGTTTCAGGTTAGCCTGGTTGCTGTCGAAGGTGACGTTATTCGGCATGTTCAGCACGATGTTATCGCCACTTCGCGTCACGCTGACACCAGTTCCCTGCATTTTGTCGCGCAGTTTAGCTTCCTGCACGTCCATGTAATACCCGACGCCGCCGCCCAGGGCCGCACCGGCCGCTGCGCCAATCAGGGCACCTTTGCCGCGATCTTTTTTCGAGGAAGAGAGTGCGCCGACGCCTGCGCCGACTAACGTGCCGATCCCCGCGCCGATGCCGGAGCTACCGGCTTCACGCTCGCCGGTATAAGGATTAGTGGTACAGCCAGAAACTGCCAGTGCGCCGCTGATCACAGCCGCAAGAACCATTACGCGTTTTTTCATTATCAAATCCCAATGATTTATTTCGTTGCCACAACCGGGCGTAGCGGTTGATTATGACCTGTGTATCGTTAGAAAATTTTGGGAAGTCGTCTGATTTTGTCAGCGAAAGTAACGATGGGGTCGTCAGAACCCCGATTTTGACCTGCAAACACCGCCAGGAGCTGCTTTGGCCACTACATCGCAAATCACAACCATATTAACCGCCGCCCACTGGGGGCCGATGCGGGTAGAAACCGACGGACAAACCGTTCTTTCTTCCGGCAGCGCGCTTAACACGCCACATCATAACTCGCTGCAAAACGCTGTGCCGGATCAGGTGCACAGCAAAACCCGCGTGCGCTATCCGATGGCGCGTAAAGGCTTTCTGGCGAACCCGCAAAACCCCCAGGGCGTGCGCGGCGATGACGACTATGTGCGCATCAGCTGGGACCAGGCGCTGGCGCTGATTGACGCGCAGCATCACCGCATCCGCGAAACCTGGGGCCCGTCGGCGATTTTTGCCGGTTCCTACGGCTGGCGCTCTAACGGCGTGTTGCACAAAGCCGCGACCCTGTTGCAGCGCTACATGAGCCTGGCGGGGGGCTATACCGGCCATCTCGGGGATTACTCTACCGGTGCCGCGCAGGTGATCATGCCCTACGTGGTGGGGGGTAATGAGGTGTACCAGCAGCAAACCAGCTGGCCGCTGATCCTCGAACACAGCGACGTGGTGGTGCTGTGGAGCGCCAACCCGCTCAACACGTTGAAAATCGCCTGGAACGCCAGCGATGAACAGGGCATCGGCTATTTTGAAGCGCTGAAAAACAGCGGCAAGCGGTTGATTTGCATCGACCCGATGCGCTCAGAAACCGTGCAGTTCTTTGGCGACCGTATGGACTGGATTGCCCCGCATATGGGCACCGACGTGGCGATGATGCTGGGGATTGCCCATACGCTGCTGGAAAACGGCTGGCACGACGCGCCGTTCCTGAATAGCTGTACCGAAGGGTTTGACCGCTTCGCGGCCTACCTGGCGGGCGAGCAGGACGGCGTGGCGAAAACCGCCGACTGGGCCGCGCCGATTTGCGGCGTACCGGCGCAGACGCTGCGCGAGCTGGCACAGTTATTCAGCCAGAACCGCACCATGCTGATGTCGGGGTGGGGAATGCAGCGCCAGCAATACGGTGAGCAGAAACACTGGATGCTGGTAACGCTGGCCGCAATGCTCGGTCAAATCGGCACGCCGGGCGGCGGGTTTGGCCTCTCTTATCACTTTGCTAATGGCGGCAACCCGACGCGACGCGCGGCGGTGCTCGGCTCGATGCAGGGGTCGGTGAAAAATGGCACCGACGCGGTAGAGAAAATTCCGGTGGCGCGCATTGTGGAAGCGCTGGAGCGCCCCGGCGAGGTTTATCAGCATAACGGCGAAGCGCGGCGCTTCCCGAATATCCGTATGATCTGGTGGGCGGGCGGCGGCAACTTCACCCACCATCAGGACACCAACCGCCTGATTAAAGCCTGGCAGACGCCGGAGCTGGTGGTGATTTCCGAATGCTTCTGGACGGCGGCGGCGAAACACGCCGATATCGTGCTGCCCATCACCACCTCGTTTGAACGCAACGATCTCACCATGACCGGGGATTACAGCAACCAGCATCTGGTGCCGATGAAGCAGGTGGTGGCCCCGCAGTATGAGGCCCGCAATGATTTCGACGTGTTCGCCGAGCTGAGTGAGCGCTGGGAGCTGGGCGGCGGCGTGCGGTTCAGCGAAGGCAAAAGCGAGCTGCAATGGCTGGCCGAGTTTTATGCCATGGCGCAGCAGCGCGGCGCAGCCCAGCAGGTGACGCTGCCGCCGTTTGAGGCATTCTGGGAAGCGAACCAGTTGATCGAAATGCCGGAAAGCCCGCAAAACGCCGAATTCATTCGCTTTGCGGCGTTTCGCGCCGATCCGCAGGCCAATCCGCTAAAAACCCCGAGCGGTAAAATTGAGATCTTCTCTCAGCGCATTGCCGATTACGGCTACGCCGACTGCCCGGGTCATCCGAGCTGGCTGGCACCGGACGAATGGCACGGCAACGCCGAACCGGGCCAGTTACAACTGCTTTCTGCGCATCCCGCGCACCGGTTGCACAGTCAGCTTAACTACGCGCAGTTGCGTGAGCAGTATGCAGTGGCCAGTCGCGAGCCGTTGACGCTGCACCCGGACGACGCGCGTTCACGTGGCATCGCAGATGGCGATGTGGTGCGGGTGTGGAACGGTCGTGGGCAGGTGCTGGCGGGCGCGGTAGTGGACGACGGAATTAAACCTGGCGTGATCTGCCTGCATGAAGGGGCGTGGCCGGATCTGGATAAGCAGGCGGGCGGCTTGTGTAAGCACGGCGCGGTTAACGTGCTGACCAAAGATATTCCTACCTCCCAACTGGCTAACGGCTGCGCGGGAAACACAGCCCTGGCGTGGGTGGAGAAATATCAGGGACCTGCGCTTACCGTGACGGCGTTTGATCCGCCTGCCAGTGCATAATCCAGGTCGGATGCTGGGTTTCTTCCTGCCATGCGCTGTCTTCAATACCAAAACCGTGGCGGTGGTAAAAATTCACCGCCACGGTGTTTTTCTGGTACACCTCAAGGCTTAACGCGGCATAGTGCCGCTTGGCTTCATTCAGCAGCGCGCTGCCGATACCGCGCCCCGCCGCGTGCTGCGCGACAAACAGCGCGCCGACAAACGACGCGTTCATGACGCTGATAAACCCCAGCAACTGCCCATCTTCAAGATAAACCCAGGTATGCGCGTCGGGTAGGTAGCTGTCGCGCACCAACGGCAAACTTTGCTGCCAGTAGAGCGGATCGATAAATGGGTGCGCCGCCGTGGTACTCGCCAGCCAGACATCCAGCAGCGCAGGCAGATCGGCAGGCTGGCATTCACGGATCATGTCTGATTCTCCGGGTGGCAGATGCAGCCGGTGACATGGTCATTCACCAGCCCGCAGGCCTGCATAAACGAGTAGCAGATGGTGGAACCGACAAACTTAAAGCCGCGCTTTTTGAGCGCTTTGGAGAGCGCGTCCGAGGCGGGTGTGGTGGTGGGGATCTCGCTCATGGCGGCCGCGCGAGTCACCTGTGGGATATGGTCAACAAACGACCAGACGAACGCAGAAAAGGGTTCGCCGTTGGCCTCCATCGCCAGAAAAGCGTTGGCGTTGTTAATAATGGCTTCAATTTTGCCGCGATGGCGAATTATCCCCGCGTCCAGAAGCAGCCTGTCGACATCTGCGGCCTGCATCTGCGCGACGGCGGCAGGGTCAAACTGGTGAAAGCAGCGACGATAGTTTTCGCGCTTCTTCAGCACCGTAATCCACGAGAGCCCGGCCTGTTGTCCTTCCAGGCAGATCATCTCAAACAGTTTCTGGCTGTCGGTTTCCGGGATGCCCCACTCGGTATCGTGATACGCAAGATACAGGGGGTCCTGAGTTACCCATCCACAACGCTGCATAAAATCTCCCTCTTTTTGTGTAACCCTACTTGACGTCTGAGTGAAAAAGACAATAGTTAATTCAGGGCTATACCCTTCGTAATTCAAGCCACAGTTGCGCAAATTATTCGGGTAATTCAGCCTCTCACTCAGGCAAAAAAATAAAAAACGCCGGATTTTGGCTCTTTCTGGAGTCGCATAATGATGACAACTATAGGTAGTGGCCGCCGCACGTTAAGCAGTGTGGCGATTTTTGCATGTTGCATTTATTCACAAGGTGCTTTCGCCTGGCAGCAAGAATATAGCGTTGATGACCCTGAAAGTAATACGTTTGAGCGCTATACCTGGGACAGCGATCACCAACCCGATTACAACGACATCCTGGCGGAACGCCTTAATGCGCCGCTGGATATGGCCTATTCGTCCGGTTTTAATCTGATAACCTCAGCACAGAATAGCTATACCACCCAGCCGTCGACGCTGGGAGTAGGGCTGGCGATCCCGGTCTACAAAAATGTCACCACCGGCCCGGTTGCCTCATGGCACTGGGACGGCAGCACCGCATCGATGTTCAATGAATATGGCGACAGCGTGGCGCGTTCGGGCGGCGCAGACCGGCTCTGGCATGCCAGCGTGAGTTCCCTGGGCTGGCGCGTTGATTCGTCATTCGGCTATGTGCGCCCGTGGGCGCAGGTGAGTTACAACCAGCAGTACGGCGAAAACGTCTGGAAATCCCAGTCGGGCATGCATGCCGTGCCTGCCGCGAATCAATATGGCAACTGGATGGACGTCACGGTGGGTGCCGATATGCCATTGAATAAAAATCTCGCGGCCTATGCGTCGTTCTCCCAGTCCGAAGGGATTATGGCGGGGGATATGACGTCCTATAACCTCGGCGTTAATGCGCGGTTCTGAGTAAAAACCGCTTTCCAAAAGCGAGGCGGGAATGGAATACAAGGCGTTTCATTCCCGCTTCGCGGCAGTTCATTCCGTTCTCACGGCACTTCATGGCGTTTCACCCCCTGGTTTGAAGGGCTTTCGTTAGGCTTACAGGCAGATAACTTTCCCTTTCTGGATGAGATAACTGCCATGAACGCCCTACAAAACCGTACCCGTTGGCTTACCCTCTTCGGCACTATCGTGACCCAGTTTGCGCTGGGTTCTGTCTATACCTGGAGTTTGTTTAACAGCGCGCTCTCCGAAAAGCTGGATGTGCCCATCAGCCAGGTGGCGTTTTCCTTCGGCCTGCTGAGCCTCGGCCTGGCGCTCTCGTCTTCCGTCGCCGGGAAATTGCAGGAGCGTTTCGGCGTGCGGCGCGTGACGATCGCCTCCGGCTTACTGCTCGGTCTGGGTTTTTTCCTTACCGCCCATTCCCACAATTTGATGATGCTGTGGCTGAGCGCCGGGGTGCTGGTCGGCCTGGCGGATGGCGCGGGCTATTTGCTGACACTTTCTAACTGCGTGAAGTGGTTCCCGGAGCGTAAGGGACTGATCTCCGCGCTGTCTATCGGTGCCTACGGTCTTGGCAGCCTCGGTTTTAAATTTATCGACAGCCACCTGCTGGCCAGCGTCGGCCTGGAACACACCTTTATGATTTGGGGCGCAATCGCTCTGGTGATGGTGGTATTCGGCGCGATGCTGATGACCGATGCCCCGAACCAACCGGTGCAGTCGGTGAACGGTGTCACCAGCAATGACTTCACTCTCGCGGAATCCATGCGTAAACCGCAATACTGGATGCTGGCGACTATGTTCCTGACCGCCTGCATGAGCGGCCTGTATGTGATTGGTGTGGCGAAAGATATCGCCCAAAACCTGGTGAATCTGGATGTGGCCTCTGCCGCCAACGCCGTGACGGTGATTTCCATCGCCAACCTCAGCGGCCGCCTGGTGCTGGGCATTCTGTCTGACAAAATGTCGCGGATCCGCGTTATCACCATCGGCCAGGTGATTTCCCTGGTCGGCATGGCCGCGCTGCTGTTCGCGCCGTTGAATGAAATGACCTTCTTCGCCGCTATCGCCTGTGTGGCCTTTAACTTCGGCGGCACCATCACGGTGTACCCGTCGCTGGTTAGCGAGTTCTTCGGTTTGAACAACCTGGCGAAAAACTACGGCGTGATTTACCTGGGGTTCGGTATCGGCAGTATCTGCGGTTCCGCCATCGCCTCGCTGTTCGGCGGTTTCTATGTCACCTTCTGCGTGATCTTCGCGCTGCTGATTGTCTCGCTGGCGCTGTCCACGACCATCCGTCAGCCGCAGCGTCAGGTGCTTAAACACGCCCACGCCTGATTTACATAAGGTTATCAAGGCCGCGCTGAAGCTTAAGCGCGGCTTTTTTACGTCCTCGCCTGACCCTTGTCCACAAGGAGACGCTTTTGGCGGGAGATGAGAATTCAGTAGCATTAATTTGTAAATTCAGTCCCTGAATGCTAACTCCGCACAACTTTTACTGAACGTTATGGTCTACTAGCCGCGCTCTCACCAGGAATCTTCCCGTTTTGCTGGTGCTTTGTTGGCTATTAGAACTCGACGCCCGGTTACGGGTCAGAGAATTTTGTACCTGTTCCAGGGGCTTTGCATGAAATACCTGAATTCGATGACGCATCAGAAACTGAGTTTTCTGATCGCGGTTTACATCGGCCTGTTTTTAAACTGCGCGGTTTTTGTCCGTCGCTTTGACGGATACGCCCAAAACTTTACCGCCATAAAAGGAATTTCAGCCGTCGTGGAGCTGGTCGGCACGGTATTAGTCACCTTTTTTCTGTTGCGCATTCTTTCGCTGTCAGGGCGGCGCGCATGGAAAGTCCTGACCACATTGATTGTTTTATTCTCGTCCGGCGCCAGCTACTACATGACCTTCCTGAATGTGGTGATTGGCTACGGCATTATCGCCTCGGTGATGACCACAGATATTGATTTGTCCAAAGAGGTGGTCGGCTGGGGGTTCTTCGTCTGGATGGCGCTGGTGAGTGCGGTCCCGCTGTGGCTGATTTGGTTTAACCGCTGTGACGACACGCTGTGGAAACAGCTCACCACGCGCGGCGTTCGTTTACGCAGTGCGGCGGTGGTGATTATGGCGGGCCTGTTGGTGTGGGCACCGATTCGCCTGCTGGATATGCAGCAGAAGAACGTTGAACGCCGCTCTGGCGTGGATATGCCGAGCTATGGCGGCGTTGTGGCGAACTCCTATCTGCCGTCTAACTGGCTGTCGGCGCTGGGGCTGTATGCCTGGGCGCAGGTGGATGAGTCCAACGACAACAAATCGCTGATCAACCCGGCTAAGAAGTACAGCTATCAGGCCCCTGCTGATATTGATGACACCTACATGGTGTTTATCATCGGTGAAACCACGCGCTGGGATCACATGGGTATGCTGGGATACGAACGCGACACCACACCGAAACTCGCCAAAGAGAAGAATCTGGTCGCCTTCCGGGGTTACTCCTGCGACACCGCCACCAAGCTCTCGCTGCGCTGTATGTTTGTGCGTGAGGGCGGCGCGGAAGACAATCCGCAGCGTACCCTGAAAGAACAGAACGTGTTTGCCGTGCTGAAACAGCTGGGCTTTAGCGCCGACGTGCTGGCGATGCAGAGCGAGCTTTGGTTCTACAGCAACACCATGGCGGACAACATCGCCTACCGCGAACAGATTGGCGCGGAGCCGCGCAACCGCGGCAAGCAGGTGGACGACATGCTGCTGGTCAACGAGATGCAAAACTCCCTGGCCGGGCACCCGAACGGCAAGCATATGATTATCCTGCATACCAAGGGGTCGCATTATAACTACGTTCAGCGTTATACCCGCGATTACGCGAAGTTCCAGCCGGAATGCATGGGCATCGACAAAGATTGCAGCAAGCAGCAACTGGTCAACGCGTTTGATAACACTGTGCTCTACGTCGACAGCTTTATCGATAAAGTGATCGACCAGCTGCGCGATAAGAAAGCGATTGTGTTTTACGCGGCGGATCACGGTGAATCCATCAACGAGAAAGAGCATTTGCACGGCACGCCGCGCAACATCGCGCCGCCGGAGCAGTTCCGGGTGCCGATGATGGTGTGGATGTCTGACAAATATCTGGAGAGCCCGGCGCATCAGCGTTCGTTCCAGCACCTCAAGCAGCAGGCGAACATGAAAGTGCCGCGCCGCCACGTGGAGCTGTACGACACCATTATGGGTTGCCTGGGTTACACCTCGCCTGATGGCGGCATTAATGAGAACAACAACTGGTGCCACGTCCCGGAAGGGAAGTAAGGTTGCTGGCTTTTCAGCCGATCGGATGGCTTTTTTTGATTAAGGGATTGACGGTTGGGGTGCGCGGCAGTAAGATGCGCCCCGCAATTCGGTGATTGGCGCAGCCTGGTAGCGCACTTCGTTCGGGACGAAGGGGTCGGAGGTTCGAATCCTCTATCACCGACCAAATTTAGAAAAACCCAACCGCAAGGTTGGGTTTTTTGCTTTCCGGGGCCAGTGAGGATTTGAACCTCCGGGGGCAGGAGGTTCGAGTCGAGCGTAGCGAGACAACGTTGCGCAGCAACGGCCCGCAAGGGCGAGCCGCGCAGCGGCGAGTCATCCTCTATCACCGACCAAATTTAGAAAAACCCAACCGCAAGGTTGGGTTTTTTGCTTTCCGGGGCCAGTGAGGATTTGAACCTCCGGGGCCAACGTTATTCCCCTTCACCTGACGCACACGTCGCCCGGTTTCGCCCCTGTTCCTTCGACTGATACAGCGCGCGGTCCGCGCCGCGGATCAGCGCCGCCACATCCTGTTCAGAGCCGGTGCCAATAACCGAATAGCAGCCTGCGCTGATGGTCACGATGTGCTCCTCATTATCGGTCGCCGGATGCGGGATTTTTTTATCACTCACTCGACGCACCGCCCGCCAGGCTACCTTAAGCGCATCTTCCGCCGCCGTATTCGGCAGGATAATGGCGAACTCCTCGCCGCCGTAGCGCGCCACCAGATCATCGGTACGCAGCGCTGCCGTTTCCAGCACGTTTCCGGCAATACGTAGACAGGCGTCGCCAGCTACGTGGCCGCAGGCGTCGTTGTAACGTTTAAAGTAGTCAATATCGAGCAGGATCAGCGAAACGGGTTTACCAGTAATCGCTGAATCCGCCAGCGCCTGGAGCAGTGCCGCATCAAATTTCCGGCGGTTAGCCAGGCCGGTGAGGCCATCGACCATCGCCATAGTCTGGAGGGTCTGGTTAATCTTCACCAGATCATCTCTCAGGTGAGACATTTCAAGCTGGTCGTCGCTATTTATCCGCACCTGCCTGAACACCACGCGCCCCATCACCAGCAGCCCGGCAAGCAGCAGCACGTTAATCAGCCAGTCGGTGAGATTGGCTTCAATCCAGTGGCGACGCAGTGCAGAGCGGTCAAAACCCGCGACCACCACCAGCGGGTAGTTTTCGATACGGGCGAAACCATAGACCCGAACTATCCCGTCCAGCGCCGACAGCCAGGTGGCGCTACCCTGATCCACGCGAACCAGCTCCCGTTTAAATAGCGGGCTATAAGAGAGGTTCCGGTTGATCACCGTTTCGGTAAACGGGCGGACATACAGCGCGGTGCCGTCCAGCAACAGTAACGCCAGCAAATCCTTATTGCCCATTTCGAAATAAGCATAAAACTTTTTAAAGTAATCCAGCTTGATGGTTGCCAGAATCACCCCGGCAAACGCCCCATCCGGATCGTTAATACGCATAGAAACGGGGATGATCCAGTCGCCAGTGGTGCGGCTGCGGATCACATGGCCGATATGGGTGCCCGCCTGCCGGTTCTGTTGGTGATAAGTAAAATACTCGCGGTCCGAGTTGTTCACTTCCGGCGGGGCATAGTTAAACGAGGTACTTTTCCAGTTGCCCTGGGCGTCAAACACAAACAGGCCATGCAGTTGAGGAAGCCGGTCCTTTAAATCGGACAGCAGGTAGTTATACCGTTCATTTGGCGCGTCATTGCCCACGGCGCGCCGGATCTGCTGGAGTGCCAGATCGGTTTGCAGAAAGGTATCTTCGGCCTGCCTGGCCTGGGAAATCGACAGGTTAATCGCCTCGCTTTCCGCCTCCTGTACGGTTCGTTCCCAGGAGAGGTATAACGATAAAATATTGGCGGCAAGGGTGCCGATCAGCAAACAGGCGATAAAAACCGTCAGCGTCCTGCCAAGCGAAGTATCAAGCGCAAGCGTTCTGCTTATATTCTGGCGAAAAGACAAATCACAGCTCCCGTTGAAAACGTCTTCCTCTACAGCTTACCCATACTTAAGAAATTTTGCGGAGTTAAATGACAAAAAGCCCAACGTGAGGGTTGGGCTTTTTACCTTTTACGGCACGGTAATCAGTGCATCGGCTCATCGCCATTATCAATCGGCGACCAGTCGGTTTTGCCGTCGGCTTTGCTTTGTTGCAGGGCCATCACGATAAAGATCAACGTGGCGACGCCATAGCCAAAGGTCACGGTCGGCGAGGCGTTAAACGCCATCTGGTGCCCGTGGATAAACCCGAAGAACGACAGGATGGTGGCCGCTGCGGAATAGACTGCCGCCCAGTTAAAGCGCCGGTCGATAATAAACGCCGCGATCGCGCCGAGCATCAGCCCTGCCAGCACCGCGCCGCCGCCGGTGGTCGCCATGCCGTGATACAGCACGCCGTTGTTCGCCATACTGGCGGCGATGTCTGCCGGTAACTGCACGGGATTAGCGCCCGCCGCAGACAGCGCGCCGTCCACCTGGGTTTTCGCCCATTCGGCGATGTTCGGCACCAGCGCCAGCACTATCGCCGGAGCATGGCGTTTTGGCGACACCTGGAACGCCTGCGCGCCAATTACCAGCCCGATAAACAGCAGGATAGGCACAATGGCCACCAGCGGAATGATCGACAGCAGCAGGGCGGTTAAGCCGAGGAAGCACACCAGCGCCATACAGATACCGGTACCGAGGGAGTAACCGATGCGCCCGCCCATGGCTTTCCAGCCCGGATGGCCGATATACACCGCCGGAGGGAACGGCGAGCCCAGCAGCGCGCCGACGATAGCGCCCACGCCGTCTGCCGCCAGTACCGCGCGCAGGTTGTAGCTGTCGCCGCCTACGGCCGCAGATTCGACGTTATTGAGGATTTCGGTGAAGTTGAAAATACCCAACGGGATGGCGGTAACCAGCAGCGGCCACACCAGCTCCATCGGCACCGAGAACACATCCCCGGAAATCGACGGCAGATGCAACGAGAAGCGCTGTGCCGCTTCGTCTACCGCCGCCGGGTTCATTATGTCGCTAAAGCCCAGCAGGGTTGCGCCCCAGCCCAGCAGACAGCCTACCAGCACTACCGCCAAGCCGCCCGGTAAACCAAACGGCAAACGCACGTTACCTACCCAGTTCAGCAGGATGATGGCGAAGCAGACCACGCCAATCCACGCGGTATCGAACATCTGATACGCCGGGCGCATGGCGATAAACGCAATCGCAATCCCGGCCAGCGTGCCCAGCATGGCGGCGCGCGGCGTGTATTTACGGATGGTTGGCCCGACAATCACCCCGGCCAGCACAATCACGCCGACGATCATCGCCCAGATCAGCCCCAGCTTCCAGGCCAGCATCCAGTCTTTGTGGATCAGCAGCGTTGGCAGCATCACCACGAACACCACGATAAACATATGCGGCACGCTGGGGCCGTAAGGCAGCGCAGTCACATCGCTGCGCCCTTCGCGCTTCGCCAGTTTCCAGGCGAGCCAAGCGTAAAACAGGTTGCCGAGAGGCAGCGCGATCCCCAGCGCAGGCAGAATACGGCCAAACACCGTTTCCGCCGGGATTTGCGCCACGTACAACGCCAGCCCGCTCAGGACCAGCACGTTTAACAGCACGTTAGTGAATAGCCCGAAAAAGGCGTTGAGATCGCCCGGCACCCAGAGTTTGGGGCGAAAAGCAGAAGACTGAGAACCCATGATGCTCTCCTTATCTGTTATTCGTCCAGGAGCTGGCCGGTATAGGCGCGCCAGCCTCCCAGTTCGGTAATTTCCTTTTGACCTTCAACCAGCCAGGGCTCTGCTAACACCCCCAGCACCTCGCGCCCGTCGTCCAGTGCCACTTTGCCGATGCACAATCCGGCAGGTTCATTTTGCAGGATTTGACCCAGCCCGGCAGGCGGCACCGCCCACAGCTCCAGCGCGATGCGTGCACCTTCGCCGGGCGTGCGCAGCATACCGGGGTGATCGTCATTGATAGTCCAGCAGCGGTAACACGGCGCGGTGTTGGCGCTGCTGACAAATTTGGCACCGACCGCCAGCATATTGGGGTTGAGCTTGAGTCCCCGCATCAGCGTGCCGTTTACTGCCAGAAGAATGTTGCCGTTCATCATTACTGTTCCTTAAGTGTGTAGAAATGGGTTCCCTGGTGTCGGAAAAAAGTACTTAATCAATCGGTAATGCGTGTGCCTTTGCGGCCTGCGACGGCGTCGCCCATGGCTTCCGGGCTGGTAATAATCCCGGTTTTACCCGGGGCGTGACGTAGCCAGCTAACAATCGCCTCGACTTTCGGAGCCATACTGCCCGCGCCGAATTCGCCGGAATCCAGCAGCGCCTGCGCCTGTTGGCAGGTCAGCGTGTCGAGCCAGCGCTGTTCTGGCGTGCCGAAATTGATCGCCACCTGCTCCACCCCGGTAGGAATGAGCAGCATGTCGGCATTCAATTCCTGTGCCAGTAGCGCGGAGGCGCGGTCTTTATCGATAACCGCCTGTGCGGCGCTGAGCGTGCCGTCTTCGTTGCGGTAAACCGGAATGCCGCCGCCACCGCAGGCCACCACCAGCACGTTTTCCTCCAGCAGACGGCGGATCACCGAGCTTTCAATGATTTGCAGCGGCTTCGGCGAGGCCACCACGCGCCGCCAGCCGCGCCCGGCATCTTCGGCGATTTTCCAGCCCTGGCTGGCGGCCAGTTTTTCCGCCACGTCGCGATCCATATGCGCGCCGATGGGTTTGTCCGGCGCGTTAAACGCCGGGTCGTTGGGGTCGATCAGCGTCTGGGTGACCAGCGCGCTCACCGGCGTGTCGCTGATGCCGCGTCGTTGCAATTCGTTGTACAGCGCGTTCTGGAACATAAAGCCAATCGCGCCCTGGGTGTCGCCCACCGCGTATTCCAGCGGCACCACCGGCACATCGTCACGGGCGATTTCGCTGCGCCGCAGGATGAACCCCACCTGGGGACCGTTGCCGTGGGTCAGCACCACGCGCCAGCCCGCTTCGATCAGCGCCACCACGTGATGGGCGGTTTCTTTGACTGCCTGGTACTGCGCGTCCAGCGACACGGCATCACGGCTGCGGATCAGCGCGTTGCCGCCCACCGCGACAACGGCGATTTTTTTCTGGCTCATGGTTTCCCCTCCAGCGTTTCCGCCAGCGCGGCGAGGGCTTCAATAAAGCACGGCAGCGGCGCGGTAGTGATGCCTGCACCGATCTGGCCCACGCCTGCACGCTTATGGGCAATCCCGGTATTAATGACGGGCAGGATAGTGCGGTCGATGACCCGACGCGCGTCGATGCCGCTACCGGAACCGGCGAAGTTAAGCGCGGGCAGGGTAAAGGCCGGGTTTTGCGTCAGGGTGATTTCCTGCATGGTCATGCTGTGGCGGGTGGCGTCCACCGGCGTACCGCCGACGAATTTAACAATCGCCGGCGAGGCCGCCATCGCGAAGCCGCCAATGCCCGCGGTTTCCGTGATGGCTGAGTCGCCGAGATCCGCCGCCGCGTCTTCCACGCTAAAGCCGGGGAAGAACAGGCCATCCACCGGGTTGGCTGGGGCCTGGAACCAGCGGCTGCCGGTGCCGGAAAGCTGAATGCCAAAGTTAACGCCGTTACGCGCCATTACCGTGACCATCGAGCTGAACGGCACATCGCGCGCGGCGTCGAGCATCGCTTTACAGGCCGCCATCGACAGGTTCAGGAAGAAATGATCGTTGGCAGCGATAAATTCCAGCGCCTCCGGGCCGTTTTCAATGCGCGCCAGCGTTGGGGCCATGCGCTTGAAGAACAGACCGCTGGCGGCAGCGTTACGGTTATGGCACTCGTCGCCCATATGCAGCGCCTGAGCAATCATCGGCTTCAGTTCAATGCTGCCTGTGCTTTCCAGCGCTTTAGCCAGCGCCGGGGCTAACACGTCACCCATCCAGCGCAGGCGGGTTAACACCTCTTCGCCGTTCGCGCCGAAGCGTAAAACTTTGCCCAGCCCTTCGTTGAAATTACAGAATGTGCGGTTGCCGTGAGTGCGGTTTTCCACCACCCAAACCGGCATCGACGGGCTGATAATCCCCGCCATCGGGCCAACCGCGCCGTAGTGATGGCAAGGCTCCAGCGCGATATCGCCGCGCGCCGCCATTGCCATCGCCTGGTCGACATCGCTGGCCCAGCCTTCGTAAACAATCGCACCGGCGATAGCGCCCTGCACCGGGCCACACATCGCCTGCCAGGCGATAGGCGGGCCAGAGTGGAGGATGCGTTTTTGCCCGTTAAGCGCCGGGATCGCCGCGCTGGCGGTACTGACGCCCACCAGTTCCGGCTGCGCCTCCAGATAGCGGGCGATAGCCTGTTCGTTGGCGGCGTTAATGCGCGGATCGTTAAGCAGCGTGGCGAGTTGCCAGTTGGCCAGTGCGTCGCCATCGGCGACCGGTTTCCAGTTCAGGTGCAACACATCGCCGCCCGCGTCGCGTAAATTGTCGGCAAAACTGCTCAGCCCCAGGCTGATCACGTTGAGCGGTTTTTCAAAAAGCGTAGTCATAATCTATTTCCGTAATTGAGCGACAAACGCCGCCATCTGTGCGGCCTGTACGTTGCTGTCTGCGACGAGCACACCTGCGTCGGTGAGCGCAGCGATCTGCTGCTGGCGCGACTGCGGGTCGCGTTCGGTGCCGCAAACGTGGGCGATAATCAGCAAGTGGCGGCCCTGCTGTTGGGCGTTCTGTTGCGCTTCGCGTAATAGCGGCATCAGCCCGGCGCACGGATCGGCGCTGGCGCCGTAGCCGAGCACCACGTCAAACAGCAGTACGGCGGTTTCCGGGCTGGCGGCCTCGCGTTTTAAACGCTCATCGCGCAGTGTCGGGTCGATCATCGGATGCGGACGGCCCTGGGTGAATTCATCGTCGCCCATGTCCACAAAACTGTGGCCCTGGCCGCGATGGCTGTCGCGCAGCGGCGTTGCGCCTTTTACTGGGGAGTTGGATTCGCAGGTCAACCCGGAGGCAATCAGCGCCAGTTGGGCTTCGTAACAGAAGGTGCCGCCGGCAAATACACCGCGAATATCGCGTTGCCCGGCGGCCATTTTCCCGGCTTCAATGCGCAGCCGGTCGATCTGCTGCGGGGTCAGGTCTTCCGGTGCAGGCGGGGTTTGCCCTCGCAGTACCGCTACGGAGACGGCGGCGGCGTGTTGCAGGCTGTTGGCTACCGTTACGCCATAGCGGGCGATCTCCTGGCTGTCTGCGCCGAGGAAATGCACCACCACCGGCTTGCCGCAGCCTGCGGCGAGACGCAGCACCGTCCCGGCGACCGCAGGTGCGGGGGGTTTAGAAATCAGGGTAATCAGTTGAGTATCGGGATCGTCGGCCAGCATGCGGATCGCCTGGATCATGCTCAGGCCGCCGATCTCGTCATGCAGATCGCGCCCGCCGGTGCCCAGCGCCTGGGAAACGCCTTCGCCCAGGTGGTGGATGGCGCAGCTCACTTCCTGAAGCCCTGTGCCCGAGGCCGCCACCAGGCCAATAGCGCCAGGGCGGATCACGTTCGCGAAGCCGAGGGGCAGGTGGTTAACGATAGCGGTGCCGCAGTCCGGGCCCATCACCAGCAGGCCCTGTTCGGCGGCGTACTCTTTGATGGCGCGCTCTTCGTCTTCCGGGACGTTGTCGCTGAACAACATTACGTTCAGGCCGTTCTGCAAGGCTTTCATCGCTTCGCCGCCCGCATAGCGGCCCGGCACGGAGATCAGCGCCAGCGTGGCGTCCGGCTGGTCTTCCACACCCATGCTGATGCTGGTGGGCTCGCGCTGTTCAAGGCTCTGCTGGCCGTCGCGGCTGTTATCCGGGCGCAACAGCGCGTCGGCCATCTCCAGCGCCGCTGCGCCAGTTTCGTCGTCCGCCATCAGGGCGATCAGCAGATCGTTTGGCCGGGCATCCATCTCAATGTTCATCCCGGCGTCGCGCATCCGCTCGATGTTAGCGTCGGTGGCCATCGCTACCGACGCCTGGCTTACGCCTTCAAAAGCGTTAAGTTTGGCGGAGACCTGCATCAAAGAAACCGAGTCTTTGTACAGGTTAGGGTAACTCTTGCAATGCAGTTTCATTATCAGTTCCTGAGATAATAGGGTGCCTGCACCGCAGCGCGCGGCGCAGAAAAACAGCCTTAGCGGGGGAATTAACGCAGGGCGTCGATAACGGCGTCGGCGTTGCTCACCCAGCCAACAATCGCGCCCTGGGCTTTGATCATCTCAAGGGCGGCCCGGTGAAATTCCGGGAAATACGACGCGCAGCAATCTTCGGGGATGAGCACTTCATAGCCCCGGTCATTGGCTTCCCTGGCGGTGGTTTGAACACAGACTTCCGTGGTGACGCCGCAAATAATCAGCGAGGTAATGCCACGGGCCTGAAGAATGAGGTGAAGATCGGTGGCGAAGAATGCCCCTTTGCCGGGCTTATCAATAATCGGCTCGCCAGCCTGAGGATAGAGTTCGGGAATAATGTCGTGGCCGGGTTCGCCCTGGATCAGAATGCGTCCCATGCTGCCCTGTTGGCCGATAAAGGTTTTGCCGCCGCGCGTGAGTTTTGCGGTGGGGCAGTTGCTGAGATCCGGGCGGTGCCCTTCGCGGGTGTGCATCACAAATAATCCGGTGTGGCGAGCCGCTTCAAGCAGGCGGCGACAAGGCTCAATCGCCCGGCGCAGTAGGGAAACGTCGTTGCCCAGCGCTTCACCAAAGCCGTGGGGCTCGACGAAATCGCGTTGCATATCGATAACGATAAGCGCAGTGGTCGCCGGGTCGAACGAGTACGCAAAAGGTTGTGCATCAAGGGTTTTCATACCTGCTCCTTGCTGGTGTATGTTCTTTGGTCAGTGTAGGAAAGCGTCATGGCGCGCGCCCAAAAAGGATTTCTGCTTCACCCTCAAAAAAACTGAGGGCAGCGAGGTTTTATTGCAGGCACAATGGCTCAGGCCTTGCGGCCTCTGGCCTGGCGAAAACATCGCCCATAGACCATTACGTCAAACGTGGAAAAAGCAAAGCGCGAATTTGTGATCGCGATAAAAAAAGGCGGGAAAACGTGAACGGAAAACTGAACGATTTAACGGCCATTGTGATGTGCGACAGCGTGCCGCAGCAGTTGAACGGCGGGGCGCTGGTGGTGCACTCGGTGTTTCATCATGCCTGCAATCTCACCACGCCGGACAATCATTTATTAACGCTGTTAACGCAGGATACCCCGCTGGCCCCCGGCGCGGTGCGGATGGCGTGCGCAGATTTGCGTCCGCGGTTTTCGGCTGGTGAGACGCTGAGGTGGCAGACGGACGGTACGTTTGCCGCTGCGGGCTGTCGTTTAACGCTGACGAATACTCCCTGCCAGTCCACCCGCGTACCGCACGATGCGGTTTTCCCGGAAAACTTACTGGCGCAACTGCGGGTATTTTTGCCCGTCATCGCGCCGGAGTACGGCATCTGGAATATTCTGCACAGCAGCAATGAACGGATGATGCAGGCGGTGCGGCAACTGGCGGCCTGGCTGGATGATGACGCGCAAGCGCCGGGTGACGCGCTAAAAACGCTGATCGGCGCGGGCGCGGGCCTGACGCCCTCCGGGGATGATTTTTTGCTGGGCATGTTGTTTGCGCTGAAAACGACGCGTCATCGCCGGGTTGATGACCTGGCGGCGGCAATAACCGCTCTGTTGGATCGCACCACCACGATCAGCCGGGCAATGCTTTACTACGGCTGCCGCGGGCATTTCGGCGAGCAACTGCTGGCGCTGACCACGCCTGGCAACATATCGCTGAATCACCGGTTATTGCGCGTGGCGGAATACGGTCATTCGTCCGGCCACGACATGTTAACTGGCCTGTTCTTTACCCTGCGCGCGCTGTCAGGCCAGCGGCTGTAGAAACTGCTGCTGGATTTCCGGCTTGCGTAGCTGTTCCATCCACCAGGAAAAACACGGGCGCGAATGTTCCGACGACCAGGCGAGATAGAGCGGCGTCGGCTGTTTGGCTTCTTCGATGGTCATGCAGACTAAGCGCCCGTCATCCAGCCAGGGCTTGCAGATGTGATACGGCAGAAAACCAATCCCCAGTCCCGCCAGATGCATGGCGATTTTGCTGTGGTAATCCGGGGCCACCAGCGCTTTTTGGCCGCGCAGCAGCCAGGCGACTTTCGGCTCCAGCCGCACCGAGGTATCACGTATGCAGACTGCGGGCCACGGGCGTAAATCTTCAGCGCGCAGCGGGCGCTGATAAGCGGCTAACGGATGATCCGGGCTAATGGCGAATACCCATTCCGCCGTGCCGATATCTTCACAGCGAATTTCATTACCGGCTTTTAAATTCGGCGCGCCAATGGCGATATCCGCGCGTTTATCCAGTAACGCGTCCCAGACGCCGTCATGCACATCAATGGAAATATGAATTTCGGTTTGGGGAAAATGGCGCTCGCTCTCGCGCAATAATTCATAAATGGGTTTCAGGCTGATGATGTTATTTAGCGATAGGCTCAGCCGTGTTTCCACGCCTGCGGAAATACGCTGGGTGGAAAAACTTAATTCATCCAGTTCTGCCAGGATCAGTTCGCCCTTTTTAATAAAAAAGCGACCGGCCTCCGTCAGGCGCAGTTGTTTTCCATCGCGCTCAAATAAACGCACACCCAAACTGCTTTCCAGTTTATGCACGGTATAACTCAGGGCCGTCGGGACCTTATGTAATTCTTCCGCCGCTGCCGCAAAACTTCCACAGCGCGCTGTGGTAATCACCACATGAAGAGCCTGGGCCGTAATGTGCATACACCTTCCTCCTGATAACGCCGTAAGGGGCTATCAGGCTATCAGAATTACGCAGCAGAAACTGGAACTTAATTCGTTAATGATAATTAGCAACGTTTTTACCGCATCGTCACCGTTTTGTGACATTTTTCATTGAATTTTATTATGAAAGCCGGTGTGGGTTTTCCGCTCTACTTATGGATAGCGTCAGGATTTTTTGCTGAAAGGCGCAAACTTTTCGGCATTTAGCGTTCATATCTTCGCCATTGCTCAAGAAATTTCAAATATCGTCAACAAATGGATATGGCTGGTCTGAGCAGATAAGCAAGACGATTATTCTGCCAGGTTGCCGGTAGCATAATTTTCCGTGCTGGAAATAGCGGTGCGAAGTTTTTTTAATCTTTGTCTGCCGTTTCTCACCCCGGTTGTAAATAACGGAGCCCTGTATTGACGTTTTCACATTCTGTTGACAGATTGTAGGGCGTGAGGGGCACTTTATGGACGATCTGTACTGCAACTCAGACATTCAAATGAAAGGATTCCCCATCCTCACATTGCCCTTCGGGCAGATTCCGTTAAGACCGGTAAAAAACAAAAAAAGGTCTGACGGTAATTACTCAACGTATTTCGGTTTACAGCTACGGTAACGCAGCCACACCCGGAGTTTTTCCCGGTGCCTACGCGTCCCCGAAGATGAGTAAAACGAACCAGGGCGAGTAAACACAACACAAATCACATTGGAGCAGAATAATGAGTATTTCCTTGAAGAAGTCAGGGATGCTGAAATTTGGTCTTAGCCTGGTGGCGATGACTGTCGCAGCAAGTGTACAAGCGAAAACCCTGGTTTATTGTTCAGAAGGTTCCCCGGAAGGTTTCAACCCGCAGCTGTTCACGTCTGGCACCACCTATGACGCCAGCTCCGTGCCAATCTACAACCGTCTGGTTGAGTTCAAAACCGGTACTACCGAAGTGATCCCAGGCCTGGCTGAGAAGTGGGAAGTCAGCGAAGACGGCAAAACCTACACGTTCCACCTGCGTGAAGGCGTGAAGTGGCAGGACAGCAAAGAATTCAAACCGACGCGCGACTTTAACGCCGACGACGTGGTGTTCTCTTTCGATCGTCAGAAAAACGAGCAGAACCCGTACCATAAAGTGTCTGGCGGCAGCTATGAATACTTCGAAGGCATGGGCCTCCCGGCGCTGATTTCTGAAGTGAAAAAAGTCGACGACAAAACCGTTCAGTTCGTGCTGACTCGCCCGGAAGCGCCGTTCCTGGCTGACCTGGCGATGGACTTCGCGTCGATCCTCTCTAAAGAATACGCTGACAACATGCTGAAAGCCGGTACGCCGGAGAAAGTCGACCTGAACCCAATCGGCACCGGTCCTTTCCAACTGCAGCAGTACCAGAAAGACTCTCGTATTCTGTACAAAGCGTTTGAAGGTTACTGGGGCACCAAACCGCAGATCGACCGCCTGGTATTCTCCATTACCCCGGACGCCTCCGTGCGTTACGCCAAACTGCAGAAAAACGAATGCCAGGTGATGCCGTATCCGAATCCGGCAGACATCGCGCGCATGAAGCAGGACAAAAACATCAACCTGATGGAGCAGGCCGGTCTGAACGTGGGCTACCTGTCCTTCAACACCGAGAAGAAACCGTTTGATGACGTGAAAGTGCGTCAGGCGCTGACTTACGCGGTGAACAAAGAGGCGATCATCAAAGCGGTTTACCAGGGCGCCGGCGTTGCGGCTAAAAACCTGATCCCGCCGACCATGTGGGGCTACAACGACGACGTTAAGGACTACACCTACGACGTTGAGAAAGCCAAAGCGCTGCTGAAAGAAGCCGGTCAGGAAGGCTTTACCGTTGAGCTATGGGCGATGCCGGTACAGCGTCCGTACAACCCGAACGCACGCCGTATGGCGGAGATGATTCAGGCTGACTGGGCGAAAATCGGCGTTCAGGCCAAGATCGTGACCTACGAGTGGGGCGAGTATCTGAAGCGCGCCAAAGCGGGCGAGCACCAGGCCGTCATGATGGGCTGGACCGGCGACAATGGGGACCCGGATAACTTCTTCGCGACGCTGTTCAGCTGCGACGCAGCAAAAGACGGTTCTAACTACTCTCGCTGGTGCTACAAGCCGTTTGAAGATCTGATCCAACCGGCGCGTGCTGCGGAAGACCACAACAAGCGTATCGAACTGTACAAACAAGCTCAGGTAGTGATGCATGACCAGGCTCCGGCGCTGATCATCGCTCACTCCACCGTTTACGAGCCTGTGCGTAAAGAAGTTAAAGGCTATGTGGTTGATCCATTAGGCAAGCATCACTTCGAAAACGTTTCTGTCGAATAATAAAAGTTAAAAGAGCTTTTATTCCCACTCCCCGCCAGGGGAGTGGGTGAAAGATTTGTGAGCAATACAATCCTGACGCGGCAACGCGCCGGGAGATTACTGAGAATTCGGGATATGCTGCAGTTCATCCTTCGACGCCTGGGGTTGGTTATTCCCACCTTTATAGGCATCACCCTACTCACCTTCGCATTCGTCCATATGATCCCTGGTGACCCGGTCATGATTATGGCTGGCGAACGCGGGCTCTCTCCGGAACGTCACGCTGAAATGTTGGCGGCGCTCGGCCTTGATAAGCCGCTGTGGCAGCAGTACGTCAATTACATCTGGGGCGTGATGCACGGTGATTTAGGCATTTCGTTAAAAAGCCGTCTCCCGGTTTGGGACGAATTCGTTCCTCGCTTCCAGGCTACGCTGGAACTCGGGGTTTGCGCCATGATTTTCGCCGTTGCGGTGGGTATTCCGGTTGGGGTACTGGCAGCGGTAAAACGCGGCTCCATCTTCGATCACACCGCCGTTGGCCTGGCGCTGACTGGCTACTCCATGCCGATTTTCTGGTGGGGCATGATGCTGATCATGCTGGTCTCGGTGCAATGGAACCTGACGCCGGTTTCCGGGCGGGTGAGCGACATGGTGTTCCTTGACGACGCCAATCCATTGACCGGTTTTATGCTGATCGACACCGCGATTTGGGGCGAAGAGGGCAACTTTATCGATGCGCTGGCCCATATGATTTTACCGGCCATCGTGCTCGGCACCATTCCGCTGGCGGTGATTGTGCGTATGACGCGCTCCTCAATGCTGGAAGTGCTGGGTGAAGATTACATCCGCACCGCGCGCGCCAAGGGCCTGACCCGTATGCGCGTTATCATCGTCCACGCCCTGCGTAACGCGATGCTGCCGGTGGTGACGGTAATCGGTTTGCAGGTCGGCACGCTGCTGGCGGGGGCGATCCTCACCGAAACCATCTTCTCCTGGCCTGGCCTGGGGCGCTGGCTGATTGACGCGCTGCAACGCCGTGATTATCCGGTAGTGCAGGGCGGTGTACTGCTGGTGGCGACCATGATTATCCTGGTCAACCTGCTGGTCGATTTGCTGTACGGCGTGGTGAACCCGCGTATTCGTCATAAGAAATAAGGGGCCATCATGACGCAAATGACAGAAAACAAGGTGGTGGCCGCACCGGTGCCAATGACGCCGATGCAGGAGTTCTGGCACTACTTTAAACGCAACAAAGGCGCGGTAGTGGGGCTGGTGTACGTGGTGGTGGTGCTTTTTATCGCCGTGTTCGCCAACTTTATCGCACCCTATAACCCGGCTGACCAGTTCCGCGACGCGCTACTGGCACCGCCTGCCTGGCAGGATGGCGGCAGCCTGGCGCATCTGCTGGGTACGGACGACGTGGGCCGCGATGTGCTGTCGCGCCTGATGTACGGCGCGCGCCTGTCGCTGTTGGTGGGCTGCCTGGTGGTGGTACTGTCGCTGGTGATGGGCATCGTGCTCGGCCTGATTGCCGGTTACTTCGGCGGTATCGTCGATAACATCATCATGCGCGTGGTCGATATCATGCTGGCGCTGCCCAGCCTGCTGTTGGCGCTGGTGCTAGTGGCGATTTTCGGCCCGTCGATCGGTAACGCCGCGCTGGCGCTCACCTTCGTGGCGCTGCCGCACTACGTGCGCTTAACTCGCGCGGCGGTGCTGGTGGAAGTGAACCGCGATTACGTGACCGCTTCCCGCGTAGCGGGCGCAGGTGCGATGCGCCAGATGTTCATCAACATTTTCCCTAACTGCCTCGCGCCGCTGATTGTTCAGGCATCGCTGGGCTTCTCTAACGCCATTCTCGATATGGCCGCCCTTGGCTTCCTCGGCATGGGTGCGCAACCGCCAACACCGGAGTGGGGCACCATGCTCTCCGACGTGTTGCAGTTCGCACAAAGTGCCTGGTGGGTAGTGACCTTCCCGGGTCTGGCTATCCTGCTGACGGTGCTGGCATTTAACCTGATGGGTGACGGCCTGCGTGATGCGCTCGATCCCAAACTCAAGCAGTAAAGAGGCACGAGATGGCGTTATTGAATGTAGATAAATTATCGGTGCACTTCGGCGACGAAGGCACCCCGTTCCGTGCCGTTGACCGTGTCAGCTACAGCGTGGAGCAAGGTCAGGTGGTGGGTATCGTCGGCGAATCCGGTTCCGGTAAATCGGTAAGCTCGCTGGCGATTATGGGGCTGATTGATTATCCGGGCCGCGTGATGGCGGATAACCTGGAGTTCAACGGCCAGGATTTGAAACGCATTTCAGAAAGAGAGCGCCGTAACCTGGTGGGCTCAGAAGTGGCGATGATTTTCCAGGACCCCATGACCAGCCTGAACCCCTGTTACACCGTGGGTTTCCAGATCATGGAAGCCATCAAGGTGCACCAGGGCGGCAACAAAAAAACCCGCCGTCAGCGGGCGATTGATTTGCTTAACCAGGTGGGCATTCCCGATCCGGCCTCGCGTCTGGACGTGTATCCGCACCAGTTATCAGGCGGGATGAGCCAGCGCGTGATGATCGCCATGGCGATTGCCTGCCGGCCAAAACTGCTGATTGCCGATGAACCGACCACGGCGCTGGATGTGACCATCCAGGCGCAGATCATCGAGCTGCTGCTGGAGCTGCAACAGCGCGAGAACATGGCGCTGATCCTGATCACCCATGACCTGGCGCTGGTGGCGGAAGCGGCCCATAAAATCATCGTGATGTACGCGGGACAGGTGGTAGAAGCGGGCGACTCGCGGGATATTTTCCGCGCGCCGCGCCATCCGTACACCCAGGCGCTGCTGCGCGCGCTGCCGGAGTTTGCCCAGGATAAAGCGCGTCTGGCGTCGTTGCCGGGCGTGGTTCCGGGTAAATACGACCGCCCGAACGGCTGCCTGCTGAACCCGCGTTGCCCCTACGCCACCGACAAATGCCGTAGCGTAGAACCCGATTTGAACACCGTCGACAACGGTCGTCAGTCGAAATGCCACTACCCACTCGATGATGCCGGGAGGCCTAACTATGAGTACGCTTGAGGCCACCACGCAACCGTTGTTGCAGGCTATAGATTTAAAGAAACACTACCCGGTGAAAAAAGGCATGTTTGCCCCGGAGCGGCTGGTAAAAGCGCTGGACGGCGTGTCATTCAGCCTGGAGCGCGGCAAAACCCTGGCGGTGGTGGGCGAATCCGGTTGTGGGAAATCCACGCTGGGCCGTCTGCTGACCATGATCGAAACGCCTTCCGGCGGCGAGCTCTATTATCAGGGCCAGGATCTGCTTAAGCACGATCCGCAGGCGCAAAAGCTGCGCCGCCAGAAAATCCAGATCGTGTTCCAGAACCCGTATGGATCGCTCAACCCGCGTAAAAAAGTGGGCCAGATCCTCGAAGAGCCGCTGCTGATCAACACCGATCTCAGCAAGGACGCGCGCCGCGAGAAAGCGCTGGCAATGATGGCGAAAGTCGGCCTGAAAACCGAACATTACGACCGCTATCCGCATATGTTCTCCGGCGGGCAGCGCCAGCGTATCGCTATCGCCCGTGGGCTGATGCTCGATCCGGACGTGGTGATCGCCGACGAACCGGTTTCCGCGCTGGACGTGTCGGTACGCGCCCAGGTGCTGAACCTGATGATGGATTTGCAGCAGGATTTGGGGTTGTCCTATGTATTTATTTCCCACGATCTCTCGGTGGTAGAGCACATTGCCGATGAAGTGATGGTGATGTACCTGGGCCGCTGCGTGGAGAAAGGCACGAAGGATGAGATTTTTAACAATCCGCGTCATCCGTACACCCAGGCGCTGCTTTCTGCCACGCCGCGCCTGAACCCGGACGACCGACGCGAGCGCATCAAACTCACCGGCGAGCTGCCAAGCCCGCTCAACCCGCCGCCGGGCTGCGCGTTTAACGCCCGCTGCCGCCGCCGCTTCGGCCCCTGCACCCAATTGCAGCCGCAGTTGAAGTCTTATGGCGGGCAGTTAGTCGCCTGCTTCGCAGTGGACCAGGATGAGAACGGGGAAAAACCGCTGCCGTAAGGTAACGGAGCGTGAACGAACCGGGGCTATTGCTCCGGTTTTTTTATAGGCGCATATGCTTATAAGAAACCTTCAATGGGTCATATATAAACTTTTTATTGTTTTTCGAAATAAAATAGACTTTATGTGACCAGAACACTTTTTTACGTTCCTTATTTGAGCTGTAAATTATTTATTGTCCTCATAAGGCTCATTTATGAACGAAAACACCCTTGCCTCTGTCACCTGGAAACTGCAAGCGCTGAGCGAAGAGCTTAATCATAATTCGTCAAAACCTGCTAAATCATGATGCTGCTGCACCGTCGGGTAGCGCGCAAGCAATTGAAACTCCCGCTGAGCTTGGTACTTTACTCAATGACCGACGTAAACAGCTGGGCATCGATCTGGCCATGCTTGAGCTGCAAACGGGCGTATCGGTCTCAACCCTCAAACGGCTGTTTAAAGATCCTGAACAGGTCAAATTCGGCACCGTTCTGGCCGTCGCCCGAACGCTGGGGGTGAAACTATGCACCGCCGTGTAACCGTGTTGCTGTATGGCGAACCGGTTGGCGAACTGGTGCAGGAAGCAAGCGGTTTTCGCTTTACCTATCGCGATAACTATCAGGGGCCGCCGCTGTCACTGAGTCTGCCGGTCAGTCAGCGCACCTTTCACTGCGCCACGCTGCACCCTTTTTTTGTCTCACTGGCTCCGGAAGGCTGGCTCAGGAATCGCTATAGCCAGCTTCAACAGCGGGATGAAAAAGATCTGCTCGGGATGCTTATTGATAACGGTAAAAACCTGATTGGCGCGGTGCAACTCAGGGCTGAGGAGGCGTAATGACAAACTGTCGAATCTCTCTGACGCTGTTGCATCCACGCGATGAGGCGACGGGTTATTCCTCGCGTGGTTTAAAACAGCTCACCGGCAATGGGAGAACTGACCCGCAATTACCTTTCTCCCGCAGCGAATTTATTGCTGAGCTACCCAGGACGCAGGCGGGCATGAGTATTTCCGGCTATCAGCCCAAATTACAGTTCGTACAGCAAAACGGCGCATTTAACGTGGTAGATCATCAGGGCGACTATATTCTCAAGCCCTCTCCGGCGGAGTTTCCTTTCCTGGCGGAAAACGAACACGCCACTATGACGTTAATGTCGCGCCTGGGGTTTGCCGTGCCACCGCACGGGTTGGTACGTTTTGCTAACACCCAGCCTGGCGATGCAGATGAATACGCCTTTATCGTGCGCCGCTTCGACCGGGACGCCCAGGGAAAAGCATTGCATCAGGAGCAACTGGACGCTGCGATGAACGTGGGCGAAAAGTACGGCAAAATTCGCGAAGACGGCAAGCAGTATGTGAGTTATCAACAACTGGCCGAGTTCCTGCTTGCTCACGTTAATGACAACCTGGCGTTTAAAATCGACCTGTTCCGGCGCATTGCTTACGCTTACCTGCTGGGCAACAACGATATACACTTGCGTAACTTTGGGCTGATCCTGCCGGTCGCGGGCGCTCCTGAACTGGCTCCGGTTTATGATTTTGTCAGCGTTGCGCCTTATCCGGCCGCGTTTAACAGCGGGTTTTTAGCATTGCCGCTTCTGCGCTGCGAAGAAGGGGAACGGGATCGGGCTCCGGGCATGAAAACCCACTACGGCGAATATCTCGGCAAAGATTTTTTACTGCTGGGCGAGGCGATGGGGCTGGCGCGTGCCGTGGTGTTACGTCTGTTTGCGCAGATGCAGAAAGAGGCGGTGACGGTTGAGAAGGTTTATCGCGCGTCGTTTATGCCTGAAAGCGATGTGGCGTTGGTATTGCAGTGCTATCGGCATCGGCTCCATCGGCTGACGAATGTGGATGAGGTGGAGCTGTGAAAACTCATTGCTCTACAACGTTGCCAGGCAAAAATCTGATAACTGTCTTACCCCTTCGGCTCAATTCCTTTCTGCCGTAACGCCTCACGCGCCAGGTTTTTGAACCAGTTCGCCAGACTTACGCCTTGTACTGCGGCCTCGGCGTCGAGTTGCTCACGCAATGCCGGGTCAATACGCATTTTGAATTGTGGGGCCTGTCCCCCAATTGTCGATTTTTTATCTCTTTTGATAATTGACAAGAGGCCACCTACGGAATAGTTTAGCTTTCATTGGTGGCCACTTTAACATAGCGAAACCACCATAAACAACGCCCCGGAGTGCTTGGAACCACTACCGAGGCGTATAACCACAATCGTTATACGGAGTAACGCTATGGCTAACGCTAATAGTACCACATTCGCTCGTCCTGAAATCACGCTCCCCGAGTCAGATACCGACTCTGCGATCCCGCTTCTGCTTTCTGCGCCACTGGGTAACAGCCTGGATTTATTCGAATTACTCGACCGCTGCCGTCACCTTGCCGACGCGCTGATTGAAAGCGACAACCACACCGAGCGCATGGCGCTGTGCGGGCGGTTACTCGCCGGGCTGGAAGTGTTAAGAAGCGCGTTAGACGCGACATTGCCACTGCATCTTATCGACAGGCTAACCATCGATGCGGCAACGCCAGGTGATTATCGCGGCCCATTCTCAACGGATTCCGAAACACTGCGGGAGTACTGCGCGGCGCTCGCTCTGCTGTTATTACAACATCAGCAGACGGCGCAACAGGAGGCGTCGATTACCGGGTTGTTATCTGAATTAGTCTCGGTGCTGGTCACGGATCTTAAAGCGCCGCGCTTTGTGCAGACTGAAGCCGGGTTGGTGATGATTGGCGGTGAAGGCGGAAAGGGCGTTCATTAACCACGATTCATTTTCGAAATTTGCCGCGTTCTGGCAGTAATGTACGCCACTGATGGTACATTACTGTCAGTTAATCTTTTAATAAATAAAAGATTATTGCACTGACCAGTCTTCTATCCTTAACCCTGGCACACGATCGAATTCGCGCCGATTATTCGTCACTACAATCAATCCTTGAGAACGAGCATGGCCTGCTATCATGTAGTCATAAGCGCCAATTGTTGAGCCTCTTCGCTCTAATTCCGCTCTGATTTGGCCCGTATGATTAGCCGCCCCGGCGTCGTAAGGCAGTACCACCAGACGAGCGGTAAAACCTTCAATTGCGTGTAGGTTTCTCTCAACCTGTAGTGATTTTTCCGCTCCCACAATCAGTTCCATCAACGTCACTGAACTGATGCACATTTGCCCGTCATGCCGATTGAAAGCATCACGGACAGTCTGTGGTTTGTTTTTCATTGTAAAAATACAAATATTGGTATCAAGGAGATACTTAAGCATTAAAAATCTTCTCTGCTTTGCGCTGCCGGTTGTTCCCTGTCGGACATAAAGTCATCGCTGACACCTTCGCCATCGAACCAGCTATCCCACCGTTCTCCTGCGGGCGTGATGATACGGGTACGGCCCACTGCGACAATCTCGACATGCTTAACGTCTTCCGGTAACGAAACGGCTTTTGGCAAGCGAACCGCCTGACTGCGGTTGCTTTTGAATACAGTCGTTTTTCCCATGATGGCCTCCGGTATGTGTACGTCATTTAATCTAAAAGAATAAAAGGCTCATGGGATATGTCAATGGGATATACATTTTATTGCGGCCATGATTCCAGACAAAAACGCCAGCGTATCGCTGGCGTTCTTCTTTACCGTCCCCCTATAACGTCGCCGGTGTCCTCTGGCGCAGCGGCGGGGGCATCATTTGCAACTTTAGCGGCGGAGCAGGCAGCAGGTTATCGTTAATACCCTGCTTAATGTCCACATAAGAAATGCCGCCTGTGGAGTTGTGGTAAACCGTCAGTACCCGCGCTTTATTCAGTTCGGTGACCAGTTCCGGCGTAATATGAAAGCTGACCGCCAGTTCTTTGGCCGCCAGCGCCGGGCGGCGTTTGCGGCGTTCCACGCGAAAGCGCAGCTGGTTATATTTGGCCCACAGGATCAGCACCAGTCCGTTAATCAGCGCAATGAGAAAATAGAGCGCCAGGGTGACCAGCGTGGATTCAAACGGGCGCGGCCCCATAAACGCGTTTTCTGACAGCGCCTTGACCAGCCCCAAATAAATCAGATAAGCGAACCCCAGCCAGGCACCCGCGGTCATAACAAGATCGATAAATTTCGGCAGCTTGCGCTGTTCGGTGAAAATTAATGGATGTTCCATCGTTATATTCTCCCAATACCACGGTCAGGACTCACCCAACGCGCGCGGGCGCGCTGGCGTTTCAACATGACTTTCGGGAAGGCGACGAGGGTAGTGAACAGGCTCAGCATCCAGTACACCACCGGGAACCAAATCACCCAGAACAGCGAGCCGGCGATGCCTTTTTCATAACGGCGCTCAATCAACAGGCTGACCAGGAATTGCACTAAACACACCACGCCCAGCATCAGGCCGGTAAACGCCGGTGGGAACAGGCTGTGGATCTGTAAATCCTCCGGCATCGGCACAAGGTAACCCAGCACAAACAGCACCACGCTCATGGCGTAGGCAAAGGCCCAGGTGGTGGACAGCGTAAACTCCCAGTACAGCGGCCACATGCGGCGATATTCCCAGGCGGCCAGGCGGCGCATATTCACCAGGAAGACTTCCGCGCCGCCCTGCGCCCAGCGCAGGCGCTGTTTCCACAGACCCTTTAACGTCTCCGGCATCAAAATCCAGCACAGCGCGCGCGGTTCGAAGAATATCGACCAGTGGCGCAGCTGCAATTTCCAGCTGATATCAATGTCTTCGGTGATCATATCCGGGCTCCAGTAGCCTACCTCCGCCAGCGCGCTGCGGCGGAACGCGGCGATCACGCCAGAGACGGTAAACACCTGCCCGTAAATGCGCTGGGTACGTTTAATCAGCCCGATGATGGAGGAGAATTCTCCCACCTGAACGCGGCCAATCAGCGTGGAGCGGGTACGGATGCGCGGGTTACCGGTTACCGCGCCGACGCGCGGGAACTGCAACAGCGGCGCGACCAGATAGGCGGCGGTGTCGCGGTCCAGCAGGGCATCACCGTCGATACACACCAGGAAATCGCTACGCGCGGCAGCGGCCCCGGTTTTCAGTGCCACCGCTTTCCCCTGGTTTTCTGCCAGATGGATAACGCGCAGGCGCGGATACTCCGCAGCCAGCATATCGAGCACCTCGGCGGTGTTATCGGAAGAGCCGTCGTTAATGGCGATCACTTCAATGTTTTCATAGCGCTGCGCCATGGCAGCTTGCACCGTTTCCCGCGCGTTCAGCCCCTCGTTGTAACAGGGGATCAGAATGGAAATCAGCGGATTGCCCTCCAGCACGGGCGGAGGCACCTCTTTGCCCCACGGCCATTTGCGCTCGCGGTAGAACCAGAAGTAAATCCCGCCGGTTATCCAGATGGCGGACATAAACAGCGGCCAGAAGAACACGAAGTTCAGCATCATTTCGCCGGTAAAGATCACCGCCACGCCGAGCGGGATGCTGAATACCAGGCAAAGAACGAGAAAAGCTATTAAACGATCAATCATTTTTCGGATACCAGAAAGATGAGAATGCCGGTCTGACCTGGGACATCTCAGGCTTATCATTAATGAAATCATCAGGGTAGTAACCAAAATGTCTGGCGCCGCTCATCTGGAGCTGCTTCATCCATTCGGCCAACTGCGCACCGCTGATTTCCGAGTGATTGTCATCCTTGTTCCAGTCCCTGGCTTGAAGTTCGAAGACCGTCTTATTCAGGGCATTCGGGTCTTTCGCTACGGTTCGTACCAGCTTATCCAGCCAGGCATTACTCTCTTGCAAAGGTACGCCTTCCATAAGCGGCATCGCCATTGGCGCGGTCCAGTCGTAAGTCGAGAGGAAATCGTTGAGGTTTTGCGCGAACCAGGCTTCGCTTTCCGGTTCGAGGATCGGCATCGCATAGATGTTGCGCGAGGTTTTCACATACGGGCCGCGAATATCCCGCACCGCCTGGGCCAGGGAGCGGGTATAGTCAATCAGGTAGCGGCTCTTGTAGCGCGTCCAGCGCTGGAACGTCTCCGGATTGCTGCGAATATCGCTGATAGTGCCGTTAAAACCGGCGGCGTGGTACGCGTTCATCGCCACCGGGCTGGCGTCTTCAAAATCCGTCAGCATGGCGTCGTCATGGAACAGGATGCCGCGGAACGAGGCATAGCGCGCCAGATCCTGGTAAAGCTGGGTGATTTGCTGGCGGCCTTCCTGGCTCCACGGCGAGATCCGCTGATAGTGCTGTTTGCCCCTTTCTACCCGATTGGTTTTCGGGTTCCAGGCCTCAACGCGAGGGATCGACTTCTCTAAATCTACTGCCAGCACCGGCATCCACGCATACACGACGACCCCAGTTCGGGTTTGTAGCTGCCACGACATATAGTTAAACAGATCTTCACGCACCGGCAGGATGCTGTTATTGAAGTACACCGATCTCACGGTGCCATCGCCCGTTGGGTCGGCGAAGGCCTGCAAATAGACATGGGTGATTTTCATGTCGTACACGCGCTGGATCAGCTTATCGATATTGCGTTTCTGCTGCGCCGGATTTTTGTCGTACACGTAATCAAGATCGATGTGCATTACGCGCTTCGGCCAGACTTCCTGCACCTGATTCAGGGTATTGGCGAATTCGCGGATATTCGGGTTATCGGAAATCAGTATGCGCGGAATACTGCTGAGATCGTTAGCGTTCGCCAGGCCATCCTGCAACGTGAACGCCATCTGGTAACCGTGTTTTTTGGCGATAGCCAGCGAAGTGCCGTTGGAGGCACCGTATGGCCAAACCCAGGCGCGTGGCGCTTTGCCGGTGACTTCGGTGATTTTATCGGTTATGCGCACCACGTCGCTTTCGATACGTTGGGTGAACTGCTCGTCGGTTTCATATTTACCGGTATTTTTGTCATACAACCGGTTAGCAACGGCGGGCAGTTGGCTTCCCTGCGGGTTGGCCTGGCTACCGTAGTGCGAGTTCCAGGTATGGGAGCCGATTTCCACCAGGTGCGATTTACTCAGTTCCCGCACCATATCCCAGGTGGCGAACTTATTGCGCGCTGTCATTAAGCCGCCGAAATTCACCTTTTGGTTCGGCGGCGCGTCGACCCAGCTTCCCACCGGGGCCCACAGCGCAGGGAATTTATAGGCCTGCAACAGCGGCCAGACGCGGTCATAGAAACTGCGGTAACCGTCATCGAAGGTCAGTAATACGGCTTTGGCAGGTAACGGACGGACGCCGTTATGGGCATCAAGAATTTGCTGAACGCTAACCGGGTGATAGCCGTGGTCGCGCAACCAGGCCATCTGATCGTTCAGGGCGCTGGTACGCACCGACAGATAACGCTGATCGGCAGCGTTATCTTCCACGTCATGGTAACCGAGTACTAAAAAGCTGTTTTGCGGCCAGGGGCGGTTGGCTTCCAGCTGCGGACGCTGCTCCGGCGGCAGGAAACGGGGCTTTTGTGCGTTACCGCAGGCGGTGATCAGCAACCAGGACGCCACCAACAGTGCGATACGGAACACTTGTTTCAGCATGATTAATCCTTAAAACCGTACATTCAGATCAAAGGCGACGCCAAGGTTTTGCTCACGTTTCCCGTCGTAGGGACGTTTGTCCCAGGTCAACATGACGCCGGCGTCGAAGGTATTGTTTAACTGCAACCGCTGACCGTATCCCACCTGGGTAATCAAACCGGTGTCGTAATTTTTCTGCCAGTAGGCACCCACGCCTGCGGCAAACTGTTGGCTCCATACCGTTTCATAACGGCGGTACATGATGTGTTCCGCCTGAATGGCGGGCGTAACGGAAAAGTCCTGTTTCGGGTTGTAATAGGGCACGTTCTCTTTACTGTTGGTACTGCCGTACAGGCTGGGGGTGAAATCGAGCGTGAAGGTTGGACGGGTTAACATCCGCTCTTTGCCGCTCAGGCCGAATTCCCACCGGTTGTTGCCGTCAGAGAACCAGCTTGGCGCGACGCTGAGCTGATATTCCCGGCGCTCGTTCTGGTACCAGCGCACATACGCCGTACCGCCATCCGCCGTCACATCGTTACGCATCGCGCGTAACGGCGTGTTTTGCGACAGCCGTTCGGCGGAGCCGCCGACGCGCCAGTTATCGTTGAGGTCGTGCCAGCCGGAGAGCCGCGCGCCTAATTTGTTGCCGCCGTTGTAGTTACGGTTCGACAGTTCGGCTTCAATCCAGTAATCGCGGGCGCGCCATTCGATGCCGCCCAGCGCATCCCGCGTGATGCCTTTGCCTTCTTCAAACTCGCTGTTGGCGTAGTTGAAGCCCGCGAACAGCCGCCAGTTATCGCCCATTGGCGGGCCATAAATTGCCGAGTTGAGCGTGAAGTCGTGGCTACCGCTCACCGGGCTGTCGGAGTCAATGCCCTGCGAACCGCTGATGCGCAATTCCGATTTATGATGAATATCGCGAATGCGGTCGAGCCGTTGGCTCGCCGGGTCTTCAGCGCTGCGGTTAACCACGTCATCGGTCAGCAGATCCATTTGCTGCCACTCCTGGAGATCCAGCGCGACGTAGGCCTGCTGGCGTTCCAGCTCAAGGTTGGAGGGTTCCAGCGCTTCGGCGATTTTCAGTTCCCGCTCGGCGGCACGGGGCAAGCCGCGCGCGTCAAGCACCGACGCATAGTTGATGACCAGTCCCTGGTTGCCCGGCGCGCTGCGCGCCAGGTTATAGCTGAGTTTTTCCGCTGCGGGCAGATCGTTGGTCATCACCTCGTACTGCACCAGCAGAGTACGCCCCAGCAACCACTTATCGTTCGGCCCTGGCGTAGGCGACCCGTAAAAGTGCCGCTGGTACGGGCTTTTTTCGAGGATCTGCACCACTTCCTGTTGGGCTAACGCGTAGTTCTCGCTTTCCATGTAGGCGTAGAACAGGTCCTGCTCATCATCGGTAGGCAGGTTCACGGCGTTGGTCGGCCCGAACAGCTCGGAAAACAGTTTTTGCGCTTCCTGCGGTTTACGGTCAGCCAGATACGCCGATGCAGCCCAGCGGCGCGCGTAATCCGGCACCGGTTTGCCGTCGGCCAGCAGAGATTCATACTCGCTCACCACTTCGCTGTAGCGGTTACGGTTTAACAGCGCGCCGAGGCGGTCAACACGGGCGCGGCGATACTCCACGGCGGCGTCGGGGTCGTCTTTCCATTTTTTCAGCAACACGTCGTAACGGGCGAGAGCTTTGTCGGCCACGATAAAACGGTCTTTCTCGCTGCGTGTGGAGGTGAAAGACATACGAACCAGCTCGGCGGCGGCGTCGGCTTCCAGGGTGCGTTCAAATTGCGGAGAGATATTGGTGGACTGAGACATATTGAGCGCCGGGCCAGAGATGCGGTTGGCCGACAGCGTACCGAGCAGCGATTTTTCCAGCTCGGCGTTAGTGGGTTCAATCCCCTCGGCGCGCGTGGTGGCGAACAGCGTATCCCAGCTTTTGCCCTGTGAGCGATAAACATAAGCCAGCAGCTGGTAGTGCTTCGCGCTTGGGTCCGCGACCAGCATCGCTTCGGCTTCCTCCAGGGCGCGGTAGTTTTGCTTCGCGTCCGCCAGCGTCATCACCCAGCCGACATGCAGGTCATCGTTATTGGGTTCCAGTTGGCGTGCCTGTTCCCATAAGCTGAGCGACGTGTTCCATTGCTTCTGGTTACGGTACGCGCGCGCAGCGGCAGCGACACCCCGGGCGGGAATATCCATGCTGGTGTGATAGCGTTGCCAGATGCGGGTCACTTCCGCATCGTTGCCGGACCAGCCCGCCACCTGTAGCCAGTCGGCGACCTGGTTGGCGTTCAGTTCATTTTGCTGTTCCTGCATCCGCATATAATCGAGCAACCCGCGCGTATTACCTTCACGCGCCTGAATAATGAGTTGGTCGTAGTTTGTATCCGCTGCGTTTGCCAGTACTGGAAAAAATAAACACAAACCCAGAGCGCAGGACGCTCGTAGACCTTGCCTGAAGGCAATCTTTTTATATTGCTGTGCGGTACGCATAACACCCCTTATATTTTTTATTCCTGCCCGAGACAGTCAACGCTACACATTGCATATTGCAATACGTATATATCAAGGCCGGGGAATTGCTGAGTTTCCCCAGATTTTAAAAGATAAATCATGCGAAAGGCTTATTGACCACCCGGTCAGAGATATTTGTGAAACTCCATATTCACAGGTGAAAACGCAAAAATTATATCAAGCGAAATTTATGTGTCCAGATTATTTACAGGTTGAACACTGTTACTTAACAAAGTTACCGGTGATTATAGTTAATGTTTTCTGTTTGGTGATAAGATTTTTTTTAATTAATACTTATACAAAAACAGGAAATACAGGCACTTGCCAATATTCTTTCCTTAAGGAAAATTAATTATTTCATAAGGAATACAGACTGAATTTGCTAAAAAAAGTGACAGCGATCATGATCTCCCACAACGATGTGGCGATGAGTATAGCCCGGTTTTTTATATATTTAGCGGCCCTTACCCTGTGTTTATGTACAATACTGGGCACTATTATTTCTCATCCATTAGCATTATTTTGCTCATTTTCTGCTAAAGAAGCCGAGGAACCGGTTGTTATATCCATAGCGCTTAATTAATTACAGGAGGGTATGATTTCGCGGGTTTCTCATGATTAAAATTTATTCTATTTTCGTATTGCGGATTTTCTAAATTAAGCTACCGGTTATTTTATGTGGGCTATTTAATTTCCGCCGTTATTTTTTTAACGGGACGCGAGAATTTTACCGGCAAAAATTTCAGTGGCCCGCTGTGAAAATAATGATGCGTTCAATCTACTGATCTCACTGAGGAGTTGCCGGTCTACGGGCCTGCCGCTCACCGTGCAGCGTCTATACTCTTCGCAGGGCGGTTAATCTCGGCCGCAGGGAAGAGAGCGTATGCGTAAGGGGACTGAACGGACCGGCTTAACAACAGGGCGAAGCAGCGGCAGCGGGTGTTGCCTCATGCTGACGCGTGTCAGGATTAATCTTTAAAGCCCCTGCTGGTCTGATTAAAACCCACCGCAATGCAGTATACTCTGCCCGCGCAGGATAATGATGAGTGTATCCTGGCGAGTAGTCGTATCTTTGGAGAAAGAGCTTGCGAGTCAGTCGTTCGTTAACGATAAAGCAGATGGCGATGGTTTCGATCGTTGCCGTGGTTTTTATTTTCATTTTTGTTGTGATTTTGCTTTTCCATTTCGTGCAGCAAAATCGTTATAACACCGCGATGCAGATGGAAAGCATTGCCCGTTCCGTGCGCCTGCCGCTTTCCGCCGCCGTGTTGAAAGCCGATATTCCTGAAGCGGAGGCCATCCTTCAGCAGATCAAACCGGCCGGTGTGATTAGCCGCGCGGATGTGGTGCTGCCCAACCAATTTCAGGCACTGAGGGTGAGTTTTGCCCCTGAAAGGCCGATTCCGGTGATGATCGCGCGTATTTTTGAAATCCCGGTGCAAATCTCTCTGCCGCTCTATTCACTGGAGCGCCCCGCCAATCCGCAGCCGCTGGCCTATCTGGTGCTGCAGGCGGATTCCTGGCGAATGTACAAATTCATTATCAGCGCCATTTCAACGTTGGTGACGTCGTGGCTGCTGCTGTCGCTAATGCTGTCCGTGGCAATCACCTGGTGCATCAACCGGCTGATGGTGCGTCCGCTGCGTAAGCTGGCGCGCGAGCTGAATCATCTCGATGCCCAGGACGTGCTCGGACATCAGCTGCCGCTGCTGCGCCTGCATCATGACGATGAGATCGGCATGCTGGTGCGCAGTTACAACCGTAATCAGCAAACGCTGCTGCGCCAGCATGAAGAGATGACATCCCAGGCCACGCGTTTCCCGTCCACGGATTTGCCCAATAAACCGCTGCTAATGGCGTTGCTGGAGCAATCCACCGGCAACAGCCACCCGCTGGCGTTACTGGTGATTGCCTGCGAAACGTTGCAGGACGTGGCGGGCGTACTGAATGAAGAACAACGCGAAGTCTTGCTGCTGACGCTGGTGAGTAAACTGAAAGCGGCGCTGCCGCCGCGCATGGTGCTGGCGCAGGTCAGCCATTATGATTTCGCGATTATCGCCCACGGGGTAAAAGAACCCTGGCACGCGATTACCCTGGCGCAGCGTCTGCAAAAAGAGCTGGGTGAAAAATTGCCGATTAACGGGATTCAGTTGCGCCCAACCGCCAGCATCGGCATCGCCATGTTTTATGGCGGTTTAAGCCCGGAGCAGCTGTATCGCCGGGCGATATCCGCCGCCTTTAGCGCGCGCCGCAAAGGCAAAAACCAGATCCAGTTCTTCGACCCGGTGCAAATGGCGCTGGCGCAAAAGCGCCTGACCGAAGAGAGCGACATTATTACCGCTCTGGACAGCGACCAGTTCGCCATCTGGCTGCAACCGCAGGTGGATTTGCGCAGCGGTGAGCTGGTCAGCGCCGAAGTGTTGTTGCGCCAGAAACAGCCGGACGGCAACTGGGAACTGCCGGAAGATTTAATCGATCGCATTGAGTCCTGCGGCCTGATGGTTACGGTAGGGCACTGGATCCTGGAAGAGGCCTGCCGCCTGCTGGCGGCCTGGCAGTCGCGCAATATTGATTTGCCGCTGTCGGTGAACCTCTCGGCGCTCCAGTTGCTGCACCACAACATGATGAATGACGTGCTGGAACTGCTGTCGCGCTATCACATCAAACCGGGCACGCTGATTCTGGAAGTGACCGAAAGCCGCCGTATCGACGATCCCGATGCCGCAGTGAATATTCTGCGTCCGCTGCGCCAGGCCGGGGTGCGCATTGCGCTGGATGATTTTGGGATGGGTTACGCCAGCCTGCGTCATCTGCATCACATGAAGTCCGTGCCGGTGGATATCCTGAAAATCGACAAGAACTTCGTAGAGGGCATTCCGGATGACCACAGCATGGTTTCCGCCATTATCGCGATGGCGAAAAGCATGGAACTGGACGTGATTGCCGAAGGGGTAGAAAACGATGCCCAGCGCCAATGGTTAGCCGACGCGGGTGTGGTTGTCGCCCAGGGCTATCTCTTTGGCAAAGCGGTAACGCCAGCCGAATTTGAAAAAAACGGGTTATCTAATCCGAAAGTATGAGGTTTTAGCGCAGCGCGACGACAGGGGCTGGTGCGAGCCAGCTCAAGTTTCTTAACATTTATGTTTCAATTTTGATGCATTGTTATATCTGCACTGTTTGGTGGGTGTTATTTTTAGCGCCACAGGATGCATAAAGACCCTGTTCATCCTGTGGACATTTCCTCGCAAGGACACCCTATGAAAATCTCAATATTTAAAAGTCTTTATTTTCAGGTTCTGGCCGCCATCGCTATCGGGATTTTACTCGGCCACTACTACCCTGAACTCGGCGCGCAGATGAAGCCGCTGGGCGATGCATTCGTTAAACTGATTAAAATGGTTATCGCCCCGGTTATTTTCTGTACCGTGGTAACCGGCATCGCGGGTATGGAAAGCATGAAAGCGGTGGGCCGCACCGGCGCGGTGGCGCTGCTCTACTTTGAAATCGTCTCTACCCTGGCGCTTATTATTGGCCTGGTGATCGTGAATATCGTGCAGCCTGGCGCGGGAATGAACGTCGACCCGGCGACCCTCGATGCGAAAGCCGTCGCGGTGTATGCCCAACAGGCGGAACAGCAGGGCATTGTCGCGTTCCTGATGGACGTGATCCCGAATAGCGTGATCGGCGCGTTTGCCAGCGGCAACATTCTGCAAGTACTGCTGTTTGCGGTGATGTTTGGTTTTGCGCTGCATCGCCTGGGCAACAAAGGCCAGCTGATTTTCAACGTGATTGAAAGCTTCTCGCAGGTGATTTTCGGCATCATCAACATGATCATGCGTCTGGCCCCTATCGGCGCGTTCGGCGCGATGGCGTTCACCATCGGCAAATATGGCGTCGGCACGCTGGTGCAACTGGGCCAGTTGATCATCTGCTTCTATATCACCTGTATCCTGTTCGTGGTGGTGGTGCTCGGCAGTATCGCCCGCGCGACCGGCTTCAGCATCTTCAAGTTCATCCGCTATATCCGTGAAGAACTGCTGATCGTACTCGGCACGTCTTCTTCGGAATCCGCGCTGCCGCGTATGCTGGATAAAATGGAAAAACTGGGCTGCCGTAAATCGGTGGTGGGGCTGGTTATCCCGACGGGCTATTCCTTTAACCTCGACGGCACCTCGATTTACCTGACGATGGCAGCGGTGTTTATTGCCCAGGCGACCAATAGCCATATGGATATTTTCCATCAAATCACCTTGTTGGTAGTGCTGCTGCTTTCCTCTAAAGGCGCCGCAGGGGTAACCGGCAGCGGGTTTATCGTGCTGGCGGCGACCATTTCCGCCGTTGGGCATTTACCGGTGGCGGGCCTGGCGCTGATCCTCGGCATTGACCGTTTCATGTCTGAAGCGCGCGCGTTAACCAACCTGGTGGGCAACGGCGTAGCGACAGTCGTCGTAGCGAAATGGGTAAAAGAACTGGACCAGAAAAAGCTCAATGACACCCTGAACAACCGCAACAGTAACGAAACGAAACAACAATTATCCTCTTGATATCACTCATTTGCCCGCAGCGACTTGCCCTCGCTGCGGGCTCCTGCGCATAATTGCCCTAATTTTTACTTTTTAACGTGACGTTTTTCAGTTTGCGCGGTCAAACGCTGTAGCGAAACGTTACCTTAGGTGGCCCACGTAAAAAGGACGGGCCGCCTTTGCTTGTTTTTAACCAGGAATGTTGATCAGGGGTTCACATGCAGGGCACATTTACTCGAATTTTCACCGGCGGCTTATTGTTAGCCATTGCCGGTAACGTGCAGGCAGAAGCGCTCCAGCCGGACCCGGCATGGCAACAGGGCACACTTTCAAACGGTTTTCAGTGGCAGGTTCTGGCTACTCCACAGCGTCCCAGCGACCGCATCGAAATTCGCTTTTTAATCAATACCGGTTCACTGACTGAAAGTACCCAGCAAACAGGTTACAGCCATTTTTTACCCCGGGTTGCCCTTACCCAAAGCGGCAGCTTACAGCCCGTCCAGGCGCGTTCTTTATGGCAACAAAGCATCGATCCTAAACGTCCAATGCCGCCTGCCGTTGTTTCCTACGACTTTACGCAATTTAGCCTGAGCCTGCCGAACAGCCGCAACGACCTGCTGAAAGAGTCGCTGACCTGGCTGGCGGATGCCGCAGGCAATCTGACCATCACGCCGCAGAGCGTGACTCACGCGCTGCAAACTCAGGACATGGTGCTGACTGCGCCCGCCGATACCAAAGAAGGCAGTTGGCGTTACCGCCTGAAAGGCTCGACGCTGCTGGGGCACGATCCCTCTGAATCGCCGAAGCAACCGGTAGACGCCGAGCATTTAAAAGCGTTTTACCAGAAATGGTACACGCCAGATGCAATGACGCTGATCGTGGTCGGCAATATCGACAGCCGCGCGGTTGCAGAGCAAATCAATAAAACCTTTGGCAGCCTGAAGGGCAAACGTGAAACCCCAGCGCCAGTGCCGACGCTTTCCCCGCTGCGCCATGAACCGGTCAGCATTATGACGGATGCCGTGCGTCAGGATCGCCTTGGTATTACCTGGGACACGCCGTGGCAGCCAATCCGCGAATCCAGCGCGCTGCTGCGCTACTGGCGCGCCGACCTGGCGCGTGAAGCGCTGTTCTGGCACGTGCAGCAGTACTTAACCCGCAGCAACGTCAAAGATCTTAATCTCGGCTTTGACTGCCGGGTACTGTTCCAGCGCGCGCAGTGCGCCATTAATATCGAATCGCCGGGCGAGAAGCTGGACAGCAACCTGAATCTGGTGGCGAAAGAGTTGGCGAATGTGCGCAGCAAAGGGCTGTCGAAGGAAGAATTTGATGCGCTGATCAACCAGAAAAAAGGCGAGTTGCAGAAGCTGTTCGCAACCTATGCCCGTACCGACACCGATATTTTGATTAACCAGCGGCTGCGTACGCTGCAAAACCAGGTGGTGGATATCGCGCCAGAGCAATACCAGAAACTGCGTCAGGATTTTCTCAATGGCTTAACGGTAGAGCAGCTGAACCAGGATTTGCGCCAGCAGTTATCTCACGAAATGGCATTGATTCTTTTGCAGCCGAAAGGCGAGCCTGAGTTTGATGTGAAAGTGCTGAAGGCAACCTGGGACAAAATTATGGAACAAGAACCTGTTGTAGAGGATGCTTCTCCTGAAGCAGAGGCTCCTGCTGGGCAATAATATTTTCTTGTTCGGTCGAAGAGAAATATTCAAAACAAGTGTTAAGTATGTATAGCGTTCGTTCACAGATGTAACGCGATTACATTTGGAGAGAAAAAGAGCGGTTGAGAGTCATTTTATAATTCAAGGGATCGCTCAGTTTTTTTGGTCGTTTAATCGCGGTGCGTAGTCGGCACCGCGATTGCTTTTCTGTTGTATATGCGTTGAAATATTGTTAATTATAAAGAACCATTTCACATGATACTTCATCCTACCCGCATAACCCATCAAAAATCCTCTAATGTGTATCACTAGCGGCAAATCATAATGTTTTAATTTAAAAGAAAATATGTAAATAGACCCGTTTTAGTTCCATGTATTTTTTGAGATCCCGGCCAAATAATGGCGCTTTCGGTATTCCTCCGGTGTCATATTGTTCAGTGATTAATGCGGGCATTCACAGTTATATTCTGATAACCATTTCTCCGTGATTTCCCGCACTTCATTCAGCGTTCTGAACAGATAAAAACCGAGTATTTCTGTACGGTATGCTCTGTTTAAACGCTCAATGAAAGCGTTCTGCGTCGGCTTACCCGGCTGGATAAACTCCAGTTTTACTGCGTGCCTCTCTGCCCAATCAGCCAGCGCATCATGCATAAAATCGACAGACCAGCTCTGGTTCAGCGCTTTCCGGCGTAGCCAGTGGTGAGAGATGGCGTACCGGCAGCCGTTGCTTGCCCTTACGGCGAAAATTCAGCTTCAACAGACACTAAATATGGTGGAGCCTTTCGTGATTCAACAGGTATCCCTGCCGTCGCAGAACCTGGAAAAGCTTCGGAAAACCGTATCGTGGGTATCGCTCAGCCACTGCCTGCAGGGCGGCAATAACGGGTTCATCACGCGTGGTATCCGGGCGGTAGTGATAAACCGTTCTGCTCAGGTTGCCTGACGGATACTGAGCCCGAATGTCGTTATCAGACGAGTGACCAGCTCACGTTTAAAAGCTGGCTTTAAAGCTTTTTTCGATAACGTCTTTCAGCGCCTGATTCTCCAGGCTCAAGTCAGCAAACATCTGTTTAAGATAGCGGTTTTCATCCTCAAGAACCTTGATCTTTTTAATATCAGAAGTTTCCATACCACCGTATCTGGACTTCCAGTTGTAGTAGGTAGCTTCAGCGATACCGGCCTCCCGGCAGACATCTTTAACGGTTCGTTCGGCTTCAACCGACTGAATCACAGCCATAATCAGATGCTCAGTAAAACGGACTTTACGCATAGCGATCTCCTTCGTTGGCAGAATGATTATGCCGGATGATCTCTAAATATGAATGGCACGATTATGTGGGATCCTTACAAAGGGATAATCAATATTTTTGAGGGATATAATTGATTTTTTTAAGAATGCCGTTTTCCGCTGTAATATACCCACCTTTCTTCAATTCAGACAATATACGCATAATTGCTGATCTGGAAATTCTTGATTTTCCCTTAATGTAACTTTCAATAGTGATAGTTTCACGGATATATTCTGGTTTTGCCATCAACTCATAAAGCTGAAGACGTACAATATCAAAAGCTGAAGGTGAGATAAGCTTAAACAAGATCTCTGTCATCATACTGGACACTAACTGCAAATGACTGGCAAAAGTTTGCCATAAATCTAGTTGATTCAATAAATTTTCGAATTTTTGTCTGTCTACAATGGCCATTTCAATGGACGTAATGGCTTTAAAAGTAAAAACAGATTGCGACATATCATGTAGGGGAATGATGCCTCTCAGCATGGGAGCTTCGAAAATATCTAATAAGATATCATCTGGTTGCCTGTATAATGATATAACCCCTTTTCGCAGTAAATAAACATGCGATTGTTTGGTTGCACTATAACTTATTCTGTATCCGACCGGATAGGCCTTGAATGTGATGTGCGGTAGCATTTTCTCAAGGATCTCAATGGCATATTGAGGAGGTACTCGAGTTGAGTTCGGTTCACGGTAATGCTCATTATAGTTATAGTTCATAGGTATGAAATTCACGAAGAATGTGAGAAATTTCAGCGATTTTAATACTGATAAAAATTATAGGAATTTATATGTGTTAAATTGTTATTTGAAATTAATTAAGTGTACGCACCCAGGGTTTTACTCACTCTTTAGGAATTAAAATTCAACATTGTCTTTGGTCAGTAAAAGCATACAAGGAAAAGCAGCAGGTTGTTTATTTTTTAAGCAAGCCTCGACTTTTTGAAAAAACATCCAAATCAATAGCTTGCGATTTTTTTTGGGGCTTTTAGCTATAACATTATTCTAAAATATTGCTCTCATTATTAACATATTCAGATTTGAGTTTTTTGGTGCCGAAATAGTCATTAGTGACCATTTCTAAATCAATGATTTATAAATATTAGAAGCTAAATTATAAAATGTCTCTATCTTTTCAGTGTCATTTGACATTACTTAAATGCTATTTTAAGAATTTATCATTATCCTGCCTTATCAGGCGCTATTTATTTTAATTTTTTCCGGTTTTTTACATGGCTTCCTTTAAAATAGCTCTTATGCGCGTTGAGCACAGAAAGCGATAGAATAAGGAACGCGAACGGTCTTCCCTTTAAATGCATAACCCTGTGCAAAACGCGCCCTCGCCGGGCGCGCTCCTTATATTTACTTCTTCATCTGTGACAAAATCACCTGGCACTGGTTCGCTTCGCCTTCCGACGGGGAAATCAGCGCCAGTAGCGCCGCAGCAGGCGTCACCAGCGTCGCCAGTGCCGCAGCGACCGCGCCACGGGCAATCAACGGCCCCGGCTTCACGCCGTAATCCGGGTTTTTAAAGGTGCCGCGCACATACAGCGGCGAGCGCAGCGTCACGATGCGTATTCCTTTACTCTCCGGGTCGATGGTCAAATCGAGCTGCTCTGAAGCAAAACTGGCGGTGCCGGTAATATTCACCACCGCATTTTCCGTATCAAACGCGAAGATTTGCGGTCGCGCCACGCCCCGGCGGATATCCAGGTTAGCGGCAGCGCAGTTTACCCGCACCTCTTCGTCGCCAAAGATTTGCCCGACCAGGAAGTTGCCAACGTTCAGGCCGAGGATTTCCATCAGGTTGCGGCTGATCAGGCCATCGTTCATCAGCAGTTTTAAATTACCGTCGCTACTGCCCAACAGCGCGGCGATGGAGTTGCCCGTGCCGCGGAACTCGGCGTCACCGTTCATTTCACCGAGCGTTTTTTGCATCAGTTCCACGTCCGGCATCAACTGTTTGAGCTTCAGGCGGCGCGCCTGAATATCGGCCTCGCCCTGCATAGGGCTTTTCCTGCCGTCGAGATGGATATTGGACGAGATAGTGCCGCCCGCCATGCCGAACTTGAGCGGCTTCAGGCGTAAATCGCCGTTATTCAACAGAATGTGGGTGGTGAGATCGCTTAGCGGCAGCGTGGCGCTGTGTTCGATGCGCCGTCCTTTGAACCGCACATCGGCATCCATCGTGTCCCACTTATCGGTCTCAAATTTGTCATACGGCAGCACTTTGCCCGCCGGTTGTGCTGACTTCTCGCCTTTTTTCTGCTCTGACTGGCGGCTCTTCTCCGCGCCTTTGCCGGAATCCACCCCGACCAACGGCCCTAAATCCGCCAGCCGCAGTTGGCGCGATTCCAGGTCGCCTTCCAGTTTCGGGCGCGGTTTGCGCTGGCTGTAGGTCAGCGAGCCGCGAATATCGCTGTCACCGATACGGCCACGGAAGCTGCGATAGTCGTAAACCGAGCCTTTATCGGCATCGATTTTCGCCACCAGACGCCCGTCGGTTTCGAAAGGCGGGGTATCCGGCAACAGTACACCGGTCAGTTCATACAGTTCACCTAATGAGTCACCGCTGAATTTAAGCTGGAGGTCGACGCCGCCCATTTTCATCGGATCGTTGACGGTGCCCTGAAACGCTACCCGCGTATTGCCGGAACGAATATCAGCCTGCACCGGGAACGGCGTGCCTTCACTGCGCAGCGCCAGCATACCGCCGATTTTCCCGCTGCCCTGCACGCTCTGTTCGTTGTACCGGCCTTTCATTTTCAAACCAAAAATATAATCCCCGGGTTTTTTATCGTCGTCTTTGGCTTTCTGACCGCTCACTTCGCTGTACGGCAGCGGTTTGCCCAGCGGATCGACCAGGATTTCCACATCCGCCTTCGAGACACTGTCATCCACTGCGATGCGTCCTTCATCGAACAGAATATTGTCCAGGCGGAACGACCACGACGAAGGCTGCTGCGCCTCTTCTTCGCTATCGCTTTTCGCCATATCGAAGGTCCAGTTATTGGTTTTTTCATTAATACGGATCAGCCTGGCGTCGGGTTTAACCAGCTTGATCCAGGGCAGATAAACGGTTTTCGACAGCAACGCTAACGGCGCAAGCGTGGCTTCCACGCGCGGGAGATGCACCATCGTGACGGCAGGGATGTCGGGCGGATTGCCCAGGATAATATCGTTGGCGTACACATGGGGCCACGGCACCCAACTGCGCCAGCCCGGTTCGTCGCGATTGCGCGCCCAGGCAACATGTAAATCGCCGCGTATAGCAAACGGACGGTTCAGTTCAGTAGAAACTTTTTGGTTGATAGTTGGCTTCAGCCTGTTCCAGTCAAATGTTGCAATAACAATGACAACCACCACAACCAACAACAAAAAAGCGCCTGCTATTCCGCTTATAATTTTTCCGGTTCGCGTCATGCCCACCTCTGTCTGATTATCTTTTTTAATAAAGATAGTTCAGCACAGAGAAAGGGCATCAGAGCATCCGCATTTCTACCTCATCAAGGGTGCTGAAACAGACCGGGCGCGAGAGGTAATACCCTTGCGCCGCCAGCGCTGGCGACGCCTGGACATCCTGCCATTCCTCGACCGTTTCGACGCCCTCGACGATCACGCCGTTGCAGTAGCGGTTCATCAGTTGCAGTAACTGGGTAAACAGATTACGGCCTTCCGGCGTGGTGCGCAGCATGATAAACAGTTCGCGCGCCACTTTGATGTAGTCATAGCGCACTTCGCTTAACGCCGAGAAATTCGCCATGCCGGTGCCGAAATCGTCCAGCCACAGCGGGCCAAACTCGCTCATGCCCGCAAGGTTAGAATCTTCCGGCAAGCGAATGTGCTCGACCAGTTCAAAGCGCACCCAGGGCAGTTCGTTAACCAGCGCCAGAATGTCGCTGCGTTCGCGCATAGCAATAAGCGTAGGACCGTCGACATTGACCGATGCCAGCACCTCGTGGCGCTGGAAGAAACTTTCTCGCTCCCTGAGCATCCGCAACTGTTCTTCAATCACGCTCAGGCGCAGGCGCACCGGGATGGCGGCAAAATAGCGATCGGGCGCGATGCGTTGTTGGGGGTTGCCAGGATGCGTGACGACCGTCAACAGCTCCACCGCCAGCAGTTTGCCGTTGGTTTTATAGATTGGCTGATAAGTATAAGCACGCTCACACTGCAACCAATATCGATGCTCTTCTAAATTTTCGATACTCGCGGCGGGCATTGTCAGCCGGTGAGTGACCTGCTTTAACTTCATCGTCGTCGTCCTGTTTAACGGGGTGACATACCTGGACATTGGGATTATCGGCCCCGCGCTTGAGAACTTTATGTTTCGTTCGTAACCAATTCTGGCAGTTTTTTGTGGATTTAGTTTCAGGATCGCCACCTGGCTCAAAAAAATTATCGGAACATTGTTTTAAAATATTTGACGACTTTTCGTTCGCAGCACACACTGCGCATCATTTTGATAATCCGGGTTGGCCACTATGTCGTTGAAAAAGATTGCCGTCATTGGCGAATGCATGATTGAACTGTCGCAGAAAGGCGCGGAAGTAAACCGCGGGTTTGGCGGCGATACGCTGAATACGTCCGTTTATATCGCCCGTCAGGTGGATGCTCAGGAACTAGGCGTTCACTACGTGACCGCGCTGGGCCAGGACAGCTTCAGCCAGCAGATGCTGGAAGCGTGGCAGGCAGAGCAGGTGCAAACGTCGCTGATCCAGCGTATGGAAAACCGTCTGCCGGGCCTGTACTACATCGAAACCGACGAGACCGGCGAGCGCACCTTCTATTACTGGCGTAACGAAGCCGCCGCGCGTTTCTGGCTGGAAAGCGAGCAGGCTCCGGCGATTTGCGCCGAGCTGGCGCAGTTTGACTACATCTATTTAAGCGGCATCAGCCTGGCGATTTTAAGCCCGGAAAGCCGTGAGAAACTGCTGTTGCTGCTGCGCGAATGCCGCGCCAACGGCGGGAAGGTCATTTTTGACAACAACTACCGTCCGCGGCTGTGGGCCAGCAAAGAAGTGACCCAACAGGTTTATCAGCAGATGCTGACCTGCACCGATATCGCGTTCCTGACGCTGGACGACGAAGACGCGCTGTGGGGCGAAAAGCCGGTGGATGAAGTGGTTGCCCGCACCCAGGCGGCAGGCGTCAGCGAAGTGGTGATTAAGCGCGGCGCGGATTCCTGCCTGGTGGCGATTGCCGGCGAACCGCTGCTGGAGGTCCCGGCGGTGAAGCTGCCGAAAGAGAAAGTGATCGACACCACCGCAGCGGGCGACTCGTTCAGCGCCGGTTATCTGGCGGTGCGTCTGACCGGCGGTGATGCCGAAGCGGCGGCGAAGCGCGGCCACCTTACCGCCAGCACGGTGATCCAGTATCGCGGCGCGATTATTCCGCGTGAGGCGATGCCGCAGTAATCTAAACCAGCGGCGGATAGATATCGAAGCGATGGCTTTTGGTCGTCACCGCCGACTGGGTGGCGGTGCCCGCCAGCGGCGGCGCATAATCGGGGCGTTTGACCACAATGCGCTTGGTCGCCAGACGTCGGGCGGGTTCCAGTAATCCGTCCGCGTCGATATCCGGCCCCACCAGTGACTGAAACACCCGCATTTCTTTCTTCACCAGCGCGCTTTTCTGCTTGTGGGGAAACATCGGATCAAGATACACAACCTGTGGGCGCGGGTTAATGTTTTCCAGCGCCGTCAGGCTTGAAGCGTGGATCAGATGTAACCGTTCGCGCAGCCAGGGGCCGATTTCCGGGTCCTGATAGCCGCGTGCCAGGCCGTCATCCAGCAGAGCTGCGACCACCGGATTACGCTCCAGCATCCGCACATGGCACCCTACCGACGCCAGCACAAAGGCATCGCGCCCCAGGCCTGCCGTGGCATCCACCACGTCCGGCAGATAATCGCCTTTAATACCTACCGCTTTAGCGACCGCTTCGCCGCGTCCACCGCCGAATTTACGGCGATGGGCCATCGCTCCGGAGACAAAATCGACAAAAATCCCGCCGAGCTTCGGTTCATCGCGCTTGCGTAATTCCAGATGCTCCGCCGTTAATACCAGCGCCATCGGGTTATCCGCATCGTGGTTCAGTTCCCAGCGCTGCGCCAGAAGTGATAAGGCGCCGTCTCCGGCGCCAGTTTCATCAATTAAACAGATGTTCACGAGTGGGTTTAACCCTTAATACCGTAGTGTTCCAGCATCGCATCCAACTGCGGTTCGCGGCCACGGAAGCGTTTAAATAGCGCCATCGGCTCTTCGGACCCGCCACGGGTCAGGATGTTGTCGAGGAACGACTGGCCGGTTTGACGGTTGAAAATCCCTTCTTCTTCGAAACGGGAGTACGCATCCGCCGCCAGCACATCGGCCCACAGGTAGCTGTAGTAACCTGCCGCATAGCCACCGGCAAAAATGTGGCTGAAAGCGTGCGGGAAACGGCCCCATGACGGACCCGGGATCAGGGCCACCTGGCTCTTAATTTCTGCCAGGGTTTCGAGGATTTTCGCCCCCAAATCCGGGCTGAATTCCGCATGCAGGCGGAAATCGAACAGGCCGAATTCCAGCTGGCGCAAGATAAACATCGCCGCCTGGTAGTTTTTCGCCGCCAGCATTTTCTCCAGCAGTTCCTGCGGCAACGGTTCGCCGGTTTCATAATGGCCAGAGATAAACGCCAGCGCGTCCGGCTCCCAGCACCAGTTTTCCATAAACTGGCTCGGCAGCTCTACCGCATCCCACGGCACACCGCTGATGCCCGCCACCCCTGGGGTTTCGATGCGCGTCAGCATATGGTGCAGGCCGTGGCCGAATTCGTGGAACAGGGTGATCACTTCGTCGTGGGTAAACAGCGCCGGTTTGCCGTTCAGCGGACGGTTGAAATTACAGGTGAGATAGGCCACCGGTTTTTGTAGCGAGCCGTCGGCTTTGCGCATCTGGCCAACGCAGTCGTCCATCCACGCGCCGCCGCGTTTGTTTTCGCGGGCGTACAAATCAAGATAGAAACTGCCGCGCAGTTCGCCGCTGTCGTCATACAGCTCGAAGAAGCGCACATCCGGGTGCCAGACGTCAACGTCTTTGCGCTCTTTGGCGGTGATGCCGTAAATGCGCTTAACCACTTCGAACAGGCCGTTAACCGCTTTGTTTTCCGGGAAGTACGGGCGAAGCTGTTCGTCGCTGATGCTGTACAGATGCTGTTTCTGTTTTTCGCTGTAGTAAGCGATATCCCACGGATGCAGTTCGTTCACGCCATGCTGCGCTTTAGCGAAGTCACGCAACTGGGCCAGTTCTTTTTCACCCTGTGGACGGGCGCGTTTTGCCAGATCCGTTAAGAAATCCAGTACCTGCTGCGGGTTTTCCGCCATTTTGGTGGCAAGGGATTTATGGGCGTAGTTTTCGAAGCCCAGCAGTTCCGCCAGTTCATGACGCAGCGCCAGGATCTCTTCCATAATCGGGCTGTTATCCCATTTCCCGGCGTTCGGGCCCTGGTCAGAGGCGCGGGTGCTGTAGGCGCGGTACATCTCTTCACGCAGCGCCTGATTGTCGCAATAAGTCATCACCGGCAGGTAGCTCGGGATATCCAGCGTCAGCAGATAACCCTGCTGCTCTTTGGCCTCGGCCTGGGCTTTGGCGGCGGCCAGAGCGCTTTCCGGCATCCCGGAAAGTTCAGATTCATCGGTAACCAGCTTGCTCCAGCCCATCGTGGCGTCGAGCACGTTGTTGCTGTAGGTCGAGCCCAGCTCGGAGAGGCGCGCGGCGATTTCACCATAGCGCTGCTGTTTGTCTTTCGGCAAACCGATGCCAGAGAGTTCAAAATCACGCAACGCGTTATCCACCGCTTTTTTCTGGGCGGTATCGAGGGCGGCGTAGTGCTCGCCGTCGCGCAGATCGCGGTACGCGTTATACAGCCCTTCATGTTGGCCGACCCAGGTGCTGTATTCAGACAGCAGCGGCAGGGTTTGTTCGTAGGCTTCGCGCAGTTCCGGGCTGTTCTGCACCGAATTGAGGTGGCTGACCGGGGAGAAAATGCGCCCTAAACGATCGTCCACTTCCGCCAGCGGCTGGCACAGCGTCTCCCAACGGTACGGCGCGCCTTTCGCAACCACTTCTTCCACACGCTGACGGCAGGCATCCAACGCTTGCGTCACAGCGGGAACCACATGTTCGGGTTTAATGGTGGAGAAGGGCGGCAACTCGAAAGGGACGAGTAATGGATTGGTCATAAGCGCGTTCCTGATTAAAAGGTAAGTGAAGCGCATCGAGCGGCGCTTTGTTCATTGTGTGGTGATCTGGGGTTTAGTGTAGTGGATTTCAATGGTCGCCGTCGGCAATCCCCGGTTGGGTTAACTTTCCGGTATACTGTGCCCATACCCTTAGATCCCATCTGGAAACGTTTTACATGCTTAGCTATCGCCATAGCTTCCACGCCGGTAACCACGCCGACGTACTGAAGCACACTGTACAAAGCCTTATCATTGAATCCCTTAAAGAAAAAGAGAAACCGTTTCTCTATCTGGATACCCATGCGGGGGCAGGGCGCTATCAGTTAAGCGGCGAACATGCGGAGCGTACTGGCGAATATCTGGAAGGCATCGCGCGCATCTGGCAGCAGGATGATTTGCCTGCCGAACTGGAGCCGTACATCGGCGCGGTGGAGCATTTTAACCGTGGCGGGCAACTGCGTTACTACCCCGGTTCCCCGCTGATCGCGCGTCAGCTGCTGCGCCCACAGGACAGTATGCAACTGACCGAACTGCACCCCAGCGACTTCCCGCTGCTGCGTTCCGAATTTCAGAAAGACGACCGCGCCACCGTCAGCCGTTCCGATGGCTATCAGCAACTGAAGGCTAAACTGCCGCCGGTGTCGCGTCGTGGATTAGTTCTTATCGATCCGCCCTATGAAATGAAAACCGACTATCAGGCGGTGGTGACCGGCATTAAAGAGGGTTACAGCCGCTTTGCGACCGGTGTGTACGCCCTGTGGTATCCGGTAGTCCTGCGTCAGCAGATCAAACGCATGGTTCACGCGCTGGAAGAAACCGGCATTCGCCGTATTCTGCAAATCGAGCTGGCGGTGTTGCCGGACAGCGATCGTCGCGGCATGACCGCGTCGGGGATGATTGTGATTAACCCGCCGTGGAAGCTGGAACAGCAGATGAACACCGTTTTGCCGTGGCTACATAAAAAGCTGGTGCCGGCAGGAACCGGGCACGCTACCGTCAGTTGGATCGTGCCGGAATAATCACAGCCATCGATGGAACCTATTGATTTCAGGTATACAATCGCGGCAATCAGACATTAAGGATTAGACTCATGACCAAACATTACGACTACCTCGCTATCGGCGGCGGCAGCGGCGGTATTGCCTCCATTAACCGGGCAGCCATGTACGGGAAGAAGTGCGCGCTGATTGAAGCCAAAGAGCTGGGCGGCACCTGCGTCAACGTCGGTTGTGTGCCGAAAAAAGTGATGTGGCATGCGGCGCAAATCGCGGAAGCCATCCATCTGTACGGCCCGGATTACGGTTTCGATACCACCGTGAACCATTTCGACTGGAAGAAACTGGTTGCCAGCCGTACCGCTTACATCGATCGCATCCATACCTCTTACGAGACGGTGCTGAAGAAAAACATTGTTGATGTGATCCGTGGCTTCGCGCGTTTTGTCGATGCGCATACCGTGGAAGTGAATGGCGAAACCATTACCGCTGACCATATCCTGATCGCCACCGGTGGCCGCCCGTCTATTCCGTCGATTCCGGGCGCGGAATACGGTATTAATTCCGACGGCTTCTTTGAGCTGGACGAGATGCCGAAACGCGTTGCGGTGGTGGGCGCAGGTTATATTGCCGTGGAAATTGCTGGCGTGGTGAATGCCCTGGGCGCTGATACCCACCTGTTTGTGCGTAAACACGCGCCGCTGCGTAACTTTGATCCGCTGATTGTCGAAACGCTGGTGGAAGTGATCAACACCGAAGGCCCGACGCTGCACACCCAGGCGATCCCGAAAGCGGTAGTGAAAAACGCTGACGGCAGCCTGACGCTGCAACTGGAGGATGGTCGCAGCGAAACCGTTGACTGCCTGATCTGGGCGATTGGCCGCGAACCGGCTAACGACAACTTTAATCTGGCGGTAACGGGCGTTAAAACCAATGAAAAAGGCTACATTGTCGTCGATAAGTTCCAGAATACCAGCGTTGAAGGCATTTACGCGGTAGGCGACAACACCGGTGCCGTGGAACTGACGCCAGTCGCGGTTGCTGCCGGTCGCCGTCTCTCCGAACGCCTGTTTAACAACAAGCCGGAAGAGCATCTGGATTACACCAACGTTCCGACCGTGGTGTTCAGCCACCCGCCGATCGGCACCGTGGGCCTGACCGAACCGCAGGCGCGCGAGCAGTACGGCGATGACCAGGTGAAAGTATATAAATCCTCTTTCACCGCGATGTACACCGCTGTGACCTCTCACCGCCAGCCGTGCCGCATGAAGCTTGTGTGCGTTGGCCCGGGAGAGAAAATCGTCGGTATTCACGGGATTGGCTTCGGGATGGATGAAATCCTGCAAGGCTTCGCGGTGGCGCTGAAAATGGGCGCGACTAAGAAAGACTTTGATAATACCGTGGCAATCCACCCGACGGCGGCGGAAGAGTTTGTGACGATGCGTTAATTCGCTGTCTGGATTAATGAAACCAGTGCCCACCTTTATGGTGGGCATTTTTTATGAACGCCCCATCCGCGTAAACTGCTGCTCCAACATCTCCCGTCCCCACTGGTCGCCCTGCCATTCGCGGGCAAGCGTAAATCCAAACGACTCATACAGCCGACGCGCCGCGTCGAGCCCGCTAAACGTCCAGAGCTGCGTTGCCGAAAACCCCTGCTGGTCGCAAAAATCTATTGCTTCACTCAACAACCGGCGGCCCATACCGCTGCCGCGACAGTCGTCGTCAAGGATAAACCAGCGCAGATGCGCTTCGTTATTACCTAAATCCTCGCCGTCGATGGCAACCGAGCCGACAATCCGTCCGTGATGCATCACCAACCAGATCTGGTTGTAGGGCTTGTCCAGCCGCCCGCAAAATTCCGCCAGGCCCGACGCGACTTTGCCTTCAAAGAAGTGCCCGAAACCATAATTTTTGGCGTAGTCGCTGCCGTGCATTTCGCTAATACGGCCAATCATACCGGGGTGATAGCCGGTGACAATCTCAAACGGGCTGGCCTCGCTAACGCGCGCACCGTTACGGCAAGCCTCCAGCGCGCAGGCATAGGCCGCCAGCCCACGGGCCACGGACTGCTGCTGGGAAGGGTTGAGCTGCTCCAACGCGTCGACGACCCGCATCGCGCCGTACTGGTTGATCCGCGCGACGCTTTCCCGGCCTTTTTCGGTCAGTTGCAATTGCTTTACCCGTCCGTCCTGTGTTGAGGGCGTTTCCTGCAACTCACCGGCAGCGATCAGTTTACTGACCATCCGGCTGACGCTGGATTTTTCCAGCCCGAGAATGTGCACCAGTTGGGCGGCAGTCAACGCACCGTGGGCGTCAATTTCCACCAGCGTATGGACAGCGGAAGGAGAATACTCCGTGGCGGCGAGAGTGGCATTCATAAAGCCCAGTTCGCGAACCATCAGACGGGAGGAGACACGGATGTCGTTAATAATAGCAGAGTCGATCATGGCGGCATCGGATAAGATTTAATAGTTGTGCAATACAACCATTTGTTTGCATGTCTGTCAACGATTCACGCTGGTGGATACGTGGCGATGCAGTCCCATTGTTCACCTTGCACCCGATACACCGATTCCGTCAGCCCGGCCATAACCCATTCCTGATACGACTCTTCAGGACAGGCGATCCAGATGCACAGCCCGCAGCCGCCGCGCAGCTGGCGAGGGATATCCGTAACGCGGAAATCCCTCCCCGCCGCCTGCAAAGCCCGGCGGGTTTTCACCACGCCGAGGGTATTGTGGAACAGAAACAGGTATTCGGTCATCGGCGTTTCCCCGGCTGCTGGCCGATCAGCGCCGCGCCTACCGCCCCGGCATACTGGGCGTCGGGATGGGTTTGCACCGTCATGCCCACGTGATCTGTGAGCTTGTCGACGAATACCGCACAATGGCTAACGCCCCCGGTAAACAATACCGGGCCCTGTGCCGACAGTCTGCCGAGAAAGTTGGCGCTGCGGCGCGCCATCGCGTTGACGATCCCGGCCAGAATCGCTTCCGGGGCGACGCCCGCCGAGCGCAGGCTAATCACCTCAGATTCAGCGAAAACCGTACACATACTGGTGATAGCGTGGGGTTCCACGCCACGGGTAATCGCGTCAAGCTGGTCGACGCTTGCGCCCAGAGTGCGGGAAATCACTTCCAGAAACCGTCCGGTGCCTGCGGCGCATTTGTCGTTCATCAGGAAGTCGGCCAGGTTACCCTGTTCATCCAGTTGAATGACTTTGCTGTCTTGTCCGCCGATGTCGATCACCGTGCGGGTATCCGGGGCCAGCAGGCGCGCGCCCAGGCCATGACAGGAAATCTCCGTAACCTGCTTATCGGCAAAGTCCACCAACTGGCGACCATAACCGGTCAACGTGAGGAAAGGGCGCTCATCCAGCCCGGCGCTGAGACTCTGCCAGGCTTCGCGGATCGCCGTCTCCGGGCGGAACGGCGTCGGGCACAGAAAGCGGCGCACAATGGCGCCGTCCTGCAACAGTACGCCTTTGGTGGTGGTGGAACCGGAATCAATCCCTATTGATACAGCCACAACCGCTCCTTAAAGCATTTCGATAAAAGCCGCCACGCGGGTGCTGAGCTGCCCGATATCCGAGGTGGAATAATCGGTCTCAATGGCGATATACGGGATGTGGTGGTGTTCACGCACGTGGCGCTTAATCGCCAGCGATTCCACGGCATAGGTGTGGCAGGCCTGCAAAATGACATCCACCACGCCGTCGGCCTGGTACTCCTCCACCATCTGGCTAAGCAGTTTCAGGCGCTGGTCGTTAGGGGAAATACATGAGCAACCAATCGCCAGGTACTTGTCGGTGAGCGCGTCGTACACGTCGCCGGTCTCTTCCACGCAGTGTTCGGTGGCTTTCGCGCCGGTGCAGTTTTCAAAACCCACCACCCAGCCGCCATTTTCTTCGATGGCGCGCACGACTTTTTCCGCTGCGCCGCCGATGGGGCAGCCGGTGATCAGAATACGCGGGCGCGCTTCCAGACGTTTGCCGTCCTGCCATTCCTGGCGCACGCGTTCCGCCATGCCGTTCAGCTCGTCGATCAGCGCCTGTTTATCGAAGCGGAAAGTCGCGCCATACACCACTTTGAGGATATCCATCCCGCTGAGCGCGGGTGGATTAAGCTGCCCGACGTGGTAGAAATTGGCTGTCGCGCGGCGCTCCTTGTTTTTCAGCGCGATGGCGTCGCGCAGCGCCTGTTCGGTGATCGTCGCGCCGAAACGCTGTTCAACGGCGTCTTTCAGGCGATGGATTTCTGCTTTCCACAACGCGCGTGACGCAGCGTCGGCGGTGCTGTTTGGGAGTTGCATTACGTGGACCGCTTTAAAATCGGCCATGTATTCATACATCTTTTTCTTGCCGTCGCAGGTGGTTTCGCCTACCACCAGGTCGGAGAAATAGAAGTAAGGGCATTTATCGGTTTTCCCAAAACCGTAGCTGCTTTTAATCAACGGGCAGAGGTTACGCGGCAGGTCTTTTTCGGCTTCTTCGATGGTTTCATCTGAGGTGGAGCACAGCGAGACCACCACTGCGCCTGCGGCCATCGGGATCTCTTGCGGCATAAAAGTGCAATAGGTGCCGACCAGCGGAACGCCTTGCTCTTTGAGATCCATAACGGTGATAAAACCTTTCTGACGGGCTTCTGAGAACTGATCGAAAATGGCGGGTAATTCAGTGATAAGAGACATATTTTTCCTTCCCCGTTACACGGGCGAGAGTAAAATTGGCTCCGCATTATAGACACACTGAATGAATGGTTTTGTTGATCTCTGGCGGGAATATGTCACTCGGGCGGGAGGCGGTGACGGCTCTGTGAGCCGTCACGTATTACCTTATTTCTTCGGCTTTTTCACCGGAGATTTGCTGGAGGCGGCTTCATTTTCGATCGGCGGAACCGAACCGATATCGGTGCCGGTGACCGGGTTAACCGACGGGTCAGATGCGGTGCGGGCAATCATGCTGTCCAGATTGGCTTGCTGCGAAGGAGGCAGCTGTACGTTTGCCAAACCGTCGCCACCGTCTACCGCAGGTTGCGGATCGGCCACATAGGTGAAGTTTTCGTCGGAGTTCCAGCTACCGCGCATGTCATCGCCTTCAGACATATTGAAGTAAACGTTGGAGTATTGTTCGATTGGCGGCAATTTCCCGGCAGGGAAGTTATTGCGAATCGAATACAGCGCTTTCTCAAACGAAATCTGGTGCGCCACTTCGCGGGTCATCAGGAAGCCTAACGCGTCTTTTACGCCAACGTCATCGGTCAGGTTAATCAGGCGCTCATAGATGATTTTGGCGCGGGCTTCTGCCGCAATGTTGGAGCGTAAATCCGCCGTAACTTCGCCGATGGTGTCGATGTACGCCGCTGTCCAGGGAACGCCGGCGGAATTCACCAGCGCCGGACCGCCACCATACAACAGGGAGGTCAGGTGGCTATCGTTGCCGTTACCGGTGATGGTGCGATAAAGCTCACCCTCTTTTTCGGTGCCTTCGGCCAGATCGCCTTTCGCGCCTTTATTCAGCATTCCCACCAGCGAGCCGATGATTTCCAGGTGGCTCAATTCTTCGGTGGCGATATCCATCAGCATATCTTTACGGCCCGGATCGTCATCGCCCAGACCCTGGGTAAAGTAACGGCATGCCGCCGCCAGCTCGCCCTGTGGGCCGCCGAACTGTTCAAGCAACAGGTTCGCCAGGCCAGGGTTCGGTTCTGATACGCGCACTGTGTACTGTAGTTTTTTGACATGTCTGAACATAAGCTCACTCCGCAAAAGTAAAAGGCAGTGAAATGCCCGCCTTAGCGGCGGGCATCATGCAAAAGAAGGGATTATTTTTTGGCTTCAACGCCTGGTGCGGCGTCACGAACCAGGAACTGCTCGGTAACATCAGGAATATGATTTAATGCCCACTCCGCCATCGCGATTTCTTGCTCACGGATCTGTTCAAAAATGCGTGCGCCTTCCTGGTCGCCGACCAGTTGCGCCGCTGCGATCAGCGAGGTATAGCAGGCCACTTCAAAGTGTTCGAACGCATAGCTGCTGAGGGCGCCTTTGACCACTTCGTCATCGGCGAACATACCGCCCATAGCCTGGCCGGTAGCGGCCATTTTGCCCATGACGTCTTTGAAGGCGGAGTTAGAGGTATTGTGACGATCGATAACGGACTGAATAAGCGTTTGCTGCTGGCGAGTTTCTTCAATGTGCTGCTCAATCCGGGCTTTCAGATCCGGATAGTGCTCCAGACGTCCAGCCATTTTTTCAAGCATGGATTCAGCCTGTTTCTCCATCGCATGCGCATCTCTTACCCAGTCCAGATAGTTCTCTTCGTAAGTCGTTGCCATGATTATTCCTCTTAGATTAAACACCTTATCGAAAATCTCCCGGCGCGTTTTCGACATGGCGATCCTGGTCGAAAATAACGGTCGGTTTATTCTCCGTTCCGTTCTGCAATAACAGAACCACCCACGGATAAATATCAGGTCTTCGATTTCGCGGTAGTTTTCTCAGACCGTAACCCATCGTTTTTTAATAAAAAATAATGAGTATTATCGTCGTGCCAGTTTTTTTGTCTGGCCTGCATAAGGATAGACGCCAATGCCCGATTCATCCTCGGTTGTGGTCATTTAGAATAGTTTCAGGATTTTTCTTAAATGGACGCTAATAAAAATTTACAGACCAGACATACGCCAGGATAGAAGGTTTGTCGCTGATAATATTTTATATATTTGGCCTGTGCCGTTTTGCTGAAAACGAAGCGGTAAATAAAATATGTGTACAAAAATAAATTTCGTGTTGCGTTTTGTGTTGCGCTACGAAAATAACAGCAAATGCCCCGGTAAAAAATAGCAAAAACCCGGCGGTGCAAGCGAGCCATTCGGGAGGAGAGATTTATATGATATATCGTTGCGTCAGGTGCGCTTAAAAGCGCAAAAATCGTCGCTGCGTTTACCCTGGGGCTATGAAACTTTTCGGATTATCGCCGATAATACAGACTTCCTGAAACCAACGAGACGTCCCGATGAAAGGCAAACTCTCACCGTTTATGCATCAGACCGTTTCCTTTGCCATCTGGATGCTCATTTATTATGTGTCCGGTCTGGTCTCGCTACAGCTTGATGATCCGAGCCTTGATTTTTCCATTGTGTGGTTCCCGGCAGGGGTCGCGACGGCGGCGTTTCTGTGCGCGCCGTGGCGGCAATGGTGGCTATTTCTCGCCGGCTTCATCATTCTCAACCTCATTCTGGATAACACCACCACGGATAACTTCCCCACTAACCTGATGTTTGCGGTGTTATCCATGCCTTCCACCATGGCTATCGCCTGGCTTGTCAGACGGTTTTCACGTGAAGGCGATGACCTGCACCAAATCGTAATGTGGCTGATTGCCACGGTGCTGGTGAGCGTGGTAGATGCGCTGGTGCTGTCGTGGGGGTTGTGGTACTTCCGCAACGAATCCTTTAGCGGCACGTTCTGGCCGGGGTTAATTGCCGACGTTACCGGCATCCTCTTCGCCACCACCATCATTATGGGCTTCCTGAATAATCATCTGCGCACTCAAGGTATGCACCGCAGGATAATGATTGCCGGGGGCTTTGTGTGGGTGCTGCTGATCCTGATTACCGCCTGGATATTCAGCGACTCGGTGAAATATATCACCGATGCGTTCAATGCCCATCGCTACGATGTGCTGCGTTTTGCGGCGGCCTGTATTCCCATCGTGTTAACGGTGGCGCTGGCGATACTGTGGGGCAACCGGGGCGGATCCTTTGCGTTATTAACCCTCGGCGCGATTGTTATCTGGTTCTCGATTCAAAAAATGGGCCCCTTCTTTATTAAAGGGCTACGAGCCGGTGAGCCGTTGCTGATTGCACAATGTTATTTAACCGCCACGGCGTTATTAATGGTATTTATTCGGGTATTAACCCGCAGCGCCCAGCGGCTGGATAATCGTAACGGCGTGCAAAGCGCGCGCGACGCTATCTATCAACTCAATCTGGTTACCGGGCAACTTTACTGGGATCACACGCTGGATGTGCTGGACGACATCGCTACCGACGAGCTGACCGATAAAGAAAAAATGCTGGCACGCGTACACCCGGACGACCGCGAGAAATTTCAGCGCCAGTGGAGCGACATCGGGCAGGCGCATAAGCTGCCCACTATCTCATTTCGGTTTAAAGATAAAAATGACCGCTGGGTCACCATCACTGACAGCGGCAACGTGCTGATTAATAACCAGTCACAACCCATTATTATTGGCAACTGGCGAATCAGTGGCACCACCACGTTCAGTTAAGCGCAGAGAGGCGGAGAGTCGTTATGTTACAAATCGCATTATTGCTTTTCGGTGCAGAATTTGTGCGTGATAAAGCCAAATATCTTTGGATAAGTGGCTTATTGTGGGGTATCGCGGGCGTTCTGATTTTTATTGATGGCTTTGACGGTCAAACGTATTTCCCGTTAAAAACCTTTGGCATCGTTTTGTTATTAGAGAGCCTGATCACCCTGAGCGTGGCGGCAAGCGGAATAGGCGCGCAAAAAGCGGTGCTCTATTTTAAAGGCGGCGTCTTTTTCTTCGTTTCGTTAATTATGCTGGTGGATGCCCGTTACAGTAATATCCTGCTGTCGGTGATTTTTGGCTTCTCGTATTTCGTCATCGGCCTGTTTGTTATTGCCTCCGCTTGGGTGGTGCGTTTCCCGCGCTGGCGCGCGTCGCTGGTAATGGGCAGCCTGCAAATCGCCTTTGCCGGGTTTTTAATTACCCATTCCAGCGCCACGGTGTCGTTTTTCCTGGGGGTGTTGATGATAGCGGGCAGCATTAACACGCTGCGCGTGGCGATGCGGGCAAGGCAGTTAAAAAATGCTACCTCGGTGTTCCAGATCATGGTGCCGCGTGAGTTCGCCAAAGGCTTTACCACCAAAGTGAAGGGCAGCCCGGTGCCAGAAAAAGCCGCCGGGTCGGTGACGCCGCCGCTGGAGTTTACCTCGCCGCTGACCGTGCATATCTGGACGCCGGAAGGCTCTGCTAATGAACCCGCGGTACCGCGCCCGGTGATCAACCGCTATATTGCTGCGGTAGATGCCCACGGCGTGATCTCGACCGGCCATGCGGCGCTGGAGGCGTCTCCCCATGTTTATGTCAGCCTGTACCCGGCTGAAGATATCGACCGCTCGCCGTCTGAGTTTTTCCGCCTGCTGAAAGCCACCCACGACAACGACATCGCCGGGAAATATCAGCCCGATTACGTCACGGAGTCGGGCAACTGGTGCCATTCCGATATGAAAATCCATTTCCACGGGTTTAACGGCGAGGCGCTGCACCGGTTCTGGACGAATTATCGCAAAGATGAAATTTACAACCTGACTTACCGCAACTGCTCAAGCAGCGTGGCGTATTCGCTGGAAGCGGCGCTGGACGGGGTGTTAGCCAACCGGCGGGGAAGCTGGCTGACTACCCTGAAAGTGCTGTTTATGCCGGAACTGTGGATCGCGTCCCAGGTGCGTAAAAGAGCCTTAACCATGGCCTGGACGCCGGGCCTGGTGATGGATTACGCCCGGGCATTACGTGCCATTGTTCATCCGGTCCCACAGCCCTGGTACAAACGCATGCCGTGGAAAACACGCTCCACGGCGCAGGAATAACTGGCTTAAAACGACCACACCAGCCCGGACTCAATGTCGGCAAGGATGTTGTCATCCACCATTGGGCTGTGGCGTATCGTTGAAGGCAGGAAGGTGACGCGCGGTTGCAGGTAGAAATGCAGATTGTCAGTCACCTTCCAGTCTGCCGCCACCGCCAGCCAGGGCGCAAAGGCGTCATTGGGGGACCAGGCGTCTAACCCTGATTTAGCGGATTCGCGCTCGCTGATGCCGTAGTAATAACGCGCCAGCTTGTCGCTATACCAGTCGATGCCCGCCTGCGGATAAATCGTCACTGGCTCTGCGACAAGTTGTCCGGCCCAGGCCAGCGTCGCCATCAGCCCGTTGCTGGTATTGAGCGTGTCGCCGGAAAACTCCCCGCGAAACGCGCCGATATCGGTGATGCGCTGATAGCTCACCCCGGCCATCATCGTGCTGTGGCGTGAGTTTAGCTGGCGGATCGCCCACTGGCGGGCGTTGTCCGGGTCGAATTCCACGTCCAGATACCAGACGCGCGCTTTGAATTCGTTCTTGTCGTCATTGACGAAATAGACCCCCGCTTCGGTGCCGTCCAGGTAAACGATCTTATTGTCATAGCCCAGATAGGGAATGACGGAGTAGTCGGTTTTATAGCTCTTATAGGGGTTAAACTGCGCTTCACCTTCGATGCCCAGGCCGATCTCCGCCGCTGTGGCTCCGCTCAGCGGTATCAGCAACGCCATCCCAATGGCGGTACGTTTGATCATCATTTTGCGTCCTGTATTGTTATGGCTCATGGTAACCGGGCCGGATCCGTTGTGAATAATCGTCATTGAGCGTGCCGACAACCGCCGCGACTTTGCTATTGGCCCGTAACGCTTCAAGGGTGAATGTTTTGTCGAGCAATCCTAAATCGTAGCAATATTGATCGACATGACCGCTTAACAGCACCATCCAGTTGTATTTAAAGTCAGGCGCGGCCTTACGGCTGTGGCGTAAGATATTGGTGGTGCAGTTGTTTCTCAGCGTGTTGTAAAACTCATCACTGTTTTTCAGGCTGTTAATGCGTTCGGCATAATCCAGAAATACCTGCCTGCATACTTCTTTGGTCACGTTGACCCGGTAAATATAGACATCCTCTTTACGGATATTGGCCCGTACGCCGATTAAATCTCTTTCATCCGCCACCACGTAAATCAATTCATAAGTGTTGAAAAAGCCTTTCCAGGTGGAATAGGTTTGTGAAGCCCGCCGGCGGGTTTCAATGGAAATCGCCACATAGTCGCCACTGAAAAAACCAAAAGAAAGAAACACATGGGCAATATGCCGGCTGGACCAGTAAGAGATAACCAGATCGACGCTGGCGATATCATCAAGATTAAGCGTCTTATCCTGCCATTCAAAATGCAGGGTATTATCGATCATGAAGGCATTACGAAAGTTCCTGATGGTAAAAGTATTGTCTTGCCCAAACAGGATCTCCGGCTTTTCTTCATAACCGGGAGACCAGTGGATCTTATTGTTATCCCGAAAGAATAACCGTTTAAACACCCCGTGCTCCTAATTTTTAGCGCTATATTGATAATTGGTTGATAAACCCGGGCGTAAGCTTCAATCATTAAGCAAGCCCGCTAACGAGTGGTGATCATGATGAATCGAAATAACCGTAAAAATAATGCGTTCACTAAACCAAAATTTTTGGCACTGATGGTGTGTATTTATTTTGCCATCATCCTGGGCTGCGATTATCTCACTGAAATCGTGCAAGAAAAAACGGGCCATGATGTTAACCCCCATATCGTTGCGCCGCTGATTATTGCCCTGGTGACTTATTTTGCCTGCAAAGCCGTGACCGCTAAAAAAGCATAATATCGTAAAGGAGAATGAAAATGACCTTATGAAAGAATAAGTTTTTTATCAACCCCACCGAGTTAAGATAGCCCGTCATCCCAGAAGCCTGACGGGCTATTTTATTATCGCCGAGCTTAAGTGAAATATATTATATTTTATTAAAAAAACTCCCCTGGCGTGCGATGAGTTTTTGTCAAATAAAAGCCGTTTTGCTACGCTACGTGTGCCTCATTTTTCTGACACACTGTCTTTTATAAGGCCACTCTCATGCGAAAAATAACCTTGTCGTTAATTATGATTTTGGGTCTTTGTTCGTTTGGCAGTTATGGGCAATTAATTGAAATGAAAACACAACGGCTAACGCCGCTGGACGTTTCCACCATTAAAATTGTTTATAACACGTCTGTCACCAATGCCAGTATCGCCAACTTAATGAAAGCACTGGATGGTATCGTCATGAATTACCCGAATACCAAACAGGTCAGTTTGTATATCAATAGCCCCGGCGGCGAAATGGATGCCGGTTATGCAGGGTATGAAGCGGTTAAGAATTTCTCGCTGCCGATTGAAACGGTGAATCTTTCGCAAATCGCCTCTGCCGCGACATTACTCTATTGCGCCGCGCCAAACCGCCGTAGCATGCCTGAGGCAATGTTTCTTCTGCATCCTGCGGCCCTGCCCCTGGTTAACGTTTCCGAAGAATTGAAACCTAACGATATCAAAATGCTCAGCCAGTCGCTTTCCATGGGGAATGACCTGTTTGCGGCAATTTATAAAACCTGTACCAAATACGATGACGCGGAACTGAATACTATTTTATCCAGCGAGTCGAATCGTAAGCTACTGTATTACAAAGAGGCGCAAACCCAGGGGTTGATTACCCAGACGGCGACAGATATGAAACCCACCGACGTGGCGTACTACATTAACTAGCCGCCAGGCCGCGTACGCCATGCGCGCTGCGTGCGGCGCGCACCCCATCCAGCACCGCCGCCGCCATCACTTCCGCTGCCATCATCCCGACGATGTTGACCGTGGTCTCGACACCGCCTGTGGTGGCGGCAAACAGCGTATCGCCGTCGCTCAGGGTATGTACCGGGTAAATGGTGCGTGCCAGGCCGTCATGGGCCATTTGCGCCACTTTTTGCATCTGGCTTTTGGTGAAAGCGGCATTGCAACAAATAATCCCGATGGTGGTGTTGGTGCCCGCGCTGAAGTGGCTATCGCGATTGTTCAGCACACTGGCCTGTATATCGAGCAGATGACCCTGCGCATCGCAGGCGCCTGCGATAGTTTGCCCGGTTTGCGGGTCGCGAATTTCGCCCACCGCGTTGACCGCCACCATCGCCGCTACGATCAGTCCGTCCGGTCCGGTCATCGAGGCTGTACCCAGCCCGCCTTTCATCGCTTTTTCGATTCCCGCCATTTTGCCGATGGTCGCCCCGACGCCCGCGCCGGTATTGCCTGACGGGAAGGGGTTTGTCGATGCTGCATTCACCGCGCGGTAGCCCATCTGAGCATCGGGCCGCACCGCCGGGTCGCCGAAGGTTAAATCAAACAGCACCGCCGCCGGGACGATGGGCACTACCGTCACACCCACATCAAAGCCGATTTTGCGCTGTTCCAGCCATTGCATCACGCCGGAAGCCGCATCCAGGCCAAAGGCGCTGCCGCCGCTCAGTACCACGGCATGGACCTTGTCGATCAAGTTGGTGGGATTGAGCAAGTCGGTCTCGCGGGTGCCGGGCGCTGCGCCGCGAACGTCCACGCCGCACACTGCGCCGTCTTCAAACAGCACCACGCTACAGCCGGTTTGTTTTAATGCATCTGCGGCGTGGCCGACGTTGACGCCGGGAACATCAATAAGACTGCCGTGGGTGTTTTGCATAGACATGGCCTCGCGCTATTTGATTTCGTTATAGATCGCTTTCTGGATCCCCGCCCATTTTTCATCGTTTTTATCACCCGTGGCGGCGGCTCGCGCCTGCGCCTGGGCGTAATCACTGCCCTGGCGCTTGACCACGGCGGGCGTGGTGCAAAACGCTTTCAGGTAAGACTTACGGATTGAACTAAAAGCTTGCCCCTGGGAAAGGGCGTGGCCGAGCGAGGCAATCATCCGTCGGCACGGCTTGGGTTCGTTCATTTGCAGGCGATAACCGAGCAGCAAATCCAGCACGTTATGCTGTTTACGCTCCAGCGCCTGCTCGGTCCAGGAGACTTTCCATTCCATCCCGGCCTGTAAAAATAACCGGGCGATGCGGTCATCATCGCGGTCAATCGCGGAACGAAAATGGTTTTCGTCCCAGGCGATACCCAGACGATTTAACTGCTGGCGCGGCGTGCTCTCGCGGGCTTCGACAGGTTCAACGGGCGCGGCATAGGCCGCTGGCGGGCTTGCCGCCACGGGTTTACGGGTCTGATTGACCAGATGTAACCCTCCGACGGCAATCGCTATCGCTACCAGGCCCACTGCGCCCCACAATACGCCGACCACCAGTTGCTCACGCTGTTCGCGGGTGCGCGGCGGTTTGTGGCGTGGTGAATCAATCGCATCGCGGATCTCGAAAATATCGCCGCTCATCGTCTGGTGTTTTTGTTCGGCATCGGTAAAAAAGGCGCTGAGTTCGTCGTCATCGCAGGCGCTGAACCCGCCGGGATGCACCTGGGTTTTGCCCTGGACATAACGCTGTTGGACAGGAGAGGTGATAGCGGCGTAATAATTTTCCAGCAGCGTCATTTGGACCGATGAGAGCGGTTGCTGGCCCAGCGCATGGTTGCGGATCAGCCGCACATCATCCAGAAACGTCAGCAGAGATTTACGCGGCTCAATCAGGAAACTTAACGCGCCGCTTTCCGGAAAATGCGCGGCATAGTGTTTAGCGAACTCTTTTTTATCCACCAGCAGTTGCGCCAGTTCGCTGAACTGCATCCCGCTGAGAATGTCGCCGGGTTTGGCGAACTTCAGCCAGCGCCGCACTTTGTTAGCCCCGAACAGCATTTTGAGATGGTTGACCAGCGTCACTTCATCCGGCCAGGCCTCGCGGATCAGGCTTTTTAGCATCAGTTCCAGACCCCGTAACTGGACACTGGCGGCGCGCGGCTGGGGCGGCTGGCTGAGCGCCAGATCCGTGCTGTAGTGCAACAGCGGCTGGCGCAGGCGCACCAGCTCCAGCGTCGCCACAAACCGCAGCGCGGCGATCAGCGCCGTGGCGCTGACTTCAGCCCCGCTTTCATATTGCGGCACCAGTTGCTGGAGATGGCGTAATTGCAGGGTAAATTGCGACAGTTCGGCATCGTTGATATGCAGCCGCTTCGCGACCAGCCCCCAACTGCCGAGATGCTGCCGGGCGTTATCCATCTGCTGTAAAAACCATTGCGGATCTTTGGCTTCCGCCACCGGATTGCCGAGCAGGGAGAGGATCTCTTTCGACGCCTGACGGATCGCCTGCAAGGCTGCTTCGAATTGTTCTCTTGCGATAAGCTGTGCTGAACGAGTCATGGTTATCCTTACACTCGTTAACGCGCCCACCCGCTCTGCCTGGGATTAGCGCTAAATTATTATGATTATGTATATTGCTGTGTTGAGCGTTACTGACAGTGAACTCAAAGATAGACCATTTACATGTCTTACCATCGGGCGAAAAGCGTTCGATATATTTTTCATTTAACAGGAGCCCGCGTGCAACCCGCAGACGACGTAACTTCAACCCGCATCACTTATCAGCAAATTACCGCTGAAGACTGGCCTTTTTTTGTGGCGCTTCAGCGTGACCCGCGCATCTCGCGCTATCTGGCGTCGGCCCGCGACGATGAGGCGATGCGCGCCGCGTTTGACAGCCGATTACCACGATGGGCGCCGGGTAGCAGCCACTGGCTGTGCCTGGTGATGCGCGAAAAGCGCAGCGGCGAACCGTTCGGCGTGACCGGGTTTATCGATCGCGGCGACGGGATTGCGGAAGTGGGGTATTTGCTGGCGACGCGGGTGCACGGTCAGGGCCTGGGTTATGAGTCGTTACAGGCAATTTGCGGCTACGCGTTTCAGGTCTGCCATTACCGGAAACTGGTCGCGACGGTGACGGTAGGCAATGAACCGTCGAAGCGGGTGCTGGAGAAGAGCGGATTTGTGCTGGAAGGGACGCTGCGGGAAAACTATTTTCTCGACGATCGCTGGCAGGACGACTGGCTGTTCGGCCTGCTGGCGCGAGAATTTACGCCGGGCTGATAGCGCCGCCCGGCGTAAACGCTGGCTAGATGTACATCCCGCCTGAGACTTCAATACGCTGGGCATTCATCCAGCCGAGGCCGTCGCCCAGCAGCGCGGCGATGGCTTCGCCAATATCATCCGGCAGGCCCACGCGACCTAACGCCGTTTGTGATGCGATCGCCTTGTTCAGTTCAGCGTTATCGCGCACCGCACCGCCGCCGAAGTCGGTCTCAATTGCGCCGGGGGCGATAATATTGGCGGAGATGCCGCGTGCGCCCAGCTCTTTAGCCTGATAGTGAGTAAGCACTTCCATCGCGCCCTTCATGGCGGCGTAAGCGGAATAGCCCGGCAGCGCAAACCGCGTCAGGCCGCTGGAGACGTTCAGGATGCGCCCGCCATTTTTCATCAGCGGCAACAGGGATTGGGTTAAGAAGAATGGCCCTTTGAAGTGAATGTTCACTAACTGATCAAACTGCGCCTCGGTAATGTCAGTAAACGGCGCGTTAATGCCGATCCCGGCATTGTTCAATAAATAATCGAAGCTCTCGCGCTGCCAGACATGTTTAAGCTGCTGCTTCACTTCATTAGCAAATCCGGCAAAGCTGTCGCTTTCGGCGACGTTAAGCTGTAATGCCAGCGCTTTAACGCCTTTTTTCTCAATTTCGCGCACCACGTCGTCTGCGTCTTCGCGCTGGCTGTTGTAGGTCAGGATAATGGCAATTCCCTTCTCCGCCAGCTTTAGCGCTGCGTTTTTCCCAAGGCCGCGGCTGCCGCCGGTCACAATTGCGATACGTTGCGTCATAAAAACCTCGTCTGCGTTATTACGGTGGTTGAGGGAAAGCTTATTAGCTGCTATGAAATCAATAAAGATGCTGCGTTGCGCATCACTGTTTCGTTTTCAACAACAATAAGCCCAACCGATGGATAAAATTCACGCAATGCAGTTGTTCATTCGGGTGGCGGATCTGGAGAGTTTTTCCCAGGCCGCGCAAACACTCGGACTCCCTAAAGGTAGCGTATCGCGGCAAATCCAGGCGCTGGAAAATGCGTTGGGTACGCGGCTGCTGCACCGCACCACGCGCCGGGTGCAGCTTACCCAGGACGGCATGGTCTACTATGAGCGCTGCCGCGATTTACTGGCCAATCTTGATGAGCTGGACGGGCTGTTTCTGCACGATCCTTCCAGCGTTAGCGGGCGCTTGCGGGTAGATATGCCACTGCGCATCGCAAAAAATCTGGTGATGCCGAAACTGCCGGCGTTTTTACAGCAGTATCCGGGCATTGAGCTGGAACTCAGCAGCAGCGACCGGCTGGTGGATGTGGTGCGCGAAGGATTCGACTGCGTGGTGCGGGTCGGGCACCTGAAAGATTCCGGTCTGGTGGCGCGCCCGCTTGGTAAACTCACCGTGGTGAACTGCGCCAGCCCGGATTATCTGGAGCGTTTCGGCTTTCCTGAACAGCTTGAGGATTTAGCCAGCCATGCGGTGGTGCACTATTCCACGCATTTTGGCAGCCGCCCCCAGGGGTTTGAATACGCGATGGATAAGCAAACCCACTGGGTCAAAACCGGCGGCATCTTAACGGTCAACAGCACCGAAACTTACCAGGCGGCGGCGCTGACCGGGCTGGGTATTATCCAGGTGCCGCGCGTGGGGATTAAAGACGCTCTGCGCAGCGGTACGCTGATTGAAATCCTGCCGCAGTACCGCCCGGAACCGATGCCGGTGTCGTTGCTTTACCCGCATCGCCGCAACCTGTCGCGGCGGGTGCATTTATTTATGGAATGGTTAGGAAGCGTGATGAAAGGTTACGTTGATTAACGTAAGTCTATACTTTTCCCATGATGCTTATCACTGACAAGGAATTGCGTTCGATGACAACCCCGGAGAATACCCCGAAACGCCCGACCAACGATCTGGATTATAAGCCGGTGCCCCAACTGGATACCCGGTCTGACGAGGCGAAAAAAGATCATCCTGAACAGGAAGATAGCCGCGACAAAGGCGAGGGGCCGATTGCCAAAGTGACCGAGACGGTAGAAAAACTGGAGCGCCGCCCGATGATCGCCCACATTATTCGGGCCACGGAACGCTTCAACGACCGGCTGGGTAACCAGTTTGGCGCGGCAATAACCTATTTCTCTTTCTTATCAATGATCCCGATTTTGATGGTGTCTTTCGCGGCGGCGGGCTTTATTCTCGCGTCGCATCCGACGCTGTTGCAGGACATTTTCAATAAGATCCTGATGAACGTCAGCGACCAGACGCTGGCGACTACCCTGAAAAGCACCATCAATACCGCCGTACAGCAGCGCACCACCGTGGGGATCGTCGGGCTCGCCGTCGCGCTCTATTCCGGGGTGAACTGGATGGGCAACCTGCGCGAGGCGATCCGCGCCCAGTCGCGCGATGTGTGGGAGCGCACCGCTCAGGATGAAGAAAAATGGTGGGCAAAATACCTGCGCGATTTTGTCTCGCTGATTGGCCTGCTGGTGGCGCTGATTATTACCATTTCCATCACGTCCGTGGCGGGTGCGGCCCAGGAAATGATTATCCGCTGGCTGTATCTCGACTATATCCCGTGGCTCAAACCTGTCTGGCAACTGATTGGCCTGGCGATTTCGATGTGCGCCAACTTCCTGCTGTTCTTCTGGATCTTCTGGCGTCTGCCGCGCCACCGCCCGCGTAAAAAGGCGCTGATCCGCGGCAGTATTCTGGCTGCCGTGGGCTTTGAGGTGATCAAAATCATTATGACCTGGACGCTGCCATCGCTGATGACTTCGCCCTCCGGCGCGGCGTTTGGCTCGGTGCTGGGGATTATGGCGTTCTTCTATTTCTTCGCCCGTCTGACGCTGTTTTGCGCGGCCTGGATTGCCACCGCAGAGTACAAAGACGACAAGCGGATGCCGGGTAAATCCCACCGATAAACAGGCCGGGCTGGAGTAAAACGCAAAAAACTTCAGCCCGAGCCAGCGTTTTAGACGATAAATCCATTCCGTAACTTTTATTTAACCAATTTCTGGTTTTTCATGCTGATTTAAAATTTGTGTGAAGCATTTCATAGAAGTGAAATTGCGAGCCTGAAAATTATCCTCTTTTTGCCGCTTTTCTGAACAACTTCACGTTTTGTGCCGCATTGAAATGTGGCTTTTGCTATGCGTAATATGCAATTTCGTTTCACATAAATAAGAAAAATATATGCAAGCATCCATCACGACATCCGTTGATCACGACGCACCTCCGGTTAACTCACGCAGTAAAGTGGTTGTCGCATCACTCATTGGCACCGCCATCGAGTTTTTCGATTTCTACATTTACGCCACTGCGGCGGTTATTGTTTTTCCCCATATTTTCTTCCCGCAGGGCGACCCGACTGCCGCCACGCTACAGTCGCTGGCGACGTTTGCCATCGCGTTTATCGCGCGTCCTATCGGTTCTGCGGTGTTTGGGCACTTTGGCGATCGCGTTGGGCGTAAAGCCACGCTGGTGGCCTCATTGTTAACCATGGGTATTTCCACGGTAGTGATCGGCCTGCTGCCCAGCTACGAAACCATTGGCGTGTTAGCGCCGTTGCTGCTGGCCCTGGCCCGTTTCGGCCAGGGTCTGGGTCTGGGCGGTGAGTGGGGCGGCGCGGCGCTGCTGGCCACCGAGAACGCGCCTGCCGGTAAACGCGCGCTGTACGGCTCTTTCCCACAGCTGGGTGCGCCTATCGGCTTCTTCTTCGCCAACGGCACCTTTCTGCTGCTGTCGTGGATTTTGACCGACGAGCAGTTTATGTCATGGGGCTGGCGCGTGCCGTTCGTGTTCTCCGCCGTGCTGGTGTTGATTGGTCTGTATGTGCGCGTTTCCCTGCATGAAACGCCGGTATTCGCCAAAATCGCCAAAGCCAACAAACAGGTGAAAGTCCCGTTGGGCACGCTGCTGACCAAACATCTGCGCGTCACCATCCTGGGCACTTTTATCATGCTGGCGACCTATACGCTGTTCTACATCATGACGGTCTATTCAATGACCTTCAGTACCGCAGCAGTGCCGAATGGCCTGGGCTTCCCGCGCAACGAAGTGCTGTGGATGCTGATGATGGCGGTGATCGGGTTTGGCGTGATGGTGCCGATTGCTGGCGTGCTGGCGGATAAATTCGGTCGCCGTAAGAGCATGATTGTGATTACCACGCTGATTATTCTGTTTGCGCTGTTCGTGTTCCCGCCGCTGTTGCAGTCCGGCAACCCGGCGATGGTGATGGCTTACCTGCTGATTGGCCTGAGCATTATGGGCCTGACCTTTGGCCCGATGGGCGCGCTGCTGCCGGAGCTGTTCCCGACCGAAGTGCGTTATACCGGGGCGTCGTTCTCTTATAACGTGGCGTCGATTCTTGGGGCTTCCGTTGCGCCGTATATCGCCACCTGGTTACAGGCGAACTACGGGCTGTTTTACGTCGGGGTTTATCTGGCGTCGATGGCGGCGCTGACGCTGATTGCGTTGCTGCTGACGCATGAGACTAAGCATCAGTCGCTGTAAGTTAAAAAGGGCGCCGGCAGCGTATCGCCTGCGCCCACACTCCCTTAGATTTTCTCTTCCGGCGTAGCAATCATCCGGTTCAGCCACGGCACCATAATCGCCATCACTATCGACACGCCCAGCGTCACCAGGCCAATTTTGCTGAACACACCGGTGTAAATCGGCAGGGTTTGCAGCGGATCGGTGATCCCTTCCGGGACCGCGGTAAAGGTGGCGACGTACCCGCCCAGCAGGAACGCGGCGGCCTGGGTCAGGAACCACATCCCGAGAATAAAGCCCATCAGATGCTGCGGTACCAGCGCGGCGACCATCGCCAGCCCCAGCGCGCTAATCAGCAGTTCGCCCAGGCTCTGGAACAGATACACCAGCACAATAAACCACGGCGACGTCAGCCCCTGGGCATCGGCGAACCACATGCCTGCGGCAGCGGCGGTTAAGAAGCCGAGAGCACACAGGAACATCCCGAGGGTGAATTTCATCGGCATGGTCAGGTCTTTGCCCCGGCTGCCCAGCCGGGTGTAAATCATCGCCAGCACCGGGCTCGCCACTACCACCCAGAACGGGTTCAGCGCCTGAAAGCTCACCGGGTTGATGGTGAAACCGAGAATGTCATGGTGCACGTTGTTGATGGCGAAGAAGTTCAGCGAAGTGGGCATCTGGGCGTACAGAATGTAAAACAGCACCGCTTCCAGCATCAGAATGAAGGCCACAAACATCTTGTTGCGCCCGGTTTTATCCAGCCGGAACGCTTCACGGAAGAAGAAAATAATCACCACGATGGATAACACGATCAGCACCAGGTTGGCGACCATAACGTTATGCATCAGCCAGGCGCAGAGGAAAACCATGGCGACCGTGCCCACCAGTACCAGCAGCAAATTTTTGAAGCTCATCGGCGCGTGGTCCGGCTCAGAACCGATGTGCTTCACCATGCCCCGGCAGGCGAAGTAGACCAGCAGCGCGATAATCAGCCCAATGCCGCACAGGTTGTAGGTCACCGCATAGCCGTAGCGTTCGGCAATTACCGGCGCGAGTGACAGCGATAGCAGCGAGCCGATATTGATCGACATATAAAACAGCGTAAAAGCGCCATCGAGACGGGGATCTTTCGGCGGATAGCATTTGGACAGTAGACTCGCGGGGTTGGCCTTAAACAACCCGTTACCCACCGCGATGGTCCCTAAGGCGATAAAGATAAGCGAAGGCTGGTGAAGCGATAGGCCGGTCATAAAATAGCCGATCGCCAGCACGATTGCCCCTAACACCAGGGTGCGTTTAGTGCCCAGCAGATGGTCGCCAACGTAGCCGCCGATTGAAATCAGGCCATACACCAGCGCGGCGAATGCCCCGAAAGTGACAAAAGCCTGTTCCTGCGAGAAGCCGAGCTGCTGGACGAAGAACACCGCCAGAATGCCCTGAACGCCGTAATAGCCAAAGCGCTCCCACAGTTCGACAAAGAAGATCATAAAAAAGGGTTTCGGCTGTTGCAGTAAGCCGACAGGTGCAGAGTTGTTCATTTTTCCGTTGCCTTAAGGTGACGCCAGTAAAAGTATGTACGCGGCGTCAGGATCGCGCCGCTTTGTCATTTATCGGCCAGTAATGCCGAGAATGAGTTTTAAATCAGGGTATTATATTGGAGAAAAACGATCGCAGCGGCAGATCACACTAATGAATTTATTGAAGTCAGTGATTTACGTTGGCAGGGCGGAAATAAAAACGCCCGCATAAGCGGGCGTGGGCAGCGAGAAAGGGCGATTATTCCTCTTCTTCATCGCGCAGCGGCACAATCAGCATATCGATGTGCACGGTGTTGATCAGCTGACGAGCAGACGACATCAGTTTGCTCCAGAAATCCTGATGATGGCCGCACAGCACTAAATCGACGTCGTATTTTTTAATGGCATCGACCAGCACCTGGCCCAGATCGCCGCTGCCGCTCAGGGTCTCCGCAATCGGGTAACCGGCGTTAGTGGACAGCTCGCTCAGCGCATGGTGAGTCTCTTCGGAAATGCGTTTTTGCATATCGCCCAGATTCACATCAATCAGGCCGGTGTAGAGATCGGAGTAATTTACATCGACATGAATCAGTGAAACTTTGGCGTTATACGGGCGCGCCATAGATACGGCTTTTTCGACCAGCACTTTACTTTCAGGCGAGAGGTCGACTGCGATAAGAATATGTTTGTAAGCCATAATTTTTTACTCCTTCCATAAGATGTCGATGACAATGGATCAGACAACGCTTTAGGTTATCGATGATGTCCTTGCCCCGCGTCCTGCATACCGCTCTCGCGGGAACCTGTAAACGATATCCTTCAGCCTGAAGCATGAGGATATAGAAAGACTTAAGCATAACGGTCTCTTTTTACCTTATCGCCCAGGAAGAAATCCGTCAATCCGCTGTGTCCGCATTCATTCTAAATCGAAATACAATTATCACGAATGATTGACCAGAACGATGTGGCAAAAAAATAACCTGATCTTCTACACTATTAAATGAGTCAGTCGGGTAAATAAATGTGAACCCGATCGACTTTTGGTATCTCTCTCATTTGGAACGAGTTGACTGACTTGGTATCGGGGGTGCGGTCGTCCGGGGGGTGTCTCCGTGGCTATCGCCGGGGAGGTGTTATGATAAGCACTGTTGCGCTGTTTTGGGCCTTATGTGTGGTATGCGTCGTCAATATGGCGCGCTACTTCTCATCGTTGCGTGCGCTGCTTGTGGTGCTTCGTGGTTGTGATCCCTTGCTCTACCAGTATGTAGACGGCAGTGGTTTTTTCACATCCCATGGTCAGCCAAATAAGCAAATGCGACTGGTCTGGTACATTTATGCTCAACGTTACCGCGATCATCATGACGACGAATTCATCCGCCGCTGTGAGCGAGTCCGGTGTCATTTTATTTTAACCAGTGCGTTGTGCGGCCTTGTAACGGTCTGCCTCATCGCCATGATGATATGGCACTAATAAAAAAAGCGGGCAATGCCCGCTCTTTTTTAATGGCTAACGCTCGCTGTCAGATAAAGTGCAACGAAATCCAGTACAGCACGCCGGAGAGCGCAATTGAGGCCGGCAGGGTGAACACCCAGGCCATCAGAATGCTTTTCACCGTTCGGCTCTGTAATCCGCCACCGTCAACCAGCATGGTCCCGGCTACGGACGACGACAGCACGTGCGTCGTGGACACCGGCATACCGGTATAACTCGCCACCCCGATAGAAATCGCCGCAGTCATCTGCGCCGACATCCCCTGAGCGTAAGTCATACCTTTCTTACCGATTTTTTCACCGATGGTGGTGGCAACGCGACGCCAGCCAATCATGGTGCCGATACCCAATGCCAGCGCCACCGCCATAATGATCCACACCGGTGCGTATTCGATGGTGTAGAGCAGGTCAGCTTTCAGCTCTTTCAGGTAACGTTTGTCATCTTTAGAGGTTTCCGGCAGGCCAGCCACTTTATCAGCGGTATCAGAGATACACAGCAGCATACGGCGCATATGGCTGCGCTCGTCAATGCTCAGCTTGTCGTAGCTCTCAAGGCCGGTCAGCATGGTTTTAGCGCGCTGGAGGGCCAGCATGGCGCGGTTGGCGTCACAGTGGAATTCCTGCGGTTGGCTTTTCACCTCTTCCGGCGTCGGGATGACCGGATTCATATCAATCACGTGCTTGATGGCATCGCCGTGCTGCTGGAAATAGCTTTCAACGTGGTTGATGGCGTCACGGGTACGGGTGATGTCGTAGCCAGAGGCATTCATGTTTACCACGAATCCCGCCGGGGCCACGCCAATCAGTACCAGCATGATCAAGCCGATGCCTTTCTGGCCGTCGTTAGCGCCGTGAGAGAAGCTCACGCCAATGGCTGACAGGATCAGCGCGATACGGGTCCAGAACGGGGGTTTTTTCTTGCCGTCTTTTTTCTCACGCTCGGCAGGCGTCAGGTGGATACGGGCGCGTTTTTTAGTGCCGCTCCAGTAGCGACGCAGCAAAAACACCAGGCCGCCTGCGAACACCAGACCGACGATAGGAGAAATAATCAGGGAACCGAAGATGTTGATCACTTTCGGGATGTTTAACGCGTCCACAACGGATGTGCCGGTCATCAGGGCGTTGGTTAAACCAATACCGATAATCGCGCCAATCAGGGTGTGGGAGCTGGATGCCGGCAGACCCAAATACCAGGTGCCGAGGTTCCAGATGATCGCCGCCAGCAACATAGAGAACACCATGGCCAGGCCATGTGCGGAACCTACATTAAGCAACAGATCGGTGGGAAGCATATGAACAATGGCATAGGCTACGCTTAACCCGCCCAGCAGTACGCCGAGGAAGTTAAACACCGCTGCCATGACAACAGCCAGTTGCGAACGCATCGCTCGCGTATAGATTACGGTTGCAACTGCGTTCGCTGTGTCATGAAAGCCGTTAATGGCTTCATAAAACAGGACAAAGCCCAGAGCAAGCAAAAGCAAAAGACCGGTATGAAGATCCAGGCCGGCAAATAAATGTAGCATAGACGTTACGCCATCTTGAGGACATGAACGCGCCGCATTATCAGGGACTTTCGCGGCAGGGGCAAAGTGAAATATAGACTTTTTTTGATGCTACGTCGCTTAACGTCATCAATTGAAAAGATTTACCCTTTATAAAACAATTGGCTGCATTCTTGCAGGGGCTTATCGCTGGTGCGACCAGCTAAGAAACTTTACAATTCGCAGCCTTAATATCAGGGGAGCAGGGTGTGGAACAGTTTGATGCAGTGATTGTCGGCGCAGGCGCGGCGGGTTTATTTTGCGCGGCTCAGGCCGGGCAGGTGGGGTTGCGGGTGTTGCTTATCGACAACGGTAAAAAGCCGGGCCGTAAGATCCTGATGTCCGGTGGCGGGCGCTGCAACTTCACCAATCTGTATGTCGAACCTGCGGCTTACCTGAGCGCCAACCCCCATTTCTGCAAATCCGCCCTGGCGCGTTATACCCAGTGGGATTTTATCGATCTGGTGGGTAAACACGGTATCGCCTGGCATGAGAAAACCCTCGGTCAACTGTTTTGCGACGACTCCGCGCAGCAGATTGTCGATATGCTGGTGGCGGAGTGCGAGAAGGGCAACGTTACGATGCGCCTGCGCAGCGAAGTGCTGAGCATCGAGCGCGACGAGCAGGGCTACACGCTGGCGCTTAACGGCGACAGCGTGCGGACGCCGAAACTGGTGATTGCCAGCGGCGGGCTCTCCATGCCGGGACTGGGCGCGTCGCCGTTTGGCTATAAAGTGGCGGAACAATTCGGCCTGAAGGTATTGCCGACCCGCGCCGGGCTGGTGCCTTTTACTCTGCATAAACCGCTGCTGGAGGCGCTACAGGTACTGTCCGGCGTCTCCGTGCCGTCTGTCGTCAGTGCGCAGGATGGCACCGTGTTTCGTGAAAACGTGCTGTTCACCCATCGCGGGCTTTCCGGTCCGGCTATTCTGCAAATTTCCAGCTACTGGCAGCCGGGTGAAAAGGTCACGATTAATCTGCTGCCCGATGGCGATTTGAATGGGTTTCTTGATGAGCAGCGTAATGCTCATCCGAACCAAAGCCTGAAAAACGCCCTGGCGATGCAGCTACCGAAGCGGCTGATTGAAATCCTCCAGCAGATGGAGCAAATCCCCGACTGTACGCTGAAGCAACTCAATGCACGCCAGCAGGACGCGTTAGTCGAACTGCTTACCGCCTGGCAGGTGCAGCCGAACGGCACCGAAGGCTATCGCACTGCCGAAGTGACCCTGGGCGGGGTGGATACCCACGCGCTGTCGTCACGCACCATGGAAGCCCGCGATGTGCGGGGGCTCTATTTCATCGGCGAAGTGGTGGATGTCACCGGCTGGCTCGGCGGCTATAACTTCCAGTGGGCCTGGGCGTCGGCCTGGGCCTGCGCCCAGGCGTTAAGCGAGTAGCGCTACCCCACCAGAGGCAGCGAAAACCGAAAGCAGGCACCGGGCGTTTTATCGGTTAGCCGGATATCGCAGCGATGGAGCTGAAGCATCCGATGAACAATCATCAGACCCAAGCCGCCGCGATCCTGGCGGGACTGTTCGCTGCTCAGTGCTGAAGGCCGGACAAACAGCTGCGCCTGTAAGGGTTCGGGAACGCCTTCACCGTTGTCCTCTACTTCCACGACTATCTGGTCGCGGGCATTCCATAAACGAAGCGTGACTTCGCCGCCCGCTGGCGTATGCCGCAGCGCGTTATCCAGCAGGTTCGTGAAGACGCGCTCAATCATCGAAACATCGGCGTTAACGGCGGGCAGCTTAGGCGGCACATCGAGGCGCAGCGTTATCTGGCGCGTCTGGGCCATCAGCTCGAATTTTTGCATCACATCCTGTGCCAGCTCTGCTGCCGAGAACGGCTCCAGTTGCGGTTTAATGCCGCCATGCTCCAGCCGCGCCAGTTCGAAAAGCTGTTGGGAAAGGCGGCGCACTTTGTTGCCCTGGCGCAGCGCAATTTGTAACCAGGTACGGGCTTCGTCTTCAGTCAGCGATCCGGCTTTCAGGGACAGTGTTTCCAGATAACCTAATAAAGAGGTGAGTGGGGTGCGTAAGTCATGGGAGATATTGGCGATAAACTCGCGCCGCTGGCTATCGCTGTTCGCCAGCTGGTCCCACTGGCTGGAAATCTGGCGCGACAGTTCAATGAATGTATTGCGCAGCAGGATCAGCTCGTTGCCCTGTTCCCGCTGCGGGTCGAGTTTCGCGATAGCTTTTATGGCGCTGATGGAGTCCTGTTCCAGCGTGCGCACCAGTTGAGTCAGTTGGCGCACCGGGCGCGTTACCCACAGGTACACCAGCGTACCTGCCAGTAGCCCCAGCGCCGTGACCAGAATGATTGTCCATACGATGACCTGCCACAGCGTGTTGTTCCAGGCTTGCTGCGCCAGGCTGTTGAGTTTTTCGCCCTGCAAGATGATGTACAAATAGCCGACGGTACGCCCGTTGTGCTGAATGGGGGCGACGCTAAAAACTTTTTGTCGATCGCTGCTGCGCGGATCGTCACCGTAAAGCGGCAAATCCTGCCCGTCGATAAACGCGTGTAACGGTTTTATATCAACCGACTGGCGTTTTATGTGGCCAGCAGGAGCGGCATCGGCGATTAGCTGCCCGTCGGTGGAAAGTAAATAGAGTTCCACGCTGGGATTCAGCGTCATTAACCGGTCGAATAGCCCTTTCAGACCCTCACGGTTAATCTCGCCCCGATCATCCATCAGTTTTTCGCGGGCAACGATTTGGCTGGCTAAATTAGCAGAGAGCTGCTGCACCATGGTGTTGCCATATTGGGTATTACTGCGTAACTGCATCCAGCAAATCATCATGGCGCACAGCAACAATAGCGTGGTGAAAATTAGCGTCAGGCGCTGGCTGAGGCTGAGGTTACGCATCGTCACTTCCCTGCGGGCCGACAGTGGTAAATTTATACCCTTTGCCCCACACGGTAAGAATGTATTCGGGTTCGGAAGGATCGCGTTCGATTTTGATGCGTAGCCGGTTAATGTGGGTATTAACCGTATGCTCGTAGCCGTCGTGCTGATATCCCCACACCTGCTCAAGTAAATCCAGTCTCGAAAATACGGTGCCGGGATGTCGGGCCAGGAAATACAGCAGATCGAATTCGCGCGGCGTTAATTCAATACCCTTACCGTGCAGGTTTACGGCGCGTGCCAGCGGGTCGATAGTTAATCCATGTAAAGAGAGCGTACCGGCATCAAGCCGCAAATTCATCGCCATCGCTTCCTGGCGGCGCAACAGCGCTTTGACCCGCGCCACCAGTTCCAGTACGGAAAAAGGTTTTGCCAGGTAATCATCCGCTCCCATTTCCAGGCCCGATACCCGGTGCATTTCGCTGGTCCGCGCGCTGATAATAATGACGGGCAGGTAACGCGTCATCATGCGGATGCGGCGGCAAATCTCCAGCCCGTCCACCTCCGGTAACATCAGATCGAGGATCACCACATCCCATGCGTGCTGCTCGAGCCGCTCAAGGGCGCGCCCGCCGTGGCTTTCATGGGTAATCAGGTAGCCCTCGTCGCGTAAATTCAACTGGAGCAACTGCGCGATATCTTCATCATCTTCTATCAGCAGAATGCGCTTTGCTTTATCCATCATTCGCTCCTGTACGCCTTTTCTCCCGAAAAGCATACACAGTAAGCCACGGGCGAGTGATCACATTTTGTTTATTTTCAGCGGAAATAATCATTAAGGGTAAAGAGAATATTATCCCGCTGAATAGTGAAGAGATAACAAGGAGCGTTTATTTCTGTATGGATTATTAGTGTGCAAATAAAACGAATGTTAATAAGAGAAGGTCTTTGCGTTATTTCAATAAATAGTAGTTGTTAGCTAAAACAACATAAAATTAATTAAACGCGAGAAGATTAACGCGGGGTAAACAAAAGCGCCATAAACGCCGAATTTATAAAATGCTGATAATTCCAAGTGGTTAAGCGAAATGATGTGCTTTGTAGAGGCGTATCGGATCGTTATGCCGGGTGTTACAACTTAATTCAGAATAATGCTCCATAAGAAATGAATCACTGTTTCAATTTTCGTCAAGTTGAGTAAAATATATTTTCTTATTTTTACTTTTTAAAAAAGTCCTCTCCCGATTTGGGAGAGGTTGTTAAGCTCGTTACTACAAAGGTTATTATTATGTTTGAGAAGAATTTTACCATTCCTCTTTCAATATTTATTGCGCTTTCATGCGGAAGTGTGAACGCTGCCGATAAAAGCACGGCATTTAATGATGCGGTAGCGAATTTAGCAGGTGCGCAATCATTCCAGGATGCGGCGCAACGTAATTATAAAGCTCAACTCAGTGCTGTTCATCAGGCGCAAGCGGCTGAAAAGGACGCACTCAATAATTTTAATATCCCTAACAATGATCGCCAAATCAGCGGATTAGCCCTGACTCAGGCAGAACAAGACGTAATGGCTGCGCAGAAAAAGGCAAACATCGCGCGTAGTGATGTGCGATTCGCAGCGGATATGGTTGCCAAAACCCAGCAACAGGTCAATGGCACCAATTACCGTACCCAGATCCGGGCATTGCAGGCAGCAAATATGGGCCCAACGCCGCAAACCCAGAAAGTCCCCACTATTGATGCAACGGCGTACCGCAACCTGATCTCCCAGCAGCAGGCTGCGCTGATTGGGCCGACTGCAAAACCGCAAAATCCGAATGTACCTACCATCGATCCTGCTGCTTACCGTAATGCTATCGCCCAGCAGCAGGCTGCGCTAATGGGGCCGTCTGCACCTCAAACTAACAGCGACATTAAACAGGCGGCGGATAATATTCCGGCTAATACCCCGGTAAGCGTCACGATAGGGGATCAAACCTATCAAACCACCGCAGGTGAAATCGCTAAAGTCAATCCGCAGGCGCAAATCAGCGTGCCGTTCGTCAGCGCGTTTGTTACCTCAACGCGTAGAGGGAATAATAACGGCACAGGCAATAACGGCATGCGTGCCGGCCACGAAGGCCGTGGTGCGGAGAACGCCCATTCCCATGCGTTCGGCGGCCACGGTTATGGCAGCGACAACAGCCGTTCAGAAGGTTTTGGCGGTCACTCCCATTTCCATTAATTCTGGAAAAATGCCATAAAAAAACGGCGCCTTAATCAAGGCGCCGTTTTGTTTTGAAGCCCGCTCGTTACTCCTGAGCGTCTTCCGCTTTCTGAACTTTGCGATACCAGCGCGGGTGGTGTTTAGCCGCCCAGCGACGGCTGACTTTCCCTTCGATCATGCCTTTAATCGATCCTTTAACCCAGAACGCCATATACATATGGATCAGGATCGCGTGGATCAGCACGATGGCTGCCAGCGCGTGAACCAGCAGGCTCCAGCGCACGATCCACATCGGGAAGAAGTGCGTGAAGTACGGACGCCAGATAATAATGCCGGTCACCAGCAGCACGAAAATCATGCTCATGATGCTCCAGAACATCATTTTTTGCCCGGCGTTATATTTACCTACATCGGCCACATGGTGTTCGTTGCCTTTCAGCACTTCCACAATGTTCTTCAGCCAGGGTAAATCCTGCTTATCCGGGATGTTATGTTTGACGAAGCGAACGAACATAAACATCAGCGCGAAGAAGATCAGCACGCCGAAGAAGGGGTGCAGAATACGCCCCATCTGCGGTGTCCCGAAGGTCTGGGTCAGCCATTGCAGGGTCGGGAAAAACAGCGCGATACCCGATAACGACACCAGGAAAAAGCAGATCACCACTGTCCAGTGACACGCCCGGTCAATAAAGCTGGTCCGAACGATCATCTTACTTTTCTTAGTCATGGTGCTCCTCCTCTTCGTCGTCATCGACTTCCTTGTTCGGACCGACGCCCACATAGTGGAAAATCAGACCGGCGAAGGTCGCGATAAAGCCCGCGGCGGAGAGCGGTTTGAGGATCCCTTTCCACAGGCTGATCGGCGTATCGATTTGCGGATCTTTCGGCAGGCCGTGATACAGCTCCGGCTGGTCGTTGTGGTGCAGCACGTAAATGACGTGCGTGCCGCCAACGCCCGCCGGGTCGTAGATCCCCGCATGCTGGTAGCCGCGTTTTTTCAGTTTCTCCACGCGCTCGCTTGCCACTTCCAGCATCTCTTTCTTGGTACCGAAGTGGATCGCGCCCGTCGGGCAGGTTTTCACGCACGCTGGCTCCTGGCCCACGCTCACCCGGTCGACGCACAGGGTGCATTTGTACACCCGGTTGTCTTGCGGATTGAGGCGCGGCACGTTGAACGGGCAGCCCGCGATGCAGTAACCGCAACCGATGCAGTGTTCCGACTGAAAATCGACGATACCGTTGGCGTACTGGATAATGGCACCCGCAGACGGGCACGCCTTCAGGCAGCCCGGATCTTCGCAGTGCATACAGCCGTCTTTACGGATCAGCCACTCCAGCTTGCCGTTGGCGCGGGTTTCGCTAAAGCGCATCACCGTCCAGGCTTTGGCGGTCAAATCCGTCGGGTTGTCGTAGACCCCCACGCAGTGACCGACCTCTGCGCGGATGTCGTTCCACTCCGAGCACGCCACCTGGCAGGCTTTACAGCCGATACAGGTGGACACATCGATAAGCTTCGCGACCTCTTCCTTAAAGTCACGCGCCTGAGGCGGCGGGGTCATTCCGTTGGTGGCGGAACGTTTAATAATGTCCTGAGATTGCATTGACATGAGTTCGCCCCTTACGCCTTCTCAATGTTAACCAGGAACGCCTTGTACTCCGGCGTCTGTGAGTTAGCATCACCGACCGGCGGCGTCAGGGTGTTCGCCAGGTAGCCCTTACGCGCGGTGCCTTCAAAGCCCCAGTGCAGCGGGATACCCACGGTTTCAACCTGCTTGCCGTCCACGTTCAGAACCTGCAGACGCGGCGTCACCACCGCAACGGCACGGATAAACCCGCGCTTGCTGCTGACTTTCACCGTGTCGCCGTTAGCGATGCCTTTCGCTTTCGCGAGGGTTTCGCTGATTTCCACGAACTGCTCCGGCTGGGCGATAGCGTTGAGCAACGCATGCTTGGTCCAGGTGTGGAAATGTTCGGTTAAACGGTACGTGGTGCCCACATACGGGAACTCGCTGCGATCGCCGATACGTTTGGCATCTTCCGGCAACAAACGCGCCGCCGGGTTAGACACCACGTTCGGATGCAGCGGGTTGGTGCCAATCGGCGTTTCAATCGGCTCGTAGTGTTCCGGGAACGGGCCTTCCGCCATTTTGTCGATGGCGAACAGACGGCCCAGCCCTTCCGGCTGCATGATAAACGGACCGGTGCCGCTGCCTGGCGCGGCGGTGTTGTAGTCCGGGATATCGTTCCCGACCCACTTGCTGCCGTTCCATTTGATCAGCATGCGTTTGCTGTCCCACGGATTACCCATCGGGTCGGCGGACGCGCGGTTGTAAATGATGCGGCGGTTCAACGGCCACGCCCATGCCCAACCCAGCGTGTTGCCCAGACCGGACGGATCGCTGTTGTCGCGGTTCGCCATCTGGTTGCCTTTCTCGGTCCAGCTCCCGGCGTAAATCCAGCAGGAAGACGCGGTGGTGCCGTCGTCGCGCATCAGCGCAAACGAACTCAGCAGCTCGCCTTTCTTCGCCAGCAGGTTGCCGTTCGGATCGTAAAGGTCCGCCAGCGCCACGCCGTTGTTTTCTTTGGCGACTTCCGCCGATTCCGGGTGATCCGGGCGTTTGTACGTCCAGCTCATCTTCAGCAGCGGCTCCACGCCTTTGCCACCTTCGCTGCGGTACATCTCGCGCAGGCGATGGTACAGGCCCGCGAGGATCTCGCCGTCGTTCATCGCTTCGCCAGGGGCGTCCGCCGCTTTCCAGTGCCACTGCAACCAGCGGCCGGAGTTAGCGATGGAACCGTCCTCTTCTGCGAAACAGGTCGACGGCAAACGGAACACCTCGGTCTGAATGCTCGCCGGATCGACGTCGTTCATATCGCCGTGGTTCTGCCAGAAATTACTGGTTTCCGTGACCAGCGGGTCAATGATGATCAGGTATTTCAGCTTGCTGAGACGGCTGACGATCTTGTTTTTATCCGGCAGGGACGCCACCGGGTTAAAGCCCTGGCAGATGTAACCGTTCACTTCGCCGCGATCCATCATGTCGAAGTACTTCATGGCGTCGTAAACCTGGTCCCACTTCGGCAACCAGTCGTAACCCCATTGGTTTTCTTTCTGCGCCTCATCGCCGTAGAACGACTTCATCAGGCTGACGAAGAACTTGGGATAGTTGCTCCAGTAGTTCACCTGATTCGGCAGCGTCGCCACTGGCGTATTGGCCTTCAGATAGCTTTCCAGATCGGCTTGTTTCTCCGACGGCAGCGTCAGGTAACCCGGCAGGCTGGTGGACAGCAGGCCGAGGTCGGTCAGACCCTGAATGTTGGAGTGACCGCGCAGGGCGTTCACGCCGCCGCCTGCCATACCCATGTTGCCGAGCAGCAACTGGATCATCGCCATGGTGCGGATGTTTTGCGCGCCGACGGTGTGCTGCGTCCAGCCCAGGGCATACAGGAACGTGGTGGTACGGTCCGGGGCGCTGGTGGAAGCCAGCACTTCACACACTTTCAGGAAGTCTGCTTTCGGTGTGCCGCAGATGTTCTCAACCATGTCCGGCGTATAGCGGGAAACGTGCGTTTTCAGCAGGTTCCAGACGCAGCGCGGGTGGGTGAGCGTCTCATCACGCATGGCATAGCCGTTTTCGTCGAACTGATAATTCCAGGTGGTTTTATCGTAGCGGCGTTTTTCCGCGTCATAGCCGCTGAACAGACCATCCTCAAAGGAATAGTCTTCACGCACCAGCAGGTTAGCGTTGGTGTAATGCTTAACGTATTCGGCGTTAATTTTGTTGTTTTCAATCAGGTACAACAAAACCCCTGACAGGAACGTAATGTCAGTACCGGACCGAATAGGGACGTAGAGATCCGCAACCGATGCCGTGCGCGTAAAGCGCGGATCGACCACAATCAGCGTAGCGTCATTTTTATTCTTCGCTTCCATCGCCCAGCGGAAACCCACCGGATGTGCTTCAGCGGCGTTACCGCCCATCACCATCACGACGTTGGCGTTTTTGATATCAACCCAGTGGTTGGTCATCGCACCGCGACCAAATGTTGGAGCAAGACTTGCTACCGTTGGTCCGTGTCAGACGCGCGCCTGGTTATCTACCGCCACCATCCCTAAGGAACGTGCGAATTTTTGGGTCAGCATCCCGGTTTCGTTGCTGGCGGCAGACGCGCACAGCATACCGGTAGACACCCAGCGGTTCACCGTGGTGCCCGCCGCATTTTGCTCGATAAAGTTAGCGTCGCGGTCCTCTTTCATCAGCCGCGTGATGCGGTTGAAGGCGTCGTCCCAGCTGATACGCTGCCATTTATCCGAGCCCGGCGCCCGGTATTCCGGGTAGCGCAGACGGCCTTCGCTGTGGACATAATCCAGCAAGCCTGCGCCTTTCGGGCACAGCGCGCCGCGGCTTACCGGATGGTCCGGGTCCCCTTCGACGTGGAACAGCGCGGATTTGGCGTTTAATGAGCCGTCGCCGAGGCTGTACATCAATAATCCGCAGCCAACGGAACAATAGGTACAGGTATTGCGGGTTTCGGTAGAGCGCAACAATTTATAGTCGCGAATACCCGCCAGTGCCGTTTTGGGCGCAAATCCCAGAGCGGCAACGGTGGTACCTGCCAGGCCACCGGCGCAAATCCGGAAAAATTGCCTGCGATTCACATCCATTGTTTACCCCATGTGATGGTGAATAATTTTGTTTTGAACCTCATTCCTTAACCAGAAACAGAAGTTATTTTTCTCTTCTTCTTTATTGGTAAAGGGTGATGCCAGTTAAATAATCCTGCCGCTAACTAAAATTAATTACTCATTAATGGTTAGTTATTGGCCGGAGAAACTTCCCGGGTGTTGGGTGTAGGAAAAGCACCACATTGCAGAAATTGCCGTGCGAAAATTATCACAGACAAAAAGGTCTATTTTTGTTCAAGGTCAATTTGTAGGGTGAGTGTTATCGAGGGGTGGGCGTTTTGTGATCTCAAATAGTGTTGTTAAAACGGTTTAAATTTTGAGCACGGGTTAAAAATGGCGGGGTACAAGGGTTTAAAAGGCGAAAGTGAAAATTAAATGGCACTAATATTCTGAAAATTATGCACTTTAAGCTAAATCTTTAAGGTTATTTTTTAACGGTAAATCGGCAAGCGTTGGCGTGTAGAAAAATATACTTAAAAGGGAGTATTTTTGATGGGTAAATTATTCATCCGTTTTGCTTTTTTAATTGGCGGCGAATTGTTAAATATTCTGCGGCACCGCTGTTATTTGAAAAAATAAGCGCGTCTTTTACCCGTGATAATGCCGCAACGAATCACTGTTTATTCTGAAAATAGCACCCTGTAAACGATCATTATGACTCGATTCAGCGCAGTGGTTTTTATTTTGCCTTTTGGGTGGTATTGCCGGTCGATAAAACGCGCGTGCAGGCTAACGCGGCGAGGTTCGCTGGTCGCCGCCAGGCAAATGCACAAAATTATCCGCCAGGCGTAACGTCACCTGACGCACCGATCCGAATCCCTTATACTGACAAAAAACGATTAAAAAATTATCAGCTTAATGTTTCTGGCAGGGATAAGAATGGAATCGATCGGCTTCTTCGGGCAACTCTCACATCAGGTTGTGCTGTCGGCACCGCTGTTTTTATTAATGGCGACGGGATATGGCATCGGGCGCTTCGCCGGTTGGCCGGATTCGGTAGCAGAAGGGCTCAACCGCTTCTGCTTTACCGTGGCGCTGCCGTGCATGCTGTTTAAGGTCATGAGCAAGTTCTACGAAAGCCCGCCGGTGGACATGCGCTTATTGATTGCCTTTTTTGGTAGCTGCTTCGTGGTCTATTTTATTGGCCGTCTGGTGGCAAAACATCTGTTCCATCTCGATCCGGTTTCCTCGTCGGTGTTCAGCCTCGGCGGGATTTTCTCGAACAACGTCATGCTCGGCATTCCGGTGGCGATTATTCTGCTGGGCCAGGCCAGCCTGCCGTCAGTGGCGCTGGTGCTGGTGTTTAACAGCCTGATCCTCTGGACGCTGGTGACGGTCTCCGTGGAGTGGGCGCAAAGCGGTAGCTTTTCCCTGCGCGGCATCGTGAAAACGCTGATTAACGTGGTGCGTAATCCGATCATTATCGGCATCTTTACCGGCTTCGCCTGGAGCCTTCTGCGTCGCCCGCTGCCGTATATCATCGATTCGCCCGTCACCCTGCTGGGCCAGGTTTCCGCACCGCTGACGCTGGTCACTCTGGGTATGAGCCTGGCGCGCTACAAAATCCGCCACGGCCTGCGCGAGAGCGCGGCAATCAGCATTTTAAAGCTCATCGTAATGCCGCTAATGGTTTGGGGGGCGGCAATTTTATTGCATCTGCCGCAGCAGGAAAGCCAGGTAGTGGTACTGCTGGGGTCGATGGCCGTGGGCGTAAACGTGTATCTGATGGCGCAAAAATTCAATGCGCTACAGGGCGCAACGGCGACCAGCATGCTGCTGACCACGGTGCTTTCCACGGTGACGACGCCATTGCTGATGCTGATGATGGCGCGCTTTTACCCGTAGTGTTCAACAGGCGAGATTTGCTTTAAGGGATTATTTTATCTTGATTTTAGCCAGACCGCGTCGCTGAGATAAAACTGTCACAATTGGCTCTTACCCTAAGATAATTCTTACGGTAATGAGTCATCACCCATCATGGATTTACCCCTGGCAATGGTTTCTTCGTCACGCGAGCTGAACGCAGGGATGCTGCGTATCGTGGTGCCGCACGTGACACCTTCGTCCAATAACCAGCAGGTTATGGCGCTGTTTAATCACCATAAATCGCTGATTGGCCTGCCGGTACTGGAACTGAACCGGCCCATTGGCATGATCAACCGCCATATTTTTCTTTCTCAGATGAGCCGCCCGTTCTTTCATGAACTGTACGATCAGAAAAGCTGCATCGCGTTTATGGATAAAACGCCGCTGATCGTTGAGGTCAACGCCGGGCTGGATTATCTGGCGGATCGGGTAATCGAAACCGGTGATAAAGCGGTGACGGAAGGCTTTATTCTCACCGATGATGGGCATTATGTGGGCATCGGGCTGGGTATCGATCTGATTAAAACCGTTTCTGATCTCCAGGCGAAGCAGCACCAGCAGATTATGCAGAGCATCGAATATGCGCGGGTGATCCAGGAATCAATGCTTAACCGCTCGCGCCAGTCGATGGAAACCCATCTCGACGACTGGTGCCTGTACTGGCATCCACGCGACTGCGTGGGCGGCGACATCTACGCCTTTTACCCGTTCGAGCACGGCTGGCTACAGGTGGTGGCCGATTGCACCGGGCACGGCGTGCCGGGCGCGTTTATGACGTTTATTTTCGCCTCGGCGCTGGAAAAAGCGCTGAATCAGGTACCGCCCCATGAGCCTGAGCGGCTGTTGAGCATCATCAACCAGCACATTAAACACACCCTGAGCCAGCTCCATCCCAGCGCAGAGAAAAGCCAGTCTAACGACGGCTGCGACGCTATCGCGCTGTTTGTTGATACCGAAAACAGCAGGCTGGTATGGGCCAATGCCCAGATGCACGCTTTTCAACTGGCAGCCGAGGCGGATGCGGTCACGACACTGAGCGGCGACCGCAAAGGCCTGGGCTATACCGATACGCCCTCGGATTACAAGTGGCAGCGCCATCAGTGCCCGCTCAGGCGCGGCGATCAGTTGCTGATTGTTAGCGACGGCGTCACCGACCAGATTGGCGGCGAGCGCGGGATCATGTTTGGCAAAAAACGCATCCAGGCGCTGCTGTTGCAGGCGCGCGCGCAGCCGATGGCGCAGCGTTCCGACGCGCTGCTGGCCGCGTTAAAAAGCTGGCAGGGCGAGCAGATGTGCCGGGACGACATGACATGGTTTGGCTTCCGCTGGTGAGATGCAGATGAAAATGAACGACATTCAGGTAAAAGAAGCGGTGCTGATGCCCCTGTTTGGGTTGTCGCGTCACAGTGACGTCGCACTGTTTTATACCGGCTATTTTTCTCAACAGAACATTATTGCGATGGGGGAGGTCATTCGGGTCTGGCTGGATAAGCACGAATCCTCATCGGCCATTCGCCGTCGCCTGTTTTCTGTGTTCGTCGAGATGGGGCAGAACATTGTCCGCTACTCGTCGGACGAACGCTATTTGTGTACCGGGCAGGAAGAGTTGCGCTTCGGCTCGCTGTGCTTCCACACCGATCATCGCCATTACTACCTTGAAACCGCCAATCTGGTGGGCGAAGAGACGTCATCGTTACTCCAGACCAACCTTGAAGTCTTGCGCAGCATGACGCAGGACGAAATTAAACAGGCCTGGAAACAGGGCCTGCGCAGCGAAGCGCCACCGACCAGCAAAGGCGCGAATATCGGCTTGCTGACTATGGCGCGAGACACCAGCGAACCGCTGGAATATCGCTTACATCCACTGGCGGCCAGCCCGTTGTCCGCCTTCCACCTGAAGGCAACCTTTTGCCATGACTGATACTACGTTAACGCCGTCCATCGCGCTTGCCGCCACGCACTCTACCCCGGAAGTCCATTTTGATTTTCCGGGCTGCTGCCTGATGATCAAAGGTGAAGCCTACCCTGAAAACGCCGCTGCGTTTTTTCGTCCGCTGCTGGAGGCGGTTGAGACATGGCTTCAGGAAAGCGCCGTTCCGCACCCCGTGGCGGTTCACGTGGCGCTGAGCTATTTCAACAGTTCAAGCACCAAACTGCTGTTTGAGTTTTTTGACGCGCTGAACCGCTTTGCGCAGGCCGGAAAGCCGTGTTATTTGCACTGGTATTACGATGCCGAGGATGATATTTCCGAAGAGTTCGGCCAGGAACTGAGCCTTGATTTCCCGGCGCTGAACGTCACGCTGATTGCGGATTTGAGCGCATGTTAGATATTAATGAATTATTCAGGGACGAATTTTCGGTACTGGAGGAGGCGCGGAAAGCTGCCGCCAACGCCTCGCTGCCAGCGGACGCTTGCCGCGAAGAGTTGCTGGTGTTGGCCCTGCGCTATCAGCGCCTGATCCGCGAATCCTACCGGCTCATTTCCCGCAGCGACCGCGCGGAACGCGAGTTAAACCGTATCAACGAACAGCTACAACAGCTGGCAAAACAACTGGAATACGAGGCGACGCACGATCCTCTGACGGCGGTATTTAACCGCAGCGCCATCATCAATCAGATCAACCAGGCGCTGGCTCAGGGCAATGTGGCGCTGATCCTGTTGGATATCGATCATTTCAAACGGATCAACGATGAACACGGCCATCCGATGGGCGATAAAGTGATTTGTTCACTGGTGGCACGGGTCCGCCGCGCGGTGCCGGAGTTTGCGGCTATTGGCCGGGTTGGGGGTGAAGAATTTACCATTCTGCTGCCCAACGCGCGAATTGAGGACGCCATGATCACGGCGGGTTATATTCACGCTTCGCTGAACGCCTCGCCGCTGGACGTGATGCCGGATCAACTGGTCACTGCCAGCATCGGCGTTAGCCTCGGAATGCGCGGTAGCGATTTTGAGTCGTTATACAGCGCGGCGGATACCGCGCTTTATTCCGCAAAACACCGTGGCCGAAATCAGGTCGCGCTGCACGATGCGTTTTTTCGCGGCGCAGGTGAAGCCCGAACACTTAAAATTTATTCAGCCTGAAAAGATGATTTTTTTCCTTTTTTAGCCAACTGGCTGGCTTATATATCACGCCGCCTTTACGGAGGATCAGGCAGAGCTTATTGCCAATACGTACCGGGAAAAAAAGATCGTTTATCGCGCCTTTTTTATGAACCAGCCAATGCGAAAACATAATAATCTCCATTACCAGGTTGATGGTTAAGTATCAAAGTGTTAACGGAAACAACAAAACATGAATTGCAATCCTCTTTATATTTAAAATGAAACGTGGGGTTTTGTATCAGAACAATCCTGAACCCACGGTCATTATTTAAACGTTACAGCCTGAAAATAATTAAGATCCGCAATAAGTACGGCGCAAAATAAATAATATGATATATCCCTGATTATTCCCGGTGGGTTTAAACGCAGCGGCAAATAAGCGTGACGGCATAACGCGCTATGCCCGGAAAATCCTGATAAAGATTTTTCTGTATGACAAAATCGGCAGCCTGAACCATACTTTTACTGCTGAAAATATCCCAGACACTGAGGAGGCATAATGAAATTATTCGTAAATCTGAACGTTGACGAAAAAGAAAAAGACGATCCGACCAACGCACCAGAATCGGGCGATAAAAAACCCGAACAGAAATAGCGGTTGTGAGTTTATGCCACCGGGCGATGGCCCGGTGGTTGTAAGTATTTCACTTATGTGATGAAACTCTTTCATTTTAATGACCTGAACTCTCTTTTCTTGCGCTATCCCCGGTGCAGACCTAAAAAATTATTCTTTATCCCTTAATTGATTATGGCCATTATGCGCATACTCCTCTGACGACTCTATTTCTTAGCCAGGCTGGTTGTTATTTCCAAAAATTTAAAGGTATTCTGAGACTGCTTAAGCTCGCTACGCGATGCTTATCTCCTTAGCACGTCTCCTACGCAAAAGGACTTGATTTGATGCTTTCGACGTTAATCTACCGGAGTCGCTTAAATTCAGGGTTTAGCCCTGAACAATTACCGCCGCTGGTAGCCAGGGCGCAGGCGAAAAATGAAAGCTTACAAGTCACGGGCATCCTGCTGTTTGACGGTACGCATTTTCTGCAGGTCCTTGAAGGACCGCTGGAATCAGTCAACTTCCTGTACCGAACCCTCTGCAAAGACCCCCGGCACGATAGCGTGGTAGAGCTGATGCGCGATTATGCGCCGCGGCGGCGCTTCAATAATCTGGGTATGGAGCTGATTGACCTGCGCAGCGCGCAGCAGAGCGCAATGTTTCGTATGCCACTCATCAAGCGTTCGCGGTTTTTCGACCTGGCAGGCGATGATCGTGTCTACAAATTTATTAAAGCGTTTATCAAGGGCGACTGGAAAAGCCTGTTAACGCACAGCACCGAGCCCCGCGACTGGTCGTTTATCCAGGATAGCCGGGCCTTTGACTCTATCACCGTGCCTCTGGCGTCAGCGCAGCCCTGCCAGTTTGCCCTGCAACCCATCGTTGAACCACTGGAAGGAAAAATCAGTTCTCTTGAAGCGTTGATCCGCAGCCCGGACGGTGGTTCTCCCCAGGAATATTTCAGCGCCATTCCGCACGATAAATTGCATGAAGCCGACCTCTATTCCAAAGCCTGGGCCTTTGCGCTGGCCAATAAAATCGGCATTGGCGACCATAAGATCTCCATTAATTTACTGCCGATGTCGCTGGTAACGGTGCCGAACGCGGTGAATATTTTGCTGGAGCAAATCGCCCGGAACGGTCTGGTGCCGGAGCAGGTGATCGTCGAGGTGACGGAAGATGAAGTGATATCCCGCTTCGACGCATTTCAGGTTGCGGTGCGCGAGCTGCGTTCAGCGGGCATTGGCCTGGCGATTGACGATTTTGGCTCCGGGTTTGCCGGGCTGTCGTTATTAACCCGCTTCCAGCCGGATAAACTGAAAATCGACCGCAGTATTGTCAGCGACATTCACGTGCATGGGCCAAAACAAGCGATTGTGCAGGCGATCCTGAGCTGTTGTTCGGCGCTGGAAATCAGCGTCGTCGCCGAAGGCGTGGAGAAAGTAGAGGAGTGGTGCTGGCTGGAGGCTGCGGGCGTTCAGCGCTTTCAGGGTTTCTTGTTCGCAAGACCGGTGCTGAACGGCGTTCCAGACGTGCTCTGGCCGGAACGGGTGCTGTAAGGCACTGCCGCCGTTAAGCGTATGCTCAACGGCGGCGTAACGGCTATTCGTCCTCTTTAACCCAGAAGCGGTTTCCGGCTAAGGCATCCGCCGCGCAGATCAGCGCTAAATGGCTTAAGCCCTGCGGCACGTTGCCGCGCCATTCGCCGGTACGTACGTCGAACATCTCATTGAAGGTTTCGACGTTGCCCTTATCGCACAGCGTTTCCAGGATGTGGTTCATATAACCCCGGGCTTTTTGCCGATCCCCCAGCCGCGCCCAGGCTTCCACCAGCCAGAACGAGCAGGCGACAAACGTACTCTCTTCGCGCTCCACTTCGCTGTAGCGGTAAAGCATCGGGGTGCCGTGCCCCAGCTCCTCGACTATCGCGTCATAGGTGGATTTCATGCGATCCGGGTTCACCTTTAGCCCGTAATACCACACCAGGCCCAGCGCGGCGTCGAGTTTGTCGGTCCCGGCGTAAAAGGTATACGCCTGCTTTTCTTCAGACCAGCAGTGGGTTTCCACCCATTCGCTGATGCGCGTTTTTTCACGTTCCCAACGATGCAGCCAGGTTGTCTCGATATGGCCTTCCTCCGCCAGGCGTATGGCGATATCCAGCGTGATCCAACAGGCGATTTTCGAATGGGTGTAATGACGGCGCTCGTGCAGTTCCCAGATGCCGGAATCGTCCTGCCGCCACAGGTCGGCGCATTCATTGGCAAGCTTCGCCAGCAGGCGCGCGGTGGTGAGATCCAGCACGTGCCCGGCGTTAACGAACAAAAACGCCGTCTCCAGCATATCGCCATACATGCTGAGCTGCTGCTGGCTCTGGGCGTTATTGCCGAGCCGCACCGGCTGGGAGCCCATATAGCCTTCCAACGGCAGGAATTTTTCGTCCGGTACGATATCGCCATCCAGGGTGTAGCAGGCCCGCAGCGACCCTTCGTGGCGAATAATGGTGTTGGTCAGCCAGGAAAACGCCGCTTTGCACTCCGCCAGCGCGCCGATAAACGCAAAGGCGCGAATAATCAGGCAGGCGTCCCGGATCCAGGCGTAGCGATAGTCATAGTTTTTTATTCCGCCGATACCTTCCGGCAGCGAGGTGGTTGGGGCCGCTGCCAGCGCGCCGGTAGGGGAGTAAAGCAGGAATTTCAGCGCCAGCGCCGAGCGGTTAACGTGGGTTTTGAACTCGCCCTGATAGGTTAAATGCTCGGTCCAGTGCCGCCAGGCGTGGTCGCTGTTCTCGATACGCTCGTCAATCGATTCCATGGTCGGCACCGCCAGCGGCTCCTTCTGGCTGACCAGCAGGGCGACCAGGGTACGCTCGCCTTCACGCACCGTAAAAGACCCTTCGATCCTCTGGTCATCTTTTAGCGTGCAATCCATCTCGTCTGGCGTTCGCAGCATCGCCATTAAATCGCCGATGTGCACCACATCGCCCAGCCGGGACGGCGCGATCCACGGGGCGCGGGTGTAGGCCGCCGTGCCGGGCGCGAAAGTGAGCTTAAGCTGCACCTCGCCCTTTACGCCTTCAATACGCCGTGCCAGTTCACACCACGGTAGGCGGCCAGCGAACGTACTGTTCAGGGATTCCGTGAAGCGGACCTCGCCGGTGGGCGTTTTAAAGCAGGTTTCCAGCACATTACTGTTTTCCCGGTATCGCCGTTCGACCTGATAATCGCCTGACGGCGCTATCTGGAAATAGCCGCCTTGGTTAGCGTCAAGGATCCGGTCAAACAGCGGCGGCGAATCCATATTGGGGGCGCACCACCAGTCGATGGCACCGTCCGGCGCGATCAGGGCGACGGAACGTCCGTCGCCGATGGCGGCATAATCGCCGAGGCCCGCATAGCCATCGATACGTTGGTGATGGTGGTAAGACTGGTTTTTCATCAGGCAATCCCCTTGCGCCAGCAGCGGTCGTCGGTAGCGACGACCGTCTAATTATAGCGTTCCTGTACCGCCGTCTGAGCACCACACCTGGCCGGAAGCAAATGAGCAAACGTCAGAAGCGAAGGTGACATACAGCGGCGCGATTTCCGCCGGCTGGCCAGGGCGGCCCAGCGGTGCGGTCGCGCCGAACTGCATGACTTTCTCTTGCGGCTGGCCGCCGCTGGACTGTAACGGTGTCCAGTAAGGGCCTGGCGCGACGGCGTTAACGCGGATGCCTTTCTTGCCCAGCTGTTTCGCCAGCGACTTGGTGAAGGCCACGTTACAGGCTTTGGTCTGGGCGTAGTCGAGCAGAATATCGCTGGGGTTATAGGCCTGTACCGAGGAGGTGTTGATGATCACTGCGCCTTCCTGGAGATGCGGCACGGCGGCTTTGGTGATCCAGAACGGGGCATATACGTTGGTTTTAAAGGTATCGTCGAAGGCTTCAGTGGTCAGTTCTTCAATCGATTCGCAATATTGTTGGCGACCGGCATTGTTCACCAGAATATCCAGACCGCCCAGTTGTTGAACGGCTTTTTCAACTAACTGTTGGCAAAAGGTTTCTGAACGAATATCGCCAGGAATAGCAACGGCTTTTTTTCCTTCTGAGGCAATTAAAGCAATTACCGCAGCCGCATCGGTTTCTTCTTCCGGCAGATAATTAATCGCCACGTCTGCGCCTTCACGGGCAAATGCAATCGCCACGGCGCGGCCAATACCGGAATCACCGCCGGTGATTAATGCTTTTTTCCCTTCCAGTTTACCCGAGCCAATATAACTGGTTTCGCCATGATCGGGCAGCGGCTTCATTTCTGAGGCCAGGCCGGGCGCTTTTTGCGGTTGCTCAACAAAAGGTGGGCGGGGGTAGTGAAGATGGCGTTTATCATTAATCGTCATGGTTCGCGTCTCGTTTATGTGCGGGATTAATAAAGGTAGACTCCAGACGGCGAACCCGCGAATAGTTTTAATTTTTGTTCGGATATTTAATGGACTTTACATAGCTTTTCTTGAGTAATTTTCAGAATGTTCTATGAGGCGAAAATAAATGCTTAAGCGGTTAATCACGTTTAAACATCAATAATGATCAAAAAGCGCCTGGAAAATATATTTATCAGCGCGGGAATTCTCTTAATTTTATTCTTCACCGCTTTCTGATGCTATTTTACAGCGAAAAAGTCTACTCACTAATAAGCAAGCGAAGCGCCGAATTTTTAATCATATTATACATCATATATCTTTACGTGTTTATTAGTCCATGATTATAATGGGGAATAATTATTGAGCGAACGCATTTAGCCGGTTAATAAATAAACGTATATTTTTACGGCAGAAGGGTCCACAATAGTCCTCCATCCCCGGATTACATCCGGCGGCAATTCTCCCCTCACTAAGGGGTTCGAATGATAACTTTTTCAACCGAAGCTATTTGCGCGATTACCGGCAACCACCCGGCCTGCATCGAACGGTGGTCAAAATCAGGATTAATCAGCCTCCACGATTCAGAAACCGGCTGGAAAGTTGAGCAGATTGGCGAGATTCACCATGTCGTTAATATGGCGGCTAGCGGCGCAACGCTGAATGAAATACGCCTGTGGCAATTAGAAGGAAAACAGTCCTGGACGCCCGGCTGGTCTGCCCATCGCGGCGAATTATTATGGCAGCTTGAATATGGTTCTGACCGGACGCTGACGCGACTGATGCGGCAAATTGACCATGATTATTGCGGCGATGATTATATTAAGCACGTGCTGCGGCCATTAAATAAATGGCTGCGTGAAGAAGATATCATGAGCGGCGCGGCGCGACGCCTTTTCCGCTTCCATGGCGCGGTATTGCACCGTGCCCGGTGCGTTATGCGTCATGCCTGGCGTACTAAACGGGTGCCGCTGTTCCTCGAAGCCATCAGCGTCGAAGATGAGACCGATGTCTGGATGGAGGCGATCCGGCTGACGCGCCAGGGTTTCGATGTTGAACTCTCCTCGCGGGTAAGCGATACCCCGGCGGTTTCAACCCAACGCTATGAACACCATTTGTTGTGGTGCAGTACCGGGATCAGCAGCAGCAAACACAGCCAGTTTCTTGCAAAGCTTGATGCCGGGCAGCCGATTCGCCTGTGCGGGCCAGATACACGCATTACGCTGTCATGATGGCGCGTGGTGCGCAACCTCATGCCGGGTAAGCTGACGATAACGCGCGTCGGCTTGCTCCAGCATCTCCTCCGATACCGAGACTTCCCATCCGCAGTGAAACAAATACCAGGCGACTTCATCCACCAGGGTGTATTCCATGAGCCGCGTGTCGCTGCCGCGAATAAACAACCCCAGGGTCAAAATGCCGGGCAAATCCTCTAGGATACGGATCTCCGACATGTGCGCCGGTAAGTAGCAAAAAAACTGCGCCATCAGATCCTGAATGATGCTCTCCAGCGGCAGCCCCGGCGCGATGTACTGTATGGGAAGCGGCATTTCTACCGGTAAGTGTGAATCATCAATGGCGTAAGTTTTGCCGTATACCGCAAGCCGGGCATTGGCTTTATCAAAATTACGTGCCAGCCAGGTTAAATTAATCAGCGCCATTTGTTTACGCGCGCACTTTTTAACACGTCGCACATCCAATGCGTTTCGAACGATATCCAGCATCATAAAATGTTATGCCTTGCCAAATGCGAAATAAGTCATGCTTTTATTTTGTCGCTATTACGCGATTATTTATCCTATTTTGCCGTAAACTCACTAAGGCGAAAATTAAATTGTGTTAGAAGACATTAACTTCAGATTAATCCTGAACCCGGATGGGAGGATTATTAACGCTTTTATCCTATCATCTGGTCTAACAGCCTGAAATATACGGCGATTCCTATGGGCTTAATGGTTGTTGTAGTGAATGTAAATTGAGTGAGTTATCACCTGCTGTTAAGGTTGGCCTCTCGAAAAGGCTATTCGAACCGGGTTCCCGCCCTCTGGTAAGGAGCAAATCACTCAGCGATTAATGGTTATGCTTAAGTCATTATTTATTATTTTATTGGTTATTATTTCACGGGTAACCTTTGCGGCTGAATTATCCCCAGAATTGCATTCATCACGCTTTCAGGTAAATCGAATGCATAGCGGCAGAATGTTTATTGCCCGCGATGTCACCAATGACGTTTTGAAAGCGCGATTATTACAGCAATATGCCGCCTGGAAAGGCACCCATTATCATATGGGCGGCAGTAGCCACCGTGGCGTAGACTGCTCGGCGCTGATGCAACACCTGTTTTCTGAATCCGCCGCGTTATCGCTGCCGCGTACCGCCGCTGAACAGATGCGCCACGGCAGGGCGGTTTCGCGCGGTGAATTAAAGCCCGGCGATTTGGTGTTTTTCAAAACGGGCCGTAGCCAGCGCCACGTGGGGGTGTTTATTGGCGGCGATGAATTTATCCACGCCTCGACCCACCAGGGCGTAACGATTTCCTCCCTGAGCAATGACTACTGGCGCTCGCACTATCAGGCGGCGCGCCGTGTAGCGGCTTAAACGCCAGTCATGACGCTGAGAGTGAGGTCAAACGGATGGGCGGCGCAGACGGCAATCATCGCCGTGGTGCCGTGGTGCCATCCGGTAAACAAATTCTGCTGGTTAAGCGAGTCGGGCGACACGTCCAGCGCCGCCATTTGCCAGACGCTGCCGCCGCGTTGTTTCAGTACCGCTTCCCGCAGCGTCCAGCCGCGCCAGAAGGCCAGTAACTGTTCAGCGTGCGGCAGGGCGGCTAAGCGCTGGCGTTCAGCCTCACCGAAGTAGTCTGCGGCGATGCGCTGCCAGGCGCGGCGCGGGCGCAGGATCTCAATATCCACGCCGACCGGCGCGCGGTCGTCAATGGCCAGCACGATCCGGTCGCCGCTGTGGCTCATATTGAAATGCGGCGCGCCGGGGCGGGCAAAGGTGGGTTTGCCGTGCTGATTGAAAGTGAGTGCTTGCAAACTTTCTGAGGGGCAATGCGCCGCCAGTATCACCCGGCCCGCCAGCCAGCTCTGGCGGCGCGGGCCTTCGGGCGCAGCGGCGGCGATATCCGCTGGCAACCAGCGCGCCACCACTTCCGGCGCGCTGAGCTGTGCAATTTCACCTTTAATCAGCCGCAGCATAGTTACGACCAGCGGCGGATCACCAGCGACGTGTTAATGCCGCCAAAGGCGAAGTTGTTGCTTTGCAGGAACTCGCAGTCGATATAGCGCGGTTCGCCCATGATGTAATCCAGCGCGCCGCACTGCTCGTCGGGCTGCTGGAGGTTCAGGGTTGGGGCGAACCAGCCTTCACGCATCATCTCCAGGCTCATCCAGGCCTCCAGCGCGCCGCACGCGCCGAGAGTGTGCCCGAAGTAGCTTTTCAGTGATGAGATGGGCGTATGCGCGCCGAATAGCGCTTCGGTGGCCTGGCTTTCGGCGATGTCGCCGCGATCGGTGGCGGTGCCGTGGGCGCTGATATAGCCGATATCACGCGGCCCGAGGCCCGCCATCTTCAGCGCTTTTTCGATGCATATCTGCATGGTTTCCCGCTGTGGCTGGGTAATATGCGCCGCATCGCAGTTGGTGGCGAAGCTGACAATCTCGCCGTAAATCGTTGCGCCGCGCGCTTTGGCGTGCTCCAGCTCTTCGAGGATCAGCGTCCCCGCGCCTTCGCCAATCACCAGGCCATCGCGGTTTTTATCAAACGGCGACGGGGTGGTTTTCGGCGCGTCGTTGCGCTGGCTGGTGGCGAACAGCGTATCGAATACCGCCGCTTCTGACGGACACAATTCTTCCGCACCGCCCGCGACCATTACCGTCTGATAACCGTGGCGAATCGCTTCCCAGGCGTAGCCAATCGCCTGGCTGCCGGAGGTGCAGGCGCTGGACGTGGGGATCACCCGGCCTTTCAGCCCGAAGAACAGCCCAGTATTCACCGCCGTGGTGTGCGGCATCATCTGCACATAGGTGGTGCCGGTGATGTTATTGGTGTGCTTCTCGGTGAGCATGGTGGCGAATTCGCTCACCGGCCCGGTGCTGCCGGTGGAAGAACCATAGGCAATCCCGGTTTCGCCATTAGTGAGCACTTCCTCACCAATCAATCCCGCCTGTTCAAGCGCCAGTTCGGTGGCGCGGGTCGACATCAGCGATACCCGGCCCATTGAGCGGATGCGTTTGCGGGTGTAATGCTCCGGCAGCGCGAAATCGTCTATCGGCGCGCCCAGCAACGTGTGCAGCCCGTCGTAAACCTGCCATTCCGGCATATGACGCACGGCGTTTTCGCCCTGTTTCAGCCGTGCCGCCACCTGTTGCCAGGTTTCGCCAAACGCGGTGACCCCGGCCATACCGGTAATAACAACGCGACGTGTCATAACATGCCTCCGTTTACAGAGATAACCTGGCGGGTGACGTAACCGGCGATATCCGACATCAGGTAGCTGGCGAGCCCGGCGACTTCATCCGCCTGGCCCATACGTTTCATGGGAATCATGCTCATCGCTTCTTTCAGCGCGGCCTCTTCCATGTCAATCATCCCGGTGTCGATCAGGCCGGGGGCGATACAGTTAACGGTGATTTTGCGCTTCGCCAGTTCGATAGCCAGCGCTTTGGTCGCCCCGATAATCCCGGCTTTGGCGGCGCTGTAGTTCACCTGGCCGCGGTTGCCCATGATCCCGGAAACCGATGACAAGGTAATAATACGCCCGCCGCTGCGCAGGCCGATCATCGGCATCACACAGGGCTGGATAACGTTGTAAAAACTGTCGAGATTGGTGTGGATCACGCCGTCCCAGTCTTCATCGCTCAGCGCCGGGAACGCGCCGTCGCGGGCGATGCCAGCGTTGCTTACCACGCCGTACCACGCGCCGTGGGCCTCGATGTCCTGTTCAATCGCCGTGCGGCACTGCTCGCGGTTGCCCACGTCAAAACTCAGCAAACGGCCCTGGCCGCCCGCCGCCGCGATCTGCTCCAGCGTCTGCTGTGCGCCTGCCTGGTCGCGATGGTAATGCACGCCGACGGTAAACCCGTCCGCAGCCAGTTTAACGGCGATGGCCCGGCCAATGCCTTTGCTGGCCCCGGTGACCAGAACTGAACGACTCATTGTGGTGATCCCTGGTTAAATAACTGTGCTAATTCAGCCTCGTCCGGCTGAAAAGTATTAATACGTCCCGTCGCCACGGGCTGTTCGCCCTGGTAAATCGTTGCCTCAAAGCTGCCGAAGCGGCTGTCCTGCATCAGCAACTGTACCGCGATATCCAGCGTGGCGTCGGCGGGGAAGTGGCTGACTGTAGATTCCAGATCCCGCGCGCCCAGCACCATGCCGAGCGAAATTCGCTTTTCGCCCTGCTGGTGGCGATGCCAGCCGGACCAGACGCCGACGGTCTGCGCCATCAGTTCCAGCGCGTACCAGCCGGGCAGGCGGCCTTCGCTATCCAGAAACGGCGCAAGCACGCCATCCGCGCTGAGCGCAACCCGGCAACGGGCGCTGTCGGCGCTGACGCTCAGGACCTCGTCCAGCAAGAGCATCGGCGCCTCGTGGGGTAAATAATCGCCTGGTGTGAGGTAACCGCTCATCAACCTCTCCCAATAATCAGGCTGGCATTATTGCCGCCGAACGCGAAGGAATTCGACAGGATAACCGGACGGGCCAGCGGCGCGGGAGCGTGCAGCAAACCGCATTCCGGCAGACTGTCGTCCGGCGTCGAGTTGCGGAAGTCCTGAGCCGGTAAATCCAGCCCGCGTAGCAGGATCAGCGCGCTGAGCGCCGCTTCGGTGACGCCCGCCGCGCCCAGGGTATGCCCGGTTAAGTGCTTGGTAGAACTGCCTGGCGTGGAGGTGCCGAAAATCGCGTTTACCACTTTCGACTCAATCTGATCGTTAAGCGGCGTGGCGGTGCCGTGCAGATTGATATAGCCGATATCCTGCGGCGTCAGCCCGGCGTCCTGCAACGCCTGGTGAATCGCCCGGATCGCCCCTTCGCCTTCGGGATGCGGCGCGGAAATATGAAACGCGTCGCTGGATTCGCCCACGCCCAACAGCGTCAGCGGCTGCGGCTCGCGGGTGAGCAGCAGTAGGCCCGCCGCCTCGCCAATGGTGATACCGCAACGCTCGCGGGCGAACGGCTGGCAAAGGGTAGTGGAAAACGACTCCAGGCTGTCAAAACCGTTCACCGGCATCCGGCTGAGCGAATCCGCGCCGCCGACAATCGCCACATCCACCAGACCGGCTTCAATCAGGCGGCGGCCACTGATAATGGCGCGGGCGCTGGAGGAGCAGGCGGTGGAAAGGGTATACGCCGGGCCTGCGAGTTCAAGATACTGGCTCAGGAAACGCGACGGATCGCCTAACTCCTGCTGGTAGTAGTGCCAGTTATCGTCGCGCTCGCGGTGATGGTGATGGCTCACAAACCGGTCGCCCTCGTCCAGCCCGGAAGTGCTGGTGCCGAGGATCACCGCCACGCGCGCGTTGCCGTAGCGGGCAATGGCGTCATCCACCTGCGGCTGGATCTGCGCCAGCGCTGCCAGCAGCAACTGGTTATTGCGCGAGCGGTGGGCGGCAAGATGCGCAGGAATAGCGGGCAGGTCGCCCTCTACGCCGCCCAGCACCGCGTCCTCGCCGTTAACCAGCCAGCCCTGGCGCGGTTTCATGCCCGGCGCGACGCCGAGTGAGAGATGACGGGCGATATCGTCGAGCGTGTTGCCCAACGCGTTGACCATACCAATCGCAGAAATATAAATCATATCAGTCACCAAGATATTGAATGGTGATGTGGTAATGGAACACGTGCTGCTCAATGCTGATCGGCTCGCGTTTGCCTTTGCGCTGCAGGTAGGTGATTTCCGTCACCAGCTTGCCGCTGCCGTCGCGCAGTTCACGGCGATCATTGATATCACGCAGCGTCCAGCCTTTCGGCAACTGGGTTTGCCAGGCGGCGAGCGGCCAGTGGCTCAGCATCACGTCCGCCAGCACCTGGCTGGCAGGTGGCAGTTGCGGCACCACAATTGACTGCTCGGTATGGATGCCCGCTTTATCATAGGTCAACAAAAACAGGCGGATGCCTACCGATGACAGCCCGGCCAGCGAGAGCTTTTGCTCATCGGCGTTGAGCAACACCAGCAGCGACTGGGTTTGCCCGTTAAAGCTGCCGGTGAGCAATTGTTGAGAACTGACCGCCGGGGTGATGCCCGGCGGTGGTAGCGTCACCTGTACCCCCGGCTTCAGCCAGGCTTTAGGGCGTGTTTCTGTTGGCGTGGAGTGGCTGCAACCCGCGAGCCACAGCGCCGCCAGCAACAGGCCCGCGCGCCAGAGTGTCTGCTTCATCGTTTCTTTCTCTCTTTTCGGTCGGGCATCGCCAGCGGCGATAGCACAAAGGCGGTGAAAATCCCGCTGCACAAGACAATCCCAAAGCTGGCGATCGCCTGGGTACTGCTGAACACCAGCATCCCGAGGGTCAACAGCGCGGTGATCATCGCCACGGTGACGGCGAGCAGCGAGGTCAGCGGCGTGCCGCGCGGATTGCTGAAAAACAGCGTGTAATTAATCCCGATCCCTAATACCAGCACCAGCGCCAGCAGGGAAAACAGGTTCAGACTGTGGCCGGTAAACGCCAGCACTGCAAGGCCGGTGGTGAGCGACAGCAGCGACGGTACCAGGCTTATCGCGCCTTTGCGCAGGCCAAGCCGCGCCACCGCGCCGATGGCAATCACCACCAGCGCCACGCCCAGCAAGCCGCCCAGCAGGGTGCGGTACAGCGCGAACAGATTGTCGAAACTGGCTTTGCGATCGACCCACACCACGCCCGTGGCCTGCTCCGCCAGTTGATTCAGCGCATCGCTGGCCTTCACGCCGTTGACCGGCACCAGTACGCCGCTCTGGCCATTTTTCAGGGTGATCCACATCAGCCGCCAGCCTTCGCTCACCGGGCTGTTCAGCCACTGCTCCGGCGTAACTGGCATCGGGCGGGTATCCGGTTCATTCAGCGTAATGCCCGCCTGGCTCAGCACCTGGCGTACGGTCGGCACACTCTGTCCAATCAGCGCCACATCCTGCTGCTGGCGAGCGAGGGAGTTGAGCGGGATCTGCCGCCAGCTCTCAATCAGCCCCTGCTCTTTGGCCTGCGCCAGCGCTGGCGTAAAGGCTTCGAGGCGCTGGAGCGTCTGCTCAGGGGTATCGCCGTACACCACGAACCATTTCTGGTCGACGCCCTGGCCGGTCAGCGCGGTGATGGTTTTTTCCTGGGCCAGAATATCGGCGGGCAGCGCCTGGAGCTGGGCGATATCGTCATTAACTTTCAACAGGCTAAACCCGGCGATGGAAACCGCCACCAGCACCACCGGCAGCCCAATGCGCAGTGCATTGTTGCGCCGCCAGGCCGCCAGCCAGCGCATCAGCCATACCATGCCCGGCACCGGACGCACCGGTAAACGACGGCACAGCCACGGATGCCAGAAAATCACCGTCAGGCACGAGGCGATCAGACCCGCCGCCGCGAACAGCGCCATCTGGCGGATGCCGGGGAACGGCGCGAGCATCATGATCAAATAGGCCGCCACGGTGGTGAGCAGCGCCAGCAGCAGCGCGTTGCGCACTTTGGCGAGGCTTTGCCACGGCGACATCTCCGCACCATGCACCATGCGTTCGGTCAGATAGTAGAGCGTGTAATCCGCCGAGATGCCGATGATGCTCATGCTCATCACCAGGGTCATTAAATGCAGTTCGCCGAACACCATCAGCACCGACACGCTGCCCGCCAGCGCGCCGACGCCCACCGACAGCAGGCACAGCAGCAGCGGCGTCACCGAGCGGAACACCGCGACGATCAGCAAAATCACGCCCAGCACCGTGGCGACGCCGAGGGTCGAGACATCGTGCTTCGCCTGCTGGCTGGCATAATCGCTGTAGAACAGCGTGCCGCGCGACAGCACCTGCGCCTGCGGGAATTCGCTTTTCAGTTTGGCTTGCAGGGCGTTCAGCGTTTCCACCCTCTGGTGGGTTTGCTGCATATCGAACGATGAACCAGCCAGCTCGCCGTGCAGCAGATACCAATTGTTCCCTTGCGCATCCTGGGCCACCAGCCAGCCGTTGAGCAGCCGCAGGTGGCTGGCGTTTTGCGCCAGATTCATTTGCGCGCCGCGCACCAGCATCAGCGGATCGTGCTGTAGCTCCTTGCCGCTGACCCCGGAAAATGCCGAATAGACCTGGGATAAAATCCACTGCGCCTGGGCGTTGCCGCCGTCCTGTAAACGGGCGCGGGTCGCGCTGTCGAGGCTGCCGTTGCGGTGCGTAAAGAAAAACTCGCCCCACGCCTGCTGCGCGGCGGCATCCACCGGGCCGCCGACCTTCGCCAGCGCGGGTTGCTGTCGCAACAATTCCAGATAGCGTTGGGCGGCAGCCGGATCGGCCTGTTTGCCGGGGCTGACCATCCACACCAGTTGCTGGTCGAGGCGCTGCATAAAGCCGTCGTTAAGCGCTGGCGGCACTGCCCCCAGGCTCTGGCTCGGCAGCAGCGCCAGCACCGAACTGTTGATCCGCGCGCCGGGCAACAGCGCCGCCAGCGTTGCCGCTAATACCAGGCAAACCGCCAGCCAGACCAGCGCGCCGCTGCGCCGGGGCTCAGAATGCAAAACGTTGGCGTTCGTCATCGGTCAGGGTCGCTGGCGTCAGGCGGTGTTGGCTGAAGGTAATGTGGGTTTTATCACCCTGTTTGTCGTCTAACTGGATGGCGTCCAGGTAGTCGCTACCGTTCAACGTGATGGTGGCGAAGATTTTATCCAGCGGCGTGGTGATCGGCGTTAATACCAGTTGCCACGCGTTGTTGCCCTGGTCCTGGAAATCGAGGCGGAAATTCTGCTCCAGTACCTTGCGGTCGGCCTGGAACAGGGCGCGCAACAGGTGGTTAAACTGGAACATCTGCGGGTTGGTTTGCGCGGTGATCACCTGCGGCGCCTGGCCGTTGATCACCTGTACCATCTGGCTATCGTTAAGCATCAGCGTCATCGGGAACGGCGCGGTTTGCTGCCACAGCAGGCCGTTGTCCCGGGCGATGATCATCTCGCCAGAGGAGCGCAGCGGCTGGGGCATATCTTTAATCTGCCGCTCCTGAACAAAGTGCGCGCGCACCACCGGTTGGGAGGTAAAACGCTGTTGCAGAGTATCCAGCGTGACGGCGTGCACCAGCGGGCTGAGTAATAACAGGACAAGGGCCAGGGCTCTCATGGCGTCACTCCCATACGTTCGAAAAGAATAGCGGGGCTCACAAAGCAGAGTTCGCGGGTGGCTTCTTCCACCGCCACCTGGATGGTGTAGCCCGTGGTGGTGCGTTTGCCGGTTGCGGCGTCGAAAATTTCATAGCCGATGCGCAGGCGGTTCTCAAACTCCTCGATGCGCGCCCGCACCCGGACGCGCTGCTCAAATGTCAGCACATCGCGGTATTTCACCCGGGTGTCGACCACCGGCCACAAATAGCCGGATTCCTTCATCTGGCGGTAGCCGTAATCAAACTGATTAAGCAGCGCCTCGCGGGCCACTTCGAAATAGCGGAAATAGTTGCCGTGCCACGCCACGCCCATCATATCGACATCGTGAAACGGGATGGTCAGCTCAACCTCGGCGGTAAAACGCGGATCGTTCAGCACCTGTTACTCCTTATCTTCATGGCGCGCCGCGTCGGGCAACTGCCAGAAATCGAAAAAATTAAACCAGTCGAGCGGCGAGCGCAGGGCGTAATGCTCAAGGCGCGCCGCATAGCGATCCACCGTCTCCTGCAACGCCTGCTGGCGGGTCGCGCGCGGTAGCGTCAGCGGGTCGGCAAACGGCTCGCAGTGCAGTACCAGACGGCCCTGTTCACGCAGCGCGAAAAGCAACACCACCGGGCAGCGCAGCGCCGAGGCCAGGATAAACGGCCCTTGTGGGAACGGTGCGGGGCGGCCCATAAAGCGGCTCCAGATCACCCGCCAGTCGCCGCCGCGCTGCGGATTGACCGCGATGCGGTCGCCGACAATCGCCACCCATTCACCGGCATCAAGTTTCTCTTTTAGCAGCATCGCGGTGTCCGGACCGATATGGCTGACCGGGATCAGGTTGACGCCCGCCTGGGGGGCCATCTCTTCCATAATCTGCTTAAAGCGCCGGGCGTTATCGGTAAACACCAGCGCATTGACGGTGCGCGCGCCGCTACGCTGGGCCAGCGCCCGGCAGGCTTCCACATCGCCAAGATGCGAGGCGAGGATCAGCTTGCCGTCCGGCCCGGTAATATCCAGCGCCGCTTCCGCGCCTGGGGCAAAAACGACCTGCTTGCCGAGTTGTAGTTCGCCGCGCCAGCTGGCGACTTTATCGAGCATCGCGCTGCCGAAGCGCAGAAAGTGGCGGTAGCTGCTCAGGCGCTGGTGGTCCTGGATCTGCTGCGCGGCCCGCTGTTGTGTCACCGTGTCGATCCACTGCTGCGAGGCGCGTCGCGCGTCATGGGCCAGCAACCAGTAAACGCCGACCACCGGGCGCAGCAGCAGCTCAAATGCGCCGCGTCCCAGCAAGCGCCAGACGGTCAGCATGATGCGCATTCCCAGCAGGCCCTTCACCTCTTCGGTGCGCGCCCAGTGCTGGCGGCGCTTGCGCATCAGCAGGCCCGGCGCGCGCGGCAGCATGCCGAAGAACAGCCGGGTGTGCATCCAGGAGATGCGCAGGTTGTCGCGCAGGGCGTCAAAATGCGACAGCCCGTCCTGCGGGTAGGTGACGCGGGTCGGGATGAAATAGCTCGGGTGGCCGCGCCAGTAGAGGCGCACCATTATTTCGGTATCAAAATCCATGCGCCTGCCGAGGGCGATATGCTGCGCCAGCGCCAGCGTCGGCGCGATCGGGTAGACGCGAAACCCGCACATGCTGTCTTTCAGGCTCAGGGACAGGGTTTCAATCCACACCCACACATGCGTGACCCAGCGGCCATACAGGCGCGAGCGGGGGATCGAGTCGTCATAAATCGGCTGGCCGGAAATCAGCGCCTCGGGGTGGCGTTCGGCCTCAGCCAGAAACTGCGGGATATCTTCGATGGCGTGCTGCCCGTCGGCGTCCACCTGAACCGCATGGCTGTATCCGGCATCGCGGGCCACTTCCAGCCCCCGGATCACCGCCGCGCCTTTACCGGCGTTTTGTGCCAGCCGCACCAGCATCAGCGCCGGGAAATCGGCCTGTAATTGCGTCAGCGCCTGCTGGGTGGCGGCATCGCTGCCATCGTCCACCACGATGCACGGCAAACCGAACGGCGCGAGGCGTGCCAGCACCTGCGGCATCATTGCGCCGTGGTTGTAGCAGGGGATCACCACACAGGGCGAGAACGCGTTGCTTACGGGCATAAGCGGATTTTCCCGCTGCTGGCAGGCAGACGTTGCTCACCGCACAAACGCTGATAGCTAAAAGAGAGCGTGTGGCGCTCCGGCTGCCAGTCGAGGGTTAAGCACAGCTCATTTTCCGGCAGCAGTGGGGCCTGAAATTTCACATTGACGATCTTGTGGAACCGGGCCTCGGGGGCCAGCAGTTCCCGGGCGTAATGCATCACCCAGTCGAGCTGCGCCACGCCCGGCAGCAGCGGCTGTACGGCGAAGTGGCCTTTAAACCAGAACAGCGCCGGGTCGAGGCGCAAGTGAAGCTCCCAGCGATGGGGAGAAAGCCGCGTGCGGGCAATTTCATGCGGGGTCATGGAAAAACTCCTGCAGTTGCGCATAGACGCGTTTATTCATGCTGTTCACCGGGATTGTGTCGATCACCCGCCAGTAGCGCGGGATCGCCACCGGCTCCAGCCAGGGGATCAGCGCTTTACGCCAGACCAGCTCAAGCTGTTTGCCTGCGGCGGCGTTAAGATGGGCGCGGGTGGCGTCATCTACCACCACCAGCACGCCGATGCCCTGGCGACCGTTGCGGGTGATGGGCAGAGCGGCGGCCTCAACGATGCCGTCCAGCGCCAGCAGCCGTTGTTCCACTTCGCACAGCGAAATGCGTTTTTCTTCGATTTTCACCACCCGGCCCCGCCGACCATGCAGGCGAAACAGGCCGTTGTCTTCAAAGGCCAGATTATCATCCAGCAGCAGTCCGGCGGGATCGGGGATCAGCGGGGAGAACGCCCGCCAGGCGTCGTTTTCCAGCTCAAAGCGCATCCCGGCAAAAGGCAGCCAGGGCGTATCATCTTCGGCGCGGTAGCGCCAGGCCAGAATGCCGGTTTCGGTGCTGCCGTAAATTTCATCCGGGGTCACGTTGGCCCAGGCCCGCGTTTGCACCACATCGCCCCAGGGCAGCATACCGCCTGCGGAGACAATCAGGGCAATCGGCGGTGGCGTCAGGGTGTGGTCGAGGCGCTTTAAAAATGCCGGGCTGCTGATAAAGCCATAGCGGTGCGTGGCGGGCAGCGCCGACAGTTGCTCCGCGTAATAAGTCATGGCGGCGTGTAGCGGTAAACCGAGGGACATCGGCAGGAAGATGCGGAACGTCAGGCCGTAAAGATGCTGCGGCACCACCGAGGCGACAATCCGGCAGCCCGCCAGCCGTTCAGCGAAGCGTTCCGCCAGCAGCGCGGCTTCGCGGTCAAGTGACGCGATAGGTTTGATTACCCGGCGCGGCGTGCCGGTCGATCCTGACGTGAAGATCTCCACGAAACTGTCGGGATCGATCGCCGGCAGGTCGATCGCCCCGGACGCGCGTTTCGCTGAGGCCACGACCACCATCGGGCCGTTCCAGCCGAGGGTGCGGTCGCTCAATACCCCGTGGAATAATTCCCGCTGTTCGTCCAGCAGCGACAGGCGGCTGTGGCCGGGGATCACCGGCGTTTTGCCCGCGTGCAGCGCGCCGAGCAGCGCCACGATAAACAGATAGCTGTCTTCAAAGCACAGCGCCCAGCGTGCGCCGGGCTGCGCCCGCAGATGGTGGGTGAGCGTTGCCACGTCGTGGCGCATCTGGCCCAGCGTCCAGGTGTGGTCGCCCAGCCAAGCGACGGGCATGTCGTCGGGGCGCTGCGTGCTCAGCCACTGCCCCAGAGGTAAGGTGCTTATCATGATACGTCCCGCTGGATCACGCGTTGGCGCACCAGCCATTCCCCCGCCATTAAAGCGCCCATCAGCAGATAGGCGATCATGCCGTTCCACAACGTCCAGAGATCGGTGTCGCCGTACCAGCAGGTAAAGGCCGCAACACCGCCATTAATAATAAAAAAGCCGCACCAGACCTGGGTGACGCGCCGGGTGTAGCGCACGCCCGCAGGCGGCAGGTCCGGTTCTTTGAGGCGGGCGATACGCTCCACCAGCGGCATGTTGCTCCACAGCGACGTGCCGAACATGCCCAGCAGCAGCGTATTCACCACCACTGGATACCACAGCAGCAGGTGATGGCTGCGCAATACCAGGCTCGCCACGCACAGCACGACGCCGGTCAGGGCGACGCCTTTGGCGATCAGCCGCAGCGGGCCGCCGCGCAACCGCGCCTGGCGCAGGCGGATCAACAGCAGCAGCACCATCACCGGCAGCAGCCAGGCGAGGGCGTGATGCGTGATGCCGAACCAGATAATGAACGGCCAGGCGACCATCACCAGGGCGATGGCCGGCTGCGTCAGACGCCGCGCGACCGTGAGGGCAGCGTGCAGCATCGGTTACTCGTCGTTCAGCAGACGCTCAACCGCGTCCACCACGTCCTGAACGGTACGCACCGATTTGAACGTTTCCGGTTTGATTTTCTTGCCGGTTTTCTTTTGCAGATGCACCACCATGTCCACGGCGTCGATGCTGTCGAGTTCCAGATCCTCGTACAGGCGCGCCTCAGGGGAGATATCCTCGGCAGGGATTTCGAAAAGCTGGGTCAGAAGTGTAGACACTTCCTGGTAAATCGCGTGTTTATCAACCATATCGTGCTCGTCTTCAGGCGCGTTGAGAATCAATGAAAGCAGCCAGCGTGGCGACGGAATAGAAATGCTGGCGCATCTCTTCGCTTTCGGCGGAAAGCACCACGCCATACTGGGTTTTCACGGCCAGCCCTAATTCCAGCGCGTCGATGGAATCGAGACCCAGACCGTCGCCAAACAGCGGCGCGTCGGCGTCGATATCGTCGGCGGACAGTTCGTCGAGGTTCAGGGTGGTGATAATCAGATTTTTGATTTCAGAGTAGAGCGCTTGCATCGTTGTTTCCTGGGCCAGGCGTCAGGCCTGGTGTTAATTGGTGCAAAAGGTGTCGATTAAGTTTGCGAGCCGCCAACGCGGGCTCCTGATCCAACATCGGATCGTAAAATTGTTGGGTATGAATACGCTCGCGCACCACCACCTCGAACAGCGGTTTGCGGGGCGGAACGTCATACCAGCGGCTGTGCTTGTCCAGCAGGTTTTCGCTGCAAAGGATGTGCACCACCCGTAAGTCGCTGTGGCAACGCACCGCGATATTGGCCGCGCCGCGCTGGAGCGTCAGCGGCTGGCCGGGCACGGTACGGGTGCCTTCCGGGAAAATCAGCACGGTTTCGCCGCGGCCAAGCCGTTCGCGGCAGGCGGGCAGCAGCGCATCCGCCTGGTCGTTAATCAGATAATCCGCCGCCCGCACCACGCCGCCGAGAAACGGGTTTTTCAGCAGGGCGTTCTTCACCAGACAGTCGGTTTCCGGCATCACCGAGGCGATCAGCACGTAATCGATCAGCGTCGGGTGATTAGCCACCACCAGGCAACCGCGCTCATTATCCAGCACGGATTTGCCTTCGATGCGGTAGTCCAGCACGCCGACCGCCCGCGCCGCGCGCAGGAAAAACCGGAAGCTGGCTGCGATGCTGCGGCGCGCCAGACGGCGGCGCTTTTCCGGGTTACGCTGCACCAGCAACAACAGGTTGAACCACACCACGGAGAGCAGCAGCCCGCCAAGACCGAACAGCGCGAAGCAAACGCCGGTCATCACCAGACGCCACAGCCAGTTCACCTGCGCCAGGATGCGATTCATGATTTGCTCCACCGCCAGTCGGCACGCTCGCCATCCACGCTGAACGCCGCGTCGTCTTTCAGCCAGCCGCGCAGGAACTGTAATCCCTGCGGCAGCGGCGCTTCACGGTGCAGGGTGTGGGCGTGGGTTTCGCAATGTAAATCCGTGCCCGCTTCCAGCACCAGCGCCAGCGACCATGCCCAGGTGGGCATGTTGGCGGGCAGGTGAGGGTGATAAAACGCGGGCAGCAGGCCGTCGAAGTCCACCATCAGCACCCGTTGATAGCCCGCCTGGAACAGCGTCAGCGCTTCAATCAGCCCTTGCTGGAACGTATCCTGGCCAGCGGAAAGTGATGACGACGGCAGCGGCTGCTTCGCGGTGATGGTCAGGTTGCCCACCGACGAGTTATGCACTGACATAGCGAAATCGGTGGGCGAGAGGGGCTGCGCGGCGGCGATGGCGTCCAGAATGCGAAGATTGCGCTCCAGCTCGCCGTGACGGCTGGTAAACAGCACCGCATCCGGCGCGTGGCGGCGCAACATCGCCAGGCCGCTGTCCACCGCCAGGCGGCTGCCTGAGTTAAGACGGCGGCTGGTCATCATCGGCAATTCGCTGGGTTTGGCATACGGGGACGCCGGATCGATTTCCCGATCCTGTTGCGACCATGCGCGCCAGTCTGCGGCATCGCTGAGCCCCGGTGCTCTGGCTTGCCAGTCAATGATGTTAAGTGAAAATTTCATCTACACGCTTTCCGCGCTTTTTGTTTCTGATTAAGCAGCTACGCCGCCCGTTACGCTTTTTTGCGGCACACCAACAGCGTATGCCCAACGCCCAGATCGTCGAGCCGTTGTTCAATCTCAAACCCTGCCTGCTCCACCAGTTTGATAAAGGTGGCGACGCTATAAAAACGACTGTTGCCATTCGCCATCGTGGTGAAATAGAGCGATGACGCGTTCAGGCTGAATGCAGCGGCTTCAAATTTTTGCGCATCCCAGAAAAGCTCCATGATGCACACGCGGGCACCGGGTTTCATGACTTTGGCGATGTTCCCCAGCAGGGCAACGATCTGTTCGGCGGAGAAGCAGTCGAGGAACTGGCTCATCCACCAGACGTCGGCCTCGTCAGGTAATGGCGCATCGCTGAGCATATCCACTGGATGAAAATCAATGCGATCGCTCAGGCCATTGGCCGCGATATTTTCCTGCGCCAGCGCGATTTGCTGCGGCAAATCCAGAATAGTGACATTCACCGCCGGGTTATAACGGCAGCAGCGAATCGCCCATTTGCCGGTATTTCCGCCCACGTCGTACAACTTTTTCGGTGCCAGCTCAAAGACATGCGGCAAAGCCGCGTTAAAAGCCGCGTCAGAATAATAGTGATCGAAGGCGAACCAACTGCTGCGCGCCGGTTCAGGTAATTGCGACAGGGCTGGATAGATTGTCGGCCAGTCGCCAAAAACTTTTAGCCCTTCCGGTTTACCGCTGCGCAGCGCATCCTGGAGAAAAAACAGCCCTTGATAACAAACATCACGGGTGAAATCCATATTCACGCGGGTCATCGGGTCGTGAAGTAAGAAATGTCCGACCTTAGCGATGAGATAATGCTCATTTTGTTGGGTGATAATACGGCCGCTTAACCCCATATCCAGCAGTACGCTAACCGCATATTTATCGAGAGTACAATTTTCTTCGATATTTTCTAATGTGGCTCCCGCTTTTCCCTGTTTATCCAGAAAACCGAGGATGCCGCTGTCGCGTAATATCACCGCCGTTTGAAATAACATCGGCGCAAAGGCGATGCGTTGCGCTTCGGTAATAGCGTCCAGCGCGGAGAGTGTATCCCGATCGTAGTGATGACGCACGGTGCGTTCCTTAACCAGAGGTAAACAAAAAAACCGGCCGGAAAGGGCCGGTTGTTAATTCATTGAAATTACAGGTTGGCACCAGCGGACAGATTGATCTGAATATCCTGGTTCAGGTTGTTGACCCAACGGTTGTAATTCTTGTGAATTTTACCGTCGGCGGCTTTCAGGTTCAGGCTGTTGTCATAAATAATGGAGTAACTATTAGCAGAGTAAGGAATACGTACTTCAGCGACATGGTCGCGCGCCTGCAGGCGGCCTTTGATCAAACCCGCGCCCGCGTCGGTCATCACCCACTTGCGCTGAACGCCCGCTTTCAGGATCGCGGTGCGTACCTGTTCAGCGGTGTGTTTGCCCGCCACGGTGGCGTTGACCTGTTGAACCGGCGCGGTGTTTGCACACCCAGCCAGCGCGCCAGCGAAAGCAATAGCGGTTAAAAGCTTAACGATTTTCTTCATACGATCTCCATAGACGTTTCATCAATACAACCCAATTACCCAACGCGTTGAAGCGCATCGGGCAAAAATGATTTGCTGGCTCACAAAGACCAGTCGGTGAAACTGTGTAATGGACAACGAAAACAGATGGGTTAGCTTTTATAGGTCATTAAAAATAATGATTTCTTCATCCGTGTTGGTTTTCGCTGTTCCTTCTGCTAATTCATTTCGATTAACCTGAAGAGGTGTGATGGTAAATTAACAAAAAACATGACGCAATATTTTGTCTGGCATAAGGACATTCTTAAGTGAAATAACCACCGTTTGGTTAAGGGCAAGCGATAATACTCATAAAAATTCAGAGTTTAACGCCGTAAAACCCGAACGCTACCCATAAAGAAGTATCGTTTTACAGAACAAAATTGCGGTTGATTTAAGTTAGAGTAATTTTTTATCCCATAAAAATATAACGCGCCAGGTTTATTTCCTGGCGCGTTATTGTTCAGCTACCAACACAGGTAGGTAACTTATCCGGGTAGCCGACTTTTGGGTCTGCCTGGCCCCAGCAGTACCGCGACTTTACTGCCGCCGACCGTGGTTTCCATCCAGATTTTGCACACGCTGGTGAGCGGCACCGACAGCAGCATTCCCACAGGCCCCAGCAGCCATCCCCAGAACAGTAACGACAGGAACACCACCAGCGTCGACATGCCCAGCCGGTGGCCCATCATGCGTGGTTCCACCATATTGCCCAGCACCATATGCACCACCAGGAACAGCGAACCCACCAGCATAAATTCGTAGAAGCCATTAAACAGCAGCGCCTGGATCATCGGCGGAATAGCGGAAATCACCGAACCGATATTCGGTATGTAGTTGAGCAAAAAGCCCAGCACCCCCCACATCAGGGCAAACTGGATACCCATTAATTCCAGCCCCAACCAGATAATGACCCCGGTCCACAGGCTGATTAACGTCTTCAATGCCAGATAATGGCTCACCCCTTTTAACGCGCGGTGCAGACCAGCAATATGGATTTGCGGATTAGACAGGGCGAAACGCAGTTTGTACGGCACATGGCGTACCTCAAACAGCATAAACACGACCGTCATCACCAGCAGCACAATGCTGGCCATCGCCCCGGAAAGCTGGGTCATCAGCGCGGTAGCGAAGGTCATCACCTTTTCCGAATCCATGCGTTTTAACATCCGCTCCGGTGAGATATGCAGATTCAGAAACGGAAAAAACTCCTGCAAACTAAGCAGTTTACGCGTGAGTTCTTTATTGTATTTAGGCAACAGCGCGATAAATTCGTTGAGCGAGGCCGCCAGCACGCCGAACAGCAGCGTCAGGCCAATCAGCATCACCACCACCACAATGGTGATCGACATGGTGCGATTAAAACCCCGGCGCAAAAACCAGGTGACTAACGGGTTAAGAACGATAGCGAAAAAAAGCGCCAGTAGCATAGGCACTAAGATATCGGCGGCGGCGTGAATACCCGCGAGAATGATCACCAGCGCCGCCAGTTTTTGCAGCATGTGTAAACCGACTTTATCGGTTGGGGGAGTCGTTATTTTTGGATTCATTTTTACCATCTGCGTGGGAAGTCCTTGATTCGCCCAACGCAGGGGATCTGCAATTAACAGGGCGACGGATAAAGTGTAGTGCGTGACGTATAAGGTGATGGAGTAGATCGCTCCGAAAGTGGTGGGTGTGAAGCGTTACGCTATCAGGGTTATACTGAACCCTCGTTTTATAATTCCGGTGATTGTCATGCCCGAAGCCGCTGAACCGGCAATAAGTGGATTGCGTTTAAATCTGCGCATCGTTTCTGTCGCTATTTTCAATTTTGCCAGCTATCTCACCATCGGCCTGCCGTTGGCCGTCCTGCCAGGCTATGTCCATGATGTGATGGGCTTCAGCGCCTTCTGGGCCGGGCTGGTGATCAGCCTCCAGTATTTAGCCACGTTGTTAAGCCGTCCTTACGCCGGGCGCTATGCCGACCTGTTCGGGCCGAAGAAAATTGTTATTTTTGGGCTTTGCGGCTGTTTTCTTAGCGGGCTGGGTTATTTTCTTGCCGGGCTGAATACCGAGGCCGCGCTGTTAAGCCTGATCCTGCTGTGCGCCGGGCGGCTTATTTTGGGTATTGGGCAAAGTTTCGCCGGGACCGGATCGACGCTGTGGGGCGTGGGCGTCGTGGGTTCGCTGCATATTGGCCGGGTGATTTCCTGGAACGGGATTGTCACTTATGGCGCGATGGCGATTGGCGCACCGCTTGGGGTGTGGATTTTCCATTCTGGCGGCATGAAGCTGCTGGCCGGGGTGATTATGGCCATCGCGCTGGTGGCTATTCTGTGCGCCTTGCCGCGCAAACCCGTTATCGCCAGCAAAGGCAAGCCGCTGCCGTTCCGGGCCGTGCTGGGCAAGGTCTGGCTGTACGGCATGGCGCTGGCGCTGGGTTCGGCGGGTTTCGGCGTTATCGCGACTTTTATCACGCTGTTTTACGACGCGAAGGGCTGGGATGATGCCGCGTTTGCCTTAACGCTGTTCAGCGCCGCCTTTGTCGGCACGCGTCTGCTGTTCCCCAACGGTATCAACCGCTTTGGCGGATTAAACGTGGCGCTGGTCTGCTTTGCCGTTGAGATTGTCGGCCTGCTGCTGGTGGGCATGGCGTTTAGCCCGTGGATGGCGAAACTGGGCACCTTCTTAACCGGCGCGGGTTTTTCGCTGGTGTTCCCGGCGCTGGGCGTGGTGGCGGTAAAAGCCGTGCCGGCACAAAACCAGGGCAGCGCGCTGGCGACCTATACGGTGTTTATGGATATGTCGCTGGGCATCACCGGCCCGCTGGCAGGCTTGCTGATGGCCTGGGCGGGGGTGTCGAGTATTTATCTGGCGACGGCGGGGCTGGTAGCGCTGGCGGCAGGGTTGACGTTTACGCTGCGGGCGTCATCCCGCCATTCAAGCGCTGGCGCGAACCTTTAGGGTCACTGGCATTCATTCTCTTGCCAGCAGTTCTACAACCTATGCCTGCTGGCACTGCGAATAGTTGCCTGCGTTCCAGATATAAAGGGGTGGCATAACGTAGCTCAGGGCAGAACGTGGCCCTGAGTGCTTGTTATGGCGCTTTAATACGATGCCCACTCATTCCAGGCGTCGCTGTAAATGACGTTTCCATCGCAATGCTTCCAGGTGATTTTCTCGTAGCGCATAAGAACCGTCTCAAGGTGTGTGCCAGTGCCTGCACCTGGATACAGGTCTGGTGTGATAGAGGTTATTTTCACGCCCTCCAGGAGGATATTAAAATACTCCTGCTCTAAACCAGCCTCATTTATTTGGTACATCTTTATGATGGCGGATTTTAGTGTTCTGCCTGTACTCAGCGCGCGAAATAAAAGCGGGGTTACACGGTCAAACTCCTTCTGAAACATAACAGGCATATGTATGCGAGTACCCGTCAATTTTCCGGTATTTCCATCGACGGGAATGTTGACATTGTGAGTGAACGACTTTAATTCAATGGTACCTTCACGCCCGATCACAAGGGAGGGGCCAATCATGGGGGAACCGTTTTCATCGGTTAGAAGTAAATAAGCTGGGTTTGACATAAAATTTCCTTTTTATAGAATTTAATCATATTTATCAAAGCGGTTGAAAATTATCGGATGAACAATAATAAATACGACGATTGCAATGAATGTTAATAACACCCAATGGTCAGGCACCAGCCACAGGAATAAAGAGGCGCACGCAAAAATATAAACGGGGAATAAAATATCCGTAAATAGGATTGATAGCAGGCTCTTAAACATGTCACTTGCCCTTTAAGTCGTCATAAATTGCATCGAAATCCTGATAGAATCCCATTTGTACTTTATTTATCAGATCCGACAGGAACGGCTCAACAAAGTAGTAAAGCATCTCCAGCTGTGCGCCATACAGGATAGAGTAATACTTCGGATCTAATGTTTTCAGATGACGGGCAGCAAGGGCGCACTTCTGGTCCGAGCCAATCAATTGAAGCGCCATGACAACGGTAGGTACGCGTCGTGCAAGCCGTTCGACGACAACGTCTGAGAGTAGACCCGATGCTGAAAGAGATTTAGCCAGCGCCAATGCTATCGCTAAACGTGCAGTCTTGCTTGCCGGGATGTTTTTAACTAGCCCAGTTACTTTGGAATCCGTTTTGAGAACGCGATTTTGTTCATTTCTATTTTCAGAATCGTTTAAAATACTGACAAAATAAAGATAGAGCATTTGTGCTATTACATCACGATACCGGTAAATAGACACTATTGAGAGATACATTCTCTTTTCTTCTGAAAGAAGTTCATCGCACACATCGTGATAGCCGGGGAATAAGCACGATGAATACCAGCTTACGCGCTCCATTCCTGAGTAAATATCAGAACCGATCCCTTTTAACGCCTTCCACGTTCCAGCAACGCCTTGCTGTCCATAAGTAGCCAGTTGCCGGTCGCTCTGGAACTTCATCTTTAAATAATCAGATGCCTGCATAACGTATCTATATGAGGAATGATGTTATACGAATATACGTTGAAAATTTAGGTTTGGGAAATTTTGTCCAACCAGTATTGCAGGATGTAATAACTGAAGTGTCTAAGGGGAAGGGAAAATTAATCGAGGAGCACAAAAGAGACAGTAATTGTGGCCTGGTCTGGATTAAACTGTTGATTTAAATCTTGCTGCGCCCATCACTTCATCAAATAAAAAAGCCTGCCGGTTTTCACCGGCAGGCTTTTTCCACGAAAGCGAATCGCCTTACTTCACTTCCAGGGTATTAATAATGTTTTCAGCGGTTGCCTGTGCCTGCTGCTGGTTATCCGCTGGCAGGGTGATTTGCAGGGTCAGCAGTTTGTTATCCACTTTACCCAGCACCACAGACGAGTACGCGGTCTGGCCTTTGGCGGAAATAATGCTGTCCAGCTGCTGTAAGGTATGGCCTTTAACTTCAATGGATTTATTGGTCACAACCTGCAACTGTGGGTCGCGGCTGCGTTGCTGATCTTCAAGGCGTTTTGCCAGCACATCCAACCCTTCGGTAGTGTCGTCGCCGACAATCACAATCACCGCTTTCTGCCCGGTAGCGTCAGAATAAACGTGCATATTGTTGGCCTGCGTGCCCAGCTTCCCGCTCTGATCCGTCATATCCGCCGGCAGCGAAAAACTCAGTTTGCCGTCCAGCAGAGTGACCTGCTGAGCTGCCGCATTGCTTTCGGCTGCGGCGCCTTCCGTCGGCTTGCTGCTGTCATTGTTGTCGCAGGCCGCCAGCCCCATCACCAGCAGGCCAATCCCGACATATTTAACCAGATTGCGCATTGAATTCTTCCTTTACGATAACGGTCAAGTGACCTTGCTCCGCATCTTATCACAAGAATTCCTGGCGACCGTCAACCCGGCTGGAACCGCGCGAAATCAGATTTATCTGCCAGTTTTTTCAACAGCATATTCAGCAGTACGCCGTACATCGGCAGGAAGAACACGATGCTGATAAGCACTTTGAAGCAGTAATCCACCAGCGCGATTTCAACCCAGTGCTCCGCCATAAAGGCGTCCGGGCTACGCCAGAAGGCGATAAAGAAGAACGCGAGGGTGTCGCTGACGTTGCCGAAAAGGGTCGATGCGGTCGGGGCCAGCCACCAGCGGCGGTTTTGGCGCAGGCGGTTAAACACATGCACATCAAGAATTTGCCCCAGCGCGTAGGCCATAAAACTCGCCGTTGCGATACGCGCCACGAACAGATTGAAGTGGGCTAATGCCTCGAATCCCTGCCAGCTTCCCATATAAAACAGCGAGGAGATGCCGTAGGAAATCGCCAGCGCCGGGATCATCACCGCAAAGATGATGCGACGCGCTAACGGCGCGCCAAAAATCCGCACGGTCAGGTCGGTAGCCAGGAAGATAAAGGGAAAACTGAACGCGCCCCAGGTGGTGTGAAAACCGAAAATGGTGATCGGTAGCTGCACCAGGTAGTTACTGGACGTAATGACCAGCAAATGAAACAGCGATAGCCAGATAAGCGCATTGCGGCGCTGGCGTGATGTAAACGTCGTCATATTGTGACCTTTTTGTCGGATGGGGTGAGGGAACCCAGAATCAAAACCGCCGCATCATACTGCTTCAGCTTATCTTTGCAATGGTTAATTTTAACGCAATCGTTAACCTGGCTTGCACCGGCTAAATCCCGGGGTAAACTAGTGCCGTTTTTACCTTTCCCCGAGATAACCATGACCGACCTTTTTAACCATCCCGATCATACCCTGGATGCCCAGGGGCTGCGTTGCCCTGAACCGGTGATGATGGTGCGCAAAACCGTGCGCGGCATGCAAACAGGCGAAACGCTACTGGTCATCGCTGATGACCCGGCCACCACGCGCGATATCCCAGGATTTTGCCGTTTTATGGAGCACGATCTGATCGCTTCGCAAACGGAAGCTCTGCCGTACCGCTATTTACTTCGTAAAAAACACTAATTTTTTGAGCGCAGAGGCATAAAACTCTGCGCTGAACCCCTGGTGCATTCTCTTTAAACCCCTGTTTCATATTTTGCTACTTTTGTGAAGTGCTTCACCACGTCTTTTAACATCTTCGGCTAGTTTATAAGCGGAAAATCAAAACAACGTTTTACCTCTTACATACGTACCTTCTGGAGCTGACCCGATGAAAAAGACTCTGATACCGGTTTTGGCCGGCCTGTGCCTCTCCACCGCGTTATTCGCACCAACCGTACTGGCGCAGACCATAAAAGCCGCCGACGTCCATCCGCAGGGTTATCCCAACGTGGTGGCCGTGCAAAACATGGGTGAAAAGCTCAAACAACAAACCAACGGCGATCTTGAGATCAAAGTGTTCCCTGGCGGCGTACTGGGCGATGAAAAGCAAATGATTGAGCAGGCGCAAATGGGCGCTATCGATATTATTCGCGTCTCAATGGCCCCGGTTGCCGCCATCCTGCCGGATATCGAAGTGTTTACCCTGCCGTATGTCTTCCGCGATGAAGACCATATGCACAAAGTGATCGACGGCGATATCGGCAAACAAATCGGTGAGAAACTGACCAATAACCCGAAATCGAAACTGGTCTTCCTGGGCTGGATGGATTCCGGCACGCGTAACCTGATCACCGTGAAACCGGTGGTGAAGCCGGAAGACCTGAAAGGGATGAAAATCCGCGTTCAGGGTAGCCCGGTGGCGCTGGCCACGTTGAAAGATATGGGTGCTAACTCCGTCGCGATGGGCGTGAGTGAAGTGTATAGCGGCATGCAAACCGGCGTTATTGACGGCGCGGAAAACAATCCGCCGACCTTTATCGCCCACAACTACATGCCGGTCGCCAAGAACTATACCCTGAGCGGCCACTTCATCACCCCGGAAATGCTGCTCTATTCCAAAGTGAAATGGGACAAGCTCAACGCCGATCAGCAGCAAAAAATCCTGACCCTGGCCCGCGAAGCCCAGATGGAACAGCGCAAACTCTGGGACGCCTATAACGCCCAGGCGCTGGAGAAAATGAAAGCGGGCGGCGTGCAATTCCACGACATCGACAAAGCTGTTTTCGTTAAAGCCACAGAGCCGGTGCGCGCCCAGTTTGGCGACAAGCATCAGGATCTGATGAAAGCGATAGCAGACGTACAGTGATCTCAGGCGCCGGCTAGCCCGGCGCATATTCCCGGAGTATTTATGACCTCTTTATATATAAAGTGGATGGATCGCCTGTATCTGCTCGCCATGTTTGTGGCCGGGTTTTCGCTGCTGCTGATGACGGTTGTCATCCCGATTGGCATCTTTTCCCGCTACGTGTTGAACCGTGGTGAATCCTGGCCGGAGCCCATCGCAATTATTTGCATGGTGACGTTCAGCTTTGTGGGGGCTGCGGTGAGCTATCGCGCTAACTCGCATATTGCGGTCAACATGTTGACTGACCGTATTCCACCGGCGATGCAGCGCCTGTGCGCCAAACTGGTGGACCTGTTAATGCTAACTATCTCCGGGATTATGTTCTGGTACAGCGCGTTGCTGTGCATTGAACTCTGGGAACAGCCGGTGGCGGAATTCCCCATTTTGACCTCCGGGGAAAGCTACCTGCCACTGCCGATAGGCTCGGCGATCATTATTCTTTTTGTTATTGAGCGGCTGTTGTTCGGTTCCCAGGAGAATCGTCCGGTAGTGCTTATCGGCAATCACGGTTAACGGGGGCTTCATGGACGCGTTCGTTTTACTTTTTACGTTGGGCGTATTGTTGGCGGTCGGCATGCCGGTGGCCTTTGCGGTAGGTCTGAGCGCCGTGGTTGGGGCGCTGTATATCGATCTGCCGCTGGAAGCAATCATGATTCAAATCACCAGCGGCGTGAATAAATTCAGCCTGCTGGCGATCCCGTTTTTTATTCTGGCTGGGGCAATCATGGCGGAAGGCGGTATCGCACGCCGCCTGGTGAACTTTGCCTATATCTTCGTGGGTTTTATTCGCGGCGGGTTGTCGCTGGTGAATATCGTCGCCTCGACCTTTTTCGGCGCGATTTCCGGCTCGTCGGTGGCGGATACCGCTTCCATCGGTAGCGTGATGATCCCGGAAATGGAGAAAAAGGGTTATCCGCGCGAATACGCGGCAGCGGTGACCGCCAGCGGCTCGGTACAGGCGATTCTGATCCCGCCCAGCCATAACTCGGTGATTTACTCGCTGGCGGCGGGCGGTACGGTGTCGATCGCGTCGTTGTTTATCGCGGGGGTTCTGCCAGGCCTGTTGTTGGGTGTCAGCCTGATGGTGCTGTGCATGGGCTTCGCCCACCGACGCGGCTACCCGAAAGGCGAGCGCATTCCGTTCAAACAGGCGCTGAAGATTTTCTTCGACGCGCTCTGGGGCCTGATGACCGTGGTGATCATCATGGGCGGTATTCTCACTGGGGTATTCACGGCAACGGAATCCGCGGCGGTAGCCTGCTTATGGTCGTTCTTCGTGACCATGTTTATCTACCGCGATTACAAGTGGAACGAGCTGCCGAAGCTGATGTTCCGCACCGTGAAAACGGTGACTATCGTGATGATCCTTATCGGTTTCGCCGCGGCATTTGGCGCGGTGATGACCTATATGCAACTGCCGATGCGCATCACCGAGTTCTTCACCTCGCTGTCAGATAACAAGTACGTCATCCTGATGTACCTGAACATCATGCTGCTGCTGGTGGGCACCCTGATGGACATGGCGCCGCTGATCCTGATCCTGACGCCGGTGCTGCTGCCGGTGACCAATATGCTGGGGATCGACCCGGTGCATTTCGGGATGATCATGATGGTGAACCTGGGAATTGGCTTGATCACTCCGCCGGTAGGCTCGGTGCTGTTCGTGGCCAGCGCCGTCAGTAAGCGCAAAATTGAGGACGTGGTGCGCGCAATGCTGCCGTTCTACGCCACGCTGTTGGTGGTGCTTGCGCTGGTGACTTACGTTCCGGCGATATCGCTGTGGTTGCCCGGAATATTAGGGATGATGTAATTCGTTAATCGGAGCCCGGTCGCTGTTGCCGGGCTTTTTTGTCTCCAGGCAAAAAAGCCGCAGGTTGTTACACCTGCGGCCCGTTCGGGCGCATGTTGCCATCACAGCAGCGGTGACGCCCAAATTAGCTTAGAAGCTGAGGAAATAACGAATCAGCGCGACCACAATCGGCCCGATGATCGATGTTAAGACCGCAAGCCAAAAGGCTTGTTTAAACGTCATATAACCGCCTACGTTGCAATGACAACCGTTCGCGGCTATTCTTGGTTTGCTGATCAAGAGATAGCCCTCGTTATGTTGCCAGGTTTAATTACCAAACAACGTGCGAGGGTTTTTTCTTTCCTGCAACTCACGCCGCCGGGGAAGAAGCCCCCGCAACGCTGCACCTCACCAGTAAAACTGGCTGAAAATATCCTACGGAAAGACGCCTGTAGAAACCATGGGTTATTATCTGCTTATTTCCTGCCCAGCAGCCTTAACGCATTGGCGGTTACCAGCACCGTTGCGCCAGTATCGGCCAGCACCGCCAGCCACAGGCCGGTGATGCCAAGCAGCGTTGTGACCAGGAACAGCCCCTTTAACCCCAGCGCGATAGCGATATTTTGCCGGATGTTGGCGTGGGTGGCGCGGGCGAGATCAATCATGCCCGCCAGTTCCTTGAGGCGGTTATGGGTGAGAGCCGCGTCGGCGGTTTCCAGCGCCACGTCGGTGCCGCTGCCCATGGCGATGCCAATAGTCGCCGCTTTCATCGCCGGAGCATCATTAATCCCGTCGCCGACCATCGCCAGCGGTGCGTGGTGATTCATCCGGTTCACTTCCGCCACTTTATCGGCAGGCAGCAGGCCCGCGCGGAATTCCAGCCCCAGCTCGCCGGCAATGGCAGCAGCGGCGCATGGGTTATCGCCGGTGAGGATCACGCCCTGTACGCCCAAATCATGCAATCGTTGCACGGCTTCCCGGGCATCAGGCCGCAGCGTGTCGCGCAGCGCCAGCGTACCCAGCAACTGATTGTTGCGTACCAGCGCCACCACCGTCTGGCCCTGCGCTTCCTGTTGCTCAATGGCGACCTGCGCCGCCTCGTTCAGAACGGTGGCGGGGAGTTTATCCGGCGCGCTGAGCAGGTAAGCTTCACCTTCAACCGTTGCCTCAATGCCGATACCCGCCAACGTGCGTTGATTTGTTGTTACGGGCAGGGCAATGCCCTGATTTTTAGCCCGTTCGATAATCGCTAACGCCAGCGGATGCGTCGAGCCTTGCTCAATCGCCGCCGCCAGGCGTAACAGCGTGTTTTCATCCAGGCCCGATGCCGGAGAAATCGCGGTGACCTGGGGTTTACCCAGCGTCAGGGTGCCAGTTTTATCAAACGCCACCTGACGGATCTGGCCGAGCTGTTCCAGCGCTGCGCCACCTTTAATCAGCGCCCCGCGCCGCGCGGCAGCAGCCAGGCCGGAGGTAATGGCCGCAGGCGTGGAGATCACCAGCGCGCACGGGCAGCCAATCAGCAATAGGGTCAGCCCCTTGTAGATCCACGGCAGCCACTGCGCGCCGGTTAACAGCGGGGGAAGCACGGCCACCAGCAGCGCAAACAGCATGATGGCGGGCGTGTAGATCCGGCTGAAGCGGTCGATAAAGCGTTCAATGGGGGCGCGGCGCTCTTCGGCTTCTTCGATAAGCCGTAAAATCCGGTCAATGGCGCTGTCGCCGGGTTCGGAGATCACTTCCAGCGTTACCAACCGGTCGACGCTGGTAGCTCCGGCGGCCACGCTGTCGCCCTGGCTGCGCTCCACGGGCAATGATTCGCCGGTAAGCGCGCTTTCATCAAAACTGGCGAACGGCGAAAGCAGCTTGCCATCCGCAGGCAACCTGCCGCCTGCCGATACTTCAATCACATCGCCAGGGCGCAAATCCCCCAGCGCCACCGCTTCGCGCTGGTCGCCGTTGAGGCGCGTGGCGGTTTCCGGCTTCAGCGCCATCAGCGCGCTGACACCTTGTCGTGCGCGGTTTGCCGCCCAGCCTTCTAACCGCTCACCGATTAAAAACAACAGTAACACCATCGCGGCTTCGGCGGTCGCGCCGATAAACAGCGCGCCGATGGCGGCCACGCTCATTAAGGTTTCGATGGCGAACGGGTTACCGCTGCGCATCAGCCGTAGTGCCTGGCGGGCGATGGGCCACAGGCCCACCAGCGTAGTGGCGATAAACGCAATGTTACCCAGCGGCGGATAAAACTGCGCTACGCCCCAGCTCAGCGCCATCAGTACGATCAGGGCAATAAGCGGCAGGTTGTCGCGCCAGGCGAAGGGGCTGCCCGCTGCGGGCGCAGGGGCGGCACTATCGGTGAGGGTGTAGCCCGCCTGACGGATCGCCTGTTCAACCTGCTCGCGTACATCATTGGCGGCATTCACCAGCAATTTTTCGGTGGCGAAGACCACCTGGGCCTGGCTGACGCCGGGGATCTGGCGCGCCGCGTTTTCTACTTTGCGGGCGCAGGCGGCGCAGTCCATGCCCTGTACGTGCCAACTATAGCGCTGAGTCGCGTCATCAGGTGGCGTTAAGGGTTGTGGCGCGGGCTGGCTGCACTGCCCGTCGGCGCAGCACGGCGTCTGCGCATCAAGCGGTTTGAATTTAACCGAACCAAATTGAGGGGTGGGTTTGCCATCTGGCGTAGGGGTCGTCATGGCTGCCTCCGGTAACGATAATTTTCTCATTACCGGAAGGGTACACTCTGGAGTGCACTCCAGAGTCAAGCCATTGATCAACTTTCCTGCAAAATTTACAGATACAGCGAACGCACAATCAGGAAGTGCCCGGCAAAATAGCAGGCTGAGGCAATGGCGTTATCCGCCGTAAAGCGTTTGCGGTAGTGGCTGCCCAACCAGACTATGTTGCTAAACAACAGCAGCGCCGCGCCGACAAATGCCGACAGACTGGTATCGGTTGGGCGGAAGAACCACAGTTCGCCGGCAAGCCAGACCATCACCAGCGTCATGCCGATAAAGGTGCAGATGGGCCAGCGCAGCTCTTCAAGGCGCGTCCAGATCACGGTAATCAGCGCCACGCCAATAATCGCCAGTACCAGCGGCAGCGGCCAGAAGAACGACAGCGTCATCTGGCTGGCGAAATAGATCGTGTACAGCAAATGAGACAGGAAAAACGCGCCAATAGCGTAGAGCAGGCGTTCGCGGGACAGTAGCGTCAGCGCATCGCCGACCAGCGTCGCCAGCAGACCGGCGACCACCAGATAGCCCAGCGCTTCAAACATTGGGGCCTGCCAGGCCAGCAGCAGCAACAGCAGCAGCGTGACAGGTTTAAATACCCAGCGTTGCCAGGCCGGGCCGCGATAAGAGGCGTCCACGTACAGCCAGGCGGAAAAACAGACAGCAATAAACGACCAAAGCATGATAAGTCCCTGATTCAGTTATTGTAACGCGCACCCATTGTGCGCGGCTCTGTCTTTCAGTCTAGTGTCCTGGCGTGGCAGATGACAATGCTTATCCGCCCGGAGTATTCTAAAAAGCACCGCAACAATGTGAATGCTTTTATGAGTAAAATGCCGTTTTTCCTGATAGTTATCATCGCGATAATCGTCATTGCCGCCTCCTTTCGCTTTGTGCAGCAGCGCCGGGAGAATGCCAGTAACGATGCCACGCCGCAGCTGCAAAAACAGGTAGAGATTACCAACAAGCGGGAGAAACCGGCCAACGACCGCCGCTCGCGCCAGCGTGAAGTCATCCCTGCGGGCGAGACGATGCGTTATGAGGCCAGCTTTAAGCCATTACAGGGCGGGCTGGAAATGACCTTCCGGCTGGAAGCGGTGGATTACCATCGGCTAACGGTGGGGGAGAAGGGCGTACTGGTGTATCAGGGGACGCGATTTGTGCGTTTCGAGGCGCAGCCGTAACCACGCCCACGCCTGCGTCACTTTAATTTTTGCTTTTTCTGCCACGCCAGCAGTTCGAACACGCCGAACAAAAAGATGCGGATCTGTTCCGGTTTGCCCATCGGCGGCGCGTTTTTTGGCTGGGTGGCTTTCAGCATCGCCAGCTGCAAACCGTGCATCAGCACCATAAATATCAGCGCCACGTTGACGAAGATGTTCAGCGGGCGCGGAAAGGGTTGGATCAGGTTGAGGATCAAAAAACCCCACACGCACAGCATCAATAGCCGTCCCAGATTAATCAGCATCTTCCGCTCCTTGCGTTTCGCGTAAATAAAGGCGATAGGCCACCTGGCCCGCCACTTTTTCCCGGTGTAATTGCCAGTTTGCCGGCACTGGCGGCATACCGTTCTCCACTTCGCTTTCGACGTAGATTAACGCGCCGTTTGCCAGCCAGCCGTTTTTCTCCAGCAGGTTCAACGTCTCATCAAGCAGGCCTTTGCGAAACGGCGGATCGATAAACACGATGTCGTGCGGCGTACCGGTTTGATTAAGGTAGTTCAGGGTGTTGGTGTTAACCACCTTGCCGTTGGCGGCTTTCAGCGTCGCGAGGTTTTTCTGCAACTGTTGCGCGACGGCGCGTTCCATCTCCAACAAGGTGGCGCTGGCGGCGTAGCGGGACAGCGACTCCAGCCCTAACGCGCCGCTACCGGCGAAACAGTCAAGACAGCGTGCATCCACTATGTAAGGCGCCAGCCAGTTGAACAGCGTTTCGCGCACCCGGTCAGTCGTTGGGCGCAGCCCGGGGCTGTCGGTGACCGGCAGTTTTCGGCCTCGCCATTGGCCGCCGATAATACGAATCTGGCCGCTGCCAGAGGAGGTGGGTTTCTTCATGCTGTTCACTGGGCTTAATAATTTGGCCTGCTATTCTAGCGGCGCAGGCCGCCAGGCGAAACCTGAATCCGTCGGCGTGATGCGCTGACGGGAAAGTGATAGAATAACGTATTCATTCGTAAAAAATTTAGCGCCCGCGATGTGATTGCGCGGAGATGCTGCCAGGATTCAACCGCGAGGGGTGTAGTCGCCAATGGCAAAAGATAAAAAACGGGGCTTTTTTTCCTGGCTGGGTTTCGGCCAAAAAGAGCAGGAACCAGAAGTTGAACAACAGCAGGTAACGGAACAAGAGGTTGAGCAGCCTGTTGCAGAGGTTGAAACGCCCGCCCCGCATACGCTGGAAGAATCGCAGGCCTTTGCGGAAGACGTCGTTGAAATCACCGAGCAGCATGCGGCGCAAGCGGAAGAGCCGCAGCCGGTTGCTGATGAAATCATTGAGGTGATTGAGCAACAAGCGCCTGAAGCCGTCGAGCCCGAGCCGCAGGACATCACCGTTATCGAACATGAAACCCTGCCGCTGCCGGAAGAGGTGCAGGCGCAGGCGATCGAGCCGGAAGAGTGGCAGGCGGAACAAGAGCCGTTAGCCGAGCCGGAAATCAGCGACGAAGAACTGGAAACCCAGGCGTTAGCGGCGAGCCAGCAGGCAGAGGAACGGGTTGATGAGTTCCAGCAGGCCGACGTGGTGGTTCCGGTTCAGGAAAAACCGACCAAAGAAGGGTTCTTTGCGCGTCTTAAGCGCAGCCTGATTAAAACCAAAGAAAATCTTGGTTCCGGATTTATCAGTCTATTCCGCGGCAAGAAAATCGATGATGATCTGTTTGAGGAACTGGAAGAACAACTGCTGATTGCCGACGTGGGGGTGGAAACCACCCGCAAAATCATCACTCATCTCACCGAAGGGGCCAGCCGCAAGCAACTGCGTGACGCAGAAGCGCTGTACGGTTTGCTGAAGGAAGAGATGGGTGAGATCCTGGCGAAAGTGGATGAGCCGCTGAACGTTGAAGGCAAAACGCCATTTGTTATTCTGATGGTTGGCGTCAACGGCGTGGGTAAAACCACCACTATCGGCAAACTGGCGCGTCAGTTCGAGCAGCAGGGGAAATCAGTGATGCTGGCGGCGGGAGATACTTTCCGCGCGGCGGCGGTAGAGCAGCTCCAGGTCTGGGGCCAGCGCAACAACATTCCGGTGGTGGCGCAGCATACCGGCGCGGACTCCGCATCGGTGATTTTCGACGCCATCCAGGCGGCGAAAGCGCGTCATGTCGATGTATTGATTGCCGATACCGCCGGGCGTTTGCAGAACAAATCGCACCTGATGGAAGAATTGAAGAAAATCGTCCGGGTGATGAAAAAGCTCGACGAAGACGCTCCGCATGAGATTATGCTGACCATCGACGCCAGCACCGGGCAGAATGCCATTAGCCAGGCCAAACTGTTCCATGAGGCGGTGGGCCTGACGGGCATTACGCTGACGAAGCTGGATGGTACGGCCAAAGGCGGGGTGATTTTCTCTGTTGCGGACCAGTTCGGTATTCCAATTCGCTACATTGGCGTTGGCGAACAAATTTCTGATTTGCGCCCGTTTAATGCGGGTGACTTTATAGAGGCACTTTTTGCCCGAGAGGATTAACAATGATTCGCTTTGAACAGGTCAGCAAAGCCTATCTTGGTGGGAGACAGGCTCTGCAGGGGGTGACGTTTCACCTGCAACCTGGCGAGATGGCATTCCTTACCGGCCACTCCGGCGCCGGTAAGAGTACGCTGCTTAAGCTTATCTGCGGCATTGAACGCCCCAGCGCGGGGCAAATTTATTTTGCCGGGCATGAGATCAGCCGCCTGAAAAATCGGGAAGTCCCGTTCTTGCGCCGTCAGATAGGCATGATCTTCCAGGATCACCACCTGCTGATGGACAGAACGGTATTCGATAACGTGGCGATCCCGCTGATCATCGCCGGGGCCAGCAGCGAGGATATCCGCCGCCGCGTCAGCGCTGCGCTGGATAAAGTCGGCCTGCTGGATAAAGCCAAAAGCTTTCCGATCCAGCTTTCCGGTGGTGAACAACAGCGCGTGGGTATCGCCCGTGCGGTGGTGAACAAACCCGCGGTCCTGCTGGCGGATGAACCGACCGGTAACCTGGATGAAGCGCTGTCGGAAGGCATTTTGCGCCTGTTCGAAGAGTTTAACCGCGTGGGCGTTACGGTACTGATGGCTACGCATGATATGGGGCTGATTTCCAGCCGCCATTATCCGATGTTGACCCTGAGCGAAGGGCATTTGCATGGAGGCCGCCCCGGTGAATAAACGTGATGCGCTGAATGAAATGAAGCGCTTTGGCAACAAGCTCAGCGGTTTTACCCGGCAGAAGATGGGCGGCGACAGCAACCGTCAGCCGCCCAAACGCGCTAAAGGCCAGCCCACCAAAGCGAAATCCCGCAAGGGCGGCGTTAACGAACAGTTCCGCTACGCCTGGAACGGGGCGCTTCAGGATCTGAAAAGCAAACCGTTTGCTACCTTTTTAACCATTATGGTTATCGCCATTTCTCTGACGCTGCCGAGCGTCTGTTATATGGTTTATAAAAACGTCAACCAGGCGGCGACCCAGTATTATCCTTCCCCGCAGATCACCGTTTATCTTGATAAGGCGCTGGACGACGATGCGGCTCAACAGGTGGTCGGGCAGTTACAGGCCGAGCAGGGCGTTGAGAAGGTGAATTACCTGTCGCGGGAAGAGGCGTTAGGCGAGTTCCGCAACTGGTCGGGCTTTGGCGGCGCGCTGGATATGCTGGAAGAGAACCCGCTGCCCGCCGTGGCGGTGATCGTTCCGAAGCTCGATTTCCAGGGCACTGAATCGCTGAATACGCTGCGCGACCGGGTTGCGCGCGTGCAGGGCGTAGATGAAGTGCGCATGGACGACAGTTGGTTTGCCCGTCTCGCAGCCTTAACCGGGCTGGTGGGGCGTGTGGCGGCGATGATCGGGGTACTGATGGTCGCTGCGGTGTTCCTGGTGATCGGCAACAGCGTGCGGCTGAGTATTTTCGCCCGTCGCGACACCATCAACGTGCAAAAGCTGATTGGCGCGACCGACGGATTCATCCTGCGTCCGTTCCTGTATGGCGGCGCATTGCTCGGTTTTAGCGGTGCATTTTTGTCACTGATTCTTTCAGAAATTTTGGTGATGCGTCTGTCTTCCGCCGTAACCGACGTGGCGCGCGTGTTCGGGACTTCTTTTGATCTCAACGGCTTATCCTTCGATGAGTGTCTGCTGCTCCTGCTGGTGTGCTCGATGATCGGCTGGCTGGCAGCCTGGCTTGCCACTGTGCAACATTTACGTCACTTTACCCCCGATTAAAAAAAGTTTGGTATACTTCTCCCCTGCTACGAGTTCCCGTCCGCAGGGGAGCAGTATCACGATCCCTGCCGCGCTTTTTCATAGCGTTGTCACACTCTGTGTGTAAACTATTCACAAACCGACATGGAACTTGTGGATAAAATCACTGTCTGAAGAAAGAGTGGATGATATTCTCGTTGCTCATAAGAACTGGCCCGGTTGTTGCCTGATGGGGACAACGCACCGCCAGTCTGATAATGATTGAGAGGATTTGAATGACCAAAGAAATGCAAACTTTAGCGCTCGCTCCGGTAGGCAACCTGGAATCGTATATCCGGGCCGCCAACGCCTGGCCGATGTTATCGGCTGAGGAAGAACGGACACTTGCTGAAAAGCTGCATTACCAGGGCGATCTGGAAGCAGCGAAAAAGCTGATCCTGTCTCACCTGCGGTTTGTTGTTCATATCGCTCGTAACTACGCGGGCTATGGCCTGCCGCAGGCGGATCTGATTCAGGAAGGTAATATCGGCCTCATGAAAGCCGTGCGTCGCTTCAACCCTGAAGTCGGCGTGCGTCTGGTGTCCTTCGCGGTTCACTGGATCAAAGCGGAAATTCACGAATACGTGCTGCGTAACTGGCGTATCGTGAAAGTGGCAACCACCAAAGCGCAGCGTAAGCTGTTCTTTAACCTGCGTAAAACCAAGCAGCGTCTGGGCTGGTTTAACCAGGATGAAGTGGAAATGGTGGCTCGCGAGCTGGGCGTTACCAGCAAAGACGTACGTGAAATGGAGTCGCGTATGGCGGCCCAGGACATGACGTTTGACATGTCGCCGGACGACGATGCGCCGGACGGACAGCCGATGGCCCCGGTTCTCTACCTACAGGATAAATCCTCGAACTTTGCCGACGGCATTGAGGATGATAACTGGGAAGAGCACGCGGCGGACAAACTGTCTGATGCGATGCAGGGGCTGGACGAACGCAGCCAGCACATTATTCGTGCCCGTTGGCTGGATGAAGACAGCAAAACCACATTGCAGGAACTGGCCGACCGTTATGGCGTCTCCGCTGAACGTGTGCGCCAGCTTGAAAAGAATGCAATGAAGAAACTGCGCGCCGCTATCGAAGCCTGATAAGTCCTGGCGAGAAAAAATACCCCGTGAGAAATCATGGGGTATTTTTGTTTTAACCAATGGTTAATGTCTGAATAAAAGTTAGTCTGGATTGACTCTCGACATAGAAGTTTCGTTATTTATGGCTTAGGTTTGTCTGAATAAATATTATTTATTTCTGCGAGATTGAATTTACTTATTTTTATGTACCGGCAAAGTAGGATGCTTGGGTTTTGTCGGTGGATTTACATGATGCCTTCTATCGTCTTGTCCATCATCCCGTTTTGGTTTAGGGCCGGGTTTAATTAAACTCATAAATAATCCTTAATTAGAAATTAGGCTGGCCGCCAATGATCCGGGTTTCCTTTATTGGTATTTCTTACCCTTGCGATAAGCGGGTTAAAGCCTCGTGACTTAGCTGATTGGATCGCGCTTTCTTGCGTGGCGTGCTCCTTATCATCAACGCTTCTTCCGTGAGAATATTCCAGCATGTAATGGGTAATCTTTGTACCTTCGGGTCTTCCGGTTGGTTGCGGCTCTATGAATACATTTGTCATATTATTTACCTTACCTAAAAATAATTAACGGCCATAAAATAACGTTATTTATTTTGTGCTTTTTAAATACAAATACTTAGCTGAAGTTCACGTTTTTACAGCTACTGAATCATCGATTTTTCGGCATATTTTTAAGCATAATAAAGCGTGGTAATTGTGGAAAAATATACAGCTTAAATTTACAGGACAGTCTATTTGCAGCGCAAATCACAAAAATTTTAACCCTATCAAAAAAACATGAGCTGCCCGCAACCATCTAAAAATCCTACTGGCTTAAAACCCTAAAGCGCGCTAAATAATCACACAATGTAGTGTACTTGTTGCATCAACGTAAAAGAGCTGCGGAGAGACGAAAGTGAAGAATTCAGAACTAAATCAACGCCGTCAGAATGCAACGCCGCGCGGTATCGGCGTGATGTGTGGGTTTTACGCTGAGCGAGCGGAAAACGCGACCTTGTGGGATGTGGAAGGCCGGGAAGTGATCGATTTTGCCGCCGGGATTGCGGTGTTGAATATCGGGCATCGCCACCCGCGCATTGTCGAGGCGATTGAAAAACAGCTCCACGCTTTTACTCACACCGCCTACCAGATTGTACCTTATGAGGGGTATGTGTCGCTGGCGGAGCGCATCAACGAACGCGCCCCCATTGAAGGCCCGGTGAAAACCGCGTTTTTTACTACCGGCGCGGAAGCGGTGGAAAACGCCGTGAAAATCGCCCGGGCCAGCACCCGGCGCCCCGGCATTATTACCTTTAGCGGCGCGTTCCATGGCCGAACCTTTATGACCATGGCGCTCACCGGCAAAGTGGCCCCGTACAAGCTTGGCTTTGGGCCGTTCCCCGGTTCGGTGTTCCACGCCCGTTATCCTAACGACCTGCATGGCGTTAGCGTGGAGCAGGCGCTGGAAAGCCTCGAATACATTTTTAAAGCCGATATAGCACCGGATCAAGTCGCGGCGATTGTGCTGGAGCCCATCCAGGGCGAGGGCGGTTTTAACGTCGCGCCGCCAGCGTTTTTCAGCGCGCTGCGGCAGATTTGCGACCAGCACGGCATCCTGCTGATTGCCGACGAGGTGCAGACCGGTTTTGCGCGTACCGGCAAACTATTCGCTATGGAGCATTACCCGGTGAAAGCCGATCTGATCACCATGGCGAAAAGCCTGGCGGGCGGGATGCCGCTGTCTGCCGTGGCCGGACGCGCTGAAGTGATGGATGCGCCTGCGCCGGGTGGGCTGGGCGGCACCTATGCCGGTAATCCGCTGGCGATTGCCTCGGCCCATGCTGTACTGGATGTGATTGACGATGAAAATCTGTGCCAGCGTGCGAATGAACTCGGCGCGCAACTGAAAGAAGTGCTGGAGCAGTCGCAAAGCAAAGCCGTGGCACAGGTGCGCGGGTTGGGTTCGATGATTGCCGTGGAGTTTAACGACCCGCAAACCAGTAAACCGTCGCCGGAAATAACCCGTGAGGTGCAACAGGCCGCGCTGGAACAGGGGCTGCTATTACTCACCTGCGGGGTATATGGCAATGTGATCCGTTTCCTGTATCCGCTGACAATCCCACAAGCCCAATTCACCCAGGCGCTAAACATTCTTAAACAGGTGTTACCGCGCTAAGCCAGATGCGGCGGGGTGTTGTTGTTGCACTAATGTTGCAATCAGACCCCGTCGCGCTCACTTTCTGTTATTCACCCCACAAAATTGTTGTTCCAAAATCATAAAAATGGGGTATGTTTTAGCAGAGTATGCTGCTCAGGCACCGGTGGCATCCCTCCTTTCTACTATCTAATGCTGCGCCTAAGTGCGATAGCGATATAATGTGCCAAATCAAAACAACAAAACAACTTCAACAACCACAACAATGGGGATCCTCAGGATGAAAATGACGGGTAAAGCGTTACTGGCGGGATGTATCGCTCTGGCGATGAGCAGCGCGGGAATGGCAGAAGATATTAAGATCGCTGTCGTCGGCGCAATGTCCGGCCCGGTTGCGCAGTATGGAGACCAGGAGTTTACTGGCGCAGAGCAAGCGGTTGCTGATATTAACGCTAAGGGCGGCATTAAAGGCAACAAACTGGTTGTGACCAAATACGATGACGCCTGCGACCCGAAACAAGCGGTAGCGGTAGCGAACAAAGTGGTTAATGACGGCATCAAATACGTTATCGGCCACCTGTGCTCCTCTTCTACACAGCCTGCGTCTGATATCTACGAAGACGAAGGCATTCTGATGATTACACCCGCAGCGACCGCACCGGAGCTGACCGCGCGTGGTTATCAGCTGGTGCTGCGTACCACCGGCCTGGACTCCGACCAGGGCCCGACCGCCGCAAAATACATTGCTGAGAAAGTGAAACCGCAGCGCATCGCGGTGATCCACGACAAACAGCAGTATGGCGAAGGCCTGGCGCGTTCCGTGCAGGATAACCTGAAGAAAGCGGGCGCTAACGTGGTATTCTTTGACGGTATCACCGCAGGCGAGAAAGACTTCTCTACCCTGGTGGCACGCCTGAAGAAAGAAAACATCGACTTTGTATACTACGGCGGCTACCACCCGGAAATGGGCCAGATCCTGCGCCAGTCGCGCGCGGCAGGCCTGAAAACCCAGTTTATGGGCCCGGAAGGCGTGGCAAACGTGTCGCTGTCTAACATCGCCGGCGAATCCGCCGAGGGCATGTTAGTCACCAAGCCGAAAAACTACGATCAGGTTCCGGCGAACAAACCGATTGTGGACGCGATCAAAGCCAAGAAACAGGATCCGAGCGGCGCGTTTGTGTGGACCACCTACGCAGCGCTACAATCGTTGCAGGCGGGCCTGAACCAGTCTGACGATCCGGCTGAAATTGCCAAATACCTGAAAGCGAACTCTGTTGAAACCGTGATGGGTCCGCTGTCATGGGATGAGAAGGGCGATCTGAAAGGGTTTGAGTTCGGCGTGTTCACGTGGCATGCGAACGGCACGGCGACCGACGCCAAATAATTTGCCTGTCGCCTTTCACGCCGTAGCGGCGTTGACTGTGTTCGAAAACCCCGGTCACTTACTGATGTAAGCTCCCGGGAATTTTCGAACTTGTCGCCTTGCTACAACGTGAAATGCTCGGGCAAAGAGTACATTGTCTTTCACGCCGTAGAAAACCCCGGCAGCTGATAGCCAGCGACCGGGGTTTTTTTAGCGCTTCTCCCAACCGCCTTCCTCGATAGAAAACCCCAGCGCCTGCATAAACGCATTCATCACATTGCGGTCTTCGACGCCGACGTCGGAAATCCACCAGTGGTTAATCGCGGGATTATCACGGATAACTTCTTCAATCAAATAGTGCCCGACGCCGCGTCGGCGCGTCACTTCCCGTACCCGCAATGAATCCATCGCGCCCTGATCGCCGGTCAGCGTCACCCGGACTGCGCCCAGCAGCCGCTCGTTAAAACGCGCGGCGTAAATCCGGTGGCCTTCATCAATCTTCAACGATGCGCTGGAGTATTCCGGCCAAATTTTGCCCAGGTCGATATGGTCCTGTGGCGTGAAAGTCTGCAAACGAATAATAGTGAGTTTCATAGTGGCATCCCGAAGGCAGTTTGTCGGAGTGTATCCAAATTATTGACCATAACGCCTGCTCTTTTTTAACTGATTCAGCAGTTGAATAGTTTTTATCACGTATCAAAAGCAGTGCGAATATTCCGGGAATGAAATTTAACCAGGTTTTTACTCTGACAGGTAGTGATTTATTCGGCTTAATGCACCAATATTTTATGCTGAAATATCTGCTTTTTTTTGTTTAACTCTGGCTGAATCCAGAATATTATCTTTGCTTAATGTCATGATATATAGACGTTTTAGCCTGTTGAATAGCGAAATTTAGCGCTAACTCATTAAAGAGACAGGTAAAAATAGTGTTGTTTACAAAAACAGCAGAACATTTTTTAACCATAATAAAACCAGAAATTTACAACTGGCACGAATGGGGATGCACGGAATGAAATACAACGCGAAAACACTACTCGCAGGGATGGTCGCGCTGGCACTGACTCACACAGCAGCAGCGCAAGAGATTAAGGTCGCGGTCGTGGGTGCGATGTCCGGTCCGGTTGCCCAGTGGGGTGATATGGAATTCAACGGCGCGCGCCAGGCGATTAAAGACATTAACGCCAAAGGCGGCATCAAAGGCGATACCCTGGTGGGCGTGGAGTATGACGACGCATGCGACCCGAAACAGGCCGTTGCGGTGGCTAACAAAATCGTTAACGACGGCATTAAATACGTGATCGGCCACCTGTGCTCCTCTTCTACACAGCCAGCGTCCGATATCTACGAAGACGAAGGCATCCTGATGATCACTCCAGGTGCCACCAACCCAGAACTGACCCAGCGTGGCTATCAGATGATCATGCGTACCGCCGGGCTGGATTCGGCACAGGGCCCAACGGCAGCCAAATACATTCTGGAAACCGTTAAGCCGCAGCGTATCGCCATCATCCATGACAAACAACAATACGGCGAAGGCCTGGCGCGCTCCGTTCAGGACGGCCTGAAAAAAGGCGGCGCGAATGTGGTGTTCTTTGACGGCATTACCGCGGGTGAGAAAGATTTCTCCGCACTGCTGGCGCGCCTGCAAAAAGAAAATATCGATTTCGTGTATTACGGCGGCTACTACCCGGAAATGGGCCAGATGCTGCGCCAGGCACGCGCCACTGGCCTGAAAACCCAGTTTATGGGCCCGGAAGGCGTAGGTAATGCGTCACTTTCCAATATTGCGGGCGATGCGGGCGAAGGCATGTTAGTGACGATGCCGAAACGCTATGACCAGGAGGCCTCCAACAAGGCTATCGTGGACGCCCTTAAAGCCGACAAAAAAGATGCCAGCGGCCCGTATGTGTGGATCACCTATGCCGCCGTACAGTCACTGGCGACTGCGATGGACAGAAGCGGTTCAAAAGAACCCGCTGATTTGATTAAGGACTTGAAACAACACGGGGCTGATACCGTGATTGGGCCGCTGAACTGGGATGAAAAAGGCGATCTGAAGGGATTTGAATTTGGTGTATTCCAGTGGCATGCCGACGGGTCGTCCAGCGTGGCGAAATAAATGCGCACCGTGGATCGCTGACCTGAACGAGTGATAAAAGGTTACGTTATGTCCGAGCAGTTTCTCTATTTTTTGCAGCAAATGTTTAATGGCGTCACGCTGGGGAGTACCTACGCGCTGATTGCCATCGGCTACACCATGGTGTACGGCATTATCGGTATGATTAACTTCGCCCACGGCGAGGTGTACATGATCGGCAGTTACGTCTCCTTTATGATCGTCGCGGCGCTGATGATGATGGGTATCGACGCCAGCTGGCTGCTGGTGGGCGCGGCCTTTATCGGGGCGATTGTGATCGCCAGCGCCTACGGCTGGAGTATCGAGCGGGTCGCTTATCGGCCGGTGCGTAGCTCCAAGCGCCTGATCGCGCTGATTTCCGCCATCGGGATGTCCATTTTCCTGCAAAACTACGTCAGCCTGACCCAGGGCTCGCGCGATGTGGCGCTACCGAGCCTGTTTAACGGTCAGTGGCTGGTGGGCAGCAGTGAAAACTTCACTGCCACCATCACCACCATGCAGTTGGTTATCTGGATCGTCACCTTCCTGGCGATGCTGGCGCTGACCCTTTTCATTCGTTATTCCCGCATGGGCCGCGCCTGCCGCGCCTGCGCGGAAGACCTGAAAATGGCCAGCCTGCTCGGTATTAATACCGATCGCGTCATCTCGTTGACCTTCGTGATCGGCGCGGCGATGGCGGCAGTCGCCGGGGTGCTGCTGGGCCAGTTCTACGGCGTGATTAACCCGTACATCGGCTTTATGGCGGGGATGAAAGCCTTTACCGCCGCGGTGCTGGGCGGCATCGGCAGCATTCCGGGCGCGATGATCGGCGGCCTGATCCTCGGCCTGACCGAAGCGCTGACTTCTGCCTACCTGAGTACCGAGTACAAAGATGTGGTCTCTTTCGCCCTGTTGATTGGCGTCCTGCTTGTCATGCCTACCGGTATTCTGGGCCGTCCGGAGGTAGAGAAAGTATGAAACCGATGCATTTTGCCATGGCGCTGCTGTCTGCCGTGATGTTTTTCGTACTGGCAGGCGTAATGATGGGCGTTCAGTTAAGCCTGTCCGGCACCAAACTGGTGGTGGATACCGCCTCTGCGATCCGCTGGGAGTGGATTGCGGTAGGCACGGCAGTAGTGTTCTTATTCCAGCTGCTGCGTCCTTTCTTCCAGAAAAGCTTTAAAAAAGTCTCCGGGCCAAAGTTTATTCTGCCCGCCATTGATGGCTCTACGCCTAAACAGAAACTTTTCCTGGTGGCGCTGCTGGTACTGGCGGTGGCCTGGCCGTTTATGGTGTCGCGCGGTACGGTAGACATCGCCACCCTGACCATGATTTACGTGATCCTCGGCCTGGGCCTGAACGTGGTGGTGGGGCTGTCTGGCCTGCTGGTGCTGGGTTACGGCGGCTTCTACGCCATCGGCGCGTACACTTTTGCGCTGCTGAACCACTATTACGGGCTCGGCTTTTGGACCTGTCTCCCGCTGGCGGGCCTGGTGGCTGCGGCGGCAGGTTTCCTGCTGGGCTTCCCGGTGCTGCGCTTGCGCGGCGACTATCTGGCGATTGTCACCTTAGGCTTTGGCGAGATAGTGCGTATTCTGCTGCTCAATAATACCGAAGTGACCGGTGGGCCCAACGGCATCAGCCAGATCCCCAAACCGACGCTGTTCGGCCTGGAGTTTAGCCGCACGCCGCGCGAAGGGGGCTGGGATACCTTCAGCAATTTCTTCGGCATGAAGTACGACCCCAGCGACCGCATTATTTTCCTTTATCTGGTGGCGCTGCTGCTGGTGGTGATCACCCTGTTTGTGATTAACCGCCTGCTGCGTATGCCGCTGGGCCGCGCCTGGGAAGCGCTGCGCGAAGATGAGATCGCCTGCCGTTCTCTGGGCCTGAACCCGACGCGCATCAAGCTGACCGCATTTACCATCAGCGCCGCGTTTGCCGGTTTCGCCGGGACGCTGTTCGCCGCGCGCCAGGGCTTTGTCAGCCCGGAATCCTTCACCTTCGCCGAGTCGGCGTTTGTGCTGGCGATTGTGGTACTGGGCGGGATGGGCTCGCAGTTCGCGGTGATTCTGGCGGCCATCCTGCTGGTGGTATCGCGTGAGCTGATGCGTGATTTCAACGAATACAGCATGTTAATGCTGGGCGGTCTGATGGTGCTGATGATGATCTGGCGTCCGCAAGGGCTGCTGCCAATGACGCGTCCGCAGTTGAAGTTGAAGAATGGGCACGTTGAAGGAGAGAAAGCATGAGTCAGCCACTTTTAAGCGTTGAAGGCCTGATGATGCGTTTTGGCGGCCTGCTGGCGGTCAACAATGTCTCTCTGGAACTGCGCGAGCATGAGATTGTGTCGTTAATCGGCCCGAACGGCGCGGGTAAAACCACGGTGTTCAACTGCCTGACCGGCTTTTATAAGCCGACCGGCGGCACCATCAAGCTGCGTGACAAGCATCTGGAAGGGCTGCCGGGCCAACAAATTGCGCGCATGGGTGTGGTGCGTACTTTCCAGCACGTGCGCCTGTTCCGTGAAATGACGGTGATTGAAAACCTGCTGGTGGCGCAACATCAGCAGTTAAAAACCGGTCTGTTTTCCGGCCTGCTGAAAACCCCGGCGTTTCGCCGCACCCACAGCGAAGCGCTGGACCGCGCGGCGACCTGGCTCGACCGCATCGGGCTGCTGGCGCACGCCAACCGCCAGGCCAGTAACCTCGCCTATGGCGATCAGCGCCGTCTGGAGATTGTGCGTTGCATGGTGACCCAGCCGGAAATCCTGATGCTGGACGAACCCGCGGCGGGCCTAAACCCCAAAGAAACCAAAGAGCTGGATGAACTGATCGTCGAGTTGCGCGATCACCACAACACCACCATTTTGCTGATTGAGCATGATATGAAACTGGTGATGGGGATTTCCGATCGCATTTACGTGGTAAACCAGGGGACGCCACTGGCCAACGGCACGCCGGAGCAGATCCGTAATAACCCTGATGTTATCCGCGCATACCTGGGCGAGGCATAAGATGGAAAAAGTCATGTTGTCTTTTGACAAAGTCAGCGCCCACTACGGCAAAATCCAGGCGCTGCACGATGTCAGTTTGCAGATTAAGCAGGGTGAAATCGTCACCCTGATCGGGGCCAACGGCGCGGGTAAAACCACGCTGCTCGGTACCCTGTGCGGCGATCCGCGCGCTACCAGCGGGCGCATTGTGTTTGACGGTAAAGATATTACCGACTGGCATACCGCGAAAATCATGCGTGAAGCAGTGGCGATTGTGCCGGAAGGACGCCGCGTGTTTTCCCGGATGACGGTGGAAGAGAACCTGGCGATGGGCGGCTTCTTTGCCGATCGCCAGCAGTATCACGAGCGCATCGAGCGGGTGTATCAGCTGTTTCCTCGCCTGCACGAGCGGCGTATTCAGCGCGCGGGCACCATGTCCGGCGGTGAACAGCAGATGCTGGCGATTGGCCGCGCCCTGATGAGCCAGCCGCGTCTGCTGCTGCTGGACGAACCGTCGCTGGGCCTCGCGCCGATCATCATCCAGCAGATTTTCGATACCATCGAACAGCTGCGCGAAGAGGGGATGACCATCTTCCTGGTGGAGCAGAACGCCAACCAGGCGCTGAAACTCGCCGATCGCGGCTATGTGCTGGAAAACGGCCACGTGGTGCTGGAAGATACCGGTGACGCGCTGCTGGCGAACGAAGCGGTGCGTAGCGCCTATTTGGGTGGATGAGGTTTTAGAACCGCAGAGAAAGGAGCTGAAAGGCTCCTTTTTTGTACGTATCACTTGTACAATTGATTTGTACGTATAAGGAGGAGCTATGCAAACGATGAATTACAGCGAAGCACGTCAAAATCTCGCCGCCGCTCTTGAAAGCGCTGTGCAGGGAACGCCCGTCACCATTACCCGGCGGGGGCATAAACCTGCGGTAATTATTAGCGCCGAAGAATTCGAGCGTTATCAATCTGCGAAGATGGACGCGGAATTCGCGGCCATTATGGCGATTCACGGCAATGAAATTAGGGAACTGGCAGATAAATGACGATTCATTTTATCTCAGCGGAAGAGATAATCCGTTTTCATGACAGGCTGTTATCTGTCACGCCTGGCGTGGCTGGGATGGCCGATCCCGGAAGAGCGGAGGCGCTGTTATATCGCGTGCTAAATAAATACCAATATGAAGGCGTTGAGGATATCTGGCTGCTGGCGGCGATGCATCTGTTAGCCATTTCCAGAGGTCATATCTTCAATGACGGTAATAAGCGGACGGCATTGTTTATTACGTTACTTTTCCTGAAGCGTAACAGGATAGCGCTATCGGCCAATCCGGCATTCGTCGGGCTAACCGTCTCAGCGGCAGCAGGCCAGCTCACGCTGGAAGACATTGCCTTAAAGTTACAGTCATCAGGTTATAAGAAAATCCCAATGCCCTTACCCGGATAGCTAAGCCGACGTCAGTAGTCGCGGTTGCGTTACCTTTATTCCCATTCTGGCTTAACATCCCTTGAGCGGTTGTGTCCTTAGATATTTTCCAGCGGTGCTTCAATCTGTTGAATAAAAGCGGCGTATCGTCTCCTCGTCATCTTTCCTTCATCTTCCCGGCATCTTGCTGTCACCGTTTTGTAATCTAAAGGTTATTTTTCTGTCATTCGCGCGTGTCATGTTAGCTCGCGAGCATAAAACGCGTGATTTCGCGCATCCGGCACAACAAGAGAGATAACCGCATGACATCGTTACGTACAGCTTCAGCTCTGGCGATTGGGATGGCGTTTGCCAGTCAGTCTTTCGCTGCTACCACTATTCCGTTCTGGCATTCCATGGAAGGTGAACTGGGTAAAGAAGTGGAGTCCTTAGCGCAACGCTTTAACCAGACCCACCCGGATTACCAGATTACCCCGGTTTATAAAGGCAACTACGAACAGAGCCTGGCGGCCGGGATCGCGGCGTTCCGCACCGGTAATGCCCCGGCGATTTTGCAGGTGTATGAAGTCGGTACCGCGACCATGATGGCGTCGAAAGCCATCAAGCCAGTGTACGAAGTGTTCAGCGATGCGGGCATCACGTTTGACGAATCCCAGTTTGTGCCGACGGTTTCCGGTTATTACACCGACGCGAAAAGCGGCCACTTGCTGTCGCAGCCGTTTAACAGCTCCACCCCGGTGCTGTACTACAACAAAGACGCCTTCAAAAAAGCCGGTTTAGACCCGGAGCAGCCGCCGAAAACCTGGCAGGACCTGGCGGACTACACCGCGAAGCTGAAAGCCGCCGGGATGAAGTGTGGCTACGCCAGTGGCTGGCAGGGCTGGATCCAGATTGAAAACTTCAGCGCCTGGCACGGCCTGCCGGTCGCCACCGAGAATAACGGCTTTAACGGCACTCACGCGGTGCTGGAATTCAACAAGCCGGAGCAGGTAAAGCATATCGCCATGCTGCAAGCGCTGAACAAGAAAGGGGATTTCACCTACTTCGGCCGTAAGGATGAATCCACCGAGAAGTTTTATAACGGCGACTGCGCGATGACTACTGCCTCTTCCGGCTCGCTGGCGGACATCCGTCACTACGCCAAATTCAACTATGGCGTGGGGATGATGCCGTACGACGCCGACGCCAAAGGCGCGCCACAAAACGCCATTATCGGCGGGGCCAGCCTGTGGGTTATGCAGGGCAAAGACAAAGAAACCTATAAAGGCGTCGCGGCGTTCCTCGACTTCCTGGCGAAGCCGGAAAACGCTGCCGAATGGCACCAGAAAACCGGTTATCTGCCGATCACCAAAGCGGCCTATGATCTGACCCGCGAGCAGGGCTTCTACGATAAAAACCCTGGCGCGGATATCGCTACCCGTCAGATGCTGAACAAGCCGCCGTTGGACTACACCAAAGGGCTGCGTCTGGGCAATATGCCGCAAATCCGCACCGTGGTGGATGAAGAACTGGAAAGCGTCTGGACCGGCAAGAAAACGCCTCAGCAAGCGCTGGACGCCGCCGTTGAGCGTGGCAACCAGCTGTTGCGCCGCTTCGAACAATCCACAAAATCCTGATAAAAATTCGCCCCTCACACTGGCCGCGCGCCGGGTGAGGGGTTTTTATTGAGTAACGCTATGTCCTCATCACGCCCGGTATTCCAGTCAGGCTGGTTGCCGTATCTGCTGTTATTGCCCCAACTTGCTATCACGGTGGTGTTTTTTATCTGGCCCGCCGGGGAAGCGCTCTGGTATTCGGTGCAAAGCGTCGATCCGTTTGGTTTATCCAGTGAGTTTGTCGGGCTGGATAACTTCCGCCAGTTGCTGAACGACAGCTACTACCTGGACTCGTTCTGGACCACCATGAAATTCAGCGCCATGGTGACGTTTTTCGGTCTGGTCAGCTCGCTGTTTTTTGCCGCGCTGGTGGATTACGTGGTGCGCGCCAGCCGCCTGTATCAGACCCTGATGCTGCTGCCCTACGCCGTCGCCCCCGCGATTGCCGCCGTGCTGTGGATCTTTCTGTTTAACCCCGGACGCGGGTTGATTACCCACTGGCTGGAGCTGATGGGCTATCAGTGGAATCACGCCCAGCATAGTGACCAGGCGATGTTCCTGGTGGTATTCGCCTCGGTGTGGAAGCAGATCAGCTATAACTTCCTGTTTTTCTTCGCCGCGTTGCAGTCGATCCCCCGTTCGCTGGTCGAAGCGGCGGCCATTGACGGCGCCGGGCCGGTGCGCCGGTTCTTTAAACTGTCGCTGCCGCTGATTGCCCCGGTGAGCTTCTTCCTGCTGGTGGTGAATCTGGTTTATGCCTTCTTCGACACCTTCCCGGTGATCGACGCCGCTACCGCCGGTGGGCCGGTGCAGGCGACCACCACGCTTATCTACAAAATCTACCGCGAAGGTTTTGCCGGGCTGGATCTGTCGGCATCGGCGGCGCAGTCGGTGGTGCTGATGGCGCTGGTGATTGTGCTGACGGTGGTGCAGTTCCGCTACGTTGAAAAAAGGGTGCGATACCAATGATAGAACACCGTCGCGGGCTGGATATCTTCAGCCATTGCATGTTGATCCTCGGTATCACCGTGATCCTGTTTCCAATGTACGTGGCTTTTGTGGCCGCCACGCTGGACAACAAAGCGGTATTCGAGACCCCAATGACGCTGATCCCCGGCGGTCATCTGTGGGAAAACCTCAGCCATATCTGGCAACACGGCGTGGGAGCCAACAGCGCGCCGTTCGGCCTGATGCTGTTTAACAGCCTGGTGATGGCGCTGACCATCACGGTCGGCAAAATCGCGGTGTCGATCCTGTCGGCGTTCGCCATCGTCTGGTTCCGCTTCCCGCTGCGCAATCTCTGCTTCTGGATGATTTTCATCACCCTGATGCTGCCGGTGGAAGTGCGTATTTTCCCGACGGTGGACGTGATCGCCAACCTGAAGCTGCTCGACAGTTATACCGGGCTGACCCTGCCGCTAATAGCGTCTGCGACCGCCACCTTCCTGTTCCGCCAGTTCTTTATGACCCTGCCGGATGAGCTGATTGAGGCGGCGCGCATTGACGGCGCATCGCCGATGCGCTTTTTCCGCGACATCGTGTTGCCCCTCTCCCGCACCAACCTGGCGGCGCTGTTCGTCATCACCTTTATCTATGGCTGGAACCAGTATCTGTGGCCGCTGCTGATCGTCAGCGACGTCAATCTGGGCACCGCCGTCGCGGGTATTAAAGGGATGATTTCAACCGGTGAGGGCAGCACCCAATGGAACCATGTAATGGCGGCGATGCTGCTGACGCTGATCCCGCCGGTAGTGATTGTATTAGTGATGCAGCGCGCGTTCGTGCGCGGCTTAGTGGACAGTGAGAAATAACATGGCTGGATTAAAGCTACAGGCAGTATCCAAAAGCTGGGACGGCAAAACCCAGGTGATTAAGCCGTTGACCGTGGACGTGGCGGACGGTGAATTTATCGTGATGGTCGGCCCGTCGGGCTGCGGAAAATCCACGCTGCTGCGTATGGTGGCCGGGCTGGAGCGCGTGACCAGCGGCGATATCTGGATTGATAACCAGCGGGTCACCGAACTGGAGCCAAAAGCGCGCGGCATCGCCATGGTATTCCAGAACTACGCGCTGTATCCGCACATGAACGTCGAAGAGAATATGGCGTGGGGCCTGAAAATTCGCGGGATGGGTAAGAGCCATATCGAGGCGCGGGTCAATGAAGCGGCGCGTATTCTGGAGCTGGATGGCTTACTGAAACGCCGCCCCCGCGAGCTGTCCGGCGGGCAGCGCCAGCGCGTGGCGATGGGCCGTGCTATCGTGCGCGATCCGGCAGTGTTCCTGTTCGACGAACCGCTTTCCAACCTCGACGCTAAGCTGCGGGTGCAAATGCGCCTTGAGTTACAGCAACTGCATCGCCGCCTGAAAACCACCAGTCTTTACGTTACCCACGATCAGGTTGAAGCCATGACGCTGGCCCAACGTGTGATGGTGATGAATAAGGGCGTCGCCGAGCAAATCGGTACGCCGGTTGAGGTCTATGAACGCCCCGCGTCGCGCTTTGTGGCGAGCTTTATTGGCTCTCCGGCAATGAACTTGCTGGAGGGGCGCGTCAATGCCCAGGGCACCCATTTTGACGCCGATACGCTCAGCCTGCCGCTGGGCGCGCGTCATCTGGGGCTGGCCGGGCGCGTGGTGACGCTGGGTATCCGCCCCGAGCATATTGCGTTAAGCTCACAGGCCGCAGGCGGCGTGCCGCTCATGGTGCAAACCCTGGAAATGCTGGGCGCGGATAACCTGGCCCACGGGCGTTTTGGCGAGCAAAAAGTGATTGTGCGTCTTGCGCATCAGCACCGGCCTGCGGCGGGCGCGACGCTCTGGCTGCATTTATCGCCGGAGCATCTGCACTTTTTCGATGGTGAAACAGGACAACGTCTATGAATAACTGGCCTTACCCTGCGATTGTCGCCCACCGGGGCGGCGGCAAGCTGGCTCCCGAAAATACCCTGGCGGCTATCGATGTGGGGGCGCGTTATGGGCATACCATGATTGAGTTTGACGCCAAGCTTTCCAGAGACGGGCAGATCTTTCTACTGCATGACGACACGCTTGAGCGCACCAGCAACGGCTGGGGTATTGCCGGCAATCTCGACTGGGACGACCTGCTGAAAGTCGATGCCGGTAGCTGGTACAGCGGCGAATTCAAAGGCGAAGCGCTGCCACTGCTGAAGGACGTCGCCGCGCGCTGTCGCGAGCACGGTATGATGGCGAACATAGAAATCAAACCCACCACCGGCGTTGACGCGCAAACCGGGAAAGTGGTGGCGCTGGCGGCGCGTGAGTTATGGCAGGGCATGACGCCGCCGCTGCTGTCGTCGTTTTCCGTGGCGGCGCTGGAAGCCGCTCAACAGGCTGCGCCGGAACTGCCGCGCGGATTATTGCTGGATGAATGGCGCAGCGACTGGCGTGAGTTAACGTCACGCCTCGGTTGCGTGTCGATTCACCTGAATCACAGACTGCTGGACGAAGCGCGGGTTGCGGCGCTGAAGGCGGCGGGGCTAAAAATCCTGGTTTACACCGTTAACACTCCCCAGCGCGCCGCCACGCTGCTGCGCTGGGGAGTGGATAGCATTTGCACCGATCGCATCGACGAGATCGGCCCGCATTTTACCGCTTAAGGACCGATAGTTTTCAGCGGGATATTGGGCTGCGGCATGGTGGTCACCCCCTGATTACTCAGGGTGCCGTTATTGGGCCGCAGCATGTCGCCGTTGGTTTGGCTGGGCAACATATGCTGCTGATTATTCAACATCCGGTCCTGGCTGGATGAGCCATTGTTCAGCATACTGCCGCCAGTGTTGGGCAGGATCTGCTGGGTTTGCGGGTTCAGCTCGCCCGGCGCGGACTCTCTGATGCGCTGATTATTGGTGTTGATCTGCGATTCCAGATGCTGCTGCTGAACCCGAGTCTGGGTTTGCAATTGCTGGTTCAGCATCCCTTTCTGCTGGATTTGCTGGCTTTGCATCTGGTTTTGCATCCGCTGCTCGCTTGGATTGACGAACCCCGGCTGATTCGGGTTATTCAACACATTAATCGGCTGTGCAAAGCTACAGGGCGACAAGAGCGCCGCCAGAATTAACAGTTTTTTCATCATCATTCCTCCTCGTGAAGGATCTTTTAAGTTTACTCGCTTTCCGGCGTGACGATGCTTTTTTAAGAGTTGTGAACCAGGCTTAAGCGGGGGACGAGCCCCGTTAAACCCGGAGAACAACAATGAAGATGATGTGGAAAGCCCTGCCTGCATTACTCATGGGTCTGTGTCTGTCGGCGTTTGCCGCGCCGCCCCCTACAGCCGCCCCCGTTTCCTATGGCGTGGAAGAGGATGTGTTCCATCCCGTTCGCGCGCAGCAGGGGATGGTCGCCTCCGTGGACGCCACCGCCACAAAAGTGGGTGTCGATATCCTGAAAAAAGGCGGCAACGCGGTGGATGCCGCCGTCGCGGTGGGATTCGCCCTGGCGGTGACGCATCCGCAGGCCGGTAATCTCGGCGGCGGCGGGTTTATGATGCTGCGCACTAAAGACGGCAACACCACCGCCATTGATTTCCGTGAAATGGCCCCGCAAAAAGCCACCAAAGATATGTTCCTCGATGCTGCCGGTAACGCCGACAGTAAAAAATCCCTGACTTCCCATCTCGCTACCGGTACGCCGGGTACCGTGGCGGGCTTCGCGCTGGCGCTGCAAAAATACGGCACCCTACCGTTAAACCAGGTGGTGCAGCCAGCGATCCTGCTGGCGCGTGATGGGTTTGTGGTCAACGACGCGCTGGCGGACGATCTCAAAACCTACGGCAGCGAAACGCTGCCTAATCATCCCGGCAGTAAAGCCATCTTCTGGAAAACCGATGGCAACCCGCTACAAAAAGGTGACAAGCTGGTGCAAAGCAATCTCGCCAAATCACTGGAGATGATTGCCGAAATCGGGCCAGATGCGTTTTATAAAGGCACGATTGCCGATCAAATTGCCGACGAGATGGCAAAGAACGGTGGATTGATTAGCAAGGAAGATTTAGCCAACTACAAAGCGGTAGAGCGGACGCCAATCAGCGGTGACTACCGTGGATACCAGGTATTCTCCATGCCGCCGCCGTCCTCTGGCGGGATCCATATCGTGCAGATCCTTAATATCCTGGAAAACTTCGACCTGAAGAAATATGGCTTTGGCAGTGCCGACACCATGCAAATCATGGCCGAAGCGGAGAAATTCGCCTATGCCGACCGTTCGGAATACCTGGGCGACCCGGATTTTGTGAAGGTGCCCTGGCAGGCATTGACGGATAAAGCCTACGCCAAAACCCTGGCGGACCAGATCGATCTGGCGAAGGCGCGCCCGTCGAAAGAGATCAAACCCGGCAACCTCGCGCCTTATGAAAGTAATCAAACCACCCATTTCTCGGTGGTGGATAAAGACGGTAACGCGGTGGCGGTGACCTATACCCTGAACACCACTTTCGGCAGCGGGATTGTCGCTGGGGACACCGGTATTCTGCTGAATAACGAAATGGACGACTTCTCGGCGAAGCCGGGCGTACCAAACGTCTACGGCCTGGTCGGCGGCGAAGCGAACGCGGTAGGGCCGAATAAGCGCCCACTGTCATCCATGTCGCCTACCATCGTGGTAAAAGACGGGAAAACCTGGCTGGTCACGGGTAGCCCCGGCGGCAGCCGAATTATCACTACTGTGTTGCAGATGGTGGTTAACAGCGTCGATTTTGGCATGAACATCGCCGAAGCCACTAATGCGCCGCGTTTCCATCATCAATGGCTACCGGATGAGCTGTGGGTCGAGAAAGGCTTTAGCCCGGATACCCTGAAGCTGCTGAAAGACAAAGGCCAGAACGTGGCGGTGAAAGAAGCGATGGGCAGCACGCAAAGCATCGTCGTCGGGCCAGATGGCGCATTGTATGGCGCTTCCGATCCGCGCTCGGTAGATGATTTGACGGCGGGATATTAATCTCTATACGCCCCAGACCGGGCGGTTAAATTCTGCCCGGTTATCATTTCTCCTTATAATTAATGGGTATAAGACTTACCCCTTTTTTATGATTTAAACGTGAATTTACCCGCCTCGCTTGTATACCTTTTGTCCATCCTGCCGATAACTGCTGTATCTGGTGGAAAATCCACCTTGTATACAAAGGAAATAGTTATGGGTTTACTTCAACATTTCACCATCCGTTCCGTCATGGTCGCCATCCTGGGGCTGCTGTGCTTGTTGTGGAGCGGTGCCGGGCTGTTTAGCGTGTTCTCGCTGAACCAGATGAGCCAGGGAAATGATGTGGATCGGCACCTGGTGCGCCAGATGACGGTGCTCAGTAAAGGCAACGATCAGTATTTCCGTTTCGTTACCCGGCTTGCGCGCGTGATGGAAGGAACAAAACCGGGCGCGGTGCCCGATCCGACGGTAATGAAACCGGTGCAGAAAGCGCTGGAGAACATGGCGCAGGAATTGGCTAATTTTAAGGCGCTGTCATCGGGCCCGATGGATAAAGCCACGTCGGATAACGTCATCACCAACTGGCAAAAGCTGCTTGATGAGGGCGTTACCCGCCAGTTCCAGTTGGCCCAGCAGGGCGATATCGATGCGTTTCGCGCCCATGCGAATAACATTACCCCTGCGCTGAGCCGCGCGTTCGGTGCCAGCGCTGAGGAATTCAACGCCAGTGCGGGCCGGATGCTGGATGACACCCGCGTGACGGTGGATAACCAGACCTCGCTCACCCGCATCATCATTATCGCCAGCGTGGCGCTGGGCGTGCTAATGCTGATCCTCGCCGACCGCTATCTGGTGACGATGCTGGTGCGTCCGCTGAATCGGGTGCGCGACCACTTCCAGCTTATCGCCAACGGCGATCTCAGCCAGCCGGTGCCGCTTAAAGCCAGCCGCAACTGCGTCGGTAAACTGGTGCCGTTGCTGACCGCGATGCAGGACAGCCTGCGCGATGCCGTTAGCGCCATCCGCCAGGGTAGCGAGCATATCTGGCACGGCGCGCGGGATATCTCCGCCGGTAACCAGGATCTCTCGACCCGGACCGAAGAGCAGGCGTCGGCGTTAGTAGAAACCGCCGCCAGCATGGAAGAACTGACCGCCACCGTTCAGCACAACGCCGATAACGCCCACGAAGCCAGCCAACTGGCGCAGAAAGCGTCGGCAACCGCCAGCAAGGGCGGGAAACTGGTGGGTGATGTCGTCGCCACCATGAACGGCATTTCCGGCAGTTCGAAGAAAATCGCCGATATCACCACGGTGATTAACAGCATCGCCTTCCAGACCAACATTCTGGCGCTCAACGCCGCCGTTGAAGCGGCGCGTGCAGGCGAACAGGGGCGCGGTTTCGCCGTGGTAGCCAGCGAAGTACGCAACCTGGCCAGCCGCAGCGGGCAGGCGGCGAAAGAGATTGAAACGCTGATTGCCGATTCCGTTAACCGGGTGGAAAAGGGCGCGGATTTGGTCAATCAGGCGGGCATAACAATGGCGGAAATCGTTGATGCCGTGGCGCAGGTGACCGCGATTATGCAGCAGATCGCCTCGGCGACCGACGAACAAAGCAAAGGCATTGCCCAGGTGGGCGTGGCTATCACCCAGATGGATAGCGTGACGCAGCACAACGCGGCGCTGGTGGAGCAGGTATCTGCCGCCGCCGCCAGCCTGGAGCGGCAAACGGCGGAGTTGCAGCAGTCGGTTGAGCACTTCCGTCTGGGAGGCCATGCGCCCGTTGCGGTGGAGCAAAAACCGCAATCAGGGACGCAGACGGCGTGGGCGGCGTTTTAATCGTGGTTGCGAGGGCTGAGGTAAATTAACGCGGTGGGCGCAGGCGAGCCATAAAATAAGCGTCAACGTACTCGCCATCGCGCAAACCGTACTGCTTGCCGGTGCCTTCGATTTCAAAGCCCAGCTTTTGGTACACCGCGATGGCCGGGGCGTTATCGACAAACACCGTGAGTTCGATGCGCTCAATACGCAGCCAGTTGTCACACATGGCAATCATCTCGCGCAGCAGGGCGGTGGCGATGCCCTGGTTATTGCGCGCGGAATCGACACAGATACCGAAACTGGCAACGTGGCTGCGGCGCGGACGCGTTTCGGCAGCAATAACCAGATGCCCGGCGATCTGGTCATCCACAATGGCAACCAGGTGGTAATGGCCGGGCGTTTTAAAATTCATGCGCTCCTGCCACATCGTCAGGGAGGGATGAGGAACCTGTAGCGTGTTGTAAAAGACCTCCGGTTGGGTGAACAGGCGATGTACCGCCTCCACATCTGATGGTTCGGCGTGCCGTATCACAATCTCACTCATCCCTTTTACCCTCAATACGTTACAAAACCCCTTAAACATCATTGACTTTTTAATTTTGGTCAATCTGTTTTTTTTCAAAAAAAAGCTGGACACATGCGAATGATAATGATTATTATTGTCATGCGTTCAGGGAGACCCCAACGGTGTAAACCTGAAAGCACGACATTGCTCACATTGCTTCCAGTATTTCTTAGCCAGCCTCGCGCTGGCTTTTTTTTGTCCTGAATCTGGCCCCGTAAACTCATTCACATTTTTTGAACAGAGGCGTCAATTTTCGCCCTCTATCATCAACAGCGCTTCCGGTCCACACTACTTCCATCGCAAACGAACTGGGGGTACACAATGATTTACTTACGCAAAGCAGCCGAACGCGGTCATGCCAATCACGGCTGGTTAGACTCATGGCATACCTTCTCTTTTGCCAACTATTACGATCCAAATTTTATGGGCTTTTCCGCCCTGCGCGTGATTAATGATGATGTGATCGACGCTGGTCAGGGCTTCGGTACTCACCCGCACAAAGACATGGAAATCCTGACCTATGTGCTGGAAGGCGCGGTTGAGCATCAGGACAGCATGGGCAATAAAGAGCAGGTGCCTGCGGGCGAGTTCCAGATTATGAGCGCCGGAACCGGGGTGCGTCACTCCGAGTACAACCCCAGCGAAACCGAGCGTCTGCACTTGTATCAAATCTGGATCATCCCGGAAAAAAATGGCATTGAGCCGCGCTATGAGCAGCGTCGTTTCGACGCCGTACAGGGCCGCCAGTTGGTGCTGTCGCCGGATGCCCGTGATGGTTCGCTGAAAGTGAACCAGGATATGGAACTGTCGCGCTGGGCGCTGTTGAAAGATGAGCAAGGCGTCTATCCGATTGCCGCCGACCGCAATGTCTGGATCCAGGTCGTGAAAGGCAACGTGACCATTAACGGCACCAACGCCACGACCAGCGACGGCCTGGCGATCCGCGACGAGCAAGCGCTCTCGATTCACGCCGATAGCGACAGCGAAATTCTGCTGTTCGATCTGCCGCCGGTCTGATCTCTGTCTTAACAGCGCACCGCCCAGGCAGTGCGCTGTGTTCAAAAAACTGTGCTTTTTCCCGGGCTTCCACTGTTACAGAGGAAGCCCGGGCGTCGTCCGTGATAAACTCACTTAACAGATCAATTTTGCGCCTTCGAGACGATGAAAAAGAAAAGACCGGTACTACAGGATGTGGCTGATCGCGTAGGCGTGACGAAAATGACCGTCAGCCGTTTCTTGCGTAATCCCGAGCAGGTGTCCGAGGCGCTGCGCGGTAAAATCGCCACCGCGCTGGATGAGCTGGGCTACATTCCCAACCGTGCACCCGATATTCTTTCCAACGCCACCAGCCGCGCCATCGGCGTACTGCTGCCGTCGCTCACTAACCAGGTGTTCGCAGAAGTGCTGCGCGGTATCGAAAGCGTGATTGATGCCCATGGCTACCAGACCATGCTGGCGCACTATGGCTATAAGCCCGAGCTGGAAGAGGAGCGCCTGGAGTCGATGCTCTCCTGGAATATCGACGGGCTGATCCTCACCGAACGCACCCACACACCGCGTACCCTGAAAATGATCGAAGTGGCGGGCATTCCGGTGGTCGAGCTGATGGACAGCGTTTCACCTTGCCTGGACATCGCCGTCGGCTTCAATAATTTTGAAGCGGCGCGCCAGATGACGGCGGAAATCATTGCGCGTGGTCATACGCATGTGGCCTATCTGGGCGCGCGTCTTGACGAACGTACCATTCAAAAGCAGCGCGGCTACGAACAGGCGATGCGCGATGCGGGCCTGACGCCGTACAGCGTGATGGTCGAACAATCCTCTTCTTATTCCACCGGTATTGAACTGCTGCGCCAGGCGCGGCGCGAATTCCCTCAACTTGACAGTATCTTCTGCACCAATGACGATTTAGCTATCGGCGCGGCATTCGAGTGCCAGCGGCTGGGCCTGCGTATTCCTGAAGATATGGCGATCGCCGGTTTCCACGGTCACGATATTGGGCAGGTGATGGAACCCCGGCTGGCGAGCGTGCTGACGCCGCGTGAACGTATGGGGCGAATTGGCGCGGAACGCCTGTTAGCGCGTATCCGTGGCGAAATTGTGACGCCGAAGTTGTTAGATTTAGGTTTCACTTTATCGCCAGGCGGCTCGATTTAACCTCGCCAAATTTGAACTAGCTCACACTTATTAACTCTGGCGACGCGCGGTGATTGCGTCGCCCACAGCGCCGCATGACAATGTTACCGATAACTGTTACCCGTAACATTTCCCTTCTAACGTTTTGTGCCAGTGGAGCAACGCGATGAGCACGACTAATCATGATCACCACATCTACGTCTTAATGGGCGTATCCGGCAGCGGTAAATCCGCCGTAGCCAGCGAAGTGGCGCACCGCCTGAAAGCGGCTTTTCTGGATGGCGATTTTCTGCATCCGCGCAGCAACATTATGAAAATGGCGTCCGGCGAGCCGCTGAACGATGACGATCGCAAACCGTGGCTGAAAGCCTTGAACGACGCGGCCTTTGCCATGCAGCGCACCAATAAAGTGTCGCTGATCGTCTGCTCATCCCTGAAAAAAGACTACCGCGACCAGCTACGCGACGGTAACCCAAACCTCTCCTTTATCTATCTGAAAGGGGAATCTGAGGTGATCGAAGGGCGTCTGAAAGCGCGTAAAGGGCATTTTTTCAAACCGCAGATGCTGGTAACGCAGTTCCAGACCCTGGAAGAACCGAAAGCCGACGAGACCGACGTCATCGTTATTGATATCGATCAGCCGCTGGAAGGCGTGGTGGAAAGCACCATCGCTGCAATTGGAGAAGGCAAGGCGGCGTGAATACTTTAACGTTGGTGTTAACAGCAGTCGGCTCCGTGCTGTTACTGCTGTTTTTAGTGATGAAGGCCCGTATGCACGCCTTCGTCGCGTTGATGGTGGTGTCTATTGGTGCAGGACTTTTCTCTGGTATGCCGCTCGATAAGATTGCGGCAACCATGGAAAAGGGGATGGGCGGCACGCTGGGTTTTCTGGCGGTCGTGGTGGCGCTGGGCGCCATGTTTGGCAAGATCCTTCATGAAACCGGCGCAGTCGACCAGATTGCCGTCAGGATGCTCAAATCCTTCGGGCACAGCAAAGCGCACTACGCCATTGGTCTCGCGGGTCTGATCTGCGCACTGCCGCTGTTCTTTGAAGTGGCGATTGTCCTGCTGATAAGCGTGGCGTTTTCGATGGCGCGCCACACCGGCACTAACCTGGTGAAGCTGGTGATCCCCCTGTTTGCCGGCGTAGCGGCGGCGGCGGCCTTTTTGCTGCCCGGGCCTGCGCCGATGCTGCTGGCCTCCCAGATGCACGCTGATTTTGGCTGGATGATCCTGATTGGCCTGTGCGCCGCGATACCCAGTATGCTGATCGCCGGGCCGCTGTTCGGCAACGTCATCAGCAAGCACGTCGAACTGCATATTCCGGATGACATCAGCGAGCCGCATTTAGGTGAGGGCAAACTTCCGTCTTTCGGCTTTAGCCTGTCGCTGATCCTGCTGCCGCTGGTGCTGGTAGGCCTGAAAACCATCGCCGCGCGCTTTACCGAACAGGGCTCGCAGCTTTATGAATGGCTACAGTTTATCGGTCATCCGTTTACCGCCATCCTGATTGCCTGCCTGGTGGCGATGTACGGCCTGGCGATGCGTCGCGGAATGCCGCGCGAGCGGGTGATGGAAATTTGCGGTCATGCGCTACAACCTGCCGGGATTATCCTGCTGGTGATTGGCGCAGGCGGCGTATTTAAACAGGTGCTGGTAGATTCCGGCGTGGGCCCGGCGCTGGGCGAAGCGTTAACCGGTATGGGTCTGCCGATTGCCATTACCTGCTTTGTGCTGGCGGCGGCGGTGCGTATTATCCAGGGGTCCGCCACGGTCGCCTGCCTGACGGCGGTTGGGCTGGTAATGCCGGTGATCGAGCAGTTGCATTACTCCGGCGCACAGCTGGCAGCGCTGTCGATTTGCATCGCGGGCGGGTCGATTGTGGTGAGCCATGTTAACGACGCTGGGTTCTGGCTGTTCGGTAAGTTTACCGGCGCGACTGAAGGGCAAACCCTGAAGACCTGGACGCTGATGGAAACCATCCTCGGAACGGTTGGCGCGATTGTCGGAATGATCGCGTTTGCGATAGTCAGCTAAGCGTTAACCCACTGGCGTGCCTGCCGCACGCCAGTTTCCTGACCCGTTACCCCTTCATCCACGCCCGAATACCGTCCAGGAACATCTGGGTGGAGAGCATCACCAGCACCAACCCCATCAACCGTTCCAGCGCATTGACCCCTTTCTCACCGAGCAGGCGCAAAAATAGCGATGACTGCAACAGGATCGCCACCGTACCGCCCCAGGCAATCAGCAGCGCGATAACCAAATGCCCCATCTGATTAGGATACTGGTGTGACAGCAGCATCAGCGTTGCCAGAATCGTCGGGCCGGCCACCAGCGGGATCGCCAATGGTACGATAAACGGCTCTTCCCCGGCGGGCAGGCCGCTGGCGTTCCCCTCCTGGCTGGGAAAAATCATTTTAATAGCAATCAGGAACAGAATAATCCCGCCAGAGATGGAAACCGTCTCGGCGCGCAAATTCAGAAACGCGAGTATTTTTTCACCGGCAAACAGGAAAATCAGCATCAGCAGCAGGGCGATCAACAGCTCGCGAATCATAATCGCCCGCCGCCGCTTCGGTTCGGTGTGTTTTAGAACCGACATAAAAATGGGCAGATTGCCTAAGGGATCCATAATGAGGATCAGCAAAACGGCGGCGGAGATAATGTCATTCATGTACGCATTTCCTGTAAATCGGGTCCACTGCCCGCTTAAATAAGTTGCTTTACTGATGATCGCGCGATCATTGATTTATTTCACTTGCGACTTTAGCTGCATTTTGTAAGGTGAAAGGATGTCCGGCTTTCCCCGGCACGCACAACACGCACACACCTCGCAGGAATGATTCGCTATGAAAAATGTTGGTTTTATCGGCTGGCGCGGAATGGTTGGCTCCGTACTCATGCAACGCATGGTTGAAGAGCGCGATTTTGACGCCATTCGTCCCGTCTTCTTTTCCACTTCCCAGCTTGGGCAGGCTGCACCGTCTTTTGGCGGCCACCAGGGCGGCACGCTTCAGGACGCGTATTCTATCGACGCACTGAAGGCGCTGGATATTATCGTCACGTGCCAAGGCGGCGATTATACCAACGAAATTTATCCAAAGCTGCGTGAAAGCGGCTGGCAAGGATACTGGATCGACGCCGCCTCGTCGCTGCGTATGAAAGATGACGCCATCATTATTCTGGATCCGGTCAACCAACATGTCATTACCGAAGGCTTAAACAAGGGTGTGAAGGCGTTTGTCGGCGGCAACTGCACCGTCAGCCTGATGCTGATGTCACTGGGCGGCCTGTTCGCGCAGAACCTGGTGGAGTGGGTGTCCGTGGCGACCTATCAGGCGGCGTCCGGCGGCGGCGCGCGCCATATGCGCGAACTGCTGGCGCAGATGGGCCAACTGTATAACGGGGTGGCGAGCGAGCTGGCCGATCCGGCTTCCGCTATTCTGGATATCGAACGTAAAGTTACCGCCCTGACCCGTAGCGGCCAGTTGCCGGTTGATAACTTCGGCGTACCGCTGGCGGGCAGCCTGATCCCGTGGATCGACAAACAGCTGGACAACGGCCAGAGCCGCGAAGAGTGGAAGGGCCAGGCGGAAACCAACAAAATCCTCGGCACCTCCTCCGCGATCCCGGTAGATGGTCTGTGCGTCCGCGTCGGCGCGCTGCGCTGCCACAGCCAGGCATTCACCATTAAACTGAAAAAAGATGTTTCGCTTTCCTCTATCGAGGAAATGCTGGCGACCCATAACGACTGGGTGAACGTAGTGCCGAACGACCGCGACATCACCGTGCGTGAACTGACCCCGGCGGCGGTGACCGGCACGCTGGCAACCCCGGTAGGCCGCCTGCGTAAACTCAATATGGGCCCGGAATATCTGTCCGCCTTCACGGTTGGCGACCAGTTATTGTGGGGTGCCGCCGAGCCGCTGCGTCGTATGTTACGGCAGTTGGCGTAACAGGAAATCATAACGGGAGTGCGTAAGCGCTCCTTTTTTTTTGGCACAGGCGAATGTAAACCAGTTTGTTGCAATTTTTCTGAGGAGTCAGATAGCGCGTTGGCTATGCTTAAGGTTCGGGTGGTTTTACCGCTGAAACTTGTAGGTGGGAACGATCGGCCAGAGGATGACGAAGTGGCTGCTCGTTCAGGTCAAAAGAAGTATCACGACCAGACGCTTATGCGTAGGGCGATACATAAAAACAGGATGACGAAACCATGTCTGATCGCATCGATAGAGACGTGATTAATGCGCTTATCGCGGGCCATTTTGCGGATCCTTTTTCCGTACTAGGCATGCACAAAACCGAAGCCGGGCTGGAAGTCCGTGCGCTGTTACCGGACGCCACCGAAGTGTGGGTTATCGAACCGAAAACCGGTCGTAAGGTCGGCAAGCTGGAATGCCTTGATTCCCGAGGGTTCTTTAGCGGCGTGCTGGCTCGCCGTAAAAACTTTTTTCGCTACCAACTGGCGGTCATCTGGCACGGCCAGCAGAACTTAATTGACGATCCTTATCGCTTTGGTCCGCTATTGCAGGAAATGGACGCGTGGCTGCTGTCGGAAGGCACACATCTGCGCCCATACGAAACCCTGGGCGCCCATGCGCAAACCATGGATGGCGTTACCGGCACCCGCTTTACGCTCTGGGCTCCCAACGCGCGCCGCGTTTCCGTGGTCGGCCAGTTCAACTACTGGGATGGACGGCGTCACCCGATGCGTTTTCGTAAAGAGAGCGGGATTTGGGAACTGTTTATCCCCGGCGCGCATAACGGTCAGCTCTATAAATTCGAAATGATTGATGCCAATGGCAACCTGCGTATTAAAGCTGACCCTTACGCGTTTGAGGCGCAGATGCGCCCGGAAACGGCATCGATGATTTGCGATCTGCCGGAAAAAACGACCATCAGTCCGGCAAGGCAAAAAGCCAACCATATGGACGCGCCGATCTCCATTTATGAAGTGCATTTAGGCTCCTGGCGACGCCATACCGAGAACAACTTCTGGCTGAGCTATCGTGAGCTCGCCGAACAGCTGGTGCCGTATGTCAAAGGCATGGGTTTTACCCATATCGAACTGCTGCCGATTAACGAACATCCTTTCGACGGCAGTTGGGGCTACCAGCCGCTGGGGCTGTATGCGCCGACCCGCCGCTTCGGCACCCGTGACGACTTTAAATACTTTATTAATGCCGCCCATGCCGCCGGCTTGAACGTCATCCTCGACTGGGTGCCCGGCCATTTCCCCAGCGATGAATTTGGCCTGGCGAATTTTGACGGCACCGAACTTTATGAGCACAGTGACCCGCGCGAGGGTTATCACCAGGACTGGAACACGCTGATCTATAACTATGGTCGCCGTGAAGTCAGCAACTATCTGGTGGGCAACGCCCTCTACTGGACAGAGCGTTTCGGCATTGACGCCCTGCGCGTGGACGCGGTGGCATCGATGATTTATCGCGATTACAGCCGCGCTGAAGGGGAGTGGATCCCCAATGAATACGGCGGCCGTGAAAACCTCGAAGCGATTGAGTTCCTGCGCAATACCAACCGCGTGCTGGGCGAGCAGGTGCATGGCGCGGTGACCATGGCGGAAGAGTCCACCGATTTTCCTGGCGTGTCGCGCCCCCCTTCAGCGGGCGGCCTGGGGTTCTGGTTTAAGTGGAACCTGGGCTGGATGCACGACACCCTCGACTACATGAAGCTCGATCCGGTGCACCGCCAGTACCATCACGACAAGATGACCTTCGGGATGCTGTACAACTACACCGAAAACTTTGTGCTGCCGCTCTCGCATGATGAAGTGGTGCACGGTAAAAAATCGATTCTGGACCGTATGCCGGGCGATGCATGGCAAAGATTCGCTAACCTGCGCGCCTACTACGGCTGGATGTGGGCATTCCCGGGTAAAAAACTGCTGTTTATGGGCAACGAATTCGCCCAGGGCCGCGAGTGGAATCACGACTCCAGCCTCGACTGGCACCTGCTGGAAGGCGGCGATAACTGGCATCACGGCGTTCAGCGGCTGGTACGCGACCTGAACCATACCTATCGCCACCATAAAGCCATGCATGAACTGGATTTCGATCCTAATGGCTTTGAATGGCTGGTCGTAGAGGACAAAGCGAATTCGGTGTTTGTCTTTGTGCGCCGTGACCGCGAGGGCAACGAAATCATCGTCGCCGCTAACTTTACGCCGGTGCCGCGTCATGAATACCGCTTTGGCGTTAATCAACCGGGGCGCTGGCGCGAAGAACTGAATACCGACTCCATGCACTATCACGGCAGCAACACCGGCAATGGCGGCGTCGTGCAGACCGATGCGATCCCAAGCCATGGGCGCGACAACTCACTGTGCATTACCATCCCGCCGCTGGCGACCATCTGGTTAGTCCGGGAGGGGGAATGAGCCTGCTGGCTACAGGGAACCCCACGCCGCTCGGTGCGCACTTTGACGGGAAAGGCGTGAATTTCACGCTGTTTTCCGCTAATGCCGAAAAAGTCGAGCTGTGCTTGTTCGACGAACAGGGTAATGAACATCGCTATGATTTACCGGCGCGTACCGGGGATGTCTGGCACGGTTATTTAGCCAATATTCGCCCCGGGCAGCGTTACGGTTACCGGGTTCACGGCCCCTGGGCACCGCGCCAGGGGCATCGCTTCAACCCCGCCAAATTACTGCTCGACCCGTGCGCGCGTGCGGTTGACGGCGATGTCGAAGATTCACCGCTGCTGCACGGCGGCTATCAGGAACCTGACCATCGCGACAGCGCGCCCATCGCGCCGAAAGGCGTGGTGATTCAGGATGACTACGACTGGGAAGACGATGAATTGCTGTATACGCCCTGGGGCGAGACGGTGATTTATGAAGGCCATGTGCGCGGCCTGACGCAGTTACATCCGAAAATCCCCGTCGCGATGCGGGGCACCTATGCCGCGCTGGGCTACCCTGTGATGATCGACTATTTCAAGCGCCTGGGGATCACGGCGCTGGAATTGCTACCGATTGCCCATTTCGCCAACGAGCCGCGTTTGCAGCGCCTGGGGTTAACCAACTACTGGGGATACAACCCGTTCGCATTATGGTGCGTGTCGCCACGTTATGCCATTAATCATGATGTTACCGCCGCTGTGGACGAGTTCCGCGATGCGGTGAAAGCGCTGCATCGTGCCGGAATCGAAGTGATCCTGGATATCGTTCTCAACCACACGGCGGAGATTGATGAGGAAGGACCGACCTTTTCGATGCGCGGAATCGACAACCGTAGCTATTATTGGTTACAGGACAACGGCGATGACTATAACTGGACCGGGTGCGGCAATACCGTGAACCTCAGCAGCCCCGGCGTGGTGGATTTCGCCATCGGCTGCCTGAAGTTCTGGGTAGAAGAGTGCCATGTCGACGGCTTCCGCTTTGATCTCGCGTCGGTAATGGGGCGCACCCCGGAATTCCGCCAGGATGCACCGCTGTTTGAGGCAATCCGCCAGGATCCGGTGCTGTCAAAAGTGAAGCTGATCGCCGAGCCCTGGGATATTGGGGCTGGCGGCTACCAGGTAGGGAACTACCCGCCTTTATTCGCGGAGTGGAACGACCATTACCGTGACGGTATGCGGCGCTTCTGGCTACAGCAGGATCTTTCGTTAGGGGGATTCGCCTGCCGGTTTGCCGCATCCAGCGACGTCTTTCGTGATGATGGCCGCCCGCCGTCCGCCAGTATTAATTTAATCACCGCCCACGACGGCTTTACGCTGCGTGACTGCGTAAGCTTTAACAATAAGCACAACGAAGCCAACGGCGAAGACAATCGTGACGGCACCACCCACAACTTCAGCAATAACTACGGTTTTGAAGGGCTGGAGGCGGGGCAACATATTAAAGAGCGGCGGCGCGACAGTATTCATGCGCTGCTAACGACGTTATTGCTTTCTCAGGGCACCCCGATGCTGCTGGCCGGTGATGAACACGGTCATAGCCAGCACGGCAATAATAATGCCTACTGCCAGGACAACGAACTGACCTGGCTCGACTGGGCCCATAGCAATGACGGGTTAACGACATTTACAGCGGCGTTAATTCACCTGCGCAAGACGATCCCGGCGCTGACCGAGAATCGCTGGTGGGATGAAGGTGATAACAACGTTCGCTGGTTGAATCGAGAGGGTCAACCTCTCCGGGCTGATGAGTGGCAAGGTGGACCGCGCTTTTTGCAGATCCAGCTTTCTGAGCGTTGGCTTATTGCGATCAATGCAACCGATGTGGTGTCAGAGATCGTCTTACCCCAAGGGGAATGGCGTGCTATCCCCCCATTTGCCGGAGAGGACAATCCGGTAGTAATGGCTGTATGGCATGGGCCCGCGCACGGAGTGTGCGTATTCCAAAAGTCATAATAAAAGGAGTCAGTCATGGTTAGGTTTGAAAAGAACGATCCTCTGATGTTAGCGCGACAACTGCCTATAAAATCTGTCGCTTTAATACTGGCGGGTGGCCGCGGCACGCGCCTCAAAGATTTAACCACTACCCGTGCAAAACCTGCCGTTCACTTTGGCGGGAAGTTCCGCATCATCGACTTTGCATTATCCAACTGTATTAACTCGGGCATCCGCCGGATTGGGGTGATCACCCAGTACCAGTCTCATACTCTGGTGCAGCATATCCAGCGCGGTTGGTCGTTTTTCAGCGAAGAGATGAACGAGTTTGTCGATTTGCTTCCCGCGCAGCAGCGCGTACACGGCGAAAACTGGTATCGCGGTACCGCTGATGCCGTGACCCAGAACCTCGATATTATCCGGCGCTACGGAGCCGAATACATCGTGATTCTGGCGGGGGACCATATCTACAAACAAGACTATTCGCGCATGTTGATCGACCACGTGGAAAAAGGCGCGCGCTGTACGGTGGCATGTATGCCGGTTCCTAAGGCGGAAGCGACGGCGTTTGGCGTAATGGATGTGGATGAACACGACAAAATCATCGATTTTGTTGAAAAACCTGCCGATCCGCCGACGATGCCAAACGACCCGACCAAATCGCTGGCCAGTATGGGGATTTACATTTTCGACGCTGAATATTTGTATGAGTTGCTGGAGGAGGATGACAACGATCCGAATTCCAGCCACGATTTCGGCAAAGATATTATCCCGAAACTGACGGCGGCAGGGGAAGCCTATGCCCACCCGTTCCCGCTTTCCTGCGTGCAGTCCGATCCAGATTCCGAGCCCTACTGGCGCGATGTCGGGACGCTGGAAGCCTACTGGAAAGCCAACCTCGATCTCGCCTCCGTGACCCCGGAGCTGGATATGTACGATCGCGATTGGCCAATTCGTACTCACATGGAACCGCTACCGCCTGCTAAATTTGTACAGGACCGATCCGGCAGTCATGGGATGACCCTGAACTCGCTGGTGTCCGGCGGATGCATTATTTCCGGTTCCGTGGTGGTTCAGTCGGTGCTGTTCCCCAGGGTACGGGTAAATTCATTCTGTAATATTGATTCTTCTGTCTTGTTGCCAGACGTCTGGATTGGCCGTTCGTGCCGTCTGCGTCGCTGCATTATTGACCGTGCCTGCGTGATCCCTGAAGGTATGGTGATTGGCGAAAATGCGGAAGAAGATGCTCGCCGGTTCTATCGCTCCGAAGAAGGGATTGTCTTGGTTACGCGCGAGATGCTCAGGAAACTGGAAGGGTAATTGCGCAGGGAATAACCGCGCGGCGCAGGTCGCGCGGTTGAATTTCGCGTTTGGCGCGCATTTTCGCGCCGGGTAATTGAACGGGAGCCATAATGCAGGTTTTACACGTTTGTTCTGAAATGTTTCCGCTGCTGAAAACAGGTGGTCTGGCGGATGTGATTGGGGCGTTGCCCGCCGCGCAGATTGCCGATGGCGTGGATACCCGCGTGCTGTTGCCCGCATTCCCTGATATTCGACGCGGCGTCACTGATGCCCAGCAGGTTGCGCACCGCGACACGTTCGCCGGGCCGGTAACGTTGCTGTTCGGGCATTTCAACGGCGTCGGTATCTATATGATTGACGCCCCGGATTTGTATGACCGTCCGGGTAGCCCTTATCACGACACCAATCAGTACGCGTACCCGGATAACGTTATCCGCTTTGCGCTGCTGGGCTGGGCGGGTTGTGAAATGGCGTGCGGATTCGACCCCTTCTGGAAGCCGGATGTGGTTCACGCCCACGACTGGCATGCCGGACTGGCGCCTGCCTACCTCGCGGCGCGCGGTAATCCGGCGAAATCAGTCTTCACGGTCCATAACCTGGCGTATCAGGGCATGTTCTACGCCCATCACATGAGCGAAATTGGTCTGCCGTGGTGGTTCTTCGACATCAACGGCCTGGAGTTCAACGGCCAGATTTCCTTCTTAAAAGCCGGGCTTTACTACGCCGACCATATCACGGCGGTCAGCCCGACCTATGCCCGTGAAATCACCGAGCCGCAGTTCGCCTACGGTATGGAAGGGCTGTTACAGCAGCGCCATCGCGAAGGCCGGCTATCCGGCATCCTCAACGGTGTGGATGAGAATATCTGGGACCCATCAACGGACCTGCTCTTGTCTGCACGATATAACCGCGATACGTTAGAAGAGAAAGCGGAAAACAAACGCCAGTTGCAAATTGCCATGGGACTGAAGGTGAATGACAAAGTCCCGCTGTTTGCGGTGGTGAGCCGACTTACCAGCCAGAAAGGTCTCGACCTGGTGCTGGAAGCGCTGCCGGGCCTGCTGGAGCAGGGCGGGCAGTTGGCACTGCTTGGCGCGGGTGATGCGGTGTTGCAGGAAGGTTTCCTTGCCGCCGCTGCCGAACATCCGGGCCAGGTCGGGGTACAGATTGGTTATCACGAGGCGTTTTCCCACCGCATCATGGGCGGCGCGGATGTGATCCTGGTCCCCAGCCGGTTTGAGCCGTGCGGATTAACGCAACTCTATGGTTTGAAATATGGCACGCTGCCGCTGGTGCGCCGCACCGGTGGTTTAGCCGATACCGTGTCAGATAGCTCGCTGGAGAATTTAGCCGATGGAATGGCCAGTGGTTTCGTGTTTGAAGATAGTAATGCCTGGTCGCTGCTACGTGCGATTCGGCGTGCTTTCGTGTTGTGGTCGCGTCCATCACTTTGGCGGTTTGTTCAGCGTCAGGCGATGGGCATGGATTTTAGCTGGCATGTTGCGGCGAAGTCTTACCGCGAACTTTATCAACGCTTGATGTAACTATCCAGGAATCACATGTATGAATGCACCCTTTTCCTATTCATCCCCCACCGTCAGCGTTGAGGCGCTAAAGCATTCCATTGCTTATAAGCTGATGTTTACCATCGGTAAAGATCCGGCTATTGCCAACAAGCATGAATGGCTGAACGCAACGCTGTTTGCGGTAAGGGATCGTCTGGTGGAGCGTTGGTTGCGCTCCAATCGCGCGCAGCTTTCCCAGGAAATGCGTCAGGTTTACTACCTGTCGATGGAGTTTCTGATTGGTCGCACCCTCTCTAACGCCCTACTGTCGCTGGGTATTTACGATGACGTCAAAGACGCGCTCGAAGAGATGGGCCTCGATCTGGAAGAACTGATCGATGAAGAGAATGACCCCGGCCTCGGTAACGGCGGCCTCGGGCGTCTCGCCGCCTGTTTCCTGGACTCTCTGGCGACCTTAGGGCTGCCGGGGCGTGGTTATGGAATTCGCTACGACTACGGTATGTTCCGGCAAAATATTGTCGATGGCCGTCAAAAAGAGTCCCCTGATTACTGGCTGGAATACGGTAACCCGTGGGAATTTAAACGCCACAACACCCGCTACAAAGTGCGCTTCGGCGGACGTATTCAGCAGGAAGGCAAGAAAACCCGCTGGATTGAAACCGAAGAGATCCTGGCCGTCGCCTATGACCAGATTATCCCCGGATACGATACCGACGCCACCAACACGCTGCGCCTGTGGAATGCCCAGGCGAGTAGCGAAATCAACCTCGGTAAATTCAACCAGGGCGACTACTTCGCGGCGGTGGAAGATAAAAACCACTCGGAAAACGTCTCCCGCGTGCTGTATCCGGATGACTCGACCTATTCCGGGCGCGAGCTGCGTTTGCGTCAGGAGTACTTCCTGGTGTCGGCTACCATCCAGGATATCCTGAGCCGCCATTACCAGATGCATAAAACCTATGCCAATCTGGCGGATAAAATTGCGATTCACCTGAACGACACCCACCCGGTGCTGTCGATTCCGGAATTGATGCGCTTGCTGATCGACGAGCACAAGTTTGGTTGGGATGAAGCGTTTGAAGTCACCTGCCAGGTGTTCTCTTACACCAACCACACGTTGATGAGCGAGGCGCTGGAAAGCTGGCCGGTAGATATGCTGGGCAAAATCCTGCCGCGCCATCTGCAAATCATTTTCGAGATCAACGACTACTTCCTGAAAACCGTTCAGGAGCAGTACCCGAACGACACAGCATTGCTTAGCCGCACCTCAATTATCGACGAATCCAACGGTCGTAAAGTGCGTATGGCCTGGCTGGCGGTGGTGGTGAGCCATAAAGTTAACGGCGTATCGGAACTGCACTCAAACCTGATGGTGCAATCGCTGTTCGCCGATTTCGCGCGCATCTTCCCGATGCGTTTCTGCAACGTGACCAACGGCGTGACGCCGCGCCGCTGGCTGGCGCTGGCAAACCCGGCGCTGTCTGAAGTGCTGGACGATCACATTGGCCGCAACTGGCGCACCGATTTAAGCCAGTTAAGCGAACTCAAGCAGCATATCGACTATCCGCTGGTAAACCAGGCGGTGCGTCAGGCCAAGCTCGAAAACAAAAAGCGGCTGGCAAATGTCATTGCCCAGCAGCTGGATGTGGTGGTCAACCCGAAAGCGTTGTTTGATGTGCAGATTAAGCGTATTCACGAGTACAAACGTCAGTTGATGAATGTCCTGCACGTGATTACCCGCTATAACCGCATCAAGGCCGACCCGAATGCCGACTGGGTGCCGCGCGTGAATATCTTCGCCGGTAAAGCCGCGTCGGCATATTACATGGCGAAACACATTATTCACCTGATCAACGATGTGGCTGAGGTGATCAACAACGATCCCGATGTGCGCGACCATCTGAAAGTGGTGTTTATCCCGAACTACAGCGTCAGCCTGGCGCAGGTGATTATCCCGGCGGCGGATCTTTCCGAACAGATCTCCCTGGCGGGCACCGAAGCGTCTGGCACCAGCAACATGAAATTCGCTCTCAACGGTGCGCTGACTATCGGCACGCTGGACGGCGCAAATGTCGAAATGCTGGAGCACGTTGGCGCGGAGAACATCTTTATCTTCGGCAACACGGCGGAACAGGTCGAGGAATTGCGCCGCAAAGGTTACAAGCCGCGCGAGTACTACGAGCAGGATGAAGAGCTGCATCTGGCGTTAACCCAGATCGGCACCGGCGTCTTTAGCCCGGAAGATAAAAACCGTTACCGCGATCTGCTCGATTCTCTGATCAACTTTGGCGACCACTATCAGGTGCTGGCGGATTACCGCAGCTACGTGGATACCCAGGATAAAGTGGATGAGCTGTATCGCCAACCGGAAGCCTGGTCTACCTGCGCGATGCAGAATATTGCCAATATGGGGTATTTCTCGTCCGACCGGACGATCCAGGAGTACGCCGAAAATATCTGGAATATCAAGCCAGTACGGTTGTAAATCGGCCATAAAAAAACGGCGGAGATCCTCCGCCGTTTTTCTTTTAAGAGGCTAACGAAAGCTCTTGTTTCGTGTATTTAGCGAGCCAGGCCGCAATGCGCGACTCCTGCTCGGCATTTAGCCACATGCCTGTCTTGGTACGACGCCATACCGCATCATCCAGACGGCGCACCCACTCGTGGTTCACCAGGTAGCGCAGTTCCGCCTCATAAAACTCATGACCGAAATCTTCGCCTAATTCCTCAAGACGACTGATGTTGCCCAGAATCAGATCGCTGTTTGAACCGTAAGTCCGCGCATAGTGGCGCGCCAGCGATTCGCTGATAAACGGATAGCGGCGGCGCAGTTTCGCGGCGTAGTCATCGCGGTCGCCGTTCAGTTCACCGCCAGGCAGAATACAGCTTTTGGTCCAGGCCGGGCCCATAGACGGGTAGTAGTTAGCCAGTTTTTCCAGCGCGTGTTCCGCCAGCTTACGGTAAGTGGTCAGCTTACCGCCGAATACCGACAGCAGCGGCACCTGGCCATTTTCATCGTGAATATCCAGCGTATAGTCGCGGGTAATAGCCTGTGGCGAGTCGGATTCGTCATCGCACAGCGGACGCACGCCGGAGTAGGTCCACACCACGTCGTCGCGGTTAAGCTGCTTTTTAAAGTGCAGGTTATAAACCTTCAGCAGGTAGTTGATTTCGCTCTCATCAATCGCCACCTGTTTCGGATCGCCGTTGTACTCCACGTCGGTGGTGCCGATAATCGAAAACTCGTCCAACCACGGGATCACAAACACGATGCGCTTATCTTCGTTTTGCAGGATGTACGCCTGCTTCTGCTGATGAACGCGCGGCACGACGATATGGCTGCCTTTAATCAGACGGATGCCGTACGGCGACGGCAGTTTCAGCCCGTCATCAAAGAAGTTTTTTACCCACGGGCCGGTAGCATTCACCAGGCCGCGTGCGCGCCAGGTGTAGGTTTTTCCGGTATCGATATCTTCTGCTTCCACTACCCACAGGCCGTTTTCGCGGCGGGCGGAGGTGGCTTTAGTGCGGGTCATCACTTCGCCGCCTTTCTTCACCACCATCTGCGCGTTCGCGAGCACCAGGCGCGCATCGTCCACCCAGCAGTCAGAATATTCGAAACCGCGCACAATCTCCGGTTTCAGTACCGAATCCGCGCCAAAGCGCAAACCGTGCGAGCGCGGCAGGCTGGTGCGCTTGCCGAGGTTATCGTACATAAACAGTCCAGCGCGGATCATCCAGGCCGGACGTAAATGCGGGCGGTGCGGCAGGCGGAAACGCATCGGGAACGCAATATGCGGGGCCATTTTCAGCAGCACTTCACGCTCTGCCAGCGCCTCGCTGACCAGACGGAATTCATAATGTTCCAGGTAACGTAAGCCGCCGTGGATCAGCTTTGAACTTGCCGATGAGGTGGCACAGGCCAGATCCTGCGCTTCCAGCATCAGCACCGATAAACCGCGCCCGGCTGCATCCACCGCAATGCCTGCGCCGTTAATGCCTCCGCCTATCACAATCAGATCTTTGGTTTCCATGCTTGCCTCTTGCACTTTCGTTAAAGCTCATAAATGTTCGTTATCGCTCATAATAGCAAATCTTCCGGTCGTTTGGTAACAAGAAAAAAACAATTTCGCGTGATACACATAACAATATGGCGCGCCGCCCTGCTCAGCACGTACACTTAAACGGTAAACCCGAACTCACCGGCTCAACGCCGGGTAATGTGAATCACTGTAGAAAACGAGAGCGACCATGGATCACTTTGAATGTATTGGTGTGGAAGAAGCGCACCAGAAAATGCAACGCGGCACCGCCGTACTGGTGGATATCCGCGACCCGCAAAGTTATGCGATTGGTCATGCGCCCGGCGCGTTTCATTTAACCAACGACACGCTGAACAACTTTATGCAGGAAACCGATTTCGACACGCCGGTAATGGTGATGTGCTATCACGGCAACAGCAGTAAAGGTGCAGCGCAATACCTGCTGCAACAGGGCTATGAAAATGTGTATAGCGTGGATGGCGGCTTTGATGCCTGGCATCGGCATTTTCCCGCCGAAGTGGCTTATAAGCTGGGTTAATTAGCGTATATACTCCCTTTCTTTGTGTGGAAAATGGCGTTTATTGATGGTACTGATTACGACTTTTGCCAATCCGCGAATGGCTCAGGCCTTTGTGGATTACATGGCCACGCAGGGCGTTGTTCTGACCATTCAGCAGCACAGCCAGACCGATGTCTGGCTTGCTGACGATCAACAGGCCGACCGGGTGCAGGCAGAACTGGCACACTTTCTCGAAGACCCCAACGATCCGCGCTATCTGGCCGCCAGCTGGCGTACCGGCCATACCGACAGCGGCCTGCACTATCGCCGCTACCCGTTTATGGCGACGCTGCGCGAGCGCGCCGGGCCGTTCACCATTGGGCTTGCCATCGTTTGTATCGCGGTATATGTGCTGATGCTGGCAGTGGGGGACCAGGCGGTAATGATTTGGCTCGCCTGGCCTTATGACTCAAGTCTCGATTTCGAATTCTGGCGCTACTTTACCCATGCGCTGCTTCATTTCTCGATCATGCATATCACCTTTAATTTGTTATGGTGGTGGTATCTCGGCGGGCCGGTGGAAAAACGGCTCGGCAGCGGCAAGCTGATTGTACTGACGTTGGTCTCCGCGCTGTTAAGCGGCTACGTGCAGCATAAATTCAGCGGTGCCTGGTTTGGCGGCTTGTCTGGCGTGGTGTACGCGCTGATGGGTTACGTCTGGCTGCGCGGCGAGCGCGATCCCGAAAGCGGTATTGTGATGCCGCGTGGTTTAATGGTGTTTGCGTTGCTGTGGCTGATCGCCGGTTGGTTCGATCTGTTTGGGTTCTCAATTGCCAATGCCGCGCACCTGACCGGGTTGCTGGTAGGGCTGGTAATGGCGTTCGTTGACTGCCTTTATTTGCGAAAACGAACATAATTCAGTGCAGTGCAGGAGAAAAGAGTGAAGCAAACACAGCGTCATGACGCCATTATTGAACTTGTTAAAAAACAAGGATATGTCAGCACTGAAGAGCTGGTTGAACAGTTTTCTGTTAGCCCGCAGACCATTCGCCGCGATTTAAACGATCTGGCCGATCAGAACATGATTTTGCGCCATCACGGCGGCGCGGCATTGCCGTCCAGTTCAGTCAACACCTCGTGGCACGACCGTAAAGCCACCCAGACCACAGAGAAGGCGCGTATCGCCCAGCGCGTCGCCAGCCAAATCCCTAACGGGGCCACGCTGTTTATCGATATCGGCACGACGCCGGAAGCCGTGGCCCACGCGCTGCTAAACCATGAAAACCTGCGCATCGTGACCAACAACCTCAACGTCGCGAATACGCTGATGGTGAAGGACGATTTCCGCATCATCCTGGCGGGCGGTGAACTGCGCAGCCGCGATGGCGGGATTATCGGCGAAGCGACCCTCGATTTTATCTCTCAGTTTCGGCTCGATTTCGGCATTCTCGGCATCAGCGGCATCGACAGCGACGGCTCGCTGTTAGAGTTTGATTATCATGAAGTGCGCACCAAACGCGCGATTATTGAAAACTCGCGCCATGTGATGCTGGTGGTGGACCATTCGAAATTTGGCCGTAACGCCATGGTGAACTTAGGCAGCATCAGCCTGGTGGATGCGGTTTACACCGATACCGCACCGCCTGCGGGCGTGTTGCAGGTGATCCGCGAGCATAACATCCAACTGGAACTGTGCTGATCGCACCCGGCTTTGCCGGGTGTGTTAAACGCCGTACCCCATCATTTTGAGCAACTGCTGGGCATGCTGCACCGCCGCCTGGCGATGCGCCACGCCGAGTTTTTGATACAGATTGCGGATGTGGGTTTTGATGGTGGTCGCCGCCACATCCAGCTCGCCGGCGATTTGATCGTTGCTGTAGCCAGAATAAATCAGCCCCAACACCTGCCATTCGCGCTGGGTAAGCGGGCTGGTGCGGATCAGTTCCGGCACTTCAGGATGGGTTAATAAACGGGTGACAAAATTCTCGTCAAAATGGGCGAACTTGTGCCGGTGATGCTGGTTAATTTCACGCAGGATCAGCTGGGCGCGATGCTGCTCCAGCTCCGGCAACGTGTTGAGTTGAATCAGCTGACGCAGCTGTTGCGCCATCGCTTCGCCTTCAATCACAAAATGGCTGACGAACCCGGTGCGGTTAGAGAGCGTGAGCGCCTCCAGCAGCACGCGCTGGGCGTCGCTTTTGCGGCCTGACTGCCAGTAAAGCTGGTTCAACAACAGCAGGTTGCGGTTGATATCGCTCATCAGGCGCAGGCTGCGCGCGTTTTCGTTGAGCTCTTCCAGCACCATTTCCGCCGGATCGAAATCCCCCAGCAGAATTTGCGCACGGGCGATATTACGCCACTGGCTTTGCAGGAAGTGGTTGTCCGCCGATCCCGGCTTCGGCGTCTGGCGCAGCCAGTTGGCGGCCGCGGTTTTATCGCCGGTCATTTGCCAGTAGATCACCCGAACTTTGTCGGCATTCGATACCCAGTCGCTGTGATAGGGGCCGTTGCCCAGCAAGTTTTCCAGACGGTTCAGGTGACTGCGGGCATTATCCAGCGCCCCACGCGCCAGCGAGCTTTGTACCAGTAGGGCCAGGCACTGTAGCTGCTGTTGGGGCTGGTAGTTTGCCAGCACCTCGATACCCTGGCGGGCGCAGGCTTCCGCCTCGTCCAGGCGCGCCCAGGCCCACAACAACTGCGCCCGGATGCGAAGCAAAAATTCATGCAGCGGTAACTGCTCAAGATGCTGTTCGCGGATCAGGGTGAAGGCTTTATCCTGGGTTTCCCAGGCGGCCTGCAAAAAGCCCTGGGCAAACAGGATTTCGCTTTGCTGGATCAAGCTCCACAGCGCGTAATGCCAGACGTCATGGCGACGAGCCATCATTTCGGTTTGCTGCATCACCGCCAGCGACTGGCTCAGTTCTCCTTTGCAGTGCAGCACTTCGCCGTGTACCGACGTCGCGACGATGCGGCTGTAATAGCTGGCCAGCGGCAGGGTCTCCAGCGCGATAATCGACAGCCGCTCCGCCTCTTGCGGGTCGCCATCGTTAATCGCCACCTGGGCGCGCAGCGCGTTAAATTCACCCTGCAAGGTTTCGTCCATCTCGCCGTTCATTTCCTGCTCGGCGCGGGCGAGCAGGGTATTCACTTCGCCGTAGCGATGCTGGCTTTGCATCAGCCAGGCCTGCAACAGCACCAGTTTCGGGTTCGCCAGCAGGCTCTCCCAGGGCAGCGCTTTCAGCGACTCTTCAAGCAGCGTCAGTTCGCTGTGGTTGAACAAGCCCCAGGCGTGGTTCAGCAGGATATCGCGCAGCATCGCGGCATCGCCTGCCGCCAGCGCGTGATGAATGGCTTCGCCGGGGAAGCCCTGTGCCATCCAGCCTTCGGCGGCGGCGCGATGAATTTCCGGCAGCTGCGTCGCCAGTTCCCACTGGCAGCGCTGGCGGAGAAAATTGCCGAACAGCGGATGATAGCTAAACCACTCGCCGCTATCGTCCATGCGTTGCAGGAACAGCCCCTGACGCTCAATCTCTTCGAGGCGCATCTGGCCGTTTTCTTCGCCGGTGACGCGCACGATCAGCGCATCGTTCATCGAGCGCAGCAGGGCGCTTTTCAGCAGAAACTTGCGCACATCGACGTCGATGTTATCCAGCACTTCATCCACCAGATAATCGGACAGATGGCTGGCGTTGATCCCCGCCAGGCGGCGAGCGGACTGGTGCGCTGAGGTATTGTTCTGGCGTGCAGAGAGCGCGATAAGCTGCAACGCGGTCGCCCATCCGGCGACGTCATCGCACATCTTGCTGCTTTCAGCGGGTTCGATAGGCACATTCAGGCGGCAATCAAAAAATTGTTTGGCTTCCTGGTGAGTGAAAGCCAGTTGCTGGCTGCCGATCTCCAGCAGTTGGTCGCGCACCCGCAGGTTGGCAATGCCAAGTTGCGGCAGATTACGCGATAGCACCACCAGGCTGACATTTTCGGGCTGATGGCGCAAAAAGAAACGCATTGCATCGTGGATCACCGGGTTGGTGATGAGATGATAGTCGTCAATGACCAGATACAGCGGGCGTTCCCAGTCGGCGAGTTCGATAAACAGCTGGGCAAACAGGGAGTTGAGGCTGGCGTACTGGCGTTTTTGCGCCATCACTTCGCTGGTCGCGCAGTGCCCGCCGGTGGCCTGCTGGATCGCCGCAATCAAATAAATCGCAAAGCGTTCCTGCTGGTTATCCCCTTCATCAAGAGAAAACCATCCTAAATCTTGTTTACCGGAAGCCCACTGGGAAACCAGCGTGGTTTTGCCATAGCCCGCCGGGCTGGTGACAAGGGCCAGCCGATAGTGATGTGCGCTGCTCAGTTTCGCCAGAAGCCGTTCACGTAGAACGGTATTTTCCAGGCGAACCGGACGACTTAATTTAGACGGTATCAACATAGATGGTCACTTCACTGTGTAATCCAGGCCGAATGATTTATTTTGCGCCTCGTAATTAATACAGGCATGTAGGGTCGGACACCCTATGAAGTATTGCAAGTTATGTCGATTTTAATAGCGGGTAAAGTTGCACTAAGTCACATTTCGATAACTATTATGAACGATCGCTACGACATTCGGGTGAGGTGAGGAGCGGCTTGTAAGGGGGTTGGAGTGGGTGCCGCGCTTTTTTGGGACTCATCGCTAATGTAAATATTCACATTATGGCTTATGAGCCTGTGTAGACATCGGTGTTTACAGATTGTTATCGCTACTGAGATTTACAGAAAGCGGCAGAAAAGTAATTTGAGAAGGTGTTGAGTGTCAGGGATCACAGTTTTGCCTACTCCCCGCTACTCCTCCCTGTCTAATCCCCGCCAGGATGAGGAATTCGCGGTGGCTGCCAGGCACACTAGCGCTAATGCCATTACTTTTTTACAGGACCCTGTTTCTATGTCACAGACGACGTTTGACAACACCCAGTTTGAGGCCGCCCTGACGCGTCAGTGGCGACGTTTTGGTTTATCTGCCGCCAGCGAGATGACATCTCGCCAGTGGTGGCATGCCGTCAGCGCCGCGCTGGCGGAAATGCTGCGCGCGCAGCCGATGGTTCAGCCTGACGCAAACCAGCGCCATGTTAACTACATCTCGATGGAATTCCTGATTGGCCGCCTCACCGGTAACAACCTGCTCAATCTGGGCTGGTACCAGGCGGTAAGCGACGCGTTGAGCAGCCATAACGTCAATCTTACCGATCTGCTGGAAGCGGAAACTGACCCGGCGCTGGGCAACGGCGGTCTGGGGCGTCTCGCGGCCTGCTTCCTGGATTCTATGGCGACGGTCGGCCAGGCGGCCACCGGCTATGGCCTGAACTATCAGTACGGCCTGTTCCGCCAGTCGTTCGAAGACGGCAAGCAGATGGAAGCGCCGGATAACTGGCATCGCGAAAGCTATCCGTGGTTCAGCCACAACGACGCGCTGGATGTGCAGGTAGGCATTGGCGGCAAACTGGTGAAAAACGGTAGCCAGCAGGTCTGGGAACCGGGCTTTACCATCACCGGCCAGGCCTGGGATTTGCCGGTGCTGGGTTACCAGAACGGCGTGGCGCAGCCGCTGCGCTTATGGCAGGCCACTCACGCGCATCCGTTTAACCTCACCAAATTCAACGACGGCGACTTCCTGCGCGCCGAACAGCAGGGCATTGATGCGGATAAGCTCACCAAAGTGCTCTATCCGAACGACAACCATCAGGCCGGTAAAAAACTGCGTTTGATGCAGCAGTATTTCCAGTGTGCCTGCTCGATTGCCGATATTCTGCGCCGCCATCACTACCTGGGCCGTTCGCTTAACGAACTGCCGGATTATGAAGTGATTCAGCTTAACGACACCCACCCGACCATCGCCATTCCTGAACTGCTGCGCGTGCTGATCGACGAGCACCAGATGAGCTGGGACGAGGCCTGGGCCATCACCAGTAAAACCTTTGCCTACACCAACCATACCCTAATGCCTGAGGCGCTGGAGTGCTGGGACGAGCGGCTGATCCGCACGCTGCTGCCGCGCCATATGCAAATCATTAAAGAGATTAACGCGCGCTTCAAAGTGCTGGTAGACAAGACCTGGCCGGGCGACGAGGCGGTTTGGGCCAAACTGGCGGTGGTGTATGACAAACAGGTACGCATGGCGAACCTGTGCGTAGTCAGCGGCTTCGCCGTCAACGGCGTGGCGGCGCTGCACTCGGACTTGATCGTGAAAGATCTGTTCCCGGAATATCACCAGCTGTGGCCGACCAAATTCCACAACGTGACTAACGGCATTACGCCGCGTCGCTGGATCAAGCAGTGCAACCCGGAACTGGCGGCGCTTATCGACAAAACGCTGAACAAAGAGTGGGTAAACGATTTAGACGCACTGGCGGATCTGGAAAAATATGCCGATGACGCCGATTTCCGTCAGGAATACCGCGCCATCAAACAGCGCAACAAGGTTAAGCTGGCTGCTTTCGTGAAAGCGCGCACCGGCATTGAAATTAACCCGGAAGCCCTGTTCGATATCCAGATCAAACGCCTGCACGAATATAAGCGCCAGCACCTGAACCTATTGCAGATTCTGGCGATGTACAAAGCGATCCGCGAAAACCCGCAAGCTGACCGCGTACCGCGCGTGTTCCTGTTTGGGGCGAAAGCCGCGCCGGGATATTACCTCGCCAAGAACATCATCTACGCGATCAACAAAGTGGCCGATGCGATCAACAACGATCCGCTGGTAGGCGACAAACTGAAAGTGGTGTTCCTGCCGGATTACTGCGTCTCGGCGGCGGAGAAAATGATCCCGGCGGCGGATATTTCCGAGCAAATTTCTACTGCCGGTAAAGAAGCCTCCGGCACCGGCAACATGAAGCTGGCGCTCAACGGCGCGCTGACCGTCGGCACCCTGGACGGCGCGAACGTCGAAATCGCCGAGAAAGTGGGCGTAGAGAACATTTTCATCTTTGGCCTGACGGTCGACGAAGTCAAAGTGCTGAAAGCCAAAGGCTATGACCCGGTGAAATGGCGCAAGAAAGACAAGCTGCTGGATGGTGTGCTGAAAGAGCTGGAGAAGGGTGTTTACGCCGATGGCGACAAGCACGCTTTCGATCCCATGCTGCAAAGCATCGGCAAGGCGGGCGGCGACCCGTATTTGCTGATGGCCGACTTCGCCTCCTACGTGGCGGCGCAGAAACAGGCGGATTTACTGTACCGCGACCAGGAAGCCTGGACGCGAGCTGCTATCCTGAATACCGCGCGTTGCGGCATGTTCAGCTCTGACCGCTCAATTCGCGACTACCAGACCCGTATTTGGCAGGCCAAACGTTAAGGATATGCCATGGATAAACGCCTGAATAATGCCGCCCTCGAGGCGGGTATTAGCGCTAATTACATTAATGCTCACGGCAAAGCTCAGGCGATTGGTACAGAAACCAAGCGCCGCCTGCTGGAAGCGATGAACCGCACTCATGCGGTTAAAAAACCGGCTGCGGCGCCGATCCCCGGCGTAAAGGTGCTGCGTTCAAGTACCCGCATGGCGATTGCCCTTGAAGGCAAAGGCGAATTTGAATGGCTGCTGACCACGGAAGCGGGCAAGCAGCATAAGGGAAGCGCGACCGGCGGCGACAGCCTGCGGCTTCCCGCCAAATTGCCTCGGGGTTACCACACCCTGACGCTGAAACAGAAATCCCAGCAGTGGGAATGCCGGTTGATCGTCGCGCCGAAACGCTGCTTTGAACCGGAAACCATCGTTAAAGGCGAAAAAATCTGGGGAGCCTGCGTTCAGCTTTATACCCTGCGCTCGCGCACTAACTGGGGGATTGGCGATTTCGGCGATCTGAAGCGGATGCTGGTGTCCGTGGCGCAACGGGGCGGCAGCTTTATCGGTCTGAACCCGATCCACGCGCTCTATCCTGCGAATCCGGAAAGCGCCAGCCCTTATAGCCCGTCGTCGCGCCGCTGGATGAACGTGATTTATATCGACGTGAACGCTATCGACGATTTCCAGCAAAGCGAAGAGGCGCGCAGCTGGTGGGAAATGCCCACCACTCAGCAATCCCTGAAAGCGGCTCGGGATGCGCAATGGGTCGACTATTCTGCGGTCACTGCCCTGAAAATGGCGGGCCTGCGTCTGGCCTGGAAGCAATTTTCGCTGCGCGGCGAAGATGACGAACAGGTTCGCGGCTTCCGTGATTTTGTCGACAGCGAAGGCGAAAGCCTTTACTGGCAGGCTGCGTTCGACGCGCTGCATGCGGAACAGGTAAAAGAAGATGAACTGCGCTGGGGCTGGCCTGTCTGGCCCGAGGGATATCAGTCTATCGACAGCCCGCAGGTGAAAGTCTTCTGCAAAGAGAATGCGGACGAGGTTAACTTTTACCTGTGGCTGCAATGGCTGGCCTGGAAACAGTTCGCTGAATGCTGGGAAACCAGCCAGTTACACGGCATGCCGGTCGGCCTGTATCGCGATCTGGCGGTAGGCGTAGCGGAAGGCGGCGCGGAAACCTGGTGCGACCGGGAGCTGTACTGCCTGAAAGCATCGGTCGGCGCACCGCCGGATATCCTCGGGCCGCTCGGTCAAAACTGGGGCTTGCCGCCGATGGACCCGCACGTGATGACCGCGCGCGGCTATGAGCCGTTTATCCAGCTATTGCGTGCCAATATGACCCACTGCGGCGCGTTGCGTATCGACCACGTGATGTCAATGCTGCGGTTGTGGTGGATCCCTTACGGCGAGACGGCGGATCAGGGCGCTTATGTGCATTATCCGGTGGATGATTTACTGGCGATCCTGGCGCTGGAAAGCGAGCGCCACCAGTGCATGGTGATTGGCGAAGATCTGGGCACCGTGCCGGTGGAAATCGTCGGCAAACTACGCCAGAACGGCGTCTACTCCTACAAAGTGCTCTATTTCGAAAACGACTCCCGCAAGCACTATCGCGCGCCGCAGGCCTGGCCTGAGCAGGCGATGGCGGTGGCGACGACCCACGACTTACCGACTCTGCGCGGCTACTGGGAAAGCGGCGATTTAACCCTCGGGAAAACGCTGGGCCTGTACCCGGATGAAATCGTGCTGCGCGGGTTGTATGAAGATCGCGAACGCGCCAAACAGGGGCTACTGGACGCGCTGCATCAGTACAACTGCCTGCCGAAAAGCGTGGGGCGTAAAGCGAGAGGGATGAAAATGACGCCGCTGCTCAACCGGGCCATGCAGCGTTATATCGCCGATACGCACTGCGCCTTGCTGGGCTTACAGCCGGAAGACTGGCTGGATATGGCGGACCCGGTGAATATTCCTGGCACAAGCTATCAGTACAAAAACTGGCGGCGTAAATTATCCGCGCCCCTTGAGAAAATGTTCGCCGACGAAGGCGTCAACAAGCTGATCAAGGATCTGGATAAGCGACGCCGCGCGGCTTCGCGCAAGCGTGAGGTGCTTAAAGCGAAATAAACGGCAGACATAAAAAAGCCGCTGAACGACATCAGCGGCTTTTTTGTCTGCAACGCTCAGCACATTAGTAGTAAGAGTGCTCGCCGCGCTGGTGTTCGGTCAGGTCGCGAACGCCTTTCAGTTCCGGGAACTCGTTCAGCAGTTGCTTCTCGATCCCTTCTTTCAGCGTTACGTCTACCATGGAGCAACCGTTGCAGCCGCCGCCAAATTGCAGAATGGCGAAGCCTTCGTCGGTGATTTCCATCAGCGATACGCGACCGCCGTGGCCTGCCAGCTGCGGGTTAATCTGCGATTGCAGCAGATACTCCACGCGCTCCATCAGCGGGGCGTCATCGGACACTTTACGCATTTTGGCGTTCGGCGCTTTCAGCGTCAGTTGCGAACCTAACTGGTCGGTGACAAAGTCGATTTCCGCGTCTTCCAGATACGGAGCGCTTAACTCGTCCACGTAAGCGGTGAGATGTTCAAAGGTCAGCGCCGTGTCGCTGGCTTCAACCGCATCCGGTGGGCAGTACGACACGCCGCATTCTGCATTCGGCGTACCTGGATTGATCACGAACACGCGGATTTGGGTGCCTTCTTCCTGGTTAGCCAGAAGTTTGACAAAGTGCGCCTGGGCAGCATCGGAAATACGAATCATAGCAATGGCCTAATAGTTGACTATTTTACCTGGTTATAATACGCCCATCATCGACCCTCTACAAGGTTCGACACAGGCACCATACCTGGACAGTCGCCGCGCCATGGCGATGCAATAGTTTGGCAATTTCTCCGACCGTACTGCCCGTTGTAACGACGTCATCCACAATAACGATATGGAGATCGCGTACGGGTAATTCAAGACGAAAAGCCGTGCGCAGGTTCTTTTTACGTAATCGCGCGCTGAGATGGTGTTGAACCGGCGTATTCCTGACGCGCCGCAGCGCCCGTGCTTCATAGCGGCAACCCAGCCAGCGTGCGAGCGGTTTCGCCAACAGCGCGCTCTGGTTAAACCCCCGACGCCAGGCCCGCCGTCGGTGTAGCGGGACGCTGATAATTAAATCGGGAACTGGCAATGCCCATTCCCGCTGTGCCTGGCGTTGGCGCAGCAATATCAGCCGCGCCAACGGCTGGGCCAGGCCGGTTTGCCGGTAAAACTTTAGCGCCTGCACCAGCGTGCTTAACGGCGGGCAGTAATCCGTCACGTACAGGAGCCGTTGCCACGGCGGAGGCTTTCCCAAACAGCGTCCACAGGGCAAGGTGGTGACCACAGCGGGCAACCCGCAAATCGGGCAGCAGGGCAGAGGGGCGGGCAGCGCCGCGTAACAGCAGGAACATATTCCCCAATGGGAAACGGCAAGCGGCATCCTGCATAGCCAACACAAGGCGGGTACTGTTAGCATCATGGTCTTCCTGACAAAAAAGAGACTTTAGCGAATGAATGACATCTGGTGGCAGACCCGGGGAGAGGGAAATGTTCATCTTGTGCTGTTGCACGGATGGGGACTGAATACCGGCGTATGGGATTGCATTAGCGAGCAATTAGCCTCGCAATTTACTCTGCATCTTGTCGACTTACCGGGCTATGGCCGCAGCACCGGTTTCGGGGCGATGGATCTTGACGCACTGGCGAAATGCGTACTGCGCCAGGCACCGGATAAAGCCATCTGGCTGGGCTGGAGCCTGGGTGGGCTGGTGGCGAGTAAGATCGCCTTAACGCATCCGGAACGGGTTGATGCGCTGGTGACCGTCGCGTCATCTCCCTGTTTCACCGCCCGTGAAGAAGAGCAGTGGCCGGGGATTAAGCCTTCCGTGCTGGCTGGCTTTCAACAGCAGTTAAGCGAAGATTTTCAACGTACCGTCGAGCGCTTCCTGGCGCTGCAAACCCTGGGCACGGAAAGCGCCCGGCAGGATGCCCGTCGCCTTAAAGCCGTGGTGCTGGATGCGCCGATGCCTTCCGTTGAGGTGCTAAACGGCGGGCTGGAAATCCTAAAGTCCACTGATTTGCGCGCCGATCTGGCGTCGTTGACGATGCCATTCTGGCGTTTGTATGGCCGGCTGGATGGGCTGGTGCCGCGTAAAGTGGCCGGGTTGCTGGACGAACGCTATCCGGATAGCCCGTCGGTAATGTTTGATAAAGCGGCTCATGCACCTTTTATCAATAATTCTGAAATGTTCTGCGAGCTGTTATTTAGCCTGGGTCAGGCTGTGGCAAAAGTATAAAAACGGTCAATACTTAGAAAGTGGTTGTCCTTACGGGCAATTTTTATTTTTCGGCGCTGAGTCGCCCCCGCCAGGCATCACAAAACAATAAACCTTTCTAAGGAGTGTGAAGCGATGAAATTAGTTACTGGCATTGTTACTTCTTTGGTAATCGGCTCGCTTTCTTTCGGTGTGTTTGCAGCGAAGGAGCTTGAGAAAGATAAAGTGGCAGGAATGAATCTGACCAAGATTGGCACGATCTCCACCAGTGATGAATCTGCGCCGATGGATGCCAGAGAAGAATTGTCGAAAAAAGCCGATGAGATGGGCGGCACTTATTACGTTATCACCAGCGCTGATAAGAAATCACAGGATATCCGCGCGACAGCAGACGTCTACAAATAATGAAAAAGGCGGGGTAACCCGCCTTTTTTAGTGCCACTGCCTTTCTTTTTTGTTTTGCTATTGAAGCGTCCAGAACGTTTTTTGGCAAGCATTTCCTTCAGGGCAGCGTTTACAACTGCCTGATAAACACCCGCTCAAATCTTCCGTTACGCGCTTTGCCCGGCCCATCGCCTCCAGCCGCGACAGCATGGCGTCAATCATTGGACGCGGAGTCGCGAGCAGCTCGCTCATCTGGCTGGCCTCCAGACGCCCCTGTAATGCCAGCAAATCCCGTACCTGTATCAGCGTCGTCATGCTTTCACCTTAATGACAGTGGCTGGATGACGTTTCACAACAGACTTCCGCCGCCTTGCGCTGCCCCAGCACTCCGAGGTCGACGCGGCTACGGGCCCGGCGCAATAACGTCAGCACCAGTACGTTAAACAACACCACCGCCACGATGCACGTCAGGCTGTATTGCGGATGCTGGTGGAATGTCACGGTCTGGTAGTAAAGCGTCGCCAGCGAGTAGGCGATATTCAGCCCCCACAGAATGGAGAAACCCATCCAGCTACGGCTGGTTTCGCGGGCGATAGCGCCCATCACTGAAATGCACGGAATGTACAGCAGCACAAAAATCAGGTAGCTGTACGCCGAGGCGCTGCTGCCGAATTTCGCGCTCATCACGCCCATAGTGCCGCTTTCCATCTCACCGTCGCCTTTGCTGGCTTCAATCGGGTTCATCAGCACGCTCAGGCTGAAAGTGTCTTTCAGGCTCTGCCAGGTTTCTTCTACTGCGCCGCCCAGTTCGTCGATCAGGCTAAAGCTGGCGGCGTCAAATTCTTCCTGGTGGATATTTTCTGCGGTGTACAGGGTGTTTAACGTACCGACCACCACTTCTTTCGCCATCGCGCCGGTAAACAGACCGACCGTAGCCTGCCAGTTATCTTCCTGTACGCCGATGGGTTTCAGCAGCGGGGTAAGTACCTGGCTCACCGATGCCAGCGCAGAGTCATTAATGTTGTCCACCGGCTTGCCGCTAAAGGAAAAGCTGTTTAACGCCCCGACGAAAATACTGACTATCACAATCACTTTACCGGCACGCATCACGAAGGATTTCAGGCGCTGCCAGGTTTGCAGCACCAGGCTTTTCAGGTGCGGCACGTGATAAACCGGCAGTTCCATCACGAACGGCGTTGCTTCGCCGCGCATGATGGTGTGCTTCAGCATCAGGCCGGTGAGGATCGCCATCACGATGCCTAACAGATACAGCGAAAACACCACCAGCGCACCCTGCTGGCCAAAGAAGGCGGCAGCGAAGACCGCAAAAATCGCCAGCCGCGCGCCGCAGGACATAAACGGTGCCATCATCACGGTCATCAGACGTTCACGCGGCGCATCCAGAGTGCGCGCGCCCATTACCGACGGCACGTTGCAGCCGAAACCGACGATCAGCGGCACGAAGGATTTGCCGGGCAGACCGAGGGACTGCATCAGGCGGTCCATCACGAACGCCGCGCGCGCCATATAGCCGGAATCCTCAAGAAACGAGAGGAACAAATACATCATGCCGATTTGCGGCACCAGCGGCAGAACGGTATTGATACCGCCGCCAATACCCTGGGCGAGGAAAATAGTTAGCCATTGCGGAAAGTGGAACGTTGCGCCAACCCACTGCAAACCGTGGATAAAGATCGCCGCCGAACCTACGTCAAACAGCGGCTGCAATGCGCCGCCAATGTTAATCGCCAGCAGGAACATCAGATACATCACCAGCAAAAACACCGGGATGCCGAGAAAACGGTTGATAACGATTTTATCCAGCGCGGTGGTTAAGTGATGGGGCTCTGCCGTTAAGCTGTTGCTGACGCTGTCGCAAATAGCGGCAATGCTTTGATAGCGCGCGTCGGCGATATGCAGCGCCGGATCGTCCATCTCTTCACTCAGGCGTGCCAGGGAAACGCCCAGCTTTTGTGCGGCATCACCCGCAAACGCGCGGCTGTAAATATCGCCTTCCAGCATCTGCAAACCCAGCCAGCGGCGTTGGGTAAACGGCATTTCACCGGGCATCAGGTCCGCCAGCGCGTTCGCTTCACGGCAAAGCGGTTCGGCGTAATGCACGTCGATAGCGTTTTGCGCCTGATGGTCGCGGTCGATAATCCGCTTCAGGGTATCGATGCCGCGTCCGCGCGTGGAGACCAGCGGCACCACCGGGCAGCCGAGGCGGTTCGCCAGCGCATCAACATCAATGCGGATCTGCTGCTTCTCAGCGATATCCAGCATGTTCAGGGCGATGATGCAGGGGATGCCCAGCTCGCGCAGTTGCAGTGTCAGATAGAGGTTGCGCTCAAGGTTAGAGGCATCCACCACGTTAATCAGCAGATCAGCATCGCCGCTCAAAATATAATGACAGGCGATTTGTTCATCGAGCGAGGTTTGGGAGGAGATCGTTGTCAGGGAGTAGGTGCCGGGTAAATCCACCAGCGTGACCTGATGCTCTGGTGTGGCGAAGAAACCCTCTTTGCGTTCAACGGTCACCCCTGCCCAGTTGCCCACCCGCTGCCGGGAGCCGGTTAACTGGTTAAACAGGGTGGTTTTCCCTGAGTTCGGGTTGCCGATTAATCCAATAGTTAGCTTTTTCATATTCAGTCTGAACTCAAGAAATGATCAGGACGTTGCTTCAACCTGTACCAGCGCCAAATCCTTTTTGCGTAATACAAGGTTTACCCGGCGAGTGGAAATATGGATCGGATCGCCCAGCGGGGCGACGCGCACCACGTCAAACGAGGAGCCGGGAAGTAAACCTAACGAAAGTAATTTTTGACGGTAAGCCGGGCTAATTTCCCGGGCAAAGCCGGTGATTTTCCAGGTACTGTTAGCGCAAAAGTGCATAAAGCCTTCTTATCTTTCGTAAGCGGAAACACGATTTCCCTGTCTGGAGGGCAGACATGGAAAACCAGATTCATTTGCGGAAAAGAATAATCTTGATGGAAAGGTATGATAATGAGAATGGTTTTTATCTTCAATGCAGAATGTGTTGCTAAATACAATATTTAACCATTCGTTGTTTTGGCGCAAAGAATGAAAAATAAACGCTTGAAATGAGTCTATATTAAGAAAAATTAATATTTTCAATGAATTGGGTTAAAGTCGGGTGCGCGAGTAATAACGTGATAAAGGTTGCTGAGATCATTTTTTTGTTATTAAAATGAGAATGGCGCGTTTATTTTATGATAATCGGTGCAGGTAAATTCAATAAAATCAATAATCGAAAACAAGCCTCTTTTCTCATATTGCGAAATATGACATCTGCAATAAAAGGCCGGTTTCCCGGCCTGTTTTTTTTAACGTTTTTTACCCAAAGCGGCGGCGAGGGCATCACCCATAGCGCTATTGCCCGAAGGCTTATTATCGCGCGCCCGGGGTTTTTGCTGCTGCGCCGGGCGGGAGACAGGGCCGCCTGCGCTGCGGCGCGGCGTACTTTCGCCCGGTTGCTCATCAAGCCGCATCGTCAGTGCAATGCGCTTACGCTGCAAATCCACTTCCAGCACTTTGACCTTCACGATATCACCCGCTTTCACCACCTTATGCGGATCGTCGATAAACTTGTCCGACAGCGAAGAGATATGCACCAGTCCGTCCTGATGGACGCCGATATCCACGAAAGCGCCGAAATTGGTCACGTTAGTCACCGCGCCTTCCAGCACCATGCCTGGCGTCAGATCGTTAAGGGTCTCGACTCCTTCGGCGAACTGCGCGGTTTTAAACTCAGGACGCGGATCGCGGCCCGGTTTTTCCAGCTCTTTGATGATGTCGCTCACCGTCGGCACGCCGAAACGCTCGTCGGTGTAATCCACCGCTTTCAGATTACGCAATTCATTGCTGTTGCCCATCAAATCGCGCAACGACTGCCGGGTGGCGGCCAGGATGCGTTCAACCACCGGATAGGCTTCCGGGTGAACGGTAGAAGCGTCCAGCGGGTTATCGCCGTGGTTGATACGCAAAAAGCCTGCGCACTGTTCAAAGGCTTTCGGCCCCAGGCGGCTGACTTTCAACAACTGTTGGCGGTTCTGGAACTGGCCGTTTTCATCGCGCCAGCTAACGATATTCTGCGCCATCATGCGCGTCAGCCCGGCCACGCGGGTCAACAGCGGCACCGATGCAGTATTCAGATCCACGCCCACGGCGTTTACGCAGTCTTCCACCACCGCATCCAGTTTGCGCGCCAGCTGTGACTGGCTGACGTCATGCTGATACTGGCCGACGCCGATGGATTTCGGATCGATTTTCACCAGCTCCGCCAGCGGGTCCTGCAAACGACGGGCGATAGAAACCGCGCCGCGCAGCGACACATCCAGATCCGGGAACTCCAGCGCCGCCAGCTCGGAGGCGGAATAAACCGATGCGCCTGCCTCGCTGACAATCACTTTCTGAGCGGTGATTTGCGGATACTGCTTCTGCACGTCGAGAAAGAAACGTTCGGTTTCACGGGACGCGGTGCCGTTGCCGATCGCCACCAGCTCCACGTTGTGTTTGGCGCACAGCGTGGCAACCGCCACGGCGGCTTTGGCTGCCTGGCCGGTGTGAGGATAAATGGTATCGGTGGCGACCAGTTTGCCGGTGCCGTCAACAACCGCCACTTTTACCCCGGTGCGCAGGCCAGGATCGAGACCCATAGTGGCGCGCAGCCCGGCAGGTGCTGCCATCAGCAGGTCGTGCAGGTTACGGGCAAACACGTTGATGGCTTCTTCTTCGGCGCGTTCGCGCACGGTGCTCATCAATTCGGTTTCCAGGTGCATCAGCACTTTAATACGCCAGGTCCAGCTCACTACGGCGCGACGCCAGCCGTCTGCCGGGGCGTTGTTCAGGCGTAAACCGAGGTGATCGATAATGATTTGTTCACAGTGGCTTTCACGCGGCGGTTCATCAAACTGCGGATCGGCATTCAGCGCCAGTTGCAGCACGCCTTCGTTGCGGCCACGGAACATTGCCAGCGCGCGGTGTGAAGGCACAGTGGAAATCGGTTCATGATGATCGAAATAATCGCGGAATTTCGCACCTTCTTCTTCCTTGCCGCTGACCACGTTCGCCACCAGATGGGCGTTTTTCCACAAATAGTCGCGTACTTTCGCCAGCAATGCGGCGTCTTCGGCGAAGCGCTCCATCAGAATATAGCGCGCGCCGTCGAGTGCGGCTTTGCTGTCAGCGACGCCTTTATCAGCATCGATAAACTTCGCGGCTTCGGTCTCAGGATCGTGAGACGGCGAGTTCCACAGCAGGTCTGCCAGCGGCTCAAGGCCCGCTTCAATGGCGATTTGCCCACGGGTGCGGCGCCTGGGTTTATACGGCAGATATAAATCTTCGAGCTCGGTTTTGCTGAGCGTGCCGTTGATGGAGGAGGCCAGTTCCGGGGTCAGTTTCCCTTGTTCGTCAATCGATTTGATAATCGACTGGCGGCGTTCTTCCAGCTCGCGCAAATAGCCCAGACGCGTCTCAAGCTGACGCAATTGCGTGTCGTCCAGACCGCCGGTCACTTCCTTACGATACCGGGCGATAAACGGTACGGTGTTCCCTTCATCAAGCAGGCGAACGGCGGCGGCGACCTGTTCGGCTCTGGCCTGAAGTTCACCGGCGATAATACGGCTGAGTGAATCATTCATCATGGCAATTTCATCTGTTGGATGCGAAAATTTCAGGGCACAGTTATACGGATTGCCGGACGAAAATGCCAGTCGCCGCATGATGCTGCCCTGGATTCGGACTGTTCCGTTTATGTTTAATTAACCGAGAGTGAACGCGTGGCGACCAAACTGATTACCCGCGAAGGGTATAACAAGCTTAAGCAAGAGCATGACTATCTCTGGAACGAGAAACGCCCGGAAATCACCAAAATCGTCTCCTGGGCGGCGAGCCTCGGCGATCGCTCCGAAAATGCTGATTACACCTTTAATAAGCGCATCCTACGCCAGATTGACCGGCGGGTGCACTTCCTGCGCAAACTGATGCCGCAGCTGCAAATCGTTGATTATTCACCCCAGCAGGAAGGCCGGGTGTTCTTTGGTGCCTGGGTGGAAATTGAAAACGAAGCGGGGGATGTGAAAACCTTCCGCATCGTCGGCCCGGAAGAGATTTACGGCGAGCGCAAAGATTACATCTCCATCGACTCACCGATGGCGCGCGCCATCCTGAAAAAACAGGTCGATGAAGAGTTTGTGGTAAAAACCCCGGAAGGGGAAAAGATGTGGTTTGTGAACAGTATTCGCTATGAGAAAGGGGAAGTGCAGTAATGCAGATACCTGGAGGATGAACTCCAGGTATTGATGTTAACCGTTCACATTATCCAGCGGCCATGAATCAAACAGGTAACCGTCAAAGTAGATATCATCCACGTTGGAGAACTCCAGCAGCCGCAGTTTGACGTTTTCCAGGTGCTGCCACATTGCTAGCTTGGCGGCTTTGGCGTCTTTCTTGATCAGCGCCGCCAGGATCTGTTTATGGTCCGACAGCCACTCTTTGCGGTAGTGGGTGTTATCCAGATGGCGGTGAAGCTGGCTCCACATCGGGTTATTCTCGCGCCATTGCCAGGATTGTTTGAACAGCTCCACCAGCATGCTGTTATGGGTGGCTTCGGCAATCGCCAGGTGAAACTGCATATCGCCGCTCTCGGTTTCATCCGGCGCATCGGATGCCAGTTCCTGTTCTTCCAGCAGCAGCGCCTGGCGCATTTTAACGATATCTTCCCGGGTTGCCTGTAGCGCGGCGAACTCGGCGATATTGCTCTCCAGCAGCTGGCGCGCCTGGAGCAGTTCAAACGGCCCGGCATCGTTGCACTGCGCCGCAGCGGCAGGGGTGTTTGCTGGCGCGGTAGGCGTAGAAATGACAAATATGCCTGCGCCGCGCCGCACCTCAATCAGCCCTTCGATTTCCAGCATGATCAACGCTTCACGCACGACGGTGCGCGTCACGTTGAGCATGTCGGCAATTTCCCGTTCCGGCGGCAGCCGCTCGCCGATAGCGTACTGTTTCTGCTCAATCATATTGCGCAGCATCACGCCGACTTCCTGATAAGGGCGCTGTTGAGTGGTATTTGATTTCATTGCGTTACTGTCAGAATGATTCGGTGGCGAACGGCGTCGAAAACCGTCCGTAATTGGCCTGACTATAGCATATCAACCTACTGAGTCAGTGAAGAAACAGGCCGCGTCAGTAAGCCGACGGGCCTGTTGAAGGCTTACTTATTCAATGCTGCAACCGCCGCGCGCGCGCCGTTGGCGTTCAGTTGCTGCAACGCAGCCACAACGGCGGCAACAAACGCGGGATTCGCCGGTAAATCCTGACCGAAAATCGCACTCAAACCGAGCAGTGCCTCTACGCGCTGTTCGGCGCTGGCATGAGCAGCGACAGCCTGATAGTCCGCCAGCAGCGGGTCCACCACATCAATGGCGTTACCGTACTCATCCACGCCTGCCACGTAGCGCATCCAGCCCGCCACGCCCAGCGCAAGGTGCGACCAGTCATTACCCTCGGCCAGATGGCGGCGGATCGGGTCAAGCATACGCTGCGGCAGCTTCTGGCTACCGTCCATGGCGATTTGCCAGGTGCGGTGGCGCAGCGACGGATTGCTGAAGCGCTCGATTAGCAAATGGGCATAGGCGTCCAGATCGGTGCCTTGCGGCATGGAAAGCGTCGGTGCCTGTTCGCGCAACATCAGCGCCAGCGCCGCGTCGCGGTAATCCGCGTTAGTCATGGTGTCGGCGATAGTCTCGTAGCCACCCAGATAACCTAAATACGCGAGGAAGGAGTGGCTGCCGTTGAGCATCCGCAGTTTCATCATTTCAAACGGCACGACGTCTGCGACAAACTGCGCGCCCACACGGTCCCACTCCGGGCGACCGTTAACGAAGTTATCTTCAATCACCCACTGGCGGAACGGCTCGCAGGCAATGGCGCACGGGTCGTAAACACCCAACTGGCTGGCGATGTCGTCCAGCGTCTCCGCCGTGGCGGCAGGAACGATGCGGTCAACCATGGTGCACGGGAAGGTGACGTGGGTTTCAATCCAGTCGGCCAGCGCCGCGTCGCGCGCTTTCGCCAGCCCAAGCACGGCGGCGCGCGCCACGTGGCCGTTTTCCCGCACGTTATCGCAGGACATCACGGTAAACGCCTTCAGCCCCTGTTCGCGGCGCAGGCGCAGCGCTTCAACGATATAACCGATAGCGGATTTTGGCTGGTCGGGTTGGGCCAGATCGTGCTGGATCAGCGGGTTGTTAAGATCGAGTTCACCGCTGGCGGCCTCGGTGCAGTAACCTTTTTCCGTCACGGTCAGCGAGACAATGGCGGTTTGCTCGCGCGCCATCGCCGCCAGAATGCCTGCGCAGCCGTCAATCGCCGGGTGCAGCGCTTCGTTCATCGAACCGATAATTTTCAGCTCGGTGCGCTGCGCGCCCTTTTCCGCCACGGTATACAGCAGGTTTTGCTTTTTCAGGTTTTCGATCAGTACCTGGTCGTTGCCAGGCATCAGATTAACTTCGCAGATGCCCCAGTCGCTGTCGGACTGCTCCAGCAGATGATGGGTATACAACGCCTGATGCGCACGGTGAAACGCGCCGCAGCCAAGGTGAACAATCCGGGATGACAGACGTGCGTTATCCCACAGCGGACGCGCCACGGGCAGCGTGCTGTTAGCAATAGTCGGTTCCATTTTAAACTCCGGGCAGTGGGCCTGCCTGAATGCAAATTTGAAGAAGAGACAAGGCGCAGCGGATGCCGCGCCCTGAAGAGATTTAGTTGCTAAAGAAAGCGCGCTGGATTGCCAGTTCTACGCCGCGTACTTCTGCCAGGCCTTTTAAGCGGCCAATGGCGGAGTAGCCGGGGTTGGTCTTTTTCTTTAAATCATCCAGCATCTGGTGGCCGTGATCCGGACGCATCGGGATCAGGTCTTCCACGCCTTCGGCTTTACGACGATGCTCTTCTTCAACGATAGCTTTCACCACTTCGTACATATCCACATCGCCAGCCAGGTGCGCGGCTTCGTGGAACGTTTTCGGGTTATCTTCGCGCATCGTTGAACGCAGGTGAGTGAAGTAAATACGCGGGCCGAACTGTTTGATCATATCCACCAGATCGTTGTCGGCGCGCACGCCATAGGAGCCGGTGCACATGGTAAAGCCGTTCGCCATGCTGGCGACGGTATCCACCATCCATTGCATGTCTTCAATGGTGGAAACAATGCGCGGCAGGCCGAGGATCGGGCGCGGCGGATCGTCCGGATGCACCGCCATACGCACGCCTACCTGTTCGGCGACCGGGATAATGCCGTTCAGGAAGTAAGCGAAGTTTTCACGCAGTTTGGCTTTATCAATATCCGCGTAGCGTTCGAGGTGTTTGCTGAACTGCTCAAGGGTGTAACCTTCTTCCGCGCCCGGCAAGCCAGCGATGATATTGCGGGTCAGGCGCGCTTTGTCTTCATCGCTCATGGCGGCGAAGCGGGCATTCGCCTGCTCAACTTCTTCAGTGGTGTAGTCTGCTTCCGCGCCAGGGCGTTTCAGCAGGTGAATTTCGAACGCAGCGAATTCGATTTGATCGAAGCGCAGGGCTTTGGAGCCGTCCGGCAGCACATATTCCAGGTCAGTACGGGTCCAGTCCAGCACCGGCATAAAGTTGTAGCAGACGGTATAGATCCCGCATTCAGCCAGATTGCGGATCGACTGTTGGTAGTTTTTGATCCACAAATCGTACTGGCCGCTGTGGGTTTTGATGTCTTCGTGGATAGGAATGCTTTCCACCACGGACCACACCAGTCCAGCCTCTTCCACGATGGTTTTTCGCTTGAGGATCTCGTCAACCGTCCAGACTTCGCCGTTGGGAATATGGTGAAGGGCGGTGACCACGCCTGTCGCGCCAGCTTGTCGGACATCTGAAAGCGTTACCGGATCGTTGGGGCCGTACCAGCGCCATGTCTGCTTCATGCTTTACCTCTGCTCAGTCTTCGGGATGCCGTCAAGGCATTTCGCCAGGGATATATTGGTTGACCACCAGGGCGAGTTAATCTGTCTGTGCCGACATAGTGGTGTAACAACTCTCTTTGTTGGCATACAACTTCGTCTAAAAACCACAAAAAGTCAATGCGCGGCGATGAATTGGTTAACCGTGTCACAGTTTGAAGGGTCATGTTAAGCGTGTGTTACACCAGTAAAAAAGCCGATCGGCACCGCGTTACTGAATATTGGTCAACCAATTTTAGGAGCCGTTAAGGTCTAAACTGAATCTGAATTGCGTTACTTTTGCTAAAAACAGTGGCGTGATGGCAGCGAGAGGTGACGAAATTGTGATGAAATAGGCAGATAACCTGCTGTTAAATATGCTTTGTAACAATTTCGACTAGAATATATACCAGTTAAGTCTGGTGGTCAGCGCAGCCTTTTTTAGAATACGTGTAGTTAAAAATGGCTTCATCGTGTAAACACGCGTGTCCGTTTTGCCGATATGAGTATTCGAACCTTTGGGAGTTAAATCGATGCAAGAGAATTATAAAATTCTGGTAGTGGATGACGACATGCGCCTGCGCGCATTGCTTGAGCGTTATCTTACCGAGCAAGGCTTCCAGGTTCGTAGCGTGGCGAACGCTGAACAGATGGATCGCCTGCTTACCCGTGAATCTTTCCATCTGATGGTGCTGGATTTAATGCTGCCGGGCGAAGATGGCCTGTCTATTTGCCGCCGTCTGCGCAGCCAGAGTAACCCCATGCCGATCATTATGGTGACGGCGAAAGGGGAAGAGGTCGATCGTATTGTGGGCCTTGAAATCGGCGCTGACGATTATATCCCGAAACCCTTTAACCCACGCGAACTGCTGGCGCGTATCCGTGCGGTACTGCGTCGCCAGGCGAACGAACTGCCAGGCGCGCCATCCCAGGAAGAGGCGGTTATCGCCTTCGGTAAATTCAAACTCAACCTCGGCACCCGCGAGATGTTCCGCGAAGATGAGCCGATGCCGCTGACCAGCGGTGAATTTGCGGTGCTGAAAGCGCTGGTGAGCCACCCGCGCGAACCGCTGTCCCGCGATAAGCTGATGAACCTGGCGCGCGGTCGCGAGTATTCCGCCATGGAACGCTCCATCGACGTGCAGATTTCCCGCCTGCGCCGCATGGTGGAAGAAGATCCGGCCCACCCGCGCTACATCCAGACCGTCTGGGGGTTAGGCTACGTCTTTGTTCCGGATGGCGCTAAAGCATGAAGCGACTGCGCTTCTCGCCGCGTAGCTCGTTTGCCAGAACCCTGTTGCTCATCGTCACCTTGCTGTTCGTCAGCCTGGTGACGACCTATTTAGTGGTGCTGAATTTCGCCATTCTGCCAAGTTTGCAGCAGTTCAATAAAGTCCTGGCGTACGAAGTGCGTATGCTGATGACCGACAAGCTGCAACTGGAAGACGGTACGCAACTGGTAGTGCCGCCTGCGTTTCGGCGTGAGATTTATCGTGAGTTGGGGATCTCGCTGTACTCCAATGAAGCGGCGGAAGACGCTGGCCTGCGTTGGGCCCAGCATTACGAATTCTTAAGCCAGCAGATGGCGCAGCAGCTGGGCGGCCCGACGGAAGTGCGCGTTGAGGTTAATAAGAGCTCGCCGGTGGTGTGGCTCAAGACCTGGCTTTCGCCCAACATCTGGGTGCGCGTCCCGCTGACGGAAATCCATCAGGGCGATTTCTCCCCGCTGTTCCGCTACACCCTGGCAATTATGCTGCTGGCGATAGGCGGCGCGTGGCTGTTTATCCGTATTCAGAACCGACCGCTGGTAGACCTTGAACACGCGGCGCTTCAGGTGGGTAAGGGCATTATTCCGCCGCCGCTGCGCGAGTATGGCGCGTCGGAGGTGCGCTCGGTGACCCGGGCCTTTAACCATATGGCGGCAGGTGTGAAGCAGTTAGCCGACGACCGCACCCTGCTGATGGCGGGCGTCAGCCATGATTTACGCACGCCGCTGACGCGCATTCGTCTCGCGACGGAAATGATGAGCGCGGAAGATGGTTATCTGGCGGAGTCGATCAACAAAGATATCGAAGAGTGCAACGCCATCATCGAGCAGTTTATCGATTATCTTCGTACTGGCCAGGAGATGCCGCTGGAATTGTCGGATCTGAATGGTGTGCTGGGCGAAGTGATCGCGGCGGAAAGCGGCTATGAGCGCGAGATCGAAACCGATCTCCAGCACGGCGTGATTATGGTGAATATTCACCCGTTATCCATTAAACGCGCGGTAGCCAATATGGTAGTTAACGCGGCGCGCTATGGTAACGGATGGATTAAGGTGAGCAGCGGCACCGAGCTTAACCGCGCCTGGTTTCAGGTCGAAGATGATGGCCCCGGCATCAAGCCCGAGCAGCTTAAGCATCTGTTCCAGCCGTTTGTGCGCGGCGACAGCGCCCGCAGCACCAGCGGTACTGGCCTCGGTTTAGCCATCGTTCAGCGTATTGTTGATAATCACAACGGCGTGCTGGATATTGGTCGTAGTGAGCGTGGCGGGTTGCGGATACGAGCCTGGCTACCGGTGCCCGTAGCGCGGATTGCGCATCCGGTGAGAGAAAGTTAGTTCCCGGCAAATGGCCTGCATAAAAAAACCACCCTCGGTCACCCAGGGTGGTTTTTTGTTTTAGAGCAGACTCAACTTACAGTTTCGGCCCTGCGCTCACCAGCGCTGCGCCAGCAGGCGTGTCGGTATACTTCTCGAAGTTAGTAATAAACAGCTTCGCCAACTGAGTGGCTTTTTCCTGCCACTGCTCCGGTGAGGCGTAGGTATTACGCGGGTCGAGAATATGGGTATCGACGCCCGGCAGCGTGGTGGGGATCGCCAGGTTAAACATCGGCAGATTAAAGGTTTCGGCGTCATCGAGGGAACCATCGAGAATGGCGTCGATAATCGCGCGGGTATCTTTAATCGAGATGCGTTTGCCGGTACCGTTCCAACCGGTATTAACCAGATACGCCTGCGCGCCAGCGGCCTGCATACGTTTCACCAGCACTTCCGCGTACTGCGTCGGATGCAGCGACAGAAATGCTGCGCCAAAGCAGGCAGAGAAGGTTGGCGTCGGCTCGGTCACGCCGCGCTCGGTGCCGGCCAGTTTGGCGGTAAAGCCAGACAGGAAGTGGTACTGAGTCTGGTTAGCGGTCAGGCGCGATACCGGCGGCAACACGCCAAAGGCATCGGCGGTGAGGAAAATCACTTTAGTGGCATGGCCCGCTTTGGAGACTGGCTTAACGATGTTTTCGATGTGGTAGATCGGGTACGACACGCGGGTGTTTTCGGTCTTCGAGGCATCGTCAAAATCAATCACCCCGTCTTCGCCGACGGTGACGTTCTCTAACAGCGCGTCACGGCGGATGGCGTGATAAATATCCGGTTCTGCTTCTTCAGACAGACGAATGGTTTTGGCGTAGCAACCGCCTTCGAAGTTAAACACCCCGTCGTCGTCCCAGCCGTGTTCGTCATCGCCAATCAGACGGCGTTTCGGGTCGGTAGACAGCGTGGTTTTACCGGTGCCGGAAAGGCCGAAGAACACCGCAACATCGCCTTTTTCACCCACGTTCGCCGAGCAGTGCATCGAGGCGATGCCTTTCAGCGGCAGCAGGTAGTTCATGATCGAGAACATCCCCTTTTTCATCTCGCCGCCGTACCAGGTGCCGCCAATTAGCTGCATCCTCTCCGTCAGGTTGAACGCGACAAAGTTCTCCGAGTTCAGCCCTTGCGATTTCCAGTCAGGGTTAGTGCACTTCGCGCCATTCATTACCACGAAATCGGGTTCGAAACCTTCCAGCTCTTCGTCAGTGGGGCGGATAAACATGTTTTTGACGAAGTGCGCTTGCCAGGCCACCTCGGTGATAAAACGCACCGAAAGTCGGGTGTCGGCATTCGCGCCGCAGAACGCATCGATGATAAACAAGCGCTTACCGGATAGCTGGCGGGTAACTAACCCTTTGAGATGTTGCCAGGTTTCAGGCGACAGCGGCTTGTTGTCATTTTTTCCTTTGCCATTATCCGCCCACCACAGGGTGTCACGTGTCGTGTCGTCGCGGACGATATATTTATCTTTTGGCGAACGGCCAGTAAAGATGCCTGTATCGACTGAAACGGCTCCCAGATTAGTCAATACGCCACGCTCGTAGCCTTCCAGTTCTGGATTAAGCTCTTCACGATAAAGCGTATCGTAATCAGGGTTGTAGACCACGTCCTGGGCGTCGTTAATACCATAAGCCTTGAGATCTTGCGGGGTTAAACCTTTAACGCGCATATCACTTCTCCTTAGCCAATTTGTACTGCCTGAAATTGTAGGGTTGTTTGTAACATGTTAACCGGGACGTGCTTCATAGATTTACGTATCGACGCTTTTAAGACAGCGGAAAATACTGTGATTCAGCTCACGACGCGGGATAGAGTAGCGGAGGAGTGTATAACGGAAAGAGGAAAATGTTCTGATTATGTTAATGAACGGAAGCAGTAATATGACAATTTGTGAGTGTAAGCGCTTTCTCAAAAGTAAATTTTATGAAAGATAAGAGCGTTTTTATGGACGAATCGATTTTGCAATCAGGGGCGAGGGGAGTGGAAAATAGCGAGCGCCTGATGCCACAGGCGCTCGAAGTGGTTTTAGTGGATTTGCGGGTCCGCCGGTGAGGCGTTATTGCGGATCGCGGCAATATCCATGGCATCGAACAGATAGTGCGTACCGCAGTAATCACAGTGCATGTCGATCTCGCCATCTTCCGCCAGAATGGTTTCAATCTCTTCATCCGGCAGGGTTTTCAGCGCGCCAGCGCAACGCTCGCGAGAGCAGGTGCACTTAAATTCCACATCCTGCGGATCGTAAAGTGTCACTTCTTCCTCGTGATACAGACGCCACAGCACGTCGTTAGCCGGTAAAGTAAACAGCTCTTCCGCTTTGATGGTTTCAGTCAGCGTTGCCAGGTGATTAAAATCGTCCGCCTGGGCATTCTGCGCGGGCAGAACCTGAAGCAGCATGCCGCCCGCCGCAGGCTGGCCATCAACGTCACCGGTGCGAATAAACAACCGCGTCGGCAACTGCTCGGAACGCAGGAAGTAATCTTCCAGGCATTCCGCCAGGGTATCGCCTTCCAGGCCTACTACGCCCTGATAACGCTCGCCTTCGGCAGGCGTGATGGTGATCACCAGGTAACCGTTGCCCACCAGGGTTTTCAGAGAGGCATCGGCTGGCACCTCGCCCTGTACGCGGGCAACGCCGCGCATTTGCTGATCGTTATTACCGTTAATAACGGCCAGGTTCATCGGACCATCGCCCTGGAGTTGCACAGTAATATCACCTGCGAACTTCAGCGTGGCGGTCAGCAGGCTGGTCGCTACCAACAGCTCGCCCAGCACGTTTTTAACCGGCTGAGGGTAGTCGTGGTTTTCCAGAATCTGCTTCCAGGTTTCTGAAACGGTAACCAGCTCGCCGCGCACGGCATAGTTTTCAAACAGATAGCGATGTAATTGGTCGTGTTGGGCCATAATAGTCTCTCTTGCGGGCGACGGTTATTCGTCGTCACCGTATTTAAATTTTATCAAATCACGACGCTCTTTTTTATCCGGGCGGCGTTCCGGATGCGGCATCGTGAGCGCATTCATTTTGCGGGCAAGCGCCAGCTTTTCGCGGTTTTCCACGCTTTGCGCCGTCTCTTCGTACAGCAGCACGGCTTCACTCGCCGGGCGACGCTGGTCGGTGATCCCTTTTACGATAACGGTGCGCTGATCGTTGCCCTGACGCAGAACAATCTCTGCGTCCAGTTCCACGTTTTTGCTGGGGCGGGTGCGTTGTCCGTTGTAATGCACCTTTCCGCCTTCAATCATTTCACGCGCTATCGCGCGGGTTTTATAAAAACGGGCCGCCCATAACCATTTGTCCAGGCGTACCTCAGACGGCGCTTTCTCTTTCATGGTCGTCACCTGTTTTGCAATGAGGGTGCAATGCGGGGATTAACCGACGGTAGTCATTCAGCGCGGCGTGGCGCTGATACGCTTTCTCCGCCACGCCAGAGTCAGGATTGGTTACGCCGAGGCAATAACGAATGCCAAACTGCGCAGCCGCATCCAGAATCGGTTCGCTGTCGTCAATAAACAACGTTCGCGCCGGATCGAGACCGGTATGCGCTTTGACGGCTTCCCACAGCCGCTGATCCTCTTTCGGATATCCAAATGTGTGGGTGGAAAGTAATAAATCAAGGTGCGAAGCCAGCCCCGTGTACTCCAGCTTCACCGCCAGATTATGGGGATGGGCGTTGGTCAGCAAAATACGGCGTTTGCCGCAGGCTTTGAGTGCATCCAGAAAAGGCACCGTATCGTCGCGCAATACTGCGCGCGGGCCTTGCTGTGTTGTCATCGCACAGATATCGAGGCCAAGCCGCTCGCTCCAGTAATCCAGACAGTACCAGTTTAGCGTATGCTGGACGGCGTGATATTCCTGGCGAATATACTGATGCGCTTCTTCCAGCGTGATGCCGCGCAGATCGCTTAAGGTTTCTGGCACCAGGTGCTGCCAAAAATGGTTATCGAACGCTAAATCCAACAGCGTGCCGTCCATGTCCAGTAACACGGTATCGACATCTGGCCAGGCGATATCTTTATGCATGGGTCATCTCAGCCTATCAAAAAGTGACGACAGGGTAGCATAAACCCGTCGCCACTCTATTACTCAGGGGAGATGCTGCACTTCGGTAGAGGGAACCAGCTCTTGGTTGAAACAGCTCGCGTAATACTGCTGGATGTCCGCCAGCCGGGAGCGCTGGCGCTGCCAGCGACGGATCGCCTGCACGCCGTTATAGAGCGTACAAATAATCATGGCGAACAGCAGCAGCGTAGTGCTGACATAACGCCATAACCCTGCGCTGTCCGGGATGCGGTGCAGCGAAACATGTTCGGTGCCGTTGGCGTCGGTACGGATGCTAGTGATCACCCCTTCCGCGTGGAACGGGGTCTGCATCAGCATCTCCGCCAGCCGCTGAAATTCTTTCCACTGCTGGTGGGCCGGGTAATCGTATAACGACATCGGCGGCAGCGGCTGATCGACTAAATCGCCGCCTTCTTCACTGATAATCATAAAGCCGCCGGGTGCCGGGCTGTTCAGCGACTGGGCCGCGCGGTTGGTTTCACGGATAAAGAACGGCGCGGTAGAGGTAGTGACCAGATTATCCAGCGATTCGGCGCTTACCGGGCGTAACAGTACGTTCACGCCATCCAGTTTTCCGCTGCTGGCGCGTTTAACCAGCGCTTCCCAGTCTTTGGTATTGCCCAGGTTGATCAGCGCATTTTTAAGCCGAATGCACTCATCGTCTGCGGTACACAACGCCTGAGTTTTCAGCACGATTTCCGCGAAGTCATCCAGCAACACCATGCCGGATTTTTGAATCGCAGAGCGCAACTGCGGATTCACTTTGGAATCATTTTCCTGTGGATGAAGCTGGCGGTTAACCGCTTCGGTCAGCGCCGTGGCGTTATTGACGATCTCCGATTCAGGCAGCGGTAACGGTCGTGCGGAGTTCCAGATAATTTGTGAGCAATCGAACGGCATAAACGGGTAGTTCTGGCGCGGAGAATAGGTGCCGGGCACGTGGATATTACACATGCCGGTGCCAGACACTTTCAGCGTGTCGCCCACTTTTAACCCTGATTTTTGCAGTTGCTCCACGCTGGTGGCTTCAACCGTCTGGGCACCTTTCAGCCATGAGACGGTGAGTTTGATCGGCATATCCAGCGGTACCCAGAACAGCAGCATCATCAGGACCAGAAAAGCCGCGCCGCTCAGTATCAGGCTACGCAGCCAGTGTTGCAGCGGGAAGTTTTTCACCTCCTCATGGAGCGATAAAAAGCGCCCCTGACGAACGACGCGGCGATCGAGATAAATATCGATATCCGTTTTCTGGCCTAAGTCGTAATGCGTAAAGGGCTGCCAGTGCGGCGGATACACCAAATCGACGATGCCCAGCGAAATATTGTTGATCTGTTCCTGATCGGATTCGCCGAACAACCCCCAGCGCTTCGGCGTACCACGCAGGCAGTGAATTTCGCGTAGCGTATTTTTGGCGGGCGGCGCGAATAATCCCCACAGCCCCGCAGCCAGTAGCAGAACGCCGCCGCCGGCAAGCCAGGGAATTAATACATCCGGTGCCACCAGGCCGCTGAAAAAGAAAAAGAAAGAGATGCCAATCAACAGGGCTTCGCGCAGGCCGTCCGGGCGGCTCAGGGCGTACTCTTCACGGGTTTCCTGGCGAATGTTCAGTAATTCGATCTGCTCGCTTTCTTCACCGCGAATAGACGCCTGGGTACCGGTTACGCGTTCAAGCGCATAGCTGCCGGTATCCTGATGAGAGTTCAGTAGCGTGTGGCCATTCAGCGAGATCACCAGCGGGCGAGTTTCGGTGCGAATAAACTCGACGTTATTATCATCGGTGATGTACTGCTCCCAGAACGGGGGCAAATGCACTTCCACCGAGTCGAGGTAGTACCGCCACTTGTTCGGATCATCGGTGGATAAGCCATAGCGGGTGATGGCGCGCGTCACCGCATACACGGTGTTGCTTTGCGGCGTTAGCGTTAGCGTGCCGGGCGACTTACTGGAGCCTGTCGGGGCGGGCGCACTTTCCGTTTGGGTCAGGGACTCCAGATAGTTTTCAACGGCGCTGCGCTCTTCCGGCGTAAGCTTACGCGAGGCCGCGCCAGCAAAGGCCTGCAGCAACGGCAACGTACGGCGTTGCCCCAGGCGATGCCTGAAAATCAAACCGACAGCTATCCCTAAAACCAGCACCATCACTAAAACCGTCAATAAGGTGCCCATGCGTTCCCCATAACCAAAAAATTATTCAATTTCACGCGCGAAGGTGAACTGTAACAAAAATTGTTGCCAGTGAGTATTTATCGACGACTGTAGCGCAAACAGTCCTTTTTGCAGGCCCTGCCGCGACGATTAAGAATAACAGCAATAGCAGCGCTGAATTATCAGCAAATTCTTAGCAGGATTTCAAACCTGGCGACATCGTCATTCTGGATGATACCCGCAGGAAAATGACAAAAGTGTAAATAACAAACAATTAACATTGCTCAAACTGTGTTGGATATCGCACAATATTGTCATTCTCCCTATTTCATTCTCCATACGATGAGTAAACCACTACAAAAACCCACTATTTTGCGTGTTGAAACCGTCGCTCGTTCGCGCTTGTTTAATGTCGAAACGGTAGATTTGGAATTCAGCAACGGCGTGCGTCGGGTTTACGAACGGATGCGACCCTCCACGCGCGAGGCGGTGATGATCGTACCGATTATTGACGACAGTCTGGTACTGATCCGGGAATACGCGGTGGGGACGGAGTCTTACGAACTGGGCTTCTCGAAAGGGCTTATCGATCCGGGCGAGACGGTTTTTGAAGCCGCGAACCGCGAGTTGAAAGAAGAGGTAGGGTTTGGCGCGCACCAGCTTACATTTCTGAAAAAGCTGACCATGGCACCGTCCTACTTCTCCAGCAAAATGAATATCGTGGTAGCGGAGAATCTTTACCCGGAATCCCTGCAAGGGGACGAGCCGGAGCCGCTGCCAAAAGTGTACTGGCCGTTAAATGAGATGATGGCGCTGCTCGACGATCCTGATTTCAACGAGGCGCGTAACGTTAGCGCGCTGTTCCTGGTGCGTGAATGGTTGAAGGCGCAGGGAAGGATGTAGCCTGCAAATGATAAGGCCCTGAAAAGGGCCTTAATTTTTAGTGCCGCCGTTTAAAACAGCTCGTGGGTTTCACCGTTGTCGATGATTGTTGTCCCCACCTCATGGATCGCATGCTGTGTCGGCTGCGTCCCTTCAATGAAATACTCTTCGCGGCTGTTGCCGCCGTTCGCCAGTTGCCCCGTGCTGCGATCGATATTGACGCTGATAATGCCCGGCGGCGGCGTTAGCGGCTCTTCCGGTACGCCTTCCAGAATCGATTTCATAAACGCATCCCAGGCAGGCTGTGCGCTTTTCGCGCCTCCCTCGTAGCCGGAAATCTGATCTTTGATCGCGCCTGATGCGGTGGTGCGGCCTAAATCGCGGCGGTGATCGTCAAAGCCAATCCACACTGACGTCACTACGCCAGGACCGTACCCGGAGAACCAGGCATCTTTGGAGCTGTTGGTGGTGCCGGTTTTACCGCCGATGTCCTTACGCTGGAGATCGCGGCCCGCACGCCAGCCAGTGCCTTGCCAGCCGGGCTCGCCAAAGATGTTGGTATTCAGTGCGCTTTTCATCAGGAACGCCAGCGGCGTATTGATTACGTGCGGCGCATATTCCTGCGGCTGGCTTTGCGCCACCAGCGCACGGTTCACCTGCTCCAGTTGCGGCATCGGCACGGTGGCGTTTTGCTGCTCCTGAGACACGGCGACATCTTCGACATTGTTATTATCCAGCACGTTCGATTTCGGGGTTTCGCCATAAATCACCGGCAAATCGCATTCCGGACAGGCGATTTTCGGTCTGGCTTCGAAAATATTGTCCCCCTGCTCATTAACAATTTTGGTAATGAAATACGGATCCACCAGGAAGCCGCCGTTGGCCATCACCGCATAACCGCGCGCCACCTGCATCGGCGTAAAGGACGCGGAGCCCAGCGCCAGCGATTCAGTATGGACAATGTTTTGCGCCGGGAAGCCGAAGCGTTGCAGATATTCCGCCGCATAATCCACGCCCATGGCACGCATGGCGCGCACCATCACCACGTTTTTCGACTGGCCTAAACCCTGACGCAAACGAATCGGACCGGCATATTCCGCCGGGGAGTTTTTTGGACGCCAGTCAGAGCCAGCGCCCGCATCCCAGCGAGAAATCGGCACATCGTTAAGGATACTCGCCAGGGTGAGTCCTTTATCCATCGCGGCGGTGTAGAGGAACGGTTTGATGTTCGAACCGACCTGACGCAGCGCCTGGGTAGCGCGGTTGAACTTGCTCTGGTTAAAGTCGAAGCCGCCCACCAGCGCCAGCACTGCGCCGTCGCGCGGGTTGAGCGACACCAGCGCGGAATTCACATCCGGCACCTGCGCCAGCCACCAGCTTTCATCGACCTGGCGTACCCAGATTTGCTGGCCCGCCTGGAGCACATCGGTGACCCGGCGTGGCGTTGGCCCCTGGGCAGTATCGGAACGGTAAGGACGCGCCCAGCGCACCCCCGCCATTTTCAGCGACACGCTGGAACCATCAGCCAGTAGCGCGGTGGCTTCCTCAGCGCTTGCCTGCGTCACCACGGCGGCGCGCAACGGGCCATAGCCGGGCAGGCCTTTCAGGGAATCGATAATTTTTTTCTGATCCCACGCCGCTTCGCCGACCTTCCACAGCACGTTAGCCGGGCCGCGGTAGCCGTGGCGCATGTCATAGGCCAGAACGTTATCGCGTACCGCCTGCTGCGCGGCCTGCTGATCTTTGCGCTTAACGGTGGTGTAAACCTTGTAACCGTCTTCGTAGGCTTTCTCGCCGTAGCGGCTCACCATCTCCTGGCGCACCAGTTCAGCAAGGTAAGGGGAGGAGAACGCGATTTCCGGCGCGTGATAGTTGGCGTCAATGGCTTCACTACGCGCCGTGTCGTACTGCTGCTGCGTGATATAGCCTTCGTTCAGCATCCTCGCCAGCACCACATTACGGCGCGCGGTGGCGCGATCCAATGAATACAGCGGGTTATAGGTTGATGGCGCTTTCGGTAGCCCGGCAATCACCGCAATCTCGCTGAGGGTCAGCTGATCGACGGTTTTACCAAAATAGACCTGGGCGGCGGCCCCGACGCCATAGGCGCGATAGCCGAGATAAATCTTGTTGAGATACAGCTCAAGAATGTCGTCTTTGTTCAGCAACTGCTCAATGCGGATCGCGAGGAACACCTCTTTGATTTTACGCATTAATTTGCGCTCAGGGCTCAGGAAGAAGTTACGCGCCAACTGCTGGGTAATGGTACTGGCCCCTTGTGAGGCATGCCCTGAAAACAGCGCCACGCTGGTGGCACGGAAAATCCCCACCGGGTCGACGCCGTGATGTTCATAAAAGCGGCTGTCTTCGGTCGCGATAATCGCTTTAACCAGTTCAGGCGGAATTTGGTTGAGCGTTAACGGGATACGGCGCTTTTCGCCAAACTGCGCAATAAGTTCATTATCCGCGCTGTAAACCTGCATGGGGATCTGCAAGCGTACGTCTTTCAGCGTCGCGACGTCGGGCAGTTGCGGCTCAACATATTTGTACAAACCATAAATCGAGCCTGCTCCCAGCAGGATGCAACACACTGCAAGGATGAATAAATACTTTACGAACTTCACCGAGGATTTCTCACCAGATTTCAATTGGGCAGTTTATAAACAACAGCTCGGTAGTATAAAGGCAAGCCAGAAGCATTGATATGTCCTTTTCATTAACAGGGCCTGCAAGGAGTGCGTTATGGTGAGTCGCGTATGGAAAATTGGTCTTCATTTTCAACAGGATGGCGTAAGGGCCGTTGCGGTGCAGCGCCGCCGGGGCGGCTGGCAGCTCAAAAAGTGGTGGTATTTCCCCCTTGTCACTGCCACCGATTATCACGGCGTAATCATCAGCAGCGAGCCGTTAATTCAGGCGCTACAGATGCTGCGTGCCGAACTGCCGGCGCAGCACCATATGCACGTCGCGTTTCCGGCCAGGCGCACCTTGCAACGCACCATGCCGTTGCCTGGCCATCTTTGCGAGTCTGAGTGCCAGGGCTATGTCACCGCGGCGACGGCAAAAGCATTGCAGATGGCACCAGACAGCTTGTTCTCCGATTACTACCCAGACGCAGCGCGCAAGACGCTCTTCGTCACGGCGGCGCATCGTCAGGACGTGACGGATGTCATAGCGCTGGTGGAACGCGCCGGATTTTCTCATTACACGCTCACCCCCGATGCCTGCGCATTAACCAGCTTTTTCCCTTATGCCGCGCCGCACATTCAGGGCATTGCCGCCTGTGACGGCGAGCAGTGGCTCTGGGCGACGCGGGAACGCTGGGGATGCCAGCCTGAAGGCGGTCTCGGCAGTCTGGTTGAGACGCTTTCTGTTCCCCCGTCGCAGTGGCTTTGCTGCAACGGCGAACCGCAAGACGGCGTAGCTTCCTGCGAACCCTGGCGCTGGCTGACATGGGTACATCCGCCAAAAGCGCCTGACGAATGGCGTTTTGCCGTGGCGCTCGGCCTGGCGATGGGGAGCTATCCCTTATGAACGGGCTGATCAACCTTCTTCCCTGGCGCGCGCAACGGTTAAAACAGCGGGCAATATTTTGGGCCAGCCTGTTTCTGGCGGGCATCATCAGTATGGTGGCGGCATGCGGCGTCTGGCGCGGGTATATCGGACACCGCCTCGTGCAGTTGCGGATAGCGCAACCCTCACCCCAACAGTTGCAAACGCTACGCGGTGACAATGCCCGGCAACGCAAGCGGCTGAAAGAATTGGCGGCTGTGCATCAACAACGGCTGGCGGTGCTTCAGCATCAGGCCATTTTTCAGCGCTGGGGGCAGCGGCTGGAACAGCTCGCCTCTGACCTACCTGATGCAATCTGGTTCAATGCGCTGCGTTTTGAAGCCGGGAGGCTGGACATCACCGGTAAGTCTTTATCGGCGGAGGCGTTAAGCCAGTGGGCGGAGACGCTAAAAACGCTGCCAGGCTCGGGTGTATTGCGTCAGGGCGCGACGACGCGCGACGGCGACGGCGCCTGGCAATTTCACTGGACGCTAACGCTGGAGCCTGACGATGCGCCGACTCATTGAGCAGTGGCTGACGGCTGAGGCCAGGCTGCGTATCGCCACGTGGGCGGCTGCGATGCTGTTGTTGATGGCGCTGTGCGGGTTAGGGGTCATCCGTCCTGGCTATCAGGCGCTTGAGCAGCAGCGCATCAGCCTGGCCGCCAGCGAGCAGGCAATAAAAGAACAACAGCGCCAAAAACGTGCGCTCGACAGGCAACTCAATGCGGCGCAACGCAATTTGCCGGCTCTGGTATCAGTGAATTTCTCTGCGATGACGACAGGGAAATTACCCGGCATAACGCTGGAAAAGTGGCAGCCCGAAGGCGAATTCGCCGAGCTGGTGCTGTGCAGCCAGTGGCTTGCTGTCCCTGCGCTGTTTCATGCCTTGTCCCGCACCGACGCCCGCTTAAAAAGCTTCTCCCTGACGTCAGGGAGCGGCGTACTGAACGTCACGCTGCGGCTGGAGGCGGACCATGAAAAATAGCTTCGCGGCGATGTTGCTGATGTGTTGCCTGGCGGTGGACGCTGCGCCCCGCGATCCCTTTCAGGCCCCCATTAATAACTGCCCGTATGCGCAATGGGAGACATGGCGCTTTCACGGGGCAGTGGGAAACGCATCGTCTATCAAAGCATTGATTGAAAGCCCGGAAGGTAAATGGCTGCGGGTGAGCCCCGGCCAGACCTTATCGTCAGAGTTACAGGTTAAGGAGATCACTGCGGCCGCTATTGTTATAGCCATCCCTGCCGCGTGTGATAAAGGCGAGATTCGCTGGCAACGCAAGGAAAAATTCAATGGCAAGGATGTGCAGATTAGCCGGGCTGATGCTGCTCCCGCTGAGCGCGCTGGCCGTAAAACCGGCAAATAATATTTCTCTGGTGGTTGATGACGTACCTGTCCGCCAGGTTTTGCAGGCGCTGGCGGAAACAGAAAAGCAAAACGTGATTATCGCGCCTGACGTCGCGGGCGACGTGACGCTGCATCTGGTGAACGTTTCCTGGCAGGTGGCCTTTCAGACCGTAGTAGATATCAGTCAGCTCCACTGGCGTAAGGAAGGCAATATCCTGCGGGTTTATCCGGCGGAATGGCAACAGCGCCAGCAGCAGGAACAGGAGCGGGCCCGTTTACAGCGGCTCACTAACCAACCGCTGAACACCCGAATGGTGTCGCTGCGTTACGCCGATGCGGCAGAACTGGCGGCAGCAATAACGGCGCAGGGTGACAAGTTACTGGGCCCGAAAGGCAGCGTGATGGCGGATAAACGCACCAACCGGCTGCTGATCGATGACAACAGCGCGGCGCTGAAAAAGATAGACAGCTGGATTGCCAGCATGGATATCCCGGTGGGCCAGGTTGAACTCTCGGCGCATATTGTCACCATCAATCAAACCAGCCTGCGCGAACTTGGCGTGAAGTGGAGTTCGGCGGAGGGCGAGGGCAAAGAGCGGCTTTATCGCCCCAGCGCAATATCCGCGGACCTGTCAGTGCCGAACGCCTCCACGCGGATTGGTTTTAACGTCGGGCGGATTAACGGCAACATGCTTGATATTGAGCTCTCGGCGCTGGAGCAGAAACATAAGCTGGAAATTATCGCCAGCCCGCGTTTGCTGGCCTCGCATCAGCAGCCCGCGAGCATCAAGCAGGGCAGCGAGATCCCTTATCAGGTCTCAAGTGGCGAAAGCGGCGCGACGTCGATTGAATTTAAAGAGGCAGTGCTAGGGATGGAAGTGACGCCGACCATTCAGCCCTACGGCAGGATCAGGATGAAGCTGCGCATCAGCCAGAATATGCCAGGACAGGTGCTGAAGCAGGCGGATGGTGAAGTGATGGCGATTGATAAGCAGGAAATTGAAACTCAGGTGGAAATAAAAGACGGCGAGACCATCGCCCTCGGCGGCATCTTCCAGCAGAAACGTAAAGGCGGTAAAGACACGGTGCCCTTACTGGGAGACATCCCGCTGATAGGCGGCCTGTTTAGCTATGACGGGAAAGATGATGAGCGGCGGGAACTCGTTGTGTTCATCACGCCACGGCTAATCGCGCCAAAGTCTTAGCGTTCTTATATTGTCGATTTCACGTTTTTATTCGGTCGGGCGTTTGACGTCAGACTCGAATTAGCATACAAGGAGTACCGATTTGAGTGTCAGCCCAATTCGGTACTCCCGATGGCGTTTTTCCCGCCAGCTCATCGGGCGCGGTAATTTATTCGGTTGCCAAACCACCTTGAGTGTTGAGATAATTTTTGGTCTGACTCTCGCACTATCGCATAAAGAGGTTTCAGTTCATTATCCGTAACGCAAACATGTCGCGCAGCGGGTTTACCATCAACGAATTGTCTTAGTAGTACCAAAAAAATGGCAGAGAAACGCAATATCTTTCTGGTTGGGCCGATGGGTGCTGGCAAAAGCACGATTGGGCGTCAGTTAGCTCAACAGCTCAATATGGAATTTTACGATTCTGATCAAGAGATTGAGAAACGAACCGGCGCTGATGTAGGTTGGGTCTTCGACGTTGAAGGCGAAGAAGGCTTCCGTGACAGAGAAGAAAAAGTCATCAATGAACTCACCGAGAAGCAAGGCATTGTCCTGGCAACCGGCGGCGGCTCTGTAAAATCTCGTGAAACCCGTAACCGTCTCTCCGCTCGCGGCGTCGTGGTTTACCTTGAGACAACCATCGAAAAACAACTGGCTCGTACCCAGCGCGATAAAAAGCGTCCTTTGTTGCAGGTTGAAACCCCGCCTCGCGAAGTTCTGGAAGCGCTGGCCGGTGAACGCAATCCGCTGTATGAAGAGATTGCCGACGTAACCATTCGCACTGACGACCAAAGCGCGAAAGTTGTGGCAAACCAGATTATTCATATGCTGGAAAACAACTGATTCTGGCTAAATAAACACTCGCCCGCGGGTACAAGCAACAGAAGGTGTTGAGCGTCATGGAGCAGTTAACAGTCACTCTCGGGGAACGCAGTTACCCTATCACCATCGCTGCCGGCTTATTCAACCAGCCGGCTTCATTTTGGCCTTTGCGCGCGGGTGACCAGACGATGTTGGTCACCAATGAAACGCTGGCACCGTTGTACCTTGATAACGTCCGTCAGGTGCTCGAACAGGCGGGTGTAAAAGTCGATCAGGTTATTCTTCCTGATGGCGAGCAGCATAAAAGCCTCGCCGTGCTGGAAACCGTCTTCAGTGCGTTATTAGAAAAACCCCACGGTCGGGATACCACGCTCGTCGCGCTCGGCGGCGGCGTGATTGGCGATCTCACCGGTTTCGCCGCGGCCAGTTATCAGCGCGGCGTACGTTTTATCCAGGTGCCGACGACGCTGCTTTCGCAAGTTGACTCCTCGGTCGGCGGCAAAACTGCCGTTAACCATCCGCTCGGCAAAAACATGATCGGCGCGTTTTACCAGCCTGCATCGGTTGTGGTCGATCTGGATTGCTTAAAAACCCTTCCCCCCCGCGAACTCTCCTCCGGCCTGGCCGAAGTCATCAAATACGGCATTATTCTGGATGCTGAATTCTTTGACTGGTTAGAAGCCAATCTGGATGCGGTGATGGCGCTTGATACCACGGCTATGGCGTACTGCATTCGCCGTTGTTGTGAGCTGAAAGCGGAAGTTGTGGCAGCAGACGAGCGCGAAAGCGGCTTACGTGCTTTACTCAATCTTGGTCATACCTTCGGCCATGCTATCGAGGCGGAAATGGGCTACGGCAACTGGCTGCATGGCGAAGCCGTCGCGGCCGGTATGGTGATGGCGGCCCGCACCGCCCAGCGGTTGGGACAGTTTGACGAACAGGATATTCAGCGCGTCATCACGCTGCTTAAACGTGCAGGGTTGCCGGTCACTGGCCCGCAGAGCATGTCGCCTGCCGCCTATTTGCCGCACATGATGCGCGATAAAAAAGTATTGGCTGGCGAGCTCCGTCTGGTGCTGCCGTTGGCAATAGGTAAAAGTGAGGTACGCAGTGGCGTGTCGCACGACCTGGTACTCAGCGCGATTGCGGATTGTCAGCAAGCGTAACTATTAAAAAGGTGTTTCGCCGTCAGGCGATGTTTAATTCAGGTGACGTGGCAGTTGTACTGACATAAGCCTTTTAGTGGGGTGTGAAATGGATGAATTTAAACCAGAAGACGAGCTGAAACCCGATCCCAGCGATCGTCGTACTGGTCGTTCCCGTAAATCTTCCGAGTTCGACAACGAACCGCAGCTGAATATCGACGATGTCGATGTTGAGGCAGAAGATCGCCGTCCAACGCGCGCGCGCCGTGCCCGTGACGAAGACGCAGATTACGAAGCGGAAAACGACGTTGCGGATGATGCTGACGTTGAACGCCGTCCGCGCAAACGCAAAAAAGCGCCAGCCAAAGGCCCGGTTTCTCGCCAGCATATGATGATGGGCGTGGGTATTCTGGTGCTGTTGCTGCTGATTATCGGCATCGGTTCCGCGCTTAAAGCACCGTCGTCGGACTCGACTACCGCACAGAACCCGCCAGCCGAGAAGAGCATTAGTCTTAACGGCGGCGACAACTCGGCGGCTAATCAGGCCAATGGCACTCAGCCCGCGCCGGGCGCGACCTCCGCTGAGAATCCTTCCAACGGTCAGGACATCTCTTTACCGCCAGTTTCTTCTACTCCGACTCAGGGCCAGGTAACGGCGACGCCTGAAGGTCAACAGCGCGTGGAAGTGCAGGGCGACCTGAATAATGCGCTGACCGCCCAACAGGGCCAGATCGATGCGGCAGTCACTCACTCTACGCTGCCGACCGAACCGGCAACCGTGGCGTCTACCGGCAGCAATGCCAGCCGCCAGGCTGCAAGCGGCGAAGCGCAGCCTGCGCGTACTGAACGTAAGCAGACGGTGATTGAGCCTGCTCCGCGTAAAACGCAGACCACGCAAACCGCACCGGCTCGCCAGCCAGCGGCGCCGAAAGCGACTGAAACCAAACCGACGGCGACCGTGAAGCAAACCGCGCCTGCGACGAATTCCGGCAGTGCCAGCGCACCGGTTAAAGCGCCGACGGCAACGACAACTGCGCCGAAAGCGACCACCACCGCGCCAGCCGCGACAGCGACCGCATCCGCACCGGCTGCCAGCGCAGGCGCGTCCAGCGGCAACGTCGGTTCGCTCAAGTCTGCGCCTTCCAGCCACTACACGCTTCAGTTGAGCAGTTCCTCGAACTACAACAATCTGAACGCCTGGGCGAAGAAAGAGAGCCTGAAAAACTACGTGGTTTATCAGACAACCCGTAACGGGCAGCCCTGGTATGTGCTGGTAAGCGGCGTCTATTCCTCAAAAGAAGACGCAAAACGCGCCGTGTCGGCATTACCGGCTGACGTACAGGCTAAAAACCCGTGGGCGAAACCGATCCATCAGGTTCAGGCCGATCTTAAGCAATGATTAAAGCGCAGGATGCTCCAGGCGCCTTCTCCTTAACGGGAGAAGGCTAAGCAGTCACACAGCATGAAAAAAAAACGCGCTTTTCTTAAATGGGCAGGGGGGAAATACCCCCTGCTGGATGAAATCAAAAAGCACCTTCCTCAGGGTGACTGTCTGATAGAACCGTTCGTCGGAGCAGGTTCGGTTTTCCTCAATACCGACTATTCGCGCTATATTCTTGCAGACATTAACAGCGATCTGATTAGCCTGTACAACATCGTAAAGACGCAAACCGATGAATATGTGCAGCAGTCGCGGGATTTATTCACGCCGGAGTCAAACCAGTCCGACGTTTACTACCAGTTTCGTGAAGAATTTAATCAGAGCCAGGACCCGTTCCGGCGTGCGCTGCTGTTTCTGTATCTCAACCGTCATGGATACAATGGCCTGTGTCGGTATAATTTGCGCGGCGAATTTAACGTCCCGTTTGGGCGTTACCGTAAACCCTATTTCCCGGAAGATGAGCTGTATCACTTCGCGGAGCGGGCGCGTAATGCGTTATTTATTTGCGAAGGTTACGCCAGCAGCATGGCGCGCGCGCAGCAGGGCACGGTGGTGTATTGCGATCCGCCTTATGCGCCGTTGTCGGCCACCGCGAATTTCACGGCGTACCACACCAACAGTTTTAATTTCGAACAGCAACAGCATCTCGCCGATCTGGCTCATGGGCTTAAAGTCAGCCAGGTTCCGGTGTTGATTTCAAACCACGATACCGAACTTACCCGCCAGTGGTATCGGCAAGCTGATGACCTGCACGTGGTGCGGGCGCGACGTAGCATTAGCAGCAATGGCGGCACCCGTAAAAAAGTGGACGAACTGCTGGCGCTCTATTCCGCCTGAGCCGTTTCGCCCGCCGCACAACACACTTATGGAGAAGCGGATGAAACAGTTTTTGATTGCCCCCTCGATTCTGTCGGCCGATTTTGCCCGTCTGGGTGAAGACACTGCCGCTGCGCTGGCCGCCGGTGCCGATGTCGTCCATTTCGACGTGATGGATAACCACTATGTGCCAAATTTAACCATCGGCCCGATGGTGTTGAAGGCGCTGCGCAAATACGGGATCACCGCGCCAATCGACGTGCATTTGATGGTGAAACCGGTGGATCGCATCATTCCTGATTTTGCCGCGGCGGGTGCCAGCTATATCACCTTTCACCCGGAAGCCTCCGAGCATGTGGATCGTTCCCTGCAACTGATCAAAGAGCACGGCTGCAAAGCGGGCCTGGTGTTTAACCCGGCGACCCCACTCAGCTATCTCGATCATGTGATGGATAAGCTGGATGTGATCCTGCTGATGTCGGTCAACCCCGGTTTCGGCGGCCAGTCTTTCATTCCACACACGCTGGATAAACTGCGTGAAGTGCGTCAGCGCATTGATGCCTCAGGCTATGATATTCGCCTCGAAGTCGACGGCGGCGTAAAAGCCTCCAACATCGGTGAAATCGCCGCAGCGGGCGCGGATATGTTTGTTGCGGGCTCGGCGGTGTTCGACGCCCCGGATTACAAAGCGGTTATCGACGAGATGCGTCGTGAACTGGCAAAGGTAAGTCATGGATAAGTTTAGCACTATTCGCGGTGTGGCGTTCGATCTGGACGGTACGCTGGTCGACAGCGCGCCGGGTCTGGCCACGGCGGTGGATATGGCGCTGTATGCGCTGGAGCTGCCCCAGGCCGGTGAAGCGCGGGTGATTACCTGGATCGGCAACGGCGCTGATGTGCTGGTGGAACGCGCCCTGACCTGGGCACGCCAGGAGCGCGATATTCAGCGTGCGGCGTCGGGCAAACCGGCGATTGACGACGCGGATATTCCGCATGCCGATCGGGTGCGGATCCTGCGTAAGCTGTTTGACCGTTTCTATGCTGATGCAGTAGATGAAGGCAGCGCGCTGTTCCCGGATGTGGCCGCGACGCTGAGCGCGCTGGCGGAAAACGGCATCCCGATGGCGCTGGTGACCAACAAGCCGACGCCGTTCGTCGCGCCGCTGCTGGAAGCGCTGGATATCGCCAAACACTTTACCGTGGTGATCGGCGGTGACGATGTGAAGAATAAAAAACCGCACCCGGAGCCGCTGCTGCGGGTGGCGGAAAAATTAGGCCTGGCGCCAGGTGAACTGCTGTTTGTCGGCGATTCGCGCAATGATATTCTGGCTGCGGCCGCCGCAGGCTGCCGTTCCGTTGGCCTGACCTACGGCTACAACTACGGCGAAGCGATTGAACTGAGCAACCCTGACGTGGTGTTCCATCACTTCAAAGACATTCTGCCCGCACTTGGGCTCCCCCACAGTGAAAATCAGGAATTAACAAATGAGTAAGCCCATCGTATTTAGTGGCGCACAGCCCTCAGGTGAACTGACTATCGGCAACTACATGGGTGCGCTCCGTCAGTGGGTCAACATGCAGGATGACTACCACTGCATCTATTGCATCGTCGATCAGCACGCCATTACCGTTCGCCAGGATCCGGCTGCACTGCGCAAAGCCACCCTGGACACCCTGGCCCTGTATCTGGCCTGCGGTATCGACCCGGAAAAAAGCACTATCTTCGTTCAGTCGCACGTGCCGGAACACGCGCAGTTGTCCTGGGCGCTGAACTGCTATACCTATTTCGGCGAACTGAGCCGTATGACCCAGTTCAAAGATAAATCTTCGCGCTACGCAGAAAACATCAACGCCGGCCTGTTTGATTACCCGGTGCTGATGGCGGCAGATATTCTGCTGTATCAAACCAACCAGGTTCCGGTGGGCGAAGACCAGAAACAGCATCTTGAGCTGAGTCGCGATATCGCCCAGCGCTTTAACGCTCTGTATGGCGACGTGTTTAAAGTGCCGGAGCCGTTTATTCCGAAATCCGGCGCGCGCGTGATGTCGCTGCTTGAGCCGACCAAAAAGATGTCCAAGTCTGACGATAACCGCAACAACGTGATCGGCCTGCTGGAAGATCCGAAGTCGGTGGTGAAGAAAATCAAACGCGCGGTGACTGACTCCGACGAGCCGCCGGTCGTGCGCTACGACGTGGCGAATAAAGCGGGCGTGTCTAACCTGCTGGATATTCTTTCCGCCGTGACTGGCCAGAGCATTCCGGAACTGGAGCAGCATTTTGAAGGCAAAATGTACGGTCATCTGAAAGGCGAAGTGGCGGAGGCGGTTTCCGGTATGCTGACCGAGCTTCAGGAGCGCTATCACCGCTATCGTAACGACGAAGCTTTCCTTCAGAGCGTGATGAAAGACGGTGCGGCGAAAGCCCGCGCCCGCGCCAGCGAAACGCTGAAGCATGTGTATGAAGTGATTGGCTTTGTGGCTCAGCCGTAAGTCTGGCTGCGAAAAACGTTAAGAGGGCTTCGGCCCTCTTTTTTATTTCTGGCGCTGATTATCGATAGTCAGGCTGACGCGGTTGGCGCGGCAGAACAGTTCGGAATAGTGCACCGGTTTCGCGTTCTGATCGAAAGCGATTTTGCTGATGCGGAACAGCGGCTCGCCCAGTTCGCATTTCAGCCTCTGGGCCTCGGCTTTGGTGGCCATAAAGATATCGATGGTCTTTTTATCGCTCACCACGCGGGTGTCGAATTTTTCCTGGAACAGCTTATAGGTGGATGCGCCTGCGGTATAAATTTCATCAAACGCCGGGTAGCGGGAAAGCGGGATCCAGGAACTGTCGATAAACAGCGGTTCATCGTCGAGATACATGACCCGCATCAGGCGAAAAATCTCGCTGCCGCCGGGGATATTCAACCTCTCGCAGAACGGATCGGCGTTAATGCGCTCCTGTTCAATGACTTCTTCCCGGGTCGGCTTACCCTGAGACACGCCAAAATCGGTAAAACCGCTAACCGTCAGCAGCGCGTTTTCAACCTTTTTACTTTGCACGAACGTGCCTTTCCCCTGCCAGCGTTGCAGCACGCCGTCGTTGACCAAATCGCTGATCGCTTTGCGAATGGTGATGCGGCTGACGTTATAGAGCGTGCATAACTCGCTTTCAGTCGGGATCTGTTGACCCGCCCGGTAAACCCCCTGCGCGATATCATCAAGCAGGCGTTGGCGCACGGTGGCGTAAAGGAGTTGATGTGAGTAGCGCTCCGTAGCTGGCATGAATCGACCCTGAAGTTGTAAGAGGAGTGGGGTTGATTATATGAGCGTTTCTGGATGAGTAACAGGCGTTGGCGTGTGTAATGTCACGCCAACGCCGACCCTCACCAGGCACCATGATAGCCAATGGTGCGTGCGGCGCACTCGGTGCCCTGTCTCATGGCGTCCTGAAGCGGCAAGCCGTTAGCGATAGCACACAGGAACCCGGCGATGTAGGAATCCCCGGCCCCCATGGTATCCACCACGTCGACGCGCTGCGGCGGCATCTGCCAGAACTGCGTGCCGTCCCACGCCAGGCTGCCGTTTTCGCCAAGCGTGGCGATCGCCACCCCCGCGCCGCATTGCACCACGGTTTGCAGCCGGTCGCGCAGCCACGGATTATCGTCATTTGCCGAGGCAAAAACATAATCAAGATGTTCCGGCAGCGTGCGCCACAGCGGGCTTTCCCATTTGTCGGCAAAATCGAACGACAGGATTTTGCCCGCCGCCTTCAGCGCAGGGAAAGCGGACTCCGCATGGCCCCAGATGGCAGAATGGATAATGTCGAATTCTTTGAGCCATGCAAGTTCCTGCTCGCCGACGCTGAAATCCGCCATCACGCCTTCGGTATAGTCGCCGAGAATGCGATCGTTATTACGCAGTTCCACCTGGGTTTGCGCCGTTACGCCGGGCATCACCCGCAGGTGGGAAATATCCACGCCATGCTGTGCCAGGTCGCGGCGCAGCATGGCACCGTAATCGTCTTCACCCACCCAACTGACGCAGGCGGGCTGCATCCCGTAACGCGTGCTGTAGACTGCCACATTAACGGCGTTGCCGCCGGAAAACGCTTTGCCCAACTGGGGATAAATATCCACGCAGTTATCGCCTACCGTTGCCAGCCGTTTCATTGCGCCTCCTGGGGCAGCAGCTCGCGAAAACGCGTCAGCGCCTGACGAGCATAAAGCCGTGGCTCGTTCATATACATCGTCACCAGCTCAATCGTGCAGTAGCCCTTGTATCCACTGTCGATAATATCGCGCATTAACTCACGCAGCGGCATTTTGCCTTCGCCCGGAATGTAGTGGCTGTCGCTGGCACCGTCGCTGTCGACAATATGCAGATGGCGCAGCTTGTCGCCCAGCTTATCGAAATAGCTCATCACCGGCTCGCCCTGAACAAACGGGGCGCAGATATCAATCATGCTGAACAGGCGCGGCGAAGGCACCAGCGCCAGCGCACGCAGCACATCGTTGGCATTGCACACCACGTTGGACTCATACGGCGTCAGCGGCTCCAGCAACAGATCCATGCCGATGTTTTCTGCGTGATCGCAGAGTTCGCGCAGATTATCCGCCACCCGCTGCCAGATGGCGTCGGGCGGTGTGAGATAGCCGGCGTGAGCGGCGGAAATCAGCGTGAATCCGGCATCCATCTCTTTCGCCATATCCATACCGAGCTTGATCATATCCAGGCTTTCGCGGCGCATCCGCTCATCGCCCAGCATCATATTGTACGGATAACCGTTGGTTTCTGGCGTGTAGCCGATAATCGGCATCTGATACACCCGTGCCAGTTCTTTAACGTGCTTAATGCCGCCCGCGTTGAGGTCCGGCGCATAAGCATGGGGGCGACCGCCCCACAGCTCCAGCCCGTCATACCCTAACTCATGCGCGTCGCGAAACGCGTGTTCCAGCGGTAAACGCTGATGCCCGCAGGTAAACATACCCGTTTTCATCTGTCTGCTCCTTGCTGTGTGATGCCCGGCCTGCATGGAGGCCGGGCGAGGGAATTAATACTCGACGATGCCGCCGTAGTAACGGCGATCGTCCGGGTTGTGGTCTTTGTAGATAGAGAGGTAGTAGCAGAGCCATTCCATCGGTACGAACATCAGGAACGGCGCGAGCCACGGGTGCAGCCCCTGAGCGATCTCGGCATAGTCGATCACGATGATGTTATCGGTACGCTCGCGCACGAAACGGATGGCGCGCTCGGTGGTGTGACGGCTTTCGTCGTTACCGAGCAGGAACAGGAACGGCACGCCCGGCTCAACGATTTCCAGCGGGCCGTGGCGGAATTCGCCGCTCTCAATCACCGAGCCGTGGGTCCAGGTGAACTCCATCAGCGTGACGATCCCCTCTTTGTAACCCAGCGGACGCAGCGGACCGGCGGAAACGGTATAGATCATCGGCCACTGTGAGGCCTGCTCGCCAAGCTGACGCCCTTTGTCTTCCCAGGTGCGCACCAGATGCCCGAGCGCCTGCGGTAGCTTGCGCAGATCGTTTTTGATTTTGCCGATTTCGGTATGTGGCGCGAGGCGGGTAATCATCTCCAGCACCACGCTGTAGCACAGCAGCAAATGGATTTCCCAGATGCAGTCAGCCTCATACGCCACCACATGTTCAGCGGCCTGAGTAATCGGGCTGTCCGGGCGTTTGGTAAAGGCGGCGGTCAGCGCGCCGCACGCCGCGCCCAGCTCCAGCGCCTTAATCACTTCTTCGGTCTTGCCGTAGTCAGAGACGCCGATCACCGCGCAGCGCGAATCCAGGCGGTGCGGGGTGTTATCGCAGAACTCCCAGCCGGAAAGCGCGTAAACCTGAAGGCTGGAGAAACGATCCGCCAGATGTTTTGCCGTCTGCGCCGCATTCAGCGGGGAACCGCAGGCGACAAAGTAAATGCGATCCACGCCGCGCCCGATCATTTCATCAACAATGGCATGCACGCGGGGAACGTCTTTCTCGAGAACCTTCTCCACTTCCTTGACCATGTTTTCGGTTACCAGGAAATCCACCGTGTTTTTATCAATATTCAACATGCAACAACTCTCCAGACAGGGTTAAGAAATATGAGCCAGACGGCGGTTGCGCTTTTCCCAGAAGGCATAAGCGGGCAGGCCGGTGGCGATAACAATCAGGGCGCAGACCAGCCCCGGGACTGGCGCCCACACGAAGGTGGAGGCCACAAGAATTAAGCTCGAGGCGATAGCGGCAAAGGTCATCAGGCCGAACGCCGGGGTGCGCCACAGCGGTTTGTAGTCCTCGCGTTTGCGGCACCAGATAATCGAGCCGAAGGTCAGGGTGTTTTTGAAGCACATCACCAGCGTGAAGTAGCCCAACAGGCTGGTCAGGTCAGAGACGAAGATAAAGAAGATGCCGAGGGCGCACTGCAGGATGATAGAGACATCCGGCGTGTTGTATTTCGGATGAACGTGCCCGAAGCTTTTGAAAAACAGGTTATCTTTCGCCATCGCGTACTCGAGGCGCGGCTGGTACATCACGCAGCTGGAAAGCGAGCCGAGGATCACGATGATGGCGGTGATGGCGACAAAAATGCCCGCCACGCTGCCGAGCGCCGGAATGTAGGTAAGCGCGTCGGAAATGGGCGTTCCCGAGGCGGCGAGCTTGTCGAACGGCATCAGCCCGGTGATCACCAGCGCCAGCAGCGAATAGAGCACCAACACCAGTAAACAGGAGCCGATCAGCGCACGCGGCATGGTTTTGCCGGGGTTTTTGATTTCGCCGGTCATATAGCAAATAGATGCCATACCGGTGTAGGACCAACTGGTGGCGGAGATCCCGGCCAACAGCGCCATAATCCCTGCCGCCGCGCTGGTGGTGGCGGTCGCCGGCGCGCTAAAGTTATCGCCTTTTAGCCAGAACACGCCGATGCCAATCACAATGGCAAACGGAATGATTTTGGCGATGGTGATCAGCGTCTGGAAGGTCGCGCCGCCTTCAACCGAACGCAGGTGCAGCAGCATAAACACCAGAATCAGACCGGTGGCGACGAACTTACCGGCAAACGGATCGATCGGCACCAGGAAGGCCAGATTACTGACAATCGCCAGCGCCATAATCGAGAGTGACGGCGCGTCGTTGGCCCAGAAGCTGGCCCAACCGGAGAGAAACGCCAGCGGACGGCTACCGGCGTTTTTCAGATACACATAGTCCGCGCCGTTTTCGGGATACGCGGTGGACAGCTCCGCGTAAACGCACATCTGCGGGATCACAATCAGCCCGCCAATCACGAAAGCAAGCACCGTGAGCCACGGAGAGCCTGCCGCTTTTGCTACTTCACCAACCGAAACGAAAATACCGGAACCGACGGTCGTTCCGACGGAAATGGCCAGCACGGCCCAAAAGCCGAGCTTGCGTTGGAGTTCCTGGCCTTCCATATCGTTACCTTTTTAATTATCAAATGGAGTTGTAGGGTTCAGTGCGCCTGAATGAAGGCAGCAGGTCGCCGCACGATCTGGAGGGGTGATCGCGGGGTATCGCTTTGCTGTTTTCATTATGAGATGACGCATAATGAATATAACAACATATGATGAATTGTATTGGCGAAGTAGATCACAAAATCGCCATTTGTGAGCAGGTTGTTACGAGTTAATTCGTTAATCGATTGAAAATAAGAGATTTATAATAGGCAGAGCACGAGAGGACGATAACTGACAGGAAGAGAAAGAGTAGGAAGGCAAAATGAGCGGGCAGGCTTTGAGGCTGCCCGGGATAATTAAAACCAGCGTAGCTTTTCGCGCAGCGCCACTACCCGGCCTACAAAAATCAGGCTCGGGCTTTCGACCTGCTGCGCCAGCTCGCCGAGCTGCGTCAGCGTGCCGTTGACCACCCGTTGTTTAATGCTGGTGCCGTTTTCCACCAGCGCCACCGGCATATCGGCATCCATACCGTGCTTCAGCAGTTTTTGCTGGATGGTTGCCGCCTGGTTGAGGCCCATATAGAACACCAGCGTCTGTTTTTCTGCTGCCAGGTTATGCCAGTCAAACTCGCCGCCGCTTTTCAGGTGGCCGGTGATTAACCGCACGCTCTGGGCATAATCGCGGTGGGTGAGCGGGATACCTGCATAGGCGGAACAGCCGGACGCGGCGGTAATGCCGGGCACCACGGAGAAAGGAATGCCCGCGCCGATCAGCGTTTCTAACTCCTCGCCGCCGCGCCCGAAGATAAACGGATCGCCGCCTTTCAGCCGCACTACGCGTTTGCCACGTTGGGCTTCGCGCAGCAGGATTTGGTTAATCTCTTCCTGGGGTACGCAGTGGTAACCGGCGCGTTTGCCGACAAACACCCGATCGGCGTCGCGGCGCACCAGATTCATAATTTCATCGGATACCAGCCGATCATAAACCACGATATCCGCCTGCTGGATTTGTTGCAGGCCTTTCAGCGTCAGCAGGCCCGGATCGCCCGGACCGGCACCCACCAGCACCACTTCGCCACGGTTATCCAGCGGTTCGGTGAACAGAGTTTCGGTGAGTATCGCGACGTTCTGCTCATCCTGATTGGCGAGTGACTGCGCCAGGCGGTCATTCACAAACAGCTTTTCCCAGAAGCGACGGCGCTCACTCATGCTGCCGAAAGTGTTCTTCACGCGGCGGCGTAGCTTTCCGGCGTAGTGGGCGATTTGCCCGAGATGCTGGGGCAACAGGGATTCGAGTTTCTCACGCAGCAAGCGCGCCAGAACCGGGGAGGTGCCGCCGGAGGAGACCGCTACCATCAGCGGCGAGCGGTCGATAATCGACGGCATGATAAAGCTGGCCTGCTGCGGCGCATCCACCACGTTGCAGAAGATGCGGCGTGCTTCGGCGGCCTCGCTGACCTGTGCGTTCACCGCGTCGTTATCCGTAGCGGCAATCACCAGCCAGCAATTGTCCATCAGGCTGGCGTCAAACGGACCCGTAACCAGCGTTAATGCGCCTTCGTCGCGCCAGACCTGAAACTGCGGGGTGAACGTCAGCGCGTTCACCGTCACCAGGGCTCCTGCCTCCATCAGCAGGCGCGCTTTGCGTTCTGCTACATCCCCGCCACCGACTAATAAGCAGGGGCGCTGTTTTAACTGACAAAATATCGGCAGGTGATCCACGACATGACCTCTTAGTGGCTGGCTTTCGCCGCAACGGTTGCGATGTGTGCAGGAGTCGGACGCTCCGCTTTTGGCGTAGCATACCAGTAACCTAATCCCATAAACACCGCGCCGGAGAAGGTATTGCCGAGGGTTACCCACAACAGGTTATGACCGATGCCGGAAAGCGTGTAGGCATCGCTGTGGTGACCGAACCAGGAGAGGGCAAACAGCGTCATGTTGGCAACGGAGTGTTCGTAGCCGGAAGCGATAAACGCCAGCAGGCACCACCAGATCGCCAGGAATTTCGCTGCGCCTTCGGTGCGGATTGCCATCCAGATCGCCAGGCAAACCAGCCAGTTACACAGCGCGCCTTTGAAGAACAGCACCATCGCTGGCGCAGAGGTTTTGGCCAGCGCCACGGTATGCACCAGGCTGCTGTCTACCGGCAGCAGGCTACCGCCGCCCCAGCTGTACAGCAGCGCAACAAACACCGAGCCCACCAGGTTGCCCAGCCAGGTTTGCGGCAGGATCGCCCACATCTGGCCGTGGCTGATGGTGCCCGCTTTAACGCCAAAGGTCAGGAACATGGTGTGACCGGTAAACAGCTCGGAACCGGCGATGATCACCAGGGTCAACGCGATGCCGAAGGTCGCCCCCATCACCAGCGGACGCACCGACGGGTCGAGCAGGTTGCCGAGGGTGAAAATCAAAATAATCCCCAGCCCGACATAGGCACCCGCCATCGCGGAGCTGACCCAAAACCCGAACGGATTACCGGAAGAGAGCCGGGCGATACGCGCCGCATTGGCTGCGCACTTATTAATGGTGTCTGTAAACATGTTGGTTATCCTAATAGATTGAAAATAATAAATTTGGCTGCGCTGGCTTTCGCGGCCGGAATGATTTCCGGTCTGTTTTTATCGCGATGCCTCACGCAAAACGCCCACGGTTTACCGCACATCTTTGCGTGCAAAGAGGCCGGGGACGGAAAAATTAAAAAAGGGCGAGGAGGAACCTCGCCCAGGGGCATTACGCTTTGAGCTGCACCTGCCCGTCTTTTACGCGGGCTTCGTAATGGGCAATGGAGTGGCTTTCATCCTCCATGCACAAACCATCGCGCAGGCGGAAGCGCTGTTTCTTCAGCGGGCTGGCTACCCACAGTTCGCCCTGGTGTTCGACGATTAAACCGCGCGACAGCACGCTGGCCTCGAAGAACGGGTCGATATTGCTGATGGCGTACACGTCGTCAGACTGGTGAGGGCGGAAGATCGCCACCTGCTGGTCGTTCAGCAGGGCGCACACGCCGGTAGCGGGCAGGATCTTGTCGATCGGGCAGATAGTTATCCACTGGCTCATACGGTTTCCTCCTCCACAAAGGTGACCGGGATACGTTCATACGGCGTAGCCGGACGATGTTGCTGACGCTCGGAAACCACCTGAACATTCGGGTCGCGAAGCGGGCTGTTAATAAAGTGCTGGAAGCGAACCTGGGCAGCCGGATCGTTCACCGTCTCGGTCCACTCGCAGACTACGGCGTCACGCAGGCGGGCCATTTCGGCTTCAAGCTGGGCATTCAGGCCCAGTTTGTCGTCGATGATCACGCTTTTCAGGTAGTCGATGCCGCCTTCCATGTTATCCAGCCACGGTGCGGTGCGGGTCAGTTTGTCGGCGGTGCGGATGTAGAACATCATAAAGCGGTCCAGATAACGCACCAGGGTATCGTGATCGAGGTCCGCCGCCAGCAGATCCGCATGGCGCGGTTTCATGCCGCCGTTACCGCACACGTACAGGTTCCAGCCTTTTTCGGTGGCGATGATACCTACGTCTTTACCCTGCGCCTCGGCACATTCACGGGTACAGCCGGATACGCCGAACTTCATTTTGTGCGGGGTGCGGATGCCTTTGTAACGGTTTTCCAGTTCGACGCCGAAGCCGACGCTGTCGCCTACGCCGTAGCGGCACCAGGTGCTGCCCACGCAGGTTTTTGCCATACGCAGCGCTTTGGCATAGGCATGGCCGGTTTCAAAGCCTGCTTTAATCAGTTGACGCCAGATTTCCGGCAGGTCGTCTTTCTGCGCGCCGAACAGGCCGATACGCTGAGAGCCGGTAATTTTGGTGTACAGGTTAAACTCGCGGGCGATACGGCCCACTTCCATCAGCCCTTCCGGGGTGATTTCCCCGCCAGCAGAGCGTGGGATCACCGAGTAGGTGCCGTCTTTCTGGATGTTAGCCAGGAAGTTGTCATTGGTGTCCTGAAGCGGGGTGTGCTTCGGTTTCAGGATGTATTCGTTCCAGCAGGACGCCAGCAGCGAGCCCACGGTGGGTTTACACACTTCACAGCCGTAGCCTTTACCGTATTTTGCCAGCAGTTCGTCGAAGGTTTTGATGCCTTCCACGCGGATCAGGTGATACAACTCCTGACGGGAGAACGCGAAGTGTTCGCACAGGTTGTGGCTGACTTCGATACCCTGTTTCGCCAGTTCGGCGTTCAGCACCTGAGTCACCAGCGGGATACACCCGCCGCAGCCAGTACCGGCTTTGGTTTCCGCTTTCAACGCCGCAACGGTGTGGCAGCCTTTGTTAATGGCGGAAATCAGCATGCCTTTGGTCACGTCGAAGCAGGAACAGATTTGCGCGCTGTCCGGCAGTTTATCCACGCCGATAGCCGGTTTGCCCTGGCTGGCGTGAGGCGGCAGGATCAGCGCGTCCGGGTTTTCCGGCAGTTCGATTTGGTTCAGCACCAGTTGCAGCAGGTTGCCGTAATCGCTGGTGTCGCCCACCAGCACCGCGCCCAGCAGGGTTTTGTTGTCTTCACTGACGATAAGGCGTTTATAGGTTTCTTTGCTCTCATCCAGGAACACATAGCTGCGGGATTTCGGGGTACGGCCATGCGCATCGCCGATGCCGCCCACGTCTACGCCCAGCAGCTTCAGCTTGGCGCTGAGGTCGGCACCTTCAAAAGCGTTGGAGTTGCCGAGGATATGGTCAACCGCCACCTGAGCCATTTTGTAGCCCGGCGCCACCAGGCCGTACACGCGATTGTGCCAGCTGGCGCATTCGCCGATAGCGTAGATATCCGGGTCAGAAGTCTGGCATTTGTCGTTAATCACAATACCGCCGCGCTGCGCAACGGCCAGACCGCACTGGGTCGCCAGTTTGTCGCGCGGGCGAATACCGGTTGAGAACACGATGAAGTCGACTTCCAGGTCGCTACCGTCGGCGAAGCGCATGGTTTTACGCGCGCTTTTGCCGGTCTGCACGATTTCCTGGGTATTTTTGCTGGTGTGAACTTTCACGCCCAGGCTTTCGATTTTCTTACGCAGTTGCTCGCCGCCCATCTGATCGAGCTGTTCAGCCATCAGCATCGGCGCGAATTCGATAACGTGGGTTTCTACGCCGAGGTTTTTCAGCGCGCCAGCCGCTTCCAGGCCTAACAGACCACCGCCGACCACTGCGCCGCGTTTGCTGCGACGGGCGCAGGCTTCAATGGCGTTAAGATCTTCAATGGTGCGGTAGACGAAGCAGTCCTGGGTTTCAGACCCTTTAATTGGCGGGATCCACGGGTAGGAACCGGTCGCCATGATCAGTTTGTCGTAATAGACGGTACGCCCGGCGCTGGAGTGGATCACTTTTTCCTGGCGGTTAATGGTGATGGCGCGTTCGCCCATCAGCACATTCACGCCGTGCTTCTCATAATAACCTTCGCGCACTAAAGAGAGTTCTTCAGCAGTATGGTGAGAGAAGTAAGAGGAGAGGTGAACACGATCGTAGGCGATACGTGGCTCTTCACAAAATACGGTAATGTCGAACTGGCTGGCGTCAGCTTTATCGAGAAGATCCTCAATAAAGCGATGGCCTACCATCCCGTTACCGATTATAGCCAGTTTGACTTTGCTCATTTTTGCCTCAATTTCTATTCTATTACTGCTTACCTTAACGATTCAGCAAAGCCCCTTCTTGATTCAGATCAATTTCCGCCCTATATACCCCTTAATGGGTATATCCTTGATTTTTGTAGGTTTTTATAAGTGGCGGAATTGATTCAGTTTTCGATTTTGCGCGCTTTTTAAACAAATTCGGGTCAGGCCAGGCGGAATGTGGTATCACTCTGTAAAAAGGGCTTACAGCGGAGGGAGTATGTCTTCAACGTCTTTATGGTTAATCCAGAATGTGCGTTTACCGGGGCGGGAAGGATTGTGGCAAATTCCCATCGATAAGGGCCGATTTGGTGCTATCACGCCGATGAAAAACGGTGTTCACAGCAGTCTTGATGTGCTTAACGCGCGCGGTGGGTTAGCGATACCGCCGTTTATCGAGCCGCATATTCATCTGGATACTACGCAAACCGCCGGAGAGCCCAGTTGGAACCTTTCCGGGACGCTGTTTGAAGGGATCGAGCGCTGGGCCGAGCGCAAGGCGACGCTGAGCCATGAGGATGTCAAAGCACGCGCCTGGCAAACCCTGAAATGGCAGATGGCGCAGGGCATCCAGTATGTACGAACCCATGTTGATGTCTCCGACCCGACGCTGACGGCGCTCCGGGCGCTGCTGGAAGTTAAGAAGGAAGTCGCACCCTGGGTTGATTTGCAACTGGTGGCGTTTCCGCAGGAGGGAATTCTTTCGTATCCCAACGGCGAAGCTCTGCTGGAAGAGGCGCTGAAGCTCGGCGCAGACGTCGTAGGCGCGATCCCACATTTCGAATTCACGCGCGAATACGGCGTCGAATCGCTGAATATCGCCTTTGCGCTGGCGAAGAAATATGACCGGCCGCTGGATATTCACTGCGACGAAATCGACGACGAGCAGTCGCGCTTTCTGGAAACCGTGGCGGCGCTGGCGCTGCGGGAAAATATCGGCCCGCGCGTTACCGCCAGCCATACCACCGCCATGCACAGCTACAACGGCGCCTACACCTCGCGGCTGTTCCGCCTGCTGAAGCTGTCCGGGATTAATTTTGTCGCCAATCCGCTGGTGAATATCCACTTGCAGGGACGGTTTGATGATTATCCGAAGCGGCGCGGCATTACCCGGGTAAAGGAGCTGCTGGCGGCAGACATAAACGTCTGCTTCGGGCATGACGACGTCTTTGATCCGTGGTATCCGCTGGGCACCGGCAACATGCTGCAGGTGCTGCATATGGGCCTGCACGTTTGCCAGATGATGGGCTACGAGCAGATTAACCAGAGCCTGGATTTGATCACCCACAACAGTGCCAGAACCCTGGGTATTGCTGAGTACGGCATTGAAGAGGGCAACCCGGCTAACGTGATTATTTTACCGACGGAGAACGGCTTTGAAGCGGTGCGTCGCCAGGTGCCAGTGCGCTGGTCGGTGCGTCACGGCAAAGTGATTGCCACCACGCAACTGTCGCAAACCTGGGTGAAAATGGATAACGGCGGGGAGGAGATTTACTTTACGCGCCCTTCAGCAGAGTAAAGGGCGCGTTGAGTATTAATGCGCTGCGGAGGTAGCGTTGTGACGGCGATGGCGCGTCACAAAGCCTAATACCAGGCACATGACGAACACCACAGCGTACAAACCGTTAGCGGTATTGAGCGCCGCCTGAGGGCCACTGTGGGCAACAATCGGGCCGGTGACAACAAAGGTCAACATGGTGCCGACGGTGCCGCAGGTCAGAATAAAGTTAACCAGCTTAGGCGACGGCACGTTGGTTTGCAGCGAACCAAGAGTGATGATCGAGGTGTAAATGGCGCTGGAGAAGAAGCCCAGCGTCAGAATAAACCACGCCATATGCTGCGGTTCGCCGGAAATAAAGCAGTACATCAGCACCGTGGCGAGGCCCGCCAGCACGGTCAGAATGCGTTGCAGATCGAAGAAACGCAGAATAAAGCTGAACGCCCACATGCCGAACATGTACGACATCCAGAAATCGCTGACCAGCTTCCCGGCGTCGTTCAGGCTCATGCCGAGGCTTTTGGCGTATTCTGGCACCCAGGAGATAAAGCCCAGTTGGCCGAGGATGTAGCACAGCGCCGCCACCGACAGGAACAGCACGCCGATACCCCACTTTTCTTTCTCGACAGGGGTGTTGCTCTGTTTAGCGTGTTTGCCCAGCGCCGGGAACTCGCAGCCGAAGGTCAGGATAAAAATCGCCACATAGACCAGGCCGATGCAGGCGTAAACCCAATACCACTCAATGGTGCGCGCCAACAGCCAGGCCGCCAGCATTGGGAAAATCATGCCCGCCATGCTGAAGAAGGAGTCGGTAAAGAGCAGACGCGAGCCGCGCTGGCGGCCTTCGTACATCTGGGTAACAAGGAAGGTGCCGATGGACATGGTAATGCCGCTCACCACGCCCAGTACGAACATACAGGCGGAAAACAGCGCCAGGCTATGGCTGAGCATCAGGCCCGCCACCGCCAGCACCATCATTACAAAGCCAAAGCGCAGTTGGGTTTTTAGCGGGACGATTTCCATCAGCCAGGCATTCAGAAAGATTGAAATTAAAATGCCGGCGTTCAGGAAGGTGAAGGTATTGCTCATGCTGGAAACCGGCAGGCCGAAGTAGTCGGCGATATTGCCCATCACCATCCCGGTGACAATCACTAACGCGCCGGTCAGGGCGTAGGAAAAGTAACTGATCCATGTGAGCTTAATGCGATTGCTGTTAGTCATGAAGATCCTGTGAAGAGAAAGGTAAAGCATCCTGGGGACGCTGAAATCGCGGGCAGTTTATGTGTTTTTGTGATGCATATAAACATTTAGGAACTTATTTGCTGCAAAACACACGATTCGATGTGAGTTTAATCACATATATTTCCTATACTTTCCAGCTAAAAATCCTGGATGTTAGCCAGGCATCGTAAAACCAGGTAAATGTCTGGCACGATGCGGTTACGGTCTTTAGAATCAAGCCACTCGCTTTTAACCCTGTTTTCGTAAGGAATGCTTCATGCTCAAATCAACTCTGGCGGCTGTTGCAGCTGTGTTCGCTCTTTCCGCTCTCTCTCCCGCGGCGCTGGCTGCCAAAGGCGACCCTCGCGTACTGTTGACGACCTCTGCCGGCAATATCGAACTGGAGTTAAACAGCCAGAAAGCGCCGATCTCTTCGAAAAACTTCGTTGATTACGTTAATAGCGGCTACTACAACAACACCATTTTCCATCGCGTGATCCCAGGCTTTATGGTCCAGGGCGGCGGGTTCACGTCTGATATGCAGCAAAAGCAAGCCAACGCGCCGATTAAAAACGAAGCCGATAATGGCCTGCGCAACACCCGTGGCACCATTTCGATGGCACGCACCGCAGATAAAGACAGCGCCACCAGCCAGTTCTTTATCAACGTGGCTGACAACGCGTTTCTCGACCACGGCCAGCGCGATTTCGGGTATGCGGTATTTGGTAAAGTTGTGAAAGGGATGGACATTGCCGATAAAATTGCCCAGGCCCAGACTCACGACGTGGGTCCTTACCAAAATGTCCCGTCAAAACCGATAGTTATCCTGTCCGCTAAAGTCCTGCCTTAACCGCTTTTTGCGCGGGTTCGCTTAACCCGCGTTTGCCGCCTCCCGGCGTGTCTGTGATTTGCTGCTTATACTTGTGGCAAATACGGTCACGATCAGGGAGGCGCTATGTCTAAAAAACTCACCGATAAACAGAAATCCCGTCTCTGGGAGCAAAAGCGAAACGGTAACTTTCAGGCCAGCCTGCGCCTGGAGGGACGCGATATCCCGTTAATCGAGTTAACCACAGACGAAGCCGAGCAACGCCTTCAGGAAGTCAGGGGGCAATATGAGCGATAAATTTGGCGACGGGCGCGATCCGTATCTCTATGCCGGTCTGGATGTCCTGAAAAACCGCCTTACTATCCGCCAGGCACAGCGTCTGGATACCGCGATGCTGGAACTGATTGCGCTGCGTGCCGCCACGTTGCCGCTGGGGCCGATCCCACGCGGGTTGCCCCATCTCTGCGCTATCCACCGTCACCTGTTCCAGGACGTGTTCGACTGGGCGGGCGAGTTGCGTGAAGTGGATATTTACCAGGGCGATACCCGCTTCTGCCATTTCGGCTATATCGAGAAAGAGGGCAACGACCTGTTCCAGGATCTGGAAGACGAAGGGTATCTGGCAGGGCTGGCCGCGCCGGAATTTATCCAGCGGCTGGCGCACTACTATTGCGAGATTAATGTGCTGCACCCGTTCCGCCTGGGTTCTGGCCTGAGCCAGCGCATTTTCTTTGAGCAACTGGCGATCCATGCCGGGTATAGCCTCGACTGGCGCGATATCGACCCGCAGTTCTGGCGCGAGGCGAACCAGGCTGGCGCGATGGGCGATCTGGAACCGCTGGTCTCGATATTCAGCAAAGTGGTGAGTGAAGCACGGGAAAGTGAGTAGAATAGCGCGGTTCATTTTTTCGGAGCCGCCATGCTACTGCTGATTGATAACTACGATTCGTTCACCTGGAACCTGTACCAGTATTTCTGCGAACTCGGCGCAGAGGTGGTGGTTAAGCGCAACGATGAAATCAGCGTTGCCGACATCGCCACGCTCGCGCCGCAAAAAATTGTCATTTCCCCCGGCCCCTGCACCCCTAATGAAGCGGGCATCTCTCTGGATGTGATTCGTGATTATGCGGGTAAGCTGCCAATCCTCGGGGTCTGCCTTGGGCATCAGGCCATAGGCCAGGCGTTTGGCGCACGGATTATTCGCGCCCGTCAGGTGATGCACGGCAAAACCTCAGCGATTCGCCATAACGGTAGCGGCGTGTTTCACGGGCTGAATAACCCGCTCACCGTGACGCGCTATCACTCCCTGCTGATTGAACCGGCAACGCTGCCCGACGCGTTTGATGTCACCGCCTGGAGCGCGGAGGATGAAATCATGGGCATTCGCCATCGCGAGTGGGATCTGGAGGGCGTGCAGTTTCATCCCGAAAGCATTCTCAGCGAACAGGGCCATGCACTGCTTGCCAACTTTTTACGCCGCTGATTTTCTATTGCCATTAATTGATTTTTTATGCATATTTTGTGCTTATCTTTTCAATTAAGATTTTGCATAAACGGATGGGCATAAGATGGCAAATGAACAGACTGCAATTACCCGGGCGACTTTTGACGACGTTATTCTGCCAGTCTATGCACCGGCTGAGTTTATCCCGGTAAAAGGGCAGGGCAGCCGCGTATGGGATCAGCAGGGTAAAGAATACGTTGATTTTGCCGGCGGGATTGCGGTCACGGCGCTGGGTCACTGCCATCCGGTGCTGGTGGAGGCATTAAAAACCCAGGGTGAAACCTTGTGGCACACCAGCAACGTGTTTACCAATGAACCAGCGCTGCGCCTGGGCCGCAAAATTATCAACGCGACCTTTGCCGAGCGCGTGCTGTTTATGAACTCCGGCACCGAAGCCAATGAGACCGCGTTCAAACTGGCGCGCTATTACGCCTCTACCCGCCACAGCCCGTATAAAACCAAAATCATCGCCTTCCATAACGCTTTCCATGGCCGTTCGCTGTTTACCGTGTCGGTTGGCGGGCAGCCGAAATATTCTGACGGCTTCGGACCGAAACCGGCAGATATTATCCACGTGCCGTTTAACGATCTGCATGCGGTGGAAGCGGTGATTGACGATCACACCTGCGCCATTGTGGTGGAGCCGATTCAGGGCGAAGGCGGCGTGACGGCGGCGACCCCGGAATTCTTACAGGGCCTGCGCGAGCTGTGCGACAAACATCAGGCGCTGTTGGTGTTTGATGAAGTGCAGTGCGGCATGGGCCGTACCGGCGATCTGTTCGCTTATATGCATTACGGCGTGACGCCGGATATCCTCACCAGCGCCAAAGCCCTGGGCGGCGGTTTCCCGATCAGCGCAATGTTGACCACTCAGGATATCGCCTCGGTGTTCCATGTGGGCTCCCACGGCTCTACCTACGGCGGCAACCCGTTAGCCTGTGCGGTAGCCGGCGCGGCGTTCGATATCATCAACACCCCGGATGTACTGGCTGGCGTGAACCAAAAACGTGCCCAGTTCGTGAAGCATTTTGAGCAGATCGACGCGCAGTACGACGTGTTCAGCGACATTCGCGGCATGGGGCTACTGATTGGCGCCGAGCTTAAACCGCAGTACAAAGGCCGTGCGCGTGAGTTTTTGCACGCGGCGGCAGAAGCGGGCGTGATGGTGCTGAACGCTGGCCCGGATGTGATGCGCTTCGCGCCATCGCTGGTGGTTGATAGTGCCGATATCGATGAAGGCATGACGCGCTTCGCGCAGGCCGTTGCGAAAGTCAGTCGTTAACCGCTTTCGGATTATTTAGCCGCCGGTTTAGCCAGATCCCATGATGCGGCCGCTGACGCCATGCTACAGACGAAATGGTGTGCATGGTATCGAGGTGGCCGAGTATCCGCTGGAGATGCTGTTCCAGCACGCTTAACGGTCCCTGGGACAGGGCTTCCGGCATATCCAGGATCACCGCGTCTTTGGTTTCCCCCGGCTCGTCATATTCCAGCCGCTGCTGGCAGCGCTGGAGCGCAATTTCGCAGGACTGCAAATAGCGCTGCGCCAGGTCCGGCGTCAGCATGGTGTGTTCTCGCGCCATGGTGGTCATGGCATTAATGTGCTCGACGATAAACTGGCTGTGGGTCACCCACAGCTTCATCTCTTCCAGATAGTGGCTATTGAATCCCGGTTCCTGCATTGCCTGGTTCAGCGAGTTGTATAACGCGTTATGCGCCTGGTTGACCAGCATTCGCTGCCAGGCCAGCGGCGTCGGCTGCGGGTCGTCGCTGAGGATCAAGCGTATCGCTTTCTGGTCCGCCTCCAGCGCATCGTGGGCGTTTTTACGCAGCAGGCCGCTTTGCCACTGGGGCCACAACCACACCATGCCGCCAAAGGCGATCAGGCAGCCAATCAAGGTATCAATCAGCCTCGGCAGAATATACTGCTCCCCGCTCAGGGAGAGCAGTTGCAGGCTATACACCGCCGTGACGGTAAAGCCGATCGTCGCCCAGCCGTAATTTTTGCGGATGATGAGATAGCTCACGATGGTGATGACCAGCATCGCCAGCAGGGTGTAACCATCGGCAACGTGATAGTGCAGGGTGATCCCGGCGATGATAAGCCCGGCCATGGTGCCGCCCGCTCGGTGGAGAATGCGCACCCGCGTGGCACCATAGCCGTTCTGGGTCACGAACATCACGGTCATTAAAATCCAGTAGGGTTTCGGTAGGTGCAGGGCGCTACCCACCAGGCTGGCAATACTCAGCATCACCGCAATACGGGCGGAGCTGCGCAGGGCGGTGGACTTCAACGACAGATAGCTTTTCAATGCGCGCAGCACGGGCAGGCGGCGCTGCTTATCTTCCATCAGATCGCGCGAATACAGTGGACGCTGGGATTTCAGCACTCTGGCGATACGGCTGAAATGGTATTCGCAGAACTGTCCCACCGGGTTATCGGGGTGCTGGCGGGCAATTTTTTCCAGCGCGCCAATCTGCTTATCCATTTCAAAGCGCTTCGGATAACGGTGATACAGGATATCGTCGGCGCGTTCCCGCAGGCGGGCCGCCACCGTCTGGGCATTCCAGCGGATCACCGCCTCGGCGTGGCTTTCGCGCACCAGCTTCTGCACCTCTTCGGGCTGATGCAGGCTGACGGAAATATGCTCCTGCAAATCCAGCGCGATCTGAAAAGTGCGCAGCAGGCGTTTATAGCCGTGATGCTTACCGGTCGACAGCATGTGTAGCTGCTGATAACACTGGGTAATCAGGTCGACGGTTTTTTGCTGGCGCGCCAGCAGCGGCGGCAGCGCGCTTTGCGGATCGGTATGCTGGGTCAGCAGGCTGTATTTGGCTTCACAATATTCCGCCAACTGACGGTACAGCAGGCTCAGGGTTTCGCGCAGCGGCTGTTCGCGCCACACCCAGAACCAGAACCAGTTAAATAACCCGTACCATAGCGTGCCCAGGGCATACAGCAGCAGCGGTTCCCACATCGGCATAGAGCCCGCCAGGCTGAGTGTGAATATCGCTGCAATAAGCGACGCCGGGAGCAGGCGAGCATGAAGCGGACTGATTTCCGCCGTGACGCCCAGGATCAGTGCCAGCCCGGAGAGCGCCAACGGCAGCGGCACGGAATTAAGCAGTAATAACTGCACCGCGAGGCTGCTAAGGGCAAACAGCGACCCGCCGATAACCAGGCGTTTAAAGAAGCGCTTGTGCGGGGTGTCCAGGCCAGCGATGTTGCAGCAGGCGGGAACGAGGGAAAAAAGGAGGCCTTGTTGCAGATGGCCCAGAACCAGACCCACCGCCACAGGCAAACACAACACCAAGGTTTGACGAAGTGCGTAGTTGATTTCGGGGTGGTAGATCAGGCGTCGCCACATGGGTGAGATCGGATGAAACGGCGTGTAGCCACGCCGTTTCGCAGGGTTTAGCGGGTACCGTAAACCACAATGGTCTTACCGTGGGCGGAGATCAGGTTTTGATCTTCAAGCATTTTCAAAATGCGGCCAACGGTTTCGCGGGAGCAGCCGACGATCTGGCCGATCTCCTGACGGGTAATTTTGATCTGCATACCATCCGGGTGGGTCATGGCATCCGGCTGTTTAGCCAGATTCAGCAGCGTTTGTGCAATGCGGCCAGTCACATCAAGGAAGGCGAGGTTGCCCACTTTCTCTGACGTCACTTGCAGACGGCGCGCCATCTGCGAAGAAAGACGCATCAGGATGTCAGGGTTAACCTGAATTAGCTGACGGAATTTTTTATAAGAGATTTCTGCCACTTCACACGCCGTTTTGGCGCGAACCCAGGCACTGCGTTCCTGACCTTCTTCGAACAATCCCAGTTCGCCGATGAAATCGCCCTGATTCAGATAAGAGAGGATCATTTCCTTGCCCTCTTCATCTTTAATCAGCACTGCCACGGAGCCTTTAACGATGTAATACAACGTTTCCGCCTTTTCACCCTGGTGAATCAGCGTGCTCTTCGATGGGTACTTATGAATATGGCAATGAGACAAGAACCATTCGAGAGTCGGGTCTGTTTGCGGTTTGCCAAGCACCATGCGCGGTTATCCTCTGTTTTAAGCTGACTCCAGAGAGCAACAATAATAACCCTCTGGGTTTTTGCAATCGTCTCTTCTCCTGGCCGGAGAAGGGGCCTTTAACGTCCTGTGGCCTGTAATAGGTGTGGTCGTATGCACACATGCATTACATCAATGTATCGCTGTAGCATCCGACTGTTTTAGCATAGCTTTACGTGAGTGTCTCCTATTGTCTCGTTTCAGCTTGACCTGGCTCTCATCCGTTGCGCGTTTTGTTACAGCCGCGTAATCTGTCAGTAATTTTGAAACACTGGAGTAACCAAAATGCAGGCAAGAGTGAAGTGGGTAGAAGGGTTAACTTTTCTCGGTGAGTCCGCTTCCGGACACCAGGTTTTAATGGACGGCAACTCCGGTGACAAAGCGCCCAGCCCGATGGAAATGGTATTAATGGCGGCGGGCGGTTGCAGCGCCATTGATGTGGTGTCGATCCTTCAGAAAGGACGTCATGACATCACCGACTGCGAGGTGAAATTGACCTCCGAGCGCCGTGAAGAAGCGCCGCGCTACTTTACCCACATCAACCTGCATTTCATCGTGACCGGTAAAGCGTTAAAAGACGCGGCGGTTTCCCGTGCGGTGGATCTGTCGGCAGAGAAATATTGTTCAGTTGCCTTGATGCTGGAAAAAGCGGTGAACGTCACCCATTCCTACGAAGTGATTGAAGGATAAGTGCTTAATAAGGCGGCGTTGCCGCCTTAAATTTTTCGCCCTTCCATGATTCTTTTTACCAGCGGCAGCATGATCAGCTCCATCGCCAACCCCATTTTCCCGCCTGGCACCACTAATGTATTGATGTGGGAAATGAATGAGCCCTGCAACATGGCCAGCAGCCAGGGGAAATCTATCCCTTCCAGGTTCCTGAAGTGAATCACCACCAGGCTCTCATCCAGCGAGGGAATTGCCTTCGCGGCAAACGGGTTTGATGTGTCAACGGTGGGGACACGCTGGAAGTTAATATGGGTACGCGAGAACTGCGGCGTGATGAAGTTGATGTAGTCTTCCATCGAACGCACGACCGAATCCATCACCGCTTCCCGGGAGTGCCCGCGTTCGCCGGTGTCACGGATGAGCTTCTGGATCCATTCCAGGTTGACGATCGGCACCACGCCCACCAGCAAATCCACATGGCGCGCGACATCATGATGGGGCGTCACCACGCCGCCATGCAACCCTTCGTAAAACAGCACGTCCGTGGGTTCGGGCAACGGTTGCCAGGGGGTAAAAGTACCCGGTACCTGGTTCCAGGGTACGGCTTCGTCATAGGTATGCAGATATTTACGCGATTGCCCGGTACCGGTTTGCCCGTACTGATTAAAAGTCTGTTCCAGCAGGCCAAAGTCGTTGGCCTCCGGCCCGAAATAGCTGATGTGCCTGCCCACGTCGCGCGCTTTGCGGATCGCCATATCCATTTCAGGGCGGGTATAGCGATGAAAGCTGTCCCCTTCCACTTCGGCGGCATGCAGGTTGAGCTGGGCGAAAATCTTACGAAAAGCGAGGCTGGTGGTGGTGGTCCCGGCCCCGCTGGAGCCGGTAACGGCGATGATCGGATGTTGGGCAGACATAGCGGAACAACTCCTTAGGGTAGCGACGTGCAAATAAGACCCGTGCAAGGCGAATGAGTTCTGGCGGTCTGATCAGCCGCCAGTGGTTTTTATTGTTCAGCGAGCGGTCTTACCCCCGAAACTGATCGCGCGGCATGATGTTGACCGTTTCATGCAGTTCCGACCACACCAGAACCGCGTCGCCGCGTTCCAGCTGGTGCTTTACCTGAGAGACTTTATCGCTGAGCGAGCGTTCATGTTCACCATAATCGGTGCCTTCCCGCAAGACAAAAGCTTCAATGAGGTTTTCAAGCGTTTCCGGGTCGAGGGATTGCCAGGGAATAATCATGGTTTATCCAGATAAAGTGTGAGCCAGTCGGGAATGCGCGCTTCAAGCCACATTTTCGGACGCAGGGCGGTACCGCCTACGAATCCCACGTGCCCGCCATATTCGGTCAACTGGTATTCGATATTGGCCGGTAGCTGGGCGATATCCGGGATAACGTGGCTATCCATAAACGGGTCGTCCTGCGCATGAATGATAAGTGTAGGCTGGGTAATTGACGCCAGTAGCGGCATTGCGCTACAGCGCCGGTAATAATCGATGGCGTCGTCAAAACCGTGGGCTTTTGAGGTGATCAAATCGTCGAATTCGCGCAGGCGGCGGATCCCTTTCAGCTGGGCCATATCCACCGGCAGCGTACCGGGATAAGCCAGCAGCTTGCGCGAGGCATTGGCCTTAAGCAAATTCAACAGGTAGTGCTGATAAACCCGGGAGAAGCCTTGTTCCATATGGTAGCAGCAGTGTTCCAGCACAAACGGCGCGGAGACAATCACCGCCGCGTTGACCGGCAGTTGCGGATACTTCGCCAACATGCAGCCCAGCATATTGCCGCCGAGAGAAAAACCTACCGCCGCGGTGGGCTGCTCGCCAAACTGTTGCGCGACCCACTCCAGAAACCAGCGGCCGTCTTCGGTTTCGCCGGAATGGTAAATGCGGTGCATGCGATTCGGTTCACCGCTGCATCCCCGAAAATGCATTACCACCCCCAGCCAGCCGCGGGCTTTCGCCGCCTGGATCAGACCGTGGGCGTAAGGGCTGTTCAGGCTGCCTTCCAGACCGTGGAAAATCACCAGCCGGGGCTTATGGCGCGCCTGTTCTGGATCTTCGCTCCAGGCCAGATCGACAAAATCGCCATCGGGCGTATTCAGCCGCTGCCATACCGGGGTGAACTGGAGCCGCCGCCGCAGGATGCGCGGCAGCATGGTTTGCAGATGGGGATTGCGCGCGCCCGGCATAGGCCGAAAATGGCGCGACGTCTCTTCGTTCTCGGTTAAATCCGCAGGAGTAATTTCAGCCATAGCACAGGTTCATCGTGAGTATTCGCCCTTCCCGTGATGCTGGCCGAAGAAGGGCATCGGTGATTATGGCTCCTGAAGCAGTTGCTCCAACTGCTCCTGAGCGTCCAGCCATTCCATTTCGCAGTTTTCCAGGTCGCCTTTGGTTTTGGCCTGGCGTTGCAGGCAGTCCGTTAAGTCGGCCTTACGGCTTTGATCGTACAGTGTGCTGTCGCCAAGCTGTTCTTCCACATCGGCAAGCTGCTGCTGGAGTTTTTCCATCAGCTTTTCGAGACGCATAATCTCTTTGCGCAGCGGCTGCGTCAGGGTGCGCAGCTCTGCCTCACGGCGCTTCTGATCTTTACGCGACTGGGCGCTGTTGGCGTTGTCTTTTGCGGCTTCTGCCGGCTGGCTTTCCTGCTTTTGCAGGTCGCTTAACCACTTCTGGTAATCTTCCAGATCGCCGTCGAAGGCTTCCACTTTGCCGTCATGCACCAGGTACAGATCATCGGTGGTGGAACGCAGTAAATGGCGGTCATGCGAGACCACCACCAGCGCGCCTTCAAATTCAATCAGCGCATCGGTCAATGCCTGGCGCATATCCAGATCGAGGTGGTTGGTCGGTTCATCAAGCAGCAGCAGGTTAGGGCGCTGCCAGACGATCAGCGCCAGCACCAGGCGCGCTTTTTCGCCGCCGGAGAAGCGTTCGGTATTCTCGCTAACCTTATCGCCCTGGAAACCGAATCCGCCGAGATAATCGCGCAACTGTTGTTCCAGTTCACGCGGCGCAAGACGCGCCAAATGCTGGAGCGGCGACTCATCGGCACGCAAAAACTCCAGTTGGTGCTGGGCGAAGTAACCCAGCTTAATGCCTTTCGCCAGACCGATTTCGCCCTGCATCGGAGCCAGTTCGCCCGCCAGCAGTTTGATCAGCGTTGATTTACCCGCGCCATTACGGCCCAGCAAACCGATGCGCGAGCCCGGCACCAGGTTGAGTTTAATTGAGTCGAGAATCGTTTTATCGCCATAGCCAGCGCTCACTTTTTCCATTTTCAGCAGCGGGTTGGGCAGGCTTTCCGGGGCGCGAAAACTAAAGTGGAACGGGTTGTCGACGTGCGCCGGCAAAATCAGCTCCATGCGCTCAAGCATTTTGATGCGGCTCTGGGCCTGCTTCGCTTTGGAGGCTTTGGCTTTAAAACGGTCGATAAAGCTTTGCAGGTGCGCCACGCGTTGCTGCTGGCTTTCATACATCGACTGCTGCTGCGCAAGGCGCGTGGCGCGCTGGCGCTCGAACGAGCTGTAGTTGCCGGTGTATTCGAACATCGTCTGCTGCTCGATATGAATGATTTTATTCACCACCGGATCGAGAAAGTCACGGTCGTGGGAAATCAAAATCAGCGTCCCCTGATAGCTTTTCAGCCATTTTTCCAGCCAGATAACCGCGTCCAGGTCGAGGTGGTTGGTGGGTTCATCGAGCAACAGCAGGTCGGAACGGCAGATCAGCGCCTGCGCCAGGTTAAGGCGCATCCGCCAGCCACCGGAGAAATCGCTGACCGGGCGGTCAAGCTGCTCGTTGCTGAAGCCTAAGCCGTGCAGCAGGCTGGCGGCGCGGGCGCGGATCGTCCAGGCGTTTATGGCGTCGAGTTTGCCGTGCGCGGTAGCGATGGCATGCCCGTCATTGCGGACGTTGGCGTCGTTAAGCTCGCGCTCAAACTGGCGGTATTCGCGATCGCCGTCGATCACGTATTCAATGGCCGGGACGGCGAGGGCAGGGGTTTCCTGGTTTACCCAGGCGAGCTGCCAGTTGCCCGGAAAGGTGTAGCTCCCCCCGTCGGCGGTGATTTCGCTTTTCAACAGCGACAGCAGGGTGGATTTACCACAGCCGTTTTTACCCACCAGCCCCACTTTTTGGCCGGGGTTGATGGTAGCAGTCGCGTTATCCAGCAGTACGCGTGTGCCGCGACGAATTTGCAACGAGGAGAATACAATCATAGAGCGCCGTATGTTCTGACTATGTTAATTTGTCATTATGATAATGTAAGGTGTGGGCGATTTGCCGCACCGGGCCGCAATGGTAGCCCAAAAAGAAGACGATACACAAAATCATTCTGGCTGCGCCATCGCGGCAAGAAGATCGGCGGCGCAGGCTGTTGCGTGCCCGTCAGAAAGAGAAAAGTAATACGCCCGGGAGGGGAATGATGTCAGACACAGCGAAAGTGTTGCTGCTGTATGCCCATCCGGAATCCCAGGACTCGGTGGCTAACCGGGTTCTGCTTAAGCCGGCTTCGCAACTTGCAAATGTTACCGTGCACGATCTCTATGCACACTATCCAGACTTTTTTATCGATATCCCCCGCGAACAGGAACTGCTGTTGGCGCACGACGTCATTGTGTTTCAACACCCGCTTTATACCTACAGTTGCCCCGCATTACTTAAAGAGTGGCTCGACCGGGTACTCAGCCGCGGCTTTGCCAGCGGACCGGGAGGGAATCAGCTCGCGGGAAAGTACTGGCGTAGCGTGATCACCACCGGCGAGCCGGAAGGCGCTTATCGCGGTGATGGTTTTAATCGCTACTCTCTCAATGAAATTCTTCGTCCCTTCGAACTGACGGCGGCCATGTGCCATATGCAGTGGCTATCGCCGATGATCGTCTACTGGGCGCGTCGCCAGGCGCTGGCGGAATTAGAAAACCACGCCAAAGCCTATGGCGAATGGCTGGCGTCGCCGCGCATTCCGGGAGGCCGATAATGGAAGGCGCGGATCTGTTGTTAGCGGGCGTGCTGTTTTTATTCGCTGCGGTGGTGGCCGTGCCGCTGGCGGCGCGGCTGGGCATTGGCGCGGTGTTAGGCTATTTGCTGGCGGGGATTGCCATCGGCCCGTGGGGCCTGGGTTTTATCAGCGACGTCGATGAGATCCTTCACTTCTCTGAGCTGGGCGTGGTGTTCCTGATGTTTATCATCGGGCTGGAACTGAACCCGGCCAAACTGTGGCAACTGCGGCGCTCGATATTCGGCGTGGGCGCGGCGCAGGTGTTGCTCAGCGCAGGTATCTTAGCGGTGTTACTGATACTGACGAAATTCTCCTGGCAGGCGGCGATTGTCGGCGGGATTGGTCTGGCGATGTCCTCTACCGCCATGGCACTACAGCTAATGCGTGAAAAAGGCATGAACCGTAGCGAGTCCGGGCAACTGGGTTTTTCTGTGCTGCTGTTTCAGGATTTGGCGGTGATCCCGGCGCTGGCCCTGGTGCCGCTGCTGGCGGGCAATGCCGATGAGCATCTCGACTGGGCTAAAGTCGGCCTGAAGGTGCTGGCGTTCGCCGGGATGCTGATTGGCGGCCGCTATCTGCTGCGCCCGGTGTTTCGCTTTATTGCCAGCTCCGGCGTCCGCGAGGTATTTACTGCCGCGACGCTGCTGCTGGTGCTGGGTTCGGCGCTGTTTATGGACGCGTTAGGCCTGTCGATGGCGCTGGGGACATTTATCGCCGGGATCCTGTTGGCGGAAAGCGAGTACCGCCATGAGCTGGAAATCGCTATCGATCCCTTCAAAGGCTTATTGCTGGGACTGTTTTTTATCTCCGTCGGCATGGCGCTTAATCTCGGCGTGCTCTATACCCATATTCTGCTGGTGGTGGCAGGCGTCGCAATTCTGGTGGCGGTGAAAATGGCGGTGCTTTACGGCCTCGCCCATCTCTATGGGTTGCGTAATTCGGAACGGTTGCAGTTTTCCGGCGTGCTCAGCCAGGGCGGCGAATTCGCGTTTGTGCTGTTTTCGACGGCGTCATCGCAACGGCTGTTTCAGGGGGACCAAATGGCGCTGCTGCTGGTCACCGTGACGCTATCAATGATGACGACGCCGCTATTAATGAAGCGCATTGATAAGCATCTGGCACGCCGGTTCAACGAACCTGAGGAGGGTGATGAGCAACCTTGGGTGGAGGATGATAAGCCGCAGGTGATCGTCGTGGGCTTTGGGCGCTTCGGTCAGGTGATCGGACGCTTGCTGATGGCCAATAAGATGCGTATTACGGTGCTGGAGCGCGATATTAGCAGCGTCAATTTGATGCGCAAATATGGCTATAAGGTTTACTACGGGGATGCGACACAACTCGAGCTTTTGCGTTCTGCCGGGGCGGAACAAGCAAAATCCATTGTCATCACCAGCAATGAGCCGGAAGATACCCTAAAGATTGTGCACCTTTGCCAACAGCATTTCCCTCATCTGGCGATTCTGGCCCGTGCGCGGGGGCGCGTTGAAGCGCATGAGCTGTTGCAGGCGGGCGTCACGCAGTTTTCTCGCGAGACGTTCTCCAGTGCGCTTGAGCTTGGCCGCAAAGCGTTAATATCGGTGGGGCTGCATCCCCATCAGGCCCAGCGCGCGCAGCTTCATTTTCGTCGGCTGGATATGCGGATGCTGCGGGAATTAATGCCGATCCATACCGATACCGCGCAGATATCCCGCGTGCGCGAAGCCCGCCGCGAACTGGAAGAGATCTTCCAGCGCGAAATGCAGCAGGAGCGGCGGCAGTTTGATGGTTGGGATGAGTTTGAGTAACAACGAGGTACCGCAGTGCGAAAAAGATTTATAGCCGGGGCGGTCTGCCCGTCCTGCCAGGCGCAAGATTCGCTGGCGATGTGGCGCGAAAACAATGTCGATATAGTTGAATGCGTTAAGTGCGGGCATCAGATGCGCGAAGCGGATAAATCCGCCCAGCCGCATGTGCGCGAGCAAGAACAGGTGATAGGGATTTTCCATCCCGACTAGCGCGATCCACCAGCTTTTTTTAAGCTTAGGGGTACACAGGCGTCGATTTCCGTTACAATCGGCGCCAGAAATTTTTCCACGCTCAGGAGATATCATGAAAGTAGCAAAAGACCTGGTGGTCAGCCTGGCCTATCAGGTACGTACAGAAGACGGTGTATTGGTGGATGAGTCTCCGGTGAGTGCACCGCTGGACTATCTTCATGGTCATGGCTCACTGATTTCCGGTCTGGAAAATGCGCTGGAAGGCCATGACGTCGGCGATAAATTCGACGTTGCTGTTGGCGCGAATGACGCTTACGGTCAGTATGACGAAAATCTGGTACAGCGCGTACCGAAAGACGTGTTCATGGGCGTTGACGAGCTGCAGGTTGGCATGCGTTTCCTGGCTGAAACTGACCAGGGCCCGGTTCCGGTTGAAATCACTGAAGTGGAAGACGACCACGTTGTTGTTGATGGCAACCACATGCTGGCTGGCCAGAATCTGAAATTCAATGTGGAAGTTGTTGCGATCCGCGAAGCGACCGAAGAAGAACTGGCTCATGGCCACGTTCACGGTGCGCATGGTCATGACCACGATCACGACCATGGTCACGACGGCTGCTGCGGTGGCCACGGCCATGACCACGGTCATGAGCATGGCAAAGGCGGTTGCGGCGGCAACGGCGGCTGCGGCTGCCACTAAGCGCTAAACGAAAAAGGCAGCCTGGCTGCCTTTTTTATTGGTCGGAATTAATAGTGCGGCGGGGGCGTTTCTTCAGACTGCGGCGCAACCATCGAAGGTTGTGTGGCTTTCAGCTTATCCACTAACAGCCGTAAATGCTCGCGCAGCTTAACCATTTCCAGTTCGTGCGCGGTTACCGTCTGGTTTAACTCTTCGATGGTAATTTCCTGAAATGCAAGACGACTTTCAAGTTCTGCCAGCCGTTGTTCGGTCGATTGATGCTGCATGACTACCCTCTCTGACAGCGTTTAAACATATTTTGTGATTTTACGCGAAAAAACAGAGCGCTTGCAGCGGTGATTTGCCGCGGATGAAACTTCTGCACACAAAAATAGTCTCATTTTGATCCTATAACGGTCCCGAAGATTGTGTAGATTTCTTCCGCGACGTTATAGTAAGCCTCTTTGCTGATATTAAACCGGGGTGAGAGGCCTCGGTTCTGGAGAAATGGATGAAATCACTGTTTAAAGTCACGCTGTTGGCGACCACCATGGCCGTTGCTCTGAATGCACCTGCGTTTGCTGCTCCTGCGGCCGCGCCTGCTGCAACTGCTGAGAGCAAATCAGCATTCCAAAACGACGACCAGAAATCAGCTTATGCGCTGGGTGCTTCGCTGGGTCGTTACATGGAAAACTCCTTAAAAGAACAAGAAAAGCTGGGCATCAAATTAGATAAAGCACAGCTGATTGCCGGTGTTCAAGACGCATTTGCAGATAAGAGCAAACTTTCCGATCAGGAAATCGAGCAGACTCTCCAGGCGTTTGAAGCCCGTGTGAAAGCATCCGCGCAAGAGAAGATGGAAAAAGACGCGAAAGAAAATGCCGATAAAGGCAAAGCCTATCGTGATACTTTCGCCAAAGAGAAAGGCGTGAAAACCTCTTCTACTGGCCTGCTGTATAAAGTAGAAAAAGCCGGTACTGGCGATGCGCCGAAAGACAGCGATACCGTCGTGGTTAACTATAAAGGCACGCTGGTCGACGGAAAGGAGTTTGATAACTCTTACACCCGTGGCGAACCGCTCTCCTTCCGTCTTGACGGTGTGATCCCGGGCTGGACTGAAGGCCTGAAAAACATCAAGAAAGGCGGTAAAATCAAGCTGGTTATCCCACCGGAGCTGGCTTACGGTAAAAACGGCGTACCGGGTATTCCTGCCAACTCTACGCTGGTCTTTGACGTAGAACTGCTGGATATCAAGCCGGCCTCGAAAGCGGATGCCGCGCCGGAAGCTGCGGCAGAGGGCAAAGCAGCTGCTGGCGACGACGCTAAGAAGTAAGCAACCGTTTGAAACCGCCGCCTGCCAGGCGGCGGTTTTTTATTTGCCAGACGGGAGCTGTCCGTTATGTTTCGGACCAGGGCGCACGCAACCTGAAAGATAACGGTATAATTAAAACTGGCAAACACGTCTGACGCTGTATTACTTTATCTGTTTGCGTAACAACTGAGTGATGAGTCTGCCCTGACACCTAAATACGACAGGCTCTATGTATAGGGTGGTATTCTTTCATGTCCAATTCGCTTTTGACCAACGAGACCAGTGAACTCGATTTACTGGATCAGCGTCCTTTTGATCAAACTGATTTCGATATCCTTAAATCCTACGAAGCGGTAGTGGACGGGTTAGCCATGCTGATTGGCTCACATTGCGAAATCGTGTTGCACTCATTGCAGGACCTGAAATGCTCCGCCATCCGCATCGCCAATGGCGAACACACCGGGCGAAAAATTGGATCGCCAATTACCGATCTGGCGCTGCGTATGCTGCATGATATGACCGGCGCCGACAGCAGCGTGTCGAAGTGCTATTTCACTCGCGCCAAAAGCGGCGTACTGATGAAGTCGGTGACGATTGCTATTCGTAACCGCGATCAGCGGGTGATTGGCCTGTTGTGCATCAATATGAACCTTGACGTGCCGTTCTCACAGATTATGAGTACCTTTGTGCCGCCGGAAACCCAGGACCAGGAAGTGCCGTCCTCGGTTAACTTCGCTTCCTCGGTGGAAGACCTTGTGATGCAGACGCTGGAGTTCACCATTGAAGAGGTCAATGCCGATCGCAACGTCTCCAACAACGCCAAGAACCGCCAGATTGTGCTGAACCTTTATGAGAAAGGCATTTTTGATATTAAAGACGCCATCAACCAGGTCGCCGATCGGTTGAACATCTCCAAGCACACGGTTTACCTCTATATTCGCCAGTTCAAGAGCGGCGACTTTACCGGGCAAGACCGCTAATGCGTTTTGCGCTTATGGTCACTGGCCCGGCGTATGGCACACAGCAAGCCAGCAGCGCTTATCAGTTTGCCCTGGCAGCGTTCGACGAAGGGCACAGCGTGGAAAGCGTCTTCTTTTATCGGGAAGGCGTATACAACGCGAACCAACTGACGTCTCCTGCCAGCGACGAATTCGATATAGTGCGCGCCTGGCAGCGTTTAAGCGAAGAGCGCGGCGTTGCGCTGCATATTTGCGTCGCAGCGGCGTTGCGGCGCGGCATTACCGACGAAGAACAGGCGCAGCAGCTTAATTTGCCGGGCGCGAACCTTCAGCCGGGGTTTCGGTTAAGTGGTCTTGGCGCACTGGCTGAGGCGGCGTTGACCAGCGATCGTATGGTGCAATTCTAATGAAACGTGTCGCGTTTGTTTTTGCCACTGCCCCACATGGCTCTTCAGCAGGGCGCGAAGGCCTGGATGCGCTGTTAGCGACATCGGCGCTGAGTGATGAGATCGGCGTTTTCTTTACCGGCGACGGCGTTTTTCAAATCCTGGCAGGGCAGCAGCCCGCAGAGATCCTGGCCCGCGATTACATCTCTACCTTCAAACTGCTGGCGCTCTATGATATCGAGAACTGCTGGCTGTGCGCCGACTCGTTGCGCGAGCGTGGACTCAACCCGGACGCCAGTGAGTTTGTGATGAAGGCAGAAATGCTGGGCAGCGCGCAATTACGGGACACGCTAAACCAATACGATGTGATTTTACGTTTTTGAGGTTTCAATGCTGCATACCTTAACGCGCTCACCCTGGCAGATGGATTTCAATCACTTCCTGCGGATGCTCGCCTCTGGCGACGATGTACTGCTGATTCAGGACGGCGTAGCGGCCGGTATCGCAGGCTCCTCTTTCCTTGAATTATTACAGCAAGCCCCCATATCTCTTCACGCGCTGGAAAATGACATTCTTGCGCGAGGTTTGAGTGGTCAAATTTCGACCGATATTGGCAGGGTTAGCTATAATGACTTCGTCAGATTAGCCATTAAACATCCAAGTCAGATGAACTGGTAGCCTGAGATCGCTGTATATTTCTTGACTCCTTTTCGACAGAGCCATAAAATTCTGCGTCCTCATATTATATGAGGTCGATTTATTACGTGTTTACGAAGCAAAAGCTAAAACCAGGAGCTATTTAATGGCAACAGTTAACCAGCTGGTACGCAAACCACGCTCTCGCAAAGTTGCAAAAAGCAACGTGCCAGCGCTGGAAGCATGCCCGCAAAAACGTGGTGTATGTACCCGTGTATATACCACCACTCCGAAAAAACCGAACTCCGCTCTGCGTAAAGTGTGCCGTGTTCGTCTGACAAACGGTTTTGAAGTGACCTCCTACATCGGTGGTGAAGGTCACAACCTGCAGGAGCACTCCGTGATCCTGATCCGTGGCGGTCGTGTTAAAGACCTCCCGGGTGTTCGTTACCACACCGTTCGCGGTGCGCTTGACTGCTCCGGCGTTAAAGACCGTAAGCAAGCTCGCTCCAAGTACGGCGTGAAGCGTCCTAAGGCTTAATGGTTCTCCGTTAAGTAAGGCCAAACGTTTTATATTACTGTCAAACTAAACTCATAGAGTTTTGGACAATCCTGAATTAACAACGGAGTATTTCCATGCCACGTCGTCGCGTCATTGGTCAGCGTAAAATTCTGCCGGATCCGAAGTTCGGATCAGAACTGCTGGCTAAATTTGTAAATATCCTGATGGTAGATGGTAAAAAATCTACTGCAGAATCAATCGTATACAGTGCTCTTGAGACCCTGGCTCAACGCTCTGGTAAATCTGAACTGGAAGCTTTCGAAGTTGCTCTCGAAAACGTGCGCCCGACTGTAGAAGTTAAGTCTCGCCGCGTTGGTGGTTCAACTTATCAGGTTCCGGTTGAAGTTCGTCCGGTCCGTCGTAATGCCCTGGCAATGCGTTGGATCGTTGAAGCTGCTCGTAAACGCGGTGATAAATCCATGGCTCTGCGCCTGGCGAACGAACTCACTGACGCTGCAGACAACAAAGGTACTGCAGTGAAGAAACGTGAAGACGTTCACCGTATGGCCGAAGCCAACAAGGCGTTCGCACACTACCGTTGGTAATCCCTTCGGAATGATAGTCACCAGGCGGGCGCTTCAGTTGGGTTGCCCGCACTGGTTAACTTAATCTGAACGCCTAATGCAATAAACGAGGAATCAAATGGCTCGTACAACACCCATTGCACGCTACCGTAATATCGGTATCAGTGCACACATCGACGCCGGTAAAACCACTACTACCGAACGTATTCTGTTCTACACCGGTGTAAACCATAAAATCGGTGAAGTTCATGACGGCGCCGCTACCATGGACTGGATGGAACAAGAGCAGGAGCGTGGTATCACCATCACCTCCGCAGCGACTACTGCGTTCTGGTCTGGTATGGCTAAGCAGTATGAACCGCATCGTGTAAACATCATCGACACCCCGGGCCACGTTGACTTCACCATCGAAGTAGAACGTTCCATGCGTGTTCTTGACGGTGCGGTAATGGTTTACTGCGCAGTTGGTGGTGTTCAGCCGCAGTCTGAAACCGTATGGCGTCAGGCAAACAAATACAAAGTTCCGCGTATCGCGTTCGTTAACAAAATGGACCGTATGGGTGCGAACTTCCTGAAAGTTGTTGGTCAGATCAAATCCCGTCTGGGCGCGAACCCGGTTCCGCTGCAGCTGGCGATTGGTGCTGAAGAAGGTTTCACCGGCGTTGTTGACCTGGTGAAAATGAAAGCCATCAACTGGAACGACGCAGATCAGGGCGTGACCTTCGAATACGAAGATATCCCGGCTGATATGCAGGACCTGGCTGAAGAATGGCACCAGAATCTGATCGAATCTGCTGCTGAAGCTTCTGAAGAGCTGATGGAAAAATACTTGGGCGGCGAAGAGCTGACCGAGGAAGAAATCAAGAAAGCTCTGCGTCAGCGCGTTCTGAACAACGAAATCATCCTGGTAACCTGTGGTTCTGCGTTTAAGAACAAAGGTGTTCAGGCAATGCTGGATGCGGTAATCGATTACCTGCCGGCACCGACTGACGTACCTGCGATCAACGGTATGCTGGATGACGGTAAAGATACCCCGGCTGAGCGTCACGCTAACGATGACGAGCCGTTCTCTGCACTGGCGTTCAAAATTGCTACCGACCCGTTCGTAGGTAACCTGACGTTCTTCCGCGTGTACTCTGGCGTGGTTAACTCTGGTGATACTGTGCTGAACTCCGTGAAAGCGGCTCGTGAGCGTTTTGGTCGTATCGTACAGATGCACGCCAACAAACGTGAAGAGATTAAAGAAGTTCGCGCAGGCGACATCGCGGCTGCTATCGGTCTGAAAGACGTGACTACGGGTGATACTCTGTGTGATCCGAACGCGCCGATCATTCTGGAGCGTATGGAATTCCCTGAGCCGGTAATCTCCATCGCCGTAGAACCGAAAACCAAAGCTGACCAGGAAAAAATGGGTCTGGCTCTGGGCCGTCTGGCTAAAGAAGACCCGTCTTTCCGCGTATGGACTGACGAAGAGTCTAACCAGACCATCATCGCCGGTATGGGCGAACTGCACCTCGACATCATCGTTGACCGCATGAAGCGTGAGTTCAACGTTGAAGCTAACGTGGGTAAACCTCAGGTTGCTTACCGCGAAGCGATTCGCGCGAAAGTTACCGACATTGAAGGTAAACACGCTAAGCAGTCTGGTGGTCGTGGTCAGTACGGTCATGTTGTTATCGACATGTACCCGCTGGAGCCGGGCTCAAATCCGAAAGGTTATGAGTTCGTCAACGACATCAAGGGCGGTGTAATTCCTGGCGAATACATCCCGGCCGTTGATAAAGGTATCCAGGAGCAGTTGAAGTCTGGTCCGCTGGCGGGTTACCCGGTAGTAGACATGGGCGTGCGTCTGCACTTCGGTTCTTACCATGACGTTGACTCCTCTGAACTGGCGTTTAAACTGGCCGCTTCTATCGCCTTTAAAGAAGGCTTTAAGAAAGCGAAACCTGTTCTGCTTGAGCCGATCATGAAGGTTGAAGTAGAAACTCCAGAAGAGAACACCGGTGACGTTATCGGTGACTTGAGCCGTCGTCGTGGTATGCTGCGCGGTCAGGAATCTGAAGTTACTGGCGTTAAGATCCACGCTGAAGTACCGCTGTCTGAAATGTTCGGATATGCGACTCAGCTGCGTTCTCTGACCAAAGGTCGTGCATCTTATACTATGGAATTCCTGAAGTATGATGATGCGCCGAACAACGTTGCTCAGGCCGTAATTGAAGCTCGTGGCAAATAAGCCCCGGGGTTAAAACTAATGTCCCGTGCTCTCCTCTGTTGGGGAGAGCACTATAGTAAGGAATATAGCCGTGTCTAAAGAAAAATTTGAACGTACAAAACCGCACGTTAACGTTGGTACTATCGGCCACGTTGACCACGGTAAAACTACCCTGACTGCTGCCATCACTACCGTTCTGGCTAAAACCTACGGTGGTTCTGCTCGTGCATTCGATCAGATCGATAACGCGCCGGAAGAAAAAGCTCGTGGTATCACCATCAACACCTCTCACGTTGAATATGACACCCCGACTCGCCACTACGCGCACGTTGACTGCCCGGGCCACGCCGACTATGTGAAAAACATGATCACCGGTGCTGCGCAGATGGACGGCGCGATCCTGGTTGTTGCTGCGACTGACGGCCCGATGCCGCAGACCCGTGAGCACATCCTGCTGGGTCGCCAGGTAGGCGTTCCGTACATCATCGTGTTCCTGAACAAATGCGACATGGTTGATGACGAAGAGCTGCTGGAACTGGTTGAGATGGAAGTTCGCGAACTGCTGTCTCAGTACGACTTCCCGGGCGACGACACCCCGATCGTTCGTGGTTCCGCGCTGAAAGCGCTGGAAGGCGAAGCAGAGTGGGAAGAGAAAATCATCGAACTGGCTGGCTACCTGGATTCCTACATCCCGGAACCAGAGCGTGCGATTGACAAGCCGTTCCTGCTGCCGATCGAAGACGTATTCTCCATCTCCGGCCGTGGTACCGTTGTTACCGGTCGTGTAGAGCGCGGCATCATCAAAGTGGGTGAAGAAGTTGAAATCGTGGGTATCAAGGATACTGCGAAATCAACCTGTACCGGCGTTGAAATGTTCCGCAAACTGCTGGACGAAGGCCGTGCGGGCGAGAACGTGGGTGTTCTGCTGCGTGGTATCAAACGTGAAGAAATCGAACGTGGTCAGGTACTGGCGAAGCCGGGCTCCATCAAGCCGCACACCAAGTTCGAATCTGAAGTGTACATTCTGTCCAAAGACGAAGGCGGCCGTCACACTCCGTTCTTCAAGGGCTACCGTCCGCAGTTCTACTTCCGTACCACTGACGTGACTGGCACCATCGAACTGCCGGAAGGCGTTGAGATGGTAATGCCGGGCGACAACATCAAAATGGTTGTTACCCTGATCCACCCGATCGCGATGGACGACGGTCTGCGTTTCGCAATCCGTGAAGGCGGCCGTACCGTTGGCGCGGGCGTTGTTGCTAAAGTTCTGGGCTAAGTAATTACCCTGAATTGAAAAGGGCGCTTCGGCGCCCTTTTTGTTTTTATATTGCTCAGTAAGTTTCTGCTCGGTAATTTTCGTTACGCTCGCTCTCTACCGTTTACAATTGTGCTATTGTAGTCATAACTATTCTCATTTACACTGCGCATAATTTGAACGGGAGCCATCATGTACGTTTGTTTATGTAACGGTGTCAGCGATAAAAAGATCCGCCAGGCAGTTCGCCAGTTCCATCCACAATCATTTCAGCAGTTGCGTAAATTTATTCCTGTAGGGAATCAATGTGGTAAATGCGTTCGCGCCGCGCGCGAAATCATGCAGGATGAATTGATGCAGATCCCGGAATACAAAGAGATTGCTTAAAGCGGCATCTTTTTTTTGACTTCCCTTTTAGTCGATCTACGCTTCATGTAGTGGAAGCGGAGGGACTATAAAATGAAAGGTGATATCAAGATAATAAATTATCTCAATAAATTATTGGGAAATGAGCTTGTCGCAATCAATCAGTATTTTCTTCACGCAAGAATGTTCAAAGACTGGGGCCTGATGCGCCTCAATGATGTCGAATACCACGAATCCATCGATGAAATGAAACACGCCGATAAGTATATCGAGCGTATTCTGTTCCTCGAAGGCATCCCAAACCTGCAAGATCTCGGGAAATTACACATCGGCGAAGATGTGGAAGAGATGCTGCAATCTGACCTGAATCTCGAACTTGAAGGCGCTAAAGATTTGCGTGAAGCAATTGCCTATGCGGATAGCGTCCATGACTATGTCAGCCGTGACATGATGATCGCAATTCTTGCGGACGAAGAACACCACATTGACTGGCTGGAAACCGAACTGGATCTGATCGCTAAGATTGGTTTGCAGAATTACCTGCAATCTCAGATCAAAGAACAGGATTAAACAGCACCAACAGAGGCTGCTCGAATGTCGGCCAGCCTATGCAGAACCCTGCAGCCACCAGAAATGGACCAAACGGCAGCGGGGTTTTTTTATGTCTGTCAGAATTTGCCCAGAGTAGTAGCCCAGCAACGATCAAACCACTTAGCGAGGCTATTAAAATGATGGCCGATAGGGATTGCCATCCATGCCATGCACCGAGCGCCGCCAGTAATTTTACATCTCCATATCCCAGCCCTTCGTGACCACGTAGGCTGCGGTATAGCCAATAGAAACAGGCAAAGAATCCATAACCCGCAACTGCGCCAAGAACGGCACCCGATAAAGAATCCGGCATGCAGAATAGGTTGAACAACAGGCCGCCCCACAGCAATGGACAGGTCAGACGATCGGGAAGCAAGGCTGTGCGCCAGTCATGCCAACTAAGGCAACTGCACATTACTAAATAAAAAAGCATAAAGGCTACGGTCACTGGCACCTCCATGACAGTGGGGTAGGGGAGGCACCAACCATGCCAAAATGATGAACCTGGCTGTAGCGCTGTTTCTCAAAGACGGAAGCCGTCTTCAGGCTTTTTCAGTGCTTTTCCATAGCCCTGGCAAAAAAATGCGCGCCGGATTCCAGCCCTGAACGCACGAATAGTAAACAGCACTTGCTTAAGCTGCGTAATTCCGTATAATGCGCGGGCTTGTCAATATTGACGGCAGGTTCAATCAGAACCGGAGCAATGCAGTTTGTTGCTTAACAATGCTTCCAATCGGGAAGCTATGTAAAAACGATTACACTCCCCCATCAATCGTAATGGGTGCGAGGAGTAATTATTTTCGTCTATAAATAATTGGAGCTCTGGTCTCATGCAGAACCAAAGAATCCGTATCCGCTTGAAAGCGTTTGATCATCGTCTGATCGATCAATCAACCGCCGAAATCGTCGAGACTGCTAAGCGCACTGGTGCGCAAGTACGTGGTCCGATCCCGCTGCCGACCCGCAAAGAGCGCTTTACCGTTCTGATCTCTCCGCACGTTAACAAAGACGCGCGCGATCAGTACGAAATTCGCACTCACAAGCGTCTGGTTGACATCGTTGAGCCAACCGAGAAAACCGTTGATGCTCTGATGCGTCTGGATCTGGCTGCCGGTGTAGACGTGCAGATCAGCCTGGGTTAATCAGGTCATTGAGCGATTGAGAGGTTGAAACAATGATTGGTTTAGTCGGTAAAAAAGTGGGTATGACCCGTATCTTCACTGAAGACGGCGTTTCTATCCCAGTAACCGTTATCGAAGTAGAAGCAAACCGTGTTACTCAGGTTAAAGACCTGGCTAACGACGGCTACCGTGCAATTCAGGTTACCACTGGTGCTAAAAAAGCTAACCGTGTAACCAAGCCGGAAGCTGGTCACTTCGCTAAAGCTGGCGTTGAAGCTGGCCGTGGTCTGTGGGAATTCCGCCTGGCAGACGGCGAAGAGTTCACTGTTGGTCAGAGCATCAGCGTTGAACTGTTTGCAGAAGTGAAAAAAGTTGACGTAACTGGCACCTCTAAAGGTAAAGGTTTCGCAGGTACCGTTAAGCGCTGGAACTTCCGTACCCAAGACGCTACCCACGGTAACTCCTTGTCTCACCGCGTTCCGGGTTCTATCGGTCAGAACCAGACTCCGGGCAAGGTGTTCAAAGGCAAGAAAATGGCAGGTCAGCTGGGTAACGAACGTGTAACCGTTCAGAGCCTGGACGTAGTACGTGTTGACGCTGAGCGCAACCTGCTGCTGGTTAAAGGTGCTGTTCCCGGTGCAACCGGTAGCAACCTGATCGTTAAACCAGCTGTGAAGGCGTGAGGAGATAGCAATGGAATTAGTATTGAAAGACGCGCAAAGCGCGCTGACTGTTTCCGAAACTACCTTCGGTCGTGATTTCAACGAAGCGCTGGTACACCAGGTTGTAGTTGCTTACGCAGCTGGTGCTCGTCAGGGTACTCGTGCTCAGAAGACCCGTGCTGAAGTAACTGGTTCCGGTAAAAAGCCGTGGCGCCAGAAAGGTACCGGCCGTGCGCGTTCAGGTTCTATCAAGAGCCCGATCTGGCGTTCCGGTGGCGTAACCTTCGCTGCTCGCCCGCAGGACCACAGTCAAAAAGTTAACAAAAAGATGTACCGCGGCGCGCTGAAAAGCATCCTGTCCGAACTGGTACGTCAAGATCGTCTGATCGTTGTCGAGAAGTTCTCTGTAGAAGCGCCGAAAACTAAGCTGCTGGCTCAGAAACTGAAAGACATGGCTCTGGAAGATGTGCTGATCATCACCGGTGAACTGGATGAGAATCTGTTCCTGGCTGCACGCAACCTGCACAAGGTTGACGTACGTGACGCAGTGAGCATCGATCCGGTAAGCCTGATCGCCTTCGACAAAGTCGTAATGACGGCTGACGCTGTTAAGCAAGTTGAGGAGATGCTGGCATGATTCGTGAAGAACGTTTGCTGAAGGTGCTGCGTGCACCGCACGTTTCTGAGAAAGCGTCTACTGCGATGGAAAAAACCAACACCATCGTTCTCAAAGTTGCCAAAGACGCGACTAAAGCAGAAATCAAAGCTGCTGTGCAGAAACTGTTTGAAGTCGAAGTCGAAGTCGTTAACACCCTGGTCGTTAAAGGGAAAGTTAAACGTCACGGACAGCGTATCGGTCGTCGTAGCGACTGGAAAAAAGCTTACGTCACCCTGAAAGAAGGCCAGAACCTGGACTTCGTTGGCGGCGCTGAGTAAGTCGGAGGAGTAATACAATGGCAGTTGTTAAGTGTAAACCGACATCTCCGGGTCGTCGCCACGTTGTTAAAGTGGTTAACCCTGAGCTGCACAAGGGCAAACCTTTTGCTCCGTTGCTGGAAAAAAACAGCAAATCCGGTGGTCGTAACAACAATGGTCGCATCACCACTCGTCACATCGGTGGTGGCCACAAGCAGGCTTACCGTATTGTTGACTTCAAACGCAACAAAGATGGTATCCCGGCAGTTGTTGAGCGTCTTGAGTACGATCCGAACCGTTCCGCGAACATCGCGCTGGTTCTGTACAAAGACGGCGAACGCCGTTACATTCTGGCCCCGAAAGGCCTGAAAGCGGGCGACCAGATTCAGTCTGGCGTTGATGCTGCAATTAAAGCGGGTAACACCCTGCCGATGCGCAACATCCCGGTTGGTTCTACCGTTCATAACGTAGAAATGAAACCAGGTAAAGGCGGTCAGCTGGCGCGTTCTGCTGGTACTTACGTTCAGATCGTGGCTCGCGATGGTGCTTATGTCACCCTGCGTCTGCGTTCTGGTGAAATGCGTAAAGTCGAAGCAGATTGCCGCGCGACTCTGGGCGAAGTTGGCAATGCTGAGCATATGCTGCGCGTTCTGGGTAAAGCCGGTGCTGCACGCTGGCGTGGTGTTCGTCCTACCGTTCGCGGTACTGCGATGAACCCAGTCGACCACCCACACGGTGGTGGTGAAGGTCGTAACTTTGGTAAGCACCCGGTAACTCCGTGGGGCGTTCAGACCAAAGGTAAGAAGACCCGCAGCAACAAGCGTACTGATAAATTTATCGTACGTCGCCGTAGCAAATAATATTAGAGGATAAGCCATGCCACGTTCTCTCAAGAAAGGTCCTTTTATTGACCTGCACTTGCTGAAGAAGGTAGAGAAAGCGGTGGAAAGCGGAGACAAGAAGCCCCTGCGCACTTGGTCCCGTCGTTCAACGATCTTTCCTAACATGATCGGTTTGACCATCGCTGTCCATAATGGTCGTCAGCACGTTCCAGTCTTTGTTTCCGACGAAATGGTCGGTCACAAACTGGGTGAATTCGCACCGACTCGTACTTATCGCGGCCACGCTGCTGATAAAAAAGCGAAGAAGAAATAAGGTAGGAGGAAGAGATGGAAACTTTAGCTCAACATCGCCATGCTCGTTCTTCTGCTCAGAAGGTTCGCCTTGTTGCTGACCTGATTCGCGGTAAGAAAGTGTCGCAGGCCCTGGACATCCTGACCTATACCAACAAGAAAGCTGCGGTATTGGTTAAGAAAGTACTGGAATCTGCCATTGCTAACGCTGAACACAACGATGGCGCTGACATTGACGATCTGAAAGTTGCGAAAATTTTCGTAGACGAAGGCCCGAGCATGAAGCGCATTATGCCGCGTGCGAAAGGTCGTGCAGATCGCATCCTGAAGCGCACCAGCCACATCACTGTGGTTGTGTCCGATCGCTGAGACTCTGGAGACTAGCAATGGGTCAGAAAGTACATCCTAATGGTATTCGCCTGGGTATTGTAAAACCATGGAACTCTACCTGGTTTGCGAACACCAAAGAATTCGCTGACAACCTGGACAGCGACTTTAAAGTACGTCAGTACCTGACTAAGGAACTGGCTAAAGCGTCCGTATCTCGTATCGTTATCGAGCGTCCGGCTAAGAGCATCCGTGTGACCATTCACACCGCTCGCCCGGGTATCGTTATCGGTAAGAAAGGCGAAGACGTAGAAAAACTGCGCAAGGTCGTAGCGGATATCGCTGGCGTTCCTGCTCAGATCAATATCGCCGAAGTTCGTAAACCTGAACTGGACGCAAAACTGGTTGCTGACAGCATCACTTCTCAGCTGGAACGTCGTGTTATGTTCCGTCGTGCGATGAAGCGTGCTGTACAGAACGCAATGCGTCTGGGCGCTAAAGGTATCAAAGTTGAAGTTAGCGGCCGTCTGGGCGGCGCGGAGATCGCACGTACTGAATGGTACCGTGAAGGTCGTGTTCCGTTGCACACCCTGCGTGCTGACATTGACTACAACACCTCTGAAGCGCACACCACTTACGGTGTAATCGGCGTTAAAGTGTGGATCTTCAAAGGCGAGATCCTGGGTGGTATGGCTGCTGTTGAACAACCGGAAAAACCGGCTGCTCAACCTAAAAAGCAGCAGCGTAAAGGCCGTAAATAAGGAGCGTCGCTGATGTTACAACCAAAGCGTACAAAATTCCGTAAAGTGCACAAAGGCCGCAACCGTGGTCTGGCGCAGGGTACGGATGTTAGCTTCGGCACTTTCGGTCTGAAAGCTGTTGGCCGTGGTCGTCTGACTGCCCGTCAGATCGAAGCAGCACGTCGTGCTATGACCCGTGCAGTTAAGCGTCAAGGTAAGATCTGGATCCGTGTATTCCCGGACAAACCGATCACCGAAAAGCCGCTCGAAGTGCGTATGGGTAAAGGTAAAGGTAACGTGGAGTATTGGGTTGCCTTGATTCAGCCGGGTAAAGTCCTGTATGAAATGGACGGAGTACCGGAAGAGCTGGCCCGTGAAGCATTCAAGCTGGCAGCAGCGAAACTGCCGATTAAAACCACCTTTGTAACTAAGACGGTGATGTAATGAAAGCAAAAGAGCTGCGTGAGAAAAGTGTTGAAGAGCTGAACACCGAGCTGCTGAACCTGCTGCGTGAGCAGTTCAACCTGCGTATGCAGGCTGCAAGTGGCCAGCTGCAACAGTCTCACCTGTTGAAGCAAGTGCGTCGTGATGTCGCACGCGTTAAGACTTTACTGACTGAGAAGGCGGGTGCGTAATGACCGATAAAATCCGTACTCTGCAAGGTCGCGTTGTTAGCGACAAAATGGAGAAATCCATTGTTGTTGCTATCGAACGTTTTGTGAAACACCCGATCTACGGTAAATTCATTAAGCGTACGACCAAACTGCACGTACATGACGAGAACAACGAATGCGGTATCGGCGACAAGGTTGAAATCCGTGAATGCCGTCCGCTGTCCAAGACTAAGTCCTGGACGCTGGTTCGCGTTGTAGAGAAAGCGGTTCTGTAATACAGTAGCCTTTCTCAATACAAATAAACGGCTCAGCGATGAGCCGTTTATTTTTTCTACCCATATGTAGGAACCGGTGTTATAATGCCGCGCCCTCGATTATGGGGCTTTTTAACGACCCGATTTATTGGGTCCCGAAGTAGTAGTTGACATTAGCGGAGCACTGAAATGATCCAAGAACAGACTATGCTGACCGTGGCCGACAACTCCGGCGCACGTCGCGTAATGTGTATCAAGGTTCTGGGTGGCTCGCACCGTCGCTACGCAGGCGTCGGCGACATCATCAAAATTACCATCAAGGAAGCAATTCCTCGCGGTAAGGTGAAAAAAGGCGATGTCCTGAAGGCGGTAGTGGTGCGCACCAGGAAGGGCGTTCGTCGCCCGGACGGTTCTGTCATTCGCTTCGATGGCAATGCATGCGTTATTTTAAACAATAACAGCGAGCAGCCAATCGGCACGCGTATTTTTGGGCCGGTAACTCGTGAACTGCGTAATGAAAAGTTCATGAAAATTATCTCTCTGGCACCAGAAGTACTCTAAGGAGCGAATCATGGCAGCTAAAATCCGTCGTGATGACGAAGTTATCGTGTTAACCGGTAAAGATAAAGGTAAGCGCGGTAAAGTTAAGAATGTCTTGTCTTCCGGCAAGCTCATCGTTGAAGGTATCAACCTGGTTAAGAAACATCAGAAGCCGGTTCCGGCCCTGAATCAACCAGGTGGCATCGTTGAAAAAGAAGCTGCTATTCAGGTTTCTAACGTTGCAATCTTCAATGCGGCAACCGGCAAGGCTGACCGTGTAGGTTTTAGATTCGAAGACGGCAAAAAAGTCCGTTTCTTCAAGTCTAATAGCGAAACTATCAAGTAATTTGGAGTAGTACGATGGCGAAACTGCATGATTACTACAAAGACGAAGTAGTTAAGAAACTCATGACTGAGTTTAACTACAATTCTGTCATGCAAGTCCCTCGGGTCGAGAAGATCACCCTGAACATGGGTGTTGGTGAAGCGATCGCTGACAAGAAACTGCTGGATAACGCAGCAGCTGATCTGGCAGCAATCTCCGGTCAAAAACCGTTGATCACCAAAGCACGCAAATCTGTTGCAGGCTTCAAAATCCGTCAGGGCTATCCGATCGGCTGTAAAGTGACTCTGCGTGGCGAACGCATGTGGGAGTTCTTTGAGCGTCTGATCACTATTGCTGTACCGCGTATCCGTGACTTCCGTGGCTTGTCCGCTAAGTCTTTCGACGGTCGTGGTAACTACAGCATGGGTGTCCGTGAGCAGATCATCTTCCCGGAAATCGATTACGATAAAGTCGATCGCGTTCGTGGTTTGGATATTACCATTACCACTACTGCGAAATCCGATGATGAAGGCCGTGCTCTGCTGGCTGCCTTTGACTTCCCGTTCCGCAAGTAAGGTAGGGTTACTTCATGGCTAAGCAATCAATGAAAGCACGCGAAGTAAAACGCGTAGCTTTAGCTGAAAAATACTTCGCTGTACGCGCTGAACTGAAAGCGATCATTTCTGATGTGAACGCTTCTGACGAAGATCGTTGGAATGCCGTTCTCAAGCTGCAGTCTCTGCCGCGTGATTCCAGCCCGTCTCGTCAGCGTAACCGCTGCCGCCAAACTGGTCGTCCGCACGCTTTCCTGCGGAAGTTCGGGTTGAGCCGTATTAAGGTCCGTGAAGCCGCTATGCGCGGTGAAATTCCGGGTCTTAAGAAGGCTAGCTGGTAATTGTCACCAATTGAATCACGGGAGTAAAGACAGATGAGCATGCAAGATCCGATCGCGGATATGCTGACCCGTATCCGTAACGGTCAATCCGCGAATAAAACTGCGGTCACCATGCCTTCCTCCAAGCTGAAAGTGGCAATTGCCAACGTGCTGAAGGAAGAAGGTTTTATTGAAGATTTTAAAATTGAAGGCGACACCAAGCCGGAACTGGAACTGACTCTTAAGTATTTCCAGGGCAAGGCTGTGGTAGAAAGCATTCAGCGTGTCAGCCGCCCAGGTCTGCGCATCTATAAGAAAAAAGATGAGCTGCCGAAAGTAATGGCTGGTTTAGGTATCGCTGTCGTATCTACCTCTAAAGGTGTTATGACCGATCGTGCAGCGCGCCAGGCTGGTCTTGGTGGCGAAATTATCTGCTACGTAGCGTAATCGGAGGAAAAAATGTCTCGTGTTGCTAAGGCACCGGTCGTTATTCCTGCCGGCGTAGAGGTAAAACTCAACGGTCAGGTTATTTCGATCAAAGGTAAAAACGGCGAGCTGACTCGTACTCTCAACGATGCTGTTGAAGTGAAACAAGCAGACAACGCCCTGACTTTCGGTCCGCGTGATGGTTTCGTGGATGGATGGGCTCAGGCGGGTACTGCTCGTGCACTGCTGAACTCAATGGTTATCGGTGTTACCGAAGGCTTCACTAAGAAGCTGCAGCTGGTTGGTGTAGGTTATCGTGCAGCGGTTAAAGGCAATGTAGTAAACCTGGCTCTGGGTTTCTCACATCCTGTTGACCATCAACTGCCGGCAGGGATTACTGCTGAATGTCCGTCCCAGACTGAAATCGTGCTGAAAGGCGCTGATAAGCAGCTGATCGGTCAGGTTGCAGCTGATCTGCGCGCCTACCGTCGTCCTGAGCCTTATAAAGGCAAGGGTGTTCGTTACGCCGACGAAGTCGTGCGTACCAAAGAGGCTAAGAAGAAGTAAGGTAACACTATGGATAAGAAATCTGCTCGTATCCGTCGTGCGACCCGCGCACGCCGCAAGCTCAAAGAGCTGGGTGCAACTCGCCTGGTGGTACATCGTACCCCGCGTCATATTTACGCACAGGTAATTGCACCGAATGGTTCTGAAGTTCTGGTAGCAGCTTCTACTGTTGAAAAAGCTATCACTGAACAACTGAAGTACACTGGGAACAAAGACGCTGCTGCTGCTGTTGGTAAAGCAGTTGCTGAACGCGCTCTGGAAAAAGGTATCAAAGAAGTTTCCTTTGACCGTTCTGGTTTCCAATATCATGGTCGTGTCCAGGCACTGGCAGATGCTGCCCGTGAAGCTGGCCTTCAGTTCTAAGGTAGAGGTGTAAGATGGCTCACATCGAAAAACAAGCTGGCGAACTGCAGGAAAAGCTGATCGCGGTTAACCGCGTATCTAAAACCGTAAAAGGTGGTCGTATTTTCTCCTTCACAGCTCTGACTGTAGTAGGCGATGGTAACGGTCGCGTTGGTTTTGGTTACGGTAAAGCACGCGAAGTTCCGGCAGCCATCCAGAAAGCGATGGAAAAAGCTCGTCGCAATATGATTAACGTCGCGCTGAACCACGGCACCCTGCAGCACCCGGTTAAAGGTGTTCACACGGGTTCTCGTGTATTCATGCAGCCGGCTTCCGAAGGTACCGGTATCATCGCCGGTGGTGCAATGCGCGCCGTTCTGGAAGTCGCTGGAGTTCATAACGTACTGGCTAAAGCGTACGGTTCCACCAACCCGATTAACGTGGTTCGTGCAACTATCGATGGCCTGGAAAATATGAATTCTCCAGAAATGGTCGCTGCCAAGCGTGGTAAATCCGTTGAAGAAATTCTGGGGTAATGACCATGGCAAAGACTATTAAAATTACTCAAACCCGCAGTGCAATCGGTCGTCTGCCGAAACACAAGGCAACGCTGCTTGGCCTGGGTCTGCGTCGTATTGGCCACACCGTAGAGCGCGAGGATACTCCTGCTGTACGCGGTATGGTTAACGCGATTTCCTACATGGTTAAAGTTGAGGAGTAAGAGATGCGTTTAAATACTCTGTCTCCGGCCGAAGGGTCTAAGCACGCTTCCAAGCGTCTGGGTCGTGGTATCGGTTCTGGCCTCGGTAAAACCGGTGGTCGTGGTCACAAAGGTCAGAACTCTCGTTCTGGCGGTGGCGTACGTCGCGGTTTCGAAGGTGGTCAGATGCCGTTATACCGTCGTCTGCCGAAATTCGGTTTTACTTCTCGTAAAGCAATGGTCACTGCAGAAGTTCGTCTGTCTGACCTGGCTAAAGTAGAAGGCGATGTCGTTGACCTGAACACGCTGAAAGCTGCAAACATTATCGGTATCCAGATCGAGTTCGCGAAAGTGATCCTGTCTGGCGAGGTAACTCGTCCGGTAACTGTACGCGGTCTGCGTGTTACTAAAGGCGCTCGTGCTGCTATCGAAGCTGCTGGCGGTAAAACTGAGGAATAAGTAGCAGATGGCTAAACAACCGGGATTAGATTTTCAAAGTGCCAAAGGTGGTCTTGGCGAACTGAAACGCAGACTGCTGTTTGTTATCGGTGCGCTGATTGTGTTCCGTATTGGCTCTTTTATTCCGATCCCTGGTATTGATGCCGCTGTACTTGCCAAACTGCTTGATCAACAGCGTGGCACCATCATTGAAATGTTCAACATGTTCTCTGGTGGTGCTCTTAGCCGAGCTTCAATCTTTGCTTTGGGTATTATGCCGTATATTTCGGCATCCATTATTATCCAGCTGTTAACGGTCGTTCATCCGGCCCTGGCAGAGCTTAAGAAAGAAGGGGAGTCTGGTCGTCGTAAGATTAGCCAGTACACCCGTTACGGTACGTTGGTGTTGGCAATATTTCAGTCGATCGGTATTGCTACCGGTCTGCCGAATATGCCTGGAATGCAGGGCCTGGTTATTAACCCAGGCTTTGCGTTCTACTTCACCGCTGTTGTAAGTCTGGTTACAGGGACGATGTTCCTGATGTGGCTCGGCGAACAGATTACTGAGCGTGGTATCGGTAACGGTATCTCAATCATTATCTTCGCTGGTATCGTTGCGGGCCTCCCGCCAGCCATTGGCCATACGATTGAGCAAGCGCGTCAAGGCGACCTGCACTTCCTCCTGTTGCTGTTGGTTGCAGTATTAGTATTTGCAGTGACCTTCTTTGTTGTTTTCGTAGAGCGTGGTCAACGCCGCATTGTGGTGAACTATGCGAAGCGTCAACAAGGTCGTCGTGTCTATGCTGCACAGAGCACACATTTACCGCTGAAAGTGAATATGGCGGGGGTTATCCCGGCAATTTTCGCTTCCAGTATTATTCTGTTCCCGGCGACCATCGCGTCATGGTTCGGGGGCGGTACCGGTTGGAACTGGCTGACAACAATTTCGCTGTATTTGCAGCCTGGGCAACCGCTTTATGTGTTACTCTATGCGTCTGCAATCATCTTCTTCTGTTTCTTCTATACCGCGTTGGTTTTCAACCCGAGAGAAACAGCTGATAACCTGAAGAAGTCCGGTGCATTTGTACCAGGAATTCGTCCGGGAGAGCAAACGGCGAAGTATATCGATAAAGTAATGACTCGCCTGACTTTAGTTGGCGCGCTTTATATTACTTTTATCTGCCTGATCCCGGAGTTCATGCGTGATGCAATGAAAGTGCCGTTCTACTTCGGTGGGACCTCACTGCTAATCGTTGTTGTCGTCATTATGGACTTTATGGCTCAAGTGCAAACTCTGATGATGTCCAGTCAGTACGAGTCTGCATTGAAGAAAGCGAACCTCAAAGGCTATGGCCGTTAATGGTCGCTTAAGAAGTTACGGAGAGTAAAAATGAAAGTTCGTGCTTCCGTCAAGAAATTATGCCGTAACTGCAAAATCGTTAAGCGTGATGGCGTCATCCGCGTGATTTGCAGTGCCGAGCCGAAGCATAAACAGCGTCAAGGCTGATTTATCTCGCATATTTTTCTTGCAAAGTTGGGTTGAGCTGGCTAGATTAGCCAGCCAATCTTTTGTATGTCTATGCGTTTTCCATTTGAGTATCCTGAAAACGGGCTTTTCAGCATGGGGCGCATAATTAAATAGTAGGAGTGCATAGTGGCCCGTATAGCAGGCATTAACATTCCTGATCAGAAACATACCGTGATCGCGTTAACGTCGATCTACGGTGTCGGCAAGACTCGCTCCAAGGCCATCTGCGCCGCTGCGGGTATCGCTGAAGATGTTAAGATCAGTGAGCTGTCTGAAGAACAAATCGACACGCTGCGTGACGAAGTTGCCAAATTTGTCGTTGAAGGTGATCTGCGCCGTGAAGTGAGCATGAGCATCAAGCGTCTGATGGACCTTGGTTGCTATCGCGGTTTGCGTCATCGTCGTGGTCTCCCGGTTCGCGGTCAGCGTACCAAGACCAACGCACGTACCCGTAAGGGTCCGCGCAAACCGATCAAGAAATAATCGGGGTGATTGAATAATGGCAAAGGCACCAATTCGTGCACGTAAACGTGTAAGAAAACAAGTCTCTGACGGCGTGGCTCATGTCCATGCTTCTTTCAACAACACCATCGTGACTATTACCGATCGTCAAGGTAACGCGTTGGGTTGGGCAACTGCCGGTGGTTCCGGTTTCCGTGGTTCTCGCAAATCCACTCCGTTTGCAGCTCAGGTTGCAGCAGAGCGTTGCGCAGAAGCCGTGAAAGAATACGGTATCAAGAACCTGGAAGTTATGGTTAAGGGACCGGGTCCGGGTCGCGAATCTACCATTCGTGCTCTGAACGCCGCTGGTTTCCGCATCACTAATATTACTGATGTGACTCCGATCCCTCACAACGGTTGTCGTCCGCCGAAAAAACGTCGCGTATAACGCTCGTTTTTAGGAATGTTGGAGAAAGAAAATGGCAAGATATTTGGGTCCTAAGCTCAAGCTGAGCCGTCGCGAGGGTACAGACTTATTCCTGAAGTCTGGCGTTCGCGCGATCGATACCAAGTGTAAAATTGAACAAGCTCCTGGCCAGCACGGTGCGCGTAAACCGCGTCTGTCTGACTATGGTGTGCAGTTGCGTGAAAAGCAAAAAGTTCGCCGTATCTACGGTGTGCTGGAGCGTCAGTTCCGTAACTACTATAAAGAAGCAGCACGTCTGAAAGGCAACACCGGTGAAAACCTGTTAGCTCTGCTGGAAGGTCGTCTGGACAACGTTGTATACCGTATGGGTTTTGGCGCTACTCGTGCTGAAGCACGTCAGCTGGTTAGCCATAAAGCTATCATGGTAAACGGTCGTGTTGTTAACATCGCTTCTTATCAGGTTAGCCCGAACGACGTAATCAGCATTCGTGAGAAAGCGAAAAAGCAATCTCGCGTGAAAGCAGCTCTGGAGCTGGCTGAGCAGCGTGAAAAGCCAACTTGGCTGGAAGTTGATGGTGGCAAGATGGAAGGTACGTTTAAGCGTAAGCCTGAGCGTTCTGATCTGTCTGCGGACATTAACGAACACCTGATCGTCGAGCTTTACTCCAAGTAAAGCTTAGTACCAAAGAGAGGACACAATGCAGGGTTCTGTGACAGAGTTTCTAAAACCGCGCCTGGTAGATATCGAGCAAGTGAGTTCGACGCACGCCAAGGTGACCCTTGAGCCTTTAGAGCGTGGCTTTGGCCATACTCTGGGTAACGCACTGCGCCGTATTCTGCTTTCATCGATGCCGGGTTGCGCGGTGACTGAGGTTGAGATTGATGGTGTACTGCACGAGTACAGCACCAAAGAAGGTGTTCAGGAAGATATCCTGGAAATCCTGCTTAACCTGAAAGGGCTGGCGGTAAGAGTTCAAGGTAAAGATGAAGTTATCCTTACCCTGAATAAATCTGGCATTGGCCCTGTGACTGCAGCCGATATCACCCATGATGGAGATGTCGAAATCGTCAAGCCGCAGCACGTGATCTGCCACCTGACCGATGAAAACGCAGCTATTAGCATGCGTATCAAAGTTCAGCGCGGTCGTGGTTATGTGCCGGCTTCTGCCCGAATTCATTCGGAAGAAGATGAGCGCCCAATCGGCCGTCTGCTGGTCGACGCATGCTATAGCCCTGTAGAGCGTATTGCCTACAATGTTGAAGCAGCGCGTGTAGAACAGCGTACCGACCTGGACAAGCTGGTCATCGAAATGGAAACCAACGGCACAATCGATCCTGAAGAGGCGATTCGTCGTGCGGCGACCATTCTGGCTGAACAACTGGAAGCTTTCGTTGACTTACGTGATGTACGTCAGCCGGAAGTGAAAGAAGAAAAACCAGAATTCGATCCGATCCTGCTGCGCCCTGTTGACGATCTGGAATTGACTGTCCGCTCTGCTAACTGCCTCAAGGCAGAAGCTATCCACTATATCGGTGATCTGGTACAGCGTACCGAGGTTGAGTTGCTGAAAACGCCGAACCTGGGTAAAAAATCTCTTACTGAGATTAAAGACGTGCTGGCCTCCCGTGGTCTGTCTCTGGGCATGCGCCTGGAAAACTGGCCGCCGGCAAGCATTGCTGACGAGTAACCGGATCACAGGTTAAGGTTTTACTGAGAAGGATAAGGTCATGCGCCATCGTAAGAGTGGTCGTCAACTGAACCGCAACAGCAGCCATCGCCAGGCTATGTTCCGCAACATGGCAGGTTCTCTGGTTCGTCATGAGATCATCAAGACGACCCTGCCTAAAGCGAAAGAGCTGCGTCGCGTAGTTGAGCCGCTGATTACTCTTGCCAAGACTGATAGCGTTGCTAATCGTCGTCTGGCATTCGCCCGCACTCGTGATAACGAGATCGTAGCAAAACTGTTTAACGAGCTGGGCCCGCGTTTCGCGAGCCGCGCCGGTGGTTACACTCGCATTCTGAAGTGTGGCTTCCGTGCAGGCGACAACGCGCCGATGGCATACATCGAGCTGGTTGATCGCTCTGAGTCGAAAGCAGAAGCTGCTGCAGAGTAATCTGTAGTATCGTAAAAAAACCCGCCTCGGCGGGTTTTTTTATATCCACTCATTCTCACCTGTTATAATTCATTTCTTTTCCAAAGCCCGGAACAGCGCAATGTGGTTAATCGATCAATGGGCTGAGCAACGAATTCTGGAAGCCCAAAATAAAGGCGAACTGGATAACCTTCCCGGAACAGGCCAGAAACTGGTGCTGGATGACGACACTCACGTGCCGCCGGACCTGCGTGCAGGATATCGGCTTCTGAAGAATTCGGGGTTTTTGCCTCCTGAACTGCTACAGCGTAAAGAAGCGGTTGAACTCTCTGAGCTACTTCACAGCCTTAACCCCGAACAGCCAGAATATGCCGCGTTAAAAAAGCAATTGCTGTTGCTGGAAATGAAGCTGCGTCAGGCGGGTATGAATACCGACTTTCTCCGTACATCCTATGGATTATCCATCGAGGAAAAACTTGCTAAGGAGTAACCATGTATAAAATTGGTGAGTTAGCGAAGCTGGCTGAGGTCACGCCCGATACGATCCGCTTTTATGAAAAGCGGCAGATGATGGATCATGAAATTCGTACTGAAGGTGGGTTCCGGTTATACAGTGAAAACGATTTACAGCGGCTGAAGTTTATTCGTTATGCCCGCCAACTGGGTTTCACGTTGGAATCCATTCGTGAGCTGCTGTCGATCCGCATCGATCCCGAACATCATACCTGCCAGGAATCTAAAGGGATCGTGCAGGCAAGACTCCATGAAGTCGAAGAAAAAATTCATGAGCTTGAGCTTATGCGCGTGTCGTTACAGCGGTTAAACGCAACTTGCTGCGGCACAGCCCATAGCAGCGTCTATTGTTCTATTCTGGAAGCGCTGGAGCAGGGCGCAAATGGCCCGGCGCGTTGATTTTTCAATCAGTGAGTATTACACTCGCGGCACATTCCAAAGGAGAGAGTCATGAGCAGTTATAAGCATACCCGGGGGCAGATTAAAGAGAATGCACTCGAAGCACTGTTACACGATCCGTTATTCAGACAACGCGTCGAGAAAAATGTAAAAGGCAAAGGAAGCTATCAAAGAAAAGGAAAACACAAAGGGCGGGGTAACTGGGAGGCCAGTGGTAAACAAGCTAACAGCTTATTTTCCACTGGCCTTCTGCTTTCCTGGCGTTAATTAAATACGTTCTTTCTGTTGTTTCAAAATATCGCGAATTTCTGTCAGGAGAACTTCTTCTTTAGTTGGCGCAGGCGGTGCCTTCGGTTCTTCTTTTTTCTTACGGTTCAGTTTATTAATGAGTTTGATAGCCATAAAGATAGCGAAGGCTACGATGATGAAATCAAAGACATTCTGAATGAACACCCCGTAATGCATGACTACAGCAGGCGTATCACCCACTGCCGGGCGCAGGGTAAGGGCGAACTGCTTAAAATCAATACCCCCGATCAGTAAGCCCAGCGGCGGCATAATAATATCGGCAACCAACGAAGAAACAATTTTCCCGAATGCCGCACCAATAATTACACCCACTGCCAAATCAACCACATTTCCGCGCATCGCGAATTCGCGGAACTCTTTTAACATACTCATTTTATTCTCCTTATCTGGGCTAGCTTCATAAGTCTAACAAAGACTTCATCGTTTGCCATTGATGCGAAGTAATTGTTTTCACACAATATCCACAATATCAAAGCGGAAAAATACCCAGCGGAATTGCTCCGCATAGGTATTAAAGGAAGAATGGACTCGGCTGGAATAAACGCTCAACGTCAGAGACAAACTTTTTATCCGTCAGGAACATGATGACGTGATCGCCCTGTTCGATACGCAAAGTATTATTGGCGATCATCACGTCATTGCCGCGTACGACTGCCCCAATAATGGTACCGGGAGGAAGTTTAATCTCGTCAATTACTCGCCCAACGACGCGAGACGTACTCTCATCGCCGTGCGCCACAGCTTCAATTGCCTCCGCTACGCCACGGCGTAATGATGATACGCTGACGATATCGGCTTTACGCACATGGCCCAAAAGAGCGGAAATGGTGGCCTGCTGGGGAGAAATAGCGATATCAATAACGCTTCCCTGAACCAGGTCAACGTAAGCGCGTCGCTGAATTAGCACCATGACCTTTTTTGCGCCCATGCGTTTCGCGAGCATGGCGGACATGATGTTGGCTTCGTCATCGTTAGTGACAGCAATAAATAGATCAACTTGATCGATATGCTCTTCAGCAAGCAGTTCCTGATCCGACGCGTCGCCGTAAAACACAATGGTATTCTGTAATTTTTCGGCAAGCTCTGCGGCGCGTTGCTGGTTACGTTCAATCAGCTTTACGCTGTAGTCTTTTTCCAGACGATGCGCGAGACCTGCACCGATATTCCCGCCGCCAACCAGCATAATGCGCTTGTAGGGTTTTTCCAGACGCTGTAGCTCGCTCATTACCGCCCGAATATGCTGCGATGCCGCAATGAAGAACACTTCATCACCGGCTTCTACAATGGTTGAGCCTTGCGGACGTATAGGACGATCGTGACGGAATATCGCCGCCACGCGGGTATCGATATGCGGCATATGTTCGCGCATAGTAGACAGCGCATTGCCGACCAGCGGACCGCCATAATAGGCTTTTACCACCGCCAGGCTGACCTTCCCTTCGGCGAAGTTCACTACCTGTAGCGCACCTGGGTACTCAATCAGACGGTAAATATTATCGATAACCAACTGCTCGGGGGCGATAAGGTGATCGATAGGCACCGCTTCTGAATTAAACAGCTTTTCGGCGTCACGCACATAGTCCGGAGCCCGGATGCGGGCAATACGGTTAGGCGTGTTGAATAGCGAGTAAGCCACCTGGCAGGCCACCATATTGGTTTCATCGGAGCTAGTTACGGCAACTAGCATATCTGCATCATCAGCGCCCGCTTCGCGTAGTACACGAGGATGCGAGCCGTGGCCTTGTACCACGCGTAAATCGAACTTGTCCTGCAAGGTGCGCAGGCGGTCGCCATTGGTATCAACCAACGTGATGTCGTTGTTTTCGCCTACCAGGTTTTCCGCCAGGGTTCCACCCACCTGACCCGCGCCCAGAATGATTATTTTCATCGTCTTTCGCTTCTCAGACTCAGTTGAAAATGACCTTAGCCTTGCTTCACAAGCTTAGCGTAAAAAAAGCCGTCGCCTTCTGTGCTGGCCGGCAAGTTCTGAATGCCCGGCGAGTCGGGCGTACCGGTTTCGGCAATCTGGGCGTCAGGCGTGCGTTTCAGGAATGCAGCGACCTGCTGCGTGTTCTCTTCAGGAAGAACCGAACAGGTTGCGTAAACCAGCGTACCGCCGGGCTTGAGCAGCGGCCAGACAGCATCCAGAATTTGCGACTGGAGTTCAGCCAGTTCGGGGATATCCCGATCGCGACGTAGCCATTTAATATCCGGATGACGGCGGATCACGCCGGTTGCGGAGCATGGCGCATCCAGCAATATTCGATCGAACTGTTTACCTTCGGCCCACTGTTGCGGATATCGACCATCGCCCTGTTTGACCGTCGCCTTCATTCCCAGACGTTTTAAGTTTTCATAAACGCGGCTCAGGCGCTGCTCATCAATATCGACGGCCAGCACAGTGGCCTGAGGGGCTGCTTCCAGTATATGCGTAGTCTTCCCGCCCGGAGCTGCGCAGAGATCTAAAATCTCTTCACCGTTCTGCGGGTTGAGTAGAGGAATACACCCTTGCGCGGAGGCATCCTGCACCGTCACCCAACCCTCTTCGAAGCCGGGGAGCGCATGAACCGAGGTTGGCGTTTCCAGACGTACCGCGTCTGGATAATCCGGATGCGCAAAGCCCTGAATACCGCTTTCTTCCAGCATGGCAAGCCAGGCATCGCGGCTGTGGTGTTGGCGATTCACCCGCAGCCACATGGGCGGGCGCTGATTATTTGCCTCCAGGATCGCTTCCCATTGCGTGGCATAAGCGGCGCGTAGCCGTTTGACCAGCCATGATGGATGCAAGAAACGGCTATCTTGTGTGGCAAATTCGCCAAGCAACGTTTCCTGCTGGCGTTGAAATTCTCTCAATACACCGTTAATCAGCCCTTTTAATTGAGGGCGTTTAATAACGACTGCGCCTTCCACCGTTTCGGCCAGCGCCGCATGAGGAGGAATACGGGTATACAGCAACTGATACAGGCCCACCATAATCAAATAGTGGACGGTGCGCTGCTTGCCGGTCATCGGACGCGACATTAATTTGCCGATAAACCACTCAAGCTGTGAAAGGGTACGCAACACACCAAAGCAAAGCTCCTGAAGCAGGGCTTTATCTTTTTCCGGCACTTTCTGCTGCAAGACGGGCAGCACATTGCTTAACGACTGGCCTTTCTCGACCACTTGCTCAATGGCTTGCGCCGCCAGGCTGCGAATATTCGGTGATTTGTTCATAGTTACGGTCATTAAAATAAAAAGGCCCGGAAAATCCGGGCGCTAAAAAGAGAGAGGTTCAGGCAAGCCTGTTGCCAGGCGCAAAAAACGCTTTACGGGAGTTCAGCAAATCCTGCGCTTTCATGGCCTTTTTACCGGCTGGCTGCAATTCTTCAATATTCAGCACACCTTGTGCCGTCGCAACCTGGATGCCTTGCTTATCTGCCGACAGGATGGTGCCGGGCTCAGCATTCGCCGCTGTGTCAATTACGCTGGCTTTCCAGACTTTTACCGGCTGTTCGTCCATCATAAAGAAACTCATTGGCCACGGGTTAAAGGCGCGAATGCAGCGTTCTAACTGAGCGGCAGAGAGTGACCAGTCGAGCTGGGCTTCTTCTTTACTCAGTTTTTCCGCATAGGTGACCCGCGATTCGTCTTGCACTTCAGGTTTGGCCTTACCGTTGGCAATCTGTTCCAGCGTTTCGATAAGCCCTTGCGGACCAAGCTCAGCCAGTTTGTCATACAGGGAGGCGCTGGTGTCATCCGCCGTGATGGGACAGGCCAGTTTGTACAGCATATCGCCAGTATCCAGGCCCACATCCATCTGCATAATGGTCACGCCGGTTTCGTTATCACCTGCCCACAGGGAGCGTTGGATCGGCGCCGCGCCGCGCCAGCGGGGCAGTAAAGAACCATGAACGTTGATGCAGCCCAGCCGGGGCATCTCCAGCACGGCTTTTGGCAGGATTAACCCATAAGCCACCACAACCATAATATCGGCGTTCAAATCTGCAATAAGTTGCTGGTTGTCTGCCGGGCGAAGTGAAACAGGCTGAAAAACAGGGAGGCCATGCTCTTCCGCCAGGATTTTCACCGGGGAGGGCATAAGCTTTTTACCGCGCCCCGCCGGGCGGTCAGGCTGAGTAAAAACTCCCACCACGTTATAGTTCGCGGCAAGCAGCGCAGCGAGATGGCGCGCTGCGAAATCAGGCGTACCTGCAAAGATGATACGTAATGAATCGGACACGATATTCCCTGTTTTGCTAAAGGCTTAACGCCCGTTTAAACGATCGAGCTTTTCAACTTTCTGGCGAATACGCTGGCGCTTCATCGGTGAGAGGTAATCAACAAAAAGTTTGCCGACCAGGTGGTCCATTTCATGTTGAATACAAATCGCCAGCAAGCCATCGGCTGCTAATTCATAGCTATTACCGTCGCGGTCGAGCGCACGGATTTTTACGGTCTCAGCGCGTGGTACCAGGGCTCTCTGCTCAGGAATAGATAAACATCCCTCTTCAATACCGGTCTCGCCGTGTTTTTCCAGCAGTTCCGGGTTGATAAGCACCAGACGCTCATCTCGATTCTCAGAAACGTCAATCACGATAATCCGTTGATGAATATCGACCTGAGTGGCCGCCAGGCCAATACCTTCTTCTGCGTACATCGTTTCGAACATATCATCCACGATACGTTGAATTTCCGCATTCACTTCTTTGACCGGTTCAGCGACTTTGCGAAGACGCTCGTCCGGGAAATGTAATACCTGCAAAACTGACATATTTATCCAGAGCTGTGTTCAAGAGTTGATAAAGATCATTATCCCTATTCTAGACAAAACCCCCCTTGATTGACAGCATCCGTAACCAATCGCAGGGATTGCCTGAATGGGTTAATGGCAGGGGAAAACGATGCCGCTTACTGAGATTTGGTTGCGCTTGATGGCTGTTACCAGCCTGAATGGCGAACAGATGCTAACGGTTGTGAAATATCTGCAGTGTAGCCCTTCTGACCCTGCATCGGCTCTGGCTGCCGTCCCGTTAACGGCCTCGCAAATAAAGCAGTTTTTATCGGTCAGCATGGCTGACATTGAACATGCTCTGCGTTGGCTCGAACAGCCTGAGCACTGCTTGTTAACTGCAGATATGCCTCAGTACCCCCCACTGCTCAGGGCTATTGACTGGTTTCCCGGCGCACTGTTGATTGCGGGCAATATTGATGCGTTAACATCGCCACAGCTCGCAGTGGTAGGGAGCCGTGCGCATTCATGGTACGGCGAACATTGGGGGCGATATTTCTGTGAGATGTTGGCAAAGCTTGGCATGACGATTACCAGTGGTCTGGCAGTAGGGATTGATGGTGTCGCCCATCGTGCGGCATTAAGCATGCAGGGAACAACCATTGCCGTGCTGGGAAGCGGCCTTGAACAACTCTATCCAAAAAGGCATAAGCGTTTAGCTGAGGAGATTATTGCCAGGGGTGGCGCATTGGTCAGCGAATTCCCGCTCACCATGAAGCCCTGGCAAAGTAATTTTCCCAGACGGAACCGTATTATTAGCGGGTTAAGCCACGGTGTGCTGGTGGTTGAGGCGACGCAGCGCAGCGGTTCGCTGGTTACAGCGCGCTGTGCGCTGGAGCAGGGCCGGGAAGTGTTCGCGCTGCCGGGCTCGCTTGGCAATCCTGGTGCAACGGGCCCGCACTGGCTGATTCAGCAGGGCGCTACACTGATCACCTCGCCAGAGGAGATACTTGCACATTTGCAAAGCGATCTCCAGTGGCTCTCTTCTGTGAAAGTCGCAAATTATTCACCAAATGAAGAGGAGGGTACATTGCCATTTCCCGAGCTGTTGGCTAACGTAGGAGATGAGGTTACACCTGTTGACGTCGTCGCTGAACGTGCCGGCCAACCTGTGCCAGAGACAGTAACCCAATTACTCGAACTGGAGTTAGCAGGATGGATCGCAGCTGTACCCGGCGGCTATGTCCGATTAAGGAGGGCAGGCCATGTTCGACGTACTAATGTATTTGTTTGAGACATATATCCACAACGACGCCGAAGTGCGCGTCGATCAGGATATAATCACTCGCGACCTTACTGATGCTGGCTTTGAGCGTGAAGATATTTATAACGCGCTCCTGTGGTTAGAAAAACTCGCTGATTATCAGGATGGTCTGGTTGAACCGATGCAGTTGGCTTCTGACCCGCTTTCGATGCGTATTTATACCGCCGAAGAGTGTCAGAGACTGGATGCCAGCTGCCGGGGATTCCTGTTGTTCCTGGAACAAATTCAGGTGCTGAACCTCGAAACCCGTGAAATGGTGATTGAACGCGTACTTGCTCTTGATACGGTCGATTTTGATCTGGAGGATCTTAAGTGGGTGGTATTGATGGTGTTGTTCAACCTTCCGGGCTGTGAAAATGCGTATCAACAAATGGAAGAATTACTCTTCGAAGTGAATGAAGGTATGCTGCACTGACATCTATGCAGCGAAATAAGTCGTTATGACAAAATCGGCACTCTTTTCTGTGCGCCAACAAGAGCCCTGCCCGCAGTGCGGGGCCGATCTGGTTATTCGAACCGGGAAACACGGACCTTTTCTCGGTTGTTCTCACTATCCGGAATGTGATTATGTCCGTCCCCTGCGTAATCAGGCGGATGGACATATTATTAAAATTCTGGAGGGTAAGTTTTGCCCTCAGTGCAACGCGGAACTGGCGCTACGTCAGGGCCGCTTCGGTATGTTTATCGGCTGTAGCCGCTATCCGGAATGCGACCATACCGAACAAATTGATAAGCCTGACGAGACGGCGATTAGCTGTCCGCAGTGCCAGGAAGGCCATCTGGTTCAGCGCCGCTCCCGTTATGGCAAGACCTTTCATTCCTGCGATCGCTATCCGGAATGCCAGTTCGTCCTTAATGCTAAACCCGTTGCGGGTGTTTGCCCGCAATGCGGCTACCCGCTGCTAATAGAAAAGAAAACCGCGCAAGGGGCTAAGCTCTGTTGCGCCAGTAAACAATGTGGAAAGCCGGTGACGGCGGAAAAAAGTGAATAAAAACCTGCCTGCGGACTCAATCGAATCGCTCGTTGAGGTCCTGAAAAAACAACTAGTTATTGCCTATCCTACCGAAGCTGTGTTCGGCGTAGGCTGCGATCCCGACAGTGAAATTGCGGTCAATCGACTGCTGGCGCTCAAGCAGCGCCCAGTGGAAAAGGGACTAATTCTCATCGCCTCCCGTTTCGACCAACTCATGCCTTATATTGATGACGCCGCCTTGACTGCAGAGCAGCGCGACGCTGTTTTTGCCCGGTGGCCAGGCCCTGTAACCTTTGTCTTTCCTGCCAAAAAGACGACGCCGCGCTGGCTTACCGGTCGTTTTGAGACGCTGGCCGTGCGCGTAACCGATCACCCGTTGGTAATTGCGCTGTGTGAAGCGTTTGGTAAACCGTTAGTGTCAACCAGTGCTAACTTAACCGGTTTACCGCCGTGCCGTAGCACTCAGGAAGTCCGGCTACAATTTGGTCATGATTTCCCTGTGCTGGATGGCGCAACGGGCGGACGCGTTAATCCTTCAGAGATCTGCGATGCGCTGACGGGCGAACTTTTTCGTGAGGGGTGATGTAATGGAAACTTATGCGGTATTCGGCAACCCTGTTGCCCACAGCAAATCGCCTTTTATTCATCAGCTCTTTGCACAGCAACTCCAGATTGAACATCCTTATGGCCGGGTTCTTGCCCCGCTTGATGGGTTTATCCCTACGCTGGATGCTTTTTTTCAGGCAGGTGGCAAGGGGGCTAACGTCACGGTTCCCTTCAAAGAAGAAGCATTTGGGTGCGCTGACCAACTCACCGAACGCGCTTCGCTGGCGGGAGCGGTGAATACCCTTAAACGTCTTGAAGATGGTCGTTTGCTTGGCGATAACACGGACGGCATCGGCCTGCTAAGTGATTTAGAGCGTCTGAAAATGATTAAGCCTGGCGCGCGCGTGTTATTAATTGGCGCAGGTGGCGCGGCCCGGGGCGTCTTGCTTCCACTGCTTTCTTTAGACTGCGCGGTGACAATAACTAACCGGACGGTGTCCCGCGCTGAGCAATTAGCCACGCTTTTCAGTCATACCGGCAGTGTGGCTGCGTTGGCGGGCGACGCGCTTGAAGGGCATGAGTTCGAGCTTATTGTGAACGCCACATCCTGCGGGCTTTCTGGCGATCTGCCGGGGATCCCGGCTTCACTTATTCACGCCAGCGTTCATTGTTATGACATGTTCTATCAACATGGGCGTACGCCTTTCCTAAGCTGGTGCGAGTCGCTGGGTGCGCACAGTATGGCCGATGGGTTGGGTATGCTGGTGGGCCAGGCGGCGCATGCTTTTATGCTTTGGCATGGACAGATGCCGGATGTGGTCCCGGTAATTGAACGTCTCAAGCAGGAAATGGCGGCATGAATCAGGCGATCCAGTTTCCGGATGTTGAACAGTGGAATGAAGAGTTGTGTGCAGTGTGCTTTCCGGCCCTGACAGGTGGGTTTCAGGTGAACTGCGCAATATCTGCCGGGACACTGGCCAGGCGCTTTGGCGGTGAAACGCCTTCAGACTGGCTGGAACGGTTTCGCCAACACCGTTGGGATTTGGAAGAAGAACTCGAGCCCCTTATTGCTGAAGGGCTCGATGATGCTCAGGGCTGGTTTTGGCTTTCTTGATCCAGATACTCGTCTTTCCATTTCACGTAGTTATTAGCGGAATAGACTAAGCCCTGTATCTCAGCATCTGAGAGCGGGCGAATTTGTTTGACCGGGCTTCCCAGATACAAGTAACCGCTCTCCAGTCGCCTGTTTTGCGGAACCAGACTGCCTGCGCCAATCATCACATCGTCTTCTACTACCGCGCCATCTAATACAATAGAGCCCATTCCTACCAGCACGCGATTGCCGATGGTGCAGCCGTGCAGCATCACTTTATGGCCTACCGTGACGTCTTCGCCAATAACTAATGGATTCCCTTGCGGGTTATAAGATGACTTATGCGTGACATGAAGCACGCTTCCATCCTGAATATTAGTGCGCGCGCCAATCTCAATAAAATGCACGTCGCCGCGCATTGCAACCAGCGGCCAGATGCCGACGTCATCGGCAATACGTACATCGCCAATCACCACGCTCGATGAATCGACCATGACGCGGTGGCCGCGTTTGGGAAAGGTATCTTTATAAGGACGCAGTACTGCAGACATAAAAACCTCATCAATCAAAGACTGTGAAAGGAACTTTGGCCGCATTACGAAGGGTAAGCAAGGCAAAACGGTATCATTTTTTAAGCAGATCGTATGCGATCGCAGCGAAAAGCATGAAAAAACAGCGATCGAAATAAAAGATCGAAAAAAGGCTTGTGCAAAAAAATGGGAACCCTATAATGCGCCTCCGTTGAGACGACAATGTGAAATGCTTCACAGCAACAGTCAGAACAACAAAGAGAAAAATCCTGAAATTCAGGGTTGACTCTGAAAGAGGAAAGCGTAATATACGCCACCTCGCGACAGTGAGCTGAAAGCTGCGTCGCAACTGCTCTTTAACAATTTATCAGACAATCTGTGTGGGCACTCGCAGGATTGATATCTCAGCATCTTCGGATGCACATAGAATTATCAAGTCTCTGAGTGAACACGTAATTCATTACGAAGTTTAATTCACGAGCATCAAACTTTTAAATTGAAGAGTTTGATCATGGCTCAGATTGAACGCTGGCGGCAGGCCTAACACATGCAAGTCGAACGGTAACAGGAAGCAGCTTGCTGCTTTGCTGACGAGTGGCGGACGGGTGAGTAATGTCTGGGGATCTGCCTGATGGAGGGGGATAACTACTGGAAACGGTAGCTAATACCGCATAACGTCGCAAGACCAAAGAGGGGGACCTTCGGGCCTCTTGCCATCAGATGAACCCAGATGGGATTAGCTAGTAGGTGGGGTAACGGCTCACCTAGGCGACGATCCCTAGCTGGTCTGAGAGGATGACCAGCCACACTGGAACTGAGACACGGTCCAGACTCCTACGGGAGGCAGCAGTGGGGAATATTGCACAATGGGCGCAAGCCTGATGCAGCCATGCCGCGTGTATGAAGAAGGCCTTCGGGTTGTAAAGTACTTTCAGCGGGGAGGAAGGGAGAGTGGTTAATAACCGCTTTCATTGACGTTACCCGCAGAAGAAGCACCGGCTAACTCCGTGCCAGCAGCCGCGGTAATACGGAGGGTGCAAGCGTTAATCGGAATTACTGGGCGTAAAGCGCACGCAGGCGGTCTGTCAAGTCGGATGTGAAATCCCCGGGCTCAACCTGGGAACTGCATCCGAAACTGGCAGGCTTGAGTCTTGTAGAGGGGGGTAGAATTCCAGGTGTAGCGGTGAAATGCGTAGAGATCTGGAGGAATACCGGTGGCGAAGGCGGCCCCCTGGACAAAGACTGACGCTCAGGTGCGAAAGCGTGGGGAGCAAACAGGATTAGATACCCTGGTAGTCCACGCCGTAAACGATGTCGACTTGGAGGTTGTGCCCTTGAGGCGTGGCTTCCGGAGCTAACGCGTTAAGTCGACCGCCTGGGGAGTACGGCCGCAAGGTTAAAACTCAAATGAATTGACGGGGGCCCGCACAAGCGGTGGAGCATGTGGTTTAATTCGATGCAACGCGAAGAACCTTACCTGGTCTTGACATCCACAGAATTCTGCAGAGATGCGGAAGTGCCTTCGGGAACTGTGAGACAGGTGCTGCATGGCTGTCGTCAGCTCGTGTTGTGAAATGTTGGGTTAAGTCCCGCAACGAGCGCAACCCTTATCCTTTGTTGCCAGCGGTCCGGCCGGGAACTCAAAGGAGACTGCCAGTGATAAACTGGAGGAAGGTGGGGATGACGTCAAGTCATCATGGCCCTTACGACCAGGGCTACACACGTGCTACAATGGCGCATACAAAGAGAAGCGACCTCGCGAGAGCAAGCGGACCTCATAAAGTGCGTCGTAGTCCGGATTGGAGTCTGCAACTCGACTCCATGAAGTCGGAATCGCTAGTAATCGTGGATCAGAATGCCACGGTGAATACGTTCCCGGGCCTTGTACACACCGCCCGTCACACCATGGGAGTGGGTTGCAAAAGAAGTAGGTAGCTTAACCTCCGGGAGGGCGCTTACCACTTTGTGATTCATGACTGGGGTGAAGTCGTAACAAGGTAACCGTAGGGGAACCTGCGGTTGGATCACCTCCTTACCTTAAAGATACAGCCCGCGCAGTGCTCACACAGATTGTCTGATAGAAAACGAGCAGTAAAAATCTCTGCAGGCTTGTAGCTCAGGTGGTTAGAGCGCACCCCTGATAAGGGTGAGGTCGGTGGTTCAAGTCCACTCAGGCCTACCAAATTTTCCCTGACACTGCGTTGCGAAATGACCCGCACAGTTCACTGTGCTTCGTCCTTGCGCGCCTTGTCTCAGGAAAAATTGCGGTTGACGGGATTTCACTACGATGGGGCTATAGCTCAGCTGGGAGAGCGCCTGCTTTGCACGCAGGAGGTCTGCGGTTCGATCCCGCATAGCTCCACCATCTTTACTGCAAGATACCAGAAAACTTCAGAGTGGTCCTGAAAAGGTCCACTGCGAAGTTTTGCTCTTTAACAATCCGGAACAAGCTGAAAATTGAAACGGCATGCCGTCGCATTTCTCCGTAATAAGGAATGACGATGCCATGCCAGAGTCTCTCAAACACTTGCAGCACGAAGCAGAAACTGCTCCGGGTTGTGAGGTTAAGCGACCAAGCGTACACGGTGGATGCCCTGGCAGTCAGAGGCGATGAAGGACGTGCTAATCTGCGAAAAGCGTCGGTAAGGTGATATGAACCGCTATAACCGACGATGTCCGAATGGGGAAACCCAGTGCAATTCGTTGCACTATCGTTAACTGAATACATAGGTTAACGAGGCGAACCGGGGGAACTGAAACATCTAAGTACCCCGAGGAAAAGAAATCAACCGAGATTCCCCCAGTAGCGGCGAGCGAACGGGGAGCAGCCCAGAGTCTGAATCAGCATGTGTGTTAGTGGAACGGTCTGGAAAGTCCGACGGTACAGGGTGATAGTCCCGTACACAAAAGCGCATGTGCTGTGAACTCGATGAGTAGGGCGGGACACGTGACATCCTGTCTGAATACGGGGGGACCATCCTCCAAGGCTAAATACTCCTGACTGACCGATAGTGAACCAGTACCGTGAGGGAAAGGCGAAAAGAACCCCGGCGAGGGGAGTGAAAAAGAACCTGAAACCGTGTACGTACAAGCAGTGGGAGCCTCATTTATGGGGTGACTGCGTACCTTTTGTATAATGGGTCAGCGACTTATATTCTGTAGCAAGGTTAACCGTATAGGGGAGCCGCAGGGAAACCGAGTCTTAACTGGGCGTTAAGTTGCAGGGTATAGACCCGAAACCCGGTGATCTAGCCATGGGCAGGTTGAAGGTTGGGTAACACTAACTGGAGGACCGAACCGACTAATGTTGAAAAATTAGCGGATGACCTGTGGCTGGGGGTGAAAGGCCAATCAAACCGGGAGATAGCTGGTTCTCCCCGAAAGCTATTTAGGTAGCGCCTCGTGAATTCATCTGTGGGGGTAGAGCACTGTTTCGGCTAGGGGGCCATCCCGGCTTACCAACCCGATGCAAACTACGAATACCACAGAATGTTATCACGGGAGACACACGGCGGGTGCTAACGTCCGTCGTGAAGAGGGAAACAACCCAGACCGCCAGCTAAGGTCCCAAAGTCATGGTTAAGTGGGAAACGATGTGGGAAGGCCCAGACAGCCAGGATGTTGGCTTAGAAGCAGCCATCATTTAAAGAAAGCGTAATAGCTCACTGGTCGAGTCGGCCTGCGCGGAAGATGTAACGGGGCTAAACCATGCACCGAAGCTGCGGCAGCGACGCTTATGCGTTGTTGGGTAGGGGAGCGTTCTGTAAGCCGTTGAAGGTGGACTGTGAGGTCTGCTGGAGGTATCAGAAGTGCGAATGCTGACATAAGTAACGATAAAGCGGGTGAAAAGCCCGCTCGCCGGAAGACCAAGGGTTCCTGTCCAACGTTAATCGGGGCAGGGTGAGTCGACCCCTAAGGCGAGGCCGAAAGGCGTAGTCGATGGGAAACAGGTTAATATTCCTGTACTTGGTGTTACTGCGAAGGGGGGACGGAGAAGGCTATGTTGGCCGGGCGACGGTTGTCCCGGTTTAAGCGTGTAGGTGGGTGTTCCAGGTAAATCCGGAATGCTGTTAACACTGAGGCGTGATGACGAGGCACCACGGTGCTGAAGTGACAAATGCCCTGCTTCCAGGAAAAGCCTCTAAGCATCAGGTAACACGAAATCGTACCCCAAACCGACACAGGTGGTCAGGTAGAGAATACCAAGGCGCTTGAGAGAACTCGGGTGAAGGAACTAGGCAAAATGGTGCCGTAACTTCGGGAGAAGGCACGCTGGCATGTAGGTGAAGCGGTTTACCCGTGGAGCTGAAGCCAGTCGAAGATACCAGCTGGCTGCAACTGTTTATTAAAAACACAGCACTGTGCAAACACGAAAGTGGACGTATACGGTGTGACGCCTGCCCGGTGCCGGAAGGTTAATTGATGGGGTTATCCGCGAGGAGAAGCTCCTGATCGAAGCCCCGGTAAACGGCGGCCGTAACTATAACGGTCCTAAGGTAGCGAAATTCCTTGTCGGGTAAGTTCCGACCTGCACGAATGGCGTAATGATGGCCAGGCTGTCTCCACCCGAGACTCAGTGAAATTGAAATCGCTGTGAAGATGCAGTGTACCCGCGGCAAGACGGAAAGACCCCGTGAACCTTTACTATAGCTTGACACTGAACACTGGTCCTTGATGTGCAGGATAGGTGGGAGGCTTTGAAGCGTGGACGCCAGTCTGCGTGGAGCCATCCTTGAAATACCACCCTTTAATGGCTGGTGTTCTAACGTGGACCCGTGATCCGGGTTGCGGACAGTGTCTGGTGGGTAGTTTGACTGGGGCGGTCTCCTCCTAAAGCGTAACGGAGGAGCACGAAGGTTGGCTAATCCTGGTCGGACATCAGGAGGTTAGTGCAATGGCATAAGCCAGCTTGACTGCGAGCGTGACGGCGCGAGCAGGTGCGAAAGCAGGTCATAGTGATCCGGTGGTTCTGAATGGAAGGGCCATCGCTCAACGGATAAAAGGTACTCCGGGGATAACAGGCTGATACCGCCCAAGAGTTCATATCGACGGCGGTGTTTGGCACCTCGATGTCGGCTCATCACATCCTGGGGCTGAAGTAGGTCCCAAGGGTATGGCTGTTCGCCATTTAAAGTGGTACGCGAGCTGGGTTTAGAACGTCGTGAGACAGTTCGGTCCCTATCTGCCGTGGGCGCTGGAGAATTGAGGGGGGCTGCTCCTAGTACGAGAGGACCGGAGTGGACGCATCACTGGTGTTCGGGTTGTCATGCCAATGGCACTGCCCGGTAGCTACATGCGGAAGAGATAAGTGCTGAAAGCATCTAAGCACGAAACTTGCCCCGAGATGAGTTCTCCCTGAGACTTTAAGTCTCCTGAAGGAACGTTGAAGACGACGACGTTGATAGGCCGGGTGTGTAAGCGCAGCGATGCGTTGAGCTAACCGGTACTAATGAGCCGTGAGGCTTAACCTTACAACGCCAGAGTGGTTTTGGTGCTGGGTGATTGAGAGAGATTTTCAGCTTAACCGGATTAATGCCTGCGGCCCTGTGAGAAATAACCAGTGCGGCAGGTGAACAGAATTTGCCTGGCGGCAAGAGCGCGGTGGTCCCACCTGACCCCATGCCGAACTCAGAAGTGAAACGCCGTAGCGCCGATGGTAGTGTGGGGTCTCCCCATGCGAGAGTAGGGAACTGCCAGGCATCAAATTAAGTGTGCTGATATGGCTCAGTTGGTAGAGCGCACCCTTGGTAAGGGTGAGGTCCCCAGTTCGACTCTGGGTATCAGCACCAGTTATAACGGTAATGTTCGGCATTTAAAAAGAATTTGCCTGGCGGCAAGAGCGCGGTGGTCCCACCTGACCCCATGCCGAACTCAGAAGTGAAACGCCGTAGCGCCGATGGTAGTGTGGGGTCTCCCCATGCGAGAGTAGGGAACTGCCAGGCATCAAATAAAAAGCCCTGCACATAAGTGCAGGGCTTTTTGCTTTTTAGTTTTCAGAACACAAAAAACGGCCAGTCACCTGACTGGCCTGTAATATTGTTAGTGAATAACCTGCGATAAAAACGCCCGCGTGCGTTCAGACTTCGGATTCGCAAAGAATTCATGCGGCGGCGCCTGCTCAACAATCTCACCGCGATCCATAAAGATCACCCGATCGGCCACCGTCCGGGCAAACCCCATCTCATGCGTTACGCAAAGCATCGTCATCCCGGACTGTGCCAGTCCAATCATGGTATCCAGCACTTCCTTAACCATTTCGGGATCGAGCGCCGATGTCGGTTCGTCGAACAGCATAATTTTTGGCTTCATGCATAACGACCGGGCAATCGCCACGCGCTGCTGCTGCCCGCCGGAGATTTGACCGGGAAACTTATGCGCATGCTCGGCGATACGTACACGATCCAGATAATGCATTGCCAACGCCTCGGCTTCTTTCTTCGGCATTTTACGAACCCAAATCGGTGCCAGCGTGCAGTTTTGCAGTACGGTTAAGTGCGGGAATAAATTAAAGTGCTGGAACACCATCCCCACTTCTGTACGCACCCGTTCGATATTGCGCAGGTCATCATTGAGCTCAATGCCATCCACGACAATACGGCCCTGCTGATGCTCTTCGAGATGGTTAATACAGCGGATTGTTGTAGATTTACCGGAGCCTGACGGACCGCAGAGCACAATACGTTCGCCCTGCTTCACCTTCAGGTTAATGTCTTTCAGGACATGAAACTGCCCATACCATTTATTCACGTTTTCGAGCGTTATCATCGCGTCGGCCGGTTGCATCGTTATATTACTCATGGGATTCCTTAGTGCGGTGTACGCCCGGTGTTAAAGCGCTGCTCAAGGTGCTGGCTGTAGCGCGACATACTGAAACAGAAGATCCAATAGATCATGGCGGCAAACACATAGCCTTCGGTCGACATGCCTAACCATGCTGGGTCGACCGTGGCCTGCTGCACGCTACTGAAGAGATCAAACAGCCCAATAATGATCACCAGACTGGTGTCTTTAAACAGGGCGATAATGGTGTTGACCAGACCCGGGATCACCATCTTTAATGCCTGCGGGAGGATCACCAGGCCCTGGGTTTTCCAGTAACCCAGCGAGAGAGATTCTGCGGCCTCATATTGGCCTTTCGGTAGCGCCTGAAGCCCTCCGCGCACCACCTCGGCAACATAGGCTGACTGGAAAAGAATCACCCCAACCAGCGCCCTGATAAGCTTATCGATACTGGTGCCTTCCGCCATAAACAGCGGCAACATGACGGAGGACATAAACAGCACCGTGATCAGGGGTACGCCGCGCCAGAATTCGATAAAAATCACCGACAGGATCCGCACTACCGGCATGGTCGACCGACGCCCTAACGCCAGCAAAATGCCCAGCGGCAATGCGCCAGCGATCCCCACCGCAGCGATAATCAGCGTTAGCGTGAGTCCGCCCCACTGGCGGGTTTCTACACGTTCCAGGCCAAAGAAACCGCCATACATCAGAAACCACACCACTATCGGATAAACCACCGCCCAGACGGCGATGTATTTACCGCGTTGCGGTATGCTTTTCCAAAACATCGGCGCGATGGAAAGCAGCGTGATAATCAGCGCCAGATTGATTCGCCAACGCTGATCGTGTGGATACAGTCCATACATAAATTGGCCAAACCGGGCGTGAATAAACACCCAGCACGCGCCTTCCTTCGTGCAATCCGCGCGCGTTTCACCAATCCAGTTAGCCTGAAACAGCGTCCAATTGAGCAGCGGCGGAATCAATTCCCACATCATCCACAAACAAAATAATGTCAGTAGGCTATTAAACCAGCTGGAAAACAAATTTTTGCGAACCCACACCCACATGCGTCCTGAGCCGGTAGCGGCAACGCGCGGGGTAGGACTCATGAGTACTTTGCTCATCATGGCTCCTTTAGCGCTCAACCAGGGCAATGTGCCGGTTATAGAGGTTCATCAGCAGAGAAATTGTCAGGCTGATAATCAGATAGACCGACATGGTGATAGCGATGGTCTCAATCGCCTGACCGGTTTGGTTCAGTACGGTGCCAGCGAACAGCGACACCATATCCGGGTAGCCAATCGCCGCCGCCAGCGAAGAGTTTTTAACAATATTGAGATACTGGCTGGTCAACGGCGGAATAATCACGCGCATGGCCTGGGGAATAATCACCTGGCGCAGCGTTACTGGGTTCGGCAAACCCAGTGACCGTGCCGCTTCATGCTGACCATAAGGAACGGACTGGATCCCGGCGCGAATGATCTCGGCGATAAATGCGGAGGTATAAACCGAGAGTGCGAGCGTCAGGGCTGCCAGCTCAGGGATTAGCGCCATTCCCCCTCGGAAGTTGAAACCACGTAACTCGGGCACGTCCCAGTGTAGCGCGGCACCAAACGTCCAGTGAGCGACCAGCGGCAGTGCGATAAGCAGTACCAGCGTCACAGGCCAGGTACGCCGCAACTGCCCTGTTTTGATTTGATGGTTCTTATTAAAGCGAAACAGGCCCGCCGAGATCGCCAGCGCGACAAGAATAGACAGCACGAATTCCAGCGCGCCTTCGCCTAACGCCGGTGCGGGGATATAAAGCCCCCGGTTGCTGAGAAACGCCAGGTCAAAGGCATTCACCGCCTGGCGTGGGCCTGGCAAATTGCGCAGTACGGCGAAGTACCAAAAGAAAATTTGCAGCAACGGCGGGATATTTCGGAAGGTTTCGATATAAACGGTAGAAAGCTTGCGTAACAGCCAGTTATCGGACAGGCGCGCCAGTCCTAAAAAGAAGCCAAGAAATGACGCAAACACAATACACAGCGCAGAAACTAGCAGGGTGTTAAGCAACCCGACCAGGAAAACCCGGCCATAGGTATCCCCTTGCTGATAATCAATCAAATGCTGAACTATGCCAAATCCGGCGCCGCGATCGAGAAAAGCAAACCCTGACGTAATGCCACGACTGTTGAGGTTTGTAATGGTGTTGTGGATCAGATAAACAGCAATACCAATAACTGCGGCGATTGCCAGTATTTGAAACAGCCAGGCGCGAACCGCGGGATTGGAAAAGGAGAATTCTCCTTTTGCGTTTGGGCGGTGATGGGGCATATGCGAACCTCAGTAACAAAACTCTGGTTTGGGCGCCGCAAAGGCGCAGCGCCCGTTACAACAACGTGCGTGATTAACGAACCGGCGGAGCGTATTGAATGCCGCCGTTGTTCCAGAGGTTGTTCTGACCGCGTTTGATTTTCAGCGGGCTTTCGGAACCCACGTTACGTTCAAACACTTCGGCATAGTTACCGACCTGCTTAACGATGTTGTAAGCCCATTTGTTATCCAGCTTCAGATCCTTGCCATAATCGCCTTCTTTGCCCAGAAGATGGCCCATGTCCGGCGTGGCAGGATTAGCGGCTTTCTCATCGACGTTTTTAGACGTGACGCCCATCTCTTCTGCATTGAGCATAGCGAACAGCGTCCAGCGTACCACGGAGAACCATTCATCATCCCCGCGACGCACTACCGGGCCCAGCGGCTCTTTCGAGATCACTTCCGGCAGAACGATAAATTCATCCGGGTTGCTCAGTTTAATGCGCAGGGCATACAGCTGAGACTGATCAGAGGCGAGGGTATCGCAACGGCCCGATTCCAGCGCTTTTGCCGATTCGTCAGAGCGGTCAAAGGTCACCGGCGTGTATTTCATGTTATTGGCTTTGAAGTAATCCGCCACGTTCAGCTCGGTATCGGTACCCGCCTGAATACAAACCGTTGCGCCATCCAGCTCTTTGGCGCTTTTCAGCCCCGCTTTGTTATGGGTCAGGAAGCCGATGCCGTCATAATAGGTCACGCCAGTAAAGGCCATACCCATTCCGGTATCGCGAGAAGATGTCCAGGTGGTATTGCGGGATAACAAATCCACTTCGCCAGATTGCAGTGCGGTAAAGCGTTCTTTCGCCGTCAGCGGGGTATATTTTACTTTTGTTGCATCGCCAAATACGGCAGCCGCGACGCCACGGCAGACATCAACATCAATTCCGCTGAATTTACCGTCTGCATCCGCATAAGAAAATCCCGGTAAGCCATCACTAATACCGCATTGAACAAAACCCTTCTTTTTTACTGCGTCAAATGTCGCGCCTGCATGTGCCTGATTTGCAACAGCCATCAGTGCGCCTGCCGCGGCAAGCGTGGCAATAATCATCTTCTTCATAGTGCATCCTGTGTGGCGAAATTATCGTTATATTGGCGGCCCGTTGGGCACGCTAATTACCTGTCTGTGGCAACAGCCATAAACGTTAAAGCAAAGGGAGTGCCAGTTTTGCATCGGAGGGATAACGCATTTATTTCGATGCAGTAAGCGAAGTGTAGACAGGAAACGTAAAACGTAATGCTCACCAATGGTGCGAAATTACAACCTGCGCCACATTTTGGAGCAAAATAATTAAATGGCATCGCCGTCAAGTAACTAATTAATTTCTCATGTTAATATTGGCAGGGTAAGGAATGATTAATGATGTGAGATAAATCACGAGGCAGAGTTAAAGCCCGAAAAAAGAAATAAAGCAATGTGAGTTATTGCAGGAATTTTAATTTTGCTTTGGTGCGATTAAATAACAAATTAAGAGATTAACAAAAAGAGTTGCACCGTTTAGATGCAAACGGCGCGATGAACGCGCCGTTTCGGAACAGACCGGTATTATTTACTCAGCGCGATGATACCCATCGTTAAGCCCGCTACCGCTGCTGCGCCGCCAGCGATCGCGCCAGCTGTTTCCCAGTTATCCTGAGTGGTGCCTTTCATACAGGTGTTGGTATGGACCAGACGCCCCTGATCGTCATACACCGGCACACATGGGGAGTCATGCGCACAACCGGCTAACACTGCACAAAGGGATGCTACAGCGATTAACTTCTTCATGGTATTACCTCATTAGAATAATCATCCAGCAAACCTCGCTAACGGTAATATTATTCATAACCTTATAGCGCTGGATTTGATAGACGCATTTTACCACTGGCAAAAAATGGAGAGGAGCACACATTATTTTCAATTCATGTGGATTGTAAAAATAATGGAGAGGAAAATTTACGCTGGAACCGAAAAGATATTCAGTTCCAGCGGTGGGTTTATCTCATTAATAAATCAACGTATTTAGCATGTAAAAACATGAAAGACATCCGATGTCTTTCATGTTTTACAGGGTTACTTTTTATTAAACCGTTGGCGAATTACCACAAAAAATACCGGGACAAAGAAAATGGCCAGTAACGTCGCGGCAAGCATACCGCCCATCACTCCGGTACCCACCGCATTCTGTGAACCGCTCCCGGCGCCTTTACTAATAACCAGTGGCAACACGCCCAGGATAAACGCCAGTGATGTCATGAGGATTGGTCGAAGGCGCATCCGTACCGCTTCCAGCGTTGCTTCGATAAGATTTTTACCTTCTTTGTCCATCAGGTCTTTGGCAAATTCGACAATCAGGATGGCGTTTTTGGCGGAAAGACCGATAGTCGTGAGCAAACCGACCTGGAAATAAACGTCGTTATCCAGGCCTTTTACCGTCGCCGCAAGCAATGCTCCTACCACGCCCAGAGGCACCACCAGCATTACAGAAAACGGAATGGACCAGCTCTCGTACAACGCGGCGAGGCACAGGAACACCACAATCAGGGAGATGGCATATAAAGCAGGAGCCTGGTTGCCGGATAACCTTTCCTGATAGGACATGCCAGTCCACTGATATCCAAACCCAGAAGGTAATTTAGCGGCCAGTGACTCCATCACCTCCATGGCCTCCCCGGTACTTTTACCCGGCATGGCTTCACCCTGAATTTCCATAGAAGGCAAGCCGTTATACCGCTCAAGACGCGGTGAGCCTTTAACCCAATGTGATGACGCGAAGGCCGAGAACGGCACCATTTCACCGCTGCTGCTGCGCACATAGAGCGTATTAAGATCTGATGGCAACATACGGAATTTTGCATCCGACTGGAGATAAACCTTTTTCACCCGGCCTTCATCAATAAAGTCATTAACGTAATTGCCGCCCAGTGCGGTAGACAGCGTTTGGTTGATATCGGAGAGCGCGACACCCAGCGCCTGCGCTTTATCCTGATCGACATCGATCTTAAATTGCGGCGTGTCTTCCAGACCATTCGGCCTGACGCGGACCAGCACATCGGAACGCTGAGCCGCTTCACCCAATAGCTGATTGCGCGCCTGAGTTAAGGCATCATGCCCCTGGTTTGCCTGGTCGATCAGTTCAAAATCGAAACCCGTGGCGGTGCCCAGTTCGATAATGGCGGGCAGGTTGAACGGGAATACCATCGCGTCACTAATATGCCTGAATGCCATCGTCGCGCGCGCAATAATGGACTGCGCCTTGTTCTCGTCACCGGAACGCTCTTCCCAGGGTTTCAGGCTGATGAACGCGATACCGGCGTTTTGCCCCTGTCCGCTGAAGCTAAACCCGTTAACCGTGAACACGGATTCGACGTTTTTACTTTCTTTGGTCAGGTAATAGTCATTGATTTCATCAAGCACTTTCTGGGTGCGCTGCTGCGTCGCGCCGGAAGGTAGTTGCACCAGGGTCATAAACACACCCTGATCCTCCTCGGGCAGAAATGAAGTAGGCAACTTCATAAACAGCATCACCATTCCCGCCACGATAAGCACGTAAACAACCAGATAGCGCGTGGTACTGTGAATAATCCGGCTTACGCTATTACTGTAGTGGTCGACGCTCTTATCGAATAAGCGGTTGAACTTACCAAACAGCCCGGCGTTTTTATCATGTTTCTCCCCTGACGGCGGTTTCAGCAGCGTCGCGCACAGCGCTGGCGTCAGGATCAGTGCGACCAGCACTGACAGCGCCATGGCAGAAACAATCGTGATCGAAAATTGTCGGTAAATCGCACCTGTCGAACCGCCAAAGAAAGCCATTGGGATAAATACGGCGGAAAGCACCATCGCGATGCCCACCAGCGCGCCCTGTATTTGCCCCATAGATTTGCTGGTGGCTTCTTTAGGCGGCAGATGATCCTCTTCCATAACACGTTCAACGTTTTCAACGACCACGATGGCATCGTCAACCAGCAAACCTATGGCAAGCACCATCCCGAACATCGTGAGGGTATTAATGGAGTACCCGAATGCAGACAACAAAGCGAACGTGCCCAGCAGAACCACAGGCACGGCAATCGTTGGGATGAGCGTCGCGCGGATATTTTGCAGGAACAGGTACATCACCAGGAACACAAGTACGATGGCCTCGAACAGGGTTTTGACCACCTCTTTAATAGAGATTTGGACAAACGGCGTGGTGTCATAGGGATAGGTTACTTTTAAGCCTTTTGGAAAGAAGGGCTGCATTTTCGCCAGCTCGTCTTTTATGGCTTTAGCCGTATCGAGGGCATTCGCGCCCGTCGCCAGTTTGATCCCTAACCCTGCGGCGGGTTTCCCGTTGATTCTCGCTATGGTGTTGTAGTTTTCGCCACCCAACTCTACGCGCGCCACATCTTTAAGGCGGATCAGCGAGCCGTCTTTATTTACGCGTAACGTGATGTTTTCAAACTCCTTAACGCTCTTAAGGCGAGTCTGGGCAATGATCGAAGCGTTAAGTTGCTGTCCGGCCACCGCAGGCGTACCGCCAAGCTGACCCGCAGCGATTTGCGCGTTCTGAATTTTTAACTGATTGACGACGTCAACCGGCGTCAGTTGATAATTATTTAACGCGTTGTTATCCAACCAGATACGCATAGCGAACTGCGCGCCAAAGAGCTGCACATCGCCCACGCCAGGCGTACGGCTGATAGGATCTTTCACCGTTGAAGCGACGTAATCCCCCAGCTGTTCCTGATTCATACTGTTATCAGAGGAGATAAAGCCTGCCACCAGTAAGTAGCTGCTACTCGATTTCTCAACGCCGATGCCCTGTTGTTGTACCTCCTGAGGAAGCAGGGGCATCGCCAACTGCAGTTTATTTTGCACCTGCACCTGAGCGATATCGGGATCGGTGCCGGATTCAAAGGTCAGAGTAATGGTCACACTGCCAGACGCATCGCTGGTCGAGGACATATACATCAGGTTATCGATGCCGTTCATGTTCTGCTCAATCACCTGGGTCACGGAGTCCTGAACAGTTTGCGCATCCGCACCGGGATAGGTAGCGGAGATGGCGACGGCAGGCGGCGCTATTGTTGGGTACTGAGCCACGGGCAACTGGATAATGGCCAGCCCGCCGGCAATCATCAACAGAATAGCCAGAACCCAGGCGAAGATCGGTCGCTGAATAAAGAAATTAGCCATGTTCGCGACTGCCTTGCTGAGTTTTTTCTGCGGCGTCGTCAGTGACCGGGTTTACCGTTGCGCCTGCCTTAATATGCTGTATGCCGCTGACAATCACTTTGTCGCCCGGCTTAAGTCCCTCTTTCACCAGCCACCGATCGCCTATGGCTTCGGATGCGACGACCGGGCGGGTTTCAACTTTGTTCTGTTCATCAACCACCATCACTAACGCGTCGCCGCGCGGTGTCCGGGTGACGCCTTGCTGAGGCACCAGTATCGCGTCAGGCTGGGTACCTTCATCGACCCGCGCTCTGACAAACATCCCCGGCAACAACTGATGATCGGGATTAGGGAACACTGCCCTTAACGTCACGGAGCCAGTGCTTTCATCCACGGTCACATCGGTAAATTCAAGCTTCCCGGGATGCGCATAGGTTTGGCCATTATCCATAATAATGTTCACGCCGCTGGTGCTGTCTTTCGTCAGGCTACCTTGCTCGATAGCCTGCTTAAGTTGCAGAAAGTCGTTGCTGGACTGGGTGAGATCGACATAAATCGGATCGAGTTGCTGTACCGTTGCCAGCGCGGTGGCCTGGCCGTCGGTGACCAGCGCGCCTTCTGTGACGGTAGATTTGCCGATCCTGCCGCTGATAGGGGAGGTGACTTTGGTATATGCCAGGTTAATGCGTGCGGACTCAACGGCGGCCTGGGCACTGAGCACATCGGCATCGGCTTGTTTGGCGCTGACCACCGATTGATCATACTCCTGCTTACTGACGTATTGCGTGCCAACCAGCGGCTGATAGCGTTTTACGGTCAGATGGGCAATCTCTGCTGCCGCCTGCGCCCTGGCTAATGTGGCTTTTGCGCTATCAAACGTCGCCTGATAGGTCGCAGGATCGATCTGATACAGCGAGGAACCTGCCGTAATATCGCTACCCTCGGCGAAATTACGCTTCAGGATAATCCCGCCAACCTGAGGACGGACTTCAGCGATACGAAAAGCGGAAGTGCGCCCGGGCAGTTCTGTGGTTACAGCAAAGGGAGCGGCTTTAACGACATGTACCACGACCGAAGGCGGTTCGTTACCTGATGGCATGTTATTTTTATCATCGCATCCACTAATGAACATTCCTGAAATCAGTAGAAAGAGGAATAAACATTTAGCCCCATTATGTTTTGTCATCACTATTCCTTTTATAAACCGATGGCAGAGTGTCATCCCTCAAGCTGGCATCAGAGTTAATCAAATAAATGTAATGGGCGATCCTACAAACAATCCGTGGGCAATGTAAGTGAGCGGGTGATGGCGTCTCTTTTTTTCAGCACAAAAAAGCAAAATTAGGAATTAATATGTGTCGGCATGTTTCTTACTTTCTCCTTTGTTTATTTTTCATCATGATTTAATTCCTGTGTGAATGTATTCATATTGAGAATGAAAATTGTTTTTGCATAAAATGAGTGAGTATATTTTTAAATTCCCAAAATTGTTTTCAAATGTAGATATGAGGGAATTAAAAATGACACGGCTGTGGTGTTGAAAATATTATTTTCTTCTTTCGACAGGTTGCTTGCGATGAGGAGAGACAACGTGCGCAAAACAAAACTGGACGCGATGAAAACGCGCCAGCTCCTGATTGACACCGCCATTGCGGAGTTTGCCCGGCGCGGGGTGTCGAATACCACGTTGACGGACATCGCTGACGCCGCGCACGTGACGCGTGGGGCGATATACTGGCACTTTTCCAGCAAGGCGGAGTTATTTAATGAGATATGGAAACAGCAAGAAGAACTAAAGGAAAAAGAAGCAACCTGTTTCATTACTCATGAGCATGGCGACCCGCTTAGTGAATTGCGAAACACTTTGATCGCGCCATTAAAAGCCGTTGCGGTGGATCCTAAAAATCGCGCATTAATGGAGATATTGTATCATAAATGTGAATTTACGTCTGACATGACCTCAGAGTATGAAATTAAAAATAGCGCGTGTTTCGATAAAGACAATTTAGCAAAGGCGCTTAAACACTGTGTCGAAAGCGGCCAGGTCAGCGCCGCGATAAACATTGATGTAACGATAATATTATTACAAAGTTGTATTAACGGAATAATCAGTAATTGGCTGAGCGAACCGAGTGCGTTTAATCTTTTCGCGCTGGTGGAGGATTTGGTGGATAACATGTTAAAGCTGTTAACGACGGATAACCTCAGCGCGACGTCGTTTCAACCTTCGCTGTTTGCCGCTATGTAAAACCGCAATAAAAAAGGCGCTTCCCCATGCCGGTTAGCGCCTTTTTACACAGCAATGAGCTAATCGAAATTAGTTCATGCCATATTTTTTGAGTTTCTTACGCAGAGTACCGCGGTTGATACCCATCATCAGCGCAGCGCGGGTTTGGTTACCGCGGGTGTACTGCATCACCATGTCCAACAGGGGCTGTTCAACTTCAGCCAGTACCAGCTCATACAGGTCATTCACATCCTGACCGTTCAATTGAGCAAAATAGTTCTTCAGTGCCTGTTTAACCGAGTCACGCAGGGGCTTTTGAGTTACCTGATCCTGAGAGTTGACGGTAGAAACGGTTAGTACGTCAGAATTTACGCGTTGTTCGAACATAGTTCTGTTAGCTCTTTATTTCTGTTTTACACTTCATCTCTCAACCTGCCTTCGCTGGCAACCTGCGTTCATCTTGTCGCTTACGGTGATAAGCTCCGCAGACTCACTCAGTTACTGCCTCGACGCATGATGATTGATTCTGTGTATACGCAAAATTTTCGAAGTATGCCTCCAACGCCTCCAGCTGCTCGCTGGCGTCCTCTATGGCGTTGAATGTGCGCCGAAACTGGTCATCTGGAGCATGTTCCTGTAAATACCAGGAAACGTGTTTACGCGCAATTCGGTACCCTTTCGCTTCGCCATAGAAGCTATGCAGTTCGCGAATGTGCGCACAAAGCAAGCGCTTAACCTCTACCAGAGGCAGAGGGGGCAGCAACTCCCCAGTGTCCAGATAATGCTGGATTTCCCGGAAGATCCAGGGTCTTCCCTGGGCTGCGCGTCCTATCATCAAGGCATCTGCCCCTGTATAGTCGAGCACGGCCCTGGCTTTAAGCGGGTCGGTAATGTCGCCATTCGCGATAATCGGAATGGAAACTCTCTGCTTAACTGTCCGAATACTGCTGTATTCCGCGTTTCCCTGAAATAAACATGCCCGGGTGCGGCCATGAATCGTCAGCGCTTGAATACCGCAATCTTCCGCCAGTTGGGCAATCTCTACACAATTGCGGTGTTCTGGATCCCAGCCGGTACGAATCTTCAGCGTCACAGGCACGTCCACTGCGTTGACTACCGCGTTCAGGATTGACTTCACCTGTTCGGGGTACTGCAGCAGGGCTGAGCCCGCCAGCTTACGATTCACCTTTTTCGCCGGGCACCCCATATTGATATCAATAATTTGGGCGCCATTTTCCACGTTGATACGCGCGGCCTGGGCCATCTCATCAGGTACACTTCCGGCAATCTGCACGGTGCGAATACCCGGCTCATCGACATGAACCATCCGAAGCCGTGATTTGTCGCTTTCCCATACCTGTGGGTTAGACGACATCATCTCGGAAACGGTCAGTCCGGCCCCCATCTCATAACACAGCGTCCTGAATGGACGGTCAGTAATACCGGCCATGGGCGCTGCAATCAGGCGATTTCTGAGTTGGTGGTGTCCGATGCGCATGAGTTAAGAAATGACCATACTGTGCCTGCAAGGCGGCGTATATTACGCATTTTTGACGCGAGATGAAAGGCCAAACTTTGAACAATCAGAGGGTGTAGATCAAGGAATCGCCAGAGTGCAGGGTAGAAAACGTGAATTTCATATAAATTTCATCAGGTTAATTGAATAAGATTATTTTGTGTTCAACAACAATTTCTTATGACTTCTCACGCCAGAGCTGGAAATATCGGGAAACAACCCGGATGTATTTGCTGGTTTTTCAGGCAATGAGAGCGAATTTTGAGAACTCGCTCTCATTTTTTGAGCAGGGCGATTCAACAGCCGCGCTGATTATTCAACCACCACACGACCATGTAACGGCTGGACCGGGCGGTTATTGTCATGGTGCATAACGGTCTTGAATTGCTGAAGCTGCGCTTCTGACAGCGTCAGAGGGTGCTTCATCACCAGCCATGTCACACCCTCGGAGCAGGGCGGCGTGGTTAGCGAGCCGCTAAAGCGCCAGTACGTTTTGTCGGCGGGCAGCAGACTATTCATATCGATTTTGGTGGTCAGCGGCGCGCTTTTTTCCGCTTGTTGCGGCATTTTCTTCCACAATTCCGCCAGCGCCGCATTCTCTGCACCGATGTCAAACATCACAGCCACCACCACAATGTCGCCGTTGTTCTCTTTATGCACCAGGTGCATTTCCATCGCAGCATGCTTACCGTTGAGGGTATTCTCGCTGGGCGCATGGAAGTGAAATTGCTGCAAATCGACGTTGATATTGTCAAAATTAACGGTGTTATCGGCCTTTTGGTCAAAGCTGGCCTGGATGGTGTGGCCGTTATTTAGCAGCACGACAGGGCCCTGGGAGTACTGCACTTTCAGCGGTGCAATATGTGCTTCCAGGGAGCCGCTGATGTCGATCGGCGACTGGTTTTTACCTGCCTGGCACTCTTTAAATTCATTGCTAAGCTCGCCCCAATGTTCCGGGGAGGCATGGCCCTCGTAACTCCAGTGGGAAGCCAAAGCCAGCGCAGGCATCAGGCCTGCGGCAAATAACAGCGATGTTGCTAAACGCATTTTCATTTCATTCGTCCGGTGAATCTACGATATCTGATGGTCCACCCCGGTGATATCGGGGCGGCTTATTATAAAGAGGACGGATAAATCAGAAGGGGATTTCAGAGCTGGATACGGGGAATTGAGAACATGGCCTGCACCATGTTCTCAAAGATCAGTTTTTAACGCCGGTAATGCGGCACCACTCTTCTTTTTCAACCACCGGGTCGAGGCTGAATAATTCCTGATAGGCTTCGCAGACGCTTTCCGCCTGGCTTGCCAGCACGCCAGACAAGCCTAACAGGCCGCCCTGAACCGGTAATACGCTAATCAGCGGGGCCAGTTCACGCAGCGGGCCCGCCAGAATGTTGGCGACCACCACGTCGGCCTGCATCTGTTCCGGTTGGTTATGCGGCAGATAGAGTTCCAGACGCTCAGAAACACCGTTGCGCTGGGCGTTATCGCGGCTGGCCTGAATGGCCTGCGGATCGATATCGATACCGATGGCTTTGGCTGCGCCCAGTTTAAGCGCAGCGATAGCGAGAATGCCGGAGCCGCAGCCGAAGTCGATTACCGTTTTACCGGCGAGATCCAGGCCGTCCAGCCATTGCAGGCACAGCGAGGTAGTGGGGTGCGTGCCGGTACCGAACGCCAGGCCCGGATCGAGCATCACATTCACGGCGTTTGCATCGGGGACATCGCGCCAGCTCGGGCAAATCCACAGGCGCTCGCCGAAACGCATCGGGTGGAAGTTATCCATCCACTCGCGCTCCCAGTCTTTATCTTCTAACTGCTCGATTTTGTGGTAAAAACCCGCGCCCAACAGCGGCTGGTTTTCCAGGATCGCCACCACGTCTTTCATATCGGTTTCGGCATCATACAGCCCGATCACATCGGTATCGCCCCACAGGCGGGTTTCGCCCGGCAGCGGCTCGAATACCGGCGTATCGTGGGTATCCTGAAAGGTGACGGATACCGCACCGCTTTCCATTAGCGCGTCGCCGAGGTCCTCCGCATGAGTACCGGTAGTGTTAATTTTCAGTTGGATCCATGGCATAGCGTCACTCTTTATTTATCAGCGGATGAAACAACAGCGGCTTCGGCTACCGGGCGACCAAACAGGTTGCCCAACAGGAAAGCCAGCAAACTTATTAATAACGACGGTACGATGGGATGGAACCCAAAGTAGTGCACGTTAAATGTGGCGAGCACGGCATAAAGCACGCCGCCGCAAATCATTGCGCTTAAAGCGCCTGTAGCGTTGGCTTTTTCCCAGTACAGCCCCAGCACCAGCGGCCACAGGAAAACCGCTTCCAGGCCACCAAACGCCAGCAGATTAAGCCAGATGATCATTTCAGGCGGGCGCCATGCCGCCAGCAGCAACAGCACGCTCAGTATCAACGTGATCGCCGAGGACATGCGCTTCAGCCCCTTTTCATTATGGATCTGATCGGGACGGATATTGAGCCAGAGATCTTTGACGATCGTGGCGGACGACTGCAACAGCTGGGCGTTGATGGTCGACATAATCGCCGCCATCGGCGCAGCTAAAAAGATGCCCGCCGCAACCGGCGGTAGCACAGTCACCATTAGCGTGGGGATCACCAGATCCGGGACTTTCAGATCCGGCAAAACGGCACGACCCAGCGCCCCGGCAAGGTGCATACCGAACATCAGGATAGCCACCACGATAGTGCCGATGATCATCCCGCGGTGCACGGCTTTACTGTCTTTATACGAAATGCAGCGTACCGCGGTATGGGGAAGGCCGATCACCCCGAAGCAGACCAGCACCCAGAACGAGGTCATAAAGGCGGGAGAAAGCATGTCGCCAGCGCCTTCCGGGGCGATCAGTTTCGGGTCGATATGCTGGAGTTTTTCCACCGCGCTCGGCAGCCCGCCAGCGGCATGCACCACGCCAATCAACAGCAGGATGGTGCCAATCAGCATCACCATACCCTGCATGGTGTCGTTTAATACGCTGGCGCGAAAGCCACCAAACGCCGTGTACAGTGCGATACTGACGCCGAAAATCAGCAGTCCGGTTTCGTAAGGAATGCCCGCTGCCGTCTCAAGCAGCCGCGCGCCACCGATAAACTGCACCGTCATCGCGCCCACAAACGCCACCAGCAGACTAATGCTCGCCAGCCATACCAGTAAACGGCTTTGGTAGCGGGCAAACAGCATATCGTTCAGCGTCACGGCGTTGTAGCGGCGCGCCAGAATCGCGAATTTCTTACCTAAAATGCCCAGCGACAGCCAAATCGCCGGTAGTTGGATCATCGCCAGCAATACCCAACCCAGACCATATTTATAGGCTGCGCCAGGCCCGCCAATAAATGAACTGGCGCTGATATAGGTCGCGGTGAGCGTCATCGCCAGCACGAAGCCGCCCATGGAACGGCTTCCGAGGAAATATTCGTTCAAAAAGCTGCCGCTGGCGCGACGCCGGATGGCATAAATCGACAGTCCCATCACCACCAGCAAATACGCAACCAGAGGCAGGATCACTTCATGCTGCATTGTCGTCCTCCAGCGAAATATCGCGGTAAATCACTTTCACCATCAGCCAACACAACACAATAAAAATCAACGGCACCAGCAGGCAGGCCATCTCAAACCAGTGAGGAAGCCCGGTGAACCCGAGGGTGGAATCAGGTAAGTAAGCAGCCACTAACCAGGCGGCGAGATAGAGAAGGGTCAGCCACAGTGCCCAGCGGGCTTCTCTGTGTGCCTGAACAAAGCGTTTGTCCATTGTCATCCCAGGTTAATTGTAAAAGCCGCGATTGTAACCTATGGGGCGCAGGGGGGAATAAAAAAAGGCCGGAAGACCGGCCTTTTTTACTGCTGAGCGATTACTTCTCGGCGAGACCGAGTTTTTTCTCCAGATAGTGGATGTTAGTACCACCTTGCTGGAAGTGTTCATCGTTCATGATGCGTGTCTGCAGATCAACGTTGGTTTTGATGCCGTCGATGATCAATTCCTGAAGCGCGTTTTTCATGCGAGCAATCGCCACATCACGGGTTTCGCCGTAGCAGATCAGCTTGCCGATCATGGAGTCATAGTATGGCGGTACGGTGTAACCGGCATAAATATGAGACTCCCAACGCACGCCAAAACCGCCTGGCGCGTGGAAACGGGTGATTTTACCCGGGCTTGGCAGGAAGGTGTTCGGATCTTCGGCGTTGATACGGCATTCTACCGCATGGCCTTTTACCTGCACTTCTTCTTGCTTGATGGACAGCGGCTGACCGGCAGCGATACGCAGCTGCTCTTTAATCAGGTCAACGCCGGTGATCATTTCGGTAACCGGGTGTTCAACCTGAATACGGGTGTTCATCTCGATGAAATAGAACTCGCCGTTTTCGAACAGGAACTCAAAGGTACCCGCGCCGCGATAGCCGATATCCACACAGGCTTTCGCGCAACGCTCGCCGATGAAGCGGCGCAGTTCCGGGGTGATGCCCGGTGCCGGTGCTTCTTCGACCACTTTCTGGTGGCGACGCTGCATGGAGCAGTCACGTTCCGCCAGATAGATCGCGTTACCCTGACCGTCAGCCAGCACCTGAATCTCAATGTGGCGTGGGTTCTCGAGGTATTTCTCCATGTAAACCATGTCGTTGCTGAAAGCGGCTTTCGCTTCGGCTTTGGTCATGGAGATGGATTGCGCCAGCTCAGCATCGCCGCGCACAACGCGCATACCGCGACCGCCGCCGCCGCCAGAGGCTTTGATGATCACCGGGTAGCCGATGCGTTTCGCATGGGCACGGTTGGCGTCCATGTCGTCGGTCAGCGGGCCGTCAGAGCCCGGTACAGTTGGGACGCCTGCTTTCTTCATCGCGGTGATCGCAGACACTTTGTCGCCCATCAGGCGGATAGTGTCGGCTTTCGGGCCGATGAAGATAAAGCCGGAGCGTTCAACCTGCTCGGCAAAGTTGGCGTTCTCGGAGAGGAAGCCGTAACCCGGATGGATTGCCACCGCGCCGGTGATTTCAGCGGCGCTGATGATAGCCGGGATATTCAGATAGCTTTTTACGGACGGAGCCGGGCCGATACAGACCGTCTCATCCGCCAGCAATACGTGTTTTAAATCGCGATCCGCGCTTGAGTGCACAGCGACGGTCTTGATGCCCAGTTCTTTACAGGCACGAAGAATACGCAATGCGATCTCGCCGCGGTTGGCGATAACAATTTTATCCAGCATGTTCGCCTCGTTACTCGATGACGACCAGCGGCTCGTCAAATTCAACCGGTTGACCGTTTTCTACCAGGATAGCTTTCACTACGCCTGATTTATCAGCTTCGATCTGGTTCATCATTTTCATTGCTTCAACGATGCACAGCGTGTCGCCCACGTTTACTTTCTGGCCCACTTCCACAAACGCTTTCGCGTCCGGGCTCGGGGTACGGTAGAAGGTACCAACCATTGGGGAACGTACGATGTGACCACTGATTTCAGCGACGGCTGGCGCTTCCATTGCCGGCGCGGCGGCTGGCGCGATAGCGTTAGACAGCGCAGGTTGCTGCTGTTGCATCATCGGTGCGGCATAAGCTTGCTGCATCATTGGGAAACCGGTGTTCACCGGGGCGCGGCTAATACGTACCGATTCTTCGCCCTCAGAAATTTCCAGTTCAGCAATGCCTGATTCTTCAACCAGCTCGATCAGTTTTTTAATCTTACGAATATCCATGAGTGGGTTCCGTACTCTTGTTTAGTTTGAGTGTGACAGGCGTTTTACCGCCGTCTGTAGTGCATAGGAATAGCCGTCAGCGCCGAATCCGCAGATGACGCCGGCAGCGATATCCGAGAGATATGAGTGATGCCGGAAGGGCTCACGGGCGTGGACATTGCTCAGGTGGATCTCGATAAACGGAATGCTCACCGCCAACAGCGCATCACGAATGGCAACACTGGTGTGGGTGAACGCAGCCGGATTGATCAGGATGTAATCCACCTTGTCCTTTGCCTGATGAATGCGGTCAATCAACACATACTCCGCATTGGATTGCAGGTCATCCAGCGAGACGTTCAACGATGCTGCCTGGGCTTTCAAATTAGTAACAATGTCTGCCAGCGTTTGGCTGCCGTACTTCTCAGGCTCACGTGTGCCGAGCATGTTCAAATTCGGGCCATTTAACAGCAGTATGTTGAATCTATCCGTCATCGTGCCTGTATCTCCTGCCAATTTCGGTGATATTACAAAATATACCTGGATTGCTTGATTGTCATCACCTGGCGGCCCAAAAAACAGCCAGCTGGAAAACCAAAGTCGCACATTATAACGATTTCGTAGCAATTGGCAGCTAAATACTGGTCTTATCAGGGAAGATTATCAACCGATATCTGCGAGACCGCAGCGGAAGTGAAAAGAATTGAGCACAACTGCACAGAACCTCGCCTTATCGCCACCATTGGCGGAACTTCTTGTAACGTAGCGCTAAAAGCCCAGCCGCCAGCGCGGCGTAAATCAACGGCTGTGGGGAAAGCGTCTTTACCGACCACATATAATGAATCGGCGCAAGGATGGCGACCAGATACACGAAGTTATGCAGTTTTTGCCAGTTTCGCCCCAGTTTACGCTGCATGATCTGTGGCGATGTCAGGGCGAGCGCCAACAAAATCAGCCAACTGAGGATCCCCAGGGTCAGATAGGGACGGCTAATCAGTTCTTTACCCAGCAGCGCCACATTATGAATGCCCAGTTCCAGTAAGGCATAGCTGGTTAAATGCAGGCTCGCCCAGGCGAAGCACCACAGGCCCAGCATACGCCGGGTTCTGATCAGCAACGGCTGTTTAGCGTAACGCGCCAGCGGGGAGACCAACAAGGTCGCCAGCAGTAATTTCAGAGCCATCCTACCGGTAAAGTGCTGAATATCTTTTGCCGGATCGGCGCTGAAATATCCCTGGCTTGCCGCCCAGAACAGCCAAACCAGCGGCAAAAACGCCGCCAGATGAAAAACGACTTTTAGCCAGACGATCTGTTTTGCATTCAGCCGCACTCAAAAATTCTCCCGTAAATCGAGACCGTGGTACAGCGATGCCACCTGATCGGCGTACCCATTAAACAGCAGTGTCGGCTGGCGTTTCACATCCAGAATTCCACCCGATCCAATAAAGCGTTCACTGGCTTGCGACCAGCGCGGATGATCCACATGGGGGTTTACGTTGGCGTAAAAACCGTACTCATTGGCGGCGGCAAGGTTCCAGGTCGTGGGCGGTCTTTGCTCGGTCAGGGTAATGCTGACGATGGACTTGATCCCTTTAAAGCCGTATTTCCAGGGCACGGTTAACCTCACCGGCGCGCCATTTTGCGGCGGCAGCGCTTTTCCATAGACCCCGACAGTAAGCAGGGTCAGCGGATGCATCGCCTCATCAATGCGTAATCCTTCAACATAAGGGTATTCCAGCCCGCCGCCAATAAAGCGGTCTTTCTGACCGGGCATAACTTCTGGGGCATACAGGGTTTTGAACGCCACATAACGTGCCCGGCTGGTGGGCTCGACCTGCGCCAACAGACTGGCAAGCGGGAAGCCAATCCACGGTACCACCATCGACCAGGCCTCCACGCAGCGCATCCGGTAGATACGCTCTTCCAGCGGGAAACGCTTATGCAGATCGTCATAATCAAACGTCAATGGTTTGGCGACCTCGCCATCAATTTTTAATTGCCAGGGTTGAACAGGCAGGCTGCCGGCATTGGCGGCCGGATCGGCCTTATCCAGGCCAAATTCATAGAAATTGTTGTAACCCGTGACCTTATCTTCCGGGGTGAGTTCCAGCGCGCTTTGCCATTGCTGCGGCTTGCTGAATTCCAGCGGTTTGCCGGCGGGTGCGGGCGGGCGATCGTTGCCTTTAAACCAGGAGAGTAAATCCGCCTGCGCAACGCGGGGCAGGGATAACGCGGCAGCGCCAAGGCCCAACGCCTGCAGGACCTGGCGGCGCTTCATCATAAATACCGATTCGGGGGTGACATCGGCTTCGGTCAGCCGGGATAGCTTTTTCATGGCATGCTCCTTGACGTAGTCATTAAGCATGACGAAGAAAATGGTTTACGGCGAATTTGTCACAAAAAATTGAACAGAGGGGCGCTGCGGCCCCTCATTGCCTTAGCGGATTTTTACCAGGGTACGGCCCTGAGTGGCATTATTCATAATGTCATTAGCCAGACGCGGCGCTTCTGCCAGCGGGATTTCATGGGTGGCTTGCTCATAGAAGGAGGCAGGCAGATCGCGAACCAGGCGTTTCCAGGCTTCGGCGCGGCGCTCGGCTGGCGTCATCACGGAATCGACCCCCTGCAAACGGACATTACGCAGGATAAACGGCATCACGGTAGTCGGTAGCGCGAAGCCGCCCGCCAGGCCGCATGCCGCAACGCAACCGCCGTAGTTCATCTGCGCCAGCACTTTGGCCAACACTTTATCGCCAACGGTATCGACTGCGCCTGCCCAAATTTGTTTTTCCAGCGGACGGGTTTCGGCGAACTCCTCGCGGCCCAGGATACGGTTAGCGCCCAGCTTACGCAGATAGTCATGGGTGCTTTCGCGGCCGGATACTGCCGCAACCTGATAACCCAGCTTATGCAGCAGCGCCACCGCCGTACTGCCTACGCCGCCGCTGGCGCCGGTGACCACGACTTCACCGCTTTGCGGCGTAATACCCGCATCTTCCAACGCCATCACACACAGCATCGCCGTGAAACCTGCGGTACCGATGATCATTGCTTTACGACCATCCAGCCCTTCCGGCATCGCAACCAGCCAGTCGCCATTGACCCGCGCCATCTGCGACAGGCCGCCCCAATGGTTTTCGCCCACGCCCCAGCCGGTTAGCAGCACGGCCTGGCCCGCATGGAAGCGCGGATCTTCGCTGTGGCGAACCCGGCCCGCGAAGTCGATGCCCGGCACCATGGGGAAGTTACGGATAATTTTACCTTTTCCGGTAATGGCGAGCGCATCTTTATAATTCAGGCTGGACCAGTCAATATCGACGGTGACGTTTCCTTCGGGGAGTTGGTTTTCATCAATCGTTTTTACAGCGGAAATCGTTTTTCCATCCTGCTGATCGAGAATCAAAGCTTGCATGTCTACTACTCCTTACCGGGTCGTTAGCATTGGAAAATAATCGTTGAAGACTATACTCGCTTATTGAAACGCAATGCCGATTTAACGCAATAAATCCTGTTAAACCTGACGTCGTTTGCTACTATGCGCGGCTCTGGCTAATTAGTTAGCACTCACTTTTATTGTCGCGAGGACAACCTTAAAGGTTGCTGGTATCACCCCAAAACGGAGTTAACTCAAGGATGCGATTAACGACGAAATTCTCTGCCTTCGTTACCTTGCTGACCAGTCTGGCGATTCTGGTCACGCTCTTCGGCTGCGCCGCCAGTTTTTACAACTCCGTTCATTATAAGCTGGAGAAGCGGATCTCCGCCGTGGTGACGGTGATCGACAATGAACTGCTCATCAACACGCCGGAAGATCTGGCACCTCGCCTGGCGGGCATGATGGCCCCCGTTGATATCTCGCGAATCGAATTTATTAAAAACGGGCACACGCTGGTAGAAGTCAACGCGCCGCGTATGTACCGGCAACTGGGCGGTGTGGAACGCTGGCGCAGCGAGACGTTTAATTTACTGAAAAATCCTGGCCTGGCTGTACGCGTAACCTGGAGCGATCCGGTGGTGAATTACTTTCGCTCCGTGTTGACCACTGCGCCGTTGAGTATTGCCATCATCTTTATGGTGGCGATGATTTTCCTGGGGGGACGTTGGATTAAACGCCAGCTTTCCGGGCTGGAGCTGCTGGAAACGCGGGCCAGCCGGATACTTAACGGCGAGCGCGGCAACCGGGTACTCGGCTCGATGCATGAGTGGCCGACGCGCGCCAGCAGCGCGATGGATATTTTGCTGTCAGATATTCAGCATGCCAGCGAGCAGCGCAACCGTATGGACACCCTGATCCGCGCCTTTGCGGCCCAGGACTCAAAAACCGGCCTGAGCAACCGACTATTTTTTGATAATCAGCTCGCGACGCTGTTGGAAGATCAGGAGAGCGCGGGCGCGCATGGCGTAGTGATGATGATGCGCCTGCCGGATTTCGACACTCTGCGCGAAACCTGGGGCAAAACGGCGGTAGAAGAATATCTCTTCAATCTGATAAATATGTTTTCTACCTTTATTATGCGCTACCCCGGCGCACTGCTGGCGCGCTATTTTCGCAGCGATTTTGCCGTGCTGCTGCCCCACCGTACGCTTAAGGAGGCGGAGGGCATCGCCAGCCAGTTGCTGAACGCCGTGGATGCGCTTCCTCCCACACGTATGCTGGACAGCGCCGATATGCTGCATATCGGCATTTGCGCCTTTCGGGGCGGCCAGAGCATCGAAAATGTTATCGAAAGCGCCCAGGTGGCGACGCGCAACGCGGTATTGCAGGGGGGAAACGGCTGGTCGGTGTATGACGAATCGCTGCCGGAGAAGGGGCGCGGCAACGTACGCTGGCGCACGCTGATCGAAAATGCCTTACAGCGCGGCGGCCCGCGATTCTACCAAAAACCCGCCGTCACGCGTGAAGGCTGGGTGCATCACCGGGAATTAATGTGCCGTATCTTCGATGGCAAGGAAGAAGTGCTGGCGGCGGAGTTTATGCCGATGGTGATCCAGTTTGGCCTTGCCGAGCAGTTCGACCGGCAAATTATTACCCGCGTGATCCCGTTTTTACGCTTCTGGCCGGAAGAAACCCTTGCTGTTCCCGTCTCTGTGGAGGCGTTGATCCGCCCGCCATTCCAGCGCTGGCTGCGCGATACGCTGATGCAGTGTGAAAAAACGCAAAGAAAACGCATTCTTTTTGAACTTGCAGAGGCGGATGTTTGTCAACACATCAACCGTTTACAACCGGTTGTGCGATTAATACAGGCATTGGGGGCGCGTATCGGCGTGGTACAGGCCGGATTAACCGTGGTCAGCACCGCGTACATCAACGATCTCAATGTCGAGGTGGTGAAGCTCCATCCGGGGCTGGTGCGCAATATTGAAAAGCGTACAGAAAATCAACTGTTTGTGCAGAGTCTGGTAGAGGCTTGCAGCGGTACGCAAGCCCAGTTATTTGCGGCGGGCATTCGTAGCCGAAGCGAATGGCAGACCCTGGTGGAACGCGGCGTGACGGGCGGCCAGGGCGATTTCTTCTCGGCCTCGCAGCCCCTGGATACCAGCGTGAAAAAATATTCTCAAAGATTCTCGGTTTGACCTGCCGTTTAGCCAGATTTCACGTAGAATAACGCGCGCTGCATCTCAAGGGGGCGAGTGCGCCTGCCGGACAGATTCACGCAGCAAATATACAGCCAGTTTATAACCTCTTTGCGTTATGAGTACCCTTCGCGAACGATGCTTTTAGCAGGATGGCGAGTGGTGGGTAATGCGCTGACGAAAGAGGCGAGAACGGCACTCTTTTTCACCGTCGCAGAACATTTTTTGCGCCTTGTCGCTGCGTCGTGTGGTTGGTAAAGTAAGCGGATTTTGTTTTCCGCCCCAGCTTTCAGGATTATCCCTTAGTATGTTGAAAAAATTTCGTGGCATGTTTTCCAATGACCTGTCCATTGACCTGGGTACCGCGAATACCCTCATTTATGTAAAAGGACAAGGCATCGTACTGAATGAGCCTTCCGTTGTGGCCATTCGTCAGGACCGCGCAGGCTCGCCGAAAAGCGTTGCCGCCGTCGGTCATGATGCGAAACAAATGCTGGGCCGTACGCCTGGCAACATCGCGGCGATTCGCCCGATGAAAGACGGCGTAATCGCCGACTTCTTTGTCACGGAAAAAATGCTGCAACACTTCATCAAGCAAGTGCATAGCAACAGCTTTATGCGCCCAAGCCCGCGTGTGCTGGTGTGTGTGCCGGTTGGCGCGACCCAGGTAGAACGCCGTGCTATCCGCGAATCCGCGCAGGGCGCAGGCGCACGTGAAGTGTTCCTGATCGAAGAACCGATGGCGGCCGCTATCGGTGCCGGGTTGCCGGTTTCCGAAGCAACCGGTTCTATGGTGGTGGATATCGGTGGCGGTACCACCGAAGTGGCGGTGATCTCCCTGAACGGCGTAGTGTATTCCTCCTCCGTGCGTATCGGCGGTGACCGCTTTGACGAAGCTATCATCAATTATGTGCGTCGTAACTATGGCTCGCTGATCGGCGAAGCTACCGCTGAGCGTATCAAGCATGAAATCGGTTCCGCCTATCCGGGTGATGAAGTGCGTGAAATCGAAGTGCGCGGTCGTAACCTGGCAGAAGGCGTGCCGCGTGGCTTTACGCTCAACTCCAATGAAATTCTCGAAGCGCTGCAAGAGCCGTTAACCGGTATCGTGAGCGCCGTGATGGTTGCGCTTGAACAGTGCCCGCCGGAGCTGGCGTCTGATATCTCCGAGCGCGGTATGGTGCTCACCGGCGGTGGCGCACTGCTGCGTAACCTTGACCGTCTACTGATGGAAGAAACCGGCATTCCGGTAGTGGTCGCGGAAGATCCATTGACCTGCGTAGCCCGCGGCGGCGGCAAGGCACTGGAAATGATCGACATGCACGGCGGCGACTTGTTCAGCGAAGAGTAATCAGCCGCAGGTAAGGGCAGCCGTAAGGTCTGCCCTTTTCTTGCAGCCGAGGAATACGCATAGCCTATGAAGCCAATTTTTAGCCGTGGCCCGTCGCTACAGTTTCGCCTGATCCTGGCGGTTCTGGTGGCGCTTGGTGTCATTATCGCCGACAGCCGCCTCGGTACGTTCAGCCAGATCCGAACGTACATGGATACCGCCGTCAGTCCCTTCTACTTTGTATCAAATGGTCCACGTCAATTACTGGACAACGTGTCTCAAACCCTGGCGTCACGCGATCAACTTGAGTTAGAAAACCGGGCGCTACGTCAGGAGTTATTGTTAAAAAACAGCGAAATTCTATTGCTGGGCCAGTACCGCCAGGAAAATGCGCGTCTGCGCGAGCTGTTGGGCTCACCGCTGCGTCAGGACGAGCAGAAAATGGTTACCCAAGTGATCTCCACCGTTAACGATCCCTACAGCGATCAGGTGGTTATCGACAAAGGCAGCGTGAACGGCGTGTATGAAGGCCAGCCGGTGATCAGCGATAAAGGCGTCGTTGGCCAGGTGGTGGCGGTAGCGAAACTCACCAGCCGCGTGCTGCTAATTTGCGATGCGACCCATGCGCTGCCGATTCAGGTCCTGCGTAACGATATCCGCGTGATTGCCGCAGGTAACGGTTGCACCGACGATTTACAGCTTGAGCATCTCCCGGCGAATACCGATATTCGCGTCGGCGATGTCCTGGTGACCTCCGGCTTGGGCGGCCGGTTCCCTGAAGGTTATCCGGTTGCGGTGGTGTCTTCCGTGAAACTGGATACCCAGCGGGCGTATACCGTGATTCAGGCGCGTCCGACGGCCGGGTTACAGCGTTTACGTTATTTACTGTTGCTGTGGGGTGCCGATCGCAACGGCGCTAACCCGATGACGCCGGAAGACGTGCATCGCGTGGCGAATGAGCGTCTGATGCAGATGATGCCGCAAGTGTTGCCGTCGCCGGATGCGATGGGGCCGCCTGCGCCCGTACCTGCGCCAGCTACCGGCATCACCCAACCCGCGCCTGCTGCGCCTGGCGCTGCGGGAGGGCAATAGTGGCGAGTTATCGAAGTCAGGGACGTTGGGTTATTTGGCTCTCTTTCCTTATCGCCTTGTTACTGCAAATAATGCCCTGGCCGGATGACCTTCTTGCCTTCCGGCCTGACTGGGTATTATTGATCCTGCTTTACTGGATCCTGGCGTTGCCGCATCGCGTAAATGTCGGTACAGGTTTCGTGATGGGTGCCATACTGGATCTCATTAGTGGCTCTACGTTGGGCGTTCGCGCCCTGTCGCTGTGCATCATTGCCTATCTGGTGGCGCTTAAATATCAGCTCTTCAGGAATCTGGCGCTCTGGCAACAGGCTCTGGTGGTGGTATTACTTTCACTGGCTTCGGATATTATTGTTTTCTGGGCTGAATTTTTAGTGATCAACGTCTCTTTCAAGCCGGAAGTGTTCTGGAGTAGTGTAGTGAACGGCATACTCTGGCCATGGCTTTTCCTGTTGATGCGTAAAATTCGCCAGCAGTTTGCAGTGCAATAAGAGGGATTATGTCAGCGATTTATCTCGCATCCGGCTCGCCGCGTCGTCAGGAACTGTTAACGCAGTTGGGCATCGATTTCGAACGCATCGTCACCAATGTGGAAGAACGCCGCCAACCGCAGGAAAGTGCGCAGCATTACGTGGTGCGCCTGGCACGCGATAAAGCGCAGGCGGGCGTAGCGCAGGCGCAACGCGACCTGCCGGTACTGGGCGCGGACACGATTGTGATCATCAACGGCGACGTGCTGGAAAAACCGCAATCCCCTGAAGAAGCCTGCGCGATGCTGCATCGCCTCTCTGGCCAAACGCATCAAGTCATGACGGCGGTGGCTATTGCCGATCGTCAACACATCATGGATTGTCTGGTCGTCACGGAAGTGACCTTCAGAGTACTGTCGCAACAGGATATCGCCGGTTATGTCGCCAGCGGTGAACCTATGGATAAAGCAGGTGCATACGGTATTCAGGGGCTGGGTGGCTGTTTCGTCAGGAAGATTAATGGCAGCTACCACGCCGTAGTCGGCTTACCGCTGGTGGAAACGTATGAGTTGCTGAGTAACTTTAACTCGCTGCGTGAAGGATAGAAGAGAACATGACGGCTGAACTGTTAGTGAACGTAACCCCTTCGGAAACCCGGGTAGCGTATATCGATGGTGGGATCCTTCAGGAAATTCACATCGAGCGTGAAGCGCGGCGCGGGATCGTAGGGAATATCTACAAAGGTCGCGTCAGCCGGGTTCTGCCAGGAATGCAGGCGGCATTTGTTGATATTGGCCTGGAAAAGGCCGCGTTTCTTCATGCCTCAGACATCATGCCGCATACCGAATGCGTGGCGGGTGAAGAGCAGAAAAACTTCACCGTTCGCGATATCTCTGAACTGGTCCGCCAGGGCCAGGATTTAATGGTGCAGGTGGTGAAAGATCCGCTCGGCACTAAAGGCGCGCGCCTGACCACCGACATCACCCTGCCGTCCCGATACCTGGTGTTTATGCCAGGCGCGTCGCACGTCGGCGTTTCCCAACGTATTGAAAGCGAATCCGAGCGCGACCGCCTGAAAAAGGTGGTGGCGGATTATTGTGACGAGCAGGGCGGATTTATCATTCGTACCGCGGCGGAAGGCGTCTGTACGGAAGATCTGGCCTCTGATGCGGCGTACCTGAAACGCGTCTGGACCAAAGTGATGGAGCGTAAAAAACGCCATCAAACGCGCTATCAACTGTACGGCGAACTGGCACTGGCCCAGCGTGTACTGCGCGATTTCGCCGACACCTCGCTGGATAAAATCCGCGTCGACTCGCGTCTCACTTACGACATGCTGCTGGAATTCACGGCGGAATACATCCCGGAAATGACCAGCAAGCTGGAACACTACACCGGCCGCCAACCGATTTTCGATCTCTACGACGTAGAGAATGAAATCCAGCGTGCGCTGGAGCGCAAGGTTGAACTGAAATCCGGCGGCTATCTGATCATCGATCAGACCGAAGCCATGACCACCGTGGATATCAATACCGGCGCTTTTGTCGGCCACCGCAATCTCGACGATACTATCTTTAATACCAACATCGAAGCGACGCAGGCGATTGCCCGCCAGCTGCGGTTGCGTAATCTGGGCGGCATTATCATTATTGATTTCATCGATATGAATAACGAAGACCACCGCCGCCGGGTGCTGCACTCGCTGGAGCAGGCGCTGAGCAAAGACCGGGTGAAAACCAGCATCAACGGATTCTCCCAACTGGGGCTGGTGGAGATGACCCGCAAGCGTACCCGTGAAAGCGTTGAGCACGTATTATGCAACGAATGCCCGACCTGCCACGGTCGCGGCACGGTGAAAACCGTGGAAACCGTTTGCTACGAAATCATGCGTGAAATCGTGCGCGTGCATCATGCTTACGAGTCCGATCGCTTCCTGGTTTACGCCGCGCCAGCGGTGGCAGAAGCGTTAAAAAGCGAAGAGTCGCATGCGCTGGCAGAGGTGGAGATTTTCGTTGGTAAGCAGGTCAAAGTGCAAATTGAGCCGCTCTATAATCAAGAGCAGTTTGACGTCGTTATGATGTAACCCGGTGCAGGTAACCTACGCTCCGCGGTGGCGGATGACAAGGAGAGGAATGTGAGGCGACTGCCGGGCATACTGTTAATCACAGGCGCAACGCTGGTCGTGATTGTCGCCCTGTTGGTGAGCGGGCTGCGTCTGGCGTTGCCGCATCTCAACACCTGGCGTCCCGCGCTGCTTGAGAAAATCAGCGCCGCCACCGGCGCGCCGGTCGATGCCAGCTACCTTCAGGCTTCCTGGCAAAATTTCGGCCCGACGCTGGAGGTGCGCGATATCAAAGCGGGCCTGAAAGAGGGCGGCGAACTCACGGTTAAGCGTGTCACCCTGGCACTGGACGTGTGGCAGAGCCTGCTTCACGCGCGCTGGCAGTTCCGCGATCTCACGTTTTATCAACTCAATATCCGCACCAATACCCCTTTTACCCAGAGTGAAAGCGGGGAGCCTATCCCGGCCAACAAAATCAGCGATCTGTTTCTGCGCCAGTTCGATCAGTTTGATCTGCGCGACAGCAATATTAGCTTTATCACCCTTTCCGGCCAGCGCGCAGAACTGGCGATCCCCAGGCTGACCTGGCTTAATGGCCGCGATCGTCACCGCGCGGAAGGGTTAATTAGCCTTTCCAGCCTGACCGGCCAGCACGGGAGCATGCAGTTGCGTATGGATTTGCGCGATGATGACGGCCTGTTGAGCAACGGCACCATCTGGCTACAAGCGGATGATGTCGACGTTAAACCCTGGCTGGGCAGATGGATGACCGAGAACGTCTCGCTCTCTACGGCGCAGTTCAGCCTTGCCGCCTGGATGAATATCCGCAAAGGGGATATTGCCGACGGGGACGTCTGGCTGAAGCGCGGCGGGGCGTCCTGGCAGGGCGACAGCCAGCCGCATCATCTTCAGGTCGATAACCTGACCGCCCATTTGCGCAAAGAGGGCGCGGGCTGGCAACTGGATATTCCGCGCACCAATATCACTATGGACGACATCCCCTGGCCTGCGGGCGCGTTAACGCTGGCATGGCTGCCTGCCCAGGAGGTTGGCGGGGCCGATCGTAAAACCAGCGATGAGCTGCGTATTCGCGCCAACAATCTTAAGCTTCAGGGGCTGAACGGCCTGATTCCGATTACTAATAAGCTTTCGCCCGCTTTTGGCGACGTGTGGAATACCCTGCGGCCAAAAGGCCACCTCGATACCCTGGCGCTGGACATCCCTCTGGCGGCGACGGAGAAAACGCGCTTCCAGGGTGAATGGCGCGATCTCTCCTGGAACCAGTGGAAGTTACTGCCTGGCGCTGAACATTTCTCCGGCACCCTATCCGGCAGCGTGGAGAATGGTCGCGTCACCGCCAATATGAAACAGGCCAAGATGCCGTACGAAGGTGTGTTCCGCGCGCCGCTGGAAATTGCTGACGGCAAGGCGACGCTGGAGTGGCGCAAAGACGCGCAGGGCCTGACGCTGGACGGCAAAGATATCGATGTTAAAGCCACCGCAGTCCATGCGCGGGGCGACTTCCGCTACCAGCAGCCGGTCGGCGACGAGCCGTGGCTGGCGATCCTGGCGGGCATTAGCACGGATGATGCTTCCCAGGCGTGGCGCTATTTCCCGGAAAACCTGATGGGCAAACATCTGGTGGATTACCTGAGCGGCGCGATCCAGGGCGGCCAGGCCGACAACGCCACGCTGGTCTACGGCGGCAACCCGAAGCTGTTCCCCTATTATAAAAACGAAGGGCAATTCGAAGTGCTGGTGCCGGTGCGTAACGCGACCTATGCGTTCCAGCCTGACTGGCCTGCGCTGAAAGGCATTGAGGTCGAACTCGACTTTATTAATGACGGCCTGTGGATGAAATCGCCGGAAGCCATGTTGGGCGGCGTGAAAGGGCGCAACATCACCGCCAATATCCCGGATTACGCCAAAGAAAAGCTGCTGATTGACGCGGATATTTCCGGGCCCGGCAAAGCGGTTGGGCCGTATTTTAAAGAGACACCGCTGGAGGATTCACTGGGAGCCGCGCTGGATGAACTCCAGCTTGATGGCGATGTGAATGCTCGCTTACATCTCGATATCCCGTTTACCGGCGAGCGGGTGACGGCGAAGGGCGATGTGCTGCTGAACGACAACACGCTGTTTATTAAACCCCTCGACAGCACCGTGCATAACCTGAGCGGAAAATTCAGTTTCGTCAACGGCGATCTGCAAAGCGAGCCGATGCGCGCCACCTGGTTTAATCAGCCGATGAATCTGGATTTCAACACCAAACAGGGCGATAAAGCCTACCAGGTGGGGATTAATCTGGACGCCAACTGGCAGCCAACGCGCACCGGGCTGTTGCCGAAACCGATTAATGACGCGCTGGCGGGCCTGATGCCCTGGCAGGGCAAAGTGGGGATTACCCTGCCGTATAAAGGCAGCGCGCAGTATGACGTGGCGGTGAAAAGCGATTTAAAAGAAGTGAGCAGTCGCTTACCTTCTCCCGCCAGTAAAGACGCCGGAGAGCCTCTACCGCTGACGGTCAACGTTAAAGGCGATCTGCGCGGATTTACGCTTACGGGCAATGCGAGTGACGGGCATCGCTTTAACAGCCGCTGGCTGTTGGGCAATAAGCTCACTCTCGATCGCGGCATCTGGGTGTCTGACAGTAAAACCCTGCCGCCGTTGCCGGAGCAGGCGGGGGTTGAACTCAACCTCCCGGCGCTGGACGGTGCCGAGTGGCTGGCCCTGTTCCAGAAAGGCGCGGCAGATGACGTCAGCAACGCCACGCAGTTCCCGGAGCATGTCACCTTACGCACTCCGGCGCTGACGCTGGGTGGGCAGCAATGGAATAACGTCAGTATCATTTCCCTGGGTAATGATGTCTCCGTGCAGGGACGTGAAATCAACGGTTCGCTGGCGATGAACAAAACCGGTCCGTGGCTGGCCGAGATTAAATACCTTTACTTCAACCCGGTATGGAGCGCGGTGACGGACGCCAAAGCGCCTGCCAGCCCACTTCCAGACCAACGTATTAATTTCAGCGACTGGCCTGACGTGCAACTGCGCTGTGCCGAATGCTGGCTGTGGGGCCAGAAATATGGCCGCATCAATGGCGATGTTGCGATATCGGGCGACACGCTGACCTTATCCAACGGTATTGTCGATACCGGCTTTGCGAAGCTTACCGCGCAAGGCGAATGGGTTAACCGCGCCCGCGAGCCTCGTACGTCAATAAAAGGGACGCTGAAAGGCAAGAAGATCGATGCCGCGACCAATTTCTTTGGCGTCTCTACGCCAATCCAGGGGTCTTCGTTCGATCTGGATTACGATCTGCACTGGCGGGATATGCCCTGGAAACCGGATGAAGCGTCGCTTAACGGCATCCTGCACACCCGTCTCGGCAAAGGGCAAATCGAGGATTTGGGCACTGGACACGCCGGGCAGCTACTGCGCCTGATGAGCTTCGATGCCCTGCTGCGTAAACTGCGCTTCGACTTTAGCGATACGTTTGGCGATGGGTTCTATTTTGATTCCATTCGCAGCACCGCATGGATTAAAGATGGCGTATTACATACCGACGATACGCTGGTAGACGGCCTGGAAGCGGACATCGCCATGAAAGGCTCGGTTGACCTGGCGCGCCGCCGGCTGGATATGGAAGCGATCGTCGCGCCGGAAATTTCCGCCACCGTGGGCGTGGCTACGGCCTTCGTGGTCAACCCGATTGTCGGCGCGGCGGTGTTTGCCGCCAGTAAGGTGCTTGGCCCGCTGTGGAGCAAAATCTCCGTGCTGCGTTACCATATTTCCGGTCCGCTTGATAAACCGCAGATTAACGAAGTGTTGCGCGAACCGCGCGCCGGGAAGGCGCAATGATTTGACGGCATCAATGAATTGCCGCAAGCTCCCTATTATGAATCACCCTATAGAGTAGCCTAACGATGAGTCTGAACCTGGTAACTGAGCAGTTGTTGTCTGCGAATGGCTTGAACCATCACGATCTGTTTTCCATCCTCGGTCAACTGACCGAGCGCCGTGTGGATTACGGGGATCTGTATTTTCAGTCGAGCTATCACGAATCCTGGGTACTGGAAGACCGCATCATCAAAGATGGCTCTTACAATATTGACCAGGGCGTGGGCGTACGCGCCGTGAGCGGCGAGAAAACCGGTTTTGCCTATGCCGACCAGGTCAGCCTGCTGGCGCTGGAACAGAGTGCCCATGCGGCGCGCAGCATTGTGCGCGAGCAGGGCGATGGACGCGTGCAAACCCTGGGGGCTGTAGAGCATAAAGCGCTGTACACCTCGCTGGACCCGCTGCAAAGCCTGACCCGCGAAGAGAAACTCGACATCCTCAAGCGCGTCGACGGCGTGGCCCGTGCGGCAGATGCCCGGGTGCAGGAAGTGAACGCCAGCCTGACCGGCGTGTATGAATTGATTTTAGTGGCAGCCACCGATGGCACCCTGGCGGCGGACGTGCGTCCGCTGGTGCGTTTATCGGTCAGCGTGCAGGTTGAGCAGGACGGCAAGCGCGAGCGCGGTTCCGCTGGCGGCGGTGGTCGTTTTGGTTATGAGTGGTTCCTGGAAGCATCAGATGGCGAAGTACGCGCTGATGCCTGGGCCAAAGAAGCGGTGCGGATGGCGCTGGTGAATCTTTCCGCCGTTGCCGCGCCAGCGGGCACGCTGCCGGTGGTATTGGGCGCGGGCTGGCCGGGCGTGCTGCTGCACGAAGCGGTCGGTCACGGTCTGGAAGGCGACTTTAACCGTCGCGGCACCTCCGTCTTCAGCGGCCAGATGGGCCAACGGGTGGCGTCGGAACTTTGCACCGTGGTGGATGACGGCACCATGGCCTCGCGCCGTGGTTCGGTGGCCATTGACGACGAAGGCGTTCCGGGCCAGTACAACGTGCTGATCGAAAACGGCGTTCTCAAAGGCTACATGCAGGATAAACTCAATGCGCGCCTGATGGGCGTTGCGCCGACGGGCAACGGTCGCCGTGAATCCTATGCCCATCTGCCAATGCCGCGCATGACCAACACCTATATGCTGGCGGGGAAATCCACGCCGCAGGAAATCATCGAATCGGTGGAGTACGGAATTTATGCGCCGAACTTTGGCGGCGGCCAAGTCGATATCACCTCCGGCAAGTTTGTGTTCTCCACTTCTGAAGCGTACCTGATCGAAAAAGGTAAAGTGACCACGCCAGTGAAAGGCGCGACCCTGATCGGCTCCGGTATCGAAGCCATGCAGCAAATTTCGATGGTCGGTAACGATCTGAAGTTGGATAACGGCGTTGGTGTGTGCGGTAAAGAGGGCCAGAGCCTGCCGGTCGGCGTCGGCCAGCCGACCCTGAAACTCGACAGCCTGACCGTGGGCGGTACCGCGTAATCTCTCCTGCAAACCCTCTCTTAATAGAGAGGGTTTGATTATCGCGTCTCTTTACTTCCGAAACGCCTCTCCTGATACAGCGTCGCCACCCCGGCAAAATATTCCGTCAGATAATTAATGCACACCTGCACCTTCAGCGGCAGTTTATCCCGTTCGGTGTACAGCGCGTAAACCGGGCGCGGATCGGACTGGTAGCGCGGGAACAGGATCTCCAGTTCGCCCCGGTTGATCTCGTCGATCACCCACATCAGCGGTACATACGCGATCCCGGCCCCTTCAATCAACCAGCGCGACAGCGTCATCGGATCGTTGGTGACAAAACGCCCCTGCGGAATCAGGCGTGTGGAGATCCCCTCCGGTGCGATCAGCTCAAACTCATTGTCGGGGCGCACACTATATTCAAGCCATGAATGATTGCTAAGATCCGAGGGCTTTTCCGGCGTGCCGTAGCGGGCGAGATAGGATTTAGCCGCGCAGACCACCATCGGCATTGCGCCAAGCCGTTTGGAAAACAGGCTCGAATCCTGAAGCGCGCCGACGCGGATCACCACATCCAGCCCGTCGGCGATCAGATCCGGGGCGGGGATACCGGTCACCAGATTGACGGTCAAACCCGGATATTCGCGTAACATTTGCGCTGTCATTCCCGCCAGGACATTTTGTGCCATAGTTGAAGAACACCCAATACGCAGGGTGCCAATTGGCGTGTTGTTAAAGGCGTAGAGCTGCTCATGCACCGATTGCACTTCATGGAGCATTTTTCGGCAGCCCTGGTAATAGATTTTTCCCGCCTCGGTCAGCCCGATGCTGCGCGTACTGCGGTTTAACAGTTTGACCTGCAATTCGTCCTCCAGCTTCGACACGGTCTGGCTGATGGACGAGACGCTCATGTCCAACTGTTTAGCGGCGCGGGTAAAAGAGCCTTGCTCAACAACCCGCGCGAAAATCGACATACGTTTCAGGCGTTCCATTGTTCACTCTGAGTGAAAAGTGATTTAGATCACATATGATAGATGACTTATTATAAATTACGTTAATATATTATTAACGAGGTAACTAACCCGCACGCGTCCACAGTCCTTCCTGACTTTGTGCACCCGGTTATCCATCACTAATTCGCCTGCACGCTAATCAAGGTTCGTATGAGTTTATTTCCGGTTATCGTGGTTTTCGGTCTCTCTTTTCCGCCGATATTCTTCGAGCTGCTTTTGTCACTGGCGATTTTCTGGCTGGTGCGCCGTTTGCTGACCCCGACAGGGATCTATGATTTTGTCTGGCATCCGGCATTGTTTAATACCGCGCTGTATTGCTGCCTGTTTTATTTGATATCGCGCTTATTTGTCTGAGGTTGATGTGAAAGCACTTACAAGAAAAATATCCCGAACGGCGATCACCCTGGTGCTGGTAGCACTGGCCTTCGTCGCCATTTTCCGTGCCTGGGTTTACTACACCGAATCGCCCTGGACGCGCGATGCGCGTTTCAGCGCCGATGTGGTGGCCATTGCCCCCGACGTCGCCGGGTTGATCACCCAGGTAATGGTTCACGATAACCAACTGGTCAAAAAAGATCAGGTGCTGTTCACGATTGACCAGCCGCGCTACCAGAAGGCGCTGGAAGAAGCCGAAGCGGACGTGTCCTATTATCAGGCGTTAGCCGCAGAAAAACGCCGCGAAGCCGGACGCCGCAACAAACTCGGCATCCAGGCGATGTCGCGCGAAGAGATTGAACAGTCCAACAACGTGCTGCAAACCGTGCTGCATCAAATGGCGCGTGCGCAAGCAACCCGCGACCTGGCGAAGCTGGATTTAGAACGCACCGTGATCCGCGCGCCTGCCGACGGCTGGGTTACTAACCTCAACGTGTACGCCGGGGAGTTTATCACCCGGGGTTCCACCGCCGTGGCGCTGGTTAAGCAGCACTCATTCTATGTGCTGGCCTATATGGAAGAAACCAAGCTGGAAGGCGTGCGCCCTGGCTTCCGGGCTGAAATTACACCGCTTGGCAGCAACCGCGTGCTACGGGGCACCGTGGATAGCGTGGCGGCGGGCGTGACCAACGCCAGCAGCAGCAACGACGGTAAAGGCATGGCATCGGTCGATTCCAATCTGGAGTGGGTACGTCTGGCCCAGCGTGTGCCGGTACGCATTCGTCTGGATGAGCAGACCGGTAATCTGTTCCCGGCGGGCACCACGGCGACCGTGGTGATCACTGGCGAAAAAGATCGGGATGACCGCAACGTGTCGCCGTTTAACCGCCTGATGCACCGCCTGCGCGAGTTCGGTTAATCCCATGGGTATTTTTTCCATCGCACCGCAACACGTTCGTTTTGCGCTGAAACTGGCCACGGCCATCGTGTTGGCGCTGTTTATTGGCTTCCATTTTCAGCTGGAAACCCCGCGCTGGGCAGTGTTAACCGCCGCGATTGTGGCGGCAGGCCCGGCATTTGCCGCAGGCGGCGAGCCGTGGTCAGGGGCGATCCGCTATCGCGGGATGCTGCGTATCGTCGGGACCTTTATTGGCAGTATCGCCGCGCTGATTATCATTATTGCGATGATCCGCGCGCCGGTCGTGATGCTGATGGTGTGCTGTATCTGGGCCGGTTTTTGCACCTGGATCTCCTCGCTGGTTAAAGTCGAGAACTCCTATGCCTGGGGGCTGGCGGGCTATACCGCGTTAATTATCGTTATTACCGTTCAGGCCGAGCCGCTGCTGACGCCGCAGTTTGCCGTAGAGCGCTGTAGTGAGATCGTGATTGGCATTTGCTGCGCCATCGCCGCCGACCTGCTGTTCTCCCCGCGCTCCATCAAGCACGAAATTGACCGCGAGCTGGATGCGCTGCTGGTGGATCATTATCGCCTGATGCAGCTGTGCATCGCCCACGGCGACAGTGAGGTGGTGGATAAAGCCTGGGGCAACCTGGTGCGCCGCACCACGGCGCTGGAAGGGATGCGCAGCAACCTGAATATGGAATCGTCGCGCTGGGCGCGCGCCAACCAACGCTTAAAAGCCATTAATACGCTTTCCCTGACCTTAATCACTCAGGCCTGCGAAACTTATCTGATCCAGAATACCCGTCCGGAAGCGGTGCCGCCGGAATACCACGAGTTTTTCAGCGAGCCGGTCGAAACGGTGGCGGATGTCCATAAGCGCCTGAAATTTATCCGTCGCGCAATGGTCTGGACCGGTGAGAGCGACACGCCCGTGACAATTTATAGCTGGGTCGGCGCGGCGACGCGCTTTCTGCTGCTCAAGCGCGGCGTGAACGGCAATACGCGCATCAGCGCCGTAGAAGAAGAGATCCTCGAAGGCGAAGTGGTGGTGAAAGCGGCTTCGGCGGAACGTCATCACGCAATGATCAACTTCTGGCGCACCACGGTGTCGTGCATGCTCGGCACGCTGTTCTGGCTGTGGACTGGCTGGACGTCCGGCAGCGGCGCGATGGTAATGATCGCCGTGGTGACGGCGCTGGCGATGCGCCTGCCTAACCCGCGGATGGTGTCGCTGGATTTCCTGCTGGGCACCCTTGCGGCGCTGCCGCTCGGCGCGTTTTACTTCCTGATTGTGCTGCCTGCGACCCAGCAGAGCATGTTGCTGCTGTGCATCAGCCTGGCGCTGCTGGGGTTCTTTATCGGCATCGAAGTACAAAAGCGGCGCTTAGGTTCGCTGGGCGCGCTGGCCAGCACCATCAATATTATCGTGCTGGATAACCCAATGACCTTTGAGTTCAGCCGCTTTCTGGACAGCGCCCTCGGCCAGATTATGGGCTGCTTCCTGGCGATGATGGTGATCCTGCTGATCCGCGATAATTCCCAGGCGCAAACCGGGCGGGCCTTGCTTAACCGGTTTATGCTGGCGGCGGTATCATCCATGACCACCAACAAAGCGCGGCGCAAGGAGAACCATCTTCCGGCGCTGTATCAGCAACTGTTTTTGTTGCTGAGCAAATTCCCCGGCGATATCGCCAAGTTTCGCCTGGCGCTGAATTTAATCATTGCTCACCAGCGGCTGCGCGATGCGCCAATTCCGGTAAACGACGATCTGTCGGCGTTTCACCGCCAGTTGCGCCGCACCGCCGACCGGGTGGTTTCTGCCTCCAGCGACGATAAGCGCCACCAGACCTTCCTGCAACTGCTCGACGAGCTTGATATCTATCAGCAAAAATTGCAGGTCTGGGAAGCGCCGCTGTCGGTCACCGAGTCGGTGAAGCGGTTGACCTCGATGCTGCGAAAATATCAACATGCCCTGACCGATAATTGACGGCTGCCGCACAGCGTAAAAACCGACGCCCGGGCGTCGGTTTTTTTGTGGCTATACTTAGCCGAGGGTGCAAAAAAGCACCATCCATCAGGAGGAAACGATGACGACACAAGCACTCCAGGACAGTGAACTCTTTAAAACAGGCTATCTGGTTAATGGCGAATGGCATCAGGCCGACGAGACTTTTGACGTCGTGAATCCGGCGACGGGTGAAGTGATTGCGAAAGTCGCGAAAGCGGGTAAGAAAGAGACACAGGCAGCTATCGCTGCGGCCAGTAAGGCGTTCCCGGCCTGGCGGAAAAAGACGGCGAAAGAGCGTTCCACGTTACTGTACCGCTGGTTTGAGCTGATTAACGAAAATAAAAGCTGGCTGGCGCGCTTAATGACCCTCGAACAGGGCAAGCCGCTGAAAGAAGCGGAAGGCGAAGTGGACTATGCCGCCAGTTTTATCCAGTGGTTTGCCGAGCAGGCGAAACGCGCCAACGGCGAGATTATCCCGCCGGCTAAACCGGGTTCACGCATCCTGGCGACCCGTGAACCGGTTGGCGTGGTCGCGGCGATCACCCCGTGGAACTTCCCGATGGCGATGCTGACCCGCAAACTCGGTCCGGCGCTGGCGGCAGGCTGTACCGGCGTGATTAAACCCGCCAATAACACCCCGCTGTGCGCGTTTGCGCTGCTGGCGCTGGCGAAAAAAGCGGGCATTCCGGATGGCGTGTTGAATGCGGTAGCCGGGAAAACATCAGAAATCAGCGACGCCATTATGGAAAGCCATGAGGTGCGCAAAATCTCTTTCACCGGGTCGACGGCAGTGGGTAAAACCCTGGTGCGCAACGCGGCGGAAACCATGAAAAAAGTCTCCATGGAGCTGGGAGGCAATGCGCCGTATATCGTGTTTGACGACGCGGATATTGATGCGGCGGTGAAAGGCGCGATCGCCAATAAATTCCGTAACGCCGGGCAGGTGTGCGTCAGCGTTAACCGCTTCTTTATTCAGGATGGCGTCTATGACCGCTTCGTGAACCAACTGGCCGAGGCGGTGAAGCAGTTGAAAGTGGGCAATGGTCTGGAAGAGGGCGTGATTGTCGGGCCGCTGATTGAGAAAGCCGGCGTGGATAAAGTCCGCGAGCATGTGGAAGATGCGCTTGCGAAAGGCGCGAAAGCGCTGGCAGGCGGGAAAGCGCACGATCTTGGCGGCAACTTCTGGCAGCCGACGGTGCTGATTGATGCCACCGATGACATGAAACTTGCCCAGGAAGAGACCTTTGGTCCCCTGGCTGCCTGCTTCCGATTTAGCAGCGAAGAAGAGGTGATTGAACGCGCCAACAATACGCCGTATGGCCTGGCCGCCTATTTTTACACCCAGAATCTACAGCGGGTATTCCGCGTCTCTTCGCAGCTTGAAAGTGGAATGATCGGCGTGAACGACTGCGCGGTATCTACCGAGCTGGGGCCGTTCGGCGGCGTGAAAGAATCCGGGCTGGGGCGCGAAGGATCGGTACTGGGGCTGGACGAATATCTGGAAGTGAAAACCCTGCATATCGGCGGGCTCTAACCTGTGACCACACCGATGGGTGACAAACAATGCAAATCTACACTTTTGACTTTGATGAAATCACCGATCAGGCCGATTTTTATCGCGACTTTACCCGGTCGTTTGGGTTAACGAAGCAGCAGGTGAATAATCTGGATAGCTTGTGGGAGGTGGTGACGGAAGGGTATTTGCCGTTGCCGCTGGAGATTGAATTTGTTCACTTATCGGAAGAGAACCGTCGGCGGTTTGGCGCGCTGATTTTGCTGTTTGATGAAGCAGAAGAGGAGTTGGAAGGCCAACTCCGCTTCAATATTCGTCATTCCACGTGACCGAAAAAAGCCCCAGGCGAACTGGGGCAAGTCGTCGGACACGACGACGAGGTTCTTATTTATACAGTTCTGCAGTGGCGTGCCAAGTATCACCGGTACGCGCTTCAATAACGCGGTAAGCGGTCGCGCCTTTCTGATCGGCTTTTTCAGCCAGCGCTTCGCGCATATCCATCGGCGAGCTGCCGTGCTGGGCAACAGAGATGGTGCCCATAGATTGCATGTTTTGGGCATCCTGTGCGCTAACTTGCTGTACGGCGGCGTTTGCGCCAAAAGCCATCAGGGAAGCCAGAGTCACTGCAGCAAGGGTAAATTTGGTTTTCATCGTCATTTCCTCGTTTGAGTTTCTGTGGTCGGCAGGCGAAGTCACTGTACGGACCACAGAATGAATGTATGTATGCAGGTGAAACAGGGTTAATGCTTATTTGTACAGCTCAGCAGTGGCGTGCCATTCGTCGCCAGAATGCGCTTCGATAATGCGGTAGGCGGATGCGCCTTTTTCCTGCGCTTTCTGATCGAGCATTTCGTTCATGTCCATCGGTGAGCTGGTCACGGAAGAGACAGTAACGGTGCCGAGTGACTGACGACCCTGGGCTTGTTGCGCGTCGATAGACGTTGCGGCAAAAGCGCCAAAGGAGAGCATTGAAAGTAGGCTTAAGGTGGCTACGGTTGATTTGATTTTCATGATCGTTACCTCGTCGTATTTTTATCTTTATCTTTGGGGTCTCATTTCGTGACCCTCATCACAAAATCAAGTATACACTAATAACGTTGAAAATTAATACCACGCTAATTATTTACAATGAAACTTTGTTTCCAGAAACGGATTTTTTATTCCCTGTCGTTATAAAAAATTAACGTTTAGTGCGTTTATAAAAAATAATGCTAATAAATTCATGAAAATAGGTAAATTTGATGATTTGTGCTTTTTAGAAAAGATGTAATGACTATGTAACGTTGAGCGCGCAGACGTAACGGCTGGAGAGGAAATTAAAGGGGGTATTTAATAATAACCGCCGCGGGCGCGGCGGTAGAAGAGAAGGCTTACAGTTCTTGTTCGAACAGTACCAGAATGGCTTCGTAGAGTTCTTTAACCGAAAAATCTCTCGCGGGGGTAGTAAAGATAGTGTCATCCCCGGCGATAGTGCCCAGAATACCTTCTGCTTTACCCAACGAGTCGAGCAGACGCGCAATCAGCTGCGCCGCACCCGGGCTGGTATGGATCACCACCACCGCATTGTTGTAATCAATATCCAGCACCAGATTTTTGAGTGGGCTGGACGTGGTTGGTACGCCCAGTTCCGCTGGCAGGCAGTAGACCATCTCCATTTTGGCGTTGCGTGTACGCACCGCACCGAATTTGGTCAGCATGCGAGAGACTTTGGACTGGTTAATGTTTTCGTAACCTTCGTCCTGCAACGCCTGGACAATCTCTCCCTGAGAACTGAATTTCTCTTCCTTTAATAACGCTTTGAAAGCTTTGACTAATTCTTCTTGTTTTGCCGAGCCGCGCATAAGTCACCTACAATCTGGCCAAAGAAACAACATTATTATGCATTTATCTGAATTTTTATGCAAATCCCAGGCCGAAAATGTGGCTGAAATAATGTTATGAAAGCGGCGGATTTTATCAAATTTTGTTATTGGAGAACATGCCTGCGTCACGACTCGAAAATAAGCCATTAAGTAAATCAATTGTTATAAAAATGATGTTGTTTTGATGAATGAAGAGGGTGTAATGTAACCGCCTGTTGATATGTTGCTTCGGTAGCGATCCGGCTATTTTCCTGATGTGCGTGAGGTCTGTGCCATAAAGAGCCGGTATGACTTCTCAATCTGAAGGTGAAAAGATTGTAATGACTTCCGCCCTGGATAATCATGGTCGCCACCAAAGGAGTAACGGCACTTTAATTGCAAATCATAATAAGGAGTTTAGGATGAAAGTTGCAGTCCTCGGCGCGGCCGGTGGTATTGGCCAGGCGCTTGCCCTTCTACTCAAGACCCAACTGCCTTCAGGTTCAGAACTCTCCCTCTACGACATCGCACCGGTTACCCCCGGCGTCGCGGTTGATTTAAGCCATATCCCTACCGCGGTGAAGATCAAAGGCTTCTCCGGCGAAGACGCGACTCCGGCGCTGGAAGGCGCAGACGTGGTGCTGATTTCCGCAGGCGTGGCGCGTAAACCGGGTATGGATCGCTCTGACCTGTTTAACGTCAACGCGGGCATCGTTAAAAACCTGGTGCAGCAGATTGCCACCACTTGCCCGAAAGCGTGCATCGGCATCATCACCAACCCGGTAAACACCACTGTTGCTATCGCAGCGGAAGTGCTGAAAAAAGCCGGTGTTTACGATAAGAACAAACTGTTCGGCGTGACTACGCTGGATATCATCCGCTCCAACACCTTTGTAGCGGAACTGAAAGGCAAACAGCCGACCGAGGTTGAAGTCCCGGTGATCGGCGGCCACTCTGGCGTGACCATTCTGCCGCTGCTGTCCCAGATCCCAGGCGTGAGCTTCTCCGAGCAGGAAGTGGCTGACCTGACCAAACGTATTCAGAACGCGGGCACCGAAGTGGTAGAAGCCAAAGCGGGTGGCGGATCGGCAACCCTGTCGATGGGCCAGGCGGCGGCGCGTTTCGGTCTGTCTCTGGTTCGCGCAATGCAGGGCGAAAAAGGCGTGGTTGAGTGTGCCTATGTAGAAGGCGACGGCGAACACGCGCGTTTCTTCTCTCAGCCGCTGCTGCTGGGTAAAAACGGTATTGAAGAGCGTCAAAGTATCGGCACCCTGAGCGCGTTTGAACAGCAGGCGCTGGAAGGCATGCTGGATACCCTGAAAAAAGACATCACCCTGGGCGAAGAGTTCGTTAACAAATAATCGTCGTGGATTCTGAAAGCAAAACCGGAACATCAGTTCCGGTTTTTTTTCGTCTGTTAGTTGGTCGCCGGATATTCCTGAACGGTGACCTGTAGCGTGAGTTTCTTATCATCACGCATCACCACCACCGGGATGACCGAGCCGGGGCGAATCTCCGCCACCTGGTCCATGGTTTCCAGCGCCGAAATAGCGGGTTTATTGTTTACTGAGACGATCACATCATTGACCTGAATACCGGCATGCGCCGCCGGGCCGTCCGGGGTCACTTCGTTGACGATAATCCCCTGGATCTGATCGATGCCCACCGCCGGACCGTGCATTGGCGCGATTTCCCGCCCGCCGATGCCGATATAACCACGGATCACGCGGCCATCGCGGATCAGCTTATCCATAATCTTGGTCGCCAGCTGCGTGGGGATCGCGAAGCCAATTCCTTCCGGCGTTTCGCCGTCGTTGCTTTTATCAAACGACAGAGTATTGATGCCCATGAGTTCGCCTAGCGAGTTCACCAGCGCACCGCCGGAGTTACCGTGGTTAATCGAGGCATCGGTTTGCAGGAAGCTTTGCCGCCCGGACGGGTTAAGGCCGATACGACCCGTGGCACTGATTATCCCCTGGGTAATGGTTTGCCCCAGGTTATAGGGGTTGCCGATAGCCATCACGATGTCGCCAATATGCGGCATGCGTTTCCCGTTAATCGGAATGATGGGCAGCGAGGTGGCGTTGATTTTTAAAACCGCCAGATCGGTCAGGCTGTCAGAGCCGACCAGCAGCGCTTCAAAGACTCGCCCATCCTGCAAGGCGACGATGATCTGGTCGGCATCGTTAATCACGTGTTTATTGGTGAGGATATAGCCGCGCTGATCCATGATCACGCCCGAGCCCAGGGTGCGGATTTCCAGTTGATTACGCCCGCCGTTACTGACGCCACGGTTATAAACGTTCACCACCGCAGGCGCAGCGCGGCGCACCGCCGAGTTATAGCTCAGTGGGGTGTCATCGGCGCTGTTATACGCAGGGGTTGATTCAGTGCCGTTTTTGCGTAATGACGGCATCAGCGCCAACAGCAGCGCAGCGACAATCAGTCCAAAAAAGACGGGCCGTAAAAGCTTCAGAAACATGGGTAAACGTTAATTAACAGGGAGACCGAAGGGAGCATATCACGAGATTCACAGACATCACACGCGGCGGTGTGATGTCTGTGAGCAAAACGGCTAGCGTAACAACAGATAGATGCTGTCATTGCCGCGCACGACGTGCAGGGCAACAATCGACGGTTTTGACTCCATCAGTTTACGCATCTCAGCGATGGTGCTGATGCGATCGCTGTTGACGCCAATAATCACATCATCTTTATGCAATCCGGCCTGTGCCGCCGCGCTGCCTTTTTCAACGTTCTCAATCGTGACGCCTTTGGTGCCGTCTTTCAGTTGACCGTCGCTCAGCGTCGCGCCCTGCAGTGCCGGGATAATCATCTCCGCGCTGGCGGACGACGAGGTGCTCTTATCCAGCGTCACTTCCACATCCAGCGGCTTCCTGTCACGCAGTAATCCTAATTTCACTTTGGTGCCCGGCGCGGTGGTAGCGATGCGCGAGCGCAGCTCGGCAAAGCTGTTCAGGGTTTTACCGTTGAGACTGACGATCACATCGCCGGATTTAATGCCCGCTTTCGCCGAGCCGGAATTCGGCAACACTTCGCTGACGAATGCGCCGCGCTGAACGTTGAGATTAAAGGCTTTCGCCAGATCCGCGCTCATCTCGGTGCCCTTAATGCCTAACAGGCCGCGTTTGATTTCGCCGGACTGAATCAGCTGGGTCGCCAGGGTTTGCGCCATATTGCTGGGAATAGCGAAGCCGATGCCGACGCTTCCGCCCCCCGGCGCGAGAATAGCGGTATTAATGCCGATCAGCTCGCCGTTAAGGTTCAGCAGCGCGCCGCCGGAGTTGCCGCGGTTAATTGAGGCGTCGGTCTGGATAAAGTTTTCCAGCCCTTCGAGATTCAGCCCGCTGCGGCCCAGCGCGGAGATAATCCCTGAGGTGGCGGTTTGCCCCAGACCAAACGGGTTGCCTACCGCTATGGCGAAATCGCCAACGCGCAGGGCGTCGGAGTCCGCGACTTTAATTTGCGTCAGGTTAGTGGCGTTTTGCAGTTGCAGTAGCGCGATATCGCTCTGGTCGTCGCCGCCGATCAGTTTGGCATCAAACTCGCGGCCATCATTCAACTGAACGCTGATTTTTTGCGCCTGGTTGATCACATGATTGTTGGTCAGAACATAGCCTTTCGCCGCGTCAATAATGACGCCGGAGCCGAGACCTTCAAACGGCTGCGCAGGCTGATCGGGCAACTCTTCACCGAAGAACTTCTTCAGCTCTTCCGGCACTTTCTGGCTCTGGGTGGCGGTGCCTTCAACCTGCACGCTCACCACCGCAGGCAGCACTTTTTCCAGTACCGGCGCAAGGCTTGGGAGCGCCCCCTGGCCTGGAACCTGGGACGGGATTGCCGCTGCTACCTGACTCGGTGCCGAGAGGGATAACCCGACACTTAACGCTAACGCACTCAACAACAGGGTTTGTTTTTTCATGAATGCTCGCTCTCGCAACCTGGAATAAGAAATGTCACCCAAAACGTGTCGATGTTATTGAATTCCCGAACGGGTAACAATGAAGACATTGTGATAACAGATATCTTTTACTATACGTCAGGCACAAAAAAACAGGGCGCGAATATCGCGCCCTGAAGAAAAAATGCTGTGTGGTGATTAATCGCGTTTTGCGCCATTGCGCAGCAGGCCTGATGCGCCTTCGGAATAATCGCGCGGCATCTGCACCGGCGCCTGGTCGTTACCGGCTTCGGATTCTGCCAGACGGTTGCGGAATGGATTGGACTCCGCCGACATTTCCGGCAGCAGGCTGCTGGAGCTTTTCGCCATATGCTGATAAAGCTGGCGATAGTCGTGGGCCATGTTATCCAGCAGTTCGGCGCTGCGGGCGAAATGGCTTACCAGCTCCTCACGGTACTCTTCAAGCTCCGCTTTGTTTTTTTCCAGCTCATACTGGAGGGCCTGTTGCTGACGTAATTTACGATTACCAAAGCGCATTGCGACGGCACCGATGATGATACCGACCACTAACCCAATTAGCGCGTATTCCCAGGTCATGAACATCTCCCGTTGTATTGTGTTTCCGTAGGGTAAGAATAGCGAGGCCTGCCTTACCTTCGCCCAATAATGCCACTATAACCGTTAACGGTGCAGAAGTGGAATCCTGCAGGCGCATCGCGTAGTGTAGTACGGCCTTTTTTTCGCCAGCCGTGATCTACGGCAAACCGATTTTCAAGGAATAACAACAACATCATGCAAAACCTTTCCCCCACATCGCGTTACCTTCAGGCACTTCAGGATAAATCCCATCAACCTGACGACGTGCAGCGCGAGGCGGTCAGCCGTCTCGATGCGATTTATCAGGAACTGACGGCGAAGCGCGCCGAACCGGCGCAAGAACAGGGGCTCAAAGCTGCATTCAGCAAACTGCTGGGCAAACGCCCGAGCGCGCCGCCTGCGCCGGTACGCGGCTTATATATGTGGGGCGGCGTGGGACGCGGTAAGACCTGGCTGATGGATATGTTCTATCAAAGCCTGCCGGGGGAGCGAAAGCAGCGTCTGCACTTCCACCGCTTTATGCTGCACGTGCATGAGGAACTGGGGCAGTTGCAGGGGCAGACCGACCCGCTCGAAATCATTGCCGATCGGTTTAAAGCCAAAACCGACGTACTGTGCTTTGACGAGTTTTTTGTTTCCGATATCACCGACGCCATGCTGCTGGGCGGCTTAATGAAAGCGCTGTTCAGCAGGGGCATCACCCTGGTGGCGACGTCCAACATTCCGCCGGACGACCTGTACCGCAACGGCTTACAGCGCGCCCGCTTTCTGCCGGCCATCGAAGCCATCAAACAGTATTGCGATGTGATGAACGTTGACGCGGGGATTGATTACCGCCTGCGCACCTTGACTCAGGCACACCTGTGGCTCACGCCGCTCAACGACGAGACGCGCCAGCAGATGGATACCCTGTGGCGCGCGCTGGCGGGCGGCGGGCGGGCAAATACCCCAACGCTGGAAATCAACCATCGTCCCTTAGCGACGCTGGGCGTTGAGAACCAAACCCTGGCGGTGAGTTTCGACACGCTGTGCGTTGATGCGCGCAGCCAGCACGATTACATCGAACTGTCGCGCCAATTCCATACCGTGATGCTGCACGACGTGGCGGTAATGACGCCGTTGATGGAAAGTGAGGCCCGGCGGTTTATCGCGCTGGTGGATGAATTTTACGAGCGCCACGTCAAACTGGTGGTCTGTGCCGCCGCGCCGATGTTTGAAATTTATCGCGGTGAACGCCTCAAATTTGAGTTCCAGCGCTGCCTGTCGCGGCTTCAGGAGATGCAGAGCGAGGAATACCTGAAACGCGAGCACATGCCGTAATAATGCGGCGCGCGCGCGGAGAATTCCTGCGTTTGTTCACAAAAAGTGGTCGATCTTTGAGGTCGACTTCTCTATAATCCTGCGACCCCACGTTACAAGAAGGTTTTTTTCCCAAAACTTTCTCTGCGCCGGCATAGGCTATTCGAAGGGGTAGGTTTGCTGGACAATGTCGTGTGAACCTCAACTGACTAAACGTTTGGGTGTTCACCAACGTGTAACTTATTTATTTGGGTAAGCTTTTAATGAAAACTTTTACAGCTAAACCAGAAACCGTAAAACGCGACTGGTATGTTGTTGACGCGACCGGTAAAACTCTGGGCCGTCTGGCTACTGAACTGGCTCGTCGCCTGCGCGGTAAGCATAAAGCGGAATACACTCCGCACGTTGATACCGGTGATTACATCATCGTTCTGAACGCAGAAAAAGTTGCTGTAACCGGCAACAAGCGTTCTGACAAAATGTACTACCACCACACCGGCCACATCGGTGGTATCAAAGAAGCGACCTTTGAAGAGATGATTGCCCGCCGTCCTGAGCGTGTGATTGAAATCGCGGTTAAAGGCATGCTGCCAAAAGGCCCGCTGGGTCGTGCTATGTACCGTAAACTGAAAGTTTACGCGGGTAACGAGCACAACCACGCGGCACAGCAACCGCAAGTTCTGGACATCTAATCGGGATTATAGGCAATGGCTGAAAATCAATACTACGGCACTGGTCGCCGCAAAAGTTCCGCTGCTCGTGTTTTCATCAAACCGGGTAACGGCAAAATCGTTATCAACCAACGTTCTCTGGAACAGTACTTTGGCCGTGAAACTGCCCGCATGGTAGTTCGTCAGCCGCTGGAACTGGTCGACATGGTTGAGAAACTGGATCTGTACATCACTGTTAAAGGTGGTGGTATCTCTGGTCAGGCTGGTGCGATCCGTCACGGTATCACCCGCGCTCTGATGGAGTACGATGAGTCTCTGCGTTCTGAACTGCGTAAAGCTGGCTTCGTTACTCGTGACGCTCGTCAGGTTGAACGTAAGAAAGTCGGCCTGCGTAAAGCACGTCGTCGTCCGCAGTACTCTAAACGTTAATTCTTTTCTGCTTTGCAGAATCGAATGGCGAAAAAGCCCGGTCTTGTACCGGGTTTTTTTATGGCGAATTTCCTGGAAACCGCCTAAATGTCTGGTGCTGCATTACTTTTAAGGCAAATCCCGCATCCCCTCACCACAAAGCCCTCAAAATCTGGTAAACTATCATCCAATTTTCTGCCCAAATGCTGGTAACTGTTCACATTTTGGTCTGAGCACGGGCTGCGATGTCAGTTCGGCAGGGAAGGGTAACCCATAAAGCCTGGCCGCCGTTGCGGCTGGTAGCAGTATTTTTCTGAATATACCTGGAGGTTTTCATGGCTGTCGCTGCCAACAAACGTTCGGTAATGACGCTGTTTTCTGGTCCTACTGATATCTATAGCCATCAGGTTCGTATCGTCCTGGCAGAGAAGGGTGTCAGTTTTGAAATTGAACATGTGGACGCCGATAATGTTCCGCAGGATCTGATCGACCTCAACCCGAATCAAAGCGTTCCGACCCTGGTAGACCGTGAACTGACGTTGTGGGAATCCCGCATCATCATGGAATACCTTGATGAGCGTTTCCCGCACCCTCCGCTGATGCCGGTCTATCCGGTTGCGCGTGGTGAAAGCCGTCTCTACATGCATCGTATCGAAAAAGACTGGTACAGCCTGATGAATGTCGTGGTTAACGGTTCCGCGCAGGAAGCTGACAACGCGCGTAAACAGCTGCGCGAAGAACTGCTGGCAATCGCCCCGGTGTTTGGCCAAAAACCTTACTTCCTGAGCGATGAATTTAGCCTGGTGGATTGCTACCTGGCGCCGCTGCTGTGGCGTTTACCGCAGCTGGGCATCGAACTCGTCGGCGCAGGTTCTAAAGAGCTTAAAGGCTATATGACCCGCGTATTCGAGCGTGATTCCTTCCTCGCTTCCCTGACGGAAGCCGAGCGCGAAATGCGTCTGCAAACCCGGGGCTAAACCGAATGGATATGTCGCAACTTTCTCCACGTCGTCCGTATCTGCTGCGAGCCTTCTATGAATGGCTGCTGGATAACCAGCTCACGCCGCACCTGGTCGTGGATGTGACGTTGCCGGGCGTCAACGTGCCGATGGAATACGCGCGTGATGGTCAAATCGTGCTGAACATCGCGCCGCGCGCAGTGGGCAATCTGGAGCTGGCCAACGACGAAGTGCGTTTTAACGCGCGTTTCGGCGGTGTGCCGCGCCAGGTGTATGTCCCGCTGGCTGCAGTACTGGCGATCTATGCACGTGAAAACGGCGCAGGCACCATGTTTGAGCCGGAATCCGCTTATGATGAAGAGGCATCCAGCTTAAACGATGATGATTCAGGCATGGCGGAAAATGAAACCGTGATGTCGGTTATCGACGGCGACAAACCCGATCATGAAGACGATTCGCCGGATGACGATCCGCCGCCGCGCGGTGGCCGTCCGTCGTTGCGCGTCGTGAAATAAAAAAAGCCAGGGCATAAACCCTGGCTTTTTTACGTTTGCAGAACCGCGTTTATGGCTGCTCTTCAGCCAGTTCGCGCAGGTACTGGAAAATCAAACGCGCGGATTTCGGCGCTTTATTGCCTTCTTTTTCCTTCTTCGCGTTGCGGATCAGCGAACGCAACTGCTGGCGATCCGCCTGCGGCCACAGTTTCAGCACTTCCGGCACCGCGTCATCGCCTTCTTCAATCAGGCGATCGCGCAACATTTCCAGCTTATGGAACAGCGCGACCTGCTGGTTATGGCGGTTTTTGAGCTTATCAAGCGCCTGGCGAATAGGCTCGACATCGCGGTTACGCAACATTTTTCCGATAAGCTGAAGCTGGCGGCGGCGACCCTCTTTTTTGATTTTCTGCGCCAGCTCGATGGCGGCACGCAGTTCCTCATCCAGCGGGATTTTATCCAGCGCGTTTTTACCCAGCTCAACCATCTCAAGGCCGAGGCGCTTTAACTCTTCGGCGTCGCGTTTAATCTCGCTTTTACTGACCCAGATAATTTCATCATCGTCGTCTTCGTTTTCATTATCGGGCACGTCGTCGAGCCAGTCTTCGGGCTGCTTTGTCATTTCAGGCTCCTTAAAAAAAGAGGCTAATACTATCAGTAATGGCGCGCACTGCGAAATGGTTCTCTGTTAGACTCACTTAAGACGTTTCGAATTATCACCTTACATTATGGCACTCGCGATGAAAGTAATCACACAAGTTGAAGCGCAGCGCAAAACGCTGGAACAGGCTGTCTCTCAGGCACTGGAACTCGCTGCCGGTAAAGCCGACGGTGCGGAAGTGGCGGTCAGCAAAACCACCGGCATCAGCGTTAGCACCCGCTACGGTGAAGTGGAAAACGTAGAATTTAACAGCGATGGTGCGCTGGGTATTACGGTTTATCATCAGAACCGTAAAGGCAGCGCTTCGTCCACCGATTTAAGCCCCGACGCCATTGCCCGCACCGTGCAGGCGGCGCTGGATATCGCCCGTTACACCTCGCCGGACCCGTGCGCAGGCGTAGCCGATAAAGAACTGCTGGCCTTTGACGCCCCGGATTTGGACCTTTTCCACCCGGCGGAAGTCGACGCCGATCGCGCCATTGAACTGGCGGCACGCGCCGAAGAGGTGGCGCTTAAAGCGGATAAACGCATCACCAATACCGAAGGCGGCAGCTTTAACAGCCATTACGGCATTAAAGTGTTCGGTAACAGCCACGGTATGCTGCAAAGCTACTGCTCAACGCGCCATTCGCTTTCCAGCTGTGTGATTGCCGAGCAGGACGGCGATATGGAGCGTGATTACGCCTATACCATTGGCCGCGCCATTGAAGACTTACGTTCGCCGGAGTGGGTGGGCGAAGAGTGCGCCCAGCGCGTTTTATCACGCCTGGCACCGCGTAAGCTCTCCACCATGAAAGCACCGGTGATTTTCGCCCGTGAAGTGGCCACCGGCCTGTTTGGCCATCTGGTTGGCGCGATTGCTGGCGGTGCGGTGTACCGCAAATCAACCTTCTTGCTGGATTCGCTGGGTAAACAGATTCTGCCGGACTGGCTGACCATCGAAGAACATCCGCATCTGCTAAAAGGGCTGGCCTCTACGCCGTTCGACAGCGAAGGGGTACGCACCGAGCGTCGCGATATCATCAAAGACGGCGTGCTCCAACAGTGGCTGCTGACCAACTATTCCGCGCGCAAGCTGGGCTTAACCAGTACCGGCCATGCGGGCGGTATCCACAACTGGCGCATCAACGGTCGCGGCTTAGGTTTCGACGCGTTGCTCAAAGAGATGGGCACCGGCCTGGTGGTCACTGAGCTGATGGGCCAGGGCGTTAGCGGCATTACCGGGGATTACTCCCGTGGCGCTGCCGGTTTCTGGGTGGAAAACGGCGTAATTCAGTACCCGGTGAGTGAAATCACCATTGCCGGGAACCTTAAAGACATGTGGCGCAACATCGTCACCATCGGCGACGATATCGAAACGCGCAGCAATATTCAGTGTGGCTCGGTATTACTGCCGGAGATGAAAATCGCCGGTCAGTAAACGTAAGACAGGCGCGAGAAATCGCGCCTTTTTTATAACTAAAAAAGGTGAACTAATGCGTAAGCAACTGATTGCAATGTTAGCCGTATCGTCCGTGTTATTCAGTGCCGCCGGTCTGGCGAAGGATCTTGAAGATGATATGGATATCCTCAACGACAATCTCAAAATCGTTCAAAAAACCGAGGATGCCGGTGAGATGAAAACGGCCTTAACCGCAATGCGCACCGCCGCACTGGACGCGCAAAAAGGTACGCCGCCGAAGCTGGAAGACAAAGCGCCAGACAGCCCGGAAATGAAAGATTTTCGTCATGGGTTACAGACACTGGTCGGGCAAATCGACGGGGCACTGAAGCTGGCGAATGAAGGAAAAATCAAAGAGGCGCAGGCGGCAGCCGAAGAGTTTAAAACCACGCGCAACACCTATCACAAAAAGTATCGCTAATCGCTTTTCTGCTGGCGGGAGGTGTTTTCTCCCGCTTTCCCTGCACGTTTTGCCATAAGTAAATCCAATCTCTGTCACATTTCTCGCTTTCTCTGCGCAGCCTGATTGTTTGTTCCGACAACGGTTTTGATCGTTTTCCCGCGATACCCATCACACATTTCCAGGGATAAATCGCCGATCCCGCCTTTTCTGTGGAACAGATCACTATCACCACCCGCCTTTCCACTTCGAAGTGGAAAACAACTCGCTACAAACTCTTAACCCCCATCGTTACTTTTACTCCAGAGCCATTAACGGGGTAACGCGAGTGAATAACGGAGCAGTAATCAACGACGGGGGCGAGCAGGCGACGCAGATCGGCGAGCTGGCCGAGCGCATGCTGGCGCAGGTGTATGCCTTACTCCGCCATCACCACATCATTCCCAATGCGGTACAGGAACAGATGCTGACGTCGCACGTTCGCGCTATGGCGCACCGGTCGGTGACCGGTGAGCCGTTGCCGGAAGTGGATGCCAGTTTATTTGATGAAATTTCAGCCGAGTCGATGGCGCTTGCCCGCGAGGTAGTCGCCACGTTTGGCAACCTTCCCGATGAAGAAGCCTGGCTGCTGTCGGTGCATTTCGACGTCGCGAAAGACAACCTTTAAGGAGCAAAGAATGGAACAGATTACAGTCGTGATTGGCGATCGTCTGGGAAAAGGCCAGAAAGTGGCGGCAGGCGTTGAGAAAGCGGGCGGGCGTGCGGTGGTTGTGCCGGGCGTGGCGGCGGACATGAAACTGGGCGACGTGATGAAAGCGGAAAACGCCACCTTTGGCATCTCGTTTTGCGGCAGCGGCGGCGCGGGCGCTATCACGGCGCAGACCAAATACGGTTACAAAGCCAAATACGGGATGCGCTCGGTGGATGAAGGCGTCACCGCCATCAACGAAGGCTGCAACGTGCTGGGGTTCGGCTTTATGGATAAAGAAGAGCTGGGCGAGCGTCTGGTACAGGCGTGGCAGAAGAAGCACGGCGCCTGAGTATGAAAGAGCAATTCACCACCACGGTGAGAGTCTCCGGCAAAGGCGAAGCCAAAGCGCGCGCCTTTGCCGACGCCCTGAACCACGTTCAGGCCACGGTGATGAAAGCATCGCCGCATATCTTACTGCGTATTGAGCCACAGGATGTGCAGGTTGTTCAAGCGCGTGAAACGGTGCGTAAAGACGCTTTTCTGTTCTTCTTTTTGCGCCGGGAAAGACGCACGTACAGCGTGGAGCTGGATGTGACCGTCAACGTGACAGCCATCAATCTCGACAAGGTGGATTTCGTCGCGCAACGCTGATTCTGACTAAAAAGGGCAGACTAATGTTCCTGATAATATTAATAAAATCGCTCATTATCGGCGGCCTGGTTGGCGTCGGCGTGGGCGCTGGGGCTGCACGCATGTTTCATGCGCCTACCACACAGGGTATGGGCGCGTTTCGTACTTTGGGGGAGCTGAACTCCTGTGAAGGGGACCCGGCGTCTCATTTCTCCTTCGGTCTGGGCTTCTTCTTCAACGCATGGGCGTCGTCGGTAGCGGCGGGCTCGTTCACCCAGGACGTCGATCATCGCATTATCCCGAACTGGGGCGCGGCGGCGCTGATGGTTAAAAACCGCAACGTCGGCGAAACCCTGCACGATCCGAAAAAAATGGCGATTGCCTGTGGCGTCATCGGCATGATCGTCGTGACTTTCCTGAACCTCACCGCGTCTTCCGTTCCGGAAGCGTTGCAGGTCACCGCTGTTAAGGTGCTGGTGCCTGCGGCTAACCTGCTGGTCAACACCGTGATGCCGGTGATCTTCTGGCTGGCGGCCATCGATGCCGGTAAGAAATCCGGTTTCTGGGCCACCGTCTTTGGCGGCGCGGCGCAGCTGATCATGGGCAACGCCGTTCCGGGCCTGGTATTAGGCATCCTAATCGGTAAAGGCGTTGAAGAGAGCGGCTGGAACCACGTCACCAAAGTGATGATGGTCGCCATCGTGCTGCTGTTCGTGCTGAGCGGATTCTTCCGTGGCTTTGACATGAAGATGATCGAATCCTTCCATATGACCGTGCCGAACTGGCTCGAACTGATCCACAACTCGCTGAGCGGCAAATAACGGAGGCCACAATGGAACAGAATAAAGGTTTTTGGTTTGCCGACTGGTCATTCCCTATCTTCGTTGGCCTGCTCTCCTCTGGCGTGTTTGCCGGAACGCACATGTACTACCTGTACGGTATCGGTGCGTTTAACGAAGTGGCTTTCGTGGCGATGCTGAAAGCGGGCATCGACACCGGCTCCTATGGCGCGGTGGCGGCGTTTGGCGCCAGCTTCCTGTTTGCCCGCATTATCGAAGGTTCCCTGGTGGGGATCCTGGATATCGGCGGGGCAATCCAGACCGGCGTGGGCCTCGGCGTTCCGGCGCTGCTGCTGGGTGCGGGCATTGTCTTCCCGGTGGAAAACTTTATCGCTTCCCTGGCAACGGGCCTGGCGATTGGCTATGTCATCATCCTGGCGCGTAAGTTCACTATCAACCAGAGCGACTCCACCTACGGGGCGGACGTGATGATGGGGGCCGGTAACGCCTCTGGCCGTTTCCTCGGGCCGCTTATCATCCTCAGCGCCATGACTGCGTCTATTCCTATCGGCATCGGTTCGCTGGTTGGCGCCCTGCTGTTTTATATCTGGCAGAAGCCGATCACCGGCGGCGCAATCCTCGGCGCGATGATTTTAGGTTCGATCTTCCCAATTGCTATTAGCTAAACCCACGGCGGGCGTGCAAACGCCCGCTTTCACAGGAGAGAGACATGTTTGATTTACTCCTGCGCCGTGCGCGTCTGGTCGACGACACGGTCTGTGATATCGCTGTGAAGGACGGCAAAATCGCCGCCCTGGGCGAGATAAACGACCCGGCGGTGAAAACTGTTGATCTCCAGGGCGAATGTTACGTCAGCGCTGGCTGGATTGATTCCCACGTCCACTGTTACCCAAAATCCCCGATTTACCACGATGAACCGGACAGTATCGGTATCGCCACCGGCGTGACGACCGTGATTGATGCCGGCAGCACCGGCGCGGATGATATTGATGATTTTTATACGCTGACCCGCGACGCCTCTACCGACGTTTATGCTCTGCTGAACATCTCCCGCGTTGGCCTGATTGCCCAGAACGAACTGGCGAACATGGCAAACATCGATAGCGATGCGGTGAAACAAGCGGTCAAACGCCATCCTGATTTTATCGTTGGCCTGAAGGCACGCATGAGCAGCAGCGTAGTGGGCGAAAACGGCATTACTCCGCTGGAACGCGCCAAAGCGATGCAGCAACAGAACGGCGATTTACCGTTGATGGTGCACATCGGCAATAACCCGCCAGACCTGGATGAGATCGCCGAGCGCCTGACGGCGGGCGACATCATTACCCACTGCTACAACGGCAAACCGAACCGTATTTTGACGCCGGGCGGTGAGCTGCGTGCATCTGTGACCCGGGCAATCCAGCGCGGGGTGCGCCTCGACGTCGGTCACGGCACTGCCAGCCTGAGCTTTGCGGTGGCGAAACGCGCCATCAGCTTAGGCATTCTGCCGCACACCATCAGCTCAGATATCTATTGCCGTAACCGCATTAACGGGCCGGTGTATTCGCTGGCTAACGTGATGTCGAAATTTCTGGCTATCGGGATGTCGCTGCCGCAGGTCATTGACTGCGTGACGGCTAATGCCGCCGATGGCCTGAATCTGAAAACCAAGGGCCGTCTCCAGCCAGGCCTGGATGCCGACCTCACCCTCTTTACGCTAAAGCGCCAGCCGACGCTGCTGGTAGATGCAGAAAACGACAGCTTACAGGCTGAGAAACTGCTGGTGCCGCTTGCCGCCATACGGGCGGGCAAGGGCTATATGACCGAACAAGGGAGCGCGGAACATGCCTTCGATTTTTGAGAAATACCAGTTAAAACAGGTGATAAACACGTCTGGCCGCATGACCGCGCTGGGCGTCTCCACGCCGCGCCCGGAAGTGGTGGAGGTGGCAATGGCCGGTATGAACCAGTACTTCGAAATGAAAGATCTGGTGAACAAAACCGGCGAATACATCGCGAAATTGCTGGATGTGGAAGGTGCGACCGTGGTGTCCTGCGCCTCAGCGGGGATTGCCCAGTCGGTGGCCGCCGTTCTGGTCCAGGACAGCGACTGGCTGCTGGAAAACCTGCACGTCACGCCCATCGAGAATAACGAAATCGTGCTGCCGAAGGGCCACAACGTCAACTTCGGCGCGCCGGTTGGCACCATGGTGGCGCTGGGCGGCGGCAAACTGGTGGAAGCGGGCTACGCCAACGAATGCTCTGCCGCGCAACTGGCTGCGGCAATCACGCCGCGCACCGCCGCCATTCTCTACATCAAATCCCACCACTGCGTGCAAAAAAGTATGCTCAGCGTGGAGCAGGCGGCGGTGGTCGCCCGCAAACATAACCTGCCGCTGATTGTCGATGCGGCGGCGGAAGAAGACCTGCAATGCTACTACCGCGCGGGCGCGGACCTGGTGATCTACAGCGGCGCGAAGGCCATCGAAGGGCCGACCAGCGGGCTGGTGATCGGCAAAACCCAGTACGTCGAGTGGGTGAAGCGCCAGACGGCGGGCATTGGCCGGGCGATGAAAGTGGGTAAAGAAGGCATTCTTGGCCTGACATGCGCCATCGAGCTTTATCTGCACGCGCAGAAAGAGAGCGGGGCGGAGATGGTGGAAAAAATGACGCCGTTTATCGACGCGCTGAATACCCTTAACGGCGTGAGCGCCCGCGTAGTGTGGGACAGCGCCGGACGCGACATCGCCCGCACCGAAATCAAGTTTGATGAAGCCGTGACTGGCGTGGCTACCGGCGAGCTGGTGGAAGCCCTGAAGCAGGGCGAGTACGCCATTTACTTCCGTGGCTACAAAGCCAACGAAGGGATTATCGAAGCCGACGTGCGCAGCGTTGACCGCGCGCAGCTGGAGATTGTGGCGCGCCGCATTAGCGAAGTGATTAACCAGGAGAAAACCGCATGAAACTAACCCCCAACTTTTACCGCGATCGCGTCTGCCTGAACGTGCTGGCGGGTTCAAAAGACAACGCCCGCGAGATCTATGAAGCGGCGGAAGGTCATGTGCTGGTGGGCGTGCTCTCCAAAAATTACCCGGACATTGCCAGCGCGGTGGCGGACATGCGTGACTACGCGTCGCTTATTGACAATGCCCTCTCGGTTGGGCTGGGCGCGGGCGATCCCAGGCAGTCGGCGATGGTGAGCGAAATCTCCCGCCAGGTGCAGCCGCAGCACGTCAATCAGGTGTTTACCGGCGTGGCCACCAGCCGCGCGCTGCTGGGGCAGAACGACACGGTAGTCAACGGACTGGTATCGCCGACCGGTACGGCGGGCAAAGTAAAAATCTCCACCGGCCCGCTCAGCAGTAAAGCGGCGGACGGCATCGTGCCCATCGAAACCGCCATTGCGCTGTTGAAAGACATGGGCGGTAGCTCGATTAAATATTTCCCTATGGACGGCCTGGCGTGCCGCGACGAGTATCAGGCGGTTGCGGAAGCCTGCGCCCGTTATGACTTCTGGCTGGAGCCCACCGGCGGTATCGATTTAGAAAACGTCGGCGAGATTTTGCAGATTGCCCTGGATGCGGGTGTCTCCAGAATCATTCCTCACGTCTATAGTTCGATTATTGATAAGGTGAGCGGAAACACCCGCCCGGACGATGTGCGCCAGTTGCTCGCCATCACCCGGGCGTGCGTAGGCTAAGAGCGAGGAGAGTGACGTGCGATTCCCCAACCAACGTTTAGCGCAACTATTTGATATGTTGCAAAACGAAACGCTGCCACAGGATGAACTGGCGCAGCGGTTGTCGGTTTCCACGCGCACCGTCCGCGCCGATATCACTGCGCTGAACGCCTTGCTGACCCAGCATGGCGCGCAGTTTGTGCTGAGCCGGGGCAACGGCTACCAGCTGAGAATCGATGATTCGGCGAGCTATCAAACCCTCCAGACGCAGCAGCCGAACGTGCTGCGCATTCCGCGCACCAGCCAGGAGCGGGTGCAGTATCTGATGGTGCGTTTCCTGACCTCGGCGTTTTCCCTCAAGCTGGAAGATTTGGCTGACGAATGGTTTGTCAGCCGCGCCACGCTGCAAAACGACATGGCGGAAGTGCGCGAATGGCTGCGGCGCTATCAGCTGACGCTGGAAACGCGGCCCCGCCACGGCATGAAACTGTTTGGCAGTGAAATGGCGATCCGCGCCTGTCTCACCGATCTGCTGTGGACGCTGGCCCAACAGGATCCGGCCCATCCGCTGGTGATCGAAGAGGCGCTGAACGCGGGTATGCCGGAACGGTTACAGCCGATCCTCGCGGAAATTTTCAGCCGTTTTCATATTCGTCTCACCGATGAAGGCGAACTGTTTTTGCGCCTGTACTGCGCCGTGGCGGTGCGGCGCATCAGCGAAGGTTATCCGCTGTCGGAGTTTGTCGGCGAAGAGGTGGCGGAACCGGTATGCCATGCGGCGCGCGAGCTGGCGAGCGTACTGCAACGGCTGGCGGAAAAACCGCTGTCGGCCTTTGAAGAAAACTGGCTGAAGGTGCATATCGCCGCGCGCCAGGTACAGGACATCGCGCCCAGCACCATCAATGCCGATGATGAAGAGGCGCTGGTCAATTACATCCTTAATTTTATTAACACCCAGTACAACTACAACCTGCTGAACGATAAGCAACTCCATGCCGATATGCTCACCCATGTCAAAACCATGATCACCCGGGTGCGCTATCAAATCATGATCCCTAACCCGCTGTTGGATAACATCAAGCAGCACTACCCGATGGCGTGGGATATGACGCTGGCGGCGGTGTCTGGCTGGGTGAAATACACGCCGTATACCATTAGCGAAAACGAAATCGGCTTTCTGGTGCTGCACGTCGGCGTCGGGCTGGAGCGCAGTTACAACATTGATTACCAGCGCCAGCCGCGCGTGTTGCTGGTGTGCGACGCCGGTAACGCCATGGTGCGGATGATCGAAGCGGTGATGGCGCGTAAATACCCGCAGATCGACATTACCCGTACCCTGACGCTACGCGACTATGAGCAGCGGGAGAGCATCAGCGAAGACTTTGTGATTTCCACCGCGCGCATCAGCGAAAAAGACAAACCGGTAGTGCAGATTGCGCCGTTCCCCACCGACTATCAGCTGGAGCAAATCGGCAAGCTGGTGCTGGTGGATCGCACCCGCCCGTGGATGCTGAACAAATATTTTGATGCCGCCCATTTCCGCATTATCAACGGTGCGATGGACCAGCAGGCGCTGTTCAAAACCCTGTGCGACCAGTTGCATGATGAGGGCTTTGTCGATGGAGAGTTCCTTGACTCGGTGATTGAACGTGAGGCCATCGTCAGCACCCTGCTGGGGGACAGCATTGCGCTGCCCCATGCCCTGGGTTTGTTAGCGAAAAAAACCGTGGTCTATACCGTGCTGGCCCCGCAGGGGATCGCCTGGGGGGATGAAACGGCGCACGTGATCTTTTTACTTGCCATCAGTAAAAGCGAGTACGAGGAGGCGATGGCGATTTACGATATTTTCGTCACCTTCTTGCGGGAGCGCGCCATGACGCGGCTGTGCGGATGCCAGAACTTTGCGGAATTTAACGCGGTAGCAATGGAGTGCGTAAGCCGGTATTAGCAGTGGGAAGCCCGAGCTGCCCGCTGTAAAAGATTAACGCAGGTGATGAACAACCTGGTTACTGCTGCCGCGCCAAATCAGCGCCGGGTCTTTGAGATCCTGGACAAACTTACCGTCCACTAGCACGTTGATCAGATCCACGACCTGCATCTGTTCGGCGCTGAGTTCATCCAGCTTATAACCCGTCCACACCCAGATATCTTTGCCGGGACACTCGCCACGAATGCGCTGCACCAGTTGCAGAATATCCGCCACGTTTTGCGGATGCAGCGGATCGCCGCCGGACAGGGAGATCCCCTGCCGGGAGATCCGCGTATCGTTGAGATCGCTGATGATCCGATCTTCCATCTCCCGGGTGAACGACTGCCCTGAATTCAGTCGCCAGGTGCTTTTGTTGTAGCAGCCGGGGCACTCATGGACGCACCCTGAAACAAACAGGGTGCAGCGTGTGCCGGGCCCGTTGACGATGTCGACCGGGTAATACTGATGAAACCGCATTTTCGCTTCTCAATTGATGCCATAACCGCGTTGGCTGCTCTCACTCACCCGGGTCACTTACTCATGTAAGCTCCCCGGGATTCCTTCGTTTGCCGCCTTGTTCTGACATCAATTGCTTTGCGAAAAACGTGGTTTGTGGAGAGCATAGATTTTGGAAACTAACCGATCTGCCCATTCCCTAAATGCTTGACGCGGCGCTTCACTTCTTCCTGTTTGCCGGCGTTGAACGGACGCGCATCCGGGCTGCCCAGGTAGCCGCAAACGCGACGGGTTACCGAAACGCGGGCCGCATCGTGGTTGCCGCATTTCGGGCAGGTAAAGCCTTTGCTGGTGCATTCGAACTCACCGGTGTAGCCGCACTCGTAGCATTCGTCGATCGGGGTGTTAGTCCCGTAATACGGCACATGCTGATAGCTGTAATCCCAGACGTCTTCCAGCGCTTTCAGGTTGTGCTGAATATTCGGGTATTCGCCGTAGCAGATGAACCCGCCGTTGGCTAACGGAGGATAGGGTGCTTCAAAGTCGATCTTGTCGTACGGGTTAACCTTTTTCTCCACGTCGAGGTGGAAGCTGTTGGTGTAGTAGCCTTTATCGGTCACGCCCGGCACCACGCCGAAATCGGCAGTATCCAGACGGCAGAAACGGTCGCACAGGTTTTCACTCGGGGTGCTGTAGAGGCTGAAACCGTAGCCGGTCTCTTCTTTCCAGCGGTCCACCGCGTTACGCAGATGCTTAATGATTTCCACCGCTTTCTGGCGCAGCGCGGCGCTGTCGTAAACGTGCTCATTGCCGAACAGCGCATTGATGGTTTCATGGATGCCGATATAGCCCAGCGAGATCGACGCGCGGCCATTTTTGAAGATTTCCGACACGTCATCATCCGCTTTCAGACGCACGCCGCAGGCGCCTTCCATATACAGGATCGGCGCAACGCGGGCTTTGACGCCTTCCAGACGGGCGATACGGGTCATTAGCGCTTTACGCGCCAACACCAGCCGCTCGTCCAATAGTTTCCAGAATGCGGCTTCATCACCGTTGGCTTCCAGCGCGATGCGCGGCAGGTTCAGGCTGATCACACCGAGGTTGTTACGCCCGTCGTGAACCTGTTCGCCGTTTTCGTTCTCATACACGCCCAGGAAGCTGCGGCAGCCCATTGGGGTTTTGAACGAGCCAGTGACTTTCACCACCTGGTCGTAGTTGAGAATGTCCGGGTACATGCGCTTGCTGGCGCATTCGAGGGCCAGTTGCTTGATGTCGTAATTGGCATCGCCGAATTTATGGTTCAACCCGTCACGGATAGCAAACACCAGTTTCGGGAACACGGCGGTTTTGCGGTTTTTACCCAGTCCGGCAATACGGTTACGCAGGATCGAGGTCTGGATCAGACGCGATTCCCAACTGGTGCCCAGGCCAAAACCAAAGGTCACGAACGGCGTCTGGCCGTTGGCGGTGTGCAGCGTATTCACTTCGTATTCCAGCGACTGGAATGCGTCGTAGCACTCTTTCTCGGTACGGGAACGGGCATAGCCGTCGGCATCCGGAATTTGCCACTCCAGCGCCACCTTGCGGTGTTTTTCCAGGCTGGCGGTAACAAATGGGGCCAGCACTTCGTCGATACGGTTAATGGTGGTGCCGCCGTAAATATGGCTGGCGACCTGGGCGATAATCTGCGCGGTGACAGCGGTCGCGGTAGAGATGGATTTCGGCGGCTCAATTTCCGCGTTGCCCATCTTGAAACCCTGGGTCAGCATACCTTTCAGGTCGATCAGCATGCAGTTGAACATCGGGAAGAACGGGGAATAGTCCAGATCGTGGTAGTGGATATCGCCGCGCTCGTGCGCCTGCACCACATCGCGCGGCAGCAGGTGCTGGCGGGCATAGTGTTTGGCGACAATCCCGGCCAGCAGATCGCGCTGGGTAGGGATCACTTTGCTGTCTTTGTTGGCGTTTTCGTTAAGCAAAGCGGAGTTGGTTTGTTCCACCAGTCCACGAATTTCCTGGTTCAGGCGGCCGCGCTTTTCGCGGGAAATATCGCGATCGTGGCGATATTCAATATAGGCACGCGCCAGCTGTTTGTAGTTGCCAGCCATCAATTGGTTTTCAACGGCGGTCTGGATTTCGCCGATATCGACCTGGCTGCGGCCCTGCATCTGGGCACTGACAATTTCTGCGACGGTGGCGCAGTAATCTGCGTCATCGACTCCCGCAGCTTTAGCGGCACGAAGAATCGCTTCTCTGATGCGCTCTGACTTGAAAGGTACTTTGCACCCATCGCGTTTCATCACATGCGGTGTCATGATCACTCCATCTTAAAGAACAGGTTATCCACAGAGGCTCAGAGACAGACAGGGCGCATTTTCATTATTGCGTTCATAGACATCCCTGAATCTGGCCGTTTTTATCCACAGCGTACCGCTAACCCGCCACCTGGATACGCTGTAATAATAGTCGATTGATACAATATGTAGCGGCGGCAGGCATTTTAAATACTATATGTAGTGATTTGCATCAAAGATGTTTGAGATTTCTTTGATGTAGAACAAGGTAAATTTTTGGTGGCTGCAATGATGGGCAACGCGCGGCGGGGAAATTTAAATTTCAGATAAATCGATAAAAATCATGGCGAAAAATTAACCGGAGGCGCGTTGGCCTCCGGTTTTGGGTTAATGCTGTAGCCAGTAAACGGCTTCAAACGGGCGTAGCGTCGTTTCCGTGGGAACCGGGCTGGCGTCCGGGTAGTTGCTCATCAGCACTTCCCAATTGCTGTCGATTTTTTCCGGCATCCACCACTGATTTTCCCGGCTCAGATTCGCTACTACCATCAATTGCTGGCCCTGCCATTCACGGCGATAGCACCATAAAAATGGGTGATCCGGCAGCAAATCGTGGTAGTTACCCCAGGTGAAAATCGGCCAGGCTTTACGCAACTGGATCAGCTTGCGATAGGCATGAAACACCGAATCCGGGTCCGCCTGCGCGTTTTCAGCGTTGATGGTGTCAACGTTATCGCACAGGCCGATCCACGGTTTACCGCGGGTGAAGCCTGCATGTTCACTGGAATCCCACTGCATCGGCGTGCGGCTGTTATCGCGCGATTTTGCCGCGAGGATGGCCAGCAGCTCTTCGGGAGTTCGCCCCTGGGCGCGCAGTTCGGCGAACATGTTATGGCTTTCCACATCGCGATAGTCGGTGATGCGCGCGAAATGCGGGTTGGTCATACCCAGCTCTTCGCCCTGGTAGATATAGGGCGTGCCCTGCATCCCGTGCAGCACCATCGCCAGCATTTTTGCCGCCGGAACGCGCAGTTCGCCTTCGTCGCCGAAGCGCGACACGATGCGCGGCTGATCGTGGTTACACCAGAACAGCGCGTTCCAGGCAATGTTGTGCATTCCCTGCTGCCAGTGGCGGAAAATGGCTTTCAGCGCCACGTAGTCGGGGGCCGCCAGCGTCCATTTCAGCCCGCCGGGGTAATCGACTTTCAAATGGTGGAAGTTAAAGGTCATCGACAGCTCGCCGCCATCCAGCGCGGCGTATTGCTGGCAGTGCGCCAGAGTGGTGGAGGACATCTCGCCCACGGTCATCAGGCCGCGCGGGATAAACACATCCCGGCTAAATTCCTGCAAAAACTCATGGATGCGCGGGCCATCGGTATAAAAACAACGCCCATCGCCGCCGTCGATATCGTCGGTAAAATCCTGAGATTTAGACACCAGATTAATGACATCGAGCCGCAAACCATCCACGCCGCGATCGGCCCAGAACTCGCACACTTTTTTTAATTCCGCGCGCACCTGCGGGTTTTCCCAGTTGAGATCCGCCTGCTCCGGCGCGAACAGGTGCAGATAGTACTGGCCGCTCTCCGCATGCCAGCGCCAGGCGCTGCCGCCAAACTTTGAACGCCAGTTGGTAGGTGCCACGTCCGGCGTGCCGTCGCGCCAGATATAAAACTGGCGATACGGGCTCTGCGGCTTCACGGCCTGGTGAAACCAGTCATGCTGGGTGGAGGTATGGTTAAACACCATATCAAGGATAATGCGAATGCCCCGATCGTGGGCTTCTGCCACCAGCCGGTCAAAATCATCCAGCGTGCCGTAGGTCGGGTCGATGGCGGTGTAGTTTGCCACGTCATAACCGTTGTCCACCTGAGGCGAGATATAGAACGGGGTCAGCCAGATGGCGTCCACGCCGAGGGTTTTCAGGTAGTCGAGCCGCCGGGTGACACCGGCTAAATCGCCGGTGCCGCTGCCCGTGGTGTCCTGAAAACTCTTTGGATAAATTTGATAGATCACCCCGTGTTGCCACCAGGGAGGCGTCGCTGTCATAACCTTACCTGCTTAAGTTGATAGAACCCGGAACCTGAATTACACGACTAACAATGTGCCCTGACGGAATTTGCGACGGTAAAGCACCGTGGTCAGAACAATGGGGATGACAATAGCAATCAGCATCGCCAGGCTAAACACTTCCCAGTAACGCGGTTGAATCGACAGGATGCCCGGCAGCCCGCCAACCCCGATGCCGTTAGCCATCACGCCGCTCAGTCCACACAGCAACCCGGCAAGGCCGGAGCCTATCATGGCACACAGCATCGGGAAGCGGTATTTCAGGTTGATCCCGTACATGGCGGGTTCCGTTACGCCGAGATAGGCGGAAATCGCCGCCGGGACCGAGATCTCCCGCTCATTGTGTTTACGGCTGGCGATAATAATGCCCACCACCGCAGACGCCTGGGCGATGTTGGACAGCGCAATCAGCGGCCAGACCGGCGTACCGCCGAGGTTCTGGATCATCTGCATATCGATGGCGAGCGTGGTCTGATGCACCCCGGTGATCACCAGCGGGGCATACAGAAAACCAAACAGCGCCGCGCCAATCGGGGCGAAGCTGCCGGTCATCAGATGGCTAACCCCCCAGGCCACACCGTCGCCGATCATGCGGCCAAGCGGGCCGATAAACGCGTGGGCCAGGAACACCGCCAGAATCAACGAACACACCGGCACGACAACCAGGTATAGATAATCGGGTACGATACGTTTCAGCCGGGTTTCGATAAACCCAAGCGCCAGGCCTGCCAGCAGCGCCGGGATCACCTGGGCCTGATAGCCCACTTTGGCGATGGTAAATAGCCCGAAGTTCCATACTTCCGGCACCTGGGTGCCCAGCAAATAGGCGTTCATCAACTGCGGAGAAACCAGGGTGACGCCAAGCACAATCCCGAGGATCGGCGTGCCGCCCATTTTGCGCACCGCCGACCAGCAGATCCCCACCGGCAGATAGAAGAAAATCGCCTCGCCGATCAGCCACAGGAAGTCATAGATGGCTTGCAGCGACGGATGCATTTGCGTCAGGGTCTGGCCGTTGCTCATCGGCACATCGCCGATCACATTGCGAAAGCCAAGGATCAAACCGCCGCTGATCAGCGCTGGCAGCAGCGGAAAGAAGATCTCCGCGAAGTGCGAGATCAACTGTTCGTGCCATTTCATATTGGCGCGCGCCGCCTGTTTGGCCTGCTCTTTATTCGCTGAACTGTGGCCGCTGGTGGCGATCAGCGCCTGGTAGTAATCCCCGACGTTGGTGCCAATCACCACCTGAAACTGCCCGGCGTTGGTGAAGCAGCCTTTGACCATTGGCAGGGTTTCAATGGCTTTCGGATCGGCTTTCGCCGGGTTATTCAGCACAAAGCGCAGACGAGTAATGCAGTGGGTTACGGTCGCGATATTCTCGCGGCCACCCACCAGCTCGATCAGCCGATCAATTTCCTGTTGTTTAACTTTGCTCATCATGAAGCCTCATGGCGGAGAAAGAGGAAGCGGTAGAAGTGACGGCAAGGGTAAACATTCTTGCGTTCCTGGAAAATGGGAACGTTCCCGAAACGAAGCCGCGATCACACAAAACGTCGTTCTGACGATTTAGATCAGCGAGGAGGGAATGACGATCTGCTGGGGATCGTTGCCCGACGTGATCTGGGCGATCAGCTGCAACGCCGCCTGGCGTCCGGCTTCAGCGTAACCAGGATCGACGGTGATGATCTCCGGGTGCAGGAACGTTAACAGCGGCGTATTGCCGACGCTGGCAAGCTGGATGGGCTCCGGGTGATGCTGCTGTAAAAACTTACTGGCACCGATGGCCAGCGTATCCGTGGCGCACACCAGCGCGGTGGTGTCGGCGTGCAGCACGTCGGAGACGTGTTCATAGCCCTGTTTCATCGCCAGGCCCGGCAGCGCGGCGCGGGGCGTCAGGTTATGGGCCTCGCAAAACGCCAGATAAGAGTGATGGCGGCGCAGTCCGGTGGTGACATCGCTGTGCGGGACGCCGAGGTAGCTGATATGGCGATGGCCCTGCTGATACAAGCGCGCCATCAAAATTTGGATTGCGCCTTCATCGTCGTAACACACCGAGGTAAAACCCGCCGCATCTCGCGCCATCAGCACCAGCATCGATCGCCACGGGGCCAACAGAGACTCATCAATACCGGTAAATCCAAACAGGATCACTCCGTCGATATTGCGCTGGCGCAGAATGCGCAAATGCTCTTCCACCCGCGCCGGGGAGAACTGGCTTTCCATCATGATCGGATCATAACCCTGCTCATACAGGCAGGGGAGCATGGTCTGGACGGCGAGGTTTTCAGACAGGGAGTCCAGGCGGGTGACGATAATCGCCACCACTTTGTCGCTCTGGCCGCGCATGGCGCGCGCGGAACGGGAAGGGGAAAAGCCCTGCTGGCGCATCACCGCCTCAACGCGCTCGCGGGTGCGCTCGCTGACGCCACTCTCATTATTGAGGACGCGCGATACGGTGGATTTGCCCACGCCGCTTAAGCGCGCGATGTCTTTAATGGTCAGCCGGTTTTGCATCCCTGTCGCCTGTTGTGTATCGAAAAAGTGGTTAAACGACCTTAATGCTAACCAACCGCGGAACAATGAGCAAAATCTGGTTTACGTTTGGTTTATGTCACTGGCGCTATAGTGACGCCGCTCAACATTCACCGTGCGGATTTAACACGCACGTATCTTTTGATTTTACCGGAGGCCCCATGGATCCCGATCCCACCCCGCTTCCTTTAACGGGAACGTTGTTCCGGTAAGCACGCCTTTTTAGTCGCTGCTTTACCGGATGTGTAAGGCAGTGGCGCAACGTCGTCCCTGCAAAAATTTGTGCCTGCCATTCTGGCAGCCCAGCAGCGCCTCAGGATTGAGGCGTAGAGGGACTTTTATGCTGTTTAAAAACTTCACCCGGCAGTTGCTCGCGCAGCTGAACCGTCATCTTCCCCGTCGTCTGGTACAGCGCGATCCGCTGCCGGAAGGCAAAGTGTGGCGTCAGGAAACGCTGCCCGCCACGTTAACCGAACAGTGCCTGTCGGTATCGCGGATGGATGAGGCCGAACTGTGGCGCGTCTTTTCCAGCCATCCTGAAGGGCTCAACCCCCGGGAAGTGGCGGATGCGCGTGAGCAACACGGGCCGAACCAGATCCCGGCGCAGCGTCCCGCGCCCTGGTATCTGCATCTGTGGAACTGTTATCGTAATCCGTTCAACCTGCTGCTGACGGCGCTGGGCATTCTCTCTTACGCCACCGAAGACGATCTGGTTGGCGCGGGGATTATCGCGCTGATGGTGGGCATCTCGACGCTGCTGAACTTCGTTCAGGAAGCGCGCTCCACCAAAGCGGCGGACGCGCTAAAAGCGATGGTCAGCAATACCGCCACCGTGCTGCGGGTGGTGAATGACAAAGGCGAATGCCAGTGGATGGAATTGCCCATCGACCAGCTGGTGCCGGGCGATATCGTCAAACTGGCGGCGGGAGATATGATCCCCGCCGATCTGCGGGTCATGAAAGCACGCGATCTGTTTATCGCCCAGGCCTCGTTAACCGGCGAATCTTTACCGGTAGAAAAACAGGCCCAGACCCGCCACCCCGACCAGAAAAACCCGCTTGAGTGCGACAACCTGTGCTTTATGGGCACGACCGTGGTCAGCGGCACCGCGCAGGCGATAGTGATTTCCACTGGCGGCGGCACCTGGTTTGGTCAACTGGCCGGGCGCGTAAACGAGCAGGAGAGTGAGCCGAACGCTTTCCAGCAGGGCATCAGCCGCGTCAGTATGCTGCTGATCCGCTTTATGCTGGTGATGGTGCCGGTGGTGCTGTTGATCAATGGCTTCACCAAAGGCGACTGGTGGGAAGCGGCGCTGTTTGCGCTGTCGGTGGCGGTGGGGTTAACCCCGGAAATGCTGCCGATGATCGTTACGTCGACCCTGGCGCGCGGCGCGGTTAAGCTGTCTAAGCAAAAAGTGATCGTTAAGCATCTGGACGCAATTCAGAACTTCGGCGCTATGGACATCCTGTGCACCGATAAAACCGGGACGCTCACCCAGGATAAAATTGCCTTAGAGAATCATACCGATGTGTTTGGCCGCGCCAGCCAGCGCGTACTGCGCAGCGCGTGGCTCAACAGCCACTATCAAACCGGGCTGAAAAACCTGCTGGATACCGCTGTGCTGGAAGGCGTGGACGCGCCGGAAGCGCTGGAGCTGTCGGCGCGCTGGCGCAAAGTAGATGAAATCCCGTTTGATTTCGAGCGCCGCCGTATGTCAGTGGTGGTCGCGGAAAACGAAGATACCCATCAGCTGATCTGCAAAGGCGCGCTACAGGAGATCCTTGATGTCTGTACGCTGGTGCGCCACGGCGAGGAGATCGTGCCGCTGTGCGACAGCATGTTGCAACGCATCCGTAAAGTGACCGACAACCTTAACCGTCAGGGCCTGCGCGTGGTGGCGGTTGCCAGCAAAGCCCTGCCTGCCAGAAGCGAAGACTATGGACGGGTGGATGAATCGGATCTGATCCTTGAAGGCTACATCGCCTTCCTCGATCCGCCGAAAGAGACCACCGCGCCGGCGTTAAAAGCGCTGAAAGAGAGCGGGATCACCGTCAAGATCCTGACCGGCGACAGCGAGCTGGTGGCCGCTAAAGTGTGCCACGAAGTGGGGCTCAATCCGGGCCGCCCGGTGGTGGGCAGCGAAATCGAACCGTTAAGCGACAAGGAGCTGGCACAGCTGGCGTTGCGCACAACGCTGTTTGCCCGCCTGACGCCGCTGCATAAAGAACGCATTGTGCGTTTGCTGCGCGAAGAAGGGCACGTAGTGGGCTTTATGGGCGACGGCATCAATGACGCGCCTGCGTTGCGGGCGGCGGATATTGGCATCTCCGTGGACGGCGCGGTGGATATCGCCCGCGAAGCGGCGGACATCATTCTGCTGGAAAAGAGCCTGATGGTGCTGGAAGAGGGCGTTATTGAAGGGCGCCGCACCTTCGCCAATATGCTCAAGTACATCAAAATGACCGCCAGTTCGAACTTCGGTAACGTGTTCAGCGTACTGGTAGCGAGCGCTTTCCTGCCATTCCTGCCGATGCTGCCGATGCACTTACTGATCCAGAACCTGCTGTACGATGTGTCCCAGGTAGCGATCCCGTTCGATAACGTCGACGACGACCAGATCGAAAAACCGCAGCGCTGGAACCCAGCGGATATCGGACGCTTTATGATCTTCTTTGGGCCGATCAGTTCTATCTTCGACATCCTGACGTTCTGCGTTATGTGGTGGGTATTTAAGGCCAACGTGCCGGAAGCGCAAACCCTGTTCCAGTCCGGCTGGTTTGTGGTGGGCTTGCTGTCCCAGACCTTAATCGTGCACATGATCCGTACCCGCCGGGTACCGTTTATCCAGAGCCGCGCCGCGTGGCCATTAATGGTGATGACGCTGATTATTATGGTAGTGGGTATTGTGCTGCCGTTCTCGTCGCTGGCGCCTTACCTGCAACTTCAGGCGCTGCCGCTGAGCTACTTCCCGTGGCTGGCAGGGATTTTGTTGGGGTATATGACACTGACCCAAATGGTGAAAGGATTTTATGTCCGCCGGTATGGGTGGCAGTAATAACAAAAAAGCCAGTCGCAAGACTGGCTTTTTCATTTCAACGCGCTGAAAAATTAGCGACGAACCGCAATCGCTTCAATCTCAATCTTCACGTCTTTCGGCAGACGGGCCACTTCCACGCAGGAACGTGCCGGGAAGGTCGCGTTATGTTCGGTGAAGAACGCTTCATAAGTGGCGTTAACGGTGGCGAAATCATTTAGATCCTTCACGAAAACGGTGGTTTTCACAATATCGCCCACTTTAAGGCCAGCGGCTTCAACGATAGCTTTCACGTTTTCCAGAGACTGACGCGCTTGTGCAGAGACATCATCAGAAACCGTGCCGGTTTTTGGGTCCACCGGGATCTGACCGGAGGTGATGATCATACTGCCAAGATCTACGCCCTGAACATAAGGGCCGATAGCTGCGGGTGCATTTTCCGTCGCGATAGTGCGGGACATAGTTTCTCCTGAAATTGTCAGCGGTAAGAGGGCACAGTATACCCCGGCAACCCTCAAGGTACAGGTTTGTTATTGTCGGTCAGCGCGTTAGCCGTCCGCCAGCACCACATGGTGCGAGAACTCTTTCTCACAGTATTTGCACTTCAACGCGATATCGTCAGCGCGTTTTTTGACGCTAAAGCTGGACGCCACCGGCTCGGCGCGGCTGATGCAGTTACTGTTTGGGCAGACCAGCACTTTCTCAATCCGCCCCGGCAGGCTCGGGCGGCTCTTACCTACCACTTCATAATTATCGATGCGGTTAACGGTAGCCTCAGGCGCGTACAGCGCCAGCTGGTTGACCTGCTCGTCAGTCAGGAAGGTATTTTCAATTTTGATCAGATCTTTGCGGCCCATTTCGCCGGACGGCAGGTTCAGGCCGATGGTGATGCGCTGATCGGTCTCGGTCAGTTTGAACAGCGTAAGAAGCTTAAAGCCCACCTGCGCCGGAATATGGTCGATGACGGTGCCACGGCTGATGGCTTCTACCTGGAGTTTATTATCGTGAGTCATGTTCATCTCCTTCTTACAGCGCGAAATCGTGATTGAGAACCAGCGCCAGCAAAGCCTGGCGAGCGAAAATGCCGTTACCGGCCTGCTGGAAATACCAGGCGTGCGGCGTTTTATCCACATCGGTGGTGATCTCATCAATACGCGGCAGCGGGTGCAGGACTTTCATATTGCTGCGGGCACCGTTGAGGTCGGCGGCGCGCAGGATAAATTGCGCTTTCACGTTGGCGTATTCCGACGGGTCGAGACGCTCTTTCTGCACACGGGTCATATAAAGGATGTCTACTTCGCGCACCACGTCGTCGATAGCGTCGTGCAGGCTCCAGGCGATACCTTTTTCATCCAGCATATCGAGGATGTACTGCGGCATAGCCAGCGCTTCCGGGGCGATAAAGTAAAAGTGGTTGCCATTGAATTTCGCCAGCGCCTGGGCGAGAGAGTGCACCGTGCGGCCATATTTCAGATCGCCCACCATAGCGATGTTTAAGTTTTCCAGTCGCCCCTGGGTTTCCTGGATGGTAAACAGATCGAGCAGCGTCTGGGTTGGATGCTGGTTCGCGCCGTCACCCGCGTTCAACACCGGAATGCCGCCGGAAAACTCGGTGGCGAGGCGCGCCGCGCCTTCCTGCGGGTGGCGCATCACAATCGCATCCACGTAGGTGCTGATCACCGAAATGGTGTCAGCCAGCGTTTCACCTTTTTTGCCCAGCGACGTGTTGCTGCTGTCCGAAAAGCCAACCACCGATGCACCCAGGCGGTGAATCGAGGTTTCGAACGAGAGACGGGTGCGGGTAGAGGCTTCAAAGAAGCAACTGGCGACCACTTTATGCTTCAACAGCTCAGGCTGCGGATTCGCTTTCAGGCGCGCGGCGGTTGCCAGCACCAGTTCCAGCTCTTCACGGTCCAGATCGTTGATGGAAATAATATGTTTTTGATAGAGCGGGTTAGCCATGTCTCTCTCCTTTTTTCGAACGGCGGGCAAACGCCGGGCAAAAAAAAACCCCTCATTGAGGGGTTTTTCATTGGATAACGGAAAGAAAAACGGGACTGCGACGCCTGCGTTAAGGCGTTGTGTCAGGACAAATTGTCGAACTCGCAGAACCATGCTTCCTCCCGGCAAATTGTCCCGGATTATACTCAGCCGCGATCGCATAGCAAGCGGAGAATGCACTTTTTTACATTGGGAAGCGGTTGCGCTGCATAACAACGCGAAAAAAATGAATAAAAAAATCAGGTGGTGCGGCATGAAAGTTAACTGAAATTGCCGGATTGCCCGAAAAGAAACAACAAAAATTGCAAGCTTATGCGCCAATAAATATGCGCTAAAGCAGATTTTTGCCACAAAGCGGTGGTAGCCTGAAGCGATTCCTCGTATAACTCATAAAAATGAAACATTGTTTTATATAAGGAGCTTCCCGTGATTATTGGCAACATCCACCATCTTCAGTCCTGGCTGCCTGCTGAACTGCGTCAGGCAATTGAATATGTCAAACAGCACGTCACCCCGGAAACCCCGCTGGGTAAACACGACATCGAAGGCAATAATTTGTTCTTCCTGGTCTCCGAAGATGAAACCCAGCCGCTGGCGGAGCGTCGTGCGGAGTATCACGCGCGCTATCTGGATATCCAGATTGTGATGCGCGGCGTAGAAGGTATGACCTTCAGCTGCCTGCCTGCGGGCGAGCCGGATACCGACTGGTTGGCGGATAAAGATATCGCGTTCCTGCCGGAAGGCGGCCAGGAAAAAACCGTGGTGATGCAGGAAGGGGATTTTGTGGTGTTCTATCCGGGCGAAGTGCACAAACCGCTGTGCGCCGTGGGCGAAAATGCCAAAGTGCGTAAAGTGGTGGTAAAAATGCTGGTTGCGTAATCCGCCCAGAAAAGAACAGCGGCCCGTATTCGGGCCGCTTTTTTTATTGGGCTAAGGTCGCCACCATCACCGCTTTGATGGTGTGCATACGGTTTTCTGCCTGGTCGAACACGATGCTGTTCGGTGATTCAAACACGTCGTTGGTCACTTCCATGCCGCCGTGCATCCCGTATTGCTCCGCCATCTGCTTGCCGACAACGGTTTCATCGTCGTGAAACGCCGGTAAACAGTGCAGAAATTTGGTCTGGGGATTGCCGGTGAGCGTCATCATCTGGCTGTTAACCTGATAATCACGCAGCAGCGCGATGCGCTCGGCCCACTTCTCTTTGGCTTCGCCCATAGATACCCACACGTCGGTGTAGATAAAATCCGCGCCTTTCACGCCCGCGGCGATGTCTTCGGTGAGGGTGATTTTGCCACCGGTTTGCGCCGCCATCGCTTTGCACTCTTCTACCAGCGCCGCTTCCGGCCAGCAGGCTTTCGGAGCCACCAGGCGCAGATCCAGCCCGGTTAGCGCAGCGGCTTCCAGCATCGAATTACCCATGTTGTTACGCGCATCGCCTGCATAGACCAGCGTCATCTCCTTAAAGGCTTTGCCCGGCAGGTGCTCGCGCATGGTCAACAAATCTGCCAGCAGTTGCGTTGGGTGGAATTCGTTGGTCAGGCCGTTCCACACCGGCACACCGGCATACTGCGCCAGCGTTTCCACCACTTCCTGGCCGTGGCCGCGATACTGAATGCCGTCATACATCCGGCCCAGTACCCTGGCGGTGTCTTTAATTGATTCTTTATGCCCAATCTGACTGCCGCTCGGGCCGAGATAAGTGACGCGAGCACCCTGGTCGTAAGCGGCAACTTCGAAAGAGCATCGTGTACGGGTTGAGTCTTTTTCGAAGATGAGCGCGATGTTTTTACCAGTAAGCTTTTGAACTTCTTGACCATTCTTTTTATCGCTTTTCAGCGTTGCGGCAAGATCGAGCAATGCGTTTATCTGTGCAGGGGTAAAATCTAATAATTTCAGAAAGTGTTTTTGATAGAAAGCCGACATAGTTCCCTCACCTGGCTGATGCCACTTGTTGAATTAAAATTCAATTTATATGTATGAATATGCATTTGCAACCCCGAAAAATAAAACTTTTACCGGAAAGGTGGAGGCAATCACTGGGGTATGTGAAAATAGTAACTATCGGCCAACACATTGAGGAACGAGCCATGGCAAACCCGGAACTACTGGAAGAACAACGCGAAGAAACGCGTCTTATCATTGAAGAGTTGCTTGAGGACGGCAGCGATCCGGATGCGCTGTACACCATCGAACATCACCTCTCGGCAGATGATTTTGAAACGCTCGAAAAAGCCGCAGTTGAAGCTTTCAAAATGGGTTACGAAGTCACCGACCCGGAAGAGCTGGAACTGGACGAAGGCGAAACCGTGATTTGCTGCGATGTGCTGAGCGAATGCGCGCTCAACGCCGAGCTGATTGACGCCCAGGTGGCGCAACTGCTCGACCTGGCTGAAAAGTTTGATGTGGAGTACGACGGTTGGGGCACCTACTTCGAAGATCCGAACGGTGAAGAGGGTGAAGACGGCGACGATGACGAATACATGGATGATGACGACGACGGCGTCCGTCACTAATCTCGCGCGGCGGCAGCGTCTGGCTGCCGCCCTGAAGGACAGCGAATGAACACCTCTGCATTACTCGAACCGGTACACCAATTCCTCCACTGCGCCACCCCAGATGCCTGGCTCCAGAAAGCCAGACTGCCGGAACACCTTCCTTTGTTATTAACTGACCATATGATTTGCGAACTCAAAGCCGCGCAAACCGCGATGCTGCTGATCCGTAAATATGTAGCGGATAAATCCGGCTCCGACATGCTGCTCGAATGGCTCAGGCCCTACGAAACTTTCGCGTTTTATAACGGCCCGGAAGTAGATTTTGTGGCATTGCAAAAGCGAGTCAGTAAAAGTGAGATGCCGAAAACCGACGATCCGTGGGGCCAGGCGCTAATCGACAGCATGGTGCTGTTGATTAAAGAGGAACTGCATCATTTCTGGCAGGTGCGGGAAGTGATGACCGCGCGAGATATCCCGTATGTGAAAATCACCGCCAGCCGCTATGCCAAAGGGCTACTGCGCGCGATCCGCACTCACGAGCCCGCAATGCTGATCGATAAGCTGATTTGCGGGGCGTATATCGAAGCGCGCTCCTGCGAACGTTTCGCCGCGCTGGCACCGTATCTTGACGATGAGCTACAGAAATTCTATCTCTCCCTGCTGCGTTCTGAAGCGCGCCATTATCAGGATTATTTGTCCCTGGCGCAGCAAATTTCGCCGGACGATATCGCGCCGCGTGTGCGCTATTTGGGCGAAGTGGAGGCTGAACTGATCCAGTCACCCGATTCCGAATTTCGTTTCCACAGCGGTGTTCCGGTTTAACTCTCCTAAAATTGGCAGGGTCAGGGTCTGAGTGGGTGACAAATCCGCTCAGCCTGGTAAAAAGAAGCCTTTGCACCTGACAGGGAAAATTATGAACTGGACACACGTCATTCTTGCGGGCTATATCGGCGCGGTTATCGCCATTGTGGTCGGCGTATTTCGTAAAAAAGGCTGGATTGGTAAAACCAGCGCCGTGATTATCGCGCTGCTCGCCATCGTGGTGTGGAACATTATCGATGTGAAATACCTGATCCCCCGCGATAACGTCGCGCAGCAGATGACGGAAGGCGAGAAGTTTGATGCCGCGATGGAGCGGCTGCCGCTATACCAACTCCTCCGCGAGCAGGAGCCGGAAACCTGGCGCCGTATACGCGAGCAGGCGCTGGCGATGCAGAAAGCGGGCGAGTCGGAGCAGAACGTCATTGACGCTATTCAGCCGCAAATCCTGGCCATACAGATGGCGCGGCTGCAAACCGCGCCCGATGCCAACGTGGTGGCGTTTATGCAGGCAAATATGCAGCAAACTGCTCTGATCCAAAAGCAGAGCGACGATGCCTGTTTCCGCTTCCTGTTCCCGGCGGTAAAAGGGGGCGTCAATGCCGCCAGAATGCTGCCGGCTGACGTCACCCAGCATCGTCTGGATGTGGATGCCGACATGATGCGCGCCGCCTACGGCCCCAATAAACACCAGGTCACGCCGCAGGAACGCCAGCAGGCGATGCAAGATGTTCAGCCTATTGTCCAGAAACTGGTGCAGCAGTACGGCCAGGATATCACGTTAATGAACGAGCCGCAGAAAGCGGCAGGGAAAGAGGACGTGGTGTGCAACATCACCCAGGATCTGTGGCGCAACGTGCTGCAACTGCCGGTGAATAAGGCGGCGGGGATTATCCGCTATTCGGTCAGCGCCGATTAGAAAATGCCCCACCAGTAAGGATGCCGACGTACTTATTGTGAAAGAAGCGCTGTCGCCGCCTGATGAACAGGTGGCGACATTAATTACGTTATTTAAAGCGGGGTGAAATCAGAGGCTTTTCAGCATTCGTACTTCGCAATCGACATGGCCGGTACAGCCGAGCGGTTCGCTGATATGGGTGAAACCCAGATGCTCATACAGCGCGATGGCTTCTTTCAGGAACGCGGTGGTTTCCAGATAGCAGCGCGTAAAGCCCTGCTGTTTAGCGAAGCCCATCGCCATCAGCGCCAGCTTTTTGGCCTGGCCCTGGCCGCGCGCTTCGGGCAAAAAGTACATCTTTTGCAGCTCGCAAATATCCGGCTCGCTGCATGACAGCGGCGCAACGCCGCCGCCGCCCACGACTTTTCCATCTCGTTCTACGACCCAGTAGGCGTGCCCCGGCTGGCTGTAAAGTTCATACAGCGTGTCCAGATTCGGATCGGCCACGGTGTAGCCTTTATCGGCGGTAAGGCCGTATTCGGCGGAAACGGTACGGATGACGCTCGCAAGAGCGGGATTATCGTGAGGGGCGATCGGGCGTAACGAGAGGTCAACCCGGGTAGCTATGGTCATGACAGCGCTCAGAAAAATTAACAAAACGTATCGCCTTTAATACCACTGTTAATTTCTATTCGCAAGATTCTGAAAAAAATGTTTCTGAGCCGGTTATGCATTTAACTTACTCAATGGCTGTGCTGCAATAGTAAATGGAAACGCAAATTGATTTTTTTATGGCTAAGGGACTGTAGCGAAATGGATCTGGAAAAAAATGCCGACAGGCGACACGCTTTTGTTTTTCATGGCAAAGGGATTGAGTATTTTGGTATCTGGATAGTTAACGTTTTCTTGACGATAATTACGCTTGGGGTTTACCTTCCCTGGGCGGTGGTGAAAACCAGGAAATATATCTATTCGAAAACGGAGTTGTCAGGTGCCTTTTTTAGCTATCATGCAAAGGGCAGCGCGATTTTTGTTAGTTGGCTACTGTTTTTTATCTTATACGTTATATTTGTTGTGGTGTTAGTAAATCAAAAAGTCGTTGCCGCCAGTATCATGTTGCTTCTTTTTGTGCTGTTTATTCCCTGCGGTATTGTGCTGAGTTTGCGCTATCAGGCGTTAATGACCAGGTTAAATGGTATCCGCTTTTCTTTTCATTGCTCTGCGCTACGTGCATGGTGGGTAATGATGGGTTGCCCGCTGTTACTGATGGTTGCTTGCGCTTTCATTTTATTTGGATTTATGAAAGCAATACCTTCACCCGATAGTCTCAACGGATTGATCGTAAATGCTGTTATACTGGCGCTGATGGCGTTTATTTTACTTGGCATTGTCAATGGAATATCTATGGCGATGTGGATGAGAATGTTCGCAGGCTCATCTTCATTCGGTAACTTACGGTTTTCTGCATTCATTAACACTAAACAGTGCATAAAGATAAGTATGTTATCTTATTTGATGCTATTACCTTTTATTGGGGTGCTAATAAAGATTAATGCACCAATATTTTCAGAGGTTTCACTTTCAATGATGTCTGGATTAAGCCAGTCGGAAATCGAAGCGAACATTTTTGCAAACCATATTGGCGCTATCGTCACAAGCTATTTAATTTATATTCTGGCCATTCTGGTGTGCGTTGGGTATTTATTTACTGCCTGTCGCAATTATTTTTGGTCAGCATTAGTGTTAGGCAATAACATTCGTTTCTCATCAACGTTAAACTTTTCTCACATGGTATGGCTACTGTTAAGCAACTTTGCGTTAGTTGCTGTGACATGTGGGCTGGCTTATCCCTGGGCTAAAGTACGTTTATTACGATATATGGCTTCCCATAGTGAAGTTATTGGATCTCTTGATGACATTCAGGATTCAGACGAGGTAATGAAGTTGGGGTTCATGACGGTGCTGTCACGCGGGCTGATAGTCACTATTCCTTTTACTTAATCTTTGGAATGAAGTTCCTGAGTCGATATCAATAAAAAAGCCGGGTTAACAAACCCGGCTTTTTCGTTCAACCTAAACGCTTACAGCGCGGCAATCACGCCCTGCTGCTCAATCAGCGTGGCTTTAGCATCATGGAACGCTTGCAGACGCTCGCGCTCTTTCGCCACCACCGCTTCCGGCGCGCGGGCCACAAAGCCTTCGTTACCCAGCTTGCTTTCGATCTTGCCGATTTCGATCTCAACTTTTTCCACTTCTTTAGCCAGACGCGCCAGCTCAGCGGACTTGTCGATAAGACCGGCCATCGGGATCAGCAATTCAGCGCCGTCGATGATTTTGGTCACCGAGACCGGGCCTTTGTCGCCCTCGTCAAGCAACGTGATGCTTTGCAGACGCGCCAGGTTCAGCAGGAAGCTGCGGTTATCATTTACGCGGCGCTGAGCGTCAGCACTGGCGCCACGCAACAGCACTTCCAGCGGTTTGCCCGGCGCGATGTTCATTTCAGCGCGAATATTACGTACCGCTACAATCGCCTGCTTCAGCCATTCGGTATCGGTACGCGCCGCTTCGTCATCCAGTGCGACATCATACGCCGGGAACGGTTGCAGCATGATGGTGTCGGCATCGATGCCTTTCAGCACTTTCACACGCTGCCAGATGGTCTCGGTGATAAACGGAATAATCGGGTGCGCCAGGCGCAGCAGACCTTCCAGCACGTTAACCAGCGTATTGCGGGTGCCGCGCAGTTCCGCTTCAGAGCCACCGTTCATCACTGGCTTGGTGAGTTCCAGATACCAGTCGCAGAACTGGTTCCAGGTAAACTCATACAGCATGCCCGCCGCGATATCGAAACGGTAGTTGTCCAGCGCCTCACGGTAAGCCTTCACGGTGCGGTTGAACTCCGCCAGGATCCAGCGATCCGCCAGAGAAAACACTTTCTCGCCGCCGTTGAAGCCGCAATCCTGCTCTTCGGTGTTCATCAGCACAAAGCGGCTGGCGTTCCACAGCTTGTTACAGAAGTTACGATAGCCTTCAAGGCGCTTCATATCCCAGTTGATATCGCGGCCGGTAGAGGCCAGCGCCGCCAGGGTGAAGCGCAGGGCGTCGGTCCCGTGCGGCTCGATGCCGTTCGGGAACTGTTTCTCGGTACGCTTGCGGATTTTCTCGGCCAGCTGCGGTTGCATCATGTTGCCGGTGCGTTTTTCCAGCAGCTCTTCCAGGGAGATACCGTCTACCATATCCAGCGGGTCGATCACGTTGCCTTTGGATTTGGACATCTTCTGGCCTTCGTCATCGCGGATCAGGCCAGTCATATAGACGGTGTGGAACGGCACCTGCGGCTTGCCGTTTTCATCTTTGATGAAGTGCATGGTCATCATGATCATGCGAGCAATCCAGAAGAAGATGATGTCGAAGCCGGACACCATCACGCTGGTCGGGTGGAACTGACGCAGCGCGTCGGTATTTTCCGGCCAGCCGAGGGTAGAGAACGTCCACAGCGCGGAGGAGAACCAGGTGTCGAGTACGTCTTCGTCCTGGCGCAGCGCAACGTCCGCGCCCAGGTTATTTTCCTGGCGCACGTCGTCTTCGCTGCGGCCAACGTACACGTTGCCCTGGTCGTCATACCACGCCGGAATACGGTGGCCCCACCACAGTTGGCGGGAGATACACCAGTCCTGAATGTCGCGCATCCAGGAGAAATACATGTTCTCGTACTGCTTCGGCACAAACTGAATATCACCGTTTTCCACCGCTTCCACAGCCGGTTTCGCCAGTACGTCTGCGCGCACATACCACTGGTCGGTCAGCATCGGTTCGATAACCACGCCGCCACGGTCGCCGTAAGGTACGGTCAGATCGTGCGGTTTGATCTCTTCCAGCAGGCCGAGTTCATCAACGGCAGCCACAACGGCTTTACGCGCGGCAAAGCGTTCCATCTTCTGGAATTGTGCCGGGATCTCGCTGGAGTAAACGTCGGATTCGTTGCCTTTGGTGTCGTACACTTCCGCACTTTCACGGATGTCGCCGTCAAAGGTCAGGATGTTGATCATCGGCAGGGCGTGACGACGGCCCACTTCGTAGTCGTTGAAGTCGTGCGCCGGGGTGATTTTCACGCAGCCGGTGCCTTTCTCCATATCGGCGTGCTCATCGCCCACCACCGGGATACGGCGGTTAACCAGCGGCAGCACCACGAATTTGCCGATCAAATCTTTGTAACGCGGATCTTCCGGGTTAACGGCCACGCCGGTATCACCCAGCAGGGTTTCTGGACGGGTCGTGGCGACCACCAGGTAATCTTTACCGTCAGCAGTTTTCGCGCCATTGGCCAGCGGATAGCGGATATGCCACATCGAGCCTTTGGACTCGCGGTTTTCCACTTCCAGGTCGGAGATCGCGGTGCGCAGTTTCGGGTCCCAGTTTACCAGGCGCTTGCCACGGTAAATCAGGTCTTCTTTATACAGGCGCACGAAGACTTCTTTTACCGCGTTGGACAGGCCTTCATCCATGGTGAAACGCTCGCGCTCCCAGTCCACGGAGTTGCCCAGACGGCGCATCTGGCGGGTAATGGTGCCGCCGGATTCCGCTTTCCACTGCCAGATTTTGTCGATGAACGCATCGCGGCCATAATCGTGACGGGTTTTGCCCTCTTCGGCGGCAATTTTGCGCTCCACCACCATCTGGGTGGCGATACCGGCGTGGTCGGTGCCCGCCTGCCACAGGGTGTTTTTGCCCTGCATGCGCTGATAGCGGATCATGGTGTCCATGATGGTTTGCTGGAAGGCGTGACCCATATGCAAACTGCCGGTGACGTTCGGCGGCGGGATCATGATGCAGAAGCTTTCCTGGCTTTCATCGCCATTGGGTTTAAAGTAGCCCTGCTGTTCCCAGTGCTCGTATAGCGGCTGTTCGATATCTTGCGGGTTATATGTCTTTTCCATTTCTGCTATGTCTTTGCGGCGCCGTAGGTGGCCGTGGTCAAGTGGAAACCAGCCACGCGATAGGCTTTATAGCGTTCGCGAGCCAGTTGTTTCTGAGTTTCTTCGTAAGGGACGAAGTCTACCACTTCCGGGAAAGCGGTGGCAAAATCTGCAAACCCCGGCAGCAGGCTTATCAGCACATCGCGCGCGCTGCTGCCGCGCTTTTGCGGCCAGGCGAGCTCAACCGGTGCCCCGGCGCGCGGCCCTTCACCCGCCAGATTGTGCGGCACAAAACTGTCTGGATCGCGCGCCCAGAGCGCCTCATCAAGGCGTATCGCCTGGGCATCGTTTTCACAGGCAATCAGAACACGTTTACCCGCCCGCCAGCGTTCTGCGGCAATCTCACACACCAGTTGCTCGACGGCGCTGAGGCCGTCCTGATGGGTATCGTTGTCCAACAGATAGAAGGTTGCACTCTTCATAATATGGGGCTTCTTGTGATGACGTTAAACGCACAGCCCGGTGAGAACCGGGCTGTGACAGGACGATAACTCTTCGCCGTTACTCTTCGCCGGTAAACCCGGCGCGGTTCAACAGGAACTGCGCCAGCATCGCGACCGGACGCCCGGTTGCGCCTTTGGCTTTACCGGAACGCCAGGCGGTGCCGGCGATATCCAGGTGCGCCCAGTTGTATTTGCGGGTAAAGCGCGACAGGAAGCAGCCGGCAGTGATCGCACCGCCAGGACGGCCGCCGATGTTGGCCATATCTGCAAAGTTGGAGTCGAGCTGCTCGTAATACTCATCGCTGAGCGGTAAACGCCATGCGCGGTCGCCCGCCTGCTCGGAAGCGCCGATCAGCTCGTGGGCCAGCGGATTGTGGTTCGACATCAGCCCGGTAATGTGATGGCCCAGCGCAATCACGCAGGCACCGGTCAGGGTCGCCACGTCAATCACCACTTCCGGCTCGAAGCGCTCAACGTAGGTCAACACGTCGCACAGCACCAGGCGGCCTTCCGCGTCGGTGTTCAGCACTTCGACGGTTTGCCCGGACATGGTGGTCAGCACATCCCCCGGACGATAAGCGCGCCCGCCCGGCATGTTTTCACAGCCTGCCAGCACGCCAATCACGTTCAGCGGCAGTTGAAGCTCCGCCACCATGCGCATCACGCCGTAAACCGCCGCCGCGCCGCACATGTCGTATTTCATCTCATCCATGCCTTCGGATGGCTTGATAGAAATACCGCCGGAGTCAAACGTCAGGCCTTTGCCCACCAGCACGATAGGGCGGGCATCCGGCGAGGTGCTGCCTTTATATTCCATCACCGACATCAGGGATTCGTTTTGCGAACCCGCACCCACTGCCAGATAGGAGTGCATGCCGAGATCTTTCATTTGCTGCTCGCCAATCACGCGGGTCACCACGTTTTTGCTGAAGGAGTCGGCCAACTGGCGCGCCTGGGACGCAAGATACGCGGCGTTGCAAATGTTTGGCGGCATATTGCCTAAATCTTTCGCGGCCTTGATACCGGAGGCAATCGCCAGTCCGTGCTGGATAGCGCGTTCGCCGCTGGTCAGTTCGCGGCGCGTCGGCACGTTGAACACCATTTTACGCAGCGGGCGGCGCGGTTCGCTTTTATTGGTTTTGAGTTGGTCGAAGCAGTAAAGCGACTCTTTCGCGGTTTCCACCGCCTGGCGCACTTTCCAGTAAGTATTGCGGCCTTTAACGTGCAGCTCGGTCAAAAAGCATACGGCTTCCATCGAACCGGTATCATTAAGGGTATTGATGGTTTTCTGGATCACCTGTTTGTACTGGCGCTCATCCAGTTCGCGCTCTTTACCGCAGCCAATCAGCAAAATACGTTCAGAGAGCACGTTCGGAACGTGATGAAGCAGAAGGGTTTGACCGGGCTTGCCTTCCAGTTCTCCGCGACGCAGCAGTGCGCTAATGTAGCCATCGCTGATTTTATCCAGCTGTTCGGCTATCGGGGAGAGGCGGCGCGGCTCGAAAACACCGACGACAATGCAGGCACTCCGCTGCTTTTCGGGGCTACCGCTTTTTACACTGAACTCCATGCACTACGCTCCTGAATCTTAAAGACAACAACGGCGGCTACGGATAGAATTGAACGCTTTCGTAACGCTTTGCTCCGCTGTTGCGATGACTTTCGTGTTAATCTTAACGAATGTTGTTACGGTTTCGGCGCGTCAACATCTTAAGTACTTACCGCTGAGTTTACATATCTTAGCGATCTTTTCGACGACTCAAGAGAATAAATGACGTTTAAGCCATGAAACAAGCGATTTTCCTGCAAAAAGACTCGTATTCACAGGCGTATTTAATGTGATAATCATAAGATATCTGGTCCGGGAGACGCTCAAAAGCCAACTGGCGATACTGTTCATCCTGCTGCTGATCTTCTTTTGCCAGAAGCTCGTCAGGATTTTGGGTGCGGCAGTCGACGGCGAGATCCCGACAAATCTGGTCCTTTCCTTATTAGGTTTAGGCGTGCCTGCTATGGCGCAACTGATCCTTCCGTTAAGCCTGTTCCTCGCGCTGCTTATGACGCTGGGCAAACTGTATACCGAGAGTGAAATCACGGTGATGCACGCCTGCGGCCTGAGTAAAGCGGTGCTGGTAAAAGCTGCGATGATCCTGGCGCTGTTGACCGGGATTGTGGCCACGGTCAACGTCATGTGGGCCAGCCCCTGGTCGTCACGCCATCAGGATGAAGTGCTGGCGGAGGCGAAAGCCAACCCTGGAATGGCGGCGCTGGCGCAGGGCCAGTTCCAGCAGGCCACCGATGGCAACGCCGTACTGTTTATTGAAAGCGTTGATGGCAGCAAGTTTAACGATGTGTTCCTGGCGCAACTGCGGCCTAAGGGCAATGCGCGTCCCTCTGTGGTTGTTGCCGATTCCGGTGCGCTGTCACAGCGTAAAGACGGCGCACAGGTTGTCACCCTGAACCAGGGGACGCGCTTTGAAGGCACCGCGTTGCTGCGTGATTTCCGCATTACGGATTTCAAAGATTACAAGGCCGTCATTGGCCACCAGGCGGTAGCGCTCGATCCTGAAGACTCAGAGCAGATGGACATGCGTACGCTCTGGGAATCGGATAAACAACAGGCGCGCGCGGAGTTCCACTGGCGTCTGACGCTGGTTGTCGCCGTGATCGTGATGGCGTTGATGGTGGTGCCGTTGAGCGTTGTGAACCCGCGCCAGGGGCGCGTGTTGTCAATGCTGCCCGCGATGCTGCTTTATCTGATTTTCTTCTTGCTGCAAACATCGCTGCGCTCTAACGGCGCAAAAGGCAAGCTCGACCCGATGATTTGGATGTGGGCGGTGAACCTGGCGTACCTGGCGTTAGCGATTGGCCTGAACCTGTGGGATACGGTGCCGATGCGCAAACTGCGTAGCCGTTTTTCGCGCCGAGGAGTGGTGAATGCCGGGATTTAGCGTACTTGACCGATACATCGGCAAAACGATTTTCAACACCATCATGATGACGCTGTTCATGCTGGTGTCGCTGTCTGGCGTTATCAAGTTTGTCGATCAGTTGAAAAAAACCGGCGAAGGCAGTTATTCCGCCGTCGGCGCAGGGATGTATACCCTGCTGAGCATACCTAAGGATACGCAGATTTTCTTCCCGATGGCGGCGCTGCTTGGCGCACTGCTGGGGCTTGGCATGCTGGCTCAGCGTAGCGAGCTGGTGGTGATGCAGGCGTCCGGCTTTACCCGTATGCAGGTCGCGCTGTCGGTGATGAAAACCGCGATCCCCCTGGTACTGCTGACCATGGCGATTGGCGAATGGGTTGCGCCGCAGGGTGAACAGATGGCGCGTAACTACCGTGCGCAGATGATGTACGGCGGTTCGTTGCTCTCCACTCAACAAGGCCTATGGGCGAAAGACGGTAATAATTTTGTCTATATCGAGCGCGTGAAAGGCGATAACGAACTGGGTGGCATTAGCATTTATTCGTTCAACGATCAGCGCCGTTTACAGACGGTTCGTTACGCCGCCACGGCGACGTTTAACCCGGAAACGCGTGTCTGGCAGCTGTCGCAGGTAGATGAATCCAATCTGACCAACGATAAGCAAATCACCGGTACGCAGACCGTGACCGGCACCTGGAAAACCAACCTTACGCCGGACAAACTGGGCGTGGTGGCGCTGGACCCGGATGCGCTGTCTATTACCGGGTTGCGCGACTATGTACGTTATCTGAAGTCCAGCGGCCAGGATGCCAGCCGTTATCAGCTCAATATGTGGAGTAAAATCTTCCAGCCGCTTTCCGTGGCGGTGATGATGCTGATGGCGCTGTCATTTATCTTTGGCCCGCTGCGTAGCGTACCGATGGGCGTGCGGGTGGTGACCGGGATAAGCTTCGGCTTCCTGTTCTACGTGCTTGACCAGATATTCGGCCCGCTGAGCCTGGTCTATAACATTCCGCCGATTATGGGCGCGCTGTTGCCAAGCGCCAGCTTCTTCCTGATAAGCTTGTGGTTGCTGGTCCGTAAGTCATAAATTGAGGGGTGCAAATTTGCACCCCTTTGTTTTATTGCTTGTTCCAGCCGATTGTTAACGCCGCCTTCCGCCCAGAATACTTCCCAGCATCCCGCGTACAATCTGATTGGTTACCTGACGCACCGCGCTTTTCGCCATGGTCTGCACCATACCGTCACGCTTGCCGCCTCGCGGACCTGTGCTGCCGAACAGAATGTCTTTTAACCCGCCGATAAGGCCGCCATCTTCTGTGACCTGAGTGCCTTTAGCAGGCGGCGCGTTACCCTGTTCCGGCGCATCCGCCACGCGGTTTTGCAGCATTTCATAAGCGGATTCGCGGTCAACCGCATCTTCATATTTGCCATATAGCGAAGAGTGATTGAGCAGCCCGTTGCGCTCATCATCGTTTACTGGCCCCATCCGCGAGCAGGGGGCGATCACCATGGCGCGTTCCACCATGGTTGGGCTGCCTTTGGCATCGAGAAATGAGATTAATGCTTCGCCCGTGCCCAGCGCCTGGATCGCGTCTTCAGTATCAAAAGCCGGATTGGCGCGCATGGTTTGCGCCGCCGCTTTGACGGCTTTCTGATCTTTAGGGGTAAACGCGCGCAGCGCATGCTGAACCCGGTTGCCCAACTGGCCTAAAACCATATCCGGGACATCCGAAGGGTTCTGGGACACAAACCATACGCCCACGCCTTTCGAGCGGATCAGGCGGATCACCTGTTCAATTTTGTCCAGCAGTACCTGCGGAGCGTCGTTAAACAGCAGATGCGCCTCGTCGAAGAAAAACACCAGCTTAGGCTTATCCAAATCGCCCGCTTCCGGCAGTTGCTCATACAGTTCGGAGAGCATCCACAGCAGGCTGGCGGCGTAAAGTTTTGGCATCTGATACAGCTTCTCCGCCGACAGGATATTCACGATGCCTTTGCCGTTGGCGTCGGTGCGCATCCAGTCCTTGATATCCAGCATTGGCTCGCCGAAAAACTCATTGGCCCCTTGCTGCTCAAGCGTGAGCAGCCCACGCTGGATAGCACCCACCGATGCGCTGCTGATATTGCCGTACTGGTTCTGAAACGATTTCGCGTTATCGCCGACGTACTGGGTGATGGCGCGTAGATCTTTAAAATCAAGCAGCAACAACCCTTGCTCATCCGCAATGCGGAAAATGATGTTCAGCACCCCGGACTGCACCTCGTTCAGGTTCAACAAACGGGCAAGCAGTAGCGGCCCCATGTCCGACACCGTAGCCCGTACCGGATGGCCTTTTTCACCGAAAATATCCCACAGCGTGACCGGGTTCATGTGCGGCTGCCAGTCGGTGACGCCTATGCCATTCAGGCGCGCCAGCAGTTTTTCCGATGCCGCACCCTCTTGCGCAATCCCGGTTAAATCACCTTTCACATCCGCCATAAAAACCGGCACGCCGATATCAGACAACGATTCCGCCAGCTTTTGCAGCGTGACGGTTTTACCGGTTCCCGTCGCTCCGGTAATCAACCCGTGGCGATTAGCCATTTGCGGCAGCAGGTTTAACGTCACGTCCGGCGTTCGGGCGATAAGCAGCGGTGCGGTCATGGTAAATTTCCTTGTGGTAGTTTCGCTTAAATCATAGGTAATTCACGACGAAAGAACATTGGTAAAATGCTGACTTTGCGGCATATCCCGCATCACCGACTATGCTTTGCATACGGTTTACTTATTTTTTGGAAAACATGTCCAGATTCTTTTTTAACGAACGCAAACAGCTGGTCAACGATGCAATTGAGGGTGTTATTCTCTCCGCTCAGCACCGTAACCTGACGCGTCTTGATATTGACCCGGCAATCCGCGTCGTGGTGCGCAGCGACTGGGATAAAAGCAAAGTGGCGGTGATTTCCGGCGGCGGTGCGGGCCATGAGCCGGCGCATGTCGGGTTTGTCGGCAAAGGGATGCTAACCGCAGCGGTGTGCGGCGACCTGTTTGCCTCGCCGAGCGTGGATGCTGTACTGAACGCGATTGTCGCTGTGACCGGTGACCGTGGCTGCCTGTTGATCGTCAAAAACTACACCGGCGACCGGCTCAACTTTGGCCTGGCGGCGGAAAAAGCCAAGCGCCACGGCCTGAAAGTCGAGATGGTGATTGTGGCAGACGATATCGCGTTGCCGGATAACAAACAGCCGCGCGGCATTGCGGGCACGGCGCTGGTGCACAAAATCGCTGGATTCGCGGCGGAGCAAGGAAGATCCCTCAGCGAAGTGCGTGACCTGGCCCAGACCGCCAGCCAGCGCGTCTGGAGTCTGGGTGTGGCGATGCAGACCTGCAACCTACCGGGCAGTGAAGAAGAGAACCGCATCCAGCCAGGTAAAATCGAACTGGGGCTGGGCATACACGGCGAGCCGGGTGCCAGCATCGTCGAGACGCATAACAGCCAGAAGATTGTGGCGCAGCTGGTGGACGCGCTCCAACAAAAAACCGGGCCGGATGCCCGGCTGGCGGTGATGATCAATAATCTGGGCGGGGTTTCCGCACTTGAGATGGCGCTGCTGACCAAAGAACTGGCGCATTCGAGGTTGAGTGAGCAGATTGATTACCTGATTGGCCCGGCGGCGCTGGTGAGCGCGCTGGATATGAAAGGCTTCTCGCTCTCGGCCATCGCGCTGGATGAGGCCTTTGAGAAGGCATTAAAGGCCAGCGTTGAGACGGCGGGCTGGCAGCCGCCTGTGCCGTTCCGCACGGTGAAAGCCCAGCCGCATAACCTGATTTACAATCGCATGGACGTTACACCCAGCGAGAACGCCGCCACGAAACAGATTGTCGCCACGGCGGTCGATACGTTAATCAGCCTGGAGAACCGGCTGAACGCGCTGGATGCCAAAGTAGGCGACGGCGATACCGGATCGACGTTTGCCGAAGGCGCGCGCGACATTAAAACCCAGCTTGAGGCAGGGAAGTTGCCGCTTAACGATACCGGCGCGCTGCTGCTGTTAATCGGTGAACGGCTGGCTACCGTGATGGGCGGGTCAAGCGGGGTGCTGATGTCGATCTTCTTTACCGCTGCCGGACAGAAGGTGGCGGAAGGGAAGGTGTTATCGCAGGCGCTGAACGTGGGCTTGCAGCAGATGAAACGCTACGGCGGTGCGGACCTGGGTGACAGAACGTTAATCGATGCGTTGCAGCCTGCGCTGGAGGCGCTGGCGGGTGAGGGGTTGGAGGCTGCTGTGAAAGCTGCGAAGCAGGGTGCGGAAGCGACGGCGCAGATTCAGAAGGCCAATGCCGGACGATCGTCATACGTCAACAGCGAGAACCTGAACGGCGTGCCGGACCCGGGGGCCGTTGCGGTGGCTGAGGTGTTTGGGGCGCTGGTTAAGCGTTGATGTAGGGGATTCGGGTGCTGGTTTTTTCAGCATCCGAATGGCAGGGTAAGGGATAACTGTTGCGCGTGAGGGAGTTGCAGGTATAATCCACAACGTTTTCCGCATACCTCTTCAGTGCCGAAGTGGCGAAATCGGTAGACGCAGTTGATTCAAAATCAACCGTAGAAATACGTGCCGGTTCGAGTCCGGCCTTCGGCACCAAAAGTACTTCCCAGACCATCCGAGAAAGTCCGATTATCCCTTTAAAATCAATGATTGCAGCGATTTTTACGTCCTGAGTCGTCCGAGGTTGTCCGTTGAAATCCGGATGTCATTGGGGGCATAATTGGGGGCATCTTAACTTCGATTATAAATGTGCCCCCAAATGAAGCTCAACGCCAAACAGGTCGAGACTGCAAAGCCAAAGGACAAAACCTACAAAATGGCCGATGGCGGCGGTTTGTATCTTGAGGTTTCGGCTAAGGGTTCTAAATACTGGCGCATGAAATACAGACGCCCCTCAGATAAAAAAGAGGATCGCCTCGCTTTTGGTGTTTGGCCTACTGTGACCCTTGCTCAGGCAAGAGCAAAGCGTGATGAAGCTAAAAAGCTGTTAGTGCAGGGCATTGACCCAAAAGCTGAACAGAAGGAAGCTCAGGCCGAGAATTCGGGAGCATATGCTTTCGAAACTATCGCCCGCGAATGGCATGCAAGTAATAAGCGCTGGAGCGAAGACCATCGATCGCGCGTTCTTCGCTATCTAGAGCTTTATATCTTCCCGTATATTGGTTCATCCGACATTCGCCAGCTCAAAACCAGCCACCTGTTAGCCCCGATTAAAAAAGTTGATGCCAGTGGTAAGCATGATGTCGCTCAGCGCTTACAACAACGCGTCACGGCTATTATGCGTTATGCCGTACAGAACGATTACATCGACTCAAATCCAGCCAGTGATATGGTCGGTGCGCTATCGACAACCAAAGCGCGACATTACCCCGCTTTACCCTCTAGCCGGTTCCCTGAATTTCTTGCACGTCTTGCCGCATATCGTGGCCGTGTAATGACACGGATCGCGGTCGAGCTTTCCTTACTAACTTTTGTGCGCTCCAGTGAGTTACGTTTCGCGCGTTGGGATGAGTTCGACTTCGAAAAATCCCTTTGGCGCATACCTGCAAAACGAGAAGAAATTAAAGGTGTACGTTACTCGTACCGTGGCATGAAAATGAAAGAGGAGCATATTGTGCCGCTTAGCCGGCAGGCGATGAGTTTGTTAAACCAGCTTAAGCAGATTAGTGGTGATAAAGAGCTGCTTTTTCCGGGGGATCATGACGCAACTAAGGTCATGAGTGAAAACACGGTAAATAGTGCTTTGCGCACAATGGGCTATGACACGAAAACCGAAGTCTGCGGGCATGGATTTAGAACAATGGCGCGTGGTGCGCTGGGGGAGTCAGGGTTATGGAGTGATGATGCAATAGAACGTCAGTTGAGTCATTCAGAACGCAATAATGTGCGTGCGGCTTATATTCATACTTCTGAGCATTTGGATGAACGTACATTAATGGTTCAATGGTGGGCTGATTATATTTATAGTAATTCTAATGGCTACATATCACCATTCGATTTTGCTAAGTCTACCCCCTCATTTAAAATATATGAATGAGGGGGGTGTGTTACCAATTCATATTCTCCTTTAATTCAACTCGTGCAATCTCAACTTGTTGAACTAAATTTTTTAAACTATCAATTAATTCTTGATGGCTACCTTTACTGGTTTTGTAAACAAGCATGTTGACATTTAATGTTTTTTCGATAACAGGCATCATATCTTTATGAATACTCTTGTCTGAAACAACTATATAGTGTGGTTTTACGGCATTATGTTTGAAAAATGCATCTTCAAGCAGCAATCTGATATCCGGATCATTTGCCCCACATCCTATAAATAGGAATGTGTGTGTTAATCCTAATGCATTGAGTATTTCATAAAAGTCTCTGTGCTGCGATCTTGCGCTGGCGTAATCTGTCCTAGAAAAAATTAATTTTGAGGTATTATCAATTGTACCGTGAATCTTTAAAACGACCCTGCCGCTATCTTTCACGGCAGAAACTATATCTGTATCATAATAGTTCCGTACACTTACGGTGCCTTCAGTTTCTCTTATCGCAAAAGTTTCATAAATTTTATCAAAATTTGGAGTGACTACAATTCTACAATCCAACTTGAATAAAAGTTCGTGTATTTCTGCTTTAGTATACTGTGGTGTTAAAAATGCACTCTTAGCTATGTGGTCGAATTTGCCTTTTGCTAATTTTGACTTGATTAGTTCACATGCCGTTAAGTAATCTTCATTTTTAATTAGTTTTTTTATTTGGGTTGAAGAAGCCGCATTCAGTTCCGGCAAACAGTTTTCCAAAAACTCCTTCCAACTTGGAGGCCTGACTCCTCCGTTACCAGTGCTATTCATTGATACACCTGCGCCAAGAAAAAGAATGCATTTTCTTCTGGCTAGATCAGATATTAAAGCTTCATCCCAATTTATCATGGTTTAACTGCCTCAATATTTTTTAGGATATTTGAGCAAATGCTGTCAAATAATTTCTTGGCGTCATTTACTTTTGAAAAATGTGACCCCACGACACCATCTTTATTCTTAAGGCAAAAAATGGGTGCGTTGGCCAGTTGTGATAATGGAATTAGGCTATACATGTTTTCAATTTGACCCAGTTCGAAATCAATGTTTTTATTGTGAGAGTAGTTTGCCACTATTTCCGTCTTTATGATTTTAGGAACTTTTAAGGCTATTTTTTCATAAGCATTAACTTTGACTTTCTCACCTCGCACTGTTTTTCCCCGGTATTGCTGCATTGCATAACCTAAAAATTGCAAATTGCATTCCAGACTTTCATTTCCAATTGTAAATTCTTCACCTTCTTCGGCTATATGGTTTTTTAAGCCAGTTTTAATACCATTCATCCAATTCTTTAATGACAGATTAATGTTGTTTAATGCCAGCAAACTAAACATGTCAACTGACATTGGAATTATGAAATAATCGCATGATATAATTATTGCTCTATTCAAAGCACCTAATGATGGACCAACATCATATAATACATAATCATAGTCGTTATATAGCGAGGAGAGATGAGAGAAGACAAATGTTGTTTGCATGCCTCGAGGTTTCCCAGCCACTGCTGGATCCCAATCGGATGCTAAAAAATCTTCGCTCAGAGCTAATTTGGGGTCTCCTGGTATTAGATCAAACCCAAACCTACTTGTTTTGATAGGGACTATTCTTTCCGAAGCATATCCTTTTCCTCGACGCACGGGGTTTAAAAAGTGCTCGATAGTAATTCGTTTTTCATTGCTATATATTTGAGATATCTTCTGCTCACCTAAACAATACGAAGTAGTATTACATTGAGGATCAGCATCAACGACCAGAACCTTTTTGTTAAGTTCCAAACTTAGGTAGGCAGCAACATTACATAGCAATGTGGTTTTACCGACACCACCTTTGTTATTAAAAAAAACTATGCTTTCCATAACTTTTCCCGTTTTTAGATTTACACCCTCTAGGGGCTTAACTTTAGAAGATTGGTTTCATACTAATTGTTTAATGTTATCAAAGATTACATTAAATCTATAATGTCTTAAGTAAATTGACAGTTGCAATAGCGCGCAGTGCTTTCCCCGCCTCGCCTGCCCGCTTAAGGGGTCGGTTTTAATGCAGGTGCATTTACAGGCTCAGGCCGCGACGTTACTGGCGCGGGGAGGGGTGAAAAGGGTGCATAAACGCATGCAAAACCATCCACCCTGTGGATGCATGGCTTAATTCAGGAAAAACAGCAGGTTTTTCGGGGATTTTCAGACGGGGCGTTGCGCGGTCATTTCTGCACACCGGCGCGCATAAATCCGGTGCTGAACGGGCGTATATTTTTGCTGATTATCCACCCGCGAAGCCGCGTCGGGCCTGTGTCCGGCGGCGGTTAAAATGTCGTTATTCTGCGCGAAATAATTAATTTCTTTTTCTTCGCTCAGCCAGCCATTCAGGGCTTCGCGAAAATAAGCGGCGGCACGGTCGAGGGCACGATGCCTGACCAGCTCCGGCTGGCCGTTCAGCGCCTTCAATTCCGGGGCCAGTACGGCGGCAAGCGTTGCGCCGTGCTGCTGCATAAACCCGTTAAGGCCATTCTGCATACTGACGCGCTGAAGGGCTTCATGCGAGCGGATATAGCGACCGGCCGCCTGGTTAATCTGCCATTTTTTCACGTCGATACTTTCACGCAGTTCCGCGAGTCTCACCGGGCAGTTGTCATTGTCACCGGTCAGATGCTGATACAGCGCCTGCTCTGCCTGCGCCAGCTCAGCTTTAAGCGTCAGCCAGGCGGTTTTGTCTGCCTGACAGACTTCAGAGGCCTGTTGTGTGGTTAATGTGGTCACGGTTATTTTCCTGTCAGATTACTGCGTGGCGGATGGTCGCTGCGTTCTGGCCCTGCCGGACTCAGCTTTAATAAAATCATCCGCCTCACCCCCTTCTGACGGTGGGCGGATAATACTGTCGATGGATTCCATCGAACGGAAACTTGCTGAACAGAGCAGATTAGTGCACTGGTAATAGCGGTGTTTCACACTTTCCGACAGATAGCGACTTGTACGGGCGTGTGCCGCCTGTTTGCAGAACGGGCAGTGGATCATGACAGTAATCCCCTGGCCTTAAGCTCCGCTTCGCGCTCCTGTAATTTTGCCTGCCATGCCTGTTTACCGGCAACGCTGCCTGCCACGCCATAATTCATGTGCGGAAGGGTGTCGGCAGACAGCCCCGTTTTATAAAGCACCGGTTCGTCAGCCAGACGGATATGGCAGGCTTCCACCTGTTTACCCAGCCAGGATTTAACCTGATGCATCACGGCCTTTTCCGGCTCCACATACCCTTCAGTGCCGGCAGTGTTTGCCAGCGGGTTATCCAGTACCAGCATCTTCAGCTTCATCGTCCGGACAAGTGCCGCGCAGCTCTCACGCATTGCCGTATCCAGCTCATGCTCTGCGTACTGTCTGAGAATGGCGTAATGGGCTTTGCGGTATGTCCTCGCCGTGCTGTCACAGGCTCCTTTCAGCCGGTCACTTTCAAGGCGCAGCACCTCCGCAAGGTTTTCACATTCCTGCGCCAGCTCGCGGCGGGCCACACGTTCGATATGGCTTTTTTTCAGTTCGTCCGTAATGACCGCGCCACCGGTACGAAAGGCCATGCGCCATGCGCTGGCGTCGCTGCCGTTTTCCTGCTCCAGTTCAGCTTTCTGCTCTGCGGCGCGGCTGATGGCGGTGGTGGTCTCATCCAGCAGTCGCGCATTAGCAAGATGGGCCGCCCTGGCATTTTCCAGCTCATCCAGTGCGGGTTTCAGGTAATTGGGGAAAACAGTCTCACTCATGTTATGACTCTCAGCAGTGGGTGTGAGGTCATTCTGCCGTGCGCCACACAACAGCACGACTGATTGCAGTTGTGGCAGGTCTGGCACAAAGAGAGGCAAACCCGGCTCGCCAGAAAGAGGTCGCAGGAAAACCTTACTTACTGTTTGTTTTTTTACTTATAACTGTTCACTACTGTTCACCAGAAAGAAAAGAATAAGTAATACAGTAAGTTAAAGGGTGAACAGTTGAGGGTATGACTGTTCACTGTCTGTTCACCACTGTTCACCAAGCTTTTTGGTGAACCTTTAGCCCTTAGATTTTTTTATGGTTAATCTGTAATAAATTAATAAATATAAGTAATCAGGAATGGGCCATTACTATGCCAGCATTTGCCAAAAAGTGGCCAACGTTTGCCACTGTATAAAAATCGCTCTGTTGTGTGGTCAGCTACCACAAAATGACTTGTTGCCCTGAGGCAAAATATTCACAGAATAGAGAGCTACCCGAGGCCGGACGGACACGACCGGCACTGTATGGACTTTACGAGGTAGCCTGATGCTCACAGTTTCTTTTCGTTTATATCCCGCACATATCCCACGCCGCAGTTCTATTTACCTGATGATATTTACAACATCTTTAAGGCTGGTAATCACCGGATAACAGCACTGACCTTTTTAGATTAATTAGAAATTAATGCTCCAGTGTATATCCGATTCAGTTATGACTGATTTTGATTGGTTTTTACGGGTTTTAATTAGTTTTAACCAGTCAGAAGTCAATGTTTATCTCGCGAAAAACAAACATGACCTGAAGAAAAATATACACATAATAGGGAGCTACCCGAGGCCGGACGGACATGACCGGCACTGTATGGACTTTATGAGGTAGCCCGATGCAAACTGTTTTTTCTTCCCCGTCTTCTGCCCCTGCCGCGCCACTTATGCCGGTCTCTGACAGCGTTCAGGAACGCTTCATTCGCCTGCCCGAAGTGATGCACCTGTGTGGCCTGTCACGCTCCACCCTTTACGACCTCATCAGCCGCGAGGCCTTCCCGAAACAAATCTCGCTCGGCGGGAAAAATGTGGCGTGGGCACAGTCTGAAATCACCGCATGGATGGCTGACCGTATCGCCGACCGTAACCGGGGATATGATGCATGATGATGGCCGCTCTGCAAAAAGCCCCTTTTTCTGGCTTGCATCTGTTGTATGTTTCCTGGTACAGTTTTTTCGCTGTCGCAAAATCGGCAGCCGGAATTGGCGTTCCGCGAAACTCAATGGCGACACCAGACGCGCCGTGCGTCTTTTTTTATGTCGTGGCTCAGGCACATCCATTTTCCGGGCTGTGGTGTTTTCTCATACATCATCGTTCCAGCAAGATAATGGTAGTCCGGGCGGGGCAGCCTTCGGGCTGGCCGGTATCCATTGAGGCCGGTTACGCCAACCCCGTTCGGGCTGCCACCAGTGAAATTGGCGTTTCCGGTGGTAGCAATAACCGCTACTCAATGGAGGCTGCCGTCATGGCTACTATCCTCACCCCGTCATACCCTCAGTTCGTCTTTGTCTTTGCGGCTATCCGTCGCGCTGACCGTAAACCCCGTGTCCGTATGCTGCGCACCGTTGCCGGTGACGAGCGCTCTGCCCGCCGTGCCCTTGTCCGTGATTATGTCCTGTCGTTTGCCGGTCGCCTGCCGGTTGCGGAGGTGCGCCCGTGAAAGAGCTGACCCTGACCATCACCCACGCTGACCTTGTGAGCCTTGAGCATCTGCGTAACGTCGGCCAGTTCGTCGGCGAAATGTTGCAGTTACAGGACACCACAACCGGTCACGGCACGGAACAACAGTTACAGCTCGCCTCGGTTATTCATCTTATGACCGCCCGCCTCGACGATGTGGTGGAACGCTGTAATCAGCGCTGGCTCACTGAGGAGGTACGCGCATGAAACAGCCCTTACCGCCTGTATTACGTGCAACACTGTACCGCCGCGCCGTGGCCTGTGCCTGGCTGACCCTGTGCGCGCGTCAGCAGCGTTATCCGTATCTGACCCTTGAATCGCTGGAAAGCGCTATTGCCGCCGAGCTGGAGGGCTTCTACCTGCGCCAGCACGGCGAGGAAAAGGGCCGCCTGATTGCCTGTGCCTTACTGGAAGATTTAATGGAAGCGGGGCCGCTTAAGGCCGCCCCGTCATTGTCCTTTCTCGGGCTGACCGTGATGGATGAATTATGCGCCCGCCACATCACCGCGCCGGTACTGCACTGAGGGAGAAAATAACAATGAAAATGAACGTAACGGAAACCGTGAAACAGGCATGCGGCCACTGGCCGCGCATTCTCCCTGCGCTGGGTGTGAAGGTCATTAAAAACCGCCATCAGGCCTGCCCGGTGTGCGGCGGCTCTGACCGTTTCCGCTTTGACGATAAGGAAGGGCGCGGGACGTGGTTCTGTAACCAGTGCGGCGCGGGTGACGGCCTGAAACTGGTTGAGAAGGTGTTCGGTGTGTCAGCCTCAGAAGCCGCCGGAAAGGTCAGTGCCCTGACCGGCAGCCTGCCGCCGGTTGCTCCGGAGGAGGCTGCGGCCGCAGAAGCGGAAACCGATGCCGGGCGAAAGGCGGCGGTTACGCTTGCCGCAAAACTCATGGAAAAAACCCGCACGGCCACCGGTAACGCCTACCTGACCCGCAAGGGCCTGCCCGGTCATGAGTGTGTCATGCTGACGGCCACCCATAAAACCGGCGGCGTGACGTATTGCGGCGGTGACCTGGCCGTGCCGCTGTATGACGAAAACGGGGTACTGGTTAATCTCCAGTTGATTAACACAGACGGTCTTAAACGCACCCTGAAGGGCGGCGCGGTGAAAGGGTGCGCCCATACCCTCGAAGGGAAAAAGCAGGCCGGGAAACGCCTGTGGATAGCGGAGGGCTACGCCACCGCGCTCACCGTGCATCACCTGACCGGCGAAACCGTCATGGTGGCACTGTCCTCCGTGAACCTCCTTTCTCTGGCGAGCCTTGCCCACAACAAATATCCTGCCTGTCAGATTGTTATCGCCGCCGACCGCGACCTTAACGGTGACGGCCAGACGAAAGCCGCAGCGGCCGCAGAAGCCTGTGACGGCACTGTTGCCCTGCCGCCGGTGTTCGGTGACTGGAATGACGCGTTTGTGCAGCAGGGCGGGGACGCCACGCGCCGGGCGATTTATGACGCCATCCGCCCGGCGGCGCAGAGCCCGTTCGACACCATGAGCGAGGCGGAATTTACCGCCATGAGCACCAGTGAAAAGGCGATGCGGGTGCATGAGCACTACGGCGAGGCGCTGGCGGTGGATGCGAACGGCCAGCTTCTGTCCCGCTATGAGGCAGGTATATGGAAAATCATTCCGCCGTCTGAATTTGCCCGCGATGTGGCCGGGCTGTTTCAGCGTCTGCGTGCTCCGTTTTCATCGGGGAAAATCGCCTCCGTGGTGGAAACCCTGAAACTGATTATTCCGCAGCAGGACACCCCGGCGCGGCGGCTCATTGGCTTTCGTAACGGCGTACTGGATACCGGCACGGGCATTTTCAGCCCGCACCACAAATCACACTGGATGCGCACCCTGTGCGATGTCGATTTTACGCCACCGGTTGAAGGGGAAACGCTGGAAACCCACGCGCCGCATTTCTGGCGCTGGCTCGACCGTGCCGCCGGTGGCCGGGCTGACAAACGCGATGTGATACTCGCCGCGCTGTTTATGGTGCTGGCGAACCGCTACGACTGGCAGCTCTTTCTCGAAGTGACCGGGCCGGGCGGCAGCGGGAAAAGTATACTGGAGAAAATAGCGACCCTGCTTGCCGGTGAGGATAATGCGACGTCAGCAGATATTGATATGCTGGAAGACCCCCGCAAGCGTGCCGCCCTGACGGGTTTCTCGCTTATCCGTCTGCCTGACCAGGAGAAATGGAGCGGTGACGGTGCCGGGCTTAAGGCCATCACCGGCGGCGATGCAGTCTCGGTTGACCCGAAATACCAGAACCCGTACTCGACGCATATTCCGGCGGTGATTCTGGCCGTGAACAATAACCCGATGCGCTTCACTGACCGCAGCGGCGGGGTATCGCGTCGGCGGGTGATTATTCACTTCCCGGAGCAGATTGCGCCGGAGGAGCGCGACCCGCAACTCTGTGACAAAATCGCGCACGAGCTGGCCGTTATCGTGCGTCAGCTTATGCAGCGGTTCAGCGATCCAATGAGCGCCCGCGCACTGCTCCAGTTGCAGCAGAATTCCGACGAGGCGCTGAACATCAAGCGTGACGCCGACCCGGCGTTTGATTTTTGCGGCTATCTGGAAGCCCTGCCGGACGCTGTCGGGATGTACATGGGGAATGCCAACATTATCCCGCGTCAGCCGCGCCTGTACCTCTATCACGCTTATCTGGTGTATATGGAAGCCCACGGTTACAAAAATACCCTGAGCCTGACCATGTTCGGAAAGGGCTTGCCAACCATGCTGAAAGAGTATGGTCTGAATTATGAGAAGCGCCGGACAAATCAGGGCATGCAGACTAATCTCGCCCTCAGGGAGGAAAGCAACGCTGACTGGCTGCCGAAATGTGATGAAATTGCGGCGAAATAGTCTGCGAAGATAATGAGGGAGAGCCTAAAAACATTGTTTTTAGGCTCCTAACTGAATACTATAAGTAGCAATGTTTTACTGTTTTTTTGGATTCTATGAAAAATTCCAGCAACAATTTAGATTTGTTCGATAATGAACGAGAATATTCAGTAAGTGATTTTCATGCTTGCAAGATAATTGTGGGTGATGCCAGAGAGATAGTCAAAGGGTTAGAGTCTAAATTATTTGACTGCGTTGTGACATCACCTCCTTACTGGGGGCTGAGAGATTACGGAAATGGTGGTCAAATAGGAGCTGAAACTAATATAAATGATTATATCAAGGATTTAGTTGAGCTATTTAGAGATGTAAGACGGATTCTCAAAGATGATGGTACGCTATGGCTCAATATAGGAGATAGCTACACGTCAGGAGGAAGGACTTGGCGCGATAAAGATGATAAAAATAAAGGTCGTGCCATGAGTTATCGGCCGCCTACTCCAGAAGGTTTAAAACCAAAAGATCTAATTGGTGTTCCATGGCGTTTAGCATTCGCACTTCAGGAGGATGGTTGGTATCTTCGGACTGATATAATATGGAATAAGCCAAATTGCCAGCCTGAAAGTGTCAGAGATAGGCCTACAAGATCTCATGAATACATTTTTCTCTTATCTAAAGGGAAAAAGTACTACTATGATTGGGAGGCAATAAAAGAACCTGCATCCGATCCTAAAATGGATAAAAAAAATAGACGCACAGTTTGGAATATTAATACTGAGCCTTATCCGGGGAGTCATTTTGCTGTTTATCCACGCGCAATGGTACGTTTATGTGTTTTAGCGGGTTCACGCCCAGGAGGCAAAGTTCTTGACCCATTTTTTGGATCTGGAACAACAGGAGTTGTTTGCAATGAGCTCGGGAGAGAATGCGTCGGTATCGAGCTCAATGAGGAATATGCTTCTCTTGCCAAGGAGAGAATGTTAAGGGGGCGGTAGTATAAAATCCCAAGTGCCATGAATAATGCAGTTTTCTATCTTTAGATGTTTTATTTGAAGTTTTCTCTCGCTACCACCATCAAAGTATAGAGAAAACTTCTTATTTCCTTTTTCATCAAAGATGTGACCATACCCAGGTTTTGGGTTTTGCTTACTTGTCATCATCACAATCAATTCCGCATTTTTTGCTTCCAGTAAAACTTTTTTAGGTATTTCTACTAGGTGGTAACTAAATTTAGAATTAGATATTTTAAAATATCTGAGTGTGAAAATTCTTTCGTAATTGTTTAAATGTTCTAAAAATCTCTGTAATAGAGATTCCAAAATCCAATCACCTTTACCTAATTCCATCCATTTACTTACATGAATCTGTGAGTAGTTTATGTTTCTAGCAGCTTCTGTTTTTAATCCAACCTTTACTCCATCAATTGTTACGTCATGCCCAGGATTTGTTCTACTTTCAGCAAGATATGAGACAATTCCTGACTCGTTTAAGGAATCATTAAAGGCATGTTCAAATAGAGTTTTTGTTAATGGTTGAGTACTACTGAAATGATGAGTGATTAATCTATCCCCAAATATATCGAAAAAGTCCTCAGTGAAAATATCACCACTTGTTCTCTGATAAATTTTCTCTACATCAAAGGATTTCATCCATTTTAGGAAGTTATCTTTTTGACGATCATTAAGTTTGCTCCAGAGAAAATATAATTTTTCATCCCTATTCATGCTTTAATTCCTGTTTTGTTAAAAGATTTGGTACAGAGGTATTCAATGCCTTAGCTAAACATAAAAGAGTATTTAATGTTACGTTCCTTTCTTTTCTTTCAACTGAACCTATATAAGTCCTATGAAGCCCTGAAATTTCTGCTAATTGTTCTTGGGATAAACCATTTATATTTCTATAGACTCTTATGTTTTCAGCAAGTATCTCTTTAATGTCATTAAAATCGATGTCAGTGTTAGACACTTGTCATCCCCTTTTGAATAAAAGGTCTTTATAAAGTCGTGATGACTATAGGTCGACAGACTATGAGTAGCATTTTGGAAGAAACAGAGTGATGTCGCTAAGGCGCTTCGTTGTGCTGAAAACACAAGTCACCGGAGAATTTGATAACCTACAAAGAGTTAACTTGTATTACTCGACTTGGGGTTATTTTCATCATTTCGACAATGATGGGGCGATGGAGCCGTGAACAGTCAAGTATTCACTGTTCACCAACCATTCACTGTATATTCATTTGAAAAAAAAGGAAATAATCGTAAGTGAACAGTGTGAACAGTTTTTTCAAAAAAGTTTTTTGTGTTCTGGTTTGGATCCGAACGACGGATCCAAACCAATAAAGATATTTTAAGTTTTTCTCCTTAAAGCAATATATTGATGATGAAACAGTCACAATGTATGTTTGGGGGCACAAAAGGGGGCATTTCAAAATTATCTGTTGAAATATTTTTTATATTTCATGGTGTTGCCTATTTTTTTGAGTCCGGCCTTCGCACCAAGTGATGCAAAGCAAGCTACCTGAGGGTGGCTTTTTTTGTAATTAACTTCCTCGAACTGTCTAATTTTTCTGACCTTTCTTTTCATCAAAAGCCAACTTTATACATCATGCATCGATCTATTGATGATACAGATTTATACCGACTTTAAGCTACTTACAGCGACATTATAAGAACGTTCGGCATTCTTTAACTTATCAATGTCGGCAGGCAACAGTGTTGAGCATTTAACACGTAACTGTTGGTAGCGATCATTCAACTCAGTGGTTCATTTCTTTGTTCTGTATCGTTTGCGATGCTCGTCGTTGCAGGTATTATGACCTGCCCCCAGGATTAGATACAACCTTCAGTTAGTAATGTCGGTTGGTTTTTCTTCATATTTCCCGTTTCGCCAGTCCGCTGCAAATTCAGCCGGAGTCTGGTAGTTCAGCGATGAATGTGGACGACACTCGTTATAATCCTGCCGCCAGTCATTAATCGTTTTCCTGGCGTGAACTATATCGCTGAACCAGTGCTCATTGAGGCACTCATCCCTGAATCGTCCGTTAAAACTTTCAATAAATCCGTTCTGTGTTGGCTTGCCCGGCTGGATAAGCCGCAGCTCCACCCCATGCTCATAAGCCCACTGGTCAAGTGCTCTGCAGGTAAACTCCGGCCCCTGGTCCGTTCTTATCGTCGCCGGATAGCCGCGAAACAGTGCAATGCTGTCCAGAATTCGCGTGACCTGAACGCCTGAAATCCCGAATGCGGCGGTAATCGTCAGACACTCCTTCGTGAAGTCGTCCACGCAGGTCAGGCACTTGATCCTGCGACCGGTGGCCAGCGCGTCCATGACAAAATCCATCGACCAGGTCAGGTTGGGCGCCTCCGGGCGGAGCAGCGGCAGACGTTCTGTTGCCAGCCCTTTACGACGTCGTCTGCGTTTTACGCCCAGCCCGTTAAGGTGGTAAAGGCGGTACACGCGCTTGTGATTAACATGAAGGCCTTCACGGCGCAGTAACTGCCAGATGCGTCGGTAGCCAAAACGCCTGCGCTCCAGTGCCAGCTCAGTGATACGCCCTGATAAATGCGCATCAGCAGCCGGTCGCTGAGCCTCATAGCGGCAGGTCGACAGGGACAAACCTGTAAGCCTGCAGGCACGACGTTGCGACAGACCGGTCGCATCACACATCAACACCACAGCTTCCCGCTTCTGGTCTGTCGTCAGTACTTTCGCCCCAGAGCCACCTGAAGCGCCTCCTTATCCAGCATGGCTTCAGCGAGCAGCTTCTTGAGGCGGGCGTTCTCTTCCTCAAGCGACTTCAGGCGCTTAACCTCGGGCACCTCCATACCGCCATACTTCTTACGCCAGGTGTAAAAGGTGGCGTCGGAAATGGCGTGCTTGCGGCAGAGCTCACGGGCAGAAACCCCGGCTTCGGCCTCTCGGAGAATACTGATGATCTGTTCTTCGGAAAAACGCTTCTTCATGGGGATGTCCTCATGTGGCTTATGAAGACATTACTAACATCGCGGTGTATTAATCAACGGGGAGCAGGTCAGCTCCCTTATTTTACTGCTTTAACCCTCACAAATACCCACCCACACTCCCATGCTAACTCGAATTAGTTTACAATTACCCCATTACTTCCCCTATGGAAAATGAAGGGTTTATGGCCAAAACCGTTGAACAAGTCGCCAAAGCGCTGGATATCTCCATCACCACTGTGCGCCTGGTGCTGGGAGGCAAAGCCGATCAGTACCGCATCAGCGCTAAAACGCAGCAGCGTATTAACGATTACATCGCTGAAAATGGCCTGGTCGTTAACCACATCGCCCGCAGCCTGAAGCTGAACAAAACCGAAACCTTAGGGCTGGTGGTTCCGCGTTTATCGAACCTGTTTTTCTCCACCCTCGCGGAAAAGCTCGAATCCTGCTGCCGTCAGGCGGGTTATCAGTTGATGATCGCCTGCACCTACAGCGACAGCGAGCATGAGAAAAGCCTGGTGGAAGGCCTGCTGGCGCGCAACGTTGACGGGATGTTCGTGGTGCCTTCGACGCGGGAAACCCAGTTGCACCACCAGAAGGTAGCGCGCAAGCGGCCGCTGGTGATCCTCGACCGCGACTTCGGGGAAGGCGAGACCTCGCTGGTAGTGAGCGATAACTACAACGGCAGCAAAAAGCTGGTGCAGGCCATGACCCAGGCGCTGGACGTGTCGCCGCTATTCTTTATCGCGGGCGATACCCAACAGCCCTCGATCCAGCGCCGTTTACAGGGTTACCTCAGCGAACTGCCCGCCGGGAAAGACTGGGTGCTCTCCGCGAACCACAACCGCCAGGAAGAGGGCAAACAGTTAATGCTCAACTTTCTCAAGCAGCACCGCGATCCGCCACAGGCATTTATCGCCTCGTCGCTGCCCATTCTTGAAGGGACGCTGAGCGGGTTGCGCGAAGCCTGCGGCTATATCCCGTCGGATATTTCTATCGGCACGTTCGATGAACATCAGATGCTCGGGTTCCTGCCTAATGCGGTATGGTCGATGCGCCAGGATGAAGATGCCTGGGCGCAGCATGCGTTTCACCTGATGCGCCAGAAACTCGACGGAGATACAACCCACGTCAAAATCACCGTGCCGATGACGTTGATTCACCGGCCGCTGTCCGTGGAAAGTCGCAAGGGATAAAGAGAGGCCGGGCGACCGAAATGGCCGCCCGGAAACGCAGTTAGATCAGTTCGTTGGCGAAGCGCGTAGCCAGTTCCGCATCCAGCTCCGGCGGCAGGCCGCTAATCCCCACGCCGGCAACCGCCAGGCCATCCACCATCACCGGTACGCCGCCGGGCATCGCCAGCAAATGCGCATCGTGAAAGATATCCAGCTTTAACGATCCCTGGCTGACTTCTTCCGCCAGCCGCGCCGTCGGGCGGCGAAAGCGCAACGCGCTCCAGGCCTTGCGCTGCGCCAGTTGGCGAGGCAGGGCGGGGCAGCGGGCGTGAGCGCCAAAGGCTATCAGCTCGCCATCCGTTCCCACTACCGCAACAGCCAGCCCGGCGGTATGTGGCTCCGCTTCCGTCTCCTTCAGGAAGCGCGCCAGCCGCTGGCAGACCGCGCTATCGTCCAGGCGTTGGGATGCGCAGACCAGGCTATCGGGCATCGGCGATATACCCCTGTAACCGCTGATGCAGCGCGTCCAGCTCCTCGCGCTGCGTCGCCGTCAGCGCCACAAACGGCTCGCGGGTCGGCCCGGTGTCCACCACGCCTTTGCCCGCCAGGTATTTCGCTGACTGGAATACGCCGCGCGCGACCAGGTTCTCCACTACCTCGTTAATCTGCTGCTGCAAACGCTGCGCTTTCGAGATGTCCCCTTGCTGGAACGCGTTACGCAGCGCAAGGAACAGCTCCGGTTGCAGGTTCACCGTGGTGCCGACGGTGGCGGTGGCCCCGGCGGAGAGGCTGGACAGGAAAATCTCGTCGAAGCCGTTAAAGAACACCTTATCCGGGTAACGGGCAATCATCCGCTCCAGCGAGTAGAGGTTATGCGAGGTGTGCTTAACGCCCAGCACCTGCTCGTCGCCCAGCAGCGCCTCGGCGGTCAGGCTGTCCAGTTCCACGCCGGTAAACTGCGGGATGTTATACAGGATCACCGGAATAGAGATGGCGTCCAGCACCCGCCGGTAGTAGGCGATAATCTCCTCGCGGCTGTATTTATAGTAGTAGGGCGGCACCAGCGATACCGCGCTGGCCCCGTCCTGTTCGGCGCTTTTCGCCAGCTCGACGGCGTCCTGGGTGCGCGGCGTGCCGACATGGGCGATCACCGGCACCTTACCCGCCGCCGCGCTCACCAGCGTCGACAGCACCTGTTTGCGCTCGTCGAAGCGCAGCAGCGGGCCCTCCCCGGAGGAGCCGCAGCAGTAAAAGCCTTCCACGCCGCGCGCCAGTTGCGCATGGGCCAGCGTCTCCAGCGCCGCGTAGTTGACGGATTCATCGGCGTGCATCGGCGTGATCACCGCCGAGATAATGCCGCGAAACGCCTGCCATTTTTCACTTACCATGCCGTCCAGCCTCCATCCACCGTTACGGTGGAGCCGGTCATATAGATTGATGCGTCGGAAAGCAGGAATACCACCGCGCCGTTGTACTCGTGGGGCTGTGCCATGCGGCCAATCGGAATGCGATCGGTGTAGTTTTTCTGGAAGCGCGGGTCCTGGTCGCTGCGCTCCACGCCGGAAAGCGTCAGGGTATTGACGCGAATGCCGTCGCGGCCCCAGTAAGTGGCGCAGTAGCGGGTGAAGTTATACAGCCCGGACTTGGCCGCCGCGTAGGCCACCGGTTTGACGAACGGAATGCCAGTGTCCTCTTTTTTATAGCTGTAGATGTCCTGCACCGGAGAGACCACCCCGTAGATCGAACCGACGTTGATGATCGAGCCGCCTTTCCCGGCCTGGCGCATCCGCTTGCCAACTTGCTGGGTCATCAGGAAGGTGCCGACCAGATTCACTTCCACCACGTCGCGGAACACCTCTTCCGGGAAGTCCTCGAACGGGCCGGAGACTTCCGGCGGCGCGCTTGGCTGGGTATCAACACCCGCGTTATTGACCAGCCCGTCCGGCACACCCCATTTGGCTTCAATCTTATCCAGCACTTGGTTGATGCTGGCTTTGTCGGTAATGTTGATCTCGGCGCACAGCAGACGGTCCGAATCTTTGATCGCCCCCAGCACGCGGTCCACGCGCGCGGCGTCAACGTGAGTCGCCAGCGCCGCCACCTTCGCGCCGCGCTCGTGCAGCGTCTTCACGTACTGCGCGCCAAGCTGCCCCAGGCCGCCGGTGACGATGATGATCTTGTCTTTTACCGAGAATAAGCTGTCTTCCATTGTTCTTTCCCCATCAATACGTTGTTAGATTTTGTGTGTGGCGAGGTAGTCACGATCGAGAATAATGCCGTGGCCTGGACGGTCACTCGGTACGTAGTAGCCGTCCTTCTCTTCGCCCGCTTCGGCGATGATGCGCAGATCCTTCCAGCGCCCGCCGTCGGTCATTTCGGCGTACGAGATATTCGGCACGGTGGCCAGCAGGCTGGCGCTCAGCTCCATGACAAAGTGCGGTGTCATCGGCAGGTTGTGGGCGCGGGCGACGGCAGCAATGTCGAGATAGCCGGTAATACCGCCCACCCGGCCCAGATCCGCCTGCACGTAATCTGCGCAGCCACTCTCAATATATTGCGTGAACTGGTTTACGTTATAGACATTTTCGCCCAGCGCGATCGGCGTGGTGCTGCGTTCGCGCAGTTTGAGGTGGCCGGTAATGTCGTCGGACGGCAGCGGCTCCTCAATCCACAACAGGTTCAGCGGCTCGAACAGTTTGAAGGCGCGCAATGCCTGCGGGAAATTCCAGCCCTGGTTGGCGTCCACTGCCAGCGGGAAGCCCGGCACCGCTTCCTGGATTTTACGCAGGCGTTCAACGTCTTCTTCCAGCGTCGGTTTGCCGACTTTTACTTTTGCCGCCAGATAGCCGGTGCTTTTCCAGCGTTTCACCTGGTCGATCACTTCGTCGAGGGAGAGATGCAGGTTGATGCCGCTGCCGTACAGCGGAACGCGGTCGCGCACCTTACCGATGATGTCAACAATCGGCGCATTCAGGGTTTTACCGAGCAAGTCCCAGTAGGCGATATCCAGCGCTGCGAGGGCGTGGGTGGTCACGCCCGCGCCGCCCACATCGTGAATGTATTTATACGAACGGTGCCACAGCCCGCGCGGCGACAGCGGCTGGCCGATGACGTCCGGAATAATTTCAGCAATCAACGCGGAGATGGTTTTACCGCACCAGCCGGAGGTGTGGCTGAAGCCGGTGCCGACGTGGCCGTTAGAGCCGTAGACATCGACAATCGCCACTTCGATATCGGTGACGTGGTGGATCTGGTCGCCCCACGGGCCTTCCGGTAGCGGAACGCGGGCGGTCATCAGTTCGATATTTTCGATTACGGGCATTTTGGTGCTGTTCATTATGGTCATCCTTCTTTCATGACCGTGGCCGCCTGGCGGCGCACGGTCGGGAGCGCGTTAGTTTTTTGAGGTTGAAACCGGGGACTGTTGCCCCTGCAACGTGATTTCCGGGCTGTCGGTATGCGGCTGGTCGTGCTCATCGCCCACCGAATGCCCGAACACTTCCGGCAGCAGGAAAATCGAGGCGAGGAAGGCGCAGAACGGTGCGATGGCGATAATCAGCGACGCCAGCGGTACGCCGAGCTTTTCAAACAGCGGCGGGAACACCAGGGTGGTGACGAACGCGGTCACCTTCACGATGGTGTAGCCGATGCCGGAAGCCACGCCGCGATAGCGCGGTTTCGCCACCAGCGAGATCACCGTCATGCCGCTTTCGGAATCCCAGTAGTGGCCCCAGAGCATCAGCGCCGCACCGAAGGTGATAAACCCGAAGCTGCTGGTGTAAACCCCCCACGACGAAATCGAAATCCCGATAGTGACCAGCAGGAAGCCGTACTTGCTCAGCCCCTTGTGGCCAAGTTTTGGCAGCAGCAGCGGGCCGACGAACGCCGACAGCGCGGCGATGCAGTTCACCGCCAGCAGGGCGAGGTTGTTCTGGATCTGCCCGGAGATGCCGACGGTGACGAGGATCAGCGGCAGGTAGAACGAAAACGCATAGTTTTCAAACGACTGCACCGCACAGGAGAACCAGCCGAACAGGGTGGTGCGGCGGGTGAACGGGCGGCGAAACAGGTCGTGCAACGTCTCTTTCAGCGTCGGGTGCGGGATCTGCACGTCTTCATTGGGGAGGATATCGTCCAGCAGCTTGCCGTCCTGCTCACCGTAGTATTCGCGGGACGCCTTTTTCGCGTCGATGAAACGGCCACGCTCCACGAACCAGGCCGGGGTTTCCGGCAGTTCGCGGCGCATAAACAGCAGCAGGCACGCCGGGATTGCCGGGACAGCCAGCACGATACGCCAGATCAGATCCGGGTGAACGTCGAGCGCCACCAGGCTGGTAACCAGCAGGATCGCGGCGATAATCCCCAGCGCGAACATAAATTGCCAGCGGTTGGCCATGACCTCGCGTTTGCCTTTCGGCATCACTTCCATGATGTAGGTAAAGCCGTTGGCGACGTCTGCGCCCACCGGGATCCCGGCGAGGCAGCGGATAATTGCCAGCCAGTACATGTCCGGTGCAAGGCCCTGCAACACCGCGAAAATCGCGAACAGGATCATCGACCACAGGAAGATAGTGCGGCGGCCTAATTTATCGGTCAGCCAGCCGCCGAGCAGGGCGCCGATCACCGCGCCCAGTTGGGTCCCGGCGGCGGTAAAGCCGAGCAGCCAGGCGCTCGGCTCATAAATATCTTTCAGGGCGAACAGAATATAGGCCATGGAATAGATATCCCATGACTCGATTAATAAAGCGGTGATCATCAGCCAGCCCGCTTTGGTACTGCCCGGGGCTTCCTGAGAATCGAGGCGTCTTTTGGCCTTCTGGATAATGAATTCAATATGTTGCTGCTGGTACATAAAATCCTCTCTTATCCGGGCGGCAAGATTGCGCGCCCGAACAGAAACCTGTCTATCCGCACCTGTGTTAAGGCGTCAGAGAAACGGGATGTTTGTCAGGATCGCTAACAACGTAAAAATCACATAAGCGAGTCAGTGTTACTGCACGAGCTGGTGGGCATCGCCTGCCAGATAAACCTGGATGTTTTGCGTCAGCGCCTGGGCGACAAAGGCCGTCAGCACCTCTGGCAACAGCGCTTCGTCGACATAGGCCAGGCTCAGGTGGTTACTCTGGTGGCCCGCCATTAAGTCGTCGCGGGTCACGCCGTCGAGCACCGCATTCAGCAGCGGCCATTCGTAGTTGGTGGACTTGCGGCGGCGCTCGAATTCCACTTCCGGGAGTTCCACCGCCGTACCGGTGCCGACGTGCAGGATCACCCGGGTGCCTTCATAGTGGGCGCGCGCCCAGATAAAGCGCCCGGCCTTGCCCTGGCCGGCGATGGTGGAACCGCCGTAGGGGAAGAACATCGGCGGCTGGCGGTAGCCGGTCGCGCCCGCGATGCCGCCTTTGAGATGGGCGAACGGGACGGCGCCGGAAATCTCCAGATCCCAGTAGAACGTGCCGTTGTAGTCGCTGCCCCAGCGGATATCGTGAAGGGTGGTTTCGCTTTCCAGACCCAGCGCGCCAAGCAGTTTCGCCAGCATCACCTGCGGGATGGCGCTGCCCATGTCCACTTCGTTGATGCACGGGATCGGCGCGTCGGGGCAGATGATCTCGCCCTGCTCATCCGGGATCGGGAAGCGCTCGCCGTTACCAATCGCCCCTTCGGCGAAATCGGACGCGGCGCAGCTGTCCTTCAGCCCCTGCTGATACTGCACGCCCACTGCCGACAGCCCGAAGCGCTTCACGAAACGCGCCATGGCGATCATCATTGCGCACTGTTCCAGCACCTGCTCGCGGGTGAGTTCTTCGGCGCTGTGGGTGCCAAAGTTAAAGCGCATCCCCCGGGTTTCATACCAGTCGAGGCAGGCCTCGCGCAGCGCCTGCGGCACGTTGTTCATCTCCACCAGCAGCGCCGACTGCGACAGCGACTCCACCGGGATGCCCACGTCGATCATGGCTTTCTGCGGGAAGACGCCATTGATCATCCCCATGCAGAAGGTGTCGAACAGGCCGACGATTGCTTTATGTTTGAGGATCGACTGGCCCACCTTCACACCAATCTGTCCGGCTTCGCTGGCCAGCAGCGGCGCGCTGGCCGGGACCGGGCGCAGGTAGCTGAGCTTGTGGCTGAGATGGCCGTCGCGCAGCCAGGTCTCCAGCCCACGCATAAATTTTTTGTCGTCGAAGGTTTCCGACCACAGGCGGGAGTAGTTGCGCTCAAGGCTGGTCAGGCTGCCCGCCATGCACAGCATGCCGACCAGCCCCGGCCAGGTGCCGTCGAAGTTGGCGAGCAGCAGGATCGGCCCGCGATGATGCACCAGCGACGGGGCGATATGATGGGAATATTGCCAGGCGGTGAGCAGCACAATCACCGGCGCGTCCGGGTCGATATGGGCGAACAGATCGCTGCCTTCTTTCTGGCTACTGATAAAACCGTGACCGCGGCTTTCATTCACCGGATGGGCGCGCCGCATGCGGTAACCCAACTTTTCCAGTGCCGCTTCAAGGCGCTGCTCAAAGGATTTTTGCGTCGGCCAGCAGGTGACGTTCGCCGGTTCGCGTAGGTCCGCATTGGTCACCATAAGGACTTCACCGGCTTGCGGCGTGATGATTTCTTGTTCCGCAGGTAGGGTTAAATTCAACATCGGAATGGCTCCTGTAGGGGTAGTCCAGCGTAGTGCTTAACGGCGCAAAACCCGGACTGAACCGACGTTTTCCCGCGCTAAGCCTCGATATTCCTGGTTAACTCTTATGGCTAACTCGAATTAGCAAATTAGGATAAAAAAAAGCCACTCTCAAATTTTTTGCCGGGGTTTTGTGATGACCATCAAAAATGTATTTTTATGTTATTGATTTATAAAGCGCATTTTTACTTGCGCTGGACTGTACGGAGACGAACCGCCTTATGGTGGCTAAACAGGTGCTCGCCGGGCCAGAAAAACGCGACGGCATAAAGAATTTTGAAATACATGAAATATTTTTTATATAACCGTATGAATATAAATGATTATATCAGGGGTTATTCACCGCTTATTGGCTGTGGTAGCACCGTGCGGGATGATAATTTAACCGATCCTGCTCACACTCTTCGCCGATCAACATTGAGAATATCCGTTGATTGCTATAATTAGCTAATTCGAGTTAGCTTGTGGGCGATTTTACCCGTCGCTATCGCCAGCCAGGCGCAGACCAATAACACAATAACAATCGCGGACAGAGGATTTAATGATGACTATGCTTACCTCGCCAGACATAACTTCTGTGAAAGACGAGCAGCTTGCTCTGCCGGCACAGGAAAGAAAAAAGCTGATCACCGTGCTGGGGTCCGGTTTATCCGGCACCACCATCGAGTTCTACGACTTCTTTATCTACGGCACGGCGGCGGCGCTGGTGTTTCCATCGCTGTTTTTCCCCAATCTGTCGCCGCTGATGGCGCTGCTGGTGTCGTTCCTGACGCTGTCGATAACCTTTGTCAGCCGCCCGATTGGTGCCATCGTGTTTGGTCACTATGGCGATAAGATTGGCCGTAAAAAATCGCTGGTGCTGTCGCTGATGATCATGGGGATTTCCACCTTCCTGATTGGCCTGATCCCGAGTTACGACACCATCGGCAACGCCGCGCCGCTGATCCTGATTTTCCTGCGCTTGTGCCAGGGCTTCGCCATTGGCGGGGAGTGGGGCGGGGCGACCACGCTTATCACTGAATACGCGCCGCGCAACCGTCGTGGGTTCTTCGGCACCTTTGTGCAACTGGGCAACGTGCTGGGGCTGTTTATCGCTACCGCCGTCTTTGCGCTGGTGGTGATGCTGCCGGAAGACGATTTAATGTCCTGGGGCTGGCGCGTGCCGTTCCTGCTGAGCATCGCGTTGCTGTTCGTCGGCATGTTTATCCGCTCGCGTATTGAAGAAACGCCGGTGTTCAAGGAAAACCAGAAACAGCGCCAGAACGCGCCAAAAGCTGCTGAACAGAAGTTTCCCATTCTGACGGTACTGAAGCATCACCGCCGGGCGGTATTCCTGGCGATGGGTATGCGCATGGGCGAGATCGTGCTGGGTTGGCTGACGGTGGCGTTCTTTATGTCTTACGTCACCCGCGAGCTTAACTTCACCCGCGAAACGGCGCTCAACGGCCTGTTGCTGGCGAGCTTCGTCGGCATCTTCACCTTCCCGTTCTTCGGCTGGCTGTCTGATAAAATCGGCCGCCGCCCGGTTTATCTCGCCGGTGCCACGATTACCCTGATTTTCGCTTTCCCGCTGTTCTGGATGATTGATTCCGGCTCGGTGAAGATGTTTATGTTCGCCACCACCTTCTGCTATTCAGTAGGGCTGGGAATGATGTTCAGCGTCCAGCCGGCTTTTTTCTCGGAACTGTTTGATACCAGCGTGCGTTATACCGGCGTGTCGCTCGGCTTCCAGTTGGCGAATATCGTCGGCGGGTTGACTCCGATGATTGGTACGCTGCTGATTGCCTGGTCCGGCGGGCAGTCGTGGCCGATTTCCCTGTTCCTGGCCTGTATGGCGCTGATTACTATCGCGTGCGTGTGCGTGACCAGGGAAAGTTATAACGATGAGTTAAATGAAGTGAAATAAAAGCCTGGCCCCCTGCGAATAAAGCAGGGGGCGGTATACCTGAATCTTTCATGGCTATACGTTTCGGTCGCCAGAAATCTTATTCAGTAAACTGTCCCAGCTTTCCACCCTTAAGGGTAGAGAGGTGTTCCTCTCAAGATTATGGCGCTCAATGCTCTCTTCCAGATCGTTTTTCGAACGGCCAGCAATCACGATCATCCTGATATTGATATCCTTCTTAGGGTCGACAAGTAATTTCCCCTTTGGCCCGCAAAACGCCTTGTGACCATGACTACCGGTTTCCACCGCCTTACAAATTTCATGAAAGTATTCCCGGAATTTGGGGTAATCCCTGATGATGGTGCCCTCTCTTCCTCTGACCTGCTGGAGCGCTTCATTGGTTTTGTAGGAAAAATTGCGATAACCCGTTGAGCCCATCAAATCAAAGTTTGCGCCTTTGATTTCGATAAGCGTGACATCCATGCGCGATCGACCGGAAAAAATTGCATAATCCACAAATCCCTCTTCAATTTTAAGCTCGGGAACGACGATGTATTCTTCGGAGGGGTAAGCGTAAAGATCAGCGAAAAAGGCGAGATCGCGTTTAAAAAACGTGGCTAACTCTTTTTCACTGGGGGCACCGGATAAAAAAGCCGCTAATTCGGTTTTAGTAATCGCATTGTCTTTGATTTTGTAGCGTCGGGATAACACGCCATAATTTTCAATATATGTGTCTTTGGTAAACGGGCGTATCAGATGATGGAGTTGCTCAAGCTGGTTGAAGAGGCGCTTATTTTTGAGCGTTTTATCCAGTAATGCCTGGCGCGAGCAGCCTAGTAACTCGCTCACCTTGTCAAGAGTGCTATCGTGCCATTCGGCAGAGCCGTTGCGTCCAAAGGTCACTATTTCAAACGAGCCATAGCCCGATACTCTATCCTCATCATGGGTAATGATTATCGTGCTTTCGGATATATATCCTTTCTCAATAAGCTGTTCTTTAATATTTTCGATAAAGTTAATCACACTGGCGGGGCTGTATTTACTGTCCACATCTGTTATCAGCGCATACATGTTTTGCTTATTTACGAAGAGTCGGACCCGGCATAAGTTATCTGTTCGCGTCATATTAGCCGGGGTAAATTGAAATATAAAATCGCTGGTTTTCATTTCTTTCCTTATTCCCTTGCTCCTGGGTGGCGACTGGATGACTATACGCGGCTTTCCCGCAGTCTATCTACCCCCCTCCTGCGCCCTGCATCCAACCCGGCACCTGCGACAGCAGCCACAGCACCAGCCCAATACAGCCGCCCACCAGCGTCCCGTTGATGCGGATAAACTGCAAATCTTTACCGATGTTCAGCTCAATCTGGCGCGACATGTCCCGCGCGTCCCAGCTTTTCACCGTGTCGCTGATGTGACGGGTTAAAAACGCGGCGAAGTCCGGCGCAACGCGGGTCGCGGCCTGTTCCATATGTTCGTTGAGCGAGTTGCGCAGCGCGTTGTCCGCTACCAGCGTTTCGCCAAACCACTGCCCGGCCTCGGCGATGCGTCGCTGAATGCGCGAATCCTCTGACTGCATATCCGCCTTCAGCCACTGGCGCAGGTCGCCCCACAGTTCGCCGAGATAGCGGTTAAACGCGTCATCATTCTTCAGGTAGCGCTTGATGTTATTGGCTTTCTCGGCCATCTCCGGGTCGCTTGTGAGATTGTCGATAAGCTTCAGCGTGGCGCGATCGAAGGCTTTGCGGATCTGATGCCCGCGATCCTCGCTGATATCATCCAGCAGTGAATTCACCGCATCGGACACCAGCTCCGCGCTGTGCTCGCCTAACCACTCGGTGGGTAAAATTTTGGCTTTCAGCGGATGCTCCGTCTCCAGCCAGTGGACAATCTGCCGGGCAATAAAATCACGGGTTTTGTCACGCTGGAGCAGGGCGATCAGCTGCGTAATCAGCGAATCCAGCAGCTGTTGGTGGCGATCGTTTTTGGTCATGCTTTCCAGCATCAAAGCGCTGGTACCGGTGAGGTCGACTTTATCTATCGCCTTATGCACGGCACGGCGAAGCAGGCCCTGGATCCGCGAGTCGTCGGTCAGTTCCAGGAAGCCGCTCATCCCCTGGATCAGATACCCGCCGACCCGCTGGGCATTCTCCGGCTGGCTGAACCATTTACCGATCAGCATCGCGGGTTCATGGCGATGAATAAGCGTAACCAGCGACTGAGTATCAAGGAATTTCTCTTCGACAAAGCGCCCGAGGTTTTCGCCAATCCGGTCTTTATTGCGCGGGATAATCGCGGTATGCCGCGAGATAAACGGCAGCGGCACGCGGCGAAACAGCGCTACTACGGCGAACCAGTCGGCCAGCGCACCGACCATCGCCGCCTCAGAAATGGCTTTTAGCCCGCTCACCCACGGGCTGGGCGGCAGGAACAGGGTGGTGACAAAGATTGCTGCGGCAATCAGCAGCAGCGACAGCGCCAGCAGCTTGGCGCGCTTGAGTTCAGCTAATTTTTCCATCAGATAAGCATAGAGGCGATGCGCGGGATGGGGTAGGGGAAAAGGTTTAAACAGTGGGCAGGCAAATTGATAGAAATATATAGCTACGGTAGTGCCACCTGCGAAGAAAGTGATCAGGGTCTAATTTGTCAGGTATATTCCTGCAATCAATCATTCTTTTTTACTCGTCAGACGTAGCATGTAATAAAGGTATTGATTAATTGAATGTTTTACTGAAATCATTAATAGCTCTAATCCTCAGTAGAATGTTACTAAAAATTTAATTTATAAAATTATGGCCGAGATCTCATATTGTTAATTAACAGAAGATTAGTGTGCTCATCAGGAATTTAAAACCAAAGGAGTGGTAGATGGATACTGTTGAAGAACTAAATGCTTCTGGGAGGGATAAACAATCAAACAACGCGGACAAAACCGCGCGATGCGATTGAAGGTACATCGATAATTTCTAAGAAGGTCAGAAAATTTTTTGGAAATAAAATGTTTCCTTTTGGTATAAAATTACCTACCTGGATTGGCGGTTACACACCATGGACAGTGAAAAGAAAAATCGTAAGAAAAATTGGTACCTTTGTTGGTCGCACTATTCCACTTATAGGTGAGGTGATTTTACTGGGTGATGTATTTAAAATTACATATTCCTCTATTCGTGATTATAACCGAATTGTCAGGGGTGGCGATAAAATATGGTAAATAATATTGAAACGCGCGTTATTGCATTGGTTACTCGTTATAGCGGTGTGTATATATTCAGGAAAAAGAAATATGATGACTATACAGCATCTTCAAGTCTCCATTTCGATGTAAAGCTTGATGTCGATGAAGCGGAAGAATTAATGGAAGAGTTTTTCTCAGAGTTTGATGTAGAGCGGGAAAAATTCAATATTGAAACCTACTATCCCGACGTGCCAATTTCGTGGAATCCATTTAAGAAGAAAATAATCGATGTGCCAGATTTTACCATTGGTATGTTAATAGAATCTGCAAGGGCAGGAAAATGGTTATATAATTAATCACCAGCAAGGAGCATAAATCATGGCTGTACCAGTACATTTATTTTTAACCGATGATGGCGGGGCCACTATCCGTGGATCTTCAGATGTTGCAGGACGAGAAGGCAGTATAGAATTACGCACTGTACACCATAACTTAACTATTCCCACCGATTCTGCAACAGGGAAAGTGACTGGAACCAGGCAACATGGTCCTTTCCAGTTTTCAAAAGATATAGATAGTGCTTCACCTTATCTTTATAAAGCAGCGGCCACAGGGCAAATTTTAAAAAGCGCAGAGATTAGGTGGTACAACATTAATGATGCCGGTCAGGAAGTGGAATATTTTAGAATCACGATGGAAGCTGTAAAAGTGATATCAATCAGTCCACTCATGCACGATACGCGAGGTTGTCCTGGTACTGGACATTTAGAGGATGTCGCGCTTAGTTACGAGAAAATTACCTGGTTGTATAAAGATGGCAATCTCACCTTCACGGATGCGTGGAATGAACGTCCAACAGCCTGATGATGGGGGCTTGTGGCCCCCATCCCTCGCCTGGAAAATATATTCATAATCTGGATAATGGTCGGGCAGGTTTTATTTCTTTTCATTTCTGTACTCTCTCAGTTTCCCCAACGCAAAACCCCCAAACCCCAACCCCCGTCACACCCAAACGGTTAAATTTTGACCATAATAACCGTGGGGTTTCACACCACACGCAAAAGGAGGTTGTATGTCCAGAACGATCTTAGTCCCTATCGATATCTCTGAGATGCAGCTGACGACGCAGGTTATTCCCCATGTTCAGGAATATGCCGGGCGGGAGGTTGCGATGATCCACTTTCTGGCCGTGATCCCGGACCATAGTTATTTTGCCGCCTATGGCCTGGAATACACCACCATCGCGCCGGAACGCTCGCAGCGGGAAGCCAATGCGCTGGAAACGCTAAATGAGTTGATCGTCCAGTTCAAACTGCCGGAGGGCCGCGTTAAAACCCACGTGTGTAGCGGCGCGCCGAAGGATCATATCCTGCGGGTGGCGGATCAGATCAACGCCGATCTGATTATCCTCGCCTCGCACCGTCCCAGCATGAGTACGTATCTGTTAGGCTCTAATGCCGCAGCGGTGGTGCGGCACGCCAAATGCTCGGTGCTGGTGGTTCGCTAATCGATCAAGCCCACTGCGGTGGGCTTTTTACCGGCGGTCTAATCCCATTGCGCTTACCGGATCGAACAGCGACAGACTTTCGATTTGCTCCAGCAAAATCACTTTGCGAAACGACAGCGCAGACTTCGGCTCCGTAGTCAGTGTTATCTCGTGCTCTGCGTACCAGGCGCTGTAGTTGTGCTCCACCACAAATTCCCCGTTTTCCCGGGAGCGGTAACCGCTCAGGAACGGGATCAGTACGATATTGTTGCCCGGACTGCTGCTGTCGAACGACGCGGTGTGCACCATCCCGACGTACACGCGCTGCGATTTGAGCATCACAAACGCCAGTTCACCTTCTTCCATGCACTGGTACAGCAAACCCTCCAGCCCGTTGGCGCGGGTTAGCTGCTTGTAGAGCGAGCGGCGGCCACCGCTGTCGAGCCGCGCGCTGCGCGCCCAGTTGGAGCGATACAGGCAAAACAGCACCGCAAAACTCAGCATGATCACCACCGGCGCCTGAATGCCCAGAAAGCTCCAGTTAATAAACTCCATCTGGTAGCGGTGCGCTTCCGTGCCGAAATACTGCGGCAGTTCGTTCATCGTCAACGAAGCCAGCAGTAAAATTAGCCACACGGCGGCGGTGGCAATCAGCCCCTGCAACACAAAGATGCAGCCGTACAGCGCCACCAGGAAGTAAACATCCCAGCCGAAGGTGCGTTTGTATTTCAGGCGCGTCGACAGGTCGCGGCTGGCGTACCAGTAGCCGCAGACCATCAGCACCATAAAGATCGCGGTTCCCATCTCAGGCCCGCTTTAGCGTTTCAACGTGGCGTTCAAAGTCCTGTTGAACCTGGACGCAGTGGATGTTCACCATAGCGTTGCCGTCGCCATCGATAATAATACGTTCACCGTCGTCGATGGCATCCTGGACGTCACCCTGGCTGATGACTTGCAGAAGTTTTTCGGGGCTTGAGAATAGAGATGGCAGCAGTTTCATGAATTTTCCTCCTGGCTACAGTGTAGAAAGTCTGCACGAAAGCCGCGGCGGATGTTTCCGAAACCCGCGCTACGCCAGCGCCGCCTCGCGCGCTCTGACCCGTTTTAACAACCCGGCCAGGAGGAAAACCACAATCACGCCCGCCACTACCGACAGGGTGTGGAACGCTAGCCGTCCGCCCGCGTGGAAGTAAATCCAGCGTGCCGCTTCCACCGCCGCCGCGCTGGTACTCAGCACCACAATATTCAGCGACGCGGAAACCGTGCCTTTTGGCAAGTCGTTGGAAAACAGGGTAAAGCGGTACAGCGTCGGGAAAATCAGCCCGATCCCGAAGGCGTAAAAGCTGGTGCCGAGTACCGACCACAGCCAGACGTGCGGGAACAGGATATTGCCGACGATCATCAGCGCCAGCCCGGTGAGTTGGATCGGGATCGCACTCCACATAAAGCGCGGCGTGGTGGGGTCTTTAATAAATTTCACTACCAGCATATTGGCGACGATCACCGCGCCGAAAATCGGCACCTGAGTCCAGGCGTACTGCGAGGTGCTCAGCCCGCCGTCGTCGATCAGAATCACCGGCGATACCGCCACCCAGGTCATCAGCGGGATATAGCTTAAGGACAGCGTAGCCGCGCCGGTCAGGAAGATGCGGTTGCGGAACACGTTCTTAAAATCCTGCCATACGCTTGCTACGCGAAACGGCGCGCCGCGTTCTTTTATGGTCTCTGGCATGCTGAACAACAGGCCCAGCCAGGCGATGAACCCCATCACCGCAATCACGCCAAACAGCACTTTCCAGTGGACAAACTGCATCAGCGCCGCGCCGGACAGCGGGCCAACTACCGGGGCCACAAGCACTACCGAGGTGATAATCGCCATCAACTTAATGGATTTGGTTTGGCCGTAGGCTTCCTGCACCGTCACATAACCCACGGTGGCGATAAAACAGATGCTGGTGCCCTGAATAAAGCGCGCCGCGAGAAACTGTTCCATCGAGGTGGCGAACAGCGTGGCGGTACAGGCAAGGGTGAAGATCAGCGCGCCGGTAAGCAGCACCGGGCGGCGGCCAATCCGGTCCGACAGCGGCCCGAGCAGCCACTGCAACGCCATGCCGCCCGCCATATACAGGCTGACAGACGCCGGAGCCAGGCTGACGTCGGCGTCAAATTCCCGCACCACGTGGATGATCCCCGGTTGGATCATATCGGTGGTGAGATAGGCGGCGAAATCATACAAAATGAGCGCCATCGGGAAGAAAAGCGAGCTGGCGTGCCGGGCCCAAAACGCGGAATTCCATTGCATACTGTCTTTCTCCTTGCTGACGGATCCTCGCTACAGTGTAGCCATAAGCAAATTGTTGTATATTGTAAACCCTATGCTGTCTGCTTTATGACAATACAAAAGGATACATAACGTGAATCCGCCGGATACCTCAAGTGCCAAACCCCTGTACAAGCAGCTTGAAGAAGCCCTGAAAGCGGCGATCTTAAGTGGCGAGTACCAGCCGGGGCAGCAGATCCCCACCGAAAACGATCTCAGCGCCAGCTGGCAGGTCAGCCGCGTGACGGTGCGTAAAGCGCTGGATGCCCTGACCCGGGAAAACTTTCTGACCCGCGTATCGGGCAAAGGCACATTCGTTTCCGGCGAGAAGTTCCAGCGCAGCATGACCGGCATTATGAGCTTCAGCGAGCTGTGCCGCTCACAGGGCCGCCGCCCCGGTTCGCGCACGATCAAATCGGTGTTTGAAGATTGCGATGAAGATACCCGCGCCAAACTGAACATCTCCAATGGAGAAAAAGCGGTGGTCATTGAGCGTATCCGCTATGCCGACGATGTACCCGTCTCGCTGGAAACCGTGTGGTTTCCCCCGCAGTTCGCCGCTTTGCTGAATGAAGATCTTAACAGCCACTCCCTGTACGACACCCTGCGCGACAAACATGGCCTGTGGTTTACCCACTCCAGCAAAACCATCGAGCTGGTGTACGCCAGTTTTGAAGTGGCCCACTACCTCGGTGTGGCCAACCGTTATCCGCTGATCTCAATCAAAAGTGAGATGATTGATAACAAAGGCGAAATGTCCTGCATTTCTCATCAGTTGATCGTCGGCGACAAACTGCGTTTTACCGTCTGACCCCCATTTTTCATCGTTGATCGCTACGCCGTTACAGCGTAAATCGGGATCTGCATCGCGGATCCCGATTTTTTTGTAGGGGCACTCGTTGATCTAAATGTATGCTAATGTTATATATCAATAACAATACATTTAGATACATTGATTGGCGCGCGGCTGTCACGCGGTTAACGTCAGAAACGACCCAAGGGGAAAAGTGATGAGTATTAAAGAAATCATTAGCGGCATCGTTGAAAGCAAAGCAGAAAAGGGCGGGATCACGCACGTGTACTACGTTGCCTGCGGCGGCTCGTATGCGGCGTTTTACCCGGCGAAAGCCTTCCTGGAAAAAGAAGCCACTAAAGTCACCGTCGGGTTGTACAACAGCGGCGAATTTATCAATAACCCGCCGGTGGCGCTGGGCGAAAACGCGGTTGTGGTAGTGGCGTCTCACAAAGGCAACACCCCGGAAACCATCAAAGCGGCAGAGCTGGCCCAGAGCCGTGGCGTGCCGGTTATCGGCCTGACCTGGGTGACCGACTCCCCGCTGGTGGCCCACTGCGATTTTGTAGAAACCTACAGCTTTGGCGACGGCAAAGACATCGCCGAAGAGAAAACCCTCAAGGGCCTGCTCACTGCGGTAGAAATCCTCAACCAGACCGAAGGCTACGCCCATTACGACGATTTCCAGGACGGCCTGAGCAAAATCAACCGCATCGTGTACCGCGCGTGGGATCATTTGCAGAACCGCGCCCAGGCGTTCGCCCAGGAATATAAAGACGACAAAGTTATCTACACCATGGCGAGCGGTGCGGGTTACGGCGCGGCTTATTTGCAGAGCATCTGTATCTTTATGGAAATGCAGTGGATCCACTCTGCCTGCATCCACAGCGGCGAGTTCTTCCACGGCCCGTTTGAAATCACCGATGCCAACACGCCGTTCTTCTTCCAGTTCTCCGAAGGCAGCACCCGCGCGGTGGATGAGCGCGCCCTGAACTTCCTGAAAAAATATGGCCGCCGCATCGAAGTGGTGGATGCCAAAGAGCTGGGCCTCTCCACCATCAAACCGACGGTGATCGATTACTTCAACCATTCCTTGTTCAACAACGTTTACCCGGTTTATAACCGTGCGCTGGCCGACATTCGCCAGCATCCGTTAACGACCCGCCGCTATATGTGGAAGGTCGAATATTAATCACGCCAGGATTTGACGCAGGGGCAGGGACGCCCGATTTATCGCTATCAACAAGGAACAATGATGGACATTAAGGTGATTGGCATTGGTGATAATGTCGTTGATAAATATCTTCATTCTGGCGTGATGTACCCCGGCGGCAACGCGCTGAACTTCGCGGTGTATGCCCGGCTGGCAGGTTGCGAAAGCGCGTTTCTCGGCGCGTTTGGCAATGACGCCGCCGCACGGCACGTGCAGGATACCCTTCTGGAGCTGAACATAGACGTCCAGCGCTGTCGCCACTATGTCGGGGAAAACGGCTATGCCTGTATCCGGCTAGTGGATGGCGACAGGGAATTTGTCACCAGTAATAAAAACGGCGTATTACGCGAAAACCCGCTGCAATTATCCGATGACGATCTCGATTATATTGCGCAATTCGATGCGGTCCATTCCAGTATTAATGGATTTCTCGAATCTGAGTTAGAAAAAATAAAGCAACGCAACGTCACGCTGTCGTTTGATTTTTCCGGGCGCGGTACGGACGATTATTTTAAACAGGTTTGCCCGTGGGTGGATTACGGATTTATTTCCTGCGGGGCGTTATCGGTCGAAGAGACCATTAATAAAATTTATACGTTTTACGATTACGGCTGTAAACATGTTATCGCCACGCGCGGGCATGAAAAGGTGTATTACTATGCCGGAAATAAACTCATCGAATGGCAGCCGGTTTATATTCAACCCGTCGATACCCTCGGCGCGGGCGATGCCTTTTTAACCGGCTTTATGCTGTCCATTCTGGCATGCGGTAAACCCCAACCGGAACACGACGATATTATCCGCGCCATGACGGCAGGAGGAAAATCAGCGAGCCACGTATTACATCATTTTGGCGCGTTTGGTTTTGGTAAACCGTATTCCGATTAATTGCTTCTCACCGATTACATAAAAACATAACTGGAATTCACTCCATTATCCGGGGGTAAGTATGTTCTGGACAGAATTGTGTTTTATCCTTGTAGCCCTGATGTTTGGCGCCCGTATTGGCGGCGTATTTTTAGGTATGGTTGGCGGTCTTGGCGTTGGCGTACTGGTATTTGGTTTTGGCCTGACGCCCTCATCGCCGCCCATTGACGTTATTTTAATTATTCTCTCGGTGGTATTAGCGGCATCGTCATTACAGGCGTCCGGTGGGCTGGATTTATTAGTCCGGCTGGCGGAAAAAATGCTGCGCCGCCACCCGCGCTATATCACGCTGCTGGCACCGTTTATCTGCTATATCTTCACCTTTATGTCCGGCACCGGGCACGTGGTGTACAGCCTGCTGCCGGTGATCTCGGAAGTGGCGCGGGATTCCGGCATTCGCCCGGAGCGTCCGTTATCGATTTCCGTGATCGCTTCCCAACAGGCGATTACCGCCAGCCCGATCTCTGCGGCTATGGCGGCAATGATTGGCCTGATGGCCCCGTTCGGTATCTCGATTTCCACCATCATGATGATTTGCGTCCCGGCGACGCTGATTGGCGTGGCGGCAGGAGCGATCGCGACCTTTAATAAAGGCAAAGAGCTGAAGGATGACCCGGAATACCAGCGCCGCCTGGCGGAAGGGTTGCTGAAGCCGATCGGCAAAGCGGAACGCAGCACGGAAATCGCGCCGCGCGCCAAACTCTCGGTGCTGCTGTTCCTGGCCGGTGCGGTAATTATTGTGCTGCTGGGGCTGGTGCCGGGCCTGCGTCCGATTGTAGAAACCGCCAAAGGGCTGCAACCGCTCTCGATGTCGGCAGCGATCCAGATCGTGATGCTCTCCTTTGCCTGTCTGATTGTGTTGCTGTGCCGCCCGCCGGTGGATCACATCCTCAGCGGCAGCGTGTTCCGCGCCGGTGCGCTGGCTATCGTCTGTGCTTTTGGCCTGGCGTGGATGAGCGAAACCTTTGTCAGCAGCCATATCGACCTGATCAAATCCGAAGTGCAGGTGCTGTTGCAGGAACATACCTGGCTTATCGCCATTATGATGTTCTTTGTCTCGGCGATGGTCAGCAGCCAGGCGGCGACCACGCTGATCCTGCTGCCGCTGGGGCTGGCGCTTGGATTACCGGCGTATGCGCTGATTGGCTCCTGGCCTGCGGTCAACGGCTACTTCTTTATCCCGGTGGCCGGGCAGTGCCTCGCGGCGCTGGCCTTCGACGATACCGGCACCACCCGCATCGGCAAATATGTGCTTAACCACAGCTTTATGCGCCCCGGACTGGTGAACGTGATTGTCTCGGTGGCGATGGGTCTGATGATTGGCAAGATGGTGTTAGGTTGATTCTGCTCCCCGGCCCGCTCGTTTCAGGGGCCGTTTTTTTATCGTCTTACGCGTCAAAGCTGTGCTAAAAGTAAATGCTCACTTACTGAGGTGCATCATGGCGCGATACCCTATCCGGCAACAATTCTGGCGCAGCGACGCGCTGCCCTGGCTCGAAGTGCGTAATGTGGAAGACGGGCGCACGGTCAGCTACGCGCCGCATACCCATGAAACCTTTTCTATCGGGGCAATCGTCGGCGGCACCAGCAGCTACCTGAACGAGAAAACGCGCATCGAGGTCGGCGAGGGCACCGTAGTGCTGATGAACCCCGGCGATCTGCATGCCTGCAACCCACTGCAAAACCAGTCCTGGGCCTACCGGATGTTCTATTTTGACAGCCGCTGGCTGAACGAACTGACCGGCAGAGAGGCCGATAACGCCTGCCATTTCACCCAAACCTGGACCGCCGATCCCACGATTTTCGACGGCCTGAACCGGCTGTATCACATCGTGATCGATAGCGAGCGGGATGCGCTGGAAAAAGAGTGCGAAGCGGCGCATCTGATGCTGACGGTCCAGCAGCGGTTGCGCCCGCAGGATCGCCAGCCCGATGCCGCCCCGGCGCTGCTTGCCAGGGTGAAAGAGAAAATCAACGAGGAGTACCACGCGCCGCTCACACTGGCGGAACTGGCGCAGACCGCCGGGCTGTCGGTCAGTCACCTGATTCGCCTGTGCCAGCAACATTACGGCGCAACGCCCCATGCGCTGTTGATGAACCGCCGCCTGCATATCGCCCGTGAGCACCTGAAGCGCGGCGCGCCGCTGGCGGATGTGGCTCTGGACGTGGGCTTTGCCGATCAGGCGCATTTCCAGCGCGCGTTCAAACAGCATCTGGCGGTAACGCCGAAGCAGTACCGCGATCTGCTTTAAGCGAAGGCCAGCCAGGCGGCGCACCCCAGCAGCATTGCCGCCAGAACCCGGTTAAACAACCGGATCCGGGCGGGCTGTTGCAGCCAGCCGCTCAGCGACGCGCCAGCCAGCGCCCAGCTCAGAATCGACAGATAGCACACCACAAAATAGATCCCGGCAAACAGCCACAGCGTGGCGTGATTGCCATCGCTGGCGAACAGTCCCATGCCCGCCACGCAGGCCAGCCAGGCTTTGGGATTCAGCCACTGCATCAGCGCGCCGTTAAACGCCCCCGGCGCGCGCTGCGCCTCGCGCTTATTCATCTCGCCGTTGTCCCGCGCCAGCCGCCAGGCCATCCACAGTAAAAATGCGATGCCGCCGATGCGGATCGCGCCCTGTAGCGCGGGCCACAGCAACAGCAATTCATACAGCCCGTAGCCGGTAGCGAGCAGCAACGCGGTAAAGCCCACCGTCGCGCCCGTGACGTGCGGCACGCTGGCCCGCCAGCCAAAACTGACGCCACTGCTTAACGCCACCAGATTTACCGGCCCCGGCGATACCGACGACACCAGCGCAAACACCATCATCGACCAGACAACACTCATAACCCCTCCTGTTAGCGAAGGGGTTACCGTGCCATGTCAGGCGATGCAGGTATTGAACAAAATACGCATCACAGCGTGGGGGGGATTAATGCAGGTAAGTGACCGTGCCGTCCGGCACAAACAGCGAGTTGTAGCGCAGTTGGAAAGCGTTGAGCTCGTAATTATCCAGATCCAGCTCGTGGTAAAAGCGCAGGGCAAGGCGGATTTGCGCGTCGGTCAGCGGGGCGCTTAACCGGCCTTTTTGCAGGATGCGATACCAGCGCAGCAGGTTTTGATCGCTACCGTCAACGATGTACACCTGATAGATCAGCAGCAACTGGGCGGCGTTTTGCAGATGCACTTCATCGGGACGTGCCAGATACTGAATAAACTCGTGCCCGGACTGCTTGCCCATCTGGTCGATCATCGACTCCACCTGTAACGTCTGAATATTGAGACGTTCGCTAAGCCGCCGCACCGCGCGACGTGAATCGGAGGTCAATACCCGAAAACCCACCACAAACACCACCACCAGGGTAGCCAGCATCAACCAAATCATGATCGCTCCTGCGATAAAAAAGAGTGCTTATCATAGGCTAAACCCACCGGCGGGAAAAATCGCCGTTGCGCCCCCATCCCAAATCGAAAGTTTACCGCTGTTTAGCGCATAAAAACGTAACTCTGAGGATTTACCCTATAAAGTTTTCCGGGGATTTTCCGATACCCCTTTTTATTTTGCCTCGGGAAACAGTCACCATGCTCAACCGTATCAAAGTCGTCACCAGCCTGCTTATCGTACTGGGGCTATTTGGCCTCTTACAGTTAACGTCGGGCGGGTTGTTCTTTAACGCGCTGAAAAACGACAAGGAAAACTTCACCGTTCTTCAGACCATCCGTCAGCAGCAGTCCACGCTGAACGCCAGTTGGGTAGCGCTGATCCAGACCCGTAACACCCTGAACCGCGCCGGTATCCGTTACATGATGGATTCCAACCAGATGGGCAGCGGCGCGACCGTGGCGCAGCTAATGCAAATCGCCCAAACCTCGCTGAAGCAGGCGGAAGAGCAGTGGACGGCCTATGAGGCTCTGCCGCGCGACCCGCGCCAGAGCGAGCAAACCGCGCAGGAAGTGAAGCGCACTTACGATATCTACCACAACGCGCTGGCGGAACTGATCCAACTGTTGGGTGCCGGTAAAATCAACGCCTTCTTCGACCAGCCGACCCAGAGCTTCCAGGACGGCATGGAAAAAGCCTACAACAGCTACCTGGCCGAGAACGACGGCCTGTACCAGCTGGCGGTGGATGGCAGCAACGAATCTTATAACCTGGCGATGTGGATCCTGATCGGCGTGCTGGGCGCTGTGCTGGCGGTGATGATTGTGGTGTGGATCGGCATTAACAAAGCGCTGATCCATCCGTTGCAGCGTCTGCTGGAAAACATTCGCCATATCGCTAACGGCGATCTGGTGCGCGGCATCGAAGTACACGGCACCAACGAAATGGGCCAACTGGCGGCCAGCCTGCGCCATATGCAGGATGAACTGGCGAAAACCGTCGGCGATGTGCGTACCGGCGCGAACGCTATCTACAGCGGCGCGAGTGAAATCGCCATCGGCAACAACGATCTCTCTTCCCGTACCGAGCAGCAGGCGGCCTCGCTGGAAGAAACCGCTGCCAGCATGGAAGAACTGACCGCGACGGTGAAACAGAACGCCGAGAACGCCCGTCAGGCCAGCCAGCTTGCCCTGAGCGCCTCTGAAACCGCGCAGAAGGGCGGTAAAGTGGTGAGCAACGTGGTGCAGACCATGCACGAAATCGCCGGTAGTTCGCAGAAAATTGCCGACATCACCAGCGTGATTGACGGCATCGCGTTCCAGACCAACATTCTGGCGCTGAACGCTGCGGTAGAAGCCGCGCGCGCAGGCGAGCAGGGTCGGGGTTTTGCGGTGGTTGCCGGTGAAGTTCGCAACCTGGCAAGCCGCAGCGCCCAGGCGGCAAAAGAGATCAAAGGCCTGATTGAAGACTCGGTCAGCAAAGTGGAAGTGGGTTCGACGCTGGTAGAAAGCGCGGGCGAAACCATGGGCGAGATCGTCAATGCGGTAACCCGCGTGACCGACATTATGGGTGAAATCGCCTCTGCGTCTGACGAGCAGAGCCGCGGTATCGACCAGGTGGGTCTGGCGGTTGCCGAGATGGATCGCGTGACCCAGCAGAACGCCTCGCTGGTGCAGGAATCCGCAGCTGCCGCGGCAGCGCTGGAAGAACAGGCCAGCCGCCTGACTCAGGCGGTGTCGGTATTCCGCATCAACGCCGACGCGCGTGAGATTTCACAGGACGCTACCCCGCCAAAAGCACCGGCTGCGCCACTGGCAACGCGTAAACCCGCGCTGGCGGACAGCGGCGATAACTGGGAAACGTTTTAACAGGTAAGCCCGGAAGGATCAGGGGTTCACGTGCAGTGAACCCCTTATTGATTCAGCTCCCGCAGGAGTCTGGTGTTGAGCTCTCTACAACATGTTTAAAAAAACGCGTTTTATCGACATATGCCCGGAACGTGTCGATGCCATAAACCAATCCCGGCCATATGTTAAAAAAATCCATTTTTTTCGACATATTGCGCAACCATGCCAACGAGCTTGCCCGTCCATGGGCCGCTTTTCGCCTTACTTCACCTCTGGCAGCAACCCAATAAAACTCCGCTTTTTCCTCGGCTCTGACATCATTGAATCCAACGCCTCAACGCACGCTTTGTAGTGCGGCGTTTCTTTATGGGCCAGCACCGCGTCGTCATCCTGGTAGGCTTCGTAGATGTAAAACCGCGTCTTTACCTTTGGGTCCTGCAATACGTCAAAACGCAGGTTGCCGGGTTCGGCGACGGCACCCTCGTGATTGGCGCGGAACACCGTTAAAAACTCATCTACCCGGTCCGGTTTGATGTTGATCTCAACCAGCGTCACATTCATGCCTTTCCTCCGTGTGCTTTCTCTTCCTGCCAGAATTGGTACGCTTCGCGTGCCGACATATTCTCGTGCACCACTTTTTTCACCGCGTTGAGCATGGCGAGCGGCGCGTCGGACTGGAAGATGTTGCGCCCCATGTCCACGCCGCTGGCCCCCTGGTCGATGGCCCGCCAGCACATCTCCAGCGCATCCAGTTCCGGGAGCTTTTTGCCGCCAGCGATCACAATCGGCACCGGGCAACTGGCGGTAACTTTCTCAAAGCCTTGTTCGACGTAATAGGTTTTGACGAACTGCGCGCCAATCTCGGCGGCGATGCGGCTGGCCAGCGAGAAGTAGCGAGCGTCGCGCGCCATCTCTTTACCCACGCCGGTGACCGCCAGCGTCGGGATGCCATAGCGCGTCCCTTCATCCACCAGCTTGATGATGTTATTGATCGACTGGTGCTCGTATTCGGAGCCGATATAAATCTGCGCCGCCACCGCGCAGGCGTTGAGCCGCAGGGCGTCTTCCATCGCCACCGCCACGCACTCGTTCGACAGTTCCGCCAGAATCGAGTTGCCGCCGGAGGCGCGCAGCACCACCGGTTTATTGGTGGCGGGCGGTACCTGGCTGCGCAGAATGCCGCGGGTACACATCAGCACATCGGTTTCCTGATACAGCGGCGCGATGGACAGATCGATACGCTCCAGCCCGGTAGTTGGGCCCTGGAAATAGCCGTGGTCAAACGCCAGCATCACCGTGCGGTTGGTGGCGGGGTTGAAGATGCGCGCCAGCCGCGACTGCATCCCCCAGTCCAGCGCCCCGCAGCCCTTCAGCGTGAACAGCGTGTTCTTCTGGGGTTGCCCAATACCAAAATCTTTGCCGTCCTTGATGTCGTCTAAATCAGCCATTGTCTCCCCCGTCAGAAATCGTAATTGTTGATGTTGTCTTTGGTGAACACCACGCGCTCCGGCAGCAGCACAATGCCGTTGCCTTTGGCTTCGTAGTCGTAACCCTGGACTTTGTTCGGCTCCACTTTCAGGGTGCCGATGTCTTTCACGTCGACGCTGTCGCCCACGTTAAGATCGCCTTTCTTCAGCAAAGTATCCGCCACGTTGACCGCGATTTTGCCCTGTTGCACCACGTCCCACAGACCAAAGGCTTTCACGGTGCCGCGCTCAACGTAGGGGCGCATCACGTTCGGAGTACTGAAACCGACAATCGCCACGCCGGTGCGTTTGAGGTTTTCCGCCGCCTGGGCCGCCGCCGGCAGCGCGTTGGCGTCCGGCGCGATGATCGCATCCAGATCCGGGTAAGCTTTTAAGATCCCCTCGGCGGTTTGCAGAGATTTGGTGGCGTCGTTATAGCCAAACTGGGTGGTAACCACTTCCCACTCCGGATGATCTTTGGCGATCTTCGCTTTGGCTTCTTTTACCCACTGGTTTTGATCGGTCACGGTAGGGCTGGAATAGAAAAATGCGACTTTTGCTTTCGGTTTAGTGACCTGCTTCGAGGCCATCTCCACCAGCATGCCGCCCAACTGCTCCGGCGTGCCCTGGTTGATGTAGATGCTGCGGCATTCCGGTTTGGTGTCCGAGTCCCAGGTCAGCACTTTTACGCCGCGCTGCATGGCGCGTTTCAGGGCAGGGCACAGGCCATCCGGGGAGACCGCCGACACGATAATCGCGTTATACCCCTGGTTGACGAAGTTGTTGATCAACTGCACCTGGCCCGACACGCTCGGCTCCGTCGGCCCGTCATAAGTGACGTCCGCGCCCAGCGCTTTGCCCGCTTCTTTCGCCCCGTTGCCGCCGCTGGTAAAGAACCCGACGCCCACCAGCTTCGGAATAAAGGCGATGCGATCCGCCGCCTGGGCAGTCACGACGCTCAAGGCCAGTGCCAGAGCACTACATTGCAGCACACGTTTTGCTGTATTCATCTTAAGCTCCTGATTGTTTTATGGCACCGCGGCGAATCTGAACGCGGCGCCATGCCGCACGCAGGGTTTCGCGATGCAAACTCACCGAACGACCAATCACCACCACAATCAACAACGCACCGGACAACGCGCTCGATACCTGATTGGGTATCCCGACCATCTGTAACCCCTGCTGCAAATACCCCACCAGCAACGCCGCCAGCGCCGTACCCACCACAGAACCTGAACCGCCGTAAATATTGGCGCCGCCCAGCACCGCCGCCGTCAGCGCGGGCATCAGTAAATCGCGCCCCAAATCCGAACGGGCTGAACCGAAGTAAGAAACCAGAATCACCGCCGCGATAGCTGACGCCAGGCCTACCAGGCCGTATACGCCGTACAACATGCCGTTAACCGGCAGGGCCGCGTAGCGGGCGGCACGGGCGTTTTGCCCAAGTAAAAACAGGTGGCGGCCAAAGCGCGCCCGGTGCGCCAGTACCCAGAAAAGCAGCGTGATCACCAGAAACATCACCAGCGGGACTGGCAGGCCGAACAGCGTGGCGTTGGCGAAAGCGGTGAAACTTTCCGGGAAACCGCCAATGCCTTCATAACCCGTCGCGCCCGCCATCCCGGAAAGCAGCAGCGCGCCGCCGCCGTAGAGGTAAAGCGTGCCGAGGGTGATCACCAGCGGGCTGATGCCGGTGTAGTGGATCAATGCCGCATTGAGAAAGCCGCAGGCCAGGCCGAGCGCCAGGGTTAATACAATCGCCACGCCCATCGGCACGCCGGACTGCATCAGCACGCCCAGCGCGATGGCGCACAGCCCGATGGTAGAGCCGAGAGAAATATCGATCCCGCCGCTGATGATCACCAGCGTCAGTGGCAGCGCCACGATGCCGATGCAGATAAAGTCGCTGGTGCTGAACAGCAGCATATTCACGTCGAGCATGCGCGGGTTCAGCGCGCCAAACAGCAGGATTTCCAGTAGCAGCAACGCCAGCAGCGCCAGTTCCCAGTTCACTTTCATTTACGCCACCTCTTTTTTGTTTTTGCGACCGGGAAACGGCGCGACGTTTTTCCGCCCCGACGCCCCCGGCACAAAGCGGCTGTATTTCAGGGCCCGCTGGTGGCGCGTCAGCGCCTGGCGCAGCCGCCCGTCGAGCACCAGCACGCCCAGCAGCACCATTCCGGCGATAAAGTCATTCCACCAGGCGGGCAGTTTGAACAGCACCAGAACGGTGTCGATTTGGGTTAAAAAGAACGCGCCGAGAAATGCGCCGATCAGCGTGCCGGTGCCGCCGAGCAGGGAGATCCCGCCCAGCACGCAGGCGGCGATGGCTTTCATCTCCAGGCCGCTGCCGGTCTGATTGGGGACAAAGCCGATTTGCGAAGCGAACAGAATGCCGCCGAGCGCCGCCAGCAGGCCGTTAAAAGTGAAGGCCAGCAGCCGGGTGCGATCCACCGCCACGCCGAGCTTACGCGCGGCGGCGAGGTTATCGCCCACTGCATAGAAGTCGCGGCCAAAGGCGGTACGCGCCAGGATCACGCTGCCCAACGCTACCAGCGCCAGCACCGCGAAGCCGAACGGGGAGACGCCGATAAACACCGGCTCCGACAGCGTTTTTAGGCTCTGCGGCAGCCCTTCGATCCATTTACCGTCGGTCCACAGCAGCATTGCGCCACGGTACAGCCCCAGCGTACCAAGCGTGGCGACAATCGCCGGGATGCGCAGCCACACCACCAGCACGCCGTTGAAAAACCCGCACAGCGCGCCGATAGCAAACGCGAAGCCCATCGCCAGCGGCAGGCTGTAACCCTGGTTAAGCGCCACACCGACGGCAATGGCGCACAGCCCGACCGTCGAGCCCACCGACACATCGATATTGCGCGTCAGCATCACCATCGCCGCGCCCATTGCCAGCAGGATCAAAATCTGCGAGCTGGAAAAAATCATCGCCAGGGTCTGGGCACTGAAATAGCTGTGGTTAAGGCCCACCAGCACGCCGAACAGCGCCACTATGGCCAGAAACGCGGTCAGTTCACGGTTACGCAACAGCATCTTCACGGACGTTGTCCTCCAAAGGCCAGTTTCATCATCCGGTCAGGCGAAATGGCGTCGCGCGCCAGCTCCCCGCTGAGTTCCCCCTGGTGCATCACCAGCACCCGGTCCGCCAGCCCCGGAAATTCGTCCACGTCAGAGGAGATCATCAGCACCGCCACGTTTTGCGCCGCCACGCTTTTGATCAACTGATAGATATCGGCGCGGGCGGAGACGTCCACGCCACGGGTCGGCTCATCAATGATCAGCAGCAGCGGATTGGCTTCCAGGCAGCGCGCCAGCAGTACTTTTTGCTGATTGCCGCCAGAGAGCGTGCGCACGATTTGATTCGGATGGTTAAGTTTGATGCCCAGCGCCCGGTGATAACGCTCGACTACCGCGTCTTCGCGCTTCGGCTGTTGCCACAGCGACGGCTCGTTGAGCGCCACGGTGTTCCAGCGGATGGGGGCATCGAGAAACAGCCCGGAGACCTGGCGATCTTCCGGCAAGTACACCAGCCCGCGATCCAGACGCGCACGGATCGGCGTAGAGGTGATGTCATGATTTTCCAGCCAGACGCGCCCGCCGCGTACCGGACGCAGGCCGTATAAGGTCTCCGCCAGTTCGGTACGCCCGGAGCCCACCAGCCCCGCCAGACCGACGATCTCTCCGGCGCGCACTTCAAAACTGAGATCGAGAAAACCTTCGCCGGTCAGTTCATCTACCCGCAATACCGGGAAATCCTGCGGCTGGGTGCGGCGGTTGCCCGGCAATGCCAGCCACAGTTTTTGGGTGTCGCTCAGGCTACGTTCCCGGCTGACCGGGGTCATGGCGTGGATCAATTCGCTGTCATTACGCTGCGCGGTTTCGCCGCTCAGCACCACGGCGCCGTCGCGCATCACCGAGACATGGCTGGCGATGGCGCGGATCTCCGGCAGTTTATGGGAGATAAAAATGATCCCCACGCCTGCGGTTTGCAGCGCGCGGATCTGGCGAAATAACCGATCGGTTTCCCCTGGCGTTAGCGAAGCGGTCGGTTCATCAAGAATTAAAATTTTGGCGTTGCGCATCAGGCCGCGCAGGATCTCCACCATCTGCTGATCCGCCACTTCCAGCGTACTGGCTGAAGCCTGCAAAATGAGATGGCAATCGAGCTGGGCCAGTTTTTCTGACAACTGCTGCGCAATCTTTTTGTCATTCGGCAGGCGGAACAGAATGTTTTCCTGCACGGTGAGGTTGGGGAATAACATTGGCTCCTGCGGCACCAGATAGATACCCAGACCGTGCGCCTGTTGCGGCGAGAGCCGGGTAAACGGCTGCCCTTCAATCTGTATTACCCCGCTGTCGGCGGTTTCTATGCCCGCGACAATTTTCATCAGCGTCGACTTGCCCGCGCCGTTACCGCCCATCAGGGCATGTACCTGCCCGGAAAGCAGCGTGAAATCAATCGACTTCAGCACGCTCACCCCGGAGAACTGTTTACTTATCGCCTGCACATTCAGTAACGGGTCTGGATTCGTCATCGCCACTCCGAAAAATGAACAAATGATTTTTTAAATCTACAATGTTCAAAAAGCGTAGACGGTGAACTATATTTACAACCGTGCAGGGATCACATTTTCAGGCATAATCTGGTCGCACCGCTAAACGGAATAAAAAATGATCTTTTTGCCGGGCATCTCACAGTTTCAGACCAGGCAGGATCGAACACATGATCTAAATTTCAATAAGAGTTCAGCTTATGAGCGAAAAACGAAGCGATGAGGGACGGTATGCCGGTATCGCAATGGCCGAAGAAGAGCTACTGGCACGGGTGGCGTGGTGCTACTACCACGACGGATTGACCCAGAACGATATCGGCGAACGGCTGGGATTACCGCGACTGAAGATTTCACGCCTGTTAGAGAAAGGCCGCCAGTCGGGCGTGATCCGGGTGCAAATCAACTCGCGGTACGAAGGTTGCCTGGCGCTGGAAACCGCGCTGGCCCAGCGTTTTGGGCTACGGCTGGCACGGGTGCTGCCCGCGCTGAACACGCCGCCGATGAATACGCGTCTCGGAATTGGCGCGGCGCAGTCGCTAATGGGCGTGCTGGAGCCGGGGCAATTGCTGGCGGTGGGGTTCGGCGAAGCCACCATGAGCTGCTTACAGCATTTAAGCGGTTTTATCAGCTCCCAGCAGATCCGGCTGGTGACGTTGTCGGGCGGCGTGGGGCCGTATATGACCGGCATCGGCCAGCTTGATGCGGCCTGTAGCGTCAGCATTATTCCCGCGCCGCTGCGGGTGTCATCGCCGGAAGTGGCGGAGATTTTAAAGCGCGAATCCAGCGTGCGCGATGTGCTGCTGGCCGCCAGCGCCGCCGATGTGGCGGTGGTGGGTATCGGGTCGGTAAGCCAGAAACGCGATGCGACGATCCTGCGCTCTGGTTATATCAGCGAAGGCGAGCAGTTGATGTACGCCCGTAAAGGCGCAGTGGGCGACATTCTTGGTTATTTCCTGCAGGCCGACGGCGAACAGGTCGACGACCTGCCGATCCACCGCGAGCTGCTGGGTATCACTCTGAATGAGCTGGCTCAGCTACCCACCATTGTGGGCGTGGCGGGCGGTGAAGATAAAGCAGACGCCATTTATGCCGCCCTGTGCGGCCGCCGTATCAACGGCCTGGTAACAGAAGAAGCGACAGCGCGCGCGGTGCTGGCTCTGGCGGGATAATCCAGGGCTTGCTTCGCGAACCCTAACAGAGCGAGGCAAGCCGATGAGTTACCTTTTAGCGTTAGACGCCGGAACAGGCAGTGTCCGTGCCGTTATCTTTGATTTAGCAGGCCGCCAGATTGCCGCAGGCCAGGCGGAATGGACTCACCAGAGCGTGGCGGACGTTCCCGGCTCGATGGAGTTCGATCTTAATACCAACTGGCAGTTAACCTGCCGCTGCATCCGGGAAGCGCTGATGAAAGCGGGCTTAACCGCCAGTGATATCGCCAGCGTCGCCTGCTGCTCCATGCGCGAAGGGATTGTGCTTTACGATCGCAACGGCGAGCCCATTTGGGCCTGCGCCAACGTCGATGCCCGCGCCAGCCATGAAGTGTCAGAACTGAAAGAGATCCACGATTATCAGTTCGAATCCGAGGTGTACCACGTTTCCGGCCAGACCCTGGCGCTGAGCGCCATGCCGCGCCTGCTGTGGCTGGCCCATCATCGCCCGGATATTTATCGCCAGGCGGCGACCATCACCATGATCAGCGACTGGCTGGCGGCAAAACTGTCTGGCGAACTGGCGGTAGACCCATCCAACGCAGGCACCACCGGGATGCTGGATTTGAATACCCGCGACTGGCGGCCTGCGCTGCTGGATATGGCCGGGCTGCGCGCGGACATCCTCTCGCCGGTTAAAGAGACCGGCACAGTGTTGGGCGCAGTGACGGCAGACGCCGCGGCGCAGTCCGGGTTACGCGAAGGCACGCCGGTAGTGATGGGCGGCGGCGATGTGCAACTGGGCTGCCTGGGGCTTGGCGTGGTGCGCGCCGGGCAAACCGCCGTGCTGGGCGGCACTTTCTGGCAGCAGGTAGTGAATCTCCCGGCGGTACGCACCGATCCGCAAATGAATATCCGCGTTAACCCGCACGTTATCCCCGGCATGGTGCAGGCGGAGTCGATCAGCTTTTTCACCGGGCTGACGATGCGCTGGTTCCGCGATGCGTTCTGCGCCGAGGAAAAACTGATTGCCGAGCGGCTCGGCACCGATACTTACGCGCTGCTGGAACAGATGGCAAGCCAGGTTCCGGCGGGTTCCCACGGCGTGATGCCGATTTTCTCTGACGCGATGCACTTTAATAAGTGGTATCACGCGGCCCCGTCGTTTATTAACCTCTCCATTGATGCCGATAAATGTAACAAGGCTACGTTATTCAGGGCGCTGGAAGAGAATGCCGCGATTGTCTCGGCCTGCAACCTGGCGCAGATCTCCAGTTTCTCCGGGGTAAAATTCGACGGGCTGGTGTTTGCGGGCGGTGGCTCGAAAGGCGCGCTGTGGAGCCAGATTTTAAGCGACGTCACCGGATTGCCGGTGCGCGTCCCGGAAGTCAAAGAAGCGACCGCGCTGGGTTGCGCCATTGCGGCGGGCGCAGGGGTTGGGCTGTATGCGAATATGGCCAGCGCCGGGGAAAAACTGGTGAGCTGGCAGCGGGAGTTCACCCCGAACCCCGCGCACCGGGAACTGTACGATGAGATGATGCAGAAATGGCAGGCGGTGTATGCGGACCAGTTGGGGCTGGTGGACAGCGGGCTGACGACGTCGCTCTGGAAAGCGCCGGGGCTGGAGAGGAGACAGGCGCCAGCGTCATAACGCCTGGATAGACGGCACGCCCGTTTGATGGGCGTGCCTGAGTGAATTAAAACGCAATCACTACTTTCCCGCGCATATGCCCGGCCAGCACTTTCTCGTGCGCGTCGCGGATGCTCTCCACGCTCAGGCCATGCAGCGTTTCGCTAAGGGCGCTTTCCACCACGCCGTCATCTACCAATTTAGCAACGTGATCGAGGATCTCGCCCTGACGCGCCATATCGGCGGTTTGATACATACTGCGGGTATACATAAATTCCCAGTGCAGGGCAGCGGATTTTGATTTCAGCACGTCCTGGCTCAGCGGCTGCGTGTTCTCTACGATAGTGCAGATATGGCCTTGCGGCGCGATAAGCTGCGTGACCGCAGGCCAGTGGCCGTCGGTATCGTTAAGGATAAAGATGTAATCCACGAATTTGATATTGTGCTTCGCCAGTTCGCCTGGCAGACCCTGGTAGCTCACCACCAGATCTGCGCCGCGATCGCGGCACCACTGTGCGGAATCTTCCCGCGAGGCGGTGGCGATCACTTTTACTTTGCTGTTGTGCTTCGCGAACGGGATTGCCAGCGAGCCGACGCCACCAGCGCCGCCAATAATCAGCAGCGTTTTCTCTTCGTCAGCGTGCTGGATATTCAGACGTTCAAATAACCCTTCCCAGGCGGTCAACGCCGTTAACGGGATGGCCGCCGCCGCCCAGTCAAGGCTTTTCGGTTTGTGGCCGACGATGCGCGCGTCAATTAACTGATGGGTGGTGTTGCTGCCCGGACGGGTGATATCACCGGCGTAATACACTTCATCCCCCGGCTGAAAGCTGGTCACTTTGCTACCGGTAGATTTCACTATCCCGCTGGCGTCCCAACCTAAAATACGCGGCTCCTGTAAACCTTTCTTCTGAATGCCCTGATGGACTTTAGTATCAACCGGGTTAATCGATACGGCTTTCACTTCGACCAGTAAATCATATTCGCCGGGCTGCGGCATTTCAGGGGGGATTTCAATAAAGCTGGCAGGATCTTGTGGATTAACGGCAATGGCTTTCACTGACATGGTGCGCTCCGCGTATCAGATTAAAAGGGTGATGTCGTGGATCAGTCTAGGACACCGCGATAAGGATGATAAGATGGACAATCACTAACGCTGTGTTCGTGTGAGATAAACAATCATGTTTAAACAACTTCAGGATATGGCGCTGTTTGCGCTGGTGGCGGAGCGGGGGAGTTTTACCGCGGCGGCACAGGAAGCGGGATTGCCGAAATCCAGCGTTAGCCAACGCATTAGCCAGCTTGAACAGCTGGTGGGGCTGCGGTTGTTCAATCGCACTACCCGCAAAATCAACCTGACGTTTGCTGGCGAGCGCTATCTGGTGCATTGCCGGGAAATGCTTGATGCCTCCGAACGCGCTGAATATGCCTTACAACAGTTGCGCGATAACCCCAGCGGCAGGCTACGTATTACCTGCCCGGCAGGCATTGGCGCGACGTTGCTGGCGCGAATGAATACTCAGTTCCAGCGCAGTTATCCTAACGTGGTGCTGGAAGTGTCTATTTCTGATGAGGTGGTGGATTTAGTTGAAACGGGTTATGACGTCGCGTTGCGTACCGGTAAACCACAGGATTCTTCGCTGATTGGCCGTATGATTGGCCACAGCCCGCGCCTGCTGGTCGCCTCGCCGGACTATCTGGATAATCATCCCACGCTCGAACACCCCAGCCAACTGACGGAACACCCGTGCATTGTGCATCGCGCCTGGAACGAATGGGTACTGCAAAAAGGGGAGGCGTATTATCGTTGCGATCTGCCGCGCCTGCATACCACCGATAATCTGCTGTATGCGCGGGAGTGTGCGAAAGAAGGGGCGGGGATAACCTTATTACCGTCTTTTCTGGTTGAGGGGTCGTTAGAAAGCGGCGAACTGGCGGTCGTGTTGCCAGCGTGGGAACCGCAGGGAAATGATTTGTATCTGGTCTACCCCAGCCGTAAGCTAAACTCCCCTGCGCTGGCCTGCTATATTGATTTTATTATGAAATTTTCAGGAATTAAGGATAGCTATCGGGAAAAATGATCATAGTATTAGATCATTAATATTAATAGGTGACAAAAACATATTTTTCATAGTATTTATCTTAGTGGGTAATGGTAAATTCTTATTTTTTTTAGGGTCTTCTGTTTTATTACTTAAGTGAAACTTTCACATTAAGTTTATTTATGAACAAAACATTCTTATTTTTAATTTCCCGTCATTAATGATTCTTCAATATCTTATTGATATTTATACATTTTTATAGAAATTATGGATTTATAAGATTTATTATAGAGATGCCTAATAATCGTTGCGCATGCATGATTACGCATTGTAATCACTTCTAGCTAATAAAGATAAAGAGATTAATAGATCAAAACGATTAGGATTAATCCTACGTTACGGTTAATTTTACTGGGCTTTTTGAGAAGGAACTCCAGTCGATATCCAGGATTGATGGGCTTTAGCGCAGCTTTACCAGATTTGGTTAACCTCGTTTTAGTTTGACCCACCTCGCCATAGGGCGTCCGGCACACGAACGGACAACTTGTCCCACGATTCCTCTGAGTGTTTTCTTCTTTGTCTTTCTCTCATCGTTGCCTGCGTTGTACAGCATTTGGTTGCTGCAAAGCCAGGGGCGGTAGCGTGTCCAATACCCCTAAAAAATTGTGGATTTACTATGGCCAGAAGTGGGTTTGAGGTGCAAAAGGCCGCTGTGCATGCCCTCTTTTTACGTGAACTGAAAACGCGCTTTGGGAAGTATCGCCTTGGGTACTTATGGGCATTGATTGAACCGTCAGCACATTTGCTGATTCTAATGTTTATCTTTGGGTTTATTCGTCATAGAACAATGCCTGATATATCATTTCCGGTTTTTTTATTAAATGGCATTATTCCATTTTTTATTTTTAATAAAATAACAAGTCGGTCAATTGGTGCGATTGAAGCAAATAAGGGGTTGTTTAATTACCGGCCTGTAAAACCTATTGATACGATAATATCACGAGCTATGCTCGAATCATTAATATACGCACTCGTATACATTACATTAATGATTGTTGTCAGATTTTGCGGTGAAGAATTTGAAGTTAATAACATACCTACTCTGGTTGCTACTTGGGTTATGCTTATACTTTTTTCATGTGGTGTTGGTCTAATATTTATGGTGATAGGTAGAACGTTTCCTGAGACGGAAAAATTCTTACCTATTATTGCAAAGCCTCTGTACTTTGTTTCCTGCATCATGTTTCCGTTACATGCAATCCCAAGAGAATATTGGTCTTTTTTTCTGTGGAATCCCATTGTTCATGTCGTGGAGTTAAGCCGATCATCCGTAGTTGCTGGTTATCATACTGAAGGAGTCAGTCTTAGTTATCTTGCATTATTTACATTAGTAACTTTATTTTTGGGGCTGGCTCTTTATCGCACCCGTGAAGATGCGATGTTAACATCATGATTAGAATAGAGAACCTTACAAAGACATATCGAACGCCGCAGGGAAGACATAATGTATTTAAAGATCTCAACATTGAATTACCAAGCGGTAAAAGTGTGGCGCTTATTGGACGTAACGGTGCTGGTAAATCAACCTTATTGCGTATGATTGGTGGTATTGACCGCCCTGACAGTGGACGCATTATTACAAATAAAACTATTTCCTGGCCGGTCGGACTTTCAGGAGGGTTTCAGGGAAGCCTGACAGGCCGCGAAAATGTAAAATTTGTTTCTCGTTTATATGCTAAGCAAAATGAACTGCAAGATAAAGTCGCGTTTGTGGAAGATTTTGCCGAGTTAGGTAAATACTTTGATATGCCTATAAAAACTTACTCATCTGGCATGAAATCTCGGTTGGGATTTGGCTTGAGCATGGCATTTAAATTTGATTATTACTTAGTAGATGAAGTCACGGCAGTGGGGGATGCAAAATTCAAAAAAAAATGTGCTGATATTTTTGATAATATTAGAGGCAAGGCTGAAATAATAATGGTTTCACATGGGTTGAAATCACTTAAAGACTATTGCGATGTGGCTGTTTATCTAGACAAAAAAGGGTCGGGAAAATTATATAAAGATGTTTCCGAAGCTATTGAAGTCTATACAGAAGATTCACTTAAATAACATCGTTATTCATAAACAATAATCAAAAACGCCTTACTGAAAATAGGTGTTATATGAAATGTAAATTAATAATATTCGGGGCCGGTGGATTTTCAAAATCAATTATTGATAGTTTAGATCCCGATAAATATGAACTGACAGGATTCATTGATAAGTACAAAAGCGGTATTCATCAATCATACCCAATACTTGGCAATGATATATCTGAAATCGATAACAAAGATGATTTTTACTATTTTATTGGTGTTGGTCAACCTTCAGCAAGAAAATACTATTTAAATCTTGTACGTAAACACAATCTAAAACTGATCAATGTTATCGATAAAACTGCTTTGTTATCAAGTGAAGTAACTTTAGGCGTAGGTGTTTTTATTGGCAAATTGTGTATATTAAACCGCGGTTGCACTATACACGATGCGGCAGTAATAAATACTCGCGCATTGATCGAACATGGTAACGAAGTAGGTTTGTGCAGTAATATATCAACGAATGTTGTACTCAACGGAGATGTTCATGTTGGAGAGGAGACATTCATTGGTAGTTGTACCGTTGTGAATGGACAAATAAAAATCGGGTCGAAAAGTGTTATTGGCTCAGGTTCCGTTGTAATTCGTAATATCCCGAATAATGTGGTAGTTGCTGGCTCACCAACTAGGTTAATAAGAGAAATAAATGAATAATATCTATATTGTCGCTGAGATTGGTTGTAATCATAATGGTTGTATCGAAATTGCAAAAGAAATGATACTACAAGCTAAAAATGCAAATGTCGATGCAGTTAAATTTCAGACGTTTAAAGCCGACAAATTAATTTCGTCAATAGCGCCAAAAGCAGAATATCAAATCAAAAACACAGGTGAAGTTGAATCTCAATTAGAGATGACAAAGAAGCTTGAACTTGGGCATGACGAGTATATTGGTCTAATGAATTATGCTAAAGAGCTGGGGTTAGATGTTTTCTCAACCCCGTTTGATATGGATTCGGTCGAATTTTTAGCATCGTTAAAACAAAAAGTGTGGAAAATCCCATCAGGCGAATTACTCAATTTGCCGTATCTTGAAAAGATTGCTCAACTCCCTATACCTGATATTAAGATTGTATTATCAACGGGTATGGCCACTATTGATGAAATCAAACAGTGTGTATCAATATTTTTGCGAAATGGAATTACGCCTACAAATATTACAATACTACACTGTAATACCGAATATCCTACTCCTTTTGAAGATGTCAATCTGAATGCTATTAATGACTTAAAAAAGCATTTCCCTGAACACAGTATCGGGTTTTCCGATCACTCAAGTGGTTTCTATGCAGCACTGGCATCTGTTCCATTCGGTATTACTTTTATAGAAAAGCATTTTACTCTCGATAAAAATATGCCAGGGCCAGATCACTTGGCCTCTATCACTCCCGATGAACTGAAGCATTTATGCCAGGGTGTCAGAGCGGTTGAAATGGCGTTAGGATCGAGTGAAAAAATCGTAACTAAATCAGAAGAAAAAAATAAAATCGTTGCGAGGAAATCAATTATTGCCAAAACAAATATCAAGAAAGGTGATGTTTATAGTGAACATAATCTTACCACTAAACGCCCTGGTAACGGCATTAGTCCGATGGAATGGTATAATTTAATTGGTAAAGTCGCAGAGCAAGATTTTATTGAAGATGAGTTAATCATCCATAGCACATTTAAAATGCAAAAATAAATATGAAATCGAAATTAATAGCGATAATCCCGGCGCGAAGCGGATCGAAAGGTCTGCCTAATAAGAATGTATTGATGCTTATCGATAAACCGCTTATGGCCTACACTATCGAAGCGGCAATTGAGTCGAATGTATTTGATAAAGTAATAGTCACGACAGACTCACAATATTACGGCAGTATTGCTGAGAAATACGGAGCAGAAGTTTTAATGCGGCCTGAGGAGTTTGCGACTGATAATGCCAATTCATATGATGTCATAAGCCATGCATTAAACAGCTATGCAGAATATAGCGATTTTGCTCTGTTACAGCCAACATCGCCTTTCAGAAATGCTCAGCATATTTTTGAAGCAGTGAGTCAATATTACGCACAAGGATACGAGTGTGTAGTCTCCGTGACGCAGAGCGACAAACCCTCATCAATTATTAAACCATTAGATAGCTCACTTACTCTTGGATACTTTGATTTAGATTATAGCAATTACAATAGAAATCATAGTATTGAGTATCATCCTAATGGCGCTTTATTCATTGCAAGTAAACAACATTATCTTAAGAAAAAACATTTTTTTGGTAAAGATTCGCTTGCCTACATAATGAACAAAGAGTGCTCAGTTGATATTGATGATAAAATGGATTTTGAGTTGGCGATTGTTATTCAGCAGAAAATAAATAAAACGAAAGTACTAAACGAAGCCATTTGCAAAAGGATTAAAGAAAAAGAAATGCAAATGAAAGACAAAAAGGATATAACTTTCATTGGACATTCTTTATTCGATTATTGGGATATTGAAAACCTTAACACTAAGTCTATTAATAATCTTGGGATTGCTGGAATTAATTCTTATCAATATAATCAGTTGATAATTAATAAGGGGTTGATATCTACTTTTGGCGATATTGTTTTTATTTTTTCTGGGACAAACGACATTGTATTAGATAATTGGCAAAAAGAGGATACTTTATCACTTAATAAAACGCTTTGTGAGTATATTAAAAGTAAAAACCCGCAAGCTGAAATTTATTTTTTATCTTTGCCGCCAGTCTTTGGTCGGCTCGATCGTAGTAACCGTATTATTGATGAATTAAATGATTACCTTAAAGAAAAAATGGATTTTGCTAGTTTTGTTTGTTTAGATAGCGTTCTTAAAGATGAGTATGGCAATTTACATCAATCATTTACTTATGATGGATTGCATTTCAACGACGCAGGCTATGATGCGCTGGAAAAACTTCTCAAAGGAATTATATTATGAAAAGAATATTGTATGTCACGGGTTCTCGAGCAGAATATGGAATAGTCAAAAGATTACTATTAAAATTGAATAATGATTCCACTGTGGATCTGCGTATTGTGGCTACAGGAATGCATTGCGACCATATTTATGGAAACACGATCCATATCATTGAAGAAGATGGTCTAATTATCGACGCATCTATCGATATCAAAATTGATTCCACATCTAATGCTCATGTATTAAAGTCAATGGCAATTTGTTTGGAATCTTTCGGTGACTATTTTGAGAAAAATAATTATGATGCTGTAATGGTTTTGGGCGATAGATATGAAATTTTCAGCGTTGCTATTGCGGCCGCAATGCATAATATACCGCTCATCCATATTCATGGTGGGGAAAAAACGTTAGCAAATTATGATGAATTTATCAGGCATGCTATTACCAAGATGAGTAAGCTTCATCTTACTTCAACTGAAGAATATCGAAATCGCGTAATCCAACTGGGTGAAAACCCAGATTTTGTTTTCAATATTGGCTCCTTAGGAGCAGAGAACGCGTCCTCGTTGCGATTACCCCAGCTTCATGAAATGGAAGCAATGCATGGAACCTTTACTAAGCCCTATTATGTTGTCTTATTTCATCCTGAAACGTTAACATCACATTCTCTTGAAGAACAGGTTGATGAACTATTAACTGCGATAGAAACCTTTAAAGATACGTATGATTTTGTGTTTATTGGAAGCAATTCAGATACTGGCTCAAATATCATTCGGGAAAAAATTAACACCTTCTGTTACAAAAACAACTTTAGAAATCTAGTCTCTTTACGTACCGAAGAATACTTGGCGCTAAATAAATACTCGTGTGGTTTGATTGGAAATTCATCATCTGGCTTAATTGAAATACCCTCTCTAAAGATCCCAACAATCAATATTGGGGACAGACAAAAAGGGAGAGTAAGAGGGAGCAGCGTTATTGATGTTCCAATTCATTCTGAAGATATTATTAATGCAATCAAGCTGACCTATAATCCTGCCTTCCTGGATGAACTTAAGCACTTCAACAATCCTTATGTAAAAGAAAATTCATTAGATAATTGCATTTCAATTATTAAAGAATTTTTGCAGGCACCTCAACACGATTATAAAGATTTTTACGATTTACCATCATTCACAACTTTTAAGCATTAATGATGAATCATCGTCCTGTTGTGTGTTTTGTTTTCCGTTACGATTCTCATCTTTTAGCATTGAAAAACATTTTTGAATATATCTCTGACCGTGCCGTAGACATTTTTTTTTGCGGGTTGGAGGCTCAGTCTTATCATTTTATAAAAAAAACAATAGGCAATAAAACTCCTGTTTTTTATCCAAATGATGTCTCTTCTTTTCTTGAATATGCTCAAGTTGACTATATATTCTGTGCTACAGGCGGTCGGGATCTTAATACAATAACGAAGGCAGTTGCTTCGAAAGACGCATTGATTATTTCATGCTTTCCTGGGATTTTATTATCATCACAACTGGAATCATTTATTTCTAAAGTAAGAAGCCATTATGTCTTACTGAATTGTCGTAAAGATTATAAAATCTATAAGGCTATTTGCAGAATTGTTGGCGTACCCTTTAACGGCGTTCATTTTGGATCGCCATGGGTAAAAATTCTTTCCAATCGCAAAACAAAAAGTAACCATTGCATTATTATCGATCAGCTTCAGGAACCTTACACCAAAAATGGTAGAGTCGCTTATGCAACTTTTCTTGCGTCAATTATCAAAGATAACCCATGTAAGAAATTCACCTTTAAAAGCCGCAACCAATTAATCTCGCCTGGCGAGATGATATTTGATATCCAGGAATATTTAATGCACTTCGACTTTAATAATTTGTCATTTACTGAAGTAAGCATTGAAGATTTATTGCTTGAAGTTGATGAATGTATCACTATTTCTTCATCTGCAGCTATAAATTGCCTGGTAAATGGTATCAATGTCTATTTAATTGATGGTTTTACAGATTCATTTCGTGGCCAGGTTTACTTTTCGGATTCAGGTCTTTTAACTCACTATGATCATTTCGCTTTTAACCCCCCTTTATCCGCCAATAAAAATTGGCTAAATAATCATGTTGTTTATTCGCAATGCGCGCAGAAGGAGTTCCTGTATGATTTACTGGTAACTAAATATTTTTGCGCCAGTAAAAATATTAATATTAAGCGATCGCGTAATTTTATTATTTTTTTAATCATAATTAGATTCTTTTGGATGTTTTTGAAACGAGAAAATTGGGTAGTATTGAAAAGAGTTAAAAATGTTTTATCAAGATTAGCTTAAGCTTGGGGTTTTAATGTTTTCTAAAAAGATAAAAAAACTGGTTTTTAAACCAAAGCTGTTTTTTAATGATTCATGGTTTTTTAATGCAAACAATAAAACTAATGAATTATTGTCGGGTAAACGATTTAATTGCAAAAATATATTTATTATCAGCAATCTTGGACAATTGAAAAAGGCTGAAGAATTTATTAGGAGATTTAATAAAAGGAATAACGGATTAATTGTGTTAGCTACCGAAAAAAATTTACAAATGCCCAAGATAATTCTTGAGCAAATGGAAAAGAAATTATTTTCTTCAGCTAATTTATTAACTATACCTGTTTTCCCTAACGCGTTTTCTTTCCAAAAAGCAACTTGGTTCTATCACGTTTATAAGAAAATCGTAGAGATATCAAATGCTCAACATGCTTACTTTATGAGCTACGAGTATCATTATTCTATTTTCTTATCTTTATTCAAAAAAAACAATATTAGATGTTCTTTGATAGAAGAAGGTACTGGAACCTATAAAAAATTATCTCAGTCTAGCTTTGCTAATGTTAATTTATTTTCTGGGTATTTTAATGCAATAAAATCTTTTCGCTATCCAGATTTACGATATGAAAAGGTTTATGGATCATTTCCAGAACTCTTGAAAGAGAGATTTCAAGCAAAAGAATTTATTGAATTCACTAACACACCATCAGCAAAATTATCCCCAAAAGTTAATGTCGTTATTGGTAAATATAACCTAACCAGTCATGATATCATTTATGTCAACCAAAAATATGCTATTAACCAGACTTTGTTTGCTAAAAGTTTAGTATCTATCCTTCAACGTTTAGAGAAAGATAAAGGTTCGAGAATATTTATTAAGCTTCATCCCAAAGAACCTGTTAAAAACGTGTCTATCATTAGCAAAGCTATAAAAGATGCTAAGTGTAAAGATATTGTTTTGATAACTGAACCTGATTTTTTAATAGAACCTGTCATAAAAAAATTCAAGATTAAGATGCTAATTGGTTTGACATCTTCTTCTTTAGTTTACTCTCCCTTAATTTCAAATAAATGTCAGCCTTACTCGATAGCACCGCTTATGCTTGAGTTATGTAACAATAAGCAATCTCGAAAAGGCATTATAACTCTGAGCCAGCACTTTGACATTTTGAAGAATTTTACAAACGTCAGAATCATATCATCTTTCAGCGATCCTATTTTTAAACATCAATAAAATTTGCAACTTCAATTAAAAGGGCGTTTTGTAACGCCCTTTTTTATTGCGCTGAGCACTCTTATTTATAGAAAATATTATTAATTTGAGTGTGTTGTAATAAGTAATTGCGAAAATTATTTAATAATAACATGTCAGGTTTATGATGTTTTTTCCAGAAGCTGTTAAGGTTACCCTGGTAAGTTAATCCCTTCATGTCATAAATCGCTTTTCCCATCACTTTTAATGGCTTGTTGTGGATTAATGCTGAAATACCCGCAGTACTATTAATGGTAATAACAGCCTTTGAATGGGTAAGTAACTTTGGCATTGATAAGTCATGTATATATATTATTCTTCCTTTGACATGGTATTTAGCTTCAAGCTTTTTAATTAGAGGACTATAGAGCCTGTGGCCCCGGTCCATTGGGTGGTGTTTAAATACCAGATAGTCCGAAGAGCATGCATATTTGCTGAAAGAATAAATAACTTCGTTAATATAGTCTCTAATGTCATCATATGGGCTGTGGTTTCTGATTTGACTATCGTTATAAACCTGTAATATTGCAAGAAAGTATTGATTATCAAGATTGTTCGTCAAATAATTAAGCCGGTTATGCTGTAATAGTGCATACCACTTCTTTCGATACCATGCACGTATCCAGCAACGTGCTTCATAAATGGGGGAGAATGATTTATGATGTCTGTAATTCGGAAATTTTTTTTTATATAAACTTCCCATAAGATAATACCACGTCGCATGAATATTTCTTTTAGCTATAGATGGAATGAAATGTTTAATTTCTTTTTCTTCATAAGGTGTGTGGTTTCTATAGAAGTTAGGATCTTTAGGAAGTGTTGAAAAAGCATTTACCCCTTGTTTTTCTAAGGTAATAAAATGCGGCCTTAAATATCCTTCTTCAAAAACCAAAAATTGAATTTTCTTCGATTTTGACCATGAAGAGGCGGCTTGATGCAGAGGGCGGCAATCACCGAAACATATTATTGTGTCAAAATTATACTGCTCCCATGTTTTCTTTAGCCATGATGGGAACTCATGTACTGTTTGCGTATACCGTACATGCCTATTTTTACGATTGTAAAAATAATCTCCACCATTAAATATTACACTTGTGACTTCACGGTCCTGAGATACCAACCAATCTGCTAAATCTGAAAAAAATGGTCCCATTGGTCCTTGTAGCAAAAGATATTTTTTCCCACTGAGAAGCATCTCTACTGCAAAATTAGATGTTATATTTTTCATTTTGCTCGCACTCATTAAATAACAACTTTTATAACCATTTTTATTTTTCTTACTTTACGAGCTATCCAACTTATCAATCCTGACACAGCCTTCATCTCACCACGTGGCGCGCTCTTCAATACGCTGACCGCGTCCTCTACCGTTATGGGCTCCTGCCGGACCGGATGAATATAAGTTGGATACGCGATTAGCGCCTGATAAACCACATCATCCAGGCTCAGCTTGCGGGTGCGGCGCGGCAGGGTATGTTCATCATGCGTTAGCCCCCAACCGGCATAAAACGGCATTCCATAGCAGTAGACCTGTTTGCCGTGTAGCAGCGCCTCAAAGCCTGAAAGCGAGGTCATGGTGTGTAGCTCATCGGCGAGCTGGATGCAGTCGATAATGTCCGCATCCCGCGCCTCACAATCTGCCCATGCAGCCAGATCTTCCGGGGCAATCTGCCCCATGCGATTACCCACCACCACATCAGGATGGGGTTTGTAGATAACAAACGCGTCAGGATTGCGCTCGCGCACTGTTCGCAGTAAATCGCGGTTTGTGTTGATGGATAACGTACCGGTGGCGATGGAGGCGTCGTCCTCTACCTGTCCGGGTACCAGGAGAACACGTTTACCCGTGGCCCTGGCAGGCAGTTGCCATGCGCAGCCCAAGTTATATTTGCTTAGCTTATGCGCCACCAGGCTCTGGCGTAACGCCTGCGCACGTTGGGATTGCGATGCGGTTAACGCACTGGCGTTGAGCAAATTTTCCAGGTCGCTGGGACGATGGGCATCGTAGTAGATACCGGTTTTATCGAGCACCAGCGAGAGCGGAGGCAGTAAATCGGAACCCAGGCCTGATGAGCGAATAAAGCCATCTTCCATGCGCCATAGCGGCAGCGATCTTTGTTCGGCTGAGGATTGCCACGTCGCTTCGCCGCGCGTACCCCATACCACGCAGGCGGTTGCGTCTTTACCGCGTTTTGAAAAGTTGAGGCGATTATCAGCGGTTTTAAGAAACGGCTTTAATACCGAGCATTTCCATAAGCTCAGGCCGGGTGCCCAGATATGGCCCGCGCGGGCTAAAATATGGCGGCGCTGTAGGGCTAACCATTCCACCACAATACGCAAGTCTGCGGGTTCGCCGGTTACCGGGTTGCGGTAGCGGGTATAACGCAGATAGGCGGCGGTGAACAGTGCGTCCAGCGTGGCAGACTGCCGCCGCGCGGCAAGCATGGCGGCATTCGCATGGCGATCGTCTGTCAGGCCCCATCCGGCGTACCAGGGTTGCCCAAAACAGACAACGGGTTTACCCGCCATCAGGGCCTCAAAGCCGTACTGAGAGGTCACGACGTAGACTTTATCCATATGGCGCAGCAGCGACTGCGGGCTAACATCCTGAGCGAAAAGCTGGATTTGCGCGTCGTTGCGCAGCCCGGCGAAATAGCCTGCTTTTTTACCACACAGTACATCAGGGTGGACTTTCACCAGGATCCGCGCATCAGGGTTTTCACGCCGCGCGGTTTCCAACATTTCTGTAAAACGTGAAGGATCTGCATTGCCTTTGCTGACGGAGACATCGCCAACGGTTTGATCGACCACCAGCACCTGTTTGCCGGACCAGGCATCGGGGATCCAGGGCGCGGCCTGATTATATTTAGAGAGATCGTAGCTGACGATGTCCACCATCAATTGGCGAGCCTCGTTTATTAACGGCGCGTTGCCAGCGGTATCCTGAATCAGGGCTTCGAGCGTGCTTGGCGTAGAGGCGTCGTAGTACATACCCTGGTAATCAACGACCATCGACAGCGGTGGGCAACCCGTTACGCCCAGCCCAAGCGAACGGATAAAACCATCCTCAAGACGCACGACAGGCAACCGGGCCGCCTGTGCCAGGTCGACAGGCTTACGGGCGCTGGGACGAAAGCCCCACACCGCAACGGCCTCAATACCCGGCGGGACCGGGCGTTGTGATGACAATTTTTGATGGGGTCCGGGCAAAAAGCTTTCGCGAAACGGAATGCGCCAGATACCACCGGAAAAAATGCCTAACACCGTGTATGCCTCTCCCTGATTAACCCTGCCCACGTATGGGCAGGGCCGATGGTTACAACGTCAGAATAACTTTTGCCGCCACGGCCAGTTGGTACAGGATCGTGGAAATGCCGCGCGTAACTTCGATGTTCTTCGACTCGTACTTCGGCAACACCATAATCTCGTCGCCGGCACGCATTTCTTTAACGTCATCGGCGTTCAGCGCTTCACCGTTCTGGCGGATCACGATGATTTTGGCGTTACCCGATTTCTGCGTCAGACCGCCGCATTTCTCGATGTACTCTTCCGGATCCAGGCCTTTCTCCCAGCTCACGGCGTTCGGGAACAGCACTTCGCCGTGAACCATCACCAGAGACGTTTTTTCCGGGATGCTAATCACATCGCCATCTTCCAGCAGTACCGAGTCGATGTTTTTCTCGTTCAGCACCACCTCGCCTTTAGGCACCACGGTGCGGGCTTTAGCCACAAAGCGGCTGACCAGCTGCGCTTCCTGCATGCGTAAGCGCGCTTCTTCTTGCGTGGATGATTGTGCGGAAAGCGAAGCCTGCTCCAGTTTTTGCAGGGATACGTCGAGCATCTCTTTTTGACGCAGCGCTACGGAGCGGCGGTACAGTTGGATGGCGTCCATCTGCGACATGCTGTTCGGGCGCACCTGCGACAGGACCTGGCGCATCGTTGCGCCGTACGGCAATACAATGGCGTGCTCGCCGGAGTGCGCGCCTTCTACACGTACCTGGATAGTGCCGGCATAGCGGTCGGAACTGACAACCAGTTTGTCGCCATCCTGCAAGGTGCGGCCCGGCGCAGAGCTCAGCGGATAATATTCGCTGCGCTTCATGGTGCCCTGCTGGCGAATAATCGTCATATGGGTGGCACCCGGCTTAGGCCGTGCCCAGCTCAGGGCTTCAGTCACAGGGATGGTGCTATTGGCGAATTCAAAGTCATAGCTGTTGAACACGTCGCCTTCAACGCTAAAGGTGTGCTGGCGTGGGCCAACCACGATGGTGTCGCCATCGGAGAACTGCGACAGCGCCAGATTGCCGCTGAGCAGGAAGTCATACAGATTGACTCGCGAGCGCACGCGGGTGCCGCGTTTGACGACAATATCCACATAGCTGCCGCGATCGCTGTCAACGCCGCCCGCTTTGCTCAGGTACGAAAGCAGCGAGTCAGACGCTACGCCGCCGTAGAGGCCAGGATTGCGGACATAGCCAGTGACGAACACTTTTACCGGCTGTGCCTGCACCAGCGAGGCATAGACGTTAACGTTCGCCTGGTACACTTCTTTCACTTTGCTGGTGACTAAAGCATTCAACTGCCCGTTAGTGATCCCGGCGACTTTCAGCGGGCCGACGTTAGGCAGGAAGATATTCCCTTTCGGATCCACCGTTAACGCGCCGTCGAAGCTGAAAGCCCCCCACAGGCGGATTTGGATGGTATCGCCCAGGCCAATCACGTAGCTCGGGTTAAAACCGATGCTGGCGCCGCTGTCTGCGGTAGAAGAAGTGAAAAGCTGGGCACCGAACATACGGCTCATTAACGCCGCGCTGGCGGGCGGCGGCGAGTTATCAAACCCATCGCTGGAAACGGCCTGTTGGTTCTGGCCAGGCAGCAGATCCGGCATTGGCGCGCCCGTGAGGTTAGGGTCGGCATTAATGCCAACGGCGTTAGCCTGTGCTAACTGACAGGCCAGGGCGACGCAAATCCATTTTAATAATTTCATAGCAAACTCAGTGATGACTCTTATTAATCTTTATGATCTTCAATAACCGCCAACAGCAGTTTTATGGTTCCGAACAGTAAACCGCACACCAGCAACCAGCTGGCGAGCAGGTAAGGAATGTTCGGGAAGCGTGATTCTTCAGGACGTTGCGGCGAGCTGATCACAGACAGCACTTTCAGCTTACGGGCCGATTCAACGCGCGTTTTTTCAATTGACGTGAGTGCCAGCTTGTAGATTTCGGTATCAAACGCCACCTGGGATTTGATCTCTTCGAAATCCACCGCCATACGGTTGAGCTTATGGCCGTCCGGGGCGGTGATTTTGCTTTTCTCTTCGTCAATCTGGCTGGCAAGAGAATCAATGGCATTACGCGCGCTCACCACCTGTGGCGCATCTTCGCGCAGATAGGTCAGCAGGTTTCGCAGCTCGGCTTCCATCTGGATCTTCTGGCCCATCAGGGTGTTGACCAGGGTACTGGCGGCCAGCGCCTGAGCCTGCGGATCGAGCACGTTATTGCTGTTCTGATAGGTCAGCAGCAGACGTTTGCTTTCATCGAGTTTGGCGCGCGCTTTTTCCATCTCGCTTTCGGCGAACTGCTGTTGGTCCCTGGCGATACGGTGGGAAAGTTCGTTAATAAAGCGCTCGGATTCTTTCAGTACCGCCTGGTTGAAGCGTTGCGCGAATTCCGGGGTAAAGCCCTGTGTCTGGATGGTTAACAGGCCGTTTTTATCATCCCAGGAGACCGCGATGCGGTTGCGGTAATAATCCAGAAACTTCTCTGCGGTCACTTGCTGCGGTAGATGGTAGAGAAAATCCAGGCCGCTCTGGCTGAATGCCTCATGAAAGTTAAGTTGCTTATCGAGGATAGCCAGCATATCCGGCGAGTTGATGTACTCTTTCAGATACAGGGCATCTTCGACCGAGCTGGGATTGGATGCGCCTAACAGCAGCCCCACGTTGAGGCTGCTGCCGTCGATATCACTGGAACGCTTAATGGCTACGGTAGATTCGCTGACATAGCGTGGTTGGCTAAAAATTACCAGATAGATAATCAGCAGCGCCATTGGGATTAACACGACTAATTTTCCCAAATGTCGCTGAATAGTTTCCAGATTAATAACAGCCAATCTACGCTTTACCGCTGGAATACCGGTTCTTACTTTCTCAATAAACATGCCAGTTTCGTCATCTACGGGAGCGATTTACGCTCGGTTTCTTTTGCAGGAAATCCCTGTCAAATCATCAGTTGAAAATACGTAATAAGCCGACGATGTCGTCATTTTCAGTGACCAGCAGCGAAGAGACGCGGCGTTTCTGCATGATCTCTTCGGCTTCCACCACCATCATTTGCGGGCTGATTGTCAGCGGTTGGCGCGTCATCATCTGTTCAGCGGTGGCCGTCAGGAAATCGTCATGTTTTTCCATAAAACGACGCAGGTCGCCGTCGGTGATAATTCCCGCCAGGCGTTGCGCTAAGGTCACCGCCACCATGCCCTGGCAGCCGCTGGAGATTTCCTGGATGACTTTTTTAAAGTCGGCCTGGGCATCGATGGTAGGTACCTGGCCCACCATGACATCGCTGACGCGGGTAAGCAGCCGGCGTCCTAAAGAACCGCCTGGGTGATAGCGGGCAAAATCGTCAGAGCGGAACTGCCGTTTTTCCATTAACGCAATGGCTAGCGCATCGCCAATCGCCATCGTGAGCGTGGTGGAGGTAGTCGGCGCAAGATTGTTGGGGCAGGCTTCGCTGTCCATATGCAATTCCAGCACCGCATCGGCATGTTTTGCGAGGGTGGATTGACCGTTGTTGGTGATAGCAACAATGCGATTGCCGAAATTTTTCAGCGACGGGATCAGTTTGAGGATCTCATCGGTTTCACCGCTGGCGGAAATCAAAATCAACAGATCGTAAGGTGTAATCATCCCCAGATCGCCGTGAAAGGCTTCAGCGGGATGAATAAAGAAACTGGGCGTGCCGGTAGAGGCCATCGTGGCGGACATCTTCCTGCCCACGTGCCCCGATTTTCCCATGCCGGACAGGATCACATGGCCTTTGCATTCCAGCATCATTTTTAGGGCGGTGGCGTATTGTGCCGCGTCGAGTTGTTGCGACAGCCTGGACAAGGCTTGGCCTTGTTCGCTTAAGGTGCGTTGAACCGAGCCAATCAGGGATGCGTCCACAACGATTGGCGTTACGTCAATTTGGGATTGCTCAGGCATACTCATTCCTTTGAAAGATCGTCGCAGCGGGAGGCCGTGACTGAACTTAATCATTAAATTCGGTAATGAATCTTGGCGTATTTCGTCTACGGCGTCGTGCTTCAGGATTAGCGCTGAACAGCAATACTGGAGGGAATGAAGCAAATATTGCTAACGTTAATGTCAAACAAAGCATTCGCGTAGTACCAACGTACTACAAGCAAGCGGAAAAGCAGGGGATTTTTAACACAGTAGAACTGCCTAAACAAGGACAATGAGAAAAATCTGACAATAGGGTTAAAGGGCGAAGAGATCGTTCAGCCAATGTCCCCTGGTCCCTGTTTTGCTTGAGGTAAAATTATCTCAATAAATCAAAGAAATGCTCAACTGCTAATAATAGCAGTGGTGAAGGATAAAAAAATGGCCCTCTGCTTGAGGGCCATTTTCGTTACTTAGCGATACGTTTGTACTTGATACGCTTCGGCTCCAGCGCGTCAGCGCCGAGGGTGCGTTTTTTGTACTCTTCGTACTCGGTGAAGTTACCTTCGAAGAATTCCACTTTACCTTCATCCTGATAATCAAGGATGTGGGTCGCGATACGGTCAAGGAACCAACGGTCGTGCGAGATAACCATCGCGCAGCCCGGGAATTCCAGCAGGGCGTTTTCCAGCGCGCGCAGAGTTTCGATATCCAGGTCGTTGGTCGGTTCATCGAGCAGCAGCACGTTGCCGCCTACCTGTAGCAGCTTCGCCAGGTGCAGACGACCACGCTCACCACCGGACAGTTCGCCCACGCGTTTGCCCTGGTCGACGCCTTTGAAGTTAAAGCGGCCCACATAGGCGCGGCTTGGCATTTCGGTGTTGCCGATACGCATGATATCCAGCCCGCCGGACACTTCTTCCCACACGGTTTTGCTGTTGTCCATGCTGTCGCGGAACTGATCCACAGACGCCAGCTTCACGGTTTCACCCAGGGTGATGGTGCCGCTGTCCGGCTGTTCCTGGCCTGACATCATGCGGAACAGGGTGGATTTACCCGCGCCGTTTGGACCGATGATGCCGACAATCGCGCCTTTCGGTACTGAGAAGGTCAGATCGTCGATCAGCAGGCGATCGCCATAGGATTTACGCAGGTTAGTCACTTCAACCACTTTATCCCCCAGGCGTGCTCCCGGCGGAATAAACAGTTCGTTGGTTTCGTTACGTTTCTGGTATTCGGTGTTGTTAAGCTCTTCAAAACGCGCCAGACGGGCTTTGCCCTTAGACTGACGGCCTTTCGCGCCCTGGCGTACCCACTCCAGCTCTTTCTCAATGGACTTACGGCGAGCCGCTTCCTGAGAGGCTTCCTGAGCCAGACGCTGATCTTTCTGCTCCAGCCAGGAGGAGTAGTTGCCTTCCCACGGAATACCTTCGCCACGGTCAAGCTCGAGGATCCAACCGGCAACGTTATCGAGGAAGTAACGGTCGTGGGTAATGGCCACGACGGTGCCTTCGAAATCGTGCAGGAAGCGCTCGAGCCAGGCCACGGATTCCGCATCCAGGTGGTTGGTCGGTTCGTCGAGCAGCAGCATGTCTGGCTTTTCCAGCAGCAGACGGCACAGTGCGACGCGGCGGCGTTCACCCCCGGAGAGATTGGCGATTTTGGCATCCCAGTCTGGCAGGCGCAGCGCATCGGCGGCACGCTCCAGTTGGGTGTTCAGGTTGTGGCCGTCGTGGGCCTGGATGATCTCTTCGAATTTGCCCTGTTGCGCGGCAAGTTTATCGAAGTCGGCGTCCGGTTCAGCGTATTTGGCATACACTTCATCGAGGCCTTTCAGGGCGTTAACCACTTCGGCAACCGCTTCTTCCACGGATTCACGTACGGTATGTTCGGTGTTTAGCTGCGGCTCCTGCGGCAGGTAACCGATTTTAATGCCAGGCTGCGGACGCGCTTCGCCTTCGATATCGGTATCAATGCCCGCCATGATGCGCAGCAGGGTAGATTTACCGGCGCCGTTCAGGCCCAGTACCCCGATTTTTGCGCCGGGGAAGAAGCTCAGAGAGATGTTTTTAAGAATATGGCGTTTCGGCGGAACCACTTTGCCGACACGATGCATGGTATAAACGAATTGAGCCACGTTGCGACTTCGCCTCTTTATATTCATTGGTGATGTGATTAGTGGCGAAGTGTAGCCTTTTTCCCTGGCTAATCCCAGCATCGTGGGCGCGGAGTGTTAGCTCGCCCGCAGCCCGCGGCAAAAGTAAAAAAGTGTCCGCGACGTGGCGCAACCGCAAACCCCTGGTTAGCATAAAGTATCGTATTACAGCGGCATGATGCCGCAGCCGTTAATCCATCATGAGGGATTTCGAGTGATGAAAGCTAAACAGACCGCCTGGCGAGTGCTGACTGCGGGCGTGTGTCTGATGACCATCAGCCAGACGGTATGGGCTGATTCGCTGGAAGCGCAGCGCAGCCGCTACGCCCAGGTGAAGCAGGCATGGGATAACCGCCAGATGGATACCGTGGCGCAACTGATGCCCACCCTGACCGAGTATCCGCTCTATCCCTATTTGCAGTACCGACAGTTAACCGACGATCTCATGAATCAGCCGGCGTTGACCGTTACGCAGTTCGTCCGCGCTAACCCAACGCTGCCCCCCGCCCGGACCCTGACCAACCGGTTTGTCAATGAACTGGCGCGCCGGGAAGACTGGCGCGGGCTGCTGGCCTTTAGCCCGCAGGCGCCTTCCGCAACGGAAGCGAAATGCAACTATTACTATGCGAAGTGGAACACCGGCGATACCGTTACCGCGTACAGCGGGGCGAAAGAGATCTGGTTGACCGGGAAGAATTTACCGTCGGCCTGCGACCGCTTGTTTTCCGCCTGGCGCAGTTCCGGACAGCAGGATCCGCTGGCGTACCTTGAGCGCATCCGGCTGGCAATGAAAGAGGGCAATACTCGTCTCGTCAGCAATCTGGCGTCGCAGATGCCTGCGGATTACCAGACCGTCTCCAGCGCCCTTGTCAGCCTGGCGAACGATCCCAATAGCGTGCTGACCTTTGCCCGAAGCGTCGGTTCGACCGATTTTACCCGCCAGATGGCGGCAGTGGCTTTTGCCAGCGTGGCGCGCCAGGATGCAGAAAATGCCCGATTGATGATCCCATCGCTGGTGCAGGCGCAACAGCTTAACGACGCGCAGGCACAGGAGCTGCGCGATCTGGTGGCGTGGCGTCTGATGGGCAATGACATCACCAGCGAGCAGGCCCGCTGGCGCGACGATGTGATTATGCGTTCGGAGTCGACATCGCTTATCGAGCGGCGAATTCGTATTGCGCTGGGCACGGGCGATCGCGTCGGGCTGAATACCTGGCTGGCGCGGCTGCCGATGGAAGCCAAAGAAAAGGACGAGTGGCGCTACTGGCAGGCTGATTTACTGCTGGAGCGCGGACGCACTGAAGAAGCCAATCAAATCCTGCGCTCGCTGATGCAGCAGCGTGGCTTTTACCCAATGGTGGCGGCCCAGCGGCTGAATGAGGATTATCCATTGCGGGTGGATAAAGCCCCGAAAATGGATGCTGCATTATTCCAGGGGGCTGAGATGGCCCGGGTGCGCGAGCTTATGTATTGGGGGCTGGATAACACCGCGCGCAGCGAATGGGCGAACCTGATCACCAGCCGCCCCAGCCAGGAGCAGGCGGCGCTGGCGCGTTATGCGTTTGACCGCGATTGGTGGGATCTCAGCGTGCAGGCCACCATTGCCGGTAAGCTGTGGGATCATCTGGAAGAACGCTTCCCGCTGGCTTATGAAAACCTGTTTAAGCGCTACGTCAGCGGTAAAGACATTTCACAAAGCTACGCGATGGCGATTGCCCGCCAGGAGAGCGCCTGGAACCCGAAAGTGCGCTCGCCGGTCGGCGCATCGGGGCTGATGCAAATCATGCCCGCCACTGCCACTCATACCGTGCAGAAGTTTGGTATTTCTGGTTACAGCGGCGTGAATCAGCTGCTTGACCCAGAAACCAATATCAATATCGGTACCCAGTATCTGGAGTCGGTGTATCAGCAGTTTGGCGATAACCGCATTTTCGCCTCGGCGGCGTATAACGCCGGGCCGGGCAGGGTACGCACCTGGCTTGGCAACAGCGCAGGCAGGATCGACGCGGTGGCGTTTGTCGAGAGTATTCCGTTCTCAGAAACCCGCGGCTATGTGAAAAACGTGCTGGCTTATGACGCCTACTACCGTTATTTCATGGGCGATAAGCCGGTTCTGATGACCCAGAATGAGTGGCAACGCCGTTACTGATGATGAGCAATATGTTATGCTGCTGTACTAGTTAAATAGTATGAAGGTAGGGCGGCATAACATGACTCAACAATCACCCTGGTCTGCAGCGCAGGATGAACAGAGCCAACAGGAATGGCTACGTTTTGTGGATCTCCTGAAGCAGTCCTTCGACAATCAGCTTCATCTTCCTTTATTAACGCTGCTCCTGACGCCGGACGAACGGACGGCGCTGGGAACGCGCGTGCGTATTATTGAAGAATTGCTGCGCGGCGAGATGAGCCAGCGCGAACTGAAAAGCGAGCTGGGCGCGGGGATTGCCACGATAACCCGCGGCTCCAATAGCCTGAAGTCCGCCCCGGTGGAATTACGCGCCTGGCTTGAAGAAATCCTGCTGAAAGCTCAGCGGTAAACAGCGTTGTGAAACGGCGATAACGCCAGCACTACCGCCTGATGATAAACGCTGCTGCGGGTCAGCGCGCCGGCGGTAAACACGCCAATCGCGCCTTCTTTACGACCAATTTCGTTGATACCGGTATACGCCGACATTACCGGCCCGAGGGCCTGGCCCGCGCGCACTTTTTCCAGGATCACGGCGGGAAGGGGCAGCGTGGCGGATCGCGCTTCACCGCGCTGCTGCGCATTTTCGATGACCACCCAACTGAAGGTGCTGTCGTCGTCAATGCCAGCCTCAATCGCCACCCAGAAATCAGCGTCCGGGCATTGCACGCGGGCGTTGGCGACGCGATTGCGTGCGCCGAGCCGCGTTTCATGACTTCCAAAAGGCTGTTCCGGCACGCCGCTCTCGACGTCCACCGAGGTGATGTGGCAGGATCCTGATGTAAATATCTCGTTAAATGCCTGGAGAATCGCCTGAATTTTGGTGGGATTAGTGGTAGCGCAGATAACGTGGTACATAATGTTTAACGTCTCGTCTCAATCAATATCGTCGCAGTATAACGGATAAAAAGCATGTTACAGGTATACCTTGTTCGTCACGGTGAAACGCAGTGGAATGCAGAGCGTCGCATTCAGGGCCAGTCTGACAGCAAACTCACCGAGAAAGGTGAGCGCCAGGCTTTTCAGGTGGGGGAGCGCGTCAAAACGCTGGGCATTACCCACGTGATTGCCAGCGATCTGGGGCGGACGCGCCGCACGGCGGAAATTATCGCCGATGCCTGCGGCTGCGAGGTGACGTACGATCCGCGTCTGCGCGAGCTGGATATGGGCGTACTGGAACAGCGCCATATTGATGCGTTAACCGAAGAGGAAGAAGGCTGGCGTCGTCAGTTAGTTAACGGCACTGCCGATGGCCGTATTCCTGATGGCGAATCGATGCTTGAACTCAGCGAGCGGATGCATGCCGTGCTGAATGCGTGTCTGTCACTGCCGAAAGGTAGCCGTCCGCTGCTGGTCAGCCACGGGATGGCGCTGGGTTGCCTGGTGAGTACCATTCTTGGCCTGCCGGCCTGGGCGGAGCGCCGCTTACGCCTGCGTAACTGCTCGATTTCACGCGTGGATTACCAGGAAAGCGCCTGGCTGGCGTCGGGATGGGTAGTGGAAACGGCGGGCGACGTCTCGCATCTGGACGCTCCCGCGATGGATGAGTTACAGCGTTAAGCGCGGCGGACCGGGATTAGATAGTCGCAACGCAACTGGATTGGGCGCTCGCCACGTTTGGCATCTTCAGCGGGGAAGTAGCGCTCAATATCCACGCCGCGACGGCGCGTAAGGCCCAGCTTCGGCATTACGGTGCCATACAGGAAAAAAATATATTCCTGCAAGCCAGTTCCCAGCCCTTCATAGGTAAACTGCACATAATCGCCGCCTTCTACCGTTACCGGATGGCAATCCTGAATATGACCGTTGATCAGATCGGGCGACAGGGCGGTGGTGTAAAGCACTTCCTGATCGTCGTCTCTTTCCAGGCTTGGGCGGGATTCATTCAGGCCATACAGCACGGGCGGAATATCCGGTGAATTCCCCAGAAACGCTTCCCAGAACTGAACGCGCATTTCGTGGCGTAATTCAGCCATTTCCTCCAGAGAGCAGACGTAGCTTTGGGTTAGCCCTGTCAGGTGCAATACAGGAAGCGTGACGAATTCATGGACAGGAAGCGGCGTATTATCCAGGCTGAGTGGCGAACGCATACCCTGCGCATTCCAGTCAGGTGAACGGCGGTAAAGCGCTGGCGTCACTGAGAACTGTTTTTTAAAGGCCCGGGTAAAGGTTTGTTGCGAATCAAAGCGGTATTGTAACGCGATATCCAGAATAGGCCGCGAGGTCAAACGCAGGGCGACAGCGGATTTAGACAGGCGGCGCGCCCGAATATAAGCGCCGATAGCATGGCCTGTCACTTCTTTGAACATTCTTTGCAGATGCCACTTGGAATAACCGGCTTTCGTTGCCACATTATCGAGAGACAGGGGTTGATCAAGATGGCCTTCCAGCCAACTTAGCAAATCGCGAATAATCCCGGCCTGATCCATACATTTTCCTCATCCATAATACACCTGGGTGTTTTCGGTAGCGGATAGTAGCATTGTTTAGTCTTTTAGCGATGGGTGTTTTTTTTAACAAAATGTGCCAGATTTGGCCTTAATATATTCTCAAATTAATAATAACGTGAAATTTAAAGATATTTATATCATCAACATTCTTAATTGGTAACAATATGAAATATAAAGCATTAACCCTGGCAGTATTCTGTTTGGGCCTGAGCGCGAGTGTGAACGCGGAAGAAATTGGCTCGGTGGATACCGTATTCAAGTGGTTAGGCCCGGACCATAAAATCGTGGTTGAAGCCTTTGACGATCCCGATGTGCAAAACGTGACCTGTTATATTAGCCGTGCCAAAACCGGCGGTATTAAAGGCGGGCTGGGGCTGGCAGAAGACACCTCCGATGCAGCGATTTCCTGTCAGCAGGTGGGGCCAATTACGCTTTCGGAAAAAATCAAAAGCGGCAAAGCGCAGGGTGAAGTGGTGTTCCGAAAACGTACTTCGCTGGTATTCAAGAAACTTCAGGTGGTGCGTTTTTATGATATGAAACGTAACGCCCTCATTTATCTGACTTACTCCGATAAAGTGGTGGACGGTTCGCCGAAAAACGCGCTCAGCGCCGTGCCAATCATGCCGTGGAATAGCCCGCAGCAACCATAAAGGAATGACCGGATGACCCCCTCCCTGATCTGGCTGGTGGAAGACGAAATCAGCATCAGCGAAACGCTGGGTTATGTGTTGCAGCAGGAAGGGTTCCGCGTGCGGACTTTCGAGCGCGCCCTGCCAGCGCTGGCCGCGTTTCATGCCGAACCGCCGGATTTGGCCATTCTGGATGTCGGGTTGCCGGATATCAGCGGGTTTGAATTGTGCCGCCAGCTACTCGCGAAAAACCCGGCGTTACCCGTGCTATTTTTAACGGCCCGCAGCGATGAAGTCGATAAACTGCTGGGGCTGGAAATGGGCGCAGACGACTATGTGGCGAAGCCTTTTTCGCCGCGCGAAGTTTGCGCGCGCGTGCGCACTATTTTGCGCCGTGTGAACCGCGTAAAAGAACCTGAAAGCGTGCTGAAAATCGGTTCTTTTGAGCTGAATACCCTTGCGGCATCCGTGGTCTGGTGCGGCGTACCGTTGAAACTCACCCGCTACGAATACCTGCTGATGAAAATGCTGCTGGAGGCGCCGGGACGCGTGTTCTCGCGCCAGCAACTGATGGATCACGTCTGGCAGGATGCCCAGGAAAGCTTCGATCGCACCGTCGATACGCATATCAAAACCCTGCGGGCCAAATTACGCGAGATCAATCCGGCGTTATCACCCATTAACACCCATCGGGGTTTAGGCTACAGCCTGGTGGTGTGTTAATGCGCCTCGGAATGCGCTTGCTGCTGGGCTATTTTTTGATTGTCGCCGTGGCGGCATGGTTCGTGATTTCTATCTTTGGCGAAGAGATCAAACCCGGCGTGCGCCGCGCCACCGAAGGCATGCTCAACGACTCCGCTACTCTGTTAGCCGAGATCGCCCGTGATGATCTGCTCTCCGGCCAGCCTGAGCAGGGGGAACTGGCGCGCGCATTCGCCCGGCTGAATCGCCATCCGCTCAGGGCGAACATCTCCGGCATCATTAAAGAAAAAAATGAGTACCGCGTTTATCTCACGGACGCCACAGGAAAGGTGGTTTATGACTCATCGGGCCAGGCGCTGGGGCAGGATTATTCACGCTGGAACGATGTCTGGCTGACGCTGCGCGGGAAGTATGGCGCGCGCAGTTCTCCACGCGATCCCAACGATCCAGAAAGTTCGGTGATGTATGTGGCGGCACCCGTCAGAAATAATGACAAGATTATCGGCGTTCTGTCGGTAGGGAAACCGAACAGCGCTCTGGAACCGGTGATCCGCCGCAGTCAACGGCGGATCCTGATTGCCGGCGCGGCATTGCTGGGGATCGCATTATTAATCGGCCTGGGCGTGGCGCTGTGGATCAATCGCTCTATCAGTAAACTGGTGTGCTACGCCGACGCTGTCACCCAGGATCGGCCTTTGCCGTTGCCTAATCCCGGCAGCAGCGAATTGCGCAAGCTGGCCCACGCGCTGGAAAATATGCGCGTTCGCCTGGAAGGTAAAAATTATATTGAGCAGTACGTTCACGCGTTAACCCATGAGCTGAAAAGCCCGCTTGCGGCCATTCGCGGCGCGGCGGAGATCCTGCGTGAAGCGCCGCCGCCGGACGTCATCACCCGGTTTAGCGACAACATCCTTCAGCAAAATCTTCGGATGCAGCAGTTGATCGAAAAGCTGCTCCAACAGGCTAAACTGGAAAATAAACTGGAAATCCAGCGTACGCCGATTGAAGTCGCCTCGCTGTTTGAGATGCTGATGGAAAACCATGCCCCGCAGGCGGCCACACGCGGCATCAGATTGCAGGCAGACGATGGCAGCGCGAGGGGCCTTGTAGTTGCGGGTGACAGGGAACTGCTTGCGCAGGCGTTAAGCAGCCTGATTGATAACGCGATAGATTTTACCCCGCCAGGCGGTACGGTGGAGGTGCGGGCAGCCCAACAGAATGAGGAATGCCTGTTAACCGTCACGGATACCGGCAGCGGTATTCCTGATTTCGCCCTGACGCGAGTATTCGAACGTTTTTATTCTTTGCCGCGTAGCCACGGCATGAAAAGCAGTGGCCTGGGGCTGGCGTTTGTCCAGGAGGTGACCCGGCTTCATTTGGGTAACGTTACGCTTCGCAACAGGCCAGAAGGTGGTGTGGAAGCCTGCATTCATTTGCCGGTGGCCTGACTTCACCTGAACTTCACATAACTTCATTTAGCCCCCATTTTCACTGCGTACAGTGCCCTCAATTCACAGGAGGGCTTATGCTGAAATCACCGTTATTAATCAAAATTGGGGTTCTGATCGGCAGCGTTATTTTATTGCTGCTGCCGCTATCGATGCTGAAAGGCTTAATTAACGAACGTTCGCAATATCGCGACGATGTCAAAAATTCTCTCGAGCAAAGCACCAGTGGCCCGCAAAAACTGCTGGGTCCGCTCATTGCGCTACCCATTACGGAAATGATCTCGGTGCAGGAAGGAGGCAAAGAGGTCACGAAGCCGTCGAGTTTTATTCATTATTATTTGCCCTATGATCTGGTGATTGATGGAAATCAGCAAATCGAGACGCGCCATATCGGCATTTATGATGGACAAGTTTGGTCTACGGCCATGAAAGTCCGTGCCGTTTTTAATACCGGAAAATTTAATGAATGGCGCAAGCCCGGTTTTGAAATCGGTAAGCCATTTATTGTGCTTGCCGTTGGTGATTCACGCGGTATCGGGAAAGTCGGAAAGGTGACCATTAACGATAACGCGCTCCCCGAGATTGAACCGGGTACAGGGCTGGCTTCCCTGAAGCAGGGGGTACACGTAAATATTCCCGATAGCCTTTATCAGGATGACCAACTCAATCTGGCATTTTCCATGGAATTAACCGGGACAGGTTCTTTTTCCGTCGTGCCGCTGGGCCGAATGAGCCAGTTATCGCTCACCAGTGACTGGCCGCACCCAGGATTCCTTGGCGACTTCCTGCCGCGGGAACGTGAAGTCAGCGCCAGTGGTTTTAAAGCGTTATGGAGGAGCACCTGGTTTGCTAACAACATCAACACCACGTTTGAAGAGGGTGGGGATTTATACCGTGAAATTAATGGATTGCCCGCCTTTAGCGTGACGCTGGAAACCCCAGCCGATCAGTATCAGCTTATCGACCGGGCGGTAAAATATGCGGTGCTGCTGATTGCCATGACATTTATGGCGTTCTTTATCTTTGAAACCTTAACGGCAACCATGATGCACCCGATGCAGTATCTGTTGGTTGGGATGTCACTGGTGATGTTCTATCTGGTGTTGCTGGCGCTGTCTGAACACATTGGATTTAATCTGGCGTGGCTAAGCGCCAGTCTCGTTTGTGCTCTGATAAACGGTTTTTATCTACAGGCCGTCATGAAAGGGTGGAAGCGAAGCCTGGCCTTCAGCGCAGGGCTGTTAACACTGGATGCGGTGTTGTGGCAATTGCTACGTTCGCAGGAAAGCGCCCTGCTGTTGGGGACGGCGGTATTGCTGGTAGTCCTGACAACAGTGATGTTCCTGACGCGTCATATCGACTGGTACGCGTTATCAAAGCGCACGCCGCGATTAAAACCGCAGGTAGCAGAAGGGGACGAGCGGGAAAGATTGTGGAAGTAAAGTAAAGCAAAAAGGGCGGAATTTCCGCCCTTTTTATCTGTCGCTGCTGGCCGGGTTATTCCTGCAGATCGCCGCAGAAACGGTAACCTTCGCCGTGGATGGTGGCGATGATTTCCGGGGTATCCGGGGTTGATTCGAAATGCTTACGAATGCGGCGGATAGTGACGTCGACAGTACGATCGTGCGGTTTAAGCTCACGACCCGTCATTTTCTTCAGCAGTTCTGCGCGGGACTGAATCTTGCCCGGATTTTCACAGAAGTGCAGCATGGCGCGGAATTCGCTACGCGGCAGCTTATACTGTTCACCGTTTGGGCTCACCAGCGAACGGCTGTTGATGTCCAGCTCCCAACCGTTGAACTTATAGCTTTCAACATTGCGACGCTCTTCGCTGATGGTGCCAAGATTCATGGTACGCGACAGCAGATTACGTGCGCGAATGGTGAGTTCACGCGGGTTGAATGGCTTAGTGATATAGTCGTCCGCGCCGATTTCGAGGCCGAGAATTTTATCGACTTCGTTATCGCGGCCAGTCAGGAACATCAGCGCCACATTGGCTTGCTCACGCAGCTCGCGCGCCAGCAACAGGCCGTTTTTGCCCGGCAGGTTGATGTCCATGATCACCAGGTTGATGTCATTGTCAGAGAGGATCTGATGCATCTCAGCGCCATCGGTGGCTTCAGACACATCGTAGCCTTCTGCTTCGAAAATGCTTTTTAACGTGTTGCGTGTTACCAACTCGTCTTCAACAATAAGAATGTGCGGGGTCTGCATGTTTGCTACCTAAAATTGCCAACTAAATCGAAACAGGAAGTACAAAAGTCCCTGACCTGCCTGGTACATGCTGAAAATTAACATGCCCGGCGTAACATGACTAAAGTACGTAATTGCGTTCTTGATGCACTTTCCATCAACGTCAACAACATCATTAGCTTGGTCGTGGGTACTTTCCCTCTGGACCCGACGGTGTCAAAAACGGCTGCCATCCTAACCATTTTAACAGCAACATAACAGGCTAAGAGAACGGCGACACCTAATAAAACTACGCTTCGTTGACATATATCAAATTCAATTGTAGCACGATAACAATTTCTTGAAATCATCGTCGCTGAATACTCGGGATAATCACAATTTTGCAAACTATCCGATAGTTTCATGCGTTAACTAATTAATAGACTGAATCCAATTTTAAGGCAATATCTTAATAAAATTTATTCATGCTAAACAGAATGATATCATACTTTTATTAACATATTGCCTGAAGCTTTTATAGATGAAAACTTAAATAAGCCTGATAAAAGGCTGTGTTCAAATACTGCGCTTTTTGTTATCGCAATGTAAATTCTCGCCGCGTAATATGTTGAGCTCTATCACGTTTTTTTGTCATTTATTGGCATGAGAGAACTGAATGTTATTTCCAATAATTTTGGTATCACCCGTCAGACCAGAAAATGTCGGTGCCGCTGCGCGGGCAATGAAAACGATGGGTTTTAATGAGTTGCGCATTGTTGCCAGCGACGCCCACTTACAACCTGCTGCACGGTGGGTCGCCCATGGCGCGGGCGATATTATTGATAATGTTAAATTTTACCCGACACTTGCCGATGCGGTTGCCGACGTTGACTTTGTCGTTGCGACCACCGCACGCAGCCGGGCGAAGTTTCATTATTACGCCACGCCGGAGCAACTGGTGCCGTTATTGCAAGAAAAGCAACAATGGATGAGCCGAATTGCGCTGGTATTTGGCCGGGAAGATTCCGGTCTGACGAATGATGAATTATCACTGGCAGATATTTTAACGGGCGTGCCTATGGTTGCGGATTACCCTTCACTGAACCTGGGGCAGGCAGTCATGGTGTATTGCTATCAATTAGCATCATTAATGCAAACGAAGCGGGAAGAGAGCGAACCGGTGCCGGGACAGCAACTTGACGCGTTGCGCCGTCGCGTTAGCGTTTTGCTTGAAAAACTCGACGTTCAGGATGACAACAAAATGTCTGACTGGCTGACTCAGCGTTTAGGGCTTCTTGAACAGCGCGATACCGCCATGTTGCACCGTTTACTGCACGATATCGAAAAAAAACTCGCAGAGTAAAACTCTGCATTTTAAGCAATCCATGGTGATAAGATTGGGGTTATTCGCCGTTAACTCGTCGTATCCGATATTTTATGACCCAGCGGCAGAACGGTGAGTGATGGTTGCGAAAGGTGACTAAATGAGAAATTCATTGACTTGGCGCAACAGATACTTTAACCAATAGGGTACAGCAACAGAAATTAGATATAGAGCACACAACATCCATGACTCGCATCAGCCTGAACACCATTATTACAACCACCACCATTACCACAGGTAACGGGGCGGGCTGACGCGTACAGGAAAAACTGAAAAAAGCCCGCACCTGAACAGTGCGGGCTTTTTTTTCGACCAGAAATCAAGGGGTAATACCATGCGAGTGTTGAAATTTGGCGGTACATCAGTGGCGAATGCGCAACGTTTTCTGCGCGTAGCCGACATTCTGGAAAGTAATGCCAGACAGGGGCAGGTGGCGACGGTTCTCTCTGCCCCGGCGAAAATTACTAACCATCTGGTGGCAATGATTGAAAAAACCATCGGGGGTCAGGATGCGCTGCCGAATATCAGCGATGCCGAAAAAATCTTTGCCGATCTGCTTAACGGCCTGGCCGCTGAGCAACCCGGTTTCCCTCTGGCGCAACTCAAGGCTCTGGTCGACCAAGAATTTGCCCAGATTAATCATATCCTGCACGGCATCAGCCTTCTTGGGCAGTGCCCGGACAGCATCAATGCGGCGCTGATTTGCCGTGGTGAAAAATTGTCGATTGCCATTATGGCGGGCCTGCTTGAGGCGCGCGGCCATAAGGTCAGCGTTATCGACCCGGTTGAAAAACTGCTGGCGGTGGGCCATTACCTCGAATCGACAGTGGATATCGCTGAATCCACCCGTCGTATCGCCGCCAGCCGTATTCCCGCCGATCATATGATCCTGATGGCCGGTTTTACTGCCGGGAATGAGAAGGGCGAGCTGGTGGTGCTGGGCCGTAACGGTTCTGACTATTCCGCCGCCGTGCTGGCCGCCTGTTTGCGCGCCGACTGTTGTGAGATCTGGACTGACGTCGACGGCGTATATACCTGCGACCCGCGCCAGGTGCCGGACGCCAGGCTACTGAAATCGATGTCGTATCAGGAAGCCATGGAGCTTTCCTATTTCGGCGCAAAAGTTCTCCACCCCCGCACTATCGCCCCTATCGCCCAGTTCCAAATCCCCTGTCTGATTAAAAATACCGGCAACCCGCAAGCGCCAGGCACCCTGATTGGCGCCAGCAGTGATGAAGACGGCCTGCCGGTGAAGGGCATCAGTAACCTGAATAATATGGCGATGTTCAGCGTCTCCGGTCCGGGGATGAAAGGCATGATCGGCATGGCGGCGCGCGTGTTTGCGGCGATGTCCCGCGCAGGTATTTCAGTGGTGCTGATCACCCAGTCCTCATCTGAATACAGCATCAGCTTCTGCGTGCCGCAGGCCGACAGCGTGCGGGCGCAGCGGGCGATGCAGGATGAGTTTTATCTGGAGCTGAAAGAAGGATTGCTGGAGCCGCTGGCGGTAATGGAGCGTCTGGCGATTATCTCCGTTGTCGGCGACGGTATGCGCACCCTGCGCGGTATCTCCGCCAAGTTCTTCGCGGCGCTGGCGCGCGCCAATATCAACATCGTGGCGATTGCCCAGGGCTCGTCTGAACGCTCCATTTCGGTGGTAGTCAGCAATGATGATGTCACAACCGGCGTTCGCGTCACTCATCAGATGCTGTTCAACACCGATCAGGTGATCGAAGTGTTTGTGATTGGCGTCGGCGGGGTCGGCGGGGCGCTGCTGGAGCAGCTTAAGCGCCAGCAGGCGTGGCTAAAGCAGAAGCATATCGATTTACGGGTGTGCGGCGTTGCCAACTCAAAAGCGCTGCTGACCAACGTTCATGGTCTGGATCTGGAAAACTGGCGCGATGCACTGGGCCAGGCATCGGAGCCGTTCAATCTTGGCCGCCTGATCCGCCTGGTGAAAGAGTATCACCTGCTCAACCCGGTGATCGTTGACTGTACCTCTAACCAGGCGGTGGCCGATCAGTACGCGGATTTCCTGAGCGAAGGTTTCCACGTGGTCACCCCGAATAAGAAAGCCAATACCTCCTCGATGGATTACTACCATCAGTTGCGTCAGGCGGCGGCGAAATCACGCCGTAAATTCCTCTACGACACTAACGTCGGCGCGGGCCTTCCGGTTATCGAAAACCTCCAGAACCTGCTGAACGCCGGTGACGAGCTGCAACGCTTCTCCGGCATTTTATCCGGCTCGCTGTCGTTTATTTTCGGCAAGCTGGACGAGGGGATGAAACTCTCCGAAGCCACCAACACAGCGCGTGAAATGGGCTATACCGAGCCGGATCCGCGCGACGATCTCAGCGGCATGGACGTGGCGCGTAAATTGTTGATTCTGGCACGTGAGACCGGGCGCAGCCTGGAACTTTCAGATATTGTCGTTGAACCGGTACTCCCGGCGAGTTTTGATGCGGAAGGCGACGTCGCCAGCTTTATGGCTCGCCTGAACCAACTGGATGATGACTTTTCTTCCCGGGTGGCGCAGGCGCGTGATGAAGGCAAAGTGCTGCGCTATGTTGGCCTTATCGAAGACGATGGCACCTGCCGCGTGAAAATTGCCGCCGTAGACGGCAACGATCCGCTGTATAAAGTTAAAAACGGCGAAAACGCCCTGGCGTTCTATAGCCACTATTATCAGCCGCTGCCTCTGGTACTTCGGGGTTACGGTGCGGGTAACGATGTGACTGCCGCAGGCGTGTTTGCCGATTTGCTGCGTACCCTGTCATGGAAGTTAGGAGTTTAAAATGGTCAAAGTATATGCCCCAGCCTCCATTGGGAATGTCAGCGTGGGGTTTGATGTATTAGGCGCGGCGGTGACGCCCGCCAGCGGCGAGTTGTTGGGCGATTGCGTCACGGTTGAGGCGGCGGAGCAGTTTTCTCTGACCAATCGCGGGCAATTCGTCAGCAAATTACCCAGCGAGCCGCGTGAAAACATCGTTTATCAATGCTGGGAGCGTTTTTGCCAGGAGATTGGCAAAACCGTGCCGGTGGCGATGACCCTGGAAAAAAATATGCCGATCGGCTCCGGTCTGGGCTCTAGCGCCTGTTCCGTGGTGGCGGGCCTGATGGCGATGAATGAATTTTGCGGCAAGCCGCTTAACGACACGCGCTTGCTGGCGCTGATGGGCGAGCTGGAAGGGCGCATCTCCGGCAGTATCCATTACGACAACGTCGCGCCCTGCTTTTTAGGCGGGTTGCAGTTGATGCTGGAAGAGAACGGCATTATCAGCCAGCAGGTGCCAGGCTTTGATGAGTGGCTGTGGGTCATGGCCTATCCGGGTATTAAGGTTTCCACCGCCGAAGCGCGGGCGATTTTACCGGCGCAGTATCGCCGCCAGGATTGCATCGCTCACGGGCGTTACCTGGCGGGCTTTATTCACGCCTGCCACACCCGCCAGCCGCTGCTGGCGGCGAAGCTGATGCGCGATGTGATTGCCGAACCGTATCGCACCAAACTGCTGCCGGGCTTTAGCCAGGCGCGTCAAGCCGCTGCCGATATCGGGGCGCTGGCCTGCGGGATTTCCGGCTCCGGCCCGACCCTGTTTGCGGTGTGCGATAACCCGGAAACGGCGCAGCGCATGGCGGACTGGCTGCAACAACACTACCTGCAAAATCAGGAAGGCTTTGTACATATTTGCCGTCTGGACACGGCTGGCGCACGAGTACTGGGATAACGCATGAAACTTTATAATCTGAAAGATCACAACGAACAGGTCAGCTTTGCGCAGGCCGTTACGCAAGGACTTGGCAAAAACCAGGGGCTGTTTTTCCCGCACGATTTACCGGAATTCAGCCTCACTGAAATCGACGAGATGCTGAAGCTGGATTTCGTCTCGCGCAGCGCAAAAATCCTCGCGGCGTTTATTGGCGATGAAATCCCGCAACAGATCCTCCAAAACCGCGTGCGCGAAGCGTTTGCCTTCCCGGCACCGGTGAAAAGCGTGGAGCCGGATATCGGTTGCCTGGAGTTGTTCCACGGCCCGACGCTGGCATTTAAAGATTTTGGCGGCCGTTTTATGGCCCAGATGCTGACCCACATCAGCGGTGACAAGCCGGTGACCATTTTAACCGCCACCTCCGGCGACACCGGCGCAGCGGTAGCCCACGCGTTTTACGGCCTCAAAAATGTGCGCGTAGTGATCCTCTATCCGCAGGGCAAGATTTCCCCGCTCCAGGAAAAACTGTTCTGCACCCTGGGCGGCAACATTGAAACCGTGGCGATCGACGGCGATTTTGACGCCTGCCAGGCGCTGGTGAAACAGGCGTTCGACGATGAAGAACTGAAAGTGGCGCTGGGTCTGAATTCGGCGAATTCTATCAACATCAGCCGCCTGCTGGCACAGATTTGCTATTACTTCGAAGCCGTGGCGCAACTGCCGCAGGAAGCGCGTAACCAACTGGTGGTTTCCGTGCCCAGCGGCAACTTCGGCGATCTCACCGCCGGGTTGCTGGCAAAATCCCTCGGTCTGCCGGTGAAGCGCTTTATCGCTGCCACTAATGCCAACGACACCGTGCCGCGTTTCTTACAAAACGGCGAATGGCAGCCTAAGGCCACCGTGGCGACGCTGTCTAACGCGATGGACGTTTCTCAGCCGAACAACTGGCCGCGCGTGGAAGAGCTGTTCCGCCGTAAAGTGTGGCGTCTGAATGAACTCGGCCATGCGGCGGTGGACGATAACGTGACTCAGGAAACGATGCGTGAACTGAAAGCGGGCGGCTATGTGTCTGAACCGCATGCGGCGATTGCTTATCGCGCGTTACGCGATCAACTGCGTCCGGGGGAATACGGGTTATTCCTCGGTACGGCGCATCCGGCTAAATTTAAAGAAAGCGTAGAGTCGATTCTGGGCGAGACGCTGGATCTGCCGAAAGAGCTGGCTGAGCGCGCCGACCTGCCGCTGTTGTCGCACTCGCTGCCGGCGGATTTCGCGGCGTTACGTCAGTTGATGATGACCAAAGCCTGATAAGCCTTTAACCCAATGGCCCGGTCTGCGAAAGCGCCGGGCCTTTTTATTGCTTAGCGTTCAGGACGCTTAAATACCAGCTCGGTTTCGCTCGACATATCGCGATCCCAGGCATAGCCGTCTACGTCAAACTGGGTCAGCTGCTGGGGCAGGGTCAGGCGGTTTTCGATTACGTAGCGGCTCATTAATCCGCGCGCTTTCTTGGCGTAGAAACTGATTACCTTAAATTTGCCGTTTTTCTCATCGAGGAATACTGGCTTCACGATTTTCGCGTTCAGCTTCGCCGGACGCACCGCTTTAAAATACTCATCAGACGCCAGGTTAACCAAAACGTTGTCGCCCTGGGCGGCCAGCGCGTCGTTGAGCGTATGGGTAATGATGTCGCCCCAGAAGGTGTAAAGATCGCTGCCTTTGGTATTCTCCAGCTTAATACCCATTTCCAGCCGGTAAGGTTGCATCAGATCCAGCGGGCGCAACACGCCATACAACCCCGATAACACCCGCAAATGACGCTGGGCAAAATCGAAATCCGCCTCGCTGAAAGTGTCGGCCTGAAGCCCGGTATAGACATCCCCTTTAAACGCCAGGATCGCCTGGCGCGCATTATCAGGGGTAAAGTCAGGATGCCAGTCATGGAAACGGGTCGCGTTCAGGGAGGCGATTTTATCGCTCACGCCCATCAGCGCTTTGATCTGCGCTTCAGATAAATTGCGCGCTTCGCCAATCAGCTGTTGGGAGTATTCCAGCAACTCGGGTTGGGTATAGCGTTTCGTGGCCAGCGGGCTTTGATAGTCCAGCGTTTTAGCAGGTGAAATCAGTAACAGCATTGCTTTTCCTTACAGGCTTTTTGGTGACTGTAACAAATTTTGATGCAAAGGTGACCAATGGATGCAATCAGTTTGCGCTCACTCTCGCGGGATATTTTCCCACACATCCGGCGCAAGCTGGTGTTGGATATCAGGAAAGCGTGCCGGATCGAAATGCGGCTTCACCCCTAGCTTTCGCTGGCGTAGATAGTCCGCAGCGAGGGTTTTCACAACGGGCGACAGCAACAGAATGGCCGTCAGGTTGGTGATTGCCATCAGGGCCATAGAGATATCGGCCAGATGCCATACCAGTGTCAGGTTGACGACTGCGCCCAGCATCACCATCACTATTACGCTTATTCTCAGCAGCCAGATATTGCGCTGGGTATCGATACGCAAAAACACCAGATTATTTTCCGCATAGGCGTAGTTGGCGACAATAGAGGTAAACGCGAACAGCAACACGATAAGGCCTAGATAGCCGCTGGCCCAGTGCCCGGACAGGCTCACCAGTGCATGTTGGGTGAGTAAAATTCCCTCATCCGGCGTCAGGGGTTTTTCCGGTAGCCCGGCGATCAGGATAATCACCGCCGTGGCGCTGCAAATAATCACCGTATCGACAAACACGCCGATCATCTGCACGATGCCCTGCGCGGCAGGGTGGGGCGGCCATGACGAGGCCGCCGCCGCCGCGTTAGGCGTCGAACCCATGCCCGCTTCGTTAGAAAACATGCCGCGCTGAAAGCCGCTGGTCAGCGCCTGGCTGAAGGTATAGCCCATGACGCCGGACGCCGCTTCCTGCCAGCCAAATGCGCCAGTAAAGATCGCGTCGATCACGTCAGGCATTTTGTCGGCATGCAGAGCGATAATCACCAGCCCCGTCAGTACCCACACAATTGCCATTACGGGCACCAGCCATTGCGCCAGCCGGGCGATCCCGCGCATGCCCCGGACGCAGACCAGCAGGGTTAGCGCCGCCAGCACGCTGACCGTCAGCCATTTGGGAATTTGCCAGGCATGATCCAACGCAAAGGCCACAGAACTGGCCTGGACGGCATTAAACACCAGGCCAAACGACAGCAGCAGGAAAAGAGAAAACAGCACGCCCATCCAGCGCATGCCGAGCCCGCGCTCCATATACCAGGCCGGGCCGCCGCGAAACTGCCCGTTGCGGTCGCGGCCTTTATACAGTTGCGCAAGCGAGCATTCGGCAAACGAGGTCGCCATGCCAATCAGCGCCGTTACCCACATCCAGAACACCGCGCCGGGGCCGCCCATTGAGATCGCCAGCGCAACGCCCGCGATATTGCCGCTGCCAACGCGCGCCGCCAGGCTGGTGCACAGCGCCTGGAATGCCGTTAAACCGTCGGGTTGCGGGGTAAAACTCTTTCTTAATGCCCGGGGGAAATAGCGGATATAGCGGAACTGCACACATCCGCTGCGCAACGTGAACCAGATCCCTGCGCACAGCAGCAGATAGATGAGGATAGAGCCCCAAAGTATTTCGTTGATAAACGTCAGAAAATCCGGCATTCACATCCCTCTTGATCAACTCACCCGGTTTGCGCAACAGCACTGACCGCTATCCTTCGTGATACTTTGCAGGTTATCGAATTCCGTAGTTTATCACACTGTGCCCGCCTGAATTGCTGCGGTTGCGCTGTTCGGGCGTCGTGTTATCATCACCGCAGACCGATTACATCTCCCTAACACGCAGTTTTGAAGAGACCTCTATTATGACGGACAAATTGACCTCCCTTCGTCAGTTCACAACCGTAGTGGCTGATACCGGAGACATCGCGGCAATGAAGCTGTACCAGCCGCAGGATGCAACCACCAACCCTTCTTTAATTCTGAACGCCGCGCAAATTCCTGAATACCGCAAACTGATTGACGATGCGGTGACCTGGGCGCGTGCGCAAAGCGATTCCCGCGAGCAGCAGATTGTGGATGCGTCGGATAAGCTGGCCGTGAATATCGGCCTGGAAATCCTGAAGCTGATCCCGGGCCGCATCTCTACTGAAGTGGATGCACGTCTTTCTTACGATACCGAAGCGAGCATCGTAAAAGCCAAGCGTCTGATCAAGCTGTATAACGATGCCGGCATCAGCAACGATCGGATTCTGATCAAACTGGCTTCTACCTGGCAGGGTATCCGCGCCGCGGAGCAGCTGGAAAAAGAAGGCATCAACTGTAACCTGACGCTGCTGTTCTCCTTCGCCCAGGCGCGCGCCTGTGCTGAAGCGGGCGTGTTCCTGATTTCTCCGTTCGTGGGCCGTATCCTCGACTGGTACAAAGCCAACACCGATAAGAAAGAGTATGTTGGTGCTGAAGATCCGGGCGTGGTGTCAGTCACTGAAATTTACGAGTACTACAAACAGCACGGTTACGAAACCGTGGTGATGGGCGCAAGCTTCCGTAACGTGGGCGAAATTCTGGAACTGGCGGGCTGCGACCGTCTGACCATTGCGCCGGCACTGCTGAAAGAACTGGCGGAAAGCGAAGGCGCGGTTGAACGTAAACTGGCCTTTAGCGGTGAAGTGAAAGCGCGTCCTGAGCGTATCACTGAGTCTGAGTTCCTGTGGCAGCACAACCAGGATCCGATGGCGGTTGATAAACTGGCTGACGGCATCCGTAAGTTTGCGGTTGACCAGGAAAAACTGGAAAAAATGATCGGCGATCTGCTGTAATTTTTCCCGTGGCCGGGTTTAGCCCGGCCACACGCTCTGCGTCACGTAATCCCCGCTTCCCCTGTCTGCATTTCCCCACTCGGTGTATCATTCCGTCACTTTTGAATCATTTTCGGAATGGATATGGACACATTACGTATTGGCCTGGTTTCTGTTTCTGATCGCGCGTCCACCGGCGTTTATCAGGACAAAGGCATCCCCGCGCTTGAAGCATGGCTCGCGTCGGCACTCACTACCCCGTTCACCGTTGAAACGCGCCTCATCCCCGACGAACAGCCGGTTATCGAACAAACGCTCTGCGAGCTGGTGGATGAGATGGGTTGCCATTTAGTCCTGACCACCGGGGGCACCGGCCCCGCGCGCCGCGATGTGACCCCTGACGCGACACTGGCCGTCGCCGACCGTGAAATGCCCGGCTTTGGCGAGCAAATGCGCCAGATTAGCCTTAACTTTGTGCCGACGGCGATTTTGTCGCGCCAGGTTGGGGTGATCCGTAAACAGGCGCTGATCCTTAATCTTCCTGGCCAGCCAAAGTCGATTAAAGAAACGCTGGAAGGGCTGCGTGACGCGAGCGGTAAGGTCGCCGTCGCGGGTATTTTTGCCAGCGTTCCTTACTGCATCCAACTGCTTGATGGCCCCTATGTAGAGACATGTGCTGATGTGGTAGCTGCATTTCGTCCCAAGAGCGCAGTTCGCGAGATAAAACCCTAAAATCTCCGGTGGAGTGACATAACAGCGAAAGCAACTGGTGTAATGCAATTGATACGGTATAGTAATTGTTACTTTACAGTTATCGTATAACGCTATTACACCACCTCTGTTTACAAACGGTCTCTTATGTCACAACACAATCGTCCTCTGAATCGTCAGGATTATAAAACGCTGACTCTTGCCGCCCTCGGCGGCGCGCTGGAGTTTTACGACTTTATTATCTTCGTTTTCTTTGCTGCCGTGGTCGGCGAGCTGTTTTTCCCCACTGATATCCCCGAATGGCTGCGCCAGGTGCAGACCTTTGGCATCTTTGCGGCGGGCTATCTGGCGCGCCCGCTGGGCGGCATCATCATGGCGCATTTTGGCGATCTGGTTGGCCGTAAGAAAATGTTTACGCTGAGTATCCTGCTGATGGCGGTGCCGACGCTGGCGATGGGCTTATTGCCCACTTATGCCACCGCAGGCATTGCCGCGCCGCTATTGCTGTTGCTGATGCGTTTGTTACAGGGCGCGGCAATTGGCGGCGAAGTGCCCGGCGCATGGGTATTTGTGGCTGAACACGTCCCGGCTCGGCGTATCGGTATTGCCTGCGGAACGCTGACCGCGGGCCTGACGGTGGGGATCCTGCTCGGCTCGGTCGTCGCCACGCTGGTCAACACCAGCATGACCCCGCAAGCGGTACATGACTGGGGCTGGCGCGTGCCGTTCCTGCTTGGCGGTGCGTTTGGCCTGGTCGCCATGTATCTACGCCGCTGGTTGCAGGAGACGCCGATTTTCCTCGAAATGCAGCAGCGCAAAGCGCTGGCGCAAGAGCTACCGGTTAAGACCGTGGTAGTACGGCATAAAAAAGCGGTGGTGGTCTCAATGCTGCTGACCTGGCTGCTGTCTGCGGGCATCGTGGTGGTGATTTTGATGTCGCCGGTCTGGCTGCAAAAACAGTATGGCTTTGCGCCTGCGTTGACGCTTCAGGCGAACAGTATCGCCACCATCATGCTGTGCTTTGGTTGCCTGATCGCCGGGCTGGCGGTAGACCGTTTCGGAGCCAGCAAAACCTTTATCATCGGCAGCCTGCTGTTGGCATGTTCCAGCTGGTTTTTCTACCATCTGTCCGGTACGCACCCTGAGCAACTGTTCTTGCTGTATGGCACGGTAGGGCTGTGTGTGGGCGTGGTGGGCGCGGTGCCATACGTCATGGTGCGTTCCTTCCCGGCGGAAGTGCGCTTCACCGGCATTTCCTTTTCCTACAATGTCTCCTATGCCATCTTTGGCGGACTGACCCCCATTGCCGTAACGGTACTCATGGGGATTTCACCCATGGCACCAGCATGGTACGTATTAGCGCTTGCACTAATGGGATTGGGATTGGGCATCTGGCTGCGTCAGGGACATGGCCAGTATGATGCCCTGGCACAAGATGCCGTTGCCCGATAATACCGGTCGATCACTGCGAGCTATCTGCTTGCAGTGATTTTTTTGGTAATCTCCTTCTTATTATCAGTAAGTTACCCCTCCATTACCCCCAATTTTTGTCACTTTGCCTGCATGTGAAAATCCTCACAAATAATGTGTGAAAATTATCACGAATATTTTATTCCTCACTCCCTACCATGCACCCCGATGAAAGAGATGTTTTGCACGTAAAACTACAGGGAGTAACAACGATGAGAATAAAGTACCTTGGGGGGACAGCGCTCGTACTAACCGGTTTACTCGCCGGGCAGGCGCAGGCATTAGAATTAAAAACGTCATATGGCTCGATTAATGCGGGTTATGCTAACTGGAACACCGGTTTTGAAAATACTCACCGTGGCGAAGTCTGGAAGGCAACGGCAGATTTCGGCGCCATATTTGATAAAGGTGAGTTTTATTCTTTCTATGAAAGCAACGTATTAAATCACGCAGTTGAAGGCCGCAACCACGTACTTTCTGCACAAACTCACGTGCGTTTATTTGATTCTGATTTTAGCTTTATGGGCAAGCTGTATGGTCAGTTCGAAAATAAATGGGGTGATGAGCTGAATATGATGTACGGCTTCGGCTATTTGGGCTGGTCAGGCCCTCAGGGCTTCTTTAAACCCTATGTCGCACTACACAACCTCTCTTCTGACTACACCTCCAGAGAATACGGCCAGGCCAATGGTTTGAATGGCTATGTCGTCGGCTGGACGGCTGCCTGGTTTTTCGACCTGTGGGGCGAAAAGATGGTGCTCTCCAACTGGAATGAATTTGAACTCGACCGTAATGATGCTTATGCAGAACAACAGCACAGCAAAAACGGTATTAACGGCGGGTTAACGCTTACCTGGAAATTCTACCCTCATTTCAAAGCCAGTATGACGTACCGTTATTTCGATAACAAACTCGGCTATGAAAACTACGGCGATCAATTGATTTATATGCTCGGCTACGAATTTTAATAAATAAGGAACAGGCGATGAAAAAACATATTTTGGCCACGCTGGTCAGCGCCGCGTTTTGCGCGCCGGTCGTGATGCATTCCGCCATGGCAGCCACACCAGCATCAGGCGCTAATACACAACAACCGAACGTCGTCATTATTTTGGCGGATGACCTGGGCTATGGCGATCTGGGTGCTTACGGTCATCCGATTGTGAAAACGCCGAATATCGACAAGCTGGCGCAGGAAGGGGTGCGTTTTACTCAATATTACGCGCCAGCACCGCTGTGTTCGCCCTCGCGCGCCGGGTTGTTAACCGGACGTACGCCATTCCGTACCGGCATTCGTTCATGGATCCCGGTGACTAAAAATGTGGCGTTGGGCCGTAATGAAAAAACCATCGCGAATTACCTGAAGGATAAAGGGTACGACACGGCGATGATGGGGAAATGGCACCTGAATGCCGGGGCCGATCGCCACGACCAGCCGCAGGCTGAAGATGCAGGATTCCAGTACACCCTGGTCAATGCCGCCGGATTCGTGACCAGCGACCTCGATAAAGCCAAAGAGCGTCCGCGTTACGGGGTGGTCTATCCCAACGGTTTTTATCGTAATGGCAAAGCGCTGGGTACCGTTAATCAGATCAGCGGCGAGTTTGTCAGCCAGGAGGCCATTAACTGGTTAGATAATAAGAAAGATAATAAACCTTTCTTTATGTACGTGGCGTTTACCGAAGTTCATAGCCCACTGGCTTCGTCGAAAAAATATCTCGATATGTATAACGCGTACATGAGTGAGTATGAGAAACAGCATCAGGATCTGTTCTACGCCGACTGGGCAGATAAACCGTATCGCGGGCCGGGCGAATATTACGCCAATATTAGCTATATGGATGAGCAGGTCGGTAAAGTGCTGGCGAAAATTAAAGCGATGGGCCAGGAAGACAACACCATCGTGATTTTTACCAGTGACAACGGTCCGGTTACCCGCGAAGCCCGTAAATGGTATGAACTCAACCTGGCAGGTGAAACCGACGGATTGCGCGGCCGTAAAGATAATCTTTGGGATGGCGGTACACGCGTGCCAGCCATTGTGAAATACGGCAAAAATTTACCGGCGGGCACGGTATCTGATGTTCCGGTGAGCGGCCTGGATATTCTGCCAACCCTGGCTGAATTGACCCACTTTGATTTACCGAAAGATCGCGTCATTGACGGCGAATCCATTGTGCCGGTACTGGAAGGGAAAACCCTCACCCGCCAAAAACCCATTTTGACGGCCATCGATATGCCATTCCAGGACGATCCTACCGATATGTGGGCGCTGCGTGACGGTGACTGGAAGATGATTTTCGATCGCGACAGTAAGCCGAAGTATCTCTACAACATGAAACTGGATCGTGGAGAAACCATGAACCAGCTTGGCAAGCAGCCTGAGGTTGAAAAACGGCTGGTGTCTGCATTTGAAAATTATAAATACAGCGTTGAGCATGACGCACTGATGGAAGCGCGTGGCGAAAAACCCACGCCGGTAGACTGGAACTAAGGTAAAGGAAATGACGGCCCTGTCGGCACAGGGCCATTGTATAAAGGAAAGGATGATGAAAAGCTGTCATGTTATGGTCAAGCCCACCGGCGCATTATGTAATCTCGGATGCGATTACTGCTTCTATCTCGAAAAAGCCCGGCTTTACCCCCACCGTAACGCGCGTTGTATGGACGATGAAACGCTAAGCCAGCTTATCCAACAACATATTGCTGCCCAGGACACCGATGAGGTGATTTTTGCCTGGCAGGGCGGCGAGCCTACGCTCGCCGGCCTGGCTTTTTTTCAGCGCGCCGTTGCCCTGCAAAAGCAATTCGCCCAGGGCAAAACCCTGATTAATACCTTTCAGACCAATGGCGTGTTGCTGGACGATGCCTGGTGCCGTTTTTTTAGTCAACACCATTTTTTAATTGGCATCTCCGTGGACGGTGACGCCTTACTCCATGATGCTTTTCGCAAAACCAACGCCGGTAAACCGACCCATCAGCGCGTCGAGAATGCAGTAAAGTTACTGCAAAAGCACGGTGTGGCATTTAACACCCTGACGGTGATTAACGCGCTTAATAGCCAGCATCCACTGCGGGTATACGAATACCTGAAAAAGCTCGGCAGCCGGCATATGCAGTTTATTCCGCTGCTTGAAACCACTGATGAAGGTATTCATGAACGCAGCGTTAAGCCCCCAGACTTCGGCACGTTTTTAACCACGATTTTTGCGCAGTGGGTTCGCCAGGATATTGGGCTGATTGAGATTCCGCTTTTTGAACATGCGTTTGCGGTCAACTGTGGTATGCCTGCGCTAACCTGCGTGTTTGCACCCGCCTGTGGCAGCGCCTTTGCGCTGGAACTCAACGGTGATTTTTATCAATGTGACCATTTCGTGAGCCCGGAATACCTGCTGGGGAATCTTCATCAGCAGACAATCCAGCAAATGCGGGACAGCCAGGCGAATCATGCGTTTAGTCAGAAAAAACGGCCACAAGCGCCGGAGTGCGCCGTCTGCGACGTCAGGACTGCCTGTCATGGCGGCTGCCCGAAAGATCGTATTATGCTCTCATCGCGCGGTCTTCCTGAGCTAAATTACTTCTGCCCCAGCTATCGGGCGTTTTTTACCTATGTCGCACCTTACATGCGTACCATGAAGGCGTTATGGGAGCAGGGGTACGCGCCTTCAGATATTCGTCACTATCTCATCGAATGATGCCGTCGCTGGCGGTGGAATAAAAAAACGGCCGCCAGACGGCAGCCGTTAGGTGAAGATGCGCTGAATCTTAGTGCTGTTCGCCAATCGGCAGCACGGTGCGGCCATATTGCTCGTTGAGCACTTCGCCCATCGCCAGGTAAATCGCGCTTGCGCCGCAGATCAGGCCAATCCAACCCGCCACGTGAACGATGCTCTCGCTGTCTGCCAGGTGGCCAATAGCCAGCAGAGCAAACAGAACGGTCAGGCTCAGGAACACGAATTGCAGAACGCGTGCGCCTTTTAGCGTACCGAAGAACATGAACAGGGTGAAAATGCCCCAGATGCCTAAGTAAACACCCAGGAAGTGTCCGTTAGCCGCTTCTGCCAGGCCCATTTTTGGCATCAGCAGGATCGCGACCAGCGTCAGCCAGAAGGAACCGTAAGAGGTGAACGCGGTTAAACCGAAAGTATTCCCTTTCTTAAACTCCAGCAGGCCCGCGAAAATTTGCGCGATGCCGCCGTAGAAAATCCCCATTGCCAGAATAATGCCGTCCAGCGGGAAAAGACCGATATTGTGCAGGTTAAGCAGAATAGTGGTCATGCCGAAACCCATTAATCCCAGCGGAGCGGGGTTAGCCAACTTCGTGTTGCCCATAAATCCTCAAAAACATGTGAATGTAGAGATAGAAATTCCCGCCGCCAGAAAGTGTGATCCGTGTCGGGCGCGGCATAATAATCAGCCAATACTCCGCCGTCTATGATCTGCACAGGTAAAAGAAAAAAATTTTATTTGTTGCCCCTTGATGCGCAGCGATACGACCCCATCTTGTAGTCAACCGCAGTGAGTGGACGTGAAAAATAATGAAGGGGCAGTTGAAACTCACGGTTTCGCCCTTATTACAGGTTCACAACCACATAATGACGAATTTTTAGTGGAGACGTTTAGATGGGTAAAATTATTGGTATCGACCTGGGGACGACTAACTCTTGTGTCGCGATTATGGATGGTACAACCGCACGTGTTCTGGAGAACGCCGAGGGTGACCGCACCACGCCTTCTATCATTGCTTATACACAGGATGGCGAAACTCTGGTAGGTCAGCCGGCTAAACGTCAGGCAGTGACTAACCCGCAGAACACGCTGTTTGCGATTAAACGCCTGATCGGTCGCCGCTTCCAGGATGAAGAAGTGCAGCGTGATGAAGCCATCATGCCGTACAAAATCATCGCCGCCGATAACGGCGACGCCTGGCTTGACGTGAAAGGCCAGAAAATGGCACCGCCGCAGATCTCTGCTGAAGTGCTGAAGAAAATGAAGAAAACAGCTGAAGATTACCTGGGCGAACCGGTAACTGAAGCGGTTATCACTGTACCTGCGTACTTCAACGATGCTCAGCGTCAGGCAACCAAAGATGCTGGCCGTATCGCAGGTCTGGAAGTAAAACGTATCATCAACGAACCGACCGCTGCCGCGCTGGCTTACGGTCTGGATAAAGAAGTCGGCAACCGTACTATCGCGGTTTACGACCTCGGTGGTGGTACTTTCGATATCTCTATTATCGAAATTGACGACGTTGACGGCGAAAAAACCTTCGAAGTACTGGCGACCAACGGTGACACCCACCTGGGCGGCGAAGACTTCGACAGCCGTATGATCAACTACCTGGTGGAAGAGTTTAAGAAAGACCAGGGTATCGATCTGCGTAACGATCCGCTGGCGATGCAGCGTCTGAAAGAAGCGGCAGAAAAAGCCAAAATTGAGCTGTCTTCTGCTCAGCAGACCGACGTGAACCTGCCGTACATCACTGCAGACGCCACCGGTCCGAAACACATGAACATCAAAGTGACTCGCGCGAAACTGGAAAGCCTGGTAGAAGACCTGGTGAACCGTTCCATCGAGCCGCTGAAAGTGGCACTGCAGGATGCTGGCCTGTCCGTATCCGACGTGCAGGACGTGATCCTGGTCGGCGGTCAGACCCGTATGCCGATGGTGCAGAAAAAAGTTGCCGAGTTCTTTGGCAAAGAGCCGCGTAAAGACGTTAACCCGGACGAAGCTGTGGCTATCGGCGCAGCGGTTCAGGGCGGCGTGTTGACCGGTGACGTGAAAGACGTACTGCTGCTGGACGTTACCCCGCTGTCTCTGGGTATCGAAACCATGGGCGGCGTGATGACGGCGCTGATCAGCAAAAACACCACTATCCCGACCAAGCACAGCCAGGTGTTCTCTACTGCGGAAGATAACCAGTCTGCGGTAACCATCCATGTGCTGCAGGGTGAACGTAAGCGCGCCAGCGATAACAAATCTCTGGGCCAGTTCAACCTTGACGGGATTAACCCGGCACCGCGCGGCATGCCGCAGATCGAAGTGACCTTCGACATCGATGCGGACGGTATCCTGCACGTGTCTGCGAAAGACAAAAACAGCGGCCGCGAGCAGAAAATCACCATCAAGGCATCTTCTGGTCTGAACGAAGATGAAATCCAGAAAATGGTGCGCGAAGCGGAAGCGAATGCGGAATCTGACCGTAAGTTCGAAGAGCTGGTACAGACCCGCAACCAGGCAGACCACTTGGTGCACAGCACTCGCAAGCAGGTTGAAGAAGCAGGCGATCAACTGCCAGCTGACGATAAAACCGCTATCGAGTCTGCGCTGACCGCGCTGGAAACTGCGCTGAAAGGCGAAGATAAAGCAGATATCGAAGCCAAAATGCAGGCGCTGGCGCAGGTTTCCCAGAAGCTGATGGAAATCGCCCAGCAGCAACACGCGCAGCAGCAGGCTGGCGGTGCTGACGCTTCTGCGAACAACGCGAAAGATGATGATGTTGTCGACGCAGAGTTCGAAGAAGTTAAAGATAAAAAATAATCGCCCTTTGAACGGGTAAAACACTGATACGGGCGAAGAGGATCTCCTCTCCGCCCGTTTATTCTTGTATTCCCGGATGAATTTGCGTTGCGTAACGGTCAACGCGGGCGCGGCGTGAATGAAACAGGGAATAAGGGCAGATAAAAGAAATGGCGAAAAAAGACTATTACGAGATTTTAGGCGTCCCGAAAACCGCGGAAGAGCGTGAAATCAAAAAGGCTTATAAACGCCTGGCAATGAAATATCACCCGGACCGTAATCAGGGTGATAAAGACGCTGAAGACAAATTCAAAGAGATTAAAGAAGCCTATGAAATCCTGACCGATGCGCAAAAACGCGCGGCCTACGATCAGTACGGCCATGCGGCATTTGAGCAGGGCGGCATGGGCGGCGGCGGATTTGGCGGCGGCGGTGCGGATTTCAGCGACATCTTCGGCGATGTGTTCGGCGATATCTTCGGCGGCGGACGTGGCCGTCAGCGCGCGGCGCGCGGTGCAGATCTCCGTTACAACATGGAGTTGACGCTGGAAGAAGCGGTGCGTGGCGTCACTAAAGAGATCCGCATTCCGACTCTGGAAGAGTGCGACGTGTGCCACGGCAACGGTGCAAAACCGGGCACCCAGCCGCAGACCTGTCCGACCTGCCACGGCGCAGGCCAGGTACAGATGCGTCAGGGCTTCTTTGCGGTTCAGCAGACCTGTCCGCACTGTCAGGGCCGCGGTACGTTGATCAAAGATCCGTGCACCAAATGCCACGGTCATGGACGCGTTGAGAAATCGAAAACTCTGTCGGTTAAAATCCCGGCGGGCGTGGACACCGGCGACCGCATCCGCCTGGCAGGCGAGGGCGAAGCAGGCGAGCACGGCGCACCAGCAGGCGATTTGTACGTCCAGGTACAAGTGAAACAGCACCCGATCTTCGAACGTGAAGGCAACAACCTGTATTGCGAAGTGCCGATTAACTTCGCGATGGCAGCGCTGGGCGGCGAAATCGAAGTGCCGACGCTGGATGGCCGCGTTAAGCTGAAAGTGCCGCACGAAACCCAAACCGGTAAGCTGTTCCGCATGCGCGGCAAGGGTGTGAAATCGGTACGCGGCGGTGCCCAGGGCGACCTGTTATGCCGCGTAGTGGTAGAAACCCCGGTGGGTCTCAACGAGAAGCAGAAGCAGCTACTGAAAGATTTGCAGGAAAGTTTCGGTGGCCCGACGGGCGAAAAAAATAGCCCGCGTTCCAAAAGCTTTTTCGACGGCGTAAAAAAATTCTTTGACGATCTGACACGTTAATTAACTATCACATAGTTGAAAGCCTGAGGTGAATTAATCTCAGGCTTTTTTATTAATCAATATACAGAAAAAGTAATATCAGGAGACATAACAGCGCAAGTCCTGTTCGCTGAACGCGTCGCCGGGTTGCCCGTTGAGTTGTGCAGACGTCAGCAGCCGCAACCGTAATTATCACATCGGCGTTTATTTGTATTCCATGACGAGGAATAGTGATAAACAAATTATCTATTCCGAACGTTTTGAGATCTCTTCGAATCAAATATAACAATTGAGTTAAATTGGCTTCAGGAATGAATTCGCTTCTTTGGCCCCAAAGTTCATCCGCGATTTGTTTTCTACTCAATGTTCTGGCCTGTCTGTTCTTTAAAATAAAATCCATTAGCTTAGCGCGCATATGGGTTAATTTTATTCCTTGCTTACCGTCTTTCCTGTTTAAAACATGACGCTGGTCATCATAAATCAATTCGCGGTTAATAGAATATAAGGTCATGATATTATTCTCTTTATGCTCTGTGTGGTTCTGTCAGTTTACCTCCTTGATGTTGGGGTAAGGGTGTTTAATATAAATACATAAATAACAAATAATGATGCGTTTTTATTCGTGTCGTGGACCGGTTACACCTTATTTTGTTTACGCGGCTACGTAGCCGTATTACTTAAACAAGAGGGTGTCTCATTATGTCTGATAAATCCTTCTCAGCGGGTTATCCAGCTCCGCGTGAACCTGTAAATCAAAAAATCGATGTCGCTAATGCCCTTGTATTGGCACATAATACCCTTTATCAAAATATGCTTTCAGAAGTAAGAGAAAATAATAATTTCGGTCATGCCATCATCTGGTTAAATCCTTATGGCACCGCGCCGTTGAGCGCCAGCCTCGGATTATGGGCAGAAGCCGAACAAACGTTGACGATAAGTGTACAGGATAATGGCGGCGTCACGTCCGCAGCGACCTGGGCGCAGCAGTTACAACAGGGCGCTAATGTTATTCCTGTTTCAGGAATGGTTGCGGATACCCTGAACGTCATTACGCTCATGGTCGATGCGCAGGAGGTTGGAAAATATACCATTGCGACTGCTCCGTTGCCTTTGCCTGATTCTGCAGAAGTGAGCCTTGGCTTTCCGGTTATCAGTGTGACGCACGCTACGGATGATCTGGCGTCGGTCGGTGAAGGTTTTTATTTTACGACCCAATTTGATCGCTACAACTTGGCATTTGATCAGAACGGGATCGTGCGTTGGTATACCACAAAAGATATTCCTTCCTATAATTTCGTCAGAATGGATAACGGCCATTTTCTGGCAACGTCCCAGGGTATCAATCACTGCCTTAATATGTATGAGTTCGACATTGTTGGCCGCGTTTATACCTTCTATCTGCTGGATAATGAATTTCATCATTCAATACTCCCTCTGGACGATAATCGAGTGATCGCCCCGTCAGAATACAGTAATGGCCGGCCTGATGCATATTCAACCGGGAAAGATGGCATCTCCATAGTCGATTTGACAACGGGCCTTGAAGTGGCTTATTACGACATGTTAAAAGTCATGGACTATGCTCGCCCCGCCCGCCCTTCCGGCAGTGCGCCGGGGCAGGACGTCGAAATGGACGACTGGCTGCATATTAATCAATGCTACATCGATGAAACAAACAACCTTGTTATTGCATCGGGACGAAATCAGGGGGCGGTATTTGGGGTAGATGTTGATACGGGTGAGCTGCGATTTATTATGGCAAGCCACGAGGGGTGGGCATCTGAATTTGAAGATTATTTGCTTACCCCGGTTAATGAACAGAATGCACCCTTATATGATTTATCCACTCAGGAGGGCATTGACGACGCTAACCGTCAATTCTGGACCTGGGGTCAACATAACGTTGTTAAGATCCCTAATGATCAACCCGGTATCGTCGAGTTTTTAGTGTTTGATAACGGTAACTATCGTTCTCGTGATGACGCAAAAAGCCTGTTGCCGATTGATAATTTTAGCCGCGTTGTGCAGTTCAAAATTGACCTCAATGCTAAAACTGTATTCCGCCCGTATGAGTACGGTAAAACCGAGGTGGGTAACAGGGGGTATAGTAGCTATGTCAGTGCAAAACATCTTTTGAGCAACGGTAATCTGGTGATCCATTTTGGTGGATATACCGTTGATGAAAATTACCGTCCTATTACCTCAGAGCCCGGATATAGCGACATCATTGATCCCGATGAAGGTTCACAGGCGTTAGGCATTCTTCTTTTACAGGAAATTCATAAAGAAACGAAGGAATTGCTTTTCGAAGCAACGATTTCTTCCGGTTATTTTAAAAATGCCGAAGCAAACGGTGATAGCTACCGTTACGATCTGTCTGGCTTCAGGGTGTACAAATTGCCGTTGTTCGGATAAATAACAAAGACTATGCGATCTCCGGGGCGCATAGCCTTTCACAGTGATAAACCCTGTTATTTACTGATATCATCAACACGCAGAGTGGGATCGGGTACGATGTTATTCACATGCCTGATATAGTCAGTAATGGCCTGAGGGGTTTTTAACCCAGTAATGTATTTAACATTGTTGCCTTTAGTAAAATCGAAGCCGCCACCCCCTTTCCCAATAAAGGAGTCGATAGCAACGGTATAGACTTTATTATCTTCAACAGGCTGGCCTTTGATAGTAAACTCGACAATGCGCTGGCCCAGCGGTTTAGTGCTGTCGTAGTTAAATTGCACCGATTTTGATACATGCAGTATCCCGTTCTTCAGGTCTGCGGCATGCGACATGATTGCCCTGAGATCTTTACCGCTAATTTCCATACTTAGCACATCGCTGGTAAAGGGGTTCATACTCAGAATATCACCGTAGGTAATGTTCCCTTTTGGCAGCTCAGCACGTATCCCGCCCGCGTTATAAAATGAAGCATCAGCATAAGGCACCTTATACATTAATGCGTCGGCGATCAGGTTACCGGTAGGGGCCGATTCGCCATAAGAACGCGTCATCACTTCTGGTGAATGACCTACCACTTCATCGGTGATTTTTTTAACTTTATTATTCCACTCGTCAATTTTGGCCTGAGTGGTAGGATCGGGCTGGTAGGTATCTGCGTAGAGAGTAATCAACTTACCGTTATAACGGTCTACTTTTTTGGTATCTGGGTTCCAGTCCAGAACCAGTTTACCCAGTTCGATGCTATAGGCATCGGTAGAGACGACAAGCGTGTCGCCGACTTTAATCGGTTCTGGGGTACCTTTATGCGCGTGACCGGTAATAAGCACATTGAGCCCATACCCCTGGAGCGTTTTCGCCATCTCGACATCGGTTTTTAATGCACGCGCAACGTCATCGTCGCCACCGCTGGATTGACGTCCAGGCACGCCTTCATGCGCCAGCAGTACCGTCAGGTCAACTTTGCCTTTTAGTTCTTCCAGCGCTTTTTTTACATACGGTACAGGATCGCGGCAATCTACGCCCTCACGCGCGCCTGCGGCAATAGCCTCATAGAATGCAGACACGCCATGCATACCAATCACGCCGATTTTAATGCCATCCCTTTCAACAATGGTATATGGCGTATCCAATAACGGCGTATTGCTGCCGCTGTAAAAAACGTTATCAAGCAGTACCGGGAATTTTAACTTCGCCAACTGCGTCGTTAAGTTTTTAATGCCATGATCAAATTCATGATTACCTACAGAAACGGCATCGTAAGGCATTGTATTTAATATATCGACGATCGCCTCACCCTTTGTCAGGGTACTTATATAGGGTCCGGTAAAATAGTCACCGGCGTCAAAGAAGAAAATATCTTTTTCTTTGGCTTTAGCATCTTTAATAATTTTTGAGATAGGAGCAAAACCGCCCACCGGGCGAGTTTTCGAGACGTAGGGAATGATTTCCGGCGTTACGTGAGCATGTAAATCGTTTGTGTAATAAATAGTGATATCTTTCGCACTCACTGACATGGATATTGATGAGGATAATCCAATACACAATGCGAGAAGAGAAATCGACAATTTGTTTTTCATCTTCACCATCCGTTTCTGTAAAAAGTAAAAGATTGACAGTTTTTGCTGACAGACATTGTTTTATTCGCGGGTTGTTAATGTAATTGTACTAAAACTCGTAACCGACGATATAGTTAATACGATCGCCATAACGGTCCCAGCCCAATTTGTTATCGAAATAGCGATAAGAAACAGAGGCCGTCCAACGAGGAATAAATTTCCACGTGAGCGTGACGGCACCGTTCAAACCTGTTTTACCCCCTTGCTGTTGGGCATAAGCGTCGTTGCGATCAAATTCAATTTCGTTCCAGTCGGAGATAGCGAATTTTTCCTTAAATAATTCAAAATTATAAGCAGCAACCCATCCCAGAACATAACCATTGAAACCTGATGCTTGCCCATATTTTTTGGAATTGTAATCGCTCGATACGTTGTGTATCGCAATATAAGGCTTAATAAACCATGATTTCTCTTTAAGACCGAGATAACCTACGCCATACATCATATTCAGCTCATCGCCAAACTTGTTTTCCATGGTCATATAAAGCTTGGTCATAACGGTGAAATCTGAACCCTCTATCGGACGATAATGGCCAAGAAATTGAGTGACATGATTACGCCCTTCTACTGCGTGGTTAAGAACATTGGATTCATAAAAAGAGGCAAACTCTCCCCGATCGAATTCAGCCCCAAAGTCGCCAACTATACTCCAAACTTCACCGCGGTCGACATTAACAAAACCTTTATTCCAGTCACCATATCTGGCGCTTATTTTCCCATATACGCGCTTAAGTTCTGTTGCTTCACCGTTAAAACAGGTTAGCGCAATACAGGTACCTAATAAATTTGAGATTACAACGTTTTTATTCATGAGCAATCCTTCCCCAGAAATAATCCAGCATTATGTATTCTGTCAGCGGTGAAAGTCTAAAAGCAGCAGGCGGTGAGGGTAAGTGATAAATGTCGCAAAAGTATCAGGAGAGCGATATGTCATCGTTCTGTGTCAAATAATGTTGCTTTAACCAAGTTTATTATATGTATTGTAATTGCTTGCTTTGTTATTTAATTAACAAGCCTTTTTGGCTGATTTTTTCAGGGGTAATCTTGCTGAAGAGTGTGAGTATGAAAATCGAATGTAATAATACGACATCATTTTACATGATATGAGATAGGTTTGTGGCGTTAAAAGATGAGAACTTTATCACTGGCTGATAATGATTTTTTTATTTATACTTCTGGGTCGAGGGGTTGATGTTCATAATATTAATAATATAGTTTTTTTGTATAATTGATAATTTATTTATGGGGTGAATATAAAGGTTTTTAACGATTAATCAAATTACCTTATCAATGAAAGTTTAAGGATAATCTAATTTCTATTTTACCAGGCGTTTTCAGAGATCTGATTAACAGCAATACGTAACTGGATACGTGAAAAAGCAATCACATAAGCAGAGAAGAACCATGTTTGTGCAAATTAATGTCGATTGTTGCAAAACCATAGGTTGTAAAAACTTAGGTATTTTAAACAGCCCGGATTATGTTTTGCAGGGTAATAATGTGTTATGCCGCGGGTGCGGCTTTGCGTTTCCGATTATTTCTGAGCGCTCGCTTAATCGCTTCAGGCAGGCCGCAAACCATCCCTGGAAAGGTTTAATCCGGCAGTGCCCGACTTGTGGCGGCACCTCGCTAAAAAAATATGGCTTTTCAGCGCCGGACAAACACCGCCTTTACTGTCGGGAATGTGACCGAACCTTTGTTTTTAGCGAGCAATGCCGCCAGGAAGCCAGGCGAGACCGATTATCGATGATGATTGATGCCGGTGTGTCACTGCAAGAAATTCGCCACACACTCTCTCTGGACAGTACTGGTCTTGGGCGGGCGTTAATAAAATTAAACCGCAAAGCGAATCAGGCGGAGCGGAGGCTGGTATTCCCCTCATTCGATATTACATTATGCACCCGAGCCTTTACGGTAAAATATAACGGTAGTGACAACCGACTGTATGTCCTGGTCACGGCAGAAGAAAAAAGCGGTAAGGTGGTGTCCGTGACCACCAATTACTCCGCTCTTCCCGTGGAGCCTGATTATCAGTATTGCTCCTGTTATGAAGAGCGCATGCCGCCGGGTACGCTGATACATCTTATCCAGCGTAAAGAACTCATGACCATGCGGCGAGAGACCTTATATGACATTGATTATGGTACAGCGGCGCTGCATCAAAACGATCCGGGTATGCTGGTCAAACCGGTACTGGCAGCATATCGACATTTTGAACTGGTCAGGATCCTGACGGACGATCGTGCGCTCAACACCCAACATTTTCTCGACAATGAGTGTTTTTTGTTTGGCGGATGCATCATGGCCAATGTGCAATACATCGCTGATGGGCGTTGCCATATTGCATTTGTAAAGGAAAGGGGAACCTCACCGCCACAAAAGGTAATCTCGCCGCGTTTATTTTCCGCAGGCGGGATACGTAACAATATCTGGTATGCGTTTAATGCCCAGAATTATTCAATGGCGGTTTGCGATCTGACGGGTAAAAAAAAGACCAGCACCTTACGCCATGCTACGCTACGCAGCGCGTCGCGTTTTATTGACTATCTTGAGAACCATCCGTTTTTACCATCGTTAAACCGCATGTCTCCCGCCAATGTGACCGCTACTCTGGATTACCTTAAACACCATTATAATCAATATGTTTAGGCGGATTTTTTAAAGCCATTTTTTCCCAATCTCCTGTGTTTAGCGCATCACCCCGCTTCTTTAGCGTCTACTCAAGACGTTATGATAACTTCTGACTACTTTTGACTATAACTGAAAGCGTTAACAAGTCAGATGTTTCTTGATAATGGAACCAGTTATCGCCTTTGATCGGTATTTTCGACTTTTAATGGCGAAATAATCTGATTTTAACGAAGTTTTGTGTGAGGTAGGATGGAAAATATATCGTATTTTAAAAGAAGATATGGAATTATTGAGGTAGTTAGGCATGTCAAAATTGATTCAACGTTTTCTGGCTAACGAAGCATCAGGCGGCGTCATTTTAATCATCGCTGCGGCCATGGCCATGCTGCTTGCGAACGTCGAAAGTACCCATACAGGATACCAGCAATTTCTTAGTACGCCCGTAGAAATCAAGTTTGGGGCACTGGAAATTAAAAAGAATTTGCTGCTGTGGATTAATGACGCGCTGATGGCGATCTTCTTTTTGTTGATCGGGCTGGAAGTGAAGCGGGAGCTATTGCAGGGCTCCCTGGCCAGCCGCCGTCAGGCTGCATTCCCGGCTATTGCCGCCATAGGCGGAATGGCGATCCCGGCAGCGGTGTACCTGCTGTTCAATTTCCAGGACCCGGCAACCCGTGAAGGGTGGGCGATCCCGGCAGCGACGGATATCGCGTTCGCATTAGGCGTACTGGCCTTACTGGGCAAGCGGGTGCCACCTGCACTGAAAGTGTTCCTGATGGCGCTGGCGATCATTGATGATTTAGGCGCGATTATCATCATTGCGTTGTTTTATACCCATCAGCTTTCGATGTTGTCGTTACTGGTGGCCGCAGGTGCGATTACGGTGTTAGCGCTACTCAATCTGCTAAATGTTCGCCGCACCGGTATTTATATTCTGGTGGGCGTCGTACTCTGGACGGCAGTATTGAAATCCGGCATTCATGCCACCCTGGCGGGGGTGATCATCGGCTTCTTTATTCCGCTGAAGGTGCAGAGAGGGCATTCTCCGGCCCGGGAGCTGGAGCACATACTGCATCCGTGGGTCGCGTTTTTGATCCTGCCGCTGTTTGCCTTCGCCAATGCGGGCGTTTCGCTTCAGGGCGTCACGCTGGAAGGACTGACGTCCCTGCTGCCGTTAGGCATTATTGCCGGGCTGTTTATTGGAAAGCCTTTAGGCATCAGTTTATTTTGCCTGCTGGCGTTAAAACTCAAGCTGGCCTCGCTACCTGAGGGGACCACGTTTAAGGAGATTATGGCGGTTGGGGTGTTGTGCGGCATCGGTTTCACCATGTCCATCTTCATCGCAACCCTGGCATTTAGCCATGCCGATCCCACGTTCATTACGTGGGCAAAACTGGGCATTCTTATCGGCTCGCTACTGGCGGCAATCGTAGGCTACGGCCTGTTACGGATACGATATTCAGGCGCGGCGCTTCGTGCCTGAACAAAAAACACATGGAAGCGTTCTTGCCGAACATCACTATCAATCAGGGAGCGAAAGCGATATGTCACACATCAATTACAACCACCTTTACTACTTTTGGCACGTGTATAAGGAAGGGTCGGTTGTGGGAGCGGCGGAAGCGCTATATCTGACGCCGCAAACCATCACCGGGCAGATTAAAGCGTTAGAAGAGCGACTGCAGGGCAAGCTGTTCAAGCGCAAAGGGCGGGGCATTGAGCCCAGCGAGTTGGGGGAACTGGTGTTCCGCTACGCCGACCGCATGTTTACGCTCAGCCAGGAGATGCTTGATATCGTCAACTATCGCAAGGAATCGCACCTGCTGTTTGACGTGGGCGTAGCCGATGCGCTCTCGAAACGCCTGGTCAGCGGCGTGCTGGATGCTGCGGTGGTGGAAGATGAACAGATCCATTTACGCTGTTTTGAATCCACCCATGAAATGCTTCTGGAGCAGCTCAGCCAGCATAAGCTGGACATGATTATTTCGGATTGCCCCATCGACTCCACCCAGCAAGAAGGGTTGTTTTCGGTCAAAATCGGCGAGTGCGGCGTCAGTTTCTGGTGTCAGACGCCAGGGCCGGAAAAGCCGTTTCCTGCCTGTCTGGAAGAGCGCCGGTTGCTTATTCCTGGCCGCCGTTCAATGCTTGGCCGTAAGGTGCTGAACTGGCTTAACTCCCAGGCGCTGAATATCGAGATATTGGGTGAGTTTGACGATGCCGCGCTGATGAAAGCCTTCGGCTGCGCCCATAATGCGATTTTTGTCGCGCCGACGCTCTATACCCAGGACTTTTTCGACGATAAAACGGTCGTGGAGATTGGCCGGATTGATAATGTGATGGAAGAGTATCACGCGATTTTTGCTGAGCGCATGATCCAGCATCCGGCGGTGCAGCGCATCTGTAACCGCGACTATTCCTCCTTGTTTGTTACGCCTTAACAGGCCCGGAGAGCGGTGCTGTTACCGCTCTCCTTTGGCGCGAATAATCTGAATGCCTGCCTGTTGATAGCGCTGCATCACGTCACTGGCTAACCCGCTGTCGGTAATAATCGTTTTAATGCATGACAGCGTGGCCACTCTGTGCGGCTCCACCTTGTCAAACTTCCCATGATCCGCCAGCAATATCACCTCTCTGGCGCGCTGAATGATGCGGCTTTTAACGCCCACTTCAAACATGGTGGCATTGGTGATACCCGCTTCGAGCGAAAGCGCATCGCAGGATAAAAAGGCGCGCTCCACCGAAAACGCATTAAGCATTTCCAGCGCCAGGCTCTCTCCGATTGAGAAATAGCCCGGGCGGACCATTCCCCCGATAATATAGCTTTCAACATTATTAAAACAGCCCAGTTGATTGGCGATTTTTATATCCACAGAGATGGCTTTGGCCTGGACATCGCCCAACCGCTTAGCCAGTTCGAGACAGGTCGACCCTGAATCCAGGATAAAGCAGTCGCCATCGTGGATCATGGCTCGTGCTGCGATCGCGATTTCCTGTTTCGCCTGGCTTTGCAGGCTGTTTTTTAAATCAAAAACGTATTCTTTATCTGAAGTGCTGCTGTCGAATTCCAGCCATCCATGACGGCGCACCATCCCCGGATAATGGCTGGCGATAAAATGAAAATCGCGTCGCACCGTGGCATGGGCATAGCCAAACAGTTCAACGGCCTGGCTGGATGAAAGACGGCGATGTTGCCAGAGATAATGCAGCATCTGTTGGATGCGATCGGGGCGGGTTTGAGAGCGATCATCCATGTAACGCACTCCTGAAGTGTTCCAGCCTGGCCGCGGGGTCATTAGTGGAAAATAACGCGCGCCCCAGAACAAGATGTTTTGCGCCTGCCTGTTTGAGCAACGCCATAGCAGGTTCAGCGATCCCTCCGTCAACCCAGCAGGCTGCCTCAGGGAAATAACCCGCGCAGGCCGCGACTTTGTCGATTAACGAGGGGTTAAAGCATTGTCCGTGCCCATCCGGCTCGCTGGTCATCACCAGACAGCCGTCAAGGTGTTCTTTGAGATAAACATAAGGCTCAGGCGGTGTAGCGGGGTTTAACGCCAGGCCTGCGCGGGCACCGGTGTCGCGGATCGCCGCCAGCGCTTCCGCAGGGTTATTCAGCGTCTCTGCATGAACAAAAATCCATGCGGGCTTATACGGCGATAATGCCCGAAACCACGGCCAGGGGTTGGCGACCATCAAATGAAAAGAGAGCGGGTGCCGCGTGGCTTCAAAGACACTCCGGACGGTTTTCATACCAAAAGTAATATTCGATATAAAGCTGGTGTCTTCAATATCCAGGTGCCATGAGCCAATGGGGCTCTCCTCAAACTGGCTTATTGCCTGATACAGATGAAGCGGGTCAGCGGAAGCGAGAGAAGGATGCAAAATCATCATTCACTCCTGGTGAGCGATTGCTTTAAAAGCTGAAACAGGGCGCGATCGTCTTTAGCCTGACGCAGCGCCGCGATAAACGCATCGTCTTCCAGCCATTGGCTGATGCGCTGAATTGTGGCGATATGGCGTTCGGCGTCCGTTGCGCTTAACGCAATCAGCAGCCAGACCGGATCGCAGTCTTCATGACCAAACGTTACGGGCTGCTGAAGCGTCGTCACGGCAATCTGGTTATGTATTGCGCCCTGCTCAGGCCGGGCGTGGGGTAACGCGATCCCGGGTGCTACAACATAGTAAGGCCCCCAGGCCAGCGTATTAGTCATCACGCCCTCCAGATAAGCGGCTTGCGCCGAGCCATAAACGATCAGCGGGTCCACCGCAATCGCTACGGCTTCTCTCCAGTCGGCGGCTTCCCGGCAGGCTTGTACCCATTTCACATCATTCAACATGGCGCATTGACTCCCTTACCAGAGTGGGTATGGTTAAAACGCTCCCGCCGGTACTTTTGGCGAAGACAGCGGGAGCGCCCCGGGGGATAAGCGTTTGCTTATCCCTTTCTTACTGCCTTATCTGGTGCACTTTCTCCATAAAGCGGCTTACCCGTTCCTGATCGACAAAGTTGGCGAAGATACCGTCTTTTTTGAACCAGGTTGCGGTGACGCATCCATCAGCGATGGTCAACTGTTCTTCCACGTTATCGAGGCAAACGCCGGTATTGGCCAGCACCACCGTATCCGGTACGGTCTCTTTCACGCGCTTTAATACGGCGCTGTCTGTTTTCGCCCCGGCAGTTAACCCGGATACGCATAACGCGTCGGGATGGTTGTTAAACACGGTCGATTTTGCGATGGAACAGATATCGCGATCCCCCAAATACACGGCCGCCTCGGGCACGATATTAAACAGGGTCTTCACGTGGCCTGCGCCGATCCGGTGCTGATGGCGAATGGTTTCACCGACATTGGTATCCCAGATGCCAAAATCGCTGGCGTAAACGCCGGTGAAGATTTCCCGGATGAATGATGCGCCGGTCGCCATGGCTAAATCGAAGGAGGCGACGGGGTCCCACAGTACATTCACACCGTAAGGTACGCGGACTTCCGACATCAGTTGTCCAATGATCCGCGCCATTGCCGCCGTGGTTTCAGGCCGCACTTTGGTAAGGTAGGGCAGGCTAAACTCATTAGAAAACATCACCGCATCGACGCCGCCGTTTTGTAGCGCCATCAGATCGTCATGGGCGCGATCGATAACCCAGTTGATCCCCTTTTGGTGATCGAATCCCGGGTCGCCCGGCAACGCTCGCAGATGACACATGGCAATGACCGCTTTTTCAGTACCTATAACGCTTTTAAGCCAACTCATTTACTGACTCCTTATTCCGACAATTCACGTTTTCGTAAAATCAGGACTACCGTTGCCGTCAAACCGGCAGCAACCACTACGCCGATCGCTCCCAATGACATGATTTCGGCGATTGACCAGCCAAACATATTGCCGACAGACAGCGCGCTGATTTGCGCACCGTCCTGCGCGAAGCTGAAGCCGCCTTTTAGCGCCATCTCGGTAAAGTAAGGCGCAAATTGCGTTGCGATCAGCAGTACGGTCACCATGACGATCACGCCGCTGATCAAGGTGCGCAATAAATCACCGCGATGGATCACCGTTGCCATACAAATAAAAAACGGCGCGACGGGCAGATCCGCAAGCGGCAGAACTTTATTGCCGGGCAGGATGCTGGCGAAAATCAACATAATGGGGATTAACAGCAGGCCGACGGCGATGGTGGTCGGGTGACCTAGCGTCACGGCTGAATCCAGCCCGATATAGACTTCCCGGCCATGAAAATGCTTTTGGAAAAACTGGCGAGCGCCATCCGAAATGGGCAGCAACCCTTCAACAATCAGGCGGATCATACGTGGAAACAGCACCATGATTGCGGCAACCGTGATCATTAACGTGGCGGTGCCTTTAAAGCCTTCACCCGCCGCGAGCCCGAAAATTAACCCCAGTACCACGCCGATAATGACGGGATCGCCTACCATGCCGTAACGTTTCTGAAGTTCGCTGGCATCAATGTTTCGCCCCTTCAGGAACGGAATTTTGTCGTATAACGTATCCAGTAAAACAAACAGCGGAACGGAGCTGGAACCATAACCCTGCGGGATGGATATCCCTTCCAGTCCAACAATGCTCTGTACCCGACGGGCGCTCCAGTCAGCCATTTTCAACGACAACGCGGCATGGCAAATTGCCGCCAGCACGCCATAAATCATGCTGCCGGTCATCAGCTGCGTGACGGTGCCGGTAATCGCAAAGTGCCAGTAATTATAAATATCCACGTTCATGGTTTTGGTCAGGCGGGTCAGCAGCATGCCGATGTTGAGTAAAAAAATCACCGGAATAATGATGGCACCAATTGCCGTGGCATACCCGACGCCAGAGGCCGGGCCAGCCCCCACATCAAGCACATGAAGATTCAGACCAAAACGTTCGATCATGATTTTTATCGGTGGGTTCAGGCTATCTATCGCCATGACGATAACCAAACCCATTCCGACAAAACCAATGCCCACCGTAACACTGGCTTTCACTGCCTGAAGCACCGGGATACGGAAGATAAGACCGATTAAGATCATAATGATGGGAACAAACACCGTCCCGCCAAGAGACAAAATGTAGTCAAACATAACGCCTCCTTATCATCGCTAGTTATTGAGCAGCGCTTTAATTTGCTGCTTCAGCGCGTCATCGTTGATACCGGTCAACAGCGCCGCGCCATTCAGCGTGGGCACGCCATAATCGGTGGTGGTTTTCATGGACGTCACGATCAGATCGACGCCCCGGCAATTGAGCGGGATTTCGCTCAGACAGCATTGCGTGGTAGTAGCGGGAATGCCCTGTTGCGCCAGATAGTTCTGAAGCTTTTGGGCAATCATGGTTGAGGTCGACATGCCAGTACCGCATGCCACAAGGATCTTTTTCATAACAGAGGGTGCTCCTGAAGGGTGCCCGGGATGGGCTCAATGGGAAATGACTCAGGGCGCTGCTGCGCCAGAGCCGTCAGTAAATCGATGCAATGCCCTAAGTCGCGCAGACTGGCGACTTCGGCGGGTGAATGCGTGTAGCGGCAGGGAAGTGAAAGGCTGGCGCAGGGGATACCGTTTTGCTCAACCTGGATATATCCCGTTTCGGTAATCACACCGGGTGCCACCTCGCGCTGGACCGGAATGGCGGCTTCGCGGGCCGTTTGCTCCAGCATGGCGATAAGCCGTGGCGGGGTAATCAGGCCAGCGAGGGTGCCGCGGCCGTGATAATTCAGGCAGGTAATACCCACGCCCTGATTTACGACCACATCGGAGTAATCATGCAGATCGGGCGTATCGCAGGACGGTGTAATATCAATGCCAATCGCCAGGTCTGGTTTGATTCGTGATAACACCGGGACGATACCGCGAATGTTGAACTCTTCCTGAACGGAAGCGACCAGATACAGGGCAATGGTTAACGGCTTGCGTGCAATACCCTGCGCCACGCCGAGCAGCGCGGTACACCCAAGCCGATCGTCGAGTGCTTTACTGCATACCAGATCGTTAGCCAGCAGTTGCGGGGGGTTATAGAGCGTGATGGGCGTGCCCACGCGGACCCCCATTTGCTCGGCATCCGCTTTAGATTGCGCGCCAATATCAATCCACAGCTTATCGAGAGGGGGAGATTGGGTTCGCTCATCCGCTTTAGCGAAATGATAGGCTTTAATTCCAATACAACCGGGCACTGGGCCCTGCTCGGTATTCAGGGTGACGCGTGAGCCAGGCATGGTAATTTGCGCAGGCCCGCCAACACGTTCAAAACGCACAAAGCCGGAAGATTCGATTTTTCGCACCATAAAACCGACTTCATCCATATGCGCGAAAACCATCACTCTGAGCGCATCCGGGTGTTGGCTGCCGTAGCGGGCAACGACATTCCCTAACCGGTCACGCCAGACTTCATGCGCAGTCGCTGAGAATTGTTGCTGCATATAATCGGCAAGCGCTGTTTCGTGGCCGGAAATACCATCGAGCGACAGTAAGGTGAATAACGTTTCTTTGAGATCGAAGGTCATGACGCAACTCCAGTAAAATTCACTCATTTGTTGAGCGATTTATAAGCGGCGAATGACGTAATAAGTGTGATGAATATCACCTCGGTGGTGATAATTTGACTAAATCAAAGAGATATGTGATCGATATGAAGCTATTTCGCGCAACCTGGTTGAGCGAATAACCTTCCGATTGGCAGAGAGTGTGATAAGGCAGGCGGCGTTGAGGCGGGAAACAGGCATAAAAAAACCCGCGTTAAGCGGGTCTTTTTTACAAAGCGACAACAGCGGGCGATTAAGCCAGTTTGTTGATCTGCGCGGTCAGGTTAGCCTTATGGCGCGCTGCTTTGTTTTTGTGGATCAGACCTTTAGCGGCCTGGCGATCCACGATCGGTTGCATTTCGTTGAATGCGTTCTGTGCTGCTGCTTTGTCGCCAGTTTCGATAGCTGCGTATACTTTCTTGATGAAAGTACGCATCATAGAACGACGGCTAGCGTTGTGTTTGCGAGCCTTTTCAGACTGAACGGCGCGCTTCTTAGCTGACTTGATATTAGCCAAGGTCCAACTCCCAAATATGATCTATATGGACAATTCAAAGGCCGAGGAATATGCCCTCTTAGCCCCGTTTTGTCAATGGATTTGTGCAAATAAGCGCCGTTAATGAAGCGACACTTGTTACGTAGTGATGGCGCAGGATTCTACCAGCTTGCGTTGCGCGAATACAGCCTTTCGGGGACAAAAATAGTAAAGGTTTGCCGCAATTCCTTATGATTGAGGCTAAGTGCGCTAAAACAACCGGTTTCCGGGCGGTATCTGCAATCGTTGGTTAACCTTGAGAGCGGTACACGCTATAATCCGACGATTTTCACCCTGTTGAGCCTGTCATGAAGCTGATACGCGGCATTCACAATCTGACCTCCGAACACCGTGGTTGTGTCCTCACAATTGGTAATTTCGATGGCGTACATCGCGGCCATCAGGCATTGCTTGCCGGATTGCGCGAGGAAGGACGCCGCCGCAATTTGCCCGTGATGGTGATGATTTTCGAACCTCAGCCGCTGGAGCTGTTCGCAGCGGACAAAGCCCCCGCACGGCTCACCCGCCTGCGTGAAAAGCTGAAATATCTGGCGGAGTCGGATGTGGATTACGTGCTGTGCGTCAGGTTCGACCGGCGCTTCGCCGCGCTGACCGCACAGACTTTCGTCAGCGATCTGCTGGTGAAACGCCTCGGCGTACACTTTTTGGCGGTGGGGGATGATTTCCGTTTTGGCGCTGGTCGTCAGGGGGATTTCTTGTTATTACAAAAGGCTGGCCTGGAATATGGCTTCGACGTAACCAGCACCCAGACTTTTTGCCACGGCGGCGTGCGCGTCAGCAGCACAGCGGTGCGCCAGGCGCTGGCGGACGACGATCTGGCGCAGGCGGAAAGCCTGCTCGGCCATCCGTTTATGATTTCCGGTCGCGTGGTGCACGGCGATGAGCTGGGCCGCACCATCGGCTTCCCGACGGCGAATTTACCGCTGCGTCGTCAGGTTTCCCCGGTTAAAGGGGTTTATGCGGTTGAAGTCAGGGGGCTGGGTGATACGCCTTTGTCCGGCGTTGCTAATATCGGCACACGCCCGACGGTGCAGGGAATGCGCCAGCAGCTTGAGGTTCATCTGTTAGACATTGCAATGGACCTTTACGGACGCCATATAGATGTGGTGTTGCGTAAAAAAATACGTAATGAGCAGCGATTTGCCTCGCTCGATGAGCTGAAAGCGCAAATCGCCAGGGATGTCGTAACGGCCCGCGAATTTTTTGGGCGGGTTACCCGCCAGACGATGGGAAACAAGACCAGTTAGCCGGCTTTAGGCCTGTTGGTGTTAATCAAACCGAAATACGGAACCGAGAATCTAATGAGTGACTATAAATCTACCCTGAATTTGCCGGAAACAGGGTTCCCGATGCGTGGCGACCTCGCCAAACGCGAACCGGGAATGCTGGCACGTTGGACCGATGATGACCTGTACGGCATCATCCGTGCGGCGAAAAAAGGCAAAAAAACCTTCATTCTGCATGATGGCCCTCCTTATGCGAATGGCAGCATTCATATTGGTCACTCGGTTAACAAGATTCTAAAAGACATTATTATCAAATCCAAAGGGCTGGCGGGTTACGACTCCCCGTATGTACCGGGATGGGATTGCCACGGTCTGCCGATTGAACTGAAAGTCGAACAGCTGATCGGCAAGCCGGGTGAGAAAGTGTCTGCGGCGGAATTCCGCGCCGCCTGCCGCAAATACGCGGCCGAGCAGGTTGAAGGCCAGCGCGCTGACTTTATCCGTCTGGGCGTGCTGGGCGACTGGTCGCACCCGTACCTGACCATGGACTTCAAAACTGAAGCCAACATCATCCGCGCGTTGGGCAAAATCATCGGCAACGGCCATCTGCATAAAGGCGCCAAGCCGGTGCACTGGTGCGTGGACTGCCGCTCTGCGCTGGCGGAAGCGGAAGTCGAGTACTACGACAAAACCTCCCCGTCTATCGACGTGACGTTCAACGCCGTTGATGCCGACGCGGTAAAAGCCAAATTCGGCGTCAGCAATGTGAATGGCCCGGTTTCGCTGGTGATCTGGACCACGACCCCGTGGACCCTGCCGGCTAACCGCGCTATCTCCCTGCATGCGGATATCGAATACGCGCTGGTGCAGATTGACGGCCAGGCGCTGATCCTGGCGAAAGAGCTGGTAGACAGCGTGATGAAACGCGCCGGTATCACCGATTTCACCGTGCTGGGCACCGTGAAAGGCGATGCGCTGGAGCTGCTGCGCTTCAAACACCCGTTCCTGGATTTCGACGTGCCGGCCATCCTCGGCGAACACGTCACGCTGGACGCCGGTACCGGTGCGGTGCATACCGCCCCTGGCCACGGCCCGGACGACTATGTAATCGGCCAGAAATACGGTCTGGAAACCGCTAACCCGGTAGGCCCGGACGGTGCATATCTGCCGGGCACTTACCCGACGCTGGATGGCGTTCAGGTATTTAAAGCTAACGATTTGATCGTCAACCTGCTGCGTGAAAAAGGCGCGTTGCTGCACGTTGAAAAACTGCTGCACAGCTATCCGCACTGTTGGCGTCACAAAACCCCGATCATCTTCCGCGCCACGCCGCAGTGGTTCGTGAGCATGGATCAGAAAGGCCTGCGCGCGCAGTCCTTGCAGGAAATCAAAAGCGTGCAGTGGATCCCGGACTGGGGCCAGGCGCGTATCGAGTCGATGGTGGCGAACCGCCCGGACTGGTGTATCTCCCGTCAGCGTACCTGGGGTGTACCGATGTCGCTGTTCGTGCATAAAGAGACTCAGGAACTGCACCCGCGCACTCAGGAATTGATGGAAGCCGTTGCCCAACGCGTTGAGCAGGACGGCATTCAGGCGTGGTGGGATCTCGACCCGCGCGACATCATGGGCGACGACGCCGACAGCTACGAGAAAGTGCCGGACACCCTGGACGTGTGGTTCGACTCCGGTTCAACCCATGCCTCTGTGGTCGACGTGCGTCCGGAGTTTGCCGGCCACGCGGCGGATATGTATCTGGAAGGTTCCGACCAGCATCGCGGCTGGTTTATGTCTTCTCTGATGATCTCTACCGCCATGAAAGGCAAAGCGCCGTACCGTCAGGTACTGACCCACGGCTTCACCGTGGATGGCCAGGGCCGCAAAATGTCCAAGTCCATCGGTAACACCGTGTCGCCGCAGGACGTGATGAACAAACTCGGCGCGGACATTCTGCGCCTGTGGGTGGCATCGACCGATTACACCGGCGAAATGGCGGTTTCTGACGAGATCCTCAAGCGCGCCGCCGACGCCTATCGCCGTATCCGCAACACCGCGCGCTTCCTGCTGGCGAACCTCAACGGCTTCGACCCGGTGAAAGACAGCGTCAGACCGGAAGACATGGTGGTGCTGGATCGCTGGGCGGTAGGCTGCGCCAAAGCGGCGCAGGAAGATATCGTGAAATCTTACGAAGCCTACGACTTCCACGAAGTGGTCCAGCGCCTGATGCGCTTCTGCTCCGTAGAAATGGGTTCGTTCTATCTCGATATCATCAAAGACCGTCAGTACACCGCGAAAGCGGACAGCGTGGCGCGCCGTAGCTGCCAGACCGCGCTGTATCACATCGCAGAAGCGCTGGTACGCTGGATGGCGCCGATCATGTCCTTTACTGCCGATGAAATCTGGGGTTACCTGCCGGGCGATCGTGAAAAATACGTGTTTACCGGCGAATGGTACGACGGCTTGTTTAGCCTGGCCGGTAACGAAGCCATGAACGATGCCTACTGGGACGAGCTGCTGAAAGTGCGTGGCGAAGTCAACAAAGTCATCGAGCAGGCGCGCGCCGACAAGCGCATCGGCGGCTCGCTGGAAGCGGCGGTGACGCTGTACGCGGAACCGGAACTGGCGGCGAAACTCACGGCGCTGGGCGATGAATTGCGATTTGTCCTGTTGACCTCAGAGGCGCAGGTTGAAGAGTATGCACAGGCGTCCGCCGAGGCTCAGCAGAGCGAGCAGCTCAAAGGCCTGAAAGTGGCGTTACGTAAAGCCGATGGTGAGAAATGCCAGCGCTGCTGGCATTACACCACTGATGTCGGCCAGGTAGCGGAGCACGCTGAACTGTGCGGCCGCTGTATCAGCAACGTCGCCGGTGACGGCGAAAAACGTAAGTTCGCCTGATGAGTAAACCGATCCTTTCAACAGGGCTGCGCTGGCTGTGGCTGGTGGTGGTCGTGCTGATTGTCGATTTGGGCAGTAAATACCTTATCCTCCAGAACTTCGCTCTGGGGGATACGGTGTCCCTGTTCCCGTCGCTCAATCTGCATTATGCGCGTAACTACGGCGCGGCATTCAGCTTCCTCGCCGATAAAGGCGGCTGGCAGCGCTGGTTCTTTGCCGGTATCGCTATCGGCATCTGTGTGGTGCTGGCGGTGATGATGTATCGCGCCAAAGCGACGCAGAAGCTCAACAATATCGCCTATGCTTTAATCATCGGCGGGGCGTTGGGCAACCTGTTTGACCGCCTGTGGCACGGCTTTGTGGTCGATATGATCGACTTCTACGTCGGCGACTGGCATTTCGCTACCTTCAACCTGGCGGACACGGCAATCTGCGTCGGCGCGGCGCTGATCGTGCTGGAAGGTTTCTTTGTCTCGTCCGACAAAACTGCCCGGGAAAAGAAAAGCCATGAGTAACAGCGTACAGAGCAACAGCGTCGTCCTGGTCCACTTCACGCTGAAGCTGGAAGATGGCTCCACGGCGGAATCGACCCGCAATAACGGCAAACCTGCTCTGTTCCGTCTGGGGGATGGCTCGCTGTCCCCTGGCCTCGAAGCACTGCTGCTGGAAATGCGTGCGGGGGAGAAAAAATCCTTCACGCTGCCGCCGGAATCCGGGTTTGGCATTCCCAGCCCGGACATGATCCAGTACTTCTCGCGTCGGGAATTTATCGATGCCGGAGAGCCGGAAATCGGGGCAATCATGTTATTCACTGCCATGGATGGTTCGGAAATGCCAGGTGTGATCCGCGAAATTAATGGCGACTCCATCACGGTGGATTTCAACCATCCACTTGCCGGGCAGACCCTTCATTTTGATATCGACGTACTGGAGGTTGATCCGGTACTGGAGACGTTGAATGCAGATCCTGTTGGCTAACACGCGCGGTTTTTGCGCTGGCGTTGACCGTGCAATCAGCATTGTCGAAAACGCACTGACGATTTACGGCGCGCCGATTTATGTGCGCCATGAAGTGGTGCATAACCGCTATGTGGTGGACAGCCTGCGCGAGCGCGGCGCGATTTTCATCGAGCAAATCAGCGAAGTGCCGGACGGCGCGATCCTGATTTTCTCGGCGCACGGCGTGTCCCAGGCGGTACGCAACGAAGCTAAAAGCCGTGATTTAACGGTCTTTGACGCCACTTGCCCGCTGGTGACCAAAGTGCATATGGAAGTGGCGCGCGCCAGCCGTCGTGGGGAAGAGGCCATTCTTATCGGCCACGCCGGGCACCCGGAAGTGGAAGGCACCATGGGCCAGTACAGCAACCCGAAAGGTGGCATGTACCTGGTGGAGTCACCGGAAGATGTGCTGAAGATTACCGTGAAAGACGACAGTAATCTTTCCTTTATGACCCAGACCACGCTGTCTGTGGACGACACGTCTGATGTGATTGACGCGCTGCGCAGCCGCTTCCCAAAAATCATCGGACCGCGCAAAGACGATATTTGCTACGCCACCACTAACCGCCAGGAAGCCGTACGCGCTCTGGCGGCGGAAGCGGATGTGGTGCTGGTGGTGGGGTCGAAAAACTCCTCCAACTCCAACCGCCTGGCGGAACTGGCCCAGCGGATGGGTAAAAAAGCGTTCCTGATTGACGATGCCAGCGATATTGACGAGTCGTGGCTGCAAGGCGCGGCCTGCGTCGGCGTCACGGCAGGGGCGTCTGCTCCCGATATCCTGGTGCAGAACGTCCTGAAGCGGTTGCAGGCGTTAGGCGGCGGTGAAACCCGTGAACTGACGGGCCGTGAAGAGAATATTGTCTTCGAAGTGCCAAAAGAGCTGCGTATGGACGTGCGGGAAGTCGAATAATCGCTGTTCCGGGTCATCAAATAAAAATGCCAGACAGTCTGTCTGGCATTTTTTTGGCTGAAGTCAGGCGTCGTCTTCATCCTGCATAATCGCACTGCGGCCACCATCCATGACGATAGTGGTTCCGGCGATAAACCCCGCCTTAGCGCTGGATAGAAACAGGCATAATTCGCCAACTTCGCGCGGTTCGCCAATGCGCCCGACCGGGTGCTTTTTGATGGTTTTTTCACGTACCGCCTGCGGATTAGGGTGCGAGTCAAACCAGGACTGGTTGCCCTCGGTATCAATAAATCCCGGCGCGACCCCCACGGCGCGAATATCGGGGCCCCATTCAATCGTCAGGCTTTGCACCAGCGACAGCAGCGCCCGTTTGCTGATGTTATAGGGCGCGCAGCCGGGCATAGTTGAAAATGCGTGATTCGAGGTGATCACCAGAATCACGCCCCGGCTTTTTTGTAATGCGCCGCGCGCGCATTTCGCCAGAAACCAGTGGGAGCGCAGGTTCAGATCGAAATTATGCGACCAGTCGCTTTCTGAACAATCGATACCCCTGAAAACATTTTTACCGGCATTCGATATCACGACGTCGATGCGTCCGAACAGCGCTTCTGCTTCACTGACGAAATGGGCGATCTGCGCGGTTTCCGTCACATCGACTGAGTAATAAAAAAAACGTTTCGGGTAATGGGCGAGCAGCGCCCCAGCGAGCGGTGCGTTTTCTATGTCGGAATGTGCACAGCCAATAACGATGTCCCCCTGCTCAAGAAAGGTTTGGGCAATGGCATAGCCAATGCCCTGGCTTGCGCCAGTGACGATGACAACGCGGGGTAATAATGAACTGGACATGAATACCTCAAACTTATTATTTCACCGTGGCGGCGCTGGATGAGAGAGAGTGATGCGGCTTCTGCCCGATATGGCGTAACGCCTCGCCGCGCATCAGATTGCGTTCGATATGCTCAAGCGAAATATTTTTCGTTTCCGGCACGAAGAGAAAAGTCAGCGCGATACAGATGACGTTCAGTACGCCATAGAGCCAGAAGGTGTTCGGGCTGCCGAGGGTGTCGATCAGCGTCAGGAAGGTGGCACCAATGATCATATTGGCTATCCAGTTCGCCATGGTGGAGCAGGTCACGCCAAAATCGCGGCCCGCCAGCGGTTGTATTTCTGAGCACAGCACCCAAATCAGCGGGCCAGCGCTCATGGCGAAGCCGGTGATGAAGATCAGCAGAACGGCGACGGCAGCGTATTGCTCAGCAGGCGTCGTGATACCGCTATAAAACATGTATCCCAGGATGCCCATGCAGATCGCCATCACGGCAAAGCCCAGCTTCAGGATAGGCTTGCGTCCCCAGCGATCCACCAGCCCGATGGCAATAAACGTCGCCAGAACGTTGGTGAGCCCGGCAATCACCGTGCCCCACATCTGCTCCCGCGTGGTGGAAAAACCGGCGATCTCAAAGATTTTCGGCGCGTAATACATGATCACCGTCATCCCGGTGAATTGCTGCATAAATTGCAACAGCACGCCAAGGTAGGCCGAGCGGCGAAAGTGTGCGTTATGGCGAAAGAGCTGCCAGCCGCGCTGCTTCATTTTTACGCTTTCCCGGATCTGATTAAGTTCTTCAGCGGCTTCACGATCCGAGTTGCGCAGCAGTTTAAGCACCCGGGCGGCGAGGTCGTTCTTGTTGCGCATCGCCAGCCAGCGGGGGCTTTCCGGTAGCGTGAGCACGCCAGCGAATAACACCAGCGCCGGGAAGGTAATAATGCCCAGCATCCAGCGCCAGTGCCCGCCTGCGCTCAGCGCAGTATCAGACAGAAACGCCGCCAGAATGCCGATGGTTATCATTAACTGATACAGCGAAATCATACTGCCGCGGATCCGTTCCGGTGCGATTTCCGACAGATAAAGCGGGGCGGTAAAAGACGCCACGCCCACGGCCAGACCGAGGATAAAACGAGAAACGGAAAGGAACCCCATGCTAGTGGCGATGGCGCAGCCAACAGAACCTATTACGAACAGGACTGCCCCCAGCAACAGGCTTTTCCTGCGTCCAAGAGAGGAAGACATCGGTCCGCTACACAATGCGCCCAGCGCGGCACCAAACATCATTATGCTGACAACAATCTCCTGATGGTGGCTGGTTAAGTTAAATTCGTCGGCGATAAACGGCAACGCGCCGGCAATAACGCCCATATCCAGACCGAAGAGCAATCCGGCAAGGGCGGCCAGGAAGCAGACGAGTATGGTCTGCTTGTTTATTGGGGAAGGGTGGGAAGAAGTGTTCATGATCGTTCCTGCTGTTAAAGTCGAAAATAACCGGCGGGGGTGCCCGTTAAGCTTGTCGCTACACGTAGCAGTGCGCCGTCCGTCTCTGACGGCTGAGATAATCCCTGGCGCGCGGAAGTGATATACAGATCGGAAAGGGTGGGGCCGCCGAAGGTACAGCTACTCGGCTGTAAAACGGGTAATGGCAGGCTATCCAGCTCGGTGATGTGCTGCCCGTCAAGCTGATAGCGAACCAGGCGGGACTGGCCCCAGCAGGCATTAATCAATTGGCCCCCGGTGGTTAATGCGGAGCCATCCGGAACACCCTCAACAGGATGAACGGCAACGGAAGTCAGAGCGTTGGTGCGGCTATCGGCGCAGTAAAAGCGTTTGCGAAATGAATCAGCAAACCAGATATGATCGCCATACCATTGCAGCGTGTTGGGCACCCATTGCTGGCTGAGTAGGCGCTGCGGCGCTTTATCATCACGGGCAAGCCGATACCAGCTTCCCAGCGCTTTTTCCGCTGCGGTGTCCATGGTACTGAACCAGAGCGCGCCATCCGGGGCAATTGCGGCTTCGTTTGGCCGGGTGCCCGTCGCCGTTTCGGGATAATCACAGTAAGGTTCGACCTCCCCTGATGCGTAATCGTAGAGGCGAATACCACATTGGCTAACGATTAAAAAGGTCTCTGGCAGTTGGGTCAGTAATACCGCGCTGGTAAAGGGCAGCATCGCACGTGCTTGCAGACGTTGATTTTCCATAGGCCAGTAGCGCAGCAGGCGTTGCTGTAAAATATCTACCCAAAGCAGCGACTGGCTTCTGACGCACCATATCGGGGTTTCTCCCAACAGTGCGCGATACTGACCCACAACGACAGGCGTATTAACGAATGGCGAACACATTGGCTGATTTCCTTAACGAGCGCACCATTGCGCAAGTAATACAAAGCAATATATCTTGTATGACAAGATGGTAGGGTAAAAAATAAACGTGTTTTGTGAATCAGATCGAAAATAAAGCGGGTGATGGAAAAACGCGTCTATCGGCATGACCGCAACATTCCTCCGCAAATCGCCATGCAAGCGGCTTGCACACTGTTAATGGAAGCCCAGAGCCAGTCACGTTAGTGCCCTGAATCTGTGATCTGGCTAACAGGTTACGCGCTGCCGACTACAGGTTAATCGATTAATCTGCCAGGATTGTGCTGTTGTTCTCCTCGGGCCGGAGATGAACATGAATGATTTATTGATCCAACCCTTCCAGCTTGCCTGGGCAACGGGTGCGCTAAGTCACGGCCCCCTGATCCGCAAAACCACCCGTCTCGGGGATCTCACCGCTGTTTTCGCCGATCGCGACGCAATCCAACCGTTTGCCAGTCAACCCGCTTATGATGTCGACATGTTTGATACTCCTGGCGGTGAAGGCGAGCTGTATGTCGGCGTCACGCATCTTTACCCCGGCAAAGTGGGCCACGAATACTTTATGACCCGCGGACATTTTCACCAGCGCCGTGAACAGGGCGAGGTTTATTTCGGGCTGGAAGGCGAAGGTATGCTGCTGATGCAAAACGAGCAGGGCGAAGCGTGGACGGAACCCGTTTTTGCGGGCTCCGTCCATATTATTCCTGGTTTTACCGCCCATCGCTTAATCAACACCGGCTCGCAAACTCTGCGCGCGCTGGCCGTGTGGCCGAGTATCGCCGGGCATGACTATACCTCGCTGCCGCACGGCTTTGCATTGCGGGTGAAGGAAGAAGAAGGGCAGGCGCGGATCAAGGCGGTACCACATGGCTGATACAACCACGACGTACGGCCTGAATATGGCCGTACACCATCAGCCGCTGGGATTTAGCTACGGCGAAGATGTGATTGGGCCAATGCCGGAAGTGCGTACCCTCGACCAGATCCGCGCCTCGCTGCGCAACCCGGACTGTAGCGGGCCGGAAGCGGTATATGCCATTGCAATGGACGTTGCGCGGTTGCAGGATCGCGAAGAATTGCAAAAGCGCATGCTGCTGTTCGGCGTGGTGACCTATGCGGCGGGCCAGTTGGGCGATGAACCGGTGCGCAGCCAGGGCCATATTCACCGCATCAGCCAGCACAGCGGCTGGTCTCCGCCGGAGCTGTACGAAATTTGGCAGGGCAAAGCGATCATCTATATGCAGGAATTTGTGGAAGACGATCCGGGGCGCTGTTTCGCGGTGATTGCCGGGCCGGGCGAAAAAGTGCTGGTGCCGCCGGGATGGGGACACGCGACGATTTCCGCCTCTGTTAACGAGCCGCTGACCTTCGGGGCCTGGTGCGATCGCGAATATGGCTTTGAGTACGACGCCGTGCGGGCGCATAAGGGACTGGCGTGGTATCCGCTGGTGCAGGACAGCCACATTGTCTGGCAGCATAACGACCGCTATATGCCGGGGCGCTTACAAGTGATTACGCCGCGTCGCTACAGCGAATTCGACATTACCGATGCGCCCATTTACCAGCAGTTTATCGACCATCCTGCCCGTTTTCAGTTCATCTCTAAACCCGATAGGGTCGCCAGTCTGTGGCGCAACTTTCATCCATAAAAAAACCGGGGCGTGGCCCCGGTTAGCTTGAGTGATCGTTTTACCCGGCAAACAACCCGGTCGCCACGCCTATTGCGGCGAGGATCAGCAATAGCAGCATGGCCTTAACGGGCGATACCCCGCGCTTCGCCATCAGATACCAGGTGCCCAGCACCACAATCAGCGGTAACAGTTGTGGGAAGATCCCATCGAGCATTTGCTGAACGTGGATATTGACCCCATCGTTAGTCACGAACTCCAGTCCGGTGCCCAACTTCACATAGCTTGCCGCTACGCCGCCCATGACGAACACGCCGAGCAGCGACAGGGCTTCACGCAGGCGTGTCGAGCGGCTGCTGACCAGCATTTCCACCGAGCCGGAGCCCATCTGGTAGCCTTTGAGGAACAAAAACCACGAGCCGGGGATAATAATCGCCAGCCATGCCACGGCATAAAACAGCGGGCCGAGCATACTGCCCCCCGCCGCCAGCGCCATCCCGATACTGAGCAAAATCGGGATCAGCATGCCGGGGATCATTGAATCGCCAATCCCGGCCAGCGGCCCCATCAGGCCGACTTTCAGGGTGTTAATGGTTTCGCCGTCGATAGGTTCGCCGTTGGCTTTTTTCTCTTCCAGGCCCAGCGCCATGCCGTTAACAATCGCGCCAATCTGCGGTTCGGTGTTATAGAACGACGCGTGACGGCGCAGCATCTCGGTACGCGCCGCCGCGTCCGGGTAGAGTTTGCGGGCGACCGGCAACATGCTGAGGCAAAAACCAAAGGACTCCAGCCGTTCAAAGCTCATGGAAGAGAGATTGTGCATCATCCACGCGCGCCAGCAGCGACGCAGATCTTTACGGGTCAGTTTACGTTCTTCCATCAGAATTCATCCTCATCATCGGCAGGCGACGCGGCTTTCACCGCAGGCTGGGCTTCCGGCTTGTAGTTGTAATGGATCAGCGCCAGCAGCGCGCCCACGATCACCAGGGCGACCATGTTCAGCTTCAGGAACACGATGCAGACGAAGCCGACCAAAAAATAGATCAACATGCTGTAATTTTTGATGATTTGCTTAAGCAGGATCGCGATACCCACCGCCGGTAAAATGCCACCCAGCACGTTCATGATCGACAGCACCATGCGCGGCAGGCTGTCCATAAATTCGCTGATGTACTGCGCGCCAAAGTAAACCGCGATAAAGGTGGGTACAAAGCGCAGCAGGAAATTGGTGGCCTGTGGGAAGATAGCGCTGTTGAGATAAATACCGCGCTCGTCGCCACGCTCCAGCGCCACATCGGCGCGGTGGTTCCAGAACGAGTTCAGCACCATCATGGCATTAAACAAAATGGTCCCGGCGATACCAATCGTGGCGGCCAGCGCCACGGCGACCTCCGGCCCTTTGCCAGAGAGAATGCCCAGCGCAATGGCCGGAAAAGCGACGAAGTTGAGGTCGGCAGGCATGGAGCCGCCCGGCGTCACCATCGCGATATATACCGCCTGTACCGCCACGCCGATAATAATTCCGGTGGTCACATCGCCGAGGATCAGGCCGACCAGCATCCCGGAAACCAGCGGACGGGTGATCAAATACCAGCCGCCCGTCAGGCCAAACAGCCAGGGGCTGCTTAGCGCCCCGAGATAACACAGAATGCCAATCAATGTGGCTTCAATAATCATAATGCGCTCCTCATTTTATTTTTTGCCGGGCGTCCTGCCAGCTATAGAAACTGGCATCGGGAACCAGCCGAAACTCAATGGCGTGACCGTGGGCAACAAGCCAGTCGAAGGCGGCGGTTTCTTCAGCATTCACCGACTGGTTGGGGCCGATAGTCGTGGTATTGGCGCGGGCGCTCATGGGGCCGACATTGATCTTGCCGTTGGCGTTTTTCAGGCTGATGCCTGCCATTTCAATGCGCTGGAGCGTTACGGGTGATTTGCCGATCACGAAATAACGCTTTTCGCTGGCAATCACCTTTGGCAATTTTTCGATGGCGGTGGCGGTATCGAATAACCACACTTTGGTGTCCTGCACCGCGCCCTTCATCACCGAGGAGAGCAGGGGATCGGCCGCGACGGCGTCATCAATGGCGATGATGCCGTCACAGGGCAGCTCTTTGGCCCAGCGTGTCACGAGCTGCCCATGAATGACGCGGTCATCAATACGTACAAATGAGAGACTCATAGCGGGCTCCTTAAAAATCGTCAGAAGTTGATGAAGAAACGGGGGCGGCTTTAATCAGCGTCGGCTGCGTCATCTCCAGTAAAAGTGCGGCGGCGGCGTGAACGTCGGTCCCCCCGGAAACCTCGTCGCTGAGCAGCAGCATCGGGAAATTCACGCCGGCGACCACGGCAACCGGCGGCACGCAGTCGGGGGAAAAGGCGTACACACAGGCGACGTTCCACGGCGTGCCGCTTTGCATATCGCACAGCACCAGCACGCCGTCAGCACCTTCGCGGGCAGCGGCCATCACCGCCGCGAAGTCCTGTTTAAACCCGTCAATGCCACGCTGTTCATTCAGCGTAACCGTCGATACGTGCGGCAGTTCGCCATACACCATGCGGCTGCTTTCCAGCAGCGCCTCGGCAAGCGGACCGTGGCTGGCGACAATAAAATGAATCATGATTACCCCCTTACCCAGGCTTTCACCGTCGCCAAAGTTTGCCCGACGCTTTCACCCCAGGGCGAAATACGGTATTCCCCCACGGCGGCGGGGACGATAAAGGTCTCGGCATAATTCACCACGTAAGGTTCGAATGCGCCGGTTGGGCTGTCGACCAGGGCCTGTGCGCCCTCGACAAGATTGAGCACGTTGACGCCGCCGTGGGTGTGATGGGTAACCGGCGCGCTAAACCAGTGGCGACGGGTTTCAATAAATTCCCGTTCGTGCAGGCCGGTACGCTCTTCACACCAGCCTTCGCCCCGGGCGACCGGCTCGATCCGGTTCACCAGATGTTTTTCCACCCAGCGGGTATCGCGCTGCCAGTCGATCACCTGGGCGCCGTGCTCCAGATGCACCGGGCGCGGCAGGCCGTCCAGCCCCAGGCGGCCCCAGTCCCACAGTTTGAAAGTGAAAATGTACGGCGTGGCGCTGATCTCCAGCACCATGGTGCCCTTACCGGAACAGTGCACGGTCCCGGCAGGGATCAGGAAGTGATCGTGCTTGCGTGCCGGGATTTGGTTCACGAAGCGCTGGTCATCAAAGGACTTTTCACCGCGCTGGGCGGCATGCAGATCGTCCAGCATCGCCTGCGGCTGCGTCCCGGTTTGCGTTCCCAGATACACCACTGCGCCCGGCTCCGCGTCGAGGATGTAATAGCTTTCATCCTGGGTGTAGTGCATGCCGAACTGTTGCTGGATATATTCCGTGAGCGGGTGCACCTGGAAACTGAGATTCTGGCCATCCATGGTATCGAGAAAGTCGAAGCGAATAGGGAATTCCGCCCCAAACCGGGCATGGACTTTTTCACCCAGCAGCTGACGCGGCTGTAATAACACTAAATCCTGAGAGGGGATCTCGATCCGCACCGCGCCGAAACGCAAGAACAGGCTGTTTTCCTCGGGCACACAGTCAAAACACCATGCGTAATTCGCCGCAGAGGGATCGAGATCGAATCGCTGTTTCATCCACTGGCCGCCCCATACGCCAGGGTCAAAGAAAGGCACCACGCGAAACGGCTGGCGCGTTGCCTGCACAAGGCCGGTGCGCAGCCCGTCGCCGCTCACCATCGTTGGGTGATCCTGCCGGGTGGTATCCAGCACAAAATCTGCCTGCTTCAGCAGCGGCGTTTTATGGCGATCGAACACTCGCCATTCGATGAAGAAGGCGCGTTTGTAGCGGCGCAGCATGTCTTCGTGCTGGTTTTCAACGCCCCAGTTGCCGAGTTCGCCGCTGCGCATCCGCTGCTGGATTTCCCAGCGCGCCAGATCGGCATACACCAGCACATCGCCCGAATGCACCAGCGCCGCGCCGGGGCCATAAATCACCACCAGGCCTTGCTCAACGCGATCAACCTCGTGGCGCAGTTGCGCCAGGCGCTGCGGGGAGAAGAATTCAGGTAACTGATGACAGGAGAGCACGCCAAACACTCGATCGTCAGTGAGATTGCGGGCCAGCAGTTCATGCAAATGCTGTTCATCCAGCCGGGCAGTTTCCGCGTTAATTGTTAACTGCGGCGTAAGCCGGGCTATGAGCTGAGTTTCCAGCTCCGCAAGCCTGACGCCGGGGTAACAGTCAATCACCAGCACCGTTTTACCCTGGGCGGGACGTTTCGCGTTTAGCGCAGCAGCGACGTCATCCCATCCTTGCCAGGCCTGGTTCTCAAAGCCCGAAATCGTGATTTCCGGGTATTTATCATAAGCTGTCTGTTTCATATGCTCTCCCTTAATCCTTGCTAAAAGATTAATCGATTAACCGATTCTGGGAAGAGTGGTTAACGCGATTAACCCGCCATTTATGGCAATAAAGCGCCAGTTACAGGCGGTCTTATGAAACGCCTCACAGGATAATGTGCAAAAAACAGGTTATTCGATTAATCTGTCTGGAAAGAAGGGAGGAATCATGACGACAGTGACGCTGGCGCAGGTCGCCGAACGTGCGGGCGTTTCCACCGCGACCGTTTCTATGGTGCTGCGCAACCGGGGCCGGATATCACAGGCTACCCGCGAGCGGGTGCTAAAAGCGCTGGATGAATCCGGCTATGTCTACAACCAGACGGCGGCGAATTTACGCAACCGCAGCAGCAATCAGGTCGGGCTGCTGCTGCACGATATCACTAACCCGTTTTACAGCGAGATGACCGCCGGGCTGAGCCATGAAATGGAGCGCCACAATCTGCTGCTGTTTCTTGCCAACAGCGAAGAATCCGGCGAGCGCCAGCAGCGGTTTGTCGACTCGCTGATGCGCAACAATGCCTGCGGCATGGTGTTGTGCGCCGCGCGCGACACGCCGCAGGCTTTTTTTGATGGCCTGAAGCGGCGCAATATTCCGGTGATCCTCACGGTGCGCACCTTCGGAGATGCCGATTTCGATTACGTCGGCACCGATAACTTTTTCGGCACCCAACTGGCGACCGCACATCTGTTAAAGCTGGGCCACAGGAACATTGCGTTTATCGGCGGCAGCCAAAATTCTGGTACTCGTGCCCAGCGTATCGGCGGTTTCACCAGCAAACTTATCGAGCATGGCCTGTCGCCAAAGCCGGAGTGGATTGTCACCTCCCAGGCCAGCCAGAGCGATGGTGCGCGTGTGGCGGAAGCGCTGTTGACCGCGTATCCAGGAATTACCGCCGCCGTGTGCTACCAGGACATTGTGGCGCTGGGCGTGATGCAGGCGCTGCGCAAAATGGGCCGCACCCCCGGCCAGGATTTCGCGCTGGTGGGGTTTGACGACATTACCGAGGCGGCCCTGGTGCAGCCCGCGCTAACCACGGTTTCGGTGGCGGCGAAAGAAATTGGCCGTAAAGCGGGGGAATTGCTGTACAGCCGTATTCAGGGCAATGATGAACCGCCCAAGCGGATTATTTTGCCGCCCGCGCTGGTGATCCGGGGATCGTGTGGATTCCATCAGGCCAGCGGGGCGGAATAAAACCGATCAGGCCACCAGTTCAATCAGGTTGCCATCGGGATCGCGGATCACCGCCTCGTAAAACCCATCGCCGGTGGTGCGAGGCGGGCTGACCAGAATGCCGGACTGGGCGGCGCGATCCGCCAGGGCATCCACGTCCTGTTTCTCGCCAACGTTGACGGCGATATGTGCCCAGCCCGTCAGCTCCTGCCCGTTATGCCCGTCACCCAGTTCGGACAGGGTCATTAACTCAATCGTCGGGCCTTCGGGCAGGCTGATAAAATACGACTGGAATCCCGGCCTGTTTTTACTGACGTACAGCGTATTGCTGACGCCGCCGAACATGTTACGCCAGAATGCCTGCTGCGCCGCCAGGTCGCGCGTCCAGAGCGCGATATGTGCAATTTTCATGCGTTCTCCGCCGTCACGGTTTTATGACCGAGGTTAAGGGTAAGGGATAACGCGCCGACCATCAGCATTAGCACCATGATCAGCGAGAAGGCGAAAGAGAGGGAGCTGTAATGCGCCACGTAGCCGATAAACGCAGGCCCGCTGAGCACACCCAGATAGCCCAGGGTGGTGATGGCCGGCACCGCCGCTGCCTGGGGCATCACTGTCTGGCGGCCTACGGCTGAAAACATCACCGGAACAATATTGGCGCAGCCCGCGCCCACCAGCGCATAGCCTATAAGCGATAATTCCCATGAAGGAATATACGTCACCAGCGCCAGACCGATTGCCGCGACAATCGACCCGCCCAACACGACGGGGAGGCGCCCCAGCCGGGCGATGATGCGGTCACCGGTTAATCTGAACAGGGTCATGGCGATGGCGAAACAGGTATAGCCCAGCCCGCCGAGGGTTTCCGGGATATTGCGCGCATCGGTCAAATAGACGGCGCTCCAGTCCAGTACTGTCCCTTCGGTAAGGAACACGGCAAAACAGACGATCCCCAGCAGCAGCACTGCGCCCCGGGGAATGGCAAACGCCGGGCCTTCGGCGGGATTCGCGTAGTTGAGCAACCCGGAACGGCTCATCATGGTCATCACAATGACCGCCAGAGTGACCAGCAGAGTGCCAGTAAAAATCGTCATCCCCAGCGTTAGCAGCAGCGTCAAAAAGCCCGCACCGGCAATCCCGCCGACGCTGTACATCCCGTGGAACCCGGACATCAGCGGCACCGGAGACGCTTTTTCCACCAGGATAGCCTGAATGTTCATGGCGCAGTCGGTCACGCCGACGCCGACGCCAAAAAGCAGCAGAGCGCCTGCGAGTAACAGAGGATCGGACACGATCGACAGCAGCGGGGTGGTCAGCACGATAAACCCGACGGCACAGAGGATCACGCGGCGGCAGCCGAATTTACTGGTCAGCAACCCGGTTACCGGCATCGCAATCAGCGCACCCACGCCGAGGCACAGCAGCAGCGTACCCAGGGTCGCCTCGTTGACGCCGGTATGACTGCGGGCGAACGGCACGATCACCGCCCAGGCCGCCGTGACGAATCCGGCGATAAAGAAAACAAGGCGAGTCGCAAATGCCGGTGAAACGCCGGAACGATGTTGGGACATGTAGATCCTCTTCAAATTTTGTATTCAATCAGGCCGGATGCCGTTGACAGCGGGGCCCGGGTTGCAGGAGTATGCTCACTATAGCTCGTTTGTGATGATTTAAGGATTTATATGCTCGATTATGCAGCTTTTCCGGAGCAGCGACAAGCGCTGATCCGCCAGATCCTGCAAGAGAATGGCCGGGTGATCTGTAGCGATCTTGCCTCACAGTTAGCGGTGTCTGAACATACGATTCGCCGCGATCTGCATGAACTCAGCAAAGAGGGGATCTGCAAAAAAGTCTATGGCGGCGCAGTGCTGCAATTGCAGGATGACGCAAGTTTTACCCATCGAAAAGAGCACAATCACGCAGAAAAGGGACTTTTGGCAAAGCGCTGTGCGCAACTGGTGAAAAACGGTACCTGCATCTTTATTGATACCGGCACCACGAATCTGGCGATGGCGTCGGTCTTCCCGGAGGATTTACCGATCACCGTGGTCACCAATGCGCCGGATATCGCCGCCGTGCTGTTAAAGCACCCGTTGATTGAGGTGATTATGCTGGGCGGGCAGATCCAGAAAAATATTGGCGGCTGCGTGGGCAGCACCGCGCTGGAGCAGATCAGAAATATTATTTTCGACCAGGCGTTTATTGGCGGATGCGCCATGAGCCCGGAGTCGGGGTTGACCGGCTTTGACTTTGCCGACTGCGAGTTCAAGAAAGCGGCAATCCGCCAAAGTAATCAAACCATCGTAGCGATGACGGCGAATAAAATTCCCGGTATCGCACGGTTTACCGTCGCGAGATGCAGTGAAATTGACGTGCTGGTGATTGAAGAGACGCTGAGCTGCGAGACGCGCAGCGCGTTTGAGGCCGAGGAGATCACCCTCCTCACGGCATAACAGCGCTGCGCTTATTCGCGCAGCGTGTCTTTCAGCGAGCCGCCAGGCTGACCAGCATTTTCAGGCTGGCGGAGTAGTAATCTTCCTGGGCGGTGATTTGCGGTTCGCCCTTCGGCAACTGCCCCAATGTGAAATCGCGTACCGCCAGAATGCCGCCGTCCATACTATACGGGGCGGGATCGTTGGTAGTCACGTTCACCCAGGCAGGCGTCTGGCTGCGGGAATACTGGCCCCAAAAGGCCTTGTACGGATCCAGCAATGGGCTTTGCGGCGCATACCATTTGCTATACAGCGGAACGCGGATGGCGTCATAGCTAAAACGCGCAGGCCACTGTTTGGCGGGCGTCATTCGCCCGTCGGCATACAGCGACACCCAGTCCGCCGGAAGCTGTCCGTTGCCAAAACGCATTTTTCCCAGCAGTTTCTGGCCGTCATTGATTAACTCTTTCCAGACCATCAAATGGCTGCGGTTGCCTAAATCGCGCCAGGCCGGGAACACGAAGTAGGACGGGTTCAGATTGATATTGCTGTTAAGATTGAACCCCTTCGCGCCGGGCAGCATCACTTTGTAACCCGCGTAGCTGATCACGTTATAAGCGATAATCGCTTTGGCGATAGTGTCCGAGGCGCTGAGATAGGTACTATCGCCCCATTTCTCACCCGCTTTTAACAGCGCCCAGGCAATAAACGTGTCGCCATCAGTGGCGTTGTTTTTATCGGTGATGGGCTGGGCTTCCACCGGGTTATAGCGCCAGTAAAACAGACCGTTATCCGGGTTCTTTAACGTTTTGTTGGTCCATCCCCAAATTTTGTCGAAGCTGGCACGGTCATCGTTCATCACCGCCATCATCATGGCAAAACCCTGGCCTTCGGTGTGGCTGACGCTGTTATTGCCGGTATCGATAATGCGCCCGTCGGGCATTAAAAACCGCGCTTTATAGCTATCCCACGCGCTACCGGCCAGCGCGCACTGGCTGGTTAGCAACACCATCATGGCGACAAACAGCGTTTTGCATCGCTGCAACATGCATTCACCTCATCGGCTATTTTGATATCTGAATATGACCTCAGTGGCCGACGGCGCGGCTTCGCGCCATAACGACACCGTGGGTTTCCCCCCCTGAGACTGCAACCAGCGCGCGTACAAACCCTCCAGAACCGCGCTCATCGCGCTGCTCCATGCCGCTTGTTTGGCGTGATCGGGGGGAGTGGGTAGCGCCCTGTGTCGAATAAGCAGGGCGGTTTCGCTGGCTTCGATATCAATATACCCCCAGTTGAAATCCGCAAGTTGCTTATTTATCACGACTTCCAGTTCACCTACCGTATTTGATAGCGGCAGCGGAAATCCCTTGCCAAGATCGTCGCCCATCTGCGTCAGAAAGGCATGACTCTGCGTTTCGCCTACGTTCGCCACCATGTTTTCCACCATGATGTGGAGCAGTGCAAACCATCCTGACTGGGTTTGTTGATTCTGGAAATAGTGCAAAAGTTGTGCGTCATTCATATTAGTTATTTCCCAGCAGATAACGGAAGTAAAGCTGCGCGGAGCTTTCGTTGTAGTCGCCGAAGGTGTCGTAACCCACCTGTCCGCCGATGGTCATGTCCTTATTGATCTTATAATCGGCGGCGGCACGCAGGTTATAGCCCAGACCATTTTCGCTGTTGCCGCTGTAGTACGCCTCTTTGGCGAACCCGTTGGCGACGTAATCTTCCAACTGCGACTGCAAGCGTTTGTCGCCAGGGAAGTAAGCGCTCTTATCCTGAGTGTAGGATTGATAACCCAGCGACGCGCCCACCGACATTTTCCAGTTGTCGAAGGTTTGAGAATAGTCGACGGGGAAAGAGACGCTGACATAATCCTGCGGGCTGAAATAGCCCCCCTGACCGTAGCTGAAGTAGCTCAGGTTTTTCGAGAAATCCATATAGGTCATGCTGATACCGGTTTTCAGCTCGCGGTCATCGGCGCGTAAAGGCCGCAGATAGACCCCGGCAGATCCGGTGACGTTGCTGTTGCTCGGCACGTTTTCGCCCAGATAGTTATACAGGCCGAACCCCGCGTAAAAACCGGCGTCGCCGTTGTCATAGCTCAACTGGGCGCTGCCGCCGTTTTTGGTGACCTGGCCCCATTTCTTACCGCTGTATTTATCTTCCACGCCGACATACGAGAGCAGGCTGTCTACCACGGCGCGGCGCTCGCCGGTGAGGATCAGCTTCAGATAATCGGTCAACTGCGGCGACCACTGGATCCCGCCCACCACGGTGTTCAAATCCTGGCCGAGCGGCGTTGAACCGACGTCGATTTTGTACTGATCGCCAGTGAGCGCCATGCCCACTTCCACCCCGGAGGCTTTTTGCGAACCTTGTGACGGTACGTCAAGGGTGTCGAGATTAGGCCGGGTCGGCGGCGTGGTGGTAGAGGCGTTGTAAATGCCCTGGGCCACTTCGCCCTGGATCAATGCACCGGTGCCGAAGCGGGTGCTGGCCTGGTCGGATGAACTTCCGGCGTTCAGGCTAATGGGCGTGACGTTAATATCAAAACGCGAATCGCCAAACGGCACCGTCGACCACTGGAGCGGTGATTTGATTTCGGTGAGTTTGCTAAGCCCGCTTTCGCCATCGCGCCCGCGCACGGCCACCGAACCCCGCGTCCAGGTGGCGGTTTTCTCGGTGAGCTGCTCGATCATATTGTCTACCTGGCGCAGTGTGCCCGCCTGGACGCTCTCTACGGGGAGATCGCTACGCACGGCGGCGGGCGGCGCGGTTTGCGGATTGCGCGCCAGTTGCGCCACCTGCCACGGCATCGCCTGGCCATAGACCGACGGGGAGGTCGCTTCGCTGCGGCTGGCGGTGGTGATAAACGGGTTATCCGCCAGCGCCAGGCCGCCGAGCATCGGTGAGGTTTCCCCGCCCGCGCCCTGCAAGCCTAACAGCTTACCGCGCGCGGAGCGCAGATAGCTCATCGCCTGCTGGTGGTTGCCTTGCGCTTCGGCGACGCGCGCCTGAAGCAGCAGCCGGTCCGGCGTGTCGTTGCTGCGCAGCCCTGCCGCCAGCTGGCGCGCGCGGTCGGTATTGCCTTCCGCCAGCGCCACGTCAATGGCCCCGACCCGGGCATCCTGCTGCGGCGTGTCGCGGGTCATCAGGTAGTCGTACACCACGCCCGCTTCTTTGTTCATCTTCCCGGACTGATACAGCCGCCCCATAGCGAACATCAGATCGGCATTTTGCGGATCGCTTTGCATGGCGCGGATCAGCTTGTCATACGCCGCCGCATAGTTGCCCTGTACTCGCAGCCGGTCGGCTTCGTTGATCACATAGCCCTGCTGAATATTCGCCAGCTGTGTCGGCGTACTGCGCGCCTGTAACGCCGGGTTTGCCAGCCAGGACTGCGCTTCGCTGCCTAAACCGGCTTGGTTCAGCACCGTAATTTGATCGGCATAGTCACCGGCGTTGCCCTGTACGCCGCGTCGCATGTTGTCGCGCACCACGGTTACCGCGCCGCCCACATCACCGGTTTCCGCCAGCATCCGCGCCAGTTTGCCCGCATCGGCGGGGCTTTGCGGCGGACGGGAGGCCAGCGCTTTTAAGGTATTGGCGGCGGCAACCGTATCGCCCTGCGCCAGATAGCGCTCGGCGGTGGTCATTTGAAGATTGTAGTTCACCCGCTGGGCCAGTTCGCGCATATCGCTATTCTGGCTGGCGGCAGGAATACGCGACAGCAGGGTTTGCGCCTGCTGCCAGCCGTTGTTTTCGCTGGCAAACAGCGCGGCGGAGTAAAGCTGGGTATGGCTGGCGCCGGGCCGGAACGCCGGGGCCATTAAGTTGGTGGCTTCGGCGCTGCGCCCCTGTTTTTGCAGCTGGCGCGCCAAATCGAGACGCAGCCACGGGTCGGAAGGATAGCGCGCCACGCCCTGCTCCAGCAGCGAAATGGCCCGCTGCGTATCGCCGCTGGCCACTGCCTGTTGCGCCTGGCGGCGGATCGGATCGGTGGGGTTGCCGCTGGAGACGCGCGGCTGCAAACGGGCCTGTAAGCTGGCGGGCAGGGTTTGCAGTACCGATTGCGCCTCAGCGGTTTTATTCTGCTCGCGCAGCACGTAATAGAGGTTTTCTCGGGCCGGGGCGTTATCGGCCTGCTCGGCGAGCACGCCGCGCAGGGCTTGCTCCGCCTCGGCGTAATTTTTATTGCGGCGCAGCACGTCGGCGCGGAACAGCTTCGCCGCGATACCCTGTTCACCGCTTTGCTGGGCGAGCGGGGCGCTCAGGCTTAACGCCTGGTTGACGTTGCCCTGCTTTAGCGCGTTCTGGGCGGCGGCGAGCTGGCCGTAAAACGCCGCGTCTTCCGCCTGCTTTTTACGTTCAGCGGATTGTTCTCCGCCCAGGCTTGCCGCCCGGTTCAGGTATTGGGCGGCGGCGGCGTAATCGCCACGGCGTTGGGCGACATAGCCCATCCCGGCCAGCGCGTCGGCGTCTTCCGGATTGGCCTGCAATACCTGCTCGAACTGACCGCGCGCGGCATCGGTATTGCCGGTGTTCAGGGCTTCGAAGCCCTGTCCTTTGGCAGCGCCGCCGATGTTGGTGCGGTAATAGTTCTGAACGTCGGTATCCTGCGGATGGCGCTGCAAAAAGGTTTGATAGTACGGCTCATCGCCCGCGCGCGGCCCCAGCCACAGCAGCGCCTGGCGCAACGCGGCATCAGCGTCTTTACTGCCGCTGGCCATGTTTTGCAGAATGTCGATCCCTTCCCGGCGCGTGGATTCCTGGTAGGTCAACACCTTGCCTAACGCGATGCGCGCCGCGTTATCCTGCGGATATTGGGTGGTTATCTGGCGTAGGCCGCTGACCGCTTGTGGGTACAGCGACTTATCCCCGGCCATGGTCAGATAGTATTCCGGCGCAAGGCTTTGCGGCGGCTCGCCACCCTTAAACATCGTATTCCAGGTGTTGAGCGCCGCCGGAATATTGCCGCTTCTGGCCTGCTGGCGCGCCAGATCCAACTGGCCGCGCGGCACTTGCTGGAGCTGTCTGGCGTTATCCAGCGCCTGGAGATTCGGGTCCTGCGGCGATACTGCCGCCAGCCGTTCGCGCCACTGGGCAGCGCTTTTCACGTCGCCCGCCTGCTGCGCCCATAGCGCCATCAGGTACATCGCCTGGGTGTTATTGGCGTCCACCATTAACACTTTGCGCAGCGACTCTTTCGCCAGGTCGTCGTGCGATTTTTCATGCCAGTAATTGGCCTGATCGAACAACGCCTTAAGGGCGGGATTATTGTCCGCCGCCTGGGCGGAGATCGCGCCTACGGTCAGCCCGCCGAACAGGCAGAGCGTCGTCCATGGTCTGGCGGTATTTTTATTGTGATTCATGTTGTTACCACCTTTACTCACTGTCGTAATCCTGCGGATTAAGGCGTTTATGCGCACGTTTTTTCAGTAACGCGTACAGACTCAAACCCATCACGATGGCGAACAGCAGGCCAATCAGCGCCAGCAGCGCCGAATGCTGGTTGGCGTACCACACCACCATCATGTACCAGGGCATCTGCCCGCTGGGGAACTGCTGGCCGACGCGGAAGCTGCGCACGCCGTTTTCATCGGTGATGATGGCGACATCACCGCGAATACCGGCGTTAATGCGCGCCGAGTTCAGATCGCCAGACAGGCGGGAAAGCTGATCGTCATTGCTGCCAATCGCCATGACTACCAGCCGCGACGGGTTCCACTGGGAGCGGAAGCTCACAAACCCGCGCCAGGCTTCGTTAGACGAGAAGTAGCGGTCGGCGTCAACGCCCGATGCGGTCCAGTCGCCTTCGAGATAACGCTGGGCGGTCTGCCACATTGTCGGCTCGCGCACCCCAAAGGTATGTTCATTGGCGGTGAACGGCGATTGCGCCAGCACGGCGCGGTTGAAGGCGTTTTGGTCGATGGTAGAGACCGCCAGCACGTCGCTTTGGCTCAGGTGTACCTGGTTGGCACCGCCGGAGGGCAGGCCAAACATCACGCGGTTATGGTACAGCGCGGTGCCAGTCGCAATACCGGAGCGGGCCGCCAGATCCAGCAGGGTGCCGACTTCGCTATCCGCCGGGGTTTCCGGCAGCAGCAGCACGGTTTGCGAGAAGTCCGCCAACCGGGTGAACGGGAAGGACGCGCCCACGAAGTAGGAGAGATTCGGCAGCAGCGAGAAGTGCCGCGTCTTGCTCAAATCAATCCAGGAATCTTCGTCAATGCGGCTCTTGATGTTGTTATTCAGCAGCACGCTACAGGGCGCGGCCTCTTTGGTTTCGATATTGAAATAGAGGGAGAGCTGGTTATCGCCGTAAATCAGATAGGGTTCCAGCGGCACCCGGGCGCTCTCCTGGCGCGCGTCGCCGCCCAGTTTATGCCACAGCATCTCCAGCAGACCCTGTTTATTTACCGGGAGATTGCGCAGGAAGGTGCCGTTGAAGGTCATGGAGAGGTAGGATCGTTCGTCATCGATCCAGCTTTCCGACGGGAATCGGTAGCCGATTTGTATCGGAATGGTTTCACCGTCCCACAGGAACAGATCCGGTGCGGCGCGGAACGCCACGCGCAGCGGCTCATGCCAGATGCCGGACACCGTCAGGCTTTGATCCTGGCGCATCAGTTCCACCAGGCGCACCGGACGGTCGGTGGCGATCCAGCGCGGCGCGTCATAGGGTTTGCTGGTGGGGATGGTCTGTACGTCCACCGGCATAAACGGCGACTGCACGTTGAAATCGCCACGGGTTAAGCGCGATGCCGCCGCGCGCAGTTGCTGGTCGTTATTCCCGACAACCAGCAGCAGCTTGTACACCGGGTTGCCCGGGTTATCGACGATTTGCAGGATGGGCGTATTGGTTTCCGGCATGGTCAGGCCGCCGATGGTATCGCCGGGTTTGCCGAACAGGATGCCGTTTTTCTCCGGCAGCTTGTCGCGCATCGCGTCAAAATTGATCCCACGGTAGTCGGCCTGGATACCCAGCCACGACGCGACAATCGCCGCCGCGCTGACCTGTTCCGGCAGCAGTTTCGCCGGGAATGCGAAGGTGAGGGTGGTCGGCGTCATCTGCATCGAATCAAAGAACGGGCGCGGGAAATGGCTGAGATCCGCGCCGATATTCAACTGCTGGCCTTCCAGATCCAGCCGGGTGTCCGGCATGATCGTCACCTGATATTTATCAGAAAGATCGCGTAGGCACAGCAGAGCATCGCCGTCGTTGATCTTAAAGCTGATGTTGTTGCTCGACACCACCAGCGCTGCCGGGATCTCCAGTTGATAATTCGAGATATTGCTGTCCGACGTACCGAGCGGCACGGTGCCTAACGGCTGGCCGTTCATCATCATTTGCAGCGTGGTATTACGCGCGGCCATATCCGGGGAGACTTTCAGGTTCAGGTTTAACTGCGCGCTGGTGATCACCTGGTCGGAGGGCAGGGTAAAGTTGATGCCTGCCTGCAACTGCCCGCCGCTCAGGATCACGCCTTGCGGCTGGCCCATTTGCGCCACCGTTACGCTAACTGCGTTGCCGGGGATTAACTGCGTCGCGGCGGGTGTATTATCTGCGGCCTGGGCCGGCGGCGGCAAATCTAACGGGATGGCGGGAACCGGCGTGGTTTCTGGCGCGTCGGTTTGCGGCACGGCCCCTTCCGGGGAGAGCGTCGCGGGCATGTCAGACGGCATAGCGCCGTCCGGTGATGGCGTAGAGAATGGCTCAGGCGCTGCCGTATCCACTGGCGTCGCGGCGGGCGCAGTGAAATCTGGCGCGCCCGGCTGTTGCTCCTGCGCCGGTACGGTCCGTGTCAGTACGCATAACGCCAGCAAAACCTGGCAGGCTTTGACGGTCATCCTTTTCATGCAGCGGTGTCCTCAGCTTTGAGGCGGCGCGCCTCTTCCTCGCGCAGGCGGCGGTTTTCATGGCGTGATTTCCAGGTCAGCCAGAACAGGTCGAACACGCTGCGGATAATAATAAACAGCGAGCGGAATGGGTTATCCTGCGGCTTCGGCGGACGGATCCACGCGTCGGCGCGCGCCAGTACCACGCGCACCAGTTCGCGGCGGCGGGACAGCGGAATATCTTCGAACATCAGGCGGATAAACTCGTCATCAGTGCCGATCACATTGACCGGGATGCTGATAGCACCGGACTGTAGCTGTAATTCGATTTCTTCAATCTCGTCGGTGAGATGACGATTATCCGGCACCACGATACGGCAGCCGCCCATCGACAAGTCCTGGGTATGGGTGCGCGACGAAATGCCGCTGGCGTAATGAACGATCACCGGCACGTCGACGTCGATACGGATGGTTTTACGCGTCTGGCGTGTTTCCCGCGCCACGGCAATCGCCGCCAGCAGGAACACCAGGCTGTAAATCCCCCATCCCACGTTCAGCGCGATAACCTTCGGGTCCACCGCAAAGTAGTCATGGGCAAAAGCCCTGACCAGACCCGCGATAATGCCGATGGCGAGTAAAATGGCGACAATCAGATGCGGGCGTACCACGCTGAAATCGAAATAGCCGATATTGAGCAGGCCGCCTTTGTCAGTCACGTTGAATTTGCCGCGTTTCGGGAAAATCATGGTGATCGCCGTCGGCAGGACCAGATGAAACGCCAGCACGATATCGTACACTTCTCCCCAAAAACTGTAGCGATAACGCCCGTTCATGCGGGAGTTAAGATAAATACTCAGTAGCAAGTGGGGTAGGGCGTAAGCGAAAATTAACCCTGCCGAAGAGTGAATGATATTCAGGTTAAACAGCAGGTAGGCCAGCGGCGCGGTTAAGAACGCCACGCGAGGCAGGGCGAACTGGAAATAGAGCATGGCGCTCAGATAGCAACAGCGCTGCTGCCAGGTCAGCCCCCGGCCAAACAGCGGGTTATCCATGCGGAATATCTGCGTCATACCGCGCGCCCAGCGGGTACGCTGGATCACGTGCAGCACCAGACGCTCGGTCGCTAAACCTGCCGCCAGCGGGATCGCGAGAAACGCCGACTTCCAGCCCAGACGCTGCATTTTCAGCGCTGTGTGGGCATCTTCGGTCACGGTTTCAACCGCGAAGCCGCCAATCTCTTCCAGCGCTGAACGGCGGATCACCGCACAGGAGCCGCAGAAGAAGGTGGCGTTCCAGTTATCGTTACCCTGCTGGATCGGGCCGTAAAACAGCGAACCTTCGTTCGGGATATTTTTACCCCCTGACAGGTTGCGCTCGAACGGATCGGGAGAATAGAAGTAGTGTGGCGTTTGCAGCAGCGCCAGCTTTGGATCCTGTAAAAACGCGCCCACGGTGGCTTGCAGAAAAATACGCGTGGCGACGTGGTCACAGTCAAAAACGCAGATCAACTCGCCTTTTGTCAGCTTCATGGCGTGGTTAAGGTTGCCCGCTTTGGCGTGAAAATTATCGTTACGGGTGATATAGCCTACGCCAACATCGGCGGCGAACACCGCGAACTCCCGGCGCTTACCGTCATCCAGCAGGTAAATGTTGAGCTTATCGCGTGGATAATCAATACACTGCGCCGCCAGCACCGTGTCGCGTACCACTTCCAGGCTTTCGTTATAAGAAGGGATATAAATATCTACCGTCGGCCAGGTCGAGATGTCATCCGGCAGCGGGACAATCCCTCTTTTCAGCGGGAATACGGTTTGCAGGTAAGTGAGTAATAAGATGACCCAAATATAGAGTTCCGCCAGAAATAACCCAATGCCGAGTATGGCTTCAATCTCGGAATTAAAATGCAGGGTTTGGGTGGCGCGGAAATAAATATATCGTGTCGACATCAGCGCGGAGACCACCATCATCACCACGGAAATGCTGTGTTTTTTACTGAACCCTAATAAAAAAAGAATGCCAAGGCTGACCAGACCGAAGATATATTGTTTCTGGCTATCCATGGGCGTAATGATGATCAGCACCGCTACTGGCGCAAGCACCAGTAGCAAGAGATAAAACAGGACCTTCTTCATAGGCCTTCCTGGTAATCGTCAGAAATGTGATGTTTTTAGATTGGCGTGAACCGCACCGTCGCCAATATTTATGCCGAGCAGGGCTGCTACTCTTTTACTGATTAATTCGATATCGAATGCCGCAGCGGAAGCAGGGCTGAAATCAAAAATAGACTGCTGCGAGGCATTCGCCTCCGATACGCTTTCATCGCGATTAATAATGCCTATAAGCTGCTCGCCCAGCCGCTGTTGCATGAATGCGGTGACGTCGCGGCTGATATTCCTGCGGTTATCGCTCTGGTTCAGCACAAAGTAATAACCCTGCTTGTGATTCAGCGGTTCACCAATCAAACGGTGGTTTTCAATATGTGGCAGCAGCGACAGGGAAGCGGTATCCGCCAGCAATGTCACCAAATGCAGATCCGCCAGGGGGGACATGGCTTTCAGCGCCGGGCTCGGCCCGGGCGGGAAATCGGCGATGATCACCAGACCGGGATAATTCAGCAGCGTGCTTAATCCGCGCATCAGGAAATGCGGGTCGCTGGCGAGATGCTGTTCAAAGATCAGGCGTTGCTCTTCGGTCACGTCACCATAGGGCAGCAGAAACACGTTGCCGCCCGCCGTCAGCACAAATTGGCTCCAGTCGGCGGATTCACCCGCTTTCGCCACATAGCCGCGCCCATCGGACAACGGCACGCCAAAATGCAAACGCAGGGCGTTTTGTACATCAAAATCAATCGCCAGGACCTTGCTGCCCGAGCGAGCCAGCGCATACGCCAGATTGGCCGTAACGGTAGTTTTTCCTACACCGCCTTTAGGCGAACAAACACAAACTAACGGCATGACGCGATCGTCTCCAGCAACGTTTGTAAGGGGATATCTTTCGCGTTTTGCCCAGTTGACGTTGCGCCTTTGGTGGCAAATAACTGATCAAATCGCACGGGTTGAGTTTGCCCGGACGCAGGGGCATTAACCGGTGCGGCAGGGTGTGATAAAGCGGGTTGTGCAGGCGTGGCAGCAGAGGCTGGCGGCGGCACCTGTGAGAGCAGCGGTGGCTGCGCGGGCGTTTGACGCAGCTCAGCCTGCCCGGGAGCAAGGCTGCCAAAGATAGACGACGCTTTGGCGACCGGGCTGGGTTCAGTTTGCGCGGGTTTCGTTAGGCTAGCCTCGAAGGTTCTGGCATCAACGGCCTGGGGAACCGGGGCGGACACACTGCCTCCTTGCGCAAGCAGCGTTTGCTCGTCACCTTCGGACGACAGCTGTTTAATGATGGCCCAGTTGCCGCTGCTGTGCTGCTGGCTTTGCGCCGACATATCCTTGAAATCGATAGCGCCGGTGCGTGTCTTATCCTTGAAACGCTGCAAATCATCATAATTTTTCATAGAGAGGCTCATGATTTACAAGTAATTATTTCATCTTCCACGCACAGGGGAAGCATAACGGTTAATTCAGACAATAAGACAAAGGTCGCATTTCATCAAATCTGTGAGCGATCCTGATAAATATTTATTATTCCTCAAGGGGGATAATTACCAGGCTTATCATTTTGTTTGTCATTTATTGCGTACTGAGACGATACAATTTATCGTTTTTTGCGTGTTTTCCGCCACCGTTTTGGCTTTCGCGCTAACAGAAAAGGGCAGTAACCCGGTGACCCTGCATGGGTTTTTATTTCGCAATAATCAAAACGATTGGTTTAAAAAAACAGCTTAGCCGATAGGTATGGGTTCTCGCCTTATCGACAGGTTTGTTAGCGAATTAAAATTTTATAAGAATGTGATCGTGGTCTGCAAAGTGTATCTGTGCTTAAAAGGAACGCTGTTACATAAGAAGCTGTAAACAAATGGACAGCAAATCCACATAATAAGTAGGGCGCACTGTCAAAGGTGAATTAATCCTGTCATTGAGTAAGGGATTAATGGCATTTACTGATATCAATATGCTTTTGACGTAAATTTCTAATCATCGGTGTTTTAGGTTGGCAGCGCGTTCTTAGAGCCGTTAACCTGAAACTCAGTACCAGGTCATTTTTAAACATAAAGAGTAACGATATGCATGATGCACAGGTTCGCGTAGCTATCGCGGGAGCAGGCGGCCGTATGGGACGGCAACTGATTCAGGCGGCGCTGCAAATGGAAGGGGTGGTTCTTGGCGCAGCGCTGGAGCGTGAGGGTTCTTCGCTGGTGGGTAGCGATGCCGGAGAGCTGGCAGGCGCAGGCAAAACAGGTGTGCTGATTCAGTCCAGCCTTGAGTCTGTGGTCAACGATTTCGACGTATTTATCGATTTCACCCGTCCGGAAGGCACATTGCAGCACCTGGCATTCTGCCGCGCGCATCAAAAAGGCATGGTGATCGGCACCACGGGTTTTGATGAAGCGGGCAAGCAGGCGATCCGCGACGCCAGCACGGATATCGGCATCGTGTTCGCCGCCAACTTCAGCGTAGGCGTAAACGTGATGCTGAAACTGCTGGAGAAAGCGGCCAAAGTGATGGGCAACTACACCGACATTGAGATTATCGAAGCGCATCACCGCCATAAAGTGGATGCGCCATCCGGCACCGCGCTGGCTATGGGTGAGGCGATTGCGGATGCGTTAAACAAAGATCTTAAGGACTGCGCGGTGTATACCCGTGAAGGCCATACCGGCGAACGTCAGCCGGGCACCATTGGATTCGCGACGGTGCGCGCAGGCGACATTATTGGCGAACATACGGCGATGTTTGCGGATATCGGCGAGCGCGTGGAGATTACTCATAAGGCATCAAGCCGTATGACGTTTGCAAATGGCGCTATTCGCTCCGCATTATGGGTCAATGCGGAGAAGAACGGCCTTTTTGATATGCGGGATGTACTGGATTTGAATAACTTATAGTATTTTTTACCCATCGTGATGTAGTTATTACAATCGTAGTCCATTGATTGAAAGGGTGATATTTTATCATCCTTTATTTTTTATAGGGTTTGTCTGTTTTAATTAGTGAACAGGCTGTTTTTGAATGTTTTCGTGTGGTTTGGTGTTATTTTATTGTAAATTTTGACCATTTGGTCCACTTTTTAGTGGTGCCTGAGGCAGATTTAACATTTAATACGCGTGTTAATCGGTTTCGTGACCAGGTTTGATCGGTTTTTTAGCGCTTATCCTCCTTTATTTCTCTGTGGTTGACAAAAATACCTGAAAAATCCCGTTTTCAGGGTAGACTTTTGCCCATCCTCTCCTTAGAATGCCGCCGTTTGCCAAAAATTCACCGGGCAAGCGTATTTGCGTTGATTCATTCATACTAAATGAATTAATATGCAGATAAATTGACTGTTTATTCCCTGGAGGACGTTTTGATTAAGTCAGCGCTGTTGGTTCTGGAAGACGGAACCCAATTCTACGGTCGGGCCATAGGGGCATCAGGTACGGCAGTAGGGGAAGTCGTTTTCAATACTTCAATGACCGGTTATCAAGAAATCCTCACTGATCCTTCCTACTCCCGCCAGATTGTCACTCTCACTTATCCCCATATTGGTAATGTCGGTACTAACCCGGCAGATGAAGAATCTTCCCAGGTACATGCGCAAGGCCTCGTCATTCGTGACCTGCCGCTGATTGCCAGCAACTTCCGCAATACCGAAGACCTCTCTTCTTACCTGAAGCGTCACAATATCGTGGCCATCGCTGATGTGGATACCCGCAAGCTGACCCGCCTGCTGAGCGAGAAGGGCGCGCAGAACGGCTGCATTATTGCTGGCGACAATCTGGATGCCGCACTGGCGCTGGAGAAAGCCAAAGGCTTCCCGGGCCTGAGCGGAATGGATTTGGCGAAAGAAGTCACCACCAACGAGCCCTACCGTTGGACCCAGGGAAGCTGGGAACTGACAAACGGTTTGCCGGAAGCCAAAACCGACGAGGAACTGTCATTCCACGTGGTGGCTTACGATTACGGTGTGAAGCGTAACATTCTGCGTATGCTGGTGGATCGCGGCTGCCGCCTGACGGTGGTGCCAGCGCAGACCCCGGCGGCTGACGTACTGAAGATGAACCCGGACGGGATTTTCCTCTCCAACGGCCCAGGCGACCCGGCTCCGTGCGACTACGCTATCGAGGCGATTAAAACCTTCCTGGAAACGGATATTCCGGTATTCGGCATCTGCCTGGGGCACCAGTTGCTGGCGCTGGCCAGCGGTGCGAAAACCGTGAAAATGAAGTTCGGCCACCACGGTGGCAACCACCCGGTGAAAAACGTTGAAAACAACACCGTGCTGATTACCGCGCAGAACCACGGCTTCGCAGTAGATGAAGCTACGTTGCCTGCCACGCTGCGCATCACCCACAAATCCCTGTTCGATGGCACGCTGCAAGGCATCCATCGCACCGATAAAGCGGCATTCAGCTTCCAGGGACACCCGGAAGCCAGCCCCGGCCCGCACGACGCCGCGCCGCTGTTTGACCATTTTATTGCGTTAATTGAGCAGTACCGCAAGAACGCCAAATAATCAGGAGAAAAGAGCCATGCCAAAACGTACAGACATAAAAAGCATCCTGATCCTTGGCGCTGGCCCGATTGTCATCGGCCAGGCCTGCGAATTCGACTACTCGGGTGCCCAGGCGTGTAAAGCGCTGCGCGAAGAGGGTTACCGCGTTATCCTGGTAAACTCCAACCCGGCAACCATCATGACCGACCCGGAAATGGCCGATGCGACCTATATCGAGCCGATTCACTGGGAAGTGGTGCGTAAAATCATCGAGAAAGAACGTCCGGACGCGGTGCTGCCAACCATGGGCGGTCAGACGGCGCTGAACTGCGCGCTGGAACTGGAGCGTCAGGGCGTGCTGGCGGAATTCGGCGTCACCATGATTGGTGCGACCGCAGACGCTATCGATAAAGCGGAAGACCGCCGTCGTTTTGACGTCGCCATGAAGAAAATCGGCCTCGACACCGCGCGTTCCGGTATTGCGCATACTATGGAAGAAGCGCTGGCGGTCGCGGCAGATGTGGGTTATCCGTGCATCATCCGCCCGTCCTTTACTATGGGCGGTACCGGCGGCGGTATCGCTTATAACCGCGAAGAGTTTGAAGAGATTTGCGAGCGCGGCCTGGATCTCTCTCCGACCAACGAACTGCTGATCGACGAATCGCTGATCGGCTGGAAAGAGTACGAGATGGAAGTGGTGCGCGATAAAAACGACAACTGCATCATTGTCTGCTCCATCGAAAACTTCGACGCCATGGGCATTCATACCGGCGATTCCATCACCGTCGCCCCGGCCCAGACCCTGACCGATAAGGAATACCAAATCATGCGTAACGCCTCAATGGCGGTACTGCGTGAAATCGGCGTGGAAACCGGCGGCTCCAACGTGCAGTTTGCGGTGAACCCGAAAAATGGTCGCCTGATTGTTATCGAAATGAACCCGCGTGTGTCGCGTTCTTCTGCACTGGCCTCGAAAGCGACCGGTTTCCCGATTGCCAAAGTGGCAGCGAAACTGGCGGTGGGTTACACCCTGGACGAATTGATGAACGACATCACCGGCGGCCGTACTCCGGCGTCGTTTGAACCGTCCATCGATTATGTGGTCACCAAAATCCCACGCTTTAACTTCGAAAAATTCGCGGGTGCTAACGACCGTCTGACGACTCAGATGAAATCGGTGGGCGAAGTGATGGCGATTGGCCGCACCCAGCAGGAGTCAATGCAGAAAGCGCTGCGCGGCCTGGAAGTGGGGGCAACCGGCTTTGACCCGAAAGTGAATCTGGATGAGCCGGACGCGCTGACCAAAATCCGCCGCGAGCTGAAAGACGCAGGCGCCGAGCGTATCTGGTACATTGCCGACGCCTTCCGCGCCGGCCTGTCGGTTGATGGCGTATTCAACCTGACCAATATTGACCGCTGGTTCCTGGTGCAAATCGAGGAGCTGGTTCGCCTGGAAGAGCAGGTGGCGGATGTCGGCATCACCGGCCTGACGGCAGATTTTATGTGGACCCTGAAGCGCAAAGGTTTCGCCGACGCGCGCCTGGCAAAACTGGTCGGCGTACGTGAATCGGAAATCCGTAAGCTGCGTGAACAGTACAAGCTCCATCCGGTATACAAACGCGTGGATACCTGTGCGGCGGAGTTTTCCACCGATACCGCTTACATGTACTCCACCTATGAAGATGAATGCGAATCGCGCCCGAACCCGGATCGCGAAAAAATCATGGTGCTGGGCGGTGGGCCGAACCGTATCGGACAGGGCATCGAGTTTGACTACTGCTGCGTACACGCTTCGCTGGCGCTGCGTGAAGATGGTTATGAAACCATCATGGTTAACTGCAACCCGGAAACCGTCTCTACCGATTACGACACCTCTGACCGTCTCTACTTCGAACCGGTGACCCTGGAAGACGTGCTGGAAATCGTACGTATCGAGAAGCCGAAAGGCGTTATCGTTCAGTATGGCGGTCAGACGCCGCTGAAACTGGCGCGTGAGCTGGAAGCCGCAGGCGTGCCGATTATCGGCACCAGCCCGGACGCCATCGACCGTGCGGAAGACCGCGAGCGCTTCCAGCAGGCAGTGGATCGCCTGAAGCTGAAACAGCCGGCTAACGCCACCGTGACCGCCATTGAGCAGGCGGTAGAGAAAGCCGCGCAAATCGGCTATCCGCTGGTGGTGCGTCCATCTTACGTACTGGGTGGCCGCGCGATGGAAATCGTTTATGACGAATCCGACCTGCGCCGCTACTTCCTGACGGCGGTCAGTGTGTCTAACGATGCGCCGGTACTGTTGGACCGTTTCCTCGACGACGCGGTGGAAGTGGACGTTGACGCCATCTGCGACGGCGAAATGGTGCTGATTGGCGGCATCATGGAGCATATCGAGCAGGCGGGCGTTCACTCCGGCGACTCCGCCTGTTCGCTGCCGGCCTACACCCTGAGCCAGGATATTCAGAACGTGATGCGCCAGCAGGTGCAAAAACTGGCGATGGAATTGCAGGTACGCGGTCTTATGAACGTGCAGTTCGCGGTGAAAGACAACGAAGTGTACCTGATTGAAGTAAACCCACGCGCCGCACGTACCGTGCCGTTTGTCTCCAAAGCCACCGGCGTGGCGCTGGCGAAAGTTGCCGCGCGCGTGATGGCAGGCAAAACGCTGGCCGAGCAGGGTGTCACTAAAGAGATCATCCCGCCGTACTACTCGGTGAAGGAAGTGGTGCTGCCGTTCAACAAATTCCCGGGCGTTGACCCGCTGTTAGGGCCGGAAATGCGCTCTACCGGCGAAGTGATGGGCGTGGGCCGCACCTTCGCGGAAGCGTTTGCCAAAGCGCAACTGGGCAGTAACTCGACCATGAAGAAATCCGGTCGCGCACTGCTGTCGGTTCGTGAAGGCGATAAAGAGCGCGTAGTGGACCTGGCGGCGAAACTGCTGAAGCAGGGCTTCGAACTGGATGCCACTCACGGTACTGCGATTGTGCTGGGCGAAGCAGGCATTAACCCGCGTCTGGTGAACAAAGTGCATGAAGGCCGTCCGCACATTCAGGACCGTATCAAGAATGGCGAGTACACCTATATCATCAACACCACCGCAGGACGCCAGGCGATTGAGGATTCCAAACTGATTCGCCGCAGCGCGTTGCAGTATAAAGTGCACTACGACACCACGCTGAACGGCGGTTTCGCGACGGCGATGGCGTTGAATGCGGATGCGAAGGAAAAAGTGATTTCCGTACAGGAGATGCACGCGCAAATCACAAAATAAGTGAAACGGCGCAAGCCGCACCCCGGAGGTAAATTAATCGACGGGGTGCATGTTAAACGCCGTGGAACGCAATATCAAAGCCCTGTTCCTGCCAGTGGGTTAACTGTTCCTGCTGACGTAGCGACAGGGCTTTGCCTGTCCAGACAAAGATATGCTGACCGGGAAACAGTTCCGGGCGCGGGGCTTCCAGCGGTTCCGACAGTACGTCGATATTCCATCCCCGTTGTGAAAGCCGCCAGGCTTCCAGCCACAGCCGGGTACGATCGTCGCAGTCCCAGCCAATCAGTAACGCTTCTTTTGCCGATTTTTTGCGTGACTCTGCCAGTGATGACACCGCGTAATCAATCAGCACGCCATCTAACATGCTGCAAATCGCCCGGGCGGTATTTTGATCGAGCCGAAGCCGTTGGCGCACGGGAATAATAATGTGATCGATAAGCGCGTCGGCGGAGTGCTGACGGCCTGCCGCTAAGATTGCGGCGCGGATTTTTGCGGGACGGGCATGGCGCAACACGGCCATCATCTCTTCCTGATAGGATCCCCAGTTGTCATGCTCAATGCTATGGCTTTCTTCCAGCAGCGCTTTGACTTTCCCAACAGGAACGCCGCTCTGTATCCAGCGCTTTATCTCTTCGATACGCTGAATATCTGTTTCATCAAATTGACGATGCCCACCTTCACTGCGCTGAGGTTTGAACAATCCATAGCGTCTCTGCCAGGCGCGCAGTGTGACAGGATTTATTCCGCATCGTTCAGCGACTTCGCCAATACTGTAAAAGGCCATTGAATCACTCATACTCAAACCGGGGCGTCCATGTTCCAAACTAACTAATTTGTACATCTTGTACAAATCATTTTCTGTTGTATAACCTTGAACTCTATTCGCTATCACGAACCGCCTCAGGTGTTATGAAAATTGGCACTAAAGAGTGTAATAAGTTTCCTCGCGTCTTGCTGATGATTATCCCAACAAATTTTTCCTTTCAGACAACAACGCGAGGTGAGTTATTCAAAAACCAGCTTTTTTCTCCGGCCATGCCACGGCGGGGATCCCTGCAAATGCCGGACGGGCAAACAGATGCCCCTGAAACAGCGAAATGCCTGCTGACTCCAGCCACATCCACTCTTCCGGTTTTTCAACGCCCACAGCGCACACCGAAATTTCCAATGATGTACAACTTTTGATAATGCCTAAAATGATCGCCTGCCGTGGGCCGCTCTTATGAACATCCTCGATCAGTTCACGGTTGATCTTAATACGCTCCGGCTGAAAGCGGGCCAGTAGCGAAAGACCGGCAAAGCCAGCGCCGAAATGGTCAATTGCCACGCGAATACCGGCGGCTTTCAACTGGCGGATAGCCCCAGTGAATTCTTCAAGACGCGAGATAATCTCTTGTTCGGTGAACTCGACGATAATCTGATCCGGTACCAGCCCGTGCTGATGAATTTCATGAACCAGAAATTCCACCGCGCCGGGGATCTTCACTAATGTCATCGGCAGCAGGTTAACCGACAGGCTTTGTTTGCCGATATTCAAGGCAGCAGCCATCGCAAAGGCGACGGTTTTGCTTTCAAGATCCGCCTGGTAAACCTCATCGCCAGCCAGTTCTGCAAACCAGGCCTGCGGCGAACCGCCATCCGGTGTGCGCAGTAGCGCTTCCAGCGAGACCACTTCCTGGGCAAGTGGGTCGATAATCGGCTGGAAGGCGAAACTGCAATTCCCGGGCTGCGCCGCCACGGGTTCGACTGCGCTATCATCAGGAACGAAATCCCAGGAGTCAGCCGCCGGGATTTCAAAGTAGTTTTCCTTTTCCCGGGACTCGACAAAGGTACGGAAAAACTGCAATGCGCGGTCGTCATAAGTTAGCTGGTACTTTGACGTACCCTTGTCCAGCACCGTCTGAAGCACCTGGTTACTGTCATGCTCTCGTAAATCAAACAGTTCCATCCCCGACTTACCAAAACGCCGCGCGGGCGCGTAATCCCGCAGCAGTTCCACCACGTTGTAATGGCGCACGTCTTCGCAAATATGACGATAGATTGTCAGCACACTTTCTTCTGGCCCTTCAAGCAGTTGAAAAAAATGCGTGCCGTTAAACAGCAGAATGCCGGTAACGTCGGCATGACCATTTTTGTTATTTGCTGCGTCGACCATTTCTTCCAGCGTTTTAACCGGAACGTTGTCGCAGATATGGCTGCGATAAATGATAGTGGTGAGCATGACAATTCCAGGTAGGTGTATGAAGCGCCACAGTATCAGATGACTCACGCGAGGTCTTGTCATGATTAAGGCTTATCTTAATCAACCGGGGCGGATGCGCGGCGCAAAATGGCTTTATTTCAGATAGCTCGCAGGCAGCCCGCTGTTTATAAACAATTTTTTTACATCTTAATTGGTTGGCAAGCTAATTGTTAAATATCCCTGGATAAGATACAGGATATATTCTGAGGCGAGATTTGTGAGATGTATCGATTTTCACCGTATACGGTGTTGTACAACCCGCTCATAGAGAAAAAACATTGTTTTTATCTGATTGAATTTAAGGTTTTTTTAATAATATCGCTAAAAAAGCCTTGTGCGTTTGTACAATTTCGATGTACAACTTTAGTCATCTTGTATACTTTCCTTAAACTTTACTGATTCTGAATATTACTGGAGTGACATATGCAACAGAACGGTTACCTTCCGGGAAGCGCTAATGCCATTGCCCGTTATTTCACTAAGGCGGCATTGCCATCCCAGCAGGAAACGCTCGGGCAGATTGCAGTGGAGATCCTTCGGGATGGCCGCAATCTGAGCCGGAAGGCTATCTGCACCAAATTACTCCGCCGGCTCGAACAGGCATCCGGGCCGGAAGAGGAAAGTCACTACCATACGTTGATTGGCCTGCTTTTTGAGCGCCATGACGAAACCGCCTAATAGCGACTGGCTACCTGGTTATTAAGTCAATTCTGGCGGGAGTAATACTCAGGTTACACAGAGGTTGGCCTACCTGGAGCTGACCTTCTTCCCCGGATAACTGCCTCAATGCCGCGTATCCGACCGGAAGAATGCGGCAATCAGAGACGCAGTTATGAATAGAAGTGAAAGTGAGCAACTGACAGATGAAATTATTGGTGAGGCAGTTCTCTTCCTGCTTAAGGAAAACCTGCCTGTCAATTTTCAGGCCCTCATCAGGAAGTTGCGGGCAATGAAGTCCGGTGAAACCGACGTTCAGCGACGCGACTTAATTGTTAAGGTTATCGCTGAAGTGAGTAATACCGTGGTCACAACGCGGCACAATACAGCTCCTGATGAAAACGCGTTGGGCAGGGATGCCAGAAAAAGCACGGGTAACGTTTACCCGTTGTTCAGCGACAGCCCGCAGCCAGGCAACAGTAAAAAACACTGACTGCATCTCATCACTCATGAATAAGGATGTAAGTAAATGAGCCAGGTAATGATTAAACAATCAGATGCCTATACCAACGTGCACGATACTGCGCTGTCCAACTATTTCCGTAACGCTGGGGAAATGCTGGCCGAAGAGTCTTTGCTGCTCGGTACTGTGGTAAACAGCATTATCGCTTCGCAAGAGCTGCTCACTAATAAAGCTATTATCGTGCGATTGATGGCAGCGCTGAAAACCACCGAGGATGCGGTGAAGGGCGACATCATTCGTAAGACCCTGGAAATTGTCGTTAATCATACTACTGATGATATTTAAGCCCGGTATGTGTCAGGCGAAACCTTCACCGCGAAGCGTTTATATTATTGAGCGTCGTCGCGGTGAGGCGTGGTTTTCGCGTTACTGATTTCCCTTCGTTATTATTTTCCCCTACCAAATATGATGGATTTCCGGCAGCCGATTGTTCCTCGGCTAAAATTATCGTGCCCGCAGGAATGCACTTATTAAGGAGATCATTTTGCAACGTGCACTGGTAATTATGTCGTTTTCCCTGCTGCTCGCAGGCTGCGCCGAATTCTCTTCCTCCGTGACGAATACGATTGATGCGATGGGGATGACCCCTGAGTATGCAAAGGGGACCACGCAGAAAGATCTGCAAAATCATAAACTAGACGCGCCCTCCATTTCGGTGGCGGACAACGTACCGGAAGGAAAACTGATTGAGCGTTATGATAACGGCAATAAAAAATTCGAAACCGTAGTAAAAAACCGCTGCTTTAACGAATACATCGATCTTTATTATCCCAACGGTCAATTACGTACCCATACGCCGCTGGTGAATTGCAAAGCGGAAGGTAAATCACAGGGATATACCCAGGACGGGAAATTACGCACGGTCATTAATTATAAAAATGGACTCGCTAATGGTGAAGTCTCGGCCTATGACGCGAACGGGAAAATCACCAAAACTGTTATTTATAAAGACGGTTATCCGGCGGATAAATCCTGATAACGCAGCGTGGCGCGCTAAGAGTGTTCTGTTTTCGCGCCACCGTTTCGTTCGGGCAACTATAGTTAGAGGGTAAATACGATAAATACACTGCAATGCACGGGAGAAAACCATGCGAGCGAAAATCCTTATTACCCCTATTTTAGCCGCCAGCGCGCTGTTGTTTATTAGCGGTTGCTCTTCTAACCAGTCGGTTAAAACCACCGACGGCAGCACGATTGTTACCGATGGTAAACCTGAAGTGGATAGCGATACCGGGCTGGTCTCTTATGAAAATGCCGAAACCGGTAAAACCGAGCAGATTAACCGCGATCAGGTTAAATCTATGAGTGAACTGGATAACTAATTTACACTGCACGCGCACCCGCTATTCCCACACAAAATAGCGGGTTCGCCTCTCATGTCGTTTTCTTTAAAAATCGCTTATCGTTATTGAATGCATTAGCGAAACGAGAACGACATGATTTTAATTATTTATGCCCATCCTTATCCGCAGCATTCCCATGCCAATAAGCGGATGATTGAGCAGGTGGAGGCGCTGGACGGCGTCGAAATCCGCTCGTTGTACCAACTTTACCCTGACTTCACTATTGATATCGCTGCCGAACAGCAGGTGCTGGAGCGGGCCGATCTGATTGTGTTGCAGCACCCGATGCAGTGGTACAGCATTCCGCCCTTACTCAAACTGTGGATCGATAAAGTGCTTTCGCACGGCTGGGCCTACGGGCACGACGCCTGCGCGCTAAAAGGCAAAACCCTGATGTGGGCCGTCACCACAGGCGGTGGAGACAATCACTTCGACATTGGCGATCACCCCGGTTTTGACGTCCTGGCGCAACCGCTTCAGGCCACGGCGCTCTATTGCGGGATGCGCTGGCTGCCGCCGTTCGCCATGCACTGCACCTTTATCTGCGACGATGAAACCCTCGCGGCACAGGCCAGGCACTATAGACAGCGGCTCATCAACTGGCAGGAGACGCACCATGGATAGCCATACCCTGATTCAGGCGCTGATCTATCTGGGTTCCGCCGCGCTGATTGTGCCGATTGCTGTGCGCCTGGGGCTTGGATCGGTACTGGGTTATCTAATCGCTGGCTGCCTGATTGGCCCGTGGGGATTGCGGCTGGTCACTGACGCCGAGTCGATCCTTCACTTCGCGGAAATCGGCGTGGTGCTCATGCTGTTTGTGATTGGCCTGGAACTCGATCCGCAGCGCCTGTGGAAACTGCGTGCCTCGGTATTCGGCGGCGGCGTATTGCAAATGGCGGCATGCGGGTTGGCGCTCGGCGGCTTTTGCGTGGCGCTGGGGCTTTCCTGGAAAATTGCCGTACTGATTGGCCTGACGCTGGCGCTTTCCTCTACCGCCATTGCGATGCAGGCGATGAACGAACGCAACCTCACGGTTTCTCAGCTTGGACGCAGCACCTTTGCCGTGCTGTTGTTCCAGGATATCGCCGCCATTCCGCTGGTAGCGATGATCCCGCTATTAGCCAGCAGCGGGGCCGCCACCACACTCGGTGCGTTTACCCTGTCGGCATTAAAGGTGGTGGGCGCGCTGGCGCTGGTGGTAATGCTTGGGCGCTATGTGGCGCGTCCGGCGCTGCGCTTTGTGGCGCGATCCGGTTTACGCGAAGTGTTCAGCGCCGTGGCGCTGTTCCTGGTCTTCGGCTTTGGTTTGCTGCTCGAAGAAGCCGGGCTGTCGATGGCGATGGGCGCGTTTTTAGCGGGCGTTCTGCTGGCGAGCTCGGAATACCGCCATGCGCTGGAAAGTGATATCGAGCCGTTTAAAGGGCTGCTGCTGGGGCTGTTCTTTATTGGCGTCGGCATGTCTATCGACTTCGGTACGCTGATCGACAACCCGCTGCGCATCCTGGTGCTGTTAGTTGGCTTCCTGGTCATTAAGACCGTAATGCTATGGCTTATCGCCCGGCCGTTGGGCGTGCCGCGCAAACAATACCGCTGGTTTGCCGTGCTGCTGGGGCAGGGGAGTGAATTTGCCTTTGTGATTTTTGGCGCGGCGCAAACCGCGCAGGTGCTGGATGTGACCTGGGCGAAATCCCTGACGCTGGCGGTGGCGCTCTCAATGGCCGCAACACCGATACTGCTGGTTCTGCTGACGCGGCTGGAGAAAAACGATTCGGCGCAGGCGCGCGATGCCGACGAAATCGATGAAGAACAGCCGAGAGTGATTGTCGCGGGGTTCGGGCGCTTCGGGCAGATCTCGGGCCGTTTGCTGTTATCCAGCGGTGTAAAAATGGTGGTACTCGATCACGACCCGGACCATATCGAAACGCTGCGTAAATTCGGCATGAAGGTGTTTTACGGCGATGCCACGCGGGTAGATTTGCTGGAATCCGCTGGCGCAGCGAAGGCGGAAGTGATCATTAACGCCATCGACGATCCGCAGGCCAGCCTGCAATTAACCGAGCTGGTAAAGGAGCATTTTCCAAAACTGCAAATCATCGCCAGGGCGCGCGATGTGGATCATTACATCCGCTTACGCGAAGCGGGCGTAACGCTGCCGGAACGTGAAACCTTCGAAGGTGCATTAAAAGTTGGCCGCCTGGCGCTGGAACAGCTTGGCGTGGGGCCCTATGAAGCGCGTGAGCGAGCCGATCTGTTTCGCCGCTATAACACCCAGATGGTGGAAGAGATGGCGCAGGGCGCGCACGACACGGCGGCGCGCGCTGACGTGTACAAGCGCACCAGCGCCATGCTGACAGAGATTATCAGCGAGGACCGCGCGCATCTGTCGGTGATCCAGCGTCATGGCTGGCAGGGCACCAAAGAGGGTAAACACACCGGGAACCCGGATGATGCGCCGGAGAGCCAGCCGACGCCGTAAATAAAAACGCCCCGGCATGCCGGGGCGTTAGAACGTCGTTTTAGCTCAGAGCGACTTTAATGCCCAGCGCCAGCAGCATCCCGCCGAGCAGTTTATCGATAATCTTCTGCGCTTTCGCCAGGCCGCGGCGTACCGGCGCGCTCTGGATCAGCATCACCAGCGCAGGCCAGTAAAGCACCGATAAGCCCACGATAATCCCGGCATACCACAGTTTTTCCATCAGGCCGGAATTGACGTTCAGCACCTGGGTGAACATCGCCAGGAAGAACAGGGTGGCTTTCGGGTTCAGCAAGTTGCACATATAGCCCTGGATAAATGCTTTCTTCAGCGATGCCCGTTGCGGTTCGGCGCTGGCGACGTCCATCTTGCTGCCGCCGCGTGACAATAGCGCGTTCAGGCCGAGCCACACCAGGTAGGCTGCGCCAACGTATTTCAGCATCTGGAACAGCCAGGGCGTGGTGGTAATGACAACGGCAATACCCGCTACACAATAGGCCATATGGGTCATCACACCTAAAATCACGCCCAGCGCCGTCATGAGCGCCGCACTACGCTGATAGATAGCGGCATTTTTGATAACCAGAAAGAAATCCGGTCCCGGTGAAAGCATGCCGAGGGCGGCGATAGTGGCGACAAACAGCGTAGTTTCAAGCATGGGAAAATCTCGTGAACCAATAATTTGTGAACTATAACTTAAACCAATACTGCGATCACACCGAAGATAAACGACGACAAAAACACGCTTTCAGGAAATTTTAGATAAACTATTGTTTTAAAATACGTTGGTAACACCTCTGTCCAGTTGGCGACGTGGCCCAGGCAACAGATCGTAAATAATTCATCACTCGCTGCCTGACGCCAGTCGACTAAAGAATGCGCTTTCCGTATAGTGGCGGCAATTTTTTTTACCCGGGAAAATTTCAATGATCAGTCTGATTGCGGCGCTCGCGGTGGATCGCGTTATCGGTATGGAAAATGCCATGCCCTGGACGCTCCCCGCCGATCTCGCCTGGTTTAAACGTAACACCCTGAATAAGCCGGTCATTATGGGCCGTTTAACGTGGGAATCTATTGGCCGTCCGCTGCCGGGACGTAAAAATATCGTCGTCAGCAGCAAGCCGGGCACCGACGATCGCGTTGAGTGGGTGACATCGATTGAGGCGGCGCTTAGCGCCTGTGGTGATGCCGAAGAGATCATGGTGATTGGCGGCGGTCGTATCTACGAACAGCTGTTGCCGAAGGCCCAGAAACTGTATCTCACCCATATTGACGCCGAAGTGGAAGGGGATACCCATTTCCCGGACTACGAACCGGACGAATGGCAATCGGTATTCAGTGAGTTCCACGACGCGGATGAGAGCAACTCTCATAGCTATTGCTTCGAGATCCTCGAGCGTCGTTAAGCGCTTTCGCCCTTATCGTTGAGAAAAGGGCGAACGCGACGGGTCAGGAGGCGACAGCAGTGGCTTCGCCTTCACCCAAATCAAGTTGACGGTTAGACGGTTGTACAAACCAGGCTTTATCTTCCCAGCGCAGGCAGGTTAGCGTGCCGCCCCAGCAGCAACCGGTATCCAGCGCGTAAATCCCTTCCGGCGTGCCTTTCCCTTCCAGTGAGGCCCAGTGTCCAAAAGCAATGCTGTACTCGCGTGAAACCGGGCCAGGAATGGCAAACCAGGGTTTTAACGGCGCGGGCGCGCTTTCCGGGTTGTCTTTGCTGAACATATCCAGTTGCCCGTTCGGGAAGCAGTAGCGCATGCGGGTGAACGCATTGGTGATAAAGCGCAGGCGCGCCAGACCGGACAGTTCTGTGGACCAGTTGTTCGGCATATCGCCGTACATCGCATCCAAAAACAGCGGATAGCTGTCGCTCGACAGCACGGCTTCGACATCGCGGGCGCAGCTTTTCGCTGTCGCCAGATCCCACTGCGGTGTAATGCCGGCATGGGCCATCACCAGCTTTTTCTCTTCATCCACTTGTAACAGCGGCTGGCGACGCAGCCAGTTAATCAGCTCGTCAGCGTCGTGGGCTTCAAGCAGGGGATTAAGCCGATCTTTGGGTTTGTTGCGGCTGATGCCTGCGTAAACTGCCAGCAGATGGAGATCGTGGTTGCCTAACACCATACGCACGCTCTCGCCGAGGGAACGCACCAGACGCAGCACGTCCAGCGAGCCAGGCCCCCGGGCGACCAGATCGCCGGTCAGCCACAGCGTATCGTTGGCCGGATTGAATTCAATATGCTTTAACAGCGCTTGCAGTTCATCGTAACAACCATGAACGTCGCCAATCAGATAAGTAGACATGTTATCAATGAATGAGTGTTGGAACGCAGAGACGGAAAACGGGTATGGCGACGCTGAACGTATTACCTTGCTCATCCACCATATGATAATGGCCTTCCATAGTGCCCAGCGGCGTTTCGATGACCGCGCCGCTGGTGTACTGATATTCGCTTCCCGGCGCGATATGGGGCTGTTCGCCGACAACCCCTTCGCCCTGAACTTCAGTTTCCCGTCCGTTGCCGTTGGTGATTAGCCAGTAACGACCTAACAACTGGACAGGCGATCGCCCCAGGTTGCGGATGGTCACGGTATAAGCAAACACGAAACGTTCTTCATCAGGAGACGATTGCGATTCGATGTACACGCTCTGAACCTGCACACAAACACGGGGCGAATTTAACATAGCTTAGCTCTCCTTCGAGGGCGGATTATCAGCTAAATAATTGGCCAACTGACAATATTGCGCGACCGAAATGTTTTCCGCACGCAGCGCCGGGTCGATACCCAGGCTTTCCAGCGCATCGAGGCTGAACACATTACCCAGGCTGTTGCGGATGGTTTTACGGCGTTGGTTGAACGCTTCGGTGGTAATACGGCTCAGCAGACGGATCTCTTTTACCGGATGCGGCAATGTGGTGTAAGGCACCAGACGCACCACGGCGGAGTCGACTTTGGGCGGTGGAGTAAACGCCGTCGGCGGCACTTCCAGCACCGGGATAATCTGGCAGTAGTACTGCGCCATCACGCTTAAACGACCATACGCTTTACTGTTCGGCCCTGCAACCAGGCGATTGACCACCTCTTTTTGCAACATAAAGTGCATATCGGCAATCGCATCAGTATAGCTAAAGAGATGGAACATCAGCGGCGTGGAGATGTTGTAGGGCAGGTTGCCGAACACGCGCAGCGGCTGACCCAGCGTACGGGACAACTCGCCGAAATCCATGGTCATGGCGTCCTGCTGATAAATGGTCAGCTTCGGCGCCAGGAACGGATGGGTTTGCAGGCGCGCCGCCAGATCGCGGTCAAGCTCGATGACCGTCATCTTATCCAGACGCTCGCCTACCGGCTCGGTTAATGCGCCAAGACCTGGGCCGATTTCGACCATCGCCTGGCCTTTTTGCGGATGAATGGCCGAGACAATGCTCTCAATAACAAATTGATCGTTAAGAAAGTTTTGCCCAAAACGCTTGCGGGCTAAATGACCCTGGTGAACTCGATTATTCATTGATTATTACTGTTAAAAACCATGCTGGTGGCGAGATTAAGCGCCGTGATAAAACTGCCCACGTCGGCAGTCCCCTGTCCGGCCAGTTCAAGCGCGGTGCCGTGGTCGACCGAGGTACGAATAAAGGGTAGACCGAGCGTGATATTCACCGCGCGGCCAAAGCCCTGGTATTTTAGCACGGGCAGGCCCTGATCGTGGTACATCGCGAGCACCGCGTCGGCATGATCGAGATATTTGGGCTGGAAAAGCGTATCTGCCGGGAGTGGTCCGGTAAGATTCATGCCTTTGGCGCGCATTTCGGTCAGCACCGGGATCAGGATGTCGATCTCTTCGGTGCCCATGTGCCCGCCTTCCCCCGCATGGGGGTTCAGGCCGCACACCAGAATATGCGGTTGCGGGATGCCGAATTTGGTCTGCAAATCGCTGTGCAAAATGGTGATGATTTCACGCAGCAGCGCGGGGGTGATGGCGTCTGCGATAGCGCGCAGCGGCAGGTGTGTGGTGGCCAGCGCCACGCGCAGCGTATCGGTCGCCAGCATCATCACCACTTTATGGCTGTGGGCGCGCTCTTCGAAAAATTCGGTATGGCCGGTAAACGGGATGCCGGCATCATTGATAATGCCTTTATGCACCGGGCCGGTGATCAGCGCGGCGAACTCGCCGTCGATGCAGCCGTCGCAGGCGCGGGCTAAGGTTTCCACCACGTAATGACTGTTCTCCACTTCCAGTTGCCCGGCGACGGACGGCGCGCGCAGAGATACCGGCAGCACGGTCAGTGACCCTTTTTGCTGGGGGCGCGGTGGCGTATCGGGTTGGAAGGGATGGAGCGTGAGGGGGAGATTAAGCAAGCTGGCGCGAGCCAGGAGAAGTTGCGGGTCGGCGCAGACCACCAGTTCGACGGGCCAGTCGCGCTGCGCAAGCATCGCGACCAGCTCGGGACCAATCCCGGCGGGTTCGCCGGGAGTGATTACCACACGCCAGGTGTTCGTCATTAGTTGCTCAGAACTTTGACGTAAGCGCTGGCGCGCTGTTCCTGCATCCACGTCGCTGCTTCTTCCGAGAACTTACGGTTGAACAGCATCCGGTAAGCACGATCTTTTTGCGCCGCATCGGTCTTATCGACGTTGCGGGTATCCATCAGCTCAATCAGGTGCCAGCCGAAGGAAGAGTGCACCGGCGAGCTGATCTGGCCTTTTTGCAGCTTCATCAGCGCATCGCGGAAGGCCGGATCGTAAACGTCAGGTGAAGACCAACCCATATCGCCGCCCTGGTTGGCAGAGCCCGGATCCTGGGAGAATTCACGCGCAGCCGCGGCAAAACTGGTTTTCCCGCTCTTGATATCAGCGGCAATCTGTTCCAGCTTCACGCGCGCCTGATCGTCAGTCATGATCGGCGACGGACGCAGCAGAATATGGCGCGCATGCACTTCGGTCACCGAAATGCTTTGCGACTGACCGCGCAGATCGTTCACTTTCAGAATGTGGAAGCCCACGCCTGAACGGATTGGGCCGACAACATCGCCTTTTTTGGCGGTGCTCAGCGCCTGACCAAAGATGGACGGCAGCTCCTGAATACGTCCCCAGCCCATCTGGCCGCCTTTCAACGCCTGTTGGTCTGCGGAGTAAGCAATGGCTAATTTACCGAAATCGCCACCGTTTTTCGCCTGGTCGACAATAGAGCGCGCCTGGCTTTCCGCTTCGCCGACTTGATCCGCCGTCGGGTTTTCCGGCAGCGGGATCAGGATGTGGCTCAGGTTCAATTCAGTGCTGGCGTCGTTCTGGTTGCCCACCTGCTGCGCAAGGGATTCGACTTCCTGCGGCAGAATGGTCACGCGACGGCGCACTTCGTTATTACGCACTTCGGAAATCGTCATCTCTTTACGAATCTGACTCCGGTAGGTGTTGTAATTGAGACCATCGTAGGCCAGACGGCTACGCATTTGGTCCAGCGTCATGTTGTTTTGCTTCGCGATATTCGCGATGGCCTGATCGAGCTGCTCATCGCTAATTTTGACGCCCATTTTCTGGCCCATTTGCAGGATAATCTGGTCCATGATCAGACGTTCCAGAATTTGATGACGCAGGGTCACGTCATCTGGAAGCTGTTGGCCAGCCTGGCCCGCGTTGAGCTTCACGGACTGCATCAGACCATCAACGTCACTTTCCAGCACCACGCCGTTATTCACGACGGCGGCGACTTTATCGACAACCTGCGGCGCAGCGAAACTGGCATTCACCACCAGGGTGAGACCAAGAAGCAGCGTTTTCCAGTTCTTCATACCTTTTCCATTATGATTAATCGCAAAGCGGAGTATATACATCAAGGCTTACAGCGAGCTTTGATACGGCAGAATGTTCGAACGCAACATCTGCTGGGTGCCGAGACCGTAGTTCGAGCTCAGGCCACGCAGTTCAACGTTGAAGCCAAACACATTGTCATATTTGCTCTGGTCATTTTCCCAACCGTTAATTTTCCGCTCATAACCCACGCGGATGGCATAACAGCAGGAGCTATACTGCACGCCAATCATCTGATCGGCCGGCTTTTTCGCATTGGTGTCGTAGTAGTATGCGCCCACTACGGACCAGCGATCGACGATCGGCCAACTTGCCGTGACGCCAACCTGAGAGATGCCGTCTTTATACTGGGTAGCTTCAGAGAACGAAGGCAATGTCGCCTGGATATATTCCGGGCTGGCATAGCGATAGTTCAACTGCATCAAACGGTCTTCGTCGCGGCGGTATTCAATGGCGCTACTGCCGGTGGCGACGTTATCCAGACGGGTATCGTACTGAACGCCGCCGCGCAGGCCCCAACGATCGGAGATGCGCCAGTAGGTGTCCGCCGCCCACAGGATAGAGCCGGTTTTCTTGTCTTTTTCCCAGTTGATATCTTCATCACCGGTACGGGACTCGGTGAAATAGTAGATTTGACCAACGGAAACGTTAAAACGTTCAATCGCTTCTTGATCATAAATACGCGATGTCACACCGGTCGTGACCTGATTAGCCGAAGCGATACGGTCAAGGCCGCCATAGGTCCGATCGCGGAACAGGCCGGAGTAGTCTGACTGCAACAGAGAGGAGTCGAAGTTATTGATACTGCTCTGATCGCGATAGGGCACATACAGGTATTGCGCGCGCGGTTCCAGCGTCTGGGAGTAGCCTTCCGCCCAGTTCATGTCCCGCTCAAACACCATTTTGCCGTCAATTTTGAACTGCGGCAGAGTACGGCTTACCGACTCTTTAAGCTTGTTAGCCGCTTCATTATTGCCGCCCAGGTAATTCTGGAAGTGCTCGATATTATCCTGCTGATAGTGCGTAGCCAGCAGTTTTGCTTCGGTATTGATGCTTCCCCACGCGTTGGACAGCGGCAGGTTAATGACCGGCTCAATATGCAGTCGGGTGGCTTCAGGATAGTTTTCGTTCACATTGACGAATTTCACCGCCTGAGCGTAAACACGGGTATCAAACGGACCGACGTTATTTTGATACCAGTTCACATCCAACTGCGGCTCGGCGCCGTAGGTGTTGCCAGCCTGAGTATTAAATACCTGGAATTTTTTGCTGGATACGGTGGCGTCAAAGTTTTCGTTGGCGTAACCGGCACTGAATTTTTGAGTGGCGTAGCCGTCGGTACTGGAACCGTAAGTTGAGCTAAAGTCGTTGAAGTAATACGGGTCGCTGACTTTGGTGTAGTCAACGTTAAAACGCCAAACCTGATTCATCACCCCGCTATGGTTCCAGTAATAGAGCCAGCGGTGCTTGTCGCTTTCCTGCGGGTGATCGTCCTTAAACTGGTCGTCAGAACCGAGGTAGTCAAACTCCATTAAACCTGCGCCCGCCTGGGTCAGATAGCGAAATTCGTTCTGCCACTGGGTGCCACGCTTTTCCATGTAGTTCGGCGTGATGGTGGCATCGAAGTTCGGCGCGATGTTCCAGTAATAAGGCAGCGAGAACTGAATGCCGTTATTGGTGCTGTATTTGGCATTGGGGATCAAAAAGCCGGAGCGGCGCTTATCGCCCACCGGAAGCTGCAAATACGGGCTATAGAAAACTGGCACCGGGCCCAGTTTAAATCGGGCATTCCAGATCTCCGCGACCTGCTCTTCACGGTCGTGGATCACTTCGCTGCCCACCACGCTCCAGGTATCTGAACCCGGCAGGCACGAAGTAAAGGTGCCGTTTTCCAGGATGGTGTAGCGGTTTTCGCCGCGCTGCTTCATGACGTCTGCCTTTCCGCGGCCCTGACGTCCTACCATCTGGTAATCGCCTTCCCAGACGTTGGTATCTTTGGTATTCAGGTTCGACCAGGCTTTCGGCCCTTTAAGGATCACCTGGTTATCGTCGTAGTGGACGTTACCGAGGGCGTCGACAGTGCGTACCGGATCCGGCTGGCCTTCGACCTGTTTTTGATGTAACTGGACTTCATCCGCCTGTAAGCGGCTGTTGCCTTGTTGAATATCTACATTACCGCCAAACACGGCGTTATCGGGATAATCGCCTTTCGCGCTATCCGCGTTAATCGTCACGGGCTGGCTATTGGGTTGCCCTTCTACCAGAGGACGGTTGTAGCTGGGCACGCCAAGCATACACTGTGAAGCGAGGTCTGCAGCCATACCGTGTTGGCTATAGAGGGCTGCGCCAATCATGGTGGCCAGCAAGGTGGGAATACGTTTTTTCATACGTGTTATTCGTTGTTCCGTCATCAGTGGCCTGTCCCCGTCATCGTTCAGGATCAAGAATGCATCATGCGCCTGGTCGCACGTGAGCATAGATGCAACCTGAAAGAATCAAAAGGGTATAGCGCTGGCAAACGGTCAGAGACTAACTGACTCATTACCACAGCGCTAGTGTTAATCCTGCCCGCTTTCGAGCCTGTTTGTTAGGCACGGCTTTGAATGACGGGTATGATAAAGCAAATTATAGGCGATGTCCCGCAGTTGACCGTGGCGTCAACGCCGGGCTAAAAGGCCCTGATACCGCGTAAAACGCGCGCAAAAAGGGAATATCGCCTGTCCAGCAGCCTGACGATTTGGGGAGTCTATGCAGTATTGGGGAAAAATAGTTGGCGTGGCGATGGCCCTGATGATGGGCGGTGGCTTCTGGGGCGTCGTATTAGGTTTGCTGATCGGTCACTTTTTTGACAAAGCGCGCAGTCGGCGGATGGCGTTTTTTAGTACGCAACAACAGCGGCAATCGCTGTTTTTCACCACCACATTTGAAGTGATGGGGCATCTCACTAAATCAAAAGGGCGTGTGACTCAGGCAGATATCCATATGGCGTCGCTGTTTATGGACCGGATGGATTTGCATGGTCATTCGCGCATCGCCGCGCAGAACGCGTTTCGCGTGGGCAAAGAGCCGGGTTACCCGTTACGCGAAAAAATGCGCCAGCTGCGCGGCATCTGTTTTGGCCGTTTCGATTTAATTCGGATGTTTCTGGAAATTCAGATCCAGACGGCGTTTGCCGACGGCTCCCTGCATCCCAATGAGCGCGAAGTGCTGTACGTCATTGCCGAAGAGTTGGGGATTTCACGCACCCAGTTTGACCAGTTCCTGCGCATGATGCAGGGTGGCGCGCAGTTCAGCGGCGGCGGGCAGCAGGGGCATCAGCAAGGGCCGTGGCAGCAAGCGCCGCAGGGCCCGACGCTGGAAGATGCCTGCAACGTGTTGGGCGTAAAACCCACGGATGAACCCACCACCATTAAGCGTGCGTATCGTAAGCTGATGAGCGAACACCACCCGGATAAGCTGGTTGCCAAAGGGTTACCGCCGGAAATGATGCAAATGGCGAAGCAGAAAGCGCAGGAAATTCAAAAAGCTTACGATCTGATTAAAACGACGAAAGGCTTTAAATAACCTGCACCGTTGCCTTCAGCCTGAAGGCAACGGTGCAGGTTCAGAAGTCGACGGGCGCGCGGAACGTCATGGCGTTGCCGAATTTCGGATGAGTGATGGTCAGCGTCTGGGCGTGCAGCAGCAGGCGCGGCGCCAGCGCTAAGGCTTCCGGGGTAGCGTAGAAACGATCCCCTAAAATCGGGTGACCCAGCGCCAGCATATGCACGCGCAACTGGTGAGAACGCCCGGTAATCGGTTTTAGCAGCACTCGCGCGGTATTATCCTCGCCGTACTCCAGCACGTTATACTCGGTTTGCGCCGCTTTGCCGGTTTCATAACACACCTTCTGCTTTGGCCGGTTCGGCCAGTCACAAATTAGCGGTAAATCCACTAGGCCTTTTTCCGGCGGATGTCCCCACACCCGGGCGACGTACTGCTTGCTCGGTTCGCGTTCGCGAAACTGGCGCTTCAGTTCGCGCTCGGCGGCTTTGGTGAGCGCCACCACGATCACGCCGCTGGTCGCCATATCCAGACGATGCACCGATTCCGCCTGCGGATAATCGCGCTGTATACGCGTCATCACGCTGTCTTTGTGCTCTTCGAGCCGGCCGGGGACAGAGAGCAGCCCGCTCGGCTTATTGACCACCATGATATGGTCGTCCTGATACAGGACGACCAGCCAGGGATCGGTTGCAGGATGATAGGCTTCCAGCATAGTGTTTCCCGATTACTGATGCGTAACGACGATCAGGCGCAGCGCGTCCAGCCGCCAGCTTGCTTCATTAAGGCTTGCCAGCACCTGATCGCGGTTGCTCTCAATGGCCGCGAGTTCGTCATCACGAATATTGGGGTTGACCGCTTTCAGGGCTTCAAGACGCGACAGTTCAGCAGACAGTTTCTCATCGGCTTCTTCGCGCGCCGTCTTAATTAACGCCTGCGCCGCGCTTTCTACCTTGCTTTCCGCCAGTTGCAGAATGGCATGCACGTCCTGCTGCACCGCGTTCACCAGTTTGCTGCTGGTGTGGCGATTCACCGCGCTGAGCTGGCGGTTGAAGCTTTCAAATTCTACTTGCGCCGCGAGGTTAGTGCCGTTTTTATCCACCAGCATGCGGATCGGCGTTGACGGCAGGAAGCGGTTAAGCTGCAACTGCTTCGGCGCTTTGGCTTCCACCACATAAATCAGTTCAAGCAACAGCGTACCCACCGGCAGCGCTTTGTTTTTCAGCAGCGACAGGGCGCAACTGCCGGTATCGCCGGACAGGATCAGATCCAGGCCGTTACGGATCAGCGGATGTTCCCAGGTGATGAACTGCGCATCTTCGCGAGACAACGCCACATCACGGTTAAAGGTGATGGTGCAGCCGTCTTCCGGCAGGCCCGGGAAATCCGGCACCAGCATATGGTCGGACGGGGTCAGCACGATCATATGCTCGCCGCGATCGTCCTGATTGATGCCGATGATATCGAACAGGTTCATGGCGAAGTTCACCAGACCGGTATCGTTATCCTGTTCAGCGATGGATTCCGCTAACGCCTGCGCCTGTTCGCCGCCGTTGGAGTTGATTTCCAGCAGGCGGTCGCGGCCCTGTTCCAGCTGCGCTTTTAAGGCATCATGCTGGTCGCGGCACGACTTAATCAGTTCATCAAAGCCTTCGGTTTCTTCCGGCGCGGCCAGATAGTTGATCAGCTCGTTATAAACGCTGTCGTAAATAGTGCGGCCCGTTGGGCAGGTATGCTCGAATGCGTCCAGCCCTTCGTGATACCAGCGCACCAGCACCGACTGGGCGGTTTTTTCCAGCCACGGCACCAGGATCTGAATATCGTGCGCCTGGCCGATACGGTCGAGACGGCCAATACGCTGCTCCAGCAGGTCCGGGTTGAACGGCAGGTCGAACATCACCAGATGGCTGGCGAACTGGAAGTTACGGCCTTCGGAGCCGATTTCAGAACACAGCAGCACCTGCGCGCCGGTATCCTCTTCAGAGAACCACGCCGCCGCGCGGTCGCGCTCGACGATAGACATCCCTTCATGGAACACCGCAGCACGGATACCTTCACGCTCGCGCAGCACCTGCTCAAGCTGCAACGCGGTGGTGGCCTTAGCGCAGATCACCAGCACTTTTTGCGAGCGATGGCTGGTGAGATAGCCCATCAACCAGTCAACGCGCGGGTCGAAGTTCCACCAGGTTCCGGTATCGCCTTCAAACTCCTGATAAATCTGTTCCGGATACAGCATGTCGCGGGCGCGTTCTTCGGCAGACTTACGCGCGCCCATGATCCCGGAGACTTTAATCGCCGTCTGGTACTGGGTCGGCAGCGGCAGTTTGACGGTATGCAGTTCGCGCTTCGGAAAGCCTTTCACGCCGTTACGGGTGTTGCGGAACAGCACGCGGCTGGTGCCGTGGCGATCCAGCAGCATCGAAATCAATTCCTGGCGCGCCGATTCCGCGCCGTCGCGGGTGCTGTTGGCGGTTTGGAGCAGCGGTTCGATATCCTGCTCGCCAATCAGTTCGCTCAGGGTGTTCAGTTCGTCGTTGGAAAGATGTTTTCCTGCCAGCAGCATGGCGACGGCATCCGCTACCGGGCGGTAATTTTGTTGTTCTTCAACAAACTGCTCGAAATCGTGGAAGCGGTTCGGATCCAGCAGGCGCAAACGGGCGAAGTGGCTTTCCAGGCCCAGCTGTTCCGGGGTTGCGGTCAACAGCAGCACGCCGGGAACCTGCGCCGCCAGCTGTTCAATCGCCAGATATTCACGGCTCGGCGCGGCTTCGCTCCACACCAGATGGTGGGCTTCATCCACCACCATTAAATCCCATTCGGCTTCGCACAGGTGCTCAAGGCGCTGTTTATTGCGGCGCACGAAATCCAGCGAGCAGATCACCAGTTGTTCGGTCTCGAACGGGTTATCGGCGTCGTGCTGGGCTTCGGCGTAACGATCGTCATCAAACAGCGCGAAGCGTAAATTGAAGCGGCGCAGCATTTCTACCAGCCACTGGTGTTGCAGGGTTTCCGGCACCACGATCAGCACGCGTTCCGCCGCGCCCGCCAGCAGTTGCTGATGAATAATCATGCCCGCTTCGATGGTTTTACCAAGACCCACTTCATCCGCCAGCAGTACGCGCGGCGCATGGCGGCGGCCCACGTCATTAGCGATGTGCAACTGATGTGGGATCAGGTTAGTGCGCTGCCCGCGCAGGCCGCTCCACGGCATACGGTACTGTTCGCTCTGGTAGCGGCGGGCGCGAAAACGCAGGGCGAAGCGATCCATTCGGTCGATTTGCCCGGCAAACAGGCGATCCTGCGGTTTACTGAACACCAGCTTGCTGTCGAGGAACACTTCACGCAGGGTGACGTTCTCCTCTTGGGTATCGAGCCGGGTTCCGGTGTAGGCGAGCAGCCCATTTTCTTCGGCGACATCGTCCACTTTTAACTGCCAGCCGTCGTGGCTGGTAATGGTGTCGCCGGGGTTGAACATCACACGGGTGATGGGGGAATCATTACGGGCATACAGACGGTTTTCGCCGGTAGCAGGGAAAAGCAAAGTCACCATACGCGCATCCAGCGCTACCACGGTTCCTAGTCCAAGTTCGCTTTCCGTGTCGCTAATCCAACGTTGACCAAGTGTAAAAGGCATATCTGTTCGGCTCTGGTTAATAATTTGCAGGCAATAGTATGTCCACCGCAAAAAGCTCGCGGTGCGGTAAATGGGATTCAGAATAGGAAAGGGCGCTATGGTACTGGATGGTAACGCGTTCGTCACCTGTCAAAATAACCCCAGTTGCCCTGTCATCAGTGTAGCAAAGTCATCTTTCATGAAAGGTAAAATTCCATCTGCCACCGGCTGGAGCTGGCGCGTCAGGTAATGATCGTAATCCAGCGGCGAGCGCTGATAGTCGCGCGGTTCCGGCCCGTTCGTGGTCCAGACGTATTTGATCGTACCGCGATTCTGGTACTGGGCGGGCCTGCCGAGGCGGGCGTTTTCTTCATCCGCCAGCCGCGCGGCGCGCACATGGGGCGGCACGTTGCGCTGATACTCTTTTAACGGGCGGCGCAGGCGTTTGCGGTAAACCAACTGATCGTCGAGTTCGCCGTTCAGCAGTTTGGCGATGGTCTCGCGTACAAAATCCTGGTACGGCTCGCGGCGAAATATTTTTAGATACAGCGCCTGCTGGAAATTTTGCGCCAGCGGCGTCCAGTCGGTGCGCACGGTTTCCAGACCTTTGAATACCATACGCTGCTCGCCGTCTTGCTCTATCAACCCGGCATAGCGTTTCTTGCTGCCCATCTCTGCGCCGCGGATGGTGGGCATTAAAAAGCGCGTAAAATGGGTTTCGAACTCCAGCTCCAGCGCGCTTTCCACGTTCAGGGTTTGTTTCAGATGCTCGCGCCACCACTGGTTGACTTTGGCGACCAGGGCGTTGCCGATTTCGCTGGCCTGGGCGTTATCATACGGCTTTTTGAGCCACACGAAGGTCGAGTCGGTATCGCCGTAAATCACGTCGTAGCCCTCCGCCTCAATGAGCGCTTTGGTCTGGCGCATGATGTCATGTCCACGCAGCGTAATGGAGGACGCCAGGCGCGGGTCGAAGAACCGGCAGGCGCTGGTGCCCAACACGCCGTAAAAGGCATTCATGATAATTTTCAGCGCCTGGGAGAGCGGTTTGTTGCCGTGCTTTTTGGCCTCTTCACGTCCCAGCCAGATTTGCGAAACGATCCCCGGTAAGCAGTGGTTAGTACGCGAGAAACGGGCATTAAGATAGCCTGCCACGCTGTGCTCTTCATCGGGCTGCGACAGGCCTTCTATCAGGCCCACCGGGTCGATCAAAAAAGTGCGGATAATCGACGGGTACAGACTTTTGTAGTCGAGCACCAGTACCGAATCGTACAGACCTGGACGCGAATCCATCACATAACCGCCTGGGCTCGCCTGGGGCGGTACATCGCCCAGATTCGGGGCCACAAAACCGGCGCGGTGCATACGCGGAAAATAGAGGTGGCTGAACGATGCCACCGACCCGCCGTGACGATCCGCCGGCAGCCCGTTGACCGTCGAGCGCTCCAGCAGAAACGGCATGATCTCGGTTTTGTGGAAGATACGCGTGACCAGCTCACAGTCTTTCAGGTTATAGGTCGCCAGCGCCGGTTTATCTTCAACAAAGCGGCGGTCGATTTCCGCCATCCGGTCCCAGGGGTTATCTATGGCTTTCCCTTCGCCCAGTAGCTCCTGCGATACCGCTTCCAGCGAGAAAGAAGAAAAGCTCCAGAACGCCGATTTCAGCGCATCGATACCGTCAATCATCAACCGGCCCGGCGCCTGGGCGAAAAATACCCCGGCTTTAAAACCGTGCTCGCGCCACTCGATTTCCTGGCTGTTGCGCCCGAGACGCAGCGGGATGCCGTAGCGTTCGGCGTGTTTTTGCAGCATTTTTAAATCGAACTGGATCACGTTCCAGCCGATCAGCACATCGGGATCGAATTCGGCAAACCAGGCGTTAAGTTTTTCTAGCAGCTGCGGACGGCTGGCAACGTATTCGAGTTTGAAGTCCAGCCCGGTTGCGTCGCCGTTTTCCGGCCCGAGCATGTAAACGGTGCGCTCACCGCAACCTTCAAGGCCGATGCAGTAGAGTTCCCCATGGCGGTTAGTTTCGATATCCAGCGAGACCCATTTTAGCGCCGGACGGTACGCCGGGTTCGGCTTCATCTTCGCGTCACGCAGCCCGCCGCCGCGCATCTCGCCGCTGACCCAGACCGGCGCGGTGATAAACCGCTCCATCAGGTAGCGCTCCGGCGGACGGACATCGGCTTCATAGACCGTGACGCCCGCTTCGCGCAGCAGTTTCTCGCAGCGCATGAGTTGACGATGCTGACGAAAATAGAGGCCGCATACCGGCTGCTGATGAAAATCACGCAGGAAAAGAGGTTCAAGACGATACGATTCGCCCGCCAGCGCACGTTCCACGTGGGCGCGCTGGGCGTATGGGATGAACGCGACGGACTCCTGCGCAGGCAATGTCACGCACAGCGGCCCCTGGTCAGTCGCCAGCCAGAATTGCACTTCAGTGCCCTGTGGCGTATCCCGCCAGTGTCGGGTCAGAACAAACCCCTGCCGCGTCTCTGCCACGCTCATTTCCCGCTAAAAAACCAGGCCTGATTATAGCCTGAATTTCATTATGACGCTGGTGTTTTGTACAGTACTGGCAGGGTTAAAGTACGCGATAAACACAATACAGGGAGTACCAGAACGTCTCGCGCAACAGGAAAGTGGTTTTAGCGCTAAATGAGTGAAAGCGGCTGGTTTGCGTGGGCGATGTCCAGGCCTCGATCCTTTCATCCTGGGCAATCAACATAATTCGCTTCATATGCAGCGGATCGCTGACGATGAGCGCATTATGCAGTTGATTCAACGCCATGATCCCTTTGGCATAGCGCAGGTTTTCGCGGCTAACCTGAGAGCGATCTTCCACCAGAATCGCCTGGTCAGGCACGTTTTGCGCCAGCAAATAGCGACGGGCGACGGCAGCATCGGATAGCGCGTTATCATGTGAATAACCGCCAGTGACAATCAGCGTTTTGACGTAGCCATCGCGGTATAACGCTACTGCATGATTAAGCCGCTCCTGGAAAACGGGGGAGGGACGATCGTCCGTCACCGCCGCGCCTGCGATGATAGCGCAGTCGGCAGTATGGGTTTCGTCACGCAGGCTGTATTGATAGATTGAGAGGGCGTTGATGGCGCCCACCGTGAAGATTGCTAACACGATGGTTGCCAAAATAATGACCGAAGCTTTTTTCGCATTCATGCCGATCTCTTCCGCTGATGTTGTTTCAAGCTGACCTGAAAAGTGGGTCGCTATTTTGTTCCCTGAAACATAAGCTGAAAAGAGGGTAGCAACGCCTTTCAGTTTTTTACCCGGCGGGATATTGCGTTGCGAAAAGAGGTAAAAAAAACCCAGATCGCGGTCTGGGTTTTAGATAAAAGGACGCTTTATTACTGCCCGTAATACGCCTTCGCCCCATGCTTACGCAGATAGTGCTTATCCAGCAGGGTTTGCTGCATCGGCGGCAGATCGGGAGTGAGCTGGCGGCAGAAGATCCCCATATAGGCCACTTCTTCCATCACAATCGCATTATGCACCGCATCCATCGCGTCTTTACCCCAGGCAAAGGGACCGTGGGAATGCACCAGTACGCCAGGCATCTGTTTAGCTTCAATGCCCAGCTCGCGGAAGGTTTCGACGATCACCGTGCCGGTATCCCACTCATACTCGCCGTTAATTTCCGCATCGGTCATTTTGCGGGTGCAAGGGATTGCGCCGTAAAAATAGTCGGCATGGGTGGTGCCGGTCGCCGGAATGCTTTTCCCGGCCTGTGCCCAGATAGTGGCGTGGCGGGAATGGGTGTGCACAATACCGCCGATATCGGGGAACTGTTGATACAGCAGGCGGTGGGTTGGCGTGTCCGAAGAGGGCTTTTTAGTGCCTTCCACTACCTCGCCAGTCTCAATGCTGACCACCACCATATCCTCGGCGGTCATCACCGTGTAATCCACGCCCGACGGTTTGATGATAAACACGCCCTGCTCGCGGCAGACGGCGCTGACGTTACCCCAGGTCAGGGTAACCAGATTGTGGGCCGGTAGCGCAAGGTTGGCTTCCAGCACCTGACGTTTTAGATCTTCTAACATCGTTGTCCTCCGCTAAAAAAAGGGGCCAGCCACCTGGGCTGGCCAAAGGTTCCCCTGTGATTAGCGTTTAAAGCCGTAGTAAACCTCATTCCAGCGCAGCGCATCTTTGAACGCTGGCAGGCGGGTGTCGTTGTCGATAACCGTCAGTTCGATGTCGTTCAGTTCTGCGAACAGGCGCATATCGTCGAGGGTTAACGCGTGGCTGAATACGGTATGGTGTGCACCGCCCGCCAGGATCCAGGCTTCGGAAGCGGTAGTCAGATCCGGCTGCGCTTTCCACAGCGCGTTCGCTACCGGCAGTTTCGGCAGCGCGTGCGGCGCTTCAACGGTATCCACGCAGTTAACCAGTAGGCGGAAACGATCGCCCAGATCGATCAGGCTGGCGTTAATGCCCGGGCCGGTTTTGCTGGAGAAGATCAGGCGCGCTGGATCGTCTTTACCGCCAATGCCGAGGTATTGCACATCAAGGATCGGTTTTTCATCGGTGGCGATAGACGGGCACACTTCTAGCATATGAGAGCCCAGCACCATGTCGTTGCCGGATTCGAAGTTGTAGGTGTAGTCCTCCATAAACGAGGTGCCGCCGTTCAGCCCGCCGGACATCACTTTCATGATGCGCAGCAGCGCCGCGGTTTTCCAGTCGCCTTCGCCCGCGAAGCCGTAGCCTTGTTGCATCAGACGCTGTACCGCCAGGCCCGGCAGTTGCTTCAGGCCGTGCAGGTCTTCAAACGTGGTGGTGAAGGCATGGAAACCGCCCTGCTCGAGGAAGCGCTTCATGCCAAGTTCGATACGCGCCGCGTCAATCACGTTCTGGCGTTTGTCGCCGTTAACCTGCGCCGCAGCCGTCAGGCGGTAGCTGCTTTCATATTCATCAACCAACGCGCTCACGTCGCCATTGCTGATTTCGTTAACTACCGCAACCAGATCGCCCACACCCCATGTGTTCACCGAGAAGCCGAATTTGATTTGCGCCGCGACTTTATCGCCGTCGGTAACTGCCACTTCACGCATATTGTCGCCGAAACGCACCACTTTCAGATGGCGGGTTTCCTGTTTAGAGACCGCCTGGCGCATCCATGAGCCGATGCGCTGGTGGGCTTTAGGATCTTTCCAGTAACCCGTTACCACGCTGTGCTGTTGACGCATACGCGCGCCGATAAAGCCGAACTCGCGGCCGCCGTGCGCGGTCTGGTTCAGGTTCATAAAGTCCATATCAATGCTGTCCCACGGGATCTGGGCATTGAACTGGGTATGGAATTGCAGCAGCGGCTTGTTAAGGATGCTCAGGCCGTTGATCCACATTTTGGCCGGAGAGAAGGTGTGCAGCCATACCATCATCCCGGCGCAGTTATCGTGATAGTTCGCGTCGCGGCAGATGGCGGTGATTTCGTCCGGCGAGGTGCCGAGCGGTTTCAGCACCAGTTTGCAGGGCAGTTTGGCTTCGCTGTTCAGGGAATCCACCACCTGTTGTGCGTGTTGCGTCACCTGGCGCAGCGTTTCCGGGCCATAAAGATGTTGGCTGCCGATTACAAACCATACTTCGTATTTACTAAAGGCTGTCATTGTCTTGTCCTTAAAGCGTCAGGGCTGCACGGTCTGCATCAGAAGGCTGGGCCGTGTCAGAGGGGGAATAGTGAAGTTCGGCGCTCTCACACCAGCGTTGGTAGCGGCGATACAGTTCTTCGAAGCGGGCAGCGGTGGCCGGGTCTGGCTGGAGCGTTTTTTCCATCTCGCTCGCCATGGCCTGCTGCGCCTGGGGAATATCGTCATACACGCCAGCGGCGACGGCGGCGAAAATAGCCGCGCCCAGCGCGCAACATTGATCGGAGCCGACAATCTGTAACGGGCGGTTTAGCACATCGCAGCACACCTGCATGATGACCTGGTTTTTACGGGCGATCCCGCCCAGCGCCACCACTTCGTTAACCGGGATGCCCTGGTCGGTGAAGCACTCCATAATGGCGCGCGCGCCAAAAGCGGTAGAGGCGATCAGCCCGCCGAACAGCAGCGGGGCGTCGGTGGCAAGATTCACATCGGTGATCACCCCTTTCAGACGCTGGTTGGCGAACGGCGTGCGGCGGCCGTTAAACCAGTCGAGGATCACCGGCAGGTGATCGAGCGACGGCTGCTTCGCCCAGTCAGCGGTGAGCGCAGGTAACAGCGCTTTTTTGCTTTCGCTGATTTGGGTTTTCAGTTCTGGGTGCTGTTCGGCAAGCCGATCCAGCGGCCAGCTCAGCACGCGGCCAAACCAGGCGTACATATCGCCAAATGCCGACTGGCCTGCCTCCATACCGATAAAATCAGGCACTACGCTGCCGTCCACTTGTCCGCAGATACCCTTAACGGCGCGGTCGCCGACGGTGTCTTTATCGGCAATCAGGATGTCGCAGGTGGAGGTGCCTATCACTTTCACCAGGGTATTCGGCTGGGCGTTCGCGCCGACCGCGCCCATATGGCAGTCAAACGCGCCGCCGCTGATCACCACGCTTTCTGGCAGACCGAGGCGTGCAGCCCAGTCCGCCGTCAACGTGCCCACCGGTACGTCTGCGGTCCAGGTCTCGGTAAACAGCGGGAGTTCGAGGTTCTGGCTGATGATCGGATCGAGTTCGTCAAAGAAGCTGGCAGGCGGTAATCCGCCCCAGCTTTCGTGCCACAGAGATTTATGGCCCGCGCTACAGCGTCCACGACGAATAGCCGCCGGGGCGGTCGTGCCGGAAAGCAGCGCCGGGATCCAGTCGCACAGTTCAATCCACGAGGTGGCGGCCTGAGCGACTGAGGCGTCCTGACGGGTAACGTGCAGGATTTTGGCCCAGAACCATTCGCTGGAGTACACGCCGCCGATATAGCGCGAGTAATCGATTTTATCCGGCTGGTGGCACAAACGGGTGATGGCCTCGGCTTCTTCGACCGCTGTGTGATCTTTCCACAATACGAACATAGCGTTCGGGTTATCGGCGAAGCCCGGATTAAGCGCCAGCACATTGCCTTCTGCATCGACAGGCGCAGGCGTGGAGCCCGTAGTGTCAACGCCGATGCCCACCACCTGCTGGCGTTTTTCAGCGCCCAACTGGTCAAGCACGCTTTTTAATGCGGCTTCCATGGATTCAATGTAATCAAGGGGATGGTGGCGGAATTGGTTACGTGCGGCGTTACAGTACTGCCCGGCCTGCCAGCGCGGATACCATTCCACACTGGTGGCAAGTTCAGCGCCCGAGGTGCAATCAACCGCTAAGGCGCGAACCGAGTCGCTGCCAAAGTCGAGTCCCAGCGCAATGGCCATTTTTTCACTCCATGGATAAACAAACATGCAGTGACATTAGATTTCCGGGGAAAAAAGAGTCAGGTGTATTTGGCTTATCTTATGGATTAAAGTGCTATGCCTTGCTGATTTGTGACCTCACGCAAATAATAGATGTGGACAATTCTGTCGCGGTTATAGACACTTTGGTTATCAAGCGAAAAGCCTGATGTGAGCGGTTATCTCGATGAGTTTTTAGGTTCAAATCCAGTGGGGAAGTGAGTTATTGTGGTTCATGGCTTCGGTTATTCCCAATTTTCAGGGGTGTCGTAAGATATGGACAAATGGTCTCTTCCCACCGATGGTGGAGCACGATTTACTATGGCTGAAACGCAAAACGATCCCCTGTTGCCGGGGTATTCATTTAATGCGCATCTGGTCGCGGGATTAACGCCCATTGACGCCGAGGGCCACCTCGATTTCTTTATCGATCGCCCCCTTGGCATGAAAGGCTACATCCTGAACTTCACTCTTCGCGGAGAAGGGGTCGTCAAGAACAACGGTAAAGAGTTCATCTGCAAGCCAGGGGATATGCTGCTGTTCCCGCCGGGCGAAATTCATCATTATGGCCGCAGCCCGCAGGCCAAAGAATGGTATCACCAGTGGGTGTACTTCCGTCCGCGCGCCTACTGGCAGGAGTGGCTGAGCTGGCCGTCGATATTCGCCCAGACCGGCTACTATCGGCCTGCTGAAGGCGAGCAGCACGCCTTTTCCGCGTTGTTCCAGCAAATCATTGAGGCCTCCCAGCGTGAAGGGCGTTATTCCGAGCTGCTGGCGATTAATTTGCTGGAGCAGCTCTTTTTGCGCCGCGTTGAGGCGATCAGTGAGTCAATGAAAGCGCCGCTTGATAACCGGGTAAGGGATGCCTGCCAGTACATCAGCGACCATTTAGCCGACAGCCATTTCGATATTGCCGGCGTCGCGCAGCACGTTTGTCTGTCGCAGTCGCGCCTGTCGCACCTGTTCCGCCAGCAACTGGGGGTCAGTGTTCTAAGCTGGCGAGAGGATCAGCGCATCAGCCAGGCGAAGCTGTTGCTGAGCACCACCCGGATGCCTATCGCCACCGTAGGCCGCAATGTCGGCTTTGAGGATCAGCTTTATTTTTCCCGGGTATTCAAGAAATGCACCGGCGCCAGCCCGAGCGAGTTTCGCGCCGGGTGCGAGTCGAGCTAACGTAAACCAAAACTTAATGATTCTGTGAATGTCATAACCGGTAGGCTATACAGAGTAATGATGTCTTGACGAGAGTCAGGGTGCCAGGGAGAATCGCTCCCTCGTTATTTTACCGGAACCTTTATGGAAGCATTCCTGGATCATTTTATTACCCAATCAGTCACTTATTCTCTGATTGCGGTGGCGCTGGTGGCGTTTCTGGAATCGCTGGCGCTGGTTGGGCTGCTGCTGCCGGGCACGGTGATGATGGCCGGTTTAGGCGCGCTAATCGGCAGTGGCGAAGTGAATTTTTATCAGGCCTGGGCGGCAGGGATTGTCGGCTGTATGCTGGGCGACTGGATCTCGTTCTGGCTGGGCTGGCGCTTTAAAAAGCCGCTGCACCGCTGGTCATTCCTTAAGAAAAACAAAGCGCTGCTGGATAAAACCGAGCACGCGCTGCATCAGCACAGTATGTTCACCATCCTGGTGGGGCGCTTTGTCGGGCCGACGCGCCCGCTGGTGCCGATGGTCGCCGGAATGTTGGATCTCCCGGCGATCAAATTTCTCCCACCGAACCTGATTGGCTGTCTGTTCTGGCCGCCATGTTATTTCCTGCCCGGCATTCTCGCCGGTGCCGCCATTGATATCCCGGCGGATCAGCAAAGCGGGGCGTTTAAGTGGATGCTGCTTGGCGTGGCGTTGCTGCTCTGGCTGGCAGCATGGCTGTGCTGGCGATTGTGGCGCAGCGCGAAAGCCAATCCAGGCGAGAAACTGGTGCAGTGGCTGCCACGCGGCAGATTATTGTGGTTAGCGCCGCTGGTCAGCGTGGCGGGGATAGGCGCGTTAATCGCCATCCTGAATCACCCCCTGATGCCGGTGTACCGAGCCATTCTCTGGAAGGTAGTCGCCGGTTTTTAACGCGGGATGCCCAGCAAGGCTGAGGCGTCGCTGTTTCCTTCCAGTAACGTGGCGGTGGCTCCATCCCAGATGATGCGCCCATCGCGCACCACCAGGCTGCGTGGGGCGATGCTCTGCGCATCTTCCAGGCTGTGCGAAACCATCAACAACGTCATATTGCGCTCGTGGCACAGGGTGCGTAGAAGCCGGAGCATTTCCTGGCGCAGCGCCGGATCCAGCGCCGAGAAGGGTTCGTCCAGCAGCAAAATCGGCTGCTGGCGGATCAGACAGCGCGCCAGCGCCGCCCGTTGACGCTGGCCGCCCGACAGTTCACCCGGCAGCCGATCCAGCAGTTCGGTTAAGCCCATTTTCCCCGCCAGCGTAGTGATCTCATCACGCTGCGCATCGTTAAGTTTCAGCCCCGGATGCAATCCCAGCCCGATATTCTGGCGCACCGTTAAGTGGTTAAACAGATTGTTTTCCTGGAACAGCATCGACACCGGGCGCTTCGCGGGTGGCGTGTGGGTATGATCGCCTCCGTTGAGCGCAATGCGCCCGCTCGCCGGGCTCAGGAATCCGGCAATCAAATTCAGCAGGGTGCTTTTTCCGGCACCGCTTGGCCCAAGAATGGCGATCCGTTCACCCGCATCGGCGTGAAACGAAAAACGCATCGGCAGATGGTGGTAAAGCCAGGTTACATCAGTGAGCGTTAGCATGTCGTCCCGCCAGTTTTTCAATGACCGTAAAAAGCGCAAAGCAGAGTAACAGCAGCAACAGTGCGGTCACCGCGCCGTCGTCGCTGCGATACGCGCCAATCTGCTGGTACAGGTAATAAGGCAGCGTGCGGAAGTTATCATTACCGAACAGCGCCACCACCCCGAAATCGCCAATCGACAACACGCTGGCAAAGGCCATCGCCTGGGCGATCGGTTTTTTCAGCGCCCGCAGTTCGATAATCTTCAGGCGGTTCAGTCCCTGAATATCCAGCGACTGGCACAGCGGCCCGTAACGCAACGCGATGTCGCGCATCGGGTTATCCAGCACTTTCTGGGCATAGGGCACCGCCATCAGTGCGTTAGTGAAAATCACGATGCCGTCCGCCGATTCCGGCAATCCGATGGTGTTATTGAGCAGCAGGAAGAAACCCGTCGCCAGCACAATGCCCGGCATGGCCAGAATCAACATGCCGCTAAGTTCCAGACTCTGCGCCGCCAGCCGCCGCTGGCGCAGATACAGTTCGCGCCCGCTCCACAGCAACATCATGGTCAGCGTCACGCACAGCAGCCCGGCACCCAGCGCGATGCGCAGCGAGGCCCATAGCGCATCCCAGAGAATGGATTGCGACAGCACCCGCAGGATGTCGCCCTGCAGGCCATCAATGATGACCGCCATCAGCGGCGGCAGCATCAGGATCAGCGCCAGGCCGATCAGCAGCCCATCGGCCAGCTTGCTGCGCCAGCTATCCTGAGGATCGCGCCAGCCGTGGATTTGATTAACGCCCGGCGCAATGGCTTTGCCTAAGCGCTGGCTCAGCAGTACCAGCCCCAGACAGCAGGTCATCTGGATCAGCGCCAGCAGTGCGGCGCGCGCCGGATCGTAATCGAAACTCAGTGCCTGGTAGATGGCCAGCTCGATGGTAGTCGCCTGCGGCCCGCCGCCCAGCGAGAGTACCGTGGCGAAGCTGGCGAAGCAGAGCATAAAGATCAGCGCCGCCACCGATGGCAACTGGCGGCGGATCCACGGCCACTCCACCAGCCGGAAAAAATGCCAGCCGCGCATACCCAGTTGGGCGGCAATCTGGCGCTGTTCGCCGGGGATTTGCTCAAGGGTTTGCAGCAGCAGACGGGTCGCCATCGGCATATTAAAGAATACATGGGCCAGCAAAATGCCCTGTAAGCCGTACGGGGAGAAGGTCCACTCCAGGCCCAGTTTAGCCCACAGCGCCGCCAGCCAGCCGGTGCGCCCGTAAACGCTGAGCAGGCCGAAAACCGCCACCAGCACCGGCAGAATTAACGTCATCGCGCACAGGCGTAGCAGCGCCTGGCGGCCAGGAAAACGCCGCCGGTACAGGGCGCGGGCAAGGGGAATGGCGGGGATAACCGACAGTAGCGCGGACAGCAGCGCCTGCCAGAATGAGAAGCGCACTACATGCCAGAGATAGCTGTCCTGCCAGAAGCCTGCGCCATCCGTTTGCGGCGCGTTGAACCACAGCGCGCTAAAGGCCGCCACCGCCACCGCCACCATGATCAGCGCGGCGATGACACCCGGCCACAGCCAGCCCGGAATTAGCGGCTGACGGCGCGCAGCCATGTATTAATCCAGTTTGCGCGCTGGGACGCGACTTCCTGCGGCGTGAACTGTAAGGTGGTTTGCGGTTTGGTGAGCAGCTCAAAGCCCTGCGGCAGGGCGACGTCTGTGACCGGATACATCCAGTTGCCGGTAGCGATGGTGTTCTGGAACGCCGGTGAGACCATAAAGGTCAGGAATTTTTGCGCCAGCTCCGGCTGCTTACTGCTTGCCAGACGCCCGGCGACTTCCACCTGCAAGTAGTGTCCTTCGCTGAAGTTGGCGGCGGCGTATTGATCCTTTTTCTCTTCGATGATGTGGTACGCCGGAGAGGTGGTGTAGCTCAGCACCAGATCGCTTTCGCCCTTCTGGAACAGGCCATAGGCTTCGCTCCAGCCTTTAGTGACCGTGACGGTTTTCGCCGCCAGCTTTTTCCAGGCATCCGGCGCGTTATCGCCATACACTTTTTGCATCCACAGCAGCAGACCCAGGCCTGGCGTACTGGTGCGCGGGTCCTGGTAAATCACCCGCCATTTCTGGTCGCTTTCCACCAACTCCTTCAGGCTTTTCGGCGGGTTCGCCAGTTTGGTTTTGTCGTACACAAACGCGAAATAGCCGTAATCAAACGGCACGAAGGTGTCATTTTGCCAGCCACCCGGCACGTTTACGGTATCGCTTTTTACGCCGCTTTTGGCGAACTGACCGGTTTGGGTTGCCGCTTCCAGCAGGTTGTTGTCCAGCCCGAGGATCACATCGGCTTTGCTGTTTTTGCCTTCCATCCGCAGACGGTTCAGCAGCGAGACGCCGTCTTCCAGCGCCACGAACGTGAGTTCGCAATCGCACTCTTTTTCAAACGCGGCTTTGACTTTCGGGCCTGGGCCCCAGTCAGCGGAGAAAGAGTCGTAGGTATAAACGGTGAGCGCAGGCTTCGCGAAAACCGGAGCGGCCGCGAGGACCAGTAATGGGAGAAATTTTTTGAACACTTTGCACCTCAAAAGGAAGTGGCAAAGGATTTTGAGCAGGCAGCCTCAAATCCCTTCGCCGGCGTTATCCGGATCAGGTTCGACGGGTATTATCTCAGCGCGCAGTTTGCTGCGGCACCCCGTTGAGAACGAACTGTATTGTAATGATTTAATAAATGTTTAAAAGGATTATGGCTCCGGCGGCGCAAACCAGGCGGATTTAAAATCAAACCAGCCGAGGGTGTTCATCCGCACACCGCGCATACTGCGCTGGCCCTGGATCATCAGCCAGTGGTGGATCAGCGGCAAAATGGCTTGTTGCTCAAGCAATTGCTGGCACCACGCCGCATGATTCAGTTCGCCTGCCTGCCAGCGTTGCGCATCCGCCTGCCAGTCGACAGGCACGCAGTGCTGCATCAGCGGCGTTTCAAACAGATGTGCGAACAGGGAAAACTCCAGCGGCAGGGTGAAGTTGGCGCTGTTCAGCCAGATATCGCTGACAATTTCCCCCCGATGCCACTCATCGTAGTCCACTTCCTCGATCACCAGCTTGACGTGGTGCTCCGCCAGGATGGACGACATGATCTCGGCGATCACCCGGTGTTCGATATGTTCGCGATAAAAAGTCAGCGTTAGGGTTTCCAGCCCGGCGGGTTTCTCACTGGCGGTGGAGGGGTGGGTGTGGTGCCAGCGCGGCAAAAGACCATATGCCGGGAACCAGTAGCGCTGGTGTTGTTCGCTGGCCCGCCACAGCAAATTCACTGGCGACAGCACGTGGCTGAGCCAGCTTTTCACCTGCGGCAGCGCGCCGCGTGGGGAGCGCTGGTCGTAAAGCAAATAGTAGCAACCCTCTTCGAGGCGGCTTTCCACCGCTTTTTCCTCGCCTTCGGCAGAAGATTCCAGATGCACGCCGCTGCTTAGTTCGTCCCCGAGATCCGGCAGCACCCAGAAATTGACTTCGTCGATCAGCGCCCGGTAGCCGAAGTAATCATCAAAGGCGTGGATCTTAAGCTGGTTGTTATTGTTGCGCACCACGGCGTAGGGGCCAGTGCCAACCGGACGGCTGGAGAAGTTATTCATCGACGGCCATTCGCGCGGCAGGATCATCGCCGCGACGCTGCCCATCAGCCACGGTAGCCAGCGATCCGGCTGGGCGAGGTGAATATCCAGCGTCCAGGCAGTAGGGGATTCGATCCGGGTGATATGGGCATACAGCGGCAGGGTGTTGATGCGTTGTAGCGAGCTAATCACATCCAGCATATCCAGCTCGCGGCCATGATGAAAATGGATGCCGGGCCGCAAAAAGAAACGCCAGTGCTGCGGACCAAGCTGCTGCCAGTGGTGGGCGATATCGGCTTCGATTTCCCCGTTTTCCTCATTTATGCGAGTCAGGCCGCTAAAGATCTGCCGGACGATATGGGTCTCTGAACGGCGGAGCGCGCTGCCCGGAAGCAGGTTTTTTAATGGCCGATAATAGAGGATGCGTAAGATATGGCGCCCCTGGCGGAAGCTGCGTCCGAGGTGGGAAATCAGCATCTGGCGCACGGCGGCTTTATCGCCAACGATCTGCACCAGTTGATCGATGCGATCCTGCTCCAGCAGGTCTTCGGCGCGCTGTTGCTGGAGCGCGAGGCCGGTATACAGGAACGCCAGTTTCGAGCGTTTACCCCGGCCCGCTTCCGCGTCCCACGTTAGCCAGCCCTTTTGCTGCATCGCGTTTAGCAGCGTTCGCATATGGCGGCGCGAGCAGTTTAGTAGCTCGGCCAGTTCATTCAGCGTGGTCTCCTGTGGCTTCCCATCACAGCATTGCCACAGACGAATAAATTGTTGTTGGAGCCGGGCAGAAGACATAAAAGAGGAACTCCTGTAGCGAAACGCATCAATTTTTCTTTCCCTATATTAAGCCAATAATTTGTATTGATGAAAGTGATGATTCCGCCGTGATGAGCGCGGTTTTAGGGGAGAAGCGTTGTGGTATGGCCGCTGGCCCGTGGCACTACCACAAGGTCCTGAAGCGCGATCGGTTGTTCCCGGCGCATTGCAGGCATCAAGTGTGACTGAGTATTGGTGTTTTTCACCCGCCAGCGGTTTTTTAACTGCTGGCTTTTTTCGTTATACACGTCATCATTCAAACTGCCTCTTCGTTGGCCGCCTTCACTCACCCCAGTCACTTACTTATGTAAGCTCCTGGGGCTTCGCTCAGTTGCCGCCTCGATGCAGTTCGAATGATTTAGTGTATAAGCTTTTCTTTCATGAAAGGATGCACCTTATGCAGTGGTTTTTAACGCGCAGTCGCCGGTTGAACTGGGTCTATATGGCGTTTATGGGCGTCGCCTTTATGGTGGGCGTTGCCAGCGCATTGCAGGCCCCGACGCTGAGCCTGTTTTTAAGCCGGGAAGTGGATGTGCGCCCGTTCTGGGTGGGACTGTTTTACACCGTCAACGCCCTGGCCGGGATCGTTGTGAGCCTCTGGCTGGCGAAGCGTTCCGATGCCCAGGGCGACCGGCGCAAACTGATTATGTTCTGCTGCCTGATGGCCATCGCCAACTGCGTGCTGTTTGCCTTTACCCGCCATTACCTGACGCTGATCACCGCCGGGGTGCTGCTGTCTGCGCTGGCGAATACCACCATGCCGCAGCTGTTTGCCCTGGCGCGGGAATACGCCGACAGCTCGGCGCGCGAAGCGGTGATGTTCAGTTCGGTGATGCGTGCGCAGCTGTCGCTGGCGTGGGTCATCGGGCCGCCGCTGGCGTTTTTGCTGGCGCTCAATTACGGCTTTACCACTATGTTCCTGTTTGCCGGGCTGATCTTTTTTCTGAGCCTCATCGTGATTGCGCTGGCGCTGCCGTCGGTCCCGCGCGAAACGCTGCAAACTGATATGGCGTTAACCCAGGTGAGCGGCTGGCAGGATAAAAACGTGCGGCTGTTGTTTATCGCCTCGGTGCTGATGTGGACCTGCAACACCATGTATTTTATCGATATGCCGCTGTGGATCAGCAGCGAGCTGGGGTTGCCGGATAAGCTGGCGGGCGTACTGATGGGCACCGCTGCCGGGCTGGAAATCCCGGTGATGCTGCTGGCGGGCTATTACGTGAAGCGCGTCGGTAAGCGGAGGATCATGCTGCTGGCAGTGGTTTCCGCCATTCTGTTCTATATCGGCCTGCTGCTGTTCCAGAGCCAGCAGGCGCTGCTGATGCTGCAAATTTTTAACGCGGTGTTTATCGGGATTATCGCGGCGATCGGCATGATCTGGTTTCAGGACCTGATGCCGGGGAGGGCGGGATCGGCGACCACGCTGTTCACCAATAGCATTTCAACCGGGGTGATCCTGGCGGGGGTGATTCAGGGCGCGCTGGTGGAAAGCTTCGGGCACTATGCGGTGTACTGGGCGGTGGCGGGGATGGGCATTTTTACCCTGCTGATCACGTCGCGGGTAAAAGACGTCTAAAAAAATGCCGGGCAGTGCGCCCGGCATTGTTTATTAGTTCATAAACGCCGGCTGGCGCTGCTCGTATGCGGAAATCGCGTCTTCATGCTGCAAGGTCAGGCCGATGCTGTCCAGCCCGTTCAACATGCAGTGACGACGAAACGCATCCAGCGTGAAGGCATACCGCTTGTCGCCCGCTTTCACTTCCTGCGCTTCCAGATCCACTTCAAAACGAATGCCCGGATTAGCCTGCACCAGCGCAAACAGCTCATCGACTTCTTCATCGCTCAGTTTCACCGGCAGCAACTGGTTGTTAAAGCTGTTGCCGTAGAAAATGTCCGCGAAGCTTGGGGCGATGACGACTTTAAAACCGTAATCGGTCAACGCCCACGGCGCGTGTTCACGCGAGGAACCGCAGCCGAAGTTTTCCCGCGCCAGCAGAATCGACGCGCCCTGATATTCCGGGAAGTTAAGCACAAACTCCGGGTTCGGCACTTCACCTTTATCGTCGAGAAAACGCCAGTCGTTAAACAGGTGTGCGCCAAAGCCGGTGCGGGTGACCTTTTGCAGGAACTGCTTCGGGATAATCGCGTCGGTATCTACGTTGGCCGCATCCAGTGGAACCACCAGGCCGGTATGTTGAGTAAATTTTTCTGCCATGGTGATGCTCCTTATTTCAGTGTGCGGATATCGGCGAAATGACCGGTTACCGCCGCCGCCGCCGCCATTGCCGGGCTGACCAGGTGAGTGCGGCCGCCACGGCCCTGACGGCCTTCGAAGTTACGGTTGCTGGTAGAAGCGCAGCGCTCGCCCGGGTTCAGACGGTCGTTGTTCATCGCCAGGCACATGGAGCAGCCCGGTAAACGCCATTCAAAACCGGCTTCGATAAAGATTTTATCCAGACCTTCTGCTTCCGCCTGGGCCTTAACCGGACCGGAACCCGGCACCACTAACGCCTGAACGCCCGGCGCGACTTTGCGCCCTTTGGCGATTTCCGCCGCGGCGCGCAGATCTTCAATCCGCGAGTTGGTGCAGGAGCCGATAAATACTTTATCAATCGCCACTTCGGTCAACGGTACGCCAGGCTGCAGGCCCATATAGGCCAGTGCTTTTTCCGCCGAGGCGCGTTCCACCGGGTCGGCAAAGGAAGCCGGTTCCGGCACGCGATCGGTAACTGAGATCACCTGGCCGGGGTTAGTGCCCCAGGTGACCTGCGGCGCGATGTCGACGGCGTCCAGCGTCACCACCGTATCGAACACCGCGTCGGGATCGGTTTTAAAGGTTTTCCAGTACTCGACGGCATCGTCAAAGTCTTTGCCTTTCGGCGCGTGCAGACGGCCCTTCACATAGTTGAAGGTGATGTCATCCGGCGCGACCAGGCCCGCTTTGGCACCCATCTCAATCGCCATATTGCACAAGGTCATACGGCCTTCCATGCTCAATGCCGCAATCGCGTCGCCGCAGAATTCCACCACATGGCCCGTACCGCCTGCGCTACCGGTTTTACCGATAATCGCCAGGACAATGTCTTTGGCGGTGATGCCCGGCGCGGCGGTGCCTTTGACTTCAATCTTCATGGTTTTGGCGCGGCCCTGCTTCAGGGTCTGGGTCGCCAGCACGTGTTCCACTTCCGAGGTGCCAATACCGAACGCCAGCGCGCCGAACGCGCCGTGAGTGGCGGTATGGGAGTCGCCGCAGACGATGGTCATACCGGGCAGGGTGATGCCTTGCTCCGGGCCCATCACGTGCACAATGCCCTGATACGGGTGGTTCAGGTCATACAGTTCGACGCCGAATTCGTTGCAGTTCTTGATCAGTTCCTGCATCTGGATGCGCGCCATTTCGCCGGAGGCGTTGATGTCTTTGGTCTGCGTCGAGACGTTGTGATCCATGGTGGCGAAGGTTTTACGCGGCTGGCGCACCGGGCGACCGTGAGCGCGTAAGCCGTCAAACGCCTGCGGGGAGGTGACTTCATGCACCAGATGGCGGTCGATATACAGCAACGGCGTTTCGTCCTTTGCTTCATACACCACGTGGGCATCAAATAATTTTTGGTACAACGTGCTGGCCATGATTACACCCCTTCGGCGACATAGCGGGCAATGATATCGCCCATTTCATCAGTACTGGTTGCCTTGTCGCCGCGCGCCAGGTCGCTGGTGCGGACACCTTCTTCCAGGGCACGGTTAATGGCGCGTTCAATGGCGTCGGCAGCATCGCCCGCGTTCAGGCTGTAACGCAGCAGCAGCGCCAGCGACAGGATCTGGGCGATCGGGTTGGCGATGTTTTTCCCGGCGATATCCGGTGCCGAGCCGCCCGCCGGTTCATACAGGCCGAAACCCTGCTCGTTCAGGCTGGCGGAAGGCAGCATCCCCATTGAGCCGGTGATCATCGCGCATTCGTCGGACAGGATGTCGCCGAACAGGTTGGAACACAGCAATACGTCAAACTGGGACGGATCTTTAATCAACTGCATGGTGGCGTTGTCGATATACATGTGCGACAGCGACACGTCCGGGTAGTCATTGGCGATTTCGTTGACGATCTCGCGCCACAGCAGTGAAGTCTGCAACACATTGGCTTTATCAATCGAGGTCACTTTTTTACGGCGCTTGCGGGCCGATTCAAAAGCGATGCGCGCGATGCGTTCGATCTCAAAACGGTGGTACACCTCGGTATCAAACGCTTTTTCGTGCATGCCCTGGCCTTCGCGGCCTTTCGGCTGACCGAAGTAGATACCGCCGGTTAATTCACGCACGCACAGGATGTCGAAGCCGTTGGCGGCGATATCCGCGCGCAGCGGGCAAAATTCTTCCAGACCCTGGTACAGTTTCGCCGGACGCAGGTTGCTGAACAGCTTAAAGTGCTTACGCAGCGGCAGCAGCGCGCCGCGCTCCGGCTGCTGGGCAGGGGGCAGATGCTCCCATTTCGGGCCGCCCACCGAGCCGAATAAGATCGCATCGGCCTGCTCGCAGCCTTCTACCGTGGCCTGCGGCAGCGGATTACCGTGACGGTCAATCGCCACGCCGCCCACGTCGTAGTGGCTGGTGGAGATACGCATATCGAAACGGCTACGAACGGCTTCCAGTACTTTCAGGGCTTGCGCCATCACTTCCGGGCCAATACCGTCACCCGGCAAAACAGCAATATGATAATTTTTCGACATCACACGGTTTCCTGATTGTGTTCTTTGTTATGAGCTTTGCGTTGCAATTCTTTTTCGACTTCGGCGGCGCGCCAGATGTTGTTCAGGACATGCACCATCGCTTTAGCAGAAGATTCGACGATATCCGTCGCCAGGCCTACGCCGTGGAAGCGGCGGCCATTGTAGGTCACCACGATATCCACCTGGCCCAGCGCGTTTTTGCCCTGGCCTTTGGCACCCAACTGGTAGTTCACCAGTTCGATGTCGTATTCGGTGATACGGTTAATCGCCTGGTACACGGCGTCTACCGGACCGTTGCCGTTAGCGGCTTCGGCTTTCTCTTCCTCACCGCAAATCAACTTCACGGATGCGGTTGCCATGGCGTTAGAACCGGACTGCACGCTGAAGTAATCCAGACGGTAATGCTCCGGCTCTTCCTGCTGCTTATTAATGAACGCCAGCGCTTCTAAGTCGTAATCAAATACCTGGCCTTTCTTGTCTGCCAGTTTCAGGAAGGCGTCGTACAGGTTATCCAGGTTGTAATCCCCTTCGTGATAGCCCATCTCTTCCATACGGTGTTTCACGGCGGCGCGGCCAGAGCGGGAAGTCAGGTTCAACTGGATCTGGTTCAGGCCAATCGACTCCGGGGTCATGATTTCGTAGTTTTCGCGGTTCTTCAGCACGCCATCCTGGTGGATACCGGAGGAGTGGGCGAATGCGCCGCTGCCGACAACGGCTTTGTTGGCCGGGATGGGCATGTTACAGATCTGGCTGACGGTCTGGCTGGTACGCCAGATCTCCTGATGATGGATATGGGTATGCACGTTCAGCAGGTTCTGGCGCAGTTTGATCCCCATGATGACTTCTTCCAGCGCACAGTTGCCCGCGCGCTCGCCGATGCCGTTCAGGGTGCCTTCTACCTGGCGTGCGCCCGCGTTCACGGCTGCCAGCGCGTTGCCGACCGCCATGCCTAAATCGTCGTGGGTATGAACGGAAATGATGGCTTTATCAATGTTCGGTACGCGCTCGTACAGGCCGGTAATAATGTTGCTGAATTCAAAAGGCAGGGTGTAACCCACGGTGTCGGGAATGTTAATGGTTTTCGCACCGGCGTTGATAGCGGCTTCTACCACGCGGGCCAGATCGTCAATTGGCGTGCGGCCCGCATCTTCACAGGAAAACTCAACGTCGTCGGTATAGTTGCGCGCACGTTTCACCATATAGACCGCGCGCTCAATCACTTCATCCAGTGTACTGCGCAGTTTAGTGGCGATGTGCATCGGCGAAGTGGCGATAAAGGTATGAATGCGAAATGCTTCGGCCACGCGCAGGGATTCTGCCGCCACATCTATGTCTTTTTCTACACAGCGTGCCAGTGCACAGACCCGGCTGTTTTTCACATTACGGGCGATGGTCTGGACGGATTCAAAGTCGCCCGGCGAGGAAACCGGAAAACCAACTTCCATTACATCAATACCCATACGTTCCAGGGCCAGTGCGATTTGCAGCTTCTCTTTCACGCTCAGGCTGGCCTGCAGCGCTTGTTCACCATCACGTAATGTTGTATCGAAAATAATGACTTGCTGGCTCATGAATACGGTCCTTATTTCAGTTTTCTGCGCCTGCGACGAGCATAAAAAAACCCGCGCAGTGCGCGGGTTCGTTTTCTCTTGTGGCCTGATCCAACCTATCGCTGAATGCCGCCCAACAGTCTACCGCGCAGAGATGCGTTGAGTAGTAGTAGACCGAGTAGGCGAACGGTGCGAATCATCAATCAGACTCCAGAATTCGTTAAGATGCTTTTAGTGGTACTTGATTCATAAAGAGGTGTCAACCTTTCTTTCACAAGGTCGAAAGTGCAGGCTGAGAAATTCACAAAATTTATATTTAGCGTAATGTGCTAAAAAACACAAAAAAACACGATCAATTGTTTTGCAGGTAGAAGGCGCATGAAAATCTTTTTTTTGTGACGCAGGATACTTATCTAACCTGTGAGGAAATAAGAATTTTTATTAGTGATAGAACCGGGTTATTACGAACTTATTATATTTTAAGATATTTCTAACGCCACCGGGCGAGTTGTTTGTTAATGGCTTGTGTGAAACGGAGAGGATTAATGAATGCGATATTTTAATATTCCTAAAATGATAATTCACCCGGTGAATTATTGAGAATTTTCATAGATTATGTTTTGATTATCGCTCGTGACAAAATCATCCGTGAGTAGAAAACTGGACTGAGAGTGGAATTTTGTACTCTGTTCGTAAATGGTGAAGGTTACCCACGGGAATTGTACAAATAAACCTGTCACTGCATTATTTATAAGTTGTCACCGTTTTTTCCTGAATGCGCAACAGAGTGCGTTCCAATAAGGTTGCCAGGAAGGGCAACAATGTATCATTGGAGTGGTTTATGCCTGATAATCATATTGAACATTTTCCCATAACTGAGGGATTAAAACCGCAATTGCGCTCGGTAGACCTCAATTTATTGACCGTTTTCGATGCCGTTATGCAGGAACAGAATATCACCCGTGCAGCGCACCTGCTGGGGATGTCACAGCCAGCGGTCAGTAATGCAGTTTCCCGTCTTAAGGTGATGTTTAATGACGAACTTTTTGTGCGTTATGGGCGCGGTATTCAGCCAACTATGCGCGCATGCCAGCTTTTCGGTTCCATCCGCCAGGCGTTGCAGTTAGTGCAAAATGAACTGCCCGGATCCGGTTTCGAACCGCTAAGCAGCGAGCGCTTATTTAACCTCTGCGTATGCAGCCCGTTAGATAATCTCTTAACGTCAATTATTTATAACAGTGTGACGAATATTGCCCCTAATATTCATTTGGCATTTAAATCATCCCTGAATCAAAATATCGAACATCAGTTGCGCTATCAGGAAACGGAATTTGTTATTAGCTATGATGTTTTCCGGCGACCAGAGTTTTCCTGCGTGCCGTTATTTGAGGATGAGATGGTTTTGGTGTGCAGTAAATCACATCCCCGGAAAAAAGATTTTACGAATGAACAGGGCGTGTACCGTGAACAACATGCGGTTGTCGCGTTAGAGCGTTTTGGTTCATTTAGCGCGCCCTGGTATGACACCACCGAAAAACAGGGCGTTATCGCTTATCAAGGAATGGCCATGACCAGCGTCCTGAATGTGGTTTCGCAAACCAATCTGGTCGCCATTGCGCCTCGCTGGCTGGCAGAAGAGTTTATTGCAACCCTGAGCCTGGATATTCTGACGCTGCCCTTAGAACTCAATCGCCGTACATGCTATCTGTCCTGGCATGAAGCGGCGGGGCGCGACAAAGGCCATCAGTGGATGGAAGAGTTGCTGATCAGAATCTGTAAGAAATAAGATTATTAATAAAGGCCGAATGGGAAACCATTCGGTTTTCCTGTTTTTTAACGCAATTCTGGTTATTTATCCTGTCGTGCCTTGAGGCCGTTTTCTCTTGCCGTTTTACTTGATCTCTCGCTGTAATCTTCAACACTTATAAAATATCCCGCCATAACATTCGCTTCTTCCAGAGCTTTCTCGCAATTGCGCGTGATTTGCCCGCTAAACCGAAAAAAAGCGTTACGGCGGCCGCAATGGCGGCTCAATTGCCTGCCCGATCCCGAGCGGTTATGTTATGAGAAATCATAAAGCGCATCGCAACGGCGAGAATATGATTTCCGCCGTTGAAAGAAAACAAAAACCTGGAGGCAAATGATGGAGATGTTGTCTGGAGCCGAGATGGTGGTTCAATCGCTGATCGACCAGGGCGTGAAACAGGTTTTCGGCTACCCCGGCGGGGCCGTGCTGGATATCTATGACGCGCTGCATACGATTGGCGGGATTGACCATATACTGGTGCGGCATGAGCAAGCTGCCGTACACATGGCGGATGGTCTGGCTCGCGCCACCGGTGAAGTGGGCGTGGTGCTGGTGACCTCTGGTCCTGGGGCGACCAACGCCATTACCGGCATCGCTACTGCTTATATGGATTCGATTCCACTCGTTGTGCTCTCCGGCCAGGTGGCGACATCGCTGATTGGCTATGACTCCTTCCAGGAATGCGACATGGTGGGGATTTCCCGCCCGGTGGTGAAGCACAGCTTCCTTGTGAAGCAAACCGAAGACATCCCGACCGTACTGAAGAAAGCCTTTTGGCTGGCCGCAAGCGGCCGTCCAGGCCCGGTGGTGGTCGATTTGCCGAAAGATATTCTTAACCCGGCGAAAAAGATGCCGTACGTCTGGCCCGACTCCGTCAGCATGCGTTCTTATAATCCCACCACCCAGGGGCATAAGGGCCAAATCAAACGCGCGCTCCAGACGCTGCTCGCCGCGAAAAAACCGGTTCTGTATGTGGGCGGCGGCGCGATCAATTCGGGTTGTGACGCGCAGCTACGCCGCCTGGTTGAAAAGCTCAACCTGCCGGTCGCCTCTTCTTTAATGGGGTTGGGCGCGTTTCCCGGCTCGCATCGTCAGTCGTTAGGCATGTTGGGCATGCATGGTACTTACGAAGCCAATATGACGATGCACCACTCCGATGTCATTTTTGCCGTTGGCGTGCGCTTTGATGACCGCACCACCAACAATCTGGCGAAGTACTGCCCGAATGCCACGGTGCTGCATATCGATATCGACCCGGCGTCTATTTCTAAAACAGTGTCTGCGGATATTCCCATCGTGGGCGATGCGGGGCTGGTGCTGGAACAGATGCTGGAACTGCTGGAGCAGGAAGAAAGCGCGCAGGCGCTGGATGATATCCGCGACTGGTGGCAGCAAATTGAAGTCTGGCGTGCGCGCAAATGCTTGAGCTATAACACCACCGGTGAGAGTATTAAACCTCAGGCGGTGATAGAAACCATTCACCGTTTAACTCACGGCGACGCCTATGTTACGTCTGACGTTGGGCAGCATCAGATGTTTGCTGCACTTTATTATGCATTCGATAAACCGCGTCGTTGGATAAACTCCGGCGGCCTCGGCACCATGGGGTTTGGTTTACCTGCGGCGCTGGGCGTCAAGCTGGCCCTGCCGAATGAAACGGTGATTTGCGTGACCGGGGATGGCAGCATCCAGATGAACATTCAGGAACTATCTACCGCGCTACAATATGAGCTACCGGTGCTGGTGCTAAACCTGAACAACCGCTATCTCGGCATGGTGAAGCAGTGGCAAGACATGATTTATTCCGGCCGCCATTCGCAATCTTATATGGAATCACTGCCGGACTTCGCTCGCCTGGCACAGGCTTACGGGCACATCGGCATCAACATTACCCGCCCTGATGAACTGGAAAGCAAATTAAGTGAAGCCCTGGAGCAGGTGCGCAATAACCGCCTGGTGTTTGTCGATGTCACCGTGGACGGCACTGAGCACGTTTACCCGATGCATATTCGTGGCGGCGGGATGGATGAAATGTGGTTAAGCAAAACGGAGAGGACATAAGCATGCGCCGGATACTATCTGTGTTACTGGAAAACGAATCGGGCGCATTATCACGGGTGATTGGCTTGTTCTCCCAGCGCGGCTATAACATCGAAAGCCTTACCGTTGCGCCGACGGAAGATCCTACGCTGTCGCGCATGACCATCCAGACGGTGGGCGATGCCAAAGTTCTTGAGCAGATCGAAAAGCAGCTGCACAAGCTGGTTGATGTGCTGCGCGTGAACGAACTGGGGCAGGGCGCTCACGTCGAACGTGAAATCATGTTGGTGAAGATTCAGGCCAGCGGCTATGGCCGCGATGAAGTCAAACGCAACACCGAGATCTTCCGTGGTTCTATTATTGATGTGACGCCATCGATGTATACCGTACAACTGGCTGGCACCAGCGATAAACTGGACGCGTTCCTCGCCACCCTCCGCGATGTGGCGAAAATCGTCGAGGTGGCGCGTTCCGGTGTTGTCGGGCTGTCGCGCGGTGATAAGATTATGCGGTAACGCGAAACATAAATGAATAAACGGGCCCGGCATGACTCACCGGGCTTTTTTTTGCCTGAATGCCAGCAAGTGCGCGCAAAAGCAGTTGCTCAGGGTATTATTCTGCGTTTAGATGTTATGGATTTTGCTATAACCCTAATAAGGCTATGGAGTATGTCATTCACTAAGGGGCAATTGTGAAACTGGATGAAATCGCGCGACTGGCAGGGGTATCGCGCACAACGGCGAGCTACGTCATTAATGGAAAAGCCCGACAGTATCGTGTGAGCGATAAAACTGTCGAAAAAGTGATGGCGGTCGTGCGTGAGCATAACTACCACCCAAACGCGGTGGCGGCGGGATTGCGCGCAGGCAGGACGCGCTCGATCGGCTTAGTGATCCCCGATCTTGAAAACACCAGCTATACGCGAATTGCCAATTATCTCGAACGTCAGGCCCGGCAGCGTGGCTATCAACTGCTGATCGCCTGTTCAGAAGATCAACCTGATAATGAGATGCGCTGTATTGAACATCTTTTACAGCGCCAGGTTGACGCCATTATCGTTTCTACCTCCTTACCGCCTGAACACCCGTTCTATCAACGCTGGGCGAATAATTCATTCCCCATCGTCGCGCTGGATCGCGCCCTGGATCGCGAGCACTTTACCAGCGTAGTGGGCGCCGATCAGGACGATGCAGAAATGCTGGCGGGTGAATTACGTAAATTCCCGGCGCAAACCGTATTGTATATGGGGGCGCTGCCGGAACTGTCGGTTAGCTTTTTACGCGAGCAGGGGTTCCGCACCGCGTGGAAAGACGATCCCAGGGAAGTGCATTACCTGTATGCCAACAGCTATGAAAGAGAAGCCGCTGGGCAGCTTTTCGAGAAATGGCTGGAAACCCATCCAATGCCGCAGGCGCTGTTCACGACATCATTTGCCCTGCTGCAAGGCGTCATGGATGTGACGTTGAAACGCGAAGGCCGTTTGCCGACCGATCTGGCTATCGCCACCTTCGGGGATAATGAACTGCTCGATTTCCTGCAATGTCCGGTACTGGCAGTGGCGCAACGCCATCGTGATGTGGCCGAGCGTGTCCTTGAACTGGTGCTGGCAAGCCTTGATGAGCCGCGCAAACCAAAACCGGGTCTCACGCGGATAAAGCGTAATCTGTTTAAACGCGGCAGTCTAAGCCGTCGTTAATTTTCTGATAAAGGCAGCCCAGGCTGCCTTTTTTAATATTCGGATTATTCCGTACTTAAAGTACGTATTTCTTAAATTATTAAATAACGGCTTCAAACGAAGGATTAATATGCGATAAGCAGTAAATTAATATTTCCTTTGAAGCATTTTGTAACATGTGGCGAACAATAAGCGGCGGTTAAATAACTTTATTCTTACCGCGATCCAGAATGATTCACACAGCCGAACGGCAGGAGCCGCTGTTCAGCCCACATGATTTGCCTTAAAATGCCGCTCGCGTCGCAAACTCGGCACTTTGTATTTTTTTTGTACGTAAATAGACGATTTTACCCCACCCGGTTTATTCGTCGTTTTTCTTACAAATATTCATGACGTTAATTTTGCCTCGCTTTAAACGCAGCTTTTTAAATTAGCTCTTCTCCTCCTGTGGAACGGATAATTTGTTAATTCCAGCCCTGGTGCTGGCTTGACAAGCTTTTCCTCCGCTCCGTAAACTCCCTAAGGTGGGAATTTGTGGGATATTGTGGTGGAAAGGGGCTTAACAGGGTGAGGCTGGCATGTTCCGTGGCGCTTCGTTAGTAAACCTCGACAGTAAAGGGCGGTTATCCGTGCCTACCCGCTATAGGGAACAACTGATCGAGACCGCTGCCGGTCAGATGGTTTGCACCATCGACATCCATCACCCCTGCCTGCTGCTTTATACGCTTACTGAATGGGAAGTGATTGAACAAAAGCTATCGCGTCTGTCGAGCATGAACCCCAACGAGCGCCGTGTGCAACGGCTGCTGTTAGGGCATGCCAGTGAATGTCAGATGGACAGTGCCGGACGCCTGCTGTTAACCCCTGTGTTAAGGCAGCACGCCGGACTTACCAAAGAAGTGATGCTGGTCGGGCAGTTCAATAAATTTGAGCTGTGGGACGAAACGATCTGGTATCAACGGGTCAAGGAAGACATAGACGCAGAGCAGTCCTCTACTGAAGTGATGTCAGAGAGGTTGCAGGATTTGTCCTTATAAAAAATGATGGAAAATTATAAACATAAAACGGTGCTACTCGACGAGGCCGTTAACGGCCTGAATATTCGTCCTGATGGCATCTACATCGATGGCACGTTTGGTCGCGGTGGTCACTCGCGTTTGATTTTGTCCCAGCTTGGGCCGGAAGGCAGGCTGATGGCGATCGATCGCGATCCCCAGGCTATTGAAGCCGCAAACGCGATCGACGATCCGCGCTTTTCTATTGTGCATGGTCCGTTTTCTGCGCTGGCGGACTACGCACGTGACCGCGATCTTCAGGGGAAGATCGACGGCATCCTTCTCGATCTTGGCGTTTCTTCACCGCAGCTTGACGACGCAGAGCGCGGTTTCTCCTTTATGCGCGACGGGCCGCTGGATATGCGTATGGACCCGACTCGCGGGCAATCTGCCGCCGAATGGCTGCTCTCAGCAGAAGAGAGCGACATCACCTGGGTACTGAAAGCCTATGGCGAAGAGCGTTTCGCGAAACGCATCGCGCGCGCCATCGTTGAGCGCAATCGTGAACAGCCGATGACTCGCACCAAAGAATTAGCCGAAGTGGTTGCCGCAGCGACCCCGGTAAAAGACAAATTTAAGCACCCGGCGACCCGCACATTCCAGGCGGTGCGCATTTGGGTGAACAGTGAACTCGAGGAGATCGAGCTGGCGCTAAAAGGCTCGCTTGACGTACTGGCTCCGGGAGGACGCCTTTCTGTTATCAGTTTCCACTCGCTGGAGGATCGGCTGGTCAAACGCTTTATGCGCGAGCAAAGCCGTGGCCCCCAGGTGCCCGCAGGGATCCCGATGACGGAAGCGCAACTCAGTAAACTGGGCGGTCGTTATTTACGAGCATTAGGCAAGTTAATGCCGGGCGAAGAAGAAGTGGCGGAAAATCCACGTGCCCGTAGTTCAGTGCTGCGTATAGCAGAAAGGACGAACGCATGATCGGCAGAGTGACGGAGACCCTCAGCAAAGTTACCGGATCGTTAGGAAGCAACGAGCGCCATGCCTTGCCTGGCGTGATCGGCAGCGATCTGTTGCGACACGGGAAACTGCCACTCTGCTTGTTCATTATTATTATCGTCACCGCGATTTCCGTGGTGACCACCGCCCACCACACCCGTCTTCTGACGGCGCAGCGTGAGCAACTGGTACTGGAACGTGATGCGCTGGACATCGAATGGCGCAACCTGATCCTTGAAGAAAATGCGCTCGGCGACCACAGCCGGGTTGAGCGGATCGCCACTGAAAAGCTGCAACTGCAGCATGTCGATCCATCCCAGGAAAATATCGTGGTTCAGAAATAAGGATTCACAACAGGCATGAGAGCAGCGGCAAAAACGCTTAAACCGAAACGCCAGGAAGAACAGGCCAACTTTATAGGTTGGCGTTTTGCGTTGCTCTGCGGGTGTATTTTGCTGGCGCTGACGTTCTTGCTGGCGCGCGTCGCCTGGTTGCAGATCATTGCGCCCGATATGCTGGTGCGCCAGGGCGATATGCGCTCGCTGCGCGTACAGGAAGTGGCGACCTCGCGCGGCCTGATTACCGACCGCTCCGGCCGCCCACTCGCGGTCAGCGTGCCGGTAAGAGCGGTATGGGCCGATCCGAAAGAGCTGCACGACGCAGGCGGCATAACCCTCGATAACCGCTGGAAAGCATTGTCCGATGCCCTGAAACTGCCGCTGGACCAGCTGGCCTCACGAATTAACGCCAACCCGAAAGGGCGCTTTATTTACCTTGCCCGTCAGGTCAACCCGGACATCGGCGATTACATCAAAAAACTTAAACTGCCCGGCATCCACCTGCGCGATGAATCTCGTCGTTACTATCCTTCCGGCGAAGTGACCGCTCACCTCATTGGTTTTACCAACGTAGATAGCCAGGGGATTGAAGGCGTTGAAAAAAGCTTCGATAAATGGCTTACCGGCCAGCCGGGTGAGCGTATTGTGCGTAAAGATCGCTATGGCCGCGTCATTGAAGATATCTCTTCTACCGACAGCCAGGCGGCGCACAACCTGGCGCTAAGTATCGATGAGCGCTTACAGGCGCTGGTTTACCGTGAACTGAACAACGCCGTGGCGTTCAACAAAGCCGAATCCGGGAGCGCCGTGCTGGTGGACGTGAACACCGGTGAAGTGCTGGCCATGGCCAACAGCCCCTCTTATAACCCGAATAACATCTCGGGCACGCCGAAAGACATTATGCGTAACCGCACCATTACCGACGTTTTCGAACCGGGTTCCACGGTGAAACCGATGGTGGTGATGACGGCGTTACAGCGCGGCGTGGTCAATGAAAATACCGTACTGAATACTGTGCCGTACCGCATCAATGGTCATGAGATCAAAGACGTGGCGCGCTATAGCGAATTAACCCTGACCGGGGTGTTACAGAAGTCGAGTAACGTCGGTGTTTCAAAGCTGGCGTTAGCGATGCCGTCCTCAGCGTTGGTAGATACTTACTCACGTTTTGGATTGGGTAAAGCGACCAATTTGGGGTTGGTCGGAGAACGCAGTGGCTTATATCCTCAAAAACAACGGTGGTCTGACATAGAGAGGGCCACCTTCTCTTTCGGCTACGGGCTAATGGTAACGCCGTTACAGTTAGCGCGAGTCTACGCGACGATTGGCAGCTATGGTGTTTATCGCCCGCTGTCGATCACCAAAGTCGACCCGCCGGTGCCCGGCGAGCGCATCTTTAATGAATCCGTCGTGCGTACCGTGGTGCATATGATGGAAAGCGTGGCGCTGCCTGGCGGCGGCGGCGTGAAAGCGGCGATTAAAGGTTATCGCATTGCCATCAAGACCGGTACAGCGAAAAAGGTTGGCCCGGACGGGCGCTATATCAACAAATACATTGCTTACACCGCGGGCGTCGCACCGGCGAGCCATCCGCGCTTTGCGCTGGTGGTGGTCATCAACGACCCGCAGGCAGGTAAATATTACGGTGGTGCCGTATCTGCACCGGTGTTCGGAGCCATTATGGGCGGCGTATTACGCACCATGAATATCGAACCAGATGCCCTGGCGACGGGCGAAAAAAGTGAATTTGTAATCAATCAAGCAGAGGGAACAGGTGGCAGATCGTAATTTGCGCGACCTTCTTGCGCCGTGGGTAACGGGTTTACCCGCGCGCGCGCTACGAGAAATGACGCTCGACAGCCGTGTGGCTGCCGCGGGTGACCTTTTTGTAGCGGTGGTCGGTCATCAGGCGGACGGGCGTCGGTTTATCCCGCAGGCGATAGCGCAAGGTGTAGCTGCCATTGTGGCGGAAGCGAAAGGCGAAGCCACTGACGGTGAAGTCCGTGAAATCCACGGCGTTCCGGTTATCTTTCTCGAACAGTTAAATGAACGGCTGTCTGCGTTGGCGGGCCGTTTTTACCATGAGCCAAGCCAGCAATTGCGCCTGGTCGGCGTGACGGGCACCAACGGCAAAACCACCACCACGCAATTACTGGCGCAGTGGAGCCAACTGCTGGGCGAAACCAGCGCCGTGATGGGCACCGTGGGTAATGGCCTGTTGGGTAAAGTCAGCCCGACGGAAAACACCACCGGCTCTGCGGTGGATGTTCAGCAGGTGCTGGGCGGCCTGGCGGACCAGGGCGCGACGTTTGCTGCGATGGAAGTCTCTTCCCACGGCCTGGTGCAGCACCGCGTTGCGGCGCTGACGTTTGCGGCCTCGGTGTTTACTAATTTAAGCCGCGATCATCTCGATTATCACGGCGATATGGAGAGTTACGAAGCCGCGAAATGGCTGCTGTTTTCCTCTCATCATTACGGCCAGGCCATCATCAATGCCGATGATGAAGTAGGCCGCCGCTGGCTGGCGAAACTGCCAGACGCCGTTGCGGTATCTATGGAAGACAATATCAACCCGGTCTGCCGTGGCCGCTGGCTGAAAGCCAGCGAAGTGCACTATCACGACAGCGGCGCGACGATCCGCTTTGACTCTTCCTGGGGCAACGGTGAAATCGAAAGCCGCCTGATGGGCGCGTTTAACGTTAGCAACCTGTTGCTGGCGCTGGGAACCCTGTTGGCGCTGGATTATCCGCTTCCGGCACTGCTGGAAACCGCGTCCCGCCTGCAACCGGTGTGCGGTCGTATGGAAGTGTTCAGCGCGCCAAACAAGCCTACCGTGGTTGTGGATTACGCCCATACTCCTGATGCGCTGGAAAAAGCGTTGCAGGCCGCGCGGTTACACTGCGCCGGTAAACTGTGGTGCGTCTTCGGCTGCGGCGGCGATCGCGATAAGGGCAAACGTCCGCTGATGGGCGCCATTGCCGAGCAGTTCGCCGATGTGGTTGTAGTCACCGATGACAACCCGCGTACCGAAGATCCCAAAGCAATTATCACCGATATCCTGGCGGGAATGCTGGATGCCGGTCGTGCGCGCGCCGTAGAAGGCCGTGCCGAAGCGGTGACTAACGCCATTATGCAGGCTAAAGAAAACGATGTGGTGCTGATTGCCGGTAAAGGGCATGAAGATTATCAAATCGTTGGCACTCGTCGTCTGGACTATTCGGATCGTGTGACCGCTGCGCGTCTGTTGGGAGTGGTGGCATGATCCCGGTTTCTCTCGAAAAACTCGCCACGCTGCTGGGCGGCGAGTTGCGCGGCGGCGATCGCATTATTGATGCGGTAACCACCGATACCCGCAAACTCACGCCAGGCTGCCTGTTTGTGGCGCTCAAAGGCGAGCGTTTTGACGCCCATGATTTTTCCCAAACCGCGCAGCAGGGCGGGGCAGGCGCATTGCTGGTCAGCCGCCCGGTCGATGCGGCGCTGCCACAGATTATCGTTAACGACACGCGCCTTGCGTTCGGCGAACTGGCGGCGTGGGTGCGCTCGCAGGTACCGGCGCGCATCGTGGCGTTAACCGGCTCCTCCGGCAAAACCTCCGTTAAGGAGATGACGGCGGCGATCCTTAGCGAATGCGGCAACACGCTTTTTACTGCGGGCAATCTAAATAATGACATCGGCGTGCCGATGACATTGCTGCGTCTGACGCCGGAGCATCAGTATGCGGTGATTGAACTGGGCGCTAACCACCAGGGCGAGATCGCCTGGACCGTTGGGCTGACCCGTCCGGAAGCGGCGCTGGTGAATAATCTCGCCGCCGCGCATCTGGAAGGCTTTGGCTCGCTGGCAGGCGTTGCGAAAGCGAAAGGGGAGATTTTCTCCGGCCTGACCGCAGACGGCATCGCGATCCTGAACGCGGATAACAACGACTGGCTTAACTGGCAGGAAATTATCGGCGATCGCAAAGTGTGGCGTTTTTCACCCAATGCCGCCGGAAGCGATTTCAGCGCTACCAATATCCATATCACCAGCCACGGCACCGAGCTGACGATTGTCACCCCGACGGGCGATGTGGAGGTGCTGCTGCCATTGCCTGGCCGTCACAATATCGCCAATGCCCTCGCGGCGAGCGCGCTGGCGACAGCGGTGGGCGCAGGCCATGACGCCATTAAAGCCGGTCTGGCGAAATTAAAAGCCGTACCGGGCCGTCTGTTCCCGGTCCAGCTGGCTGAAAACCAGTTGCTGCTGGACGACAGCTACAACGCTAACGTCGGTTCGATGACCGCCGCCGCGCAGGTGCTGAGCGAAATGCCGGGCTACCGGGTAATGGTGGTGGGCGATATGGCGGAGTTGGGCGCGGAGTCCGACGCCTGTCATCGCGAAGTGGGCGAAGCGGCGAAAGCGGCCAACATCGATAAAGTACTCAGCGTCGGCAACGCCAGCGAAATTTTGAGCCAGGCCAGCGGCGTGGGTGAACATTACCAGGATAAAAAATCCGTGATCGAACGTCTCAGGGCGTTACGCGCGGAACATACCATTATGACGATTTTAGTGAAGGGTTCACGCAGCTCTGCCATGGAAGAGGTGGTTCGCGCATTACAGGAGAACGCGACATGTTAGTTTGGCTGGCCGAGCATTTGGTCAAATATTATTCCGGCTTCAACGTCTTTTCCTATCTGACGTTTCGCGCCATTGTCAGCCTGCTGACCGCTCTGTTCATTTCATTATGGATGGGGCCGCGCATGATTGCGCATCTGCAAAAATTGTCCTTCGGCCAGGTCGTGCGTAACGATGGCCCGGAGTCCCACTTCAGCAAGCGCGGTACGCCGACCATGGGCGGGATCATGATCCTGACCTCCATCGTGGTTTCCGTGCTGCTGTGGGCCTATCCTTCCAACCCTTACGTCTGGTGCGTACTGTTCGTGCTGGTGGGTTACGGCGCGGTCGGCTTTGTGGATGATTACCGCAAAGTGGTGCGTAAAGACACTAAGGGCCTGATTGCCCGCTGGAAATACTTCTGGATGTCGGTGATTGCGCTGACCGTGGCGTTTGCCCTGTATATGGTGGGCAAAGACACGCCAGCCACTGAACTCGTGGTGCCGTTCTTTAAAGACGTGATGCCGCAGTTGGGCATCTTCTACGTGATCCTCGCCTATTTCGTGATTGTCGGTACGGGTAACGCGGTCAACCTGACCGACGGCCTGGACGGGCTGGCGATTATGCCGACTGTATTCGTGGCGGCGGGTTTCGCGCTGGTGGCCTGGGCAACGGGTAACATGAATTTCGCCAGCTATCTGCATATCCCTTACTTACGGCATGCGGGCGAATTAGTGATTGTCTGTACGGCGATTGTCGGCGCGGGGCTTGGCTTCCTGTGGTTCAACACCTATCCGGCGCAGGTCTTTATGGGCGACGTCGGTTCCCTGGCCCTGGGCGGTGCGCTGGGCATTATCGCGGTGCTGCTGCGCCAGGAATTCCTGCTGGTGATCATGGGCGGCGTGTTTGTGGTGGAGACCCTGTCGGTGATCCTCCAGGTTGGATCGTTCAAACTGCGCGGGCAACGTATTTTCCGCATGGCACCGATTCACCATCACTATGAACTGAAAGGCTGGCCGGAACCGCGCGTGATTGTGCGCTTCTGGATTATTTCGCTGATGCTGGTGCTGATTGGCCTGGCGACGCTGAAGGTACGTTAATCATGGCAGATTATCAGGGTAAGAACGTCGTCATCATTGGTCTCGGATTAACCGGGCTTTCCTGCGTGGACTTCTTCGTGGCGCGCGGCGTCACGCCGCGCGTGATGGATACCCGCCAGGCGCCGCCGGGCCTTGATAATCTTCCTGAAACTGTCGAACGCCATCTCGGCTCGTTGAACGATGAGTGGCTGCTGAATGCAGATCTGATCGTCGCCAGCCCCGGTATGGCATTGGCGCATCCTTCCCTGAGCGCGGCGGCGGACGCAGGCGTAGAGATCATCGGCGATATTGAACTGTTCTGCCGTGAAGCGCAGGCACCGATTGTTGCCATCACCGGTTCGAACGGCAAAAGCACCGTCACCACCCTGGTGGGTGAAATGGCGAAAACGGCGGGCGTCAGCGTGGGTGTGGGCGGCAATATCGGCCTGCCAGCGTTGATGCTGCTGGATGCGGAAAAAGAACTGTATGTACTGGAGCTTTCCAGCTTCCAACTGGAAACCACGTACAGCCTGTGCGCCAAAGCCGCTACGGTGCTCAACGTGACTGAAGATCATATGGATCGCTATCCCTTTGGTCTTCAGCAATACCGCGCCGCCAAACTGAAGATTTACGAGAATGCCGAAGTCTGCGTGGTCAACGCCGACGATGCCCTGACTATGCCAGTGCGCGGAGCGGACGAGCGCTGCGTGAGCTTCGGCATCGACGTCGGGGATTACCATCTCAACCATCAGCAGGGCGATACCTGGCTGCGGGTGAAAGGCGAGAAGATCCTCAACGCCAAAGAGATGAAAATCGTCGGGCGTCACAACTATACCAATGCCCTGGCGGCGCTGGCGTTAGCCGATGCCGTTGGTCTGCCGCGCTCCAGCAGCCTGAAAGCGCTGACCACCTTTACCGGCCTGGCGCACCGCTTCCAACTGGCTTACGACCATAACGGCGTGCGTTGGATCAACGATTCCAAAGCCACCAACGTCGGCAGCACCGAAGCGGCGCTGAACGGTTTGCATATTGACGGCACCCTGCATCTGCTGCTGGGCGGTGACGGCAAATCCGCTGACTTTTCTCCGCTCAACCGCTATTTGCAGGGCGATCGCATTCGGCTTTACTGCTTTGGCCGCGACGGTGCGGAACTGGCGGCGCTGCGTCCGGAAGTGGCGGAGCAAACTGCCACCATGGAAGACGCCATGCGCATTATTGCCGGCAAGGTGCAGCCAGGAGATATGGTGCTGCTGTCACCGGCCTGCGCCAGCCTGGATCAGTTTAAAAACTTTGAACAACGCGGCGATGTGTTTACCCGCCTGGCGAAGGAGTTAGGCTGATGCGGTTGTCTCTTCCTCGCCTGCGCGTTCCACGCTTACCGGGATTCGGTATCCTGACATGGCTGTTTGTGGCGCTGAAAGGCTGGGTAATGGGGTCCAGGGATAAAGACGCCAATAGCCTCGTGATGTACGACCGCACGCTGCTGTGGTTGACGCTGGGCCTGGCGGCGGTGGGCTTTATTATGGTGACCTCGGCGTCAATGCCCGTTGGGCAACGCCTGGCGGATGATCCGTTCCTGTTCGCCAAGCGTGACGCTATCTATATCTTCCTGGCGTTTATGCTGGCGATGGTCACGCTGCGGATGCCGATGGAAGTCTGGCAGCGCTACAGTGCCGCGCTGCTGATCGCCTCTATCGTGATGCTGCTGATCGTACTGGTCGTGGGTAGCTCGGTTAACGGTGCGTCGCGCTGGATTGCTCTTGGCCCGCTGCGTATCCAGCCCGCGGAATTTTCCAAGCTGTCGCTGTTTTGTTATCTGTCCAACTACCTGGTGCGTAAGGTAGATGAAGTCCGAAACAACCTGCGCGGATTTTTAAAACCGATGGGCGTGATTCTGGTGATGGCGGTGCTGCTGCTTGCCCAGCCTGACCTCGGTACGGTAGTGGTGCTGTTTGTGACTACCCTGGCGATGCTCTTTCTCGCGGGTGCCAAGCTCTGGCAGTTCATCGCCATTATCGGCATGGGCATATCGGCGGTGGTGCTGCTGATCCTCGCGGAGCCTTACCGTATCCGGCGTGTGACCTCATTCTGGAACCCGTGGGAAGATCCGTTCGGCAGCGGCTATCAGCTGACGCAGTCGCTGATGGCGTTTGGCCGTGGCGAACTTTGGGGGCAGGGGTTAGGCAATTCGGTACAAAAACTGGAGTATCTGCCGGAAGCGCACACCGACTTCATCTTCTCGATCATCGGCGAAGAGCTGGGGTATATCGGTGTAGTACTGGCCCTTTTGATGGTATTCTTCGTCGCTTTTCGCGCCATGTCGATTGGCCGCCGCGCTCTGGAGATCGACCAACGTTTTTCCGGGTTCCTGGCGTGTTCCATCGGCATTTGGTTTAGCTTCCAGGCGCTGGTCAACGTCGGGGCGGCGGCGGGGATGTTGCCGACCAAAGGCCTGACGCTGCCGCTGATCAGTTACGGTGGTTCCAGCTTAATTATTATGTCGACCGCGATCATGTTGTTGTTACGGATTGACTACGAAACGCGTCTGGAAAAGGCGCAGGCGTTTACAAGGAGTGCCCGATGAGCGGCCAGACGAAACGGTTAATGGTGATGGCTGGTGGCACCGGGGGACATGTGTTCCCGGGACTGGCCGTGGCGCACCATTTAATAGCCCAGGGCTGGCAGGTGCGTTGGCTGGGAACAGCTGACCGGATGGAAGCGGATTTGGTGCCGCGTCACGGCATTGATATCGATTTTATCCGCATCTCGGGGCTGCGCGGCAAAGGCGTAAAAGCGCTATTACTGGCGCCGATGCGTATCTTTAACGCCTGGCGTCAGGCGCGTGCCATCATGAAACGCTATCAGCCGGACGTGGTGTTGGGCATGGGCGGTTATGTTTCCGGGCCTGGTGGCCTGGCAGCCTGGTCGCTGGGCATTCCGGTTGTGCTGCACGAGCAGAACGGCATTGCCGGGCTGACCAACAAATGGCTGGCGAAAATTGCCAGCAAAGTGATGCAGGCATTCCCCGGCGCATTCCCCAATGCGGATGTGGTGGGTAATCCGGTACGTACCGACGTACTGGCGCTGCCGGAGCCGGAGCAGCGGCTGGTTGGTCGCGAAGGCCCGGTGCGGGTGTTAGTGGTGGGCGGGTCTCAGGGCGCGCGTATTCTCAACCAGACTATGCCGCAGGTGGCAGGGCGTCTGGGTGAGAAAACCACGCTCTGGCACCAGTGCGGTAAAGGCGCGTTGAACGAGGTGCAGCAGGCTTATGTGGCAGCCGGTCAACCGCAGCATAAAGTGACCGAATTTATTGATGATATGGCGGCGGCCTACAGCTGGGCCGACGTGGTGGTATGCCGCTCCGGGGCGTTAACCGTGAGCGAAATTGCCGCAGCCGGTCTGCCTGCGCTGTTTGTGCCTTTCCAGCATAAAGATCGCCAGCAGTACTGGAATGCGCTTCCCCTGGAGAAAGCCGGGGCGGCGAAGATTTTCGAACAGCCACAATTTACCGTCGATGCGGTGAGCGAAACGCTGGCGGGATGGGATCGTCCAACCCTGCTGGCGATGGCAAAGCGCGCGCGCGGCGCGGCCATTGTGGATGCTACTGAACGGGTAGCCAATGAAGTACGCGCCGTTACACAGGCGTAATTCTTGCGGACAACTTTTTGATCCGCGTGATGTTGAGATGTTAAGGCGTTGATGCCAAAGGCTTTAGAAGAATGAATACACAACAACTGGCGAAACTGCGTTCTATCGTGCCCGAGATGCGTCGCGTCCGGCACATTCATTTTGTCGGCATCGGCGGTGCTGGCATGGGCGGTATTGCCGAAGTGCTGGCGAATGAAGGGTATCAAATTAGCGGGTCCGACCTGGCACCCAACCCGGTAACCCAGCAACTGGCTGATTTAGGCGCCACGATTTATTTCAACCATCGCCCCGAAAACGTCAGCGACGCCAGCGTGGTGGTGGTCTCCAGTGCGATTTCTGCGGATAACCCGGAAATCGTCGCGGCCCATGAAGCGCGTATCCCGGTGATCCGCCGCGCGGAAATGCTGGCCGAATTAATGCGTTTTCGTCACGGCATCGCCATTGCCGGGACACACGGTAAAACCACGACCACGGCGATGGTGTCCAGTATTTACGCGGAAGCAGGCCTGGACCCGACGTTTGTCAACGGTGGCCTGGTGAAAGCGGCGGGCGTACATGCGCGCCTGGGCCACAGCCGTTACCTGATTGCTGAAGCGGATGAAAGCGACGCCTCGTTCCTGCATCTGCAACCGATGGTCTCTATTGTGACCAATATCGAAGCCGACCATATGGATACCTACCAGGGTGACTTCGAGAACTTAAAACAGACCTTTATTAACTTCCTGCATAACCTGCCGTTTTATGGCCGTGCGGTGATGTGCGTCGACGACCCGGTGATCCGCGAACTGTTGCCGCGCGTCGGGCGTCAGACCACCACATATGGCTTTAGCGAGGATGCAGACGTGCGCGTTGAGCAATACGTGCAGAAAGGCCCGCAGGGCAACTTTATTATCGTTCGCCAGGATAAACCGGAACTGCATGTCACGCTGAATGCGCCGGGCCGCCATAACGCGCTCAACGCCGCCGCCGCCGTGGCGGTTGCGACCGAAGAAGGCATTGAAGACGAGGCTATCCTGCGCGCGCTGGAAAGCTTCCAGGGCACCGGTCGTCGCTTTGATTTTCTGGGTGAATTCCCGCTGGCGACCGTAAACGAGAAACCGGGCACCGCGATGCTGGTGGATGATTACGGTCATCACCCAACAGAAGTGGACGCCACTATTAAAGCGGCGCGGGCAGGCTGGCCGGATAAAAACCTGGTGATGATTTTCCAGCCGCACCGTTATACCCGTACCCGCGATCTGTATGACGACTTCGCCAACGTGCTGTCGCAGGTCGACGCGCTGTTAATGCTGGATGTGTATTCCGCCGGTGAGGCGGCGATCCCCGGTGCGGATAGCCGTTCGCTGTGCCGCACCATTCGTGGGCGCGGCAAAATCGACCCAATTCTGGTTTCCGAGCCGAAACAGGTCGCTGAAATGCTGGCGCCGGTGTTAACCGGCAACGATTTAATTCTGGTGCAGGGCGCCGGGAACATCGGCAAGATTGCTCGCCACCTGGCTGAAGTAAAGTTGCAGCCGCAAACGCGTGAGGATGAGCAACATGGCTGAGAAAATTGCAGTGCTGCTTGGTGGCTTTTCCGCCGAGCGTGAAGTCTCTTTGCAGTCGGGCGCAGCGGTGCTGAAAGGGCTGCGCGAAGGTGGCGTTGATGCATATGCGGTCGACCCGCGCGACACACCGGTCACCACTCTGAAAGAAGAAGGCTTCGATAAAGTCTTTATCGCCCTGCATGGCCGGGGCGGCGAAGACGGGACGTTGCAGGGGCTGCTGGAGTTTATGGATCTGCCGTATACCGGCAGCGGCGTGATGGCTTCGGCGATCACCATGGACAAGCAGCGCACAAAATTGCTCTGGAAAGGTGCGGGACTGCCTGTTGCGCCCTGGGTCGGGTTAACGCGTAAAGCGTTCAGCGCCGGGCTTGATGGCGCTACGCGCCAGGCGATTGCGGAACTCGGTTTGCCATTAATTGTTAAGCCCAGCCGTGAAGGCTCCAGCGTGGGCATGTCGAAAGTCGACGCGTCAGAAAACCTGGATGCCGCACTGGCTTTAGCGTTTGAACATGACGAAGAAGTGCTGGTTGAGAAGTGGCTGAGCGGCCCGGAATTTACGGTGGCAATCCTCGGTGAAGAAATTTTACCGTCGATTCGTATTCAACCTGCTGGAACCTTCTATGATTATGAGGCCAAGTATCTCTCTGATGATACTCAATATTTCTGCCCGTCAGGCCTTGAGGCCGATCGTGAAAGTGCGCTGAACGCGCTGGTACTTCAGGCCTGGAACGCGCTGGGTTGCCAGGGTTGGGGACGGGTTGACGTGATGCTGGATAGCGATGGCGCGTTTTATTTACTGGAAGTGAATACCGCGCCGGGAATGACCAGCCACAGTCTTGTTCCCATGGCGGCGCGCCAGGCGGGACTGAGCTTTTCGCAGTTAGTTGTCCGTATTCTGGCATTGGCGGAGTGATATGTCGCAGGCGGCGCTAAACACCCGAAACCGGCCCGAGGAAGTCACTACCTCGAGCCGCAATAATGGAACGCGACTTGCAGGAATATTGTTTCTGCTGGCCGTGTTATGTACCGTGTTTTTTGGCGGTTGGGTGGTATTGGGCTGGATGGAAGACGCGCAGCGTCTTCCTTTATCAAAGCTGGTAGTGACCGGAGACCGGCACTACACGCGCAATGATGATATTCGTCAGTCGATTCTGGCCTTAGGTTCGCCAGGAACGTTTATGACCCAGGACGTCAATATCATTCAGCAGCAAATCGAACGTTTGCCCTGGATCAAGCAGGCGAGCGTAAGAAAGCAATGGCCGGACGAATTGAAGATTCATCTGGTTGAATATGTGCCCATAGCACGTTGGAATGACCAGCACATGATTGACGCGCAGGGAAATGCGTTCAGCGTGCCGGCTTCGCGAACCAGCAAACAGATTTTACCGATGCTGTATGGCCCGGAAGGCAGTGAAAACGAAGTGCTTCAGGGTTATCGCGATATGGGACAAGTGCTGGCGAAGGACAGGTTCACCGTTAAGGAAGCGGCTATGACCGCTCGTCGCTCCTGGCAATTGACGCTGACGAATGACATCAAGCTCAATCTGGGCAGAGGCGATACGATGAAACGTCTGGCGCGGTTTGTAGAACTTTACCCGGTTCTGCAACAGCAGTCGCAGGCTGACGCAAAACGAATCAGTTACGTCGACTTGCGCTACGACTCAGGCGCGGCGGTGGGTTGGATACCCGCGCCAGTTGAAGAACCTAATCAGCAACAGAATCAGGCACAGGCAGAACAACAATGATCAAGGCGACGGACAGAAAACTGGTAGTTGGACTAGAGATCGGGACCGCAAAGGTCGCCGCTTTAGTAGGGGAAGTTCTGCCCGACGGTATGGTCAATATTATTGGCGTCGGGAGTTGCCCCTCCCGTGGTATGGACAAAGGCGGGGTAAACGATCTGGAGTCGGTGGTGAAATGCGTACAGCGCGCCATCGACCAGGCGGAACTGATGGCGGATTGCCAGATTTCTTCGGTGTATCTGGCGCTATCGGGTAAGCACATCAGTTGCCAGAACGAAATCGGTATGGTGCCGATTTCGGAAGAGGAAGTGACCCAGGAAGACGTTGAGAACGTCGTCCATACGGCCAAATCGGTGCGTGTGCGCGATGAACACCGCGTTCTGCATGTCATTCCCCAGGAATATGCCATCGATTATCAGGAAGGCATTAAAAATCCGGTCGGGTTATCGGGCGTACGCATGCAGGCTAAGGTACATTTGATCACCTGCCACAACGATATGGCAAAAAACATTGTCAAAGCGGTTGAACGATGTGGCCTTAAAGTTGACCAACTCATTTTCGCAGGTCTTGCGGCGAGCTATTCGGTGCTGACCGAGGATGAACGTGAACTTGGCGTCTGTGTCGTGGATATCGGCGGTGGTACGATGGATATCGCCGTGTATACCGGCGGTGCGCTGCGTCATACCAAAGTGATCCCGTATGCCGGGAACGTGGTGACCAGCGATATCGCCTACGCTTTCGGCACGCCGCCGAGCGATGCCGAGGCGATTAAAGTGCGCCACGGCTGCGCGCTGGGATCGATTGTCGGTAAAGACGAAAGCGTCGAAGTGCCAAGTGTGGGCGGGCGCCCGCCGCGCAGTTTACAGCGTCAAACGCTTGCCGAGGTGATTGAGCCGCGTTATACCGAGTTGCTCAACCTCGTGAATGAAGAAATTTTGCAATTGCAGGAGCAGTTGCGTCAGCAAGGGGTGAAACACCATCTTGCGGCTGGCATCGTCTTAACCGGCGGCGCAGCACAAATTGAAGGCCTCGCCGCCTGTGCGCAACGCGTATTCCATACGCAGGTGCGCATCGGGCAGCCATTGAATATTACCGGTCTTACTGACTATGCTCAGGAGCCTTACTATTCGACGGCGGTAGGCCTGTTGCACTACGGGAAAGAAACCCATCTCAGTGGTGAAACAGAAACGGAAAAACGGACTTCAGTCGGCTCGTGGATTAAACGACTCAACGGTTGGCTGCGAAAAGAGTTTTAATTTTAAAAGAGACTGCTGAGTTTGCGGTCTCAGGCGACAGGCACAAAACGGAGAGAAACTATGTTTGAACCTATGGAACTGACCAATGACGCGGTGATTAAAGTCATCGGCGTCGGCGGTGGCGGTGGTAATGCCGTCGAACACATGGTGCGCGAGCGCATCGAAGGTGTGGAATTCTTCGCGGTAAATACCGATGCGCAGGCATTGCGTAAGACCGCAGTAGGACAGACTATCCAGATTGGTAGCGGGATCACCAAGGGCCTTGGCGCTGGTGCGAATCCTGAAGTGGGCCGTAATGCTGCGGATGAAGACCGCGAAGCGCTGCGCGCTGCCCTGGATGGCGCAGACATGGTGTTTATCGCGGCTGGTATGGGCGGTGGTACGGGTACGGGCGCTGCGCCGGTGGTGGCAGAAGTTGCCAAAGACCTCGGCATCCTGACCGTTGCGGTTGTGACAAAACCATTCAACTTCGAAGGCAAGAAGCGTATGGCCTTCGCAGAGCAGGGGATCACCGAACTGTCCAAGCATGTGGACTCGCTGATCACTATCCCTAACGACAAATTACTGAAAGTGCTTGGCCGCGGCATCTCTCTGCTGGACGCGTTTGGCGCAGCTAACGATGTACTGAAAGGCGCAGTCCAGGGCATCGCGGAACTGATCACCCGTCCGGGCCTGATGAACGTCGACTTCGCCGACGTGCGTACCGTGATGTCTGAAATGGGTTACGCCATGATGGGCTCCGGCGTGGCAAGCGGTGAAGACCGTGCGGAAGAAGCGGCAGAAATGGCGATCTCCTCTCCGCTGCTGGAAGATATCGATCTGTCCGGCGCGCGCGGTGTTCTGGTTAACATCACCGCGGGCTTCGACCTGCGTCTGGATGAGTTTGAAACCGTGGGTAACACCATTCGTGCATTTGCGTCTGATAACGCCACTGTGGTTATCGGTACGTCCCTTGACCCGGATATGAATGACGAACTGCGCGTAACCGTTGTTGCGACCGGTATCGGCATGGATAAACGCCCGGAAATCACCCTGGTGACTAACAAGCAGACCCAGCAGCCGGTAATGGATCGTTACCAGCAGCACGGTATGGCGCCGCTGCAGCAGGAACAAAAACCAGCAGCGAAAGCGGTTAACGACACCACGCCGCAAGTGGCTAAAGAACCGGATTATTTAGATATTCCGGCGTTTTTGCGTAAACAGGCTGACTAAGAATAAACCGGAAGTTGGGGTTCAGCGCTCTTTGTGCTAAACTGCGCTGCCGATTGTGATATACACTCTCGGTTGTATAGGTTATTTGGCGAGATTATACGATGATCAAACAAAGGACTCTTAAACGTATCGTTCAGGCGACTGGCGTCGGTTTACATACCGGCAAGAAAGTCACGCTGACGTTACGCCCTGCGCCGGCAAATACCGGGGTCATCTATCGTCGCACCGACTTGAATCCTCCGGTAGATTTCCCGGCTGATGCCAAATCTGTGCGTGATACCATGCTCTGTACTTGCCTGGTCAACGAGCATGACGTGCGGATTTCTACCGTTGAGCACCTGAACGCCGCTTTAGCGGGTCTGGGAATCGACAACATCGTTATCGAAGTTGACGCCCCGGAAATCCCGATTATGGATGGTAGTGCTGCGCCGTTCGTCTATCTGCTGCTTGATGCCGGTATTGATGAACTTAAAGCGGCCAAGAAATTTGTTCGCATCAAAGAAACCGTTCGCGTGGAAGACGGTGACAAATGGGCTGAATTCAAGCCGTACAATGGTTTTTCGTTGGACTTCACCATCGATTTTAACCATCCGGCGATTGATGCCAGCACCCAGCGTTACCAGATGAACTTCTCCGCTGATGCGTTTATGCGTCAAATCAGCCGCGCGCGTACCTTTGGTTTCATGCGTGATATCGAGTATCTGCAATCCCGTGGTTTGTGCCTGGGTGGCAGCTTCGATTGTGCCATCGTTGTTGATGATTATCGCGTACTGAACGAAGACGGCCTGCGTTTTGAAGACGAATTTGTTCGTCACAAAATGCTGGATGCCATTGGTGACCTGTTTATGTGCGGCCACAATATTATCGGCGCGTTCACGGCCTATAAATCAGGCCATGCACTGAACAACAAACTGTTGCAGGCTGTGCTGGCTAAACAGGAAGCGTGGGAATTTGTGACTTTCGAAGACGAAGCAGAAATGCCGCTCGCTTTCAAAGCGCCTTCCATCGTTCTGGCGTAATACGCACTTCATAATACGGCTGGTTTTTTCTGGTACTCTCTCCGATCAGAAAAGCTGGCCGTTTTTTTATCGTCCTTTTCAAAAAAATCTTTTCCGGCTCAATGGATTTAACTGCCGATTTCTTGTCCGATTCTCTTGCCTTAGCGTCTGATTAGTGCTGTCTGGCTGCGAGAATGATGATAATATTTGTGCGCAAATTTAATGATTAACGAACGACGGAAACATTTCGTCTGTTCTGGTGGATAACGTGTCTGGACTTTTGACCTGTTGGCGACAAATTGGCAGACGTTTTTTTTGGCCGCATCTCTTGTTGGGGATGGTCGCGGCAAGCCTTGGGCTGCCTGCGTTAAATAACAGCGCCGAACCAGAATTACCCGCTAAAGCCTCGACCCGCAATATTGATAATCAGCAGCCGTTTAATTTTGATACTCTGGCGCTGCAGCAGACGGTTCGTCGCCCTTCGTTTTCCGTGGATTACTGGCATCAACATGCCATTCGCACCGTAATTCGCCACCTGACTTTCGCCATGGCACCGCAAACGCTGCCGGTCGCGGAAGAGGTAAAAATCCCCCTTCAGGCACAGCAACTCGCTCTGCTTGATACTCTAAGTACGCTTCTTACGCATGAAACCCAACCTGCGCGGGTCCTCAGCCTACTTCCAGCCCAGGCCTGTGCCGATCGGCATTTCGCTGTCAGCCACTGGATAAGCCAGGTTAAAGGCATTCGAGCCGGTCCTCAACGCCTCAGCTAACTCTTCTATACTTCCCTTTTTTTATTTCTTCGCACAGGCGAGGCGTTTGAGATTTTATTATGCTAATCAAATTATTAACTAAAGTTTTCGGTAGCCGTAACGACCGCTCTCTGCGCCGTATGCGCAAAGCCGTCGCAGCAATCAACGCAATGGAACCTGCACTGGAAAAGCTTTCTGATGATGAACTGAAAGCCAAAACCGTTGAATTCCGTGCACGCCTGGAAAAAGGCGAAACCGTTGAAAGCCTGCTGCCTGAAGCCTTCGCGGTAGTGCGCGAAGCCAGTAAGCGCGTATTCGGCATGCGTCACTTCGATGTACAGCTGATGGGCGGCATGGTGCTGAACGATCGCTGCATCGCAGAAATGCGTACCGGTGAAGGTAAAACCCTGACCGCGACCCTGCCTGCATACCTGAACGCGTTAAGCGGTAAAGGGGTTCACGTGGTCACGGTGAATGACTACCTGGCCCAGCGTGATGCTGAAAATAACCGTCCGCTGTTTGAGTTCCTCGGTATGACCGTTGGCATCAACCTGCCGGGCATGCCGGCCCCGGCGAAACGGGAAGCATACGCAGCGGATATCACCTACGGCACCAACAACGAATACGGCTTCGACTATCTGCGTGACAACATGGCATTCAGCCCTGAAGAACGCGTGCAACGCAAACTGCACTATGCGCTAGTGGATGAGGTGGACTCCATCCTGATCGATGAAGCGCGTACCCCTCTGATCATTTCCGGCCCGGCGGAAGACAGTTCCGAGCTGTACAAAAAAGTGAACAAAATCATCCCGCATCTGGTGCGTCAGGAAAAAGAAGACTCCGACACTTTCCAGGGCGAAGGCCATTTCTCTGTTGATGAGAAAGCGCGCCAGGTCAACCTGACCGAGCGCGGCCTGGTGCTGATTGAAGAGCTGCTGGTGAATCAGGGCATTATGGAAGAGGGCGAATCACTTTACTCGCCGACTAACATTATGCTGATGCACCACGTGACGGCAGCCCTGCGCGCTCACGCACTCTTTACCCGCGATGTGGACTACATCGTGAAAGATGGTGAAGTCATCATTGTTGATGAGCATACCGGCCGTACTATGCAAGGCCGCCGCTGGTCTGATGGCCTGCACCAGGCAGTAGAAGCCAAAGAAGGCGTGGACATCCAGAACGAGAACCAGACGCTGGCGTCCATCACTTTCCAGAACTACTTCCGTCTGTATGAAAAACTGGCAGGTATGACCGGTACTGCGGATACCGAAGCCTTTGAATTCCGTTCTATCTACAAACTCGACACTATTGTGGTGCCGACTAACCGTCCGATGATCCGTAAGGATATGCCTGACCTGGTCTACATGACCGAGATGGACAAAATCGCTGCGATTATCGAAGACATTAAAGAACGTACCGCTAACGGCCAGCCAGTGCTGGTGGGGACGATTTCGATTGAAAAATCAGAAGTGGTTTCTAACGAATTGACCAAAGCGGGCATCGCGCATAACGTGCTGAACGCCAAATTCCACGCCAACGAAGCGGCCATCGTCGCGCAGGCCGGTTATCCGGCTGCCGTGACCATCGCCACTAACATGGCGGGCCGTGGTACTGATATCGTGCTGGGCGGCAGCTGGCAGGCAGAAGTTGCCGAGCTGGAAGACCCAACGCCGGAACAAATCGCCCAGATTAAAGCCGACTGGCAGGTACGCCACGAAGCCGTACTGGCGTCCGGCGGTCTGCATATTATCGGTACTGAACGCCATGAATCCCGTCGTATCGATAATCAGCTGCGCGGTCGTTCTGGCCGTCAGGGCGATGCCGGTTCTTCCCGTTTCTATCTTTCCATGGAAGATGCGCTGATGCGTATTTTCGCCTCGGATCGCGTGTCCGGGATGATGCGTAAACTGGGCATGAAACCGGGCGAAGCCATCGAGCACCCGTGGGTGACTAAAGCCATCGCCAACGCCCAGCGCAAAGTGGAAAGCCGCAACTTTGATATTCGTAAGCAACTGCTGGAATACGATGACGTAGCCAACGATCAGCGCCGTGCGATCTACACCCAGCGTAACGAACTGCTGGATGTATCTGACATCAGCGAAACCGTGAACAGCATCCGTGAAGACGTGTTCAAAGCGACTATCGATGCCCACATCCCGCCGCAGTCTCTGGAAGAAATGTGGGATATCCCGGGTCTCCAGGAACGCCTGAAAAACGACTTCGATTTGGATCTGCCGATTGCCGAGTGGCTGGATAAAGAGCCAGAACTGCACGAAGAAACGCTGCGCGAGCGTATTCTGCAGAACGCCATCGAAGTCTATCACCGTAAAGAAGAAGTGGTTGGCGCTGAGATGATGCGTCACTTCGAAAAAGGCGTGATGCTGCAAACGCTGGACTCCCTGTGGAAAGAGCACCTGGCGGCGATGGACTACCTGCGTCAGGGCATCCATCTGCGTGGTTATGCGCAAAAAGATCCAAAGCAGGAGTACAAACGCGAGTCGTTCGCGATGTTCGCGACCATGCTGGAATCCCTGAAATATGAAGTCATCAGCACCCTGAGCAAAGTCCAGGTGCGGATGCCGGAAGAAGTGGAAGCGATGGAGCAGCAACGTCGTGAAGAAGCTGAGCGTCTGGCGCAGATGCAGCAGCTCAGCCATCAGGACGATGAAAGCGCGGCGGCAGCAGCGCTGGCGGAGCAGAGCGGCGAGCGTAAAGTGGGCCGTAACGATCCGTGTCCGTGCGGCTCCGGTAAGAAATACAAACAGTGTCATGGTCGCCTGAGCTAATCGGCAACGGCACTAAAAACAAAAGCCCTCGCTATGAAGCGGGGGCTTTTTTTATGAGACGTTAACCAAAATCAGTCAGCAAGAAACAGCTCAAGCAGGGAATTCAGGAACAATTTTCCATGCTCGGTGATTTGCCAGTATTCCGGCGTCTCCACTAAATAACCGAGGCTCAGCGCCTGATCGATTTGCGGGCGAAGGATGTCTTCGTTTAGTCCAGTATAGAGCGTGAATTCCGCGCGCGGTGCGGCTTCCAGCAGCCGGAAGCGGTTCATAAAAAACTCAAACGGCTTATCTGCGTCTTCAACGTGATGCTGCCTGTCGAGATAAGTGCCCTGCATATAGCCGCGCGGATGACGGGTTTTCGCAGTTCGTAAAATCCTGCCGTCGGGGAAGGTGATTTTCCCGTGCGCGCCGCAACCGATCCCTAAGTAATCGCCGAAGCGCCAGTAGTTAAGGTTGTGCTGGCACTGATAGCCCGGCTTCGCATAGGCCGAGGTTTCATACTGCTGATAACCCGCCGCGCTAAGCAACTGATGCCCCTGCTCGAAGATATCCCACAGGGCGTCGTCGTCCGGTAATACCGGCGGGCGCGAACCAAACATGGTATTCGGTTCAATGGTCAGCTGGTACCAGGAGAGGTGCGGCGGATTGAGGGCGATGGCCTGACGCAAATCGTCTAACGCCTCATCCAGCGACTGGTCCGGCAACCCATGCATCAAATCCAGATTAAAACTGCGCAACCCCAGAGAACTGGCCAGATGCGCGGCACACTTCGCCTCTTCGGGGCCGTGGATACGTCCCAGACGGGTGAGTTTGGTCTGTTCAAAACTCTGCACGCCGATAGAAATACGGTTCACCCCGGCGCGTTGATAATCGACAAAACGATCCGCCTCCACGGTGCCTGGGTTAGCTTCCATGGTGATTTCCGCATCGGCGCGTAAATCTACGCGCGCCCGCACCCCGTCCAGCAACGTTTGCATCGCTGGGCCGGAGAGCAGGCTGGGCGTACCACCGCCAATGAAAATGGTACTAATTGCCCGTCCCTGAGCCATTGCCGCATCGTTATCCAGATCGGCTAAAAGATGCTGTACATAATCATCGTGCGGCACTTCGCCCTTGAGCGCGTGGGAATTGAAATCACAGTAAGGGCATTTCTGCACGCACCAGGGAATATGAATATACAGGCTCAGAGGTGGCAAATTAGCCATGTCGCATTGCTTCCAGTAACTGTTTCAACGCCTGTCCACGATGGGAAATGGCGCTTTTTTCTTCGCGGGTCAATTCTGCGGCAGTTTTGCCTTCAGAGGGAACATAAAAAATCGGGTCGTAGCCAAAGCCGCCTTCACCGGCTGGCGCGTGGGTGATTTCGCCCGGCCAGACACCGTGGAACACCAGTGGTGTCGGGTCATCGGCGTGGCGCAGATAAACCAGCACGCAGTGGAACTGCGCCTGACGTTGCCCGTCAGGCACGTCTTTTAACGCTGCCAGCAGCTTTTCCAGATTCTGGCGATCGCTGGCGTCTACACCCGCATAGCGCGCGGAGTAGATGCCCGGCGCGCCGCCCAGCGCGTTTACCGCCAGCCCAGAATCATCGGCGATAGCCGGTAAACCGGTAATGGCCGCCGCATGGCGGGCTTTCAGTATGGCGTTTTCGATAAAGGTCAGGCCGGTCTCTTCCGCTGACTCGACGCCTAATTCGGTCTGCGCGACGATATCCAGGCCAAAATCGCGCAACAACGACGCGAGTTCACGCACTTTACCGGCGTTTCCGGTAGCGAGGACAACTTTTTGCATAGTGAAATCCTGTGATTAAAGCAGTGCCGCTATGGCGGGCGGGATCTGTTGCGGTTCAATAATCATGATGTGTTTGTGACGGCCGGCTTCGCCTTTTTCAATCGTCACCTGGCTTTTCGGGACGCGAAACTGTTTAGCGAGAAATTTTACCAGATGCGCATTGGCGTGGCCGTCAACCGGTGGGGCAGTGATGGCGATTTTTAATTCATCGCCATGCAGTCCAACAATCGCGTCGCGGCTGGCCTTCGGCTGAATATACAGCCGAAGCGTTAGCCGGTCCGCAGTGCGTTCCACGGCACTCATAGCGCCATCCACAGCCCCGGCAGCAGCATATTTCCGGTACTTTGCAGCAGCTCCATCATGCCCATATTCAGCACATACAACAGCAGTACTAATACCATCGGCGAGAAATCAATCCCACCCATCGCGGGCAGCATACGGCGGATCGGCGACAGCAGCGGCTCGGTCAACTGCATTAATACGTACTCGACCGGGCTACGGCCACGGCTGACCCAGCTCATTAATGCCATCACCAGCAGCACCCAGAAAACCAGCAGGCCGATGGTTTTAATCAGAATCAGTAGCGCGGCAATCCAGATAATCGGCTGGAAAGTGATGACCATAAACAGCACCATCGACTTAATCAGGCTCAGCACGAACGCCATCACTAATGACGCCGTATCAATCGGGCCCATTGACGGGAGAATACGGCGTAACGGCCCGACGATCGGTTGCGTTGCTTTCACAACGAACTGAGCGAGGGGATTGTAGAAATCGCAACGCGCCCACTGCATCCAGATGCGTAACAGCATCACCATGGTATACAGCTCAAGCGCGGTGGAGATCAGGAAAGTCAACGTCTTCATGGCATTCCTCTGTGGTTATTGTCCTTGATGTGCCTGGTAATTGCGCGCGCCGAAAATGGCGGTGCCGATGCGCACCATCGTGCTACCGGCAGCAATCGCCGCATCCATATCGTCACTCATTCCCAGAGAAAGGGTATCGACGTCAGGGTAGCGATTTTTAAGCGCGTTAAATGCTACAGCCATTTGCTGTGCCACGGCAAACTGCCTTTCATAACTTGACTCAGGCGCGGGGATCGCCATCAGGCCGCGTAGCGTCAGGCCGGGTAATTCCGCCACCTGGCTTGCCAGCTCATCAAGCTCGCTAAGGGTAATGCCGGATTTACTGTTTTCATCGCTAATATTGATTTGAATCAGCACGTTAAGCGGAGGTATCTCTTTTGGACGCTGGTCGCTGAGCCGGGTGGCGATGCGCAGCCTGTCGATGGTATGGCACCAGTCAAAGTGCTCGGCCACCAGGCGGCTTTTGTTGGACTGCAACGGCCCGATAAAATGCCACTGCAACCCGGATACGCCCGCCCCGGCGAAGTGGCGGATTTTCTCCACCCCTTCTTGTACGTAGTTTTCACCAAATGCCCGCTGACCAGCGGCAATGGCTTCTTCGATATCACTCGCAGGTTTTGTTTTGCTGACTGCAAGCAACGTAACTTCTTCTGAAGATCTGCCGCAGCGTAACGCAGCCGCTGAGATCTTTGCTTTTATCTGCGCTAAGTTGCGCGCTATATCACTCATGATCGTCGGGAAGCTGTATGGAAATGGAAGAAATGGTGGCCCTTAGTGTAAAGCATAATGTTTCGGATCTACACCTGTGCAGCGACTTACCGGCGCGATGGCGGCGTAAAGGTGAGCTGGAATGCGCGCCGGAGGGCGCGCCACCGCCCCATACGCTGCTTCATCAGTGGCTATCGGCTGAGCAGCAGCAGGAATTTACGCGACGGGGCCAGTTAGATTTTGCGGTAACGCTGGCGAACGGCGCACGTTTACGCGCAAATGCGTTCCAACAATCTCAGGGTATTTCGCTGGCGCTGCGTATTCTGCCGCGGTCAGCGCCGGTACTCGACGCTCTCGGCGCGCCGCCGTGCCTGCGAGAATTGCTGGGTACGCAGGATGGGCTGATTTTAGTGACGGGTGCCACAGGCAGTGGCAAATCCACTACTCTGGCGGCGATGGTCAACGAACTTAACAGAACGTTGCGCGGACATATTCTGACGCTGGAAGATCCCATCGAATATCTCTACGCCAGTGAGAAATGCCTGATCCAACAGCGTGAAATCGGTACCCATTGCGACAGCTTTAGCGCCGGGCTGCGCGGCGCGCTGCGGGAAGATCCTGACGTGATCCTGTTGGGTGAGTTGCGTGACAGCGAAACTATCCGGCTGGCATTAACCGCCGCCGAAACCGGCCACCTGGTACTGGCGACGCTGCATACCCGGGGGGCCTGCCAGGCGGTTGAACGTCTGGTGGATGTATTTAGCGCCGAAGAGAAAAACATGATCCGCAGCCAGTTAGCCGGGAGCCTGAAAGCGGTGCTGGCGCAAAAGCTGATCCTGACAGCGCAGGGCTCACGGGCGGCACTGTTTGAACTGCTGATCAATACCTCTGCCGTCGCGAATCTAATCCGCGAAGGCAAAACCCATCAACTGCCCGGCGTGTTACAGACCGGGCAGCAGTATGGGATGCAAACGTTTGAACAGAGCCTGCAAAAGCTGACGACAATGCAGGCATAGAGCGGGAAGCGTTAACCGTGATTCTCGAAGTAGCTTTCCAGAATAATCACGGCGGAGGCGGAGTCGACGCTGCCTTTGTTCAGCGCCCGGAAGCCGCCGCGCTCGAACAGGCCCGCGCGCGCTTCCACGGTGCTCAGGCGCTCGTCCTGCAATTCGACCTTAACACCGAAACGGCCATGCAGGCGGTTGGCGAATTTACGCGCCCGGTCGGTAAGCGGTTGGCTAGTGCCATCCATATTTAACGGCAATCCGACCACCACCCGTTCAGGCTGCCACTCTTTAAGCAGTTTTTCGAGCTGCGTCCAGTCAGGGGTGCCGTCGTTGGCTTTTATCGCCGTGAGCGGGCGCGCGGTGCCGGTGATGCGCTGCCCGATAGCTACGCCGATGCTTTTAGTGCCGAAGTCAAAGGCCAGTAAGGTTCCGCTCATCAGGCATGCCCCGCCGTACCCGGCATGGTGTGGATATCAATGCCGATAAGCTTCGCCGCTTCGCGCCATCGGTCGGCAATCGGGGTGCGGAACAGAATGTTCATGTCCGCCGGGGCGGTCAGCCAGGAGTTTTCGAGGATCTCGCGCTCCAGTTGGCCTTTTTCCCAGGAGGAGTAACCCAGCGCAACGATCACTTCTTCAGGCTGGGAATCCGTGCCCAGCGTTTCAAGAACGTCACGGGAGGTGGTGATAATGGTGTTATCAGAAATACGGATGCTGGAATTAAATTTATCTGGCGGCGTGTGGAGGATAAAACCCCGATCTTCGGCCAGCGGTCCGCCGACGAATACCGGTTTATCCAGACGAATCGCCGGGTCGCGCGGTTCGGGAATGATTTTGAGTTTCTGCAGAACGCCGTCCACCTTCAAGTTTTCCAGCGGCTTATTGATGATGAGCCCCATAGCGCCGTCCTCGTTATATTCGCAAATATAAACGACGGCGCGGCGGAACAGCGGGTCCTGCAGGCCTGGCATGGCAATAAGAAAGTGATGCTGTAAATTCATATCAGCGGTCTGAATCCCTGGTTAAAAAAACATCTTCGCCCAGTATGCGGGGAAAGTAGTAGTCTGTCACTCCTCGGAGGAGAGCATTACACAATAGATAAAAAAGGGTGATGCGGGGTCCCTCCCGCACGGGAAATTACTTCGCCAGACGTTTTTCGATGGCGTCCATTAACATACCGGTAATAGAAATGGGGAACTGCGCTTCGATTTCACGGATACAGGTTGGGCTGGTGACGTTAATCTCAGTCAGGCGATCGCCGATAATATCTAAACCGACAAAAATCAGTCCCTTAGCTTTGAGCGTTGGGCCGACGCGGCGGGCGATTTGCCAGTCGCTTTCGGTTAACGGACGCGGTTCACCACGGCCGCCCGCCGCCAGGTTGCCGCGCGTTTCGCCGCCCTGCGGAATGCGCGCCAGGCAATACGGGACCGGTTCGCCGTCGACAACCAGCACACGCTTATCACCGTCGACAATGGCAGGCAGATAGTTTTGCGCCATGCAGTAGCGGGTGCCCAGTTGGGTCAGCGTTTCAGTAATCACCGACAGGTTCGGGTCGCCTTCTTTAACGCGGAAAATGGAAGTGCCGCCCATGCCGTCGAGCGGTTTCAGAATGATGTCGCCGTGCTCCTGCCAGAAGGCTTTCAACTGCGCCTTATTACGGGTCACGAGGGTTTGCGGCGTCAGGTCCGGGAACCAGGCAGTAAACAGCTTCTCGTTACAGTCGCGCAGGCTCTGCGGCTTATTGACGATCAGCGTGCCCTGTTCTTCGGCGCGTTCCAGAATATAGGTGGCGTAGATGAATTCGGTATCGAACGGCGGATCTTTACGCATCAGCACCACGTCCAGATCCGCCAGCGCGATGTCCTGCTCGCCGGTGAAGTCGTACCATTTGTCGTAATTTTGCTCAACGCTCAGCAAACGGGTACGGGCGCGTCCCTGACCGTTGATCAGATACAGATCGGCCATTTCCATATAATGCAGTTCATAGCCGCGACGTTGGGCTTCCAGAAGCATGGCGAAGCTGCTGTCTTTCTTGATGTTGATGGTTGCGATGGGGTCCATCACAATGCCGAGCTTAATCATTATGTTCTCCTGTGAAGCTGACGCTGAAGGTATTTGCAGACTTCAACGCCAGGTTTTAACCCAGATCGCCAAAACGCACCTGTAGCGCGGTGATAGCGGTGAGCGCGGTAGTTTCAGTGCGTAAAACGCGTGGTCCCAACAGAATATCAGTAAATTGATGCTCTGCGGTCATGGCAATTTCATCGGCGCTCAACCCGCCTTCAGGGCCGATCAATAACCGCACGCGCTGTACCGGCAGGGGTAGGGTATTGATGCTCTGGCTGGCGCGCGGGTGCAAATTGAGCTTCAGACCGTCGTCAGGTTCGGCGCACCAGGCGTCGAGATCCATCGCCGGACGGATTTCCGGCACCCGATTGCGCCCGCACTGCTCGCAGGCGGCGATGGCGATTTTCTGCCACTGTTGGATTCTCTTGTTTAACCTTTCAGCGTCCAGCTTGACGCCGCAGCGCTCGGAAAACAGCGGGGTGATGACGTTAACGCCCAGCTCAATGGATTTCTGGATGGTAAATTCCATCTTCTCGCCGCGCGACATGACCTGCCCTAAATGCAGATGCAGCGGTGATTCACGGTCATCTTCGGTAGCGTTTAGCACCTGGACCCGTACGCTTTTCTTATCGGCCTGAGTAATGCGGGCCTCGAAAATCTGATTAGAGCCGTCGAACAGCTGCAAAAACTGGTCCGGCCCCATGCGCAGCACGCGGCCTACGTGGTTGGCGGCGTCATCGCTTAAAGCGGTTTCAGTATTGATGCTGAGGGGCTCAGGGTGATAAATGCGGGGAATGCGCATAACAATAATCCGGTCAAAGGCGTTCCCCCTTACATGAGGGGGGAACGGCAGTTTTCAATGCCCGGTAGTGTAGGTTAGCTCTTTTGGGCCTGGCAAGCCTGCTGAACATAGGGGTTGTGATTGCCCTGCACGCTGGCGATCCGCTCATCGCGCTCGCATTCCCACGCGCTTACCGGGTAAAGCTTATTCCAGGCGTTGAATAGCTGGGTTTGCTGACGAGACAGTGTCAGAGAATATTTATCGCGCATATAGAAGTAGGTGCGGGCGATGGCCCCACGTGCGCGGGCTGGCGGCTCGGCTAATTTTTCTTTGAAATCGACTTTCATGGCGCACTGGCCGTACTGGCCCTCACCGCCATTCCACTGACTGTACATAAAGTTGCCGCGATCGCCGTTTACTTCCCCTACAGCAGGCTGTAGGTTGTGCATATCGCTTTCCATGGCGCGATAAACTGGATCTTTGGCGCAGTTTTTCCGACCACCGTCCTGCCAGCACTGGCGCTGATGGCCGAATTGCCAGGCGGGCACCACGTGTTCCCATTCGATGCGCGAGGCGCGGTTTTCATTTTTTCGCACTTTATAGCCACAAGATTCCAGATCGGGGATGCCTTTTTTCCCCTGCCAGGTAATCTTGCAGCCGCAATAAAAATCGCCTGGCGCGTTAGCGTTCACTTTCACCCCGGCGGCCTTGGCCTGGGAAAAGTTATTAATCCCCGCGCTGAATGCGCTCCACGAAAAAGCGGCTGCAACGCCTGCAACCGCCAGAATAAATTTGCGAGACATCCCGGACTCCGTGTCAAAACGAGCCCGCACCGTAACCAACGGTGGCGTCAGATGCAATCAGTCAGATCAGAAAATTTCCGGATACCGCGCTAAAAATTACTCGGTTGCCGGTTCCGGTTTGAGTTTCTCGCCGCAGTGTACGCAACGGTACTCGGTTTCGCCGCGCAGCACGCGATTATGACGCCGCACGGTAAGCTGATGGAGCTGGCAGCTACAACGGTAGGGAAAGGTGTTACGCGCCAGCGAATCCAGTGCGAACTGATGGGTTCGCCGAGCCGGAATGCCCAGCACGCTCTCCATCATCCATTTCCACTCTTTGCCATGAGATGGAACGCGGCCAAACTGTTTCCACACCAGCAGATGCGCCAGTTCGTGTGGCACCACTTCTTCAACAAACGCCTGAAGATTTTCCTGAAGCAACGTGGGGTTGAGACGGATTTCATAGCGTTCAAGCCAGGCGGTACCCGCAGCGGTGCCACGCTGTTGGTAGACCAGTTTTGGTTCAGGATAGTCACGGCCAAGATGTTGGTTAGCCCGCGCTAAATTCTCGCGCAGACTGCGCATCACGGCTTGTTGAGTGGCAATAGGGAGACGCAGGGTTTTCATAACGGCAAGGATAGAGGGAAGGGGATAGCGCTGCAACCGAAAGACGCCCCCTCCGCAGAGAGGGCGTAACGATTAATGGTGCGAACCGATTTCGCGCAGGCGACGGCCTTTCATCAGGTTGCGTTCGATATGCTCCAGGGAAATATGTTTAGTCTCCGGTACCAGCCACAGGGTCAACACGATAAAGAACAGGTTCAGGCCAGCGTATACCCAGAAGGTATTGGCGTTGCCCAGCGTATTCAGCATCGTCAGGAAGGTTGCACCAACAATCATATTGGCGATCCAGTTAGTGGCGGTGGAACAGGTGATGCCGAAATCACGCCCTTTCAGCGGCTGGATTTCCGAGCACAGCACCCAAATCAGCGGACCGGCGCTCATGGCGAAGCCTACGATGAACATCAGCAGCATCGCGACGGCAAAATACTGGCCGGCTGCGGTTTCGATACCGACATGCATCTGATAGCCCAGAATCCCCATGCCTGTCGCCATTACCAGGAAGCCCAGCACCAGCGTCGGCTTACGGCCCCAGCGGTCTACCAGACCAATAGCGATAAAGGTCGCCAGTACGTTGGTTAAACCAACGATCACTGTACCCCACATCTGTTCTTTGGTATTGGCATAGCCCGCCAGTTCAAAAATCTTCGGCGCGTAGTACATGATGACGTTCATCCCGGTGAACTGCTGCATCACCTGCAACAGCACGCCCAAAAAGACCGCACGACGGAAATTGCTGTTGTCTTTAAACAGCGCCCAGCCGCTTTGCTTCACCTTCAGGCTTTCGCGGATCTCTTCCAGTTCACGCTTTGCTTCAGCGCTGGAATCACGCAGATGCATCAACACGCGCTCCGCATCGTGGAAGCGGCGCTTTGCGGCAAACCAGCGCGGGCTATCGGGAAGAAAAAATACGCCAATCAGCAGTAGCACCGCCGGAAGGGTGATGATCCCCAGCATCCAGCGCCAGGCGCCCGCATCGCTAAAGGCTGTATCAGAAAGATAAGCGGCAAGAATTCCGATGGTGATCATCAGTTGATACATAGAAATCATGCTGCCGCGGATTTTTTCCGGGGCGATTTCTGAGAGATACAGCGGTGCAGTGTAAGAGGCGATACCCACAGCCAGGCCGAGCAGCACGCGGGAAACAATTAAGAACTCAACGTTCGGTGCGGCGGCGGAACAGAGCGAACCTACCACAAACAGCACCGAGCCGATCATCAGGCTTTTTTTACGCCCGAGAGAGGATGACAGCCATCCGCTGCCCACGGCACCCACGGCGGCACCGAACATCATCGAACTCACCACCCATTCCTGCTGGTGCGAGGTGATCTGGAAATCGTCGGTGATAAACGGCAGTGCGCCCGCAATAACGCCGATATCCAGGCCAAACAGTAACCCCGCCAGTGCAGCCAGAAAGCAGACGAAAAACGTCATGCGTCTATTTTTGTTCTTGTCAGGCATCACGCCCTCCCATTGAATTATTGGTTTTATCAATGAAGAAGGTAGGCGGTGAAAGTGTAAAGATATGTGGGAAAATTCGTAATTATGTAATCGCTTCCATTGGTGGGAAGCTAATAAGCGGCAACGGAACTGATTGAATATATTCAATTCCTGGAATAACCAGAACGGTTACTACCGGATTTCACTTCCCTGTCAGAGCAGGATTCCTGCTTTGTTTGCGTTGGTTATAGATGGAGAAGGTGTGGACGCTCTAATAAGCAAAAAATCCGGAAACGCAGAACGTTCCCGGATTTTTTTACAGCGTTTATTGGGTACGTAATAAACGCCTTTTACCTTAAGCGTAAAATTTATTTCAGACCGGCAGCGTCACGCAGCAGCGCGGCTTTGTCGGTTTTTTCCCACGGGAAATGCTCGCGGCCAAAGTGACCGTATGCCGCCGTCTCTTTGTAGATTGGGTGCAGTAGATCCAGCATCTGGATCAGGCCGTAAGGGCGCAGATCGAAGAATTCGCGAACCAGCAGAGTCAATTGCTCGGTCGGCACTTTCTCAGTACCAAAGGTTTCCACCATGATGGACGTCGGTTCCGCCACGCCAATCGCGTAGGACACCTGGATTTCACAACGGTCAGCCAGGCCTGCGGCAACGATGTTTTTCGCCACATAGCGCGCCGCGTAGGCTGCGGAACGGTCAACTTTTGATGGATCCTTACCGGAGAACGCGCCGCCGCCGTGACGAGCCATACCGCCGTAGGTATCAACGATAATTTTACGACCTGTCAGGCCGCAGTCGCCCATCGGGCCACCAATAACGAAACGGCCAGTTGGGTTGATGAAGTATTTGGTGGTTTCGCTCAGCCATTCTGCAGGCAGAACCGGCTTGATGATCTCTTCCATCACCGCTTCGTGCAGGGATTTCTGGTCGATGTCTTCTGCGTGCTGGGTAGACAGCACCACCGCGTCGATACCAACGATTTTGTTGTTATCGTACTGGAAGGTCACCTGGCTTTTCGCATCCGGGCGCAGCCACGGCAGCGCGCCGTTTTTACGCACTTCAGCCTGGCGCTGCACCAGACGGTGCGCGTAGGTCACCGGTGCTGGCATCAGCACGTCGGTTTCGTTGGTAGCATAACCAAACATCAGGCCCTGGTCGCCCGCGCCCTGTTCCAGCGGATCGGTACGGTCAACGCCCTGGTTAATGTCCGGGGACTGTTTGCCAATCGCACTCAGCACCGCGCAGGAGTTGGCATCAAAGCCCATATCAGAATGCACGTAGCCGATTTCGCGGACCGTGTTGCGGGTGATCTCTTCGATGTCTACCCATGCGCTGGTGGTGATTTCACCGCCCACTAAAACCATGCCGGTTTTCACATAAGTTTCGCAGGCCACGCGCGCTTTCGGATCTTGCTCCAGAATCGCGTCAAGGACTGCATCGGAGATCTGGTCAGCGATTTTATCGGGATGCCCTTCTGATACAGACTCGGATGTAAAAAGGTGTTTAGCCATGTTCGTTTAAACTCGGTAATAATTAGTTAACTCAACGTATTGTATTTAAAGCGCTTACCTGCCTTGTGGCAGCGGCTTGCAGGCAATACAGGCGATGAGTGTTAATCCTCTTTTTCTCTTACCGGGCGATGTCGCCTTGTGCAAAGTGTCCTGAAGCACAGTGGGTATATAGATGGATTAACATCTGGACGGCTATTCTAGGTCATTTATTCGTCCCTTTTCCAGCAATTTTTATTCTGCGTAAAACCGGCGAAACGGCGGAAATGGCAATATTTCCTGACATCAGCGTCAAACCCACGATTTTTATTTTGCATTTACCCCCTGTTGTCGGTATAAAACGGCGCGCGCGGCTTCCCCGTTTTCGCTTCTGTGGCGAAGGGTGAAAAAAAGCGCACGACAATTGTTCGTGTCGCCACTTCCAGCCGGGTTGAGCATTAACCATTAGCTTTGCTTGTCGCTTGCCCATCGAGGTTGGCGTGGAGGTGATACGAAATAATGAATCGGAGTAATCTGCAGAATCTGTCACACCGTTCTGGTGTACTGTTGTCCCTCTCAACCTGCATCCCTTTTTTGCAAACCTGCCGATGTTCTACCCATCTCGGCGCTTCTCAGGATTCCCGGGCCGGTTAACAGTTTGCGATGACTGAACAAGGGCGCTCTTGCTAAGCAAGGGTTTTCTCGTGGTTTCGTCGAACCTGTCATACAGCGTTCGGATACGTGTTTTACAATGATATGAATATGAAACCGGTCGCACAGCGGGGCGGTCAGCGTACTATGCTGCCAGGTCCGGCTGTTTATGGGTTGTTATCGCATTTTAACGCTGCGATAGTAGTCAACTTCGCTATGCCCGACGGTATCGGGTATACACTTTCAACAGAGTTTGAGGTTCGCTATGTCTGACGACATGTCTTCATTTTCGCCTTCGTCAGCAGGCGAACAGGGTGTACTACGTTCCATGCAGGAGGTTGCAATGAGTTCTCAGGAAGCCAGTAAAATGCTGCGCACCTACAACATTGCCTGGTGGGGCAATAATTACTATGACGTCAATGAACTGGGCCACATCAGTGTCTGCCCGGACCCCGACGTCCCGGAAGCCCGCGTGGATCTCGCCAAACTGGTGAAAGCCCGCGAAGCGCAAGGCCAGCGCTTGCCTGCGCTATTCTGCTTCCCGCAGATTTTACAGCACCGCCTGCGTTCTATTAATGCCGCGTTCAAGCGCGCGCGTGAATCCTATGGCTATAACGGCGATTACTTCCTGGTTTACCCGATTAAGGTTAACCAGCATCGTCGCGTTATCGAAACGCTGATCCACTCCGGTGAACCGCTGGGCCTGGAAGCAGGCTCGAAAGCGGAGTTGATGGCCGTACTGGCCCATGCGGGCATGACGCGTTCCGTTATCGTCTGTAACGGCTATAAAGACCGTGAATACATTCGCCTGGCATTAATCGGTGAGAAGATGGGCCATAAGGTCTATCTGGTTATCGAAAAAATGTCGGAAATCCGCATCGTGCTGGAAGAAGCCGAGCGTCTGAACGTGGTGCCGCGCCTGGGTGTGCGTGCGCGTCTGGCGTCTCAGGGCTCCGGTAAATGGCAATCCTCCGGCGGTGAAAAATCCAAATTCGGCCTGGCGGCGACCCAGGTTCTGCAACTGGTTGAGATGCTGCGCGAAGCGGGCCGTCTCGACAGCCTGCAACTGCTGCACTTCCACCTCGGCTCGCAGATGGCGAACATCCGCGACATCGCCACTGGCGTACGTGAATCTGCGCGTTTCTACGTTGAACTGCATAAGCTGGGCGTCAACATCCAGTGCTTCGACGTGGGCGGCGGTCTGGGCGTGGACTATGAAGGCACCCGCTCGCAGTCCGACTGCTCGGTGAACTACGGCCTGAACGAATATGCCAATAACATCATTTGGGCGATTGGCGATGCCTGTGAAGAAAACGGTCTGCCGCACCCGACGGTGATCACCGAGTCTGGCCGCGCGGTGACCGCGCACCACACCGTACTGGTGTCCAATATCATCGGCGTTGAGCGCAACGAATATACCGTTCCGACCGCGCCTGCCGACGATGCGGCGCGTGCGTTGCAGAGCATGTGGGAAACCTGGCAGGAGATGCACGAGCCGGGCACCCGCCGTTCGCTGCGCGAATGGCTGCACGACAGCCAGATGGACCTGCACGACATTCACGTGGGTTATTCTTCAGGCGCGTTTAGCCTGCAGGAGCGCGCGTGGGCGGAGCAGCTCTACCTGAGCATGTGCCATGAAGTGCAGAAACAGCTCGATCCCAGCAACCGTGCGCATCGTCCGATCATTGACGAGTTACAAGAGCGCATGGCGGACAAGATGTACATCAACTTCTCCCTGTTCCAGTCCATGCCGGATGCCTGGGGTATCGACCAGTTGTTCCCGGTCATGCCGCTGGAAGGGCTGAACCAGATCCCGGAACGCCGCGCGGTGCTGCTGGATATCACCTGCGACTCTGACGGTGCCATCGATCACTATATCGACGGCGACGGGATTGCCACCACCATGCCGATGCCGGAATACGACCCGGAGAACCCGCCGATGCTGGGCTTCTTTATGGTGGGCGCGTATCAGGAAATTCTTGGCAACATGCATAACCTGTTCGGCGATACCGAAGCGGTTGACGTGTTTGTCTTCCCTGATGGCAGCGTGGAAGTTGAACTGTCTGACGAAGGGGATACCGTGGCGGACATGCTGCAATACGTGCAGCTTGACCCGAACACGCTGCTGACCCAGTTCCGCGACCAGGTGAAAAACACCGATCTGGACGATGCGCTGCAACAGCAGTTCCTGGAGGAGTTTGAAGCCGGTCTTTACGGGTACACCTACCTCGAAGACGAGTAATCACCCGGCTGCGTCTGCCTGGCTATACTGATGGTCATGCAGACGCTTGAACCCGGCATAAAACACGGCGATAATTCGCGCCAGCAAACTGACTCTAATCAATCCCTTCCTCGTCGGGCTTAACGACGCGGAAGGGATTTTTTTTACATCGACTTTACGAAAGAGGTCATATCAATGAGCACCTTAGGCCATCAATACGATAACTCTCTGGTATCCAACGCCTTTGGTTTTTTGCGTTTACCAATGAATTTCCAGCCCTACGACAGCGACGCTGACTGGGTGATCACCGGCGTCCCGTTTGATATGGCGACGTCTGGCCGCGCAGGTGGCCGTCACGGCCCGGCGGCGATCCGCCAGGTTTCCACCAACCTCGCGTGGGAGCACAACCGCTTCCCGTGGAACTTCGACATGCGCGAGCGTCTGAACGTAGTGGACTGTGGCGATCTGGTTTACGCGTTCGGCGATGCCCGTGAAATGAGCGAAAAACTGCAGGCCCACGCGGAGAAGTTGCTGGCTGCGGGTAAACGCATGCTCTCTTTCGGCGGCGACCATTTCGTGACCCTGCCGCTGCTGCGCGCTCACGCTAAACACTTCGGCAAAATGGCGCTGGTGCACTTCGATGCGCACACCGACACCTACGCGAACGGCTGCGAGTTTGACCACGGCACCATGTTCTTCACCGCGCCGAAAGAAGGCCTGATCGACCCGAACCACTCCGTTCAGATCGGCATTCGCACTGAATTCGATAAAGACAACGGCTTCACCGTACTGGACGCCTGCCAGGTGAACGATCGCGGCGTGGACGATATTATCGCCCAGGTTAAACAGATCGTTGGCGATCTGCCGGTTTACCTGACCTTCGACATCGACTGCCTGGATCCGGCGTTTGCACCGGGCACTGGCACCCCGGTGATCGGCGGGCTGACCTCCGATCGCGCCATCAAGCTGGTGCGTGGTCTGAAAGATTTGAACATCGTGGGTATGGACGTGGTGGAAGTGGCGCCGGCCTACGACCAGTCTGAGATCACGGCGCTGGCCGCAGCCACCTTAGCGCTGGAAATGCTGTATATCCAGGCCGCTAAGAAAGGCGAGTAATCTGGCTATTTTGCTTGCCATTTTGAACCCGGGCAGTGCTCGCCATCCTCACGTACCGCATGTACGTTCCGGTAGCTGCGCGCTGGCCGAGTCCAAACTGCCTGCGCCAATAACGCCAGATCAAAACCGATAAAAAAAGCGCCTTTCGGCGCTTTTTTATTACTTAATCCCATCCGCTTTCATACGATCGCGAATATGCTGGGCGCGTTCGGCAGAGCCCGGGTGATCGTCAAACATTGAGCTTTGACGGCCCGCTTCCAGCGTCTGGAGCTTTTCGAAACTGGTTGCCAGCCCGATAGGGTTGATGCCGCGTTTGCGCAGCAGATCGTAAGAGTAATCATCCGCTTCGGATTCCTGACGCTGAGAGAACTGTGCGTTAACCAGCTTCTCGCCTAAATCGCCAAGCTGCGACTGTGACAGGCTGCCGATCACGCCGCCCGCAGAGGCGGCGGCAACGCGCGCGGCGTTAGTACCCAGCGCCACCTGCATGCCTTTCTTCACGTGCCCCAGCGCGACGTGGCCCATTTCATGGCCGATAACCGCTTCGACTTCGTTATCGTTCATCATGTCCATCAGCCCGCTGTAGACGCGGATACAGCCGTTCGCCATCGCGAAGGCGTTGACGTCTTTTGCCATGTAAACCTTATAGTTTACCGGCTGGCCGTTAATGTTATCGCCCAGCGCAGAGGCGATGGTATTCAAACGTTGAGCGTACTGGCTGCCCGCAGGCGCAATCGTCGCCTTGCCGTCCATCTCTTTACAGGCTTCATCGCTGAGCGCTTTGACCTGCGCATCGCTTAAGGTATACGCCTGAAACGCCTCGGCGCCGGAGGTGAGCAACCCGTTGGAGTCCATATTCTGGCAACCGCTCAGCAGAGCAACGGCAACCAGGCCTGGCAATATCGCGCGCATCTTCATGTGTAGGCTTCCGCTAAAAGTGTCGTAATCAGTTTTTGTTTAGCACATTAACGTGCCGGTAACACTCAGTATAAAGAAGTGCTGAGGGTCTGGGCGAGAAGCTTGCGCAAGCTGCGAGAAGGATCCAGAGATTTCTTAAGCGGTAAAAGGATGCTCCATGTACATAGAAAGCGGCTTGGGTTACATTGTTGTTCAATTTTTCCGGGCGTAGCCCATAACGTGCCATCGTCAAGCCGTTAACACGCTTTGTCCTTTAACTATCCGATCTGGAGTCAAAATGTCCTCTCGTAAAGAGCTTGCCAATGCTATTCGTGCGCTCAGCATGGACGCAGTACAGAAAGCCAAATCCGGTCACCCGGGCGCCCCGATGGGCATGGCTGACATTGCCGAAGTCCTGTGGCGTGATTTCCTGAACCATAACCCGAACAACCCGGCCTGGGCTGACCGCGACCGCTTCGTGCTGTCCAACGGCCACGGCTCAATGCTGATTTACAGCCTGCTGCACCTCACCGGCTATGACCTGCCGATTGACGAGCTGAAAAACTTCCGCCAGTTGCACTCAAAAACCCCGGGCCACCCGGAAGTGGGCTACACCGCCGGTGTGGAAACCACCACCGGTCCGCTGGGCCAGGGCATCGCTAATGCCGTAGGCATGGCTATCGCCGAGAAAACCCTGGCGGCGCAGTTCAACCGTCCGGGCCACGACATTGTCGACCACTTTACTTACGCCTTTATGGGCGACGGCTGCATGATGGAAGGCATCTCCCACGAGGTGTGCTCCCTGGCCGGTACCCTGAAGCTCGGCAAGCTGGTGGCGTTCTATGACGACAACGGCATTTCCATTGACGGCCACGTGGAAGGCTGGTTTACCGACGATACCGCAAAACGCTTTGAAGCCTACGGCTGGCACGTGGTGCGCGGCGTGGACGGTCATGATGCGGACGCGATCAAACGCGCCGTGGAAGAGGCCCGCGCCGTAACCGACAAGCCGTCCCTGCTGATGTGCAAAACCGTTATCGGCTTCGGTTCACCGAACAAAGCCGGTACGCATGACTCCCACGGTGCCCCGCTGGGCGACGCAGAAGTGGCGCTGACCCGCGAAGCGCTTGGCTGGAAACACGCTGCCTTTGAAATCCCGTCTGACATCTATGCCCAGTGGGATGCGAAAGAAGCCGGAGCCGCGAAAGAATCCGCATGGAATGAGAAATTCGCGGCCTACGCGAAAGCCTTCCCGGAGCAGGCTGCTGAGTTTACCCGTCGTATGAAGGGCGAAATGCCAGCTGATTTCGACGCGAAAGCCAACGAATTTATCGCTAAGCTGCAAGCTAACCCGGCGAAAATCGCCAGCCGTAAAGCATCCCAGAACGCCATCGAAGCCTTTGGCCCGCTGCTGCCTGAATTCCTCGGCGGCTCTGCTGACCTGGCCCCGTCCAACCTGACGATCTGGTCCGGCTCGAAAGCGATCAACGAAGACACTGCCGGTAACTATATCCACTACGGCGTGCGCGAATTCGGTATGACCGCTATCGCCAACGGTATCGCCCTGCACGGCGGCTTCCTGCCATACACCTCCACCTTCCTGATGTTTGTGGAATACGCCCGTAACGCGGTGCGTATGGCGGCACTGATGAAACAGCGCCAGGTGATGGTTTATACCCATGACTCCATCGGCCTGGGCGAAGACGGCCCGACCCACCAGCCGGTAGAACAGACCGCTTCTCTGCGCGTGACCCCGAACATGTCCACATGGCGTCCGTGTGACCAGGTGGAATCTGCGGTGGCGTGGAAATACGGCGTTGAGCGTCAGGACGGCCCGACCGCGCTGATCCTCTCCCGTCAGAACCTGGCGCAGCAGGAGCGTACTGAACAGCAACTGGCGGACATCGCCCGTGGCGGTTACGTACTGAAAGATTGCGACGGCCAGCCGCAGCTGATCCTGATCGCCACTGGTTCTGAAGTTGAACTGGCTGTAGCGGCATGGGATCAACTGTCAGCGGAAGGCGTGAAGGCGCGCGTGGTTTCCATGCCGTCTACCGACGCGTTCGAGAAGCAGGATGCGGCGTACCGTGAATCCGTGCTGCCGAAAGCAGTTGCTGCACGTGTGGCGGTTGAAGCGGGTATCGCTGACTACTGGTACAAATACGTCGGCCTGAACGGCGCCGTTGTCGGCATGACCACCTTCGGTGAGTCTGCTCCGGCAGAGCAGTTGTTTGAAGAGTTCGGCTTCACCGTGGAAAACGTGGTGAAACAGGCGAAAGCAATTCTGTAATTCGCCAGAGTAAAATATGAGGGCCGCTGATGCGGCCCTTTTTTATGCGTTAACCAGAAGCTGCTCCGGCGAGCCGTCCTGGCTGATTCGCCCCTCGCTGAGCCGGACCACGCGCGGAAAGTGGCGGCGTGCGAAATCGTAATCATGGCTGATGGCGATGATGGTATCGCCGCGCCGTTTACAGCCCGTGAGCCAGCGCTCGAAAATGGCCAGCCAGTGTGCGTCAAAATCCCGGCTCGGTTCATCCAGTAAAATCAGCGGCGGCGCCATGGCTTCCAGACTGGCAACCGCCACCATCCGGCGTTGCGCCACATGCAAATCCAGCGGGTGCGCCTGCGCGACTTTCTCCAGCCCGCATAGCGCCAGGGCCGCTTCGGTACGCTGGTGTATTTCCGCTTCAGGCCGTTTCTGCAATCGTAAGCCAAACGCCACTTCGGTATAAACCTGGCTGTGGAGGATCTGGTGTTCCGCTTCCTGAAACAGCACACCGATAAGCCGGGCGCGTTGCTGGGCTTTCAGTGTCGCCAGCGATTCGCCCTGCACGTGGATCTCCCCCTGAGTCGGTTGAAGTAGCCCAGCCATCAGACGCAACAGCGTTGATTTGCCTGCGCCGTTATCGCCGATCAGCGCGACGCTTTCTCGTGGCGCAACCGCTATTGATAGCGCGTTGAGGCAGGGTTGCGCTGCTTTCGGCCACGAAAAATCAATCTGGTTTATCTTCAACATAACGGCGTGAGCTCTCCTGCCTTCAGTTGCCAGGAAGCCTGGCAATAATCGAGAAACGGCTGGCGGTTGCGCTCAAACAGCACGATCAGCGCCTGCCGCTCCTGTGCCCATGCGGCAAGCACCGTTAATAACCGCCGGGTCGCCTGCGGTGTTAAGCGACTGAAGGCTTCATCCAGCAGCAGCAGGCGGGGCCGCATCGCCAGCGCGCTGGCGATCACCACGCGCTGGGATTCACCGCCGGACAAGGTTGCAGGATGCCGATGGCGCAGCGCCTGGCAGTCGGTCAGCGTCAACGCCTCATCAATGCGTTGCAGGATCTCTTGTTCCGTCAGACAGAGGTTTTCCGGGCCGAAAGCCACTTCTTCCTCCACGCTAAAGGTACAGCCGGAAAGTTGCAGGGCAGGGGATTGTTGCACCAGTTGCACCGTTGGCGATTGCTCGACTAAAGATTGCAACCCGATGGGTTGGCCGAGTAACTGGCCTTTGCCGCTGATTTCACCTGGCAGAAAATCGGGATACCACCCGGCAAGCAGTTGGGCGAGGGTGCTTTTTCCGCTGCCGTTGCCGCCGAAGATCGCCACCACTCCCGGCAGCGAATAGTGGAAATTGAGTCTGCCCGAGGGCTGTGTTGCATGGCGCGGGCGATAGCAAAAATCGTCTAACGTAACCATAACCAGGCTCCCGTTTGCGCAAACATCAAAGCAATAAGCCCGTAGCGCGCAACGCGTTGAAGGGCGCTGTCCGCAGGAGCCCATAGCGTAGTGCGGCGTGGATGCAGGCGAAACCCACGCATATCCAGCGCCGCGCCGCGTACCGCTAAATCATTCAACGCATTATGGGTCAGCGGAACGATCAGCGCCGGGATGGCACGCAAGCGTTGATGCCAGTGGCCATCAAGCGGCACACCGCGCGCCCGTTGCGCTTCGTTGATGCTGGTAAGCTGGCGCTTAAGTTGTTCTACTACCAGCAGCGGCCCGGCAAAGACATAGGCGATGCCCGGCGGCAGGCGGCTGGCGAACAGGGCGCGGGTAAACTGGCGGGCCGGAACAAATCCCATCCACAGTTGTGAGGTGGAGACTATCGCCAGAATGCGCAGCCACAGCGTGGTGGCGTCTGCCCAGCGTTGGGCATCGCGCGGCTGGCCGCTGATCCACTCGGTTAGCCAACCGCCGTGAACCAGCCATAAGCCCGCACCCAGCGAAAACATCAGCCAGGCGACGTATCGCGCCCTTGGGCGCGTCGCCTTAAATATCAGCATTGAGACAAATGCCGTGGCGCTATAGAGAGTCAGAACCAGGCCAGCGGGAAGCAGGAGCGTGGCGCAAGCCGCCCACGCCCACAGCGTTAATGAGGTAAACGGGTGCATTTACCGCACTGCCGACATGGTCGGGAAGTGGCGGGTAGTGCGCAGGGGAAGCTGGCGCAGCAGGATCCAGACGATCACCGCCGTCAGGATTTTATCCACCAGGTTGGCACCCAGCACCGTCACAGCAACAGACTCCACCAGGTTCTGGCCCATCGAGTGCATCCAGGCGACGAACAGATCAGCGCCGCTGCCGGTCACGCCCGCAAACAGTGCGGTACGCAAAGGAACCGCCACCACGGTCACGGCGAGGGTGATAATCACGCCGCTGACAATCACTTTCGGCAGGGTGCGGAACCAGCCTGCTTTCGCCAGCCATCCGGCCACCAGGCCAATCACCATCGCCACTGGCGCGAAAGCAGCGGCGATGGGGTCGGTAAGCAGGCCCCAGATGAGGTTAGTGATAAGCCCGGTCAGCATGCCGATTAACGGGCCGAGCAGCACGGCGCTGATCAGCGTGCCGATGGAATCGAGGAAAATAGGCAATTTCAGCATGCTGATTAATTGCCCGCCGATCATGTTGATCGCGATGGCGATAACGATAAGTGCCAGAGTTTGACTGGAAAAGTGGCGCTGAGCCATAAAATGACCTCTTGTTAGATTAGTAACGGGGATGGACGACCAGTTCTTCGTAACTGGAAATTTCACAGGGTTGGCGGCTAAAGGTCAGCGCCGTTAGCTCGCCGATAATAATTTCCAGCGTAGTGCGAACGGTGCAGCCAGGCATCATATGGCCGCCGAGCATCGCGCCTTGTGGATCGGAAATAGAAAGATGTAAATGCTCGCCGGTAAGTTCCAGCGTCCCGCTCAGGGATATTACCTCCCAGGTGCCACGCAGCTGGGTGGTTTCTTCCCGCCCCGCATAGCGCAGCGCGACATCGGTCATGCTGCCGGTACACCCGGCAATCCAGGCGGCGTACAGTTGATGGTGTTGAATAAATGCGCGTAACTGGCTTAGAACCTCGTCGCCGGGAAGCAGGCGTAACGCGTAAAAACGCGCCCCGGAAGCGGGTAAAGATGTAAGAGATGTTTTTGACATGGATTCGGGTTACTCCGAGACTCGGACGTGAGGCTGATAATATAAGGACGCAAGAAATGAATTGCTGATATAAATCAGGAAACGGGAGCCAGGGCAAACAATAGATCCAGCAATGCTTAGCGATAATTCTGCCATTGGAATAATTTGCCGGTCAGATTTGCAGGAAAGTGTGATGCAGATCAGATATCAGTTTTTGTTCACGCCTGATGAATATCTTTTATTCCGCGTTTCGCTTATCCTAGCTGAAGCGTTTCAGTTTGTATTTCGCTCGACAAATAAACAATTGGAATGGGTTTATGGTCGGCAAGCATTCCCCTGGTGACGTCGCTGCATTACCCTGTCAGCCACTTCTCTCACCTGGAATGCCTTGCAGGGGATCTATGACATTACGCATTGCGGTAAACGGGTTCGGGCGCATTGGGCGCAACGTGGTTCGCGCGTTATACGAATCCGGGCGTCGTGCGGAAATCACACTGGTGGCGATCAACGAGTTAGCCGATGCCGAGGGCATGGCGCACTTGTTAAAATACGACACCACGCACGGACGCTTTTCCTGGGATGTTCGCCAGGAGTGTGAACAACTCTGGATTGGTGATGATGTGGTCCGGCTTCTTCATCACCGTGAGCTTCAGGATTTGCCCTGGCGTGAACTGGGCATCGATGTGGTGCTGGATTGCACCGGGGTTTACGGATCGCGCGCCGATGGCGAAGCCCATCTGGCGGCGGGGGCGAAAAAAGTGCTTTTCTCCCACCCCGGCGGCAATGATTTAGACGCCACGGTGGTGTACGGCGTGAACCATGACGCGCTGCAGGCGGAGCATCGTATTGTCTCCAACGCCTCATGCACCACCAACTGTATTATCCCGGTGATCAAGCTGCTTGATGAGGCTTTTGATATTGATTCGGGGACCGTGACGACGATCCACTCGGCCATGAACGATCAACAAGTTATCGATTCCTGGCATTCAGATTTGCGTCGTACGCGGGCGGCCAGCCAGTCGATTATTCCGGTGGATACCCGGCTGGCGGCGGGGATTACGCGTATTTTCCCCAAATTTAACGACCGTTTTGAGGCCATCGCCGTTCGTGTGCCGACCATTAACGTCACTGCCATTGATTTAAGTGTGACGGTGAACAAAGCGGTTAAAGCCTGTGAAGTCAACGGGTTGCTGCAAAAAGCGGCGCGAGAGACATTTCGTGGTATAGTTGACTATACGGAGTTACCGTTGGTCTCAAGTGATTTTAACCACGATCCGCACAGCGCTATTATTGATGGTACTCAAACGCGGGTCAGCGGTTCGCATCTGATCAAAACGCTGGTCTGGTGTGATAATGAATGGGGCTTTGCTAACCGAATGCTCGACACGACGTTAGCGATGGCCGCTCAAGGTTTCCGGTAAGGTGCAATTTGTGCCTGCAAAACTTTAAGAATCAACGAGAGGATTCACCATGTCTGTAATTAAGATGACCGATCTGGATCTGGCAGGTAAACGCGTACTGATCCGTGCCGATCTGAACGTGCCGGTTAAAGAAGGTAAAGTGACTTCTGATGCCCGTATCCGCGCATCGCTGCCGACCATCGAACTGGCCCTGAAACAAGGCGCGAAAGTGATGGTAACCTCTCACCTGGGTCGCCCGACCGAAGGTGAATACAACGAAGAATTCTCTCTGCTGCCGGTTGTTAACTACCTGAAAGACAAACTCTCCAACCCGGTACGTCTGGCTAAAGACTACCTGGACGGCGTAGACGTGGCTGAAGGCGAGTTAGTGGTTCTGGAAAACGTTCGCTTTAACAAAGGCGAGAAGAAAGACGACGAAACGCTGGCGAAGAAATACGCTGCGCTGTGCGATGTGTTTGTGATGGACGCATTCGGTACTGCGCACCGCGCGCAGGCATCTACCCACGGTGTGGGCAAATTTGCCGATGTGGCTTGCGCAGGTCCGCTGCTGGCAGACGAACTGGAAGCGCTGGGTAAAGCCCTGAAAGAGCCGGCTCGCCCGATGGTGGCTATTGTTGGCGGTTCTAAAGTTTCTACCAAACTGACCGTACTGGATTCCCTGTCTAAAATCGCCGATCAGCTGATTGTCGGCGGCGGCATTGCTAACACCTTTGTTGCTGCCCAGGGCCACAACGTGGGTAAATCCCTGTACGAAGCGGATCTGGTAGATGAAGCGAAACGCCTGCTGAGCACCTGCGATATTCCGGTTCCGACCGATGTTCGCGTAGCGACGGAGTTCTCTGAGACCGCTGAAGCGACCCTGAAATCTGTTGCCGACGTGAAAGACGGCGAGCAGATCCTGGATATCGGCGACGTTTCCGCACAGAAACTGGCTGAAATCCTGAAAAATGCCAAAACCATTCTGTGGAACGGCCCGGTTGGCGTGTTCGAATTCCCTAACTTCCGTAAAGGTACCGAAATCGTGGCTAACGCCATCGCAGACAGCGAAGCGTTCTCCATCGCAGGCGGCGGCGACACGCTGGCAGCCATCGATCTGTTCGGTATTTCCGACAAAATTTCCTACATCTCTACTGGCGGCGGCGCATTCCTTGAGTTCGTGGAAGGCAAAGTGCTTCCAGCCGTAGCTATGCTCGAAGAGCGTGCTAAGAAGTAAGCGTTGAACAGGCGGGGAAACCCGCCTGATTTTCAAATAACTTTTCTACCCAATGGATTTCAGATCGCAGGAAGGCGGCAAAACGATGCGCTAATTTGAAGCTTCGGTTTCGGATGCGCCGGTTTAGCCATCACGCCAGCGGCGCGAGAGACAACGGGTAAAAGATGGTCGACGATACAGGACAACCTAAACATGTCTAAAATTTTTGATTTCGTAAAACCGGGCGTAGTCACGGGTGATGACGTACAGAAAATCTTCCAGGTGGCTAAAGAGAATAACTTTGCTCTGCCAGCGGTTAACTGTGTAGGCACCGATTCCATCAACGCAGTGCTCGAAACCGCTGCAAAAGTTAAAGCTCCGGTCATTGTTCAGTTCTCTAACGGCGGCGCTGCGTTTATCGCGGGCAAAGGCCTGAAAGCAGAAGGCCAACAGGCTGCGATTCTTGGCGCGATCTCTGGCGCGCATCACGTGCATCAGATGGCTGAACACTACGGTGTGCCGGTGATCCTGCACACTGACCACTGCGCGAAGAAACTGCTGCCGTGGATCGACGGTCTGCTGGACGCGGGTGAGAAACACTTCGCAGCCACCGGCAAACCGCTGTTCTCTTCTCACATGATCGACCTGTCTGAAGAGTCTCTGGAAGAGAACATCGAGATCTGCTCTAAATACCTGGAGCGCATGTCCAAAATCGGCATGACCCTGGAAATCGAACTGGGTTGCACCGGTGGTGAAGAAGACGGCGTGGACAACAGCCACATGGACGCTTCTGCACTGTACACCCAGCCGGAAGACGTGGATTACGCGTACACCAAACTGAACGCGATCAGCCCGCGCTTCACCATCGCAGCTTCTTTTGGTAACGTTCACGGCGTTTATAAGCCGGGTAACGTAAAACTGACCCCGACTATCCTGCGCGATTCTCAGGACTATGTGTCCAAAAAACACAACCTGCCGCATAACAGCCTGAACTTCGTGTTCCACGGCGGTTCCGGTTCTTCTGCTCAGGAAATCAAAGATTCCGTCAGCTATGGCGTGATCAAAATGAACATCGATACCGACACCCAATGGGCGACCTGGGAAGGTATTCTGAACTACTACAAAGCTAACGAAGCGTATCTGCAAGGTCAGTTGGGCAACCCGAAAGGTGAAGACCAGCCGAACAAGAAATACTACGATCCGCGCGTATGGCTGCGTTCTGCCCAGACTTCAATGATCACCCGTCTGGAGCAGGCTTTCAAAGAATTGAACGCGGTTGACGTTCTGTAATTTGCCGCGCTAACGCCTGTCTATAAAACCCGCCTTGTGCGGGTTTTTCTTAATTTCTCCCGCTAAACCCGCTTCGGTATGCCATTTCTGTGAGCAACTTGGCACACTTCCCCGTTTTTGTTTACCCTTTATAAACCGTGATTCAAAGCCCAGCGGGGCAGTGAAGACCCTAATTAGCGATAGCAAAAGGAACCGTGAATGGAAGATTTGAATGTTGTCGACAGCATCAACGGTGCTGGCAACTGGCTGGTGACCAACCAGGCGCTACTGTTGAGTTATTTAGTCAATATCGTTGCGGCCATCGCGATTATTATCGTGGGTATGATTGTGGCGCGCGCAATTTCCAATACTGTAAACAAGCTGATGCTGGCGCGCCATATCGATGCCACCGTGGCGGATTTCCTGTCCGCGCTGGTGCGTTACGGCATTATCGCGTTTACGCTGATTGCCGCGCTGGGGCGCGTGGGCGTGCAGACGGCCTCGGTGATCGCCGTGCTGGGTGCTGCGGGCTTAGCCGTGGGTCTGGCGTTGCAAGGGTCGCTGTCGAACCTGGCGGCGGGTGTACTGTTGGTCACCTTCCGTCCGTTCCGCGCCGGGGAATATGTCGATCTCGGTGGGATTGCAGGCACCGTGCAGCACGTGCAGATTTTCTCGACCACCTTGATCACTGCCGACGGTAAATACGTGGTGGTGCCAAACGGTAAGATTATCGCAGGCAACATTATTAACTTCTCTCGCCAGCCGGTACGCCGTAACGAGCTGGTGATCGGCGTGTCCTACGATGCGGATATCGATCGCGTCCGCGAGATCCTGACCGATATCGTGATGTCCGATGAACGTATCCTGCCGGATCGCGAAAGGACGGTGCGAATGAACGAGTTGGGCGCGTCTTCGATTAATTTCGTGGTTCGCGGCTGGAGCAAAAGCAGCGATTTGCAGGACGTTTACTGGGATATCCTGGAGCGCGCCAAAAAAGCGCTGGATGCCGAAGGCATTAGCATCCCGTATCCACAGATGGATGTGAACGTCAAACAGCTGGCGCAGCCTAAGCAGGAACAACCGCAGTCAGAGAAGCCGCAGCCGAAGCAGCCGGCCATCATCACCGAGACCACGGCACAGGATATTAAGCCGACGTCGCTGGAGAAACCTTCAGACGCGCAATAACCCTCAGCCAGCGTAATGCTGGCTTTTCTAGAGCTTTTTGTATTAGTGATACTTATTGGCGATTAAAATTTTGCGTTAGAGCTAATGGTGGTGACACATTACACTGGTTTTCTATCTTATGAATTTCAGGAAAGCAGTGTGATAAGTTATTACTTTCAAGGGCTTGCTCTTGGCGCAGCCATGATCCTTCCGTTAGGCCCGCAAAACGCGTTTGTAATGAACCAGGGCATTCGCCGCCAGTATCATTTAATGATTGCGCTGCTCTGCGCTATTAGCGACTTAGCGCTGATCTGCGCGGGCATTTTCGGCGGCAGCGCTATCCTGATGCAGTCGCCGTGGCTGCTGGCGCTGGTCACCTGGGGCGGCGTCGGTTTTTTACTGTGGTACGGCTGGGGTGCGTTTCGTACCGCGATGAGCCAGAATATCGAACTGGCCAATGCCGAAGTGATGCGCCAGGGGCGGCTACGTATTATCGGCACGCTGCTGGCGGTAACCTGGCTCAACCCGCATGTTTATCTCGATACCTTTGTGGTGCTGGGCAGTTTGGGCAGTCAACTTGAAGAAGGGCCAAAACGCGCCTTTGCGTTAGGCACGGTCAGCGCGTCGTTCCTGTGGTTTTTCGGGCTTGCGTTACTGGCCGCCTGGCTTGCGCCGCGTCTGCGTACCGCCAAAGCGCAGCGGATTATCAATGCGGTAGTCGGGCTGGTCATGTGGGTGATTGCTTTCCAGCTGGCGAAAGATGGCGTTAACCATTTGTCACACCTGATTAACTAATCTTTCTCTTATAGACATTCGCACGCCAGCGGCTAAGCTTGCACGTGGCGCCCGTGTTATTTCCGGGCGTGTGATCTGGAACGTACACGGAGGAAGAACAGTGAAGTTTAAAGTGATGGCCCTGGCGGCAATGATTGGATTAGGCGCGGGTGGCGTGCAGGCGAACGAACTGCCTAACGGCCCACATATCGTGACGTCAGGGACGGCAAGCGTCGATGCGGTGCCGGATATCGCGACACTCGCTATCGAAGTGAATGTTTCAGCTAAAGACGCCGCCGCAGCTAAAAAACAGGCTGACGACCGCGTTGCGCAATACCTCACTTTCCTGCAGGAAAACGGGGTAGAGAAAAAAGATATCAATTCGGCAAATTTGCGTACCCAGCCGGATTACGACTACCAGAACGGCAAAAGCATTCTTAAAGGCTATCGCGCGATCCGTACCGTTGAAGTTACTGTACGCCAGCTCGATAAGCTTAATAACCTGCTCGACGGGGCGTTAAAAGCGGGCCTGAACGAAATTCGTGCAGTCTCCTTAGCCGTAGCGGACCCGGAGCAATACAAAGATAAAGCGCGTAAAGCGGCGATTGATGACGCCACCCACCAGGCGCAACAGCTGGCGGAAGGTTTCAAAGGCAAACTCGGCCCGGTTTACAGCGTGCGTTATCACGTTTCCAACTATCAGCCGAGCCCGGTGGTTCGCATGATGAAAGCAGACGCCGCGCCTGCGGTATCCGCCCAGGAAACCTACGAGCAACCGACCATTCAGTTTGACGATCAAGTCGATGTGGTGTTTGAACTGCAGCCAGGCCAGGGGCAGACCACCACGCAGTCACAACCTGCGACCACTACGCCTTCGCAAACCGCGCAGTAATAACAAAAAACCCGCCACTGGCGGGTTTTTTTATACCTGGCGCAACACTCTGTGTCCGTATTCCAGCAGCGCATCGGTGACGTTGCGCATCATCCGGCTTTCCGGCGCAAAACGGTGCCAGTAGAGCATCCGGCGCTGGAACAGGCCCGGCGTCAGGTCGATCAGCTCACCGCTTGCCAGCTCTTTTTCAATCTGCAGATGCGGGATCATACAGCAGGTGGTGCCCTGACGCGCCAGTTGCACAAAGGCTTCAGACGAGTTGACGATGTGGCAGGGCACGCTGCCCGGCGACAGGTCGAAGTTCTGCTGCAAAAATGCCTGATGCATATCGTCCAGATGATCGAACGCCACGGCAGGAGCTTTCAGCAACGCGGCGCGGGTAACGCCGTTAGGGAAATAGCGTTCCGCAAAGGCTTTCGAGGCCACGAACAGGTAATCCAGCGCGCCCAGTTGATCCACCAGGCAGCTTGGCAGCGGTTGGGGCTGAATACTCACCGCACCGACCACTTCACCGCGACGCAGACGTTCCTGGGTACGGGTTTCATCCTCGACCTGAAGATTAAGGCGAATCGGCGAATCCACCAGCACCGGCGCTAACGCTGGCAGCAGCCACGTCGCCAGACTGTCGGCGTTAACCGCCAGCGATAGCAGCAGCGGCGTAGAGCCGGTTTGCTCATCCCCCAGCCACTCATCTTCCAGCAGCTCCACCTGGCGCAGCAGTGCCAGCAGTTTTTGCCCTTGCTCGGTCGGGCGGGGCGGCACGGTACGCACCAGCAACGGCTGGCCGAACAGAATCTCCAGTTGCTTTATCCGCTGCGACACCGCCGATTGAGTGATGCACAGTTTTTGCGCCGCGCGCTCAAAACCGCGTTCACGAATGACTGCGTCCAGCGCCTGCAATGTTCTGTAGTCCGGGCGTTTCATGTCTCGGGGCTGCTCCTGAATTCCTGATAATCGGTACTATTGGGCACTATGACATAATTTTCCCGGCGTTACCGACAAAAACAGAATCTGGCGGATATTTGCCGCGCCAATAGATGCCCCTTTTCGTCACGCCTTGTTCTATAATGCGCCACAGATTTCATACCACAGGCAAAAGACCATGACGCAGGATGAACTGAAAAAAGCAGTGGGTTGGGCAGCGCTTCAGTATGTGCAGCCCGGCACCATCGTAGGAGTGGGTACAGGATCGACCGCCGCACATTTTATTGATGCGCTTGGCACCATTAAGCATCAAATCGATGGCGCGGTTTCAAGCTCTGATGCTTCCACCGAAAAACTCAAGGCGCTCGGCATCACCGTTTACGACCTCAACGAGGTGGATTCGCTGGGGATCTACGTTGACGGCGCTGACGAGATCAACGGTCATATGCAGATGATCAAAGGCGGTGGCGCGGCGTTAACCCGCGAGAAAATCATAGCCTCGGTGGCGGAGAAATTTATCTGTATCGCGGATGCGTCCAAGCAGGTGGATATCCTTGGCGCGTTCCCGCTGCCGGTGGAAGTGATCCCGATGGCCCGCAGTTGCGTGGCGCGTCAACTGGTTAAGCTGGGCGGCCGTCCGGAGTATCGCCAGGGCGTGTTGACCGATAACGGCAACGTGATCCTTGACGTGCATGGCCTTGAAATTATTGACCCTGTGGCGCTGGAAAACGCAATTAACAGCATTCCAGGCGTGGTCACGGTAGGGCTGTTTGCTAACCGTGGCGCAGACGTCGCACTGATCGGCACCGCCGACGGTGTGAAAACCATCGTGAAATGATCTGAGCGGGGTACGAAAGTGCCCTGTTCCAGAAAAAAATTTCCCCAGGGAAATTTGGTGACATCTGTCACAATTACGACACACTCCTGTCATTCCTTTTGTCTTTATTCTTTGGAGCAATATTTTATTCTGGCTTTTGCAGTTGGATGATATTTCTTCAAAATCGTGACGCAAACGTTCATATTGCCGGGCCGCGAAATTTTGATATGTTGGCAGAAGGGTGACTTATTACCCAGCACAACATCAGCTCAGAATAACAGGGTCGGGAAATGGCAAAAGTATCACTGGAAAAAGACAAGATTAAATTCTTACTGGTGGAAGGTGTTCACCAGAAAGCCATCGATAGCCTGCGCGCAGCAGGGTATACCAATATCGAATATCACAAAGGCGCGCTGGACAGCGAGCAACTGAAAGAGTCCGTCCGTGATGCCCATTTCATCGGCCTGCGATCCCGTACTCATCTGACTGAAGAGATCTTCGCTGCGGCGGAAAAACTGGTGGCGGTAGGCTGTTTCTGCATCGGCACCAACCAGGTTGACTTGCAGGCGGCGGCGCGTCGTGGCGTGCCGGTGTTTAACGCGCCATTCTCTAATACCCGTTCGGTTGCCGAACTGGTGATCGGCGAACTGCTGCTGCTGCTGCGCGGCATACCTGAAGCAAACGCCAAAGCGCACCGCGGTATCTGGAACAAACAGGCGGCGGGCTCTTTTGAAGCGCGTGGTAAAAAACTGGGGATCATCGGCTACGGCCATATCGGCACCCAACTGGGCATTCTGGCGGAATCGCTGGGTATGCACGTTTACTTCTACGATATCGAAAGCAAACTGCCGCTGGGCAACGCCACGCAGGTACAATTTCTCTCTGAACTTCTTAACATGAGCGACGTGGTTAGCCTGCATGTGCCGGAAAACGCCTCCACCAAAGATATGATTGGCGCGGAACAGCTGGCGCTGATGAAGCCGGGCTCGCTGCTGATCAACGCCGCGCGCGGCACCGTGGTAGATATCCCGGCGCTGTGCGATGCGCTGTCACGCAAACATCTGGCGGGTGCGGCAATCGACGTATTCCCGACCGAACCGGCCACCAACAGCGATCCGTTTAACTCACCGCTGTGCGAATTCGATAACGTGATCCTGACGCCGCACGTGGGCGGCTCCACCCAGGAAGCGCAGGAAAACATCGGCCTGGAAGTGGCAGGTAAACTGGCGAAGTACTCTGATAACGGCTCGACCCTGTCAGCCGTGAACTTCCCGGAAGTGTCGCTGCCGTTGCACGAAGGGCGCGTCAGCCGTCTGCTGCACATTCACGAAAACCGTCCGGGCATTCTGACCGCTATCAACCAGATCTTCGCCGAGCAGGGCGTGAACATCGCGGCCCAGTATTTGCAAACCACGTCGCAAATGGGTTATGTGGTGATTGATATCGATGCGGAAGAAGATGTTGCGTTTAATGCGCTACAGGCGATGAAAGCGATCCCGGGCACCATCCGCGCGCGTCTGCTTTACTGATTTTTCTGAATCGAAAAAACCCACTTCGGTGGGTTTTTTTATTGCCATTGCCAGGTAGCGGTCGGCGTGATCACGGCGGGCAGTGGAATATCCCACTCTTCAACCGGCAGGGATTCTACCTGTTGGCAATCATGGGCATAGCCAACCGGGAAAAGGCCGTGTTGACGCCAGTTTTGTAGCGTGCGGTCATAAAAGCCGCCACCCATGCCGAGGCGCTGACCAGCGGAATCAAACGCTACCAGCGGGGTAACCAGCACATCGAGTTGGTGGAGCGGTAAAACGTGGCGCACATCCAGCACTGGCTCATGAATTTTAAACTGATTGAGCACCAGATCGCTGTCAGGAAAGTAGCGCAGAAACAGCAGATTCCCCGGACTAAACGGATGCAGTACCGGCAGATAGACTTTTTTACCCGCGCGCCATAGCCCTTCGATTAATGGCCGGGTATCCAGTTCGCCATCGAAAGAGAGAAACAGCGCCACGGTGTGCGCCTCAACAACCGGCGCAAACGCCATCATACGTGCGGCACCCTGCTGGGCGGCGTGCAACTGTTGCTGCCGGGTAAGAGATTTTCGGCGTAATCTGATCTGCTGGCGGATTTGCTGGCGCGTTGAAATGGGTAAAAGCTGTCGGGTCATGAAACAGTATCCTTCAGTGTGAAGGTGTCGCTGTTGGCGTGGCTGATGAGGTAGGGAAGGGAATCTCCGAGATGCCGCCGCAGGCTGTAACCCTTGAACCCTTGGTTCAAGGTGAATGTGTCGTCATGGTCTTAAGGCTTCTCGGGCGAACCGAGCATGCTCACCGACCGTGGAGCGCCACATTCTGTTGGTATGAAATATCGGCTCAGGGGACTGGCCCGCTTGCGAACATCTCAGAGAAATTTTTTCTTCACGGTCACTCTACCATAGTAGACCCTGAAGTGTTATTCAAACTTCGGCCCTGTTCTCTCACTTATGCGACCTTGCTCAAGTAATGCCTGTTCAATGGTCTGCTGGAGCATTCTGATACGCTGTTCCATGCTTTCAGCGTAGTCGCGAGTCTTGGCCTTTTCCTGCGTTAGTTCATAGCAAATGTTGAGTGCTGCGATGAAGACTAACTGCTCGGTATTTGTGACTCTAGTGCGAACTTTTAGATCTTGCAACCGTTGATTCAGCTCTTCTGCAGCCTGATTCAACGCATCTTTTTGTTCAGGCGGACAATTCACCCGCAGTGAACGCCCAAAAATTTGGATATCGACTGGTTGTGCAGACATTCCACCTTCCTGCTGTTGACTCGCCTGCTACCGCAGCCGGGGCTGCGAAGGGGCGACACTATAGCTACCCTTATATGAAGATACAAGCCCTTTTCTGGTATCCCCAGGGCCCAAAGTGGTAGCATAACACGAACTTTTCCTCCCAACGACGATGAATGCGCATGTCTATACAGAACGCTTTACCTGGTTACGATGACGTTAACCAGTTACTCACCCAACAGGGTGTGGGACTGACGCCCGCCGAAATGCATGGCCTCATCAGTGGGATGCTGTGCGGCGGCAACCATGACAGTAGCTGGCAGCCGCTGTTGCACGACCTGACCAACGAAGGTCTGGCCTTTGGTCAGAACCTGGCGCAGGCGCTGCGCCAGATGCACTCCGCCACCAGCGATTCGCTGGAAGACGACGGTTTTCTGTTCCAGCTCTACCTGCCGGATGGCGATGACGTCACGGTATTTGACCGCGCCGATGCGCTAGCGGGCTGGGTTAACCACTTCCTGCTGGGCCTCGGCGTTACCCAGACTAAGCTGGATAAAGTTACCGGCGAAACCGGCGAAGCGATTGACGATCTGCGCAATATCGCCCAGTTGGGTTACGATGAAGAAGAAGATCAGGAAGAATTAGAAATGTCTCTGGAGGAGATAGTCGAGTACGTCCGCGTTGCCGCGTTGCTTTGCCACGACACCTTTAGTCGCCAGCAGCAGCCGACCGCGCCGGAAGTGCGTAAACCGACACTCCATTAATTTTCGTCACCGCGTAGGAGGCGCCATGACCCAACAGGAATTCCTTCGTCGTCGCCAGCAATTACTGGCAAAAATGGCGCCAGGCAGCGCCGCGTTGATTTTCGCCGCGCCGGAAGTTACCCGCAGCGCCGACAGCGAATACCCATTCCGCCAGAACAGCGATTTCTGGTACTTCACCGGATTTAACGAACCCGAAGCCCTGCTGGTGCTGATCAAAAGCGACGATACCCATAACCACAGCGTGCTGTTTAACCGGCTACGCGATAAAACGGCGGAAATCTGGTTTGGCCGCCGTCTGGGGCAAGACGCCGCGCCGGAAAAACTAGCCGTAGACCGCGCGTTAGCCTGGGATGAGCTCAACGAGCAACTGTTCCAGTTGTTGAACGGGCTCGACGTGGTGTACCACGCCCAGGGCCAGTACGATTTTGCCGATACGGCGGTGTTCCACGCGCTGGATAAACTGCGTCGCGGCTCGCGCCAGAATCTCACCGCGCCCGCCACGCTTACCGACTGGCGTCCGTGGGTACATGAAATGCGCCTGTTTAAATCCGAAGAAGAGATCGCCGTGCTGCGCCGCGCTGGAGAAATCACCGCGCTGGCGCACACCCGGGCTATGGAGAAATGCCGCCCAGGAATGTTCGAGTATCAGCTCGAAGGCGAAATTCTCCATGAATTCAACCGCCACGGCGCGCGTTTCCCCTCTTACAACACCATTGTGGGTGGCGGCGAAAATGGCTGCATTCTGCATTACACCGAAAACGAATCGCAGTTGCAGGACGGCGAAATGGTGCTGATCGACGCGGGCTGCGAATACCAGGGCTACGCGGGCGATATCACCCGTACCTTCCCGGTCAACGGCAAGTTTACCCCGGCTCAGCGCGACATCTATGACATCGTGCTGGCGTCGCTGGACGCGGCGCTTGAGCTGTATCGTCCTGGCACTTCAATGCTGGAAGTCACCCAGCAAGTGGTGCGCATTATGGTCACCGGCCTGGTGAAACTGGGCATTCTGAAGGGCGATGTCGAGCAACTGATTAGCGAAAACGCCCACCGGCCTTACTTTATGCACGGCTTAAGCCACTGGCTGGGGCTGGATGTGCATGACGTCGGAGTTTATGGCCCGGATCGCTCCCGGACTCTGGAGCCGGGCATGGTGATTACCGTGGAGCCGGGCCTGTATATCGCGCCGGACGCCGACGTACCGCCGCAATACCGCGGCATCGGTATCCGGGTTGAGGACGATATCCTGATCACCGCCACCGGTAATGAAAACCTGACGGCAAGCGTCGTGAAGCGCCCCGACGATATCGAAGCGCTAATGGCTGCGGCGAAACAGCCATGAGCATCATCCTCGTCGGCGGAGGAATGGCGGGCGCGACCCTGGCGCTGGCGATTTCCCACTTAACCCAGGGCAAGCTGGCGGTGCATCTGGTTGAGGCGACGCCGCCTTCCAGCACCGCACATCCTGGGTTTGATGCGCGCGCTATCGCGCTGGCCCAGGGCACCGTGGCGCAGCTGGCGCGCATCGGTATCTGGCAAAATCTGGCCGACTGCGCCACTGCCATTGAAACGGTGCATGTCAGCGACAGAGGCCACGCCGGGTTCGTCACCATCGACGCGCGGGATTATCAGATTGATGCGCTGGGGCAGGTGGTTGAGCTGCATGAAATCGGCCAGCGGCTGTTTACCTTACTCAAACGCGCCCGTGGCGTGACGCTGCACTGCCCGGCCAGAGTGACGAAAGTCGCGCGCGACGAACAACATGTTGACGTCACCCTGTCCAACGGCCAGCAGATCCGCGGGGCGCTGTTGGTAGCGGCAGACGGTTCGCGGTCCGCTATCGGCGAGCAGTGCGGCATCCGCTGGCAAAATATTCCTTATCAACAGCTGGCGGTCATCGCCAACGTCACCACCGCGCAGCCGCACCGTGGCCGCGCGTTCGAGCGCTTTACCGAAAATGGGCCGCTGGCGGTATTGCCGATGACCCAGGGGCGCTGTTCGCTGGTGTGGTGCCATTCGCTGGAAAACCAGCAGGTGCTGGACTGGAGCGATGCGCGGTTCTGCGATGAATTGCAGAAAGCGTTCGGCTGGCGGTTAGGCCGCATTACCCATGCAGGGGCCAGAAGCGCCTATCCGCTGGTGCTAAGCCGTGCCGAATCGTCGGTATCCCATCGCGTCGCGCTGGTGGGCAATGCCTCCCAAACGCTGCATCCCATTGCCGGGCAGGGGTTTAACCTCGGTATGCGCGATGTGATCACTCTGGCGGAAAACGTGGCGGCGGCCTGGCAAGCGGGGCAGGATGTGGGCGCCTTCGCGGTACTCAACGGCTGGCAGTGCCAGCGCGAGCCGGATCGCGACGCCACCGTAGGCGTAACCGACGGGCTGGTGCATCTGTTTGCCAATCACTGGTCGCCGCTGGTGGTGGGGCGAAATTTAGGGCTGATGGGCGTTGAGATATTCACGCCAGCGCGCGATGCGCTGGCCAGGCGGACCCTGGGTTGGGTTGCGCGCTAAGGAGAAAAATGTGCAAAGCGTAGATGTGGCGATTGTAGGCGGCGGAATGGTCGGGCTGGCACTGGCGTGCGGATTGCAGGGCAGCGGCCTGCGCGTCGCGGTGCTTGAGCAGCAGCAACCGCAACCGCTGGCGGCGGATGCGCCTTTTGCGCTGCGGGTATCCGCCATTAACGCGGCCAGCGAAAAACTGCTGGAAAAGCTCGGCGTCTGGCAAGCCATTCTGGAACAGCGCGTCAGCCGTTATCACGGCATGGAAGTGTGGGACAAAGACAGCTTTGGACGCATCGCGTTCGACGATAAAAGCATGGGCTTCAGCCACCTCGGCCATATCATCGAAAACAGTGTGGTCCATCAGGCGCTGTGGGAGAAAGCCTCCCGTAACGCAGACATCACGCTAATTGCCCCGTCGCAGCTACAACAGGTGGCATTCGGTGAAAATGAAGCCTTTCTGACGTTGCAGGACGGCACCATGCTGACGGCGCGGCTGGTGGTGGGAGCGGATGGCGCGAACTCGTGGCTACGCAACCGCGCGGATATTCCGCTGACGTTCTGGGATTACGGGCATCAGGCGCTGGTAGCGACGATCCGCACCGCAGAGCCGCACGGCGCGGTGGCGCGGCAGATTTTTCATGGTGAAGGCATTCTGGCATTCCTGCCCTTACCCGATCCGAACCTGTGCTCCATCGTCTGGTCACTGTCGCCGAAAGAGGCGGAGCGGTTACAGCAGTGCGATGTTGAGACCTTTAACCAGGAACTGTGCATCGCCTTTGATAACCGGCTCGGCCTGTGTTCATTGGAAAGCGAGCGTCAAATCTATCCGTTGACCGGGCGCTATGCCCGCCAGTTCGCCGCCCATCGTCTGGCGCTGGTGGGCGACGCGGCACACACCATTCATCCGCTCGCCGGACAGGGCGTCAACCTCGGCTTTATGGATGCGGCAGAACTGATTGCCGAGATCCGCCGTCTGCACAAGCAGGGCAAAGATATCGGGCAGCACCTCTACCTGCGCCGCTACGAACGCAGCCGCAAGCACAGCGCGGCGGTAATGCTGGCGAGTATGCAGGGGTTTCGCGAACTGTTTGCCGGGAGCCATCCGGCCAAAAAACTGCTGCGCGATGTGGGGCTGAAGCTGGCGGATAAATTGCCGGGCGTCAAACCGCAGCTTATTCGTGAGGCGATGGGCCTCAACGACCTGCCTGACTGGTTACGTTAACTCGATCACACTTCCCTTTTCAGGCACTGAGAAGGGAAGCTTCTCCTCATTTGAATTATTCTAATTTGACCGGATTTTTCGAATTAGTTTTATTAATGTGGCGATTTTTCGCTTTTAGCGATTTCATCCGAATTTCCGACGTAAATGCTTCCTCGTAAAAAATCATTCCCCTTTATGTTGCGTTTATGTGTCTGTATTCGCATTTTTCCAGTGAATTCCACTGTAGCCTTCTTTTCCCATTTTGGTCATAAGCTAATGTAATGACCCATTTTCGCGTGTGGTTTGTCCCGGCGTTAGATGGTAACGTCAGGCCAAAGGTAACGTTTGCGTCGGCGGCGGGAATGATGCCGACGCCGGGTTTCGTCCAGTAGTAAAGAGGCAACAGGCCTCTGCTGACTGAAAGAGGAAAAGATGGCTCAACAGACTCCTTTGTTCGAACAACACACGCTCTGCGGCGCGCGCATGGTGGATTTCCATGGCTGGATGATGCCGCTGCACTACGGCTCGCAGATCGATGAGCACCACGCGGTGCGCAACGATGCCGGAATGTTCGATGTATCCCATATGACCATCGTCGACCTGCATGGCGATCGCACCCGCGAGTTTCTGCGCTATCTGCTGGCAAACGACGTGGCGAAGCTTACCCAGCCGGGTAAAGCGCTGTACAGCGGGATGCTCAATGCTTCCGGCGGCGTGATTGACGACCTGATTGTTTATTTCCTCACTGAAGATTATTTCCGCCTCGTTGTTAACTCTGCCACCCGTGAAAAAGACCTCGCCTGGATCACCCAGCACGCCGAACCGTATGCCATCGACATCACCGTTCGCGATGACCTGGCGCTGATTGCCGTTCAGGGCCCGCAGGCGAAACAGAAAGCCGCTACCCTGTTTACTGATGAACAACGCCAGGCCGTGGACGGCATGAAGCCGTTCTTTGGCGTGCAGTCCGGTGATGTGTTTATCGCCACCACCGGCTACACCGGCGAAGCGGGTTATGAAATCGCGATGCCGGTAGAAAAAGCGGTCTCTTTCTGGAGCCAGTTAGTTGAGGCAGGCGTGAAGCCGTGCGGGCTTGGCGCGCGCGATACGCTGCGCCTGGAAGCGGGTATGAATCTGTACGGTCAGGAGATGGACGAAGGCGTTTCCCCGCTGGAAGCCAATATGGGCTGGACGATTGCCTGGCAGCCGGAAGATCGTGATTTTATCGGCCGCGAAGCGCTGGAATCCCAGCGCGAAAAAGGCACCGACCAACTGGTTGGCCTGATCATGAAAGAGAAAGGCGTACTGCGTAATGACCTGCCGGTGCGTTTCACCGATGCGCAGGGCAACGTGCAGGAAGGCAAGATCACCAGCGGATCGTTCTCACCGACCCTGGGCTACAGCATTGCGCTGGCGCGCGTTCCCGCCGGGATTGGCGACACCGCCATCGTGCAGATCCGTAACCGCGAAATGCCGGTTATGGTCACCAAACCGATTTTTGTTCGCGCCGGTAAGCCGGTCGTTCAGTAACTGTTTCGTTATTCGGAGAAAAAGAAATGAGCAATGTGCCAGGTGAACTGAAATACAGCAAAGAGCATGAGTGGCTGCGTAAAGAAGCGGACGGGTCTTACACCGTTGGGATTACCGAACATGCGCAGGAACTGCTGGGCGACATGGTATTTGTCGATCTGCCGGACGTTGGCGCAACCGTAAGCGCGGGCGATGACTGCGCGGTGGCGGAATCCGTGAAAGCGGCATCCGACATTTATGCGCCAATCAGCGGTGAAATCGTTGCGGTAAACGACGCCCTGAGCGATTCACCTGAGCAGGTGAACAGCGAGCCGTATGGCGCAGGCTGGATTTTCCGTATCAAAGCCAGCGACGAATCCGAAGTTGAAGCATTACTGGATGCGGCTGGTTACGAAGCCCTGTTAGAAGACGAATAAATACGCGTCATCCTTCATGTTGCAGGGGCGCTGGCTTCTGCAACGTGAATAATTTTTCGAGTACCACCCGTTACCAACCGATTCACTGCACGTTTCAGGAACCCTCGCTCATGACCCAGACCCTCGACCAGTTGGAAAACCGCGACGCGTTTATTGACCGTCATATCGGCCCGGATAGCGAGCAGCTGCACGCCATGCTCAACACCGTTGGCGCGGACTCCCTTGATGCCCTGACGGCGCAAATTGTCCCTGCGGACATTCAGCTGGCGACGCCGCCCGCGATTGGCGAAGCGGCTACCGAATTTGCAGCGCTGGCTGAACTGAAAGCCATCGCCGCCCGCAACAAACGTTTTAAAACCTTTATCGGTATGGGCTATGCCGCCGTGCACACGCCGCCGGTGATCCTGCGCAATATGCTGGAAAACCCAGGCTGGTACACCGCCTATACGCCGTATCAGCCGGAAGTCTCGCAGGGGCGTCTTGAAGCGCTGCTGAACTTCCAGCAGGTGACGATTGACCTGACCGGTATGGATATCGCCTCGGCCTCCCTGCTGGATGAAGCCACGGCAGCGGCGGAAGCGATGGCGATGGCCAAACGCGTCAGCAAGCTGAAGAATGCGAACCGCTTCTTCGTGGCGGCTGACGTACACCCGCAAACGCTGGACGTGGTGCGTACCCGTGCCGAAACCTTCGGCTTTGACGTTATTGTCGATGAACCGCAAAAGGTGCTCGACCATCAGGACGTGTTCGGCGTGCTGTTGCAGCAGGTGGGCACCACCGGCGAAGTGCATGATTACGCTGCGCTGATCGCAGAACTGAAATCACGCAAAGTGGTGGTTAGCGTCGCCGCAGATTTTATGGCACTGGTGCTGTTGACCGCGCCGGGCCACCAGGGCGCGGATATCGTGTTCGGCTCCGCCCAGCGCTTCGGCGTACCGATGGGCTACGGCGGCCCACACGCGGCCTTCTTCGGCGCACGCGACGAGCATAAACGCTCTATGCCTGGCCGTATTATCGGCGTTTCCAAAGACGCGGCGGGCAACACCGCGCTGCGTATGGCGATGCAGACCCGCGAGCAGCATATCCGCCGCGAGAAAGCCAACTCCAACATTTGTACGTCTCAGGTGCTTTTAGCGAATATCGCCAGCCTGTATGCGGTGTACCACGGCCCGAAAGGCCTGAAGCGCATTGCCGATCGCATCCACCGTATGACCGATATCCTGGCAGCGGGCCTGCAACATAAAGGCCTCAAACTGCGCCACAGTAGCTGGTTCGACACGCTTTGCGTAGAAATCGCCGATAAAGCCGCCGTGCTGAGCCGCGCCCAGGCCAAAGAAATCAACCTGCGCAGCGACGTGCTGAACGCGGTAGGCATTACCCTGGATGAAACCACCACCCGTCAGGATCTGCTGAACCTGTTTAATGTGTTGCTGGGCGACAACCACGGGCTGGATATCAGCGAACTGGATAAAGACGTGGCGCACGACAGCCGCTCAATCCCGGACGCCATGCTGCGCCAGGACGCGATCCTGACTCACCCGGTGTTCAACCGCTATCACAGCGAAACCGAGATGATGCGCTACATGCATTCCCTGGAGCGTAAAGATCTGGCGCTCAACCAGGCGATGATCCCGCTGGGCTCCTGCACCATGAAGCTCAACGCGGCGGCGGAAATGATCCCCATCACCTGGCCGGAATTTGCTGAATTGCACCCATTCTGCCCGGTGGATCAGGCCGAAGGCTATCACCAGATGATTGCGCAGCTCTCCGAGTGGCTGGTGAAGCTCACCGGCTATGACGCGCTGTGCATGCAGCCGAACTCCGGTGCGCAGGGCGAATACGCCGGTCTGCTGGCGATCCGTCACTATCATGAGAGCCGCAACGAAGGCCATCGTGATATCTGCCTGATCCCGGCTTCCGCTCACGGCACCAACCCGGCCTCCGCACAGATGGCGGGGATGCAGGTGGTGGTGGTAGCGTGCGATAAGCAGGGCAACATCGACCTGACCGATCTGCGCGCCAAAGCCGGGCAGGCGGGCGACCAGCTGTCGTGCATCATGGTGACGTATCCGTCGACGCACGGCGTGTATGAAGAGACCATTCGTGAAGTGTGCAACGTGGTGCATCAGTTTGGCGGCCAGGTTTACCTCGACGGCGCAAACATGAATGCCCAGGTCGGCATCACCACGCCGGGCTATATCGGCGCGGATGTGTCGCACCTCAACCTGCACAAAACCTTCTGCATTCCGCACGGCGGCGGCGGCCCGGGCATGGGTCCGATTGGCGTGAAAGCGCATCTTGCGCCGTTTGTGCCAGGCCACAGCGTGGTGCAGATTGACGGCATGCTGACCCGACAGGGCGCGGTTTCCGCCGCACCGTTCGGCAGCGCGTCGATTCTGCCGATCAGTTGGATGTACATCCGCATGATGGGCGCACAGGGGCTTAAACGCGCCAGCCAGACGGCGATCCTTAACGCAAACTACATTGCGACGCGTCTGAAAAGCGCGTTCCCGGTGCTGTATACCGGGCGCGATGGCCGCGTGGCGCACGAGTGCATTCTCGATATTCGTCCGCTGAAAGAGCAGACCGGCATCAGCGAGCTGGACATCGCCAAGCGCCTGATCGACTACGGATTCCACGCGCCGACCATGTCCTTCCCGGTTGCCGGGACGCTGATGGTTGAGCCGACCGAATCGGAAAGCAAACTGGAGCTGGACCGCTTTATCGACGCGATGCTGACCATCCGCGAAGAAATCGACCGCGTGGCGAAAGGCGAGTGGCCGCTGGAGGATAACCCGCTGGTTAACGCGCCGCATACCCAGAACGAAGTTGCCGAAGAGTGGGCGCATCCGTACAGCCGTGAGCTGGCGGTGTTCCCGGCGGGCCACGCCAATAAATACTGGCCGACGGTAAAACGTCTGGACGATGTGTACGGCGACCGCAACCTGTTCTGCTCCTGCGTGCCGATGAGCGAATATCAATAACGCAGCGCGTTGTTCTATCCTGTAAGGGCACTTCGGTGCCCTTATTTTTTTGGGGAATGCTATGACTATTGCACTGGTGACCGGCGGTAGCCGGGGGATTGGCAAAGCCACCGCACTGCTGTTGGCGCAGCAGGGAATGCGCGTGGTGGTGAACTATCATCGCGACCAGCAGGCCGCACAGGCGGTGGTAGAGGAGATTATCCAGGCGGGCGGCGAAGCGCTGGCCTGGCAGGCGGATGTCTCTGACGAGCAGCAGGTGGTGGCGATGTTTACCGCGATCGACGAGACCTGGGGGCCGGTTAACGTACTGGTCAACAACGCGGGCATTCTTTCTACCCAGTGCCGGGTAGAAAACCTCACCGCCGAACGAATTAATCGCGTGCTGTCCACCAACGTCACCGGCTATTTCTTATGCTGCCGGGAGGCGGTGAAACGCATGTCTACTGAACACGGCGGCAGCGGCGGGGCGATTGTTAATGTCTCTTCGGTGGCGGCGCGTCTGGGATCGCCGGGGGAATACGTTGACTATGCGGCTTCCAAAGGCGCGGTAGATACACTGACCACCGGGCTGTCGCTGGAAGTGGCGGCGCAGGGCATTCGCGTTAACGGCGTACGGCCTGGTTTTATCTATACCGAGATGCACGCGTCGGGCGGCGAGCCGGGGCGCGTAGATCGCGTTGCGTCTGCTATCCCGATGCGGCGCGGCGGGCAGCCGGAAGAAGTGGCGCAGGCCATCGCCTGGCTGGTGAGTAATAACGCGTCGTACGTGACCGGCAGCTTTATCGATCTGGCGGGTGGCAAGTAGCCGCCCTGGCGGGCGGCTTTAAGGTTTATTCCAGCGGCGCGGGTTTATACACGCCGTTCAGGCTTTGCAGAAACGCCACAATATCATCCACGTCGGACTGCGGTAGTTCAGTGCCCACCTGGTAACGCAGCATCAGTTTCACCGCCTCATCCAGGGTCGCCACGTCGCCACGGTGGAAATACGGCGCGGTGAGCGCGATGTTACGCAGCGTTGGCACTTTCTGGCGCAGGCGGTCGCGTTCGTCATGGGTGACGTTCATACGCCCAATATCCGCCGGCAGTACGTCGCCAAACGTAAACGCTTTCTTCAGGCCCAGCGGCTCAAAGGTTCTGCCGCCGAGGATCACGCCGGTATGGCAGGTGGCGCACTTGTTGTCTTTGAACAGCTTCCAGCCCTGTTTCTGCTGGGCGGTTAACGTGTTTTCATCGCCGCGCAGATAGTTGTCGAACGGCGAGTTCGGCGTAATCAGCGTTTTTTCAAACTCGGCAATGGCGTCGGTAATGGTGTCGCCGCTTAATCCTTCCGGATAGACGGCGGTAAAGTCGCGCTTGAGGATCGCATCCTGGTTTAGTTTGGCGGTGATGTCATCCCAGGATTTGGATGCCATTTCAATCGGATTAAGCGGCGGGCCACCGGCCTGGGCTTTGAGATCCGGCGCACGGCCATCCCAGAATTGAACCACGTTAAATACCGAGTTAAACACCGTTGGCGCGTTTATCGGCCCGATTTCACCGCGCACGCCGGTTGAGGTTTTCCGTCCATCCACGCCGCCCGCGCCTAACTGGTGGCAGCTTGCGCAGGAGATGGAATTGTCATCGGAAATGCGCGGATCGTGGTACAGCCGGAAGCCCAGTGCGGCTTTGCGCGCATCGTAAGGGACGGTTTGCGGGATCGGCTGGACCGGCTCGTTGCGGTGCTGCTCCGCCATATCGTCGGCAGCGTAATACTTCAGACGCTGGGCTTTGATCCAGTCGAGCACTACGCCGCGTTCATCGTCGCTCATTTTGCCGTCCCAGTGCAGGGCGGTGTAGCGCGTCGGCGGCATGGTCTGGTGCGCCATCACCCATTCGATTTTGGTCAAATCGCTTTGCAGCGCGGGCGTGTCGTCAATCAGGCTCTGACGCAGCGGGGTGAGGTTGAACGATTGGTAGCCAAGATGCATATCGTAGTTCATCAGCTGCTTCGCGATCGGCAGCGAGGCATAGAACGGCAGATCGCTGGACACGGTATGGCAATAGTCACACCCTTTGTCACGCATGATCGCCAGCACTTTATTGTTTTGCGGTGAAGCAGAGGTTTGAGTCAACGCGCGGCTGTTACGCTCGCTGTCGTGGTAATACACATACGCCACGAGCCCGAGGTAGCCTACAAGACCGACGCCCACAACACCCAGCGCCAGTTTAGTGAGGTTTTTCATCTTATTATCCCTTCAAGGTGAATGAGGTCTCAGAGACCGCAAACTATCTGGTTCCTGAAAGGGCATAGTGTCAGTGTGGGAATTCTACCTCTTGCGAGGGATCAATAAATTTCACAAGCCGGGCCTATCATTGGGATAGGTTTCATCAATGGCGTTAATGCATGGGCAGTAAAAAGGGGCACTCAGGCCCCTGTGAGAATTACAGTTTTTCGCCGTTACTGGCGATGACGTCTTTGTACCAGTTAAAGCTTTTCTTGCGGGAGCGGGACATATCCCCGGTGCCGTCATCGTGCTTATTCACATAGATAAAGCCGTAACGCTTGCTGTACTGACCGGTGGTGAAGGAGACGCAATCGATACAGCCCCACGGGGTATAACCCATCAGGTCCACGCCATCGTAGGTCACCGCTTTGATCATCTCTTCAACGTGGGCGCGCAGGTAGTCGATACGGTAATCGTCATTAATACTGCCGTCTTCTTCCACTTTATCGTACGCGCCGAAGCCATTCTCAACGATAAATAGCGGCTTCTGATAGCGCTCATACAGCTCGCACAGCGCGTAACGCAGGCCAACCGGGTCAATCTGCCAGCCCCAGTCCGACGCCTTCACATGTGGGTTCGGGACGCTGCCCTGGAAACCGGTCAGCGCATCGCCGCTACCGCCTTCGGCTTTTACGGCGTTGGTCATGTAGTAGCTGAAGCCCAGATAATCGCAGGTGCCTTCGCGCAGCGCCTGTTCGTCGCCGTCTTCCATGTTGATGTTAAAGCCGCGACGCTCCCATTCATTCAGCACATAGGACGGGTAGTAGCCGCGCAGCTGCACGTCGGTAAAGACATAGCGTTCGCGCATCGATTCCTGGGCAAACATCACGTCTTCCGGCTTACAGGAGTACGGGTATAGCGGCACCATCGCCAGCATACAGCCGATTTTCATCGCCGGGTTGATGCCGCGCGCCGCTTTCACCGCCAGCGCGCTGGCAACGAACTGGTGATGCAGCACCTGGTACATGGTCTCTTCCGGATTGTCATGCTCGGTGTACACCACGCCGGAACAGCAATAGCCGAATAACGGCGCACGCCAGTTGCGCTGGTTGTTAATCTCGTTGAAGGTCATCCAGTATTTGACCTTGTTTTTGTAGCGCTCGAATACCACTTCAGCGAAGCGCACAAAGAAATCCACCACTTTACGGTGAGTCCAGCCTCCGTATTGCTGCACCAGATGCAGCGGCATTTCGAAGTGGGACAGGGTGATCACCGGCTCGATGTTGTACTTCAGCAATTCGTCGAACATGTCGTCATAAAACTGTAAGCCCTCTTCGTTGGGCGTCAGTTCATCACCGTTCGGGAAAATACGCGTCCAGGCGATAGAGGTGCGGAAGCATTTAAAACCCATCTCTGCGAACAGTTTGATGTCTTCTTTGTAGCGGCCATGAAAATCCACGGCTTCATGGTTGGGATAGTATTTTCCCGCTTCCACGCTGTGGGTGATCTCACGCGGAACGCCGTGCGCGCCGCCGGTCAACACGTCGCAAATGCTGGGGCCTTTGCCGCCTTTATTCCAGCCGCCTTCAACCTGGTGCGCGGCAACCGCGCCACCCCATAAAAAGTCTTTGGGTAAAGTCAGTTTTTTCATCGTAGAGATCCCAGAACATAGTGAGACAGGAGTTGAAGGCGAGTCTGGCAAAAGGAAAAGCAAATGTCACGATATAACAAAATCAACGGGTTGTGACTTGTTACCGCCAGAAAACAGGATGTTTTATCCGCCCAGTTTGCTGGCGATTTTGCGCCCCAGAGTCTCAAGAATATAGACCACCGGGATTTGGGTGGTGATGTCGTAAACGCCTGCGATACGGGTCTGGGGAATATGCCAGGAGAGATTAAAATCGGCCAGTTTCGCCAGCGACGAATTGTCGTGGCTGGTAATCGACAACACTTTGCAATGGTGCAGGCTGAACTGGCTGGCGAAGCGCAGGATTTCCGCCGTTTCACCGGAAACCGACAGCACTATCGCCAACGCGTTTTTCGCCATATCGTTGGTGACCGGGAAATAGGGGTCATCGATGTGATTACTGAATTTCCCGACGTTGGAGAAAAAGCGCGCGCCGTATTTAGCCAGCGAACCGGAGGTTCCCGCGCCGACAAAAATAATGCGCTCTGAGGCCAGGATGATATCCACGGCTTCATCCAGCAACTGCTCGAACTCGTCGTTATTCACGCTGCGGAAAAAACTGATAATCTCGCTGGCCCCAAAATTGGCCTGCTGGGTCTCGTTTTGCTCCAGATAGAGCTTAAAGCGTACCCGGAATTCGGAGTAGCCGTCGCAGTTGAGTTTGCGGCAAAAACGCAACACCGTGGTCGTAGAAACGCCCACCGCCTCGGCCAGCTCGCGGATCGTCATATACATCACTTTGTCGCGATTTTTGACGACGTAGTTATAGACCATCATTTCGATGTTATTCAGGCTGGCGACGGCGGAATGGGTGAATATCGTCACGGCGAGCGATCCTTTTTCATGCACTGTTTCAAGGATACTGGAATTGTGGTGTTGAACCCACCCCAGGAAAGGTAATATCCCCGCATCCTGCGATTCACTTCAACGAGAACCTTATGAACGATATTACTTTCTTTAAGCGTTTTGAGAGCGACATTCTGGCTGGGCGTAAAACCATTACAATCCGCGACGAGAGCGAGGCGCATTTCAAACCGGGGCAAATTCTGCGGGTAGGGCGCTACGAAGACGACGGCTACTTCTGTACCATTAAGGTCCTGAGCGTCACGCCGACGTTGCTGAACGCGTTAACCGACGAACATGCCCGCCACGAGAATATGACGCCTGAAGTGCTGCGCAATGTGATCAACGAGATTTATCCCGGCGTAAATCAGTTATATGTGATTACTTTTGAAGTGGTTTCTGCTTAGGTTTTGGCTTTGCCGGGTCGCCGTACATCATCGGTAAAATAAATATTTTAGCGAACAGGTGTACACTGAAATCATTCTCAATTAGGCTATTGAAGCTGCTTTTATATTCAGTTTCCCCGGAGTCGCCTCATGGTTAGCAAACCATTAATTGAGAAGGGATATTCACTGGCTGAGGAAATAGCCAATAGCATCAGCCACGGTATTGGGCTGGTGTTCGGGATCGTTGGGTTGGTACTGCTGCTGATTCAGGCGGTGGACGCCAATGCTAACGTCATGGCGATCACCAGCTACAGCCTGTACGGCGGCAGCATGATTTTGCTGTTTCTCGCCTCAACGCTGTATCACGCCATCCCCCACGCCAGAGCGAAAATCTGGCTGAAAAAATTCGACCACTGCGCGATCTATCTTCTGATTGCCGGGACCTATACCCCATTTTTACTTGTGGGGCTTGATTCACCGCTGGCGCGCACTCTGATGATTGTCATCTGGGGATTAGCGCTGCTGGGCATCCTGTTTAAATTAACCATCGCGCACCGCTTTAAGGTGCTGTCGCTGGTGACTTACCTGGCGATGGGCTGGCTGTCACTGATTGTGATTTATCAGCTAACGGAAAAACTCGCGCCTGGCGGAGTCACGCTGTTAGCCGCAGGCGGGATTGTCTATTCGCTTGGCGTGATTTTCTACGTGTGTAAACGCATTCCGTATAACCACGCCATCTGGCACGGCTTTGTGCTGGGCGGCAGTGTGTGTCATTTTCTGGCGATTTATCTGTACATCGGTCAGCACTAATACCCGTTTAAACAAGCCCGCTCAATGCGGGCTTTATACTGCAATAGGTAATCAGAAGCGCCAGCCTGCGCCAACAACCCAGGTGGTGGTTTTAACGTCGCCAATTTTTGCCGCTTCAACGCCTGCATCAATTGTGAAGCCTGATACAGGGGTCAACTGAACACCCGCACCATAGGCAAAATCGGTGTCGGTTTCTTCGTCAGAATCGCCAAATGCGGTCAGTTTGTATGCGCCACGCGCAACGCCTACCAACGCATAGGGTTTGGCCCAGTCGGTAACGGCGTAGCTCACGCCGCCCATTAATGAGCCGTAGCCGATCTCTTCTTTAACTTTGCCATAAGGCGTATGGAGTTCGTTTTCCTCACCAGTGATGGTTAACGACGTCATGATGCCGAGTTTTGAATCGTCAGGCTCATAACCATATTTGAGGTTAATACCCTTAGGATTGATATCATCATTGGTCACGATGGAATACGCATCTTTCACAGATGTCTGAGCATAGCCGCCAGTTATTGTATGTTGACCGGCAAGTGCAGACAGTGATGCCATGGCCAGTGCGGCGGTAATAATTTTTTTCATTAATAGAACCCCTAAATGTTTAATGGCCCTGTTATGGGCGGCGTGAATGTAGGGGGAAAGAGAATGTCTGATATTGCGTTTGGTCAAAGTAAAAGGCGCTTTTAATTTTATTCGGACAAGATGAGATTTTAATTTACTGTCCTGTTGCTGATCTGCATTAAGGGTATTTATAGCGTTAATTAAATGTATATTTAATTGGCGAGGAAATAAAAAAATCCGCACTTGTGGCGGACTTCATTTTACCTGATAACGATGTTACGCATTAACGCACGAGTAGCCCAAAGAGACTACCTAATCCGCCGCCAACAGCGCTGGCTACGATGATGCACCCCCACGTTGCAACGTGATCGAATGCGCCCGGTGAGCGCAAGATATAAAGTAAAGTCTGGATATGCTGATGATTCATTTTCTTGTGTCGTCGCGTGCAAAATTATTACGAAAGGGTGGGTGGATCATTATTTATTCATGCCTTACCCTAAGATGGGCGTTATTAAACCAATTACAATTCGGCATGAATAACGTGCGCGGTATTTAAACCTGATTCCGTATATTTAGATATTGGATTTTTCTGATGTGGCGCGGGCATGACTAAAATAATTTCCGTTAGCCTTGGGTTGATTATTATTTAACTGCTATCGCTTGTATTCAAGAGAGTGCGGATAAATGCCCCTTATCGCGGGAGATCCTGCATTCATGAGCACGAGAGGCGCAGTGAAAAATGGTTAACCCAACAGGAGAAATGGATGCCCTTCGCCGCAGCGAAGGGCATTTCATCACGCCTCTTCTAACGAATACGGCAACGGCTCAATCGCCAGCGTGTGGCTGGGTTCATCACGCACCCGGAAGACGCTGGCGCTTTCCATGTCGTTATTCATCACCACCTGAACGCGCACGGTGCCGTCGTCCAGCTTCACGGCAGCCAGCACGGTCCCGGTACGTCGCCAGTTGTCGCCCATTTTCAATTCCAGATCTTCCGCTGGCGCTGGCGTGCGGCTGGCGTTTCCGACCAGCGTCCAGAGCGCGCGCTTGTTGGCACCGCGGAATTTTGCGCGTGCCACCATCTCCTGGCCGGTATAGCAGCCCTTTTTAAAGCTAATGCCGCCAAAGGCCTGAAGGTTGGTCGCCTGGGGAATAAATTGCGCGCTATTGGCTTCATCGATAATCGGATAACCGGCTTCGATATCCAGCGCCAGCCACTGTTGGCTGGCGTTGAGCTGGGCCTCGCCGCGCAAGCTTTCGGTAAGCTGCTGCGCTTTTTCCTCTGTGGTGATCAGCAGGAAACGCTCTGCGGGCAATGGTAGCCAGAGCAGGGTGGTGTCGTCGTCATGGACCGCCGGGTTATCCGCATCCGGTAAGACGGAAAAGTGGTTCGCCAGGGCGGCGCGCGCCTGGAAACCCGCCACGCCTAACAGCACCGCGTTGTCGTCCGGCGTAATAGTAACCTTCGAGAACACGGCATACTTTTTCAGCGCAGTGAGTTGCGCGTCGCGTACGCTGCGGCGCTGGATCCAGGCGAAGCCTTCATTCTGGCGAAACAGGCGCAGGTTGCTCCACATTTTTCCTTTCGCGTCGCAGTGGGCCACCAGCAGATGTTGGTTTTCCGTCATCAGCGCAAGATCCGCCGTGACTTGGCCTTGCATATACTTTTCGCTATCAGCGCCGGTGATGGTCGCCAGCGCCCAGTCCTCGAGGGAGATAAGCGTTAAAGGCAGTCGAGCGGCAGCCGTTGGCTGGCGCGGTGGAAACGGATTAAATGCCATAAAAGTGCCCCGGTTCATCATGCAGAGTCGAATGAGACTAATGGTAAAAGAGCCACAAGACATTGCAAGCGCTTTGACATTGCCATTCGTGCCGTCTTTTTCTTTTACGAGATTTCACGCAAAAAACGCGTAATAGTTTCATTTTTAATAAGGTTTTTTGGAAGATGACGCGTAAATGACAACATTCCATTAAATGAAGTGCCGAAAAAGAGTTACACTAGCAGGCATCTCCCAGAGTGATTACCCAGGAAAGCAATCATGGATATTAATAATAAAGCCCGTATCCACTGGGCATGCCGTCGCGGGATGCGCGAGCTGGATATCTCTATCATGCCGTTCTTTGAACATGAGTACGACTCTCTGAGCGATGACGATAAACGCGTGTTTATTCGCCTGCTCGAATGCGACGATCCCGATCTTTTCAACTGGTTAATGAATCACGGTAAGCCTGTAGACAGTGAATTGCAGCGCATGGTGCAACTGATTCAGACGCGGAACCGGGATCGTGGTCCTGTGGCAATCTGATCTGCGCGTCTCGTGGCGCGCACAGTGGTTTTCTCTCATGCTGCACGGCATTGTCGCAGCGGTCATCCTGCTGCTGCCCTGGCCGTTAAGTTATATGCCGGTTTGGTTAGTTTTACTGTCATTGGTGGTGTTTGATTGCGTGCGCAGCCAGCGGCGTATTCATTCGCTGCAGGGTGAGGTGAAGCTTACGATGGATTACCGGCTACGCTGGCAGGGCGTGGAATGGGAATTGACCGGCGCGCCGTGGATGCTGCAAAGCGGTATGCTGCTGCGTTTACGGCATCCAGAGACGCAGCGCAGCCAGCATTTGTGGCTTGCGGCGGACAGTATGGATGCCAGTGAATGGCGCGATTTGCGCCGGGTGCTGTTGCAACAACCGCAAAGCGGCCGCCCTTCATAATCACTCAGGAGAAATGTTCTGCCATTTCTCCGAGTATTTGTTCACACCACTGCTCAATACGCTCGTCACTTAAATCGTATTGATTGGTTTCATCCAGCGCGAGGCCGACAAACAGCTGACCATCAGCTATCACCGGTTTCGGGCTGGTAAATTCATACCCTTCCGTAGGCCAGTAACCCACGAACTTCACGCCTTTTGGCAGCAGCTTATCGTGCAGCATGCCTAAAGCGTCGAGGAACCATTCGCCGTAGCCGAGCTGGTCGCCCATGCCGTACAGCGCAACGATTTTTCCGTCGAGGTCCAGCGTATCCAGTTGATCCCAGACGGCTTCCCAGTCTTCCTGAATTTCACCGAAATCCCAGGTCGGAATGCCGAGGATCAACACGTCGTACTGCGCCATCAGCGCCGGGGCGTCATCTTTCAGGTTATGTAACGTAACCAGCTCCGGCCCGATAATGTCACGGATTTTTTCCGCCGCCATTTCGGTGTAACAGGTGCTGGAACCATAAAAAAGACCCATTTTCATCGCGATTACATCTCATTTCTTGCTGTGCGGGTGGCTCAGTGTACCAGATCGCGGTCGCTATCATGCATAATGCAACCCTGCATGATAAACGAGAGGCTCGTGTGGAACAGGATATTGCCCGCATCGAACAGTTTCTGGATGCGCTCTGGCTGGAGCGGAATCTGTCGGAAAACACCCTTAGCGCCTATCGTCGGGACTTAACGATGCTGGTGCAGTGGCTTCATCACCATGAGCGGGATTTACTCTCCGCCAACCGTGATGATTTGCAGGGGCTGCTCGCCGAGCGCGTCGAAGGCGGTTACAAGGCGACCAGTTCCGCGCGCCTGCTCAGCGCCATCCGGCGGCTGTTTCAACATTTGTACCGGGAAAAAGTGCGTCCGGACGATCCCAGCGCTCAACTGGCCTCGCCGAAACTGCCCCAGCGCTTGCCGAAGGATTTAAGCGAAGCCCAGGTTGACCGGCTATTGCAGGCCCCTGCGCTGGAAGGCAACCCGATTGAACTTCGCGACAAGGCGATGCTCGAAGTGCTTTACGCTACCGGGCTTCGCGTGTCTGAACTGGTGGGGCTGGTGATGAGCGATATCAGCCTGCGTCAGGGTGTGGTGCGCGTGGTGGGTAAAGGCGATAAAGAGCGCCTGGTGCCGCTGGGCGAAGAAGCGGTGCACTGGCTGGAGCAGTATCTTGAACACGGCCGCCCGTGGCTGCTCAACGGCCAGTCCAGCGATGTGCTGTTTCCCAGTAACCGCGCGCAACAAATGACGCGCCAGACTTTCTGGCATCGCATTAAGCATTACGCCACACTGGCAGGTATTGATAGCGATAAACTGTCGCCTCACGTTTTACGCCATGCCTTCGCCACGCATTTGCTCAATCACGGCGCGGATCTGCGCGTGGTGCAAATGCTGCTGGGCCATAGCGATTTATCAACGACCCAAATTTATACGCACGTGGCGACTGAACGCCTGCGCCAACTTCATCAACAGCATCACCCGCGTGCGTAAGTGCTTGCTGACTAAAGGACATGTTATGAAAAAAGGTTTTATGCTGCTAACCCTTCTGGCAGCCACGGTTTCCGGTATGGTTCACGCTGACGATGCGGTGATTAAACAGTCGCTGGCGAAACTGGGCGTGCAAAGCGCAGACATTCAGGCTTCTCCGGTGCCGGGCCTGAAAACCGTGCTGACCGGCAGCGGCGTGCTGTATGTCACCGAAGACGGCAAACACATTATTCAGGGGCCGCTGTACGACGTCAGCGGCAGCTCGCCGATCAATGTGACCAACAAGCTGCTGATGGGCAAACTCGTCCAGCTCGAAAAAGAGATGATTGTCTATAAAGCCCCGCAGGAAAAACACGTGATCACGGTATTTACCGATATCACCTGCGGCTATTGCCATAAGCTGCATGAAGAGATGAAAGACTATAACGCACTGGGCATCACCGTGCGTTATCTGGCGTTCCCGCGTCAGGGCATTCAGAGCCAGGCGGAGAAAGACATGAAATCTATCTGGTGCGCCAAAGACCGCAATAAAGCCTTTGATGATGCCATGAATGGCAAATCCGTACCCGCAACCAGTTGCGATATCGACATCGCCGATCACTACGCGCTGGGCGTGCAGTTTGGCGTGACCGGTACTCCAGCGATTGTGTTGAGCAACGGCTACGTGGTGCCGGGCTATCAGGGGCCGAAAGAGATGAAAGCCTTCCTCGACGAACATCAGAAACAGACCAGCGGGCAATAACGGGTGACGCAACAATCGCAACTCCGTCGGCGGACGGTTGATGAAACCGCCGTTTTGCCGTCGACGCTTTCGCCGCTGTTAAAACGGCTTTATGCCAGCCGGGGCGTGCGCGGCGCGGAAGATCTCGAGCGCAGCGTAAAAGGCATGCTTCCCTGGCAGCAGTTAACCGGCATCAATGCCGCCGTCGAGATGCTGTATCAGGCGTTTAAAACCGCGCAGCGCATTGTGGTAGTGGGTGATTTTGACGCCGACGGCGCAACCAGCACTGCGCTTAGCGTGCTGGCGCTACGCAGTCTCGGCGGGAAAGAGATTGGTTATCTGGTGCCGAACCGTTTTGAAGACGGCTACGGCTTGAGCCCGGAAGTGGTGGATCAGGCAAAAGCGCTGGGCGCTGAGCTTATCATGACGGTGGATAACGGCATTTCCTCCCATGCGGGCGTGGAGCACGCGCATCAGTACGGTATTCCGGTGTTGGTGACCGATCATCATCTGCCCGGCGCCACGTTGCCAGCCGCCGAAGCCATCATCAATCCTAATCTGCCGGACTGTGAATTCCCGTCGAAATCTCTGGCGGGCGTCGGTGTGGCGTTTTACCTGATGTTGGCGCTGCGCAGCCACTTGCGCGACAAGGGCTGGTTTGACGAGCAGGGCATCGCTATTCCCAATCTGGCGGAATATCTCGATTTAGTGGCATTAGGCACCGTGGCGGACGTGGTGCCGCTCGATGCCAATAACCGTATTTTGACCTGGCAGGGGTTGAGCCGCATTCGCGCCGGGAAATGCCGGCCAGGCATTCGCGCACTGTTGGAAATCGCTAACCGCGACCCGCAAAAGCTGGCGGCAAGCGATCTGGGGTTCGCCCTCGGCCCGCGTTTAAACGCCGCCGGGCGGCTGGATGACATGTCGGTGGGCGTGGCGCTGCTGCTGTGCGATAACCCCGGCGAAGCGCGCGTACTGGCGAATGAACTGGATGCCCTGAACCAGACCCGTAAAGAGATCGAACAGGGTATGCAGGCGGAAGCGCTGGCGCTGTGCGATGCCTGCCTGAAAAGCGCAGACGAACTGCCGATCGGGCTGGCGATTTATCATCCTGAATGGCACCAGGGCGTGGTGGGGATTCTGGCGTCGCGCATCAAAGAGCGGTTCCATCGCCCGGTGATCGCGTTCGCGCCTGCGGGCGACGGCACGCTCAAAGGCTCAGGCCGTTCGATTCCCGGGCTGCATCTGCGCGATGCGCTGGAGCGGCTCGATACGCTGAATCCGGGGCTGATCCTCAAATTCGGCGGTCATGCCATGGCCGCGGGCCTGTCGCTGGAAGCCTCAAAAATCGAGACCTTCCAGCAGCGTTTTGCGGAACTGGTGGAGCAATGGCTCGATCCGGCGTTACTCGAAGGGGAAGTGTGGTCCGACGGCCCGCTGCAACCGCAAGAGATGACGCTGGACATCGCGGAGATGCTGCGCGATGCCGGCCCGTGGGGCCAGGCGTTCCCGGAACCGGTGTTTGACGGGCGTTTTCGCCTGTTGCAGCAGCGGCTGGTGGGCGAGCGGCACCTCAAAGTCATGCTGGAACCCGCGCAGGGCGGCCCGCTGTTAGACGGCATCGCGTTTAACGTCGATACTGCCCGCTGGCCCGACGCGGGGGTACGCGAGGTGGAAATCGTTTATAAGCTGGATATCAACGAGTTTCGCGGCAATCGCAGCCTGCAGCTAATAATCGACCATCTCTGGCCGCTTTAACGCCAGTTTCGCTATAAAAAAGGGCGAATTTCCGGTAAACTTTCGCCCTTACGACCGCATTCTGACTACCGTCATCACTTAAAGATCATATTGACCATGTTTGAAATTAACCCGGTAAAAAACCGTATTCAGGACCTCACCGAGCGCACCGACGTTCTTAGGGGGTATCTTTGACTACGATGCAAAGAAAGAACGTCTCGAAGAAGTAAACGCTGAACTTGAACAGCCTGACGTCTGGAACGAGCCCGAACGCGCCCAGGCGCTGGGTAAAGAGCGCTCGTCTCTGGAAGCCATCGTCGATACGCTGGACCAGTTAAACCAGGGCCTGGAAGATGTCACCGGTCTGCTGGAACTGGCGGTAGAAGCCGATGATGAAGAAACCTTCAACGAAGCCGTTGTTGAGCTCGAGCAGCTTGATGCCAAACTGGCGCAGCTGGAATTCCGCCGTATGTTCTCCGGCGAATACGACAGCGCCGACTGCTATCTCGACCTGCAGGCCGGTTCCGGCGGCACCGAAGCCCAGGACTGGGCCAGTATGCTGCTGCGTATGTACCTGCGCTGGGCTGAAGCACGCGGCTTCAAAACCGAAGTTATCGAAGAATCCGAAGGCGAAGTGGCCGGTATTAAATCCGCCACCATCAAGATTTCCGGCGAATATGCATTCGGCTGGTTGCGCACTGAAACCGGCGTTCACCGCCTGGTGCGCAAGAGTCCGTTTGACTCCGGCGGCCGTCGCCATACTTCGTTCAGTTCCGCGTTTGTCTACCCGGAAGTGGATGATGATATCGATATCGAAATCAACCCGGCGGATCTGCGCATCGACGTTTATCGCGCATCCGGCGCGGGCGGCCAGCACGTTAACCGTACGGAATCCGCGGTGCGTATTACCCACGTTCCGACCGGTACGGTGACGCAATGCCAAAATGACCGTTCTCAGCACAAGAACAAAGATCAGGCTATGAAGCAGATGAAAGCAAAGCTGTATGAGCTTGAAATGCAGAAGAAAAACGCTGAGAAACAGGCGCTGGAAGACAACAAATCGGATATCGGCTGGGGCAGCCAGATCCGCTCTTACGTACTGGATGACTCCCGCATCAAAGACTTGCGTACCGGTGTTGAGACCCGTAACACGCAGGCGGTGCTGGATGGCGATCTGGACAAATTCATCGAAGCAAGTTTGAAAGCAGGGTTATGAGGAACCAACATGTCTGAACAACACGCGCAGAACGCAGATGCGGTAGTCGATCTTAATAACGAACTCCAGACTCGTCGCGAGAAGCTGGCGCAACTGCGTGAGCAGGGCGTCGCGTTCCCGAACGATTTCCGTCGCGACCACACCTCTGACCAACTGCACGCTGAATTTGATGCCAAAGAAAACGAAGAGCTGGAAGCGCTGAACGTAGAAGTGGCGGTGGCCGGTCGTATGATGACCCGCCGCATTATGGGTAAGGCCTCTTTCGTAACCCTGCAGGACGTTGGCGGCCGCATTCAGCTGTACGTTGCCCGCGACGATCTGCCGGAAGGCGTTTACAACGAGCAATTTAAAAAGTGGGATCTGGGCGATATCCTGGCGGCGCGCGGCAAGCTGTTTAAAACCAAAACCGGCGAGCTGTCGATTCACTGTACCGAACTGCGTCTGTTGACCAAAGCCCTGCGCCCGCTGCCGGATAAATTCCACGGCCTGCAGGATCAGGAAGCGCGCTACCGCCAGCGTTACCTGGATCTCATCTCTAACGATGAATCCCGCAACACCTTCAAAGTGCGTTCACAGATCCTGGCGGGTATCCGTCAGTTCATGGTGGGCCGCGGCTTTATGGAAGTGGAAACCCCGATGATGCAGGTGATCCCTGGCGGCGCGTCTGCCCGTCCGTTTATCACCCATCACAACGCGCTGGATCTGGACATGTACCTGCGTATCGCGCCGGAACTGTACCTGAAGCGTCTGGTGGTTGGCGGCTTCGAGCGCGTGTTCGAAATCAACCGTAACTTCCGTAACGAAGGTATCTCGGTGCGTCATAACCCAGAGTTCACCATGATGGAACTCTACATGGCGTATGCGGATTACAAAGATCTGATCGAGCTGACCGAATCGCTGTTCCGCACCCTGGCGCAGGACGTGCTGGGCAAAACCGAAGTGCCTTACGGCGATGAAGTGTTCGACTTCGGCAAGCCGTTCGAAAAACTGACCATGCGCGAAGCGATCAAGAAATACCGTCCAGAAACCAATATGGCCGATCTGGACAACTTCGACTCCGCCAAAGCGATTGCTGAATCCATCGGCATCAAGGTTGAGAAGAGCTGGGGTCTGGGCCGCATCGTGACCGAGATCTTCGAAGAAGTAGCAGAAGCGCATCTGATCCAGCCGACCTTCATCACCGAATACCCGGCAGAAGTGTCTCCGCTGGCGCGTCGTAACGACGAGAACCCGGAAATCACCGATCGCTTTGAATTCTTTATCGGTGGCCGTGAAATCGGTAACGGCTTTAGCGAGCTGAACGACGCGGAAGACCAGGCGCAGCGTTTCCAGGATCAGGTGAATGCCAAAGATGCGGGTGACGACGAAGCCATGTTCTATGACGAAGACTATGTGACCGCGCTGGAACACGGCCTGCCGCCGACCGCGGGCCTGGGCATTGGTATCGACCGTATGGTTATGCTGTTCACCAACAGCCACACCATTCGCGACGTGATCCTATTCCCGGCGATGCGTCCGGTTAAATAAGTTTTCTGACTTATCATCAGCCCCGGTTTTCACACCGGGGCTTTTTTTATCTCACTCCCCCGATTCCTGATTTTTCTTCACTTTGCGCAACAGCAGCCACATCCGCACCGTTCTCACCGACTTGCCGCTAACGCACGACGGCTCTTCCGCCAGCCCGGTTTGTGGGTGGTAACCGTTGAAAAACAGATTCAGCGTCACCGCGCTAAAGGTCGCGAGCATGATCCCGCTGTGCAGCAGCGGCTGGAGGATGGCGGGGAACTGTGAGAAAAAGTTGTGGGACAGCATCGGCGTCATCCCCACGCCCAGGCTTATCGCCACGATATAGAGGTTATAACGGTTCGTGGTGTAATTGATGCGGGCAAGAATGCGAATGCCCGTGGCGAGCACCATTCCGAACATCACCAGCCCCGCGCCGCCCAGCACGAATTGCGGGATAGACGCCACCAGCACCGCCATTTTCGGCACCATGCCGAAGAGGATCAAAATGATCCCCGCCGCCACGCACACCCAGCGGCTATAGACGCGGGTCACGCTCACCAGCCCGACGTTTTGTGAAAACGAGGTGTGCGGGAAGCTGTTAAACAATCCGCCAAACAGCGTGCCGACGCCGTCCACCCGCAGGCCGCGCACGATATCCTGCGAGGTCAGTTTGCGCCCGACGATCTCCCCGAGCGCCAGAAACATCCCCATCGATTCGATAAACACGATAATCAACACGGCAGTCATGGTGAGGATCGACACCGGATCGAATACCGGCGTGCCCAGCGCCATCGGCGTGACGATGGCAAACCATTTGGCATCGTGCAGGCCGGTCAGATTCACTTCATTCACCATCAGCGACAGCACAAAGCCAAACACGATCCCCAGCAGCACCGCGACGTTAGACATAAACCCTTTAGCAAAGCGGGTCACCACCAGAATAAACAGCAGCACGGCAAACGAGATGCACAGATAAACCGGATCGCCATAATGCGGGTTGCCTCTGCCGCCCGCCGCCCAGTCGATGCCCACCTGAATAATGCTTAGCCCAATCGAGGTGATCACCACACCGGTCACCAGTGGCGGGAACAGCGGGATCAGGCGGCCAATCACTGGGGCCAGCAGGGTGGTGATCAAGCCCGCCGCGATCGTCGCCCCGAAGATCCCCGTCAGGCCGATATCCGGGTTGAGGCCAATGGCGATCATCGGCGTTACCGCAGCGAAGGTCACAGACATAATCACCGGCAACCGAATCCCCATAAACCGGCCCACGCCCAGACATTGCAGCAGGGTCACCACGCCGCAGCAGAACAAATCGGAACTGATTAGCAGCGCGATGGTTTCCTTATCAAGCCCGAGCCGGTCGCCAATCATTAGCGGCACCGCCACCGCACCGGCATACATCACCAGCACATGCTGTAATCCGAGAATGCACAATTTTGCCGGAGACAACACGCGATCGACTTCGTCCGTCGGCGCGGCGCTATCGTGGGGGAGCGTTTGTGGTCGTGAATCAAGCGTACTCATGAATGCCTTCCTTTTGTTAAACCCGCGAGCAGACCAGGCGCTGCCTGCGTGAATACGGCTTCCTCTGACGACGGTCTGAGACGACCCGGATCTGCCGTGATGTGATTACGGTTGCCAACCCCTGACACCATGCTCAGAAAGTGCCAGTTTTTCGTTCAGGCGGAAGGAAGTGATTAAAACGCGGAGGAGTTCACAAAGTTGCCGCTTTGGGCAGACTTCAGCAGGGATCGCCACGCAAGCGTTTGCATTTGATAAAAACGCAGATTCTCAGATTGATAACGCAGGCGGTTCATTGTGGATCGGTAATCTCAGGATCGCGTGAGGATAAAATCGTTCTTTATGCCTCATTCCCGCCTCTCATTCTGAGAGCGCAACCACTGCCTTAGAAAACCGCTTGCCACAGTTCTGGCGCGATTAATTTGATGGCATTCACAACATTTCTCTTTGCCTGCGGGGAAATCACAACATCGCCCGGTTCTTGCATTGCTATCAGAAACGTAATTTCACAAACCGAAACATAAAGGATGCCTATGAACAGATTGATTGTCGCCGATGCCAGGGAGTGCATCGGTTGTCGCGCTTGTGAGGTTGCCTGTGTGGTTGCACATAACGACGGCTGGCCGCATCAGCGCAGCGATTTCCTGCCGCGCATTCGTGTGATTTTCAATGGCGAACACAGTTGCGCGGTAACCTGCAAACATTGTCTGGATGCGCCCTGCGTCAAAAGCTGCCCGGTGGATGCACTGCACTATGAGAGCGACGTTATCCAGCTGGATCCTGCGCGCTGTATCGGCTGTAAAAGCTGCCTGGTGGCCTGCCCGTTTGGCGCGATTGATATTGTCGTCGCCCCCGGGCAGAAAGGCCTACTGGCGCAGAAATGCGATCTCTGCCAGTCGGTGGAAAACGCCCAGCCTGCCTGCGTGACCCATTGCCCGACCCAGGCGTTACGCGTGATGGACGGTAACGGGCTCGGCAAGCTGCGCCGCGCCCGCCAGTTGCAGGCGGCGAACCCGCAGGGGTTTATGCCGGAGCCGCCGAACAAAATTATCTTGCGTAAGCCGCCGCGCAAGGGCGCGGAAAAGCGCGACGCCGCCGAGCGCAAAACCCATTTTGATGAGATCTATCACGGGCTGGACCCTGCGCAGGCCAGCTATGAAAGCGAGCGCTGCCTGTACTGCGCGCAGAAAGCCTGGTGTAACTGGACCTGCCCGGTGCATAACGCCATTCCTGATTTGATCCGCCTGGTTCAACAGGGGCGAATTAAAGAGGCGGCACAGCTTTCCCACCAGACCAGCTCATTACCCGAAATATGTGGTCGCGTTTGCCCGCAGGATCGCCTGTGTGAAGGGGCCTGCACCCTGAAAAACCGCAGCGGCGCGGTCACCGTCGGCAACCTCGAACGCTATATTACCGACAGCGCGCTGAAAATGGGCTGGCGGCCCACCTTTATTCCCGCACTGCCGCGCCGCGAGCGGGTCGCGGTGATTGGCGCAGGGCCTGCCGGATTAGGCTGCGCCGATTTCCTGGCGCGCGAAGGCGTAAAAGTCGACGTGTTTGACCGCCATCCGGAAATCGGCGGGCTGCTGACCTTCGGCATTCCGCCGTTCAAGTTAGACAAATCGCTATTAAGCCAGCGGCGCGAAATTTTCAGCGAGATGGGCATTCAGTTTCATCTTAACTGCGAGATTGGCCGCGATAAGACGTTCCATCAATTAACCGAAGAGTACGACGCGGTCTTCCTTGCGATGGGAACGTATGGATTAATGACCGCCGGGCTGGAGCATGAAGATGCGCATGGCGTGATTCAGGCGCTGCCGTTTTTAATCGCCAATACCCGACGGGTGATGGGCCTGGAGGATTCACCCGACTACCCGTGGACCGAACTGAAAGGTAAGCAGGTGGTGGTGCTGGGCGGTGGGGATACCGCGATGGACTGCCTGCGTACCTCGGCGCGGCGCGAGGCGGCCAGCGTCACCTGCGCCTATCGCCGGGATGAAGCCAGTATGCCAGGCTCGCGCAAGGAGGTGACCAATGCCCGGGAAGAGGGCGTGGAATTCTTATTCAACGTCCAGCCGCAGTACATTGCCCGTAACGCGCGCGGCCAGGTGAGCGGTATTGGGCTGATTCGCACCGAGATGGGCGCAGCAGGCGCGGATGGGCGGCGGCGGCCCCAGCCGATAGCCGGTTCTGAATTTGAACTGCCCGCCGATGTGCTGATTATGGCGTTTGGCTTCCGGCCTCACGCGATGCCGTGGCTCCAGGGCAGCGGCGTGCGGCGAGATGACGATGGGCTCATCATCACCGGCGGCGCGCGGCGACTGGCAACGCAAACAACCCGCGATAACGTGTTTGCCGGGGGTGATGCGGTGCACGGCGCGGATTTAGTGGTCACGGCGATGGCGGCCGGGCATCAGGCAGCGCGGGATATGCTGGCGATGTTTGAGCGCAACGCCGCAAGCCAGCTGGCCGTTTAGTTACCGCCAATAAAAAACCCGCTTCGCGAAGCGGGTTTTTTCTTTTTATCAGAAGGTTAAATCGCCCAGCCCCCGGCATAGAAAATCACTAACACGGCGGCAATCACCACCGTACCGATGTTCAAGCGATCCCATTCACGGGCAAACACCCGGCCAACCACCAGCGTCACGAAGCCCAGCATAATCCCGGTAACGATATTACAGGTCAGCACGATAAACACCGCGCACACCAGGCCAGACATGGCGTCGATAAAATCGTTGAAGTTGAGTTTTGAGACGTTGCTCAGCATCAACAGGCCAACGTACATCAGCGCAGGCGCGGTGGCGTAACCCGGTATCAGATACGACAGCGGTGACAAGAACAGGATCAACAAGAACAACGCGCCGACCACCACCGCCGTCAGGCCGGTTTTACCGCCCGCCGCCGTTCCCGCCGCCGATTCGATATACACCGCCGCCGGTGCCGCGCCCACTAACCCGGAGAAAATCGAACTCACCGAGTCGCTGGTCAGCGCCTTACCGCCGTTAATAATCTGGTTATCTTTATCCAGCAAATTGGCCTGGCCCGCCACGGCGCGAATGGTGCCAGTGGCGTCAAACACCGCGGTCATCACTAACGCTAGCACGCTGGGCAGCACGTGCGGTTGCAGCGCGCCCATAATATCCAGGCTGAAAATCAGCGACTTGCCGTCTTCACCGCTCAGGCTCGGCATCGCCACCAGCCCGTGATACTTCACCGCCGGGTCGAAAATTAACCCAATGATCGAGATGCCGATAATCACCAACAGGATCCCGCCAGGAATGCGTGACTTCTCCAGCCCGAAGATCATCGCCAGGCCCAACAGGCTCATCATCACCGGAAAAGAGGTAAAGGAGCCCAGTGCCACCGGTAAACCTTCCAGCGGGTTTTTGATCACCATGCCGACGCCGTTGGCGGCGATCAGCAACAGGAACAGGCCGATCCCGATACCGGTGCCGTGGGCAATGCCCATCGGCAGATTACGTAAGATCCAGGTGCGCACGCCGGTCACGGAAATGGCGGTGAAAATCACCCCCATCAGAAACACCGCGCCAAGCGCCACCGGGATACTGATCTGCTGGCCGAGCACCAGGCTGAATGCGGTAAACGCGGTTAGCGAAATGGCGCAGCCAATCGCCATCGGCAGGTTTGCCCACAACCCCATCAGCAGCGAGCCAAAGCCCGCCACCAGACAGGTCGCGACAAACACCGCGCCCGGCGGAAAGCCCGCTTTGCCTAACATCCCCGGCACCACGATGACCGAATAGACCATCGCCAGAAAGGTGGTTAAACCCGCCAGGATCTCCTGGCGCGTGGTGCTGCCGCGCTCGGAGATTTTAAAATAATGGTCCAGTGCATTGCGCGGCTGCGCGGTATTGGGTGTGTGTAGCGTATCGCCAGACATAAGAATGCCCTCAGTTAACATTGTAATAATCAGGTGCGTTCATAAACCAGACGGCCATCGACGTAGGTACGGTAAATTGAGCGATCGTCGCCGAGCGTAATCATCACGAACAGCTTGTCCACCAGTGAGACGGAGTTGTCGTAGCGCAGTTGCTGGAGCGGGGTAGCGGTGGGTTCCAGCACCACAAAATCGGCCTCTTTACCCGGCGTAAAGTTGCCGATGCAATGGTCCAGCCCCAGCGAATGCGCGCCGCCCAATGTCGACAGATAAAATGCCTCGTAAGCGGAGAGCCGGTAGCCCTGTAGCTGCACCACTTTATAAGCCTCGTTCAGCGTCTGGAGCATGTTGAAGGTGGTGCCCGCGCCGATATCGGTGCCGATACCCACTTTGATTTTTTTGCGCCACGCCTGTTGTAGATTGAACAAACCACTGCCGAGATAGAGGTTGGAGGTCGGGCAGAACGCAATGCTGGACCCGGTTTTGCTCAGGCAATCCCACTCTTTTTCCTCCAGGTGTACGCAGTGGGCAAACACGCTGCGTTTCCCGGTTAGCCCGTACTGGTGATACACATCCAGATAGCCGTCGTGTTCCGGAAACAACTCTTTCACCCAGGCGATTTCCTGCTTGTTTTCGCAAAGATGGGTATGCAGCCAGGTGTCGGGATACTCCTCGCGCAGCCGTTGCGCCATCGCCAGCTGTTCCGGCGTGGAGGTCGGGGCGAAGCGCGGGGTGATGGCATACAGCAGGCGGCCATTTTTATGCCAGCGCTCAATCAGCGCTTTGCTTTGCAGATAGCTGCTTTCGGCGTCGTCCAGCAAATAGTCCGGGGCGTTGCGGTCCATCATCACTTTCCCGGCGATCATCCGCATATTGATTTGGCTGGCGGCCTCGAACAGCGCGTCCACCGATTCCGGGTGCACCGTGCCGAATACCAGCGCCGTGGTGGTGCCGTTGCGTAACAGCTGTTTAAGGAAGAAGGTCGACATTTCCCTGGCGTATTCCGCATCCTGATAGCGGCGTTCGGTGGGGAAGGTGTGTTTATTCAGCCACTCCAGTAGCTGCTCGCCATAGGCACCGACCATTTCACTTTGCGGATAGTGAATATGGGTATCGACAAACCCCGGCACCACGATTTTGCCTCTGTAATCGCGCACGCGAATAGAGGAAGGAACTTGCGATTTTCCCTCTTCCCATTGCCCAAACCACGCCACTTTACCGTCGCGGATCAACAGCAGCCCGTCTTCCACAAAACGCAACGCGGACTCGATTTCCTCTGGATGCTCAACGGTGCGGGTAATATCGAGAAAGCTCCCGCGCACGGCTTTTAGCGTCTGTTCGCCTGACATGATCGACTCCTTAATGGTTAATCCAGTTCTTCAACCGCATGGGGCACTGGCTCTTCTTGCTTCTGCCCGAGCGGAATCAACAAATTCAGCAGGATGGCGGTCAGGCCGCCTGCGCAAATGGGGTTTTCAACCAGCACGTAGATAGAGGCTGGCAGCACCTGGAAGATCGCCGGATCGTAGGAAACGCCCAGGCCCAGCCCTAACGAGGTGGCGACAATCAGGGTTTCCCGGCGTTTCAGGCCGTTGGTGATGATGATGCGGATCCCGGCGATGGCGATCATCGAGAACATTAGCGTCATTGCACCGCCGAGCACCGGTGCGGGGATGGTAGTAAAGAAGCGCCCTATGCTCGGGAACAGACCGAGGACAACTAACATTACGGCGATAAACCGCCCCACATAGCGGGAAGCCACGCCGGTCATCTGGATCACGCCGTTATTCTGGGCAAAGGTGGTGAGCGGCAACGAGCCAACGGCGGAGGCGATCACCGACACCAGCCCATCAGCCAGCACGCCGCCCCTCAGGCGCGACTGGTACTCTTCGCCTTTGATAGGGCGGTTCGAGACCATCGCGGTGGCGGTGATATCCCCGACGGCTTCCAGCACGCTCAGCAGATAAATGGTGCCGACCACCAGGAAGTGATGAAAGTTGAATTCAAAACCGTATTTGAACGGGATCGGGACGGTGACCAGCGGCAGATTGCGCATACTGCTGAAGTCCACCATGCCCAGGCAGAACGACACGATGTAGCCGACAATCAGGCCAATCGCGATGCCGCCCATGCGCAAAAGCGGGCTGCGGCAGCAGTTAAAGCCGATGACCACCAGCAGTACCAGCAGACCGACGCCGATGTTTTCATAGTTGCCGAAGGTGCCGCTGCTTTTGGCGGCAAACCCGCCGCCAAAATCGATTATGCCGACTTTGATCAGGCTCAGGCCGATCATCAGCACCACCACGCCGCTGACGGTAGGGGTGATAACCCGGCGCAGGTAGGGCAGAATAAACGAGGAGCCGACCACTAAAAACGCGCCCACGAACGACACGCCCAGCAGCGCCGACATGATCAGTTCTTCATGCAGGCCGTCGCTTTTCATGCTGCTGCCCAGCGCAATCATCACCGTAACGAACGAGAAATTGACCGACTGAATAGACAGTAAACCTGAGCCGATATGCCCGTAGCGATTCACCTGGAGCCAGGTGCCGACGCCGGAGGCGATCATCGCCATGGAAACCAGGTAAGAGGTGGTTTCGGTTGAGAGTTGCAGCGCAGCGCCGACAATCAGCGCGGGGGTCACCATCGGCACAAAAATTGCCAGCAGGTGGGTTATGGCACCAATCAGGGTTTGGTGGAACGGTGGATTATCTTCTAACTCATAAATAAGATCCGAACCTTTGTGCGATATATCAGACATCCCTTTACTCCTGTTAAGCAAATATGATCATCTGATTCAATTAATAAAAATCTGCTCTAAACCACCCGAATTTCAGGTACAGCAAGCCCTGAGCCGGTACACGCTCTTTATGCAGACGCTTATGTTGTGAGGCATTGAATCGTTGGAAACAGGCCGCCGAAGCGGCCTGCACAATTACAATTTTCCTAATGCGCTGAGGATCTTCTCCGGGGTGAAATGCCATTCCCGCAGCCAGACCTGGCAGGCGTCATGAATGGCGGTAGCGATAGCGGGGGCAGCCCCGTTTACGCCAATCTCAGAGATGGACTTCGCGCCGAACGGCCCGACTTTGTCATCGCTTGGCACCAGCACTGCGCGGAAGTCGCGCGGGATGTCGCCAATTTTGGGCGCGCCGTAGCTGCGTAAATCACGGGTGATCGGATGGCCTTCGTCGTCGTAAATGATCTCTTCCATCAGGCTGTGACCGATGGCGCGCATCGTTGCGCCATAGATCTGCCCCAGGGCGAGATCCGGGTTAACCGGCGTGCCGCAGTCGAGCAGGGCATAGAATTTATCCAGCCGGATCTCGCCGGTGCGGGTGTTCACCGCCACTTCGGCAAAGTTGGCCCCGTACGGGAAGGCGAATTCCGGCGTGATGTAGCAGGCCGTTGCCACCAGCGTGCCGAACCCGGTGCCGGTTTCCGCTTTATGGGCGATCTGCCCGTAAGTCACTTCACCTTTCTTACCGCGTACGATGCCAGGCGCAACAATGGTGACGTCGCTTTCCGGTTCGCCGAGCATTTGCGCGCCGTGGAACTGGATTTTCTTCAGCAGGTTTTCGGCGGCCATACGCGCCGCGTTGCCGGAGAAGCAGGTGCCGGACGAAGCATAAGCGCCTTTATCGAACAGCGCGTGGTCGGTGTCGCCGGAAATGACATGCACATCTTCCAGCGGGCAGCGCAGGACTTCCGCAGACAGTTTGCTGACCACCGTATCCAGCCCGGTGCCGATATCCGCGCCGCCGGAATGGACAATAAAGGTGCCGTCAGATTCCAGTTTGATCATGCAGTTAGCCTGATCGATATCCGGGATGCCGGATTTCTGCATGATGATCGCCACACCGCGACCGATCTTCCAGTCGCCTTCGCTGGGTTTCGGCGAATCCCACTGGATCATCTCCCTGCCCTGGCGCAGGATCTCTTCCAGCGCGCAACTGGCGGCGGAGGGCACTGAGGTCGGCGCTTTACCTTCGCCAATCGCGCCGAGGATCTTCAGCTCCTGGCCTTCGTGAACGCGGTTGCGCTCGATAATCTCCAGTTGGTCGATCTGCAACTGCTCCGCCAGCTCCGCCAGCGCCATAGTGATGGCGAAGTTGCCTTTCGGCGCGCCGTAGCCCTGATAGGCCCCGGTTGGACAGATGTTGCTGTAATAGGTCGTCACCTGGAAATCGACGTTATCGCACGGATAGAGCGGCAGCGAGAGCGCCGGGCCGTTACAGGGCACCGTCAGCGAGTGGTTGCCGAACGGCCCGGTGTTGGCGCGGAAATCCATATTGATGGCCGTTAAGCGCCCGTCTTTTTTGGCCCCCAGCTTAACAGTGACTTTCGCCACGTGGCGCGAGGTATTGGCGATAAACTCTTCTTCACGGGTGTAGCGGAACCAGACCGGGCGGCCCGTCACGCAGGTGGCCCAGGCGCACACTTCTTCCAGCAAAATGTCCTGCTTCGACCCGAAACCGCCGCCCACGCGCTCTTTAATCACATGTACTTTGTTTTGCTTCAGACCGACGATGCGCGCCACCTGGCGACGCACGTGCCACGGCACCTGGGTGGAGGCATGGATCACCAGCCGGTCGCCGTCCATGCGGGTAAAGCAAATGTGGGTTTCGGTCGGGCACTGCTGGGCCTGGGTTGACGAATAGGTGCGTTCGATAATCACGTCCGCGTCGGCAAAGCCGCGCTCAACGTCGCCGATGTGGCCATGAATGCTGGCGGCGATATTCTTCGCCGGACGCGAGCCAATCGGGAAGTTGATAATCATATGCTCATCGCGCTGGACGGCTTTTCTATTGTCTTCTTCCAGCGTATCCGGCGCGCCCGCGACATACACCACCGGCTCGTCGTGAACCACCGGCGCGTCTTCCGCCATGGCTTCATCAATCGACATCACCGGTTTAAGCACCTGGTATTGCACGTCGATCAGTTCCAGCGCCTGCAACGCAATCTCTTCGCTTTCGGCGACAACCGCCGCCACGCGGTCGCCCACGTGACGCAGTTTTTTACTGAACATGCGTCGGTCGAGCGGTGAGGGTTCCGGCGCGCTTTGCCCACCGGGGGTGTAGTAAATATCCGGGCAGTTGCGCCAGGTGATCACGTGCACCACGCCGGGCAGCGCTTCGGCTTTACTGACGTCAAGGTGGGTTATCAGCGCGTGCGCGTGGGGGCTGCGCAGCATTTTGATGGTGCAGGCATCCGACGTAATGCGATCTTCCACGTAACAGGGCTTGGCCTGGACCATTTTAGCGGCGTCGGTTTTCGGGTGGATCTTACCGACCACGGCCAGATCGTCACGGAAGGTGGGCGCCACGGTGCAGGTGGCGTTGGGATCGGCTTTGCGCGCCACCGCCAGATCGATCACCTGGTAGTATTGTTGCCAGCCGGCGTCGCGGCTGAACAGGCCAGATAGCGCATCGTCAATCTCATCGCGGGTCGGTTTGGCGATGCGATCCAGTAATTCGGTAATAATCAGCGCAGCGGCAGGGTCGTTATAGCCTGACTGAACGACGCCGACGTCCACCATCGCCTGTTGCACCAGGCTGAGTTGATTCCATTTCCCTAACGATTCCGCCGTGGTGATTTTGGCGTTTTCCAGTTGGGCGGCAATCAGCAGTGAGGCGTTAATCAGGCGGCCATTAAACAGGATCACGTCCGAACCGGCAAAGCCGAAGCCGTCGTCGCTGTTACGTACCGAGTGCATTCCCAGCCCAAACAGCAGTTTCTGGACGTTCGCGCCGGGATGGGCATCAAGCTGATGCGCGCTGCCGTTGAGCGTAAATTGAATGATCATTGGATTTCCTCTCCCTTCTGCTGGCAGTCCGCGTACAGGTCAGCCACGACTACACCGGCGATATAACGCTTGTAGGCCACGCTGCCGCGCACATCGTCACGCGGGAAAATCGCCGCGCCGACGGCGGCTTCAAGCCGCTCGCCGTCCAGCCGTTGTGCCTCCACATCCCGTAGCCGCAATGGGCGATCCGCGACGCCGTCCAGCGCGATGCGCACTTTATTGTCTTCATCGATAGCCACGGCGGCGGTGAGTACCGTGAGTCCCGCCTGGGAACGGCTAATTTTGCGGGTTGAACAGGCACGGTAAGGGTCTTTAATAATGATTTCGGTAATCAGACGACCGACAGGCTGCGCGAGATAACTTTCCAGCGCCACGGTTTCGCCGTCGCCAAACACCAATACCGCATCCAGCGCCAGCAAAACCGGAATTAACACCGACTCCTGTTCAATGGCGGCGATTTCTCCGCCTAAGGTGGACTGGTTGCGCAGGTGGCGGGAGTAAACAAAGCCCAGTGCCTCATACAGCGCCGGGGGCAGATGATGGCTGTCACGCAGGGTTTGCAGCGTGGTCATTGCGCCGATGCGCAGGCAGTCGTTATCCCAGTCGATCCAGTCGAGGGACAATCTCTGAAGCGAGATCGCCACGGTTTTTTCAGTGCGGCCCGGCGCGGAATTTAGCTTGCTGCCGCCGGCAAACCAGACGGCATCATTCTGATAACGCTGCTTAAGTTCCAGCGCCTGCTCGATGGAGCCTGGTGTAAGAAATTGCTCAATCATAATTCACCCTCATTTTTCGCCTCCCGCTAGCCGGGAGGCGCCAGGTTTTAATTCAGTGCATCCATGCGTTGCCACATCCGGGCGGCGATTTTTCGTGCTTGCGCATAGACAGGTTCACAATCAAAAGCGAACTGGCGGTCTTCGTAGACCATCACGCCATTCACCATCACGCTGTGCACGCTCGACGAACCGAGACCGAACGCGATATGCCCGGCGACGTTTTCTGCCAGCAGCGGCGTTGGCGAGGCGTAATCGCAAATGGTCAGATCCGCTTTGTACCCGGCTTCCAGGCGGCCAAATTTGGCGTGGAAGTTGCGGCTCAGTAGCGCGTTGCCGTTAGTAAGGGCGCGGGCGAAGCTGTCCGGCCACAGCGGGCCGCCGGCGTCACGGTGTTTGAAGAAGGCGAATTTCATCTCTTCAAACATGTCGGAACCAATGCCATCGGTACCGAGCGCCAGGTTACGAATACGGGTGAGCTGATGGTTGTAGCCCACGTGGTTGTTCATATTGGAACGGGCGTTATGCACCAGGAAACCGTCTTTGTCGTTCAGCAGCGTGATATCGTCAGCGGAAAGGTACAGCCCGTGGGCGATCAGCGTTTTGCTGTCGATAAGGTCGTATTCCGCCAGTCGCGCCAGCAGGTCTTTGCCGTAGTGGTGATGGCTATGGGAGACGTCATAGCTGTCTTCTGCCGCATGAATATGCAACCCGCGCCCGGTGACTTTGACGGCTTCGCTGAGCATCGCTAATCCGGCATCGGGTACGGTGAAGGGCGCATGCGCGCCGATATGGGCTTCCACCAGGTATGGCTGCTGGCCTTTCTCTTTCGCCGCATCAATATGCTTCGCGAAGCGGATATTCTCTTCAACGCCCGCCTGGAGCTCTTTCAATCCACCGTTGCGGTCGGTGGTTTCGAAGCAGGTCATCCCGCGCAAGCCCACTTTGATAAACGCGTTGCGCAGCGTGTCCAGCGAGCCCGCAATGTAAGCCGGCGAAGCGTGGTGATCGATAACCGCGGTACAGCCGCTTTTGATGGCTTCAAGCGAGCAAATCAGACCGCTGTAATAAAGCGATTCCTCATCCAGCGCCCGGTCCAGCCGCCACCAGAGGTTTTTCAGCGTGGAGATAAAATCCGGGCAGGGATCGATCTTCGCCTGAATACCGCGCGACAGCCCCGAGTAAAAATGGTTATGCGAGCAGACGATGCCGGGCATTACCACCCGGCCATGCATCTCTTTGTATGACGCATCCGGGTAGCGTTGGGTTAACGCTGGCCCGACCGCAAGGATTTCATCGCCGTCGATGGCGATATCAACGTTTTCCATCACCATCGCCGGATGCAACTGCACGGCGGTAACATTTTTTAAAATAAGCATGATTATGCCTCCACCCGGCCTAACAGATAGTGATGGTGCTGGTGTACATGGCTGATGATGCGGCACATGTCATCCAACCCGGCGGGCACATCCCGGAACTGACCATCGCTGCCGATGGTTAATTCCCAGGTTTGTTCGCCCTGGCGGATATGTACCCGGCTGTCATCCACCAGGAAGCCCGGATTGGCGCTGTTGCGGAAATCTTCCGGCAGGCTGAATACCGTGACCTTGTCCTGGTAAGGCTTGCCCTGCCACGGGCAGAACTGGGCGCAGTTGCCGCATTCGTTGCAGTAAGCGTCGAGATGCAGCGTCTGATAGCGGTTCTGGAAGCCAGGCACGGCAATGGAGACGTTGGCGCGGTTGGGGCAGACATCGACGCACTTGCTACAGATGTAGTTACATTCCAGGCAGCGCTCAGCTTCCTGGGCGACAAAGGCGTCGCGATCGTCTTTATCCACCTGCGCCACGGAGATCGCGCCTTTACGACGGTAAATCTCCGCCGGGTTGACGTTATTCCAGTGCTTATCGCTCTGATGGGAGCGGATATTTTCCCGCGTCAGGATCACATCGCTGGCGCGACGGGCGTTGCCGATGGCGGAAACAATCGAAGACGGGCCGCGCTGTACATCGCCAATCAGGAACACGTCCGGGCGGCTGGTTTCGCCGAAGTGGTTGACTACCGGCCAGCCGTTGTCATCCAGCGGGACGCCCATGGCGCGCAGGGCGTCGCTATCCTGTTGCTCGCCGATGGCGGTGATCAGGCTATCTACCTGCATGGTGCGGACGTCATCGGTTTCTACCGGGCGGCGGCGGCCTTTGGCATCGGGTTCGCCCAGCGCCATCACGCGCACCGTCAGCGTGCCGTCGGCGTCAAACTGTTCCGGGTTGCTGAGGAACTGGAACTGTACGCCGTCATGCAGCGCTTCTTCGTACTCTTCACGCCAGGCGGGCATTTCCTGTAAGGAACGGCGGTACACCACGGTGACTTTTTCAACGCCCGGCACGCGCAGCGCGGTGCGTGCGCAGTCCATCGCGGTGTTGCCCGCGCCGACCACCACCACATGCTTGCCGAGTTCCAGATTTGTGCCGAGGTTGTATTCGCGCAGGAACGGCAGTGATTTCCAGACGTTGCGGTTATCGCCACGCAGTTTGACGCCGCTGTTTTTCTCGGTGCCGGTGCCGATCAGCACATAATGGAAGCCCTGCTGTTGCAGTTTGTCTACCGTCAGATGTGGGTCGCAGCCGTATTCGATTTTCACGCCGTGGGCGGTGACAAAATCGATATCATGCTGGATCAATTCGCCCGGAATACGGAACTGCGGAATGATATTTCTCACCACGCCGCCAGCGTTTTTCTCACGTTCGAACAGCGTCACCGGGTGGCCAGCGCGCGCCAGGAAATAACCCGCCGCCAGACCCGCCGGGCCTGCGCCAATCACTGCTACCGGATGGCGTGAACCGGAGCCCGCCGGTTTATGCCAGCGTTGTTTGTAGGTTTCCCAGCCTTTCTCCAGCGCGATTTTTTTCAGCTCGCGGATGTTGAGCGCGCTGTCATAGTCGAGACGGGTACAGTTGTACTGGCACTGGTGATCGCAGATGTGCCCGGTAATGGCGGGAAGGGCGTTGCGCTGATAAATAAGCTCCAGCGCGTCGGCATAGCGCTGCTCGCCCATCAGACGAATGTACTCAGGAATATCCTGCTTGATGGCGCAGGCCGTGACGCACGGTGCAACATAGCAGTCGGTGAGCGGCAGCCCTTCGGCCACTTCGATGCGCTCTTCCGGCTTCCAGTGTTTTTGGGTGTACTCCATGCTGACGGCACGTTTGGCGAGTTCATCAAGACGCGCCACGTCGACCTGCTGCATATGCCAGGCGTCGGATTTTTCGAGTTCACGCATGCATTCGCTCAGGCGCAGGTAGCCGCCTGGCTTCAGCAAATCGGTCGCCATGGTAATCGGGCGAATACCGGTGTCGAAAATATCGCGAATGGTAAGTTGGCTGGCACCGCCGGAGTAGGAAATTGGCAACGTGCCGTTAAAGGCCCGGGAGAGCACCGCCGCCACGTTAATCGACAGCGGGAACAACGCGCGCCCGGACATATACATCTCTTCGCCCGGTAATGCGCCTTTATGGTTGATGGTGCCGAGGGTGTTGGTGAGTTTCACCCCAAAGCCCAGGTGTTTCTCTTTCGCCAGCGTCATCAGGCGTTGCAGCATCGCCAGCGCCTGATCGAGCTTCAGGTCGTGGTCAAACGACTCTTCTTTCAGGCCGATATAGTCGAAACCGCAGGTATCGAGAATTTCGCGAACGCGCGGGTAGCCCAGCAGCGTCGGGTTAAGTTTCACAAAGGTATTGAGTCCTTTTTCTTCCAGCATATAGCGGCAGATGGCTTCAATTTCATTGGGCGGGCAGCCGTGCATAGTGGAAAGCGTGACGCCATGAACCAGGCTTGACGGGATCCGCGTATCCACCGTGGCGAGCTGTTCGCGTTTTGCTTCCGGCAGGCGGGCAATAAATGCCGGGTTAGCCAGCCAGCGCTTGAGGGTCTGGCGATACTCGGCGAATTTCGGGTGATCCGCCGCGTTCATCATGTTGTCGATAAATTGCTGCATCGGCGGCTGTTTAATGCCGTCGAGGTTGTAGCCGACGCTCATATTGAAGATAAAGGATTTGGCGTCGTCCGGGCCGCGCGCGGTGAACATCTCATCGAGCAGGTGCAGAATAAACCAGGCTTTCAGGTATTCATCCCAGGCTTTCAGCAGGGTGAATTCAGTGGACCACTCGGTATTGAAGCATTCGTCTTCCGCGTCGATACAGGGTTTTTCCAGCTCCAGCCGATCGAGAATTTGCACCGTTTTCAGTTCGATAAAACGGCCACCCGTCAGCCAGGAGGTAATGATGTTCTGTGCGAGTTGGGTATGCGGTCCGGCGGCTGGGCCAACGGGCGTGGCGCAGGTTTCGCCAAATACGGAAATCGGCTGGTGTTGCCCGGTCTGATAAAACTGTTGTTCAGGAATACCAAAGATAGTGTGGTGCAGGTGGTATTCATCAAACAGGCGCGTCAAAAGTTCCTCAAACGGGACGGGACGCATGATATCCCCCATAACCCTCTCCTTAACGTAACATTTTTAATCGGAATTACCGGCAGTGATATAACGTCCGGTGGATTACGTTAAAGGAGCAACAATCGCACCAGCTATTTATCCAGGGCCCAGCTAATAAACAGATTTGTGAGAAGCCTCGAAAGTTGGCCTGGGTTTGTGAAATATCTCACAGCTTACAAATGAGAATTAAAATCACTCTGTTTATATGCGCCGGACGGTGTGTCATCGGGATACTGCTTTTTCTCAAAACAACCGTGTTGTTATCATAATGATAAGGTGTAAGGAGAATGAATAATAATTATCATTGGCGACGATCCTTGCCGCTTAATTTATCTTGCCCCCGGCGTTGTAGTGCCTGGAAATCTTCAGGCGTATCAACGTCGAAAATTATTTCCGGGTGATTCATTTCACAAAAACGATATTCTCCGGCCATTAACGCTTCGCGCATGGAGCGAACATTGGCTAATCGAGCAGCCTGCATCAGACGCGTGTGAGGCAGTAAAATCGGATGGCCAGGTTTACCGCGATAATGCGGCATTAGCGCGTAGTCTCCGCGTAAGTGCCAGAGATTATTAAAGATGTTGTATTTTAAACAGGGGAGGTCGCCGTGAGTGAGATAACAATATTCTGTGTTCACATGGGCCGCGCCTGCCTGAACGGAAGAGAGCAGTCCCGATAAATAATCAGGGTTATAAACAATTAACAGTTGCGGATCATGAATATACCGTTGCGCAAGTTCTTCATGGCGAAATCCCGTGACCAGAATAATGCGTGAGCAGAATTGAAGCGCGTTTTTGATACTTGCATCAAGCATTGTGCTATCCCGCCAGGGTAGTATCATTTTCCATTGCCCCATTCGGGATGAAAGACCCGCAGCGGTAATTATGCAGTCAATGTGTTCCACTTTATTTTTTTCATCCCGGAGCCTGATGACAATAGCGAAAAATATACCGGATCCTGACGCCCTGTTATGTGATGTGAACGCGTTTGCCAAACCGGTAATAATAAGTCTGGTGGGCGCTGGCGGTAAAACCAGCACGCTGTTTTGGTTAGCCAGATTATTTTGTCGTATCGGCAGACGCGTGTTAATTACCACCACCACCCAGATGTATATGCCCGATTCCGCCTGTCCGGTAACGCTTTGCCGCGATCCCACGCAACTTCCTGCCCACCTTTTCCAGTCGTCGCTGATGGCCTGTTTCGCTGGCTGGAACATTGCCCATAACAAAGTGCGTGGATTCTCGCCGGAAATCATAGACCGCCTGATTGCGCAACAGGATCTGGATGTCATTTTGATAGAAGCCGACGGCGCTCGCGGTTTTGCATTAAAAGCGCCCGCTGAGCATGAACCTTGCATACCTCAATCCAGTCGCTGCGTGATAGGGGTAACCGGCGGGGGCCTGTTCGATAAGCCAGTTGGACCGGATAACGTTCATCGTTGGGCGCAGTTTGCCGCAATTACCGGGCTTTGCGCCGGAGAGCGGTTGGATTTGACCGCCATGCGGCGGCTGATCCAACACCCGCTGGGGCTGTTTAAAGGCACGCCGCCGGGCTGTCGCCGGGTCTGGTTTATCAACCGTGGTTCTCAATATGAGAATCATCAGCAAACCCTGAGAGACATGCTGGAGGCCGACGATGTGGACGCTATCTGGCAGGGGGCGGTGCAGGAAACCCCGCCTATCACGTGCAGAGTGGTGAGATAGCAGCCCAGGTTTACTGGGGCGCCGAATGGATATTTCTATTGAGGTAACAATGAATATTTTCACTGAAGCTGCAAAACTCGAAGAGACGAATTGCCCGTTCGCCATGGCGCAAATTATCGATAGCCGCGGCTCCACGCCGCGCCATTCGGCGCAAATGATTATTCATCAGGATGGGTCCATCGTCGGCACCGTTGGCGGCGGCATGGTTGAGCGCCGGGTGATCGACGAAGCGCTGGAGGCGATGCGTGAACGTAAACCCCGGCTGTTCCACGGCCGCATGGCGCGTAACGGCGACGATGCGGTCGGGTCTGACTGTGGCGGCGCGATGTCAGTGTATATCAGCGTTCACGGGCTACGGCCCCGGTTGGTGTTAATTGGCGCAGGCCATGTTAACCGGGCGATTGCCCTGGCAGCGCAGCCGCTCGGATTCGAAATTTCAGTGGCAGATATTTACCCGGAAAGCCTTAACCCTGATTTCTTCCCACCTGCAACCCAGTTGCTGCACGCCGCGTCGTTTTCCGCCGCCGTGGATGCCCTGGATATCAAACCCGATAATTTTGTGCTGATCGCCACCAATAATCAGGACCGTGAGGCGCTGGATAAACTGATTGGCCGCCCGGTTGCCTGGCTTGGGCTGCTGGCCAGCCGCCGTAAAGCCCAGGTGTTTATTCGCCAGATGCGTGAAAGCGGGCTCACCGAAGAACAGCTTTCCCGGTTCCATGCCCCGGTGGGATATAACATCGGCGCGGAAACCCCGCAGGAAATCGCCATTAGCGTGTTAGCGGAAATATTGCAGATTAAAAACCACGCGGCGGGCGGGTTGATGAGCCAGGCGGCGCATCCCTCTCATCATCAGCGGATTGTGATCCGCGGGGCAGGGGATATTGCCACCGGCGTGGCGCTGCGTCTGTTCCATGCGGGGTTTAAAGTGATCATGCTGGAGGTCGATAAACCCACGGTGATCCGCCGTACCGTGGCGTTCGCCCAGGCAGTTTTTGACGGCGAAATGGTGGTGGAAGGGGTAAGGGCGAAACGTACCACCTCTGCCAGAGAGGCGCTTGCCCTGGCGGACAGCGGCGTAGTGCCGGTGCTGATCGACCCGGATTGCACCACGCTGAACGTGCTGGAGCCAGGCTGCGTGGTGGATGCCATCCTCGCCAAAGAAAATACCGGCACCCACTGCGGCATGGCACCGATTACCCTGGCGCTGGGGCCGGGCTTTACCGCCGGAAAAGATTGCCATGCGGTGATCGAAACCAATCGCGGACACTGGCTGGGGCAGGTGATTTATAACGGGACGGCGCAGGAAAATACCGGCATTCCAGGCAATATTATGGGCCATACCTCTCGCAGGGTGATCCGTGCGCCGGTAGCCGGGATTATGCACGCCCGGGTAGCGTTGGGCGACATCGTCAAAGAGGGCGATGTGATTGCCCATATCGGCGACACGCCTATCGAAGCGCCGCTAACGGGAATGGTGCGCGGCTTACTGAATGACGGGCTGGCAGTCAGCGGCGGATTTAAAATCGGTGATATTGATCCGCGCGGCGCAGCGGCAGACTATACCAGCGTCTCCGATAAGGCCCGCGCCATTGGCGGCGGGGTGCTGGAAGCAGTGATGACGCTAATGCACCAGGGCGTGAAATCCACGCAGGAAGTGCTGACGGTGGCGTAAGGCATTAAAAAAACAAAGGGCGCTGCGGCGCCCTTTGTCGTTTCTGGCGTAAACGGCTACTGGCTGATAATGGTGCCGGTTTTGCCTTCAATCCCTTCTTTGGCTTTACTCAGCACGGTGATCAGCGCCTCGCGGCCCGGACGGGAGCGGGCGAACGCGGCGGCGGCTTCCACCTTCGGCAGCATCGAGCCTTTGGCGAAATGCCCTTCGTCGATAAAACGCTGGGCGTCGTTCAGCGACAGGCGATCCAGCCACTGCTCGTTGGGCTTGCCAAAGTTGATCGCCACTTTTTCTACCGCGGTAAGGATAATCAGCATGTCGGCATCGATCATCTCCGCCAGCCGGGCGCTGGCCCAGTCTTTGTCGATCACCGCGCTGGCACCGCGCAAATGCAGGTCTTCGCGGATCACCGGAATACCGCCGCCCCCTGCGGTGATCACCACGTGGCCCGCTTCCATCATCACTTTAACGGTCTCTTTTTCGATGATATCCACTGGCTTCGGCGAGGCCACGACGCGACGATAGCCGCGCCCGGCATCCTCTTTCATGGTGTAGCCCTGCTGGGTCAAATGCGCCGCTTCCTGTTCGCTGAAGAATGAACCGATAGGTTTGGTGGGGTTGAGAAACGCCGGATCGTTGCCGTCCACTTCGACCTGGGTGATCAGCGTGGCGACCGGGATCGGCATCTGGCGGGAAAGCAGCTCTTCGCGCAGCGCGTTTTGCAGATCGTAGCCGATGTAGCCCTGGCTCAGCGCCACGCAAACCGACATTGGCAGCATCGGGGTATGCGCCTCGGTTTTGGCGGCGGCTTCAAACGCCAGGTTGATCATGCCTACCTGAGGGCCGTTGCCGTGCGTCACCACCACCTGATGGCCCTGGGCGATTAAATCGACTATCGCCTGGGAGGTGGTTTTTACCGCTGCCATCTGTCCGGCCAGATCGTCGCCAAGGGCATTCCCGCCCAGGGCGAGAACAATTTTCTTACTCATCCTTTCCTCACTTCGTAGGGGTTCGGGGTCATCCGTTTACGCCACTTTGCCGGTCAGGGAACCGGGTGTTTAAACGGTTTACGTCGCAGGTAGCGTCCTTGTCCGGGGCTACCGGTAAATTTGCCGTCGCGGAAAACGGTATTGCCGCGCGACAGGGTCTGGCGAATTTCGCCCTGGCACACCATGCCTTCCCAGGGGGAATAGTCGGCGTTGTCGTGCAGGTTTTCATGGCGAATGGTGGTGGTACGGCGCGGGTCGATAATGACGATATCGCCGTCTGCGCCGGGGGCGATTTGGCCTTTATGCGGCCACAGGCCGAACAGTTTGGCCGGCGTCGCGCTGGTTAAGGCGACAAAACGTTCGGGAGAAATGCGCCCGCTCATCACACCGTGGGAAAACAGCAGCAGCAGGCGGTTTTCCACGCCGGGCAGGCCGTTCGGGCAGCGGCTGAAATCGCCGCCGGACAGACGCTGGCGTTGCTCCAGTGAGAAGGTGCAATGGTCGGTCGCCACCACGTCCACTGCGCCGTCGGCGATGCCGCACCACAGCTTGTCCTGCTCGCGCACGTTGCGCAGCGGCGGGCTGAGAATAAACTTCAGCGCGTCTTCCGCCTGGTAGCTGCGCTCGTCCAACAGCAGATATTGCGGGCAGGTTTCCACCCATACAGGCTGATGCTGCGCCCGCGCCAGCCGTAAATAATCCAATCCCAGACCGTTTGACAGATGCACGATGTACAGCGGGGCATCGCCCGACAAATGCGCCAGGTTGATCATCCGGGCGATGGCTTCGGCTTCGCATTCCAGCGGGCGGCTGAGCGGGTGGTACATCGGCGCGGTTTTGCCAGAGGCGATAAATTCGGCCCGCTTGCGGGCGATAGCCGCATCGTTTTCCGGGTGAACCGTGGTTAGCGCGCCGGCGTCGTTCAGGCGGCGCAGGGCCTGCAACACCTCATCATCATTGAGCTTGAACTGATAGGTGAGATAGAGCTTAAAGCTGCTGATCCCTTCCTCTACCATCATGGGGATTTCGTCGAGAATGGCGTGGTTGATATGCTGGATCACGCCGTGGAAACTGTAGTCGATCACGGCTTTATGGGCGGCGTAACCGTGGTATACCTCCAGCTGGTGGCGCAGTTTGCAGCCTGCCGGCCCAAATCCCATATGGTCGATAATGGTTGTTGTACCGCCACACGCGGCGGCGCGGGTACCGGTAAAAAAATCATCACAGCTACGGGCGATGCCGACATCAATATTAAAATGGGTATGCACGTCGATGCCGCCGGGCATCACGTAACAGCCTTCGGCGTCGAGGGTTTCACAGGGCAGTTCGGGGTTAATGGCGGGGGCCACCTGGCGGATATGACCGTTCTCGATCAGCACGTCCTGGCGGGCCTGGCCGTCGGCGTTGACGACGGTGCCGTTTTTAATCAGTACACGCATAGTTACTCCAGAACCCCTCCGGCTATGAAGCCGGAGGGATAGCACGAGGGTTATTGTTTTTCTGTGGCAAGCCAGGCCAACGGGATCGCGGCATACATGGCGGCGCAGGTGACCAGGTGCGCTTTCCAGGTTTTTTCGTTCGGCGCGTGGGCTTCTGGTTCTTTACCCGGACCAAAGCCGACCACCGGAATGCCGTGACGGCCCATGATCGAAACGCCGTTAGTGGAGAAGGTCCACTTATCAACGACCGGCTGCTGGTGGAACAGGCCTTCATAGGCCGCTGCCAGCGCGCGAACCGTGAAGTGGTCTTCTTCCACTTTCCAGGTCGGGAAATAGCACTCGGTGGGGTAAACCAGGCCGGTCCACGACGGACGGTCATAGTTGTACATCGAGACCACCGCGTTAGCCTGCTGTACCGCCGGCAGGGCGCGGATTTCATCCAGCGCGCCTTCCCAGGTTTCACCCCAGGTGAGACGACGGTCAATGGAGACCGCGCAGCTATCCGCCACGGCGCAGCGGCTTGGCGAGGTAAAGAAGATTTCTGATACGGTCAGCGTGCCTTTGCCGAGGAAGTCGTCATGGCCTAAGCGCTGAGACAGCCCCTGCAATTCGTTGAGGATCGGGCCCATTTTGAAGATGGCGTTGTCGCCGCGCTCCGGGGCGGAGCCGTGACAGCTAACGCCCTGCACGTCGACACGAATTTCCATACGACCGCGCTGGCCGCGATAAATCTGGCAGTCGGTAGGTTCGGTGCTGACCACAAATTCAGGGCGAATGCCGGACTGCTCGATGATGTACTGCCAGCATAGGCCATCGCAGTCTTCTTCCTGCACGGTGCCAGTGACCAGCAGCGTGTATTCGTCCTCAAGGCCCAGGTCTTTGATGATCTTACCGGCGTAAACCATTGACGCCATGCCGCCTTCCTGGTCGGATGCACCGCGCCCACCGATCAGTTCATCGGTTTCCATGCCGGTATACGGGTCGAAGTTCCAGTTTTTGATGTTGCCGATGCCGACAGTATCGATGTGCGCATCCATAGCCACCAGGCGCGGGCCGTGGCCAACGTAGCCGAGAATGTTGCCCATCGGGTCGATTTCTACTTTATCGAAACCGACTTTTTCCATTTCCTGCTTGATGCGGTGAATAACGCGCTTCTCGTCGCAGCTCTCGCTGGGAATGGCGATCATGTCGCGTAGAAAACGGGTCATATCGTCTTTGTAGTGATTCGCTTTTTCCAGAATAAGCGCGAACGGAATATGCTTAGCCATCTCTGATTCTCCAGTCTTAGGCTCCCCGTCCGACAGGGAGCGTCAATTCGTCAGTGTGAAAGTGCGCGGTGTTAACCCGGAATGCCGTGTTTGCCTTCCCAGACCACTTCGCGGTAATGCTTCACGTCGGTATCGCCTTCAGTGCTGATCGCCAGCACCACAGAATCTTTATCCAGTCCCAGTTTTTTCATTAAGGCGTCGCGCTGTGGATGGTGATGCACGGCAGCAAGCACCCCAAGGCCCACCGCGCCGGATTCGCCAGAGACCACGCGATGATCGCTGCCGAGCGGGTTGCCCAGCACACGCATCCCCAGCGCGGCAACGGCGTCCTGGCAGGAAATGAACTGGGTGGCGCAGTTGCGTAAAATTTCCCAGCCCAGCGGGTTTGGCTCGCCACAGGCCAGACCGGCCATGATGGTGGCCATATCGCCGCCGACGTTGACGATTTCGCCTTTCACGCCGGAGCGGTAAACGCAGTCGGCCAGTTCCGGTTCAACCACCACCGAGTGCAGATTGCGCGGCCCGTAGACATCCACCAGGTAGCCCAGTACGCCGCCCGCCATGGCACCGACCCCCGCCTGTAACAGGACGTGGGTGGGTTTCATGCCCATCGCGTTCATCTGTTCGACGGCTTCGTCCGCCAGGGTGGCGTAACCCTGCATGATCCACGTAGGGATGGTGGTGTAGCCTTCCCATGCGGTGTCCTGCACCACTTCCCAGCCGTTTTGCTGAGCGTTTTTCATGGTCAGGCGCACGGTGTCGTCATAGTTCATGTCGGTGACGATGCACTCCGCGCCTAATTTAAGGATCGCGTCCACGCGCTCCTGAGCGGAGCCCTTCGGCATATACACCACGGCGTTCTGGCCGAGCTGCTTCGCCGCCCACGCCACGCCGCGACCGTGGTTGCCATCGGTGGTGGTGGCAAAGGTCATTTTTTCGCTGATGGTGGTTTTGATGGTCTCGAACGAGAAATCAGCAATGTTGATGTGATACTTCTCGCACAGCAGTTGGGCGATGGCGTAAGCGCCGCCCAACATTTTGAAAGCGTTGAGCCCGAAGCGCTGGGACTCATCTTTGACCAGGATTTTTTTGACGCCGAACAGACCGGCTAATTCATCCAGTGCATACAGCGGTGTCGGCTGATATCCCGCGATCTTCTGATGAAACTGGCGGGCCTGCTGCGCCTGTTTTTGCGAGAACAGCGGCGAGGTTTCACCATTAAAAAATCGGTTGTCGGCGATATCCATTTTCAATGAGAAAACTGACATATCCCATCCTTATCCTTCATAACATCATGGGGAGTGAAGAGGCCGGCCCGCAGGCCGGCTGAGTGAATTACTTGATGCGTTTTTGCGCTTCCTGCAACAGCTGCTCCAGCAGAACACCGGGTTTGGCATATTTACGCGCAAGGATCATGGCGGCGATGATGTAGGGCTTCCAGCTGGCTTCTTTGTAAGTGGCGATGCGGTATTTTTCGAATACGCCTTCGGTGACTTCGCCTTCTTTACAGGACACGCCGCTGATATCCGCCGGCAGGCAGTGCATATACAGCGCCTCGCCTTGCTTAGTGAGCTTCATCATCTCTTCGGTGCAGTGCCAGTCTTTGTGGTTGGCGTTCTGCGCCAGGCAGGCTTGTTCCAGCGCTTTCAGGCCGTCATGATCGTTGGCGCGCAGCAGGTCGGTACGCTGCTCCATGACTTTGTACGGTGCCCAGGACTTCGGATACACGATGTCGGCGTCTTTGAACGCTTCTTCCATGCTGGTGACCTGGCGGAAGCTGCCGCCAGAGGATTTGGCGTTATTTTTCGCCACTTCGATCACGTCAGGTATCAGGTCATAACCTTCCGGATGCGCCAGCGTCACGTCCATACCAAAGCGGGTCATCAGGCCGATGATGCCCTGCGGCACGGACAGCGGTTTGCCGTAGCTGGGAGAGTAGGCCCAGGTCATGGCGATTTTCTTGCCCTTGAGGTTTTCCAGTGAACCAAAATGCTCGCGCAGCCACGCCAGATCGGCCATCGACTGGGTTGGGTGGTCAATATCGCATTGCAGGTTGATCAGCGCCGGGCGCTGGGGCAGTACGCCCTGTTTGTGACCATCATCCAGCGCAGCGCCCACTTCACGCATATAGGCGTTGCCGGCACCCAGATACATGTCGTCGCGGATACCAATGGCATCGGCGCAGAAAGAGATCATGTTGGCGGTTTCACGTACGGTTTCGCCGTGGGCAATTTGCGATTTGCCTTCGTCGAGATCCTGTTGCGCCAGGCCGAGTAAATTCAGCGCGGAAGCGTAGGAGAAGCGGGTGCGCGTAGAGTTATCGCGGAATACGGAGATACCAAGACCGCTGTTGAAAACCTTCGTTGCAATATTTTCCGCACGCAGCGTTTTCAGCGCGGCCGCGACGTCCAGCACTTGTTTCAGTTCATCTGTGGTTTGCTCCCACGTCAACAGAAAGTCTTTCTCGTGAAGGTGAGAGTTCAGCGCATTGATATCCTTTATCAACTCATTAACAGTTTTCATTTTTAGATCCTGGTAGTGGAATGACAGGCAAGGTGGCATTTTGCTGTGTCTGGCATCAAATTAGCCGGGCATCGAGAAACGCGATTCACAGCGATATCTCTGTCTTAACAATAACTGTGCCAGAATCATTGCCGGTCCGTTTAATAAGCCGTAATGGCCCGGATTATGAGAAATGAATCACAAATTAACGCCGTTTATTAACCGTTATTTAATACGTAATCGTTTGGCTTTATTTATGCCGTGTTGCCGATGAGAAAATAAGAAAGCCGTTATTCATGGAATAAGGGGGGCGCGCCGTCAAATTGATAAATTAGACGCTGTTATTCTCATATTGATATAGAAATGTGATGTTTCTTCCATATTTCCACCTGAGAATGATAAAGGAAAAGTGTTTTTATCAATGTTAATGGCAGACAGGTTAGTATCATAGGGTTCAGATTATTCTGTGAGCGACTTTATAAATATCAACCAATTACGTGATATTCGAAGGTTAAGCTATGATACCCGCCAATACGCAATCCGTTTTGATGCAGATTCAACCGACAATTCAACGGTTTGCCAGAATGCTCGCCAGCGTGTTGCAGCTTGAGGTCGAGATTGTTGATGAAACCCTGTGCCGGGTGGCTGGTACGGGATCTTATGGCAAATTTCTTGGTCAGAAACTCAATACTAATTCACGCTTATTGCGCTATGTCCTGGAAACCAAACAAGAAAAGGTCGTGACCCATTCCCGTTTCGATCCCTTATGTGATGGATGTACCAGTAAAGATAATTGTAAGGAAAAAGCGTTTCTCGGTACGCCGGTTATTTTTCAGGATTCCTGCGTCGGCGTGATTAGCCTTATCGCCGTCACGCATGAGCAGCAGGAACATATTAATGATAACCTGCACGAGTTTTCTGATTACGTCCGACATATATCGACAATCTTTGTTTCCAAATTACTGGAAGATCAAAACGGCAGCGGCAGCATTCGCAAAATATTCTCCACCATGATCGAAAATATGGATCAGGGCGTGCTGGTGGTCGGTGAAGATAATCGCGTGCAATTCGCCAATCTTACGGCATTGAAAATACTGGGCATCACCCAGGGAAATATGATCGGCCAGACCGTTAGTTTCCGCCCGCTGACCTTTGAAAGCAATTTCACCCAGGGGCATATGCAGCACATTGTGACGTTCGATGACAAAAGCGAACTGATCATCGGGCAGCTTCACCATGTGCAGGACCACCAGCTTTTTCTGATGGCGTTTCATCAGTCGCATACGTCATCCGGCGTGGCGATTGCCCAGGATGAACCGCATATTGAGCATCTGGTGGGGGAATGCCGCCCGATGCGCCAGCTAAAACGCCTGATTAGCCGTATCGCCCCCAGCCCGTCGAGCATTCTGATTGTTGGCGAAAGCGGAACCGGCAAGGAAGTGGTGGCGAGGGCAATCCACCAACTGAGCGATCGTAAAAACAAACCTTTTATCGCGATTAACTGCGCGGCTATTCCGGAACAGCTGCTGGAAAGCGAACTGTTCGGCTATGTGAAGGGGGCGTTTACCGGCGCATCCGCCAACGGCAAAACCGGGCTTATTCAGGCAGCCAACCACGGCACGCTGTTTCTTGATGAAATCGGCGATATGCCGCTCACTCTCCAGGCCAAACTGCTGCGCGCCATTGAGGCGCGGGAGATCCAGCCCATCGGTGCCAGCCATCCGGTGCAGGTAGATATCCGCATTCTTTCTGCAACCAACCAGAACCTTGAGCAATTCATTGCAGACGGGAAATTCCGCGAGGATCTGTACTATCGCCTGAATGTGATCCCGGTGAGTTTGCCGCCGCTGCGCGAGCGCCAGGACGACATGGAACTGTTAATTCACTATTTCCTTCATCTTCATACCCGGCGCATCGGGCTGGTTTATCCGGGCGTGGCCCCCGAGGTGATGCTGATGCTTAAGCGCTATCGTTGGCCGGGTAATTTGCGTGAGCTGAGTAATCTTATCGAATACCTGGTGAACGTGGTGCCGTCGGGCGAGGTGATAGACGCCTCACTGCTGCCGCCCAATCTGACTAACGGCGTCAAACTGGCAGATACCGATATGGATGCCGTGTTTGCGATGGCGCCACGGGTGGATGAGGCGGGCGTGACGGCGCTGGAAGAGATGGAAAAACAGATGATCCGCGAGGCTCTGTCGCGCCATAGCAATAAAAAGCAGGCGGCAGATGAACTGGGGATCGGTATTGCCACGCTGTACCGCAAAATCAAAAAGTATGAGTTGCAGGTGGGTTAAAAAAGCGGGCACCGCGCGTGCCCGCTCTGTTTTATTCCTGTGAGCGATCGCAGGCTTGTACGGTTTCGACAATCATTTGATACCCGGTGCAGCGGCAAAGATTCCCTGCCAGCCCCTGGCGGATTTCCAGTACCGTAAAGGGTTTAGCGTGCGGTTTTGCCAGTAACGCGGTGGTCGCCATGATCAACCCTGGCGTACAGAAGCCGCACTGCACCGAGCCGGAACGGGTATAAGCATGTTGAACGGCAGAAAGCTGCCCGCCGATAGATTCACCTTCCACGGTGCGAATCGCTTTTCCCTGCACCCATGCTGCAAGATACAGACAACTGTCGATAGCGATGCCATCTACCAGCACGGTACAGGCACCGCACTCACCCACGCTGCAACCCTGCTTTACGCTCAGTAAACCCTGCGCGCGCAACAATTCCGCCAGCGGCATCGCCGGCGAGGCGGTAAAACGAAAAGGCGCGCCGTTAATTGAACAATCCACGGTTATCCAGGCTTCATTTCTCATAGCAGTTTCCCTCCCGCGTTTTCTACGGCTTCGGTAACGACTTTTCGGGTCATGGTTTGAATCAGATGTAAGCGGAACTCTTTGGCCGCGCGCCATGATGAACGTGGGGAAACGTCCTGCAACACGGCCTCGCTGATAGCGGCCAGGGTTTGCTGCGTTAATGGCACGCCCTGCGCCGCCTGTTCAGCATGTTGACAGCGAATCGGTGTAGGCGCGGCAACGCCAAATGCCAGCCGTAATTCATCAAACTTACCGTCTTTAATCAGGCAGCGCGCAGCGCTGCCGATGGTGGCGATATCCATCGCATCACGCATCGCATATTTAAAATGCGCACTACCCACGCCAGACGTGGGTTGCGCAGGGAAATGAAATGCGACCAGCATGTCGCCCGCCTCCAGCGCGACGCTGCCCGGGCCGGTATGGAAGCCGTTGATAGTGGCAAACCGGGTGCCGGAAGCGGACACGATCTCCAGCGTGGCATCGTAAATCAACGACGGCGTGGCGGAATCGGCGCTGGTTGCGCCGTTGCAGATATTACCGCCGTAGGTGGCAACGTTACGGATTTGCGGCCCGGCAATCGACGCGGCGGCAGCGCTTAATGCCGGAAGATGCTGCCTGACCAGCGGGTTTTCAATCAGTTCGGTGAAGGTGGTACCGGAACCGATGCGCAATCCGCCCTTGTCATTCATTTCAATACCGCGCAGCTCCGGCAGGCCATGAATATCCACCACATGACGATAGCGGGCATTATGATGATGCAACTGGATCAGCACGTCGGTGCCGCCCGCCAGCAGCCGCGCTTGCGGGTGCTGCGCCAGCAGTGCCGCCGCGTCGGCAACGCCGGTTGCGCGATGATAGCTTTCAAAATCAAACATAGCGTTATCCTTAAATCAGTCCTGCCTCGCGGAATTCACTGAACAGACGTTTTGGCGTCAGCGGCAGGGTATTGATTGCCACGCCTGTCGCCATCCGTACCGCATTGCGTATGGCTGCGGCGACCGGAATAATCGGCGGTTCTCCCAGCGATTTATGCCCATAGGCCGACTGCGGTTCGTGAGTATCCACAAATGCGCATTCCAGATGGGGGAGATCCAGCATGGTGGGCATTTTGTAATCCAACAGATTAGGGTTACGCACCACACCGGTTTTTTCATCGATGATCATCTCTTCGAAAATCGACCAGCCGATGCCCATTCCCATTCCGCCGTGAACCTGGCCTTCTGCCAGCACCGGGTTCAGGATGTGCCCGGAGTCATGCATATTCAGGATGCGGTTAATGGTGATTTTGCACAGATCCACATCCACGGTGAGATCGACGAAGGTGCAGCCGAAGGCGGGCGGGTTGGTGGTGGTTTTCACAGAGGCTTCTGCAGAGAGCTGTCCGCCGCGCTCAGGATGGTAAAATGCATCCATGGCGATGTCGGCAACCGACAGCAACGGCGCGTTCGGGCGCTCGGTCAGCACCACCTCGCCGCGATGTAGCGTCAAATTCATCACGGACTGGTGAAGCATCAGCGCGGCGTGTTGCAGGATTTTTTCACGCAGTTGCAGCGCCGCCTGGCGCAGGGCGGGGGCCGCCACGTAGCTTTGCCGCGAGGCGAACGCGCCGGGGTCGAACGGCGTGACGTCGGTATCCTGGGTGGAAATCACCCGCACCGAACTCACCAGCACGCCAACGGTTTCCGCCACCATCTGAGAAAACACGGTGTCAGCGCCCTGACCGATTTCCGTCGCGCCGCTTTGCACGTTGATGGTGCCGTCCTGGTTAAGCAGCAGGCGCGCACCGGAAATTTCCACGCCTACCGGCCAGGTATTCGAGGTATAGCTGAAACAGGCCACGCCGACGCCGCGGCGTAAATTCCCTTGTTGACCCTGGCAGGCTTCTTTGCGTTTATCCCATTCGAAAATTTCACGGCCTTTTATCAGGCACTCCGGTAGCCCGGCGCTGTGGATGACTTTTTGGTTGACCGGGTTGGTATCTCCTTCACGCGCCGCATTGCGCAAACGGATCTCCACCGGGTCGATGCCCAGTTCGGCAGCGGCGTCGTCCAGCATCGCTTCCAGGGCAAAAACCACCTGCGGCGCGCCGTAGCCGCGCATCGCACCCGCAGCGGGAAGGTTGGTGTAGCAGGTGGTCGCACGATAGCCAAAGGCGATACGTGGGTAGAGATAGGGAATTTTATTGCCGCCCGCTGCGGCAATCGAGTGGCCGTGAGACGCGTACGCGCCGGTATTCGACAGTACATCCAGAATATAGCCTTTGAGGATGCCGTCGCAGGAAATCCCCAGTTGCCCGTCAATGGTAAAGGCGTGGCGGGTGCGGGTCGCGGTGAAGCACTCTTCACGGCTGAGCATCACTTTCACCGGGATACCGCCCAGTTTCAGGGTCAAAAACGCTGCCATCGGCTCTTCGAGAACGTCCTGTTTATTGCCAAAGCCGCCGCCCACGTATGGTTTGATAACCCGAATGCGCGACCAGGCGATATCCAGCGCCTGGGCGACAATCCGGCGAACAATATGTGGGATCTGCGTACTGGAAACGATGGTGATGCGCGCGTCCTCTTCCATCCAGGCGAAGCTGGTCACGCCTTCCATATGGCAATGTTGAATTACCGGCGTCTGATAGTGGCCGCGTATTTGATGGTCCGATCCGGCGATAACCCCGAGCGGGTCGCCTGCCATGATTTCACTCTGTTTCAGCGTATTGCCCGATTCATGTATCGCGACGGCATCGGGGGCGAGTGCCGCTTCCGGCGTGGTGATAACCGGGAGTGCTTCCCAGTCTACCTTCACTAACAGGGCCGCCTTTTCTGCGGTGAGTTCGTCACGGGCGACCACAATGGCCACGGCATCACCATGGTGGCGGACATGGCGCGTTAAAAGCAGACGGTCGGCGATATCACGCTTACCCGGATCTAAGGTCCATGCGTGCCCCGCCGTTGCGAAGGGGATATCCGGCACGTCCTCCCAGGTGAATACGGCGAGTACGCCGTTTAGCGCTTTGGCTTCTGTGCAGTCAATCTTAGTGGCATAACCATGGGCGATGGGGCTTCGAACGTATCTGGCGTAACACATTCCCGCCATCACATAATCGTCAGTGTATCGTGCGCGGCCCGTTGCTTTGGCAACGGCATCCACACGCATACAGGGCTCGCCAGTTGCGGCAGCTTCCCGTTGTTCCATTTTTATCTCTCCTGATGTGACAGACGCTGTTCTTCAGTCAATAGAACGATCAGGCAAAATTTACGCCAGAAGAGAAAATGCCTGTTGGACAAGAAGTAAACTGTGATGACCTTAAAAAATGTCCGGGAATAAATGAAAAGCGCGAGCTGTGATAAGTTGTCTCGTTATCATAATGACCAGAAAACTCTCATTCTGATACGCCGCGAGCGATGCGCGGGAATTGGGCATCTGGCGTTGGGCTGCTATGATAAACCGTCATTTGTCTTTTAAGAGGATCTGTTTTGAGTGCGGGATGCCTGTCAGGAAAACCCTTTAGAATGGCCATTTGTCTGGCGATAGCGCTGCTGATCGCGGGCTGTTCAGGCAACAAATCATCGGACCCAGGGAGCTATTCCGGCACCGTTTATACGGTGAAGCGGGGCGATACGCTGTATCGGATCTCGCGCATGACAGGAACCAGCGTTAAAGAGCTGGCCCGGCTGAATAACATTTCTGCGCCCTATACCATTGAGGTGGGGCAACGCCTGAAAGTGAACGGTTCAACTAAGACCGCGTCGTCTTCACGTAAATCATCGGGCAAAACCGCAGCGGTAACGCCGTCTTCCGCGGTGCCGCAATCTTCGTGGCCGCCCGTGGGGCAACGCTGCTGGCGCTGGCCGACCAGCGGTAAAGTGATCCTGCCGTATTCCACGGCGGATGGCGGCAATAAAGGTATTGATATCGCCGGTTCGCGTGGGCAGCCCGTTGTGGCATCCGGCGCGGGAACCGTGGTTTACGTGGGTAATCAGCTACGCGGTTACGGCAACCTGGTGATGATTAAGCACGGCGAAGATTACATCACCGCGTATGCCCATAATGAAACGTTGCTGGTTAATAATGGCCAGAAGGTGAAAGCGGGGGAGAAAATCGCCACTATGGGCAGCAGCGGCGCGGACGGGGTGCAGCTTCATTTCCAGATTCGCTATCGCGCGACGGCCATCGATCCGCAACGCTACCTGCCACCGCCGGGAAAAGCGCCTTCGTGCTAACTGCTTAAAAGAGCATCATTTAATCTGCAAGGTATTGCCTGATGACTGCGAAGGTCTATAATGCCTTGCACACCTTAAAGCGGGTGTAGTTCAATGGTAGAACGAGAGCTTCCCAAGCTCTATACGAGGGTTCGATTCCCTTCACCCGCTCCAGATCTCAAGTCTCCTGAACGCCATCGAATTCAATTTTCTGCTGATTAACCATCAGTTGTTGCATTTTATTACTCTAATGAACTTCATAGAACTCACCCTGGGTCACCTTAATAGGGGAATGTGGATGGGGGAAAACAAAATAAAAATAAAGTAGAAGCATTTTTATAAATCTATAAAAAACAGGTTTCGATAGTTCCTGTTATTTCCCTTTCGTTGAATCTATATAACTCATACACCCTCTGCATTACCTTTCCCGCCCAAATGCTTTGTAATGTCGTTCAGGCATTTCTCCTTCAGTTTTGCTGTTTTTTGCATCCATTTTCTATTACCGCTCACAGAATTCGCTTCTGATCGGCCTTCCGTGTTGCCAATTTTTTTTTTCCGCTATAGGTTGACTGTAACGGTTTAGTGTAACGTTACAGAAAAAGGTATTTGATCTAAGTTTTGCGCAAAAAAACGTGAGTTTAATTTTAAAAAAATACTATAAATCAACAAATTAATAGGAATATTTTATGAATTTTCAACGATCCGGTTTACGCAAAATCCTCATTGGTACACTCGTCACTTCAACACTGCTTATTGCGGGTAATATCGCCAGCGTGGCGCAGGCGGCGGTCAATCTGCGGGTTTATTCGTCGCTGACGGCAGATGACAATTCCGCACATTACATTTGGTTTAAGCGCTTGCAGGCGAATATCGAACAGAACCCACATTTAAAAGATGAAATCAAACTCAACTATTTTCCGAACGCAATGTTGGGTAAAGAAGCGGATGCCGCACAACAGGTGCGCATTGGCGCCATCAATATGATGATTTCCGGCACGTCTATTTGGTCAACAATGGTGCCTGAAATCGGGGTTCTGGATTTAGGATATCTTTTTAAGGACTGGAATCAGGTTGGTCTGGCGCTGGATGGTAATGCAGGCAAAACATTGTCTGACCTGATGCTGAAAAAAGCGAATGTGGTCGTCATTGGCTATCCCTACAATCTGGGTGCGCGCAATGTTTACACCAAAAAAGTCGTCGAAAAACCGGAAGATCTCAAAAGCCTGAAGATTCGGGTTTTACCTGTGCCCAATTTTATCGCCACTATTAATCACATGGGGGCCGTCGCTATTCCAATGCCCGGAGGTGAAGTCTATTCCAGTCTGCAAATGGGCGTGATTGATGGGTTGGAGCATGATTCCACCACCGTGCTGGCGAACAAATTCTATGAAATTGCCAAAAACGCCAGCCTCACCCGGCACAGTTATAACCCCATCATGATCGCTATGAATAAAAATAGCTTCCAGCAAATCCCGGAGAAATTACGCCCTGAATTTCTGACCGCCGCGAAAGAAGCAACCGACTATGAGCGCCAGCAAGCTTCAGTCATTGAAGCGCAGGCCATCAAAAAACTTGAATCGCTCGGGATGGTCTTCCACGACATCGATCGCGATACGCTACGTAATGACGTTAAACCGGTATGGGAAGCGTTCCTGGCTAAATATCCGCAGATGAAAAGCGTGGTTGATGACGTAACTGCGTCAAAATGAGTTCCGGATTAGCCCACCCTTGTCAGCGGCAGCAGTAAAGCACGTGAATGGCAGGGAAGTGATAACGAGGTTTAAAATGGCAGAAAGATCCATGTTGATAAAACAACAATCCGGGTTACTTGTTTATCTTTCCCGGCTGAATAAAGGGCTAACAACGCTGACCGCCTGGGCAGGCGGTCTCGTTTTGCTGGTAAACGTACTGGTTGTTTCCGCCTCGGTCATCTGGCGCTACGCGCTTCACTCCCCTATTGAATGGGCTGAAGAGGCGGCACGCGCCATGATGATTGCACTGGTTTTCTTTGGTGTTGCCACTTCAACCGGACGAGGTGGGCATATTGGCGTGGATTTGTTCCTGCGCTTTATTCCGGTGACTATCCGCCCCTATGTTGTCCATGCCAGCCGCTGGGTTCTGTTCCTGGTGGCCGTTGGTTTAACGCTGTCCAGCTACAGTCTATTGCAGGTCTCGCGCTTTCAGACGACGGAAACGGGGCTGCCGCTGATCATTTCCGTTACGCCGGTCCTTATCGGCTCGGTCGTGATGATGCTGGGGGCGCTGGAGCATGCGCTTAATGAGCGGATGAAAGTGGTGCTATTAAGCGGCGCAGGTATTGCGCTGTTATTTCTGCTGGGCTGGCTCAAACTTTCGTTAATGGCTGACCCAGCCACCGCCGCGGCCGGGTTAATGTTGATCTGCTTCCTGCTGGGGATCATTGCTGGCGTACCGATTGCCTTTACACTCGGTATGTCCGCAATGGTGTTTTTCATTTGTGATCCTTCATTACCATTCGTGTTTTTTTCACAGCAGGTGGTTGCTGGCGTAGACCACTTTGTCCTGCTGGCAATCCCGTTTTTCCTGCTGGCCGGGGCGGCTATGGAACACAACGGGATGTCCACGCGGCTGGTTGAACTTGTGGTGAGAGGCATGGGACGCTTTCGCGGCGGCCTGAATATGACCACCGTACTCTCTATGGCATTCTTCTCAGGCATTTCTGGTTCAAAGCTGGCGGATATTGCGGCGGTCGGCGGCGTGTTGATGCCTGCCGTGCGCCGGGCCAAAGAGGACAGTAACGAGGCTGCGGCAGTTTTCGCCGCGTCGGCGGTGGTATCAGAAACTATCCCACCCTGTGTTAATTTGATTGTGCTGGGATTTGTGGCCAATTTATCCATTGGCGCTCTGTTTATCGCCGGGCTGGTGCCAGCCGCCTGCCTGCTGGTGTTGATGCTCATCGCGGCTAATCGTTTCGGCGGCAAAATCAACATCAAAGATGCTTATCCGCAAATGCGCCCACGGCTACAGCTCTGGTTAGGCGCACTGGTGGGCCTGGCGATGATTTTTATGATTGGCCGTGGCGTAATAATGGGTATCGCGACATCCACGGAAATTTCTGCTTTCGCTGTAGTTTATGCAATTGTTGTAGGACGGCTGGCGTTTCGTGAACTGACATTGCGAACAACGGTGAAAATGTTCATCGACATCGCCGCCATGTCGGGTGTGCTGTTATTCATTGTTGCCTGCGCGACCAGCCTTTCTTATGTGCTGACTATTCAAATGATCCCTCAGCAAATCGCTGAACTGCTGGTCAGTATCGGCCAGTCACAAGGAAGCTGGATATTCCTGTTACTGACCATCGTCATTCTGGTGGTATTTGGTGCAGTACTGGAAGGTGCGCCAGCGTTGATTATCTTTGCCCCGATTTTGGTGCCGATTGCCGTACAGTTGGGCTTCAACCCTTTACATTTCGGTATAGTGATGATTCTGGCGATGGGATTTGGTTTGTTTTCACCGCCGATTGGGCTGGGACTGTATACCACGTGTGCCATCTGTGGCGTTGAAATGAAAAATGTTATTCGCCCCATGGTAAAATATCTGTTGGTTTCGATGGCCGGGATCATTCTGATTGCGCTGTTCCCTTTCTTGTCGACATGGTTACCCGGTTTGGCAGGTTATTAATTCCATAAAGTACGCAGAACAGGGACGGTTGATACTCTGCCTGTGGCTAATAATTGACGAGGAGCATATGGCTAATATACGTGATGTCGCTCACCACGCGGAGGTTTCAGTCAGCAGCGTTTCAAATGTGCTGAACAATCGCACCGACCAGATGCGTCCGGAGACGCTCGCGCGTATTCGCCAGTCTATGATTGCGCTTAATTACCAGCCTAACCGCATTGCGCAACAGCTTAAAACGGGTCAGACCAGAATGATCGGTCTGTTAGTGCCCTCTATTGTTAACCCGAGCTTTGCTGTGTTGACGAGAGAAGTCGACCGGGCGGCGAAAGCCAACCAGTATCGGGTGTTATTGGGTAACACTTATCGTCAGGAAGATGAAGAGCGTGCTTTTCTGGAAGATATGTTAGCGCATGGCGTAAAAGGGATTATCGTGGTCGCCACCGCGATGGATCGTCCCCATTTTGCTGAAGCTGTCCGTAAGGGGATGGTCATGGTGAATTACGACAGCCTGATGTCCTGTGATACATCGGATAGCAAACCATCTTATGACAGCGTCTCGATGGATAACGTCGAGGCGGGCCGCCTGGCGACGGAACATTTAATACAGCGTGGGTGTCGGCAGTTGGCATTTGTTACTGAAAGCTCGTTAACGAACAGTCGCTCTCAAAAAATTGAGGGTTTCTTTATCGCCGCGAAAGCACACGGGCTTGAGAAAAGTGCACGCGTCATTGAGGGCACCGCAGAGTTTGCTTACGGTGATGCCGAAATGACGGAACTGGGTCGAGCGCTGGCGGCGAAAATCCTGCAGGCATCGCCGATGCCTGATGGCGTCGTCGCGATTAATGATGCACTGGGGATTGGCTTAATGGCAGGATTACGCGATGCCCGGATACGTATACCTGAAGATATTTCGGTTATAGGTATCGATAATATTCCGCTGGCTGATTTAGTTCAGCCTCCATTAAGTTCGGTTATTCCACCGCTGACGGAGATGGTCAATAAGATGATGGAGCGTTTATTAATGCGTATTGAAAATCCGGAGTTGGCATCAGGAGAGTTTTTGTTTACACCGACATTAATTAGCCGCCACTCTGTAATCGGTGAGAGTGACAGTCACAATCTTAAATAAATTACCAGGGCAGGAAATATCCTGCCATTGCTTTGAAAAGTAAAATATTTGCCAACAGGCAGGGATATCTATTGCATGGATTCATATCAGGTGAAAATCGGAATGAATCAAAAAAATGAATTTCTTATTAAAACACGAACTATTCAGGAGTAATATATGGGTGATCTTACCGGCAAGCGTGTATTTATTACTGCGGCAGGACAAGGCATTGGCTATGCCACTGCAAAAGCATTGATAGAAGCGGGTTGCGATATTTATTTGCATTATTTTAGTGATGATTCGGGTGTCAAGAACCTGACCTTACTGGCGGGCTCTTTGGGGCAAAAAGCCGCGTATGGGCAGGCCGATCTCACCAAAGGCGAAGAAGCCGCAACCTGTACGGGCGCCGCAGCGGCATTCCTGGGAGGAATTGATATTCTGGTCAATAACGCCGGTGGGCTGGTAGGCAGAAAATGGCTGGGTGAAATCGAACAGCCTTTCTGGCAGAAGGTGATTGACGTCAATATGACAACCACCTTTAACGTCACACAAAGTGCGCTGCCTTATCTAAAACAAGCCAGCGAGGGTGCCAGCATCATCAATCTTGCTTCGTTGGCGGGTCGGTCAGGTGGGCATTCTGGCTCACTGGTTTATTCCACCACCAAAGGCGCAATCCTGACCTGGACGCGCTCCCTGGCCGCTGAACTTGGACAGTTTGGCATACGTGTCAATGCCATCGCACCAGGGCTGATTCTCGGAACGAAATTCCACAATACACATACTACACAAGCCTCCGCCGAGGAGACGGTACGCGCAATCCCGCTAGGCCGGGCAGGAAATGCAGAAGATGTCGCACGTGTAATCAAATTTCTGGCATCAGAATACGATGGCTTTATTTCTGGTGCCACAATAGATGTTAATGGTGGCATTTATCGTATGTAAGACTAAATGGATTTGTCCTTATTCTTTTTTTGAAAATAAGGACACCCTATTTTTAATGGAGTCGAAATGATTAAGTCCGCCATTCTTCATCCGCATTTATTAAGCGCACTGGCAAAATGCGGTCATAAAACGCAAATTTTAATTGCTGACAGCAACTATTCATTTGTCACCAATTCATCACCGGGGGCCATAATTGTTTATCTGAATTTCGCGCCGGGCATGATAGAAAGCACGTTTATACTGGAAAAACTACTCAGCTATATTAACGTGGAAGAGGCCGTGCTCATGTCGTCACCCGATGATTTTAATAATACCATCGAGCAGGAGTATCAGAATATTTTATCCCCGGGCACGGTATTCTCCTGGTCTGAAAGGGAGGATTTTTATGCGCAAGCGAAATCATCGGATACCTTGCTCGTTATTGCCACCGGTGAAACGCGGCGTTATGCCAATATTCTTCTTACGGTTGGCGTAGTGCGTGCAGGCTAAGGATTATAAGGCTATTTTCGTTTTCGAAATAGGGTTGATTATAAAATCGAATAATGAACATTCAAAATACTGGAACTGTCCAACGAATTTGAACGAAAACTGAGGTAACGTTGTCTGGACCCTGGTGAGGCGGGGAACTGATATTACCGCTGCGTCCGGAAAAACAAGCGAAAGCGGCAAAGGTTTGGGTTATCACTTTTGCCGTTCTGTTTATGCCGGTTATGAGACGGCGCGGCAGGAAATTATCCCTGGCGCCCGGGTCCGTTGTCAGCGTAAATGCCACAATACCTGAAGAGTTTGACTTATTAATTTTTTAACATAGCTATTTTCTTGAAAGTTATAACTAAAAAGATATAAATCAAGCAATCACTCCGCTATTTTCTCTGATCTCAACAGGAATTACGCGCTAAATAGCGCTTATCATTTCATTTATACTATTATTAAACAGAGACTTTTAATACTTAACGAATCGCGCATGAATTTCCTCACCGTTCCTGAAAAAGCGGAGTGTTCCTATGATCGATAAACATACACGCCTCGGTAACGAAAATGTGCCAGATGGCGACTATCGGGTCGATATTCAGGGTGTTCCGTTAAAAAGGATTTCATGGAGCGCAGTTTTTGCCGGAGTGATCGTTTCTATAGTCCTTTATTTATTACTCACTATTCTTGGAACCGCTGTGGGTACCAGTACCATTGACCCTTTACGTGAAGAAAATCCGGTTGAAGGCATCGGCATGGGTGCTGCGATTTGGAGTGGAATAAGTATGTTACTGGCCATAGCCGCAGGGGGTTATGTAAGCGGCAGGTTGGCGCAGCGCGAAGGCGCATTGCACGGGCTTTTAATGTTTGGTGTTAACACACTGTTTTTTACCTGGCTCCTGATAACCATTGCCAATAACGCGGTGACAGGCACCCTGAATATCCTTGGCTCGGGGTTACAGGCTGTTGGCAGTGGCGCTAAAGCGTTGGCACCGCCCGTTACAGAAATGGTGAAAGATAAACTTGCTGAAAATAATATCGATCTCAGCACTATTCAGAATGAGCTTGAAACGACCTTGCGACAAACAGGTAAACCGGAACTGCAACCTGAAGCTTTGCAGAATCAGGCGCAGAGCGAAGCCGGGCAAATTCAGAACCAAACGTCTGGCACGGCTAACCAGACGCCAGCACAGACTCCTGATCCAGGGGCAAGTGCTAATGATGATCTTGCGAGCTTCTTTAAAGGCTTAACCGATAGAAACGAAGCCACTTTCCAGGCTGCTGACAGGGAAGCGCTGAAAAATATTATTCAGGCCCGCACAGGTAAAAGTGACGCTGAGGCGGAGCAAATTATTAATCAGACTCAGCAGAATTATCAGGCTGCGCGTGCCAAATACGAAGAGCTGAAACAGCAGGCAGAGCAGAAAAGCCGTGAGGTAGCAGAGAAAGCAGCCGCAGCGACAGCAAAAGCCGCCTGGTTTGCCTTCTTTATGATGATTGTGGAAGCGATTCTTGCGGGTGTAATGGGAATGATGGGGCGACGTACGCAACCCCGAATGCTTACCCGTGAGCAACGGCGAGGGTAATAAAACATGTCGATGTCCACGCCAGGCACACACGGGCGTGGACAATGCCTTTTCATACAGGGTAATACGTTCTGATACAGGATCTTCAAAGAAAACCAACCCTGTTTTTTTATCTAATCAGAAGAGGGAGGGGGCGCATTACTGTCATCAAACATCGATCAGTTGGGATAATGTATTTCACTCATAAAATGGTGATCTTTTTGGGCTCGAGCGCCTGAAGCAGCCGGTGATGCGGGAAGCTCGCCTGGGTTCCTGTTATACGCCGAACCTGTGCTATCTTTCTCTTTTTAAATAAATTACAACCTATGTCAACCCATCAGCAATTCAGCTTTGCCACGCGCCCGCTGGTGCCTTTCGCGCATGATTATACCCATGGTGAAACGGAGCCGTGGCACAGCCACACCTGCGCGCAACTCCTGCATACCCTGAGTGGGGTGGTGCGAGTGGAAACCGCGCAGGGGTTCTGGATTGTGCCGCCGGGCAGGGGCGTCTGGCTACCAGCCGGAACGCAGCATCGTTTGCTGATTACTGGCAATGTGGCGGCACGGACGCTTTTTATCGATCCCTTTGCCCGCGCGGATTTGCCATCGGTCTGTCAGGTGGTGCAAATCTCCACGTTGCTGCGCGAGTTGATCATCGCCTCGTTTAAACTGCCGGAAAACTATGCGGCGGGCAGTCGGCCGGAGCGCATTTATGAGCTGATCCTTGATGAAATCCGGGGGATTAGCATGCTGGCATTCAATCTTCCGGAACCACAGTCCCCCGCGCTCCTGGCGCTGTGCCGGCAGATCCAGGCGGATCCCGGGACGAAATGGACGACGCTGCGGGCGGCCAGGCAGCTAAATATCAGCGATCGCACCCTGCTGCGGCATTTTCGCCAGCAGACCGGGCTTGCGTTCAGCGAATGGCTGCGCAGGGCGCGGCTGATGGAGGCGCTGAACCGCCTGGCGCAGGGCCAGTCTGTGCTCAGGGTGGCGCTGGATCTCGGCTATGAGAGTCACAGTGCCTTTAGCGCCATGTTTCGCCGCACGCTCGGCGTGGCACCGAGCGACTACTTCCAGCCCGACTCGGTCTCCGGTAATGCGTTCAAAAGTGCCTGAAGCGACGCCCGGGAAACATCGTTGTCAATGCCGGTTCCCCAGCGGCTTACACCCTGTTTAGCGCTGCAGCGGATATACGCTGCCGACCGGCTTTCGCTGCATCTGCCGAGCGTATGCTCATGATAATCCTCAATGGCGAAAGCCAGATTAAAGCAGGATTTTATCGCACTGGCGGCGGCAGAGAGCAGACCGTTGCCTTTCCCCTCGATGGTCATGATGCCTTCGGCGGTCTGAATGCGGGCCCACAATGCCAGACCACCGTCCGCCTGGCTCTCCGTCCGGTAATCCAGCAGTTGCCGCCGGGCAAGCTGATGCGGGCCGTACAGTTCGCGGTAAAGTTGCCACAGCGCACTCAGCGTCATCTCGTTCCCTTCACGGTCAGTGTGGGTCTGGACGTGGCGGCTGAAGTCCTGTTGCAGTGCGCGGGGGAGCTTCAGGCCATGATTTTGCTCAAGCATCCATGCCGCGCCGCTTTTACCGGACTGACTGTTCACGCGGATCACCGCCTCATAGCTACAGCCGATGTCGTTCGGATCGACCGGAAGATAGGGCATTTCCCACCGTGGCGAAGTTGACTGTTCGCGTGCGGCAAAGCCTTTTTTGATGGCGTCCTGATGCGAGCCGGAAAACGCGGTAAACGCCAGCTTACCGGCATAAGGATGACGCGGATGCACCGGCAATTGATTGCATTGCTCAACCAACTCAACCACCTGCTTCATATTGCTGAAGTCGAGCTGCGGCGCGATACCCTGGCTATAGAGATTCATTGCCAGTGTCACAAGACAGACGTTCCCGGTGCGCTCCCCGTTGCCGAACAGGCACCCTTCAACCCGCTCGGCTCCGGCAAGCAGGGCCAGCTCGGCACTGGCGACGCCGCTGCCGCGATCGTTATGGGGATGTACGCTGATGCAAACCTCGCTCCGGCGGGAAAAGTGTCGACAGAAGTACTCGATCTGATCGGCATACACATTGGGCGTGTTGACCTCAACCGTGGCGGGGAGGTTGATAATTAAGGGCCGTTCGGCTGAGGGCTCCCAGACATCAGCCACCGCCTCACAGATTTGCAGGGCAAACTCCGGCTCGGTGAAGCAAAAAGTTTCCGGGGAGTATTCATAACTCCAGCGCGTCTGCGGATTCGCCTCGCACAAGGCCCGTATCTGGCGAGTGGCTGTGACGGCAAGCTGAACAATTTCTTCTTTGCTCTGGCGAAACACCAGGCGGCGAAACAGCGGCGCAGTAGCGTTGTAAAGATGTACCGTGGCGCGTTTTACTCCTTCCAGCGAGGCAAAAGTACGATCAATCAGATCGCTACGCGCCTGGGTGAGAACCTGAATGGTGACGTCATCCGGGATCCGTTGCTCCTCAATGAGCTGGCGAACAAATTGAAAGTCCGTTTCTGAGGCGGAGGGGAATGCGACCTCAATCTCTTTGAACCCGCATTTCAGCAGCTGTTGCCAGAAGCGCAGTTTACGGGAAATATCCATCGGTTCGGCCAGCGCCTGGTTGCCATCGCGCAGGTCGGTAGAGAGCCAGCGCGGCGCATGGGACAGTGTCTTATCCGGCCACTGGCGGTCGGGTAAGGCAATCGGGACACAGGCAGCGTACTTTTGTGAGGGGTTGAGTAACATGCGGATCCTCCAGGTGTTGTTGTGCTTTTATCCTGGCGAATGATGGATGAGGGTACTGGCGTAAAACTGACAACCTGTGGTGAGGATCCGACACATCACGCCCCCCAGTGCAGCGGCAGTGGCTGGCTCTGCGCCAGAACCCTCTTATTGCCCTGCATGAGTCGCGTTATGTCAGCATCATATTGCTGATGCCGGGACTGAAAAGCGGGCCGGTCGTCTTCGTATACAAAGCCGGCGAACTGGCGGCAGCCGATGAAAAAGCGTCCCCGGGAAGGGACGCTGGCGGGGGCGGTTATGCAGCAAGATAGTCAGCCGTTGACTGGACTTTCCCGTAGCCGAATTCAAACGCAGCCATCATGGCAGCATGAACCTGTGCTGCCGGTACGGTGACGCCACCAAATGTCAGGTCAAGCGTGGCGCAGGCATCATGCAGAACGGTGACCGGATAGCCCATATCCGCTGCCGCTCTCACGCAGGCATCCACACACATGTGGCTCATTGCTCCCACGATAATGACTTCTTCGACACCCTTTGCATCCAGTTGCGCTTTCAGGTCGGTTTCGCGAAACGAGTTGATGAAGTTCTTCACAATTACCGCTTCGCCTGCCGCCGGGGTGACAGTATCCTGAATTTCCACGCCGTCAGAGCCGGCAATAAACACCGGCGCTTCGTTATTCGCAAACTCATGGCGAATATGAAAAACGGGGATATCTTTTGAACGCGCGTCAGCGATGGCAAGTGCTGCATTATGGGCAGCAGCCTCTATGCCGGTAAGCGGTAATTTACCGGTAGGTAGATATTCGTTTTGCAGATCGATTACGATCAAACCGCGTTGTTTCATCTTGTCATTCCTGTTGGTTTGCTCACTGAAACCCAATTTTGACAGGGAATATCTGGAGGCTGAAGTGGCGTAAACGACATTATAAGTGTCAATTTCGCCACTTTGTCAGGCATTTTGCGTTGCGTGGCTTGTGCTGAAGCGACGGCGGTATTCGCCAGGCGTCAGACCCACAATGCGGGTGAAAATTTTACGCAGCGCACCCGGATCGCTGTAACCCACTTCCCAGGCAATGCGATCAAATGAGTCATGACTAAACTGCAAAAGCTCCTGCGCCCGTCCTACCCGAAGGTGCTGACAATATGCCGTAGGGGTCATGCCGGTGGCTTTTTGAAAGCGGCGCAGGAACGTGCGTTCTTCCAGGCCAGAGTGTGCTGCCAGAGCCGAAAGCATGACATCTTTGGCCTGTGTTGCCTGAAGCCAGTGCTGCGCTTTCAGGACGGATGCATCGCCGTGCGTAAGACGTGGTGAAAATACGCTGTAATAGCGCTGTTCACGGCCTGGTGGGTCGACAAGCAACATTCGCGCAGTATCGATCATGACAGTCGGACCCAACAGACGATGAACTAACCGCAGACCGAGATCGGTCCAGGACATCAGTCCCCCGGCGGTGATGATATCTCCGTCATCAATAATCAGTTGATTTACATCGACCTGTATTTCAGGGAAACGCTGGCTTAGCAAATCAGCGTAGGCCCAGTGTGTGGTCATTTTACGTCCATTCATTAAACCCGTTGAGGCCAGCACGAACGCCCCGGCGCACACTGAACCCAGCACGACTCCCTGAGCGCGCAGCCCGGTTAACCATTGCGTCAGTTGTGGCGTTGCGTCTACCTCTGCAGGTTCTCTGAGCGTGGGTGGAACAATCAATGCTGATAAAGGTGCCGGGCTGGCATCCGGTACGGTATCAAAAATGCGTATCGGGTCTTCCCGGAGAGAACCTTGCTGCCAGTGCGACACTCTTATCAATCTATCTCTATTGCTCTGATATTTCTGAGAAAACGTATTCGCAACACAGAATAAATCGTTCAGTCCAAGCACTGCGGCTTGTTGAACACCCGGGTAAATCACAATACCTATTTCCAGCATAGCTGCAGACCCTTATGTTGATATTGCCCCGGAGAGTATCGTTTTTGACGCTTGTCACCCTAACGCTGACAAGACATGCACGATGGGTAATCGGCTTAAAGAAACGGGGATGGAGATTACGATTGATGGTAACGGTAAACAATACGGCAGCCCTACACTGATACAAGGGAAAAGCTGTTAATGCAGGTAACGACGGCTTTTTCCGGCCTTGAGAACTGCGGCCCCATTTACAGGTAAAACCTGACCCCGGTTTTTATAAAAGGGACCCTACTTTTTCGGACTTTATTATTTACCCATAGCTTCAATGCCATGCAAGTTGTCCTTTTATCAGGCAATGACATACATCAACGCTTACGCAGAGCGATAACTTTAGGATAATGGTATATAAAATACCACTTTAGGGAAATCAGCAGGCGATGAGTGATAAAAGAAGGACTCGCTGGCAACGGCGTCCGGGAACGACGGGCGGCAAACTTCCATGGAATGACTGGCGCAATGCCTCAAGCTGGCGAAAAGCGACGCAATTTTTGCTGCTGCTTATCAATAGTTATATTGGTGTGACTTTTTACTATTGGGTGCGTTATTACGAGTCCGGTGGAACGACCCTGTATCTGCCCCGCCCTGGCGGGATTGAAGGCTGGTTGCCCATTGCTGGCCTGATGAACCTTCGCTATACCCTGGAAACCGGCTTTCTTCCTCCGATACACGCCGGTGCCATGTTGTTGCTGTTGGCCTTTATGCTGATCAGCCTGCTGCTGAAAAAAACCTTTTGTTCCTGGTTGTGTCCAGTCGGCACGGCATCTGAACTTATCGCGGATCTCGGAAAAAAACTCTGCGGCCGTAATTTTTTACTCCCCCGTTTCGTGGATATACCCTTACGTGGTCTCAAATATCTGTTACTGCTTTTCTTTCTTTATATTTCATTATCAATGCCCGCACAGGGGATACAGTATTTTCTGATGTCTGCGTACGGCATCATTATTGATGTAAAAATGCTCGATTTTTTTCGCCATACCGGCACTGTTACAGTGCTGAGCGTCGCACTGCTGGTCGTAATCAGTTTGTTTATTCGCAATGCCTGGTGTCGTTATTTGTGCCCTTACGGTGCGCTGCTGGGGCTGCTGTCTTTGCTCTCACCGTTCAAAATACGGCGCAATGCACAGAGCTGTATTGATTGCGGGAAATGCGCAAAACAGTGTCCGTCCCGTATTCCGGTAGACAAGCTTATTCAGGTCAGAAGCGTGGAGTGCACGGGTTGTATGACTTGCGTGGAATCATGTCCCGTCGCCTCGACGTTAAGCTTTTCCCTGCACATTCCTTCAGGCGAGACAGGCAAAAGTCGCGGTGTGCTTTCAGGCGTGATAGTGACGTTTATGGTGCTCGGAATACTCTTCGCCAGCGTGGCTTTCGCGATGATAACGGGAGTATGGGAAAGCCCGGTGCCGGAGCATATCTACTTTCGCCTGATTCCTGAAGCAAGAATGATTGGGCATTAGATTTATATAGATAAGACGACATTAAATAGCGAAGTGTGAATCATCGGTTTACTGGAGTGAATCAAAGCGGCAGGCATGGCAATGCCCGCAGTCATGCTCTATAACGCCAACCGCTTCGTTGTGGCAGTTGGCAAGCCGTCCCGGCAGACTTTCAGCAGGGTGGTGAATAAACGATATTCCGCCATCTTTACCGCTGCTGGTTCTGGCAAAGGTATTGTGAACCGTCAGCACATGTCGACAGTGAGGAATGTTATCTACCCAGATTTCCTGAACCCGTTACACGCCGCAGAATTAGCACACCAGCGGAGCATGCCCGATGTCAGTTCATCGGCCACGCCTCTATCCGATAATGCTTACAATTCAGCGTTAATGGTTTTAACCTGACTAAACAAACGCATCCATTTATTTACGTTAGCTATAGAAGCTAACTTATAACATTTTTTATGAATTTTATTAGCCTCCGTTATTAATGCTTTTATCCTCTATCCTTATTTAGATTGTTTGACCGAAAAGAGATAATTCAGGGTGTGGATGATATAGCTAATCAATACATTGACGATGCGCCTGTTATTATCGGCAGTCGCGTTTTTATGATGGAATTTTTCATCTAAAATAATCCAAAAACATTTGTATTAATTCTTATAATATGTGATTCCGCTTCGAGTTTAACGGCCCATTTTTGATCGAGTACGAGGGGACATCATAATGCTTACGGGCGTGTTTCATTTTTTATCAGTTTGTATTAACCTTTTTCTGGTAAGTTTATGTCGATGTGGTAATCTTTTATTTTTGTTTACGCTATGATTTTTAAGTGTTTTTATTTTTATTGTGGTGATTTTTACGGTGTAATCCAATGAATTTGGAGTGATTTGAAAAAGGGTGCTCAAAAAAGGTTTTTGGCATAAATTAATAATATTAGATCGGTTCTTTTATTATATTCTTCAGGTTAATACTTGAGCTTTAATCTTATTTATTATTTAAAGTGTGGAATCATACTTTCACGAAACTTTATTTGAACCTTTCATCCTTCGGCGCGCATAATTTTCACTGCTGATGACTTTATAAGCTTAACATGTGTGTCTTATGTGTCGTTTTTAGTTTTTTAGTAAACCGCATAATTGATGGACCAACATAAATATGTCCCTGAGGAGGGATGGTAAATGCGCTGCTGGAATAAGAAACTTGTTGTATCTCAATTAGCAATAGCTTGTACGATGGCAATCGCTTCTCAGGCATCTGCTACCATTGATATTTCTGGTACGAATTATGACACCTTTTATTATAATGGTGGAGTAATGTATCAGGGTTACGTGGGCTATGATTACGGATCTAACTACTATAATGGAAATATCTACCCTGTTGTTAATGGCGCTACCGTTAACGGCGTGATTTCAACTTACTATATGGATGATGGTGTTGCGGGCAATACCAACCCGAATTCGCTGACGATCAAAGACAGCTACATCAACGGCATGGTAACATTCTGAATGTATGACCACAGAATGTGCTGATGGCCGTGCTGATGGTTACGCATACAATCGCCTGGCTTTAACCGTCGATAACTCCACAATCGACGATAACTTTGAGCATTACACTTATTACAATACAGGAACGGCTGAAACAGCTTCCTATGATGTCTACAACTTAGGGACTGCGATCACGCTGGATCAGGAAGTTGACTTGGTTATCCAGAACAACTCTAAAGTGGCTGGAATCATGTTGGGCCAGGGCTATCAGTGGGAGGATTACCTTGATGTGACGGCAGTTGACGGCTGGAATAATAGTGAAATTTTTAATGACACCGTTATTGTAAAAGACTCCGTGGTGACCTCAGGCTCAATGAGCGATGAAGGCACAACAGGCTTCTATGGCCGCACCGGTAAAGCCAGCGACTACAGCAATACGGCAACGGCAGATGACATCGCTCTTGCGGTTATCGCTTCCGACTCCGACAACGCCATGCAGACCACCGCAACGTTTGATCACTCCACGTTAACGGGCGATGTCCTGTTCTCCAGCTCCTTTGATAACAACTTCGGCGGCTACAACACGCTGGACGCTGATGGCAACGTTGTTCATGTGGATGCTTACGATCGCAACGGTGACGGCACGTTAGATTCTAACGGTTGGGATAATACCGATCGACTGGATCTGACTCTGACTAACGGCAGCAAGTGGGTCGGCGCGGCGTTCTCAGATGTTGAAGCGACCTCTGAGCTGTATGATTATCAGCCGAACAGCATTTGGCCTACTTCCGTTTATGGTATCGGTGCTGACGGTACTGCTTTTAACGAAGAAAACCATGTAGTTGGCAATGCGGTTTATCAGAGTGGCATCTTTAACGTCACGCTGGACAACGGCTCCGAATGGGATACCCGTAAGGTTTCCAATATCGACGATCTGGTGGTCAATAACGCCTCGAAAGTCAATGTTGAAAATTCAAGCCTGTTGGCTGATAGCATCACTCTTTCCAATGGTTCGTCACTGAACATTGGCGATTCCAACAACGCCTCTGATGACTATACCGGTTATGAAGTTGCCACTAACAGCTTGCATATCGACAGTTACAGCCAGGCATCCCTGCTTGAAGAAACTGCCAGCCTGTATGCCAATACCATCACCGTTGATAATCATGGTCAGTTGAATCTGGGGCTGGGCCAGATTGATACCAACAACATGGTTCTGACTAACGCCGGTGTACTGAATATCGCCAGCCGTGATTACGTCCTTAATTCAGACCTGAACAACGGCCGTTATATCACCAATGATATTCATGACGCTAATTATGATTATGGTGTGATTGCGCTGAATTCCGACGGACATTTGGCCGTGAATGGCGATGTTGCCGGCAATTATGAAGTTCGCATCGATAACGCAACGGGTGTGGGTTCAGAAGATCAGTACAAAGATAAAGAAATTATCCGTGTATATGATAACAACGCCAATACCGCCGCAAGCTTTACTGCGGCTAACAAAGCGGATCTGGGTGCATACACCTATGAAGCTAAACAAGATGGCGATGTCGTCACTCTGCATCAGAAAGAGCTAACCGATTACGCCAACATGGCGCTTAGCGTTCCTTCGGCAAACAGCAACATCTGGAACCTGGAGCAGGATGTATTGTCAACTCGCCTCGCGAATGGCCGTCATACTGCAGGCGACCAGGGTGGCGCATGGGTTACTTACTTCGGCGGCAACTTCAACGGCAGCAATAACGTACTGAACTATGATCAGGATGTTAATGGTATCATGGTTGGTGTTGATAAGCAGATCGATGGCAATACGGCTAAATGGACCGTCGGTGCGGCGGCTGGCTTCGGTAAAGGTAGCCTGGACGATCGTTCTGGCAATGTTGATCAGGATACTCAATCCGCACGTTTCTATACGTCAGCACGCTTCCCGAACAACATCTTTGTTGATACCACCTTAAGCTACAGCCATTACAGTAATGACCTGACTTCAGTCATGAGCAACGGTAATTCTGTTTCCGGCGATATCTCATCTGATGCATGGGGCTTCGGCTTAAAAGCGGGTTACGACTGGCAGTTCAACGAGAACGGTTATTTGACGCCGTATGCAAGCATCACTGGCCTGTTCCAGGATGGCGACGACTACCAACTTAGCAATAAGATGGATGTTGATAGCCAGTCTTATGACAGCCTGCGTTATGAGCTGGGTGCAGATATTGGTTACACCTTCAACTACGGTAACGATCAGTCCTTCACACCGTACGGCAAACTGGCTTACGTTTATGACGATGCGGGTAACAGCGCTAACGTTAACGGCGACAACATCGACAATGGTGTGGAAGGTTCTGCGGTTCGTGTTGGCTTGGGTGGTCAGTTCAACTTTACCAAAAACTTCAGTACCTACGCAGATGCTAACTATCTGGGTGGCGGCGACGTTGACCAGGATTGGGCTGCAAATGTTGGTGTGAAATACACTTGGTAATCACCGCCATATCATAATTGATATTATGGTTATCCAATGCCCATCCTTACCTGGATGGGCATTTGTTTAACCAGAGTGAATGGATTCTCGACAGTGAATGGACGACTCACATGTTAGATTTGGTAAAACCGTTAAACCATCTGGAGATTCTTCGCAGCCATTTTAGTCCTTCCGCTATGGGCTTCAGTATCGCCGCGGATGAAGAACTCAGTTTTTCTAATGAGCAAGGCGAGCAACAGTGTTGGTTTTTCAAAGAGGGTTTTTTGGATATCTGGAGAGAGAACAATGATATTCATGTTGAACTCCTTGCTGCTCCTGTATTGCTCAGTTTAACCGGCGATCCCATCCCCAGTCCGTTGAATTATAAGTTAGTGACGAAAACGAACTGCACCGGGTTTTGCTTACCCGTCAGTCGAGCGATGGATATTATTGAAAAGCAGGGGCTCTGGAAGTCATTTTGTCATTGGCAAACCTATCAAATGCGCTGGTTCGAATGGCGCGATGCACAATTCATAGGCACCTCAACCTATGCACAAATTCGTTCCACGCTATTAACTATGGCCTCATGGGATATAGCGTTGCGTTCTCAGATCGGCGTCATTAATTACATTCAAACTCATACGCATATCTCACGTTCAGTGATTGCTGAAATGCTCTCCGCGCTACGAAAAGGGAACTACATCGAAATGCAAAAAGGCAAATTAATCGCGGTTCATAAATTGCCTCTAAACTATTAAAACGCTTGGTTTCAGTAGATTGAAGTGGCTTGTGACTGGCACAACTCTTTCACCAATGTTTTTAAAATACGGGTTTGCAATCCATTAATGTGATCAATAATTACTGAGCGAAAACAAAATTTTTTACAGACAGGTTTACACTTAGAGTGACAAGGAAGACGTGAGGATATTGGCTCTTCGTAACTGGAAGGGTACAATATGTGACCTGTATCACACTGAGGTTAGCAAAAATGTCTTTCTGCAAAAAACTTCTCAACAAAATCGATGCTTTTGCCGCATTGATCCCGCCGCGTTATTTCCGGGCGTAAGCGACGGCATTAGCAAAATGCACCCCGCACGTAGAGCCGGGGTGCAGCTTTCCCTCTTATTTTTTTCTTTTCCGCAATCCTGTCAGCTGCAACACAATCAACAAGATACGTAGCAACGCAAATCTGTGCACAAGCGGAAACTGGATTTTCAGAAGTGTCAGAAACATCCATCACCTCTGATTAATACGGTTACAGTTTCTTTGCGGCATAGCGGATCACCGGATTCATGATGAAATGTCGTGATTCAATCAACTCAAGCTCATAACTTTCTCGTTGCCAGGTATGACGCATCACGGCATCAACAATATTGGCGCTGTACTCCAGCGCGGTAATATCATCAAATCCGTTCAACAAACTTGCAAGTAACACGCTACAGGTGAGATCGCCCACGCCAACCGGCTGTTGGGGGAAAAGATACAGCGGCCGTGCAATATGCAATACCTGACGCCCTGTGACCAAAAGCATCTCGAAAGCAGTGGTATCCTTCGCGCATTTTCCCAAATGTTTTACTAATACTTTGCTGACGCCTTGCGCTACCAGCTGTTGTGCCGCATACACCACTTCATCGAAAGTATTTAACGTTTTTCCGGTTAATATCTCCAGCTCATGTAAATTGGGGCCCATCACGTCAGCAAGCGCAATGGCTTCATTTTTGAAAAACGTATCGACGCCGCTAGCGACCACGCACCCTTTCGCTGGGTGGCCCATAACCGGATCGCAAAAATAGAGCGCTTTCGGGTTATAACGACGAATCTGATTAACGGCCAGTGCGACCTCTTCACACTGCCTGCTGTCGCCGAGATAACCCGACAACACGGCATCGCACTCAGGCAGTTTGTCGTTTTGCTCAAGTCCTGCTATCACATGCGTCAGTTGACCCGGCGGCAGCGCCATTCCCTGCCAGTGCCCATATTGGGTATGATTAGAAAACTGCACGGTATAGAAAGGCCAGACATCAATACCCAGCAGTTGCATTGGCAACACAGCGGCTTTGTTGCCCGCGTAGCCGTACACCACGCTGGATTGAATCGATAACACGTTTTTCATAACAACCTCAATTACTTAAACGCCGGCAACCAGCCGAGAACGTCGAGCACTACTGTCAGATAGACAATGGCGCCGCACACAATCACCAGATTCAGCATCGTGTTATTGCAGGGGGCGGTATAGATAGCCGAGCTATAACGGCGCCGTGCACTTTTCACCAGGAATGGCGGTAGGATGACGCTCCAGATGGTGAATGCTAACCCGGCGTAGCCAATGGCATAGACGAAGCCGTTAGGGAAAAAGAAGCAGACAAACGCCGGAGGAAGATAAGTTACCAGGGTCGTTTTAAAACGGCCCAAGGGATCGTTAGGGAAGTGGAACAAGTCGGCAATATAATCGAAAAGCCCGAGCGTCGCGGCGAGTAACGAGCTCGCAACGGCGAAGTTGCCAAAGAACGTCAGGATAAGGTCCATATAGCGGCTGGTGAAAATCCCGCCGATGGCCTCAACGAAAACATCAATATTACCGCCCCTGGCAATAATCGGTGAGAACGAGGCACGGCTAATATTCCCCATCGTTACCGCCAACCAGAAGATATACAGCAGTACTGCAAACAGGGTTCCGATCACGATTGAACGCGTGATATTATAGACGCCACCCTTGCCGTACAGTTTTACCAGGCTTGGCACATTACCATGAAAGCCGAACGAAATAATGCAAAACGGTAACGTCATCAGGACGTAGGGAAGATAGCGGGTATCCGGTAAGGCAACGGAGGCGCTATCTAACAGTTTGGCAATTTCTATATGGCTTACCAGCCCAGAAAAAGTAGCGAAGAAGGCAATAAACTTACCGAGAATAAGTACCGTCGTAATTCGGCCAACCAACAATGAACTGTACCAGGCGATCAGCCCTACAAACAGCGTAACAAGAATAACAGAAAATTTTGCAGGGAAATGGACGCCGCTGTATTTCAGTAATGTCTGGCTAAGTACCGCCGACGAACCCGAAATATAGGCATAGGTCAGGATATATAAAACAAAGCCAAACGCAATGCCAACAACGATATTCCATTTTTTGCCCAGCAATTCCTGGGTAAAGGTATTAAAACTGGCCCCGGGTTCAAAATGCAGGTTGACTTCAACTAACATCAAACCGGTTAATAACATCATTAGCGCAATGGCGATAAGAATAACGGTTGCGCCGGTAAACCATACGCCGGCCATGGCAATCGGAAGAGAAAACATACCGCCGCCAATGACGGTGGCAATCACGAGCACTGCACCACTGGTTAATCCAGGGGTACCATTTTGAGCGGGGTTATGAATACCCATAATAATGTTCCTGTAAAAAAATTATTGTTATTTACAGCATTTATACTCAATTTTTAACGGCCTCGATCAGAAACAAAAAGGCCCTGCAACGAGGCAGGGCCAAATACTGAATTAGATGTAATCAAAGCGAGCCGTAAAGAAACGCAGTTGCTTCGGTTCGTACTCAAACTTTAGCCCGCGAATATCTTCTTTATGCTTGTACAGCTTGATAATGCCGTCCGCTACCACATCCATATGCGCATAGGTATAAACGCGGCGAGGAATAGTCAAACGTACGGTTTCCAGTTTCGGTCTGTGGTGCTCGCCAGTTTCTTTATTACGGCCAGCGGAAATAATGCCGCGCTCCATACTGCGCACCCCGGTTTCCATATAGATACTGGCCGCCAGGCTCTGTGCCGGGAATTCATCCTGACTCAGATGTGGGCAGAAACGACGCGCATCCAGGAACACCGCATGACCACCAATCGGCTCAACAATCGGTACGCCGGCGCTTTTCAGTTTTTCACCGAGGTAGCGAACCTGCTTAATACGATGCTCAATATACTCATACTGCATCGCTTCGCGCAGGCCAATCGCCATCGCTTCCATATCACGTCCTGCCAGACCGCCGTAAGAAGGCATCCCTTCATAAACAACAACCAGTTCGCGAGCGGAAGAGAACATTTCATCATCATTCATGCACAGGAAACCGCCGATGTTAACCAGGCAGTCTTTTTTGCCTGACATAGTGCAGCCGTCGGCATAGCTAAACATTTCATGAACGATATCTTTAATGCTGGTGTTTTCGTAACCTTTTTCCTGCTCCTTAATGAAATAGGCGTTTTCAACGCAGCGGGTCGCATCATAGAAAACTTTAATCCCGTGCGCGGCAGTCAGTTCGCGTACGGCACGCATATTTTCCATGGATACCGGTTGGCCGCCTGCCAGGTTAACGGTTACTGCCAGGCAAATATACGCAATATTTTCTGCGCCTTTTTCATCGATCAGTTTTTGCAATTTTTTCAGATCGATATTGCCTTTAAAGGCCACTTCGATTGTTGCATCGTGCGCTTCATCACGAACGATATCGATAAACGTTGCGCCATTTTTTTCCTGATGGTAACGGGTAGTGGTGAAATACATATTCCCGGCAACATACTGGCCCGGTTTAATAGCCAGTTGCGATAATAAGTTTTCTGCGCCACGGCCCTGGTGAGTAGGAACAATATGTTTGAAGCCAAAAAGTTCGCGAACCGTTCTTTCCAGATGATGGAAGTTTTCGCTGCCCGCGTAAGCTTCATCGCCGATCATCATTCCGGCCCATTGCTTATCGCTCATGGCGTTAGTTCCGCTATCGGTCAGTAGGTCGATATACACATCTTTCGAATTTAATAAGAAAGTATTGTAGCCCGCTTCCTGCATTTTCTTAATACGCTCATCGCGTGGGATCATAGAAACGGTTTCAACGCTTTTAATACGGAACGGTTCTGCTGGAAAGTTCATTTAAATATCTCCGTTTTATAGGGTGGTATTCGTTGGTTTAAAGCATATCGTCCCGCCTGAACTCCGAGGCGGAATAATGTCCGGGTTTAGCACCCTGTTTAAATAATCGTAAAATGTTAAGACGAAGCGATTATGCGTTAAACACTGAGTAGTTGAAATAGCCGGGCAACAGTTTGACTGGGCATGTTTTTAGCGTGTCTGTAAATCCCGTGACCTGCGTCACTGTATTTTAAAAGAGCCATATAAAATCAATAGATTACTCTCTTAAGATTTAGCTTAAATGCCCTGTTAATAACGAAAATATGTAAAGTATTGGTATTTTGACTTTCCTGTTTTTTTCTTTTGCTTTCATGTGAACTTATTCAGGTGGGAAAATTGAGAACAGAGTCATTATTTTCAGACAATATAATGCTAGGCATGAAAATAGCCTGTAAATTTTTATTTACACCTATCATGGGCTTGTATTAATACCTGTTTTGACTATTTCACTGCGAAAATAAAACTGAGCCAGCCGGGGCGTTGGCCATATCTGATTCCCACAGCATGCTCATTTACCCCGGCGACTAGCCATCACTCTGGCGTGACACCCTGAACATATAGCCTGAGGGTAACCTTGCGGTACAAATGCCGCGTGGAGTAAGGCCTCTTCACAACACACCTGTATGGGCAAACAGGCAAAAATGCGCAAATTACCTGATTTCCTTAAGGTAAATTGTTCATAAAAAATACTGGATATTTAAACAGTGCATTGTATACTATTTCTACTACCCGCAAGGGTGTTGCTGTTTGTGAGTAAGTGGTGAGGCCTATGATGAATCCTTCTTTAAACCGAAATTCTTTGGATCAATCAGTCACAATGAGCAGCCGTGAAATTGCTACGTTGACGGGCATAACTCACGGCGAAGTGAAACGTATTATTAAAAGTCTGGAAACGGCTCAACGCCTGTCGCAACCCCTCGTGGTCAATCAGTTTGAGCGGGAAGGGGAGAGCTACCAGGAGTACTTATTGAACAAGCGTGACTCGCTGCTGGCCGTTGCGCGCGTTTCTCCTGGTTTTACGGCGAATGTGCTGGACTGGTGGCAGGAGCGTGAACAACGCGCGGAAATCCCTGACTTCACCAACCCGGCTGCTGCTGCGCGTGCGTGGGCAGAACAGTATGAGCAGCGCCAGGCGGCAGAGCAGCAGTTGGCGATCACCTTGCCAAAGGCGGAGTTATTTGACCATCTGATCCAGGTTGAAGATTCGCTGGGGTTTCGGCAGGTGTGTAAAATGCTGAAAGTGAAAGAACCTGAGTTCCGTCAGTTCCTGCTGGAGCGCAACATTATGTTTCGCGCTAACGGCACGCTGACGCCGCCGCCGCACCATATGCAGGCCGGTTATTTCACGCTGCGCTCTGGCGTTGGCGAAAACCAGCACACGTTTTCTCAGGCGCGCTTTACCGCCCGGGGCGTCAAGTGGGTCGCTAATTTGTGGGCAGGGCACCTCTCTTCCCAGCCGAAAAGCGTTGCAGCCTGATGATCCAATCCACCTCACATCGTCACGTGGGGCGTTTCTCTCATAACGACAGGTCATCGCTAGTGACCTGTTCTATTTATATTTTTCCCCCTATCTCCTTCCCATATACGCGTTTCAGCTAACGTCATACGTTTTTACTGTGTGACTGCGTTCACCATTTTTTAAACATTTACGAAAAAATTTGATAACAATCGCTACTCTATTTCAGTCCTGCCATTGAGAGGTTGAAAATGAAAGATGTGGTGATTGTCGGCGCTGCGCGAACGCCTATCGGGTGCTTCCAGGGCGCGCTTGCGCGTCGTACCGCCGTCGAGCTGGGCTCGGTGGTGGTTAAAGCGTTGATTGAACGCTCAGGCATCAACCCTCTTGATGTGGATGAGGTCATTCTGGGCCAGGTGTTAACGGCGGGAGCCGGGCAAAACCCGGCGCGGCAGACCGCGCTTAACAGTGGCCTGCCCTGGGGAGTTTCTGCAATCACCATTAACGATGTGTGCGGCTCGGGCCTTAAAGCACTCCATCTCGCCACTCAGGCTATCCAGTGCGGCGAGGCCGACGTGGTGATTGCTGGCGGGCAGGAAAACATGAGCCGCGCCCCGCATGTGCTGACCGACAGCCGCACCGGCGCGCAGTTGGGCAACAGCCAGTTAATCGATAGCCTGGTGCATGATGGCTTATGGGATGCGTTCAATGATTATCACATCGGGGTTACCGCAGAAAACCTGGCGCGAGAGTATGGCATCAGCCGCGAATTACAGGACGCCTACGCGCTCTCTTCCCAGCACAAGGCACGCGTGGCAATTGATAGCGGGCGTTTTCGTGACGAGATCGTCCCGGTAGAAGTGGAGTTAGCGCCCGGCAAGAAGGTTCTGGTGGATACCGATGAACAGCCGCGTACCGATGCCAGCGCGGAGGGGCTAGCGAGCCTCGCGCCAGCGTTCGATTTACACGGCAGCGTGACGGCGGGTAATGCCTCGACAATTAATGACGGCGCGGCGGCAGTCATGATGATGAGCGCCAGTCGCGCAGAAGAACTCAACCTGCCGGTGCTGGCGCGGATCCGCGCATTCGCCAGCATTGGCGTCGATCCGGCATTAATGGGAATTGCCCCCGTGTATGCCACGCGCCGCTGCCTGGAGCGGGCGGGCTGGCAGTTGAACGACGTTGATCTCATCGAAGCCAATGAAGCCTTTGCCGCGCAAGCGCTATCGGTAGGAAAAGTGCTTGAGTGGGACCCGCGCAAAGTTAATGTCAACGGTGGCGCGATTGCGTTGGGCCATCCAATCGGCGCATCCGGCTGCCGCATTCTGGTTTCGCTGGTGCATGAAATGGTGAAACGCAATGCCCGCAAGGGGTTGGCGACATTATGCATCGGTGGCGGTCAGGGCGTCGCGCTGGCGATTGAACGCGATTAACAAAATACGCGGCCGGTTGGGTCGCGTTTTCGCTGTTATTCACCCTCTACTACCCCTCGTTTTTTCTTTGCGAGCCGTCTCGTAACTTCCTTTCATGTTGCTTTAGCCCATAAACCGAACGTAACGTTTCTCTGCACGCATTCGCCCCTGGAAACCGACGGAAACCGACCTTAACCGAACCGGGTAACGGGCCTTCCTTACCCGGCCATTCTCACGATTAAATGGTGTAGCGAAAAGGCTTCAGGATGGTTTCGTGATCCTACTTCCAAATTCGCACTTTGGTGTCTTAAAAAATGAAACATTGTTTTATTTATAATTGAAAACGTGTTTTAGAGGGGCTAGTATAATTCCACAAATGAAAACGAAACGATGTTTTGCAGTAGTGCGAAATAGCGTTTTGAGGCTTTGACGGTAAAGACGAATAGCGAAAGGTGTCAACCGGCCGTAGGCAGTTCAGGTGTTATCACACTGTGACTGATCCGCGACCAATCGCGTCAGGTAAACCGTTGTGAATTATGCATCTGTCTGTGACAGGCTGGAACACTAAGGAAACCACCATGATTTTGGATTCATTCTCTCTCGAAGGTAAAGTTGCGATTGTGACTGGCTGCGATACCGGCTTAGGTCAGGGTATGGCGCTGGGTCTGGCGCAGGCAGGCTGCGACATCGTTGGCATCAACATCGTTGAACCGACTGAAACGATCGAAGGCGTTACCGCGCTGGGCCGTCGTTTTCTGAGCCTGACCGCCGATTTGCGTAAAATCGACGCAATCCCTGAACTGCTTGAGCGTGCGGTTGCAGAATTCGGCCATGTCGACATTCTGGTTAATAACGCGGGTCTGATCCGTCGCGAAGATGCGATCAACTTCAGCGAAACCGACTGGGATGACGTAATGAATCTGAACATCAAATCCGTGTTCTTTATGTCTCAGGCAGTCGCTAAACAGTTTATTGCCCAGGGTAAAGGCGGCAAAATCATCAATATCGCTTCTATGCTTTCCTTCCAGGGCGGTATCCGCGTTCCGTCTTACACCGCGTCAAAAAGCGGCGTAATGGGCATCACCCGCCTGATGGCTAACGAGTGGGCGAAGCACAACATCAACGTTAACGCTATCGCACCGGGCTACATGGCGACCAACAACACCCAGCAGCTGCGCGCCGACGAACAGCGTAGCGCTGAAATCCTCGATCGTATCCCGGCGGGCCGTTGGGGTCTGCCGAGCGATCTGCAAGGGCCGATCGTATTCCTGGCATCCAGCGCATCTGATTACATCAACGGCTACACCGTTGCAGTAGACGGCGGCTGGCTGGCGCGTTAATCCGCGCTATATCGCACAAAAAGCCCGTCAGTGGAAACACTGACGGGCTTTTTGTTATATGCGCGATAAAAAAGCGCCGGGTTTCCCCGGCAGATTGTTGCTTACTTAAGAAAATCTTCACGCATTGGCGTAAAGGTATCCAGCAGAGTACCCGCTTTGATACAGACGCAGCCGTGCATAATGTGTGGCTCTTTATACAGCGTATCGCCTGCCGTGACGCGACGCGTTTCATCGCCGATAGTGAATTCGAATTCACCAGACAGTACATAGGTCAGTTGTTCGTGCGGATGATTGTGCATCGCGCCTACCGCGCCTTCCTGAAAATTCACTTCCACTGCCATCATCTTGCCGTTATGGGCCAGGATCCGGCGGGTTACGCCGCCGCCTAAATCTTGCAGTTGGGTTTCGTTATGGGGAATAAACATCTGCTTGCCTCTAATTAGTGAAACAACGTTTCAAATATTCTACATCAGGCGTCCATTTAAATATAAGTCGTGGCTGTGAACTGCGCCGTCGATCACAAATGTTTATCGCTTCCCGCCATCAAACGGTTTTGTTATACCTTGAGGATTACGGAGGTGAAAAATGAAAACCCTGGGTCTGATTGGCGGTATGAGCTGGGAATCGACGATTCCTTATTACCGTTTTATTAATGAAGGTGTAAAAGCCCGGTTAGGCGGTCTACATTCCGCAAAGCTGGTGCTGCATAGTGTTGATTTTCACGACATCGAAGCGTGCCAATCGAACGGTGACTGGAATAAAGCCGGTGAGATGTTGGCAGATGCCGCCTGCGGCCTGCAAAAGGCAGGAGCCGATGCCATTGTGCTTTGTACTAACACCATGCATAAAGTGACCGGGCATATTGAGGCGGCCTGTTCACTGCCGTTCCTGCATATCGCCGACGCCACTGGCCGCGCCATTACGCAAAGTGGAATGGATAAAGTCGCGTTGCTGGGCACCCGCTACACCATGGAGCAGGATTTTTATCGCGGCAGGTTAACCGAGACATTCGCCATCACCACGCTGATCCCGGATGAAGCTGAACGCGAACGCATCAACCAAATCATTTTCCAGGAGTTGTGCCTCGGCGTGTTTAGCGAAGCGTCCCGCCACTATTATCAACAGGTCATCTCCCGGCTGGCGGAGCAGGGCGCGCAAGGCGTGATTTTTGGTTGTACCGAAATTGGCCTGCTGCTTAACCAGCAAAATTGCCCGCTGCCGCTGTTTGATACCGCCGCGCTGCATGCCGAAGATGCGGTGAACTTCATGCTTAGCGCGGAGTAAGCAACGCCTCAAGCGGTGTGGTGTAAAGATCCTGGTTGCGCTGGAGGTGCTTGCAAAAAGCATCGACCAGCGCCGAGGCCGGGCGGTGTACCGGGCGAATCAGGCTCACGGTAAACGGCACGTCGATGCTAAAGCGGCGCACCACTACGCCGCTTGCCGCATAATCCAGCGCGGTCAGCGGATTAACCACCGAGATCCCGGCACCGGCGCGCACCATCGCACAGACCGACGCCGCGCTGTGCGTCTCCATCACCATACGGCGTTTCACGTCATGCTCGCTAAACAGCGCATCCAGCAACTGGCGATAACTGTCGGTGCGGGACAGGCTAATATAATTCTCACCGCTAAAATCTTGTGGGGTCAGTAACGCCTTTTGCGCGAGGGGATGGCCCTTAGGCAACACGCACACTTCATTCAGCGTTAATAATGGAATGCGCTCCGTTCCGGCAGGCGTGGTGAGGGTTTCGGTCAGGCCGAGATCGTGACGCTGGGCGGAGAGCCATTCTTCCAGTAGCGGCGATTCCTGCGGCACGATATTCAGGCTGACGTCGGGATAACGCGCCAGAAACGGCTGCACCAGCAGCGGCAAAAACGACTGGGAAAACACCGGCAGACAGACGATCGATAATTCGCCCTGGCGAAACTGCCGCAGGCTTTCCGCCGCGCTGACAATGCGATCGAGGCCGTACCACGATCGTTGCACCTCCTCAAACAGCCGCAGCCCCTGAACTGTGGGATGCAGCCGCCCCCGGCTACGGGTAAATAGCTCCAGGCCCAACAGCTTTTCGAGCCGCGCCAGTTCGCGGCTCACCGTAGGCTGCGAGGTATGCAGCAGGGCGGCGGCTTCGGTGACGTTCCCGGCGGTCATTACGGCGTGGAAAATTTCAATATGGCGCAATGTTACGGCAGGCATCGGGTATATCCTTAACTATCACAACGCGTTATCCATATCATATTTGCATAGACTCTGTAGAAATCGATATTTTTTCTTCATTAACGACTGTGGCGTAATAAGCGAAACGAATTCAGGAGCCCGCTATGCCACGTTCATTGCACCAACACGATACCGACCTCAACGCCGAGAATTTACTGCGCCTGCCTGCCGAATTCGGTTGCCCGGTGTGGGTTTACGACGCGGCAATTATTCGCCATCAAATCGCCCAACTTCAGGCATTTGACGTGGTGCGTTTCGCCCAGAAAGCCTGCTCGAACATTCATATTTTACGGTTGATGCGCGAGCAGGGCGTGAAGGTGGATTCCGTATCGCTGGGCGAAATCGAGCGTGCGCTGGCGGCGGGTTACGATCCTAAACAGCATCCGGACGACATTGTGTTCACTGCCGATGTGATCGACGCCGCGACGCTTGAGCGGGTGCGTGAATTAGAGATCCCCGTTAACGCCGGGTCAGTGGATATGTTGGATCAACTGGGTAGCGTGTCGCCAGGCCATCGGGTGTGGCTGCGCGTCAATCCAGGGTTTGGTCACGGTCACAGCCAGAAAACCAACACCGGCGGTGAAAACAGCAAGCATGGCATCTGGTACAGCGACCTGCCGCAGGCGCTGGACGTGATGCAGCGCCACGGCCTGAAACTGGTCGGCATTCATATGCATATCGGTTCCGGCGTGGATTACGGCCACCTTGAACAGGTGTGCGGCGCGATGGTGCGCCAGGTGGTGGAATTTGGTCAGGATCTGGAGGCGATTTCTGCGGGCGGCGGGTTGTCTGTCCCGTATCGCGAAGGCGAAGAAGCCATTGATACTGCCCACTATTTTGGTTTATGGAATGCTGCCCGTGAGCAAATCGCCCGCCATCTGGGCCATGCGGTCAAACTGGAAATCGAGCCTGGGCGTTTCCTGGTCGCGGAAGCTGGTGTGCTGGTGGCGCAGGTAAGAAGTGTAAAAAACATGGGATCACGCCATTTTGTGCTGGTGGATGCCGGATTTAATGATTTAATGCGTCCGGCGATGTACGGCAGCTATCACCACATTACTGCGCTGGCCGCCGATGGCCGCGATCTCACTCATGCGCCAGGCGTTGAAACCGTGGTTGCCGGGCCGCTGTGCGAATCAGGCGATGTCTTTACCCAGCAGGAGGGCGGCAAAGTAGAAACCCGCGCGCTGCCTGCGGTCTCGACCGGTGATTATCTGGTATTCCATGATACCGGGGCGTATGGCGCGTCGATGTCATCCAACTACAACAGCCGCCCGCTGCTGCCGGAAGTCTTATTCGATAACGGCGCGGCAAAATTGATCCGCCGTCGCCAGACCATCGAAGAACTGCTGGCGCTGGAAATGCTTTAAGCCAGCCAATAATAAACCGAGGAAAGGGCGTGCAAATCGTTCCGCTTTATCAGTATCCACAGTATGCCGACCGGGTGACCGACTGGCTGTGGCAGGCGTTTGGCCCGGAACAACCGCGCGCCTTTTTCGCCGATATCATTCATCACAGCCAGACGCCAGGCGCACTGCCGTTGACTTTTATTGCCCTCGACGGCGATAAACTGCTGGGAACCGTTGGGCTGTGGCGCTGCGATCTGATCAGCCGCCAGGATCTCACACCGTGGCTGGCGGCGCTGTATATCGATGAAGCGGCGCGTGGAAAAGGATTAGGCGGGATCATGCAGGAGCACGTGATGGGCGCGGCGCGTCAGGCTGGGTTTGATGCGCTGTATCTCTATTCCGCCTGCCGTGATTATTATGAACGGTTTGGCTGGGGCTACATTGGCGATGGCCTGGAGTACCCGGATAAAACCGTTCATCTGTATCATAAAGCGCTTTAACTTTCTGCCAAAGCCGCTACCGAATGACGGCGCACCAGGGTCGGGCTGAACAGGTGCGTCACTTCTGAAGGCGGGCGGTTTTGCGCTAACGCCAGCGCCAGCTCCGCCGCCTGGGTCGCCATGGTAACGATCGGATAGCGCACCGTGGTCAGGCGCGGGCGCACATAGCGCGAAATCAGCACATCATCAAAACCAATCAGCGAAATCTCTTTCGGCACGTCGATGCCGTTATCATTCAGCACACCCATCGCGCCTGCCGCCATCGAGTCGTTGTAGCACGCCACCGCAGTAAACTGTTTCCCGCGACCCAGTAATTCGGTCATAGCCTGCTCGCCGCCGCTTTCATCCGGCTCGGCAAACGTCACAAGACGGTCGTTACAAGGTAAACCGTGCTCTTTCAGGGCATCGTAATAGCCTTGCAGGCGATCTTCGGCATCGGAAATCGCATGGGTCGAGCAGATATAACCGATTCGGCTATGGCCCTGCTGGATCAGATGGCGGGTTGCCAGCCACGCGCCGTAACGATCGTCCAGCGCCACGCAGCGTTTCTCGAAGCCAGGCACGATCCGGTTGATCAGCACCATGCCGGGGATCTGTTTCATTAACAGGATCAGGTCGCTGTCGGGGATCCTCTTGGCATGTACCACTAACGACGCGCAGCGATGGCGGATCAACTGTTCTATGGCCTGGCGCTCTTTCTGTTCATTGTGGTAGCCATTGCCGATCAGCAGGAAATTGCCGGTATGGTAGGCCACTTGTTCCACTGCTTTGACCATCGCCCCGAAAAAGGGATCGGAAACATCGCCCACCACCAGCCCGATGGTTTCCGTGTTTTGCTGGGCCAGCGCCCGCGCATTGGCATTGGGGTGATAGTTAAGCTGTTCCATCGCACTTTGCACCGCCGCCCGCGAGGCGTCGCTGGCTTTCGGTGACGCATTGATAACTCGTGAGACCGTGGCGACAGAAACTCCTGCAAGCCGCGCTACATCCTTAATTGTCGCCATAGATGACTTTTCCTGGAGGGTAAGCGTTTACACAACATTAAGTCTTACGGAAAACAGGCTCACATACAAGGCCACGGCATAGGGTAGTGTCGCAAATCGGTTGAAAAAAATGCGATGGTTAAGCAGGCGTTACATCGGGTAACTCCCCTCCATTTGTAACCGAAACGGCGATAATAATGTCTGTTAAAACCTTTAGTTACACTTTGCCGTAGGCTGTTGCGATTGGCCGCTGGCGGGTCAAATTGCGCTCTTGATACAGTAGTTATCCCAGAGGTATTGATAGGTGGAGTTAGCAACATTTTTGCTGCTCACTTGAATTACACCAACCTGCGCGGATGCGCAGGTTTTTTTTTGCCTCAGCCGACCTGTTACACCCCGCGAGCTTTTACACACCTGGTTTCACTTCAACAATCTCCCTTGCGTATTTCTCATGGCGCGTCGGCGTACCAGGCTCCAGAATTAAAAAACCCAGAGGTATTGATTGGTGAGAATTCTGTTCCAACGCTTGCACCAACCTGCGCAGATGCGCAGGTTTTTTTTTTATCCCTGCTACACTAACGCAACCTGAGTTATCTCGTGTAATCTGCCCGCAAATGCCCATTTTTCATTGCTAACGCAAAGGGAGTTGAGATGCTTTTCGGTTTTTTTCGTGCGCTATGTCGCGTTCTGTTCCGGGTCAGGCTTCATGGCGACACGCGTTCGCTTAGCGCGCCCCGCGTCCTGATCACCCCCAATCATGTGTCGTTTATCGATGGCATCCTGCTGGCGCTGTTTCTGCCCGGCCGCCCGGTATTCGCGGTGTACACCTCCATTAGCCAGCAGTGGTACATGCGCTGGTTAAAATCGCTGATTGATTTCGTCCCGCTGGACCCGACCAAACCGATGTCGGTGAAATACCTGGTACGCCTGATTGAGCAGGGCAGGCCGGTGGTGATTTTCCCGGAAGGTCGCCTGACGGTCACTGGCTCGCTGATGAAAATCTACGAGGGCGCGGGATTCGTCGCGGCAAAATCCCAGGCGACGGTTATCCCGATTCGTATTGAAGGCGCGGAGTTAACCTTTTTCAGCCGCCTGAAGGGCCTGGTCAAACAGCGCCTGTTCCCCACCATCAATATTCACATTCTGCCGCCTGCCACGCTCGAGATGCCTCAGGCGCCGCGCGCCCGCGAACGCCGTAAAATCGCCGGTGAAATGCTGCATCAAATCATGATGGAAGCGCGTATGGCGGTACGCCCGCGTGAAACGTTGTATGAAGCTTTTCTGGCGGCGAAGTACCGTTATGGCGCAGGCAAAAACTGCATTGAAGACATCAATTTCAAACCTGACAGCTATCGCGGCCTGTTGACCAAAACGCTGTTTGTGGCGCGCATCCTGGAAAAATATAGCGCGCCGCGTGAAACCATCGGCTTGATGCTGCCGAACGCTTCCATTAGCGCAGCGGTGATCCTCGGCGCAACGGTGCGCGGGCGTATCCCGGCGATGATGAACTACACCGCTGGCGTTAAAGGGTTGAGCAGCGCCATCACTGCCGCGCAAATCAAAACTGTGTTCACCTCGCGTCAGTTCCTCGATAAAGGCAAGCTGTGGCATCTGCCGGAGCAGCTAACCCAGGTGCGTTGGGTGTTCCTCGAAGATCTCAAAGGCGACGTCACTGGCGCAGATAAGCTGTGGATCTTTTCCTGGGTGTTAATGCCGCGTCTGGCGCAGGTAAAGCAGGAACCGGAAGACGCCGCGATGGTGCTGTTTACCTCAGGCTCTGAAGGCAATCCGAAAGGCGTGGTGCACAGCCATAAAAGCCTGCTGGCGAACGTCGAGCAGATTCGTACCATAGCCGACTTCACCGCCAAAGACCGTTTTATGTCGGCGCTACCGCTGTTCCACTCCTTCGGTCTGACCGTCGGGTTGTTTACGCCGCTGTTTACCGGTGCGGAAGTGTTTCTCTATCCGAGCCCGCTGCATTACCGCATCGTTCCCGAACTGGTTTACGACCGTAACTGCACGGTGCTGTTCGGCACGTCAACTTTCCTCGGCAACTATGCCCGTTTCGCCAATCCGTATGATTTCTTCCGGTTGCGCTATGTGGTCGCGGGTGCGGAGAAGCTTCAGGAAAGTACCCGGCAAATCTGGCAGGACAAATTCGGCCTGCGTATTCTCGAAGGCTATGGCGTGACGGAGTGCGCCCCTGTGGTATCGATAAACGTGCCGATGGCGGCGAAGCCCCATACCGTAGGGCGCATTTTACCGGGGATGGACGCGCGTCTGCTTGAGGTCCCGGGCATCGAACAGGGTGGGCGGTTGCAACTAAAAGGGCCGAACATCATGAAAGGCTATCTGCGGGTTGAAAACCCCGGCGTGCTGGAAGCGCCCGCAGCGGAAAACGCCCAGGGCGAGCGGGAGCCGGGTTGGTATGACACCGGAGACATCGTCGCGTTTGATGAGCAAGGATTCTGCCAGATTCAGGGCCGCGCCAAACGCTTTGCCAAAATCGCCGGGGAGATGGTCTCGCTGGAAATGGTGGAGCAGATGGCCATTGGCGTCTCGCCAGAAAAACTTCATGCAACCGTGGTAAAACAGGATGCGACCAAAGGCGAAGCGCTGGTGCTGTTTACCACCGACGGCGACTTAACCCGCGACGCGTTGCAGCAATACGCCCGTGCGCACGGCGTACCGGAACTGGCAGTGCCGCGCGATATCCGCGTCCTGAAACAGTTGCCGGTATTGGGCAGCGGCAAACCTGATTTCGTCACCCTTAAAGGCATGGTTGAACAGGAACAACACAATGCATGATATTGCCGACACATCGTTGCGCTCGCGTGGAATGATGGCGGTCATTGCCGCGCAGTTTCTGTCCGCTTTTGCTGATAACGCCTTGCTGTTTGCTACCCTGGCGGTACTGAAAGCCCAGTTTTACCCGGACTGGAGCCAGCCGGTTCTGCAAATGGTGTTTGTTGCGGCGTATATCCTGTTTGCCCCGTTTGTCGGTCAGTTTGCCGACAGCTTCGCTAAGGGCCGGGTGATGATGGTGGCGAACAGCATGAAACTGGTCGGCGCGTTGGTTATCGCCACCGGTTTTAACCCTTTTGTCGGTTATACCCTGGTGGGCGTCGGCGCGGCCGCCTATTCGCCTGCGAAATACGGCATTCTTGGAGAAATCACTACCGGGGATAAACTGGTCAAAGCCAACGGGCTAATGGAATCATCCACCATTGCGGCGATCTTGATAGGGTCGGTAGCGGGCGGCGTGCTGGCGGACTGGCATATCGGCGCGGCGCTCGGCGTTTGCGCGCTGTTTTATGCGGGCGCGGTGGTGGCGAACCTGTATATCCCTAAACTGGCGGCGGCGCGGCCTGGGCAATCCTGGAATCTTGTGACTATGGTGCGGCAGTTCTTTGCCGCCTGTCGGGTGCTGTGGAACAACGGCGAAACCCGTTTTACGCTGGTGGGCACCAGCCTGTTCTGGGGAGCTGGCGTTACGCTGCGCTTTTTGCTGGTGCTGTGGGTGCCGGTGGCGCTGGGCATTACCGATAACGCCACGCCAACCTATCTCAACGCCATGGTCGCTATCGGGATCGTGGTGGGGGCTGGCGCAGCGGCGAAACTGGTGACTCTGGAAACGGTATCGCGCTGTATGCCTGCCGGGATTTTGATCGGCGTGGCGGTTGTCGCGTTCGCGGTTCAGCAAACGCCGCTCCCGGCGTATCTGCTGTTGATGCTGCTGGGGATATTTGGCGGTTTCTTCGTGGTGCCGCTCAACGCCTTGCTTCAGGATCGCGGCAAACGTTCGGTCGGCGCTGGCAACGCGATTGCGGTGCAAAATCTGGGCGAGAACAGTGCCATGCTGTTGATGCTCGGCCTCTACTCGCTGGCTGTGAAAGCGGGTGTGCCGGTGGTCGGCATCGGCATTGGCTTTGGCGTGTTGTTTGCGTTGGCAATCGCCGGGCTTTGGCTCTGGCAGCGGCGGCAGAAATCCTAAAACAAGGGGCGGATATCCGCCCCTTAATTTTTACGGCGAAGGGTAGGTATAGCGCTGATGAACCGCTTCCAGTTCAGCCAGCACGGCCTCATCCAGCGTTACGTTCAGGCTCTCAACGTTGGCTTTCAGTTGGCTCATTGTGGTTGCGCCCAGCAGGGTACTGGCGACGAAACGCTGTTGGCGCACAAAAGCCAACGCCATCTGCGCCGGATCAAGATCGTGGCGTTTTGCGATTTCAACATAAGCCGCCACGGCGTTCTGGGCCTGCTCGCTGCTGTAACGGGTGAATCGGCTAAACAGCGTGTTGCGCGCGCCGGCGGGCCTGGCACCATTAAGGTATTTGCCCGTCAGGGTGCCGAACCCCAGGCACGAGTAAGCCAGCAGTTCAATGCCTTCATACTGGCTCACCTCCGCCAGGCCCACTTCAAAGCTGCGGTTCAGCAGGCTGTAAGGGTTCTGAATAGTGACGATACGCGGCAGATCGTGTTTTTCCGCCAGGTGCAGATAGCGCATCACGCCCCAGGGCGTTTCGTTTGAGACGCCGATATAGCGGATCTTTCCGGCGCGCTGGAATTCAGTTAACGCTTCGAGCGTTTCCAGAATAGTGATCACCGGCGCGCTGTCACTCCAGCTATAGCCCAGCTTGCCAAAGCAGTTAGTGGCGCGCTGCGGCCAGTGAACCTGGTATAAATCGATATAATCGGTCTGAAGGCGTTTCAGGCTGGCATCCAGCGCATTGCGGATATTTTTACGGTCCAGCGCCTGATCGGGGCGGATGCCCGCATCGCCCGCACGCGGCGGCCCGCTGACTTTGGTGGCAAGAACCAGCTTGTCGCGCATGCCGCGCTTGCTCAGCCAGTTGCCGACGTAGGTTTCTGTCAGGCCCTGCGTTTCCGGGCATGGAGGCACCGGATACATCTCTGCCACATCGATTAAATTGATGCCCTGGCTGACGGCATAGTCGAGCTGTTCCCAGGCGTCGGCTTCACTATTTTGTTCACCAAACGTCATGGTTCCCAGCCCCAGCGTGCTGACTTCCAGGGAGCTGTGTGGAATACGGTGATATTGCATAGCCGCTTACCTTTTATTGTGGTTATGGGGGATATAAACATGGCAGAGGGGAAACAAAAGGGGAAGAGTGTGCGGTAAAAAAACGAAGGCCAGTGCTAACTGACCTTTTTAACTTCAACGTTCAATAATTTGAGAAACTTCATTACGGTTAATCTGCATCTCATTGCCCTGGATATCGCGATAGCTAACCAGCCCGGTATCGTTATCCACCTGCGGCTTACCTTCCGTCAGGATCATCCGGCCATCTTTGGTCGCCATGACGTAATCGCTGCTACACCCTGATACGGCGAATGCCAAACCGACAGCAGAAATTGCTACAGCCCATTTCTTCATTGTTATGCGCCTCGTATTAATTGGTGTGATGTCCCCTTAGTAATAGCGAGAAAAAGTGGAGGAAAACAGCAGGTAAGTCTTAAAAAATGCAACCAAAGTTGATGCCTGGTAACAGATGTACATAAGCAGGTAGGATGACGTGGCGCAAAAAACCTGTTCTGGCGGGCGCGTTACAGCAAAAAATGGCGCGCGAGCAGCGCAGCGGTGAAATTTTTCTTCAGATAAAAACCGCGCGGCAGCGTCAGAATCGATTCGCCATTAACGCCAATTGCCTCAGTCAGGGCTTTGCTGTTTGCCGCCTTCGGACGAAGCTGCAACACTTCACCCTGCCGCGCAGTAATGCGCTCCACCTGGCCCAGCACAATCAAATCCATTAATTCTTCCCAGTCGAGGCGGAGTTGCTCTTCTTCCTCCGGCGAAGGGCTCCACAACAGCGGAGAGCCGACGCGCCGCTCTGCCAGCGGCAGGCTGCGTTCCCCTTCTACCGGGACCCACAGCACGCGTTTCAGCTTATGGCGCACGTGGCTGGTTTCCCATACTACCCCGCTGTTGCCGGTCAGCGGCGCTACGCAGACGAAGGTAGTTTCCAGCGGACGGCCATAGCGATCGACGGGAATCGTTTTCAGTTCGACCCCCATCGCCGCGAAGTCCTGCTCGGGTTTACTGCCCGCCGTTGCGCCAAGCCAGCGTTCCAGCAACACACCGATCCAGCCTTTATCGCGACGTAAATCCTTAGGAACAGGAATGCCCGCTAACGCCGCCAGTTCGCCCAGGGTATATCCCGCCAGCGATTGCGCCTTGGCCAATAACTGGCTTTCATTGTCCGGTGGGCCTGACAAAGGGCGAAGCGGAGCGATCATAAGGTTTCCTTTGGTTAAAAAACGTACTGCAACGGGGCGGCTTATACACAGCGAATAAAACTTTCAGCGCAGCGATATTAACCCAATGATTTTAAAGATGATATAAGTTCCAGGCTTGCCTGGAAATTGCTGCGCAAACCGGGTTTTCCAAATTAGGTCACTGACAATGAACAGGATCTTACACCATGTTATCCACAGAAAAATGGGATAACTGGTAAAACTACTGAATACTGGTTCGATTTACAGCCTTGACGTGCGAGTAATATCGAGTTTTTGAACAATTAACGCTTAAGTTAGGGGCACAAACTGTGGATAAAAACGACGTTGTTCGATCTTTAGACATAATAAGGATCAACCATGTGATGCAGATCACGCAATAAGCGAGATCCACATTTTTTTTCGCCTTAACTCAATGATATCTGTAAAAATAACTGACAAGGCACCAACAGGGGACAAAAGGTTATTTGGAGTTTTCCCTGGGAAATTACGTACTTCTTCACAACGATATCCACAGAAAAAGTGAATAAAATTCCCTGAATTGGGCGCAGCCTGTTTATAACCTCGACTTTTTTTGTGAGTTATTCAGTTGTTATACCTTTGTGGCTCGTCAGGATAGTGGTTTACCGTTTTTCAGTAGTGTGAAACAATCGATGATATTTTGTTTTTTATCGAGGTAGTCCGGTGATCGATGATGATGGCTACCGCCCAAATGTTGGTATCGTAATTTGTAATCGTCAGGGTCAGGTCATGTGGGCGAGGCGCTTTGGCCAACACTCCTGGCAATTTCCGCAGGGGGGCATTAACCCCGGCGAATCGGCAGAGCAGGCCATGTACCGTGAACTTTTCGAAGAGGTCGGATTACAGCGAAAAGACGTCAGGATCCTCGCTACAACCCGAAACTGGTTGCGTTATAAATTACCGAAACGTTTGGTGCGTTGGGACACAAAGCCGGTTTGTATCGGCCAGAAGCAAAAATGGTTTCTCCTGCAATTGATAAGCAACGATTCCGATATCAATATGCAGACCAGCAGTACGCCTGAGTTTGACGGGTGGCGCTGGGTTAGTTATTGGTATCCGGTGCGTCAGGTAGTCTCCTTTAAGCGCGATGTGTATCGTCGAGTCATGAAAGAGTTTGCCAGCGTAGTTATGGCATTGCAGGAAGCAGCGCCAGTGCGTCATCACGCGCCTGCTTATCGACGAAAAAGAGGTTAAGCCACACGCCTATGCTGACCCAGTTGCGAGAAATAGTTGAAAAGGTAGCCAGCGCGCCGCGATTGAATGAAGCGCTGAATATCCTGGTGAATGACGTTTGCCTGGCAATGGACACCGAAGTGTGTTCCGTCTACCTGGCGGATAACGATCGTCGCTGCTACTACCTGATGGCAACTCGGGGGCTTAAGAAGCCGCGTGGCCGCACAGTCACGCTGGCTTTTGATGAGGGCATCGTCGGCCTTGTCGGGCGGCTTGCCGAGCCGATTAACCTTGCCGACGCGCAAAAACATCCCAGCTTTAAATACGTTCCTGCCGTAAAGGAAGAGCGCTTTCGCGCGTTTCTCGGCGTGCCGATTATTCAGCGTCGCCAGCTGCTTGGCGTACTGGTGGTTCAGCAGCGTGAGCTGCGCCAGTATGACGAGAGCGAGGAATCATTCCTGGTTACGCTCGCCACCCAAATGGCGGCCATTCTTTCCCAGACTCAATTAACCGCGCTGTTTGGCCAGTATCGCCAGACCCGCATCCGTGCGCTTGCCGCCGCTCCCGGCGTTGCCGTAGCGCCAGGATGGATGGATTCCACCGTTCCCTTAATTGAGCAAGTTTCTGAAGCCTCTACGCTGGATCCCGGCCAGGAGCGCGAACGCCTCACGTTCGCGCTTGAAGAAGCCTCGGGCGAATTCCGGCGTTATAGCAAACGCTTTGCCGCCAGTGCGCAAAAAGAGACGGCGGCAATTTTCGATCTCTACTCGCATTTGCTTTCCGATCCACGATTGCGTCGTGAATTGTTTGAGGAAGTCACCAAAGGCTCGGTGGCGGAGTGGGCAGTTAAAAAAGTCATAGAAAAATTTGCCGAGCAGTTTGCTGCGTTAAGCGATAACTACCTGAAAGAGCGCGCGGGGGACTTACGTGCGCTGGGACAGCGGCTGCTGTTTCACCTCGACGATACCATCCAGGGGCCGAACACCTGGCCGGAACGCTTTATTCTAGTGGCGGATGAACTCTCCGCCGCTACGCTTGCGGAACTTCCCCAGGATCGTTTAGCGGGCGTGGTGGTGCGCGACGGCGCGGCGAACTCCCATGCCGCCATTATGGTACGCGCGCTGGGCATCCCTACCGTGATGGGTGCAGATATCCAGCCTGCCGTACTGCATGCCCGTATGCTGGTGGTGGATGGCTATCGCGGCGAGCTATTAGTCGATCCTGAACCGGTGTTGTTACAGGAATACCAGCGGCTGGTCAGCGAAGAGAATGAACTCAGCCGCCTGGCGGAAGACGACGTCGACCAACCCGCCGCCCTGAAAAGCGGTGAGCGCGTCAAGGTGATGCTGAACGCCGGATTAAGCCCGGAGCACGAAGAAAAACTGGGTAGCCGTATCGATGGCATCGGGCTTTATCGCACCGAAATTCCCTTTATGCTGCAAAGCGGCTTCCCTTCCGAGGAAGAGCAGGTCGCGCAGTATCAGGGCATGTTGCAGATGTTCAACGACAAGCCGGTCACGCTGCGTACGCTGGATATCGGCGCAGATAAACAACTGCCTTATATGCCCATCAGTGAAGAGAACCCCTGTCTGGGCTGGCGCGGTATCCGTATTACCCTCGACCAGCCGGAAATCTTCTTGGTACAGGTGAGGGCGATGCTGCGCGCCAATGCCGCCACCGGGAATCTCAATATCCTGTTGCCGATGGTCACCAGCATTGATGAAGTGGATGAAGCGCGCCGCCTGATTGAGCGCGCAGGCCGCGAAGTGGAAGAAATGTTGGGCTATACCATTCCCCGTCCGCGCATTGGCGTAATGGTGGAAGTGCCATCTATGGTCTTTATGCTGCCGCATTTAACCAACCGCATCGATTTTATTTCCGTCGGCACTAACGACCTGACGCAATACCTGCTGGCGGTAGATCGCAACAACACCCGTGTCGCTAACCTCTACGACAGCCTGCACCCCGCCATGCTGCGGGCACTGAGCATGATTGCTACCGAAGCGCAGCGTTATTGCATCGACCTCTGCCTGTGCGGTGAAATGGCGGGCGATCCGATGTGCGTGGCGCTGCTGGTCGGCTTAGGCTTCCGCCATCTTTCCATGAACGGCCGCTCGGTGGCGCGGGTAAAATACCTGCTGCGCCATATTACTCAGGAAGAGGCGCAAACCCTCGCTAAACGCAGCCTTGATGCACAGCTGGCGACGGAAGTGCGCCATCAGGTTGCGGCATTTATGGAGCGCCGGGGCATGGGCGGCCTGATACGCGGTGGTTTGTAATACCGCTTCTTACATATCTTTTACATCAACCCAACGGCAAGCCGCCCGGCGTTTATGCTATGCTTCGCTGCTTTGGGAGCGCCCCTTACCGGGTGCATCATTGAGCCCGCATCCTGAATTTAGCGGCATTAACAACGAGTTATGAAGACTATGAACAGTGGCTATCTGCATTTTCCCGATATCGATCCGGTAATCTTTTCCGTAGGGCCGCTCTCCCTCCACTGGTACGGCATGATGTACCTGGTAGGATTTGTGTTTGCCATGTGGCTGGCTATTCGCCGGGCTAACCGTCCCGGTAGCGGCTGGACAAAAAACGAAGTCGAAAACCTGTTATACGCAGGTTTTCTTGGGGTGTTCCTCGGCGGCCGTATCGGCTATGTGCTGTTCTACAATATGCCGCTGTTTCTCGATAACCCCCTGTATTTGTTTAAAGTCTGGGATGGCGGCATGTCCTTCCACGGCGGGCTTATCGGTGTTATCTGCGTAATGATTTGGTTTGCGCGCCGCACCAAACGCACGTTCTTCCAGGTCGCCGATTTTATTGCGCCGCTGATCCCGTTTGGCCTGGGTGCAGGCCGTTTAGGCAACTTTATCAACGGCGAACTGTGGGGCCGCGTCGATCCGAGCTTCCCGTACGCCATGCTGTTTCCTGGCTCACGCGGCGAAGATGTTGCGCTGCTCGCCACCCACCCGGAATGGCAGTCGCTTTTCAATACCTACGGCGTTCTGCCGCGTCACCCTTCTCAGCTTTATGAAATGGTGCTGGAAGGTATCGTGCTGTTTATCATCCTTAATGTGTTTATTCGTAAACCGCGTCCGATGGGGGCTGTCTCCGGCCTGTTCCTGATCGGCTATGGCGCGTTTCGTATTATCGTCGAATTTTTCCGTCAGCCAGATGCGCAGTTCACCGGCGCCTGGGTGCAGTACATCAGTATGGGCCAGATCCTCTCCATCCCGATGATCGTCGCCGGCATCGCGATGATGGTTTGGGCTTATCGCCGCCGCCCGCAGCAACAGGTATCGTAACGAACCATGAAACAATATCTTGAATTGATGAAAAAAGTCCTCGATGAGGGCGCTCAAAAAAACGATCGCACCGGAACGGGCACGCTGTCCATTTTCGGTCACCAGATGCGTTTTAACCTCCAGGAGGGATTCCCGCTGGTGACAACCAAGCGTTGCCACCTGCGCTCCATCATTCATGAACTGCTGTGGTTCTTAAAAGGCGATACCAACGTTGCGTATCTGCATGAGCATAACGTCTCCATTTGGGATGAATGGGCTGATGAGAACGGTAACCTGGGCCCGGTATACGGCAAGCAGTGGCGCGCCTGGCCTACGCCGGATGGCCGTCATATTGACCAAATCACCACGGTAATGAACCAGCTCAAAAACGACCCGGACTCACGGCGTATTATTGTCTCCGCCTGGAACGTCGGGGAACTGGATAAAATGGCGCTGGCGCCTTGTCACGCGTTCTTCCAGTTCTATGTGGCGGAGGGTAAGCTTTCTTGTCAGCTTTATCAGCGTTCATGCGATGTGTTCCTCGGTTTGCCGTTTAATATCGCCAGCTATGCCTTGCTGGTGCATATGGTCGCGCAGCAGTGCGATCTGGAAGTGGGCGATTTCGTCTGGACCGGTGGCGACACGCACCTGTACAGCAACCACCTCGAACAAACGCATCTGCAATTAACGCGTGAACCGCGCGCGCTGCCCAAACTGGTGATCAAACGTAAGCCTGATTCGCTGTTTGATTACCGGTTCGAGGATTTCGAAATCGAAGGTTACGATCCGCATCCTGGTATCAAAGCGCCCGTCGCGATTTAACCGCACTCTGTCATAACCGACGCGTAATGCGTCGGTTTTTTTGCCTTAAAAATCATCTCTACGCGACAGCTTCCCGATTCTCTGCAACGCACTGCAACGCGGTCTAAATCCTTTCGGTATTTCTCGTAATGACGCTTTTTGGCGCTCATCGGTGCGCATTTTTTATGGCACCGTGGCGCCATGAAAATACGCACTCATGGATTTACGCTGATGGAAATGATGGTGGTGATGGTTATCGTCACTGCGCTGGCTGGCGCGGGCATTTACAGCTGGCGCGACTGGAAGCAGCAGCAACAGTTGCGTGAGGCTGCGCTTCAGGTAAGGGATTTCCTTACTCGCCTGCGGGAAGACGCTAACTGGCATAACCGTGACCATCTGTTATGGATCGGTAACGGGGATCGGGGCTGGTGCATGGGCAGCAAGACAGAGGAGCAGGCAACCTGTGAGCCGCGCTCGCAATGGCATATTGCTACGCCATTTTCCGACGTCCAGGTGACAGAAATCACACCGGGTTTAGGTTTTTTCGGCCTGCGCAATACCGCCTGGCCTGGGCATATCCGGCTACGTAATGACAGCGGCGAATGGAAAATCATCGTATCCGCCTGGGGCCGTATCCGCGCCTGCAATATCACAAGGGGAGCGGCATGTTAGCCCCGCGCGGTTTTTCGCTGATTGAGGTGTTAGTGGCGATGTCGTTAAGCAGCATACTGATGATAGGGACGATGCGTTTGTTACCGTCACTTCAGCGCGCGGTACTGCAACAGTCCCAGTTAAATTTGATGCGCGAAGACTTATGGCAACTGGCGTTTAGCATCGGTAAGCAGGCGCAGCGGGCAGGATACTGTCACGGCGAATGCACCGGTAAAGGGATGGAAATACGTGACGACGGCCATTGTTTGATTGTGCAATGGGACGCTAATCACAATGGGAAATGGGACGGCGCGACAGCCTCTGAGCCTGAGCAGACTGGCTATCGTTTGCGGGATAAAAGCATCGAAATCCAGCGCGGTGCGACGCAGTGCGCCGGAAAAGGCTGGGAACGTTTGACGGACCCCGGGCAGTTTAAGATTAATGATTTTGCCGTGGCGCAAATCGCCAGAGCAGGGCAAAACCCGTTAATCACAATTTCAATTTCAGCGGCAATGGCGCAGGATCCGACCCGCAGCCTGAACGTGGTCCAGCAGATCGTCGGGTATAACCAGTGAACCGGCAGAATGGGTTTTCGTCCATCGGCATGGTGATGATGCTTTTGATATTAGGCAGCGTGTTATTGCACGGCCTCGACCAGCATTTACGCGCCCAGACGCCCTTGTTGATTAATGAACGCGATGCCATCCGCGCATTCAACGCGGCGATTTCTGCCCAGGCGTGGGGAACGACGGTAAACTGGCAACCAGGCAGCGAATGGCAATGCCAGACGATGCCAGCTTCAGGCTGGCGGGCGTGCCTTAAAGCAGGATTAAAAGGCGACGTGCTGTTGGCAGCCCAGGGGCTAAACGATAACCAGCCGATCACCGTGTGGCGCTGGGGCAAGCAGGGCGCAACCATCACTTTCTCTGCAAATGGATGGATCGATAGTTGTCCATTAAGTGAGGCAACCCTATGCCAGCTTCCCTGACAATACGCAAAGACACAGGATTTAGCCTGGCGGAAGTGCTGGTAGCGCTGGTGCTCTATGGCGTGGTGATCTCATCTTTAATGGGATACCACCGGGGTTTATCGTTAAGTTTCCAGTCGTTATGGCAATATCGGGAACTGTGGCGAATCGCCGCCCAGCAGGTTGAACTTCAGGCTTTGCCGCCACCACCAGGCTGGACGGTTACGCGGGGGCAGACATCCCTTGCTGGATGTGTCAGCATTTCGGTTATTGTTACCAGCCCCGCGGGCAGGCGAGGTGAATTATCCCGTTTGCAATGCCCGTAAGTTATTTGATGAGGAGTTTACATGTTGCGGGTTTACCACTCGAATCGTCTGGATGTGCTTGAGGAGCTCATGGAGTATCTGATTGAGCAGCAGCCTCAGCCCGATCCTTTCGAGCCGGAAGTGGTGCTGGTGCAAAGTACCGGGATGGCGCAATGGCTGCAAATGACCCTGGCGAAAAAGTTTGGCATTGCGGCCAATATCGAATTCCCGCTGCCTGCCAGCTTTATCTGGGACATGTTTGTACGGGTACTCAAAGATATCCCCCAGGAGAGCGCGTTCAGTAAGCAGAGCATGAGCTGGAAACTGATGACGCTGTTGCCGGAAATGCTGGATCGCCCTGAATTCGCCATGCTTCGTCATTACCTTGACGATGATGCAGACAAACGGAAATGCTTCCAGCTGGCTACACGTGTTGCCGATCTTTACGATCAATATCTGGTTTATCGGCCTGACTGGCTTGCCCGTTGGGAAGCGGATGAACGCGTGGAGGGGATCGGCGAATCGCAACAATGGCAGGCGCCGCTCTGGAAAGCGCTGGTTGAATTAACTCACCAGCTAAATCAGCCGCAGTGGCATCGCGCCAATCTTTATCAGCGTTTTATTGCCGCGCTGGAAAACGCGACGGAGCGCCCTGCGGGTTTACCGGAGCGAGTCTTTATTTGCGGGATTTCCGCCTTGCCGCCGGTTTATCTGGAGGCGTTGCAGGCACTGGGTAAGCACATCGATATCCACCTGCTGTTTACCAACCCCTGCCGCTACTACTGGGGCGACATTAAAGACGCCAGCTATCTGGCGAAGCTGCTGAGCCGCCAGCGCCAGAGAACCCGCAGCGACGAAAATACACCGCTGTTTCAGGACAGCGCGCTGGCATCTTCACTCTTCAACGCCAACGGCGAGCAGGATACCGCAAACCCGCTGCTGGCCTCATGGGGCAAACTGGGTCGCGACTACCTGTTCCTGCTTTCGGGGCTGGAGCGCTTCCAGGAGCTGGATGCTTTTGTGGATGTGACGCCGGATAACCTACTGCATCGTATCCAGTATGACCTGCTGGAGCTGGAAAACCATGCGGTGGCAGGCGTCACGCTGGAAACCTATGAGAATAGCGAAAGCAAAAGAGTGCTCGATCCTGATGATCAAAGCCTGACGATCCACGTTTGTCACAGTCCCCAGCGTGAAGTGGAAATTCTGCACGATCGTCTGCTGAAAATGCTGGAAGAGGATCCCGATCTTACGCCGAAGGATATCATCGTTATGGTGGCGGATATCGACAGCTACAGCCCGTTTATTCAGGCGGTGTTTGGCGCGGCGCGCGATAATCGTCGGATACCTTACGCTATTTCCGACCGGCGGGCGCGCCAGGCGCACCCGGCGTTACAAGCATTTATTTCACTGCTCTCCTTACCTGATAGCCGCTTTACCGCTGAAGACGTACTGGCACTGTTAGAAGTCCCCGCGCTGGCAGCGCGTTTTTCCATCGATGAGCAGGGGCTCCGTTATCTGCGCCAGTGGGTTACCGAAGCCGGGATCCGCTGGGGGATGGATGACGACAACGTACGTGAATTTGATCTTCCGGCAACCGGTCAACACACCTGGCATTTTGGCCTGACGCGTATGCTACTAGGCTATGCCATGGAGAGCCGTGTCGGCGAATGGCAGTCGATCTTGCCTTATGATGAATCGAGCGGGTTGATTGCCGAGCTGGCGGGGAATCTGGCGGACCTGCTGATGCAGCTTAATATCTGGCGCGCAGGGTTGAGCCAGGACAGGCCGCTGGTGGAATGGCTGCCGGTGTGCCGTGACCTGCTGCAAAGCCTGTTCGACCCTGATAGTGAAACGGAAGCGGCGTTGACGCTTATTGAGCAGCAGTGGCAAGCCATGATCGAACAGGGTGTTGCTTCTCATTATGGTGAAGAGGTGCCCCTGAGCCTGTTGCGCGATGAGATCTCGTTGCGCCTTGATCAGGAGCGCATTAGCCAGCGCTTTTTAGCCGGGCCAGTGAATTTCTGTACGCTCATGCCGATGCGTTCAATCCCGTTCAAAGTCGTTTGCCTGTTAGGGATGAACGATGGGGTATACCCGCGCACGCTGTCGCCGCTGGGGTTCGATCTGATGAGCGACAAACCGCTTAAGGGCGACCGAAGCCGACGCGATGATGACCGCTATCTGTTTCTGGAAGCGTTGATTTCCGCGCAGCATCAACTTTACATCAGCTACATTGGCCGTTCGGTGCAGGATAACGCGGAGCGTTATCCCTCGGTACTGGTAGAAGAACTGGTGGATTACGTGGCGCAAAGTCATTATTTACCCGGTGATGCATCGCTGAACTGCGATGAGAGCGCCCGGCGCGTTAAGCAACACATTACGCGCCTGCACCCGCGCACTCCCTTCGAGCCGGAAAATTTCCGCGTCGGGGATGAGCGCCAAAGCTATGCCCGTGAATGGCTGCCTGCCGCCTGTGGAGAAGGGCAGGCGCAACCCTCGTTTATCCACCCGCTAACACCATTTGAAACCACGGAGATTACCCTGGAGCAACTGGCGCGTTTCTGGCGTCATCCGGTGCGAGCGTTTTTCCAGATGAGGTTACGCGTTAATTTCCACGCCGAAGAGGTGGAGCTAATGGACACCGAGCCGTTTACTCTCGATAGCCTGGATAAATTTTATCTCAATCAGGATCTGCTCACGGCGCTGGTGGAACAGCAGGACCCGGAGCCGCTATTCCGCCGTTATAAAGCCGCCGGTTCGTTGCCGTATGGCCCCTTCGGTGAACTGTTCTGGGAAGAGCAGCTAGCGGAAATGCAAACTATGGCCGACGAGATCATCGCCCTGCGCTGCGAGAGTGAAAATATGGAGATCGACCTTCATCTCGACGGGCATCGTCTTACCGGCTGGTTGCCGCAGGTACAAGGAGACGGCCTGTTGCGCTGGCGGCCTTCGGTATTGCGGGTTGAGCATGGCATGCAACTTTGGCTGGAGCATCTTGTCTACTGTGCCTGTGGGCGAGAGGGCAGCAGCCGGTTATACGGACGCAAATCCACACGCTGGCATTTCCCGCCCATAGAGGCAGAGCAGGCGAAAGCTTATTTGCTGATGTTAATCGAAGGCTATAAAACGGGCTTAACTGAACCGTTGATCGTCTTGCCGCAGTCCGGCGGCGAATGGTTAAAAGCCTGTTATGACAAAGATACTGACACCATTTTATGGGATGACGAGACTCAGCAAAAAGCGCGCAACAAACTGATTCAGGCCTGGACCGGTAGTTACAATATTGAGGGTGAAGGGGCGGATATGTGGTATCAACGCTTGTGGCGCACGCTCGAACCTGAGTACTACGAGGCCATTATCGAGCAGGCGCAACGTTACTTATTGCCCTTATTTCGTTTCAACCAAACAGAATGACTGTATAAAAATTGCACAGTCGAAAGCGTTCATTTACTATGCGCATCTCATCCACACAGGGGTGCGACGATGAGCGGGTAAAACCGTCATAACAAGTCATTGAATTGATGATGAATAGCACAAGAGGTTTCGTGATTATGAGGTTCGTGAATGCCTAATTGCCGCACCTGGTTAGCCGCGCTTTTCTTTTCCGTTGCCCTCTGGGCACCCGTCAGCCAGGCAAATACGGGCTGGCAGCCGATTCAGGAAACCATTCGTAAAAGTGAAAAAGATCCCCGCCAGTATCAGGCCATTCGTCTGGATAATGGTATGGTGGTCCTGCTGGTTAATGATCCCCAGGCAGTAAAATCGCTGTCTGCGCTGGTGGTGCCAGTTGGTTCGCTGGAAGATCCGAAAGATCATCAGGGGCTGGCGCATTACCTGGAACACATGACGCTGATGGGATCAAAGAAATATCCCCAGCCCGATAGCCTCTCTGAATTTTTGAAGATGCACGGCGGCAGCCATAACGCCAGCACCGCGCCTTACCGCACCGCGTTTTATCTGGAAGTAGAGAACAACGCGCTGGAAGGGGCCGTGGATCGCCTGGCGGACGCCATCGCTGAACCGACGCTGGCGAAAGCCTATGCGGAGCGTGAGCGAAACGCGGTGAATGCCGAATTGACCATGGCGCGATCGCGCGACGGGATGCGCATGGCCCAGGTCAGCGCAGAAACCATCAACCCGGCCCACCCCGGCTCGCAGTTTTCCGGTGGTAATCTGGAAACCTTAAGCGATAAACCGGGCAATCCACTGCACGACGCGCTGGTGGCGTTCCGTGACACCTGGTATTCCGCCAACCTGATGAAGGCGGTGGTTTACAGCAACAAACCGCTGCCCGAACTGGCGCGTATCGCGGCTGAAACCTATGGACGGGTCCCGAATAAAAATATCGAAAAGCCGACGATTGACGTGCCGGTGGTGACCGATGCGCAAAAAGGGCTGTTTATCCACTATGTACCGGTGATGCCGCGCAAAGTGGTGCGCATTGAGTTTCGCATCAACAACAATACCGATAAATTTCGCAGCAAAACGGACGAGCTGATTGGTTATCTGATCGGCAACCGCAGCGCGGATACGCTGTCTGACTGGCTGCAAAAGCAGGGGCTGGCGGAAGGCGTGCGTGCTGACTCCGATCCTATCGTCAACGGCAATAGCGGGGTATTCGCTATCTCCGTTACGTTGACGGATAAAGGCCTGGCAAACCGTGATGACGTAGTCGCCGCAGTATTCAGCTATATCAACTTATTGAAAGAAAAGGGTGTCGAGAAACGCTATTTCGATGAACTGGCGCACGTGCTGGATCTCGATTTCCGCTACCCGTCTATTTCCCGTGATATGGGTTATGTGGAGTGGCTGGCGGATACCATGATCCGCGTGCCCGTCGCCCATACCCTGGATGCGGTCAATATCGCCGATCGCTTCGATCCGCAGGAAATCAACGCGCGCTTGACCATGATGACGCCGGAAAACGCCCGCGTCTGGTACATCAGCCCGAATGAGCCGCACAACAAGAAAGCCTATTTCGTAGAAGCGCCGTATCAGGTGGAAAAAATTCCTGCCGCGACGCTGGCGGCCTGGCAGCAAAAAGCGCAATCCATCAAGCTCCAGTTGCCGGAGTTAAACCCCTATATTCCCGATGATTTTACGCTGATCAAGACCGAGAAAACTTATAAGCATCCTGAACTGCTGGTTGATGAACAGGATTTGCGGGTGGTGTATATGCCGAGCCGTTATTTCGCCAATGAACCTAAGGCGAATATTTCGGTAATTTTGCGCAATCCGCAGGCCATGGACAGCGCCAAAAATCAGGTGCTGTTCGCGTTAAATGACTACCTGGCTGGCCTGGCGCTCGACCAGCTCAGCAATCAGGCTTCAGTCGGCGGGATCAGTTTCTCCACTAACGCCAACAATGGCCTGATGGTCAATGCCGACGGTTATACCCAGCGTTTGCCGAAGCTGTTCCTGGCGCTGCTTGAGGGCTACTTCAGCTATACGCCGGACGAGCTGCAACTGGCCCAGGCGAAATCCTGGTACGCCCAGATGATGGATTCCGCCGAGAAGGGCAAAGCTTACGATCAGGCTATTATGCCGGTGCAGATGATCTCTCAGGTGCCGTACTTTCAGCGTGAAGAGCGCCGGGCGCTGCTGCCGTCGATTACGCTTGCCGATGTGCTTAGCTACCGTGAGCAACTGAAAGCCAATGCCCGCCCTGAGTTTTTAATGGTGGGCAACATGACTTCTCAGCAGGCTACCGATCTGGCGCGCCAGGTGAAAACACAGCTGGCGACTCACGGCAACGAATGGTGCCGTAATAAAGATGTCGTGGTGGATAAAAAACAGCAGGCGATTTTTAATAAAGCTGGCAGCAGTACTGACTCCGCGCTGGCTGCGGTATTTGTGCCGACGGGCTATAGCGAGACGGTTAGTTCTGCCTATAGCGCCATGCTTGGGCAAATCGTCCAGCCGTGGTTCTACAACCAGTTACGCACGGAAGAGCAGTTGGGCTATGCGGTGTTCGCGTTTCCGATCGGCGTAGGCCGCCAGTGGGGTATAGGCTTCCTGTTGCAGAGCAGCGATAAACAACCTGCGGCCCTGTGGGCGCGCTATCAGGCGTTTTTCCCCACCGCTGAAAAACGGCTGCGCGAAATGGACAATGCCACCTTTGCGCAAATTCAGCAGGGCGTGATTAACCAGATGCTGGAAGCGCCGCAAACCCTGGCGCAGGAAGCTTCAATCGTCAGCAAAGATTTCGATCGGGGCAATATGAAGTTTGATTCACGTGATAAAGTAATCGCCGAAATTAAACTGCTGACGCCCCAAAAACTGGCCGATTTCTTTCACCAGGCCGTGGTTGAACCTCAGGGCATGACGATTCTGTCGCAGGTTTCCGGCAGCCAGAGCAGCAAGCCGGATTACGCGATGCCTGAGGGTGGCAAGATTTGGGACAGCGTCAGCGCGTTGCAACAATCTTTGCCCCTGTTAAGCGAGAAACCATGACCGATGAGACCGTGCAACCCCTTGATCCATTACGTTTACCGCTGGTGGGTGAACGGCTGATCGAGGCGTCTGCCGGCACAGGGAAAACGTATACCATCGCCGCGCTCTATTTGCGGCTGTTACTGGGGCTGGGCGGTGATGCTGCCCATCCGCGCATCTTAATGCCGGAATCCCTGCTGGTGGTCACCTTTACCGAAGCGGCCACGGAAGAACTCCGTGGCCGTATCCGCACTAACATCCATGAATTGCGCATTGCCTGCCTGCGCGGGCATACCGCCAATCCGCTGTTTCAGCGCTTATTAGCAGAAATTCCCGATCTGAATGATGCGGCACAGGCTCTGCTGCTGGCAGAGCGCCAGATGGATGAAGCCTCAATTTTTACCATCCACGGTTTCTGCCAGCGCATGCTTAATCTCAATGCGTTTGAATCCGGGATGCCGTTTGAGCAAAAGCTCATTGAGGATGAGTCCCTGCTGCGTTATCAGGCGTGCGCGGACTTCTGGCGTCGCCATTGCTATCCGTTAGACAAATCGGTGGCGCGTCCGGTGAGCGAGTTATGGCAGGGGCCGCACGCCTTGCTCCAGGACATTAACAGCTATCTGCAGGGTGAAGCGCCGCAGCTTAAAGCGCCGCCAGCGGAAGATGAAACCATCGAAAGCCGCCATAAGAAAATCGTCGAGCGGCTTGAGCGCGTTAAGGCTCTTTGGCGTGCGGTGGCAGACGATATCGGCCCGCTGATTGCCGGATCCGGTGTGGATAAACGCAGCTACAGCAGCCGCAACCTGCCCAACTGGCTGGATAAAGTCAACGCGTGGGTCTGCGAAGAGACCCAAACCTATGCACTGCCCGATGCGCTGGAAAAATTCGCCCAGTCGACCCTTGATGAGAAAACCAAAAAGGGCGAACCGCCGCGCCATGCGCTATTTAGCGAAATCGATGCGCTGCTGGCGGAACCGTTGTCGCTGCGCGATCTGGTGTTAGCCCGCGCCATTAAAGAGATTCGCTATACCGTGGCGATGCAAAAACGCCGTCGCGGTGAGCTGGGCTTTGACGACATGTTAAGCCGTCTTGATGAAGCGCTGCACCAGCCGGGCGGCGAAGCGCTGGCAGAGGCGATTCGTACCCGCTATCCAGCGGCGATGATCGATGAGTTCCAGGATACCGATCCGCAGCAGTACCGCATTTTCCGCCGTATCTGGCATAAGCAGCCGGACACGGCGCTGCTGTTAATTGGCGACCCCAAGCAGGCGATTTACGCCTTCCGTGGCGCGGATATCTTCACCTACATGCGCGCGCGTGGAGAAGTTAGCGCTCACTATACTCTTGATACAAACTGGCGTTCCGCGCCGGGCATGGTGGCCAGCGTCAACCAGCTTTTCAGCCAGCTTCCCCAGCCGTTTATGTTCAAGGAAATCCCTTTCCTGAAGGTTAACGCCGCTGAAAAGAACCACGGTCTGCGATTTGAACTCAACGGTCAGGCGCAGCCGGCTATGCGCCTGTGGCTGATGGAGGGCGAAGGCGCAGGTGTTAGCGAGTACCAACAAACCATGGCGACGGTGTGCGCCGGGCAAATCCGCGACTGGCTGGATGCGGGCGCGCAGGGCAAGGCGTGGCTGTGCGATAACCAGCAACAGCGACCGGTGCAGGCGTCGGATATCACTGTACTGGTGCGTAACCGCATTGAAGCCGCCGTGATCCGCCAGGCGCTGGAAGCGCTGAATATTCCGTCGGTGTATTTATCCAACCGCGACAGCGTGTTTGCTACCCAGGAAGCGCTCGACCTGCTGTGGGTGTTGCAGGCGACCCTGAACCCGGAGCTGGAAAGCGCGTTGCGCAGCGCCATCGCCACCAGCATGCTCGGGCTGAATGCCGCCGCTATCGACGCCATCAATCAGGATGAAGACGCCTGGGATGCGCTGGTGGAAGAGTTTGACGGCTACCGGCAAATCTGGCTGGCGCGCGGCGTGATGCCGATGATCCGTGCTTTGATGGTTGAGCGCCGCATTGCCGAAAACTTACTGGCGACGCCCGGCGGCGAGCGGCGATTAACCGATTTGCTGCATTTGACGGAGCTGTTGCAGGAGGCTTCTGCGCAACTCGACAGTGAACCGGCGCTGCTGCGCTGGCTATCGCAGCATATCGCCGAACCGGATGCGAACGCGTCGAGCCAGCAGCTCCGGCTGGAAAGCGATAAACATCTGGTGCAGATCGTGACGGTGCATAAGTCTAAAGGGCTGGAGTATCCGCTGGTCTGGCTGCCGTTTATCGCTGACTACCGCGAGCAGAAGCAGGCGTTTTATCACGATCGCGCCACGTTTGCGCCGGTACTGGATCTGGATAACGGCGAAGAGAGCCTGGAACTGGCCGAAGCCGAGCGTCTGGCGGAAGATTTACGGTTGCTGTACGTGGCGCTGACGCGCTCCGTCTGGCATTGCAGCATCGGTATTGCGCCGCTGTTTAAAGGCCGGGGCGGGAAAAAAGGCGATACCAGCCTGCACCAAAGCGCGCTGGGCCGCTTGATCCAGAACGGCGAACCGCAGGATGCCGCCGGGTTGCGCCGCTGCCTGGAAGCGTTATGCGGTGAAGATATCACGCTGGAAATTGCTGCCGAGCCCGATACGCAGCCCTGGCAGCCGCCCCAGCCGCCCGCCTTGCAACTGGATGCTCGCGAGCCTAAGCGTGAAGTCAGAGACAGCTGGCGGGTGACCAGTTACTCCGCCCTCCAGCAACACGGCGGCAGCGCGGCGCAACTGCTGTTACCACGCCTGGATATTGATGCCGCAGGCAATCGCGTTGAAACCGTCAGCCTTGAAATGACGCCGCATACCTTTCCACGCGGCGCGTCGCCGGGCACCTTTTTGCACGGCCTGTTCGAAAACCTGGATTTTACCGCGAAGGTAGATCCCGCCTGGCTTGCGGAGCAGTTGCAGCTCGGCGGATTCGACAGCGACTGGGCCGGCGTGTTCTCCGGCTGGTTTGAGGCCATTTTAGCCGCGCCGATCGCCGACAGCGGTGTCAGCCTTAACCAGCTTGGCGCAAAGGATAAACAGGTTGAGCTGGAGTTTTATTTACCCATTGAGACCGATCTCGATCCCCAACGGCTCGACGCGATAATCCGCCGTTACGATCCGCTCTCGGCGGCGTGCCCGCCGCTCGATTTCCGCCAGGTACGCGGCATGTTGAAAGGCTTTATCGATCTGGTTTTCCGCTGGCAGGGGCGTTATTACCTGCTGGATTACAAATCAAACTGGCTCGGCGAGGGCAGTGAGGCCTATACCCGCGAGGCGATGGCGCAGGCGATGCAGTCGCACCGGTACGATTTGCAGTATCAGTTGTATACCCTGGCGCTGCACCGTTACTTACGTCACCGGCTGGCGGGTTATGACTATGAAACGCATTTTGGCGGCGTGGTTTACCTCTTCCTGCGCGGGGTGGACCCGAATCAGCCGTCAAACGGGATATTCACCACCCGGCCGGACGCCAGGTTAATTGATGAAATGGATGCGCTGTTTGCAGGTCAGGAGCTGATGACGCAATGAAAATGGATAAATTACTCCAACAGGCTCAACAGCTGAAATTGCTACGTCCGCTGGACGTGCAGTTCGCGTTTATGGTTTCTTCCAACGACGAACCGGCGGTCATGTTGGCGGCGGCGCTGGTCAGCCGCGATGCGGGCGAAGGACACGTTTGCCTGCCGTTAAGCCGGTTAAATCCCGACGACGCGGCAGGTTTGCGGCGCGAGCCGCTCTGGCAAACGCTGTTCGAGGCGGCGGGCAATCCGGGCGACTGGCGCAGCGTGCTGCTTGGTAGCCATGCAGTTAGCGAAGGCGAGGAGCCGACACCGCTTAAGCTTGTAGGGGAATGTCTCTATCTACACCGCATGTGGCGGCATGAAAAAGCTGTTGCGGCGTTTTTCCGCGAGCATAACCGGGTCATGACAGTGGACGGCTCGCGGGTTTCAGACGTCTTAAACGGGTTATTTACTTCGCGGGAAGCGATTGACTGGCAAAAGGTCGCCGCTGCGGTAGCGCTTACGCGTCGTATTTCAGTGATTTCAGGCGGGCCGGGAACCGGCAAAACGACTACCGTAGCAAAATTGCTGGCTGCGCTGGTTCAACTCAGTGAGACGCTGCCTCGCATTAAGCTTGCGGCACCGACCGGTAAAGCCGCAGCCCGGCTCACCGAATCCCTGGGCTCAGCGCTGGCTGGTTTACCGCTCAGCGACGCCCAAAAAGCGGCATTTCCCGATGATGCCAGTACCTTGCACCGCTTGCTGGGCGTGACGCCGGGCCGCCAGCGGGCGCGCCATCACGAATCTAACCCGCTACATCTGGATGTGCTGGTGGTGGACGAAGCCTCGATGATTGACCTGCCGATGATGGCGCGTTTAATCGACGCATTGCCGCCCCATGCGCGGGTGATTTTTCTGGGCGATCGCGATCAACTGGCCTCGGTGGAAGCGGGTGCGGTCCTCGGGGATATCTGCCACTACGCTCATGATGCCTACACGCCGGCGCGCGCCAGCGAGTTAAGCCAGTTGACCGGCTGTTCCGTACCACACTCTGGATCCACCGCCGCCTGCGAGCTGCGTGATGCGCTGTGCCTGCTGCGCACCAGCTACCGCTTCGACAGTTCGTCAGGCATCGGGCAACTGGCGCAGGCGGTGAACTGTAGCGACCATCACGGTGTAAACCAGGCTTTCGCCAACGGTTTTACCGACATCTGCCAGAAGCCGCTCAACGGCGGCGAAGATTATGTGACCATGATTGAGGATGCGATCGCGGGCTACGACCGTTTTTTGAAACAGGTTAAAGCGCAGGCCGAGCCCGCCGATATCCTGCGCGCGTTTAGCGAATTCCAGCTGCTGTGCGCGTTGCGCGAAGGGCCTTATGGCGTAAGCGGGCTTAACGAGCAGCTTGAACAGGCACTGGTGCGTAAGCGCAAAATTACCCGTTCGGCACATTCAAAATGGTATGAAGGAAGGCCAGTGATGATATCCCGCAACGACAGCGCGCTCGGGCTGTTTAACGGCGATATCGGCGTGGCGCTTAATCGCGGGCAGGGGCTGCGGGTCTGGTTCCCGCTGCCGGACGGCACCATCAAATCAGTGTCGCCCAGCCGCATGCCGGATCACGATACCGCCTGGGCGATGACCGTGCATAAATCCCAGGGCTCGGAGTTCAAACACGCGGCACTGATTTTGCCGAATCAATATGCGCCAGTGCTGACGCGCGAGCTGGTGTATACCGCCATTACCCGCGCCCGTGAGCAATTGTCTTTGTACGGCGATGAACGCGTGCTGCGCCAGGCCGTCACCGCCCGTACCGAGCGGCGCAGCGGGCTGCTGACGCATTTCTCGCAGTAGCGAAAGGGGTTATGTCAGGTCTGCCATCAGCACTTTTGAACGGCGCTGGTAGTTGTACATCTCTTTTTTGCTTTCCGGCAGCGAATCAATGTCCACCGGCGTGAAGCCGCGCTCCTGGAACCAGTGAATGCTACGCGTTGTCAGCACAAACAGCTTGCTCAGGCCGATCTGTTTGGCCTGGCTGGCAATACGCTCCAGCAGCACTTCGCCGCGTGACGAACTCCGGTAGTCGGGATGCACCGCCACGCAGGCCATTTCACCGATTTTCTCTTCCGGGAAAGGGTAGAGCGCCGCGCAGGCGATGGTCAGGTTATCGCGCTGGATGATGGTGAATTTGTCGATCTCCATTTCAAGTTGCTCGCGCGAACGACGCACCAGAATGCCCTGCTGCTCCAGCGGGCGGATCAGTTCAAGAATACCGCCGATGTCGTTAATGGTGGCGCGACGAATTTGTTCGGCGCTTTCCATAACAATCTGGGTGCCAATGCCATCGCGGGAGAACAGTTCCTGTAACAGCGCGCCATCCTCCTGATAGCTAATCAGGTGGCTGCGCCGCACGCCGCTGCGGCAGGCTTTCACCGCGCCGCGCAGGAATCGCACCGTACCGGAATGGTAGTCGCCCGCCGCTTCCAGTTCATCGATTCGCGCCTGGGCATCGTTAGGGAACAGTTCGGAAATAATGTTCCCCTCGCTGTCGGTCACGCCCTGGGACGAGCAGAAGCCGATCATTTTTTCCGCTTTCAGTTTGCTGGCAAGCTGCGTGGCGATCTCTTCAGAAGTAAGGTTAAAGCTTTCGCCGGTTACGGAGACCGCAACCGGCCCCATCAGGACAATCGCGCCGTTATCTAACTGGCGGTTAATTGCCTCATCGTCGATACGGCGAATCCGCCCGCTGTGGCAGTAATCCACGCCATCATCCACGCCCAGCGGCTGAGAGATAATAAAATTACCGCTGACCACGTTGATATGCGCGCCCTGAAGCGGCGTATTGCCGAGGCTCATGGAGAGGCGCGCAGTGATATCGAGCTGTAACAGCCCGGCAGCCTGCTTAACCAGTTCCAGCGTTTTGGCGTCGGTAACGCGGGTATGTTTGTGGTAAATGGGCTCACAGTGGTGCGCAGCCAGGTTGGCATCGATTTGCGGGCGAGCGCCATAGACCACGACCAGGCGAATGCCCAGGCTGTGAAGCAGGCCTATGTCATTAACAATGCTGGAGAAGTTTTCATGCTCAATGGCTTCGCCGCCCAGCATGATGACAAACGTTTTACCCCGGTGGGTATTAATATAAGGGACAGAATGACGAAACCCCTGGACCAACTCGGTTCTACGTTCCTTCACCACGGCAAACCCTCTCAATGCATGTTTATTCGTAAATAGTGTATTTTTATTCTTTTATCGCCTCTGGCGCAAGCGGCTTTTTTACCCAGGCCTAACCCACGTTAATCTTAAACAGCCCGCGTGCTCACAATGTTTACCCTTTTATAGATGACAGGCCGGACGCCATTCGCTAAAGTTTTTGGTCCAGATTTTAAGTTGTTATGCCAGTGACAGATTTTAGTGCTCGGGAGAGGCATGTCAGATTCCAGTAAATTATTTAGTCGCCGCCAGTTAATCAAAGGGGCAGGCGCGATGTGGTTATTAAGCGTAAGCCAGCCGGGCTTTGCCGCGAGCAGCCAGGTGATCGCCGTTCGTGTGTGGCCAGCTTCCTCTTATACCCGCGTTACGGTGGAATCTAACCGGCAAATCAAATACCGCCAGTTCGCGCTGAGCAATCCGTCGCGCGTGGTGGTCGATCTTGAAGGGGTGAATCTGAACTCGGTGCTCAAGGGCGTGGGCAACCAGATCCGGGCTGATGACCCGTATATCCAGTCAGCGCGCGTCGGCCAGTTCGATCCCAAAACCGTGCGTATGGTTTTTGAATTAAAACAGAACGTGACGCCGCATCTGTTTGCGCTGGCACCGGTGGCGGAATTTAAAGAGCGACTGGTGATGGACCTGTATCCGGTGAATTCCAACAGCGAACAGGATCCGCTGCTGGCATTGCTGGAAGATTACAACAACGGCGAACTGGATAAGAAAGTGCCACCTGCCGGAACCAGCAACACCGGCCCGCAACCGGGCAAGGCCGGGCGCGACAGGCCGATTGTGATCATGCTCGATCCGGGGCATGGTGGGGAAGATCCCGGTGCTATCGGCAAATATAAAACCCGGGAAAAAGACGTGGTGTTGCAGATTGCCCGCCGTTTGCGCACGCTCATTGAGAGAGAGCCGAATATGAAGGCCTATATGACGCGTAACGAAGACGTCTTTATCCCGCTGAAGGTGCGCGTCGCTAAGGCGCAAAAGCAGCGCGCCGACCTGTTTATTTCTATTCACGCCGATGCGTTTACCAGCCGTGCGGCGCGAGGCTCGTCGGTGTTCGCGCTATCGACCAAAGGCGCGACCAGTACCGCCGCGCGTTATCTGGCGCAAACCCAGAACGCCGCTGACCTGGTGGGTGGGGTGAGTAAAAGCGGCGACCGCTATCTCGATCACACCATGTTCGATATGGTGCAGTCGCTGACCATTTCCGACAGCCTGAAGTTCGGCAAAGAAGTATTGAACCGCATGGGGAAAGTGAACCAGTTGCATAAGAACCGGGTCGATCAGGCCGGGTTTGCAGTGCTGAAAGCCCCGGACATCCCGTCGATTCTGGTAGAGACGGCGTTCATCAGTAATATCGAAGAAGAGCGAAAACTGCGTACCGCTGCATTTCAGCAGGAAGTGGCGGAGTCGATTCTGGCGGGAATTAAAGCCTACTTTACCAGCGAGGCGACGCTGGCGCGGCGAGGATAAACGTTGATGCCGCGGCGCTTGCGCTGCGGTAACTGATTTTTTCAGACGTCAGAAACAAAAAAACCCCCGAACGGGTGTTAGATATTGGTTGCGGGGGCCGGATTTGAACCGACGACCTTCGGGTTATGAGCCCGACGAGCTACCAGGCTGCTCCACCCCGCGTCCGATTCTGCTGCGCATTTCAAATCACATGTGCGCTGGCTTTCCTCGTTCACCTTAGTCACTTACTTATGTAAGCTCCTAAGGATTCACTGCGTCGCCGCCTTCCTGTGATTCGAACTGCTTTGCAGAATAATACTTCTCTACATTTTAATTTGGTTGCGGGGGCCGGATTTGAACCGACGACCTTCGGGTTATGAGCCCGACGAGCTACCAGGCTGCTCCACCCCGCGTCCGATTCTGCTGCGCATTTCAAATCATATGTGCGTTGGCTTTCCTCGTTCACCTCAGTCACTTACTTATGTAAGCTCCTAAGGATTCACTGCGTCGCCGCCTTCCTGTGATTCGAACTGCTTTGCAGAATAATACTTCTCTACATTTTAATTGGTTGCGGGGGCCGGATTTGAACCGACGACCTTCGGGTTATGAGCCCGACGAGCTACCAGGCTGCTCCACCCCGCGTCCGTGGATGCGCACTATACTCCGCTGACATTTCGATGCAACCCTTTTTGTAACAAAACCGCTGATTTTGGCTCTCCCGGGCTAAATATCTCGCCAGGTGCGCAATTTTTAGACGTTATGGCGATATTGGGCTGAGTGCGCATTTCATTAGCCGGAACGGTTTGCTATCTTCGCCTGCACGGCGCGGTAATCTGAGACTCAAGAATGAAAGGACGTTGGACAAAATTTTTACTCACAGGGGCGATGGTCGTAGTACTTGCCTCCTGTTCATCAAAACCGACCGATCGCGGTCAGCAATATAAAGACGGCAAATTAAATCAGCCGTTCTCTCTGGTTAACCAGCCCGACGCCATGGGCGCGCCGATTAACGCTGGGGATTTTGCCCAGCAGGTGACTGAAATTCGCAATGCGTCGCCGCGCCTGTATAACAACCAGAGCAACGTCTACTCGGCGGTTCAGCAATGGCTGCGTTCCGGCGGCGATACGCGCACCATGCGCCAGTTCGGCCTTGATGCCTGGCAGATGGAAGGCGCGGATAACTACGGCAACGTCCAGTTTACCGGCTACTACACGCCGGTTATCCAGGCGCGACATACCCGCCAGGGCGAATTCCAGTACCCTATTTACCGCATGCCGCCGAAGCGCGGCGGGCGCTTGCCTTCACGTGCAGAGATTTACGCGGGCGCGCTGAGCGAATCCTATGTGCTGGCGTACAGCAACTCCCTGATGGATAACTTTATTATGGATGTTCAGGGCAGCGGCTATATTGATTTTGGTGATGGCAGCCCGCTGACGTTCTTCAGCTATGCGGGAAAAAATGGTCATGGCTACTATGCCATCGGCAAAGTGCTGATCGACCGCGGCGAAGTGAAGAAAGAAGACATGTCGATGCAGGCGATTCGCCACTGGGGTGAAACCCACAGCGAAGCAGAAGTGCGCGAACTGTTAGAGAACAACCCCTCATTCGTATTCTTTAAACCGCAAAGCTATTCACCGGTGAAAGGCGCCAGCGCCGTGCCGCTGATTGGCCGCGCATCGGTGGCCTCCGATCGTTCCATTATTCCGGCGGGCACGACACTGCTGGCGGAAGTCCCGTTGCTGGACAACAACGGCAAGTTCAACGGACAATATGAACTGCGCGTGATGGTAGCGCTGGATGTCGGCGGGGCAATCAAAGGCCAGCACTTCGACATTTACCAGGGCATCGGCGCTGACGCCGGGCATCGCGCGGGCTGGTATAATCACTATGGCCGCGTCTGGGTGCTGAAAGCCGCACCGGGGACCGGCAACGTATTTAACGGTTAATCCTTTCTTATGGCGGGTCTCCGGCCCGCCTTCTGGTTCTGAGGTTTTCATGGCTGTGGTAATGACGGACGCCTGGCGTAGCCGCTTTGGCGGCACGGCGCGTTTATATGGTCAACAGGCGCTGCAACTGTTTGCGGACGCGCATATCTGCGTGGTGGGTATCGGCGGTGTAGGCTCATGGGCGGCGGAAGCGCTGGCGCGTACCGGTATTGGCGCCATCACGCTGATCGATATGGACGATGTCTGCGTCACAAACACCAACCGGCAAATCCACGCGTTGCGCGATAATGTCGGCCTGGCGAAAGCGGAAGTGATGGCGGAGCGTCTGCGGCAGATCAACCCGGAATGCCGTGTCACCGTGGTTGATGACTTCGTGACGGTGGATAACGTTGCCGCGCTGCTTGGCCAGGGCTTTAGCTACGTGATTGATGCCATCGACAGCGTACGGCCAAAAGCGGCGTTAATTGCTTATTGCCGCCGTAATAAAATCCCGCTGGTGACCACCGGCGGAGCGGGCGGGCAGATCGACCCGACGCAAATTCAGGTTACCGACCTGGCGAAAACCATTCAGGACCCGCTGGCGGCAAAACTGCGCGAACGACTGAAAAGCGATTTTGGTGTGGTGAAAAACAGTAAAGGCAAGCTGGGCGTGGATTGCGTGTTCTCAACCGAAGCGCTGGTTTATCCACAGGCGGACGGGTCGGTTTGTGCGGCGAAAAGCACGGCTGAAGGGCCGAAGCGGATGGACTGTGCCTCCGGCTTTGGTGCGGCGACGATGGTCACGGCGACCTTTGGTTTTGTCGCCGTGTCCCATGCGCTAAAGAAAATGCTCGCAAAAGCGGCGCGCACCGCGTAAGGGCTACGCTTCCCGCGCCGCCTGCACCACCGCATTCGCCAGGGCGTCTAATCCCTGGCTGCGGGAAGCGCTAATCTGGGCGCGCAATCCTAAGGTATCAAACAGCGTCAGCGGATCCTGGCGGGTCAGTTGCTCCGGCGTTTTACCTTCAATCGCCGTTAGCAGGATCGCCAGCAGGCCGCGAACTATCCTGCCTTCGCTGTCACCATAGAAATGCAGCGTGCCGTCGGCCTGGCGGGTATGCCCCAACCAGACACGGTTCTCGCAGCCGGCAATCTCGATATTTTCCTGTTTCAAATCCGCCGGCAGCGGCGGTAGCTGTTTGCCCAGTAAAATCAACTGGCGATACTTCTCTTCCCACTGGTTGAGCGGCGCGAACTGCTGGCGCAGCGTTTCTTCCGTGATTGAGGTACCGAACGGGTGCCCGGCCAGAAATGTACTTGTCATTTAATCCACCAAAAGTTCCAGCGCCTGGTCCACTGCGGCAACCAGCGCGTCTACGTCCTGACGGGTATTATAGGGCGCAAATGAGGCGCGCAGCGTACCGCTGACGCCCAGCTCCGCCAGCAACGGCTGGGCGCAGTGTTGCCCGGCGCGCAGGGCGATGCCGGATTGCGCCAGCAGCGTGACCATGTCGCTGTGGTGAACACCTGCAAAATCAAAGGCTAACAGGCTGGAGTCCTGACAGCGGAAACTGCGGAAACCGGGACGCTTAGCCAGCGCGTCTTCCGCCAGGGTTGCCAGCCCGCGGCTGTAATTTTCTGACTCCACGACATCCACCATCGCCAGCCATTCCAGCGCCGCGCTTAGCCCCATCACGCCCGCCACGTTCGGCGTACCGGCTTCAAAGCGCCAGGGGGCAGGCTTAGGTGTAAAGCCCTCGAACGACACCTCAGTGAGCATTTTTCCGCCGCCGAGCCAGGGTTCCATACCGTTTAGCAAGGCGGTTTTGCCGTACAGCACACCAATGCCGGTTGGGCCGTAAAGCTTGTGACCGGAGAAGGCATAAAAATCGATATCCAGCGCCTGGACATTCGCCGGGCAATGCACCACGCCCTGCGCACCGTCCACCATCACAACCGCCCCTGCTGAATGAGCAATATCAATGGCTTTAGCCAGATCCGGGCGACCGCCCGTGACGTTGGACATTTGACCCAGCGCCAGAATGCGGGTGCGTGGCGTGATTAGCGCCGCCAGGCCGTCGACGTCCGGTACATAGCGGGTATTAAGCGGGAGTTTGACGACTCGCGCCCCGGTTTGCTGCGCCACCATCAGCCACGGCACCAGATTGGCGTGGTGCTCGGCAACGCTGACGATAATTTCATCGCCCGGCTTGAGGCGCGGACGCGCATAACACTGGGCGACAATATTAATGGCTTCAGTAGTGCCGCGCGTCCAGACGATGTTGTGGCTGTGCGGCGCGTTAATCAGCCGGGCGACGTGGTCGCGTGCCGCTTCATACTGCGCGGTCAGGCGCTGGGCGCTGGTGAACTGGCTACGATGAACGTTGCCAGCGCTTAAACTGTAAAACTGCTGTGCGGCGTCGATGACTGCCTGCGGTTTCAAAGCCGTGGCGGCGCTGTCCAGATACACGCCTGCATCGGCCAGCGCGGGAAAGGCGCTGCGAAAAAGGGTGGGGTTGAATGCTGTCATGGCGATCCTCTCATTTCACCCGATCGTGGCGCATTTCACTGGCTGACACAAGGCGATTGATAATCCTCGGATTAGTCTGTTTATCCAGGCAACCCGGTGAAAGAACGTTATGCTAATTATTGTTTGGCAAATATTTTTGCCTGTTAGTAGATGAGCTTTACAGAGCATGAAACTCTACGAGGAGAAGAATATGAATAAGACAGCCGCAGTAGTATCCGCTTGTGTAATGGCCTTTGCCCTGAGCGCATGTTCCAGCCCGAACTATGTGATGCACACCAACGATGGTCGTTCGATTGTGTCTGAAGGTAAACCGCAGACCGATAAAGAAACCGGTATGATCAAGTACACCGACGCCAACGGCAACAAGCAGCAGATCAACCACAGTGATATCAAAGAAATGGTTGAGCTGGAACGCTAAGCGTTCGAAAGCAGTAGATAAAAAAAAGCACCGCAATTTGCGGTGCTACATTAATCACTATGGACAGACAGGGTAAATGTACAGGAAGTGAAAAGGGGTAGTCTCGCTACCGAGGTCTGAATTCCAGACCAATTGCAAACACAACAACACAACATCACAACCGTAAGCCAAAAGCCTTCAGAACTATCGTTCACAACGACCATCCCAATGACTTTTCGTTCCGGCTCAGGAAGTGGCGCCATGATAGGTATTTGCTGGTGCAACCTCAACGGACAATTTATAATGGCTCAGATAAAAAAAACTAATAGGTTAACTCTTGTTTCCTGTTTGTTACTGAGCATTAACATACAAGTCCGGTGACCATGTCAAAGCGATTACCCCCATTAAACGCATTACGCGTATTTGATGCAGCAGCCCGCCATTTAAGCTTTACCAAAGCGGCAGAAGAACTGTTCGTCACCCAGGCGGCAGTGAGCCATCAAATTAAGTCTCTGGAAGACTTTCTCGGATTAAAACTATTTCGCCGACGCAATCGCTCGTTATTGCTCACGGAAGAGGGCCAGAGTTATTTTCTGGACATCAAAGAAATTTTCTCGCAGCTTACCGAAGCGACCCGTAAACTTCAGGCGCGCAGTGCGAAAGGCGCGTTGACGGTTAGCCTGCTGCCGAGCTTTGCCATCCACTGGCTGGTGCCTCGTCTTTCCAGTTTTAATATGGCGTATCCTGGCATCGACGTGCGTATCCAGGCGGTCGATCGGCAGGAAGATAAGCTGGCGGACGATGTCGACGTGGCGATTTTCTACGGGCGCGGCAACTGGCCGGGACTGCGGGTTGAAAAACTGTATGCAGAATATCTGCTGCCGGTTTGTTCGCCGATGCTGTTAACCGGTGATAAGCCGCTGAAAGTGCCGGAAGATCTGGGCCGCCATACGTTATTGCACGATGCATCGCGCCGCGACTGGCAAACTTATACGCGTCAGCTTGGTCTTACACATATTAACGTGCAGCAGGGACCGATTTTCAGCCACAGCGCCATGGTGCTGCAGGCGGCGATCCACGGCCAGGGCATTGCGTTGGCGAATAACGTGATGGCGCAAACCGAAATCGAAGCCGGGCGTCTGGCTTGCCCGTTTAATGATGTGCTGGTGAGTAAAAACGCGTTTTATCTGGTATGTCATGACAGTCAGGCAGAACTGGGTAAAATAGCGGCCTTTCGCCAATGGATACTGTCGAAAGCAGCCAGCGAGCAGGAAAAATTCCGTTTTCGCTATGAGCAATAATCATTTTTTTGCGTACGACGGGTACGCATTACTTTAGGGCTAACACATGACCAGCCGATTCATGCTGATTTTTACTGCCGTTAGCGGCTTTATTTTTGTGGCGCTTGGGGCCTTTGGCGCACACGTATTAAGTAAAACCATTGGGCCGATGGAAATGGGATGGATCCAGACCGGCCTGCAATATCAGGCGTTCCATACCCTTGCGATTTTAGGGCTGGCGGTTGCCATGCAGCGCCGCATCAGCATTTGGTTTTACTGGAGCAGCGTCTTTATGGCGCTGGGTACCGTATTGTTCAGCGGCAGTCTGTATTGCCTGGCGCTGTCACATTTGCGCCTGTGGGCGTTTGTTACGCCGGTAGGGGGCGTCAGTTTCCTCGCCGGTTGGATATTGATGTTAATTGGCGCGGTGCGTCTGAAACGAAAAGGCAGTGGGCATGAATAAGGTAATTTTGTATTGCCGCCAGGGTTTTGAGAAAGAGTGTGCGGCGGAGATTACCGATAAAGCGGCTCTCCTGAACGTTTATGGGTTTGCACGCGTTAAAGAGCAATCCGGCTATGTGATTTTTGAATGCTACCAGCCAGAAGAGGCCGATAAACTGGCGCGCGAGCTGCCGTTCAGTTCGCTGATTTTTGCCCGCCAGATGTTTGTTGGCGGTGAACTGCTGCAAAATCTTCCCCCGGAAGACCGTATTACGCCGATTGTCGGCATGTTACAGGGCGTGGTGGAAAAGGGTGGCGATCTGCGCGTGGAAGTGGCCGATACCAACGAAAGCAAAGAACTGATGAAGTTCTGCCGCAAATTCACCGTGCCGCTGCGCGCTGCGCTGCGTGAAGCCAATGTGCTGGCGAAGTTCGAAACCCCGAAGCGCCCGGTGGTGCACGTTTTCTTTATCGCTCCTGGCTGCTGCTACACCGGCTATTCGTATACCACTAACAATTCCCCGTTCTATATGGGCATCCCGCGGCTGAAATTCCCGTCTGATGCGCCAAGCCGCTCAACGTTGAAACTGGAAGAAGCGTTCCACGTGTTTATTCCGGCGGATGAGTGGGACGAACGTCTGGCGAACGGCATGCATGCCGTCGACCTCGGCGCGTGCCCCGGCGGCTGGACCTATCAGCTGGTGAAACGCAATATGTGGGTGGCGTCAGTGGACAACGGCCCGATGGCGCAAAGCCTGATGGATACCGGGCAGGTAACCTGGCTGCGCGAAGACGGTTTCCGCTATCGCCCAAATCGTAACAACATCTCCTGGCTGGTGTGCGATATGGTGGAGAAGCCCGCCAAAGTGTCGGCGCTGATGGCGCAGTGGCTGGTGAACGGCTGGTGCCGCGAGGCGATTTTCAACCTCAAGTTGCCGATGAAAAAGCGCTACGAAGAAGTCTCGCAGAACATCGCGTTTATTCAGGAACAGCTGGATGCTAACAACATCAGCGCCCAGATCCAGGCGCGTCAGCTTTATCACGACCGTGAAGAAGTGACCGTTCACGTGCGCCGTATGTGGGCAGCGGTGGGCGGACGCCGCGACGAGCGTTAAGTCACGTTCTCTTGCATTATCACATTCACAAAGGGCCTTCGGGCCCTTTGTTGTTTCTGAGGATCAGCGCCGCGTCAGGCGCAACTGTTGTAAATTGCCGTCCAGTTGTAAATCCGTTTTCAACGTCGAGATGGCGCGGCTCATAAAGGCAGCTTCACGGTGCGCTTCAAGCTTTTTGCGCCATTTCTCCGGTACGCTTTCCAGATTGGCGTAAATGTTTTCCAGCGAGCCGAACTCGCCAATAAGTTGAGTGGCGCTTTTGGGTCCGATACCCGCTACGCCGGGGATTTTTGAACTGCTGATGCCCGCCAGGCCCCAGTAATCCGGCAGCATCTGCGGCGCAACGCCATACTCGTTTTCGATAAACGGCGCATCCAGCCAGCGCTTTTGAAAGTAATCGCGGATCTGGATTGCCGGTGACAATAGCTGGCAATAGCCTTTATCAGTGGAAACAATCATAGCCTGATGCCCGGCGCTGGCGATTTTTACCGCCAGCGTTGCGGCAAGATCGTCCGCCTCATTGCCTGGAGAGTGCCAGCACGCCACGCCGTAGTCGGTAAACGCCCGGCGCAGGGCAGGCATTTCGGCATGCAGATCGTCCGGCATCGGCGCGCGTCCGGCTTTGTAATCCGGGAAAAGCTGGTGTCGCCAGCCGCTATCGCGCGCCTCGTCGTCAAACACGGCAACGGCGTGGGTCGGGTTACTGTGTACGATTAACTGCTGAAGCGCATGAATACAGGTATCAGCGCAGGGTGAGCCCTGCACAGCATGAATGCGACGAATCAGATTGAGTGCGTCAACGATTAACAGTACCGCCATGTATTCCGCCTCCGTGTAAGTGTGGGGCTACCCTATCATTTCTCGATAGCATGAACCACAAATGAGGGGAAATCAGGAAGATATGCCGCAAAAACAGCTCCGCCTTCACGGTGGAAGGCGGAGGAGGGAGGGTTAATCGCAGGAGACTTTCATCGCCAGGCCGCCGCGTGAGGTTTCGCGGTACTTGGCGTTCATGTCTTTACCTGTTTCGTACATGGTTTCGATGACTTTATCGAGGCAGACGCGTGGCTCGCTGGTGCGGCGCAGCGCCATACGCGCGGCGTTTACCGCTTTAACTGCGGCAATCGCGTTACGCTCGATGCACGGCACCTGGACTTGTCCGGCAACCGGGTCGCAGGTTAGGCCAAGGTTATGTTCCATGCCGATCTCCGCCGCGATGCATACCTGCATCGGGCTTGCGCCCAGCAATTCCGCCAGACCCGCCGCCGCCATGGAGCAGGCTACGCCCACTTCGCCCTGGCAACCCACTTCCGCACCGGAAATGGACGCGTTCATCTTGTAAAGCGAGCCAATAGCGCTGGCAACCAGCAGGTAACGCGCCAGCGAGTTAGCGTTCACTTCGCGGATAAACTTGTCGTAGTACGCCAGCACCGCCGGAACAATGCCGCAGGCACCGTTGGTTGGCGCGGTGACGACGCGCCCGCCTGCGGCGTTCTCTTCGTTGACCGCCAACGCGAACATGTTGATCCAGTCCACTACCGCCATCGGGTCCATGGTGGTTTTATCACTGCTGACCAGCATACGACGCAGCGCCGCGGCACGGCGCGGTACGCGCAGTTTGCCCGGCAGTACGCCTTCGGTGGTGATGCCGCGCTCAATACCGCCGCGCATCACTTCCCAGACCTGGGCCAGATGGGTTTCGAGCTCCTCTTTGCTGTGCAGAGCGAGTTCGTTTTTCATCATCAGGCCAGAGAGCGACAGGCCGGTTTCGCGGCAATGGCGCTGTAGATCCGCCGCGTTTTTATACGGATAAGGCACTTCAACCGGTGACGCACTGGTCACGCCGAAGTGGTCTTCATCCACAATAAATCCGCCGCCGATGGAGTAATAGGTTTGGCTGTAAACCACCTTGTCACCGGCAAGCGCGGTAATGCGCATCCCGTTTTCGTGCAGAGAAAGGTTATCAGCGTGGAAATTCATGCACTGATCGACCGGGAACTCGACTTCGTGTTCGCCATTAGCCAGCAGCAGGCGTCCATGGGTGTTAACGTCCTGGATAAAACCAGGGATACTATCGATATCAACCGAGTGCGGCAGGTTGCCCGCCAGACCCATAATGATAGCAATATCAGTGTGGTGCCCTTTGCCCGTCAGGGAAAGTGAACCGTAAACATCAACAACGACACGGGTAACATCACGCAACAATCCTTGTGCGATTAAATCATCCGTAAACTGCTTGCCCGCTTTCATCGGCCCGACAGTATGGGAACTGGAAGGACCGATACCGATTTTGAAAATATCAAAAACACTAATCATGATGCATCCATTGCGTAGTGAGAGGTAAGGGCATGCGCCGCTCTGCGAGCGGCGCGGATGAGGCTATTAGCCAAACAGCGAGTAGAAGATAGCGGAGATGGCAATCAGGCCCATCACAACCACGAATACGTTGCTGATATGGCCGCTGTACTTGCGCATAGCCGGTACTTTCTGGATGGCATACATCGGCATCAGGAACAGGATCATTGCGATGATCGGGCCGCCCAGGGTTTCAATCATGCCCAGGATGCTCGGGTTCAGGGTTGCCACAATCCAGGTGGTAACCAGCATGAACAGTGCAGTGATGCGGTTCAGTTTGTTGATTTCGATAGATTTACCTTTGCCACGCAGAGATTTAATCACCATACCGTTGAAGCCTTCACGTGCGCCCAGGTAATGGCCCAGGAAGGATTTGGTGATAGCGATAATCGCAATGATCGGTGCCATCCAGGCGATGATCGGCGCGTTAAAGTGGTTAGCCAGATAAGACAGAATTGAGATGTTTTGCGCTTTTGCTTCCGCCAGGTCAGCCGGGGAGAGGCTCAGTACGCAACTGAACACGAAGAACATCACCGTCAGCACCATCATGATGTGTGCGAAGGCAAGAATACGTGAACATTTTTTCTCTGCTTCCACGCCGTACTCTTCACGCTTCGCCACAGCGAAGGAGGAGATGATCGGAGAGTGGTTGAAAGAGAACACCATTACCGGGATCGCCAGCCACAGGGTCATCCACAGGCCGTTGCCGGTAGAGGTTGCCGCAGAGCTGAAGGACAGAGTGTCCAGCGCCGCACCGCTCCACTGTGGGATCAGGTAAAGCGCCAGCAGCATCAGTGCCGCGACGAACGGGAACACCAACACGCTCATCGCTTTCACGATCATCTGCTCACCGAAACGCACGATGGTCATCATGCCGATAATCAGAATAAGAGAAAGGATCGCACGCGGTGGCGCAGTCATGCCCAACTGGTGGGTAATAAAGCTGTCCACCGTATTGGTAATTGCCACGCTGTATACCAGCAGGATTGGGTAAATCGCGAAGAAGTAGAGCAGGGTAATCAGTTTACCTGCGCCAACGCCGAAGTGTTCTTCAACCACTTCAGTGATGTCTTCGCCCGGGTTTTTGCCTGACAGCACAAAGCGGGTCAGCCCACGGTGTGCAAAGAAGGTCATCGGGAAAGCAATGATCGCCATGATGATTAACGGGATCATGCCGCCGACACCGGCGTTAATAGGTAAGAAAAGAACACCTGCGCCGATTGCTGTGCCGTACAGGCCAAGCATCCACATGGTGTCGGTTTTGCGCCATGAACTGCGCGTCGCGGTTGACGCAATGGTGCTGGTTTGGGTGGTTTCCATCTGTTTCTCCTGGAGGAAGCATAAAAATCAGGCTTTTAGAGACATCCAATGCAAAAGCGCCTGACTGTAAAACGAAATACTGGTAAAGAGGGGATTTTTATAATTTTTTCCCGTAACTATTTTCGGGCGGAAAGATACATTTATGGCGTCAATCTATCAGTGATCGGGATCTCAATTGCCATAATCTACTTTTCATAAGGGTATTTTTTGGGCCTTTGCGCTGATTTTTTACTCCTTTGCCACATTATTGGACGCGAAGGCTATCATTCGCAGGGTGGGGCAAGATACAGCTGGCGAGAGATATCAGATTTTACTCTGTTAAATTGAGGTTAAACGGGATTTATTAAGGAAAATTCATTAGTTAGGATGATGTTTTTCGCCAGGAACGCTAAAGCAATCGTTTTCTTTTCGCCGTCAGGGCGAAAAAAAGGGCGGCTCATGGCCGCCCGGGTATTTTAGATTATGCTAGGTACAGATCTCATAGCAGGGGATATACGCACTGCCCGGCAATTTCATACGGTGCTGCGCGACAAAGCCCTGTAGCAGGTGATCCATCTGCTTCATCATGTGTGCATCGCCATGAATTTTATACGGGCCATATTGCTCAATCGCGCGAATGCCGTTTTCCTTCACGTTACCGGCGACTATGCCGGAGAAGGCGCGGCGCAGATCCGCCGCCAGCACTTCCGTCGGCTGGTCAGGATAAAGTTTCAGGTTCGCCATGTTGGTGTGGGTCGGTTCAAATGGCATTTGCAGATCTGGCGAAATGCGAATCGACCAGTTAAAGCTGTACGCATCGCCAGTTTCACGACGGTTCTCTTTCACCTGCGGCATCGCTTTTTTCATCTGACGCGCCACTTCCGGTGCATCGTCAATAATGATGCGGTAGTAACGGCGCGCCTGCTCGCCCAGGGTACTGACAATAAACTCGTCCAGAACCCGGAAATAATCCGCACTCTGCTTCGGCCCGGTGAGGATCAGCGGGAGCACTTGGTCCTGGTTGTGCGGGTTCATCAGAATGCCCAGTAAATAAAGCAGCTCTTCCGCCGTGCCTACACCGCCGGGGAAGATGATGATCCCGTGGGCGATACGCACGAACGCTTCCAGACGCTTTTCAATATCCGGCATGATGATCAATTCATTGACCAGCGGGTTCGGCGGTTCCGCCGCGATAATTGATGGCTCGGTCATCCCGATAAAGCGGCCATCTTTATAGCGCTGCTGGGCATGGCCCACCGCCGCGCCTTTCATTGGCGCTTCCATCGCGCCCGGCCCGCAGCCGGTGCAGATATTCAGTTCGCGCAGGCCCAGTTGGGTGCCGACACGACGGGCATACAGATACTCGGTTTCGTTGATGGAGTGACCGCCCCAGCACACCACCATATTCGGCGCTTCGCCCACGTGAAGGGCGCGGGCGTTGCGCAGGATGGAAAACACCAGGTTAGTGATATGGGTGGAATCTTCCAGATCGAGATGTTGTAACCGACCGGCGCTGGTGATTTGCCCGTTAACGAACAAAATATCGCGCAGTACCGCAAACAGGTTGGCCTGCAGCGAGCGGATAATGCGGCCGTCAACGAATGCTTCATCCGGCGGATTAATGAGCTCAAGCTTTACGCCGCGCTCGCGGCGCAGCACGTTAATATCAAAGTTTTCGAAGCGAGAAAGCAGTTCTTTACTGTTGTCGGTCTGACTACCGGAATTCAATACGGCCAAAGAACAATTGCGGAAAAGTTGATAAAGGTCGCTGCTGGCCGTGCGTTTAAGCATATCGACTTCCAGCTGCGACAACATATCCATTGAGCCAAGCGGGCTAATATGTGTAATCAAGTGAACTCCTTACGGGCACAACGCGCCGATCCCTGTGATTACAATAGCCCTGCCTGCTCCGGTTTAACAACCCGCTAACGTAAAATGGTGTGTCAAATGCGAGACATATTCCAGTTATTGGCGCACCAGCCGACCCGTAGCGGGCGTGAAATCGGTATTACTGCGCCAGGGGTTGATGTCCAGCCCGCCGCGACGGGTATAGCGCGCATAGACACTCAGCGTTTGCGGGCGGCAGAATCGCATAATGTCGCTAAAAATCCGCTCCACGCACTGCTCGTGGAATTCGTTATGGTGGCGGAAAGAAACCAGGTAACGCAGCAGTTTTTCGCGGTCGATTTGCGGGCCGCGATAGCGGATTTGCACTGAACCCCAGTCCGGCTGATGAGTTATCAGGCAGTTGGATTTCAGTATATGGCTCACCAGGGTCTCTTCGACCTGTTGTTCCCCGGCTGCGCCTTCCAGATAAGCGGCATCAAATTCATAGCTATCAATGGTGATGGGCTGGTCATCAATACAAATGCCATCGAACGCGGCGACCGCCTGGCCTTCAATGTCATGAAGCCGATAGAGTTGCACTTCAACCTCGCCCTGGGCGCAGTGGCTTAAATCCCGCGCCAGGGTTTGTTGTACCTCATCCCAACTGGCGAAGCGGCTTTGGTTAAAGCTGTTGAGATAGAGTTTGAAACTCTTGGACTCCACCAGATTTACGCTGGTGGAATCAATGCTGACGTGCCCGACCGCCACTTGCGGTAAGCCGTTACTGTTGAGCCAGGAGAGTTCGTACAGCGTCCAGATATCCGCACCGTGAAACGGTAAGTTATCGGCACTGAGCCCCAGCGGATCGCGGTTTAAACTGCGCGGCACCGGCTGCAACAGGCTGGCGTCATAGATATCCCGGTAATCCGTGGATTTGCCGAGCGTCAGTCCGCTTAACGCCGCGTGGTTTTCATAAGAAGTCATGTGTCACCAAAATAAAGCAGGTACAATATTCGGCCTAGTGTACCGTACCTGGCAAAGAGAGAGAAACGTGGTGGAAAGTGACGTGCAGCAAGCCCTGAAAGCCTTTACCCATCGATTTTGCGATGCGTGGCATGACGTTTATGGGACTTGGCCGCAAAGCGAGGAGCTGTATGGGGTGCCCTCGCCGTGCATCATTTCTACGTTGCAGGATAAGGTTATCTGGCAGCCGCAGCCGTTTGAACCAGCCACCGATCTCAGCGCCGTGGAACGTGCCATGGATATTGTCCTGCAGGCAGATTTCTATCGATTCTATACCTCGCAATTTGCTGGCGATATGACGGCGCGTTTCGACGGCCAGCCGCTTACCCTGCTGCAAACGTGGAGCAAAGACGATTTTCGTCGCGTCCAGGAAAACCTTATTGGACACCTGGTTACTCAGAAGCGTTTAAAGCTCTCCCCCACGCTGTTTATTGCGACGTGTGACGATGAAATGGACGTGATCTCCGTCTGTAATCTAACCGGGGAAGTGGTGCATGAAAAAATAGGCACACGCCAGCGGACCGTGCTTTCACCCTCACTCGTCGCGTTCCTTTCGAGCCTTGAACCGCAGGTGTAAGCTTATTTTGCCAATCCACTTGTGAGATATCTCTTACAAGTTTGTGAGAGATCGCCGCTAACACTTTAGGGTATTTACCTGGGTGTAAAATTTAATTACATATTTATCAGGATATTGCGCGTTATTAGGTTGGTTTCGAATGAAACTTAACTGCAATTTGTGACCGCCGTTCGCTTGTAAGACGAGTCGTAATAGAGGATTCTATACGTGTCGACAGGACGTCGCGATATGAAGTGTACATCAGGAAGATGTTACTTCTATAGGGAACACACCGGGAAGGTGATTCAGGGAAGGCTTCAGGATGAAGCAAGGATAACGCAAGGCTGCGTTAAAGGACACCTCCAGGAGGGAGAACGAGAGCCGGTCGGGATGTTCGGTGGATCAGGACGATCAGGGACTCAGCGCCAGGAAGGTGCAAATAAGCCATCAGGATGATGTCGTGCAGGATGCATCGATAAGGACATTGAGCTCTTGAGCTCACAGGAAAAGTTGTCACGGATGAGCAGGGAGCAACAAAAGTAGCTGGACTGCTGCGAAACGAACCGGGAGCACTGTTTTTACAGTGCTCCCTTTTTTTATTCCCGCCATGAAATGCTATGCTTCGCGCCTGTTTGCCGGAATTGAGGTCATCATGAACAGAGCTGAAGCTGTTCGTCAGCAACTTTTACGTATTGAAGCCACGCTGCGCCAACATCAACAGTGGCAGGGTACATCTCCTGACGCCGCCGCGTTTACCAGCGATAAACCGTTTTGTCTGGATACTCTCGCGCCTTACGAATGGCTACAGTGGATATTTATTCCACGGATGCACGCGCTACTCGACAGTAATAGCCCGTTGCCGCAGGCGTTTGCCATCGCGCCTTATTATGAAGTGGCGCTACATCCCGGCCATCCGGCGCGGGAAGTTATGCTTGAACTCCTTCAGGAATTAGACGCCTGGTTTACCGAGGAAAAAGAGTGAACCTGGAGATCCTTTATCAGGATAAATGGCTGGTGGCGGTAAATAAGCCGTCCGGCTGGCTGGTACACCGTAGTTGGCTCGATCGCGATGAAAAAGTGGTGGTGATGCAAACCGTGCGCGATCAGATTGGTCAGCACGTTTTTACCGCCCATCGGCTGGACAGGCCGACCTCCGGCATATTACTGATGGGGCTGTCCAGCGAGGCTGGACGGTTACTGGCCCAGCAGTTTGAACATCATCAGATCCGCAAACACTATTACGCCATTACCCGCGGCTGGTTGCAGGATGAGGCGGTGCTGGATTACCCGCTGACCGAAGAGCTGGATAAAATCGGCGATAAATTTTCCCGTACCGATAAAGGCCCGCAGCCGGCGGTGACGCATTATCGCGGCGTCGCTACCGCTGAAATGCCCGTCGCGGTTGGCCGCTATACCACGGCGCGCTACAGCCTGGTGTCGTTATTGCCGCAAACCGGGCGCAAACACCAGCTACGTCGCCACTTAGCCCATCTGCGCCACCCCATTATTGGTGATAGCAAGCATGGCGACTTACGGCAAAACCGCGCTGCGGCGGAGCATTTTGGCTGCGATCGCCTGATGCTGCACGCCAGTTCGCTTGCGCTGAATCATCCGGTAACGGGTGAAGCCCTTACCATCAAGGCTCCGCTGGATGCGGTCTGGATGTCGGCGTTATCACATTTTGGCTGGCGCGGAATTCTCTCCGATATTGAAAGGGTTGAGTTTCCCTCCCTCAACGGTCAGGATGGCTCTCATCAGGGTTAATCGTAAGGAGTCACAGCAATGGCTAAGATAGGGATTTTTGTCGGGACTATGTATGGCAATGCCTTACTGGTGGCGGAAGAGGCGGAAGCCATTTTGCGCGGCCAGGGGCACAGCGCCACCGTGTATGAAGATCCGGAACTTAATGACTGGCGGCAATATGAGAACGATCACGTGCTGGTCGTCACGTCGACAACCGGGCAGGGCGATCTACCGGACAGCATTGCGCCGCTCTTTCAGGGAATTAAAGACCAGCTCGGCTATCAACCAGGGCTGCGCTATGGTGTGATTGCCCTGGGCGACAGCACCTACAAGAATTTCTGCGGTGCCGGAAAGCAGTTCGATGCATTGCTGACAGAACAAAGCGCCACACGTGTGGGCGAGGTGTTGATGATTGACGCCAGCGAAGATCCAGAACCGGAATCCGTTTCCAATCCCTGGGTCGAAGCCTGGGGCGCGCAGTTAAAATAAGTATGAGCCCTCGCTCGGGGGCTCGCGTTGACTTTTTTGAATCAAGCGATAGTGGTTAATGCTATCGCATTACGCTGATAATTAATGGTTTTATCTCGGCGCTGTTATTTCCATTCTGCCCCGCCATTTTCTTCGTCAAGCGACAAGCCTCACATTCTTTATCTTCATACCCTTTGAAACAACGTTTCATGTGCCTGCGGTTTCATTTCCGTGAAGCATCGCCCACTCCGTTGTGCGGATGCCATAAACCCTTAAGGTAATGCCCTGCAATGTTGTGGCGCTGCACGGTGAGCTCTTTTCATCCCCTTCATATACTTTTTTCGCCAGTTCTTAAAACGCAGAAATCAGGGCGGTGACGCCTCTGGGCTAACAATACTGCGACTTACAACTAAAAAACTCATTCTGATTACCCTCCAGGTTGTGCTGTTCAGAATGAATGTAGCAACACGCTATGATTCAGGAGTGCAACAATGAATACGATTAGCCAGACGGCGAGCGCCGTGCAAAAGCGCACCAATGCTCGTTATTGGATAGTGGTGATGCTGTTTATCGTCACCTCGTTTAACTATGGCGACCGCGCCACGCTCTCTATCGCTGGTTCAGAAATGGCCAAAGATATCGGGCTGGACCCGGTTGGGATGGGTTATGTGTTCTCCGCGTTTTCGTGGGCCTATGTAATAGGTCAGATTCCAGGCGGTTGGCTGCTTGACCGTTTTGGTTCAAAACGCGTCTACTTCTGGTCCATCTTTATCTGGTCGATGTTTACCTTGCTGCAGGGTTTCGTCGATATCTTCAGTGGTTTTGGCATTATCATTGCGCTGTTTACCCTGCGCTTCCTGGTCGGGCTTGCTGAAGCGCCCTCCTTCCCCGGCAACAGCCGAATCGTCGCGGCCTGGTTCCCGGCGCAGGAAAGGGGCACGGCGGTCGCCATTTTTAACTCCGCGCAATACTTCGCCACCGTTATTTTCGCGCCAATTATGGGCTGGCTGACGCACGCCGTAGGCTGGTCGCACGTGTTCTTCTTTATGGGCGGTCTGGGGATTCTGGTCAGCTTCCTGTGGCTGAAAATGATCCACGAACCGAACCAGCATCCGGGCGTTAACCAGGCTGAGCTTGATTACATTGAAGCCGGCGGCGCGCTGATCAATATGGATCAGAAGAACAACAACAAGCAGACCGTTCCGTTCAGCCAGAAATGGGGGCAGATCAAGCAACTGCTGAAGTCCCGTATGATGATCGGCGTGTATATCGGCCAGTACTGCATCAACGCCCTGACGTACTTCTTCATTACCTGGTTCCCGGTGTATCTGGTGCAGGCGCGCGGGATGTCGATTCTCAAAGCGGGTTTCGTGGCATCTATCCCGGCTATCTGCGGTTTCGTGGGCGGTGTGTTAGGCGGCATTATTTCCGACTGGCTGATGCGCCGTACCGGTTCACTGAACATTGCCCGTAAAACGCCTATCGTGCTCGGTATGCTGCTCTCCATGACCATGGTGTTCTGTAACTATGTGGATGCGGAGTGGATGATCATTGGCTTTATGGCCATGGCATTCTTCGGTAAAGGCATTGGCGCGCTGGGTTGGGCGGTGATGGCGGATACCGCGCCGAAAGAGATCAGCGGCCTGAGCGGCGGTCTGTTCAACATGTTCGGTAACATCTCCGGTATCGTGACGCCGATCGCTATCGGTTATATCGTTGGGGTTTCCGGTTCGTTCAATGGCGCGCTGATTTATGTGGGTGTCCACGCCTTTATCGCGGTACTGAGCTATCTGGTGATTGTCGGCGATATCAAACGTATCGAACTTAAACCTGTTATTGGGAGCCGCGCATGACCACTCAATCCAGTCCCGTCATCACCGGAATGAAGGTGATCCCGGTTGCCGGCCAGGACAGCATGCTGATGAATATCGGCGGCGCGCATAACGCCTGGTTCACCCGTAATATCGTGGTACTGACAGATAACGCCGGTAACACCGGCGTTGGCGAGGCCCCGGGCGGCGAAGTGATTTATCAGACCCTGGTGGATGCTATCCCCACCGTGGTCGGCCAGGAAGTGGCGCGTCTGAATCGCGTCGTGCAGCAGGTGCACAAAGGCAATCAGGCGGCGGACTTCGACACCTTTGGTAAAGGTGCCTGGACATTTGAACTGAAAGTAAACGCCGTCGCGGCACTGGAAGCGGCACTGCTCGATCTGCTGGGCAAAGCGCTGAACGTGCCGGTATGCGAACTGCTCGGCCCAGGTAAACAGCGCGACGCGGTGACGGTACTGGGCTATCTGTTCTACATCGGCGATCGCACCAAAACCGACCTGCCTTATCAGGCGGGCGAGCAGGGCAAACATCCGTGGTATCACCTGCGCCATCAGGAAGCGATGGACAGCGCATCGGTAGTGCGTCTGGCAGAAGCGGCGCAGGATCGCTATGGGTTCAAAGATTTCAAACTCAAAGGTGGCGTACTGCCGGGCGAGCAAGAGATTGAAGCCGCTCGCGCCCTGAAAAAACGCTTCCCGGAGGCGCGCATTACCGTGGACCCGAACGGGGCCTGGCTGCTGGATGAAGCCATCGCGCTGTGCAAAGGGCTGAACGATGTACTGACCTACGCCGAAGACCCGTGCGGTGCGGAGCAGGGCTATTCCGGCCGTGAAGTGATGGCGGAATTCCGCCGCGCTACCGGGTTGCCGGTCGCTACCAATATGATCGCCACCAACTGGCGTGAAATGGGCCACTCGATCATGCTCAATGCAGTAGATATCCCGCTGGCGGACCCGCACTTCTGGACGTTAAGCGGTGCGGTGCGCGTGGCGCAGATGTGCGACGACTGGGGCCTGACCTGGGGCTGCCACTCTAATAACCATTTTGATATTTCGCTGGCGATGTTTACCCACGTCGGCGCGGCGGCACCGGGCAACCCGACCGCCATTGACACCCACTGGATCTGGCAGGAAGGCGAATCACGGCTGACCCGCGATCCGCTGCAAATTAAAGACGGCAAAATTGCCGTACCGGATGCGCCGGGTCTGGGCGTGGAGATCGACTGGGATCAAATCCACAACGCCCACGAAGCGTATAAGAAACTGCCTGGCGGCGCGCGCAACGATGCCGGCCCGATGCAGTATCTGATTCCTGGTTGGACATTTGACCGCAAACGCCCGGTATTCGGGCGTTCCTGAAGGCTTAGATAAAGGATTTACATGATGACGACTTATCAATCCACGCCCGTAGTCACCGACATGCAGGTTATCCCGGTGGCGGGTTACGACAGTATGCTGATGAACCTGAGCGGCGCCCATGCCCCGTTCTTCACGCGTAATATCGTGATTATCAAAGACAACTCAGGCCATACCGGCGTGGGCGAAATCCCCGGTGGCGAAAAAATTCGCCAGACCCTGGAAGACGCCGCCGCGCTGGTGGTGGGCAAAACGCTTGGTGAATATAAAAATATCCTCAATACCGTGCGTGCCACTTTTGCCGACCGCGATGCGGGCGGCCGTGGTCTGCAAACCTTCGACCTGCGCACCACGATCCACGTGGTCACCGGTATTGAAGCCGCATTGCTGGACCTGTTAGGCCAACACCTGGGCGTTAACGTGGCGTCTCTGCTGGGCGATGGTCAACAGCGCAGCGAAGTGGAAATGCTCGGCTACCTGTTCTTCGTCGGCGACCGCAAACGCACGCCGCTGCCGTACCAGAGCCAGCCGGACGATCCGTGCGACTGGTATCGTCTGCGCCACGATGAAGCCATGACCCCGCAGGCGGTAGTACGCCTGGCCGAAGCCGCTTACGAGAAATACGGTTTCAACGATTTCAAACTCAAAGGCGGCGTGCTGGCGGGCGAAGAAGAGGCTGAATCCATTGTGGCGCTGGCGAAACGCTTCCCGCAGGCGCGCGTTACCCTGGACCCGAACGGCGCATGGTCGCTGAACGAAGCGATTAACATCGGTAAATACCTGAAAGGTTCGCTGGCCTACGCGGAAGATCCGTGCGGCGCTGAGCAGGGCTATTCCGGCCGTGAGGTGATGGCGGAATTCCGCCGTGCCACCGGTCTGCCGACCGCCACCAATATGATTGCCACCGACTGGCGTCAGATGGGCCACACGCTGTCGCTGCAATCTGTTGATATCCCGCTGGCGGACCCGCACTTCTGGACCATGCAGGGCTCGGTACGCGTGGCGCAGATGTGCCATGACTTCGGCCTGACCTGGGGCTCACACTCCAATAACCACTTTGATATCTCGCTGGCGATGTTTACCCACGTTGCGGCGGCCGCGCCGGGTAACATTACCGCCATCGATACCCACTGGATATGGCAAGAAGGCAACCAGCGCCTGACCAAAGCGCCATTCGAAATCAAAGGCGGCATGGTGCAGGTGCCGTCAACGCCCGGCCTGGGCGTTGAGCTGGATATGGACCAGGTGATGAAAGCCAATGAGCTTTATCAAAAACATGGACTTGGCGCACGCGATGACGCCATGGGTATGCAGTATCTTATTCCTGAGTGGAAATTCGATAACAAACGCCCCTGCATGGTGCGTTAATCGTCTCGGTGCCCTCGGGCACCGTTTTTTTTAACGGCAGGCGGCTGCCGTTATCGCCGCTTATGCTTGATCAAAAGAGGCGAAATAAAACCGCGCGAAAGGAACAGCTATGAAAATCGTTATCGCTCCTGATTCCTGGAAAGAGAGCCTGACTGCCCTGGAGGTCGCGACCGCCATTGAGGACGGCTTCCGGCAGATTTTCCCCGATGCGGAGGTGGTAAAAATCCCCATGGCCGACGGCGGTGAGGGCACCGTCGAGGCAATGGTGGCTGCAACGCAGGGACGCATTGTCAATCTTCGCGTCACCGGGCCGCTGGGCGAACCGGTAGAGGCGTTTTATGGGCTTTCTGGTGATGAGCAACAGGCGTTTATCGAAATGGCGGCGGCGAGTGGTCTGGAATCTGTACCGCCAGCGCGCCGCGACCCGCGCGTTACCACCAGCTGGGGCACCGGCGAGCTGATTCGCCATGCGCTGGATGCTGGCGTACGGCATATCATCATCGGCCTGGGCGGCAGCGCGACCAACGACGGCGGCGCAGGCATGGTACAGGCGCTGGGCGCGCAATTACTTGACGAGCGAGGCGAGCAACTGGGTTTAGGCGGTGAGACGCTGAACCAGCTTGCGCGTATCGACATCAGTCAGCTCGACAAGCGGCTGGCGGAGTGCCGTATTGAAGCGGCCTGCGACGTGACTAACCCCCTGACCGGCGCGGAAGGCGCCACGGCGATATTTGGCCCGCAAAAAGGGGCGACGCCGGAGATGATTAAACAGCTCGACAAGGCGCTGACCCATTACGGGCAAATCATTGAACGCGATCTCGATAAATCGGTGATGACCTTAAAAGGCGGCGGCGCGGCGGGCGGTATGGGCGTGGCGCTGTACGCATTCTGCGGCGCGGATCTGCGCCAGGGCATCGAAATCGTCACCGAAGCGCTGGCGCTGGATGCCGTCGTGCGCGATGCGGATCTGGTCATTACTGGCGAAGGGCGTATCGACAGCCAGACGATCCACGGCAAAGTGCCTGTTGGCGTGGCGCGCGTGGCGAAACGCTACGACATTCCGGTCATTGGCATTGCCGGAAGCCTGACGGAGGATGTTGACGTGGTTTACGACCACGGGCTGGACGCGATTTTCAGCGTGATCCCGCGTATTTGTCCGCTGGATGAAGCCCTGGAGAACGCCGCCGAAAATCTGCGCATGAACGCCCGCAATATCGCTGCTGTGATTAAACTCTCCCCGCAGAACAGGTAACGCGATCCTCTCCCGGCGGGAGAGGATCAGCCGAGTATTTTCCGCGCTTCCCGCGCCACGTTATCCATCTCATCCAGCAGTTCGAGCATTTCGGGTTCCAGATCTGCGGGCGGCGTACCGCTTCGCAACTGTTGTTCAATCAACTGGCAAAGTTTTTTGAGCCGAGGAACGCCGCTATATCCTGAACTGCCGTGCAGTTTATGAATGGTATCCAGCAGATTTTCCGGGTTTTCGCCAACCAGTTGCTCTTCAAGGGTGTTGCGTACTTCGGGCAAAAACTCCAGCAGCATATGCAGCATTTCCCGCGCCAGGTCGGGTTTATTGGCCGCCTGGCGCAGGGCCAGCTGCCAGTCGAGTGTCACATCCGGCGGCGGGTCCAGCGCAACGGCGGCAGAGGCAGGTTGGCTGGCGACCACCTGGCCCGGCTGGTAGCGCAGCAGTAAAGCGCGCAGCTTTTCTTCCTCAATCGGCTTCGCCAGATAGTCGTTCATGCCTGCCGCCAGCAGTTTTTCTTTCTGGCCGGCCATGGCGTGCGCCGTTACCGCAATAACCGGTGTTTGTTGATGATGAGGCAATTGGCGGATCAGTTCGCAGGCGCGAATGCCGTCCATGCCCGGCATTTGAATATCCATCAGGATAATGTCCAGCGGCTGCGCTTTGGCACGTTCAATCGCCTCAATACCGTTCTCGCACAGCTCAATATGCTGTACGTGATCGTTAAGCAGCGCGGCAATCAGCTTCAGGTTGGCCGGATTGTCATCCACCGCCATCACGGTCATCGGCAGTTTGCCTTGCTCGTCTACCGGCGGATGTACCGGCTGACCGTTAGGGCAATGTTCCAGCAGCAGTGGGATCAAGCGGGTGACGGTAATGGGCTTCAGTAAACAACCTGCCGCTCCCTCTTTTTTCAGCGCTTCGGCGTCCACCTGGGCGTGGCAGGGCAGGGCCAGCAGCAGGCAGTCGGTCATGGTCGCCGCTTTCGCCAGTAACTCATGCTGCATGGTCAGCGGCTCCCGCTGAGTGACAGAAGTGGCGTAAAGCAGGATGTCGTAATGGCTTTCCGTCAGGCCGGTAAACGTAGGGCTATACACCACGGTAAGCGGCGTGTTGGCTAACATATCCAGCGTACTTTGCGCAGCGGCATGGTTGGGCTCGACGTAAGCGATCCGGCGGCCGGCCAGGATTTCGGTGGTTTGACGATCGATGACCACGTTCTGGTTCAGGTCCAGATTGATATGGAACCAGAAGGTCGAGCCGCGATTAGGCTGGCTGTGGAACGAAATATCGCCGCCCATCTCATTGACCAGCCGCTGGGTGATCACCAGCCCCAGCCCGGTACCGCCGTGACGCCGTGAAATACTGGCGTCCGCCTGGCGGAATGCCTGGAACAGGCGCGACTGATCGCGCTCCGGGATACCGATGCCGGTATCCCGGATCTGCACCTCAATTTGTACCTTACTGTGGCTGATGGCCCGCTTCTCAACAAAGATGTCGATGTTGCCGCTTTCGGTAAATTTGATGGCGTTGCCCACCAGATTCGTGATCACCTGTTGCAGGCGCAGCGGATCGCCGATCACGTTATCCGGCACATCGTTTTTGATGTTGATGGTCAGCTCAAGCCCTTTGTCATGCGCCGAATGAGCCAGTAACGTCATCACTTCATCCAGCGTATTACGCAGCAGGAACGGGATGCTTTCGAGGATCAGCTTACCGGCTTCCAGCTTCGAGAAATCCAGGACGTCATTGATGATCGCCAGCAGATTATTGGCCGAGCGCTCAATGGTGTTCAGGTGGTCTCGCTGGGTTGGATTGAGATCGGTTTTCAGCGTCAGCCGGGTAAAACCAATCACGCCGTTAAGCGGGGTGCGCAACTCATGGGACATATTGGCGAGGAACTCGGATTTAATACGCGCGGCTTCCTGGGCGCGTTTTTTGGCGAGATCCAGCTCAACGTTCTGGATTTCCATCTGTTCCAGGGTTTCACGCAGATCTGAAGTCGCCTGGTCAACGTTATGCTGCATCTCCTCATGGTAGGCCGCCAGCGACATCGCCATCGAGTTGATGCCGTTCTTAAGCATATCCAGTTCGCCCAGCATAAAGCCTTCCACGCGGCTATCGAGCTGCCCGCGACGGATGCGGTCGACGGTATTCACCATATTGCGGATTGGCCCGGTGACGTCACGCATGAGTCGCCAGGCGAATATCAATGCGCAAAAAATGCATAGAGACAGCATTAACACCGAGATAATCATCTCTTTATACTGTTGCAGCCGTACCGAACTGAGATCGAGCTCCAGCGCCACATAGCCGAGCATATTGCCTTCCGGCTTGGCATCGGTGGTGGCCGATTCGTCCGGAGAATAGCTCTCCGAGATAATCGGCGTGCGCATAATCATCATGTTGCCCTGACGCATGACCGTCAGGCTGGTTGGCAGAGCGCTCCCATCGCTGAGGCGCAGTCCTTCCGTTTTAGAATGGAAATTCGAGGTGACGAACAGGTTGTTATCCCGATCGTAAACCGAAATCGCCCGCACAATATCCGAATGACGGCGGTGCAGCACGCTAATGAGCTGCCGGACGGATTCACGGTTTTTTTGATTGATGCCGTATTCGCTGGATACCGCCAGCGGTTCGATAATGCTGGCGCCGGCATCTTCAAGCTGGCGCTGTAAATCGTGATAGCGGTGGACGACGAAGAAAATGCTCAGCAGCAACCCGATAAGAACGGTTGGCGCCAGGATCAGAATCATCATGCGTGCCCGCAGGCTGTAGTTGGTCATGGGCTTCCGTTATGGGACAATCATCGTCACTTAGTTTTAAGAATACCTGTAAGCAATGGCGCAATTCTACTCTGCAAAGCGACGCGTGACGACGCGTCAGATCATAACCGTCACGGTAAATGACCTTGACCCTTTTGGCCAGGGCGTAGCCCGTCATAACGGAAAGGCGTTATTTATTAGTGGACTGCTTCCCGAAGAACGTGCGGAAGTGGCACTCACCCAGGATAAACGCACCTTTGCCCACGCAACGGTTAAAAAGCGGCTCACCGATAGCCCGGCGCGCGTAATGCCGCGTTGCCCGCATTTCGGCGTTTGTGGCGGGTGCCAACAGCAACACGCCAGCGTTGAGCTTCAGCAAACCAGTAAGGCCCAGGCGCTGGCGCGCATGATGAACCATCCGGTGGACGAAATCATTGCCGGGCCGGAATGGGGATATCGTCGTCGCGCACGGTTGAGCTTGAATTATCTGGCCCGCGCACAAACCTTACAGATGGGTTTTCGCCAGGCCGCCTCCAGTGAACTGGTTGATATCCAGCAGTGCCCCGTTTTGGCTCCCCAGCTTGAGGCATTACTGCCGGCACTGCGTACCTGCCTGAACGAATTACAGGGCGCGCGCCGTCTGGGGCATGTAGAACTGGTGCTGGCGGATAACGGTCCGCTGATGGTGTTGCGCCATCCCGAGCCGTTGTCGGCAAAAGATAAGCTAAAACTGGAACAATTCTCGCATCACCATGATGTGGCGCTGTTTTTAGCACTGCAAAGTGATGTACTGGAACACGTGTCCGGCGAGGTGCCGTACTATCATTCAGACGGTCTACGCTTAACCTTTAGCCCGCGCGACTTTATCCAGGTAAATGACGCGGTCAACCAGCAGATGGTAGCGCGGGCCATTGAATGGCTTGAGGTACAACCCGACGATCGGGTGCTGGATCTGTTTTGCGGGATGGGTAATTTCACCCTGCCGCTTGCCCGGCGCGTCCACAGCGTTATCGGCGTGGAAGGGGTGCCCGCATTAGTGGCTAAGGCTCAGCGTAATGCTGAGGATAATGACTTAAAAAATGTCACCTTTTTTCATGAAAATTTGGAAGAAGATGTTACACGCCAGCCCTGGGCTGCGCAGGGGTTTGATAAGATATTACTGGACCCGGCCCGCGCTGGCGCACCCGGCGTGATGCAGCATATTGTGAAATTAATGCCGAGCCGTGTGGTCTATGTTTCCTGCAATCCGGCGACGCTTTCGCGCGACAGCGACGTATTACTGCAGGCGGGATATCAAATTCAGCGGCTGGCGATGCTGGATATGTTCCCGCACACTGGGCATCTGGAGTCTATGGTGCTGTTTGTACGGCATGAGTGAAGGCCTGGATAACAGGCCAGCGCGTCCCTGAAGGAGAGGACAATGGTTGCGGTAAGAAGTGCACATCTCAATAAAGCTGGTGAATTTGACCATGAGAAATGGGTTGCGAGTCTTGGGATCAATAACCAGCAGTCGTGTGAACGCTTAACCGAAACTTGGGCGTATTGCGAACAGCTCACCAAAGGGCACCCGCAGGCGGAACTGCTGCTGTGGCGCGGCGTCGAGATGGTGGAAATCCTGTCGATGCTGAGTATGGACAACGACACGCTACGCGCCGCGCTGCTTTTCCCGATTGCCGATGCCGACGTGGTGAGCGAAGAGGTGCTCACTGAGACGGTGGGGAAATCCATCGTCAACCTGATCCACGGCGTGCGCGATATGGACGCCATCCGCCAGCTTAAAGCCACCCATAATGATTCGGTATCGTCCGAACAGGTCGATAACGTGCGCCGTATGCTGTTGGCGATGGTGGATGATTTCCGCTGCGTGGTGATCAAACTCGCGGAGCGTATCGCGCACCTGCGTGAAGTAAAAGACGCGCCCGAAGACGAACGCGTGCTGGCCGCGAAAGAGTGCACCAACATCTATGCACCGTTGGCCAACCGCTTAGGGATCGGCCAGCTTAAATGGGAGCTGGAAGATTACTGCTTCCGCTATCTGCGGCCTGCGGAATATAAGCGCATCGCTAAACTGCTGCATGAGCGGCGCATCGACCGCGAACACTATATCGACGAGTTCGTCGGCCAAATCCGTAAATCGATTAAAGAAGAGGGCGTCAAAGCCGAGGTTTACGGGCGTCCGAAGCATATCTACAGCATCTGGCGCAAAATGCAGAAAAAGCACCTCGCCTTTGACGAGTTGTTTGACGTGCGCGCAGTGCGCATCGTGGCTGAACGCTTGCAGGACTGCTATGCCTCGCTGGGGATTGTTCATACCCTGTTCCGCCATCTTCCTGACGAGTTCGACGACTATGTCGCGAACCCGAAACCCAACGGCTACCAGTCGATTCATACCGTGGTGTTGGGGCCGGGCGGTAAGACGGTGGAGATCCAGATCCGTACCCGCCAGATGCATGAAGACGCTGAGCTTGGCGTCGCCGCGCACTGGAAATACAAAGAAGGTACCGTGAGCGGCGGGCATGCCGGTTATGAAGACCGTATCGCCTGGCTGCGCAAACTGATTGCGTGGCAGGAAGAGATGGCCGATTCCGGGGAAATGCTCGACGAAGTGCGCAGCCAGGTGTTCGATGACCGGGTCTACGTATTTACCCCGAAAGGTGATGTGGTGGATTTGCCAGCCGGCTCCACGCCGCTTGATTTCGCTTACCACATTCACAGCGACGTTGGGCACCGCTGTATCGGGGCCAAAATTGGCGGGCGCATCGTCCCCTTTACCTATCAGTTGCAGATGGGCGATCAGATTGAAATTATCACCCAGAAACAGCCGAACCCGAGCCGCGACTGGCTGAACCCGAACCTGGGCTACGTCACCACCAGCCGCGGGCGTTCTAAAATCCACGCCTGGTTCCGTAAACAGGATCGCGATAAAAACATTCTCGCCGGGCGTCAGATCCTTGACGACGAACTGGCGCATCTCGGTATCAGCCTGAAGGAAGCGGAAAAACATCTGCTGCCGCGCTACAACTTTAATGAAATCGAAGAGTTGCTGGCGGCCATTGGCGGCGGCGATATTCGCCTGAACCAGATGATCAATTTCCTGCAGGCGCAGTTTAATAAACCGAGCGCCGCCGAGCAGGACGCCGCTGCGCTGAAGCAACTTCAGCAAAAAAGCTACCAGCCGCAGACGCGTAATAACAAAAATAATGGCCGTGTTGTGGTGGAAGGCGTTGGTAATCTGATGCACCACATCGCCCGTTGCTGCCAGCCAATCCCGGGTGACGATATTGTCGGATTTATCACCCAGGGACGCGGGATTTCTATTCACCGCGCCGACTGCGATCAACTGACCGAGCTACAGTCGCACGCGCCGGAACGCATTGTTGATGCGGTATGGGGCGAAAGCTACTCTGCGGGCTATTCGCTGGTGGTGCGCGTCACCGCCAACGATCGCAGCGGATTACTGCGCGATATCACCACCATCTTAGCCAATGAAAAGGTCAATGTGCTTGGCGTGGCGAGCCGCAGCGATACCAAACAGCAGTTGGCGACTATCGACATGGACATTGAAATCTACAACCTGCAAGTGCTGGGCCGCGTGTTAGGCAAACTGAACCAGGTGCCCGACGTCATCGACGCCCGCCGTTTGCACGGATAATTGTTCTCAGCCTCTGTTCGCCAGAGGGCCGGGGTGCAGCGCCAGGACGCTGCACCCCGTTTTTCTTAAAAGGATCTCATGATGAATCAACTCGATCGCCTGCTGGGCATTATGGAACGACTGCGCGATCCGCAAACCGGCTGCCCGTGGGATAAAGCGCAGACCTTTGCCACCATCGCGCCTTATACTCTTGAGGAAACCTATGAAGTACTGGACGCTATTGCGCGTGAAGACTTCGACGACCTGCGCGGCGAACTGGGCGATCTTTTGTTCCAGGTGGTGTTTTATGCCCGCATGGCCGAAGAGCAGGGGCGATTTAATTTCAGCGACATTTGTCGCGCCATCAGCGACAAACTGGAGCGCCGCCATCCGCATATCTTTGGCGATGCGAACTTTGCTGATAGCGAGCAAGTATTGGCTAACTGGGAAAAAACCAAAAGTGCTGAGCGGGCTGAAAAAGCGCAACACTCTACTCTGGATGATATTCCTGAAAGTCTGCCAGCGCTGATGCGCGCGTATAAAATCCAGAAACGCTGTGCGGCGGTGGGTTTTGACTGGACTACTCTCGGTCCGGTGGTCGACAAAGTGCATGAAGAACTGGATGAAGTGATGCATGAAGCCAACCAGGCGGTGGTGGACGAGGCAAAGCTCGAAGAAGAAATTGGCGACCTGCTGTTTGCCACGGTAAACCTGTCCCGCCATCTGGGCAGTAAAGCGGAAATTGCGCTGCAAAAGGCTAACCGCAAATTCGAGCGCCGCTTCCGGGAAGTAGAGAGAATTATTGCCGCTCAGGGGCTAAAACTTGATGAAGCCTCGCTCGATCAGATGGAAAATGCCTGGGGCGAAGTAAAACGCCAGGAAGCTGATAAATAAATAGTTTTTGCGATCAAGCGCTTGTTGTTGCAAAACGTAACTGACAAGTGCTTGATTTACGTCAAAAACATTTCTGCCAGACGGGCTATTTTCTTCCGGCTTTATTAAGCGAGGTGTGGCGTTGATTGCTGAGAATGAAAGTTTGTGACCCCCGTCCTGTTCAGGTATACTACTTTCCCGTCCTGGTATTCCACCGTCTTTAAACCTAACTTCTCAGGTTCAGCATGACAACGAACTATATTTTTGTGACCGGCGGGGTCGTTTCCTCTCTGGGTAAAGGCATTGCCGCAGCCTCCCTCGCAGCCATTCTTGAAGCCCGTGGCCTCAACGTAACTATCATGAAACTGGATCCGTATATCAACGTCGATCCGGGCACCATGAGCCCCATTCAACACGGGGAAGTGTTCGTAACTGAAGACGGCGCTGAAACCGATTTAGACCTCGGCCACTACGAGCGTTTTATCCGCACACGTATGACGCGCCGCAACAACTTCACTACGGGTCGCATCTATTCCGAGGTTCTGCGTAAAGAACGTCGCGGCGACTATCTGGGTGCCACCGTGCAGGTTATCCCGCACATCACCAACGCCATTAAAGAACGCATTCTGGAAGGCGGCGAAGGCCACGACGTGGTGTTGGTTGAAATCGGCGGTACTGTAGGTGATATCGAATCCCTGCCGTTCCTTGAAGCGATTCGCCAGATGGCGGTAGAAGTGGGCCGCGAGCACACCATGTATATGCATCTGACGCTGGTGCCGTATATGGCCGCAGCCGGTGAAGTGAAAACCAAACCAACACAGCACTCTGTAAAAGAGCTGCTCTCCATCGGTATTCAGCCAGATATCCTGATTTGCCGTTCCGATCGCGCAGTCCCTGCTAATGAACGCGCCAAAATTGCTTTATTCTGTAACGTTCCGGAAAAAGCGGTTATTTCTCTGAAAGATGTCGATTCAATCTATAAAATTCCGGGCCTGTTGAAATCCCAGGGGCTGGACGATTATATTTGTAAACGATTCAGCTTGAACTGCCCTGAGGCAAATCTGGCAGAATGGGAGCAGGTGATTTACGAAGAAGCCAACCCGGCGAGCGAAGTGACCATCGGTATGGTCGGCAAATACATTGAATTGCCGGACGCCTATAAATCGGTGATCGAAGCGCTGAAACACGGCGGGCTGAAAAACCGCGCGACGGTTAACATCAAGCTTATCGATTCGCAGGATGTTGAAACCCGTGGCGACGAAGTGCTGAAAGGACTGGACGCGATCTTGATCCCTGGCGGCTTCGGCTATCGCGGCGTGGAAGGCAAAATCGCCACTGCGCGCTATGCGCGTGAAAACAATATTCCTTACCTGGGCATTTGCCTGGGGATGCAGGTTGCACTGATTGAATTTGCCCGTAATGTGGCGAATATGGACAACGCCAACTCAACCGAATTTGTGCCAGACTGTAAGTACCCTGTCGTGGCGCTTATCACGGAATGGCGTGATGAAGACGGCAATGTCGAAGTACGTTCTGAAAAGAGCGACCTCGGCGGCACCATGCGCCTGGGCGCACAGCAGTGCCAGTTAGATGATGAGAGCCTGGTTCGCAAGCTGTACGGCACGCCGACCATCGTTGAACGCCACCGTCACCGTTATGAAGTCAACAACCTGTTACTGAAACAAATTGAAGCAGCGGGTCTGCGTGTTGCGGGTCGTTCTGGCGATGATCAACTGGTCGAAATCATCGAAGTGCCGAATCACCCGTGGTTTGTGGCGTGTCAGTTCCACCCGGAATTCACCTCCACGCCGCGTGATGGACACCCACTGTTTGCAGGCTTCGTGAAGGCCGCAACTGAGTATCAGAAGCGTCAGGCGAAGTAAAACGAGTTAGTACGGCAGTGCACCCACATACGGTGCACTGTTTGTCTGGAGTTTTAGTTAACTTGTGACTAGAGGAAAATCTAATGTCCAAAATCGTTAAAATCATCGGTCGTGAAATCATCGACTCCCGTGGTAACCCGACTGTTGAAGCTGAAGTTCACCTGGAAGGCGGTTTTGTCGGTATGGCAGCTGCGCCGTCAGGGGCTTCTACTGGTTCCCGCGAAGCGCTGGAACTGCGCGATGGCGACAAATCCCGCTTCATGGGCAAAGGCGTAACCAAAGCTGTTGGCGCGGTTAACGGTCCGATCGCTCAGGCTCTGCTGGGTAAAGACGCGAAAGACCAGGCTGGCCTCGACAAAATCATGATCGAGCTGGACGGTACTGAAAACAAATCTAACTTCGGCGCTAACGCGATTCTGGCTGTTTCTCTGGCTGCTGCTAAAGCTGCTGCTGCCGCTAAAGGCATGCCGCTGTACGAGCACATCGCTGAGCTGAACGGCACCCCGGGCAAATTCTCTATGCCGCTGCCGATGATGAACATCATTAACGGTGGTGAGCACGCTGACAACAACGTTGATATCCAGGAATTCATGATTCAACCGGTTGGCGCGAAAACCCTGAAAGAAGCGGTACGCATCGGTTCTGAAGTGTTCCATAACCTGGCGAAAGTGCTGAAGTCTAAAGGCATGAACACCGCTGTGGGCGACGAAGGCGGCTACGCGCCGAACCTGGGTTCCAACGCCGAAGCCCTGGCTGTTATCGCTGAAGCGGTAAAAGCAGCAGGCTACGAACTGGGTAAAGACGTTACCCTGGCGATGGACTGCGCAGCCTCTGAATTCTACAAAGACGGTAAATACGTTCTGGCTGGCGAAGGCAACAAAGCGTTCACCTCTGAAGAATTTACCCACTTCCTGGAAGAACTGACCAAACAGTACCCGATCGTGTCCATCGAAGATGGCCTGGACGAGTCTGACTGGGAAGGCTTCGCTTACCAGACTAAAGTTCTGGGCGACAAAATCCAGCTGGTTGGGGACGATCTGTTCGTAACCAACACCAAGATCCTGAAAGAAGGTATCGAGAAAGGCATCGCTAACTCCATCCTGATCAAATTCAACCAGATCGGTTCTCTGACCGAAACTCTGGCTGCGATCAAGATGGCGAAAGATGCTGGCTACACTGCCGTTATCTCTCACCGTTCTGGCGAAACTGAAGACGCGACCATTGCCGACCTGGCAGTAGGTACCGCTGCTGGCCAGATCAAAACCGGTTCTATGAGCCGTTCTGACCGTGTTGCTAAGTACAACCAGCTGATTCGTATCGAAGAAGCGCTGGGTGACCGCGCACCGTTCAACGGTCTGAAAGAAGTGAAAGGCCAGGCGTAATCGTCTGCACTTTTCCTGAAAAAGCCGGGCAGCGATGCCCGGCTTTTTTGTTTTCAAACGCGGTTAGATGATTAAGTCCAGCAGCAGTACGATCAGCAAGCCTACCACCGAGTTCGTCAATTCCAGCAAGCCCCAGGTCTTAAACGTATCCTTAATCGACAGGCCAAAATACTCTTTAAACAACCAGAAGGCGGCGTCGTTAACGTGCGTCAGGGTGTTACTCCCGGACGCGGTTGCCAACACCATCAGCGCCGGATCGACGTTAAACGTCGTGATCATCGGCCCGACGATCCCGGCAGCAGTAATTGCCGAAACCGTACCGGCGCCCGTCGCCAGACGTAACAGCACGGTGATGAACCACGCCATGATCAGCGGCGATACCGATGAGGTGCGCATCATATCGGCAATGTAGTCACCCACGCCGGTATCCATAATGATCTGCTTAAACGCGCCGCCTGCACCGATGATAAACACCACCAGCGCGACTTTCTCAATCGCGGTGGAATAAGAGAGCATCACGTCGGTCATCGATTTACCGCGCGCGGTACCAAAAGCGTAAAGCGCCACCAGCACGGCAATCAGCATACTGATTTGCGCACTGCCGACGAAGTTCAGCAGCGAAGTGACGTGCGGATTCGCCGGGACCACCAGTTTGATAAGCGTCACGCCGGTAATGATAATTGCCGGGATCAGCGGCACCAGTAAGCTGACGGCGAAAGAGGGCATTTCATCATCGCGGAACACTTTCTGCGATTCGAGCAACTGCGGGATTGGGCGGTCCAGGTTACCCAGCAGTTTCGGCAAAATAATCCCGGAACAAATCACCGTCGGGATCGCCACGATCACGCCGTAGATATACACCATCCCCATATCCGCATGGAATGCGGCCACCAGTGCGGTAGGGCCTGGCTGAGGCGGGAACAGGCTGTGCGCGGTAGTTGCTGCGGCGACCATCGTAATGCCAAGTTTCAGGAACGGAATTTTCGCTTCCCGGGCGATACTGATCACCAGTGGCGCGAGGATTAAGAACGCCACTTCATAGAACATGGCGAGGCCGAAAATCAGGCCGATAACCATGATCGCCCATTGCACTTTTTTCGGTCCAAAGCGCTGTAGCAGCGTTGAAGAAACCCGCTGGGCCGCGCCGGAATCCACCATCAGTTTCCCGAGGATCGCGCCAAACAGAATGATCAGCGCCAGATGTCCGAGGGTACTTCCTATACCAGTTTCAATGGACTTGCCGATGGCTTCCAGCGGCAGGCCTTCACAAACCCCAACGAAGATTGCCGCCAGCAGTAACGCCAGCATCCCATTGATTTTGAACTTCATATTCAGTATCAGCAGTACAACAACGCCAAGCGCCACCCAGATGACCGGCATGGCTTCAACAAGAGTGTTCATCCAGTTTCCTTGCTAAAAATTATAATTGGTATGATATGTAGGTGAGGTTGGATATTACTCGGCTGAATGTGTTATACCAATTTAATTAGCAGGGTAAGCTTTAAAAGGTGATGTACCTCAAGTAATGATGAAAGAGTGGCGTTTGTTTCATTGATGATGCCTGGTTGTGTCACATAATGTGCTTTTACGTTAACGACGGGCGGATTGACTGCCTTAGCCCACCTTCCCGCCGGGAACTGCGCAAGCGCCGGCAGCGGGAATATGCGATAATAATGGTTTACCACCAACGAAGAGCCGAAGATGCAGTACCCGATAAATGAGATGTTCCAGACCCTGCAAGGCGAGGGTTATTTCACCGGCGTTCCCGCCATATTTATTCGCTTACAGGGATGCCCGGTAGGCTGTGCCTGGTGCGACACCAAACACACCTGGGACAAGCTTGCCGATCGGGAAGTGTCGCTATACAGCATCCTCGCCAAAACCAAAGAGAGCGACAAATGGGGTTCCGCCAGCCCGGAAGAGTTGTTGGCGGTGATCGAACGCCAGGGCTGGACCGCACGTCATGTGGTGATCACCGGCGGCGAGCCCTGCATTCACGATCTTATCCCGCTGACCCATCTGCTTGAGAAAAGCGGCTTCAGTTGCCAGATTGAGACCAGCGGCACCCATGAAATCCGCGCTGTTGCCACCACATGGGTAACCGTATCGCCGAAAGTGAATATGCGCGGTGGATATGACGTGCTGCACCAGGCACTGGAACGCGCCGATGAAATCAAACACCCGGTAGGGCGGATGCGCGATATTGAAGCGCTGGATGAACTGCTGACCACGCTTAACGACCAGAAACAGCGCGTGATTGCGCTTCAGCCGATCAGCCAGAAAGAAGACGCCACGCGCCTGTGCATTGAAACCTGCATCGCCCGCAACTGGCGGTTCTCAATGCAGACGCATAAGTATTTGAATATTGCCTGATTGAGCTTTGCGCCCGAACGAAATGTGAAACGTTCGGGCGACGTCTCTTACTCGCCGCGATACACGCAGCCTGCGGTACAGGTTTCTTTAATCATCACCGCGCTCAGCAGCGGCATTTTCGGCTTCATCTGTTGCCAAATCCAGCGCGCCAGCACTTCACTGGTGGGGTTCTCCAGGCCTGGAATATCATTCAGATAATAGTGATCCAGCCGGTTGTAGATCGGTTTAAACGCCGCTTTTAACTCAGCGAAATCCACAATCCAGCCGGTATGCGGGTCCACTTCGCCGGTGATGTCCAGGCGCACCAAAAATGAGTGTCCATGCAGACGACCGCACTTATGGCCTTCCGGCACATGGGGTAAACGGTGGGCGGCTTCGAAGATGAATTCTTTAAAAATAGTGGTTGGCATGACGGGATCCTGGTGCAAAAAAACCGCCGTAGGGTACAGGAAACCACTTTTTTTAGCATTAACTAAAACCGGCATACGCTGGCGAAGCGCGGTTTTTGTTATTTCTTCTCTTTAATTATTTTATTAATCAAAGCCTTATTTAATCTGTTTTATCGCTAATATGTACCTGTAAAAACGGTTAGTCATTTTGGTTATTTGATATTTCAACCGCTTATTTAATAGATATCATGTCGCCCGGTAACCTTACATTCTGTTCTGTTTTTATAACGAAGACAGCTTTAATACTGGACATAACGACGCATGACGACTCAGGCCCCTCCGAACGCTTTGCTCCCGCTGAGCCCGGAACAACTGGCGCGCCTTCAGGCGGCCACTACGGACTTTTCCCCCACACAGCTGGCATGGGTTTCCGGCTATTTCTGGGGCGTGATTAATCAACAGAACGCAGCACCGGGTGCGGTAGTGCAAAACGCGCCGGAAGCCGCAGCCATTACGCTCATCTCTGCGTCGCAAACCGGCAACGCGCGCCGCGTGGCAGAAGCGCTGCGTGACGATCTGCTGGCTGCGAAGCTGAATGTGACGCTGGTAAACGCGGGCGACTATAAATTTAAGCAAATCGCCCAGGAAAAATTGCTGATCGTCGTGACGTCTACCCAGGGCGAGGGCGAACCGCCGGAAGAAGCGGTCGCATTGCACAAGTTCCTGTTCTCTAAAAAAGCGCCAAAGCTGGATAATACCGCGTTTGCCGTGTTCGGCCTGGGCGACAGTTCTTACGAATTTTTCTGTCAGTCCGGTAAAGACTTCGACAGCAAACTGGCGGAACTGGGCGCAGAGCGCTTACTGGATCGCGTTGACACCGACGTTGAATTCCAGCCAGCCGCCCAGGCGTGGCGCGAGCGCATCGTCGAGGTGCTGAAATCCCGTGCGCCTGCCTCAACGGGCGCTGTGCCGCGAACGGCCATAGGCGCGGTGAATGATATAACCAGCACGCCGTACACCAAAGAAGCGCCGCTGACCGCCAGCCTGGCGGTAAACCAGAAAATCACCGGGCGTGATTCTGAGAAAGACGTGCGTCATCTGGAAATCGACTTAGGCGATTCCGGCTTGCGTTACCAGCCGGGCGATGCGCTGGGCGTGTGGTATCAGAACGATCCGGCGCTGGTCGACGAACTGGTAGGCCTGCTGTGGCTGAAAGGGGATGAACCCGTTGAAATCGACGGCAAAACGCTGCCGCTGCGTGAAGCCCTGCAGTGGCATTTCGAGCTGACGGTTAACACCGCCAATATCGTTGAGAATTACGCCACGCTGACCCGCGCCGAAACCCTGCAGGATCTGATTGGCGATAAAAACAAATTACAGCATTACGCCAGCATCACCCCGATTGTCGATATGGTGCGTTTCGCCCCGGCGCAGCTGGATGCTTCGCAACTTATTGGCTTGCTGCGCCCGCTGACGCCGCGTCTGTACTCGATCGCGTCTTCCCAGTCCGAAACGGAAAACGAAGTGCATATCACCGTTGGCGTGGTGCGCTACGACGTTGAAGGACGCGCCCGCGCAGGCGGTGCCTCCAGCTTCCTGGCGGACCGGGTGGAAGAAGATGGCGAAGTCCGCGTGTTTATCGAGCATAACGACAATTTCCGCCTGCCGGCTAATCCAGAAACGCCGGTCATCATGATTGGGCCCGGTACCGGCATCGCGCCGTTCCGCGCCTTTATGCAGCAGCGTGCTGCCGAAGGAGCGAGCGGTAAAAATTGGCTGTTCTTCGGCAATCCGCACTTTACCGAAGACTTCCTGTACCAGGTTGAATGGCAGAGCTATGTGAAAGAGGGCCTGCTGACCCGTATCGATCTGGCCTGGTCGCGGGATCAAAAACAAAAAATATACGTACAAGACAAACTGCGCGAACAGGGCGCGGAACTGTGGCGCTGGATTAATGACGGTGCCCATATTTATGTCTGCGGCGACGCCAACCGTATGGCGAAAGACGTAGAAAAAACGTTACTGGACGTGATTGCCGAATTTGGTGGCATGGATACCGAAGCGGCAGATGAATATTTAAGTGAGCTGCGCGTTGAGCGCCGTTATCAGCGAGATGTCTACTAATGAGCGAAAAACACCCTGGCCCACTGGTGGTCGAAGGCAAACTGTCTGACGCCGAGCGTATGAAGGTAGAAAGCAACTACCTGCGCGGCACCATTGCCGAAGATTTAAATGACGGCCTGACCGGCGGTTTTAAAGGCGACAACTTTCTGCTGATCCGCTTTCACGGCATGTATCAGCAGGACGATCGCGATATCCGCGCCGAGCGCGCCGCACAAAAGCTGGAGCCGCGCCATGCGATGCTGCTGCGCTGCCGCCTGCCGGGTGGGATTATCACCACCAAACAGTGGCAGGCGATCGACAAGTTCGCCCACGACAACACGATTTACGGCAGTATCCGTCTGACCAACCGTCAGACATTCCAGTTCCACGGCATTCTGAAGAAGAACGTTAAGCCGGTGCACCAGATGCTGCACTCGGTTGGGCTGGACGCGCTGGCGACCGCCAACGACATGAACCGTAACGTACTGTGTACTTCCAACCCGTACGAATCCGAGCTGCATGCCGAGGCGTACGAATGGGCGAAAAAGATCTCCGAACATCTGCTGCCGCGTACCCGCGCTTATGCAGAGATCTGGCTCGACCAGGAAAAAGTGGCGACCACCGATGAAGAACCGATCCTCGGCCAGACCTATCTGCCGCGTAAGTTCAAAACCACGGTAGTGATCCCGCCGCAGAACGATATCGATCTGCACGCAAACGACATGAACTTTGTGGCGATTGCCGAGAACGGCAAGCTGGTCGGCTTTAACCTGCTGGTGGGCGGCGGCCTGTCCATTGAGCACGGTAACAAGAAAACCTATGCGCGCACCGCGAGCGAGTTTGGCTATCTGCCGATTGAGCATACGCTGGCGGTGGCAGAAGCCGTTGTCACCACTCAGCGCGACTGGGGCAACCGTACCGATCGTAAAAACGCCAAAACTAAATACACCCTGGAACGCGTCGGCCTGGATACTTTTAAAGAAGAAGTGGAACGTCGCGCGGGTATTAAATTCGAACCGATCCGCCCGTATGAATTTACCGGACGCGGCGATCGCATCGGCTGGGTAAAAGGCATCGACAATAAATGGCACCTGACGCTGTTTATCGAAAACGGCCGTATTCTGGATTATCCAGGCCGTCCGCTGAAAACCGGCCTGCTGGAGATCTCGAAGATCCATAAAGGCGAATTCCGTATTACCGCCAACCAGAACCTGATTATCGCTGGCGTGCCTGAGAGCCAGAAAGCGAAGATCGAGAAACTGGCGCGCAATCATGGGCTAATGGATGCGGTCACGCCGCAGCGTGAAAACTCCATGGCCTGCGTGTCGTTCCCGACCTGTCCGCTGGCGATGGCGGAAGCCGAACGTTTCCTGCCGTCTTTTACGGATAAAGTCGAAGCGGTACTGGAAAAGCATGGCGTCGGCGATGAACATATTGTGTTGCGCGTCACCGGTTGCCCGAACGGCTGTGGCCGCGCGATGCTGGCGGAAGTCGGGCTGGTAGGCAAAGCGCCGGGTCGTTACAACCTGCACCTGGGCGGTAACCGTATCGGTACGCGTATTCCGCGGATGTATAAAGAAAACATCACCGAGCCGGAAATTCTGGCATCGCTGGACGAACTGATTGGCCGTTGGGCCACAGAGCGTGAAGATGGCGAAGGGTTTGGCGATTTCACCGTGCGTACTGGCATCATCCGCCCGGTCCTCGATCCGGCGCGTGATTTCTGGGAATAACCGGCCACGGCGGCACAACTAAAGAGGTCATTATGTCCAATTTGGATCTACAGGCGCTGAATGAATTACCGAAAGTGGATCGGATTCTGGCGCTGGCGGAAACCAACGCTCAACTGGAAAAGCTGAGCGCCGAAGAGCGTGTCGCCTGGTCGCTGGAAAACCTGCCGGGCGAGGTGTTGCTGTCGTCCAGCTTTGGTATCCAGGCGGCGGTGAGCCTCCATTTAATCACCCAACAGCGCCCGGATATTCCGGTGATCCTGACGGATACCGGCTATCTGTTCCCGGAAACCTATCAGTTTATCGACGAGCTTACGGAGAAGCTGAAGCTGAATCTGAAGGTTTATCGTGCGGAGCATAGCCCGGCCTGGCAGGAAGCGCGTTACGGCAAGCTGTGGGAGCAGGGCGTTGAAGGCATTGAGAAATACAATAACATCAACAAAGTGGAGCCGATGAACCGGGCATTGAGCGAGCTGAACGCCAAAACCTGGTTTGCCGGCCTGCGCCGCGAGCAGTCCGGCAGCCGTGCGAACTTGCCGGTGCTGGCGATTAGCCGGGGCATCTTTAAAGTGCTGCCGATCATCGACTGGGATAACCGCACGGTGTACCAGTACCTGCAAAAACACGGGCTGAAATACCATCCGCTGTGGGATCAGGGTTATTTGTCGGTGGGGGATACTCACACCACCCGCAAATGGGAACCGGGTATGGCGGAGGAAGAAACCCGCTTCTTCGGCCTCAAGCGCGAATGCGGCCTGCACGAAGGTTAAATTTCGGAAACTATTCAATGCCTCCGTCATCATGCCGGGGGCTTTTTTTTATCTTGCGAGCTGTCTTCCGTAACGGAGGGAGAAACACAGACAAAGACGGGATCGGGAATAGAATTGCGGCGGGTGCTTGAGGCTGTCTGGCTTTGAGCATTTGCAGGGTTCAGATAGTTAAAAGCCCCAGGAGATATTTCTATCAACCTGAGGCTACCAACCAAACCAGCAATTTGGATGTTAGTTTCTTCTTTATCTGGAGGCAAGACATGCTGTCAAAGTACGCCCTTGCGGCAATCATTGCGCTGGGGTTCACACTCATGGTGCGCGACTCGCTTTGCGAGCTGCGCATTAAAGAGCGTGGTATGGAATTCAGCGCTGTTCTCGCTTACGAACCGAAGAAGTAGCTGAAACGCGGGGGCAACCCCGCGTATCGGAGGGTGAAGGTTTGGCCTCATGCACCCATTTTTACGTTTTGCCTGCTTTCGCCAGTTCTTTCACCAGCGGCAGCATAATCCGCATCACATCGCGGCTGCGTTTTTCAATCCTGCCAGGCAGCGCGCGATCGATATACAGCTGGTTATCCAGTTGGGCATTATGCCAGCTGGTGCCCGCAGGGAACTGCGCGCTCTTCGCCCGCTGTTGATAGCCGTCTTTCCGGCCTAACGACCAGTTGGTCGCTTCCACGGATAACACCGGAATTCCGGCCTTATCAAACACTTCTGCATCGTTGCAGCAGCCTGTGCCTTTTGGATAATGGTCATTAAGCCCAGGATTGGTGCTGGCGGCGATATGATTACTACGCGCAATGGCCAGCGCCCGATCGCGAGTTAGCTTTCGCACCGCCGTCGGCGTGGATTGCCCGCTGTTGAAATAGAGTTTGTCCCCGACAATCAAATTATCCAGATTGATCACCAGCAGGGTGTTTTTCCGCTCCTGGGCGCTCATTCTTTTAAGGATATTTTCCGCACCCAGTTTGCCTTCTTCTTCAGCGCTGGTGGCGATAAAACGAATGCCGTACTGGGTTGGCGTGTCTTTCAGTTTTTCTGCCAGTTCCAGCATCACCCCAAGCCCGGCGGCGTTATCGTCGATGCCCTGTAATGTCAGGCCCCCCAGATTGGTGTCGATATCCGCATCGCTTTGCGGCGCGTAGGTATCAAGGTGCGCCATGATGATGATTTGCTGGGGCAGTTTGCCTTCATGGGCGGCAATAACGCTGGATCCCGTGACGTTCTGCCAGTTGGTCAGCTTATTGGCGCGGGTAAAAACGTAGCGGGTATTAAAGGTGCGGATGTCGCTTTGATATCCCCATTGAGCGAACTGCTGGCGGATATAGTCTGCGGAGAGCATTTCGGCAGGTGTGCCGGTCATGCGGCCAGGAAAATAGGTGGCAATATGGCGAGCCTGGGCGCTGGCGGTTTTACCGGGCGCGGCGGCCTGGGCAAACACCGGAAAAAGAGCGCCAACACTGAGCGCCAGACCGATTGCACACTCGATCACGCCACGGCGCAATGCGGGAAACATAGATAATCCTTAATCATGAAAACGCGGAAAAATTTTTTCGCCTAGTATGAAACTGTGATGTGCGTTACACAATTTCATTTGCTCTGAAACCCCCGAAAAATCACGCCTTAAGCACTTTTTGAACTTTGCTTTGCCAGTGGCTTATTCCTTTGTGGAACTACTCATGCCAATTGGTAATTTCATTCGTTTTAAGGCGGCCCCTATAGTCGCTTCTGGATTCTGATGTTGAGTGAGCCAGCGAGTGGACTATCTTCCCCTGTTTGCAGACCTGAAAGCGCGCCCGGTGTTAGTCGTCGGCGGCGGCGAAATCGCGGTGCGTAAAATTAGCTTGCTGCGCCGGGCCGGCGCGGTGGTGCGCGTGGTTGCCAAAAAGCTGGCGGCAGAACTGCAGCGTGACGTTGATGCAGGCCATGTTGAATGGCTGGCCGCTGAGTTTGACGAGCAGCAGCTCGACAGCGTTTTTCTGGTCATTGCCGCGACCAACAACCGCGAACTCAATCGCCAGGTGTTTGATGCGGCTAATGCGCGCCACCGGCTGGTCAACGTGGTGGACGATCAGCCGCTTTGCTCATTTATTTTCCCTTCGATTGTCGATCGGTCGCCGTTAGTGGTGGCGGTCTCTTCCGGTGGCAATGCGCCAGTGTTAGCGCGTTTGCTGCGTGAAAAGCTGGAGTCGCTGCTGCCGCAAAGCCTTGGACGTATGGCGACGGTGGCGGGCAGTTTCCGCGAGCGCATTAAAGGCGCGCTAACTACCACCGATGCGCGGCGGCGTTTCTGGGAGCAGGCGTTTCGCGGCCGCTTCGCCAGCCTGATGGCGGCGGGTAACGAACGTGCGGCGATTGAAACCCTGGAAGCCACGCTGGCAAACCCGCAGCAGCAAACCGGAGAAATCATTCTGGTGGGCGCGGGGCCGGGAGATGCCGGACTGCTGACGCTACGCGGTTTGCAGGTGCTTCAGCAGGCGGACGTGGTGCTGTATGACCATCTGGTCAGCGACGATGTGCTTGAACTGGTACGCCGCGATGCCGATCGCATTTGCGTGGGCAAACGCGCGGGAGAGCATGCCGTTCCTCAGCATGAAACCAACCAGATGCTGGTGGATCTGGCGCGTGAAGGCAAAACCGTGGTGCGCCTGAAAGGCGGCGACCCGTTTATTTTTGGCCGCGGCGGCGAAGAGTTGCAGGCGGCCCAACAGGCTGGGGTGGCGTTTCAGATGGTTCCGGGGATCACTGCCGCCGCAGGCGCGACGGCTTACGCAGGCATTCCGTTGACCCATCGCGAGCATGCACAGAGCGTGACTTTTGTGACCGGTCATTACAAACCGGACAGCCAGCCGTTCGACTGGGCGCATCTGGCCCAGGGCCGTCAAACGCTCGCGATCTACATGGGCACCATGAAGGCCGCGCAAATCAGTGAACAGCTTATACAACATGGCCGCGCTGCCGACACGCCGGTGGCGGTCATCAGCCGCGGCACCCGGAAAGACCAGCAGGTACTGACCGGCACATTACAACAACTCGATGACCTGGCGAAACGCTCGCCGATGCCCGCTTTACTGGTGATTGGCGAAGTGGTGGCGCTCAGCGAGCAATTAGCCTGGTTTCAACCAACAACTCAGGCAGAGGGCGATTCCTCTTCCGTAGTGACTTTGGCTTAGGTACTGGCGAGACAGGCCGTCATACAACGCCTGCGGTGTCAGGCCTTATAAGGAAAGGTTATGGATCAAAAACGACTCACTCACCTGCGACAACTGGAGGCGGAAAGCATCCATATCATTCGTGAAGTTGCCGCAGAATTCGCGAATCCGGTGATGATGTACTCAATCGGCAAAGACTCCAGCGTGATGCTGCACCTGGCGCGTAAAGCGTTCTATCCGGGTACGCTGCCGTTCCCGCTACTGCATGTTGATACCGGCTGGAAATTTCGCGAGATGTACGAGTTCCGTGACCGTACCGCTAAAGCCTATGGCTGCGAACTGCTGGTGCACAAAAATCCGGAAGGCGTGGCGATGGGCATTAACCCGTTTGTCCACGGTAGCGCCAAACATACCGACATCATGAAAACCGAGGGCCTGAAGCAGGCGCTGAATAAATACGGTTTTGATGCAGCCTTTGGCGGCGCGCGCCGTGATGAAGAGAAATCCCGCGCTAAAGAGCGTATTTACTCGTTTCGCGATCGTTTCCACCGCTGGGACCCGAAAAACCAGCGCCCGGAATTGTGGCACAACTACAACGGCCAGATTAACAAGGGCGAAAGCATCCGCGTATTCCCGCTGTCTAACTGGACCGAGCTGGATATCTGGCAGTATATCTACCTTGAAAATATCGACATTGTTCCGCTGTACCTGGCCGCTGAGCGCCCGGTGCTGGAGCGCGACGGCATGTTGATGATGATCGACGACGACCGTATCGATCTTCAGCCTGGCGAAGTGATCGAAAAACGAATGGTGCGCTTCCGTACCCTGGGCTGCTGGCCTCTGACCGGCGCGGTGGAATCCGATGCGCAAACGCTGCCGGAAATCATCGAAGAAATGCTGGTTTCCACCACCAGCGAACGGCAGGGCCGCATGATTGACCGCGATCAGGCAGGCTCTATGGAGCTTAAAAAACGTCAGGGTTATTTCTAAGGAGCCGGCGAATGAACACCACGATTGCCCAACAAATTGCTAACGAAGGTGGCGTTGAGGCTTACCTGCACGCACAACAGCACAAAAGCCTGCTGCGATTCTTGACCTGCGGAAGCGTTGATGACGGGAAAAGCACCCTGATTGGCCGCCTGCTGCACGATACCCGCCAGATTTATGAAGATCAGCTCTCTTCGCTGCATAACGACAGTAAACGCCACGGCACCCAGGGTGAAAAACTCGACCTGGCGCTGCTGGTGGATGGTCTACAGGCCGAGCGCGAGCAGGGCATCACGATCGATGTGGCGTACCGCTATTTCTCTACTGAGAAACGCAAATTTATTATCGCCGACACCCCAGGCCATGAGCAGTACACCCGCAACATGGCGACCGGCGCATCAACCTGCGATCTGGCGATCCTGCTGATCGACGCCCGTAAAGGCGTGCTCGATCAGACCCGCCGCCACAGTTTTATTTCCACGTTGCTGGGGATTAAGCATCTGGTGGTGGCGATTAACAAAATGGATCTGGTGGCGTTCAGCGAACAGACCTTCGAGCAGATCAAACAGGATTATCTGACCTTCGCCGAACAGTTGCCAGGCTCGCTGGATATCCGTTTCGTGCCGCTGTCGGCGCTGGAGGGCGATAACGTTGCCAGCCAGAGCGACAAAATGCCGTGGTACAGCGGCCCGACGCTGCTGGAAGTGCTGGAAACCGTCGAAATCCGCAAAGACGTAGAGCAGCAGTCTTTCCGCTTCCCGGTACAGTACGTTAACCGTCCGAACCTTGATTTCCGGGGTTATGCCGGTACCGTGGCGTCCGGCGTGGTGAAAGTGGGCCAGCGTATTAAAGTGCTGCCGTCTGGCGTGGAGTCCAGCGTCGCGCGTATCGTTACCTTTGATGGCGATCTGGAACAAGCGGCGGCAGGGGAAGCTATCACGCTGGTGCTGAAAGATGAAATCGACATCAGCCGCGGTGATGTCTTGCTGGACGCCAGTGAAAATCTGGCTATCGCGCAGGCCGCGAAAGTTGACGTGGTCTGGATGGCGGAACAACCGCTAACGCCGGGCCAGAGCTACGACATTAAAGTCGCCGGTAAAAAGACCCGCGCCCGGGTCGACAATATTCAGTTCCAGGTAGATATCAACAACCTGACCCAGCGCGTGGTGGAAACCCTGCCACTGAACGGTATCGGGCTGGTGGATCTGACATTCGACGAACCGCTGGTGCTGGATCCCTATCAGCATAACCCGGTAACCGGCGGCCTGATCTTTATCGACCGTCTGTCTAACGTGACCGTAGGCGCAGGTATGGTGCTTGAACCGCAGGTCGACGTCTTCCAGGAGCCTTCTGCTTACAGCGCATTTGAGCTGGAGCTGAACGCGTTGGTACGCCGCCACTTCCCGCACTGGGGCGCGCGCGATTTGCTGGGAGGCAAGTAATGGCCGCCCATGACGAAAATGTCGTCTGGCATGCGCATCTGGTGACCCAGCAGGCCCGTGAGCAGCTTCACGGGCACCGGGGTGTTGTGCTGTGGTTTACCGGGCTTTCGGGCTCGGGTAAATCCACCCTCGCAGGGGCGCTGGAAACGGCGCTTCACGAGCGCGGCGTCAGCACCTATTTGCTGGACGGCGATAATGTGCGCCACGGCCTGTGCAGCGACCTCGGCTTTAGCGATGCCGACCGTAAAGAAAATATTCGCCGGGTGGGAGAAGTCGCTAACCTGATGGTGGATGCCGGGCTGGTAGTATTGACGGCGTTTATATCTCCGCACCGCGAAGAACGTGCAATGGTGCGCGAGCGGGTAGGGGAAGGGCGCTTTATCGAAGTGTTTGTTGATACCCCGCTGGAAGTCTGCGAAGCGCGCGATCCTAAGGGATTGTATAAAAAAGCTCGCGCCGGAGAGTTGCGCAACTTCACCGGTATCGACGCGGTATATGAAGCCCCTGACCGCCCGGAAATCCATTTAGATGGTGAACAATTAGTAACAAATTTGATTGCGCAAATATTAGACCTGCTGCGGCGGGACGATATTATCAAATTCTGAGACAGCGCCGGGAGACTCTCTCTTCCGGCAAGTCAGGTCACAGGATCGGGTATGCGCAATTCAACAAACATGATTATCTCGCAGGCCTCTGTCCCGCCTGCTGCTGAAGAGACAACCTGGACATTCCCTGGGGCTATTCTTGGGTTTTTGGCGTGGCTGTTGGCGTTAGGTTTTCCTTTCCTGTTCTATGGTTCCAACACCCTGTTCTTCTTTCTCTATACCTGGCCTTTCTTCCTGGCATTGATGCCCGTGGCGGTGGTTATCGGCATTGCGCTACATTCATTGCTTGATGGTCGGCTGATCGTCAGTTGCGTGATGACTATCCTGACCGTCGCGCTTATGTTTGGCGTACTGTTTCTCTGGCTAATGAGCTAAGTTAAGACATACTTCCAGGCGTAACGAGTTATTAATTCCGCTCCCGGTCCGCACCTGGAGGCGCATATTGCCGTGTTATGTGATACATTTTGCCGCTGTTTTTTGGAGTCGGATTGGGCCAGGTAGTGCCCGATGAAAAGTTATGGGATGATTATGCCGTTTTTCAGGGGGCAGAATGGGTAAACTAACACTGCTATTGCTGGCATTAGTCGTCTGGCTACAATATTCATTGTGGTTTGGTAAAAACGGCGTTCATGACTACACCCGCGTCAGCGATGACGTGGCGGCCCAGCAGGCAACCAACGCAAAACTCAAAGCGCGTAATGACCAGCTTTTCGCCGAAATTGACGATCTCAACGGCGGACAAGAAGCGATTGAAGAGCGCGCGCGTAACGAATTGAGCATGACCAAACCGGGCGAAACCTTCTTTCGTCTGGTGCCCGACGCCTCTAAGCAGGCGGCGGGGTCACGGCAAAATAATCGATAACAGGCTCAGGTTTCACACATGGCATCTTCCTGTGCGGACGTGATTGCCGTGGTGCCGGCTGCCGGGATTGGTAGCCGCATGCAATCAGACTGTCCCAAACAATATCTCACCATTGGCGACCACACGATCCTCGAACATGCGGTGGCGAGTTTACTGCGCCATCCTCGCGTGGGCCGCGTGATCGTCGCCGTCAGCCCTTCTGACAGGCAATTTGACGCGCTGCCGCTGGCGAGCAATTCACGCGTAACGCGCGTCGACGGTGGCCGCGAGCGGGCGGATTCGGTGCTGGCGGGTTTAAAAATGGCCGACAATGCCGCATGGGTGCTGGTGCATGATGCCGCACGGCCTTGCCTGCACCCGGACGATCTGGACGCGCTGCTGGCGATCACGGCGCACAGCCGCGTCGGCGGAATTTTGGCCGCGCCGGTGCGCGACACCATGAAACGCGGCGAGCCGGGAAAAGCGTTAATCGCCCATACCGTTGAGCGAACCGATCTCTGGCATGCACTGACACCGCAACTCTTTCCCCTTGAATTACTGCGCGACTGCCTGGTCCGCGCCCTCAACGAAGGGGCGACGATCACCGACGAGGCGTCGGCGCTGGAACACTGTGGCTACCATCCTGAACTGGTGGCCGGACGTGGCGATAATATTAAAGTGACACGTCCTGAAGACCTTGCCCTTGCGGCGTTTTATCTTACCCGTTTAACCCAGATGGAGAATGCATAATGCGGATCGGACATGGCTTCGATGTACACGCCTTTGGCGGCCCTGGCCCACTGATCATTGGGGGAGTGCGTATCCCTTATGAAAAAGGCCTGCTGGCCCATTCGGACGGTGACGTGGCATTGCATGCTTTGACCGACGCGCTGTTAGGCGCAGCGGCGCTGGGCGACATCGGCAAACTGTTCCCGGATACCGACCCGGCGTTTAAAGGTGCTGACAGCCGCGAGCTGCTGCGCGAAGCCTGGCGCCGTATTCAGGCCAAAGGTTACACGCTTGGCAACGTCGATGTGACGATCATTGCCCAGGCCCCGAAGATGCTGCCGCACATCCCGCAAATGCGTGTGTTTATCGCCGAGGATCTGGGCTGCCATATGGATGACGTTAACGTCAAAGCCACCACTACCGAGAAGCTGGGCTTTACCGGGCGCGGCGAAGGTATTGCCTGCGAAGCGGTGGCGCTGTTGGTGAAGGTAAAAGCTTGATGGATTTTGAACAACTCAGTTGGCTGCATGGCAAACCGCAGGGCTCGGGCACGCTGAAAGCCTCGCCGGAAGATTTCGTGGTCGTGGAAGATTTAGGCTTTGCACCGGACGGCGAAGGCGAACAACTGCTGGTGCGCATCGTAAAAAAAGGCTGCAACACCCGCTTTGTGGCCGATGCACTGGCTAAATTCCTTAAAGTGCCAGCCCGCGAAGTCAGCTTCGCCGGACAAAAAGACAAACATGCCATCACTGAGCAGTGGCTTTGCGTTCGCTTACCCGGCAAGGACATGCCAGATTTAAGCGGCTTTGCGGTGGAAGGCTGCCAGGTGCTGGAATACGCGCGTCATAAGCGCAAACTGCGCACCGGGGCATTAAAAGGCAATCATTTCAGATTGATATTGCGTGACATTACCCGGCGCGATGAGCTGGAAACTCGCCTCAGTGCGGTAAAAAACGACGGCGTGCCTAACTATTTCGGCCCGCAGCGTTTTGGGCGCGGCGGCAGTAACCTGATTCAGGCGCGGGTATGGGCGCAAAATAATATGCCGCTGCGCGATCGAAATAAACGCAGTTTTGCGTTGTCAGCAGCCCGCAGCGCGTTGTTTAATCAGCTTGTCAGCGAGCGGCTTAAAAAAACAGACTTTAATCAAGTTGTTGACGGCGATGCGCTACAATTAGCGGGGCGCGGAAGCTGGTTTGTGGCGACGCAGGAAGAACTGCCCACGCTCCAGGAGCGTGTGAATAATCATGAACTGTTAATCACGGCGGCGCTGCCGGGCACCGGCGAGTGGGGAACCGTGCATCAGGCGCTGGAAAATGAACAGCAGCGCATTTCGCAAGAGGCAGATTTACAGGCTTTATTAGAGCGTGAGAAAGTAGAAGCCGCCCGTCGCGCGATGCTGGTGTATCCCCAGGCAATGAGCTGGGCGTGGCAGGATGACGCGACCGTAGAAGTGCGTTTTTGGTTGCCTGCGGGTAGTTTTGCCACCAGTGTGGTAAGGGAATTGATAACAACGTCGAGTGATTATGCGGATATTGCTGAGTAATCAATATGCATGTCGCTTGCTGTTGCAGGTTGTCGCATAAATGCAGCAATATTCAAGGTATTGAAGTTTTAACCGTCGCCCATTGTCGCACGTTGTTGCTTGACAGCGCACATTAAACCGGACAACTTACCGGACAACATGAATTCTTTTTAGTGTTGTCCGGTATGCCACTCACAGACACCCGCGTTAAAAATGCCCGCCCACAGGATAAGCCCTACACGTTGCAGGATGGACAGGGGCTTTATCTCGAAGTCAGACCTACCGGCGCTAAATTCTGGCGCTATCGGTACTGGCTTACTCCAACAAAAGACGGTCGATACACTATCGGCGAATATCCGGCTGTTTCCCTTTCCGATGCGCGCCGCGAGCGTGAATGGGCCCGCGAACAGGTAAAGCGCGGTTTCAATCCCACAGACATGAAGAAACAGGAGCGCCAGCGCGCCGAAATCGAATCGGCTAATACATTCGAACTGGTGGCGAAAGAGTGGATAGAGAAGAAGCGATCGACCTGGGCCGAGGGCACCTGCGAACAGGTAGAAAACTTTCTGGCGATAAATTGCTACCCGGCGTTTGGCAGCAAATCTATCCGCGATGTCACTGCGCACGAAATTCTGGCGGTACTGAAGAAGATGGAGGGGCGCGGATCGTCGTCCTCTGCGTTAAAGGTGCGGCAATGGTGCTCGGCAATATTCTGTTATGCCGTTTCAACGCTGCGCGCTGACTCTGATCCCGCTGCCGCCCTTAAAGGGGCAATCATACCCCCGAAAACAAAAAATTCCCGCTGTCTGAACAGCGATGAGTTGCGGCAATATTTCGCTGCAGTGGAAAACTATGCGGGCCACGCTCAGACCAAAATATGTTTGCAGTTGTTACCGTTTGTATTTGTTCGCCAGGGAGAGCTGCGCGGCGGAGAATGGTCAGAAATTGACTGGGAGCAAAACATGTGGGTGATCCCGGCGGCGCGTATGAAAATGAGCCGCCCCCACTCGGTACCGCTGACGCCGTACACGCGATCATTATTTGAAAGGGCTAAAGCGCTGGCGGGTGATAATCCGTTGATACTACCTGGCATTAAAAACCCAAAAGCCCCGTTAGCTGATAGTACGATTAATCGCGCCATAGAATATCTTGGATTCCCACCAAAACATATTACTAGCCACGATTTCAGGGCGACCGCATCGACCACGCTTTACGAGATGGGATTTCGCAGAGAGGTAATCGAAAAACAGTTGGCACACGCAGAATCAAACAGAGTTGTTGCCGCGTACAACCACGCTGAGTACCTGCCAGAACGGCGAGAGATGATGCTCGCCTATGAGTCCTGGCTTTTAGGTTTCATAACGATTTAAGCCCAGCCAGATATTTTTTGATGCTGGACTCCGGCCATTTTGTTGAGCGACCGATTTTCTTTGGCGGATCAAGTTCGCCAGACTTAACTTTGCGATAAATGGTCGCGCGGTGCATATCCAAAATCCCGCAAACCTCTTTAACGTTCAGCAGACGATCCATAATTCTCTCCACTGGCCCCGGCCGGGGCCGTTGATAATTCATTCTCAGTTGTCACGGCGCCAGGCGAACGGCAACGGTTCAGGTAAAATCCACAGGTGGCGAATATTGGCAACGTTCACCACGTCGCGTTCCGCCGGGTAAATCTCGACCGCATCCCGATCCGCATAGCCAACGGCGTTTTTGATTTCCTGGAGCGTGTCCCAGCTTATGCCGTCTTTCCAGCGTCCCGCTAACCCCAACTCTCTGGTATTAACGGACAGGCGAATTACGCCCCCTTCCTCATGAAACTCCTGGACCAGAAAGCGTGGATTTATCCAGACGTTGGTTCGGCTGGGGTCGTGGAGTTTTTCCGGCCACTGCGCTTTCGGTACCTCATTAAAACAGCAGATCATGGTTTTCCCCTTAAACCCATCACAGGGCTTGCCAGAGCACGTAACCGACGCGGTTTATCCATCGGCGTCGCGATGTAACTGTGTTGGCAGTTCCTGATCTCAACGCGAAGTTTGGTCCCGTCAACCCGGATCATGTAATCCACGCTTTTGCCTGTTATGCCGTAATCTCCGAAACGCTCGTAATGTTCATGGAGCGCTGCTGCGCAAGCCTGTCGGGCTACCGGGGATTGTTTGCTGCCTCTGTTAATTAGTCTCATCGTTAACCGGGAGGGCGAACCCTCCCGCCTCCCTTAGCCGACATACTCAGGTTTCATATCCAGCAAATTGATGCTGAATCTCTCGTACAGTTCATCGCCCAGATGGCGTTTGGCTGCCGTCAGTGTCTGCTCGGCCTTCGTGAATCGTTCAGCGGCATCCGGTTCATCCGGCTGTGGCAGAGAGTTGATCGCCGCTTCGACTTTATTGCGCGCATCCACCAGGTAGTAGCGCTTCACGGCTTTGTTTTTCAGTTCAGTAAACAGGGCGGTGCCCAGCGTGGCTTTCGCTGCTTCGATATCCACACGTACCGCTTTAGCGCTATTGACGTCTTCAGCGGCTTCAATGCGGTCACGAAATTCATCGGCCAGGGCATCGATGTTCGTAGTGCATTCCCGCGCACTGCTGGTGGTGCTCACATCACTGGTAATTTCCTGGACGCTCATGCGCGGAGCGGGTGCCGGGTTGATCTCTTTCTCGGTGCGCTGCTCGACTTCATCAGGGGTATACACACCGAGAACGACCGCAGGGCAATACAGGCGCGCCCAGTATTTAAGGGCCAGGTAAGCGATCTGCTGCTTGGGATTAGAAATCCACAGTGGAGAGTTACGCGTGATCACGCTGGACAGGAAGACCGGTTCGCCCCAGGTGATCTCGCTTTCGCCGCGAATGACGGCACCCACGCGAACCGACAGGCCTTCCTCGTCAGCATTAGTCCAGCCGCGCACCATTTCTTTTTTGTCGTACGTCCCGCCGCCTTTCGCCGGCTTCTTAACGATCTCCTCACGGCTGCTGGCGCATTTCGACCAGTCACCCTCGTACTCATAGTGAAAGCGGCCCACGATTGCGTTGGAGCTCGAGATCACCGCGTTTACCAGTTGCGCTTCGTAGCCCAGTACGCCGTTTACCAGGTGCGTTTTCTGTGCAACGGCGTAAGGGTTCATGCCCCACTGCATTGCCTGCATGATAATAGCCATGCAGTCGGCAGAGTTGCCGCGAAGATGTTCAGGAACCGTTACGGCTGCCTGAGCCATCAAACCGGCAACGGCTTGAAGTTGGGTTAATGCCTGTACATTGAAGATGGCGTTACTGGCAGAGATTGTGTTTGGAGCCTGCTGCTCCGCGGTTACGATATTCATGCTTTCCATCGTTATTCCCCTTATGCCTGAGTACGCAGCGCTTCAAGGCGGCGCAGGTCGAAGTCGTTCAGTTCGTCGGTGTAATCGTCAACAATCGGTGCTGGCCACTCGCCGGTATCGAATGCGTTTGCTATTGCACGCATAGTAGTGCGGTACTCAAGCGCACCCAGCTCAAGCAGTTCCTGACTGGCTTCGACAATGGCGATCCAGTGGTAACCTTCGTCTTTGTTCACGAAAATCCAGAAGAACTGATCCAGTGCTGCTGTTTCGGTATACATGGCCGCGCTCAGGTGATAATCGCGGTCAATGATTTCGCGGTGGAGCCGGGCGCGCAGACCTGACTGCTTGACGTTCCACATGCTTATCGTCTTGAGGTCAGCCCCGATGCGGATGCTGTTCATATCGATTTCAAGGTCCGGGCGTACGCGGATTTCCAGACCTGTTTCGTCATCGATGCCAAAATAGCTCACCTCGACGGCCCGGCCTGAATGAGTCAGGAACTTACCGGCGGTCGGGTGGGCCAGTAACGCCGACTGAATGGCCCGGGCGGTCGCCAGTTGCTGGCGCGTTACCAGAATTTTTCCGTCCGGGTTTTCGCGCCAGGCATCCAGCAGTTCGTCTGCAAACACCGCATCTGGTTTGACGGTCTTCACAGCCTGAATCAGGTCAGCTTTGGTGCCGGACACTTTAAGCGGCTGCGGCTTCTGCGCTTCCTGTGCCACCAGGTCAGGATTAACGATCGCCAGTTGTTCGAGCAGCGCGTCACGACTGCCACTGGTTTTTACCGGAGCGGGCAGGGTGGCGTTGTACTCCTTAATGCAGGCTTTCATTGCCGTTGCCGTCTGCTTCTGGTCAGGCTCAATACGCTGATAATCAGCTGGCAGAGCCATATAGTTTTGCGCTGTTTCTTCCAGACCGCCGCCCAGCGGTACCGGAGCGGGCAGGGTGTCGTTATGCGCCTCCAGCAGCGCTTTGATATCTTCAGCGCTGAGTTGCGGCGCCAGGCTGGCGTTATGTGCCTCGATAAACGTGCGCAGCGTTGCCGTGGTGGTGAATGCACCTTCCGGGATTTCAGGTTCAATACTGAATTCTGTGTGCAGGTTCTCCGGTTGCAGTGCAAGCGCATGCACCAGGTTACCCATATCCAGCACTTTGGACTGCTCGCGGGAAATGGTCTTTTCAACATGGCGGGCATTGAAATACATCAGCGATACGCGGGCATCTTTTACCATGGTGGAGCTGATACCGTTCGCGGCGTGGTAAACGTTGTTCGGCAACCCTTCATAACGACCTGGCTCGAAGAACGCCGGGTATTCAGGAGCTGGTGGCTCCTGATGCACTTCTGGCTCGATCTGATTCACTTTTTCGGCTTCTTGATGCGCAGAATCGTCATTCTGATGCACATTTTCTGGTTTTTGTTTCACATTCTCCTGATCATGATTCGCCAGGCTCGGCGCTGCGGCCGCGAAAATTTCTGACGGCGTTACGGCATCTGCCTGCGGATGATCTGCATCAGCGCCTTCGCCTGCTGAAACCGGTGTACCAGCCGGGATTTCGTTACTGACAGCCGTTTCCATCTGCACATCTTCGGTAATCTCCAGTTCTTCTCGCAGGCCTTCGGCCATTTCCTGATAAGTGGCGTCACCCATTACCGGGCCGTTGTCCGGATTAATCGGGGCGTTACCAGTCAGCCCTTCGATGGAGAACACTCCAGCACCGAGGTTTTCGACCTTCGGCTGTGCGGCCGCTTCTTCAGCCCGGCGACGCGCCCCTTCTTCGCGGACTCGCTGTAAATTCTCTTCGTGAGTACAGAAAGATTTACGTGGCGTTTTATCCCATTTCGGATCCGCCGGGTCGCTGATGCCCTCAACATATTCTCCGCGGTCAGCGGCCAGTTGTTTATCCAGGGTTTCACGGCTGAATTGCGCAGCCTCTACAGTTGCAGCATCTGGCTTGTCATGCTGGTGTTCTTTCAGGTTCGCTCTGATGTAGGTTTGAAGGCTGACCGGGAAATGATGAACATTCTCGGCGGCGCCACGAATCAAGGCGAAAATGGCAGCGCGTGAATAGTCCAGGATGCCCGCTGTTTTGCGCAGTGCGGCAGACCATTCCTTAAACGGGCTTTCATGTTTCTGAACGATTTCCTTGGCGCGACGATGTATAGCGCCCGGGATGTTGTAGATATCGAAATCCATCGGCAGCGTCGCGGCTGCAATTTCAATATCCAGTGTTTCCAGAGTGTGCTCATAATCCGGGTTGCGATCTGTCACGATGCCGCCGCCAGCGTTCGTGCCCGTGTCGGTGCGCTGAATTGCGGATATGCGGTTACCTTTGGCCCATTCCTTCACAAGCAGACCTTTGTCGATATACGCGGTTTCGCTCCAGGCCTTCAGGAATTGCAGCATTACGCCAAGTTCAGGCATTTTTTTATCCTGAGGGAATACTTCTTTAAACGCCGTGGTCAGTTTCCAGAGGTCGTATTCCCTGACGTCTTTCAGGGCAGGTGTGTTTTCAGCGGCAAGAAGCAGGTTTTGTACATACGAGTTATCCACATCCAGTTCCAGCGTAATAACTTCTTTCTTCTGCTCCAGGGTAATGTGATAGGCGTACTCTTCTTCAGAAAGGAGCTGGGCGAGAAGGCGCTGACGGAATGGCAGGGTGGCCACTGTGATAAGCTCTGGCACTTCAGCGTCACGGAATTGCTGGACAGTTTCAGAGGGGGTGTCACTGCTGCCATTAATTTCAGGCCAGTCCTGGACGAGGTCAGCCCACTCTTTAACGAGCTGGGAGCGATCACCCGGTTCAGCTTCCACCCAAGCTGCAATAAAGCCGTTAAAGGCGCTTACTTCGTGGTTCTGCTCCAGTGGGAATAATTCTTTTACGGACTGAATGAGTTTCCACTCAACATGCGCAGACAGTTCATCAATACCTGGTATTTCCCGGCAGGCCTGCAGCAGGTTCTGGATATAGAGATTGTTTTCGTCCGCCTCAGCTGCGCCGATTTGTACGTGCATAGCTTCACTGATTTCTTTTTCTTCAGTGTTGTTAAGCAGGTGAGCAATCAGGCGCTGCGGCAGGCGCAGGCGCGCTACCGGGCGGAGCAGTGCAGGGACGTCAGCAGCCGACGCACTGGCATGACCGGCAGCGTCCGTCAGCTGCGCGCGCTCGTCCTGAATATTTACGGATTCAGCCGGTTTCGCTTTTGGTAGCCAGGTACGCCCGTCTTCCTGCAGTTCGTAACGATCACACCAGGTGAAATCAACTTCACCTTCTTTCGGCAGGCCGTCAACAACCGGGAAATCAGTGCGAATCGGTTTGGCGTAGTCCTTGCCACGACCTGTTTCGATGCCTGCATCTTCCAGCGCAACATCCAGCATCAGATTGGCACGAGCCTCAGTCTTTGCAGTGAACCAGACAAAAGCATCAGGCTTTCCCGACTTTTGCGTGGCTTTAACTACATATGGAAATTCCATGTGAGATCCTCATTTTTGGGTGTTAGAATCCCCGGACCATTGATAGCGCCCATTGGGTTAACTTTGGTTTTAATGTTGTTTCCGGTGTAACTTTGGTCGGTGGCACCGGACGTAGATCCCGCCTTGCGCGGGTTTTTGCGTTTATGACTCGTGAGCCATCTGGTCATGCTCGTCGCACTGCCTGGAGCAGTACTGCCGTTCTTCGCGGGCTAGCATGTTGCCGCGCAGTAGAAGCAGGGTGCTTTTTACTTCGTCGCCAGGCTGAAGAGGACTTTTGCAGTAGGCGCATTTCGCGCCGGTAGTTTCCTGTCCGTGAATCATTGGATCACCCCAGCCATTCAGTAAAACTTCCACAAGACAATCGTTGATACGTGTGGCGCCGCGCATGGTGCGCAGGTAAACGTATTTGCCGCGAACCGCTGACACATTCCAGGTGTGCCCGTCGTGCTTTGCCAGCATTCCCGGAGCCACACACTGGCGAATGATGTGCATCGTGCCGTAGTGTTGGTTAACCATCTCATCCTCTGCCGTTATCGCCCGGCTGGCGGAACGTTTATCGGAGCAACGCAGCGCGTTGTTGATGGATTTATTAAACAACAGGTTTAAATATTGGTCAAGAATATTTTCAACTACAAGTTTAAAAGATTATTGGTTGCATAAAAAAACCGGCTCTAGGCCGGTCTAATAGGTAGGGGAATATTATTTGCTGTTTTTCGTTTCGAGCATTTCTGCAAATAGGGCGGCATACTCGCTGACGCGGCTATTAAACATAGCAAGCATTTCCCTTTGCGCCGATTTAGGCATCTGTCTAAACAGGTGTAGAAGTTCAACCTCCTGCTCTGACAGGTTCTCAAGTGGGTTTGAAGGAGTAAAGAGGGGGTCATAATCAAGCGCACCATAGGGAAGGGAGTAATCAGCTTCAATTCGCCGAGCAATGTTATCGGTAATAGGCTGTTTCCCGCTCTCAATGTCTTGAAGTAACTGGCTCTCAGTCGAGCTGTTGGTTTCTGGTAGGCCCGCATTAAAATAGTGCCTGAACCTGTTCAGCCTTATTTGTTCGACTGTAAGGATGTCGTCTGGATCACCGTTAAGCAGCCAATCAATCGAAACCTTAAGCGCATCTGCTATCCGCTGAGCAGACTCCCTCCCTAGTTCTCCACGAGTGAACCAGTTATTAACTGCCTGCGGCGATACGCCAACCTTACGAGCCAGTTCAGATTTGGACATCTTTTTGGCTTTTAGGATCTTTGTAAGCCGATCTGATAGCGCTGAATCTTTTATGGTTTCTTCTTTCATATCAACATTATAAACAGTTAGTTTAAATATCGAAATAAACAACCAGTTGAAATTAATTGACGTTCATTTAAACGTGTTGTTTAATTTACTCCGTTAATCATTCACGGAGGTTTTATGGATTCCCTTCAAAAAGCGATTTCAAAAGCTGGCTCAGCATCAGCATTGGCGCGCGGGTTAGGTGTATCGCCGATGACGATCAGCTTTTGGCGGACAAGATCCAGCGGCGTAGTGCCAGTGGACAGAGTCATGGCCATATTCGAGTTGACTGGCGTAACTCCGCATGAGCTTCGTCCTGATATTTATCCCAACCCGACTGATGGTATGCCACGACAAAAGGCCTAAACATGCAATCACTTCAATTTCAACAGAGTACCGGAACAATGCCGGTAACGATGATAAATCGCTCTCAGGCGAAGCCGGAGTTTACCCACCAGCAGCTTCGTGCAGCTGTTCGTGCATGGGCGGCTGCGATCGATAACCAGGACGTGGTGGCCGGGTTGATTGTTGAGGAATATCAACTCAGCGGCGGCGGCCTGGAGTTCCCGACTGAAATCAACCGCCAGCGCCAAAAGCTATTCCGCTGGCTGGACGGCGACACCGATTATTCCCGAGAAAATATCCGCGAGTTAACTCCGGCAATTCTTAACGTTCTCCCGCTCGAGTTCCGTACCCGGCTCATTCCTCAGGAAGACATCCTGTCGCGCGTCGCGACGGCGATGAAAGAATGCGCGGAAGCCAAACAGGCCGTGCTGATGAAAGCGCCTGAACATCAGAAGCTGAAAGAGGTGAGCGAGGGGATTGCGTCGTTGTTTCGCCTGATGCCCGAGCAGGTCGGGCCGCTGATGACGATGGTCACGTCGATGCTGGGTGTCATGTAACCGGGGCCGCTTATGAACCATGAGCAGTTTATCGAGAAGCACGTCCGCGAGGAGCTTATCCGCCTGGGTTTTCCGGTGCCGGTGGCTCAGGGGGGGGCATTCCAGGCCGTGGATTTATACCGGCGTATGTCTCAGGCAAGCCGCAAGGGGAAAATTTTCGATGATGTTTTACGACACGCGAAATTGTGGGCAGAGAAACAAACCACTTCTGCCGACAGGTTCGAAGAAAAGCGCGTTAAGCGCACCGAACAGCGAGGCCTGTTCTGAAAGGGTGAAGACCGATGTGCGCCAACACTTCGGCCTTCGGGTGCAATTAATTGGGATCAATCGCGAGGTCAGTATGACTGGGCAAATTAAGCAAGTAAATAACGGGAGTAGTTAATGGCTCGCATCAGAACAGTCAAACCGGAGTTCTGGACAGACGAAAAAGTCGTCGAATGTTCTATTTCGGCTCGTCTGCTTTTTATCGGACTGTTCAACTTTGCGGATGACAAAGGCTGTCTGGAGCGCTCACCAAAGCGCATCAAGATGCAGGTTTTCCCTGCGGACACTATCGACTGCGAGCCGTTAATTATGGAACTGATCGCTCACGGACTACTCACTGAGTACTCAGTGAATGGTAGTCACTATTTGCAGATACCTGGTTTCCTGAAGCACCAGAAAATTAACCGTCCGAGTAATTCAAATATTCCGTTACCGTCCCAGCCCGACGAGCAAAAACCGCCATCTGGTGATAATTCACTGAAAAATCACGCAGAAGGTCATGCTGATTCACAGCGCGCTCATGAAGGACTCACTGAGGACTCACTGAATACTCATGGAGTACTCACTGACGGAAAGGAAGGGAAGGGAAGGGAAAGGAAAGGAATAAAACAAGAGAGAGAGGATCGCGTGCCTGAAGAAACTCAGGACGAAGAAAACCCAGAGACCGAGTACGAACCACCGCTGGGTAAATTTCCGATAACCACCAGTTGGAAACCAGCCCCTGAGTTTGAGCGCCGCGCCACGCTGTGGGGGATTTTTCTCGGCGAAGCGCCTGGCTACTCGCCAGAGGAGCTTCAGCAATTCCGGGACTACTGGTCTGTCGAAGGCCGCGTTAAGCACCATCAACAGTGGGAGCAGACTTTTGCGCAGAGTCTGCGAAGCCAGCGGGAACAGGCGCAACGCAACGCGGGTCGGCAGAAGACTGCGACGCTCGCGGTACCGCAACCGGGTAACACGATTCCAGACGGATTCACGGGGTGATCATGAAAACCAGCAGCGAATTAATCGGACGCCTGCAGCGACTCATGCCGGCGGGCATCAAACCCAAGTTCTCCAGCGCTGAAGAGCTGATGGCCTGGCAGCAGGAAGAGGGCCGCAAGCACTGCGCTGAGGTGGAGAAACTCAACCAAAAAGCGCGTGCGGATCGGATTTTCGGGCGCTCCGGTATTCAGGATTTACACCGCAGCTGCACGTTCAAAAACTACCAGGTAAACGGCGAAGGCCAGCAGCTCGCGCTGACGATGGCGAAGCGGTTCGCCCAGAACTTCGGTACCGGGTTCGGCAGCTTCGTGTTCAGCGGCGGTTGCGGTACCGGGAAAAACCATCTGGCGGCGGCCATCGGAAACTACCTGCTCGAGCGTGGCGCCACGGTGCTCGTGGTCACGATCCCCGACCTGATGCTGCGCGTACGAGCCTGCTACGACGAGGGCGAATCAGAATCCGCGTTACTGGATGACCTTTGCCGCGTGGACCTGCTGGTTCTCGATGAGGTGGGTGTTCAGCGCGAGTCGCGCAGCGAGTTCGTCATCCTGAACCAGATTATCGATCGCCGTCTGGCATCCCTGAAACCGGTCGGCGTGCTGACCAACCTGAATCACCCCCAGCTGACCGCCGTACTGGGCGAACGGGTGATGGACCGCCTGCAGATGGATGGCGGTGTCTGGGTGAACTTCAACTGGGCCAGTTACCGTAAAAACGTCAGCCACTTGCGCGTGGTGAAGTGAGGAAATCATGACAACGAATTCAGTTAACGCCGTTATCAAATTCCTGGCTAACCGGGAAGCAAACCTGCACGAAATCTCTGCGGCTATCGGCATGGAACCAAACCGGACCTCAACGCTGCTGGGTGGCCTGCTGCGTAGCGGTACCGTGGTTCGCTCCGGACGCATGCGGAAATACGTTTACCGGCTGGCGCAGGACTTCCGCACTCCGGAGCAAATCTACCAGGTCCGGGTTAAAGCCGTTCAGGCAGCGCTGGCAGAACAGCGTCGATTATCCTTCGCCGAAGTGAGAAGTCTGCTTCGCGAAAGCGAATGGATCACGCGCGCCTTTCTCGAACTGGCCTGTAAAAACGGCGACCTACACAAACAGGGTAAGCAGGGATTCTTCCTGACTTTTCAGGATTACGAATCTTACATCGAGGAAAGTGCCCGCCGCAGCGATGCAAAGCGCAGGGCAACCAGCGCCGCATACCGCGAAGCGCGAAAAACTCAAGCCAGACGAACTGAATCAGAAAAGCCTGCGGACTCAGTGAACATTGTCTGCGATGAGTGCCGCCAGAACTGGCAGGGCTATCAGATCCACAAACTTTTCGGGAGTGCCCGCGCATGAAAGACATGACCCATAAGCAGTTAATTCGCGCCACCTACGTGGTCGCTAAGTTTAAAGACCCGGAGACAGCGAAGCTGCTCAACGAACTGGCGGGGCGGCTGGACTGCGCGCTGGTAGCGGCGCGTACTGCTTGTCTGGAACGTGACGCCTCTGTCAGGGCCGAAATTGAGTGGGAGACGACCATGCGGCAGGCAGTTGGCGAAGACGGCGTTGATGACGTGGTTCTGGCAATCGAAAATCTGAAGGACGGGCGGGATGCGCGCGTATTCGCAGCACAGCTTCGCGGGAGCCAGGTATGAGCAAGGCAACAGACGTACACGACCTGTTAATCGCTTATCAAAAACAGGCCAGGAAGATACCCCCTAAGGGTGTTTATGCCTCAAGGCATCGGCAGGTTGAGGTGAACGCAGCGCACGTACGCAAATTAATGCGCAAGCGTCGTCGGTCAGTGGGCAAGTCAAATAAGCTCGGCTATCGCTTTACGGCGGAAATGCGCGTTGCATTGATTTGCGATATGAATTTTTGGGCGCTGGTGTGCAGATCAAATCGGACTAATGCTCGCCAGGATGCCAACAAAACAGAAATGGTAGCCGTTGGCATCAATTTAACGGTGGAGGGGTGATTGTGAGCATCAGAGAAAAATACGGATACGGTCCGATAACAGTCGAAATTGACTGGCTTGATGATTGCCCGTGCTGTGGGCACGGCATCGCCAACGTTACGGGGAAATCAATCTCATCACATTCTCTCTGGTCAGGCGATAGCGCAGTTTGCGCCAAATGCGGACACAAGGGCGAAATTGATGCTGATGGTGAAAATGCCTGGGTCGATTGGGATACGGTGGAGGGGTGAGGGATATGAAGAATTATCTCAGTAATTTAGCGAGTCTACTGCAAGGGATTGCAGGCGTAATTTCTGACCGCGAAAAAGTTCAGAAAGAATGCCCTGAGAATTTAAAGTCAGCACTGCTTGAGGCGTCTCACGCTCTGGACGGTCAATCAGTCAGGGTTAATTATCCGCCTAATGGCAAGCCTGAAATCGTAAATGCTCGCGGTAAGCACCGCCAGCTTACTCTGCGTGAGCGAATTGCGGTCCGCATTCTGGGTGGCAAAACGGAGATTAGACCATGACAATCAACGAACGCGTATCACCAGAACGCCTGGACACAATCAGCGCGGAGTATTCTCGACCAAACCACACTAAGAATTTCAGCGCAACGGATTGGGAAATCGCAGCGATGGCCCGCGAGCTACAGCAGTACCGCGCCGCCGCTGAGAAGCCAATCGGCAGTTTTCACATTATCGACCAGCAGGTAGACGGCACCACTGATTACGTGAAAGACGGTGAATGGCCCATTGATAACGGGGAGCTGCTTGTCTACGCAGCCCCACAAGGTACGAGCGTGCCGGAAGAGGCAACGCCGGAAAGTATTGAAGTTCTCGCCAGCATCAGGCCGCCTCATGGTGTCGCTTTTCAGTTGGATGGGTATGAACGAAAGCTAGCGTCCGATATATGGAACGCTTGCCGGGGAGCCATGCTGACTGGTGAGGGTGAGACCGCAGCGCCAGCAGTACAGGCAGAGCAGGAACCCATCTACCAACTGCGCGATGTGGACTGGTACGACACCGACAAGCGGACGTATGACACAGTGGTAAATACTGGTGGCGCTGGGCGCATTGTTTACGCAGCACCACAGTTACCGCAGCCAGCAGTGGTGGAAACATTACCATGTCCAGTGATGCTTGAGCCTGGACTGCGCTTCGGCAAGGGCGTGCGCACGCAAACTATGCTCGATGCATTGCAGCGGCGGGCTGAATATTACGACGAACTGGAAGCTATGACCCCTGAGCAGCGCGCCGACCACGACGCAGGCATTAAGGAGTTTGCCGCCATGCTTCAGGGTGCCGAGTCGCCAAGCGGCATCCAGCCCGCACCATCACTGGATTTATTGCCAAAAAGTGACGAAGTGCCCACCACCATTAAACCAGTGGCTGACCTGTACTCGATTGCCGTTCCTGGCGGGCGCTCGACTACTTACTCTACTGATGCGGCGGAGGCCTCGGATTGTAGGGCTATGGGATGGGCAGTACAGGAATACGTGAAGCTGGAGCGGTATCAGGAAGCCATGCTTCAGGGTGCCGAAAGTTCCGAGTCGCGCTGCAGCAGTAATCAGGGTGCCGAACATGTAAACCAGCCCACGTTGCCTGATGGCTGCTGCATCATGCCCATGAAGCTGACAGCAGAGAACGGGGCAAAAGGCGCATTGTCTGGTGAGTTTTCAGAAACTAAGTTCATCAACTGCCCTGAGTGCTTAGGTGATGACGAATGCGAAACCTGCGATGGCAGCGGAAGAATTGAAATTACAGTACCGGTCAGTTGGACAACCATCAAAGAAATTTGGGCAAAGGGTGTTGAACATTTCGCAGCCGCACCGAAGCAGGAGGCTGAACCGTGAGCAATCAGCTACTGGAATACGCCACAAATCGCATCATCGAGCTGGAAAGCCTGCTGCTGGTGGACGTAACCGAAACCGTATGGCCAACTGAGGTCGGCATGGTAGAAAGTGCCGGAGATCTTCCGGCGCACCACCAGCGTCGCCTGAAACATCACATCAATCGTATGTGGCTTAAGAAAATGATATCTCGATAATTCATACTTTTCTTTTAAAAATTTAGCCCTCGTTCTATGAGGGCTTGTTATAAAAAGTATTACTTTTTGAGAAAATAGTATCCAGCAGCTAATGCACCAATGGCGGCAACGAGAGCACCTTCAGCAGGGGATATAGTAAGTGTTTCAAGTTTAATGGTGCTTTTACAATCCGCATTATCTGTATTTGGTTTTGGTTGTGTGTATTCTGAATTTTCTTTCTCTCTTTTCACTTCGGCCTGTTTGACGTTTTCAACAATTTCTTCAACAGTTGGTCCATTTGGAAGAATTTTTTTTAGTTCACTCATCGAACGCTCAAGTTGTTTCATCATTGTATCTAAGTCGTCTATTGAGCATTCTTCAGCATCGCAATTGGGACGACTGGCGTACTCAAATTTGGACCCTTCTAGGTATGAAATCGCATCGAGGGAAAATATCTCAAATTTGCTAAACTCTTTTGGGCTACATATATAAGCTTCATGAATCATTTTGTTGCGAAGATGTGTAATAAATGCAAGTTTTTTGACAATTGAATCAGTGAGCCTCCAGTTAATAGAAGTACTTAGTTCTTTGAGGCCATTGCCTTCCGCGCCTCTTGCGCGCAGTAGTTTTTCGATTTTTGCGCAATTTTTAACGACTGTTTCAAGCATGCATTACCTCTGCTATGTAAGGTTAACCTTATATTTTTGCATGTAATTCATATCCATATCAACTACAAAAAAAGTGGGTTGTTTTATGCCACTTCAAACGTCAAGTAGGGCACTTGCTGCGGCAACGCGGTACCGCCGCCGTTTGCTGAGGCGCTGGTAGGAGCAAATCTCCCCGAATTGTGCCGCATCAGTGAAGAGGCGGCCTGAGAGTTAAACCCGAAGCCACCAAAACAGTGGCTTTTTTATTCAATGAGTTACACAACTTTAACTTTTCAAAATTTGTAGCAAATCGTGCGTTTATCGAGTTGATCATTCTCCGGTATAGGTGTACTGTTTATTTATACAGTATCTTTATAAGAGGGATGATCATGAAGGTTGAAGTCACTATCGAACGTACAAAAAAACTGCCTGATGGCGCGATCCCGGCGCTGGAAAACGAACTCTTAAAACGATTAAACAAACGCTTCGAGAGATGCCAGCTGACCATTCGCCGGGCACAAAATGACGGGCTCAATGTTATCGGTGGCGATAAAGACGAGGTCGCTAATATTCTGCAGGAAACCTGGGAAAGTGCTGACGAGTGGTTTTACTGAGTGTTCTTTATTGCAGCCTGCAGTCCTTTGCCAAACCACAAATCATCCATGCGCGGCTGCTGAATTTTCGACAATTGCGTCTGTATGTCGCTCAGGGGGATTTTGTGGATTTAGACATCGCCGAAGCGGTAGACATAATCAGACAGGGAGGGCGGTTCGTTGTGAATTGTGAAGAGGGCCGGATCACCAGTCTGGAAAGGATACGCGACAAACAACACCTGCTTACTATGAGCGAATTTTTGGAAATGGCTGTCGAGGCAGGTCTTATTGACCTTCGCAAGCCGAGACTGCCATAATCTACTTACCGCCTGAACAGCGGAATCGGAGCAGCAAAGCGCCACGGAGTGAACACCATGGCGCACTTGCAATTAATCAAGCAATCATCAGGAATCCTGATCCCGGCTACGCCCGAGACCAGCGATTTTCTGCATTCAAAATGTAAGCTCGGTGCGGTACTCGAAGCCGAGTTTCGCCAGCTACGTAACCCGGCATTTCACCGTAAGTTTTTCGCTCTGCTTAATCTTGGTTTCGAGTACTGGGAACCGACCGGCGGCGCGATATCTTCCAACGAACGCAGGCTGGTTAACGGTTACGCCAGATACCTTGCCGCCTATGGCGGGAACGAAAGCGCGCTGATGGATGCCGCTGAGCAATATCTGGAACAGGTGGCCAGTCGCCGCATAACTAACGGCATCAGCCTCTGCAAATCCTTCGATGCGTATCGCGCCTGGGTAACTATCGAGGCCGGGCATTTCGACACTATCCAGTTGCCTGACGGCACACTCCGGAAACATCCTCGCAGCATCGCCTTCGCAAATATGGACGAGACCGAGTTTCAGCAGCTCTACAGGGCCGCGTTAGATGTGCTGTGGCGCTGGATATTGTCCAGGGCATTCAGGGACCAGCGCGAGGCTGAGAACGCCGCCGCGCAGCTGATGAATTTTGCGGGGTGAATATGGCTAAAAAACCTCGTCGAAAATGTATCCACTGCAGGGAGTGGTTTCACCCGATACGGAACGAGCAGGTCGTTTGCTCATTCGAATGCGCCAGCGCTGTAGGCAAAGTGCAGACCGCAAAGAACCAGGCCGACGCTATGCGTGCTGAGAAGAAGCGCCAGCGCGAAGAGGAGAAAGAGCAGCGGGCACGCCAGGCGGAACGGCGACAGGCAGTTAAGCCGCTCAGTTATTTCATCAAACAGGCCCAGCAGGCTTTTAACGAGTTCATCCGGTACCGGGATCGTCACATGCCGTGCATCAGCTGCGGCCGCTACCATGACGGGCAATATCACGCCGGGCATTACCGTACGACCGGTGCCAATCCGGAGCTGCGCTTCAATGAGGACAATTGCCATCGCCAGTGTGCCCCATGCAATAACCACCTCTCCGGCAACCTGACGGCCTACCGTCCGGCGCTAATCGCCAAAATCGGCCAGGCCCGCTTTGATGCCCTGATGGGCCCGCACGAATTACGGAAATGGAAACGCGACGACTACATCCGGATCCGCGATGAATACCGCTCAAAGCTCAGACAACTCAAACAGCAGGAGGCCGCATGACTACCGAAAATTATTACCAGATTGGCTGGGCCGCCCTGTTGGCGCTCGGGTACGTACGGGACTGGCATGCAACGAGAGAGGGGAAGCGGTGAACAGAGAAAATTACAAAACAGATGTTATTCGCCTGCGTTGGCAACGTCTGCGAATTTACCGTTTTCGCGGATCGGTTGTGACGGATTACCGCATATTGAGAAATTACATTAAAACAGCAATGAGGGCTGCACAATGACACCGAGCCAACGCCGGCAGCATTATCTGGGGCTGGGCGCTGTTGCCGCCGCTCCGCGCAAAAGCTACCTTGGGCGATTTACGCCACTAACCTGTATCCAGTCAGGATGGATAAAATCATTGCTGACCACATGGGGGTGTAGTGTCAGTGGGGATACGGGCCCACGCATGCCAAGAACACACGCCTGCTGGAGTGCGATCAAAGGTGGTCGCTGGTCAGATAAGGCGCTTGAGCGTTTTACTGCTGCATTAAATCAGGCCAGAAGTGAAGGTTTCAAAGGCAGGCATATTATGAATCGTGCCCATGCCATTTTATGGCCTAAAGCCCCGGTGAGTATAATCGACCAGGCACTGCGCAATGATGACGCTGATTTTGTTGAGCAATGCGTTTTGCTTGCCCTGGATGTGAACGATCCGGTCTATATGGTTGGCGTTCAGTATTACACCACACACAAGAAAATCTCCGATATCACCAGAGATCTGCAGTCAATAGCACCGTGGTTATCGGATTGTGAAGCAAGGCGAAGAGTGCGCTGGTGTCTGGAAATATTCAGGGCGAAGGTGTTTTTGTCTGCCCGAAAGCTGCTGGCTGAGGAAGAGTGATTTTTTACTATTTGTGCCTTTTATTCACATCTGGATTGAAAACGAGCCAGAAAAGTGTTTAATTAATTCATGCTTGGCAGAGCTGCGCAAAAATGGCAGCAACTAAAAGCGACAATCTGAAAAATTCGAAAGCCCCGCTAATGCGGGGTTTTTGCTTTCCGGCGATACGACAGGGGTATTCGCGAGGTGCATTGCATCAGTACCCCTGTCATAGCGCCGCAAAGAATATCTGACAGATTCACCTCATTTTATGAGCCGAATAAGCTATATATTCGGCTCATGCCTTATACAAACGCCAACGCAGCGGAATGGCATCCGCATCAGGGCCCACTTCAGTGGGCCTTTTTTATTTCCCCTCATTTCTGAGAGGACTCATCACTAACGAGGGGGCGTAATGTCCGAACCTTTTTCCGGTACCGCAGCCGCCGGCAGCGCGCTGACCGGCGCGAGCATTTATGGACTGCTGACCGGCACAGATTACGGCGTTGTGTTCGGGGCGTTTGCCGGGGCTGTTTTCTATGTGGCCACTGCAGCCGACCTGACGATTTTTCGCCGCTCCGCATATTTTGTCGTGTCGTATTTCGCTGGTGTCTATGGTTCCGGGCTGGTGGGTTCGTGGCTGGCGAGTATAACCGGCTATGCCGATAAGCCATTGGATGCGCTCGGCGCGGTGATTCTGTCTGCCGTGGCTATCAAGACACTGACGTTTTTCAGTGAACAGGACCCGCTAAAGCTGCTGGCACGCTGGAGAGGGGGAACCAATGGTAACTAACGATCCGCTGGTGCTTACCAACGTAGTGGCCTGCGCCGCTATTGTTCTGCGCCTGATGATGTTCCGTAAACCCGGCGGGCGACATAACCCGTGGGCGTCCTGGCTGGCCTACCTGATAATTCTGGCGTATGCGTCGGTGCCGTTCCGGTACCTGTTCGATTCCTATCTGCATACCCACTGGGCAACCGTGACAATCAACCTGATTATCTGCGCCGCCGTGTTCAGGGCACGGGGGAATGTGGCGCGGCTCTTCTATGTCCTGAGGTCGGAATGAAACAATCACAATTTCAGCAGGCGGCTGGTATAAGCGCCGGATTAGCTGCGCGCTGGTTTCCACATATCGACGCGGCAATGAAAGAATTTGGCATCACTGCACCGACTGACCAGGCGATGTTTATCGCCCAGACCGGACACGAGTCCGTGAGTTTCTCCCGGCTGGTGGAAAGCATGAATTACAGCGTTGCAGGACTGGCTGATTTCGTGCGCTTTGGGCGGCTTAGTCGGGACCAAGCAAACGCGCTGGGCCGCCGTTCGTATGAAAAGGTGTTACCGCTGGAGCGCCAGCGCGCTATTGCCAATCTGGTGTACAGCAAACGCCTGGGCAACAAAGCACCGGGTGATGGCTGGAAATATCGCGGACGCGGCCTGATTCAGATCACCGGTCAGGATAATTACCGTCGGTGTGGCGCCGCGCTGAAACTTGATCTGGTCTCCAGCCCCGAACTGCTGGAGCAGGACCGCAACGCGGCGCGTTCGGCGGCATGGTTCTACGCCGCTCATGGATGCCTGCTTTACTCCTGCGACCTGGCGCGAGTCACACAGATTATCAATGGTGGCCATAACGGCATTGAAGACCGCCGTCTGCGTTATAACCGTGCGCGGAGTGCGCTGGTATGAAGTGGCGATATGTTCTGATGGCGCTGGTGGTAGCAATCTCCGCCACCGCGCTGATTTCATGGCGTTCTGGATGGAATGCCCACGCCGACCATATCAACGCGCTGGCGGTGGATAAGAAAGATAAGGCCGAGAAAGCCATCCAGCCGGTAGAGAAGAAAGCCGCTGTGGCTGCCGCTGAAGCAAAGGTGATTTACCGGACCATAACCCGCGACGTGGTGAAGTATGTCCAGGATCCGAACCGTACTGTGTGTAAGTTTGATGATGAGTCTGTGCGGCTGCGCCAGCGTGCCATCGATGCTGCCAACGCCATCAGCGGATTTGATGCAGGAACCGTGCAGGGCAAGTAATGCCGGGGCAAACAGTGATGAGGACCTGCAGGCGGATATCGAAACGGCAGAATGCCTACGCCAGCTGCGGCTCAACACGTATCGCTGGCAGGCCTGGTATAACGCCGTGAAATGACCAACCTGGGGCGCGTTTACGAACGCACCTGGTGATGTTCTGTATTCACGCTGACGCTCTGTAAAGCAAAAAAACGCCCCCATCAAGAGGGCGAACCGGAATTGTCTATGGCATGTGCATTTCGCACTTTTTATTTTCTCAATGAAAAGGGTCAAGCGGTGGTGCCTGTTTCCTGTGCTAAAGGAAGTTTGAGTATGGTTAGCAATGCTGTAGTAACAAGCGTAAGCGGCAACTATTTGTCATAGTTGCATTTTTTGAGCCTCGCAATAGCGGGGCTTTTTTAATGGAGCCAAACCGGAGAGGTTATGATCGAGATTAGCAGGCCACTCCCGTCACCTATCTTTGTTGCTGAGTTCGCTCTATACATTCGGTTGATTCCCGCCGATGGACTGTGGGAGTGGGTACAGATGCAAATCATTGCCGAATCCGGCCATCTTCATAACCCCGACCACTTCTACCTTGCTGACGCTGATATCGCGTTTATGTGGGCGTCCAGCGCCTTCTCCAAAAAAGGACGCACCGTGCTGGGCCAATGCGAAGAGGTAATGATGCGCGCTGGTGGCTGGCAAAAAGCCAGAATGGAACAGCAAATGCATGAGTGGTTCGGGCGCATCCCTGAGTTCATCATCACCCTGGCCGCTGATTACTGCGCTCAGTGTTCTGATCTGGAGTTCTGCGCGCTGGTGGAGCATGAGCTGTACCACATTGCACAGGAAACCGATGAATTTGGCGCGCCGAAATTCTACCGGGACAGTGGATTACCCAAACTGAAACTGCGCGGCCACGATGTGGAAGAGTTCATTGGCGTCGTTCGCCGCTACGGTGCCAGTCACGATGTGCAACAACTGGTGGACGCAGCAAACAGGCCTGCGGAAGTGGCTCACCTTGATATCGCCAGAGCGTGCGGGACGTGCATGCTTAAACTGGCTTAACTTTATGACTGATTATGACAGGCAGGTGATTTATGGCGGCATTGAAAGGTGAGGTCAAAGCCTTCATCGTTCAGTCTCTTGCCTGCTTTGATACCCCGTCTCAGGTGGTTGAGTCGGTCAAAAAAGAATTTGGCCTGACCATACCCCGTCAACAGGTTGAATCCCACGACCCGACGAAAGCAAACGGCAGGGGGCTGGCTCAAAAGTGGGTGGATATGTTTAACGCCACCCGCGAACGCTTCCAGAATGAAATCTCTGACATTCCGATAGCCAATAAGGCGTACCGGCTGCGCGCTCTCGATCGCATGGCAACGCGCGCTGAGGGGATGAAGAACCTTGCGTTAACAGCTGAGTTGATTGAGCAGGCTGCCAAAGAGTGTGGTGATGCTTACACCAACAAACATAAATTCGAGCATTCCGGGCCGAACGGTGGCGCTATCCAGACGCTCACCATGAGCAAAGAGGAATACAAATCCGCAAGGCAGGAGATGATGGAGGATGACGACTGCTGAGCAAAAGGCATTTGCCCGTAAGGTCGAATGCGAAGAGGATGGACTGTATTACGCGCGTTACTTCTTCAAACAGCGCACCGGCGGCAAGATGATTGTCGCACCGCATCACAAAGTCATACAGCAGACGCTAAACCGCGTTATAGACGGCGAAATAAAGCGTCTGGTCATTAACGTTCCGCCCGGTTACACCAAAACAGAACTGGCAACCATTAACATGATGGGCCGGGGACTGGCGCTGAACCGGCGCGCCCGGTTTATGCACCTGTCGTACTCCCACCAGCTGGCGCTACTGAACTCATCGACTGCACGCGGCATGGTCAAATCGCAGGCCTACCAGTCAATGTGGCCGATGGCGTTGCGTGACGATGCGGACAGTAAGGCGATGTGGTGGAACGAATACGGTGGCGGGGTTTATGCGTCCTCATCTGCCGGGCAGGTTACCGGCTTTCGTGCCGGACACATGGAGCCTGGCTGGCAGGGCGCGCTGATTATCGATGACCCGGTAAAACCAGATGATGCATACAGCGAGACTGTACGCGATGGCGTGAATAACCGCTTTAACGAAACCATCAAATCACGTCTGGCTGTAGAAACGACGCCGATGATTGTGATTATGCAGCGCATCCACTACCACGACCTCAGTGGATACCTGCTGCGCGGTGGCTCCGGTGAAATGTGGCATCACCTGAATCTGCCTGTGATTATCGATAACAGCCAGGCGTATGCAGCCCAGTACCCGGAGCACTCTCACGCCATACCGATTGATCATGGTCTGCCTGATGGCTGGCTCTGGCCGTTCAAGCACAACGAGTCTCACCGCGTATCACTGTTCTCTCACCGCCGAACTGCCGAGGCTCAGTACATGCAGAAGCCCCGCAAATTTAACGCGGAGGGCGCACTGTGGACTGAGGCGATGATTAGTGCCGCGCGCGACCTGCAGATCCGCTTTGATAAGGTTCGTACGGTTATTGCGATTGACCCGCAGGCCACGAACAGCGATGAAAGCGATGAAACCGGGATTGTGGCTGCCAGCGCATACGGTGCTGGTGATAAAAAACAGTTCTCTGTGGATGGCGATTACAGTGCCAAATACTCACCGGCTGGCTGGGCTAAAAAGGCTATGTGGGCCTATGAAGAGCATGGTGCTGATGCGATTGTCATCGAAACGAACCAGGGCGGTGATATGGCGGAGGAAACATTGCGTAACGCCGGGTTCAAAGGCCGCATTATTCGTGTTCATGCCAATAAAGGCAAATTCGCCCGCGCCGAACCGATATCCGCGCTCTACGAACAGGGGCGCGTAGCTCATCACGGCAATCTCTATCTACTGGAAAACCAGTTGATGGAATATGTGCCCGCCACCGCCAAAAAGTCACCCGACCGACTGGATGCCGCTGTGTATGCGCTGACCGAACTTGGCGGGGCGCAGGCAATTGGCATGATGATCCCGAAACGCCTCAGATAACTTACGGACCCTGCATGAATAAAAATCTTCAACTGGCCGTCAACCATGCGTTGAACGATGCCAGGCTTGCGCGCGCCCGTATGATGGCCGCTAACCCAACCATGGGACTGGATTCAAAGCGCAATTCAGCGTGGTGCGAGTACGGATTCAAGGACGACATTACCTTCGATGACCTCTACAGCCTGTATCGGCGCGGCGGTATTGCCCATGGCGCGGTCAAAAAGCTGATCGGCGCGTGCTGGCAAAGCAACCCGGAAATTATCGAAGGTGATAAACAGGATGAAACCCGCAAGGAAACGGCCTGGGAACGCAAGGCTAAGTCCGTATTAACCCATCGCTTCTGGCGTTCGTTTGCCGAGGCTGATTTACGTCGGCTGGTTGGGCGTTATTCCGGCATTCTGCTGCATGTACGGGACGGCAAAGACTGGAACCTGCCTGTAACCAGAGGGAGAGGGCTGGAGAAAATTACCGTTGCCTGGGCGGGAACAATTAAGGTTAAGGACTGGGATACAGGTCTTAACTCCCGCACCTACGGCCAGCCGAAAATGTGGCAGTACATCGAGCAACTTGCGAACGGCGCCATCCGGCGCGTGGACGTTCATCCGGATCGCGTTTTTATCCTGGGTGATTATTCCCCCGATGCTATTGGTTTTCTTGAGCCCGCTTACAACGCTTTTGTCAGTCTGGAGAAGGTGGAAGGCGGCTCCGGTGAGTCGTTCCTGAAGAACGCAGCCCGCCAGCTGAGCATCAACTTCGACGAAAAAATCGACTTTACCAATCTGGCCTCGCTCTATGGTGTGAATGTTGCGGAGCTGCAGGAAAAATTCAATGAAGTCGCCGTTGAGATTAACCGTGGCAACGATGCGCTACTCACCACGCAGGGCGCAGCTGTAACGCCGCTGGTGACATCTGTGGCTGACCCCGGCCCGACCTATGACGTCAACCTCCAGACAGCCGCCGCTGCGCTGGATATCCCGACCAAAATCCTCGTTGGCATGCAGACGGGCGAGCGTGCCAGTACCGAAGACCAGCGTTACTTCAACGCGCGCTGCCAGTCCCGCCGGGGCGATTTGTCATTCGACATTGAAGACCTGTGCGACAAGCTGGTGGATCTGGGCATTCTCGATGCGGTAGGGCAAAAAACGATTATCTGGGATGACCTGAACGCCAGCACCGACGCCGAGAAGCTGGCCGCAGCCAAGACCATGGCGGAAATTAACAGCGCCTCAATCGCCACTGGCGAACAGCCCTTCACCGGTGAAGAAATCCGCGTGGCCGCCGGATATGAGGGCTCGCCTGAACCGCTGGGGGAAGACGATGAAGAAGAGGAAAACGAAACCTCCGATTCTGCCGGGAAACCTTAACGACCCCACTGGTGCAGACCGCCTCGAGCGCGGCGCGATTAACGAGTTCGGCAAACGGATAAGGCGCATTGCCAAAGCGTACCAGGACATTCTCGACCGCATTCCCGCTTCACCTGCTGTAAACCTTCGCTACGCATTCGACCTGGACACCTCACTGCTATCAATGCTTCTCAGTAACGCCTCGGTGATGGTTGATGAAATCCTCTTTGGTGGCAGCGAGACCGATTTCTGGTTCTGGCGGGATTACGTCAGGCAGGGATATCAGCGCGGTACGGCTCAGGAATTTGCCAGCCTCTCGCAGCAGTCGCCGGTCTATGCCGCCGGGCGTGAAAGTCTCCAGCAACTGTTGCTGAGCGAGCCCTATCAGCGTCGCCTGCTGCTGGTGAGAACCCGCGTGTTTGAGGAGATGAAAAACCTCAGTGCGCGGATGAAATCGGATATGGCGCGCATCCTGACCGACGGTATGGGGCGGGGGCAAAATCCACGGGAAATTGCGAAACGTCTCACCAGCCAGACCGGGATTGAACTCAGCCGGGCTAAGCGTATTGCCCGCACGGAGATACCGACGGCGCTGCGCCGCGCCCGGTGGGATGAAACGGATGATGCTGAGGCTCAGTACGGCATTACAACCCGTCTTTTGCATCTGTCAGCATTCAGCCCGACAACGCGGCGTAAACATGCGCTTCGCCACGGGCATCTCTACACCACCGAAGAGGTTCGGGACTGGTACAGCGTCGACGGCAACGCGATTAACTGTAAGTGCACGCAGGTTGCTGTGCTGGTTAACGCCAGCGGTCAGCCGCTTAACCCCAATGTTATTGATATGGCGAAGAAGCGCCTGGATAAAGCGCAGAAAGCCGGACTCATCGCCAATCACTGCGACTGCGGCCACCACAGAGCCGCGTAACCGCGAGACACCACCATGACCATGCAAGTAAACGTCACCACCCGTGTGAACAGCCAGTCCATCCGCCGGGAGGTTCACAACGGGCGCGATCACCTGATCCTGCCCAGTTACACACTGCCGGCCAATGTCGTCATGAACGGCGGTCTCTATTCTGCCAGCGAAATCGATGCGCACTATGCGGGCCTCGAGGGGACGCTGGCGCCGCTCGGTCATCCGCAGGTAAACGGCCATTTCGTGTCGGCCTTTTCGCCTGAAGGGTTGAATGTCGGGTTCGTCGGCGCATGGAACCGCAACGTTAAGAAAGCCGGGAATCGTATCTACCTGGAGAAATGGGTGGATGTGAACAAGGCCAGCGAATCTGAAGGTGGACGGGAACTCCTCGAACGCGTGGCAGCCATTGAGCGTGGCGAGGACGTGCCGCCAATTCACACCAGTGTGGCGGTGTTTCTTGACCAGCTCGAACCGAATGAAGAACAGAAGGCGCTGGGTGCTGAGTGGGTGGCAAAAATTCACGGCATGGATCACGACGCCATTTTGCTGCACGAAGTCGGTGCGGCCACGCCGGAGCAGGGCGTTGGCCTGATGGTGAATGCCGACCTCGCCACGCCACTAAAAGCCAACTCTGGCGCGCTGGTGGGCGAATCCTTTCGGGAGCGTGAACAGCGCCTCGATCGTGCAGCCAAGGCCCGGTTCGCCCCCGGCGAGAACGAATACGCCTGGGTGGCTGATTTTACTGATTCGCAGGTGGTGATTATCCGCAATGGCGGTAGCGCGCAGGTTTACGGCTACACCTCTGACGGCGGAAAAATCACCTTCGACGACACCGGAACGCCGGTTGCCCGCCAGGAGTCGTGGGTCACCGTCGTGGCCAACAAAGTTAAATCCCTTTTCACACCGCAGGATAAGCCTGCAACCAACCATCAAACGGAGGGCGACATGCCTTTAACCACTGAAGATACAGAACTGCTTCGCAAAATCGTTGGTGAGGCCATCGCCGCTAATAACGACGCGACCATTAAGCCACTGAGCGAAAGCATTGCAGCAATTCAGACTAACCAGCAGCAGCTCGCTGAGACCCTGACCGCTAACTCCCGTGCCGAAGAAGCAACGAAGCGTGCGGCGGTTGCAAAAGTTCACGGCGAGATCGTTGCGAACGCGCTGTCAGGTGACGCACTGGATGCGATGTTCAAAAACCTGGGCGAAGCCGCACCGCTGGGCACTAACTCCGCACAGGCGCAAACCGAAACCGGCGCACCTGATCCGGCCACTTACTTTAAATAAGGGAAACGCCAATGCCACGTTATCGTCGCGTTAATATCGACGGGGAATCGCTCTACAAGACGGAAACCCGAAAACTCGCAGCGACCCTGAACCCGGGTACGTTTGTTGTCATCAATGCCAGCAATCTTTTTGCGCAGGCCTCTGCACCTGTGGGACGCATGTATGTGCTGGACTGCGCTTATCACGAAGGGCTGGGCATTACCGATCCGATCCCGTCCGGTCATTCGGGTGTGGGTAATTACCTGGAAGAGGGGCGCGAATTCGCTGTTCGTGTCGCTGCAGGTGCCTATAAAAAAGACCAGCCAATTACGGTTGTTGCAGGTCAGGCCGCTGCCGTGCCTACCGCTGCGGGTACCTATCAGGTCATCGGATATTGCCAGGATGACGTCACCACCACGGCGGTTGACTTCATCCGCATCCGCGCGCGCGCTTCCAGCGTGACCGTTGCTTAAGGAGAGCATCAATGTATTTTTCTGCTGAAACACTGGCTACAAACAGCCGCCTGCGCACGCACTGGAATGAGCTGTGGGCTAACCGTAACATGTGGGATGCCCAGCACCGCGCCATGATGGCGGTAAACCGTAATCTCATGACGCCTGAAATGCTGGCGGCGAATGCACTGGCCGGTGACGGTCTCGGTCGTGAATTCTGGGCTGAAATCGACCGACAGGTCATCCAGCTGCGCGATCAGGAAATCGGGATGGAAATCGTCAACGATCTGATGGGTGTACAGACGGTATTGCCGATTGGCAAGACTGCCAAGCTGTATAACGTCGTTGGTGACATAGCCGATGATGTGCAGGTTAGTCTGGACGGTCAGCCACCGTTTTCTTTTGACCACACCGAATACGGTAGCGACGGTGACCCGATCCCGGTTTATACCGCAGGTTATGGTGTGAACTGGCGTCTTGCTGCTGGCCTCAATACCGTCGGTATTGACCTGGTGCTGGATTCACAGCTGGCGAAGATGCGCAAGTTCCATAAACGTCGCGTTAAAGGCTATCTCGACGGTAACCCGACCATTCAGGTTCAGAACTATCCGGCCCAGGGGATGCGCAACCACCGTAATACAGCCAAGATTAACCTCGGTTCCGGTGCTGGTGGTGTAAACATCGACCTGACGACGGCAACGCCGGCGGAGCTTCTGGAGTTCTTCGGGCCAACCGGGGCGTTTGGCATTACCGCCCGCGCCAACAAAGTCACTGCGTACGATGTGCTGTGGCTGAGCGCTGAAATTATGGCGAACCTGTCGAAGCCGTACACCATCGAAGTCGGTAGCGGCGCGAACGCCGTTATCAGCGGCAATGTCCTGGATGCCATCCGCAAATTTATGCCGGTGAAAGATATCCGCCAGACCTATGCACTAACCGGTAATGAATTCCTGGCGTATGAACGTCGTCAGGATGTGATCACGCCGTTAGTAGGGATGGCGGTTGGGGTGGTTCCGTTGCCTCGTCCGATGCCGCAGAGCAACTACAACTTCCAGATTATGTCTGCAGAAGGTTTGCAGATTAAACGCGATGACGATGGCCTGTCCGGCGTTGTCTACGGCGCGAATCTGGATTAAGGAGAATTTATGCCGAAGTTTGAAGTCGTACGTGGCTGGCATGGCGTTAAGGTTGGGGATGTGCTGGTTCTGGATAAAGTTCATCCGGCGCTGGAATCTCATCTTCGCCTGATGCAGGGGGAAGCGGGTGGTGAACTTACCCCGGCAACTCCGGGCGCGGGCACTGATGTGAAATCCCGAAAAGAAATCATTGCTGAACGTCTGAAAGAACTGGGGATCGAGTTCAAAGGCAACCTGGGTGCGGAAAAGCTTTCTGAGCTGCTGCCACCTGGTGAGCTTGAAAACCTGTTCCCTGCTGAATAACCGCCGCGAAAGCGGTTTTTTTATGCCCCGTTCCGGCGGGGCGTTTTATTTCAGGAGTCTGTCATGGTCTCACAGGAACAGGCGCAGCAGTACCTGAACGGGCAGGGCATCGCTTTACCCGACTTCGTGCTGGCGGCGCTGATTGACCAGGCCAACGGTCTAGAGGAATGCCTGACACTTCATTATCCGGCATCAACAGCGCTGCTTATCCAGCTTTACCTGCTGGCGCTGATGGGGCTCGGGCAGGGTGATAAATACCTCTCCAGCCAGACCGCGCCTAACGGCGCTTCGCGTTCATTCCGGTACCAGTCGTTTTCTGACCGCTGGAAAGGGGCGCTGAGCCTACTGCGTGGGCTGGACAAACACGGTTGCGCGACGGCGCTTATTCCACCCGATCCGACTGCTGCGCCAGCATTTGCGGGGATTTGGGTTGGTAAGGGCGGTTGCATGTGCAACGGGGGCCGATAATGGCTTGGGTATCGGTGAAGCAGCGTCTGCCGGAGCCGTTCGTTAAGGTCTGGGTGATGACAGACAGCGGCAGGAAGGCCACCGGCTACATCAAAGGTAACGGTGAATGGTTCATCTTTTGCCGTGAGGTTGCAGCCGGGAAGCCTGAAGTGATCCGCTGGGAGGAGCCATGAGCGCGACAGCGAACTGGGTATATACCAACCTCGCGACAATCTACCCGCGTACGTACGATGACTGGAAAGGCACCTGGCTAACCGGCACGCCGTATCTTATCGACTGCACATGGGAGATAAACCAGGAACAGGCGATCGATGATGCCGGTACCGAGTTCACCACCAACCTGATTATATCCACCGAGCTGAAGCACAACGGCGCTGATGTCCGTAAACCGCTGCGTAACGACTATGTCGCAGTGGGTGACACAACCGCTGAGTCTGACCCGGTAAAAGCGAAAGGTGATGTGATCCGGGCGGTAAAGATGTGGGATATGTCGTTTTTCGACGAGGAGCCCGACTACAAAATCCTGACATCTAACCGTAACGCCCTCGGCGCCTGATAACCCCAGGAGACAACGCTATGCCCGTTAAAGGTATTAAACGTGTTCAGTTAAACATGGGTAACGTGATTGGAAACATCGCCGGGGTAGTGACAGAAAAGGTTATCACCGAAGTTATGATCGTCGGCTCCGGTTACGCAGCACAGATAACCCCGATTCATACCTCCACGCTGGTGAACAGCATGTATCGCGAACTGAAGCCAGAGCCTGGCGGAATGACCGGACGGGTGGGCTATACCGCGAATTATGCCGCGCGGGTGAATGCGGCCGGTGGCACGTTAAAAGGCAAGCCGCGCCCGGACGGAAGCGGTAATTACTGGGACCCGGACGCTGAGCCTGATTTTCTTCGCAAGGGGTTCGAGCGCGACGGTATTGAGGCTATTAAAGCCACTATCAAGCGAGGATACAAGCTATGACACGTAGTGATGTCTATGACGCATTGCGCGCCTGGCTGCAAGCTCACGGCTTTGACTCTGGTTACCGCGTTCAAAAGCGATTCTGGATCGAGGTCGAAAATTCGCAGAGCGACCGCTATCTCGTTATCCAGCAGCAGGGCGGTGGCGCGGCAGAAGAGGCCATCACCCGCGACTATTTCCGCTTCATCCTGCTTACCGGGCAGAACGACGCCGATGTTGATGCGGTGGAAAACACCGCCGACGCCATCCGCCAGGCCATGCTCGATGACTACCACACCGAATGCATCATCTCAATGCAGCCAGTCGGGGGCGTTCCCGCCTTCCGCACCGAAGAGGGCCGCTGCGCCTTCGAAATTAACTTCCAGACCATTATTTCCCGATAATACGGAGTAACACATATGACTTGTGAATCAGGTGCATTCACGGGGCGCGACGTCGTCGTTTATTTTGCGATTGGTTGCCCGGAGGTTCAGCCCACGCTGAGCCAGTACAAGCGCCTCGGTATGATGCGTGGCAAAACAACCGGCGTTGAATGGGAAACCGCAGACGCCACGGCTGACCAGAGCGCGGCGTATACCCAGGAGAATTTGGTCACGTATAAAAACGTATCCTTCTCCGGTGATGGCGTAAGCCGCAAGGAAGCTATCTACGGCCAGAAGGAAATGAAACGCCATGTTTACAACCCGCCCGGAGAAACCAGCAACCAGCCTTACGTGTGGCTGAAAATCATCTCGCCGTTCGATATCACTGAAGGCCCGTTCCTGGTAACGAGCTGGCAGGATGAATCACCGCATGATGATGTGGCCACGTGGTCGATTGAAGCCTCCAGTGCCGGGCTGGTGGATGTTCGTGACGTTGGCGCGGTCATTAACATCACCTCCCAGCCGCAGAACCGCACCATCACCACCGGCAGCACGCTGACGCTTACCACAGCGGCGACCGTGACGGATGGTTCAGCGCTGACGTATCAGTGGAAGAAGAATGGCACGGATATCAGCGGGGCCACGGCGGCTACCTACACCAAAGCCAGCGCGGTGGCGGGGGATGCCGGTTCTTACACCTGCCAGGTATCATCGCCTACCGCCGGTACCGTCACCACGAGCCCGGCAACGGTTGTGGTCAACGCGTCTTAACTGACAGGGGCGAAAGCCCCTTTGAGGTTTTATGCAGGCAATTACCGATATCGGCCAGGCGGAGATCCGCGCTGGTGGCCGGAGAATATTCCTCAATCCTTCGTTTCTTGCGATGTCGCGGATTGGCACACCGGAAGAGATTGTCGGGGCGTTCGTGACGGTGCACGGCGGGCATTATCCTGAACACCGGATCAGCGATATTGAAGTAATGCGCAGCATCCAGGCGCGTTGTTTCGCCGACATGGTTGTTACTGCGGCAAAGGTGGTGCAGGCGGCCTGTGATGATGATCTCCGCCAGGTTATTGGTGTCTGTTCTGTGACAGCAAAAGGCAAGCTTTCGTATCGCCCTGGCCTTCTGCCGGTATCGCACATTATCCAGCTGGCGCGCCATCTTATACGCCATGGGGTGGTGGGCGACCAGCCGCAGGAAGCCGCCAGCAAAGGTGAAGGAGAATACTCGGGGAAATTCGATGCCCGGTCTTTCGTTTATCTGGCGGTGGCACACCTGGGCATGAGCGAGTCTGACGCCTGGAACATGACCATGACCAGCTTCAGGGCGGCAATGAGCGCTAAATATCCGCAGAAGGAAGCCGCAAAAATCCCGACCGAGCAGCATTACGATGAGGCTATGGACTGGGCAGAGAAAATGTTTGCACTCGATGCGCAGCGGAACGGGCTGCACTAATCAGATCCATTTTTTGTTAGTTGATACTCAAGGCGGTTACCGCGATTTTTAGCACAAAGTGCGATCGATAAAGAAAAGGCCTTGAATCGCAGAAATTACACTCATGTGAACATCCTCGAACGGTATCACATCCTGTGATTACCACACAGGTAACTTCGCCGAACTTGCCGCTAACGTGTAAAAGCGTCATTCTGAACGTCGTCGAAAATGTAGACATCCTGACAGAAGTCTGATTGCCCAAATATCACTAATGGTATTAAACTCAGCGACTATAGCTGTCGCTATAGAGTTATATACTTTAGTTGAGGTTGATATGAATCCGTTGAATGCCATTACTTTCGCAGCGCTTTGTGGGCCATTGGCTCAACCTGCGGCTATGGCTCAGGAGTTTATCATTCAGCCAGCTCCTGTTATGTCAAATGCATCTCAGCACTCACCGAGCATCGAGGATTTTGGGCGAGGTCTTGAAGCCGGAAGGGAAGTACTCAATAAGCTGACCATTGCAGTTGATGATTTCTATCTTATATTGATTGGAATGTCATCTGACCATGCTCGTCAGGCTGTTGAACATAATGGAATGGACACTACAGAGGCGTGTGAGCTTTTCCTTAGGGCGTTTGAGGAAGAAGTAAAAGCAACTCTTTCACAGAATTTGCCTGAGTTTGTTGCTGGTGAATTAAAAAGTTATTGGCGGCATGTAGCCAAGGCGCGCTCCTCTGTTACGAGGCTAAATGACTTTGCGAAGAGCCTGAAAAAAGTACCTGAAACATTCCATGGTACTTCAGACCTTGACGGCCTGGCGGCGTTAGCAAAGCACACCACCGAACAGTTGAAAATCCTCCCCCTGCATTGATACGGATAAATCTGTGCATATCGAAGCTTCTATTAACGAGAAAACTAAAGAAAATTTTTTTGATGGAGTCTTTATCCAGTTCCCGGAGCTGGAAGCTTCGATAATTTCTGATTTTCAACGTTACAAATCTACCGGAAAGCTACCCCATTATTTCGGCAGAGACGTAGCTTTTACTCAGCCTTACGGTGCTTTCAGGGCAGGGTTGATGCATATTCATTTATGCCTTCCCCCTGGAAAGTTTCCTGAAAAACTTCCTCAGCCTGACCGTGTTTGTAAGAAAGGCGATCCAAAGAATGATGCTTGCCTTGTTTATGTGCAGGGTGAACTATACGAGAACAGGTATTCCCTGATCGCGATCATGCATCCTGATGCTCACACTAAAACCCGAGAGCATCAAGTTATGAGCTACCTTGCAAGGATTGCTCAGGACTTCAAAGACAATAATTGATCAGATTGTAACGCATTTAATTATGATAACCCGCTTAGCTGCGGGGTGCTTCGTTGCCTGAGATCAAAAAATCAGACCTGCCCGTTGCGCTGCCGCGCTCCCCTGATAGGATATGAATTTCGTTATTGCTGGGGAAATGGAATGAAAGTATTTTTTTGGGGATGCGTATTGTGGTTAATAACCGCCACGTCTAATGCCGCTGACACCTACCAATGTAGTTACGCAAAAGCTGGTCTTACAAATGGCGTCATGGGTAACATGAGCTTACCAGTTCCTGCAAAAGTGGAAGTTTTAGGTGATTCGATAAAATTGCATCGCCCAGATGGAACATTTGTTTTTAGTCCACCTCTTACTCAAAACAGAGGGGCGCTAAAAATGATTGATGATGGTTCAAAGGTATATGTCGCGGCAACTGATGGCTCTAACTTCGCTGTTTCTGACAGGATAGGCAAAGTAACGGAGCAGTGGGATAAATGCCAAGTAATGCAAAAGGAAAGTGAAAGGATAAAACCGATCGATAATCCAAAATGGCGAAATTTGACTACAGCGGAAAAAACGGCTGTAGAAAAAGCTATTACCGATAAATTAAAAGATCCTTATAGTGCTAAATTCAAACATTCCCAATTTATATCCAATGGAAATGGTGAATATTGTGGATATGTGAATTCAAAAAATTCCTATGGGGGGTATGTTGGCAATACACCTTTCCTAATAATGATCGTTGGTAAAGGAAAGGACCTCAATGCTGCCGTCATATCTTTCGGTAGCGATGAGAGCGAACAATTGGCTACTCAACAGGTATGTCAACAGATCGGTTATTTCTGAAGCTCAAGCGTGATATAACATCGAATTAAACCCCGCCTCGTCGGGGTTTTTTATTGCCTGGAGAAAATACATATGTCCGAAAATGTAGGTGAGATTGTTTACATAATTCGTGCGGACACAGCCCAATTGCTTTCTGCTGGTCGTAATGTTGTCGATATGACAAACGATCTCCAGAGTAATTTTGATGATACCGATGAATCAGCGGACAACTTGAATACGACACTGTCGAAACTCGCAGCAACGATCAAGTTAATCTTCGCCGCTGGGGCGTTGCGTGAGATGGCAAAAATGGTGCAGAGCTATCAGGAGATGGCCGAGCGCGTTCAGATGGCGACATCAAGTCAGGCTGAATTTGAAAGCGTTCAGAGGCGCTTACTTAATACAGCTAACGGGACTTATCGATCTTTAGCAGAGGCCCAGGAGCTTTATATTCGAAGCGCCGACGGTCTGCGCAGCATGGGTTATTCCACTGAACAGGCTATCGATGTCCAGGACTCAATGTCTTATGCTTTCGTTAAGAACGCCACCAGTGCGGACCGGGCCGAGTCAGCTATCAGTGCATTCACCAAAGCGATAAACACCGGGAAAGTTTCCGCCGATCAGTGGGAGTCCATCACTACCGCCATCCCAACCGTGATCAATGATATTGCCACCGCCAGCAAAAAAACCTCCGCCGAAGTGCGAGCGATGGGCGCAGCAGGCAAGTTAACAGCATCAGATTTAAGCGAGGGATTACGCCAGTCACTCAATGAGAACGCAGCCGCAGCGGCGGGGATGTCCAACAACCTTACCGATGCTGGCGTGAGGATGAAAACGGCCTTTACTGAAGTTTTGGTGGCAATCGAGGGCCAGACAGGAGCGCTACAAACCTTTACCAACGGTCTTATTGCTGCCGCTGACACTATTCTGGAGTTCGGTCGAGACTCTGAAAGCATGGCTGGGTTCATCGATACCGCAACTATTGCTGCGCAAGCATTTGCTCTTGTGTTGGCTGGTCGGTATGCAGGTGCATTAAAAGCTGGCATTGCCGGTAAGATTCAGAATATCGCCGCGAATCGCCAAATGGTAACTGCTGAAAATCAGGCGGCTCAGGCTGCGCTCTTTTCAGCCAATGCCACACAGCGCAGGTCGCTAGCAGATAAGGAAGCTGCGATTTCTGCGCTTAACCTTGCTCAAGCTGAATATAACGTTGCAAGGGGTAGCGCGGCAGAAATGTTAGCGCTCGATAACCTTATCGCCGCAAAGACAAGAGCAACCGCAGCCTCCATCGTGTTAACTGAAGCAGAAACAGCACAGGCAGCAGCTACCGTTCGCGCTACTGCCGCTGCAAGCGCTGCATCCGTTAGTATGGGATTAATGCGCGGCGCGCTTTCTCTGCTTGGCGGGCCTGCTGGCATTGTTATGATCGCGGCGGGAGCCTTACTGTATTGGTGGCAAAGCGCTAAACAGGCGAAAGAAGAAGCTCTTAGTTTTGCTGATTCTCTGGATGGCGTTATTGCCAAGATGAAGGAGATGAATCAGGCGCAGCTTGTCGGCACAATGGCAGATATAGCTAAATCTATAGAGGCTCAAAAAGATCACATTGATGACCTCAATAGCTCTGTAAAGGAAGCACAGTCAGAGTATGACAAATACATCACCCTTGCAAAGCAAATGGGCGTCGCTCAGGATCAGAATAATGGCTATGTAAAAAAAGCTAACGAATGGCTTTTGACTTTAAATCAGCGAAAAAGAGATGTCAGTAATGCGACTGATAAATTAAATCATACAACTGAGCAACAATCTCTTATTCAGGGGCAACTCAATCAAAAAGCAAGAGAATCCGAAGAAGCCTTCAATATTCTTGAAAATAACCTCAAGAATAAAATTCCCAATGCAAGTTCCGCCGCAATAACAGCAATGGCCTCGACTATTCAGGTACTGGATAGCCTTAATAAAAAAGCCGCGAACGCTGGAAATATACAACCTGCGGAACCGGAAGACTCCCCCGAAGCGAAGAAACTCATTCAGAACGCCGAACGCCGCCTTGCGCTTTCAAAGCTTGAGGGCGAGGCAAGAGCAAGACTGCAGGCGCAATTCGATGCTGATGACGCCGGGATTACTGATGAGAAAAAAAGAAAGGCCCTTGCGGATCAATACGCTGAAACAGAGCGGTTAACCAGCGCAAGAAAAGCCGCAAACAAGGAAGCGAAGAAGTCCGCTGACGACGCAACGCAATTTTTATCTCGTCAGCAGTCTGCCCTGGATCGACTCAACACCGGTTATGCCGATGGCTCTCTTGAACTGGCAAAGTACGATGCGGTTATGGCGCTGGGCAACAAAGCGACTGACGCGCAAATCGTTAAGGCGGAGCAGCAGGCCGAAGCAATCTGGAGAAGTCAGCAGGCGATAAAGGCCGCTGCGGAGGAAGAGAAAAAGCGCACTCAGGCCAGTCAGAACTTCACCAGCCTGCAGGGGCAGGTATCACCAGTTGCAGCGGTCGATAACTCATATCTGACGCAAATGGCGCAGCTCAATGAGTACGTAACCCTTTACCCGCAAAAGATCGCGGAAGCCGAAGCGTTACGGGCCAGTATCGAGGAACAGTATCACCAGCGGCGCATGGCGGCCATGTGGGAAGAGTGGCAGCAGCAAAGCCAGATTAACAGCATGATTGGCGCTGCCGTAGACTCCTTACAGGGTGGGGCAACCAGCGCCATCACCGGCCTGATAAACGGCACTCAAAGCCTGCGGGAATCCTTTGCCAACATCGGCACCACGATTTTAAACAGCGTGGTGGGCAGCTTTGTCCAGATGGGCATTGAATGGGCTAAAAGTCAGCTTATGGGCCAGGCGGCTGCGGCTGCTTCTCTGGCGGCAACTACTGCCCAGGCTTCAGCTGCCGCAGCTGCATGGGCACCCGCTGCTATGAGCGCCTCCATCGCGACGTACGGCAGTGCCGCTGCAGTGGGGCAATCAGCGTACGCTGGTTCAATGCTTGCAGCCAAGGGGCTGGCGCTTGCTGGCGGTCGCCGTTACGGTGGCACAGTGTCTGCTGGCAACGCCTACCGCATTAACGAGGATGGGCGCTCTGAAGTATTCCAGACTACCGGCGGTCAGCAGATATTCATGCCGAACAAGTCAGGGAAGATCATTCCAGCAGATAAAGCAGGCGGGGGTGGCGTTGTTCAGCACATCACATTTGAAATCAACACTACCGGCGGTATCGACGATGCCACTATAAAGCAGATGGAAGGGATGATGAAGCGTGTGGCTCTCTATCATATCAGCGACCAGTCGTCTCGCCCCGGAGGCTTAATCCAACCGAGGACTAAACGCTAATGCCTGAAATCTTCACCTGGAAACCTCAGCGCGGCTACAGCGCCGAACGCACCCCAAACGTGGCCGTCGTGAAACTCGGAGATGGATACGAGCAGCGCCAGAAGAAAGGCATTAACCCGCTGATGTCAAAATACTCGCTGACGTTTCGCGGCGTTAACGGGCCGTGCCGTGTGAACCCGGCGAAGCAGGCCGAGGCTTTTCTGACAGCACGCATGGCGGTGGAGTCTTTCTACTGGACACCATCGGATACAGGAGTGCAGGCGCTGTTTGTCTGCCGCTCCTGGAATATGACAAAGACCGGGCCGCTCTATGAACTGACGGCCACATTTGAACAGGTACCACGATAAAGCCGAAAGGCGGGAGAGTATTATGTCTTTAGAAAAACAAATTGAATCTTTGAATATTGAACTTAAAGAATTGCACGTAATTGTTGTTGATACACAACTGGCATTCATTAATTTTCAGGAAGAGGTGAATTCTCGTTTTAATGCGGCCCAGGAACAGGTCGCATTAATTAATGATGAAGAAAAAAGCGCTTCACTCATTTTTAGTGGGGTGATTACTGCTTCTCGGTGAATGAAAACTTAGCGATTAAATCTGCTAACTCAGTAAGGGCGATGGCTACTGCTGGGTTACTGGCCTCGTTGTTAGCAACATCATTTTTTAATGCATTAATTACGGCAGGTTTAATATCTGGAAACTTGGCAGATAAGTTTGCAATAGTATATGCCAGCGCAACTTCAGCAACTGAAGTTCTTGCTTTCAATTTTTCAAATTCTTCTTTAGAGACAGTCATTGGATTTCCTTTTTCCAGAGGTAATCAGCCATCCCTCTTTTTTGAGTGCGTCAGCGTCCCACCACTGACGGGCTGACCCCACAACATAACCAGGGATAGCGATATATCCCATCCTGATATTCGAACAGTAGCCACCTACGGGTGGCTTTTTTTATTGGAGATTTTCGTGCGCGACATTCCACCAGAGCTAATTATCGAAAGCGTTGATGCCGGAGTTGGCGCTTTTATCGATCTGTTTGAACTCGATCTCCGGCCTTACGGCGGGAACCTGGAGCGCTTTCACTCCGGTACCAACGGCTTTTACAACAATGTTATCTGGCGCGGTAACGCCTATCCCGCTTATCCGATCGCCATCGAAGGCTTCGAAAGCCGGAACGAGGGTACCTATGCGCGCCCGGCCATGGCCGTCGCGAACGTCACGGGTATGATTTTTGGGATGAACCATGATTTCGACGACCTGCTGGGCGTGGTGATCACCCGTCGCCAGGTGCCGGTGAAATATCTGGACGCGGTAAACTTTCCCAACGGTAACCCGGATGCCGATCCCACCATGGAGGCGGTATCCCGTTACGTTGTCGAGGAGATGACTGAAGAGACATCTGAACAGGTGACTTATTCTCTCGCAACGCCGGTGGACTGCGACAACGCTATTATCCCGGCGCGGACTATCCTGGCCGATGTCTGCCAGTGGGTTTATCGCGGTACCGGCTGCAACTACGACGGGCCGCCAGTCGCTGATGAACGGGACAACCCGACCAGCAACCCGGCGCTGGATAAATGCTCTCACCGCCGCACAGGTTGCCGATTCCGGTACCCGCGCCCGTACCCCATGCCAATCAGCAGTTTCCCCGGTTCACAGAAGGTTTCCTGATGCATGAATTACTCGAGTATGCGGCCTCGTCGCAGGATGAAGTGTGCGCGCTGATTATCGACGACACCCGTTTGCACCCATGTCGTAACGTACATCCCGATCCGGCTCACCATTTCCGCATTAGCGAGGCTGACTGGCTGGCAGCGGAGGAGGAGGGCGCGGTCACTGCGGTATTTCATTCACATCCTCAACCGGTACCGGTGCTGTCAGGTGCTGACCGCGCTATGCAGGTAATGACAGGCCTGCCCTGGTGGCTGGCGTGTGACGGCGAGCTGCGAAAGTTCCGCCCGATACCGCACCTGCTGGGCCGCCGGTTCGAGCACGGCGTGACAGACTGCTACACGCTGTTTCGCGATGCGTATCACCTGTGCGGAATTGACCTGCCGGATTTTGCCCGGACTGAAGGCTGGTGGCTACGGGGCGAGAACCTCTACCTGAAGAACCTGGCGGCCAACGGTTTCCACCAGGTTTCCACCAGCGAAGCCGTACCCGGCGATGTGATTATCCGCCAGCCGTTTCCGGGGGCTGATCCGTGCCATGCGATGATCCTGCTGGACGATAACATGGTGCTTCACCACGACCACGCCGGGCACCTCAGCAGGCGTGAACCATTCCGCATGGCTTACATGAAACAAACCCATTCCATCTGGAGGCATCACCGGTGCTCATCTTTAGATTTGCGGGGCATTTCCGCCGACATTTCCGCCAGGTCACATTAAACGTTGATACCCCCGCGCAAGGGCTTCGCCTGCTGCTGGCCCAGTGCCCGGAGTTCAAAAAGGACTTTCTCAAATCGCGGGTGCGCGTCCGCGTGGCGGGTGAAGACGTGGCGACGGATGCAATGCACTGGCATCTGGACAGGCGTCTGGATGACGGTTCAAGCGTGCTGTTTGTCCCGGTGGTTGAGGGGGCAATTACCGCAGCAGCCGCCGCGTGGATAGCAGTGGCGGTGAGTGTTGCCTCCATTGCCTACAGCGTTTACATGTCCCGCAACATGAAAACCAAAACTTCAGCCGAGGCGGCGGAAAACAACACCATCACAAACAACTCTTTTACCAGTGCGGAGAACCGCGCCGGACAGGGGCGACCTGTGTCGATCCTGCTCGGGGAAATGGTGGTGGGCTCTAACGTCATTTCCCTCGGTATCGACACCACAAACAACCAGGACTGGACAGAATCAATAAGCTAAGGCGGGAATATGTCATCAGGCGGCGGCAAAGCTTCTACCCCTAAACTCCTCGACGATAACCTCAAATCAAAACAGTTTTATCGGGTGCTGGATCTCATCAGCGAAGGACCGATTTACGGACCGGTTGACCAGTCGCACCTTTCTTCTTTCATGCTGAATAAAACTCCTATCACGGACTCTGCCGGAAACGTCAGCGTGAACGGCGTGAGCGTGGCCTGGCGTCCCGGCTCGGAATTCCAGAATCCCATTAACGGCTTTTCCGCCATTGAGGCGACCAGCATCGTTAATACCGAGGTCACTTTCAACACGCCACTGGTCCGCACAATCACCGATCAGGATGTCACGCGCGTACGGCTGAATATCGGCGTGACGGGACTTGTCGAGCAGGACACGAAAGGGAATCAGAAGGAAACCTCTGTGACGATGGTGATCGAAACCCGCGTTGCCGGCGGGGCGTTCACAATGCAAAAAACAGTCACCATTACCGGGAAAATATCAGGCGAATACCTGGAGGCGCACGTTATCGAGGCACCGGCAACGAAACCTTTCGATATCCGTGTGCGCCGTATCACACCTGACAGCAACGGCGACCTGCTGTCCAACGGTACCATCTGGAACAGCTTCAGCCAGATTACGGACGACAACCTGAACTACCCGTTTTCGGCTATTGCCGGTGCAGTGATTGACCGTGACCAGTACAGGGACACCCCAAGCCGCACCTATCACCTGCGCGGGCTGATTGTGGACGTTCCTGACAACTACGACCCGATTGCCAGAACCTATTCGGGTTTGTGGACTGGCGGATTCAAAAAAGCGTGGACGAACAACCCGGCCTGGCTCTTTCGCGAGCTGGTGAAAAACACGCGCTTTGGCCTGGCCCGGCGCGCGGGCTATATCGATGTCGACGACGGTGCGCTTTATATCCTTTCACAGTATTGCGATCAGCCGGTGAACGACGGCTATGGCGGCAAAGAGCCGCGTATGACACTGAACGCCTACATCACCGAGCAGGCCAGTGCCCGCGATATCCTGGATAAAATCGCCGGGATGTTCAGGGGCATTGCTCTCTGGGATGGCCTTCGTCTCACGGTCATGCTGGATACACCTCAGGACCCGATTGCCACCATTACCAATGCGAATGTTGTTGACGGGAAATTTAGCCGCAGCTCGGTTAAACGGGCCGAAAAATACAATGGGGTGGTGGTGTCATGGACTGACCCGGATAACGGCTGGGAGCAGGTGAAGGAATATGTTTCCGACGATGCCATGATCGCGCGTAGTGGAACCTACAACGAGACAACGCTGGAGGCGTTCGGTTGCACTTCACGCGGGCAGGCCTGGCGAGCCGGGAAATGGCTGCTGGAAACCGCAAAACGGGAGAGTAGCCGGTTAACCTTCCAGATGGCCCGGGATGCAATCGCCTTTACGCCCGGCGATGTCGTGGAAATCATGGATAACGACTATGCCGGGGCACGGCTGGGCGGGCGTATTGTTTCACACTCCGGCGCGAATATTACCGTTGATGCGGACGTCTCCAGTCTGGTTTCGCCAGGCGACAACATGTCGCTTATGGGCAGCAACGGAAAGTTTGTGAAATACCCCATTGTGAGCGTGTCCGGACGCGTCATTACCCTGCGCAGCGTTCCTGCCTGGGTGCGTGACGGCACTGTATTCGCCATCGCCATCAGTGAAATCTCGGTCCGTCTTTTCCGCATCCTGAGTATTGCCGAAACGGAAAACAACTCGGTTTACAGCATCACGGCGGGGCAGCACGACCCGAACAAACAGGCCATCGTGGACGAGGGTGCGGTTTTTGAGATGCCGACCGATACCCTGAACGGATACCGGGTGCCCAACATCGAGAACCTTCGCATCCTTAACACCAACAGCGAAACCGTGCAGGTTACGGCGACCTGGGAAACCGCCACCACAACTAAAAAACTGGTGTTCGAACTGTATGTTTATAACGAAAGTGGGGCGGTTGTTGCACAGTTTGAAACCGACCAGTTTCGCTATGACTTCTACGGAATCAATGCCGGGAATTACATGCTTGGGGTGCGTGGCCGCAACGAGAACGGCATGAAGGGTGCCGAAACACAGGTAAACCTGATTATCGGCGCGCCACTGGCACCGTCATCCGTTATCTGGACGCCAGGTCTTTTCTCAGCAGATATTGTCCCGGTCATGCGAGTTACTGCCACTTCAGACACTACATTTGAATTCTGGTACAGCGGTGAGAATCGCATTCTTAATCCGGCGCTGATTGAAGACCAGACGCAGTTCCTTGGGCGATCAAGCCAGTGGAATCTTCACGGACTGAAAGCGGATACAACGTATTACATGTACGTGCGGACGCGCAACGCGTTCGGTGTTTCGGGTTTTGTTGAGGCATCAGGCAAGGCGTCGTCAGATATTCCGGGCATGTTCGATTACATCGATGAAGCGGTGCGCGATTCTGAGGCATTTAAGAACGTGCAGGCCGGGATAGATTACAGCCTCGAAGCAACCATGCAGAACACTCTGGCGCAGGTCGAAGGTGCGCAGTTGCAGTTTGAGCAGGTGGGGCTGGCGCGCGCTGAAGTTTCACAGGTAAAAATCACCATTGCTGATGCGGACAGAGCCTTTGCTCAGTTCCAGGAGCTTGTTGCCGTGCAGTTCGGTGAAAACGCCGCGGAAATACTTGAGGTGAAGACGGCACAGGCTACTGCTGATGAGGCGTTCGCAGAATATCGACTGGAAGTGGCCGCGTCCTTTGATGATGTCGACAGTTCTATTTTGACGATCCAGGAGGCACAGTCTTCCGCCAACCAGGCATTTGCTCAATATCAAACTCAGGTCGCCACGCAGTTCGGTAATCAACAAGCGGCGATTAACCAGAAACTCACCTCTGAAATCACAGATAACGGCACCGCAAAGGTTTCTTACACGCTCAATCTCGGGATTAAACGTGGCGGGCAGATGTATAACACCGGGTTCGGCATGTCTCTCGAACCAAACGGGAGTGGCGGCTATAAATCAACAGTCGTGTTTGCTGCCGATCAGTTTGGCATTTACTCAGGGAGTGATCCGGGCAGTTATGAAGCCGCGTTCTTTGTATTCAACGGCCAGGTGTTTTTGCGGTCGGCGTTTATCCAGAATGCCAGCATCGATAATGCAAAAATCGGCCAGTACATCCAGTCGACGAACTGGGACGGCACCGGCAATATCGGGTGGCATGTTAACAAGAGTGGATTTGCGTACTTCACTGGCGTCACCGTGAAGGGAACCGTCTATGCCAGCGCTGGTTCGTTTACAGGTTCGATTTATGCCACAGACGGTGTGTTTAACGGCACGGTTTACGCCACTGACGGGAAATTTACTGGAACAGTAGAGGCTAAGCACTTCGTGGGTGACGTCGCCAACGGCCAGGTGTTTGCGGATACCGGTGCATCCAGCAATGAAATCCGGTCCTTCCAGTACACAGACAGCTCGGAGAGTTACCTCGAAAAGCAGATCGTTGTTATGGCCGTGATTGAACACAACAACGCTCAGGCCCAGGAGGGTGCCACAACGGTCACGATAACCATTAACGGCGTGGCGAAATCGTTTGATGTGTACGGGCCAGTTGGTGGATCACGTCCGCGCGGCGGAAGTTCAACGGTCATGCACAGTATCCGCACGACAGCCAGGGTCGTAACCTGCTCAATCCAGGCCGTAACCGGTCTTGGAGGAACAGGGAAAATACTTTCCCCCACAATGCTCATCATGCGTGGAACCGGCTCGTTTGCCCAGACCAACTAACGTAAAACCCGCTCCGGCGGGTTTTTTATTGCCTATTTTCAGGAGACACAATGTCCGCAGGAACCCTCAAACTCACAAACAACTCTACAGCGGTTGTTGGTACCAGTACGCTGTTTACCACAGATTTAAAGCCGGGCGACTTCATTGTCGTGACAATCGGCGGCGTGCTTTACACGCTCCCTGTTGATGCTGTGACAAGCAACACTGCGGCCACGCTCGTCAGTCCGTTTACCGGGCCGACCTTTACCGGCGCAGCGTGGGCAGCGGTACCGCGTAAAACGATGAACCAGGTCACCGCAGAGCTGGTGGCCCAGTCCACTGAAGCATTGCGCGGGCTGCTTACCGAGAAGGGCGTATGGACAAACTTCTATACGGCACCGGGTGATATTACCGTCCAGTTGACCAGCAGCATGCCCGCCGTAACGGGTCCTGGCTGGCAGAAAATGGCGGGGCTGGTGGGCTCGTCGCAACAGTGGCGTGGTGCGCTGCCGGCAACGCCAAACCTGAACAGTTACGGGCCAGTTCAGAATTTTGTCGGCTTATGGGGAATGGGTACGTCAGCCGGTGCCCAGCTGGTAAATAATTTTCCTGAAGCTAACGCTGTCGGCCTGCTCGAGGTTTTCGCCGGTGGGCAGTTCGGCGGTACCCAGCGTTATACGGTCCGCAGCGGTAATGTCTATGTGCGCTCCCTGACGGCTTCGTGGAACGGAACGGACGGCCCCTGGGGTGACTGGAATCTTGTCGGCGTTAACTCGCGTCCCGGTTATTATGAGGGCGATTTAAATGCCCTGCTAACACCCGGCACCTGGTCAGTTACAGCAGCAGCGACAAACGGGCCTGTATCTCCCGGTCAGGCTGGTGTGGCCACCGGCATTTGCGAGGTTATTTTACGAACCAGCACAAATTCACTGCTTCAGCGCTACACCAATATCACCACCGGCACAGCTAACATTAACCGCACATGGCAACGTACGCTATCCGGGACCACCTGGTCATCATGGGAACAGCCTGGCGCAAAGGCACTGAATGATATCGGTATCGGCGTGTCTAATATGACGGCACTCAGCGATTTTGACTGGCAGCAGGCTGAATTTGTTACGGGTGCCATATATCTTACTAACACTACCACCTGGGCCAATATTCCGGCGGGTATATCGTACCCGACCAATACCCAGGTTTATGTCCAGATCGATGGCATCACGTCTTCAGGAACCGTTATTGAATTAACGTTAATAGCAAATCAGGCAAACGATTCTACCTGGCGGATTTATAAAGTACGTATTGCGAACGCCAAAGGTTCGCGGACCTTCTCGGTCCGACAGGTCTTTACAAATACCGATACAGTGCCCGTTGCCAACGGTGGCACCGGAGGCACAACGCAGGCTACCGCCCGTACCGGTCTGGGCCTGGGGAACTCATCTACCCGCAACGTTGGAACCACATCTGGCACCGTAGCCGCGGGGGATGATTCGCGTCTCGGCACTATCGACGGCAAATCCGGCGGCACGATCAACGGTCCTACGACAGTTAGTGGCTACTTAAGGCTCGCACAGACGGCACCTCAGGCCCCTGCGACGGGGGGTAACTACCAGGGATGGAATACCACAAACGGGCAATCCGAATATGTTAACCACAGGGCCGCTGGCGCTGGCGGGCACCGGTTCACCATTGTTAACCCAGACTTTACTTTACAGGCGGCATTTACCCTCTCAAGCGATGGTAACGGCTACGCAGGAAACGGCCAGTGGGTAAGCGCCACATCAGGCCGGGCCACTAAAACGGATATCAAAGAGATCGAGAATCCGCGCGGTAAAATGCGGCTCATCAAAGCGGCTACCTGGGTTTACAAATCAAAAGCGATGTCTGGCAGATTCGGTATCGGCGTTATCGCAGATGAATTGTACGAGGCATTCCCGGAAGCGCGGATCACCGTTGGCGACGTCGAACTGGACGACGGCAGTATTGTTGAAGATGCACTGTCAGTGCAGGCCGGTGACAGTGGTGTCACGGTTGCGCTGCATCACGCAACCATTCTGTCCCTGATGGATGAAAATGAATCACAGCAGGTTGAAATTGAAGCACTTAAATCAAATATTGAGGAGCTCAAGAAAATTGTGGAGGGGCTCATGGCTAATTAATTCAGCCCGTTACGCCTGCCGCTGAAATTGATAGTTAAACCCGATATTGATCGGCTTACTGATTGAAACTACTGTATATAAAAACAGTATAACTATCAGGAGCCGATTTTATGGAATTTTACACACCAGCAGAGTTGCGCGCGATTGTCGCGCTGCCCCTCTTCGGAGACCTTGTGCAGTGCGGGTTTCCGTCTCCCGCCGCAGATTATGTCGAGCAACGCATCGATCTGAATGAACTGATGATCCAGCACCCCAGCGCGACATATTTCGTTAAGGCTGCTGGGGACTCGATGCTCGAAGCGGGAATCAGCGACGGCGACCTGCTGGTGGTGGACAGTTCCAGGACAGCGGAACACGGGGATATCGTGATCGCGGCGGTGGGCGGAGAGTTTACTGTTAAGCGATTACAACTGCGCCCGACTGTGCAGCTTAATCCCATGAACAGCGCCTACTCACCGATCATGGTTGGTAGTGAGGACACCCTGGACGTTTTCGGGGTCGTGACGTACATCGTTAAATCGACAAACTGATGTTTGCCCTGGTCGATGTGAACTCGTTTTATGCATCATGCGAAACGGTGTTCAGACCCGATTTAAAAGGGCGCGCGGTCGTTGTGCTCTCGAATAACGACGGGTGCGTCATTGCCCGTAGTGCTGAGGCGAAACAAATCGGGATCACTATGGGTGAGCCGTTTTTTAAACAGAGGGATTTGTTCCGGCGCCACAACGTCGCCACGTTCTCCAGCAACTATGAACTTTACGCGGATATGTCTAACCGGGTGATGACCACGCTGGAATTAATGAGTCCACGTGTCGAAATTTATTCCATCGATGAGGCCTTTTGCGATCTCACCGGCGTGCGGAACTGCCGGAACCTAGAAGATTTCGGTCGGGAAATCCGCGCCACGGTTTTGCAAAACACGCATCTCACTGTGGGTGTAGGCATTGCCCAGACCAAAACCCTGGCGAAACTTGCGAACCACGCCGCGAAGAAATGGCAGCGGCAGACCGGTGGCGTGGTGGATTTGTCGAACGTCGATCGCCAGCGGCGTCTGATGTCTCTCGTTCCTGTTGAAGACGTCTGGGGCGTGGGACGGCGCATCAGTAAAAAGCTGGGTGCAATGGGGATCACCAACGCATGCCAGCTGGCTGACACCTCAACATGGGTTATCAGGAAGCATTTTAACGTCGTGCTCGAGCGAACGGTACGGGAGCTGCGCGGCGAGCCCTGTCTCGATCTGGAGGAATTCGCGCCAGCCAAACAGGAAATTGTTTGCTCCCGTTCGTTCGGTGAACGGGTAATGGAATACGAGCAGATGCATCAGGCAATATGCAGTCATGCTGCGCGCGCGGCAGAGAAGCTGCGAGGCGAGCACCAGTACTGTCGGTATATTTCCGCATTCGTCAAAACCAGCCCCTTTGCAATCAACGAGCCATATTACGGTAACAGCGTATCTGTAAAACTTCTTACCCCCACCCAGGACAGCCGCGACATAATTAACGCTGCGGTGCGCTGTCTCGATAATATCTGGCGTGACGGTCACCGGTACCAGAAAGCCGGGGTGATGCTGGGCGATTTCTTCAGCCAGGGTGTGGCGCAACTGAACCTGTTCGACGATGCGGCGCCACGGCGAAACAGCGAGAAACTTATGGAAGTGCTGGATCAGCTCAATGCCAAAGGCGGAAAGGGCACGCTGTTCTTTGCAGGGCAGGGTATACAGCAGCAGTGGCAGATGAAACGGGATATGCTGTCGCCTCGCTATACCACCCGGTTTTCGGATTTACTCAAAGTTAGGTGACAGGGTAGATAAGGATCGCGGGATGATGAAGCACTGGTGATGTGATCCGTGCGTGCGCCTGCGGAACTGCTACTGTTTATCTGGTCGGCGAATTCGCGTTAGAATGAACCGGTTGCCCTCAATTTTAATGCTCAAAAAAAGAGCAGCAAAATTAAAACAGGACAACTAACAGGACAATAAAAACGACTCAGTGAGTCATGTATTAATAAAATCAGATGGTTATGGTTTAAATGCGGATATTGCTGAGTAACGATGATGGAATCCATGCGCCGGGGATCCAAACCCTGGCGAAAGCCTTACGCGAATTCGCCGAGGTGCAGGTTGTCGCACCCGATCGCAATCGCTCCGGCGCGTCAAACTCGCTGACGCTTGAGTCTTCTCTGCGCACTTTCGAATACCCTAACGGCGATATCGCCGTGCAAATGGGCACGCCTACCGACTGCGTTTATCTCGGCGTCAATGCACTGATGCGCCCGCGTCCTGACGTGGTGGTGTCTGGCATTAATGCCGGGCCGAATCTTGGTGATGACGTAATTTATTCGGGCACGGTAGCGGCGGCGATGGAAGGGCGTCACCTCGGTTTCCCCGCCCTGGCGGTATCGCTAAACGGCTTTGAGCATTATGAAACCGCGGCGGCAGTCACCTGTTCCATCCTGCGGGCGCTAGAGCGCGAACCGTTGCGCACTGGCCGCATTCTGAACATCAACGTTCCTGACTTACCGTTGTCTGAGATTAAAGGCATCCGCGTAACGCGCTGCGGCAGCCGTCATCCGGCAGATAAAGTCATTCCTCAGCAGGATCCGCGCGGTAATACGCTGTACTGGATCGGGCCGCCCGGCGAAAAGCACGATGCCGGACCGGAAACCGATTTTGCCGCCGTGGATGAAGGTTATGTTTCGGTAACGCCTCTTCACGTTGACCTGACGGCCTATAGCGCGCAGGAGGTAGTCTCCACCTGGCTTGATCGTGCGGGAGTGGATGGGCAATGGTAAGTAATCGCGTACAAACACTTTTAAAACAGTTGCGTGCGCAAGGAATTAGCGACGAGCGCGTGCTTGAGGCATTAGCTCAGGTTCCGCGCGATAAGTTCGTGGACGAAGCGTTTGAACATAAAGCCTGGGATAACGTCGCGCTGCCGATAGGCCAGGGGCAGACCATTTCGCAACCTTATATGGTTGCCAGAATGACAGAGCTGCTGGAGCTGACGCCTGAATCACGGGTGCTGGAAATTGGTACTGGCTCGGGTTATCAAACCGCCATTCTGGCGCATCTGGTTCATCATGTCTGCTCGGTAGAGCGCATTAAAGGGCTTCAGTGGCACGCCAGACGCCGCCTGAAGCAGCTCGATTTACACAACGTTTCAACCCGTCACGGCGATGGCTGGCAAGGCTGGAAAGCACGCGCGCCGTTTGACGCTATTATTGTCACAGCAGCGCCGCCTGAGATCCCTGCCGCCTTAATGGCGCAGTTGGACGACGGCGGTATTCTTGTTTTGCCTGTGGGCGATGAACACCAGCTCTTAAAGCGGGTTCGTCGGCGGGGCGACGAGTTCATTATCGACACCGTGGAAGCCGTTCGCTTCGTACCTTTAGTTCGGGGTGAACTGGCATAACCAGGAGTTTTTCCTGTTTCCTTATCGGCTTTTCGGCGTATGGTGAGGCGAATTTTCACTTTGCTGATAGCCGGGCACGGTTGTCTTCATTTTAAGCAGTAAAGACCATCTTTTGGGGGAACAATGAGCGCGGGAAGCCATAAATTCATATCACGCCGGGTGGCGACACTTTCTCTTATTTCACTTCTTGTCGCCGGGTGTTCATCCAACAATCAATCACAAGCGCCGATCAGTTCCGTTAACGGCGGCAATAGCGGCGGCAGTACCAGCAGCGGAATGTTGATCACACCGCCGCCAAAAATGAATACGCCAGCCCCGACGCCTGCGCCACAAATTCAACCGGTACAGCGTCCTGTTACCCAACCTGCACAGGTACAGGCCATTCCCGAGGAGCCAGTTCGTACAGAAAATGGCCGAATTGTTTACAATCGTAAATATGGGAACATTCCGAAGGGAAGTTATGCGGGCGGTAGCACTTATACCGTTAAGCGTGGTGATACACTCTTCTACATTGCCTGGATAACAGGTAATGATTTCCGTGACTTAGCGCAGCGTAACAACGTCCAGCCCCCTTATGGTTTGAACGTCGGACAAACGCTACAGGTTGGAAACGCATCGGGAACGCCTATCACTGGCGGTAATGCAATTACCCAGGCCGATGCTACTGCGCAGGGGATCATTACCCCACCTGCACAAAATTCCACCACGGTAGTTGCGTCGAAACCAACAATTACGTATTCTGAGTCCTCAGGTGAACAAAGTGCTAACAAAATGTTGCCGAACAATCCGGGTACTGGGACTGTTGTCACAGCACCGGTTACGGCACCTGTGGTTAGCTCTACTGAACCGACTGTCAGCAGCACGACAACCAGTTCGCCGATTTCTACATGGCGCTGGCCGGCTGAAGGCAAGGTTATCGAGAACTTCTCCGCTAACGAAGGCGGTAACAAAGGGATCGATATCGCAGGCAGTAAAGGGCAGGCTATCATCGCCACAGCGGACGGGCGGGTAGTTTATGCCGGCAATGCACTGCGCGGTTACGGTAATCTAATCATCATAAAACACAACGATGATTACCTGAGTGCCTACGCCCATAACGATACGATGCTGGTCCGGGAACAACAAGAAGTTAAGGCGGGGCAAAAAATAGCTACCATGGGTAGCACCGGAACCAGTTCTACACGCTTGCATTTTGAAATTCGTTACAAGGGGAAATCCGTAAACCCGCTGCGTTACTTACCGCAGCGATAATTTAGTAAAGCGGTTTGTCACTCTGTTTTGAAGGACGTTATTGACAGTCGTTGTCATGGCGTCCCAACAAGAAAGTGCCGTTGCTTTACTTAGGGATCACGGGTAGGAGCCACCTTTATGAGTCAGAATACGCTGAAAGTTCATGATTTAAATGAAGACGCGGAATTTGATGAGAACGGAGTAGAGGCTTTTGACGAAAAAGCCTTAATAGAAGAGGAACCCAGTGATAACGACTTAGCTGAAGAAGAGCTGTTGTCGCAAGGTTCAACACAGCGTGTGCTGGACGCGACTCAACTGTATCTGGGGGAAATTGGTTATTCCCCGCTGTTAACAGCAGAAGAAGAAGTCTATTTCGCGCGCCGCGCCCTGCGTGGTGATGTCGCATCCCGCCGACGCATGATCGAAAGTAACCTGCGTCTGGTGGTAAAAATTGCTCGTCGCTACAGCAATCGTGGTCTGGCTTTGCTGGATCTGATTGAAGAGGGCAACCTGGGGCTGATTCGCGCTGTCGAGAAATTTGACCCGGAACGCGGGTTCCGCTTCTCAACCTATGCCACATGGTGGATTCGTCAAACGATTGAACGGGCGATCATGAATCAAACCCGTACCATTCGTCTGCCGATTCACATTGTTAAAGAGTTGAACGTTTATCTGCGTACTGCGCGTGAACTTTCCCACAAGCTGGACCATGAGCCCAGCGCGGAAGAGATTGCCGAGCAGTTGGATAAACCGGTTGATGACGTAAGCCGTATGCTGCGTCTCAACGAGCGTATTACCTCTGTTGACACCCCGCTGGGTGGCGACTCAGAGAAAGCGCTGCTGGACATCCTGGCCGATGAAAAAGACAACGGCCCGGAAGACACCACGCAAGACGATGACATGAAACAAAGTATCGTCAAATGGCTGTTCGAACTGAATGCCAAACAGCGTGAAGTGTTGGCGCGTCGTTTCGGCCTGCTGGGCTATGAAGCGGCGACGCTCGAAGATGTAGGTCGTGAAATCGGCCTGACTCGCGAGCGTGTTCGTCAGATTCAGGTTGAAGGGTTGCGCCGTCTGCGCGAAATTCTTCAGACTCAGGGTCTGAACATTGAGGCGCTGTTCCGCGAATAAGTTTTGCTCTTAAAAAGGCGGTGAATTTCACCGCCTTTTTACTCAGAAAATCTCTCCTGGCGAGAGATTTTTTTATGCGCGTCGTAAAGCGCGAACACGCGTTTTCACCCTTCTCCACGCTTTCTCTGCCATCGTTACACCAAATTTTTCAGCCGGTAAATCCACTCCAGCGCCTGACGCGGCGACAGCGAGTCGGGATCCAGCGCCTCCAGCGCTTCTACCGCCGGGCTGGTTTCTTCCGCTGCGGCAAGCAGCGACATCTGCGTACCGTCGATTTGCGTTGCCGATGCGTTGCCTGACAGGTTCTCAAGTTCACGCAGCTTCTGACGCGCGCGTTTAATCACGTCTTTCGGCACGCCAGCCAGTGCCGCTACCGCCAGGCCATAGCTCTTACTGGCCGCGCCTTCCTGCACGGTATGCATAAAGGCGATAGTATCGCCATGCTCGATAGCGTCCAGATGTACGTTGGCGACGCCTTCCATTTTTTCAGGCAATGTAGTGAGCTCAAAATAGTGCGTCGCGAACAGGGTAAACGCCTTAATACGGTTCGCCAGGCTTTCCGCGCAGGCCCACGCCAGGGATAACCCATCGTAAGTAGAGGTACCTCGGCCAATCTCATCCATAAGCACCAGACTGTACTCGGTGGCGTTATGCAGAATATTGGCGGTTTCGGTCATTTCAACCATAAAGGTTGACCGGCCCGAGGCCAGGTCATCCGCCGCGCCAACACGGGTAAATATCCGGTCAATGGGGCCGATTTCCGCCTGCGTTGCGGGTACGAAGCTACCGATATAGGCCATTAAGACGATCAGCGCGGTCTGGCGCATATAGGTACTTTTACCGCCCATGTTCGGACCGGTAATAATCAACATCTTGCGCTGGGCAGACAGGGCCAACGGGTTAGCGATAAAGGGTTCGTTAAGCACCTGTTCCACCACCGGGTGACGCCCTTCGACAATGTTGATGCCGGGTTTATCACTCAGGGTGGGGCAGCAGTAATTAAGCGTTAACGCGCGTTCGGCGAGGTTTACCAGAACATCCAGTTCAGCAAGCGTGCTGGCGCTTTGCTGCAAATCAGCCAAATGCGGCAGTAGCATATCGAACAGCTGATCGTAGAGCTGTTTTTCCAGCGACAGCGCTTTTCCTTTTGAGGTGAGGACTTTGTCTTCGTACTCTTTTAGCTCAGGGATGATGTAGCGCTCGGCGTTTTTCAGCGTCTGACGGCGTACATAATTCATCGGCACCAGATGGCTTTGCCCGCGACTGACCTGAATGTAATAACCGTGGACGGCATTGAAGCCGACCTTCAGCGTATCCAGCCCCAGTTTTTCACGCTCGCGGATTTCCAGACGATCGAGATAATCAGTCGCACCGTCTGCCAGCGCGCGCCACTCATCCAGCTCTTCGTTATAGCCAGGGGCAATGACCCCACCGTCACGAATTAACACAGGCGGAGAGTCAATAATGGCGCGCTCCAGCAATGAACATAGCTCGCTAAACTCGCCCATATTTTGACGCAGGGTTTGCACGTGCTCGCTGTCGATGTCGCCAAGCAGTTCGTTCAGGATCGGCAACTGCTGAAAGGCATGACGCATGCGCGCTAAGTCGCGAGGACGCGCGGTACGCAGCGCCAGGCGAGCCAGAATACGCTCCAGATCGCCCACCTGACGCAGCACAGGTTGGAGTTCGCTGGTGCGATCCATCAGCGCGGCGATGGTTTGCTGGCGTGAACGCAATGTTTCGTGATGGCGTACCGGCATATGCAGCCAGCGTTTCAGCATACGGCTGCCCATTGGCGTGACGGTGCTATCCAGTACAGAAGCCACGGTATTTTCAATGCCGCCACTCAGATTCAGGGTGATTTCAAGATTGCGGCGTGTAGCGGCATCCATGATGATGCTGTCCTGCTGGCGCTCCATCGTGATAGATCGAATATGAGGCAGCGAGGTGCGTTGCGTATCTTTGACGTACTGCAGCAGACAACCGGCGGCGCATAGCCCGCGCGGCGCGTTTTCCACACCAAAGCCCGTCAGGTCCCGGGTGCCGAACTGCATAGTGAGCTGTTGGCGCGCCGTGTCGATTTCAAATTCCCATAGTGGACGGCGGCGCAAACCGCGACGGCCCTCGATCAGCGACATTTCGGCAAAATCTTCGGCGTACAGCAGTTCCGCGGGATTGGTTCGCTGCAACTCCGCAGCCATGGTTTCCCGATCCTGCGGCTCGCTAAGGCGGAACCGGCCAGAGCTAATATCCAGCGTGGCGTAGCCAAACCCTTTACTGTCCTGCCACAGCGCGGCTAGCAGATTATCCTGGCGCTCCTGTAATAGCGCTTCGTCGCTAATGGTGCCTGGCGTAACGATGCGTACCACTTTGCGTTCAACCGGCCCTTTGCTGGTGGCTGGATCGCCGATTTGTTCGCAGATCGCCACAGACTCGCCGAGATTGACCAGCTTCGCCAGATAGTTTTCTACCGCATGATGGGGGACGCCCGCCATTGGGATAGGCTCGCCTGCCGATGCGCCGCGTTTAGTCAGCGAAATATCCAGCAACTGCGACGCGCGTTTCGCATCATCGTAAAACAGCTCATAGAAATCGCCCATTCGATAGAAAAGCAGGATTTCTGGATGCTGTGATTTAAGACGCAGGTACTGCTGCATCATGGGCGTATGGTCGGTAAAGTCCTTGTCAGTAGACTCAATCATCTGATTTTGCTCGTTTTAAATCGCACAGCGGGAAAAGAATTTTTTGAGTGCACATCTTAACACTCTTTTTTAGTGTGATTCACCCAAGGTGGCGGATGACTGACGACGCCACGTTACCAGAAGCTTGGCAAGGGTGGTAAACGCATTTGTGCACAAAAAATCATTCTTGCGAGGCAACGTCTAAAAGCGTGGCAGGCAGTGCAGGGGATTACAGCAGGTTTACGCGCCGGCTCGTAAGAGATGATGCGACGAGGGCGCATCATCTCTTCATCGCGGTGTTACAGCTTCAAGGTAGTGAGGCAGGTCTGGCTCTCGCTGTGGGTCGCGATGGGCGAGGAGGCGGTTTTTCCCTGATAGCTCACATCCAGCGTGCCCTGCATATCGCGCGGCAGCCACAATCCCACAAAGCCGTTCTGATAGCTCTTCACGCTTTTTTGTAGCACCACATTGCCTTTCAGATCGGTCACTTTAACGTCGAAGGTGGTGTTCGGCATCTCTCCCTGGCAACCCGACAAACTGTGGTTGAAACAGGGATGGGTCTGATGTTCGTAAGGTGCGACGGAGAGATAAAATTTATCCGCTAACGGGAACGCATAAGCCTGTTTACCGTCCGATAATTTTAACTCGGTACTGGTGATTGACGCGCTAAACGGCAGCGGGCGCGCTTGCGGATTCTGGTCGATAGCCTCAACCATTTGCTGGGTGTTTTTACCCGCAAGGCCATACTGGGCCAGAAAGTCAGTTTGCGACGTTGCGGCCAGGGCACTGCCGGAAACGGCAAGGCCAAGCAGAGAAAGCAGGAGTGTGCGACGCATGATAATTTCCTTTGGGTACGATTTGTCGCCAAACTCTAAACCTTCCCCTTAGGGGAGAGTCAAAAGCGTGCCGCCCAAAGTTGTGTAAGGTTTTGTATGACCACAACTTTGTTTGATTTTCATCAAATTTTAGCGTGGGCATTCGGCCGCTTTGATTCCGATAATTTCCCATTAGGGCGCGCCGCGCTTCGCCTCCCGCGCTGAATGTTCTACCATGATATTCACTCGTTTGATTTGCTTTATGGACAACTCATGATTAAGCGTCGTTATGCTGCTCTTTTGCCTCTTCTGGTGCTGCTTTCCGCATGCAGCAGTAAACCTAAAACCACCACAGAAACTGCCGCCGCCAATACTGCGGGTACGCCGCAAGGCGGATTTTTACTTCAGCCGCAGCATGATGTTTATCTCTCCAGCGGTGATTTTGCTAATAACCCCGCCGCTGAAAAATTCATCGATATGATGGTCAGCAAACACGGCTTTAACCGCCAACAGCTTCATGAAGTGCTTTCTCAGGCCAAGCGGCTGGACTACGTGCTGCGCCTGATGGACAGACAAGCGCCGACCACGCTGCCGCCTTCCGGGCCTAACGGGGCATGGCTGCGTTATCGCGATAAATTCATTACCCCGGATAACGTCCAGAACGGCGTTGTTTTCTGGAATCAATACCAGGACGCGCTGAATCGCGCCTTTATGGTGTACGGCGTGCCGCCGGAAATTATCGTTGGCATTATTGGTGTGGAAACCCGCTGGGGGCGCGTGATGGGCAAGACCCGCATTCTGGATGCGCTGGCAACCCTTTCATTCGCTTATCCGCGCCGTGCCGAGTATTTCTCCAGCGAACTGGAAACCTTTTTGCTGATGTCGCGTGATGAAGGCGACGACCCACTGGAGCTGAAAGGATCGTTTGCCGGTGCTATGGGCTACGGACAGTTTATGCCATCCTCCTATAAAGAATACGCCGTTGATTTTAATGGAGATGGACATATTAATCTTTGGGATCCAGTTGATGCCATCGGCAGCGTAGCAAATTACTTCAAAGCACATGGCTGGGAGAAAGGTGAGCCGGTGGCCGTACAGGCCAATGGTGAAGCGCCAGGTTTAGAAAACGGCTTCAAGACCAAATATTCTCCGGCACAGCTGGCGGCCGCTGGCTTAACGCCGCAACAACCGTTGGGCAACCACTCGCAGGTCAGTTTGCTGCGCCTGGATATCGGGACGCGTTATCAGTACTGGTACGGTTTGCCGAATTTCTACACCATCACGCGCTACAACCACAGCACCCATTACGCGATGGCGGTATGGCAACTGGGCCAGGCGGTGGCGATGGCGCGCGTTCAGTAGCGGCTTTCTGGAATCGATCTCGTAAACGCAAAATGTAATCGCTGAAAAAGGGCAGTGCGCATTGCTAAGCGCATTGCCCTCACTACAATTGGAGCCGTGATGACTGACGATGAATTGAAGCAGCTGAGCAAAACGGTGGGCGAAGCGTTAAAACGCCAGGGCGCGACAGTAACGACGGCGGAGTCTTGCACCGGCGGCTGGGTCGCGAAAGCGATTACCGATATTGCGGGCAGTTCCGCCTGGTTTGAACGCGGATTTGTCACCTACAGTAACGAGGCAAAAGCGCAAATGATCGGCGTTGACGCCGACACGCTCAACCAGCACGGCGCCGTGAGCGAGCCGGTGGTGATCCAGATGGCGCAGGGTGCCCTGGCTGCCGCCAATGCCAGCTATGCGGTTTCTATTAGCGGGATTGCCGGGCCGGACGGCGGCAGCGAGCAAAAGCCGGTGGGCACGGTCTGGTTTGGGTTCGCCAGCCGTCATGGCGAGACCCTCACGCGGCATGAATGTTTTAGCGGCGACCGCGATGCCGTGCGGCTTCAGGCCACGGTTTATGCGTTAAAAACGCTCTGGCAACAATTTCTACAAAAGGCTTGATACTGTATGACTATACAGTATAATTGCTTCATCGAAATAATAGCGGCAACGTGGGCGATGGTGCTTCACTTTGCATGACAGGAGTAAAAATGGCTATCGACGAAAACAAACAGAAGGCGTTAGCGGCAGCTCTGGGCCAAATTGAAAAGCAATTTGGTAAAGGCTCCATCATGCGTCTGGGTGAAGACCGCTCCATGGATGTGGAAACCATTTCAACGGGCTCACTCTCCCTCGATATCGCGCTTGGCGCGGGCGGTCTGCCGATGGGCCGTATCGTTGAGATCTATGGTCCGGAATCTTCCGGTAAAACCACGCTGACCCTGCAGGTTGTCGCCGCAGCGCAGCGCGAAGGTAAAACCTGTGCCTTTATCGATGCTGAACACGCGCTGGACCCGGTCTACGCACGCAAGCTGGGCGTTGATATCGACAACCTGCTGTGTTCTCAGCCGGATACCGGTGAACAAGCGCTCGAAATCTGTGACGCCTTAGCGCGTTCCGGCGCGGTTGACGTGATCATCGTCGACTCCGTTGCGGCGCTGACACCGAAAGCGGAAATCGAAGGTGAAATCGGTGACTCTCACATGGGCCTCGCGGCACGTATGATGAGCCAGGCAATGCGTAAACTCGCAGGTAACCTGAAGCAGTCCAACACGCTGCTGATTTTCATCAACCAGATCCGTATGAAGATTGGTGTGATGTTCGGTAACCCGGAAACCACAACCGGTGGTAACGCGCTGAAGTTCTACGCTTCCGTACGTCTTGATATCCGCCGTATCGGCGCCGTGAAAGAGGGCGACGAAGTGGTGGGTAGCGAAACCCGCGTGAAAGTGGTGAAGAACAAAATTGCAGCGCCGTTTAAACAGGCTGAATTCCAGATCCTTTACGGTGAAGGCATCAACTTCTACGGCGAGCTGGTTGACCTGGGCGTGAAGCACAAGCTGATTGAAAAAGCGGGTGCGTGGTATAGCTACAATGGTGAGAAAGTGGGCCAGGGTAAAGCGAACGCCACTAACTTCCTGAAGGAAAACAAAGCGATTGCGCAGGAGATTGAAAAGAAACTGCGTGAGCAACTGTTGCACAATCAGGATGACAAACCGGCTTTCTCTACTGAAGAGTATGAAAAAGACGAGTCAGAAACTAACGAAGACTTCTGATTCTCAGGGCTGCCCAGGCAGCCCTTTTTTATTACTGACGCGTAATTTGATATGACTGACCGTTCTCCCCGCCGCTCGGTATACGCACGTTTATGCGATCGGGCGACCCGTTTACTCGCCATGCGCGATCACAGCGAGCAAGAGCTGCGTCGCAAGCTGGCTGCGCCTTTTATGATGAAGTCGCGACAGGATGAAGCTGAATCCATCTCCGCTGAAGACGTCGAAAATGTGATTCGCTGGTGCTATGAGCACAACTGGCTGGATGACGTCAACTTCGCAGGGCGGTATATCGCCAGCCGATCCCGCAAAGGGTATAGCCCACAGCGTATCCGTCAAGAATTACAGCAAAAAGGGTTAACCCGCGAGCACTGTGACGCCGCGTTTCGGGCATGTGACATCGACTGGCAGCAAATCACCTGGGATATCGCCGTACGCAAATTTGGCGAACCGTTGCCGCGTAACTATCCTGAGAAGGTAAAAGTGCAGCGGTTTTTGCTGTACAGAGGCTTCCTGATGGAGGATATACAGGAGATATACCGAAATTTTGCCGATTGAGCGCATCCTGGATTTTACTTCCCTCCTCAGAAAACTTATCTTATTCCCACTTTTTTCCCGTCAGGGCGGACAGCGATTCACCAGTCGGTTTATCATGTCCGGCTTACGACAATTCGTTAGCTTGATTTCAGGATAATTATGAGCAAGAGCACCGCTGAGATCCGTCAGGCGTTTCTCGATTTTTTCCATAGTAAAGGACATCAGGTAGTTGCCAGCAGCTCTCTGGTTCCCAACAACGATCCCACACTGCTGTTTACCAACGCCGGGATGAACCAGTTCAAGGATGTTTTCCTTGGTCTCGATAAGCGTAATTATTCCCGCGCAACTACCGCGCAGCGCTGCGTGCGTGCGGGTGGTAAACACAACGATCTGGAAAACGTCGGTTACACCGCCCGTCACCACACTTTCTTCGAAATGCTGGGCAACTTCAGCTTCGGTGACTATTTCAAACATGATGCTATCCAGTACGCCTGGGAGCTGTTGACCGGCGAGCAGTGGTTTAACCTGCCGAAAGATCGTTTATGGGTCACCGTTTACGAATCTGACGATGAAGCCTATGAAATCTGGGAAAAAGAAGTGGGCGTCCCGCGCGAACGCATTATTCGTATCGGCGACAACAAAGGTGCAGCTTACGCCTCTGATAACTTCTGGCAGATGGGCGATACCGGTCCGTGTGGTCCTTGCACCGAGATTTTCTTCGACCATGGCGACCATATCTGGGGTGGCCCTCCGGGAAGCCCGGAAGAAGACGGCGACCGCTATATCGAAATCTGGAACATCGTGTTTATGCAGTTCAACCGTCAGGCTGACGGTACGATGGAACCGCTGCCGAAACCGTCCGTCGATACCGGTATGGGCCTGGAGCGTATTGCGGCGGTACTGCAACACGTTAACTCCAACTATGAAATTGACCTGTTCCGCGATCTGATTCAGGCAGTGGCGAAAGAAACCGGCGCAACCGATCTGAGCAACAAATCTCTGCGCGTTATCGCTGACCACATCCGCTCCTGCGCATTTTTAATTGCCGATGGGGTTATCCCGTCCAATGAAAACCGTGGCTACGTGCTGCGCCGTATCATTCGTCGCGCGATTCGCCACGGCAATATGCTGGGCGCGAAGGACACCTTCTTCTACAAGCTGGTTGGCCCGCTGATTCGCGTGATGGGTTCCGCCGGTGAAGATCTGCAACGTCAGCAGGCTCAGGTTGAGCAAATTCTGAAAACTGAAGAAGAACAATTTGCCCGTACGCTTGAGCGTGGCCTGGCGCTGCTGGATGAAGAACTGGCGAAATTGTCCGGCGATACCCTGGATGGTGAAACCGCGTTCCGTCTGTATGACACTTACGGTTTCCCGGTGGATTTGACCGCTGACGTGTGCCGCGAGCGTAACATCAAAGTTGACGAAGCGGGCTTTGAAGCCGCGATGGAAGCGCAGCGCCGTCGCGCGCGCGAATCCAGCGGTTTTGGCGCTGACTATAACGCCATGATCCGCGTTGAAGGCGCATCTGAATTTAAAGGTTATGACCACGTTGAACTGACGGGCAAAGTGACTGCACTGTTTGTTGACGGCAAAGCCGTTGAGCAAATCGCAGCCGGCGAGCAGGCGGTAGTGATCCTGAACGAAACGCCGTTCTATGCGGAATCCGGCGGCCAGGTGGGCGATCGCGGCGAGTTGCTGGGCAATGGTTTTGCCTTCTGCGTCGAAGATACCCAGAAGTATGGTCAGGCAATCGGCCATATCGGCAAACTGACCAGCGGCGTGCTGAAAGTGGGCGAGGGCGTAAAAGCGCAGGTGGACGAAGCGCGTCGTGCGCGTATCCGTCTGAACCACTCCGCCACTCACTTAATGCATGCGGCATTGCGCCAGGTACTGGGCACCCACGTTGCACAGAAAGGCTCGCTGGTTAACGATAAAGGCCTGCGTTTTGACTTCTCCCACTTTGAAGCCATGAAGCCGGAAGAAATCCGCGCAGTGGAAGATCTGGTGAACGCGCAAATCCGCCGTAACCTGCCGATTGAAACCCAGGTAATGGATCTTGAAACGGCCAAAGCGAAAGGCGCAATGGCGCTGTTCGGCGAGAAATATGACGAACACGTGCGCGTACTGAGCATGGGCGATTTCTCCACCGAGCTGTGCGGCGGTATTCATGCCGATCGCACCGGCGATATCGGTCTGTTCCACATTGTTGCTGAGTCCGGCACCGCGGCGGGCGTACGCCGTATCGAAGCGGTCACTGGCGAAGGCGCGCTGGCGCAGGTTCACGCCCAGAACGATCAGTTACACGATATCGCGCAATTGCTCAAAGGCGACAGCCAGAATCTGAACGATAAAGTTCGTGCGGTGATTGAGCGTACGCGCCAGCTTGAAAAAGAGCTGCAGCAGCTAAAAGAACAACAGGCGGTTCAGGAAAGCGCGAACCTCAGCAGTAAAGCCGTTGAAATGAATGGCGTAAAACTGCTGGTCAGCGAACTGACCGGCGTTGAACCGAAAATGCTGCGTACGATGGTTGATGACCTGAAAAATCAACTGGGCTCCACGGTTATCGTACTGGCGACCGTTGCCGATGCTAAGGTTTCTCTGATTGCGGGGGTCTCGAAAGATTTGACCGACCGCGTAAAAGCAGGTGAATTGATCGGTATGGTAGCTTCGCAGGTTGGGGGTAAAGGCGGTGGACGTCCGGACATGGCGCAAGCCGGTGGTACGGATGCCCAGGCATTGCCGGCAGCCCTTGCCAGCGTAGAAAACTGGGTCGCATCGCGACTCTCATAATGAATAAGGTATAGGCGAAGGCGCTATAACAATCCGTTGTTATGGCGCCTTTCTCTCTCTACCCACGTTACCCCTTATTTCTCGTGTGTCAGTGGGCTGACAGGTCTCGTGAATCCATCGCAAAGAGGATGTTTGCGATAAGATGTAACGAGTTGTAGGACTTTCTGTAGCATGGATGTGAACGGGTATATAACGATAAAGTCGGGTTGAAAATTTCTGGATCGGCTAAACTTAGGTTTAACAGAATGTGATGCCGTGACTGCTTACACTTTATGTGTTTGTCATCGCTTACTTTTTGGCGTTATATGATGGATAATGCCGGGATACAGAGAGACCCGACTCTTTTAATCTTTCAAGGAGCAAAGAATGCTGATTCTGACTCGTCGAGTTGGTGAGACCCTCATGATTGGTGATGAGGTGACTGTAACGGTTCTTGGGGTAAAGGGTAACCAGGTACGCATTGGCGTAAACGCCCCCAAAGAAGTTTCCGTACACCGTGAAGAGATCTACCAGCGTATCCAGGCTGAAAAATCGCAACAGTCCAGTTTCTAAAGTTATCGCGTCTCGCTGCATGGCGAGACGCAACCTCCTTTCCCTGCCTTTATTTCCTCTGACTTTCCCTTTTTGCCCTTGCTGCTGCCCTGCGTTTTTATGCGATTTCTCTGTGGTTTCATGTTGATTAAACGCCCTTTTTGTTGGCAAAGCAGACGAATTGCGCGTGAATTGTGCAAACGAAACAGAGTCGGGAAAAATTGTTTGACTTATAAGTCCCAGAAAGTAATATGTGCGCCACGCAGCGCCGATGAGCAGAAACAAGTTCTTCGGGGCACTCGCAAGAGGCGTGTGGTGAGGTGGCCGAGAGGCTGAAGGCGCTCCCCTGCTAAGGGAGTATGCGGTCAAAAGCTGCATCCGGGGTTCGAATCCCCGCCTCACCGCCATTTGCATCCGTAGCTCAGCTGGATAGAGTACTCGGCTACGAACCGAGCGGTCGGAGGTTCGAATCCTCCCGGATGCACCATCTTCATCAGTGTTGCGGCATGATGAGTGACATTGATTCAGTAGTACAGCAGTAATCCCGATGCATCCGTAGCTCAGCTGGATAGAGTACTCGGCTACGAACCGAGCGGTCGGAGGTTCGAATCCTCCCGGATGCACCATCTTCATCAGTGTTGCGGCATGATGAGTGACATTGATTCAGTAGTACAGCAGTAATCCCGATGCATCCGTAGCTCAGCTGGATAGAGTACTCGGCTACGAACCGAGCGGTCGGAGGTTCGAATCCTCCCGGATGCACCATTATTCTTCCAGATAACAGCGCGAGCACCAGGGAGGATAACGTTGCGTCAGCAACGGCCCGCAGGGCGAGGCGCAGCCGAGTCATCCTCCCGGATGCACCATTATTGAATCCTCCCGAATACATCATTCTCTTCTTATCAAAATCTTTTTTGCTCAATCCTTCATCGGCCATACATAACCTCAGGTTCAGTCAGCGACATTTACCCTTGTTTACGCTAAAGTAACGCTCCTGTAATCAACTTTGGGGGCTAAATGTACGATCGTTACGACGGGCTAATTTTCGATATGGATGGCACCATCCTGGATACCGAACCGACACACCGTAAGGCGTGGAGCGACGTATTAGGACGTTACGGTATGCAATTTGACCTCGAAGCCATGGTTGCGCTCAATGGTTCCCCTACCTGGCGTATCGCCGAAGCGGTTATCGCCCTCAATGGTGCGACGCTCGACCCGCATGAACTGGCGCGTGAAAAAACGCTGGCAGTCAAAGCGATGCTGCTGGATACCGTGCGCCCGCTGCCGTTAATCGACGTGGTTAAAGCGTGGCATGGGCGTCGTCCTATGGCCGTCGGCACCGGAAGTGAAAGTGCTATTGCCGAGGCGTTATTAGCACATTTAGGCTTGCGCCACTATTTCCAGGCTGTTGTCGCCGCCGATCACGTTCAGCATCACAAACCTGCCCCGGATACCTTTTTGCGTTGCGCCGCGCTGATGGGCGTTGCGCCTGAAAAATGCGTGGTCTTCGAAGATGCGGATTTCGGTATCCAGGCTGCCCAGAGGGCAGGGATGGATGCGGTGGATGTACGCTTACTGTGAGTGACGCGCTGTCACTGTTCTCGCTATTCTCCAGCAGTTTTTTGAGCGCTACTTTATTACCCGGCAGTTCCGAAGCGGTGTTGATCGCGTTGTTACTGGCCGGGAAAAGCGAGCCGTGGGTATTAGTTTTAATAGCAACAATAGGTAATAGCCTTGGAGGCCTGACTAACGTTATTCTTGGTCGGTTTTTTCCGTTACGCGAAACGTCGCGCTGGCAGGAAAAAGCGGTTTACTGGCTACAACGTTTTGGTCCAGTTGCGCTATTACTTAGCTGGATGCCTGTCATAGGCGATTTGTTGTGCCTGCTTGCCGGATGGCTGCGTTTATCGTGGGGGCCGGTGGTACTTTTTTTATGCCTGGGTAAAGCGTTGCGCTACATCATTGTGGCACTGGCAACGCTCCAGGGGATGGCGTGGTGGCACTAATTGGATTGTTTGAGTGACCTTTAATCGTCAACCATTACAATTATGCTTAATAAAAATGAATTCGACAGGCGGGAGGTCAATTTGATCCCGGACGTATCACAGGCGCTGGCCTGGCTGGAAAATCATCCTGATGTGCTACAGGGCATTCGTCGTGGGCTGGAGCGCGAAACATTACGCGTAACGCCAGAAGGGCATCTGGCCCAAACCGGGCATCCAGAGAGCCTGGGTTCAACGCTCACGCATCAGTGGATCACTACCGACTTTGCGGAAGCGCTGCTGGAGTTTATTACTCCCGTTGATGACGATATCGACCATATGTTGGCGGTGCTGCGCGATATTCATCGTCACGTGGCACGCGAGCTGGGCGATGAGCGTATGTGGCCGCTCAGTATGCCGTGCTATATCGAAGACGGCCAGGATATCGAACTGGCGCAGTACGGCAGCTCCAATATTGGCCGCCTGAAAACGCTGTACCGCGAAGGGCTGAGAAACCGCTATGGCGCGCTGATGCAAACCATCTCTGGCGTGCATTACAACTTCTCGCTACCGCTGGCGTTCTGGCAGGCGAAATGCGGCGTTACCGACAGCGACAGTGGCAAAGCTGCCATCTCGGCAGGCTATTTCCGCCTGATCCGCAACTATTATCGTTTTGGCTGGGTGATCCCGTATCTGTTCGGCGCATCGCCGGCGATTTGCGCCTCTTTCCTGCAGGGCAAACCGACCACACTGCCGTTCGAAAAAACCGACTGCGGCATGTATTACCTGCCGTACGCCACATCTTTGCGCCTGAGCGATTTGGGCTATACCAATAAATCGCAAAGCAATCTCGGGATTACGTTTAACGATCTCGATACTTATGTGACAGGATTGAAGCGGGCGATTAAAACCCCGTCGGAAGAGTACGCGAAAATCGGCCTGAAAGAGGGCGATAAGCATCTGCAAATTAATACCAACATTCTGCAGATTGAAAACGAGCTGTATGCGCCTATCCGTCCGAAACGCGTCACCCGCAAAGGCGAGTCGCCGTCGGATGCGCTGATGCGCGGCGGTATTGAGTATATCGAAGTGCGCTCGCTGGATATCAACCCGTTCTCAGCGACGGGCGTGGATGAGCAGCAGGTGCGTTTCCTGGATCTGTTTATGATCTGGTGCGTGCTGGCGGATGCGCCGGAAATGAGCAGCGATGAACTGCTGTGTACCCGTACAAACTGGAACCGCGTGATCCTTGAAGGCCGCAAACCGGGCTTAACCCTGGGTATCGGCTGCGAAACGGCGCAACATCCGCTTGAGAAAGTGGGTAAAGATCTGTTCCGTGATTTAATGACCGTCGCCCAAACGCTCGACGGTATCGCCGGTAACCGTCAGTATCAGGACGTTTGCCAACAGCTGGTCGCCTGTTTCGACAACCCGGAATTAACCTACTCGGCGCGTATCCTGAGTTCGATGATTGAAAAAGGGATTGGCGGCACTGGTCGTGCGCTGGCGGAGCAGTATCGCGCGCAGCTGCGTGAAGAGCCGCTGGAAGTGCTGAGCGAAGCCGATTTTGCGAAAGAACAGGTTGAATCCTGGGAGCGCCAGCGCGCCATTGAAGCGGCAGATACGGAATCGTTTGAAGATTTTCTGGCGAAGCAAGGCTAAGAAAAGAAAAAGGCCACACCGTGTGTGGCCAAAAATTTCATCTCTGAAGACAGGGATGATGATAACAAATGCGCGTCTTTCATATATTCAGACTCGCCTGGAAACCAATAGTTCATTTTAATTTAAAAAATATCACTGCCTGGAGGTGACCCGATGCCATTACTGGATAGCTTTACCGTTGACCATACCCGTATGCAGGCGCCGGCGGTGCGTGTAGCCAAAACCATGCACACTCCGCACGGCGACACCATCACCGTATTCGACCTGCGTTTCTGCGTGCCTAACCAGGAAGTGATGCCGGAAAAAGGCATTCACACGCTGGAGCACCTGTTCGCGGGCTTTATGCGCGATCACCTGAACGGCGACGGCGTGGAAATCATCGACATTTCGCCGATGGGCTGCCGCACCGGCTTCTACATGAGCCTGATTGGCGAGCCGCAGGAACAGCGCGTGGCTGACGCATGGAAAGCGGCAATGGAAGACGTGCTGAAGGTGAAAGAGCAGAACCAAATCCCGGAACTGAACGTTTACCAGTGCGGCACTTACCATATGCACTCTCTGGAAGAAGCGCAGGAAATCGCCCGTCACATCGTCGATCGCGGCGTGGGCGTTAACAGCAACGACGAGCTGGCGCTGCCGAAAGAAACGCTGAAAGAACTGCACATCTAGTCCTCACGCTGTGCCCATAAAAAAAGCGCCAATGGCGCTTTTTTTAGTTTCAGTAACAGGGCGCTAATGCGCGCCACCGCCACCGCCACCGCCACCGCCACCGCCGCCCGCCCCGAAGGGAGGTTTGGCAAACCACACCAGCCCCAGCAGCACCAGGAACACCCCCGCAGAGACCCAGAAAATCTCGTTTGCCGAGATAATTAGCCCCTGGTTGGTGATTTGCTGCGCCAGATAGCCTGACGCCTGCTCCCGGCTCATCCCCAGCCCCTGAAGCTGGCTATACATCTCCTGGGCATTCGGGTTGTAAGGGTTTACCGACTCGGTAAGCTGAGCGTGATGCAGCGACTCGCGGTTGGTCCACAGCGTGGTGGTGATCGATGTCCCGATAGAACCTGCCAGCGTACGCATAAAGTTCGACAAACTCGATGCGGCAGCCAAGCGTTCCGGTGGCAGCCCGGACAGGGTAATGGTGGTCAGCGGCATAAAGAAACACGCCACGGCGAAGCCCTGGATAAACTGCGGCCAGGCCGACGCACCAAAATCCATTCCCGGTTCGAAGGTATACGCACGCCAGTAGAAACAGACCGCATACATAATGAAGCTGAACGTCACCAGCCGGCGCATATCCAGCCGGTGCGCGAACCGCCCAATAATGGGCGACAGCAACACCGGTATGACCCCCACCGGCGCTGACGCCAGACCCGCCCAGGTTGCGGTATAGCCGTATACCTCCTGTAGCAGTTGCGGCAGCAGAACGATGGCCCCGAAGTAGAGCATGTACGCCAGGCTGATACACAAACAGCCGATGGTAAAGTTGCGCGACTTAAACAACGACAGATCGACTATCGGGTTGTCGTCGGTCAGCTCCCAGACAATCAGGAAGCTTATCGACACCACCGCAACAATGGTCAGAATGATGATTTCGTTGGAGCTAAACCAGTCGAGTTCTTTCCCCCGGTCCAGCATCACCTGCAAACTGCCGATACCGATCACCAACAGCCCTAAACCCACGGCATCAATGCGCCGCTGTTCGGTGCGGGTCTCACGGTTGCGCAACGTTTGCAGCGTCAGCAGCACCACCAGCGCGCCAATCGGCACGTTGATAAAGAAGATCCAGCCCCAGTGATAGTTATCGCTGATCCAGCCGCCGAGGATCGGGCCGCAGATCGGCGCGACAATCACCGTCATCGACCACAGCGCCAGCGCGATACTGCGTTTGGCGGGCGGATAGTTGTTCAGTAATAAGCTCTGGGAGAGCGGGATCAGCGGCCCGGCGACAATCCCCTGGATCACGCGAAAGAAGATCAGCATGTTCAGGCTGGAAGAGACGCCGCAGGCCCAGGAGGCGATCACAAACAGAATGGTCGACCACAGGAACAGCTTTACTTCGCCAACGCGCTTGGCCAGCCAGCCGGTGATGGGAATTGAAATCGCATTCGCCACGCCGAACGAGGTAATCACCCAGGTGCCCTGGCTCAGCGACGAGCCAAGGTTACCGGCGATGGTGGGGATCGCCACGTTCGCGATGGTGGAGTCCAGCACCTGCATAAAAGTCGCCAGCGACAGCGCAATGGTCATGATGACCAGTTGCGCGCCCTCCAGCGGTTTACGTTGTTGCATAACCCCTCCGCCACTCAATTCGCGTTGGCCCGTACGATATCGTTGATAAGCGTATTCACGGGCTCAAGGCTAATCTCACGGGCGTTGCTTTGGTAGACGGGCTCAGAGCGGGTCTGGCTTGCCAGTACCTGGCCATCACGGTTGCTGGTGTCGACTTCCACCAGCGTGGAAAGGCCGATACGCAGCGGATGCTGTTCCAGCTGTTTGGCGTCAATTTCAATGCGCACCGGTAAACGCTGAACCACTTTGATCCAGTTGCCGGTGGCGTTTTGCGCAGGTAGCAGCGAGAACGCGCTGCCGGTGCCCATATCCAGGCCGACCACTTTACCGGTGTATTTCACCTCGTCGCCGTAGATATCGCTCACTACCGTAGCCGCCTGGCCGATACGCATATGCGCCAGCTGGGTCTCTTTGAAGTTAGCGTCCACCCACAGATTGGATGCGGGCACCACCGCCATCAACGGCGTGGTCGGGCTAATTTGCGCGCCTGGCTGCACGGCACGGCGTGAAACATAACCGGTGATTGGGCTGACGATTTTGGTACGTTCCAGCGCCAGCCAGGCGTTACGCACTTCGGTCGCTGCCTGTTTCACCGCAGGCTGGTCTTCCAGTTTGGTCCCCAGCACCATCGCCTGATTGGCGTTGTACTGTTGGATTGCCACATCCAGCTGCGCCTGGGCGCTGGTCACTGCATCACGGGCGTGTTGCAGTTCTTCACGACCAATCAAATTGGCGCTACCCAGCGGAATACGACGGTTTAAGTCACTTTGCGCCTGGGCCAGTGCGGTTTTCTGCACCTCGATATTGGCCTGATACTGCTTGCTGTTGATCATCAGCTGATGCGTTTGACGCACGCTGGAGGCCAGCTCAGTCTGCGCTTTTTCAAACGCCTGCTGCGCGTCAACCGGGTCAAGCGTCACCAGCACATCGCCCTGTTTTACGAAGTCGGTGTTGTCTGCCCAGACTTGAGTGACGCTGCCAGAGACCTGCGCCATGATCTGTACCTGATTCCCTGCCACATACGCATCGTCGGTTTCTTCGTAATGACGCAGTACTAAAAACCAATAAATGCCATATGCCACTGCCAGAATAATAAAGAGCAACGTCAATAAGATAAGCAGGCTTTTACGTTTGCCTTTCTTATTTACCGCTTGCTGCGGGGTCGTATTCTCCGCATTTGCGCTCATGTTTTTCTCCACGATCTTCTTATTTTCTCGTCGGCTGAGCCGACCTGTTGTCAGAAAAGGCCAGCAGTGAACTGCTGGCCTGTAACTGTAGCTTAGATGTATCGATTGGACGTTTGCGAAACGAGCGACTTAGGTATTAACGCGTCGCTTCAAGGATGGTGTCGTCGGCATCCATTTGATCCAGACGGGTCAGCAGCTTGCGGGTGATATTTTCCAGCTGCTCTTTTTCAGAAACGTCCAGTGAAGACCATAAGTGTTGCAGGCAGTGATGCTGCGGCGGCAACACCTGGCGCAGGAACTCCTGGCCTTTTTCGGTTAACTGTAAATGCAGGCAACGGCGGTCGTTATCGCTTTCACGGCGTTCAATCCAGCCGCGCTTTTCCAGTTCATCGGCAATGCGCGTGGCATTGGTGCGTGATGAACCCAGCGCACAGCTCAATTCGCTTGGCTGAATGCTGTGATTTTCCTGAGACTCAAGGGTAATCAACGCCATAAACAGGGTCTCGTTAATGCCTTGCGCTTTCAGCATTTTATTGCGGTTTTCCAGCAGCTTGCCCTGCATATGCATGCACAGGCGAGTCAGCAAAATTTCCTGGTAGGGGAAATCCTCGTAGCGACTGGCGCGGAATTTAAGCATTTGCTCAATGGGCGTAAACGAACTATCCATCAGGTATGACCTCATTAATTGCAGTCGATATAGTAACGACGGTAACAAATAATGTAAATGTATTATTTATTTTAACGAATATGGGAACGCTATATTACCGTCAACAATTTCCAGGCTATTCCATAGCCCAGCGCACTCAACAGCGTCGGGATAATGATGCTGCGAGTGTTGTAAAAACTCATGCCCAGGACCGCAAAACCAATCAGCGTTGGTAATAGTCGGCGGGCGTCATGAACGATTTCCGGCACGCTGGAGACCACCAGCAAGGCGCAAATCGAAGCAATGCCGATGGTGTCGAGCAGGACGCCGGTTGCGCCGCGCTTTGCCGGCCGCACGCTCCCGGCGCGTACCCGCAGCGGCAGGTAGCGAAACAGATAGTTGACCAGGCCAACCAGCAGGCCGAGCAGCAGGACGTCAGTGCGCATCGCGGCTTCTTCTCAGATGTTCAATCACCGCGACCAGGCAACCGCAGACAATACCCGCCAGAATCGCCACCGGGATGGAAAACAGCGTCACACCCAGCACCGCGCCGGTCAGCGAGGCCGCGACGCTTAACGACTGGGCGCGCTGGAACGACACCAGCAGGAAACTCATAAACAGCGCGGGCAGCATAAAACTCATCGCCGCTTCAATGGCCGGGTAACCCTCCAGCAAACCATTACCGGAGTAAGCGCCCACCAGCGTCCCCGTCACCCAGGAGAGCCACGAGCAGAAGGCGATGCCGATCATCCAGTTTTCGCTCCAGCGGCGGTTGTCGCGCACCAGTTTAGCGGTGGCGGCGGCGAACACTTCATCGGTCAGGCCAAACGCCCACAATGCGGTTTTTGGTTTTTTAAGCGAGCGAATAATGCGGCTTTGCAGGGAAGGGCCATACAGCACATGGCGCACGTCCATTGCCATCACGGTCAGCGCGGCGATCCACAACGAACTGCCGGCGGCGAGCATCGCGGTAATCACAAACTGGCTTGCGCCCGCGTAAATAATGCAGGAGAAAAAAAGGCTTTCGAGGGGGGTAAATCCAAGACGGGTGGCATTCATTCCAAACGCGAATGCCACCGGCAAGTAGCTGATAACGATCGGCAGGCTATCTTTCACGCCTTCCCACAATGAGGCTTCATTGCTGGGATGGGTATCGGTGACGGCGGCAGGACTGTCCATATTTGTAATTAATTTAGTTAGCTACGGTAAAATCACTGGGATGAATAGATCCTGTTAACCTTAACAGAGACTTAACCGCCTTAACACCCTTAAGCACAATTGGATAAGTAAAGCCGCCCGCTTTTATCCCTGACCGTTATGGCGGTGATAACCCTTCCACCACACCAGTAAATTCAGAAGCGCCACGGTCGCGCCCGCAATACACACCCCGTTCCAGCCGGCATGTTGATAGGCGGAGGCGGAAATTAACGAGCCCGCCGAGCCGCCGATAAAATAGCTGGTCATATAGCCTGCGGTAAGACGGTTACGGGCATCGGGATGGATGCGGTAAATCACGCTCTGGTTGGTGATGTGCACGCCCTGCACCGTCAGGTCGAGCACCAGAATGCCGATAATCAGCGCCAGTACCGAGGTCTGGCCGAGAGCGATGGCTATCCACGACAGCAGCAACAGCAGCAGCCCGGCGGTGGTGGTGAGATGCGATTTGCCTTTATCCGCCAGGCCGCCCGCTGGACGCGCGCCTAACGCGCCGGCTGCGCCTGCCAGGCCAAACAGCCCGATGGTGCCTTCGGAGAAGTTAAACGGTGGCGCGGCCAGCAGAAATGCCATTGAGGTCCAGAGAATGCTGAAGTTGGCGAAGGTCAGGCAGCCGAGCGCCGCGCGGGTGCGCAGCAGTTTATCGTGGATAAACAGCGTGAATACCGAGCGCAACAGCTGCGGGTAATTCAGGTGAGTCTGGGGCTTCGCCACCGGCAGGCCGCGCCACAGGGCAATCGCCATCAGCGCCATCAGCACCGAGGCCACCCAGTAAACGGTGCGCCAGCCGCCGAGATTCGCCAGCAACCCGGCAACGGTACGCGCCAGCAAAATCCCCAATAGCAGGCCACTCATAATGGTGCCGACCACTTTACCGCGTTTGTCCGGGCTGGCGAGGGTCGCGGCCAGCGGCACCAGAATTTGCGCCACCACCGAAAACAGCCCGGTGAGCGCGGTGCCCAGAATCATCATCCACAGGGAATGGCTGCTGGCGGTGATCAGCATCCCGCCGGCTGCCAGGAGGGTCATTGAGACAATCAGGGTGCGCCGTTCAAACATATCGCCGAGCGGCACCAGGAACAGTAAGCCTGCCGCGTAGCCCAACTGGGCAGCGGTCACGATAAACCCGGCCTGGTTGACCGACAGGTCAAACGCGGTGGCGATGGTATCGAGCAGTGGTTGCGCATAGTAGTTGCTGGCTACCGCCAGGCCGGTAGCGAGGGACATCAGCGCGATGAGCGCGGGGCTAAGCCCTTGGGGTGTTTTTGTCATTATTAGGTTTTAGATTCATACATTCTTGCCAGGCGGGCATGATAACGCATCATGGGATAATGTTATTGAATTGTTGAGTGTCGGAATGTGCGGTGGGGGGAGGGGGAGTCGGCAAACAGGGCCATGCATTTACCGATCTTCTGTCAGAGGTTGCTTCTGAAGAGGAAGGGTAAACATGGAAATCACAAAGTTTGTTGCTTTGAACAGTCAGGGACAACAGCAACATTCATTGACTTGATAAATAATTAGATAATAACCTCAATACCTAATTAATATCTGAGAAGTAAATGTGACTTGGGTAAATACATACTTTGGAAATATACACAATTTTGCTTTATGACCTTATAAACAATAATGTAGCCCGACAGGCAGAATGATGTTCTTTTCAGGTAATATGTTTTGTAACAATTGCATGATTGTTACGTCATTTAAAGTGTCTATTGTTTTTTGTATCAAGACTGTTTTTTGTCCCGGTGAAGTTAAATATAAATTGAATATTATCTGAACCATGCATTTGAGTAAGGGATTGCTATGACAAACATCGAAGGAATAGCACGGAGGATATACGATATCATTGTTTCTACTGATACAGTTACGGGACTTATCAATGGTGGATTATCTGTTCCTTTAGATTATGGTTATCTGATTTACGGTATCTTTGATACGGATACGGGATATGAACGTGAAACCGAGAGAATCCGTATGATGATAGCTATAAGAAACGACATCCTAAATTATAAAAATATCATTAACGCAGTTACGTTAATCTTTCATCTGTTTAATAAATATTTATCTGAATCAGAGAAAGATAAAATATACAGAGGCGTAGTTACCTCTATTGTGGGCAGGATATCAACCAATATCATCGCATCTAATATTGCTAAAGCCGTCATAGAAAAGAGTTCATTCGCGCATGTAGTATTTAAAGACAAAGGTAATCCAGTTGCCTTTTTGAGTACAATCCTCTTATTGGGAGGGATGGTTGAGCGTTCCATCAGAACATCTGATAACCTCAAAGGTGAAGCGTCTGAGATATATGAGTTACTAAGACCTCGGGACTATGATTTGCTTTATTTTCTTTTTGCCGATGCAGTACAACCTTTTGTTGATGCCATCCATGCGGGATACACCGAGGGCAAGCCCGTTTTCTCGAGTATTATGAAACGGCTGGAAGAGCGTTTGAATGAGAATGCGAGTGTATAATAATATGAGTAAATTAATTATCTCAGTCATAAATGTTGTTATCTGTAGTTATATTGTTGCAGTATGCTTGATTTGTCTCATAGAGTTTGATGCCTGGCAAGATAAAACTATCGCGGTCATTATTACAATTAGCAGTGCTTATATCATCATTTTTGTATTGAATAGGCTTTTGCCTGAAAAGACTCGTATGTCGAGTGGGGTTTTTGATTTGTTATCAGGTCCATTACTAATTATAGGTGCTATTGCTTGTATCTTGTTTCTCGAACCTTGGCCTGTGAAGATTATTGGAATGTTCTTATGGGTAATCGTAATGTTTTGGATCCCTTCTTTTATAGATAAGGAATAATTATGTCAAATCCAGCGTATCTTTGGTTAACGGATGAAAATGGCTCCCCTATAATTGGCAGTTGTTTGGTTACAGGGCGTGTTGGCGCGATTGAATTAAAAGCGGTAACGCACCACTTATCGATTCCTGTAGATGTGAACATAGGGGCATTAACGGGCACCCGAGTACATAGTCCTGTTACGATACAGAAAGATTTTGATAAAACAACGCCAATTTTATGCAAAGCGCTAAGCGAAGGTCAGACATTAAAATCAGCAATTATTAAGATGTATCAAATTATTGATGCAGGTGTAGAAACAGAATACTTCAATATTATTTTAGAAAATGTGAAAATAACTGGGATTACTCCGAACTTATTCCCAGGTTCTGGTACTGGAACACACTGCGAAACTATTCAGTTAAGATATGAAGCCATTACATGGAAACATTGTGATGGAAATATCATCTACAAAGACGCCTGGAATCACAGGGCGACAGCGTAATATATTTAAGTCTTATTTATTTAGTAATAGTAGCGAGTTCAGGATAGGGGCGGTATAAGTTTCGCCGCTTTGTTTTTCTCGTCCTCAGGCCCGAATCACTCGGCTCATCCTTGAGCCTCATCCCTTCGGGCCAAAGCAAGCGTTGTTCAAAACGCTCCCGGCGATTTTGATGCCGGACTAAAACCCACTGGCTTTGGCCACGGAGTGGGATTTTTATAAGTTACTTCTGTGCTTTTAACGCTTCGTTGATCCAGCCGTCGAATTGCTGCTGGTGGGCTTTGATCCAGCCGTCGACGTGGCCCTGGATATCGGCTTCAGAGGCTTTGCCGTCGTGCATCATGGCGTTCTGGGCGTTGATATCGGCAATCGGCAGTTTCATCAGTGCGAAAAGTTTCGCCGCCGCCGGGTTTTTCTCGGCCCAGGCTTTGTTCGCCACAATGTGCATGGTGTTTACCGGGAAGCCATAGTTCGCGCCGTTCGGCAGTTTGGTGTCGATATCTTTCTGCTCGCCCGGCAGGGAGGAGAACGGCACCTGTAGCCATACCACGTCTTTACCCGGCTTCAGTACGTCGCTTACCCAGTACGGTGTCCAGGTGTAGTAGAGCACCGGTTTGCCTTCTTTATAGCGGGCGATGGTGTCGGCCATCATTGCGGCGTAGTTGCCGTGGTTAACGGTCACGGTATTTTCCAGCTCGAAGGCTTTGTTCTGGTGGTTAATCACCGCTTCACAACCCCAGCCCGGCGAACAGCCCATCATGTCGGCTTTGCCGTCACCGTTTCCGTCGAACAGTTTGGCGATTTTCGGATCTTTAAGCTGGTCGATGCGGGTAATCTTGTACTGTTCGGCGGTTTTCTTGTCGATCAGGTAACCCTGTGCCGCGCCGGTGACAAATACCCCTTCGCGATAGAATTTGTTATCGCCGCCAGCGGCTTTGTACATGTCGTCATGCAGCGGCTGCCAGTTAACGGCAGTAAAGGTGGCGTCGCCAGAAGCAATCGAGGTGTAGCCAACGTTGTAATCGACTTCGCTGGTTTTATTTACGGTGTAACCGAGCTTCTCCAGCGCGCGGCTCACCAGCAGCGTCTGGAACGACTCTTCGGAAATGGTGCTCTGTACCGGCTGAACGGTAATGCCTTTACCCGGCAGATCGGCAGCAAACGCAGGGGTGGAAACAAGGGTGGCAATGGCTGTGGCTAAAATCAGGCTGTGTCGCATCGTTGTTCCTTTTTTTTGAGTAAAGAAGGGAAGCGGGGCGGCGAACGCCTGCCACCCCGGAGGTACTTGCGGTTTATTTCGAGAAAGGACGGATCAGCAGGCCAATCGGCCCGGTGGCATACCAGCGGCGGTTGCCACGCGAACGGGCATCGCGGCCCATCGCCTGAGTCAGACGGTCAAGGATAATCGCGAGGATCACAATCCCCACGCCACCCACGGTGGCGAGGCCCATATCCAGACGGCCAATGCCGCGCAGTACCATCTGGCCGAGACCGCCCACGGCGATCATTGAGGCAATCACCACCATCGAGAGCGCCAGCATCAGCGTCTGGTTCACGCCTGCCATGATGGTCGGCATCGCCAGCGGCAGTTGTACTTTAAACAGCATCTGGCGTGGGCTGGCCCCGAACGAGCGCGACGCCTCAATCAAGTCTGCCGGTACCTGGTTGATCCCCAGAATGGTCAGACGGACCACCGGCGGCAGGGCAAAGATAATCGTCACCACCACGCCCGGCACGTTGCCAATACCAAACAGCATCACGATGGGCACCAGATATACGAACGCGGGTGTGGTCTGCATGGCATCCAGCAGGGGGCGGATCACTTTCGCAGCACCGGGACTGCGCGCCAGCCAGATCCCCATCGGCAGGCCGATGATGATGCAGAACAGCAGGGCGGTCAGTACCAGCGCCAGGGTGATCATCGCCTGCGACCAGGCGCCAATCGCGCCGATCGCGATCAGCGAAATCAGCGTGGCGACGCCCATGCCGAGGCTGGAAATCTGCCAGGCGATCAGGGCGAACAGAATGATTGCCACCGGCGCAGGCATCCCCAGCAGCAGCTGTTGGAATGCGCCGAGAATATAATCTACCGGCACGCGAATACCCTGGAACACCGGGCGGAAGTGCATCACTACCCAATCGATCCCCTGTGTGACCCAGCTGTCGAGCGGGATCAGCGTCTTGTGGAACGGATCGAGAATGTTGAAATGCTCCGGCGCGGGTGCCGGCGCGCTGGTCAGCCAGTCGGCGGCGGGGGCATCCTGCGGCGTGGCGGCAGGCGTTCCCCATGCATCGGCGGCGCTGGCCGCGCTGTCGGCAGTCTGGCTGCCGGTATCCCACGGAGTGGTTTCGTTACTCATTGGTTGCCCCCTCACGATCTAATGCCTGTAACAGCACCCCTTTCGAGATGATGCCCACGTACTGCCCCTCTTCGCCGACCACCGGCACCGCACAGGGCGCCTGGCCGACGACGGACAGAAGTTCGCTGAGCGGCGTCTGGGCGTCGACGGCAGCGGGAGTGTCCAGCAGCGCGTTGTCGAGGCCTGCGCCCGCAGCCAGCGCGGTTTTCAGGGAATCGATGGAGACAATGCCAACGAATTTTTGGCCGCGTTCCAGCACATAGCCGAACTCGCGATCTTCATCCTGCAAAAGTTTCAGCGCCGAGCGCGGGCCAAAGCCTGGGGTTTTGCGAATCAGGCCAACCGGCGTACGGCGGGCGATATCTTTGGCGCTAAACACCTGGCTAATATCCACGCCACGGAAGAAGGTGCGCACATAATCATTGGCCGGATTATTAAGGATTTCGTCCGGCGTGCCGATTTGCACTACCTCGCCATTTTGCATAATCGCAATTCGGTCGCCAATTCGCATGGCTTCATCGAGATCGTGAGAAATAAACACAATGGTGCGCTGATGCCTCGACTGAAGCTTAATCAGCTCATCCTGCATTTCGCTGCGAATTAACGGATCGAGGGCCGAGAAGGCTTCGTCCATTAACAAAATATCCGGGTTGATTGCCAATGCACGGGCTAATCCGACGCGCTGACGCATCCCGCCGGATAATTCATCCGGATAAGCATGGGCATAATTCTCCAGCCCAACCTGACGTAAGGCCTCCAGCGCTTTTTCCTGGCGCTCCTGTAAACCTACGCCCGCTAATTCCATGCCAAAGGCGGCATTATTTAATACCGTCATATGGGGCATCAGCGCAAATGACTGGAAAACCATCGCAATTTTCTTTTTGCGCACCTCAGAGAGCTTCGCGTCTGATATTTTGGCGATGTCTTCGCCGTCAATCAGCACCTGCCCCCGGGTGGGTTCAATCAGGCGATTGAGAAGGCGAACCATGGTTGATTTTCCTGAGCCGGATAACCCCATGATGACGAATATCTCGCCTTCTTCAATGGCCAGACTGGCGTTGATAACGCCAAGTGAAAGCCCGGTTTTTTCCAGTATTTCTTCTTTCGAAAGGCCTTTATCAATATATTTAAAGGCGCGCTGTGGATTTTCTCCAAATATTTTATACAGATTCTTAATTTCTAATTTAATTGCCATGCAATGGTCGTGGTCCTGTTATTTATCGATAACGGTTTCATTCCTGCAGGAAATAATGAACGGTCATTACCCTAACACACTCTCAATCTGAGGCAACCCTTGCGATCCCGCATAGGAGGCCAATAACAGCAAGCGAATGGCGCGCATTTCCCATGATATAAGGGCTGAGCAGCAATCGAAAAAAATGAATATTTTTTGATTTTGATAGTCAATTCCCCGGTGAAAGTGACGCTTTCGGCTGGCTTATTTATCAATAATGCGCCAGGGGTTATTCCTGATTGTCGGCAGTAATGCGAGGCTAATCACAAAAGGAAACGCACGCTCATCAGAATATATTTTGCGTGCGTTTTAAGGTGTCATAAAAATGTCAAAAATCGGTCAGAAATCCCAGTCGTCGTCCTCGGTTTCCACCGCTTTTCCCATCACATAGGACGAGCCGGAGCCGGAGAAAAAGTCGTGGTTTTCATCGGCGTTAGGCGACAGCGCGGCAAGGATCGCCGGGTTAACGTCCGCCATTTCCGGCGGGAACAGCGCCTCGTAGCCAAGATTCATGAATGCTTTGTTGGCGTTGTAACACAGGAAAGCGTTGACGTCGTCCGCCCAGCCCACGTCGCCGTACAGTTCGCGGGTATAAACCGTTTCGTTTTCATACAGATCCATCATCAAATCCAGCGCGAAATGCTTGAGTGACTCGCGGGTGGCGGCGTCCTGGCCGGTTAATCCCTGCTGGTATTTGTAGCCGATGTAATACCCGTGTACCGCTTCGTCGCGGATGATCAGGCGGATCAAATCGGCGGTGTTGGTCATTTTGCCCCGGCTCGACCAGTACATCGGCAGGTAGAAACCGGAGTAGAACAGAAATGATTCCAGAAACACGCTGGCGATTTTCTTTTTAAACGGACAGTCGCTGCGGTAATGCGCAAGGATTAGCTGGGCTTTGCGTTGCAGCGGCGCGTTGTTCTCACTCCAGGCGTAGGCGGCATCGACGTCTTTGGTCTGGCATAGTGTTGAGAAAATCGAACTGTACGAGCGGGCGTGTACTGCTTCCATGAAACAGATGTTCGACAGCACGGCTTCTTCATGGGGGGTCAGCGAGTCGGGCATCAGCGCGGGCGCGCCGACGCTGTTTTGCACCGTATCCAGCAGCGTCAGTCCGGTAAACACACGGATGGTCAACTGCTGTTCCTGCGGGGTGAGCGACTGCCACGCCGGAATATCATTAGAGAGCGGCACTTTTTCCGGCAGCCAGAAATTGCTGGTCAGCCGGTTCCAGACCTCAAGGTCTTTATCGTCCTGGATTTTGTTCCAGTTAATGGCGCTGATTCGGGTTAATGTCATGGCGTTATAATGCGCAGGAGACGCATCCCTCAATTTCGGTGCCTTCAAGCGCCAACTGGCGCAGGCGGATGTAGTACAGGGTTTTGATGCCCTTTTTCCAGGCGTAAATTTGCGCCTTGTTGATATCGCGGGTGGTGGCGGTATCCGGGAAAAACAGCGTCAGCGACAGCCCCTGATCGACGTGGCGCGTGGCTTCGGCATAGGTGTCGATAATTTTCTCCGGCCCGATGTCGTAGGCGTCCTGATATAGCGCCACGTTGTCGTTGGTCATAAACGGCGCGGGGTAGTAAACCCGGCCCGTTTTGCCCTCTTTGCGGATCTCAATGCGCGACACGATCGGGTGAATGCTCGACGTGGCATGGTTGATATAGGAGATCGACCCGGTCGGCGGGATAGCCTGCAAATTCTGGTTATAAATGCCGTAGCGCATCACATCGTCGCGCAACTGCTGCCACATCTCCCGGGTTGGCAACGTAATCCCTGCCTGGCTAAATAGCCGGGCGACTTTCGCCGTTTTGGGCTGCCAGTCATGGGCCAGATATTGCGTGAAGTATTCTCCGCTGGCGTAGCGAGACTGTTCAAACCCGGCAAAGCGCGCGTTGCGCTCTTTCGCCAGCAGCATTGAAGTATGGAGCGCGTGCCAGGTGACGGTGTAGAAATAGAGATTGGTGAAGTCGAGCCCTTCCGGTGAACCGTAGGCGATGCCTTCTCGCGCCAGATAGCCGTGCAGGTTCATTTGCCCAAGACCAATAGCGTGCGAGGCGTTGTTGCCCGCCTCCACCGATGGCACGCTGCGGATCTGGCTCATATCGGAAACTGCCGTCAGCGCCCGCACCGCCATCTCCACGGTGCGGCCAAAATTCGGGGCGTCCATAGCGTGAGCAATGTTCAGCGAGCCGAGGTTGCAGGAAATATCTTTCCCCACCGTGGCGTAATCGAGGTTTTCGTCATACTGCGACGGGCTGTTGACCTGCAAAATCTCCGAGCACAGGTTGCTCATGTTGATATGCCCGGCGATGGGGTTGGCGCGGTTTACCGTGTCTTCAAACATCAAATACGGGTAACCTGACTCAAACTGGATTTCCGCCAGCGTCTGGAAGAAATCGCGCGCGTTGATCCAACTCTTACGCACCCGTTCATCGGCCACCAGGGTGGGGTACAGCGCGCTAATGCTGATATCGCCGAAGGCTTTGCCGTACAACCGCTCCACATCATAGGGCGAGAACAGCGCCATCTGCGCGTTCTGTTTAGCAAGCTGGAAGGTGATATCCGGGATCACCACGCCCAGTGAGAGCGTTTTTATACGAATCTTCTCGTCGGCGTTTTCCCGTTTGGTATCCAGAAAACGCAGAATATCCGGGTGATGGGCGTGCAAATACACCGCACCCGCACCCTGGCGCGCGCCCAACTGGTTGGCGTAAGAAAACGCGTCTTCGAGCATTTTCATCACCGGGATCACGCCCGACGACTGGTTTTCTATACGCTTAATCGGCGCACCGGCCTCGCGTAAGTTCGACAGTAAGAAAGCTACGCCGCCGCCGCGTTTTGACAGTTGCAGCGCGGCGTTCACCGCCCGGCCAATGGACTCCATATTGTCTTCGATACGCAACAGGAAGCAGGAAACCAGCTCACCACGCTGCTGTTTACCGCAGTTGAGGAAGGTGGGGGTAGCAGGCTGAAAACGTCCGCTGAGGATTTCGTCGAGCATGGCGGTGGCCTGGCTTTCATCGCCCTGGGCCAGAGTTAACGCCACCATGCAGGCGCGATCCGGGAAGTGTTCAAGGTAGCGCTTACCATCGAAGGTTTTTAGCGTATAGCTGGTGTAAAACTTCCATGCGCCGAGGAAAGTCTGGAACTGGAAACCGGCGCTGTGGGCATGGGTAAAAAGCTGAAGGATAAAATCCTCGCTATAGCGATTTAACACCGCCGGATCGTAGTAGTTCTCCTCGACCAGCCAACACAGCCGCGCCTGCTGGTTGGTAAACGCCACGCTGTTTGGTAGCACGTGATGCGCCATAAACGAGGCCACCGCCTGCTTGTCTTTTTCAAACTGAATGCGGCCCTGCGGATCGTAAAGATTCAGCATGGCGTTCAGCGCATGGTAATCCGGTGAGTTTTCTATCGTTGCCAAAATTCGTTCACTCCCTTACGCACGTTTTCGATGTCGCGCATCGTGCCCATTAATTCGAAGCGGTAGAGATAAGGCACCTGGCATTTTTGGGCGATAACATCACCAGCCCGGCAAAACGCCTCGCCAAAATTACGGTTGCCCGCCGCGATCACGCCGTGCAGCAACGTGCGGTTCTGTTCATCGTTAAGAAACTGGATAACCTGGCGCGGCACCGCGCCTTTGGTTTCGCCGCCGCCGTAGCTGGGCACTACCAGGATATAAGGCTGGTCTACTTTTAAACGCGCTTTGCCATCAATGGCGATGCGCAGCGCCGGTAATCCCAGCCGCTCAATAAAGCGATGGGTGTTTTCGGAGCGGCTGGAAAAGTAGACCAGCTGGCTCATGCGTTCGCCGCCTGCTGTGCCGGGCGCAGCCGGTTGATCATGTCCGGGCGAAAACCGGACCAGCTCAACGCATCGGCGATCACTACCGGCAGTTGACGAAAACCCCGGGCGCGTAATTCTTCTATGGCTTCCGGTTGGGTATCCAGATTCACCAGTTCAAACTCAAGGCCCCGGCTTTCAATTGCGCGTTTGGTTGCATGGCACTGAACACAGTCGTTTCGAGTGTAAATAGTAATGCGCATGATTCGTATTTCCATCTATGATGACGCTACGTGGTGTTTCGCTGGTAGTGTCACAGGGGTTGGTTGATGTAATGAATACTAGATGTAGATCGTTTTATATTCAACCACACAATATATAGTTATTTTAGCTAACTCATGCCGTCACTTAACAGCAAAGCGCGGGCAGGACATTGACGCCCAGAAGATGGCGAATCGGTGAAGTTTTCAGCATGTGGTCGTAGGGGAGGTAAAAAAAAGCCCCGGCGGCTGCCAGGGCGTCTGGAGATCAGTGGGGCGATTATTTACGACCACAGTTGAGCAGGGCACCGATAAAAATCCCCGCTGCTGCTGCGACACCGACGCTGCACCACGGGTTGCGGCGAACATACGTATCTGCACAGCCCATCGCGTCACAGGCGGCCTGGCTAACGCCATTACGGCCACTCATCCTGGCGCGGGTTTCGCGCAGCAGAGATTTTGCTTTACGGCGTGCCGCTTCGGCTTCGTCCTTCGCATCGCTTCCCCAGGACTTCAGCACATCCTCCAGTGAGTCCGCCAGACGGCTTACATCGTCATTAATTTCCTGAACGCCATCATCAGCTTGCTTACGGTTTATTTTGTTAAACATTGTAATTCTCCAATGGGTTAGCTGTGTTTAACAGTGTAGACCAGAATTGTTTGCCGTTGAGGTAGGTCACGCCTTATAAGGCGGTTTATGGACTTTTCCGAAAGCGTTGCTAATGCTCCTTACTGTAAGGTTGGCAACGCTGTGAAAAGATGACGAGGAAAAAAAATGTATTTACGACCCGATGAGGTAGCGCGCGTTCTTGAGAAAGTGGGCTTTACCATGCAAGAGGTAACGCCGAAAACCTATGGCTATCGCCGTGGTGAAGCTTATGTTTATGTGAACCGTGAAGCGCGGATGGGCCGTACGGCATTAATTATCCACCCGACACTGAAAGAACGCAGCCAGACCCTTGCCGAGCCGGCCTCCGAGATCAAAACCAGCGATCACTATCAGCAGTTCCCGCTGTATCTGGGTGGGGAAGCGGAACAGCACTATGGTATCCCGCATGGGTTTAGCTCCCGTATGGCGCTGGAGCGCTATCTTTCCGGTTTATTCGGCGAGCCGCAGTGATTCGATTTTTGCTACGCCGCCGTTATAACTGAACGCGCGGCTGAGCTTCAGCAACCCGGAACAGGCGGCGGCAATAATCCAGGAAGTAGCCGTAGGCTGCGCCCATCAACATCGAGATCAGCGCGTTGGAACTCACCGCCGCGACCATCTGATGCCAGTCTGCACCCACAAATAACAGAATCAATGCGTACACCGGCGACTGGAACGTAACATAGGCCAGCACGTCTGCCAGATTCTTCGCCCAGCTGTTTGCACTGGCGCGTTTTGCCTGGCGAATAAAGTAATCCCGGTAGATCCCATAAGGCCAGGCTATAAGTATGTTGACCGGGATGGACACCAGACGAGAAGAGAGTGACTGTTCAAAGGTCATGCCGGAGATGAAAATCTCAATAACCATCCCAACAGCAAAACAATACACCACCATAGCGAAAGTGTCCGCCGCCGCATGACGCAGGCGCGAGTGGGGCGAGAACATGTCAGCACTCCTTTGTAAAATAAGCGGTTAACGGAAAAAGGCATTATGATGGTCAATGTCTTCATGCCAGTTATATGATTCGGTTTTTACGTTGTCATTAGATTATATTGCTGGATATGAACTAACAACTAGCTATTAATTTTTATTTAATGCCTTTTTATCGATAAAATTCTCTGAAATGAATATTTTATACGCATCTCCCTTATAAATAATTGAGGAGATTTAAAAACAAAATAAAATCAATGAGTTAATTGTCATTTTGTTCTGGTGCTTTTAGGTTCTTTTCGGTGTGATTAAGGTTTTTTGGCATGAGATGCTTTCTTAAAGAAGAATGCGATTTTAAATAGAGCTTTTTATCATTAAAAACACCCTTATCAGCAGGAAAAACTAAGCGCAAAGAGGCGTATAACCGCAGTCGAATGCATAAACAAGCATCAGGAAGGCTACTGTAGTCATTTTTAATGATCGTTCCGCCATTGCTAACGCGTATGTAATCATTCACCTCATCAATATATTAAATATTATTAGATTTAAACGTTAATAAAACTCATTAAGAGGTTATGGAAAGCTCAGCCGGTTTGCCATATTCTTCCGTCATGATATTTAAGGATGGAAAATAATGAATTTACGCGCAGTAAGCTGGCGGCTTGCACATTTAATTGTCGAATTAGTGCATGATGCGCCTCTCAATAAAAAATTACTCTATGTTTATTTTAATGAGTTGATAGACCTCAATGAAAATGAGTTGCCGGATAAACTATCCCTGGATCTCAAAAATATTAAAGCAATGTTTAGCGATCCGCTGGCAACAAGGATTGATAAATTAACTGAGAAAGAATTAATAAGCCTGGCGTCTCGCATTGTTCTGCTGTTATCTGAGATTAGCTATGAGGCTGGACTACAGGCGGGGCGAGAGAGGCTGGCGTTCTGAATGGACCCATCCCAAAGCGCTCTGTTTGCGCGAAAGGAAACGGCAACAGTTATTAATCGCCATCATCGAGGTTAAAATAGTAATAATCTTAAAATGATTCTCCTGAAGTGCATGTAAACCTGCTCTGTATATTGCAGTGGTTATCGGTAAAGTAATGTCATCACAGTGGCGTTTTGCTAACGGCAAGCTAAACTTTGTAAAAACGATGATTTATAACCACCTGCATAATAAGGGAGTAAATATGGGTTTCTGGAGAATTGTTATTACTATTCTTTTGCCACCGCTGGGCGTGTTATTGGGTAAAGGATTCGGGATGGCTTTTATACTCAATATCATTCTTACCTTGCTTGGTTATATTCCGGGCCTGATCCACGCATTTTGGGTCCAGTCACGCCCGTAAATATCAACGGCTCAGCATCTCGCTGGGCCGTCGTGTTTTCCCGCTCTACTTTCCGCACCCGTTAAAACGCCTCTCTACCGCTTTTTTGGTATCTATCTCTAAAATTTAGAATTTCCTTAGCGTAAATGCGCAGCAAAGGGCGATATGTCACATTTTTTATGCGCCTGACAGGGATAATTCGCGCAAACTAAAACCGATGGAGAGTGCACATGGCGTTATTTAGAAAGACGATTCTGGCGGCTTTTGTGATGGGATGCAGTAGCGCCGCGCTGGCTTTACCTCATATCACCATTCTGGCAACCGGCGGGACCATTGCGGGCGGAGGCGCGTCAGCCACCCAGTCCGCCTACAAGGCCGGTAAAGTCACGGTTGAAAACCTGGTGGACGCAGTACCTGAATTAAAGACTATTGCCCAAATTAAAGGAGAGCAGGTCGTCAGCATCGGCTCTCAGGATATGAATGACGACGTCTGGTTAACGCTGGCCAAGAAAATCAACAGCGACTGCGATAACACGGATGGCTTCGTGATTACTCACGGCACCGACACCATGGAGGAAACGGCGTACTTCCTGAATTTGACGGTGAAATGCAACAAGCCGGTAGTGATGGTAGGCGCTATGCGTCCCTCGACTGCCATGAGCGCGGATGGCCCTTTTAATCTGTATAACGCCGTGATTACTGCCGCCGATCCGCAATCCGCCAATCGTGGGGTGCTGGTGGCGATGAACGATACGGTGCTGGATGGCCGTGACGTGATCAAAACCAACACCACCGATGTCGCCACATTCCGGGCCGTCAACTTCGGCCCGCTAGGTTATATCCATAACGGTAAAGTCGACTACCAGCGTGCTCCGGCCCGTAAGCACACAACTCAAACGCCTTTTAACGTCAACAATCTGACGGAACTACCCAAAGTGGGGATTGTTTATAACTACGCTAACGCCTCGGACCTGCCGGTGAAAGCGCTGGTGGAGGGCGGTTATAAAGGCATCGTCAGCGCAGGCGTGGGTAACGGTAATCTGTATAAAACCGTGTTCGATAGCCTGGCGACCGCTGCGCATAACGGCATCGCCGTGGTGCGTTCATCGCGTGTGCCGACGGGTTCCACGACACAGGATGCCGAAGTGGATGACGCCAAATACGGTTTTGTTGCCTCCGGTACGCTGAACCCGCAAAAAGCGCGCGTTTTGCTGCAACTGGCATTGACGCAAACCAGCGATCCGCAACAGATCCAAACCATGTTTAATCAGTACTGATTTTCAGCGGAGCCTGGCTTCAGGCTCCGCCGTTTTTAAGCGAGACGCTGAAACATCAGGAAATAGTTGATAAAACCGTAAGATGAAAATAGTTCTTGCTAAACTATTCTACGCCTGTATTATTGCCCTCGGTTTGTCAGACAGACCTTATGAAAGCAGTTTTAGTAAAGCAGTCCTCAGTTAGAGCGTTATCTTTGATACCCCTTCTCGTGAGTCTCCTCCTAAGCTTCTAAATAAGTTAATTCTGCAACGCGAGCCACGATATCCGCATCGAGCGGCACTCTATTTTTTCGAGGAAGTATCAATGTCTAATAAAATGACTGGTTTAGTAAAATGGTTCAACGCTGATAAAGGTTTCGGCTTCATCACTCCTGACAACGGCGGCAAAGACGTGTTCGTACACTTCTCCGCAATCCAGACCAACGGCTTTAAAGTTCTGGAAGACAACCAGAAAGTAGAATTCTCTATCGAGAACGGCGCTAAAGGCCCGGCTGCTGCGAACGTTGTTGTTCTGTAAGTGCTGAATCTCTCGCTTGATTTACGATAGCGAAGACGGTTTAACCCGAGCAGTTAAATAAAGCGATAAAAACCCGCCACTGAGCGGGTTTTTTATGTCTGAACCCTTCTCTGGTATTCTTTCATCCACACAAAATTAAGGATGAATATGATTACCACCATAACCCCGCAAGAATTTCCCTCCCTTATCCCTGTCTGGGAAAGCGCAGTGCGCGCCACTCATCATTTTCTTACTGAACAAGACATTGCCGCGTTACGCACGCAAATCCCCGACTATTTCCCGATGGTGACATTACGCGTCTGGCGCGAACCGCAAGGCCAAATCCAGGGTTTTGTCGGCCTTGCGGGCGAGGCGATTGAAATGCTGTTTATTCATGCCAGCAGCCGGGGAAAAGGGATCGGCCGCGCGTTATTGACGTGGGCGGTTGAGCAGGGCGCAAACCAACTGGACGTAAATGAACAAAACCCACAGGCGCTGGCGTTCTATCAACACTGCGGCTTCGAGGTGGTTGGGCGCTCTGCACTGGATGGCCAGGGCCGTCCTTTCCCGCTTTTGCATATGCGTTATGTGAAGCCCCGTTAAAAAAATAGCCTGGTGCAGGATGCTGCCGGGATACGTTCCCTGTAATGCTTTACTCTGCAATCAAAGTGATAACCCGTGGATAACCGGGTTATTTGCATTTATCACCCGATTCTTCTTTTTCACCCCTTTCCCCTGACTCCCCGGCAGGGGACCGCAACGCTTGCCATGAGAAAGTAAATGCGTACAATTCTCATTTGCTTTTGAGGGCAAGGGTGCGCCTCACCATTGGCTCCGATAAAGCAGTCAAACCATTAAAAACATGACCGGTATTACTCAACCGTGTGCTGAAAGCGGTTGAGTAATAACCGGTTAACTCGACATCTTCCTGTTCTGGCGCTTTTCGCCTGCGGTTAATCCTCCGCGTCAGGATGGTTAGCAAGGAGCTTTCATTGAAAATCAAACACACTCTGCTGGCGCTTGCCGTTGCCGCATCTTTGGCAAGCTGCGTCGCGCATAAAGCGCAACCCACCCAAGCCGCCGCCGCGCCTGCCGCTGAGAAAAATCAAAACGTCCAGCAGCGCGAGTTGGCGAACGGCCTGTATGAAATGGTTATTAACCCGGCGGGCGATGCGCTGTACGTCGCCAGCGCGTTAAGTTTTAAAGATGTGCAGGGCGGTGTGGTTTACAAGCTCGATCCCAGGACGTTGAAAACTATCGGTGAAGCCCATACCGATTTGAAAAATTTCGGCGCGGCGATTTCTCCTGACGGCAGCACGCTATACGTCACTAACTCCCTGGACGGCGGCATCAGCGCGCTGGACACCGCCACCGGAAAAGTAAAAATCCGTACTCTGTTCAAAGAGCGTAATAAAGAAGGCTTCCCTTACGGCGCGCGTGAAATCCTGCTGCGTGATGGCCTGCTGTATGTCGGCAGCGTTGCCGATCCGGCGGTGATCTGGGTGGTTGACGCCAACACCATGAAGCTGAAAAAACGCATCGATAACGCAGGGAAATGGGTCACCGGCCTGCATTACTCCGAACAGACTCAGCGTCTATATGCCGCTAACGGCGGCGGCGAAATTCTGGTGATCAACCCGAAAACGCAGCGCATCGAAAAGCGTTGGGCACCGCTCGGCGTGGATAACGCGCTGCTGCTGAACATGGCGGAAGATCCAGAAACGGGTCGTCTGTTCGTTACCGACAACTCGAAAGCCAAAACCACCCTGGTACTGGATATTCATACCGGCAACGTGATCAAACAGCTGGATACCGGCGATACCCTGGGCGTGAAATTCAATCCGAAGCGCAACGAGATTTACCTTTCCCAGCGCGAAAGCGGAAAGGTACGGGTGCTGGACGCGACCCGTTATACGGTGAAAAAACAGTTCGATCTGCCGCCGCATCCGAACAGCCTGCTGCTGTCCGCCGACGGGCAAACCCTGTACGTCACCGTCAAACAGGGCTTTAACAAGGATCACTCCACTACAGGCCCAGACAGCATTGTGCGGATCGCGCTCAATCACTAAACCGCTCCGTTAAAGGGCATTCTCTTTTGCATTTTTTTGAGTCACCAGGTATGAACGTAAAAACGAAAACACTACTGGCGCTGGCGATTGGCGCAATTGTTCAGGGCGCACAGGCGGCCTCCGCTGAAACCGCGAAAAAAAGTCAGGAAGACACCATGGTGGTCCATGCCACCGGGAATGACTTTAAACCCGGCGGCGACGAACTGGTCCCGGCTTTTCTTGACGGCCAAATGGCCAACGGCGGGCGGCTGGGGATGTTGGGTGAACAGAATGCCCTGGACGTGCCCTTTAACATCATCGGCTATACCTCAAAGCTGATTGAAGACCAGCAGGCGAAAACCATCGCCGACGTGGTCAGCAACGACGCGGGCGTGCAAAACGTGCAGGGTTACGGCAACTATGCCGAAACCTACCGTATTCGCGGCTTTAAGCTGGATGGCGATGACATGACGTTCGGCGGCCTGGCGGGCGTGGTGCCGCGCCAGGTGGTAGATGCCGCCATGCTGGAGCGCGTGGAAATCTTTAAAGGCGCTAATGCGCTGGTTAACGGCGCGGCCTCATCCGGCGTGGGCGGGATGATCAACCTGGAGCCGAAACACGCCACCGATACACCGGTGACCCGCGTCGGCGTGGATTACACCTCGGCATCCCAGGTCGGCGGCTCGCTGGATCTTGGTCGTCGCTTCGGCGATAGCAATCAGTTCGGCGCGCGGGTTAACCTGCTGCATCGCGAAGGCGAAAGCCCGATTGAAGACGACAAGCGCCGCACCACGCTGGCCTCGATTGGTCTGGATTACAAAGGCGACCGCCTGCGCGGCTCGCTGGACGCGGGCTACCAGAAAAAAACGTTTCACGGCGGCACTGTGGGCGTCAATATCAGCGCCGTGGATTTCATTCCCGATCCGCCGCGTAATACCAGCAACTACGCCCAGAAGTGGGGCTACAGCAATATCGAAAACGAGTTCGGTCTGGCGCGCGCCGAATACGATCTGACCGATAACTGGACCACTTACCTCGGGTTCGGTATGCAGCACGGTCGTGAAACCGGGATCTACAGCTCGCCGAAAATCAATAACGTTAACGGCAACGCGACGATTGGCCGTCTGGATACCAACGCCATCCACGATTCTTACAGCGGCATGGGCGGTATTCGTGGCAATTTCGACACCGGATTCGTTTCGCATAAGGTCAACGTCGGCTACTCCGCGCTGTTGCGCCGCGACAATATCGCCTGGGCGATGCTCTCGAAAAACCCGGCGGTACCGGTCAATATTTACGATCCGCAAGATGTGCCGATGCCGGATGCCGATCTGAAAGGCGGTAATTACAGCGATCCGCTCACCACCGGGCGCACCCGTACTCAGGGCTGGCTGTTGAGCGATACCCTGGGCGTGCTGGACGACAAACTGTTGCTGACCCTGGGTGCGCGTCATCAGAAAGTGGCGGTGCGCAACTACAGCAACGCGACCGGCGCGGAAACCGCCAACTCGCGCTACGATCAGAGCCGCTGGATGCCGACTTACGGCCTGGTGTACAAAGCCTGGGATGAGGTCTCTTTCTACGCCAACCATACCGAAGCGCTACAGCCGGGCCAGGCCGCGCCGAAAGGCACCTCTAACTACGGCGAGAGCACCGATATCGTGCACTCGAAGCAGAACGAAGTGGGCGTGAAAATGGACTATGGACGCATCGGCGGCTCGCTGGCGCTGTATGAAATCAAGAAGCCGTCGGGCTTTAACGTTGCCTCCAGCGATCCCAACGCGCTGCCGACCTGGAAAATGGACGGCGAACAGCGTAACCGCGGCATTGAGCTGAACGTATTCGGCGAACCGATGCTGGGCTTGCGCCTTAACGGCAGCGCCACCTGGATTGATGCTGAACTGACCAAAACCCAGAATGGCGTTAATAAAGGCAATGACCCAATCGGCATCCCGTCGTACGTGATGGTGCTGGGCGCGGAATATGACATCCAGCCGATTCAGGGGCTGACCGCCACGGCGCGCGTTAACCGTTCCGGTTCGCAGTACGCCAACGCGGCGAACACCAAAAAACTCGACGCCTACACCACGCTGGATTTAGGCGTTCGCTACAAAATGCAGTTAAATCAGGATCGCAACGAAATGACTTTGCGCGTGGGCGTGGATAACGTCACCAACGAAAACTACTGGTCGAGCGTGGATGATGGCGGCACGTATATCTTCCAGGGCGAACCGCGCACCCTGAAAGTGTCGATGAGCTACGACTTCTGATTGCCAAAAAAACCAGGGGGCAGCAATGCCCCTTTTCCATTGTTATAAATTTGTAATAAAACCTTCTTACACTGCTCACTTCTGATAACAATACCGACAGGAAGCCATGATGAGCAGACCTCTTAAGCCGCTGTTTAAACAGGAACACAGCGACGATATCAGTAACCGCAGCGCCAACCCCGTATTTTCCGATGTCGCCAGTGCGTTTTTAAGCCGCCGCCGTTTTTTACAAATGGGCGTCGTGGCCGGTGCGGCGGTGTCTTTTCCCGCGCTGATGAAGTCGCCAGCGGCCTGGGCGGTGGAAACCGCGATGGCTCGCCCGTCCGCACTGGGTTTCACCAGCATTGCGGTTTCTACGGATGATACCGTGCGTGTACCGGAAGGCTACGTGGCGCGTCCATTCTATCGCTGGGGCGATGCGGTGGGCTTAAAAGGTAACCTGCCGGAATTTAAAACCGATGGCAGTAACACCACCGATGAACAGGCCGCGCAGGCGGGCATGCATCACGACGGTATGGCCTGGTTTAGCCTGCCGCTGGGCGATAACGATCCGCACCACGGGCTGCTGGCGATGAACCATGAATACATCGACAACGGGCTGTTGTTTAAAGACGGCGTGGCTAACTGGAACCTCGATAAAGTCCGCAAAGGACAGAACGCGATGGGGATTTCGATCATTGAAGTGAAAAAAGAGGGCGACAACTGGACCGTGGTCCGCCCGTCGGAATTTGCGCGCCGCATCACCGTTAATACGCCGATGAAACTCACCGGCCCGGCGAAAAATCATGCGCTGATGAAAACCGACGCCGATCCGCAGGGGGAAACGGTACTCGGCACGATGCAGAACTGCGCCAACGGCCATACGCCGTGGGGCACCTATCTGACCTGTGAAGAAAACTGGTCGGATATTTTCGTCAAGAAAGCCGCGCCGAACGCGCTGGAAAAACGCTACGGTATTAGCGACAGCGATGAATCCTACCGCTGGAACGAGGCCGATCCGCGCTTTAGCGTCGACGCCACGCCAAATGAACCCAACCGTTTCGGCTGGGTTGTGGAAATCGATCCCTATCATCCGCAATCCACCCCGCGTAAACACACCGCGCTGGGCCGCTTCAAACACGAAGGCGCGGCCATTACGCTGGCGGCCGACAAGCGCGTGGTCGCCTATATGGGCGATGACCAGAAATTCGAGTACATCTATAAATTCGTCTCCGCCAATAAATACGACGCCAGCCAGCGCGATGCCGCCATGAATTTGCTCTCTGAAGGCACGCTGTACGTGGCGAAATTCAACGAAGACGGCAGCGGAAGCTGGTTGCCGCTGGTGTATGGCCAGGGCGGGCTGGATGAGAGCAACGGCTTCGCCAGCCAGGGCGAACTGCTGATCAAAACGCGTCTCGCCGCCGATGTGGTAGGTGCCACCAAAATGGACCGCCCGGAGTGGATTGCGGTGGATCCACACGCTGCCGGCAGCGTTTACTGTACCCTGACCAACAACAGCGATCGCGGCAAAGAGGGCAAAGCGCCAGTAGATGCCGCCAACCCGCGCGCCAGTAACGTCTACGGGCATATCATGCACTGGACCGAAGAGAACAGCGACCCGGCCTCTACCGCGTTCAAATGGGATATCCTGGTGATGGGCGGCAAGCCGGACAGCGCCGACGAAAAGGCGAAAGGCTCAATGAAAGGGGCGGAATTTGGTAGCCCGGACGGCCTGTCGTTCGACCATCGCGGCGTGCTGTGGATCCAGACCGACGTCTCATCCAGTACTATCAACAAAAAAGCCTACGAGGGAATGGGTAACAACCAGATGCTCGCCACCGTGCCTGGCACCAATGAGTATCGCCGCTTCCTCACCGGGCCGCGCGGCTGCGAGATCACCGGCATCGCCTTTACGCCAGATAACCGCACGCTGTTTATCAATATCCAGCACCCCGGCGAGCCTGGCGATGATATCAGCGACCCGGCGAACCCGACCGCCGTGTCCACCTGGCCTGACGGCGATAAAAATAGCCGCCCACGCTCATCTACCGTGGTAATTGTTAAAGCCGACGGCGGAATTATCGGCAGTTAACCTCTCCGGCCTCCTTTGGGAGGCCGTTTTCTTTTGCGCTGTAACCCCCTCTTTTTGCTATTGATCGCGTGAATGTGCTGTCGTCTGCGTTAGGGTTTGGGCTATGCTCAGTAAAAGTCTGCCCGCGCTTAGCGTTTCCTGCTTAGAGGAGGACGTCGCCAGTGACCACTGCCATTATTATCGACGATCATCCTCTGGCGCGTATGGCGATCCGCGGCGTGCTGGAGGCACATCACCTCACCGTTACCCACGAATTCGAAGATGGTGCTGTGGCGTTAAAAGCGTTGCGACACGCGCCTGCGGAAATCATCATTATTGATGTCGATATTCCCGGCGTTAACGGCATCGAACTGATCGAGAAATTACGTAAAGACCAGTATCGGGGCATTGTGATTGTGGTGTCGGCGAAAAACGACCGCTATTACAGCCGACGCAGCGCAGAGGCGGGAGCCCACGCCTTTATTAGCAAGAAAGAAGAAATGACCACCATTATGGCGGCGATCCGGGCAGCGCAAAATGGCTATAGTTATTTCCCTATCGTGCTGGATGATTTTACCGGTGTGCCGTCGGGGGATCGGGAGAAACTCGAATTACTCTCCACCCAGGAAATGAAAGTAATGCGCTATATGCTGGAGGGCTTCGACAACAATAAAATCGGCGAGCAGATGCATATTAGCGGCAAAACTGTCAGCACCTATAAAAGCCGGTTGATGGAAAAGCTGGGATGCAAAACGCTTATCGAGTTACTGGCTTTTGCCAGCCAGAATAAGCTGATCTGACCCATGAAAAGCCTGCTGATTATTCTGTTCGTTCTGTTATCAGCGCTATTTACCCCGGCGCGGGCGCAAACGCCTGGCGCGGAAAAACTCGATCTCTCTGGCTTTAATCCATTACAACCCGTTCAGCTTTATCTCACCGATGAACAAAATCGCTGGCTGCGGCAGAAAAAAACCTTACGGGTGGCCATCTTCCCGCCGGATATTCCGCCGCTGGTGTTGAATACCGTGTCGGGCCGCTATCGGGGAATGAATGCCGATTATCTGGCGCTGATGCAGCGCTCGCTGAATATTAATCTCGACGTCTGGCGTTACCAGAATGAAGCCCAGGCGGTGGCCGCTCTGAAGCAGAATAATGTCGATTTGCTGCTTACCGGCTTACAGTATCAGCCCGAACCGCCTGCGGACGTGGCGCTTTCCGCGCCGGTGATCGCCTCCTGGCCCGCGCTGGTGACGACGCTTTCTAACGTGATGGAGCCCCTGCGCAGTGAGAAGCTCGTCACCGTCGCCACGGTGGGCGATTATCCGCCCCCGGCATGGATTAAACAGTCATTTCCCAATGCGCAAATTCATCATTATGCCAGCTACCATGCGGCGCTCTCCTCGGTGGCGGAAGGGAAGGATAACTATTTTATCGGCGACAGTTTGCCGGGCAGCGCGATTATTTCACAGGAATTTGCCCTGGCGCTGACCACGGTTAAATACTGGGGCGACGAGCAGAAAAGAAGCCATTTCCTGATTGCCCCGTCGCAGGAGCTGTTACGGCAAATCGTTAATAGCTTTCTCGGATCTATTGACGAACATCTCCATAATCAAATAACCCAGTCGTGGATAGAAAAAGGCAACCTGACCTTTGCACTGGATAAGCTGGACTTAACCAACCGCGAAAGACAGTGGCTCAACCAACATAAAACGCTGCGCATTATCGTGAACCCTTATTTCGCGCCCTATACCCTGTTGGACAGCAATCTGGAAACCCGTGGAATTATCGGCGACATCCTGAATTTAATCAGCCTGCAAACCGGTCTGAAATTTGAAACCATCGTCGCGAAATCTAACGATGAAATGCTGGAAGCGATGGGCAAAGGCAACTGGCATTTAATGCAGACCGCGACCTGGGATGTAAACCGCATCAATAATTTGTCCTATACCCATCCTTTTATTACCACACCCAACGTCATCGTGATGAAAAACGGTCAGCCGCAGGCAAATGCACTACGGCCGGGAATGACCGTCGCCATCGCCTCGCTGCACAATCTGATCCCGGTACTGAACAGTAAATATCCGGGCATTGCCTGGCGGCAGGTGGATAACGCCAGCGTGGCGCTGAATCTGGTGGCGAATGGCGACGTGGACGCGGCGATTTCTAACCAGTTAACCGCGCGCTACTTCAGCGAGCACTATTATCCCGACCAACTGGCCTTTACGCCGTTGCCCGACGAACCGCCGTCGGCGATTGGCTTTGCCATGCCGCGTTCGGAACCCGAGCTGCGGCAAATTCTTGATAAAGCACTGGATAACATTCCGCAAAAAGAGATCCTGCAAATTGTCGGTAAATGGGTGCGCTTACCGGACGTCACCATCGACACCTGGGAGTTGTATAACAAACCGTTTTATCTGGTTGCAGTACTGGCGGGGCTGCTGGTGCTCAGCAGCCTGATCTGGGGGCTGTATCTGCTGTCGGAAATCCGCAAAAGAAAGCGGGCGCAGTACCAGATGGAGCAAGAAAAAGATAACGCCCTGCGGGCCAATAAAGAGAAGCGCGTTTTTCTGGCTCGCATGAGCCATGAAATCCGCACCCCGGTGAGCGCCATCATGGGTTTTCTTGAGCTACTGCACCGCTCCAGGGAGATCCGCGCCGAACATGATAAAACCGCCGTTGACCGGGCATGGCAGGCGGCGCAGTCACTGATGATGTTGATTGGCAACGTGCTGGACCTGGAGAAAATCGAATCCGGCAAAGTTGAACTTACGCCCCGCTGGGTGGATATCAACGCGCTGCTGGCGGAGGTCGTGCAACTGTTCAGCGGATTAGCGGCACAAAAATCGCTGCAACTGCGGGTAAATAGCTCGCTGGAAAATGTCCGGCTGTGGCTGGACCCGCAGCCGCTGCGCCAGGCGCTGACCAATCTTGTTGGCAACGCCGTCAAATTTACCGCCCAGGGCAGTGTGACCGTCACGGCCCAGACGCAGCGGGTGGATGATAAACAGGTCGAACTGATTATCGACGTGAGCGATACCGGGCCGGGTATTTCCGCTGAGCAGCAGAGCCGCTTGTTTACGCCGTTCAGCCAGACCGACGCGGGCCGCGCCCAGACCGGTTCCGGCCTGGGGCTGGCAATCAGCAAAGAGCTGCTGGCGCAAATGGGCGGCACGCTGGCGCTGCAAAGCGAGCCGGGGCAGGGCGCGACGTTCACCCTGGCCTTAACGGCCGCCAGCCAGCGCAGCCGGGGGCAACGCGCAACGGAGACGCCCACGCAGCCGGATGCCCTGTCGCCACATCTGGCGATATTGATTGCCGACGATCATTCCACTAACCGCTTGCTGCTAAAGGAACAATTACACGCGCTTGGGCAGCGGGCCGATGAAGCCAGCGACGGCCTCCAGGCGCTGAAGGCGCTCCGGCAGCGCCAGTACGACCTGCTGATCACCGACATCAATATGCCTGAAATGGATGGCATCGCGCTCGCCCAGGCGTTACGCGCCGCCGGGCACAACCTGGTGATATGGGGGCTGACGGCGTCGGCGCAGGAGGAGGAGCAGCAGCGTTGCCTGGCGGCAGGCATGAATGCCTGCTTGTTCAAGCCGCTGAACTTATCGCAACTGCACGCCATGCTTTCAACCCTGGCATTGCCGGAAAAGCCGGTTCTCGACGTGGAAAAACTGTCGCGGCTGACCATGAACAATAAAGCATTGATGTTAAACGCGCTGGAAGACGCGCAGCGGGAAAATCGCCGCGATCTGTTGGCGGCGAAAGCGGCGGCTGTGCAGGGCGACTGGGTCGCAGTGCGGCATCATCTTCATCGGCTTAACGGCACCGCGCAGCTATTGGGCGCAGTCCGGCTACACGATCTGGCCGCACGGCTGGAACAGGACCTGGTAGATAATAAAAATAGCCACGGGATGGTAGCGGACCTGCTGCATATGGACGCGTTGCTGGATGAGCTGGATAACGAGGCGCAGTATATAAATAGCGATAATGATTAATCCAGCTATTGCTGTCCCTTAAGAAACGGCTTACACCTGTAGGGATTGGCCCGCATAACAATAAGCAAGCGCCGATGTTGCTAAATACCTCGGTCTGTATAATTCATCTCACGTCGCGGGGGAATGTAATCCAAAACGCGTCCTGGAATATTTCCTAAGAAAATTCCATTTTTAACAAATTAACAAGTTTAAGCTATCGAAGCGGAGAAATGAGAAAGAAAAATCGATAATAAAATACACCCTGAAACTTATTATTCCAGATTTTTATTCTGATTGATTTATTTTTAACTGCGATATTCAGATTATCCCTCTGAATTTGTTGCTTTGCTTGAATTAAACGATCGTTTTGATCTCAATCCGGGAATCACGAATTTTTTGCGGGTGATCTCCCTGGGGAATATAAGGTAAATTTTAAATAGAGAATGCAGATGTTGAACATTGAGTTTTCGAAAGGGGATAAAACTAACAGGGATTTCTATGCGGCTGTCACATTCTATCATTTCAAATGACCACTTTTTCAAAGTGGGTATTTGTACTTTACTTTCGCCAGAGCTTATTGACGATAATTTTATTCTTGTCGATATGGATACGGTACTCGCCGCAAAAGTAAAAAAACTCGACACCGGCGGCAAACAACTGGTCGCGTTTATCTCAAATGATATTGATTATTATGCACTGCAATCCGTAGGAAACGTTTTATTTATTAACAGAAAGCGTAAGGCCAATGAGATCCTCTCTTTTCTGGTCGCTAACGACATGAGGTATCACTACCAAATTAAATTTGCGCTTTCGCAACGGGAATACCAAATCCTGGATTATATGCACAAAGGGTACAGCGCAGATGAAATCGCCTCGGTGATGGGATTAAAGCTTAAAACGTTTTACGCCCATCGCCGGAATATGGTGTTGAAACTCCGCGTCGGCAATCGTATTTCGCTGTACCGAAATATTGCGCGGCTGGAAAACGCCTGTTCACAACAGGTTTTATAGACGCACAATCCACTCCTTTATTTAAAGGAGAACAAGCATCGCAGAATGACCTTTTTTAATACGTGTTATCTGCGTGCTATATATTATGTTTACTGCAATTCACTCTTAACTGGATTTTAAAATGAAAAAGATCGCTCTTATTTCTGCGCTGGTCGCGTGCTCTGTTGTGTCTGGCGCACAGGCCGCCGACGGCACCATTAACTTTACCGGTACGATTACCGACCAGGCCTGTACTGTTGATGTGAACTCCGCGACCCAGACCGTCCCGATGGGGACGATTTCTAATACGGCGTTTGGCACCACCTCAGGCGTCACGGCAGGCGCCAAAACCTTTAATATTGTGCTTCAGAGCTGCCCGGAGTCTGTCACCAGCGCCAGCGTGCGCTTTGACGGCACCACCCATGCTGAAAACAGCGCGATCCTGGCGCTGAGCAGCGGGCAAACCGCCAGCCACGTGGGTATCGCCCTGTACGAAAAAGACAGCGCGACGCTGATCCCGGTCGGCACCTCTTCTGCAAGCGTGGCGCTGGCATCGGAAGGGACCAATACCCTGAGCTATGTCGCGAAATATATGTCGACCTCGGCTTCCGTTGGCGCGGGCTCTGCTAACTCATCCACGGCATTCACCATTACTTATCAGTAATGATTATGCAGGGCGGTCACTCGCCCTGCTTATTAAAAGGCAATATTGATGAAAGGCGTAAAAGCAACGCTGCTGACGGCAGCACTATTTTCCACCAGCGCAATGAGCGGCGTGGAAATTGGCGGGACCCGCCTTATTTACGATGGTAACAAAAACCAGGCTGCTATCAGCGTAAATAACCCGGACAACAGACCTTATCTGATCCAGGCATGGGTCAATAAAAACGAAAATACGGATGATAACGACGATACGTTTATTACCACACCGCCGTTATTCCGTCTCGATCCTCAGAAACAAAATTCGGTGCGGGTGGTATTAAGCGGTAAGCCGCCCGCCACGGATAAAGAGACGGTGTACTGGTTAAATATTAAATCGATTCCTGCGTCAACACCGGATGCGAAGAATGAATTAATGATCGCCGTGAAAAGTAAAATGAAACTGATTTACCGGCCCGCCGGAATTAAAGGCGACCCGACAACGGCGTACCAGCAACTGCAATTTAGCCAACGCGCAGGGAAACTGGTGGTGAAAAACCCCACGCCGTTTAGCGTCTCATTGCATGAGGTAAAAATAAACGGCAAGGCGATATCCAGAGCGCCCATGGTGTTACCGCAACAGGAAGTGACGTTGCCAAATAATGTTTCTCCGGGACAGCAGATTGACTGGCAGGCAATCAATGACTTCGGGGGGATTACCGCGCCAGTAAAAGTACAACTATAGGTTAAATATAAAACGTGTCGCATTTACTTTCTATTCGTCAAACCGGTTATCCATTACGCGTATTAAGCGTTGTTATTTTTGGCGCGCTTCAGGCTTCTGCGGCACATGCCGGGGATTATTTCTCATCGGATCTGATTGAGATGCGCGGCAATATGGCGCGCGATATTGATATTTCGCGGTTCAGCCAGACGGGCGGCCAGTCGCCAGGCCGTTGGCAGGTCACCGTGATGCTCAATAGCCAGCAGGTTGACGAGCGGGAGGTGCGCTTTGAGCTGGTGGATGACGCGCTGAGCCCGGTTTTAACCAAAGCGGATCTCCTGCGCTGGGGCGTAGAGGCGAATGCGCTGCCGGAATTCATGGCGATGCAGGACGATGAGCAAATCGACGCGATTTCATCGCTGCTGCCGGGCAGCGTTGCCCGCCTCGACTTTGACGCACAGCGGCTGGAGATTTCTATCCCGCAGCAGTATATGCAGCGTAACCCGCAGGGCACGGTCCCCGCATCTGAATGGGATGACGGCCTCAATATGCTTTTTTTGAGCTACAGCTATTCAGGCGCGACGGGCAGTAATGAAAACGGCAGTACCCACAGCCAGTACGCTAACTTGCGCAGCGGCATTAACCTCGGAGCGTGGCGGTTGCGTAATTATTCCACCTGGAATGACGGCGATCGGGGGACCCAGTGGAACAGCATCAGTACCTCGTTACAGCGGGATATTAAAGCACTTCGCAGCCAGTTCGCCATTGGCGACAGCTACACCTCATCGGACGTATTCGACAGCTTCGGCTTTCGCGGGGTTCAACTCTATTCCGATGACGCCATGCTGCCCGAAAGCCAGCGCGGATTCGCGCCGGTTATACGCGGCATCGCGCAAAGCAATGCGCAGGTCACTATCCGCCAGAACGGCAATATTATCTGGCAGTCGTATGTGCCGCCGGGGCCGTTTGCCATTGACGATCTCTACCCGACCTCCAGCAGCGGCGATTTGCAGGTCTCGATACGCGAAGCAGATGGCACGGTGCGCCAGTTTACCCAGGCGTTTTCAGCGGTGCCGATCATGTTGCGCGAGGGGCAGTTTAAATACGCGATGACGGCGGGCAAATACCGCGCATCGTCTGATAGCGAAAAAGAGCCCAACTTTTTACAGCTGACCGGCAGCTACGGTTTGCCGTGGACCACCACCCTGTACGGCGGCGCGATCGCCTCGGAAGACTATTTTTCCGGCGCGCTGGGTATTGGCAAAAGCTTCGGCGACTGGGGATCGTTGTCCTTTGACGCCACCTGGGCGCACAGCCAACTGCCGGGTGGCAATAAAGACGACGGTGTTTCCCTGCGGGCGCAATATTCCAAAGATATCGCATGGAGCGGCACCCACTTTACCTTGATGGGCTATCGCTATTCGACCGAGGGCTTTCATGATTTCGCCGAAGCGAATGGCGAGCAGCACTGGCAGCACCGGCAAAATAAACGCAGCAAGGCCCAGATCGATATTAACCAGCAGATCGGCGACTGGGGGAATATCAACCTCTCGCTTTATCAGCAGGCGTACTGGGGCGGCGATAAAGAGCAGACGGTGAATTTTGGCTACAACACCAGTATCAACGCGATTAATTACGGGCTGAATTACAGCTATTCACGTCAGCCGTGGTATGGCAATGGCGATCACGTGGTGTCGTTCAACGTTCAGGTGCCGCTGTCGCGCTTCCTGCCGAACAGCTGGCTGAATATGTCGGCCAGCAGCAATAAGAAAGGTGATGTGGCGACCAGCGCGGGCCTTTCCGGCGTGGCGCTGGCGGACAATAACCTGAGCTGGAACGTCCAGCAGGGGTATGACAGCCGTGGCGGTAAGGTCTCCGGCAGCGCGTCGGCGGATTACAAAGCCTCATTTGGCGAATACCAGCTGGGCTACAACACTTCGCGCCATCAGCACCAGACCACCCTTGGTGCGATGGGCGGCGTGGTGGTTCACCCGTATGGCGTGTCGCTGTCCCAGCCGCTGGGCGAAACCCTGGCGCTGGTCAAAGCGGATGACGCCAGCAAAGTGAAAGTCACCAACAACACCGGGATTTACACCGACAGCAAAGGCTTTGCGGTGATCCCCAGCGTTACGCCGTACCGTCGCAATAACCTGACACTGGATAGCGCGTCGCTGAATAGCCAGACCGACATTTTAAATGACACCAGCACGGTGGTGCCGACCAAGGGCGCGCTGGCGCTGGCGGCATATCCGACAGTTACTGGCTACAAAGCCATGTTCCATCTCCAGGGCGCGAACATTCCCTTTGGGGCGACGGCCAGCGTGAAGAACGGCAGCGTTACCACGGAAAGCATCGTCGATGACCGCCAGCGGGTCTGGCTCTCCGGCGTGCCGGAAAAGGGCACCATCGCCGTGCGCTGGGAAAACGGTAGCTGCCAGGCGGCGTACCAGATTAACAATCCATCCGATGGCCAGGCCACGGTAACGGCACAGTGCCGCTGATTTGGAGGGAGTTATGCGTTTATTTTTATGGAGCGTGCTGCTGTGGCCGCTGTGCTTTTTTTCGTCAGTGGCCAGCGCCTGGGATTGTGACAACCTGTCTACCTCGGCAACGGCTCCTGCGCCCGCACCGTCGATCACTATCCCGAGAAGTTTACCGGTGGGAGCGGTGATTGGCACCCAGGTCTCGACGGGCGTGATTAATGCTTTTAACTGCTATAACACGCCGAGCGGCGTTATTTCGAATCAGAACCTGGGCGTGGAGTCTTATGGCGAATACGTGATGATGATCGACGGGCGGCGCGTCTATAAAACCAATATCGAAGGGGTTGGTTACGCCATTGGCGGCACCGCCTCGTCGCAATGCAATGTGACGGCCTGGGTGTCAGGTAGCGGGACCATTCGTAACCGGGTTGATACGGTATCGCTGTGCGCCAATCAGCAAGGCATGTTTGCCGTGCAACCGATCAAAGGCCAGGTCTTTATTACTTACTATAAAACGGCCACGGTGACGGGGTCAGGCACGGTGGCGGCTAAACAGGCCGGGGCGCTGGTATTACTCAACAACAGCCTGCTGTGGCAAGAGCCGCCGATCGTGGTCACCTCCAGCGCGTTTAACATCACCACGCTGGGCTGTACGGTGGACAAACCGATTATTTCAGTACCAATGGGCGATGTGCCGGGTAATGCGTTCCACGGGCAGGGCACCTGGCCGGGCGACATCCGCACGCAAACTTTTAACCTGCCGCTGACCTGCTTTGCTGGCACTAAAGTCGAGATGCAGGTTGACGGCAACGTTAACGACGCCACCAACGGTGTGTTGAACCTCAGTAGTTCTGGTGAAGGCAGCGCCAAAGGCGTCGGCGTGCAGGTACTGTATAACAACGCGCCGTTACAGCTTGCCGCGCCGATTGCCACCGGCACCGCCAGCATTAACGGAAGCTATACCATTCCTTTGAAGGCGCGCTATTACCAGACCGGGCCGAAAGTCACGGGTGGAACGGCAAACGCTACGGCGACCTTTACCCTGACCTATGACTGATTGCCAGTGAAAGCCCCACGTAATGCGGGGCTTGTTGTTTGTTAATCAAATACGCCGTTGATGATTGCGGTCACTACGGCGGTGCTCAGCGCGATCAGCACCAGGTCATCGCCGACAATCCGCCATTCATAGCCGGGGTAATACGGCAGGCTGTCGCGCATCGAGAGCGGTACAGCTTTTTTGGCAATGCCCGGAGGCAGCGGTTTGCCGCGGGCTAAATTCTTCGCGATGCCGGGAGGCAGCGAGTCATAGCCGATCAGACCGTAATTCACCGCCAACTGACGGGCCGTGTTAAAGCTGATATCGGCTTCAACGTGATCGGGCTTTCCGTAGTTTTTACGTTTATCCGGCGCGCCTTTCTGGGAGGGATTACCGTTCATCTTTTGGCTGTTGCCACGGTTATCGCTGTTGCCTTTATTCCCGTGATTACCGCCGCTGTTGCCATGATTGCCGCTATTGCCATTACCGCCTCCATTCCCGTTGCCCGGATTCGCCATCACTGGCGCGGCGAGCAGTGAGAAGGAAATAAAAGTCGCTAAAGCGAGACGTAAACGACGATGACTGGACATGATGTGTTCCTTCTAAGTGCGGGTGCCTTTTGAAATTATTCCCGCTGCGGTTAAAAGGCAATTTCATCAATTCCTGGATTTACACGTCCCTGTGCTCACCCATACCGGTAAAAGGGCATTTTCAAAGAGAGATCACAAATTACGCATCCTTGCGTTGTTTTTAACCAACGGCTTGAACATCATGCTTTCTCGAAGCAGCAACCTAAAGAGGGCATAAAATGGACCAGCTATTTATCGGTGTGGATGTGGGATCGGCAAGCGTCAGGGCGGGTATTTATACGCCGCAAGGCGAACGCCTGGCTTTTGCCGTTCGTCCTGTTCAGCAGTTTCATCCTGCCGTTAACTACGTGGAACAGTCCTCAACGGATATCTGGCAACAGGTGTGCGTGGTGGTGCGTGAAGCCGTGAACCTCGCGAAAGTCGACCCGGCACGCATCGCCTCTATCGGTTTTGACGCCACGTGTTCGCTGGTGGCGGTAGGGCTGCACGGCGAACCGGTATCCGTGGCGCAGGGCGGCGAAAGCCAGCGCGACATCATCATGTGGATGGATCACCGGGCAGGAGAAGAAACTCAGCGTATTAACGCCACGCAGGATCCGGCGCTTGAGTATGTAGGCGGTAGCGTCAGCATTGAAATGGAACTGCCGAAGATCCTGTGGCTGAAAAACCATTTTCCTGAGCGCTATCGCAGCGTGTGGCGCTTCTTCGATCTGGCCGACTACCTCGCCTGGCGCGCCAGCGGCGTCGATGCGGCAAGTATTTGCACGCTCACCTGTAAATGGAATTACCTCGCGCATGAATCACGCTTTAGCCAGACCCTGCTGGATGCCGTAGCGCTGGATGACGTAACGGCGAAAATTCCTGTCCGTATTGCCAATATTGGCGAGGCGCTCGGAACCTTGCAGCCTGAAGCCGTACAGCAACTCGGCCTGACGGAGCGGGTGGTCGTCTCCAGCGGCATGATCGACGCCCACGCAGGCGGGCTGGCACTGGTGGCGGAGAACCCGCAGCAAAACCTTGCGCTGATTAGCGGTACCTCTAACTGCCATATGATTATCAGCCCGCAACCGAAATTTATTCCCGGCGTATGGGGCCCTTATTTTGGCGCGATGTACCCAAACTGGTGGCTTAACGAAGGCGGACAAAGCGCGGCGGGCGCGCTGGTGGAATGGACGCTCCAGCAGAGCGAACACTGGCGCGGGCTAACGGATGAAGCCGCCGCGTCAAGCTGTAGCCCCTATGCGCTGCTTAATCAGCGCGTAGAATCTCTCGAAGCGGAAGAAGCCACTCCCACCCGGGATTTACACGTGCTCGGCGATCACCACGGCAACCGTTCGCCCCGTGCCGATGCGCAGGCAAAAGGCATGGTGGCTGGCCTGACGCTGGAAAGCGGCCCGCAACAGCTTACCCGGCTTTACCTCGCTACTTTGCAGGCCATCGCCTACGGCACGCGCCATATTATCGATACTCTGGAAGCTCACGGACAGAAAATCGACACCATTACGCTGTGCGGCGGAGCCAGTAAAAACCCGCTGTGGCTGCGTGAATACGCCGACGCCACCGGGCGCGCTATCCACCTGGTCGCGGAGGAAGACGCCGTGACGTTGGGTGCTGCGCTGACTGGCGCAGTGGCCTGCGGGGCGTTCTCCGATCTCAGCGCCGCTGCGCGCAGTATGGTTAAGCGCGATCGCACCATTGCGCCAAACCCGGAGAAATGGGCGTTCCACGATGCGAAATATCAGGTCTATTTGCAGATGTATCAGGATCAGCAGCGTTACCACGCACTGATGGCGACACCGCGTACCTGACATTTGCCTATGCCGCCAGCGGGCGGCTTTTTTCATCGTGTAAGGAAGGCACACTCATGGCAAAAACAGTTGAGGAAATCGCGAGGGATTTAAACGTTTCCATTACCACGGTGCGCGCTGTATTGAACGGGAATGCCAAAAAGTATCGCATCAGCCTGAAAACTCAGGGCAAGATCAACGAGTATGTGCAGAAGCACAGCTACACCATTAACCTGACCGCCCGTAGCCTGAAGCTTAATAAAACCGAGGTCTTTGGCCTGGTCATCCCACGTCTTTCCAACCCTTTTTTCTCCGCGCTGGCAGAACAGCTGGAAGCCGCGTGCCGTGAGTCAGGCTATCAAGTGATGATTAGTTGCACCAATGGCGAGCCGCACTATGAAAATCAACTGGTGAAGTCGCTTGAAGAACGTAACGTCGATGGCATTTTTGTGGTTTCTGCGGATGCCGCCTGCCAGGCGCATCACCTGAAGCACTGTAAAAAACCGTTGGTTTTTCTCGACCGGGATTTTGGTGTTCAGCATGCGGTGTGCGTCACCACAGATAACAGCGACAGCGGATATCAACTGACAAAAGCCATGCTGAAATACCTCCGCGAACCGCTGCATTTTTTTATTGCCGACCCGACATCCCCGACGATTATCGACCGTCTTAGCGGGTTTAAGCGCGCCACGAAGGAGCTGGGGATGACGGTTTCTCCCTCGGATATGACCTGCGCAGCGCACAATCGTATCAGCGATGGCGCAGATCTTATGGCGCAGTACATCGACTGTCATGGCCGCTGGCCGCAGAATTTTATCGCGTCATCGCTACCGATACTGCAAGGCGCGCTCAGCGTACTGCGTGAACGCTGCGGCTTTATTCCCGGCGATATCAATATCGGCACCTTCGATGACAACATCATGCTGGGGTTTCTGGCGAATAATCTCTGGTCGATGCGTCAGGATGAGAAAAAACTCGCGGCAAAGGCCTGCCAGTTGATGATGTCGGCGCTGGAAGGAGAGACGGTGGATCAAGGGGGGACAGAGAAAGCGGAACTGGTGTTCAGGGGGCGATTGCAGGGGTGAATAATGAGGATAGGCAGAATATGAAAAAGCCCGTAAGTCATTATAACTTACGGGCTTTTCAGTGTTGCTTTAGAACCAAATTTGGTGCTGGCGGAGTCTGAATAGACTGCGCAACCTCATGTAAAAATTGGTTTTTATTCAATTCAACTTTTATTCGCGTACCTAAACGTGTACCAATTATCATTGTTCATACTTAAATGAGATATAAAATGTATCATATTTAATTCTTACCATCGTCGTGACCAATTATATAAAATTCTGCGCCTGATGCCCTGATAGCCGACTCGGCGCTAACTAACAAGACGTCAAGCTGTTTTCGTATGTTTGATTGAACATTCTTATCATAATAACTTTTCATAGTGTGAGGTTGTACAATTATCACTCTAAATTTAATTTTGCTATTTTTTTCCAGCGCTTCAATCGCAGTTATAAATGATCCATGATCGCTAATTACATTATTATTCCAACAATATTTAGTGACGGCATTTTCTGCTCGTTCTCTAAGATCAGTTATCAAATTTTTTCTACTGATATATCTAAGGTTTTTGATTGCTTGATTCAAAACTATATCATGAGCACCAACTGATATTCTTCTATCACAGCTATTTGAGTTCGCAGCTTTAATATGAATTAAAGAAATATAAACTTTATCCTTATGCTCATCTATATGAATGAAATCAGCTTTCTCACCAGCGCCATCATCGCAAAATAACCACCCCGAGGGCTTATCCGTTGTCATGAAGTTTTCATGTGAATCCCAGAGACCACACCAATGATGTTTCATCCAGCAAAAAAGAGACTTTTGAGTGCCGATTTTGTTTAATGCTGCTTTGCCATTTAATTCTGGCTTTTCTTTTGAAATATCAAAATTATCAAAGTTTGCCCATATGAAATTATTATAGATAACATCGCGATATTCTGTCTTGAATACTCTGCTGTTAATTATCGCATGCCCTGACTCATACCGGCATTTAATCAACTCAGGGTATTTAAATGTATTTGCAAAGTAATCAAGCTCGGTTTTTTTCCCTTTCTTTGGTATCTTTTCAATTACATCAAATTCGACTGAGTAGTCCAATATCTTAGGTGATATCTTTATTTCTCCAATGCTTATAAGGTTTTTGGATATTTCTAAACTTATGTCAGGCGAGTTTAAGGTGTCAAATATCTTAAAGGTATATTTGTTTTTAATTGTATGAAGTCGATCGACTTTGCTCTCGCTTAGATCATTTTTATTAAACTCAGGATCGAGAAAAGATAGGTCATAAACATTACTTACTCCCTTCATTTCTGCAATGGGTGTAGCTAATATGCTTATTGGATTCTCAACTTCATTTTTATTTTTATCAATTGTGTCAATTATTTCGATGACCCTATTTTCAAACGTTTTCCAATCCTTGCATGGTCCTCTCCATAAAGATGACTTATATGGATTTAGACCAATTGTTTTTTCTGTTCCATCTAAGGATGTACGAACTGCAGACATTACAAATGATTGATCTTCAAGAGGGTTTAAAGTATCAGCCACACTCTCCCCACCTAAAACTTTTGAGTCAGCTTTAAAACTTTCTCTTCCGTGTGTGCCTAATAGCCATAACATTTTAATGTTATCTTCATTAATGAATAGATAGTTTAGTTGACTAATGTTAATTACTTTAATGTTAGGGATTAATGGCGTAAAGAAATATGTTCTTATTTCATCCTTTAACCCTTTCTCAGACACGTAAAATGCGAATGTATTATTTAAGTTAAAGGTAATGAAAATATGGTTTTCAATGTCAGTTAGTATATTTCCTGAAAACCAACTCGGATTTTTTAGAACCTCGTAATGGGTATAGAAAATAAGAGCTTCGCCAGATGAATCCTGTCTAACAGGATGCATATTAACAACCTGCTCTTTTCGGCCCTCTGTGCGAATTATACTTGAAATTTTTTCATGGGTTTCTGCTGCGCTTGTTGCTTCAGGACTCATCCCTAAAAGTATTGAAAGAAACGGTTTGATATGTAGCTTATCAACATAGTCCATAAGAATACTCCCTATTAATACATTAATGTTTTTTAATGTAACCTATAAATAGCTAGTTGTTCAAACAGTGATCAATGTCGATTTTTGTGAATGAGCCAACTTAAAAAAATGATTTTGTATAAAGTGTTCAAAGTGTTCGCTCGTCATATTTAAGCAATCAATTCAATGGCTTATATGGTGAAGGGTTCATGGGGACTTCTACATGAGTGTGCACTAGGGGTGATCACTTTGTAAAAATAATAAAAAACCGGCCTGAGCCGGTTTAGAAGGAACGGAACTATCAGGCGCTACATGCTGGCAGCCAATCTGCCTCGCTGTCCTCGTGTAAGGTCAGGTTAGTTTGAATGCCGTTATTCGTGCGGCGCTTGAGCAGCACGCGCTCGTACTCTTTCAGCGTCTGTGGTACAGCCTGACCGAAAGCTGTCAGGCTGAGCGGGTGCTGATGTCCACGCGATTCCATAAATGATAGATACGCATGATAGAGATAGCGCTTAGGGTTAATCGGGCGAATGTTGGCGTTACCGATAAACAGTCCGTTCGGCGTGCTCAGCGGCATCAGGTAGCCGCAGAAATCGACCAGCGGATCCGCCTGTCTCTTTATTTCCAGCGCTTCGCCGGATGATTGCTGCGCCTGCAACAGCTCGCGCGCTTCATCGGGTGACGCGAAGCGCTGCATCAGATGACGAACAATCACGGCCAGCTCGGTGCTGATTTTGTCCAGCAACTGCGGGTCACGCTCTTTTGCCGGTATCACTTCCGGGAACGTCAGGATTACCCGGCGACGTGACACGCCGCCGCTGCGATCGCTGAAACGCATAGGATTGTTATTCACCGCCAGGATCACCGCCGGGATGTGCGTTGAATAGGCGTCACGGTATTTCGGGTCGATTGCAACGGCATCGCCGCCGGTGATCGCCTTGATGCCCGCGCCGTCGCCGCTCCATTTCTCCTGGTCAGGAAGAATAATTAGCGAGAAGCCCACTACGCTGGCGCGCTCGCGGGAGGATTCCAGCGTGTCGATGGTGGCTGAGGTAGTATTGTCTTTTCCAACCAGCAGAGTGGCTATCGAGGCCATGACGCTTTTACCGCTGCCGCCGGGGCCGGTGACTTCGAGAAACATCTGCCAGTCATAGCGGTTTGCCAGCACCATAAATAACGCCGCGAGAATGCGTTCCTGCTTGTCGTGATTATGTCCGGCAGCCCGCGTTAACCAACGCCAGAAAGCAGGGGCATGGTCTGCGAGATTTTCATCAGGACGTGGCGCGGTGTAGTCCACACTGTTGACGGTGCGCAGCCAGTGCTCACGGCGGTGAGGGCTGGCCAGATGCACTGGCGCGCAGGAATCATGAAAGATGCGCTACTGGTTGTAGACAGTTCGCTGCCCGCGCTTGATGGATCAATAGTGGTCTGCGCTCTGGCAGGGGATTATGAAATTCGCCGGATGCGGTTATACCCATCCCCACACCTGGAGCATCTGGACACATTCGAAAAAGCGAAGCTGGCGGATGATGATGATCAGATTTTTGGCGTGGTGGCATACATCGTTAACGACGCCCGGAGTCAGGAATTTGACGACCTACCTGTGATTTAAGGCGCGGCTTTCGGCAGGCACAAAAAAGCCCGCATTAGCGGGCTTTCGTATCACTAAGGAGCTGCGGCTCCTTTGCGTATCCTTTTTTGTCCCTTTGGTGTCAGGTCACCGTCCGGGTTAAGTGGCTAACTTGCTGTTTTTAAAGCTACTGTCCTGCCACTGTCCATGTTTATTTGGTGGAGCTGGCGGGAGTTGAACCCGTGTCCTGATTCATTTTAATTGGTTGAATTTTAGGGGTTTTGGTTATTTCAAAATGGTAACGTGCATTTCAAGTGTATATTGTTGTCCCTATAAGGTCTTGTTCCTGTCTAATACTTAGAAACATGTGTAAAATCTTGGCTCCCTATTTTCATGGAAGTAACGGATGACAGTACTTGCTCCCCCTCCTGAAATTTGCATTTACTCTGACGAATATCGGCCTGGCACTCTCCAGTTTCTTAACTTTATCGAGACGTTGGGAGTAAAGCATGGGCGCAAACTTGAGATCGATTTATCTAAGGTAAGATTTGCATCTGCCGCGGCGTCGTTACTTTTTTTTGCTGTAGTTAATCGAGCTCAGTTGCTTACAGGTGACCCAAATCTTATACGTTTCAAGTGGCCAAAAAAGGAGAAGAATCCTGAAGGGCATCGTTGGATCGTAAGTACAGGTCTCTCACGAGCCTTACTTGCTGGAACTGAAGAAAAGCTCCAAGCGCTAACTCATGAGGAACGCTTTTTTCAGTCCGCTGTCGAACCGTTTGAGCATATCGTTGAAACTGTCACAATGCTGCAAAGAAGGGCTGTCTTAAATGAAGAGCAACTGGACTTATTACTCACAGCGATCAGCGAGGCGCTACTTAATGTTTCACATCACGCCTATGAAGACGACGCCTTCAAGGATGATTTGCGTTTATTAAAAGGTAAACGTTGGTGGCAATGCGCATGGTTCAATCCAGATGAGAATCTGGTCGTTTTTATTGTATGTGACCTAGGCTTGGGGATTTTTAAGAGTTTCATGCCTGATGATGATGGTCTTAGCACTCAAAACGAAGTATCTTCTGTAGAAAGAGCTATGCTGGTTGGAGAGTCTCGGTTTGTTGGTGCAGGTCGGGGCAACGGTTCGGAAGATATCAAACGCCCGATAGGCGTTGGGTGTGTAGACGATGAGACGCTACTAATCCTGACTGGACGTGCTCAGTACAACTATAATTCTAATGACAGCAGTCCTCGGTGTGAGAGACTTACTGAATACATACCAGGAACTTTACTACAGTGGTCGCTGGTTCCCAGGAGATGATATTATGAGAAACATCGTCATTGCGAAGGAGTTCTCCAGAACACCATTCGGACGCTATACAACTGATAGCCCCAACAGCGCTGAACGTTTCCGCAGGGATTTTCTGGTTCCGGCTCTGAAAGGTGAAGAAAAGGAAGTCGTAGTCGACTTCCGCGGTATAGCTTTGGGTGTAGGTTCCTCTTTCCTTGAAGAGGCATTCGGAGGATTGATCCGAAAAGAAGGTTTACCTAAAGCCAACATAAAAGCACGGCTCGTAATCAAGAGTGATGTTCCCTTTTATAAAGAGCAGATAGAAAAATTTATCGATATGGCTCAACCGGAACGAGTCTAAGGGTAATAGTTGATTCTTGCATCACCAGAGATAATTTCTGTTCAAATTGGACAGTATGTTGAAAAACCCGTATCGCTCATTGCTCAAATTGGACAGTATTCATGGTGCATAACCCTTATAGGTCTTTGCATCGCTCTGATCGGGTGGCGAGTTGCGTATAAAAATTCAATAAGGCTTGCTACTCGTTCGGAGTCTAAGTCTATTATTGATTCAGTATCGAAGTTAGTTATTGAAATATCGGATCTTTCCATAGATTTCTGGCTTGTGAAGTCTTCTCCTTTAGATACTACTGTCGAACCTGAACAACAAGCTAAAGAAAGGGTGGCGAAAGCAAATCAGTCCTCAAGCTATCTATTCACCGTATTAGCTAAGGCGCAACAGATCTCGAAGCTTTCTGAGGTACTGGCTCTTAGAGGGCTGTCCATACCTGATAATTTGCTTTCAACGGTAATGGAAAAAACGACTCTGGACTGTGAAACTGCATATCAACTGGACTCCGGTGTACGTACCATCAGGTCTCAGGAAATTGTTAGTGCCTGTATGCAGGTCATCCAAGAACTCCATGAAACCTTCCAGTTTTACCATCCTCCCGCAAAACAAGAAACATTAAGGGAGATGATTGCCCGGAAATACTCCGAAATGGATAAATGGCATACTGAACTAAAATAAGGCCCTTAAGGGCCTTTTTTTCTTATACTGGTGCTGCCGTTATATTCAGCTAGGTATGAGCCGTAGTGACGGTGACCTGCTCCCCGTTGATTAATACACCGCGATGTTAGTAATGTCTTCATAAGCCACATGAGGACATCCCCATGAAGAAGCGTTTTTCCGAAGAACAGATCATCAGTATTCTCCGAGAGGCCGAAGCCGGGGTTTCTGCCCGTGAGCTCTGCCGCAAGCACGCCATTTCCGACGCCACCTTTTACACCTGGCGTAAGAAGTATGGCGGTATGGAGGTGCCCGAGGTTAAGCGCCTGAAGTCGCTTGAGGAAGAGAACGCCCGCCTCAAGAAGCTGCTCGCTGAAGCCATGCTGGATAAGGAGGCGCTTCAGGTGGCTCTGGGGCGAAAGTACTGACGACAGACCAGAAGCGGGAAGCTGTGGTGTTGATGTGTGATGCGACCGGTCTGTCGCAACGTCGTGCCTGCAGGCTTACAGGTTTGTCCCTGTCGACCTGCCGCTATGAGGCTCAGCGACCGGCTGCTGATGCGCATTTATCAGGGCGTATCACTGAGCTGGCACTGGAGCGCAGGCGTTTTGGCTACCGACGCATCTGGCAGTTACTGCGCCGTGAAGGCCTTCATGTTAATCACAAGCGCGTGTACCGCCTTTACCACCTTAACGGGCTGGGCGTAAAACGCAGACGACGTCGTAAAGGGCTGGCAACAGAACGTCTGCCGCTGCTCCGCCCGGAGGCGCCCAACCTGACCTGGTCGATGGATTTTGTCATGGACGCGCTGGCCACCGGTCGCAGGATCAAGTGCCTGACCTGCGTGGACGACTTCACGAAGGAGTGTCTGACGATTACCGCCGCATTCGGGATTTCAGGCGTTCAGGTCACGCGAATTCTGGACAGCATTGCACTGTTTCGCGGCTATCCGGCGACGATAAGAACGGACCAGGGGCCGGAGTTTACCTGCAGAGCACTTGACCAGTGGGCTTATGAGCATGGGGTGGAGCTGCGGCTTATCCAGCCGGGCAAGCCAACACAGAACGGATTTATTGAAAGTTTTAACGGACGATTCAGGGATGAGTGCCTCAATGAGCACTGGTTCAGCGATATAGTTCACGCCAGGAAAACGATTAATGACTGGCGGCAGGATTATAACGAGTGTCGTCCACATTCATCGCTGAACTACCAGACTCCGGCTGAATTTGCAGCGGACTGGCGAAACGGGAAATATGAAGAAAAACCAACCGACATTACTAACTGAAGGTTGTATCTAATCCTGGGGGCAGGTCATAACAAGTGTTTATATGTAAGTATCGGGTAGACCATTTTGCTGTAAGGGCCACGAAGTTTGTAGTTTGGGCGTTAGTAAGCTTTCAGGCCTGGCAGTGACTGTGCTGGTTCGCAAAATGGTATAGTAAGCGCGACGATGTAAGGCCTTGTTTTATGTTTTTATGCTGGCGGTTTGGTTTATTGATAGTAACCGTATCGGCAAAGAGCAACGCATCAAAGAGTCTATGTCGCGATGGGAGATGTACTTGTTTAAGGTGCCTCGTTTAGTTTTATGATAACGCAGGCAGATGTATAACAAGATAAATAGAGGGAGGTTTTTAGTATTAATGCCCAATATTATCTGTAGTAAACGGGTGCATTTAAAAGTAGTTCAATAGTAGCATCACTCAATTAAGTCAATTAATGTTAATTCTGAAGTTTGTAGTACCTTAAAAGCCCTGGCTGCAATGGTCAGGGTTTTTAAGATTGCTCAGGTGCTGTCACGTTTGTAAATTTTATCCGAAAAATACTGACAAAACTCGTGTTGCTTATTTTTCAGTAAGGGTCCAGTATGCATCATCGGTTTGGCATACAGACCTTATGAAAGCAGTTTTAGTAAAGCAGTCCTCATTTCAAGTGTTATCTTCAGATACCCTTCTGCATGAGCCTCCTCCTAAGTGCCCAGTAAGTCCTCATCTGAAAGCAGGCCATGTTCGCCACGACGTGTGGTTCAAAAAAAATTAAAGGAAGTATCTATGTCTAATAAAATGACTGGTTTAGTAAAATGGTTTAATGAATCTAAAGGCTTTGGTTTCATCACGCCTGACAATGGAAGCAACGATGTTTTTGTGCACTTCTCTGCTATCCAGAGCGGCGGGTTTAAGACGTTAGCTGAAGGTCAAAAAGTTGAATTTACAGTTGAGAATGGTCAAAAAGGCCCTTCAGCTGGGAATGTGTTTGCAGTCTGAACCGCAAAACCATCATTAGTTACCCTGCCTGTTTTATAAGCAGTACGCAGGGCTGGAGATTGGGTCAGCATTCTTAATCTCTAACTATGACCTTGCCACAGCGGCAGGGTCATTTTTTTTGTAACGGCATAAGGTTTCAAACCCTTAGAAAGCTGTTCTTTTTAAACTAAGATTTTGGGATGAGTGTCAGGGACTGCCCGTACCGTTACTTTGTTTAACTGGTTGTTTTTAAGTCTTATAAAGCTATCAACAAAATGAATATCGCAGTTGATACTGTCCCTTTCAGTCCTGTAATCCAGTCGTGAAAGAGGCTGTTATTTTTCATGGCAATACCTATAGCAAACAGAATGAAACAGCTTGTTGCCGGTCTCTGTGGAATGAATAAAATCGGCAGGCAATACCAAAAATACGCTGCTGGAAACCGCCCTCCGAACCCACTAAAGTTGTGTAAGTGACATAATGGCAGGGTTTCCAATCATCCTTGCGGCAGACTCATAAAGCTTTTTTTCGTACGCACTCATTTCGCTGCGTGTAATGTGCTCTAATTCCTTTTTCAGGTAGTAAGCAATCAAATCCCGGCTAATGATCTCGTTGTCATCCCGACGAAGAACCTTCAGAACTATGTTGCCGATGATTTCATATTCACTGTTCATTCTTCATTTCCTTTTTTTAAGTGATGAACTATATCAGCTTTAGCTAAGAACATTTTTTGCGAGCTTTCCAGCGTAATGCGTAAAAAAAGCACCTTTTCGCTATATTTCATACCCCAGACTGGGATAGCAGTTGTGTGGTGTTATGATTCGTTATCCGTCGTACAACAAGGCAATCTCATGCGTACTCCTCGTCAGTTCTACCCGATACCTATGCTTGTTAAACATACCCAACCTTCCGGATTGGAAAAACTGTATCCGGTTCTTGTATCTGATGTCTTCGATGAAGAAGGCTCAAGATATGCGAGGTATGCCAATGGAGCGGAAGTCCGTATGTCAGGGTTACGTTTTTTCCAACTGGAACTTGCGCAGGCTGATCTTGAAAATTTAGTTTCTACTCCTCTCCCTGAGCAAGTTATCAGGCGTGAAATGTCGCATTAAAGGTATGACTATTAGAGTCTCCAATAAAATCCATGCCGCATCAGCGGGATGGCATTCGAGTCAGGCCAGGCCAGTCAACCACCATCTAGCCTTTACCTGAATGTCCGTGGCCTGTTCCCGAATACTCACAGCACCAGCATTAACCGCCAGGTGAGGTCATGTACCGTATGAATACAAGCAACGGTTTTTGGCCGTATTTCTGAAGTTTCATGACATGGTTTCTGAACATGCTGATATTACATGATGTGCTGTTTGCCCTGGGAGCGGTGGTATCGCCGACCCTTAATATGCCGCAGGCGCAGTTCCTCGCGATGCCGAATAAATCCAGGGCCAACGTTGTAGGCGTCGGTTCCGGTAAAACGTGAGTAGGCTTCGGTGCTATATGCAAGAGGATGTGGAGCATCTGCGGATTAACCAGAGTTTTTCGCACCGACCTATCCGCAGATATCCATCAGCAGTGGCAGATGAAACGGGACATGCTATCGCCTCGTTATACCACCCGGTTTTCGGATTTGCTCAAAGTTAGGTGACAGAGCAGATAATGATCACGGGGCTTGAGGTGCCGATGATGTAGGTGGCGGTATGCCACCTCACCACGCAGTCAAGCATTAGCGACGTGCATTATCAACCAGCATTTTCAAAGTAAACGCTTATGTTGCGAATGGAGTCATTGGGAGAATTTGATCGAAGGATGGGTCAATCCCGCATCAATACTATCAGCGCATTTGAGTAATGCATTAGCCAACTCCCTTGCCATATCAGCCCGAATGCTCAGGTGAATATCGGGAAATAGCTTAGGGTCATCAACGTAGCCTGTCAGTGAGTCTTTCATCTCCAGATCGAGAACTATTAGCTTTCCAACTGCACTGTATATCATGGCAAAGTCAGTAAGCTCAGGCATACGGCCCACGTTTGATTTATACATTTTTTCATCTTCCATCATTCGCTCACCAACCACATGTCAGCCTCATCAAACATCTCCTCCAGCATGCGATTCAGCTTTTCCCGATCACTTTTGCTAGCATCACTGTTGAGGCCGTTTGCCTGCATCGGCTTTACCTTCACCTCGGCGTCGGGAAAGATCCGATGCACTCGTTTCGTCAGTTCAGCCAGGATTATCTCTCTGGCGCCTGCCAAACCATCAACATTTCGCTTGTCATAAACCAGTTCAACGAACAATTAAGCTCCCTGTGAATCACTGTGATTGTATACAGTGTATAAACTGTAAAAATAAACAGTGTCAAGGCGAGCGAATCGCGAAAGGGTGATGTATTTTTGTTACCCTTAGTTACAAATAGAAAAACCCCAGACCGTAAGATCTGGGGTTCTTTTAAAGTGCACGTGCATTTCACGTGCATATTTTTGTCTTTTCTCGGTCTGCGCGCTGTCTGGTCAGTGTCCGTAACCCGCTGTTTTTATTAAAATTGTCCGGTTGCAGTCCTATCAAAAGTGGTGGAGCTGGCGGGAGTTGAACCCGCGTCCGAAATTCCTACATCCTCGGTACTACATGCTTAGTCAGTCTTTACATTCGCCTGGCACCTGCGGACCGACACGCCACTACCAGACTAGCCTGATTAGTTTTAACGCTTCAACCCCAGGCAGGGCATCCACGCGATCTCTTTTGGGTTTGACCTCTCTTTGATCCCCGTCTTAAGAGCGGAAGCTAGGGAGAGAGGGCTCAGAGCAGGTTATTAAGCTGCTAAAGCGTAGTTTTCGTCGTTTGCGACTATTTTTTTGCGGCTTTTTACGAGGCCAACCGCCCCTCGGCATGCACCTTGGGTTTCGCGAATCCCGTCGAATCCAGAATCAGCCCCAAAAGTGTTGGGCTAAGTATAACAGATGTTGGCTTCGCCATGCCAGTCCATATCACCACGACTTTTGCATGAGTTATCCGACGCAGCGCCATGTGAGAGTATTGCACGCCTTTTTCGGCCAATAATCATACGGATAAATGAAGGTGTAATTGAGTAGACTATATTTGAAATATTTCGAAATGGATATTGTGTATTAGTGACCAGGAATGCTCTTATTATTTATTATGCATTATATATTTTTTATGCTTCTATTTTTAAATAATCACTTGTCGTTACAATGTTAATGAGGCTTACCTGCACGATTAATTTCCCTACTCTCTTTTATAACAGTGACTTATTTCCCGCTAGCACAGGTGTGTATTTTTTCCACCGCATAATTGTTGCATTTTTTTTTGCCTAATTCACAAAGGTTGTTTATATGTTTAATGGCGCATATTGCCTACCGCCAAACGCGCCGAATAATTAAAAATAATTAATTTCAGTGAGTTATCTTTCTTATAAACATTTATACCAGGCAAATCTTTGATGCTGCTTTAAACGAAGCGGTATCAATCTTTAGCGGGTGTGATGCATTCACTCCGCCGGGTTGACTATTGTCTTTATTCGGGAGATAGCTGCATGGCTTTAGAAAATAACCGTTCAGAATCTGTTGATATTCTAAATCGCAAAACTGGCGATCTGGTTACCCAATATTCCGGGCCCGGCGATCGTGTGGTGAATATTACGCAATCCAGCGTGGTTAGAATTAATGCCTCGCCGGAATCCGTTAATTTTTATGAGCGCCAGGGTGATGACCTGATTGTCCATATGCGTGACGGTTCAACGGTTCGCTATCAAAACTTTTTCCACCTCGATGCCGACGGGTTGCACAGTGAACTGATTTTCGAAGACCAGTACGGTACCCACCATGCGGTTTTCCCTTTTGCAACTGAAGCCGGTCCTGCCGCAGCGGAAGCCATTGTCCCGGTGATGGCGGATACGTCGCTGGGCGCGCTAATCGGAGGTGAAGGCCTGTCAACGGCGGCCATCCTGGGCGGCCTGGCTGCGGTGGGTGGTATTGCCGGCGTGGCCATCGCGGCAAGCGGCGGCGGCGGTGGGGGAGGCGGCGGCAGTAACGATAACGACGGCAGTAACGGCGGTGGAGACGGTGGAACGGGCGGTGAAAACGGCGGTTCTGGCAATGGCGGTGAAGACAGTGGCGCTGGTAGCGGTGATGATGGCACCGGCAGCGGTGGCAACGGTAACGGCAGCACCCCTTTGCCCGGCGGTGAAAACCCTACGCCGTCCACGCTAAACATCGCGCCGTTCACCGAAGATAACGTTATCAACCTCGACGACAGCAATACCGATCAAATCCTTAGCGGCACCACGGATGCCAGTAATGCGGGCCGCACGCTCACCGTCACCCTGGGCAACAACAGCTGGAACACCGTTATCGCGGCGGATGGCACCTGGACGGTCACCATTCCAGGTGCGGTATTACAGGCGCTCCCACAAGGTGACGCTAACCTGAATGTCTCCTTCGTCGACAGCAACGGCAATCCCATCTCCGAAGATATCACCCTGACGGTCGATACCATCCCACCAGAGCTTGATCTGGCGGAGTTCTCTCCCGGCAACGTCCTCGATCAGGCGCAAGTCGACAGCGGGAAACTCATCTCCGGTTTTAGCTCGCCGGAAGATGCCGGGCAAACGGTCACTATCACCCTTGGCGAAAACCAGTTCGAGGCGATTGTTGCTGAAGACGGTAGCTGGAACGCGTTAATCCCGTCTGAGATTCTGCAAACATTACAGGAAGATCAGCGTTACACCCTGGAAATCAGCGTGACGGATCTGGCAGGCAACACCGCCACGGCTGAGCAAAGCTTTATCGTCAATACCACCCAGCCGATTATCCAACTGGAACCTATTACCGGCGACAACCTGATCAACGGGGCAGAACTCGCGCTAAACCAGGTCGTGACGGGCTGGACGGCGAATATCGACGCAGGCCAACTGGTGATGGTCACGCTTGGCACGAGCGCCTATTACACGCGGGTTGCTGGCGACGGCAGCTTCCAGGTGACGGTGCCCGCAGGCGACTTGCAGGCGCTGGCACCGCCCGAAGAAACCATTACCGTGCAGTGCCAGAACAATGACGGCACGCCGCTGGCGCAAGCCACTGAAACTCTGGTGATCGACCCGTCTCAGGACGCCATCGCCATTGCCATTCTTTCTACCGATGATTATCTGAGCGCCGCGGAATCGACCCAACCGCTGGAAGTGCGTGGCGTGACCACCGTCACCGGACCGGACGTCGCGGTAACGGTGAATTTCAACGATAAAGATTATGCCGCGCTGGTGGATGGCGCCGGCAACTGGAGCGCCGTGATCCCACCGGAAGATCTGGCTTCGCTGCCGGATGGCGTCACGCCGGTCACCGCCACGGTGACCTATGGCATTGGCAGCGCCAGCGACTCACGCGATCTGAATGTGATAGTAAATTATTTGCCGAAACCGACGCTTGACCTGCCGTTCGGCGATGGTTATCTCAACGCGCAGGAAATTACCGCCAACCAAACTCTCACCGGCAGCACCGGCGTCACGGGCACGGGGCAGCAGGTGACGGTACAGCTTGGCGACAAGAGCTACAGCGCGGTGGTCGATGTGGACGGGCGTTGGACGCTTGAGGTACCGGCCGCCGATCTCCAGAACCTGCGCGAGGGCACCGTGTCGCTGAACGTCAACGCCATTGACGCCGCAGGCAATAGCGTCACGCTGGCGGGTAACGCCATTGTCGACGTAACGCCGCCCATTCTCAGCCTGTTGCCGTTCTCGGGCGACAGCAAACTGAGCGGCGGGGAACTCAGCGCGGCGCAGACGCTTTCGGGCGTCACCACGCCTGAGCAAAATGGCCGGGAAGTGGTGGTGGATATCAACAACCAGCGCTTCACCACCACGGTCAACAGCGATGGAACCTGGAGCGTCCGGCTGCCTGCCGGTAGCCTGAGCTCGCTACTCGAAGGCGATAACAACTATACCGTGACGCTCACCGACAGCGCGGGCAACAGCCAACAGGCCACCGGCGTCGTGTCGGTGAAAACCGCGCAGCCGTTGCTGAGCGTCGATCCGTTCACCGCCAATAACGCCCTGAGCGCCGCTGAAGTCAAAACCGATCAGTGGCTGACCGGCTCGACAGAAAACGTCGAGGCTGGCAGCAAAATCGTCGTGGTGCTGGGTAACCAGGAATTCACAACCCAGGTAGACGCAGACGGCAACTGGCGCATCCAGATGACCGCCGCCGATCTGCAAAAACTGGCTGACGGCACCAACACCCTGCAAGTCGCGGTAACGGACGCCTATGGTCAGCCTGCGACTCAGCAGCACAGTTTTGTAGTGGACAAGAGCCTGAGCGCGGTGGCAATCAGCATTATCGCCGATGACGATTATCTCAACCAGGCGGAAAGCACCGAAGAATTGGTGGTGCGCGGCACCAGCGCCGGCCTGCCGGTAGGGACCGCCATCGAGGTGAATTTCGGCGGTACGCTGTTTGACACCACCATCGGGCCGGATGGCACCTGGAGCGTCACCGTTGGTCCTGAAGTCTTAACCGAACTGGCGGATGGCGAACTCACCATCACCGCCACGGCGACCTCACCAGATAACACGCCCGTCAGCGACAGCCATCTGCTGAACGTGGTGATTGAAAACTTACCTGACCCCACCGTGGACGCGCCGTTTGGCGATGGGGTGCTCAACCTGGCGGAACGCGGTCAGTCCCATGAAATCACCGGCAATACCGGCGTCGCAGGCGGCGGACAGCAGGTTGAAATCACCCTCAACGGCAACACCTATCGCGGCCAGGTGGCGGCCGACGGTTGCTGGAGCGTGAGCCTGCCCGCAGGCGCGCTAGCCGGCCTGACCGAGGCGGATTCGCCGGTCGCGCTGGTGGTGACCGTCACCGACGCGGCAGGCAACGTGGTGCCAATCGGCGAAAGCTTTACCGTGGATGTCACGCCGCCGACGGTGACCGTATTGCCGTTTACCGGTGACGATATCCTCAACGTGGCGGAAGCGGGCGTGCAACAACTGCTCAGCGGAACCGCACCGGGCGCAGAAGGTGGGCAACCGGTTACTGTCGCGATCAACGGCGTGACTTACCAAACCTTTACCGGTACGGGCGGCGGCTGGGAGCTGCCGATCCCTGCCGAAACGCTTCAGGCGTTACCGAGCGGCCCGGTTGCCATTACCGTTACCGCCACCGATAGCGCGGGTAACCCGACCACCATTAACCATGTGATCACCCTGGATACCGATCCGCAGCAGCAGCCGCGGGTCAGTATCGATCCGGTAGCCAATAACAACATCATTGATGCCGGCGAAGTACGCGCGGATGTCACTATCACCGGCTACACCCTGAACGTCGAAGCCGGGCGCGAAGTCACGGTGACCATTAACGGCGATAGCTGGACCGGTTTTGTGGATGCGGCCGGGCGCTGGAGCGTGACGGTGCCGCAGGCGGCGATTGGCGCGCTGGCCGACGGCGAACAAACCCTGACCGTGAGGGTCACCGATGCGGCGGGCAACGAGGCCAGCCAGGATCGCACCTTCACCATCAACCTCGACACCAGCTCGCTGACCCTCGATCCGATCACCGGCGATAATATTCTCGGCGTTGCCGATCTGGCCGATGGATTTGAGATCGCCGGGCGCAGTGTGAATATCGCTGAAGGCACCGTGTTGACCGTGACCCTGAACGGCAAACAGTACCCGGCGACGGTGGCTGTGGGGGGCACCTGGAGCGCGCTGATCCCGCAGGCAGATGCCGCTGCGCTGGCAGACGGTACCGCCACGCTCACCGTGTCGGGCATGGATACCGACGGCAATCCGATTTCTACTTCGCACAGCTTCAATGTGCTGACGCACCAGACGCCGGAGCCGACGCTCAATACGCCGTTTACCGACGGCATCGTCAGCGGTAGCGAACTGGGCGGCGGGTCGTTGAGCGGCACCACCGGGGTCAGTGGGGCAGGGCAAACCGTCACCGTCACGCTGGGAACGGCAATCCTGACTGCCGCCGTAGACGCCAACGGCAACTGGAGCGTTGCTGTCCCCGATACCGCGCTGGCCGATCTGGCTGAAGGCCCGAATGGGCTGGTGGTGACCGCGACCGATGCCGCAGGCAACAGCAATACTCTGGAAAGCAGCCTGGAAGTGGATACCACGCCGCCGACCCTGACCATCGGCCCCATCGCGGGCGATAACACCGTTAATATCGCCGAAGCGAAACAGGAAATTATCATCAGCGGGACCGCCGGACCGTTTGATCCTGAACGGGCGCAGTATGTGATTGTCGATCTCAACGGCCAGAAATACAGCGCCTTGATCCAGGACGGAAATATCTGGAGCGTGACCCTTCCGGCCAATGCGCTGAGCAATCTGCCAGATGGCCCGGTCACGGTGACCGTGACGGCGAGCGATCCGGTAGGCAATAGCGCCACAGAAACCGCTACCCTGACGCTGAATACCGATCCGCTGAGCGCGCCAACCCTGACGCTGGATCCGGTGTCCGGCGATGACTACATCAACGCCAACGAAGCGCAAGAGCTGGTGACGCTTTCCGGCACCACGACCTTTGTCGAAGAGGGCCGTGAAGTGGTGCTGACGCTGAATGGCGTAGAGTATCGCACCACCGTGCTGGCTGACGGCAGCTGGACGGTAGACGTCCCGGCGGACGATCTGGCGCGGGTGGCCGATGGCCCGCAGGCGATCGCCGTTACGGTCACGGATGCGGCGGGCAACCCGGCCAGCACTACCCGTACCGTTAATTTCATCGCCAGCCCGGAGAACCAGCCGAGCCTGACGGTGGACGTTGTGGCCGGGGACGATGTGATCAATGCCCGGGAGCAGGATCTGCCGCTGACCCTTACCGGTGGATCGCGCAATCTGCCGCAGGGCACGCTGGTAAACATCACTCTGGGCGACGGGAATTACACCGCGACCCTTGGCCCGGATGGCACATGGCAGGTCACTCTCCAGCCAGCCGATCTTCAGGCGCTCGCCGATCGAAGTTATAACCTGGTGGTCACTGCCCTCGATCCGGCGCTGAATGAAGCGGCGATGATCTATCCTATAACCGTTGATACCACCGGCCCTGACGTCATCATCAATGAAACAGGATTCTACGCCGATGGCCGCCTGAACCTCGCCGAAGCGGGCGTCGATCAACTGCTCACCGGCACGACCACAGCGGGATCAACCGTGTCGCTGACCCTCAACGGCAACACGATTACCACCCAGGCGGGGATCGACGGCAGCTGGCAACTGACGCTGCCGTCCCAGGATCTCAAAGCGCTCAATCAGGGGGTGAATGACCTGCAAGTGGTGGTGACCGATCCGCAAGGCAACGAAACGCGTGAACAACTGCCGCTGGATGTGGGTACGGTGCTGCCGACCCTGAGCCTGGACGCGGTCTTTGTGGATAACCTGGTCAGTATTGATGAGGCGAACAACGGCGGCGAAATTACCGGGACTGCCACTGGCTTGATCGATGGCACGACGGTAGAAATTTACCTGGGCGACACCCTGTTAGGAACCGGGATCGTCACTGGCGGCGCATGGACCGTCACCATCGATACTGGCGAGTTCAATAACTTTGCCAGCGGGCAGTACGTGCTGAACGTTACCGCCACCGACGCCTGGGGCAACCCGGCCAGCACCAGTGCCGATATTGAACTGCTGTTAACCGAACCGCAGGCGACGCTGCCGGAAACGCTGTTCACCGATGGCTTCCTGAACCAGGCGGAAGCGAGCGTCGGCCAGACGTTGACCGGCAACACTGGCATTACCGGCAGCGGCCAGGCTGTGGTTGTGAATATCGACGGGCTGGGGCCGATTGCCGGAACCGTGGACGATCAGGGCAACTGGGCCGTGCAATTACCTGCCGATCTGCTGCAAAACCTGGCGGATGGACCCTACGATATCACTGTGACCGTGACCGACAAAGCGGGTAACACCACTACCAGCCCGACGGAAACCTTTGAAGTGCGCACCGACGCGCTGCCGGTGCCGACCCTGACTCCGCCGTTTACCGACGGCATTCTGAATAGCGATGAGGCGGACGCGGGCGGCGCGCTGGGCGGCACTACCGGTCTGGCTGCGGAAAATATTGGCCAGGTGACCGTGAGCATTAACAACGGCCCGGCGCAGGTTGCGACCATCAACCCGGACGGTAGCTGGACGTTGCCGCTGACGCCGGAACAGCTAAACGCGCTGCCGGATGGCACGCTGCCGGTGACGGTGGTGGTGACCGATGTGGCGGGCAATACCTCCCCTGGCAACAGCAGTTTTGGCGTGGTAATCAACACCCTGCCAGACGCGACCTTTATGACCCCGTTTGGCGACGGCGTGTTGAATTACGCAGAAACCCAGACGCCGCAGGTGATCCGTGGTTCAACGGGCGTCACCGGCGCGGGGCAGACCGTCACCCTGACCTTTAACGGTGAGAATTACATTGGTACGGTCAACGCGCGGGGGGAATGGGCCGTCACGCTGCCAACGACCGCCTTTACTGGCCTGGCGGCGGGAGATACGCCGATCATGACCGTGCTGGTCACCGATGCCGCGCTCAACACCAGTACCGAAAGCATTGGTTATCAGGTGCAGACCGCGTTGCCGACGCCGCAGATCACCAGCCTGTTCGGCGATGACAGCTATCTGAACGCCGCCGAAGCCGCCGGGCCGCTGACCCTGAGCGGCACCACCGGCGTCACCGGGCCGAATCAGTACGTCACCGTAACCATTGATGTGAACGGCACCCGCTATGTGGCTAATGTGACGCCGGAAGGTGCCTGGAGCGTACCGCTGCCAGCGGGCGCGTTGCAGTCGCTGGCAAATGGCCCACACGCCATCACCGTGATTGCCGAAGATCAGTACGGCAACCAGGCGCCGCTTGAGGTGCCGTTTACCGCCGCGCTGACGCCGCCCACCGTCGCCATCAACACGCCAGTCTTTACCGATGGCTACGTGAACGTGGCGGAATCGGACGGCAATACCCAACTGAGCGGCTCGTTGACTACCGGCGTGCCGGAAGACACCACGGTCATCGTTACCATTGGCGGCGTGCCGTTCACGGCGGACGTGTCCGGCAATACCTGGACGCTCAATCTCGGCCCGGATAGCCTGGATGGCGTGCCGAACGGCCCGCAAAGCGTGGTAGTGACTATTACCGATGGCGCGGACAATACCGGCAGCGCCACCGTACCGGTGAACATTGCTATCATCCCGCCGACCATCACCGTTGAGCTTCCCTTCGGCGAAGGCGCATTGAGCTTTGCCGAAAGCCAGCAGCTCCAGACCCTACGCGGCACCACCACCAATGTGGAAGCGGGGCAAACCGTGACGGTGACGCTGGGAGATCAGCAATACACCACTACCGTGCAGCCTGGCGGCGGCTGGTCATTGCAACTGACACCGCAGCAAATGGCGCTGCTCACGCCGGGTGATACCACCATTGCGGCGAGCGTCAGCGACCGGGCCCAGAACCCGGCGACATCCGATCCCATCGGCGTTTCAATCAATACCCAACCGCCAGAATACAGCGTCACCATTAACCCGCCGGGAACGGATGGCTACCTGAACGCCAGCGAACTGAGCGGCGAGACAATAGCCATTTCCGGGCGGACCACCGGCTTTGAGGCCGGGCAGGAAGTGACAGTTACCGTTAACGGCGTCGGGGTCGGCAACGCCGTGATTGACGCCAATGGGAACTGGACGCTCGCCGTGCCGTCGGCGGTATTTGCGGCGCAGACCGACTATACCGTGATTGGTACTACCGTTGCCGAGCCGGTCACTGTCGGCAACACCAGCGTGATTGTCGATACCACGCCGCCAACGGTGATTATTAACCCAATCTCAGGCGATGACGTGATCAGCGCCAGCGAAAGCAATCAGCCGTTGACGATCGCTGGTACTGCGGTCGGCGAACAGGGCCGTACCGTCACGGTCACCCTGAACGGACAAACCCTGTACAGCACTGTAGACAGCGCAGGCAACTGGAGCGTCACCCTGACGCCTGCCCAGGTCGCGGCGCTGCCGAACGGTACGCTGGATGTCACCGCCTCGATGACCGATGCGGCGGGCAACCCGGATACTGAAGTGCGTCCGATTACCGTCGATAAAGACGCGCCGCTGCTGGTGGTGGACACCCTTGGCGTGCCTGCATTGCTGACGACGGCGACGGCTATCCCTGGCGTGCTGCTGGGTGGCCGTGGCGACGTGGGCGAAACGGTGACGGTGCGCGTCGGGCCGCTGGTCGCGGAAGCGCTGGTTGACGCAGACGGTCGCTGGACGATTAACTCGGCGGATCTGGATCTCACGTCGCTGTTCGACGGCGCGCAGGTGATTTCCATTACCTCCACCGATGCGGCAGGCAACACCTCCACCAATAACGTGGCGCTCAACGTGGCGCTTAACCGTGGCCTGGGCGTGCTGATAGAAGATCTGATCGGTGGAGACGGCGTCCTGAACGTTGCCGAATCGCTGTTGATCCAGACCCTGACGGGCACCATCTCCGGGGATTATCGCGGTGCAACGGTAGAGGCGACGTTGCTGGGCACCGATATCACGCTGCCAGTGGTCTCCGTTGGGCCGGATGGCCGCTTTGCCATCGACTTCCCGCCCGATCTCTGGACGCAGATCCTTACCGATACGGTTTCACTGCAACTGAACGTGACCGACGCCAACGGCAACACCACCAATGAGATCGTCGACGTGCGTCTGGCGCTCAGCGATCTGCCGGTGATCGGCGATGTCATTGCGGCTGGCGACAATATTATCAACGTCCTGGACAGCACCACCGATCAACTGGTGACCGGGACGCTGTCCACGGTGGAAAACGTCGCGGATGTGGTGGTTACGCTGGCAGGGCAAACTTATCGGGCTGTGCTGAACGGGACCCAGTGGGCCGTGACCCTGCCACAGGACGTGCTGGCGAATCTGCCGGACGGCACGGCGGCGCTTCAGGTGGCGGTCACCGATACCTTTGGCAACGTGGTATCGAACACCACCGATCTGACCGTGGCACTGCGTAATCTGCCGTCTCTGGCGCTCGATCCGCTGTTCGGCGACGGCACGCTCAGCATCCCTGACTTGCTGTCCGGGCTGGTGAGCGGTACGGCGACCGGGCTGGCGGGCCAGACGCTGAATATCAGCATCGGCAATGCGCCGTTGCTAACCACCACGGTCGGTGAGAATGGTCGTTGGTCGGTGGCGCTAACACCAGAGGTTCGCGATATTCTGCAAACTGTGGGCAGCGGTACGGTTCCGGTCAGCATTACGGCGACTGACCAGAACGGCAACGTCGCCGAAGTAGACAACACGCTGCGTCTCGATCTGCTGCAACCGGTGCTGAATACCCTCACGATGTTTGGCGATGGGCTGCTGAATGCGGTAGACGCGCTGGCGACCCAGACCATCAGCGGGCTGGTGGGTAATGCTCCGGCAGGCTCCAGCGTCTCGGTGGAGATTGGCGGCAGAACCTTTGCGGGCGTCGTCGCCAGCAACGGGGCGTTTACTATCAACGTCGGTCCGGCTCAACTGGCGCTCTTGTCGGATGGCGTATTTACCCCAACGGTGACCATCACCACTCCGAGCGGCAATACCAGCCAGGTGCCCGGCAGCGCGCCGATCACCATCGGGTTGGCTAATCTGCCGACGGTGATTGTGGATAGCGTGTTCGGTGACGGTTTGCTGAACGCGCTGGAAACCGGCGTTGCCCAGACCATTAGCGGAACGGTGGCTAACCTCGCCAGCGGGACGGTGCTGGTCAGGATCGGCAATTCCGCGCCGCTGGAAGCCACTATCAATAATGGCGTCTGGTCAGTGCAGGTGCAGCCGGACGTACTGCGCCTGCTGCCGGATGGCGCGCTGAACGTTACCGCGACGGTGCAGGATGCCGCAGGCAACGTGGCGACAGGCAATAAAGTGCTGAATAGCATTATCAACGCCGTACCGACGCTGACCGTCAATACGCCGTTCGGCGATGGCAACCTGAGCCTGACGGACCTGCTGACCAACCAGATCCTCAGCGGCAGTTCCACCCATCTGGCGGCGGGCACGCAGGTTACCGTCAACGTTGGGCCGCTGGCGCTGCGCACCACCATTGCTGCGGACGGCAGCTGGCAGTTGTCGCTGCCGGGCGCGCTGTTGCAGGGATTGCAGGACGGTAGCCAGTTGATCTCGGTGACAGCCCAGGACGTGGTGGGCAACGTGGCGCAGGGCACGCAAAACCTGTTGGTGTCCATCGCCGCGCTGCCGTCGATTATCCTCGACCCGCTGTTTGGCGATGGCGGCCTGAACGCCTCCGATATCCTGAGCGCGAAAGTCATCACCGGTAGCAGCACCAACGCCATTGGCGCACAGGTTAACCTGCTGTTGGGCGGCAAAACCTACCAGACCACGGTAGGCGCGGACGGTAAATGGTCGATCCCGGTTTCGCAAACCGATCTCGGCCAACTGCTGGACGGCACGCTGACGGTGAATGCCTCGTTGACCAACGCCGCAGGCAACAGCGCCAATACCAGCGGGTTGCTGAACATCGTTACCCATCTTCTGCCGACCCTCTCGCTGACCTCGCTGTTTGGCAACGACAGCTACCTGAACGTGAGCGAAGCCAGTTCCGGACAGATCCTCACCGGGCGGATCACGGGCGCAGGCGGGGGCGCAAGCGTGGTCGTCACCCTCGGCAATACGCCATACAACGCCACGGTGAACCCGGACGGCACCTGGTCGCTGGCGTTGAGCAGTAACATTCTCAACGGCCTGACCAACGGGGCGCTGAAAGTGGGCGTAGCGGTCACCGACATCGTCGGCAACGTGACCCGCACCAGTACCGACGTGACCGTGAAACTGACCACGCCGGAGCTGACCTTTAACGCGCTGCAATCGCTCAACCTGCTGACCCTGCTGACGAAAGGGCTCACCCTCAACGGTGGCTCCCGTAACCTGGGCGCAGGCGCGGTCGTCCACTTGTCGCTGCTGAATAACACCGTCACCACCACGGCGATCACCGATGCCAATGGCAACTGGTCGGCGAATATCGGTCTGGGGCTGAATATTCTGCAACTGCTGTCGCTGTCCAGCGTGCTGACTATTTACTCCACCGATGCGGCGGGCAACACCGGCTACCTGAACGTAGGGCTGGGCGGCAATATCATCTCCACCGAGCCGCCTGCGGGCTTCACCGTGACCCAGGCCGATGCGGAAAACTTCTCGCTGCTGGCGGCAACCGCCGATGTTCAGCAGGAACCGGCGGCGACTCAGGAACAGCAAACCGCTACCGTGGCGAGGGATGATGCGGCAGGACTTGCTGAACCGCAAACTCCCCCCGAAAGCGAACTCAGCAGCTTCTCTATTGGCGGCGTGAGTATCGACCTGGCCGACGGAACGTACCAGAGCGGGGAGACGCTTCAGGGCAGTGAGGGTAACGACACCATCCACCTGTCGACGCTGGGCTTCACGTCTATCGACGCGGGGGCGGGCACCGATACCCTGATGCTCGACGGCATCAATATGACTCTCGACCTCACCGTACTGACCGGCAAATTGCACAACATTGAAATTTTCGATTTGGGCCAGTCCGGCACCAATACCCTCACCCTCGATCTTAACGAGGCGCTGACCATCACCGACAAACCGGAAGACGATCTGCTGATCAAAGGCAGTAACGGCGACCAGGTGAACCTGGTGAAAGGGCAGGATGATATCTGGCAGGTCAGCGGGCAGCGGGATGTGGACGGCGTGCAGTTTGATGTTTACCACAACAGCTCGCAGACCAACACCCTGGGGGATGTGCTGGTGCAACACGGGTTACACGTCAACGTGGTTTAACGGGCGACACAGGCAGGGACGCCGGGAACTCAGGGATGAGGGAATGATTTCTAACAATATCACCAGCCGCCTGCGGGCGGCTTTACAAGGTGGAATTCGATGACGATAAAACCGGTGTATCGACGCACGGTGACGGCGCTGCTGGTCGCCGTCGCGCTGTGCAGTGTGGCAAACGCAGCGGCGCAAGAGGACTTTCGCTGGCAAACCGCGCCAACCGAAGCCTTCCAGGCGCAGCTGACCATTAAAGAAGCGATTCTGCGCGCCTTTGCCCGCAACCCTAAAATCGCCCAGGCCTCGGCGCAAATACAGGTCGGGAAAGCCAATCTCTCCGAAGCGGAAAGCGCCTGGTTTCCGCAAATTGCGCTCACCGGCAACGCCGGGCGTACTCACCGTACCGACTCCGCGGGTTCGCTGAACAGCAACGCGGCGGCGGGCCTCAACCTGAAACAGCTGCTGTGGGATTTTGGCAAAACCGGCGGCAGCATAGATGAACAGGAAAACCTGTCGACCTCTTATCAGTACGATCTGTACACCACCCTGAATCAGGTCGGCATGGAAACGTTGCAATCCTATTTGCAGGTCAAGCGCTACCAGGCGCTGGCGAAAGCGGCGGAGCGCAACCGCCGTTCGCTGGAGTCGGTCCGCGAAATGGCGAAGCTGCGCGCCGGGGCGGGGCTGAGCTCCCAGTCCGACGTGTTGCAGGCCAGCACGCGCATCGCCGCCATGAACGCCACTTTTGAGCAGTATCAGGCGCAGATGCGTTCGGCGCAGGCGTCGCTCAGCGTGCTGACCGGGGTGATCTCCGACAACCTGCCAGACCTGCCTGACGATCTGATGAAGCAAAAAATCTCGCTCAAATCTCTGCCTTACGACCAGAACAACGCAGTACGTAGCGCCCAGGCGAAACAGCTGGCTTCGGAAGAGCGCATCCGCCAGGCCAGGGCGCAGCACTACCCGACTATTTCGGTACAGGCGGGGCGTACCCGTTATCAGAACGACAACGGCGACTACTGGGATGACGAAGTGCAGTTGGTGGTGGATGCGCCGCTGTATCAGGGCGGCGCGGTGAGCGCCCGGGTGGATGCCGCCGAAGGCGACCGGGCCAACGCCCGCGCCCAGGTGGAAGCCAGCAAGCTTGACGTCAACCAAAAGGCCGCCACCGCCTGGGCGGATTTAACCGGCGCGCAGCAGCGCCAGCAGGCCGGTGAGCTGCAACTGTTAAGCGCAGGCCAGGCGCGCGGGGTGTACCGCGACGAATACCAGTTAAGCAAGCGCAGCCTGAATGATTTGCTGAGCGTCGAGCAGGACGTGTTTTCGGCGGAAAGCGCCGCCATCGTCGCCCGCTATGACGCCTGGGACGCCGCCGTGCGCTACGCCGGAGCGGTAGATAATTTGCTCGATATGTTGGGCATCGAGCGCACCCGTTTAACAGGAGACAGCCTGCCGTCGCTATAGGCAGCGCATGTGAAGGAGTCAGTATGGAACAGCCCGATACCGCATCCTGGATAGCCGCAATGACCCGCGCCGCAGGGCGTTTTGGCCTGACCAGCGATGCCCCTGCCGTCCGCCAGCAAATGCGCTGGTTTGAAAACTTGCCGCTTTCCCAGCGGCTTTCCCGCATGGCAGGGTTAATGGGATTACAAATTCAAATGATGCCCCGCGACCGGATGCGCTGGAGCCCGCAAAATTTGCCGGTGATTGTGCCAGGCCAGGACGGCAACCTGGTGCTTATTGAGGCGCTGGACGGCGACGGCCTCGCCAGCTATTGGGTGAGTGACGGCGGCGATCTGGTGCGCGAAGAGGCGCTGGAAACGCTGCTGGAACGGTTACAGGATCAGGTGGTGATGATCGGCATCGCCGCCCGCAGCCACGACCCGCGCATTGATGAGTTTGCCCAGGCCTGGGAGCCGCACTGGTTCTGGCGGCATTTCCGCCACGCAGGCCGCAAGCTGGCGGAAATCTCGCTGGCGTCGGTGGTGGGCAACGTGCTGGCGCTGGCGGGGATTTTGTTTTCAATGCAGGTTTACGACCGGGTGATCCCGGCGCAGTCCTTCCCGACGCTGTGGGTGCTGTTCTTCGGGGTGCTGATGGCGGCGCTACTGGAGTTCTTTATCCGCCTGGCGCGTACCCACGTGTCAGACATTATGGGCAAGCATATTGATTTACAGGTCTCGTCACTGTTTTTCGCCAGGGCGATGGCGATCAAAAACGACGCCCGCCCGAAATCCACTGGATCGTTTATTTCACAGCTGCGGGAAATCGATCAGGTGCGTGAACTGCTGACCTCCACCACAGTGGGGGCGGCGATGGATATTCCATTCGTGCTGCTGTTTCTCGGCATTATGGCACTGGTAGGCGGGCCGCTGGTGGCGATCCCGTTACTGGCGATCCCGCTGATTGTGATCCCAGGGATTCTGATCCAGTGGCCGATGGCGAAGCTTGCCAAAGAGGGGATGCGCGAGAGCGCGATCCGCAACGCGGTGCTGGTGGAATCCATCGAAGGGGTGGAGGACATCAAGGCATTACAGGCGGAACCGTACTTTCAGCGCCAGTGGGAGCACACCCACCATGTGGGGGCCAGCATCGGCATGAAGCAGCGCATCTGGGGGGCGCGCCTGAGCGGCTGGGCCTCCACCGTGCAGCAAATCACCTACGCCGGAATGCTGGTGTTCGGCAGCTATCTGGTACTCGACGGGCAAATCACTACCGGGACGCTGGTGGCGTGCAGTCTGCTCTCGTCACGCACCCTCGCGCCGCTGATGCAACTGACCATGGTGTTCTCCCGCTGGCAGCACGCAAAAACCGCCATGAGCGGGCTGAACGAACTGCTGAAAAAACCGCTGGATCGCGAAGCCTCCCGCAAGATGGCGCATTGCCCGGTGCTGGCCGGGCATTACCAATTCCAGAATTCGCAATACAGCTACGACGAAGAAAAGAGCGACCGCGCGCTGTCCATCGGCAAGCTGGAGATCAAACCCGGCGAGCGTGTAGCGATTTTAGGCAAAGTCGGTGCCGGTAAATCGACGCTGCTGAAATTGCTCAGTGGCCAGGCGCAGCCGGGAAAAGGCAAAGTGATTATCGATGGCGTGGATTTGGCGCATATCGACCCTAACGACGTGCGCCGCCAGGTAGGCTACCTGTCGCAGGATTCCCGGCTGTTTTTCGGCACCCTGCGCCAGAACCTGATGCTCGGTCATCCGCATGCCACCGACGCGGAGCTATTACAGGCGCTGCGCATCAGCGGGGCGCTCAATATGGTGCAGCAGGACGCCGCCAGCCTCGACCGGCTGATTAATGAAGGCGGACGCGGACTGTCCGGCGGCCAGCGGCAAATGGTGCTGCTGAGCCGACTGATCGTCCGTAATCCGCAAATCGTGCTGATGGACGAACCCACGGCCAACATGGATGAGCAACTGGAAAACCTGATTATCCGCCAGCTGCACCAGTGGCTGACGGGCCGTACCCTGGTACTGGTCACTCATCGTCCGGCGCTGCTGGCGCTGGTGGACCGGGTGATCGTAATGGATAACGGCCAGGTAGTGGCGGACGGGCCGCGCGATCAAATCCTCAAAACTGCCCAACGTAACAGCAATGTGGCGTCCATCGCTTAAGGAAACAGGATGAGTCAACTTACTCTTGAGGAAGATTTGGCGCGTCAGGGGCGCTTTTATTCGTCGGTGATCTGGCTGTCGCTGATTGGTCTGGTGGTGTTTTTTGTCTGGGCATGGTTTGCCATGCTGGATGAGGTCACCGTCGGCACGGGCAAAGTGACGCCGTCCAGCCATGCGCAGGTGATAGAGAGCCTCGACGGTGGGATTGTCAATGCGCTGCTGGTGCAGGAGGGGGATATCGTCGAGCAGGGCCAGATGCTGGCACGACTTGACCCTACGCGTTTTCAGTCCAACTACGGCGAAGCGGCGGCGCGGGCCAGAGCGTTGCGGGCTTCCAGCGAGCGGCTGCGCGCCGAACTCACCGGCGAGCCGTTGAAGTTCAGCGAGGAGTCGATGCGCGAGCCGAACCTGGTGGCGCGCGAACGTCAGCTTTATGAATCGCGGCGGCGTAACCTCAATGAGACAGTTTCCAACCTGCAAAAGACGCTGGAGCTGATCAATGCCGAAATCCGCATGACCCAGCCGCTGGTAGCGAAAGGGGCAGCGGGCCAGGTGGAGGTGATCCGCCTGCAACGCCAGGTGGCCGAGCTGCGCGGTAAGATCGACGAAGCGCGTAACCAGTACACGGTGCGCGCCAGGGAGGAGCAGGTGAAGAACGATGCCGATCTGGATGCCCAGATCCAGGCGATGGCGGGTAAAGCCGATCAGCTGGATCGCGCCACGCTCTATTCGCCGGTGCGCGGGGTAGTGAAAGACATCCAGGTGACCACCGTGGGCGGCGTACTTCAGCCGGGCGGCAAGTTGATGGAGATTGTGCCGCTGGAGGACAAGCTACTGATCGAAACGCGCATTAACCCGCGTGATATCGCTTATATCCGACCCGGCCTGCCCGCGACGGTCAAAATCACGGCCTATGATTCGTCTATCTATGGCAACCTGGATGGCAGAGTGGAAATCGTGTCGCCGGATACTCTTCAGGACGAAGTGCAGCGCGACCAGTTTTACTACCGGGTGTATGTGCGTACCGATCATGCGGAGCTGGAAAACCGCAGCGGCAAACGCTTTCCGATTTTGCCAGGGATGGTGGCGAGCGTGGAGATTAAGACTGGGCAGAAAACGGTGCTCGATTACTTAATCAAGCCGCTGAATAAGGTGAAAGAGGCGTTAAGGGAGCGGTAGCCGAAGATCGGTAAGCGTTCCTGTTGTGCGCTTGCATGGCAGAAACATAGAGATTTCAAAAATAGCAGAGTAAACCCTGCGGGAAATTACTCCGTTTATAACGCACTGATGATGGCGAATAACTCTCCTGATAAGGCAGGACGGTAATGTTTCCGTGCTGCCTTATAACATTAATCAATATGATTGTTATAACGGATAGTATTTCCAGGGTAACTGGAAATGCGGCCCATCACGAAAACCAGGCCAGTCTCCTCCCCACTCCAGCGGGATTTTCAATTGGATTGAGGCTTCCTTAAAAGCTTTAGCAATCTGTTTGTAATCATTAAATTCCCAGGATGCCTCACCTGCCGGGTATGCAATAAGATCGACTGCATGACCTGATAAGTGCCGGCTATTCATCGTTCTGGACTTCCCTTCCTTCACTAATTGCTTTTGCTTTTCAATAGCGCGTAGACCTTCCGTAATACCAAAATCGATTTCGCTTAACGTCAGGGCCTGTCGAACAAGTTTGATGAGATCGCTGTTGACACCTTGCAAATTTTTCTCACTTCTAAGACTAAATTTGTATTGATTCATTTTTTATTTCCTTTAAATGGTTAAATGGGAATCATATGTAAAACAAATCATTCTTGGTTATTTATTTCTTGTTGAGAGCTTCTAGTTACACCATGAATATTTATAAGCTGATACATAGTTGAAAAATGCTCAATAAATGTAAGGGATATTGTTAAAATTTGAGCTAACAGATGATTAAACGGTTGATACCGTCGGAGTGTCAGATACATAAACATGGATGGAGATACTGAATGGCAATTTTTATATCAAAGCAGTTAAAATATTTCATGGTTGCAATGGAGCATAAATCAATTACAAAAGCTGCTGAGACACTTTTTATCACCAGAACACCATTAAGCAAAATTCTGGCTGACCTTGAAAAATTCATAGGAGATAAACTCTTTGTACGCCTGTACAATACTCTTGAGCCAACGCAGTTAGCATTGGAACTCTATTATGATTTATTACCCATCTATGAAGCGCATCAAAAAATTGAAAGGAAAATTAAAAGAAACGATCGCGTCAAAAATGTTAAACTGATTTTTGATGTTAGCTTTCCTGAAGTTTTATATCGGCTTGTGGTATCGATTTTCAATGCAAATGATGAACAATCAAATATGGTGTGTGAGAAAGAAACTATCACCGATCAGTTTCTTGAAACGAATAAGCACAATGCGGATGTTATTATTATTTCCCTACGAAAGCTCTCCCCGATAGTGCACTATAATTATTTGTCGTGGGAGGGGGGTGAGTTAACATTACTTAAAACTAAAGACGAGAATAAAAAAGCACCGAAACTGAAAGTTTTCTTATGGAAGGACATGTTCAGCTGTTTTTTTGAAGAGAAAATTATGGAGAGGCTGGGAGGAAATTTCTCAGATATCGAAATAATAAAGCATAATTATGACTTTAGCACCCTGATTTATAAAGTACATCAGGGGCATGGGGCGGTGATAATACCAGAAAAAATTTCCTGCATTTATAAAACAGAAAGTATAGAACGTATCCCTTTAAAGGGTTGGCATCTTAAAGTTAATATTTATCATAATCTGTCAGAAAAATGCATACCTACGTTGCACTCAATAAGAAATACCCTGGGGCAACTGTTATGAATGGATAAGCTATGTTGTATACAGGCAGCTATTATGATTATGATTTGATAAGCCCATAAATGGGCTTATCTTAGTGTTAATTAATGTTATTTTTTTTGGTGCTACCAAGCTCAATGCCGGTTTTCTTTTTAATCATATATAAAAAAACCCTTCCAATGCCATGAGTTCCCAATAGTGCGATAATAATAGCAATAGCGCCTGGTGAAAGTTTTATGCCATATAAGGGTGGTATCACAATGATATGGGGGCGAATAAGATAAAATATCATTAAACATACAATAAGGTCGCCAATACGCTCGCGTACTTTCCCTTTTCCATAAAGCCATCTACCAATCTCACCCAGCATGAGTATTGACAGAACTTTAATAGTCTCTTTCGGTTGAGAAAACAGTTCACTGATAAGTTCACTAATAGTAATTTTATTGCTCATACCTTTTCCTTGTAACTCAAATTGAGGGGGCGCTTGATCCATCAAGGATACTACTGGCATTAATCAGCGAGAATTCAATTGTATTTGATATTTATAGTACTAAAAAATAGCCGCGAGTTTATAAAGGGCGAGGTAGGGTATGATTTATTCCCTTATTCATGAAGTCATCTGTTTTGTATTAAGATGAAAAAATAAATAGCCGATAAGCGCAGCATTAAATCATACCGATTTGGGGTCTAAATCACGGAGAGGCGCTAAGGGTGCGGTAATAAAAATCCCAACCGCGGGGTTGGGATTTTAGGGGAGTTAACGGCCCGCGTTTTTCATAATGCGGGCTTTATCTACCTGCCATTCACGCTCTTTGACATCCGAGCGCTTGTCGTGCTGTTTCTTACCTTTCGCCACGCCGATTTTGACTTTGCACCACGCGTTCTTCCAGTACAGCGACAGAGCGACCACAGTGTAGCCATCGCGGTTGATACGACCATACAGATTATCAAGTTCGCGCTGATTCAATAGTAGCTTACGGGTACGAGTCGGGTCACAAACCACATGGCTTGACGCGACGTTCAGCGGCGTAAAGTTCGCACCAAACAGATAGGCTTCGCCATCTTTGAGGATCACATAACTATCGCCGATGTTAGCTTTTCCGGCGCGTAAGGATTTTACTTCCCAGCCCTGAAGGGCAAGGCCAGCTTCAAATTCGTCTTCAATGAAGTATTCGTGACGGGCGCGTTTATTCAGCGCGATAGTGGCAGAACCCGGTTTGTGTGCTTTTTTCTTCGTCATAATGGCACTCAGTATCCGTAAAAAAGGCACCCCATCCTGAGGGGCGGAAAGCCGTTATAGTAGCACGTCTTAGGCCTGAGAGTTTTTGTTTCACCCAGGATAAATGCTATTCTTGGCAGGTTGCAGAACGACAGGAAACGCTATGCCTCAGATTAGCCGCACTGCCCTGGTACCATACAGCGCCGAGCAGATGTACCAATTAGTGAATGATGTGAAGTCCTATCCCGAATTTTTACCAGGCTGCGTGGGCAGCAGGGTACTTGAATCCTCCGCGACGCAAATGACCGCGGCGGTGGAAGTCTCGAAAGCAGGGATCAGCAAAACGTTCACCACCCGTAATACCCTGACCAGCAACCAGAGCATTTTAATGCATCTGGTGGACGGGCCGTTTAAGCGCCTGATGGGCGGCTGGAAATTTACCCCGCTCAGCCCGGAGGCGTGCCGCATCGAGTTCCAGCTTGATTTCGAATTTACCAGCAAGCTGATTGAACTGGCGTTTGGCCGGGTGTTTAAAGAGCTGGCAGGCAGCATGGTTCAGGCGTTCTCCGCCCGGGCAAAAGAGGTTTACAGTGCCAGCTAAGATCGCTGTTGAAGTGGCTTACGCGCTGCCGGAAAAGCAGTATCTGCGGCGCGTGACGCTGGAAGAGGGCGCTACGGTCGAGCAGGCGATTCACGCCTCGGGCCTGCTGGCGCTGCGCACCGATATCGATCTGAAGAAAAATAAGGTGGGTATTTACAGCAGGCCGGTAAAACTCACCGACGTACTCTCCGATGGCGACCGAGTGGAAATTTACCGTCCGTTAATCGCCGACCCGAAAGAGTTGCGCCGTCAGCGTGCGGAAAAGGCAGCGAAGAAATAGCGCCATCACTTTTTGAGTATGGCGTTCAATCGCGTGGCGGCATTTTTATACGGCGACACCGTATTGAACTGGATCATGCGTCCCCGCGTCCAGCTGTTGTACCAGGCAACGCCGTATAGCGCCTCATCGCTATAGCTTTCTACCAGTTCAACCAGCTTTTGATGGGTTTGTGCGTGCTTTTCAAGTAACGCGGGCCATGAGGTGAGAGTGGCGTAATCGGCATAGTATTTTTGCGCCAGTTTGCCGAGTTCATTCCATTTATAACCGCTTGCGGGAAAATCGATATCTTGCCCGGCGCGTTCCTGCTGATGCCAGTACAGCACCTGTTCTCCCCAGCCGATTAAGTAGCTCACCAGATTCGCCACGCTCATTTGCGTGCCGCTGGCGTGGCCGTCGAGTTGTGCGATAAAAACCTGGTCGGCGGGAACGCCGCTGAGTTTTTTCTGTAGCGCATCCCAGTTTTTATTCATCGCCGCCAGCAACTGCTGTTTATTCTCCGGTACAGACACGATATTCATCCCATAAAAAAAGGCACCATCTGGCACCTTTTTAACGCGTTATTTTGTTAGCGCGGGTTTGTTATCAATATTGGTCAGCACACCGCTGCTGTTAAAGGTCAGGGTCAGCGTTTGCTGAGTGACGTTTTCATGGCCCGGTTGCTGACGGAACACGTAGAACCAGGTATTGGTGCCGAACGGGTCGCTCATCATTGGGGTGCCAAGTGCATACGCAACCTGCTGTTGTGTCATCCCGACGCGAATTTTCGATACGTCGTTGGTAGTCAGGTAGTTGCCCTGGTTGATGTCCGGACGGTATACCACTCGCTCCAGAGTGGAACAACCAGCGGTCAGCATCAGAAGGGCCGCCGCAGCAGCAGTCAGCGTTTTACAGCGCATAGTCATGTGATTCCTTTTCGGGCCCGAGCAGTTTGTGGCTCATGGATAATTTGCCGATGATAATAAACCTTCAGCCAGTTTAAAACCTTAGGCGCTTCACTATGACCGCGAGAGTGGAAAAAAGTTAGTGAAAAGTCGTTATAACGGATTTTCACTGGAACAGTTGGCGATAATTTAACCAGTGGCGCGCCATTGTCTCACGCGCCGCCGGTAAACGAATCAAGCGGCTAACAGTTCGCGGGCGTTCGCCAGAGTATTGCGGGTCACTTCACTGCCGCCCAGCAAACGCGCCAGTTCCTGCAAGCGAGCGCGTTTATCCAACGGCTGCATGTGAGTTTCCGTCATCGCGCCGTCAGTTTCTTTACTGACAAAGAAATGCTGATGCCCACAGCCCGCCACCTGCGGAAGATGGGTAACGCACATGACCTGGGTGGATTCGCCAAGCTGACGCAGCATTTTGCCGACAATCGCTGCCGTCGGGCCGCTGATGCCCACGTCCACTTCATCGAAAATCAATGCCGGAGTTTCCATCTTACGGGCGGTGATCACCTGAATCGCCAGCGCGATACGGGAAAGTTCGCCACCGGAAGCCACTTTCGCCAGAGGCTGTAACGGCTGGCCTGGGTTGGTGGTAACGCGGAAATCGATCCGGTCAGCGCCATCGGCGGTCAAGTGGTTTTCTTCAAACACGACTTCAATGCTCAAGCGGCCATGCGGCATGGAAAGTAAGTGCATACTTTCAGTAATTAACTGGCTCAGCTCGCTGGCGTAGGCGCGGCGGCTGTCATGCAGTTTTTTAGCGGTTTCCAGCGCCAGCTTATGATGCACGGCCACCGCTTCCGTTAAGGCTTCCAGCGAATCGGCCTGGCCATCAAGCAGAGCTTGCTCATCCAACAGGCTTTGATGAAACGCGGGCAGTGCTTCTGGTGCGATACGGTGCTTACGCGCCAGGTTGATTTGGCGGGAAAGGCGTTGCTCCAGTTCATACAGGCGATTCGGGTCCATATCCAGGCGATCGCAGTAGTGGCGCAGTTCATCACCGGCCTCGGTTAACTGAATTGCTGCTTCTTCCAGCATATCCAGTACCCCGGATAGCTTTTCATCCATGCCAGCCAGCTCAACAAGCAACTGGCGGGCAGAGTAGAGCTGGCTTTGAATATTGGCGTCTTCGCCATCGGCAATCAGCTGGAGCGCCTGTTGCCCGGAAGAGAGCAGTTGGCCGCTATTTGCCAGCCGTTTGTATTCCGCATCAATCTGCTCATACTCGCCCGGCTGCGGGGAGAATTCGTTTAACTCTTTTAATTGATATTGCAGCAGCTCGGCGCGCGCGGCGCGATCCTGGCTCTGCTGCTGGTGGGCCGCCAGATCGCGGCAGCTTTGATGCCACTGGCGATAGTGCTGGGCCATTTGCTGAGTAAGCGCATGCTCACCGGCGTAGCCGTCCAGCAGCGTGCGTTGGTGTTCAGGCTTAAGCAGCAGTTGATGGGCATGCTGGCCGTGGATTTGAATCAGCAACTGGCCGAGTTCGCGCAGTTGTGACAAAGGAACTGCGGTGCCGTTGATAAAACCGCGTGAACGCCCATCGCTGCTGATAACGCGGCGAAGCAGGCACTCACTTCCGTCTTCAAGCTGGTTTTCTTCCAACCAGCGCAGGGCGGCAGGCGTGTCTTTTAACGAGAAACGGGCGCACAGATCAGCGCGCGATGCGCCTGCGCGCACCATATCGACTTCTGCGCGGCCGCCCAGGCACAGGCCCAGCGCGTCAATCGCTATGGATTTACCCGCGCCGGTTTCACCCGTAATGGCGGTCATACCGCCGTGAAAGTCGATTTCAAGTTCACGAACTATAGCGAAATTGCTGATGGTCAGTTGTGCCAGCATAACCGCTTTCCTGTATAAAAGAACATTGCTGTTTATGCATACAGTATATACGGGTTCCTTATACAGTAAAGAGGGGAGTGCGGTTTCAGAATAATTTTTTTGACCATCCCAGCTTTGAGCTTAGCGTGTTGAAATAGCTGTAATCTTTAGGATGGATAAGATTTAGGTGATAGTCGCAGCGGCGGATCAAAACGTCTTCGCCTTCCTGAATCGGCAAGGCGATTTGGCTGTCGCAGCTCACTTCCAGATCGCTACTCATATGCGAAAAACGCAGCCGGATGGTACTGCTGCTGTTAATCACCAGCGGGCGCGCGGAAAGCGTGTGCGGGAACATCGGCACTAAGGTAATGGCGTCTAAGGATGGCGTCAGGATCGGCCCACCTGCGGAAAGCGAATAGGCGGTTGAGCCGGTCGGTGTGGAAATAATTAACCCGTCGGAGCGCTGGGAAAACGCGAATTTCTCGTCAATATAAACTTCAAACTCGATCATATGCGCCACTTTTCCGGGATGCAGCACCACTTCGTTGATGGCGGTACTGATGCGCTTCTGGCAGTCCTGTTGGCACACCTGGGTTTCCAGCAAAAAGCGTTTTTCTGCGATGTAATGCCCTTCGAGCACGTCCGCCAACTGCTGCTGGGCGTTGTCCGGGTCCAGGTCGGTAAGGAAGCCGAGATTGCCGCGGTTGATGCCGATGACTTTGATGTCATAACGCGCCAGAACCCGCGCTGCGCCCAGCATATTGCCGTCCCCACCCACCACCACGGCGAGATCGGCCTGTTGGCCTATTTCTGCCAGAGTGCCAGTTTTGACGCCTTTAAGCTTGAGCTCATGCGCAATTTGTTGCTCAATAATGACTTCATAGCCTTTTTCACTAAGCCATCGCCAGAGCATTTCATGCGTGGTGAGCGCGGTTGGGTGACGGGGATGCCCAACAATACCAATGCAATTGAAATGTTTATTCATTTTCTGGTGATCCTTTGTGATTTAGCCAGCGACAATCTGCCCGGTTCCCTTGAAACCCGTAAACTGATCCCCATAATAAGCGAACCAGCGAGTTGAATGCTAAGAAACGCGGAGAATTTCATGAGTAGTAAAGAACAGAAAACGCCTGACGGGCAAGCCCCGGAAGAGGTCATCACGGAACAGCACGAGGCGGTGGACGTGGAAACCGCAGAAACAGCTGAACAGGTGGATCCGCGCGATGAACAGATTGCTAACCTGCAGGCGCAGCTAGCGGAAGTTCAACAGCGCGAGCGTGACGCGGTGTTACGTTCTAAAGCCGAAGTCGACAACATGCGTCGCCGCACCGAGCAGGATGTTGAAAAAGCGCATAAATTTGCGCTTGAGAAATTCGTCAACGAACTGCTGCCGGTTATCGATAGCCTTGATCGCGCGCTGGAAGTGGCGGATAAAGCCAACCCGGATATGAGCGCCATGATTGAAGGCATCGAGCTGACCCTGAAATCCATGCTGGATGTGGTGCGTAAGTTCGGTGTGGAAGTGATTGCCGATACTGGCGTTCCGCTCGATCCGAACGTACATCAGGCGATTGCTATGGTGGAGTCAGAGGACGTCGCGCCAGGCAATGTGCTGATGGTGATGCAGAAAGGCTACACCCTGAATGGTCGCACCATTCGCGCCGCGATGGTGACCGTGGCGAAGGCGAAAGCCTGACCCTAATGAAAAACCCGCCGACTGGCGGGTTTTTTATTCTTCTACGCTCTGGCGTAACGGTTTGACTGGAATGATCCGTACCTGGCGGATCATATTCTCCTGCACATCCAGAATATCGACATCGTACTGGGCGATGCGCACCCGGGTGCCGTTCGCAGGTATCTCTTCCAGCACCTCCAGCAGCATGCCGTTGATGGTGCGTGCCTCTTCTTCCGGAAGATGCCAGTTGAATGCTTTATTGATTTCGCGAATGTTGGCGCCGCCTTCGATAATCACCGACCCGTCATTCTGCGGCGTGACTTCTTCCGCGAGGGTGGGCGACATAGAGGTGGTGAAGTCTCCGACGATCTCTTCCAGAATATCTTCTACAGTCACCAGTCCCTGGATATCGCCGTACTCATCCACCACCAGGCCGACTTTCTTTTTATTACGCTGGAATTTGATCAACTGCGTGCTGAGCGGCGTACCTTCCGGCACGAAATAAATTTCATCGGCAGCGCGCAGCAGCGTTTCTTTGGTGAACTCCTGCTTCTCGGTCATCAACCGGTACGCTTCGCGCACCCGCAACATGCTGATGGCGTCGTCCAGCGAGTCCCGGTACAGCACGATACGCCCATGGGGCGAATGCGTAAGCTGGCGAACAATGGACTTCCAGTCGTCATTAATATCAATGCCGACGATGTCGTTGCGCGGCACCATGATGTCGTTGACGCTGACTTTTTCAAGATCCAACACCGACAGCAGCATGTCCTGATTACGCCGGGAAATCTGCGAGCGGGATTCATTCACAATGGTGCGCAGCTCGTCTTTGCTCAGCGCCGTGCTTACTACGTTATCCACTTTAATTCCGACCATGCGCATCAGAATGCGCGTGACGGTATTCAGTAGCCACACCAGCGGCATCATTACAATTTGCAGCGGGCCAAGCAGGACGCTACTGGGAAAAGCGACCTTTTCGGGATACAGCGCGGCGATGGTTTTCGGCAGCACTTCAGCGAACACCAGCACCACGAAGGTGAGCACGCCGGTAGCGATAGCCACACCCGCGTTACCGTACAGGCGCATGCCGACGATGGTGGCGATGGCTGAGGCGAGAATATTGACCAGGTTGTTGCCGATCAGCACCAGGCTAATCAGGCGGTCAGGCTTGCGCAGCAGCTTTTCAACGCGCCGGGCGGCGCGGTTGCCCTGTTTGGCAAGATGACGCAACCGGTAGCGGTTAAGCGTCATCATGCCGGTTTCCGAGCCTGAAAAGTAGGCTGAAACCACAACCATTACGATCAGGGAGACAATTAATGTGGTAGTTGAGATATGTTCCAGGGGAAATCCTTAGTTAGCCAGCGAATTCCTGTATAACGCGGCTGCCGAAGTAAGCCAGCGTTAATAAGGCCGCACCCGCCACGTTAAACCACACGACGCGACGCCCGCGCCAGCCTTCATGGAAATGGCCCCAGAGTAAAATGATGTACACAAACCAAGCGATAATCGACAGCACGGCTTTGTCGATATTTTCCAGGCTAAACAGGTTATGCATATAGAACAGACCAGTGCAGAGCGTCAGTGTCAGCAGGACCACGCCCACCTGGGTAATGTGGAACATTTTACGCTCAATGGTCATCAGCGGCGGCATTTCATTATTGAACGCCAGCTTTTTATGCTTAAGTTGATAATCGATCCACGCCAGCTGTAGCGCATACAATGCGGCGATGATCAGCGTGGCGTAGGCAAACAGCGACAGCCCAATATGCACCATCATCCCCGGTGTGGTTTCGAGGTGGGTGATAAATTCGTTAGGCATAAAGCTGGCGAACGCCAGATTGATTAGCGCAAAGGCGTAAACGATAGGCAGCAGCAGCCAGCCGCGATTGCGTGAGGCGACAATCGTCATTACGGAACAGATCAGCAGGCTCACCAGCGAGCCGACGTTAAGCAGGCTGAGGTTTTGACCGGAGCCGTCTGCCGGGAAAATCCGCGCTTCCAGCGCAAGGCCGTGGCTTATCAGCGCAATCACGGCGGAAATAATGGCGATACGGCGCCATGCGCTGTTCTTTCGAAGCAGGCCGGGAATAATCAGCGCCAGGCTGATGGAGTAAGCGACGAGCGCAAGTAGTGCGAAAAAAGGCATATAAGGGTGTCGTTCATTCGCCAGAAAGGAAAGTGGATCAGTATACCGTTACGTGACTCAGGCTCCAACCGTTGGAACACACTCAATACACCGATCGTGTTATACTCCGACCCATTCTGAATCAGAGTCGCTGTGGCGGCCTTAATGTGACCTCTTAGGCAAAAGACCATGTTTGATAATTTAACCGATCGTTTGTCGCGTACGCTGCGCAATATCAGCGGCCGCGGACGCCTGACCGAAGACAACATCAAAGAAACCCTGCGCGAAGTGCGCATGGCGCTGCTGGAAGCCGACGTGGCGTTGCCGGTAGTGCGTGAATTTATCAATCGCGTGAAAGAAAAAGCGGTTGGTCATGAAGTGAATAAAAGCCTGACCCCAGGCCAGGAATTCGTCAAAATCGTCCGTAACGAACTGGTTTCGGCGATGGGCGAAGAGAACCAGTCGCTGAACCTCGCGGCGCAACCGCCTGCGGTGGTGCTGATGGCGGGCCTGCAGGGTGCGGGTAAAACCACCAGCGTCGGTAAGCTCGGTAAATTCTTGCGCGAAAAGCACAAGAAAAAGGTGATGGTGGTTTCTGCTGACGTGTATCGCCCGGCGGCGATCAAACAACTGGAAACCCTGGCGCAGCAGGTTAACGTAGATTTCTTCCCGTCCGATGTGGCGCAGAAGCCGGTCGATATCGTTAACGCGGCGCTGAAAGAAGCCAGACTGAAATTCTACGATGTGCTGCTGGTGGATACCGCCGGTCGTTTGCACGTCGATGAAGCGATGATGGACGAGATCAAACAGGTTCATGCCGCGATTAATCCGGTAGAAACCCTGTTTGTGGTCGACGCCATGACCGGTCAGGATGCGGCGAACACCGCGAAGGCGTTCAACGAAGCGCTGCCGCTGACTGGCGTGGTGCTGACTAAAGTCGACGGCGATGCCCGTGGCGGTGCGGCGCTTTCTATTCGCCACATTACCGGTAAGCCGATCAAATTCCTCGGCGTCGGTGAAAAAACCGAAGCGCTGGAGCCGTTCCACCCGGACCGTATTGCCTCGCGTATTCTCGGCATGGGCGATGTGCTGTCGCTGATCGAAGATATCGAAAGCAAAGTTGACCGCGCCCAGGCGGAGAAACTTGCCAATAAGCTGAAGAAAGGCGACGGCTTCGACCTGAATGACTTCCTTGAGCAGCTCAAGCAGATGAAAAACATGGGCGGCATGGCGAGCCTGATGGGCAAGCTGCCAGGCATGGGGCAGATCCCGGATAACGTGAAGTCCCAAATGGATGACAAAGTGCTGGTGCGTATGGAAGCCATCATCAGCTCCATGACGCTGAAAGAGCGCGCCAACCCCGATATCATTAAAGGCTCCCGCAAGCGCCGCATCGCTGCCGGTTGCGGTATGCAGGTGCAGGACGTTAACCGCCTTCTGAAACAGTTCGACGACATGCAGCGCATGATGAAGAAAATGAAGAAGGGCGGGATGGCGAAGATGATGCGGGGGATGAAAGGGATGATGCCACCAGGCTTCCCGGGAAGATAACGACCTGGCTTGTTTGCCATTTTGACGCCGGGGTGTGCTCGCCACCGTCACGTACTGCGTGTACGCTCCGGCGGTTGCGCGCACGCCGTCGCCAAACTGGCCGCACCGCCGACGGCCTTTAGCCCTTCAGCTCGTTTAATCTCACCGAATCTCATCTGCTGATTGCTTTTTAGCTGAAAATGAGTAAAATCTTCGGGCTTTTAATATGACACCGGGCCCCTTCCCTCGAGGGGGCCTGGTGTTTTATTCACTATAGAGGATGTTATGGTAACTATTCGTTTAGCACGTCACGGCGCGAAAAAGCGTCCGTTCTACCAGGTTGTCGTGACCGACAGCCGTAATGCACGCAATGGTCGCTTCATTGAGCGCGTTGGTTTCTTCAACCCAATCGCCAGCGAAAAAGAAGAAGGCACCCGCCTGGATCTGGACCGCATTGAGCACTGGGTTGGCCAGGGCGCTACCGTTTCCGATCGCGTTTCCGCGCTGATCAAAGCAGCAAAAAAAGCAGCTTAATCTGTCACGGTGGTCATGATGAGCAAGCAAGAAACCGCAAAGGCACCTGTTAACCCAATTGTTCTCGGGAAAATGGGCTCCTGCTACGGGATCCGTGGTTGGCTCAGAGTGTTTTCCTCCACCGAAGACGCTGAAAGCATTTTTGACTATCAGCCCTGGTTTATCCAGAAGGCGGGTCAGTGGCAGCCAGTACAGCTGGAAAGCTGGAAGCACCACAATCAGGATCTGATCATCAAGCTGAAAGGCGTTGACGATCGGGATGCCGCGAATCTGCTCACCAATTGCGAAATTGTGGTCGATTCAACGCAACTGCCCAGTCTCGAAGACGGTACCTACTACTGGAAAGACCTTATCGGTTGCCAGGTAGTGACTACACAGGGATATCAGCTCGGTAAAGTCATTGACATGATGGAAACCGGGTCGAATGACGTTCTCGTCATCAAGGCAAACCTGAAAGATGCGTTCGGCATCAAGGAGCGGTTGGTTCCGTTCCTCGATGGGCAGGTTATCAAGAAAGTCGATCTCGCTACTCAAACCATTGAAGTAGATTGGGATCCTGGTTTTTAAATACTTCTGAATACGGTAAAAGACGGCGCTATGTGGATTGGCATAATTAGCCTGTTTCCTGAGATGTTCCGCGCAATTACCGATTACGGGGTAACTGGCCGGGCAGTAAAAAATGGCCTGCTGAGCATCCAGAGCTGGAGTCCGCGTGATTTCACTCATGACCGGCACCGTACCGTGGACGATCGTCCTTACGGCGGCGGACCGGGGATGTTAATGATGGTGCAGCCCTTACGGGATGCTATTCATGCCGCAAAAGCTGCGGCGGGCGAAGGCGCGAAGGTTGTCTACCTTTCACCTCAGGGACGCAAGCTTGATCAAGAAGGCGTCAGTGAGTTAGCGACAAACGAGAAGTTAATTCTGGTTTGTGGCCGTTACGAAGGGGTTGATGAGCGCGTGATCCAAACCGAAATTGACGAAGAATGGTCAATCGGCGATTACGTTCTCAGCGGTGGTGAGTTACCAGCAATGACGCTGATTGACTCGGTCGCCCGGTTTATTCCGGGGGTGCTGGGTCACGAAGCATCAGCAATTGAAGATTCATTTGCTGACGGGTTGCTGGATTGCCCACACTACACCCGCCCTGAAGTACTGGAAGGGATGGACGTACCGGCAGTATTGCTGTCGGGGAACCACGCTGAAATTCGTCGCTGGCGTTTGAAGCAGCAACTGGGTCGAACCTGGCTTAGAAGACCTGAACTTTTGGAAAACCTGGCTCTGACTGAAGAGCAAGCAAGGTTGCTGGCGGAGTTCAAAAGTGAACACGCGCAACAGCAGCATAAACATGATGGGACTGGCGACGCATAAGCGGCCACCCAAAACATCAGTTTACCCAGGATAAGAGATTAAATTATGAGCAACATTATCAAGCAAATTGAACAAGAGCAGATGAAGCAGGACGTACCTTCCTTCCGTCCGGGTGACACCGTGGAAGTGAAAGTATGGGTTGTTGAAGGTTCCAAAAAACGTCTGCAGGCATTTGAGGGCGTGGTTATCGCTATCCGTAACCGCGGTCTGCACTCTGCATTCACTGTTCGTAAAATTTCCAACGGCGAAGGTGTTGAGCGTGTATTCCAGACTCACTCACCGGTTGTTGACAGCATCGCTGTTAAACGTCGTGGTGCCGTTCGTAAAGCTAAACTGTACTACCTGCGTGAGCGTACTGGTAAGGCAGCTCGTATTAAAGAGCGCCTGAACTAAGATTCGCTTAAGCGACATCCGTGAAAGTAGTGTAGATACAAGGGGTTGGCATTTTGCCAGCCCCTTGTTTTTATTTTGTGTCCATAAATTGCCCACCGAAACGGTGGACAGTGGACAGTCATGGACATAAAAAACCCGCTCTACGCGGGCTTTGTTAAAAAATTAAATGGCTTTGTCCATTGCACTGAGGATGAGGTGGGGCAGGGTTGACACGTTGTGGTGTAGAAATAGATCGGACAAATGTTTCATGAGTAATGAACGTATGTCCGCATTCAATGTTCTGACACTGGTTATATCTTTCTTTTGTGTTTGACGATACCTGATAGCTACTCCGCGTATGCGCTGCATTACCACAGAGAGGACAATTCATCATTTTCAGGTTTCTCCAGCTCGAAAAGTTTAAATATGATAACTTGTAACTTGCATTTTCAAAATGATTTAATTCATGTCCGTATCTGAAATTTTAACTTCCAGTTCCAGTGACGTCGTAAAACCGTTATCGTTTATGGAGTTGGTTACAGTAGTGATAATCCAGTCCGCTTCATCAATCTGCTGTTTGAATCCGCTTACCCTGACCGGCAGTTCCGGGAATAAATCCTCGCGCCCCATCGCCAGACCGATAGAAAACGACGCCACGCCACGCTGAAGCCGTTCCCATGTCGCCTTTGCGGCGCGCTCCGCGTTGCGCCGGTTGGCATACGTCCGGCTAAGAACCAGGACATTCTCATCCGTCCCGATGAGGTAATCCCCCTGTTTGGCTTCCGGGGTTTTGGTCGTGGATGTGCTGGACTTCCGGCGCCTGCGCTTCACCTTTGCCGGGTCTTTCTTTACCGGCTCGCGGGTGTTCAGCCAGGAAGCGATCACTCCGGTGTAGGCTTCCCGGTCCACCAGGCTGAAGCGGTGCTGATCGCCGGACTGGCGGCTTATTGTGGCAACCGGCAGCGCTTTCCCGCTGGCGGTTTTGCCCTGGCCCTGCCGGATGAACAGCAGCCTGCCCGCCTTAACGGATGCAATCGCGCCATACTGTCTGGCCAGCCGCATCAGAAATGACCCGTCTGATTCATTGGTCTGGTCGATGTGGTCCACCTCCTGCGCGGCCATGTCCGTACCGATGGCCGTTTCCAGCTTGTGCCGGGCGGCGATTTCTTCACACATTTTCCCCACGGTGGTTTTATGCCAGGACTTCTCCCGGCGAGTGTTCAGCGTGGCGCGAAAATCCGCGCTACGCGCCCGCACGGTGATGCGGTCCGGCGTTCCGTAATGCTCAATTTCATCAACGGTAAAATCCCCTTTCACGATCAGCGGCTTTCCCTTCCAGCCCAGCGCGAGCGACAGTACCGCACCCCGGCGCGGCAGCTCCAGCAGACCATCCGCGTCGCCCAGTTCCAAATCGAGGCGGTCAGCTTCAAAGCCACGGTTATCTGTGTGCGTCAGGGAAATAAGCCGGGGCGCAAGGTTCTGCGTGATATCCCGGTCCTTCATCATCACCCGGTAAGCCGGGACACATTCACTACCGGCAAACATGGTCATTTCTGTCATGACAGCAAATCCCCCACACTGCTGACCGCGTTGTCCTTAAGCTGGGTCAGTTGCCCGGACAGGTCGCCCAGCATCTGACTGAGCGACTCATCCATACGCTTCAGTGTCACGGTAAATTCAATTTTTCTCGGTGAACCGTCGCTGAAAAACTCGCTTTCCGTTCGCCCGATATTCTCGATCACGAACATGCCGTAAATAGTCCCGTTGCCTTTCAGTAGCGGCCAGCCCTTGCCGGTTTCCGCCATCAGTTCCAGCATCTGCATAGACAGCCTCCCTCCGGTAATGGCGGGCATCAGCATCCCGGACAGGGTTATCACATCGCTGTCCGGCCCCAGAAACTGAAGCGACGGGCGCAGGCCCACGCGGTTGTTGCTGGCGTGTCGCCACTGCTGTTGCAATTGCAATTGCTGGAACGGCACGGTTTTCAGCATGAATACAAACAGGCCCAGGGTCATCATCATGATTCAAAATCCCCTCTATCACTGAAGCTACTGCGGCGACCGGCGGCGCGCTGGCGTTCCCGCGCGTCGAGCTGGCGCATAACTTCCGCCACCACATCCTGTGCGCTCTGGCCCGGTGCCTGGTGAATGTTGATTTCATATTTTGCCGGACCGGATGAAACGGACTGATCACCGCCACGCAGCCCGGCTGACGGCTGCCGGTATTCAGCAACCGGCAGGCTTAACGGATGAAGTGGTTTCGCGGCAACAGGCTGTGACAGGCTGCCGAACGCCATCGCCGTAGCGGCAGCCAGTGCGGCGGTACGGCGACGGCTCATGATATTGACCGGCCCGTTTATCAGTTCCGGGCCATTCTCACCGACAATGCCCATTTTACCGGCGGGGAGGAAGCCGCCGGAATCGTACATCGGCAGGTTGTAGCCGCCGCCGTAACCGCTGGCAGCGGCGGTGCCATAGGCGCTGTAACTGTTTCCGGTAACGGCTCTGGCATCGGGCAGTTTCTGCGATTCCTTGTTGACGATCCCCAGCTTCTCAAGCAGCCAGGACACGCCGGACTTGAGCGACTCCAGCGGACTCATCACCATGGCAAGCCCGTCAGCCAGCATCTGACCGAAACGCTTACCCATATCCGCCGCATGGTTCAGTTCTTCAGCCGAGGATTTCACCGGGGCCAGCAGGTCCGTGAACCCCTTCCAGAGCGCCGCCACCTTATCCGCAATCCATGTAAACACCGGACGCACCGGCTCGAACGCTTCCTTAACCGGCCCGGCAGCCGCCTGAAACCCTTCCACCATCCCGGATAAAAATGCCGTGATGGGCTGCCAGTATTTCCAGACAACCAGCGCGACGGCAGACAGCGCCATAACGACCAGCCCGACGGGACTCAGCAGTGCTCCCAGCAGGCCGCCGGTTGCCATTAGTGCCGTGCGCAGCAGCGCCAGCGGCGAGGTGACAAGCGCCAGCAGGATATTACCGAAGCGGCTCACCGCCGTACCGAGCATCCCAAAGCCTGCCGTTGCCAGCCCGGCCACATGCCCCCGCAGGGCTGACAGCGTGGCGACAGGGTTACGGAACGCGGCGACCAGCGCGCCGCCAGCGTTCTCTGCCTGCTCTTTCAGGTGCTTCAGTACCCCGTTGCGCAGCGCATCCAGTATGCCGCCTTCCTCGTCATCCCCACCGAACCCGGACAGGGCGTCCCGGATGCGCTCTAGCACGGAAGCCGCATCTGTATTCTGAAGGCTTGCCAGAAATGCCCGGATCCCGCCACCGGCACCGGCCAGACCCGGAGCCAGACTGGCAATAATGGCCGCCAGCCCGCCGAACCCCGGAAGCAGGCGGGAAAGCGCGCCGCCGCCCAAGAAACTAAAGCCGTAACGCATGATCGCCAGCGGCCCCAGAATCGCAGCAACCGCGAGCCCCAATGCTCCCAGCGTGGCAGTAATGATTGCAAAACCGGCAACTACTTTAAAAATTGACGAGGTCAGTTTCGGGTGTTGCTGAACAAACTGATTTAGACGGTTCGCCAGATTGCCCAGCCAGTCAGCCAGTTGTTTTAGTTCCGGCGCAACGGTCGCGCCTATTGTGGCTAAAGCATTGGTAAACGATCCGGTCGCAGCTTCCCAGCGGTTGCCCAGCGTTTTAAGCTGGGAATCAACACGCTCACGCAAGGATGCCTGCGCCTGCAATTTCCCTTCCGCCTCACGGTAACCATCCATTCCTTTATCAATCATGATATTCAGAACTTGGAGGGTTTCCGCATCATCCCCAAAAATGCCTTTCAAAGTGGCGAGCCGCATTTCTGTGGAGATATTTTTGAGCTTCAGCAACTGCTGATAAAGTGCCTCAAGCCCGGCGAATTCGCCTTTGCCGTCACTGAAATTGAGACTGATTTTATAACCCGCAGCTTTCAGATCATCATTAGCCCCGGTCACCTTGTCCCGGTTCATTGCCGCCTGGAAAACCTTACGGTAAGCGTTGCCTGCTGATTCACCCGCCATGCCTGTCTGGTCGGCCATAACAAGTAACGGTGCAAAAACTTTCGCCGCTTCCAGCCCTTTCACCTTGAGAATTGACATGGCACTAGAAATTTTTGCGTAGCCGTTAAGCATGTTGTTTGGATCAACACCTGCATAGAAACCCTTCTGGATAACATCCATCAGGCCCATCATGTCTTTTTCTGTCGTCCCGGTTGCGTCCTGAAGTTTGGCAGCAAATTCCGCAGCTTCTGTTGCGGGTAACTTCAGTTGAACGCCGAGATAAGCCGTAGCCTCACCAAGTCCATTCAGGATCGTTGTTGCTGACATCCCCTGACGGCGAAGCATCGTCATCATGTTCTGAAAATCTGCCGTAGTGCCGGGCAGGCGATCACCAAGCTGAAGCGCCAGCTTATTTATTTGCTCATATTCAGGCAGCACCTTAGCCCCCGGAGCCATCATTGACGCCGCCAGCTGTGTCGCTGCCTCTTCCGATTCCGAGTACGCCCGGACAGGGGCCATCAACGGCATGGCAGTTGCCACACCCGTCGCTACCATACCCGTCCCGGTTGTAGCAATTTCATTGCGTAATGCTCTTGAACGCTGAAACGCAGCGCTGGCAGCGGCTGCGCGGCGCTGTTGTTCACCGACGCGCTTCAGCCTGGCTTCCTGTTCCCGTAGCTCATTGTTATAGCGGGCCGTTTCCCGGCGGATTTTCTCCGTTGCGCCGGTGCCGTCTTTGGCAGAAATACCCATCCGGTACAGCTCCGCCCGGACCCGGTTTAGCTGCGCGGTTTCTTCCTGCTGTTTTTTCTCCAGGCGCGACACGGCCCGCCACTGGTCTTCCAGGGCTTTAGTCTGTTTCTTTGTCGGATTTTCCATCCCCGCCATTTCGCGGGTCATCATCTGGGCGCGCAGGCGTGCCTGTGCCAGATCGGCACCGGTCTGTTTTACGGACTGTTGCAGGGTGCGGAACCCGTCAAGCTTCGCGCCAGCCTGGTCGAGCTGTTTCAGGGCATCACGGGATTTTTTGATGGCGGCGGCCAGTTCCTGAGAACCGGCACGCGCATCCTTAAACGGGCGGGTGAGCTTATCAACGGCATTTAATACAACCTGCAAGCGCAGGTTACGGTCACTCATCGGCGGCCCCACTTCGTAAAATGGCTTTGTGCCGCCACTCCAGCAGTTCTGTCAGCGACATATCGCCGGTTACATCGGGCGGCCAGTGAAAGATCGTGGCGATATCGGCAATTAAATCATCAACAGTTAATTTGTCGGGAAACCGGCAGTTGCCGACTTCGGTAACAAAAAACTGACCAGCTCCACGGATAACTGCAACAGATCGCCCGGCTCCAGGGTAAGCACTTCCTCGCGGGTCAGTGACGGTGCCGTAACGCGGGGCAGTACAACCATCATGCTGTCCACATCCATTTCCATCAGCGACTGTAAACGGGTGCCGCGCAGCGCGCCGGACTGCGGCTTGCGCACAGTGATGGTTTCAATGGTCTGTTTCCCGCGCTGGATCGGACAGTCCAGGGTGACGGTTGCGGTGTTGCGTGGTTCAGTGCCGGTGGTTTCGGTTTCTTTGGTCATGATGTGTTCCGTTCAGATAAGAGAATACGGGCGCGTTAAACACGCCCGGAAGAATTACAGGCCAAGCGCGGCGCGGTGCGCTTCAAGCATATCCACGCCGCCGACTTTCCAGACCATGTTCACCGTGTCCACTTCATACAACTCCTCACCATTGATGGTGAGTTTTACGTAAGTGTTGGTGCAGGAAACTTTGGTGGTGGAGCTGTCGCCCTGCTTGTGTTCACCGGAATCCAGTTCCTTGTAGCGGCCACGGGTAACCAGCTCCAGCGCGTAAACTTCTGCGGTGTCATCACGTTGCAGGGATTCAGTAAAACGCAACTGAACACCGTCCACAGTGGGCGTCGCCATCTGCTTGAACAGCTGGATCTCCGTACCACCGATGGTGAATTCCGTATCCAGCGCGCCGTCGTCCAGGCCCAGACTGATATCCACCGAACCCGGCATACCGCCGCCCCGGTATTTCTCCATTTTCTCCGTCAGTTTTGGCAGGGTGACGGACTCAACCAGGCCGATCCAGTTCTGACCGGCGTTAAACAGATTCAGGTATTTAACCTTGCGTGGCAGTGCCATAACGTCCCCTTAGGATTTAAGCTGGCTGGCAAAATCGACCAGATAACGGTCGGTGATACGCTGGCGGAACATCAGGTTTTCCAGCGGCGGGACCGGGGTGTAGTCATAGTCCAGCCACAGCTTCCCGGCCTTGATGGTGTCCTTATCGTTCACGCTGTCGTCAAACCAGCAGTCCCCGCCCAGCAGATAACCCTGGCTGACCAGTGAGCGCATTTTTGCCTTCACGCCTTCGATAATGTCGCGGGCCAGTGACGGGGTCAGCGTCATGTCATTCGCCCACATGTGGGCCTCTGCCATGGTGTCCGCCAGAACCTGCGCGGTGCGGGTGTAACACTCAAACTGGAACAGCGGGTCATCGCTCAGGGAGCGGGAACCCCAGAAGCGAAAACCATCAGAGCGGATAAGCGTGGTGATGTCGTTTTTGTTCAGCAGGCCCGCGTCGGTTGCCGGATCCTGTAAGTCCCAGAACACATCGGCAGAAATACCAGTCACGCCGTTTACTGCGACGTTGGAAAGCGATTTGTGCCAGCCAGTGTCACTGTCAATTTTGGCGCGCAGACCCAGCGCACGGGCGGTGGCGTACATCGTCTGTTCGGCATCTGTCACTGTGTCCCAGCCGGTAAAATCAGGCCAGATCAACATACCTTCACGCTGGCCGAAGTTGGCACGGTAATCGATACACTCCTGCACGGTTTTACAGCCATAGGCAGCCAGATACGCGAAGCCGCGCAGGGACTGCGCCACGCTCAGCAGTTCAGACGCCACCGCCTGCGTGTCATGACCGGGAACCCCCAGAATGCGCGGTTTCACGCCGAGCTGGTTGTTGGCGGTCAGTAGCGCTTTCATGCCAGTGCGCTTACCCTGGGCGGTCACGCCGCCGATGATATTCGACGTGGTTTCCGCTTCGGTTTCACCCTGTTCAACGCGCACCACTACGGTGACGGGTTTGGACTGATCGGCAATGGCATCCAGCGAACGGGCGAGGGTACCGGTTTCGCCCGCCTTGCCGGACGCGGTGAGCACGTCAGTGATAAGCACTGGCGTGTTAAGCGGGAATGTTGCCGCGTCGGCGTCGTCTGCTGTGCAGACCATCCCGACAACAGCGGTACTGACGGTACGGATAGTACGCGTTCCTTCATTGACTTCCAGAACGCGGACACCGTGATGATAATCTTCAGCCATCTGGCGGACCTCCTGAGTGGATTCCGCCCTATGGTGAAGTGATTATGTCGCGCGCACAGCATCGCGCCGTTGTGTCGTTATTCACACAATAGGTCAGTAGCGGGAAACTTACGGTAAAGGGTAGAAAGTCCTACATCATAAATCAGGGCCACCCGCTGACGTGTTTCACCGGCAGCGATTAACCGCCCGGCCTGCGCCCATTGTTCGTCTGTTAATTTCGGACGTCGGCCACCGATGCGGCCCTGCGCCCTGGCAGCATCTAGCCCGGCGCGGGTACGCTCGACGATTAACTCGCGCTCCATTTCCGCCAGCGCCCCCATGACATGAAAGAAAAAGCGCCCCATCGGTGTGGATGTATCAATGCTGTCGGTCAGGCTTCGAAAATTAATACCCCGCTGGCGCAATTCTTCGATAAGGGTGACCAAGTGGCGCATACTGCGGCCCAGCCGATCTAGTTTCCAGACGATAAGCGTGTCACCTGGCGACAGTGCTTTCAGTAGCTTTTTTAACCCTGGCCTATCTGATGTTTTCCCGCTTATTTTGTCTTCAAAAATCAGTTCACATCCTGCGCACTCCAGCGCGTTTCTCTGTAGCGCGGTGTTCTGGTCATTTGTTGATACCCTTACGTAGCCAACCAGCATATAAAACATCCCCTTATCCGTTGAGTTTCAGGGGTGCATTGTATCGAGCACTGTCATTCATGATGGTAGTGAAGTTGGATTTTCTTGCATGGCCACCAAGATCAGAAATAACAATAAACGAAACGAGATCCCCCCAACCTTGATATGCGAACATAGCCAATTTGCATCTTTTTTCCCTTATACAAAAACCGGAGTGATGCCAGACTGGCAGCAAAACTACATTTGCTTTGGCTTTTATTTATTATAAAATCGATGTTTGGTTAATGAGTTTTATTACTTTCTTTACTGCATGCTTGTTAATTTTAAATAAAAATAGAGGGCTAATTATGTTTGAAAGAATTATAAAAAAGGATGGATTGGTAATTGCAATAGGAACTATAGTTATTTATGCGGCCACCTATTTTTTAGAAAGGGGGTATTGCAGTGCACTAGGAATACCGTTGGATTATATTCAAATAACAATACCGACAATTGTGAATGATTTCATTAGTTTTTATTTGTTTTTAGTGCCGATGTCGGTTATAACCATTGTAATAATGTTGCAGGCTGAACGGAATGAAAATAAAGGTTGGCATTCCCTTTCTCATTTGCTGTGCGGATTTTTCTACGCTGCCTTAATGTTTTGTTTTGTAGAGAAAACATTTCAATCTGCTTTTCTTTGCTTATTCATGGGAGGACTCTATTTTGTCTTGATAACTTTTAGAGATAATTTAAATAATGATGATTCTCCTCTAAAGATTTTTTATTCAACATTAATATTTACTGCAATGACTGCATTTGTGTTCAGTTTTACATTCATTGTCATAGGGAGGTCATTAGCAGAAAGTGGTTCATTCCAGACGTATAGTAAAGATGGTAGGTCATATTCATTACTCAAAGTCTATGGGGAGGATGCATTCATGCGAGAATTAAACAAAGATAAATCAAAGGGTGATTTAATTTACTTCAATACAAAAGACATGACCGGAATGACACTTAAGGCAGATAATTAACCAAAAATTACATTACACGACCAAAGAAAGGCAGTTTAAGAGTTGCCTTTCTTTTGCCAAAAGACATGGCCCCTACAATTTGTTCGATGGGACTGATGACAATAAGAAAACATATCGTTATATCAAACGTTGGTTTGAAAGAAGCGGCGAAGCGGGCTGTAGGCACTGGCACAGGTCAGATACCGGATATGTCAGCATTCGAATATGTGGGAAATTCGACAGCCGGTTATCTGAAGTTGCCGAACGGCTTTAAATTGCAGTGGCTGGAAACCTCGGGAAAGGTAGCGGCAGGAACAACCGGCGCTGCATACTGGACATATCCATTTTCTGCCTGTTTGTTTGCGATTGCGGTGCCGGTTGCAGTGACGGCGAGTCAAGTCGCAGGGAATGTTGTTGCAGGTGTGTTTTCAAACGCAGCGGTAGAGCTGCATAACTGGGGGCAGATTTCTGCCGCTGCACGAATTATAGGGTTTGGACGATGAGCGGATTTTATTATTCAGCAACCACAAATGGCGCGTACCCGCAAAGTGACATCGAAATTTTTAAAGCCACCGACACCTGGCCGGACGATGCGGCTTTAATGTCTGCGGAAGTGTTCAGCGAATTTTTTAGCGAACTACCACCGGCAGGGAAAGTACGCATCGCCGGGCCTGATGGTTTACCCGCCTGGGCTGACATCCCAAAACCCTCGAAAGAGGAATTAATTAATCAGGCAGAACAGCAAAAACAGCGCCGCATAGACGATGCTATGCAGTCAATCAGCGTTATACAGTTGAAACTACAGGCGGGAAGAAAACTGACGGCCGACGAGACGATTAATTTAAACCTGACGCTGGATTATATTATGGCGGTGGAAGCTACAGACACTTCCACCGCGCCTGATATAAACTGGCCCGCTATTCCGGCTTAACAGGCCAGTTAATGTCGGGTGCTGTCGCGGTATCGACACGCATCAAAAGCACTCGGTATTTTTTCCACCCTGCAAGCTCGCTGGCTTCCTTATCCGTGGAGATACCAGCATCAACCGCATCCTGACGCCATACTATCTCGTTGTCTGCTTCATTTTTTAACGCCAGCCTATTTTGTTCTGCCTGGTCAATTAATTGCCGGGGCGTGGGAGGGGGTAAATCTACCCAGGCTGGCATTTCGTTTACAACGCCCCGTATTTTCCCCGCTGGTGCTGGGCCGATGAATTCATTAAAAATATCGTCACCAACCTGAATCCCATTTTCTGGCCATGTTCCAGCATCAATGTATTGCTGTTGCATAGATAGGGGGTAAAAAGCGTTATCAGTGGCTGAAAAGATGTAAGTCATATCAATACCCTACAGCGATATAATGGATGTTAACGGCGGCTGTCGTAGCCAGCGATGGAGCAGAACCCGCCGCAGCATAAAAGGCATTCCACGTAAAGCTGTTGCGGTTAAAGCCATTCAACACGGCATACGCCTGTATTGCCCCGGCAACCTGATAACCCCATCCCACAACTTTCAAGCAGGTAGAGGGAAAAGGCACCGGGAATGCCGTTGTGGTTGTTGCCAGATTTGAACAGGGCATTTGTCCCCACTGAATAAGCAATTCGCGGCGTGCGCCATTAATAATTACGGGCAGTGTCAGCCTTCCACCATCAGATAAAACAGCGCTCATAACTCCAGCGAGAGTGATTTCTTTCAAACCAAGGTTTGAGAGAAACGCAGCCACATCAGGAATATCCGCCCCGTTACTGGCCTTATCCATTTTTTTGGACAGTTCAGTTGTCATGGTGGCGGCGAAGTTCGGATCGTCACCTAGCGCGGCGGCCAGTTCGTTCAGCGTGTCGAGCGCTGCCGGTGAGGAATCCACGAGGGCAGCCAGCGCCGCTTTCACATAAGCCGTGGTGGCAATCTGCGTGTTGTTGACAGTCTGCGCCGCCGTCGGGGCCGTTGGCGTTCCGGTAAACGCCGGGCTTGCCAGTAGCGCGGCCACTGCCGCTTTCACAAATGCTGTGGTGGCGAGCTGCGTATTGTTGACGGTCTGCGCTGCCGTCGGTGCTGTCGGCGCTCCGGTCAGTGCCGGGCTTGCCAGTGGCGCTTTTGCGGCCAGCAGGTTCGTCATGGTTGTGGCGAAGTTCGGATCGTTACCCAGCGCGGCGGCCAGTTCGTTCAGCGTGTCCATTGCCGCCGGTGAGGAATCAATCAGCGCCGTGATGGCTGCTTTCACAAATGCCGTGGTGGCGAGCTGTGTATCGTTTGATGTCTGCGCCGCAGTCGGGGCGGTGGGCTTACCGGTGAGCGCCGGGTTTGCCAGCGGCGCAAAATCTGCCGTGACCAGTTTCACATGGGCAGTGGTGGCAAGTTTGGTTGTGTTGTCCGTTTTAGCCGGTGTCGGCGCGGTTGGCGTCCCGGTCAGGGCAGGGGAGACTTTCGGCGCATACTGGTTATGCGGGTTAGCTGCGGCAAGATGAGCCGCCATCAGGTCATCGGCATACGCCTTAACCTCAATCGTGCGATCGTCAACGTACTTCCGGGTCGCCAGCACCACCGACGGGTCAATTTTCAGGGTGATAGCATCAGTGTTCGACACGATCAGAATCATGCGGATGGTCTGGGTACGCCCGCTGCCTTCCTGTAACTGCGGCTTGTAGGTTTCCGGGCAGTTAGCCACCGCAATCAGCGTCCCGTCCTTATCGTACAGGCCGATAGTGCGGATCCAGAAGCCGCCTTCATTTTCCGGGATAACCTGTTCGGCGATAATCTGGCCGGGGTTTGCCGGGTCAATGCTCAGCATGTTAATCGGGGCGCGCCGCTGCTCACCGACAATGGTGGTCTGGCTGGCGTCCGGTGTCGGCAGTACGCCGCCGCCATCACCCACGGCCATGGTGGTAATTTCCAGCTTCGTTCCCAGGGCCATGGCGTTCGCCAGCTTCGCGGCACCCAGCGTGGTCAGGATTGCATAATATTTTGCCGTCATGGATTTACGCTCATCTCATCAATCAAATGGATGGCAGCGCCGGACATTGCCGGGCCGCCCACGCTGATAGCTTCAGCAAAATAGGGATATACGGTCAGCTCATCGCCCTGATAGCTGGCCGCGCCGGTGATAACGTTGCCGGTGGTCTGCAAGTTAATGGACAGGCCAACCAGATGGCGGCTGACCGGCTTTGCGCCTGCTATCAGCCTCTCTAGTTCCTGGTAGGTTTCTTCCGTGATGCCCTGGTCCTGAACGCCAATATCCAGGCGAAAGGTTCCCGGTGTTTCACCGGACTGCCACCACTCGATCACCCGGATAAGAAAGCCGAACGGCTCCACCACACGGCGCACGGCGGCAATGGTGCCTTTCTGGCGGTGGATGAAATACGCATCGCGCACCACCTGGCGTTTCACCGCTACCGGCCAGGCCTCATCCCAGCGGTCAACCGAGAACGACCAGGCAAGCCAGGGCAGCAGGTTTTCCGGGCAGGTGTCAGGGTTCCAGAGTTCGCGCAGTGGCACCGGAACGGTGCTGATATCGCCGCAGGCTTCAGCAAGACGACGTTCCAGAGCCGACGATCCCGGCGGTAGCAGGCTATTCATTGGCATCCCCGGCAATGGTGATATCCGTGGCGGTGCAGTATCCCGACTGTGATTTATCCATCAGCACATCGGCGGCAGGCTCCAGCAGCTCTACCCAGTCCACCCCGGCCACACGCAGCACCGCCTTGTAGTTATCGCGCCGGATACTGCGCGCCAGCTTCTTTTGCTCCAGCAGATAGGCAGCAAGATTGTTTTTCGCTGCCGCCAGGCAGGGACCGGCCACCACGCCATCAAACAGGTGCAATTTTGCCGCCACCCGGTATTCGGTGATCGCAGCGGACTGAATGGTCAGCCGGTCACCCAGCGGGCGGATGGTTTCGGCGCTCAGCTTGCGGGACACAATATCCAGCAGCGCCTGGCTGGCCTGCCCGTTACCCTCATGGGACAGCACGGTCACCACCACCACAGCGGGTGACGGGCTGACCGTGGATGCATCGGCTACCCGCCCGTCAGCGCTGCGGGCGTGAAAGTTATACGCCGCTTCAGGCCCCGCGACGGATAAACCCTCGAACGCTTCCGGCGCGCGCTGGCGTAAATCCTCATCGCTTTCCATGACCGCCGGAACCGGCGGAACGGCGGTTTCATCCGCTGGCGTGACGACCAGACGCTGCACATTGAAGTTGGCGACCAGGTTGTCCAGGTCTCCGCCCCCGGAACGGGCAATAATGACCGCCTGCACAGCTTCATTGATGCGTTGACGCAGCAGAATTTCCCGGTAGCAGTTTTCCTGAAGGATTTTAAGTTGTGGTTCGGATTCCAGTTCCAGCGCACGGGCAACCGCGTCCTGTAATTCAGCAGGGTAAAGCGATACCAGACGCGCCTTACGCGCAGTAAGCAGCGTTTCAAAATCCGGCACATCAATAATCTGCGGCGCGGGCAGGGATGAAAGGTCAACGGCACTCATAAATTATTCCCCATCGGAACACTTAGGCTGACAGCGGAACCGTCATCACGATAGCCGCTAAGTTCCACGACCATTTCACCGTCCATGGTGGTTTCCAGCGTGACGCTGTCTAACCGGATACGCGGCTCCCAGCGGTTAAGCGCGCTGTAGGTTGCCGCCATTACCCTGAGTTTTGTCGCCGGGTTCGTCGGATCATCAATCAGCGATAAAAACAGAGAGCCATAGTCCCGGCGATAAATCCGGGAACCGACGGGGGTGGTCAGAATGTCCCGCACGGACTGGCGGATATGATCGATGTCCGTAATGGTTTCGCCGGTTTTCTGATTCATCCCCATGTACATCATCAGACTGGCCCGCCCGTGTTATCGCCGCCCTTGATTACGCCAGTGTGCGCGTGAGCATCCAGAACAACGCCATTGGAAGACAATGCCCCGCCGCTCTGGGTAACTTCACCGTTGATCACGGTCTGGTCCGCTTTTATGTCCAGCAACGCGGTTTTAATGGCAATGCTTTCCGGCGCATCAAAAACGATACTGGCCCCGGCTTTTACCCGGTAACGTCCGGTTTCCGGCTCGTATTCAATCCAGCCCCCGTCCGGGAACGCAGTCACCATGGCGTCTTCTGACGTGGAGGGAGGCGGGCAGGCATCGGAATAAATGCCAGGCAGAACGAACGCCGTGGTTAACTCGCCGCCCACCGCCAGTACCAGAACCTGTTCACCCACGGACGGTTTCCACCATGTGCGGGATTTACCGGCGCGCAGTGTTAGCCAGTTAAGCCAGTTGGTTTCGAGATCGCCGGTCTGGACCCGACACTGCCAGTTTTCGGCGTCCACCTCGGTCACCACCCCTTTTCGGATAAGGTTTAATAATTGACGATGTAATTCATTCATCTTTGTTGAAAAATTTTCCATAAGCAGCTTCGCTCATTCTGGTTTATGAATCACAGCTGTAGAGATTGTGACCTGCCCCCAGGATTAGATACAACCTTCAGTTAGTAATGTCGGTTGGTTTTTCTTCATATTTCCCGTTTCGCCAGTCCGCTGCAAATTCAGCCGGAGTCTGGTAGTTCAGCGATGAATGTGGACGACACTCGTTATAATCCTGCCGCCAGTCATTAATCGTTTTCCTGGCGTGAACTATATCGCTGAACCAGTGCTCATTGAGGCACTCATCCCTGAATCGTCCGTTAAAACTTTCAATAAATCCGTTCTGTGTTGGCTTGCCCGGCTGGATAAGCCGCAGCTCCACCCCATGCTCATAAGCCCACTGGTCAAGTGCTCTGCAGGTAAACTCCGGCCCCTGGTCCGTTCTTATCGTCGCCGGATAGCCGCGAAACAGTGCAATGCTGTCCAGAATTCGCGTGACCTGAACGCCTGAAATCCCGAATGCGGCGGTAATCGTCAGACACTCCTTCGTGAAGTCGTCCACGCAGGTCAGGCACTTGATCCTGCGACCGGTGGCCAGCGCGTCCATGACAAAATCCATCGACCAGGTCAGGTTGGGCGCCTCCGGGCGGAGCAGCGGCAGACGTTCTGTTGCCAGCCCTTTACGACGTCGTCTGCGTTTTACGCCCAGCCCGTTAAGGTGGTAAAGGCGGTACACGCGCTTGTGATTAACATGAAGGCCTTCACGGCGCAGTAACTGCCAGATGCGTCGGTAGCCAAAACGCCTGCGCTCCAGTGCCAGCTCAGTGATACGCCCTGATAAATGCGCATCAGCAGCCGGTCGCTGAGCCTCATAGCGGCAGGTCGACAGGGACAAACCTGTAAGCCTGCAGGCACGACGTTGCGACAGACCGGTCGCATCACACATCAACACCACAGCTTCCCGCTTCTGGTCTGTCGTCAGTACTTTCGCCCCAGAGCCACCTGAAGCGCCTCCTTATCCAGCATGGCTTCAGCGAGCAGCTTCTTGAGGCGGGCGTTCTCTTCCTCAAGCGACTTCAGGCGCTTAACCTCGGGCACCTCCATACCGCCATACTTCTTACGCCAGGTGTAAAAGGTGGCGTCGGAAATGGCGTGCTTGCGGCAGAGCTCACGGGCAGAAACCCCGGCTTCGGCCTCTCGGAGAATACTGATGATCTGTTCTTCGGAAAAACGCTTCTTCATGGGGATGTCCTCATGTGGCTTATGAAGACATTACTAACATCGCGGTGTATTAATCAACGGGGAGCAGGTCAATTGCCATTGTGCATGTATGATGAGGAATCATTCGGTTTGTATCGTTGTTGGCACAATCAAAAAATCGAGGCGAGCAAAAATGGAAAGTAAATTTAAAACTTATAAGGAAATTCATTTTGATAGCGCAGATGAATTATGGGAAGCATGTTCACCTACAAAAAATTTTGGCATTCAAAGGCCGCATAATTTGATTTACCGAGGCCAAGGCGATGCTAACTGGAAACTTATTCCTTCGTTATTAAGGGAAGTGAATAAAACATGTATTCTTACTAGTTTGAAGCCCCCTAGCTTGGAGCAAATGATTATTAGTGAGGTTTTTCTACTAAACCACTTTTTAAATCAATGCGATAAGATAGGAATTAAAATACATAATGACAGTCGTGAATTTAGAAGAAAACTAGTAGATTTAGAAGGTATAGATTCCTGTATAATTGACCCAACAAAATGGCCAGTAGATGAAGCTCTTGATTTAATGGCTATGGCACAGCATCATGGTGTACCCACGCGCCTGTTAGACTGGACTAGTGTTTCTTATACATCTTTATATTTTGCAGCAAGCAGTGCGTTAGCTAATTATGATAAATGGGAACTTGACTCCAGAATTGCTATTTGGGTAATAGATAGGGCAAAAATAAATGAATCTAGTAGTATCCGTATTTATAAATCCGCTGGTTCTGTCAGCCCACATCTTGCCGCTCAATCAGGCTTGTTTACTATCCACCCCCACACAGGTTTGAGAGGTAAATCATTTGATACTTTATCCTTAGATGAATTACTTGATGATTCGTATGGCACTGTTTTATATAAAGCCACATTGTCTGTATTTGAAAGTCTGGCTTTGTTTAATTTGTGCATTTCAGCAGGATTTAGCGCGGGATATATTTATCCTACTGCGGATGGAGCTGGAAGGGGGGTTTTAGACGCTCTGAATGTTTTTAACGCGAAAAGGAAATGGAACAAAGAAAAGATTCTATTAAAATGGATTTAGTATCGTCTTAAAATAATCATTTATATGACAAATACGCAATGATTAAATCGCTGATCATTTCTTCAGATGCGTCAGTTATACCCAGCAGTTCACGTCGTGCATAAGTCACCTGCGGACCACCTGGCCTTACCCGATCACGCAGGCCGTAGTGATGAACACGGGCGATACGCTGCGCTCTTGCATCAAACCCCACTTCCGCCGTGCTGGCCGTCACGCGGGTTTTCATATACCGTACGGTGCGCAGTTTGGTGAACATCTGGCGACGTACGCGGCCCTTTTTGGCGCGTCCTGATACCCGTCGTGGCTCGTAGGCGCTGCCGTCCGGGTTTTTCTGCATCCTGATATTCTGTTGTTGTTGTTGCCTGATTTTTGTTGCGACATCCCGCAACAGTTTTCGCCGCTGCGCCGGTTCAAGCTGGGCTATCAGCGCATCCAGCCACCCTTCAATTTCTTTAAATTCAGCCATGGCGGATCCAGTAGTCGTCTTCCGGGCTGGCAGGTTCCGGGACGGCTTCAACTACTGCCAGTCCGTTCTCAACCGTGACAATGACGCGCTCCGTCAGTGCCAGATAAATGGCGATATCACAGAGATCGTTATTCAGAATATCCACCTCAAACCGGAAGAGTTTTTCCCGCAGTTCAGGGTTGTTCAGCGCATCGGGTTGATGCGTGGCGAGCCAGTTACATACAACAGCAATCAGCAGATTCGGATCCCCGGAATAATCCGTTACCACCACATTCAGCGTGTAGCGGTATTCCCATCCGGGAGCCGGTACGCCGGTACTGACCACCGTCCCCTCATCCACAAACAAATGCAGGGCATCAGGGTTTTTCTTCAGAAATTCCAGCCCTTCACTGATGGACTGGCGCAGGGAATCGGGCTTTTTCACTGAGTTTCTCCTGACAGTCCACAATCACATCCACCTTCGCGGCACACAGCCCCCAGGCGGTTTCCGCTGTTTCTTTGGCTTCCAGCAGTTCACCGTTGGTTGTCGGGTTGCTTGCCGGGAGCTGGCAGCGGGTCACCGCCGGACAGGAAAGCGTGATAACCTGCGCCGCCGGTAAGGGCGGGGCGGTTTTGCAGGCGGATAACATCAGCAGGCAAAGGAGCATCAGCCCAGCGCGCATTTTCTTCACTTCCACGGATCACCCCCTTAATCATTGCCTGACGTTCTGCGGCCGCCGTGTGAATGGCTTCCGTGTTGCGCTGTAGACTGGCCTGAAAGGCGTCATTCATCCGGGCCACCATATCCACGGCCAGGAGCTGGCCATTTTTGTCGCTCAGCTTTTCAGACAGGGCCGAAATGTCCCGGTCACGGCTGCCGATAGCCTGATGCGCCTCATTCAGCCGCCAGCCCATAAAGGCCAGCAGGCCAGCCAGCACCGCCAGAACCACCACTACGCCACGGTGCATGGTGCATCTGCCATCAGCTGACGATAAACCGATGCCGTGAACCGGAACGCCACGACGCAGAACAGATAAACAACCGCCACAACCAGCCAGCCCGCGTTAATCAGGCAGACCACGATCCCGGCAAACATTGCCCACGACCACCACCGGCGCAGCGGGGAAATATCCGGGTTAAATATGGCGCGCACCGCCTTCAGCGCCTGCGATTCCGCATCCGGGACCTTGCCCTTTTCAAACACGTACCAGATAACATGGCCCGCCATGCCGGTTGCCATTGCCGCAAGGCACAGCGCGCAGCCCAGCCAGGCCCACGCCACCACAAAATTCACCGCCACGCTTTCCGGTTTCATCAGGCCAGCGACCAGCATCAGCGTCAGCACCACATCCAGCACAAAAGAAATCACTTTACGTTTCATGGATTCACTCCTTTTAAGCACCACGCCTTTTCCCGCGCGCGGCGGTTTTCAAGCCCGTTGTTTTTCACCCCGTTGACGTAGACCCAGCGCGACAGCTGATCACACGCCTGCGACCACTGGTGCCGTTTGATAAACGACACCATCGTGGAGCGGCACACCGCGCCGGTGCCGACGTTAAACGCCAGGCTGACCATTGCGTCATACACCTGCGGCGGCATGTCCACCGGCGCGCAGACCGCCAGCGCCTTTTCCACCCGTAACACGTCGCTGACGAGATTCCCGGCCACCTGGTGTTCGTTAAGGGTTTTCCCCGGCACGACGCCTTCGGTATGCCCGATCCCGTTAGTCCAGACACCGGCGGCGCAGCGGTACGGCGTGAGGCGGCAGCCTTCATAATCGGCAATCAGTTCCAGCCCCTGCGGCGAGGTTTTCAGTAACTGGAACTGCGGCAGCGTGGCGGCAATCGCCAGCACCACGCCAATCACACAGCGTTTAACGATTTGCGCGTTCATACTCCTCCCGACTGATCGCCCCGGCGGCCAGTAACTGGTATGTTTTGCGCCGGTAATACCAGGACAGCGCGAACGCCGCCACACCCAGCACCATGGCAAGCACCGTTCCCAGATCCTGAAGTGAAAAATCACCCAGCCAGGCCAGAAACAGCGCGATGAAATAGGTCAGCGCCGACATCATCCGCTCAATACTCATCATCACTCCCAGAGTTGAATGGTCCGGGCGACAGCCGCCGACACCTGTTCGGGCAGTTCAATTTCCAGCCCGTGCGGCAGGATCGGCCCCCGCTCCGCGAGTCCGGGGTTAGCATTCAGGACGGCTTCCGTCATGCCCTGCGAGCGCCGGTAATAACGCCAGCAGATGGCGTCAACCGTGTCATTCTGTTGCGCCCGGACTTTCATCAGATAAGCTCCACCGTCATATGAGGTAAGTCCTGAACACGGGAAATGGCCCAGCGCGCATCCCGCATCAGTTCGTCCGCCGTTTGTGCATACTCATCCGCCTTTTTTTTGCCTTCACCGGTGGCGTCAAAGTCCCGGTAACGTTCAACCAGATTGGCCTTCGCCCAGCAGAACACTGCCCGCCGGTACAGCATCACCCGCTGGCTTTCACCGTCGATACTCTCCGCCGGTACGCTGTTTAAATCCGCGCATCCCCTGGCCTGTTGTTTCTCGCGAAACTCGTATAGGTCGGCATTTACTTCGGCCATGGCGGTCAGCAGTGCCTGGCGCAGCCGTTCAGGGGTGACCGTGCCGTCGGTGCGCATGTCCTCCCGGAATTTCTTCAGGCTGATCTCAGGCCAGAAAGGCGTGTTGGTGATGGTGTCCTGCGCGCCGTCCTTCACCGGCTCCGGTGAAACGAACTTCATATTCATTCCGTTACTCCCAAAAGTTGGGCGGTGGACGGGGTTTTGATGCGGCTTACAGCCTGTCGCCACCCCGTGCCGCCCCGCGCGTTGGCACGATTCGTCAGCCGCTGGCGGCCTTTCGCAACCGGGATTCCAGTTGCTTAATGTCGGTTTTCACACCGCTGTTGTTATCCAGTTGCAGGGCGCGTTTAAGGTGGTTCAGCGCGGCGACGGCCTGATCGTTATCCCGCAGGGCATAGCCCAGCGCCTTGTGAAGACGGGCGCGGGACTGGTCCGGCATATCGTGGGATTCGACCAGCGCCAGCGCCTGCGTCAGCAGCGCGGCGTTGAAGGTGCCGCCATCAGCAAAGGCGCGCATCGCGGCATCGGCAAACTCTTCAGCAACAGCCGTTGCCGTGGTGCGGTTGAAACGCTGCGGCATCACCCAGCCATGCTTCAGGGCATGGCTGGCGATATCCAGCGCGCCGGTGTAGTCACCGGCATCAATGCGCCAGATCATCAGGTACATCGCCACGTCGTCCTGCGGTGCGGAATCCGCCTCCAGCAACCCGGCAATCCACCCGGCATAGAGCGGCAGAAATTCCCGTTTCAGCTCGCACTTACGCTCGGTTGACTGGATCCCCTTCAGGCGGCGGCGGTGTTCGGTGAGCTGCAACAACATCATGTTGTAGCCGCTCGCCCCGCTGTGGCTGCCGCCCTCGCGGGCGGCCTCCTTAGCCTGGATATACTGCGTGTGGGCGCGGAAAGGGTTCATGATCACGCCCCGGTGCCGCCTGCGGCGTTCTGACCATCGATCACGCCCTGAACCGCAGCCGCGACCAGCGCCTGGATGTTGTCGGCAGTCAGCGCGCCGGATGAACCATTCCCCTGAGCGGCCAGCATCTCGATGTTTTCAATCAGGCAGACGCCGTCGTAATCCTCGACCACATAGGCTTCATTGACGGATTCGAAATTCTCCACGCGGTCACGCTTCGGATTGTCGATAACCGAGCGGCGGCGGGTGCCGTCCTGCCAGTAGATGGACAGGTTATCCAGGCGGGTGATCAGCATGGCGTTCGCAGGGAAGAACGGAACGCGCACGGCGGGCAGGTTGCCGATGCGTTTCTGGCTGATGATGAGGTCCGCCGCCAGCGTTTCCGAGTTGGGCTGGTCGCGGTTCACAATCGGGAAATACTTGTCAGCCAGCAGCGAGCGGCCACAGACCACCACCAGTTCAGTGTCTTCCTGATACCACGGCGCAATTTTTTCACTCACTGCGCCCAGCACCAGTGCGTCCAGGTTGGCGAAGTCGCCACCGGTGCCGATGCGGATTTTCGGGGAGATCACCTGGCCTTCACTGACGATTTTATCCAGTACCTGAACCGGCGCTTCCTGGCGGATTTTCTCCAGCCAGCCGATGTTGACGTCCTGCAACAGCGGGTTAGTCACACGGTTCGACGTCTTTTCACGCTTCACGCCGTTAAAGCCGATCATGATGCGGTCCAGTGCCTGGCGCAGAACAATCGCATCGCGGATGCGGGTCTGGAAGTCCTGGAATTTGGCCCACAGGTCCAGCTTCGAATACGGCAGCGCCGTGTCGTAGTTGGTCTGGGTACATTTGTACCCTTCGCCGTCGATATAGGTCGGATCGGTGGGTTCGCGCTCTTTCTGGGTGGTGTCGGTGGTTCCGGCAATAGAGGCACCGATGCCCAGCCCCAGACGCTCGCCGGACTGCTCATCCACCGGGATGATGTTGATTTTTTGCAGGAAGCCTGATGAATCCTGAATTTTGGTTTCCAGCGTCTGCGCGACGGATGGCTCAGCGGTGTACTTCGATGCGATATCCGACACGGCGACGCCGTTCAGCGTCGCGAGCTGGGTCAGATACGCATTGAATTTAAAGCGGGTGGTTTTTTTCATTGTGCTGTAACTCCGTCAGCAGTTAGTGAGTTGTTCAGCGCTACCGTTCCCGCCGGTGCCTGTCGGGCGTCGGTCGCTGCGGCTGTCTTCGGCGGAAAGTTTTTCGCGCAGGCTGACCAGCTCCGCACGACCGGATTCAATGGCCTGTTGCATTTCATCCAGGCGGGCAGAAAAGCCGGTCTGCACGGTGCCGAGTCCTTCCACGGTGGCGGACAGGGTCTGGTGCTCCTGCGCCACCGCTTCCACGGCCTGATGCACGTCGGCAAACTTCGCCTTATCGTCAGCGGATTTACGGGTCAGCAATTCTTTAACGCGGGTGAAGAGATTCGGCTTTTCTTCCGGCTCGTCTTCAAATTCGATGAGGGTTTCTTCAGCAGCCGTGAACAGGTTACCGGCGGCCAGTTTGCGGCTGGCGAGCGGGCTGTTTGCCGCGCCTGCGCTGAACTGCAACATTTCGGTGCCGAGGCTTGCCGGATCGTCAGTGACCGCCAGGCCAACCAGATAGGCTTCGCCGCTGTCTGCAAAGCTGACGTTCACTTCCATGGACGTGAACAGCTTCTGCATTTTGCCGGTCATGGCGACCAGATCGTCCGTCGGGGAAATCCAGGCATACAGCGCCATTTTTCCCGCCAGTTTGCCGTCGGTAATTTCTTCAGCTTCCAGGCGGTCAACCTTCCCGAAGCGGCGGAATGGGCTTTCCGGCGTGAAACCTTTGATGTGCTCGACATTAATCAGGGCGGTGTAAACCTGCGGATCGTAATTCGCGGCCATCTGGGTCAGCCAGTCGCGCTCGATATTGCGCCCGTCCGTGGTGGCACCTTCCACCCCGACACGAAAACGCTTTGCTTTTTTTGCCATGTTTCCGGCTCCGGTTAGTTCATAACGACTTGTGAGCCTTTATGGTTGCGGGGCGCGGACGGCGAAACAACGTGGCGGCATTGTGCCGGAAATGGCACAACAGCCAGAAGCGGAGAAGACGCGCGCGGGGCCGTAGTCTGGCGGCATGAATACGACGCCCATCAGTTCAGACCTCGACCCGCGAAAACAGGCCATGTTCCTGTATTTCAGCGGTATCCGTATCGCCCGCATTGCTGAAATGCTGGGAGAGAAACCCGCGACCGTTCACAGCTGGAAAAAGCGTGACAAGTGGGCTGATATTGGCCCACTGGATCAGATGCAGCTCACCACGGCGGCGCGCTACTGTCAGCTCGTCATGAAGGAGCAGAAGGAAGGGAAGGATTACAAGGAAATTGATTTACTGTCCCGCCAGGCGGTGCAGCAGGCGCGCATCGGGAAATTTAACAATGGCGGTAATGAAGCAGACCTGAACCCGAAAGTAGCCAACCGTAACAAAGGCCCGCGCAAGCCGCCGGAAAAGAATGTGTTTTCCGACGAGCAGATCGAGAAGCTGGAAGAGATTTTCCACGGCTCCGCGTTTGACTACCAGCGGCAATGGTGGGAGGCGGGCAAAATTCACCGCATCCGCAACCTGCTTAAATCCCGCCAGATTGGCGCGACGTATTATTTTGCCCGCGAGGCGCTGATTGATGCGCTTATCACCGGGCGCAACCAGATTTTTCTTTCAGCCAGTAAGGCACAGGCCCACGTTTTCAAACAGTACATCATTGAGTTTGCCCGCGAGGTGGAAGTTGAACTGAAGGGCGACCCGATGACGCTCAGCAACGGGGCCACGCTGTATTTCCTGGGGACCAACGCCCGCACCGCCCAGAGTTACCACGGCAACCTGTACCTGGATGAATATTTCTGGATCCCGAAATTCCAGGAGCTGCGCAAGGTCGCTTCCGGGATGGCGCTGCATAAAAAATGGCGGCAGACCTATTTTTCAACTCCGTCCAGCCTGACCCACAGTGCGTACCCGTTCTGGTCAGGTGCGCTGTTCAACAAGGGCCGCGCCAAAGCGGACCGGGTGGAGATCGACCTGTCTCACGCCCACCTGTCACCCGGCGCGCTCTGCCCGGACGGCCAGTTCCGCCAGATTGTCACCATTGAAGATGCTGTGCACGGCGGCTGTAACCTGTTCGACCTCGACCAGCTCAGCCTGGAATACAGCCCGGACGAATTTCAGAACCTGCTGATGTGCCAGTTTGTGGATGACTTGGCGTCGGTGTTCCCGCTGGCGCTGATGCAGGCCTGCATGGTGGACAGCTGGGAAGTGTGGGACGACTTCGAACCGCTGATGATCCGCCCGTTTGGCTGGCGTCCGGTCTGGATTGGTTACGACCCGGCAAAGGGAACCCAGAACGGTGACAGCGCCGGGTGCGTGGTTATCGCGCCGCCGGATGTACCGGGCGGTAAGTTTCGCATCCTTGAACGCCACCAGTGGCGCGGCATGGACTTCCGCGCCCAGGCGAAGGCTATCGAAGAACTGACGAAAAAATACAACGTGACCTACATCGGCATCGACTCCACCGGCGTGGGCGATGGCGTTTATAAGTCCGTTAAGCAGTTTTTCCCGGCGGCCCGCGAGTTTGTTTACAACCCGAACGTGAAAAACGCCCTGGTCCTGAAGGCATACGACATCATCAGCCACCGCCGTCTGGAATATGACGCGGGCCTGACCGATATCGCGCAGTCATTCATGGCCATCCGCCGCGCCACCACGGCCAGCGGCAATCGTCCGACCTATGAAGCCAGCCGCAGCGAAGAAGCAAGCCACGCCGATTTGGCCTGGGCGACTATGCATGCGCTATTCAATGAACCGCTGGAAGGCACCACCGTTAACAATAGCAATATCGTGGAGATTTTTTAATGGCTTATTCATTTACCCCCGATCAACTTAACGCTCTGAAGCAACGAGCCACCCGGCTTTTTGGATATCAGCAACAATGGATGCGCAATCCCGCCAGGCAGCGCCACTACACCAAAATGCGCCAGTGTGGCGCTGACTTTGCTTTTTCACTTGAAGCGCTGATTGATGCTATCGAGACCGGAAGAAATCAGGTGTTTATCGGCACCAGGGAGGCTTATGCAGAAGGTTCCAGCCGTTGTTATATTGTTGGTTTTGCCCGCGAGGTAGGTGTAAGAATTAAAAGTGATACAGGGAAAATCGTTCTCAGCAATGGCGCGGATATTTATTTTGCAGGGGAAAAAAGTCTTTTTGCCGGATTATGCGGAAACGCATATGTGAGCGAATACGCCTGGGCAAATCACCCCGGAGCACTCTTTACGCTGGGCAAGGCTGTCGCCGCAAATGTTCGCCACCGTCTTACCACATATACGACCCCCTCAAAGAATCAGGCAGCGTGGAAAGTCTGGAAAAACCTCAGCCCTGCCAGCAGAGGAACGTTAGTTCTTTCTGACCATATGCGCGAAGACTCGCCCGTGTTCAGCCCGGAAGATATTGACGAATACCGCCGCACAATGTCAGCGGAAAATTTTGCCATGTTGTTTATGGGTAAATGGCCGCAGGAAGACCAGGAGCAGCCGGAATGAGCAAGAAAAAAACAGGCGGTCGCAGCAAAGCTGACAGCATCAGCGCGGCAGAACCAATGACGCAGAATACACCCGGCGTTGAGGCGTTCAGCTTCGGTGAGCCGGTTCCTGTTCTGGACCGCCGGGAACTTATGGATTATCTGGAATGCGTCCAGGTGGATCAGTGGTATGAACCGCCCATCAGTCTGGACGGTCTGGCGCGCACGTTCCGGGCAGCACCTCACCACAGCAGCGCCATTTATGTAAAACGCAACATCCTGACCAGTACGTTTATCCCGCATCGCTGGCTGTCAAAGCAGGCGTTTTCCCGGTTCGCCCTGGACTTCCTGACTTTTGGTAACAGCTACCTTGAGCAGCGCGTAAACCGTCTGGGTCAGACGTTAAGCCTGGAGCCTTCGCTTGCGAAGTTCACCCGGCGCGGCACTGACCTTGATACTTACTGGTTTGTGCAGTACGGGTATAACAAGGAACCGTACCAGTTCGACGCGGGCCGGGTGTTTCACCTGATGGAGCCGGATTTGAACCAGGAGATTTACGGCCTGCCGGAATACCTGTCCGCCATCCCGTCAACCCTGCTTAACGAGTCGGCCACACTGTTTCGCCGTAAGTATTACCTGAACGGCTCACACGCGGGATTTATCATGTACATGAGCGACCCGGCAGCCAACCAGCAGGACGTGGATAATATCCGCGAAGCTCTGAAAAAGTCGAAAGGGCCGGGCAACTTCCGCAACCTGTTTATGTACAGCCCGAACGGGAAAAAGGACGGTATCCAGATAATCCCGCTGTCGGAAGTGGCGGCAAAGGATGAGTTCCTGAATATCAAAAATATCAGCCGTGATGACATGCTGGCCGCGCACAGGGTGCCGCCTCAATTGATGGGGATAATTCCAACGAATACTGGAGGGTTTGGTGATGTAGAAAAGGCTGCGCTCGTATTTGTACGCAATGAATTGAAGCCACTGCAAAAGCGACTGCAGGAGCTTAACGACTGGTTAGGAGAAGAAGTGATCCTTTTTGAGGATTATAATTTAGGTATTTAATGGTGAAAAACCTGTGTATGCAGGTTTTTTATTTTCATTATAAAAGGCCATCAAAAAATAAAACATTGATCATTAGAGGCTGGGGTCTACAGGTTCATGATAAAGGTTAACAGGATAATGAATAACCTCATAATTCAATTGGCTGACAGTGTGAACATGCTGACTATAAAAAACTAAAGGGTTTTTTGTACAAGGCATAATAGTTATGCTTTTGCAGGCGTGAATTTTTGGAGCGGCTTTATCTAAATGATTCTTCCAGCTAATCATCATCTCATTACATTTTTTATTGCGCGTATAAATAATCAAACCACCACTTGCGCTGTCAATGGTTCCCGTACTATATCGCTCAGTAAGTTGAGCATATCCTTTAAATAAATAACTATAGGAAGATGTGTGTTTTTTTGCTTCACCATGCCAAATGTAATTATTCAACTTAATTGTGATATCACAATGACCACGTTGATTGTTTTCATGATAGGCTTCAATCCCCATATCTTTATTTTTTATATTGGCTAATAAAATTAGGGTGAGCTGATCCTCTGTTAAATCAAAGTTAAGTTTATTTGAGTTTTCTTCAATCTCCTTCACGGCCGCATCAAGTTGAATTCTGACGAATTGTTTGAAATTATCATATGATTGAAGAGCAAATCTAACGCGAGTAATAGACGCATTAATACGTTGTAGAAATATATTATTGTCTATTTCAGCAAGACTCATTGGTGATGATGAATTTACCATTAGATAGTATCCTGTGATTTAGATGTATCTAATGTAAAAAAAGGAAAGACAAATGATTTATAGTCGTAAAGCAGCTCCCCTGTAAATGGATTTACTAACGACTCACTAATTTCCGCCTCAATGACGTCCTCTAAATTAAGTTCTACAGGATCATGAAAATCATCAATAAACCAGTAGTTGAGTTTTAAAAAGTCTATCTTTGGGCTACAAAGAATTTCTATAGCGGGGTAGATTACTTTCTCTTGGCACGTTTCTGGCTGAAGAATTCCGTTATAGCTACCGACAATATTAAGTAAGTCTTTATAACTTAAAGCTATATTAGGTGATTTTTTTGCCCTTGCTTCAATTTCATCATATAAAAAGCAAGCCAACGCCCCAACCTCTGGGCGTTCGGCACACATTTCTTTGATGACCTTAGGCATATCACCATCCTTCATTGCTGACTCCAGTTATAATATCAGCTTTGTGAGGGTTTCGAAATCATCTTTAGATATACATTTGCTCAATATAGCATAGTTTACAGGAGAGCAACTACTTCCTCCTAAATGCCTGCGTAGGGTACCGGGAATAATAAGTTCAACATTGTCGGCTAATTGCAATTTTGGATTATTTCTATCAACTCTAATGCCAATACGATACAGGCCAATACTACCTACAGCTTTGATACCTTCTTTATTAAACAAATCATCACGCAAATCTTTAGTAGCCACATTTTTCTTTTCTTTATGCGTGGTTCCCTCATTTGTTAGAAATGATAGGTCAAAGACTTTATAACTTAAGTTTGAATAGGGTAGTGAGTTTTGTTTAAATATTGGTTCAATTAATGGATAAAAATCTTTCTCAGTAGAATTAAAATTATAGCCGACATGATTGTATAATTCGCGGATAATGTTACTTTTGGCAAAGGTAACGTTATCTCCAATAATATTACCATTTGTATCAATTAGAATATGAATGTTATTAGAAGTGGTATCTAATATACAGACATCAAAGCACTGACGTTTTTCTTTGCGTTTCGCAATAATCTCATCAAACTGCTTATATGATGCCAATGCTGATGGGGGGATTTTTTCTCTTACAACTAATTCCCTGACAGAGGAAAAAACCACAACTGATTTAGTATGTTGAGTGGAAAGATTAATGATCGATGGCTGATTTTTTTTAGAGCTTTGTAATTGATTATCATCCAGGATCGTTTCAGCCATAGACGATGGCTGCGTCATCGTATTCCAGTGATGAGTAAAACTGCTAACAAGTTTTTTAATAACGCTGCTATCTACGGTCAGACTAAATAATGCTTTTTCACCATATACGACTTGCCCAAAAATTAGATCATTTACAGTTGCAATAACGCCATCAAATTTTTGTTTATCTTTAATTTTAAGATCAAGGAGGCTTTCTAATATTTTGTCATTTGTTGCTTCTCGCCCTTTACCTGTAGGTAGCCCTAAAGAAGCGATAATTGGCCTTGCGACGTTCCATGTGAAACGACCAGTGAGGGTTAAGATAGACTTTAACTCAGATTCAGAAAGCACCACCGGGACATTACCTGTCATAAATTGCACCTAGTAACCCCAAGAGCGATGACAAATCGCTCTTGTCTTGATTTATCCTTCGATTCTTATCAAGTTACCCCATCGTTGAAAAAATTTGCAAGCCATTTGCTTCTAAAAAGCGACTTCACTCATGGCGTTAAAAATTTAAGCGAGCGCGCGCGCTCGTAGCCCCGCCACGCCTGCCCGCTTTGTGTATGGGTTTTCATGCGGGTGCATGAGCATAGAGAAAGCCCGCCAGAGAAGGCGGGTGAAGGGAGTAACGATCCTTTTTGGATCCTTCATTTTCATGCAGCATAGACATGCATGACATGGAAAGAGATCACTCTGGCTAATTTTTTCATCAGACGCACCCGCCAACTTAGTCGGCTTTGTAAAAAATTTCATTTTGAGCATCCTGATTTTCACCGTTTGCTAAATCGGCAATAAGGCTTAGTGCCAACTTCAGATCAGACGGCTTGCAGTTTGCTAACAACGAAACTTCCGCAATGAATTGCACGCAAGCCCATTTGTGCTGGGTACGGCTGACTTCTTCAACAACCATGAAATCCCTCCCGATAGGATTACTGTATAAATATACAGTATCACGTTATGAGAAAAATTTAAAAGTGGTTCCAGTCAAAAACTACGAACATCATTGATATATTCTTAAACTGATAACCCTTTGAAATTATGATGATGCATCAATTTCATTTAGGGCGGTCATGATCGCAAGGCGCTCTGCGGCTGGAAGCGCCGCGTACTTTTCCTGCCAGCGTCTGGCCTTACGCTTAATGCGGTTTCTGTCGTTGTAATCTTTACCCGCGAAGGTATGGGTATACGCCCGACCCTCTGAAAAGTTCATCCATAGCTTTTCCGTTCTGACCCCGCCTCGCGTCATTGCCTGAAATTCACAGGTGCGCCATTCCGGCAGCATTGCGTCATAAAGCCTGGACGGATAGCCGGATAAAATGATGTTCACATTGTCCGGCAGACCCAGAAGACAGGAAAGCAAACGGCGATGGTCTTCCACCGTATACTCGTAACGATAGCGCGCATTACTGGTGCGCGTTTCCGGTAGATAGGGCGGATCGGCGTAAACCAAAACGCGACCAGCGCTGGCAAAATCAAACGCTTTCAGATAATCAACTGCGTCGCGGTTTACCAGGCTCACATGTGAAAGCCGATGGGTGAACGCGAAATTTTTTAGCGCCTCCGCATCCAGATCAATTCCCACGTTGCGTAATGCAGGTGGCTTCCGCTGCATTACCGCCCCACCGCCCAGGTGTGTTTCGATGTACGTATCATGCGGGGGCATTTGCGCGATAATTTTCTGATATACGCCGCTTGCGGCTTTGCTTCCCAGATAGCTCATCGTTTTTTTCTCCGTATCTTCTGCAGCATGGTTAAAAATGACCGGCCTCGATGAAATGGCCAGCACGATCGGAAATGACCATGAGGGGCTTCTGGTACCACATGGTTATTTCTGACCCTGATTTTGATAAGTCGACTGCAATCGCGTTATCCAGGTACTAACCGTGGTCGCAGTGGATTGCGGGAGTTTTTCCCGCGTTCTGTAGAGTGCGCCGTCACTGCGGGCGACATAGAAAACACCGTCCAGCGCAATACGCTGACCGGCTATCAACAGGCCAACTTCGGTTTCTCCGATATCCCAGCCGATGGAGCTGGCAAATTCGCGGATTTTTTCAGCCCGTTCACCAGGCTGGCGCAATACCGGCTGCCGTTTGCGCCGCTCGCGTTTGCGCTGCTGTTCCGCTTTAAACTCAGCTGATAGCCGCGCTGCGACTGCCTTTCTTTCCTTTCGCGTCAGGGAGCTGTAATCAATAGCGCAGCTGGCACCGTCAGCTATGACGGTGCTTTCCTGAAATGTATTTTTTTCAACCGTTCGCGGCTCCCGCGTACAGTTATTGACAGAACTCCGAGGGGCGGCGCTGCCGCCTGAAAAGTCAAAATCAAAACCGGAAGCGTCATCCTGCTTACGCTTCGGCACGATTTTGTACTGTGATATGCGGGTTAAAATCAGGGATGTGTCGCCCTTAAACGGGCTGTAGACACCGGAAATTCTGGACACGTCATCGCCGTAAATATTGCCGTTTTCGGTGACGTCATAACTCAGCCGGACGCGCAGACAGTCACGCGCAACAAGCGGGCCGCCCTGCGCCGTAACATATCCGGCCCAGTTCCCCTCATCGGCGGCGGTATGCGCTTCGGCAATCTCTGGATGTAAAACCAGTTCGCGATCCCGCAGCCTGCGCAGTTCACGGTAAACAGTCACAGGTGCCCCGCCAATCTGCTGGAACTGACGAATAGCCCAGCGGGACGCCCAGGCACTGACGCGGCGCGCCATATCTTTTAGCGGCTCGCCGGTTTCATCGTCTTTCTCATCGTCCAGGGCGTAACCGTCGATATTTTTGCTGATGTATTTGGCGATATAGCCGGTGGCGCTGCCGTGTTCTTCCTCAATCGGCACGACCTTAAAACGGTTCTCTTCTGCGCCCGTTTCGCCGCCATCTTCTTTCAGGGCATATTTACGGAAAATTGCTCGTGCCAGCTCAGCATGCTCCGGGCGCATAAACAGCAACAGATGCCAGTGCGGCGTGGCGTCGTGGTGAGGTTCAACGACCCGAAAACCAAAGACACGGATACCCCTGCGTTTCCATGCGGCGCGGGTTTTTGACCACACCTTACAGAGATAGCGCTGGGTATCACGGGGGGAAGAACCGTTGAATTTATCGTTACGGCGTCCGCTCTTTTGTGTTGAGTGATAAGCAGATGGTGCGGTAAGCGTATAGAAATCACCGGCCAGCCCTTCCAGTTTCGCCAGATCTTCAAAGCCACGCATACGCACCATAAGCTCAGCGCGCCGGATTGCCGGGTTAGCAATACTGCCGTTCACCTTATCCGCCAGTGACAGACGCTCGCCGGTGTCCTGTTCTTCCAGCTCCATCGCGTTGAGGTATTCACGGTTGGCTTTTTTCTGTGCCTGCCATTCCTGGACACAGGGTTCACTGCTGTAGGGTGCGGATTTAGCCTGGACGTAACCGGTCACAATCATGAGGTGTTCGCGCCAGCGGGCATGCATACGGCGCAGGCGGTTAAGCCACCACTGCGGCGACTGTAGGCGCGCGACGCATTTCAGCGCGTCCTCGCCTTCCAGTTCTTCGTTGCAGTAGGCCGTCCAGCCCGGCACGGCGGTATTCAGGTGTGATGCCAGAAATCCTATCCGGCCATAGCCGGACAGCGTTGAAAAATGAGGATCAGCGGTGCGTTCATACTGAAAATCAACCTCGCGCATAAACTCGCTTTGCAGGATGTCAGCAAGGCTATGCGCCAGGCGTTTCAGTTCTTTTTTACCGGCCCACAACAGGCGGAAAAACTCATTACGCAGCGGCATCAGGGCCGCCGGTATGGTGGCGTTCGGCAGATAACGGTCATTCACATGGTCGATACGGGAAAGGACATGGCGCTCAAAGGTGTTTAACAGCCAGTTATCGGCGGCTTTTTTGCCTTTCGCGTCCATCTGTTCCAGTTTGCGGGCATAAAAACTACGCACGTAGTGAGGCAATGAAGCCAGACGGCGGCGGGCGGCCTTGCTGCGGTCTGGTTTTTCATCGGTTTCCGCCAGCTCCATCGCCGATAAAAACTTACGCTTACCGTCCGGCGTCAGATAACGGATCCCACGCTCGCTGTCATCAGCTTTATAAGCTCCGACAGCGGCGCGGGGGGCGTTCCATGCGTAAGGGAATACGGTGTCAGTCATTTACAAACGCACTTCCACCGAGCAATCCCGGCCACTGGCTAAATCAATCCCGAACCATGCCTTTTGTGCTGGGTAACGGGATACGGCGATCACTTCCGGGGCGGTTTTGCCATCACCGGCAGCAACCCCCAGGCTACGGCGCGCCGTGATACGGTGGCATACAAAATTGCGATAAAGGGAACGGGTTAAGGATGTGTCGCTGTTGGATACAACAACCGGGTAACCTTCTGATGAACGGCGCTCAAGAATGGAGGCCAGACGGTACTGGTCATCTTCATTAAAACCGTTTGTGTGATATCCGGTAAACACACCGTCGTAAGGCGGATCGCAATAAATCACATCGCCCGGTTGCAACATGTTCAGGGTTTCGTCGAAGCTGGCGCAGACAAACGTGGCGCGCTTCGCTTTTTCAGCAAAGGCACGTATTTCCGCTTCAGGGAAGTAAGGCTTTTTATAATTGCCGAACGGGACATTAAAGCCGCCGCTCTGGTTGTAACGGCAAAGCCCACGGTATGAATGGCGGTTGAGATACAGGAAATAAACAGCGCGGTGAAAAGTATTAATTTCCCGGTCATGATTAAAAGCCTCACGCACCCGGTAATAATTTTCAGCCAGTAGAAAGCTTTCAAACACCGCTTTTGCCCGCAGTATAAAATTTTCACAATCACTTGCGATGGTGCGATACAGATTGATTAAATCGGGGTTGATATCCGCGACAAGATAATTTGGATAGTCTGTAGCCATCATCACAGCGCAGGAACCCGCGAAGGGTTCAACCAGGCGCGGGCCTTTGGGAAGATGCGCGAACAGTTCCGGCATAAGGTCAGTTTTATTACCCGCCCATTTCAGGATGGTGCTCATACAGCACCGCCTTGCTTAGCCGACTCAACAACTAAATTTATCCGGGTAAGGCTGCGACGCTCGCGTAATTCCAGCGCCATCGATAGTTCCTGAATTGTAGGTTCAACACCGTCAACGTTCCCGGCTATGATTTCATCCAGTTCCGCATCGGTTAGCGGCTTAACGGCCAGTCTTTCTTTGTTCATACAGCACCACCTACATAATGTTTGCCTTTCAGCTCTGTAACTTCCTGACAGGTGACGCACAGCGCCACGCCCGGTACTGCGATGCGCCGCGCTTCAGGGATGGATTCGCCGCATGATGCGCACAGGAAAAGGGAAACCGCAGCGCCACGGCTGCGGGCTTTAAGAATCAGGCGTTCACGTTCTTCGTGCTCGCGCTGTTGTGCCAGATCGATAGAGTCAGCCATTAGTGCGCCTCCACAGGTTTTACGCGGCGACGTACTTCACTGTCGGCTAAATACAGATCGCCAATATCATCAGCGCCGGTGAGGCCCACGAATTCATCAACGATAAAAACGCATACCCCTTTCGGCAGGCGCTCGATAAATTTGCTGTGATAAACGCTACGGGAACCGCGCGGCGTCACAGTGACACGCTGGCCGGGTGTGAGCTGGGCGTATTTCATCAGTGGATCTCCTGGGCTTCGTTCTGGATTTTGACGGCCTCATCGCGCAATAGCTCTGCTGCTTCTGCGTAGTTGAGCTGGCGTGAGGTGATACGAGCAGCCAGCGTGTCCAGACGCGCGGCCAAAGCCTCAGCGCGGCCCCGGCGTTCATCTTTGCGGGCCTCAGTGAGCAAATAATTAAGGCCTGCATCATCAGGCCCGGTTTTGGTTTTACGTGTTTCGGTATTTCGCATTTTCATTTCTCCAGAATTCGGGCAAAGAATGCCCGGCGGGTTTACGCCATTAATTAACTTGAATGATTAGTTGTAGCCGTAGACGCGGTGCGGTTTCTGATTCAACTGGTTAATCATTTCCGCTTTTAGTGCTTCCATAAATTCCTGACAGCACTCCCAGTTCGGGTCAACTTTGAAAATCTCACCTGAACGGGTTTTAATTTCGAAGCCGTTATCCATATTAGGGATCACAACACCGAGAATTAAATTAAGGTCATTTTTTGAAAGAGCCATAAGCCACCCTTTTTATTAATGAACGAGCAATACGAATAATTAAATATGCTGGCGATTTCCGCTTGGTTTTCAGCCCGTTTAATAATTCGGACTGGTCGCGGCTTGGATGCCAACGCTTACCATCTTTACCCATAATCCAGCCGTTGCCGTAATGCATGGAAGGGCTCTGACGAACCAGCAATGAAGCGAATGAAGGTGCGTTATCCATGACCGACACCTCAGATCAAACCAAACGATGCGCCGACGCCGGTCATGGTATCGACCGCACTGGACATCGCCGGACTGGATTTAAGCCGCGCATCTACAGCCAGTGCGCTTAAAGCAAGAAAACGCATTCCAGCGTTCGCACTTTCCACAATCGAACGGCGGGACAGGTGAGTAATACGGCCAGTGGTTGCCGCGTTCGCAGCGACCTGACCAACCTGCGCGGTGGCCTGCATAACGTAGATGGATAATTTTTCCCTGGCTAACTCATTTACCGGCACACAAGGCAGGCAATGAATTTGAGCAAGGAAGCCATCCACCAGTGACGCATCTTCGGTTAAATCAGTCAGCAACCAGATTTCTGGTGCTGTGAACTGATGGGGTTGAGTGGGGTTAAGTTTGTTGCGAAGGGTTTGCGGTTTCATCCCTGCGCGCCTGGCTAACGCAGTCACGTCATGCCGTTTAGCAAAGGCGCGGCAGGCCTCATCAAAGTGTGGGTGGTTAGAAACTCGAAAATCAAACATGTTGCATTCCTTTTCAACTCGCATAATTGAATTGCTTAAGCGGCAACGTATTTGCAATTGATACCCTGCTGAAGCAGACGGGCACGAAAAGCAACCATGTTGATACGAGCTGCGCCGCCGTCTTTTTTGCGCGGCATAAGAAGCAGATCACCATCAGCAACCATCTGTTTTACAGTGCGGATGCCGTATCCATAGTGTTCTGCAAACTCTTCATAAGTCATCAGATCCGGGCCTGACGGGATTGCAATTTGTGGAGTCATGGGTAAATATCTCCGGTTAAATGTTGGTTTAGTGCATTGGCGTGCATTTGCGTACTATGGGTGAGATTAATTTTCTTATGGAAAGTTGTCAACCCATTCGAAAAGGTATTTTGTCATGGTTGATTCCAGAGAACAGGCACAAGCCGTGCTTACTCGCATGAAAGAGGCTTACAAAGTTCGTACAAACGTTGAGTTTTCAAACCTTACGGGGGTGCCTCAACCCACTATAAGTAATTGGATCAACCGGGGCAGCGTTCCATTTAGGTACATATACGAGTGCTCCCATGCGACCGGCATCGATATTGAGTGGCTTCAGCATGGTAAGCTTGAAAATGCAAGATTTGAAGGTGAGCAGACAGAGCGTTTTGATAAAAACACGGTCTATAACGAGTTGATTGAAGCTGGCGGGAAAGCTGTATTACAACGGATTTTGCAGGCGTATGGTTTCACCATGCAAAAACAGCTTGGGGATCTGATGGGAATTTCTTCAGGAACCATGAGCACATGGATTCGGCGGGATTATTTTCCTGGTGATGTGGTTGTGGCATGCGCACTGGATACAGGTGTTTCGCTTCGATGGCTGGCAACCGGTAGAGGTTCTATGCTCGAAGCTTCAGCGACGAAAGAAAGCAAGATTGAAGCAGAATCTATAAATAAATATGAACTTTTTAACGGCTCCCTTTTATCCAAGGGGCACTGGACGTGCGACCCTTCTTTATTGGATGAATCTTTAACTGATCCTGCATTAATAGAAAGGGGCGAAAGTAAATGGCTAGCCGATTTAGGGCTGAAATTGCTAGCAAGCGGTACATGGTTAATCAATATTGATGGCGTTATTGACGTCTATGAAGTCTCGCGCCTTCCAGGTAATAAATTAAATCTTAAAAACTCATCAGTTAATTTTCAATGCTTAGTAGACGATGTTGAATGTGTAGGGAAAATTTGTTTTACATTATCGAAAAATAATTAGGGTGATGTCATGAATAGAACTGCTTTTGTGATCGCAATTTCATTATTACTTGGTGGCTGTAAAATTGGAGTTAGAACAGATCTTCCACTTTCTGGCGTTCTATCCGAAGGTTTGAAGGACGCAGACTCTGATTTGTTGGTGGAAGTAGCCAGTTGCACAAGCTATGAGGATTCTCGCCAACCTTCAGACACCTTGTTAGACGCACAAAAGACAGTCCCAACGGTATTCCCTGACGCCAAATACAAAGAATGCTTTACGCAGAAAATGACCAGTTGGGCAATATTTTCTATTCCTGTGGTCTATGGCCGTCATACTGGCTCAGATTTAAAAGATGATGGGAAATTGCACATACTTTCTTATAAAGATACTAACGGGCAATACATAGCCGTTGAGGCATCAGAGACGCTTAAGGAAAGGGTTAAAGCTTTAACGTCAAAAAGCTTTTCCAGCTTCAATCCAGCAGACCTGATTATCAATGTGCGCCTTAATAATGATACTGGAAGCGATAAGAAAATTGATATCGTTTCATCTTTTATCAATGACCAGCCCGTACCCCTGATTACTGATAGCACACTTCAAAAAGACCAGTTCATTGAATTGCGACTCTCTGATGTCACAACGCAAGCAGTTCTACTACCGAAACAATACAGTCAGTCAGCCGTCTTTTTACGCAACATTCATTAAGCAGGTTTCTATGGCCATTACAAAACTTTCTACCGGTGAATGGCTTTGTGATTTTCGTTTAGACGGGGCCGATAGTAGGCGCATCAGGAAAAAATTTGCGACAAAAGGCGAAGCTGTTGCCTTTGAGGATTTTAAAAAAAGGGAAGCGCAGGACAAGCCCTGGAAAAGCGAGAAAGAAGACCGCCGCAGGTTGAGTGAAATTATCGAACTTTGGCACAAACTACACGGCCAGGCGCTAGTAGCCAGTAAATCACGCCTGGCTAAATTGCATATTGTTTGTAACGGTCTTGGTGACCCTGTGGCATCACAGCTAACCGCCAAAGATTGGGCGCATTATCGCGACCGGCGGTTGCGCGGCGAGATCGATAATGGATACCACAAAGACCCGGCGGACTGGATAGCAAAACCTATCACGGTAAACCGTGAACAACAGTACCTAATGGCTGTCTTTAATGAACTCAAAAGGCTTGGAGAATGGAAGCTACCAAACCCGCTCGAAGGTATTCGCGTTTTTAAAGAAGCCGAAAAGGAAATGTCATGGCTGACCCCACAACAGATTGCAGAACTTTTTCGCGCCTGTGAACGGTATGGTAAAGAAAACCTGACGACAATTGTTAAGGTTTGCCTGGCGACCGGCGCACGGTGGAGTGAAGCCGAGCGCCTTACCCGTTCCCAGCTCTCACCCTATAAATTGACGTTTACAAAAACCAAAGGTAAAAAAAACCGGACCGTCCCGATCCCCAGATGGCTTTATGATGAGCTGGCTACTCGCCAGGGCAAAATGTTTAAGCCGTGCTATCAGGAATTTAAAAAAATGCTGGCGCTGACCGACATCGAATTGACCGAGGGACAGAAAACCCATGTTCTACGACATACTTTCGCTTCTCACTTTATGATGAACGGTGGAAATATTCTTGTTCTACAGCACATCCTAGGGCACGCCAACATAAGAGAAACCATGAAATATGCACACTTTGCTCCAAATCACTTGGAGGAGGCTGCGCAGTTAAATCCGATTGCTAATTTAGAGATGGTGAGAGAAAACAATGAGTGCTTCTCAAAATAAAATAAATAGAAATTTGATTAAACGGCCAACACTTGAAGTGACTAGTTTGGCTGGATTTATTAGTGAAGTTATTAAATGGAGGATAGATGGTAATCATGCTACTGCTTTTAGGGGACAACGTTTTTACGGCTGGAGAGCTGCCCCCAAAATTTTTCGACAGGATTTAGGTCTCTTGTCTAGTGAAGATCTTGCAGTCAGAGATATTGTGTCAATACACCCCAATGAATTTTCATCCGATAACACGATGTTTGATCGCTTGGTCAGGATGCAACATTTTGGGATGCCTACGCGGTTACTTGATGTCACTACCAATCCTTTAGTTGCACTTTGGTTTGCCACTGAACCAAGTGATAATAAAGAAGAGCATGACGGTTCTGTGCAGGCCTTTTTTATCCCTAAAAACCGTCAACGATACTATGACAGTGACCGAGTAAGTTGCTTAGCAAATGTTGCAAATTTAAAAAAAACGGAAAAAGAAGCCCTTTTCGCTGCTGCTCATAATGGATTGTCGATAGAAGAGTTCAATAAAGCACATGCGGCAGATTTATTGTGTTACTACATAGGCTTAGAAAAAACCGGTTTTCGACCAAGAATAAACCCTGCGGATTTACTTAAAGCTGTTTATGTAAAGCCTAAAATGTCCAATAAACGCATAATCGCACAGTCTGGAGCATTTTTGATATATGGTGCTGAAAATGATGCCAGCGCTGATGAGGGGCACGCGGCGGCTGCACCTCAAGATTTAAAAGGGAAAAGGCTATGGATCAAAGAGGAAAATAAAGCCGAGATAAGAGAACATTTATCAGTGCTTGGTATAAATGAAAGCATTCTTTTCCCGGAAATCGATAAGGCAGCAAAATTTATCACCGAGCAGTATGGGATCAGTAGAAGAGGCCGTAGCCAAAACACATTGATTTAATGTCCACAATGTGTCCATACAGTATGTTTTTAACGGCACTCAGATGCACTAAGGATGCAATTAACTTGCTGTTTTTGTTAATTTTTTATTATTTTTCAATGACGTCCGTTAAAAGCGCCTGAACTAAGATTCGCTTAAGCGACATCCAATAAGTTAGTGCAAAAACAAGGGGTTGGCGTTAGGCCAGCCCCTTGTTTTTTTTACGAGTTATTCATCGTATTTATTGGCTACTATGCCTGGAAAGTCAAAAAAACAGCGTGTTCTCGCGAATACTTTTTTGATGAATCTGACCATTGTCAGCACCGACTGGACTGGCACGTTATTTATTTCCCTGATCAAAATACCTTAGAAGTGGGTGCGAGCATTTATTACCAGAGATGGACGCTGTTTGAAAAATATTACCTGCGAACTCTTTCAGGCCGGACGATCTATTTTGTACCTGATCTTCTGCTGGTGGGGGTTGATCTCAGCAGAAAGGGGCTTTATACCTTTGGCGACTTTGTGCGGTACAGCAATGAAGCCACGGAGTTAGTAAGACATTATGCGGATGCAATTAAAAATGGAGTTAATGAGCCATGGAAGCTTTTGGATGAAAAGCAGTAATAAAAGCGCTAACTGGCCGAGCTCTGGTAGAAACATTTTGACAAGGAACTCTATCGATGAACGTCCGTGCATTATTTCTCCTCCCTGTTATTTTAGCTTTATTCGGTATATCCGCGTTCAGTCACGCAGCTAACTATCCGTGTTCTAAATCGAAAGGCGGCGTCTCGCACTGTACTGCTGACGGTAAGTTTGTATGTAATGATGGCAGCATCAGCCGTTCAAAAAAGGTTTGTCGTTAATGGCTGCTTTGCTTTAAGCAAATTTATACCGCCTTATAAAACTGCAATGTAAAAAGCTGCTTTCTAAAAGCAGCTTTTCAGTTTTGAAGGAACGTTTTCATTAACTTTCTGGATGCAAATCATTTACAATGCCCTCTCTTATGGAGGGGATGTGACGATCGGTTTAGCGCAATCACATAACACGAAACGAGCAGCATGGGCAGCGCTGTTTGCCATGCTGTTGATCGTTGTCGCGCCGCTGATTTCGATATCTCTTCATAACGCCCGGATTACCGACGCCGCTCCGCCATCCCATTCCCAACATCATCATGAGATGTCCATGCATAGCGGCATGGCGGAACACGTTCATTCGCCAGGACTGACAATGGTCGATCACGCAGAAGCCTGCGGCTATTGCGTGCTGTTAAGCCATGTGCCGGGGATATTATTGCTTGCCCTGGCGCTGGTCTACGCGCTGTTACGTCACATTGGGCGGATGAATTATCCCTTCGTCGTTATTGTCTATCCTTCCCTAATCTGGCTTAGGCCTGTACCCCGTGCGCCGCCGGTTGCGTCTGCTTTTACCTTTTAATCCTCAACTGCTTCGTCTCTCCGCCGGAGGGACGACCCGTACTTTATAAAAAGGAAAAGTATGACAACCTGCACTCAACGCCAGGCGTGGATCACGCTATTGCGGCGGCTTCATTTCGCCATCGGATTATTTGTCGGCCCGTTTATTTTTGTGGCCGCGCTGTCGGGCACGTTATATGTGGCGACCCCTCAACTGGAAAACATCGTTTACTCATCGGTACTCAACGGCAGCCGGGAAGGGGAGCCGCAGCCACTTGCTCGCCAGGTTGACGTCGCGGAGCAGTTTACTCATCACGCGCTGCGCTTACATGCGATCAGGCCCGGGTTGGAAGCAGGGCAAACCACGCGCGTAATGTTCAGCGATCCGTCGCTGGGCGTATCTGAGCACCGGGCAATATTTATCGATCCGGTCACGCTCGCGGTAACGGGTGATTTGACCGTTTACGGCACCAGCGGAATACTCCCGCTGCGCCAGAGTATCGACTACCTGCACCGCTCGCTGCTGTTAGGGGACTTCGGGCGCATCTACAGCGAGCTGGCGGCATCATGGATGTGGGTTGCAGCGCTGGGCGGCATTGTCCTGTGGTGGGTGACAAGACCCGCGCGTAAGCGTAAGCCGGTAAAACGCAGCCGGTTTATGGCGGCAAGACAACTGCATATTACGCTGGGTATGATTTTACTGGCGGGATTGCTGCTTTTCTCCGCGACGGGGTTAACCTGGTCGCAGTACGCGGGGGGCAACGTCGATAAGTTGCGAGCCGCGTTAGGGTGGATGACTCCGCAGGTTAACACGGTGCTATCTGGCAAGGCGGCGGCGGCCGATCCTCACGCCGAGCATCATGGACATCACCATGGCGCGATGGCGACGCAGGAAATTGATAGCGCCGATTTCGATCGTGTTAGGGATCTTGCACAGCAAAAGGGTATTCATGCCAGCCTGCTGGAAATACGTCCTCCGCGTAACAGTAATCAGGCCTGGACAGTCACGGAAATTGACCGGCGCTGGCCGACGCAGGTTGACGCGGTGGCGATAAATGGCGAAACCATGCAGGTGATCGACAGGACCGACTTCAACCAGTTCCCGTTAATGGCGAAGCTCACCCGCTGGGGTGTGGATTTTCATATGGGCGTGCTGTTCGGGCTGCTTAACCAGCTGGCGCTGGTGGGCTTTGGCACCGCGCTGTGCGTGCTGATTGTTATGGGTTACCGCCAGTGGTGGTTGCGGCGCCCTGCTGTGGCATCCCGCAATCCTGCCCAAACGCTGTGCGAAGCCTGGCTGCAACTCTCTGTGTCCGGCCGAATCAGCGCACTGATCATTACCGCCGCGTTAGGTTACGCCATGCCGGTGATGGGTTTCAGCGTCTTGCTGTTTTTGCTGATTGATGTCTTACGCTGGAAGCGGGCGCAACGCCGTCAGGCGACCACACCCGCCGTTAACTAAGACTCAGGGCGTGCTGATAACGACCGCGACGCGGCGGTTTTCGGCACGTCCTTCACCCGTTTTGTTGCTGGCGACAGGGTATTTCTTGCCCAAACCCTGGGTCGTTAAATTGCTGCGCGGCACCCCGGCGCCTTTTGCCCATGCGTCGGCCACGATATTTGCTCGTTTAAGGGAAAGCGCTTCGTTATAGCTGTCTTCCCCGTAATTATCAGTGTGACCGTCCATGCGGGCGTGTTTCAAACCATGGGAAGAAAGATTCGCCGCCATGGTTTCAATCTGACGATAGCTTTCAGGACGCAGTTGATACTGGTTTTTATCGAACAGAATGGTATCTGATAAGCCCAGCGACCAGTCGCCGTTACTTTCGCTGAAACCGTAAGACTGCATGGCAGCGACCTGCTCAGGTGTGAATTTTCCCTGTGGCGTCTGGCAGCCGGTTAACAGGAATGCAGCGAGAACGGCAGGAGCGAAAAAGCGGGGCAACATAATGACCTTCCTTTGTGGTTATCCAAACGCCAGGCGGCGCTTACTTTTGTCGTGATACATATTCTTGTCGGCGATCTCCATCAGGGATTCTGGCGTCGCCGTACACTTCGCCAGCGCGTAGCCGATGCTCATCGACAACACGGTCGTTTCGCCATTGTTCAACAGAATTGGCGGCAATAGCGCCTGGCGTAAATGGTGAATGCACCCCAGTAATTCATCAGTGGAGTGGACGTCGGTCAGCAAAATAGCGAACTCATCGCCGCCCAGACGATAGGCGCAGTGCGTATCGCCTGCGAAGTTACGTAAACGCTGTGCAGCCTCAATCAGTACACGGTCACCTGCGGCATGGCCCCAGGTGTCATTGATGGATTTAAAGTTGTCACCATCCATAAACAGCAGCGCAGCGTCAATTTTACGGCTTCTGTCATTCATCATGCTTTCAACGGCCTGGCGAAACGCGGTGCGATTGGCAAGGCCAGTCAGCGGGTCGTGAGTGGCGCTAATCAGCAACGAGGCATTCTTACGCTGCAATTGCGTCTGCCAGGTTTCCATTTCGTCCAATAGCGTATTAAAGTCCTGGCCGAAACGGTGGAATTCTTCTATCCGCTCTGCGGAAACGCGTCTGGAAAAATTACGGTTAGTCTGCACGTCATGAGCAACTTCAGTAATATTGTTAAGCGCGTTAACCATGCCTTTATGCAAATACCGCGTAATCGATAAAGAAATAAATGAAGCGAGGATGAGGCAGGCGGTCAGCACGCCGAGCGAGGTCCAGACAAAATGGGTAATAATATTATCCATGGCGGTCAGGCGAATTTCGCCCAGCACGTTGCCATTGTGTTGAATTTTCTGGACAACCGGCGTCGGGAATACCCATTTACTGACCAGGCCGCCCATCACATCACGGTCGTTATCTGCCGTACCCGACCAGTCAGCAATGATTTCCCCGTTGCGGTCTACCGCCTGCGCGCTGGCGAATTGCCCCTGTTCGCCAAGGGCGGCGAGCGTGTCATAAGCTGCGGGGCCATCACGAAACACCATAGCCGCCTCAAGCGTATGGCTGATGGAAACGCTCAGTAAACGGAGGTTATTCTGGGCATATTGCTTCAGCGTCAGCATGGATGAGACGGAAAGCAGCAGCCAGGCAATAATCATGGTAATCACGACGCTTATCATGCTGATGCGTCGCAACGTTCTTTTGAACGTTGGCCGTGGCATGGAGTTGAGATCCTTAGTCATGATTATTATTCCGTGCGAGCATTAATACGTCTGGATTGACCCGAACACCGCTACGGGACAATGAATCAAGATTTACCGCGAATTTAACCGGCGTGACATTAATATTCAGGCAAAACGAACTGCCGATCAGGCACTGTGTATTTTGCTCAGCAATTAATAATAAAGGGCGTGGCTGATAGGCCTCGATTAATTTCGCCTGTTCTTCAGGCCGTTCTTTACCAAAATAAAGGCCGTCACACCGTGACGTTAATGCCTCTTCACTATTTTCGACAATGACCGCGGTATAAGATAACGGTGTAATATTGTCATTAACTAATTGCGCCAGCCGGGAAGATCTAAAAATGCATATACGCGGAGGCGCAGAAAGCCTGGGCCACCTCGTATAACTAATAATACCGGAAACAATGCGTTGTACGGCTTCATCATTATTTGCAGAAGGTGAAGGCAGTTCTGCTATCGAAGGTATTGCCACCATAATCAATACAAAACAAAACGCTCGGAAGTGCAGCACAGGCATGTTGTAGGTTCCAGCAAGAATGGTGACGCAGAATACTTGTTACAGGATATATCCTGGGATAATAACATCTACCGTTGGGTTAGTCATTATCTGTACGCGATAAGGCAGATTACATTCAACGGTACATCAAAATAGCTGAGAGCAGAAAACCGGTAAGTAAATTTTTAAGTTATTCAATTTAAAATTGAATCTTCGCTAGCGCCTGTATCACCTTCTTTCCAGCGGGCGCGTAATTGCGGCGTTTGTTCAAGGTTTTCGCAGGCCGCCGGAAAACTTCTACCGCTCAATCCCCAAACATACAAAAAGTCATCCTGGCAAAAACGTTGCTGACCGCGTAGATAACCTTTTTTATAAGCGGTTACATCAACTTGCGCGTCGTCATATTCCAGGGCAAGCCGCAGTTGATCTTTCGCCAGGCCGCCGGACATCGCGTCATCAACGCCAATTTCATACCAGTTTCGCTCACTCCAGGTTGGCGCATGGGTGTAGGGATCAATTTGGCAACCGGTGGAGAGCAGAATGCCGAGAATCACTATTGTCTGACGCATTACTGCATCCTTGAGATGGGTTTTTCGCTTATGCAAAACGTAGCGCAAAAAGCGCATGAGCTGATTATTTTTTTACGTTGTGATGATTAATTATTCAATGTGTAAATATTTAATTACAGATATGGCGGTCTTAAAGCGCTTTAAAATGCCAGTTATTTATATTTGTAACGATAAATTTACGGAATGTGGATTGAAATCTTTACCGCTTGTGATAAGGTAATGCTTACCTCAGTGAGGTAAAGACTATCGCAAACGAGCAAATTTAAGGGTCGCAATCATGCAAAAAGACGCGCTGAATAACGTTCATATCGCTGATGAACAGGTACTGATTACTCCAGAACAACTGAAAGCTGAATTCCCGCTGACGCTGGAACAGGAAGCGCAAATCGCGCAATCCCGCGAGACGATTGCCAATATTATTGCCGGGCGCGATCCGCGTTTGCTGGTGGTGTGTGGACCTTGCTCGATCCACGATCCCGAAGCGGCCATTGAATATGCTCGTCGGTTTAAAACCCTTGCCGCACAAGTCAGCGATACGCTTTATCTGGTTATGCGTGTCTATTTTGAAAAACCCCGTACCACCGTTGGCTGGAAAGGGTTGATTAACGATCCTCACATGGATGGCTCGTTTGATGTGGAAGCGGGTCTGAAAATCGCCCGTAGCCTGCTGGTAGAGCTGGTTAATATGGGATTGCCGCTGGCGACCGAGGCGCTCGATCCCAACAGCCCACAGTACTTGGGCGATCTGTTTAGCTGGTCCGCGATCGGCGCGCGTACCACCGAATCGCAAACCCACCGTGAAATGGCTTCAGGTCTTTCCATGCCGGTGGGCTTTAAAAACGGCACCGATGGCAGCCTGGCGACGGCAATTAATGCAATGCGCGCCGCTGAGCAGTCTCACCGTTTTGTCGGCATCAACCAGGCGGGCCAGGTTTGTCTGTTGCAGACCCAAGGTAACCCGGATGGCCACGTGATTTTGCGCGGCGGCAAAGCGCCGAACTACAGCCCGGCGGATGTGGCGCAATGTGAAAAAGAGATGGAACAGGCGGGACTACGTCCGGCGCTGATGATAGATTGCAGCCATGGTAATTCAAACAAAGACTACCGCCGCCAGCCGGGCGTCGCCGAATCGGTCGTCGCGCAGATTAAAGATGGCAACCGTTCGATTATCGGACTAATGATTGAAAGCCATTTATTCGAAGGCAATCAGTCCTCCGAGCAACCGCGCAGTGAGATGAAATACGGCGTCTCCGTGACCGATGCCTGTATCAATTGGGAAACCACCGACGCGCTGTTGCAGGAAATCCACAACGATTTGAACGGTACGCTCGCGGCGCGTTTCGCTTAAGAGGTGATTATGGTTGCAGAATTGACCGCACTGCGCGATCAAATCGATGAAGTGGATAAGGCGCTGCTGGGGCTGCTGGCGCGCCGTCTGGAACTGGTATCTGAAGTTGGCGAAGTCAAAAGCCGCTATGGCCTGCCGGTCTACGTGCCAGAGCGTGAGGCCTCAATGCTGGCGTCGCGTCGTCAGGAAGCCGAACAGCTTGGTGTCTCGCCGGATCTGATTGAGGATGTGCTGCGCCGGGTGATGCGCGAATCCTATGCCCATGAAAATGACAAAGGCTTCAAAACGCTGCATCCGGCGTTGCGCCCGGTGGTGATCGTCGGCGGAGCAGGGCAGATGGGACGTCTGTTTGAAAAGATGCTGCAACTGTCTGGTTACCAGGTGCGTATCCTTGAACAACACGACTGGCCGCAGGCGGAGATGTTCGTTGCCGACGCCGGGATGGTGATCGTCAGCGTGCCAATCCACGTGACTGAACAGGTTATCGCCAAACTGCCGCGTCTGCCGGATGACTGTATTCTTGTCGATCTCGCGTCGGTGAAGAATGGTCCGTTACAGGCGATGCTGAATGCCCATAGCGGGCCGGTGCTGGGCTTGCACCCGATGTTTGGCCCGGACAGCGGCAGCCTGGCGAAACAGGTGGTGGTCTACTGTGACGGGCGTCAGCCGGAAGCGTACCAGTGGTTTCTGGAGCAGATTCAGGTATGGGGTGCGCGACTGCATCGCAGTAACGCTGTGGAACATGACCAGAATATGGCGTTCATCCAGGCGCTGCGTCACTTCGCGACCTTTGCTTACGGTCTGCACTTGGCTGAAGAGAACGTACAGCTGGAAAAACTGCTGGCGCTGTCATCGCCCATTTATCGGCTGGAACTGGCGATGGTCGGGCGGCTGTTCGCTCAGGACCCGCAACTCTATGCGGATATCATTATGTCATCGGAAGACAATCTGGCGCTGATTAAGCGTTACTACCAGCGCTTTGGCGAGGCAATTGGCTTACTGGAGCAGGGCGATAAGCAGGCGTTTATCGACAGCTTCCGCAAAGTTGAACACTGGTTTGGCGATTATGCACAACGCTTTCAAAGCGAAAGCCGTACTCTGCTGCGCCAGGCGAACGACAGCCGCCAGTAAACTGAAAAAGCCAGCGAACTCGCTGGCTTTTTTATGAGTTACGCCGGATCGACCGGCACCACGTTTTCACTGGGATAGCAGCCCAGCACTTTCATAGAACGGGTAATTTCAGTGAGTTCGCGCAGCGCCTGCTGCATTTCCTCTTGCTGAACATTGGCCTGCACATCGAGGTAGAACATCTCTTCCCACGGATTGCCGTTAATCGGTCGTGATTCCAGGCGAGTCATAATCAGATTGTGATTACGCAGTACAAGTAATGCTTCCACCAGGGCGCCAGCCTGCTGGCCTGTGGCCATTAGTAAGGTGGTTTTCGCCGGTACCTGATCGGAAACGTGAATTGCTTTACGCGCCAGTACTACAAATCGGGTGATGTTTTGCGTCTGGTTTGCCAGATTACGCTCCAGTACCTGCAAACCATACAACGCGCCGCCAGCTTCGCTTCCTAATGCCGCCACTTTCGGCGATTTCATCTGGGCCACTTTTTCCATCGCGGCGGACGTGCTTTCGCAATACTCAATTTTCCAGTGCGGGTAGCGGTTCAGGAACTGGCTGCACTGCTGGAAAGGCTGCGGATGGCTGTAAATGGTTTCGATGTTTTCAAGGTCGGTAGAGCCTGATACCAGTACGCAGTGATCGATAGGAATCGTTAATTCACCGACAATAGACAGGCTGGTGTGCTGGAGCAGGTCGTAAACGTCGTTAATCGCGCCGGAACTGGTGTTCTCAAGTGGCACCACCGCGTAATCCGCCTGGCCGGTTTCCACCTGGTTAAAAATTTCATGGAATTTTGCGCAACCGCTTTCAATAAACTGCTCAAAATGGCGAACGGCATACTGACGCGCCGCCAGGTGCGAGTAAGAGCCTTTCGGGCCAAGAAACGCCACGCGCGCCGAGTGCGGATTGGTTTGATTCAGATGTTGCTGGAGTAGCGCCTGCTGGGTTAATACGGAATCTTCGATAATCAGTTGAAACAGGCGAGTGATGTAGTGCGCATCAAGATGATGGGCTTTGCCCAGCGTAATCAGCTTATCCAGCAGATCGCGTTCGCGGTCGATATCCCGCACCGGGCGATGCGTGGCGAGCTTGGCTTTGCCGACTTCCACCGCCAGGGTGCGACGCTCGGCTAATAGCGCCAGTAACTTCTCATCCAACGCACTGATTTTATCCCGCAGAGCCAGTAAAGGGTTTTCCGCTGTCATAACGCTACCTTTTTTATAGTCATAAAAAAGGCCCCCCGATGTGGGAGGCCTGTTTGTTCGTCTTCGCATTCTTTATCACATGACGAAAAGCCTCCCGTTCAGGGGAAGGTAAAAAAGAATGCGAAGAAGAACGGCAGTTGTTTCATAACATGTTCCTTGAAAATGTAGGGATTACACTACCCGTAGTGTTTTCGCTCTGTCAATAAAAAACGCGCCCGGAGGCGCGTTGTTAGGCTGTAAGTGATTACTCTTCTTCTGCGAAGCTAACGTCTTTAACTGAAGGTACTGCGCGACGAGCTTCCCCTTTGTGCTGCACTTTGTTCAGTTGTCGCTCCAGTTTGTTAATGAGTTCGTTAATAGCCGTATACATATCTTCGTGTTTTGCACTGGCGACAAGATGGCCGTTTGGCGTATTCATGGTGGCGTCAGCGACGAAGCCTTGAGGTTCTCTGGATAAGATTATGTGCGGATTAATTAAGTGAGTTTGCCATTTATCCAGTTTAGCGAGACGGTCTGTGACATGCTGGCGAATAGCCGGGGTGATTTCCATTTGTTTGCTGGTAATGTTCATTGTCATAAATTTTACCTCTCGTCTTTCCCGTCTTGGTGATTTCAGCATAACGCCATGAGTGTCAAAATGTGTGATGTAAATCACGTAATTTTGTCACTTTTTGTCAAGGAAACTGTTTTGTGAGGCAGGACAGGAAGAGGACATTTTTCCCTTGTCGGGCAGCCGTTTTCGGGCCATATTTGATGGGATGACTTCGCGCTAAATCCCGGCATATCCGGGTTGCGGGCATAAAAAAGGCAGCCAGGCTGCCTTTTTTCATTAATAACGGTCAGGTGTTGCTGCCATTGGTTTCGATGATTTTGGCAACTTTATCCGCCTGCGCATTCATCTGCATTTCGCGGTAGGCGTTTTCCATTAACTTCAGGCCATCGCGAGTGGCCTGGGTATCCGGATAATCACGCAGCATCCCTTCTACACGGTTAACCACGGCAACATACGCGCCACGTTTGGTATAGTACTGTGCGACGGAAAGCTCATACTTCGCCAGACGGTCTTTCAGGAATACCATGCGTTTGGTCGCATCAGTGACGTACTGGCTTTGTGGATAGCCGCGGGTCAGCTTCGCGAAATCGCGGAAAGCGTCGCGCGCATGTTGCGGGTCGCGGTCAGAACGATCGACGCCGAAGAAACCTTGCAGCGCGCTGTCATCCAGCGCCATATTGGTCAGCCCGCGCATATACATCACGTAGTCAATGTTCGGGTGAGTCGGGTTCAGACGCATAAAACGATCGATGGAAGCCTGAGCCAGCGGAAGATCGGCGTTTTTGTAGTACGCATAGATCAGATCCAGCTGAACCTGTTGGGAGTACGGCCCGAATGGATAACGATTATCCAGCGCTTCCAGTTGCGTTATTGCCGCTTTCCAGTTACCGTCCTGCAGTTTTTGCTGAGCAGTCGCGTAAATTTCAGATGGCGGATTATCAGGGACCTCTTCCTTAGAACCGGAGCAACCCGCCAAAGCCAGGCTCAACGTGGCGGCAGCCACCAGATATTTCATGCGCGTCATGACGTTTTGACTTTCCTCAGAATGTTTTACTTGTACGGGAGAATGACAGTTCCTGCTCCCGGTTAAGACCAGCTACAATAGCACACTATATTATACGGCGAAGCCGTAAATCCCAACGTAAACGAAGAAGCAGTATATGGCACAACGAGTACAACTCACTGCAACGGTGTCCGAATCTCAACTCGGTCAACGCTTAGATCAGGCTTTGGCCGAAATGTTCCCTGATTATTCGCGATCGCGCATAAAAGAGTGGATTTTAGACCAGCGCGTCCAGCTCAACGGCAAGATTAGCGATAAGCCAAAAGAAAAAGTGTTCGGCGGCGAAAACGTGGTTATCGATGTAGAAATCGAAGAAGACGCCCGCTTTGAACCCCAGGATATCCCGCTGAATATCGTTTATGAAGATGACGATATTTTAGTGATCAACAAACCGCGCGATTTCGTGGTGCATCCCGGCGCGGGCAACCCTGACGGCACGGTGCTTAACGCGCTGTTGCACTATTATCCGCCAATTGCCGACGTGCCGCGCGCGGGTATCGTGCACCGTCTGGATAAAGACACTACCGGTTTGATGGTAGTGGCGAAAACCATTCCGGCACAAACCCGTCTGGTCGAATCGCTGCAATTGCGCGAGATCACCCGTGAGTATGAAGCGGTGGCTATCGGCCATATGACGGCGGGCGGAACGGTGGAAGAACCCATCAGCCGCCACCCGACCAAACGCACACATATGTCGGTTCATCCGATGGGTAAACCAGCCGTCACACACTACAGGATTATGGAGCATTTTCGGATTCATACCCGTCTGCGTTTACGCCTGGAAACCGGCCGTACTCACCAGATCCGCGTGCATATGGCTCATATTACTCATCCGCTGGTGGGCGATCAGCTGTATGGCGGCCGTCCGCGCCCGCCGAAAGGGGCCTCTGAGGCGTTCATTCAGGCGCTGCGTCAGTTTGACCGCCAGGCGTTACACGCTACTATGCTGCGCCTGTACCACCCGATAACCGGTATCCAGATGGAATGGCATGCGCCAATCCCACAGGATATGGTTGATCTCATCAATGCGCTGCGTGCTGACTTTGAAGCGCATAAAGACGACGTTGACTGGTTATGACAAAACTGATCATCCCCGACTGGCCGTTGCCGCCGGGCGTTGCGGCCTGTAGCAGCACCCGCATCGGCGGCGTGAGCGCCGGGGCGTATGACTCGCTCAATCTGGGCGCGCACTGCGGCGACAACCTGGACGACGTCGAGGAAAATCGACGCCGGCTGTTCGCTGCCGCACAGATGCCTTCCAGGGCGGTGTGGCTGGAACAGGTGCACGGCAATGCGGTATTACGCCTGACCGGCGAACCATACGCCACTAAACGCGCCGATGCCTCCTGGAGCGATACGCCGGGTACCGTGTGTGCGGTAATGACCGCAGACTGTTTGCCGGTGCTATTCTGTAATCAGGCGGGCAGCGAAGTGGCTGCCGCACATGCGGGATGGCGGGGATTATGCGACGGGGTGCTTGAAGCGACCCTCGCGAGTTTCAACGATCGCCCGGAAAACGTCATGGCGTGGCTAGGCCCGGCGATCGGCCCTCAGGCATTTGAAGTGGGCGATGACGTACGTGATGCGTTTATCGCTAAAGACGGCCAGGCCGCCAGCGCGTTTCGTCCGGCAGGCAAAAAGTATTTCGCCGATATCTACCAGCTTGCGCGTCAGCGTTTAACGGCGGCTGGCGTGACGAAAATCTATGGCGGCGACCGCTGTACCTTTACTGAAAAAGATGATTTTTTCTCATACCGCCGTGACAGAATCACGGGCCGTATGGCAAGTTTCATTTGGCTGATATAACCTAGCGAATCAAGACGATCCAGAACGCGTTGTTTTCTTTTCACATAATTCAGGTCATTCACCTTGAATAATTGAGGGATGACCTCATTTAATCTCCAGTAGCAAATTTGACCTGTTTATGGGAGGAGTTATGCGTCTGGATCGTCTTACCAATAAATTCCAGCTTGCTCTTGCCGATGCCCAGTCGCTGGCACTGGGGCACGACAACCAATTCATCGAACCCTTACATCTTATGAGCGCCTTGCTGAATCAGGAAGGGGGTTCCGTTCGTCCTTTACTTACCTCGGCGGGCATTAATGCCGGCAAGTTGCGCACTGATATCGATCAGGCGTTAAGCCGTTTACCGCAGGTAGAAGGCACCGGCGGCGACGTACAGCCGTCACAGGATTTAGTCCGCGTCCTGAATCTTTGCGACAAGCTGGCGCAAAAGCAGGGCGACAACTTTATATCGTCTGAACTGTTTGTTCTGGCGGCGCTTGAATCGCGTGGCACCCTCGCCGACTTATTAAAGGCAGCGGGCGCCAATACCGCGAATATTACTCAGGCGATTACGCAAATGCGTGGAGGTGAAAGCGTGAACGATCAGGGGGCTGAAGATCAGCGCCAGGCTTTGAAAAAATACACCCTCGATCTCACCGAGCGTGCCGAGCAGGGCAAGCTTGACCCGGTGATTGGCCGTGACGAAGAGATCCGCCGCACTATCCAGGTATTACAACGCCGTACTAAAAACAACCCGGTCCTGATCGGCGAGCCCGGGGTGGGTAAAACCGCTATCGTCGAAGGGCTGGCACAGCGCATCGTCAATGGCGAAGTCCCGGAAGGCTTAAAAGGCCGCCGCGTACTAGCGCTGGATATGGGCGCGCTGGTGGCCGGGGCGAAGTATCGTGGTGAATTCGAAGAGCGCTTAAAAGGCGTACTTAGCGATCTCTCTAAGCAGGAAGGTAACGTCATTCTGTTTATTGACGAATTGCACACCATGGTCGGCGCAGGTAAAGCCGATGGTGCGATGGACGCCGGGAACATGCTGAAACCCGCGCTGGCGCGTGGTGAACTGCACTGCGTGGGTGCGACGACGCTGGATGAGTATCGTCAGTACATTGAGAAAGACGCCGCTCTGGAGCGCCGTTTCCAGAAGGTGTTTGTCGCCGAGCCAACTGTAGAAGATACCATCGCGATCCTGCGTGGTCTGAAAGAACGCTATGAATTGCACCACCATGTACAGATCACTGACCCGGCGATCGTGGCAGCGGCAACGCTGTCGCACCGCTATATTGCTGACCGGCAGTTGCCGGATAAAGCCATCGACCTGATCGATGAAGCAGCATCCAGCATTCGTATGCAGATAGACTCGAAACCGGAAGAACTGGACCGGCTCGACCGCCGCATCATTCAGCTGAAACTGGAACAGCAGGCGCTGTTGAAAGAGTCTGATGAGGCCAGCAAAAAGCGTCTCGATATGCTGAATGAAGAGCTTTCTGATAAAGAACGTCAATATTCGGAACTGGAAGAAGAGTGGAAGGCGGAGAAAGCCTCACTTTCCGGCACTCAAACTATCAAGGCGGAACTGGAACAGGCCAAAATCGCCATTGAGCAAGCGCGCCGTGTGGGCGATCTGGCCCGCATGTCAGAATTGCAGTACGGGAAAATCCCTGAGCTTGAAAAACAGCTGGCCGCCGCGACGCAAAGCGAAGGCAAAACCATGCGCCTGCTGCGTAATAAAGTCACTGATGCAGAAATCGCAGAAGTGCTGGCGCGCTGGACCGGCATTCCGGTTGCACGAATGATGGAAAGCGAGCGGGAAAAACTGCTGCGCATGGAGCAAGACCTGCATCAGCGGGTGATTGGCCAGGATGAAGCGGTTGAAGCGGTTTCTAACGCCATTCGCCGTAGCCGCGCTGGTTTGTCCGATCCTAACCGCCCAATTGGTTCGTTCCTGTTCCTTGGTCCGACTGGGGTAGGGAAAACGGAGCTGTGTAAAGCGCTGGCGAACTTTATGTTCGATAGCGATGACGCGATGGTGCGTATCGATATGTCCGAGTTTATGGAGAAACACTCCGTGTCGCGTTTGGTCGGCGCGCCTCCGGGATACGTCGGCTATGAAGAAGGCGGTTACCTGACCGAAGCGGTGCGCCGTCGTCCTTACTCCGTCATCCTGCTGGATGAAGTGGAAAAAGCGCATCCGGATGTGTTTAACATTCTGCTGCAGGTATTGGACGATGGACGCCTTACCGATGGGCAAGGGCGTACGGTGGATTTCCGTAATACGGTAGTGATTATGACCTCCAACCTGGGGTCGGATCTGATCCAGGAGCGTTTTGGCGAGCTCGACTATAGCCATATGAAGGATCTGGTCCTTAATGTGGTAAGCCAAAACTTCAGACCGGAATTCATTAACCGTATCGATGAAGTGGTGGTATTCCACCCGCTGGGTCAGAAACATATCGCCTCGATTGCGCAGATCCAGTTGCAACGGCTTTACAAACGGCTGGAAGAGCGTGGGTATCAGGTTGAGATGTCCGAAGATGCGCTGCGGCTGCTTGGCGAAAATGGCTATGACCCGGTTTACGGCGCGCGTCCGCTTAAACGGGCTATCCAGCAGCAAATCGAGAACCCGCTTGCCCAGCAGATCCTTTCTGGCGAGCTCATCCCGGGTAAACCGATTGAGCTGACCGTAAAAGATGAGCGCATCGTTGCGGTGCAATAAGTGGTGTTAGTCACAAAAACGGGCTCACAGGAGCCCGTTTTGTTTATAAAATCACCAAAATGAGCCGTTTCAGATGGGTTTTGTTTGAAATGTGAGCGAACGGAAAATTTTTTGAATTTTAGGCTTGTCAGATTCTGATTACTCCCTATAATGCGCCACCACTGACACGGAACAACGGCGAATGAGCCGGCCGGTCAGCGAAGTCCCTCCGGGGAGTTCGGCAGGGAATAGCGAAATTAAACGCTTGACTCTGAAAGAGGAAAGCGTAATATACGCCACCTCGTGACAGTGAGCTGAAAGCCGCGTCGCAACTGCTCTTTAACAATTTATCAGACAATCTGTGTGGGCACTCGCAGGATTGATATCTCAGCATCTTCGGATGCACATAGAATTATCAAGTCTCTGAGTGAACACGTAATTCATTACGAAGTTTAATTCACGAGCATCAAACTTTTAAATTGAAGAGTTTGATCATGGCTCAGATTGAACGCTGGCGGCAGGCCTAACACATGCAAGTCGAACGGTAACAGGAAGCAGCTTGCTGCTTTGCTGACGAGTGGCGGACGGGTGAGTAATGTCTGGGGATCTGCCTGATGGAGGGGGATAACTACTGGAAACGGTAGCTAATACCGCATAACGTCGCAAGACCAAAGAGGGGGACCTTCGGGCCTCTTGCCATCAGATGAACCCAGATGGGATTAGCTAGTAGGTGGGGTAACGGCTCACCTAGGCGACGATCCCTAGCTGGTCTGAGAGGATGACCAGCCACACTGGAACTGAGACACGGTCCAGACTCCTACGGGAGGCAGCAGTGGGGAATATTGCACAATGGGCGCAAGCCTGATGCAGCCATGCCGCGTGTATGAAGAAGGCCTTCGGGTTGTAAAGTACTTTCAGCGGGGAGGAAGGGAGAGTGGTTAATAACCGCTTTCATTGACGTTACCCGCAGAAGAAGCACCGGCTAACTCCGTGCCAGCAGCCGCGGTAATACGGAGGGTGCAAGCGTTAATCGGAATTACTGGGCGTAAAGCGCACGCAGGCGGTCTGTCAAGTCGGATGTGAAATCCCCGGGCTCAACCTGGGAACTGCATCCGAAACTGGCAGGCTTGAGTCTTGTAGAGGGGGGTAGAATTCCAGGTGTAGCGGTGAAATGCGTAGAGATCTGGAGGAATACCGGTGGCGAAGGCGGCCCCCTGGACAAAGACTGACGCTCAGGTGCGAAAGCGTGGGGAGCAAACAGGATTAGATACCCTGGTAGTCCACGCCGTAAACGATGTCGACTTGGAGGTTGTGCCCTTGAGGCGTGGCTTCCGGAGCTAACGCGTTAAGTCGACCGCCTGGGGAGTACGGCCGCAAGGTTAAAACTCAAATGAATTGACGGGGGCCCGCACAAGCGGTGGAGCATGTGGTTTAATTCGATGCAACGCGAAGAACCTTACCTGGTCTTGACATCCACAGAATTCTGCAGAGATGCGGAAGTGCCTTCGGGAACTGTGAGACAGGTGCTGCATGGCTGTCGTCAGCTCGTGTTGTGAAATGTTGGGTTAAGTCCCGCAACGAGCGCAACCCTTATCCTTTGTTGCCAGCGGTCCGGCCGGGAACTCAAAGGAGACTGCCAGTGATAAACTGGAGGAAGGTGGGGATGACGTCAAGTCATCATGGCCCTTACGACCAGGGCTACACACGTGCTACAATGGCGCATACAAAGAGAAGCGACCTCGCGAGAGCAAGCGGACCTCATAAAGTGCGTCGTAGTCCGGATTGGAGTCTGCAACTCGACTCCATGAAGTCGGAATCGCTAGTAATCGTGGATCAGAATGCCACGGTGAATACGTTCCCGGGCCTTGTACACACCGCCCGTCACACCATGGGAGTGGGTTGCAAAAGAAGTAGGTAGCTTAACCTCCGGGAGGGCGCTTACCACTTTGTGATTCATGACTGGGGTGAAGTCGTAACAAGGTAACCGTAGGGGAACCTGCGGTTGGATCACCTCCTTACCTTAAAGATACAGCCCGCGCAGTGCTCACACAGATTGTCTGATAGAAAACGAGCAGTAAAAATCTCTGCAGGCTTGTAGCTCAGGTGGTTAGAGCGCACCCCTGATAAGGGTGAGGTCGGTGGTTCAAGTCCACTCAGGCCTACCAAATTTTCCCTGACACTGCGTTGCGAAATGACCCGCACAGTTCACTGTGCTTCGTCCTTGCGCGCCTTGTCTCAGGAAAAATTGCGGTTGACGGGATTTCACTACGATGGGGCTATAGCTCAGCTGGGAGAGCGCCTGCTTTGCACGCAGGAGGTCTGCGGTTCGATCCCGCATAGCTCCACCATCTTTACTGCAAGATACCAGAAAACTTCAGAGTGGTCCTGAAAAGGTCCACTGCGAAGTTTTGCTCTTTAACAATCCGGAACAAGCTGAAAATTGAAACGGCATGCCGTCGCATTTCTCCGTAATAAGGAATGACGATGCCATGCCAGAGTCTCTCAAACACTTGCAGCACGAAGCAGAAACTGCTCCGGGTTGTGAGGTTAAGCGACCAAGCGTACACGGTGGATGCCCTGGCAGTCAGAGGCGATGAAGGACGTGCTAATCTGCGAAAAGCGTCGGTAAGGTGATATGAACCGCTATAACCGACGATGTCCGAATGGGGAAACCCAGTGCAATTCGTTGCACTATCGTTAACTGAATACATAGGTTAACGAGGCGAACCGGGGGAACTGAAACATCTAAGTACCCCGAGGAAAAGAAATCAACCGAGATTCCCCCAGTAGCGGCGAGCGAACGGGGAGCAGCCCAGAGTCTGAATCAGCATGTGTGTTAGTGGAACGGTCTGGAAAGTCCGACGGTACAGGGTGATAGTCCCGTACACAAAAGCGCATATGCTGTGAACTCGATGAGTAGGGCGGGACACGTGACATCCTGTCTGAATACGGGGGGACCATCCTCCAAGGCTAAATACTCCTGACTGACCGATAGTGAACCAGTACCGTGAGGGAAAGGCGAAAAGAACCCCGGCGAGGGGAGTGAAAAAGAACCTGAAACCGTGTACGTACAAGCAGTGGGAGCCTCATTTATGGGGTGACTGCGTACCTTTTGTATAATGGGTCAGCGACTTATATTCTGTAGCAAGGTTAACCGTATAGGGGAGCCGCAGGGAAACCGAGTCTTAACTGGGCGTTAAGTTGCAGGGTATAGACCCGAAACCCGGTGATCTAGCCATGGGCAGGTTGAAGGTTGGGTAACACTAACTGGAGGACCGAACCGACTAATGTTGAAAAATTAGCGGATGACCTGTGGCTGGGGGTGAAAGGCCAATCAAACCGGGAGATAGCTGGTTCTCCCCGAAAGCTATTTAGGTAGCGCCTCGTGAATTCATCTGTGGGGGTAGAGCACTGTTTCGGCTAGGGGGCCATCCCGGCTTACCAACCCGATGCAAACTACGAATACCACAGAATGTTATCACGGGAGACACACGGCGGGTGCTAACGTCCGTCGTGAAGAGGGAAACAACCCAGACCGCCAGCTAAGGTCCCAAAGTCATGGTTAAGTGGGAAACGATGTGGGAAGGCCCAGACAGCCAGGATGTTGGCTTAGAAGCAGCCATCATTTAAAGAAAGCGTAATAGCTCACTGGTCGAGTCGGCCTGCGCGGAAGATGTAACGGGGCTAAACCATGCACCGAAGCTGCGGCAGCGACGCTTATGCGTTGTTGGGTAGGGGAGCGTTCTGTAAGCCGTCGAAGGTGGACTGTGAGGTCTGCTGGAGGTATCAGAAGTGCGAATGCTGACATAAGTAACGATAAAGCGGGTGAAAAGCCCGCTCGCCGGAAGACCAAGGGTTCCTGTCCAACGTTAATCGGGGCAGGGTGAGTCGACCCCTAAGGCGAGGCCGAAAGGCGTAGTCGATGGGAAACAGGTTAATATTCCTGTACTTGGTGTTACTGCGAAGGGGGGACGGAGAAGGCTATGTTGGCCGGGCGACGGTTGTCCCGGTTTAAGCGTGTAGGTGGGTGTTCCAGGTAAATCCGGAATGCTGTTAACACTGAGGCGTGATGACGAGGCACCACGGTGCTGAAGTGACAAATGCCCTGCTTCCAGGAAAAGCCTCTAAGCATCAGGTAACACGAAATCGTACCCCAAACCGACACAGGTGGTCAGGTAGAGAATACCAAGGCGCTTGAGAGAACTCGGGTGAAGGAACTAGGCAAAATGGTGCCGTAACTTCGGGAGAAGGCACGCTGGCATGTAGGTGAAGCGGTTTACCCGTAGAGCTGAAGCCAGTCGAAGATACCAGCTGGCTGCAACTGTTTATTAAAAACACAGCACTGTGCAAACACGAAAGTGGACGTATACGGTGTGACGCCTGCCCGGTGCCGGAAGGTTAATTGATGGGGTTATCCGCGAGGAGAAGCTCCTGATCGAAGCCCCGGTAAACGGCGGCCGTAACTATAACGGTCCTAAGGTAGCGAAATTCCTTGTCGGGTAAGTTCCGACCTGCACGAATGGCGTAATGATGGCCAGGCTGTCTCCACCCGAGACTCAGTGAAATTGAAATCGCTGTGAAGATGCAGTGTACCCGCGGCAAGACGGAAAGACCCCGTGAACCTTTACTATAGCTTGACACTGAACACTGGTCCTTGATGTGCAGGATAGGTGGGAGGCTTTGAAGCGTGGACGCCAGTCTGCGTGGAGCCATCCTTGAAATACCACCCTTTAATGGCTGGTGTTCTAACGTGGACCCGTGATCCGGGTTGCGGACAGTGTCTGGTGGGTAGTTTGACTGGGGCGGTCTCCTCCTAAAGCGTAACGGAGGAGCACGAAGGTTGGCTAATCCTGGTCGGACATCAGGAGGTTAGTGCAATGGCATAAGCCAGCTTGACTGCGAGCGTGACGGCGCGAGCAGGTGCGAAAGCAGGTCATAGTGATCCGGTGGTTCTGAATGGAAGGGCCATCGCTCAACGGATAAAAGGTACTCCGGGGATAACAGGCTGATACCGCCCAAGAGTTCATATCGACGGCGGTGTTTGGCACCTCGATGTCGGCTCATCACATCCTGGGGCTGAAGTAGGTCCCAAGGGTATGGCTGTTCGCCATTTAAAGTGGTACGCGAGCTGGGTTTAGAACGTCGTGAGACAGTTCGGTCCCTATCTGCCGTGGGCGCTGGAGAATTGAGGGGGGCTGCTCCTAGTACGAGAGGACCGGAGTGGACGCATCACTGGTGTTCGGGTTGTCATGCCAATGGCACTGCCCGGTAGCTACATGCGGAAGAGATAAGTGCTGAAAGCATCTAAGCACGAAACTTGCCCCGAGATGAGTTCTCCCTGAGACTTTAAGTCTCCTGAAGGAACGTTGAAGACGACGACGTTGATAGGCCGGGTGTGTAAGCGCAGCGATGCGTTGAGCTAACCGGTACTAATGAGCCGTGAGGCTTAACCTTACAACGCCAGAGTGGTTTTGGTGCTGGGTGATTGAGAGAGATTTTCAGCTTAACCGGATTAATGCCTGCGGCCCTGTGAGAAATAACCAGTGCGGCAGGTGAACAGAATTTGCCTGGCGGCAAGAGCGCGGTGGTCCCACCTGACCCCATGCCGAACTCAGAAGTGAAACGCCGTAGCGCCGATGGTAGTGTGGGGTCTCCCCATGCGAGAGTAGGGAACTGCCAGGCATCAAATTGAAGTATCTGTGCGGATATCGGGGCAGTTCACTACTCGACAGAGAGTAGGACAAAAGCGAAAGCTTTTGAACGTTGCGCAGCAACGGCCCGAAGGGTGAATCACTGCGTGATTCATCAACTGCCAGGCATCAAACAAAGCAGAAGCCCATCCTCACGGATGGGCTTTTTGCTGTCTGCAATATTCCTCTTCTTCTCCGATAATCTCCCTGCGTTAACATCAATAAACTATCTTTAAGAGGTTTGAAACGACCGCAACGGAGAAGCGAATGACCAAAAAAGAGTTCGACTATCAGCAGGATTTCTCGCAAATCGATTTTCGAAAGCACCCTGATAAATATCAGGTGGGCCGTGGTGAACAAGGCGTGCTGCTGGTTGAACCCTATAAAGGCGAAATCCTTCCCTGGTGGCGCTATAAAGATGAAGAGTCGGCGATTAAATCAGCGGAAAAGATTTACCAGTTATTTGAAGCGTATCGGCAGCAGGACGATTTCGTCGGCATGGATATGGCCCGTAAATTTATCCAGATGGGATATACCCGCGCCCGACGATATGCCAATTACAAAGGTGGTAAAAAATATACCGAAGATGGAAGCTTGCATGAGCGCGGTAACGATCCGGTGAAGGCTGCCGCCGCTGCGGTATTTAAAACCTGGTGGGATAAGATCCGCGAAGATGAAGACTATTTAAAACGTAAACGAGAGCATCAGGCGAAGTGGGGATGAGCAAACTAATACTGTGCGAGCTGCCAGATAGAATAGCCAGTTGTCGCCCCCGCCACATCCCAGGCAAAATCTTTCCAGCTCCAGCCGCTTCCTGCTGGGCGGCTGTCCCATAGCTCTTTTGATGCGCCTAGACCTACCGAAAACATTAATCCAAATCCCGCACTGGCATCCCGCGACCAGGCCTGATGCTGCCCATATTCGTTGCCAGCGGCAGATAGCATCGCTGAGGCGATAAAGTGCTGGGCCTTATCCTGCCCGCTCCATCGATCGTTCGCCATATGGCTACAGCCTGTGAGAGAAAACAAGGTAATCAATAAAAACCGGTGCATTACGGTGCTCATAAAAAAGCCCTGCATGCAGGGCGATTATTCACAGAATACGGCTGATTAAGCGGTCAATTCGGATGCGCCGTAAACGACGGATCAGTTTACGGACCTTCACCGGATAATCCGCGATGCTTTCCAAATCCCGATAATGCTGAACCACCGTAGTATGCGTGCGGATCAGCTCAAGCTCTTTATCGCGTTGCGCCGCCAGCTCATGTTTTGGATCGTGGATAAGGATCGCGTTTTCCAGATCCAAACGCCAGGCGCGCGGGTTAAGATTGTTACCAGTCAGCAGCATCCACTCATCATCGACCCACATGCCTTTCAGATGGTACGTGTTGTCATCATCTTTCCATAGCCGTACGGTCAACTGACCCGTATTGACATAATACTGGAGACGGCTCAGGAAGCGGCGCAGGTTAATTTCATACAGATATGGCAATGCGCCAATGATTTTAAACGGCTGATCTTCCGGGATATAAAAGTCGTTCGCAGTTTTATCGCCAACAATAATTTCGACCTGTTTGCCATCGCGGAGTAGTTGAATGATATTACGCACCAGGATAGCAGGCAGGTTGAAGTAAGGGGTGCAAATGGTCAGCTTCTGCTCGGCGCAGGGCATCAGGTGGAAGATGGTTTTATTGAGCGGGCTGGATTTCCCAAGCCCGACCAGTGGGGTGACGGACAGTTGTTCGTTGTCAGCATCACCCGCAAAATGATATACCGCGTCGCGTAATTCCTGGCGGAACAGCCGGACATCATTTTTGATTTCCTGGCTTTTCGGGCGCTCAGGTGTATCGAGCCGGTTTACCGCTCGCCCCTGGATCAGGTTGGTGTTCACCCAATCGTACATAATGTCGGCGAGACGGGGGTTGCGGATCGACTGATAGCGATCGTAACGATACTTATCATGCTGATGCAGATAAACGTCGTTTAAGCTGGCACCGCTGTAGATAACGCTATCATCGATAATAAAGCCTTTATAGTGCAAAACGCCGAGAGCTTCTCGGGTATTAACGGGAATGCCGTATACCTGGATTTTAACGTCCGGGTTTTCCTGCGCCATCCGGCAATACCAGTCGGCATTGGTGTTCGAAGCGGCAGCGCCGATACGGCCACGCTGTGCGCGATGCCAGTCAACCAGTACACAGACATCCAGTTCAGGGCGTTGACGCTTAGCTTCGTAGAGTGCTGACAGAATGCCGAGCCCACCATCATCTTGTTCAAGATAAAGGGCAATAATGCAGATGCGTTTCGTCGCGCTGGCGATCTTTTGCAGCAAAGTGGCGCGAAAGTCGGCCGGAGAGAAATAAAACGCTACATCATCAACAGACTGAGAAAGCTTAGGTAGTTGGGCAAGGTGTTGTTGATGTTTGTTTCGTTTAAATTTAGACAACATCACAGTGCATATCTTCTCTATACAGTAGGTGGCCATCCCTGAGGGGCGGACGACGGTAGCGGTGGATAATAACATTACTACTCAGGAATGTGAGTAACATTTCCAATACCTTACTCACGAATCCCGCGTTTTATTCAAGGCTAAGGTCAGTCCAACGATGCCATCTTCTAACTGGATGTCGACAGCAAAACCCAGTTTTCTCGCCAGCGCTACCATACCTCGGTTGTTGGGCATCGTAATGCCGTTCAGGCGTTCAAGACCATGATCTCGCGTATAAGCGATGAGTTTTTCAAGTAATTTTCGGCCTAATCCCAGACCCTTCAGATCGGAGCGAACCAGCACGGCAAACTCTGCATCCACATTATCGGGATCTGAGATCGCGCGCGTAACGCCCAGGATCTGTTCCTGGCCTTCATGGGAGAATACCGCCACAAATGCCATTTCACGATCGTAGTCGATCTGGGTCATATTCGCTAAATCTTCATGGGTAAATTCATTGATCTCGCTGAAATAGCGATAATACAGATCTTCTTTGGTGACCTGAGAAATAAAGCGCCGAAGTTCCGGCTCATCCTCCGGCAAAATGGGCCTGAACAGGCAGGTTTGACCATTTTTGAGGGTAACGGTTTCTTCCAACTGATGTGGGTATGGTCGTATCGCCAACCGCGCATCCGCATCGCCTTCAAAGGCTTCCAGCTCAAGCGTCACATCCAGCGCGGTAAATTCATTGCCGGATACCAAAAGCGGATGAATATCCAGCCGTTTGATTTCCGGGCAATCGACAATCAGGTTCGATACCTGCACCAGAAACTGGCTCAGACCCGCAATATCCAGCGCGCGTAATGCGCTGCGACCGCGGATCGTGCCGCTTTTTATCGCCTGAATGACCAGATAGCGCGCCAGGTTCATGTTCAAGGGAGGCAGCGCCACAGCCGCCTGATCCTGGCGCCACGCCATACCGCCATCGCCGAGCATAATTAATGGACCAAACACCGGGTCCTGCTCTACGACGACACGTAACTCCTGGGCCCCTGCACGGTTAGCCATGCTCTGCACCAGTAAGCCGTGAATGCGCGCCTGAGGCCAGGTCATTTTCACCCGGTCGAGAATGGCGTCAGCGGCCTGTTGTACTTCAGTCGCTGTACGCAAATACAGCATAACCCCCTGGACCTCGGACTTATGGGGAATATCCGGCGAACGTAGCTTCAGGGCAACGGGATAACCGATCTGCTTAGCAATATGCACTGCTTCGGCGCTGTCGCCAGCAATCCAGGTCGGCAGGGTTTGCAAACCATACGCCTGAAGAATGGGCTGTACCTCGTGGGTATCCAGATGCGTGGCACCCTCTTCCAGCGCCCGGGTGATCAATTGATGCACTTCAGCCGTATTGGCGGTGAGGTTTGCCGGCAGCGACGGTGTTTCACGCAACTGCTTCTGGTTACGGCGATATTCCACCATATGCATAAACGCCGTGACAGTGCCTTCTGGTGTGCGATAGGTAGGGATACCGGCATCGCTGAACCAGCGGCGCGCTTCCTGAGACGAAAACTCGCCGCACCAGTTAGTAAGTAGCGTCACGTAACGTCCTCGAGGATGACGGGCCAGCAATTCGATGATCGCCCTTGCGCTTTCGCTGCCCGGCGCGGCGGCGCTCGGAGAGTGGATAATCATTAACGCGTCAAAATCCTGGCTATCCAGCAGAATTTCCAGCGCCTGAACATAGCGTTGCGTGGTGGCGTCATCGCGTAAATCCAGAGGATTAGCGACGTTCACGCCCGCAGGCACCACGCCAGCGAGGCGGCTGACGATGTCATCTCCGAGGCTTGCCAGTTTGCCGTTACGTAACCACAGTTCATCCAGCGCCAGGGCGGCAGGCGCAGCGCCGTTGCTGACAATCATCAACCGCTCGCCACGCAGCGGGCGCATATGGCTTAAGGTCTCAACAGCAGAGAACAGTTCATGGGTATCCTGCACGCGCAGCAGGCCAGCACGCTGGATGGCGGCATCCCAGGCACCGTCTAATCCGGTTTCTGCATTCAACAACTGGCGCGCCGACGGGCTGCGTCCGCTCTTGATCACCAGAATGGGTTTATTACGTGAGGCGCTACGCGCGGCGGACACAAAACGGCGCGCATCGCTAAGCTGTTCGAGGTAAAGCAAAATCGCACTGGTTTTGGTATCCCGCGAGAGATAGTCCAGCAGCTCGTCGACATCAATATCCAGGCTGTCCCCCAGGGCGATAAAGTAGGAAAACCCCATTTCGCGCTGCTGCGCCCAGTCGAGAATCGTGTTTGAAACAGCGGCAGATTGTGACACAAACGCCAGTTTGCCCTTGCGGATCGGCACCGGGGAAAAGCTGGCGTTGAGTCCTTGCCACGGTGCCAGCAGGCCCAGGCTATTCGGCCCCAGAAGGCGCATCTGCCAGCGGTGGGCACATTCCAGCAGTGTGGCCTGCTGCTCTTTGGGTGAGGAGAGAATGATACAGGTCTTGCAGCCTTTTTCGCCGAGGGCGTTGAGCAGCGCCTCGTTGCGGCTGGGGTTGGTACAAATTACCGCCAGATCGGGCGGGAAGGGCAGACTGGCGATGTCCGGCCAGGTCATCACCCCGCACACCGCTTTATAAGCTGGCGTAACGGGCAATACCGGCCCGGAAAAACCCCCTGATAAGAGATTTCTCATCATCAGGTAGCCCGCTCTGTCGGGCTTCACGGACGCGCCAATCACGGCGATGGATTTCGGTCGAAGTAGCGCTTCCAGCCCACGTTGACTCATAACATTCCCCCCGAGGATGTGAATGAATGATTTTAAACGCTTTCGGGCTCGGTTGCTGTGACGCTTCCCTGATGATGAGGTTTACCCGCCAGATAACGCTCGCGAAATAGTGTGAAATGGTCGGCCAGCCCTTGTGAGGCCTGCGCATCGCCCGCCAGTTCAAGTAAGGCGATGGCCACTTCGGCCGTGCAATACTGGCCGTCGCCGTGGGCTTCACGCAGTCGGTATGCCGAGGTTTTACTGAGATCGACCGAGATGACGGGTAACGCATCCAGATACGGGCTTTTACGGAACATTTTACGCGCTTCTGTCCATGTGCCATCGAGCATAATAAACAGCGGTGGTTTGGCGTGTGGCATAACCGTGGTAAGTACTTCTCGCTGCGCATCGGCATAGGATGCCGGGAACACCACCATTGGCTGATAAGCCGGATCGTTTACCAGGTCGATCAGCGCCTGCGGCGGCTCGGTGCGCGACCATTGAAAGGCAGCGGTGTCGGGCAATACATCGGCAATCAAGCGTCCGGTATTGCTGGGTTTCATCGGTTCGGTATCAAACATCACCAGGCAGAACCGGCTGCGCGCCGCAACGGGCTGCAATGCTTCGCACAGGCACTGTTTTAACGGCAGCAGGCAGCGCTGGCAGCGGCGGATGCGGTTGCCTCGGGCAAGAAACGGACGGGTGGCGCGCGCCAGGCGTTCAGCGCGAAGTCGAAGGACAGCGTTTTCAGTCATCAGGGGGAATTAACGTAAAAACGCTATTCTAGCGTAGATAACAAAACGGGGCATCCGGAAGATGCCCCCGTTAGCGCGGGTTACAGGTTTTCGTTGAGCCAGCTGTCGAACGGCGCTTTCGGCATAGCGCCGTTGAGCATATCCACCATCTGACCCTTCTTGAAAACCATGATGGTCGGGATACTGCGGATACGGAAGCGGGCGCTAAGCGCGGGTTCCGCTTCGGTGTTCACTTTCAGGAAACGTACCTGGCCGCTGCGCTCTTCCGCTACGTCTTCAAATACCGGCGCGAAGTTTTTGCAGGGACCGCACCAGGGGGCCCAAAAATCCACCACGACCGGCAGATCGTCCTGAAGATATTTATCCAGCGTCTGGCTGGTGGCGTTAATCACTTCGCCATCAAACAGCTCATGACCACAACGGCCACATTTTGCCCCGTCATTAACACGGTCGTCAGGTAGGCGATTTACAGCCTGACAGGAGGCACAAACGGTATTCATAACTAACCTCTAAAGTGCGGCGTCGAGTTGCCGACGAGATGGATCTGTTTCTGAGATGTTAAATATTATCGTTTATTCATTTGACATCGACAACGAGATAACTCCAATGAATATGATAGTTCCTGACTTTTGACCGAAGTAGATGGCGAAGCGGCGTCACATCGGGTAATCTGCGCGCCACGCGGCAGCCAGGTGGAGAAGAGCATGAGCGAAGAATTTAAAGGTAAAGGCGGCAAGGTCAAAGTGATGTATGTCCGCAGCGATGACGACAGCGAAAAACGTACCCAGAACCCGCGTACCGGGAAGGGAGGCGGGCGTCCTGCCGCGTCAGGTAAGGGCGAGCGTCGTCCGCGTCGTGATGATAAGCCTGGCGCTGGCCGCGACCGGTATAGCGATCGCGACGCTCCGTCATCATCCCCATGGCGTACGGTTTCACGTCCTCCGCGCGACTATAACGACGAGAGTGTCGATCAGACTGAACAACCTGAAAAAGGGTATGTCGATCGGGAAGTAATCCGTCGCCAGCGCGCTGAAGAAACGCGCGTCTATGGTGAAAATGCCTGCCAGGCGCTGTTCCAGAGCCGTCCGGATTCCATAGTACGAGCCTGGTTTATCCAGAGCGTCACGCCGCGTTTCAAAGAAGCGCTACGCTGGATGGCGGCTAACCGTAAGGCTTATCACGTGGTGGATGATGCCGAGCTGGCAAAAGCGTCAGGCACGGAGCATCACGGCGGCGTGTGCTTTATTATCAAAAAGCGCAACGGTATGAGCGTTGAAAGCTGGCTGGAAAATGCGGGTGAAGATGACTGCGTACTGGCGCTGGAAGACGTTGGCAATCCGCATAACCTGGGCGGCATTATGCGCAGTTGCGCGCATTTCGGCGTGAAAGGCCTACTGGTAGAGGATGCCTCCCTGCTGGAATCCGGCGCGGCGGTGCGTACTGCGGAAGGCGGCGCAGAGCATGTCCAGGCAATCAGCGGCGACACCTTCAGCGACGGTCTGGATCGCTTCCGTAAAGCGGGTTACGCCATCGTGACGACATCCAGCCATAAAGGCACCGCGCTGTATAACGCGCAATTGCCTAAGAAAATGGTGCTGGTGTTGGGGCAGGAGCGCGACGGGGTTTCCGACGCCACGTTCGATAATGCCGATATGAGCATTGCTATTCCGGGCTCAGGCAACGTTGAAAGTCTGAACGTGTCGGTCGCAACCGGCGTACTGTTAGCCGAATGGTGGCGACAGAATAAAGCCTGATAAAGAGAAGCCAGCAAATTTGCTGGCTTTTTTATGCCTGCTATTCCGGTAATACTGGCGTCCAGTCAATCGGGGTTTCACCGCGCTGCGCCAGATAGTCGTTGGCTTTCACAAAGTGGCCGCAACCAAAAAAGCCGCGATGGGCCGAGAGCGGAGAGGGATGCGGTGCCTGTAACACATAATGGCGCTCCCTGTCGATCATCGCGCCTTTCTTCTGAGCGTGCGATCCCCACAGCATAAACACCACGCCTTCGCGATGTTCGTTAATAATTGAAATCACCTTATCAGTGAAGGTTTCCCAGCCAAGACGGGCGTGGGAATGCGCCTGCCCGGCACGCACCGTCAGTACAGTATTGAGCAGCATCACGCCCTGGCGTGCCCAGCTTTCCAGATAACCATGAGACGGACGGACAAAACCAGGAATCGAGCCTTCCAGCTCTTTATACATATTCACCAGCGACGGCGGCGGCTGGATACCAGGGCGGACGGAAAAAGCCAGGCCATGCGCCTGGTTCGGCCCGTGATACGGGTCCTGGCCCAGAATCACGACTTTCACGTTACCCAGTTCGGTAAACCTGAAGGCGTTGAAGACGTCTTTGGCTGGCGGATAAATCGTCTCGCCAGCGGCGCGTTCATCCTCAACGGTTTTCAGCGTGTTGATAAAATAGGGCTGTTGCTTTTCATCGGCCAGCACGTCGTGCCAGGTGAGAGTATTGGTCATTTCGCTCTCCTGCGAAGGGTGATGATATAGCTTAACGTCTTATTTGCACTACACAAAATCCTGCGCCGGTTTTGTCCTGGAAAACTAAAAAATTTTGAAAATTTACAAAGTTTTTAACTCAGGATATATCGCGTAAGTTGATGTAAAACAAATAAATGCCAGCATGACCCTATTCGGTATATGGTTTTTATTGATTTAAATCAAAGAATGCCGACCTGGCGATTGGTATACAGTACAGTAACGCAACAAAGGTTTTACCAATGAGCCAATGCAGGCCCAACGAGAATCAACAAAGTTTGCCCATAGGGAGAAATAAAATGATTACTGGTATCCAGATTACTAAAGCCGCCAACGACGATCTTCTGAACTCTTTCTGGCTGCTGGACAGCGAGAAAGGCGAAGCGCGCTGCGTTTGCGCCAAAGCCGGTTTCGCTGAAGATGAATTGGTTGCAGTGAACGCGCTGGGTGAATTCGAATACCGCGAAATTCCGATGGAAATCAAACCGGAAGTGCGCGTTGAAGGGGGGCAGCACCTGAACGTTAACGTACTGCGCCGTGAAACGCTGGAAGACGCGGTTAAGCACCCGGAAAAATACCCGCAGCTAACTATCCGTGTTTCCGGTTATGCGGTTCGCTTTAACTCTCTGACGCCGGAACAGCAGCGCGACGTTATCGCCCGTACCTTTACCGAAAGCCTGTAAGGTTTCTTATCCGGTAAACAAAAACGCCAGCTTTCGCTGTAATGCCGATCAGTTAAGGATCGGTTGACCGATCCGGCAGTTGTGCAAAAATCCGTAATCTCACAGGGATTACGGATTTTTTTATGCTACTCAGCCAGGCACTTGATGCCGCCCACAAATTTACCCCGCAGGCGTTCGCTGCGCTCTATGACCTTCTCTCTCCTGAGCTGATTGACCAGTGTCTGACTGATACCGGCGTGGTTACCCTGCGTAAGCGCCGCCTCTCCATGGAAATGATGGTCTGGGCCGTGACCGGTATGGCGCTGTTCCGCTCCCACTCCATGAATCAGCTTGTCTCCCATCTGGATATCCTGCTGCCGGGGAAAAGACCGTTTGTTGCACCCAGTGCGGTGGTTCAGGCCCGCCAGCGGCTCGGGGAAGATGTTGTCCGGCTGATGTTCGAGAAAACACAGCGTCTGTGGTTCGAAAAAACCCCGGTGTCGCACTGGAACGGACTCACCCTGATGGCCGTGGACGGCACGGTATGGCGAACGCCTGACACGCCTGAAAATGATGCGGCCTTCGGGCGGACTGCGAATATTAATGCCCGCTCTGAGTGCCCGCAGGTACGCATGGTCTGCCAGATGGAAGTAACCAGCCATCTGCTGACGGGTGCAGCCTTCGCCAGTGTCTCTGAGTGCGGGGAAACGGACCTTGCGGCAAAGCTCATCGCGCAGACGCCTGACCATTCCCTGACCCTTCTGGATAAAGGCTTTTATGCCCTGGGGCTGCTGCACGCCTGGCAGACCACCGGAACTGAAAGGCACTGGCTGATCCCGTTGCGTAAGGGGGCACAGTACCGGGTGACAAGAAAACTGGGCACCGGGCAGGAGCTTGTGGAGTTACGGCTGTCGCCGCAGGCCAGGAATAAATGGCCGGAGGCACCGGAGACACTGACGGCAAGGTTTGTCAGTAAGGAAGTCCTGGGCAAAACGGTGCAGATACTGACGTCGATGTGCGATCCGCTCAGATACCCGAAAGTAGATATCGTGGATCTGTACGGTCATCGCTGGGAAATAGAGCACGGCTTCAGGGAGATGAAGCAGCATCTGCTGAATAATGAGCTGACGCTGCGGAGCAAAAAGCCGGAGCTGGTGCGCCAGGAGCTGTGGGGCGTGGTGCTGGCCTATAACCTGTTGCGGTTCATGATGGCGCAGATGGCGTACAGTCTGAAAGGTGTGGAGCCTTACCAGATGAGCTTTAAGCAGTCAGCGCTGTACCTGAGAAGCCAGCTGAGTATCCTGCCGGGAGTGGCACCGGGGAAGCTGCCGCGCATAATGGAAGAAATACTGAGTATGGCTTCAGGACTGGTGCTGCCGGGCAGACGGGAAAGGCATTACCCGAGGGCGGTAAAAAAAGAGGCCACAGTGCTACGCGCTGCGGCCACCTTCAAAGCTTAACTGACAAGCATTACAGCTTTCGCTGGCGTTTTTTTATTCTGCATTATCGATTTTTGCTTCGCTCGGTTTACGGCGCTTTCCGATATTTTTCTTATCGCGATGGCGCACTTTAACGCGCGGTTTTTCTTTTTCCTGCTCCTTCTTCTTCTCTTCGCGTTTCGCCAGCGCTTTTTTCGATGGTTTGCCCTGCAATTTCTCGCTTGGTGCGCGGGTGGTTGGACGCAGTTCGTCAATCACGCGGGATTTCAGCGGCTCATTCAGATAGCGGCCTACTTTACCTAACAGCAGGTGATCGTGCGCTTCAACCAATGAGATCGCAGTGCCTTTACGCCCGGCACGACCGGTACGGCCAATACGGTGCAGATAGGTATCGGCAGTGCGCGGCATATCGAAGTTAAAGACGTGGCTGACATCGGCGATATCAATACCGCGCGCGGCAACGTCGGTGGCGACCAGGACATTGACGCGGCCATCGGTGAGGCGATTGATGGCCTCGTTACGTTTAGCCTGTACCATTTCGCCTTCAATAAAACAGTTAGCGATGCCGGCCTCGCGCAGCCAGCCAGCCAGCTCATGCACACGCTCGCGCTTGCGCACAAAAACGATAGCGCGGGTGGTTTCCGGCTGCTTCAGCAGGTGCACCAGCAGTGCGGTTTTATGCTGGATATCGTCGGCGCGATAGTACCACTGGTGGATCTTTTTACGTTCGCGGGTGGACGGCGAGGCAGAGACTTCTTCCGGCTCGTTAAGCAGACGCTCGGCAAAGTTCTTAATCGCATCGCCTTCCAGCGTGGCCGAGAACAGCATGGTCTGGTTGCGCCAGCGGGTCTCCCCGGCAATATGTTCAATATCCTGCGCGAAACCCATGTCCAGCATACGGTCGGCTTCATCCAGGATCAGCGTTTCCACGGCGCGGCAATCAAAGTTTTCTTCTTTGATATATTGCAGCAGGCGGCCCGTGGTAGCGACCACGATATCCTGGTTTTCGCTGAACACTTCCGCGTGGTTCATGTATGCCACGCCGCCAGTAATGGTGGCGATATCCAGGTGAGTATGCGCCGCCAGCTCACGCGCCTGTTCCGCCACCTGCATCGCCAGCTCGCGGGTCGGAGTCAGGATCAGAACGCGCGGCGGGCCGGATTTTTTACGAGGGAAGTCGAGTAAATGCTGCAACACCGGCAGCAGGTACGCCGCCGTTTTACCGGTGCCTGTCGGCGCAGAACCGAGTACATCACGCCCTTCAAGGGCAGGCGGAATGGCGGCAGCCTGAATGGCTGTCGGGCGAGTGAAGCCTTTATCCTGAAGGGCTTTTAGCAGGCTTTCATCAAGTTCTAGTTCGGAAAAAGTGGTTACAGTCATTTTCTACCTCAGTATGGGCCGCCGATTATAGACGTTAAGGCAGCAATGTTCATCACTTAGTATGGTTATGCTCTTTTCCAGGCGAATGCTTTACCCTATGCTACAACGGTTTCCCTGCCAGGTTGTAATAATGACAACGACTAAAACGCTTCTTCGTCGCGATGGTTTCACTTTTAAGCAGTTCTTCGTTGCCCACGATCGTTGCGCAATGAAAGTCGGGACTGATGGTATTTTGCTGGGCGCATGGGCGCCAGTGGCAGGCGTTAAGCGCATTCTGGATATCGGTACCGGCAGTGGGCTTATTGCTCTGATGCTGGCCCAGCGTGCTAGTGACGCGCTTATCGACGCAGTTGAAATGGACCCGGAAGCCGCCGGGCAGGCCGCTGACAATGCCCAAGCGTCGCCCTGGGCTGCGCGCATTCATGTTCATCAAGCAGACTTTTTAAGCTGGACGCCGGACGCATCTCACCGTTACGACCTGATCGTCAGCAACCCGCCATTTTATGATAAAGGCGTGGAGTGTGGTTCATCGCAGCGTGAACTTGCCCGCTATAACACCTCACTGGAACATGAAGCGCTGTTACGCGGCGCGGCGCAACTCATTACCGAAGAGGGCTGTTTCTGCGTGGTATTGCCGGAAGCCGTGGGCTCTGCTTTCACCCAAAAAGCACAGGAGATGGGGTGGCATATTCGCCTGAGAACCGATGTGTGCGATAACGATACTAAGCTGCCGCACCGCGTGCTACTGGCGTTTTCGCCGACGCCGGGCGAGCTGTTTATCGACCGGCTGGCGATCCGTGGGCCAGACCAGCGCTACTCGGACGCATGGTGCGGCCTGACCCAGGATTTCTATCTGTTTATGTGAACCAGCGGGGAGAGCACCGACGGGCCAGCGTTTTCCTGTAAATCGGGATAGTCGAGGGTGTAATGCAATCCGCGGCTCTCTTTACGCATCATCGCACAACGCACAATCAACTCCGCCACCTGCACCAGGTTGCGCAGCTCAAGCAAATTATTCGACACGCGGAAATTGGCATAATACTCGTCAATTTCCTGCTGAAGCATAGTGATCCGGCGCAACGCCCGTTCCAGGCGACGCGTGGTACGCACAATTCCAACGTAGTCCCACATAAATAGCCTTAGCTCATGCCAGTTATGCTGGATCACCACCAGTTCATCGGGATCCTCTACCCGGCTTTCATCCCAGGCAGGCAGTGATTTCGTTCCACGGGCGAACGGCAAGCGTTTTTGAATATCCTCCGCCGCCGACCAGCCGTACACCAGGCACTCCAGCAGCGAATTAGACGCCATCCGGTTGGCGCCGTGCAGGCCGGTGTAAGTCACTTCGCCGATGGCATACAGCCCGTCAACGTCAGTACGTCCATTGTCATCTACCATCACGCCACCGCAGGTGTAGTGCGCGGCGGGTACGATAGGCACCGGATCGCGGGTCAAATCGAGCCCCAGACCAAGCAGTTTTTCATAAATCATCGGGAAGTGCTGGCGCACGAATTCCGCCGGCTTATGGCTAATATCCAGATACATGCAGTCTGCGCCTAAGCGTTTCATTTCATGATCGATAGCGCGCGCCACGATATCACGCGGAGCCAGTTCGGCTCGCTCATCAAAATCAGGCATAAAACGTGTGCCGTCTGGACGCTTAAGGTAAGCCCCTTCGCCACGCAGCGCTTCGGTCAGCAGAAAGTTGCGTGCCTGCGGATGGAACAGCGCGGTAGGGTGGAACTGATTAAACTCGAGATTGGCGACGCGGCAACCGGCGCGCCACGCCATGGCGATCCCATCGCCGGAAGAAATATCCGGGTTAGTGGTGTACTGATACACCTTAGATGCGCCGCCAGTCGCCAACACCACCGCTTTAGCGCGGCAGGTTTCCACTTCTTCTTTATTGCGGTTCCAGACCCATGCGCCGACCACGCGGCGGGTACCCGGCAGACCGATTTTGTCGGAGACGATTAAATCAACGGCGTTGCTACGTTCGATAATTTGAATATTAGGATGCGCCAGCGCTTTGCCGACAAGGGTGGTTTCGACTTCTCTCCCCGTGGCGTCTGCGGCGTGCAGAATGCGGCGATGGCTATGCCCACCTTCACGAGTCAGATGGTAGTTCTCTTCGCCATTTGGTTGTATTTCAGTATCGAACAATACGCCCTGGTCGATTAGCCACTGAACGCAATGGCGGGCGTTGCTGGCGACGAATTCAACCGCGTCGCGATCGCAAATTCCGGCTCCGGCAATGAGCGTGTCTTCAACATGGGAATCGATGCTGTCTGTTTCATCGAATACCGCCGCAATACCGCCCTGGGCATATAACGTGGACCCTTCGTTAACCGGTCCTTTGCTCAGAACCATAACCTGGCAATTATCCGCCAGGCGAAGCGCCAGGGAGAGGCCCGCCGCGCCGCTGCCGATAATCAAAACGTCACAATTCATTTCAGATGTTGTGTTCATGCTGTGTGTTTAATTTACTAAACAGTGTTGGGCCAGCATAGCACCGGAATTTGTCAGTTAGCACATTTTTTTTGCATTAAGTTGCAGTGGCTAAACACGACCGGCTATCAGGGTGTGTTGTAGCAGGCTTATAAAAACCAGAAAAATATTTGCGAAGCAGATCGTTAGCCTACGATTAAAGGGTGAAAAAAAGGTGTGCTTGCGTTACTCTGCTGGCGGATTAGCAAGCTTGAATTTTCAGCGCTAGCCTTAAAGAGGCGGACCCCCTATGAATCAAAATCAACGGTCCGGGAAAAGCTGACAGAAAACAAAGGCGTAACGGAACTTTACCGGTTAATGAGAATCCAATCTCCTGCTTGCTCACGACGTGCAGCGTTTAGGTGGTTCTGATTACGCGAGGATATTAGGTTTGGGGAGATATTACCTCGGATGAGCGAGCAGTTAACGGATCAGGTCCTTGTTGAGCGGGTCCAGAAGGGAGATCAGAAATCGTTTAACTTACTGGTAGTCCGCTACCAGCATAAAGTGGCGAGCCTGGTTTCTCGCTATGTGCCATCGGGGGATGTGCCTGATGTAGTGCAGGAATCCTTTATTAAAGCTTACCGCGCCTTGGATTCCTTTCGCGGCGATAGCGCGTTTTATACCTGGCTGTATCGTATCGCCGTCAATACAGCAAAAAATTACCTGGTTGCTCAGGGGCGTCGTCCGCCGTCCAGTGATGTCGATGCGATTGACGCAGAAAATTTCGAAAGTGCGGGTGCACTGAAAGAAATTTCGAACCCCGAGAACTTAATGTTGTCTGAAGAACTGAAACAAATAGTTTTCCGTACCATAGAGTCACTCCCGGAAGATTTACGCATGGCAATTACGTTGCGGGAGCTGGATGGCCTGAGCTATGAAGAGATAGCCGCTATCATGGATTGCCCGGTCGGTACGGTACGTTCGCGTATTTTTCGTGCGCGGGAAGCTATTGATAATAAAGTTCAACCGCTTATCCGGCGTTGACGATAGCGGGATACTGGAAAAGGTATTAGGCATGCAGAAAGAAAAACTTTCCGCTTTAATGGATGGTGAGTCTCTGGATAGTGAAGTGCTGAGCGCCTTGTCTAACGACAAAGAGCTTCAGCAGTCATGGGAGAGCTATCACCTCATTCGCGACACTCTACGGGGTGACACGGGTGATGTGATTCACTTCGATATCTCCGCCCGCGTGATGGCGGCAATCGAAAACGAGCCTGTACATCGGACCGCACCGCTCATTCCAGAGTCACAACCAGCTCCACAGCAGTGGCAGGCTATGCCGTTCTGGAAAAAACTGCGCCCCTGGGCCAGCCAGATTACGCAAATTGGCGTTGCTGCCTGTGTTTCCCTGGCCGTTATCGTCGGCGTTCAGCAATACAACGCCCCGAGCGAAGCCACTGGGCAACCTGAAACACCTGTGTTCAACACCCTTCCCATGATGGGGCAGGCCAGCCCGGTGAGTCTGGGCGTGCCTTCTGACGCTACCGGTGGTACAGGCCAGCAACAGGTTCAGGAGCAGCGTCGCCGTATTAACGCTATGCTTCAGGACTATGAACTACAGCGTCGCCTGCATGCAGAGCAGCTTCAGTTTGAACAGGCCCAGACACAGCAAGCCGCTGTTCAGGTGCCAGGAACCCAAACGTTAGGAACGCAACCGCAGTAATGAAGCAACTTTGGTGTGCTATGTCATTAGTGGCTGGCAGCCTGTTATTTTCTGCAAACGCCTCGGCAGATCCTTCAACCGAGGCGTTGTTGCAGCAAATGAACCAGGCCAGTCAGTCGCTTAACTACGAATTGGCTTTTATCAGTATCAATAAGCAGGGTGTTGAATCACTGCGTTATCGGCATGCCCGCCTGGATAACAAGCCAATGGCTCAGCTTCTGCAGATGGATGGCCCACGCCGTGAGGTTGTGCAGCGTGGCAATGAAGTGAGCTACTTTGAACCAGGCCTTGAGCCTTTCACGCTGAATGGCGATTATATCGTCGATTCCTTACCTTCTCTGGTCTACACCGATTTTAAACGTCTGGCCGCGTACTACGATTTTATCGCCGTAGGCAGAACGCGAATTGCCGATCGCCTGTGCGACGTGATTCGGGTAGTGGCGCGGGACGGAACACGTTACAGCTACATTGTCTGGCTGGATTCGCAAACTAAGTTGCCCATGCGCGTTGATTTACTGGACCGCGATGGCGAAACGCTTGAACAGTTCCGGGTGGTGTCGTTTACCGTTAACGATACGCCGGGCACCGTGATGCAAAATCTGGCAAAAGCGACGCTGCCGCCGCTGCTTTCCGTTCCAGGTACCGAAAAAGTCAACTTTAACTGGGCACCGACCTGGCTACCGCAAGGGTTTAACGAAGTTTCCGGCAGCCGCCGTCCGCTTCCGGGCGTTGACGTGCCAGTCGAGTCTCGTCTTTATACCGACGGCTTATTCACTTTCTCGGTGAATGTGAACCGCGCCAGCGCGACCAGTTCCAGCCAGATGCTGCGTACCGGCCGCCGTACGGTGAGTTCCGATGTGCGTAATAATGCAGAAATCACCATCGTGGGCGAATTGCCCCCGCAAACCGCTAAACGTATCGCAGACAGCGTAAAATTCAGGGCTTCTCCGCAATGATGAAAGAGTGGGCCACGGTAGTTTCGTGGCAAAATGGCGAAGCGGTCGTCAGCTGTGATGTTAAATCCTCGTGCAGCAGCTGTGCGTCCCGGGCTGGTTGTGGCAGCCGCATCCTGAACAAACTCGGCCCGCAGAGCAGCCATTCAATTATTGTTCCCTGCGATCAGCCTCTGGTCGCAGGCCAAAAAGTGGAACTGGGTATTGCCGAAGGCAGCCTGCTGGGCTCTGCGCTGCTGGTGTATATGTCGCCGCTGGTTGGATTATTTATCGTGGCGGGGCTTTTCCAGATGCTGTTTAACACCGATTTGGCCGCGATGGCTGGTGCGGTATTAGGCGGTGTGGGCGGTTTCCTGCTGGCAAAAGGGCTGTCTCCAGCATTGAGCCAGCGTGAAAGCTGGCAGCCGGTTATTTTAAGCATTGGGTTGCCGCCAGACGCACTGCGCGTTGAAAAAACTTCTTCAGCTGACAATGCCTGACAAGCATTGTCAGACTTAAATTTAATTTAATCTCTCCTTTGAATGTTACCCAAAACTAAATTTCTTCTTCCTTCCCACAAACTACAATGCTCATTGTCTTATATCATTAATCTAATAACCTGACGCAATAAGGTTTGGTTCTGGATTATATTGATATCATCCGGGCTGACTGTTTTTAAGTCGTCAGGTTTTATGCTGGATGTTTGTTATAGCGCTTTGCAAAATAGTTTCTTAACGATCCTTATCGCTAATAAAAGCAAGACAGCGCAAGGGTGGCACCTGCACTGACGGGCATTCCTCAGAAATAAACTTCTACTACCAAAACAAGTAGGGAGCCCCTATGGCCCTTGGGATTTTTATTGCTGTCATATTAGCGTCATATAACGCTTTTAAGTAATAAAAGGCGATTGCGAATGAGAGTAATAACAAGCCATTAATTTGACTTAGGTGCGTATTTCGCAAAGATGGGTATCGAATATTATTATCAGGATGTAAATTTAAAAGAATTATTTGGTTAATGGATGCTCTTTTTTAATTATCCCTATTTACAGCTTAATAAATTCCGTTGAGAATTCGCGAGACCGCTCGGACGCACACGTTTTATTAAAACCAATAATAATCTATTCGAAAAACTTATCGCACCCAGCCAGGGGATATATGAGTGAATTTCTATTGTTAAATGAGGACGGGCTATGAGAATAAACAACCCTGTCACTCAACATGAATATCAGCTTCCCGATGATGCGACATTAATGTCCACCACCGATACCCAGAGTTACATCACCTACGCCAACTCTGCTTTTATCGAGTCCAGCGGCTTTAGTGAAGCAGATTTAATGGGGCAGCCTCACAACCATATTCGCCATCCGGATATGCCCCCGGCGGCCTTTGCTGATCTGTGGTTTACCCTTAAGCAAGGCGAGAGCTGGACCGGGCTGGTAAAAAACCGCCGTAAAAATGGCGACCACTACTGGGTACGCGCCAACGTGACGCCTGTTTATCGCCATGACGAGCTTACCGGTTATATCTCAGTGCGTAATGTGCCGACGCGTGAAGAGGTGCAGGCTGCGGAGCAGCTTTACCAGGCCGTCAACGAGAAGCGAGCCGGGAGTCTGCGCTTTTTTAAAGGGCTGGTGGTGCGTGGCAAATGGCTTAGCCCGCTCTCGCTACTGCAAAAAATCTCCGTGGCCTGGCGGCTGGCGTTGCCGTTACTGGCTTTCACGTTGATGACTCTTTTACTGCCCTTCACAGGGCTACACTACGGATTGCAGGCCTTGATTACCGTTGTGGCGGCAGTCGCGGCGGGTGGGTTTATGCATGCCCAGGTGGCGCGCCCGCTGAAAATCATCGTCAGCCAGATGCAAAAAATCGTATCGGGCCGCAAAGCCGGACATATACATTTCAATCGCGTGGATGAAATCGGCAAGATGATGCGCCTGGTTAACCAGGCGGGACTGAACCTCCATTCGCTGGTCAATGACGTCAGCGTACAGGCTGGTGGAATCAGTGAAATCAGCCAGCAGCTCGAGGTGAATAGTACCGCGCTGAATGAACGCACTGACGAAACCTCTGCCCAGTTGCAACAAACTGCCGCGGCGATAGAAGAAATCACCAGCGCGGTGCAGCAAACCGCGGCGACGTCGGAAATGACGATTTCGATGGCGGAAAAAACCAGTATTGTCGCGCAGGAAGGCGCGTCGGTAATGGAAGAGACTATCGACGTGATGAAGTCGATTTCTAAAATCAGCGACCAAATCGTCGATATTATTGGCGTGATTGACAGTATCGCTTTCCAGACCAATATTCTCGCCCTCAATGCCGCGGTTGAAGCGGCGCGCGCGGGCGCGTCGGGTCGAGGTTTTGCGGTCGTAGCCGCGGAAGTACGCAATCTGGCGCAGCATTCCGCCTCATCGGCCAAAGAGATCAAAACGCTGATTGAGCGTAACGTGCAAAGCGTGCGTTCTGGCGTGGAAATGGTCGAACTGGCTGAGAAACACATCAGCGAGATGGCAGGCGAGATCCGCCAGATGTCGCAACTGATCAAAGAGGTCGGCCACGCCACCGGTGAACAAACCATGGCGCTGGGGCTGATTAATGAATCGGTCTCGCAAATTGAAACCATGTCGAAAAATAACGCCGAAATGGTGCATCACTCTGCGCAAATCGCCAGCGATCTGAACCGGCGCGGCAACCGCCTGACCAGCGCCATCAACGTTTTTGGCGGTTAATGTCCCTTTCTTTACGCGGCTAATGGACTAGCCGCGGCGCACTAAACGCCCTGTCTGAAGGTGGCTTTTTGCCAACCTGAACCCGCTTACGTTTTAACGGCAAATCATCCTATGCTGACGATTTGGCCGCTACAGTGTAATATGCACGCCAATGTACGGATTGGCCGCTGCCACAACGTGTTAGCCGTTATATCCATAAACTGACAATCGCTCTGCGTTAGGGTTAAAAAATCCTCATTTATGAAGAACATAAGAAACTTCTCTATCATTGCTCACATCGACCACGGTAAGTCGACGCTTTCTGACCGCATCATTCAGATTTGCGGTGGCCTTTCTGATCGTGAAATGGAAGCCCAGGTGCTTGATTCCATGGACCTGGAACGTGAACGCGGGATCACCATCAAAGCGCAAAGCGTTACTCTCGATTTTAAATCTTCTGATGGTGAAACCTATCAGCTGAACTTTATCGATACGCCGGGCCACGTCGACTTCTCGTATGAAGTTTCTCGTTCGCTGGCCGCCTGTGAAGGCGCGCTGCTGGTGGTGGATGCCGGGCAGGGCGTAGAAGCTCAGACCCTGGCAAACTGCTACACCGCCATGGAAATGGATCTTGAAGTGGTGCCGGTCCTCAACAAAATCGATCTGCCCGCAGCCGATCCGGAACGTGTTGCCGAAGAGATTGAAGACATCGTGGGCATTGACGCCACCGATGCCGTGCGTTGCTCGGCGAAAACCGGCGTGGGCGTGCAAGACGTGCTTGAGCGCCTGGTGCGTGAAATCCCCGCGCCGCAGGGCGATCCGGATGCGCCGTTGCAGGCATTGATCATCGACTCCTGGTTCGATAACTACCTGGGCGTGGTCTCTCTGGTGCGTATTAAAAACGGCACCATGCGCAAAGGCGACAAAATCAAAGTGATGAGTACCGGGCAGGTGTACAACGCCGATCGTCTGGGTATCTTCACGCCGAAACAGGTTGACCGTACCGAACTGAAATGCGGGGAAGTAGGCTGGCTGGTTTGCGCCATTAAAGACATCCTCGGCGCGCCGGTGGGCGATACCCTGACTCAGGCGCGTAACCCGGCGGATAAAGCGCTGCCTGGCTTTAAAAAGGTCAAGCCGCAGGTTTATGCCGGTCTGTTCCCGGTCAGCTCCGACGATTATGAAAACTTCCGTGACGCGCTGGGCAAGCTGAGCCTCAATGACGCTTCCCTGTTTTACGAACCGGAAAGCTCAACCGCGCTGGGCTTCGGCTTCCGCTGCGGCTTCCTGGGCCTGCTCCACATGGAGATCATCCAGGAGCGCCTGGAGCGTGAATACGATCTCGATCTGATCACCACAGCGCCAACGGTAGTCTATGAAGTCCAGACCACCAGCAAAGAAGTGATCTATGTCGACAGCCCTTCCAAGCTGCCGCCGCTGAACAATATCGACGAACTGCGTGAGCCAATCGCCGAATGTCATATGCTGCTGCCTCAGGAATATCTGGGCAACGTGATTACGCTGTGCGTTGAGAAACGCGGCGTACAGACCAACATGGTCTACCACGGCAACCAAGTGGCGCTGACCTACGAAATCCCGATGGCGGAAGTGGTACTGGATTTCTTCGACCGTCTGAAATCCACCTCTCGCGGCTATGCATCGCTGGATTACAACTTCAAACGCTTCCAGGCTTCCAACATGGTGCGTGTGGATGTACTGATCAATGGCGAGCGCGTCGACGCGCTGGCGCTGATCACCCACAACGACAACGCCCCGTATCGTGGCCGCGAACTGGTTGAGAAGATGAAGGAACTGATCCCGCGCCAGCAGTTTGATATCGCGATTCAGGCGGCTATCGGCAACCATATTATCGCCCGTTCCACCGTGAAACAGTTGCGTAAAAACGTACTGGCAAAATGCTACGGCGGCGACGTGAGCCGTAAGAAAAAGCTGCTGCAAAAACAGAAAGAAGGTAAGAAACGCATGAAGCAGGTCGGCAACGTCGAACTGCCGCAGGAAGCGTTCCTCGCCATTCTGCATGTCGGTAAAGACGGCAAATAATCTAAGGAGTTGGCATGGCGAACATGTTTGCCCTGATCCTTGTTATCGCGACAGGCGTGACGGGTATCTTGTGGTGTCTGGATAAATTTATCTTTGCCCCGAAGCGTCGCGAGCGTCAGGCTGCGGCGCAGGCGGCAACGGGTGATGCGCTGGACAGCAAAACCCTGAAGAAAGTCGGCCCCAAACCGGGCTGGCTGGAAACAGGCGCATCGGTCTTTCCGGTGCTGGCGATTGTGCTGGTGGTGCGTTCATTCATCTATGAACCTTTCCAGATCCCCTCCGGTTCGATGATGCCAACGCTGCTGATTGGCGATTTTATCCTGGTGGAGAAATACGCTTACGGCCTGAAAGATCCGATCTATCAGAAAACGTTGATTGAGACCGGGCATCCGAAGCGCGGCGACATCGCGGTGTTTAAATACCCGGAAGATCCGCGCCTGGATTACATCAAGCGCGTCGTCGGTTTACCGGGTGACCGTGTGAGCTACGATCCGGTTGCCAAAGAAGTCACTATTCAGCCGAATTGCAGCTCCGGCCAGGCCTGCGGCAATGCCTTGCCGGTGACCTATTCCGCGGTTGAGCCGAGCGATTTCGTGCAGACGTTTTCGCGCCGCAACGCAGGAGAGGCATCCAGCGGGTTCTTCCAGGTGCCGAAAAACGAAACCAAAGATAACGGTATTCGCCTTACCGAGCGCAAAGAGAGCCTTGGCGACGTGACCCACCGTATTCTGACGGTGCAGATTGCTCAGGATCAGCTTGGCATGTATTACCAGCAGGCTGGCCAGCCGCTGGCGACCTGGATCGTACCGCCCGGGCATTACTTTATGATGGGCGATAACCGGGATAACAGCGCCGATAGCCGTTACTGGGGCTTCGTGCCGGAAGCCAATCTGGTCGGCAGAGCGACTGCTATCTGGATGAGCTTTGAAAAACAAGAAGGCGAATGGCCAACCGGCGTGCGTCTGAATCGTATCGGCGGTATTCACTAAATCGTATTTATGGCCGGTTAGCGCTTCGTTAATCGGCCTTTTTACCCTTCCCGGTAATGACAAATATTCATTCCAGCCATAAATAACCCTGTTATCTACGTCCCCTTAAATTATTTAAGTCATAAATCAGGAATCACTAACGACATCCCCTGGCGTTGCGTATAGAATATTCCCCCGAAGATTTCAGGTTAGCCTTTGTACTAAAGGCTACGGCACACGAAACAGCTTTGGTTTTTTCAGCTCTGTTCCGTGTGCTGCATAGTTGACGCATTTATTAATTGGTATCGCATGAATCCCATCGTAATTAACAGGCTGCAGCGTAAGCTGGGCTACACTTTTCTTCATCAGGAGTTATTGCAGCAGGCGTTAACCCATCGGAGTGCCAGCAGTAAGCACAACGAGCGTCTCGAATTTCTGGGTGACTCCATTTTAAGCTTTGTTATTGCTAACGCGCTTTATCATCGTTTTCCGCGTGTAGACGAGGGCGATATGAGCCGTATGCGCGCCACGCTGGTGCGCGGCAATACCCTTGCGGAAATCGCACGCGAATTTGAATTAGGCGAGTGCCTGCGCTTAGGGCCAGGAGAGTTGAAAAGCGGCGGTTTTCGTCGTGAATCGATTCTGGCCGATACCGTTGAAGCGTTGATCGGCGGCGTGTTTCTCGACAGCGATATCCAGACGGTTGAGCGGCTGATCCTCTCCTGGTACCAGACCCGGCTGGATGAAATCAGCCCGGGCGATAAACAAAAAGATCCGAAAACCCGTTTGCAGGAATATTTGCAGGGACGTCATTTACCGCTGCCTTCGTATCTGGTGGTGCAGGTGCGCGGTGAAGCACACGATCAGGAATTTACTATCCACTGCCAGGTCAGCGGCCTGAGTGAACCGGTGGTTGGCACAGGTTCCAGCCGTCGTAAGGCGGAGCAGGCTGCCGCCGAACAGGCGTTGAAAAAACTGGAGCTGGAATGAGCGACGAAAAAAGTTATTGCGGATTTATCGCCATTGTTGGGCGTCCCAACGTGGGCAAATCGACCCTGCTGAATAATCTGCTGGGCCAGAAGATTTCTATCACCTCACGCAAGGCGCAAACCACGCGCCACCGTATTGTGGGCATCCATACCGAAGGGGCATACCAGGCGATTTATGTCGATACCCCTGGCCTGCATATGGAAGAAAAGCGCGCCATCAACCGTTTGATGAACAAAGCGGCAAGCAGTTCTATTGGCGACGTTGAGCTGATTATTTTCGTGGTGGAAGGCACTCGCTGGACGCCGGACGATGAGATGGTGCTCAACAAACTGCGCGACGGTAAAGCGCCGGTGATCCTGGCCGTGAACAAAGTGGATAACGTGCAGGAAAAAGCCGATCTGCTGCCGCACCTGCAGTTCCTGGCAAGCCAGATGAATTTCCTCGATATCGTGCCGATTTCTGCGGAAACCGGTCTGAATGTGGACACCATTGCCGGGATCGTGCGCAAGCATTTGCCGGAAGCGGTTCATCACTTCCCGGAAGATTACATCACTGACCGTTCCCAGCGCTTTATGGCGTCGGAGATCATTCGTGAAAAACTGATGCGTTTCCTGGGCGCGGAGTTGCCGTACTCGGTGACGGTAGAAATCGAACGTTTCCAGACCAACGAGCGTGGCGGTTATGACATCAACGGCCTGATCCTGGTTGAGCGCGAAGGGCAGAAGAAGATGGTGATTGGCAACAAAGGGGCCAAAATCAAAACCATCGGTATCGAAGCCCGTAAGGACATGGAAGAGATGTTTGAAGCCAAAGTTCACCTCGAACTGTGGGTGAAGGTGAAATCCGGCTGGGCGGATGACGAGCGCGCGCTGCGTAGCCTCGGTTATGTCGACGATCTCTGAGTAACACGCTAATGGAAGGCTGGCAACGCGCCTTTGTGCTGCACAGTCGCCCCTGGAGCGAAACCAGCCTGCTGCTTGACGTGTTTAGCGAAGAGTCGGGCCGGGTTCGCCTGGTCGCCAAAGGTGCCCGTTCACGGCGCTCTAATCTTAAAGGCACCCTCCAGCCTTTTACGCCATTGTTAATCCGTTTCGGTGGTCGCGGTGAGGTGAAAACTTTACGCAGCGCTGAAGCGGTTTCACTGGCGCTTCCCCTTTCCGGTATCGCGCTGTACAGCGGGTTGTATGTCAATGAGCTGCTGAGCCGCGTGCTGGAACAGGAGACCCGCTTCTCAGAACTTTTCTTCGATTATCTGCACTGCATCCAGGCCCTGGCGGGTGCTAACGCCTCGCCGGAACCGGCCTTGCGCCGTTTTGAACTGGCGCTGCTGGGGCATCTTGGGTACGGCGTAGATTATCTGCACTGCGCCGGAAGCGGCGAGCCGGTCAGCCCGGATATGACTTACCGTTACCGTGAAGAAAAGGGGTTTATCGCCAGCCTGGTGGTGGATAACCTCTCTTTTACCGGCCATGAACTGCAGGCGCTGGCCAGCCGGGAATTTCCTGATGCCGCCACGCTGCGTGCGGCTAAACGCTTTACCCGCATTGCCCTCAAACCCTATCTTGGCGGCAAACCGCTAAAGAGCCGGGAGCTATTCCGCCAGTTCGTGCCTAAAAAACCGACCTCCTCCTCATCTTCCGACGCCTAATCACCACTACCCGTAGCCACACTTTCCTTCCCGGGTGTAAACTGCCGCCACTTTGTGCTGATTATCGAGGATTGTCATGGCTGAATTACTGTTAGGCGTCAATATCGACCATATCGCTACGCTGCGTAATGCGCGCGGTACGGCTTACCCCGATCCGGTTCAGGCTGCATTTATCGCCGAGCAAGCGGGCGCGGATGGCATTACGGTTCACCTGCGCGAGGATCGCCGTCATATTACCGACCGCGATGTGCGCGTGCTGCGTCAAACCCTCGATACTCGTATGAATCTGGAAATGGCGGTGACGGAAGAGATGCTGGCGATCGCCTGCGAAACCAAACCGCATTTCTGCTGCCTGGTGCCGGAAAAACGTCAGGAAGTGACCACCGAAGGCGGGCTGGACGTCGCCGGGCAGCGTGAAAAAATGCGCGACGCCTGCAAGCGTCTGGCAGAGGCGAATATCCTGGTGTCGCTGTTTATCGATGCGGATATTGAGCAAATCGACGCGGCTGTGGATGTCGGCGCGCCATATATCGAAATTCACACCGGCTGTTACGCCGATGCCAAAGACGAAACCACTCAGGCGAAAGAGCTGGCGCGTATCGCCAAAGCGGCGACCTATGCGGCAAGTAAAGGCCTGAAAGTGAATGCCGGTCATGGCCTGACCTACCATAACGTCCAGCCGATTGCCGCGCTGCCTGAAATGCATGAACTCAATATCGGCCATGCGATTATTGGCCGGGCGGTGATGAGCGGCCTGAAAGAAGCGGTATCAGAAATGAAACGCTTAATGCTGGAAGCGCGCCGCTAATGGCGATTTTAGGCCTCGGCACCGATATCGTGGAAATCGCCCGCATTGAAGCGGTGATTTCCCGCTCGGGCGATCGGCTGGCGAAGCGCGTATTAAGCGTCAATGAATGGGCACAATATCAGGCCCATCAACAGCCGGTGCGCTTTTTAGCCAAGCGCTATGCGGTAAAAGAGGCAGCGGCAAAAGCGTTCGGTACGGGGATCCGTAACGGGCTGGCGTTTAACCAGTTTGAAGTGTTTAACGATGAGCTGGGTAAACCGGGTCTACGCCTGTGGGATGAAGCGCTACAGCTGGCGCAGCGCATGGGTGTTGCCTCGGTGCATGTGACCCTGTCTGATGAACGTCACTACGCCTGCGCGACGGTCATCATTGAAAGCTAAATTTTGTCGGCGTGGTGAAGAACAACAAATTTGTCCCACAGTTGTTCTTCACTCTCCGGATAGGCCGGATCTTTCAGGATAGTATTGGGGATCGGGCAGACTTTCTGGCAGGTGGGGGTATCGTAATGTCCCACGCATTCGGTACAGCGATCGGTATTGATCTGATAAATACTCTCACCCATTGAGATGGCTTCGTTCGGGCATTCCGGCTCGCACATGTCACAGTTAATGCATTTTTTGGTGATTAAAAGAGCCATTTAATTCTTTACCGCTATATCTGATTCAGGCATGGGGTAGCGTGCAGAGTACGCCGTTGCTCATCAGTGTGAGCTACAAAGAAAATACATCTTAGCAACAATATTATCTTGCTGCGGAAATGATGAATTATGAACGACGGTACTTTATCACACTCGCGGGATTCGCCCAATATGCCGCCACCTGATTGTGGTAGCTAAACGTGACGGATTGCGTTGAGGGTAGTGAAAAAAATGCGCCACAGACAGGGCGCATCAGGGAAAATTATTTGGTCTCACCATATAAAATATTGGCTTCTTCATGAGGCCATTTTTGCAGAAGCCCACAGGCATAAACTTTTGGACCGAGCGCCAGGGTATAGCTGGGTTCTTTTTTATCATTTATGGCGCGACCCCAAACAATCTCGATTTCCGGTTTTTCTTCTTCAATAAAATTCTTCGACAGGTTATCAAAACGCACCGGGACAAATTTTGAATATTTCATATCACCCGCGTTTTGTTCCAAAGATTTAAATAAATCCCGGTGTTGGGTTTTATTATTCACCAGACCAATAATTAAGGAGTTATCATTGAGAGTTCTTATCTGTACATCAATACCTTTTCCGCAAATCTGGTGGCCTTCCGCTTTGCCATCACCCAGCATGGGGACCTCAACAGCATAAGCAAAGCCAGATAAGGAAAATAAAATCAGTAATAACAACGGATTGAGTTTCATGTAGCGCATTCCTTATGTGCAGCCCAGTCGGGCGGTCCTTAATAATATTGCCGTAAGCTTGCAGGATTATATTATTTTAACCCCGTCTCACAAGCTAATTTCCCGATTACTTTGCGCTGGGTAAGATCTATTTCATACGTTACTGAAAAAGGTTTTTCGCTATTTTTAAAATGACATTAAGAATACTTACCGTTTTGAACGGTTATTTGCAGCACGTGTTTTTCTCTGAGTGATATCTGCGTCAGGGCGCAGTGTGCCCTGATTAATTAAACCAGCTTTTTCACTAATGCTTCACTATGCCGTATGCGTTCCGGGGCCTTTTCTAGATCCTGTTGCACCAGCGCCATAAATAATAAGTCGGTAAGCATCATTTGCGCGCTGGTGGAGGAGATAGCCGCGCTACGCGTGGCCTGTTCTTCCGCGATGGTATACAGACAACGCGTTGCGCGTTGCTGTAGGGCATTGGGAGTAAAGCCGGTGATAGCGATAATCTTCGCGCCAGCGCGCAATGCTTCATCCGCTGCCAGGTTGATTTCCCGGCGTTCGCCGGAGTAGGAAATCGCCAGCATGACGTCTTTTTCATCGAGTGCCTGAACAGCCGCCAGCAGGGCGTGCATATCCTGTTCCGCAACCACATTCAGGCCGATCTTCATCAGCTTCCAGGAGAAGTTTTTTGCCACCAGTCCGGACGCACCGATCCCGGTTAATACAATACGCCGGGCATTACGCAGCAACTGAACGCATTCCACCAGCTTGTCTTCGCTGTTGATGTCCAGCGAAGCATGCATCGCCGCCATATTATCTTTAATCAGCTTTTCACCCACCAGCAGCAGGGGATCGTCGCCAAGAATTTCATTATGCACTGGAATTGAATGAGGGTTAGGGTTCCCGGCCAGCGCATCGCTGATGGCAAGTTTCAGGGCGGGGTAGCCCTTATATCCCAGTTTCTGAGCGAACTTCACCACGCTGGACTGGCTAACGCCTGACTCCTCCGCCAGCTGTTGCGAACTTAAATGCCTGGCCTTTTCAGGATGAGTCAGGATGAATTCGGCCAGACGGCGGTCGCTCTGCGCCAGATTGGGATAACGCTGACGAATACGTATCAAACAGTTCATGAAAGACTCCACAGGGTTCGCGCCGCTCAGATAAGGGCAAGGTCATTCACTCGCCTTAACGAATTATATATTCCATTATTACTTATTATTATGAATTAAATATTCTGAGGTGCAAACCGGATTATCGTGGTTTTGACGGCATAACCCGCCGGGAAAACGGGTAAGCAGGTCACCGGAAAAATCGGTCGCTATCTGTTAGGCTAATAAGAAGCCGTAATACGACAGCCCAGAGGAGCAAGGTTTGGCAAATAATGAGCGTCGGGTAGTGTTTTTCGATCTGGACGGCACCCTGCATCAGCAGGATATGTTTGGCACATTTTTACGCTTTTTATTGCGCCGCCAGCCGTTAAATTTGCTGATAGTCATCCCTTTACTGCCGGTTATCTTAATTGCCCTGGCGGTTAAAGGCCGCGCGGCGCGCTGGCCGATGAGTTTACTGCTTTGGGGATGCACCTTCGGACACAGCGAAGCCCGCCTGAAGCAGCTTGAGCAGGAGTTCGTCGCCTGGTTTCGCGGCCAGGTCATCACCTTCCCGGTGGTGCACGAGCGCCTTACCGCTTATCTGGAAAGCTCAGACGCCGACGTGTGGTTGATTACCGGTTCACCGCTGCCGCTGGTTGAACAGGTTTATTTTGATACACCCTGGCTGCCGAAAGTGAAAATCATCGCCAGCATGATCGACCGGCGTCACGGTGGCTGGGTACTGACTCTGCGCTGTCTTGGCCATGAAAAAGTGGCGCAACTTGAGCAACAAATTGGCACGCCGCTTCGCCTGTATAGCGGTTATAGTGATTCGCGCCAGGACAACCCCTTGCTCTATTTCTGCCAGCACCGCTGGCGCGTTACGCCGCGCGGTGAACTCCAGCAACTGGAATAATGCCCCTCAACGAGCGCCTTACGGATGCATGGCCACAGATTTTGGGTATAATGCGCCCGCTTTTTTTCGCCTGGAGTGCAGCGTGTCAGAGACTGAATTTTCCCATGAATACTGGATGCGTCATGCATTAACCCTGGCGCAGCGGGCATGGGATGAAGGGGAAGTGCCGGTCGGCGCGGTACTGGTGCAGGATAACCGCGTGATCGGTGAAGGATGGAACCGCCCCATTGGCCGCCACGATCCTACCGCCCATGCGGAAATTATGGCGCTACGCCAGGGCGGCATGGTGCTGCAAAACTACCGTCTGCTGAATACCACTCTTTATGTGACCCTTGAACCCTGCATCATGTGTGCGGGCGCGATGGTGCACAGCCGTATCGGCACTCTGGTATTCGGCGCGCGCGATGCCAAGACTGGCGCAGTAGGGTCGCTAATGAATATCCCGGCTCATCCACACATGAATCACCATATGCAGGTTATTGAGGGGGTACTTGCCCCAACGTGTTCGGCACTGTTAAGCGAGTTCTTTCGGGTAAGGCGGCTTGAGAAAAAGGCCCAAAAGGAAGCATTGCGAAAGGGTTAGCCGGCATATCCCCCGGCAGGGCGACGGGGTAAGCCTCGGCAAGTTGGCGTTGCTGTTCGGCTTGCTTTTCTTTCTCCATTAAATATCCCACCAGGCTGATTTGATATTTACGGATGTTTTCCACGTACGCATAGGCTTCGTGTCCACGGGCATAGCCGTAGGTGGTTTTCGAGTAATACGGCTTCTGGCTGAGCAGCGGCAGCCGTTGCTTCACATCGGCCCAGCTATCCGGGTTGCCTTTCTGTTTCGCCGTCAGGGCGCGGGCGTCCAGCATATGGGCATACCCCATATTGTAGGCCGCCAGCGCAAACCAGATGCGCTCCTCTTCAGGCACGCTTTCCGGCACTTTGCTCATCATATCTTTTAAATAACGAGCCCCACCGCTAATGCTTTGTTCCGGGTCGAGCCGATCGGATAAGCCCAGGCTTTGCGCCGTGTTACGGGTAAGCATCATCAGCCCACGCACGCCGGTAGGCGATGTGGCCTGCGGGTCCCAGTGGGATTCCTGGTAAGAGATGGCCGCCAGCAGTTTCCAGTCGATATCCGTGGCGTACTTTTCGAACAGCGGCTTCAGGTCCGGCAGAACGCTGTCCACCGCGCGTAAAAAGCTGCGGGTATCGACATAGTCAAAGTCATCGCCGTGACCGAGGTATTTTTCTTCCAGCCGCGCCAGGGTACCGTCTTCGGTGATCTGATTGAAAAAGTCGAGCAGGGCGGCGGACAGCGTATTATCCCCGTCGCGCAGGCTGAACCAGGTGACCGGCTGCTCATCGGTGATGTCCAGCGCCACCGCAATCTGCGGATGGACGCGCTGGAACAAATTAATTGCCACAGAATCGGCAACCGTGTAATCCAGCGTGCCGTCTGCGACCTGCCCTAACAGCATGTTGCTGTTACTGTGCTCATCCACACGCCAGTTCAGATCGGGATATTTACGCGCTTTGAGCGCCTGAAGATCGTTAGCCGCCACGTGTCCAGGCGCGATAGTCAGCTGCGCGTCGCTGATCGTGGCCAGGGTTTTAGGGCGGGTTTTACCGACGCGATACACCAGCTGTTGGGAAACCGAGTAATAAGTAGGGCCAGGCTGGTAGTTTTTGCTGCGCTCCTGGTTATAGACCAGGCCTGCCGCCAGGATATCCGCTTTACCGTTATCCAGATCGTCGAACAGCTTATTGATGGTGGGACGTACGGTGATTTGCAGCTTCACGCCCAGGTAATCGGCAAAGCTCTGGGCCAGTTCATAATCCAGACCCACCACTTTGTCGTTAACCCGGTTATAAATCAGCGGGCTGGACAGCGTGCTTACGCGCAATACTCCCCGAGCTTTGATCGCGGCGATACGATTCTCGGCTTTATCAAACCAGGGAATGGCGGGCCAAAGCGCCACAGCCAGTAGCAAGGTCACGATGCCGATAAACAGATAATTAATCTTTAATTTTTTCAAATAGTTAATTCTCTGTGCTGGAAAGGGGCTCAGCTAAATATCGTCATGAATATGCGGTTTTTATTGTTGAATGAGCGGCATTTTGCTTAATAAAACCGCATGAGGCAACTTATTCGCGCTTTCAATCACATTTATAGGCGCTATCGATTGACGATTTTATTTCTACGCAAACGGTTTCGTCGGCGTGCCGGATTCTTTATAATGACGCCCGTTTTCCCCATGCGCCCCTGTGAGCGCCGCTCACGCCCGAAGACGAGAGAGTTTTGATGATGGAAATTCTGCGTGGTTCGCCCGCTTTGTCGGCATTTCGTATTAACAAACTGCTGGCCCGCTTTAACGATGCTCACCTGCCGGTGAGTGACATTTACGCCGAGTATGTTCATTTTGCTGACATCACCGCTCCACTGACCACCGAAGAACACGCGCAACTCGAACGCCTGTTGAAATATGGCCCGAACCTCAGCAGCCATGCGCCATCAGGCCGATTGATTGTCGTTACGCCGCGTCCCGGCACCCTCTCCCCCTGGTCTTCCAAGGCCACCGATATCGCCCATAACTGCGGCCTGGCAAGCGTTAAGCGCCTTGAGCGCGGCGTGGCGTATTATGTCGAGGCCAGCACCCTGACCGAGGCCCAGTGGCAGCAGGTCGCCGCAGAGTTGCATGACCGAATGATGGAGACCGTGTTCGCCTCGCTGGAGCAGGCGGAGCAGTTGTTTGCCCATCATCAGCCTGCGCCGGTACAAAGTGTCGATCTGCAAGGGCAGGGACGCGCCGCGCTGGAAGAGGCCAATATTCGTCTCGGCCTGGCGCTGGCCGAAGATGAAATCGATTATTTGCAGGATGCGTTCACCACACTGGGGCGTAACCCGAACGACATCGAACTGTATATGTTCGCCCAGGCCAACTCTGAACATTGCCGCCATAAAATCTTCAATGCCGACTGGGTGATCGACGGCGAACAGCAGCCGAAGTCGCTGTTCAAAATGATCAAGAACACCTTTGAGAAAACCCCGGACCACGTGCTGTCTGCCTATAAAGACAACGCCGCGGTGATGGAAGGCTCTGAAGTCGGGCGCTTCTACGCGGACCACGAAGCCGGGCAATATGATTTCCACCAGGAAGCCGCGCATATCCTGATGAAGGTCGAAACCCATAACCACCCGACGGCGATCTCCCCGTGGCCGGGTGCCGCCACCGGTTCCGGCGGCGAAATTCGCGATGAAGGCGCCACTGGGCGCGGCGCGAAACCGAAAGCAGGGCTGGTGGGTTTCTCGGTCTCCAACCTGCGCATTCCGGGCTTTGAGCAGCCGTGGGAACAGGATTTCGGCAAGCCGGAGCGTATCGTCAGCGCGCTGGATATCATCACTCAAGGCCCGTTGGGCGGCGCGGCGTTTAACAATGAATTTGGTCGCCCGGCGCTGAACGGCTATTTCCGTACCTATGAAGAGCAGGTCAACAGCCACAACGGCGTTGAACTGCGCGGCTACCACAAGCCGATTATGCTGGCGGGCGGGATTGGCAACATCCGTGCCGACCACGTGAAAAAGGGCGAAATCCCACCGGGCGCGAAGCTGATCGTGCTGGGCGGCCCGGCGATGAATATCGGGCTGGGCGGCGGCGCGGCATCGTCAATGGCGTCCGGCCAGTCGGATGCTGACCTGGATTTCGCTTCGGTACAGCGCGACAACCCGGAAATGGAACGCCGCTGCCAGGAAGTGATCGACCGCTGCTGGCAGTTGGGCGACGCTAACCCGATTCTGTTTATTCATGACGTTGGCGCGGGCGGCTTGTCTAACGCCATGCCGGAACTGGTAAGCGATGGCGGTCGCGGCGGGCGTTTCGAGCTGCGCGACATTTTGAACGACGAGCCGGGCATGAGCCCGCTGGAAGTGTGGTGTAACGAATCTCAGGAACGTTATGTGCTGGCGGTTGCGCCGGAACAGTTGGCGCTGTTTGACGAGCTGTGCCGCCGTGAGCGCGCGCCGTATGCGGTGATTGGCGAAGCGACTGAACAACAGCACCTGACGCTTAACGACAGCCACTTCGATAATCAACCCATCGATATGCCGCTGGACGTGCTGCTGGGCAAAACCCCGAAAATGACCCGCAACGTTGAGCGTTTGCAGGCGGTGGGCGAGGCGCTGGACTGTAGCGCTATCTCCATTGCCGACGCGGTTAACCGCGTACTGCATCTGCCGACGGTGGCGGAAAAAACCTTTCTGGTCACCATTGGCGACCGTACCGTCACCGGCATGGTGGCGCGCGATCAGATGGTCGGTCCGTGGCAGATCCCGGTTGCTAACTGCGCGGTCACCACTGCCAGCCTCGACAGCTACTACGGCGAGGCCATGTCCCTGGGTGAACGCGCGCCGGTGGCACTGCTCGATTTCGCCGCGTCAGGCCGTCTGGCGGTAGGGGAAGCGCTGACTAACATCGCAGCGACCCAGATTGGCGATATCAAACGCATCAAGCTTTCGGCAAACTGGATGGCCGCTGCAGGCCACCCTGGTGAAGATGCGGGCCTGTACGATGCAGTGAAAGCCGTGGGCGAAGAGCTGTGCCCGCAACTGGGTCTGACCATTCCGGTGGGCAAAGACTCCATGTCGATGAAAACCCGCTGGCAGGAAGGTAATGAAACCCGTGAAATGACCTCGCCGCTGTCGCTGGTTATCACCGCGTTTGCCCGCGTAGAAGATGTACGCCATACCGTGACGCCGCAGCTTTCTACCGACGATAACGCCCTGCTGCTTATCGACCTGGGCGAAGGTCACAATGCGTTGGGCGCGACTGCACTGGCGCAGGTTTACCGTCAACTGGGCGATAAAACGGCAGACGTGCGCGACCCGGCGAAGCTGAAAAGCTTTTACGACGCCACCCAGGCGCTGGTCGCGCAGCGTAAACTGCTGGCTTACCACGACCGTTCCGACGGCGGCCTGCTGGTGACGCTGGCGGAAATGGCCTTTACTGGTCACTGCGGCGTTGAAGCGGATATCGCGACCCTGGGCAACGATCGCCTGGCGGCATTATTCAATGAAGAGCTGGGTGCGGTGATCCAGGTGGCGGCGTCAGATCGCGCAGCGGTTGAGCAGATCCTGAAAACGCATGGTTTGGGTGATTGCGTTCACTATCTGGGTAAAGCCGTAGCCGGAGATCGTTTTGTCCTGACTGCCGACGGCCATGTGGTGTTCAGCGAAAGCCGCTCCACGCTTCGTATGTGGTGGGCGGAAACCACCTGGCAGATGCAACGCCTGCGCGATAACCCGGCGTGCGCCGATCAGGAGCATGAAGCCAAAGCAAACGAAAGCGATCCGGGCCTGAACGTAAAACTGAGCTTTGATATCGCGGAAGATATCGCCGCGCCGTTTATCGCTACCGGGGCGCGTCCGAAGGTGGCGGTGCTGCGCGAGCAGGGCGTTAACTCCCATGTGGAGATGGCAGCAGCGTTTTATCGCGCGGGCTTTGACGCCATCGACGTGCATATGAGCGACTTGCTGGCGGGCCGCACCGGGCTGGAATCGTTCCAGGCGCTGGTGGCCTGCGGCGGTTTCTCCTACGGCGACGTGCTGGGTGCGGGCGAAGGTTGGGCGAAATCAATCCTGTTCAATAGCCGCGTGCGCGATGAGTTCGAGACTTTCTTCCACCGTCCGCAAACGCTGGCGCTGGGCGTGTGTAACGGCTGCCAGATGATGTCGAATCTGCGTGAAGTGATCCCGGGCAGTGACCTGTGGCCGCGCTTTGTGCGTAACCACTCCGATCGCTTCGAAGCGCGTTTCAGCCTGGTGGAAGTGACCTCCAGCCCGTCGCTGCTGCTGGACGGCATGGCCGGTTCCCGGATGCCGATTGCGGTTTCTCACGGCGAAGGCCGCGTGGAAGTGCGTGACGCTACCCATCTGGCCCATCTGGAAAGCAAAGGCCTGGTGGCGCTGCGCTACGTGGATAACTTTGGCAAGGTAACCGAAACCTATCCGGCTAACCCGAACGGCTCGCCGAACGGGATCACGGCGGTGACCAGCGAAAGTGGCCGCGTGACGCTGATGATGCCGCATCCGGAGCGTGTTTTCCGCACCGTCAGCAACTCCTGGCACCCGGAGAACTGGGGTGAGGATAGCCCCTGGATGCGTATCTTCCGTAATGCGCGTAAGCAGTTGGGCTAACAGGGCCCAGGAATGTCTGTCGCAATTTTGCGACAATGCGCAAAGTAAGGCGTCTCCAAAAGGAGACGCCTATTTGTTTGATTTTTATAATTAAATATTTCAAGGTCCGGTTGTGTTGCTTATTGGCGACATTTTTACCTTTCCTGAACCAACGGGATACAAAATTTTAAATATATATAAACTCTTATTTATCAGTTTATTATATATTTGTTGGCTTTATTGGCACAGTTGATGCATAATAATCGCCAGTGGCTCATTCACCTTCTTATGTCAGCCCCACGCGAGCGCTACATAAACTTCGAATGACGCACAAACAGGTGCCTGCCGTCCAACTATTGATAATAGCTTTGCTTTATCTGACCCCGGGCGACACGTTGAGTAAGGCACCGCCTATTTCACGACAAAGGCAGGGATTTTTTCCCTGCCTTTGTCGTTTCTGCGTTTCACCCTTTCCTGTGCCCCTGATGTCAGTTAGCATCCAGCTACAACTTTTCTGAAAGGGAATCCTGGTGAAACGCTGGTCCCTCTTTCCACGCTCGCTGCGCCAATTGGTCGTTATGGCCTTTTTACTGATCCTGCTGCCTTTGTTGGTACTGGCCTGGCAGGCCTGGCAGAGCCTGAACGACCTCAGCAAACAGGCGGCACGCACTAACCGCACAACCCTGATCGACGCCCGGCGCAGTGAAGCCATGACCAATGCCGCGCTGGAAATGGAGCGCAGCTATCGGCAGTATTGCGTGCTGGATGATGCCACCCTTGAAAAGGTGTATCAAACGCAGCGCCAGCGTTATGCGCAGATGCTTGAATCCCATGCCATCGTCCTGCCGGATAAAGCCCTTTATCAGCGGCTAAAGGACAATCTTGACGCGCTGGCGCAACTGCAATGTAAAGACAGCGGGCTCGCCGACGCGGCGGACGACCATCTGGACGCCTTCGCCAAAGCCAACAGTGAAATGGTGCAAACCACGCGCAGCGTGGTGTTTTCTCGTGGGCAGCAATTACAGCGGGATATCGCCTCCCGGGGGCAATTCTTTGGCTGGCAGGCGATGCTTCTTTTTCTGGTCAGCCTGGGCCTGGTCGTGCTTTTTACCCGGATGATTATCGGCCCGGTGAAGGGCATCGAACGGATGATTAACCGGCTGGGTGAGGGCGAATTGCTGGGCGATTCGGTGATGTTTAAAGGGCCACGCGAGCTGCGTTCAGTAGGGCAACGGGTGATCTGGTTAAGCGAACGCTTATCCTGGCTGGAATCTCAGCGCCACCAGTTCCTGCGGCACATATCCCATGAGTTGAAAACCCCCCTCGCCAGCCTGCGCGAAGGGACCGAACTGCTGGCCGATCGGGTGGTGGGGCCGCTCACGGCGGAGCAGGAAGAGGTGGTGTCCATCCTCGACAGCAGCAGCCGCAACTTACAGAAATTGATTGAGCAACTGCTGGATTACAACCGCAAACTGGCCGATGGCGTTATTGAGCTGGAAAAAGTTGAACTGGAACCGTTAATCGATATGGTTATCTCCGCCCACAGCCTGCCGGCCCGGGCAAAAATGATGCGTACCGATCTGGCACTGGAAGCCGCATCCTGCCAGGCTGAACCTATGTTGTTGATGAGCGTAATAGATAATCTCTATTCCAATGCGGTGCACTATGGGAGCGAATCCGGTAACATTTATATTCGCAGCCGACAGGTCGGTAACCGGGTGCGGATTGATGTGGCGAACAGCGGCACGCCAATTCCTGCTGCTGAACGCGACATGATTTTTGAGCCATTCTTTCAGGGAAGCCATCAACGAAAAGGGGCGGTTAAAGGCAGTGGCCTGGGGCTGAGCATCGCCCAGGATTGTATTCGACGGATGCATGGAGAACTCCATCTGGTGGACGATAACACCGCCGATGTTTGTTTCCGCATCGAATTGCCTGTCTGTGACCCGGAAAAATCGTCATCATGAATGTATTGTTTAGCAGGCTATGGCGGCGCGCAGCGTCGTCTTTTAAACCCGTTTTCGCGCTTGCGGGCGGTACGCTGGCCGCATTAATGCTTACCGGCTGCGCAGAAGACGCGATCCACAGCAAAATAGACCGACACCAGCCTAAATATCCTGAACAACAGGTGGCTGATTTTCTCTCAACCGATTGCCAGGACATCTGGCGGCTGTCGGGCCATGACAGCGACCATAACCCGCTTTACTGGCTACGTGGAATGGATTGCGCGGAACGGCTTGCGCCCGCCTACGCGCGGGCTGAAGCCCGCGCGTTGCAGGATGATACCTGGCAGGCGACCTTCAAACGCGGCATTCTGCTGTCCAGCGCGAAAATTACCCCCGGCGAACGCCGCCGCTATGTTAATCGCCTTGATGAGCTTGCCGCCGATATCCCTTCGCAAATTCGCCCGCTCTATCAGGTATGGCGCGATAATCAGGCTGCCCAGTTGCAGCTTGCTGAAGAGCGTAGCCGCTATGCCAAATTGCAGCAGACCAGCGACAGCGAGCTGGATATGTTGCGCGAACAGCAGCACCGTCTGCGCAGCCAACTTGCTCAGGTGAGCCAAAAACTTGAAAACCTGACCGACATTGAACGTCGGCTTTCCTCGCGCAAAATACCGGGCAGCGAATTGCCTGACGCAACGCATCCGGCAACGACGCCGGATGACAAGGAAACCCCCGCTGATACGCAGGAGGCAAAACCATGACGCAGCATAAACCGGCGCGCTTACTGCTGGTGGATGACGATCCCGGCTTGCTCAAACTGTTAGGCTTACGCCTGACCAGCGAGGGCTACAGCGTGGAAACCGCCGAAAGCGGGGCGGAAGGGCTAAAAGTACTGGCGCGCGAGCAGATTGATCTGGTGATCAGCGACCTGCGTATGGATGAGATGGACGGTATGGAACTGTTCAGCGAAATTCAGAAAGTGCAGCCCGGTTTGCCGGTGATCATTCTCACCGCGCACGGCTCCATCCCCGACGCGGTGGCGGCTACTCAGCAGGGCGTTTTCAGTTTTCTCACTAAACCCGTCGATAAAGACGCGCTGTATCAGGCCATCGACGACGCGCTGGCCCACAAGGGCGTCGGCGGCGATGACGAATGGCAAAACACTATCGTCACCCGCAGCCCGCTGATGCTGCGCCTGCTCGAACAGGCGCGGATGGTGGCGCAGTCCGACGTCAGCGTGCTGATCAACGGCCAGAGCGGCACCGGTAAAGAGGTGCTGGCGCAGGCCATCCACAACGCCAGCCCCCGGGCGAAAAAAGCCTTTATCGCCATTAACTGCGGCGCGCTGCCGGAACAGTTGCTGGAGTCAGAACTGTTCGGCCATGCGCGCGGTGCGTTTACCGGCGCGGTAAGCAGCCGGGAAGGGCTGTTTCAGGCAGCGGAAGGCGGCACGCTCTTTCTCGATGAAATCGGCGATATGCCGATCCCGCTACAGGTCAAACTGCTGCGCGTCTTGCAGGAGCGTAAAGTGCGCCCGCTCGGCAGCAACCGCGATATCGACATCGATGTGCGGATCATTTCCGCCACCCACCGGGATTTACCCAAAGCGATGGCGCGTGGCGAATTCCGCGAGGATCTGTTTTATCGCCTGAACGTCGTGAGCCTGAAAATCCCCGCACTTAACGAGCGTGCGGAAGATATCCCGCTGCTGGCGAACCATCTCCTGCGCCAGGCGGCGGATCGCCATAAGCCTTTTGTAAGGCGCTTTTCCACCGAAGCCATGAAATACCTGATGGGGGCAAGCTGGCCGGGCAACGTGCGCCAACTGGTCAACGTGATCGAGCAGTGCGTGGCGCTGACCTCCGCGCCGGTGATCAGCGAAGCGCTGGTCGGCCAGGCGCTGGAAGGGGAAAACTCGGTGCTGCCGACCTTTGTCGAGGCGCGTAACCAGTTTGAACTCAACTACCTGCGTAAGATTTTGCAGATCACTAAAGGCAATGTGACCCACGCCGCCCGTATGGCGGGGCGCAACCGCACCGAGTTCTATAAACTGCTGGCCCGCCACGAGCTCGATGCAAATGATTTTAAAGAGTAGTTTTGCTGCCAAACCGGCCTCAACATATGGTACGGTGAGCAACCGATTACGCGTAGATAACTGTGCCTCAGGCGAGATGATTTAAGGGTTCACCATGAAAAAGATTGATGCAATTATTAAACCTTTCAAACTGGATGATGTGCGCGAGGCGCTGGCTGAAGTGGGTATCACCGGGATGACCGTGACCGAAGTAAAAGGTTTTGGCCGCCAGAAAGGGCATACCGAGCTGTACCGTGGCGCGGAATATATGGTGGATTTCCTGCCAAAGGTGAAAATTGAAATCGTGGTGACTGACGATATTGTCGATACCTGCGTGGATACCATTATCCGCACTGCGCAGACCGGTAAAATTGGCGATGGTAAAATCTTCGTGTTTGATGTGGCGCGCGTGGTGCGTATCCGCACCGGCGAAGAAGACGACGCGGCAATCTAACCACCGACCGGCCTCTCCTGCGACGTGACCGGCAGGAGAGGAAGCTTAATCTGGCTTCTCCGCTTCCCGCTGTTTTCGCAAAAAATCCTGCCGCACCATTTCCAGCGCGCTTAACGCCGTCTCTGGCGCAATGTTGTGCGTTTCCAGCAGCATAATTAAATCCACCGCCAGTTTGACGTCATCGGGGGCGTTCTCAAGGGACACGGTTTTCTCCTGTGGGTTAACGTGTTTGCCGCGCCAGCACGCGCTCAATGCCCGCCAGCGCATGGCGGCAGCGCGCCAGACGGCCATCCAGCGCATCAATCTCTTTATGTAATTTCTGCTGCGCTTGCAGAGTTTCAACATCGCGCAACTGCGCTTCGCGCTGCTGCTTCATCGCCAGCAGGCGGCGTTCATACTCCTGATGCTGCAACAGCTGCGCATGGCGACGGCCTGCGGGCAGATGGGCGCTGTCATGATGACGCAACGACCAGGTTGCGCCTTCACGAGCCAGCGCTTCCATCTGGGCGACAAGATGCTCCGCCAGCCAGGCGACTTGTGCGGTTTTTTGTTGCCGGACGTGATCGGTTAAGGCGTCCAGATTGCGCCAGCATTCCTGTAAATAATCATTGATAAGCGTTGAGCGAGTCTGGAAAAGTTGGCGATCGAAACGCGCCGACAGAGTGCGATGCTGCGCCAGCGGTTCAAGCATCTGGGCCAGGTTTTCCATACGCGTTTGTAGCGATTGTAATAATCGGTCGGTTTTCATTCGCTCTCCGCTGTGTCCCGTGCGCGCTGTGCTACAGTAGCCGACATGACTCTGTGGAAGCGACTATGCAAAGACTTATTTTAATCATCATTGGCTGGATTGCGGTAGTCCTCGCGACGCTTGGCGTGGTGCTCCCGTTGCTTCCCACCACCCCTTTTTTACTGCTGGCGGCCTGGTGTTTTGCCCGATCATCGCCACGCTTTCACCACTGGCTGCTGTACCGCTCGTGGTTTGGCGGGTATTTACGCTACTGGCAACAGCATAAAGCGATGCCGCGTGGCGCTAAACCCCGGGCGATAGCGTTTATTCTTGTGACATTTGCCGTGTCGCTGTGGCTGGTAAATATGTTCTGGGTGCGTATTTTGTTATTAACGATTCTGGGTTGCCTGCTGATCTTTATGTGGCGTATCCCGGTGATTGACGAAAAGCAACAAAACCCCTGAACCCGCATCTGAATTGTTGCATTTCGATGGCTCAGCCAGTACATTCTGGCGTTTTCGGCAACAGACACGCCCTGGTTAATGCTTAAGCAAAACCGCGTTTAGCCCCTTTGGCGTGCCTTGTGAGTCAACCCGTTTTAATCAGGCATGTAATTATGACCGCGACTGCACAGCAGCTTGAATTTCTTAAAAACAGTATTAAAAGCATCCAGGATTACCCGAAGCCGGGCATCCTGTTTCGTGACGTCACCAGCCTGCTGGAAGACCCCAAAGCCTACGCGTTAAGTATCGAACTGCTGACCGAGCGCTACAAAGACGCCGGCATCACCAAAGTGGTGGGCACCGAAGCGCGCGGTTTCCTGTTCGGCGCGCCGGTCGCGCTGGCGCTGGGCGTCGGTTTTGTCCCGGTGCGTAAACCGCGCAAGCTGCCGCGTGAAACCATCGCAGAAAGCTATGAGCTGGAATACGGCACCGATCAGCTGGAAATCCACGTTGATGCGATCAAACCCGGCGACAAAGTGCTGGTGGTGGACGATCTGCTGGCGACTGGCGGCACCATCGACGCCACCGTGAAACTGATCCGCCGCCTGGGTGGAGAAGTGAAAGACGCTGCGTTTATCATCAACCTGTTTGACCTCGGCGGCGAGCAGCGCCTGCAACAGGCGGGCATCGACTGCTTCAGCCTGGTTCCGTTCCCCGGTCATTGATATTCGCCCCCCGACAGCCTCGCCGTACAGGTGGGGCTGTGTTAGCATTACCCCTCTCTATTCACCATCCAGGCATTTCAGAGCCAGCCCATGAGTTATCAGGTCTTAGCCCGTAAATGGCGCCCACAAACCTTTGCTGACGTCGTCGGCCAGGAACACGTACTGACCGCGCTGGCGAACGGATTATCCCTCGGGCGTATCCATCACGCATACCTGTTTTCCGGCACGCGCGGCGTGGGGAAAACCTCGATTGCGCGTCTGTTAGCCAAAGGGCTGAACTGCGAAACCGGCATTACGGCGACCCCGTGCGGCGTGTGCGACAACTGCCGCGAAATCGAGCAGGGCCGCTTTGTCGATTTGATCGAAATCGACGCCGCCTCGCGCACCAAGGTTGAAGATACCCGCGATCTGCTGGATAACGTGCAATATGCGCCCGCCCGTGGGCGCTTCAAAGTTTATCTGATTGACGAAGTGCACATGCTCTCGCGCCACAGCTTTAACGCACTGTTGAAGACGCTTGAAGAGCCGCCCGCGCACGTCAAATTCCTGCTGGCGACGACCGATCCGCAAAAACTGCCGGTGACGATCCTGTCGCGCTGCCTACAATTCCATCTTAAAGCGCTGGACGTTGAGCAGATCCGCGATCAGCTGGAACATATTCTTACCCAGGAAAAAATCGACCACGAATCGCGCGCCCTGCAACTGCTGGCACGTGCGGCGGAAGGCAGCCTGCGTGATGCATTAAGCCTGACCGACCAGGCCATCGCCAGCGGCGACGGGCAGGTCAACACGGCGGCAGTTAGCGCTATGTTAGGCACCCTCGACGACTCCCAGGCGCTGGCGCTGATTGAAGCGCTGGCCCGCGCCGAAGGCGAAACCGTAATGTGCCTGATTAACGAGGCGCATTCCCGTGGCGTGGAGTGGGAAGCGCTGCTGGTAGAAATGCTCAGCCTGCTGCATCGCATTGCCATGGTGCAGCTTTCTCCCGCCGCTATCGGTACGGATATGGCCGCCATTGAACAGCGCCTGCGTGAACTGGCGAGAACGCTGCCGCCAGCGGATGTGCAGCTGTATTATCAAACGCTGCTGATTGGCCGCAAAGAATTGCCCTGGGCGCCGGACCGGCGGATGGGCGTGGAAATGACGTTGCTGCGTGCGCTGGCGTTTCACCCGCGTGCACCCATAGTGGAACCGCAGCCGATGCAGACGGTGATACCGGCAGTGGCTGCGCAACCCGTCGCCCGCGTGGAAGCGCCGTCGTCGGTCGCGCCGCAGCCGCCTGCATCGAACGTCCCGCTGCCTGATGCCACCAGCCATCTGCTGGAAGCCCGCAGCCGCTTGCAGAAAGCCCAGGAGGGCAGCAAAGCAAAAAAGAGTGAACCGGCAGCGCCAGGTACCGCGCGGCCGGTGAATAACTCCGCGCTCGAACGACTGGCCTCGGTCACCGAACGGGCAAAAGCGAAACCGGCGAAAGCGCCACAGGAGAGCGCCCCGGTCAAACCGGAAGCCTACCGCTGGAAAGCGCAGAACGTGGTGGAAGTCACGCCGGAACCCGTCGCCACGCCGAAAGCGCTGAAAAAAGCGCTCGAGCATGAGAAAACCCCGGAGCTGGCCGCGAAACTGGCGCAGGAATCTCTGGAGCGCGATGAATGGGCGCGTGATGTAAGCTTATTAAAGCTGCCGAAACTGGTCGAGCAGGTGGCGCTGAACGCCTGGAAAGAGCAGGACGGGCCAAACATCTGCCTGCACCTGCGTTCCACTCAGCGCCATTTGAATTCGCCCGCAGCGCGGCAGACACTCAGCGAGGCGATGAGCCAGCTGTATGGCATGCCGATTGAACTGACTATCATTGAAGATGATAATCTCGCCCAGCGTACGCCCCTTGAGTGGCGGCAGGCGATTTATGAAGAGAAGCTGGCGCAGGCGCGCGAGTCGATCATCGCGGATGCCAATATCCAGACCCTGCGTCGTTTCTTCGACGCCGATCTGGATGAAGAGAGTATTCGCCCCCTTTGACGGGCAGGATTTCTGCCTGTTGTAAACCCGGTATCGCTGAGCGGAGACGCCCGGCGAGCCCCTAAGTAAAGAGAGATGCATATGTTTGGAAAAGGCGGTCTGGGTAATCTGATGAAGCAAGCCCAGCAGATGCAAGAAAAAATGGCGCAGATGCAGGAAGAGATCGCGCAACTGGAAGTGACCGGCGAATCCGGCGCGGGCCTGGTGAAAGTGACCATCAACGGCGCGCATAACTGCCGTCGCGTGGAAATCGATCCGAGCCTGCTGGAAGACGATAAAGACATGCTGGAAGATCTGGTTGCCGCTGCGTTTAACGATGCCGCGCGTCGTATCGAAGAAACTCAGAAAGAGAAAATGGCGTCTGTTTCTTCCGGTATGCAGTTGCCGCCAGGCTTTAAGATGCCGTTCTGATGCAAACCAGTCCTCTGCTGACACAACTGATGGAAGCGTTGCGCTGCCTGCCGGGTGTTGGCCCGAAATCAGCGCAGCGTATGGCCTTCACGCTGTTGCAGCGCGATCGCAGCGGCGGCATGCGCCTGGCGCAGGCGTTGACTCGCGCCATGTCGGAAATCGGCCATTGCGTCGATTGCCGCACCTTCACCGAGCAGGAAATCTGCCATATTTGCGCCAACCCGCGCCGTCGGGAAAATGGTCAAATCTGCATAGTGGAAAGCCCGGCGGATATCTACGCGATTGAGCAGACCGGGCAGTTTTCCGGCCGCTACTTTGTGCTGATGGGCCATCTCTCTCCGCTGGATGGTATCGGTCCGCAGGACATCGGTCTGGATCGCCTTGAGCAGCGTCTGGAAAGCGAGTCGCTAAAAGAAGTGATCCTCGCCACCAACCCCACGGTGGAAGGCGAAGCCACGGCTAACTACATCGCGGAACTGTGCGGGCAGTACGGCGTTGATGCCAGCCGCATCGCTCACGGCGTGCCGGTCGGCGGCGAACTGGAAATGGTGGACGGCACCACGCTGTCGCACTCTCTGGTCGGTCGTCACAAGATTGTTTTTTAATCATTCGGAGCGTGTCTTCACACGCTCCGCTTGAAATTCCAGTCCCCTATCCCCATCTATCCCTCAACGTCTTACCACCCCATTAAATGGCATTGTTGAGGTCGACTTAAATGAAAGGACAAGAAACCCGTGGTTTCCAGTCAGAAGTAAAACAGCTTCTGCACCTGATGATCCATTCCTTGTATTCCAACAAAGAAATTTTCCTGCGCGAGCTGATTTCCAACGCCTCCGATGCGGCGGATAAGCTGCGTTTTCGCGCGCTGTCCAACCCGGATCTTTACGCAGGCGACGGCGATCTGCGCGTGCGCGTTTCTTTTGATAAAGCTAACCGCACCCTGACTATCGCCGATAACGGCATCGGGATGACCCGCGATGAGGTGATCGATCACTTGGGCACCATTGCCAAATCCGGCACCAAAGCATTTCTGGAAAGCATGGGCTCCGATCAGGCGAAAGACAGCCAACTGATTGGCCAGTTCGGCGTGGGGTTCTACTCTGCGTTTATTGTGGCGGACAACGTCACCGTTCGTACCCGCGCCGCAGGCGTTAGCGCTGAAGAGGGCGTGTTCTGGGAATCGGCGGGCGAGGGTGAATACACCGTTGCAGACATCAATAAAGCCGATCGCGGCACCGAAATTACCCTGCACCTGCGCGAAGGCGAGGACGAGTTCCTCGACGACTGGCGTGTGCGCTCGATCATCAGCAAATATTCCGATCACATCGCGCTGCCGGTTGAGATCGAAAAGCACGAAGAGAAAGACGGCGAAACCGTCGTTAGCTTCGAAAAAATCAACAAAGCCCAGGCGCTGTGGACCCGCAGCAAGTCTGAGATCAGCGATGATGAGTACAACGAGTTCTACAAGCACATCGCCCATGACTTCACCGATCCGCTGATCTGGAGCCATAACCGCGTGGAAGGCAAGCAGGAGTACACCAGCCTGCTGTATGTGCCGTCCCAGGCACCGTGGGATATGTGGAACCGCGATCATAAACACGGCCTGAAACTCTACGTGCAGCGCGTGTTTATCATGGATGACGCCGAGCAGTTCATGCCGAACTACCTGCGCTTTATCCGTGGGCTTATCGACTCCAACGATCTGCCGCTGAACGTGTCGCGTGAAATCCTGCAGGACAGCACCGTGACCCGCAATCTGCGCAATGCGCTGACCAAACGCGCATTGCAGACCCTGGAAAAACTGGCGAAAGACGATGCGGAAAAATACCAGACCTTCTGGAAACAGTTCGGCCTTGTGCTGAAAGAAGGCCCGGCGGAAGACAACGCCAACCAGGAAACCATCGCTAAACTGCTGCGCTTTGCGTCCACCCATACCGATTCTTCTGAGCAGACCGTGTCGCTGGAAGAGTATGTGGCGCGCATGAAAGAAGGCCAGGAGAAGATCTACTACATCACTGCCGACAGCTACGCCGCGGCCAAGAGCAGCCCGCATCTGGAGCTGCTGCGTAAGAAAGGCATCGAGGTACTGCTGCTTTCCGATCGCATCGATGAGTGGATGATGAGCTACCTGACCGAGTTCGACGGCAAGAAATTCCAGTCTATCGCCAAAGCGGACGAGTCGCTGGATAAGCTGGCGGATGAAGTGGACGAGCAGACCAAAGAAGCGGAAAAAGCGCTGGAGCCGTTCGTTGAGCGCGTGAAAACGCTGCTGGGCGACCGCGTGAAAGAGGTGCGCTTTACCCACCGTCTGACCGACACCCCGGCGATTGTCACCACCGACAACGACGAAATGAGCACCCAGATGGCAAAACTGTTTGCCGCTGCGGGCCAGGCGGTGCCGGAAGTGAAATACATCTTTGAGCTGAACCCGGACCACGTGCTGGTGAAACGCACGGCGGATACCCAGGATGACGCGCGCTTCAAAGAGTGGGTGGAATTGCTGCTCGACCAGGCGCTGTTGGCCGAACGCGGCACTCTGGAAGATCCAAACTTGTTTATTCGCCGCATGAACCAGCTTCTGGTTTCGTAAGGCTGCTTTTTCCCCCTCTCGCTACGCTGAGAGGGGGAAATTCCCGCCACTCTGTGTTTTATTGCTTCCCTCCAGGCGCTTGAAAGCATTCACCTGTCCCGCGTTTCTTGTCGTAGTACTGCCTTTAGTGGTATGGTTTTGGCCTCGCTACTTTCAGTAATAATCAAATCGTATGGGGAATTACGCAATGCGTATTATTCTGCTCGGCGCTCCGGGCGCAGGAAAAGGTACTCAGGCACAGTTCATCATGGAGAAATACGGCATTCCGCAAATCTCTACCGGTGACATGTTACGCGCCGCAGTAAAATCCGGCTCTGAGCTGGGCAAACAGGCTAAAGACATCATGGACGCCGGCAAACTGGTGACCGATGAGCTGGTGATTGCCCTGGTAAAAGAGCGCATTGCTCAGGAAGATTGCCGCAACGGTTTCCTGCTCGACGGTTTCCCGCGCACTATCCCGCAGGCCGACGCCATGAAAGAAGCGGGCATCAAAGTAGATTACGTGCTTGAGTTCGATGTGCCGGATGAGCTGATTGTTGACCGTATCATTGGCCGCCGCGTACACGCTGCGTCTGGCCGCGTTTACCACGTCAAATTCAATCCGCCGAAAGTGGAAGGCAAAGACGACGTGACCGGCGAAGAGCTGACCACCCGTAAAGACGATCAGGAAGAAACCGTGCGTAAGCGCCTGGTGGAATACCATCAGATGACCGCGCCGCTGATCGGCTACTACCAACAAGAAGCACAGGCGGGCAACACCCAGTACGCGAAAGTTGACGGCACCAAAGCGGTCAGCGAAGTCCGCGCAGAACTGGAAAAAATCCTCGGTTAATTCCTCGCCGCATAATACAGAGCCAGCGCTTTTCTTTCCCGAAGAAGGGAGTTGGCTCTCATATCAATAGATTTATCCTGCCAGGTTTTCAGCTACAATTATCAGCCATTTAGTCAGGTAAGGGCGGGTAATGCGTTTCGAAAAAACAGGTATTTTACTGGTCAATCTCGGTACACCGGATGCTCCGACGGCGCCCGCTGTTAAACGCTATCTACGCCAGTTTTTAAGCGACAAACGCGTCGTGGACACCTCTCCATTGCTCTGGTGGCCGCTGTTGCGCGGCGTGATCCTGCCGCTGCGTTCTCCTCGCGTCGCTAAACTCTATCAGTCGATCTGGATGGAAGAAGGCTCGCCGCTGCTGGTATATAGCCGCCGCCAACAGCAGGCGCTATCGGCGCGCTTGCCCGATATTCCGGTGGTGCTGGGCATGAGCTACGGCAGGCCATCGCTGGATAACGCCATGGCGGAGCTGGTCGAAAATGGCGTCACCAATATCATCGTGCTGCCGCTTTATCCGCAATATTCCTGCTCCACTGTGGCCGCCGTATGGGATGAGCTGGCGCGCATCCTCGCGCTTTATCGCCGTATTCCGGGCGTGAATTTTATTCGCGATTACGCGGATCATCCCGCTTACATCAACGCGCTGGCGGGCACGGTGCGGAAATCCTTCGCTCAACACGGCGAGCCGGATTTGCTGTTGATGTCCTATCACGGCATTCCGCAACGTTACGCCGATGAGGGCGACGATTATCCGCAACGCTGCCGCGATACTACCCGCGAACTGGTCGGTGCGCTGGAAATCGCACCGGAAAAGACCATGATGACCTTCCAGTCGCGCTTTGGCCGCGAGCCGTGGTTAACGCCCTATACCGACGAAACCCTGAAAATGCTGCCGGAAAAAGGCATCAAGCATATTCAGGTGATGTGTCCGGGATTTGCGGCGGACTGTCTGGAAACCCTGGAAGAGATCGCCGAACAGAACCGCGAAATCTTCCTTGAGGCAGGCGGTGAGAAATACGAATACATTCCGGCGTTGAATGACGATGCGGCGCACATCGAGATGATGGTGCAACTGGTCTCGCGCTATCGCTGATCGCACCCCGATGGCGGAGTGTGTTACCATGCTCCGCCTGATTAGCTACCGATCCGCATCCCATGAAATTTCCCGGTAAACGTAAATCCAAACACTATTTTCCCGTCAGCCTGCGCGACCCGTTACTGCTGCAACAGTCTTTACCCGATAACGAAGCCAGCCCGTCATGGGTGGTGGGTATTGACCAGACGCTGGTGGATATCGAAGCGCGCGTCGACGATGCGTTTGTGGCGCGTTACGGCTTAAGCCTCGGTCATTCGCTGGTGATTGAAGATGATGTGGCGGAAGCGCTTTATCAGGAGCTGGTGCGCGAAAATCTGATTACCCACCAGTTTGCCGGTGGCACCATCGGCAATACCATGCACAACTATTCTGTACTGGCCGATGACCGTTCGGTACTGCTGGGCGTGATGTGCAATAACATCACGCCAGGCAGCTATGCCTACCGTTACCTGTGCAACACCTCCAGCCGTACTGACCTGAACTATCTGCAGGGCGTAGACGGCGCAATTGGCCGCTGCTTTACGCTGATTAGCGAGCAGGGCGAACGTACTTTTGCCATCAGCCCTGGCCATATGAACCAGCTGCGCCCGGAAAGCATTCCCGAAGCGGTGATCGCCGGGGCGTCGGCGCTGGTGCTGACCTCTTATCTGGTGCGCTGCAAGCCGGGCGAGCCGATGCCGGAAGCCACCATGACCGCCATTGGTTACGCCAAAAAGCACAATGTGCCGGTGGTGCTGACGTTGGGCACGAAGTACGTGATTGCCGATAACCCGCAATGGTGGCGTGACTTCCTGAAAGAACACGTGTCGATTCTGGCGATGAACGAAGAGGAAGCGCTGGCGCTGACCGGAGAAAGCGACCCGTTGCTGGCGTCCGATAAAGCGCTGGACTGGGTTGACCTGGTGCTGTGTACCGCCGGGCCGATAGGCCTGTATATGGCGGGTTATACCGAAGAAGAGGCGAAGCGCAAGACCCAGCATCCGCTGCTGCCGGGGGCGATTGCCGAGTTCAACCAGTATGAATTCAGCCGCGTGATGCGCTTACAGGATTGCCAACAGCCGCTGCGTATTTTCTCGCATATCGCGCCGTATATGGGCGGGCCGGAAAAAATCATGAACACTAACGGGGCAGGCGATGGCGCACTGGCGGCGCTGCTGCACGACATCACCGCCAATAACTACCATCGCACCAACGTGCCGAACTCCAGCAAGCACAAATTTAACTGGCTGACGTACTCGTCGCTGGCGCAGGTGTGCAAATACGCCAACCGCGTGAGCTACCAGGTGCTGAACCAGCACTCTCCGCGCCTGACCCGCGGCCTGCCGGAACGCGAAGATAGCCTGGAAGAGGCGTACTGGGAGCGGTAGGTTAGCGCCCAATAAAAAAGGCTGGTCAGCATTGCTGCCCAGCCTTTTTTATTGATGAAAGTGATTAACCGGAATTACCCCGTTACCGCCTCATCCAACTGCGGTTTACCCAACAGCGCCAGCATGGTGTTGGCAATTTCACGTTCGCCCATCACCACCTTATTAGCGCCGCGTTCGCTGATGTAATCCACTTCATCATCGTAATGGGCGCGGGCGATAATTTCGATATCCGGGCATTTAGTGCGGGCGGTTGCCACAATCTCGCCCGCCTCGTAGCCGTTGGGAATGGTCAGCAGCAGCCAGCGCGCGCAATCCAGATGCGCCAGGCTCAGGATTTCCTCATTGGCGGCATTACCCAGAACGGCGCGAATACCGCGCGAGCGCAATTCATCAACCCGCGTCCGGGACGTTTCGACCACCACCAGCGGAATGCCTTGCTCCATCAGTTTTTCCCCCAGCAGGCTGCCGACGCGGCCATACCCCACCAGCAGTGCGTGATTACAGATATCCACCGGGTTTTGCTGCTCTTCTTCCAGCGCTTCCTCAAGCGTTTGCTCTTCCAGGGTCTCGGTTTTATCGAGATATTTTTCAAGAATGGCAAACAGGATCGGGTTGAGCATAATCGACAGGATCGCCCCCGCCAGCACCAGATTCTGGCCCTCCTGCGGCAGCAGGTCGAGCGCCATACCGAGGCCCGCCAGGATGAAAGCAAATTCACCAATCTGCGCCAGGCTTGTGGAAATGGTTAATGCCGTGCGTTGAGAGTGACCAAACAACCGCACCAGCGCAAACGCCGCCAGTGATTTACCGAAGATGATGATGATAACCGTACCCAGCACCGCCAGCGGCTGCTGGATAAGAATCAGTGGATCGAACAGCATCCCCACAGAGACGAAGAACAGCACCGCGAAGGCGTCACGCAGCGGCAGCGTGTCGTGGGCGGCACGATGGCTCAGTTCCGATTCGTTGAGCACCATCCCGGCGAAGAACGCGCCGAGGGCGAAAGAGACGTCGAACAGTTCAACCGCACCAAACGCAATACCCAGCGCCAGTGCCAGAACCGACAGGGTAAACAGTTCACGGGAACCGGTCGCGGCGCTGCGCGCCAGGATCCACGGCACCACGCGGCGGCCCACCAGCATCATCAGGGCGATAAACGCCACGACTTTGCCGATGGTGATGCCCATATCCAGCGACAGCGAGGCCAGCCCGACGTTGCCTTTTTCCAGCATGCCTGCCACGGCGGGCAGCAGTACCAGCGTCAGCACCATCACTAAATCTTCAACAATCAGCCAGCCGATAGCGATTTGTCCGCGCTGGCTGTCAATTAACTGCCGTTCTTCAAGCGCCCGCAGCAGTACCACAGTACTGGCGGTGGAAAGACACAATCCGAATACGATGCCGGTCATCAGTGACCAGTCAAGCGTATACGCAAGCCCCATCCCCAACAGCGTCGCTACCGCAATCTGCGCGATGGCGCCCGGGATGGCTATCGACTTTACCGCCATCAAATCCTTAATTGAAAAATGCAATCCCACACCGAACATCAGCAGGATAACCCCAAGTTCCGCCAGTTCTGGCGCTAATTTGGTGTCAGCCACAAAACCCGGCGTAAATGGCCCTGCTAAAACCCCAGCAAGCAAATATCCCACCAGTGGTGATATACGTAACCTGTTGGCCAGCATGCCCAGCAAAAAAGCGAGCACGAGGCCGCCGACAATGGTGGTGATAAGCGGGGTGGCGTGATGCATTCCGTCTCCTTTCGTATCCAGTGGCTCCCGACCTGGTTAAAACCAAGCCTCCTGTAAATAGTTTATGACAATTTCATACGTCTCGTTTATGAATAATTGTTGAAATTTGAAGAAAAATGGCATTTGGACGAGAAAACAGCACCAGAGAGTGGATTTCCGTCTTTATTGAGCATAAAGCGTGAGGATATGCGGGGTACAGCAGCGGCCAAAACAGAGCTTTGGCCGCGTTACGTTACGCTTTGCGGCGGTTATCCGGCAGGAATACCGTGAGTATCCCCAAAAGCGGCAGGAAAGCGCAGATTTTATAAACCAGAAAAATACTGGTCTGGTCAGCAACGAAGCCAAGCACCGCCGCACCAAGGCCTCCCATGCCGAAGGCGAAACCGAAGAACAACCCGGAAACCATCCCAATGCGCCCTGGCATCAGTTCCTGGGCATACACCAGAATGGCCGAAAACGCCGAGGCAAGAATAAAGCCGATGATGCCCGTCAACACGCCCGTCCACCATAAATTGGCGTAAGGCAGGATCAGTGTAAAGGGCGCGACGCCGAGGATGGAACCCCAAATGACCAGTTTGCGACCAATCTTATCGCCCACCGGCCCGCCGATGACGGTACCCGCCGCCACGGCGAACAAAAAGCCGAACAGGTGAAGCTGGGCGCTTTGCACCGACAGGCTGAACTTCTCCATCAGGTAAAAAGTGAAGTAGCTACTGATGCTCGCCATATAGAAGTACTTCGAGAAGATGAGGATCAGCAGCACGCTGATCGCCTGAATCACCTGCGGGCGCGGCAGCGGGTTTTCGATTTTCACCGCCGGGCGGCTTTTCGCCAGACGGTGCTGCGCAGCATACCAGCGGCTGACCTGCGCCAGCACCACAATCGCCAGCAGCGCGGCCAACACAAACCAGCCCACATTGCCTTTACCATACGGCGCGATAATGATAGCCGCCAGCAGCGGGCCGAGAGAGCTGCCGAAGTTGCCGCCTACCTGGAACAGCGATTGCGCCAGACCATGACGGCCACCGGAGGCCATACGCGCCACGCGGGACGATTCAGGGTGAAACACCGACGAACCGGTACCGACCAGCGCCGCCGCCAGCAGGACCATCGGGAAACTGTCTGCCATCGCCAGCAGCACCAAGCCGCAGAGAGTAAAGCACATGCCAATCGGCAGCGACCAGGGCATCGGGTATTTGTCGGTATAGTGTCCGACCACCGGTTGCAGCAGCGACGAGGTGAGCTGGAAGGTCAGGGTAATCATGCCGATTTGCACAAAGCTTAGGGTAAATTCAGCCTGCAATAACGGATACAGCGCCAGGATCAGCGACTGGATCATATCGTTCAGTAAATGCGAAAGGCTGATTGCGCCCAAAATGCCGAACGAGGTGCGGCTTTTGGGCGGCGAAGCCGGTTGCCCGGTTATCGACTGGGTTTGTTGACTCATGCCATAGATTCCAGAAAACGATTTTATTATTAACGGATAACGCAGGTAATTATCCGTGAGGAGAATAGTTACTCTGCTAACATACCGCGCAACTCTGAGTGAGGAAAGTCGCAAATCTGAAAAGGAAGTGGTATAGGGTGGCTTACCGCTAAACTTTTGCCTAAAAGTTATTTTAAAGGGAGCTTTGACATGGGGTTAGCCAAATCCGGCCTGGCACTGGCCTTGTTTATGGCCTTCGGGATGCTGAGCGCGCCCGCGCAGGCTTACGAGCAAGATAAAACGTATAAAATCACCATCCTCCATACCAACGATCACCACGGTCACTTCTGGCGTAACGAATATGGCGAATATGGCCTTGCCGCGCAAAAAACGCTGGTGGACGGCATTCGCCAGCAGGTCGCCGAGCAGGGCGGCAGCGTACTGTTACTGTCCGGCGGCGATATCAATACCGGCGTGCCGGAATCTGATTTGCAGGACGCCGAACCCGATTTTCGCGGAATGAATCTGATTGGCTACGATGCGATGGCCGTCGGCAACCATGAATTCGATAATCCGCTTACCGTTTTACGCCAGCAGGAAACGTGGGCCAAATTCCCGTTCCTCTCCGCCAATATCTACCAGAAAAGCACCGGCGAACGGCTGTTTAAACCCTGGGCGTTGTTTAAGCGCCAGGATTTGAAAATCGCGGTCATCGGCCTAACTACCGACGACACCGCCAAAATCGGCAACCCGGAATTTTTCACCGATATCGAATTTCGCAAACCGGCGGATGAAGCGAAGCTGGTGATTCAGGAATTACAGCAAACCGAAAAGCCGGATGTGATTATCGCCACTACCCATATGGGACACTACGATAACGGCGAACACGGCTCTAACGCGCCGGGCGATGTGGAAATGGCGCGTAGCCTGCCGCAAGGCGCGCTGGCAATGATTGTTGGCGGTCACTCACAAAATCCGGTGTGTATGGCGGCGGAGAATAAAAAGCAGCAGGATTACGTGCCCGGCACGCCGTGCGCGCCGGACCGCCAGAACGGTATCTGGATTGTCCAGGCGCACGAATGGGGCAAATACGTCGGCCGGGCGGATTTTGAATTCCGCAACGGTGAAATGAAGTTGGTGAATTATCAGCTGATCCCGGTAAACCTGAAGAGAAAAGTCACCTGGGATAACGGCAAGAGCGACCGTATCCTTTACACCCCGGAAATTGCTGAAAACCAAAAAATGCTTTCGCTGCTGTCACCGTTCCAGAGCAAAGGCAAAGCGCAACTCGACGTGAAAATCGGCAACATCAACGGACACCTGGAAGGGGACCGCAGTAAAGTCCGCTTTGTGCAGACCAACCTCGGCCGTCTGATTCTGGCGGCGCAGATGGCGCGTACCGAAGCCGATTTCGCGGTAATGAGCGGCGGCGGTATCCGTGATTCAATTGAGGCCGGCGACATTACCTATAAAGATGTGCTCAAGGTCCAGCCGTTTGGCAACACCCTGGTGTATATCGATATGCCGGGCAACGCCGTGGTGGAATATCTCACCGCCGTGGCGCAGAAAAAACCGGATTCCGGGGCTTATCCGCAGTTCGCCAACGTGAGCTTTAGCGCCTCGGGCGGCACCCTGAGCGATCTGAAAATCAAAGGCGAGCCGGTCGATCCCAATAAAACTTACCGCATGGCGACCCTGAGCTTTAACGCCACGGGCGGCGATGGCTATCCGCAAATTGATAACCAGCCGGGCTATGTGAATACCGGGTTTATTGATGCGGAAGTGCTGAAACAGTACATCCAACAGAACTCGCCGCTGGATGTGAACGCTTACGAACCGAAAGGCGAAGTGAGCTGGCAATAAAACACAGCGAACCGGGGCGATGTGGCCCCGGTTTTTTTATCGGCGCTAATCACGGCGGGCAATATCTGCAAAGGTGGCGTTAAGCAGCGAGGCCAAATCGCCCGCCGCCAGTTCGATATCCAGGCCGCGTTTGCCGCCGGAGATATAAATGCTCGGAAAGTCCCGTGCGGGCGCGTCGATCAGCGTCGGCAGGCGTTTTTTCTGGCCTAACGGGCTGATACCGCCCACCAGATAGCCGGTGGTGCGCTGCGCGACCATCGGGTCGGCCATATCCACCTTCTTTGCGCCTAAGGCTTTAGCGACCTTTTTCAAATCCAGTTGGGTAGCGACGGGCGTAACCGCCACCGCCAGTTGCTTGCCGTCGCCATTTATCGAGACCAGCAGGGTTTTGTACACCTGATCGGCATTCAGCCCCAGTTTGCGAACCGCTTCGTCGCCAAAATTGGTGTCATGCGGATCGTGATCGTAGGCGTGGATTTTGAAGGTGATTTTATTCTTTTCGAGCAGTTTTACCGCGGGCGTCATGGTAGTTCCCTGATGTTCACTCAGTCATAAGAAAAGGTTAAAAGCAAAGGCAGCGGAAAAATAGAACAAAATTGCGCATCCGCTACGGGTTCTTCAGCAGCGCCGGAACATTTCCTTCGCCATACAGATGCAGCGCGCCCACCGCCACGACGTAACGGCCCGGCGGCAGGTTATGGAGGAATTCGCACCATGCCATATTTCGTTGATGCATCAGGACATTATAGAGATCGTGCGCGAAGGTATTGGGCAGGGAGACGTTATTATCGCGCGGCGGATTACCGAGCCACCAGCCAATCATCAACTGCAATAACCGGGCGTTAGTGTGCCAGTGGGTGAGCGTGTCGTGAAGTAAACCCAGGCCCTGCTCAGGCAACTGGCGCAGCAACGCGATCTGGCTGTCTGCGCCTTCCAGCTCAATCACTCGGGTGTGAGTGGCCTGCGCCGCCTGTAATAGCTGGTAGTCGATACCGTATTCCGGGCGTAACCCCAGGCTTTGCGCCTGGTGGGCTTGCAGCATTAGCGCCACCTGCCAGGCGGGTTGATGGTCAAGGCGCGAAAGGGGAATAGACAGTTCACTGGCGATTTTTTCAATCTGCTCAACGCTTGCCGCATCGAGCCGCTCTTGCAGCGGGCGTTCAGTCTGATCAAAGCCAAACGGCGAACCGCTTTCGCGAATATCCGCCTCGACGATCAGGGCATCGGCGCGACGGACTTTTTCAACCAGGCGCTCTGAAAGCGGGGACATATCCTTTGTGCCCATATGGATGCTGCCGACCAGGTGAAGGTAGCGTTTATCGGGCAGCGTAATGTCGATGGCGGGCCAGGGATTAACGGGAGACAGGCTCCCCAGCAGTGCGCGCAGACGATCGAACAAGCCCATAGATGCGTTCCTGGTAAAAGAACTCATGCTAACGCGCTGAACAAAAACGTGCAAATAAGCCCGGGAGAGCCTCCCGGGCTTAGTATCAGGCTTTGGGTTTAAAGCGTAACAAACGGTTGGCGTTGCTGACCACGGTAATCGACGACAGCGCCATCGCCGCGCCCGCCACCACCGGGTTTAACAGCGTCCCGGTCAGCGGCCACAGAATACCGGCGGCAATCGGGATGCCCAGCGTGTTGTAGATAAACGCGCCCAGCAGGTTTTGCTTCATATTGCGCAGCGTAGCTTTGGAAATCGCCAGCGCATCGGCAACGCCCATCAGGCTGTGGCGCATCAGCGTGATAGCGGCGGTTTCAATCGCCACATCGCTGCCGCCGCCCATTGCGATACCGACATCAGCCTGGGCCAGCGCGGGGGCATCGTTAATGCCGTCGCCCACCATTGCCACCTGGCGGCCTTCGCGTTGCAGTTTGGCAATGGCCTCTGCTTTACCATCCGGCAGCACGCCTGCAATCACCTCATCAATACCTGCTTCTTTGGCAATGGCTTGCGCGGTGATGGCGTTATCGCCGGTCAGCATCACCAGGCGGTAGCCTTCGCGATGCAGACGGGCCAGCGCATCGCGGCTGTCTTCACGCAGCGGATCGCGGATTGCCAGCAGCGCCGCGGCTTTACCGTCAATGGCAAGCAACACCGGCGTTGCGCCCTGTTGGGCCTGGCGTTCAATTTCTGCATCTAACTCGCGGGTATCCACCTGCTGCTCATGCAGTAACGCCTGGTTACCCAGCAACAGCGAATGGCCTTCGGTTTCACCACTGACGCCCAGCCCGCGCAGGGTACGGAAGCCATTCACCGACGGCAGCGACATTTCCTGGGCTTTATCGAGGATAGCGCGCGCCAGCGGGTGGCTTGAGCCTTGCTCCAGCGCGGCGGCCAGACGCACCGCCTGCTGTTCGTCGACGCCTTCGGCTACAACCACGGCGACCACCTGCGGTTTACCTTCGGTCAGCGTGCCAGTTTTATCGAACACCACCGTGTCGAGGGTACTGGCGCGTTGCAGCGCATCGGCATCACGCACCAGCGCGCCAAACTCGGCGGCGCGGCCAACGCCGGAGATAATCGACATCGGCGTGGCCAGGCCCAATGCGCAAGGGCAGGCGATAATCAGCACCGTGGTGGTGATCACCAGGGTATACACGATTTGCGGAGCCGGGCCGAAGAAGAACCAGATTGCGCCGCTGAATAGCGCTATCAGCACCACGACCGGGACAAACACGGCGGAGATGCGGTCGGCAAGTTTGCCGATTTCCGGCTTACTGCTCTGTGCCTGACGCACCATACGAATAATGCGCGACAGCGTGGTATGGTTGCCGACCGCACTGGCGCGGAACAGCACGCTGCCGTCCTGCACCACGGTCCCGGCGTGGACGTTCTCGCTGGGGCCTTTTTGCTGAGGGATCGGCTCGCCGGTCAGCATTGCTTCATCAAACCAGGCCTCGCCTTCGGTGATCTCACCGTCGACCGGAACGCGATCGCCGGTGGTCAGGCGCAGCGTCATACCCGGCTGGACTTCTGCCAGCGGCAGCGTTTGTTCGCCGTTTTCGGTCACCACGCGGGCGGTGGGCGGCGTAAGGTCAAGCAGGCGTTCCAGCGCTTTCGACGACCGCTGGCGCGCTCTGGCTTCCAGCATATGGCCGAGATTAATCAGACCGATAATCATGGCGCTGGCTTCGTAATAAAGGTGGCGCGCTTCCATCGGGAACCACTGCGGCCACAGGTTGACGCTCATGGAGAACAGCCACGCGGCCCCGGTGCCTAACGCCACCAGGGTATCCATAGTGGCGGTGCGGTTCATCAGGCTTTTCCATGCGCTGCGGTAAAAGTGACCGCCTGCGAAAATCATCACGCCCAGCGTGATCGCGCCGATAATCAGCCACAGCGTGCGGTTATCCTCGGTGACCATCATATTGTCGCCGAACATGCCCCAGATCATCACCGGGATACCTACCGCAAGCGCGAGGGCGGACTGCCAGCGAAAGCGTTTCATCGCCGCCTGGGCGGTTTGCTGCTGGCGCTCGCGCCGTTCGTTATCGTCTTCAATGGCTTCAGCGCCGTATCCGGCTTTCTCAACCGCGCTGATTAATTCGCTTGCGGAGGCGCTACCCATGACTAACGCGGTGCGCTCCGCAAGATTCACCCGTGCCTGGGTCACGCCGGGAACGCCTGAAAGCGCATTTTGCACCCGGCTTACGCAACTGGCGCAGCTCATGCCGTCGATGAGCAACTGTTGGCTGTCATCATACGACGCGTCTGCCGGAAGCGAGGTAGGCGCCGCTGTCAGTGCTTCCGACGGGATTGATGACTCTGCCAGCGGGTCAGCCTTTGGGTGGCTTAACTCCGCCCCGTATCCGGCTTCTTTAATGGTTTCGATTAACGTCTCGGCAGACGCGCTGCCGGTAACCTGTGCGGAAGTAATGGTGACTTCAGCGGTATCGACATCAGGACGTTTTTCCAGGCTTTCTTTTACCCGTTTAACGCAATGGCCGCAGGACAGACCATGCAGGGTGAGATCAACAGTATGAGACATTGTGAAACTCCTTCTCGGTGAGCCAGATTTGATTGGCTTTGGTGACGTTATAGAAGGGTAAACCTTCCATCAAGGGGAAGGTCAAGGGGGAGGTGAACAATGTTAATTCTGTGGATATTTCGAGACCCGGAACGAGATGCTGTACATGCCTGGACAATGAAAAATAATTGTTTGATATGTATCAACCTGGTCATGGTGTTGTCGGCGGACAGTAAGGTCTCCTGTAGTGATCTAAAAGTGAGACAACGATGAAAAAAAGGATTTTTTCGCAATACTGGGGGAAAACGGTCAGGGAAGATTCGCAACAGACAGGCTGTCATTTACTGATCTGGCATTCGCTTGATGTTGCCGCTGTGGCTTCATGCTGGTGGGAAGGCTCTTCCTTGATTCGGTCAGTTTTTTGCCGTAACTCGCCTTTACTGGATGAAACGCAGGTTAAAGCCTGGGTACTGTTTTTCATTGCTCTACATGATATCGGTAAGTTTGACACCCGGTTTCAGTGCAAGTCAGTAGAAACCTGGCGAATGTTATCTCAATGCAACGCTAAGCCATCAGCGCTGGATTATTCCTGTTGTCAGGGTTTTGATCATGGTGCGGCTGGGCTGTACTGGTTTATTGAAGATTATCAACCGATGCAGGAGGATTGTGATTTTACCTGTTTCGACGAGCCTGAACCGCATCCCCTGCATAGCTGGATCCCATGGATAGAAGCGGTGACGGGTCACCACGGTTATATTCGTCCTCAACATGAACTGAACGATAACAACCTGAGATGGCCGACATTTTTATCCCCCTTACTTGCTGAACGCGACAGGCAAGCGCGTTGCGAATGGATTGAGGCACTTGAGGCGCTATTTCTCAACCCGGTTGGATTATCCGTTAAAGATACACCACCTGAAATTTCGCCCTTAATGGCTGGGTTTTGCTCAATTGCTGACTGGCTGGGTTCCTGGCGCAATAACGACACTTTTCAATTCAGTGCCGCTATCCCTACGACAATGGATCAACTAAGGGATTACTTTATAGCAAAGTGCGAAAAGGATGCGCCCATCGTATTACAGCGTAGTGGCCTGTTGGCGGATGTGCAGACTTATCAGGGTGTGCAAAAACTGCTTTCAACCGTTCAGCAGCCTCGTCAGTTACAAGTGTTAGTCGATGCGCTGCCGCTTGAGACTGGCGTCACGCTGATCGAGGCGCCGACGGGTTCCGGTAAAACCGAAACCGCGCTGGCCTATGCCTGGCGACTCATTGATGCCAATCTGGCCGACAGCATTGTCTTCGCTTTACCTACTCAGGCCACCGCCAACGCCATGTTTGAAAGAATGGCGTTTCTTGCCGGATGTCTTTTCTCTCAGCCAAATCTGATCCTCGCTCATGGTAACGCCAGGTTTAATAACGATTTTCAGGCAATAAAACAGCATGGTCAAAATGCCCAGGGCAATGATGAGGCATGGGCGCAATGTTGCGAATGGCTAGCCTTAAGTAACAAGCGCGTTTTTCTTGGGCAGATTGGCATCTGTACCATCGACCAGGTCCTGATTTCAGTCCTGCCGGTAAAACACCGCTTTATCCGCGGTTTTGGGGTAGGGCGCAGTGTGTTGATCGTCGATGAAATTCACGCCTTCGATACCTATATGAATGGCCTGCTGGATGCGGTTCTTGACGCGCAATACAAAGCGGGAGGCTGCGCAATCTTGCTTTCTGCGACCTTACCGGAACAGCAGCGCCATCAGTTATTGAATAACTATGGGAAGGCGGTTGCGTCAAATGACACGGGTACTTCCGCACCATATCCCCTGATTAACTGGCGGGGTTACAAAACTGCCGCCCAATGGGATCTCCAGGACTCGCCTGAGCATTTACCGCGTCGATTCGCACTTGAACTTGAGTCAATAAAATTAACGGATTTAATGCCTGATCAAACGCTGATTGACCGGATGCTGGCCGCCGCCCATGCGGGAGCGCAGGTGTGCTTAATCTGCAACGTGGTGGACGTGGCGCAAAAGGTTTGTCGCGAACTCCAGCAAAAAAGCGGCCCCGATATTGACGTCATCCTGTTCCATTCGCGCTTCACGCTTTTGGATCGCCAAAGCAAAGAAGAAAACGTGCTGCGTTATTTTGGCAAAAACGGCGATCGAAGCCGTGGTCGAATCCTGGTTTCGACCCAGGTTGTGGAGCAGTCACTGGATGTCGATTTTGACTGGTTAATCACTCAACACTGCCCGGCAGATTTATTATTCCAACGGCTTGGGCGTTTGCATCGCCATGAGCGCGATTCACGTCCCACAGGATTCTCTTCTCCACTTGCCACCGTTCTGCTTCCAGACCAGGCAAATTACGGTTTGCACAGCAAAATTTACGGTAATGTCCGCGTACTTTGGCGTACCCAACAGCATCTCGAAGCGCTGAATGCGCAACCGCTTTATTTCCCGGATGCCTACCGGGAATGGCTTGACGTGATTTACTGCGCCAATGAGGCGGATGAACCTGAGTGGGTAACGGCTGCGATGGATGAATACGAAATGCAGCAGTTAGTCAAAAGAAGTAAAGCCCGCGATATGCTGGGCTGGGCCGCTCGGGCCCCATTGAATGACAGTGATGAAAAAATTCAGGCGGTGACACGTGACGGCGAAATGAGCCTGTCAGTCGTGCAATACCTGCAAACCGAGCAGGGTAAGCAGTTACTGGATGGACGAGTTATCGAACATCTGGACGAGTTTTCTGTGCGTGAGGCATTAGCGCTTAACCGCGTTAATGTGCCGAATTCTTGGCGCAAAACGCTTGATGACCCCCTGGATGAGCACGGGATGCTTTGGCTGAAGGGGAGGATTGCCGATGGCTCGTGGCTACACGAAAGAAAAGGCTTGACGCTTATTTATACAAAAGAATCAGGGATGACCAAAGTCATCTCAAACGAAGCACTGTGATTCACAGCAATAAATTTAAGGAGGTGATGTAATGGATTTACTTATTGACCCATGGATACCCGTCCGTGCGTTTGAGGAAAGGCATCCGCAAACCATCACGCTACAACGGTTATGTTGCAGCCATGAAAAATGGCTATTAAACCTACCGCGCGATGACATGGAGCTGGCGGCTTTACAATTACTGATTTGCCTGCTGCAAGTTACCTGCGCGCCCAAAGACGATGGCGAAATGCGCCATCGGGTTGCGAAGCCGCTTGATGAAGCAGAATTTATTTCTTTAATGGCACCATGGCTGCACACCTTTCAACTGGATCATCCGCAAACGCCGTTTATGCAGGTAAAAGGCGTCGAAGCGAAAGAGTCCACCCCGATGGAAAAGCTGATGACCGGTTTAAGCGGAGCCACGAATTGCGCCTTCGTTAATCAGCCTGGGCAGGGGGAGACCTTATGCGGCGGTTGCACAGCGATTGCGCTTTTTAATCAGGCAAATAATGCACCAGGATTCGGCGGCGGATTTAAAAGTGGACTGCGCGGCGGAACACCGATTACAACTTTAATTAAGGGGGCCGATCTGCGCAGCACCCTCTGGCTTAACGTTCTGACAACATCGCGTCTGCAATCTTCTTTTCCCGTCGATAGCCATACCGAAAATCTTCCCACCTGGAAACGGCCTATAGCCAGCGGGAAAACCTTTCCTGCCGCCACGGTTGGTTTACTGCGCGGTCTTTTTTGGCAACCTGCGCACATTGAACTTTGCCCGCCAATAGGCCCAGGGCAATGTTGCGGGTGCGGGCAGCAGAGCAACCAGCGTTATAACGGTTTTCTCAAGGCTAAATTCAATTTTACGGTGGAAGGATTATGGCCTCATCCTCACTCCCCCCGCCTCATCGCCGAAAAAAAGGGCGTCATTGAGCAAAAGTTTCTCGCCTTTACTACCGCCGCACCTTCCTGGACTCAAATTAGCCGCATCCTGGTGGATAAGGAAACCCGGCAGGGTGAAGGGCGTCGTGTAGCAATGGTCGTCGAACAGTTCAGAGAGGTGTATCCACGATTTAAGCTGGCGCTCATTGTCGGCGGGTACCGTAATAATCAGGCTTCTATCCTGGAACGTCGCCACGATGTGCTGATCTTCAATGAGGGCTGGCAGAATAGTGTCGATGTGATCAATGACATTGTGGATATCGGCCTGGGATACAAATCCGCGTTGCGCAAAGGGCTATACACCTTTGTTGAGGGGATAAAAAATAGCGATGTTAAAGGGGCTGGCGTGGCAGTGCACGAAGTAGCTGAACGCCATTATTACCGTCACAGCGAACTGCTTATTCCTTCAATCCTTGCAAGCATTAACTATTCCGAGCCGCAGGACATTGTCGCTCGCCTGAGAAAAGAACTTCATCAGCTCTGCGAAGCGCTGTTCAACCAGGTCACTGCGCCTTATGCCCATCATCCGAAATTGATCCGCTCGCTAGCGGTAGCGCGCGCCTCGCTTCGAAAACATCTTTATGCACTTCAACCACAAGGAGAGTTAGCTCATGGCGACGGAGATTGATTCAATGGCGCTCTATAACGCCTGGCAGCAATTAGATAATGGTTCAAGCGCCCAGCTAAGACGGGTAAGTGAGCCTGATGAATTACGCGATATCCCCGCCTTTTATCGTCTTGTCCAACCCTTTGGCTGGGAAAACCCCGTCAATCAGCGCCCGTTACTGCGTATGGTTTTTTGCCTGATCGCCGGTAAAGACGTGATTCGTCATAAAGAAAAAAACGCCGATTACCCGACGGGTATTAGCTTGGGAAGAGCGCTAGCAAAGAGCGGGAAAATCAATGAACGCCGCATTTTTCAGCTTGTTCGCGCAGAAAGTCCTGGCGACATGATTCAACTACGGCGGTTATTAATTCATGCAGAGCCTGTTCTGGATTGGCCTTTATTCACACGGCAACTCATCTGGTGGGGAAAACGAGAGCGCCAGCAACTGCTGGAAGATTTTATGTTGGCAACCCCTGAATCAAACAAAAAAGCGTAAGGAAATCTTCTAATGAACAATTTTATCAATTTCCATGTCCTGATCTCTCACAGCCCTTCCTGTTTAAACCGCGATGATATGAATATGCAAAAAGATGCGGTTTTCGGCGGCAAGCGGCGCGTACGTATTTCCAGCCAGAGCCTGAAACGTGCGATGCGTAAAAGCGATTATTATGCCCACCATATTGGCGCATCCAGTCTACGCACGATTCACCTTGAAGAATTGCGTGACGTATTACGTGAGAAGTTATCCCCGCGATTCGAATTGCCGATAATTGATAAAACGCTTTCGTTGTTATCTGGCAAAGCCATTGATGACGCGGAAAAAATCTCCGGTGATGCCGTGACGCCCTGGGTACTGGGTGAAGTTGAATGGTTTTGCGAACAGGTGATGAAAGCCGAAGCAGAGCAGCTTGATGACAAAAAATTGCTCAAAATGTTGAAAGAAGACATAGCGGCGATGCGCGCCAATCTTCAGCAGGGGGTTGATGTTGCACTGAGCGGGCGTATGGCGACCAGTGGCCTGATGAGCGAACTGGGAAAAGTTGATGGCGCAATGTCTATCGCTCACGCCATCACTACGCATACAGTCGATTCTGATATTGACTGGTTTACAGCGGTAGACGATCTCCAGGATTTAGGTTCGGCACATCTGGGAACCCAGGAATTTTCCTCTGGCGTTTTTTTATCGCTACGCCAGTCTGAATATCGCCCAGCTTGAGGAGAATCTCGGTGGCGCAACTCGTGAACAAGCGCTACAGATCGCAGCGCATCTGGCGCACATGCTGGCGACTGAAGTGCCGGGGGCAAAACAGCGGACTTTCGCCGCATTCAACCCGGCTGACATGGTTATGATTAACTTCTCCGATCTTCCCCTTTCCTTAGCCAACGCCTTTGAAAGCCCGGTCAAAGCTAAAGACGGTTATTTGCTCCCTTCTATCAATGCATTCAATGAATATTGGCGACGCATTGCAAATGGTTATGGATTAACCGGGCCAGCCGTCCAGTTTATGGTCGCCGATGCGAATGCCCTGGGCGGAGATGTGATGGCGGTCGATACACTGGAACAACTAAAAAAATGGATCTGCCTTGATGGCGAGGCGTCATGATGAAATCATACTTAATCCTGCGGCTTGCAGGGCCGATGCAAGCCTGGGGGCAACCGACATTTGAGGGAACACGCCCGACAGCGCGTTTCCCTACACGCAGCGGCCTGCTAGGGGTATTGGGCGCTTGCCTGGGGCTAAAACGTGACGATCGAACCGCATTACAAACGCTTTCAGACAGCGTCCTTTTCGCTGTTCGTTGCGATACGTCGTCAGTTGATGGTCGGGCAATTCCGGTTAGCGGTTTACGTGATTACCACACCGTTATGGATGCGCGCGAGGATTATCGCGGCTTAAAAAGCCACGAAACCATCCAGACATGGCGTGAATACCTGTGCGATGCCGTATTCACCGTGGCGGTTTGGGAATCGGAACGGGCAACGCTCCGATTACAAGAACTGCAAGCTGCGGTACGCAAACCGCATTTTACGCCTTTTCTGGGTCGTAAATGCTGCCCATTAACCCAACCCCTTTTTGTCGACCTCTGCGAAGCCCCTGGCCCACAACAGGCGCTGGCAAATTATTCGCCCGTGGGAGGCGATATTTACAGTGAGGCGCCTGGAGATGGGGCAGGCCGACGCTTCACTGTGCGTGATGAACCGATTATTGCTTTACCGCGACAGTTTGCATCAAGAGAGTGGCACGTCATAAAAGGAGAATCGGATGTATCTCAGTAAGGTGACTATTCAGAACGCCTGGTGCCGGGATGCTTATCAGTTTCATCAGGCTATCTGGCAGCTCTTCCCTTCTCAAGGCGATCAAAAAAGAGATTTTTTATTCCGTGTAGAAACCCGTCACCCCGGTCGAGGCTGTGAAGTGTTATTGCAGTCGATAGCTGTTCCTGAATCGTCGGCGGCCGCGCATGTGCTTGCGTGCAAACCCATTGCGTTTTGTCTGAATGAGGGAGCACAGCTACGGTTTCGTTTGCGGGCGAATCCGATAAAAACCATTAAAGATGAACACCAACGTCTTGATGGCCGAGGGCAAATCAAACGTTGCCGGGTGCCATTACTGAAAGAGCAGGAACAGCATCAGTGGTTAGCGAGAAAGCTTTTACCTGCCGCCCGCCTGGAAAGCATTGAATCGGCAGGCGAGTTACCGCTGTTTTTTTCTAAAAAAGGGGCAGGTGGAAAAATTCAGCCGGTTAACTTTGAAGGTTTTCTCACGGTGACCGACGCGTCCGCATTACTGGTGCTATTAAAAAATGGAATTGGTCCGGCAAAAGCGATGGGATGCGGGTTGTTATCGCTCGCTCGCGCCTGATGGCGACGTAGTCGCGGTAAATGACCGGGACTACGCATAACAGGAGGTTTGATGTCGTATATTCCTTTAAACCCCATCCCGTTAAAAGATCGCGTTTCGCTTATTTTTCTTCAGTACGGGCATATTGATGTTATTGATGGTGCATTTGTTCTTGTTGATAAAACCGGTGTGCGTACGCATATCCCCGTGGGATCTGTTGCCTGCATTATGCTTGAGCCGGGAACGCGAGTTTCTCATGCTGCGGTTCGTTTAGCTGCGCAGGTTGGCACATTATTGGTTTGGGTAGGCGAAGGTGGCGTACGGGTATATGCCTCCGGGCAACCGGGCGGCGCACGATCCGACAGACTGCTTTATCAGGCGAAGCTGGCGCTGGATGAAGATTTGCGCTTGAAAGTTGTGCGAAGAATGTTCGCGCTTCGTTTTGGCGAAGAAGCGCCATCCCGTCGGTCGGTCGAACAACTTCGAGGTATTGAAGGCGGTAGGGTGCGTGCGACCTACGCCATGTTAGCGAAGCAGTATGACGTTGAATGGCAAGGCAGGCGTTACGATCCAAAAGACTGGGAAAAAGGGGATGTGGTGAATCAGTGCATCAGCGCCGCAACGTCATGCCTGTATGGGGTAACTGAAGCTGCTGTATTAGCGGCGGGATATGCGCCTGCTATCGGTTTCATTCATACCGGTAAACCCCTGTCTTTTGTTTACGATATTGCTGACATCATTAAATTTGATGTGGTTGTTCCAAAAGCATTCGATATAGCCCGACAAAATCCTGCGGAGCCTGACAAAGCCGTTCGCCTGGCATGCCGGGATATTTTCCGCAGTAGTAAAACGCTGATGAAATTAATTCCTCTAATAGAAGATGTATTGGCCGCAGGAGAGATCGCGCCGCCAGAGCCGCCACCAGATGCGCAACCCGTGGCTATACCTCTTCCACTGTCGCTCGGCGATGTCGGCCACCGGAGCGCATGATATGGGGATGTTAGTCGTCGTAACGGAAAATGTGCCGCCACGCCTGAGGGGGCGTCTGGCAATATGGTTACTGGAAGTGAGAGCGGGTGTTTACGTGGGAGATGCTTCTACGCGTATCCGGGAAATGATATGGCAGCAGGTAACAGCATTAGCTGATGAGGGTAATGTTGTTATGGCCTGGGCAACTAACACGGAATCAGGTTTCGAGTTCCAAACTTGGGGCGAAAATCGACGTATTCCGGTAGATCTTGATGGCCTTCGTTTAGTGTCTTTTCTGCCCGTTAATAATCAATAGGTTAGCGTTCTTTAAGAATCAGGAAAAGTTGGTGCTTTTTTGCATACTGGAAAAATCCATATAATTCAATTGAATATTTTTAGAGTGTTCCCCGCGCCAGCGGGGATAAACCGGGCCGCCCGGGCTGGCGCGGCCAAAAACAAGAGTGTTCCCCGCGCCAGCGGGGATAAACCGATTATCCCCAGGCAAAGGTGACTGCTGGCAATGTGTTCCCCGCGCCAGCGGGGATAAACCGCGCTGGAAATGAATATGGATATCATCAATCAGGTGTTCCCCGCGCCAGCGGGGATAAACCGCCACCAATACGCAGGACGCAATCTATTGCGCAGTGTTCCCCGCGCCAGCGGGGATAAACCGTGCTTCAATTTCAACCTGCTGTGATTCATTTTGTGTTCCCCGCGCCAGCGGGGATAAACCGCGTGACGGGGCCAGTGGTGGTCGGTGTTTTCGGTGTTCCCCGCGCCAGCGGGGATAAACCGCGATTCCTGAACAAAGTATCAGGTGGTGAGGAGTGTTCCCCGCGCCAGCGGGGATAAACCGCCTACAAAAACGGCACTATCCAGCGGCAGGTGGTGTTCCCCGCGCCAGCGGGGATAAACCGGGAACGGGTAAAGACTACCGCAACGCCGACTAGTGTTCCCCGCGCCAGCGGGGATAAACCGTTATCCGCCACATCTGCGCAGTGTTACGCGACGTGTTCCCCGCGCCAGCGGGGATAAACCGCGCTATTTGATAATGCTGAACATGTACGGAAAGTGTTCCCCGCGCCAGCGGGGATAAACCGCATGAGGAAATTATCCAGCTACGCCGCGCGGGGTGTTCCCCGCGCCAGCGGGGATAAACCTCGCCGATAATTACCCGGCGTCATGCAACATCCGTGTTCCCCGCGCCAGCGGGGATAAACCGTGGGGCAGGTAGACACCGCAGCCAATCAGGCGGTGTTCCCCGCGCCAGCGGGGATAAACCGAAGGAACTTTCACAGTGACCGTCCGCGCCTCCGTGTTCCCCGCGCCAGCGGGGATAAACCGCAAGGCAAATGTGTTGCTCGCGCTGGCTGGAAGTGTTCCCCGCGCCAGCGGGGATAAACCGCGGGACGGGACGATCTGGTCGATAACGCCGCCGTGTTCCCCGCGCCAGCGGGGATAAACCGGCACACGATCGTTACGCGCCTTATCCGCCAGCGTGTTCCCCGCGCCAGCGGGGATAAACCGTCACAGCCGTGCGCGTGCTGCGGCAAAACAGCGTGTTCCCCGCGCCAGCGGGGATAAACCGCTTTCCAGCGTCTCAGGCCTGCTGAGTTCTTCGTGTTCCCCGCGCCAGCGGGGATAAACCGCAGGAGACGTAATGGCTAGCCCTCTCGCTCGCGTGTTCCCCGCGCCAGCGGGGATAAACCGCATGCTGTTTATGCGTTGAGAAGGTGCCAGCGGTGTTCCCCGCGCCAGCGGGGATAAACCGGATTCATTGACGGTTGTCTTAGCATGTTGAGTGTGTTCCCCGCGCCAGCGGGGATAAACCGATGGGGCGGTGATTATGCACACCTATTACGAGGTGTTCCCCGCGCCAGCGGGGATAAACCCTATGGCTACTGGCATCAACAGAATGACGCTTGGTGTTCCCCGCGCCAGCGGGGATAAACCGCACGCGGCGATGCATTCCTGGCGCAGATCCGCCGTGTTCCCCGCGCCAGCGGGGATAAACCGCCGCGCTTTCAGTCCTGCATTCGAGCGGAAATGTGTTCCCCGCGCCAGCGGGGATAAACCGATGTGACGCCGCGCCTCTTGACCTGAAATGCCGTGTTCCCCGCGCCAGCGGGGATAAACCGTTTCACGCGATGCTGGGAGATATCGCTCGCCAGTGTTCCCCGCGCCAGCGGGGATAAACCGGACTACCTGAAACCGGAGTTTGCGGAAAACTTGTGTTCCCCGCGCCAGCGGGGATAAACCGCGCTGAAAAACGGCGTGGTCGAAAAACATCAGGTGTTCCCCGCGCCAGCGGGGATAAACCGGAGAATCACTCCCGGCACAATCAGCGACTTCAGTGTTCCCCGCGCCAGCGGGGATAAACCGCCCACCGGGTGATCGCCACCTGATAATCAAACGTGTTCCCCGCGCCAGCGGGGATAAACCTCACCGCGCCGAGTGCATCCAGCGGCTTATCCGGTGTTCCCCGCGCCAGCGGGGATAAACCGAAGAGCCAGTAATCGAGTATCCCGCGTTCTTCGTGTTCCCCGCGCCAGCGGGGATAAACCGCAGGTGTTGTTTGTCGCGTACTCTTTCCAGACGTGTTCCCCGCGCCAGCGGGGATAAACCGGCGGCAGGGGATTCAATGATTGAGGCGGGCATGTGTTCCCCGCGCCAGCGGGGATAAACCGAAAACCCGCAGGGCGATCCGTATACGTTCGCTGTGTTCCCCGCGCCAGCGGGGATAAACCGATTTTGCCGTTCGCGGCGGCTTTAAAAGAGCGGTGTTCCCCGCGCCAGCGGGGATAAACCGAATTTATCCATCTTGCTTTTATCAGGAGTTACGTCTTCTCCCGCGCCAGCAGGAATAACCCAGCCAAATATAACCCGAAAAACAGTTAGATGAGTGTTCCCACCTCATCCTCCGTCCCCACAGATTAACCACCTCATGGGCTATATCATCAGCGATGCCATATTTCCAACCTCAGTATACCGAATCGAAATTAACCCCTACCAATACCCACCAAACCCTTTATTTATCCCCCAGCCCCGGTATAAACTCCCTAAACCTTCCACCCAAAGGAAGGTTCAGGAGGGCCTAATGAACATAAGTGATGTCGCAAAAAAAACCGGTTTAACCAGCAAAGCGATTCGTTTTTACGAAGAGAAAGGGCTGGTGACGCCGCCGCTGCGCAGTGAAAACGGCTACCGAAGCTACACTCAAAGCCATCTTGATGAACTCACGCTGCTGCGCCAGGCGCGCCAGGTGGGTTTTAATCTGGAAGAGTGCAAAGAACTGGTGCACCTGTTCAACGATCCTGGCCGACGTAGCGCAGACGTTAAAGCTCGTACCCTGCAAAAGGTGGCGGAGATAGAACGGCATATCGTCGAGCTTAACGATATGCGCGCACAGTTGCTGGCGTTGGCAGAGTCCTGCCCGGGTGACGACAGTGCCGATTGCCCGATCATGGATAATCTCTCCGGCTGCTGCCATCGCCGCAGCAAACCGCAGGAATAAAAAAACCTGCCCAGTGCGGTACGTGGGCAGGTTTTTTCGCATAACGTCACTGGAGAGAAGCGCGAACCCGCAGCGTAATGCCTTCCACGGCAATCACTTCAACGCGCGTTCCGGCAGGGATATCTTCATTAGCGACTATCGGCCAGGTGCCATCGCCTACCCGCATATGCCCGCGACCATTGATTAACGGCGTATCCAGAATGTAGCGCTGGCCGATTAACTGCTGACCACGCTGATTCAACACCGCATCGGCGCGCGGCTGCGGCCTGCGTGCCAGCCAGCGCGACCAGAGCAGGGCGGCGATCACCGTTAACACCGCAAAACAGAGCCCCTGCCACTCCCAGCCGAGAGGAAATAGCCACACCAGCAGCCCGGTGATAACCGCCGCCACGCCGCTCCAGAGTAGATAACCGCTTCCCCCGAGCATTTCCGCGGCCAACAGCAGGCCGCCAAGGCTCAGCCAGAAGGTGTGAGGATGCACCAGGAAAAAGGCCATCATGGGCGTTTACGCTCGCTGCTTTCTTTTATCAATTCGCTAATACCGGCAATCGACCCCATCAGGCTGGTGGCGTCCAGCGGCATCAGCACCACTTTACTGTTATTGGCAGCACCGATTTGCTGGAGCGCATCGGTATATTTTTGTGCCACAAAGTAGTTCACCGCCTGAATATCCCCGGCAGCGATCGCTTCTGAAACCATTTTTGTCGCCCGTGCTTCTGCTTCCGCAGAACGTTCCCGTGCTTCGGCCTGCAAGAAGGCAGATTGACGTTCGCCTTCGGCTTTCAGGATCTGCGACTGTTTGTCACCTTCAGCTTTAAGAATTTCCGCCTGGCGTACGCCTTCTGCCTCAAGAATGTAGGCACGCTTGGTACGTTCGGCTTTCATCTGGGCATTCATGGATGAGATCAGTTCGGCCGGTGGGCGAACATCGCGGATTTCAATACGCGTGACTTTAATGCCCCACGGATTGGTGGCCTCATCAACGATATGCAGCAGGCGCGTATTAATGCTGTCGCGCTGGGATAACATCTCGTCGAGTTCCATTGAACCCAGGACCGTGCGGATATTTGTCATCGTGAGGTTGATGATGGCGTGCTCAAGGTTGCTCACTTCATAAGCCGCTTTCGGCGCATCGATCACCTGGATAAAGCACACCGCATCAATGGTGACGTTGGCGTTATCCTTGGAAATGACTTCCTGGGAAGGGATGTCTAACACTTGTTCCATCATGTTGATCTTACGACCAATGCGATCCATAAAGGGGACGACCAAACTCAGCCCTGGTTGCAAGGTTTTGGTGTACCGTCCAAATCGCTCTACCGTCCACTGATAACCTTGCGGAACAATTTTGACCCCAGCGCCAACAATGACCAGCGCGACAAAGATCAATACGGGGATCACAATAAGCATCAAAAAACCTCCTGTGTTTTGGTGCGAGTATCGAGGGTTTCCGCATGTTGAAAACAGGCGGCTCATGGTCATCATCCCCGGTTGAGGTCAATAAAGCAACGAATAGCGGCGCAGGCAGCGGCAAGGCGGGGTGAAAAAAGCGTAAAAAAAAGCCCCACGGGTAGGGGCGGACAAAAAGCAAAAAAGCAAAGAGTCTAACGATGGTTAAAGTGACTAAGCAGACGCTCTCAAAAGACTACTGTGGCAATAGTCTGTAAAGAGTGCCCCATTAAGGAACACGCCATTTGTTTTTGACTGTTGGCCTGGGCCGCCAGGTAGCACACGATAAAGGGATTCGCTGATACTTCAGCTCTTTACGCTGCGCACTGTGGAAGGTTACAACCCCACCAGTCCACCAGGGTTATGAAACGAGACTATTCTCAGTTAGCATCGACTGTCTCTGGGGTGAAACTCTACACTATGATATCATAAAGTCAAAGGTATTTTTTGTTAAAGTCACTTAATAAGTCTTGGATAAATCATATTAGATAAGACAGGTGTTATTGCGGAAACGTAAATGTAAAGTCTGCAATATACTGCTCGCCCGCCTGGCTTATTGCCTGCGACAGCGCCTGGTAATAACGTTCCGGGCCTAATGCGTCGATTTGCTTCAGCTGCTCGCGGATAGGCGCGCAGAACAGCGCCACATTTCCGGCTTCCACGCGCTTATTATTGGGTGGTAGTTCACCGGTGATGGCCTTAAACCAGGTACGCACTGAGCCTTTTAACGAATTGGGCGCTTTGGCGAGATCCTCATGGCCGGACAGTATTTGTAACGTCGGGAAACGGTCACTTTGAACAGCCTTCTCAAGACGTTCATAAAACTGCATAAAGATTTCCGGCGAGCCCAGATCGGTGATTTTAGGCTTAGTGGTGATGTGGTTCCGGTTCCCCGCTTTACGTACCGGCGCAGGCTGGGAGGAAGCTGGCGCAGCCTTATCCAGTTGAAGATCGAACAGCAGATTGCAATGCTCGCGACGTTCTTTCACGTTCGGGAATTTGGCGATAAACGCGCTGATAAATTCTTTGGTGCCGTAGTCAGCCAACTGGTGGTTATTCAGCCATTGCCCACGTGCAAATTCGTTGGGTGAGATAAACCAGGCAGGGGGTTCAGTGAAGCGCCGGGATTTGCCTTTCGCGTCAAACTCGATAAATTCTGCGCCTTCATTAAACGCGAAGCGGCAGTTTTTAAAACTGGTGATCGTGGTGTTAACAATCAGGGCATCATTAACAAACTTGACCACTTCTGGACTGATGACAAAGGCGGTTTGTTCTTCAGATCGAATAACATTCATCAAAGCCTGCACGTCCGGTACGCCAGGCTTTAATGAGTGAAATTCAAGAAATAAATGGTGCATTTTGATGACTTCCTGTGGCTTTTTTAGCACAGAGTAGCAGATCAAAACATTAACAACCAGTGATGCAAAAGTCTGTTTACGTAGCGGGGTGAGGTGCGTGCATCCCGGCTGCGCCAGTCTTTAGCAAACATAACAAAATGCCAGCCCGGAGGCTGGCATGAAAACAGGCCGAAATGTGCGGGCTACACAATCAATACAGCAGGGAATAAAGCTGACGACGATATTTAGACGCCAACTGGTCGCCGGTGCCCAGCGCCGTCAGGATCTCCTGCAGCATTTTACGCACCTGTCCCTCACCCGCGCCCAGGTCTGATTTCAGATGGCTCCACAGCAATTCCAGCGCCTCTTCATTACGGCCAACCTGATGCAGTTGCAGCGCCAACTGTGTAGCAAGCTGCGCATCCTGCGGGTTTTGCGCAACCTGTTGTTGAAGCTGCTGGATCTCAGGCGTATCGGCCGCCTGGCGCAGTAAATCGATTTGCGCCATCAGCCCCTGATAACGGGTGTCCTGATCCTGCATCGGAATCGTTTTTAATACCGCTTCGGCGTCTTCGCTGCGCTGCAGCGCAATTTGAGTTTGCGCCAGCAGCAAGCCGATTTCGCTGTTCTGGCCGGAAATCTGCCAGGCGTCTTTCAGCAGCGGCAGCGCTTCGGCGTGCTTGCCTTCTTCAATCAGCGCCATCGCTTCCTGGGCTTTCAACTCTTCTTCGCGCGGCAGGACTTTTTCGAGCAGGGCGCGTACCGCTTCTTCCGGCTGCGGCCCCTGGAAGCCGTCAACCGGCTGGCCCTGCTGGAACAGATACACCGTGGGGATGGCGCGCAGGCCAAACTGTGCGGCGACGCGTTGTTCGGCATCGCAATCCACTTTGGCGAGAATAAACTGGCCGTTGTACTGGTTCGCCAGCTTCTCCAGCATCGGCGTCAGCTGCTCGCAGTGCTGGCTGCGTGGCGACCAGAAATAGAACAGCACCGGCGTGGTCATTGACTGTTCAATCACCTGGTGCAGGTTCGATTCGTTAATATCAAAAATAGATTCCAGGGACATGTGTCACCCTCTTTTGTCGATTTGTTTTTTACATGGGGGCAGAAGGCGGGGCTTCAACTCAACCCTGCAAAATTTTGTCCATCACTCGTCCCGGCAACAGGCGTTTAAGCAGCCCGACGGCGTACGTCACCAGCGTCACCGGATAACGCAGTTTGGGGTTCTCGCTCTCAAAAGCATGGCGCACTTTCGCCACCACCGCCTCCGGCCCCAGGGTAAACCGCGCGGCGATGCCGGGGTTCTCAACCGGTTTGTCGGACTGGGCCTGGTTGACGTTGTCGGTGAAGCGGGTGCGGATTGGGCCGGGTTCGATCAGGCTGACTTTCACGCCGCTGTAACGCAGCTCCATGCGCAGCGCATCGGACCAGGCTTCCAGCGCATATTTGCTGGCGGCATAGGCACCACGCCCTGGCGTGGAGATCAGCCCCATCACCGAACTGGTGTTAACGATGCGCCCTTCATTGTGCGGCAGCATCGCGGGTAGCAGCAGCATCGTCAGCTGGTGTGCGCCGAAAAAGTTAGTAGAAAACTGCTGCTCCATCTGTTCGCGGCTGATGGCGGTGAGCGGCCCGTAAACCCCGTAACCCCCGTTATTGAAAATGCCGTACAGCCGGTTATTGGTCAGGGCGATCACCTGCGTGGCGGCGGCCTCGACGCTTTGCGGATCGTCCAGATCGAGCAATACCCCGGTAAAACCGAGCGCATTCATCTGTTCGACGTCAGCGGGCTTGCGGCAGGCAGCGAGCACCCGGTAGCCGAGACGCTGCAATTCGTGGGCGCTGGCCAGGCCAATCCCGCTGGAACATCCTGTTATTAAGACTGATTTTTGCATAACTTTACCCGCTCATGCCCCCGATGGGTTATGAGTCGTGTTTAACTAAAGGAGCCAGTCGCGTTTCCATCCAGTCCGCGATAAACGGCTGTGCGTCACGATTGGGGTGAATACCGTCGTCCTGCATCCATTGCGGTTTGAGATACACCTCCTCCATAAAAAATGGCAGGAGCGGAATAGCAAATTCTTTGGCAAGGTCAGGGTAGATGGCGCTAAACGCCTCATTGTAGCGGCGTCCGTAATTAGCGGGCAGGCGAATCTGCATAATCAGCGGTTCGGCATTCGCCGCCTTCACCTGAGTGATGATCTGGCGCAGCGTGGAGGCGATGGCGTTCGGCTGGAAGCCGCGCAAACCGTCGTTACCGCCCAGCTCGACCAGCACCCAGCGCGGCTGATGCTGTTTTAACAGCGTTGGCAGGCGTGACAGGCCCTGCGCGGCGGTATCGCCGCTGATGCTGGCGTTAACCACGTTAACATCGCGCGACTGCCACTTGTCGTTCAGCAGCGCGGGCCAGGCGGCGTTGGCAGACATCCGATAGCCGGCGCTCAGGCTATCGCCCAAAATTAATAACGTGTCCGCTGCGGCGGCGCGAAATGTCATTAAAGCCAGTAACAGGAAAGGCCAATGCCAGCGGAAAACATTATTGAAGTTCATCATCTTAAGAAGTCCGTCGGTCAGGGGGAACATCAGCTTTCCATCCTTACCGGAGTTGAGCTGGTTGTCAAACCGGCCCAGACCATCGCCCTGATTGGCGAGTCGGGTTCCGGCAAATCCACCCTGCTGGCGATCCTGGCGGGTCTTGACGATGGCAGCAGCGGCGAAGTGCACCTGTTGGGCCAGCCGCTGCACAGTATGGACGAAGAAGCACGCGCCCGGCTACGGGCCAGCCAGGTTGGGTTTGTGTTCCAGTCGTTTATGTTAATCCCCACGCTGAACGCGCTGGAAAACGTGGAGCTTCCGGCGCTGCTGCGCGGCGAAAATGACAAAACCGGGCGCGAGCAGGCTAAAGCGCTGCTTGAGCAGCTTGGCCTCGGCAAGCGTCTTGACCATCTTCCGGCGCAGCTTTCCGGCGGCGAGCAGCAGCGCGTGGCGCTGGCCCGCGCCTTTAACGGCCGCCCAACGGTGCTATTCGCTGATGAACCCACCGGCAACCTCGATAGGCATACCGGCGACCGTATCGCCGATTTGCTGTTTTCCCTGAATCGCGATTACGCCACCACCCTGATTCTGGTCACTCACGATGAACAGCTGGCGGCGCGCTGCGACCGGCGCTTGCGGCTGCGTGAAGGCCTGCTCGTGGAGGAAGCATGATTGCGCGTTGGTTCTGGCGGGAGTGGCGCTCGCCGTCACTGTTGATTGTCTGGATGGCGCTGAGCCTGGCGGTGGCCTGCGTGCTGGCGCTCGGCAATATCAGCGACCGGATGGAAAAAGGGTTGAGCCAGCAAAGCCGGGAATTTATGGCCGGGGATCGCGCGTTGCGCAGCGCCCGCGCGGTCGATCCCGCCTGGCTTGCCGAAGCTGAGAAAGACGGGCTGCGGGTCAGCCGGCAGCTCAGTTTTGCCACCATGACCTTTGCGGGCGATACGCCTCAACTGGCGGATGTGAAAGCGGTGGACGGCCTTTACCCGATGTATGGCTCGCTGCAAACCGAGCCGCCGGGCTTAAAGCCTGAGCCGGGCAGCGTGCTGCTGGCTCCGCGCTTAATGGCGTTGCTGAATCTGAAACCCGGCGACATGCTCGATGTTGGGGATGCCACCTTTAAAATCGCCGGAACGGTGACGCAGGAGCCGGACAGCGGGTTTAACCCGTTCCAGATGGCGCCGCGCCTGATGATGAACCTGGCAGACGTGGAGAAAACCGGCGCGGTTCAGCCGGGCAGCCGCATCACCTGGCGCTATAAATTTGCCGGTCAGCCTGCCCAGATTGAGCAATACGAAGCCTGGCTGTTGCCGAAGCTCAAGCCGGAACATCGCTGGACCGGCATGGAGCAAGACGACGGCGCGTTGGGCAAATCGCTACAGCGCTCCCAGCAGTTTTTACTGCTCTCGGCACTGCTGACGCTGCTGCTGGCGGTGGGCGCGGTAGCGGTGGCAATGAGCCACTACTGCCGTAGCCGCTACGATCTGGTGGCGATCCTCAAAACTCTCGGGGCAGGGCGGGCGCAGTTGCGTAAGCTGATTATCGGCCAGTGGCTGATGGTGCTGGCGCTCAGCGCGATTACGGGCGGCGTGGTAGGGCTGGCGTTTGAAAAAGTGCTGATGCACCTGCTCAAGCCAGTATTGCCAGCAGGACTCCCGGCCGCCAGCCTGTGGCCGTGGCTATGGGCGGTGGGCGCAATGGGGGTGATCTCGCTGCTGGTGGGATTACGGCCTTATCGGCTGCTTCTGGCGACCCAGCCGCTGCGCGTTCTGCGCCGCGATGTGGTCGCCAACGTCTGGCCGCTGAAATATTACCTGCCCGCCATTGTCAGCGTGGTTGTGGCGCTGCTGGCCTGGCTGATGGGCGGCAAAATGCTGCTGTGGGCCGTGCTGGCGGGAACGGTGGTGATGGCGGCGATCTGTGCGCTGGTAGGCTGGGGATTATTGCAGATCCTAAAACGCCTGACGTTGCGCCAGTTGCCGGTTCGCCTGGCGGTGAACCGCCTGCTGCGCCAGCCCTGGGCAACGCTGAGCCAACTGGCGGCGTTCTCCCTGTCGTTTATGCTACTGGCCCTGCTGCTGGTGCTGCGTGGCGATCTGCTGGACCGGTGGCAACAGCAACTGCCGCCGGAAAGCCCGAACTACTTCCTGATCAACATCGCGCCGGAACAGGTCAGTGAAGTAAAAGGCTTTCTGGCGGAGCATCAGATTATCCCGGAGTCGTTCTACCCCATCGTGCGGGCGCGGTTAACCCAGATTAAAGGCGTTCCGACGGTCAGCAGCCAGGATGAGTCCCTCAACCGCGAGCTCAATCTCACCTGGCAGGATCGGCGTCCTTCCCACAATCCGATTGCTGCAGGAAGCTGGCCGCCTAAAGTGGGTGAAGTGTCTATGGAAGAGGAACTGGCGAAGCGGCTAAACGTGAAGCTCGGGGATACGCTGACCTTTACCGGCGATACCCAGGACTTCAGCGCCAAAGTGACCAGCCTGCGCCACGTGGACTGGGAAAGCCTGCGCCCGAACTTTTTCTTTATCTTTCCGCCCGGCGCGCTGGACGGGCAGCCGCAAAGCTGGCTGACCAGTTTCCGCGCCAACGGGGATACCGGGATGATCGCCCAGCTTAACCGCGAATTCCCGACGGTCAGCCTGCTGGATATCGGCGCGATTTTGCGCCAGGTCGGCCAGGTGCTGGAACAGGTAAGTCGGGCGCTGGAAGTGATGGTCGTGCTGGTGACCGCCTGCGGCATCCTGTTGCTGTTGGCGCAGGTGCAGGTGGGGATGCGTCAGCGCCATCAGGAGCTGGTGGTTTACCGTACGCTGGGCGCGGAAAAACGCCTGTTGCGCGCTACGCTGTGGTGTGAGTTCGCCATGCTGGGGCTGGTGTCCGGTTTAGTCGCGGCGATTGGCGCAGAAACCGCGCTGGGCTTCCTGCAAACTCGGGTGTTTGACTTCCCGTGGGAGCCGGACTGGCGCTTGTGGGTGGTGCTGCCGGTGTGCGGTGCGCTGCTGCTTTCCGCCTGCGGCGGCTGGCTGGGCGTGCGCCTGTTGAAGGGCAAGGCGCTGTTCCGCCAGTTTACCGCGCAGTAATTCCGCCGCTGCGCCGGTCGTTAAGCCAGGCCGCCACGCTGTGATAATCGCCGCGAAAGCAAATTTTCGCGGCTTTTTTCTCCAGTTGATAGCGGTACATCGGATCGTAATAGTTTTCCAGCAGCGGCAGCAGCCAGGCGAAATGCCCGTCGGTCTCGCCGCTGCGCTGTTGTTCCTCAAACGCAATGCGCTGGCGTTCTGCCAGCAGTGTGTAGCGTTCCAGCCCAAGCCGACGGCGGATGGCGTACAGGCCGTGATGCAGATACTCGCTATAGGCCTGCCAGCCCTGTTCTTCACCATAAGCCGTGCAAAACGCCTGCTGCATGTCGATAAAATATTCGCTGCACAACCGCGCCAGGCGGTGCGCCATCGGCTCCTCCACCACGGCAATTGGCGCGTTGTTCATCTGTTCACGCAGCGTGTGCGGCAGATGGTTTGAGCCAATCATTTGTCCTTCATCTTCCAGCAACCAGAAGGCGTAGTGATGATGCTGCCAGGTTATTTGCTTGCGTAATAGCGTTGCGGCCAGCGCGTTCTCAAAGCTGGCCTGGGAAAGCTGCGGGGAGAGGGTGCGGCCAAAGGACGATCCTCGATGGTGCGCCAGGCCTTCCAGGTCTACGCCCAGCGGTTGCTCGTTGACCAGCTGCGTTTTACCGCTGCCAGTGAAGCCGCCGACCAGCACCATCGGCAGCGACGACAGATTATCTATTGCCTCAATCGCTGCCTGTCGGAGCTGTTTATAACCGCCTTCCACCCGTGGATACTCCACACCCGCTTCACGCAGCCACTGCTGAGTGATTTGGCTGCGCAGCCCGCCGCGCGCGCAGCACAAATAGCCGTTCGGATAACGTAAACAGGTTTCCCGCCAGGCGTCAATCCGCGCGGCGCGTGTATCGCCAGCCACTAACTGATGGCCTAATTCCAGCGCCGCCCGCTGGCCCTGCTGCTTATAGCAGGTGCCCACTGCCGCACGTTCGTGGTCATTCATCAGGGGAAGATTAATGGCGGCAGGCAGTGCGCCCTGGGCAAATTCCACCGGCGCGCGGACGTCAATGATGGGAATGCTGTGGGCCAGCAGCGTGCGCCAGTCTCGGGTATCAGGACGGATAGTTACAACATACTTCATGACGGAGCCTATTCGGTGCGAAGACTCTGGCATTGTACCCCTGGGACCACAAGGTGAGTAAGCGCTACATGCGGCTGAAAAAGACTGGGCGTCATAAGACGCCCTGGATTCGGAATAAACAGCGGAGGTTTAACGCAGTTTCACCTGCGCCCAGGCGATACCGCTGGCGTATTCCGGTGGCAGCAGCGGGACCAGCGCTTCCAGCGACGCGTCCAGCCTGCCGGTATCGGTATCCGATAAATTCAGATGGCCGACTTTACGCCCCGGTCGCACTTCTTTGTCATACCAGTGCAGATGCACCAGCGGCAATTGCAGCCAGGCGTCATTCAGATTGCTGCCGATCAGGTTCACCATCACCGACGTGCTGTTGATCACCGGCTGCGGTAGCGGCAGGTTAAGGATCGCCCGCAGGTGCAGTTCGAACTGGCTGATGGACGCGCCGTTCTGCGTCCAGTGGCCGCTGTTGTGTACGCGTGGCGCCAGTTCGTTGATCAGCAATCCGCCCGGCGTAATAAAGCACTCCATCGCCATCACGCCGACATAACCCAGTTCATGCATGATGGCACCGAGCATCTGTTCAGCCTGCTGTTGTTGCTCGATATTGCTGTGCGGGAACGCCACGCTGGTACGCAGGATGCCGTCCTGATGGAGGTTATGGGTCAGCGGATAGAATACCGTCTCGCCGTTATGACCCCGCGCACCCACTAGCGACACCTCGCCGGAAAAGTTAATACCCTGTTCAACGATGCACTCGCCGTAGCACTCCTGGGGCAACTGCGCGGTCTCATCGGCGCGTAAACGCCACTGGCCGCGCCCGTCATAGCCGCCGGTGCGGCGCTTGACGATCGCCAGTTCCCCAAGGGAGTCGAACACCGCAGGCCATTCGCTTTCGCTGGCAAGCAACTGCCACGGCGCGGTGGGTAAATCGAGTTTATCGAACAGCTGCTTTTGGGTCAGACGGTCAGAGATAATCGGAAATACATCGCGGTTAACGAACGCCGGATGGCGCGCCAGCTCGCGGGTTAACGCGGTTTCCGGCCAGCGTTCAATTTCAGCGGTGATCACGCTTTGTTGAAATGGCACCGCTTCCGGCTCCGCATCCAGACCCACCGGCCAGACCGCAATGCCTAATGGCTCACCGGCCTGGCGCAGCATACGTCCTAACTGGCCGTTGCCCAGCACGCACACCTGTTTCATGCCGCACCCCGCGGGTCCGGGTTATCCAGCACCTCATCCGTTTGGGTTTTACGCCACTCAGCCAGACGCGCCAGCAGTGCATCATCATGCTGGGCGAGGATTTGCGCGGCCAGCAGCGCGGCGTTTGCCGCGCCCGCTTTGCCGATTGCCAGCGTCCCCACCGGAATGCCGCGCGGCATTTGCACGATAGAGTAGAGGCTGTCTACACCGCTCAGCGCCGCGCTTTGCACCGGCACGCCTAATACCGGCACCAGGGTTTTCGCGGCGATCATGCCTGGCAGATGCGCCGCGCCGCCCGCGCCAGCAATAATCACCTGATAACCGTTGTGCTGCGCGGCTTCGGCGAAGCTGAACAGTTTATCGGGCGTGCGGTGGGCGGAGACCACTTCAACGTGGTGCGGAACATCAAGGGCATCAAGAATTTCAGCGGCATGCTGCATGGTGGCCCAGTCGCTTTTAGACCCCATCACAATGGCGATACGCGCCGGATTTTGGCTTAAAGACATGCGTCTTAAAACTCCTGTGAGTGTGCGAAAACAAGGTGCTGTCGTTCAGAAGGGCTCAAAGAATAACATGGAAAAACCGCAAGGAAAACGGTTGCGTCGGCCTGGAGTCGGGGTTTTTCGTGTAGGTATTCCAGGATAGCCCGCTGCTTTTGGTTAAAAAAGATAAGCGTCACGCGCTGGCCTGATTTCAATATATCGTATTTTTTTACTACGCTAGATTAACGCCAACGAAGCGTATTTCTCTTTCATATCTGAAATCCAAATGACATTCCTTTAAACGATCAGCCAGGGCCGCGCTGTTAATTCCAGCAACGTTTGTTTCCACTGAGAGGTTTTAAGAATGAAATTCAATCGGATAGCCGTAAGTCTTGCTCTGGCTGGTTTTCTTGCTTCTTATACGCTTCCCGGGCTCGCCCAGGAGGCGCCAAAAGAAGCGACCGCCTCGACGCAACAGGCAAATAACGCGCTTTTCAATCAACTCCCATTTTCTGATACACAAGATTTCACCGATGCTCACAAAGGATTTATCGCCCCCATTCCCCAGGACGTGATTAAAGGGGAGCAGGGTAACGTTATCTGGAACCCACAGCAGTATTCCTTTATCAAAGAAGGTGATAAAGCGCCGGACTCGGTTAACCCCAGCCTGTGGCGCCAGGCGCAGTTAATCAATATCAGCGGGCTTTTCGAGGTCACCGAAGGGGTTTATCAGATCCGTAATCTCGATCTGTCGAATATGACGATTATCGAAGGGAAAGAGGGGATCACCGTGGTCGATCCGCTGGTATCCGCAGAGACCGCCAAAGTCGGGATGGATCTTTATTATAAAAACCGTGGCAACAAACCGGTAGTGGCAGTGATCTACACCCACAGCCATGTTGACCACTACGGCGGCGTGCGTGGTGTGATTGACGAAGCGGACGTCAAAGCCGGAAAAGTGAAAATCTACGCCCCGGCAGGTTTCATGGAAGAGGCGGTCTCGGAAAACATCATGGCCGGTAATGTGATGAGCCGACGCGCCAGCTATATGTACGGCAACCTGCTGAAGCCAGACGTGAAAGGCCAGATTGGTGCCGGGCTGGGAACCACGACCTCAGCGGGTACGGTGACACTGATTGCACCAACCCATTACATCACTGAAACCGGGCAAAAAGAGGTGATTGACGGGTTAACTTACGATTTCCTGATGGCACCTGGCTCGGAAGCCCCATCAGAAATGCTCTGGTATATCGAAGAGAAAAAACTGATCGAAACGGCAGAAGATGTCACGCATACATTACATAACACTTACTCCTTGCGCGGTGCAAAAATTCGTCAGCCACTTCCCTGGTCTAAATACATCAACGAGGCGCTGAATCTCTGGGGCGATAAAGCGGAAATCATTCTTGCCCAGCACCACTGGCCGACGTGGGGCAACGAGAATGTGGTTAAGTTGCTGAAAAGCCAGCGCGATTTGTATCGTTACATCAACGACCAGACGCTGCGTATGGCCAACCAGGGCCTGACACGCGATGAGATCGCCGCCAACTTTACACTCCCTTCTTCACTGGCGAATACCTGGGCTAACCGGGGTTATTACGGTTCGGTAAGCCATGACGTCAAAGCGACTTACGTGCTCTATCTCGGCTGGTTTGACGGCAACCCGGCCACCCTGGATGAACTGCCGCCGGAAGAGGGGGCGAAAAAATACGTGGAATATATGGGCGGCGCGGACGCGATTTTGCAAAAAGCGAAGCAGGATTTCGACCAGGGGAACTACCGTTGGGTGGCGCAGGTTGTCAGCAAAGTGGTCTTTGCCGATCCTAATAATCAGGACGCCCGTAACCTCGAAGCCGACGCGCTGGAGCAACTGGGCTATCAGGCAGAATCAGGACCGTGGCGTAACTTCTACCTGACAGGCGCGCAGGAACTGCGTAACGGCGTGCAAAAACTGCCAACGCCAAATACTGCCAGCCCGGATACGGTTCGCGCCATGACGCCAGAAATGTTCTTTGATTATCTGGCGGTGCATATCAACGGTGAAAAAGCGGCGGACGCCAAAGCTGTTCTTAACGTCGATTTCGGTGGCGATGGGGGCAAATATAAGGTTGAACTGGAAAATGGCGTACTCAACCATACCGTTAATAGCGAAGACGCCAATGCCGATGCCACGATTACGCTTTCCCGCGATGCGTTATACCGTATCGTGCTGAAGGAGGAAACGTTGAAAGAAGCCACTGATAAAGGCGACGTGAAAATTACCGGTAATGCCGACAAGCTGAATGAACTATTGGGTTATATGGATAATTTTGAGTTCTGGTTCAATATTGTTACGCCGTAATGAGCGTAGGAACGGGCGAAGTTATTCGCCCGTTTTTTCAAGCCGGAAGGGTAACCAGCAATAAAGAGCAGCGGCAGGATGCTTTCTGGATATTAATTAAATCGCCTGCGAATAAATAGCGGAGGGGGTAAAGAGTATCGCGCCTGTAACACAGAAAATAACGGTTTACCGCATTTTACTTCATGTGTAACGCCACTCCGGCTAACCGGAGTGGCGGAAAAAAATGATTATTTTTTCTTATAAATGTTCGCCGTGCCATGAATCTTGTTATCGGTATTGGCGGAGGTGATTACTACCACATCTGCACCTTTTTCTTCTGCTTTATCAAGAAGTTCTTTCTTGGCATCAGAAGCGGAGAGTTCCCCGGAGGTAGAGATGCTGCCAATTTTTTCATACTGAGATTCCACTTTCTGGAAATCATTTTTTTCCATTAACTCAGCAGCAAAAGCGTTGGAAGCAAACAGAACGGCGGAGCCCAGCAGAATAGCTGTCATCTTTTTCATAAATGAATTCCTTGCAGAATTGATAGGCTATCAACAGTAAACCCGCCTCTATAAACGGGTATTAATAGCATGGTAGACAACCCACAAAAAAACCATCTTCTTACGTATTACTTTTTATCGCTGTTTATTCTGCATAAAGGCTGCAACGTTATATGCCCGTCAATACGGGAAAAACAGCAACCCGATATCGGTATCGCTGACTTTTATCATCGAACCTTCACGATGCCATGCGCCGAGCACATAACGGCGGGCTGGGTGATGCCCGATAACGAGATCGTGGATCGCCGGGCGATGCGTATGTCCGTGGATCAGGTGTTGAACCTGATGGCGGGCCATGACATCGATAACGGCCTGCGGATTGACGTCCATTATCGTTTCGGATTTGGTTTGATTGGACGCTTTGCTGCCGGCGCGCATTTTGGCAGCAATACGCTGGCGAATAAACAGCGGCAGGGCAAGAAACAGCTTTTGCAGCCAGGGCTGATGCACTTTGGCGCGAAACCGCAGATAACCGATATCGTCAGTACACAGCGTGTCGCCGTGCATAATCAGAATACGTTTGCCGTAGAGTGTGAGCACTTGCTCTTCAGGCAGCAGGATCATGCCGCTCTGGCGCGCAAAACGCTGGCCGATCAGAAAATCACGATTACCGTGGATGAAGTAGCACGGCACACCGCTGTTCACCAATGCATGGATAGCGTCAGCGATTTGAGTATGTAAGGGGTTAGGATCGTCATCGCCGATCCAGGCTTCAAACAGATCGCCAAGAATATACAGTGCGTCCGCTGCGCGCGCTTCGCCCGCCAACAAACGCAGAAAACCGGCGGTAATCGCCGGTTCTTCGGTACTTAAATGGAGATCTGCGATAAACAGCGTCGCCACAGATTACTCGCTGACGGTCACGCGCTCGATGATAACGTCTTCTTTTGGAACGTCCTGATGCATGCCGCTGCGGCCAGTGGCTACCGCTTTGATTTTGTCGACCACATCCATGCCTTCAGACACTTCAGCAAACACGCAGTAACCCCAACCTTGCAGGCTTTCGCCGCTGAAGTTCAGGAAGTCGTTATCCACGACGTTAATAAAGAACTGTGCGGTCGCGGAGTGCGGAGCCTGAGTACGCGCCATAGCGAGGGTGCCACGGGTGTTTTTCAGGCCGTTGTTGGCTTCGTTCTGAATAGGATCTTTCGTTGTTTTCTGGTGCATGCCCGGTTCAAAACCGCCGCCCTGTACCATAAAACCGTTGATTACACGGTGAAAAATGGTGTTGTCGTAGAAACCTTCGCGGCAATAGTCCAGGAAGTTTTTAACCGTTGCCGGGGCTTTATCATCAAAAGTTTTGATGACGATATCGCCGTGATTGGTATGAAAAGTAACCATGCTTGCATCCTGTTCTGTTTAATGGGTGCTGTAACCTGCTGTTCAGGCCACACCGAGGAGGTTGTTATAGCATAACTCACCGTGAACGATCACCTTGCAAAGTGTGCTGCCTGAAGTTTGAATACAAGGTAATATAAAGCGTTTTACTTTATCCACACACTGACACGGAATCGCCTGATGTTAAAAATCTTCAATACCCTTAGCCGCCAAAAAGAGGAATTTAAACCAATACATGCCGGGGAAGTCGGGATGTACGTGTGTGGTATCACGGTTTACGACCTCTGTCATATTGGCCATGGGCGTACTTTTGTGGCATTTGACGTCGTGGCACGCTACCTACGTTTCTTAGGTTATAAGCTGAAATACGTGCGGAACATCACCGATATTGATGACAAAATCATCAAGCGCGCCAACGAGAACGGCGAAAGCTTTACCGCGCTGGTGGACCGCATGATTGTTGAAATGCATAAGGATTTCGACGCGCTGAATATTTTGCGCCCGGATAACGAGCCGCGCGCGACCCAACATATTCACGAAATCATCGAAATTGTTGAACGACTGATTACCCGGGATCACGCTTATGTGGCGACCAACGGCGATGTGATGTTCGCGGTAGACACCGATGCGGATTACGGCCTGCTGTCGCGCCAGGATCTGGATCAGCTCCAGGCGGGCGCGCGCGTTGAAGTGGCGGACGTGAAACGCAACCCGATGGATTTTGTACTGTGGAAAATGTCCAAGCCGGGCGAACCGAGCTGGCCGTCCCCGTGGGGCGAAGGGCGTCCGGGCTGGCATATCGAATGTTCCGCCATGAACTGCAAACAGCTGGGCAGCCATTTTGATATTCATGGCGGTGGTTCCGATTTGATGTTCCCGCATCATGAAAACGAAATCGCACAATCCACCTGCGCCCACGATGGCGAATACGTGAATTACTGGATGCACTCCGGCATGGTGATGGTCGACCGCGAAAAGATGTCCAAATCGCTGGGCAACTTCTTTACCGTGCGCGATGTGCTGAAATTCTACGATCCGGAAACCATCCGCTACTTCCTGATGTCCGGACATTACCGCAGCCAGTTGAACTACAGCGAAGAGAACCTCAAGCAGGCGCGTTCTGCCCTGGAGCGCCTGTATACCGCGCTGCGCGGCACCGACGTCAACGCCCAGGCGGCAGGTGGCGAAGCGTTTGAAGCGCGTTTCGTAGAAGCGATGGATGACGACTTCAACACGCCGGAAGCCTATTCGGTGTTGTTTGATATGGCGCGTGAAGTTAACCGCCTGAAATCCGTTGATGCGACAGCGGCCAATCAGATGGCGGCGCATTTGCGTAAGCTTTCTGGCGTACTGGGCCTGCTGGAGCAGGATCCCGAGCAGTTCCTGCAAAGCGGCGCGCAGGCGGATGACGGCGAAGTGGCAGAAATTGAAACGCTGATCCAACAGCGTCTTGATGCGCGTAAAGCCAAAGACTGGGCGGCGGCGGACGCAGCCCGCGACCGGTTGAACGAGATGGGCATCGTGCTGGAAGATGGTCCGCAGGGCACCACCTGGCGTAGAAAGTAACCTGTAAAAAAAGCGGCGTAAGCCGCTTTTTTTATGCCCGCGATTTAGCGGCGGCGTAATCGCCAGAGGATTAACGCCAGCAGTATACCCGGCAGCCACACCCACAGCAGTTCAGAGACGATCACCTGGTGCCCGCGCGGCGTCAGGTATTTTTCCAGCGCCAGCGGCGCGACTTTAATGACCTGCCAGGGCGCGAAAAAGCGTTCATCTGACCACGGCCACAGCCAGCCCACGCCTTTCCCGCCGGTGGTCACGGAATCCAGCAGGCTGTGTGACAGTAGCGATACCGTTAAAAACAGCCAACAGCGCCCCAGCCCGGCCTGAAACCATCGCCGGGCAATCAGTACGCACAGCAGCGGCACCACGAATGCGAACAGCAGCGAGTGGGTAAAGCCGCGGTGACCAAACATATTTCCATAATTGACTCCCAGATAAAAAGAGAGAACATCTGCATCGGGCAGCATAGCGAGCGCGACGCCGGTGAATAACAGACGGCGCGGAATGGTTTTGCTGCCCAGACCGAGCCCGAGGCACAGCGGTACGGCAGCATGAGTCACAATGGTGGGCATACAAACTTCCGGTGTGAGGGATTGCGGCAAACTATAGCCCAACGGCAAACGGGCGCGAGCAGGGGATTTTCTGAAACGCACGCGCGGCGAACGATTAATCACACCTTCCAGACAGTACGTTTGATCACAATTTTAAACTTTTTTATCTTCATTAAAATCATATGGTTAGTTGCCAATTCTGCTTACAGGCTTGCGATGTACCCACAGACTGCCAGTCTTAAATCAGTCGTTTAACTCAACATCGCAACATAAACAGGAGGTTACATGACACGTTTTCAGCAGAAAGTGGTGGTGATCACGGGTGCAGGTTCCGGCATTGGTGAGGGTACGGCGAAGCGCTTCGCCAGCGAAGGGGCCAGTGTTGTACTGGTAGGCCGCACGCCGGAAAAACTGGAAAAAGTGGCGGCTAAGCTGCCCCAGGGTAAACATCTGGTCGTGCCTTGCGACGTATCGAAAGCGGATGAGGTGCATAACCTCGCGCAACGCGTAGTGGATGAATATGGCCGCGTGGACGTGCTGGTCAATAACGCGGGCGTTATCGTGCAGGGCCGCATTCATGAAATCACGCTGAATGACTGGGAAACGCTAATGGGAACAGACTTGAACGGCGTATTTTACTGCACCCACTATTTCATGCCGGAATTGTTAAAAACCAAAGGCAACGTGGTGAATATCTCTTCCGTATCGGGGCTGGGGGGCGACTGGGGCATGAGCGTGTACAACGCGGCGAAAGGCGCAATCACTAACTTTACCCGCGCGCTGGCGATGGACTACGGCGCCGACGGCGTGCGCATCAACGCCATTTGCCCCGGTTTTACCTTTACTGAACTCACGGAAGAGATGAAGGAAAATGAGCCGCTGCTGCAAAAATTCTACGAACGTATTCCGCTTAAACGCGCCGGGGAGCCAGAGGATATCGCCGATGCCATCGCGTTTATCGCCAGCGACGACGCGCGGTACATTACCGGCGTTAATCTGCCGGTGGACGGCGGGATCACGGCATCGAACGGCCAGCCGCCGCAGGCGTAACGCATCAGGCAGAACCGCGAATAACCAGTTGCCCGGAAAGCGTAATTCGTTGAACCGGCAAGTCGGCGGTTTTTAGCTTACGTACCATCAACTGCGCCGCCTGCCGCCCGGTTTCTTCACTGGCGGAAGAAACATAGGTGAACGACGGCGTAGTCAGATTAATCATCAAGTCTTCAAAACCGATCAGCGACACCTGTTGGGTAAGGAACACATCTTTACCCACGGTGCGCCCCACCTGATTAATGGCGTCAATACAGCCAATTATGGCATTGGGCGAATGGCACAGCAGGGCGGTGATTTTATTATTGCTCTCCAGAAGCTCGCGCACCACGGCGCTGGCGGCCTGGGTATCTTCACGGCAGGCAGGCGTAAAATCCACACGCGGGAATAACCCATATTGAGTCAGCGCGGCCCGGTAGCCAGAAAGCCGTTCATGGCGGATTAAACAGCGCGCATCGCCACCGATATAAGCAATGCTTCGATGTCCACGCTCAATCAGATAGCGCGTTGCGAGACTTCCGGCCTGGCGATTATCGCGCATCACCACGTCTCGCGTGCAGTTAAGCGGCGACTGGGAAACCACCACCATCGGCAACGGGCTTTCGCTAATCGCGGTGGGTACGCTGTCGGTTTTTGATTCCGCGTCTAAATAAATCACGCCCGCTACACCCTGGCGGGTAAACGCCAGCAGGCACTGCTCCAGCTTTTCAATGTTGCCCTGCGGCTGGGCCAACACCACCATAAAACCCTGGAGTTCCAGTTCATGCACAATGCTGGACGTGACGCGAATGGCGAAAGGATCGTTAAAATCGTGAAGAATAAGACCGATGAGATTAGAGGTGTTTGCGCGGAGATTCGCGGCAGCCATGTTATGGACATAGCCCAGTTCATCGATAGCGGCCTGCACCTTTTCGATGGTGGCCTGAGATATTTTCCCTTTCTGGCGTAACACCAATGAGACGGTAGAGACGGAGACTTCCGCCCGCTTTGCCACATCAATAATGCTGACCTTTTTCATCGCTCTCCTGACAAGTCCTTTTCTTTCTGCGGGATAACAACGCCTCCTGTAACATACAGGAGGCGCAGCAGAAAATCGCGATCACTTACCAATCATGGTGGAAATGGTTTGGGCAATAAACTGCGCCCGGGCACCGAAAATCACCTGTACCCCGCTATCACCAACAAAAACCACACCGCGCGCGCCCACGCTGTTTAAGCCATCGCGATCCACCAGCGAAGCTTTATCGACTTCCAGACGTAAACGTGTAATGCACGAGCCTACGCTGTCGATATTCTCAGCGCCGCCCAGCAAATTAATGATATCCGTCGCCAGTTCGGTATCAGTTTTATCATCGGCATTCACTGCGATTTCCGCGCGGCCCGGTGTTTTGACATCAAAGCGACGAATCACGTATCGGAAGGTGAAGTAATAAATCAGCCCCATCGGTACGCCGACGATCACGGCATTCAGGAAGTTGGTTTGATAACCGTTAAATGACGGCAAAATCCCGAATGAAATGTAATCGATAAGCCCAGCCGAGAAAGATTTGGCGATATGCGCGTGGAGTAAGTACATGCACATATAGGAAAGACCCGCCATCACGGCGTTAAACACATACAGTATCGGTGCGACGAAAATAAAGGTGAACTCAACCGGCTCGGTGATCCCGGTTAAGAAGCAGGTTAGCGCCGCAGAGAACAAAATACCGGAGGCGATTTTTTTGTTTTTGGTATTGGCTTCGTGATACATGGCAAGACAAGCGGCTGGCAGCGCGAACAGCATCAGCGGGAATTCACCCTGCATGAACTTGCCTGCGTTGTGGTAAGTATCGCTGCTGAAGCTTTTTACGCCTTCTTCCAGCATCTTGAACCAGATTGTCTGGTCGCCATGGATCACTTGGCCGGTGGCGGTGGTGTAATCGCCAAACGAATACCAGAACGACGGATACCAGATGTGATGCAGGCCCAGCGGGATAAGCGCACGTTCGACCAGACCAAAAATAAAGGTCGATGCCGCCTGGTTATCACCGTTCACGACCAGCGACAGTGCATCAATACCCGCCTGAATATGCTGCCAGACGTAGGGCAGAGCAAGACCGAGCAAAAACGACAACAACGCGGTGGCGATGGCGACAAATCGTTTACCGGAGAAGAAGCCTAAAAACTCCGGCAGTTGCATGGTATGAAAGCGGTTATAGCACCATGCGGCAAGGATACCGCATATCAGGCCGCCGAATACGCCCATCTGGAGGGTGGGAATACCCACCACCATTGCGTATTTCCCGCCGCTGGCCGCCATTTCCGGCGTAATACCCAGTACCGTGCCGATAGTAATGTTGGTAATAAATACCGACACCGCCGCCGACAGCGCCGCGATCCCGGATTCTGACGCCAGCCCAACAGCAGAACCGATGGCAAACAGCATGGGCAGATTGTCAAAGATAACGCCGCCCGCGTTCATCATTAACGGCAAGTGGAATTTGTCACCAAACGCCAGTAACAAACCTGCCGCAGGCAACAGTGAAATAGGCAACATTAACGCGCGGCCTATCATGGACAGCTTTGAAAGCGATTTAACCAACCCTGACATCAGACTCATGCTGATTTCCCCCGAAGTAGACCAGGCTTATGCCCTGTTTTATGTAAGTAGAACGTTATAGTAGAACGTTCTACTTATGATTGTTCAGGTCGCGTCAGGCTCGCAACAGAAATTTAACGCCTGGTCAAAGTAAATTCTTATTTTTTGAACCGTGTCAGAAAACAGGGCAGCGGAACCGAAGAGAGAATCGAGGGATGCACAGGCCTTACCGCGAAAAACGAAACGGGTATGATGAATTAAATGCTACACGGGGATTTAATGATTACACGTAATAAAAATAACAATTAAATATCATTTGAGGTTTATAGGGAGATGGCGTTTATTTATCCTTTTTAGGATTCTTTCGTGTTTGTTTTTATTTCCTTATTTAGGATAATTCACTCCCTATTTTATATTGTGTCCAGGATTAAGGGTGATCAACCCGGGAAATATTCATTGAGGTTATATTGTGGGTTATTTAAATAAATTTAATGCATGGATGATGAGGCTGCTCCTGAGTCTATTTTTTTCAGGGTTGCTAATAACCGGTGGGTGCCATCTTAATGAATCCTCACTGCCTGATACAACGACCGTAAATGTGCAGTCTACCCAGTCGGGAAAAAACGTTTCTACGCCGTTACCTTCTGCGAAGTTAGAATCTCAAACACCCTCTACCGTCAATAACGATCCGTATCAGGAAAGCTCCTCCTCTGACGGCGCGGCGACGGTTTGTCAACGAGAACTGGCAGCATTATCGAAAATCAACCCAGCAAAATACGCAGCTCAAAAGGTTGTTTTTGATAACTTACTTAAAAGCGCATCGGTATATTCCACCGTTCGTAATGATGTAAACCCTGACACCAAAGACATTATGGACACGCTTTATAAATATAAAACGCAAAAAATCTGTAATGATATTGAGCAGGCTATTAATGATTCATTAATAGCGCGGGGAGAGAATGTGAAATGACCCGATCTACGTTGAAAAGCCTTTTTTTTTTATATTGCCAATAACCACAAGCGCCATTGCAGCGCAGGATGCCCAGTCAACCAATAATAGTAAGACACTGGAATCTCTGGATTCAATCACCGCTCAGTCGAGCGGTATTCCTGAATTGTTATTGGTGAAACCAATACTTATGCCGGAGCCAACGGTCATCCATCCAGAGAGGCCCAAAAAGCATAGCCGTTCTGTCGTATCCCCCCCCGCAGAAAGCATAGTTTCCAGTCCAAATCAGGCAACGCAATTAAGATTTCCCTGGGCTAAAGAAAAAGCCGAGCTGGAAGAAAGGCTCGATGTGATACAGAAACAGGCGGCGGATTTGCAGCAGCAATTGAATGAACGTGAGAAAGCGCTACAGGCGCTAAACGCGCGGACCCGAGTAAATGCTGATGCTGAAGAAGAAAAATCTTCCCCTAACCTCCAGTTGCAAAAATCTCTTGAGACAAGTCAAAAACAGACAGCGGATTATCAAAAGCAGCTCGCCGCGTTAACTAGCGAGCAAACAACGAATGCTAAAGTACTGGCCGATTTGCAACAGCAACTGGCGAATCGCGAAAAAGCCTTACAAGGATTAACTGCACAGGTCAAAACCCTGACCGGTACCCAGGACGAAAAAACACAGCAGGCCGTTCAACTCCAGAAAGCGCTCGCGGAAAGTCAGAAGCAGATTGCTGCGTTAACTGGCGATCAGACGGCAAAAGCCAAAGCGCTGAACGATCTGCAACAGCAACTGGCGGATCGTGAAAAAGCCGTACAGGGATTAACCGCCCAGGTCAAAACCCTGACCGGTACCCAGGACGAAAAAACACAGCAGACTGTTCAACTTCAGAAAAGCCTCGCGGAAAGTAAGGCTCAGGTGGCAACCTTCCAACAACAAATCGCCGCTTTGACAGCGGCTACTAAATCCAACAAGACAACGGCGGATGAAGCGCAAAACTCCCTCATTGAGAGCCGCAATAAGGTTGCTACGCTTGAGAAACAACTCGCGGATTTAACGGCTGCCCAGGCGAGTAAAGATAAAACGCTGAATACATTACAGCAAAGCCTGGCGGCAAGTCAGAAAGACAGCGAAGGGCTGAAAGCGAAGTGGCTGGAAGCGGGAAAACAACTCGAGACGCAATCGAAGCAGCTTGCTGAATTACAAAAAGCGAAGCCCGCTGTCCCAATGGAAGCAAAACCCACGACTAAAGATGAAATACGCGATTATGCGCTCGGGGCTTACTGGGCTCATGAAATTCTCAGTATGATCAAAAGTAAAGAAGGTTACGGTTACCGTATTGCGCAGCAACAGGTGCTGAACGGGGTAACAGATGAAATCAATAATCAACTGAAAGTCTCGAAGGACAAGTTGGTTGATGTCCTGAAAGAGCTGGATCAAAACTCAGCCAATAAGGAAAACACTATTTCAACTACCGCGACTTCAGAAGGCAGTAAATACCTTGCGCAGTTCCGTAAGAAAGCGGGTGTTAAACGCGCATCGTTAGGCTATTACTATATGGTCGTAGATAAGGGTGCAGGGAAAATTAAAAACAGCGATACGGTTGCGGTCACAATGCGTGAGAGCCTGACCAATGGCAAAATTATTAACGATATGAGCCAAAAAGGCACTGTGCTGGCCTTACCGTTAAACCAGTTCCCGCCGCTGTTTAAATCAGCGATTGCTCAGGTCAGCAATCACGGTGAACTGCGTATTGTGGTGCCGCCTGAACTGGCTTATGGTGAAAAGGGCAGCATGCCGGAGATCCCACCGAACTCAACCATGATTTATGACATCAAAGTTGTCGATGTGTCGCCTGGCGTTAAAAAGCCTGCGGGTTGAGAATGACGATAAAAGGGCCGATGTTTCGGCCCTTTTTATATTACGCGGTTACGGTAACGCTTTGACCATCAAAACTCACCGTCTGGCCGGCGACAATCTTGCAGCGCTTACGGGTTTCCACCGTACCATCTACCTTTACCAGGCCTTCGCTGATGGCGATTTTGGCCTGGGCGCCGCTTTCGCTCCAGCCTTCTAACTTCAACAGGTCGCACAGCTCGACGTGGGAATGTTTACCGAGAGAAAATGTTGCCATCTTATGCTTCCTCCACGTCGTGGTACTCTTCACAGGCCTGTAGCGTATTCTGAATCAGCGTGGCTACGGTCATCGGCCCCACGCCGCCCGGCACCGGAGTGATGTACGAAGCGCGCGCCGCAGCTTCTTCAAAAATCACATCGCCGACGACTTTGCCGCTTTCGAGGCGGTTAATGCCCACATCAATCACAATCGCGCCTTCTTTAATCCACTCGCCTGGAATAAAGCCGGGTTTACCCACGGCAACGATCAGCAAATCGGCGTTTTCAACATGCTGGCGCAGGTTTTTAGTAAAGCGGTGAGTCACGGTAGTAGTGCAGCCGGATAACAGCAATTCCATGCTCATAGGGCGGCCAACAATATTGGATGCGCCGATCACGACTGCATTTAGCCCGTACAGGTCGATATTATAACGCTCAAGCAGCGTCACAATGCCGCGTGGTGTACAGGGGCGCAGACGCGGCGCACGCTGGCACAGACGGCCTACGTTGTAAGGATGGAACCCATCAACATCTTTATCTGGCGCGATACGCTCCAGCACTTTGACATTGTCGATACCGGCAGGCAGCGGCAATTGCACCAGAATACCGTCAATGGATTTATCGGCGTTTAATTTGTCGATAAGTTCCAGCAGCTCGGCTTCAGAAGTGGTTTCTGGCAGATCGAAAGAGCGGGAAACAAAGCCCACTTCTTCACACGCTTTACGTTTGCTGCCGACATAAATTTGCGAGGCGGGGTTCTGGCCGACCAATACCACCGCAAGCCCGGGCGCACGTTTTCCGGTTTCCAGGCGCGCTTTCACTTTTTGCGCGACTTCAAGCCGTACCTGCTGCGCAATCGTTTTACCGTCAATAATCTTTGCTGCCATCAGAGAGAGGATTCCATCTGTAGTCTAAAAGGAGAGGGGATGTTGATATTTTGTCAGAAGCGCGGCGTGCTGTCAGTCACCAATAGCGGTTTATGCTTAAAAGGCAGGCAGACAGCGGAAAAGCCATTGACTCACAAGGCACTCACCGTATAATTCCACGCGTTTCGCAGCGCCTTGTTTTTTATCACAGGATGCCTGTGTGAATGCCTTCAAGGCGCCCTTAGCTCAGCTGGATAGAGCAACGGCCTTCTAAGCCGTGGGTCGCAGGTTCGAGTCCTGCAGGGCGCGCCATATATTATCAATAGTTTACGCTATTCTAAGTCCAGCCTGATTCTCTCCTTGTGTCGTATTTGTGTCGTTAAGCTCAAAAATGGCGTCAATTTTGCGCGCGTGCTCAGTCAGGTGGTTGGGTGCCAGATGTGCATAACGCTGCACCATCTGAATGCTTTCCCATCCTCCCATTTCCTGCAGCGCCGATAACGGAACGCCTGACTGAACCAGCCAGCTCGCCCAGGTGTGCCGGAGGTCATGAAAACGGAAATCCTCAATGCCCGCTTTCTTGAGTCCTGCATACCAGGCATTATTATCATCGACTCGCATTTTGCGGATCGCTGGCGTCAGGGTGCCGTCCGGGCGATATGCCGCTTTCATGTGCGCGAACACATAGCGGGAGTGTTTCCCAATCTGCTCTCTCAGAACCCTGCATGCGGTATCATTCAGAGCCACGCCGATAGCCTTGCCCGCTTTAGCGTTCTCCGGGTTTACCCATGCAACCTTCCTTTGCATATCCACCTGCTGCCATTCCAGATCGATAATGTTAGAGCGGCGCAGGCCGGTCGCCAGCGCGAATATCACTACTGGTTTGATGCTCACCGGCATGCAGTCGATCAGCCGCGCTGCCTCCTCCCTGGTCAGCCAGCGAATGCGCTTACTTACCGGCTTGCGCGTTTTAATGGTCGGTGCCGACTTTATCCAGTGCCAGTCATTGGCCGCCGCGCGCAACAGGGAGCGGATAAACGACAGGTGCTGGCTTTTGGTGGCAAGGCTGACTGCTTTGGGCGTATACACAGGCGGCTCCTTCCCGAGCCGTTGCGCGCGATCCCTTCTGCTCTCCCAGTTCTGATAATGCTTCCTGTTAGTCATCTTCCCGACTGCGTTATAAATCTCGTCAGCCGTGAGGGTAGAAATATCCCGGCCGGCGAAATGATTCAGGAAAAACTCGATTTTCGTTTTGTCGTCGTCGAGCGATTTTTTGTGCTCCTTTTCCTGTATCCAGCGGATGCAGCATTCCTCGAAAGTGCGCGCCGGCAGATCGCCGATCTGGTCAACGCGCCAGGCTTCCGCCTTTAACTTGTCGTGGAGCTCCTGAGCTTGTTTTTTGTCCCCCGTACCAAGAGAGCGCCTAACTCTCTTTCCTGTCGGCGTAAAGAAATGACAGTGCCAAACTCCGCCTCTGAGGGTGATTGACATAAATCCTCTCCTTTATGATCACCCGCGTTCGCCTTCTTAGTCTCATGCGGGGCAGATAAATACGCAATACAGGCCGCCTCGGTTGTGCGGTATTTGTTGCCAACTTTGCGGCCAGCCAGCTCGCCGGAGTCAATCAGCCGGTAGATAACCCGGGGGGAGACAATCAGCAACTCCGCCGCCTGCTGCGCTGTAATCGGTTTGTCTGATGCCATACTTCTCTCCACTGGCCCCAGCCGGGGCCGTTGATAATTCGTTATCAGCTGTCTCGACGCCATGCAAATGGCAACGGTTCAGGCAAAATCCACAGGTGGCGTATATTCGCCACGTTGACCACGTCGCGCTCGGCCGGGTAAATCTCGACAGCGTCACGATCCCCATATCCAACGGCGTTTTTGATTTCCTGAAGTGCTTCCCAGCTTATGCCGTCTCTCCAGCGTCCAGCTAAACCCAACTCTCTTGTATTAATGGACAGACGGATCACGCCCCCTTCTTCCTGAAATTCTTGCACCAGAAAGCGCGGGTTTATCCAGACGTTGGTCCTGCTGGGATCGTGGAGTTTTTGCGGCCACTGCGCTTTCGGTACCTCTTTAAAACAACAGATCATGGTTTTCCCCTTGAACCCATCACAGTGCTTGCCAGAGCACGTAACCGGCGCGGTTTATCCATCGGTGTCGCGATGTAACTGTGCTGGCAGTTCCTGATCTCGACACGAAGTTTGGTTCCGTCAACCCGGATCATGTAATCCACGCTTTTGCCTGTTATGCCGTAATCTCCAAAACGCTCGTAATGTTCCTGGAGCGCAGCGGCGCACGCCTGCCGGGCGATTGGAGATTGTTTGCTGCCTCTGTTAATTAGTCTCATCGTTAACCGGGAGGGCGAACCCTCCCGCCTCCCTTAGCCGACATACTCAGGTTTCATATCCAGCAGCGTGATGCTGAACTTCTCGTACAGCTCATCGCCCAGGTGGCGTTTTGCCGCCGTCAGGGTTTTCTCAACGGCCAGGAATCGCTGATCTGCATCCGGTTCATCCGGCTGTGGCAGGGAGTTGATCGCCGCTTCGACTTTGTTGCGTGCATCCACCAGGTAGTAGCGCTTCACGGCTTTGTTTTTCAGTTCAGTAAACAGAGCTGTGCCCAGGGTGGCCTTCGCGGATTCAATATCTGCGCGAACCGCTTTCGCTGCGTCAACATCTTCAGCGGCTTCAATGCGGTCACGGAATTCACCGGCCAGGGTATCGATGTTCGATGTGGACTCCTGAACATTGCTGGTGGCTACACTTTCACCCGTAATTTCCTGGACGGTAACGTGCGGCACGGGCTCCGGGTTAATAACCTTCTCCTGGCGTTCTTCCAGTTCGTCCGGCGTGTAAACACCCAGAATGACGTCAGGGCAGTACAGCCGGGACCAACGTTTAACAGCCAGATAAGCAAGTTGCTGGCGGGGATCGTCTGCCCAAAGCGTGGAGTTGCGAACACGCGCCTGAGCCAGTAGGAGGTCAAGTTCTCGCGGTTCGTCTTCACCTTTCAGCCGTGCGCGGATGATAATGCCGATCCCGGTTTCGTCAGCCATCGTCCAGCCCGGTACCCGGTATTCACCTTTCTCGCCTTTTTTGATGTTGAATTTACCTATCACATTTTCCCAGGGGCCATACCATTCATATTCAAAGCGGGTGGCCAGCACGCCGCTGCGCGAGATGACGGCATTAACCAGCTGAGCTTCATAGCCCAGCACGCCGTTAATCAGGTGGGTTTTCTGAGCGACCGCAAAGGGGTTCATCTGCCACTGCGCTGCCTGCATAGCGACGGCCATGCAGTCTGCCGGATTACCCTGAAGGTGACGCGGTACCGTTGCGGAGCCCTGAGCCATCATCTGGGCGAAGGCATTAATTGCGTTAAGGTACTGCGAATCAAAAAGCGCAATGTTGGAGTTAACGACAGCTGTTTGATCAGCGACTGCTACGTTTGAGTTTTGCATCTGTGTTTCCCCTTAAGCCGTGCGCAGCGCATCGAGGCGGCGCATATCGTAGTCGTTCAGTTCGTCGGTATAATCGTCAACAATCGGTGCTGGCCATTCACCGGTATCGAATGCGTTTGCGATTGCCCGCATGGTAGTGCGGTACTCAAGCGCACCCAGCTCCAGCAGTTCCTGGCTGGCTTCGACGATAGCTATCCAGTGATAACCTTCGTCTTTGTTGACGAAAATCCAGAAGAACTGGTCCAGTGCTGCTGTTTCGGTATACATGGCCGCGCTCAGGTGATAATCGCGGTCAATGATTTCGCGATGGAGCCGGGCGCGCAGCCCTGACTGCTTGACGTTCCACATGCTTATCGTTTTGAGGTCAGCCCCGATGCGGATGCCGTTCATATCGATTTCAAGGTCCGGGCGTACGCGGATTTCCAGCCCGGTTTCCTCGTCGATCCCGAAATAGCTCACCTCGACAGCCCGGCCTGAATGAGTCAGGAACTTACCGGCGGTCGGGTGGGCCAGTAACGCCGACTGAATGGCAAGGGCAGTCGCCAGTTGCTGGCGCGTTACCAGAATTTTTTCCTGCGGGTTTTCGCGCCATGCGTCCAGCAGTTCGTCGGCGAACACGGCGTCAGGGTTAACAGCCTTCACGGCCTGAATCAGGTCGGCTTTGGTACCGGATACTTTAAGCGGCTGCGGCTTCTGTGCTTCCTGCGCCACCAGGTCAGGATTAATGATTGCCAGTTGTTCAAGCAAAGCGTCACGGCTGCCGCTGGTTTTCACCGGGGCGGGTAGGGTGGCGTTGTATTCTTTGATACAGGCTTTCATTGCGGTCGCCGTCTGCTTCTGGTCAGGCTCAATACGCTGATAATCAGCAGGCAGAGCCATATAGCTTTGCGCTGTCTCTTCCAGGGCTCCGCCCAGCGGCACCGGGGCGGGCAGTGTGGCGTTGTACGCCTCAAGCAGCGCTTTGATATCTTCAGCGCTGAGTTGCGGCGCCAGGCTGGCGTTATGCGCGTCGATAAACGCGCGCAGCGTTGCCGTGGTGGTGAATGCACCTTTCGGGATTTCAGGTTCAATACTGAATTCTGCGTGCAGGTTCTCCGGTTGCAGTGCCAGCGCATGCACCAGGTTACCCATATCTAGTACTTTGGACTGCTCGCGGGAAATGGTCTTTTCAACATGGCGGGCATTGAAATACATCAGCGATACGCGGGCATCTTTTACCATGGTGGAGCTGATACCGTTCGCGGCGTGGTAAACGTTGTTCGGCAACCCTTCATAACGGCCTGGTTCGAAGAAAGCCGGGTACTCAATAGCTTCTGGTTCAGTTTTTGGCGAAGATGGCTCGCTTTGTTGCTGATCCGGTTCAGACTGGTGCGGTTTAACAGATTCCCGGTTCGTTTCCGGCTCAATGTGGTTAGCCAGGTTCGGCGCTGCGGCCGCGAAAATTTCTGACGGCGTTACGGCATCTGCCTGCGGATGATCTGCATCAGCGCTTTCGCCTGCTGAAACCGGTGTACCAGCCGGGATTTCGTTACTGACAGCCGTTTCCATCTGCACATCTTCGATAATCTCCAGTTCTTCGCGTAGGCCTTCGGCCATTTCCTGATAAGTGGCGTCGCCCGTTACCGGGCCATTGTCCGGAGTAACCGGGGTGTTACCGGTCAGCCCTTCGATGGAGAACACTCCAGCGCCGAGGCTTTCTACCTTCGGCTGTGCGGCTGCTTCTTCAGCCCGGCGGCGCGCTCCTTCTTCCCGGACGCGCTGCAGATTCTCTTCGTGAGTACAGAAAGTTTTACGCGGCGTTTTATCCCATTTCGGATCCGCCGGGTCGCTGATACCCTCAACATATTCGCCTCGGTCAGCGGCCAGTTGTTTATCCAGGGTTTCACGGCTGACTTTCGCAGCCTCTACAGTTGCAGCATCTGGCTTGTCATGCTGGTGTTCTTTCAGGTTTGCGCTGATATAGGTTTGCAGGCTGACCGGGAAGTGATGGACGTTCTCGGCGGCACCACGGATCAAGGCGAAAATGGCAGCGCGTGAATAGTCCAGGATGCCCGCTGTTTTGCGCAGCGCGGCTGACCATTCCCTGAACGGGCTTTCTTTTTTCTCAATGATTTCTCTGGCGCGGCGATGGATTGCCCCAGGCATGTTGTAAATATCGAAATCCATCGGCAGCGTCGCGGCTGCAATTTCAGTGTCCAGCGTATCCAGTGTGTGCTCATAATCAGAACTGCGATCTGTCACGATGCCGCCGCCAGCGTTTGTGCCGGTGTCGGTGCGCTGGATAGCGGCCACGCGGTTGCCTTTGGCCCACTCTTTCACAAGCAGACCTTTGTCGATATACGACGTTTCGCTCCAGGCCTTCAGGAACTGCAGCATCACACCAAGCTCGGGTGTTTTACGATCCTGCGGAAACACTTCCCTGACCGCGTCGGTCAGTTTCCACAGGTCGTATTCTTTGACGTCTTTCAGGGCAGGCGTGTTTTCAGCAGCCAGCAGCAGGTTCTGGACGTATGAGTTATCGACATCCATTTCCAGCTTAATAACTTCTTTTTTCTGCTCCGGGCTGATGTGATAGGCGTACTCTTCTTCAGAAATGAGCTGGGCAAGCAGACGCTGGCGGAATGGCAGAGTGGCCACGGTGATAAGTGCCGGCACGTCAGCGTCACGGAATTCCTGGACGATTTCAGAGGCGGTGTCGCTGGTGTTATTAATTTCAGGCCAGTCCTGCACGAGGTCAGCCCACTCTTTAACGAGCTGGGAGCGATCACCCTGTTCAGCTTCTACCCAGGCTGAAATAAAGCCGTTAATGGCGCTTATTTCGTGGTTTTGATCCAGTGGGAATAATTCTTTAACGGCCTGAATGAGTTTCCACTCAACATGCGCAGACAGTTCATCAATGCCTGGTACATCCCGGCAGGCCTGCAGCAGGTTCTGGATATAGAGATTACTTTCATCCGCCTCAGCTGCGCCGATTTGCACGTGCATAGCTTCACTGATTTCTTTCACTTCAGTGTCGTTAAGCAGGTGAGCAATCAGGCGCTGCGGCAGGCGCAGGCGAGCTACCGGGCGGAGCAGTGCCGGGACGTCAGCAGCCGGCGCACTGGCATGACCGGCAGCGTCCGCCAGCTGCGCGTGCTCGTGCTGAATATTTACTGAATCCGCCGCTTTCGAGATTTGACTCCATGACTTCCCGTCTTCGCCGAGTTCGTAACGATCGCACCAGCTATCGTCCAGAACGCCTTCGGCGGGCAGGTCGTCAACAATAAGCCAGTTTGTACGGACCGGAAGCTGGTAATCCGCGCCGCGTCCAGTTTCAATTTCGGCGTCTTCCAGGATGTTCTCGATTTCACGCTGGGCGCGTGAGTCGGATTTTGCAGAGAGCCAGCAAAACAGGTTTTTTGCTCCTGATTTCGCTTTTGCCTTAATGAGAAACGCATAGGTGTTCATTGCGTCTGAGCTCCTTTGGGTTGTAAGATCCCCGGCGCTTGTAAGAGCCGCCTTCGGTTTAGGTGAAAAATTCCGGTATGCTTTGGTCGGTGTTACCGGACGTAAGGCCCGCTTCGGCGGGTTTTTGCGTTTATGGCTCGTGAGCCATCTGGTCGTGCTCGGCGCACTGCCTGGAGCAGTACTGCCGTTCTTCGCGGGCAAGCATGTTGCCGCGCAGTAAAAGCAGGGTGCTTTTTACTTCGTCGCCAGGCTGAAGAGGGCTTTTGCAGTAGGCGCATTTCGCACCGGTAGCTTCCTGTCCGTGAATCATCGGATCACCCCAGCCATTCAGTAAAACTTCCACAAGACAATCGTTGATACGTGTGGCGCCGCGCATGGTGCGCAGGTAAACGTATTTGCCGCGAACCGCTGACACACTCCAGGTGTGCCCGTCGTGCTTTGCCAGCATTCCCGGTGCCACACACTGGCGAATGATGTGCATCGTGCCGTAGTGCTGATTAACCATGATTCACCGCCAAAATTTCTTCTGCGGCTTCATGTGCCGTGCATCCATCGGCATACAGATCGTAAGCCAGACCATTTTCAGAAACTGCATAACCCACTTTTTTGCTAACCAGGCCAAGCCATTTGCTAAAGCGCTTTTCTTCGCTTGAAATTGAGTTTTCAGACTGAAGCATGGTGTACATGTTTTTAACCATCTCATCCTCTGCCGTTATCGCCCGGCTGGCGGAACGTTTATCGGAGCAACGCAGCGCGTTGTTGATGCTGGAAGTTTACTCATTACTAAACGTTTGTGTAAAGCGTTTGATAAACATTTTTCGTTTAGTTGACGCTAAACAATTAAGATTTAAGGTTTTTTAGTTTTGAATGAGGCTGATAGGTATAAAAAAACCGCCCATAAGGCGGTTATATTGAGATGTTTTACTTACTTACGTGAGGCTAGCAGCTCTTTGAAAAGTTTATTGAACTTCTCGTACATACTTTCAAACTCTATTAGCATCTCTTTTTTCGTGGAGTCAGGAAAGCTGCGGTAATATTTGATTAGTTGAAGTTCATCAGAAGTCAGTACTACTTCATTAGGGCGCTTATTGCCTTGCTCACCATCCTCATCTAAATATCCAGATGGCATGCCGTAGTCGTTTTCGATTCTTCTGGCTGCTCTTTCCCCAAAGGAGCTCTTGCCATTTATCAACTGGGATAAATAGCTCTTCTCTTTTTCTGGCAGCGATTTATCGGCGAACCACGCCTTGAGCTGCATTCTTCTTACTTCTGCTTTGGTCATTAGCGCATTTTGATTAGTAAATTCTAAACAAGCAAATACTTGACTATAAGGTTTAGTAATTAGTAAACTCATTTTCACACCTTAGAAGGAGAGTATATGCAACTCAAAGATTACCTTTCTCAGCAACGTGGTAACGCTAAATGGCTTGCCAAAAAGCTGGGGATCTCTATGTCCTTTCTGTCCCAGATGGCCTCCAGCTCGGCACCAATTTCTCCTCGCCGCGCCATAGAGATTGAACGTTATACGGACGGCATGGTTACTCGGGCTGATTGCTTGCCAAGTGAATGGGTTCACATTTGGCCGGAATTTACTCCGCGGTCTTGTAAGCCGGCGGTTAACGAAGCAGCACCTAAGGAGCAGTAAATGCAATCACTTCACTTTCAACAGAGTACCGGAACAATTCCTGTAACGATGATAAATCGTTCTCAGGCGAAGCTGGAGTTTACTCACCAGCAGCTTCGTGCGGCTGTTCGTGCCTGGGCGGCTGCGATCGATAACCAGGACGTGGTGGCCGGACTGATTGTTGAGGAATATCAACTCAGCGGCGGTGGGCTGGAGTTCCCGACCGAAATCAACCGCCAGCGCCAAAAGCTTTTCCGCTGGCTGGACGGTGATACCGATTACGCACATGCAAATATCCGCGAGTTAACTCCGGCAATTCTTAACGTTCTCCCGCTCGAGTTCCGTACCCGCCTCATTCCTCAGGAAGACATCCTGTCGCGCGTCGCGACGGCGATGAAGGAGTGCGCGGAAGCCAAACAGGCCGTGCTGATGAAAGCGCCTGAACATCAGAAGCTGAAAGAGGTGAGCGAGGGGATCGCGTCGTTGTTTCGCCTGATGCCAGAGCAGGTCGGGCCGCTTATGACGATGGTCACCTCAATGCTGGGCGTCATGTAACCGGGGCTGCTTATGAACCATGAGCAATTTATCGAGAAGCACGTCCGAGAAGAGCTTATCCGCCTGGGTTTTCCGGTGCCGGTCGCTCAGGGGGGGGCATTTCAGGCTGTGGACTTATACCGGCGCATGTCTCAGGCAAGCCGTAAGGGGAAAATTTTCGATGATGTTTTACGACACGCGAAATTGTGGGCAGAGAAACAAACAACCTCAGCCGACAGGTTTGAAGAAAAGCGCGTCAGGCGCACCGAACAGCGTGGCCTGTTCTGAAAGGGTGAAAGCCGTGCTGGTGGAACAGCAACGGCCTTCGGATGCAATAACCGTCAGCAATTGCGAGGTAAGTATGCCTGGGCAAATTAAGCAAGTAAATAACGGGAGTAGTTAATGGCTCGCATCAGAACAGTCAAACCGGAGTTCTGGACAGACGAAAAAGTTGTCGAATGTTCTATCTCGGCTCGTCTGCTTTTTATCGGACTGTTCAACTTTGCGGATGACAAAGGCTGTCTGGAGCGCTCACCAAAGCGCATTAAGATGCAGGTTTTTCCTGCGGACACTATCGACTGCGAGCCGTTAATTATGGAACTGATCGCTCACGGACTACTCACTGAGTACTCAGTGAATGGTAGTCACTATTTGCAGATACCTGGTTTCCTGAAACACCAGAAAATTAACCGTCCAAGTAATTCCAATATTCCGTTACCGCGCCAGCCCGACGAGCAAAAACCAGCATCTGGTGATAATTCACTGAAAAATAACGCAGATAGTCATGCTGATTCACAGTGTGCTCATGAAGGACTCACTGAGGACTCACTGAATACTCATGTAGGACTCACTGACGGAAAGGAAGGGAAGGGAAGGGAAAGGAAAGGAATAAAACAAGAGAGAGAGGATCGCGCGCCTGAAGAAATTCAGGACGAAGAAAACCCGCAGGAAGCGTTCGAACCTCCGCTGGGCAAATTCGCGATCACTGTCAGCTGGAAACCAGCCCCTGAGTTTGAACGTCGCGCCGCGCTGTGGGGGATCTTTCTGGGTGAAGCGCCGGGTTACACGCCTGAGGAGCTTCAGCAGTTCCGGGACTACTGGTCTGTCGAAGGCCGTGTGAAGCACCATCAGCAGTGGGAGCAGACTTTTGCACAGAGTCTGCGAAGCCAGCGGGAACAGGCGCAACGCAACGCGGGTCGGCAGAAGACTGCGACGCTCGCGGTACCGCAACCGGGTAAAACGATTCCAGACGGATTCACGGGGTGATCATGAAAACCAGCAGCGAATTAATCGGACGCCTGCAGCGACTCATGCCGGCGGGCATCAAACCCAAGTTCTCCAGCGCTGAAGAGCTGATGGCCTGGCAGCAGGAAGAGGGCCGTAAGCACTGCCTCGAGGTGGAGAAACTGAACCAGAAAGCGCGTGCAGATCGCATTTTCGGACGATCCGGAATTCAGGATTTGCACCGCAGCTGCACGTTCAAAAATTACCAGGTTAACGGCGAGGGGCAACAGCTCGCGCTGACGATGGCGAAGCGGTTTGCCCAGAACTTCGGTACCGGGTTCGGCAGCTTCGTGTTCAGTGGCAGTTGCGGTACCGGGAAAAACCATCTGGCGGCGGCCATTGGAAATCATCTGCTCGAGCGCGGCGCCACGGTTCTGATTGTGACTATCCCCGACCTGATGCTGCGCGTACGTGCCTGCTACGACGAGGGCGAATCAGAATCCGCGTTACTGGATGACCTTTGCCGCGTGGACCTGCTGGTTCTTGATGAGGTTGGTGTGCAGCGCGAGACGCGTGGCGAGTTCGTCATCCTGAACCAGATTATCGATCGTCGCCTGGCATCCCTGAAACCCGTCGGTGTGCTGACCAACCTGAATCACCCCCAGTTGAGCTCCGTACTGGGCGAGCGGGTGATGGACCGCCTGCAGATGGACGGCGGCATCTGGGTGAACTTCAACTGGGCCAGTTACCGTAAAAACGTCAGCCACCTGCGCGTGGTGAAGTGAGGAAACCATGACAACGAATTTTGTTAATGCCGTGATCAGCTTCCTGACTAATCGGGAAGCAAACCTGCACGAAATCTCTGCGGCTATCGGCATGGAACCAAACCGTACCTCAACGCTGCTGGGTGGCCTGTTGCGTAGTGGGACCGTGGTTCGAACCGGGCGTATGCGGAAATACATTTACCGGCTGGCCACGGATTATCGTACCCCGGAACAGATTTACCAGGAGCGGCTTAATACCGTCCTGGCTGTGCTGCACGAACGCCAGCGCCTGAGTTTCGGTGAGGTGAGAACGCTCATCGATGAATCATCCTGTCTTACCCGCTCCTTCCTCGAGCAAGCCGTAAAACGAGGCGAGTTTATCAAACAGGGTAAGCAGGGATATTTCCTGACGTTTAAAGATTACGAAGCGTATATCGAGGATGTCATTCAACGCCGCAATGCAAAACGCGAAATCACCAACGCAGCATACCGCGAGATTCGTCGTAATCGTCCCCGCAAAGAGTCGGGACAGCCGATCAACGTTGTATGTGATGAATGCCGCCAGAACTGGCAGGGCTATCAGATCCATAAAATTTTCGGGAGCGCCCGCGCATGAAAGACATGAGCAATGAGCAGTTAATCCGCGCCGCATATGTGGTTGCAAAGCTTGAAAGCGCGCATACGGCGCAGCTGCTGACCGAACTGGCGGGACGACTGGACGGCGCACTTGTAGCGGCTCGAACAGCCTGTCTGGAACGTGACGCCTCTGTCAGAGCCGAAATCGAGTGGGAAAAAGCCATGATGCTGGCTGTTGGTGAAGACGGGGTAGGCGATGTGGTTAGCGCGATTGAAGCGCTGAAGTCCGCAGATGGAGAACAGCAAGCAATCGGGGTTGAACTGGCAATCCAGAACGTACTGAACGTGGATACAGTCGCATCAACCGGCGTGGTTAAGCATCTGCTTTTCGGTTTTGCGTCACAACTACGGGAGGGACGGGTATGAGCAAATCACTAAACGCCCGTTGCATCCGTCGCTGGGAATTGCAGATGCGCGATATATGCGATTCCAAAATAAATCCGTGGTGGCGCAAGCATCATCTTCGCGGTTATATCCGCGAGTGCGCGTTGATAACTGCCGACTGCATGGTTGAACGTATGGCCGAAGATAACGCACTTGTTGATTATCAATGCAACAGAGGCGGATGGTCGCCAGATTTCTCCGCATGGTACGACAAACGCCGCGAGCAGTACCGCAAAGAGGCTCGCGACTATCTGGACGAAGAAGCCACCACTGACGAAATCGACGACGAGATTGAGAGCGAGCTGGAGGCCTGGAATGACTGAGCACTTAATGCAGTACGCCACAAACCGCATTGTCGAACTGGAAAGCCTGCTGCTGGTGGAAGTGCCGGAAACAGTATGGCCCGCTGAAGTAGGCATGGTCTATTCACAGGTAGAAAGCGCCGTGGATCTCCCGGCGCACCACCAGCGCCGCCTGAAACATCACATCAACCGTATGTGGCTGGAAAAAATGCCGGTACCGGCGATCGTCACTGCTGCCCGTTCGCTGGCCACAGCCATGGAGAAATACGCGTGAGAGAAATCACCGTTGATAATTTTGCTGGCGGCGGCGGGGCGTCTACCGGTATTGAGCTGGCTACGGGCCGTAGCGTGGATATTGCGATTAACCACGATCTGAACGCGGTGGCCATGCACACCACGAACCACCCGGATACGTTGCACTATTGCGAGTCGGTATTTGATGTAAACCCAATGGCGGCGACGGCAGGTCGCCCGGTAGGGCTGGCGTGGTTTAGCCCTGATTGCCGGCACTTTTCGAAGGCCAAGGGCTCAAAGCCGGTGGAGAAAGAAATTCGCGGTCTGGCGTGGATTGTGATCCGCTGGGCGCTGGCGGTGCGGCCACGCGTGATGATGCTGGAGAACGTGGAGGAGTTCAAAACGTGGGGGCCGCTGCTGGCGGCGGATATGCGGCCCGATCCTGCCCGCGCTGGTGAAACGTTTGAAGCGTTTTGCGGCATGCTATCCGGTGGCGTTCCCGCCGGGCATCCGGCGCTGTTTGAGTGCTGCGAGTTTCTGGGCATTGCCGCCGACGGCGAGCAGGCGCAGCAGCTGGTGGACGGGCTCGGATATGCTGTTGATCACCGCGAGCTGCGGGCGTGTGACTTTGGCGCGCCGACAATAAGAAAACGCTTTTTCATGGTGATGCGCTGTGATGGAGTGCCGGTGAGCTGGCCGGAGCCTACACACGGTGATCCTAAATCGCCTGCAGTGCAGAACGGTAAGCTGAAAGCCTGGCGGACGGCGGCGGAGTGTATCGACTGGTCAATCCCGGCGCCGTCGATTTTTGACCGCAAAAAGCCGCTGGCGGAAAACACGCTCAAACGTATTGCCCGGGGCATTCAGCGGTTTGTTATCGATAGCCCGTCGCCGTTTATCGTGAAGTGTAACCACACCAGCACTCGGACCAACTACGACTGTTTCCGTGGACAGGCGCTGGCGGAACCGCTGCAGACGATCACTAAAACGCATGGGTATGCCGTCGCGGTACCGCACCTGACAAAATTCCGTACCGGCGCAACCGGCCAGCCAGTTACTGAGCCGGTACCAACGGTTACCGCTGGCACGTCGGCGCGCCCGGGCGGGAATGGGCATGCTCTCGGTGTAGTGGAAGCCGCGCTTACGCCGTTCATGGCTGGCAGCGGCGGCAGCGAGTACCAGGCAAAGCCGCGTCCGCTGGATAAACCTATGCACACCATCCTGAAAGAGTCACGAGCATGCGTCGTTGCGCCGGTGATTGCCCGCCAGTTCGGTGCCAGCATCGGCCACCGGGCTGACGAACCAAGCGCCACGGTTACTGCTGGTGGTGGCGGCAAATCGCAGCTGATAACGCCGACGCTGATCCAGATGGGTTACGGCGAACGCCCGGGGCAGGAACCGCGCGTGCTGCAACTGGATAATCCTCTGGGTACGGTTACCGCGGGCGGCAATAAATTCGCGACGGTGAGCGCCTTCCTCGCGAAGCACTACGGCGGGAACTACTCCGGCCCGGGCGTCAGCCTGGACGAACCTGCACACTCGGTCACCACCGTCGATCACCATGCTGTCGTTGCCTCACACCTGGTTAAGCTGCGCGGTACATGCCGGGACGGGCAGCGCACAGACGAACCTATGCCAACGGTCACTGCTGGTGGCCAGCACGTAGGGGAGGTGAAAACCACACTGGCAGCTGACGGGTATGACGAGCAGCGCGCGCAGCAAACTCTGGCCTTCCTGCGGGAGTATTGCGGGGAGGATTCAGACGGCCTAATTACGGTTGATGGCGTGGTGTATCGCATTGTAGATATCGGCATGCGCATGCTGCAACCCCGCGAGCTGTACGCCGCCCAGGGCTTCCCCGAGTGGTACATCATCGACCGGGACTACCGCGGGGTTAAGTACGCGAAAGACAAACAAGTCGCCAGGTGCGGCAACGCCGTGCCGCCGCCGTTTGCCGAAGCATTGATGCGGGCTAATTTGCCGGAGATGTGTTTAGTGAAAGAGCGGGCGGCATAAGCTCGCTTTAAGCTGCCTGGATAAAAGGATTGGGCAACTTAGAGCGAAAAGCGGTCTGAGGAATGCTTTTTTCAGACCACGTCTTTGACGGGTTTCAATTTACGATAGTTTACCGCCAACATAAAGGGAGGCCCATACAGCAGCTCCAGTTAAGATAATAATTAACAATCTTTCAGCCGTCTTGATTATTTTCTGCCAATAGGTTGACCTGAATCTAAAATCATTGAATATAAGGCGTTGTCTATAAATATAATATCTCATGTTGGAAGCTGAATGCTGTGCAGTGGCTGTACAATACTTGAAATATATAGAAAAATGTTTTTTTATGTGCCGGGATGTTATTTGGGATGGGTTTTGATATTTTCCTATTATTATTTCAGTTTCTTTAATTTCCCCTGCATTGGATTGATAAGGCCCAACAAATACAAGAACATTACCGGATGGTCCTTGAGAGTACCATAGTTGCGAATTCCTTTCGAACGCAGCTTCCGAATTTTGGTTCTCAGCGTCTGATATATTAAACCCCAGAAACCTTATCCCAGTAAAAATATGAGTTGAATTAATATATTGCGGGCTAATAAGATTAGATGATTTTATTGGGTCATCGTCTTTTGATCTACTAATGTAAAGCCCTCCCAAAATATTGGCGCTATAATGATCAGCCTTTAAGATTTCAAATTCACTTTGGATTCGCTCGTCCATAAACCTCCAGTTAATGCGTTTGAAATATGCATTAATAGTATCCCTTCTTATTATCTCCGCAGCCGTTTTTAATTTCAAAGTAACCCCTTAAATATAAAATTTGTTTGTATCATTCTGAATGACTAGGAATATATTATTATTGAACTAATTGAGCAACAAAGACATCCCGAGCGTAATGCAAATGTAAGTGATGAACAAGAGTAGGCATTACAGCTAAAAATTCTCAAAGGCAGCAGTATCAGACCTGTTTATGGCATACTCTATCAGTTAACATTGATATACTCGCATTAAGTTTGGGAAATCCCCTTATATTTACAATTTTGATCTATTATTGGCATCAAAGTCAGAAGTCAAGGCCGATGATGGGCTTATCGTCCTTATTAACTGCATCGTACGTGGCTATTATACCGTCAGCGTGACCATCCGCATTAACATTGGCTCACATTTATAATGTCCGTTCTTGCTACAAAGTGGACGACACATCAAATAGCGCATAATTTGCATTTAGTGATGCCTGAAGCAGGGCAAACCAGAACCATAAGCCTCCCTTGCTGTGGCTTCTTTTTCAATGAGTTACAGCTTTTGAAGTTTTCAAACCTGTGTCGCAATTTGTGCGCTTATCAAGTTGATCATTCTCCCGTATGGGTGTACTGTTTATTTATACAGTATTTTTATGAGAGGGATGATCATGAAGGTTGAAGTCACTATCGAACGTACAAAAAAACTGCCTGATGGCGCGATCCCGGCGCTGGAAAACGAACTCTTAAAACGACTTAACAAACGCTTTGAAGGGTGCAAGCTCACCGTGCGCCGGGCACCAAATGACGGGCTTAGTGTGATTGGGGGTGATAAAGACGAAGTCGCAAATATTCTGCAGGAAACCTGGGAAAGTGCTGACGAGTGGTTCTACTGAGTGTTTTTTATTGCAGCCTGCAGTCCTTTGACAAATCACAAATCATCCATGCGCGGCTGCTGATTTTTCGTCAATTGCGTCTGTATGTCGCTCAGGGGGATTTTGTGGATTTAGACATCGCCGAAGCGGTAGACATAATCAGACAGGGAGGCCGGTTCGTTGTCAATTGTGAAGAGGGACGGATCACGAGCCTGGAAAGGGTACGTGAAAAGCAGCACCTGCTCACTATGAGTGAATTTTTGGAAATGGCTGTCGAGGCTGGTTTTATTGACCTTCGCAAGCCGAGACTGCCATAATCTACTTTCCGCCTGAACAGCGGAATCGGAGCAGCAAAGCGCCACGGAGTGAACACCATGGCGCACTTGCAATTAATCAAGCAATCATCTGGAATCCTGATCCCGGCTACGCCTGAGACCAGCGATTTTCTGCATTCAAAATGTAAGCTCGGGGCCATACTGGCCGCTGACTTTAAACAGGTTCGAAACCCCGCCTTTCACCGTAAGTTCTTCGCTCTACTTAATCTGGGCTTTGATTACTGGGAGCCTGCCGGCGGCGCCATCTCGTCCAACGAACGCAAACTTGTTAACGGTTACGCCAGATACCTTGCCGCCTTTGGCGGGAACGAAAGCGCGCTAATGGATGCCGCTGAGCAGTACCTGGAACAGGTGGCCAGCCGCCGCATTACCAATGGCATCAGCCTGTGCAAATCCTTCGATGCATATCGTGCCTGGGTGACCATCGAGTCAGGGCATTTCGACACTATCCAGCTGCCCGACGGCACCCTTCGCAAACATCCCCGAAGCATTTCTTTCGCCAGCATGAAAGAAACTGAGTTCCAGCAGCTCTACCGGGCCGCACTGGATGTGCTCTGGCGCTGGATCCTGTCCCGCGTGTTTCGCGATCAGCGTGAGGCCGAGAACGCCGCCGCGCAACTGATGAATTTTGCGGGGTGAGCATGGCTAAAAAACCTCGTCGAAAATGCATCCACTGCAGGGAGTGGTTTCACCCGATACGGAACGAGCAGGTAGTTTGCTCATTCGAATGCGCCAGCGCTGTAGGAAAAGAGCAGACTGCAAAGAGCCGGGCCGATGTTATGCGTGCTGAGAAGAAGCGCCAGCGCGAAGAGGAGAAAGAGCAGCGGGCACGCCAGGCGGAACGGCGACAGGCTGTTAAGCCGCTCAGTTATTTCATCAAACAGGCCCAGCAGGCTTTTAACGAGTTCATCCGGTACCGGGATCGTCACATGCCGTGCATCAGCTGCGGCCGCTACCATGACGGGCAATATCACGCCGGGCATTACCGTACGACCGGTGCCAATCCGGAGCTGCGCTTCAATGAGGACAATTGCCATCGCCAGTGTGCCCTATGCAATAACCACCTCTCCGGCAACCTGACGGCCTACCGTCCGGCGCTAATCGCCAAAATCGGCCAGGCCCGCTTTGATGCCCTGATGGGCCCGCACGAATTACCGAAATGGAAACGCGACGACTACATCCGCATCCGCGATGAATACCGCGCAAAGCTCAGACAACTCAAACAGCAGGAGGCCGCATGACTACCGAGAATTATTATCAAATTGGCTGGGCCGCCCTGCTGGCGCTCGGGTACATACGGGACTGGTGCGCAACGAGAGAGGGAAAACGGTGAACAGAGAAAATTACAAAACAGATGTTATCCGCCTCCGCTGGCAACGTCTGCGAATTTACCGCTTTCGCGGTTCGGTTGTGACGGATTACCGCATATTAAGAAATTACATTAAAACAGCAATGAGGGCTGCACAATGACACCGCGCCAACGCCGGCAGCATTATCTGGGGCTGGGCGCTGTCGCCGCCGCTCCGCGCAAAAGCTACCTTGGACGATTTACGCCACTAACCTGTATCCAGTCAGGATGGATAAAATCATTGCTGACCACATGGGGGTGTAGTGTCAGTGGGGATACGGGGCCACGCATGCCAAGAACCCACGCCTGCTGGAGTGCGATCAAAGGTGGTCGCTGGTCAGATAAGGCGCTTGAGCGTTTTACTGCTGCATTAAATCAGGCCAGAAGTGAAGGTTTCAAAGGCAAGCATATTATGAATCGTGCTCATGCCATTTTATGGCCTAAAGCCCCGGTGAGTATAATCGACCAGGCACTGCGCAATGATGACGCTGATTTTGTTGAGCAATGCGTTTTGCTTGCCCTGGATGTGAGCGATCCGGTCTATATGGTTGGCGTTCAGTATTACACCACACACAAGAAAATCTCCGATATCACCAGAGATCTGCAGTCAATAGCACCGTGGTTGTCCGACTGTGAAGCAAGGCGAAGGGTGCGCTGGTGCCTGGACATATTCAGGGCGAAGGTTTTTTTATCTGCCCGAAAGCTGCTGGCTGAAGAAGAGTGATTTTTACAGTTTGTGCTTTTTCTTCACCGCAGCATTGAAAACGAGCCAGAAAAGTGTTTAATTAATTCATGCTTGGCAGAGCTGCGCAAAAATAGCAGCAACTAAAAGCGACAATCTGAAAAATTCGAAAGCCCCGCTAATGCGGGGTTTTTGCTTTCCGGCGATACGACAGGGGTATTCGCGAGGTGCATTGCATCAGTACCCCTGTCGGATCGCCGGAGCCGTAAGAATAACTTGTGATAAATCCACTGGTCATGCGGTCGCGTCCGATCCACGAAACGGGACACAAACTCAAAGATAAACCCGCCATTGAGTTGGTTTTTTATACAACATGTTTTGTAGCATAAGCCCAATTTGTTATAATTTTAAAAATCATATTGGAGAATCTCTATGCTATGTGGTGGCCTGTCACTCTCAGACTTTATGAAAAAATTGCATAAAGTCCTTAGTCCAACAGCTCCAGTTGTTTCAGAGGAATTATTATTTGGTCGTGAGAAGGATATCCATGACCTTGAGCTCGCACTCTATTCCCCTGGAAGACATGCTTTCATCTATGGGGATCGTGGAGTAGGAAAAACATCCTTGGCTCAAACTATTGCTTATAAATTGCAAGAAGAAGCGGAGCCGATTTTGGTTGGCTGTGAAAAAGATTCAACTTTTTCGAGCATTTTGAATGATATTCTTTTGCGGGGTCTACCAGATAAAGACAAAAAAGACACCCAGGGGTGGGGCATAGGCTTTACCATTGCTGGTCTTGGTGGATTCAATGCATTAAAAAATGAAAAATTTAATGAAAAAGAACTGTCAGTCGATAATGTATCTTCTGCAGTTCGTGCCTTACAATTGTTAACTAAAGTCCATTCAAAGATTCCTTATATTGTAATTGATGAATTTGACCAGATCGAATCAGAAAGCGAAAGGCAAAAATTTGGCTCCCTTATAAAACAGCTGGGTGATCAATCATGTGATGCCAAGTTGATATTTACAGGAATTGGCGATTCATTGGTAACTTTAATTGGTGGGCATAAGTCAAGTGAGCGACAAATTCATCAAGTGCACCTTGGCAGTTTGCCTTGGAACGGTCGCTTTCAAATTATTGATACTGCATTTGATGAGTTCGACTTGTTAGTTGATGATTCTGTTCGTTATAAAATTGCTGGTTTAAGTGATGGATTCCCTAATTATATTCATCTTATATGCGAAAAAATATTACATATTTGTCAGAGCACAAATAGAGAGTACTCTGTAGTAGATTATAAGCTATTTATTAAAGGGTTAAATGCTGCAATTGATTCAGTTTCAGAAACTTTAAGGCAAGCCTACAGTGATTCAACCGAAGGCAGGGATGAATCCTTTAAGCATATACTATGGGCTATGTCAGACATGGCAGACCTTACTCGTCATAAAACCCACGTTTCCGAATCATATGCTAAAATTTGCAAATCTCTTAATGTTTCCCCCCTTGATAAGTCGTCCTTTGACAGGAAATTTAATCAATTAAAAAAACCTGCATTTGGCTCAATTTTAATACCCGCTTTGGGTGCACGTCCGTCATGGTTTAGATTTAGAGAAAACATGCTGCGCGGATACGTTCGGATGCGAGCAGAGCAGCATGGTTTAGAGTTGGATTTTCAAAACTACAGGGTTGCTAATGAACATTCGGCTCGAGTTATTGGCAAACATTCCGCTTATAAACCCTTAACAAATGTTGAAGGAAAGGTCGCGCGATTAAGAGGCGATAATGACTGGCTTGATAGTGACTTAACTTCATCTGTTAAGAAAAACCAGTAAATAAATTTTAGTTCAAACGTACTTATAATCTCCAAAGGCCCACCGAAATGGGCCTTTTTTATTTCCCCTCATTCCTGAGAGGACTCACACACAAGAGGGGGCGTAATGTCCGAACCTTTTTCCGGTACCGCAGCCGCCGGTAGCGCGCTGACCGGCGCCAGCATTTATGGGCTGCTGACCGGCACTGATTACGGTGTGGTGTTCGGCGCATTTGCCGGGGCTGTTTTCTACGTGGCTACCGCTGCAGACCTGACTATTTTCCGCCGTTCTGCATATTTCGTCGTGTCGTATTTCGCTGGTGTATATGGCTCCGGGCTGGTGGGTTCGTGGCTGGCGAGCATAACCGGCTATGCCGATAAACCACTGGATGCGCTCGGCGCGGTGATTTTGTCTGCCGTCGCCATCAAGACGCTGACATTTTTCAGTGAACAGGACCCGCTAAAGCTGCTGGCACGCTGGAGAGGGGGAACCAATGGTAACTAACGATCCGCTGGTGGTGACGAACGTGGTGGCCTGTGCCGCCATTGTTCTGCGCCTGATGATGTTCCGTAAGCCTGGCGGGCGCCATAACCCGTGGGCGTCATGGCTGGCCTATCTGATAATTCTGGCGTATGCGTCTGTGCCGTTCCGGTACCTGTTCGATTCGTATCTGCATACCCACTGGGCAACGGTCGCCATCAACTTAATCATCTGCGCCGCCGTGTTCCGCGCCCGTGGTAACGTAGCGCGCATCTTCCATGTACTGAGGCCGGAATGAAACAATCTCAATTTCAGCAGGCGGCTGGTATAAGCGCCGGATTAGCTGCGCGCTGGTTTCCGCACATCGATGCGGCCATGAAAGAATTCGGCATCACCGCACCGACTGACCAGGCAATGTTCATCGCCCAAACCGGGCATGAATCGGTAAGCTTCTCCCGGCTGGTGGAGAGCATGAATTACAGCGTGGCAGGCCTGGCGAATTTTGTCCGCGCCGGGCGGCTTACTCAGGACCAGGCAAACGCGCTGGGCCGCCGCTCATATGAAAAAGCGCTACCACTGGAGCGCCAGCGCGCCATCGCTAATCTTGTGTACAGCAAACGCCTGGGCAACAAAGCCCCGGGTGATGGCTGGAAGTATCGCGGTCGCGGCCTGATTCAGATCACCGGGCAGGCAAATTACACCAAATGCGGTACCGCGCTAAAACTCGATCTGGTTACCAGCCCGGAACTGCTTGAGCAGGACCGCAACGCGGCGCGTTCGGCGGCATGGTTCTACTCCACCAGCGGTTGTTTGCTTTACTCCGGCGACCTGGCCCGCGTCACGCAAATCATTAACGGCGGACAAAACGGGCTTGAAGACCGTCGACAGCGTTACAACCGGGCGCGGAGTGCGCTGGTATGAAGCTGCGATTTGTACTTCTGGTGCTGGTGGTCGCAATCTCCGCCACCGCGCTGATTTCATGGCGTTCTGGATGGAATGCCCACGCCGACCATATCAACGCACTGGCGGCGGACAAAAAGCAAAAGGCCGAGAGAGCCATCCAGCCGGTAGAGAATAAAGCCGCTACGGCTACCGCCGAAGGGAAAGTGATCTACCGAACCATTTACCGCGACGTGGTGAAATATGTTCAGTCTCCGGATCGTACCAGGTGTGATTTTGATGATGAGTCTGTGCGGCTGCGCCAGCGTGCTATCGACGCTGCCAACGCCATCAGCGGATTTGATGCAGGAACCATGCAGGGCAAGTGACGCAGGGGGAAACAGCGACGAAGACCTGCAGGCGGATATCGAAACCGCCGAATGTCTACGTCAGCTCAGGCTGGACAAGTACCGCTGGCAGGCCTGGTACAACGCCGTGAAGTGAACAGCCCAGGGCGCTTACTAACACGCCTTATGATGTTTTGTATTTCCGCTGACGTTCTGGAAAACAATAAAAAAACGCCCCCATTAAGAGGGCGAACCGGAATTGTCTATGGCATGTGCGTTTGTACTTCTTATTTTCTCAATGTAAAGGGTCAAGCTGCGGTGCCTGTTTCCTGTGCTAAAGGAAACTTGAGTATGGTTAGTAAATCTGTGGTAACAAGCGTAAGCGGTGATTTTTCAAGCATTAACTCGCTTGAACGGCATTTATTGTGAATGAATTTGTGCCAGGCAAAAAAAAGCCCCCGGGTAGGAGGGCGAGTCAGAGTAGAACATTACAGTACTTCGTACTCTTATTCTTTTCTCAATGGCAAGGATCTTACGTTGGTTTTTCAGCTCCTGTCGTGGCAGGAAACCTGATTATGATTGTTAAGCTTTCGTTAACAAGCGTAAGCGGGGGTATTGGGACTAATCTTAGATGGGTCGGTCCGTTGCAATAACGAAAAATAACCCCCGTGGGAAGGAAATCCAAATTCTTCTGAGGGCATGCAAATGCATTTTCGTTACCTGTTAACTTTAGCAATGTACCGCTAACCGGATATGGGATGTATCCCATAAGCGAAGCGCAACTAAAGCAGGTAAACACTGAGCGCCTGTTATAATGTGAGTACTTTGTAACCATAATCGGAAAGCTGCATGCGGAACGTTATGCTGTTTGGTGAGGGCTGGAGTGGTGAGGTACGGGAGATAGAAGAAGGAGTGCATCGTTACAGATACATTGCTCAGGCAACCGATCTGCACCTTCGTGAAGCTGTCTTCTCAATTTTTCAGTATCGGTCGTTCAACGGGAAATATTACTGGATTGGATTTCCGGTTATCGAACCGTCTCTTTCAGATATCGAGTGGGCCATTATGAAATATCAGCCCACGCCCGTTTCGTAGTTCACGTATTACTAAATGATTAATTCCCTGGCCTCGCTTACGCGGGGCTTTTTATTGCGTAACAGACACCGGAGCTAAACATGGCAATTTGCACCCTGACAGTTGAAGTAAAATGCAGATGGTGGTTGCCGGTCTATATCAAAACTTTGATGCTTTTCTGTCTAATGACCCACCGCGAACCGGATTACGAAAAGGTATCTACATTCATTGCAAAGCATGGCCTCAGCCAGAGGGTGAATTCAGATCCTGTAAAGAAATAATGGAGTAACGAATGAGCAAACCGGACTGGGAGGCCATCGAGACGGCGTACCGGGCCGGAGTGATGTCCCTCCGAGAGATAGCATCACAACACGGTATCAGCGAAGGCGCTATCCGTAAGCGTGCCAAGCGTGACGACTGGTCGCGTGACCTGAATGCGAAGGTGAAAGAACGCGCTGACGATCTGGTACGCAAAGCAGAGGTACGCAAACAGGTACGCAGCGAAACAGTGCTTTCTGAGCGCGTACTGATAGAGGCCACTGCCGAGGTTATTGCCACGGTACGCATGGAGCACCGCGGTGATATCCGCCGGGCGAGAACCCTGGCGAACGCGCTGTTCGATGAGCTCGAGGCCGAGTGCGCTGACGTTGAGTCTCTCCGTAAGCTGGGCGCACTAATGCTAGATCCTGATGATAATGGCCGGGACCGTCTGAACGAGCTCTACCATGCCATCATCAGCATGCCGGAGCGCGTCAAGTCGATGAAGGCTCTGAGCGAGACGCTGAAGAATCTCATCGGCCTCGAACGACAGGCCTACAGCATGGACGAAGGCGAAAAAGATAAGGTCGTTGACGCACTGTCCGACCTGATGGATTCGCTCTCTCAGGGGGCGTAATGAAACCTGAGCACCTCCGGCTGCTGTCTGATAAAGACTGGCGGCTGAACAATCTCTACTGGATCACCGACAAAGAGGGTAAGCCCACGCGCTTCAGGATGACGCCTGAGCAGCGGGAATACTTCGAGGGGATCCACACCCGCAACATCATCCTGAAAGCCCGGCAACTAGGTTTCACGACCGAGGTATGTATCATCCAGTTGGACGCGGCTCTATTCGAGTCGGCGAAGTGCGCGCTGATCGCCCACACGTTGAACGACGCCAAGCGCCTGTTCCGCGAAAAGGTGAAGTACGCATACGACAAACTACCCAAAGAAATCAGGGCGGCGAACCCGGCGAGCAATGACTCTGCAGGTGAACTGGTATTCAAGAAGGGCGGCTCACTCTACGTCAGTACGTCATTCCGCGGCGGAACGCTGCGTTATCTGCACGTTTCCGAGTTCGGGAAGATATGCGCTAAATTTCCGCATAAAGCCCGGGAGATCGTCACAGGTGCTTTCGAAGCGGTGTCAACAGGATGCTTCGCTACCATCGAAAGCACAGCAGAGGGCCGGGCGGGATACTTCTTCGATTACTGCCAGGCGGCGGAGAGGGCACTACTTCAGGGCAAGCCACTTTCACCCCTCGACTGGAAGTTTTTCTTCTTCTCCTGGTGGAAGAATCCGCAGTACGCAATCGACCAGGTAGAACCGCTGCCGACACGCCTGGTTGAATACTTCGCTGAGATGAAGGCGAAGTACGGTGTTGTAGTGGATGACCGCCAGAAAGCTTGGTACCACGCCAAAGAGAAAACGCTCGGCGACGACATGAAGCGTGAGTACCCGACTATTCCGGCCGAGGCGTTCCAGCAGTCGGTCGAGGGCGCGTACTATGCCAGGCAGTTCCGCTGGCTCTACACCAATAAGCGGATCGGCCAAATCCCGGATAACTCACACCTCCCGGTACACACGTTCTGGGATATCGGCGTGGGCGACTCCACGGCTATCTGGTTCGTTCGTGAGGTCGGAGAAGAGTTTCACATCATCGACTACTACGAAAACTCGGGCGAGGGGCTGAGACACTACATGAAGGTGCTTAAAGACCGCGGCTATGAGTACGGCGAACACTGGGGGCCACACGATATCGAGAACCGTGAATTTGCTGCCGATGCGAAATCCCGCAAAGAGCTGGCACGCGAAGGTTACGAAATCGATGGCCAGATGTACTCGATAAATTTCAAGGTCGTACCCAAAACCGACATCGATACCGGCATTGAGTCGGTGCGTGAAATCCTCCCGAATTGCGTATTTGACGAGGAGAAATGCTCTGAAGGGATCTCTCACCTTGAGGGGTACCGGAAAGAGTGGGACGACAAGCGCGGCTGCTGGAAAGACAAGCCTCTCCATGACGCCACCTCACACGGTGCTGACGGCTTCCGTTACTTCGCAGTGACGAAGAACAACCGCAAGCAGGTCGGCGCAGTATTCTTTTAAGGAGCATCGCCAGTGAGCGAACAAGATAACAGTCTCGAATTGGCTGTGAACAACCTCGCCACTGAAATGAGGCGAGCGAACTACCTGCAGGCGATCGGAATATCCGGGAACACCAAGCGCCCGACACTTTATCAGGAGTTTGGCTATCCAGAGTCGATCACCTTCCGCGACTTCTACAACATGTACCGCCGCAACGCCGCAGGTTTTGCTGTAGTGCACCGTTTGCTGGATGGCTGCTGGCAGGATTACCCTGTCATCATTGATGGCGATCAGGCCGAAGAGGCGAAGGAGACCACTACCTGGGAGAAGAGCGTCACCCGCTTAATGAAAAAGTGGTGGTCGAAGGTCAAAGATGCCGATCGCCGCAATATGGTTGGCCGGTACTCTGCACTTCTCATTCAGGTTAAGGACAGCCGTGAATGGCGTGATCCGGTGGACATCACGCTGGTGAAGTCGCTCGGCGAGGCTGCCCTGGTCAAACTGATCCCAGTGTGGGAGCAGCAGTTGACGGTTGCCGAATGGGATAACAACCGCCTCTCTCCTACGTTCGGCCAGCCGGCGATGTTCAACTTCAACGAGCAGCCAGTCGGTGACGACACGTTTGTTGGCCCGACGCGCGGCGAACCGGTACACCCGAGCCGTGTCATCATGTTCTGCGAGGGATCGGAAGACGACAACACTCTGTCGGGTATTCCACTGCTGGAGGCCGGGTACAACAAACTGCTGGATATTGAGAAAATTTCCGGCGGTGGTGCTGAGGGTTTCCTGAAGAACGCCAGCCGCCAAATCGCGGTGGAATTCAGCGAGAAAACTGACATGTCCACGCTTGCCAGCCAGGCGAAAGCGGCTGGTTATGAAGACCTCGGCCAGGCGATGGGCGACAAGGTCAACAAACTTAACCGCGGTACCGACGCCGCAGCAGTTATGCAGGCCGGGCAGATGCGGGTACTCAGCGTGACACCGGGCGACCCGGGGCCGACGTGGGAAGTGACCGCCAACGAACTGGCCGCATCCGTGCAGATCCCGTTCACCATCCTGTTCGGCCAGCAGACTGGTCGCCTGGCGAGTGATGAGGACAAAACAGACTGGGCCATTCGCCGCAACACACGCCGCAATACCTTCCTGACCGACCGCATTACCGCTCTGCTGGAGCGCTTCTGGACGCTGGGAATCATAGACCCGCCCAGTAATAGCGAGATCACTATCCAGTGGAGCGATCTTCTTGCCCCTGGTGAGAAACAGAAAATCGAGAATATGTCCAAACTGGCCGACGTTGTCCAGAAAACGACGGGCATGTACGGCGGTGAAGCGCCAGTCACCATCAATGAACTGCGGCAGGTTATCGGGCTTGAGCCATTACCCGAACAGAAAGAACCACCGAAATCTGAAGAAAAGGTGACAACCGATGATCCACTGGCCGACGACCCACGAACAGACGGCAAAGGTGGGCCTGCCGATAGTACCGCGCAGCAAGGTTGACCCGACGCGATCGGCAAAGCAGGTAACCGCTATGTACCGGGATATCGAAGAGCGATATCTCGGTATCAAGCGTGCGCTAAAGGCGCTATTCGACCTTAGCCTGACCGGGCGTGAGCGTGAGGTAAACAGCCATAACTGGCATTTCCTTTGCCACGATAACGGCGAAGATATGCGGCTCTACCAGGTCAATGCCGGTACGTTCATTTACGACATGACGTCGGATCAACTGGCTGAATTGCTGGAGTCAGTGCAGGGCATTCTTGATGAATACCTGCTTGAGAGTGACGATCAGGGCCACTGGGCCATGGATTACATCGTGGCCGAGGTGAAGCGCGGGGCGCAGGAGGCTTTTAATAACCTGTCGCAGCAGTCGCCGGTTTTCGCGGCGCAGGCCAGCTTACTTCAGGTATTGAGCAGCCCTGCAATGCAGAACCAGATTGCCGCTGCGCGTTTGTCGACCTTCAGCGACTGGAAGGGGATATCGGACACAGCCAGGGCAGACCTTGCTTCCATCATCATGGATGCGATTGCCAGGGGCGTGAATCCGCGCGAGACAGCCAGTGTGATCAGCAAACGCCTTGATGTGAGTATGTCCAAGGCAAAGGCCATTGCTCAGACCGAGCAGGTTGGTGCGCTGCGTGAGGCTCAGTGGAACGAGACGGAATGGGCTTCTGAGCGGATAGGGCTGAATACCGGCCTACTGTGGCTTTCAGCACTCAAGCCAACGACGCGTAGCTGGCACGCAATCCGACACGGAAAAGTCTACACCACCGAAGAGGTACGGGACTTCTACGCCGAGAACGGTAACCGGTACAACTGCTATTGCAGCCAGATTCCAGCGCTGCTCAACGACGACGGCAGCATCTTCAATGAAGGGTTGGCGGATAAGCTGAAGAAAGAGCGTAAATCATGGGAGTCAAAGGATTAGTGGTGCTATAAAATGCCATCACTTCGAAATTAATTGGAAATCTCATGAGCATTACACCCTCAGAGGTTGGGGCTTTCTTCCTATCACTTGTCGTGCCAATAGCCACCGGCATTGTGGCTGCTGGGGTTACCGCACGCTTTGCTTTAAACCGTTTTTACTATGAAAAATGGTGGGAGAAAAAGCATGCGGCATATAATCAACTCTTGGATATACTTTTTGAGATTAAAGCACTTTATAATCACGCGTCTGATTATTATGAAAAATTGGCGGAATCAGGACGGAGTTTAACCCCCTCACCGGATGGAAAAACAGATTGGGTCAGATTTCACGAGCTAAAGGCTCAGCTGCATCGCTTTTATGCCTTGGCACCAATATCGCTCAGCCTTTCCACCAGAATGCTACTGGAAGATTTCTTTAGAAAGGATGCCGCTTCAGAAGAAAGCGTGTGGGAAGAGGGTTACCCAGACTTTATTGCCTACCATGAAATGGCAAACAGCACTAAAAAGCTGATTGACGCAATTGTTAGCGATGCAAACAAAGAGCTTAAGTTTAAATAGAGAAATGCCTTACACAAGGTCGCCACGGCGGCCTTTTTTATTGCCTGAAATCCACCAATGAAGAAACAAAATTGCAAATGCCCTGGCTGTGAGCGCAAGCGTAATGGCTGGCCAGGGTATCAACCGTGCACGTCGAAATCATCAGGCAAGGTACTGCCACCACCAAAACAACGCTAAGAGGACGCAACGTGAAGCTATCCAGCATCCACGTTAAATCCCTCGCCATCAACGCCTCCAACATCTCAACGACAACCATCAACGGCCAGGAACACTACGTCATTCGTGGTGCGGTTCCGATCGTCGATGACATCGTGATGAATGGCGGCCTGTACCCGGCGGAGGAGATTAACAACAGCTACCAGACGATGGAAGGCAAGCTAATGCCTCTGCCGCATCCGATGGTAGACGGCAAGTATGTCAGCGCTAACGACCCGCGCGCCATTAACGCTTATCACGTCGGTGCGTGGGCGCAGAACGTCAGTAAGTCAGGCGACCAGGTCGTCATGGACGTTTACATTAACAAGGCTGTCGCGGAGACAAAGCCGGACGGTAAACGCCTGATTAACCGCCTCGACGAAATGATTGCCGGTACCAATACCGACCCGATTCACCTTTCTACCGGCCTGCTCACCAACAAAGAGATAAAGTCCGGTGAGTCGAAGGGCAAGAAACATTCATGGATCGCCCGCAACATGCAGTTCGACCACATCGCCATCCTGCTGGACGAGCCGGGAGCCGGTACGCCAGAAGAGGGCGTCGGCATGTTCGTGAACGCTGACGGTCTAGAGAGCGAGGTCGAAACCGCCAGCCTCATCGACGCAGCGAACAGCCTTAAAGACGGCCTGATGAATAAGGTGAAATTCTTCTTCACCCACAACTCCGACGCTTCATTCGACGAAATCTACCAGATGCTGCGTGAGGCCATCCGCTCACCGTCTGGCAGTGACGTCTATCGCTACGTCGTGACCGTCTGGCCGGACAAATTCATCTACGAAGAGGGCTCGAAACTCTTCCAGCAGAAATACCTCATCGATGACAACGCGGTAACGCTGGTCGGTGAGCCACTCGAAGTCGTGCGCAAACCCACTGAGTACGAAGTCAAAACCAACGGAGAACAAAACCCGATGAAACAGAAGATGATCGCCGCGCTCAATGCCGCAGGCGTAACAACCGAAGGGCTGACCGACGATCAGGTCTGGGATGCCTACAACCAGCAGATGCAGAAGAAAGCCGGTGGCAGCGACCCGGTGGGCACTCCGATGAATGCTGAGGCCATCACCGCAGCGGTAAACATGGCGATCGGACCGCTGACCGACAAAATCAGCCATCTGGAAACGCAGCTGCAGGCCAACGCGGAGAAAGACATCACCGCGAAGCGCCAGGCGGTGAAAGCTAAATTCCCGTTCATGACCGAAGCGGCGATCAACTCGCTGGCTGGCGACGCGCTGAACGATATGTTCTCGCAGTGCCAGACCAGCACCGGGCTTAACCCTGCATTCCAGGGTAACGGCGCACAAAGCGAAATCCTTTCCATGGAGGCACCTGAATAATGGCACTCGCTCCTCGTTTCCATACCGTAATCGCGGGCCCGGCCCGCAAGAATGACCCGCAGGTCATTGAGGCGCTCATGGCCGCCGCCGTTAAGCCTGGCTCACTGGTCATGCTGGACAGTGTCGGGAAATTGGCAGTGCATGCTACCGCTGGCGGCACCGGTGTTCCTCTGGTTCTCCAGCACAACTACATCGGTGGCGGCGACATCCGCGACGCGGTCCCAACTGGTGATACTGGCGCGGCCATCATGTGCGAAGACGATGTCGACTACCACATGCTGGTCAAGGCTGGCGAGGTCCTGCTGGAGAATGAAGGCCTTATCTCCAGTGGTGACGGCACGCTGTCCAAATCCACTACCCCGGCCACCGACCACATCCTCTTCTACTCACGCGAGAAAATCACTGTCGGCGCGGAAGCGCAACTCGTGAAAGTTCGCAAATCAGGGAAAGCAACCGCATGAGCATGATCGTTTTCAACAAAAAGCTGGTTACCGAACATAACCAGATTAAGCAGGCGTGGAATCAGCTGCTGATGCAGCGTGAAGCGTTCAACATCAACCAGAACACCATCACCGCCCAGTACAACGGCGCGCTGGAAGTTAACCAGGCCGCGCTGATCTCCAAAGACTACTGGCGCGAAGTGGACAACATCACCACCCGCGTATTCCGTAATGACGAAGGTAACGGTCTGCTGGATGACCTGCTGGGGCTTGGTACACCGATCTCTATCGGCAAAACCGCCGCTCTGTACCGCGTTTCCAGCGACGCAGGCAAGGTACATCGCACCCTGACTGGCCATGTACCGGAAGAGCTGGATAAAGTCATCTACGACGAAGAAGGCGACCCGATCCCGATCTTCAACACCGGCTACAGCCGTGAATGGCGTGAGTGGAACGGCATGCAGTCGGAAAACCTCGACGCGATGGCCGATGACCAAGAGGCACATGTTGCGGCCATCCGTGAAGACATGGCTGACTACATGCTTTCTGGTGACGCGAAGGTGAAGGTGAAAGGCTACGTCGGCGCAGGTATCACCAACCACGCTAACACCAATCAGGTGGATCTGAGCGCGTCCGGTCTGAATATCGACCTGACCACCGCCAGCCCTGACGAGATGGTCGCGTTCTTCACCGGTCCGTTCGCGAAACTCCTGGACGATAACTACGTGCAGGAGAAGGTGAAGGTGTGGGTGTCGCCTGACATCATGCGCAACATGAGCAAGCCGTATTCCTCCGCTGCCGGCTTCAAAGAAGGCACAGTGCTGGAGTACATCCTGCGCTATGGCCGCATCGAGTCTGTGAACCAGACCTTTAAACTGACTGGTAATCACTTCATCGCGTACGTGCGCAACTCACAGTACATCAAGACGCGCATCGCAGCGCCGGTGGGCACCTTCATGATCCCGCGCCAAAATCCGTTCGACAACTACAACTCCCTGGTATGGAGTGCAGTCGGTCTGCAGATTAAGCGCGATTTCAACGGACGCTCGAAAGTATTCAACGCACAGGGCTAAGGGGCTTCGGCCCCTTTTCTTCAGGAGAGAACATGAAAAAGTTAAAGGTCGAGAAAACGGGCTGCTGGGGCTTGATTGATGGCGTATTCCAGCAATTGCCTGTAGGTCATGAGTTCATCGCGGCATCCGTCCCGCCAGCGTTCGCTGGTCGCGTGTCAGTTGTCGGTGAAGTCGGCGGTCGCGAGCTTGAGGTCGCCACGCCGGGAGATGCTCCTGCAGATCAGGCAGGCACCACCGCCAAATCGAAGAAGAGCAAATAACCATGGCTGATCCAATCACGGCGGCAGACGTGCAGGCGTTCCTCGGTGAATTGGGTTACAGCATACCCGGTGCGCTGCTGGAGCCGATCCTTTGCGTGGTGAATAAAATCATCCCGTGCCTTGATGGCGCAGGGTACGACGACTGCACCGCAAAACTAATCCTGATGTACGCAGCAGCACTGATGGCGACGTCGTCCGGCGCGCGACGTATCAAGTCGCAGGGAGCACCTTCCGGAGCGTCGCGCTCTTTTGAATATGGCGATGACAGCATTACCTGGTTGCGCGACTCGCTGGCCCGCCTCGATACCAGTGGCTGCGCCGGGGAGTTGCCAATCAGTGCCGGTAACAGCGTCGGGATGTTTATGGTTGTGGGTGGCTGCTGATGACGTGGGTTTCCGCAAGCGCCTGCCTGCCGCGCACTTTCGTCCGGGTATGGGTTAAGACGGATACCGGCAGGGAAACCACCGGTTACGTTAACTCAAGCGGCGAGTGGGTGATCAATTGCCCGTCAATACGCGCAACTGGCGCGGTCGTGATTCAATGGAGAGAATAAATGTCCTATAAAATTTCCGCGCTTAACGTAAATGTCGTGTACCAGGTTGATGGCGAATCGCGATTATTCGCTGAGACAGTCACGTCACCCATCATCATTGACAGATACCTGACGCTTGAGTCAGGTAACGTAATCGGGCTATTCGTCCCGGTAGGTAAAGGACAGCAGGTCAATGCGCTGAATATCGAGTGGTTTGAGATTGAGCGCGTTACGGCGCCAAAGGAGTAACCGGTGTCGAGTGCCGCTAACTGGAGTTATACCGCGAAAGCCACCGTCTGGCGCAGGCTTCCCGGCAAGGACGAATACGGCGATCCGAATGGTTACGCAGCGCCGGTAATCATCCTCTGCGATTACGAAGGCGGCCTTAGCAAGCGCATTGGCAGCATCGGCGCTGAAATCGTCGTGAAAAATACGGTCTGGACGGAGTTCGCGCTGGCCGGTGCGGGTGATTACCTGATGATTGGCGAATCGACGGAAGCGGACCCTGTAGTTGCTGGCGCTGACGAGGTGCGTCAGGTTATTCGTTACGCCGACACCTTTGAGCGCCTGGCGGATGATTACGCCATTATCACCGGAGTATAGCCATGGGCGTGAAAGTGAAAGGGGTTAATCAGACGGTTCGAAACATGAATCGCATACTGGATAACATCCAGAACAAGAAAACCGTCAGGGCAATCTATTCCGCCCTGTATATTCTCGGCGCAGCCTCCGCAAAAGAGGTCCCTCGCGACACCTCCACGCTCGTTAACAGCCAGTTTCGCGATGTGACTTTCAACGGAACGCGGATCACCGGCAGGGTGGGCTATTCAGCAAACTATGCGGTTTACGTCCATGACGCACCCGGGAAATACCTCAACACCCAAACCGATCGCCCGGTACGCGCTGGAGAAGCACCAGGGTCGCGCGGGGTTATCTGGGGGCCGAACGGGAATCCGAAATTCCTCTACTGGCCTGCCCGTGACAATAAGGCGGCGATGTTCTCTGCAATCCGGCGGGAGATGGAACTATGACACCCATGATGCATGAGCGGGTGCGCAATTTGTTTGTCGATGCCGGGCTGACCGCAGGTTTCACCGTTCAGCAGCTGCTTTACGATGACCCGGAAGAACCGACTGAGGCCGTGATGGTCTTCCGGCCAGGCGGCGGCGCGCCAGTTCGCCATGACCTGGGCGCTGAGTATTATGTCCAGGTTGATGTAATCGGTGCGAAGGACAAGCGCAAAGACGCGCTGAATGCCGTCCAGCGCATTGTTGACTACGTCCAGGCCCGGCCCATGGATGATGACTGCGTCGGCTACATCCAGAACATGGGAGGGGTTCCGCCGCCGATGCTCTCTGAAGAGGGAAGGCTCATCTTCCGGCTTCAGTTTTCCTGCAATTTTGGCGACTAGCCATACCCACCAAATGACCCGCTCCGGCGGGTTTCTTTTTATCTAAGGAGTTTTGCTATGGCTAATTGCCAGAACAGCAATGAGCGTTTGTTTGGCGGCGCGGTTGTGCTCGAAGTTGCCGACGGATGCCCTGACGTTGTGCCGCTGGAGGCCGAGTGGAAAGCACTCGCCGCAGGCACCTCGAAAGGTTTTGATTTCAGCCCTAACGCCGTAACCTCGGACGCCGATGATGGCGGCGGCTACGTTGAAAGCATCATCACTAACTCGGATTTCACCATTTCTTTCGAAGGTGAAGTGCGCAAGCGTGACAAGCTGGACCAGTACGGCATTGGGAAATTTGTTACTTATTTTTCCGGTGAGCTGTCTGCTCGTCGCCAGCCCGGGATCTGGCTTCGCATGCAATACGGGCCGGTAACGTTTACTGGCTACATGGTGATTACAGCCCTGAGTTCAGATGGTGGAACAAATGACATCGTCACTTTTTCCACTGAGTTCAAGGTTGGCGATGCTTCCACCATCACCGTTGAGGAATCTGATAGCGTGGCGGTGACCGGAGTTACCGTTGCTCCAGCTACCAGCACCGGCGCGGCAGGCGGTACCAGCACCTTTACGGTGAATATTGCCCCGACTGGCGCAACCAACAAAGACTTCAGCGTTGCTTCAACCGATCCGACAAAAGCTACTGCCACCGCATCAGGCAACACTGTTACGGTGACCCGTGTCGCGGCTGGCTCGGCGCAGATCGTCATCAACACCGAAGATGGTAACTTTGTCGCTACACACACCGTTACGATCACCTAACGGATATTACAAAGGGTGGCTGAGGCTGCCCTTGATAATAACCGCTAAACGGAATTGCCCATGACCCCACTGAAAGAGATTGGTGAATGCCTTATCACCGCCGGAGACGATGAATACTTCTTCCGCCCGTCGTTTATAAACATGACCCGCATCGGGGAACCCTGGGAGATTGTTCAGGCGTTCTATGACCTGCACCACGATGAAGTGTCTGGTGTCTTGCAGTCGGTGCTGGAGGCGTACGGGCTTATTCCAGGATGGCTTATCCAGCACATCAAATCGACAAGCTACGGGCGTAAGGCGTTGATGGCAGCCATGACGGTGCTGGCGGCGTGCTGCGACCGGGACGTGACGGCCTTAACCGGGGAGATTAGACCAGCCAAAGTATCAGGTAAGGCGTTCAAAATGCGGCGCGGCGCAATGGATGAGTTCGACATGTTGGCAATCGCGCAGTCGCTGATCACGCATGGCATCATCGGTAAGGCCAGGGTGCGTAGGCTTCAGCGGCATGAGAGTAACGAATCGACATCGGAGTTCAACGCCTTCGAGTACATCAGCGCCGCGCGCAATCACTTCAGCATGAGCCGGGAAGAGGCGGAGAAGCTCACCATGACCGAGTTTACTCAGCTTCTGGCAGCTAAGTATTTGGATCAGAAGGGCTTCACCCGCGAGGAGTACGATAGAGTGGCTGATGACTTCCTGGCGAAGCAGGCGGCTAAAAGAGGAACATCTACGGCTGCCGGTTGAGATTAAAATATCAGCTATCTGTATTTCTCCTGTGATATTTTTAGGCATTAAGTTTGATACCTTCACCAAAAAGGACGGGAATATGAGCTTCGCCAGCCAATCAACACAGCAGATTTTCCCTTTTCCAGCTGAAATCGCTTACGAAAAGCTTCTTCAGGCAATTCCTGAAGTAGGAATGACAATAAAACAGAAGGATGACACCCTTAAGCGAGTTTCTGTTAGTGCGGGGATGTCGCTTTTTTCGTGGGGAGAAAATGTTTCTATTGTTGTTAATGCGGATGGTGAAAAGTCGTGCATTGTTGGTATCGATTCATATTTGAAGCTTGGAGTAAACGTAACTGGAGCGCATCGACATCAAAAGAACTTCGACGAAATCATTTATGCGCTAAGCAATAAATTGAAAGAATGGGAGAGGCAACAACCGCTTGATCTCGGGCCCATTAAGACCGATGAAGAATACCTGGAAGAGGCCAGAAAAAAAGCTGGCCTCATTTAGACAAGGCTGAAAACCAAGCAAGTAACCTCGCTCCGGCGGGGTTTTTTTATGCCCGGAGATAAATAATGGCTGGCACAGTTAGCGCGGGAAGCATCACCTATGAAGTGGATATTGATACCGCACGCCTAATCCAGGGGCGGCGTGAAGTTGATGCCGCGCTTAATGGCATGAACGGTGGAATGGGACGACTGGAGGCCAGCGTTAACCGCACTGAGCGCTCGATTGCCAACATGGATCGCTCCATGTCCAACCTCAGCGGTGTGGCCAGAGGGCTTATGGCTGCGCTATCTGTCCAGCAGGTTGCGAACTATGCGGATGCATGGACAACTCTGAATAACAAGCTGGCTAACGCCGTTCGGCCACAGGAGCAACTTGTTGATGTTACGTCTCGCGTATTCGAAATTACGCAGCAGACACGCAGCAGCCTCGATGCTACAGCAACGCTATATGCCCGCCTGGAGCGCGGCACTCGTGAGTACAACACTTCAGCGGAAGATCTGGCCAAACTTACTACCATCATTAACCAGGGCTTTGTGGTTTCTGGTGCCACAGCCCAAGAAGCAGAAAACGCAATTATTCAGCTGTCACAGGGTATCGCCTCGGGCGTTCTTCGTGGCGAGGAGTTTAACTCGGTATCTGAGCAGGGCAGCCGAATTATGGTGGCGCTGGCCCAGTCTCTGGGTGTAGGGATTGGCGAACTTCGCGCCATGGCCGCTGAGGGCAAGCTAACCACAGATGTCGTGGTCAACGGATTACTCTCTCAGGGCGATGAGATCGGGAAAGAGTTTGCGAATACAGTCACCACAATCAGCCAGGCAATGCAGACTGCCGGTAACAACATCACCAAGTTCTTCGGCGAAAACTCAACGGTCAAATCCTTCGTTAGCACCTTCAACAGTTCGGTAGTGTCAGTCAGTGAAAATATTGAGGGATTGAGTGCGATCCTTGCATCAGCCGCTGTTCTCATGGGTGGTCGGTATGCTGGCGCACTGGCATTGGCCACAGCAGAGAAAGTTAAAAAGGCCATTGCCAGCAGGGATGAGGCTATCGCTGAAACACAGGCTGCTCAGGCCGCAGCGAACAAAGCAAATGCGGATTTACGGGCTTCAGCAATCGCAAAAGAGCGCGCCCTTGATGAAGTCCGTCTTGCGCAGATGATGAAGGCAACCGCCTTTGATGCCGCCAACCTTGCGGCAGCGGAAGCGCGGCTTTCAGCGTCCCGTATCGAAGCGGCAACATTAACGGATAACTACAACCGAGCCCTGGCGGCAAACACAATCGCGCAGGACGCGGCGACCGCGGCGGCAAATCGCTCTGCTATATCAATTAAAAGCCTTGGGGCAAGGGCTCTTGGTCTTATTGGCGGCCCTGTAGGATTTGCGACCATCGCAGCAACTGCCATTTTCTATTTCTCTCAGAAAGCAAAAGAGGCTCGGGATGATGCCAACAGGCTGGCTGATAGTGTCAATGAACTTGGTGCTAAATTCCAGAGCATGTCGCATGTCGAGCTGGCGGCTACGCTGGGGAAATTGAGCGGCAACTTGCCAGAGCTAAGCGATGCTGTTTCTGATGCGCAAAAAGCGTTCGACAAAGCCACAGCATCGGTCCAATTCCATCAAAGGGAAATTGAGAAATACGGCACAAATACCACAAGGGGGCGTCAGGCTGCGGAGGCGCTCGGTGGAGCACAAGATCGGCTGGCGATAGCTACAGGGAATCTTGACGAAGCAAGCCGCAGATACAGCCAGACACTAAGTGCCATCAATATCGGGAGGGCAATGCTTAGCGGTGAATTCCGGCAGGGCATTGATCTTTTACGCCGAGACGGACAAGAGGCTGGCATTGCTGCCGGAATGATGAAACAGCTTGGAGAGATGACGAATTTCGCTGCGAAAGCTAAGCAAAACTTTAACTCTTCCAGCCTTAAAGTCGAGCGCCCGAAAAATATCCAGGAATACCTCGATAAACAGCTTGAACAAATTGAACTTCAAAGCGAGTTCAACGACAAGAAGCGCGCTCAATTAAAGGCCGAACAGGAACTAAGAAATCTTGGCGGTACTGATGCAGATATCAACCTTGCGCGTGAGCGTGCTGGCGTTGAGTTCGACGCAGAGCAAGCCATTGCCAAGCGGAGGAAAGAGCAGCAGCAGGCAGAGCAGCAGAGTAAACGATCTGCCACTGCCGCTGAATCAGACGCCCAGAAGCTTCAGAAGCTCAAGGAAGCATCCGAGATTGCCGCAGATTCAACAGAACAGCTAAGTCGCGCTCAGGCCATTCTCAACGCGCAAAATTCGCTTAGCAAAAGTGCCAGCCCTGAGATGATTAAGCAGGCTGGTGAATATGCTGCGAAGAAGTGGGATACGGCTAACGCTATCAAGGCTCAGGCAGCGGCAGAGAAACTTCTCCCCGAGTCGCGAGAGAATGCCAGGTATCAGGAAGATGTCCGTGATCTGGAAACTGCATTATCTGCGAAGAAAATAAGCCAGGAGCAGTACAACGACACCATCGAACAACTGGAGCAGCAACATCGGGTTAATCTCGCAAAAATCAGGGCCGACCAGGCGGTAACACCAAAAATGGAAGCGGCGGGTTCAGTTGATCCGGTTACACAACTTGCCAACGAGAATGCAAGGAAACTGGCTCTCATTCAGCAGTTTGAAGCAGACAAAACTATCACTGAGCAGCAGGCGATCGCATTACGCAATGCAGCCAATACGCAGTATGAACAGCAACGCGTCGCAGCACAGTGGGAAATATACCGCAGTCAGAGTGTGGCTAACGAAGCAACCGCAGCAGCTTTTGATGGCCTGGCCAACAGCGCCAGCAACGCACTTACAGGGATTATTACAGGAAGCATGAGTGCTTCAGAAGCACTGCGGTCGGTTGGTAACACGGTGCTGAACGAAGTAATTAACACTTTCGTGCAGATGGGAGTTCAACAGGCTAAGTCAGCAATCATGGGGTCTACGGCCCAGAACGCCGCTATCGCTACAACCACCGCAGCGCAAGTTGGCTCCCTTGCTACCACTACAGCGGCCAGCACAGCATCAGCAGCAACCACTACGGCAGCATGGACCCCGGCGGCACTGGTAGCCTCTATCGGTTCGTTTGGCGGTGCTGCCGCTATTGGCCTAGGCGCTCTGGTGGCCGCGCTTGCGGTAGGAAAGGGGTTATCTGGTAAGCGCAAAAATGGCGGGCCGGTATCTGCCGGGAGCATGTACCAGGTTGGTGAAGGGGGGATGCCTGAAATCTACCGTGCCAGCACAGGCAAGCAATACATGATCCCCGGCGATAACGGCAGCGTCATCAGCAATAAGGAGATTACTGGTGGTGGCGGTGGGGTGCAGTTCATCCTGAATGTGACCACCACCAACGGATCGCGTGTTGAGGCTGGAAACACTTCTTACCAGGATGGCGCGATGATGGTGGATTTATTCATTGGTGACATGGAAACGGGAGGTCCAATGTCATCAGCCATGCAGTCTACTTTCGGGCTCAGCCGCAACGCTAACGGAGATTATTGATGGCAGACGTTAAATACCCGCCTTACCTGCCGCTCCCGCAGCGTGCCAACATGAACATGACACAGGATACCAGCTTCCGGCAAAGCAACCCGGCGGTTGGTCCAGCGGTGTTCACGCCGATCACCACTGACCTGAAAACGACCTGGTCACTGACGTGGATTTTTACACTCCAGCAGGCCGAGCGGTTTAAATCATGGTTGCGGCACCCTGATTACGGCAACAGGGGACAGGCGTGGTTTGATATCCCGATAGACCTTGGCGATAACCAGGGAGTGCAGGTTCAGGAAGTCCATTTCATTACGATGCCGGTACAGACCAGCAAGAACGGGCAAACCGTTACCTGGACAGCCAACATCATCTGTAACGGGATTAATGACATCACTGAAACTTACGACGAGTGGATCATTAACGCGCCGCCGGATGCCGGGTACTGGTACGACTTACTTGTGACGGAGATTCTTCCAGATGCCAACCCTTAGGGAATGGAAAGAGCGCCGCCCGGCGTCAGACCTGAAACAGACAGTTGTCTTTAGTCACTCTTCTTTCGGAGTTGAGCGGCTGGTCAACAATCTTTTTCAGCCTGCCACTTTCGGTGGTGAAGTTTATCAACCGACCCGGTTCGACTTCACCGAGCCCGCGCAGGACGGAACCACGACGCTAAGCGCCACTATCACCTTTGCAGCCTTGTCGCAGGACATCAAGCAGCGCCTTAAAGGCTGGCGCGGGGCGTCGCGAATGGAGCCAATCCTGTTCCGGTACGATATCTGGGAAAACATCGGTGATTCCGCTCCGTTAAAAACCTACCAGTTGTACGTTCGTGATGTTTCAGCGGGTGCGGAGAACGTCACCCTGACCGTGGGCATGACTAACCCGCTCAGTGTGGCCAACCCCATCATTTACACCGTCAACGAGTATCCCGGCCTGAGTAATCTCTGATGACTAAAGACGAATTTATCCGGAAGGTTAATGGCCTGCCGTGGGCTGATCGCGCCTGTAGTTTTGAGGCAGTGGATTGCTGGGGCCTTGCCGTTCTCTATTACCGCCATGTCCTCGGCGTGGAGGTTCACCAGACACCGGATTACGAAGCCGGCAAAGATTTCATCACATGCTACGAAGGCGACCGGGTTTTCTGGCAGCCTGGCGCGCGGAGAGAGGGGAATATTGGTGTGTTTTATCGTGGCGGAGTTCCTGACCACGTCGGCATCGTTATCGGCGGTAACCAGTGCCTGCATTCAAAGGGAGAAGGCGGCAGTGTGCGGATCGACCCATTGCCGGTTTTAGAGCGAGCATTCACCGGAGTGGAGTTTCTTCAGTATGGCAACGTTTGAAATACAGCGGCTTCCCGGCGCACCAAAGCAGCGCGGGCGATTACAACCCGGCCAGCGCATGGTTGACTGGCTGGATACCCAGAAGCTGCATAATAATCTTCAGTTGAAGCTCAACGGCAAGGTTCTTGATGATGATTTCGACTTGGGCTACCGATTCAGGCCTGGCGATTACCTGTCCGTGTTTGACCAGCCCAAGAATATGGGCGGGGTAAAGGACCTGGTTAAGTTGTCCGCTCCGTGGGAGGCAATCAACCCCATCCGGCTTACCAAAAAAGGGATGGCGGCCATCCAAAAAACGATGATGGGAGATATGAAGAAAACCCCGTCAATCGCAACCGGTGAATCCCCAAACAACGACCTGACAGGGCAGACGAATGTCGCGCGGCTTTATAAGGGGCGCCCGAACATTTACGGGCAGGTGCGCGCGTATCCTGACCTTATTCAGGAGGCCCTTTATGAGTATCGCGACGATAACAAATTCATTACCGAATGGTTTGAGGTTGGGTACGGGAAATATTCAATATCATCCGTGCGATATTCGGAGTCGAATCTGGGGGCATTGTCCGGCGCTGGTTACCGAATTTACCAGCCAGGCGAAATGATCGGCACCATTGATGTCGGATATCAGTTCGACGACGTCGACAGCGAAGAAGTGCCGGGCCTGAATGAGTCCAGCGATTACCCTGCGCAGACAGCCACCACTACATCACCAGAATTTGTGACGTTGTCAGGAGGCCTGCTTGCGGTGAAAGTTGGCGCGAATGTCGATAACTTCTCGTTCTTTGCAGATCTGGGATTACCGCACCCGGTCAACTTCGTCATTAATGTGACCCGCTCAGGCACGCCGCAGAACGTTACCGGCACGGGAGATATCGTTAACTCCTACGAAGAATTTGACCCCAATGGCGATGTGTTCACCACGTTTGTAATCGGCAATATTGGCGGAGATGCTGCCTCACTTGGTCCTGGTGATGTCGTTAACAAGAGCCTGATCACCATGACCGACAGCACCCCTCTGGTTATTGGCCCGTCCGTGTCGCCGATAGAGTCATCGCAACTCTGGGTGCACGTTATGGTTCAGCTTGGGGCAACTTCGGGCACGGCCACATATCGCATTAAGTTCTGGAAGCTGGACGCCAACAGCAATCAGGTGCCAGGAAGCCTTGAGCAGTACGATTATTTTTTTGATAACGACTATGACGTAACGGCCCGTTACTTCAGAACGACGCACAAATTCACGCCTCAAGCAGGCCCTGGAATATACGCAGTGACGATAGAGCGTCTGGATGACAGCAACGACGGAAACGTCGTAACGCTGATGGCAATTCATGCCGTAAACGTCCGCTACAACGTTGTATATCCTGACGACACGATCGTGACCGTAACGCTACGTGGGAGCAATGAATCAAACGCCAACCGGGACCAGAAATACAACATGCTGGCGCAGCGCAACACAATATCCTGGAGCCCGGCGACCGGTATTGATTACGCGCTCAGGCCGTCACGCTCTTTCGCTGACGCAGTGCTGCATGAATGGGCGATCGTCGCCAGGCAGGACCCATCACGCCTCGACCTGCATACACTCTATGCTATCGCTGGCTCGCTTCCCGATGCGCAACTCGGATATTTTGATTTCACTTTTTCCGATGCCAAACAGTCGTTAGGTGAGCGCATCCAGACTATCTGTAACGCTGCCCGCGTTGATATCAACTGGATAGGGGATTTGCTGACCTTCTGGCGCGATGAGGAAGTGTCATATCCGGCCGCTGTGTTTGGCCGGAGCAACATGTTCTGGGACGAGTTTAAAATGGGGTACTCAATGAGTCTCCCTAACGGGTACGACGGCATTACTCTGGATTACACCAACCCGCAGACCAATGATAAAGAGTATATCTGGCTGGCGGTTAGTTCTGCCGGAGTTTCAGAGGTAACCGGCGCAACGCCTAATGCAATGACGATTAGCCTTTCCGGTTGCCGCAATGAGTATCAGGCCCGGAATCGTGCATATCTTGAGGCTAACAGGCTTATTAACTCGCGTACCAGCATGACTGTTAAGGTATTCGAGACCACTCAGGTTGTGCGCGGTGCGGTTGTGCAGTGCCCGGATATGTACGACAACGATCAGCAGACCGGTTACCTCAGGGGGCGCGCTGGCGACGTATTCCAGACGTCAGAGCGGCTAACATTTTCCGGTGACGTGTGGGTGGTAATGACTGACAGCCTTGGTAATTACCACGGCAGGTATCGGGCATATCCGGTCGATGGCAACCCTTCGGCATTTAGTGCTGTAGCAGAGGCTTTCGACCTTAATATTTATGATGGTCGTACTGTCCAGACACCATCCAGATATTTTCTGGCTAATAGCAGCGACCTTAATTCAACGCTGTGGCGTGTCGAAACATCAAAGCCTAACGGCGACGATACACAGACGCTTTCATTAACTGAGTATTCAGACGAAATATATCTGAACGATTAACTCCTGATTAAACCTTTCATGCTTCGGGTATATCCCGAGGCATGCTTATGCACATGCGAGACAATTATGACCGATAAATATCTGAATATTCCGGTTCCAGCTCCGACAAAAAAACCAGTCCCAAGCCCTGATATTCGAGACCATGTTTTTGGTGGGGCGAAAGTAGATGAGTTTGTTACCTCTCTACAGCGGGAATATGAGGACAGGTTTGGGAAAAAGCACTATACCATCGAGGGATTACGCTGGGTTGCCCAGCGCGCTATAGCAAATTTCGGCTATATCACTTTAAAGAGCTTTCAGGCAGGCGCACCACTACCCAATAATGAGCTGAAGCTACCTAACCATGTTCTACAGGATGAGAGTGATGGTGAATATTATCGTTGGGACGGAACATTCCCCAAGTCTGTACCTTCGGGTTCAACACCTGAATCAACAGGTGGAATAGGAACTGGTGCATGGTTAAGTGTTGGGGACGCCACGCTAAGGGGCCAATTATCTGATCCAGACGGGGCTGAGAATTATCCGGATATTCAGATTTCAAGGTGGAGAGACACTTTTGATCCTCGCGGATGGGAAGCAAAAGGTGATGGATTGGTTGATGACACTGCGGCTCTTGATAACCTGTTAAATGCTGCTCCAGTTGGTCAAAAAATTAATGGTAACGGGAAGACATATAAAGTCACCGCGCTCCCTGACATAAGTCGATTCATCAACGCGCGTTTCGTTTATGAGCGCATTCCTGGACAACCGCTTTATTATGTCTCTGATGAGTTTGTTCAGGGAGAATTGTTCAAAATAACCGATACTCCTTTTTATAATTCATGGCCTCAGGACAAGTCATTTGTTTATAACAATGTTATATTCGTCCCGTTTATGGCGGGTGACAGGCATGGCGTAAATAATCTACGAGTCTGCTGGGTACGCTCTGGGGATGACGGCCAGACCTGGTCTATGCCTGAGTGGCTAACAGATTTACATTCAAATTACCCAACGGTTAACTATCACTGCATGAGCATGGGGGTAGTTAGAAATCGCCTCTTCGCAGTAATTGAAACGAGAACAGTTTCAGGGAATATTTTGCAACTTGCGGAGCTTTGGGACAGGCCAATGTCTCGTAGCATGCGACCGTTTGGTGGCATCACAAAGCCAGCCAATCAGGCAATTGCAACTGTCGTAATACCCAGTCATGGTTTGTTTGCCGGAGATTTCGTTAATTTCTCCAACTCTGGTGTAACGGGAGTAACGGGGGATATGACTGTTACAGCGGTCATTGACAAAAATACATTTACTGTTACAACATCCAATCAGCAAACCTCGAATCAAGATAACTCCGGCAGATACTGGAGTTTTGGTACTTCATTTCACCAATCACCATGGCGGAAAACAAGTCTTGGCACAATCCCTACGAATGGTGTTCCGGTAACTGAAACACATAGTTTCGCCACCTTGTCTGATAATAGTTTTATGGTTGGATATCATAATGGCGACACGTCACCTCGGGAGTTGGGTGGGTTGCTATTTTCTGATGCCTTCGGATCTCCTGCGACATTTACCCGCAGGCGAGTGCCTGCGGAATACGAAGCGAACGCATCAGAGCCTTGTATTAAATATTTCGACGGGATTTTATATTTAACCACAAGGGGAACACTTTCAAGTCAGCCAGGTAGTGCCTTAATGCGCAGTAATGACTTAGGGCTTTCATGGGATGCTTTACGTATTCCTAACAATGTTCACAGCACAAACCTACCGTTCGCTAAAATTGGCGATGAGCTTTTTATTTTTGGCTCAGAACGTTCATTTGGCGAATGGGAAGGTAATCAGCCCGATAATCGCTATGCTGGGTCATATCCACGTACATTTATGGCTCGCGTTAATATTAACAACTGGAATGTTTCATCTATCCATTGGGTGAACGTTACTGACCAGATATATCAGGGGGGAATCGTTAACTCTGGTGTTGGTGTTGGCTCTGTGTGTGTGAAAAATGGGTATCTATATTATTCTCTTGGCGGTGAGGATTTTTTTGATTCATGGTCTGTGGGTGATAATTCGTTAAAGGATCCATTCAAACATGATGGTCATCCTTCTGATATCTATTGCATGAAATTAAAAGTGTCTGAGGATGGTCTTGTATCCAGAACTTTTCGTCAAGGAGCAACTCCTAACCGTACCCTTCCAACATTTATGTCGACCTCAGGAGTGAGAACTGTTCCGTCCCCGGTTGATTTCTCTAATGATGTCTCTGTCGGTCATCTTCAGGTGCACGCCAGCACTAGCGGCGGAATAAGATCGGAAGCCTTATTTGAAGGGGAATATGGATTTATTGGAAAGACCGTTCCTTCGACAAATCCATCAGAACAGCGGTTAATCGTATCTGGAGGTGCCACGACAAGTAGTGCAACTGGGGCGCTTATAACACTTCATGGGGCAGGAAGCATCACGCCACGCAGGGTTGTTTATAACGGATTTGAACACCTTTTTGAAAATGGAGATGTTAAGCCATATCTCGATAACGTCAATGCGCTGGGTAGTGCTGGAAATCGTTTTTCTACTGCTTATCTCGGAAGTAACCCAATAGTGACCTCTAATGGAGATAAGAAAACATCTCCAGTGATTTTTGATGATGCGTTTCTTGATGCCTGGGCCGACGTTCATTACATCATGTACCAGTGGTTGGATGCCATTCAGTTAAAGGGCAATGAGGCCAGAATTCATTTCGGCGTCATCGCCCAGCAGATTCGTGATGTATTCATCGCGCATGGGTTAATGGATGAAAGAAGCACTGATTGCCGCTATGCCGTTTTGTGCTACGACAAGTATCCACGGATGACCGACACGGTCTTTTCGCACAATGAAATCATTGAGCACACTGACGAGGAGGGAAATCTCACTACCACCGAGAAGCCGGTTTTCATTGAAGTGGTTATTCACGAAGAGGGTGAGGAGTGGGGCGTGCGACCTGACGGAATTTTCTTTGCTGAAGCGGCATTTCAGCGAAGAGCCATGGATAGATTTGAAAAAAGAATATCTGCCTTAGAGCAAAAATAATCCGTAGCGGCCTCATGCGTCAATGAGGCCGCTAATGCATAACATCACCACAACTTAAGTTAAACTTTTGTTGAAGCATGGAGTACAAGATAAGCCGATGGAACCACCTCATTGACTGAGATGGCAGTAGTTAATAGAATGAATTGCTCAATACCTTCTCTATATAAAGGAAATTAAATCGTGGCGCAGGATGTCGATAAATCTTTCACAATTCAAGACCAGGGAACAGGTAATTCATTTGTTTGTGGAGAACTTGAAAATAGTAAAGAGAATAACGTCCAGTTTAATGGAAACAATAATAAGTTAGTAATCGAAGATGATGTTGAATGTAGATGGCTTACTGTTGTTTTTCGTGGTGATAATAATTATGTGAAAATACACAAAAATAGTAAAGCTAAAGGAGTAATAGTCGCATCTAAAGGATCAAAGGTGACTGTTGGGCGTAGAACGACTATTGGATCTGGATTTGAAGTTGTTACTGATGGGTGTAATGTAACTATCGGCCATGATTGCATGATCGCGCGAGATGTAATTTTGCGCGCTTCAGATGGGCATCCTGTTTTCGATGCAACAAGTGGCAAAAGAGTTAACTGGGCAAAAGATATCAATATTGATAGTTATGTCTGGGTTGGCAGAAATGTATCAATAATGAAAGGTGTTAATATTGGTAGCGGCTCTGTAATCGGTTACGGAAGTATCGTTACCAAAGATGTACCTGTAATGTGTGCGGCGGCTGGTAATCCTGCAAAAATCATTAAACGTAATATTATCTGGGCGAGAACAGACAAAGCCGAGTCAATCAGTGATGACAAACGATGTTCAAGCTATCACGCCAAGCTTACCCAACAATGACCATTTGGCTCTTCAATCTCACTAATTGATAGGCCGCGCCAAATTGATCTCCTCCCGAATAAAAACTACTGTATATAAAAACAGTACAGCTTCGGGAGTCGATTTTTTATGGAATTTTACACACCAGCTGAGCTGCGCGGCATTGTCGCGTTGCCCCTCTTCGGAGACCTCGTCCAGTGCGGGTTTCCGTCTCCCGCCGCTGATTATGTCGAGCAACGCATCGATCTGAATGAACTGATTATTCAGCACCCCAGCGCGACATATTTTGTACGGGCGGCCGGTGACTCAATGGTCGAGGCTGGCATTAGTGACGGCGATTTGCTGGTGGTGGACAGTTCCAGAACGGCGGAGCATGGTGACATCGTGATCGCCGCGGTGGGCGGTGAGTTCACCGTTAAACGATTACAGCTGCGCCCGACAGTACAACTCAACCCAATGAACAGCGCCTACTCGCCGATCATGGTTGGTAGCGAGGACACCCTGGACGTTTTCGGGGTCGTGACGTATATCGTTAAATCGACAAACTGATGTTTGCCCTGGTCGATGTAAACTCGTTTTATGCATCATGCGAAACGGTGTTCAGACCCGATTTAAAAGGGCGTCCCGTCGTTGTTCTTTCGAATAACGACGGGTGCGTTATTGCCCGTAGTGCTGAGGCGAAACAAATCGGTATCACTATGGGTGAGCCGTTCTTTAAACAGCGCGATTTATTCCGGCGCTACAACGTGGCCACGTTCTCCAGCAACTACGAGCTGTATGCGGATATGTCCAACCGGGTGATGACGACGCTGGAATTAATGAGTCCACGTGTCGAAATTTATTCCATCGATGAGGCTTTTTGTGACCTGACTGGGGTGCGGAACTGCCGGAACCTGGAAGAGTTCGGGCGGGAAATCCGCGCCACGGTTTTGCAGAATACCCACCTAACTGTGGGTGTAGGCATCGCCCAGACCAAGACCCTGGCGAAACTCGCGAACCACGCAGCGAAGAAATGGCAGCGGCAGACCGGCGGCGTCGTTGATTTGTCGAACGTCGAACGCCAGCGCCGGCTGATGTCGCTCGTACCCGTTGAAGACGTCTGGGGCGTGGGGCGGCGCATCAGCAAGAAGCTGGGTGCAATGGGGATCACCAACGCATGCCAGCTTGCGGACACCTCAACATGGGTTATCAGGAAGCATTTTAATGTCGTGCTCGAGCGAACCGTGCGAGAGCTGCGCGGCGAACCCTGCCTGGAGCTGGAGGAATTCGCGCCAGCGAAACAGGAAATCGTCTGCTCCCGGTCGTTCGGTGAGCGAGTAACTGAATACGAACAGATGCATCAGGCGATATGCAATCATGCTGCGCGCGCGGCAGAGAAGCTGCGAGGCGAGCACCAGTACTGCCGCTATATTTCCGCTTTTGTTAAAACCTCGCCATTCGCCATCAACGAGCCGTATTACGGCAACAGCGTGTCCGTAAAACTTCTCACACCCACTCAGGACACCCGCGACATAATTAACGCTGCGGTGCGCTGTCTCGATAATATCTGGCGCGACGGCCACAGGTACCAGAAAGCAGGTGTTATGCTCGGTGACTTCTTCAGTCAGGGTGTGGCGCAGCTGAACCTGTTCGATGACGCGGCCCCACGGCGAAACAGCGAAAAACTTATGGAAGTGCTGGATCAGCTCAATGCCAAAGGCGGAAAGGGCACGCTGTTCTTTGCGGGGCAGGGTATCCAACAGCAGTGGCAGATGAAACGAGACATGCTTTCGCCCCGGTACACGACGCGGTTTTCGGATTTGCTCAAAGTTTGGTGACAGGGTAGATAAGGATCGCGGGATGATGAAGTGCCGGTGATATAGGTGTGTCGGATTTGTGTCGCAACTGAGACACACTGAATCCATCAATAAGAACTGCAACGACACGTAACGACACAAATCCGGGAGCGAACGCGGTAAATCTGTGTTGTTACAATGAGTTATTCCGCGCTCTACGTTCTTCTAAGCCGTGGGTCGCAGGTTCGAGTCCTGCAGGGCGCGCCATATATTTCAAAGAGTTACCACTTTCCAGTCTCTGTTAATTTCCCTTTTGTTTTCTTTTATATCGCCACATTAAAAATCAGAATAAAAAAGCCACTCCCCATTTTGTCCTTCCCTTTATCATACTAGCTTTAACGTTTCAGCTTAAAAATCAACCAGGTGCATTAAACGATACAGGATGTATTGATAACTGGGTTAAATAATTACTATTTTTCAAATTCACCTTATCAATGTTTGCTACTTTCTCTGGCAACTAACCTGTATCTTTAGATCCTCTTAACACTGACCAGCCTGCGTTTGAGTGCCTTTAAAGTATGCGGATAAATAACCATGAATGATGGAAAGAGACAGTCTGTGCCTGACGTTGATGAAAAACATCTCTTAGATTTACTCCATCACAATTCCGATTGGGTCTGGGAAGTGGATGCTCAGGGGCGGTACACCTGGGTTTCAGGTGTCGTGCATGATTTGCTGGGCTATGAGCCGGGTTATGTCATTGGACGTACACCTTTCGATTTTATGCCGCCAGGGGAAGCGGAACGCGTTGCGGGTGCTTTTGGCGAGATTGTCGCCCAGCAGCGTGCGTTTTCCGGCCTGGTCAACCGCAATATGCGCGCCGATGGCCAAATTGTGGTACTGGAAACCAGCGGTATTCCGCTGTTTAACGATAAAGGCGAGTTAACCGGCTATCGCGGCATCGACAGAAATATTTCCAATCTCGGCGAGCGCGTAATGCAGCTTGAAACCATCTATGATACGACGCCCGTTGCGCTGTGCATGCTGGATCTGGATGGACGGCTGGTGATGTCCAACAAGGCCATGAACGGTTTACTGGCTATTTCGCAGGACGAGGCGACCGACAGCCACCTGGGGCGTTTAATGCCCGACGTATGGCAGCAGTTTCAGGATGATTTCATCATGGCAGAGTCCGGCGTGGACATCCCGGGGCGAGAAATTATCTGGCGTGACCGCTGTTACGATACCCAACCTGTCGCCTTATATAACGCCAGCAATCGCGTCGTAGGGTTGTCGGTGACATGGGTGGATATCACTGCGCGTCGGGAAGCGGAGCAGAAGCTGGCGGGCGCCAACCAGGTGCTGCAACAATATGCCCAGCGCGATCATTTAACCGGCCTGTATAACCGCCGTTATATGGATGAATGCCTGATTAATGAAATCAGCCATGCCGTCGACAACGGTTTCCCACTGTCGGTGTGCCTGGCAGATATCGATTATTTTAAACGGTACAACGACAACTACGGACATCAGTCTGGCGACAATTGCCTACGCGCGGTGGCCAAAGCCCTGGTGTCATCCCGGCGGCGTCCCGAAGATAATGTTAGCCGTTACGGCGGTGAAGAGTTTTTGGTGATTTTGCCGCGCACTGACCAGGAGGAGGCGCTGGCGGAAGCGGAACGCCTGCGTGAAAACATCAACGCCCTGAATCTGCCGCATGTCGCCAGTCCGACAGGTTATCTCACCATCAGTATTGGCGTAACGACGCTGTATGCCTGTAAATCGCTGTCGCTGGATATGCCGCTGCATATGATTGCCAGCGGTCTGATCCATCAGGCAGATACCGCGCTGTATGCCGCTAAAAATCGTGGGCGCAATCAGGTGGTGGCGATGCCGGACAACGCCTCATAACGCCCGATAGGTCCGCTGCGGGCGTCCCACTTTGCCATAAATAATCTCCGCCACAACTTGCTGGCGGCTGGCAGCGAACTCCAGATAACGGCGGGCGGTGGTGCGGCTCAGTTTCAGTTCATCCGCCACCGTTTCTGCGGTATGGCGCGCCAGCGGGTCAGCAAAGAGCCCCTGGACTTTCGCCAGGGTCAACGCATCAATACCTGGCGGTAGCGCTTCTTTTTGCTCTCCCCGCGCATAGGCGTTAAACATATCGTCGATTTGCCGCTGGCTGGCGCTGGCATGGCTGGCGAGCAGGGCGCAACGCTGCTGGAAACGACTCAGGGTTTGCCCAAGCCGCTCATAGGCGATGGGCTTGACCAGATAATCAAACACGCCGCAGCGCACGGCTTCCGACACGGTATCCATATCGCTTGCCGCAGTGGTAAAAACCACGCCGCCCGTATAGCGGGCCTGGGAAAGTTCATGCAGCAGCGTGACCCCTTTGCCGTCGGGTAAATAATTATCCAGCAAGATCAGCGCCGGTTTGAAGCGGGTAATCATCTCCCTGGCCTGCGCCAGATTGCCGGCCAGCCATACCGTCCTGCAGCCGGGAAAGTGGCGGATAAATTCGGCATGCATTTCTGCGAGCGGCGTTTCGTCCTCAACTATTAAAATCGTCAGAGATTGTTCCATTACTCTTTTTCACTTTCGGTATAAAAACGGAAAACAACGCGCCGCAGGGTGGGTTATCCTCGAAGGTAATCACCCCGCCGCAGCGATGAACAAAACTGGCAACAAGATAAAGCCCGATGCCGTGCTCGCCGGGCGCATCGGTTTTGGTGCTGACGCCCTGTTGGAAAAGGGTCTGGCACAGCGCGTCCGGTACACCGCATCCCCGATCGGCCACCTCAATAATCACATCATTGCCTTCATCGCTCAGATACAGCTCTACAGTTTTATCACTCTGAGGGTTATTCAGGCTCGCTTCAAACGCGTTATCCAGCAGGTTACCGACGATTGCGGCAAATTCAGTGCTATCCATTCCTTGTGGGAGTTGATGCAGTACGCTGCCAGGCACCAGCGTTAACATCAGCCCCAACTCGCGCGCCCGTTGGCATTTGCCGAACAGCAGTCCCGCCACCTGACGATCGTCAACCGCCTCGCGTAAGCGGTCGATGAGCTGCTGCTGCGCCTCGGATTCGCCTTGCACCATCGCCTGCACCCGATCGTACTCTTTCATTTGCAACAGGCCGTTGAGGGTGGACATCCAGTTAAGGTGCTCATGGCGTAGAGTCCTGAGGCTCTCAACGTACTGTTTTATTTGCGTCAATTGCGCGTTCAACGCGCTGATTTCATCTTTGCTGCGAAAGCTGATGATCGCGCCTAACAGCGCGTTCTGGTAGCGGATCGCGCCGCGATTGGCAATAACGCTTAACCCATTAAACGTGCACATCACGTCCTGGCGCTGTTCTTCAATCGTGTCGGTAAAAAAGCCGCAAGGATTGACCACATCGCCGATATAGCGCCCGAGCCACTGGCGGCCCGGAGAGGCTAAGCCGAGCATTTTACGCGCATTACGGTTGATTGCCGTAATCATCCCATCGGGATCGACAGCGATAAGCCCTTCGAAAACCGAACCAAACAGCGCCTCCTGCTGACGCACGACCCGGGCGATTTGCTGTGGTTCCATGCCGAGCATCTGGCGACGAATATGCGCGGCGAACAACCACGACAGCAGCATCAAAATAATCAGAATGACAACAAACACACCGGCTAACGGCAGGAGAAAATCCAGCCGCCAGCTATTGATTTTGCTGACTAAATAGCCCAGCGACACCACGCCTATTACCTGTTGGTGCTCGTCAAAAATCGGTGTTTTAGCGCGCATCGCCATGCCGATAGACCCTTCGCCGGTAATAAAATAGCTTTCGCCTTTCTCCAGCGCGCCGGGCTTAGTCCATTGCATGGGATAGCCAATTTTGGCCGGATTAGGATGGTAAAGACGAACAGAGTGGCGGTCGCCGATCACCACATAATCGAAATCGGAGCCGGTGGACAGCTTGCCAATGATTTGCCTCAACCGACGGGTATCGCGGTGTTTTACCGCGTCGATAACGCTGTCGTTGGAGGCGATAATTCTGGCCTGATTCATCGCCATACCGCGCACGTGCTCAGTCAGATAGTCTTCAAAGCTGGCGGAGAGATATTTACCCAACGCGCTGATTAACAGCGTGGACACCAACAGTAATAAAAGAAATATCCGTAATGGAAAAGCCAGACGGCGAAAAAAACGTAACACGCTAACTTCTTTTTTCCCGGTCATGATAATTCCTTTTAAGTACCGAACCCGGGCAGGTGCCGAATATAGGTTATCAGATTGTTTCTTTATAATGCTCAGACACCGGATTATCGTTGCAGATTGCCGATATTAAATCAATTAAACAAATAAAAACCATGAGGCGCGTTGGATGAAATTTAATTAACCAAATAAAAACCATAAAGTCTATTTTAATCCTTGGGTGCTTTGTGAAATATATCAAAATTCAGATTTTGAATAGTGCGTACCCTTTGTCTGTATTCCACACTGTCAACGGAAATGCCTGCGTGACCGGTTTTTCTATTATTGCAGCAGTTAATTAACATTCATTTTCATCCTTATTCATGGCGCAGGGACGTAGACCTATGTTTGGCAATACCGTGTTTACACGGGTGAAGCGTAACGAAAATAAGAAAATCGCCGGGATAACGCAATTCCTCCGGGAAAACGATTTGAGTATCGATACCACGGTGGAGATATTTATTACGGCAACGCGTAACGACCGTCTTATCGCCTGCGGTGGTTTAGCCGGAAATATTATCAAATGCGTCGCTATCGATGAGTCGGTGCGTGGGGAAGGTTTATCGCTCACGCTGGCGACCGAATTAATTAATTTGGCCTATGAACGTTTTTGCACCCAGTTATTTATCTATACCAAAAGCCAGAATGAAGCGCTGTTTAAGCAGTGTGGTTTTTTTACCCTGGCGCGGGTACCGGGTGTGATGGTGTTGATGGAAAATAATGCCACCCGCCTGCAACAGTACGCCAGCTATCTCACCACGTTGCGCCGCGTCGGTGACAAAATCGGCTGCATCGTCATGAACGCCAACCCGTTTACCCGCGGTCATCGTTACCTGGTGCAACAGGCGGCGGCGCAATGCGACTGGCTGCATCTGTTTTTAGTCAAAGAAGACACGTCCCGTTTCCCTTACGAAGACCGGCTGGCGCTGGTACGCGCCGGGACGGCAGATATTGAAAAACTTACCGTGCATCGCGGCTCGGAATATCTCATCTCCCGCGCCACGTTTCCGTGCTACTTCATCAAAGAACAAAGCGTCATTAACCACTGCTACACCGAAATCGATCTGCAAATTTTCCGCAATCACCTTGCTCCCGCGCTGGGTATCACTCATCGCTTTGTCGGTACTGAACCGTTTTGCAAGGTGACCGCCCGCTACAACGCCGATATGCGGCGCATTCTCCAGGATCCGGCCAATCCCGCGCCGCCCATCCAACTGGTAGAGATAGAGCGGTTGCACTATCACGGCATTGCAATTTCCGCCTCCTGGGTACGCAAGCTGCTGGTAAAGCAAGATTTCGCGACCATCGAGCTGCTGGTTCCCGACGCCACCGCCCACTATTTACGACGCATGTTGCCTGACACCGACCTGCGTTCGTCTGCGCTTAAAACCGAATCCGCATTAACTACAGGTGAACCATGAAAATTAGCCGTCCCGCCGTCGCCGGCACGCTGGAGTCCGGAGATGTGATGGCGCGCATCGCGCCCCTCGACTCGCACGACATCGAACTGCAAATCAACAGCAGCGTGGAAAAACAGTTTGGCACCGCCATTCGCACCACCGTCCTTGAAATCCTGGCGCGCTATCAGGTACGCGGCGTTCAGGTGTTTATTGATGATAAAGGCGCACTGGATTGTGTTTTACGCGCGCGTCTGGAAACGCTGCTGGCGCGCGCCGGGGAAATCGAGGCTTTGCCCTGGGAGGCGCGCCCATGAAACTGACTGCCGAACAACGTAAATCCCGCACCCGCCGCAGCATGCTGTTCGTCCCGGGCGCCAATGCCGCCATGGTCAGCAACGCGTTTATCTATCATGCCGATGCGCTGATGTTCGATCTGGAAGACTCGGTGATCCTGCGTGAAAAAGATGCCGCCCGCCGCCTGGTTTTCCACGCCCTACAGCACCCGCTGTATCAGGACGTGGAAACCATTGTGCGGGTAAATGCGCTGGATTCTGATTACGGCGTGGCGGATCTGGAAGCCGTGGTGCGCGGCGGCGTGGATATTGTGCGCCTGCCGAAAACCGATACCGCCCAGGACGTGATTGATATCGAAAACCACATCGCGCGTATTGAAGCGGAATGCGGCCGCGAACCCGGCAGTACCGGCCTGCTGGCCGCCATCGAATCACCGCAGGGCATTACCCAGGCGGTCGCCATCGCCCATGCCTCGCCGCGCCTGATCGGCATTGCACTGGGAGCAGAAGATTATGTACGCAACTTGCGCACTGAACGCTCGCCGGAGGGCACAGAACTGCTGTTCGCCCGCTGCGCTATTCTCCAGGCGGCCCGCGCCGCAGGCATTCAGGCTTTCGATACCGTTTATTCCGATGCCAACAACGAAGCCGGTTTCCTGCGTGAAGCCGCGCACATCAAGCAATTGGGTTTCGACGGCAAATCGCTAATCAACCCGCGCCAAATCGAACTGCTGCACAACCTGTATGCCCCGACACAGCAGGAGGCGGATCACGCCCGGCGCGTGGTGGACGCCGCTGAAGCCGCGGCGCGTGAAGGGCTGGGCGTGGTATCGCTCAACGGCAAGATGGTGGACAGCCCGGTCATTGAGCGGGCGCGTCTGGTGCTGTCCCGGGCAGCGCTTTCCGGTATTCGTGAGGAGTAACAACATGCATCAAACCACACAACGGCAGACGCGGGTTAGCGCAGGGAAGGGCGACCATCCAGCATTTCAGCCTGCCTCTAAGCTCAATCTGCAAACCCAGAAGCCGCGCGACAAAAAACTATGCGCCACCCTGCAGGAGGCCATTCGCCGTTCAGGATTGCAGGACGGGATGACCATCTCCTTCCACCATGCCTTTCGCGGCGGCGATTTGACCCTGAATCTGGTGATGGATGCCATTGCCGGAATGGGATTTAAAAACCTGACGCTGGCGTCCAGTTCCCTCAGTGATTGCCACGCGCCGCTGGTCGAGCATATTCGCAATAACGTGGTGAGCCGGATTTACACCTCCGGTCTGCGTGGGCCGCTGGCGGAGGAGATCTCCCGGGGTTTACTCGCCGAGCCGGTGCAGATCCACTCTCACGGCGGCCGTGTGCAACTGGTGAACAGCGGCGAGCTGGCGATTGACGTGGCGTTTCTCGGCGTGCCGTCCTGCGACCCGTACGGCAACGCCAATGGCTACACCGGCAAAGCCTGCTGCGGCTCGCTGGGCTACGCCAAAGTGGATGCGGAACACGCCCGTCAGGTGGTGCTGCTGACCGAAGCGCTACTGCCGTATCCGCACCATCCCGCCAGCATCGCCCAGGATTGCGTCGACCTGATCGTGCAGATTGAACAGGTCGGCGATGCCGACAAAATCGGCGCGGACGCCACCCGCATGACGTCGAACCCGCGCGAGCTGCTGATTGCCCGCCATGCGGCAGATGTCGTAGTGAATTCCGGCTACTTCAAACCCGGATTTTCGCTGCAAACCGGCACCGGCGGGGCATCGCTGGCGGTGACGCGCTTTCTGGAAGACAAAATGCGCAGCCGCAACGTCTACGCCGATTTCGCGCTGGGCGGCATTACCTCCACCATGGTCGATCTGCACGAAAAGGGATTGATCAAAAAGCTGCTCGATGTTCAGAGCTTTGACCGTGCCGCCGCCGAGTCGCTGGCGCGCAATCCCAACCACATAGAAATCAGCGCTAACCAGTACGCCAACTGGGGTTCCAAAGGCGCAAGCGTTGACCGGCTCGACGTGGTGGTGCTGAGCGCGCTGGAAATCGACACCCAGTTTAACGTCAACGTACTGACCGGCTCCGACGGCGTACTGCGCGGCGCATCCGGCGGTCACTGCGATACAGCCGTCGCAGCGGCGCTGTCGATTATCGTCGCGCCGCTGGTGCGCGGGCGTATTCCCACCTTGGTGGATCGCGTGACACCTGCGTCACGCCGGGCTCCAGCGTCGATATCCTGGTGACCGACCACGGCATTGCTGTCAATCCGGCGCGCCCTGAACTGGCGGATTGCCTGAAACAGGCCGGGCTGCGCGTCGTGACCATCGAATGGCTGCGGGAAAGGGCGCGCATCCTGACCGGCGATCCCTGTCCGATTGCCTTTACCGAGCGGGTTATCGCCGTGGTGCGCTACCGCGACGGTTCGGTGATCGACGTGGTTCATCAGGTGAAGGCGTAGACGATGGCGCACTCTGCGGATCGTGCCATAACGCTGCCGGAACTGCTGGCCAGCCGGGATGCGCGCCAGGCGCGGCAAGTGGCCTGGCTTAGGCAACATGGCGTGACGCTGATTTCCTTTACCGTGGTGGCACCTGGGCCTGTGAAAGACAGCGATCTCACCCGGCGGCTTTTTAGTCACGGTCTTCAGGCGCTGGAGAATATGGCGCGCGACGCTGGTTGGCCAATTATCACCCAGGCATCCTTTGCCTTAATCACCGGCCCCGAAGCCTTGATGGCGGTAAACGGCCCGGCGCAAACGGTGAAACGCGCGGCAATCGCGCTGGAGCAGGCGCACCGGCTGGGGCGTCTGTGGGATATCGACGTGTTAACGCCGCACGGCGACATCCTGTCCCGCCAGCAGTTTTCCCTGCCACCCCGAACCTGCCTGGTGTGTTCTCGCGCCGCAGCGCTGTGCGCCCGCGAAAAATCCCACTCGCTTGCCGAACTGCTGGCCCATATGGAGATGCGCCTGAATGAAGCCGAACACGCTTGAGTACCAGGTCATTGCGCCGCACATCGCCGCGTATTACAGCGACTGCGCCTGGCGCGCCATGCTGGCGGAGGTAAATTTATCGCCCAAACCTGGCCTGGTGGACCGTTACAACAGCGGGGCGCACAAGGACATGGCGTTGGAGGATTTTTACCGCAGCGCGGACGCCATTCGCCTGTGGTTGCCGCGCTTTGTGGAAATGGGCGCATGCAGCGCCGGACTGCCAGAGAACGCGGTGTTAGCTGCGATCCGCCCAATCGGTCTGGCCTGCGAAGCGGCAATGTTCCGCGCCACCGCCGGGGTGAACACCCATAAAGGCAGTATTTTCTCGCTGGGGTTGCTGTGCGCGGCGGCGGGGCGATTAACCCAGCAGCAGCAGCCGGTCACGCCAGAAGCGCTGTGCCGCCAGGCTGCGGGGTTTTGTGAAGGGATCACTTCACGCGAGCTGGTTCAACACAACGCCGGACAAACGGCGGGGCAGCGGCTCTATTTGCAGCTTGGCCTGCCCGGTGCGCGTGGCGAAGCCGAGGCCGGGTTCCCGCTGGTGCGCGACCATGCGTTACCTCATTACCACGCACTGAACGCGCAGGGCATTGATCCTGAACTGGCGCTACTCGACACGCTGCTGGTGCTGATGGCGCGCAATGGCGACACCAATGTGGCCTCGCGCGGCGGCGCGGATGGCCTGCACTGGCTGCAACAGCGGGCTATCGCGTTGCTGCGTCAGGGCGGTATCCGCCGCGCAGGCGACCTCCACGCGCTCACTGAGTTTGATAACGCCTGTATTGCCCGCCATCTCAGCCCCGGCGGCAGCGCCGATCTGCTTATCGTCACCTGGTTTTTAGCTGAAATTTCAAACGTTCATTTTCAATCACTTACAAGCACAAGCTTTTCATGGAGAAACAGCGATGACTGCTTCAAAAGATAAAATATGGAAATTACTGGCCCCGCTGGTGGTAATGGGCATCATGTTGCTCATTCCGGTCCCGGACGGTATGCCGCCGCAGGCATGGCACTACTTTGCCGTATTTGTGGCAATGATTGTCGGGATGATCCTCGAGCCTATCCCGGCGACGGCGATCAGCTTTATCGCCGTGACGATTTGCGTTATTGGCAGCGATTACCTGCTGTTTGATGCCAGCGAACTGGCCGACCCGAAATTCGACGCCGGCAAGCAGGCGCTGAAGTGGGGGCTGGCGGGGTTCTCCAGCACCACGGTGTGGCTGGTGTTCGGGGCGTTTATATTCGCGCTGGGCTATGAAGTGACCGGTCTGGGGCGGCGTATCGCGCTGTTTATGGTCAAGTTTATGGGCAAACGCACCCTGACGCTCGGCTACGCCATCGTGATTATCGATATCCTGCTGGCACCGTTCACCCCGTCGAATACCGCGCGTACCGGCGGCACCGTGTTCCCGGTAATCAAAAACCTGCCGCCGCTGTTTAACTCCCATCCCAACGACTCGTCATCGCGCCGCATCGGCGGCTACCTGATGTGGATGATGGTGATCAGTACCAGCCTCAGCTCCTCAATGTTCGTTACCGGCGCGGCGCCGAACGTGCTGGGTCTTGAGTTCGTCAGTAAAATCGCCGGGATTCAGATTAGCTGGCTGACCTGGTTTTTGAGCTTCTTACCGGTGGGCATCATTCTGCTGATCGTCGCCCCGTGGCTGTCTTATGTGCTGTATAAACCGGAAGTGACCCACAGTGCGGAGGTTTCCAGTTGGGCCAGCGGCGCGCTGAAAGAGATGGGCGCGTTGACCCAGAAAGAGATCACCCTGATTGGCCTGGTATTACTGAGCCTTGCGCTGTGGGTGTTCGGCGGTGAAGCTATCGACGCCACGGCGGTGGGCTTGTTGGCGGTATCGTTAATGCTGGCCCTGCACGTGGTGCCGTGGAAAGAGATCACCAAATACCACAGCGCCTGGAACACCCTGGTGAACCTGGCGACGCTGGTGGTGATGGCTAACGGACTGACCCGTTCCGGCTTTATCGACTGGTTTGCGAAAACCATGAGCACCCATCTGGAAGGGTTTTCGCCCACCGGTACGGTGGTTGCGCTGGTTCTGGTGTTTTACTTTGCGCACTACCTGTTCGCCAGCCTGTCAGCCCATACCGCGACCATGCTGCCGGTGATCCTGGCGGTGGGTAAAGGGATACCCGGCGTGCCAATGGAGCATCTGTGTATCCTGCTGGTACTGTCTATCGGCATCATGGGTTGCCTGACGCCGTATGCCACCGGACCTGGTGTGATCATCTACGGCTGTGGCTATGTGAAGTCCAAAGATTACTGGCGGCTCGGCGCGATTTTTGGGGTGATTTATATCTCAATGCTGATGCTGGTCGGCTGGCCGATTCTGGCGCTCTGGAACTAATATCCGTCTTATTGATAAGCGCCTCGTTGGGGCGCTTTTTTCTGCGTTTAACCACCCCCCAATCTTTTCCCCTGCGTGAAGTGGTTCAGGTTAGCGGAATGTTATAAAGTCGAAAGCTTGTTTGACTGACTTTACTTATTCCAGGGAGCATGACCCATGAACCGGCAGCGGCAAGCCGATCTGTTTTTAGTCTTAACCACGTTTATTGCCGCCTGCGGCTGGATTTTTTCTAAAGAAGCGATTGCCGGAATGCCGGTGTTTGCGTTTCTCGGCGTGCGGTTTTTCTTCGCCTCACTGGTGCTGTTGCCGTTTTGTCGTGGCCAACATATCCCGCGCCACCAGTGGCGGCAGGTGCTGATCAGCGGATTGTGGATGGCGCTCACCATGTGCCTGTGGATCTACTCGGTATCCAGTACCCCGTCGCTGGGCGAAGGGGCGTTTATTATGAGCCTCGCTATGCTGTTTGTGCCGCTGACGGCGTGGGTGATGATGCGGGTGCGCCCGGCGCGGGCTTACTGGGAGTGCCTGCCAGTAGCGGTGATAGGGCTGGCGCTGTTAAGCCTGCACAGCCCGGTGTCGTTCCATCCCAGCCAGGGTTGGTTTTTACTGACGGCGCTGGTGCAGTCGATCTCGTTTTGCTACACCAGCCGCTGCGCCCGTGAGGTGCCGTTAATCCCACTCACCACGGCACAGTTGATGATCACCGGTATTGTTGGGCTGGGTATTTCCGCCGGGTTCGAGCACATAACCCAACCCTTTGATCTGTCTATTGCGCTGTGGGTGCTGGCCAGTATTTTTATCGCCACAAGCCTGCGTTTCGCGTTGCAGCTTCAGGGGCAAAAATACGCCGCCGTCGCCAGCGCCGCCCTGATTATGGTGCTGGAGCCGCTGTTTACCGTTATCGCTGCCGGGATTTGGTATGGCGAGCGTTTACCCACGCAGAAAATTATCGGCGGGGTTCTGATTCTGCTCGCCCAAATCTGGTTCCGCTGGCGGATGATTAACCGTCTCTAAACGTCCTTCCCGAAAACAGTCATTTTGACAATAAAGTTAGTCAAAATGACTGCCTTCCTGATAGTCATTTTAACATTCTTAATCATCATAAAATTAGATAAAATATTTAAAATCATATTCTTATAAAGTTGGCACGCAACTTGATATATGAGCCATATCGCATTCGAATTTAATTTCATGAACACAAGAGGTTGATATGGCTATTCTGGTTAAGAACAACATTTCCTGGGTTGGACAGCGTGACTGGGAAGTTCGCGATTTTCACGGCACCGAATACAAAACGCTGCGCGGTAGCAGCTACAACAGCTATCTCATCCGTGAAGAAAAAAACGTACTGATCGATACTGTCGATCACAAATTTAGCCGCGAGTTCGTGCAGAACCTGCGCAGCGAAATTGATCTGGCAGATATCGATTACATCATCATCAACCATGCGGAAGAAGACCACGCAGGCGCGTTGACCGAGCTGATGATGCAGATCCCGGATACCCCAATCTACTGCACCGCCAACGCTATCGATTCCATTAACGGGCACCACCACCATCCGGAATGGAATTTCCACGTGGTGAAAACCGGTGATTCCCTGGATATCGGCAACGGCAAACAGCTGATCTTCGTTGAAACCCCGATGCTGCACTGGCCGGACAGCATGATGACCTATATGACTGGCGATGCGGTGTTGTTCAGTAACGATGCCTTCGGTCAGCACTACTGCGACGAACGCCTGTTTAACGACGAAGTGGATCAGACTGAGCTGTTCGAACAGTGCCAGCGCTACTACGCCAATATCCTGACGCCGTTCAGCCGTCTGGTCACGCCGAAAATCACTGAAATCCTCGGCTTCAACCTGCCGGTGGATATGATCGCCACGTCCCACGGCGTGGTCTGGCGTGAAAACCCGACCCAGATCGTCGAGCTGTACCTGAAATGGGCGGCGGATTACCAGGAAGACCGCATCACAATATTCTACGACACCATGTCTAACAACACCCGCATGATGGCGGACGCTATCGCCCAGGGCATCAACGAAGTAGACCCGGTGGTGGCAGTGAAAATTTTCAACGTGGCGCGTAGCGATAAAAACGAAATCCTGACTAACGTATTCCGTTCAAAAGGCGTGCTGGTGGGTACCTCCACCATGAACAATGTGATGATGCCGAAAATCGCCGGTCTGGTGGAAGAGATGACCGGTCTGCGTTTTCGTAACAAACGCGCCAGCGCATTCGGTTCTCACGGCTGGAGTGGTGGTGCGGTGGACCGTCTGTCTACGCGCTTGCAGGATGCCGGTTTCGAAATGTCCCTGAGCCTGAAAGCCAAATGGCGTCCGGATGTGGATGCTCTGGAACTGTGCCGTCAGCATGGCCGCGACATTGCCCGCCAGTGGGCGCTCGCACCGCTGCCGGAAACCACGGTGAAAGCGCAACCGAAGCAGGATGATGACAACAGCGCCGCCGCCGCAGCTGCCGACCTCGGCCCCTGCATGCAGTGCAGCGTCTGCCAGTGGATTTACGATCCAGCCGTTGGCGAACCGATGCAGGATGTCCAGCCGGGGACGCCGTGGAGCGATGTACCGGATAACTTCCTGTGTCCGGAATGTTCACTGGGTAAAGACGTGTTCGACGAGCTGGCAATGGAGGCGGTATGAGCCACGGGATTGTGATTATCGGGTCGGGCTTCGCGGCCCGGCAGTTGGTCAAAAATCTGCGTAAACAGGACGGCCAGGTGTCAATCACCGTGATTGCCGCCGACAGTATCGACGAATACAACAAGCCTGATCTCAGCCACGTCATCAGCCTGCGCCAGCGCGCGGACGAGATGACGCGCCAGTCGGCGGGCGAGTTCGCCGAGCAATACAACGTGCGCCTGTTCCCGTACACCTGGATCAAAGAGATCGATGCCGCCGCCCGTCTGGTGAAAAGCACTGATAACCAGTGGTGTTACGACAAACTGGTACTGGCGACCGGGGCCAGCGCGTTTATCCCGCCGGTGAACGGGCGTGAGCAGATGCTGACGCTCAACAGCCAGTTGGAGTATCGCGCCTGCGAGTCGCAGTTGTTTGATGCGCGCCGGGTATTGATTGTCGGCGGTGGCCTGATTGGCAGCGAACTGGCGATGGATTTCACCCGCGCGGGCAAATCTGTGACGCTGGTGGATAACGCGTCCAGCATTCTGGCGTCGCTGATGCCACCGGAAGTGAGCAGCCGCCTGCAACATCGCTTAACGGATATGGGCGTGCATCTGTTGTTGAAATCGCAGTTGCAGTCTCTGGAACAAACCTCGGGAGGTATTCGCGCCACCTTCGATCGCGAACGCCAGGTCGAGGTGGATGCGGTGATTGCCGCGACCGGCTTACGCCCGGAAACCGCGCTGGCCCGCAGCGCCGGGGTAGAGGTGAATCGCGGGATCGTGGTGGACAATACGCTGAAAACCAGTCATCCGGATATCTACGCGTTGGGCGACTGTGCGGAAATCGACGGTCAGTTACTGCCTTTTCTGCAACCGATCCAGATTAGCGCCATGACGCTGGCGAAAAACCTGCTCGGCGGCAACGCGCCGCTGAAACTGCCCGCCATGCTGGTCAAAGTCAAAACGCCGGAGTTACCGCTGCATCTGGCTGGCGAAACCCGCCGCAGCGATCTGAACTGGCACATTTCTACCGAAGCCCAGGGTATGGTGGCGAAAGGCGTGGATGCCGAAGGCCAGCTACGTGCTTTTGTGGTGAGTGAAGACAAGATGAAAGAAGCCTTTGCGTTGCTGAAGGCCTTGTCTGCGTAACGTATTAACCCTCATTTTTCAACGCACAGGGAGGTGCGATGTCAGTGGTTTAGCACTTTTTTGCCCCGTTGCCCCGGGGCGTTTTTGTTTCAGATTTTCTTAATATTTTCCGGGATAACGTGCGGCTTATAGTAGCGGCGGCGCTTGAGGTTTTTTGCCTCATTAACGCAGGGTAGTGAAGTGGTGTTGTGCGGCAGAAAGAAGAAAGCCTCGAAGGTAATTTTTCAATTAACCAACGAGGCTACCTGCATGCATGAACAACATCAGGATAGCCTCTTACCTGTCGCAAGACAAGGAGAAGAAAGCATGAAACTGCCGCGAAACGCCCTGATCTGGTGTGTATTTATGGTGTGTTTGACACTATTGATATTCACGTATCTGACGCGAAGTTCGCTCTGCGAACTGAGGGTGAAAGACGGAAGCAGGGAGGTCGCTGCGTTACTGGCTTACGAATCTGGTAAGTAGCACCTGGAGGCGGGGGAAACCCCGCCTTTTCAGGCTGGTGTAGTCAGGCATACCAACAGCGTCTTTTAACAGGGCTGTCAGTGTTTCGCTGGCAGCCCTTTTCTTTTTTTGCCACACCAAAGCGCCGCCTTCTGGACGCATATCTCTTTCAGAAAATCTCAATACTGCGGGCGAACGTAGGAGGCATATAGTAGCGGCGGCGCTTGAGGTTTTTTGCCTCATTAACGCAGGGTAGTGAAGTGGTGTTGTGCGGCAGAAAGAAGAAAGCCCCGAAGGTAATTTTTCAATTAACCAACGAGGCTACCTGCATGCATAGACAACATCAGGATAGCCTCTTACCTGTCGCAAGACAAGGAGAAGAAAGCATGAAACTGCCGCGAAACGCCCTGATCTGGTGTGTATTTATGGTGTGTTTGACACTGTTGATATTCACGTATCTGACGCGAAGTTCGCTCTGCGAACTGAGGGTGAAAGACGGAAGCAGGGAGGTCGCTGCGTTACTGGCTTACGAATCTGGTAAGTAGCACCTGGAGGCGGGGGAAACCCGGCCTTTTCAGGCTGGTGTGGTCAGGCATGCCAACAGCGTCTTTTAACAGGGCTGTCAGTGTTTCGCTGGCAGCCCATTTCTTTAAAAGCGATACGGGAAATTCAGATTATTTCAACTCCAGCACCTGATGGTTATCGGTTCGATTTTCCGCCAGTTCGTCTGCATTTGCCGCCGTGACCAGGCTTATCTGGTGTGGCGCAGTGGCTTTGGCAAATACCCGATGCCCTTTCTGATTCACCGCCAGGCGTAAGCGCAGGCGTTTTACTTCGCTATCAACGGAGGACAGCGTGCCCTGTTGCGCCAGCGGCGACTGGGTATATAGCAATTCGAAAATCCCCTCCCGCTGTGGGCCCAGTTCAAACCACTCTTCATAGCGGCTATTCATGGCTAAGCCCACCAGGAACGATCCGGCTCGGGCGCGGCCCACGTTAAAGGCGAATCCGGCTTCGCCCATGCTCTGCTGCCGCGTATGGTTAATCACTTTAGTGACGCCACCAGGACGCAAATCCAGCAGCCCGAGCGCCACGCCGGTTTTGGCGGTCGGCTGATAGGGGGCGTCAGGGTTGCTGCTGAGCGGTGCATGAATATGCAGCGTAGGGGTATCGTTGCCAAAACGGTCGGCCATTCTGGTGAATATCAGCGCATTTTCACCCTCGTCGGCCAGGCCCCACAGGCGAGAGATCCACAGCGAACGGCTGGAATTGCCCGCCAGCAGGATATGTATCTGCTCCGGCAGGGGGATAAATGCCTGGCCGAGCGCGGCGATAAACTTATCAATACCCAGGGCGATGCGTTGCTCAAGATATTCCGCCAGTTCGCCATACGGGATCACGAAGTCGCAGCTGACTTTTTCTCCCGCCCGGTTGAACAGGTCCACCGTGCAGGTTTTATCTTCAATATCCGGCTCGGCGGTACAGGGTGTTTCCCAGAATGGACGCAGTTCGCTGATCAGCAACATAGTATTGCTGTAGGCCGCCTGGGTTTTCTCAAGATAAATTTCCGAACCCGGGAACGGATCGGCATCCAGCGGCCGGGTAAAGGCGATTTGGTATTTCTGGCACAAATCGAGGTTATTACGAAAAACCCGATAGGCCATATTTTCCAGCAGATTTTCGCCGCCCAAAAATTTGTCACCCGCCGGGGCGAAATGCTCAAATACCCGCTCGAAGCCCTCGTCCTCCTCGTCTTCTGAAGGGTGGCGGTAGTAGCCGAAATCAAAATCGGTAGTACCACCGCCAAAATCAAAGACTGCATAGGCGGCACCCTGTTCGCCGGGTTGGATAGCCAGGGCATCCAGCGCGCACACCGCATAGGCGGCGGGCTCGCTGGCTAACTCTTCGACGCTAAACGCGTTAAGAAACTCCGGCTGCGCCACCAGCGTTGGCGGCAGGCTGCGCTGCAATCCACGTTTAAAGCTGGCAAGAATTTTTTCTTTTACCTCGCGCGGATACTCCACCGGAAAGGTCATGAAATATTCCAGCGAGATCCCGCGCCCGCGCCAGTTGATGGTCATACCTAAAAACCAGGCGTAAAGCTCAATGGGATCGAAGGGATAATCACCGCTAACGTCCAGCCACTCTCCGCGCGTCGGGTTATTTTGGGTGAGCGGCGCGAGAGTGTGTTCGCACTGCTGCTGGTCGGTAAAGACCACCTGATGATCGCTGGACTGGCGCAGCGCCCACTGTTTCAGCCGGGTTAAAATACTGCTGACGGTATAGATATCGCTCTGGTTATCGCGCAGTTTCGCCTGTGCCTCGTGAGAACAGTGCACCATTTCCCAGCGCACGCCGGGACGGTAGGCCTCATCGGTCCATTCGCTTAACAATGCCTGCAAATCGATGATTTCCAACACCGTCGGGTTTTCAAAATGATGCGGTTCGATGCGCTCATAGAAATCACGCACGCCGATGCGCATTAATTCTTTGCGGCCGTTTTCGGTTTCATAAGCCACCACGGTGCTGCTGGTGCCGAAATCGATGGCGACGCAGCCGGGGCGGATATCCCGCGCCGGATCGCGCGGACGAATGTTCAGGGCTTCAAGGGCATTGGCGTCCTGCCCCCACATTTCCCACATCCCTTTATTGATATCGGTAAAGGTGAGGGGATCGATTTTCGGCAGGCGGTTTACCTGGTAATCCAGTTCCACCAGCGTGGTATTCAGATGATCTTCCCAGCCATCCAGCCAGTTGCGGCCAGGCTCGCTAAGGGAACTCAACCTGACCGGCATATCGATCAGAATATCCGCGAACACCTGTTTCGTGACGGATGCGCAAGGGATGGAGGGATACTCACGCCCCGGATTGGCGGTAGGGTTATTGAGATCGAGATCGATAAACCCTTCCACGACGTTAAACGCGTATTTGTCCCGCAGACGGTTATTTTCGCCCTGGCGCAGCGGGTTTTTGCGGTTTTTGGCAAACAGCAGCATTTCGTTGCGGGTCGGCACGCGCCAGCCTTTGAGCCCCAGCCAGCGCAACTCACTGCAGAACGCCTGGTTCTCCTCGACCAGCCCCGGCGGGTAGTAGCGATTATCATGCGTCCAGAGCAGCAGCCGATCGTCCTTCGCCTGCACCAGCCATTTCATCTGCTCGCCATCAACGAGTATGCCAAACGTCTCTTTGCTTTTTAGCTCTGTCCAGAAGGTATCAACCAGCCCCAGCCAGGCGCGTTCCTGCAGTTTTTCCAGCATGTTTCTTCTCTTCGTATCCATCTTTATCTGATTATCACAACTGCACCAGGGGCTTACGAACGCGCTTACCCGCGCTATTAATCAGCCCAGGCAGCCAAAGCGCGGCGATGGTGTCGCCCTGGCCGACGCCGTTATGGATTTCATAGTTATACGCACTGGCGGCGGCCACGGTTTCGAGTTCCGCCAGCCGGTCGATCCACAGCCGGTTATGCAGCGAAAGGGCGTAATCCAGGAGTTGTTGTTCAGCGTCGTTAACCGGCGCGGCGCGGGATTTCGCCCGTTCGGAGAGCACGTCCCACAGGCGTTCGATGCGATCCCAATGGCTGGCGATGACGATCACCTGCTGGAACTGCTCGGCCTCGCCGTCGGGGAGGGGGCGGCGCAGCCATTTCTCCTGGAGCTCGGGATCGTTTTTCACTATCGCGATGATGCCCCGCAGCGGTTGCAGGGCGTCAGATATCGGCTCCGGCGCGGGCTCGTTTATCGGCGGCGCGGCTGGCAGGGGCTCTGGCGATGTCTCACTCAACTGACGCCAGGCGTGCTGCAACTGCTGTTGCACTTCGTCAACGATAAGCCCGGCGAGCCAGGCACGAAATTCAGGATCGGTGTGTAAATCTTTAAAGGGCGATGTCATGAGTCGTCGGCTCTCTTAATCTTCCAGCAACGGTTCCATTTCCGGGCGCACCGTCAAATAACCCACCTCAACAAATTTGCGCGCCATGGCTTTGATTTGCTGCCGATGGCGGAACGGGCTTTGTTGAAAGCTGCGCTTTTTAATTGCCAACGCGCTTTTGTTGGGTTCCGGCCAGGGGCTTGAGATACCGGGTAATGTCAGGCTGCCCAGCAGCATCGCCATATCGCTTGGGCTGACTTTTTGCCAGAAGTGCGCGAAGAACAGCGGCATAAACTGGGCGATGGCGGCCTCATCCAGTTCGTCAGCGTGAAGCAGATTGGCTTCATAGTGGGCGCGCGCTTTATTCCAGCTTGCCTGCTGTTGCTCAAGGTTCTGCTGGCAGGTTTTTAACGCCTCTTTCAGTGCCAGGTTTTCCTGCTGCTCCTGCTGGAGCTGCTGTACCAGAGCTTCCTGAGTCCGCGAGGCCGCCTCAAGCTGGTGGGATTTAACCGACCCGTCATGATTCATCAGCTGTTTCCACAACAGCGGCAACAGGTGATGGCAAATCTGTTCCGGCGCTTTGCTCAACGGAGCGCAGGCTGCGGCGCTGGCAAGCCACGGACCTAGCGGCAATACCATCACCGGAATGTTCGCTACGGCATCAAGCAACTGCGGCAGCCACGGCTGGTATTGCGGCTGGTACAGCACCACAATCTGCTCCGCCGGGCTCCATTCCAGACGTTCGGTCAGTTCACCCAGCGCGTCCGCCAGTTGGGCAGGCTGGGCACAATCGAGGCTCTCTTCGCCTTTGAGCGGATAAACGGCCCAGCCTTCCGGGGTACGGCAAAAACAGCTAAAGCGTTGCTGGTCGAGAAAAATAGCGTAATGGCTCATCAATTCAGTCCCGGCGTTATTCGGCATCGGCGCGCTGGGCGCGCAGGCTGGCGACGATCTCTTCCCGGGACAGTCCGTCCGGCATATCGGCTTCGGCAGAGGCCAGCCAGGCCTCCACGCGCTCGCTGTCATACCGATCCAGTTCGTCGTCGAGATAATCGCGGATCAGGGTAAAGTCGTTGGTTTTGCCCATCAGGTTAAGGACGCGCTCGGCGGTAAAAAACTCCGGCTTTTGCGCCACCAGCACCATCAGGCTAATCGCCGAATCCATGCTGAAGGATTTGTATTCGGTCAGGCCCTGGGCAATCACGCCCGCGCTGGCGGCGATTTTCTGTTCTTTACTCCATTTGCCTTCCAGGCCCGGCTTCACCTCAAAGTTTTTAATCACCTGAGAATATTCATCGAACGTCGCGAACGCGTCCGGCGTAATTCCCATTTCTGCGGCAGCCAGCACTTTTTCGCCGTGTTTCTCCGGGGACTGATCCGGGCGAAGTATATCCAGCGCGATCCCGATGACCTGCACCACGGCGCTTATCGCGCGCACGATTTCAGGCGTGGTCGCAATTTTCAGCACCGTGCTGGCGACGCTCGCCACAAAACTGCCGATGCTCGACAGCGCCGAACCGATTGAACTAAAAAATCCCATAGCCACTCCTTGTTGTTTAAAAACACTATTTTTTGGTCATATCGTTAACCCGGGCGGCTAACGCGTCGAAATCCAGCGCTTCTGGCGCGATATCGATAAATTTCAATAGCTCAGCCAGCCGACGCGGCATTTTTTCTTGCACAGCATGCGGGGGAAGATCGGTGTTATCCAGCGTCCAGGCCACCATCGCCTGGGGTAAATCGGGCTCGCAGGCATTCAGCGCCTGAAGCTGTCCGACGATGCGTACCAGCTGTTTATTCAGTGACGCGCCCGGCGGCAGTTGCCGTGCCAGCGTCATCAGCCGCGACAGGTTGCCGAGCTGCTGGCTATAAGCGATAAACGCCTGCGGATCGTCAAAGTCGGTATGCGCCGCGAGCTGTGGGAACAGCCGGGCGCGTTGCGGCCACCATTGCTGAAGACCCCGGTCAGCGATGAGGCGTTCATCTATCGGCTGCCCGGTGGTATTGGCGTTGGGTTTGATCTGCGTGAGCACCGCGCCGTGCCAGCCGCCGCCGTAAATCACCGCCTGGCCCGTCTGGAGCGACGGCAGGAAGTTTTTCTGCTCATCGCTTAACGACATGGTGTCGCCAATGACGTCACGATCGTCTGCAGAAAACAGCCGGTGAACGATTTTGGTATTGGTATTTTTGATGACGTCCGGGATCAGTTTGTTGGGGATTTGATCGGCGATGATCAAACCTTCGCCATATTTACGCACCTCGGCCAACAGGTTGCTGAACATCTCTACGCCGAGTTTTTTACTACCGCCTTCCCCCGGCTCCGGCTTCGCCAGCAGGCGGTGCGCTTCTTCAATCAGCGTTAAATGGCGGTAGCCTGGCTCGCGTAAATAACGCTGTTTAATGGTTTCGGCGAGGCGAGTGACGATCAGCGCCATCAGCAGGGATTTGTCGTTCTCATCCTTGATTTCATCAAGTTCGAAAACCACTTTTTTATCCAGCAGCGCATCGAAATCAATAGAATGGCGGGCGTTGAGCATTCGACTTTTGGTGCCCTTAGTGAGATCGGTAAGCCGCGCCACCAGCGAGCCACGGTATTTCTCCTCAAACTCTTTGCCCATGCCTTTGGATTCGATAACCGAATCCAGTTCGCGGATCATATCGCTAAAATTAGGCCACGCGCCGCTGTTCAGGGCGAACGGTGCATCAATCAACAGGTTTTGGTTGCTGAAGATATCCCAGCCTTTGCGCTCATAGGCCTGAATAATCGCCTCTGCCACGATCATTGGCATCGCCGCCTCCATCGGGAATACCGCATTGAGGGCGTTTTTCAGGATATCGATATGCCCGGTGAGCGTCTCTTTCGACGACACCAGTTCAAACGGGTTCAGGCGAAACGGCGTGATGTCTTCCCGGCCCAGGCAGTAATACTCCACGTCGGGATTTTTCTGGTACAGCTCGCGGTACTCGGTCTTAGCGGGTTCAATCACCAGAAACGGCAGCCCGGACTCCAGCAGGAGTTTCATGCAGCTGGTGGTTTTGCCGGAGCCGGTGACGCCAGTAATAAAAATGTGTTTATTCAGCTCGGATTTATCCAGCGTCAGCGGTTTAAACGCCAGGGTCTGTCCATGCTGGATCACCTGGCCGAGCGTCAGTTGTTGTTGCTCAGCGAGGGTGGGCGGATTAAGCGCGAAATCGACGCATTTACGGATTTTCAGCCCCGCCAGCTCTTTATCCGGCAAGCCCATCAGCAGGGAGATTTCCTGGCTGTTCAACCAGGTCGAACACTGGGTGCGCCCGTGTCTGGCGCTGACCAGTGAGTAAATGGCTTCGCTGTAAGGATGTTCCGCGCCGGTCGCCGCATCGGCCAGTTGCAGCAGTTGCCCGAGGTGCGCCGCGCCGTGCTGCAAACGGTGCACGCGCAACGGCGTCAGGGTTGGGTTATTGCCCTGGAAAATTGACCGCACGCTGGCGCTCAGCCGTTCATACACTGCGTTTGTATTGGCGGCCAGAAACAGCGAGGTTTTAAACATCCCTTTGCTGTTGCCCTGGCGAAAGCGTGAAATTTGCGTCTCGCCTAAATGCTTCAGCAACTCTTCGTAGCCTTTGTTGATCTCCTCGCGGGTTACTGCCTGGCCATCGCCGGAGGTGGTGGCGTCGCTGGTGCCTTCATTGCTGCCGACGCTTTCCGAGTCGCTGGTTCCTGTGGCCTGGGATTTGTTGGTCGACGAGGTGGTGGTCGTGCCGCTGCTGGTCCCCTTACTGTGATTGGTGCCTTTATTATCGTAGCTGGAGCTGGTGCCTTTACTGGAGCCGTGGTTTTCATTGACGCCGACGCTTTTAGCCCGGCTGTCTCCGTCGCTCTGTGTGAGGGTAATACTGGTTCCGCTGGTTTTGGTGAGGTTATGGCCTGTGCTGCGGGTATGTTGCTCGCTCTGGTTTTGCGAGATCTGCACCGAATATTTCATTTGTGAGGAGAGCTGGGTCGACAGGTCGTAAATTTGCTCAATGATCTGCTCCACTTCCTCTGCGCTGCCCGGTTTGCAGGCGATAATCATTCGCCAGCTTTCACCCGCCAGGCCGTTAACCAACCGCTCAACGCCCTGAAATTCCTCATCCCCCAGCCGGGTTTCTTCTTCATTCAGCGAGGGGACGCCCGTCACCACGCCAAGCCGCTTCATTGATAACAGCGAGGTTATCGGGGTGATGTCCTGGGGTTTAACCGCCGCCAGCTTCGCGCCGAGTAAATTACTGCTAAAGGCACGCTCGAGCTTAATACCGATATCGTGGACCACGCCGTTATCGTTGCTCGCCACGCCGATATAAAAATGAATGCCCTCGCCGTCGCTGAGCAGCATATACAGCAGCGTCGCGCGTGAATCGCTCATATTGGCGATCACATTGCTCATGGCCAGGCGGTGAACCGCGGCCTTTTCATCGGTCATCTCTTCGATGCGGTAAAAACGGTATTCGGTGAGGCGCTCATCCTCCCGCATAGATTCGGGAGCGAGCTGAAAGTGGATGCGGTTCCAGTGACCTACGTTTAATTCGCTCAGGCGAAAACGCGCCTGAAGCTCCGTAATGGTGGTGTGCTTGTCAGTCATGCGTAACGGGTCCATCCCAAATGAGTCAACAGCGCCTGTGTGTTTAATTCGTTGTCATCGCAGGCATTCAATACCCTGGCGTTAATCCGAATAAAAAGCGAGTTACCAATTCCAGGGATTAAGCGTCGGTCGCATTATTAACGTCGGCCCGCGACAGAAAAACTCCAGTAAAATCGCACAAAAAGCGGAGACCGCCCGCAAACCGCGCGGCGTCAATGTTCATCGTCCCGGCGCATGCCATACTGCTCGCAACACTCTGTTTGGGATTGAATGATGCAACGTGTAACCCTGTCACTTGATGATGATTTACTGGCTGAAGTGGATGCGTTAATCCAGACCCGTGGCTATCAGAACCGCTCAGAAGCGGTTCGCGACCTGGTGCGCGCCGGGTTGCAGGATGCCGCTTCCGGCAACGCAAGCGGGCCGTGCATCGCGGCGCTGTTTTATATTTACGATCACGAAGCCCGGGAATTATCTCGCCGGTTAACGCGAACGTTCCATGATCATCACGACCTGTCGCTTACCAGCCTGCACGTGCATCTTGACCACGGCAGTTGCCTTGAGGTGTCGCTATTGAAAGGGGAAACCCAGCAGGTACGCACTTTCGCCGATAAGGTGATTACCGAGCGCGGCGTGCGCCACGGCCAGGTGATTGTGGTGCCCGTTGACCCCGACGAGGCACATCCCCATCATCACCACGATTAACCCCGCCACTACAACGTGCCGAGCGTCCGGCACGTTTTCTCTGCTTTAACGCAAACCGCTGCCTGAACCGTGTCGACACAAATGCCGACTCGGCATGTTACCGCGTTCGACATCTGCCCTGTCCAGGCATGTTTTCAATTCAATTAATTGATTTTTAAGATAATAAAAAACAAAGAATAAACTGGCACACTTCCTGCTTAAAGCCTGCTGACAAGACCAGCAGTGGGCAATGCCGACGGTATCGACTCGCTGTTATTCATATGATTCTGGAGGGTACAGCGATGAATCGCTTCGTGATTGCGGAGCCGCAGCTATGTATCGGATGCAATACCTGTATGGCTGCCTGTTCGGAGGTCCATAAGGCTCAAGGATTACAATCGCATCCACGTCTGACCGTCACCCGCGTTGACGCGCAGACCGCCCCCATGCTTTGCCGTCACTGCGAGGATGCCCCCTGCGCCAGGGTGTGTCCGGTGAACGCCATTACGCATGACAACGACGCCATCGTGCTTAACGAAAGCCTGTGTATCGGCTGTAAGTTATGCGGCCTGGCCTGTCCGTTCGGGGCTATCACGCCATCGGGCAGCTGCCCGCTGTCTATCCCCACGCAATTCGAAAACTACGTTCCGGCAAATCTGCTGGCCGATGTGCCGGAAAGCCCCGCCAGCATGAACCCGTTCCTTGCCTGGAACGCAGGCGTGCGCAGTGTGGCGGTGAAATGCGACTTATGCGATTTCCACGCGGAAGGCCCGGCCTGCGTCAGGGTATGCCCGACGGCGGCGCTGAAACTGGTGGATGAACGCGGCATCGCGCGGGAGGCAAAAGCGCGGCGTCTGGCGGCGATGAGCAGCCTGCCGCCGGAACTGAACCTGTTCCCCACCGCTTCTCAGGAGCAGAAATTATGATGGATTCTCTTCAGCTTCTTTTGTGGGCCATTGTGCTTTACGTGGCGGGCGGCTGTGCATCTCTGCTGCTGCGCCATGCGGAGCGGATCGCCATTTATGTCGCTGGCGTAAGCGCCATGGTCGGCGGCATTCTGGGTATCGCCGCCGCCTGGCCGGTGGTGATGGGCGGCGACGCAGTGGTGTTTGCCACCCAGGGCCTGTTCCCGTTCGCGGCTTTTAGCGTGCGGCTCGACGGGCTGGCGGCCTTTATGCTGCTGGTGATTTCACTGCTGGTGGTGGTGTGCTCGCTGTATTCGCTGTCATATGTTCAGGAATACCGGGGGCGTGGCGCGTGGGGCATGGGGTTCTTTATGAACCTGTTTATCGCTTCGATGGTCGGCCTGGTGGTGATGGACAACGCGTTCTACTTCATCATCCTGTTTGAAATGATGTCGCTGGCGTCGTGGTTTTTGGTTATCGCTGAACAGGACGACGAGTCAGTCAGCGCCGGGCTGCTGTACTTCTTTATTGCCCACGCCGGATCGGTGCTGATCATGATGGCGTTTTTCCTGCTGTGGCGGGAGAGCGGCAGCCTGGATTTCGCCAGCTTCCGCACGCTGCAACTCGCGCCGGGCACTGCGTCGGTGGTGTTTCTGCTGGCGTTCCTGGGCTTTGGGGCTAAAGCCGGGATGCTGCCGCTGCACAGCTGGCTGCCGCGCGCGCACCCCGCCGCGCCGTCTCATGCCTCGGCATTAATGTCGGGCGTGATGGTGAAAATCGGTATCTTCGGGATCATCAAAGTCGGCATTGATTTGCTCGCCACCCAGATGTGGTGGGGGATTGTGGTGCTGGCGTTCGGCGCGGTCTCGGCGGTGCTGGGCGTGCTGTATGCGCTGGCGGAGCATGACATCAAGCGTCTGCTGGCCTGGCACACCGTGGAAAACATCGGGATTATTTTGATGGGCGTCGGCGTCGGCATGGTGGGCATCGCCACCGGCCACCCAGTGCTGGCGACGCTGGGCATTCTCGGCGCGCTCTACCACCTGGTGAACCATGCGGTGTTTAAAGGGCTGCTGTTCCTCGGCGCGGGCGCGATTATTTACCGCGTTCATACCCGCGATATGGAAAAAATGGGCGGCCTGGGCAAGGTGATGCCGTTGACCGGCATGGCGTTCCTGATCGGCTGTATGGCGATCTCCGCACTGCCGCCGCTCAACGGGTTTATCAGCGAGTGGTACACCTATCAGTCGCTGTTCACCATGAGCCGCGACGGCAGCTTTATCATGAAACTGAGCGGTCCGATCGCCATGGTGATGTTGGCTATCACCGGGGCGCTGGCGGCGATGTGCTTCGTGAAAGTGTACGGCATCAGCTTCTGCGGCGGCGCGCGCAGCGAGAAAGCGGCCCAGGCGCGTGAAGTGCCGTGGCCGATGACCGCCGCGATGCTGCTTCTGGCGCTGCTGTGCGTGGTGTTGGGCATTGGCGCGGCGTGGATCGCGCCGGTTATCGCTCACATCGCCGCCGGGCTGGTGCAAACACCCGCCGTGACGGTAAGCGAAGGGGCGTTGTTGGTGCCGGGCGTAGCCCATCAGGCGATGCTCTCACCGGCGGTGATGTTCATTCTGCTGCTGGCCCTGCCGCTGATCCCTCTGATGATTTATCTCTCCAGTCGCAGCGGGCAACAAAGTTTCCGCCGTCGCGGCGAGCCGTGGGCCTGTGGTTACGCCTGGGAAGAGGCGATGTCGGCCTCCGCAGGCAGCTTCACCCAGCCGCTGCGCGTGATGTTCTCCTCGTTGTACAAACTGCGTCGCCAGCTTGACCCGTCTGCCGGGCTGGGCCGGGCGCTGGAGAAAACCACCGCAGGCGCGACCCGCGTCGAGCCGTTCTGGGATGAAAAAATTATCTATCCGTTGGTCCGCCTGGCCCAGTCCCTGGGCAGCGGGATACAGCGACTACAGGGTGGGGATTTCCGTCTCTACTGCCTGTACGTCGTGGCGGCGCTGGTCGTTTTACTCGTGATCACCGCGGTCTGAGGAGGGAGCGCATGTTAACGCAACACACACCAACGCTGACCATGGGGCTGTTCGCGCTGGTTCAGGCCCTGATTATGCTGGGGGTTACCCCGTTACTCACCGGGATCTCCCGCCAGATCCGCGCCCGGATGCACTCGCGCCAGGGGCCGGGCATCTGGCAGGACTACCGCGATATCGCCAAATTACTTAAACGCCAGGAAGTGGCCCCGGCGCAGTCGGGGGTGATGTTCCGCATCATGCCTTACGTGCTGCTGGGTTCGATGCTGCTGGTGGCGATGACCTTACCGATCTTCACCCTGATGTCGCCGTTCGGCGGGGCAGGGGATTTGATCACGCTGCTATACCTGTTCGCGCTGTTCCGCTTTTTCTTCTCGCTTTCCGGGCTGGATACCGGCAGCACCTTCGCCGGGATTGGGGCCAGCCGCGAGCTGGTGATCGGCATTTTAGTCGAGCCGACGCTGATCCTCGCGCTGCTGGTTGTCGCGCTGATCGCCGGCTCCACCAATATCGGCACCATCAGCGCCACCCTGGCGCAGGGCTGGAGCTCGCCGACCGCCACGCTGCTGGCGTTTATCGCCTGCGCCTTCGTCTGCTTTATCGAGATGGGCAAACTGCCGTTTGACCTCGCGGAAGCGGAGCAGGAATTGCAGGAAGGGCCGTTGACCGAATACTCCGGCTCAGGGTTCGCACTGGTGAAATGGGGGCTGGGCCTGAAGCAGGTGGTGGTGGCGCAACTGTTCCTGGCGGTGTTTATCCCGTTTGGCAAAGCGGCGGAATTTACCCCGCCGGCGCTGATGTGGGCGGTGCTCGCCACCTGCATCAAGCTGCTGGTGGTATTTGTGCTGGCCGGGCTGATTGAGAACAGCCTGGCGCGTGGACGCTTCCTGCTGACTCACCGCGTCACCTGGCTTGGCTTCGGCGTCGCGGCGCTTGCCTTCGTCTTTTACTTAACCGGTCTGTAAGGAGCCAGGGAAACCATTATGGAAACTATCGCACTTGCGACCCTGCTGATCCCCTTTATCGGGGCGCTGCTCACGGCCTGCCTGCCGCAGCGTTACGCGCCGTGGCTGTGTACCCTCGTCGCGCTGCTGGCGACGCTGGGCACGGTTCAACTGGCATGGCTGTTTTATCTGGGCGGCATGGAAGCGACCACGCTGTCGCTGGTTCAGTACGGCGATGTGGCGCTGTTTGGCTTCACTCTCGATCGGGTCAGCACGCTGATCGTGTTCGCGGTGGTGTTTTTAGGCTTCTTAGTCAGCCTTTACTCCACCGGCTATCTGACCAAAGGCAACCGCGAGCATCCGCACGACGGCACCAACCGCTACTACGCGCTGCTATTGGTGTTTATCGGCGCGATGGCCGGGCTGGTGTTGTCATCAACCATCCTCGGGCAACTGTTGTTTTTCGAAATCACCGGCGGCTGTTCCTGGGGCCTGATTGGCTATTACCAGAGCGCGAAATCCCAGCGCTCCGCCATGAAAGCGCTGCTGATCACCCACGTTGCGTCCATCGGCCTGTATCTGGCGGCGGCGACGCTGTTCCTGCAAACCGGCACCTTCGCCTTAAGCGCGCTGGCGGAGCTGGACGGCCCGGCAAGCCTGATTGTGTTCGGCGGGATCCTGTTCGCGGCCTGGGGCAAATCGGCCCAGTTGCCGTTGCAGGCCTGGCTGCCGGACGCCATGGAAGCGCCGACCCCGGTGAGTGCTTACCTGCATGCCGCGTCAATGGTGAAAGTGGGTGTGTACATCTTTGCCCGCGCCATTCTCTCTGCCGACCAGGTGCCGCACATTATCGGCTGGATCGGCATGGGCATGGCGAGCCTCACCATCGTCTACGGCTTCATGATGTATCTGCCGCAGAAAGACATGAAGCGCCTGCTCGCCTGGTCGACCATCACGCAACTGGGCTGGATTTTCTTCGCCCTGTCGATGTCGGTGTTCGGCTCGAAAGAAGCCTTCAACGGCGGTATCGCCTACATCTTCAACCACGCTTTCGCCAAGAGCCTGTTCTTCCTGGTGGCGGGTGCACTCAGCTACAGCTGCGGCACCCGTATGCTGCCGAAGCTGAAAGGGCTGATGCGCACCATGCCGCTGCTGGGCGTCGGCTTCTGCGTGGCGGCGCTGGCGATTGCCGGGGTGCCGCCATTCAACGGCTTTTTCAGCAAGTACCCGCTGTTTGCCGCCGGTTTCGCGCTGTCCAGCGAGTATTGGGTCATGACTCCGCTGATGGTGCTGCTGCTGGTTGAATCGGTGGCGAGCTTCGCCTGGCTGCTTTACTGGTTTGGGCGCGTGGTGCCTGGCGAGCCGAGCGAAGCGGTGGCGGAGGCCTCACCGGTACCGGTCGCGATGCGGGTGGTACTGATTGTCCTGGTGGTGATGTCGCTGTGCTCCAGCGTCATTGCTGTCGCCTGGTTGGGATAAGGGAGTCGAACATGACCGGAACACTTATCGTCAATAACCTTGCCGGCGTGATGATGATCACCTCGCTGCTGGTGATTGGCGTCAAACGTCCTGCCGCCGCGTGCTGGTTCTACGCGCTGCAGTCGCTAATGCTGGTGGGCATTTTTGTCACCCTGGCGGAAACCCTCAACGCCCATGAGCTGCTCTCCTGGTCGATCAGCGCCTTTATCACCAAAGTGGTGATGGTGCCGCTGATTATGGGCTACGCGTTTCGCAAACTCTCCGATCCCAGCGCCAATGCCGGGATTATCAGCCCGGCGCTGTTGATGGTCGCCGCGGCGGCCATCGTGCTGCTGGCCTGGTTCGTGGTGGAGCCGGTAACGGTGCCGCTGGTAACGGAACTGAAACCGGCGCTGGCGGTGTCGTTGGGCCACTTCCTGCTGGGGCTGCTGTGCATCGTTACCCAGCGCAACATCCTCAAGCAGGTATTCGGCTACTGCCTGATGGAAAACGGCTCGCACCTGACGCTGGCGCTGCTGGCGAACCGCGCGCCGGAGCTGGTGGAAATCGGGATCGCCACGGACGCCATTTTTGCCGTGATCGTCATGGCGGTGTTGGCGCGCAAAATTTATCACACGCTCAACACGCTCAATGTTGATCAACTGACGGCGTTGAAGGGGTAAGCAGATGAATGACAGTACGATGTTTTTCTGGCTGCTGGGCATACCGCTGGTGGTCGCGCTACTGGCGTTCGCCTGCCGCCTGCTCGGCGACGGCGCGCGCGGCGTAGTGACGGCGCTGCATGCCATTGCTATCACCGCGCTGCTGGGTGTCAGCCTGTGGGGCGTGGCGCTGGTCTATGAGCACCAGGATTTACTGGCGGCTCACCAGTGGCTGCATCTCGACAGCCTGAGCGGTCTGTTCCTCGGGCTGCTGGGCGTGGTCGGGTTTTTAACCGGGCTGTACTCTATCGGGTATATGAACCACGAGGTGAACAGCGGTGAACTGAGCGTGAAGAGCCTGTGCAACTACTACGGCTTCTTCCACCTGTTTATCTTCACCATGCTGCTGGTGGTGACCAGTAATAACCTGATCCTGATGTGGGCGGCCATTGAGGCCACTACCCTCAGCTCGACTTTCCTGGTAGGGCTGTACGGCCAGCGTTCGTCGCTGGAGGCGGCCTGGAAGTACATCATCATTTGTACCGTTGGGGTGGCGTTTGGTCTCTACGGCACGGTGCTGGTCTATTCCAACGCGGCGGGCGTCCTGCCGAATCCGGGCGACGCTATTTTCTGGACCGAAGTGATGAAACACCCGGATCTGCTGGACCCGACGCTGATGCACCTGGCGTTTGTGTTCGTGCTGATCGGCTTTGGCACCAAGATGGGGATTTTCCCGATGCACGCCTGGCTACCGGATGCGCACAGTGAAGCGCCCAGCCCGACCAGTGCGCTGCTCTCTGCGGTGCTGCTGAACTGCGCGCTGCTAATCATCGTGCGCTACTACATCCTGATCAGCGCGGCGATTGGCCCGCAGTTCCCCAACACCTTGCTGATTGTCTTCGGGATGCTGTCGGTGGCGGTCGCGGCGTTCTTTATCCTGGTTCAACGCGACGTGAAACGCCTGCTGGCCTATTCGAGCGTGGAGAACATGGGGCTGATCGCAGTGGCAATCGGCATCGGCGGTCCGCTCGGCGTGCTGGCCGGACTGCTGCATACCCTCAACCATAGCCTGGCGAAAGCGCTGCTGTTCTGCGGTTCCGGCAACCTGCTGTTGAAATACGGTACCCGGGACCTGGATGTGGTGCGCGGGATGATGCGCGTCGCGCCGTTCAGCGCGGTGCTGCTGGCGGGCGGCGCGCTGGCCCTCGGCGGGATGCCGCCGTTCAACGTGTTCCTCAGCGAGTTTATGACCGTGACCGCCGGGCTGGCGGGCGAGCATCTGTGGCTCACTATCGTGCTGCTACTGCTGTTAACGGTAGTGCTGGGTGGGCTGATCCGCATGGTCGCTAAAGTGTGCTTCGGCGAAGCGCCGCAGGCGGTCGCCAAAGGCGAGCTGGGGCTGTTGACTACGCTGCCGCTGCTGATCCTGCTGGTGTTAATGCTGGTAATGGGCACCCATATTCCGAAACCTGTTACCCATATGCTGGAGCGCGCGTCCACCATCGTCCTGAACCAGCCCGATTCACAACAGCGCTATTCGTGGCCGTGGGCCACCCACGACGCATCCATTACCGCCACAACTCATCGTCAGGAGAAGTAACGTGAGCTACGAAAATTTTGTCAACAATATGCAAAACAGCGCCAGGCGCGGCGTGGGCTATCTGGCGCAAATCCGCCAAAAATTCCCGGCGGCGGTGCTGGACGAGGAATGGCAAACGGCGGATCAGCTCACCATTACGGTTAAAACTGACGCGCTGCCGGAGGTCGTGGAATTCATTTATTACCAGTTGAACGGCTGGCTGCCGGTGCTGTTCGGCAATGACGAGCGCCCGCTCAACGGGCAGTTTGCGGTGTATTACGTGCTGTCTCTCGAAGGCGAAGAGAAGTGCTGGATCACCGTGAAGGCGTTTGTCAGCCCGATTACCCAGGAGTACCCGTCCGTGACGCCGCGCGTGCCTGCGGCGGTCTGGGGCGAGCGCGAAGTGCGCGATATGTACGGCCTGAAGCCGGTGGGTCTGCCGGATGAACGCCGTCTGGTGCTGCCGGACGACTGGCCGGACGATCTCTATCCGCTGCGCAAAGACACGATGGATTACCGCCAGCGCCCGGCACCGACCACGGAAACGGAAACCTATCCGTTCGTCAATGAAGCCACCGGGGAGACCCGCGTGGTGCCGATTGGCCCGCTGCATATCACCTCCGACGAACCGGGCCACTTCCGGCTGTTCGTCGACGGCGAGCAGATTGTCGATGCCGATTACCGCCTGTTCTATGTCCATCGCGGCATGGAGAAACTGGCGGAAACCCGCATGGGCTATAACGAAGTCACGTTCCTGTCCGATCGCGTATGCGGTATCTGCGGTTTTACCCACAGCGTGGCCTATGCCACCTCGGTGGAAAACGCGCTGGGGATTTACGTGCCGCAACGCGCCCATACCATCCGCACTATTCTGCTGGAAGTGGAGCGGTTGCACAGCCACCTGCTGAACATCGGCCTGAGCAGCCACTTCGTTGGCTTCGATACCGGTTTTATGCAGTTTTTCCGCATCAGGGAGAAATCCATGACCATGGCGGAATTGCTGACCGGGGCGCGGAAAACCTACGGCATGAACCTGATTGGCGGCGTGCGCCGCGACATCAACAAAACCCAGCGCCTGAACACCCTGAAGCTGGTGCGCGAAATGCGCGTCGAATTTCAGAACCTGGTGGATATGCTGCTCACGACGCCGAATATCGAACAGCGTACCGTGGGCGTCGGCGTACTGGACCGTAAAGTCGCCCGCGACCACAGCCCGGTAGGGCCGATGATCCGCGCCAGCGGCTTTGCCCGCGACGTGCGCTTTGACCACCCGTTCGCCGATTACGGCAACCTGCCGAAAACCCTGTTTACGATGGATGGCGGCGACGTGTTCTCCCGCGTGATGGTGCGCGTAAAAGAGGTGTTCGATTCTCTGGCGATGATTGAGTACGCGCTGGACAACCTGCCGGAAGGCGACATCCTCACCGAAGGCTTTACCTATAAACCGCATAAATTCGCGCTGGGCTATACCGAAGCGCCGCGCGGCGAAGACATTCACTGGAGCATGCTGGGCGATAACCAGAAACTGTACCGCTGGCGCTGCCGTGCGGCGACCTACGCTAACTGGCCGGTGCTGCGCTACATGTTGCAGGGCAACACCGTTTCCGATGCGCCGCTGATTATCGGCAGCCTTGACCCTTGTTACTCCTGTACCGACCGCGTCACGCTGGTGGATGTGCGTAAACGCAGCGTCAAAACCGTGCCGTATCAGGAGATTGAACGCTACGGGATTGAGCGCACCCAGTCGCCGCTCAAGTGAGGACTAAACGATGCTGAAACTGTTTAAAACCATCCTCAAAACGGGCGAAGCCACGGTTAAGTACCCGTTTAAGCCGTTGGACGTCTGCCCAGGCTTTCGCGGCAAACCGGTGTATGACGCCGAACAGTGCATCGCCTGCGGGGCCTGTACGGTCGCCTGCCCGGCGAATGCGTTAACTATGGAAACCAACACCACCACCGGCGAGCGGGTATGGCAGATTTTCTATGGACGCTGCATCTTTTGCGCCCGCTGTGAGGAAGTGTGCCCGACCCGCGCCATTGTGCTGTCGGAAGAGTTTGAACTGGCGGTGACCAGTAAAGCCGATCTCTACACCACGGCGACGTTCGCGCTGCACAGTTGCCCGCAATGCCACCAGCCGTTCACCACCAAAAAAGCGCTGGCGCTGACCCTGGATTTACTGGCCCAGTCCAGCGGCGACCCGGACACGGTAAACGCGTTGCGCGGCGTGTATGAATGCTGCCCGGGCTGCCGTCAAAAATACAACCTGAGCACCAACGGTTCGCTGCGTATGCGCCAGATTGCTGTGGGAGAAAAATCATGAGCCTGCAGGACATTAAGGTGAACCACCACGTCAGCCAGCCGATCCAACTGGATGAACAGGCGGCGAAGCTGAAAAGCACGCTGCTGAAGGATATTCAGCGCTCGGCCTATGTTTATCGCGTGGACTGCGGGGGCTGTAACGGCTGCGAAATCGAGATTTTCTCGGCGATTACCCCGCTGTTTGACGCCGAACGTTTCGGTATCAAAGTCGTCGCCTCACCGCGCCACGCCGATATCCTGCTGTTTACCGGGGCAGTGACCCGTGCGATGCGCGTCCCGGCGCTGCGCGCCTATGAGTCCGCGCCGGACCCGAAAATCTGCATCTCCTATGGCGCCTGCGGCTGCGGCGGCGGGATTTTCCACGACCTGTACTGCGTATGGAGCGGCAGTGAATCCATCGTGCCCATTGACGTGTGGATCCCCGGCTGCCCGCCGACCCCTGCCGCCACGCTGTACGGCTTTGCGGTGGCGCTGGGTCTGCTCGATCAAAAACTGAAGGGCGAACAGCATATCGAAGCCATCGGTGAAAAAGCGGCGCTGATCCTGCCGGAAGTGCCGTTGGCGACCCGCGTGATGATCGAGCGTGAGGCCCGCCGCATGGGTGGTTACTGGCAGGGGCGGCTGATTAGCGATGAGTTCTTAAAACGCCTGCACGGTGCTTCAGTAAGCGAAGTGGCGCCGCGTTTGTCGCAGTGGCTCAGCGAGGAAAACGATCCGCGGCTGCGGGAAATCGTCCAGCGTCTGGCCGGGCTGTTACAACAGGGAGGCCAGCATGGCTAACACCCGTCCGCCGGAAGTGGTGTTCTGGTCGCTGCGCCAGAAATTCGTCGACAGCGATGACGACGTGCCGGAAGAAGCGCAGCAGGTGATGTACTACTCGTTGGCGATTGGCCATCACGTCGGCATGATCGACTGCCTGAAAACGGAACTGGTTTGCCCGCTGGCGCAGTATCAACAGTGGCTGGAACTGCTGCCGGAAGGGGAGGCCAGACGCAAGTTGCAGGGGCTGCTGACCTTCGGCGAGATCACAATTGATTCCACGCATACGTCGTTGCTGGCCAATGCCCTCGCGCCGCTGCGCGATACCGCGGTCGAGCCGTTTAACCACTGGAGCGCCACGCTGGTCCGCCTGATGGGCGATATTGTGCGTGAGCCAGCCATCTACCTGATTGTGAAGAGGAAACCATGAAACCTTCAGAGATCAACGGCGTGGTGTTAACCGTCGGCAATAGCATGATGGGCGATGACGGCGCGGGGCCGATGCTCGGCGAGAAAATGCTGCGCGACCCGATCCCTGGCTGGACCGTGGTCAACGGTGGTTCAGCCCCGGAAAATGTGGTGCACCAGGTACGCGCACTGGCCCCGTCGCGGGTGGTGGTGGTGGATGCCACCGATATGGGACTCAATCCCGGCGAAATCCGGGTGGTCGATCCGAATGATATCGCCGAGATGTTTATCGTCAGCACCCACACTATGCCGCTGACGTTTCTTATCGACAGCCTGAAGGACGATGTGCCGGACGTGACGTTTATCGGCATTCAGCCGGATATTGTCGCGTTTTATTTTCCCATTACTCCTGCGGTGAATGACGCGGTGGAGCAGTTGTATCAGCATCTGGAAAACTGGCAGGGACCGGAGGGGATTGAGGCGCTGGTGGTAGAAAGGGAATCTGAAGGAATATAAGTTTGTTTTTAAAAGGTCGTTTGCCGGGGGAGATTCCCCGGCATTATTGTCTTAAAAGTCTTTTACTCAAATCTCCCGCGCCGATATCCCCAGCCTCTGCATCCGTGATAACAGCGTGCTGCGCTTTAACCCCAGCCGCGCCGCCGCACCGCGTGGGCCAGCGACAATCCCGTTAGTTTCCCGCAGTACCTGAATAATTCGTTCACGTTCGGCATCGTCATGTTCCGGCACCGGTGGGGTGATCATCGCCGGGGCGGCGCGCGGCGTGCGTACCGGGGCAGGCGGTTCGGCAGGTAAATAATGGCGCAGTTTCTCCAGCGGTAAATGCAGCGTATTGCCCTGGCTTAATATCACCGCACGCTCAATCACGTTTTCCAGCTCGCGCACGTTGCCCGGCCAGGGTAACTGGCTGAGCAGCCGCATACCCTCGGCAGAAATGCTGTCGATATTGCGGTTCATCCGGCGGGAGATTTTTTGGGTGAAATGCTTCGCCAGTAATGGGATATCCTCCGGGCGCTCGCGTAGCGGCGGGATCAGGATCGGGAACACGTTTAATCGATAATAGAGATCGCTGCGGAATTCGCGATCCAGCGATTTCTGGTGCAGATCCTGGTTAGTCGCCGCAATCAGCCGCACGTTTACCGGGATCACCCGGTTACTGCCCAGGCGTTCAATTTCACGCTCCTGCAAGACGCGTAGCAGCTTCGGCTGTAGCTCAAGCGGCATATCGCCCACTTCATCAAGAAACAGCGAACCGCCTTCCGCCCGCTCAAAACGGCCAATGTGGGTCGAGGTCGCGCCGGTAAACGCGCCTTTTTCATGACCAAATAAATCGCTTTCAATCAGCGTGGCGGGGATGGCGGCGCAGTTCATTTTCACCATCCGGTGGCCTTTGCGCTGGCTTAAATTATGAATCGCCCGCGCCACCAGCTCTTTGCCGGTGCCGGTTTCACCGAGGATCAGCACCGTACAATCGCTTTGCGCCACCATCTCGATTTGAGTGAGCACCTCTTTCATCGCCTGGCTCTGGTAGATGATCTCGCTAAAGTGTTCTTCGCCGCCAATCTGCTCGTTAAGCCAGATATTCTCGATTTCGAGCGTTTCTTTCAGGCGGTTAATCACGCTATAGGCGCTGGCGTTATCCACGGCGATGCTGATACGCGCGGCGATCTGCTGTAGCAAATGGAGGTGGCTACCCTGGAACATCCCGCCGCTGCGATGGGCCAGTATCAATACGCCCTGCGGCTCATGACCAAACTGGAGCGGCAGCAGGCAGACATTATTTAGCCCGTTGCGGGTGGCGCGGGTAAGCAGGCCGTCTTCACGGACCTTTTCATCTTCGTTATTAAGCTGCATTACGCAAAGTTGCGGCTGCGCGCCGCTCTGGGCCAGCAGCGTATCCTGCATGGCGATGTACTCACGTTCGCAGACCAGCGGTGCGCCGGGGGCATACCAGGTAGAATAGAGATCGAAACGGGCATGGCGCGAATCGGCATCCAGCAGCGCCATGCCGATATAATCAATACCGAAAAAACGATGAATTTCCTTTGAGACTTCCGACACCAGCGCATGCATATCGAGATGCGAGATCACCGAGTTGGTGGTGTCCACCAGAATGCGAAAGTGATCGCGCTCGTCACGCAGTTGTCGGCATTCATTCTGCAACGCTTCCTGGGTCAGGAAATGCTGCAACAGAGCGGCGACGGGCGTACAAAGCTGGCTGAACCACAGCTTCGCGCTATCGGTGAAGGGTTTTTGCGCCGAAGGAATAAACAGCAACCGTCCCAGCACATTGCCGTTAACGGTAAGATTTTGAATCACAGCGTCTTTTGGCTCATCCTGGACAGTAGAAAACAGATTATCCTGCTTTGCGACGTTGCCATCCGCGCTGCAGTGCCAGCGAACGTGCGGCAACCGCAGTTCCAGCGCCGCAGGAAGGTACGGCAACGCCGGGTGGCGGATCAGCGTGTGCAGCAGACCGGGAATATCGCTTTGCATATAAAGTGCTTGCGAGATCCGCAGAATATTTTCTTGCACTGAAGAAGATGTCGTCACGTTGTCAGAAGCCATTGTCACATTTATCACCCTGGTGTCAGGTGAAAATAAGCCCTATAAATTTCACCGTTAAAAAATTATACCTTCATGACTAATTGTTTTGAATGTGCCATGTCAGGTTATTCTTCAGTTACGTTGATAACTGTTCTCATTTGCTTTGTTTTTACACTCATTTGCTAACCAGTTCAAAACTCCAACTCCCTAAAAAGCGAGTGGTACAGATTATGCATAAGAAGAGTCTGATGCTGTCTCTATTTTTAATCTGATTTGATGGTGATCAACATGAGCGACAATAATTTTTTCGATTTACGTTTGCCAGCGGAAATGGCGAAAGTAGCTGAACAGGCTGGTTGCTATAAAGCGACAAAAAAGAAATCTTTATCATTTTTTTTGGCGGTAACCGCTGGCGTTTTCATCGGTCTGGCATTTGTTTTTTATATTACAGTAATTACCGCGAGCCCGGCGAACGGATTAACCAAATTAGCAGGGGGGTTATGTTTCGCCATGGGATTAATTCTGGTGGTGATTTGCGGCGCCGACCTGTTTACTTCAACGGTATTAACCGTGGTCGCCAAAGCGAGCGGGCTGATAAGCTGGCGGCAACTGATTGTAAACTGGATAGTGGTTTATCTCGGTAACATGGCGGGCGCACTGTTCCTGGTGGCGCTGATCTGGGGCGCCGGGCAGCACATGGCCATCGGCGGGCAGTGGGGGTTAAGCGTACTCAGCACGGCGGACCACAAATTGCACCATACGTTTATCGAAGCGGTTTGCCTGGGGACACTGTGTAATTTGATGGTTTGCCTTGCGGTATGGATGAGTTATTCCGGCCACTCGCTGACGGATAAAGTTGTAGCAATGTTATTTCCTGTCGCCATGTTTGTTGCCAGTGGATTTGAGCACAGCATTGCCAATCTGTTCCTGATCCCTATGGGTATTGTTATTCGCTATTTCGCCCCTGATGCCTTCTGGCATTCAATTGGCATGAACGCCGATCAATTTCCAGCCTTAACTATTCATGATTTTATCATTAATAATTTAATACCGGTGACGATGGGTAATATTATTGGCGGCGGCATTTTAGTGGGGATTACCTACTGGATAATTTATCTTAACCCAGCCAATCAACGGCATTAAATAAAATTTCGAGCGTGTGCAGACAAAAGTGTCGTTTGAAATATCAGCAGTTTTGTCGCAAAGAATATATTTCGATTATTTCACCCAGTGATTAACCTGGCTTTTGTGATCGACTGCAAAATTCATCTATTCGATAAGCCATAAATATCTGTCCTGGCATCCTCGCGGGAAGATTATCGGGATCCGCTTTTCCGATGGTCAACTGCGCGCGGCTGTCAGGCGTTTTATTGAGAAATATGTTCGACATTTCTGCCGAAAACCCGTTTTGAGACGATGCCGCGACATCAATTTTTAAATAACCTGTTGATTTAAAAGGAAGGTGACTATAACCCCATTCTGGCACGTTGTTTGCTAAATCTACTTCGCAATGTGAGTGACCGGCTTTGCCCGGTTAACAATAACGAAGACTCAGGAGTGAGCTGATGAACCGGTTCATCTTTGCGGATCCCAATAAATGTATTGGCTGCCGGACGTGTGAAATTGCCTGTGTAATGGCGCACGGAGACGGCGATATCGCGCAGATAACGCAGTATCAGTTTTCGCCACGTATCCATGTGGTGAAAGGCTTTAGCGTCAGTACGGCGGTGATCTGCCGCCAGTGTGAAGACGCCCCTTGTGCGACGGTGTGCCCCAATGCCGCCATTACGCGCAGGAACGACTTCATTTATGTCGATCAACAAAAATGTATTGGCTGTAAAACCTGTGTGGTGGCGTGCCCTTACGGCACCATGGAAGTCGTGACAAAGGTTATGGTCAACGATGACCGCGCGTTAAGCAGCGGCCTGAATACCCGCGCCCAGGCCAATAAATGTGATTTGTGCCATACCCGCGATATCGGTCCCGCCTGTGTTGAGGTGTGCCCGACGAAAGCGCTGGTGGTGATGGACAGAAATGCCATCGAAAATATGGTGCAGGAAAAACGCCGTCGCGCGGCGCTCGATATGTCAGTCTCAGGATCCTTCTTAAACTTTTGACTCCCTGGTCAGGGGAAAAGGTTACGCAATGGAAAAAATCATTTCTGTGTGCCCGTACTGCGGTGCAGGGTGCAAACTCAATTTGTGTGTGGAAAACGGCAAAATTGTCCGCGCTGAAGCGGCAAACGGTGTTACCAACCAGAACGAACTCTGCCTTAAAGGCTATTACGGTTGGGATTTTCTTAACGACACCCGGTTGCTAACGCCACGCCTTCAGGAACCGATGATTCGTCGCCGGAAAGGAGGGCCATTTGAAGTGGTCTCCTGGGAGGAGGCGATCCGCTTTACCGCGTCCCGCTTGCAGGCGATCAAGGCCAAATACGGCCCGAAATCGATCATGCTAACCGGATCGTCGCGCGGCACCGGAAATGAAACCAACTATGTGATGCAGAAATTCGCCCGCGGGGTGATTGGCAACAACAACATCGACTGTTGCGCCAGGGTATGCCACGGCCCGTCCGTAGCGGGGTTGCGCCAGACCCTCGGCAACGGCGCGATGAGTAACTCAATATCTGATATCGAAAATTCAGCGTGCTTGTTGGTATTCGGCTACAACTGCGCCGACTCGCATCCCATTGTGGCCAGGCGCGTGGTGAAAGCCAAAGAGAAGGGCGCGAAAATCATTGTCTGCGACCCGCGTAAAATCGAAACCGCGCGTATCGCCGATCAGCATCTGCAAATGAAAAACGGCAGCAACATGGCGCTGGTTAATGCCTTCGCCCACGTATTGATCGAAGAAGATCTCTACGATAAAGCTTACGTTGCCAACTTCACCGAAGGCTTTGAGGCGTACCGCAGTATTGTGGCGGATTACAGCCCGGAAGCGGTGGAGGATCTGGTGGGCGTCCCGGCACAGGAAATCCGCCAGGCAATGCGCGCCTACGCCGCTGCGCCGTCCGCCACCATTATGTGGGGCATGGGCGTGACGCAGTTTGGTCAGGCGGTTGACGTGGTGAAAGGGCTCTCAGGCTTGGCGCTGCTCACCGGCAATCTGGGCCGCCCGAACGTGGGCGTCGGCCCGGTGAGGGGGCAGAACAACGTGCAGGGTGCCTGTGATATGGGCGCGTTGCCGGATCTGTTCCCTGGCTATCAGTCGGTAAGCGATCCGGCGGTGCGGGAGAAATTCGCCAAAGCCTGGCGTATCGATCCGCAGACCCTCGATCCTGAACCGGGCTATCGCATCACCGAAGTGCCGCACCTGGCGATGGAAGGTAAGGTCAAAGCCTATTACATCATGGGGGAAGATCCGCTTCAGACCGAAGCCGATTTAGGGCTGGTGCGCCGTGGGTTTGATGCCCTGGAATTCGTCGTGGTGCAGGACATTTTCATGACCCAAACCGCTGAACAGGCCGATGTGATCCTGCCCGCCACCAGTTGGGGCGAGCACGGCGGGGTGTTCTCCTGCGCCGATCGCGGTTTCCAGCGGTTCGAAAAAGCCATCGACGCCAAAGGGAACGTCAAACGCGACTGGGAGATCATCAGCCTGATCTCCACCGCGATGGGCTATCCAATGAAGTACGAAAACAACGAGGCCATCTGGAATGAGCTGCGCGAACTGTGCCCGCTCTATTACGGCGTGACGTGGGAGAAAATGGCCGGGCTGGGCCACGTGCAGTGGCCGTGCCCGACGCTGGAACACCCCGGCACGCCGTATCTGTATCAGGGCAATACCTTCGCCACGCCGAGCGGCAAGGGGCAGTTGTTTGCCACTGCCTGGCGCGCACCAGCGGAAATCCCCGATGAAAGCTACCCGCTGGTACTGTGTACCGTGCGTGAAGTCGGCCACTACAGTTGCCGCTCGATGACCGGCAACTGCCGGGCGCTGGTCACCCTGGCGGATGAACCGGGCTTTGTGCAGATGCATCCGGACGATGCCCGCCAGCTTGGCGTCGCTAATCAGGCGCTGGTGTGGGTGATGTCGCGGCGCGGCAAGGTGATCTCGCGCTGTAATTACAACGAGCGGGTCAACCGTGGCGCGGTATATATGACCTATCAGTGGTGGATTGGGGCCTGTAACGAGCTGACGCAGGACAACCTCGACCCCACGTCAAAAACGCCGGAAACCAAGTACTGCGCGGCACGGGTTGAAGCGATTGACGATCAGAAATGGGCCGAGAACTTCGCCAGCCAGTCTTATAACGATATGAAAGCCCGGTTGCGTCAGCACGTTGACGGCGCGGTTCGCGCGATAGCCTGAATGAAATAAACCAATAAAGGCGGACTGCGGTCCGCCTTTATTAATAAAATGCCATGACGCCTGATAATCCTGCTTCACCTCACCACGCAACATCCATTCAGACTATTACCGAACCGGGAGTGAAATTAATGGCCTCAATACTGCCGTTTTTAACTGGCTAAACATGCCGTCGCTGGGGGTTTAGAACCAATTTTATCTACCAACCTGGATAAAATAAACAGTGCCACGATAGTGTACAAAGCCTTATCGAAATCAAGGTAGCAAATCACTGAAGCCATAATGACGATGCAATCCTGCGCGAAGATACTTACTCCAAAATCGATATCCCATTTTTTATGAAGTATCCTGGCAATGATTTCAACCCCACCGGTGGTGCCGCCAAAGCGAAAGATAATGCCTAATCCCGTACCTAAAAAAACACCCGCCAGCACTGCCGCCATAACCATATACGGCATGCGAATATCAACGTGCCATTTTTCAAAGATGGCTAACCAAAGGGTTAACGACAACATGCCGATAAAAGAATAGGCCATTGATTGTTTGCCCAGGATAAACCATCCAATAATAAAGACAGGAATGTTTAACAGAAATAAAGCCAGCGATGTACGGATGCCCATTGTGTGATGAAAAATTAAGGCAATGCCCGTAAAGCTGCCCTCTGCTAAACCATTTTCAATAATAAAATGATACAAGCCAAAGGCCATAATTGCCGCGCCCGACACGATCATGAACACATCTTTATAATATTTTGAGAATATCACAGGAATCCCTCCCAGTTTATTCAGTATAAACCCTGGCGTACAACGGGCAGCCTTGCTTAACAGTCATTTAGCTATTTTTCGCCGCGCTAAGATCGCCCTGCGGATAGAAATAATGGTACTGATAATGTATCTCTGCTCTGGCCTGTAGCGGGCTGGTGAAATCACCTGTGCCATACCATCCGTACAGGGCCGCGCCGGAAACCGTGGTTTCGGCATCATCCAGCACTTTAATCGGGATATTAAGCGTATTGGCTTTGATTTGATTCCATAATGCGTTGCGGCTACCGCCGCCCACCAGCAGAAGTTCGCTGGCCTTAAAATGACCAATTTTCTCTAGCGTTTGCAGATTATTTTTGAGCTGGACGGTAAGCCCTTCAAGCGCAGCACGATAGAGATGGCCCCGTGTGGTGTTAAGGGTAATCCCCTGCCAGCCTGCATTTTGATGAGATAACAGGTCGCAGTGCATCGTCACGCCCTCCGCGCCAGCGGGAACCGCCCCGGCTTCATCAATCAACGTTTGCCAGGCCGTGTTGGGTGTCCACAGCAGTTTGCGCACCCACTCCAGCACGCCGGAGGCCAACCATTGCATACCGGGGTTATGGAGCCCTGTCTGGCTGTCGAATTCACACGTGGAGCCCGAATACTGGCCCAGTAAATGGGTGTCGACCTGGGCGCTGCGCGCCATCAGGATTTCCCAGGTGCCGGAAGAAAGAACCGGCTCGTTCTCGCCCGCCCCGGCGCCAAATAAGGCAAACTGCGTATCGTGCCCGGCAGAGATAACCGGTATGCCAGGCGCAAGCCCCAGGGAATGCGCTGCCTGTGGAAGTAGGGTGCCAATGGTTTCACCTGCGTTCACCAGGCGAGGGAATAGGCTGCGTGATAAACCCGCCGCGTGCAAAATATCAGGGCTGAAATCTCGTTTACGGATATCCATCATCTGGCTGGTTCCCGCCATCGTTAGATCCGTCGTAAATTCGCCTGTTAAACGGTGGTTTATCAGTGAGGAGATAAACAGCCAGGCGTAAGCGCTATCTAAAAGTTGGGGATGGTTTTCTTTAATCCATACCAGCTTATACAGCGTGTTAAAGCTGAATGCGCCAACCCCAGAGATAGCCTGGAGTTGCTGAGGCGGCATCAGTTGGCTGATATTTTCCATTATTCTGGCGGTACGCGGGCATTTCCAGCTAATAATGGGATAGAGTATTTCGCCGTGTTTATCGACCAGTGCGCCGTCTACGCCAAATGTGGTCACCGTCACGCCACGAACTAAACAGGATGACAGCGCCGTAGCAATTTGCTTACAGCAATCGGCAAAGCGTTGCAAAATAGAATCTAATGACCACTGATGCCAGGCATTATTTTCTACAGCAATATCACTGGCATTAGGTGTGGATGCCCGGGCAATAATTTTCCCCTGGCGGTCAATAGCAATAGCCCGTACATTTGTGGCACCGCAATCGAGTACCAGAATAACTTCCTGTTTCATAATCGCTCCTGGAGCACGAGGAATACCCTCCTCTTGCAAGGAGGGTGGCATATTAACGTTTGTAGAGCGGTCCATAATTCTGGCACGCGCGATAATCCTGACCTTCAGGATCCATTCCATGCGCAGCCCAGGATGAAGGGCGATAGATTTTTGTTTCTTCAACATTATGCATACAGACGGGAATACGCAGCATCGACGCCAGGGTAATAAAATCAGCGCCGACATGACCGATAGTCAGGACACCGTGGTTAGCCCCCCAGTTTGCCATCACGGAATAAACGTCAGTGAAGGGACCTTTACCGGTCAGACGCGGTACAAACCAGGTGGTTGGCCAGGTCGAGTTGGTACGCGCATTCAGCAGGTCGTGCGTCTCTTTCGGAAGTTCTACGCTCCAGCCTTCTGCAATTTGTAACACGGGGCCCAGGCCTTTGATCAGGTTGATGCGGGTCAGAGTGAAGGGCACTCCGCCATCGGTTAAAAAGCGTGATGAGTAGCCGCCGCCGCGAAAATATTCATGGATCGCCGGACACCATTCCGTTGCTTCCAGGCAATTTTCCACCTCTTGCTGGTTGATTTCCCAGAAGGGTTTCATTGTCGGGTTGCCTGCGCTATCGCGTTGCTTGCAAGAACCATCCAGAGCGGCTGACCCTGAGTTGATCAGGTGAATAATGCCGTGTTGGGCAAGGCCGGTTAGCGGTTGACCTGAAACGCGCTGTACGGCTTCCGGTGACCAGTAGGTGCGCACATCGGCAAACACTTGGGCAGTGCCGGTTAACTGGTGGCCAAAAAGCATGGCTACGCCATTAAGGCTGTCGTTTTCGGTGGCGACAACCAGCGGCTCACGCACGCCATTCCAGTCAAAGGAGCTGTTTAATAAGGCTTCAGCCGTATCGCCATTCGGGTATTGATCGGTCCAGTGGCGCTGCCCCTGGAAACCTGCCGCGATGGCGTTGTAACCCAGCGATTCTTCAATAAAGCCTTTGTCGGCAAGTTTTTTACTTCCCTGCATCATGTCGCGAATGCAGATAGCCATTAACAGCGATTCTTTGAGAACCCTGCGGCTCTGCTTTTCATCGCGCTTATACTGCTGCGCGTTTTGATCTTCGCCATAGCGGAAGTATTTATCTGCCCAGGCTAACGCCATTTCCAGTTCAGCTTCATCATAGATTTTCTGATCGATACGACGGCGTAACTCCGTCATATCCACCGCCTGAACTTTCATTCCCAGCCAGGATTCAAAAAAGTTATGGTCCACAATCGAGCCGGCAATACCCATAGAGACGCCGCCTACTGACAAATAACTTTTTCCTTTCATGCTGGCGACGGCTAAACCTGCCCGTGCAAAACGAAGTAATTTTTCTCTGACATCCGCAGGAATGGATGTGTCATTGGCATCCTGAACATCGTGCCCGTAGATCGAAAATGCAGGGATGCCCTTCTGGCTGTGCGCGGCCAGCGCAGCGGCGAGGTAGACCGCGCCAGGACGTTCCGTACCGTTAAATCCCCAAATGGCTTTTGGACGCATCGGGTCCATGTCTATCGTTTCGCTGCCATAACACCAGCAGGGCGTGACGGTGATGGTCAGGCCAATATTGTGCTTACTGAATGTATTTTCGCAGGCCGCCGCTTCTGCCATTCCGGCAATACAACCGTCGGCAATAACGCATTCAACGGGGACGCCACACGCATGACGAAGATTCTGGGTTAGGAATACGGCAGTTGCATTTGCCATATTCATCGTTTGCGCTTCAAGCGATTCGCGAACACCCATCCGCCGCCCATCAATAACCGGGCGAATGCCAATCTTTGGCAAATTATTCATATCCATTGTAGGTTCCTCATTATCTATAAATTCCCTATATGTCTTAACCAGAAAGGTTTAGGGGTATGATTAGCTAACTTGAGTTAGCATATGTTCTGCCGGGATTTTTACGCAAAAAAAGATCAATAAACTGTGATTTCATTCACAATGGGCAATATTAAGCTGATTTATATCAATGAATGCCAGAGTGGTTGTTTTGAGTAATCATTAAAAAACAATAGATTAAATAAATAATCATGCCTGACATCACATTTTTAAGCCAAATGTCTTGGTTAAAATTGTCGGCTAAAATAGCTTAAAAAAGAAATAGGTTACTCGAGTTAGCATCAGTAAATTCGGGGTTGTAGAAGTGATTGTGTCCTAAGCAAAATCCTAAAAATATGTGTTTTTACACGTTTATGGTATTAATGATGCAAAAAAATACTTTTACCCAAACGGGGAATGCGCCAGGACAAAAATTTAAAATGATTTTATCATTGTGGCTTTATGTGTCAGACGGAACGAGGAATACACAATGGCTAAAACGGTAGAGCAAATCGCCAGTGCTTTAAATTTATCGATAACAACCATACGACTGGTGCTCAATGGTAAGGCGGAGCAGTATCGCATTAGTGTAAAAACCCAGACGCGCATTAACGAATATGTGGAACGTTATGGCTATGTAATAAATCATTCAGCCCGCAGCCTCAAACTTAATAAGACCGAAACGCTGGGATTGATTGTACCCAATATCTCCAATGCTTTTTTTGCCACACTGGCAGAAAAACTCGAACAGCGTTGCCGCCGTTCTGGATATCAACTGATGATCAGCTGTACGTATAATGATGTTGATTATGAAAATAAATTAACCAAGGCGCTGGTCGCCCGCAATATTGATGGGCTGTTTATTGTTCCTTCAACCCTGGAAAATCAGCAGCATCATTTACGTAAGGTATCTAAACCGCTGGTCTTGCTTGATCGGGATTTCAAATTTACCGATAACGCACTGGTTGAGAGTCATAATGTGGCGGGGGGCGAAACGCTTACCCGGAGTATGCTGAGTGCCGGTAAATCTCCCCTGTGGTTTTTAATCGCCGACACCCGCCTTCCAAGCATCAGCGATCGCCTGCAGGGATATCTGAATGGATTAAAAACTCAGGGCATAGAGCATACGCAATGGGTACGTGAAGGAACCGAGAATACCCCTGACTGCGGGTATACGCTGATGAAAACTTTGATTGGTGAACACGGGTGTCCACAGGCATTTATTGCCTCGTCACTCCCGGTGTTAGAAGGGGCTATAAAAGCGATATCCGAGCGCTTTGGCGCGGTTCCCGGCGAAATGAATATCGGCACCTTTGATGAACACCCAATGTTGAGCTTCCTCGCCAATAATGTCTGGTCAATGCAACAGAATGAGGATGCCTGGGCAGAAAAAGCCTTCGAGATGATGATGAATGCCATTGAGGATAATGCGGTTAAAAAGACCGAAAGAATTGAAATGAAGTTAATCAAACGCGTTAGAAAATAATAGATGCAATAAATTGTCTGCTGAATACTTTCATACGTATTCAGCAATTTTTTAATGGACCCCTTCTCGTACTAAGCAAGCTAAATGACGAGAAAACCAATACGGAGAAATAAGATGGACAGAAGTCGTTTGTCACGGGAAATTATTGAAACCTGCCTGGAGATGACACACCTTGGATTAAATCAGGGCACAGCAGGTAATATTAGCGTGCGCTATAAAGACGGCATGTTAATTACCCCAAGCGGTATCCCTTACGAAAGACTGACCGAAAATATGATTGTGTTTGTCGATCGGGATGGCAATTTTGAAGAAGGGAAAGTGCCTTCCAGCGAATGGCGGTTTCATATGGCGGTCTATCTGAACCGGCCTGATATGAATGCGGTAGTCCATAACCATGCGGTGTACTGTACTGCCGTTTCAATTCTTAATCGCCCGATTCCGGCTATTCATTACATGATCGCGGCGGCGGGGGGCAATTCCATACCCTGCGCACCTTATGCAACCTTTGGCACGCGTGAACTTTCTGAGCACGTAGTGGTGGCGTTGAAAGATCGTAAAGCAACCTTGTTGCAGCATCACGGATTAATTGCCTGCGAAGAAAACCTCGAGAAAGCGCTCTGGTTAGCCCATGAGGTTGAAGTGTTAGCCCGGCTTTACATCAATACGCTGTCCGTTACCGATTCTGTGCCGGTACTGGATGACCAGGCTATTGCTATCGTGCTGGAAAAATTCAAAACCTACGGACTACGTGTCGAAAAATAACGGCTTATCACCACAAGGAGCAGGGATATGGCACACAGAATGATATTGAATGAAACGGCCTGGTTTGGCCGGGGTGCGGTTGATACGTTAGCGGCTGAAGTCACGCGTCGTGGTTACCGTAAAGCGTTAATCGTTACCGATAAAACGCTGGTGCAGTGTGGTGTCGTTGATAAGGTTACCCGCAGACTGGACGATGCCGGCCTGAAATGGGACATGTTCGACGGTGTAGTCCCGAACCCCACCATCGCTGTTGTCCAGCAAGGCCTGGCGATATTTAAGCAAAGTGAAGCGGATTATTTGATCGCGATTGGCGGCGGCTCCCCGCAGGATACCTGCAAAGCGATCGGTATTATCAGTAAAAATCCCGAGTTTGCGGACGTGCGTAGCCTGGAGGGATTGTCGCCGACGCGTTACCCGAGCGTCCCTGTGTTAGCGATCCCGACCACCGCTGGCACTGCCGCAGAGGTCACGATCAATTACGTCATTACCGATGAGGAAAAGCGCCGTAAATTTGTTTGCGTTGATCCGCATGATATTCCTCAGGTCGCCTTTATTGATGCCGACATGATGGATGGCATGCCGCCTGCATTGAAAGCGGCGACGGGCGTTGATGCGTTAACACATGCGATTGAAGGCTATATCACGCGTGGCGCATGGGTATTAACCGATGCCTTACACATTAAAGCCATCGAAATCATTGCCGGGGCGCTGCGCGGGTCCGTTGCGGGCGAACGCGATGCGGGTGAAGCTATGGCGCTGGGCCAATATGTAGCAGGCATGGGCTTTTCTAACGTAGGTCTGGGGCTGGTGCATGGGATGGCGCATCCGCTGGGCGCGTTTTATAACACACCGCACGGTGTCGCTAATGCAATTTTGCTGCCACACGTTATGCGCTACAACGCGGAACATACCGGCGAAAAATTCCGCGATATCGCCCGCGCGATGGGGCTAAAAGTAGAAAGCATGAGCCTGGAAGCGGCGCGCCAGGCTGCTGTGGATGCGGTTTTCGCCCTGAATCACGACGTGGGTATTCCGCTGAGCTTACGTGATATTGGCGTGCGTAAAGAGGATATCCCAGCGCTGGCACAGGCGGCGTTGGACGACGTCTGCACAGGAGGCAACCCGCGTGAAGCCAGCCTCCCTGACATTATCGCGCTCTATCACGCAGCCTGGTAATTGCCCTGGCAGGGGCCGGGAGCCACTGGTTTTTCCGTCTGCATAACGTATTCCCATTTGAAAATTATACTTTCTGCATACAGAACTTTAATAAGTGACGCCCAATTTGCTAACTCGAGATAGCAAAAAACGAGGAATCACCCATTCCTTTACAACATTGATTCAGTTCACGGATGACAACTCGGATACAGGAGCTGTCATCTCTCACTATCTGATGTACACCTTGTGTATATCAAAGGAGATGCACATGCGTTCACAATTCGCGGCCAAAAAATTCGGTCTGTTTATTCACTGGGGTATCTATAGCCATATCGCGAAAGGCGAGTGGGCGCTTAACCATATCCCGGAATTTAATAACGGCACCCAGGCGGGATTAGCGGCCTATACCGCTCTCGCCCAACATTTCACCGCGCCAGAACCTGGCGAGACAGGCTGCGCGCGTGAATTGGTGCTTGGCCGTATTAAAGAGATCGTCTCAACAGCAAAAGCAGCAGGAATGGGTTACATCATTCTCGTTACCCGTCACCATGATGGTTATAGCTTATGGGATACCAAAGCCTCTTCATGGGCTGCCGCTTACAATTCCGTTTCCATGAGTCCGAGTGGTGTTGATATCGTCAAAGCCTTTGCGGAAGAGACTACTCGCCAGGGCATCCGTTTATCGCTTTATTATTCGCTCCTCGACTGGACCAATCCCCTCTATCCGGATGTTCTTAATGACGTGAACCCTATCGATAAAGAACCCTATTCTCTTGCGCTGTATAAAGATCGTGAGGGGGATATGGATGCTTATTTTGAGTTTATGCGCCTACAGCTTGAAGAGTTACTGACGGGCTATGGCACGACCATACAGAGTTTATGGTTCGACGGTTTTTGGGCGTTAAAAGATGTCGATAAATGGCGCATCGAAGATTTATACAAAGCCATTCATCGCGCTTCTCCAGACACGTTGATTGGTAATAATAAAGGGCTGGGATTTTCAAGCGAGATCGAAGGGGAAGGATACCAGATCTCCGAACTTGGGCTTGCCAGCCTTGGTCATGCCGCTGATGCCTCTGAAGTCGATCTCACCCTACAGGTTAATCCCCTGGCGGAAACGGCAGATGATTTTTGGGGTTACAACGCGGTAGCTGAACTTCATGGCGTCGACTGGGTTATTGCCCGGCTCGTTGAGAGCATTACCCAGGGGCATAACCTTGTGGTTAATCTGGGGCCGAAAGCCAGCGGGGCGATCCGTCCAGAAGAAGTGCAGATCCTCACCGAGGCAGGCAAGTGGATTAAATCGCATCACGAAGCGATCTTTGACGTTGCTCCAGCCGGTGAAATTTGCCCCAAAGCGACAGTGCGCCAGGATGAACAATCAGGCACGCTGGAACTCTACGTGTTTCTTGATGGCAGCACTGAAACGAAAATTACCCTGCCTGAGGGCGCGACTATCGCGTCGGCGGTGTTACTGGCAGACAGAGGCGAGGTCTGTATTGCCGGCAACGGTGCGATCTCAACCACCGCTGTACACCCGGAAAAACTGCCCTACGTTGTGAAATGCATCGTTAACCTGGCGTCCAGATACAGCCATCGCGCTGCATCAACGCAGGAGAGCTAATAATGACCACGCAAATTAATCCTGTTCCGGCCCAGCAATCGCAGGCTTCGATGTATCGTGTAGCCCTGGTTTTGACGGTTTCACTCACGTTTATGTGGGGGCTGGCCTATGGCCTTAACGATGTGCTCAGCGCGCGATTTCAGGAGTCGCTGGGTATTGATAAATTCGAGGCGGGGCTGGTCCAGGCCTCCTATTTTCTGGCCTATTTTATCATGGCGATGCCCGCAGCCCTCTTTATGGAAAAATATGGCTATAAGCTGGGTATCATCGGTGGACTTTTGCTGTTCTCCGTAGGGGCGTTACTTACTTTTCCGGCGATTAGTGCGAGCAATTTTTGGTTTTTTCTTGCCGCTCTGTTTATCCTTGCCTGTGGCGTTGCTTGCCTGGAGACCGCCGCAAACCCCTACATCCTGGCGCTGGGCTCTTCGCAGACCAGCGAGCGTCGGCTGAACCTGGCGCAGTCTTTCAATGGACTGGGGACGTTCCTGGCTCCGTTGATCGGCGCAACGTTCATCTTTGGCAGTGGTGAAACAGACAATACGCCGGTACAGGTAACGTATCTTGCTATCGCCGTCGTGGCTGTCCTGCTGTTAATGCTTATTGCCCGTACCCGGATGCCGGACATTCGCGAAACCGGTGTGGCCGTGAGCGAGACGGGCCAGTCGGTACCCCTGTTAAAAATGCCTCACTTTGTTCACGGTGTGATTGCCCAGTTTGTCTATACCGGTGCGCAAGTGGGTTCTGGTGCCTTCTTTATTACGCTGGCTATTGCGAAGTGGCCGGGTGCCACAACGCGTGAGGCGTCGGTATTTTTATCCATTGCGCTGGCAGGCTTCATGGCCGGGCGATTCATCAGTACCGTGCTGATGCGCTGGATCGCTCCGCATCGTCTGCTGGGGATTTATGGCGTGATCAACGTGATACTCGCCTCGCTGGTGGTGATCGGCGTTCCGTATGTCTCCATCGTTGCGCTGATCGCCTCTTTCATCTTTATGTCGATCATGTCCCCGACGACGATGGCCCTGGGCCTTAAAGATTTGGGTGAAAAAACGAAGCGCGGCACCTCGCTTCAGATCATGGCGGTTATTGGCGCCTCGGCGATCCCTTTGCTGATGGGACTGGTTGCCCGGGGGATCTCGGTAGAAATGGCCTATGCGATTCCGGTTGTCTGTTTCGCCTATGTCGGATGGTATGGATGGACAGGAAGCCAGTTGACCCATCGTTTCCATCTTCAGGCCGAAACTGAACGTAAGCCGTAACCTCAGACCCACCGTCATCCGCCTTCTACGGATGACGGTGGGCGCGACCTGCCATTCTCTGTTCTGGATTTCTGTAAACTATCCAGGATATTCTGGCTCCAGGCAGTCCTTAACTTGATTGTCATTAAGACAATAAACAGTCATTTAGACACTATTAAAATGACAACCTTTCTCATTTGTAAATCTCATCATATTGATTTTAATGATATTTATTTTTGGCATGGAAGATGCAGAGCAATAGTTAACTAACTTCACTTTAGAGGTAAGACAAATGGCTCATCGCATTCCTGCAGAATATAAACACACCCGTTCCACCGCGTTCTTTGATAGCTCCTCCGTTCCTCAGGCGTTATTAACCCACCACAACACCAAAAAAGATGTCTACGGTCGCCTTTCTGTGATGCGCGGCGCGGTAAAATATATTGGTTTTAAAAACGAGTACGATCAGACCCCGGAAATTGAGCTGATCATTAACGAAGGGCAGTTTGGCGTCAGCCCGCCGCAGTACTGGCATCGCATTGAACTGCTGACGCCGGACACTTATTTCAACATCGACTTTTTCGCTGCCCCGGATGCAGAACTGGATGGCAAAGGGTTTGGCCAGGTGGTGCAGACGAAGAGCAGCAACTGACAGGAGAGGATAATGGGCGCGCGTCTCGATCGTGAAAAACTCACCATCCAGAAAATGATTGCGCTTTACCAGCGTAAAAGCCCACAGGCGCTGGCGGAGCCTGCCCATTATCAGGCGCTTTATGAATATGCCATGAAGCGCCTCGATAAATGTGTCTTTGGTGAAAACAAACCCGCCTGCCGCCAGTGCCCGATCCACTGTTATCAACCGGCAAAACGTGAAGAGATGAAGCAGATTATGCGTTGGGCGGGGCCGAAAATGTTATGGCGGCACCCGATTCTGACCCTTCATCACTTAATTGACGATCGTGCGCCGGTGCCGGAAATCCCCGAGAAGTATCGCAAGAAATAGCTTTCTACCCCGCTGGTGTCACAAAACCCTAACCCCCTGCGGACGGGGGGTTATAAACCCACGGGAATGTTAGGGGTAGTCGCGCTAGCGGCTTGATTTGAGGCAATTTTTGAACTTGCTGAGTTGCTATTTTTCCGCCACGAAAACAACAACAGTGGTGAAGAAATGCAAGTTAACCGTAGGGGCTTTTTCAAAATGTGTGCCGGCGGGATGGCCGGTACCACCCTGACCGCGCTGGGCTTCGCGCCGTTTGATGTCTCAGCCGCGCCGCGTCAGTACAAGCTGTTACGCGCCAAAGAGACCCGAAATAACTGCACCTACTGCTCCGTGGGCTGCGGGCTGATTATGTACGGCCTGGGCGACGGCGCAAAAAACAGCACTTCCAGTATTTTTCATATCGAAGGCGATGCCGATCATCCGGTGAGCCGGGGTTCGCTGTGCCCGAAAGGCGCGGGCCTGATCGACTTTATTCACAGCAAACAGCGTTTACAGTACCCGGAATACCGCGCGGCGGGCAGCGATAAATGGCAGCGCATTAGCTGGGACGAGGCGTTTGAACGCATCGCGCGCCTGATGAAGGCGGACCGTGATGCCAACTTCGTCACCACCAATAAACAGGGCGTGACGGTAAACCGCTGGGCCACCACCAGCATGCTGTGTTCCTCCGCCGCCAGTAACGAAACCGGGATTATCGATAATAAATTCGCGCGCGGCTTAGGCATGGTCGCCGTAGAAAACCAGGCGCGCCTGTGCCACGGCCCAACGGTAGCGGCGCTGGCGCCGAGCTTTGGCCGCGGGGCGATGACCAACAACTGGATCGACATCCGCAATGCCGACGTAATCCTGATCATGGGCGGTAACGCCGCCGAAGCGCACCCGGTGGGCTTCAAATGGGTGGTGGAAGCGAAAAAACGCCGTGGCGCCAAGCTGCTGGTGGTTGATCCGCGCTTTAACCGTTCCGCCGCCGTGGCCGATCTGTATGCACCGCTGCGCCCAGGCAGCGACGTGGCGTTTCTGGCCGGTATCGCCCACTACCTGCTGACCAGTGACAAAATCCAGCATGAGTATGTGCGTGAATTCACCAACGCCGCGCTGATCGTACGCGAGGACTTCAGCTTTACCGACGGGCTGTTTAGCGGCTACGACGAGGCCACCCGCCAGTACGACCGCAGCACCTGGGCCTACGAGCTGGACGGCCAGGGCCAGATTAAACGCGATGACACCCTGGGCCATCCGCGCTGCGTGTTTAATTTGCTCAAAGCCCACGTCAGCCGCTACACCCCGGAGATGGTAGAAACGCTCTGCGGTACGCCGAAAGCCGATTTCCTGAGCATCGCCAAAACCCTTTCCGAAACCGCGGCTAAAAATAAAGCCGGTTCGATCCTCTACGCGCTGGGCTGGACGCACCATACCAACGGCGCGCAGATCATCCGTACCGCCGCCATCGTGCAACTGCTGCTGGGCAACATTGGCATGATGGGCGGTGGCATCAACGCTTTGCGCGGCCACTCCAACGTGCAGGGTTATACCGACCTCGGCCTGCTGGACGGCTCGCTGCCGGGATATCTGCCGCTGCCGAGCGAAAAGCAAACCTCGCTACAAACCTTCCTTGAGCAAACCACGCCGAAATCGGTGATGCCGGGCCAGGTGAATTACTGGAAAAACACCCCGGCATTTATGGTGAGCCTGCTGAAAGGCTTTTACGGCAATGCCGCCACTGCCGACAACCAGTGGGGCTACGACTTCCTGCCGAAATGGGACAAAAAATACGACGTGATGAGCATGGTCAACCAGATGGTAGACGGCCAGTTCAACGGTCTGCTGGTGCAGGGTTTTAACGCGCTGGCGTCGTTTCCCAATAAAAATAAAGCGGTAGAAGCGTTTTCGAAGCTGAAATACATGGTGGTGATGGACCCGCTGGCCACCGAAACCGCCAGCTTCTGGCAAAACCATGACGAAATGAATGCCGTGGACAGCAGCGCCATCCAGACCGAAGTGTTCCGTTTACCCACCGCCTGTTTTGCGGAAGAAAACGGCTCGGTGGCGAACTCCTCGCGCTGGTTGCAGTGGCACTACGCCGCCGCCAATCCGCCGGGCGAAGCGCTGCATGACAGCAAAATTCTGGCCCATCTGTTCCTGCGCCTGCGCGAGCTGTATCGCGAAGAGGGTGGGGTGGGTGCGGAGCCGCTTCAGGCTATCGACTGGAACTATGCCGATCCGCACGATCCCCAACCGGAAGAGATCGCCCGCGAATCTAACGGTCGCGCCTGGCAGGACGTGCGCGACAAAGACGGTACGCTGATCGCCAAAGCGGGCCAGCAGTTAAGCGCCTTCGCCCATCTGCGCGACGACGGCTCGACCAGCAGCCTGTGCTGGATTTACACCGGAAGCTGGACCGAGCAGGGCAACCAGATGGCGAATCGCGATAACGCCGATCCGTCCGGCCTTGGAGCGGTCAACAACTGGTCGTGGGCGTGGCCGATGAACCGCCGCATCCTGTATAACCGCGCCTCTTCCGATGCACAGGGCAAAGCCTGGGACCCGGAACGTCCGCTGATGCAGTGGAACGGCAAGCAGTGGCAGGGTTTTGACGTACCGGATTACCCGCCTACCGCCGCGCCAGAGGACAAAGTTGGCCCGTTTATCATGCTGCCGGACGGTCTCGGCCATCTGTTTGCGCTCAATAAACTGGCCGATGGCCCGTTCCCGGAGCACTACGAACCGATGGAAAGCCCGATTGGCACCAATCCGCTGCACCCGAAGGTGGTGCACAGCCCGGTAGCGCGTATTTTCGAGCGCGACGCAAAAATGCTCGGCACGGCGGAAAACTTCCCGTATGTGGCGACCACCTATTCCATAACCGAATTATTCCGCCACTGGACCAAGCACGCGTTGATCAACGCCATCGCCCAGCCGCAGCAGTTTGTCGAAGTGGGCGAGCAACTGGCGAAAGAGAAGGGCATCAGCGCCGGGGACTGGGTAAAAGTGTCATCGCGCCGTGGGTTTATCAAAGCCAAAGCGGTGGTGACCGCGCGCCTGCATACCCTGAACGTGGACGGAAAACCGGTCTCTACCATCGGCATTCCCTGCCACTGGGGTTTTGAAGGCACCACGCGCAAAGGGTTCCTCGCCAATACCCTGACGCCGAGCGTCGGTGACGCCAACTCGCAAACGCCGGAATTCAAGGCGTTCCTCGTCAATATTGAAAAGCTGTAAGGAGCGCCTGTGTCTATGCAATCTCAGGACATCATTAAAATTTCCGCGACTAACGGATTAACACCGCCACCCCAGGCGCGCGATTTTAAGCAGGAAGTCGCCAAACTTATCGACGTGTCGACCTGCATCGGCTGTAAAGGCTGCCAGGTGGCGTGTTCCGAGTGGAACGACATCCGCACCGACGTGGGTGAAAACATTGGCGTTTACGATAACCCCATCGATCTGGACGCCAAAGCCTGGACGGTGATGCGCTTTAGCGAAACCACAGAGCATGGCCGCCTGGAATGGCTGATCCGCAAAGACGGCTGTATGCACTGCGCCGATCCGGGCTGCCTTAAGGCCTGCCCGGCGGCAGGAGCGATTATTCAGTACAAAAACGGCATCGTCGATTTTCAGTCTGAACACTGCATCGGCTGCGGTTACTGCATTGCGGGCTGTCCGTTCAATATTCCGCGCCTCAATAAAGAGGATAACCGGGTGTACAAATGTACCCTGTGTGTGGATCGCGTGGCGGTGGGCCAGGAGCCGGCATGTGTAAAAACCTGCCCGACCGGCGCAATCCAGTTCGGCACCAAAGAAGAAATGATCACGGTCGCTGAAACGCGTATCGCCGATCTGAAATCGCGCGGCTACCCCAACGCCGGGCTGTATGACCCGCAGGGCGTAGGCGGCACCCATGTGATGTATGTGCTGCATCACGCCGACAATCCGGCGCTATACCACGGGCTGAAGGCCGACCCGCACATTGATACCTCCATCAACCTGTGGAAGGGCGCGTTAAAACCACTGGCCACCCTCGGCTTCCTGGCGACCTTTGCCGGGCTGATTTTCCACTACATCGGCGTGGGTCCGAATACCGAATCCACGGAAGAGAAATCGGAGGACATCCATGAATAACGAACCCAACATCCTGCGCACCCGCTTTATTGACCGCGCCGTTCACTGGACGGTGGTGATCTGCTTTTTCCTGGTGGCGCTGTCGGGCATCGCGCTGTTTTTCCCGACGCTGCAATGGCTCACGCAAACCTTCGGCACCCCGCAGATGGGGCGCATTTTGCATCCCTTCTTCGGTGTGCTGACCTTTGTGATGCTGATGTTTATGTTTTTCCGCTTCGTGAAACACAACCTGCCGGAGCGGGAAGACATCTCCTGGGTGAAGAATATTGTTGAAGTGCTGAAGGGCAACGAGCACCACGTGGCGGACGTCGGCAAATATAACGCCGGGCAAAAGATGATGTTCTGGACCATCATGAGCATGATTTTCGTGCTGCTGGTGAGCGGGGTGATCATCTGGCGGCCCTGGTTCGCCGACTCTTTCCCGATCCCGGCGATCCGCTATAGCCTGCTGATCCACGCGGTGGTCGCCATCGTGCTGATTCACGCAATCCTGATCCACATCTATATGGCGTTCTGGGTTAAAGGGTCAATTAAGGGCATGATCGAAGGCCGCGTCAGCCAGCGGTGGGCGCGCAAGCACCATCCACGCTGGTATCGTAAGCTGATGGCGCGACGCAATAGCCAGGGCTAATTGCCTGACACGACAATGCCTCAGGCACATTATCCGCCTGAGGCATTTATCACATTTTCGATTACGAGTAATACCGCCTCTCAGATATATCCTTTCGTGATGCTGGTTAATAAATTCGTTACTAAAAGTGAGAGAAATAAATTCGCTTTATAGCGAATAGTTAAATTGTGCATTTAATCACGGACAAATTTTAAAACCTGGTTATCTTTATGATTCATTTTAACCAGACAGAGGACGATGTAATGAAACACACCGCGTGTTATCGCCTCATAGCGAAAGGTGGCTTAAACGCCTGGTATAATCTCGACCCGCGCATTTCCAACGATTTCCCTCGTTAATTCTCCGGTTATTCCCTTATTAAAACAGACAATCTGAACACTGCGTTTGGATGATATTTATTGCGCGTTGATCCGCCATAAATATTTTCCGCGCAGCAGGGTAATTTTTTGGAGAATATATTATGAAACGCATTCCTGAGCCGTTCCGCATTAAAATGGTTGAAAATATTCGCATGACCACCTTTGACGATCGCGTTAAAGCGCTGGAAGAAGCGGGATATAACCCGTTCCTGCTAAAAAGCGAAGATGTCTATATCGACCTGCTGACCGACTCTGGCACCGGGGCAATGAGCGACCGCCAGTGGGCTGGCCTGATGATGGGCGACGAAGCCTACGCCGGTTCACGCAACTACTTCAATCTGTGCGAAAAAGTGCAGGAGATTATCGGCTATCCGTATACTATCCCGACCCACCAGGGCCGTGGTGCGGAGCAGATCCTGTTCCCCAGCCTGATTGCGCGCTGCAAATCCAAACGTCCGGTATTTATTTCCAACTTCCACTTTGATACCACCGCCGCGCACGTCGAATTAAACGGCGCGAAAGCGATTAACGTGGTGACGCCGAAAGCGTTCGACACCACCTCCTGGTATGACTGGAAAGGCAATTTCGATATCCCGCAGTTGAAGGCGACTATTGCGGAACACGGTGCGGAAAACGTAGCGGCAATCATTACCACCGTTACCTGTAATAGCTCTGGCGGGCAGCCGGTGTCGCTGGCGAATATGCGCGAAGTGTATGACATCGCCAAACAGCACAATATCCCGGTGGTCATCGACTCCGCGCGCTTCTGCGAAAACGCCTGGTTTATCAAGCAGCGCGAAGAAGGCTACGCCAGCAAAAGTGTGAAAGAGATTATCCGCGAGATGTACCAGTACGGCGACATGCTGACTATGTCTGCGAAGAAAGATCCGCTGGTGAACATTGGCGGCCTGTGCTGCTTCCGCGACGACGAAGATCTGTTTAACGAAGTTCGTATTCGCTGCGTGCCGATGGAAGGCTTTGTCACCTATGGCGGGCTAGCGGGGCGCGATATGGAAGCGCTGGCGATTGGCCTGGAAGAGGGCACCAATGAAGACTTCCTGGCGTACCGTATCAACCAGGTGGAATATCTGGGCGAACGTCTGCGCGAAGGCGGTATCCCGATTCAGTACCCGACCGGCGGTCACGCGGTGTTTGTCGACGCCAAACTGCTGCTGCCCCACATCCCGGCGGAACAGTTCCCGGCGCATGCGCTGAACAACGAACTGTACCTCGAAGCGGGCATCCGTAGCGTAGAGATTGGTTCACTGCTGCTGGGCCGCGACCCGGAAACCGGCGAGCAGAAACCGTCGCCAATGGAACTGCTGCGCCTGACCATCCCGCGCCGCGTTTATACCAATGACCATATGGATTACATCGCCGATGCGTTAATTGCCGTGAAAGCGCGCGCGTCCACCATCAAAGGGTTGACCTTCACCTACGAGCCGCCTGTGCTGCGCCACTTTGTCGCTCGCCTGAAACCGGTTAAATAATATAAACGGGCGCTCCCGCAACAGGAGCGCTCAATATTTGTTCCAGGATAAAGAATACACGAAACCATTCGAGCTTTATCAAGGCGGCAACTGAGTGAATCTCCAGAAGCTTACATAAATAAGTGACTGGGGTGAACGAAGGCAGCCAACGCAGATACAGCTTGAATGGTGAAGTGTATTTAGCCTCGCGAGGAAAACGCTACATGGCTACATTATCGGTTACAAATAGTACCCCGTCGTTAATTGGCGGCGCGATGATTATTGGTGGAACCATTATTGGCGCAGGCATGTTTTCATTGCCGGTTGTTATGTCCGGCGCCTGGTTTTTTTGGTCACTGCTGGCATTAGTCTTTACCTGGTTTTGTATGTTGCATTCCGGATTAATGATCCTGGAAGCGAATCTTAATTATCATATAGGGTCAAGCTTTGACACCATTACCAAAGATCTGCTAGGTAAACACTGGAATATTATTAATGGCGTTACCGTTGCGTTTGTACTTTATATATTAACCTACGCCTATATCTCTGCCAGCGGATCGGTTATTCATCATACTTTCTCGCAAATGAATATTGATTTCCCGGCCAGGCTGGGGGGATTATTGTTTGCTTTAGCGGTGGCGTTTATCGTTTGGCTGAGCACCCGGGCGGTGAGCCGGATGACCACCATCGTTCTGGGCGCGAAAATTCTCACCTTTTTTATGACCTTTGGCGGCCTGCTGTGGCACGTCCAGCCAGCAGTACTGCTGAATGAAGCGGAAGTCGCCCCGCAATATCTGCCGTATGTGCTGATGACCCTGCCGTTCTGCCTGGCATCGTTTGGCTATCACGGCAACGTACCGAGCCTGATGAAGTATTATGGCAAAGATCCGTTAACCATTCGCCGCTGCCTACTATTAGGCACGTTAATGGCGCTGGTGCTGTATGTGATCTGGCTGGTAGGCACTATGGGCAATATTCCGCGCCCGGCGTTTATCGACATCGCTGAAAAAGGCGGCAACATTGACGTACTGGTGCAAACCCTGAGCGGCTTATTAAGCAGCTCAACCCTCGATCTGCTATTAACCGTTTTCTCTAACTTCGCGGTTGCCAGTTCCTTCCTCGGCGTGACGTTAGGCTTATTTGACTATCTGGCCGATCTGTTTAAATTCGACGACAGCCGCCAGGGGCGGTTTAAAACCGCGCTGGTGACGTTCTTACCGCCAATGCTCGGTGGTTTAATCTGGCCGAACGGGTTTATTTATGCTATCGGATTCGCCGGGCTTGCCGCCACGGTGTGGGCGGCGATTGTTCCGGCACTGCTGGCGCGCGCTTCTCGGCAACGTTTCGGTAGCCCGCGCTACCGAGTGTGGGGGGGTAACGCGATGATTGCACTGATCCTGCTCTTCGGTGCCGCCAACGCGTTAATCCATATTTTGTTTAGCATGAATCTGCTACCGGTTTATAAATAACCGTTATTCAGGCCTGAGCGCTTGCGCTTCAGGCCTGAATACTAACCGGCACAGCTCCTCACTCAGGTTATGGGCCAGCGTTTCCAGCGCCCGTTTCACTTCCTGAAAATTGCCCGGTATCCGTTCGAAATAGGGACAGGTAATCACCGCTTTGGCAAAACCATCAATCCCCTTTATCGGATAAGAAATAGAGGTCAATCCCACGATGTGATCGTGCGCGATTTGCGCATATCCCTGCAACGCGATCTCAGCGAGCTGTTCCGTTAGTACGCCACGTAACGTGTGGTCGAGCCTGTAGTTACGCATCAGTGACCACGCGTCATGATCGTTCGCCATGGCAAGAAAAAGCAGCGATGAGCTGGACTTAACCGTATTCAACACTGACCCTTCGCGCGCGCTGATTGACTGTGTGAAATCGGGATGGGCATGCGCGCAGATACGAATCGCGTTGTCATGGCAGGCTGCAAGATGGCAAGGCTGATTGGTTCGCCAGCTAAACTCTCTCATTTGCTCGATGCAAAACGGCGACGTCGCCAGCTCACGGATCCAGTGAGGGCTGTTACGCAACAGGAGTTTATCCGTCAGGTGGTAATAGCGCTGTGCATCCTGAGAAAGATACCCTTCATCTTCCAGACAGACGACGATACGGAAAAGTTGACTGAATGATGACTCCAGTTCGATAACTAACTGTCCCATGCTTTTGGGCGTACCGCAGTTAGCCAGGTGCATGAGCACCTGAAGTCCCCGACTTAATGCCGGAGCGCGGTACGCGGCGGTGCGATTAGACATTCTGCCTCCCAGATAATATTTAGATGAGTAAAGTGTGCCGACGACAGGCGGAGTGCTTATCGTTTAATAGGGTGTGACCATTTCAAAAAAATAATTAATAAAATCTGCCAGGGTTGTAAATTACCGCTAATTTCACTTAATTCGGGCTTCCAACACTTCTTTAATGGATAATATTGATGCTTTATCAACCGAAGTGAGGTCTGGCATTAAAATGGCTTCACATGAAATAATATTGAAACCGGGTGACGCATAAACTGGCTTCGTTTACGTACGATATTTTTCATTTGAAACCCCACTAATAACGTTAACGATCGGGATGACTTATATAATTCCGAATTTGTTGTAGGCTTCAACTGTCGTCATACCTTCCTTAAGTGCGGCTAATATCCTGTCTTCCCCTTCAGCTTTTTCGAATGCGCCGTGGAAGGCATCATCCACGGCCTGGGCGGGGATGACTAATACGCCATCCCGATCGCCATAGATGACATCGCCGGGTGCCACTCGTACGCCATCAAGCTCAATGGGCACGCGCCAGTCAACCACCTTACCGCGCGGGCCCTGGTCCTGGGCGTAACTGCCAAAAGACGCGACGGGAAAGTTAAGCCGCAAGATTTCATTGGTATCGCGATGGTAACCATGAATAACCGCCCCCGCAGCGCCGCACTGAAGCGCGCGCATCGTCATTAAGCCACCCCACTGGGCATAACGCAGCGACCCACCGGCACAAATAAATATTTCATTTTCCTTAAGATCGTCTAATGCATGAAACAGTAAACCAAACGGCTTTTCGCTTATTTCATTATGACCCGTTGCCTGCTGTTGAAAAAAATCGGCTTCCAGTACCGGCATAGCGCGACCAATAATCACCATGTTGGGATCAATAGGTTTAAGTTGCGGATTCAAAAATTGATGTTGCAAACCCATCGTATCCATAACATCGCCAACTAATGCGACAAAGAGTTTTTCTTTTACCAGTGAAAAAAGCATATTGTCGTCTGACCAGTATTGACTCATCATTAACTCCTCTGCTTATGCCGGATGAGATTCGAATTTTATTTATGAACTTGACCCTTCCTTAAGTAAGTCAAGCCCGGCTTCTGAATTAGCCTTCAGTACGGTTGGTTAGCAATGTAGATGTATGCGCTAATCACGCGTTAAACGTTACAACCATAAAATCACTTTCGTTGGTTTTAAGGTTATATTCTTCGGTATTTTCGAATGCACATTGTTTGGCCTTTTGATTTGGCACCGGGTAGGTAGCAGATAAATGTTTAATGTTTGCGCTATCAAGCCACTGACTATCCTTTACTGCAAGGGTACGGGTATTATTCCATTTTGATCGGAGCAACAATGTATAAGCCTTATCACCATAAACCCGACACCCGTAATAAAGTCCTGATGATTTTTGCGAATTCGCCATGAGGGCACGTGCGTGACGTTTATTCTTTCGCCGATTAATTGCAAAAGTTTTGCCGCCAGCATAATCAAAATCTTCGGATAAGTATTTGCCCCGATGCTTCAAATCCCTCAGTAACGGAATATTCCGATTCTGGTAACGTAATGCCTTAAGCGAGCTTGAGGCTTTGGCTATTAACGAGTCTACTGTGAGAGTGGATAAGCATCTCTGAACATACGAGGGCTGCGGGTTGCCGGGCATAGTGTTTGTGAGGCAAGCGTGGCATGTATTTGAAATAATACCCGTACGGAAATAATTGTTAAATTCCCCTGTCATGGCAACTGAGCGCATGTTTATCGCGCCTCTGAGGTATCCGGGCGATGGGGTATTCCACTTTTTTAGAAGAGCTAATCCGTTAAGTAGATTGTTCCTGATAGTTTGTTGATGTCCTGGGCCGGATACATTATGTAAAATTCCTGGATTGGGTGTCGTTAACACTGCGCGCAAGTATACGTTGCCAAATGACCACTTTATGCAGAAATAATAAATGTGAGTATGCAAAGAATGATCTGACTCATCATTCGGTAATTCCTGATTTTGCGGGCGAGTCCTTGCGATAGAAACTGAATTCTCTTTGCGTTCAAACCATTTTAGGCTGCGAAGTTGTTTCATCGATAGGCCTTAAACAAGATCAAGCAGGGGTCTGGTTAATATAATATTAAATATCGCCCACTGATCAACGGATCGGCCTGAGCAGTTTTTTAATCCATTAGGGGTAAACAAAGATATATATGCCGGTTTTAACAAAAAAAGCTTTTACCGGTAAAAAAGGAAAGCACTTATATAAATGTTAAAGATTAATGTTATTTGTTATCAATGTGTTGTATTCATTATACAAATAAACTTTTTTCATAGGTGAAACTTTTTTCTTAATGAATTTGTTCTTATTTTGATAAGTGCGTCACAAAATTTTAGGGGTGAAAATAAGGGGGAAGGGAAAGTTTTCAGAAAATGCCCTGACCCTTTTCATTATTCTGAAAGGGTCAGGGAAAGGTCACAAATGTTGCAGCGCCTCAATGTGAAGGGTAAATGCTAAATGCTCTCCCGCCATTAATAACCGCAATCCCGGCTGCCCTGGCTGATGATGGGCGTTTACCGGATGCGTCTGGGGCTCCAGGCAAATAAATTCACTTTGCGGCGTCTGATAAACCATCAGCCACGGAGTATCACTACGAAGAATAATTGCACTTTCATCGTTGATGAGCCGGGCAACGCCATTCCAGCCGGAATATCCATTGTTAATCCATTGCGCGCCAGGCCTGGACGGCGCCATAAAATCCAGCGCAGCGGGTATGACAGAGGCCCATTCAAGCGGTAAATGCCGCTCATCTTCAGGCCAGTATCCGCTGGCGGAAAATTGCAGCTGCGTTTGCGGCGTTTTGGCAAAGAAAGGATGAAACCCCGCCCCATAAAGCATTGGCGTAGCGCCGCAGTGAGTAATCACTAATTGTGCGATAAACCGGGTCTCTGCAAGGGTATAAGTGATTTGTGCATGATAGTCGAAGCCGCATGTCTCCTTCGCACGCAGTTGTAGGGTGATGGCGTGCGCTTTGGTGTCACAGACTTCCCACTGTGTTAACCAACCATTGCCATGTAAAAATCCGTCCCGATCGCCCGGCCTGGCGGGCAAATTAACCGTTGTACCGCGTTGAGCAAAACGGTTTCCCGCCACCCGGTTTGCCAGCGGTAACATCGGAAATAGCGAGCTTTCGCCAGGATGAAAGGGCCTCTCGCCCTGCCAGGGTCGGAGTATTGGTTGCTGAGTGGTGGTTTCCAGCGCCAGTAGCGCCGCGCCTTGCGGGGTAACCCGCATCTGAAGATGCGGGTTTTGTAGCGTGAAGATATCCATTACTGGCTTACGCGATGCGCGGTGGAGGCATGCAGCGGATCGCCGCCCGCCATGTGTTTTTCCAGCGCTTCCAGCGTGACGCCTTTGGTTTCTGGCACTTTACGCAGGACGAAAATATAACCTGCCGCGCAAATCACGCCATAGAGCATAAAGCTACCCGCCGCGCCCAGCCCGGCGTTCAGCAGCGGGAAGGTGTAGGTGAGAATAAAACAGGCCACCCACAGCGCCAGCGTACCGACCGACATGGCCAGGCCGCGCACCCGGTTGGGGAAGATTTCCGACAGCAGCACCCAGGTGACCGGCGCGAGAGTCAGCGCGTAAATGGCGATAGCGGCAAGCACCAGTACCAGCACCGGCCAGCCGAGAATGCCCAGGCCGTAGGCGGCGGCGATCAGCGCATAAATCACTGTCAGGCCCGCCGCGCCAATCAGCATCAGCTTACGGCGGCCCAATTTATCGACCAACGGCAGCGCGATGAGGGTGAACACCAGGTTGATTAAGCCCGTGGCGACAATCGATTTCAGCGTGCTGTTAATATCGAAACCGGCGGAGGCGAAAATTTCCTGGGCGTAGTTAAAGATGACGTTAATGCCGCACCACTGCTGGAACACCGCCAGCACCATGCCGATGATGATAATCGGCTTCACTTTTGGCTCCAGCAGGGCGGAATAACTCACTTTCTGGGCGCTGGCATCAGCGCTCAGGGTCTGCTTAATGTCCGCGAGAGTCGTATCGGCATAGTGTTGCGAACCGATTTTCAGCAGCGTTTTACGGGCGCGTTCGGTTTTCCCGGCATAGGCCAGCCAGCGCGGAGATTCCGGCACAAAGAACATCATCACCAGGAACAGGAACGAGGGTACCCCGCAGGCGGCGAACATCCAGCGCCAGCCCATCTGACCGTTCCAGCTCTGCTGGATTTCCATCAGCGTGGCGTTAGCGGCCACCGGTTGGGCAATCGCCAGGTTAATCAGCTGCGCGGCCAGCACGCCAATCACAATGGTGAGCTGGTTAATAGCCACGAACTTGCCGCGTTTTTCCGCCGGGCTGACTTCGGCGATATACATCGGGCTTACTGCCGCTGCCAGGCCAATCCCAATACCGCCCACAATACGGAACACCACGAACAGATCGAAGTGAGTGGCGACTGCCGTGCCCCACGCCGAAAGCGTAAACAGGATTGCCGCAATGATCAGCGGGATTTTGCGCCCCAGCCTGTCGGCGCACCAGCCGGAGATAAACGCGCCGAAAATGCAGCCTACCAGCGCGGAGCTCATCGCCCAGCCAGACACCGCCGGATCGGTAATATTGAAATAGGCCTCATAAAAGGGTTTCGCCCCGCCAATCACCACCCAGTCGTAACCAAATAACAGGCCACCGCAGGCGGCGACCAGGCAAATCATCCATATGTAGCCCATACGGAGTTGTTGAGTGTTATGCATGATGTTCCTCTCCCGTTGAGAGAAGTTGTTATGGGTAGGGGGATTGCTCCCCCCGTTTAGTTAACCAAGGATCGGACTCTTGCTCAGGGCCAGCAGCAGATGCGCTTTATCGTGAGCCGGGTTGAGCGTGAGTAGGGTGTCGATGCGCTCGCTAAAGGCGTGGCGCTCGCCCAGCCCCAGATAGCCCAGCGCTTCGACAAACAGGCAGTGCTGGCGCTGGCGCTGCTGCGGGTCGCTGTCCAGCACCACCAGATCCGGCAGGGAGACTGCGAAGAAATCGCTTTCCACCGGGTCGTTCTGGTGCTGCTGCCCCCAGGCGATAAACTGGCGGAAGCGGGCGTCGGCCTGCTGGTGCTCACCGAGGCGCTTCAGCGCCATGGCCTGCCAGAACTGGTAATCCACCGGCTGATCGTTGTAGTAGCGTCCGGCATCGAGGCCCGCGTCTCCCTGGGTGGCCTGCCGCCAGGCTGCATCGGCGTGCTGGGTTTCCTGTTGCTGTTCGGCGCACCAGCCCAGCAGATACCAGATGTCGTTATCGGTTTGCCCGGCCAGGCGGCCTTCGCCGAGATTAAGCGGGTAGTGCAGCGCTTCTTTCAGCAGGGTTTGCGCGCGGCGGTAATCGCCGTGCTGGATCGCCTCTAATGCCCGGCGCTGCTGGTTAATCAGATACTGGCCGGTGACTTTTCCTTCGCCGCCTTCCCAGGGGTGGAACGTGCGTTCTGCCAGCACCGCATGAGCCTCGGCGTTTTTGCCGTGGATATGCCACAGGCTGAGCAATTCGGCGGTAAGATCGTCACGCATCAGTACCACAGATTGGTGTTTTTCCAGCAGGGACAGGCGCTGCGCGCCAGGGCGGCCCAGTTGTTTATGCAGGTAATCCAGCTCGAACAGCAGGCGCGGGTTTTCCGGCTCCAGTTCTGCCGCTTTGCGCAGCGAGGCTTCCGCCTGCGCGGCGTCGTGTTGTTTGTTCCAGGCCCAGATCCCCAGCAGGCGATGAACGGCGGCGAAGTCAGGTAGTTGCTGGCGGGTGAACTCCCAGCAGGCCACCGCTTCCGGATACAGCTTTTTGCTGTAACAGAAACAGCCCAGCAGATATTGCGCGAAGCCGTCTTCCGGTAGCTGGCGCAGCATTTCTACTTCCTCTACCAGGTTCGGGAAGCGTACTTTGATGGAAAAATTGGCTTTGGCCTGATCCAGCCAGTGCTGGCGCTGTGCGGCGTCTTCTGCCAGCGTCGCACGCCACAGCAGCGGCAGCGTCTCCAGGTTATCCAGCAATGCCAGCAGCTCGCGGGCCTCAGCTTTCATGCCCAGATTCACCAGCCATCCCGCCAGCACCGAAGCGTTAACGCCGCGCTGGTTGGTCACGTCACGCAGTTGAGTAAGCGCTTGCTCACTTTTCGAAATGGCATAGCGGGCGTAGTGCAGCGCGTAGCTCAGCGGGTAGTCGGTAAGCTGCTGCTCAGCGTAAGTTAATGCCGCGTCGCGCTGACCGTTTTGCGCCATCAGCAGGGCATTCAGCGCCATTGCCAGGTTGTTGCTGGCGTTGAACCGCAGGCTTTGCTGGCAGAACGCCAGCGCTTTGGCGCTATCGCCACGGCGCAGGGCCAGACGGGCCAGGTCATAGAATGCCGCGTCCCGGCAGTTGCCGCTCCAGCTGGCTTTGAAATAGTGATCGTAAGCCGCATCAAGCTGGCCCTGTTTCTCCAGCGCCGCGCCCAGCAGTTGGCTGGCCTGGCCGCATTGCGGGTTTTTATTCAGGCGGTGCGCACGTTTTAGCGCCGCTTCGGCATATGCCTGCGCCTGCGGCCACCTGGCGCGGTTAAACTCCAGCGTTGCCAGCGCCACATTGCAGCGGTAATCGTTCGGGTCGAGTTCCAGCGCGCGCAGATAATAATCGAAGGCGGAACGGCTGGCGTGCAGGTATTGCTCCAGATGCTGGCCGATGAAATAGAGTTCATCGCCGTTGGTGATGTCCGCAGGCAGTGCCGGGGCGGAGGCGGGATCGGGCAGCGGCGTTTCTTCGGCGATATGCTCAAGATAACCCAGCATCGGCTGGCCGCTGGCGTCACGAAGAAGTAAAGTCAGACGGTCCGGGAAGCTATCGGCAAGGGTTTCCTGCCAGGCCTGAGCCGGGGTTAACGTCAGCGGCTGCTGCCAGACAACTTCCCCATTTTGTGACAGTTCCAGCGTCACGTCGGCCAGCGGCGCGATGGCGTAGACGCCGAGATGCAGTTGCCCGCTGTGGCGCTCAAGCTTGATCGCCGCGTCGGTGTTGGCGTTCTGCAACGTACCGAGATGGCTATACGGCAGGAAGTTCTGCACAAAGACTTTTTCTTCGAACGGCGCAATCCACGTAAAGTCCGGCTGGTTGTCGGTGAAGACCCCAGTCATCAGCTCAATATACGGGCCGTTTTCATCGGTCAGGTTACGATCCCAGGCCTGGCCGAAATCGCCATAGCCCCAGCTCCACTGTTTTTTGCCCGGCGATACGTGGTGGTCCGCTACGTGTAGCAGCCCGCCGTTTTCCCCGTGGTGCCAGGCACCGACAAAATCGTAATCCGATTTATCCGCCATATAGGAGGTGGGTACCGGGATGTTTTTGTAGCGCGAGATATCCACGCCCGCCGAGTAGTCCACTTTGTAATAGGTACCATGAGCAATCGGGAACGAGGAGACGTCGCGTTTGCCGTGGTCGAATACCGCGGTGACGTCCGGCGGGAAGACGCTCTGGTGATCGTCGCCGCCTTTCACGGCCGGGTTGGCCCACCACAGGAAGTGGCGCGGCGTGGCGTTGGGGTTAAAGACTTTGCCGGTGATTTCAATCAGCGCTTTGTGTGGATAGAGCGTAAAACCGGTCATCACCTGCAAGCCGCGCTTCGGCTCAACTTCACCCAGCCAGACGGTTTGCGAGCCGTCGTCATTATCTTTAATCGTCACATCCACCGGCATAAACGTGGTGGGGCGATGGTGTTGCGGCCAGTTAAATTCAATCCCGCCGGAGATCCACGGGCCAACCAGACCGACCAGCGCGGGCTTAACCACGTCGTTGTAGTAAACGAAGTCGCGCTGCATCACTTTGTCCCACGCCCGGTGGATGCGCCCGCCCAGCTCAGGCAGCAGCATGACTTTGATAAAGTCGTTTTCCAGCCAGACTGCCTGATAGATTTTGTCTTCGCGCTCACCGGTGAGCGTATCAATCACGCCATACGGATAGACCGCGCCGGATGACCCCTGGTAAACGCGTTTTTCGAGAAACATTGGGTTCGGATCTTCCTGACCCGTGGTCCATGTCGGTAAGGAAATGCTCTCTCGCCAGACCTTCACGTTGCCGTACATGTGCATCTCTCCAGTAAAAAAATGACAGTGAAATAAGGTATGCTGTCATTCTGGACAACAAATTCGTGGCGGTAACACGCAGTGGTCACGGAATACAGTTAACGGAGTTTAGTGAAGTGACGATCGTTGGACTGAATAATCAGCGGGTGCGGCAGTACAATAAAAAGGCGTTAATGACGCTGATTTGGCAGGAAAAAGTGGTCAGCAAATCGCAGTTGGCGCGCCAGACCGATCTGTCGATTCCTGCCGTGAGCAATATTCTCGACGAGCTGGTAGAGGAGGGGCATCTGGCTCATTCACAGCACACGTTGAGTAAACGCGGATTAAGCAGCGGCAGCTTCCAGATCCCGTTAACCGGGCCGTTAACCCTGTGCCTGAACGTGACGCCGACCACCATCGAAAGCCAACTGGTGGATCAGCAACTGTCGCCGCTAGGCGAATACGCAAAAACCCACGTTGATGCGCCACACCCGGAAGCGCTGCTCGCGGCGGTGCTGAGGATTTGCCATCAATACACCAAAACCTGGAGCGGCAATACGTTCCGTCTTGCCATCGCCATCCACGGGCAGGTGGACCCGGTCACCGGCGTGTCGCAAACCATGCCGCAGGCCCCGTGGAAAGCACCGGTGGAAATCAAATATCTACTGGAAGAAAAGCTCAAATGGCCGGTGCTGGTGGATAACGACTGCGTGATGCTGGCGCTGGCGGAAAAGTGGCAGAACCCCAGCCGCCAGCAGGATTTTTGCGTGATTAACGTCGACTACGGAATTGGATCGTCGTTTGTGATTAACCGGCAGATTTATCGCGGCAGCCTGTACGGCAGCGGCCAGATTGGCCACACCATCGTCGACCCGGACGGCATGGCCTGTACCTGCGGGCGCTACGGCTGCCTGGAGACGGTGGCATCCCTGACGGCGTTAAAAAAACAGGCGCGGGTGTGGTTTAAAAGCCAGCCGGGGATGGGCGATCAGGATATCGACAAGCTCACTACGGCACACTTGCTGACCCTGTGGCGGCAGCACGATCCGATGGTGGCACAGTGGGTGGAAAACGGCGCGACCACGATTGGCCTGAGCCTGTATAACTTCCTCAATATCCTGAATATTAACCAGATCTGGTTTTACGGGCGCTGCTGCGAGTTTGGCGAGCGCTGGCTGGCGGCCATTACCCGGCAAATAAGCACAAACCCGTTCGATCCGGCGGACCCAACGCGCGTCAACGCCACGCGAGTCGCCTTTGGGCAGTTAAGCCGGGCGCAGCAGATTATGGGGATTGGCTATTTGTATGTGGAGAAGGCGCTGGAGAATTTTTAGACAAAACGGTTTCATTAGGCGTTATTGTTGCAGACAGTGTTGAAAAAACGTGCTGGCGGCAGTGAGTGCGGGCCGTCCAGCACGTGTGCTATTTAAAACACCAATTACGCAGCCGCCAGTGGCTGCAATTTAATGCGATCCAGCGGACCGACAATAAATACGTAAGAAAACAGGCCAATCAGCCCCATCGAGCCGACGTACAAAATGGCGTAATCAAAAGAGTGGGTGGTGGTCAGGATGTAGCCGATCACTAGCGGAGTGATGATGCTCGCCAGGTTGCCGCACATATTGAATACGCCGCCCGCCACGCCCAGCACTTCTTTTGGCGAGGTGTCGCTCAGCACACACCAGCCCAGGTTGCCGAAGCCTTTGGCAAAGAACGCAATGCTCATCGCCGCCACCACTATCACCTCCGACTGGGTGTAGTTAGCGCTCACAATCACGCAAGAGAGCAACATGCCGCAAATGATCGGTACTTTACGGGCGTAAGTCAGGCTGTGGCCTTTACGCAGCAAATAGTCCGAGAACATCCCGCCGATTAAACCGCCCGCGAACCCGGCAATTGCCGGTATGGAGGCGATTAAGCCCACCTTAAGGATCGACATCCCTTTGGCCTGGTACAGATAGGTCGGGAACCAGGTGAGGAAGAACCAGGTGATGGACGTGACGCAGAACTGGCCGATATATACGCCGATCATCATGCGATTCACGCAGACCTGTTTTAATTGCGTCAGCGAGATTTTTTGTTTCTTCTCCTGCTTGCCTAATTCCGGCTCGCCGCCGCCTTGCTTAATATAATTGAGTTCCTGCTGATTAATTTTCTTGTGCTTAAACGGGTCCTGAACAAAACTCAGCCAGAATATGCCAAGAATAATGCCGATGCCGCCGATATAATAAAACACATAATGCCAGCTTAAATTATGCAAAATAATGGTCATTAACGGCGTAACGATGCCTAAAGAAATATACTGCGCCGCCTGGTAAACCGAAGTAACAAATCCGCGTTCTTTATTCGGGAACCACTGCACGCTTAACCGGCTGTTGGCCGGGAAAGCAGGCGCCTCAATCGCGCCCATCAGTAAACGCAGCGTGACCAGCGCCATCAGCGGGGCGGCAAACAGGTAAATTGTACCCTGTAACATGGTCACCAGCGACCAGCCAATCAGCGCCACGCCATAGACCAGCCGGGAGCCGTAGCGGTCCAGCAGCCAGCCGCCGGGGATTTGCATAATCACATAGGAAATACCGAATGAGGAAAACGCCAGCCCCATCATTTCCGGATCGAACGCTAATTCTTTACTCATAAACGGGGCCACTACGGATAACGTGGCGCGGTCGGCATAATTAAATACGGTGGCTAAAAATAAAAAAACTAAAATCGTATAGCGAACATGGGTTTTGGCCTTGAAATTATCCATGGAAGATAACTCCTGCGTAGGGTTATTAATCGTGAACGAGAGAGGGTATTTATTCCAGGTGGCAAATGCCCGGTCTGACGCCGTTATTATTTATCCACCCGGAAAAATTAAGGTTGCTTACCGAATTCGCATTCCAGCACCGTCCATTTACGGGCCTGCTCGCTAATAGAGAAGCCCAGACCATGACGGTCGGAAACGTGCATCCGGCCATCGCGCAGTTCGAGCTGTTCGTTGAACATCGGGTTCAACCATTCGAAATGCTCCAGCCACGGCTCGATAGGGTAGGCCGCCGCCAGGTGAAGGTGCACTTCCATAGCGAAATGCGGTGCCAGCTTGCGACCGTGTTTGGCGGCCAGATCCATAATTTTCAAAAACGGCGAGATGCCGCCGACGCGCGGCGCGTCCGGCTGGACGAAGTCGCTGGCGTTGCCGAGGATCAACTGTTCATGCTCGCGGAAACTGGTGAGCATTTCACCGGTGGCGACAGGAGTATCCAGCGCGGCAGTCAGCGCGGCGTGGCCTTCCACGTCGTAGGCGTCCAGCGGCTCTTCAATCCAGATCAGGTTGAAATCTTCCATTTTGCGGCCCATGCGGATAGCGGTTTCACGGTCCCACTGCTGGTTTGCGTCCACCATCAGCGGGAAAGCGTCGCCCAACTCTTTACGCACGGCGGTTAAGCGGCGGATATCTTCCTGCGTATTCGGCTGGCCCACTTTCAGTTTGATGCCGCCAATGCCGCTTTCACGGGAGATCGCCACATTCTTCAGCACCTGATCCAGCGGAGTATGCAGGAAGCCGCCGGAGGTGTTGTAGCACTGCACGGAATCGCGGTGCGAACCGAGTAGTTTCGCCAGCGGCAGCCCGGCGCGTTTGGCTTTCAAATCCCACAATGCGATATCGATCGGGGAGATCGCCTGCACCGCCATGCCGCTGCGGCCCACGGACGCGCCCGCCCACAGCAGTTTGGTGTAGATCTTGTCGATATCGTTTGGATCTTCGCCCAGCAGATTATCGGCGATCTCTTTGGCGTGCGCATAAATCCCCTGGCCGCCTGCGCGTTTTGAGTAGCTGAAACCGACGCCTTCGAAGCCGTCGCGGGTGCGGATTTCGGCAAAGATAATCGCCACTTCGGTTAACGGCTTTTGACGGCCAGTCAGCACTTTTGCGTCGCTCACCGGCGTAGCCAGCGGCAGGAAAGAGAGGGAAATTTTTACCCACGCAATGCGGTCGCCGGTCTCGGTGGCAGTTTTCGCATTTGTCACTTTGGCGTAGGTCACGGCCTGGGAGTTAGCGCTATCGATCATAAGAGTCTCCATTAACGCGGTGGTTTAAAATGTTTGCGCTAACATTTGTATGACTGAGCCCATGTTAGCGCTATCTTTTGTGGGTTAAAATGCGATTTAGATCGCAATTAGCCGCTTAACGGATCGTTTTTTGTGAGGTTTATCGAGAATTTTAACCATCAATAACGTAGAGATTTTTATCAAATGATTGCGCAATCATTTTGGACGAAAGGCCGTCGATGAAATTTCTGGCGGTAGGAGTGATAAGGTTAAGCGTGAAAGACGAGCATAATCAGCGAGTTCAAGCGCCCGGTATGGCCGGAATCCTTTCTGGATACAGGACGATAATTGGCCGATAATGACCGGCGCTTTCATGCTCCATCAGAGGACGGTTGTTGAATTGAAAAGTGAACGAAACGCCAGAAATACGGCTTCGCGCGCACCGACGCTCGAAGATGTCGCCCGCGCCTCAGGTCTGTCTCCCATGACGGTAAGCCGTGCGTTGAATACGCCAAACATCGTTCGCCCAGCCACCGTAGAGAAAGTTATGGAAGCGGTGAAAGTAACCGGTTATATCCCTAATCTGTTAGCTGGCAGCCTGGCTTCACGGCGTAGCAAACTGATTGCCGTAGTGGTGCCGCAAATCAATAACAATATGTTTGTCGATACCGTTCAGTCGTTAAGCGATGAGCTGGCGGTGCGGGGTTATCACATGCTGCTGTGCGTGGCGGGGTACAGCCATGAAAGCGAAACCGAACTTGTTTCGACGCTGCTCTCCCGCCGCCCTGACGGTATTGTGCTAACCGGTATTCATCACAATAACGAACTCAAAAAAGCCATCATCAACACCGGTCTGCCAGTGGTGGAGATCTGGGATTTAACCCCCACGCCGATTGATATGCTGGTGGGGTTCTCCCACGAAAAAATCGGCAACGCGATGGGGGAATACTTGCTTAACAAAGGCCACCGCCGGTTTGGTTTTATCTGGACCGATGATAAACGTGCCATGCTGCGTAAAAAGGGTGTGCTGGATGTGCTTAACCGCCACGGCGATTGCCAGTGGCAGGATGCGTTTGTGCCGCTGCCCGCCACCATGGCGCTGGGGCGCAGCGGGCTTGCCGAACTGTTGGAAAACCATCAGACGTTTGACGCGATTATTTGCAGCTCGGACACCCTGGCGCAGGGGGCTATTTTCGAAGCCCAGACTCACCAGCTACGCGTTCCGCAGGATCTTGCCGTGATGGGCTTCGGCGATCTGGATTTCGCCGCCTGCAATATTCCGGCAATTACTACCGTCAATGTCGACCGCTGGAAAATCGGTAAAGATGCCGCCACGCTGCTGGCTGACAAGATTGAAGGGCTACCGGTTGAGGAAGGGATTGTGGATATTGGCTTTACGCTAATGGAAAGGGAATCGGCATAGCAAAAAGCTCCCGATGGGAGCCTTTTTCATATCCTTGAAAAGAAAAAATTAATCGTGCTGTGAGTTTTTCGGGTCTTTCTTGCGTCCAATAAGATCCATGTCTTTCTCCTCAAGGCAGAGCTGAGCAAGTTTATCGCCATCAATGGTTGCCCAAAAATCGGAGACTCGTTTTATCGCAGCTTGCAAAGACTCGGCATCAATTTTTATTTTAGTAGTGGGTTCGTTCATATGTTTCCCCTGAAAGAAATAATTCATGACACAGAATTCTAGATCCGGGCTGTACATTAAACAATCAGTGCTGTGTGTGCTAATTTGACTCTGAGGCATTGAAGGACATCAGCCACGTCAGCAGAAATTTTATCGTGGTCATGCCATACCTGTGCGAAGCTATAAGCCGTATAGCGTGGCCGGACTTCTGTAGTCGGGTCCTGAATGTACATCTCTTCCAGCCCGATAATTTCGCAAAAAAACGTTGAGTAAATCAGCGCAATTTTAAGAATCTTGCCTGACAACGCTGGCTCCTGGCGCTGAACAAAATTCTCCAGCATACAAAGAGAAAATAGCAGGCGGCGGCTATCATATTTGCAAAGAATTACCGCATGTAGTATGTCCTGGTCCGCATGATGGTTAACTTTAACGGATAAACCAAGAATGCTATCGACAAAATTACTTCTGTATCTCTCCATCGCCCATTTCCAGTTAAGAACACTGTTTGCTACTCCAGCGGCAAGTTGCTGCTTTTGTTTATTATGCAGAGGTGTTACGGACAGGTTTTTCCAGCCAAGACGCTGAATAACCTGATTAGCCATACTGATACAGAGTTCATGGATTTCTGTAATTGATAATTCATCCATTCGGGGCATCCCTGGTTGGCTATTTAGCCTGACCCAACGTATTTCTATGAGGCCTGTAGGTTAATAACCCTTAGCGCAAATCCCAACCGCTGCGGCTTGCATTTTTCAATGCTGGAATCCTTCTCGTAAAAACCTGCCAACGCGTCTTTCACTCCTGACTTACGCTGTTCCTGCACTTTAACCGAAACAAATCGAAACCCAAGCTGGGGTGAAACTTTTCACTTTCGTTTTCTTTTTTCGCTTTGACCGTTTTTGTGATGCTTATCGCAAACAAAGGAAAGTAAAACGGTAATGATAGAAACCAGAGAGTCATTCAATTTCAAATTTGCAACATAAAGGAAATCAAATGAAAGATATCATACATAAACACAAATCAGGGTTACCTGTTGGTATCTGTTCAGTCTGTTCTGCCCATCCTCTGGTGATTGAAGCGGCGCTGCTTTTCGACCTGAACAGCGAGCGCAAAGTGCTGATTGAAGCGACGTCAAATCAGGTGAATCAGTTTGGCGGCTATACCGGTATGAAACCGGAGCAGTTCCGCGATTTTGTGCTGGCCATTGCCGATAAAGTGGGTTTCCCGCACGCGCGGCTGATCCTCGGCGGCGACCATCTCGGCCCCAACTGCTGGCAAGGCGAAGAGGCAGAAAGCGCGTTACTGAAATCGGAAGTGTTGATCGAGCAGTACGTCCGTGCCGGTTTTACCAAAATTCATATTGATACCTCCATGTCCTGCGCGGATGACCCGGTTCCGTTATTGCCGGTCACGGTAGCCCAGCGCGCGGCGCGTCTGTGCCAGGTGGCGGAGCGCGTGGCGACTGACGAGCAAAAACAGCACATCACCTATGTGGTTGGCACCGAAGTGCCGGTTCCGGGCGGTGAAAAAGAGGCGATCCAGTCGGTGCATATCACCACGCCGCAAGCAGCGATGGAAACCATCCAGACCCATTATGATGCTTTCGCCAAACTGGATTTGCATGATGCGATTGAACGTATCATCGCCATTGTGGTTCAACCGGGCGTAGAGTTTGACCACTCCTCCATTGTTCATTACCAGCCGGAACTGGCGCGTGATTTAACGAAAGCGATCGAAAGCACCAGCCTGGTGTATGAAGCCCACTCAACCGATTACCAGACGGCAGAGGCTTATAAAGCCCTGGTACGCGATCACTTTGCGATTTTGAAAGTCGGCCCGGCGTTAACTTTCGCTTTGCGTGAGGCTATGTTCGCGCTGGCGATGATTGAAAACACCCTGGTGGCACCCGGCGAGCGCAGCGAGCTGGTCTCGGTGATCGACAATGTCATGCAGGATGAGCCGGGCTACTGGAAAAATTACTACAGCGCCCTGCATTCGAAAGCGATGATTGACCTGCACTTCAGCCTGTCTGACCGTCTGCGTTACTACTGGCCGCATCCGACCATCAATAAAGCCGTGAACAAGATGTTCGCTAACCTGGAAAACGCCACGCTGCCGCTGGGTGTCATTAGCCAGTATTTCCCGGAGCAGTTCCAGCGTATTAACGCAAAGCAAATCCCGCTGACGCCGAAAAACCTGGTGCTGTTCCGTATTCAGGATGTCCTGCGCCTGTATGCCTATGGTTGTGACCCGGAATAAGGACATCATCATGACGACCATGAAAGAAATTGTTATCCCGGAAAATAACCAACTGGAAATACGTGAAACCGATATTCCCGAATACGGCGAATATGACGTGCTGGTCAAAGTGATCTATTCCGGGCTGTGCGGTTCTGATATTCCGCGTATTTTCCACCACGGCGCGCATTTTTATCCGGTGCGCTTAGGCCACGAATTTTCCGCACGTGTTGTGGCCACGGGCAGTAAGGTCAGCTCGGTCAAAGAGGGTGACAACGTGTGTTGCGTACCGCTGATCCCCAATTTTTCAGCGCCGGAATGCCAGCGCGGGTTTTACTCATTAGGCAAAGGGTATTCGTTTGTCGGCTCTCGCCTGCCCGGCGGCAATGCGCAATACGTCACCATGCCGGAGAGCAGCTGCTTTTTATTGCCAGAAGGCGTGACGCCGCTGCAGGGCGCATTTTTCGAACCCGTTACCGTGGGTGTGCATCCGATATTAATGGCGGGCGGTTGCCAGGATAAAAATGTGATCGTGCTGGGTGTCGGCACCATCGGTTTGCTGGCGATGCAGAGCGCCAAAGCGCTGGGCGCAAAATCCGTCACGGCAGTGGACATAAATAACGAGCGCTTAGATCTGGCGAAGCAGCTCGGCGCGGATCACGTCATCAACGTGGCGGAAGAGAATGCGCTGGAGAAAGCCGCCTTCCTGGCTGACATAAATTTCGATCAGCTGATCCTGGAAACCGCCGGTACGCCGCAGACCTTTAAGCTGGCATTGAAAATTGCCGGACCACGGGCGCAGGTGGCATTAATCGGTACGCTGCATAAAGACCTGTCGATGACCTATACCGAGTATGAACAAATTCTACGCAAAGAATTATTGGTATTCGGCAGCTGGATGAATTATTCCGCTCCGTTCCCCGGAGACGAATGGCGTTTAACCATTGACATGTTCCGTAACGGGCAAATTCAAATCGACCCGCTTATCAACTGCATCGTTAATGAAAATGAGTATATCGAGCAGGTGATGGCATTACAGGGCGGCCCGGCAAACGGCAAAATTTTACTGCACTGGGAGTAACCGATGAATCATATTATTAACAGCAGTTATTTACTTAATCATGCACGTAAATTTGGCTATGCCGTACCGGCGTTTAATATTCATAACCTGGAAACTATTCAGGTGGTATTAACCATTGCCAAAGAGCTGGAATCACCGGTTATTCTTGCCGGGACGCCGGGCACCTACAGCTATGCGGGTGTACAGCAAATTATCGCCATCGTTGAATCTATGGCGGCGGAGAATAATCAGCAGGTAGTTGTGCATCTCGATCATCATCATGATTTTGACGATATTCATGGCAAAATCCGCGCCGGTATTCGCTCGGCGATGATCGACGGCAGCGCCATGCCGCTGAAAGAAAATATCGCCATTACGCGCAAAGTCACCGAGTTATGTCATTACTACGGTTGCAGCGTGGAAGCAGAAATTGGCCAGCTCGTCGGCCAGGAAGATGATTTGATTATCGACGACGTGGCCGATCCTTATACCAACCCGGAAGATGCACGCTTGCTGGTTGAACAAACGAATATTGACTCGCTGGCGGTGGCGATTGGTTCCGCGCACGGGCTTTATAAATCCACACCAAAACTGGATTTTGAGCGGCTCCAGAAAATCGCCAAATTAGTGGATATTCCGCTGGTGCTGCATGGCGCATCCGGTATTCCCGATAGCGATGTGAAAAAATGTATTGAATTGGGGATAAGTAAGGTCAATGTGGCAACCGATCTTAAATTAGCCTTCGCTGAAACTTTAAAAACCTTTTTCCTTGAAAAGCCGGGTTCAACCGATCCGCGAGAATATAACCAGTTGGCGAAAGCGGCAATGGCCGATGTGGTACGCCATAAAATTATGACCTGCGGTAGCGCCGGGCGTATTTACTCTTTCGAATAAAAACATATTTACGATTTTTATTAATACTGGAGCAATCATGCTTAAAAATATTGATCCCCGTCTCTCTCCTGAATTGCTATATACGCTATATTGCATGGGTCATGGCGACGAAATTGTTTTGAGTGATGCGCATTTCCCGGCCCATTCGGTGAATGAAAATGTTATTCGCGCTGATGGTAATCAGGTGGAACAATTACTTAAGGCAATGATGCCGCTTTTTGAACTGGACAGTTACGTTACTGATGCTGTCGTAATGATGTCCGCAAGCGCGGGTGATGAATTACCGCCAGGGTTAATTGATGATTATAAATCGGTGTTGCCGGAAAAGCAGGAAATTACCTTTATCGACCGCTTTGCCTTTTATGATAGAGCGAAAAAAGCCAGTTGCGTGGTGATCACCTCTTCAACACGGAAATATGGAAACATTCTTCTGAAGAAAGGCGTTACGCCGGTGGAATGTTAAGTCTCTTATTCTCTTTTTTCTGGAGTTTTTCATGAAGCAAGCCATATTGCAAATGAGAAATATATCCAAATCATTTGCCGGTGTTCACGCACTTAAAAATGTGAATTTCCAGCTGCGTAAAGGGGAAGTTCACGCCTTAATGGGTGAAAACGGTGCGGGCAAATCGACATTAATGAAAGTGTTGATTGGCGTACATGCCGCAGATGAAGGAACAATTTATTATAAAGATCAAGAAATCTCGTTTGATTCCGTGCTGGAAGCGCAGAAAAGCGGGATCAGTATGATCTTCCAGGAACTTAACTTAGTTCCCCATCTCAGCGTGGCGGAAAATATTTTCCTGGCGCGCGAGCCGTTAAAAAACGGGCTGGTTGATTTTGCTTTAATGGAAGAGAAATCCGCTAAGCTGTTGGAAATGTTTGACATTGATGTTTCGCCAAAAGATATCGTTAACACCCTGTCGGTGGCGAAACAGCAGATGGTGGAGATCGCCAAAGCGCTATCGTTTGATGTCGAAGTATTAATTATGGATGAACCGACATCGGCATTAACCAAAAAAGAAATTGATAAACTCTTCCAGCTGATTGAGAAATTAAAAAGCCGCGATGTGTGCATCGTTTATATTTCTCACCGCATGGAAGAATTAAAGCGTATTTGCGATCATATTACTATTTTCCGTGATGGTGCTTTTATTTCCGACCATGTTTTTGCCGACATTACTATGGACGAGATTATCACCAAAATGGTCGGGCGTTCGCTGGATAACCATTTCCCGACGCGCAAATCCCAGGCGGAAGACAAAGTGATATTGTCGATTCAAAATGCCAGCCGTTTTGGCGTATTTGAAGGTATCGACTTTGATTTAATGAAAGGGGAAATTCTCGGTATTACCGGTTTGGTTGGTGCAAAACGAACCGAACTGGCGCGAGCAATATTTGGCGCAGAAACGCTGGACGATGGACAAATTATTTCTTTTGATAAGAAAATTACCATCACGAACCCGAATGACGCCATTAAAGCCGGCATCGCCTATTTATCCGAAGACCGTAAATTAAATGGTCTGGCGGTCGACATGTCGGTAAAAAGCAATGTCATGATGGCGGCGCTGGATAAAGTGTGCAGTAAGTGGGGCGTGATATCCGGCATCAAAGAAAAAGTGGCATGCGATCTCTACATAAAAAAATTAAGCATTAAAACACCGCACATTGAGCAGATAGTTAAAAACCTCAGCGGCGGCAACCAGCAGAAAGTGGTTATTGCCAAATGGTTATTCCGTGACGCCAGGATCATGATTTTTGATGAGCCAACCCGGGGGATCGACGTCGGCGCGAAATATGCCATTTATGAATTACTGGATGAACTGGCGGACCAGGGGATCGGCGTGATTATGATCTCATCGGAACTGCCGGAAATATTAGGAATGACCGATCGCGTAGTAATCATGAAAGAAGGCCAGATGACGGCGGTATTAAAAACCAAAGAAACCAGCCAGGAGGAGATCATGCAGTACGCGACAGGAGTGAAGAATATGTACGTCACCGAACAGGAGTTAGCTTAAATGAACGATAAAAGAAAACTTTTATTGCAGAAGTTGACTGCGTTGGGCGGTTTACTGCTACTGATTATTATCTTTTCCTTCACCAGCGACAGCTTCTTCTCCGTCAATAACATTATGACGGTTGGCCTGCAGACCTCGACCATTGCCTTTATCGGTATTGGGGTAACCTGCGTGATTTTGACCGGCGGTATTGACCTGAGTATCGGTTCTATTGTGGCGCTCTCGGGCGTGGCGGCGGGTTTAGCGGTGAACGCCGGGATGCCGGTTAGCCTGGGTCTGCTTCTCGGCGTACTCACCGGCAGTGCGTGCGGCCTGGTCAACGGTATTCTGGTCACGACGTTCCGTCTGCCGCCGTTTATTGCCACCCTCGGCACCATGATGATCCTACGTGGCCTGGCGCTGTATGTGACCGATGCCGCCCCGGTCTCTGGTATGCCCGATTCATTCGGCGATTTAGGTAACGGCTCGCTGTTCCGCATCGTTGAGGAAGGGGACAATGGCTTACCGCAGGTGATTTTCCCCGGTATTCCTTACCCGGTAATTTTAATGATTGTTGCGGCGGTGCTGTTTACCTTCGCATTAACCAAAATGCGCATGGGCCGTTATTTGTACGCTATCGGCTCTAATGAAGAAGCGGCGCGTTTGTCCGGGATTAAAACCAATCAGGTCAAATTAGTGGCTTACATCATCAGCGGTACCTTTGCCGGGCTGTGCGGGGTGGTTATCGCCTCTCGCCTGGTCACCGCGCAGCCGAACGGCGGGATGATGTATGAACTGGATGCGATTGCCAGTGCGGTCGTGGGCGGTACCTCATTAATGGGCGGCGTCGGCACCATTCCGGGCACCTTAATCGGCTCCTTTATTATCGGCGTGTTGCGTAATGGCCTGAATATGAACGGCGTATCGTTCTTTGTTCAGCAAATCATTATCGGCAGCGTGATCCTGTTGGCGGTGGCCTATGACCAAATCCGTCAGCGTCCGGCTACAAAAAAATCCGTAAAGCAAAAAGTCAGTAATAAAAAGCCACAGGTTAATCCTTCGGTGAAATGACATTAACTGTTGTACCCCTACACATAATAAGGAACACGTTCATGAAGAAATTAGCAACATTTGCAATGCTGGGTTTGGCTGCGGCAATTTCGATGAGCACATCGGCTGCTTTCGCCAAATCAAACGAGATTGCGGTTATCGTTAAAACGGCTAACTCTAACTTTTGGCAAAACGTGAATAAAGGCGCTACGGACGCGGGAAGCGAATTTAAAGATAAATATAAAGTGACCTTCCAGGGCCCGGAAGCAGAAACCCAGGTCGCCGAACAGGTAAATATGGTGGATAACGCCATTAACCGTGGCGTATCCGGTATTGTTCTTGCGCCGTCCGATCCCGATGCGTTAATCCCGGCGGTGAAAAAAGCCTGGGAAAACGGCATTCCGGTCGTGCTGATTGACTCTTCACTCGGCGAAAAGGGCGCGAAATATTATCAGTCCTTCTTGTCTACCGATAACCGTAAAGCAGGCGCGCTGGCTGCACAGAAATTAATTGAAGCCAACGGCCAGGAAGGCAAGGTCAGCGTCATGTCATTTACGCCAGGCGCGGGTAGCGCTATTGAACGTGTCGGCGGCTTTACCGACGTGATTAAGGCTGATTCAAAAATAAATATGATTGGCCCATTCTATTCGCAGGCGGATATGGCGACGGCGCTGAACCAGACCATCGACGCGCTCTCTTCGAATAAAGATATTACCGCGCTGTTCGGTGCGAATGAGCCGACCGCTGTCGGTATGGCACGCGCCATTAAACAACTGGGCTACAGCGGCAAAGTTGTGGCCGTGGGTTTTGACGGTAACGCCGCGCTTCAGCATTTCGTCCGTGACGGAACCCTGAACGGTATTATTGTTCAATCTTCTTATCAGATGGGTAAAAAAGGCGTTGAGACTATCGACCAAATTCTGAACCAGCAGAAAGTCGACAAACTTATCGATACCGGTGTGGTGTATATCGATAAAAACAATATCGATTCCCCGGAAGCACAGGCCGTTCTGTATTAATTCACCCCACTCATCGGGTTGCTTCGGCAGCCCGATGAGCAGGAATAGCGATAACTTCTTCATAGAGCCGTGAGAAATGAGCAAATTATCAAACTTAGTCGCACCCTCGCAGGATGCCATTCCGTATAAAACGTTAGCGAATGGCTATAAGATCCCCGGTATTGGCATGGGGACCTTTGGTTCCGACCGCTTCACCGCAGAGCAAGTTGCCGATGGCGTATTTCACGCCGCCGAAGCCGGTTTCCGTTTTTTTGACTGCGCATCGGTTTACGGCAATGAAAGTATGATTGGTGAGGTATTTGCCAGGATCATGCAAAGCGGTGTCAGCCGTTCTGAGTTGTTTATCGACTCCAAAGTCTGGAACGACCAACACGACGACGTCATTGCGTCATGCAAGAAGTCGCTGGAAGATCTTAAGCTCGATTATCTCGACCTGTATTTAGTGCACTGGCCGTTTTCCAACTATCACGCGCCAGGCTGCACCGTAGATTCCCGTAGCCCGGACGCCACCCCGTATTCTCACGAGCGCTTTATGAAAACCTGGGCGCAAATGGAGCAACTGGTCGAAATGGGGTTGGTCAGAAGCATTGGCACTTCCAACATGACTATCCCAAAAATGGAGCTGCTGCTGCGCGATTGCAAGATCCGCCCGGTGGCCAACGAAATGGAAATCCACCCGCATTTCCAGCAGCAGGAACTGTATGATTTCCTGGTCGCCAATGAGATCCAGCCGATCGGTTTCTGCCCGATTGGTTCGCCGATGCGTCCCGATCGCGACCGCACCGAAGACGATACCTGTGATATCGAGGATCCGGTCATTGTTGAGATTGCTAACCGTCTTGGCGTGCACCCCGCGATCGTCTGCATCAAATGGGCGGTGCAGCGTGGGCATATTCCAATCCCGTTCTCGGTTCATAAAGATCAGATCTACGGCAACATTACCTGTATTACCGAAGATCCGTTAACCGATGAAGAGATGGCCGCTATTGCCAGCATCGATCGTAATAACCGTCTGATTAAGGGCCAGGTATTCCTGTGGGAACACGCCAAAGGCTGGGAAGACCTGTGGGATCTTGACGGCGTCATTACCCAATAAGCAGCGCAAATCTGACTCTTCACCGGGGAATTTATCATGTATCTGGGCATCGATTGTGGGACGCAGGGCACCAAGGTTTTACTGTGGGACGCTGAAACCGAGCGGGTGGTGGCGTCCAGTTATCACACCTGCGAACTCATCAGCGATCGCCCTGGGCAAAAAGAACAGCATCCCGCCGCCTGGCGGGATGCGATAACACAAGGCATTCAGGCGGTCATCGCGAAAGCGGAGATTGCGCCTGAACACATTGCGGCGATTGGCGTATCCGGTCAGCAACATGGTTTAGTGCTGCTGGACGAACAGGATGCGCTTATCCGCCCGGCAAAGTTATGGTGTGATACCGAAACGGTGCCGGAACTCAATGCATTTTTAACGCGGTTTCACGCCGCAATGGGGGGGCCGGTGTCTCAGTTCACCGGCATCCACATTCCCGTGGCGTTTACGCTCGCCAAATTACTGTGGGTGAAAGAGCATGAGCCTGAAGCGTATCAGCGCATCGCAAAACTCTTTCTTCCTCATGAATATGTTAACTACTGGCTGACCGGCCAGTACTGTGCGGAATACGGTGATGCGTCGGGCACCGGCTGGTTCGATACCTTTAACCGCCGCTGGTGTCACGCGGTGGTAGATGCCATCGATCCGCAACTGATGCCCAAACTGCCGCCGCTGATTGAGGCGCATCAGCCCGCCGGTTATCTTTGTGCCTCCAGCGCCGCGCAGCTGGGCCTGCCGGAAGGCATTCCGGTTTCCAGCGGCGGCGGCGACAATATGATGTCCGCCATCGGCACCGGTAATATTGAACCGGGCATCCTGACCATGAGCCTGGGCACATCGGGCACCTTGTTTACCCATGCCGCGCAGCAAATTGACACCCAGCCGCACCCGGATATCAATGCGTTCTGTTCTTCCTCCGGTGGCTGGCTGCCGTTAGTCAGCACCATGAATGTCACCAACGCCATCAATGCCTTTCGCGAGGTGATGGATATTCCGCTGACGGAATTTGAACGTTATCTGGATAACAGCGAGCCGGGGGCAGGGGGGCTGACATGCTATCCGTGGCTGAATGGCGCGCGTTTGCCGAATCGCCCGGATGCCACCGCCAGCGTTACCGGCATTACCAGCCGCAATTTTAATAAAGCCAATCTATTACGCAGTGTGGTGGAAGGCGTGACCTTTAAGCTGTGTAAAGGCATCGAGATTTTCCAGAAAAGCGGATTGCACTTCGACCAGCTACGGGTGATTGGCGGCGGAGCGAATAGCCGGGCCTGGTGCCAGTTGATTGCCGATATCAGCGGTATAGCGGTGATACGCCCGACGGTGAGCGACGCCGGCGCCTTAGGCGCGGCATTGCAGGCGCAATGGTGTCACGCAAATCTCACTCATTCGCACGAATTTATTCCACTTTACGACGTATTACCCGCATCACTGTGCGATGTTGGGCGCGACGGTATACTGCCGCGTCCGCAGCAGCGGGAAATTTATCAGTCCATTTATGCTCGCTATCATGAAAATATGCCTCAATAAAAACCCCGCGAGGACGCGAAAACTATGCATCTGGTGGAACGAAGGAATCAAATCCTGGCCGCGCTGACGGAAAAGGGCAGCGTCCAGGTAGCGCATCTGGCGAATAAGTTTGGTATTTCTGAAGTGACTATCCGCAATGATTTACGCGAGCTGGAAACTCAGGGGCTGCTTATTCGCTTTCACGGCGGGGCGACTAATCAAATAAATAACTGGACGCTGACGGGAAAGCCCAATGGCAATACCGATAGCCATAACGAAATTACGCTGGAAGACCGCGCCATGCTTTCCGCCGATGCCAAAACCCGCATCGCCAATGCGGCGGCGCGCCTGGTTTCAACCGGCAACAGCGTGATTATCGACAGCGGCAGCACCACGTTAAAAATCGCCCAGCAGTTAGCAGATGCGTCAGATCTCATCGTCGTCACCAATAATCTTCCCGCCGCCGAAGTGCTGTCGATTAATCAGCACATCACTCTGGTGCTGTGCGGGGGAACGTTCCGCCATAAAACCCGCTCTTTTCACGGTATGCATGCTGAATCGGTATTAAAGGGCATCGTGGCGGATTATCTGTTTATTGGCGCAGACGGAATTGATATCGATAAAGGCATCACCACGTTTAACGAAGGTTATGCCATCAGTAAAGTGATGGCGCGGGCAGCAAAAAAAGTGGTGGCGGTACTCGACTCGACCAAATTTGGCCGCATTGGCTTTAATCCGGTATTGCCGATTAGCGATATTGACGTGTTAATTACCGATGACGGTATTAGCCGCGAAACGGTTATGCTGCTGGAAAACAGAAATATTGATGTGATTATTGTTTAACGCCGTGGCGTTATACGCCACCAATAAAAAAGCCGGTGACTCACCGGCTTTTTATCATCAGCGTAAAACTTAACCCATCGCAGTTTCCCGCAAATGGCGTTTCAGCTTGTTGTACTCATTGATCACATACTGCTCCGCCGCATTTTGATCGGCGATGGGCTCAACCCGTACCGCGCAGTATTTGTATTCCGGCGTTTTAGTAATCGGGCTGAGGTTTTCCGTCACCAGCTCATTACAGGCACCAATCCACCACTGGTACGTCATATACACCGCGCCTTTGTTCGGGCGATCGCTCACCTGGGCGCGGGTTATGACTTTGCCCTTGCGTGAATTGACCCACACCAGCGCTTCATCCTGAATGCCCAGGCGGGCAGCATCGGCAGTGTTAATTTGCGCATAGCCCGGTTCATCCGCCAGCGCGGCCAGCGCGGCGCAGTTGCCGGTCATGGAGCGGCAGGAGTAGTGGCCCACCTCGCGCACCGTCGACAGCACCATCGGGTACTCCTCATCTACGCGATCGAGCGGCGGTGCCCAGTCGCAGGTGAAGAATTGTCCCAGGCCGTTTGGTGTGGAGAATTTCTCCTCGAACAGGTAGTCCGTCCCCTGGTCGGCCTCAGACACATCGCGGCACGGCCACTGGATATAACCCAGCTCGCCCATTTTCTCGTAGGTTGCGCCGTAGAATTCCGGGCACAATCCGCGCAGTTCATCCCAAATCTCTTTGGTGTTGTTGTAGTGCATCGCATAGCCCATACGGGTGGCGATTTCACTGATGATCTGCCAGTCGGTTTTCAGGTCCCACTTCGGCTCCACCGCTTTAAAGAAGCGCTGGAATCCGCGGTCGGCGGCGGTATACACCCCTTCATGTTCCCCCCACGAGGTGGATGGCAAAATCACATCCGCTTGCGCGGCGGTTTTGGTCATGAAGATATCCTGAACGATCACCAGCTCCAGCCCTTCAAAGGCTTTACGCACAGCAGACAGCTCGGCGTCGGTTTGCAGCGGATCTTCGCCCATGATGTACGCTGCGCGCACTTCGCCATGCTCAACGCGGTGCGGCAATTCGCTGATGCGATAACCGGTATGCGCTGGCAGTTCGGCCACGCCCCAGGCTCTGGCGAATTTCTCACGGTGTTCCGGGAATTTCACGTACTGATAACCCGGATAAGTATCCGGCAGCGCGCCCATATCGCAGGCACCCTGGACGTTGTTTTGCCCACGCACCGGGTTGACGCCAACGCTCGGCTTGCCGAGGTTGCCGGTCAGCAGCGCCAGACTGGTCAACGAACGCACCGTTTCCACGCCCTGATAGAACTGGGTCACGCCCATGCCCCACAGGATGGTGGCACGGTCAGATTTGGCGTACATCCGTGCGGCCTGGCGGATCTCACTGGCCTTCACGCCGGTGATCTCTTCCACGGACTCCGGCGTATAGCCTTCGACAATTTTGCGATACTCTTCGAAGCCTTCGGTACGCGCCGCGACGAATGCGTGGTCATACAGGTCTTCTTCGATAATCACATGGCCCATGGCGTTCAACAGCGCAATGTTCGAGCCGTTTTTCAGCGCCAGGTGCATATCGGCAATGCGCGCGGTTTCGATTTTACGCGGATCGCAGACAATAATTTTCGCCCCTTTTTGCTTCGCCCGGATCACGCGGTTAGCGACGATCGGGTGGGAATCAGCGGGGTTATAGCCAAACACAAACACTAAATCAGCATCTTCGATGCCGACGATGGAGTTACTCATCGCGCCATTACCGACCGACTGGTGCAGACCTGCAACCGATGGGCCGTGTCAGACACGCGCGCAGCAATCGACGTTATTGGTTCCAATAACGGCGCGCGCGAATTTTTGCATGATGTAGTTGGTTTCGTTGCCGGTACCCCGTGAGGAACCGGTGGTCATAATGGCATCGGGGCCATATTTGGCTTTGATAGTGCTGAGCTTATCGGCGACATAATTCAGTGCCTCATCCCAGGAAACGGCTTCCAGCTTCCCGCCGCGTTGGCGACGGATCATAGGCGATTTAAGGCGTGGCGTCAGGATTTGGGTATCGTTGATAAAATCCCACCCGTAATAGCCTTTCAGGCATAAATCCCCCTGATTGGTCTTACCCTGCGCCGGTTCCGCCTTAACGACTTTGCCATTATCGACGACGAGGTTGATCTTGCACCCCGACGCGCAATATGGGCAAACCGTGACGACTTTTTTCATCCTGGCTCTCCAGTTAATCGTGTTCTTGCAAAACGGAAAACGTCTTTACCTTCTCAACGACTAATCAATGCATATTCCATGCCAGTAACGTGTTTGATTTAATTCATTGATATAGATAGAGAAATAAAAAAGGTGGCCGGATGGCGAATGGGGTTCGACAAAAGTGTCATGTCATTATTATCACTTTGACCCGCATCGACAGACGGCCTGACTCCGCATCCTAACCCTGACGCCAGAGGAGACGCTTTGATGTAGAGCGGTATGAAGGGAGGTTAAAACCTCCCGGCGGGGAGTGCGGCGAAAGCAGCGCCGTTACGCACTGACCCAATGTGGTTTCAATGCTGGCAAAGGATTATCGCTAACCAGCGTCAGCCCCGGCCCGCGCGGTTCCCGGCGCGTCGGGAACGCAGGCAGAACAGCGCGCTGTAGCGCCAGGCCTGGCGCGCTGGCAAAGGCGACCGGCGACGTCACCGTCAGCGTTTCGACGATTTCTCCGCCTTCCATTACCATAACCCGTTGGCAAAACCGCTCGACCAGACGCAAATCATGGGTGATAAACAGACACGCGGTGTGGTACTGCTGCTGTAAATTTTTCAGTAGCTGAATGATGTTTGCCTGAAGCACCAGATCCAGATTCGACACCGCCTCATCCAGAATCAACAGCTTCGGTTCTACAATCATCGCTCTGGCGAGGCACACCCGCTGCAACTGGCCGCCGCTCAGCTGTGGCGGGCGTTTATCCAGTAAACCGGCATCAAGTTCGGTTGCCGCCATCACCCGCGCAATGCGTTCATTTTGCTGTGCCGTAGAGAGTTTCAACAAATGGCGCAGCGGTTCGCGGATAATCTCGCGTACCGTGCGGCGCGGGTTAGCGGCGCTGATGGCGTCCTGAAACACCATCTGGATATCCCGGCGAAAGGCGCGCATTTCGTCCCCTTTCAGCGCCGCCAGGGATTTACCGCGCCAGCAAATGTCGCCCAGAGTCGGGGATTCCAGGCCCATTAACAGCCTTGCCAACGTGCTTTTCCCGCAACCGCTGCTGCCGAGCAGCGCCACGCTTTCACCTTCGTTAACCGCCAGTGAAATGTTGTTCAGCACCGGGTGATAATGCGCGCCGGTTAACCCCAGCCGCCCGTAGCGGTGTGAAACGTTCGAAACGGATAACAGCGTCATTGCGCTAACTCCATGCCATACAGCGCCAGATGCGCCGATACCAGATTACGGGTCACCGAATGCTGCGGCGCGTGGAACAGCGTATGCACATCGCCCCGCTCGACAATTTTGCCGTTTTCCATCACCGCCACGTCGTCAGCCAGCCGCGCCACCACCCCTATATCGTGAGTGACCAGCAGCATCCCGGGGGCGCGCTGTTGCATCAGCTTCTCCAGCAGTTCCAGAATGCGCGCCTGGGCCAGCGCGTCGAGATCGGTGGTGGGTTCATCGGCGATAATAAACGGCGCATCGCTGAGCACCGCCAGGGCAATCATCATGCGTTGCAGCATCCCGCCGCTCATCTCGAATGGATACAGCGCCAGCACGCGTTCGGCTTCATCGAGGCCGACGGATTTCAGCGTGGCGATTAGCGTGGCGTCATCCAGCGCTTTGCCCAGCGCCCGACAGGTCTCTTTAGCGTGAGTCGCCATGGTAAACAGCGGGTTAAAGGCGCTGCGCGGGTTTTGCATAATGGTCGCCACCTGCCTGCCGCGCAGTGATTGCGGCGTCACGGTGAGGCCATCCAGCGCCAGTTCTCCGGCGGTTTGCCGCACCCCGGCGGGCAGCACGCCCAGCGCGGCGGCACAGGTCAGGGATTTCCCGCTGCCGCTGCCACCGACCAGCGCCAGCACGCGCCCGGAACGCAGGGTCAGCGACACACCCTGCACCAGCGGACGGTCCGCCGACAGCGTGATGTTATGTAATTCAAGCTGTGACATCAGTGGCTATGCTCCATAGCAAGATGGGGGTCCAGATTGTCGCGCAGCGCGTCGCCCAACAGGTTAAAGGTCATCACGCTGATAAACAGCGCCAGCCCTGGCCAGAACATTTGCATCGGCTGGGTCCAGATGTACTGGCGCGCGTCGTTGATCATCACGCCCCATTCCGGCGTTGGGGCGCTGACGCCCAGCCCGAGGAACGACATCCCCGCCACGTGCAGCATCATATGGCCGATATCCAGCGTCGCCAGTACCAGCAGAGAAGGCATCACCGCGCCGGCAAGATGATCGAAAAACAGCTGCCAGCGATTCGCGCCGCTCATCCGCGCCGCCAGCACGAACTCGCGATGGCGCAGCGAAATCACGATGCTGCGCACCATGCGCGCATACCAGGCCCAGTGGGACAGGGCGATGGCGAGGATCACGTTAACCAGCCCGGTGCCCAGTACGCCCACCATAAAAAAAGACAGGATCGAGGTAGGGAAGGTCATAAACATGTCGGTGGTGCGCATCAGTAGCTGGTCGGCACGGCCGCCCATCAGCCCGGCGCTGCCGCCGACCACCAGGCCCAGCGTTAACACCAGCAGCAAACAGGCCAGCACTGAGCCCAGCGACACCCGCGTCGCCGCCAGCAGACGAGAGAAAATGTCACGCCCCAAATGGTCGGTGCCCAGCCAGTGGGTGCCGTCCGGCGGCAGTAGCCGCTCTGGCAGGTTAATCGCCAGCGGATCGAACGGCAGCCACCACTGACTGGTCAGGGCGGTAATCATCAGCAGCGCCAAAGACAGCAGCGCCAGGCGCACCGGCCAACGCGCAGTACGGAGAAAATTCACGAGTGCGCTCCTTCATGACGGCGAATGCGCGGATCGAGCGCGGCATTCAGCAGATCGACGCCGAGATTGCAGAGAACAAACACGCCGACCATCAGCAGGGTAAAACACTGGATCACCGGATAGTCGCGGTTAAAAATCGCCGATACCGCATAACGCCCGACGCCCGGCCAGGCAAAGATATTTTCGATAGTCATGGTGCCGCCAATCAGCTCGCCGATATGCATGCCGACCGCCGTCACCATCGGCAGCGTGGCGTTGCGCAGTACGTGCCGCCGCTCGGTTTGCCGGTCACTGAGGCCGCGCAGTTTCGCCCAGGTCACATGGCGCTGGCCTGCCACATCCAGCATGCTGGCGCGCAGCAGGCGGGCGTTAATCGCCAGCGACATAAAGGCGATAGACACCGCCGGTAAAATGATGTGCTGCCAGCCGCCGTAACCCAGCGCGGGCAGCCATTGCAGATGCACGGAAAAAAGCATCACCAGCAAAAAGGCCAGCCAGAAGTTGGGCATCGACACGCCCAGAAAGGCAATCAGCCGCACGAGGTGATCCGGCAGCCGGTCGCGGTAGCGCGCCGCCCAGATGCCGAGCGGCACTGAGGTCGCCAGGATCAACACCAGCGCAAAACCCGCCAGCTGGAAGGTTGCCGGGAAAAAGCGCAGTAAATCGTCCAGCACCGGGCGCTGGGTGGCGAACGACACGCCGAAATCGAGATGCAGCGCGTTCCACAGCCAGTGGACGTACTGCACCGGCAGGGGCCGATCGAGCCCGAGCATCGCGTGGGTTGAGGCGACCAGCTCCGGCGTCGGCGGCAGGTTAGAGAGCCTCAGGTAATCCATTGCCGGGTCGCCGCTGCCGAGGCGCAGCAGCAGGAAAATAATCAGCGACGCGGTCACCAGCATCGGGACCAGTAGCGCGATGCGCCACAAAATATAACGCAACATCAGGGCGTTACCGGTTTGATCTGTTCAAACGGAATATCCGACGACATCGGCGCGAAGGGCAGCACGTCCCACTGCGGCTGGGACACGGTCATCAGGGAAACGTAGCTCAGCGGCAGGTAGACCGCGCGTTGATGCAGGCGGGTCAGCACATCGCGGTACAGCGCTTTGCGCTGGGTTTCATCGGTGCCGGTGAGAAGCTGGCCGATTTCCGCGTCGATTTGCGCTTTGTCCGGCAGGCCGAGCTGGGCCTGATAATCCGCGTGGGATGGCACGCGCATCGAACTCATAAAGGCGTGGGGATCGAACGGCGCCCCCCAGGTACGGTTGAAAATCATATCGAAGCGGCCATCGCGCTGGCGGGCATCAATGCTGCTCTCTTCTTCGCCCACCAGTTTTACGTCAACGCCCACCTGGCGCAGGTTGGCCTGAATCACTTCCGCCATCGATTTATTTAGCGCGTCGGTGCCGATAAACGCCAGCTCCAGATGCAGCGGCTGGCCCGCTTTTTCGCGGATGTGCTGGCCCGCAGGCAGCGTCCAGCCGGCGTTTTCCAGCAGTGTTCTGGCCTTTTGCGGATCGTAGTGGCGCGGCGTCAGCCCGATATTGGCGTAGGGCACGCTCGGGGCGAACAGGGTATCCGCCACCTGCTGGGTGCCGTACAGCACGCTGTCGATCAGCGTTTTTTTATCCACCGCATAGTTCAGCGCTTCCCGCACTGCCTGTTCGCGGGTGGGGGATTTGGCGGAATTGAGCGCCAGCATCACGGTTTCTACCGGGGCGGAAAGCTGGGTTTTCCACTGCGGGTTATGGCTGAACCGCTCAAAGGTATCCAGCGGCAGCAGCCCTTCGTCGCCATACATCAGGTCGATTTCGCCGGTTTCAAACGCCACCGCGCGGCTGGTGGGGTCGGCAATCACGTTAATGGTGACTTTATCAATCGCTGGTTTTTCGCCCCAGTAATGATCGTTACGCACAAACACATCGTACTGATTGAGTTTGGTTTCTTTTAAGACCCACGGCCCGGTGCCAATCGGCGCGTTAATACCGTCTTTGGTTCCGCCGTTTTTAAACTGCGACGGGGCGATAAAGCGGAACGGGCGCGGCAATGCCAGCTCTTGCAGGAACGGGTAATAGGCGTCTTTTAAATTGATTTGCAGGCGATGTTCATCCAGTGCTTTCACACCGGTTATCTGGTTCGCCAACTCCAGCCAGGCGTGGCGCGGGCGATTATCCAACACCGCGCGGAAGTTGGCTTCTGCGGCCCGGGCGTTAAACGGCTCACCGTTAGAAAAGGTCACGTTATCGCGCAGAGTAAAGATCCACTGTTTGCCGTCGGCGGAATGGGTCCACGCGGTGGCCAGCCACGGCACAATGCTGCCGTCAGCCTGATATTTCACTAACGGTTCATACACCATGCTCTGGGCGAACATTTGATTGGGCGTATACAAATGGGGGTTTAATGGCCCCACGTTTACCGGCCAGGCGGTGGTAATTTCATGCGGTGTCGCCGCGCCAGCCATCAATGAAATACACGCCAGCAATACCGTTAAACAGCGCCGTAAAGTGAACAAAGGACTACTCCTTGCGGAATAAGGGGGCCCAAAATGAGTATGATGATTTTATGAAAACTGCATACGCGGGCGTTGTTCTGGATCAACCTTAGGCAAACTGATCATTGGTCGGCGTTTTTAGCGGCAAACCCTCATTTTTTTATATTTATTTGGCGGTTTTTTGATATCCCTGGTTTACACAGGTCATCGTTCGCGGCTTAATAACGGCGTTTTCATTCACAGTTAACAGGTCTGTTATTGATGAATAGTTATCGACCCGCCTTTCTCCGCCAGTCCCTGTCTGCTGTGATGATCCTCTGCGGTTTTGGCCCGCGCTGCCGCCGCTTCACTTACCTCATAAAAGACAGATAACTATGCAACGTCGACAATTCCTCAAAAATAGTGTGCTTCTTTCTGCTGCCGGCTTAGTCGGCCCTTCGGTTGTCAGCCAGACGGTGCAGGCCGCTGAACCTGCTGCCCCGGCCCCGGTTGCGCGCCGCCGTTTTGTGTTATCGCAAACCTATAAGCTGAACCCGCCGCAGGGCTCCAGCGGTGTGGTGAAACTGTGGATCCCGCTGCCGGTGGATACCGCGTTTCAGCAGATGACTCATCTGGCCTTTAGCGGCAATTATCAGCAGGCGTACATCACCACCAATAACGCTTACGGCGCGAAAACGCTGTTCGCAAGCTGGCCGAAATCGGAAGGTGATTTGCAGATGCAGGTGGATATTGAAATCGAAACCGCCGACTGGGAGCCGCTGAAGCACGACGCGCTGAAAACCTGGCAGGCGCCGGAACACATAATCTATCCGCTGGACGTGAAACCGTACCTGCTGCCGACCACCCATACGCCGGTTGACGGGCAGGTACGGGAAACCGCCCAGAAAATCACCAACGGTGAGCAAGACCCGCTGAAAAAAGCGCGCCTGATTTATCAGTGGGTCAGCCGCAATATGGAGCGCGACAATGACGTGATCGGCTGCGGTACCGGCGATGTGGCGGCGATCCTGAAAAGCGGCAAGCTCAGCGGCAAATGTACCGATATGAGTTCGGTGTTCGTGGCCCTGGCGCGCGCCAGCGGCATTCCGGCGCGTGAACTGTTCGGTATCCGCCTGGGTAAAGCGAATAAGCTGGAACGCTACTCAAAAAGCGCTTTCGGCAAGGCTGATGAGCAGGGCGTGGCGGACGTCAGTGGCGGCCAGCATTGCCGCGCGGAGTTTTATCTGGCGGGCTACGGATGGCTGCCGTGCGATCCGGCGGACGTCACCAAAATGCGTCTGGCGGAGAAAAAAGCCCACGAAGACGCCGATGTGCAGGCGGTTAACACTTACCTGTTTGGCAACTGGGAAATGAACTGGGTCGGCTTTAACTACGGGCGCGACTTTGAGCTTTATCCGGCGGCGGAGCAGGGCGAGATGAATAACTTTGGCTATCCGTATGCCGAAGTGGATGGCGACCCGATTAACTTCTACGATCCGAAAGTCTTCTCTTACCGCTATGTCTCAACCGAACAGCGCTAAAAGCGCGGGCTTTACGCTTCTGACGGCAGCGGCGGCTGCCGTTACCGCCGGTCTGTGTTGCATCGGCCCGCTGTTGTATCTGTTGTTTGGCATCTCGGCGGCGGGGTTTGCCGGGCTGGCGAAGCTGGAGTTTCTGCGCGTCCCGATGATCGTGATTTCTCTCGGGCTTATCGCGCGCGGCTTCTGGCGGCTTTATTTTTCGAAACGGCTGTGGTGTACCGGGCGGCTGACGCTGGGCCAGATGCGTTTGCTTTACTGGCTGGCACTGCCGTTTATGCTGCTTGTCCTGTTTTATCCGACGGTTGTCGGCTGGTTTTATGAGGTATTTGAATGAAACGACTCGCGCTCGCCGCTTGCCTGATGCTCCCGCTGTGGGCGCAGGCCGCAAATGAAAAAGTGGTGCTGGATGTGGAAAACATGACCTGTTCGCTGTGCGTCATTTCCGTGAATCAGGCATTGCGGGAAACCGACGGGGTGATCAAAGCCAAATCATCCCTGAAAACCCGCCAGACTGAAGTTATCGTCCCGCAAGGTTTCCCCACCGAGTCGCTATTAAAAGCGGTGGAGAAAACCGGTTATACCGCCACGGTCAACCATACCGAAGCACAGTAAGGTGGATGTCGACGGGGGCTTACCCCGGTTATTCTCCAACATGCCTGACGATTTGTTGTTTGACCCGCTGAATGGTTAAAAACGTGACCAGTTGATGGTCGTTTTTCAGGTGAAATTTGCGCATCAACGAATGCTTATGGGCAAAGACGGATTTACTGTTTAACGCCAATTTTGTGGCTGTGCTGACCACCGACTCGCCATTAATAAAGGCGGCAGCCACTCTTTTCTGCTGAGAGGTCAGCGTGCGGTGTTTGCAGCCGTAGCAGTGCGGGTGACGCGATGGATTCGCACTGGCCTGCAACCTGTCCCAGGCATTTTTTATCGTTTGTCGAATGACGGCTGTTTTCGCTTTGCGATTGATAAATACCCGGTCATTTACGCATAACGGCAGCGGATGAGGGTCGGTAATATCTTCATTTTCCACCAGGCCAATAATCAGGCCGGGCTTACGATAATATAATTCGGGATAGCAAAGAAACGCTTCCCCGGGGCGCAATGACTGAATAATGATATCTGCCTTCGACACCGTAAACTTATTCAGTTCACGGGAATAACAAGGCGTTTTGCCGCCACGCCGAAACAGGTCATTGAGTAAATGGGTCATTCCAGCATAAAACATGGCGTCGTCATCATGAATGATTATTTGTAGCATAGATAAAACCTATAAATATAAAGATAAGAAACAAAACCCGGCATTTATTGCCACGTCAGCGTCACAATCACCACGCTGCTTACCGTTCCTGGCGTGACTTTTCCATTTTTACTGAAGGCGCGGGCGAGTAAATAAATATTGGCCTGGCGGTTAATAATATCTGTCGTCAGGGTTTTATTATTGCCTAACGGTCCGCCCTGCATATTGCGTAATTGCACAGCGACGTTCTTTGCGGTCCCGCTATTCTGATACGCATCTTCGGGTTGGTTATCATCTGCGGGGCCGTTGAATTGCAGCGTCACTTTCATGGTCCCGGCAGGGCAATTGATGATGCTGAAATTAAACATCACAAAGGGTGAAGCCGAGCCTGGCGTATACATTGACGAGGCGCGTACGCCCTGCGGGCCAAACAAATCGACAGCCTTGTCAACGCTGTCGCTGTCAACCTGGCAGGGTGCTGCCACCACTTTCCCGTTAACGTATAGCGTAACGGGATCGATGGCGCAGGCAGCGCCAGAAATAAGCCCCAGGGCCAGGGCAATCAGCCCGGTAATTAACGTGTTCATCGGCATCCCTTTTATTGATAGGTTATTTCCAGCGTTGCCGTTGCGTCGGCATCACCGGCTTTTACCACGGGTTTTGTCTGGTAATAACGCGCGACGATAGGGAAAGTTTCCTGACCACCGGGCGACTGCTTTAACGCCAGTCGGTTATTAATCCGTAACGGGCTGTCGTTATATAAAAACTGAACGCCCACGCCATCGGCGACAGTGGGGCGTCCTTGTCCGCTTAATGCCAGCACAGTGTCATCTCCCATAGCATCCGGATTCTGCATGCCCTTTAATTCGATATTAATATTCGTGCCGGGATCGCAATTAAGGCCGATATTCTGGGTGTCGGAGCGGCTGGGAATAAATCCGCTTTGTGTGCCAAATTCCGCGGCGCTAATTGTGCCCAAATTAAAACTTAATGACTGGCTGGAAAGAGAACAGCTCAGTACATTAATGGTGGTCTCGCTATCCAGCGAAACGCTAACAAACGTTTGCGAGGGGTCGCCAAACCATCCTGAAACAATCTGGCCTGCCGTTAATTTACCGGGCGTGATTTTTCCCGTTTTGTAGAGCACCACGTTATATTCATTCGGATAGGTATAGCGAATGCTCCCCGCAGCGAAGGAAGTGATAGACCACCATTGCGGAACGTTGACGACATGGATACCGACACCGCTCAGATTGGTGTTATAGACGCCCGGCATCGACGAAGGCGTTGCGGATAAATAGGTAATATCCGCCCGGGCCTCACACATTTGTCGGTCGGTTGGCGAGAATGCGGAAACCACCGCGTTACCGGGCGTGGCGAAGCGGCCAATTTCACTGTTCACCGGCGCATCCCGTTGCACGTTGATAGTACCCAACGACACGGTCTGGACGATCGATTGATGAACGGTACAGTCCGCCGTCGCGTTAAACGCGCTAAGGATTGCGCCAGAAAACAGAAATAAATAATAAATTAGGCTGCGCATGGGTACCTCACTATTCAGCAACGCCATTAACGGCAAACTGATTGAAGTTGAACGACTGGACCGGTTGCCTGCTGTGCCGGGACGGTAAAATCTGCTGAACAGCGCTGTTGATCTTCACTTCCCCACACCACGTTAAGCGTTCCCGCCGGCGGCATACCCGTCAGATACACCTGGCCGTCATCGCCGACAATAGCGCTTTGGGTGTTATTTCCAGCCAGGCTGACCATCGCGCCAAAGGGCACTGCCTGCTGGCTGGTGCGTACCAGCGTCAACAGGATCCGTTTACCGACGCTGGCGATGTAATCGGCACGTACCACCGCGCCCCGGGTAGGAATGGCAGTTTGGCTGGTTAACGTCAGCTCCACATCATCCGGTAGCGAGGCGGTATTCAGGCCGATTTCGTTTTTACGATAAGGCGTGACATTGCTGGTTACGCCGTAGCCAAGAAAATCCGTTTTCACACTGTTCTGGTTGTTAACGCCGACGCCTGCTGCGCCGGGGGCTTTGATTAACACATTGGTTTCTCCCAGCGGCTGAGAGAAGGTGATGCCGTCCGCGTGGGCAATCATCCCGCCCGCCAGCCCATAATTAAGGCGCTGGCTGTTACGGTCATAGCTGTAGCCGGTGTTGACCTGTGCATAGGTGCCTTTATAGTCGCCGTTTGCGCTGCCGGTATAGCCGACGTTATCGGTGCCATAACCCTGCTGGACGCTCCAGCTCAACGCGTTGCCTTCCAGCGCTACGCCATTCATTCCGATGCTATGGGTAGTGCCATTATTCAGGCTGTTGTTCAGGCTGTAGTTGGCCCAGCTGTTAGCCATAAAACGATCCAGCGGTATGCTGACATTGAGGGAAATTTGCCGATCGGTAGCGTACGAACTGCTGTACTGGCTCCCGGTATGACCATTTTTACTGAGCGTATAAGTGATCCCATAGCCGATCCCCTTCCATGAATTGTTATACCCCGCGCTCAGGGATTGCAGACTGCGAGCTGAATTCCAGTAATCTTCCTTTACCGCGCTCGCCATGAGTGAACCCAACCGACCACCAAGCGACTGGCTAAGTGTGACTTCCATACGGTTACGCCGGCGATTGTTCAGCGCATTGCTGTTACCCCATGAATCCAATACTTCCTGCATGCCGTAGTAGCCGTTGGTGGAGTAGCGATACCCCGCAATAGCAAAGTGAGTGCCGGTCTGGACAATGTTTTTACTGTAACGAATGCGCCAGGATTGCCCCTGCGTCTGAGATTGCCCTTTCGGGTGTGAGGTGGCCTGAATCACATCGGCGGAAATGGCGCCGATCTCTCCCATATTTTTACCCAGACCCGCCGCGTATGACTGGTATTTCGCCGACTGCTGGGTGCCGCCATACAGGGTAAATCCCCACGGCAGACCATAAATCGCGCTGAGCTGCCCAAAAGGCGTTTTCTCGACGCTGCTGTCATAAGAACGGTATTGCCCGCCGCTGAGGGCATATTTCAGTCGGCTTTCGCGTTGCAGTACCGGCAGAGAAGCATAGGGAATGGTGTAATTCTGCTCGCTGCCATCGGCCTCTTTAACGGTGACGTTAAGATCGCCTGCGCCGCCGGTGGAGTACATATCGGTTATTTCAAATGCCCCAGGCGCGACATAGCTCTGGTAGATGATGTAGCCATTCTGGCGAATCACCACCTGCGCGTTGGTGCGGGCAATGCCGCGCACCACGGGCGCATAGCCTTTTAGCGAGTCGGGAAGCATGTCATCATCCGAGGCCAGTTGGCCGCCGCGAAACGGCATACTGTCGAACACATCGGACGGGGCAGAACTGTCGCCCAGGATAAGCTGGGCTTTCAGCGGCACAATACTGCGTTGCGCATAGCTATACACGTTATCCCATTGATTGCCGCTCTGATTATCGCGCCGCCAGGTGGTGTAATTACGCAGGCGCCACGGTCCAATATTGATGCCGGGCCTGAGATTGACATACTGGCTGTCGCTATCACCGCTGGCGTTGTGCGATCGGGTATTTGCGCCGTTCATGCTGTAGTTCAGTAATGCGGCATTAATACCGTCATCCCATAATTCGGGGGCGACATAACCACGCGCATGTTGCTCAAGCGCGGCCTGGGGAATGCTCAAATTGAGTTTCTGTCGGGAAAAGACAAACTCGCTGGAAGCCTGGGGGATGGCATTGACCGTTGCGCACTCATCCGCCTTTGCCATCTCCGGGAAAAGCGCGGTTTTAACGCCGTAGCTTTCCAGTAGCGCAACGGATAAGCAGGGTGCCAGTTGCTGCTCGGCTGAATTTTCGTTAACTGTTTTAAATTCAACCTCGCGGGTATCAACCCGCTGGCCGTTAAGGAGGATATCGACATAATAAACGCCAGCCATTTGCCCGCCGGATTCAAAGGCGGATAAATCGACGCCTTTCAGTGCCGGATTATCAATTTCTAACAGCTCAGGGTTGAAATAATCACGCCCTGACGCCTCACCAAACCAGGAGGCGATACCCAGGGCTAAACCCATAACCAGGTTACGTCGAATGTCATGATAAATAATGGATACTTTCATCCGCGTTTTACCCGATGAGCACTGATTCATTACCGCAGGCTGGCGTTATGCACCTCGCCAATGCCCCCATAGTCATTGATTATTTTGAAATGAAGCGTATTTGAATTCATTCCCGATGGCAGGATAAAGCGCGCTGATGATTGCGGCGCAACGAAAGTGACATCGTCCAGTCGCTTACCCGCGACGGTAATTTCATTAAAATTAATGTAATAGGGTGTCGGGTTATTTACCTGAAGGGCGTTATTCACTTTCGACCACTGGAGTTTTTCGGCCTGTTCTTCCGGCGTCTGGGTTAATGATTCGGGGCGATAAATTAATTTTATGCGGGTCTTAACGGCTATCTGAATCGTGTTATCCCGTTTTGCCACAGACGGAATAGACTTAATATTAAGCCAGAATAAAGACTCTTTATCCTCTGGCAAATTGCCGGACCTGATAATGCGCATCTCATTTTGCTGCCCGCCATCCAGACGATACAGCGGCGGCGTAATAATAAACGGTACTTTGGCCGCATTCGGCGTCGGCGCATCAACCCAGGACTGAATTAAGTAGGCTACTTTGTCGGGATTATTGACGCTCAAAGACGCTTCTTTTTTATTTCCCTGATACACCACCCGCGTACCGCCAATAATAACCCCTGCGTTTGCGCCAGAAACAGCCGTGCTCATCAGCACAAATACCGCTAATGCGCCTGATAACATCTTCATTGGAAACCTCAATACAGGGGCCAGAGCCTGGCCCCCATTACAGCGTACAGAATAATCAGTTGTAGTTAACGGTGAAGTTAGCTAATGCATTCGCTGTGCCGGGAAGGACACCGACTAGCGTAGCGCGATAGGCAGCATAGAAATCCAGGTTATTATCCATGGTGCTGCTTAACACATAGTTATAACCATTGGTCTGGTTTAAACCCAGAGGCGCTTTATCCGCCGTCATCAGTTTAATTGCCACGCCATTGGCGCTACCGCCTCCGGAGCTAATGGCCAGCAGGGAGCTGTCATTGCCATCATTTGTGCCATCAAATTTAACCTGCGCCGCGTTAACAGTGGCCGGGCAGTTAATTAAGCGAATAGTAAATTTTGTTGCTGAAGCTTCATCGCCAGCGTGCTGGAAAGCGGTTTTGGCAACGCGGCCCATATCCACGGTCATGGTGTTATCGGCACCGATATCAACAGTACAGGCTTGATCGAGGATCTCACCCATAAAGCGAATTGTTCCGTCATACGCATTAGCGCCAGAAATAGTGAAAGTCGCTGCTGCCGCAAGAGTAATAGCCAGTAGATTTTTCATAATATTATGTCCTTGTAATAGATGTTATTTACCTAAGTAAAACGAGCTTCCGATTGAGATCGGTTATAGATTTAGGGTATGGGTGAAGCAATTTAGCGACGATAAATAAAGACCCTGGAAACAGGTAAACTTATGTCCTCATGCATGGCACCGGTAAATAAATACAGTGCGCCAGCTGCAAAGAATCATGGCTCGTTTTCTTTCATGTCGATTTTGTTATAAGTGTACCTATTATCTCAAGTGATGTTTTGGTGTAATTTTACACTAATTCATTCATTCACTAATTAGATGGGGGTGATTCATAATTGATCCATCGCAATAAGACACTAAACGTTGAGAGGGAGGCGGTATCGCTATGCCAGAGACTAAAAATACAGTGCAAACAAATATGTATGAAGCGCTGGCGTATAAACCGGTACCTCATATTGAGACACTTATTGATTGGCTTTCGCCCCACGCCAACCTTTTTAGAACAAGCGCAAAACAAATTATTAACTACGAGACTTATCATTCCCGGCAATGTTTTCTATTGCTGGAGGGGACCGTTGCGCTATTTCGCAGTCGCGATTGTTTTATGCTGAATTCAGAATCGGCTCCTTATGTCTTTGGATTAAGTAACCAAAGTGCCGATGCGAATTATCTGCATATGCAAACGCTGGAAGAGTCTATTATTGCCAGCATTCCGCTATGTGAGGCTAACCGTATTATTGCTGAACATAATCTCTGGCAAAGCCTCGCGAAGGTATTGATTTATACCGCCGGTCGGATATACGAACATTGCACGCGCATTTATGCGCCATCCTCTTACGATATTATCCGCTCACAATTGTATGAACTGATGGAGGAATCTACAGAAATAAGACTGAGCATTACGGCGGCGAACTATATTCAAACGCGCACCTTTCTCTCTCGCAGCAGTATTATGAAAATCTTAGCCGATCTCAGAAAGGGCGGTTATATCACGACCCGGCGCGGCGTGCTGATGGATATTCCTCATCGGATACCCTTGAAGTACTAAAATTTTTAACCTGCTACAGGTAAGACTGCGCAACTATGCGTATGCTAATACCATCGATATAACGGGTTTGCGAATAAACGCGATGAACAGCGATGATCCTGTTTCTCTGATGAAACTACCGTCTCCCTGGGCGGCGCAGTTACTTGACGAATTGACTCAGGATGAGGACTTTATGACCTGGCCGAAAGGCAGCAAATTACCGTTTCACCAGAAGGGTGAACCGGTGTGCCATTTTGTCCGGCTGGGCACGCTGACGCTGGAACGCAGCGACGATTCGCTTTTAATGGGCACCGTGAGCGCACCGCTGGCGCTGGGGTGGATGAGCGCGATTTCCTCTCGCATCATTATGCGGGCTAAAGAACCCTGCGAAGTCGCAACCCTGGCCCGAACACAGATCATGCAGCGGGTTGACGAAAAGCAGCTCTGGGATCTGGTGGCGAAACATATGCTGCATATCACCAATAAATTGTTTATCTACAATGAAATCCTCACCGCGCCGACGACCTATGAGCTGGTCTGCTATCAGTTAATGAGCCTGATGGAAGAGCCTGACTCGGTCCGCAATAGCACTGCGGCTTATCAGTACATTCTCGATCGCACCCGCCTGTCCCGCAGCAGCGTGATGAAAATGCTCGCTGAGCTGAAAAAAGGCGGATATATCCGGCTTGAACAGGGAAAGCTGATGGTCATCAATTCGCTGCCCGCCGGGTTCTAAGTCCCTTCATCTTCACCAGGTTTCGGCATTTTTGTCGACACCTGCCGACATGCCATTAATTCTTCCTTGTGATCGATGCCCCGCGTGAATGCCATGATCTTTGAACCTGGACAAAGCAACGCGCTGATGGCAGGTAATAAAATACCCGCGCGACGGTAACGGGAATTCGCTTTACGCCTCCTCTGCTTCTGGCGCAGTTATTGCTTTACCTGTGCCGGAAACAATAAGGAGGCGCTATGCATGAACTCACGCTTTGCCAGCGGGCCCTGGAATTAATCGAACAGCAAGCCGTCCGGCACAATGCCCGTAAAGTCACGGCGGTGTGGTTAAAAATCGGCGCGTTCTCGTGCGTAGAGCGCAGCGCGCTGGAGTTTTGTTTTGATCTTATCTGCCGGGATAGCCTGGCAGAAGGCTGCGAACTGCACATTGAGCAGCAAGATGCCGAGTGCTGGTGCCCTGAATGCCAGCAATACGTCACGCTGCTGTCCCAGCGCGTGCGGCAATGCCCGCATTGCGGCTGCGATCAATTAAACATCGTTGCCGACGAAGGTTTGCAGATAAAACGAATGGAAATCGCTCAGGAGTAAATTATGTGTACCACATGCGGTTGCGCCGAAGGCAACCTTTATATTGAAGGTGACGAGCGCAACCCGCACTCCGCCTTTCGCAGCGCGCCTTTTGCACCGGCTGCGCGTCCTAAGATGCACATCAACGCTATCCGTACCCAGGATTTCAGCCCCAGCGAAAGCGGGCAGGGCGATCTGCACTACGGCCACGGCGAAGCCGGTACCCACGCACCGGGCATGAGCCAGCGGCGGATGCTGGAAATCGAAATCGACGTGCTGGATAAAAACAACCAGCTTGCCATTCGCAACCGCGCCCGTTTCGCGGCCCGCGAGCAACTGGTACTGAACCTGGTGTCCAGCCCCGGCTCCGGTAAAACCACCTTACTGACTGAAACCCTGAAACGCCTGCATGGCACGGTGCCATGCGCGGTTATCGAAGGCGACCAGCAAACCGTGAATGACGCCGAGCGCATCCGCGCTACCGGTACGCCAGCGATTCAGGTGAATACCGGTAAAGGCTGCCACCTCGATGCGCAAATGATCCATGACGCTATGCAGCGCCTGCCGCTGGATAATAACGGCATCCTGTTTATCGAAAACGTCGGCAACCTGGTGTGCCCGGCCAGCTTCGACCTGGGCGAACGCCATAAAGTCGCGGTGCTGTCGGTGACCGAAGGGGAAGATAAGCCGCTTAAATATCCGCATATGTTCGCTGCCGCCTCGGTCATGTTGCTGAACAAAGTCGATTTACTGCCGTATCTCACCTTCGATCTGGATGCCTGCCTCGCCAGCGCCCGGGCGGTGAATCCGGATATCGAAATCATGCTGGTTTCCGCCACAACGGGGGAGGGCATGGATGCCTGGCTCGCCTGGCTGGAGGCGCAACGATGTGCATAGGCATCCCCGGCCAGATCCGAGAAATTGGCCCCGGTAACAGTGCGCTGATTGACGTGAGCGGCGCCAGGCGTGACGTGGATTTAACCCTGGTGGGCACCCATGATGAACACGGCAATTCACGTGTCGGCCAGTGGGTATTAGTCCATGTTGGCTTCGCCATGAGCGTGATTGACGAGCAGGAAGCCAGGGAAACCCTGGAAGCGCTGCACAATATGTATGAAGTCGAGCCCGACGTGGGCGTGTTGTTGTTCCCCGAGGAGCATCGCTGATGCGTTATGTCGATGAGTACCGCGATCCCGAGCGGGTGATGGCGCTGATTGAAGTATTAAAAGCCCGTGCCCCGTTGTTACCCTATGACGCACAGCGCCCGCTGCGGATTATGGAAGTGTGCGGTGGCCACACTCACGCCATCTTCAAGTTCGGCCTCGATCAACTGCTGCCGGACAATATCGAGTTTATCCACGGCCCCGGCTGCCCGGTGTGTGTACTGCCGATGGGGCGTATTGATAGCTGTCTGGAGATCGCCAGCCATCCTGAAGTGATTTTCTGTACCTTTGGCGATGCCATGCGCGTACCGGGTAAAAACGGCTCGCTGATGGATGCCAAAGCGCGCGGCGCGGACGTGCGGATTATCTACTCCCCGCTGGATGCCTTAAAACTGGCCGAAGCTAACCCGGATCGCAAAGTGGTGTTCTTTGGGTTGGGTTTTGAAACCACCATGCCCACTACCGCCATCACTCTACAGCAGGCGAAACGGCGTAATCTGAATAATTTCTTCTTTTTCTGCCAGCACATCACCCTGATCCCTACCTTGCGCAGCCTGCTGGAACAGCCGGACAACGGTATCGATTCGTTCCTCGCGCCGGGGCACGTCAGCATGGTGATTGGCACGGCGGCGTATCATTTTATCGCTGATGAATTCCAGCGTCCGCTGGTGGTCGCGGGGTTTGAACCTATTGATCTGCTACAGGGCGTGTTGATGCTGGTGGAGCAAAAAATCGCCCGGCACAGCCGGGTGGAAAACCAGTACAAACGCGTGGTGCCCGATGCTGGCAGCCTGGCGGCGCAACAGGCCATTGATGAGGTATTTTGCGTGCAGGGCGATAGCGAATGGCGCGGGCTGGGCGTGATTGAGGATTCCGGCGTGCGGCTCACCGCCCGCTATGCCCATTTCGACGCCGAGCGGCACTTTCACCTTACACCGCAGCAGGTGTACGACGATCCGCGCGCACGCTGTGGCGATGTGCTGACCGGGCGCTGCAAACCCGCCCAATGCCCGCTGTTTGGCGTGCACTGCAACCCGCAAAATGCCTTTGGTGCCCTGATGGTGTCATCGGAAGGCGCTTGCGCCGCCTGGTATCAATATCGTTCCACGGAGTGTGAAGTATGAAGAGCGTTACCCTTGCCCACGGCAACGGCGGCCAGGCGATGCAGCAGCTGATTAATCAGCTGTTTATGAAGGCGTTTTCTAACCCTTTACTCAGCATCCAGGAAGACCAGGCGCGGATCCCGCTGGCGGAACTCACCGCACGGGGCGACAGGCTGGCGTTTTCTACCGACAGCTACGTTATCGATCCGCTGTTCTTTCCCGGCGGCAATATCGGCAAGCTGGCGGTGTGCGGTACGGCGAACGACGTTGCGGTCAGCGGAGCCATTCCGCGCTGGCTCTCGTGCGGATTTATCCTCGAAGAAGGCCTGTCGATGGAGATGCTGGAGCAGGTGGTCAACAGCATGGCGGCCACCGCTCACGCTGAAGGGATGACCATCGTCACCGGCGATACCAAAGTGGTGCCGCGCGGCGCGGCGGATAAATTATTTATCAACACGGCGGGCATTGGCGCAATTCCGCAGGACATTCACTGGGCGGCGCAAACTATCCGTGCCGGAGATATGCTGATCGTCACCGGTACTTTAGGGGATCATGGCGCAACCATTCTCAATTTGCGTGAGCAACTGGGGATCGACGGCGCGCTGGAGAGCGACTGCGCGGTGCTGACGCCGCTGATCCAGGCCATTCGCCACCTGCCGGGGATTAAGGCGATGCGCGATGCCACGCGCGGCGGCGTGAACGCTGTGGCGCATGAATTCGCCGCCAGCAGCGGTTGCGGCATCGAACTTAACGAACGCGATTTGCCGGTCAAACAGGCTGTTCGGGGACTCTGCGAGTTGCTGGGACTCGAGGCAGTGAATTTCGCTAACGAAGGCAAACTGGTCATAGCCGTTGAGCGCGACGCCGTCCCGGCGATTATCGAGGTGCTGCGCCAGCATCCGCTGGGGCGTGACGCCACGCTGATTGGCGAAGTAGTCGAGCGCAAAGGCGTACGACTCACCGGGCTGTATGGCGTCAAGCGGACGCTGGAGCTGCCGTTTTCTGAACCTTTGCCGCGAATTTGTTAATCAATCGCGGAATCTCTCTTTGTGGACAGTCTGTTTTGTAGAGCGGAAAAAGTACGGGCGTAAGATGGCGCCGGCGCTTGAGGCTTTTTGCCTCATTAATGCAGGGTAGTGAGGTGTTGTTGTGAGGCAGAAAGAAGAAAGCCCCGAAGGTCATTTTTCAATTAACCAACGAGGCTATCCTATGCACCAACAACATCAGGATAGCCTCTTACCGCCGCAAGGCAAGGAGAGGAAAGCGATGAAACAGCCGCGAAACGCCCTGATTTGGTGTGTATTTTTGGTGTGTTTAACGCTATTGATATTCACCTGGCAGCCCTTTTTCTTGCAGATAGCCTCAAGTTGTTGAAGCGGCATTTCGTCCGCTGCCTGATATATAAGAATGGTAAATGTTTTCAGGTCATTAAGAGAAAACTGATAACAAAAATATTTCAAAAGGATTGTTGCTACGTCACATTTTGGTGACTACGTTTATCAGGGTTTGGCGCTCATCATCACAATTTTGAGGCCGTTATCAATGATACAGGAATGGAAATGCACAGCTCAGCAACGGAAAACCAGATAAATGTCTACTTTGGCAAAAACGCGGAAGCATATGAGGCTGAAACAAAACTCATTGCAGATCTCACGCGGGAGCTGCGTACTCAGAGAGGAGTGGTACAGAGTAAAGATCTCATCCTTACCCTGATTCAACAGATCGAATGTGAGAAGGATGTCCTAAAGCTGGATATCTATCGCAATGCGCTGGAGATGATTGTCCAGGGAACGCCGGACGATATTTGAACGGCGCGGATAATCGGAGACGATGCCTTTGGCGTCACTGCAAGGGCATTTTTTGACTGTTCAATCTCTGAGCATTTTTAGCTTCAGGAACTGGCGGGCTGACACGAGCACTGCCTTTTGACGCGCATCTGTCGACATAATGTCCTGGGCGTGAAGTACCTGTAAAAGATTTCGCGCCGTAATAGCAAAATTGTGCTGCACGAGATAATTCGACGCTTTGCCTATAGCCTGGTGTATTTCATCGGGTCGTACCTGCTCATCTTCGTTCAATTAATCTCCTGATGCTTCAATGGTGAATATCTTCCATGCCATAAGGCCAGATCAAATTCACATTTAGCATTGTGTGGAAACATGCCGAAGCAAGTCTGATTAGAAGGGGGAGTCATCTGATCTTTAGTCAGGATCAGACGCGTGGGACCTTAGTGTTTAATCGTTTCAGTGTGGTTAAGTAAGCTTTTAAGAAGAGAGTCTCTTTCTGTTCTATAAACAGGGCGCTTCGCTGTTATCGGCTGGCTGCGGAACTTATGAATACCGCCAATTGCGGTTCTGTAAGCGGCCTGTCTTACGCTATCCGTTTCATTGCTCAGGCCTTCCTGTAATTTTGCAATGAGTTCATCGAAAGATACTGCTTTATCGTCTTGCAGAAGCTCAATTACCGCTTCACCTATAACAGTATCGACAAGCGTGTCGTTATCATTTTTGAACATTTAGCCTCTCGCATCGATGACGTCGTCATGCACAATTCATCATCATTATGCATGGATGAAATGTATTTGCACATCTTTCATATGAAAAGCCAGCGCAGACGAGGCGTTTATTCTGAACTTGCCTGGAAGATTAATCCCAGAACCTGATGCAAATGCGCTTCCATTTGCGGGGTAGTGGCGGTGTCAATACGGGCAATAATGGTGAGACAAATGTTATACTTACTGACGGTTTTGCGGGTACGCAACAGTTCCATCACTATCTCACCGAGAATTTGTTCACTCGACGGTAACTCACTGTGTGAAACGGAAATATCTGAGGAAAAGCGGCTTCCACTACTGTCTTTCATCACACTCTCATTCAGGTCGTGTCATACATAATCAGTTGGCCAGATGTGTCGGCATGTTAAGGCATTACCGAATGAGCAACACGCTTAGCGACACAATAATATATGTAAGTTATAAATAGTAAAGCATACATAATCCTAATTAATGTATCAGGCTGAACTTTTCAAACATTGCGCACGGTCATGCATCAGGCTGACTCGCATAGCCGATGTTTCCTGTTTGCATAAAAAAGATAATTGTTAGAGTCTTGTTAACTAACGATTATTCAGCCAGGTCTGAAACCCTATGTCGATTGCGCCGTTGCCCCCGTTGAATACCTTGATTGCGTTTGAAGCCACCGTGCGGCTCGGCAGTTTTACCCGCGCTGGCGAAGAGCTGAGCCTCACGCAAAGCGCCGTCAGCCGCCAGATTGCCCAACTGGAGGCCGCGCTGGGCCGCACGCTGCTTATCCGGCGTCGCCACGGCCTGGAGCTGACCACGGCGGGCGAGCGCTATCTGCATCAGATCCGTCACTTCCTCGAAGAGTGTGCCGACGCTACCGCCCAGGTGATGAAAAACGCCGGTGAAAACGAAATAACCCTGGCCTGCTCATCGGGCATCGCCCAATTCTGGTTACCGTTGCGCCTGAGCGAATTTCGCCGCCAGCATCCGGAAATCAAGATCAATTTAATTATGCGCGACGGCGTTACCCGGCTGACGTCATTCGAATTTGATCTGGGGGTGTACTATCTGCGACAGGAAAACCTTATTAATTTCGATACGGTGAAACTGTTCGATGAAGAGATGTTCCCGGTTTGTTCGCCGCGCTACCTGGCTGGCCGCCCGTTGTTCACGCCGGAAACGCTGAAGCAGGAAACGCTGCTGGTGCTGGAAGACGCCCAGCATCAGTGGATTGGCTGGCCGGAATGGTTCGAAATCAACGGCACCGCCAGCCCGCCATTGCGCCAGACCTTGCGCGTCAACCACTATCCGCCGCTGATTGAAATGGCCTGCCTCGGCAACGGGGTAGCGCTTGCGTGGCGTCACATCATTGACAGCGTAATCGCCAGCGGACGGTTGGTGAAAGCGTCAAATTTTTCAGTCAGTAAAGGCGGCGGTTTCTTCCTGATTACTTCCCAGCATCGCCATGAAAACCGCGCCACGCGGCTGTTTAAGCGTTGGTTGCTGGATGACGTTGCACAAAATCTCACCGCCTGATGCGGCGATTTTTTAACCCGTGTCATGATCGCTGCGCATGGTGGCATGCGTGTTTTTCATTTACGAATTTTAACTAAACATTGTAAATCATTTAACCAATTCGTAATCAAGAAGCAACACAACGCCATCATAACCGACCCTGTCGCAGGAGCGTGACCCTTATGACAACGCAGCACACGCCGTTACTCTTTATCAATGCCACCCTTGTGGACGGCATTTCCGATACCGCCCTGAAAAACCATCAACTGCTGGTTGAAGAGGGCAAAATCAGCCAGATTTCCGCCGGTTCCATCGATGCGCCTACCGCCACCGTGGTGGATTTAAAAGGCAAAACCCTGATGCCCGGCCTGATCGACTGCCACGTCCACGTTATTGCCAGCTCCGCCAACCTGGGCCAGAACGCCATGCTGCCGGACTCGTTAGTGACTGCCCGCGCCGGGAAAATTATGCAGGGCATGTTGAACCGCGGCTTCACCAGCGTGCGCGATGTCGGCGGCGCGGATTATGGCCTGAAGCAGGCGCTGGAAGAGGGCTTGCTCAGCGGGCCGCATTTAACCATCTGCGGGAAGGCGTTATCGCAAACGGGCGGCCATACCGACTATCGCGGTCGCTATGACGCACGCGATGCCGACTTTTACGCTAAAAAGCTCGGCGCGCTGGGGCGTATCTGTAACGGCGTGGATGACGTGCGACGCGCGGTGCGTGAAGAGATCAAAGCCGGTGCCGAGTTTATTAAAGTGATGGCGAACGGCGGCGTCTCCTCTCCGAGCGATCCGATTGATTTCCTGAGCTTTTCGGTGTCTGAACTGGAAGCCATCGTTGAAGAGGCCAGCAACGCCCAAACCTATGTCAGCGCCCATCTGTATACCGATGAGGCCATTCGCCGCGCCGTTAATGCGGGTGTCCACTCGCTTGAGCACTGCAACCTGATCACCCCGGAAACCGCCCAGCTTGCCGCCAGTAAAGGCGCAATGGCCTGCCCGACGCTGGTGACCTATGAAATGCTGAAAAACGAAGGCGAGAAATACGGTTTGCAGCCGGACTCGATCGCCAAAATTGACGACGTGCGCCTGAGCGGCCTTGACAGCCTGAAAATCATGTACGAAGCCGGTTTGCCGATGGCGTACGGCTCGGATCTGCTGGGCGATATGCATGTCCACCAGTCGGAAGAGTTTGTGATCCGTAACCGCGTGTTGCCAGCCGCAGAAGTGATCCGCAGTGCCACCTCTGTCGCCGCCCGCCTGCTGCGCAAAGAGGGTGAAATCGGCAGCCTGACGCCGGGCGCGTGGGCCGATCTGATCGTGGTTAACGGCAACCCGCTGGACGACATCAGTCTCCTCACCGGGCAAGGCAAGCATATTCCGCTGATCCTCCAGCAGGGCAAACCGGTGAAAAACGCGGGCTTCTTGCCAGTGGACTAATTCCCAAACACACACGACTACGCGGCATCCGTGCCAACACAGCAATTTTTAAGATGAGAATGCGCTTATGTCACTGTTACATCGTCTCGACCGGCTCCCGTTGAGCCGTCCGCATTACATGTTGTTGTTGATAGGTGGACTGGGATACACCTTTGATGGCATGGACGTCGCCATTATCGCTTTTTTACTGCCCGCGCTGCGCGATGTCTGGTCGCTGAGCGGGGCCGAACTGGGCCTGGTCGGCTCCGCCACGCCGATTGGCGTGTTGATTGGCGCGCTGCTGGCGGGCTACGTGGGGGACCGTTTTGGCCGTAAGACGGTGATGTGCTGGGCGCTGGCGATTTACTGCGTAATGACGCTGGTCGCGGCGTTTTCGCCCAACTTTACGGTATTCGTTATCGCCCGCGTGCTGGCTGGCGTCGGGACCGGGGCCGAGAGCGTCATTATCGCGCCATTCTTAAGCGAGTTTATCCCGCCGAAAAAACGCGGCTGGTTTATTGGCTCACTGGCCGGTTTCTTCTCGTTCGGCTTCGTGGGGGCCGCGCTGCTGGGGCGTTTTGTGGTGCCGGAGTTCGAAGACGGCTGGCGTTATGCGCAAGTCATTACCGCATTGCCCATCCTGATGCTGCTGTGGTGGCGTCGTAGCCTGCCGGAATCCCCGCGCTTTCTGCTGGGCAAAGGTCGCACCGACGAAGCGCGCGTGATTGTCGAAACGCTGGAAAGCCAGGTGATCGCCGCTACCGGCAAACCGCTGCCGCCAGTGGATGCGCCGCGTGAGGTAGAGCCGACGGTGGCGCCTGCACCATCGCCCGGCCTGCTCAAAAGCCTGGTGATTATGTTCGGGCAACCGATGCGCCGCCAGACCACGGTGATTTGGGCGATTTGGTTTGTGGTGACGTTCTGCTATTACGGCTTCTTCGCCTGGATACCGTCACTCTTAGTCGAACGCGGATTTACCGTGACCCGCAGTTTTGAGTTTTCGATCATTATTTATATTGCGCAAATACCGGGGTATTTCTCCGCCGCCGTCTGTTCCGACTGGCTGGACCGTAAACGCACCATCGCGCTGTATCTGGTGGGCAGCACGATCAGCGCCTGGTGTCTGAGCCAGGCCGACAGCGCGGGCGCGATTGTCGCTGCGGCGGCGGTTTTGTCATTCTTCCTGAATGGCTGTTATGCCGGGCTGTATGCCTACACGCCGGAGAGTTTTCCTACCGCCATTCGCGCTACGGGCTGTGGTTTCGCCAGCGCCTTTGGCCGCGTCGGCAGCATTATGGCACCGTCGATTATCGGGGTGTTCTCTGCGTCGCTGGGTTTTGCCGGCGTGTTTACGATGACGACGTCAGTGCTCGCGGCGGGGGTTGTGGTGTTGCTGGCGTGGGGGGTGAATACGAAGGGGTATTCGCTGGAGGCGATTACGCCGGAGAAGGGTGGCGACGCCGTGAAAGGGGAGGGGAATGCCAGGGAGGCCTGGCGGACTCGATAGGGGGGAATTCCGTTCGGTGGAATTGTTCCGTTCAGTTTGTTCAGATTGTTCAGATTGTTCAGTTTGTTCAGTGGAATTGTTCCGTTCGCCTGGGCTTTCGTGTCAGTCTCGGGCGCCGTAGCACGCGAACGGGTTGGGGGCGCGGCGAGCGCCCCAGACACGTTCGCCGTCACTGAAGCCGCATAGATGAACGTAGCCTGAGCGAACGGAACCCTTCCACCTTACAAAAAACGGAACCTACCCTTTATTCCGCTTCAGCGCTAAGCCACTTAATCCCGCTTTCCGGCGAGGTCAGCACCGGCACCGGCGGCTCCGGCAGCTGCTGCAACACCCGCGCCATCGACGCCTGCGCCAGCATCACCACATCGCTGGTGGCGAATGCCTGCTTAAGCCCTTCTGCAACGATGGCGTCGTGCGTCGCCATATCTCCCGCCAGCAGCGCGGTAAACGCCTCCGACATCAGCAACGGTGTAATCTCCGGCGATTTACCCGCGTCGGCGGCTTTACGCTTCACATAGGCCAGCGTCGGTTCCAGCGTGGTGCCAACGGTTGCCAGCACCGCCAGCCGTCCGCCTTTCGCAATCGCGGCATCCACCATGGCGCAATCGATGCGTGCCAGCTGTAGCGGCGTCATAAACTGGCATTGCTCCACCGCGCCGCCAATCGAGGAACAGGCGGTCATAAAAATCTCGCACCCGGCTTTTTCCGCCACCTGAATATACCCGGCGATGCGGGCGCTGATATCCGGCGTCACGCCGCCGTTTTTCATCACCTGTTTGATCATCGACTCTTCAATAATGTGCATCACGTCCGCATCCGGCATGATGTCGCCAATCAGCTGTTGCATCATCGCAAGCGTCGCGGAACTGGTGTGGAACAGGGCTACCTTTTTCATGCCGGGATCTCCTCATTGAGAAAGTGGGCGACGGCCTGCGCCGCTTCGTGATCTTCTTTAGCGGACAGGCCGCCTATGGCCACCGCGCCGATGCAGCGGCTGCCGTCGGATAACGGGATTCCCCCCGGCAGCGCCGTGAAAAGCGGGTCGCCAAAGTAGCCGATATCCAGCTGTTCGGTTTGCAGGCGCTGTAAAAACGCCTGGGTGGTGCAGCCCAGACGGCTGCTGGTGCGGGCTTTGCGCTGCGTCAGTTCGATAGTCAGCAGTTTCGCACCGTCCATGCGGGCGAAGGCCAGCAAATCGCCGTTGGCATCGCTTACCGCCACGCTGAGCGGGCGCTGCGCGTAAGTTTCCTGCGCAAGCTGTAAGGCGTAGTCCACCGCCTGGCGCGCCTGTTGTAAGGTCAGAGTTTTCATGGTTATCCCTATAAGGTCTGTTCAGAAGAGTAAGGTTTATCCACCGCCGCGCTGCTCTGGGCGGCAGGCTTTGCGGCGCGGGCGTCTTTTTTGCGCCAGTAGTTGGCGAGCAGCGAGCCGCTGACGTTGCCAAGCGGTGTCATGACCGCCGAGGCCAGGCCCACCGTCGCCAGTTTGCCCATCGCCGCCGCGAGGCCGGAAGCCATGCCGCCGTTTTGCAGGCCAACTTCAAAGGCCACGGTGCGCGCAGATTGCACATCCATGCGGAAAATAAAGCGGCTCATCAGATAACCGATAGTGAACCCCCCCAGGTTGTGCAGCAGCATGGCGACGCAGAGCAAAATACCCACCTGCATCAGGTTGTCGCGCCCGGCAGCGGCGGCCGTGGTGGTGAAGAAAATAATCCCGATCATCGACACCTTCGGCATGTAACTCTGGATTTTCGGTTTCTGCTGGGTTAGCCAGTTGTAGAACAGGCTCCAGATAATCCCGCCCGCGAAGAAATTCGCTACGACGGCAAACATTTGCGTATCCGCTGACGCGCCTTCAAACAGACTGTTCCAGCCGCCGAACACCATAAACAGCAGCCAGCAGGCGCTGATCGCCGCCAACCCTTGCACGGTGCGCCGTCCACGCAATGAGGCATAGCTTCTCAGGTAGTCGTTGAGGATCGCCGCGCCAATCGGGATCAGCACGATTTTAATGACGTCCATGATCATCGACATCAGCTTGATATCGATCAGCGAACCCGCCAGCAGGTTGACCCACAGCGGCGTCATAATGGTGGCGGCGAGCGTCGACACCGCGCAGATGGAGACCGCCAGCGCCAGATTGGCATTGGCGATATACACCATCACCGTAGAGGACAATCCGCTCGGACAGGCACCGATCAGCAGAATGCCCACCGCCACTTCTGGAGGAAAATCAAACATAATGGTCAGCGCAAAGCCGAGCAGCGGCATGATCAGGAAATGGCAGAAGGTGCCGACAAAGACCGCCCAGGGCATTTTGGCGACGTCGATAAAATCCTGGATGGTCAGCTTGGTGCCCATACTGAACATGGTGGCCTGGATAACCAGGAACACGATCCATTTGTGGGTGATATTAAAGCCGCCCCAGATAATCAGTTCGCTGGCGTACACCATCGCGGCGACAAACCCGGCGATGATCCACAACGTAAACTGGTAGCTGCGTAGCGCAGGCCAGAATCCCGTGCCGATGGCAAAACCCGTTACCCCTAAAACCAGGCCGCCATGCCAGACATTAGTGGCCTGCATAAGCGCGCCGACCACGGCAATAAGCGCGCCAGCGGCGCTGGCCGCAAGGCCAGCTTTATAGACTGCTGCGTTGATGGTCATTGTGATGCCTCCCGGAGGCGTTGAGTATTATTATTAGTGAAATTAACGATGCCGAATATTCAGCAGTTTGCGCGCATATTCCGGCGTCGCGACTTCTTTATCCTGGCTGCGGATCAACGCGGCGAGCTTTTCTACCAGTAATACATTTCGGGTAACGGTTTCGCTGGCGTTAATATAATAGCTGTCTTCAAAGCCAATTCGGACTTCGCAGGCCCCCATGCCCACGGCGGCGGCAATTAAGCCAAAATCGCGGCGGCCAAAATGGGTAATCCCCCATAATGCGCCGCGCGGGATCATGCTGCGCATGGCAATTAATGCGTCAATAGTGGCCGGGGTGCTACCACGATGGCCTAACACAATATTAAACAGCATCGGTTGGCTGAAATTAATTTTTTCCTGAAGCGCCAGAATATTATTAATCATGCCGATTTCGAACACTTCAAATTCGGGAGTAATACCGCGCTCGACAATATGGCGTGAGCAATATTCCACATCCGGCGTCGGGTTAAAGTAGACGTTATCGCCAAGGTTTACCGAGCCGACGTTTAGCGAGGCCATTTCAACGCCCCGGCAGGCCAGCGGCGCGCAGCGTTCGGCAATCGTCATTTGCGATACGCCGCCGGTTGAAGCCTGAATAATCAGGTCAGACTGCGCCATAACCGGCGCGATAGTCTGTTCAAAGTAGCGGGTGTCGGGGGTGAGTTTCCCCTGCGGGTCGCGCACATGGAGATGCACAATAGCGGCACCGGCCTCCACGCAGGCTAAAATCTCATTCGCCACTTCATTGGGTTCTACTCGGGGGCAATCCGCGGCGACGGGCGCCAGCGAAATAATCACGCGATCGGACATAATTAGTTCCTCAGGGTCAGAGTATTTTTTTATTTATACGGCGCTAGCCAGTGAATATCGGCACCTGGCGGTGTTAACGGCTGATATTCACAACCCACCCAGCCGTGATAGTTCATATTATCGATTTGCGAAAAAATCCAGTTATCATTTAGTTCGCCGGTTCCCGGCTCATTACGTCCGGGCGAGGAGGCAACCTGGTAATGATGGGTGATCGGTAAATAACGCTGAATATGGGTAATAATATTACCGTGCAGTTTCTGGCAGTGATAAATATCGAACTGTAAGCCGATATTATCGCACCCGATATCGTGAATAATGTTTTCCGCAAGCGGAAAACTATTCACAAAATAGCCCGGCATATCTTCTTTATTCAACGGCTCAATTAAAACGCTGATATTTTTTTCCGCCAGTAAATTGGCTGCCTGGCGTAACCGTTGAATCAATAATTGGTACTGCTGCTGTTCACTTAGGCTATTCACCCGATGGCCCGCCATTATGTGTACCTGTCGGCAGCCGAGGGCGCTGGCGTATTCGCGGGCTAACAGGATCGCGTCGATAAACGCCTCGTCACAGTCCGGCTGCGCCGCCAGCCCGCGTGCGCCTCGCGCCCAGTCGCCCGGCGGCGCGTTGATTAATACCACCGGCAGGCCGCTCTGTCGCTGCGCATCGCACAGTTCAGCGAGCGGCACGTCATAGGGAAACAGGCATTCCACGCCGGTAAAACCGGCTTCACGGGCGCGGGCGAAGCGCTCGACAAACGGCAGTTCGGTGAAAAGCCAGCTGATATTCGCGGCAAACTTAGGCATGGTTTTGCTCCCGTTCAGTGGACACCAGATGCAGCTTGAGGTTTTGCGCCGCCAGCGTCTGGCGCGCGTCATCCGGCAGCGCTGTGTCGCAAATAATGTCGGTGAGCTGCGACAGGGCGCAGATATGGAACATGGCGTATTTACCAAATTTGCTGCTGTCCGACACCAGCACTCGCCGTTTCGACACCTGCAACACCATCTCTTTCACCGACGCCTTGCCTTCATCCGGCGTCGACATCCCGCGTTCGAGATCCCAGGAGGAGGAGCTGATAAACGCCACGTCGATATTGATGGTGCTGAGAAAACTGGCGGCGCTTTTTCCGAGGCACGAACGGTTGCGTTTTTCTACCAGGCCGCCGGTGTGGTACAGGGTGATGTGCGGCATATCCATCAGGTAATGGCTGATGGAGAAATCGTTGGTTACCACCGTCAGGTTAAAACAGTTGCTGGCTGCCACCGCTTTGGCGACTTCAAAAATCGAGGTGCCTGCGTCGAGATAAAGGGTCTGGCCCGGCTCAATCAACATCGCCGCCAGTTCGCCCATTTTGCGCTTCACTTCATGGTTGAGTTCCGCTTTTTCGCGCCACGGCAGCTCCAGCTTGAGCAAATTGTTCAGCTTGATGCCGCCGTTGATCAGCACCACTTTGCCTTCTTCTTCCAGCGCCAGGATGTCGCGGCGCACGGTCATGTGCGACACGTTCATCAACTCCGCCAGCTCGTTAAAGGAGGCGACATTTTTTTCATGCACATAGCGATAGATAAAGTCGCGTCGTTGTTCCGGGATCATTGCCTTTACCCCATTTTTGCTCGGTAGACCTGTTCCAGTTCCGCGATGGCGGCATCGCTTAGCGGAACGTGGCCCAGCGGTTTTAAGGTCAGCCAGATACGGGCGCTGTCTTCCAGTTCTTCAATATTGAATACCGCTTCGCGCAGTGTGCCGCCGCATACCACCGGGCCGTGGTTGGCGAGCAGCGCCGCAGTGTGCTGGCCCGCTACCTCATACAGCGCCACGGCGATATCGCTATGGCCTGGGCGGAAGTAGGGCAGCAAAGGCAGCTTGCCGATGCGCATCACGTAATAGGGCGTCAGCGGCGGTAGACAGTTTTCCGGCGTCTCGCAGGGCAGGCAGGCGAGGGCGGTCAGCCACGGCGAATGCAGATGTACCACTGCGCCGCAGGCCGGACGGCGCTGATAAAACGCCATATGCATCGGCACTTCTTTTGACGGACGGTCGCCGCCAATATGCTCGCCGTTGGCGTTTAAGCGGCTCAGGCTGTCGACTTCTAACTCACCAAGGCAGGAATTGGTCGGCGTGACCAGAAAGCCGCCGTCGGGTAGTTTCACGCTGATATTCCCGGAACCGCCGCTGCTGTAGCCGCGCTGAAACAGCGAACGACCATAATGAACCAGTTGCTGACGCAGCGCGGTTTCTTCGGCGCTGATGGCGTAACGACTCATGCCTGGTACTCCTGTGCACGGAAAAAGAAATCTTCATCGCCAAAATTGCCGGATTTCAAGGCCAGCGAGAGCTGGCGTACGGTTTCCTGCACCCAGGGCACGCCGGGGACAATCGGGCGGCCTACCTTCAGGCGTTTTACCTTCAGCGCATCCACCGTGGTGCCAGAGGTTTCGCCGCCCGCCACGATAAACGTATTGAAGCCACGTTCCAGCAGCCGCGCTGCCAACTGGGCGAATGTGCGCTCCACGGCGGCACTGGCGGCACGTTCCCCGAAGCGTTGCTGGGTGGCTTTTAGTTGGTCTGGTGGCTGGGTCGCGTAAACCAGCGGGGCGAGGGCGCTGTCGCTGTGCGCATCCACCCAGTCAGCAAGGGAGTCAATGTATTGTGCGTTATCACTGAGGCAGTTCTCGATGTCCAGCGCCAGCGCAGGAGCCTTCGCTTTGTAAGCGTTAACCTGGCGGTTGGTCATGGCCGAACAACTGCCCGACAGCACCACCGCTTTTTTATGTTGCGGGAAGGCGAAATGTTCTGCGGTTTTAGCCTGGATCGCTGCACGGGCCGCCAGCGCGCCGCCGAGACCGGAACCGCCCGCCAACAGCGGTAAATCGCCAAACGCGCTGGCCTGTACCGCCAAATCCTGTTCGGTGAGCGCATCCACCACGATATGGCGGAACCCTTCGGCTTCAAGCGCCTGAAATCGCTCGCGCACCGCATCGACCCCGGCGCGCACCGTGGCAAGATTAATCACTGCCGCCTTGCCGGGCGTTTGCGGCCTCAGTAATTCCACCAGCCGGGCGTCCCACATGGGATTAATTGGATGATTTTCCATGCCGGACTGATTTAACAGCGCGCCATTAACAAACAGATGCCCGTGCACCAGGGTGCGGCCATTTTGCGGCAGCGCCGGGCTATGAATAATGGCGCGGCATTGCGTCTGCTCGATCAGCGCGTCGCTGACCGGGCCGATATTACCTGCCGGAGTGGAATCAAAAGTGGAACAGTATTTGAAGTAGATCTGCCGGGCGCCTGCAACCTCTTTCAGCCATTGCGCGCAGCACAGCGTCTGGCGAATGGCCTCATCGGCGGGCAGCGAGCGGCTTTTCAGGGAGATGACAATGACGTCAGCGTCGTCCTGCCAGCGGGCGTCGGGAGCCGGGACACCGGGCAGCAGCGCCACCTGCAATCCCTGTTGCGCCATAAATCCCGCGATATCCGTCGCGCCGGTAAAATCATCGGCGATAACGCCGGTAAGAAGGGCCATGAGGCTGTTTCCTGTCGCTCTGCTTTCGAATGAGATCATTATTCAAAAGCGGGCTTCACATTCCCACGACAGGTCTCACAAATATTACCATCCTGAATAGGTGGCTCAGAATAATTAACTATTTGAAATTAAAGTAACCATTAATCAAGACGGGATTTTTTTGCTTCACACTACCTTGTGAAAATTCGTGAACATCACTGGAATGCACAAATTCTCACAAATCCTGCCTGCCCAGCGCGCGCCACATTGCTTCATAACCCACCGTTTTAAACTCCTCGGTGCGTTGCGGTTCGCGGGTGGCGAATTCCATCGTCGTTTCCGCCAGCGCAAAGAAAATGGTGTCGCCAAAGCGGCGAAACGGCGGGCTTAAAAACAGCGGCAGAATAGATTTTTCACACATCTGATGCAGTTCAGGATTACTGTCGTTAACCTGCTGCTCGGTTTCTTCGGTGATTTTGTCGCTGATGGCCAGTTGGCGCATCGCCTGGTGGGCAATCGGGTGGGCGAGGCCCCAGTCGATCAGCCGGTCCCAGATATAGCGCGTCAGCCCTTTGCTGTCTGCCGGGCGGTCCGGCTGTTCAAGGATCGAACGGCAAAATTCTATCTTAAGATGCAGATACAGCGCGTTCAGCAACACGTCCTTGGTAGAGAAATAGCGGAACAGGGTGCCTTCCGCCACGCCCGCGCCACGGGCAATCATCGCAGTAGATGCGCCAATGCCCGCACTGGCGATGGCTTCGGTTGCCGCATCAAGCAGCGCGATTCTCTTATCTTCACTACGGGGACGAGCCACTAACATTACCCTCCAGTCATCAGGACCGCAGATTGAAACACGGAGGCCGCATCGCTGCAAGCCGCCGGGAATGGTTGAAAAACCGGTTGACGCTTTACGCATCGTTTCTATAATGAGTGTTTACTCACTCATTATCAATGTCTGACGTAGGGTTTTCTGTAACCTGTGCGGGATCTCAACTTTTCAGGTAACAAAAGACGGCGTTGTACAAAGGAATGAGGGGAGAACTAACGTGTGTCACGGCGAGTGAAGGGGAACAGGCATGGAACTACCCGCTCAGGTTATCGAAACCATTACCGGCTGGATTGATGACAATTTGCATAAACCGCTGCGCATTGATGACATCGCGCGCCATGCGGGCTATTCAAAATGGCATTTGCAGCGGCTCTTTCAACATCACACCGGCGAAAGTCTTGGGCGCTACATCCGCGAGAAAAAGCTGCGGCTGGCGGCTCAGGATCTCCGCAGCACCGACGCGCGGGTGCTGGATATCTCCCTGAAATACGGATTTGAATCCCAGCAGTCGTTTACCCGGTTGTTTACCCGCAAATTCAATATGTCGCCGGGCAACTATCGCCGTCATGGCGGTGACAGCGCATTCCACTAGCGCCACGGTTTGCAAGGCCAGACAAATTCCCGGACAATGCCCGTTTTAACTCGGGCGTAACATCCAATGAAACATCCACTCGAAACACTGGTGACCGCAGGCGGCATTTTGCTGCTGGCTTTTCTCTCCTGTCTGCTGCTGCCTGCGCCCGCGCTGACGCTGTCACTGGCGAAACAGCTGATGGACACCTTCCATCTGGTGGATTTGAACCAGCTTTACACCATTATTTTCTGCATCTGGTTTTTACTGCTGGGTGCGCTGGAATATGCCGTTATCCGGTTTATCTGGCGGCGCTGGTTTTCCATCGAGCGCGTGTAATTAAAGGTGATTGACCAGCGCTTTTAGCTGCGCGATGAGCCTATCGCGCGACGCGGCATCGGGTTTCGGCGCGGTGGATTGCCGGACCATCAGCTGCGTCGGCAGCAGGGTGTGGCGGCGCTCCGGCGCGGCTAACAGCGCCACCGCACGCTCGCCCAGCAGGTGGAAATCCTGCGCCACCGTGGTCAGGGCGGGCTGGAAATACTGGCTGTCCGGCGTGTCGTCGTAGCCGGTGACCGAAATTTCCCGGCGATTCAACTGCGCCAGCGCGCTTAACACCCCCAACGCCATCTGATCGTTCGCCACGACAATCGCCGACAGCGTCGGCTGCCGCGCCAGCATCTCCACGGTGCGGGTAAAGCCGCTGCCTGCGCTCCAGTCGCCGAAGGCCGTAAGCGCCTGGTGCCCGCCGTTGCGGTGCAGGGCATCGCGCCAGGCGTGCAGCCGTAACCGGGCGGAAATGGCGCTCTCTGGTCCGGCTAAAAAACCAAACTCCCGATGCCCTAAACCCCACAGGTGATCGAGCGTCGCCCGGCATCCCTGCTGGTGATCGAACAACAGGCTGGCGACTTCGCTGTCCGGCGGCACGTCGAGAAACAGGCAGTGGATATCCGGGTTCTCCCGCGCCAGTTGCTCCGCCATCGCGCTTTCCAGCGGCAGATTGACGATCGCGCCGCCAATGTTTTGCGCCCGGCACTCCGCCAGCGCCGCCTGCAACGCCCCGTAATCTGCGTGGTTGAGCATCGCGATCGATACATCCAGCCCGCGGGCCTGGGCGTGGGTTTTGACCGACGCGGCGATTTGCGACGGGGCGTGTAACGTCAGCGACGCGCTGATCAGGCCGATAGCAGGCAGCACTTTTCCCGCCAGCAACTGGGCAGAACGGTTTGGCACGTAGTGCAGTTCGCGCATCGCTTTATGCACCGCGTCCTGGGTGCGCACCGCCACTTTGTCGGGGCTGTTTAATACCCGCGAAACGGTTTGCAGGGAGACGCCAGCCAGTCTGGCGACATCGTCAAGGGTAGCTATGCGGCGCGTCATGGTGTTTTCCGGTGGTGAATGTCGTGCGTTAACATGAAATGATTCAGACACGACATTGTAGCGGGTATATCACTGATTTCTGTGATGCCCGCCCGAGAGTTGGCGCGCTGCAATTGCTGAAAACGCACCATTGCGCGATAACGTTCGCCATATGTAGTACGTATGACATTTAAGGCGACCCACTCCGATGACTCAGCAACAGCCCACCTTCAATGCGATCCTGGCACGCCAGGACTGGCAAAACCCCACTATTACCCATCTCAACCGGCTGGACGCGCACCCCGTGTTCTCCAGCTGGCATAGTGTAGAAGCCGCGCGCGATGCAGAAACCAGCGCCCGGCGTCGGTCGCTGGACGGCGTCTGGCAATTCCATTACGCCGCCCGCCCGCAGACGGTGGAAGCGGCGTGGATCGACGCCGATCTGCCGGACAGCGCGCCGCTGGCGGTGCCGTCAAACTGGCAGATGGCGGGTTACGACGCGCCGATTTACACCAACGTGCGTTATCCCATCGATACCCAGCCGCCGCGCGTCCCGGAACAGAACCCGACCGGCTGCTACTCGCGCACGTTTACGTTCGACCCGCAGTGGCAGGATAACGGCCAGACGCGGATTATCTTTGACGGCGTCAACTCGGCGTTTCATCTGTGGTGTAACGGCGTCTGGGTGGGCTATTCCCAGGACAGCCGCCTGCCAGCGGAATTCGATCTCACGCCGTTCCTTAACACGGGTGAAAACCGGCTGTGCGTCATGGTGATGCGATGGAGCGCAGGCACCTGGCTGGAAGATCAGGATATGTGGCGAATGAGCGGCATTTTCCGTTCGGTGTGGCTGCTGAATAAACCTGACTGCCATCTGGCGGATTTGCAGGCTACGCCGCAGCTCGACGATACGTACCGCGATGGGTGGGTCGATGTCGCGTTGCGCTTTGCCGCGCCCGCCGCACAGCTCGCGAACGTAACCGTAGAACTCACCCTGTGGGACGGCGACAAACAGGTGGCGCAACTGCGCGGCAAGCCGGGCAGTGCGCCGGTGGACGAACGCGGCAACTATCCTGAGCGCGGCTTTTACCGCCTGCCGGTGCGCGAACCGAAAAAGTGGAGCGCCGAAATTCCGCACTGCTACCGGCTGGTGGCGGCGCTGTGGCAGGGCGATACCCTGCTGGAAACCGAAGCCTGTGACCTGGGCTTCCGGCGCGTGGAGATCCACAACGGCCTGCTGACCCTCAACGGCAAACCTCTGTTGATCCGCGGGGTTAACCGTCATGAGCATCATCCCGAACGCGGCCAGGTGGTCACCGGGGAGGATATGATTCAGGACATCCTGCTGATGAAGCAGAACAACTTCAACGCCGTGCGCTGTTCCCACTACCCGAACGTGGAGCGCTGGTATGAGCTTTGCACCCGCTACGGCCTGTACGTGGTGGATGAAGCCAACATTGAAACCCACGGCATGGAGCCGATGAACCGACTGTCGGACGACCCGGCATGGTTCGCGGCTTTCAGCGCCCGCGTCACCCGGATGGTGCAGTGCCACCGCAATCACCCCAGCATTATTATCTGGTCGCTGGGCAACGAATCCGGCCACGGCGCGACGCACGACGCGCTGTACCGCTGGGTGAAAACCGCCGATCCGTCACGGCCGGTACAGTACGAAGGCGGCGGCGCGGATACTGCCGCCACCGACATCATCTGCCCGATGTATGCCCGCGTTGAACAGGATCAGCTGTTCCCGGCGGTGCCGAAGTGGAGCATCAAAAAGTGGCTGAGTTTGCCGGGAGAGCAGCGCCCGCTGATCCTCTGCGAATATGCCCACGCGATGGGCAACAGCCTGGGTAATTTTGCCGCCTACTGGCAGGCGTTCCGGGATTATCCGCGACTACAGGGCGGTTTTGTCTGGGACTGGGCCGACCAGGCGATTGTCAAAACCTTCGACGACGGCACCACCGGCTGGGCCTACGGCGGCGATTTCGGCGACAAACCCAACGACCGCCAGTTCTGCATGAACGGGCTGGTATTCCCGGATCGCACCCCGCATCCGTCGCTGACTGAAGCCAAACACGCCCAGCAGTACTTCCGGTTCGCGTTGGTCAGCCAGCAGCCGTTAACCGTGCGCATCGCCAGCGAATACCTGTTCCGCCATACCGATAACGAAACGCTGGCCTGGCGGGTGGAGAGCGCAGGGCAGGTGGTGGCGCAAGGGGAACTGGCGCTGGATCTGGAACCGGAAGCCGACGCCGTGTTGACGCTGGCCGATACGCTGGCGCTGCCGGACAACGCCCGCGATGTCTGGCTCCAGTTAGAGGTGATTCAACCCAATGCCACGGCCTGGTCTGACGCCGGTCACCGCGTCGCCTGGCAGCAGTTTGCCCTGGCCGCGCCGCTGGCGATCGAACCGCCAGCGCCTCGCGGCGCGGCGCCGTCGCTGGTGATCACGGATGATGCTTTCACCGTGCAGTGGAACAATCAACGCTGGCAGGTTGCGCGCGCCAGCGGGCGGCTCACCCAGTGGGAAATCGACGGCGAGCCGCAATTGCTGTCGCCGCTTGAGGATCAGTTCGTGCGCGCGCCGCTGGATAACGATATCGGCGTCAGCGAAGTGCATCGCATCGATCCCAACGCCTGGGTGGAGCGCTGGAAAAGCGCCGGGCTGTACGATCTTCAAACCACCTGTATTCACTGTGAAGCCGAGGCGCGCGCCCATGAAGTGATGATTGAAAGCGTCTGGCACTCCCGTAACGCGCAGGGCGTGGTGTTAATGTCGCGCTGGGAAATGCGCTTTGACGACGCCGGGAAACTGCATATCGCAGTCAGCGGCGAGCGGGGCGGGGACGTGCCGCCGCTGGCGCGCACCGGGCTACGTTTCCAGGTAAAACCGCAGTCGGCGCAGGTGTCGTGGCTGGGCCTCGGCCCGCACGAAAACTACCCGGATCGTAAAAGCAGCGCGCTGTTCTCCCGCTGGGAATTGCCGGTTGAACAGATGCATACGCCGTATATCTTCCCGACGGAAAACGGCCTGCGCTGTGATACCCGACAGCTCCAGTGGGGCCAGTGGCACGTGGAAGGGGATTTCCATTTTTCACTGCAACCCTTCGGCACGGAACAGCTTATGCGCGTCGACCACTGGCACCGGATGCAGCCGGAAGAGGGCGTATGGATCACCCTCGACGGGCAGCATATGGGCATCGGCGGCGACGACTCCTGGACGCCGAGCGTGCAGCCGCAGTTCCTGCTTAACGACACCCGCTGGCGCTATGCCGTCAGCCTGTGGAGGCGTTAGCCCTGAATACGTCGCCCCTCGCGGGGCGACGTTGTTTACGCCACAAAGCGATCCACTAACTCCGCCATGGCTTCGCTTTGCTGATCCAGGCTCTGGCTTTCGCTGGCGGCCTGGGACACCAGCGCGGCGTTCTGCTGCGTTACCTGTTCCAGCTGGCTGAGCGCCAGATGCACCTGCGCCACGCCCAGGGATTGCTCCTCAGCGGCGCGGGCAATATCGGTGATGTATTCGCGCATCCGGTCGCTCTGCTCGGCGGCCAGCTGCAACGCTTTACCGGATGCCGTCACCCGATCCACCCCTTCGCCAATCTTCGCCATATTCTCATTCACCAGTTCGCGGATTTGCTGCGCCTGGTTGGCGCAGCGCTGCGACAGGTTACGCACTTCCGTTGCCACCACCGCAAAACCGCGCCCGGACTCCCCGGCGCGCGCCGCTTCCACCGCCGCATTCAGCGCTAGCAGGTTGGTCTGGAACGAGATATCGTCAATCGACTTGATGATGCTGGAAATCTGCTCGCTGGACGCGCGGATGGCTTCCATACTCTGGCTGGCCTGGGCCGCTACCGTATTGGCCTGGTTCACCTCCTGCTGCATGGCGAGCGTCAGTTTTTCTGCTTCGCGGGCGCTGTCCGCCGTCAGGTTGATGGTGGTGGAGATCTGCTCCATGCTGGCGGCGGTTTCCACCAGCGAGGCCGCCTGTTCATCGGTGCGCTGGGCCAGGTTCTGGTTGCCGTCGGCGATAGTGGCGCTGGCGTGGCGCAGCACCGTGGCACCGGATTTAATCTCACTAACGATATGCTGAATATTTTCAATCGCGTGGTTATAGGCGTGATTCAGCGACGACAGCTCATCGTTGCCGGGCACCGTCAGGCGGCGGGTTAAATCGCCTTCCATCGCGGCAATCTCCCGCAGCGTCGACTGCAACTGGCGATGAATACTGCGTGCGACTATCACGGCGATGGTGAGCGCCCCGATCAGCGCCAGCAAACTAATGGTCAGAAAACGCAGCCAGGCGGCGTGCGCTTCATCCGCCAGCCGTGCGGCGGTAGCCAGCAGGTTGTTGGCGGAGGCGTCTTCCTGGATTTTTAAGATCTCAATGCGCTGGGTCTGAATGGCGAACCAGGTAGTGGCTTTCACGCCAAACCCGCCGACGTCGGCTTTGGCGATAGCCGCATCACGTATGGCCAGCGCGTCAGCGGCCTTCGGCTGCGCCAGCGCGGCGTCCAGCGCCTGTGCCTGGACCGGAGTTAAAAAACGGCGCGCCGCGTTGAGCCAGGCTTCCTGTTTGCCTACCACATTGCTCAGGCGCTGAAACTGGCCCGGCGCAAACTGGTCGGCGGAAAAAATATTCGATAACAGTGCCCGTTCAATACCGGCCTGCTCTTTGGCATTCAGCAGGCTGAAATAACCGGCCAACTGATTCACTATTTCGCCGGAAGGGGAGAGATGGCTGATATCGGAAACAATATTCAACAGCGTGGTGACGCTAACGGTGTAATTCGCCAGCGCGTTATTGGTTTCAATAGCGACATCGCTGACCTGCTGGCGCAGCGGGGTAAATTGCTGGCGGGTTTGCTCAAAACGCTTAAGCGCGTCGGCAACATGCCCGGAGAGGATCTGCGGATCGATGCGGGTAAACGCCTGATCAAAACGCGTTAGCGCCTGGTCGGTTAACTGGCGTTGGGCGGCCAGTTCATCCCGAAATCCCTGGCCTTTGGCCCCTAAATAACCGGCACTCATACCACGCTCTTTTTGCAACTCGTGGACCACTTCACCGGCCTTAATCGCAAGCTGGGTCAATGTCGCCATATTTTCCATCTGCCTCTGCGCCGTGATTCGTTCGGCAATCCCGGAACCGCCCAGCCACAATAACGCCAGTAACAATGGCAACAGCGCGATGAATAATTTCATTTTCATCGAAATACGATATATCCATAACATGGAAGATTCCCTCAAATAATGGCAGGTTGATTTAAGGCTTATCGGAGGGAGAATTTATTTACTTTAGTGCTAATGGCGCAGCTATCGGAAATTCCATTTGATGGAATATTTTGAATAACTCTTTGGAGTTAATTTTACGATCCAGATTAATAAAGCGTTCATTAATTATCGCGCGTAAAAAAATAGTTTGTCGCGGTGATTAATAAGCACAGAAATAACTTTTGCTTATGCCTGGAAATAATACACCAGGCATAAGACAAAATAATTACAGGGGTGCCGCCCAGATTTCAGTCATTCGCCTGACCATTTCCGACAGCACGCCGCCGTTGGCGATGAATTCGCGCATCAGTTTGGCGTCACTCTGATCGGTGCGCACAATCCGTTCAATATCATGCAGCGAGCTTTCTCCGTTCAACCGCTGCGCGTAAGGCATCAGTATCGGGATATAGCGCAAAATATCCTCAGCAATGGATGCGTGCTGCCCGGTGCACACATCGGTTAGCGTGCCTTTCAGGCCGTAACGGCAGGCCTGAAAACGATTAAAGCGATACAGCAAATAGTCGTCGCGTTTTGGCGTAAACGGACGTTCCTCCAGCAGCCAGTTGGCCAGCGCCTGAAGGAAGCCTGCCACGTTGACGGCGCGGGTCATGGTCAACGGCGTATCCATGACCCGCACTTCCACGGTGCCGAAGCCCGGGCTGGGGCGAATATCCCAGTGCAGATCTTTAATCGATTCAATAATGCGGCTGCGTTCCAGATGGTGATACATGGTCTCGAACTGCTGCCAGTTTTCAACAAACGGCGCGGGGCCGTTATCCGGGAAGGCGGAAAAGATATTCAGCCGCGAAGAAGCAAACTGGGTGTCGGTGCCCTGGATCCACGGCGACGCGGCGCACAGGGCGATAACATGCGGCACGAAGCGCGATAAACCGTGCAGCAGATACACCGCGTCATCACCGTTACGACAGCCGATATGCACGTGCTGACCAAACACCGTGGCCTGCTGCATCAGATAACCAAAGCTTTCCAGCGTCCGAGTATAGCGCTCGCTCTTACAGATCTCCTGGCGCTGCCATTTCTGATAGGGGTGTGTCCCGCCGCCGCAAATCGCCAGATGATGGCGTCCCGCTGCGGCCAGAATCGCCTGCTGCAAGGCGGAAAACTGGCTGCTGGCCTGGTGAATGTCTTTGCACACCCCCGTGGCAATCTCCAGCATGCTTTCAGTGATGTCGTGTTTAACTTCCCCCGCGCTAATCTGGCCCGCAATTTCATCAATCAGGGTGGTGGAATCCTGACTCAAATCCCAGCCTGGCGGCGTGACGATTTGCAGCTCAAGCTCAATTCCCAGCGTGTAGGGTTCGGAAGCGGTAAAAGGCGTAAGAGGCATAGTGGCTCACTTTTTCAGGCGTTAACCCTGAAAAGTATAGCCAGCGCGGGAAATGTTACAGGTGAAAGACAAGTCTGAAAAACGCGGCGTTTCAGGGGCGCGGTTAACCCGGTCAATAATTTTGCGCTGATGTTGGCGTTTTATTGATTTATCCTTTGTATGATTAATGACTTTTCATTGCAGCGCCCATGTAACCGGAGAAAGCGATGCCCGAAATTAACCCTTATGGTCAGCCGGTCGGCGATGTACTCCCCGGCTGGCATGGTACGCAGCCGTTGCCCCGAACGCCGCTTCAGGGCCGGGTTTGCCGCCTGGAGCCGTTGAATGCCGAACGGCATAGCGACGATCTGTTTCTTGCATATCAACAGGCAGAGGATGACCGCGACTGGACGTGGCTCGGCGCGTCGCGGCCCGATACCCGCCAGGCCACATGGCACTGGGTGCAGGGCAAAATTGCCGACGACAGTCTGATCCCCTGGGCCGTTATTGAACAGGCCAGCGGGCGGGCGGTGGGCGTGGTGTGCTTTATGCGCATCGATCCGGTCAACGGTGTGGTTGAAATCGGCCATGTCACCTGGTCGCCCAAAATGAAACGCACGTTAATGAGCACCGAGGCGCAGTGGCTATTATTAACGGCGGCCTTTGGCGCGGGCTATCGCCGGGTCGAATGGAAATGCGACTCCCTGAATGCCGCTTCGCGCGCGGCGGCGGAGCGCTTGGGCTTTACGTATGAAGGCCGCTTTCGTCAGGCGATGGTCAGAAATGGCCGCAATCGGGATACCGACTGGTTCTCAATGCTGGATAGCGAATGGCCGCGCATTAATGCCGCGTTAGCCCGCTGGCTGGCGGTGGAAAATTATGACGCAGAGGGCAGGCAGATACAGCGCTTAGGGGATTTACTGGCAGCGGAATAAAGGCTAAAACGCCCGGCATCCCGGAACAACCGGATTACCGGGCATAGTAATTACAACATACTAACAACCCGCTTCAGCAGGCGGATGCGTGGCTCGACGGACGCGATTTCCAGATATTCAGCAGGGCTGTGGAAACCGGCGCCGATCGGACCTAAACCATCCAGGGTAGGAATGCCGAGCGCGGAGGTATAGTTGGCATCGCTGCCGCCGCCGACCGCTTTCCAGCTAATCGCTACGCCTTCCTGTTCTCCGGCACGCTCGACGATTTTCATCAGCGCTTCGGTTTGCGCGTTGATCGCCATTGCCGGCTTATGGTTCAGGCGAGTAATCGTGGTGGTCACGCCCTCCATAAAGCCTTTTTCGCACAGGTCCAGCAGCGCGCGGTTGACCCGCTCATCTTCGCTGTTTTCCCAGAAGCGCAGGTCGACTTCCGCTTTCGCCCAGGACGCGACAATATTCGACGCATCGCCGCCGCTGACTACACCGACGTTGAGCGTGGTGCCGCGCTCCGCATCCGCCAGCGCGTTAATCGCCAGGATACTGTGCGCCAGCGCGGTCACTGCCGAACGGCCTTTTTCTGGATCGTTGCCCGCATGGGCGGCGACGCCGGTAAAGGTCAGTTCATAGCCCGCCAGCCCTTTGCGGGCGTTGACCAGCGAGCCGTCTGCCCGCGCCGCTTCGCACACCAGCACGTGGCGCGAACGCTCCGCCAGCTCGCCCAGCCACTGATGGGAATGCACCGAACCGGTTTCTTCATCGGGGTTCATGGCGACGGCAATCGACAGGCGTTGCAGGTCGCTTTTCTCCATTGCGCGCATCGCCCAGAGAATATTCAGCAGACCGCCTTTCATATCTGACGAACCCGGGCCGTAAATACGCGTATCGTCCTGGCTCATTGGGCGCTGTGCTACGGTTCCGACGGGGAAAACGGTATCAAGGTGGCCAATTAACAGCACATCAAAATGGGTGGCGTGAGGTTTATTGGTGACTAACACGCCGGGCCCAACCGCCGTACCGAGATCCACCTTCTGGCACTGCCAACCCTCTTTGGCCCACAGCGCTGCCAGAATATCCGCCACCTGTGCGACGCCGTCGATTGTCCCGGTGCCGCAGTCAACGTCAACCAGTTGGCGCAGCTCGTCAGTCCATAATTTCAAATCCATTTGTCTCTCCTTAGATAATCACGCGCATAAGCAGCATGGCGATAAATGCGTTGACCACAGAAATTGCGATCATAAGCGGAATGCGTTTGGCGCGGGTGCCAATCACGCCGAGAATACGGCCGAGATATTGCACCTGCGAGCCCATTAAATAAATAGCCGGGGCGAGGATCGCCAGATGCTCGCCGGTAATAATGCCTTTTTCGAACAGGCCGATGGCAACGCCAATCCCGCCGCCCATCGACATCCATCCCCCAATCAGCACCGCGGCGGCTTCACCCGGCAGGCCGAAAAGTCCCATCAATGGGGCGAAAATCATCCCCAACCCTTTTAGCGCGCCGGTAATTTCCAGCGCTTTGATGATGATAAAAGCCATCACGACATTGGGCAGCGTGCTGGACGTGGCGATGCCCCAGCCTTTGCGTGCGCCTTCAACAAATACATCGGTGATCACCGGTTTGGCATTTCCCTGCGCACTCATGATGCTTCTCCCTGTGTATCCAGACGCTGTTGGGCTTTCTTATCGCTGACTTTGAGGATCAGACGCAGAATATTCGCGCCAACGATTTTCATAATAAACATTACCGCCACGCAGGCACCGATAGAAGCGGGGACCGCCGTGGTGCCGTCGGCTGCAATCAGAGTGAACAGTACCGCGCCGGAGGAGAAAAAGTTGGTGATCATTGCCCCGGCGGAGAACTGGAACATGGCGAAAATATCTTTTTCGCTCTCGGTGATTTGCCCTTCATCGGCCAGATTGCGGGTTAACGATGCCCCGACGTCGGTGCTTTGCAGGCTGCCGATCAGCGCCAGCCCGGCGGTGCCGGGGATACCCAGCAGCGGACGCAGCAGCGGAGTCAATAACCGCCTGGCGGCCCGCAGTGCGCCGTAGTGTTCCAGCACGTTGATCATGCCCAGCGCGAACATTACGGCAGGGATCAGGCCGAGGGCAAACAGAAACCCGTCCATTGCGCCGTGGCCGCCGGTGCCGCGAAACGCGCTGGTGGCGGTGACAAGCTCATCGCCGTTCAGGCTGACTTTGCTGACCACTTTACCGAACGCGCCATTCAGGGTGGTGAAATCAAACACCCCGTACCACTCTTTCCCGCCTAACAATCCTGAAAAGAACACCGCCGCGAACGCCAGCGCGATATACGCGCCGATGCCCGGACGGTTGTCCTGCGTATCGAACTTATCCATTTCATTTTCCTTGTGATTACACGCGAACGCCTCGCCGCCGTATCATTACTGGCTGGTCATCAGGAAAAATTGACGATAGTCATGTTAACTGTGTGGTTATTGGATTGGATGCTGGTTCTGTGAGGCTGCGCATTTCAGATAAGCGGGTTGAATGTATTGCCTTTTCCGCTAAACCCGGCGTCATTTACCACCCAAAGGCGGGATGTCGGCAAGCGTCACTATGCCGTCGGCAAACGTCAGGCAAGCGATATCAAAGCGTGAAGCAACAGGAAAATGCCCCAGCGGGCAGGTGAGCTCCAGTGTCACAATGCCAGAAGTCAGCGCCACCGCCTGTGCGCACTCGAAACCAAACCAGCTTTGCACGGCGGGGAACAAGGCTTTAAACAGACTCTCTTTGGCGGAAAAAATCTGGCTGAGCGCAAGATGAAAGGGAACGGACACGGCTTGCAGGCGCGCCCGCTCATTGCCAAACAGCACGCCGTCGGCCAGCTTTCGGGCATCGTTATCGGTGAGCAGCGGCTGGTAATCAATGCCCAGGCTGGAGAAACCTTCGCCCATCGGTTTCGCCGCCGCCAGCGCCAGGCTGCCCGCATGGGTAATACTGCCGGTATATCCCTGCGGCCACAGCGGCTCGCGGTGCGCGCCAATGCCCGGCGGCGTAGCGGGGCCGCCCGCGTGGCGTAGCGCATGAACCGCCGCTATCCGCCCGGCGAGATGCTCCGCTTTGCGCGATATCACCGCCCGTGCCAGCAGCGGATGATGCGGCAGCCAGAGCAAGTCCTGTGGGGCAAAACTTTCCGGGTCGAAGCGCAGGCAAAACAGCGTATGCTGGTTTAACGACAGCGTGGCGAGTTCGGTATTCATCGGGTTCCGGCGCAGTGAAGGGGGGGTTACTGTTGCATAACCGGGGCGTGCCCGCCAATAAAAAAAGGGAACCGTAGTTCCCCTTGTTATCAGGCGTTTAAATCAGAAGCGGGTATTCACACTCACGAAGTAAGTACGGCCCGGCTCGTTATAGGTTTCCGCACCCGCGCCATACATCCAGGAGTTGGTGTTGGCGTTGCCGGTGGTCTGGGCGTTGCCCGCGCGCCACTGGCGTTTATCGAAGACGTTATCGATACCGGTCGTAAAGCTGACGTTTTTGGTGGCATCCCAGGTGCCGCTCAGGCCGACGATGCTGTAAGGGCTAACTTCTTTGGTTTCAGGATAACCCACGCGCTGGCCCTTGTAGTTGTACATCTTCGGTTTCTGACGGCCATACCAGGTCAGGGTGCTCTGTAAAGAGATATCCTGGCGAACCTGCCAGCTCAGCGTGGAGTTCAGCGTAAACTCCGGGATGATCGACAGACGATCGCCAGTAGTTTTGTTTTTACTCTCCAGCATCCAGGTCATGTTGTTGCTCCACTGAACGGTGTCGGTCACCGGCACGTTCAGCGTCCCTTCCAGCCCTTCAACCACGGCTTTCGGCACGTTTTCCCACTGGTAGATATCGGTGGTGGTTCGGCCATTGTTGGTGCGGCCAATCGGCGCATAACCCGCTTCAATTTTGTCGCGATAATCGTTGCGGAACCAGGTCACGCCCGCCAGCCAGCCTTCGTGTTTGTACTCCAGGCCAATCTCTTTGTTGATGCTGGTTTCGGCATCCAGATCGTCGTTACCCATCATGTAACAGCCGCCCGCGCTGGCGTAACAGCCCTGACCACGGCTGTACAGAATGTAGTTCGGGTTGGTCTGGTACAGGCTTGGCGCTTTATAGGCGCGGGCGATACCCATTTTCAGGGTGATATCGTCGGTCAGGCCCTGGGACAGGTTCAGCGCCGGGCTCCAGTTATCGCCCACGATGGAGTGATGATCGAAACGCAGGCCCGGCGTCAGCATGGTGCTGTCGGTCAGCTCCATGTTGTTTTCGGCGAACAGCGAGAAGATTTCCGCGCTGGAGTACGGGTTGCGGTTGGTGCTGTCGACGCCCGGGATCGGGCCGCCTTCAATCAGCGACTGGACGTTGGACGAGCGGTCCTTCATGCGCTGCTGGGTCCATTCAGTGCCCAGGGTCAGCGTCTGGTTAACCAGCACGTCGAGCGGCAGGTTGACTTCGCTGTGCAGGGTCACATCGCTTAAATCGATATCGGACTTCAGCGCGTCAGAGAAGATCCCTTCGGTGCCGCCCGCCAGGCCTTCGTTAGTGCGCGAGTTACGGGTTTTCTCGTACTGCGCCCAGGTGCTGGACGTCACGCCGTTGTCCCAGCCGCCGTTCCAGGTGAGGGAGTAATCCTGGCGATACAGGCGGTTGGTCTCTTTGCCATAGTTGCTTTTCACCAGTGCGTTGCTGTTGGTGTTCTGGGTGTCGCCCGCGTACAGGTTGCCCTGGCGGCCATAGCCCGCTTCAAATTCCAGCGACTGCTGTGGGGCAAACTCCCAGCGCAGTTGGCCGTTCACGTCTTTGTTTTCGACGCCTTCACGCCCGGCTGGCAGGGTGTTGGCGTAGGTGCCGGTGCGCTCGGACTGATGGCCTTCGTTGATGTCCCACGCGTCAGCCTGGGTTTTATCGAGATTGCCGTACAGGCGGAAGCTGACGCTGTCGCCCAGCGGGCCGGTCAGGCTGAAGTTAGTGCGTTTGGTTGACCCTTCCTGCTTGTGCTCCGGTGCGTTCAGGTAGGTGTCCCAGGTGCCATGCCACTCATTGGTGCTGCGTTTGGTGATGATGTTCACCACGCCGCCCGCCGCGCCATCGCCATAACGCGCCGCCGCCGGGCCGCGCAGCACTTCGATACGCTCAATCATTTCCGGCGGCACCCAACCGGTATCGCCACGGGTGTCGCGCTCGCCGCGCCAGCCCAGACGTACTGAGTTACGGCTGCTTACCGGTTTACCGTCGATCAGGATCAGGGTGTTTTCCGGGCCCATGCCGCGAATATCAATCTGACGATTGTTGCCGCGCTGGCCGCTGGTGGAGTTGCCGGTCAGGTTAACGCCCGGCATGGTGCGGATGATTTCCGAAACATCGCGCGCTGGCGGGTTTTTACGGATCTCTTCAGCGGTAATGGTCGATACGCCCGGTGCCTGCAAATTTTGCTCAGCGGCAGTGACGACCATGGTGTCTTCGTGTGTTTGCGCGCCATCTTCTGAGGTTGTGGTCTCGGCTGCCAGAACCGGCATAGCCGCGCCGTAAATCCCCAGATTAATTAACATGGCGAGGGAGTAATGGATTTTCTTATTCATTTTTTTGCCTGCTTTTCTCTGCTGCGTCTCGCTTTTTCCGTGCCAGGGGCGGATAGCAGCATGATGTCGTCTAACAAATTTTTGGCGCACCAGAGGTGACTGCCAGGTAAACGCCAGTGAGTGAACAAAAACAACGGGATAATGCGCGCCAATACGCTATTGCAAATACGAATAATTATCAATAATATTATCAAACATTTCTTACGGTAATTTTTTAATGCCATATAATTCATAAGGTTGATGGTTGTGATGGTGCTCGAAACAGGAAGTGAGGCGTGGTGGCAAGCGCGCCAACAGCAGGGCATTCCCTTCGTTGAGCCAGTGGGAAAGGGCAAATGTCGGGTAACATTCTGGTGGCGCGATCCGGCTGGCGACGAGCGCCACTCCGCGCTACAGCGGGTGTGGCTGAATATTACCGGCGTCACCGATCATCACCAGCGGGCGCGTCCGGTGAGCTTAACGCGCCATCCCGGCACCGATGTCTGGCAATATCAACTTGAATTAACTGATACCTGGCGCGGCAGTTACTGCCTGATCCCGTCAACCGCGACGGATGATTTCCCGCCGGAAGCCTTCACTGACGACATCCCTTCACCGATGGCGCTGCGCGCGGGCTGGCGCAAATTGTTCCCGCAGGCGCAGGTCGATCCGTTTAATCCGCGCCAGTGGCGCGGCGGACGCGGCCATCCGGTGTGCGCGCTGGAAATGCCGCGCGCGCCGCTGCAACCGGGCTGGGACGCGCCGGATACGCCGCATCTGCCGCCTGTCTGCATCGACTGGCACAGCGAAAAACTCGCTAATACCCGCAAGGTCTGGATATTTACCACCGGTGAGGAGAGCGGCGGCAATCGCCCGCTGGCGCTGCTGCTCGACGGCCAGTTCTGGGCGCAAAGTATGCCGGTATGGCCTGCGCTGCAATCCCTGACCGATCGGGGATGGTTACCGCCTGCGGTGTATGTGCTGATTGACGCCATCGACACCGCCCATCGCGGCGAGGAGTTGCCCTGTAATCCTGCGTTCTGGCAGGCGGTGCAGGACGAACTGCTGCCGCAAGTCCAACACATCGCCCCGTGGCGCGATGACCCGTCCACCACCGTGGTGGCGGGCCAAAGCTTCGGCGGGCTGTCTTCCCTTTACGCGGGCCTTAACTGGCCGGAGCGCTTCGGCTGCGTGTTGAGCCAGTCGGGCTCGTACTGGTGGCCTGGGCGCGAAACCCGGCAGGGCTGGCTGATTTCGCAGTTAGAACAGGGCGCGCTGGGCCATGCACCGCTGCGGATTTTCCTTGAAGCGGGTAAGCGCGAGCCGCTTGTCCATCAGGCCAATTTACGACTCTGCTCCCTGCTGCAACGCACCCAGCAACAGCTATTCTGGCGCGAGGTCGACGGCGGGCATGACGCGCTGTGCTGGCGCGGCGGCTTAACGGAAGGGCTGATTACCCTGTGGGGCGACAAGCTGCTTTCTGCGCGTTGAATTTCAGGAGTTTGCTATGGAATACACTAATCCCTTCGACAATCCGCAGGGGCACTTTTATCTGCTCAAGAATGCGCTCGGGCAGCTTAGCCTGTGGCCGGAAACCTGCGCGTTACCCGCCGGATGGGCCATCGTCGCGCCGCCGCGCCCGCACAGCGAGTGCGTGGCCTGGCTGGAACAGCGCGGCGGCGATTTGCATCCCGCCGTTTATGCCCAGGGGGGGGAAGAATGAAAATCCCCTCCGTGACACTACCGCTGATCGCCGCCCAGCCGGGGATTTGGGTGGCCGACGCCCTGAGCCAGCAGCCCGCCGCCTGGAGCGTGGCGCACTACATCGAACTTAACGGCGAGCTGGACGCACCGCTGCTGGCTAACGCCATCGTCGCCGGAATGGGCGAGGCCGATACTCTACGGATGCGCTTTGCTGAAATCGACGGCGAACCGCGCCAGTGGGTTGATGAATCCATCACTTTCCCGCCGCCCGAATGCATTGATTTACGCCATCACACCGACCCTGGCGACGCCGCGCGGGCAATCATGCGCCAGGATTTGGCCCAGGATCTGCGCCGTTCGGCAGGGAAACTGCCCTGGTGCCATCAACTTTTTCGCCTGAGCGACACCCGATGGTTCTGGTATCAGCGTTATCACCATTTGCGGGTGGATGGCTTTAGCTTCACTGCGATTACCCGACGGATCGCCGACATTTATCGCGCATGGCATTCAGGACAGACGCCGGAGGCCTCGCCCTTTACGCCGTTTAGTGAGGTGGTGGAAGAGTACCAGCAGTACCAGGCCTCCAGTGGCTGGGTAAAAGACCGCGCTTTCTGGGCAGAACAGCTTGCCAGCTTGCCGGAGCCTGCCACGCTGTCAGACCAGCCGCTCACCACCCGCGAACCGTCGCCGTCGCTGATTCGCCGCAGCGTACCGTTCGATAACAGCCAGATTCAGGCGCTGCTGGCGAACGCCCCCGGCGTGAACCCTGCCGACATGGCTTTTGCGCTGGTTTCCCTGTGGATTGGCCGCCTGAGCGGGCGCAACGATTTCGCCGCCGGGGTGATTTTTATGCGCCGGATGGGGTCGGCAGCGCTGTGTGCGACCGGCCCGGTGCTGAACGTGCTGCCGCTGGCGGTGCGCATCCCGCCCGCCGGAACGCTGCCGGAACTGGCCGCCAGCCTGGCGCGCGAGATGAAAAGCGCGCGTCGCCATCAGCGCTATGACGCCGAACAAATCCTGCGCGATGCCGGACGCGTCACCCAACTGACGCCGCTGTACGGCACGGTATTCAATTTCAAAATGTTCGACTACCGGCTGGACCTCGGCGGTATCAATGGCATTACCCATCAACTGGCCTCTGGCCCGGTCAATGACATCGAGCTGGCGCTGTACCAGGACGAGCAGGGCAGTCTGGGGCTCGAAGTGTTAGCCAATGCGCAACGCTATAACGACGCGACCCTGGAGCAGCATATCGCCCGCCTGCCGCTGCTGCTGAGCCAGTTCGCGGCAAACCCGCAGTTGGCCTGCTGCGAAGCCGATGTGGTCCATCCTCATGAGGCGCAACTGATCGCGCGCATCAACGACACCAGCATGATGCTGCCCGCAGATACCCTGACGGCGGCGATTGCGCGCCAGGCGCTAAAAACCCCCGATGCGCCTGCGTTAGCGGACGATCGCTATCAGTTCAGCTACCGGGAAATGCGCCAGCAGGTGCACGCGCTGGCGGTGGAATTACGGGCGCAGGGCGTCAAACCCGGCGACGTGGTAGCGGTCGCGCTGCCGCGCTCGGTGTTTTTATCGCTGGCCTTACAGGCGATTGTCGAGATTGGCGCGGCCTGGCTGCCGCTGGATACGGGCTACCCCGATGACCGTTTACAAATGATGCTGGAAGACGCCAGGCCGCGCCTGGCGATCACCAGCGCCGCTCTGGAAGCGCGTTTTGCCGGGCTGACCGCCCAGCCGCTGATGATTTACGACGCGCCGCTGGCGGCCTCCGACTTGCCCGCGCTGGATCTCTCGCGCCCGGAGCATACCGCCTACGTGATTTTCACCTCCGGCTCGACGGGGCGACCAAAGGGCGTGATGGTCGGCCAGGCCGCTATCGTTAACCGCCTGTGGTGGATGCAGGATCACTATCCGATGGCGGCGGGAGATGTGGTCTTGCAGAAAACGCCGTGCAGTTTCGACGTCTCGGTGTGGGAGTTTTTCTGGCCGTTTATGGTGGGTGCGCAACTGGTGATGGCCCCGCCGGAGGCGCACCGCGATCCACAGGCGTTGCAGGCGCTGTTTGCCCGCTGGAACGTCACCACGACCCACTTTGTGCCGTCGATGCTGGCGGCATTCGTTGGCGCATTAACCCGCCCGCAGGCTATCGCCCGGTGCCGCTCTCTGCGCCAGGTGTTCTGTAGCGGCGAAGCGCTGCCGACCGAGCTGTGCCGACAGTGGCAAACCCTGACCGGCGTGGCGCTGCATAATCTCTACGGCCCCACCGAGGCCGCCGTGGACGTGAGTTGGTATCCGGCTTACGGCGAGGCGCTGGCGGCGGTGAAAGGCAACAGCGTACCGATTGGTTTCCCGGTGTGGAATACCGGTTTACGGGTGCTGGACGGGGCGATGCGCCCGGTTCCGCCCGGCGTGGCGGGGGATTTATATCTGACCGGGGTCCAGCTTGCGCAGGGTTATCTGGGCCGTGCGGATCTCACCGCCAGCCGCTTTATCGCCGATCCGTTCGCCCCAGGCGAGCGGATGTACCGCACCGGCGACGTGGCGCGCTATCTGGCTGACGGGGCGGTTGAATACCTTGGCCGCAGCGATTTTCAACTTAAACTGCGCGGCCAGCGTATTGAGCTGGGGGACATCGACAGCGCGCTGATGTCGCTGGCGGATATCGCCCAGGCGGTCACCCACGCCTGCGTGCTGAACCAGGCGGCAGCCAGTGAAGGCGACGCCCGCCAGCTGGTGGGCTATGTGGTGTCGGCAAGCGGTTTGCCGCTGGATACCGACGCCCTGCGCCGCCAACTGGAAACCTTGCTACCCGCCCATATGGTGCCGGTGATGGTGATCCAACTGGCGGAAATGCCGTTAAGCGCCAACGGTAAGCTGGACCGCAAAGCGCTGCCGCTGCCGGAGCTGGCCCGCGCCGCAACGGGCCGCGCGCCACAGTCCGAACTGGAACGCACTCTCGCCGGGGCGTTCGCGCGCCTGCTGAACTGCGAGGTTTGCCACGTCAATGCCGATTTCTTCGCCCTGGGCGGGCATTCGCTGCTGGCGATGCGCCTGGCGGCGGATCTGCGTGAGACGCTTAATATCGATGTGACGGTCGGCCAGGTGATGGAAGCCTCGACGGTGGAAAAACTCGCGGCGCGTCTTAGCGCCCCGGACAGCGATGCCCATGAAGCGGGCTTTGGCGCGCTGCTGCCACTGCGTGACGGCAACGGGCCGCGCCTGTTCTGCTTCCATCCGGCATCCGGTTTTGCCTGGCAGTTCAGCGTACTGCAACGTTATCTGGGCCCGCAGTGGGCGATTACCGGCATTCAGTCGCCGCGCCCGGACGGCCCGATGGCGACCGCACGCGACTTCAGCCATCTCTGCGAACAGCAGTTTGCCGCGCTGCGCCGCGTGCAGCCCAGAGGGCCTTATTATCTGCTGGGCTACTCGCTGGGCGGCACCCTGGCGCAAAACCTGGCTGCGCGTCTGGAAGCGGCGGGGGAGCAGGTGGCCTGGCTGGGCCTGCTCGACACCTGGCCGCCGGAAACCCAAAACTGGGCGCAGAAGGGCGACCAGCCTGACCCGGAAGTGCTGGCGGAAATTGAGCGCGAGCGTGAAGCCTTTATTGCTGCCCAGCGCGGGCAGGGCAGCGAGCGGTTATTTACTACCATCGAAGGGAACTACGCGGACGCCATCCGGCTGCTGACCTCGGCGCATACCTTGCCATATCGCGGGCCGACTACGCTGTTTGTCGCTGAGAAAACCGTGCCCAACGGCATGAGCGCCACCGACGCCTGGTCAAACTGGCTTGGGCAGATGACGGTGCATTCGCTGGATTGCGCCCATGTGGAAGTGGTGTCGCCGAAGGTGTTTGAGGTAATTGGGCCGCAGATCGCGGGTGCGTTAAACCACGGCTAAGAAGGCGACCCTCTCCCCGCAAGAGGAGAGGGTAACGCGCTATTACTTACGGAAAAACTCGTTATACAACATATACAAATGGGCGGCGCTCCAGGAGAAATTGGGCGCGCCCTGTTGTGCGCCGGTCAGCGGGTTGTAGTTCTCCTGAATCGGGCCGTCGGACGTCAGCCCCTTCGCGTGTTTAAAGAAGGCGTCCGCCAGCGTCAGTGCCTCTTCGCGATGGCCGTAGCGCTCCATGCCCTTCAGGCCAAACCAGAATTGATCCACCCACACGCGGCCTCGCCAGTAGATATCCGCGCCAAACGCCGGGTTGGTTAACGCGGCGGTGCCCAGCGGGACAAAGGTATTGAACTCGTTTTTATCCAGCATCACTGACACTACCGCATCGGCGTGCTGCTGCGTCGCCGCGCCGTTAAACAGCGGTGACCAGCCTTCCGGCCCTTTGCCACGCTCGACAATCGGCTTCCCGGCGCAGCCGTTAGCCAGCGGTTGCTGTTCGATACGGATGTCGTAAAAGAATTTGGTTTGCGGGTCGAACATGCAGGTATTGATGTACTCCGCCAGTTTGTTCGCCAGCGCCTGGTAATGGCGGGCGTCGTCGGATTTGCCGAGGATCGTCGCCATCTCTGCCAGGTAGTGGTTATCGCTGTACATATAGCTGGCCTGATCCACTGACTCCTGGAGCAGCGAGTAGCCCAGCAGATTGCCGATTTTATCACGGTTTTCGGCGAATTTCACCGTCCAGTCGCTGCGCTTCCCGCCGTTTGCCACGTATTTATCCAACTGTTCTTTGTCGATAAAACCAAACGCAGCCGCATCGTCGCGGCCTGATTCCCAGGACGCCGCCACCTGCGCCGGGATCTCCAGGCTGTCGTAGTCGCCTTTCGCGGTGACCGCTTCATAGGTTTGCAGCCCGGAAAGCGTCTCTTCATGGCCCGCTTTTTTCAGGGTAAGCAGCATCTCGCCGCCGGGCGTGTTGTGCGCCTTATCGCGGGTCGCGCCGTATTCCGGTACGCCATTGCCGTTGTGATCCCGGTTGCGCAGCCACCAGTCGTGATAGGCCACCAGTTTCGGATACATCTCTTCCAGCCAGGCTTTATCGTTAGTGACGCGGTACACCTCCATCACCGACCAGGCGGCCAGGCTCGGTTTGGTATTGCGCTCGTTCCAGTTGCTGCCGTCGCCGCCGCGCGCCGGGCTCAGGTTCCAGGCAATCAGATCCGGCACAAACCCGGCATCCTGCGGGCGCACCTTGTCATCAGCTTTGATCTGCCAGGAAAACACCGCGCGGATATTCTCTTTGGCGATTTCCGGGTTGAAGTGCGCCATTGCGTAAGCCTGTTTCCAGGTATCCCACGGCCAGGTCTGGTTGCCGGAGAACCAGCGCCCGGTCACCGATGGGGTCACGGTGTTATGCTGCACCGCGCCGCCCGGGGCGCGCCAGTTGCCGTTAAGGGTTTCGATGGCTTTCACCGCCACGCGGGTTTGCTCCGGTGTGGCATCAGGATTGGTCAGCCCCTTTTGCAGATAACTATTCCAGCGCTGCTGCGAGGCCGCCATATAATGCGCCGGACGCGCCAGGATATCGCGGATAACGGCTTTTTCAGCCTGAACCTGTTCGCGGGTCAGCAAATGCGAATAGGTGGTGTACAGCGTGGTGGAACCGTTAATCCGCGCGGTGCTGGTAAAACGGTGTCCGTCAATTTTGGTCTCTGCTGGCAGGGATTTATGCACCTGATACTGCGACTCTCCGGACGTCATCAGCGCCGAATCGTCACGCACTTTGCCGAAGCTCACCGTCAGGCCGTCGTGGGTGGCGCTGAGGCGGCGCTGATAGTCCGGGTAAGCCTCATCAATGGTTTTACCGGACAGCGGCTTGCCTTCTTTGGCTTCCAGCTTTTCCAGCAGTTCCCCGTCCCACACCAGCGTTAGCGGGGTGTTGCTGGTGATTTGGGTTTCCAGCAGCGAGGTATGGGCGCTGGCGAAGCGCAGAGTCATCTCGACCTTAACGCCAGGGGCGGTGAGCGTCTGTACCAGCGCCCCGGGCAGGCTGTAGGCCTGCATCGTGAAGCCCACTTTTTTGCCGTTCTGGTACACCGTCAGGCGATCGAAGTGAGTCGCCATAAAGTTGATGTACTCTTCGGTGAGCAGCGCCGGGCCAGGGAACCCGCCCATCGTTACCGGGCCGTCGGGCAACAGGTGCCCGTGCCACGCGCCGAGATCGAAAAACGGGTTAAAGCGCTGGTGGTCATCGTAGTCGTAATCGTGCATGTACTGCGGCGCGCCGGTACGGTTGATAACGTTTTTAAAGTCATCGGCAGTCACCGCGTGGGCAGAGAAACTCAGCAGCAGCGCGCAGGCCAGCGGGGCGAGGGGCGACTTGATGGTCATAATAAAAATGTCCTTATTACCAGTAGAAATATTGCATCAGGAACACCTGGTCGGCAGGGTCGCCAGAGGCGTTTTTCATAGAGAAGCGGCTGTCGGCTGCGGTGGCGAAGCGCCCGCCGCCGTACTCGTACCAGATGCCGAACTGTATAAAGGAGGTGGTTTCTTCGGCGGCGTTATCCGGGCGGTGTCTGGCGTAGCTGTACGCGGTAGAGAGGTAAACGCCCTTTAAGGCTTCAACCATGGCGCTGGCCATAAAGCCGGTTTCCGTGCCGGGGACGTGCTGGCCGTTGGCGCGGCCGGTGTGGTGCCAGGCGCGGGCCGCCAGGTTGGGCGACAGAATACCGGTTAAAAACAGCTGACCGGTGCCGTCGGTGACTTCCAGGCCGTTCATCCAGGTGACGTCTTTGGCAATGTCATACTGGACATAGCCGTTCACCATCGCCGGGTAGGTATATTTATCGTCATAGCGGTCGTACTTGCCGAAATGCAGCCAGGCTTTGCCTTCGTCATGGTGCCCGGCCGGGGTGGCGGTCACGCTGTAGCGGAATTTCCCCGCCAGGTTCTGCACCTTCAGGGCGTACATGATGTCGCGGGTGTTAGGGATCACGTAGCCCAGATCCGGGGTAAAGTCGCCCCACCATTGCAGATCGTCCAGCGACGAGTCCTGGCGCAGGCTGAGCATGATTTCGGTGCTGTCGTCGGTTTTATAACCGCCGTAAAGACGGTTAAGCCCGCCTTCAAAACCGCCCCAGCTATGATCGGGCACCCAGGCGTTGCCCTGATGGTCGGCCTGTACCGTCCAGCCCTCGCCGTAAATCAGCCCGAACCAGTGGCCATTTTTTATTTCCAGCCCACCCTCGATATAAGTCCCGTCGCTGTATTTATGTTTATATTCATTTTCCAGATCCATATATCCGCCAATGCCCATTTCGCCATAAAAGCGGTATGACGGCGCGGTGATTTCCGGTGTTTTGGTATCATCATGTTCCGCCGGTTTTGCGGTTTCAGCGGCAAGCGCAGGGCAGCAAAAAGACAGGGCAACCAGTGCCCCGCATAAGTGGTGCATATTTTTCATCGGTGTGTCCGTTTATTATTTTTAGAAAAACAATCCGTTATTGAACGTGAGACGCAGGTGCGGCCTCAATATTCTTCTCTTCCTGAGTCAGTCCTTTAATGTATTTGCTGTATTTCCACCAGGCGAAGCCGAGGAAAATAACAATGCCGCCGACGTTATAGAAAATAATGGTCAGAATATTGCCGCCGGTGGGGAAAGTAGAGGCAATAAAACCGATGGTGAAAATAACGATCAGCATCGAGACTACCGTAATTCCGGTGGTGCGCGAACCCATTTTAAAATCACGCGGCAAGTGGTCGAGTTTGCGGCGCAAATTCAGGTAGGCCAGCATAATAAACAGCGGCGGCAGCATCGACGCGGCGGCGGTCATATTAATAATGGTGTTCATTAATTCCTGAACGGTACTGGAGCCCAGCATCGGGATAATCATTAACGGGATCACGATTAAGAACTGGATCCAGGCAGCACGTGCCGGTACGCCGTTCTGGTTAAGTTCGACGGTCTTTTTACCAAAGATGCCCGCCGGGATTTCCGAGAAGAAGATTTTCACCGGGGTGGCGGTCCACATCAGCAGTGAGCCAAACATCGCGGTAAAGGACACCAGGCCAACAAAGCGGTTCATCATGATTTCCGGCAGGCCAAAATACGCCGCCAGGCCGTGGAACACCTGCACAGAACCGCCGGTGAACTTCAGCTCTTTACTGCTGATAAACACGTTAATCAGCACCGAGGAGACCGAATACAGCACGCCAATAACAATCCCGGCCAGAATGATGACTTTAACGAAGGACTTCGAGCCGCCTTTGACGTCGTTAACGTACACCGCAACCGACTCCGCGCCGCCCGCCGCCATAAAGATCCAGGTGGTAATGCCGAGGAATGCCCAGTTGAAGTTAGGGATCATCGCGTCAACGCTAATCGGATCGGCAGGCTGCACACCGCCCACCAGCGCCGCGCCGGCCAGCAAAATATAGGACAGCGTCAGCAGCAGCATCAGCGACGACGTGACCGAGGTGATCGGCCCGAGCATTTTCGCCCCGTTGGTAGAAACCCAGGTAGAGAAGGCGAACAGCACCATGCTCAGCACCGTGGTGGTGATCGGCGTGAACATGTACTCATAGCCCAAAAAGGCGTACGAGGCGTAGGCGATCACGCGCGGCAACAGCGAGGTAAAAAAGAACAGGTTCACAAACCAGTAGGTGTAGGCGGTGATAAACGCCCAGCGGCCGCCCAGCGAGCTTTTCACCCACGCGTAAACGCCCGCTTCGGAGTTCTTATTCAGCGACACGAATTCGGCAATGATCAGGCAGAACGGAATGAAGTAAAACAGCGTCGCCAGGAAGAACATCGGGGCCGACGCCAGGCCCAGCTCGATATTATTGTTAATAACGTTATTGAAGCTGAACACGGCGGCAAAGGTCAGCGAGAGCAGGCCGAACTTGCCGATGGTATTGCGTTTAGTATCAGACATGACACATCTCCACACATTGTCCTTCCGAAACCGCTGAAGGAGGTTGTGTTGTTTGTAGGATAGAGAGCCCGGTTAAGGGCTGTAACCGGGGGATGGCCCCCGGCGTTGCTTAACGCGTCATCACTTATTCAGGAAATAACCGTCTTCAATCGTCACCAGCAGCACCACTTTTTTGACCGGGGCGTCGCAGATAAAGCGGTACGCCTCGCTGTTATCGCACACGATCAATTGCCCCTCGTGAACCTGGACGATTTCGCCGATGCCCTTCAGGTATTCCCGGTCGGTTTCATCGCGATAGCAGGCGACGGTTTTTAACGCGCTTTTCGGCGCGACCTCGATTTTTTGCTGGCCCTGGAGATAGTAATGCACCTCAAAATAGCGGCGGCGGCCCATAAACAGCGCATCGGTGGTAGTACTGGTTTCCACGCGATAGCTGAGCGAATCGCCAATCGAATGGGCCACGCCGGGGCGGATCGCATCGATATTGTTGATGGCCTCCAGGCAGCGCTGCCATTTCCGCCCGCTGTGATAAACCTCGGAAAACTGCGCTAAATTATCGAGAACTCTCATTGTTCAGCCTCGCTGTGTGAAACGGGGGAAAAGAAACCGTCGCCGAACGCCTGGTTCGCCAACACCGGCGAGGAGCCGACGCCGCCTTCCAGCGGCAGCAGGGTAAAGCCATAGTTGAAGGTGTTGAGCCACACGCGCCAGCTGTCCAGCACTTCGCTGCCCCAGGAGTTGGAGCCGAGACCCAATACCTGGGCGTCGATATTCAGCGTGATGTCATCGCTGCGGCGCAGTTCGTTGCAGTGCTGGGCGGCGTGCAGATTTTCCGCGCTATAGTGCCAGGCACTGATATTCAGCGGCGCGCGCGGCACCACCAGCAGGCCGCTGCCGTGGCGGTCGGCGAACGCGGCCCAGCGCACGTGCTGGCGGTTGCCGTTGTTCTGCGGGAACGGGTAGTTCTCGAACATCTCATCAACGGTGCTGCGCCAGACGTCAATAATGTTGCTCTGCTGGCTGTCGGGATAGTTCTCGCCCGGCCCGCGACCGTAGTAATTCACCTGCTCAAACTGACCGTTAATCCCCATCATAAAGCCGATGCACGGCACGATATGCGGATAGTCGCCGTAGCGCTCGCCCTGTAACTCCACGTTGATATGGCCCTGCGGGGTAATCTGCCAGCGGTAGGTGCAGCGCATCCCGAAGTCAAACACCGGCGGCGCGATAATCGTCTTCGTGGTGATCACCACCGTTTCGCCGCGCTGCTCCGCGCTAAACCCGCGCAGATGCTCTTGCATAATTTGCAGATGGCTGGGCTGCCATAATCCTTCGTATTCCTGCTTGTGGTTGTCGATCATCGGCTTGAAGAAGTTAATCTTCGGCTCGCGGGTGATCTGGTCCACGCCGTTCACCTGCCAGTGGGTCAGCTTGCCGCTCAGCTTCGAGAACACCACCCGGAAATTGTGCCCGCTGACGGTGTAGCTCAGGCGCTCATCGTCAATCTGCAACGGCGTGGCGCTGGCATTATACGGCGCGGGTTGTGCCGCCGTGCGCGCGTTGAGCGGGAACTGGTAAACGGCGATGTCGTGATTGGCGTCGCTGTACAGGGTGCGCGAGTCTTTAGTCACCATTACGTTGATAAAGGCTTCACGTGTGTCCAGTTCAGGCAGATCGAGAGTGATATCGCGGCCGCTGTTGGGCGCTAAATCGCGAACTTTCAGGCGCTGGCTGGAGAGCGTTTCCCCTTCGGCGCGCACTTCGATGCGCAGAGTGTAGTCGTCGAGGGTCGAGAACCACAGCTTGTTTTCAATACGCAGCTGGCCGCGCCGGGCATCCGTCGCCAGCACTTTCACCGGCGCGATCACCTGCTTGTACTCACGCAGACCTGGCCCCGGCGTTTGGTCGGAGTAAATCAGCCCATCGAGGCAGAAGTTGTAGTTGTTGGGGTAGTCGCCGTAGTCGCCGCCGAATTTGTACCACACCGCGCCGTTTTCATCGGTGGCCTGGATGCCGTGATCGCACCACTCCCAGACGTAGTGGCCCTGAATGCAGTCGTGCTGATAGAACACATTCTGGTATTCAGTCAGGCCGCCCGGTCCGTTACCCATCGCGTGGGCGTATTCGCAGATAATGCGCGGTTTCTCATGGGGATGTTCGCCGAACTCGTTCATCAGCGGGACGCGGGTGTACATGGTCGAAATGATATCCACCACTTCGGCGTCGCGATCTTCTTCGTAGTGCACCAGCCGGGTGTCATCCAGCGCTTTGGTGGCGCGGTACATGGCGCGAATATTACAGCCGTAGCCGGATTCATTGCCCAGCGACCAGATGATAATCGACGGATGGTTTTTCTGGGCGTGAACGTGGCGCACGATACGCTCGACATAGACATGTTCCCAGGCCGGATCGTCGGTGATACGGCTCAGGTTGCCGACGTTGGCGAAACCGTGGGATTCGACATCGGTTTCCGCCATCACAAACAGGCCGTAGATATCGCACAGCTCGTAAAAGCGCGGGTCGTTCGGGTAGTGGGCGGTGCGCACCGAGTTGATGTTGTGCTGCTTCATCAGCTGGAGATCTTTTTCCACACGATCCATTCCAACGGCGCGGCCCTTGAGATGATCGTTATCGTGGCGGTTGACGCCGTGCAGCATCACATAATGGTTGTTGATGTAGAACAGGCCGTCGCGCACCTTGATATCGCGAAAGCCGACGCGCTGGGGGATCACTTCCAGGATCTCGCCAGCGGCGTTTTTCAACGTCATCACCAGATGGTAGAGATACGGGTTTTCCGCCGACCACGGCTGCGGGGCTTTCACATCAAGGGTAAAGCCGCTGTCCAGCGTCTGGCTAACGGTCAGCGGGCCGGTGGTGCCGTGGCAGAGCGCGTTATCACCGTCGAAAAGCGTATATTCCACGCGGGCATCAGCAGGCTGCCCGGCGAGGTTTTCCAGCACCAGCTGGCAGGAGAGGGTGGCGTCGACATAGTCGTCATTAAAGTCGGTGCGCAGGGTGAAATCCTGGACGTGAAGCGGCTGTTTACCCACCAGGTAAACATCCCGGAAAATCCCGGCTGACCACCACATGTCCTGGTCTTCAATATAAGTCGAATCCGCCCACTGCATCACCCGCACGCACAGCAGGTTTTCGCCGGTTTTTACCGCCGCGCTGATGTCGAATTCCGCCGTTAAGCGGCTGCCTTTACTAAAGCCGATGTACTGGCCGTTAACATAGACTTCGAAGTAAGTTTCGACGCCGTCGAATTTAATAATCGTCTGTTTACCCTGCCAGTTTTCACCGAGGGTAAAGGTGCGCTGATAGGCCCCGGTGGGGTTATCTGTCGGCACGAACGGCACGTCAATCGGGAACGGGAACCCCTCATCGGTGTACTGCAATTTGCCGTGGCCTTCCATCTGCCACATGCCCGGCACGGTGATAGTTCCCCAGTCGTTTAGGTATTCGGAGGTAAACGCCTCCGGCACCAGCAGCGGGTTGGTGAAGAAACGGAAGTTCCACTGCCCGCTGAGCGACAAAAAGCGGCTGCTGGTTTCACGTGCAAAGGTCCGGGCCTGGGCCAGCGAATCGTACGAGAAAAAGTACGCGCGCGGCGCCAGCCGGTTTTCATGAGTCAGTTGAAGATTTTCCCAGCGATTCATATCGCCTCCCTGAACGGCCTGAGTTGTTGTTTTGTATTTTAGTAAAAGTTTTACTAAATAAAACCAACAGGAATGATTTACTTTAACTCGATCACAGAATGCGTTTTCAGGAAGGACGGAAAAAAAGCCGGAATAGCGGGCGCTATCCGGCGGTATAGCGGGGTTAGCGCGTGGTGCCGCGCAGTTTCAGGACGCTGGGCACAAACACGTTTAGCGGCAGCGCGCGACCATCGCGGGCTTTTTCAACCAGCAGGTTGACGCCCTGGCTGCCCATCATTTCTGAATGGATGCGCACCGTGGAAAGCGGTGGGAAGGTAAACCGCGCGGTGGGGATATCGTTAACGCTAATCAGCGAAATATCCTGCGGAATAGACAGCCCACGCTCGTGGATAGCGCGCAGTACGCCGATGGCAATGGAGTCTGAGGCCACAAACAGCGCGGGGGGATAGTCCCCTTTTGCCAGCATGGTTTTCGCCAGTTCATAACCGGAGGAGCTGGAAAAACCGCCGCGCCAGATATCATCCTGGGATACCACGCCTTTGAGCTGCCCGTATTCGACAAACGCCCGTTCGCGGATATCGGCTTTACCCGGCTCATCCTGGCCGCCGATAAATCCGATACGTGAAGCACCCTGGCTGATAAAGAAGTCGACCACCTCTTTGGCGATGCGCACCAGGTCGATATCCACCGCGTCATAGCTGCTGCCCGGTTCGTGGAAATCAATAAAACAGATATTGTCGGTATGCGCCGTAATGGTTTCGCGCAGGGCGCGGGCGGGCTTACCGACGATCAGCACCCCGGTGATTTTCTTCAAATCAGGCAGGGTGTTATTGAGATAGCAGTTGGTCAGCTCAATGCCCAGCTTCTCGCACTGGGTCTCGACCCCGTGACGGATCGCCAGATAATAGGGGTCGTTGATTTCCAGGTCCTGCTGGTAGCTGTACAGCGCCAGAATATGGTGATGGCCCACGGCAGGCGTCTGGGATTTCCGCGAGCTTGTGCTCTTATACTCCAGCTTTTCCGCGATCTCCAGGATGCGGTGTTTGGTCTCTTCTTTCACATTTAACGAGGGATCGTCGTTTAAAACCCGTGAAACCGTCGCCAGTGAGACGCCCGCTTCGGCAGCGATATCTTTCAGTGTGGCCATCATTTTCCTTATCTGACGTTGCCCCTTTTCGCCCGCTCATTGTAAAGCAAGCCGGCGCGCCTGCATCTGTTTTCAGTAAATATCCGTGGGTTTATTCATCCCTGCCGGACAGCGCAAACCGTGACCCGATTAACAATTTTACCGGTAAAACGCGGTACGGAAAAACTTTGCTGTTATATTTTACTAAACTTTTACTAAGGAGGAAGGATGGATACGGTTGCTTATGATGATTTCGCGAAGCTGGAAATGCGCACCGGCAAAGTGGTTGAGGTGAAACGCCACGCCAACGCCGACAAGCTGTACATTGCGCAGATTGATGTCGGCGGCAGAACGCTGCAAACGGTGACCAGCCTGGTGCCGTACTACAGCGAGCAGGAATTGCTGGGTAAAACGGTGGTAGTGCTGTGTAACCTGGCGAAGGCGAAGATGCGCAGTGAAACGTCGGAGTGCATGTTGCTATGCGCGGAAACCGACGACGGCAGCGAAAGCGTACTGCTGACGCCGGAGCGCCTGATGCCGGCAGGCGTGCGGATCGTGTAATCAATGGCCCTCTGATACAGAGGGCCAAATCAAGCTATGCGCGCCGTCCCAGCGGCACCACCAGCGGCGTACCCGCCACCGGATCGTCAATAATCATGCAGCGCATCCCGTAGATACGTTCGATCAGATCCGCGGTGACAATCTCTTTCGGATCGCCTTGTGCCACAATCACCCCTTCACGCAGCGCGATGATGTGATTCGCATAGCGACACGCCTGGTTGAGATCGTGCAGCACTGCTGCCAGCGTAAACCCCTGGTCTTTGTTCAGCGCACTCAGCAGCTCCAGCAGATCGATCTGATGGCTGATGTCCAGCCAGGTGGTGGGTTCATCCAGCAGCAGAATCGAGGTTTCCTGAGCCAGCACCATGGCAATCCAGGCGCGCTGGCGCTGGCCGCCGGACAGGGTATCTACACTCTGGCTGGCAAGGGCTTCAATCCCGGTGGCTTTCATGGCGCGGCTCACGGCCTGCTGGTCCTCATCGCGCCAGCGGGTAAACAGCGGCTGGTGCGGGTAACGGCCACGGCTCACCAGCTCCTGCACGGTGATATCGCCGGGCGCGCTGGCGTTTTGCGGCAATAAACCAATGCGCCGCGCCACGTCTTTGGTGGCGTACTGCTCAATGTGTTTGCCGTCGAGCCACACCTGGCCGTTGAGCGGCTTCATCAGGCGGCTTAAGGTGCGCAGCAGCGTCGATTTGCCGCAGCCGTTCGGGCCGATAATGGCGGTGAATTTGCCATCGGGGATCGACACGTTAAGCGACTCGGCAATGATTTTTTTGCCGTAGCCGAGCGTCAGCGTGGCGCCATGCAGGCGGGAATGGGTCATCTCTTGCGGGACTCCTGAATCAACAAGGCGATGAGGTAAATACCGCCGATACTGACGGTAACAACGCCCACGGGAAGCTGGTAGGGGGTAAACAGACGCTGGGCGCATAAATCGGCGGCCAGTAACAGGGTGCCGCCGCACAGCGCCGACTGCAATAAACCCAGGCGTGAGGTCAGGCTTAAACGCCGGGCGATATGCGGCGCGACCAGCGCGATAAATGAAATCGGGCCTGCCAGCGCGGTCGCGGCGGCGGTGAGCGTCACGGCGGTCAGCATCAGCAGCAGCCTTGAACGTTCAACCGCCACGCCCAGCGCGCAGGCGCTGTCATCGCCCATCTCCAGCAGGCGCATCCGGCGCACCAGCAGCGCCGCCGCCAGCATGGCAATCGCAATCAGCGGCACCGCCGGGAAGGTTTTGCCCCAGGTCAGGCCGTTGAGCGAGCCGGCGTTCCACATCTCGGCAGAAAGCGCGGTCTCCAGCGAGGCCTGTAACAGCAGCCAGGTATTGAACGCCACCAGCATGGCGCGCATGCCGATGCCGATAATAATCAGCCGGAAAGTGTCGATGCCGTTGCGCCACGCCAGCGCCCAGACCAGCAGCGACGTGACGATACCGCCGCCGAGGGCCGCCAGGGTGATGGCGCTTAAACTCTGGCCGAACAGCACCATGGCGATCAGCACGCCGCTCCACGCGCCCATGTTAAAGCCCATGACATCGGGGCTGCCCAGCGGGTTGCGCATCAGCGACTGGAAGATCGCGCCGCTGACGCCCAGTGCCGCGCCAATCACCAGCGCCATTAATACCCGTGGCAATCGCCATTCCACCACGACTAACGAAATCTGGCGCGGGCCGTCGCCCAGCAGCGCGCTAATGACCTGCGAAGCGGAAAGCGGCAGAGCGCCGCTGGATAAACTCCAGACTGACATTGCCGCCGCCGCCAGGCAAAACAGCGCCAGCACGGTCAACAGGCGAGGGGAGAGGCTCATAGCGTCACTCCATTACGCCGACGGCGCACCAGATAAATCAGCACTGGCGCGCCGATAAATGCGCTCACCACCGAGACGCGGATTTCGCCCGGTACGATCAGGCGGCCAATAATATCGGCGAGCAGCAGCAGCAGCGGCGTCGCCAGTAGCGTAGCGGGCAGCGACCAGCGGTGATCCTGGCTCACCAGCCAGCGCGACAGGTGCGGCATCATCAGGCCAATAAAGGCGATGGGGCCGACCAGCGCCGTCGCGCTGCCGCACAGCAGGGTAATTGCCGCCAGGCCGAACAGCTGGGTGCGGGCGACGCGGCTGCCGAGCGCAGTGGCGGTGTCGCTGCCCATGCTCAGGCTGTTTAACGACCGGGCCAGCAGCAGCGCGATTAACAGGCCGATGAGCACCGGGGCCAGTACCACTTTCAGGGTCATCAGGGTGCGGATATCCAGCGAGCCGGACTGCCAGAAACGCAGCTGGTCATACACCACCGGGTTTAACAGCGCGATCCCGCTGGACAGCCCTTCCAGCACCGCCGCCAGCGCCACGCCCGCCAGCGTCAGGCGCACCGGGCTAAGCTGCCCGCCGCCCGCGCTGCCGGTAAACGCCACCACCAGCGAGGCCGCCATCGCGCCACCGAAGGCGAGAGCCAGCAGCATCATCGGCGAAGATAAACCTAACAGCGCGGTGCCAACCACGATGGCGAAACTGGCGCCAGAGTTGACGCCCAGCAGTCCGGGGTCGGCGAGGGGGTTGCGGGTCAGCGTTTGCATCAGCGCGCCCGACACGCCCAGCGCGCAGCCCGCCAGCAAACCCGCCAGGGTGCGGGGGAGGCGCACATCGCGCACGATCGTGCAGTCGGGGCTTTGACACTGACCGCTTAGCGCGTCCAGCACAACGGAGAATTCAATCGGCTTTGCGCCAATCGACAGGCTTAACGCCGACATCAGTAGCAGCAAAATGATAAGGCCCAACAGCGCAGCCGTGCGCCCTGGTAACCGGAAAAGCGACATCACAAATATTCCACAATTGGTAATGATAGTTATTATCACTCTTATTGGCGCTATGTTAGCATGACGGCCCCGTTATTCGGTAAGAAAAAATTCCGCTCTAAGGCCATGTAATGAACCAACATTCGCTGTTGCTAAATCTTTCCCTGCTCAATACCAACCCGGCATTCCGGGCGGTGTTTCTGGCGCGCTTTATTTCCATTGTTTCTCTGGGGCTACTGGGCGTGGCCGTGCCGGTGCAGATCCAAACCATGACTGGTTCGCCGTGGCTGGTGGGGCTGGCGGTCACCCTGACCGGCGGGGCGATGTTTATCGGGCTGATTTCCGGCGGCGTGCTGGCAGACCGCCATGAGCGCAAGCGGCTGATCCTGATTGCCCGTTCTACCTGCGGCCTGGGGTTTATCGGGCTGTTTATTAACGCCCTGCTGCCGGAACCCTCTTTGGTGGCGATTTATCTGCTGGGATTGTGGGACGGCTTTTTCGGTGCGATTGGCGTCACGGCGCTGCTGGCCGCCACGCCGGGCCTGGTGGGGCGCGAGAACGTGATGCAGGCGGGCGCGATCACCATGCTGACGGTGCGTCTTGGTTCGGTGATCGCCCCGATGCTCGGCGGGCTGCTGCTGGCGAGCGGTGGCGTGGCGTGGAACTTTGGTCTGGCGGCAATGGGGACGTTTATCACGCTGATCCCGCTGTTCAGCCTGCCGCGTATGCCCGCCCCGCAGATGCAGCGCGAACACCCGCTGCGCGCGCTGATGCAGGCGTTTCGGTTTCTGCTGAGTAACCCACTGATCGGCGGCGTGGCGCTGGTGGGCGCGTTATTGACGATGGCCAGCGCGGTGCGGGTGCTGTATCCGGCGCTGGCGAACCACTGGCAGATGTCCGCCAGCCAGATTGGATTTTTATATGCCGCCGTACCGCTCGGCGCGGCGCTGGGCGCGCTGACCAGCGGACGTATCGCACATACTGCGATGCCCGGCAGAGTGATGCTCGCGACGACTGTCGCGGCCTTCCTGGCGGTGGGCGCATTCGGCATGATGCCGTTCTGGGGGCTGGCGGTGGTGTGCCTGGCGCTGTTCGGCTATCTCAGCGCGATTAGCTCGCTGTTGCAGTACACCCTGATCCAAACTCAGACGCCGGACGACATGCTGGGACGGATCAACGGCCTGTGGACGGCGCAGAACGTGACCGGGGATGCCATCGGCGCGGCGCTGCTGGGGGCAATTGGCACGCTGTTGACGCCTGCCGCATCGGCGAGCGTCAGCGGTCTGGGGCTGGCGGTGATGGGAGTACTGCTGGCGTTGCTGCTCAACGAACTGCGCCGCTTCCGTCAACCCGCACCGGAAGCGGCGCACTCATCATGATTTAAACAGCTGCGTCAGCCGGGTCAGTAGCTGGCTGGCGCTGTAGTAATCGAGACGAAAAGTTTCGGTGCCCAGCGGGTAAACGCGATGCTCCTGTACCGCTGGTAGATGTTTTAACAGCGGATTATCCGCCAGCGCTTTGGCGTCCCGCTCATCCCCGGCGAACAAAAACAGCGTCTCGCCATTCAAACCCGCCGCCAGATTTTCACCGCCGAGCTGAACAATGTCATGGCGTTTACCCTGCGATTGGCTGGTTTGCAGATTAGCGGGCAGGGCGGCTTGGGTAAAACCGAGCTGTTGCAACAATTTTCCCTGCGCCGATTCCGGCGTCCAGAGATTCGCGCCGTGTGCCGCCGGGTTATACACCAGCGCGCTTACCGGCTGCGGCGGCAGGGCGATCTGCGCTTTCACCTCGGCTAACTGCTTATCGAAACTGGCGATGCGCTCGGAGGCCTGTTTTTCATGCCCGGTGATTTCGCCGAGCTGAGTTAATAGCTGCTGCCAGCTTTTATCGTCGTAGTTGATGATTAACGTGGGGGCGATGGCGGAGAGCTGATCGTAAAGCGGTAGCGCCGAATCGCCGCCGGTGGCGCTGATCAAAATCAGGTCCGGCATCTGGGCCGCCACGGCTTCGGCATTGGCTTCGCCGATATACAGCCGCTGCACGTTACGCTGCTTCGCTACTTCACCCCACTGTTTCAGGAAACCCTGCGCATCCGCCACCCGGTTGCCCGGCGAGGTCGCACCGCTGGCGACCACTGGCGCATCAATCGCCAGCAGTGAACCGGTCAGCGTGACGCTGGTGGAAACAATGCGCTGCGGCATCTGGTCCAGAGTATGGGTTCCCCGGCTGTCCTGGATTTGGCGCGGCCAGTCGGCGGCCTGGGTGAGCGAGGAAAATCCGAAAGCGAGCAGGGAGAGCAGCAGCCCAAAGGTGAAGCGTGATTTCACGGCGTAGAGTCCCACGGTAAGGGTTAGTAATGCTTCTCATTTTCAACATTGACCGCCCCGGTTGCAAGAACTGTTCACAACTATTGCCGGTTGCTTTGTGCCCGAAATCGCTCGCACTGCATTGACAATCGGGCGCTTTGCCCTTAGGTTACGCCACCAAATGCAAATGATAATAATTATTAAACACCTTATCATTTTATGGAGGAGCGTATGGAGGCGTCTTTGGCAGAGGAATCCCAACAGCACGCTGTCACCCTTTCATCTGACAGCTTTTTCTTTATGTCGCCGCATCGCAATCTGGTGACATCCGGCTGTCTGACCCGGCTGACCACCCCCGCCGCAGACGGCGAAGATCTTAACGGCGAGTTCCAGCAGCAACTTCGTGCGACTTTCGCCGCTGCTCGTGAGAGAGGCTGTTTGCAGCCGATTGTTGTCGGCGCAATCCCGTTCGATACCCGTAAACCCTCGGCGCTGTTTGTACCGCGCGACTATCAGGCGTTTTCCCACCGCGCGATGCTCGCCAGCGCGCGCACCGCCGCGCCGCCGCAGCTACGGCTGATGGCGCAGCAGGCAATCCCGGAGAAACCGCAGTTCCTGGCGATGGTAGAACGCGCCGCCGCGCTGACCGCCACGCCGGACGTCAGCAAAGTGGTGCTGTCGCGCCTGATTGATATCACCACCAACGACGCGCTGGATCGCAATCAACTGTTGAACCGGCTGGTGGCGCTCAATCCCGCCAGCTATAACTTCCACGTTCCGTTGGCTGACGGTAGCGCGCTGATCGGTGCCAGCCCGGAACTGCTGCTGCGTAAACAGCAAAACCACTTTTGCTCGCTGCCGCTGGCGGGTTCGGCGCGCCGTCACCCCAATGGGACAGAAGATAAACTGGTGGGCGATCGCCTGCTGAATTCCACCAAAGATCGCCACGAACACCAGTTGGTTACCCAGGCGATGCGCCAGATCCTCACTGGCCGCAGCCAGCGCCTGCGGGTGCCGGAAACCCCTGAGCTCATTACCACCCCGACGCTGTGGCATCTGGCTACCGCCATCACCGGCGAAACCTTCTCAGAGCAGGAAAACGCACTGTCGCTGGCCTGTCTGCTGCACCCGACGCCTGCGTTGAGCGGCTTTCCGCATACCGTCGCCCGGCAACTGATCGCTGAACTCGAGCCGTTCGACCGCGAGCTGTTTGGCGGGATCGTCGGCTGGTGCGATGACCAGGGTAACGGCGAGTGGGCGGTGGCGATCCGCTGCGCGCAGTTAAACGACAAGCAGATCCGCTGTTTCGCCGGTGCGGGGATTGTACCGGCGTCGGTGGCGGAATCGGAATGGCATGAAACGGGCGTCAAGCTCTCCACCATGCTCAACGTATTTGGCCTGAACGACAGGGGCGCGTCATGATTATTCCTTACACCCGTTGGCCGGATGATTTTGCCGCCCGCTACCGCGCAAAGGGCTACTGGCTCGATTTGCCGCTGAGCGAGATATTGCAGCGCCACGCTGGCAACGATGCGGTGGCGCTGATTGATGGCGAGCGCGTCTTCACTTACCGCGAGCTGGACCAGGCGTCTGACCGCCTGGCGGCGGCGCTGTCGCGGCGCGGTTTACGCCGTGGCGAAACCGCGCTGGTGCAGTTGGGCAACGTGGCTGAATTTTACATCGCCTTTTTTGCCCTGCTTAAAATCGGCGTCGCGCCGGTTAATGCGCTGTTCAGCCATCAGCGCACCGAGCTGGAAGCCTATGCGCAGCAGATTAAACCGGTGCTGCTGATTGCCGATCGCGCCCACGGGTTATTCGCCGGCGATGATTATCTGGCGCAGTTACGCGAGGTTTCTCCGTCAATCCGCCATGTTTTACTCAACCGCGATGAAGGCGCATTAAGCCTGGCGCGGTTACTCGACGAACCGGCTGACACCTTTATCGCCACCCCGACACCGGCGGATGAAGTGGCCTTTTTCCAGCTCTCCGGCGGCAGTACCGGCACGCCGAAGCTGATCCCGCGCACCCATAACGATTACTACTACAGCATCCGCCGCAGCAACGAAATCTGCCGCTTCGATGCCACTACCCGCTATCTGTGCGCCTTGCCTGCGGCTCATAACTACCCGATGAGTTCGCCGGGCGCGCTGGGAGTTTATCTGGCGGGCGGCACCGTGGTGCTGGCTAACGATCCCAGCGCCAGCCACTGCTTCCCGCTGATCGCCCGGCATCACATCAACATCACCGCGCTGGTGCCCCCGGCGGTCAGCCTGTGGTTGCAGGCGCTGATGGATGGCGAAGATCGCGCACAGCTGGCTTCGCTCAAGTTATTGCAGGTCGGCGGCGCGCGGCTGTCGAATTCGCTGGCGGCACGCATTCCCGCCGAGATTGGCTGCCAGTTGCAGCAGGTCTTTGGCATGGCGGAAGGGTTGGTGAACTACACTCGCCTTGATGACAGCGAGCAGCGCATCTTTAACACCCAGGGCTGCCCGATGTGCCCGGACGACGAAGTCTGGGTAGCCGATGAAAACGGCGACCCGCTGCCCGCCGGGCAGGTTGGGCGGTTGATGACGCGTGGCCCGTACACCTTCCGTGGCTACTACCAGAGCCCGGAGCACAACGCCCAGGCCTTCGATGACAACGGTTTTTACTGCTCCGGCGATCTGATTTCTGTCGACGAGGACGGCTATATCACCGTGCAGGGCCGCGAGAAAGATCAGATTAACCGGGGCGGTGAGAAGATCGCCGCCGAAGAGATCGAAAACCTGCTGTTGCGCCATGAGGCGATTATCCAGGCGGCGCTGGTGTCGATGGAAGACAGCCTGATGGGCGAAAAGAGCTGCGCGTTTCTGGTGACGCGCCGGGCGGTAAAAGCGGTGGAGATCCGTCGCTACCTGCGCGAGCTCGGCGTCGCCGATTTCAAACTGCCGGACCGGGTGGAGAGCGTGGCTGAACTGCCGCTCACGCCGGTGGGCAAAGTCGATAAAAAACAGTTGCGTCAACGGCTGGCTGACCGCCAGTCGGCATCATGAAGGAGAATACCGTGGCGATCCCAAAACTTAACGCGTACAGCCTGCCGGGCGCGGCAGATATCCCAGAGAATAAAGTGCAGTGGGCCTTTGAACCGGCGCGCGCCGCGCTGTTAATCCACGATATGCAGGATTATTTCGTCAATTTCTGGGGCGAGAACTGCCCGATGATGGCGCAGGTGATCGCTAACATCGCCGCGCTGCGCCGTTACTGCAAACAGCAGGGCATTCCGGTCTATTACACCGCGCAGCCGGACAACCAGAGCCCGGAAGATCGCGCACTGCTCAACGATATGTGGGGACCGGGGCTGAATCATTACCCGGAACAGCAGCGCGTGGTGGCGGAGCTGGCCCCCGACAGCGACGATACGGTGCTGGTGAAGTGGCGCTACAGCGCGTTTCACCGCTCGCCGCTGGAGCAGGCGCTGAAAGAGTCTGGCCGCGATCAGTTGCTGATTTGCGGCGTATACGCCCACATCGGCTGTATGACCACCGCCACCGACGCGTTTATGCGTGATATCCAGCCGTTTATGGTGGCCGACGCGCTGGCGGATTTCAGCCGTGAAGAGCATCTGATGGCGCTGAAATACGTGGCGGGCCGCGCCGGACGCGTGGTGATGACTGCCGATTTGCTGCCGACGCCGCAAAGCAAAGCGCAACTGCGCGCGCTGGTGCTGCCGCTGCTGGATGAATCCGACGAGCCGGACGATGACGAAAACCTGATCGACTACGGTCTGGATTCGGTGCGCATGATGGCGCTGGCCTCGCGCTGGCGGCAGGTTTACCCGGATATTGATTTCGTGATGCTGGCGAAGAAACCCACTCTCGACGCGTGGTGGGCGCTGCTGTCCAGGGACGCGTGCTGATGGTCGGGATGTTTGACGGCAAAACGGTTTGGGTGACCGGTGCCGGGAAGGGCATCGGTTATGCCGCAGCGCGGGCATTTCATCAACAGGGTGCGACGGTCATCGGCTTTGATCTGGCGTTTAACGGCGATTACCCGTTCGCGACTGAGCAACTGGATATCGCCGACGCCGGGCAGGTGGCTGAGGTTTGTGAGCGGTTACTGGCATCACAACCGCGCCTTGATGTGCTGGTCAACGCGGCGGGGATTTTGCGTATGGGGCCGACCGATGCGCTGTCGCAGGCCGACTGGCAGCAGACTTTTGCGGTCAACGTGGGCGGCGCATTTAATCTGTATCAGCAGCTCATGCCAGTATTCCGTAAGCAAAACAGGGGGGCGATTGTCACCGTGGCGTCTGACGCGGCGCATACCCCGCGCATTGGCATGTCGGCATACGGCGCGTCCAAGGCCGCGCTGAAGAGCCTGACGCTCACCGTCGGGCTGGAGCTGGCGTCGTTCGGCGTGCGGGTTAACCTGGTGTCGCCAGGCTCTACCGATACCGATATGCAGCGCACCCTGTGGACCACAGACGATGCCGAACAGCGGCGTATCGCCGGGTTTGCCGAACAGTTTAAGCTCGGCATTCCGCTGGGCAAAATTGCCAGGCCGCAAGAAATCGCCAGCACCATTTTGTTTCTTGCGTCCGATCAGGCCAGCCACATCACGCTCCAGGATATTGTGATCGATGGCGGGTCGACGCTGGGAGCCTGAATGATCTGGAAACGTGAAATTACACTTGATGAACTGAACGCGATGGGCAAGGGCACGCTGGTGGCCCACCTGGGCATCGTGTTTACCGAAATTGGCATGGACACGCTGGTGGCGGAAATGCCGGTGGATAGCCGCACGCTTCAGCCGTTTGGCCTGCTGCACGGCGGCGCGTCGGCGGCGCTGGCGGAAACCCTCGGTTCGATGGCCGCTTTCCTGACCACCAAAGAGGGCCAGAGCGTGGTGGGCACCGAGTTGAGCGCCACCCATCATCGGCCTGTTTTTGAGGGCAAAGTGCGCGGCGTCTGCCGGGCCATCCATCCAGGCCGACAAAGCCAGTGCTGGGAGATTGTGATTTACGATACCGACGGGCGGCGCTGCTGTACCAGCCGCTTAAGCACTATGGTAATGGGCTGACGATTGACAAAGCGCAGGGAAGCGCTTTTAGCCATCTAAGCGTCTTGATTGCCAAAGGGAAACGTCATGCTATAGTGGAGTGATATTTTTCCCGCAGAGCACGGTATGATGAGCAATAATCCCTTGATTCCTCAGAGCAAACTTCCTTCACTCGGCACCACGATCTTCACCCAGATGAGCGCGCTGGCGCAGCAGCACCAGGCGATTAATCTCTCCCAGGGTTTTCCGGATTTCGACGGGCCGCGATTTTTGCAGGAACGGCTGGCGTTTCACGTCGCTGCCGGAGCGAACCAGTATGCCCCTATGACCGGGGCGCAGCCGCTGCGCGAAGCCATTGCCGATAAAACCGCCGCGCTTTACGGTCATCGCCCTGACGCCAACAGCGAGATTACCGTTACGGCGGGCGCGACCGAAGCGCTGTACGCTGCCATTACCGCGCTGGTGCGCCCTGGCGATGAAGTGATCTGCTTTGACCCAAGCTATGACAGCTACGCCCCTGCCGTGACCTTAAGCGGCGGCGAGCTAACGCGGCTGGCGCTCCAGCCGCCGCATTTTAACGTCGACTGGCAGCAGTTTGCCGGCGCGCTGTCGCCGCGTACCCGGCTGGTGATCCTGAATACGCCGCACAACCCGACCGCCACGGTCTGGCAGAAAAGCGATTTTGACGCGCTGTGGCAGGCGATTGCCGATCGGGAAATTTATGTGATTAGCGATGAAGTCTACGAGCATATTTGTTTTGCCGCTGAGGGCCACGCCAGCGTGTTGGCTCATCCGCAGCTACGCGAGCGGGCGGTGGCGGTATCATCGTTCGGCAAAACCTATCATATGACTGGCTGGAAAGTGGGGTACTGCGTCGCGCCTGCCGCCATCAGCGCAGAACTGCGCAAAGTGCACCAGTATTTAACCTTCTCGGTGAATACCCCGGCGCAGCTGGCGTTAGCGGATATGCTGCGGGAACAACCCGCGCATTATCAGGATTTGCCGGCATTTTACCGCGCCAAACGCGATCGGTTTATGGATGCGCTTTCAGGTAGCCGCTTTACGCTGCTGCCCAATGACGGCACCTATTTTTTACTGGCGGATTACCACGCGATCAGCGACAGGGATGACGTGACTTTTTGCCAGTGGCTGACCAAAGAAGTGGGCGTCGCTGCAATCCCGCTGTCGGTGTTTTGCGCCGCGCCGTTCCCTCATAAACTTATCCGGCTGTGCTTTGCGAAACAGGACGCCACCCTGGACGCGGCGGCGGCGCGGTTAGCGGCGTTATAATGACGCCTTAAATCAGCGTGGTGAGCCGCTGGTTGATATTTTCCAGTAGCAGTTTGAATGCGCTGCTTTGCAGCGCAAAACGGTTGTACATCAAATAAAATTCCAGCGTCGGTAACGCCATCTGGGTATCGACGCGCTTGAGGTTGAACACCTCGTTAAACCGCGCATAGCCCCGCTCGCCGATAATACCCAGCAACTCGCTTTGCCCCACCGCAGACATCACAGTAATCGGCGAGTCGCTCTGGAACACCACTTCACGTTCGGGAAAAACTTCTGACGATTTGACCTGATATTGACGCAGGCCTTCTTCAATCCCCGTCACCCTGGCGAATTTCTCTTTCTGCAATTCATCCAGCTTTGCACTGTCGCCGATGCGCGGATGATCTTTACTGCACACCAGCACGGGTTTGACATTCATAAACGGCGTGCAGATGACAGAATGATTTATCACCGGCGTATTGCCAATAATTAAATCCGCTTTGCGATAGGTCAGCAAATCCTCCGCTGAATTGGGGGCGACGGCCATATCGTAGTGAATCAGTTCATACCCTAACTGGCGGCAAAATTTTTCCGCCAGCGGCGATAAAAATTCAAAACCCATAAAAGTTGAGCAATAAATAATAAAATTTTTACGCTGGGGCGCGCCCTGCACTACGCGGATCGTCTGCTCAAGCTGTTGCAGATTATCCTCAAGATAGACATGCAGATTATCGGCGACGGTGGTGGGGGTAATGCCTTTTCCTTCGCGCAGAAACAGTGGATCATTCAGCTGGTTGCGCAGACGCTGAATCGACTGGCTAATGGCGGATGGCGTCAGGAACAGCGCTTCAGCCGCCTTACTAACGCTGCGATGCAAATAAACGCATTCGAAAATAACCAGCAGATTAAGATCGAATTTTTTCAGATCCTGGAGATTTGCCATCATTAGCCCCGTCACCCGAATAGGTCATGATTATGATATTAAATCAAATAATAGACGGGGCAAATAAAATAGCAGCCATTTTAGGGCTGCTATGACAATTATTTAAAGATGCTTTTATTTTTTCTTACTCTCTGCGCCCATCATCACCGCCAATTTTTCGGCGTCGGGTAAACCGACCACTTGCTGCAATTCATTAGCGTCGTTCATGTAATAAATTGCCGGCGTGGCGTTTGCGCCCAGTTCATCCATTAATTTCTGATTTATATTTAATGCTTTTGCCTGTTCGGGATCGATGGCGGCAGGAATGTTCAGCGCCGTTTTTCCACCGGATTGCTCGAAGTCATGCCAGGTTTTCGCCGGATCCTTAGCGCCCATGATCGCCGCTGCGGTCGCCCGGCTTTCCGGTTTGATCACGCCGACCATCAAGGTACGGATTTGTACCTTGCCTGCGTCAACCCAGGGGCGCGCTTGCTGCCAGAACTGGTGGCAGTAAGGGCAAAACGGATCGGCAAAGACATAAATCGTGCGCGGCGCGTCGGCTTTGCCATCCTGGATCCAGTTGGTCTTTTCCATTTGCTTCCACAGCTCGCGGCCTGCGGGAGCATAAATTTCTTGGGCGATCAGTTTTTCGCTCAGGTTAGTACCCTGCTCATCGTACAGATAGCCTGAAATGGCGTGCTTGCCGTCCGGTGTCACGTAGATGGTCACGCCCATCTCCTGGAATTTGCCCAGATAGCCGGTCATCCCGTTAGGGCCGGGGAACGATTTAATGATCGTAATGCCTTGCTGCTCCAGCGCTTTCACCGGGGCAGGGAGGTCGCTGGCATGGAGAAAAAAGGGCGTGAGGGCCAGCAGAAGTAAGCGTTTAGTCATGTCTAATCCTGAAATTGTCGGATGTTCGATAAAACCTATCGCAACCATCGGAAAGAGGGGCGGTTCAGTGGATTGCCGTAAAGGTGTGGCAATGGTCTAATCAGGGCGCTGATACGACCTTTGTTAAGGTAAAGTAAAGCGCAACGCATTGCCAGTTTACTGGCGCTGGACCGCCTCCGGGCGCTTCAGGTAAGGAGGCCACCCGATTGGGTGGCCTTTTTATATGGCGGGTTGTAAAGACGCGCTGCGCAAATGCTCAGCACAAAAAGGTCTAAGCCGGATTGTTAGATATTGCTTATTGATTTGATAACGCCAACCCATTAGCCCTTAACGTTCAGATTCGTTAACTTACACCTCAACGAAAACACGGAGGAAGTACAGATGTCCTTAATTAATACCAAGATTAAACCTTTTAAAAACCAGGCGTTCAAAAACGGTGAATTCGTAGAAGTTACCGAGAAAGATACCGAAGGCCGCTGGAGTGTGTTCTTCTTCTATCCGGCTGACTTCACCTTCGTTTGCCCGACTGAACTGGGCGACGTGGCTGACCATTACGAAGAGTTCCAGAAGCTGGGTGTAGATATCTACTCTGTTTCTACCGACACCCACTTCACTCACAAAGCATGGCACAGCAGCTCCGACACCATCGCTAAAATCAAATACGCGATGATCGGCGACCCGACTGGCGCCCTGACCCGTAACTTCGACAATATGCGTGAAGACCAGGGTCTGGCTGACCGCGGTACGTTCATCGTTGACCCGCAGGGCATCATCCAGGCGGTTGAAGTTACCGCTGAAGGCATCGGCCGCGACGCATCTGACCTGCTGCGTAAAGTGAAAGCAGCACAGTACGTGGCTTCTCACCCAGGTGAAGTTTGCCCGGCTAAATGGAAAGAAGGCGATGCGACTTTAGCGCCGTCTTTAGACCTGGTTGGTAAAATCTAAATTCTCGTCGTCTTTCGCATCATAGCGGCGTTGGCTTCGCTTCTGCGCCCCGGTCGCTTACTGGTGTAAGCTCCCGGGGACTTAGAAGCTCGCCGCCTTGCTCTGAAGCGAAATACTTAGAGAATTACGCCTTCCCCGGGGGCAGCTTTTTTGACGCCCCCATTTTCCCAACACCATGATTCAAGTTGCATTCAGGCAGCCCGACTAAGGCAGCTTGCATGATGATGTTTTAAGCCCAGGAGATTTACTCATGCTCGACACCAATATGAAAACGCAGCTTAAGGCTTACCTTGAGCGACTGACAAAGCCTGTTGAGTTGGTTGCCACGCTGGATGACAGCGCGAAATCGGCAGAAATCAAGGAACTGCTGGCTGAAATTGAACAACTGTCAGACAAAGTCTCTTACCGTGAAGACAATGCGCTGCCGGTACGTAAACCTTCGTTCCTGATCACCAACCCCGGTTCCAGCCAGGGACCGCGCTTTGCGGGTTCGCCGCTGGGCCACGAGTTCACCTCGCTGGTGCTGGCGCTGCTGTGGACCGGTGGTCATCCGGCGAAAGAAGCGCAGGAGCTGCTGGAGCAGATCCGCGATCTGGACGGCGATTTTGAATTCGAAACGTATTATTCGCTGTCCTGCCACAACTGCCCGGACGTGGTGCAGGCGCTGAACCTGATGGCCGTGCTGAACCCACGTATTAAACATACCGCAGTTGACGGCGGCGCGTTCCAGAATGAAATCACCGAGCGCGGCGTGATGGGCGTTCCGGCGGTGTTCGTAAACGGTAAAGAGTTTGGTCAGGGGCGTATGACACTGGCGGAAATCGTCGCCAAAGTCGACAGCGGCGCGGAAAAACGCGCGGCAGATGCGCTGAACAAACGTGACGCTTACGATGTGCTGATCGTCGGCTCCGGCCCGGCGGGCGCGGCGGCGGCGGTTTACTCTGCCCGTAAAGGCATTCGCACCGGTCTGATGGGCGAACGCTTCGGCGGCCAGGTGCTGGATACTGTCGACATCGAAAACTACATCTCGGTACCGAAAACCGAAGGCCAGAAGCTGGCTGGCGCGCTGAAAGCGCACGTGAGCGATTACGATGTGGATGTGATTGATACCCAGAGCGCCACCAAACTGGTTCCGGCGGCGGTGGAAGGCGGCCTGCACCAGATTGAAACCGCCTCTGGCGCGGTATTAAAAGCGCGCAGCATCATCATTGCCACCGGCGCGAAATGGCGCAACATGAACGTCCCGGGTGAAGATCAGTATCGCACCAAAGGCGTGACCTATTGCCCGCACTGCGACGGCCCGCTGTTTAAAGGCAAGCGCGTAGCGGTGATCGGCGGCGGTAACTCTGGCGTGGAAGCGGCTATTGATCTGGCGGGTATCGTTGAACACGTGACGCTGCTGGAATTTGCCCCGGAAATGAAGGCCGACCAGGTTCTGCAAGATAAAGTGCGCAGCCTGAAAAACGTCGACATCATTCTCAACGCCCAGACTACCGAAGTGAAGGGCGACGGGACCAAACTGACTGGCCTGGAATACCGCGATCGCGTTAGCGGCGATGTGCATCACATCGAACTGGCCGGGATTTTTGTGCAGATTGGTTTGCTGCCGAACACCAACTGGCTGGAAGGCGCGATTGAGCGCAACCGCATGGGCGAGATCATGATCGACGCCAAATGCGAAACCAGCGTCAAAGGCGTGTTCGCGGCGGGCGACTGCACCACTGTGCCGTACAAACAAATTATCATCGCAACCGGTGAAGGGGCGAAAGCGTCGTTAAGCGCGTTCGATTACCTGATTCGCACCAAAACCGCGTAAAAAAAGAAAGTAAGACACCTGCAAAAATCAAAGCCACCGAAAGGTGGCTTTTTTGTCTGCGGATTTAGCGGATCACAAATACCGGGATATGGGCATGGCGGATCACGCTGGAGGCGTTGGAGCCTAACAAATGCGTGGTGATGGACGGATTGCGCGACCCAATCACCACCACGTCGGCATCAAGTTCATTCGCCAGCGTATTGACGCAGTCACGCACGCTGCCGAATCGGACATGGGTTTTAATCCGCTCGGGCGAAATATTGAAATGGTCGGTCATCGAGGCCAGTCGCGTTTGCGCTTCCTGAAGCAGATGCTCCTCAAACCGGCGCACGTCCAGGGCGAAACGGTGCATGCTCAGGTTGCCTGAACTGGGCAATACATGCATCAGGTGAATGATTCCTTTCTCCTGGGCCAGGAATTCGGCGTGACGTACCGCTTTGTCGCTCAGCTCCATTTCAAATACGTCAACCGGCATAATAATCGTGTTGTACATACTCACTCCTCCTTGGGTTCTGAAGTCAACGCCATCTTAAACCCATAAACCAAATAAATAATTGCGCTGGGTTGGTAAAACGCGATTTTGGCCTTGATTGTATGGGCGAAGCGGGAGAATGAGCGCGTAAAATTCCAGGATTGCTCTTAAAGTTTCCAGAAAATCGCTGCCTGGCAAAGGGGCGGCCTGAAGGTTGCTAACCTTGGTAAAGAGTCATTTTTCCTGACACCTTCCCCTTTTCCCCTTTGGAGGTCAGCATGAGAGCTTTGACGTACCATGGCGCGCACTCTGTTCGCGTTGAAAATGTTCCCGATCCTGCCATTGAACAATCTGACGACATTATCCTACGCGTAACGGCCACCGCGATTTGCGGCTCAGACCTGCACCTCTATCGCGGTAAAATCCCCCAGGTGAAACATGGCGATATCTTCGGCCATGAATTTATGGGGGAAGTGGTGGAGATTGGCGGCGGGGTGAAAGATATCCAGCGCGGCGACCGGGTGGTGATCCCGTTTGTGATTGCCTGCGGTGACTGCTTCTTCTGTAAACAACACCAATACTCCGCCTGTGAAACCACCAACGCCGGTCCCGGCGCATCGTTAAATAAAAAACAGATCCCGCCGCCAGCGGCGCTGTTTGGCTACAGCCACCTGTATGGCGGCATTCCCGGCGGGCAAGCCGAATATGTGCGCGTGCCGAAAGGCAACGTCGGGCCGTTTAAAGTGCCGCCAGTGCTCTCTGACGACAAAGCGCTGTTCCTGTCGGACATTCTGCCCACTGCCTGGCAGGCCGTGAAAAACGCCGAAGTGACTAAAGGCTCCAGCGTGGCAATTTACGGTGCCGGACCGGTTGGTTTACTCACTGCCGCCTGCGCGCGCTATCTCGGCGCAGAGCAGATCTTTATTGTGGATCATCATCCCTATCGGCTGGAATTTGCGAAGCAGCGTTACGGCGCGATCCCGATTAACTTCGATAAGGATGACGATCCGGCGGCGCTGATTATCGAGCAGACTGCCGGGAATCGTGGCGTGGACGCGGTAATCGATGCGATTGGTTTTGAAGCCAAAGGCAGCACCACCGAAACCGTGTTGACCACCCTGAAGCTGGAAGGCAGCAGCGGCAAAGCGCTGCGCCAGTGTATCGCGGCGGTGCGCCGTGGCGGGATTGTCAGCGTGCCGGGCGTTTATGCCGGATTCATTCACGCCTTTATGTTCGGCGATGCGTTTGATAAGGGGATTTCGTTCCGCATGGGGCAAACCCACGTTCACGCCTGGCTACCAGAGCTGTTGCCGCTGATTGAACAGGGGCTGCTGCGCCCGGAAGAGATTGTCACCCACTATTTGCCGCTGGAAGATGCCGCGCGCGGGTATGAAGTGTTCGAGAAGCGCCAGGAGGATTGCCGGAAAATTATCCTGGTACCTGGCGCGGAATCCCCGGAAACCGCGCGGGAGAAAGCCACCAGCGTGGGGATTGTCAATAACGCCGTCCTGCCAGAGTAAAACAAAAAGAGGGCGCATTGCGCCCTCTGTTTCAGGTATTAGCGAAGATACTCGCCCGCCGCTTCCGGCTGGTACAACAGTTCCAGCACCTCAAGGTGCGTCTCGTTGCCGTTAGGCAGTTTCCAGTGGATAGCGTTGCCCACACGTAAACCCAACAGCGCCGCGCCTACCGGGGCCATCACCGACAGTTCTTCCGTGCTGTCGCGCACCTGGTTGGGGTAAACCAGCGTACGGATGTACTCTTCGTTGGTCGCCAGATCGCGAAAACGCACCTTGCTGTTCATGGTCACCACATCGGCAGGCATCTCTTCCGGGCGACACATCTGGGCGCGATCCAACTCTTCATTCAACGCGTCGGCCACCGGCAAACTGGCGAAGGCCGGTTGCTCCAGCAGGCGGTCGATGCGTTCGGCATCAAGGTCATTAATAATAATGGCAGGTCTGGACATCGTTTACTCCATGTCATTGGCGCGCCATATCGCGCGGCACGAATTTTTCCAAAGAAAAACCCTCACCGTCAAAAGCGATGAGGGTTAACTAAGGGGATGATACTTATCCGGGCCGAACTAATGAAGTGATATATCTCACGAATTCGGCTTACAGGATCATACTTCCCACGGCAGCCAGCAGGAAGGCGATGGTGCCGAGCAGCGTTTCCATCACGGTCCAGGTTTTCAGGGTGGTTTTCTCGTCCATTTCCAGGAAGCGGCCCACCAGCCAGAAGCCGGAATCGTTCACGTGCGACAGTACCGTTGCGCCGCCCGCGATGGCGATAACGATAAAGCACAGGTCGAACTGGCTCAGGCCCGGCGTGGCCTGCACCATCGGCGCAATTAGCGCAGCGGTGGTGGTCAGCGCCACGGTCGCGGAACCCTGCGCCACGCGCAGCGCGGTAGAGATAACGAACGCCGCCACGATAATCGGCAAGCCGGTATCCGCCAGCACGCCCGCCAGCGCGTCGCCGATGCCGCTGGCGCGCAAAACGCCGCCGAACATGCCGCCTGCGCCTGTCACCAGGATGATGCCGCAGATCGGGCCCAGCGCGCCTTCACAGATTTTTTCCAGATGCTGGCGGGTGTGGTTCTTGCTGAATACCGCCAGTGCGAAGAATACGGTGATCAGCAGCGCCACCGGGGTTTTACCCAGCATACGCAGGAAGTTCACCACGGTATTGTCTGCACTGACCCAGCCCAGCACTTTGGCGGTGTTCAGGCCGGTATCAAGGAAAATCAGCACCAGCGGCAACAGCAGGATAGTCAGCACCATGCCGAATGAAGGCGGCTGGTGATTCGCATCGACTTCGACATCGCCCAGGAAAGACTTAGGCAGTTTGACGTCGAATTTTTTACCGGCATACAGGCCAAACAGATAGCCGCCAAAGTACCAGGTCGGAATCGCGATAATCAGACCCAGCAGCACCAGCAGACCGATGTTAGCGCCGAGCAACTCGCTCGCGGCAACCGGGCCCGGATGCGGCGGAACCAGGGCGTGCATCACCGCGAATGCGCCTGCCGCTGGCAGCGCATACTTCAGGGTCGAGCCGCCAAACTGCTTCGCCACGCTAAAGATAATCGGCAGCATGACCACCAGACCGGCATCGAAGAAAATCGGGAAGCCGAACAGCAGTGAAGCGATACCCAGCGCAAACGGCGCGCGATGGGAGCCAAATTTGTTAATCAGGGTATCCGCCAGCACTTTCGCGCCGCCGGAGACTTCCAGTAGACGCCCAATCATCGCGCCCAGGCCGACCAGCAGGGCGACGCCCGCCAGGGTGCTGCCGAAGCCGCTCAGAATGGTAGGAACAATTTTGTCGAACGGGACTTTAGTGACCAGCGCGACCACAATGCTCACCACCGTCAGGGCCAAAAAGGCGTGCACGCGAAAGCGCATGATCAACACCAGCAGCAGCGCAACGGCCCCTGCGGCGATACCAAGCAGCGTTCCCGCGCCGTATGCGTATGTCATTTCTGTCATCATCAATTTCCTCTGCATTCAATTCAGGGAGAAGGCAGGATGAGCGCCGTGTTCCTCACTGATACCGGTAACATGATACTGGTAACATCGGTATGGATGTAAATAACTTTGACGTGTTTATTAACATTTTGAGAGCGACATCAAACATCTGTAATAAATGCAATTCATCGTTTTTATTCTCAAAGCAACCTGAAAGCGAGCCAACATATTGATTTTAGACCTCATCGGGAAACCTGCCGCAGCACCGCCGGCGAAAAGTGTTTTTAACGGTCTCGCTCTGGCAGCGGATAGCTATTCTTAAGGAGTTTGTCTGGCCAGTCATCACAACCCCTTGAGGAGTTCCCATGAGCGATATTGATAAAATCACGCTAAGCGACGGCAGTTATCTTTACTTCAAAGACTGGGGATCGGGACAGCCGATCGTGTTCAGCCACGGCTGGCCCCTCACGGGGGATGCGTTTGAGGACCAGATGCTGTTTTTAGGGCAGCAGGGGTATCGCGTGATTGCCCATGACCGGCGCGGGCATGGCCGTTCATCCCAACCCTGGGACGGGCACAATATGGATCGCTATGCCGATGATTTAGCGGAGCTGACGGCGCATCTTGATTTACAGGACGCGATCCACGTCGGCCATTCCACCGGCGGCGGCGAAGTGGCGCGCTATATTGGCCGTCACGGCACGTCACGGGTGGCAAAAGCGGTTTTAATCAGCGCAGTGACGCCAATTATGATCAATACCGATTTTAATCCGAATGGCGTACCGAAATCGGTGTTCGACGGCATTCGCGACGGCGTGGTAAACGATCGCGCGGCGTTTTTTAAAGAGCTTACCCTGGCGTTTTACGGTTATAACCGTGACGGCGCACAGGCGTCCGAAGGGGTGCGCAACAGCTTTGTAAGCCAGGGCATGCAGGGGTCGATTAAAGCGCTATACGACTGTATTGAAGCGTTTTCAGAAACCGATTTGCGGGAAGACTTGCGCAAAATGACGGTGCCGACGTTGGTGATCCACGGCGATGACGATCAGATTGTGCCCTTCGAAACCTGCGGCAAAGTGGCGGCAGAGATACTGCCTGACGCCACGCTCAAGGTTTACGAAGGGGGATCGCACGGGATCTGCACCACCCATAAGCAGCAAATTAACCAGGATTTACTGGAATTTATTCGCCGCTAACGGCAACCCTGTCCTTAATACCCAACGTCGTCCAGACGGAATTGCTTACCGCAGTTGCCGGGATGAGGTTGGGCGCTAAAGGAGGCGGGGCTTAGCGGCGCGTTGATGGCGGCGGCATTCAGCGAGATCTGCATTTCGGTAAGATAAGCCGGGTTGCCGCTGCATATCAGCTTAAAGGCCCGGACGTTCTGTTTGCCAAATGATTTAGCTACTGCGTTATCAAAGGCTTTGCGCGAAACGGTTTCCCCGTAGTGGGCGGCGATAAACGCGCCCAGCGGGCTCTGTTTCACTTCGCTGTTCATACGCACCATGGTGGTGAAATAGGCATCGGGATCGAAGCCGAAACAGACGCCGTGTTTGGCGAATTCATAACGTTCCAGGCAGGATGTGCCGCCTGCGGCGGGCATCACGCTGCTGAGTTTGGCGGCGGCTTCCAGCGACATGCCGGTTTCGGCGGCGGCGCATTTCTGGCCGACCCGGGCTTCCGGCATATTCGGCACCGGACGGGTAGCGCAGCCGAAGCGCATCCAGCGTTTTTCATCGACGCCGCGCGCGGAAATGGATTTCGGCAGGCCCGGCCACAGCCCGTGCACGGTTAAAAAGGCGCGTTTATCGTCCTGCTCTTTTTGCAGGCGGCATTCATCGGTTTCATTAAGGTTACGGTCGTGCTGCTCCTGGCAAAAACCGGTCTGCCAGGAAAGCGCCAGCACGTAGCGATCAAAATCGCCGTAGCGTTGCGCCACCAGCGGCGTGGATTGCGCGGCGGCGAAAGGGGAGATCAGCACGCTGCAAACCAGAGCGGCGGCTGCGCTGTTCATTATTTTTAGCATTAATGTATTCTTTGATTTCATTTAGTCACGGTATTAAAGCATAAAAAAAGCGCCGAACCGGCGCTTTTTCTCTGTGACGAACCGGTAACGACGTTACGGCAAAAGCGCCGCCGACGGCACCAGAATTTCAGTGGCAATAATCACCACAATCAGGCCGACCAGCACCGGTACCGAGGTACGTTTCACCACTTCGAACGGGGAGATTTTCGCCATCCCCGCCACGGCGACTACCACGCCGGAAACCGGGGAGATGGTACGGCCCAGGTTGGACGCCTGCAACATCGGGATCGTCAGATACGCCGGGTTGATGCCTGAGCTGTGCGCCAGTTTCGGGATCATCTCGACGAACGCGTAGAACGGCGCATTACCGGAACCGGTGGTCATGGCGGCGAGCATGGTGAGGATCACCAGCACCAGCATCAGGATAATACTGGCCGAGCCAAACGAGGTGGCGATAGAAATCAGCCCCTGGATAAAGCCGATGGTGCTCAGGCCCTGGGCGAAGACCCCGGCGGCCACCAGCAGCATCACTACGTTGGCAAACGCATCCGCCATGCCGCGATACGCCACTTCCAGGCCGGAGTAAACTTTCTGGGTATTAAAGCCGCGTACAAATTCAATCACCGCCGCCAGGGCAATACACATCACCAGGAGAGTAATGATATGTAACTGTGGGCCCCACTTACCGTCGAAAATCAGCACGCCGACAATGGGGGTAAACGGCAGAATGGCGTAAAACGACGGCGCAGTCGTCTGGATTTCACTGACGTCGAGCATTTCATGGCTAACCTGCTCTTTGTTATCCAGATAGCGCTGCCAGAAGTAGTGGGCAATCGCCATAGCGATGATGGCGGCAATAGAAATCGGCAGGGTGGTTTTGAAAGCGAAGTCGATCAGCGGCATCTCTGCGGCCTGGGCTGCAAGCACCACGTCGCCGGAGGTCGGCGAAAGGATGATGGCCGCCGGAGAGGCGCAAATTGCCGCCGCCGCGCCGCGGCTAATGCCCACGTTGACCATCACCGGGAACAGCGTCGCCATCAGCAATACGCCGAGGCCCGTCGCGGATGACACCGCCAGCGACATCAGGCAGGCCACGAAATACGCGGCGATCATTAAAATATACGGCGAGTTGATGTATTGCAGCGGTTTGGATGCCAGCTTGACCACCATATCGTTAGCGCCGATATGGGTCATGTACGCCGCGAAGCCGCACAGCATCATGATCATCATGCCGAGATCGCCGCCACGGCTCATCAGCAGGATTTTGATGTATTCAAAAATATCGGTGGCAGTGTAGCCGGTGGATGTCGCGCTGGACGGCAGCACTTTATGGCCCATCAGCGCGCTGACGATCAGTAACGCCAGACCACCGACAAACAGCACGCCAGTGGCTGAATAGCCTTTAATGATATAGCGCGCGACGCCAATAATAACGACCAGTCCGATCAGGAGTTCTAAAAAGGTCAGCATAAAGTCCTCATATTTCGACAGTGAAAAGACGACTGGTCGAATAAACGAAATGGAAGGTGAGTGATTTCTGCGAGCAAACGATGCGGATTGTGCGGATAAGCCATAAATGTGTTCTGATAAATATCAAGAAACAAATAATTAGTAACTATTTATATGTAGCTGAGCGGTTAAAGTCTGTTTTTTATGCTGATTTTAAAAGGGATTGTGAGGGATTATGTGGGGAGTGTTTCTGGCATATTTACGGGCTGTTGTGATTTACTGCAAATAAAAACAGGGTGCTTGAAAATTAATAACAAATTAAAAACGATCATTAACCTTTAGTTCACAAATAACCCCGTCAAATGTAAAGCATTAAAAATCCGCTTTATTTCTCATTTTTTCACCGCTTATACTCGGCCCACTCCTGGCTCAATAAAGATAATCATGAACCGCCGCTCCCTGATGAAAACATTACGCCTATTACGCCAGCACCTCTGGATGCTGACGCTGGCGTTGGGTTTTCTGCTGGTGGCGGGCCAGACGGCGCAGGCCTCCCACGGTTGCCCGTTAGATCTTGAAGGGCAGGTGGTCAGCGTTCAGCATCAGGATCACCTGATGGGCCATGACGCTTCGCCGTCGCACTCTACCGCGTCTCCGCTGTGTGAAAAGCACTGCGTCCCGGACGTGATGCAAAAAGAGAGTCCGCAGATTAACCTGGTGGCGCTGCCGGTGATGGATACCCTGGCGGTGATTGAACCGCAGTGCGTTCAGTCCACCGATACCCACTGGTCTTTAACCCCTCCCGCAGCGGGGCCCCCGGCAACCATCCAGTTTTGCCGGTTCAGAGAATAACTCCCACATCGTCGACCGTTTTTTAAGCCGTTAATTTCTATCGACTTTGTTGGAGTAACTACAATGACTTTACTTTCACGACTGCTGCCGGTTGCAGCGCTGCTGTTCACCTTTTCCGCCTTTTCCGCCGGAAATGAAAACTCCCATCAACATCACGCCATGAACATGTCTGCCGAACAGCCGGTATGGCAAAGCGAAGGCGTGGTCAAAAAAATCACCGACCGCCAGATCACCATTGCTCACCAGGCGATCGGGGCGCTTAACTGGCCGCCGATGACCATGGCATTCGACCGTCCTGCCCAACAGGAAACGGCGGTGCAGCCGGGTGAGAGGGTAACGTTCTCCTTTACCCAGACCGACAGCGGCTACCAGCTCGTTCGCATCACGCCTGCGCACTAACCGGAGGCGTGATGAATCAAACGACTCTGAGCCTCTGGCTCGGCGGGGTTTTGCTCGTCCTGACCAGCACGGCCACCCAGGCGGCGGCGCTGAGCCTTGAGCAAACACTCGACCTGGCGGAGCGTTATTCCGCCCAGCTTTCCGCCAACCGTAACCAGGTGCGTGCCTTTGACGCGATGGCCGATTCGGCGCGCCAGTTGCCCGACCCGGAACTGAAATTCGGTATCGAAAACCTGCCGGTGCAGGGCAGCAACGCCCATCGATTCACCCGCGAAGGGATGACCATGCAGCGCGTCGGCGTGATGCAGAAGTATGTGAGCGCCGACAAACGTGACCGTAAGGCCGACACGCTGCTGGCGCAGTCCGCCAGCGCCAGCGCCCAGGCGCAGGTGATCCGCGCGCAGCTCCAGCGCGACACCGCCCAGGCATGGCTGGATCTGGCGCTGTCGGAAAAAGCCGTCGAGGCGGCGCGGCAACTGTTGCAGGAAACTGAAAAACAGATCCCGGTACAGCGCAGCGGTGTGGCTAGCGGTGCGGCGTCTGCCTCCGGGGCGCTGGCGCTGCAAACCACGCTTTCTGCTCTGCGCGACAACCTGACGCTGGCGGAACGCGACGCCCGTCTGGCGCAAACCCGCCTGTATCAACTCACCGGGGAAAATATCGATAACGTCGCCGGGGCGCTGCCGCGCTATCAACGCCTGCCCGCCGAGCCGCAAGTCCTCGAGCAGGGCGTGGCGGCGCACCCCGAAGTGGTGGTTGCCGCCAGGGAAGCCGACGTAGCGAAAGCCCGTTCGGCACAGTCGGCGGTGGCGTCGAAGCCCGACGTCGGCGTGGAGGTCTATTACGCCCGGCGCGCCGAGGAGTACGGCGATTTGGCCGGGGTAATGTTCACTGTGGATATGCCGCTGTTCCAGTCTCATCGTCAGGACAAAGACTATGCCGCCGACGTGTCGCGGGCGATGGAAGCCAACGACCAGCTCGCGCAGGCAACCCGCGACCGGATCGCGCTGGTGCGTAGCCTGGTGGCGGAATATCAGGCGGCGCAGTCCCTGTGGAGCCGCAAGCAGCAGGAGATCGTACCGCTTAACCAGCAGCGCCTGAAAGTGATCAATGCCGAATACCGTTCCGGGCAGGCCTCGCTGGACGCGGTGCTCGAAGCGCGGCGCGGCCTGCTGGATGCACAACTTGGCGCGATTAACGCCGAAAAAGAGATGGCGCAGCGCTGGGCTGCCATCCGATATCTGACGGTGCAAGGAGCCGCCCATGAATAGCAAATCCCTTTCACTCATCGCGCTGGTGACCGGCGCGGCGCTGGCCAGCGGCTACTGGCTGGGGCAACAGCAGCAGGCGGCTCCTGCCGTGAACGCTCAGCCGGAGCGTAAAGTGCTCTACTGGTACGACCCGATGGTTCCGGGCCAGCGCTTTGATAAGCCGGGCAAATCGCCGTTTATGGATATGGATCTGCAACCGCGCTACGCCGATGAGGTGGCTGACGAGGCGGGGGTGTCGATAAGCGCTCGCCAGCAGCAAAATCTCGGCATTCGCACCGCCAGAGTGGAGAGGCGCGAAATGGCCGCCCCGTTTACCGCCTGGGCCACGGTGCAAAATGATGAGCGCAACAGCGAAATCATTCCGGCCCCGGCGTCGGGCGTGGTGGAAAAACTGTATGTCCGCGCGCCGCTACAGGCGGTGAAAAAGGGCGAGCCGCTGGCACAACTGTGGATACCGGCGTGGACCGCCGCCCAGCAGGAGTACCTCGCGGTGCGTTTACTCGGCGATAGCGCGTTAACCGTCGCCGCACGCGAGCGGCTGGCGTTACAGTTTATGCCTGAGGATATTATCCGCCGGGTGGAACGCAGTGGGAAGCCGCAAACCCGGCTGGTGCTGCGCGCCGGGCGCGACGGCTATGTGGCGAAGCTGGATACCCGCGCCGGGGCGCAGGTCAGCGCCACCGCGCCGCTGTTTGAACTGGCGAGCCTCGACCCGGTGTGGGTAGTGGTGGATTATCCGCAGTCCCAGGCTCAGGCGCTGCGCCAGGGCGCGACGGTCTCGGCGACCACCGAGAGCTATCCCGGTGAGACGTTTAACGGCAAAGTCAGCGAATTGCTGCCCGCGCTGGAGAGCACGACCCGCACCCTCCAGGCGCGCATCGTTATTAAAAACCCCGATCAGAAACTCAGGCCGGGCATGTATCTGGCGATTGGCCGGGAAGCGCAAAGCGCCGACACGCCGCGCCTGGCGATCCCCGAAGAGTCGTTAATTGAAACCGGCAGCGCCAACCGGGTACTGGTGGCGGAAGAGGACGGTTTCTTCCGGGCAGTGAATGTGAAAACCGGGATGCGCGGCGATGGCTGGGTAGAGGTGACCGCCGGGCTGGATGAGGGCATGAAAGTCGTGACGTCCGGGCAATTCCTGATCGACTCGGAAGCCAGCCTGCGCAGCGCGTTGCCAGCTCAGGAGATGAAAACTGAGTATCAGGGCACCGGCGTGGTGGAAGCGCTGGAAAACAGCAACGTCACGCTGTCCCACGGCCCGATCCCGGCGCTGAAGTGGGGCGCGATGACCATGGACTTCGCCCTGAAAACTGCACAGCCTGGCGTGAAGCCTGGGGATAAGGTGCAGTTTTCTTTCACCATGAATGACGACGGCGCGGTCATTACGCATCTGGCACCGCTTAAGGAAGGTACGCAATGATTGCCGCCATTATTCGAGGCTCGTTGAAAAACCGCTTCCTGGTGTTGATTGCCGCGCTGATGATGGCGGCGTGGGGCATCTGGGCGCTGATGCGCGCGCCGGTGGATGCGCTGCCGGATTTGTCGGACGTGCAGGTGATTGTGCGCGTCGCTTATCCCGGCAAAGCGCCGCAGGTAGTGGAAGATCAGGTGACCTATCCGCTGACCACCACCATGCTGTCGGTGCCCGGCGCGAAAACCGTGCGCGGGTTTTCCATGTTTGGCGAAACCTACGTGTATATCCTGTTTGAGGACGGCACCGACCCGTACTGGGCGCGCTCCAGGGTACTGGAGTATTTAAGCCAGGTGCAGTCGCAGTTGCCTGCGGAAGCGAAAGCGTCGCTGGGGCCGGACGCCACCGGCGTTGGCTGGGTGTATGAATACGCGCTAATTGACCGCGCGGGCAAACACAGCCTGGCGGAGCTGCGGGCCTTGCAGGACTGGACGCTGAAGTTTGAGCTGAAAACGGTGCCCAACGTGGCAGAGGTGGCGAGCGTCGGCGGTATGGTGCGCCAGTACCAAATCTTGCTGCAACCCGAGCGGCTACGGGCGCTAAACATTACCCATCAACAGGTGGTGGATGCGGTCGGGCAGGCCAACCAGGAGAGCGGCGGCTCGCTGCTGGAAATGGGCGAAGCGGAATATATGGTGCGCACCACCGGGTATCTCGCCAGCCTGGAGGATTTCCGCAATGTGGTTATCGCTAACCGCAACGGGGTGCCGGTGCTGCTTTCTGACGTGGCGACGGTGCGCCTCGGGCCGGAAATCCGTCGCGGCGTGGCGGAGTACAACGGGGAAGGGGAGGTGACCGGCGGGATTATCGTAATGCGCTACGGTAAAAATGCGCTGGAAACCATCAACGCCGTGAAAGCCAAACTCAGCGAACTGCAACGCACGCTGCCGGCGGGCGTGGAGATAGTGCCGGTGTACGATCGTTCAAATCTGATCGAACACGCCATCGAATACCTCACCCATAAGCTGATTGAAGAGTTTGTGGTGGTGGCGCTGGTCTGCGTGCTGTTTCTGTTCCACTTCCGCTCGGCGCTGGTGGCGATTATCTCGCTGCCGCTGGGCATTCTGGGCGCGTTTATCATCATGCATTACCAGGGGATCAACGCCAATATCATGTCGCTGGGCGGGATCGCTATCGCCATCGGCGCCATGGTGGATGCGGCGATCGTGATGATCGAAAACATGCACAAAGTGCTGGAGCAGTGGCGGCACGATCGCGACGGCGAAATGCCCAGCGGCGCGGAGTACTGGAAAATTGCCGAACAGGCGGCGGTGGAAGTGGGGCCCGCGCTGTTTTGCAGCCTGTTGATCATCACCCTGTCGTTTATCCCGGTGTTCGCGCTGGAAGCGCAGGAAGGGCGGATGTTCTCGCCGCTGGCCTTCACCAAAACCTGGGCGATGGCGGTGTCCGCCGGGCTGGGTATTACGCTGATCCCGGTGCTAATGGGCGCGTTTATTCGCGGGCGTATTCCCGCGGAGCAGGATAACCCGCTCAACCGCTGGCTGATCCGCGCTTACGAGCCGCTGCTGGATAAGGTGCTGAACTGGCCGAAAACCACGGTGGCGCTGGCGTTAATTCTGCTGGTGGCGACGCTGTGGCCGCTAAGCCGCCTCGGCAGCGAGTTTATGCCGCCGCTCGATGAAGGCGACCTGCTGTATATGCCGTCGACGCTGCCGGGTATTTCTACCCGCGAGGCGGCGAAACTGCTCCAGCAAACCGACCGGTTAATCAAAACCGTGCCGGAAGTGGAAAGCGTGTTTGGTAAAGCCGGACGCGCCGAAACCGCCACCGATCCCGCGCCGCTGACCATGCTGGAAACCACCATCCGCTTTAAACCCCACGACCAGTGGCGGCCAGGCATGACGATGGACAAACTGGTGGAAGAACTGGACGCGCGGGTCAAGGTGCCGGGTATCGCTAACGTCTGGGTGCCGCCGATCCGCAACCGGCTCGATATGCTGGCGACCGGCATTAAAAGCCCGGTGGGGATCAAGGTCAACGGCAGCCGGATTGAGGACATCGAACGGGTGGCCGATGAAATCGAACAACTGGTGAAGTCGGTGCCGGGGGTGACGTCGGCGCTGGCGGAGCGGTTAGCGGGTGGGCGCTATGTGGATATCATCATCGACCGGCGTAAAGCGGCGCGCTATGGCGTCTCGGTGAGCGAGCTACAATCGATGGTTGCTACGCTGGTGGGCGGACAGAACATTGGCGAAACCATCGAAGGACGCGAGCGTTACCCCATCAACGTACGTTATCCGCGTGAATGGCGCGACAACATCCAGAAGCTGCGGGCGTTGCCGGTGGTGACCGCCAGCGGCAGCCAGGTTGCGCTGTCGGAGCTGGCGCAAATTACCGTCGCCGACGGGCCGCCGATGCTCAAAAGCGAGAATGCACGGCTGTCGAACTGGATTTACGTCGACCTGCGCGGGCGCGATTTAAAATCGGCGGTGGAAGAAATGCAGCAGATTGTGGCGGCGAATGTCACCCTGCCTCAGGGAGTGACGCTCTCCTGGTCCGGACAGTTTGAATATCTGGAACGCGCCACGGCGACGTTGAAAATCGTGCTGCCGTTTACTCTGCTGATTATTTTCATTCTGCTGTATATCACCTTCCAGCGTTTCAGCGATGCGCTGTTAATTATGGGTACGCTGCCGTTTGCCTTAATAGGCGGCGTCTGGCTGCTGTGGCTGCTGGATTATCACCTCTCCGTGGCGGGGGCGGTGGGCTTTATTGCGCTGGCGGGCGTGGCGGCGGAATTCGGCGTGATTATGGTGCTGTATTTAAACCAGGCATGGCAGCGCAAACGGCTGGAGCCAGGCGGGGAGCAAACGCCGCAGCTGTTGCAGGCCATTCACGAAGGCGCGGTGCTGCGCGTGCGCCCGAAAGTCATGACGGTGGCGACCATCATGGCTGGTTTGATGCCGATTATGTGGGGTAGCGGCAGCGGTTCAGAAGTGATGAGCCGGATTGCCGCGCCGATGATTGGCGGCATGATCACCGCACCCCTGCTGTCGATGTTGGTGATACCGGCACTGTATCTGTTGATCAAAAAACCCAGGGGATAAGGGATTAAAAAGCGCCCAGGCCGGAAATATTGGGAATCATCTGAATATTTTCGGCTTATTGGTGATTTTTTCAGGAAATAGCCGAGAGACCGTTTAGGGTTGATTAAAATATTCTTTATTAGACTTTTAAAAGTTTAATAAAGGGTATTTATGACGTGACGGTATTTCATAAAATTGTTGTTTTTATCTTTCTGGCCCCGTTGGTCAGCAACACGGCTACGGCGGCCAAATTACTCGACCATATCGATGCGGGGTATACCACGTTGCGCGATAACGTGGTCGACACCTGGGACAATCCTCAGCATTACGATTTGTATGTGCCGGTGATTACCTGGCATGCCCGTTACGCCTACGATCATGATAAAGCGAAATCCTATAACGAACGTCCCTGGGGCGCGGGTTTCGGTCAGTCGCGCTGGGATGAGAAAGGCAACTGGCACAGTTTATACGTGATGGCCTTCAAAGATTCGTTCAATAAGTGGGAGCCGATTGCCGGCTATGGCTGGGAAGCCACCTGGCGACCACTGGCGGACGATAAATTTCATGCCGGCCTGGGCTACACCGTCGGCATGACCGCGCGCGATAACTGGCATTACATCCCGGTTCCGGTGCTGTTGCCGATGGCGTCTATCGGCTATGGCCCAGCTAATTTTCAGATGACCTACATACCCGGCACCTATGGAAACGGTAACGTTTACTTCGCCTGGTTACGATTTCAGTTTTAAACGTGCAAAAATAGACTACATTAAGTGAGGGTGACGTTAGCGTTGAAAAATAAGGGATAAATCGCGGTTCTACCTCTTTCTGATGAAAAGAACGCGACTTTTATCACTTTTTCTTAAACTTCGACTGGACAAATGTCACCACAATTGTTGTACTGATGCCCGACACAGCATTTGTGTCGTTTTTTCATGTAAAGGTAATTTTGATGTCTAAGATTAAAGGTAACGTTAAGTGGTTTAATGAGTCCAAAGGATTCGGTTTCATTACTCCGGAAGACGGCAGCAAAGACGTGTTCGTACACTTCTCTGCGATCCAGAGCAATGGTTTCAAAACTCTGGCTGAAGGTCAGCGTGTAGAGTTCGAAATCACTAACGGTGCCAAAGGCCCTTCTGCTGCTAACGTAATCGCTATCTGATTCGGCGTTCAGCAAGAATACAAAACCCGCTTAATTGCGGGTTTTTTTTTGCGTTCGGTTTAGTCATTCAGTAAAACAGATAAATTTTCAGAAAGCTCGCCACCACTAATGCCGTGAACAGCAGCGCGCTACCGCTTTGCACATATTCTCTCATCACATTTCCTCACAACGGACTATTGCGCCATCGTTGCAGGGAAAGATTAAGCCAATATTAAGACTGCGGCGTTAACGCGCGCTAAGTTGCGAAAATAACCAAAATGCGAGCGCGGTCATCATAAATGACCCCAATAGGTTCACCACCACGTTAAGCGCCGCCCAGCCAAATCGCCCGTCCTGAAGTAAAAACACCACTTCCGCTGAAAAAGTTGAAAAGGTAGTTAAGCCGCCGCAAAAACCGGTGGTGATCAGCAATTTCCACATCGGATCGATATGGCTCATGCGGTTGAACCAGGCAAGGCCTGCGCCGATAACAAACGCGCCAATCAGGTTAGCCGTCAGCGTGCCGATGGGGATGGCATGATGCATGGGGTTCAAACGCAGGCTCAATAGCCAACGGGCGAGGCTGCCTAACCCACCGCCAAGAAAAACTGCTATGGCAATATTAATCACATGAATGCCTTGTATCGTTTTGATCAAAGCAAAGAGTGTACCGCTGAGGGCATACTTATGGCTATGATTGTGAGAGCAATCACGGTAACCCATCAGGAGCGCACGATGAAAGTAGCGGCGGGGCAGTTTTCAGTCACCTCTGACAGTGTGAAAAATGTCGGGATATGCATCAGCTATATGCGTCAGGCGCAGGCGGCGGGCGTGGATCTGCTGGTGTTACCGGAGGCGCTGCTGGCGCGGGACGATAACGATCCTGATATGTCGGTGAATTCCGCGCAGGCGCTGGAGGGCCCCTTCGTGAGTGCGCTGTGCCAGGCGAGCCTGGGCAGCGAAATGACGACGTTTCTCACGATCCATGTTCCAACCACCACCGGGCGTGCGGCGAACACCCAGATCGCGTTGCGAAATGGGGAGATCGTCGCGGTTTACCAAAAGATTCATCTGTATGATGCATTCTCGATGCAGGAATCGCGTCTGGTGGATGCCGGCGCGGCGGTAGGGCCGCTGGTTGAGGTCGCGGGTATGAAGGTCGGTATGATGACCTGCTACGATCTGCGCTTCCCGGAAATGGCTCTGAGCCTGGCGCTTGCTGGCGCAGAAGTGTTAGTGCTGCCAACCGCATGGGTGCGCGGCTCGCTAAAAGAGCATCACTGGTCGACCTTGCTGGCCGCCCGCGCTCTGGACAGCACCTGTTATGTGGTTGCCGCCGGGGAGTGTGGCAACAAGAATATTGGTCAAAGCCGGGTTATCGATCCGCTTGGCGTGACCATTGCCGCCGCGGCAGAAAGCCCGGCGTTAATTGTAACGGACGTGACGGCTGAGCGTTTAAAAGAAGCGCGCGATAAATTGCCGGTCCTGAAGCATCGCCGCTTCGCGCCGCCAACGTTATTGTGATGAAAGTTTAATCAAGGCTTGATTCACCTTGTTACAGATTGCTATTGTACGTCCGGCTCAAATAACCGTTAATTGAGTCTGGTTTTTCGGCTGCCATTCCGGCGCCTGTTTATTAAGAAGGTAAGTATGGGTGAGATTAGTATTACCAAACTGCTGGTAGTTGCCGCACTGGTGGTCCTGCTGTTTGGAACCAAAAAGTTACGTACGCTGGGCGGTGACTTGGGTGCAGCCATCAAAGGCTTCAAAAAAGCCATGAATGATGATGAAAACGCGGCGAAAACCACTGCTGCCAACGACGTGACCGGCGAACGGATCACTCATAAAGAGTAATTGCAGCGACCCGACGTTAAGGTAGAAAAAAACCGGCTCAGATAAGCCGGTTTTTTATTGTCTACAGATTCTAACGTAACAAACTATTACTTCACTTCTTCGCCTTTGGCCTGCATATCCGCGTGGTAAGACGAGCGCACAAACGGGCCGCAGGCGGCATGGGTAAAGCCCATCGCCATGGCTTCGGCTTTCATCTCATCAAACTCGTCAGGGCTGACGTAGCGCTGTACCGGCAGGTGGTGACGGCTCGGCTGTAAGTACTGGCCCAGCGTCAGCATGGTGACGCCGTGGCTGCGTAAATCACGCATCACTTCAATGATTTCTGCGTTGGTTTCACCCAGGCCCACCATCAAACCGGATTTGGTCGGGATTTCCGGATGCGCTTTTTTAAACCGCTCCAGCAGCTTCAGCGACCAGTTATAGTCGGCACCTGGACGTACCTGGCGGTAAATACGCGGCACGTTCTCCAGGTTGTGGTTAAACACGTCCGGCGGCGTGGCGTTGAGGATGTCGAGCGCCTTGTCCATACGGCCACGGAAGTCGGGCACCAGGGTCTCGATTTTAATGCTCGGGCTTTTCTCGCGGATGGCGGTAATGCAATCGGCAAAATGCTGTGCGCCGCCGTCACGTAAATCGTCACGGTCAACGGAAGTGATCACCACGTAACGCAGCGCCATGTCGGCGATGGTCTGCGCCAGCTTAAGCGGTTCGTTAGCGTCGGGCGCAACCGGGCGGCCGTGGGCAACGTCGCAGAACGGGCAGCGACGGGTGCAGATGGCGCCCAGGATCATAAAGGTGGCGGTACCGTGGTTGAAGCACTCTGCGAGGTTAGGGCAGGAGGCCTCTTCACACACGGAATGCAGACCGTTTTTACGCATGGCTGCTTTGATGCCCTGGATGCGCGTTGAGTCAGCAGGAAGTTTGATTTTCATCCATTCCGGCTTTCTTAACAGCGCTTCTCGCTCTGTCGCCACGTTTTTAACCGGGATAAGGGCCATTTTGTCGGCGTCGCGGTATTTAACGCCGCGTTCCATCACGATGGGTTTACTCATAGCATGCGTGTTCCAGTTGCGGATAACGAAGGAAAGCGTCTCAATTCAAGTAAGTGTTGTATTTATCAACTATTTTTGAATTAACGTTACGCAGTATATCATTACTCCCTGCGGTAAAGCAGCCTCACCGCAGGTAAAAAGGGAACAGAATTGTAAAATGGTTGTTATTTTGTGCCCTTGCGCAGGTTACGACCCTGTTGATTTGCCCAGCGGTTCGTTGACCCTTTCCACCGGCGGGTTCCCTAACAGCGCCAGCGTATGCTTCAGCAGCAGCGGATTCACCGTGTCGATGGTTGCGCCGTCACGGTAAGCGCTCACCTGGGTCATCTCCATGCCCGCATAGCCGCATGGATTGATGCGCAGAAACGGTGCTAAATCCATATTGATATTCAGCGCCAGGCCGTGGAATGAACAACCTTTACGGATGCGTAAGCCCAGCGAGCAGATTTTTTTTGCGCCAACGTAAACACCTGGCGCATCAGCCCGGGGGTGGGCTTCGATATCCAGCTCGGCCAGGGTGTTGACCACGGTTTGCTCCAGTAAGGTCACTAAATCGCGCACGCCAAGCTTACGTCGCTTCAGATTGAGCATCACGTACATTACCTGCTGGCCCGGCCCGTGATAGGTCACCTGGCCGCCGCGATCGCTCTGGACAACCGGGATATCGCCCGGCATCAGAACATGTTCTGCTTTACCGGCTTGCCCCTGGGTAAACACCGGTTGATGTTCAACCAGCCAGATTTCATCAGGCGTATCGGCGTCGCGGGTATCAGTGAAATCATGCATGGCCTGCGAAACGGGCGCGTAAGGCTGCAAACCGAGTTGACGAATAAGAAGGGTTTCCTGAAACAACACTGCGTCTCCGGAGAAAAAAGGTGGCGGGGAGTATAACACAGCCGGGCTTTGCGGGCCCGAAGACAACAAACCCGGCCAGTGGCCGGGTAGGAGATTACAGCACCATACGAACGATTTCGATGTTACCTAATTCTTCGTACAGGGTTTCTACCTGCTCAATATGCGTGGCGTTAATGGTGATAGAAACGGAGTGGTAGTTTCCCTTGCTGCTTGGTTTAACCTGCGGCGTGTAGTCACCAGGCGCATGGCGCTGAACTACCTCAACGACCATATCAACCAACTCCGGCTTCGCCAGACCCATCACTTTGTAAGTAAAGGGCGTCGGGAATTCAAGCAGTTCGTTAAGTTTGGTTTTCATGTCAGCTCCAGCATTGGATAAAAAATAATAACTCCCGCCTGAGCGGGAGTTGTTTTGATGCTTAGTATATGGGGACGTAAATCACACTTTCAAGTGTTCAATTTTTATCCAAACCAGTGGTGGAACATCAGCTTGATGTAATCAATGATTTTGCCGAAGAAATTGCCTTCTTCAATCTGTTCCAGCACCACCAGCGGACGCTGTTCAATGGTTTTGCCATCAAGCTGGAAGTTAATGGTGCCGACCACCTGGTTCTTCGCCAGCGGCGCATGCAGTTCGCTGGTATTCAGCACGTAGCTGGCTTTCAGGTCTTTCATGCGGCCGCGCGGAATGGTCAGGTAGACGTCTTTATCCACGCCGAGAGAGGCGCGATCGTGATCGCCAAACCAGGCTGGCTCGGAGGCGAATTCTTTGCCCGCTTTAATCGGGTTCACCGTTTCAAAGAAACGGAAGCCCCAGGTCAGCAACTTCTTGCTTTCCGCTTCGCGGCCCTTAAAGGTGCGACCGCCCATCACGGCGGAGATCAGGCGCATCTGACCTTCAGTGGCTGATGCCACCAGGTTATAGCCTGCTTTATCGGTATGACCGGTTTTGATGCCGTCCACGTTCAGGCTGTTGTCCCACAGCAGACCGTTACGGTTGGTCTGGCGGATGCCGTTGAAGGTGAACTCTTTTTCTTTATAGATGGTGTATTCGTTCGGCACATCGCGGATCAGCGCCTGGCCGATCAACGCCATATCACGGGCAGAGCTGAACTGACCGTCTGCATCCAGGCCGTGCACGGTCTGGAAGTGAGTGTTTTTCAGGTTCAGCGCGTTAACGTAGTTATTCATCAGGCCAACGAACGCGTCCTGGCTGCCCGCGACGTAGTCCGCCATCGCCACGCAGGCATCGTTACCGGATTGCAGGTTAATGCCGCGGATCAACTGGGATACCGGAACCTGCATGCCCGGTTTCAGAAACATCAGCGAGGAGCCTTTGAACACCGGGTTGCCGGTGGCCCAGGCGTCGTTGCCGATCGTCACCAGGTCAGATTCTTTGAATTTTCCTGCCTTCATCGCCTGGCCGATGACGTAGCTGGTCATCATTTTAGTCAGGCTCGCAGGGTCGCGGCGCACATCCGCGTTTTGCTCCGCCAGCACTTTGCCAGAGTTGTAATCAATCAGGATGTAAGACTCGGCATCGATTTGCGGGACGCCTGGGATCATCGTTTTTATATTCAGGTCGTCGGCATGGGCGGTGGAGAGTGCCGCAACGGCCAGCGCTGTAGTGAGCGCGATGCGCTTAGCGAAACGTACGGAGAGAGTGGTCTTCATGGTAAAACAACGACATCCGTGATGAAGTGAAAAAAGTGCCTTACTATAGCAAATGGCGGTTGGGCTGGCATCCGACTTTGCGAATGACTTTGTTAGCGGTTTTTACCCGCCAACGCCGTACCAGCCAGCCCGGGCGCGTTACTGCGCGCCGCCGTTTGTTATGAATGACTGTAATTGCGCTTCGCTGCTCAGACGTTGCTGGAGCGCGGCGGCTTCAGATTTACTGTTGAACGGCCCAAGCTGAACGCGATACACCGCGCCGTTAGGCGTGACGCGGCCCGGCACGCCGAACTGCTGGCTGAGCTTTTGCTGCCACTGGCTGGCGCGGGCGCTGTCGCTGACGGCGCCGACCTGGACCACATAGCTGCCGGTTGCGGCGGCAGCGGCCACAGGCGCATTAACGCTGCCCTGTACTGAGCCCGGCGCAGTGACCGGAGCCGGAGCGGCGGCTGGCGCAGTTTGCGGTGCGGTCACCGGAGCAGCGACTGGTGCAACAACCGGCGCTGGCGCATCGCTTTCAATCACGCCGCTGTTCAGCGTCGTTGGCGCGCCTAAAAACCCGCTGCTGCGGACCGGCGCACCGGTGGTGTCTTCGCTTTGCAGGGTATCATTACTGATGGCGCGCACATCACCGGCAGGTTCAGCCTGCGGCACTGACGACGCGCTGCCCATCCCGGAATTCAGGTCGGGACGCGCCGGCAGGGCATAGGTCTGTTTCGCAACGGTGGTACACGCCATGCCCGGCCCGGACAGGGAGCCATCCGGGGCAACGATAATCGGGTCGACGCGGACTTTGGTATTGTTCGAGGTGTTCAGGCGGTCGGCAGAGGCGCGGGACAGCGAGATTATCCGGTCATTGCCATACGGGCCGCGATCGTTAATCCGCACCACAATCATCCGGCCGTTCGCCAGGTTGGTAACGCGCGCATAGCTCGGGATTGGCAGCGTCGGGTGCGCGGCGGTCAATTGATTCGGATCGAAGGCTTCGCCCGACGCCGTCAGGTTGCTGCCCGGCTCGGCGTCATAAATAGCCGCGAGTCCAGCCTGGCTGAAACGCGAAGCGTCCTGAACGATTTTGTAGCTTTTGCCGTCGCGCTCATAATCCTGGTTTACTGAAGGGTTCAGCGACTCATAACGCGGTTCCGCACCGCTGATTTCCACCACCGGACCATTACACACAGCAGGCTGTGGAGCCACTGTGGTTGGTGCCTGGCTGTCATCATTTGAACTACAGGCCGCCAGCAATCCTGCTGCGACACAGACTCCAAGCCACTGCTTACGCATTGCGTTCCCCTTATACGCTTTTAGACAGCATTTTTCGGTGGGTATGTATCGACATCACGATACCAAACCCGGCCATCAGTACGATCAACGCCGAGCCCCCATAACTCACCAGAGGCAGCGGCACCCCAACCACGGGCAAAATACCACTTACCATACCAATATTCACAAACACATAAACGAACAAAATCAACATCAAACCGCCTGCCATGACCCGGCCAAAAGTGGTTTGCGCCCGGGCCGCTATCCACAGCCCGCGCATGATCAGCAAAATATACAGCGCCAGCAGGATCAGCACGCCCACCAGCCCCAGCTCTTCCGCCAGCACGGCGAAGATAAAGTCGGTATGGCGCTCGGGCAAAAACTCCAGCTGTGACTGGGTGCCGTGCAGCCAGCCTTTGCCGCGCAAACCACCTGACCCAATAGCAATTTTAGACTGAATAATATGATAGCCCGCGCCAAGAGGATCGGATTCCGGGTCGAGCAGCATCATGACGCGCTGACGCTGATAGTCATGCATCAGGAAGAACCACAGAATCGGGATAAATGCCGCCACCAGCAGGACGGCGATCAAAATCAGCCGCCAGCTCAGGCCAGACAAGAACAGTACGAACAGGCCGGAAAGCGCCACCAGAATCGACGTGCCGAGGTCCGGCTGCGCCGCCACCAGCAGCGTCGGCATAAAGATCAGCACCAGCGCAATGCCGGTATTCTTCAGGCTGGGCGGGCAAACATCGCGGTTGATAAAGCGCGCCACCATCAGCGGCACCGCGATTTTAGCGATTTCCGACGGCTGGAAACGCACCACGCCTAAATCCAGCCAGCGCTGCGCTCCTTTGGAGATGGCGCCGAAGGCATCCACCGCCACCAGCAAAATGATACACACAATGTACAGATAGGGCGCCCAGCCCTCGTATACACGTGGGGGGATTTGTGCCATCACCACCATCACCACCAGGCCCATCAGGATCTGGCCGATTTTACGTTCGGTCATGTCCAGGTCCTGGCCGCTGGCGCTCCAGATAACCAGGGCGCTGTAAGTCAACAGCGCCAGAATGATCAGCATAAAAGTGGGATCGAGATGGATTTTATCCCAGATGGTTTTTTTATTCGGATTATCGGTCATTAGTCCTCCGCCGCGGCCACGGCCGGATTTTCAGCGGGTAGTTCGGTGTTGTTATCCCCAAGCATGATATGGTCGAGGATCTGGCGCATGATGGTCCCTACCGCCGGGCCAGCGCCGCCGTTCTCAAGGATCATGGCGACCGCGACCTGCGGCTTATCGTAAGGGGCGAACGCGGTCATCAATTTGTGGTCGCGCAGGCGCTCAGCGATGCGGTGGGCGTTATAGGTTTCGTTGGCTTTCAGGCCGAAAACCTGTGCAGTACCCGATTTTGCGGCGATTTTATACGGCGCGCTGGCAAAGTATTTATGGCCCGTGCCGTTGGCCCGGTTCGCCACGCCGTACATCCCGTCTTTGGCGATTTCCCAGTAGCCCGAGTGGATATCGCCCACAGGCGGCTGCTCCGGTTGCACCCAGGGCTGCTGTTTACCGTCGATGGTGGTGCTCATCAACAGATGAGGCACTTTGACGATGCCGTCGTTAATCAGGATCATCATTGCTTTGTTCATTTGCAGCGGCGTAGAAGTCCAGTAGCCCTGGCCGATGCCTACCGGGATCGTGTCGCCCTGATACCAGGGCTTCTTAAAGCGCTTCAGCTTCCATTCACGGGTTGGCATGTTCCCGGAGCGCTCTTCAGACAGGTCGATGCCGGTGTAATGGCCGTAGCCGAATTTGCTCATCCATTCGGAGAGCCGGTCGATGCCCATGTCATAGGCGACCTGATAGAAGAAAGTATCCGCCGATTCTTCCAGCGACTTGGTGATGTTCAGGCGGCCGTGGCCCCATTTTTTCCAGTCGCGGTAGCGTTTTTCCGAGCCGGGCAGTTGCCACCAGCCGGGGTCGAACAGCGTGGTATTGCGGGTGATAACGCCGGAACTCAGCGCCGATACGGCGACATACGGTTTTACCGTGGACGCCGGTGGGTAAATCCCCTGGGTCGCGCGGTTAACCAGCGGGGTATTCGGGTCGTTGAGCAGCGCCGAATAATCCTTGCTGGAGATGCCGTCGACGAACAAGTTAGGGTTGTAGCTGGGGGTGGATACCATCGCCAGCACGCCGCCGGTGCGCGGATCGGTCACCACCACCGCCGCGCGGCTGCCCTGCAACAGGGTTTCGATATAGGCCTGCAACTGTAAATCGATAGTCAGATGGATATCATGCCCGGCCTGCGGCGGCACTTCTTTCAACTGGCGGATCACCCGGCCACGGTTGTTAACTTCGACCTCTTCATAACCGGTCTGCCCGTGCAGCACATCTTCGTAAAAACGCTCAATGCCGAGCTTGCCGATATCATGGGTCGCGGCGTAGTTCGCCAGCTTACCGTCTTTATCGAGCCGTTCTACGTCTTTGTCGTTGATTTTTGACACATAACCAATGACGTGGGTCAGGGCGGAGCCATAGGGGTAGTAGCGGCGCTTATAGCCTTTCACTTCTACGCCGGGAAAACGGTACTGATTCACGGCGAAACGCGCCACCTGCACTTCCGTCAGGTTGGTTTTCACCGGGATGGAGGTAAAGCGATGGGAGCGGGAGCGCTCTTTTTTAAACGCCGCGATATCGTCGTCCGTCAGGTCGACCACGCCACGCAGCGCGTCCAGCGTCTGCTGCACGTTATCGACTTTTTCCGGCATCATCTCGATTTGGTAGATGGTGCGGTTAAGGGCCAGCGGGATGCCGTTGCGATCGTAAATAATGCCGCGACTCGGCGGGATCGGTACCAGCTTGATGCGGTTTTCGTTGGAGCGCGTCTGGTAATCGGTGAAGCGCAGGATCTGCAAATTATAGAGATTCGCGATCAGTATGCCGGTAAGCAGTAAAATCCCTAAAAAGGCGACCAGAGCCCGACGCACAAAAAGCGCGGACTCAGCCGAATAGTCGCGAAAAGAATTCTGTAATTTCATCCGCTGCTTAATCTACCTGGTAGCGTTTACTCACGATGGTAAGGGTGGTTGGTAGTAATACTCCACGCCCGATAAAGGCTTTCTGCGACCAGAACACGCACCAGCGGGTGCGGCAGCGTCAGCGCAGAGAGCGACCAGCTCTGTTCGGCAGCGGCTTTACAGGCTGGGGATAACCCTTCCGGGCCACCAACAAGCAGACTCACGTCTCGACCATCCAGCTTCCAGCGTTCCAGTTCATTGGCAAGCTGCGGGGTATCCCATGGACGGCCTGGAATATCGAGCGTGACAATGCGATTTTTGCCTGCTGCTGCCAACATCAGTTCGCCCTCTTTATCGAGAATGCGTTTGATGTCGGCGTTTTTGCCCCGCTTTCCGGCCGGGATTTCGATGAGTTCGAACGGCATATCTTTAGGAAAGCGGCGCAGGTATTCAGTAAACCCGGTTTGCACCCAGTCGGGCATTTTGGTGCCAACGGCGACCAGTTGCAGCTTCACGCCCTAGCTCCAGAGCTTTTCGAGTTCGTACAGACGACGGCTCTCTTCCTGCATGACATGCACAATCACATCACCCAGGTCGACAACGATCCAGTCTGCCGCGCTCTGGCCTTCAACGCCGAGCGGCATTAAGCCTGCATGGCGGGACTCGCTCAACACGTGGTCGGCGATAGACATCACGTGACGCGTAGAGGTACCGGTACAGATGATCATGCAATCCGTGATGCTGGATTTACCCTGAACGTCGATAGCAACGATATCCTGACCTTTCAGGTCGTCGATTTTATCAATAACAAAATCCTGGAGTGCTTTACCCTGCAAGTGTTCCCCCTGGGAATATGAACGCTGATGATGCCGCCGGGAGCGCATCAAACTCAATGAGATAACAGTGGCGAAGCGCCTGCTGTATGAAGTGGGCTATCATCCCACCGCTGACATGAGTTTGCATCGCCATTTTTGTAAAACAATTTAGAAAATGGCCATCGGCGGGAGAAAGTCTGGCAGCGGAGGATATCAGCCTTATATATCGTGTCAATATGCAACGGCTCGCCAAAAGAAATTCAACCGCCGTCAGCCCGTTAGATAACCGCCGCCGCCCGGTTGTTCAGGGTACGCAGCGTGACAAAATCCTGCTGGATCTCCACCATGCTCCAGCTACCTTGCTCGATCATAAAGTGCCACAGCGACGGCGGCGGCATGCCCATCAGCGTGGCGATAAGCAGGCTTAGCACGCCCTGGTGGCTGACCAACAGAATGTTTTCCTGCGGCATAGCGCGTAAATCGCGGGAAAGCGCCATTATCCGCTGCGAAAAATTCTGAAAACCTTCGCCATTGGTGGGAACGGTGTTTTGCCAGTCCCGGCACCAGGCGGCATAAGTGACGGAATCTTCACGCTGTAAATCGAGGTGATGACGCATTTCCCAGTCACCAAAATGCATTTCGTTGAGCAGCGGATTGGTTTCAATAGCGCGATCGCGGCCTTCCAGCACCAGATGGGCGGTATGCTGCGCCCGACCCAGCGCACTGCTCATAACCCGATCAAAGGGCACGGCCTGAAGCATTTGCCCGACTTCTGTCGCCTGACGAATGCCCTGCTCGGTGAGCGCGGTTTCACTACGTCCGCTGTACAACCCGGCGACGTTCGCCTCGGTTTGTCCATGTCTTACCAGCCACAGTTTCATGCATTGCTCCTTGAGTCACCGTTATTGAGTCTACCATCAGTCGCAGCCAGACGCAGGCTTTGGGGTAAGATGGCGTTTTACGTTAACGGAGGCGACATGTTTACCAGCAATCACGGCGGCAATATTCGCGAAGCGGCAGCGCTGGCGGGGGTGAACCCCGAGACGTTGATTGATTTCAGCGCCAATATCAATCCGCTTGGGATGCCTGCCACCCTTAAGCGCGCTCTTATGGAAAATCTTGAATTAGCGCAGCGCTATCCAGACCCGGACTATGTGGCGCTGCACCAGGCGCTGGCAAAACATCACCAGGTCCCGCAGCGCTGGCTCATGGCAGGCAATGGCGAAACGGAGCTGATATTCCAACTGCTGGCCCATCTCGCCCCTCGCCACGCGCTGCTGCTGACGCCGGGTTTCGCCGAGTATCGCCGGGCGTTAAGCCGGGTGGGGTGCCGGATCAGCGATTATCCGTTAACCGAAGCCGATGGCTGGCAGCCGGATGACCGCCTGGTGGCGGCGCTCACAGCCGATCTTGATTGCCTGATCCTCTGCACGCCGAACAATCCCACCGGATTAATGCCGGACCGCCGCTTAATGCAGGCGATCGTTTCCCGCTGTGCAGAACTCGGCATAGCGTTGGTGGTCGATGAGGCGTTTATCGACTTTATGCCAAACGCCGCTGGCTGCACCGGCTGGCTTGCTGAGAATCCCCATCTGTGGGTTCTGCGCTCCCTGACGAAGTTTTATGCTATTCCCGGCCTGCGGCTTGGCTACGTAATTAACAGCGACGAACAACAAGTTGCGGCGTTACGCGCCGGTCGCGAGCCCTGGACCATTAACGCCTTCGCGGCGCTGGCGGGGGAAATCGTGCTTAATGACGAAGCGTACCAACAGGCGACGTTCCAGTGGCTGGAAACGGAGCGGCCTTTTTTATTGCAGGCGCTAAATGCACTGCCGGAGATAACCGTGTGGCAAGGGGAGGCGAACTATCTGTTTTTCAGGTACGACGGCGATAAGGATTTGCAACGTGGTTTGCTGGCGCAGCGAATTTTGATCCGCAGTTGCGCCAACTATCCGGGGTTAGATAAGCGTTACTTTCGGGTGGCAGTGAAAAGCCGTGCAGACAACGAGGCGCTGATTACTGCATTAACCGACATCAGTCGCGATACAAACCGTGGCGCATAATGTAATCCATCACCGGAGCGGGAACCAGATCGTCACAGGGCTGACCGTTTTCCAGACGCTGGCGGATCTCGGTGGCCGAAATCGCTAACAGCGGCGTGTCGGCGAGGAAAATTTTCCCGGCCGGTTGAGCGTGAAGTTCGGCGGGATCGGTTGCCAGATGCTGTTCCAGCCAGCGCTGTTGTTCGGCATCGGGCATGGCGAGGGGATAACCCGGTCGGCGGCACACCAGCAGATGGCAGCAGGCGAGGATATCGGCATAGCGATGCCAGGTTTGAAACGCCAGCAATGAGTCCTGGCCGATGATAAACCCCAGCGGCTGCGCGGCGCCCTGTTCAGCACGTAAGGCTTCCATGGTATCAGCCGTCCAGGAAGGCATAGCGCGTTGCAATTCCCGGTCATCCAGTTCAAACAGCGCGTTGCCCTGGATCGCTGCTTCAATCATCGCTTTGCGTTGGGCGCTGCTGGCCTCGGGCTGAGGCCGATGGGGCGGCACGTTGTTTGGAATGATCACCACGTTTTGCAAACCCACCTGTCGGGCGAGCGCCTCCACCGGTTTGATATGCCCAAAGTGAATGGGATCGAACGTCCCGCCGTAATACGCCAGCAGCGGCTTAGCCATGGATAAACACATCCGGCAAGGCTTTATGGCATACCAGCAGCGACAAACCTTCGAGCTCCTGCCATACCGACTGGCCATAATCCTGTTTCAGCGTTAACTCAATCTGCGCTAACAGGCTGACCGCCTGGCGCAGTTGATCTTCACTCAGCCGGTTTAGCGCATCGGTCAACAGCGTGCGGCGGTTTTGCCAGACCCGGTGCTGATCGAACAAATTGCGCAGCGGCGTGCTGTGAGACTGGCGTTTAAGGGTGACCATCAGCAGCAGTTCGCGCTGAACGGTACGCAGCAGGATCACCGGCTCACTGCCTTCCAGCCGCAACTGTTGCAGGATGTGCAGCGCGCGTTTGCTTTTCCCGGCCAGCAGGGCATCGACCCAGTGGAACGGGGTGAAATGCGCCGCGTCGTTAACCGCCTGTTCTACGCGGGGCAGGGTGAGCTTGCCGTCGGGCCACAGCAGCGCCAGCCGATCCAACGCCTGGGCCAGCGCCAGCAGGTTCCCTTCATAGCAGTAGCACAGTAGCTGGCTGGCCGCATCATCAAGCGATAACTGACGGCTTTTCGCCCGGTTAGCCACCCAGCGGGGCAATTGTGCCTGTTCCGGGGTCTGGCAGTTAACCATTACGCCCCGGCTGGACAACGCGGTACACCAGGCAGCGTTTTCCTGTGCTTTAGTAAGTTTCACCGCCCGCACCACCAGCAGCAGATCGTCGTGCAGCAGGTTGACCAGCTCGGCTAACTTATCGTTAATCGCCGCGTTGGGGCCGTTTTCGGGAAGGATCAGCAGTAGCGTCTGGCGGCTGGCGAACAGGCTTAACGCGCGGGTAATCGAGAAAATTTCATCCCAGTCGGTTTGCGCGTCAATCTGGCGGGTGTGGTGCTCGTCGAACCCGTGCTCCTGCGCCGTCTGACGAATCGCGTCCTGGCTTTCCTGGAGCAACAGCGGATCGTTTCCGGTCAGCAGATACGCCGCGCGCAGCCCTTCTTTGAGCTGCGCGCGGAGTTGTTCAGGCCAAACTCTGACCATTACTGAGCGGAAAGCGTGGTGGAAACGCGGCCTGACGAGGTCGTCGGGCTACTTTGCTGGGTAGTCGGCGGTTCAGATTGGGTGGCTTCCAGATCTTTCACCTGCACCGACATCAGCTTACGGATTAACTGTTCCGCCGCGCGGTCGTACATTTCCTGGATAATGATGTCCTGTTCGGCATCTTTCGCCAGCGCGGTCAGCGGGTTGTCGAAGAACGAGCGGAACACTTTGGTGCTGATAGGGTAAATATCGTGGCCTGGGATCAGCACAGTAGCATTGACCGTCATCACCATCTGATACTCCGCCGTACGGCCATCCTGGAATACCGACGCGGTATCCTGGGATATCAACGCACCGCCAAGACGCAGAGACGGAATGTCTTTACGCACTTTACTCGGCTCAACGATTTCAACGCCGTTCAGACGCAATTGCTTACGCACCGCGCGGCTTAATGGGCCATACGGGTCACCTGAATCCAGGATCAGCGTATGCATTTGCTCGGGTACCTGGGTGGTACTGCGCAAGTGCCAGCCACATCCGGCGGTCACCAGCACCGCCAGGCTCACTATCAGAGTGATGAGATATCGCACGCTTCCTCCTGTGCTTAGCCAACAACCAGGTTAAGCAGTTTACCCGGTACGTAAATCACTTTACGTACAGTTACGCCTTCAAGGTACTTAGCGACCAGATGTTCCTGACCAGCGCGCTCACGCACCTGTTCTTCAGTGGCATCTGCCGGAACGGTAATTTTACCGCGCACTTTGCCGTTAACCTGCACCACCACCAGACGAGAATCTTCCACCATGGCGCTTTCATCAGCCTGCGGCCACGGGGCGTTATCAACATCGCCTTCGCCGTTCAGTTCCTGCCACAGTGTAAAGCAGACGTGTGGGGTGAACGGATACAGCATACGCACCACGGCCAGCAGGGCTTCACGCATTAATGCGCGGTCCTGCTCGGTTTCCTGCGCCGCTTTCACCAGCTTGTTCATCAGTTCCATGATAGCGGCAATCGCGGTGTTGAAGGTCTGACGACGGCCGATATCATCGGTGACTTTCGCGATGGTTTTGTGGATATCGCGACGCAGCGCTTTTTGATCTTCAGTCAGCGCAGCAACGTCCAGCGCGGCGACAGCGCTCTGTGCGGTATGCTCATAGACCAGTCTCCAGACGCGCTTCAGGAAGCGGTTTGCCCCTTCAACGCCGGATTCCTGCCATTCCAGCGTCATGTCAGCCGGTGAAGCGAACATCATAAACAGACGCACGGTATCTGCGCCGTAACGCTCCACCATCACCTGCGGGTCGATGCCGTTGTTTTTCGACTTCGACATTTTGCTCATGCCAGCATAGACCAGTTCGTGGCCCGCTGCGTCGGTGGCTTTAACAATACGGCCTTTATCGTCACGCTCAACGATGGCGTCTACCGGAGATACCCAGTTGCGCTCGCCGCTGGCGCCCACGTAATAGAACGCGTCCGCCAGCACCATGCCCTGGCAAAGCAGTTGTTTAGCCGGTTCGTTTGAGTTCACCATGCCCGCATCGCGCATCAGCTTGTGGAAGAAGCGGAAGTACAGCAGGTGCATGATGGCGTGTTCGATACCGCCGATATAAATATCCACCGGCAGCCAGTAGTTGGCGGCGTCAGAATCGAGCATGCCTTTGTCGTACTGCGGGCAGGTGTAGCGCGCATAGTACCAGGAAGATTCCATAAAGGTGTCGAAAGTGTCGGTTTCACGCAGCGCAGGCTGACCGTTAACCGTGGTTTTCGCCCACTCAGGGTCAGCTTTGATCGGGCTGGTTATGCCGTCCATTACCACATCTTCCGGCAGAATAACCGGCAGTTGATCTTCCGGGGTGGGCATCACGGTGCCGTCTTCCAGGGTCACCATCGGGATGGGCGCGCCCCAGTAACGCTGACGGGAAACGCCCCAGTCGCGCAGACGGTAATTAACTTTGCGCTCGCCCACGCCTTTTGAGGCCAGCTTGTCGGCAATGGCGTTAAAGGCGGCTTCAAACGGCAGGCCGTCGAACTCGCCAGAGTTAAACAGCACGCCTTTTTCAGTTAATGCCTGCTGTGACAGATCCGGCTCGGAGCCGTCCTGCGCCAGGATAACCGGTTTGATCGCCAGGCCGTATTTGGTGGCGAATTCCCAGTCGCGCTGGTCATGGCCCGGAACGGCCATCACGGCGCCGGTGCCGTATTCCATCAGCACGAAGTTTGCGACCCATACCGGCACGGCTTCGCCAGTCAGCGGATGAACGGCGTTAAAGCCGGTCGCCATGCCTTTTTTCTCCATCGTCGCCATGTCGGCTTCAGCAACTTTGGTGTTACGGCATTCTGCAATGAAATCGCCCAGCGCCGGGTTGGTGGCTGCGGCAGCCTGCGCCAGCGGATGGCCTGCGGCGACGGCCAGATAGGTGACGCCCATAAAGGTGTCCGGGCGGGTAGTGTACACCGTCAGTTTGTCGGCGCGCTTTTCCACGTCGAAGGTGATTTCCACGCCTTCGGAGCGGCCAATCCAGTTGCGCTGCATGGTCTTAACGGTATCCGGCCACTGGTCCAGTTTATCCAGATCGCTCAGCAGCTCGTCGGCGTAGGCGGTGATTTTGATAAACCACTGCGGGATCTCTTTACGCTCAACTTTGGTGTCGCAGCGCCAGCAGCAGCCGTCGATAACCTGCTCATTCGCCAGTACGGTCTGGTCGTTCGGGCACCAGTTCACCGCAGAGGTTTTCTTGTACACCAGGCCTTTTTTATACAGCTCGGTAAAGAACTTCTGCTCCCAGCGGTAGTATTCCGGGGTGCAGGTCGCCAGCTCGCGGCTCCAGTCGTAACCAAAGCCCAGCATTTTGAGCTGGTTCTTCATGTAATTGATGTTGTCGTAGGTCCACGGCGCAGGTGCGGTGTTGTTTTTTACCGCGGCCCCTTCAGCAGGCAGACCGAACGCATCCCAGCCGATCGGCTGAAGCACGTTTTTGCCCAGCATGCGCTGGTAACGGGCAATCACATCGCCGATGGTGTAGTTACGGACGTGACCCATGTGTAGTCGACCAGAAGGATAGGGAAGCATCGACAGGCAGTAATACTTCTCTTTGCTCTCGTCTTCAGTCACTTCGAATGTGCGCTTCTCCTCCCAGTGATGCTGTACGTGGGATTCAATCTCTTCCGGGCGATATTGCTCTTGCATGGCAGCCAGTGGTCCTGTTTTCATTGCCGCTACGTCTGTAGCATGTATGAGTGTGATTAAGATCGGCATAGCATAGCCGATTCGACTGCGGCAAAACAGCCTTTGATTGGTTTCCCTGTCGCCCTCAACCTTTGCATTCCTTTACCCGCGATGTGCGTCGGCTAACATAGCCAACCGGGATTAACGTCTATTATTAGAAGACGTTACCCGACCAGGAGAAGTGCTGAGATGAACAAGGTTGCTCAATTTTATCGTGAACTGGTGGCGACATTAACCGAACGTTTACGCAACGGTGAGCGGGATATCGATGCGCTGGTCGCCAGCGCGCGCCAGCAAATGGCGCAAACCGGCGATCTCACCCGCACAGAAGCTGAAGAGGTAACGCGCGCGGTACGACGCGATCTGGAGGAGTTTGCCCGCAGTTACGGAGAAAGCCAGGAAGAGTTCACCGACAGCGTGTTTATGCGGGTGATTAAAGAGAGTATCTGGCAGGAGCTGGCGGACATTACCGACAAGACCCAGCTGGAATGGCGGGAAGTGTTCCAGGATTTAAACCATCACGGCGTTTATCACAGCGGGGAAGTGGTAGGGCTTGGCAATCTGGTCTGCGAGAAATGCCATCACCATCTGGCGTTTTACACCCCGGAAGCGCTGCCGCTGTGCCCGAAGTGCGGTCACGATCAGTTCCAGCGCAGGCCGTTTGAACCGTAATCAACATTAAAAAAGGAGCAGCCGGGCTGCTCCTTTATCGTTTCCTGAATGCTTAGTGCAGGATTTTCGCCAGGAAGTCTTTGGCGCGTTCCGATTTCGGGTTGGCGAAAAACTCCTCCTTCGCAGAATCCTCAACGATTTTCCCTTCATCCATAAAGATCACCCGGTTAGCCACTTTACGGGCAAAGCCCATTTCGTGGGTGACTACCATCATGGTCATGCCTTCGTTGGCGAGTTCCACCATCACGTCGAGCACTTCGTTGATCATTTCCGGGTCAAGCGCGGAGGTCGGTTCGTCAAACAACATGGCCACCGGGTCCATGCACAGTGCACGGGCAATCGCCACACGCTGCTGCTGGCCGCCGGAGAGCTGCGCCGGGTATTTCTCGGCATGGGCAGAAAGCCCCACGCGCTCCAGCAGTTTTACCGCTTTCTGGCGCGCCGCCGCTTTGTCGCGCTTCAGCACTTTCACCTGCGCCAGGGTCAGGTTTTCGATAATTGACAGATGCGGGAACAGCTCAAAGTGCTGGAACACCATCCCGACATGGGAGCGCAGCTCCGCCAGGTTGGTTTTCCTGTCGTTGACTTTGGTGCCGTTAACGACGATTTCGCCTTTCTGCACGGGTTCCAGGCCGTTCACCGTTTTAATCAGTGTGGATTTTCCGGAACCGGACGGTCCGCATACTACCACCACTTCGCCTTTGGTTACTTCCGTTGAGCAGTCGGTCAACACCTGAAACTGACCATACCATTTAGAAACATTTTTCAGGGAAATCATTATACCGTCCTTTTCTTCAGCCAACTGACCAGCAGCGACGCACTTAAACTAATGATGAAATATACGCCACCGGCAAACAGGATCATTTCGACCTGAGTCCCGTCGCGCTCGCCAATGGTGGAGGCGGTACGGAAGAAGTCTGCGAGGCTTAATACGTAAACCAGCGAGGTGTCCTGGAACAACACGATGCCCTGGGTCAACAGCAGCGGCACCATGGCGCGGAACGCCTGCGGCAGAATAATCAGCTTCATGGATTGCCATTGGGTCATGCCCAGCGCCAGCGCGGCGTTGGATTGCCCACGGGAGATGCTCTGAATACCGGCGCGGATGATTTCCGAATAATAGGCGGCTTCAAACATCGAAAACGCCACCATAGCGGAGATCAACCGGATATCGGTTTTCGGCGACAGCCCCAGCACGTTTTGCAGAAAGCCCGGCACGATCAGATAGAACCACAGCAGCACCATCACCAGCGGAATCGAACGGAACACGTTCACGTAGCTGGTGGCGAACCAGGCAACGGGCTTAAAGGTCGACAGGCGCATTACCGCCAGCAGCGTGCCCCAGATAATGCCGATAATCACCGCTGTGATGGTGATTTTCAGGGTGATGACCAGGCCATCCAGCAAATAGGGGAAGGAGGGAACAATCGAGCTCCAGTCAAATTCGTACATTATTTGCTCCCCAGATTACCGGGCAGGCGGATTTTGCGCTCTACCACATTCATCACCAGCATAATCAGGGTGTTGATAAACACATATGCTAACGTAATCGCCGTGAAGGATTCCCAGGCATGGGCCGAGTAATCCAGCAGTTTGCCGGCCTGTGCTGCCATATCCACCAGCCCGATGGTCGAAGCGATGGCAGAGTTTTTCACCAGGTTCATCATTTCTGAGGTCATTGGCGGGACGATAACGCGGTAGGCGTTGGGCAGCAGGACATAGCGGTAGGCCTGCGGCAGCGTCAGGCCCATCGCCAGAGCGGCGTTTTTCTGGCCGCGCGGCAGCGACTGGATCGCGGCGCGCACCTGCTCGCACACGCGTGCGGCGGTGAACAGACCGAGGCAGATCATCGACGACAGGAAGAACTGTACGTTGGGATCGAGCTCGGCTTTGAACCACATCCCCAGATCTACAGGCAGCAGCTCCGGTACCACCAGATACCAGGTAAAGAACTGAACGATCAGCGGGACGTTACGGAAAAGCTCTACGTAGCAGGTTCCGATCCCGGAAAGGAAACGGTTAGGAACGGTACGCAGGATGCCAAACAGGGAGCCGACGAGGAAGGCGATAATCCAGGCCGTGATCGACAGCGCGACGGTAACCTGAAAACCACTCCACAGCCAGCCCAGATAGGTGGTGTTGCCGAACGGGGCGGGCTGTAAAAAAATACCCCAGTTCCAGTCTATAGACATACGTTACTCCAAAAAAATAAGGGTAGCCTGGCTACCCTCGAAGATTGCTACGAAGCCTTCTCCGCTGTTTCCTTATTTGACTCGCTGGAAACGAGCGGAGTATTCACGCCGGATGGGGAACGGCCATCCAACGCAGAGTCTGTCCGGGCAGTCGAAACAATCGAGAGGGCAGGATGTCCCGCCCCTTAATGGTTGTAATTAGTTCAGTGCTTTATCGTTAGGTTCTTTGAACAGCGCTTTCATCTCATCGGAGAGTTCAAAGTTCAGGTTCAGGTTTTTCGGTGGAATCGGGTTCTTAAACCACTTGTCGAACCATTTTTCCGCGTCGCCAGAAGTCTGGGCCTGGGCGATGGTGTCATCCAGCAGCTTTTTGAATTCCGGATCGTCTTTACGCAGCATACAGCCGTAGGCTTCCTGAGACTGCGGAGTGCCGACGATTTCCCACTGATCCGGTTTCTTCGCTTTCGCGCGCTCGCCAGCCAGCAGGGCGTCATCCATCATAAACGCCACCGCGCGGCCGCTTTCCAGGGTGCGGAACGAATCACCGTGGTCTTTGGCGCTGATGATGCGCATATCCATTTTCTTCTCGTCATTCAGCTTGTGCAGCAGAACTTCAGAGGTGGTGCCGGAGGTGACAACAACCGCTTTGCCTTTCAGATCCGGGAAATCTTTGATATCGCCGCCTTTCTTAGCCAGCAGACGGGTGCCTACTACGAAGATAGTGTCGGAGAAGGCCGCTTGTTTCTGGCGCTCCAGGTTGTTGGTGGTGGAGCCGCATTCAAAGTCGAAGGTGCCGTTTTGCAGCAGCGGGATACGGTTCTGGGAAGTAATTGGAATCAGTTTAACCTGCAGATCCGGCTTGTTCAGCTTCTTCTTCACTGCTTCAACGATGGCGTTGGAGTAATCCTGAGAATAACCGACAACTTTTTGCTGATTATCGTAATAAGAAAACGGTACGGAAGATTCGCGATGACCCACGACGATAACGCCATTCTTCGCGACTTTTGCCAGCGTACCTTGCTGTGCGGCAGCGTCAGCGGGTTTTGCCTCTTCGGCGTGGGCTAAACCTGCGCCCAACCCCATGACTAACATTGCTGCGGCCAGTTTATGTAATTGCATATCCAACTCCTTATCGTAGCGCCATTGGCGCCAGTGATAACCCATTGTGAGTGTTTGTGTTGTTTTTATTGTTGCGCTACTGCGCAACATTGTGTCTGCTTGTTAACATTTAGCCTGGCTTAATGTAAAGGTTTTGCTATTTATTTGTTTATTTTTGCGAAGTGCGCCGCACCATTTAAAGGCAAATCTCGCGGCTTGCACCGATATGGTGCTCTGGTTGATCCGTCATGGTGCAACCCGATTTTATGCGCTTCGTCCGAAAGGGAAATTCGCAAAGTACCTGATTACATTAAGCAATCACCGTGCCAGAAATAAAAAAGGCCAGCGAAGCTAGCCTTAAAAAAGTGTAGGGTGAATCAGAGGTTTCTGCGGCGTAGCGCCACGATCAGCGCCATAAAACTCATCACGCCCGTCAGCAGCCACAGCGGCCAGTGGCCAAAGCGGGCATACGGCGTGATACCGCGGGTTGGCGTCACCTCAGCGGTTAACACGTCGCGGGTGAACTGCGGGATCATCTTCTGCACGTCACCGGTCGGGCTAATCACGGCGGTCACACCGTTATTGGTGCTACGCAGCAGCGGGCGCGCCAGCTCCAGCGCGCGCATCCGCGCCATCTGGAAGTGCTGCCACGGACCGATAGAGCGACCAAACCAGGCGTCGTTGGAGATGGTCAGCAGGAAATCGGTATCCGGACGGAAGTTATCACGCACCTGCTCGCCGAGGATGATCTCGTAGCAAATCGCCGCCGTCATTTTAAAGCCGTGGGCCAGAAGCTGCGGTTGCTGGTAAGGGCCACGGCTGAATGAGGACATCGGCAGATCGAAGAACGGTGCCAGCGGGCGCAAAATCGATTCCAGCGGCACAAACTCACCGAACGGTACCAGGTGGTTCTTGTTGTAGCGGTTGGTGGAGTTGTAGCTGTACGGATTATCCGCGCCCAGCGTGATAATAGTGTTGTAGGTGTTGTAGCGGTTCTGCTTGTTGAGGCGGGCGTCCACCAGGCCGGTAATCAGGCTGGTGTTATGCTCACGCAGCATGCCGTCGAGTTCAGTCAAAAAGCGCTGCTGGTTGATTTCCAGATCGGGGATTGCCGATTCCGGCCAGATAATCAGCTGCGACTGGCCCATTTTCGGTTCTGAGGCGTTGAGATAGATGCGCAGCGTGTTCAGCAGTTCGCCTTCATCCCACTTCAGCGACTGGGGAATATTCCCCTGTACCAGCGAGACATTGAGCTGGCGTTCCGGCAGCAGTTGATACCACTGGATATAACGCAGCGGGAAGGGCAGCGCGAACAGCACCACGGCGACAACCGCTGGCATAACATGCCGACGCGCCAGCGCCAGCACAATCAAACCGCTGATCATCATCAGCAGGAAGTTAATGCCTTCAACGCCGGTGACCGGTGCCAGGCCTTTGAGCGGGCCATCCACCTGGCTGTAGCCGAACTGTAGCCACGGGAAACCGGTCAGCACCCAACCGCGCAGAAACTCGGTGACCTGCCAGACCGCGGGTGCGGCAATCGCCACGCGCCAGACGTTGGCTTTTGGCCACAGCTTGCCGAGTACGCCAGCGAACAGACCGGTGTACAGCGATAAATACGCAGCGAGCAGCACAACGAGGAAAACGTTGATCGGCCCAGGCATACCGCCGAACTGCGCGATACTGACGTAGACCCAGTTAATGCCGGTGCCAAACAGGCCCAGCCCCCAGAAGAAACCAATCCAGGCGCTTTGCAGCGGACGGCGGTTGAGCGTCAGGCCCTGCAAGCCGATCAGCGAGATCAGCGCGGCGGGCCAGAAGTCATAAGGAGAAAAAGCCAGCGTTCCGCTGGCTCCTGTTAATAGCGCCAGCAGCAAGCGCACGCGCTGGCGTTCAAACAATGCAGAAAAGTGCATTCCATTACTCTTCAGATTTTGGTGTTGGCGAGTCGTCCGGGATTTTTACGTGAACCTGGATAATGCGTCGGCTGTCCGACATGGCGACTTTGAACTGATAGCCGTCAATTTCAACGGTTTCGCCGCGCGCCGGTAAATGACCGAACGCCTGCATCACCAGGCCGCCAATAGTATCGACCTCTTCATCGCTGAACTGGGTACCAAAGGTTTCGTTGAAATCTTCGATAGGCGCCAGCGCGCGAACGGTCCAGGTGTGGCGACTCAATTGACGAAAATCGAGATCCTCTTCTTCGTCATATTCGTCTTCAATTTCACCCACGATGAGTTCCAGAATGTCTTCAATGGTGACCAGGCCCGAGACCCCGCCAAATTCATCAATAACAATCGCCATGTGGTAACGCTGAGAACGGAACTCTTTAAGCATGCGGTCAACCCGCTTGCTTTCCGGCACAACCACCGCCGGGCGTAACACTTTTTCCATACTGAACGGCTCGGCATCGCTGCGCATAAACGGCAGCAGATCTTTCGCCATCAGAATCCCTTCAATGTGATCTTTGTCTTCGCTGATGACCGGGAAACGCGAGTGGGCGGATTCGATGATCACATCGAGACATTCGTCCAGGCTCTGGTTGCGTTTAACGGTGACCATCTGTGAACGTGGGATCATGATGTCGCGGACCCGTTGGTCGGCGATATCCATTACCCCTTCAAGCATATCGCGGGTATCCAGGTCGATAAGCTCGTTCTGTTCAGAATCACGGATCAGTGCCAGTAACTCTTCACGGTTTTTCGGTTCGCCGTGGAAAAGCTGGCTCAGTAAAAGGGAGAAGAATCCCTTCTTGCTGTTAAGCGTGTCACTACTGTGTGAATTATCGTCGCTCATGGCGTCTGGTACAGGACCTCATGTTGGTTAAATTGCGCCGTCGCCGGAAAACCCACGGCGGCGGCCTGTTGGCAGGGGCAATATTGCCTCACTGCTTACTCTTTCTCGGAAATGTACGGATCGCTAAAGCCCAGAGCAAGCATTATCTCTGTTTCCAGCCCTTCCATTTCTTCGGCTTCGTCGTCTTCAATATGGTCATAGCCCAGCAGATGCAGGCTGCCGTGGATGACCATATGCGCCCAGTGGGCGTCCAGCGGCTTTACTTGCTCAATCGCTTCACGCTCTACGACCTGGCGGCAAATGATCAAATCGCCCAACAGCGGCAGCTCGATTCCCGGCGGGGCTTCAAAGGGAAACGAGAGCACATTGGTGGGCTTGTCTTTGCCGCGATAAGTCAGATTCAGGTTGTGGCTTTCCGCTTCGTCCACCAGACGAATGGTCACTTCTGCTTCTTCCTGAAACTGGGGAAGCACCGCTTCAAGCCACGCCTGAAACTGTGCTTCATCCGGTAAACCGGTAGTGTCTTCACAGGCCAGCTGTAAATCCAGAATCACCTGGCTCATGGTTGCTCCTGCTGACCGGCAGCCTGCGCCAGCGCTTCGCGCTTGCGTTCCGCCGCCTGTTCCGCTTTGCGTTTTTGATCCGCTTCTTCCCAGGCTTCATAGGCGTTAACGATGCGCGCGACCACCGGATGGCGCACCACGTCTTCGCTATGGAAGAAATTAAAGCTAATCTCTTCCACTTCGTTCAGCACTTCGATGGCATGGCGCAAGCCAGATTTCATATTGCGCGGTAAGTCGATTTGCGTCACGTCGCCGGTAATCACCGCCTTCGAGTTGAAACCGATACGCGTCAGGAACATCTTCATCTGTTCGATGGTAGTGTTCTGGCTCTCATCAAGGATGATAAACGCGTCGTTCAGGGTGCGGCCGCGCATATAGGCCAGCGGCGCGACTTCAATCACGTTGCGTTCCATCAGTTTCTCGACGCGCTCGAAGCCGAGCATTTCAAACAGCGCATCGTAGAGCGGGCGCAGGTACGGGTCGACTTTCTGGCTAAGATCGCCTGGCAGGAAACCGAGTTTCTCGCCCGCTTCAACCGCCGGACGCGTCAGCAGAATGCGGCGAATTTCCTGGCGCTCCAGCGCATCCACCGCCGCCGCAACCGCCAGGTAGGTTTTACCGGTCCCCGCCGGGCCGACGCCGAAGGTGATGTCGTGGTCGAGAATATTAGCGATGTACTGCGCCTGGTTAGGCGTACGCGGTTTAATTACGCCGCGCTTGGTCTGTATGTTTACCGCCTTGCCATAGTCCGGCACGCTTTCCGCGTTCTGTTCCAGCACGCGGAACTCTTTAATCGCCAGGTGGATTTGTTCCGGTTCAATGTCTTTGATCTTGCCGCGCATCGGTGCCGTATCCACATACAAATGGCGAAGAATATCCGCCGCAGCGCTGACGCTCAGGCTACGTCCGGTGAGTTTGAAGTGGTTGTCACGACGATTAATTTCGATGCCGAGGCGCCGTTCGAGCTGTTTGATGTTGTCGTCAAACGGGCCGCAAAGGCTAAGCAGACGTTCGTTATCTGCGGGTTCCAGGGTGAATTCACGTGTTTCGATATTCAAACTTATCCTCTTGGTCACACAGGGCCAGTTAGGTGAACAATAATGCGTGCTGATTTTCTCAGGCTTAAGGAAATTATTCACGGCGTGGGAAAAAGGCGCAAGCTTCAGGCCTGATATTTGGGTAACAGCGAGTAATTACAAGGGCAGGAGAGTGCAAAAGCAACGATATGCTGCGATAGCCGCAGCATATCGTAGGGGAAGATTACGGCTGGTAGATACCGACGCCGATCTCGTTTTCTTTGCGGGTACGGGCAATGACCGATTCCGGGGATTCGACGATGCGTAAGCCCATCTCTTCTTCGGTACGTACCACGGTGCCGCGCAGCGAGTTCGGGAACACATCGGTGATTTCCACATCAACGAATTTACCCACCATCTCCGGCGTGCCTTCGAAGTTCACCACACGGTTATTTTCGGTACGCCCGGAGAGTTCCATAATGCTTTTACGGGATGTGCCTTCCACCAGGATGCGCTGAACGGTGCCCAGCATCCGGCGGCTCCAGGTCATCGCCTGCTGGTTAATGCGCTCCTGAAGGATATACAGGCGCTGCTTTTTTTCCTCTTCCGGAACATCGTCCACCATATCGGCGGCAGGCGTACCCGGGCGGGCAGAGAAAATAAAACTGTAGCTCATGTCGAAGTTCACATCGGCAATCAGCTTCATGGTCTGCTCGAAATCCTGTTGGCTTTCACCCGGGAAGCCGACGATAAAGTCAGAGCTAATCTGGATATCCGGGCGCGCAGCGCGCAGCTTACGGATAATCGCTTTGTATTCCAGCGCGGTGTGGGTGCGGCCCATCAGGTTCAGCACGCGGTCTGAACCGCTCTGCACGGGCAGGTGCAGGAAGCTCACCAGTTCCGGCGTATCGCGGTAAACTTCTACGATATCATCGGTAAACTCAATCGGATGGCTGGTGGTGAAACGAATACGGTCGATGCCGTCAATGGCCGCCACCAGACGCAACAGATCGGCAAAGCTGCCCTGAGTGCCGTCGTAGTTTTCCCCGCGCCAGGCGTTAACGTTCTGGCCCAGCAGGTTAACTTCACGCACGCCCTGCGCCGCCAGTTGGGCGATTTCAAACAGAATATCGTCGCACGGACGGCTGACTTCTTCGCCACGGGTATAAGGCACTACGCAGTAGGTGCAGTACTTGTTGCAGCCTTCCATGATCGACACAAATGCCGTTGGGCCATCGGCGCGCGGTTCAGGAAGACGGTCGAATTTTTCGATTTCCGGGAAGCTGATATCCACGACCGGGCTGCGATCGCCACGCACGCGGTTGATCATCTCCGGTAAACGGTGCAGGGTTTGCGGCCCAAAAATAATGTCTACGTAGTGGGCGCGCTGGCGAATGTGATCGCCTTCCTGAGACGCCACGCAGCCGCCGACGCCGATAATCAGATCCGGGTTCTTTTCCTTAAGCGCTCTCCAGCGGCCCAGCTGATGGAAGACTTTTTCCTGAGCCTTTTCACGGATTGAGCAGGTGTTGAGCAACAACACATCCGCTTCTTCCGCCACCTCGGTCAGTTGATAGCCGTGAGTGGCATCCAGCAGATCGGCCATCTTCGATGAATCGTATTCGTTCATCTGACAGCCCCAGGTTTTGATATGGAGTTTTTTTGTCATCGACATGCTCATTGCTTAAGTTAACCGCCGTAATGCAGGGCGCGTATTGTAATGCTTTGACGCTGCCGTGACCAGTGGCGAGGATTGCGACGCCAGGAAGTGGAAAATCCGGTAAACTTATATCACTGCGTTTAAGGATAAATGACCATGGCAAATCAACCAACTGAAGTCGCCGTTATCGGCGCGGGCATGGTGGGCGCCGCGATTGCACTGGGGCTCGCGCAAAACGGTTTTCAGGTCAGCGTGATCGAACATGCGCCGCCAGCGGAATTCGACCCGGCATCGCCACCTGACGTGCGTATTTCGGCAATAAGCGCCGCCTCAGTCGCGCTGTTGAAGCAGCTCGGCGTGTGGGATGCGATCCTGGGTATGCGCGCCCATGCCTGGCGGCGGCTGGAAACCTGGGAGTGGGAAGCCTCCCACGTGGCGTTTGATGCCTCAGAGCTTAAGCTGCCTGAACTGGGTTTTATGGTGGAAAACCAGGTGCTGCAACGTGCGCTGTGGCAGGCGCTGGAGCAGCATCCTTCGATTACGCTGCACTGCCCGGCGGCGCTTACTCAGATGCACCGGCGTGATGATATCCATGAGCTGACCTTTGAAGACGGCAGCGTACTGGAGGCGAAGCTGGTAATCGGTGCCGATGGAGCGAATTCCCGGGTTCGCGAGTGGGCCGGTATCGGCATTCATGCCTGGAACTACCAGCAGTCCTGCCTGTTAATTTCGGTGCGCTGCGCCAACGATCCCGGCGACAGCACCTGGCAGCAGTTTACCCCGGACGGCCCGCGCGCTTTCCTGCCGCTGTTCGATAACTGGGCATCGCTGGTGTGGTACGACAAACCGGCGCGCATCCGCCAGTTACAAAGCATGTCGATGGAACAACTGGGGCGGGAGATCGGTTTGCATTTCCCACGGCGCGTCGGCAACGTCATCCCACAAGCCTGTGGCGCGTTTCAATTGACCCGTCGCCATGCGCTGCGTTATGCCCAGCCGGGCCTGGCGCTGGTGGGCGATGCCGCGCATACCATCCATCCGCTGGCAGGGCAGGGCGTCAACCTGGGTTATCGTGATGTAGACGCGTTGCTCGACGTGCTGGTACGCGCCCGCAGCCACGGCGAACCCTGGGCGAGCTATGAGGTTTTGCGCCGTTACCAGATGCGCCGCCAGGGGGATAACTTCCTGATGCAAAGCGGTATGGATCTGTTTTACGCCGGGTTCAGCAACGATCTGCCGCCGGTGAAGCTGCTGCGCAACCTGGGCCTGATGGCGGCTGAACGCGCGGGCGTACTGAAACGCCAGGCGCTGAAATATGCGTTAGGTTTATAACGGCGATAGATTTACAGCAGCTTGCTCAACGCGGGCGTATGCCCGTCGTTGAGCGGTAAGAAGCTCTGAAACCACAGAGTGCCTGTTTGCGTTTTCAGGGGTTCGCAGCGCATTTCACCCTGCCAAATTTGATATAAGGCCACTGCGGTTTTCACGCATCCGTATCCCAGACCCGTAAAGACCAACAGCGAAATCATGAGAATTCCATCGTTTTGAGACGATATTGCCTCACTCATTAAAATAACGACACAGGCAATTTGAAGACACAGTTTGGCTAAGAAGCTGCGATAAAAAAACTGCCGGGTGCGTTCGGATGAAAAGAAGCAAGGGTTCTTAAGCGCGGCGCGTTTTTCTATGGCAGGTAAGCCATGAATATAGGTTATCCATTGTGATTCCTCAGTTAGCGTCAGGGCCAGCCCCTGTTCCTCAAGACGATGAATTCTCATTGAAATAGCGATCGGGAAAAAGAATTTGATAAACAGGAAATAGACTAAAAAAGCGGAGATGCCTATAAAATTTAACATGACGCTGACCACGATAAGCAGGAGAGTCAGTGGCATAGCGAAGGCGGAAGTGCTGAACTGATAATTCACGGTAAGTTCCTTTTGCATGAATACGGCAAGGAAGTTAACAGCAGATGCAGCGAGATAGAAAGCGACTGAGAGAAATTTAAGAATACAAAAAGCCCGCCGAAGCGAGCTTTTTGTAAAGAGTGGCTGGGGTACGAGGATTCGAACCTCGGGATGGTGGAATCAGAATCCACTGCCTTACCGCTTGGCGATACCCCAACAGGGTGCGGCTGCTGATGCAATCCGTCTTTTTTAAATTGGCTGGGGTACGAGGATTCGAACCTCGGAATGGTGGAATCAGAATCCACTGCCTTACCGCTTGGCGATACCCCAAAAGGTGGTGGCTACGACGGGAATCGAACCTGTGACCCCAGCATTATGAGTGCTGTGCTCTAACCAGCTGAGCTACGTAGCCAAATTGTATTTCTACCAGCCAAAACTGACTGGCTGGGGTACCTGGATTCGAACCAGGGAATGCCGGTATCAAAAACCGGTGCCTTACCGCTTGGCGATACCCCAATGACACTGTGTAAACACAATCGTCAGAAAAGGTGGCTGGGGTACCTGGATTCGAACCAGGGAATGCCGGTATCAAAAACCGGTGCCTTACCGCTTGGCGATACCCCATCCGTGCAACGTGAAGATAATGGTGCGGGAGGCGAGACTTGAACTCGCACACCTTGCGGCGCCAGAACCTAAATCTGGTGCGTCTACCAATTTCGCCACTCCCGCAAAAAGATGGTGGCTACGACGGGAATCGAACCTGTGACCCCATCATTATGAGTGATGTGCTCTAACCAGCTGAGCTACGTAGCCATCTTTTTTTTGCGTTACCTTATCGGCGTTGCGGGGCGCATTATGCGTATTGGGCCTTGCAGCGTCAACACATTTTTTCCCGAAAAGCGCCTGATAATCGCCGGTTGACTAGCTTGCGAACAGCTTGACGAAATATTCAACAGTTATTGGTTAATTCTCGCTTTGATTGCTGATAATTAACGTTTTCAGCGCCAATAAAATGCAATAAAAAAGGAGCCCGCAAGCTCCTTTTTACGTCATGCTTCTGGTTATTTGTAGGCAGACTGGTGCACGCCCACTGCGCGGCCAGACGGATCGTTCATGGTTTTGAACGCTTCGTCCCATTCAATCGCTTTAGCGGAAGAGCAGGCGACAGATGGGCCGCCGGGCACGCATTCCGCCGCGCTTGGCACCGGGAACAGCTCTTCAAAGATTTCACGGTACAGATACGCTTCTTTAGAAGACGGCGTGTTGTACGGGAAACGGAAGCTCGCGGTTTCAAGCTGCTGGTCACTGACCTGCTGAGCCGCCACCTCTTTTAAGGTGTCGATCCAGCTGTAGCCGACGCCGTCGGAGAACTGCTCTTTCTGACGCCATGCCACGCTTGCCGGCAGGTAGGATTCAAAACATTCACGCAGCACGTGTTTTTCCATCTTGCCGTTGCCGCACATTTTATCCTGCGGGTTGATGCGCATCGCCACGTCGAGGAATTTCTTATCCAGGAACGGGACGCGGGCTTCCACGCCCCAGGCGGACATCGCTTTGTTGGCGCGGGCGCAGTCAAACATGTGCAGGGCCTGTAGCTTACGCACGGTTTCTTCGTGCAGCTCTTTGGCATCCGGCGCTTTATGGAAGTAGAGATAGCCGCCAAATACTTCATCGGAACCTTCGCCAGACAGCACCATTTTAATGCCCATGGCTTTGATTTTACGCGACATCAAATACATCGGCGTAGAGGCGCGAATGGTGGTCACGTCATAGGTTTCAATGTGATAAATCACATCGCGGATGGCATCCAGGCCTTCCTGCACGGTGAAGTGAATTTCATGGTGTACGGTGCCCAGGTGGTTTGCCACTTCCTGCGCGGCCTTCAGATCCGGCGCGCCTTTCAGGCCCACGGCAAAGGAATGCAGTTGCGGCCACCAGGCTTCGCTACGCTCTTCATCTTCCACGCGGCGGGCGGCGAATTTTTTGGTGATCGCCGAGATCACAGAAGAATCCAGGCCGCCGGAAAGCAGCACGCCATACGGCACGTCAGACATCAAATGGCTTTTAACGGCATCTTCCAGCGCCTGGCGCAGGGCGTTTTTGTCGGTCACGTTGTCTTTAACCGCATCGTACTCAAACCAGTCGCGCTGATAGTAAGAACGAATTTCGCCGTCCTGGCTCCACAGGTAGCTGCCCGCCGGGAACTCTTTAATGGTGCGGCACACCGGCACCAGCGCTTTCATTTCAGAAGCCACATACAGGTTGCCGTGTTCGTCGTGGCCCATGTACAGCGGGATAATACCGATATGGTCGCGGCCAATCAGGTAGGCGTCTTTTTCGCTGTCATACAGCACGAAGGCAAACATGCCTTGCAGATCGTCGAGGAATTCCGGACCTTTTTCCTGATACAGCGCCAGGATCACTTCACAGTCGGAACCGGTCTGGAACGGGTAGCGGTCGCCGTATTCGGCGCGCAGTGCCTGATGGTTGTAGATCTCACCGTTTACCGCCAGCGCATGGGTTTTGGCTTCGTTGTACAGCGGCTGTGCTCCGGCGTTGACATCAACAATCGACAGACGCTCATGGGCGAGGATGGCTTTATCGCTGGCGTAAACACCAGACCAGTCCGGGCCGCGGTGGCGCATCAGGCGAGACAGTTCCAACGCTTTTTTTCGCAGCTCGCCTGCGTCAGTTTTAATATCCAGTACACCAAAAATCGAACACATAGACTTCTCCATTAACCTGGCGGTGATGTTGTTTGTCGGCACACGGCGCGCTTTACGGGGCCGAGTGCCTTGCTATGTCTAAGAAAATGCCGCAAACCAGACCGTTGTGGCAAGGCTTTTCCACCCGCGTAAGTGAAAAGTTCAATGGTCATTGCGGATTGATAAAAAAAGGGCAGGTTTTAATCTCATTTATTGACGAATATTCAATAAAACGGCTTTTTTATTAGATGTGTGCTTTTGAACAGAGGGTAAAAATAACGAAGCCACGATAAACGTGGCTTCAAATCAAATAACGTCGATTTCCGCGACGGAGGGATAAATCCACGAAGGCCGGAACGGCATCGCATCGATATCGTTTAAGGTCGAAACGCCGGAAAGTACCAGAATGGTTTCCAGACCCGCCTGGAAGCCTGCCAGAATATCGGTACGCAGGTTATCGCCAACAATCACGGTCTGTTCGGAATGGGCCTGCATCTTGTTGAGTGCGGCGCGGATGATCCACGGGCTCGGTTTGCCGACGTAAAACGGCTTGCGTCCGGAGATTTTCTCAATCCCGGCGCACAGCGCACCGCAGGCTGGATAGAAACCGCGACCGTGGGTATCCGGGTTGGTGGCGATAAAACGCGCACCGTTGGCAACAAAAAACGCGGCCTTGTGCATCATTTCCCAGTTATAGGAGCGTGTTTCGCCCACGATCACAAAGTCCGGGTTGATATCAGTAATGGTGAAGCCTGCTTTATACAGTTCGTGAATTAACGCGCCTTCGCCTACCACATAGGCTTTCTTGCCTTCCTGACGGCGCAGAAAATCTGCGGTCGCCATCGCGGAGGTGTAAAACACGCTGTCCGGCACGTTAATGCCCGCAGAGGCGAAACGGTTGGCGAGATCCTGCCCGGTTTGCGAGGGGTAGTTGGTCAGCAACACCAGCGGCAAACCTTTTTCCAGTATGCGGGTCAGAAATTCGCTCGCACCGGGTACGGCTACGTTGTCGTGCATCAGCACGCCGTCAATATCACAAATTACGTTCTGAATGGTCATGGACTACTCTGGTCTGCCTGAAAGATAAGAATTAACTATAACGGAAATGCACTGACGATTTTAACTTTCCAGCAATCGTTGCAGCAGCATCCCGTTCAGCATCGCGCGCTTAACCAGGGCGAAGGCGCCAATGGCAGAACGATCGTTCAGGGAAGAGCGCACTACCGGCAAGTTTTTGCGAAACGCCTTCAGCACCTGCGTGTTGATGCAGCCTTCAATGGCGGGCAGCAGCACTTTTTCGGCACTGATAATTTCACCCGCGATGACCACTTTTTGCGGGTTGAACAGGTTAATAGCGATAGCGATGGCTTTACCCAGATGGCGCCCGACATGCTCTATCACCTCGCTGGCCAGCGGATCGCCTTTGTTGGCGGCTTTGCAAATCGCGTCGATATTGCAATCGTCAACGGTCAAGCGGCTCTGATAACCCCGTTCCAACAGATGGCGCACGCGCGCTTCAATGGCGGCATTCGCGGCGATGGTTTCCAGGCAGCCAAAATTACCGCAGTGGCAGCGTTCGCCCAGCGGGTCAACCTGAATATGACCGATCTCCCCCACGTTGCCGTTACGGCCAATAAAAATCCGGCCATTGGAGATGATGCCCGCACCGGTGCCGCGATGTACGCGCACCAGAATAGAATCATCGCAATCGCGAGTTGCACCGAAATAGTGCTCGGCCAGCGCCAGGCTGCGAATGTCGTGACCCACAAAGCAAGGTAAGTTAAAGCGTTTTTCGAGTTTCTCCACCAGCGGCCAGTTTTCCACGTCGATATGCGGCATATAGCGCACCACGCCGGTGTCGGGATCGACCAGGCCAGGCAGAATAACGGAGATAGCAATCAGCTCGCGGATTTTACGCAGGTTGTTTTCGCTGAATTGCGCAATAGCATTGAGCAGCGCGTCTTCCAGCGTCTCCTGGGTACGCTCCGGCAGGGCGAAATGCTCTTCCGCCAGGGCTTTGCTGCTAAGATCGAACAGCGTCAGCGTGGCATCGTGGCGGCCCAGCCGCACGCCGATAGCCTGAAAACCGCGGGTTTCGGTAATAATGGAGATAGCGCGGCGGCCCCCGGTAGAGGCCTGTTGATCGACTTCTTTAATCAACCCGCGTTCAATCAGCTGGCGAGTAATTTTGGTGACGCTGGCGGGGGCGAGCTGGCTTTGTTCGGCAATCTGAATGCGCGAAATGGGTCCATGTTGATCGATGAGGCGATAAACCGCCGCGCTGTTCAGTTGTTTTACCAGATCAACATTACCAATTTGAGCCTGTCCGCCAGTTGTCATGCCTTTTCTTACTCAGTGACGACCTCGTTGCCATTAACGATGGTCTTGATAATTTTGTAATCGCGGGTAAAGGCGGTCAGATTGGCCACTTTCCCGGCTTCGATTGTGCCGAGATCTTTATCCACACCCATTGCGCGAGCCGGGTAGAGCGATGCCATGCGCAGCGCTTCGTCCAGCGCGATACCGACATGCTCGACAAGATTATGTACGCCTTCAATCATGGTCAATGCAGAACCACTGAGGATACCGTTCTCATCCACACACAGCCCGTTGCGGTAGTATATTGTTTTACCGGCAAAAATGAACTGTTCGATATCAGCACCGGCCGGTGCTGTCGCATCGGTAACAAGGCAAAGTTTATCGCCCTTGATCTGCTTGGCAATACGGACATTGGCGTAGTCGACATGCAGCCCGTCACCAATAATGCCGCAATAGAGCTCCGGTTCATCAAAAATCGCGCCCACCAGGCCTGGTTCGCGGCCTGTAATATACGGCATCGCGTTAAACAAGTGGGTAGCAAAACCAATGCCCGCGCGAAAGCCGATTTTTGCTTCTTTATAGGTGGCGTTGGAGTGCCCGGCAGAAACGATAATGCCTGCCTCTACCAACTGACGTATATATTTAGGATCGACCTGCTCAGGCGCCAGCGTCACTTTGGTAATGACATCGGCGTTTTCACACAGGAAATCAACCAGTTCAGCATCCGGCTTGCGGACATAATCCGGATTGTGGGTGCCTTTTTTCATCAGATTCAGCCACGGACCTTCAAGATGAAGACCCAGCGCCTGATTGGGGTGCTTCGCCAGATATTCGCGCATTACGCGAATACCCTGCTTCATTAATTCATCGCTGCTGGTGATAAGCGTGGGAAGATAGCTGGTGCAGCCGGATTTTTCATTGGCGGCCTGCATAATTTCCAGCGTCTTCACCGTAACGGCGTCGGCGGTGTCGTTAAACTGCACGCCGCCGCAGCCGTTGAGCTGCACATCAATAAAACCGGGGGCAATAATGGCGCCGCCGACGTCGCGCTGTTCAATGCCGGATGGTAAATCGGCAATCGGACAAACGCGTTCAATCAGGCCATTCGCGATAACAATCGCGTGGTCGTCCAGAACTTCATGGCCGGTATAAATCCGGCCGTGGATTAGTGCGTACATAGTGACCCCCGGTAAATACTGACTTAAAGACCTTTAATATTTTCTGCTTCGAGTTCGGTGAAGTATCTCAGCGTCTTCACTTTGAGCTCCATGGTAGACGGCTCATCGCAAACAATTACAGCTTTCGGATGCAACTGCAGACAGCTAATGGTCCACATATGGTTCACGTTGCCTTCAACTGCCGCCTGTAGCGCCTGCGCTTTCACATGGCCGAGCACCAGAATCATCACTTCTTCAGCATCCAGCAGGGTGCCAACGCCCACGGTCAGGGCATATTTCGGTACCTGGTTCACGTCGCCGTCAAAGAAACGGGAGTTCGCCACGCGGGTGTCATGCGTCAGGGTTTTAATACGGGTGCGGGAAGCCAGCGACGAAGCGGGTTCGTTAAACGCGATGTGTCCGTCATTGCCTACGCCGCCCATAAACAGGTGAATTTTACCGTAGGCGCGAATTTTCTCTTCATACTGGCGGCATTCTGCATCAATATCCGGCGCGTTGCCATCCAGTAAATTGATGTTTTCTGCTGGAATATCAACGTGATCGAAGAAATTGCGGTGCATGAAGCTGTGGTAGCTTTCTGGATGTTCTTTCGGCAGGCCGACGTATTCATCCATATTAAAGGTGACTACGTGTTTGAAGCTGACCTGGCCCGCTTTATGCATCTCAACCAGCGCTTTGTACGCTTCCAGCGGGGTACCACCGGTCGGCAGACCCAGCACGAAAGGGCGATCCGCCGTCGGTTTGAACGCATTAATGCGGTTCACAATATGGCGTGCTGCCCATTTACCGACCTGCTGAGTCGTTGCCAGGGGAATCAGTCTCATCATTCACCTCAGTTAGTTAATTTAAAACAGACGGGCGGAACATACATTTAGTTTAAAACGGATCCATTTATACTGCTCGCTGGAAGCATTCCGCCTTGATTTTTTGAATCATAAAATAAGTTTTGGGAGTTAGCCAGTGAAAGGGGGAGGGTATAGCGATATTTGGTGATAAAACTCACAAAAAATGCGCGTTTAATTTGCGATACGAATTAATTTTTCACACACTTCCGGTGTGATGCGCAACGTCACCGCATTTTTCAAGGTTGGTTACACAATAAAAAAACGGCTTTGAAAGAGCCTTATCAGGTCTCATAGGGGGATAAAGTGAGTATTCTAGGTTATTTGCAACGAGTAGGCCGGGCGCTGATGGTGCCGGTTGCTACCCTGCCTGCAGCAGCAATTCTGATGGGGGTAGGTTACTGGATTGACCCGGTTGGCTGGGGTGGAGATAACGCGCTTGCGGCATTCTTCATAAAGTCCGGTGCTGCCATTATTGATAACATGTCCGTCCTGTTCGCCATCGGTGTGGCGTACGGGATGTCTAAAGACAAAGACGGTGCGGCGGCGCTCACTGGTTTTGTCGGCTTCTTAGTGTTAACGACCCTCTGCTCGCCGGCAGCGGTGTCGATGATTCAAAAAATCCCTGCCGACCAGGTTCCGGCGGCGTTTGGTAAAATCAACAACCAGTTCGTCGGTATCCTGGTCGGTATTATCTCTGCGGAATTGTACAACCGCTTCAGCGGCGTCGAGCTGCCGAAAGCGCTGTCGTTCTTCAGCGGTCGTCGTCTGGTACCGATCCTCACCTCTTTCGTGATGATTGTGGTGGCGTTCATCCTGATGTACATCTGGCCAATGATTTTCGACGGTCTGGTGACTTTCGGCGAACACATCCAGAAACTGGGCTCCGTAGGCGCGGGCGTTTACGCCTTCTTCAACCGTCTGCTGATTCCGGTCGGCTTGCACCACGCGCTGAACTCCGTGTTCTGGTTCGACGTGGCGGGCATCAACGATATTCCTAACTTCCTGGGCGGCGCACAGTCTATCGAATCCGGTAAAGGCATTGTGGGCATCACGGGTCGTTATCAGGCGGGCTTCTTCCCAATCATGATGTTTGGTCTGCCTGGCGCGGCGCTGGCGATTTACCACTGCGCACGTCCGGAAAACAAAGCCAAAGTGCTGGGTATCATGATGGCGGGCGCGTTTGCCGCCTTCTTTACCGGTATCACCGAACCGCTGGAATTCTCCTTCATGTTCGTTGCGCCGGTGCTGTATGTAATCCACGCCATTTTGACCGGTATTTCTGTCTTCATCGCGGCCAGCATGCACTGGATTGCCGGTTTCGGCTTCAGCGCCGGTCTGGTGGATATGGTGTTGTCTACCCGTAACCCGCTGGCGACGCAATGGTACATGCTTATCGCACAGGGCCTGGTCTTCTTCGTTATCTACTACGTGGTATTCCGTCTGGTTATCACTAAATTCAACCTGATGACCCCGGGCCGTGAACTGGCTGTTGCCGGTAGCGAAGCGGATGGTCAGGATATGAACGTAAGCGGTACCAAAGAGCAGGATGTTACCGGTCTGGCGCGTCAGTACGTGGCGGCAGTCGGCGGTTCAGACAACCTGACCGGGATTGACGCCTGTATCACCCGTCTGCGTCTGTCGGTGAAAGATTCCTCCCGCGTTAACGAAGCCCTGGCGAAACGCCTTGGCGCAACGGGCGTTATCCGTCTCAATAAAACCGGCGTGCAGATTATCGTTGGTTTTATGGCGGAAAAAATCGCCGATGCAATGAAAACTGTTGGCAACGTACCTGCCGCCACACCGGCTACGGGCGAAACCGCGCCGGTTGCCGCACCGGTTCAAACGGCGAAGCCGCAGGCCACCCCGAATACCACCTCCACTATCGCAACGCTGGTTGCGCCGGTGACCGGTGATGTGGTTGCGCTCGACGATGTGCCGGACGAAGCCTTCGCCAGCAAAGCGGTGGGTGATGGCGTGGCGATTAAACCGACGGCAAAAACCGTGGTTGCGCCAGCTGCTGGCACCATCGTTAAGATCTTCAACACCAACCACGCGTTCTGTCTGGAAACCGAAAACGGCGCTGAAATCGTTGTCCATATGGGTATCGATACGGTGGCGTTGAACGGCCAGGGCTTTAGCCGCCTGGTGGAAGAGGGTGCTGAAGTGACGGCGGGCCAACCAGTGCTGGAAATGGATCTGGATTTCCTGAACGCCAATGCGCGCTCCATGATTAGCCCAGTGGTTTGCAGCAATATCGACGACTTCAGCGGCCTGGTCATTAAGGCGCAAGGTCAGGTCATTGCCGGTCAAACCCCACTGTATGAGATTAAAGGCAAATAATCGCTCCTGAGTAAGAGGTTGCCTTAAGCGGCGGAAGAGAATTCCGCCGCTTTTTTTATGCAAAATCGCCGGAACGCAGCGGTTATTGTGTTTTTGTGCAACTAATGGTTGTGTCCCGTCTTAGGTTATAAGATCATTCACCGTTATCTATTTTGCGAAGCTTTGAGGAATGCGCAATGAGTGAGGCTGAAGCCCGCCCGACTAACTTTATTCGCCAAATCATTGATGAAGATTTGGCCAGTGGAAAACACTCGACTGTTTATACCCGTTTCCCGCCTGAGCCGAACGGTTATTTGCATATCGGCCATGCAAAATCGATCTGCCTGAACTTTGGCATCGCCAAAGATTATCAGGGCCAGTGCAATCTGCGTTTCGATGACACTAACCCGGTAAAAGAAGATATCGAATACGTTGATTCCATCAAGAACGACGTCCAGTGGTTAGGTTTCCAATGGTCAGGAGACGTGCGTTATTCTTCTGACTACTTCGATGCGCTGCATCAATATGCCGTTGAGCTGATCAACAAAGGCCTGGCTTATGTTGACGAACTTTCGCCGGAGCAAATTCGCGAATACCGTGGCACCCTGACTCAACCGGGTAAAAACAGCCCATACCGCGATCGCAGCATAGAAGAAAACCTCGCGCTGTTCGAAAAAATGCGTACCGGCGGTTTCGAAGAAGGCAAAGCCTGCCTGCGCGCGAAAATCGACATGGCGTCGCCGTTTATCGTGATGCGCGACCCGGTAATTTACCGCATTAAATTCGCCGATCATCACCAGACCGGCAGCAAGTGGTGCATCTATCCGATGTACGACTTTACCCACTGCATCTCCGATGCGCTGGAAGGCATTACCCATTCACTCTGTACCCTGGAATTCCAGGATAACCGCCGTCTGTATGACTGGGTGCTGGATAACATCACCATTCCGGTTCATCCACGTCAGTATGAATTCTCTCGTCTGAATCTTGAGTATGCGATTATGTCCAAACGCAAACTCAACCTGCTGGTGACGGAAAAGATCGTTGAAGGCTGGGACGACCCGCGTATGCCGACCATTTCTGGTCTGCGTCGTCGCGGTTATACCGCTGCCTCTATCCGTGAATTCTGCAAACGCATCGGTGTGACTAAGCAGGACAACACGGTAGAAATGGCTGCGCTGGAAGCCTGCATCCGTGAAGATCTCAACGAGAACGCGCCGCGTGCCATGGCGGTTATCGACCCGGTGAAACTGGTGATCGAGAACTATCCGCAGGGCCAGAGCGAAAGGGTCACGATGCCAAACCATCCGAACAAACCGGAGATGGGGAGCCGTGAAGTGCCGTTCAGCGGCGAAGTGTGGATCGACCGCGCCGACTTCCGCGAAGAGGCTAACAAGCAGTACAAGCGCCTGGTGCTGGGTAAAGAAGTCCGCCTGCGTAATGCTTATGTGATTAAAGCTGAGCGTGTAGAAAAAGACGCGGAAGGCAACATCACCACTATCTTCTGTAGCTACGACGCAGAAACCCTGAGCAAAGACCCGGCGGACGGCCGCAAAGTGAAAGGCGTGATCCACTGGGTGAGTGCCAGCCATGCGTTACCGATTGAAATCCGCCTGTACGATCGTCTGTTTAGCGTGGCAAATCCCGGCGCGGCAGAAGATTTCCTGTCGACTATCAATCCAGAGTCGCTGGTGATCAAGCAGGGTTTTGGCGAGCCGAGCCTGCAGAATGCAGAAATGGGCAACGCGCTGCAATTCGAGCGTGAAGGTTATTTCTGCCTCGACAGCAAATATTCCAAACCTGAACATCTGGTGTTCAACCGTACGGTGGGTTTACGCGATACCTGGGCGAAAATCGGGGAATAAGATTTCATTGCTAAAACGCCGCGTAATGCGGCGTTTTTTTTGGCGTGAAGCTTCTTTAAATGAAAAGAGAAAGGCCCGGAGAACGTCTTAGACTGCGATGAATTACCTCTCGCATCAACTGAGTTTTTCAGGCAGTTGATTGATTGTCAGCAATTTGCCTCTTTTAACATCGATATGATTTTTAGCGCGCATCGCCGACAAAACTTTCATGACGATACTGCGAGATAAGTTGGTTCGTTTGACGATGAAATCCGCAACATTGATTTTTGACCGCATAAACTCATCTAGTTGATTAAGATGGAGGAGATTCCCCTTAATCATTTGATAACTATTTCGCCCCATCATCATCTCATCCCGATAAAGTAAACTTTCTATATGCCAGGATAAAATTGGCGGTATTAAGTGCAGCGAATGATTATCGTCAAGACGCTGCATGAAAATGTCCAGAGGCACTAACTGGAAATGGCATTGCGTATCGGCATAAATGCGCAGATAGGCCAGATTTCGGGCATTACCGGTTAGCCCAAACAGCGCTGGCGCAGTTTGTTTTTCAAATAAAAGTCTGTCGCTGCTGCGAATGATAGAAAACTGCCCACCATGAATCAGCGTAACGGTATGAGGTCTTACGGGTATTAAGGTATATCTTTCTACACGCGTAAGTTTGTTATAGTCAGTGAATAAATCCGTTAAGCGATATAATTCAGAGAGAGGTTTCTGCGGTAATGTCATTGCGATTAACCAGATTTATTTTATCGGATGCGATGCTAATCACTATTTTAAGTGATGGCATTTTTAAACCGCAACGCAACAAACAGACCCGGCAGGTGATAAGATGTCTCAATATATGATAACTGGCTGATTTATATAGTTATTGATATATTCTTAAAACATCATTCACATTATTTAATTCATTACAGGATTTACTTAAAGGTTTCATTATTAAGCAAGCCATGCCTGTTATTTTTTAAATCATCAGAAATAAAAAAGCCGACATTAGTCGGCTTTTACTGGAATTCATGATTCTAGAAAAAATTACTTTTCTGCGATCTCATGCGCATTTTCGTCTTCGCGGCAATCGCCTTCTGCGCAATGGCCATACAGGTACAGGCTGTGGTTAGTTAAGCGAATACCGTGACGGGAGGCAATTTCACGCTGGCGCGCTTCGATTGAATCGTCGCTAAACTCGATCACTTTACCGCAGTCAAGGCAAATGAGGTGATCGTGATGATGCTGCTGAGTCAACTCGAAAACGGATTTGCCGCCTTCAAAATTATGGCGCGTGACGATTCCGGCATCATCAAACTGGTTAAGAACGCGGTAAACGGTCGCTAACCCAATCTCTTCACCCATGTCGATCAGGCGTTTGTATAAGTCTTCCGCACTGACATGGTGGTTGTCCGGCCCCTGCAACACTTCGAGGATTTTTAACCTCGGAAGCGTGACTTTCAGGCCAGCCTTTTTCAATGCGGTATTGTTGTCAGTCATGCGGAATTTGTCCTGTTACGTAACGATTCGCTCCTCAGGGAGCAAGAGATCGATGCAAGGCATTATGCGTTTCATTATAGAACTGCCATGCCTAAATGAAAACTGCAACTGCCTTGCTTAAAAATACCCAAAATCGTGGCGCTGCCTGCATTTGTTGCAAAATCACCCGATGCGTAAGGCGTATATTGTACAGGTCTGGAGGCAAAAGTTAAAAATTTGTAGCAATTATTTTTATCGCTTTTGCCTATCAATCAAGATAAAAAGGCGCTAATTGACTTAGCACCCTTAATAATCAGGCGTTGATGATGTCCTGCAGGTGCAGCTCTTCAGAAACCTGTTTAACCCATTTTTCAACGCGTTCTGCGGTGAGTTCCGGTTGGCGATCTTCGTCGATGGCAAGACCGAGGAAGTGATCGTCATCCGCCAGGCCTTTGGAGGCTTCAAAGTGATAGCCTTCAGTCGGCCAGTGGCCAACGATAGTTGCGCCGCGCGGTTCAATAATGTCACGCATGGTGCCCAGCGCATCGCAGAAGTATTCGGCATAGTCTTCCTGGTCGCCACAACCAAACAGGGCAACCAGTTTATTGTTGAAATCAATCTCTTCGAGGGTAGGGAAGAAGTCATCCCAGTCGCACTGCGCTTCGCCGTAATACCAGGTAGGGATGCCCAGCAGCAAAATATCAAAACTTTCGAGGTCTTCTTTGCTGCTTTTAGCAATATCACGCACTTCAGCAACATCTTTACCAAGCTGTTTTTGAATCATTTTTGCGATATTTTCAGTGTTGCCGGTATCGCTGCCGAAGAAAATGCCTACGATTGCCATGAGTAAAATAACCTCTTGAAACTTAATGAGATGGTTGAGGCAAAAAGCCTACAGATAGGGCAATCATAGCAGAACAGACAAGCTGGCGGAAATCTCTATCACGGCCATGTGCACAGTCTGCTACATCGCGCCGTGTTTTTAGATAACGCTCAGTCTTTAAGGGCGGCGAGCTGTGACAGCAGAATATCTTCGATCAATTCGCTGCGGCTGATATTGCGGGCCTCTGCCAGCATGTTGAGCGCGTCAACCGCTTCAACGTTCAGTTTGAGCTCAACGCGCTTGAGCCCGCGCACTTTGTCGCGCTTTAACTGGTTGCGCTTGTTAATGCGCAACTGTTCATCGCGTGACAGCGGGTTAGTTTTGGGTCTGCCCGGGCGGCGTTCGTCCGAGAACAGATCTAATGTCGTACGGTCCGTTTGTTCTTTGGCCATGATGCGCGTTTTGACAGGGAAAACAGGGTGCAGGAGCGGGGCTCGGATGCAGTTAAGCGCGCCATCATACATGAGGGAATCCGGCGCGCCAACGCGTTAACGGCACTCTGACTTATCAGCCGCTTTATTTTTAACCATTTTTACCCGGCATCGAGGTAGCGGCGGATTGCCCGTACCACGGCCTGCGGTTTTTCGGCATGAACCCAGTGGCCCGCGCCCGCTACGACGTGCGCGCGGGCCTGGGGGAATTGCGCAAGCAGCGCCTCGCGATGGCTTTCATCCACGTACGGCGAATTGCCGCCGCGAATAAATAGCGCCGGATGATCCCAGGCGGGCACCGTTTCCCAACCGACGATATGTGAATACTGATCCCACAGTGCCGGCACATTGAAACGCCACTCGCCGGATGCGAAGGATTTGAGCAGAAACTGAATCACCCCTTCTTCAGGGATTTGTTCACGCATCAGGGCCGCCGCATCCTGGCGAGAGGTGATCCCGGCTTCGCTGACGGCGTTAATCGCGGCGAAAATTTCATCGTGCCGCCGCACCTGGTAATCCACCGGCGCGATATCAATCGCCACCAGTTTATCGATGCGTTGCGGCGCGATGTTGGTTGCCGCCATCACGGCTTTACCACCCATGGAGTGGCCGATAAAAGTGGCTTTGTCGATACTCAGTTCGTCGAGCGTATCAATCAGATCCTGTGCCATGGCCGGATACGTCATGATATCGCTGCGCGGCGACAACCCGTGGTTGCGCATATCCACCTGGATAACGTCGAAATCGGTAATCAGTTCGCGAGCCAGCACGCCCAGGTTATCCAGGCTGCCGAACAGGCCGTGAACCAGCACGATCGGTGAGGCGTTATGCGATTGTTGTGTAGTTTGCGCTCGGGTATGTAATTTCATGGCAAAGTTCTTTTTTTGCAGGTGTCAGGTTAGGGTATTATGTTGAACATTCTGCCGCCCGGTCGCAAGATCCAGTTAAATCTGACTTTTGCCGCCTTCCTGGCTTGACGCTATCCGCTGTTGGGGTTTGATCCTATACTCCCAACGATTTGTATTCAGAAAGATATCGCACTGGATTAAAATGAAAACGATTGAAGTTGATGACGACCTTTATCGCTATATCGCGAGCCACACCCAGCACATTGGTGAAAGCGCGTCCGACATTTTGCGTCGCATGCTGAAATTCAACCCCGCGCAACCGCAAGTCGAAAAACCGGCGAAAGAGGGCAGCGCGGCCGTCGCCGTGATGGAAGAAAAACCCGCCAACAACCCCAAAGATCGTGTACGCGCTGTTCGCGAGCTGCTGCTTTCTGACGAATACGCTGAACAAAAGCGTGCCGTCAACCGTTTCATGCTGGTGCTGTCTACACTCTATACACTGGATCCAAAAGCGTTCGCCGATGCCACCGAGTCGTTGCATGGCCGCACCCGCGTCTATTTTGCGGGCGATCAGCAAACGCTTTTGCAGAGCGGTAATCAAACCAAACCCAAACATGTGCCAGGTACGCCATACTGGGTGATTACCAACACCAATACCGGTCGTAAATGCAGCATGATTGAACACATCATGCAGTCAATGCAGTTCCCGGCGGAATTGATTGAAAAGGTTTGCGGCACCATTTAACTAATGCGTCAAAAGGACCAGGCCATGGCAATTCATAACCGTGCAGGGCAGCCTGCACAACAGCGTGATTTGATTAATGTTGCCCAACTCACCGCACAATATTACGTGCTGAAACCGCAGCCGGGGAACAGCGAGCATGCGGTGAAATTCGGGACGTCCGGCCATCGCGGCAGCTCGGCGCGCCACAGTTTTAACGAACCGCATATTCTGGCGATTGCCCAGGCCATTGCGGAAGAACGCGCAAAAAATGGCGTTACCGGCCCCTGTTATGTGGGTAAAGACACGCACGCGCTTTCCGAACCGGCGTTTATCTCGGTGCTGGAAGTGCTTGCCGCCAACGGCGTGGATGTGATCGTTCAGGAAGACAACGGCTATACGCCGACCCCGGCGGTCTCTAACGCTATTCTGGTCCACAACCGCCAGGGCGGAAAACAGGCGGATGGGATTGTCATTACCCCTTCCCATAACCCGCCTGACGATGGTGGCATCAAATACAATCCGCCCAACGGCGGCCCGGCTGATACCAATGTCACCAAAGTGGTGGAAGACCGCGCTAACGCCCTGTTAGCGGAAGGCCTGGCGTCAGTGAAACGCGTTTCGCTGGATGAAGCCTGGGCGAGCGGGCACATTACCGCGAAAGATCTGGTGCAGCCGTTTGTCGAAGGGCTGGCGGATATCGTCGATATGGCGGCCATCCAGAAAGCGGGCCTGACGCTGGGCGTCGATCCGCTGGGCGGCTCGGGTATCGAATACTGGAAGCGCATTGCCGAGCACTACAAATTAAACCTGACCATCGTTAACGATCACGTCGACCAGACCTTCCGCTTTATGCATCTGGACAAAGACGGCGCAATCCGTATGGACTGTTCCTCTGAATGTGCGATGGCGGGCCTGCTGGCGCTGCGCGACAAGTTTGACCTGGCGTTTGCCAACGACCCGGATTATGACCGCCACGGTATCGTCACGCCGGCGGGGTTGATGAACCCGAACCATTATCTTGCTGTGGCGATTAACTACCTGTTCCAGCATCGTCCGCAGTGGGGCAACGATGTGGCGGTGGGCAAAACCCTGGTTTCTTCCGCGATGATCGACCGCGTGGTTAACGACCTGGGCCGCAAACTGGTTGAAGTGCCTGTGGGCTTTAAGTGGTTCGTTGACGGCCTGTTCGACGGCAGTTTCGGCTTCGGCGGTGAAGAGAGCGCGGGCGCATCATTCCTGCGTTTTGACGGCACCCCGTGGTCGACCGACAAAGACGGCATCATCATGTGCCTGCTGGCGGCGGAAATTACCGCAGTAACCGGTAAAAACCCGCAACAGCACTATGACGAACTGGCTGAACGCTTCGGCGCGCCGAGCTACAACCGTCTGCAGGCGTCCGCAACATCCGCACAGAAAGCGGCGCTCTCCAAACTCTCTCCAGAGATGGTCAGTGCCAGCACCCTGGCGGGTGACCCGATCATCGCGCGTTTAACTGCCGCGCCGGGCAATGGCGCATCGATTGGCGGCCTGAAAGTGATGACCGACAACGGGTGGTTCGCGGCGCGTCCGTCGGGTACGGAAGACGCCTACAAGATCTATTGCGAAAGCTTCCTCGGCGCCGAGCACCGTGCCCAGATCGAGAAAGAAGCGGTAGAAATTGTCAGTGAAGTTCTGAAAAACGCCTGATAGCGTTAAACAGAAAAAGGGAGCCGAGGCTCCCTTTTTTATTGCTGCGTTTTCGATTAGCCGTGTTTATTGGTCAACTCAAAGCGCGGCGATACCAGCCCGTACAGCGTCCAGCCCATAAAGGTCACCATGGCGCCATACAGCATCGCTTCGGAACCTGAGGAGTAGAGCGCATAGAAGCTGTAAATCGCTCCGATCAATGCCACGAAGTTTGCCGCTTTCGCTTTACCCGGATCGACCTTCGCCACTTTCTGGATAATCACCAGCGCCGCCATCGACAGAATGTACGGAATGATGTTGGTGACAACCGCCAGGTTAACCAGCACGTTAAACTGATTATTCAGCGACGGGCTGATGGTCATCAGCGCCAGCACGCTCTGGAAAATCACAATTGTCAGCATGCCCTTAACCGGGGCTTCAGCTTTTGATACTTTCGAGAAGATTTTCGGGAAGTAACCTTCATCCGCTGAGGATTTAAACACCTGAGCAATCGTAAACTGCCAGCCGAGCAGCGAACCGCAGCAGGACATCACCATCAGGCCCATGATCACTTTACCCACGGTCGGCGTGAACATTTGCGCGAAGGCCAGACCGAACGGCGCGGTGGAGTTAGCCAGGTCCATATTCGGCACAATCCCGGCGATTACGTTGGTAGAGACGATATAAATCACCGCCGCGCCCAGCGTCCCGCCCAGTACCGCGATCGGCACGTTGCGTTCCGGGTTTTCCACCACTTCGGTGTTGGCGCAGGCGGATTCCAGCCCTAAAAATGCCCACAGCGTCATGGCGATGGATGAGCCAACGGCGTCGAAGAACGGCACGTTGTGCGGGTTCCAGGATTCGGCATACATCGTCGGGCTGAACCAGAACCAGCCAATCACCGACAGACCGACCACCGGAATGATCACGCCCCATACCGTAATGCCGCTGATTTGCCCGGTGATGCGCGCGCCGCCGAAGTTGGCGACGGTGCAAATCCACAGTACGCAAATCGTGGCGATACCGATCTGTACCGGGCTGAGCGTCGCGCCGAACAGCTCGCTGCCGTAACCCACGGCGGAAATCGCAATCGCCACGTTAGCGATCAGCAGCGATACGCCGTAGGTATAGTTGGCCATAAAGTTGCCGGACTTTCCAAAGGCGTACTCGGCATAACCACCCATACCGCCGGTTTTACGGCTGAACATCCCGCATTTAGCAAAGGCCCAGGCCAGCGCCATTGACCCCAGCGCGGTCACCAGCCAGGAGATAATCGAAATCGTCCCCACTTCCGCCAGTTTGGTGGGTAGCATGATGATGCCGGAGCCCATCATGTTCACCATGGTCAATATTGTGAGCGGCACCACGCCCATCTTGTTGGATTTACTCATAATCTGATTTCCTTTTGTGCTGACGCTTTCACCACGGGCTGCTTGATAACGTGGCACCACACCTGTTTACGACCGTCATGCTCCTCGACATACACCCCCTGGAGTTCCGGTGCGAAGCCCGGCAGCAGGTTGATGCCTTCCTCCAGCGCCTGGAAGTAGCGCAACACCGCGCCGCCCCAGATTTCGCCCGGGACTACGCACAGCACGCCCGGCGGGTAAGGCAGCGCGCCTTCAGCCGCCACGCGGCCTTCTGCATCGCGGAGTTTCACCAGCTCGGTTTGCCCACGGATAAAGGCGTAGTTGGCGTCTTGCGGGTTCATCACCACGCGCGGGAAGTACTCTTTACGGAACATCTCTTTCTGAAGCTGCTTCACGTTGTGGCTGGCATAGAAGTCATGCATTTCCTGGCAAAGCTGGCGCAGGGTGTACTCGCCGTAACGTTCCTGATGCTGTTTCCAGAGCGACGGCAGCACTTCACTCAGCGGTGCGTCGTGTTCCAGTAACTGCTCGAAACGGACCAACAGCGCCACCAGTTGCTGCATTTTGCCCATCTCTTCAGCAGGCGTGAGCAGGAACAGGATCGAGTTGAGGTCGCATTTCTCCGGCACCACGCCGTTCTCACGCAGGAAGTTGGCAAGAATGGTGGCCGGCACGCCAAAAGTGTCGTATTCGCCAGTAGCAGCATTGATACCCGGCGTGGTCAGCAGCAGTTTGCAGGGGTCGACGAAATACTGATGCTCTGCATAGCCCTCGAACGCATGCCATTTGTCGCCTGGTACAAAGTGGAAGAAGCGCAGATCGCGGGCGATCTGTTGAGTATCCCAGCTTTCCCACGCTTTGCCGTCAACGGTAGCAGGCACGAACGGACGAATATGGTGACAGTTGTTGAGGATCAGCTTACGGGTATCGATACCGACTTCTACGCAGTTCATCCACATCTGTTTGCCGCCTTCGCCTTCGTGCATACGGGCGTTAACGTCCAGCGCCGCGAACAGCGGATAGAAAGGGCTGGTGGAAGCATGCATCATAAAGGCGTTATTCATACGCTTATGGGAAACATAGCGATCCTGCCCCTTGATATGGCTGTCCTTTTTATGGATCTGCGAGGTCTGGGAGAACCCGGCCTGTTGCTTATGTACAGACTGGGTCACCAGAATGCCCGGATCGTTTTCGTTAAGTTCCAGCAGCAGCGGTGAGCAGTCCGCCATCATCGGAATAAACTGCTCATAGCCCACCCATGCGGAGTCGAACAGGATGTAGTCACACAGATGACCGATCTTATCCACTACCTGACGCGCGTTATAAATAGTGCCGTCGTAGGTGCCTAACTGGATCACTGCCAGGCGGAACGGACGTGCGTCCTGGGCGCGGTCGGCAGCCACTTCACGGATGCTGTCACGCAGATAGCGCTCTTCGAAGCAGTGCGCGTCGATCCCACCGATAAAGCCGTACGGGTTACGGGCTGTTTCCAGATAAACCGGTGTTGCGCCCGCCTGTAACAGCGCGCCATGATGGTTCGACTTATGGTTGTTGCGGTCAAACAATACCAGGTCGCCCGGTGCCAGCAGCGCATTCAGCACCACTTTGTTAGAGGAAGAGGTGCCGTTGAGCACAAAGTACGTTTTATCGGCGTTAAACACTTTGGCAGCGTGTTTTTGAGCCGTGCACGGCGCGCCTTCATGGATCAGCAAATCGCCCATCGCCACGTCCGCGTTACACAAATCGGAGCGGAACAGGGTTTCGCCGAAGAAATTCACGAACTGATTGCCCGTCGGGTGACGGCGGAAGAACTGACCACCCTGGTGGCCGGGGCAATCAAACGCGCTGTTGCCTTGTTTGACATAATCAACCAGCGCGCGGAAGAACGGGGGTTTCAGGCTGGTTTCGTATTTCGCTGCGGCGGCCTCAAGCTGGCGGCCATAGAATTCCGAACGAGACTCGCTGATTTCAAACACGCCGTTGATACGCGCTAACCAGTGTTCGGGAACACGTTCATTATTATGGGTTGCGATAAAAATCGGCAGACCAAAACCGGTACGCTCGATTTTATCAATAATACCGTTATCAATATCGGCTAGCGCCACGACGGCGGCAGCGACATCAATAAAATCGGTATCCATAATTGAAACGACTTCCCGTTGGGTATTAACGCAGTCCGGACAGATGCGGCTAACCGCAATTTTTAACTTTTGCATGGTAATCCTGAGTTTTAAGCAATACTTTCCCGCAATTTCTTTTATTAAGAAATTGAATGGCACCGGAAATTAAGCAAAGGAGTATTGTGCAACCAAAAGGCAGCAAAATAATCGACGCTATTTTTTTAGGATGAATAAAGCCCTCAATCCGGCGATTGATTTAAAAAATTGGCTTTATCAGAGATCAGACGCGATCACGCGCAGGCATTGAAACCCAAAAAAGACATAGGGTGTGAAGAGGCCTGTGCTATGGCGCACCTGCCAGGACGTGGCTATCGGGCGTTAAAGAAGTGGAAATCGAAGCTATTACGATGGGCAAACATCATTATATGTGTGGTTCGCCTTATATGCGGCATTAACCGGTTGTTGTTTTCCATAATTAAATCCTTTTCTAAATAAAGGCGAGGCTATTTTATCTCCGGCAAAAGGATAAACCGTGACGAGTATCAATAAAATGATTTAGTTTCACTACATATACGCACAGGAACAAATTAATGCAGAGTAATTCACTATGGTTCGCCCGCGTGGTCAGTGGATGTGTTTGTGTAACAATGTCTGGTTAGATTGTGTAACATTTGTATTTTTAATTGCGGTGAAATAACGCATTTATCTATTGGTTATTTATTCTAATTAATTTCAGGGTTATTCAGTGGCAGCCCAAAAAAGAATGCGTTAATAGAAAGGCTCATTCAAATAAAAACATCATTTCATTTTCTTAAACCCAGCAGCAAAAGCTTTCTACATTCACTAAGGGTTTATCTGGACAAAATCGGAATGCAGTTGTTTGTCAATTTGTGAAATCCGATTGCTCGGCAACGTGCATAAAAATGCACACATATGAATAGCCACAAATGTTAACAATCCCGATGACAGATAGGCCAAAAAAAGGCGGGTCACTCGCTTTCGTTAACAAATTTACCTCTCGGTTGCCAACCCCGCCCTTTATCTGGGTTTACTTGGGGATCAAATCAATCACCAGCCCTTGTTGCAGACGGTCTACCATAGCAGCCGGTGGCGCGGGGACGCGATAGAGCTGTGTTGCGGCTGCCATCACCCGATCGCACCAGCGCGGATCGCCTTCCAGGCGCGTAACATCCATGACGGTGCCTTCAGCATCTGTTGCGATGCGAATGGTGCAGAGCTTGCCAGCATATTGCCCGGTATCGTTAATCCTGGCGTATATCTCACGGGTAAGGATTTGAGCATAGGATTCATCTTCTTGCCTGGTGTTCTGGCCAACAGGAAACGATAGGCCAGCGCCGACCCCCACACTTGGAAAGCCGGTTCCCACTCCAACGCCTAATTGTGTGCCGGAGCAGGCGGTGAGGGTCAGAATCACAACAGAAGCTGCAACAATATTTTTCATATCAAATACCCTCAACGTTAACAGGTGCGCTTACAGCATAAACCGGTAGCCTATCCCGGTTTCAGTGAGCAAATGCCGGGGCCGCGCCGGGTCGGCTTCCAGCTTCTGGCGTAAATGCCCCATATAGATGCGCAGATAGTGGCTATGCTCCACCGCATTAGGCCCCCATACCTGATTTAGCAGTTGTCGCTGGGTTAGCACTTTTCCATGGTGGTTCAACAGCACGGCCAGTAACCGAAATTCGATGGGCGTAAGGTGAATTTCCTGTTCATCACGGGTAATACGCCGCGCGGGGATATCCACGCTAATCCCGGAAAACTGATACACGGCGTCGCCCTCTGGCCGCGTTTGCTGGCGGCGCAGCGCCACGCGCAGCCGCGCCTGCAACTCGCCAATCCCAAAAGGTTTGCTCAGGTAATCGTCAGCGCCCGCATCCAGCGCGGTAATCTTATCGGTCTCTTCACTGCGCGCCGACAGCACAATAATCGGCGCCTGGCTCCACTGGCGAAATTCGCTAATAAAACAGATGCCATCGCCGTCCGACAGGCCCAGGTCAAGGATCACCAGATCGGGTTTGCGGGTGGCGGCTTCAATCAGCCCGCGCTGCAACGTTTCTGCGTCATACACCCGCAGAGAATCTGCTTCCAGCGCGGTGCGCAGAAAACGCCGGATCTCTTTTTCATCTTCGATAATCAGAACGGTAGTCACAGGGCCTCGTGCATATCCGCCATATCCGGCGGCGTGGGTAACGGCAGCTGAATATGAAAACTGGCGCCGCCTTCAGGACGATTACCGGCGTATATTATCCCGCCGTGGACATCAACAATAGCCTGGCATATTGCCAGCCCAAGCCCAACTCCCGGGATTGCCGATTCTTTATCTCCCCGTGAAAACTTCTCGAAAATAGCCTGTTCCTGCCCGGACGGGATACCCGGCCCGGTATCCCACACCTCGATATCCAGCCAGCCAGGCTGCGCTTTGCTGCGAATGCCGATTTGCGCCGCGCTGCCCGCATATTTGACGGCGTTTTCCAGCAGATTGATCAACACCCGTTCAAACAGCGGGCCATCGACATAAATCAGCTGTAACGGGTCGGGAAGCTCCAGCGCAATCTGCCGTCCGGCCAGGCCGGGTTCCAGCATATTCAGCGCGCTTCCCACCACTTCTTCCAGTGTGAGCCATTCGCGTTGCAGATTAAACCCGCCGGACTGAATACGCGCCATATCCAGCAGATTATTTACCAGCCGGGTCGTGTTCAGCACATGCTGGCGGATGTCGCTGGCCTGCCGGGCATGGCGCGAGCCTTCACTCGCCAGATCGAGGGTCAGAATTTCCGCCTGGCCGAACAGCACCGTCAGCGGGGTGCGTAAATCGTGTGACAGCGCCGCCAGCAGAGAGTTACGCAGTTTTTCGCGTTCGCTGGTCAGCCGCGCCTGTTCTTCGCTACGGGTCAGGGCCAGCCGCTCCAGCGCGTTTGCCGCCAGCAGAGTAAAGGTTTCCAGCAAACGCTGCTGTTCAGGGATCATCAAAAGCCGTAGATTCGCGGGCTCAACAATCACCAGCCCAACGGTTTTGCCCGCCGCGCGCAGCGGAACAATCTGGTAGGGCACGCCGGGGAGCGTATCGGTGCCTGCGCCCGCAGGCTGACCGTTATCAAAACTCCAGCGGGCAATGGCTTCATCCCAGAAGGGCGTTACGCTGGCATCGGGCTGCGGCTTCAACGCGCCGTGCTCATTGGGCAACAATAGCTGGCTGCGGGCAAAAAATGTCGCATCAATAAACTGGCTGCTGGTGGCGGCGATGTCCTGCGTCGTGCGGCCTACGGACAGGGATTTGGATAACTCATACAGCGAGCGGGTACGCTGCTCGCGATAGCGGGCGACCCGCGCCTGATAGCGTACCCCGGCGGTAAGATTACCGATAACCAGCCCCACCGTGAGCATCACGCCGAAGGTGAGGAGATACTGCACATCCGATACCGCCAGCGTGCCGCGCGGATTCACAAAGAACACATCAAAACTCAGCACGTTGATAAACGTCGCCAGCACCGACGGCCAGCGCCCGTAGAACAGCGCCACGATCACCACGCCGAGTAAATAAAGCATGACTAAATTCGCCGCTTCAAAAGCGATCAGCCAGCGGCTTGCCAGCAGGGTAATCAGCGCGCAGAGCGCCACCGCAACCGCGCAGCCTTTTAGCTGCACGCGCCAGCGCTCGCTAAAATTGCGGATATCCTCGGGTTTTGCAGCCAGCGGGGCAGGGGCGTCTTCCAGCGCCACGACCAGCACATCCAGATCGGGCGCGTAGCGGTTCAGGCGATCGGCAAATGTATCGCGCCAGAACAGGCGGCGCGGACGTTTGCCGATAACCACTTTGCCCAGATTATGTTCCCGGGCGTAGCGTGCCACGGCTTTCTCTTCCGCCGATTCCGCAAGCGTGGCGGTTTGTGCGCCTAATTCCTGCGCCAGGCTCAGCGCCTGTAATATGGCGCGGCGCTCGGTTTCCGGCAGGCGGTGCAGGCGTGGCGTTTCAACATAGATGGCGTGCCAGACGCTGCCGAGTTTAGCGGCAAGCCGGGCGGCGGCGCGCACCAACTTTTCATGGCCGCTGCCGCGCCCGATGCACAGCAAAATCGCATCCCGGGTATGCCAGACTTTTTCCTGGCCGGGGTTGTCGCGCCAGGCGCGCATCTGATCGTCTACCCGATCGGCGGTGCGGCGCAGCGCCAGTTCGCGTAGTGCAATCAGGTTGCCTTTGCGAAAGAAATGCTCAATAGCGCGCTCCGCCTGGCCCGCGATATAGACTTTGCCTTCATTTAGCCGCTGGCGCAGATCGTCCGCCGGGAGATCCACCAGCACCACGTCGTCGGCGGCATCGAAAATGGGATCGGGCACGGTTTCGCGCACCTGGATCCCGGTCACGCCGCCCACCACATCATTCAGGCTTTCCAGATGCTGAACGTTAACGGTGGTAAAAACATCAATGCCTGCCGCCAGCAGCTCTTCCACATCCTGCCAGCGTTTAGGATGACGGGAGCCGGGCGCGTTGCTGTGGGCCAGTTCATCCATCAGGATCAGCGCGGGATGGCGCGCCAGCGCGCCATCAAGGTCAAATTCCGGCACAATCCGCCCACGATGCTCCAGCCGCTTTAACGGCAGAACCGGCAAGCCTTCAACCAGCGCGGCGGTTTCCTGGCGTCCGTGGGTTTCCACCACACCCACCAGCACATCCAGGCCCTGGGCGTGCAGACGCCGCGCCTCGGTGAGCATGGCGTAGGTTTTACCCACGCCCGCGCACGCCCCAAAGAAAATTTTCAGCTTACCCCGGTGCTGCCCACTGGTGCGCGCGAGCAGGCGATCCGGGTTGGGGCGCGATGGCTCCTCAGTCATCTTTAGTCCTTATTAGCATCCAGCGCCAGGTTAAGCTCCAGCACGTTGACTACCGGTTTGCCGAGAAACCCGATTAACGGCGTTGAGGTATGGGCCTTCACCAGCCGGGCGACGGTTTCCGCGCTCAACTCGCGGGCAGCGGCGATGCGGGGGATTTGCCACTCAGCCGCCTCGGGCGATATCCCGTAATCCAGGCCGCTCGACGAGGCAGTCAGCAGGTCTACCGGCACCGCCGGGCTGGCGTTCGGGTTCGCGGCCCGTAATGCCGCGGCGCGCGCGGCAATCAGTTTATCCAGTTCAGGGTTGCTGGCGGCAAGGTTGCTGCCCCCCGATGCCTGAGGATTATAGGGCGTTTCTGCGGTGGCAGAAGGGCGGCCCTGAAAATATCCCGGCTGGGTAAAATCCTGGCCGATTAACCGCGAACCGCGCAGTTGATCGTGCTGATAAATCAGCGAGCCCGCCGCCTTATCGGCGAACCACCATTGTCCCAGCAGGGTGGTTAACAGCGGATAAACGCCGCCGGTGATCAGCGTCAGTAACAGCAATAAAACGATACCCGGACGTAACATTGACATCTTTTTCTCCTTACACCAGGCCGAAAGCCGTCAGCAATAAATCGATGAGCTTGATGCCGATAAACGGCACCAGTAACCCACCCAGACCATAGATCCACAGATTGCGGCGCAGCATCGCGGCGGCGCTGAGCGGTTTGTAGCTCACCCCTTTCAACGCCAGCGGGATCAGGCAAATAATGATCAGGGCGTTGAAAATCACCGCACTCAGAATGGCCGAGGCGGGGGAGTGCAGATGCATCACGTTAAGCGCGTTAAGCTGCGGATAGGTCACGGCAAAAGCCGCAGGAATAATCGCGAAGTATTTGGCGACGTCGTTGGCGATGCTAAAGGTGGTGAGCGAGCCACGGGTCATCAGCATCTGTTTGCCGATATGCACCACTTCAATCAGCTTGGTGGGGTTGGAATCCAGGTCTACCATGTTGCCCGCTTCTTTCGCCGCCTGGGTGCCGGAGTTCATGGCGACCGCCACATCGGCCTGCGCCAGCGCCGGGGCGTCGTTGGTGCCGTCGCCGGTCATTGCCACTAAACGGCCCTGGCTCTGGTACTGGCGGATCAGCGACAGCTTGGCTTCCGGCGTCGCTTCCGCCAGGAAATCATCGACCCCTGCTTCGGCGGCAATCGCGGCGGCGGTCAGCCGGTTATCCCCGGTGATCATCACGGTTTTGATGCCCATTTTGCGCAGTTCGGCAAAACGCTCTTTGATCCCGCCTTTAACGATATCTTTCAGGGCGATGACGCCTAACACGTTGGCGTTTTCAGCGACCACCAGCGGCGTCCCGCCGGTACGCGCTACGTTTTCCACCAGGCCTTCCACTGCCGCCGGGAAGTGCCCGCCGTTGACTTCAACATAGCGGCGCACCGCATCCACCGAGCCTTTACGGATCATCCGCTGCTGGAGGTTAATTCCGCTCATCCGGGTCTGGGCGGTAAAGGGTACAAAGGTGGCTTGCAGGGTTTGTACGTCGCGCTCGCGCAGATTAAAACGCTGTTTGGCGAGGATCACGATGCTGCGGCCTTCCGGGGTTTCATCCGCCAGCGACGCCAGTTGCGCCGCGTCGGCCAGGGTGTGCTCGCCCACGCCCGGCGCAGGAAGAAACTCTGATGCCTGGCGGTTGCCCAGCGTGATGGTGCCGGTTTTATCCAGCAGCAGCACATCCACGTCGCCTGCGGCTTCAACCGCGCGCCCGCTGGTGGCGATCACGTTCGCGCCCAGCATCCGGCTCATCCCGGCGACGCCAATCGCTGACAGTAGCCCGCCGATGGTGGTCGGGATCAGGCACACCAGCAGCGCCACCAGAACCGTTACGCTCACCGCGTTCCCCGCCCAGGCGGAGAACGGCCACAGGGTTGCGGTCGCCAGCAAAAACACCAGCGTCAGCGCGATCAGTAAAATGGTCAGCGCAATCTCGTTGGGCGTTTTACGGCGCTGCGCGCCTTCCACCATGGCGATCATCCGGTCGAGGAACGTTTCCCCCGGATTAACGCTGCACTCGATCACCAGCCAGTCAGACAGAATGCGCGTGCCGCCGGTAACCGAGGCGAAATCGCCGCCGGATTCGCGGATAACCGGCGCGGATTCACCGGTAATGGCGCTCTCATCCACCGACGCGCCGCCTTCCACCACCTCGCCGTCGCAGGGGATAATATCGCCCGCTTCCACGTATACCAGGTCGCCTTTGCGCAGTTCGGCGGCGGGGATTTTATCCCGCTGCGCGTCATGGTGCGGCGCACGCAGTTTGCGGGCCCATGCGGTTTTCTGCACCCCTTTCAGGCTGTTGGCCTGGGCTTTGCTGCGTCCTTCCGCCAGTGCTTCCGCCACGTTGGCGAACAGCACGGTAAACCACAGCCACAGGCTGATGATCCCGGTAAACCCGGCGCTGCCGTTCAGCGCGCCCGCCGCCATCGCCACCGCCAGCACCGTGGTTAACAGGCTACCGAGCCAGACGATAAACATCACCGGATTGCGCCACTGGGCGCGCGGGTTAAGTTTGATAACGGCGTCAATCATGGCCTGGCGAAGCAACGCGCTATCGAACAGGGCCAGCGTCTTACGACTCATGAATCGCTCTCCGCAAGATTATTGAATAAAGTGATCCGCCACCGGGCCGAGGGCCAGGGCAGGGATAAAGGTCAACGCGCCCACCAGCAGCACGGTGCCGGTCAGCAGACCGATAAACAGCGCGCCGTGTGTGGGCAGGGTGCCAACGGTGGCGGGTTGGGATTTTTTCTCCACCAGCGAACCGGCAATCGCCATCACCGGGATAATCACCAGGAAGCGGCCCAGCCACATGCAGGCGGCGAGCAGCACGTTCCAGAACGGGGTGTTGGCGCTCAGCCCGGCAAAGGCGCTGCCGTTGTTGTTGGCGGCAGAGGAGACGGCATACAGCACCTCGCTAAACCCGTGCGGGCCGGGGTTGAGCATGGCACTACGTCCGGCGTCGGTCATCATCGCCAGTGCGCTGCCGAGTAACACCAGGGCGGGCGTGACCAGAATCGCCAGCGCGGTAAGCTTCATCTCAGGGACGTCAATTTTTTTGCCCAGATATTCCGGCGTGCGGCCAATCATCAGCCCGGCGATAAACACCGCCAGCAGCACAAACAGCAGCATGCCGTACAGCCCGGAGCCGACGCCGCCGAACACCACTTCGCCAATTTGCATCAGCCATAGCGGCACCATGCCGCCCAACGCGGTAAGCGAATCGTGCATCGCGTTTACCGCCCCGCAGGACGCCGCCGTGGTCACCACCGCATACAGGCTGCTGGCAAGAATGCCGAAACGGCTCTCTTTGCCTTCCATATTGATGGCGCTATCGGCCCCGAACGCCACCAGGTGTGGGTTGCCCTGGGTTTCCGCCCACATCACTGCTGCCGCGCACACCACGAAGATGAGGGTCATGGTGCAGAGGATCGCCCGGCCCTGGCGGCGATCGCCTACTGCTTCGCCAAACGCCATGCACAGCGCCGCCGGGATCAGGAAAATCGCCAACATCTGGGCAAAATTGGTGATCGCGGTGGGGTTTTCAAACGGATGCGAGGAGTTGGCGTTAAAGAAGCCGCCGCCGTTAGTACCCAGTAGTTTGATCGCTTCCTGTGAAGCCACCGGCCCCATCGGCAAAACGTGCTGTACGCCTTCCAGTGAGGTCATCGGCAAGTAGTCTGAGAAGTTCTGGATTACCCCCTGCTGGATAAACAGCAGCGCCAGCACCAGTGACAGTGGGAACAGCACCCACAGCGTGATGCGGGTAAGATCCTGCCAGGCGTTACCCAGCAGCGTGGTGGAATGGCGCGAGAACGCGCGGATCAGGGCAAACACCACGGCGATCCCACTGGCGGCAGAGAGGAAATTCTGCACCGCCAGCCCGGCCATCTGGCTTAAGTAGCTGAGCGTACTTTCCCCGGCATACGCCTGCCAGTTGGTATTCGCCACAAAACTGACGGCGGTATTCAACGCCAGATCCCACGACATTCCCGGAAAGCCTTGCGGATTTAACGGCAAATGCCCCTGCGTCATTAACAACGCAATCAATACCGCCAGACCCAATAGGTTAAATGTCAGGATCGCCAGCAAATATTGCCGCCAGTTCATCTCCTCGTTACGAATACCGCACAGCGGCCAAAGTATCGCTTCAATTTGGCCAACTACCGGCAACGGTTGCCCCTCGATCAGCCTGGCGAGCAGGGTGGATAGCGGCTTCGCCAGTGCCATCAGCACGACGATAAAACCGCCAATCAGTAAAAACGCGCTGGAAGCCATCAGAATGCCTCCGCGTTAATCAGGGCATAAATCAGATAGCCGATTAACAGAAATACCAGCACCACGCCGGCCATTACACCTGCACTCACGATCCACCTCCATTGGGAAACAGGAATGCATCAAGGGTAAAAATTGGCGTGCAAAGATGTCGTAAAAAAACGGCCCGGCAGGTGTAAAAAAAGTATAAAAATCGAAAAGACCATTATTTAACTAATGGTTAGTAAAAATTTAACCATTACGTAACTTAATTACAGGGGGAAATGTAAAGATCGGTGTTTCTGGTGATTTAAGTGGTCGGAGGAGTAGTAAAATTACAGCCAGAACGGTACTATTTTCATCAGATACAGATTCCCGGTGAATATTACCGGTCAGCTAAAAGGGGAGAAACTTATGTCTTTATACAAAAAATATCCTGCGTATCAGGTCTTCCTGCGTCGCGCTCTGGTCATCGTGGCAGGCATCGTTGCGCTGCCGGTGATGCTGCTGTGGAAAGACCGCGCGCGCTTCTACAGCTACCTGCACCGCGTCTGGTCGAAAACCAGTGAAAAACCGGTATGGATGGCCCAGTCTGAAGCCGCCGCCAGCGATTTTTATTGATCGCCATGTTACTGAGAAAACCGCCGATTGTTCGGCGGTTTTTTTATGTCTGCAACCTGAAGATAACCAGTAAACAAAATTGCTACACTTACTTCACGCATCAGTAAGGAGTAGCTATGGACGAGAAAATCCCGGTTGGTATCAGCGCCTGTTTGTCCGGGGAAAAAGTGCGTTTCGACGGCGGCCACAAACGGCTCGCTTTCGCGGTGGAAGATTTATCTCCGTGGGTTCGTTATGAGCCGGTCTGCCCGGAGATGGCGATTGGTCTACCGGTGCCGCGACCTGCGCTGCGCTTAGTCAAAGACGACACGGGTGATATTTCGCTGCGCTTTAGCGACAAGCGAGAAGGGGATTTAACGGCCGATATGGCGGAATTCTCCCATCAGCGCATCGCGCGCCTTTCCCACCTTTGCGGCTATATTGTCTGCGCCAAATCGCCCAGCTGCGGGATGGAACGGGTACGGGTGTATGACAAAGACGGCAAAAACAACCGCAAAGCCGGGCGCGGAATTTTTACCGAAATCCTGATGCAGACCTTTCCCTGGCTACCGGTGGAAGAAGACGGAAGGCTACACGATCCGGCGATACGTGAAAATTTTGTCGAGCGGATTTACGCGCTGCACGAACTGAACCAACTGCGTGCCCAGGGGCTAACCCGTGGCGCGCTGATTGGCTTTCACAGCCGCTATAAATTGTTGCTGCTGGCTCATTCGCAGCAGCAGTATCGCGAGCTGGGGCGCTTCGTCGCCGCTATCGATCAATGGGACGATCTGCAGCAGTACTTCAATGCGTACCGTCAGCGCCTGATGACGCTGATGTCCCACCACGCTACCCGGCGTAATCACACCAACGTACTGATGCACGTCCAGGGCTATTTCCGCCCGCATCTGAATAGCCGACAGCGCCAGGAGCTGGCAGAACTGATTGATCGCTATCGGCAGGGCACCCAGCCGCTGTTGGCGCCCGTCACCCTGTTAAAACATTATCTGGCGGAATATCCTGACGGCTATCTGGAACAGCAGCGCTATTTCGATCCTTTCCCGGAGGCTTTGCGCCTGCGCTATGGCAATTAATTCAGGAGCTTTATGACCACCCATCTGGTCTGGTTTCGCGCCGATCTCCGCGTGAACGATAACCTTGCGCTCGCAGCGGCCTGCCGTCGCCCCGAAGCCAGAGTAATTAGCCTGTTTATCGCTACCCCTCAGCAGTGGCGCGAACACAATCTCGCACCGCGCCAGGCGGCGTGGATACAGGCCCATCTCCATTCTCTGCAACAATCGCTGGCGGAAAAAGGCGTTCCTTTGACGGTGTTTGAGGTGGATGACTTTGCCGCCTCGGTAGATGCCCTTGAAAATTTTTGCGATGAGCACAATGTTGATGCGCTGTTCTACAACTACCAGTACGAACTGAACGAGCGCCAGCGCGACGCCGCTGTGGAAAAGCGTCTCGGTGATACTCTGGTGTGCCAGGGCTTTGACGATTACGTATTGCTGGCACCCGGCAGCGTCACCACCGGCAATCATGAGATGTATAAAGTGTTTACTCCCTACAGCCGCGCCTTTATCAAACGGCTGCATGAGGGATTGCCGGAATGCGTTAAAGCGCCCGCCGTGCGGCAAAGCGGGCCGCTTGACACACCGGAACCGCTCAGGCCGTTCGACTACCCGCAAACTGAGCTGGACGACGACTTATTCCCGGTGGGCGAGGCCGCTGCGCTCAACCGCCTGCGCCAGTTTTGCCGCCAGCCCGTAGCGGACTATGATCACAAACGGGACTATCCTGCCATTGACGGCACCAGCCGCGTGTCGCCGTGGTTGGCGATTGGCGTACTCTCGCCGCGCCAGTGCCTGCATCGCCTGCTGCACGAGTATCCTGAGGCGCTGTCGGGCGGGACCGGCGTGGTATGGCTTAACGAGCTGATCTGGCGTGAGTTTTATCTGCATATTCTCGCCTGGTGGCCCGGTTTATGCCGCTACCAGCCGTTTATCCCCTGGACTGACCGGGTGGCCTGGAATAATGACGACGCGCTGTTCACCGCCTGGTGCGAGGGCAAAACCGGCTACCCGATTGTTGATGCGGCTATGCGCCAGATGAATACCACGGGATGGATGCATAATCGTTTACGGATGATTACCGGCAGCTTTCTGGTCAAAGACTTACTTATCGACTGGCGGCGAGGGGAACGTTATTTTATGTCGCAGCTGGTAGACGGAATGCTGGCAGCCAATAACGGCGGCTGGCAATGGGTGGCCTCGACAGGGCATGATGCGGCACCGTGGTTTCGCATTTTTAACCCGACCACCCAGGGTGAACGCTTCGACCCGCAAGGGGATTTTGTGCGCCAGTGGCTGCCGGAATTACAAGACATTCCCGGTAAAGCGGTGCACCAGCCCTGGCAGTGGGCGCAAAAGCAGGGGGTAACCATTGATTACCCGCAACCGATTGTTGAACATAAACAGGCGCGAATCGCCACGCTCGCGGCATATGAAGCGGCGCGCAAACAGTAACAGGGAGCCATCATGAAAAATACCGAACTGGAAAAGCTGATTAATCAGCAGCTTAATAGCGCGGCCTTTAACGACTATGCCCCCAACGGCTTGCAGGTTGAAGGGCGCGAAAGCGTGCAGAAAATTATCACCGGCGTGACGGCAAGCCAGGCGCTGCTGGACGAAGCGGTTCGCCAGCAGGCGGATGCGGTGATTGTTCATCACGGCTATTTCTGGAAAGGCGAATCGCCGGTGATTAGCGGCATGAAGCGCCAGCGCCTGAAAACGCTGCTGGCCAACGATATCAACCTTTACGGCTGGCATTTGCCGCTGGATGCCCACCCGCAACTGGGGAATAACGCCCAGCTTGCCGCGCTGCTGGGCATTGAGGTCAAAGGCGAGATCGAACCGCTGGTGCTGTGGGGCGAACTGTCGATGCCGGTGCCGGGGCTGGAGCTGGCGTCGTGGATTGAGGCGCGGCTTGGCCGCCGTCCGCTGTGGTCCGGCGATACCGGGCCAGCAGACGTGAAGCGCGTCGCCTGGTGCACCGGCGGTGGACAGAGCTTTATCGACAGCGCGGCGCGTTTTGGCGTTGACGCGTTTATCACCGGTGAAGTCTCCGAGCAAACCATTCATTCGGCGCGCGAGCAGGGGCTGCATTTCTATGCCGCAGGCCACCACGCCACTGAGCGCGGCGGCATCCGCGCCCTGAGCGAGTGGTTGAATGAAACCACCGATCTTGATGTGACGTTTATCGACATCCCTAATCCAGCTTGAGTAAAGGTGAAACAGTGCAGCGAGCGCGGTGTTATTTGTTAGGAGAAAGCGCGGTGGTTCTGGAACTGGAGCCACCGGTCACCCTTGAAAGCCAGCAGCGGATCTGGGGCCTGGTACAACGTCTGGCGGACGTACCGGCGGTAGTGGAAGTGATCCCGGGGATGAATAATATCACCGTGACCTTACGCGATCCGGCTACCTCGGCGTTGAACGCCATTGAGCGTTTGCAGCGCTGGTGGGAAGAGAGCGAGGCGGTGACGCTGGAATCACGGCTGATTGAGATCCCGGTGATTTACGGCGGCGAACACGGCCCGGACTTGGCGGAAGTGGCGCGTCATACCGGGCTCAGCGATCGCCAGGTCGTGGAGCGCCACGCAGAGGCCGATTACATCGTGTACTTTATCGGCTTCCAGCCGGGGTTCCCGTATCTGGGCGGGCTGCCCGCCAGCCTCGCCACGCCGCGCCGTGCCGAGCCGCGTCTTGAGGTGCCTGCCGGGTCGGTGGGGATCGGCGGCGGCCAGACTGGGATCTATCCGTTACCGACGCCCGGTGGCTGGCAAATTATTGGCCGTACCGATCTGCGGTTGTTCGATCCGCAGCGACAGCCTGCCACGTTATTACAGCCCGGCGACCGGGTGCGTTTTGTGCCGTCTAAGGAGGGCGTGTGTTAGAGATTATTCGCGCAGGGATGAGCACCACGGTGCAGGATGGCGGGCGGCACGGCTTGCGTCAGGCGGGCATCAGCCGCTGTGGCGCAATGGATACCCCCGCGCTGCGCATTGCCAATTTGCTGGTGGGTAATGAGCCCGACATGGCGGCGCTGGAAATCACCCTCGGGCAATGCACCATCGCTTTTCATCAGGACGGCTGGTTCGCGTTAACCGGCGCGGCCTGCGGGGCCACCCTTGACGGCCACTCGGTCTGGACCGGCTGGCGCTTGCCGGTACGCGCGGGTCAGCAGCTCAAGCTGTTGTTGCCGAAGCGCGGGATGCGCAGCTATCTGGCGGTGGCGGGCGGCATCGATGTACCGAAAATCATGGGGTCGTACAGTACCGATTTAAAAGCCGGTTTTGGCGGGTTTGAAGGGCGCAGATTGCAGGATGGCGACCGTGTGCCGCTACGGCCGGCGACGCGTACGTTCCTGCAAAGCCGTGGGGTGCATCAACTGCTGTGGGGCAACCGCATCCGCGCGTTGCCAGGGCCGGAGTACCATGAGTTTTCACCCGCCGCCCAGGAAGCGTTCTGGCGCGCGCCCTGGAAACTCAGCCCGCAGAGCAACCGCATGGGTTACCGGCTCAACGGGCACGTGCTGGAGCGCACCGATCCCCGTGAACTGGTTTCTCACGGCCTGTTGCCCGGCGTGGTGCAGGTGCCGCATAACGGCCAGCCCATCGTGCTGATGAATGACGCCCAGACCACTGGCGGCTACCCGCGCATCGCCTGCGTGATTGAGGCGGACATGTACAATCTCGCACAGTTGCGTCTTGGCGAGCCGCTGCATTTTGATCGTTGCACCCTTGAGGAAGCGCTGGAAGCGCGGACGCATCAGCAGCGTTACTTTGAGCAACTGGAATGGCGGCTGGCGAATGAAGATTGATTTAAACGCCGATCTCGGCGAAGGCTGCGGAAACGATAGCGCGCTGATGCCGCTGATTAGCTCGGCGAACATTGCCTGCGGTTTTCACGCGGGCGATGCCCGGACCATGCAGGAAAGCGTGCGGCTGGCGCTGGCCCACGGTGTCGCGATCGGCGCGCACCCGAGTTTTCCCGATCGGGAAAACTTTGGCCGCACCGCCATGCAGCTTCCGCCTGAAACCGTTTATGCGCAGATGCTTTACCAGATCGGCGCGCTGGCGGCTATTGTGCGCGCTGAAGGTAGCCGCCTGACGCACGTGAAGCCGCACGGCATGCTGTATAACCAGGCGGCGAAACAGCCGCCGTTGGCAGAGGCTATCGCCCGCGCGGTGAAAAGCCTCGATCCGGGCCTGATGCTGGTGGGGCTGGCGGGCAGCGAACTGATCCACGCCGGGGAGCGCTACGGGTTAGCGACGCGGGAAGAGGTTTTTGCCGACAGGGGCTATCTGGCGGACGGCTCACTGGTGCCGCGCAGCCAACCGGGGGCGCTGATTGAGGACGATGACGAGGCGGTTTCCCGCACGCTGGAGATGGTGCTGAATGGCCGGGTACAAAGCCGGGACGGCGTCTGGGCGACGGTGAATGCCCAGACAGTGTGCCTGCATGGCGATGGCGCGCACGCGCTGGCGTTTGCCCATCGGCTGCGCGACGCGTTCGAACAGCGCCAGATCCACATCTGCGCTGACTAAACTTCCTGCACCCGCCACCCCTGGCGGGTGTTATAGCGACGCGGCAGCCCGTGCGGCGGTGTCGTAGAGCGACGAAATCGTGCGCAGCAGCTGCGCGGTGTCGCCAATTGACGGGCCCGGAATCCCGCTTTCTACCTGAATGGCAATCAGGCAGGCTTCACGCACGTCGCGGTATTTCATACACAGCGCTTTACCTTCCTCCGTGGTGTAGAAATAGAGTTCCTTTCCCACTTTCTCGCTGGTCACATAACCCGCTTTCACCAGCTTTTTCAGGGCATAGGTGACCACGTGGGTGTCCTCCACGTTCAGCACAAAGCAGATATCCGCCAATTTTTTCTTGCGATTCCGATGGTTAACATGATGGAGCAGCGAAACATCAAACGCCCCCATATCCGGTTCCCCGGCGGCGGTCATACAGCGCACCATCCACTTGTTAAAGGCATTGCTGGTCATGATCAGCGCGTATTCCAGCTCTGATAATTCCGCGCAGCGTTCAGAAACCAGATGGCGCGAGGAGACGATACGACCCTCGGTAATATCGTCGTTTTGAATTGATGTGGCAGCGGTTTTCGAGGTCATAACTGTCCTTACACAATTGTGACTATTAGCAAAAAATATAACGGCGAACCGATAAAATAAAAACATTTTATTGATAAATTGTTTACATGTTGTGATCGTTCAGATATAGCTTTTTAACGCAGGTCTACGCCAATGTTGCGCACTCACAGGGCCTGGCGCAAAACACAACATCGTTCGCCGCAATGCCCCACGCTTCGCCCCGTAGCGAAGTATTAAAAAAAGAGCCTTCGGCGTGCAACGCTCACTTTGGATAGGGTAAATGGTTATGGACAGTTCTACACTGTTACCGCTAATCGGGATACCGGTAGTGGTCATTGGTTTTGCTCTGCGTTTCAACCCGCTGCTGGTGGTGGTAGTCGCAGGGCTTGCCACGGGTCTGTTGGTCGGCATGGATTTCGGTATGCTGCTGGAAACCTTTGGCGAAAAGTTCGTTAACAGCCGCTCGCTGGCAACGTTTATTTTGATCCTCCCGGTCATCGGCCTGCTGGAATATTACGGGCTGAAAGAGCGCGCCCAGGCCTGGGTAGCGAAAATCGCCAGCGCCACCTCGGCGCGTATTCTGATGCTCTACTTTGTGGCGCGTGAGGGGACCGCCGCGCTGGGGCTAATGTCGCTCGGCGGCCACGCGCAAACGGTGCGCCCGCTGCTGGCACCGATGGCGGAAGGCGCGGCGCTCAATGAATACGGCGAACTGCCGCAGCACATCCGCGACAAAATCAAAGCCCACGCCGCCGCGTGTGACAACATCGCCGTCTTCTTCGGCGAAGATATTTTCATCGCTTTCGGCGCGGTCCTGCTCATTGACGCTTTCCTGAAAGAGAACGGCATTCAGGGCATTGAACCGCTGCATATCGGCCTGTGGGCCATTCCTACCGCGATTGCTGCCCTGATTATTCATATGACGCGCCTGCTGCGCCTCGACGCCAGCATTCGTCGCGATGTGATGGCCTGGAAAGCCGGGCAGGGCACACAGGAGGTTGCGCAATGAGCATGCTGATTTCCATTAACCGCGTTTACTACCTGATCGGCTTTGTGGTGATGCTGCTGGTGATCATGACGCTGCGCGATCGCGGCAATCCTAAGCGTTTCACCACCGCGCTGTTCTGGTTCCTGTTCGGCGGGATTTTCCTGTTTGGCGATTTAATGGTGCAGGAGTTGGGTAAGTCTCTGGCTTACCGGATTATTGGCGGCTGCGTGATTGCCATCGCGTTACTGGCGGGCTTTGGGCTGGTGGGCAAAGGGCACTATAAAATGTCTACCGAGCCAGAGCGCGTCGCCTCGTCGAACCGGCTGAAAAACTGGCTGTTCTTACCGGCGCTGATGATCCCGGTGGTGACGGTGATTGGCACCCTGTTTTTAAAAGGCGTGTCGATTGGCGGCGTTTTCCTGCTTGACCAGAAACAGCTTACGCTGGCGGCGCTGTGCGTGGCCTGCGTCGCGGCAATCCTTACCGGATGGTGGCTGACGGGCGGGACGCCGCTGCACGCCATCCGCCAGTCCCGCCGCCTGGTGGATACCATTGGCTGGGCGGTGATCCTGCCGCAAATGCTCGCCATGCTGGGCGGGGTGTTTGTGGTGGCCAATACCGGCGACTCGGTGCAAAAAGTGGTCAGCCTGTTCGTTAACCCGGATAGCCGCTTTATGCTGGTGGTGATTTATTGCATCGGTATGGCGCTGTTTACCATGATTATGGGCAACGCCTTTGCCGCGTTCCCGGTGCTGAGCGCCGGTATCGCACTGCCATTTTTGATTAATTACCACCACGGCGACCCGGCACCGCTGCTGGCGATTGGTATGTATGCCGGTTACTGCGGCACGTTGATGACGCCGATGGCGGCGAATTTCAATATCGTCCCGGCCGCGCTGCTGGAGCTGAAAGATAAATACCAGGTGATTAAGATCCAGATCCCCACCGCTCTCACACTGCTGGTGGTGAACGTCTTTTTAATGTATTTCCTCGTGTTTCGCTAAGCGCGGCGCGGTGATGACCTAAGGAGCTGTTATGGAATTAACCCAACATCAGGCTGAAGCTTTTGCCCGGATGCCGTTAACCTATTTGCGTCAGGAATACCCGAACCACATCATGCATCTGCTGAATGATGATGGTGATGTCCTGCCGCCGCGCAAGCTGCACCCTATTTTTTATGGCTGCTTTGACTGGCACTCGGCGGTGCACGGTTACTGGTTGCTGCTGCGCTGCGTGCGGCGCTATCCGGCGCTGTCGTGCCGCGAAGAAGTTATCGCGCTGTTTGATGAACACCTGACTGACGCCAACGTGGCGCAGGAACTGGCCTATTTTACCGCGCCGTTCCGGGCCTCGTTTGAGCGCCCGTATGGCTACGGCTGGCTGCTGGCGCTGGCCCAGGAACTCAGGCAATCCGCGCTGCCGCAGGCCGGGCGCTGGCTGCAGACGCTGGAGCCGTTAACCCTGGATATTCGCACCCGGTTTATCGATTATCTCAGCAAGCTGACCTATCCGATTCGCGTCGGCACCCATTACAACACCGCTTTCGCGCTGGCGCTGGGCCTGGATTACGCCCGCGCACTGGACGATAACGCCCTTGAACATGCCATTCTTGACGCGGCTAACCGCTTTTATCGCACCGATAAACAGTACCCGGCGCACTATGAGCCGGGCGGCGACGAGTATATTTCCGGCGCGTTGACCGAAGCCCTGCTGATGAGCAACGTCGCGGATAACTTCCCGGGGTGGTTTGATGATTTCCTGCCGGATGTGGCGTCGGTTGCCGCGCTGATGAACCCGGCAGAAGTGAGCGATCGTACCGACCCAAAAATCGCCCACCTCGACGGGCTGAATCTCAGCCGCGCCTGGTGCATGAAGCGTATCGCTAACGCCTTGCCGGAAAGCCATGCGGCGCAGCAGCCGCTTAAGGATGCGGTGGCGCGCCATCTGGCGGCAAGCGTAGAACACGTGGTGGGTAGCCACTACAGCGGCGGCCACTGGCTGGCCAGTTTCGCGTTGCTGGCGCTGGAGTAAGGATATCCCATGCCAGAAGGCCCGGAAATTCGCCGCGCGGCGGACAAACTGGAACAGGCTGTGGCAGGCAAGCCGCTGACTCACGTCTGGTTTGCCTTTACCGAACTGAAAAGCTACGAAACGGCGCTGGTGGGCCAGCGGGTGGAGCGGCTGGAAACGCGCGGCAAAGCGCTGCTCACGCACTTCTCTAACGGCCTGACGCTTTACAGCCACAACCAGCTTTACGGGGTGTGGCGCGTAGTGAAGGCGGGGGAGAACCCGCAAACCACCCGCAGCCTGCGCGTCCGGCTGGAAACCGAAGACGCCGCCGTGCTGCTTTACAGCGCGTCCGATATTGAGATGCTGGACGCGGACGGCGTTGCGGCGCATGCGTTTTTACAGCGGGTCGGGCCGGACGTACTGGATATGACGTTAACGGTAGAAGAGGTTAAAGCGCGGCTGTTGAGCCCGCGTTTTTGCCGCCGCCAGTTCAGTGGCTTGCTGCTGGATCAGGCGTTTCTGGCAGGGTTGGGCAACTATCTGCGGGTAGAAATACTCTGGCAGGCCCAGCTTGCGCCGCGCCGTAAGGCGGTGGAATTAACCGCGCCTCAACTCAAGGCGCTCGCCGCCGCCTGTCTTTCGATACCGCGCCTCTCTTACCAGACGCGCGGGCAGGGGGATGAAAACAAGCACCACGGGGTGCTGTTCCGTTTTGAAGTGTTTCATCGGGCCGGGAAAAAATGTCGGCGCTGCGGGGGAATCATTGAAAAGACGACGCTCTCTTCGCGTCCGTTTTACTGGTGTCCTGGATGCCAGCAATAAAAAAACGCGCCCGGAGGCGCGTTTTTCACATCGGCAAGAATTAACGTTTTTCCAAATCGGATTTGAAATCGCGTTGTTCGTAGCCGGTGTAAAGCTGACGTGGACGGGCGATTTTGATGCCGTCGTCGTGCATTTCGTTCCAGTGTGCAATCCAGCCCACAGTACGCGCCATCGCGAAGATAACGGTAAACATGGAAGAGGGAATGCCCATGGCTTTCAGGATAATGCCGGAGTAGAAATCGACGTTCGGGTACAGCTTACGTTCGATGAAGTACGGGTCGTTGAGCGCGATGTGCTCAAGTTCCATCGCCACTTCCAGCAGATCGTCCTTGGTGCCCAGCTCTTTCAGCACTTCGTGGCAGGTTTCACGCATCACGGTCGCGCGCGGGTCATAGTTCTTGTAAACACGGTGACCGAAGCCCATCAGACGGAACGAATCGTTTTTGTCTTTGGCGCGGCGGATAAATTCCGGGATGTGCTTAACGGAGCTGATCTCTTCCAGCATTTTCAGCGCGGCTTCGTTCGCGCCGCCGTGCGCCGGTCCCCACAGGGACGCGATGCCCGCAGCGATACAGGCGAACGGGTTAGCGCCTGAAGAGCCCGCGGTACGCACGGTAGAGGTCGACGCGTTCTGCTCATGGTCGGCGTGCAGGATCAGGATACGGTCCATAGCGCGCTCAAGCACCGGGTTCACCTCGTAAGGCTCGCACGGCGTAGAGAACATCATGTTAAGGAAATTGCCGGAGTAGGAGAGGTCGTTGCGCGGGTAAACGAAAGGTTGGCCGATCGAATACTTGTAACACATCGCCGCCATGGTCGGCATTTTTGACAGCAGACGGAACGCGGCGATTTCACGGTGACGCGGGTTATTCACGTCCAGGGAATCGTGGTAGAACGCCGCCAGCGCACCGGTGATACCACACATCACCGCCATCGGATGGGAATCACGACGGAACGCATGGAACAGACGGGTGATCTGCTCATGGATCATGGTGTGGCGGGTGACGGTGGTTTTGAATTCCTGGTACTCAGCCTGGGTCGGTTTTTCGCCGTACAGCAGGATGTAGCACACTTCAAGATAGGTGGATTCGGTGGCTAACTGGTCAATCGGAAAACCGCGATGCAGCAGGATGCCTTCGTCACCATCGATAAAAGTGATTTTGGATTCGCAAGATGCGGTGGAGGTAAAACCGGGGTCGTACGTGAAAACACCTTTAGAACCAAGACTACGGATATCAATTACATCCTGACCGAGTGTGCCATGTAGCACATCCAGTTCAATAGCAGCGTCACCGTTATAGGTGATGTTCGCTTTTTTGTCAGCCATTTACGGTCTCCTTAGCGCCTTATTGCTTAAGACCGCTACTCAACCCCATTACTTTCATGCCTAACCGTCATGTTGTCAGTTTGTTGTATGGCGCACATCTCTGTTTCAGAGGGAGAAACCAGGGTACAGAGCGCTCAGTGGCTTGCAGACAACGGTTCGAATTAGGGCGAAATTACAGTAAATCAGGAAGTTAGCAGTCAGTATTCATAAAATCTATATATCACTAATACCGGGCTAAATTACTCTGGTCAATACCGATCACTGTTACATAACTTATTGTCAGGTGAAAGTGTGACCTCATAACTTTTGCGAATTATATGACTTCTTCGGTGATGGTTGTAACAATTTTGTTTAATATTTGTCAAATCAGATGATTAAATTTTAAAATAATGTTTGTATCGTGATCGTGGTCACTGTTTCGACTAAAACCCGACAAACTGTATGTAGGTTAATTGTAATGATTTTGTGAACAACCTATACTGCCGCCAGGTCTCCGGAATACCCTGCACCGAGAGCCACCCAGCGTAGTAACCCGTCGTTTTAAAACAGGAAGTTGATGTTTTTGCATGACGCAGAGTTATAGAAAGTCACGCTGTCTGACCCGCCTGCAGACCCGGAGGAAGGAATAATAAGAACAGCATGTGGGCGCTATTCATGATAAAAAACGCGAAAAAACAAAGACCTGTTAACCTGGATCTGCGAACGATCCGGTTTCCTGTTACCGCAATTGCTTCCATCCTCCATCGCGTATCCGGCGTGATCACATTTGTGGCTGTCGGCATTCTGCTCTGGTTGCTGGGGGTCTCGCTCTCCTCTCCTGAAGGTTTCCAGACGGCATCAGCCATCATGGGTAGCTTTTTTGTTAAATTCATTATGTGGGGCATTCTCACCGCGCTGGCGTACCACGTCGTCGGCGGCGTTCGCCACATGCTGATGGATGTCGGCTACCTGGAAGAGACCTTCGAGACCGGTAAGCGTACCGCAAACATTTCTTTCATCATTACTGTCGTGCTTTCACTTCTCGCAGGAGTTCTCGTATGGTAAGCAACGCCTCCGCATTAGGACGCAATGGCGTACATGACTTCATTCTGGTTCGTGCGACTGCCATCGTCCTGACGCTGTACATCATCTACATGGTTGGCTTCTTCGCTGTGACCGGCGACCTGACCTGGGCGATCTGGACCGGCTTCTTCTCTTCCGCTTTCACCAAAGTGTTCACCCTGCTGGCGCTGTTTTCAGTATTGATCCATGCCTGGATTGGCATGTGGCAGGTGTTGACCGACTACGTTAAACCTCTGGCGCTGCGTATGCTGCTGCAATTAGCGATTGTGATCGCACTGTTGGTTTACGTCATTTATGGATTCGTTGTGGTGTGGGGTGTCTAATGAATTTGCCAGTCAGAGAGTTTGATGCGGTTGTGATTGGTGCCGGTGGCGCAGGTATGCGCGCGGCGCTGCAAATTTCCCAGAGCGGCCAGACCTGTGCGCTGCTCTCTAAAGTATTCCCGACCCGTTCCCACACAGTATCCGCTCAGGGCGGCATTACCGTTGCACTCGGTAATACCCATGAAGATAACTGGGAATGGCACATGTACGATACCGTCAAGGGTTCCGACTATATCGGCGACCAGGACGCGATCGAATATATGTGTAAGACCGGCCCGGAAGCGATTCTTGAGCTGGAGCATATGGGCCTGCCGTTCTCCCGTCTGGACGATGGCCGTATCTATCAACGTCCGTTTGGCGGCCAGTCGAAAAACTTCGGCGGCGAGCAGGCGGCACGTACCGCAGCGGCGGCTGACCGTACCGGCCATGCGCTGTTGCACACCCTGTATCAACAGAACCTGAAAAACCACACCACTATTTTCTCCGAATGGTATGCGTTGGATCTGGTGAAAAACCAGGATGGCGCGGTGGTGGGTTGCACCGCACTGTGCATCGAAACCGGTGAAGTGGTTTACTTCAAAGCCCGCGCAACCGTGCTGGCGACCGGCGGTGCAGGCCGTATTTACCAGTCCACCACCAACGCCCACATTAACACCGGCGACGGCGTCGGCATGGCGCTGCGCGCAGGCGTGCCTGTGCAGGACATGGAGATGTGGCAATTCCACCCGACCGGTATCGCGGGCGCGGGGGTTCTGGTGACGGAAGGCTGCCGTGGTGAAGGCGGTTACCTGTTGAACAAACACGGCGAACGCTTTATGGAGCGTTATGCGCCGAACGCCAAAGACCTGGCGGGCCGTGACGTGGTGGCGCGTTCCATCATGATCGAAATCCGTGAAGGTCGTGGCTGTGACGGCCCGTGGGGCCCGCACGCCAAACTGAAACTCGACCACCTGGGCAAAGAGGTTCTGGAATCCCGACTGCCGGGCATCCTCGAACTGTCGCGCACCTTCGCGCACGTTGACCCGGTCAAAGAGCCGATCCCGGTTATCCCGACCTGCCACTACATGATGGGCGGTATTCCGACCAAAGTAACCGGCCAGGCGCTGACCGTGAACGCGCAGGGCGAAGACGTGGTGATTCCGGGCCTGTTTGCGGTAGGCGAAATCGCCTGCGTATCGGTGCACGGCGCCAACCGTCTGGGCGGCAACTCGCTGCTCGACCTGGTGGTATTTGGCCGCGCGGCGGGTCTGCATTTGCAGGAATCCATCGCCGAACAGGGCGCACTGCGTGATGCCAGCGACTCTGACATCGACGCGTCCCTGGCCCGTCTCAACCGCTGGAACAACAACCGCAGCGGCGAGGACCCGGTGGTTATCCGTAAAGCGCTTCAGGAATGCATGCAGCATAACTTCTCGGTATTCCGCGAAGGCGATGCCATGGCGAAAGGCCTGGAGCAACTGAAAGCGATCCGCGAACGTCTGCAAAACGCCCGTCTGGACGACACCTCCAGCGAATTCAACACCCAGCGCGTTGAGTGCCTGGAGCTGGATAACCTGATGGAAACCGCGTATGCGACGGCGGTATCTGCGAATTTCCGCACCGAGAGCCGTGGCGCACACAGCCGTTTCGATTATCCGGAACGTGATGATGCGAACTGGTTGTGCCACAGCTTGTACTTGCCAGAGACGGAATCCATGACGCGCCGTAGCGTTAATATGGAGCCGAAACTGCGTCCGGCGTTCCCGCCGAAAGTGCGTTCCTACTAATCGCGGAGACAGGCAGATGAAACTTGAATTTTCTATTTATCGCTACAACCCGGATGTAGACGACGCGCCGCATATGCAGGATTACACCCTGGAAGGGGAAGAAGGGCGCGACATGATGCTGCTGGATGCGCTTATCCAGTTGAAAGAAAAAGATCCGACTCTCGCGTTCCGCCGCTCCTGCCGTGAAGGGGTATGTGGTTCCGATGGCCTGAACATGAACGGCAAAAATGGTCTGGCGTGCATCACGCCGATCTCCGCGCTGGGCAATGGAAAACAGAAGATTGTGATCCGTCCCCTGCCGGGCTTGCCGGTGGTGCGTGATTTGGTGGTAGACATGGGGCAATTCTATACTCAATATGAGAAGATTAAGCCTTACTTGTTGAATAATGGACAAAATCCACCCGCTCGCGAACATTTGCAGATGCCGGATCAGCGCGAAAAACTGGATGGACTCTATGAGTGTATTCTTTGCGCCTGCTGCTCGACATCCTGCCCATCGTTCTGGTGGAACCCGGATAAATTTATCGGCCCGGCAGGTCTGCTTGCTGCGTATCGCTTCCTGATTGACAGCCGTGATACTGAAACCGATAACCGTCTGGATAATTTGAGCGATGCTTTCAGCGTATTCCGCTGCCACAGCATTATGAATTGCGTCAGTGTCTGCCCTAAAGGGCTGAACCCGACCAAGGCAATTGGTCATATCAAGACCATGCTGTTGCAACGCAGCGCATAACAAAACGCGCCCGGTAAGCGGTGTTTACCGGGCAAAATGGGCGGTTAGCGCTATGCTTTCCGCCAGTGCAGGAAACCTTTAAAAACTGCCGCGTTGACAGTTTTTAAAGGTTCCTTACCGGGCCACTAAGAGCCCAAAAAGTGAACCCTGGTACTACGTACAAACCCAGTACGTTGTAGTTATCCATGGCGAAATAAGCATAAGATGCTTAAGGGATCACGATGCAGAACGGCGCAATGAAAGCCTGGCTGGACTCTTCTTATCTCTCTGGTGCGAACCAGAGCTGGATAGAACAGCTCTATGAAGACTTCTTAACCGATCCTGATTCAGTGGACGCCCACTGGCGCTCCATGTTCCAGCAGCTGCCTGGCACCGGGGCTAAACCGGATCAATTCCATTCCAAAACACGTGATTATTTCCGCCGCCTGGCGAAGGATGCCTCACGTTACACCTCCTCAGCCGCCGACCCTGACGCCGGCGTAAAACAGGTCAAAGTCCTGCAACTGATTAACGCCTGGCGTTTCAGAGGCCACCAGCACGCCAACCTCGATCCGCTGGGATTGTGGCAGCAAGAGCGTGTTGCGGACCTGGATCCTGCTTTCCACAATCTGAGCGAAGCGGATTTGCAGGAAACCTTTAACGTCGGCTCGTTTGCCGGCGGCAAAGACACCATGAAACTCGCCGATTTGATCGACGCCCTGAAACAGACTTACGGCGGCTCGATCGGTGCAGAGTACATGCATATTACCTCCACTGAAGAGAAGCGCTGGATCCAGCAGCGCATCGAATCTGTGACCGGCCACGCCAGCTTTAAAGCGGAAGAGAAGAAACGCTTCCTGAATGAGCTGACCGCAGCCGAAGGCCTTGAGCGTTATCTGGGCGCGAAATTCCCTGGCGCGAAACGCTTCTCGCTGGAAGGCGGCGACGCGCTGATCCCGATGCTGAAAGAGATGATTCGCCACGCGGGCAACAGCGGCACGCGTGAAGTGGTGCTGGGTATGGCGCACCGCGGTCGTCTTAACGTGCTGGTTAACGTGCTGGGTAAAAAACCGCAGGACCTGTTTGACGAGTTTGCGGGCAAACATAAAGAACACCTCGGCACCGGCGACGTGAAATACCACATGGGCTTCTCGTCAGATATCGAAACCGAAGGCGGCCTGGTTCACTTGGCGCTGGCGTTTAACCCGTCACACCTGGAAATCGTTAGCCCGGTGGTGATCGGTTCGGTGCGCGCCCGTCTGGATCGCCTTGACGAGCCGAGCAGCAATAAAGTCCTGCCGATCACCATTCACGGCGACGCCGCAGTGACGGGCCAGGGCGTGGTGCAGGAAACCCTGAACATGTCCAAAGCGCGGGGTTACGAAGTGGGCGGTACCGTTCGCATCGTGATCAACAACCAGGTGGGCTTTACCACCTCTAACCCGCTGGACGCGCGTTCCACCCCGTATTGCACCGACATCGGCAAGATGGTTCAGGCACCGATTTTCCACGTTAACGCGGATGACCCGGAAGCGGTGGCTTTCGTGACCCGTCTGGCGCTGGATTTCCGTAACACCTTCAAGCGCGATGTGTTCATCGACCTGGTGTGCTACCGCCGTCACGGCCATAACGAAGCCGACGAGCCGAGCGCAACCCAGCCGCTGATGTACCAGAAAATCAAAAAACACCCGACGCCGCGCAAAATCTACGCTGACAAGCTGGAGCAGGAAAACGTTGCGACGCTGGAAGACGCTACCGAGATGGTTAACCTATACCGCGATGCGCTGGATGCTGGCGAGTGCGTGGTGAAAGAGTGGCGTCCAATGAACATGCATTCGTTCACCTGGTCGCCGTACCTCAACCACGACTGGGACGAAGCGTACCCGAACAAAGTCGACATGAAGCGCCTGCAAGAGCTGGCAAAACGCATCAGCACTGTGCCGGACACGATTGAAATGCAGTCCCGCGTCGCCAAAATCTACGGCGACCGCCAGCTGATGGCTAACGGCGAAAAACCGTTCGACTGGGGCGGGGCGGAAACGCTAGCGTATGCAACTCTGGTTGATGAAGGCATTCCGATTCGTCTGTCAGGCGAAGACTCAGGTCGCGGCACCTTCTTCCACCGTCACGCGGTGATCCACAACCAGACCAACGGCTCGACCTGGACGCCGCTGTCGCACGTGCATAATGGCCAGGGCCCGTTCCGCGTCTGGGACTCCGTGCTCTCTGAAGAAGCGGTGTTGGCGTTTGAATACGGATACGCCACCGCAGAACCGCGCACCCTGACCATCTGGGAAGCGCAGTTCGGTGACTTCGCCAACGGCGCGCAAGTGGTTATTGACCAGTTCATTTCGTCCGGCGAGCAGAAATGGGGCCGCATGTGCGGTCTGGTGATGCTGCTGCCGCATGGTTACGAAGGCCAGGGTCCGGAGCACTCCTCCGCGCGTCTGGAACGTTATCTGCAACTGTGCGCTGAGCAGAACATGCAGGTGTGCGTACCGTCCACCCCGGCACAGGTTTATCACATGCTGCGCCGCCAGGCGTTGCGCGGTATGCGCCGCCCGCTGGTGGTGATGTCGCCGAAATCCCTGCTGCGCCACCCGCTGGCCGTCTCGACGCTTGACGAACTGGCGAACGGCGCGTTCCTGCCGGCAATTGGCGAAATTGACGAGCTGGACCCGAAAGCAGTGAAACGCGTGGTGCTCTGTTCAGGTAAAGTCTATTACGACTTACTGGAACAGCGCCGTAAGAACGATCAGAAAGATGTCGCCATTGTGCGTATCGAACAGCTTTATCCTTTCCCGGTCCAGGCTGTACAGGAAGTCTTAAAGCCATACGCGCATGTACATGATTTTGTCTGGTGTCAGGAAGAGCCATTAAACCAGGGCGCCTGGTATTGCAGCCAGCACCATTTCCGCGAAGTGATTCCGTTTGGTTCTGCACTGCGTTACGCAGGCCGCCCGGCCTCCGCCTCTCCGGCGGTAGGATATATGTCCGTTCACCAGAAGCAGCAGCAAGATCTGGTCAATGACGCGCTGAACGTCGATTAATTAAAGGATAAATAATGAGTAGCGTAGATATTCTTGTCCCTGACCTGCCTGAATCCGTTGCCGATGCAACTGTCGCCACCTGGCATAAAAAACCGGGTGATGCGGTAACCCGCGACGAGGTTCTGGTAGAAATCGAAACTGACAAAGTGGTTCTGGAAGTTCCGGCATCGGCGGACGGCATTCTGGACGCAGTGCTGGAAGAAGAGGGCACCACCGTGACCTCTCGCCAGATCCTGGGTCGCCTGCGTGAAGGTAACAGCGCAGGTAAAGAAAGCGGCGCGAAAGCAGAAGCGAAGGAATCGACTCCGGCCCAGCGTCAGCAGGCCTCACTCGAAGAACAAAACAACGATGCCCTCAGCCCGGCGATCCGTCGCCTGTTGGCGGAGCACTCGCTGGAAGCCAGCGACATCAAAGGCACCGGCGTCGGCGGCCGTCTGACCCGTGAAGACGTAGAAAAACACCTGGCGAAAGCCGGTAAAGCCGATGCGCAGAAAGCGCCAGAGCCCACTGCCAGCGCACAGCCGCAGCCGCAGTTGGCTGGCCGCTCTGAAAAACGCGTGCCGATGACCCGTCTGCGTAAGCGTGTGGCCGAGCGTCTGCTGGAAGCGAAAAACTCTACCGCCATGCTCACCACGTTTAACGAAGTGAACATGAAGCCGATTATGGATCTGCGTAAGCAGTACGGCGACGCGTTCGAAAAACGTCACGGCATCCGTCTGGGCTTTATGTCCTTCTACGTGAAAGCTGTGGTTGAAGCGCTGAAACGCTACCCGGAAGTGAACGCCTCTATCGATGGCGAAGACGTGGTGTATCACAACTACTTCGACGTCAGCATGGCGGTTTCCACGCCGCGCGGCCTGGTGACCCCGGTGCTGCGTGACGTTGACGCGCTGGGCATGGCAGACATCGAAAAACGCATTAAAGAACTGGCTGTGAAAGGGCGCGACGGCAAACTGACCGTGGAAGACCTGACCGGCGGTAACTTCACCATCACCAACGGCGGCGTGTTCGGCTCCCTGATGTCTACGCCGATCATCAACCCGCCGCAGAGCGCGATCCTCGGTATGCACGCCATTAAAGATCGCCCGATGGCAGTAGACGGTAAAGTCGAGATCCTGCCGATGATGTACCTGGCGCTCTCTTACGATCACCGCCTGATCGATGGCCGCGAATCCGTAGGCTTCCTGGTGGCGATTAAAGAGCTGCTGGAAGATCCGACCCGTCTGCTGTTGGACGTGTAGAGCCAATGCATAAGGCCCGCTGGCGTTGCTGGCGGGCTGATAAATATCACCTGCCCTGTCGTTGAACGTAGATTCAGCGACAGGTTTACCTGAAGGATGGATAGAACACATGAACTTACACGAATATCAGGCGAAACAACTGTTTGCCAGATCTGGCTTACCGGCACCGGTGGGTTACGCCTGTAATACCCCGCGTGAAGCAGAAGAGGCAGCGTCCAAAATCGGCGCAGGCCCGTGGGTCGTTAAATGCCAGGTTCACGCTGGCGGCCGCGGTAAAGCGGGCGGTGTGAAAGTGGTTAACAGCAAAGAAGAAATTCGCGCATTTGCTGAGCAGTGGCTGGGCAAACGCCTGGTGACCTACCAAACAGACGCTAACGGCCAGCCGGTTAACCAGATCCTGGTTGAAGCCGCGACCGATATCGATAAAGAGCTGTACCTGGGCGCGGTTGTTGACCGCAGCACCCGTCGCGTGGTGTTTATGGCCTCCACCGAAGGCGGCGTAGAAATCGAAACCGTGGCGGAGAAAACCCCGCACCTGATCCACAAAATGCCGCTCGATCCGCTGACCGGCCCGATGCCGTATCAGGGACGCGAACTGGCGTTCAAACTGGGTCTGGAAGGGAAACAAATTCAGCAGTTCACCAAGATCTTTATGGGTCTGGCGAATATTTTCCTTGAGCGCGACCTGGCGCTGATTGAAATCAACCCGCTGGTGATCACGAAGCAGGGCGATCTGGTGTGCCTCGACGGCAAACTGGGCGCTGACGGCAACGCGCTGTTCCGCCAGCCGGATCTGCGTGAAATGCGCGACCACAGCCAGGAAGATGCCCGCGAAGCACACGCTGCGCAGTGGGAACTGAACTACGTGGCGCTGGACGGCAACATCGGCTGCATGGTTAACGGCGCAGGCCTGGCGATGGGCACCATGGACATCGTTAAACTGCACGGCGGCGAACCGGCTAACTTCCTCGACGTGGGCGGCGGTGCGACCAAAGAGCGCGTTACCGAAGCGTTCAAAATCATTCTGTCCGATGAGAAAGTGAAAGCCGTTCTGGTGAACATTTTCGGCGGTATCGTCCGTTGCGATCTGATTGCCGACGGTATTATCGGCGCAGTAGAAGAAGTGGGCGTTAATGTGCCGGTAGTGGTTCGTCTGGAAGGGAACAACGCGGAGTTGGGCGCACAGCGTCTGGCTGACAGCGGCCTGAATATTATTGCAGCGAAAAGTCTGACGGATGCAGCTCAGCAGGTTGTTGCCGCAGTGGAGGGGAAATAATGTCTGTTTTAATCGATAAAAACACCAAGGTAATCTGCCAGGGCTTTACCGGCAGCCAGGGGACCTTCCACTCCGAGCAGGCGATTGCTTACGGCACCCAGATGGTTGGCGGCGTGACGCCAGGCAAAGGCGGCACCACCCACCTCGGCCTGCCGGTGTTTAACACCGTGCGTGAAGCGGTAGAAGCCACTGGCGCGACCGCCTCTGTTATCTACGTTCCGGCACCGTTCTGCAAAGACTCCATCCTGGAAGCTATCGATGCAGGCATTAAGCTTATCATCACCATCACCGAAGGCATCCCGACCCTGGATATGCTGACCGTGAAAGTAAAGCTGGACGAAGCAGGTGTGCGTATGATCGGGCCGAACTGCCCGGGCGTAATTACCCCAGGCGAATGCAAAATCGGCATCATGCCGGGCCACATTCATAAGCCGGGCAAAGTGGGCATCGTATCCCGCTCTGGCACCCTGACCTATGAAGCGGTTAAACAGACCACCGATTACGGCTTCGGCCAGTCCACCTGCGTGGGCATCGGCGGCGACCCGATCCCGGGCTCTAACTTCATCGACATCCTGAAACTGTTCCAGGAAGATCCGCAGACCGAAGCGATCGTGATGATCGGCGAAATCGGCGGTAGCGCTGAAGAAGAAGCGGCGGCGTACATCAAAGATCACGTGACCAAACCGGTTGTCGGCTATATCGCTGGCGTGACCGCGCCGAAAGGCAAGCGTATGGGACACGCGGGCGCGATTATCGCGGGCGGTAAAGGTACGGCGGATGAGAAATTCGCTGCGCTGGAAGCGGCAGGCGTGAAAACCGTTCGCAGCCTGGCTGATATCGGCGAAGCGCTGAAAGCAGTTCTGTAAAATACCGTGCCCCTCGTTACGGCGGGGGCCGGAATAATAAATAAAATATTCGACATGGTTGGCCGCCCTGGGGTGGCCTTTTTTAATGCTGGCGCCGGGCGACCAGGGTGAATTTATAATCGTCGCTCTTAAAGATATTCCGGCTGTATTCAAACACTCTGCCGTCTTTCAAAAAGCCGCGTGACACTTTCTCAAGCGTCGGGCGCGCCGGGTCAATACTCAACGCTTTTGCCACGTCCTGAGTCGGCATCACTGCCAGAATTTCCTGCTCGCTGCGGTCGATCACCATCTTCTTTACCGCTTCAATATAATGATATTTGGATTTTTCCATCACTTCCCAGGTGAGATCCGGGAACAGCGCCAGCGGCATCCAGGTCTCCTCCAGCGTTACTGGCTTTTGCTTAATAAAACGCAGCCGCTTAACGTGCCATACCTTATCGGTTTCGGTGAGATTCAACTGCCCGGCGAGGTGCGGCTCTGGATTAATCACTTCGAACGTTAATACTTCGCTGTGGGTTTCCACGTTCCGGTCGGCCAGTTTCTCGTAAAAGCTGGTGAGCTGGTAAATATCGTAATGGACGCGCTCCTCTTTTACATAGGTGCCGCTGCCCTGGATACTCTCAATCACATTCTGTTCGGTAAGCTGTTTCAGCGCCTGGCGCACCGTGACGCGGCTGACGCCAAACTGCGCCTGCAATGCCGATTCAGTGGGCAGCGCATCGCCGGGTTTTAACTGCCCTTGTTCAATCTGTTGCCCAATCGCATCCGCAATCTGGCGATACATCGGCTTCTGCGCCATCTCCTCCTCCCAATTAATACCATTCCCACACGACTTAACGATTCTGGCAGATTGCGAGCAATAGTAAACAATACAAATACAATACAAATTGTCTTTAAATTGAAATTGATCACATAAAGGTATTATCCAATCTGTCAGGATAGTTAACAGCGGCACCTGACGCCGCGAGTCACTCTGAGCGAGGCACGTATGGACCTGACCGCGTTAACCCATCCTGGCTGCATTTTTCTCCGTCAAACCTTTTCCGATCGCGATCAGGCGTTACGAAAGCTGGCGGAGAGCCTGATGCAGCAGGGAAAATTACAGGATGTGGATCTGTTTTTGACTGATGTGATGGCGCGCGAAGCCCAGGGCCCAACGGCATTAGGCGAAGGGCTGGCGGTGCCGCACGGCAAATCGCCGGCAGTCACGACTGCCAGTTTTGCGCTGGCGACCCTCGCAGAGCCGCTTGCCTGGCAAGGCGTGGATGGCGATGAGCAGGTGAACCTGATTATTCTGCTGGCGATCCCGCCCCAGGAAGCGGGCACCACGCATATGCAACTGCTGACCGGGCTCACCTCCCGGCTGGTGGATGACGACGTCCGAGTGCAACTGCTGGCGGCAACGCGCCCGGAACAGGTATTCGCGCTGCTGAATGCGCAGCCGGAAGATGAGCCTGTCGCACCGCAGCCGGATCAGCAGAAGCCAACCCTCGTCTGCGTTACTGCCTGCCCGGCGGGCATCGCCCATACTTTTATGGCGGCAGAATACCTGGAAAAAGCCGGACGCCAACTGGGCATCAACGTACATGTCGAAACCCAGGGGGCAAACGGCATCGAAGGGCGGCTGACGGCGCAACAGCTGCATGATGCCCACGCCTGTATCTTTGCCGCAGAAGTGGCGGTGAAAGAAGTCGAACGCTTTGCGCATCTGCCGTGTTTATCCGTGCCGGTTGCCGAGCCGATTCGCCGCGCGCCGGAACTGCTCCAGCAGGCGCTGGCCCTCGAGCCACTTGCAGTGAAACAACGCCCCGCATCTTCGCAGCCTGCCGCGCGCGGCGTTAAAGCAGAGCTTAAGCAGGCGCTGATGAGCGGTATTTCCTACGCCGTGCCGTTGATTGTGGCAGGGGGAACGGTACTGGCGGTGGCCGTGCTGCTGGCGCAGATCCTCGGTCTTCAGCACCTGTTTGATTTAGAGAACTCGTGGCTGTGGATGTACCGCAAGCTGGGTGGCGGTATGCTCGGCACGCTGATGGTGCCAGTGCTGGCGGCCTATACCGCGTATTCCCTGGCGGATAAGCCCGCGTTAGCGCCCGGCTTTGCGGCAGGGCTCGCCGCCAACATGATTGGCGCAGGTTTCCTCGGCGGCGTGGCGGGCGGCCTGATCGCCGGTTATCTGATGCGCTGGGTCAAACGCCATATCCGTCTGTCCAGCCAGTTCAACGGCTTCCTGACTTTTTATCTCTATCCGGTGATCGGCACGTTAGTGGCGGGCAGCCTGATGCTGTTTGTGATTGGCGGGCCGGTGGCCTGGCTTAATAACGGACTGACCCAGTGGCTGAACGGCCTTTCAGGCACCAACGCGCTGCTGCTCGGGGCGATTATCGGTTTTATGTGCTCATTCGATTTGGGCGGCCCGGTGAACAAAGCCTCTTACGCGTTCTGCCTGGGGGCGATGGCTAACGGCGTGTTTGGCCCGTACGCCATTTTCGCGTCGGTAAAAATGGTATCGGCATTCACAGTCACCGCCTCGACGCTGATTGCGCCGCGTCTGTTTAAACAGTTTGAAATCGAAACCGGGAAATCCACCTGGCTGCTGGGGCTGGCGGGCATCACCGAGGGGGCGATCCCGATGGCGATTGAAGATCCGCTGCGGGTTATTGGTTCCTTCGTGCTGGGGTCGATGGCGACCGGTGCCATTGTGGGGGCGATGCATATCGGCCTGTCGACACCTGGCGCGGGGATCTTCTCCCTGTTTTTACTGCACGACGGCGGATTTGGCGGCGTGATGGCGGCGGCGGGCTGGTTCGGCGCGGCGCTGGTCGGCACGGCGATTTCCACCACGATTTTACTGCTCTGGCGTCGTCATGCGGTAAAGCATGGCAAGTATGACGTCTGCGCTGAGACTGAATAAAAGGAAACCACGATGAAAGCGGTATCGCGCGTTCACATTACGCCTCATATGCACTGGGATCGGGAGTGGTACTTCACCACCGAAGAGTCCCGGATATTGCTGGTCAACAATATGGAGGAGATCCTCGCCCGGCTGGAACAGGACCCGGACTATCCGTTCTACGTGCTCGACGGCCAGACGGCAATCCTTGAAGATTATTTCGCAGTCAAACCGGAGAACCGCCAGCGGGTCAAAGCGCTGGTCGAGGCGGGAAAACTGATCGTTGGCCCGTGGTATACCCAGACCGATACCACTATCGTGGCGGGTGAATCGATTGTTCGTAACCTGATGTACGGCCTGCGCGACTGCCGGGAATTCGGCGAGCCGATGATGATTGGCTACCTGCCGGACTCTTTTGGCATGTCGGGCCAGCTTCCGCACATTTTCAATGGCTTTGGCATTACCCGCGCTATGTTCTGGCGCGGCTGTTCGGAGCGCCACGGCAGTGATAAAACCGAGTTTTTGTGGCAGAGCGAAGAGGGGAGCGAAGTGGTGGCCCAGGTGCTGCCGCTCGGTTACGCCATCGGCAAATATCTGCCCGATGACGAAGCGGGGCTGCGCAAACGGCTCGACAGTTATTTTGACGTGCTGGAAAAGGCGTCATTCACCAAAGAAATCCTGTTGCCTAACGGCCACGATCAAATGCCGTTGCAGCAAAATATTTTCAGCGTGATGGCGAAACTGCGCGAGATTTACCCGCAACGCGAGTTTGTGATGAGCCGTTTTGAAACGGTGTTTGAGCAGATTGAGCAGCATCGCGACAATCTCGATACGCTCAGGGGCGAGTTTATCGACGGCAAATATATGCGCGTCCACCGCACCATCGGCTCAACGCGTATGGACATCAAAATTGCCCATGCGCGTATCGAGAACAAAATCGTCAACCTGCTGGAACCGCTGAAAGCTATCGCCTGGAATCTGGGGTTTGATTATCACCACGGCCTGCTGGAAAAGATGTGGAAAGAAATTTTAAAAAATCACGCCCACGACAGTATCGGCTGCTGCTGTAGCGACAAAGTGCACCGGGAAATCATGGCGCGTTTTGAACTGGCTGAAGACATGGCGGACAACCTGCTGCGCTTTACCCAGCGCAAAATCGTCGATGCCATGCCCGAGGGGCAGGGCGATAAACTCACCTTCTTTAATCTGATGCCGTACCCGCGTCAGGAAGTGATAAATACTACGCTGCGTATTCGCGCCGCGCAGTTTTCACTGCGCGACAGCGCGGGCAACCCGGTGGAGTATTTCATCCGCGCTGCACGGGAAATCGACCCGGGGCTGGTGGACCGGCAAATCGTCCACTACGGCAACTATGAGCCGTTTATGGAGTACGACATTCAACTGTGCCAGGTATTGCCCGCGATGGGTTTTTTGACGCTGGAGATCATTCCAGAAAAAGGACAACAGAAATTGTTGCCAGCACGCACAGATGTCCTACTGGAAAACGGCTTCTGGCGCATTGATATCAATCCTGACGGTTCCCTGAAGATGCTCGACAAGCAAACCGGGCTGATATACGACCGGGTGTTGACGCTGGAGGACGGTTCTGACGACGGCGATGAATATGATTATTCACCGGCGCGTGAGGAGTGGGTGATTAACTCAACCGAAGGGGAACATCAGGTCGAGGTCATTCATGAAGCCTGGCAAAGCACAGCGGTGTTACGGTTAGTCATGGCGGTGCCGCAAAATCTGGCACAGCGGGCGCGCCGTGAAGCGTCCGGGCGCGTGGAGGCGGAATGCCGCATCACCCTGACGCACCATCAGCGGCGAGTGGATGTGGAAATCGTCATTGATAATCAGGCCGACGACCATCGCCTGCGCGTGCTGATCCCGACGCCGTTTCACTGCGACAGCGTGCTATGCGACACCCAGTTTGGCGCTATCCAGCGTCCAGTTAAGGACAGCGCGATGGAAACCTGGCAGCAGGAAGGCTGGAAGGAAGCGCCGGTGCCGGTATGGAATTTCCTGAACTACTGCGCCCTGGCGTCGCAACGCCAGGGTATGGCGCTGTTTAGCGAAGGGCTGCGGGAAGTGGAGATCATCGGCGAGCGGCAAAAGACCTTCGCGCTGACGCTGTTCCGCGCCGTCGGGCTGCTTGGCAAAGAGGATTTACTGCTGCGTCCAGGTCGCCCGTCTGGCATCAAGCTGCCGGTGCCTGACTCACAAATGCGCGGCAAGCTGCATTGCCGCTTTAGTCTGTTCAGCTATAGCGGAACGGCGGCAGGGGCGGGCGTCGCGCAGCAGGCCCGTGCCTGGCTAACCCCGGTGCAGTGCTACAACAAAATTCCGTGGAATGCGATGAAGCTTAACAGTGTGCCGTTCAACACGCCGTCGCATTACTCGCTAATGACGATGTCGCCGGTTGAGTGTCAGTTGAGCGTGCTGAAAAAAGCGGAAGATGACGAGGCGCTGATCGTGCGTGTTTACAACCCGTCCCACGATGAGACCTGCGAAGGGCAACTCGCGTTTGCGTCCCCTGTTGTGCAATGGCAGGAAACGACGATGAACGAGGTGGTGTATTCGGGCGTGCACTCTCAACCCGCGACAACGGGTCTGTTAAAACCTGGCCAGTCCCGGACATTTAAAATAACGTTAAAATCACATTTCTAAAAAAAAGCGACGCCTGACGGTAAATTTATCGGGCGTCACTTTTTTTATATAAAAGAAATTTGTTAATTAAATGATAACAAGGTGAATTCATTGTTATAAATAATCCATAAAAATGGTGTTTAAATAAAATTTCGTGATGTATTTAACACTCTTTCCTTTTTCCGCTATTTATTTTTACCCGATCGCCCAAGCCAATAATCCATTCCTGAAATTATCACCGCTGATTAACGCGTTCCGCCTCGATGGCACAAATAATTAACAATATGATCACCGTGGTCTCTCAAGTGAAACATAATTAACATCAATGTCATAAATTGAGTGAGATCAATACTTAACGGCTGGTCGTTACGCGAGTTTTTTGTAAATTTGCGCCAAATCAATCTGGCGCTTCTACCTCATTTTCGCTATAAATTGATCACCGTCGAAAAATGCAAATAACACTATGCAAAAACCTGTTTATTGTAAGGGAATTGCGGCGTAATATATTTGCGGGATCAATTTGTATTTCTTATTAACGTATTTGCAACCTTACTCGCTTCTTTGTCACATTGTGACGGAGAAATGGTGATGTTATGGAAGCAATATTTGTATTGGGGCATGCGTTTGGGGACCGATAACGGCATCCGCGTTCAACGTCTTCATGCAAAGAGCAAGGAGTCAAGATGTTAGATATAGTCGAACTGTCGCGCTTACAGTTTGCCTTGACCGCTATGTATCACTTTCTGTTTGTGCCGCTGACGCTGGGTATGGCGTTCCTGCTGGCTATCATGGAAACGGTCTATGTGCTTTCCGGCAAACAAATTTATAAAGATATGACCAAATTCTGGGGCAAGTTGTTTGCAATCAACTTCGCTCTGGGTGTCGCTACCGGTTTGACCATGGAGTTCCAGTTCGGGACTAACTGGTCTTACTATTCTCATTATGTGGGCGATATTTTTGGCGCGCCGCTGGCTATCGAAGGCCTGATGGCGTTCTTCCTCGAATCTACGTTTGTTGGTTTGTTCTTCTTCGGCTGGGATCGTTTAAGCAAAGTGCAGCACATGGCGGTGACCTGGCTGGTGGCGCTTGGCTCTAACCTCTCTGCGCTGTGGATTCTGGTCGCGAACGGTTGGATGCAAAACCCCATCGCTTCCGATTTCAACTTCGAAACCATGCGTATGGAGATGGTTAGCTTCTCCGAACTGGTGCTGAACCCGGTTGCCCAAGTGAAATTTGTTCACACCGTGGCTTCGGGTTATGTTGCCGGCGCGATGTTCGTGCTGGGTATCAGCGCCTGGTATCTGCTGAAAGGCCGCGATACCGCTTTCGCTAAACGCTCCTTTGCGATTGCCGCCAGCTTCGGTATGGCTGCGGTGCTGTCTGTTATCGTACTGGGTGATGAATCCGGTTATGAAATGGGCGACGTGCAGAAAACCAAACTGGCTGCCATTGAAGCAGAGTGGGAAACCCAACCTGCACCGGCTTCCTTTACCCTGTTCGGTATTCCGGATCAGGAAAAACAGGAAAACCACTTCGCCATCCAGATCCCGTATGCGCTGGGCATTATCGCTACGCGCTCTGTGGATACCCCGGTTATCGGCCTAAAAGATCTGCTGGTTCAGCATGAAGAACGTATCCGTAACGGGATGAAAGCGTATCAACTGCTGGAAGAGCTGCGCGCCGGTTCTGCCGATCAGGGCGTTCGCGACCAGTTCAACGCGGTGAAGAAAGATCTTGGCTACGGCTTACTGCTGAAGCGCTATACCGCGAACGTAACCGATGCGACCGAAGAGCAAATCCAGCTGGCGACCCAGGATTCTATCCCGCGCGTTGCACCGCTGTATTTCGCGTTCCGTATTATGGTGGCGTGCGGCATTCTGCTGCTGGGCATCATCGCGGCGGCGTTCTGGACCGTTATTCGCAACCGTATCGGCGAGAAAAAATGGGTGCTTAAGGCGGCGCTGTATGGCCTGCCGCTGCCGTGGATCGCGATCGAATCCGGTTGGTTTGTGGCGGAGTATGGCCGTCAACCCTGGGCGGTAGGTGAAGTGCTGCCGACAGCGGTCGCCAACTCTACCCTGACCGCGGGCGACATTATCTTCTCGATGGTGCTGATTTGCGGCCTGTATACCCTGTTCCTGGTGGCGGAACTGTATCTGATGTTCAAATATGCGCGCCTTGGCCCAAGCAGCCTGAAAACCGGTCGCTATCACTTTGAGCAATCAACTGTGGGTTCTCAACGCCAATACGAAGAGTCTGTTGTTGACTCTCAACCGGCACGCTAAGACAGGAGACGTCAAATGATCGATTATGAAGTATTGCGTTTTGTCTGGTGGCTGCTGGTTGGCGTCCTGCTGATTGGCTTCGCCGTGACAGACGGTTTTGATATGGGGGTCGGCATGCTGACCCGCTTCCTGGGTCGTAACGACACCGAACGTCGTATTATGATCAACTCCATCGCGCCGCACTGGGACGGTAACCAGGTATGGCTCATCACCGCAGGCGGCGCGCTGTTTGCCGCGTGGCCGATGGTGTACGCCGCCGCGTTCTCCGGCTTTTATGTGGCGATGATTCTGGTACTGGCGTCTTTGTTCTTCCGTCCGGTCGGTTTTGACTACCGCTCCAAGATTGAAGACACCCGCTGGCGCAACATGTGGGACTGGGGCATCTTCATTGGTAGCTTCGTTCCGCCGCTGGTGATTGGCGTGGCCTTCGGTAACCTGCTGCAGGGTGTGCCGTTTACGGTGGATGAGTACCTGCGTTTGACCTACCACGGCAATTTCTTCCAGCTGCTGAACCCGTTTGGCCTGTTGGCAGGCGTGGTGAGCGTGTCGATGATCATCGCCCAGGGCGCAACCTATCTGCAAATGCGTACCGTGGGTGAAATCCATCTGCGTAGCCGCGCAACGGCGCAGGTTGCTGCGCTGGTGATGATGGTGTGCTTCGCACTGGCTGGCGTATGGGTTGTGTTCGGTATCGACGGTTACGTTGTGACCTCGACCCTGGATCATCATGCCTATTCCAACCCGCTGACCAAAGAAGTTGTGCGTGAAGCCGGTGCCTGGCTGGTGAACTTCAACAACGCGCCGATTCTGTGGGTGATTCCGCTGCTGGGTGTGCTGCTGCCGCTGCTGACCGTACTGATGTCCCGTGCGGAGAAAGGCGCGCTGGCGTTTGTGTTCTCCTCTTTGACGCTGGCCTGTGTGATCCTGACTGCAGGTATCGCGATGTTCCCGTTCGTGATGCCGTCCAGCGAAATGCTGAACGCCAGCCTGACCATGTGGGATGCGACTTCCAGCCAGCTGACGCTGACCGTGATGACCTATGTGGCTATCGTGTTTGTACCGATTATTCTTCTCTACACCAGCTGGTGTTACTGGAAGATGTTTGGCCGCATCACGAAAGAGCACATCGAATCCAACTCAACCTCTCTGTACTAGTAAGGAGCTGATTATGTGGTACTTTGCATGGATTCTCGGCACGCTTCTTGCCTGTGCGTTTGGTGTAATTACCGCGCTGGCGCTGGAGCATGTCGAAGCCGCTAAGCTCGGTAAAGAAGAACACTGATGAGTAAAATTATCGCGCAGCTGTATGCGGTAATGGATAAGGGCCCGCTACGGGCCCTTTCCTTAGTGATGGCATTAGTGCTGGCGGGATGTATGTTTTGGGACCCGTCGCGTTTCGCGGCTAAAACCAGCGACTTGACCGTCTGGCACGGGCTGCTGCTGATGTGGGCAGTGTGCGCCGGGGTGATCCACGGCGTCGGTTTCCGTCCGCGCGCCATCCACTGGCAAGCGCTGTTTTGCCCGCTGCTCGCTGATATCGTGCTCATTGCCGGTCTGGCGTTTTTCTTCCTCTGAACACGATTTCACCGTTATGAATTATGGGCTTTCACAAGCCCATAAATTTTTACTTACCCTTTACCTCTACCCATTCCAAACCCCCTTTCTCTTGCGTATAGTAGCAACGTTTATTTGCATTACCGGGATGTAGAGTGAGCACAACGCTGTTTCGATGGCCGGTTCGTGTCTATTACGAAGACACCGACGCCGGTGGTGTGGTTTACCACGCCAGTTACGTCGCTTTTTATGAAAGAGCACGCACAGAGATGCTGCGCCACCACCACTTTAGTCAGCAAGAACTAATGGCGGAGCGTGTGGCCTTCGTGGTACGCAAGATGACGCTGGAGTATTTTGCGCCTGCCCGACTCGACGATATGCTCGAAATTCAAACTGAAATTACGTCGATGCGTGGAACATCTCTGGTTTTCACGCAACGGATCGTCAATGCAGAACAACAAACCCTCAATGAAGCTGAGGTGCTGATCGTCTGTGTTGATCCACTCTTAATGAAGCCTCGTGCGCTTCCCAAGTCTATTGTCGCGGAGTTCAAGCAGTGACTGACATGAATATCCTTGATTTGTTCCTGAAGGCGAGCCTTCTGGTCAAATTTATCATGTTGATTTTGATTGGTTTTTCCATTGCATCCTGGGCCATCATTATTCAGCGAACGCGTATCCTCAATGCCGCAACGCGTGAAGCGGAAGCGTTTGAAGATAAATTCTGGTCGGGCATCGAGCTCTCCCGTCTGTATCAGGAAAGCCAGGGACGCCGCGAAAATCTGGCGGGTTCCGAGCAGATTTTCTATGCCGGGTTTAAAGAGTTCGCCCGTCTGCATCGCGCTAACAGCCATGCACCGGAAGCCATTGTCGAAGGGGCATCGCGCGCGATGCGTATTTCGATGAACCGCGAACTGGAAACCCTGGAAACCCATATTCCTTTCCTCGGCACGGTCGGTTCTATCAGCCCGTATATCGGTCTGTTCGGCACCGTGTGGGGGATTATGCACGCCTTTATCGCGCTGGGCGCGGTGAAACAGGCCACGTTGCAGATGGTTGCGCCAGGTATCGCGGAAGCGCTGATCGCCACCGCGATTGGTCTGTTTGCCGCGATCCCAGCGGTTATGGCATACAACCGCCTTAATCAGCGTGTTAACAAACTGGAACTGAACTACGACAACTTTATGGAAGAGTTCACGGCGATCCTGCACCGTCAGGCATTCGCAAACCCAGAGAGCACCAAGGGGTAAGCCATGGCCAGAACTCGTGGACGGGGTCGTCGCGAACTGAAGTCCGAAATTAATATCGTTCCGCTGCTGGACGTGCTGCTAGTGCTGTTGCTGATTTTTATGGCCACAGCGCCAATCATCACCCAGAGCGTGGAAGTCGATTTGCCGGATGCGATGGATTCACAAACCGTCAGCACCAATGACGATCCGCCGGTCATTATCGAAGTGTCCGGGGTAGGGCAGTACAGCGTGGTGGTTGAAAAAGATCGTTTAGACCAGTTGCCTTCCGAGCAGGTGATTGCCGAAGCGCAACGCCGTCTGCAGGCGAATCCGAAAACGGTCTTCCTTATCGGGGGGGCGAAAGAGGTCCCTTATGATGAAATCATCAAAGCGCTGAACCTGTTGCATCAGGCGGGTGTTAAGTCTGTGGGCTTAATGACGCAGCCTATCTGAAAATCCGCTTAACAGGCGAAAAGTTTTTGGGAACCGAGAGTGTCAAAGGCAACCGAACAGAACGACAAGCTGAGACGGGCGATAATCATTTCAGTGGTGCTGCATATCATCCTGATTGCAATACTGATTTGGAGCTCGTTTGACGAAAACATTGACGCCAGCGCAGGCGGTGGCGGCGGCTCGGCAATTGATGCTGTTATGGTCGATCCGGGTGCCGTGGTAAATCAGTACAATCGCGAGCAGGAGCAGCGCGCCAGCGCGAAGCAGGCCGCTGAACAGCGTGAAAAGCAAGCCCAGCAGCAGGCTGAAGAATTACGTGAAAAGCAGGCGGCTGAACAGCAGCGGTTGAAGGAGCTGGAAAAAGAGCGCTTGCAGGCGCAGGAAAACGCCCGCGAGCAGGCTGAACAGCAGAAACAGGCTGAAGAAGCCGCGAAACGCGCCCAGGAACAGCAGAAGCAGGCCGAAGCCGCCGCAGCGAAAGCGGCAGCCGATGCCAAAGCGCAGGCGGACGCCCAGGCTAAAGCCGCCGCAGATGCTGCCAGGAAAGCGCAGGAGGATGCAGCGAAAGCTGCCGCCGCCGCGAAGAAACAAGCGGAAGCCGAAGCAGCGAAAGCCGCAGCTGATGCGAAGAAGAAAGCGGAGGCCGAAGCCGCAAAAGCAGCCGCCGACGCGGAGAAAAAAGCGCAAGCGGCAGCCGCGAAAGCCGCCGCTGACGCCGAGAAGAAAGCGCAAGCCGAAGCCGCGAAACAAGCTGCCGCAGAGAAAGCGGCGGCTGAAAAGGCCGCCGCTGAAAAAGCCGCAGCGGCCAAAGCGGCGGCGGACAAGAAAGCAGCGTCTGAAAAAGCCGCTGCCGAGAAAAAAGCGGCAGCAGCCAAGGCCGCAGCAGAAAAAGCCGCTGCGGCGAAAGCGGCTGACGTTGACGACCTGTTCGGCGATTTAAGCTCAGGTAAGAATGCGCCGAAAACCGGGGGTGGAGCTAAAGGAAATACCGCATCGGCCGCCGGTAAAGGAAATAATAAAGCTAATGGCGCGTCTGGCGCTGATATCAGCAATTATGCAGGGCAAATAAAGTCTGCGATCGAAAGTAAGTTTTATAACGATCCTTCTTTCGCCGGTAAAGTCTGTACCTTACGGATAAAACTGGCTCCTGATGGCTTATTGCTTGATATCAAATCAGAAGGTGGGGATGCGGCGCTATGCCAGGCTGCTGTTGCAGCGGCAAGGCTGGCGAAAATCCCGAAACCACCGAGCCAGGATGTCTATGAAGTGTTTAAAAATGCTCCGCTGGACTTTAAACCTTAGTACTATTATCCCCGTGAAAACGGGGATATGTTCACTAAGCTAAGAATTAGTGTTTGAGCCGTCTTGTGTTTTTGGGTTTGTTAACATTCTGCTAAATTATCGTGGACGTTGCGTCCAGGTAAGGGAGAAATGATGAAGCAGGCATTACGAGTAGCATTTGGTTTTCTGATGCTGTGGGCAGCGGTGCTGCATGCAGAAGTGCGCATTGAAATTACCCAGGGGGTAGATTCCGCGCGTCCGATTGGTGTTGCTCCTTTTAAATGGGCAGGCCCAGGCGCAGCGCCAGAAGACATTGGCGGCATTGTCGCGGCCGACCTTCGCAACAGCGGTAAATTTAACCCGTTAGATCGTTCACGTCTGCCGCAGCAGCCGGGTTCCGCACAGGAAGTTCAACCTGCTGCATGGACTGCGCTGGGTATTGATGCCGTCGTGGTAGGGCAGGTCACTCCGAACGGTGACGGCAGCTACACAGTGGCCTATCAACTGGTAGATACCTCGGGCGCGCCAGGTACCGTTCTGGCTCAGAACTCTTACAAAGTGAACAAGCAGTGGCTGCGCTATGCAGGCCACACGGCGAGTGACGAAGTGTTCGAAAAGCTGACCGGCATTAAGGGCGCGTTCCGTACCCGTATCGCCTACGTTGTACAGACTAACGGCGGTCAGTTCCCGTATGAACTGCGTGTGTCTGACTACGACGGTTACAATCAGTTCGTGGTTCACCGTTCACCTCAGCCGCTGATGTCGCCAGCATGGTCGCCGGACGGCTCTAAAGTTGCTTATGTAACTTTCGAAAGCGGTCGTTCCGCGCTGGTTATCCAGACGCTGGCCAACGGCGCGGTGCGTCAGGTTGCGTCGTTCCCACGCCACAACGGTGCGCCAGCCTTCTCGCCGGACGGTTCTAAACTGGCGTTCGCGCTGTCTAAAACCGGTAGCCTGAACCTGTATGTGATGGACATCGGTTCCGGCCAGATCCGTCAGGTCACCGATGGCCGCAGCAACAACACTGAACCGACCTGGTTCCCGGATAGCCAGACGCTGGCCTATACCTCTGACCAGGCAGGCCGTCCGCAAGTGTATAAAGTTAACGTTAACGGCGGCGCGCCGCAGCGCGTAACCTGGGAAGGTTCTCAGAACCAGGACGCTGACGTGAGCGCAGACGGTAAATTTATGGTGATGGTGAGCTCCAACGGTGGCGCTCAGCACATTGCTAAACAGGATCTGGTAACGGGTGGCGTACAAACACTGTCGTCAACGTTCCTGGATGAAACGCCAAGTCTGGCACCTAACGGCACGATGGTAATCTACAGCTCTTCTCAGGGGATGGGATCTGTGCTGAATTTGGTTTCAACAGATGGGCGTTTCAAAGCGCGTCTTCCGGCTACTGATGGACAGGTCAAATTCCCTGCCTGGTCGCCGTATCTGTAATAATAATTAATTGATTACTAAAGGAATCATTGAAATGCAACTGAACAAAGTGCTGAAAGGGCTGATGATCGCTCTGCCTGTAATGGCAATCGCAGCGTGTTCTTCTAACAAGAACGCAAGCAACGATGGCAGCGAAGGCGGCATGCTGAACGGCGCCGGCACTGGTATGGACGCTAACGGCAGCGGCAATATGTCTTCTGAAGAGCAAGCGCGCCTGCAAATGCAGCAGCTGCAGCAGAACAACATCGTTTACTTCGATCTGGATAAGTACGACATCCGTTCTGACTTCGCTGCAATGCTGGATGCTCACGCTAACTTCCTGCGTAGTAACCCGTCTTACAAAGTCACCGTAGAAGGTCATGCGGACGAACGTGGTACTCCTGAGTACAACATCTCCCTGGGTGAACGTCGTGCTAACGCCGTTAAGATGTACCTGCAGGGTAAAGGCGTTTCTGCTGATCAGATCTCCATCGTTTCTTACGGTAAAGAAAAACCTGCAGTACTGGGTCACGACGAAGCGGCTTACGCTAAAAACCGTCGTGCCGTACTGGTTTACTAAGAGAATCGCATGAGCAGTAACTTCAGACGTCATCTGATGAGTCTGTCGTTACTGGTTGGCATAGCGGCCCCCTGGGCCGCTTTTGCTCAGGCGCCAATCAGTAGTGTCGGCTCAGGCTCGGTTGAAGACCGGGTCACGCAACTTGAGCGTATTTCTAACGCTCACAGTCAGCTTTTAACGCAACTCCAGCAGCAACTCTCCGATAACCAGAACGATATTGACTCCCTGCGCGGTCAGATTCAGGAAAGCCAGTATCAGTTGAATCAGGTTGTGGAGCGCCAGAAGCAGCTGTTATTGCAAATCGATAGCCTCAGTAACGGCGGCGCTGCTGCGCAGTCCGGCGATACCAGCGCGCAGAACAACACTGCCGCGCCTTCAGGCGATGGCGCAGCAAACGCGCCAGCCGCCAGCACAGGCGCGCCAGTACAGAGCGGTGACGCGAATACCGACTACAATGCGGCCATCGCACTGGTGCAGGATAAATCGCGCCAGGATGACGCGATTGCGGCATTCCAGAACTTCGTGAAGAAGTACCCGGATTCAACCTACCAGCCGAACGCGAACTATTGGCTGGGGCAGTTGAATTACAATAAGGGTAAGAAAGACGACGCGGCGTATTATTTTGCCTCGGTAGTGAAAAATTACCCGAAATCGCCGAAAGCCTCTGACGCCATGTTCAAAGTGGGTCTGATCATGCAGGACAAAGGCGACAGCGCGAAAGCCAAAGCGGTGTATCAGCAGGTCGTCAGTAAGTATCCCAATACGGATGGCGCGAAACAGGCGCAGAAACGCTTAAGTGCAATGCAATAGTTCAGGGTTCGACCAGAATGCGGTTTTTCTGGTCTCACCGTGTGAAACTTAAGCAGTTAAGTGATCTATATCGAAATTTTTGTTGCGCCTGATTCTGAAATCAGTAATATATGCCGCCGTTGCCGAGGAATATGAAACAAACCCGAGGTGGCAAAAAGTGGGTCGTTAGCTCAGTTGGTAGAGCAGTTGACTTTTAATCAATTGGTCGCAGGTTCGAATCCTGCACGACCCACCAATATCAAGGTGGATAGCAGTAGCAAAACGTGAAGGATAACGTTGCGCAAGCAACGGCCCGCAGGGCGAGGCGAAGCCGAGTCATCCTGCACGACCCACCACTTTACGCATTAATCAGTACCTCAGTGGGTGATTAGCTCAGTTGGTAGAGCATCTCCTTTACACGGAGGGGGTCGGCGGTTCGAGCCCGTCATCACCCACCACTTGGGTCGTTAGCTCAGTTGGTAGAGCAGTTGACTTTTAATCAATTGGTCGCAGGTTCGAATCCTGCACGACCCACCAATATTCAGGTGGATAGCAGTAGTAAAACGTGAAGGATAACGTTGCGTCAGCAACGGCCCGAAGGGCGAGGCGAAGCTGAGTCATCCTGCACGACCCACCAATATAAAGTTTTACCCGCATTCAGATGTGACCCAGTATGGGTCGTTAGCTCAGTTGGTAGAGCAGTTGACTTTTAATCAATTGGTCGCAGGTTCGAATCCTGCACGACCCACCACTCTGAAAATAATCTGCGGCAGCAGTTCCCGAAAGGGTCGTTAGCTCAGTTGGTAGAGCAGTTGACTTTTAATCAATTGGTCGCAGGTTCGAATCCTGCACGACCCACCAATGTAAAAAAGCGCCCTAAAGGCGCTTTTTTGCTATCTGCGATACAGAAGATTCGAACCTGCAGCAGGTTCGGGTCGAACGAAGTGAGACAACGGAGCCGCTTGCGGCGACGGCCCGAAGGGCGAGCGAAGCGAGTCATCCTGCACGACCCACCAGTGCAAAAAAGCGCCCTAAAGGCGCTTTTTTGCTATCTGCAGCAGCGTAAACCGATCAGAAGCGGTAACCTACGCCCACGTTAAAGCCGTTGATTGAGCGGCTGCCTTCCAGGTCGGCATTCGTGCCTTCATAGCCGACGTTAACCGAGAGGTTTTCCACCGGGTTAAAAATCACCCCTGCGCCATAAGCAAATGAGGTGGATTTCTCAGAAATGCCGTCGCGGCCTACGTAACCATCACCGGCATTATGCCAGGTAGTATTGCCTTCCGCTTTTGAACGCGCCACGCCGCCCAGCGCATATAGAGAAACATATTCATTAATGCGGTAAGCCGGGCCGACCAACAGGGAGTAATATTTGGCTTCGACGTGGTTTTGAACATAGTCAGAGGCGAGATAATAATTCTGGTCATCATCGCCTTTCATATAGGTGAAAGATCCCAGGAAGCTTACCGGAGAATCAAATTCATAACGGTACTGAACATTAACGCCACGGATGTTTTTAAAATCTTCTACTTTGCTTTGCGCGTAACCTACTGAAACAGTGTGGTTATCCGCCAGTGCCGCGCCACTTGCCATCCCGCCCGCGAGTAAAATCGCCAGAGATACCTTTTTCATTCTTGTTAATCCTTTTAGTTTTCCGTTCATATTTTTCCCTGGATGAGCCGATCCGTTACTCAGTAAAATATGCCACCTCATCCTGGGCGGCTAAAATTGTTACTTTTATGTTTAAATGTTTAAACACAGAACATTCTTAAAGGACTGGAAATCGCCTTTTCAGGCATCCCCAAATATGGTGGGTAACAAAATAAACCCGTCATCGCTCTGAAAATGGCTGATTTTCATACTGGCGCATTTTCCCCACGACTTTTGCTGCACAATCGGCTATCTTGTTTAGCATATAAAACAATCCTGCCATTTTATGCGGGAATCAGGCTTTGTAACCGCCAAATGGTTCAGCCAGCAAAACGAGATTGCATGATGAGCGTAATGTTTAGACCCGAAGATGCCATTTACCCGTTTCCGCCTAAGCCACGCCCTTTAAGCGGTGACGAAAAGGTTTTCTATAAAGAGAAAATCAAACGCCTGCTAAAAGAGCGCGACGCGGTGATAGTGGCGCATTACTACACCGACCCGGAAATCCAGGCGCTGGCGGAAGAGACTGGCGGCTGCATTTCGGATTCGCTGGAAATGGCGCGCTTTGGGGCAAATCATCAAGCCTCCACATTGCTGGTCGCCGGTGTACGTTTTATGGGAGAAACCGCCAAAATCCTCAGCCCCGAAAAAACTATTCTGATGCCGACACTTCAGGCCGAATGCTCGCTGGATCTTGGCTGTCCGATTGATGAATTTAGCGCGTTCTGCGATGCGCACCCCGATCGCACCGTGGTGGTGTATGCCAATACCTCTGCCGCAGTGAAAGCGCGCGCCGACTGGGTGGTCACGTCCAGTATCGCGGTGGAGTTGATTGAACATCTCGATAGCCTGGGGGAAAAAATCATCTGGGCCCCGGATCGCCATCTCGGCAACTACGTTCAGAAGCAGACCGGCGCAGACGTTCTGTGCTGGCAGGGTGCCTGTATCGTTCACGATGAGTTTAAAACCCAGGCGCTGGCGCGCATGAAAGCACTATATCCGCAGGCTGCGGTGCTGGTTCACCCGGAGTCACCGCAGGCGATTGTCGATATGGCTGATGCGGTGGGCTCAACCAGCCAGCTTATCGCCGCTGCCAAAACGCTGCCGCATCCGCAGCTCATCGTCGCGACCGATCGCGGCATTTTTTACAAAATGCAGCAGGCTTGCCCGGAGAAAGAGTTGCTGGAAGCGCCGACGGCGGGAGAGGGGGCGACCTGTCGTAGTTGCGCCCATTGCCCGTGGATGGCGATGAACGGCCTGCAAGCCATCGCTGAAGGGTTGGAAGCGGGCGGAAGCGCCCATGAGATCCATGTGGATGCCGCGCTGCGGGAAGGGGCATTAGTGCCGCTTAACCGCATGTTGGATTTTGCGGCTACACTTCGTCGTTAATACCGAATAACGAACGTCGCGTAACACACTACGCTCTGGGGAAAATATGGACTTTTTTAGTGTGCAGAATATCCTGGTTCACATTCCAATTGGGACCGGCGGTTATTCTCTGTCATGGATTGAAGCGATTGGCACTATTGCCGGGCTGCTGTGCATCTGGCTGGCGAGTCTGGAAAAAATCATCAACTACTTCTTCGGCCTGATTAACGTCACGCTGTTCGCGGTGATTTTCTTCCAGATCCAGTTGTACGCCAGCCTGCTGCTGCAACTTTTCTTCTTCGTTGCCAACATTTACGGCTGGTATGCCTGGTCACGGCAAACGAATAACAACGAAGCGCTGCTGAAAATCCGCTGGCTGCCAATGCCGAAAGCCATGGGCTGGCTGGCCGCCTGTGTGGTAGCGATTGGTTTGATGACCGTGTATATCGATCCGGTGTTTGGATTCCTGACCCGGGTTGCGGTTTCGATCATGCAGGCGCTGGGCCTGAACGTGATCCAACCGGAACTCCAGCCGGACGCCTTCCCGTTCTGGGATTCCTGCATGATGGTGTTGTCGATTGTTGCGATGATCCTGATGACCCGCAAATACGTCGAAAACTGGCTGCTGTGGGTCATTATCAACGTTATCAGCGTCGTGATTTTCGCGTTACAGGGTGTACTGGCGATGTCGCTGGAATACCTGATCCTGACGTTTATCGCGCTGAATGGCAGCCGGATGTGGATTAAATCGGCCCGCGAGCATGGCTCACGGGCGCTGAATTAATGATGATGGTGATGCGCGTCAGGCGTTGACTGGTAAAGATGGCAATCCGGCCCGTTGCAGGGCTGGTATTCCATCTGCACCGTGGCGTGTTCCACGTGGTATTCATGCTCAAGGAAGTGATGGATGCGGCCTAACAGCGCGTCGTGATCGTGGGGCGGTATCACCTGAACATGCAGCGTCATGACCGGTTTTTCTCCCACCAGCCAGATATGTACATGATGCACGTCGCGTACTTCAGGAATCGAACGGCTAAGGTTGCGCTTCAGCGCTGCGATATCCAGCGCTTTCGGCGCGCCTTCCAGCAGTTCGTTTACGCTCTCCTTCAATAAACGCCACGCGCTGCGCAAAACCAGGCAGGAAACCAGCACCGATAAAATCGGGTCGACAGGCGTCCAGCCGGTCCACAGGATCACCAACGCGGCAATAATCGCGCCCACTGAACCCAGTAAATCCCCCAGTACATGCAGCGCCGCAGCGCGGACGTTCATGTTTTTCTCTTCACTGCCCCGGTGCAGTATCCAGAACGCCATAAGATTGGCAAACAGCCCCGCGACGGCGATGACCATCATCGTTTTCCCGGCGACCGGTTGCGGATGCCAGAAACGTACAAACGCCTCGTACACGATCAGCACGGTGATCAGCACCAGCGCGATAGCATTAATAAACGCGGCAAGCGTCGTCAGGCGCAGCCAACCGAAAGTATGCTGGTTATTCGGTGGACGACGGGCGAAATACACGGCGAGAAAGGCAAACAGCAGCGCGGCGGCATCGGTGAGCATATGTCCGGCATCAGCGAGCAGGGCCAGGGAGCCGGAAATCAAACCGCCGATGACTTCCAGCACCATAAAAGCTGCGGTAACCACAAAGGCGGCCAACAGCCTTTTGCTGTTACCGTTATTTTCGGAAGCGGGTGAATGAGAATGCGAATGTGAGTGGGCCATAGCTACCTGATTTCTTGTTAGCATCCATGAATGATCAGGTTAAGTTACCAAAAATAAAGGAGAGCGGAAGCTCTCCTTTGTCTCATTCACTATTAATTAGTGAGTCGTACCGTCAGTGTTAGGGTTGACGTTGTCGCCACCCTGACCGGTTTCGACTTTGTCGTTGATGTCAGGACATTTACCGTCCTTACACTGGGTATTTTTATGGATCTCATCGGCTGAATTTGGGCCGGTGGACGTGGCACTGTTGGTGTTGCTGGTGTCAGGATGCAGCATGGTGCCGCCTGTGCCAGTACCGGTGGTGCCGGTGCCGGTGCCGGTGCCAGTGCCGGAAGCCCCCATATTGGTGCCGGTGGTCCCTGAGTTGCTCATGTTTTTATTGCCGGTATTGATGTCATTGCTATCAACACCTTTCGGAGCGATATTTTGGTTCGCTTCCGGTGTACCTACTCCTGCGCTGGCAGCGGCGTTGGCCGGGCCGTTATTATCAGTGGAGTTGGCGTTCGTTTCTGCGGCTAGCGCCGCGCCACTGGCTAAAGAGAGCGTTGCGCTAAGAATCAATGCAGTCAGTTTGTTCATCGTCATGCTCCTGTTTTAGTCATCGTGCTGGAAAGTTTTCTTCCAACGTTACGTCAGATTGTGCTGGCAATAATCTGAAGCTAAGTTAAAAAATTTGCAGCTCAGGAATAACTCAGCATGCAATTTCGGAAAAAGGCAAAAACAGAGTGGTTACAAGTAAAAATTGTAGACTCGATCGCGCTTTTCGCTACTTTCTGGCGTTTATTAGGTCATTTCCAGGAATTTTCTGTCCGAAGTGTAAAAGCGCGTTTACACTTCGAACGTGACGAGATAGATTGGAAGGATTGCACTTACTCGAAATTGTTGGGCCCCACTGGAAAGATCATGAATTATCAGAACGACGACTTACGAATCAACACCATCAATGAATTATTACCCCCTGTAGCGCTGTTAGAGAAGTTTCCCGCCTCGGAAAAAGCGGCTGAAACCGTTTCTCAGTCACGCCAGGCCATTCATCAGATCCTGAAAGGCCAGGACGATCGCCTGCTGGTGGTGATTGGTCCGTGCTCGATTCACGATCCTAAAGCCGCAAAAGAATACGCCGCTCGTCTGCTGAACCTGCGCGAAAGCCTTAAAGGCGAGCTGGAAGTGGTCATGCGCGTTTATTTTGAAAAACCGCGTACCACGGTGGGCTGGAAAGGGCTGATTAACGATCCGCATATGGATAACTCTTTCCAGATCAATGACGGCCTACGCATCGCCCGTAAGCTGCTGCTGGACATCAACGACTCAGGCTTACCGGCTGCCGGCGAATTCCTTGACATGATCACCCCGCAATACGTTGCTGATCTGATGAGCTGGGGTGCCATTGGCGCGCGCACCACCGAATCTCAGGTACACCGCGAGCTGGCATCGGGTCTTTCCTGCCCGGTGGGGTTCAAAAACGGCACTGACGGCACCATCAAAGTGGCGATCGACGCCATCAACGCGGCCAGCGCGCCGCACTGTTTCCTGTCTGTGACCAAATGGGGCCACTCGGCGATCGTGAACACCAGCGGTAACGGCGACTGCCACATCATTCTGCGCGGCGGCAAAGAGCCGAACTACAGCGCGGCGCACGTGGCTGAAGTAAAAACCGGCCTGACTAAAGCGGGCTTAACGCCGCAGGTGATGATCGATTTCAGCCATGCCAACTCCAGCAAGCAGTTCCATAAGCAGATGGAAGTGGGTACAGATGTCTGCAATCAGATCGCTAACGGTGAAAAAGCGATTATGGGCGTGATGATTGAAAGCCATCTGGTAGAAGGTAATCAGAGCCTGGAAAGCGGCGAGCCGCTGGTTTATGGCAAGAGCGTGACCGACGCCTGCATCGGCTGGCATGACACCGAAATCCTGCTGAACCAACTGGCCGCAGCGGTGAAAGCGCGTCGCGGTTAAGCGAATCGCGGAAATAAAAAAGGCGTGGTTGCTACCACGCCTTATTTGTATTCAGTAGCGGATTACTTCGCTTTACCCTGATTGGCAACGGCAGCGGCTTTCGCAGCGATCTCGTCAGCGTTACCCAGGTAGTAGTGTTTGATCGGTTTGAAGTTTTCATCGAACTCATACACCAACGGCACGCCGGTCGGGATATTCAGTTCAAGAATTTCGTCTTCGCCCATGTTGTCGAGGTATTTCACCAGCGCGCGCAGGGAGTTGCCGTGTGCCGCGATAATCACGCGCTCACCGCTTTTCAGACGTGGCAGAATGGTTTCGTTCCAGTAGGGAATGACGCGGTCGATGGTCAGCGCCAGGCTTTCGGTCAGCGGCAGCTCTTTCTCGGTCAGTTTCGCGTAACGCGGATCGTGGCCCGGATAACGTTCGTCGTCACGGGTCAGTTCCGGCGGGGTTACCGCAAAGCCGCGACGCCACTGTTTTACCTGCTCGTCGCCGTATTTTTCTGCGGTTTCTGCTTTGTTCAGGCCTTGCAGCGCACCGTAATGACGCTCGTTCAGTTTCCAGGATTTCTCAACCGGCAACCACGCCTGATCCAGCTCATCCAGCACATTCCACAGGGTATGGATGGCACGTTTTAGCACGGAGGTATAAGCAAAATCAAAGCTGAAGCCTTCTTCTTTCAGCAGTTTGCCCGCCGCTTTCGCTTCGCCAACGCCTTTTTCAGACAGGTCAACGTCGTACCAACCGGTGAAGCGGTTTTCGTTGTTCCACTGACTTTCACCGTGACGAACCAGTACCAGCTTAGTTACAGCCATAGATTTACTCCTGGGTTAAATGATAACGATAATCATTATATTGCCGTGTTCGCGACAGCGGCAACGCTAATTCTCTAACATAGCGAAAATAGCGGCGGAGTGTAAGGCGGATGTGACGTCAGGGTTATGATTTTGTCTCGCAAAGAACAGAATATCAGCGATATGGCGAAAAAAAGCCCTCCGGGTTTGGAGGGCTCAGCGGTTATTGCGCCGTGAACTGATAAATCGTGACGCTGCGGTACTCTTCGCCGGGACGCAGAACGCAGTCCGGCTGCGGCCATTCCGGGTGGTTCGGGCTATCCGGCAGGAATTCACTTTCCAGCGCCAGACCTTGCCAGGCGGAATAATTCCCTTGCTCGCGCGCCGGTGTGCCGTCGAGGAAATTCCCGGAATAGAACTGCAAAGCCGGGGCAGTGGTATACACCGTCATTTGCAGCTTTTCATCGCTTGACCAGAGATGCGCCGCTGGCTGGGACAGGTCGCCTTTGGCCTGCAATAAAAACGCGTGATCGTAGCCTTTGACCTGCTGCTGATCGGCATCGCTCATAAACGCCTGGGCGATAACTTTTGGCTGGCGGAAATCAAAGCTGGTCAGCGCGACTTTGGTGAGATCGCGTGTCGGAATGCCCATGCTGTCTACCGGCAGATACGCGTCGGCAAACAGTTGCAGACGATGATTGCGCACATCGCCCTGCGCACCGTCCAGGTTGAAATAGGCGTGATTGGTCAGGTTTACCGGGCAGGGCTTATCCACCGTGGCGCGGTATTCAATCACCAGTTGGTTATCTTGCGTCAGGGTGTAGTGCGCCCAGGCGCGCGCTTCACCAGGGAAACCCTGATCGCCATCCGGGGAGGTGAGGGTATACACCACTTCTGATTCATTCTTGCGCTCGATCAGCCAGCGGCGTTTATCAAAACCTTCCGGCCCGCCGTGCAACTGGTTCTCGCCCTGGCTTGGGGTCAGCGTGACGGTTTCGCCCTCCAGGGTAAAGGTCGATTTGGCTATACGGTTGGCGTAACGGCCAATGCTGGCGCCTAAAAACGCGGTCTGGTTTTGCCACTCTTCCGGGGAAGGGCAGCCCAGCAGGGTTTCACGCACCGTACCGTCGCTCATCGGCACCCGCGCAGACAACAGCGTCGCGCCCCAGTCCATTAATGTCACCACCATTCCCGTGCTGTTGCGCAGGGTGGTGAGCCGATAAGGCAGCCCGTCAGGGGCGAGCGCCGTGGTTTCTCTTAACACTGTCCGGCTCCTTCTGATGCTTTGCACACATAAAAGGTTTCTTTGATGCCTGTTTTCGCTTCGTACTGGTTAGCGACAGCCTCTTTAACCGCCGGGACTAACGCTTCCGGCATTAACGCCACGATGCAGCCACCGAATCCGCCGCCGGTCATACGCACGCCGCCTTCGTCGCCGATCGCCGCTTTAACGATCTCTACCAGGGTATCGATCTGCGGCACGGTGATTTCGAAATCGTCGCGCATCGAGGCGTGGGATTCCGCCATCAGCACGCCCATTCGTTTCAGGTCGCCGCGCGCCAGTGCGTCTGCGGCTTCAACGGTACGGGCGTTTTCGGTCAGTACGTGGCGCACGCGTTTCGCAACAACCGGGTCCAGCTCATTCGCCACCGCGTTAAATTGCTCAATCTTCACATCACGCAGCGCTTTTTGGGTGAAGAAACGCGCGCCGGTTTCGCACTGCTCGCGGCGGGTGTTGTACTCGCTGCCCACCAGAGTGCGTTTGAAATTACTGTTGATGATCACCACCGCCACGCCTTCCGGCATCGGCACCGCTTTGGTGCCCAGAGAACGGCAGTCAATCAGCAGGGCATGATCTTTTTTACCCAGCGCGGAAATCAGCTGATCCATAATGCCGCAGTTACAGCCAACAAACTGGTTTTCCGCTTCCTGGCCGTTAAGGGCAATTTGCGCGCCATCCAGCGGCAGGTGGTAAAGCTGCTGAAACACGGTGCCCACCGCCACTTCCAGCGAAGCCGATGAACTTAAGCCCGCGCCCTGCGGCACGTTGCCGCTGACCACCAGGTCCGCCCCGCCAAAACTGCGGTCGCGCTGCTGCAGGTGTTTCACCACGCCGCGCACATAGTTGGACCACTGTTGAGAGTCATGGCTGAGGATCGGCGCATCCAGAGAAAATTCGTCGATTTGGTTGTCATAATCGGCGGCAATCACCCGCACCGTGCGGTCATCCCGCGCCGCGCAGCTAATCACGGTTTGATAATCAATGGCGCAAGGCAGCACAAAACCGTCGTTATAGTCGGTGTGCTCGCCAATCAGGTTGACGCGCCCTGGTGCCTGAAGGGTATGGGTCGCAGGGTAGCCGAACGCGTCAGCAAACAGAGATTGGGTTTTATCTTTCAGACTCATTATTAAACTCCGGACTCGCGAAAGTGAATGTCGCTTACCGCACGCAGGCGCTCGGCAGCTTGCTCAGCGGTTAAATCACGCTGGGTTTCGGCCAGCATTTCATAGCCCACCATAAATTTACGCACCGTGGCGGAACGCAGCAGCGGCGGGTAGAAATGGGCATGCAACTGCCAGGGCGTGGGGTCGTCTTCGGTAAACGGCGCGCCATGCCACCCCATAGAATAGGGGAAAGAGCACTGGAACAGGTTGTCATAGCGGCTGGTGAGTTTCTTTAGCGCCAGCGCCAGGTCGCGGCGCTGTTCGTCGCTCAGGTCGGTAATACGTGTGACGTGCGCTTTTGGCAGCAGCAGCGTTTCAAACGGCCAGGCCGCCCAGTAAGGTACTACCGCCAGCCAGTGCTCAGTTTCAACCACCGTACGGCTACCGTCCGCCTGTTCACGCTGAACGTAGTCCACCAGCATCGGACGGCCTTGCCCGGCGAAATACTCACGCTGAAGCTTATCTTCCCGCGCCGCTTCGTTCGGTAGGAAGCTATTCGCCCACACCTGGCCATGCGGATGCGGGTTGGAGCAGCCCATCGCTGCGCCTTTGTTCTCAAATACCTGCACCCACGGGTAAGTTTTACCCAGTTCTTCGGTTTGCGCCTGCCAGGTGCTGACCACCTCTTCCAGCGCCGCGACGGTCATTTCCGGCAGCGTTTTGCTGTGATCCGGCGAGAAGCAAATTACCCGGCTGGTGCCGCGCGCGCTTTCCAGCCGCATCAGCGGATCCTGGCTTTCCGGCGCGTCCGGCGTGTCGGTCATCAGCGCCGCAAAATCGTTGGTAAAAACGTATGTGCCAGTGTAATCCGGATTTTTATCGCCTGTGACCCGGACGTTACCGGGGCACAGGAAACAGTCGGGATCGTGGGATGGCAGCAGCGTGCTGGATGGCGTCTCTTGCGCGCCCTGCCACGGGCGCTTGGCGCGGTGCGGCGACACCAAGATCCATTGGCCGCTCAGTGGGTTATAACGACGATGCGGATGATCGACCGGGTTAAACTTTTCCATCTGCATTCCTTAATCTGCATAGCCCTGGGGATGGCGTGACTGCCAGCGCCAGGTATCCTGTGCCATTTCATCCAGCGTGCGCGTCACGCGCCAGTTCAGCTCTTTGTCCGCTTTGCTGGCGTCGGCCCAGTAGGCTGGGAGATCGCCATCACGGCGCGGCGCAAAGTGATAATTCACCGGCTTGCCGCAGGCTTTGCTGAAGGCGTTGACCACGTCCAGCACGCTGCTGCCGACGCCCGCGCCGAGGTTGTAAATATGCACGCCCGGTTTGCCCGCCAGTTGCTGCATCGCGGCGACGTGGCCGTCGGCCAGATCCATCACGTGGATATAATCGCGCACGCCGGTGCCGTCTTCGGTCGGATAGTCGTTGCCGAAAATCGCCAGCGAATCGCGGCGGCCCACCGCCACCTGGGCGATGTACGGCATCAGGTTATTGGGGATGCCCTGTGGATCTTCGCCCATATCCCCTGACGGGTGCGCACCGACCGGGTTGAAGTAGCGCAGCAGCGCGATGCTCCATTGCGGATTGGCTTTCTGAAGGTCGGTAAGAATTTGCTCGACCATCAGCTTGCTCTTGCCATACGGGCTTTGCGGTGTGCCGGTCGGGAAGTTTTCAACATAGGGGATTTTCGGCTGGTCGCCGTACACCGTGGCGGAAGAACTGAAAATGAAATTGGTTACGTTAGCGGCGCGCATGGCGGAAATCAGGCGCAGCGTGCCGTTGACGTTGTTATCGTAATATTCGAGCGGCTTAGCGACGGATTCGCCCACGGCTTTCAGACCGGCAAAATGGATCACGGTATCAATGGCGTGGTCGTGGAGGATTTCGGTCAGCAGGCTTTCATTGCGGATATCCCCTTCGATAAACATTGGCTGTTTGCCGCCCAGGGTTTCAATAACCGGTAACACGCTGCGTTTACTGTTGCAGAGATTATCAAGGATGATGACGTCATGGCCATTTTGCAGCAGTTGCACACAGGTATGACTGCCTATGTAACCGCTACCACCTGTTACTAAAACTCTCATATTTGGCTCCATTACGCTTATGGTATGTGTTAACCATAGCATAACAGACCGCGGTAAACTGTGATATCGGATAAAATAGTGGAATCGTTTACACTAAAATATCACGCGGATTCATTCCGTTAATAAATGATTCTAAAACAGTGGATTAGCCGTTGAAAGATGCGGCTAGTCTGAAAAGGGGGCGTAAAGCCCCCTGTATCGGCTATTTCAGTGCGTCGAATTGATAACGGTAGATTTCACCTTCCGGCATGAAAGTCAGGCGATGGGTAATGCAGTCCGGCGCGTCTTCTGCATGGTGTGAAACAAACAGCAGCTGCGTTGCGCCTTCGCCGATCAGGACATCGACAAAGCGCCTTATCAGCTGGCGGTTGAGCGGGTCCAGCCCCTGTAACGGCTCGTCGAGGATCAGCAACGTGGGGTGCTTGACCAGCGCGCGGGCGATCAGCGCCAGCCGTTGTTGCCCCCAGGAGAGGCTCTGGAATGGCGCATCGGCCACCTTATCGCTGATGCCAAGAATATCCAGCCACTGGCGGGTGAGTTTGTGCTGGCGATCCGACACAGCCTGGTAGATCCCAATCGAATCAAAATAGCCAGACAGGATCACATTGCGCACCGTGGTGCTGACCCGGTAATCAAGATGCAAACTGCTGCTGACATAGCCGATATGCTTTTTGATATCCCAGATGGTTTCGCCGCTGCCGCGACGGCGGCCAAACAGCGTTAAATCATTGCTGTAGCCCTGAGGGTGATCGCCGGTGATCAGGCTCAGCAGGGTGGATTTCCCCGCACCGTTCGGCCCGACGATTTGCCAGTGCTCGCCGGGATTCACCGTCCAGCTCAGCTTATGCAGAATAGGGCGATCGTTATACGACACCACGCCATCGCGCAGGATAATTCGCGGGGCGTCAGGGGCCAGCGTCACCGGCGTGGCCACATCCGGCTCGGGAAGGGTGGTACCCGCCAGTTTTTCGCTGTGCGCCAGTTGGGCGATCAGCGCCTGTTCCAGCAACTGCGCTTTGTTGCCCACTTCTGTCAATATGCAGTCCGCCAGCACCCCGGCGTTTTGCACAAACGCCGGGATCTCATCAAAGCGGTTTAACACCAGCGCCAGGGTATGGCCTTCCTGACTTAACTGGCCCAGCAGTTGGGCAAGCTGTTCCCGGGAGTTCACGTCCAGGCCATCGAAAGGCTCATCGAGGATCAACAGATCGGGCCTGGGCATCAGCGCCTGGCACAACACGGTTTTGCGGGTTTCACCGGTAGAAAGATATTTAAAGCGCCGTTCCAGCAAATGCGTGATGCCGAAGCGTTCCGCGAGCGCCTGGCAGCGGGCAGGATCGTGAACGTCTTCCTGAATGATTTGCGCGGTGGTGCGTCCGGTATCGTCTTCGCCAGGGCCGAGCAAATCGGTGTTATTGCGCTGCCATTCCTCGCTGACCAGCTTTTGTAACTGCTCGAACGACAGCCGCACGATGCGCTGGAAACGGCATTCACGCTGGCCTTTCAGTAGCGGCAACTCGCCGGAGAGCGCCTTTGCCAGCGCCGATTTGCCGCTGCCGTTGGCCCCGACAAACGCCCAGCTTTCGCCAGCGCGTAGTGTGATATCGGCAAGCTGTAGGGTGCGGGTATCGCTAATGCGAAACGTGCCTTGCGAAATTTGCAATACTGACATGTGTTATCCCATTTTTTGCAGCAAATAAGCATCAGGGATACGTTGCGCGCCCGGAATTGTCAACCGGGCATTGTGTTTTAGCAGAGCGTGGCAACGATTAATGAATCGGCATTAAAATAGGCTATCACCTCAGCGCCTTCTTCCGGTTTAAGCTCGGCCACCTGTTGCGCCGTCAGCGTGGCGCATACCCGTTGCCCACCCGCTACAGTCACCACCACTTCACTTTGGTCGTCAGCGTGTTCAACGACGCCGATCGTGCCCGCAAGCTGATTGTCTGCGTTCGCAGCCTGCGCGGGATCGCGGGTAATTTGCACCCAGGGCGCTTTTAGCAGCACCAGCACTTCCCGGCCAGTCTCCAGCCCGAGACGTTGCGCGCTGCGGGCGGTAATCGCCGCGTTCAGACGGGTTACGCCATCCGCCAGCAAAATGGAGAGATGTTCCTGCACCGAATGACCCTCGCGGTGCGTCACGGTGCCGAACCACTGGTTACGGGCGCTGGTTTGCAGTGAAAACCGCGAGATTGCCGCCAGCAGGCTGTCCAGCGGCAGGCTGTCGTCGCTCAGTACATCAAAGGCTTTTTGCTGGATTTGCCCCAGCAGATCGTAGAGCTGGATCAGGCGCTTGCCATACGTTGTCACCACCGCGCCGCCGCCGCCTTTGCCGCCGGTCGCCCGGTCCACCAGCGGTTGGTCGCTGAGCTGGTTCATCTCGTTAATGGCATCCCAGGCGCTCTTATAACTGATGTTGGCGAGCTTCGCGCCCTGGCTAATTGATCCGGTATGTTCTATTTGTTTAAGCAGCGCGATGCGTCGCGGGTCAGCAAACAGGCGTTGCTGGAGTTTAAGAGTAAGAAGAATTTCCGCTTGCATATCCGGCTCCAGGTAAAACGGCTATTGTGACTGAAAGCCCGACGGCGACGCAAATGGCACAAAAAGGAGAGTGCGTTTTTTATGAGGGACGTTAAAATAACGCTCCCTGTATTCTGGAGGCTACCATGTTCGAGTTGTTGAAAAGTCTGGTGTTTGCCGTAATCATGGTGCCCGTGGTGATGGCCATCATCCTGGGTTTGATTTATGGCCTGGGCGAAGTCTTTAACGTCTTCTCCACTATTGGTCACAAAGACCGCTCAAAGCAGCAGCACTGATTCCCCCCAACGCCCGGTTTATCCGGGCGTTTTCTCTCAAGTCCCTTCACATTTTGCCGATTAATGCTTTGATAATCTGATGCGCACCGTTATATTGCTGGCTACATAACGATGCTCAATGGAGAAGCACATGGCAAATAAATGGTTGAAACTGACGACGGGTATTGCACTGTCTCTGGGGCTGGCGACACAAGCGCTGGCGGTTGACGGAAAAATCACCGTGTTTGCAGCGGCGTCCCTGACCAACGCGATGCAGGACATTGCGGCCCAATATAAAAAAGAGAAGCAGGTGGAGGTGGTTTCCTCGTTTGCTTCGTCGTCGACCCTGGCGCGTCAGATTGAAGCGGGCGCACCAGCAGATCTGTTTATCTCCGCCGATCAGAAGTGGATGGACTACGCCAGCGATAAGAAATCCATCGACACCACCACCCGCGAAACGCTGCTGGGCAACAGCCTGGTGGTAGTTGCACCCAAAGAGAGCAAGCAGAGCGATATTGCCATTAACGAGAAAACCGACTGGCAGAGCCTGCTGAATGGTGGCCGTCTGGCGGTGGGCGATCCTGAGCACGTCCCGGCTGGCATTTACGCCAAAGAAGCGCTACAAAAGCTCGGCGCGTGGGATAATGTCAGCCCGAGCCTGGCTCCGGCGGAAGACGTACGCGGCGCGCTGGCGCTGGTTGAGCGTAACGAAGCGCCGCTCGGCATCGTTTACGGCTCTGACGCGGTCGCCGGTAAAGGCGTTAAAGTGGTGGGCACCTTCCCGGAGAATTCCCACAAAAAAGTGGAATACCCCATGGCCATCATCGACGGGCATAATAACGCCCAGGTAAACGCATTTTACGATTACCTGAAAGGGCCGCAGGCAGCGGCAATCTTTAAACAATACGGATTTACCACTCACTAATGATGTTAACGGAACCCGAATGGCAGGCCGTGTTGCTGAGCCTCAAAGTCTCATCGATTGCAGTATTGATTAGTTTGCCCTTCGGGATCTTGTGTGCCTGGGTGCTGGTAAGATGCAGCTTCCCGGGCAAATCGCTGTTCGACAGCCTGATCCATCTGCCGCTGGTGCTCCCGCCCGTCGTGGTCGGGTATTTATTGCTGGTGGCGATGGGGCGGCGCGGTTTTATCGGCCAATGGCTGTACGACTGGTTTGGACTGACGTTCGCCTTTAGCTGGCGCGGCGCGGTGCTGGCGGCGGGCGTGATGTCATTCCCGCTGATGGTACGCGCGATCCGCCTGGCGCTGGAAGCGGTGGATTTAAAACTTGAGCAGGCGGCGCGCACCCTCGGCGCGGGCCGCTGGCGGGTATTTTTCACTATCACGTTACCGCTGACCTTACCCGGCATTATTGCCGGTACCGTGCTGGCTTTTGCCCGTTCGCTCGGCGAATTCGGCGCGACCATCACCTTTGTTTCCAACATCCCTGGCGAAACCCGTACTATTCCTTCCGCCATGTACACCCTGATCCAGACGCCGGGCGGTGAAAGCGCGGCGGCGCGGTTGTGCCTGATTTCCATCGTCCTGGCGGTGATGTCGCTGATGATCGCCGAATGGCTGGCCCGCGTTAGCCGTAAGCGGATGGGGAACTGATTATGCTGGAACTTAACTTTCGCCAGACCCTGGGCAGCCACCACCTGAACGTCAACGAAACCCTGCCGGGCCAGGACGTGACGGCGATTTTCGGCGTCTCCGGCGCGGGTAAAACTTCGTTGATTAACGCCATCTGCGGGCTGACTCGCCCTGAATCCGGGCGGATTGTGCTTAACGACCGGGTATTGAGCGACACGGAACAAAAAATATTTCTGCCGCCGGAAAAGCGCCGGGTCGGCTATGTGTTTCAGGATGCGCGCCTGTTTCCGCACTATAAAGTGGGCGGCAACCTGCGCTACGGCATGGCGAAATCCATGGCCGGGCAGTTCGATAAGCTGGTGGCGCTGCTGGGCATTGAACCGCTTCTGGATCGCTTGCCGGGCTCGCTGTCCGGCGGTGAAAAACAGCGGGTAGCGATTGGCCGCGCGCTGTTAACCGCACCGGAACTGCTGCTGCTGGACGAGCCGCTGGCCTCGCTGGATATCCCGCGCAAACGCGAGCTGCTGGCCTATCTTCAGCGGCTGGCGCGAGAAATCCAGACGCCGATGCTCTACGTCAGCCACTCGCTGGAAGAAATTGTCCAGCTTGCCGATAACGTGCTGGTGCTGGACAACGGCAGCGTGAAAGCCTTTGGCAGCCTGGAATCGGTATGGGGCAGCGCGGTAATGCATCCGTGGCTGCCGCGCGAACAGCAGAGCAGCGTGTTGAAAGTCAGCGTGCTGGAGCACCATCCCCACTACGCGATGACGGCGCTGGCGCTGGGCGATCAGCATATCTGGGTCAACCGCATTGATAAGCCTTTGCAATCAACCTTGCGCATTCGCATTCAGGCGTCGGACGTGTCTTTAGTGCTGCAACCGCCGGTCAACAGCAGTATTCGCAACGTGCTGCGGGCCAAAGTGGTGAATTTGCTGGATGATGACGGGCAGGTGGAAGTGCAACTGGATGTTGGCACCCGGACGCTGTGGGCGCGCATCAGCCCCTGGGCGCGGGATGAATTGAGTATCAAACCGGGCCAGTGGCTGTACGCGCAGATCAAAAGCGTGTCGATTACCGCCTGATCACAGCAGATGCTGATAAATCGCCCCGGCGATACTCGGCTCGGTATTGAGGCCAATCACCGTGCTCACGCGGTCTTTAATGGCCTGGTCGGCATTGCCCATCGCGATGCCGAGCCCGGCGCGCTCCAGCATACTTAAGTCGTTATAGTTGTCGCCGAACGCGACCACGTCCTGCATGCTCATGCCCTGGGACTCCACCCACTGCGCCAGGCGGTTGCCTTTGCTGTTGCCCGCCAGCGCCACGTCTACCTGATCGTGCCACGACCATTCGCAGGCAAAGCCGAATTTTTCTTCGATATGCGCCACCACTTCATGCAGCCTGCCGGGATCCGCATCGGTGAGGGCGAATTTCCAGATAGCGTCGGCCTGCTGTGCCGCTTCACGCAGGGAAGGCACCTGCAAAAACACCGGACGCTGGTGTTCCGGTAAACTGCGCGCCCAGTTTTCGGTGCGTAACACGTGGCCGGTCGGCAATTGGTACAGCATGGCATTGTCTACGTACATCAGGCCATGAACCTGGTGTTGCTCCAGCACATCAATCAGCTGCCGGGCTGCAACGGCGGGCATGGGGTTGGAAGAAATGACATTTTTTGCATGATAATCATACAAATAAGTGCCATTACAACAAATAGCAGGTGTATCCAGCGCCAGCGCCTGATAAAAAGGATGGATGGCGACATGATGGCGACCGGTGACAATCAGCACCTGATAACCTGCTTCACGGGCGCGCTTTAGCGCCTCCAGCGATTCCGGCAAAATGGTCTTTTGCGGCGTGAGCAGGGTTCCGTCTAAATCAAGGGCGATGACACGATAACGCATGGGCAAATTCCCGTCAGGTATTGTTCATAAAAGGTTCGGTTGATGGTACACCGCAACCGCGCCGGGTCAAAATCACCGTTTCGCCTTCGGCACATTGCGACAAAACACGCTACCCTTTTGAAGACTTAACGCTCACGTGAGGAAAGGAGTATTCATGAAACAAACCGTTTATACCGCCAGCCCGGAAAGCCAGCAGATCCACGTCTGGCGTCTTAACCCAACGGGCGAGCTCACGCTGTTGCAGGTGGTCGATGTGCCAGGCCAGGTGCAGCCGATGGTCATCAGCCCGGATAAGCGTTACCTCTACGTTGGCGTGCGCCCCGAATTTCGCGTCATCGCTTACCGCATCTCCCCGGACGAGGGCACATTAAACTTTGAAGCGGAAGCGTCACTGCCCGGTAGCCCGACCCATATTTCTACCGATCACCACGGCAAATTCCTGTTCAGCGGCTCCTACGGCGCAGGTTGCGTCAGCGTAACGCCGCTTAACGACGGCATTCCTGGCGAGGTGGTTGACGTGGTGGAAGGGCTGGACGGTTGCCACTCGGCGAACATTTCCCCGGATAACCGCACCCTGCTAGTGCCGGCGCTGAAACAGGACCGTATTTGCCTGTTCACCGTGAGCGATGATGGTAATCTCACCGCGCAAACCCCGCCGGAACTGACTACCGTAGAAGGCGCAGGCCCGCGCCATATGGCGTTCCATCCGAATCATCAGTTTGCCTACAGCGTAAACGAACTGAACGGCACCGTAGACGTCTGGGCGCTACAGTCGCCGAACGGCAAAATTGAATGCATCCAGACGCTGGACATTATGCCGCCGGACTTTGCCGACACCCGCTGGGCGGCGGATATTCATATCACCCCGGATGGCCGCCACCTCTACACCTGCGACCGTACCGCCAGCATCGTGACGGTGTTCAGCGTATCCGAAGACGGCAGCGTGCTGGCTGTGGAAGGTTTCCACCCGACCGAAACCCAGCCGCGCGGTTTTAATATCGATCACAGCGGTAAATACCTGATCGCTGCCGGGCAAAAGTCGCACCATATTTCTGTTCATGCGATTGAAGGCGCGCAGGGCCTGCTGCGCGATGTCGGGCGCTATGCCGTGGGCCAGGGCCCGATGTGGGTAGTGATCGACGCGCGCTAAAGGCATAAAAAAAAGCGGACAGGCCTGTGGCGTGTCCGCTCAATAATCAGGCGCATTTATCATGCGCCTTTTTTGTTACTGTTTCGGCTCGGCAACCACCTGGCTACCCAGGCCGCGGTTGTTGAATTCCCACATGCGGTTGAAGTTGTTGTCATTCAACTCGCGCTGCAGTTTGTCATCCGCCATCGTGCCGGTGTTGCCCGCGAACGGACGTTTCGAGCCCAGCGCATCGCCCCACGGCTTCGCTTTGTTAAAGCCTTCGTTAATCACGCTATCGCGGATAACCACCTGACCGTTGGCCGTCTGGTTAGCGGTATAGCCGCTTTCAGACGCTTCGATATCCCATGCGCGGCCCAGTTGCGCCACGCCGTCGCCGTTCGCCACGAAGCGGCTGTTGGTCGCCAGGAAGCCGTACCAGATGTTCGGCTGAGTCGCCGGAGCAAACACGTAGCCTTCCTGCTGGGTACGGGAATTCACCACCCGGAATTCGGTGTTATCGAACACCACCGCGCCACGACCGGCAACCAGATCCACGTCGCCTTCCACGTAGCTGTTAGTGACCAGCGTGCGGGTCTGGCGGTTGTTCACAATACGGTTTTGCAGATCGCTGTTGGTCACAAAGAAGGTATTCTGACGGCCCAGAATGTTCACCTTATCGATCTGCACTTTGTCGCCATCGCTACGCAGCGCCACCGCCTGGTGATTACCGGCATCCACGCTGTCGCCCAGATTGTTTTCGATAGTCAGATTATGCAGTTGCAGCCCGTTGTTCTGGGACCACACCACGGCGGAACACATCAGGCCAACCGTGGCCTCGCGGCGGTTCTGGCAGTTATCGAACATATACCAGGCCGGTTTGCCCGGCATGTATTTGCCTGACGGGTTAACCGTGTGACGCCAGGTCGCGCGATCCATTTCGGAATCCAGCGCCGCGCCGATTTTCACATCCGCCGGGTTTTCGCCCAGGCCGTACAGCGTCACGCTGCCGGACGCAGCAGGAATATACACGGTGCCTTCATAAGTGCCCGGCATAATCGCGATGTACTGACGGTTGCTGGTGTGCTTAATAATCGCCGCATCCACCGCCGCCTGAATGGAGGTGTGGGTCACGCCTGCGGTACCTGCCGGGCCAACCACGAAGTCAGGCTGGGCGGGAACGGTGATTTTCGCTGGCGACCACGGCGCCGCGTTCGGGTCCATCGCGGAGAAATAACGCGCCGCGACGAAGTTCTGCGCTTCGTTAGCCGACAGGATCGGGCGAGAGGCGGTACCTGGCGCTACCTGCTCGGACGGACGCTGGTCCGGCGGCGTTGAGCTACAGGCGGTCAGTGTCACGCCAACGGCAAAAGCCAGCGCCAGACGAGAAACCGAAAATCTGTTCAAGGGATGCTCCTTGCTGAGTAAAAAAGGATGAGTGCTGAAATAGCCTGCTTTTTTAACCTAACTTGATTAAAACGGGAAGCTAAAGCGCGAAAAAGTTAATTTTATCCGCGCTTTCGTGAACTGTGAACGGCGGCGCGGTTGACAAGTCCTCCAGGTTGCCAATAAATGTATAGACAACCCATGACAAGCGATCATTATGACCTTATCCCTTCTTCCCGGTGATGTTATCTGGCGCAACGGCCGGATCGCGACGCTCAACCCGTCAGTCGATACGCCTTATGGCCTGCTGGAACAGCACGATCTCATTGTGCGTGGCGGCTCGATCCTGGCCGTCACGCCCGCGTTGCATAACCCCACTGGCGAAATCATCGACCTGCAAGGGCGGCTGGTCACGCCAGGGCTAATCGACTGCCATACCCATCTGATCTACGGTGGTAACCGCGCCCAGGAGTGGGAACAGCGGCTGAACGGGGTTTCCTACCAGCAAATCAGCGCCCAGGGCGGCGGCATCAACGCCACCGTCAACGCCACCCGCGCCGCGTCTGCCGAACAGTTGCAGCACACTGCACAGCAGCGGCTGAGTGCGCTAATGCGTGAAGGGGTGACGACGATTGAGGTGAAGTCGGGTTACGGCTTGAATCTGGAGGCCGAGCAGAAAATGCTGCAAGTGGCGCAACGGCTGGCGGCGGCCAACCCGGTTGAGATCAGCGCCACTCTGCTGGCGGCGCACGCCACGCCGCCGGAGTATAAAGGCGATCCCGACGGCTATATCGATCGCGTTTGCGAGACGATTTTGCCCGCGCTGTGGGAGCAAAAACTGTTCGACGCCGTAGATGCGTTTTGTGAAAACGTCGGTTTTAGCGTGGCGCAGACTAAACGGGTATTCGCCGCCGCGCAGGCGCTGGGCATCCCGGTGAAAGGGCACGTTGAGCAGCTTTCTAATCTGGGCGGTGCGGCGCTGGTGGGGAAATACCACGGCCTGTCCGCCGATCATATTGAGTATCTGGATGAGCAGGGCGTAATGGCCCTCCAGCAGGCGGGCACGGTGGCGGTTCTGCTGCCTGGCGCGTTTTATTTTCTGCGTGAAACCCAACGCCCGCCGGTGGATCTGCTGCGCCAGCACAACGTGCCGATGGCGGTCGCTACCGATATCAACCCCGGCACCAGCCCATTCGGCAGCCTGCATCTGGCAATGAACATGGCCTGCGTGCAGTTTGGCCTGACGCCGGAAGAGGCGTGGGCTGGCGTGACGCGCCATGCCGCGCGGGCGTTAGGAAAACAACACACTCACGGCCAGCTTGCCGCCGGGTTCGTCGCCGACTTTATTGTCTGGGATGCCGAACAGCCGGTGGAAATGGTCTACGAACCCTGCCGCAATCCGCTGCACTGCCGGGTTTATCGCGGCGAGGCACAATTTTTAGAGGGGAAATCCCTGTGACGCTCTGGCAACCCGCTTCTGCCGCGCTATGGCAGGGGCGCAACGATCTGGCGGAAGCCGACAACGCGCTGCGCGTATTTCAAACCGTTCAACACCGCACGGTTTTCGAACCTGAAGCCGAAGGCATCGCCCTGCTGGGGTTCGCCTGCGATGAAGGCGTAAAGCGCAATCACGGTCGGCCCGGCGCACAACAGGGACCGGATGCGTTACGCAGCGCGCTGGCGAACATGGCCAGCCATCGCGGCCACGACCGTCTGGTGGATCTGGGAAACATTCACGCTGAGCCGGACGCGCTCGAAGCCGCACAGGATACCTTAAGCGACGCGGTAAAACAGTGCCAGCAGGCCGGGATGCGCACGCTGGTGTTCGGCGGCGGTCACGAAACCGCATTCGGCCACGGGCGCGGCGTGCTCGACGCCTGGCCCGACGCGCGCATTGCCATTATCAATATCGATGCCCATCTTGATTTACGCCGCGCCGCCCAGGCGACCTCCGGCACGCCGTTCCGCCAGTTGGCGCTGCACTGCGAGCAACAGGGACGTGAGTTTAATTACACCTGTATCGGCGTTAATCCCGCTGCCAATACCCAGGCGCTGTTGGACGAGGCCGCCCGGCTTAACGTCAACATCATCTGGGACACGGACTGCCAGCGCCCGGAACAAACCGCGGCGGCAACGCAGATTGCCGCGCTGTTGGCCTGGGCGGATAAACTCTATTTAACCATCGATCTGGACGCGCTGCCGGGCTGGCAGATGCCTGCGGTATCGGCACCCGCCGGGCTCGGCATTCCGCTGGACAGACTGCTAACCCTGCTGGAACCGCTGTGCCGCAGCCCGAAGCTCCAGGCCGTCGACCTGGTAGAATTTAACCCGGAATTTGACCGCGACAGTCTCGGCGCAAAAGTGGCGGCGCGGCTGGCGTGGCAAATCGTCCACCAGTGGTCTGATGCTGGCAATCACCCATAAGGAACCTGCTTTCGCTATGTTTTCATCTCAACCCCGACTGGCTGCGTCGCAGGAACCGGTGCCGTTTTACGAAAAAGTGAAACAGGCGATCAGCAGCAATATTCACGCCGGTATCTGGAAGCCGCACGACCGGATCCCTTCCGAAGCGGAGTTGGTGCAGCAGTTTGGTTTCAGCCGCATGACCATTAACCGGGCGCTGCGCGAGTTGACCGATGAAGGGCTGCTGGTGCGTTTGCAGGGCGTTGGGACCTTTGTCGCCGAGCCCAAAGGCCAGTCGGCGCTGTTTGAAATCCGCAGCATTGCCGACGAAATTACCGCGCGTAACCATCGCCACCGCAGCGACGTGCTGCTGCTGGAACGGATCAACGCCGATGTCCGTCAGGCGGCGGCGCTGGGCCTGGCGGAAGGCACGCCGGTGTTTCACTCGCTGCTGGTGCATTATGAAAACGACATACCGGTGCAAATTGAAGATCGGATAGTGAATACCCACGCGGCCCCGGATTATCTGGCGCAGGATTTCACCCTCACCACGCCGCATGCCTATCTGTCGCAGGCCGCGCCGCTCACCGAAGGCGAGCATATCGTCGAGGCGGTGCGCGCCAGCCAGCAGGAGCGCGACTGGCTTGGCATTGATGCCGACGAGCCGTGCCTGCTGATCCGCCGCTGCACCTGGTCGGTCAACCATATTGTCTCCCACGCACGGCTGTTGTTCCCCGGTTCCCGCTACCGCCTGCAAGGGCGATTCATGTCCTGATGATGTAACCATTTTGTTAATTATGTGATGATCTGCACAGGGTCATCACACAAGTACGGCTAAATTTTTTAAATGTCTATACAAGTATAGTCCTCTACATTCTGTCACCCTGTTTAAGGAGCTGGTCATGCAGCATGATAAATACCGCGAAGGTGAAATTCGCGCCCCAAGAGGCACCACGTTGAATGCCAAAAGCTGGCTGACCGAAGCCCCGCTGCGCATGTTGATGAACAACCTCGATCCCGATGTCGCGGAAAACCCTCACGCGCTGGTGGTATATGGCGGTATTGGTCGTGCGGCGCGTAACTGGGAATGCTATGACGCCATCGTGAAAGCGCTAAAAGAGCTGGAAGATGACCAGACCCTGCTGGTGCAGTCCGGCAAGCCGGTGGGGGTGTTTACCACTCACAGCAACGCGCCGCGTGTGCTGATTGCCAACTCCAACCTGGTCCCGCGCTGGGCCTCCTGGGAACACTTCAACGAACTCGACGCTAAAGGTCTGGCGATGTACGGGCAAATGACCGCCGGTAGCTGGATCTACATCGGCAGCCAGGGCATTGTGCAGGGCACGTACGAAACCTTTGTCGAGGCCGGACGCCAGCACTACAACGGTAATTTGCAGGGCCGCTGGGTATTAACCGCCGGTCTGGGCGGCATGGGCGGCGCGCAGCCGCTGGCCGCGACCCTGGCGGGTGCCTGCTCGCTGACCATTGAATGCCAGCAAAGCCGTATCGATTTCCGCCTGCGCACCCGCTATGTGGATGAACAGGCCGATTCGCTTGACGATGCGCTGGCGCGTATCAAACGCTACACCGGCGAAGGCAAAGCGGTTTCTATCGCCCTGTGCGGCAACGCGGCGGAAATCCTGCCGGAACTGGTGGCTCGCGGCGTGCGCCCGGATATGGTCACCGACCAGACCAGCGCCCACGATCCGCTGCGCGGTTATCTGCCAGCGGGCTGGACGTGGGAAGCGTATCAGCAGGCGGGCACCCAGGAGCCGGAGCGGGTGATCAAGGCGGCGAAGCAGTCTATGGCGCAACACGTGGAAGCGATGCTGGCCTTCCATCAGCAGGGCGTTCCGACCTTCGACTACGGCAATAACCTGCGCCAGATGGCCAAAGAGAGCGGGGTGGAAAACGCGTTTGATTTCCCCGGTTTCGTCCCGGCGTTTATTCGCCCGCTGTTCTGTCGCGGCATCGGCCCGTTCCGCTGGGTGGCGCTGTCCGGCGACCCGGAGGACATCTATAAAACCGACGCCAAAGTTAAAGAACTGATTACCGACGATGTGCATCTTCATCGCTGGCTGGACATGGCCCGCGAACGCATCAGCTTCCAGGGCTTACCGGCGCGTATCTGCTGGGTCGGGCTGGAGTGGCGGCAGAAGCTCGGCCTGGCGTTTAACGAAATGGTGCGCAGCGGCGAAGTCAGCGCGCCGATTGTCATTGGCCGCGACCATCTGGATTCTGGGTCGGTCGCCAGCCCGAACCGGGAAACCGAAGCCATGCGCGACGGCTCCGACGCGGTCTCTGACTGGCCGCTGCTTAACGCCCTGTTAAACACCGCCAGCGGCGCGACCTGGGTATCGCTGCACCACGGCGGCGGCGTGGGGATGGGCTTTTCGCAACACGCGGGCATGGTGATTGTCTGCGACGGCACCGACGAGGCCGCCCAGCGTATCGCCCGCGTCCTGCACAACGATCCGGCTACCGGCGTGATGCGCCATGCCGATGCGGGCTACCCGAGCGCCATTGACTGCGCTGTCGGACAGGGCCTGAATTTACCGATGGTTCCGGCAACCCAGGAGAAAAAATAATGCGTACTCTTCGACTGACGCCGGGCCAACTGAGCCTGGCGGATCTGCGCCAGATTTACAGCGCGCCCGTTACGCTGGCGCTGGACGACGGCGCGTTTGACGACATCAACCGCAGCGTGCAGTGCGTTAACGATATTCTCGCCGAGGGCCGCACGGCGTACGGCATCAATACCGGCTTTGGCTTGCTGGCATCAACGCGCATCGCCAGCGAAGATCTGGAAAATCTCCAGCGTTCACTGGTGTTATCCCATGCGGCGGGCGTGGGCGAGGCGCTGGACGATGCGCTGGTACGCCTGATCATGGTGCTTAAAATCAACAGCCTGGCGCGCGGCTATTCCGGCATCCGGCTGGAGGTGATCCAGGCGCTACAGGCGCTGGTGAATGCTGAGGTCTACCCACGTATCCCGGCAAAAGGCTCGGTGGGCGCCAGCGGCGATTTGGCCCCGCTGGCGCATATGTCCCTGACGCTGTTAGGCGAAGGGCAGGCGCGGGTTAACGGCGAATGGCTACCCGCAGTCGAGGCGCTCTCCAAAGCTGGCCTTACGCCGATCACCCTGGCGGCGAAAGAGGGCCTGGCGCTGCTCAACGGCACCCAGGCGTCCACGGCATTTGCCCTGCGCGGACTGTTCGAAGCCGAAGATCTGTTTGCCTCCGCGGTGGTCAGCGGCGCATTAACCACCGAAGCGGTGCTCGGCTCGCGTCGTCCGTTTGATGCGCGCATTCACGCGGTGCGCGGTCAGAAAGGGCAAATCGACAGTGCGGCGCTGTTCCGCCATGTGCTAACCGACGACAGTGACATCTCCCAGTCCCATCACAACTGTGAAAAAGTGCAGGACCCGTACTCGCTGCGCTGCCAGCCGCAGGTGATGGGCGCGTGCCTGACGCAAATGCGCCAGGCGGCGGAAGTTCTGCTGATGGAGGCCAACGCGGTATCCGATAACCCGCTGGTGTTTGCCGAGGAACAAGAGGTGATTTCCGGCGGCAATTTCCACGCCGAACCGGTGGCGATGGCCGCCGACAACCTGGCGCTGGCGCTGGCGGAAATCGGCGCGCTGTCTGAGCGGCGCATCGCGCTGATGATGGATAAACATATGTCGCAATTGCCGCCGTTCCTGGTGAAAAACGGCGGGGTCAATTCCGGGTTTATGATCGCTCAGGTTACCGCAGCGGCGCTGGCCAGCGAAAACAAAGCGCTGGCGCATCCGTCGAGCGTGGACAGCCTGCCGACTTCAGCCAACCAGGAGGATCACGTCTCAATGGCCCCGGCAGCCGGGCGTCGGCTGTGGGAAATGGCCAGCAACACCCGTGGCGTGTTAGCGGTGGAGTGGCTGGCGGCCTGCCAGGGAATTGATTTGCGTGAGGGGCTGAAATCCAGCCCGATTCTGGAAAAGGCGCGCCATATTCTGCGTGATAAAGTGACCTACTACGCTCAGGATCGCTACTTTGCGCCGGATATCGAAGCGGCCATAACCCTGCTAAGCCAGCGGCGGTTGGCGGCGTTATTGCCTGATTTCTTTTAAAGCTCACGGCGGCGCAAGGCCCTGTTTGTAAAGAGACAGATAGATTCTGCCGCTGTGGAAAAATCCGTAATCTCTCGGGATTACGGATTTTTATCACACAGCACCAAATTGCCACTACGCTCTTGCGAAATTATTAAATAATCACATTCTGTCACATAATATTTCGAGTTAATCTGGCTTCTAAAATAAGTCGCTTTTAATATAGAGTTTATCAAAATTGATAATATTGGATATGCTATGCCTTTACACGGAAAGTTAATATTAAACGGTGCCGATTACGCACCTTTTAACCTGTATGGTGTTGGAGTATTTATGGCGCACTCGGAAAAAGGCGCTTACAGAAATAAAGGAGCTTGTGGCTCAGTCCCCCACGATGGTCCATTACCGCCAGGTAAATACTGGATCGTTGATCGTAGTGAAGGTAACTGGTTCTCCCAAAAGAAAGAAGAATTTCATGACGGAGTAAATAGACTTATTGGTAGACGGGATTTTGGTAAGTCGGATTGGTTTGCTTTATGGCGAGACAATTGGGGCATTGATGATTATACATGGGTTAAAGGAGTCATGAGAGGTAATTTCCGTTTGCATCCCGGGACTGTTTCAGAAGGTTGCATCACCATCGCCCATCATTCAGATTTCGCAATGATTCGTAATGCGCTGATGAATACTTCGCTAATACAAGTTCCTTGTATGCGCACTCTTATGGCGCGTGGCTGGGTTGAGGTGGTTGCTGATGGTTCAAACCATTGCCTGTAGCGTTATTAAGGTTTGTTACTTCAATATGTTACTCGTTATTATGGGGCATTTTTTCCCTCAACCTGAATTCTATATTGACAACGATATTGCAAGACAATTAGCCAAATTTATTAGCGGTGATATTAATGCGGAATCCGTTTACGATGCTTATTCATATATTGATTGGCTTATAATGTTAGCAATTATCACCCCTGTTTATATTTTGACGATGAAGTTAATCAGTAGAGTAAGGAGTAAATAAATGCCAATTCCACCCTATATGTGGCTAAAAGATGACGGCGGCGCGGATGTTAAAGGATCGGTAGACGTAAAAGACCGCGAAGGAAGCATTGAAATCATAGGAATGAGCCACGGTATTAATCTGCCTGTAGATAGCGCTACCGGAAAAATAACGGGAACACGCCAGCATTCATCAATGATGTTTGAAAAAGAAGTGGATAGCTCAACGCCTTATTTGTACAAGGCTGCGGCAACGGGGCAGACATTGAAAAGCGCGGAGATGCGTTTCTATCATATTAATGATGCAGGGCAGGAAGTTTGCTATTACACCGTATCAATGGAAAATGTCAGGGTGACTGGCGTTAATTGCGGTGTGCCAAATGTGAAGTTAGCTGGCAATGATAAAATGAACCATATTGAAAGTGTTAGCTTGCAGTATGAAAAAATCACCTGGCGCATTATAGATGGGAATATTCAGTATACCGATGCCTGGAACGAGCGCGCCACAGGGTAATATTATCGAAAAGCCGGCCACGCTTAAGGTAACCGGCTTTTTTTACGGAATATTTTAGCTGCTTTTTACACAGTAATAAGCGTTTTACTACACGTAAATCGCCGTCAGCGAGGCGCTGCCCAGGCTATGAAAATGGACATTAAAGCCCACCATCGCGCCGCTGGCCTCTTCATCTACCTCAATTCGTTCCACATCCAGCGCATACACGGTGAAAATATAGCGGTGGGATTCGCCTTTCGGCGGAGCCGCACCGCCGTAGCCCGCGTTGCCGAAATCGGTGCGCGTCTGCACGGCACCTTCCGGCAACGCCGCCTGGCCCGAACCCGACCCCTGGGGCAGCACCAGCGTATCCGCCGGTAAATTCGCCACCACCCAGTGCCACCAGCCGGAACCGGTCGGCGCGTCGGGATCGTAACAGGTCACCACAAAACTTTTGGTGCCCGGCGGGACGTCATCCCATGCCAGGTGCGGCGAAATATTATCGCCTTCGTATCCCATGCCGTTAAACACGTGGCGGAGCGGGAGCTTATCGCCATCCGTAATGTCCCGACTGAATAATTTCATAGGGGATTCCTTAAGCGTTTTGAATGAAATTTCACTTCACGAAGTGTAGTGCATTCGGCCCGAGATCAGCGAAACAGCGTCGGGTCATTAACAGCTTTCACCACGGCGGCAGTTAACCGACTCAACTGTTCGGGGTCAATCACATACGGCGGCATCAGGTAAATCAATCGGCCAAACGGCCTGATCCACACTCCATGTTCGACAAAGAACTTCTGGAGCCGCGCCATATCAACCGGGGAGCGGGTCTCCACCACGCCAATTGCGCCCAGAATTCGCACATCCGCCACCTGCGGCGATTCCCGACAGGGGGCCAGCTCCGCGTTTAACTGCGCTTCAATTGCAGCGACCTGGCCGCGCCATGCGCCAGTTTCCAGGATTGCCAGGCTTTCTGCGGCTACCGCGCAGGCCAGCGGGTTGCCCATAAACGTCGGGCCGTGCATAAAACAGCCTGCCGCGCCGTCGCTGATGGTGTTGGCGACGTGGCGTGTAGTGAGCGTGGCGGAGAGCGTCATGGTGCCGCCGGTAATGGCTTTACCGAGGCATAAAATATCCGGCGCGATACCCGCATGTTCACAGGCGAACAGTTTGCCGCTGCGGCCAAAGCCGGTGGCGATCTCATCGGCAATCAGCAGAATGCCTTCCCGGTCGCACATCTTGCGGATGCGCCGCAGCCATTCAGGATGGTAAAAGCGCATTCCGCCCGCGCCCTGAACGATCGGCTCAACGATAATGGCGGCGATGTCGTGGCGATGGGCCGCCATCAGCCGGGCGAACGGGGCGATATCCCGCTCGTCGAATTCCCCGTCGAAACGGCTGGATGGCGCCGGGGCAAACAGGTTTTCCGGCAGGTAGCCCTTCCACAAACTGTGCATTGAATTATCGGGATCGCACACCGACATCGCACCGAATGTGTCGCCATGATAGCCGTGGCGGAAGGTCAGAAAACGCTGGCGCGGCTCACCTTTTGCGTGCCAGTACTGCAACGCCATTTTCATCGCCACTTCTACCGCCACCGAACCGGAATCCGCCAGGAATACGCACTCCAGCGCGGCAGGCGTCATCTCAACCAGCTTGCGGCACAGCGCAATGGCGGAAGGATGCGTGATGCCGCCGAACATCACGTGCGACATCTGGTCAATCTGGCGCTTCATCGCCGCGTTCAGACGCGGATGGTTGTAGCCGTGGATCGCCGCCCACCAGGATGACATGCCGTCCACAAGCCGATCGCCGCTCACCAGTTCCAGCTCGCATCCGTCGGCCCGCACCACCGGATACACCGGCAGCGGCTGGGTCATCGAGGTGTACGGATGCCAAATATGCTGTTGGTCAAAGGCGAGGTCCTGTTGCGTTATCATGACTTGTAAACCATTTTAAAAAGAATTAGGTTTACGAGTATAAACCGAACCGATAAGAAGCAACACCCTTTTGGAGAAGCAACATGGCTGATTCCCCTCGCTGGACACTGTCGCAAGTCACTGCATTATTTGAGAAACCGCTCCTCGATCTGCTGTTCGACGCGCAGACCGTCCACCGTCAGCACTTTGATCCGCGCCAGGTGCAGGTCAGTACGCTGCTGTCGATCAAAACCGGGGCCTGCCCGGAAGATTGCAAATATTGCCCGCAAAGCTCGCGCTACAAAACCGGCCTGGAAGCCGAAAAACTGATGGAAGTGGAACAAGTGCTGGACTCTGCGCGCAAAGCCAAAGCCGCGGGATCGACCCGTTTTTGCATGGGCGCGGCCTGGAAAAACCCCCACGAGCGCGATATGACGTATCTGGAGCAAATGGTGCAGGGCGTGAAATCGATGGGCCTGGAAGCCTGTATGACGCTCGGTACGCTGTCGGAGACGCAGGCACAGCGCCTGGCCTCGGCGGGGCTGGATTACTACAACCACAACCTCGATACCTCGCCGGAGTTTTACGGCAACATCATCACCACCCGCAGCTATCAGGAACGTCTGAATACCCTGAATAAAGTGCGTGACGCCGGGATTAAAGTCTGTTCCGGCGGCATCGTCGGGCTGGGAGAAACTGTCACCGATCGCGCCGGGTTATTACTGCAACTGGCGAATCTGCCCACCCCGCCGGAAAGCGTGCCAATCAACATGCTGGTGAAGGTGAAAGGTACGCCGCTGGCGGACAACGACGACGTCGACGCGTTTGACTTTATCCGCACCATCGCGGTGGCGCGCATCATGATGCCGACCTCGTTTGTGCGTCTTTCCGCCGGGCGCGAGCAGATGAACGAGCAGACCCAGGCGATGTGCTTTATGGCGGGCGCCAACTCGATTTTCTACGGCTGCAAACTGCTGACCACGCCGAACCCGGAAGAGGACAAAGACCTGCAACTGTTCCGCAAACTGGGCATCAACCCGGAGCAAACGGCGGTGCTGTTGGGGGATAACGAGCAGCAACAGCGGCTGGAAGCGCGGCTCCAGACGCCGGATACCGATGTTTACTACAACGCGGCGGCGGTATGAGCTGGCAACAGCGCATCGCAGCCGCCCTCGACGAACGCCGGGCGGCGAACGCCTTTCGCACCCGCATGGTAGGGGAAAGCGACGTCACGGGGTTTATCCACCAGGGGCAGCGTTACCACAATTTTTCCGGTAACGACTATCTGGGACTAAGCCGCCATCCGGCACTCGTTGAGGCTTGGCGGCAGGGCGCGCAACGCTACGGCGTGGGCAGCGGCGGCTCCGGGCACGTGACCGGTTTTCATCAGGCGCACCACCAGCTGGAACAAACCCTGGCGGCGTGGCTGGGCTATCCGCGCGCGCTGTTGTTTATCTCTGGATTTTCGGCAAACCAGGCGGTGATTAGCGCGTTAATGCAAAAAGAGGACCGCATCGTCGCCGATCGGCTAAGCCACGCTTCGCTACTGGAAGCCGCCAGCTTTAGCCCGGCGGACCTGCGCCGTTTTCACCACAATGATGTTACTTCCCTGCAAACGTTGCTGGGCAAACTGCCTGGCGGCCAGCAACTGGTGGTCACGGAAGGCGTATTCAGTATGGATGGCGACCGCGCGCCGCTGGCGGAAATCGCGGCGGCAAAACGCAACGCGCTGTTGATGGTGGATGACGCCCACGGTATTGGCGTGGTGGGCGAGGCCGGGCGCGGTAGCTGTGCGGCGGCGAACGTCAAACCGGATATTCTGGTGGTGACCTTTAGCAAAGCCTTTGGCCTGAGCGGCGCGGCGGTGTTGTGCAGTGACGATCTGGCGGACTATTTATTGCAGTTCGCCCGCCACCTGATTTACAGCACCGCGATGCCCCCCGCCCAGGCGCATGCGCTGCAAACTGCGGTGGCGGTGATCCAGCAGGCGGATGCGCAGCGCGCCACGCTTTATCGCCATATCGCGCATTTTCGCCGTGAGATGGCGGCCATTCCGCTCCGGTTAGCCGATTCTGATACGGCTATTCAGCCTATTATCGTTGGCGATAATCAACGCACCCTGCAACTTGCCGCCAGCCTGCGCGAACGCGGTTTGTGGGTGACGGCCATTCGCCCGCCGACGGTGCCGGCAGGCAGTGCCCGGCTACGTATTACCCTGACGGCGGCCCATTCCGAAAGCGATATCGACACACTGCTGGAGGCGCTCCATGACATCACTCGTGAATAAAACTGCCGTCGCCGCCGCCTTTAGCCGCGCTGCCGCGCATTATGACAAGCATGCAGCGTTTCAACGGGAAAGCGGCGAACGGCTCATGGGTTTGCTGGATCAGGCATCGTTTGCTCAGGTGCTTGATGCCGGGTGCGGCACCGGCTATTTCAGCCGCTACTGGCAGCAACGGGGCAGTTGCGTGACGGCGCTGGATCTGTCTGAGGAGATGCTGCGTACCGCCCAGGGGAATCAGGCGGCGCAGCGTTATCTCCAGGGAGATATTGAAAACCTGCCGCTGGCGTCAGAAAGCGTCGATTTAGCCTGGAGCAACCTGGCGGTGCAGTGGTGCAGTGAGCTGGCACAGGGCCTTCGCGAGCTGTGGCGCGTGACGCGCCCCGGCGGACGCATCGCCTTTACCACGTTGGTCGCCGGATCGCTAGACGAGCTACACCAGGCGTGGCGCGGCGTGGATGATGCCTGCCATGCAAATGCTTTCTTACCCGTTGACGCGGTGCTGGACGCCTGTGCGCTGTTCCCACTGCACTGGCAGCAAAGCCCGCTAACGCTGCATTTTGCCGACCCGCTCAGCGCCATGCAGTCCCTGAAGGGCATCGGCGCGACCCATCTGCATCATGGGCGTGAAAGCCGGGTATTGACCCGCAGCCAGTTGCAGCAACTGGCGCTGGCCTGGCCCCAGCAGGGCGGGCGTTTTCCGCTCACCTATCAACTTTTTTGTGGAGTAATACGCCGTGAGTAAACGCTGGTTCGTCACCGGAACCGACACCGAAGTGGGCAAAACTGTCGCCAGTTGCGCATTATTGCAAGCAGCCAACCGGGTGGGCTACCGCAGCGCCGGGTTTAAGCCTGTGGCGTCGGGCAGCGACATTACCCCTGAGGGCGTGCGCAACAGCGATGCGCTGGCGCTGCAGCGCAACAGTTCACTGGAGTTGGAGTATGACGAAGTCAATCCCTACGTGTTTGAGGAACCGACGTCGCCGCATCTGGTAAGCCGTTCTACGGGCGTGGCGATTGAACGCGCGGTGATGTCGCAAGGGCTGGCAGGGCTGGAGCAGCAAGCCGACTGGGTGCAAGTTGAAGGCGCGGGCGGCTGGTTTACCCCGCTCGGCGAAACCTGGACTTTTGCCGACTGGGTGGTAGAAGAACAGCTGCCAGTGATCCTGGTGGTGGGCGTTAAATTGGGCTGCATCAATCACGCCATGCTGACTGCGGCTGCCGTGCAAGCTGCCGGGTTACGTTTAGCGGGCTGGATCGCCAACGACGTGACGCCGCCCGGCGCGCGTCATCAGGATTATTTAGCCTCGCTACAGGCGCGTATTCCTGCGCCGCTGCTCGGCGAAATTCCCTGGCTTAACGACCCGTTTATCCAGGAGACAGGCCGTTTTCTGGATATTTCCCTGCTCGATTAACAGTGAATCAAGGGCAGCAGACGCGGGTTATCGAGTTGCGCCACGCTGCCCTGCGCCACGCTTCTCCCCTTGTGCAGCAGGCAAAAACGCTCGGCCACGCGGCGGATAAACGACATCCGCTGCTCTACCATCAAAATCGACAGGCCGAACTCGCGGTTTAGCCGCAGCAACACATCCCCCAGTTTGTGAATAAACCCGGCGCTGTTACCGCGCGTGGGTTCATCCAGAATTAATAATGTCGGCTGGATCACCAGCGCATTGGCCAGCGCCAGCCGCTGCTGGTTCTCATCGCTCAGCGCCGCGCCGCGCGTGTGGCGCAGCGGATACAGTTCGGGAAACAGCGTAAAGGTTGATTCAGGGATCGTTCCGGGGTTCTCTCCGGCGGCGCGCAGAGCGATGAGCAGGTTCTCTTCCACCGTTAGCCCGGAAAAAATCCGCCGGTCGTGAGGCACGTAGCCGATGCCCAGCGCGGCGCGCATATCGGCGCTGGCGTCAGTGAGCTGTTGCGGCGCAAATCCGGCATGCCGCCAGACGATAGTGCCGCTCTGGACCGGCAGATGACCCGTAATGCAGTTTAGCAACGTGGTTTTTCCCATCCCCTGTGCGCCGGTAATGCAGATGCACTCCCCGGGGAGCATCTCCAGATCCACATTCCATAAAACATGGCGTTCGCCATAAAACTGATTCACTGAATGCAAACTCAACATAAGCGCTCCTGGGTTGTACCGCGACGGATTCAGGGATACTGCAATTCCTCTGCCAGTGCGGCTGCGGAAGAACAGCGAGAGGCAAAATTAAGAATAAACTCACACATTCGGCGTATTCCTGCGCTTGCGGGTAATAACGCAAGATAGCGCTGCACTTTAACAGTGCTTTAACATTCTCCGCTGGTGCAGCGGTGCGGCCAGTAGCAGTACGGTTGCGCAACGGATCCGCCAGGCATGCCAGGTTTGGCAAAAAACCACCAAAATTAGCGATAAATTTTTTTTTACCCAACCGGCACACCAAAAGCAGGGTTTCTCCTGGGCGGCGAGGCTTCAGGGCTGCACCCACTTATCCACTATTCCTGTGGATAACCTTGTGCATTAGAGTTAGAAAACTGGTGGGAAGCGAGAGAATACGCGGGTTGCGCATGAATTGGCGCGAAAGGCGGCTGATAAAAATTTAGTTTATTTTACAACAGATTATATAAAATCAATGGTTGTCAAAAAAGTGTAACGGGTTGCCACAAAACTTTCATTACCTTGCTTGACAAATGTTAAAAAACCGGTTCGTTTGGGGATAACCGGACATTACGCATCAATATATCCTATTTGTACTTTTCCCCGCGGATGACCGCAAAATTTTAGTGTTATTTCAAGTGTATCCTGCACTGTGTTTTTATCCAGTCTTTTGCGTTGGCAAATTGACCGTGAGGGAGTAAAATTATCCATTCCCCCCGCAACGCGCCAGGTATCTAATGAGCAAACCGTTCAAACTCAATTCCGCTTTTACGCCCTCCGGTGACCAGCCAGAGGCGATCCGCTGTCTGAAAGAGGGGCTTGAGGATGGCCTTGCCCATCAAACGCTGCTGGGGGTAACCGGCTCGGGGAAAACGTTCACCGTGGCGAATGTCATTGCCGATTTGCAGCGCCCGACCATGGTGCTGGCGCCCAACAAAACGCTGGCGGCACAGCTGTATGGCGAGATGAAAGAGTTCTTCCCGGATAACGCCGTAGAGTATTTCGTCTCGTACTACGATTACTACCAGCCTGAAGCCTACGTGCCGAGCTCAGACACCTTTATCGAGAAAGACGCCTCGGTGAACGAACACATTGAGCAGATGCGTTTATCCGCCACCAAAGCGCTGTTAGAGCGCCGGGACGTGGTGGTGGTGGCATCGGTGTCCGCTATCTACGGTCTGGGCGACCCGGATCTGTATCTCAAGATGATGCTGCACCTCACCAACGGCATGATTATCGACCAGCGCGCCATTCTGCGCCGCCTGGCGGAGTTGCAGTACACCCGCAACGATCAGGCGTTCCAGCGCGGCACCTTCCGGGTGCGTGGCGAAGTGATCGACATCTTCCCGGCAGAATCGGATGACGTGGCGCTGCGCGTGGAGCTGTTCGATGAAGAAGTCGAGCGCCTGTCGCTGTTCGATCCGCTCACCGGGCAGGTTGAAGGGGTGATCCCGCGCTTTACTATCTACCCAAAAACCCACTACGTCACGCCGCGCGAGCGCATTGTGCAGGCGATGGAAGAGATCAAAGTGGAACTGGCCGATCGCCGCAAGGTGCTGCTGGCCAACAATAAGCTGCTGGAAGAGCAGCGCCTGACCCAGCGTACCCAGTTCGATTTAGAAATGATGAACGAGCTGGGCTACTGCTCCGGCATCGAGAACTACTCGCGCTATCTGTCCGGGCGCGGTCCGGGCGAAGCGCCGCCGACCCTGTTTGACTACCTGCCTGCCGACGGCCTGCTGGTGGTGGACGAATCCCACGTCACGATCCCGCAAATCGGCGGGATGTACCGCGGTGACCGAGCGCGTAAAGAAACGCTGGTAGAGTACGGCTTCCGACTGCCGTCGGCGCTGGATAACCGGCCGATGAAATTTGAAGAATTCGAAGCCCTGGCCCCGCAAACCATCTATGTCTCGGCCACGCCGGGCAATTATGAACTGGAAAAATCCGGCAGCGAGATTATTGACCAGGTGGTGCGCCCGACCGGGCTGCTCGATCCGGTTATCGAAGTGCGTCCGGTGGCGACCCAAGTGGACGATCTGCTGTCGGAAATCCGCAAGCGCGCCGCCATCAACGAGCGCGTACTGGTCACCACGCTGACTAAACGCATGGCGGAAGACCTTACCGAGTATCTCGAAGAGCACGGCGAAAAGGTGCGCTACCTGCACTCGGATATCGATACCGTGGAGCGTATGGAAATCATCCGCGACCTGCGTCTGGGCGAGTTTGACGTGCTGGTGGGCATCAACTTACTGCGTGAGGGCCTGGATATGCCGGAAGTGTCGCTGGTGGCGATTCTGGATGCCGATAAAGAGGGCTTCCTGCGTTCCGAGCGTTCGCTTATCCAGACCATTGGCCGCGCGGCGCGTAACGTTAACGGCAAGGCGATCCTGTACGGCGACAAGATCACCCCGTCAATGGCGAAAGCCATTGGCGAGACCGAGCGCCGTCGCGAGAAGCAGCAACGCTATAACGAAGAAAATGGCATTGTGCCGCAGGGGCTTAACAAGAAAGTGGTGGATATTCTGTCTCTGGGCAGCGGTCTCGCCAAAACCCGCAGTAAAGGGCGTGGTAAAACCCGCAGTGCTGCTGAGGTTGAAGCCGCGGAACTGGCGCTTACGCCAAAAGCGCTCCAGCAGAAAATCCATCAGCTGGAAGCACAGATGCTGCAACATGCGCAGAATCTGGAATTCGAAGAGGCTGCCGCAATCCGCGACCAGTTGCACCAGCTGCGCGAACTGTTTATCGCCGCCTCCTGATAAGCCGGTTTATCCCATCTTCTGGACAACTTTATCCAGTGCCGCCCGCAGCAAATGCCTGTCGTGGCGGTAGGGGATATCTTCCGCTTCCAGCGGCTCCTGAATAACCACCTTATCTGTTAGCCCGGAAATATCGACTTTCGGGCCAACGACCACCGCATCCACCAGTGGTTTCCCGACGTAACGTTCCATAATGGCCAGTTTTTCCGGTATCGACAGTTGCGCAGCGGGAACGCTCAGTTCACGGGCTAAATTGCCGATATACACCACCGGGGCGGGGGTGCGTCTCAGCGCCTGGGCGAGATCGGGCAGTAACAGCAGCGGCATCAGGCTGGTGTAAAAGCTGCCGGGCCCCATCAGGATCAAATCCGCTTCACCAATCGCCTGTAACGCCTCGCGGGTTGCCGGGGCGGTGGGGTAGAGCGACAATTGCTGCGGCGGCTCGCGCAGTTGATCAATATTCACTTCACCATAAACATCATGCCCATCGGCGTCGGTCGCCATTAAATCCACCGGTTGCTCAGACATGGGGATTAAAAACGCGTCTACTTTCAACAGGTTTCTTATTAAATTAATCGCTTCTAAGGGCCTGACGCTTAAGTGATCTAACGCCTTTAACATCAAATTTCCGAGGTTATGACCGGATAATTCTCCGTTACCGCCAAAACGGTATTCAAACATGGCGGAAGCAACGCTCGGCTCGGTAATTAACTGGTTTAAACAATTGCGCATATCGCCCCAGGCTATACCCCCTTCGGAGCGGCGGATACGGCCGGTCGATCCCCCGTTGTCGGTAGTGGTGACGATGCCGGTCAGGCGTGAACCCAGGGAGGAAAGCGAAGACATCACACGGCCTAAACCATGCCCGCCGCCGAGCGCCACCACCCGGTCCAAATCCGCTAAGGTGCGATTACGCATAGATGTTCCTTCATTCTGTTGATAAGCAATACGTTAGCTCAATCCATAAAAAAGACGAACCTTGCGGATTAAAATGATGCATGTCAAAACAAAACCGTCAGTTTTACGTATTCTGTAACGAAATCGCAGAATAACATCGTTATATACAATTTTATACAGCGAAATTGAACATGGCAGGGGCGTTTAATCCACGCTACTATGCCATTAACCCGCTTCATAATGTGAAGCATACACTCAAGCCTCTTTGCCTACGTCGATGATATGGCAGTTTGGCCGTGACAAACGTCACCAGGGTGCAGAAAGAAATGCCTGCATCTCCCGTATCTGGAAAGGTGTACATGGTCTCTCAACTTACCGATGCCTTCGCGCGTAAGTTTTTTTACTTACGTTTGTCGATTACCGATGTGTGTAACTTCCGTTGCACCTACTGCCTGCCGGATGGCTACAAACCTGCCGGGCACACCAATAAAAGCTTCCTCAGTGTGGAAGAGATCCGCCGCGTGGCGCGCGCGTTCGCCAATATGGGCACCGAGAAAGTGCGCCTGACCGGCGGTGAACCGTCTTTACGCCGCGACTTCACTGACATCATCGCCGCTATCCGTGAAAACGATAATATTCGCCAGATTGCCGTGACCACTAACGGCTACCGGTTAGCGCGCGACGTCGCCGCCTGGCGCGATGCCGGGCTAACGGCAATCAACGTCAGCGTAGACAGCCTTGACGCCCGCCAGTTTCACGCCATCACCGGCCAGGATAAATTCCATCAGGTGATGGAAGGCATCGACGCCGCCTTTGACGCGGGTTTCAGCAAAGTTAAAGTGAATACCGTGCTGATGCGCGACGTAAATCACCATCAGCTCGACACCTTCCTCAACTGGATCCAACCGCGCCCCATCCAATTACGCTTTATCGAGCTGATGGAAACCGGCGAGGGCAGCGACCTGTTCAGAAAACACCATATCTCCGGCATGACGTTGCGCGAAGAGCTGTTAAAACGCGGATGGATCCACCAGATCCGCCAGCGCAGCGACGGCCCGGCCCAGGTGTTCTGCCACCCGGATTACGCGGGCGAAATTGGCCTGATCATGCCCTACGAGAAAGATTTCTGCGCCAGCTGCAACCGGCTGCGCGTCTCGTCGCTGGGTAAACTGCACTTATGCCTGTTTGGCGAAGGCGGCGTGGATCTGCGTGATTTGCTGGAAGAAGATAACCAGCAGGCGGCGCTGGAAGCCCGTATCGCCGAGGCGCTGCACCATAAAAAACAGACGCATTTCCTGCATCAGGGAAATACCGGGATCACTCAGAATCTGTCATATATCGGCGGCTAAGCCGGTCTTCAGGAGAACACTATGAGCCAGGTGAGCGCAGAATTCATTGCGACGCGTATCGCTATTCTTACCGTTTCCAGCCGTCGCGGCGAAGAGGACGATACTTCGGGCCACTATTTACGCGATGCGGCACACGATGCCGGGCACCATATCGTGGATAAAGCGATTGTTAAAGAGAACCGCTACGCCATCAGAGCCCAGGTTTCCGCCTGGATTGCCGATGACAATGTGCAGGTGGTGCTGATTAATGGTGGTACTGGTTTTACCGACGGCGACCAGGTGCCGGAAGCGCTGCTGCCGTTGTTCGATCGCGAAGTGGAAGGCTATGGCGAACTGTTCCGGATGCTCTCCTTTGAAGAGATCGGCACTGCAATGATGCAGTCCCGCGCGGTGGCGGGCATCGCTAACCGCACGCTGATTTTCGCGATGCCGGGTTCAACGCGCGCCTGCCAGACCGCCTGGGAACATATTATCGCCGGCCAGCTGGACGCCCGTAACCGCCCCTGCAACTTCCATCCTCATTTGAAGAAATAACCATGTCGCAACTTACTCATCTTAACGCCGCTGGCGAAGCCCATATGGTGGACGTTAGCGCCAAAGCGGAAACCGTGCGGGAAGCGCGCGCCGAAGCCTTTGTCACCCTGCGCGCCGACACGCTCGCCATGATCGTCGACGGCAGCCACCATAAAGGCGATGTGTTCGCCACGGCGCGTATCGCCGGCATTCAGGCCGCGAAACGTACCTGGGAACTGATCCCGCTGTGCCATCCGCTGCTGCTCAGCAAAGTGGAAGTGCAGCTTGAAGCTGAACCGGAGCACAACCGCGTGCGCATTGAAGCGGTGTGCCGCCTGAGCGGCAAAACCGGCGTTGAGATGGAAGCGCTGACGGCGGCGTCGGTGGCGGCGTTGACCATTTATGACATGTGCAAAGCGGTGCAAAAAGACATGGTAATCGGCCCGGTGCGTTTACTGGCGAAAAGCGGCGGTAAATCCGGCGATTTCAGCGTGGAGGAGTGATGATTAACGTTCTGTTTTTTGCTCAGGTGCGTGAACTGGTCGGCTGCGACCGGCTGGAAATCGCGGAAGCCTTTCCGACGGTTGAATCGCTGCGTCAGCATCTGGAAAGCCGGGGAGGGCGCTGGGAATTGGCGCTGGAATCCGGCAAACTGCTGGCGGCGGTGAATCAGACGCTGGTGGCTTTCGACCATCCGCTGAGCGAAGGCGATGAAGTGGCCTTTTTCCCGCCAGTCACCGGAGGCTGAGATGCAGGACACTAAAATTCGCGTGGGCCACGAGGGCTTTAACGTCGGCGACGAATACCAGTGGCTGGCAGCCTGTGATGAAGACGGCGCGGTGGTCACCTTTACCGGCAAAGTACGCAACCATAATCTGGGCGACAGCGTTAGCGCGTTAACCCTCGAACATTATCCGGGCATGACCGAAAAAGCGTTGGCGGAAATCGTCGCAGAAGCCCGTGAGCGCTGGCCGCTACAGCGTGTCTCGGTTGTCCATCGCATCGGTGAACTGTGGCCCGGCGATGAGATTGTTTTCGTCGGCGTAACGGGCGCGCATCGCAGCCAGGCCTTTGAGGCGGCGCAATTTATTATGGATTATCTGAAAACGCGCGCGCCGTTCTGGAAGCGTGAAGCCACGCCGGAAGGCGACCGCTGGGTAGAATCCCGCGATAGCGACCATCAGGCGGCGGAGCGCTGGTAAGACGGTTTTTCCAGGATCTGTTACCCTTTAGGTAAAGTATTTAGCCAAAGGAGGCATCATGGATAGATTTGAACGTCCCGAACAAACCATCGTTCAACAGACCCGCACAGGGTTACAAACTTTTATGGCCCAGGTTTATGGTTGGATGACCTGCGGCCTGTTACTGACCGCCTTTATCGCCTGGTATGCCGCCAACACCCCTGCGGTGATGATGTTTGTGTTTCAAAGCCAGATCACCTTTTTTGGCTTGATCATCGCCCAACTCGCGCTGGTGTTTATCCTGTCGGGTTTAGTGCATAAGATGAGCGGCGCGCTGGCGACCACGCTGTTTATGCTCTATTCGGCGCTCACCGGCCTGACGATGGCGAGTATCTTCCTGGTCTACACCTCCAGCTCCATTGCCAGCACTTTTGTGGTGGCAGGCGGGATGTTTGGCGTGATGAGTCTCTATGGCTACACCACCAAGCGCGACCTGAGCGGTTTCGGCAATATGCTGTTTATGGCGCTGATCGGGATTATTATCGCCTCGCTGGTTAACTTCTGGTTGAAGAGCGAAGCGCTGATGTGGGTAGTGACCTATATCGGTGTGATCGTGTTTGTCGGGCTGACGGCATATGACACCCAGAAGCTGAAAAACATCGGCCAGCAAATTGACGTATCTCATCGCGATAATCTGCGCAAATATTCAATTCTCGGCGCGCTGACGTTGTATCTGGACTTTATTAACCTGTTCCTGATGCTGCTGCGTATCTTCGGCAACCGTCGCTAAACCCATAAAATAACCGCATCGGCTCAGACCCTGATGCGGTTTTTTTTATTCTCGTACTGTCAACTCGTCCCCATCTTCCGCTCATTCTTCGCGCGTAATTTCTTAGCGCGGCTCTCCAGCCACAGATAGCAAATCAGCGCCAGCAGTAGTGGGATAAAGAAATAGAGCACTCGATAGGCCAGCAGGGCGGCGATGATTTTCCCCTGGCTGGTGTGTTCCCCCGCCAGCAGCGCGATAAATACCGCTTCCAGTACGCCGATACCCGCAGGAATGTGGACAATTGCCCCGGCAATACTGCTCACCAACAGCACGCCCAGCACGAAGAAGTAATTCACATCCTGGCCGAGCAGGATCCAGATAATCGCCCCCATCGCCATCCAGTTCAGGCTGGAAATCCCCATTTGCATCAGCGCGAAACGCCAGCCGGGCAGCACCAGTTTCTGGCCTTTAATGGTGATGTGACGGCGTTTAGCGAAGGCGCAGGCCCAGAGATAGACTGCGCTCAGCACCAGCAGCACCGCGCCGATAATACGCAGCGTGCTGTCTTCGATATACCAGTGCGAGGGCAGTTCCACCACGCCAATGCTGAAAATCACCCCGCCGAGGAGCACATAGCCCAGCCAGTTGGTGGTAATGCTCAGTGAAAAGATGCGCGTGATAGTGGCGCTGGGCAGCCCTAACCGGGAATAGAGCCGGTAACGCATCCCGATGCCGCCAACCCAGGTGCTGAGCGTCAGGTTAAAGGCATAGCAGATAAACGACACCAGCATCACCTGGCGCTTCGCCAGCTTATGCCCGCAGTAAAGCCGCCCAAGCAGATCATAGCAGCCGTAAACCAGATAGCTGACAATCACCAGCGCCAGCGCGGTCAGCAGCGCGGTGTGGTTATAGTTGCGGATGACTTTCCACACTTCCTCCCAGTCGACATTGCGCGCATACACCACCAGCAGCACCGCGACCGCAATAAAGAAAACCCAGGTGAGGATCTTTTTGGCTTTACGCCACTTCGGATGAGATTTCGCCATGTTGTGTCCTTAAGCCTTATCCGTGGTTTCAACCCGATCCTGGGTTTCAATTTCGGGCTGCACGGGCGGCTTTACCTGGGAAAGCCGCGGAGTATGCGCGGGCAACCAGCCCACCAGCGCAGGGAAATGACGCAGGAAGTGGAACGCCAGCACGCTCTTGGTCAGGTTCCACCAGGTGCGTTTCGGCACCATCGTTTCATCAACCTGGCGGCACTCTTCGGTGATCAAGCGGGTGAGGTTTTCATACAGTGTCTGGTTGAAATTGCGGTCGTGAATTAACACGTTGGCTTCCAGATTCAGCGACAGGCTCAGCGGATCGAGGTTACTGGAGCCCACCGTCGCCCAGTGGTCGTCCATCACCGCAACTTTGCCGTGCAGCGGGCGCGTCAGGTATTCGTACACCTCCACGCCGCCTTTTAGCAGATAGTTGTACAGCAGCCGCGCGCCGACCCGCACAATCGGCATATCCGGTTCGCCCTGTACGATCAAACGCACCTTCACGCCGCGCCGCGCCGCGTTACGCATGGCATGCAGCAGCCGGTAGCCGGGGAAAAAGTAGGCGTTGGCGATAATCACTTCCTGACGGGCATTGGCCAGCATTTTCAGGTAATGGCGTTCGATATCATCGCGGTGCTCTTCGTTATCGCGCCAGATAAACAGGGCCTGTGCTTCGCCCGGCGTGGCGTTATCGCTGGCACGAGTACGCCGACGCCACCAGCGGCGCGGCGTTTCATTTTCCGGCAGGTTAGAAAGAACAAACTGGCGGATATCCTCCACCACGGGCCCTTCGATACGCACCGAATAGTCCTGTTTGGCTTCCGGGCCGTAATCGATCATGTGTTCAGCGGAGTAGTTTATCCCACCGACAAAGGCGACGCGATCGTCGATCAACACGATCTTGCGGTGCATCCGGCGGAACAGGTTGGTGCGCATACCAAAAATTTTCGGGCGCGGATCGTAATAGCGGAAGATCACGCCCGCCGTGGTCAGTTCGGTAACAAACTCATCGCTCAGATCCGGCGAACCGTAGCCATCAAGCAGCACTTCCACGTTAACGCCGCGCGTTGCCGCCGCCAGTATCGCGCGGTGTAATTGTCGCCCGACGTTGTCTTCGAACCAGATAAACGTCTCTAAGTAAACTTTATGCTGCGCCTCTTCAATGGCGCTAAACACGGCGGGGAAAAACATGTCGCCGTTTTCCAGTAACTCAATCTGATTACCATCACGCCAGTTGGTTTTCATAAATGGATCTCCACTGCCAAAGGGGCATGATCGGAAAGGTGTCGCCATTCACGCAGCGGTAACGCGGTTGGGCTGCTGGCCGAGGCATTTTTGACATAAATGCGATCGAGGCGCAGCAGCGGCATCACCGCCGGGAAGGTACGCGCCGGACGGCCTCTGGCGCGGGTAAACACCTCATCAAGCCCGGCTTTTGTTTTAAGAATAGTGTTTGCTTTTTGACGCCAGTCGTTAAAATCGCCCGCCACCACGATAGGCTCGCCGCCGGGCAGGCTATTGACCAGATCGCACAGCATTTCAAGCTGGTCATGGCGATGCGCTTCCTGGAGACCAAGATGAACGCAGATCACGTGCAGCGTTTTATTCACTTCGGCCAGATTAATACGGCAGTGCAGTAGCCCGCGTTTCTCATGACCGTTGTGCGAGACATCGAGATTTTCATATTCATTAATGGGAAAGCGCGACAGCACCGCGTTGCCGTGATGCCCTTCGGGATAAACCGCGTTGCGCCCATAGGCGTAATCGCTCCACATGGTGTCGGCAATAAATTCGTAGTGGGTGGTATCCGGCCAGTTTTCGAAGTGCAGCGGATGTACTTCATGGGCGCCCATCACCTCCTGAAGACAGACGATATCGGCGGAAACGGTGCGCACGGCGTCGCGCAGCTCCGGCAAAATAAAGCGCCGGTTCAATGCGGTAAAACCCTTGTGTGTATTGATTGTGAGCAGTTTGAATGAAAATGCAGCAGTCTTACTGGCCATGTTCCCCCTGCCTGTGTTTTTCCAATGAAAATAAAGTGTAGTCTTAGTCACAAAAAGGTGCGGGGTTACGGAATTTTCCGTAAAGTGCGGTACTCTCAGTTACAGCGAGAAATTCCGAAGGAGAGAATTCATGAAGTGGCAACAACGTATTCGTGTTGCAACCGGCCTTAGCTGCTGGCAGATCGTGCTGCATTTGGCCGTTATCGCGCTCCTGGTGATGGGATGGATGAGCGGCGCGCTGGTGAAAGTGGGTATTGGCTTATGCCTGCTTTACGGCGTAACGGTAGTAATGATGTTCGCCCTGCAACGCGTCCACGAAGGGCGTCTGCGCGAACTGGGCGACTTCCTGGAAGAGCTCACCACCACCTGGTATTTCGGCAATGCGATTATCGCGCTGTGGTTGCTGTCGCGCATCGTGCACAACAACTTGATCCTGGCGGTCGCCGGGCTCGCCATTCTTGCTGGCCCGGCGTTAGTGTCGCTGCTGGCGAAAGAGCGTAAACCGCGTTTAAGCGATCTTTCTTCTAAACATAGCGTACGCCGCTGACCCCGTCGTGGCCGCTATCACCAGTAGCGGCCACAAACTCCCCCAGACAATATCGAAACTGGCATCCTTCAGGTAAATCTGCTTGGTGATATCGGTGAAATGCCGGATCGGGTTCACCCAGGTCAGGTTTTGCAGCCACACCGGCATGTTCTCTACCGGCGACACATACCCCGACAGCAGTATCGCGGGCATCATAAAGACAAACACCCCGATAAACGCCTGCTGCTGGGTTGAGCAGAGCGAGGAAATCAGCAATCCGAAGCCGACCAGCGACAGGCCGTAAATCAGCATGGTGAAGTAGAACAGGCTGAGCGAGCCGGAAAACGGAATATCGTAGCCCCAAATCCCCACGCCCAACACGATGCTGGCCTGGAACGTCGCCACGATCAGCGCCGGGACCGCTTTACCGACAAAAATCTGCCAGGTTGCCAGCGGCGAAACTAATAGCTGATCCAGCGTGCCCTGTTCCCGTTCGCGCGCCACCGACAGCGACGTCACAATCATCACCCCGATGGTGGTGATCATGGCGATCAGCGATGGCACCACGAACCACTTGTAATCCAGATTCGGGTTGTACCAGTTGCGCACCACCAGTTCGCTGTTGTTCGGCTTTGGTTTGCCATCCATCAGATCCTGCTGGTACTCCTTCACTATCTGCTGAATATAGTTGGCGGCAATCTGGGCGCTGTTAGAGTTACGCCCGTCGAGAATTAATTGCAGCGGGGCGGTTTCAAAAGTATCCAGCTTGCGCGAAAAGTCGGCCGGAAAGCGGATCAACAGCAGCACTTTCTGGGTATCGATAGTGGGGCGGATCTCCGCCGAGCTCTTCAGCAGGGTGATATGGCTGAACGCGGTGGCCTTAGCGAAGCGCTGGGTCAGCTCAACGGAGTGTTTGCCGTTGTCCTCGTTATAAATCGCGATGCTGGCGTTGGTGACTTCCAGGGTGGCGGCGAACGGGAACAGCAGCACCTGGATTACCACCGGTAAAATCAGAATGGCGCGGGTTTGTGGTTCGCGCAGCAGCGACTGTAGCTCTTTGCGGATTAACGTCCAGAGACGATGTAGCATTTCTATCTCCCTAGTCCAGCCGACGTTTGGTTTTCAGCCACGTCAGGCCGATAAACATCACGGCGGAAGCCATCAAAAACAGCACATTAACGATCAGCACCGCCGGAATGGTGCCCGCCAGAAACAGGCTTTGCAGCGTAGTGACGAAATAGCGCGCCGGAATAATGTAGGTCACGGCGCGGATCGCCGCAGGCATACTGTCGATCTGGAAAATAAACCCAGACAACATCACAGATGGCAAAAACGCGGCGTTCAGCGCCACCTGGGCGGCGTTAAACTGGTTGCGGGTAATCGTGGAGATCAACAGCCCCATGCCGAGCGTGCTGAGCAAAAACAGGCTGGTGATAAAAAACAGCAGCCACAGCGAGCCGCGATACGGCACGCCAAGAATAAACACCGACACCAGCATGCACAGCAGCATCGCCAGCATGCCGAGGAAGTAATAGGGGATTAACTTGCACAGCATCAGCTCGCTGCGCGTCACTTCGGTGGAGAGCAGGGCCTCCATGGTGCCGCGCTCCCATTCGCGGGCCACCACCAGCGAGGTTAAAATCGCGCCGATCACCGTCATGATAATGGTCACCGCGCCGGGGATTATAAAGTGCTGGCTAATCGCGGCGGGGTTAAACCAGTAGCGCGTCTGCACGTCGATCAGCGGCTCGAAGCTTTGGCCATTATCCTCCGCGCGCTGCATCTGCCAGATTTGCCAGATGCCTTCGATATACCCCTGCACAAAATTGGCGGTGTTAGGCTCACTGCCGTCGGTGATCACCTGAACCGGCGCAGTGTCGCCGCTGCGCGCCATCCGCTGGTCGAAATCCACCGGGATCACCACGATGCCGCGCACTTTCCCGGCCTGCATCCGCTGGATTAAATCCTGCCGGTCAGTGCTGATTTTCGGGTCAATAAACGGCGAGGCGCTGATGGTGTGGGCAAAGTCCAGCGCCTCAGCGCTCTGCTGTTCCAGCAAAATCCCCACCCGCAGGCGGCTGGAGTCGAGGTTGATACCGTAACCGAAAATAAACAGCAGCAGCAGCGGGATCACCACCGCAATCAGCCAACTGCTGGGGTCGCGAATAATTTGCCGCGTCTCTTTGACACACAGCGCCCGCACGCGCCGCCAGGAGAGGTGCGAACTCATGATTCATGCTCCTTATCCCATTGCTGGATCAGCGTAATAAACGCGTGCTCCATGGTGGGGTCCGGGTGGTCATCATCGGCGGTTTTTTGCTTCAGGTCATCCGGCGTGCCGCTGGCAATCAGCTTGCCGCGATACACCAGCCCGATGCGGTCACAGTATTCCGCCTCATCCATAAAGTGGGTAGTCACCATCACCGTGACGCCTTTTTCCACCATGCTGTTGATGTGCAGCCAGAATTCGCGCCGGGTTAGCGGGTCGACGCCGGAGGTTGGTTCATCAAGAAACAGAATATCCGGCTCATGCATGAGCGCGCAGGCCAGCGCCAGCCGCTGCTTATAGCCCAGCGGCAGGGAATCGGTGGGCTGGTTGAAAATAGCTTTAAGGCTGAACGCCTCGCTCATGCGGCTGATTTTGTCGTTCTGGGCGCTGCCGCGCAGCCCGTAAACGCCGGAGAAAAAGCGCAGGTTCTGCTCTACCGTCAGGTTGCCGTATAGCGAAAACTTCTGGGCCATATAGCCCAGATGCTGGCGGGCCTTGCCGGAGCCGGTTTTTAAATCCATATCCAGCACCAGCGCTTTGCCCGATGTGGGCACAAGCAGGCCGCACATCATTTTAAAGGTGGTGGATTTACCCGCGCCGTTTGGGCCGAGCAGGCCGAAAATCTCTCCGCGCTGCACGGTAAAGTTCACGTCATCGGTAGCGGCAAAATCGCCGAATTTTTTGGTGAGCGAGCGCGCTTCAATCACCGTTTCGCCGGACGTACCTTCCACGGTATGCAGGATCGCACCGAGGGGCGATTCGTTGGTGGACGCACCGCCCAGCAGGTCAATAAAGGCATCCTCAAAACGCGGCGCGGTTTCGTTAACCTCGATATCCGCCAGTTCCTGTTGCTGGCGCAGGGTATCGGCGCTGGCGTCCTTGCGGAGGATCAGGCGCACCGAACGGCCCTGGATCATCCCATCACTGACGGCATGGGTTTTCAGCGCCTTCTGCAATAGCTGGCGGTTGTTCAGGGAAGGGCTGGTCGCCAGCACGCTGCGCCCGGCCATTTGCCGGGTCAGGGCTTTCGGTTCACCCTGATACAGCAGCTCGCCTTCGTTCATTAACAAGACTTCCCGGCACTGTTCCGCTTCATCCAGATAAGAGGTGCTCCACAGGATCAGCATCCCATCACCCGCCAGTTCGTGAACCATTTGCCACAGCTCGCGGCGCGAAATCGGGTCCACGCCGACGCCGGGTTCATCCAGCAGCAGGACCTTCGGCTGGCCGACCAGGGTGCAGGCCAGACCGAGCTTTTGCTTCATCCCTCCGGAGAGTTTGCCTGCCAGACGATCGGTAAACGGGCCCAGGGCGGTGAACTCCAGCAGCCGCTCGAAAGTGGTGCGGCGCGTTTCCCCGGTGACGCTGCGCAAATCGGCATACAGATTGAGGTTCTCCATCACGGTGAGATCTTCATACAGGCCGAATTTTTGCGGCATATAACCCAAAATGGCGTGTAGCGCCCGGTCGTCATTGACCGGATCGAGACCGTTAACCCGCGCCGCGCCGTCGTCCGGGCGCAGCAGTCCCGCCAGCATCCGCATCAGCGTGGTTTTGCCTGCGCCGTCTGGCCCGACTAAACCCGTGACCGCGCCCGCCCGGATCTCGCTATGCAGGCTGGCGACCGCCGGTTTATCCATGCCGGGGAAGCGTTTCATCAGCCCGTCCAGGCGGATGATGCCGTCTTCAGCGCTCATTGCGCGCCTCGTTATCAAACTGCACGGTGACAGGCATGCCCTGACGCAGCGAGGCGTCGGCATCGGTAACGATAATCCGCAGGCGGTACACCAGGTCGGTACGCAGATCCGGGGTTTCCACGGTTTTTGGGGTAAATTCCGCCGTTGGCGAGACAAACCCGATCTGGCCTTTATACGGACGATCCGGGCGGCCATCGGTGTACAGCAGCACCTGCTGGCCCGGCTTCGCTTCACCGAGGTGGCTTTCATCAATATAGGCGCGCACCCAAACCGGATGGGTAAGGGAAAGGGTAAACACGGTGCCGCCTGCGTTCAGCAGGGTGCCAGGCTCTACGGCGCGGGTCAGGATGGTGCCGTCAGAGGGGGACAGCAGGGTCGTATCCTGCAAATCCAGCGTTGACTGCGCGAGCTGCGCCTGCGCCTGTTCCAGCGCAGCCTTCGCCTGGGCAATTTCCTGCGGGCGGTTCCCGGCTTTGAACTGGCTGAGCTTATCCTGGGCCGCCTTCAGGTTCGCCACCGCCTGGTCGCGGGACGAACGGGCGTTTTCCAGGTCGTTCGCGGAAATGGTGCGGCTTTTCCACAACCCCTGCTGGCGGTTATAGAAATTCTGGGCGTAGTCGGCGGCGGCCTGGGATTGTTTCACTGCCGCCGCTGCCTGGGCGATTTCCTCCGAACGGTAACCGTCCATGACCAAATCATATTTAGCCTGCGCCGCTGCAACGTTGGCTTGCGCCTGGCGCAGCGCGTTCTCATAGGGCGCTTTATCAATCAGCCCCAGCGTTGCGCCCGCTTTCACCGCATCGCCTTCATCGACATTCAGGCTGGCAAGACGCCCGCCCACCCGAAAACTCAAATTCACGGTACGGATATCGACGTTGCCATACAGGGTCAGAGCCCCATCCTGACGGCTCTGATACCACTTCCAGCCGCCAAAACAGGCCGCCAGCACTAGCACGACGATAACCACTAACAGTACCGGTTTTTTGTTTTTCATTAATCGCCACTCCTTACTGATAAGCCCTGCAAAATAAAATCAATATGGCTGGAAACCACCTGATGAATGCATTCACTTTTTTGTTGGTCGAACGCCGTCCAGCCGGTACGCACCAGAATGGTTTCGCGCCCCAGGCGGAAGGCGAGGATTTCGCCGATCAGCGCATGGGTGTGCAAAATGGTGGTGACATCGCCCGGATCGCGCCCGGTATAGCTGGCGATCAGGTGGGTGAGGTGGGTGTGCAGCGGCTCAATCACCTTGTCATGAATGAGCTGATAGGCCGGGGTCGGGGAAAGCTGCTCGCGTGAGATAAATTTGCTCAGATTCAACGTCTCATCGGCGGTCATCAGCGTGACCATATGGCGGCTGGCGTCGTCAATCAGACGGCGGATGTCGGCTTTGTCCGGCTGCGGTTGGGCTAAGATTAACTGGGCGGCCTCGGCGTGGGCCTGAAACTGGCTGCCGATAAAATCCGCCAGCGTCTGGGCGCAGGCGAGGTATAAATCCTCTTTTGAGCCAAAATAATAGGTAATGGCCGCGATGTTTTGCCCGGCGGCGGCGGCAATATCCCGCGTCGTGGCGTGCAAACCGTATTCGCCGAACTGCGCCGTAGCGGCCTGGATGAGCTGGCTTTTGGCGTGTTCGCCCCGGCTGGTCAACGGACTGGTGATGTTAATCATCACTGTCACCCATAAAGTTAATCAATCGATTGATTAACTTTATGGTTAAACGTTAAGCTTGTCCAGTCGGGGAGTGAAAATGAAACCGGCAGCAGGGCGACAATTTATGCGCCACGTCACAAAAACTGCTACACTCCGCCCCCTTATGACATTGTGGTTTTGTCTCTGATTAGTGATAACTCCCCCTGAAACTACACCTTATCGGGTCGGGGCGAGTCTGGAGTTGTTATGTCTTTTGATTCGCTTGGTTTGAACCCTGATATTTTACGTGCCGTGACCGAACAGGGTTACACCGAACCTACCCCGATTCAACGCCAGGCTATCCCTGTGGTATTGCAGGGGCGCGACCTGATGGCCAGCGCACAAACCGGCACCGGCAAAACCGCCGGTTTTACCCTGCCGCTGTTACAGTTACTGACTGATAAAACGCATCAGGCCAAGGGCAACCGTCCGGTGCGCGCGTTGATTTTAACCCCGACCCGCGAACTGGCGGCCCAGGTGGGCGAGAACGTCCGCGAGTACAGTCAATATCTGAATATCCGTTCGCTGGTGGTATTCGGCGGCGTGAGCATCAACCCGCAGATGATGAAACTGCGCGGCGGCGTGGATGTGCTGATCGCCACCCCTGGCCGTCTGCTCGATCTGGAACACCAGAACGCCGTTAAGCTCGACAAAGTAGAGATTCTGGTGCTGGACGAAGCGGACCGGATGCTCGACATGGGCTTTATCCATGATATCCGCCGCGTGCTGGCGAAGCTGCCGCCGCGCCGCCAGAACCTGCTTTTCTCTGCGACCTTCTCTGACGACATTAAATCACTGGCGGAAAAACTGCTGCATAACCCGGCGGAAGTGGAAGTGGCGCGCCGCAACACCGCGTCCGAGCAGATCACCCAGTACGTTCACTTTGTGGATAAAAAACGCAAGCGTGAGCTGCTGTCACAGATGATCGGCAAAGAAAACTGGCAGCAGGTGCTGGTATTTACCCGTACCAAGCACGGTGCCAACCATCTGGCGGAGCAGTTGAATAAAGACGGCATCCGCAGCGCCGCCATTCACGGCAACAAGAGCCAGGGCGCGCGTACCCGTGCGTTAGCTGATTTTAAATCCGGCGATCTCCGCGTGCTGGTGGCGACCGATATCGCTGCGCGCGGCCTGGATATTGAAGAACTGCCGCACGTAGTGAACTACGAGCTGCCGAACGTGCCGGAAGATTATGTGCACCGTATTGGCCGAACTGGCCGCGCCGCTGCGACCGGTCAGGCGCTATCGCTGGTGTGCGTCGACGAACATAAACTGCTGCGCGACATTGAGCGTTTGCTGAAACGCGAAGTGCCACGTATGGCGATCCCGGGCTTTGAGCCGGACCCAAGCATCCCGGCAGAGCCGATCCAGAACGGTCGCGACAGCCGTGGCGGCGGTCGTGGCCGTGGGCAGGCGCCGCGCGGCGGCCAGTCTTCTGGTCGTGGCCAGCCACAGGGCCAGCGCCGTAGCGAAGGCGGCGCGCCGAAAGGCGATCGCCGTACCGGTGGCGATGCGGCAAAAGGCGAAAAACCGTCGCGCCGTCTCGGCGATGCGGCAAAACCGGCAGGCGACCGTCCGCGCCGTCCGCGCCCGAGAAAACCGGCCAGCGCGCAGTAACATCAAATGGGAGCCCACGTGGCTCCCTTGTTATTTCTGCGCGGCGTCTCGCGTAACGGCGGGCTTTTGCTTTGCGGCAGCGGGATGAAAATGTCACAATAGTGGCTGTTTATACAGTATTTATGGTTCTGCTATGGCGTTATCCAGCGCGCAAAAAACGCAAATCGCAGCGTGGTACAAGGCGTTGCAACTGCAAATCCCCGACTTTATTCCCCGTGCCCCGCAGCGGCAGATGATTGCGGAAGTCGCCAAAACCCTGGCGGGGGATGAAGGGCGGCATCTGGCGATTGAAGCGCCCACCGGCGTGGGGAAAACCCTGTCGTACCTGATCCCCGGTATCGCCATTGCCCGCGATGAACAAAAAACGCTGGTGGTGAGTACCGCCAACGTCGCGCTACAGGACCAGATCTTCAGCAAGGATTTGCCGCTGCTGAAAAAAATTATTCCCGACCTGCGCTTTACCGCCGCCTTTGGCCGTGGACGCTACGTCTGCCCGCGCAACCTCAGCGCGCTGGCCAGCACCGAGCCTTCCCAGCAGGATTTGCTGGCGTTTCTGGATGATGAGCTCACCCCCAACAGCCAGGAAGAGCAGAAGTTCTGCGCTACGCTGAAAACCGAACTCGACAGCTATAAATGGGATGGCCTGCGCGATCACAGCCACAAGGCGATTGAAGACGACCTATGGCGGCGGTTAAGCACCGATAAAGCCAGCTGCCTGAACCGCAACTGCCATTACTACCGCGAATGCCCGTTTTTTGTGGCGCGCCGGGAGATCCAAGAAGCGGAAGTGGTGGTGGCTAACCACGCGCTGGTGATGGCGGCGCTGGAGAGCGAATCGGTATTGCCGGAACCAAAGAACCTACTGCTGGTGCTGGATGAAGGCCATCACTTGCCGGATGTGGCGCGCGATGCGCTGGAGATGAGCGCGGAAATCACCGCGCCCTGGTATCGGCTACAGCTTGACCTGTTCTGTAAGTTAATCGCCACCTGTCTGGAACAGTTCCGCCCGAAAACCACGCCGCCGCTGGCGACGTCGGAGCGGCTGAACGCCCATTGCGAAGAGCTTTATGAGCATATCGCTTCGCTGAATAACATCCTCAATCTTTATCTGCCGCCGTCCCAGGCGGCGGAGCACCGCTTCGCGATGGGCGAGCTGCCAACGGAGATTATGGAGATTTGCCAGCGGCTGGCGAAGCTCACCGAGCAACTGCGCGGCCTGGCGGAGCTGTTTTTAAACGATCTCAGCGAGAAAACTGCCAGCCACGACGTGGTGCGCCTGCATCGGGTGCTGTTGCAAATGAACCGCGCGCTGGGCATGTTTGAGAGCCAGAGCAAACTGTGGCGGCTGTCGGCAATGGCGCAGGCCTCCGGCGCGCCAGTCACCAAATGGGCGACCCGCGAGGTGCGTGAAGGCCAGCTGCATCTGTTCTTCCACTGCGTGGGAATACGGGTCAGCGATCAACTTGAGAAACTGCTGTGGCGCAGCGTGCCGCATATTGTGGTGACCTCCGCCACCCTGCGTTCCCTGAACAGCTTCTCGCGCCTCCAGGAGATGAGCGGCCTGAAAGACAAAGCGGGGGATCGCTTTGTGGCGCTGGACTCGCCGTTTAATCACGTCGAGCAGGGCAAAATTATCATCCCCCAGATGCACTATGAACCGCTTATCGATAATGAGGAGCAGCATCTGGCAGAGATGGCGGCGTTTTTCCGTCAGGAAGTCGAGAGCAAAAAGCATCTCGGTATGCTGGTGCTGTTTGCCAGCGGGCGCGCCATGCTGCGTTTTCTCGACCATGTTGCCGACCTGCGGCTGTTACTGCTGGTACAGGGCGATAAACCGCGTTCCCGGCTGATCCAACTGCACCGCCAGCGGGTGGAAAACGGCGAGCGCAGTGTGCTGATTGGCCTGCAATCCTTCGCGGAAGGCCTGGATTTAAAAGGCGATCTGCTGACCCAGGTGCATATTCATAAAATTGCCTTCCCGCCCATCGACAGCCCGGTGGTGATCACCGAAGGGGAGTGGCTGAAAAGCCTGAACCGCTATCCGTTTGAAGTACAGAGTCTGCCGAGTGCGTCGTTTAACCTGATCCAACAGGTAGGGCGCCTGATCCGTAGCCACGAGTGCCGGGGCGAAGTGATCATTTACGATAAGCGGCTGCTGACCAAAAATTACGGCAAACGGCTGCTGGGTGCGCTACCGGTATTCCCGATTGAACGGCCTGAGGTGCCAGAGGTGAAGCCCCTGAAACCCGCAGCGGACAAAGCGCGGCGGACCAAAGGCGGGGCGTACAGTCGGCGGCGACGCGCCGGTAAATAGCTTTCTCTGGTATAACGATAAGAAATCAGGCACTAATAGTGATTTGGTGTCCTCAACCCATCGCGAGGAGAACTGTCGTGGACTACCGCAAAATTATTAAAGAAGTGGGACGGGGCAAAAACCACGCCCGGGATCTGGATCGCGAGACGGCCCGCGAGCTGTATACCGCGATGCTGAACGGCGAAGTACCTAATCTGGAAATGGGCGGCATCCTGATCGCGCTGCGTATTAAAGGCGAAGGCGAGGCGGAAATGCTCGGCTTTTATGAAGCGATGCAGCAGCAGACCATCCAGTTGACGCGGCCGGTTGCTAAACCGATGCCGATAGTCATCCCCAGCTACAACGGCGCGCGCAAACAGGCCAACCTGACGCCGCTTTTGGCCGTTTTGCTGAATAAACTCGGTTTCCCGGTGGTGGTGCATGGCGTGAGCGAAGATCCGACGCGGGTTCTGACACAAACTATTTTTGAGCTGATGGGCATTGAGCCGACGCTCCATGCCGGGCAGGCGCAGGCCAAACTTGAAGGCCATCAGCCGGTGTTTATTCCGGTAAGCGCCCTGTGCCCGCCGCTGGAAAACCAGCTAAATATGCGCTGGCGGATGGGGGTGCGTAACAGCGCCCATACGCTGGCGAAACTGGCGACGCCGTTTGCCGAGGATGTAGCGCTGCGCCTGTCGAGCGTGTCGCATCCTGAGTACATCACCCGAGTGGCGAAATTTTTCAGCGATATCGGCGGGCGCGGCCTGTTGATGCACGGCACCGAAGGGGAAGTGTATGCCAACCCGCAGGGCTGCCCGCAAATCAACCTGATTGATGGCCAGGGCGTGCAGATACTGACTGAACGCCAGAGCGTACAGGGAGAGGAGCCGATTACGCTCCCGGCGGCGAAAGATCCAGAAACCACCGCGCGCTGGATTGAGCGCTGCATCGCGGGGAGCGAACCGGTTCCGGCGGCAATTAAACGCCAGCTCGCCTGCTGCCTGGTGGCGACCGGCGAAGCGCAGACTCTCGATGACGCGCTGGTGCGCGTCGCGCAAAGCTATTAATCTGCGTCCAGCCCGTCATTATGACGGGCTTTTTACTTATCTACCGCCAGCGTGGTAAAACAGAAATTCTCGCCGTCAAACAGCCCCTGGCTGGTGAGCTTCAGCGCCGGGATCACCGGCAGCGACAAAAATCCCATCTGAATAAACGGCTCGTCGAGCATCACGCCGCAATTCCGACAGGCGGCTTTTAAGCGATCGATTTGCTGCGCCAGCTCATCCGCCGTGTTGGTACTCATCAATCCGGCGATGGGTAACGGGAGATGGCTGACGACCGCTCCGTGCTGCGCCACGCACAGCCCGCCGCCGTCGTGAATGACCTGATTCACTGCGCAAGCCATATCAAACGGGTTACGGCCAATCACCACCAGATTATGGCTGTCGTGACTGACCGTCGAGGCCAGCGCGCCGTCGCGTAAGCCAAAGCCCATCAGCAGGCCCAGCGCGGCAGGGGTTTGGTGACCGTAACGCTCCAGCACGGCGATATAGCAGATATCATCCCGATCAAAGGCGCTTTCTGACCACTGATACTCCCGTGCATGGGTAATTAGCTCATTGGGAATGGCTTCAATGGCCCGGTAACGCGCGCCAGGCGTAAGCCTGAGTGTGAGTTCTGTAGGCGTAACCGTTGCCCGTTGTACCGTATTGCCCAGCGGCGGCGCGGAACGGTTTAATCGCGCTGCTTCATTTGCCTGCAATAGCTGCCCGCAAACCGGTTTACCTTTCACAAATACGCTTTGCACGTTGACCTGACGGGCATCGCTGAGCAACACAATATCCGCCTGCTTGCCGGGGGCGATCAGGCCCAGATGCTTAAAACCAAAATGACGCGCGGGCGACCAGGATGCCACACGGTACGCCACATGCAGCGGCACGTTGTGCTGATTGATTAACCGACGGATCAGCGCGTCAATATGGCCCTCGTGGGCGATTTCCCACGGGTTGCGATCGTCGGTGCACAACATGCACTGTGGGCTATTGAACGCTGAAATTAATGGTGCAAGGGCGTTAAGATTGCGGGCGGCGGACCCTTCGCGGATCATTAACCCCATACCGGCGGCCAGTTTCTCGCGGCCCTCCGCCAGGGTGTGGCTTTCATGGCAGTTTTCGATGCCTGCGGCGACATAGGCGTTAAGCGCTTTGCCCGATACGCCGGGGCAGTGGCCGTCCAGAGTGAGAGGGCGAAAGGCGTCCAGTTTAGCGAGGATGGCGTCGTTCCCCTGGATTACGCCCGGATAATCCATCATTTCACCCAGCCCGGTAATCAGCGGATGGTCGCGCCATTTTTCCATTTCACCGAGCGGGAATTCCGCGCCGTTAATATCGCTGCCCGCCAGCGCCGGGACACAGGAGCTCACCTGGATGTACTGGTTTTGCTGGGCCTTTTCCGCGCAGCGTACAAACCATTCGAAACCGGCTTCCCCCATTACGTTGACGATTTCATGGGGATCGCACACCAGCGTGGTAAGCCCGCGCGGCAGGGTGGCGGATTCGAACGTGACGGGCGTCATCATGCTTGATTCAATATGCAAATGGGCGTCGATAAAGCCGGGCACCGCCACGGCGTCTTGTGCATCGATGCGCCGCAGGGCTGGCGCATCCCGATAGTCGGGCCCAATACCGGCGATGGTTTTGCCTTTGATCGCTATCGGCCCTGGCAGAGTGCCACCGTTGATTAAATCGAGAACGGCGACATTATCAATAATATAATCCGCTGCAAGTTCACCCCGCGCCACGGCTAATACTTCCTGCAACGCTTCACGGGTAATTGCATGAAATCCAGAAATTAAATTTGCGTTCATTTATTTTCTCATTTTGATTTTATTAAAATGATACGGTAATGATCATTTTTAATTGGCCGGTTAATTTTAGTTTAGCGAGAGAACAGCAATCAGGTTGTGATTAATATCACTGAATAAACAGAGGTGAATGGATTACAAATAAGCGCAGCGCTGCAAATAATAAACGCTAATCCAACATCTCTTTTGGGATATAAAAAATGAATAATACGCTGGATGAAATTAAACACGCCGAATCCGGTGGGCTGGCTGGTTATTTTAAATTTAACCAGCATGGCACCACGGCGCGTACCGAAATCATTGCAGGATTTACCACCTTTCTGACGATGGTCTATATCGTGTTTGTTAACCCGCAAATTTTGGGCGCGGCCCAGATGGACACTAAAGTGGTGTTCGTCACCACCTGCCTGATTGCCGGCGTTGGCAGCATTGCGATGGGGTTAATTGCTAACCTTCCGGTGGCGCTGGCTCCGGCGATGGGGCTTAACGCTTTCTTCGCTTTTGTGGTGGTGGGCGCAATCGGCGTAAGCTGGCAGGTAGGGATGGGGGCGATTTTTTGGGGAGCGGTCGGGCTGTTTTTATTAACGCTGTTCCGGGTCCGCTACTGGATGATTGCCAATATTCCCATCAGTTTACGTATCGGGATCACCAGCGGAATAGGGCTGTTTATCGCCATGATGGGGTTGAAAAACGCGGGGGTAATCGTCGCGAATAAAGATACCCTGGTAGCGATTGGCGATCTCAGCTCCCACGGCGTGTTATTAGGCATTGCCGGGTTTTTTATTATTGCAGTCCTGTCGTCACGTAATTTTCATGCGGCGGTGCTGGTCTCAATCGTCATTACTTCACTGTGCGGGCTATTTTTTGGCGACGTCCATTTCAGTGGTATTTATTCCGTGCCGCCCAGCGTGATGAGCGTGATGGGGCAGGTAGATTTATCCGGCGCGTTATCTCTCGATCTGGCGGGAATTATTTTCTCATTCATGTTGATTAACTTATTTGATTCCTCGGGAACGTTAATTGGCGTAACGGATAAAGCCGGTTTAATCGACAGCGAAGGCAAATTCCCGAACATGAATAAAGCGCTGTACGTTGATAGCTTAAGCTCGGTCGCCGGGGCGTTTATCGGTACCTCATCAGTGACTGCCTATATTGAAAGCACCTCAGGTGTAGCGGTGGGAGGCAGAACCGGGTTAACTGCCGTGGTGGTCGGCGCGCTGTTTTTACTGGTGATGTTCTTTTCGCCGCTGGCGGAAATGGTGCCGGGCTACGCCACCGCCGGTGCGCTGATCTTTGTTGGCGTACTAATGACCGCCAGCCTGGCGCGCGTTGACTGGAATGACTATACCGAATCGGTGCCGACTTTTATCACGACCGTGATGATGCCGTTCAGTTTTTCAATTACCGAAGGGATCGCATTGGGGTTTATGAGCTATTGCGTGATGAAGGTGTTCACCGGACGCTGGCGGGAGCTGAACTTATGCGTGGTGGTGGTCGCGCTGTTGTTTGCCCTGAAAATCGCGTTTATTGATTAAAAAAAGCCCGTCCAGGGCCGGACGGGCAAACAAGGGTAACAGCAGAGTCAAAGATTGAGGGTAATAAGTCAGAAGCCTGAATTATTTGTAGATAACCGCAGTACCGCTGATTTTGTTGTTGGTGTTCGCAGAGGTAATTGCGTAGCTGGTGGCGCCTGCAGCTTCTGCTTTAGCAGCCAGTTTCGCTTCCAGGCCATCCAGGGTCATTGCGCCATCAGCGGAAACCACGCCGATTTTGTTTAAACCGCTGGTATCAGCTGGGTTGATGGATTGCGCAGCGAAAGCACCGAAAGATAAAGTAGAAATAATCAAAGCGGCAGCAGCATATTTAGTGGTTTTCATTAGATATTCCTCGTAAGTTATTCTGTAAATGTGACGTTGTTCCGTCGATGTGATAAGTATCACGGTTTTTTACGAGAGAGAAAATCTAAACAAATTGACGGCGTCGTTCTAAAAATTTGAACATCTGATAATGTATTGATTTATCTGATATATTATCTGGAGATTGCTCTTTTTATCTTCGCGGTTCGTCATCGGCACGCAAGAGGGCATTAATTGCCAACATCTTTTCAAATATTGGTGCGCTGAATAGCAATCGCTTGCCTGGCTGTATAAAAAAAGCCCGCTACGTCGTCGGGCTTAGGCGGAAGGGACATTGCTCTGAAATCGACAGGTGCGGGTGATTTCAGAGCTAACTGCATTCACGGAGACGCTAAGGCAAGCGACGTAGCGGGCTGCGGGAAAGTTATTTGTAAATCGTGGCGGTGCCAAACATGGTGTTATCACCGCTGGCGGAATTAACGATGTACCCTTTCGCTCCCTCTTCACGGGCTTTCTCAGCCAGTTTATCTTCCAGATCGCTGAGGTCACGCGCGCCGCTTGCCGAAACGGTACCGGCCGGGCGGAGTTGATTTGAGCTACTGTCCAGCATGACAGGCGCAGCGTGCGTCACAAAGGCGAAAGAAGAAAGGGCAAGGGCGGTAGATAACGCGAGCAATTTTTTCATAATTACATCCTCTGAGGTGTCACAGCGCTGATTTAATGATTCAGCTTTTTAAGTGTAGGAGGCTAATTATGTGATACAACGCAAAAAATTGACGGTCTTGTGCTTATTTTTTGAACAACATATCTTGACGAAGCATGACACTACGATGAAACTTAACGCCATGATTTTAAGTGTCTTTTTTTCGTGTTTCCCGCGTGCTCGGTGAAACGCACCGTCAGTGTGCAATTTTCTTTCGCGAACTTTGCATTTTCTGAACGTTGACGCGGCGGTTATGCGCCTATACGGCACTTTTTTGCCACCCGGAGCGGGAAAATAGTGCGGCGATATTTACCCTGCGCCAGCGAGCGGGTATTGTACGCGCCCACCAGGGAGAAACATGATGACGACCAAACCCGGCCTGCACCCGCGCAACCGCCACCAAAACCGTTATGACTTTACCGCTCTGCAACAGGCCAGCCCTGCGCTGACGGCGTTTGTGCGCCGTTCGCCCGCCGGGGAGCCGACGATAGATTTTGCCGATCCGCTAGCGGTCAAAGCGCTTAACCGGGCGCTGCTGGCCCATCATTACCAGGTCAAAAACTGGGACATCCCTGACGGCTTTCTCTGCCCGCCCGTGCCGGGGCGTGCGGATTATGTGCATCATCTGGCGGATTTGCTGGCGCAAAGCAACAACGGCGTGGTGCCGCGCGATGCCACAGTGCTCGACATCGGGGTTGGTGCAAACTGCATTTATCCGCTGATTGGTCATCATGAATACGGCTGGCGATTCACCGGCAGCGAAGTGAATGACGAGGCGTTAAAAAGCGCGAATGCGATTATTCTCGCCAATCCTGGGGTGAATAAAGCCATTCGCCTGCGCCGCCAGAAAACGCCGGGGGCGATCCTTAACGGCATCATCCATAAAAATGAGTTTTACGATGCCACGATGTGTAACCCGCCGTTCCATGATTCCCAGGCGACCGCGGCGGCCAGCAGTGAGCGTAAACGCCGCAATCTGGGGCTTAATGACAACCCGCAACTGAATTTCGGCGGTCAGCAGCAGGAGTTATGGTGCGAAGGCGGGGAAGTGGCGTTTATCACAACGCTTATCCAGGAAAGCAAAGCCTTTGCCCGCCAGGTGATGTGGTTCACCACCCTGGTCTCGAAAGGGGACAATCTGCCGGGGCTGTATCGCGTACTGCAACAGGTGGGCGTTGAAAAAGTGGTGAAGGTGGAAATGGCGCAGGGGCAAAAACAGAGCCGTTTTATCGCCTGGACTTTCCAGAATGACGCCCAACGTTCCCGCCGGGCGTCGTCTATTTCGCGCTAATTAAACCGTAGGGTTAGCAGGCGGCAAGGCGCTGCCTGCCGCCGCATCACTGTTAATCGCCGCCGCATCGGGCCCTGGCTGCATCACCTGTACCGTCTGCACTGGCGGGCGTATCCCGGCTTTATCAAAGTGTTTTTTCACCATGCTGTCGAGCGCAAACCGCACCGTCCACTGCTTCAGCGGCTGGGTGGTGAAGGTCACGCGGATAGTAAACGCGGTATTGGTCAGGCCGACGATCCCGGCAAACGACGGCTGACCAATCACCAGCGGGCGAATATCATCGTTTTCCAGCACCTCTTCCACCGCATCGCGCAGTGCCCGGTTGGCCTTTTCAGCGTCCTCGCCACGATCGACATCATAGTTGGCGACAAACGAGCCAATACCGCGCACAAAGTTAGCGAAGGTGGTAATCGATGACCACGGGATAATATGGTAGGCCCCGGTATCCTGGCGCACCCCGACGGAGCGAATCGACATCCGCTCCACGGTGCCGGTAATCGGCCCGATCGTGACCAAATCGCCGGTATTCATGCCGTTCTCAAACTGGATAAAGATCCCGGTAATAATATCCTTCACCAGCGTTTGCGAACCGAACGACACCGCCAGCCCCAGCGCGCCCGCGCCCGCCAGCAGCGGCGCGATATTCACGCCGATTTCCGACAGCACAATCATAATGGTGATAGTGCTGATCACCACCGCCAGGGCGTTACGAAACAGGGTCAACAAGGTGCGGGTACGGGCGCTGGGCATCGGGCGGCCATGAATATCCGACGACAGCCGGTTTTCGATAAGGCTTGCCAGAATGGTCCAGCCCACGGCGGAGAAGAACAGGATCAGCAGGATGCGGATCAGGATATCGACGGTTTTCTCGCCGGGCCCCTGGGTGAGCCACCGCCACATATCAAACAGCTCCCAGGCGTTGAGCAGCAATAGCATCGCCACGACGACCGTCAGAATACGCGCCAGTTTTAATGACGCTGACAGCCAGCCGTTAATGCGTTTTTGCAGTTCCGGGTAGTTGCGCTGCACCTCTGGCGACAGAGTGATGCGTTTAGCGATCCAACGCGACAGCATGCCGGAGATAAATGCCGCCACGCTGATAATCGCCAGGCTTTTCAGCGTGGCGCCCATCATAAACTTCAGGCTGTTGCCCGGATCGAACAGCGAAAAGAACATCAGCACAATAAAGTAGGCGCTGGCGATCCAGTGCCAGACCAGCGCAAAGGCGCGGATAAACAGACTAAAAAACGCCAGCGAACGATCCGCCAGATGAATCAAATCATCCTGAATAAGGCGTTTATTTTTAAAGATCAGCATCAGCGCCCAAACCGTGATGGTCAGCATGATCGCCACGTTAGCCAGCGCGCCCGCCTGCACATTGATCTGGTTCGAGATAATCGGCACCGCCACCAGCAGGCCATAGCCGATCAGGCTGCTCAGTGCGCTCAGGCGCAAATTCCAGTAGCGGGCGCTTTCATCATTGATATTAAACGGGCGCAGTTGGGGAAAGCGCGGGCAGAAAATCAGTCTCAGGATGGCCTTAAAGAATTCGATTAACGCAAAGGCGTTGAGGAATAAACCCTGCTGACGCGCGATAGTGCGGTTCCCGGCGTTCATCACATCGCTAAGGATTTGCCCGACGAACAGGGTTAGCGACAGCAGCGCCAGGTCGATAATAAACGCGCCGATAATCATCAACGGTAAATGGAACCAGCTGCTGCGGTCACGATTTCTGCGCCGTCCCCAGTCGCCCATTTTGCGGTACAGCGGACTGACGGTCATCCGTACCAGCCAGTAAAACGCGAACACCGCCATCGCCAGGCCGATAAAGTGAGTAAACGCATTGATAAAGGTTTGCTGGTTAAAGGCTTTGTGCGGCGAGCCGGTGATATTGCGATGCAACTGGGCGAAACGCGACGCCAGTTCACCGCCGTAATGGCGAGTGATATCGGTGACGTTTTCCAGAACCGTTTTTTCTTCTTCCTCAATCGGCGGTGGTGTGAGCGTGGGAACGGGGTCTGGCGGCGGCGTAGCGGCTACCTGGCGCAACTGATCGATAAGTTCGGTGCGTGACTGCTCGTTATCCAGCACATCGGCCAGCGCGCCGTAGGCGGCTTTCTTTTCAGCCAGATCGGGTTCAGGAGCAGGCGTATCGGTTTTGGTTTCGGTGGTTGCTGCCGCACCCACCGCTGCGGCGGGTAGCGAAACGGCCTGTAATGGGGCGCACACCAGCATCAGCATCAGCAAAAAAATTCGCGACACAGGCTCCTCCGGATTGAGAAAGTGACACAAAAAACCTAAGTATAGTGTCCGGGGCGGGCCTGGCTGGAAATGGGGATTAATCCGGGGCAATAAAAAACCCCCTCGCTTGAGGGGGTTAGTATCAGGAGACGTGCTGCAAAAATTCCTGCAGACGTTGGCTGGGCGGGTTCTCGATCAGCGTCTGCGGATTGCCGTCTTCAGCGATCCGGCCTTTATCGATAAAGATCAGACGTGAGGCCACTTTTTCAGCAAAGCCGATTTCGTGGGTCACGATCACCATCGTCATGCCTTCTTCTGCCAGATCCTGCATCACTTTTAATACTTCGTGGCGCAGTTCCGGGTCGAGTGCCGAGGTCGGCTCATCAAACAGCATCATTTTCGGTTTTACCGCCAGCGCACGGGCAATCGCCACGCGCTGCTGCTGGCCGCCAGACAGCTCGGAAGGGTAGTGGTGCGCACGCTCCGCAAGACCCACTTTCGCCAGCAGCGACTGGGCCAGTTTCTCTGCTTCCGCTTTCGACGCACCGCGCACTCGCAGCGGGCCGAACATCACGTTCTCAAGGGCGGTCAGATGCGGGAACAGATAAAACTGCTGGAACACCATGCCCGCCTCCTGGCGGATCAGGCGTTCATCGACTTTCGGGTCGTTAACTTTCAGCCCGTCGACAATCAAATCGCCGCTGGTGATCTCTTCCAGTTTGTTGATGCAGCGCAGCAGGGTAGATTTACCGGAGCCGGACGGCCCGATAATCACCACCACTTCACCCTGGGTAATGTGTAAATCGATATTGTGCAGCACCTGGGTTGCGCCAAAGTGCTTGGAAACATTTTTAAATTCAATCACAGGATTTTCATCCTTCTTTCAAGACGACGCAGTACGAAACTCAACACCAGGGTGATGATCAGATAGAACACCGCAACGGCGCTCCAGATTTCCAGCGCGCGGAAGTTACCGGCGATGATTTCCTGGCCCTGGCGGGTTAATTCGGCAACGCCGATAACAATAAACAGCGAGGTATCTTTGATGCTGATAATCCACTGGTTGCCCAGCGGCGGCAGCATACGGCGCAGCGCCAGCGGTAAAATCACGTGGCGAATGGTTTCACGACGCGACAGCCCGAGCGCCAGGCCTGCTTCCTTAAATCCTTTATGGATAGACAGCACCGCGCCACGGGTGATTTCCGCAATATACGCGCCGGAGTTAATCATGATGGTCACTACCGCCGCGCTGAACGGGTCGATGCGCAGATCGCTAAATGCCATGGGCAGGGCGAAGTAGATAAACATCACCTGCACCACAATGGGCGTGCCGCGAATCACTTCAATAAACACCAGGGCGATGTGGTTGGCGATCCAGCCACCGTAAGTGCGGGCGAAGCCTGCAACCAGGCCGATAATCAGGCCGCCAATCAGACCGAGGATCGAAATCCACAAGGTCATTTTGGCGCCTTCAATCAGGAGGGGAATGGCGGGCCAGATGGCGCTCCAGTCAAACTGCATGATGATATCCTGTGTACCGTGGTTCAAAATGAGAGGGGCGAATGGTCGCCCCTCAGAGTCGCACCAACGAATCGGCGCTGTTATTAAGTCTACGTTTTATTATTTTGGTTCAGTGCCGAACCATTTTTTATAAATTTCGTTATAGGTGCCGTTGTCGCGTAGGGTTTTCAGCGCGCCGTTCACTTTCTCACGCAGTTCGTCGCTGCCTTTCGGGAACGCGATGCCGTACTGCTGTGCTTCCAGTGAGTCACCTACCGCTTTGAACTGGCCGTTGCCTGCGGTTTTGATGAAGTAAAGAATGTTCGGGGTATCGTGCAGTACCGCGTCAGCGCGGTTGGTGCCGAGTTCCATGTACGCGTTGTCGATGTTCGGGAACTGGCGCAGGTCTTTGGTTTTGATGTTCGCTTTCGCGTAATCAACAGAACCGGTGCCGCTCTTCACCGCCACCACTTTACCGTCCAGATCTTTCACGCTTTTCACGTCGTTGTTGTTGGCTTTCACCATCACCAGCAGGCCGCTTTTGTAGTAGCCGTCAGAGAAATCGATCGCTTTTTTACGCTCGTCAGTGATCGTGATGCCCGCCAGCGCCAGGTCGACGTTTTTGGTTTGCAGAGCCGGGATAATGCCGCTGAAATCCATCGGTTTCAGTTCATAGTCCAGCTTCAGTTCTTTCGCAACGGCAGCCCACAGGTCCACGTCAAAGCCCACATACTTATCGCCTTGCTTGAATTCAAAGGGAACGAATGCGGTATCGGTCGCCACGACCAATTTTTTATCAGCAGCCTGAGAAGAGACGGCGAAAGCCAGGGTAAGTGCAGCAAGTGACACTTTCAAAATCGACTTCATAGCTTTTCCTTTTTTAAATCCACGGGACGATCCCCAGCGAGACAGCCTTAGTATGAAAAATTCGTGCCAACATTACAACCTGCTGTTTTGAAAGGAGTTCAAAAAGTCACCTTGCACAATAAACAAGGCAATGCGCCCGCATTGCACCATTTTGGTGCTCCATAAAGGTGCAGTCGCAGGCAGTAACGTTGAGAACTTCTATTAAGCGGTCAATTTGCCCAGAAAACAATCTTTCATTAACGATTGTGTGAGGTGATTATTACAAAAAAATAACGTTTGGCAGGGGATGCCGGGAGAAGGGTGCGCTAAAACGGTGCAAAAGCCCCCTCGTAAGAGAGGGGGCGGAATAAGAAAAACGTCTGGCTTATTCGATATTGGATTCAATAAACCACAGGAATTTATCCAGGTCACGCGATGCTGCGGTAAAAATGTCAGCGGTGTCTTCGTCTTTGGCTTCTTCAATGGCTTTACGCACATCGTTAGCCACTACCGCGTAGCGATCGGCCAGTTCTTTCAGGTGGTCCTGCACGCTGTGAATGTCCAGCGGGTAGCTTTTCAGTGCCGTTTTGCTGTTGATAACCTGGGTAGTCCCCAGGGCAACGCCACCCAGCTGTACGGCACGTTCTGCGATGGTGTCGAGGTGATCGGTCAGCGCTGTGCGGAAGCCATCAAGCATTTCATGAACGCCGATAAAGTTTGCGCCGCGCATGTTCCAGTGAGCCTGTTTGGTGATTAGCGACAGGTCAATAAACTGGACTAACTGGCGGTTCAGCAACTCAATAGTTGCTTTCTTATCGCTATCTGCCACATCGTTGCGGGTATATAGCAGATTAGAAGTTTTCGTTTTAACCAATTTAGCGGTACTCATAATCTCATATCCTCTTGATGTTATGTCCCAATTGAATTACCGGAAATAAGTATAGCACCGGGTTTTGAGTCTGCTGTTTTGAATATACCTATCAGACAAATAGCGAGAGACGCATTGAAGATGGAAATTTCTTTAAAATCATGTGGTTAGTTGGTTTTATAAAGTTTGGATATAAGACGTAAATAAATATGTTGCTGCCGGGTAATTATTCTCAGTCGCAATCAGAGCCGTAAAGACAATATTGCCTGAAAAAAACTAAGATTATTCCGCACCCTAATTTAACGGTGCGGAAGAGGAGCAATTAATTTATATCGACACTTTTTATCTGCGGTTCACGCTTGATGGTAAGCGTGGAACCAATAGAGGCAATAACGATTGAACACAGCGCCAGTAGCTGGGTACCGTTCAGGGTTTCGCCGAGGAAAATCATCCCGGAAAATGCGGCCAGCGCGGGTTCCATGCTCATTAAGGTGCCGAAGGTCCGCGTAGGGAGACGCGTCAGCGCTACCATTTCAAGCGAGTAAGGAAGGGCGGTCGAAAGAATTGCGACCCCGATCCCCAGCGGTAGCAATGACCAGTGCCACAACGCTTCGCCTGCCTGCCAGGCACCAATCGGCACAAAGACAATGGCGGCGATTAGCGATCCCAGCGCGACGGTGGCCGGGCCGTGGTCTGCTCCGGCGCGCTGGCCGGTAACGATATATAACGCCCAGCAGGCACCGGCACCTAAAGCACAGGCTGCACCCAGCGGATCGACGTGCGCAACGTCCTGGCCGAGTGGCAGCAGAAACCACATTCCCAGCACCGCCAGGATCACCCAGATAAAATCCACCGCGCGGCGCGAGGAAAACAGCGCCAGCGCCAGCGGACCCGTGAACTCCAGCGCGACGGCAATCCCCAGCGGAACGGTGCGAATAGACAAATAGAACAGGTAATTCATCCCGCCTAACGCCAGGCCATACATTAATAACGGGAGGCGTTGTTCAGGCGTAAAGCGCAGCCGCCATGGCTTAAAGATGATGATAAGAATGAGGGTTCCCAGCGCCAGGCGCAGCGCCGTAACGCCCGGTGCACCCACCAGCGGGAAAAGCGTTTTAGCCAGAGAGGCGCCGCTCTGAATCGAAATCATGGCGATGAGTAGGGTTACAACCGGAACCCAGATAGGGGTCTTACGGGACAACGTTGGCATCCTGCACCTGTCAGTTTGTGTCAGCTCTCAGTAAAGCTGGCAGTGTAATGTAAATGATGCGTAATGGTTGAGGGTTTGTTGAAAAAAAACCAGGGACTCAGCCCTAGAATGTAGGGATATCGATGGGAAAAGCTACAGAATCTTTTAAGAATTATCTGGATGTCTGGCAGATTCTTTGGGGCCCATAATGAGGCGGTTACGTTAACTAATTGTTTTATTAGTGAGATACCGGGTGGTGGAAATGTTCTGTTACATGACGGAGCGCTTAGACAACCCGAATCGCAAAGAGTTTCCCATAAAATTTTGGTATATTTAATACTTTAGTTTTACTTGAAGCACATTTGAGGTGGTTATGAAAAAAATTGCATGTCTTTCAGCACTGGCTTGTGTTCTGGCCGTTTCCGTTGGTACAGCTAGCGCCGCAACCAGCACCGTGACTGGTGGTTATGCTCAGAGCGATTATCAGGGCGTAATGAACAAAGCTAACGGTTTCAACCTGAAATATCGTTACGAAAATGACACCCCGCTGGGTTACATCGGTTCTTTCACCTATACCGAGAAAGACCGTTCAGACAGCGATGCTTACCGTAAAGGTCAGTACTACGGCATCACCGCAGGCCCGGCTTACCGTCTGAACGACTGGGCGAGCATCTACGGCGTTGTAGGTGTTGGCTACGGTAAATACCAGGATCGTAACTACACCACCGCTGATAACAACACCAGCGACTACGGTTTCTCCTACGGTGCAGGTATGCAGTTCAACCCGATGGAAAACGTTGCACTGGACGTGTCCTACGAGCAGAGCCGCATCCGTAACGTTGATGTTGGCACCTGGATCGCAGGCGTGGGTTACCGCTTCTAATCACTTCGGTGATAATAAAAAATCCGCCCTATGGGCGGATTTTTTTTGCCTGCTAAAGATGCTCAGCGGGTGCGCGTCTCAAACACATCTGTACCTAAGTGATCGTAGTCGACTTTATTGAGTTTGAAATTAGTGATGAATACCGGCCCGGCCTTCTGTTCTGATATAAACGTGTAACGGCTGGAAATTTCTTTGGTTTTTATTCCCGTCCACTGCGAGAAAAACGCCAGGAAATCATTGGCGCTGCGGCGCGCTTTAATCCGCCGATGCGCTTTGTCATCGCTGGACAGCACCATAAACGGGACCTGGAAATTCTGTTGGAACTGGTCGTCGTGGGCCAGATACTGCACCTCTTTGCCGCGCTCTTTAAACGCCAGACCGTGGTCGGAGAAATAGACCATCGAGAAACTTTTGCCGCTGTTCTGAAGTTGGCCGTAGAGTTGCTTCAATAACTCATCGGTTTGCGTCACGGTGTAGAGATAGCAGGACGTTTCTTTCGACTGTACGAAATCCGCGTATTTCCCCTGGGTCCGATCGCAGGCCTGCGGGTGCGAGCCCATCAGATGCAGAACAATCAGTTGCGGCTGGGTGCGCTCGGTTTCCAGCACCTGGGCTGTCATCTTCAGTAGCGCTTCATCACGGGTATTTTTATCCGCTTCGAAGTCACCGTTTTTCAGGAAATGCACTTCATCGGCGCGTTTAGCGATGCTGGCGATGGCGGTATCGTATTCTCCGATTTGTCCCTGGTTGGAAAACCACCAGGTCTGAAAGCCGGCGCGGTTGGCCAGGGTAACAAAGTTATCCTGGAACTGTGGTTTGCCGTCTACCACGCGGTTTAACGTCAACCCCAGCGATTTTTGGGTAGAGCCGCTGGCAGCAATGTAATCAGTGAACAGGGCGCCGTTGACTGAACTGGCGAACGGGCTGTTATTCCAGTGACCGCCGAAAGCGCCTACCGCGTCGCGCCGTACGCTTTCGCCAATCACCACCACGTAGGTGTGGTACTTCGGCTTAACCGCCAGCACATTCCAGGAGTCTTTAATTTGCGACAGCTGCGCCATACGCTGCTGTTCATCGATCACTTCCTGATTATTAACGACCACGTCTTTAACGAAGCGAAACACCGGATAACCGGTGTCTTTCAGTTTGAACACGCCGCCCCAGGCGAGGTTCTGCAAGGGGGTAACAAACACCGCCGCTACGCTAATAGCCAGGCACAAACTGTCGAAATGCCGCCAGGATGTGGGTTTGGCAAGCGGTTTGCGGCGCAGCGCAATGACCCCAAGCGCGAAAATAAATACTGACACCAGGTAGCTGTACCACGGGAAGATGGTTAGGATCTCGGTGGACTCTTCCATATTGGTCGAGTGCATCGCCAGCAGGGTGTTGAAATTCGGCGCGCCATAGGCCTGGCCGAAGGGATAATACATTGCAGCCACCAGCGAACAGGTGCCAATCAGGACTTTTTGCCCAACCGGCATTGCCCGCCACAGCAGTAATAAGATGCAGGTAAACGCCACCGCATACAGCAGGCTGAACGGATACCCCAGCGCGTAATTAATCAGCAGGGATTGCAGGAAATAGAAAGCCATCCACGGATCGGGCATGAATCCACGGGCAGTTAAGGATTTTTTCAGCGTTACATTCATATCGCAACTTCAACAAAACGCCATGCGTGAACCCTGGCGTTAAGGGTATGAGAGCCTGCCTGAGAGCTGGATAGAAGAGGGCGTGACCGCATCTGCGAGCCGCTTTGATTGCAGGGCTGCAAGAAGATAGAGCCTTGTCATAAGAAGATCAACTGGCGGTAACGGTTTGTTTTGCGAGACAGATTACAAAATAACTAAACGACAGGGAGTAAAGCCGATACGGCAACAAAGGGGGCAATAAATTAGACAAAAATTTTTACAAAATGATGACAGTTCCCTCATAAGGGATGCTGCCAGATAACAGCCTGACGCCGTTATTTGGCAGAAGATTTTGGTTCAGGGCGCTTGAAATAATCACAGAGTAAATCAATCAGCAGCAAGCGAACCTGGAAAGGGGAGTGGCTAAACACGGATATGCACCTCTTAAATTCGTTCATGGGCTACCTCCTCGATTCCGACATCGGTAAATCCATCACTGATGCGAATACATACAGATATAGCATAGGCTATATTCTATAGCTATGGCTAATTCGTTAATTTTTTGTGCTGGCGAGGCTGTGGTTTACAATGAGCGTTACGATCGAGAAAACCGTATCGCGCCACAGTAACGAGGAAGCACAATGAGTCGTCGCGCAGGTAAGCAAAGCAGTAAAAAAGTGACGCAATTGGTCAATGTCGAAGAGCATGTTGAAGGGTTTCGCCAGGTTCGCGAAGCCCACCGCCGTGAACTTATTGATGATTATGTCGAATTAATCTCGGATCTTATCCGGGAAGTGGGGGAGGCCCGCCAGGTGGATATGGCGGCGCGGTTAGGCGTATCACAGCCAACGGTGGCGAAAATGCTCAAGCGGCTGGCAACGGTCGGATTGATTGAGCAGATCCCGTGGCGTGGGGTGTTTTTAACGCCGGAAGGGGAAAAACTCGCCCAGGCGAGCCGCGAACGGCACCACATTGTCGAGCAATTTTTGCTGAATATCGGCGTTAGCCCGGATACCGCCCGGCGTGATGCCGAAGGCATGGAACATCACGTCAGTGAAGAGACCCTCGGGGTATTCCAGCGCTTCAATGAACAACACGGTCAGGGACACTAAATGCTGCGGCAATTTTTCCGTCCTTTTTTACGCGACCGGTTCTTACACCTTTTATTACTGATTGGCCTGATTGTTAGTTTTTTTGTTCCCTTTGCCCCATCGCGTTGGCCTGAGGCGATTGACTGGCACACCATTATTACCCTGAGCGGATTAATGATGCTGACCAAGGGCGTCGAGCTCAGCGGTTATTTTGATGTGCTGGGACGACGCATGGTGAAAGGCTTTGCCAGCGAGCGCCAGTTAGCCATGTTTATGGTCTTCGGCGCGGCGTTGCTTTCTACCTTTTTAACCAATGACGTGGCGCTATTTATCGTGGTGCCGCTAACCATCACCCTGAAAAAGCTGTGTGGCATACCGGTCACCCGGCTGATCATTTTCGAGGCGCTGGCCGTCAACGCCGGTTCACTGTTAACCCCGATTGGCAACCCGCAAAATATTTTGCTGTGGGGGCGTTCAGGCATGTCCTTTGCGGAGTTTATCTGGCAGATGCTGCCGCTCGGCGCGGTACTGGTGTTTAGCCTGCTGGTACTGTGCAGGTTCTTTTTCCCGGCAAAGGCGCTGCATTACCAGGCGCGTGAGCAGCAGCACGCATGGAAGCCGCGCCTGGTGTGGAGTTGCCTGGTACTGTACCTGGTGTTTCTGGCTTCGCTGGAGTTTCACGTCGAGCGCTGGGGGCTATTGCTGGTGGCGGTGGGCTTTTTGATCATGGCGCGCAACGTGCTGGTAAACATCGACTGGAGCCTGCTACTGGTGTTTGTCGTAATGTTTATCGATGTGCATCTGCTGATCCAGCTACCGGCGCTGCGCGAAAACCTGCCTGCGGTAACGCAATTCTCTTCCGGTGGGCTATTTTTGCTCGGTGTCGGGCTGTCACAGTTTATCAGTAATGTGCCCGCCACCATTCTGCTGCTGAACTATGTGCCGCCGTCGATGCTGCTGGCCTGGGCGGTCAATATCGGCGGGTTTGGCCTGCTGCCGGGCTCGCTGGCGAACCTGATCGCACTGCGGATGTCGGGTGACCGCCGTATCTGGTGGCGCTTCCATATTTGGTCATTGCCGCTGCTGGCGTGGGGGATGCTGGTGGGATGGGGATTACTAAATCTGATGCGCTAACGCGGGGCAAAAAAAAGAGCGGCTGATAAGCCGCTCTTTTTGGTTCCAGACCGATTAGTTCAAACGTACCGGCATACCTGAACGGTTTTGCAGCGCTTGTTCAACGATGCTCTGGTCGGAATCCGGCTGGGTGGTCACCGTCTGAACCGCCTGGGTCAACGTGATTGGCACCACTTCGTTGTTCTCAATCTGCGCTTCGCTGGTGGAGAGCGGGTTGTGGACCTCGATATAACGGCTGCCGTCCGGCTCAACGGTGGCTTTCACCGGCTCGTTGATAAACTGGACGCGAGTCCCAACCGGCACGTTCTCAAACAGGAATTTGATGTCGTCGTTACGCAGACGCACACAGCCGTGGCTCACGCGCAGGCCGATACCGAAATCGGCATTGGTGCCGTGGATGGCGTACAGGCGGCCAATATACAGCGCATACAGGCCCATCGGGTTATCCGGGCCAGCCGGAACCACTGCTGGAAGCGGCTCGCCCGCAGCAGCGTATTCAGCATGCATCTTGGCGGTTGGCGTCCAGGTCGGGCCCGCTTTCTTACGTTCTACTTTGGTGATCCAGTTGATCGGGGTGTCTTTACCCAACTGGCCGATACCGATCGGCAGAACGATCACGGTATTGGAGCCTTTCGGGTAGTAATACAGACGCATTTCCGCGCTGTTGATGACAATCCCTTCATGCGGGGTATCCGGCAGGATCAGTTGCTGCGGGATATTTAAAATCGTACCGCCTTTAGGCAGGTAAGGGTCCACGCCAGGGTTGGCTTCCGTCATATTGGAAAAACCCATCTGGTACTGCGCGGCGAAATATTCCAGCGGCTCGGTGTTGCCTTCTGGGATCGTGATGACCTGGTTTTGCCCGACAACACGGCTGCCGTCAGTCGGCAAAGGGTAGGTCACAGCATTGGCGGTTTTGCAAAAACCGATCACAGCGAAAGCTGCTACTAAAAGCGTGCGTAATTTCATGTTCATCTTGTGCAGTGTAGTCGAGCCTGTCTCGGCGGTAGATTAACGATTTCGGGGCGCATTATAGGTGGATAATTGCGCGCTGGGAAATCGGATGTGGATGATATCACGTTTTTTTACTTACCCTGCTAAGCATAGCCTGGCGGTTGCGGGGCGATTTAAATTCGGACTTATGGCATAATGCGGCGTTTATCACAATTTCTTGCAGGATATCGTCGTGTTAGTTACCAGCAACGTCACTATGCAGTTTGGCAGTAAGCCGCTGTTTGAAAATATTTCCGTCAAATTTGGCGGCGGCAACCGTTACGGCCTGATTGGCGCCAACGGTAGCGGAAAATCCACGTTTATGAAAATCCTTGGCGGGGATCTGGAACCGTCACTGGGCAACGTTTCTCTCGATCCTAACGAGCGTATCGGTAAGCTGCGCCAGGATCAGTTCGCCTTTGAAGAGTTCACGGTTCTGGATACGGTGATCATGGGGCACGGCGAGCTGTGGGAAGTGAAGCAGGAACGTGACCGCATCTATTCACTGCCGGAAATGAGCGAAGAAGACGGCTATAAAGTGGCCGATCTGGAAGTGCTGTATGGCGAGATGGACGGTTACTCCGCCGAAGCCCGCGCCGGTGAACTGCTGCTGGGTGTTGGTATCCCGGTTGAACAGCATTATGGCCCGATGAGCGAAGTCGCCCCTGGCTGGAAACTGCGTGTGCTGCTGGCCCAGGCGCTGTTTGCCGACCCGGACATTCTGCTGCTCGACGAACCGACCAACAACCTGGACATCGATACCATTCGCTGGCTGGAGCAGGTGCTGAACGAGCGTAACAGCACCATGATTATTATTTCGCACGACCGTCACTTCCTGAATATGGTGTGCACCCATATGGCGGATCTGGATTACGGCGAACTGCGCGTGTATCCGGGCAATTACGATGAGTACATGACGGCGGCGACTCAGGCCCGCGAGCGCCTGCTGGCGGACAACGCCAAGAAGAAAGCTCAGATTGCCGATCTGCAATCGTTCGTGAGCCGCTTTAGCGCCAACGCCTCTAAATCTCGCCAGGCGACCTCGCGCGCCCGTCAGATTGACAAAATCAAGCTGGAAGAAGTCAAAGCTTCCAGCCGCCAGAACCCGTTCATTCGCTTCGAACAAGACAAGAAGCTGTTCCGTAACGCGCTGGAAGTAGAAGCGTTGACCAAAGGCTTCGACCAGGGCCCGCTGTTTAAGCAAGTTAACCTGCTGATGGAAGTCGGGGAAAAACTGGCGGTACTGGGGACCAATGGCGTGGGTAAATCAACTCTGCTGAAAACCCTGGTGGGCGAACTGGAGCCGGATCACGGCACCGTCAAATGGTCGGAAAACGCGCGTATCGGTTATTACGCGCAGGACCACGCCGCAGAATTCGACAACGACCTGACGGTATTCGACTGGATGAGCCAGTGGAAGCAGGAAGGCGATGACGAGCAGGCGGTGCGCAGCATCCTTGGCCGTCTGCTGTTCAGCCAGGACGATATTAAAAAACCGGCTAAGGTGCTGTCTGGTGGTGAGAAGGGCCGTATGCTGTTTGGCAAGCTGATGATGGAAAAACCGAATATTCTGGTGATGGACGAACCGACCAACCACCTGGATATGGAATCCATCGAATCCCTGAACGCCGCGCTGGAAATGTACCAGGGCACGTTGATTTTCGTTTCTCACGACCGTGAGTTTGTTAGCTCGCTGGCAACCCGCGTGATTGAGATTACACCGCAGAAAGTGATCGACTTCTCTGGTGGCTATGAAGAGTATCTGCGTAGCAAAGGTATTGAGAGTTAATCTGATTGCTGGCCTGCCCGCGCAGGCCAGCACATCCCCGTTATGACGCCTCGACAGGCTGCCGGGCGTAAATCATCACCTTCTGAACGCGATGGTTATCCACTTCCAGCGTCTTAATCACGTAATCTCCCACTTCAACTTCTTCACCTTCGGCGGGTACCCGTTGCAGGTACTCCATCAGTAGCCCGGCGATGGTGTGGTATTCCCGCTTATCATCCAGCGGCAGCGGCACAAACTGCACCAGATCTTCCAGTGGCATATGTCCGTTGGCGGTCCATGTGCCGTCCTGGTTACGCTGGATATCGTGGCGGGCGTCGATCTCTTCCACCTCGTTAGGCAGGTTCCCGGCGATGGTTTCCATCACATCGCTGAGCGTCACCAGCCCTTCAATAGAACCAAACTCATCCACCACAAAGGCGAAATGGGTGCGGGCGTTGCGGAACTGCTCCAGCGCGTGCAACAGTTGCAGAGTTTCCGGGAACACCAGCGGCTGTTTCACCAGCGCGCCCAAATCGAGCGGTTTCCCCCCCAGGGACTGTTGAAGCAGGTCGAGGATATGCACCACGCCCAAAATCTCATCGTCTTCCGTCACCACCACGCGGGTGTGCTGATTGCGGTCCAGTAACAGGCGGATTTGCTCTTCGGGTGCGTTGATGTCGATATGCTCAATATCATGGCGTGAAGTCATGATACTACTGACGCTGCGTTGGTTAAGGTTCAGCACCCGGCCAATCATCAGCCGCTCCTGACGGTTAAATACCGGCACATTCGCGGCGTCGGCCACCAGCGAGGCGGTTTGCGCGTCCAGCTCGGCTTTCTCGTGTTTACCGCTGATCAAATGCATAACGGCTTCGGCGGTGCGCTGGCGCAGCGACATGTTGGCCGACAGGAACCGGCGGCGGTTAAACATCGCCAACTGATTGAGGCATTCGATCATGATGGAGAAACCAATCGCCGCGTACAGGTAACCCTTCGGAATGGCAAAGCCGAAACCGTCGGCAATCAGGCTGAAGCCAATCATCAACAGGAAGCTCAGACACAGGATCACAATCGTCGGATGGTTATTGACGAAGCGCGTCAGCGCTTTGCTGGCTAACAGCATCAGCGAAATGGCGATCACCACGGCAGCCATCATCACGCCTAAATGGTCGACCATGCCGACGGCAGTAATGACTGAATCGAGCGAGAAAATGGCGTCCAGAATGACGATCTGCGCCACCACTGCCCAGAACTTCGCCCCGCGCCGCTGGGTGGGGTTTTCATGGTCTTTGCCTTCCAGCCGCTCGTTAAGCTCCACGGTGGCCTTAAACAGCAAGAACAGACCGCCAAACAGCATAATCAAGTCGCGGGCGCTGAAGCCATGACCGTACAGCACCACCAGCGGGCGGGTTAACGTTACCAGCCATGAGATTGATGCCAGCAGGCCCAGGCGCATTACCATCGCGAGGATAAGGCCGGTGATACGCGCTCTGTCGCGAAGCCCCGGCGGCAGCTTCTCCGCGAGGATAGCGATAAACACCAGGTTATCGATGCCCAGTACCAGTTCAAGCACCACAAGGGTGGTTAACCCCGCCCATATTGATGGATCGGCAATCCATTCCATAGAAAAACTATTACCTGTAGTGAAACCCTGTCGAACCCGCGTATGAAAGGGACGTCTGGCCGGAGAAGTCAGCGTCACCCACTGCATGCTGAGGGAGACGGGAAAATGAAAGATAAACAGATCATGGGTAATGACGCCGAAAATTGCAATGCGAAGGGTGGCATTTAGCTGAACGCACTTTAATCAGAGCGATCAATTATTGATCGCTGAGTCTGAAAACTATAAGTATTTAAATTACCTGGCAAATTAATATGGTTAAATATCTTAATCAGAATTTTCCTTGAAAATAATTTACATGGTAAAGTAACTCTAAGGAAATTCTTAATGAGAGCTTTGCAAAAATAGAGCTTGTAAATTAATTTGGCATGAAGAAAATCCTAAATTAACCGTTGATTACTTTTATTGCTGCTCCAACTAATCTTAAAATAATCGCGCAAACGGCTATTTTCTTGCCTGCCAAAATGAATACTGCCAAAATCCTTGCCTGCCATAGTTGTTAACCAGGGTAATATTTTTATTATCCCCGGCATCTTAACAATAAAATAAAAACTCCGCTGATTTGAGATAAATCTGTAATGGCGGTGTCATCGTATTAACCCCATGTTTTACAGTGGTTTGGTAGCTGAAAGCCAGGGGCGGTAGCATGGTTCCTGGTTCGTTTTCAGGCGTTGGCCGTATTGTTGAATACCCTAATCACCAAAATCTTTTAGGAATGATTCCCTATATTTTCATAATGAAAAACGCGCAAGGTTTAATGGGCTTGTTTGACGACGTTTTATTTATGCGCTCGGAATTATTACTCTGCCAAAGTGAAAATAATCAATGACCAAATCGAAATTGAAATTGATGCCATTATTGGTGTCGGTCGCCTTAATGAGTGGGTGCACGGTGTTACCCGGCAGTAATATGTCGACAATGGGTAAAGATGTTATCCGCCAGCAGGATGCCGACTTTGACCTGGATAAAATGGTTAACGTCTACCCGCTGACGCCGAGGCTGGTTGAGCAATTGCGTGCGCGCCCAAATGTCGCGCAGCCGAATATGTCCCTTGACCAGGAAATCGCCCAGTACCAGTACCGCGTCGGGCCGGGGGATGTGCTGAATGTCACCGTTTGGGACCACCCCGAGCTCACCACGCCTGCCGGCCAGTACCGCAGCTCCAGCGACGCCGGTAACTGGGTTCAGCCTGATGGCACCATGTTCTATCCCTATATCGGTAAAGTGCATGTTGCCGGTAAATCTCTGTCTGAAATCCGTAGTGATATTACCGGCCGTTTAGCGCAGTACATCGCTGACCCGCAGGTGGACGTTAATATCGCCGCGTTCCGTTCGCAGAAAGCGTACATCTCCGGCCAGGTAAATAAATCGGGCCAGCAACCGATCACCAACGTACCGCTGACGGTGCTGGACGCCATCAACGCCGCAGGCGGCCTGACGGAAAATGCCGACTGGCGCAACGTCGTGTTGACCCATAACGGCAAAGAGCAGCGACTCTCTTTACAGGCGCTGATGCAGAACGGCGATCTCAGCCAGAACCATTTGCTGTATCCGGGCGATATTTTGTTCGTGCCGCGTAATGACGATCTGAAAGTGTTCGTGATGGGTGAAGTGAAGAAACAGTCCACGCTCAAAATGGACTTCAGCGGCATGACACTGACCGAAGCGCTCGGCCAGGCGGAAGGCATTGATATGACCACCTCCAACGCCAGCGGTATCTTTGTGATCCGTCCGCTGAAAGGCAAGGGCAGCGCCAGCGGCAAGATCGCCAATATCTACCAGCTTGATATGTCCGATGCCACCTCGCTGGTGATGGCGACGGAATTCCGCCTCCAGCCGTATGACGTGGTGTATGTCACTACCGCGCCGGTCGCTCGCTGGAACCGCCTGATCAACCAATTGCTGCCGACCATCAGTGGTGTCCGTTATATGACGGACACGGCCAGCGATATCCACAACTGGTAACCGTTATGTTCAACAAAATTCTTGTGGTGTGCGTGGGGAATATTTGCCGTTCCCCCACGGCAGAGCGGCTACTGAAACACTATCTGCCGGCGTTAACGGTCGGGTCCGCCGGGCTTGGCGCGCTGGTGGGCCGAGAGGCGGACGAACGCGCCGCGAGCGTCGCCTCTGCCCATGCGCTTTCACTTGATGGCCACCGCGCCCGGCAGGTAACCGGGGCGATGTGCCGCGATTACGATCTGATCCTCGCCATGGAAAAGCGCCATATCACGCGGCTGTGCGATATGGCACCGGAGATGCGCGGCAAAGTGATGCTGTTTGGTCACTGGGATGAAGAACGCGATATCCCCGATCCGTATCGTAAAAGCGCCGAGGCATTCGAGGCGGTTTACACGATGCTGGATGATTCCGCCCAGCGTTGGGCGCAGGTACTGAAAACTCAGCAGGGATAACCATGACAGCAAAAATGAATGCCTCCGCTGCGACCGAGGGCAATGATGAAATTGATATCGGGCGTTTGATCGGCACCGTGATCGAAGCCCGCTGGTGGGTATTGGGCATCACCGCCGTGTTCGCACTGCTCGCAGCGGTGTACGCAATGTTCGCCACACCCATCTACAGCGCCGACGCGCTGGTGCAAATTGAACAAAACACCGGCAATTCCATCGTGCAGGACATCAACAGCGCGTTATCGGATAAACCGCCAGCCTCGGATGCCGAGATCCAGCTGATTCAGTCGCGGCTGGTGCTGGGCAAAACCGTTGACGATCTCAACCTGGACATCGCTGTCGAGAAAAACAGCTTCCCGCTGTTTGGCGCGGGCTGGGATCGCCTGATGGGCCGCCAGAACGATACGGTAGCGGTCGAGACTTTTACGCTGCCCGCCGGGATGGCGAAAGCGGCATTTACGCTTGAAGTACTGGGGCCGCAGCAGTACCAGTTGACCAGCGATGACGGATTTAGCGCTCAGGGGAACGTTGGCGAGTTGCTAAATAAGCAGGGCGTAACCCTTCTGGTTAAAGCGATTAAGGCGCAAACCGGGAGTGAGTTTACGGTCACCAAATACTCCACGCTCGGCATGATCAACCAGTTGAAGAACAACCTGACGGTCACCGAAAATGGCAAAGACACCGGGGTATTAAGCCTGACCTTTATCGGCGAAGACCGGGATCAAATCCGCGCCATTCTCAACAGCATTACCCGCAACTATCTGGAACAAAACGTCGAACGCAAATCCGAAGAGGCGTCAAAAAGCCTGGCATTCCTGGCGAAGCAGTTGCCGGAAGTGCGCGCCCGGCTGGACGAGGCGGAAAATAAACTCAACGCCTATCGCCAGAAGAAAGACTCCGTCGATCTGCCGCTGGAAGCCAAAGCGGTGCTGGATTCGATGGTTAATATCGATGCGCAGTTGAATGAGTTGACTTTTAAAGAAGCCGAAATCTCCAAGCTGTATACCAAAGCGCACCCGGCTTACCGCACGCTGCTGGAAAAACGCCGCGCGCTGGAAGACGAAAAAGGGCGGCTGAATAACCGCGTCACTGCGATGCCGGAAACCCAGCAGGAAATCGTGCGTTTGACCCGCGATGTCGAATCCGGCCAGCAGGTGTATATGCAACTGCTGAATAAACAGCAGGAGCTGAAAATCACCGAGGCCAGCACCGTTGGCGACGTACGCATCGTCGATGCGGCCATCGCTCAGCCGGGTGTACTGAAACCGAAAAAAGGCTTAATAATTCTCGGCAGCATTCTGCTGGGCCTGATGCTGTCGATTGTCGGGGTGCTGCTGCGCTCACTGTTTAATCGTGGTATTGAAAGTCCGCAGGTGCTGGAGGAGTCGGGCATTAGCGTGTACGCCAGCATTCCGTTGTCGGAATGGCAGAAAGCCCGCGATAGCGTCAAAACCATCAAGGGCGTGAAGCGCTTTAAGCAGAGCCAACTGCTGGCGGTGGGCAATCCGACGGATCTGGCTATCGAAGCGATCCGCAGTCTGCGTACCAGCCTGCATTTCGCCATGATGCAGGCCAATAACAATGTGCTGATGCTAACCGGGGTCAGCCCGTCAATCGGTAAAACCTTTGTCTGCGCCAACCTGGCGGCGGTGATCAGCCAGACCAACAAGCGGGTACTGCTGATCGACTGCGATATGCGTAAGGGCTACACCCACGAACTGCTGGGCACTAACAACGTTAACGGCCTGTCGGACGTGCTGGCCGGGCAGGGCGATATTGCCTCCTGCGCGCGTTCCACCTCAATTGCCGGGTTCGATCTGGTACCGCGCGGCCAGGTGCCGCCCAATCCGTCCGAACTGTTGATGAGCGAGCGTTTTGGCGCACTGATCGCCTGGGCCAGTAAAAACTACGATCTGGTGTTAATCGATACGCCGCCGATCCTGGCGGTGACCGATGCCGCGATTGCCGGACGCCATGCCGGAACCACCCTGATGGTGGCGCGTTACGCCGTCAACACCCTGAAAGAGGTGGAAACCAGCCTGAGCCGCTTTGAGCAAAACGGCATCGCGGTGAAAGGGGTGATCCTTAACTCCATCTTCCGCCGCGCGACTGGCTATCAGGACTACGGCTATTACGAGTACGAATACCAGTCGGACAGTAAATAACCCGCGCCCCGGTTCGCGCCGGGGGCATTTCGTGATCAACGTCTTTTGACGCCAGGGGAATGAAGCATGGCACACGCGCAACGGCCTTTAATTTCAATCTATATGCCGACATGGAACCGCCAGCAGCTGGCGATCCGCGCCATCAAATCGGTACTGCGCCAGGATTACGACCATTGGGAAATGATTGTCGTGGACGACTGTTCCGCTTCCTGGCAGCAGTTGAGCGAGTTTGTCGAGCAGCTTAACGACCCGCGCGTCAGCTATGTGCGCAATGAAATCAACAGCGGTGCCTGCGCGGTGCGCAATCAGGCGATCCAGCAGGCCAGAGGCGAATTTATTACCGGGATCGATGATGACGATGAATGGACGCCGGAGCGCCTGTCGGTGTTTTTGCGCGACGCCCATCGTCTGAACGACCACGCATTTCTCTACGCCAACGACTATGTCTGCGAAGGGGAAATTTATACCCAGCCGGCCAGCCTGCCGCTGTACCCCAAATCGCCGTGGTCGAGAAAGCTGTTTTACAAACGCAACATCATTGGCAACCAGGTATTCAGTTGGGCGTGGCGTTTTAAAGCCTCGCTGTTCGATACCTCGCTGGCAGCGGCCCAGGATTACGACATCTTTTTACGTATGGTGTTGCGTTACGGTGAGCCGTGGAAAGTCGAGGCTGCCACGCAAATTCTCCATATCAACCACGGTGAAATGCAGATCACCAAATCGGCGAAGCAGTTTTCTGGTTACTTCCAGTTTTACCGCAAACACAAAGGGATTTTTGACCGGGCCAGCAAGAAGTATCAGCTGTTTACCTTGTACCAGATCCGCAATAAGCCCATGAACTGGCGCACCTGCCTGACGCTGCTGTCGCTGCGCAATACCAAACGGCTGGCTTACAGCCTGCGGGGGAAATAATGCTGCTGGAAGATTGCCGCGCCAACAGTTGGAGCCTGCGCCCGTGCTGCATGGTCTTAGCCTACCGCATCGCGCATTTCTGCTCGGTATGGCGTAAGAAAAACGTCATCAACAATCTCTGGGCCGCGCCTGTGCTGGTGCTGTACCGGATTATGACCGAATGCCTGTTCGGCTATGAAATCCAGGCGGCGGCCACCATTGGACGGCGCTTCACCATTCATCACGGTTACGCGGTGGTGATCAATAAAAACGTGGTGGCAGGCGATGATTTTGTGATCCGCCACGGCGTGACCATCGGCAATCGCGGCAGCGACAGCCTGGCCTGCCCGGTGATCGGCAACGGCGTGGAGCTGGGCGCGAACGCTATTTTGATCGGCGATATCACCATTGGTCATCACGTCACTATCGGCGCGGGCAGCGTGGTGATGGACAGTGTGCCGGATAACGCGCTGGTGACGGGTGAAAAAGCCCGCGTGAAGGTAATCAAATGAATATTGTGCAATTTAATGTGCGCCTCGCTGAAGGCGGCGCGGCGGGTGTGGCGCTGGATCTGCATCAGCGAGCCTTGCAGCAGGGGCTGGCGTCCCGGTTTGTCTACGGCTACGGCAAGGGCGGCAAGAAAAGCGTCAGCCATCAGCAGTACGCCCAGGTCGAAAAGCACACCCCGCGCCTGACGTCGGTCGCCAATATCGCGCTGTTCCGGTTTTTTAACCGCGATCTGTTCGGCAACCTGGATGGGTTATACCGCAAGGTGACCCGTACCAGCGGACCGGTGGTGCTGCATTTTCACGTGTTGCACAGCTACTGGCTTAACCTGGAACAGGTGGTGGAATTCGCCGAGCGGGTCACCGCCCATAAGCCGGATGTCCGGCTGGTCTGGACGCTGCACGATCACTGGAGCGTTACCGGGCGTTGCGCGTTTCTTGACGGGTGCGATGGCTGGACCAGCGGCTGCGGCAAATGCCCGACGCTCACTAATTATCCGCCGGTAAAAGTCGACCGTGCGCATCAGCAAATCGGCGCTAAGCGCTTTCTGTTCCGCAAGATGCTGGCGCTCGGCTGCCTGTTTATCTCACCTAGCCAGCATGTCGCCCAGGCGTTCAACCAGGTGTATGGCGCAGGCCGCTGCCAGATTATTAATAACGGTATCGATGTCGCCACCGAATCTATCCTCGCGGAGTTGCCGCCACCGCTGCCGTCCAGCGGCACGCCGAAAATTGCCGTGGTGGCCCATGACCTGCGCTATGACGGGAAAACCCGCCAGCAGCTGGTGCGCGATATCGTGGCGCTGGGGGATCAGGTAGAAGTCCACACCTTCGGTAAATTCTCCCCGTTTGATAGCCCAAATGTGGTGAACCACGGTTTTCTCACGGATAAACAGCAGTTAATGGGCGAGCTGAACCAGATGGATGCATTGTTGTTTAGCTCCCGGGTAGATAACTACCCGCTGATCCTGTGCGAAGCCTTGTCCATCGGCGTGCCGGTCATCGCCACTCACAGCGATGCGGCGCGGGAAGTGTTGGAAAAAACCGGCGGTCGCACGGTGGATGAGCAGGAAGCCATCGCGCTGGCGCAGCAAAACCGCGCGCAGATCGCCCAGGCGATTTTCGGGGTGTCTCTCGAGGCGTTTCAAGCCGTCAGTCGCGAGGCTTACAGCGGCAAACAGATGCTGGAGGAGTATGTCTCGTTCTATCAGAGTCTGTAGCTATCTGTTGCTGCCGCTGATTTATCTGCTGGTCAACGTCAAGCTGCTGCAACTGGGCGAAAGCTTTCCCATTACGGTGGTGACGTTTTTACCGGTGCTGCTGTTGCTCTACGTCGAGCGCATCAACCTTAAGAAGCTGATGATTGCGCTGGGGCTGGGGGCAGGGCTGACAGTATTCAACTATCTGTTTGGCCAGTCGCTGGACGCCTCGAAATACGTCACGTCGACCATGCTGTTTGTTTACATCGTCATTATTATTGGCATGACCTGGAGCATTCGCTTTAAGACCCTGTCGCCGCGTAACTACCGCAAAGTGCTGCGGCTGTTTTATCTGGTGACAGGCATTATCGTCGCCATCGCCTGTGTGGAAATGGCGCAGATAATGTTGAGCGGCGGCAGCTCGTTGATGGAAGCTATTTCAAAATACCTCATCTACAGTAACAGCTATGTGATGAACTTTATTAAATTTGGCGGCCGGCGAACCACCGCGCTCTATTTCGAACCGGCGTTCTTCGCTCTGGCCTTAATCTCAATTTGGCTGTGTATTAAACAGTTTGGCATCAAAACGCCGAAAGCCGATGCAATGATTTTGCTGGGTATTATTCTTTCAGGTTCGTTTTCCGGCGTAATGACGTTTATCCTGTTTTATTTGCTGGAGTGGGCATTCAAATACCTTAACAAAAACGCACTGCGTAAAAAGTTGCCGCTGGCAATTATTTCGTTAGCGGTGTTTATGGTCGGTTTGATTTTTGCCTTTCCCTATATTGCGATCCGTATCGGCGATTTAGGTACAGAAGGCTCATCTTCGTATTATCGAATTATTGGCCCGCTGGTGATGGTCGGTTACTCATTAACCCATATTGACGGGGTAGTCCGTTTCGGTTCGCTTTACGAATATGTTGCGTCATTCGGAATCTTTAACGGTGCGGACGTCGGCAAAACCATAGACAATGGCCTGTATCTGTTAATTATTTATTTTTCGTGGCTGGCGATTATTTTAACGGGTTGGTATTTGTGGAAAGTGGGAAAAATGATAGCGCATGCCTTTGGCGATAATCCTAATTTCCGGGTGCAACTATGGTTATTTACCCCAATATCCCTGTTTTTCACCGGCTCGATATTTAGCCCTGAATATGCCTTTTTGATTGTCTGCCCTTTTATTTTACGCAAGGCCATCGGGCAGTCCCAATAGCAGGAGAAATAACAATGCGATTAAGCGTCATTACGGTGGCCTGGAAAAATCTTACCGGGGTGGAGAAAACATGGCGATCGCTGGCGTATCTGGCGGCCGATCAGAATATCGATTTTGAATGGATTGTGGTGGATGGCGGTTCCAGAGACGGTACTGAGGAATTTCTGAAAAGCCTCGATGGACAATATCAATTACGTTATGTCAGCGAAAAAGATAATGGCATTTATGACGCCATGAATAAGGGCATTCAGCTTGCCAGCGGCGATTATGCCCTGTTCCTGAACTCCGGCGATGTATTCCATCCCGACGTGGCGCAGTTCGTACGCCAACTGGCAGGGATACCTGCGCACAAACCGGCGATGGTGATTGGCGATGCGCTGCTGGACTTCGGTAATGGCCATAAAACCCGCCGCAGCGCCAAGCAGGGCTGGTACATCTATCACAGCTTGCCCGCCAGCCATCAGGCGATATTTTTCCCGATGCAGGGATTAAAATTACACCCTTACGATCTGCAATATAAAGTGTCGTCAGATTATGCGTTAGCGGCAAAACTATATAAAGCCGGATATCCTTTTAAGCGCCTTGAAGGTTTGGTGTCGGAGTTTTCCATGGGCGGCGTTTCCACCTCCAATAATCTGGAGTTGTGCCAGGATGCTAAAAATGTTCAACGCTCTATTTTAGGCGTACCTGGCTTTTGGGTTGAGCTGTCTTATCGGTTAAGAATACGTACCACCGGTAAAACAAAAGCGTTATATCAAAAAAATTAATTTTATTTAATTAACCCGCGATTAATTTTACGCTCTTATCAGGGCGGGGGTATCTGCATCCTTATTTTTAAAACCTCCGCGCGTTATTGAATTAAAATATAAGGAAATCCGATGCAAGAATTAAGAGGATTCTCGGTTCCAAAAAATTTCCGCGGCGGGCATCCTGTTAAAGTTCAATTATGGTGGGCAGTGCAGAAAACCCTATTTGCCTGGTCTCCGCAAATAGCGTATCGCTGGCGTACATTTTTATTAAGGCTATTCGGTGCAAAAATAGGTAAAGGGGTAGTGATTCGCCCTTCGGTAAAAATAACCTATCCGTGGAAATTAACGCTGGGCGATTATGCATGGGTCGGCGACGATGCGGTGTTATATACACTTGGCAATATTACTATCGGTGCTAATGCGGTGATTTCCCAGAAAAGTTATTTATGCACCGGCAGCCATGATTATTTGAGCGCGCATTTCGATATTTATGCCAAACCGATTGTGATTGGCGAGAAATGCTGGCTGGCGACCGATGTGTTTGTCGCACCCGGCGTTTCGATTGGCGAAGGCACCGTCGTCGGTGCGCGGAGCAGCGTATTTAAATCCTTACCCGGCAATGTGATTTGCCGCGGTAATCCGGCGGAAATTATTCGCGAGCGTGTAAACAGCAGTCTGGCAAGTTAAACCAGGCCCGATTTAAACAGAGGAAAAATAAATCATGAGTAAAGTGGCTCTCATTACGGGTGTAACCGGACAAGATGGTTCTTACCTGGCCGAACTGTTGCTGGAGAAAGGTTACGAAGTTCACGGCATTAAGCGCCGCGCCTCTTCATTCAATACCGAACGTGTGGATCATATTTATCAGGATCCGCATACCAGCAACCCGAAATTCCATCTGCACTATGGCGATTTAACGGATACCTCTAACCTGACGCGCATTCTGCAGGAAGTACAGCCGGATGAAGTCTACAACCTCGGGGCCATGAGCCACGTGGCGGTCTCTTTTGAATCACCGGAATACACCGCCGATGTGGATGCGATGGGTACGCTGCGCCTGTTAGAAGCGATCCGTTTCCTGGGACTGGAAAAGAAAACGCGCTTCTACCAGGCATCGACCTCTGAACTGTATGGCCTGGTGCAGGAGATCCCACAGAAAGAGACCACGCCGTTCTATCCGCGCTCTCCGTATGCCGTCGCCAAACTTTATGCCTACTGGATCACCGTGAACTACCGCGAATCTTACGGCATGTACGCCTGCAACGGCATTTTGTTTAACCACGAATCCCCGCGCCGTGGCGAAACCTTCGTGACCCGCAAGATCACCCGCGCTATTGCCAACATCGCCCAGGGCCTCGAATCCTGCCTGTACCTCGGCAACATGGATTCCCTGCGCGACTGGGGCCACGCCAAAGACTACGTGAAAATGCAGTGGATGATGCTGCAACAGGAGCAGCCGGACGATTTCGTAATTGCCACCGGCGTACAGTATTCGGTGCGTGAATTCGTGGAGATGGCTGCCGCGCAACTGGGTATCAAACTGCGTTTTGAAGGTAAGGGCGTGGAAGAGAAAGGCATTGTGGTGTCCGTGACGGGCCATGATGCGCCAGGCGTGAAGCCGGGCGATGTGATTATCGCTGTCGATCCGCGTTATTTCCGCCCGGCGGAAGTGGAAACCCTGCTGGGCGACCCGACCAAAGCGCACGAGAAACTGGGCTGGAAGCCGGAGACCACGCTTCAGGAGATGGTTTCTGAAATGGTTGCGAAAGATCTGGAAGCCGCTAAGAAGCACTCGTTGCTGAAATCCCATGGCTATGAGGTCGCCATCGCGCTGGAGTCCTGATGATGAAAAAACAGCGTATTTTTGTCGCGGGCCATCAGGGGATGGTGGGCTCCGCCCTGGTTCGCCAGCTCAGCCAGCGTAACGATGTTGAACTGGTGCTGCGCACCCGCCAGCAACTGGATTTGCTCGACAGCCACGCCGTTGACGCGTTTTTCGCCAGCGCAGCGCTCGATCAGGTTTACCTTGCCGCCGCCAAAGTGGGCGGCATTGAGGCCAACAACCGTTATCCGGCGGACTTCATTTATCAAAACATGATGATGGAGAGCAACGTTATCCACGCAGCGCATACCCACGGCGTGAATAAGCTGCTGTTCCTCGGCTCGTCCTGCATCTATCCAAAATTGGCGAATCAGCCGATGAAGGAAAGTGAACTGTTGCAGGGAACCCTGGAGCCGACCAACGAGCCTTACGCCATCGCCAAAATCGCAGGCATCAAACTGTGCGAATCCTATAACCGCCAGTATGGCCGCGATTACCGCTCGGTGATGCCGACCAATTTATATGGGCCGAACGATAACTTTCATCCCAGCAATTCTCATGTGATCCCGGCGCTGCTGCGCCGTTTCCATGAGGCGACCGCCAGCAACGCGCCGGATGTCGTGGTGTGGGGCAGCGGCACGCCGATGCGCGAATTCCTGCACGTGGACGATATGGCCGCCGCCAGCATTCACGTGATGGAGCTGGCGAAAGAAGTCTGGGAAGAGAATACCGAACCGATGTTGTCGCACATTAACGTCGGCACCGGGGTGGACTGCACCATCCGCGAGCTGGCGCAAACCCTGGCGCAGGTGACCGGCTATCGCGGACGAGTGGTGTTTGATGCCACTAAACCCGACGGCACTCCGCGCAAACTGCTGGATGTGACGCGGCTGCACAGTCTCGGCTGGTTCCATGAAGTGTCGCTGGAGCAGGGGCTTGCCAGCACCTATCAATGGTTCCTTGAAAACCAGCAGCGGTTCCGGGGGTAGTCATGTATCTCAGCCATGAGGATTTTGCCACGGTGGTGCGTTCAATCCCGCTTATCTCGCTGGATTTGATCGTAGAGAACCAGAATGGCGAGTTTTTAGTAGGCAAACGCACTAACCGTCCGGCGCAAGGCTACTGGTTTGTGCCGGGCGGGCGCGTCCAGAAAGATGAAACGCTTGACCAGGCCTTTGAGCGCCTCACCCTGGCCGAATTGGGGCAGGGTTTTCGCCAGAGCGATGCGCAGTTTTATGGCGTCTGGCAGCACTTTTATCAGGATAGCTTCGCGGGCGAGGGGGTTACCACCCATTACGTGGTGCTGGGATTTCGCCTGCGGGTTTCGGCTGACCAGTTGGCGCTGCCGGACGAGCAGCACGACGCGTATTGCTGGCTGAAACCCGCCACGCTGATTGCCGACGAGCAGGTGCATCGCAATACTCGCGCCTACTTCGACGCCGCGTTGCAGACCGGAGTACCGGGATTATGAAAATTCTGGTGTACGGCATCAATTACTCCCCGGAATTAACCGGCATCGGTAAATACACCGGCGAGATGGTGGAGTGGATGACGCGCCAGGGGCATGACGTGCGCGTCATAACCGCGCCGCCGTACTACCCGGCATGGCAGGTCGGTGAAAGCTATTCTTCCTGGCGCTGGCGTAAGGAAACCGGGGCTGCCACGGTCTGGCGCTGCCCGCTGTATGTGCCAAAGCAGCCTTCTACGGTGAAGCGTCTGGTTCATCTGGGCAGCTTCGCGCTCAGTTCGTTGTTCCCGTTGCTCTCCCAGCGTAGCTGGAAGCCGGACCGCATTATCGGCGTGGTGCCGACGCTGTTCTGCACGCCGGGTATGCGCCTGCTGGCAAAACTCTCCGGCGCTAAGACGCTGCTGCATATTCAGGATTATGAAGTGGACGCCATGCTGGGGCTCGGTATGGCGGGCGGCAAACGCGGCATGGTGGCGAAGCTGGCGGCGGCGTTCGAGCGTAGCGGCCTGCTGGGTGTGGATAACGTCTCGACCATTTCCCGTTCGATGATCAACAAAGCCACCGAGAAAGGCGTGCCGCCTGAGCGCACCATTTTCTTTCCTAACTGGTCGGAAGTCGCGCGTTTTCGCGATGTGCCTGCCGCTGACGTGGCGGCACTGCGTGAACGTCTGGCATTGCAGGCGGATAAAAAGATTGTGCTCTATTCCGGCAACATCGGGGAAAAGCAGGGGCTGGAGAACATGATCGCGGTAGCGGATCGCGCCCGTGCACAGCCGTGGCTGTTCTTGATTGTCGGGCAGGGCGGCGGTAAAGCGCGGTTAGAGGCGCTGGCCGCTCAGCGCGGTCTCACTAACGTGCAGTTTATGCCGTTACAGCCCTATGAGGATTTACCGGCGCTGCTGGCGCTGGCCGACTGCCATCTGGTGATCCAGCGCCGGGGCGCGGCGGACGCAGTATTACCCTCGAAGTTAACCAATATTCTGGCGGTGGGCGGCAATGCGGTGATCACCGCTGAACCGAATACCGAACTGGGCCAGCTTTGCCTGACCCTACCAGGCATCGCGGTTTGCGTGGAGCCGGAATCGGTGGATGCGCTGGAGCAGGGCATTGTTAGCGCGCTGATGATGCCGAAAACCAACACGGTGGCACGTGAATATGCCGAACGCACGCTCGAAAAAGAGAACGTGCTGAGCCAATTTATTGCCGATATTGGAGTTAAGCCATGAGTCAATCCACGCTCTTTCCCGTCATTATGGCGGGTGGTTCCGGCAGCCGCCTGTGGCCGCTTTCCCGCGTGCTGTATCCGAAACAGTTCCTCTGCCTGAAAGGGGAGTTGACGATGTTACAGGCCACGATTTGCCGGCTCGACGGCGTGCAGTGTGAAAGCCCGGTGGTGATCTGCAACGAACAGCACCGTTTTATCGTCGCCGAACAGTTACGCAAACTGAATAAACTGACCGAAAACATCATTCTTGAACCTGCCGGGCGCAATACCGCGCCCGCTATCGCCCTTGCGGCGCTGGCGGCGAAACGGCGCAATCCCGATAGCGATCCCCTGATGCTGGTGCTGGCTGCTGACCACGTTATTGACAATGAAGAGGCGTTTCGCGCCGCAGTACACGCGGCCATGCCGTTTGCCATACAGGGCAAGCTGGTGACTTTCGGTATCGTCCCGGATCAGCCGGAAACCGGCTATGGCTATATTCGCCGTGGCGAACTCATCAACCCTGGCGCGGCGGCCGATGCCGTGGCGTTTACTGTCGCCCAGTTTGTTGAAAAACCGGACCTGGATACGGCGCAGCGTTACGTCACCAGCGGTGAATATTACTGGAACAGCGGCATGTTTATCTTCCGCGCAGGCCGCTACCTGGAAGAGTTAGCCAAATATCGTCCTGATATTCTCAGCGCCTGCGAAAACGCCATGAATGTGATGGATCCTGACCTCGATTTTATCCGCGTGGATGAAGAGGCATTTCTGGCCTGTCCTGAAGAGTCCATCGACTATGCGGTTATGGAACGCACCGCCGACGCGGTGGTGGTGCCGATGGATGCCGGATGGAGCGACGTTGGGTCCTGGTCCTCGCTGTGGGAGATCAGCAACCGTACGCCGGAAGGCAATGTGCACCACGGCGATGTAATCAGCCATCAAACCGAGAACAGCTATGTCTATGCCGAGTCCGGGCTGGTTACCACGGTGGGGGTGAAAGATCTGGTCGTGGTGCAGACCAAAGACGCCGTGCTGATCGCCGACCGTAATCAGGTTCAGGATGTGAAAAAAGTGGTGGAGCAAATCAAAGCCGATGGCCGCCACGAGCACCATATTCACCGCGAAGTCTACCGTCCGTGGGGCAAATATGACTCCATCGACGAGGGCGAGCGCTACCAGGTGAAGCGCATCAGTGTGAAACCGGGCGAAGGGCTGTCTTTGCAGATGCATCATCATCGCGCCGAGCACTGGATCGTGGTGGCGGGCACCGCCAAAGTCACCATCAATGACGAGATCAAACTGCTCGGTGAGAACGAGTCAATCTACATTCCGCTTGGGGCGACCCACTGCCTGGAAAATCCGGGAAAAATTCCTCTCGACCTGATTGAAGTGCGATCGGGTTCCTATCTGGAAGAGGATGACGTGGTGCGTTTCGAGGATCGCTACGGGCGCGTCTAAGCCCTGACTTACCGATAAAAAATTATGGCCGTGTATCGGCCAGGGCCGACTATTGCCTGAAAACGAGGTCATTATGGAAAAATTAACCTGTTTTAAAGCCTATGACATTCGCGGAAAACTGGATGTCGAGTTGAATGAAGAGATAGCGGCCCGCATTGGCCGCGCCTTTGGCGAGTATCTGAAACCCAAAACCGTGGTGGTGGGCGGTGATGCGCGCCTGACTAGCGAGCCGCTTAAGCTGGCGCTGGCCAGCGGCTTGCAGGACGCGGGCGTTGACGTGCTGGATATCGGCATGGCCGGAACGGAAGAGATCTATTTCGCGACCTTCCACTTAAACGTGGGGGGCGGGATTGAAGTGACCGCCAGCCACAACCCCATCGACTACAACGGTATGAAACTGGTGCGCGAAGCCGCGCGCCCCGTGAGCGGCGACACCGGGTTGCGCGATATTCAGCGCCTCGCCGAAGCGAACGATTTTCCGCCGGTGCAGCCTGAGGCGCGCGGCAGCTATCAGAAAATCGATATTCGCGCGGCTTATATCGACCATCTGCTGACCTACGTCGACACAAAAAACGTCCAGCCGCGCACGCTGGTGATTAATTCAGGCAACGGGGCCGCAGGACCGGTGATCGATGCGCTGGAAGCACGTCTACAGACGCTGAATATTCCGCTGCGTTTTATCAAAGTGCATAACACCCCGGACGGCCATTTCCCGAACGGCATCCCTAACCCTTTATTGCCCGAGTGCCGCGCCGATACCCGCGATGCGGTGATGAAACACGGCGCGGATATGGGTATTGCCTTTGATGGGGATTTCGATCGCTGCTTCCTGTTTGATGAGACCGGACGGTTTATCGAAGGCTATTACATCGTCGGCCTGCTGGCCCAGGCGTTCCTGGAAAAACACCCTGGCGCAAAAGTGATCCACGATCCGCGCCTGTCGTGGAATACGGTGGACGTGGTCACCGAAGCGGGCGGTACGCCGGTGATGTCGAAAACCGGCCATGCGTTTATCAAAGAACGGATGCGTGCCGAAGACGCCATCTACGGCGGCGAAATGAGTGCTCATCACTACTTCCGCGATTTTGCCTATTGCGACAGCGGCATGATCCCCTGGCTGTTGGTCACCGAGCTATTGTGCACCAGCGGTAAATCGCTCTCCCAACTGGTGAGCGACCGCATGGCGGCGTTCCCGGCCAGCGGTGAAATCAACAACACCCTGGATGAACCCGCCAGCGCTATCGCGCGCGTGAAAGCGCACTTTGCGGCGCGCGCGCTGGAAGTCGACCACACCGATGGGATCAGCATGTCATTCGCCGACTGGCGCTTCAACCTGCGTAGCTCCAATACCGAGCCGGTGGTGCGTCTGAACGTGGAGTCGCGCGGCGATGCGGCGCTGATGCAGGCGCGGACACGGGATATTTTGGCCTTGCTGAAAGCGGAAGGCTGAGAACAGGCGCGCAGGCTTGCCTGCGCGCCACCCCATTTCAGCGCATAAGCGCGATTAACAGGACCAACGATGACAACTCTAAAAAAGCGCGAGCGAGCCAAAACAAATGCATCGTTAATCTCAATGGTGCAGCGGTTTTCTGATATCGCCATTATGTTTGGCGGGTTATGGCTAATCTGCCAGTTAAACGGATTACCTTTTTTATACATGTACTTACTGATCGCGTTGTTGACGCTGGCGGTATTTCAGATGATCGGCGGGATCACGGATTTTTACCGCTCCTGGCGCGGCGTAAAGATCACCACCGAACTGACGCTATTGCTGCAAAACTGGACGTTGAGCCTGGTGTTCAGCGCCGGGCTACTGGCCTTTAACGATGATTTTAATACCCGCTTTGCCGTGTGGTTTGCCTGGTATCTGCTGTCGACGGTCGGGCTGGTGGTTTGCCGTTCCTGCATCCGCTTCGGCGCAGGCTGGCTGCGTAATCGCGGTTATAACACCCGCCGGGTGGCGATTGCCGGGACAATGCCGGTCGGTATGGAGCTGATGCAAAGTTTCCAGAATGAGCCCTGGCTCGGTTTTGAAGTGGCCGGTGTGTATCACGATCCACAACCGGGGGGCGTACCGCAACACTGGGCTGGCAATCTGGAACAGCTGGTGGACGATGCCAAATCTGGCAAAATTCACAATATCTATATCGCTATGGCGATGAGCGATGAAGCGTGTATCAAACAACTGGTGCGCCAGCTTTCCGACACCACTTGCTCGGTGATGCTGATCCCGGACGTGTTTACCTTCAACATCCTGCATTCGCGTACCGATGAGGTCAACGGCGTGCCAGTGGTGCCGCTGTTTGATACGCCGCTGAATGGCATTAACCGTCTGTTGAAGCGGGCGGAGGATATCGTGCTCGCCTCGCTGATCCTGCTGCTGATCTCGCCAGTGCTGTGCGGTATCGCCCTGGCGGTGAAACTGACCTCAAAAGGCCCGGTGATTTTCCGCCAGACCCGCTACGGCATGGACGGCAAGCCGATTATGGTGTGGAAATTCCGCTCCATGAAGGTGATGGAAAATGCCGCCGTCGTAACCCAGGCTACCCAGAACGATCCGCGCGTCACCCCGGTGGGTAACTTCCTGCGCCGCACGTCGCTGGACGAACTCCCGCAGTTTATCAACGTGTTGACCGGCAGTATGTCCATCGTCGGGCCGCGCCCGCACGCCGTGGCCCATAACGAGCAGTATCGCGAGCTGATTGAGGGCTACATGCTGCGGCATAAAGTTAAACCGGGGATCACCGGCTGGGCGCAAATCAACGGCTGGCGCGGTGAAACAGACACGCTGGAGAAAATGGAAAAGCGTATCGAGTTCGACCTGGAATATATCCGCGAATGGAGCCTGTGGTTCGATATCCGCATTGTTTTTCTCACAGTTTTTAAAGGCTTCGTGAACAAAGCCGCATACTAAGGAAAGTCCATGAGCCTGAGAGAAAAAACCATTAGCGGGGCGAAGTGGTCTGCAATGTCCACCGTCGCCATTATCGCCCTGGGCTTGATCCAGATGACGTTGCTGGCACGGCTGATGAATGAGCATCAGTTTGGCCTGCTGACGATATCGCTGGTGATTATCGCGCTGGCAGATACGCTATCGGATTTTGGCATCGCCAACTCCATTATTCAGCGTAAAAACATCAGCAATCTCGAACTGTCGACGCTTTACTGGCTTAACGTCGCCCTCGGGTGGGCCGTGTGTGTGGGCGTATTCCTGCTCAGCGACACCCTGGCGACGCTGCTGCGCAACCCCGATCTGGCACCGCTGATTAAAACATTGTCGCTGGCATTTATCGTGATCCCCCACGGCCAGCAATACCGCGCGCTGATGCAGAAAGAGCTTGAGTTCAATAAAATCGGCCTGATTGAAACCTGCGCGGTGCTGTCGGGTTTTGGCGTCACCACGATTGGCGCCTGGTTCTGGCCCAACGCCATGATGGCGATTATCGGTTATCTGGTGAATACCCTGGTCCGCACGGCGCTGTTTGGTTTTGTAGGGCGCAACATTTACCGTCCTGGTTTTAAGTTCTCTCTACGTACCGTGGTACCCAACCTCAAATTCGGTGCCTGGCTTACCGCCGACAGTCTGATTAACTTTCTCAATACCAATCTCTCGACCCTGGTGCTGGCGCGTATTTTGGGCGCGGCGGCGGCAGGGGGCTTTAACCTGGCCTGGAATCTGGCGGTGGTTCCGCCGGCGAAGCTGAACCCGATTATCACCCGGGTGCTGTTTCCTGCTTTTGCCAAAATGCAGGGAGATACCGTTCGGCTGCGGGTCAATTTTTATAAACTGATTTCTCTGGTTGGGATTATTAATTTCCCGGCTCTGTTGGGGCTGCTGGTGGTAGCCGACAAGGCCGTGCCGCTGCTGTTCGGCGAAAAATGGGTAGACATTGTCCCGGTATTACAACTGCTGTGCGTGGTGGGATTATTACGTGCGGTGGGCAACCCGGTCGGCTCGCTGCTGATGGCGACGTCGCGCGTCGATTTAAGCTTTAAATTCAACGTGTTTAAGACTTTTTTGTTTATCCCGGCGATTATTGTCGGCGGGCAGATGTACGGCGTTATCGGCGTAACGCTGGGTTTTCTGACGATACAGATCTTCAACGTTTTCCTGACCTATTTTGTCCTGCTCAAACCCGTACTCGGGCCAAGTTACCGGCAGTATTTGCAAAGCCTGTGGCTACCGTTTCGCCTGGTTATTCCCACCGTTGCGGCAAGTTACCTGACGGGTATCTTGCTCGATCCTGACTGGCAACCTGTCATGGTGCTCGCTGCGCAAATTACTGCGGGCATCGTGGCCTATGCGTTGACCCTCGCGCTTTCCCGCCATCCCTTGGTTCTTGAGGTAAAACGGCCGTTTTGCCGCAATAAAACACTCAAAGTGCTGCTGCGTGCTGGTTGACGTCTGGCCTGCATACAACCCCATTAAGAGGTCATTATGAAATTATTAATTCTTGGCAATCATACTTGTGGAAACCGTGGCGACAGCGCAATCCTGCGTGGCCTCGTGGATGCCATTACCCAGCTTTCGCCTGGCGCGGATGTTGACGTCATGAGCCGCTACCCGGTGAGTTCCGCATGGCTGCTGGATCGCCCGGTACTGAGCGACCCCTTGCATCAGCAGATGAAGCGTCATAATAAAGCGACGGGATTGATGGGTAAGGTAAAAAAGGTGCTGCGCCGTCGTTATCAGCACCAGGTATTACTGTCAAAAGCCTCGGGCGATGGACAACTGCGCAACGTTGCCATTCCCCAGGGGTTCTTAAACTTTGTGAAGCAACTGGCGCAGTACGACGCGATTATCCAGGTTGGCGGATCGTTCTTTGTCGATCTTTACGGAACGCCGCAGTTTGAGCACGCGCTGTGTACTTTTATGGCGAATAAGCCGCTGTTTATTGTCGGCCACAGCGTTGGCCCCTTTCACGATCCGCAATTTAATCAGCTCGCCAATTATGTGTTCGGACAGTGCGACGCGCTGATCTTGCGCGAAAAAGTGTCTCTGGCGCTGATGGAACAAAGTCAAATCGACAGGCAAAAAGTCGAGCAGGGCGTGGATACCGCCTGGCTGGTCGCGCCTCATGACGAGAATTTTGTCGTCAGCTATGCGGTTCGGCACTGGCTTGGGATCGCAGCACAGCAAAAAACCGTCGCCATCACGCTGCGTGATTTAGCGCCGTTCGATAAACGGCTTGGCACCTCGCAGCAAGCCTATGAAAAGGCATTTGCCGGGATCGTCAACCGACTGATTGATTCAGGGTATCAGGTGCTGGCGCTGTCAACCTGTACCGGTATCGACAGCTACAACAAAGATGACCGGATGGTAGCGCTGAAATTGCGCGCCCTGATCAACGATACGTCGCGCTACCACGTCGTGATGGATGAACTGAACGACCTTGAGATGGGCAAATTGCTTGCGGCCTGTGAACTCACTGTTGGCACTCGCCTGCATTCGGCGATTATCTCCATGAATTTCGGCACGCCAGCCATCGCCATTAATTACGAGCACAAGTCGGCAGGCATTATGCAGCAGTTAGGGTTGCCAGAAATGGCGGTAGATATCCGCCAGTTACTTGATGGCTCACTGGAGGGGATGGTGGCCGATACGTTAGGCCAGTTGCCAGCAATCAACACCCGTCTTGAAAGCGCCGTGGCCGCTGAGCGCGTCCGGGGGATGGCTATGGTGCAATCGGTGCTGGCACGCATTGGAGAGAGAACATGAAGGTCGGTTTTTTCTTGTTGAAATTCCCGGTGGCATCAGAAACCTTTGTACTCAACCAGATCGTCGGCTTTATCGAGATGGGCTATGAGGTCGAGATCGTCGCTATTCATAAAGGGGATTTGCAACATACCCATGCGGCATTTGAGCGCTATCAACTGGCGAACAAAACCACCTGGCTGCTGGATGAACCTGAAGGCAAGCTTAATAAGCTGAAATATCGCGCTTTCCGGACTGTAAAAGGGTTGCGTCGTCCGGCGGTGTGGCGGGCCATGAATATGGCGCGTTACGGTGATGAAGCCCGCAACCTGATCTTATCCGCTATCTGCGCAGGCTCTCAGGGCCATCGGGCGGATGTGTTTATCGCCCATTTCGGTCCGGCGGGCGTCACGGCCGCTAAGTTGCGTGAACTGGGGCTGATTAAAGGGAAAATTGCCACGGTTTTTCACGGTATCGACGTCTCGCATCGGCAGGTGCTTGAGCATTACACCCCGGAGTATCAAAAACTGTTTAAACGCGGCGACATGATGCTGCCGATTAGCGAACTCTGGGCGGGCAGGCTGACGGCGATGGGCTGCCCCGCAGAAAAAATCGCCGTGTCGCGTATGGGCGTGGACATGGAAAACTTTACGCTGCGTCCGGCTAAAGCGCCGGGTTTGCCGCTACAGATTATTTCCGTGGCGCGGCTGACCGAAAAGAAAGGACTGCACGTGGCGATCGAAGCCTGCCGGCAGCTGAAAGCCCGCAGCGTACCGTTTCGCTATCACATCCTGGGGATTGGCCCCTGGGAACGCAGGCTACGTACCCTGATCGAGCAATACCAGCTTGAAGATGACATCGTCATGCCGGGTTTTAAGCCCAGCCATGAGGTAAAAGCGATGCTGAACGACGCCGATCTGTTTTTATTACCTTCGGTAACCGGTGCCGATGGCGATATGGAAGGCATCCCGGTGGCGTTAATGGAGGCGATGGCGGTAGGCATACCGGTTATTTCGACTTTCCACAGCGGCATTCCGGAACTGATAGACAGCGAACAGTCGGGCTGGCTGGTGCCGGAAAACGACGCGCTGGCTTTGGCCGACGCGCTTGAGCGTGTCGCCGGGCTCAATGAATCGCAGCTCGAACCGCTGCGATTGCGCGCGCGGCAGAAGGTTGAAAGCACGTTTAACCAGCAGGTTATTGATAAACGACTGGCGGGCTTACTCCAGACGCTGTAATCACGTTGAGGATTTATGGGCAACGACACGACCTTTTCACGACGCACCCTTCTGAAAGCCACTGGCTCTGTGGCGCTTCTCCCCCTTCTGCATTGTCCTGCCGTCCTGGCGCTTGAGAGCGCCAGGACCGCGAATGTTCAGGACTATTTCCATAGCGACTGGCCGGATGCGTTCAGACGCGCTTTTGAAGCCGCGCCCGTGGTCGAAATCCCGAAGAACGTGGTTTGCGACAACGTCAACAGTGCCATATTCATGCCTGAAGGAAGGACACTGGTTGTCCGGGGGCGTATTGAAGGTAATGGCAATGGACGCTTTGTTTTAGCAGATAATTGCCATGTCACTGGCGAGATGAGCGGGGAAATCCATAATGTCATTCTTGATATCCGCGGGTCCGATTGCTGTATTAGCCAACTCAGTATGAGCGGATTCGGGCCCGTCGCGCTGGTTTTTATCGGTAAACGTGCTCCCAAGACCATGCGTAATCTTACTATCGACAAGCTAACCGTGCAGGACGCGAATTATGGGATTCTGAGACAAGGCTTTCACAACAAAATTGAAAGCGTGCAGATCACGAACGGTCATTTCAGCCGCTTACAGGGCGATGCCATTGAATGGAATGTCGCAATCAACGATCGTGACTTGCTGATCTCCGACCATGTTATTGAAGACATCAACTGCACGAATGGCAAAACTAACTGGGGGATAGGAATCGGATTGGCGGGCAGCACTTACGACAACGACTACCCCGAAAGCCAGGCCGTGAAGCACTTTGTAGTCGCGAACATCACCGGCAAAAATTGCCGTCAATTAGTCCATGTTGAGAATGGCAAACATTTTATTATCCGTAACGTCATGGCGAACAATATTACGCCTGAATTCAGTAAGAATGCCGGGATCGATAACGCCACGGTAGCGATATACGGCTGCGATAATTTTACAATCGATAATATTAATATGACTAATAGTGCAGGGGTGTTAATAGGCTATGGAGTCGTAAAAGGGAAATATTTGTCGATACCACAGAACTTTAGGTTAAATAATGTCCTGTTGGATAATCGAAGAAGCATAATGAAATTACGCGGGATCCAAATCTCTTCAGGTAATGCGGTCTCTTTCGTCTCAATTACTCGCCTGAAACTCTTGTCCGCATCGCTGGAGATGCATAACCAGCCCCAGCACCTTTTTTTGCGTGATATCAGCATTATGCAGGATGCAAGCCGGGGAGCAGCCCTTAAGCTACACTTTGACTTGCGAAAAGATGTCCGCAGGCGCTTTATGGCGCGCGATGAAACGTTAATTTCACTGCGCAATATTACCGCTGTGAATAAAAATGGACAGAGTTCGGTTGATATTGATCGCATCGATCAAAAATATATCCATGTTTCTGCGCTAAATTTCTCTCTTCCCGATAAATCAACGGGGCGTTAACAGCGATGATTTTGCGATTAATCCTGGATGCAATCGCCCATTTAGCGGGTTTTTCTCGTTTTATGCGAGGGAGGGGAGAGGTAGAATTGGCCCCTGGTTTCGGTTAACAAAACGTGCTGGCGTCGGGGCGCGAAAAGACTATAATTCATCGACCATTTTGAGGTGGGATTGATAATGATTAATTTGAAAGCAGTAATTCCGGTTGCCGGCCTGGGCATGCACATGTTGCCTGCCACCAAAGCGATTCCGAAAGAGATGCTTCCTATCGTCGATAAGCCAATGATTCAGTACATCGTCGACGAAATCGTGGCTGCGGGTATCAAAGAGATCGTGCTGGTGACACACTCTTCTAAAAACGCGGTTGAAAACCACTTCGATACTTCTTATGAACTCGAAGCCCTGCTGGAGCAGCGTGTTAAGCGCCAGCTGTTGGCTGAAGTAAAATCTATTTGTCCGCCGGGCGTGACCATTATGAACGTCCGCCAGGCGCAGCCGCTGGGCTTGGGGCATTCCATCCTGTGCGCTCAACCTATAGTCGGTAATAATCCGTTTGTGGTGGTGTTGCCGGATATTGTGCTGGATGACGCCTCCGCCGATCCATTACGTTATAACCTGGCCGCTATGGTGGCGCGCTTCCAGGAAACCGGTCGCAGCCAGGTGCTGGCGAAGCGTATGGAAGGCGACCTCTCTGAATATTCAGTTATCACTACTCAGGAACCGCTGGATACCGAAGGTAAAGTGGCGCGCATCGTCGACTTTATCGAAAAACCGGATCAGCCGCAGACGCTGGCATCTGATGTGATGGCAGTAGGACGTTATGTGCTTTCTGCGGATATCTGGGCTGAGCTTGAACGGACTGAACCCGGCGCGTGGGGACGTGTACAGCTGACTGATGCGATTGCCGCATTGAACAAAAATCAACCGGTTGAAGCCATGTTGATGACAGGCGAAAGCTACGACTGTGGTAAGAAAATGGGTTACATGCAGGCATTTGTGAATTATGGTCTGCGTAACCTCAAGGAAGGTCAAAAATTCCGTGAAAGCATAAAGAAAATGCTCTCATAAATATGATAATTTCGATAAAAAAGCGGTTGATGGTCAATGTGACCTCAATCGCTCATTTATTAAAATTTCTAATGAAAATCGTGAATTAATTAGTTTTATATCAAGGGTTTAGTTAAAATTACTATGTTAATTATGCTTGATAGTATTGATGGCGCTTAAATGAAATTTTTTCTCCCCCTGTTAAAAATGACTGTTTTTAACGCTGCTGCGCTTCAAAAGATGTTGGGCGCTTTGTAAAAAACTCCTGCTTCATAAGCTCGATCTGGTTGCCTCATTTATTGATCGCGCATACATGAGTTTTTTATAAAGGATTAAACATCTACATTACGAATTTTGCGCGCTCTGGTTGCGAAAGCCAGGGGCGGTAGCATTGGAAAAGCAGTTCAAAAGACATCCTTTTTGATGGGGTAATTGTGTACTGCTTCGGAAGAACTGTATGAAAATCTTGCTATTAGGTCGAAATGGTCAGGTAGGATGGGAGTTGCAACGTGTCCTTTGTATGCTAGGTGACCTTGTCGCGCCTGACCGCCACTCAACTACACTATGTGGTGATCTGCAATGTATAGAAGGTATTGCAGATACAATAAGAAAGGTAAAACCAAATATCATTGTTAATGCAGCAGCATATACAGCAGTCGATCAAGCTGAAAAAAATTCTGAATATGCATATCTCATTAATGCTCGTAGTGTTGAAGTTATTGCAAAAGAAGCTGAAAAAGTTAATGCTTTATTAGTACATTATTCAACAGACTATGTTTTTGATGGTTCAGGAGAGCATTTTCGGAATGAAGATGAAAAGACCGGACCGCTTAATGTTTATGGTAAATCAAAATTACTGGGTGAAATAGCGATTGAAAAGTATTGTACCCGATATTTGATTTTTAGAACTAGCTGGGTGTATGCGGTTCGGGGTAATAATTTCCCTAAAACAATACATCGCTTTGCACTCGAAAATGAAAATTTATCAATCATCAACGATCAGTACGGATCGCCAACCAGTGCAGAATTAATAGCAGATGCATCAATGGTAGCAATACAAAAAGCAGTGACTGACAAAAGTGTTTATGGAAAATATAATCTCGTTGCTGATGGTGTTACAACATGGTTTGATTATACGCAATTTATTATAACTGTTTTGAAAAAGCATAATTGCAATGTCAAAGTTAAAACTGTAAGAGCGATATCATCATTAGAGTTCCCTTGTGAAGCTGTCAGGCCATTAAACTCAAGATTAAGTAATAGTAAGTTTAGAAATACATTTAATATTGTAATTCCAGACTGGAAACCAGGTGTGGAAAGAATGTTGGATGAATTGCTTGGCTTCGAAGAATATAGAGATAAACATGAAAGCTACAAGAACTAATCTTAATGACATCATGGTTTTTGAACCAACAAAATATAATGATGAACGAGGCTTTTTTTTCGAAAGTTATAATAAGAAAAAATTTGAAGAAGTTATTCAGAAGCCGGTTGATTTTGTTCAGGATAATTGCTCTTTGTCTACCAAAGGAGTATTAAGAGGCTTGCATTATCAATTACCACCATTTGCACAAGCGAAGTTAGTTCAATGTGTTGACGGAGAAATTTTTGATGTAGCTGTAGATTTAAGGAAGCATTCCACAACATATGGAATGTGGGTTGGTGAGATTATAAGCGCTGAAAATATGAAGCAAATTTGGATACCAGAAGGCTTCGCCCATGGCTTCTTAACTTTAAGCGATTCTGCTAAAGTTTTTTATAAAACGACGGAACATTATAAAGCTTCTCATGAAGCAACCATCAAATGGAATGATGAGCATATCAATATTATTTGGCCTGAAATAAAAAATATCATTCTTTCCAGTAAAGATAAAAATGGTCAATACTTTCACTCAGCACAAAAATTTGATTAATGAAAATACACCCAAAAATTTCAATTATTCTTTGTACTTATAATGGAAGTAAGTTTATACGTAAGCAAATAGATTCTATTATCGAGCAAAGTTATACCAACTGGTCTATCTATGTTTCAGATGATGGCTCAACGGATAATACTATTGACATCGTTGATGAGTACAAAGAACTACTAGGCGATGATAAAATTTTCATTATGAAAGGGCCTAAAAAAGGGTTCGCATGGAATTTTATTAACGCGCTAAAATCTATTTATGATGTCAATGGTATGGGATATTATGCATTCTGTGATCAGGATGATATCTGGTTGCCCGATAAATTGTCCAGAAGTGTTGAAAAAATTAATGCAATAAATGATATCATTCCCGCTTTATATTGTTCACGCACCCAATTAATTGATGAGCAAGATTTAGTGCTTGGCGAGTCAACTGAGTTTAAACATCATCCCTCATTTAAAAATGCGCTTATTCAAAGTATTGCAGGTGGCAATACAATGGTCTTCAATTCAGAAGCTGCAAGATTTATTTCCCTAACACCTAATGATTTTGTTATTCCATCCCATGACTGGTGGGTTTATCAAATTATCAGTGGTGTTAATGGTTATATATATTATGATAAAGAGCCCTCGATATTATATAGACAACATAGTAAAAACATAATGGGTTCGAATAAACCAATAAAAGCAAAATTACATCGAATAAAAATGCTTTTTGGTGGAGGGCTGAAAGATAGCATGAATAATAACTTGCTTTTATTAGAACATATGAGTTGCCATTTCAAGGTAGAACATAGAGAGGCGCTGACTAAATTTAAAAGAATAAGGACATTTAACATCGCATCTAGATTATTTGGATTTATGCAATTGAAATTATATAGGCAAAGTTTTATTGAAACCTTACTATTTAATTTGGCATTGATATTGAAACGAGTATAAATAAAATTTAATCAAAGGTTATAATAATGTCCCGGTTCTTGAAAGAATTATTTTTATTAAAATTAGCCAAGAGTTATTATATTAACAGACAGTTAATTTTCTCATTAATTAAAAGAGACATAATTTCCAAATATAAGGGATCAGTGTTTGGAGTATTATGGTCATTTATCTATCCTGTCATGATGTTGGCAGTTTATACATTCGTATTTAGTGTCGTATTCAAATCAAGATGGCCTGGAGGAACAGAGTCCAAAACTGAGTTTGCTTTAATATTATTTTCGGGCTTAATGATATTTAATGTTTTTTCAGAATGTATTAGTCGATCTCCTGGGCTTATTGTAGGGAATGTTAATTACGTAAAAAAAGTTGTTTTTCCAATCGAAATATTACCTTTAGTAGTATTAGGGTCGTCGCTATTTCACTTCTTTATTGCTATTTTGGTATGGTTAATGTTTTATATGATATTTTTTGGTATTCCATCACATGAAATTGCATTAGTCCCTATAATCATCATACCATTAATGTTTATAATTTTAGGTTTGAGTTATTTTCTGGCCGCCCTTGGGGTTTATATCAGAGATATAGTACAGCTAATTGGTGTGTTAATTACAATGCTTATGTTTTTATCTCCTTTATTTTATCCGGTTTCAGCATTGCCTGTTGAATTCCAGCGCGCAATGGCACTCAATCCATTAACCTATGCCATTGAAGAAGTCCGTGCCGTATTGATATTTAATAAAAATATTCAGTGGCATGGTTGGTTGAATGAATTAATCATCGGCTTGATGTTTTTAATATTCGGAAATGCATTTTTCCGTAAAACTAAAAAAGGATTCGCTGATGTCTTGTAATGATAATGAAGTAATTAGTGTTAATGACCTGAGTAAGTATTACGATGTCTATGACAATCCATTGCATTGCCTGCTAAATTCTTTATTTCCTGGAAGGAAAACGTCAGTACAGAAATTTGGTGCCTTGAAAAATGTTAGCTTTAAAATAAAAAAAGGCGAAACAGTCGGGATAATAGGTCGTAACGGTTCAGGCAAATCAACATTATTACAATTGATCTGCGGAACACTCAATCCCAGCTCCGGCTCTGTCAATGTCAATGGACGGATTGCAGCATTACTCGAATTAGGATCTGGATTTAATCCAGAATTCACTGGTCGCGAGAACGTGTATTTAAACGGAGCTATTTTAGGTCTGGACCATAAAACGATTGAACAAAAATTCTCAGATATCGAAAAATTCGCCGATATAGGAACTTTCATTGATAATCCCATCAAAACATATTCAAGCGGTATGGTTGTACGCCTAGCATTCGCTACTGCAATACATGTTGATCCTGATATCCTGATCGTTGATGAAGCCTTAGCTGTTGGTGATACAGCATTTCAACAAAAATGTCTCAATAGAATCAGAGAAATGCAGAAAAAAGGGGTCTCAATACTCTTAGTTACGCATTCAAGTAATACACTTATCGAATATTGTGACCGGGGAATATATCTCAAGAAAGGCGATTTACTTCTTGATGGCGATTGTCGCGATGTAGTTAAGAAATATGCAGATGATTTAGTAGAAGAAGAAGGTGGTACTATTGCTATAAGCCCGGTTATAGAAAATGAAGATATTAAAGCCGAAGCTATTGAGCAAGAGCCTTCTGCTAAAGTTGAATTGCTTAAAGTCACATTAAGTAATGAAAAAAAAGAAATGAAGTCTAATTTTAATTTTGGAGATAAGGTTTATATTACTCTCACTATTAAGGTTACCGAGTATATAGAAAAACCATGTTTCGGTGTTCAATTGTCAAGTGTCGACGGAATTGCTTTATGGAGTGCATCGACACAATCCCTTGGAGTTAATCTTGAACCTCTTAATAAAGGGATACATAAATTCACGTGGACATTAACAACAAATTTCTCAGGTAATAGATATATAATTGCTCTGGGAGTAGGTTTAATCGATAACGGCGAATATAAAAGAACGCATCGATTGGATTATGCTGGGCATTTTGATGTAATGCCAGTACCTCATTCTGGTTCAGGTTGGTTAGCGCCACTGCCATTATTTATGTCGGGAGATAACTAATGAAAAAGAAGGTTGCAGTATGTGGCTGGTATGGGCCTGGTAACTTCGGTGATGAGTTAATACTAAATACTCTTATTAATTGGATTCATGCAAATAATGCAGAAGTTGTAGTCTTAAGTTTTGCACCAGAAGAAACTGCGACTCTCCATTCCGTTGAAGCCATTGATATTCTTGATGTTGAAAAAGTTAATGCCTTAATTAACGGTGTTGATCTTTTGATCATCGGCGGGGGAGGTCTATTTCAAACATATCAAGATTTTAGTTACCTGGGGCTGTTGGACCAGTTTAAGTCAGATGTGTCAGTTTATCTTAGACCAGCACTGTTAGCTCATCAGTATAACTGTCCAGTTGTAATGTGGAGTCAGGGTCTGGGTCCTTTAGAAACATTAGAGGGACAAAAATTAATAAAAGATGTCTTTTCAAAGTCTGCATATATAAGCGTTAGAGACAACGATTCAGTGCTTTTATTGAAAGATCTTGGTGTTGAATCTGAAGTTGTAGTAGCTCCTGATCCGGTTTGGAATTGTGATATCGATAAATTTGTAACTGACCAGAGTGTTGCAGATTCTCATTTGATTAACATTACGCTAATTATTAGACCTTGGGTTTTTGATGAGGGCTGGGAAGAAACATTTATCCAAGCGATTTCTAACACATTTGATCCTGAAAAAGTTAAGTTAAAGTGGTTGCCTTTTCAACCAAACGAAATATATGAAAGATCATCTAGCGATGTTCCTTTTATTAATTCATTAATCGATAGGCTCCCTGCATATAATAATGAAATAATAATACCTACCTCATTTAATGAACTTGTTGATTATATGAAATCGTCTGACAAGATTATTGCAATGAGATTGCATGCGCAGATATTAGCTATACTATTAAAAAAGCCTGTTATTTGCATAGAATATGAAAAGAAAATGGTTTTGCAATCTGATTCTTTGCAGTTATCTAATCAATATAGATTGAAATTAGCTGAACCTCTTGAACGATGGGAACAAATATTCACTAATTTGCTGACTCTAGATTCATCCCCTGTAGAAGAAAAAATAATTGATGAGCATATTAGTAATGCGACTAAACATCGTGATTTAATAAATAGAGTTTTAACGGAAATTCCAGTGTCAGCGCGTTCATTGGATCATGAGCCTCTGAGTTTGATATGGAAATTAAACAAAGTTGAAAATATATTAATCGAAACAAGAAAAGATTTAACTTTCGGACAGACGGCAGTAAATGAATTAATTGGACAGAAGCTTCTTTCTGATAAAATTTATTTTGATGAAAAAATCATAAGTGGTAGAGAGCATTTAAATGAACTCATCAAACATGATTTGCACCAATTAGTTAATAAGAGTCTAACGCAAGTTGTTAATGAGAAATTAGCCGTCGATGCATCATTTTACAATGATAAGCTTTTAGTAGATAACAGTCTGCTATCTGATAAAATTATTATCGATAAAGATTTTTTTCAAGATAAATTAATTATTGATAAAGCATTTCTAAATGATAAAATTATTATTGACAAGCAGCATTTTTATAAGAGAGATAACATTGTGCTAAAAGCCGCTAAAGGAATGTTTGTAGAACCAAAAGTTACAACATATAAAATATTAAAGAAAGTCTATTGGTCTTTGCCCCCATCCTTAAGAAATAATCTTAATGGCTTAAGATTTAAAATAGTCAGAAACTTCCGTCAAACGCCCAATTCGTCCTATAATACAAATCCTGCTGTCACTACCAATGACGATTTATCTTGGGAGTATTTTAAGAATGAGGTCCTTAATAAAGGCAGCTATAAAGGTATTTTTATTCAAGAAATCGTTATTGATTGGGATGTCCCGTTATATCAACGTCCACAGCATATCGCATGTGCTCTGGGGCGTTTAGGTTATCTTGTAATTTATAGAACTGTGAATTGGTCGCACGATAGTGTTAACGGTTTCAGAGAAGTTGCGCCAAATGTTTGGCTGACCAACTCAAATCATGTCGATGAAATAAATAATACTGTTCGTTCATTCTATAGCACTGCTTATTCCCTGGCGCCAGATAATATCGACGCATTAAAACAAAATTCAACTATCATCTATGAATATATTGATCATATCGACCCAGCAATTAGTGGTGATGATGAAAATATTCGTAGGCTTCGTAATTTGCAGGAATATTGTTTTTCTGGTGGGGCGGATTATGTTGTCGCGTCAGCAAAAAAACTTGAACTGGAAGCCATTGAAGCCGTGGGTGCAGATAAAGTAATTCTTGCCCAGAATGGAGTTGATACTCGGCATTACCGCAATCCTAAACATGAAGAGTATCAGTTGCCAGAAAATTATATTCACTTTATAAATAAGTTTAATGGGAAATTGGTCGGCTATTTTGGTGCGCTTGCGCCATGGCTTTGGTACGATGAATTAGAAAAACTTGTTCTGGCAAGGCCAGACTTAGGGTTTGTATTTATTGGGCCTGATTATTATGGTGGTTCTGAAAAATTAGTTAAAGCTGATAATGTGCTTTATTTAGGAACTATTGATTATAAAGTATTACCCGCTTATGCAAAGAAATTTGACATTTGTTTTATTCCATTTTTCCCTGGTGAAATTGCCAGAACAACTTCACCGTTAAAATTATTCGAGTATTTTGCTTTAGAGAAACCTGTAGTCGTTACCTCAGAAATGAATGAATGCGTTGCATTTGATGAGGTATTCCATGGCAGTAGCGCGGCGGAGTTTTCAGACAAAATTGATCAGGCTCTTGCAATCAAGGATGAGCCTCTCTTTAGAGGAAGAATGGCGCAGTTAGCAGACCAAAATGATTGGGACGCTCGTGCAAAAGAAATGTCTAAAGTATTCAAATAATTAGGAAACAGTAATGAAAAAGATCATGTGCGTTATTGGTACGCGGCCTGAAGCTATCAAAATGGCTCCAGTTGTACATGCACTAAAAAAAGATGGTAACTTTGATGTTTGTGTACTAGCAACAGCACAGCATCGAGATCTTTTAGATCAAGCTTTTGCATTGTTTAATATAAAAGCCGATTATGATTTGAATGTCATGACGCCGGGGCAGACATTACCCGAACTCACTGCTCGTTTAATGCTTAGTTTAAACAGCACACTTGAGGAGTTCAATCCCGATATGGTTATTGCTCAGGGTGATACAACGACTGTTTTTGTTACCTCATTAGCTTGCTTTTATAAAAAAATACCTTTTGCGCACCTTGAAGCAGGCTTGAGAACACACGATCTTTATTCACCGTTTCCCGAAGAGGCGAATCGCATTCTTGCTGGACACTTAGCTTGTTTACATTTTGCTCCGACAGCAGTTTCAAAAAATAATTTATTGAGAGAAGGGATTTCCGAGTCACAAATTCATATTACAGGTAATACTGTAATTGATGCTCTACTTGATACAGCTGAAAAAGATTTTGATTTAGGCGTTAAAATCCCAGAAAATAGTAGGATGGTGCTAGTAACTTCACATCGCCGTGAAAATTTTGGTCAGCCAATGGAAAACATCTGCCAGGCGATTTTGAAACTGGTCGATGCTTATCCTGATATATTTGTATTATTTCCTGTGCACCCTAATCCTAATGTCCAAAATGCTACTAATAAATATTTAAAAGACCATAACCGTATCAAGCTGGTTAATCCTTTTGATTATGGTCCTTTCGTTTCGGCAATCAAAAAATCATTTTTAATTTTAACCGATTCTGGAGGGGTACAGGAGGAAGCGCCTGCTCTTGGCAAACCAGTATTAGTGCTTAGAAGAGATACTGAACGCCCTGAAGCAGTGACAGAAGGCGTAGTTAAATTAGTTGGTACTGAAGTTGAAGACATTGTCAGAGAGGCTTCATTATTGCTTTCTTCAACTGAAGAATATAATAAGATGGCGCTTGGCGCATCACCCTATGGTGATGGAAAATCAAGTGAACGCATTGTCAAAATTGTTCATGATTACTTTAAACTCTAATTTCGATGAAACTTGTATATGTATCACCTGTACCCTGGGAAAGTATTAGCCAGCGGCCTCATTTTTTTGCTAAAACGGCATTAGATAATGGTATTGAGGAAGTACTTTGGATAGACCCTTATCCTAGCCGTTTACCAAATCTGGGTGATCTACGTCCGGGGCGTCATGCCCCGGAACCGCAAGGTATGCCGTTACTACCAGGCATGAAGATTATAAAACCTGGTTTTATAGTGCCGTGTGAACCTTACGGTTTTTTATTTGATAACATTAATCGAAGCAAATTAAAGGCATTACATGCTTCAATTGATAATTTTCGAGATAGTAAAACTATATTAACAATTGGTAAACCGTGTTCTTTTGCGCTGGATTTATGTAAGAGGTATAAGTGGTATCAAATGTGGTTTGATGCTATGGATGATTTCCCCTCGTTTTATCAAGGTGTTTCAAAAAATGCAATGAAACGTCATGAAAAACATCTTTCTGAACTGGTTGACAAGATACTTTGCTCAAGCCATGCTCTGCTTGACAAATTTTCAAATACAAATAAAACACAATTAATTCTTAATGCTTGCTCAAATCAAAATGTGAAATTTGTTTCCCAAGAGTGTAATCAACGCTTTACTTTTGGATATATTGGTACATTAGCGAGTTGGTTTGATTGGGAATGGTTAGAAAACCTTTCACAAATAAATGAAAACAGTATCATTAGACTTATTGGTCCAGTTAAAGGAAAAATCCCGTCATTGTTACCCAGAAATATATTCATTGAACCTCCTGTTGAACATTCTCAAGTTATGTCTTTATTGTCTACATTCGATGCTGCATTAATACCTTTCAAACAAAATGAAATTACAAAATATGTTGATCCGGTAAAGTTTTACGAATATGCACTCGCTGAAAAAACGATTATTTCAACTTCGTTTGGTGAAATGCCTTGGCATTATAACGAGTTTTCAAAAGGAAATTTAAGTCCCGGTTTTACTGCTCCTGAGGGAAGTCTAATATTTCCTCCTATTTATAATGCAAATGAGCTTGTGCCGCGTTGGAACGATCGTTTTGCAAGTTTGTTTATATAAGATATTATTTTATGATCAATATATAGTTGTTAATAAAGAATGCAAAAAAATATATATCTGCGAGTGCTATGATCGGCGACTTTTTAACAGTGGCAATACCATTCCCAATTGCGATAGTATGATATAAATTGTGTTAGATAAGAAAACTCTTATCTAATGAAAACACCTGACAGGAGTACATAATGTCCAAGCAACAGATCGGCGTTGTCGGTATGGCAGTGATGGGGCGTAACCTTGCGCTGAACATCGAAAGCCGTGGCTATACCGTATCCATTTTCAACCGCTCCCGTGAAAAAACCGAAGAAGTCGTTGCCGAAAACCCGGGCAAAAAATTGGTTCCTTACTATACCGTTCAGGAGTTCGTTGAGTCTCTGGAAACGCCGCGTCGCATCCTGTTGATGGTTAAAGCGGGTGAAGGTACTGATAAAGCGATTGAATCCCTCAAACCTTATCTGGATAAAGGCGACATCATCATCGATGGCGGTAACACCTTCTTCCACGACACCATTCGTCGTAACCGTGAACTGTCCGCTGAAGGCTTTAACTTTATCGGTACTGGTGTTTCCGGTGGTGAAGAAGGGGCCCTCAAAGGTCCTTCCATTATGCCTGGCGGCCAGAAAGAGGCGTATGAGCTGGTTGCACCTATCCTGAAACAAATTGCAGCCGTTGCGGAAGATGGTGAACCGTGCGTGACTTATATTGGCGCTGATGGCGCAGGTCACTATGTGAAAATGGTTCATAACGGCATCGAGTACGGCGATATGCAGCTTATCGCCGAAGCATACTCCCTGCTCAAGCATGGCCTGAACCTTTCTAACCCGGAACTGGCAGAAACCTTTACCGAGTGGAACAAAGGTGAATTGAGCAGCTACCTTATTGACATCACTAAAGACATCTTCACTAAAAAAGATGAAGACGGTATCTATCTGGTCGATGTGATCCTGGATGAAGCAGCTAACAAAGGCACCGGTAAATGGACTAGCCAGAGCTCTCTGGATCTTGGTGAGCCGCTGTCCCTGATCACTGAGTCTGTATTCGCACGTTATATCTCTTCCCTTAAAGAGCAGCGCGTTGCGGCATCCAAAGTGCTGAGTGGCCCGGACGCCAGGCCGTTTACAGGCGACAAAGCAGAGTTCATCGAAAAAGTTCGCCGCGCACTGTACCTCGGCAAAATTGTTTCTTATGCTCAGGGCTTCTCTCAGCTGCGTGCTGCCTCTGAAGAAAACAACTGGAACCTGAACTACGGTGAGATCGCAAAAATCTTCCGTGCCGGTTGCATTATTCGTGCTCAGTTCCTGCAAAAAATCACCGACGCCTATGCAGAAAATCCGTCTATCGCTAACTTGCTGTTAGCGCCGTATTTCAAAAAAGCAGCGGACGATTATCAGCAAGCACTGCGTGATGTCGTGGCCTATGCCGTTCAGAATGGTATCCCGACACCAACTTTCTCTGCCGCTATCGCTTATTACGATAGCTACCGCGCTGCCGTGCTGCCTGCCAACCTGATTCAGGCGCAGCGTGATTATTTTGGTGCGCATACCTATAAGCGTACTGATAAAGAAGGTGTATTCCACACTGAATGGCTGGAAGATTAATTTCTTTCACACAAATTAAAAGGCCGGTCATCCCGGCCTTTTTTACATCCTACTACTTATGCCTTCCCCGCAAATTCTCAATCACCGCCCCTAAATCCAGCTCCTGATCCTGTAGCAGCACCATCAAGTGATACATCAAATCAGACGCTTCATTCGTCAGCTCTTCGCGGTCGTTCACCGTCGCAGCCAGCGCGGTTTCCACGCCTTCTTCACCTACCTTCTGCGCGATACGCTTCGTCCCGCTGGCATACAGCTTAGCGGTATAGGAGCTGGACGGATCTGCATGCTTGCGTTCCGCCAGCAGCTGTTCCAACTGATACAAGAAGTGCCACTGGTGATGCACATCGCCAAAGCAGCTGGACGTTCCCTTGTGGCAGGTCGGGCCGATGGGATTCGCCAGCACCAGCAGGGTGTCGTTGTCGCAATCCGGCGTAATGCTCACCACGTTGAGGAAGTTTCCTGAAGTTTCGCCTTTGGTCCATAAACGCTGTTTGGTACGCGAATAAAAGGTGACTTTACCGGTTTCCTGGGTATGAGCCAGCGCTTCGCCGTTCATATATCCCAGCATCAGCACTTCGCCGGACACGGCATGTTGCACTACAACCGGCAGCAAACCGCCGGTTTTTTCAAAATCCAGTTGCTCAGTTAACATACCCGAATCTCCACTCCCTGTAGCGCCAGGAACGCCTTAAGTTCATTGATATTAATAATCTGCTTATGGAATACCGACGCGGCCAGCGCGCCGTCCACCTCGGCATCACGGAAGGCTTCTAAGAAGTGCTCCATGGTGCCCGCGCCGCCGGAGGCGATCATCGGTACATGGCAAACGTCGCGGACTTTTTTCAGTTGCACCAGATCATAGCCGTTACGCACGCCATCCTGGTTCATCATATTCAGCACGATTTCACCCGCGCCGCGCTTTTGCACTTCCTGTACCCAATCCAGCGTTTCCCATTGGGTGACGCGGGTGCGGCTTTCATCGCCCGTGTATTGATTGACGTGATACTTGCCGGTTTGCTCATCAAACCAGGTATCAATGCCTACCACGATGCACTGCACGCCGAAGCGATCCGCCAGGCGGGTAATCAGTTCGGGGTCAGCCAGGGCAGGGGAGTTAATGGATATCTTATCCGCGCCGAAGGAGAGGATCTGTGCCGCATCTTCCGGGGTTTTGATCCCGCCCGCTACGCAGAAGGGAATATCGATCACTTCCGCGACGCGCGACACCCAGCTCTTATCGACCACGCGGCCATCGCTTGAAGCGGTGATATCGTAGAATACCAGCTCGTCCGCGCCTTCTTCGGCGTAGCGTCTGGCCAGCGGAACGATATCGCCGATGATCTCATGGTTGCGAAACTGCACGCCTTTCACGACCTGGCCATCACGCACGTCCAGGCAGGGGATTATCCGTTTTGCCAGCATTGTACAGCCTCCGCGACGGTGAATTTGCCTTCCAGCAGTGCGCGTCCGACGATCACGCCTTTAACACCACTGCCTTTTAATGCCTCAATATCTTCGATGCCACCAATCCCGCCGGAAGCCTGAAACGCGACGGACGGGAAGCGGGCACACACTTCTTTATACAGCTCGACGTTAGAGCCTTTTAGCGTGCCGTCCTTTGAAATATCAGTACACAGCACATGCTTTAAGCCGACCGGCAGGAACGTATCCACCAGTTCTTCCAGCGTCACGCCGGAATTCTCCTGCCAGCCGCTTACCGCCACCTGTTTCGTGCCGTTTTCGTCAATGCGAACATCCAGCGCCAGCACCAGGTGTTCTGCGCCAAAACGCGCAAACCAGCCTTTGACCCGCTCAGGAGATTTCACCGCGGTGGAGCCCACCACAACACGCGTTGCCCCCGCGTCCAGCAGCGCCGCGACATCCTCTTCAGTACGCACGCCGCCACCAACCTGCACCGGCACGCTGACGCCCGCCAGTAACGTTTTCAGTAGCGGGATCTGGCGCTTCGCCGGATCTTTCGCCCCGGTCAGGTCGACAAGGTGCAGCACTTCGGCCCCTTCCGCCTGATACGCCTGTAAACGCGGCAGCGGGTCATTGCCGTAATCGCGCTGCTGGCCGTAATCGCCCTGATGCAGGCGTACCACCGTGCCGTCAATCAAATCTAAAGCCGGGATAATCATTTACATCTCCAGGAAATTTTTCAGCAGCTGCGCACCCGCGGCACCCGAACGTTCAGGGTGAAATTGCACGCCGTAGAAATTATCTTTCTGTACCGCCGCAGTAAACGGCTCGCCATAGTTGCACTGCGCGATGGTGTAAGTATTCACCGGCATAGCGTAACTGTGGACGAAATAGAAATAGGCACCGTCCTCAATGCCGTTAAACAGGCGATTGCCCGCTTTCGGGTAGACGCGGTTCCAGCCCATATGCGGCAGCGGCAGGCCGAAATCGGTCATTTTGGGCACCGCTTCGTCGATAATCCCGAGGGTTTCCACGCCCTGATTTTCCTCACTGCGTGAGCCGAGCAGTTGCATCCCGAGGCAGATCCCCAGCACCGGTTGGGTGCAGGCTTTGATCAGGTCGATCAACTCACGCTCGCGCAGCTGATCCATCGCGGCCTGCGCGGTGCCGACGCCCGGCAGAAAAAGCTTGTCGGCACGCAGCACCACATCGGCGTCACGGCTGACCTGCGGCTCATAGCCGAGGCGTTGGACCGCCCATTTCACTGACGACAGGTTGGCGCATCCGGTATCCAGAATCACCACATCCATTACAGCACTCCTTTCGACGACGGAAGCGTATCGCCTTCCACGCGGATCGCCTGGCGCAGGGTGCGGCCAAAGGCTTTAAACAGGCTTTCCACGCGATGATGATCGTTTTTACCTTTGGTTTTCAGGTGCAGGGTCACGCCCATGGTGTAAGAGAGCGAACGGAAAAAGTGCTCGACCATTTCAGTGCTCAGATCGCCAACGCGCTGGAAGGTGAAATCCGCTTTGTATTCGAGGTGTGGACGGCCAGAAATATCCAGCGCGCAGCGCGCCAGGCATTCGTCCATCGGCAGCACAAAACCGAAACGTGCGATGCCGCGTTTATCGCCCAGCGCCAGTTTTAGCGCTTCGCCCAGCGCCAGGCCGGTATCTTCGACAGTGTGGTGATCGTCAATATACAGATCGCCTTTCACCGTGATGTTCATGCGAAAACCGCCGTGCGTGGCAATTTGGTCCAGCATATGGTCGAAGAAGCCGACGCCAGTGTGGATTTTGCTGCCGCCTTCACGGTCCAGCCACACTTCCACCTCAATCTGGGTCTCTTTGGTGTTGCGCTCGACGCGGGCGTAGCGGTCGCGGCGGGTCAGCTGCTCGGCGATTTTCGCCCAGCCCAGTTCATCGCGGTGGTAGCGCAGGCCGGTAATGCCCATATTTTCCGCCAGTTCGATGTCGGTCGCCCGGTCGCCAATCACATAGCTGTTGGCGCGATCCAGCGCGTCTTCCGCAAGGTATGCCGTCACCAGTTGGGTTTTCGGCTTACGGCAGTCGCAGTTGTCCGCTGGCAAGTGCGGACAAATCAGCACCTCGTCGAAATTCACGCCCTGGGAGGTAAAAATCTGCATCATCAGATTGTGCGGGCCGTCGAAATCATCCTGCGGAAAGCTGGATGTGCCGAGGCCGTCCTGGTTCGTGATCATTACCAGCTTGTAACCCGCGTCCTGTAGCTTGCGCAACTGCGGGATCACGTCCGGCTCCAGCGCCAGCTTGTTAAAACGGTCGACCTGAAAATCTTCCGGCGGTTCTGAAATCAAGGTGCCATCACGGTCAATAAAGAGGATCTTCTGACTCATACTTACTCCGTGGCCGCGAGGCCGGGTTGTTCCTGCAGCGCGTCGATCACGCGCTGGCACTCTTCACGGGTGCCGACGGTTACGCGCAGGCAGTTGCTTAATGTTGGTTGTTTGTTCTGATCGCGTAAGATAATGCCCTGATCCCACAGGGATTTAAACACCGCGCTCGACGTAGAAATACGTGCCAGCACGTAGTTGGTTTCACTGTCGAACACGTTCTCAACGCAGGCGACCTTTTTTAATTCGCTCATCAAAAACTGGCGATTAACGAGGATTTCTGCCACACGCTCACGCATCGCCACGATGCCCTGCGGGCTCAGCGCCTGGGCCGCGATATCCGCGACCGGCGTGGAGAGCGGGTAGGGGGCGATCACTTTGAGCAGCAGGCCGATAACCTCTTCATTCGCCAGGGTAAAACCGCAGCGTAACCCGGCCAGCGCGAAGGCTTTGGAGAGGGTACGCAGCACAACCAGGTTCGGGTATTCGTCCAGCCAACCTGCCAGCGTTGCCTGTGGGCAGAATTCAATATAGGCCTCATCGGCCACCACGATGGCTTTTCCGCGCGTCATTTCTAATAAAACGCGAATATCCTGCGGATTAATCAACTGCCCGGTCGGGTTATTGGGGCTACAGACAAATACCACTTTCACGCCGTCGAGCTTTTCGGCAATCGCCGGAAGGTCGAGCTGCCAGCCGTCAATCGCCTGCACGGTGCGGCACTCCACGCCGATGGTTTCGGCGCTGACGCTGTACATGCCATAGGTCGGCGGGCAGTACAGCACCGCATCTTTCCCCGGCTCACAGAACGCGCGGATCAGCAGTTCAATACCTTCGTCGGCGCCACGGCTGACCAGTACCTGTTCCGGCTTCACGCCCGCGTATTGCGCATAGCGCTCGATTACCAACTTTGGCTGGCATTCAGGATAGCGATTTAATGTTTGCGCAGTGAGCTGAAACTCTACCGGCGTCGGGTATTCATTGGCGTTCAGCCAGACATCGCCGTTACCCCCCAGGCGGCGCGCAGATTGATAAGGCGTCAGATTGCGAACGTTTTCACGGGCTAACTCGGCAATGCTCATGGCTTCTCCTTAAGTGCGGCGACGCGCAGGGTGACGGCATTTTTGTGGGCGGTAAGCTGTTCAGCGGCGGCCAGGGTTTCAATGGTCTGCGCCAGCGCGCTGAAACCGGCAGGCGTCAGCTCCTGGACCGTCATGCGCTTCTGGAAATCCGCCAGTCCCAGGCTTGAGCAGGTGGCGGTATAACCGTAGGTTGGCAATACGTGGTTAGTGCCGGAGGCGTAATCGCCAGCCGATTCCGGTGACCAGTCGCCGAGGAATACCGAACCGGCGCTGGTAATGTCGTCAACCAGTTCACGGGCGTTGCGGGTCTGAATAATCAGGTGCTCCGGGCCGTACTGGTTAGAGATCGCCACGCACTGCGCCAAATCGCGCGCCACAATCAGGCGGCTTTCTGCCAGCGCCTGGCGTGCGGTTTCCGCGCGCGGCAGTTCTGATAACTGACGATCGACCGCTTCAGCGACGGCCTGCGCCATCGCGCTGTCCGGCGTCAGCAGGATCACCTGTGAATCGGGGCCGTGTTCCGCCTGGGACAGCAAATCAGAGGCCACGAAATCCGGGGTCGCGCCGCTATCGGCGATCACCAACACTTCAGACGGCCCGGCGGGCATATCAATCGCCGCGCCATCCAGCCGCTGGCTGACCTGTCGTTTAGCTTCGGTCACAAACGCATTGCCCGGCCCGAAGATTTTATCCACTTTCGGCACGCTCCCGGTGCCAAACGCCATCGCGGCGATGGCCTGAGCGCCGCCCACCTGGTAAACCTGCTGTACCCCGCACAGACGTGCCGCGTACAGAATTTCATCAGCAATCGGCGGCGGAGAGCAGAGCACCACTTTTTTACAGCCCGCGATGCGCGCCGGGGTGGCCAGCATCAGCACAGTTGAAAACAGCGGCGCGGAGCCGCCGGGAATATACAGGCCCACCGAGGCGATAGGGCGCGTCACCTGCTGGCAGCGCACGCCGGGTTGGGTTTCGATATCCACTGCGGGCAACACCTGTGCCCGATGGAAAGTGTCGATATTGGCGACGGCCACCGCCATTGCCTGTTTAATCTCATCGCTAAGACGCGCCACAGCGGCGTCGATCTCCGCTTCGCTAACCGCCAGCGCATCCACGGTGGTTTTATCGAACCGGGCGCTGTACTCACGCAGCGCGCTGTCGCCGTTGGCGCTGACGTTAGTAAGGATCTCGCTTACCGTGCGGGCGATGCTCTCTGACGCGGATACCGCCGGGCGGGTCAACAGTGCCTGTTGAGCCTGGGCGTCGCAGTCGTTCCAGTTGATGGGGGTATGAAAGGCCATGGCGTTACTCCATCATCTTCTCAATCGGCAATACCAGAATCGAACTGGCACCCAGCGACTTCAGTTTTTCCATGGTTTCCCAGAACAGGGTTTCGCTGCTTACCATGTGCATCGCCACGCGCTGCTGATCGCCCGCCAGCGGCAGAATGGTCGGGCGTTCCGCGCCCGGCAGCAGGGCGATCACTTCGTCGAGACGCTCGGTCGGCGCGTGCAGCATGATGTATTTAGATTCACGGGCCTGGATCACACCCTGAATACGGGTCAGCAGCTTGTCGATCAGTTGCTGTTTGGCGTCCGGCATTTCGCCGTCGCGCTGGATCAGGCAGGCTTTAGAGCGGTAAATCACTTCGGTCTCACGCAGGCCATTGGCTTCCAGGGTCGCGCCAGTAGAAACCAGATCGCAGATAGCGTCCGCCAGGCCTACGCGCGGGGCGACTTCGACAGAACCATTCAGCAAGCAGGATTTGAACTGAACGCCTTTTTGATCGAGGTAACGCTTGAGCAGGTGCGGGTAGGAGGTGGCGATACGCTTGCCGTTCAGGCCTTGGGGGCCGTCCCACGGCTCGTCGACCGGCGCAGCGATGGAAAGACGGCAGCCGCCGAAATCCAGGCGGCGCAGGGTGAAATAGCGCGGATCTTCCCCCTGGGCGCGGCGGTTCAGCAGTTCTTCTTCCAGCACGTTTTCACCGATGATGCCGAGATCCACCACGCCATCCATCACCAGGCCGGGAATATCGTCATCGCGCACGCGCAGAATATCGATCGGCATGTTTTCGGCAAGAGCGATCAGGCGCTGGGTGTGGAGATTAATTTTTATGCCGCAGCGCGCGAGCAATTCGCGTGAATCATCACTTAAACGCCCGGATTTCTGAATAGCTATGCGTAAACGGTTGGTGTCGGTCATCTTCTCTTTTCCTCGTGAACCCTGAATGGTGTTGTGCGTTATCTGTTTTACTACACCGGATTACCCTGAACGTCGGGGTAAAAAAAAGCCCCCGGAAGACGATCTTCCGGGGGCTTTCTCTTGCGTTCTGCACCTCTGGAAGATCTCACTGTCTTCCAGCACTCATCGCCTGAAAGACTAGTCAGGGTGATGGTGATGATGGTGGTGTTTAAACTGAACGCGTGTCATAAAATTCTCTGATGAATGACTATTCAAACTCTGGCATTAACCCTAAACCAGATAAGCCTGACCTGGCAAGCCCTTTTTTCATCAATCGTCGTTTCGTATTCAACAGGTGAATTGTCAGCAGGTTATGGCTGGCGTAGCCTACACTGCACAGTGTGGGATGCACGTCGCGCTTTCAGGTAAAACGACGGCGGCATAGCAGAAAGGGAACAGAGGAGGGGGTATGAAAAAGGTTGCGATTGTCGGGTTAGGCTGGCTGGGAATGCCGCTGGCACTGGCGTTAAACGCGCGCGGCTGGCAGGTGACGGGAAGCAAAACCACTTTTGACGGTGTGGAGGCGGCGCGGATGTGCGGCGTTGAGGCTTTCCAGTTGCAGTTAAACCCGGAGCTGGTCTGCGATACCGACAACCTCGACGCCTTGCTTGATGTTGATGCCTTAGTACTGACGCTCCCGGCCCGGCGTACCGGCGGTAACGGCGAGTTTTATCTCCAGGCGGTACAGGAAATTGTCGACAGCGCCCTGGCGCATAACATCCCGCGCATTATTTTTACCAGTTCCACCTCGGTGTATGGCGACGGCGAAGGCACCTACAAAGAGACCTCGCCGCGTAATCCGCAAACCGAAAGCGGCAGAGTGCTAAAAGAACTGGAGGACTGGCTGCACAATTTGCCGGGCACGTCGGTAGACATTCTGCGGCTCGCCGGCCTGGTCGGGCCGGGGCGTCATCCGGGGCGGTTCTTCGCGGGCAAAAGTGGCCCGAACGGCAACCACGGGGTCAATCTGGTACATCTGGAAGACGTTGTCGCTGCGATTACCTTGCTGCTTCAGGCTCCAAAAGGCGGGCACGTCTATAATATATGTGCGCCACGTCATCCGACCCGCGCAGAATTTTACCCGGTGATGGCCCGTCAGCTCGGACTTGAGCCGCCGCATTTCAGCGACAGCACCCAGCCGGGGAAGGGCAAATTAATTGACGGAAACCGAATCTGTAATGAGCTCGGCTTTGAATACCAGTATCCTGACCCGTTAGTGATGCCGATGGAGTAACCATCCAGCACGGGTTATCAGGCGCAACGCAGGGGGCGCATATGAAACCATTGTTGGATGTTCTCATTATTCTGGATGCCCTCGATAAAGAGGGCAGTTTCGCTGCCGCTGCGACCAAACTCTACAAGACACCTTCCGCACTGAGTTATACCGTCCACAAGCTGGAAAACGACCTGAAAATCACGCTCCTTGACCGCAGCGGCCACCGGGCGAAGTTCACCCGCACCGGCCAGATGCTGCTTGAGCGGGGGCGGGAAGTGCTGCATACCGTGCGCGAGCTGGAAAAACAGGCGGTTAAATTGCATCAGGGCTGGGAAAAAGAGCTGCGCATCGGCGTCGATGATGCTTTTCCTTTTTCACTTCTGGCACCGCTTATTGAAAAGTTCTTCGCCAACTGCAACGTCACGCGACTGAAGTTTGTGAACGGCGTCCAGGGCGGCTCCTGGGACGCGTTAACGCAGGGACATGCCGACCTGATTATTGGCGCCTTGCATCCTCCTCCCACCCTGAGCGGTTTTGGTTACGAAATGCTCGGAAAACTGGAGAGCGTGTTTGTCGTTGCCGCGCATCATGCCTTAGCACACTCCCCGGAGCCCTTAAACCGCCGGGATATTAAGCGGCACCGAACGGCGGTGATCGGAGATGGCCGTCCGGCGTTATCGTCTGCCACCATGGTGCTGGATGAGCAAGATGTGATTACGGTATTCGATTTTAAAACCAAGCTGGAACTGCAAATCAGCGGCCTCGCCTGTGGCTATTTACCGCGCTTTATGGTGCAACGATATCTTGATTCCGGCGCGTTAATAGAAAAACGCGTCATACCTGAACTGGGGGCGGTTTCGGTATGGTTGGGCTGGAATGAGCAGACCGAAGGATTAGCCTGCAACTGGTGGCGGGAAAACATTCTCGCCAGCCCGGAAATCATGGCGCTGTATGCCCCCCAGCCGGAACCCGTTTGAGCATATCGTGCGCAGTTAAAAAGAAATGCGTGATGAGGCTCTCAACGTCTTGTCTTTGCAATCCAAAATGGGCAAAATACGCCGCCTGCAAAAATTAAAGCTAACCGACGTTAAGAGCGTCGGTTATTTTTTTGCAACAAACACGTCATTCAAATCAAAGAGGCCGGGCTTCGTACCGGATAGATACTTACTAAAAATCGACAGTTGTTGTCGCTGAGGAAACCAAAAAATGGGGCAATTTTTTGCTTTTGCGACGGCGTTCGCCGTAATGGGGGATGACCATGTCGCATAACGCTACTCCAAAGACCTCTCGCGTGGAATTACGTAAAACGCTTACGTTGATTCCGGTTGTCATGATGGGCCTTGCCTATATGCAGCCGATGACGCTGTTTGATACGTTCGGTATCGTATCGGGCCTCACTGACGGTCACGTCGCAACGGCTTACGCCTTTGCGCTGGTCGCTATCCTGTTTACCGCACTGAGCTACGGTAAACTGGTTAAGCGCTTCCCGTCCGCTGGCTCGGCCTACACTTACGCCCAGAAATCCATCAGCCCGACCGTTGGCTTCATGGTGGGTTGGTCATCTCTGCTGGACTACTTGTTCATGCCGATGATCAACATCCTGCTGGCAAAAATTTACTTTGAAGCACTGGTACCTTCCGTTCCGTCATGGATTTTCGTGGTGGCGCTGGTGGCCTTTATGACCATCTCCAACCTGCGCAGCATCAAGAGCGTGGCGAACTTCAACACCCTGATTGTTATTTTGCAGATGGGTATTGTGGCGGTGATTATTGGTCTGATCGTCTACGGCGTGGCGCACGGCGAAGGCGCAGGTACGCTGACCAGCACTCGTCCTTTCTGGAGCGAAGGCGCACACGTAGTGCCGATGATTACCGGCGCGACCATCCTGTGCTTCTCGTTCCTGGGCTTCGACGGCATCAGCTCGCTGTCTGAAGAAACCAAAGACGCGGAGCGCGTGATCCCGAAAGCCATTTTCCTGACGGCGCTGATCGGCGGCCTGATCTTTATCTGCGCGTCCTACTTCCTGCAGCTCTATTTCCCGGACATCTCGCGCTTTAAAGATCCTGACGCGTCCCAGCCGGAAATCATGCTGTACGTGGCGGGTAAAACCTTCCAGTTCGGCGTACTGGTGTTCTCCACCATTACCGTGCTGGCTTCCGGTATGGCGGCGCACGCGGGCGTTTCTCGCCTGATGTACGTGATGGGCCGCGACGGCGTGTTCCCGCGCAGCTTCTTTGGCTATGTGCACCCGAAATGGCGCACCCCGGCGTGGAACGTACTGCTGGTTGGCGCAATTGCCCTGCTGGCGATTAACTTCGACCTGGTTACTGCGACCGCGCTGATTAACTTCGGTGCGCTGGTGGCGTTCACCTTCGTTAACCTGTCGGTGATTTCCCAGTTCTGGATCCGCGAGAAGCGCAACAAAACGCTGAAAGACCACTTCAACTATCTGGTGCTGCCGGTCTGTGGCGCGCTGACCGTAGGCGCGCTGTGGATCAACCTGGAAGAGAGCTCTATGGTACTGGGCCTGATTTGGGCGGGCATTGGCCTGGTCTATCTGGCTTGCGTGACCAAAAGCTTCCGCAACCCGGTTCCGCAGTACGAAGATATCGCGCAGTAATGGCGAAAACGAAAAGGCTCCCTCGGGAGCCTTTTTTATTGCCTGGGTTGTGAGATTACAACACGTCCTGAACATACTGATACAGCGCCCGCAACAGCGCGATTTTCTCTTTATCCCCTTCATACTGCCCGTACAGCATTTCCAGCTCCTGGGCATAGCCTTGCAAATATTCCGGCGTAAAGCGCGCCTGACGATGGCGCAGCCAGCGCTGCTGCTCTTCATGGTCCAGAGTGCCGGGGAAGTTACGCGCCCGGTAGTTAAACAGCAATTTCTCGATGCGCTTATCCACAAAGCTGATATCCAGCGCCGGCAGGTTTTGCGGTTCGGTTTGCAGAATAATACGCATCCCGGCGCGATCGGCATCGCTGAAGAAACCGTTATAAAGCTGGGCATCCACATCCCCGGACGGCACAAACGGCTCAGCGTCGGCGTACAGTGCCACCACTTTCTCGCGCACGTCAGGGCGCTCGCGCAGGATTTTCAGGTTATCCAGGCAACGCTGACGATTGATGCCCAATCTGTCGGCATCTTCCGGGCGCAGCGTATTGGCCTGCGCCAGCACCGGGCACTTGTTCAGATGAACCAGCTTAACGGGCACCGCCGCATCGTCGCCCAGGTCGGTTTTGGCGGTGTACAGCCGCTCACGCAGCGCATCAGCGTCAAGCTCCAGCAGCGGCGTCATATCACCTGCCAAATCCACCATAATCACCGCATTGCGGTTTTCCGGGTGCCACGCCAGCGGCGCAATCCAGCTGGTATTGCCGCGAAACGCGCCGAACATACCGGAAACATGCACCAGCGGTTTCATCTGTGGGATATCAATCAGCGTTGCCAGCTTTTGCTTATTGCGATGGCTGAAAAGATAGTCATATAGCCGCGGCTGCTGAGTTTTCACCAGCTTTGCCATCGCGATGGTGGCATACACATCGGCCATCGCGTCATGAGCGTTAGCGTGCTCTATGCCGTTGGCCACGGTGAGATGCTCCAGGCGAAAGCTCGGCAGGCCTTCGTCGTTTTCCGGCCAGTTGATGCCTTCCGGGCGCAGGGCGTAGCAGGCGCGCATCACGTCCAGCAAATCCCAGCGCGAATTATGGTTCTGCCAGCTCCAGGCGTACGGATCGTAAAAGTTGCGGTAAAAAATATTGCGCGTCACTTCATCATCAAAACGCACATTGTTGTAACCCACCACACAGGTATTCGGCACGGTGAATAAATCATGGATGCGTTTAGCAAACTCAGCTTCGCTGGTGCCGCGCGCCGCCGCGATCTGGGGCGTAATGCCGGTAATCAGCACCGCTTCCGGCTGCGGCAGATAGTCATCGGCGGGTTTGCAATAAAACACCTCAGGTTCGCCGATAATATTGAAATCCATATCGGTACGTATCGCGGCGAACTGCGCGGGACGATCCAGTGCCGGGCGGGTACCGAAGGTTTCATAGTCGTGGAAAAGGAAGGTAGGCTGTATTTCTGAGTTAATCATTAAAAATGCGTCCGCGTATAATGTAAACTATTGATTTATAAATTAGTTTATGCTGGTTTGTTGGGCACTGATCGTCTCATAACCTTACCGTTGTCTAGCATAACCCTAGAATGCTGTGAGTTATGAAATCCAAAATAACCTATTGAATTTTGAATTATAGTTGAGTAATGATTAATGGATGACATACTGCTACATCTGATGCATGGTAAACCAAGTTCTCTCTTGCAAAAAGTAGTATGTGCTGTTGATGCGGCACCAGCGAATAGGGTCACCACGGCAAAATTGCAGATGTCAAAAATCATACGATAAAAAATGATAAAAGCCGCTCAATTTCATCATGTCTGCCTTTACTTAAAAATGATGTACTGCTATAAAATTCACATGCTATTAATTTCAAATTAAAAAAATGAACCATAAAATTATAAACATTGAACTTGCTAGAATTATTGCAATATTATTTGTAGTGACAGAACATGTTATTTCTGAAGTGACAATAAATTACAATAACGAAGTTAAATGGACAATCGGTTTACTTATCTGGTCTTTCATAAAAATAAATGTTCCTGTATTTTTAATACTAATTGCACATTTTTCATTTGGTGAAAAATGTGATGTGAATAACTACTTTATTAAAAAGCTCAAAAGAATAATTATTCCTCTCGTTTCGTGGTCATTATTTTATTATTGTTTTCTGATTCCTTCTGTTGATGATTTTTCACTATCTGATGCATTGGCAGGAATAATTCAGGGTGGAACAATGTATCATCTTTATTTTATGTACTGGTTTATAGGTTTTTGCTTCTTTTTCCCATTAATTAATTTGTTACATGAAAAATCGAAAAAAGCATTTGCACTTTATTTTGTTATCCTTCTAATTGCAACATCATTAATACCGACGTTAAGCAATTTATTCAATGTTAAAATTATGTTTTTTTCATCAACCGGGATATCCTCATTTGGCTTTCTTTTAATATATGCTTTTGTTCCAAAAATATCTGAAATGCTCAATTCAGCTATAGCTAGTAAATTTTGTCCCGTAAATGCTTTATTTTGGTTTTATATGTATATATTGTCAGTTCTGATTACTTTTTTAGTTGTTATCATTAGCTATTATTATTATTCGATTAAAATTCAAACTATCCTTAATGGCGGTTCTTTTTTTATATTTATATCTGCCTTTGCCTTTTATAATATGACCTTACTCTATAAACCTGATTATCAAATTGCAATGCAAAAAATAGTTGTTGCTTGTGGTTCAATGTCTTTCGGTGTTTATCTCATCCATCCGGTAATATTACAATATATCCTTGAGTTGGCTTACAGGCCTGTTATTTCTAAATATACGGACGGGGATTGGCTAATTTCGTTTTTTTATGTTTTATTTACTGTTTTTATTGTATTTTTTACCTCTTTAATTTTTACTTATATCATCAGTAAAGTAAAATACGTCAGGAAATGTATGATTTAAGAGAATAAATTACAACACACTGTTTATATATATACACTTCACGCAAGCCATCAGGGATCATGTGTACTGGTATGGGGGCACCGTTGTAACGGTGTTCAAAAATTATCCATAAGGGCTTACAAAAACGATTGGCCGTCCATTCAGAAGAAAATCACGGTGGTTTTTCACGCTACCGGATACGTATTACTCCGATAAATGTGTTGTCTGTCATATTTCTTTGCAATTAATGAATGCGTTTACATACGAAGTTCCGTAAAACAGGCGCGGACAAAAAAACACAAACGAGGATATGCTGTTGAAAACCCGCCTGATTGCCGCTTCTTTGCTCGCTTTTCTTGGTACTAACGCCAGTGCAGAACCCACTTTCGCCGTCACGCCGGTTCCCCCTCAGGTTCAGGCTGGGGCATGGGTACTGATGGATTACACTACCGGTCAGATTTTAACGGCAGGCAAAGAGCATCAGCAGCGCAACCCGGCAAGCCTTACCAAACTGATGACCGGCTATGTGGTGGATCGCGCCATCGACAGCCACCGCATCACGCCTGATGATGTGGTTACCGTGGGCGCGGACGCGTCGGCCTACGGCAACCCGGTTTTTGCCGGTTCGTCGCTGATGTTTTTAAAAGCCGGGGATCGCGTCACGGTCCACGATCTGAGCCGGGGATTGATTGTTGATTCCGGCAACGACGCCTGCGTGGCGCTGGCGGATTACATCGCGGGCGGCGAAGCGCCGTTTGTCAAAATGATGAACGACTACGCCCACCGGCTTAACCTGCGCGACACCCACTTCGAAACCGTCCACGGCCTTGACGCGCCGGGCCAGCACAGCTCCGCGTATGACCTGGCGGTGCTGTCGCGCGCCATTATCCACGGCGAACCCTCGTTTTATCACATGTACAGCGAGCGCAGCCTCACCTGGAACGGCATCACCCAGCAAAACCGTAACGGCCTGCTGTGGGACAAAAGCCTGAGCGTGGACGGCCTGAAAACCGGGCACACCTCCGGCGCCGGGTTTAACCTGATCGCTTCCAGCGTGGACGGGCAGCGGCGGTTAATTGCCGTGGTGATGGGCGCGGATAGCCCGAAAGCGCGGGAAGAACAGGCGCGTAAGCTACTGCACTGGGGGCAAAACCAGTTCGATACCGTGCAGATCCTGCATAAAGGTAAAAAAGTCGGCACCGAGCGTATCTGGTACGGCGATGTCGAAAACGTCGAAGTGGGCACCGATCGTGATTTCTGGCTCAGTCTGCCCAAATCCGAAGTGGCGAATATCAAAGCCAAATACGTACTGGATAAGCCGGAGCTTGAAGCACCGCTGGCGGCGCAGCAAAGGGTAGGCGAAATCGAACTGTATGACCGCGATAAACTGGTGGCCCACTGGCCGCTGGTGACGCTTAAGGCGGTTGAAAAAGGCGGTATGCTCTCGCGCTTTAGTGATTACTTGCACCATAAACTTTAGTGGTTTAACAGAGGCTTACCCCGTCGTTCTCCGAAACAGCCTTTTACGCGAGTGCGCTCACAAATTAAGCAATCTATGCTTTAGAGCGCCAGTACAGAACGTATAATACTGTTTGCATATACAGTTATTTCACAGCGAGGAACGATCATGGATTATCAGATTCAACACGCCGAAACTCGTCGCATCGCCGGGTTTCATTTAGTTGGCCCCTGGGATAAAACCGTCCCACAGGGTTTTGAGCAACTGGTGATGTGGGTGGACAACAATAAGATTCAGCCGCTGGAGTGGATTGCCGTTTATTACGATAACCCGGATAGCGTGCCCGCAGAGAAACTGCGCTGCGATACTGCGGTAACCGTGCCTGAAAATTTCGCTATCCCCGCCAACAGTGAAGGCGTTATGGCAACCGAAGTGGCGGGCGGGCAATACGCCGTAGCCCAGGCGCGTGTTGAACATCACGATTTTGAAACGCCCTGGCGGCTATTTTTCAATAGCCTGCTTGAAGATGTGAAATACCAGATTGCCCCCAAACCCTGTTTTGAAATTTACCTCAACGATGGGGCGAAAGACGGCTACTGGGACATCAACATGTTCGTCCCGGTTGAACCTAAACACGAATAATTAATCCAGGCCTCGCCTTGCAGGCCTGGCTTTACGCCGCCGTTATTGGTCACAATAACGGCGCGTTTACCCCGATGTGTTGATGCCAGACGGCGAAATCCCGGTACAATGCGGGTTTTTTCATGCGGAGAGCCGGTGTGCGTCCTGATAAATCATTAAGTCCTTTCGAAATCCGGCTCTATCGTCATTACCGCCTGGTGCACGGCGTACGCATCGCGCTGGCCTTTACGCTGACTTTTTTACTGGTCCGCCTGCTGAATGTGCCGGAAGGCACCTGGCCGCTGATTACGCTTGTGGTGGTGATGGGGCCGATCTCGTTTTGGGGCAACGTGGTGCCGCGTGCCTTTGAACGCATCGGCGGGACGATTTTTGGCGCATCGGTGGGGTTAATCGCCCTGAAGCTGGAGCTGATTTCCCTGCCGATTATGCTGCTGTGGTGTGCGCTGGCGATGTTTATCTGCGGCTATCTCACTCTCGGGAAACGGCCCTATCAGGCGCTGCTTATCGGCATTACGCTTTCTGTCGTAGTGGGTGCCCCGGCGGGGGATCTGCAAATCGCCCTGTGGCGCAGCGGCGACGTGATTTTAGGGTCGCTGCTGGCAATGCTGTTTACCAGCATCTATCCCCAGCGCGCGTTCATCCACTGGCGCATCCAGATGGCGACGTTCGCGCATACGTTTACCCGGCTCTCCCAGGCAGGGTTTTCGCCAAATCTGGTGGAGCGTCCCCGGCTTGATAAGTCGTTGCACGCCATGCTGAGTGACGTGGTGAAAATGCGCGCGCTGATTGTCCCTGCCAGCAAAGAAACCCACATTCAGAAATCGGTGTTTGAAGCGATCCAGACCGTCAGCCGCAATCTGGTTTGTACGCTTGAACTCCAGCTCAACGCCCACTGGGCAACGCGCGAAAGCCATTTTGTGATGATCAACGCCCATACCCTGCGCGAAACCCAGCAGATGACCCACCACACCCTGGCGGCGCTGTCGAAAGCCCTGTATGAAGGCAATCCGTCGCCGGTCGCCGCCAATAACGCCAGGCTGGCAGAAATTGTCGGCGAATTACGCGAGATAATGCGCCAGGATGAAGGCAGCGCACTGCATGAAACCTCAATTCACGGTTATGTCTGGTTAAGCCTGGAACTGGCGCGCCAGTTAGAGTTGTTATCGCACTTGATCTGCCGGGCATTGCGTAAATAAAAACCATACGAAACAGCGGGGATATATTGCTGGTTTCGATTCAGCAGGAATTCAGCGTATTATTAGGGTAGGGTATTAACCGTTGTCATGCGCAGCCGTTGCCGGTTATGTTTGACGCTGCGGCTTGTGAACGAATCAGAGTCTCAATTATCAGGGGTGTAAATATGGAAAATGGCAAACCTTCATTCCAGGACGTTCTGGAGTTCGTACGTTTGTTCCGTCGTAAAAACAAACTGCAACGCGAAATTCAGGATGTAGAGAAGAAGATCCGTGACAACCAGAAACGCGTGCTGCTGCTCGACAACCTGAGCGATTACATCAAGCCAGGCATGAGCATTGAGGCCATTCAGGGCATCATCGCCAGCATGAAAACCGACTACGAAGACCGCGTGGATGACTACATCATCAAAAACGCCGAACTCTCTAAAGAACGTCGTGAGATCTCCAAAAAGCTCAAAGTGATGGGCGAGCTGAAAGCACCTGAAATCAAAGAATGATTTAACAAGACGGCGGCACTGATTATTCATGCCGCCGTTTTTCATTCTGCTTAAGTCAACCCGGGCCGATCCCACGGCTCCGGTTAACTGAAACCCAACTTCTTTTACTTACTTATCACTGGCGCGACGGGAAATCCTGATGACCCTTTTCATCTGGTGGGCAGCCTGGCTGCTCGATTGTTGGCTGGGCGATCCGCAACACTGGCCGCATCCCATCCGCGTAATCGGCAATGTTATAAATCTGGTGCAGCGCGCCGTGCGCCGCGTCTGTCATAGCGATCGCGCCCTGATGCTAGGCGGCGCGCTGCTGTGGATCATCGTGGTGGGTGCCACATGGGCGCTGTCGTGGGGCATTCTGGCGCTGGCCTACAGGCTGCACGAATGGCTTGGCGTGGCGGTAGAAATCTGGATGATCTACACCCTGCTGGCCGGGCGCTGCCTGGGCGATGCCGCGCGCGAGGTGGAAAAACCGCTGCGGGCAGGCGATTTAACGCAGAGCCGCGAAAAACTCTCATGGATTGTCGGGCGCGATACCTCCCAGCTTCAACCGCCGCAAATCACCCGTGCGGTGGTGGAAACCGTGGCTGAAAACAGCGTCGATGGGGTAATTGCGCCGCTGTTTTTCCTGCTGCTGGGCGGCGCGCCGCTGGCGATGGCCTACAAAGCGGTAAACACCCTCGACTCGATGGTCGGTTATAAGCACCAAAAATACCGGGCGATAGGCATGGTGTCGGCGCGTATCGATGACATCGCCAATTTTATTCCGGCGCGTTTAAGCTGGCTGCTGCTGGCGCTGGCGGCAAAACTCTGCGGCAATGACGCTTCATCGGCGCTGCGTATCGGCTGGCGCGACAGGCGCAACCACAGCAGCCCCAACTGCGCCTGGCCGGAAGCCACGGTAGCTGGCGCGCTGGGGATCCGGCTCGGCGGGCCGAATGATTACTTTGGCGAACGGGTAGAGAAACCCTGGATCGGCGAGGCGACCCGTGAAATAAGCATTGACGACATCCCCGCGACCATTCGCCTGATGAATGTTGCGTCACTGCTGGCGCTGCTGTTATTCAGCCTGCTATTCGTCATGTTTTAACTTTTCTGGCACCACGGAGAAAAAATGATACGGACTTTTTTTGCCACTCTCGCGTTTATGAGCCGTCTGCCGGTGCCTTACCGCTGGTCGCAGGGCCTGGAGTTGGATCAGTATTCACGTGGTATTGTGTTGTTCCCGTGGGTGGGTATGGTGCTCGGCACGATTGCCGCAGGCGTGTTTATGCTGCTGGCCCCCTGGTGCGGCACGCCGCTTGCCGCGCTGTTTTACGTACTGGCCCTGGCGGCGCTGACCGGCGGCTTTCATCTGGATGGCCTGGCGGATACCTGCGACGGGCTGTTTTCCGCCCGCACCCGTGAAAAAAAACTGGAGATCATGCGCGACAGCCGCCTCGGCACTCACGGCGGGCTGGGGCTGATTTTCGTACTGCTGGCGAAAGTGCTGGTGGTAAACGAACTGGCGCTGCGCGGCTTTTCGATGCTGCCGGTACTGATTCTGGCAAGCGTGGTGGGGCGCGGCGCGGTGGTGCTGCTGATGTACCGCCAGCGCTACGCCCGCGATAACGGCCTCGGCAATATTTTCATCGGCAAAGTGACCCTCGCGCAAACCGCCATCACGCTGGCGACCAGCGCGGTGCTGTGCCTGGTTCTGCTGCCTGGCGGCGGCCTGCTGGCCTGGTTGATCGCGACACTCGCCATTGCGCTGATCGGCATGGCGATTAAACGCACCCTGCGCGGTCAGACCGGCGACACACTTGGCGCAGCCATTGAGCTTGGCGAAGTCCTCTTTCTTATTGCCCTTTTATAACGAGCACACACATGCAAACACTGGCCTCACTGATTAACGCGATCCCCCCTCTTGACGAAAATGCCATGCGCCAGGCGCAAACCCATCTTGATGGCCTGCTGAAGCCGCCGGGAAGCCTGGGCCGTCTGGAAAGCCTGGCGGTGCAACTGGCCGGTATGCCGGGTTTTTACGGGAAACCGCAGGAGGCGAAAAAAGCCATTATGGTGATGTGCGCCGATCACGGCGTTTATGATGAGCAGGTCACCATATCGCCGAAAGCGGTTACCGCTATTCAGGCGATGAATATGCTGCGCAACAATACCGGCGTATGCGTACTGGCGAAGCAGGCGGGCGCAGAGGTGCATGTCATCGATATCGGCATCGACAGCGATCCGCTGCCGGGCATTTTCAGTCTGAAGGTGGCGCGCGGCAGCGGCAATATCGCCCGGGAACCCGCGATGTCGCGCCAGGTGGCGAATGCGTTGCTGGCGAGCGTGATCGCCCATACCTGCGAACTGGCGGAGCGGGGCGTAAAAGTGTTTGGCGTGGGTGAGCTGGGTATGGCGAATACTACCCCGGCGGCGGCGATGGTCAGCGTGCTGGCCGATGCGTCACCCGCGGATGTCGTCGGGCTTGGGGCTAACTTCCCGCCGGAGAAAATCGCTCATAAAGTGGCGGTGGTGCAACAGGCGATTACCGTCAACCAGCCGGATGCCAGTGACGGAGTCGATGTGCTGGCAAAAGTCGGCGGCTATGATTTATTAGGCATGACCGGGACGATCCTCGGCGCGGCGCGCTGCGGTTTGCCGGTGGTGCTGGACGGCTTCCTCTCCTACGCGGCTGCGCTGGCGGCCTGCAAAATCGCCCCGGCGGCACGACCCTATCTGATCCCGTCGCATTTCTCGGCGGAAAAAGGCGCGATGGTTGCGCTAAACGCGCTGGGTCTGGAGCCGTATCTGCATATGGGGATGCGTCTTGGCGAGGGCAGCGGTGCGGCGCTGGCGATGCATCTGGTGGATGCCGCTTGCGCGATTTACACCGAAATGGGCAGCCTGGCGGAAAGCAATATCCAGCTTTAACCTACTCGCGCCACAGCAGATCCTGATAAATCGCCGTCAATATGCCATCCGGGGCAAACTGTTTTTTGATCCACTGGGTCACTTGCCCCGTGGCGGCGTGTTGCGTCGCCAGCAGCATCCGTGAATCCTGACGCGGATTGTGAATCGTTTTGGTCACCAGCAGCCCATGTTCTTTGGGCTCTTTCACCATATAAGCCGGTAAAAAGCCGATGCCTTCACCTAAGATCTGGCACTGGCATTTGGTATTGAAGTCCGGCACCAGAATCGCTTCCTGCCCGTGCAGCAGCCAGCCGACCTTTTTATTGATGGTATGGGCGGTGTCTTCCACCATGATATTCGGGTAAAGCCGCAGCTGGCTTTCGGTGATCGGCTCCGGCATCAGCGCCAGCGGGTGGGTCGGCGCGATAGCGAACTCCCAGCGCACCGCGCCAATTTCGGTGTAATCAATGCCGCCGCCATCAAGCAGCGTATCGGGCGCGCCAATGGCGATATTGGCCTGATTATTAATAATTGAATCCCACACGCCGTTATAGACCTCGGTGGTCACGGTGATCTGGCAGGTCGGGAACTGCTTTTTCAGGGTTTGCAACAGCCTGGCGGTATGGCGCGGCGTGTAAAGCAACTGGTTGATGCAAATCCGCACCCTGGCCTCAATGCCCTGGGAAATAGTATCGATACCGCGCTTAATGGCGTGAAAGTCATTCAACAAATCGATGGCTTTGCGATAAAAGTAAAACCCCGATTCGGTCAGCTCAATGCTGCGGGTATTACGCTCAAACAGCACCACATCGAGATAGGTTTCAATGCGCTTGATGGTATAGCTCACCGCCGATGTCGTCACGCCCAGCTCGTCTGCGGCCTTGCTGAAACTGGCGTAGCGGGCAGCCATGGTAAACGTATGCAGGTTTTCTTCGGTGAAGATGGAATTCATAACCGTTTTCCTTTTCCAGCGGCGCGCTGCCAGTTTTGAATACAATTTAACACTGTTGTTACAATAAACCTGCCTGGCTTCACGTTTTGAGCATTTGATGACAACGCTTCTCATCAGTGCCCTCAAAAACCGGCCTTTAGCCTCCCATTTACGCGCTCAAAATGTGAGCGCGGCACGCTTAAACGGTGCGCTGCCGCACACAATAGCCCGATTATCAAAAATTATTCAACAATCTATCCCCTTCCGATGAATGCATTTCAAACGGATGTTATTCCCCATGCAGTGTTGCTATTCTCAGAATCAGTTAGCATCCAATGATTAGCCAGCGCGAAATTACTCTATTTCCCCTGGCCCTGACGGGGAGAACCCTATGTCTCAGCATGAACTGATTAGCGAATTTTTACTTGCCGCGCAGCAGGGCGATATCACTGCTCTTAAATCCTGTCTGGATAACGGTGTTGATATTAACTGCACCAACCGCCAGGGCAGAACGGCAATTACCCTTGCCAGCCTGAATAAACACTACGAGGCTGTTTCGTATTTAATTTCTGAAGGCGCGGATATTGATAAGCAGGACGAAACCTGTTTTAACCCGTTCTTATTAAGCTGCCTGAATAATGACTTAACCCTGCTGCGCATTGTATTACCGGCTAAACCTGATTTAAACCGCTTAACCCGTTTTGGCGGTGTGGGAATTACGCCCGCCAGTGAAAAAGGCCATGTGGAAATTGTCCGGGAATTATTAACCAAAACCGAAATTAATTTTAATCACACTAACTTTGTCGGCTGGACGCCCTTACTTGAAGCCATCGTATTAAACGACGGCGGCGAAAAGCAGCAGGAGATCGTTAAGCTACTGCTCGACCACGGCGCAAACCCGCATATGACCGATAAATACGGCAAAACGCCTCTCGAACTGGCACGTGAAAAAGGCTATGAAGCCATCGCCCAGCTGTTAATCAACGCGGGTGCCTGACGGGAGAGCACCGTGATCCATTCAGCTTCGGCTGGCTGGCACACTGTCAACGCGCTGTCGGCGGAGGGGCAGTTTTTACGCAGTCTCGGGCAACCGGGTTTATGGGGGAGCGTTGAGCAAGTTTTTGATAAAGCGCTCAACGTTGTTTGTCCGCTGGGCGTCCGGCGTTTCACTCTGCTGACGCAAGGCAGCGACAACGCGCCGAACAGTTGCCGGTTAGCGTTAGCGACCGTTGATGGACTGGCGCAACCCGGCGACCCGGTTTACTGGCAGGGAAACTGGCTGAGAATAGGCCATCGAGCGCGGATTGATTTTCGAACGTGCCAGGCGTGGCAGCCGGAAAAATTATTCTGGAAAAGTGAAGCACTCAACGCGTTTTGCCAACAGCAACAGGGCGAAACGCTGGCAACAACCCTTTACCAGGCAATACCGCAAAACGCGTCATTATTTCATTATTGCGCTGATAATATTTTTTATCGGCAACTGGCGAAACAGTTATCGGACGCGCGCCGGAAATTAATCGACGGACTAACATTGCGCGACGCACAACAAAGCGAATCGGCTTTTCAGCAATTAGTCGGGCTGGGTATTGGATTAACGCCGAGCGGCGATGATTATTTGGTTGGGCTGGCAGCGATATTATTTATTGCAGGCAGCCCCGGCGTGCAATTTCGCCGTGAATTTACTTGTTGGTGCGAAAAATATCATCAGCAAACCACGCCGCTTAGTGCGCTGACGCTAAATGAAGCGATTCATCAGCGCTTTCGCGAAGTGATTTTTTTATTGGCTGGAAAATTAACCCTGGGGTGTTGCGCGGATATTCAGCGTGAAATACAGGGTGTCATGAAAATAGGATCAAGCTCAGGATGCGACATGCTGTATGGCATGGCCGATGCCCTGCTATTGACGCAATATTTTGGAGGAGAATATGTCAACCAGGATCGTGATTAAAAAGAACACCTATTTTGATTCGGTATCGCTTATGTCGATTTCAACCAAAGCCAACCAACTGGATGGCGTGGAACAGGCGTTTGTGGCGATGGCGACGGAAATGAACAAAGGGGTGTTGCGTAACCTTGATCTGCTGACGCCGGAACTGGAAGCGGCGAAAAGCGGCGATTTGATGATTGTGATTAAGGGCGATGAGGCCGCAAATGACGCCTCGCTGGCTGCTATCGAAGCGCTGTTTATCCGCAAAGAGACCCGCGGCAGCCACGAAGCGCGCTACGCCACGCTGAACTCGGCGCGCCAGCACCTGCCGGACAGCAACCTGACGGTGATTTCCGTTAACGGCGCATTCGCGGCGCGGGAAGCGCGTCAGGCACTGGAAAACGATCTTAACGTGATGCTGTTTTCCGACAACGTCTCCCTCGACGAGGAACTGGCATTAAAAACCCTGGCCCATGAAAAAGGGCTGTTGATGATGGGACCAGACTGCGGCACCGCGATTATCAACGGCGCGGGCCTGTGCTTCGCTAACGCGGTGCGTCGCGGGCGCATCGGCATTATCGGCGCATCCGGGACCGGAAGCCAGGAGCTGAGCGTGCGCATCCACGATTTCGGCGGCGGCGTATCGCAGCTGATCGGCACCGGCGGGCGCGACCTTAGCGAGAAAATCGGCGGGCTGATGATGCTCGACGCGCTGGCCATGCTGGAAAACGACCCGGACACTGACGTCATTGCGCTGATTTCCAAACCGCCCGCGCCGTCGGTGGCGCAGAAAGTGTTAGCCCGTGCCGAAGCCTGCGCAAAACCGGTAGTGGTGTGTTTCCTGGGCGCAGAGCCGCAGACCGATAAGCCGGGGCTGATTTTCGCGCGCGGCACCAAAGAGGCCGCGCTGAAAGCGGTGCTGCAAACCGGCGTTGATGCGTCCTCGATTGATTTGCATCCGCTGAACTGGCCGCTGATCCATGACGTGCGCGCCAAACTTAATCCGCAGCAAAAATACATCCGTGCGCTGTTCTGCGGCGGCACCCTGTGCGATGAAGCTATGTTTGCGGCGCTGGAAAAATATTCCGACGTTTATAGCAACATTCAGCCGGACCCGCAGCGCCGCCTGCGCGACGTCAACCAGAGCATCGCCCACACCTTCCTGGACTTTGGTGACGATGACTTCACCAACGGCAAACCGCACCCGATGATCGACCCCACTAACCGCATTAGCCGCCTGCTTCAGGAGGCGCGCGACCCGGAAGTCGGGGTGATCGCCATGGACTTTGTGCTCGGCTTCGGGGCGCATGAAGATCCGGTGGGTGTGATGATCGACGCCATCAAACAGGCCAAACAGATTGCCGCCGACGCCGGGCGTCATCTTGAGATCCTCGGTTACGTGCTGGGCACCGACCTCGATACGCCGTCGCTGGCCGCCCAATGCGGCATGCTGACCGACGCCGGCGTTACCTGGGCGAGCAGCAGCACCAATACAGGATTACTGGCGCGTGAATTTGTCTGGAAAGGGGAGAATGCCTGATGAGCCGTCCAACACTGTTTAGCCAACCGCTGAATGTTATCAACATCGGGATTGCCCGTTTTAGCGAAGATCTCAAGCAGCAACACGTGGCGGTGACCCAGCTTGACTGGACGCCGCCGGGGCTGGGAAACCTTGAGGTGGTGCGCGTCCTGGATAAGCTGGCCGCGCCGCAGCTGGCGGAAAAAATCGCCGCTGCCAACGCCCTGGCGCTGGAGCGCATCATTCAGTCCCACCCGGTACTGGTGGGTTATGACCAGGCGATCAACGTGGTGCCGGGCATGACGCGCAACACCATCCTGCACGCCGGGCCGCCGGTGAGCTGGGAAAACATGTGCGGCGCGATGAAAGGCGCCGTGACCGGGGCGCTGGTGTTTGAAGGGCTGGCGCGGGATCTGGATGACGCCGCGCAGCTTGCCGCCTCCGGGGAAATCATCTTCTCGCCGTGCCACGAGCATGACTGCGTGGGTTCGATGGCGGGGGTGACCTCTGCGTCGATGTTTATGCACATCGTCGAGAACAAAACGTACGGCAACCGCGCCTACACCAACCTCAGCGAGCAGATGGCGAAGATCCTGCGCATGGGGGCTAACGACCAGAGCGTAATTGACCGGTTAATCTGGATGCGCGATGTGCTCGGCCCGATGCTGCGCGACGCCATGAAGCTGGCCGGAGAAATCGACCTGCGGCTGATGCTGGCCCAGGCGCTGCATATGGGCGACGAGTGCCACAACCGCAACAATGCGGGCACTACCTTGCTGATTCAGGCCCTGACGCCGTATTTAATCCAGACCGATTTCACCGTGGCGCAGCAAAAAGAGGTGTTCGATTTTGTTGCCAGCAGTGACTACTTCTCTGGTCCAACCTGGATGGCGATGTGTAAAGCGGCAATGGACGCGGCGCACGGCATCGAATACAGCACCGTCGTCACCACGATGGCGCGTAACGGCTACGAGTTCGGCCTGCGGGTTTCCGGCCTGCCGGGGCAGTGGTTCACCGGCCCGGCGCAACAGGTGATTGGCCCGATGTTCGCCGGGTTTAAACCGGAGGATTCCGGGCTGGACATCGGCGACAGCGCGATTACCGAAACCTACGGCATCGGCGGTTTCGCCATGGCGACCGCACCGGCGATTGTCGCGCTGGTGGGCGGCACCGTAGACGAGGCGGTGGATTTCTCACGCCAGATGCGGGAAATCACCCTCGGCGAGAACCCGAACGTCACCATTCCGCTGCTCAACTTTATGGGCATTCCCACCGCGATTGATATCACCCGCGTGGGCAACAGCGGCATTTTACCGGTGATCAACACCGCCATCGCCCACAAAGACGCGGGCATCGGCATGATTGGCGCCGGCATTGTTCACCCGCCGTTCGACTGTTTTGAAAAAGCTCTGCTCACCTTTAGCGACCGGTATAGCCAATAACCCTAAACGGGCGGCGCTACGGCGTCGCCCGACGGTTCGCGAAAGGAGGTTTCACCTGCACGTATTACCGGACCTTGCGCCTGGGCCAGCCCTGGCGGGGGAGTGTAGCGCGATTTACTGACCTTGAAGGAAAGTTCCATGAGTAAGATAAAACTTGAATGGAAACGGGGTGACTGGGCGGCTTATTTTGGGCTGATGACCAACAACCTGACCAACCTGCTGACCATGATGGGGTTGTTGATTTTTGTGGTCGGCATTCCAAAAGAAATTGTCTATGGCCGTATCGCCCCGGCGTTTGGTTTAGCCGTGCTGGTGGCGAGCCTGAGTTACACCTGGTTTGGCCTACAGCTGGCACGCCAGACCGGGCGCAAAGATGTGACCGCCTTGCCCTCCGGCCCCAGCGCGCCGTCGATTTTTACCGTGACGTTCCTGGTGCTGATGCCGGTTTACCAGACCACCGGCGACGCGGATTTCGCCATTCAGATCGGCCTGGTGTGGTGCTTTGTTGAAGCGCTGATCCTGGCGGGCGGCTCGTTCCTCGGCGAAACCATCCGTAAGATGATCCCGCGTACCGTGTTGCTGTCGTGCCTGTCCGGGCTTGGGCTGCTGCTGCTCGCCATGAACCCGATGCTGCAAGCCTTCGAAGCGCCGACGGTGTCGTTTATCGTCCTGCTGCTGATCTTCATTAACTGGTTCGGCAAAAAGCCGATCTTTGCACGTATTCCTACCGGCTTATTACTGCTGCTTGCCGGTACCGCGCTGGCATGGATTTCCGGTCTGCAAAGCCCGGACGCCATCAAAGCCTCCATGTCGTCCTTCGGCTTTAACCCGCCGGAAGTGCATATCGACAGCTTTATGCAGGGCCTGCCGCACGCGCTGCCGTACCTGGCGTCAGCGGTCCCGCTCGGGCTGGCGAATTACATTTTTGACCTCGAAAATATTGAGAGCGCCCACGCGGCGGGGGATGAGTACAACACCCGCAAAGTGATGCTGGCGAACGGCCTCTCATCGATGCTCGGCTGCCTGATGGGCAACCCGTTCCCGGTCACGGTGTACGTGGGCCACGCGGGCTGGAAAGCCATGGGTGCCAGCATCGGTTACACCCTGGCGTCCGGCGTCACCATGTTTATCGTCCCGCTGTTCGGCCTCGGGGCCTTTATGCTGGCGGTGATCCCGATGACCGCCATCGTGCCGATTCTGGTGTTTATCGGCGTGGTCACCGCCAACCAGGTGGTGAGGGAAACCCCAAAAATCGAGGTGCCGGTGATCTTCATCTGCCTGTTCCCGTGGATCGCCAACTGGGCGCTGACCATGGTCAACAGCGTGATGAACGCGGCGGGCACCTCGGCGGCGAAGCTCGGCACCGAGCTGCTGCACAGCAAAGGTGTTTACTACCAGGGGCTGATGCACCTCGGCAACGGCGCGCCGCTGGCCAGTATGATTTGGGGCTGCCTCGCTATCTTCGCCATCATGAACCGCCCGCTGCGCGGCGCAGTGGCGGCGGCCACCGGGGCGCTGCTGGCGCTGTTCGGCGTGATCCACGCGCCGGTGGTCGGCTTCGCTCAGGGGGCCTCGCTGATGTTTGTCACCGCATACCTGATGATGGCTGGCATGTTCGTCCTGAAACACTGGCTGGACAGCCGTGAACAATCCCTTGATCCGCTGGTCTCTTCCACGGATGAAACCACCAAAACCGCGTAACCCCTGACGGCAGGCGGACGCCCGCCTGCCGCACTCTGGACAGGAATTCGACATGAAACAACTCGTGGTCGTCGCCATTGGCGGTAATGCCATTATTAAAGACAATGCCAGCCAGTCGGTTGAGCATCAGCACGCTGCGGTAAACGAGATGGCGAAATCTATTCTCGGGATGCTGGCGTCGGACTACAACATCGTACTGACCCACGGTAACGGCCCGCAGGTTGGGCTGGATCTGCGCCGCGCCGAGATCGCCCATGAGAAAGAAGGGCTGCCGCTGACGCCGCTGGCGAACTGCGTGGCGGATACCCAGGGCGGGATCGGTTATCTCATCCAGCAGGCGCTGAATAACAAGCTGGCGCGCTACGGCAATAAAAAAGCGGTCACCGTGATCACCCAGGTGGAAGTGGATAAAAACGACGCCAGGTTTGCCGATCCCACGAAACCCATCGGCGCATTCTTTGATGAAGCCCAGCGCGATGCGCTGTTGCAGGCGCATCCCGACTGGCGGTTTGTCGAGGATTCCGGGCGCGGCTATCGCCGGGTAGTCGCCTCGCCGCAGCCGGTGCGCATTGTGGAAGCCGAAGCCATTCGCGCGCTGATCGACCAGGGTTTTGTGGTGATTGGCGTGGGCGGCGGCGGCATTCCGGTGATCCGCGAGCCGGGCGGCGAATACCGCAGCGTGGACGCGGTGATTGACAAAGATCTCTCCACCACGCTGCTGGCGAAGGAAATTAACGCCGATATCCTGGCGATCACCACCGGTGTAGAGCAGGTGTGCGTCCATTTTGGCAAACCGCAGCAGCGGGCGCTGGGCACGGTGACCGTGGCGGAAATGGCGCAGTACGTCGCCGAGGGTCATTTCCCGGCGGGCAGTATGCTGCCGAAAATCGAGGCCAGCCTGTCATTTCTGCGCCACGGCGGCAAACGGGTGATTATCACCAACCCGGAAAAACTGCCTGCCGCCCTAAGCGGAGAGACCGGCACCCACATTATTTGCTAGCCATTGAGAAAAGGAGCCACCGATGAATCATAGCGAAAATCCAGGCCGTCGTGCGTTTTTAAGCCACAGCGGCAAAGCGGTGGCCGCCTGTGCGCTACTGGGCGCGGGCGGGCAACTGGCGTATGCTGCCGATCCCACTCCCGGCACAGGTGAGGCCTCACGCGCCATGAGCAGCATCAGCGAAAAACATTACTATCTGGATAACGTGCGTCTTGAAAGCGGTTTTGACTGGCAGGGCGATACGGCGGTCAGCACCAAAACCGAGTTGATGACGCTGGAAATCAAGGACGGCACCATCGCCGCGCTGCTTGCCAGTCATCAGCATCCCGACGCCACGTTGCCGCGCTACGATGCGGGCGGGCATCTGCTATTGCCGGCGATGCGCGATATGCATATCCATCTGGACAAAACCTTTTACGGCGGCCCGTGGCGCGCGCTGTTGCGCCCGGAAGGCACCACCATCATGGATATGATCGAACTGGAGCGCAAACTGCTGCCGGAACTGCAACCCTACACGCAGGAACGCGCCGGGAAGCTGATCGATCTGCTGCAATCGAAAGGGACCTCGGTGGCGCGCAGCCACTGCAATATTGAACCGGTGTCCGGGCTGAAAAACCTCGAAAACCTGATGGCGGTGCTGGAGCAGCGTAAAGACGGTTTTCAGTGCGAAATTGTGGCATTTCCCCAGCACGGGCTGTTGCAGTCGAAAAGCGAGCCGCTGATGCGCGAAGCGATGCAGGCGGGGGCACACTATGTCGGCGGGCTGGACCCGACCAACGTCGACGGCGCGATGGAAAAATCGCTGGATACGATGTTCCAGATAGCCCTCGACTATAAAAAAGGCGTGGATATTCACCTGCACGAAACCAGCCCGGCGGGCGTGGCGGCGGTGAATTACATGATTGAAACCGTAGAGAAAACCCCGGCGCTAAAGGATAAGCTCACCATTAGCCACGCCTTCGCGCTGGCGACGCTCAATCCGCAACAGGTGGAGGAAACCGCCACCCGGATGGCGGCGCAAGGCATCACCATTGCGTCAACCGTACCGATCGGCACGCTGCATATGCCGCTCAGCCAGTTGAAACAGAAAGGCGTGTTCGTGATGACCGGCACCGACAGCGTGATTGACCACTGGTCGCCGTTTGGCCTTGGCGACATGCTGGAAAAGGCCAATCTTTACGCCCAGCTCTATATTCGCCCTAATGAATTTACCCTGTCGCGCTCGCTGGCGATCGCCACCGGGGACGTGCTACCGCTGGATGATAAAGGCCAGCGCGCCTGGCCGAAAGCGCAGGATGAAGCCAGTTTTGTGCTGGTGGAGGCGTCCTGTTCGGCAGAAGCAGTCGCGAGGATTTCACCCCGCGCGGCTACCTTTCACCGGGGAAATCTGGTGTGGGGAAATGTCACGAAAGGCTGAAACAAGCCGCCGTCGCAAGACGGCGGTGTCGCGTTAAATCACGCCGCTCTGTTTTAAAATTCCTTTTATCTGGCTTTTCATCTCGTCCGTCAGCGGGGAGGCGGGAGGCAGACTATTGCAGGAAATATCCAGCCCGGTGAGCTGAAGCGCATATTTAATGGCGTTGTAGAACGGCAGATCGATGCCGTACAGCGGCGGGATCAGCGACAGGCGCTGCTGGAGTTCCACCGCTTTGGCGTAATCCTGCTCGCGCCAGGCTTTAAGAATGCCGCAGGTCAACTGGGGCGCAAAGTTAGCGCTGGCGGGAATACAGCCGTCGCCGCCTAAAATCAACGTACCAAACAGATATTCATCATAACCGGCGAATACCGCGAAATCCGGTCGTACCGGTTTTACCGCCGCCAGGGTTTCTCGGATGTGCGACAGCGTGTCCACGGTATCTTTTAGCCCGACAATGTTCGGGCAGGTTTTTGCCAGCTCGACAATCACCGATACCGGCAGCGGCTGCCCGGTCAGGGCCGGGAAGTTATACAGCAGTACCGGCAGTTCCAGCGCCGTGCTGATGCGCTGATAGTGGGCAATCAGATTGCTTTCGCTAAGCGGGTTATAGAACGGGTTGATCGCCACTACGCCATCGGCCCCGCAGCGCTGGGCGTGTAATCCCAGTTCAATCGCCTGTTGGGTGCCGGAATGCCCAATGCCGATCAGTACCGGTTTACGTCCCGCCACCTGCTTAATACAAAATTGCGCAATTTCCTGGCGCAGCGCGTCGGACATATGAGCGAATTCCCCGGCGCTGCCGAGAAAAAATAGCCCGTCAATATCGCTGGCGACCAGCCGTTCAATGAGCCGTGCCTGCTGTTCGGGTGAAAAGCGGCCTTCATCGTCGAAAAGGGTTGCAACCGGAGGGATAACGCCGTGAAACAATGGGGTACTCATCATCAGGACTCCTGCGTTAAAGGACAAAAGGTAAGGGCGAGCAAAGTTTGTTGTTATCGGTTCCCATCAAAAGTGTATGTGGCGCATCAGGGGGTGCAAGCTTCCATTGCAATCTCTGGAATGCGTGTCTCTTTTTTTCAGAACCTTGTTTCACTTTAAGCGTCATTGCCGATTCGGTTGCATTAATGTTGCCGGAATGTATCTATTTTGGTGATTTAAAGCACAATTCTGGACGCGGTTTGTGGATCGCTGCGTTTTTAAGCGTATACCTTCTTCATCCATATCATGGATTATATGTCCACAATGTGAACAAAGAGGGCGATATGAGTGACAACACAATGACCAGCGATGCAGAAACCCTGCGCCGAATGCCGTACCAGTTTGACCAACCGAAAGAGATGATCCCGGATCTGGTGGTGCCGGGCGCGATCCCGACCGACGAGCGGATCTGGGTGCCGCAGGCGGATAATGTCTGGTTCCGTCCCTTGTGCCTGAGCCGCTCGGGCGGGTACTGGATGAACCTGCTGCGGGTACGTAAATCCGGCGTGTTAAGCCGCCACCGCCATCCGGGGCCGGTGCATGCTTTCGTGCTGAAAGGCCGTTGGCGCTATCTTGAGCACGACTGGGAAGCCACCGAAGGCGCTTATGCGTTCGAACCGCCGGGAGAAACCCATACCCTGGTGGTGGATGAAGGTGTGGAAGAGATGATCACCCTGTTCCAGGTGCACGGCTGTATGTATTACGTCGACCCCTGGGGTAATCACGCCGGATTCGAAGATGTGTTCACCAAAATCGATATGTGCCGCAAGCACTACGCCGAATGTGGCCTGGGTGCGGACTACGTCGACCAGTTCATCCGATAGCTGTCTGTCCTTTCACCTGCACATAATAATTAAAGAGACATCGCTATGACTTCTGTACCTAAAACTCAACGCGTGGCGCGCATTCAGTTAGTTGCGATCCTGTTTCTGACTATTGCCGGCGTCATCAACTATATCGACCGCAGCGCGCTCTCCATCGCAAATACCACCATCCGCGAAGAGATGCATATTACGCCCACCGAGATGGGCTGGCTGCTGTCGGCGTTTTCCCTGGCTTATGCCTTTTCCCAGCTTCCGGTAGGGGCGCTGCTCGATCGCTTCGGCGCGCGCATGATGCTGGGTTTCGGCATGTTTTTCTGGTCGGTGGCCCAGGCCGCCTGCGGGATGGTCAACTCCCTGAGCACGTTCCTGGTTTCCCGCGCTGTACTGGGCGTGGCGGAAGCGCCGCTGTTCCCGGCGGGCGCGAAGGTGATCAGCGAATGGTACAACCTGAAAGAGCGCGGTACGCCCACCGGGATCTTCGTCGCCTCCAGCTGTATCGGCCCCTGCATCGCGCCGCCGCTGTTGACGGTCATTATGCTCACCGTCGGCTGGCGCTGGATGTTTATCATCACCGGCATACTTGGCGTCATGCTGGCTATCGGCTGGTATCTGATTTACCGCAACCGTAACGAGGTGACACTGACCCAGGAAGATAAACAGTACCTCGACGCGGGCGAGCGCTTTACCGATACCGGGAAGAAAATCACCGGGCGCGAGTGGCGCGGGCTGTTCACGCACGCGACGACCTGGGGGATGCTGCTCGGATTTATGGGCGTGATCTATATGGTCTGGCTGTACCTGACCTGGCTGCCGGGCTATCTGGAACATGCGCGCGGATTATCGCTGGCGCGTACCGGCTGGGTGGTGGCGATCCCGTACATTTTCGGCATGGTCGGCATGGTGGTTGCCGGGCGGGTGATGGATATCTTAGCCAACCGCGGCATCAGCGTGATTAACAGCCGTAAGTGGCCGGTATGCCTGGGTTTGCTGGGCGGCGCGGCATTTACCGTTCCGGCGATCTTCACCACCAGCACCACGCTGGCGGTAGGCTACATCTGCCTGGCGATGTTCTTTATCAACCTGGCGAGCGCGGCCTGCTGGACCATGGCGACGGTAATTGTGCCCAAGCGCCAGGTGGCGTCCCTCGGCAGTATCCAGAACTGCGGTGGCTATTTCGGCGGTTCTCTCGCGCCCATTATTACCGGCGCTATCGTTGAGCGCACCGGGGTATATGACAACGCGCTGCTGGTCAGCGCCGGGATCGCCGTGCTGGCTGCCGCCGTTTACTTCGTTTTAGTCAAAAAACCGCTGCCGGATGACAGCGCCGCTACCGATATTCACCACGAGGCCAATAATTATGACGTTTCACGCTGAGCTTTTCGCCGGTAAAACCGCGCTGGTCACCGGAGGGACCTCCGGGATCGGCGCTGGTATCGCCACCATGCTGTCGAAGCTGGGGGCCAGCGTCATCGCCGCCGGGGTGAACAGCGAGTGCAACAACCTGCCGCGCAACATCACGGTTCGAGAGCTGGATGTGCGCAACACCACACAGATCCTGCATATTGTTGATGATCTCCCCCGGCTTGATATCCTCATCAACTGCGCCGGGGTGATTAAGCGCGGTGCCGAGCACCAGATTGATACTTTTGAAGACGTCATTGATATCAACCTGAACGGTACGCTGCGCTGCTGCGCCATAGCCCGGCCTAAGCTTGCGCAAAGCGCGGGCTGCATTGTGAATACCGCTTCGATGCTGAGCTTCTTTGGCGGCGGGCTGGTGCCCGGCTACAGCGCCAGTAAAGGTGGCGTAATGCAGCTGACCAAATCCCTGGCAATTGCTTATGCTGACGAGCAGATCCGTGTTAACGCGATCGCCCCCGGCTGGATTGCCACCCCATTAACCCAGGCGTTGCAGGATGATGCTGAACGCGCCGGACCGATCCTGTCGCGTACCCCGTTAAAACGCTGGGGTACGCCGGAGGATGTGGCCCAGGCCGTTACCTTCCTGTGCAGCCCGGCGGCATCCTTTATTACCGGCACAATTCTGGCCGTGGATGGAGGATACCTGACCGTATAACCCGAAAAGAGACGATGGAAAACACGCACGCTGTACCCGGAACTGCCGCATTTCAGAAGTTTATGCGGGCGTTGCAGGCCGTATCGGAAACCCCAGGCCAACTGAATATCAGCGGCCTGGCAAAGCAGCTTGGCATGCCGCGCCCCACCGTGCACCGCATTGTCGAGGCGCTGGTGGTGGAAGGGATGCTCAGATACGACAACGACACCCTGAACCTCGGGCCGCGCCTGGTGAGCCTTGCCTGGCGCAGCCTGGAGACCCACGATCTGCGGCAGATCGCCAGACCGCATATTGAGCAGTTGCGCGACCGGTTGGATGAAACCGTCCACCTCGCCATCCCCGATGGCCTGGAAATGGTTTACATCGATAAGCTGGAAGCCAATCGCACGGTGCGGATGGCCTCGCGGATCGGGACGCGTGTGAGCCTGTTTTCCAGTTCTGTTGGGAAAGCGTGGCTGGCGGCGCACAGCGCCGGGCAGGTCGAGCAGATGTTGGCGAAAATTACCCCGACGTCTTTCACGCAGCATACGATCACTGACCGGGCGGGCATCACTGAAGAGATCAATCGCACCCGCGAACGTGGCTATTCGCAGGATATTCAGGAAAACGAACTGGATATCTGCTGCTACGGAAGTGCGATTGTTAACAGCGGCCAGCAGGCGGTGGGGTGTATCAGCGTGAGTATGCCAACTTACCGGTTCGACGCCTTGCAGGCCGATGACGCCATCGGTGCGATCCGCGCCTGCGTGGCGGCCATCCAGAAGCAACTGGTGTAGCCCGCTTTTCCGTATTTTGCTGACGGCAAATTCCCGGAGAAGAGCATGCGTTTGAATAATGGTTTTCCGCAGTACGATTTTTCTGGCCGCGTGGTGGCGGTGACTGGCGCGGCGCGCGGTATTGGCGAGGCGATAAGCGCCCGCTTTCAGCTGGCGGGCGCGCAGGTCTGGATGCTGGATGTGCATTATTCCGCCCGCGACGGCTTTCAACTGCCGCTGGATATCACCCAACCGGCGTCACTGGCGGCAGCGCGCGAGGCGATCCTGCAAACCAGCGGCAGGCTGGACACCCTGGTCCACTGTGCCGGTTTCGCGGGCCCGACGATGCCGCTGATTGATTACGATCCGGCTATCTGGCGGCAAATTGTCGACGTTAATCTGAACGGCACATTTGAGGTATGTCGAACCTTTGTTCCGGCGTTGCTGGCCCAGCCGCAGAGCTGGCTGGTGAATCTGGCGTCGCTGGCGGGCAAAGAGGGTACGCCGAACGCATCCGCCTACAGCGCGGCGAAAGCGGGGGTGATCGCCCTGACAAAATCCCTCGCCAAAGAACATGCCCAAAGCGGTTTGCGGGTAAACAGCATCGCGCCCGCCGCGATTGAAACGCCGCTATTGGCCCAGATGGCGCCTGAGCATGTGGCGACCATGATTGCCAAATCACCCCAGGGGCGGTTAGGCACCGTGGAAGAAGTGGCGGAAATGGCGATGTGGCTCAGTTCCGCCGCGTGTACCTTCAACAGCGGGGCGGCGTTTGACTTGTCCGGCGGAAGGGCGACCTGCTAAACAGAATTTTGCTGCTGTCACCTGCCGGGGACTTACGCCTTAATAGCAGGTGACATTTCTCTCTAATGATATTTGCCAGTTTTACTGGATATTTTTTGCAGTAAGAATTCGTCTTGCGCCCAAATAATGGTCCTGCCAAAACTCGCCGTCAAAATGGCTAATACGAATATTTAAACCCGTACGCGGTGCTTCAATAAAATCGCCCTCGCCGAGATATACCCCCACATGATCGGCATGTTCGCCCTGAGAGTGAATAGCAAAGAAGATTAAGTCTCCGCGCTTGAGGTCATTTTTAGCCACCGGGTGCGCGTGTTTATCGTGATACATTTCATTAGCGGTACGCGGAAGCCTGGACAGCAAATGTTGGTTATAAGCAAAAAAGACCAGGCCACTACAATCGAACCCCCGTGCAGGCGAGGCGCCGCCCCAGACATACGGCTTACCAAGCTGGTCTTGCAGCCGCTTCACGACCTTTTCCGTGGTGTCACGCAGGTGGTCGCTATAAAAACTCTCAGCGCTGTCTGCCAGATGGTTCTGGTGGGTATGCTCTGATGTATAAGGGCCCGCAAGCCATTGGGAATATCCATTCATTCCATCCCACTCCGGGTTATAGGCAAAGGAAGAGGGAATAACATGACGCGTTCCGTTGTTTTTTTTATCTTTTTCCTTATTTGTTTTCCGCGACTTTATTGTTTTTGTGCGCTTATTTACCCGTGACCGCGTTTGATAGGTTTTTTCAGTATGCGTTTTTAATATCGACGTTGATTTATGAGCCGCATAGGTTTGCTGGCAGAGAAAAGTAAAAATTAACAGCAGAGCGAGCGAAATCTTTTTACGCAGCATAGTTAACCATAAAAGGGGGTGATGTCTGGTGGTGAAATATTGCCGAAAAAAATAATACCACGCCGCGATGCGGTGATTTTTTACGTGTTCTGTATTGAATGTGTAGCGTTAGTAAACACACGGCCATCGTAAAGATTGCGTTATAGCTTCCACGGTTTGTTGCCTTTTTGCTGAGGCAGGCCCATTTCCTGGAATCAAACTCGACGTGTCTAAAAATCATGAGTGATTTTTCATTTAACCCGCTCCATCATGCTCATTATCGTTTTACACCTATATAGGTTTGAATCTATATTGATAAGGAGGTCATGTGTGGTTAATCGCTACGACAGACAGGTTTGATGACTGGTTAAGCGTGCAGAGCCGGGGCGATCCCATTCGCGTATTGTTTGCCTTCGATCCTTCCCATACCGGCATTCTGCTGTGTGCGGGGAATAAGGTCGGCAATGACAAGCGCTTCTATGATGAGATGATCCCCCTCGCCGACCATGAATTCAGCGAATATTTGAACCAATTATACGACGAGGAGTAATGCAATGGGCAGAACGCTGGAACAGCTGCTTGCGGATGAAAAGCCTGAAGTCGTCGCCGAAGCGCGGGCGATGGCCACGGAGATCCTGCTCAATATCCACCTTGCGGAACTGCGCGAAAAAGTGAAGAAAACCCAGGTGGAGATGGCGCAGGCGCTGGGCATTAAACAGCCGACCGTAGCAGGGATGGAAAAGCCGGGGCGCGATTTAAAACTCTCTTCGCTGAAGCGCTATGTGGAAGCGGCGGGCGGCAAGCTGCGGCTGGATGTGGAACTGCCTGACGGTTCGCATTACGAATTTGTCCTGTAAACGCGCCGGCTTTAGAAAGCAAAAAAGCAGATGTCTTACGACATCTGCTTTTTAAAATTTGGCTCCTCTGACTGGACTCGAACCAGTGACATACGGATTAACAGTCCGCCGTTCTACCGACTGAACTACAGAGGAATCGTGTGGAGGCTTATCTTAGCGGGGGAAAACTTTTTGTCAAACCCCATTTCCCTCTCTGCAAGCCGACTGGCCACTTTGACGGCACTTCGCTGAAAATGCCAACAAAAAATGTGGAAATACTTTGCAGTAACGCCGTTCCTCACTCATCATTGAAAAGTTGTTTTACTTTTCTGATGGATTCACCTTGAGCTTATCCACTTCGCTACGGCGCACGCTGTCGCGTACGCACTGGCACGGCCGTAGAAAAAGTTATCGCACCCTTTACTGGCGGGAAATTATGCCGCTGGCGGTGCCGATCTTTATAGAAAACACCTGTGTACTGTTGATGGGCGTGCTCAGCACCTTCCTGGTGAGTTGGCTGGGCAAAGAGGCGATGGCGGGTGTTGGTCTTGCCGACAGTTTCAATATGGTGATCCTGGCGTTTTTCGCGGCTATCGATTTAGGGACGACGGTTGTTGTTGCCTTTAGCCTCGGCAAGCGCGACCCCAAACGCGCAAGAGCCGCAGCGCGTCAGTCGTTGATTCTGATGACCCTCGTGGCGGTAGTGCTGGCGGCGGTGATCCACTATTTCGGCGAGCAGATTATTAACGTGGTGGCGGGTGAGGCTTCCGGCCAGGTTAAAGAGCTGGCGCTGAACTATTTGCAACTTACGGTCTGGAGCTACCCGGCGGCGGCAATCACGCTGATCGGCAGCGGGGCGTTGCGCGGGGCAGGGAACACTAAAATCCCGCTGCTAATAAACGGCGGGATGAACATCCTGAACATTATGATCAGCAGCGTGCTGATCTACGGCCTGTTTTCTTGGGATGGGCTTGGGTTTACCGGCGCAGGCCTGGGGCTCACGCTGTCACGCTATATTGGCGCGCTGGGTATTATTTACGTGCTGATGATCGGCTTTAACCCGGCGCTCAAAATCACGCTGCGCAGCTATTTTACCCGTCTCGATATTTCCATTCTGCGTGAAGTGCTGGGGATTGGCGTGCCGGCCAGCGTCGAATCGGTGCTGTTTAACGGCGGTAAATTGCTCACCCAGATGTTTGTTGCCGGAATGGGCACCAACGTGATAGCCGGTAACTTTATCGCCTTCTCCGTGGCGGCGCTGATTAACCTGCCGGGTAACGCGCTCGGCTCAGCCTCCACGATTATTGTCGGCAAACGCCTCGGTAAAGGGCAGATTAGCCAGGCGGAGTTACAACTGCGCCATATTTTCTGGATCTCAACCCTCGGCTTAACCGCCATCGCCTGGCTGAGCGCGCCGTTTGCCGGGCTTATCGCCTCGTTTTACACCCACGAGCAAGATGTTATCCAGGTGGTTAAACACCTGCTGTGGCTGAACGCGCTGTTTATGCCAATTTGGGCGGCGGCGTGGGTGCTTCCCGCCGGGCTGAAAGGGGCGCGTGACGCCCGTTTCGCCATGTGGGTGACCATGCTGGGCATGTGGGGCTGCCGGGTAATTGCCGGTTACGTGCTCGGGATTATGCTCGGCATGGGTGTCATTGGGGTCTGGCTCGGTATGTTCCTCGACTGGGCAGTGCGTGGGGTTTTCTTCTACTGGCGTATGGTTAGTGGACGCTGGTTGCAGAAATACCCACGCATCAAAAAGCCTGGCGTTACGCGCCAGGCTGCGGGGCTCGCTGACGACGGTTAGCCATCATTGCCGCCACAAAAAGCAGGCTTAACACCAGCACGATCGTTGGAGCGGGGGCGCTGTCGAGATAAAACGATAGCCAGATCCCGCTCAACGACGCGAAAATCGCCACACCAACCGCCACCAGTAACATCGCGCCAAAAGTGCGGGCAATCAAAAAGGCAATCGCGCCGGGCGCTATCAGTATCGCGATGGCGAGAATAATCCCTACCGCTTTTAGCGAGGCGACAATCGTCAGCGCCAGCAAGACTAACAACCCGTAATGCAGCAACGTCGAGCGTAATCCTACGGCCTGGGCCTGTACCGGGTCGAAAGAATGCAGTACTAGATCGCGCCACTTCACGGCGATCACCCCGACGGTAAGTAGCGTCACCAGCGCGGTATCACGGATGTCGCTGCCGCCGATGCCCAGCATATCGCCAAACAGAATGTGGTCGAGATGCACCTCCGGCTGGAGCCAGACGTATAACACCAGCCCGAAGCCAAACATCCCGGAAAACACGATGCCCATTGCCGTATCGTGGCGGATACGGCTGTTGTCTTTCAGATAGCCTGTCGCCAGCGCGCACAGCATCCCCGCAACAAATGCGCCGGGAGCAAACGGCAGACCGAGCATCCAGGCAATCACCACACCGGGGAATACCGCGTGGCTCATGGCATCGCCCATCAGCGCCCAGCCTTTAAGTACTAAAAAGCAGGATAACAGGGCGCAGGGTATGGCGATCAACACTGAAATAATCAGCGCGTTAACCATAAAATCGAAGCCCAGCGGGGCCATGATCCACTCAACCATTGCGCACCTCCGGGCGGGTCATCCGCCGTTTACGGGCCGCTATTACGCCGTGCTGTGGGGCAAAGAAAAACGCCAGCACAAACAGCAGAGTTTGCAGGGTGACGATAATGCCGCCCGTCGCCCCGTCGAGATAATAACTGAGCCAGGCACCGAAGAAGCTGGTCAGGCTGCCGAGCGCCACGGCAATAATAATCAAACGGGGAAACCGGTCGGTAAACAGCCACGCCGTCGCGCCGGGGGTGACGACAAGGGAGATCACCAGGAACGCGCCGACGGTTTGCAGTGCCGCCACGGTGCAGGCCGACAGCAAGGTAAAGAACAGGCATTTCAGCAGCACCGGGTTGAGGCCAATGGCCCTGGCATGGGTTTCGTCAAAAAACGTCACCAGCAGATCTTTCCACTTCACCAGTAAAATCAGCAGGGTAATGCCACTGATCGCTGACAGCTGGATGATGTCCGAGGGGGCGATGGTCAGTACGTTGCCCATCACGATCGACTGAATATTCACGGCGGTGGGATTGAGCGACACCATAAATAACCCGAGGGCGAAGAACGAAGAGAAGATAAGCCCAATGATCACGTCCTCGCGCAGCCGGGTGCGATGATTCAAAAACAGCATTGCGGCAGCCGCCAGCCCGCCAGAGAAAAACGCACCCAGCGAGAAGGGCAGGCCGAGCATCCATGCGCCCGCTACGCCCGGGACAATCGCATGGGAAAGCGCATCGCCAATCAGCGACCAGCCTTTGAGCATCAAATAGCAGGAGAGAAACGCGCAGACGCCGCCCACCAGCGCCGATACCCACATGGCGTTGACCATCCAGCCGTAGCTAAAGGGTTCAAGCAGCCACGTCATACCGCCTCCTGACAGGTGGTGAACAGGTGACGGGATACGCCGCCGAACGCCCGTTCGATATTGGCGTGGGTAAAGGTGTCGGCGGTTTTCCCACAGGCCACTACGCTGCCGTTGATAAGCAAGGTGTGATCGCAAAACGACGGCACGCTGGCAAGATTATGGGTGGAAACCAGTAGGGTGCGGCCTTCGTCGCGCAGCTGGCCGAGCAGGGAGACGATCTGCTGTTCGGTTTTTACATCCACGCCGGTAAAAGGCTCATCCAGCAGGATCAGCTGGCCGTTTTGCGCCAGCGCCCGCGCCAGGAATACCCGTTTTTTCTGGCCGCCGGAGAGTTCGCCGATTTGCCGCTGGCGTAAATGGCCCATATCCACTCGCGCTAGCGCCTGGTCGACGGCATGGCGATCGGCAGCAGACGGACGGCGAAGCCAACCCATATAGCCGTAGCGCCCCATCATGACCACGTCTTCCACCAGCACCGGAAAATTCCAGTCCACCTCTTCTGACTGCGGCACGTAGCTGACCAGGTTGTTGCCCAGCGCGGTTTTCACTGGCATGCCCAGCAGGGTAATGGTGCCGCGCGCCAGCGGCACCAGCCCCATGATGGCTTTAAACAAGGTAGATTTGCCCGCGCCGTTAACGCCCAGCAGCGCGGTAATACTGCCCTGCGGGAGTTGAAATGATGCGTCACGCAGCGCGGTATGACCGTTGCGCCAGGTCACCGTCGCCTGGTTAACCACCACGCCGGGTCCGTGGATAGCAATCTCTGGCGTTTGAACTCGCCTGAACGGAGAAATCATTTTGCTGCCCCCTCGCGGATGCCTGTCACGATGGTGTCCGTGGTCACCCGTAGTAAATCGATATAGGTGGGAACCGGGCCGTCGGCTTTGCTGAGCGAATCGACATACAAGACGCCGCCGTAATGCGCCCCGGTTTCACGGGCGACCTGGCGAGCCGGTTTATCGGAGACGGTGCTTTCGCTGAAAATGGTCGGGATATTCTCGCGCTTGAGTGTATCCACCACATTGCGCACCTGCTGCGGTGTGCCTTGCTGATCGGCATTAATCGGCCACAGATACAGCTCTTTCAGCCCCATGTCCCGGGCCAGATAGGAAAATGCGCCTTCGCTTGTCACCAGCCAGCGCTGCTGCGGCGGCAACTGGTCAAGTTTTTGATGTAGCGGCGCAAGGGTGGCGGCGATTTTCTGTTTATAGCGCTCGGCATTGGCGCGGTAGGTGTCGGCATTAGCGGGATCGTGCTCAACAAACGCGTCGCGGATGTTATCGACATAGATCATTGCGTTATCAGGCGACATCCAGGCATGAGGATTGGGTTTACCCTGGTACGGCCCGTTGCCGATCGCCATCGGCGTGATACCTTTGGTTACCACCACTTCCGGCACACCTTTCAGATGCTGGTAAAACTTCTGAAACCACAGCTCCAGATTCATGCCGTTGGCGAGGATCAGCTTTGCGCCCTGGGCACGTTTAATATCGCCAGGCGTAGGTTGGTACTCATGAATTTCCGCGCCGGGTTTGGTGATTGATTCTACTTCGGCGGCATCTCCGGCCACGTTTTTCGCCATGTCGGCAATGATGGTGAACGTGGTGACTGCTTTAAATTTTTCCTGCGCATTGGCCTGAAATGCCATCATCCCGGCTGCTAAAGCCACCAGGGTGAACGCACTGCGCCATTTTCCGGTTCCCGTCATGCCCCTCTCCTGATTGATAATACATCATTTATAGCACCTGCTATAAAACATAGCCTAAGCTATATAAGAGGGCAAATGATAATTGTTATCATCAAAAATCATGAATAACGGCAATTCAGATAACTTTTAGGACTGAAGAGAATGGGCGTTTCACACGAAGGTGGCTATAAGATCATACTTCTGTAACATTCAGTCATGTTTTGACAATCTATGCTTAAAGTTCTGACTCTATAAGGAACGCTATGCTTCGTTTAATACTGGTTTCATTTTTACTTCTGGTTTGCGCGCTGCGTGCGTCCTGGGCGACAACGTATCCTTTGCCGCCCGAAGGCAGCCGCCTGGTGGGCAGCAATATCACCATCACGATACCGGAAGGCAACACCGAGCCGCTGGAGCACTTCGCGGCAATGTATGGGCTCGGGCTGAGCAATATGCTGGAGGCCAATCCGGGCGTGGATCCTTATCTGCCTAAACCGGGCAGCCAACTGATTATTCCCCAGCAGGTGATCCTGCCGGATACTCCGCGTAAAGGTATTGTGGTGAACGGTGCCGAAATGCGGCTGTATTACTATCCGCCAGACAGCGGAACCGTGGTGGTGCTGCCAATTGGCATCGGCCAGGCAGGCAGGGAAACGCCGCGTAACTGGGTGACCAAAGTAGAGCGCAAGCAGGAAGCGCCATCATGGACGCCGACCGCCAATACCCGTCGCGAATATGCCAAAGAGGGCATCACGCTGCCGGCGTTTGTTCCGGCCGGGCCGGATAACCCGATGGGGCTGTATGCGATTTATATTGGCCGCCTGTACGCCATCCACGGCACCAATGCTAATTTCGGCATTGGTCTGCGGGTCAGCCAGGGGTGCATCCGCCTGCGTGATGATGACATCAAATTGCTGTTCGATAATGTCCCGGTGGGCACGCGTGTGCAGCTGATTGACCAGCCGGTGAAAACCACCCTTGAGCCGGACGGCACCCGCTGGCTGGAAGTGCACGAGCCGCTGTCGCGCAACCGGACAGAGTTTGAGTCGGATAAACGTGTGCCGATCACATTGACCGGGGCGCTGCGTAAAGAAGTGGAAAGCCCGGATGCCGATGCGCAGATTGTCTCCGAAGCCCTGGAGCGCCGCTCGGGGATGCCGGTGCAAATTAATCATGCGACAGGCACCACATTCTAAATTCCCCGCTTCGCGACCAAAACCAGGCTGCCATGCCTGGTTTTTTTTTGCTCATTTGTTGATGCCACGTTTATCTTTCCATTGGTAAGATTATGTCATCGCCCGATAACCACTCATCGCTGAGGTGTAAAAATGACGACCACTCAAATCCTGATGCTGATTGCGCTGACCTGCTGGTCGGTTTACAAGCAAACCCTTCGTACCGAAGTCAATGGCAAAGGCCGTTTTAAAATGGCGAAAATTTACGGCATTGTCGGCCTGGTGATCGGCGGTTTTTACCTGCCAACTGACGCCATCGCCTGGGCTACCGTGGTATTAAGCGTCGGTGCGAGCGCGCTGGTTGGCGTGATGCGCGGCAATCTGACTCACCTGACCGTTGAGGACGGAAAAGTCTTCAGCCAGGGGAATGCGTTAACGATTGGCTTATTCCTGGGGCTGGTGGCGTTTAAATTCCTGCTCGGCACCTGGCTTTACTTTAACCATCCGCAACCGCATAGCGGTTTTGGTGAAATCATCGTGCTGATCGCCATAATGATTGCCGTCCAGGCGCAGATTGTCTGGCTGCGGGCTCAGAAAGTGATGGCGGGTGCAGTGCCGTCTGTTCAGTAATTTCCTTATCTGCCTGGCGGCGCAAAGTAATTACGGAAGCTGCGCCGCATTTTATTTATCTGATTCATCATAATTATTTCAACAGTTAAATCAGTTGCTTACTATGAGCCTTCACGCCTGGCTGCGTTAAGGAAATCTCAATGGAATTGATGACTAATTGTGCACTGCCCTCCTTAGAAGTTATATTAAAATATAACTTCTGGAGGTTTAATATGTATACCACTCGCCTTAAAAAGGTCGGAGGATCTGTGATGCTTGCGGTGCCTCCCGCTGTGCTTAAAACGCTGGGTCTAACGACGGATAGTGAAGTCGGCATGACAATTGATAAGGGCTGCCTGATTATTGAGCCCCAAAAACGGCCCCGTTATTCACTTGAGGAATTGCTGGCGCAGTGTGATCCCAACGCTGATCTGAGCAAAGAGGATCGTGAATGGATTGATGCACCGCCGGTGGGTAAGGAGATCCTGTAATGGACAGAGGCGAAATCTGGCTCGTTTCACTTGATCCCGCTGCGGGTCATGAACAAAGCGGGAAACGCCCGGTGCTTATCGTATCTCCGGCATCGTTTAATACCTTTACCCGTCTTCCCGTTGTTGTTCCCGTTACCAGTGGCAGACAATTTGCCCGTGCAGCGGGTTTTACCGTTTCACTGGACGGGACCGGCACAAAAACCACGGGCGTCATTCGTTGTGACCAGCCCAGAACTATCGATATGCAAGCCAGGAGCGGCAAGCGTCTGGAACGTATCCCTGAGGATATCGTGAATGAAGTGCTGGCCAGACTGGAAGCTATTCTGAACTGATGCGTCAGGAAGGAAGCTAAAGCGGGAAATGGAAAAGCTATAAAAGCTACAAAAGCAAAAAAGCAGATACCTTTCGATATCTGCTTTTTCTAAATTTGGCTCCTCTGACTGGACTCGAACCAGTGACATACGGATTAACAGTCCGCCGTTCTACCGACTGAACTACAGAGGAATCGTGTGAACGGGGCGCATAGTATCGACCCGCAGAATGCTTGTCAAAGCCTGTTTTTGATTTTGAGTGCGTTTGCTGATTAATTCCACAACTTGCCGAAAATCCGGGTGAAATTCTTCACCCGGACCGGGACTAAACGCTAGCGGAACGGCGGTTCGTTAAAGGTGCGCAGTTTGCGGGAGTGGAGCCTGTCGCCCTCGGCGCGCAGCAAATCTATCGCCCGGATGCCAATCTGTAAGTGCTCGGAAATGGCCCCTTCGTAAAACCGGTTCGCCTGGCCAGGCAGCTTGATTTCGCCATGCAGGGGTTTATCCGAAACGCACAGTAGCGTGCCGTAGGGCACCCGGAATCGATACCCCTGGGCGGCGATGGTGGCGCTTTCCATATCAATCGCCACGGCGCGGCTTAAGTTAAAGCGCAGGGCCGAGGCGCTGTAGCGCAGTTCCCAGTTGCGGTCGTCGGTGGTGACCACTGTGCCGGTACGCAGCCGCTGTTTGACTTCTTCACCCGGCATCCCGCTCACCTGTTTAGTGGCGTCGTACAACGCGCGCTGCACTTCGGCAATGCTCGGGATCGGGATGTCCGGCGGCAGCACCGCGTCCAGTACATGGTCATCGCGCAGATAGGCGTGTGCCAGCACGTAATCGCCAATCGCCTGGCTTTCACGCAGCCCGCCGCAGTGGCCGATCATCATCCAGACATCGGGGCGCAGTACCGCCAGATGATCGCAGATGGTTTTGGCATTGGACGGCCCAACGCCGATGTTCACCAGCGTAATCCCCTGACCGTCCTGGGTAATCAAATGCCAGGCGGGCATCTGGTGTTTTTTCCAGGCCAGATCGGAAATCGCCTCTTCAGGCGCTTCGGTATCGGCGGTGATCCAGATGCCGCCCGCGCAGGAGAGCGCGATATAGGGGCTGTCCGGGTCGAGGATCTGGCTGCAACCCCAGCGCACAAACTCATCCACATAGCGGGTGTAGTTAGTGAACAGCACAAACGGCTGAAAGTGCTCCACCGGCGTACCGGTGTAGTGGCGCAGCCGCGCCAGCGAGAAATCGACCCGGCGCGCGTCAAAATGCGACAGCGGGTAAAACTCGGTGGGGTGGAAAATGCCATCAGCGGTTTCATCGCCGATTTGCGCCAGTTCGGTGGTTGGGAAGTGGCGCGCCAGACCGGCGCTCATGGAGCGATCCAGCGTTAGCGCCGAACCGTCAATCACATACGGGTAGGGGATCTCATGCGGCGACGGCGACACTTCGATGATCGCGCCGTAGTCGTGATACAGAAGCTCCAGTTGCTCCGCCAGATAGGCGCGAAACAGCGCCGGGCGGGTAATGGTCGTGGTGTAACAGCCAGGATGGGTAAACCGGGCGTAGGCACGGGTTTTTTTCGGATTAACCGCAGTGCCGTCCCAGCTGACCTGCAGCTGCGGATAGACAAACAGCCCGCTGGCGCGGCGGGCGGTATCCGGCAATTGTCCGTCTGAAATGTACAGGCTGATGGCGTCGCGCAGGGCGTTCACCGCCTGGTCGTAAAGGGCTTCCAGTTGATCCAGCGCCTGTTCTGGCGTCAGGCTTACTACGGCTTGGTTCATCTTCTCTCCTTATCCCGGCAAGCTGTCGGGTGCAACATTACAGATAGTATGTCACAGGAGTAATACAGTCGTGTGTTGAATAGCAACCTCGACAAAACTCAACCGTCTGAATGATTGCTACCCTGAACCGACTGTTAATGTTCAACAATCCGCATCGGACTGGTGATCTTCACCGCAAATTTGCACCAGCGAGGTGCGCAGCCTGACGGGCGTGCGGCTATGTTTAAGATTCTGGACGGTCCGGAAACCGCGCATCCCAGCCAGCCACGTGATGGCAAACTCATCTCTTTGATTGTTAATCAACCGGCCTGATTGACGCCGCCTGGCGTTGTCGAATGGCGAGGCGTCGGCAGAATAAATTTCGCGATTTATTTCTGCCTGGCGAAGTTTTTGCTTAACCCTTACCAGCCGCTCGCGGCCCGCTCGAAAGCCAGTGTATTGACGAAGTCAGTGATTTTTCCCGCGCCAGCGTTGGCGCCGTGTCTGAACAGTGCGAGGAATATCCGAATGTCTTTGAAAATAAAACAATTACCGCTGCATGTTGCCATCGTCGGTTGCTTAACCACGGCGTTTTATGCCCAGGCGGATATCAAAATCGGCGTGGCGGGGCCTTTTACCGGCCCGAACGCCACTTACGGGGCGCAATACTGGAAGGGCGCGACCCAGGCGGCGGAAGATATCAACGCCGCTGGCGGCATCAAAGGTGAAAAAATCGTGCTGGTGCAGGGGGATGACGCCTGTGAGCCTAAACAGGCGGTAGCGGTAGCCAACCGCATGGTAGATGAATCCAAAGTCTCGGCGGTGGTCGGTCACTTCTGTTCTTCTTCCACCATGCCCGCGTCCGAAGTGTATGACGAAGCGGGCGTGCTGACCATCACGCCGGGCTCCACCAACCCGCAGGTGACCGAGCGCGGCATGAAGGGCATGTTCCGCATGTGCGGGCGCGACGACCAGCAGGGCGTGGTGGCGGCCAACTACATGCTGGACACCCTGAAAGCGACGAAAATCGCTATCATTCACGATAAAGACACCTATGGACAGGGCCTTGCCGATGCCACCAAAGCGGCGCTGGCAAAACGCGGGACCAAAGAGGTGCTGTATGAAGGGCTGTCCCGCGGGGAAAAAGACTTTAACGCGCTGGTGACCAAAATCGGCTCGCTGAAACCCGACGTGGTCTACTTCGGCGGCTGTCACCCGGAAGCCGGCCCGCTGGTACGCCAGATGCGCGAGCAGGGCGTTCAGGCGAAATTCTTCTCCGGCGACTGCGTAGTGACTGAAGAGATGGTGACCGCAGCGGGCGGCCCGCAGTTTACCAACGGCGTGCTGATGACCTTCGGCAACGATCCGCGCACTATCCCGGCGGGTAAAACCGTCATCGAAAAATTCCGTGCCAGCGGTTTTGAACCGGAAGGCTACACCCTGTACGCCTACGCCTCGATCCAGGCCATTGCCGCTGCCTATAACGGTGCCGGGAAAGACAACGAAAAAGCCAGCGAATGGTTGAAATCCAATACCGTGGACACGGTGATGGGCCCCAAATCCTGGGACGGCAAGGGCGACCTGAAAGTCTCGGACTATGTGGTTTATCAGTGGGATGACAAAGGCAAATACAAACAGCTGTAATTTGCTGCCCCGTCCGTTTTGCCGCCAGGTAAAACGCCGCGACACTGAAAGCTGCCCGGCTAACGGGCAGCCTTCTCACTGGCGAGAGTGTTGATATGGATGCATTTTTTCTTCAACAGCTGATCAACGGGCTGACGTTAGGCGCTGTCTACGGTTTGATCGCCATCGGCTACACCATGGTGTACGGCATTATCGGAATGATCAATTTCGCCCACGGCGAAGTCTATATGATCTCGGCTTACCTCTGCGCTATTGGGCTGGCGCTGCTCGCCAGCTTCGGCATTCAGTCCTTCCCGTTGCTGATTTTCGGCACGCTGATTTTCACCGTCGCCGTTACCGCCGTATATGGCTGGGCGATTGAGCGAATTGCCTACCGGCCACTGCGCAACTCCACCCGGCTGGCGCCGCTGATTTCCGCCATCGGCATGTCGTTAATTCTGCAAAACTACGTCCAGCTAAGCCAGGGGCCGAATCAGCAGGGCATTCCGACATTGTTGAGCGGCGTGCTGCGCTTTCACGTTGACGATGGCGTGGTGCAAATCACCCTGACCAAAATCTTTATCCTGGTGGCGGCGGTGGCGGGGATGGGAGTGCTGACGTGGATCATCCAGTTTACCCGGCTGGGACGGATTTGCCGCGCCACCCAGCAGGACCGGCGGATGGCGTCAATCCTCGGCATCAATACCAACCGGGTGATCTCGCTGGTGTTTGTGATTGGCGCGTCGATGGCCGGGCTGGCCGGCGTCCTGGTCACCATGAACTACGGCACCTTTGATTTCTACGCCGGTTTTATCATCGGCATTAAAGCCTTTACCGCCGCGGTGCTGGGCGGGATTGGCTCGCTGCCCGGCGCGATGCTCGGCGGCCTGCTGTTGGGCGTCGCCGAAGCGCAGTTTGCCGGGCTGGTGAACTCCGATTACAAAGACGTGTTTTCGTTTTCCCTGCTGGTGGTGATCCTGATTTTCCGTCCGCAAGGGTTGTTGGGCCGTCCCGTGGTCGCGAAGGTTTAAGGGGTAAACGATGACAGATGCGGCATTGAAGCCAGGAATCGATATTAAAAAATGCCTGATGGACACGGTGCTGGCCGGGCTGTGCGCGCTGGTGGTATTTGGGCCGATTGTCGGGGTTGTGCTGCGCGGCTACAGCTATACGCTGTCGCCGGATCGCGTGGCGTTGCTGGTGGCGGCTGTCATGGCGGGACGCTTTATCCTCAGCCTGGCGCTGCAAACCTCGCGGGGACGTAAACTGGTGCGCAAGTTTGAAAGCGCGGACGATGGCGTTTATGTTCGCCCGGTAGATTACAAATCGCCGCTGCGCTGGGCGATCCCGCTGTTAATGGTCGTCGCGCTGCTGTTCCCATTTGTTGCTACCAAATACCTGCTCACCGTGGCGATCCTCGGGCTGATTTACGTGCTGCTAGGGTTAGGACTAAATATTGTGGTGGGCCTGGCGGGGCTGCTGGACCTGGGATACGTGGCGTTTTACGCCATCGGCGCTTACGGGCTGGCGCTGGGCTACCAGTATCTGGGGCTGGGATTTTGGGTGATGCTGCCGTTAGGCGCGCTTCTCGCCGCGCTGGCCGGGGCGCTGCTCGGCTTTCCTGTGCTGCGTATGCATGGGGATTATCTGGCGATTGTTACCCTGGGTTTCGGGGAAATCATCCGGCTTGTGCTCAACAACTGGCTGAGCTTTACCGGCGGGCCAAACGGGATCTCCGTCCCTGCGCCGACCCTGTTTGGGCTGGAATTTTCCCGGCGCGCCAAAGACGGCGGCGTACCCTTTCATGAATTCTTCGGTATTTCTTATAACCCTAACCTGAAGTTTATTTTTATCTACGCGGTACTGGTTCTGGTGGTGCTGCTGGTGCTGTTTATCAAGCATCGCCTGACGCGGATGCCGATAGGCCGGGCCTGGGAGGCGCTGCGTGAAGATGAAATCGCCTGCCGCTCGCTGGGGCTCAACCATGTGCTGGTAAAACTCTCGGCCTTTATGCTGGGAGCGTCCACCGCCGGGATCGCCGGGGTGTTCTTCGCCACTTACCAGGGGTTTGTGAACCCAACATCCTTCACCTTTTTCGAATCGGCGTTAATCCTGGCGATTGTGGTGTTGGGCGGCATGGGCTCAACGCTCGGCGTGGTATTGGCCGCGTTTGTGCTGACCGTCGCGCCGGAACTGCTGAGAAGCTTTGCTGAATATCGCGTACTGCTGTTCGGCGTGTTGATGGTGGTAATGATGATCTGGCGGCCCCGTGGCCTGGTACGCACCAGCCGCGCTGGTTTTTCCACCCGCAAAGGAGTCGCGCCATGAGCGACAGCATCCTGCGAGTGGAACATCTGATGATGCACTTTGGCGGCATCAACGCGCTAAATGACGTCAATCTGGACGTAGAACGTGGTTCGATTACCGCGCTAATCGGCCCTAACGGCGCGGGGAAAACCACGGTTTTTAACTGCCTTACCGGGTTTTATCACGCTACCGGCGGGGCGATCCTGCTGAACACCCGAACGCCTACCGACATCATTGAGGTGCTGGGGCAAAAGCTGCGGCCTGATGATTTCCTGCATCCCCGGCGGCTCGGTTCTCGGCTCTACTACAAGATGTTTGGCGGCACCCATCTGGTAAACCGGGCCGGGCTGGCGCGTACTTTCCAGAATATCCGCTTGTTCCGCGAAATGTCGGTGGTGGAAAACCTGCTGGTGGCCCAGCACATGCTGGCGAACCGTAATCTGATCGCCGGGATTTTCAATACCGCCGCTTATCGCAAGGCAGAAAACCAGGCGCTGGATCGGGCATTTTACTGGCTGGAAGTGGTGGAAATGGTGGATTGCGCTAACCGGCTGGCGGGCACGCTTTCCTACGGGCAGCAGCGCCGGCTGGAGATTGCCCGCGCCATGTGTACCGGGCCGGAGATGATCTGTCTCGACGAGCCCGCCGCCGGGCTTAACCCGGTGGAAACCCACGCCCTGAGCCGCATCTTACGGCTACTGCGCCAGCAGCACGGCGTCACGGTGCTGTTGATTGAGCACGACATGGGCATGGTGATGGAGATTTCCGACCACGTCATCGTATTGGATCACGGCAACGTGATCGCCCGTGGCGCACCGCAGGAAATCCAGCACAACCCCAGCGTTATCGCCGCCTATCTGGGCGCAGAGGAAGAGGAGGTCACGGGATGAAACCGCTGCTGGAGTTTCGCGATGTAGACGTGTTTTATGGGCCGATTCAGGCGCTGAAAGGCATTTCCCTGACGGTAAACGAGGGCGAAACCGTTTCGCTGATTGGCGCGAACGGCGCGGGTAAATCCACCCTGTTAATGTCAATTTTCGGCCAGCCGCGCATCGCCAGCGGGCAAATTCTTTACCGGGGTGAAGATATCAGCCATCGCTCCACGCATTTTATCGCCAGTAATGGCATCGCCCAGGCACCGGAAGGGCGGCGCATTTTCCCGGATATGACGGTAGAGGAAAACTTGCTAATGGGCGCAATCGCCATCGGCAACCGCTATCAGAAAGAAGATAAAGCGCGCATGTACCAGCTTTTCCCTCGGCTGGAGGAGCGGCACAACCAGCGGGCAATGACGCTGTCCGGCGGCGAGCAACAGATGCTGTCTATCGCCCGCGCGCTGATGAGCCGCCCCAAATTACTGTTGCTGGACGAGCCGAGCCTGGGCCTGGCGCCGCTGGTGGTGAAGCAGATTTTTCACATCCTGCGTGAATTGACCCAGCAGGGCGTGACGCTGTTTTTGGTAGAGCAAAACGCCAACCACGCGCTGAAGCTCTCTGACCGGGGGTATGTAATGACCAACGGAGAAATTCGTCTAAGCGGGAGCGGGGCGGAACTGCTGGTAAACCCGGAGGTGAGGAAAGCCTATTTGGGCGGGGTGTAAGAAAAAACCTTGCCGCCTGTTACTCCTGGAATACAGATTCCAGATCCCGCAAACAAACTGGACGGGCTACGCCTGCGTTTGCCAGGATGCGCTCACTGTGACTATCAGGAGAGGGAAACAAACATGGAAGGTCAATTAGTATTCTGCTCTGACCGCATACTGCGCTTTTGCTCAGACTATGATGACACCACCGCCGTACCGCTGCTTTCAATTCAAAACACGGTCGCCGAAGCCGATCCGTACTTCCTGCTCAGATATTTTCATCACCGGGTGATCATTGAACAAGGAACCACACTGGCGAGTGTTTTCCTGGCGATTGAACCCTGGAAGGCGCTATTAACGGCCTGGCTGGACCGGGATGTGGGCGCTTATATTGATGAAATCAAAAAGCCTTCCAGTTCGGCTTCCTGGGATCTTGAATGGGTAGGTATCGATCGCCGGACGTCGTTTTATCGTGCTTATCAGCATCAGCCCAGGGAAGAAGAGGAGTCTCTTCAGGATTACTTTAATCGCGAGCAAACGCCGTCGCATGAGTTTGATATAGAGACCCAGTGTGATGCCTCAGGGTTTATCAAAGGGAGTAAAGAACGCTGGAGCATCAGTGAAAATATCCATCAGATTAAAAACCTGCCGGTCATTCTTTATGACAAACAAACGTTGATAACGGTGGGGAAGGACGGGTTGCTCAACGACAGCGTTAGTGGCGTAAACAGTGCCCTTCATAGCCGTTATATCTCCGGCGAAACCTCATTTTCATTTGCCGACGTGATGGAAGCGATTTTTATTAGCGGCCTGTTTTTCTACTCGCCGCAGTCAGCCACTGAAAACTATCAGGCGTTAGATGAAAGGCTGGATGCGTTTAAAGAGCAATGGAAGAGCGAACCGGATAACACAATCGACGAAGACAACGGGAATAAGACGCCAACAATTCAGGTTGCGGACGGCGCTTTTGATTCAATGATTGACCATATTGAAGCAGAGAAAGAAGACTGGCATTTGTTGAAAACATTATGCAAACAGAACAGCTCGCTACCGGTCAGAATCGGCAAGATTATACCCGCAACACCGCCGGAGGTGCGATTGTTCGGGGAACGGATTGATGATGAGATGTGAGCCCGCCTGATGCAGTTGAGCAGTTGAAAACAAAAAGCCCGCATAAGTTTCCTTAAGCGGGCTTTTCTAAATTTGGCTCCTCTGACTGGACTCGAACCAGTGACATACGGATTAACAGTCCGCCGTTCTACCGACTGAACTACAGAGGAATCGTGTGAACGGGGCGCATGTTAGCGGCGAGCGATCCGCTTGTCAAAGCCTGTTTCGCATAAAGCTTTTTGATTGCTGATTTATCCGTCAGCCTGGCGATTCCGACGCCGCACGCGCCAGGTTATATGCATAATCGTGATGAATATCAGTAGGCTGGTTGCCAGGGTTATGAAACGCCATCGGCTTTCAGCGTTAACCCTCGGCAATGACCTGCCCGCAAATTAAGCCTGAAGTCGGTAATGGCGTAACAGAACAGACGCCCGGTATTGGTGCATTTCTACCTCTTATGGGGCAGAAGAAAAACAGTGTTCCATTCGAGAAACGTGCCGAAAGATTAGTTTCTCTTATTATCCAGCAGGTTAAAGGCGTGGATCCTCCTGAGAAAAAACTGGCAAGCATATTGCAAAATCATTCTTGTCGGTTTGTTCATGTTATTTATCCAGGGGGCCAGATGAACCTTAGACGCCTGAAGTATTTCGTAAAAATCGTGGATATCGGAAGCCTGACCCAGGCAGCTGAAGTGCTGCACATCGCTCAACCGGCGCTGAGCCAGCAGGTGGCAACGCTGGAAGGGGAGATGGATCAGCAACTGCTTATCCGCACCAAACGCGGCGTGACGCCAACCGAGGCCGGGAAAATTCTCTACGCCCATGCGCGAACCATTCTGCGCCAGTGCGAGCAAGCGCAACTGGCTGTAAATAATGTTGGGCATACGTTAAGCGGCCATGTCTCGATTGGCCTGGCACCGGGAACCGCCGCTGCGGCAATAACTATGCCGCTGTTGCAGGCGGTTCGTAACGAGCTTCCGGATGTGCTGGTTTATCTTCAGGAAAACAGCGGCGCGCAGTTAAACGATAAACTGCTTGGCGGCCAACTGGATATGGCGGTGCTGTATGACCGCGCGCCGGTTGCCGGGATCGCCAGCCAGCCATTACTGAAAGAGGAATTATTTCTGGTGGGTACCCGGGATTGCCCGGGGCCGCAGGTAGATTTAGCCAGCGTAGCAGAGATGAATTTATTCCTGCCGCGAGATTTTTGCGCAGTACGCAAACGCGTTGACGAAGCCTTTTCGCTGCGGCGTTTATCGGCCAAAATCATCGGCGAAATTGATTCGGTGTCGACGCTGACCGCCGCTATCGCCAGCGGTATGGGGGTGACAGTATTGCCAGAATCCGCTGCCCGTTCGCTGGCGCAATCGGCTAATGGCTGGACGGCGCGTATTACCAGCCCGGCGCTAAACTTACCGTTATCACTGAATATTTCGGCGCATCTGGCGTTATCGCCACAGGCGCAGGCGGTAAAAGAAATACTTATGTCGCTGATATCCCGCCCTGCCATGGAGAGCCGCGAACTGCTGCTGGTTAGCTAGTTCATATTCCAGAAAAGAATAAGTTGCTGGTTTTTATTATTTGTTATGCAGAAGCGCTGACTTTAACAATAGCGTTATATCAGAATGCTTCTGGGGACATTATGAATTTTCAGCAACTCAAAATTATCCGCGAGGCGGCGAAGCGGGATTACAACCTGACTGAAGTCGCCAGTATGCTCTATACCTCACAATCCGGCGTCAGCCGCCATATTCGCGAACTGGAAGACGAGCTGGGTATAGAGATATTTATTCGGCGCGGTAAGCGTTTACTGGGCATGACAGAGCCGGGTAAAGCGCTACTGGTGATTGCCGAACGTATTCTTAATGAAGCCAGTAATGTCCGTAGGCTGGCGGATCTGTTTTCCAACGACACCAGCGGCATCCTGACCATCGCCACGACGCACACCCAGGCGCGTTACAGCCTGCCCGCAGTGATTAAATCTTTTCGCGCGCTGTTTCCTGAGGTGAGGCTGGAACTGATCCAGGGCACGCCACAGGAAATCGAAACCCTGCTGGAAAACGGGACGGCGGATATCGGCATCGCCAGCGAGCGCCTGAGTAACGATCCGCTGCTGGTGGCTTATCCGTGGTTTCGATGGTCGCACAGCCTGCTGGTGCCGGCAGAGCATCCGCTTTTACACGCCTCGCCATTAACGCTTGATGAACTGGGCCGCTGGCCGCTGATTACCTATCGACAGGGCATCACTGGCCGTTCGCGCATTGATGAAGCGTTCGCCCGCAGAGGTATCGTTCCTGATATCGTGCTGAGCGCACAGGATTCTGATGTCATTAAAACCTATGTCGAGCTGGGCCTGGGGATTGGGATTGTGGCGGAGCAGGCGAGCGGCGAGCATGACAGCGGCCAACTGGTCAGGCTGGACGTGCGCCACCTGTTCGATGCCAATACCGTCTGGTTAGGGTTGAAACGCGGCCAGCTACAGCGTAACTACGTATGGCGTTTTATTGAGTTATGTAATTCGGCTTTGTCGGTTGACGAGATCAAACGTCAGGCGCTGGAAAGTGATGAAGTCGCGATTGATTACCAGATTTAAGGACCGGGCTGTTTAGACGGGCCAAACAACAAAAAGCCCGCTTAAGCGGGCTTTTTGTTGTTTGGCTCCTCTGACTGGACTCGAACCAGTGACATACGGATTAACAGTCCGCCGTTCTACCGACTGAACTACAGAGGAATCGTGTGAACGGGTCGCATAGTAATAGCGGCCCTAATGTGTGTCAATGCAAAAATTAACGTCTTGATTCGATTGGCTGTTTTAACACCATTTCGTTGCTTTAATGTACCTGGGCCGCCCAGTGATCCGTCTCGCCCGAATAAAGCCGTTTTAAAGGGTCCTGACCGTAAAACTGGCAGAAGCGCTGCCAGAGCGAGGGAAACCGTGGGGCAAACAGCTGCGGTGCGCTGAAAAAGTATTCAGAGAGTACCGCGAAACATTCTGCAGGGTCCGTCGCAGCATAGGCGTCAATGCTGGTCGCGTTTTCGCCCACCAGGTCGATTTCATCCTGGATGTTGCTCATTGCTGCGTGGAGATCGTGCTCCCAACCCGCAACATCACGCAGCGCGATAAAGGGCACGCCGCTGGCGCGGTCGCCATTGCGCATATCCAGCTTATGGGCGACTTCATGGACAATAAGATTGAAGCCTGAAACGTCAAAAGAGTCGTGGATATCCAGCCAGTTAAGAATAATCGGCCCCTGTTGCCAGCTTTGTCCGGATTGTACCGAACGCTGGTTATGTACCAGGCCGATATCGTCTTCCCATTCATCATCCACCACAAAGGGCGCCGGATAAATCAGCACTTCGTGGAAGCCATCCAGCCATTCAATTCCGAGTTCCATCACCGGCAGGCAAAACAGCAGGGCGATACGCGCGGATTTCAACTCGTCAAGTTCAAAACCCTGCAGCGCCACCAGCCGTTTTTGTTGAAGAAAACGCTCAGCCAGGCGGATCAGCTTTTGCTGCTCACCTGGAGTAAAGCCCGCCAGAACGGGAATAGTAAACGCATCATCCCACGGGAGAGGCGTCGTTGTGGTGGAGTCATTCGCTTTCCACGGCCACTTAATCATCTATCTGCTCGCAAAGTCGTCGTTTGAACAAAATTGAAAGGGCAAGGACTATTAAAATGCCAAATAACCTGGCATCATGGCAACCGTTCAAAACGGAGAGATGCCGGAGCGGCTGAACGGACCGGTCTCGAAAACCGGAGTAGGGGCAACTCTACCGGGGGTTCAAATCCCCCTCTCTCCGCCACTATTCAAACAGTTACCTCATTTTCTCGCAACGACCCCGGTCACACTTGCTGACCAGTAAATAGATTCTTTCATTCCATAAAATTCAAAAATCTTACCGCCAAACGCATTTTCCCCGGTCCTGAAGGTAATAAAAAAAACCTGAGCCGGTTACCCGGGCTCAGGTTTGATCTTCTCATGCGTGACCCGATTTTCAGGGTCGTACACGGAATTAGAACTGATAAATCATGCCGATGCCGACAACGTCATCGGTGGAAATACCGTTGGCATTGTAGAAGCTATCGTCTTCATCCAGCAGGTTGATTTTGTAATCAACGTAGGTGGAGAAGTTTTTGTTGAAGTAGTAGTTCGCGCCAACGGAAACATATTTGACCAGATCCTGATCGTTGTTATCGTCGCTTTCGCCACCATTTTTAGCCAGGTCTTTACCTTTAGACTGCAGGTAGGACACTTCCGGGCGCAGACCAAAATCGAACTGGTATTGTGCAGTCACTTCGAAGTTCTGAGTTTTGTTAGCGATATGACCGGTGCTGTTGCCGTACGGGGTCATATTGCGGGTTTCAGAATACATCGCTGCCAGGTAAACGTCGTTCGCGTCGTATTTCAGACCAAAGGTCCAGACATCAGCGTTTTCGCCGCCTGCGGTGCTGGCAACCTGCTGCTCGTTGGTGCGGTCAGAAGACGCGTATGCCGCGCCAGCGTTGAAGCCCATGCCAAAGTCGTACGTTGTGGAGATACCCCAACCGTCGCCGTTGTCTTTGCGCATATTGTCGCCGCTACGGTTACCGGTGCCTTCCTGGTCAAACAGGCTATTTGAACCTTCGTTTGCGCCCTGGTATTGCAGCGCGAAGTTCCAGCCTTCAACCATGCCGAAGAAATCGGTGTTACGGTAGGTCGCCACGCCGTTAGCACGGCCAACCATAAAGTTGTCGGTGTAGGTGTAAGAGTCGCCGCCGAACACAGGCAGCATATCGGTCCAGGCTTCGATGTCGTAAACAACGCCGTAGTTACGACCGTAGTCAAAGGAGCCGTATTCACCGAACTTCATCCCTGCAAAACCCAGGCGGGTCGCAGACTGGTTACCGCTGCTTTCAGTATCGTTCGCCTGAATGTTGTATTCCCATTGACCGAAACCGGTCAGATCGGAGGTGATCTGGGTTTCGCCTTTGAAGCCTAAACGCACATAAGTTTGGTCGCCATCGTTACCAGCGTCGTCGGAGAACTGATGACGCGCGTCAACTTTGCCGTAGATATCTACTTTATTGCCGTTTTTGTTATAAATTTCTGCCGCATTAGCCGCGCCAGCTGCTAAAAGCGCAGGAATAACAAATGCCAGTACTTTCCTATTCATTAGTGCTTCCTTATAACGTTCATTGAAAGACGCGTTTATATCCGAGCGAATAGTAACGGGATGAGGTGTGTTTTATTTCAGGATTATATGTAACTGGCTTTGTGTGAATATTTCAAAATAATAATAAAATAGAAATACATAAACAACGAAAATAATAGTAATTAAACAATAACAATTAAATATGTGTATACTCGATTGTTTTATAATGATAAGTTCAAATGGTAACCATAAAAGTTATTAATAAATGATGCTGATGTATTATTCTTTTTCCCATCTTTAGCGCCTGGGGAAATTTCTTAATTTAACGGGTTTGTGCCTTTTTTATCATCACACAAAGATATTTTAATCATGTGTGAATTTTAAATTATTTATTTTGTGAATGAAAAATATTTTCATGCTGAATATTCGATTAAAAAGCATGCAAAATATGGGTGTAATGTATTTTTACTTTTTAGTCTATTTATGGACATTAAAAAGCGTCTTTTTTTAGTGAACTTATTGAGAGATAACAGACCAGAAATGTGACCGTGCACAAAGGGAAGGCAGAGCTGCTTTCACTCAATCATTAAATGTGACTAAAATCGCATTTATTGGCGAGTGATTCACATTTACCCGGCCCCGCGAAGATTAAATCTTCCCCCCGTAAGTGCTAGCATCGCGGAACACGCATTCAGGAGAGACCGTAATGACCCTTGATGACTGGCAAAGGCAATTTGAAGGCTACTTACAGCAGCATTTTAACGACGAAGACGGTGCCCATGACCTCGCGCATTTTCGCCGCGTATGGTCGACAGCCCAGCGCATTATGGATGAACGCGCGACGTCGTTGACCGTTCTCGCCGCCTGCTACTTTCACGACATTGTGAATTTACCGAAAAACCATCCGGAACGTCATCTCGCTTCCCGCTATGCCGCAGAAAAAGCGCTCACGATCCTCGCCAGCGACTTCCCGGCTTTCCCCGTGGCGCTGCACCCGGATATCGCTCACGCCATTGAGGCGCACAGCTTCAGCGCAGGTATTGCGCCGCAAAGTATCGAGGCTAAGATCGTCCAGGACGCGGATCGTCTGGAAGCGCTGGGCGCGATTGGTCTGGCGCGGGTGTTCTACGTGTCCGGTCAGCTCGGACGCCCACTGTTTGACGCGAACGACCCCTTCGCACAGCAGCGCGAGCCTGATGATAAACGCTGGGCGCTGGATCACTTCCAAACCAAACTGCTCAAACTGCCTGCCTCCATGCAGACTGAAAAAGGGCGCGAACTGGCCCGTCAGAACGCCAATTATTTAGTGGAGTTTATGGCCAAACTGGGCGCGGAGTTACGTGGCGAACATCATCAGTATGATCAGGCGGTCATGCGTCAATTCGCGTTGTAACCCGGCGGCACCGGGTTTTGTGGTACTCTTAAGGCAATTCGTTCTGAATGGCTTATGTAATGCTTGAAAATCAATCTGCTATGGCGCAATGCGCGCCATCCGGGCACGGCGCGCCTGACTCGTCTGTCGCCATTTTGCGTAAACTGAGCGAGATCTACGACACCAAAACGGTATTGCAGGTGTTGAATGACGCAGGCGTTCAGAAATGGAACCGCACGCACCTCAAGCGAGAGTTGGAAGGGGAGACCACCTTTCGGCTTTATCCGGCGGAGGTGTCCCGGATCGCCGCGCTATTGCCGCCGCCGCCCGCGCATCATCCGCACTATGCGTTCCGCTTTGTCGATCTGTTTGCCGGTATCGGCGGCATCCGCCGGGGTTTTGAATCCATCGGTGGGCAGTGCGTTTTTACCAGCGAGTGGAATAAACACGCGGTGCGCACCTATAAAGCCAACTGGTATTGCGATCCGCTTGCGCACACCTTTAATGAAGATATTCGCGACGTTACGTTAAGCCACCATGCGGATATCACCGATGATGCGGCGTTTGAGCATATCAATAAGACCCTGCCGGACCACGATGTGCTGCTGGCAGGTTTTCCGTGCCAGCCGTTTTCCCTTGCGGGTGTGTCGAAGAAAAATGCCTTAGGCCGCGCTCATGGCTTTGCCTGCGATACGCAGGGCACGCTGTTTTTCGATGTGGCGCGGATTATTGCGGCTAAAAAGCCCGCAATTTTTGTGCTGGAAAACGTCAAAAACCTGAAAAGCCATGATAAGGGCAACACCTTTCGCATCATCATGCAAACCCTGGACGAGCTGGGTTACGAAGTGGCGAATGCCAGGGACGTCGGGCCTGACGATCCAAAAATCATCGATGGCAAAAACTTTTTGCCCCAGCACCGCGAGCGTATCGTGCTGGTGGGTTTCCGGCGCGATCTCAATCTTCATGACGGCTTTACGCTGCGTGATGTCCATAAATTCTTTCCTGACCAGCGGCCTGCGCTGGGTGAGCTGCTGGATACCACTGTCGACGCGCGCTACATCCTGAGCCCCATTTTGTGGAAGTACCTTTACCGCTATGCCAAAAAGCATCAGGCGAAGGGCAATGGATTTGGTTTCGGCATGGTTGACCCGCGCGATCCATCCAGCGTGGCGCGCACGCTTTCGGCGCGTTATTACAAAGACGGCGCAGAAATCCTGGTCGATCGCGGATGGGATAAAGCATTGGGCGAAGCCGATTTTGATAACCCGGCCAACCAGCTCCAACGCCCGCGCCGCCTGACTCCACGTGAATGCGCACGGTTAATGGGTTTTGAATCGCCAAAGCAATATGATTTCCGCATTCCGGTGTCTGATACCCAGGCTTACCGGCAGTTTGGTAACTCGGTGGTGGTGCCGGTTTTTGCAGCGGTGGCTAAACTGCTTGAATCACGTATACTACAGGCGGTGGCGCAACGTAAGGGGTAATGGATGGCGGATGTCCACAGCAAGGCGATACGCAGCAAAAACATGCGGGCGATTGCGACACGCGACACCGCCATTGAATTGCGTCTTGCGCCGTTACTCACCGCCGTGGGGTTTGACTGGCGCGCGCAGGATGCCTCGCTCCCCGGAAAGCCTGATTTCGTGATTGAGGCGTACCGCTGCGTCATCTTTACCCACGGCTGCTTCTGGCATCATCACGACTGTTATCTGTTCAACGTGCCCGCCACACGGACTGATTTCTGGATGACCAAAATCACCAGCAACGTAGAGCGGGATAAACGTGACGTTGAACGACTGCGGGCAGAGGGCTGGCGGGTGTTGATTATCTGGGAATGCGCCTTGCGTGGCCGGAGTAAACTCTCCGACGAGGCGCTGTGTGAGCGGGTCGAAGAGTGGGTGTGCGGCGGCGGTGGCCTCGCCGAGATTGATATTCAGGGCATCCATGCCCTGTAGCGTTATTTTTCTACCGGGCAGGGCTTAACCACTGGCTTTCCCGGTGACAGATATTTCCCCAGCGTCACCAGTACCACCGCGAAAATAATCACCCCCAGCGCCAGCCACTCGGTTGTCGACAGACTCTCTCCGCCGAAACGGGTTCCCAGCAGCACCGCCACCACTGGGTTAACGTAGGCGTAACTGGTCGCCACGGCGGGCGTTACGTTGCGGATCAGATACATATAGGCGTTGATCGCGATAAGCGAACCAAAAACCGCTAAGTAGCCCACGGCGAGGAAGCCGGAGAGATCGGGCATTGCCGTCAGTTTTTCGCCGGTCAACACCGAGGCCGCCATCAGGACAATCCCGGCGGAAAGCATTTCAATCGCGCCTGCCATCATTCCGGTCGGTAATTCAATTCGCGATCCGTAGACCGATCCAAAGGCCCAGCTCAGCGAGCCGATAAGGATAAGCAATGCGCCCCACGGGTTGCCGTTGAGGTTGCCGCCGCTGTTGAGCAGCACGATGCCGGCAAGGCCAATAGCGATCCCCAGCCATTCAATCATGCGGGTTTGAATGCCGAAAAAGCGGCTAAAAATCAGGGTAAACAGCGGAACGGTAGCGACCATTACGGCGGCAATCCCGGAAGGGACGTTTTGATGCTCAGCGACGGTCACAAAACCGTTACCTACCGCCAGCAGCAGCACGCCGATAAGTGCGGCATTCAGCAGCGGGCGCATGGCGGGCAGTTTATGCCCGGTCGCCAGCAGCACCGCCAGCAGCAGCGAACCCGCCGCCAAAAAGCGCACCCCGGCCATCATAAACGGCGGCCAGCTTTTTACCCCAACGGCGATAGCAAAGTAGGTCGAACCCCAGATGATATATAACGCAAAGAGCGACCCCACCAGAGGCAACAGTTTTCCGAAACGCATACTCCCTCACGACTTGATTAAGAAAACACCAACGCGCCGATGCAGCACGTTGCAAAAGAAAAAGAAAAGAGACGCTTCGCTGACGCGCTTGCAATGAACGGAGGCGAGCAATGAAGCATAACGGGCTTATAGTGAACGCGAAAACTATTACGCTGGCGAGCATTTTAATGTTCACTGAGGGTTAAAAAAATGTTGACATCATTGACCCCTAAAAAACGTCCCCGGCAAACGGGGGCGATCCGCTGATTTAATCGCCGGGCGTTGCGCCAATATTCCGATTGCCACTGAGTTTATTACCGCTCACATCGCTTTTGTTCCATACTTTGGGGCATTAAAACCCTACAGAAGGAAGTTAACTTTGGCCGGGAGTAGTTTATTAACGCTGTTAGATGATATCGCCACGCTGCTGGATGACGTGTCGATGATGGGCAAGCTGGCGGCGAAAAAAACCGCCGGGGTACTGGGCGATGATTTGTCCCTGAACGCCCAGCAAGTCTCCGGCGTGCGCGCCAATCGCGAGCTGCCCGTCGTCTGGAAAGTGGCGAAAGGCTCTTTTATCAACAAACTGATTCTGGTGCCGCTGGCCCTGATTATCAGCGCCTTCGCGCCCTGGGCTATCACGCCGTTGTTAATGATCGGCGGGGCGTTTCTCTGTTACGAAGGGGTGGAAAAGGTGGTTCACTCCTGGCAGGCGCGCAAGCATAAAGAGACCCCTGAAGAGCGCCAGGCGCGGCTGGACGCCATCGCAGGGCAGGACCCGCTGGTGTATGAGCGCGATAAAGTGAAAGGCGCAATTCGCACCGACTTTATTCTCTCCGCCGAGATTGTGGCGATCACCCTGGGCATCGTGGCGGATGCGCCGCTGTTGAACCAGGTGCTGGTGTTATCCGGCATCGCTATTGTGGTCACCATCGGGGTTTACGGCATTGTCGGCATCATCGTTAAGCTGGACGATCTCGGTTTCTGGCTGGAAAAAAAATCGTCCGCCATTGCCCGTGCCGTGGGGAAAGGGCTGCTGGTGACCGCGCCCTGGCTGATGAAAGCGCTGTCGATTTTAGGCACCCTGGCGATGTTCCTGGTGGGTGGCGGTATTGTGGTACACGGTATTGGCCCGGTACATCACGCCATTGAGCACTGGGCAGAGCAGGGCGGTGGAATCGGGCAGGCGTTGCTACCGTTAGCGATGAACCTGGTGCTGGGTTTTATTATCGGCGCGGTAGTACTGACCGTGGTAAATATGATTTCCCGGCTGCGCGGTAAACCCGCCCATTAGGATTTTTCCGCAAAATACCTGCGCATACCAGGCAAAAATCACCATAATTGACTATGTTGTAAACGTTTCACACTGATTCAGGAGGCAGGTATGGTCTTTGTGGTCAGCGATGAAGTTAAACGCAAAAATGGTGGTCCGCGTATGGTGGTAACCGGTTATTCGAGCGGCATGGTGGAATGCCGCTGGTATGACGGGTTCGGTGTGCAGCGCGAAGCTTTTCGTGAAGATGAATTAACCGTTGGTAAATCCGCTTTACGTGAAGAAGACCATTGACCGCACGTCAGCAATGCACACGCGTTGATAGTGAAGAGGGAAGCCGAAAGGTTTCCCTCTTTATTTTGTGCGCTGGCCACGCGCAGGCAGCGGTAAATTTAGGCGCAATTCTGACGGCGTACCTGCGGCGTTATGCCACACTCATTTTACATTCCGGCCTGTTTTCAGGGAGCGTTGCCTGTGTCGGTTAATGCCAAACAACACGCATGGCGATTAAAGCACCCGATAAAAATCGTCAATATTTGCTTTCTGGTGGTGTTTCTCTGCTCCACTTTACTCACCTGGCGTGAAATCGTGGTGCTACAAAATGGCTGGACGGCAAGCCAGAAAAACCGTATTCAAAGCGTCGCTGCGGCGCTGGATCGCCATCTTCAGTACAGCGTGGATAAGTTGCAATTTTATCGCGCCGCCATGCAGCATGCCTTAAGCTCGCCCATTTCTACCAACCGCACCGATGCGGCACTGGACCAGTTCGCGCAACAGCGCCAGTTCGGGGCGTGGCAAATCCGTCTTGATGCGCAGCGCGGCCTGCCGGTAAACGGCGTTTCCGACCAGCGTGTCCGGCAAAATCCACTGCTCAACCGCGACGAGTCGCGGCTGGAAAGCGAACTGATTGCCGCGCTGGAGTTCGGCGCGATCTTACAACTGGCCGATCCCCAGCAGGATCGGCAACGCCGTACGTTTTATACCTCCCGCGCCGGTTTTTATCTCTCTAACACCCCGCATGGTGCATCTCAGGATATCGCCTCCCGGTATCACCGGTTAGTAACCCGGCCCTATTTCCACCGCCATACCCAGCGCAACAACCCTGACCGTGGGGTGCGCTGGACGCATGCCAAAGAGGCAAATCGCCAGGAAGACCAGGTGATTACCGCCAGCCTGCCGCTGGATTATCAAAACCAGTGGTATGGTGTGCTGGCGATGGATTTTTCGCTGGGCACCATGAATGATTTTTTAAACGAAGCGATGTTTCGCCGCGAAAACGGCGAAATTTTACTGTTGGATAATCAATTTCAGGTGATTGCTTCATCCGCAGATTCGGTGCCAGCTGAGACGGGTTTCACTCATCAGGAGCGCGACATCTTAGCCCACGAAATGGCGCGGCAGAACGAAGGTGTCGCGCGCATGGGCTCCCGCTACGTTAGCTGGGCGAAATTGAATTACTTCGATGGCGTTTTGATCAGGAGCTACACCCTTAAGCAGAGCCTGAACGGCGAGTTTGGCAGCATCTTGCTGGTGCTGGGTGTGTTGTGGATGCTGTTCTCATTGATGTTGTTAGGGTCGTGGTATGTGATACGCCGGATGGTGCGCAATATGTTCGCCATGCAGAAAACGCTCCAGTGGCGCGCCTGGTATGATGCGCAAACCCACCTGTTTAATCGCGGCGCGTTTATCGAGCGGGCCAAACAGATTGCCCTGCGCTGTCAGCAACAGCAGTTGCCTTTCTGCGTGATCCAGTTCGATCTCGATCATTTCAAGCGCATTAACGATACCTGGGGCCACCAGACCGGGGATAAAGCGCTCTCCCATGTCGCGAGCATTCTGCGTCAGTCGCTGCGCGGTGATGATATTGCCGGGCGCGTGGGCGGGGAAGAGTTTTGTATTGTGCTGCCGGGAACGTTATTGCCGGATGCCATCGCCGTTGCTGAACGCATCCGCGAGCGGCTCGACAGCAAGGAAATTCTGGTGCGCCAACACGCGACCATTCGCATCAGCGCCTCGTTTGGGGTCAGTTGTGCGCTGCTGGAAAGCGATTACGATTTTGAACACCTGCAATCTATTGCCGACCGGCGGTTGTATCAGGCAAAGCAGACGGGCCGCAATCGTGTCTGTTCATCGGACTGAGGTGCCCAGAAAATAATCCAGACCCTCGCACCAGCCAGCCGGGCCGTATTCCTGAGTGCGGTAAACGCGCGGCGGGGTATCGTTTTTTAACACGACCGGCTGCTTACTGTAGCCCTGCACAACCACCGCATAATCCGCCGCGTCAAGCATGGTTACGTCGTTAGGGCTATCGCCGATGGCGATGGTTGTAGGGCGTGCGCCTTCCCGGTGGCGGGACTGGTCGATCAGCCAGGTTAATGCCGAGCCTTTCCCGCCGCGCTGGTCCAGCACGTGCCAGAAATGACCGCCTTCCATCATGCATAGCCCAAGATGGTTAAGAGCATCGCTGAACGCCGATAACCGTTCATCGCTGTCACGCCAGATGAGCGTTTGCGACGCTTCCTGCAGTTTGGCCAGAGCAATCATTTTTGGCGGCAGGCCCGTGATTTCGCCGATCGTGTGGTCATCCAGATCATCATAAGTGGTAAATTTATACCCCTGTGACTGGCGCAGTTCCTCCAGTACCTTACGAATCGATTCGTGCGTGTCGCCATTGATTAAGCGCGGATAGTCAGGGTGATCGTCCCACTCTTCATTCAGATGGATGACCGCACCGTTCTCCGCGATAAACGCTTCACCTTGCAGGCCCAGTTCATTCTGAATCGCGATGGTTTCTGCGGCGGTTTTGCTACTGCACAGGATGACAGGGATATTATGCTCACGCAGTTTATCCAACATCGGAAGCGCGGCTGCCCACTGCCGGGTATGGCTGTCAATCAGGCAACCATCAAGGTCGGAAACAATCAGCAGCGGCTCTGTCAAAGAAGGCATAAGCAATCCTTAATAATAATCTCACTCAAACCAGGGTTATCCGATGGCTTAGGAATACTCCCAATCACAGTCAGGTTATCTCCCTGGACGTGTCACATCGTTCTCTGCCAGGCCCCGGTGGCTCAGGGGTGCAAGACATTTATCAAATAAATTCCACATTAGTACACATTTATGACGTGAATATATTCTTGTCATGCAAAATAATTGCCTATATGGTGGTTGTCGCATCAGATTTCCTGGTGTAACGAATTTTACTTCTTCTTGCTCAGCAAGTTTTATCCCGGCGCCCCCGCCGGGATATTTTTATCTAGCGGTTCAACTCGCTGACCGAAAAATCATGAATGTCCAGTTCAAACGCCTCAGCAAGTTCGGAATAGGTATGGTAATCATGCCCGTTGACGCTTACCCGCGGTGTGTCATCCCCATCATCAACCGGGCGAACTTCGCTTTCGCTGAGCTGGTTAATGGCGGCGAGCAGGGCATCAACGTCAATCTCGACTTCGCGATGATCAGCATCGCTAAACTCTTTCACTGTTTTCATCGGCAGTACCTCGCGCAGTAAGCCTGCCTTAAGTGTAGTCGATAGAGAAAATGGGCTACGGTCTGGGTAAGCTCGTGCCAGAAAATGAGAATTGTTCTAAACTGCCACTATCAATACGGGAGGAGAAGTTATGAACATTAACGATCGGGTCACGGTGAAAACGGATGGGGGTCCGCGTCGACCCGGTGTGGTATTGGCGGTAGAGCCCTTTAACGAAGGCACCATGTATCTGGTATCGCTGGAGGATTATCCGATGGGGATCTGGTTCTTTAACGAGAAAGATCATCCTGACGGGGTTTTTGTTGAAAAGGTCGATTAATTGCCAGGCAACATAAGTTAATCCATCTCCAGCGTAGCCAGAGATGGGTTACTGCTTAACGCATATTGACGAATATCCCACTGGTCACGTTGTCTGCCAGCCGCACAACGTGATAAATAACCTGTTTGTTATGGGTTTTAATTTTGCGTTTGATATTGCCTTTATGCGATGAAACGGTTTTCGCTTTAATATTCATTTGATCGGATATTTGGATCGTTCCCTGGCCCGACATCCACATTCGCAACATACTCGATTCCGTTCGGCTTAAAGAAAGCGTTGGTAATGCGATATGTCCTAAACACTGCGCCGCGTTAGTCAGATAATTCCCTAATAATTCATCCAGCGATTCTGGCTTAATCGATTTTGAACTAATTAATAAGTTTTTTCTTACCCGTAAATACTCGTCAAAATGAAGATTGGCAATGGCCATAAACACAATAAATAATGTCCCGGGATGTTGATTAATGATCTGCCTGATGCGTTGACTGCTTTCGGCGTCATGGATAAAGCAATCCTCATTAATAAACACCACGTGCGGCTGCGTTAACCGGCACTGCTTCTCAAGGCTCTCAACATCATTCACTTGGGTTATTTTTCTTTTCCGTACACCCCGACTGGCTAAATAACCGATTAACCCCAGTCTGGTATAACTGCATAAATCCATGATGATCGTTGACATGGTACACCCTCACTCATCGCGTTATCCGTTAAAACACAACGAATCCATTACCCCGCCTGTTCATTCTGCTGTCGAAAAATATTCACACGTCTGAAATATTTCACTGGGTTACCAGATGCAGAATACACATGAATATTCAGGCGCCATCACTATCCCGTAAAGCGCACCTTAATTTGCCAGGAAAGGTCTTAAAGTAAATCAAATGTAAAGTAATGTGAGAATGCTAAAAGCTTATATCCCGCGCCAGCGTTATGCTGGTGGATGTTATTTAACAAATATTTTAGGAATTACCTCAGGATGACGGCACAAATATTAAGGAGAAGGTGTGGCCGGAATTTCACCCAAAATATCGCTTAATAAGGAAAAGATCTCACTGAATAAATGTTCACAGAACGGCGCGATTAATGGCATCAGGGCAATAATCACCACCATTCCGATAGACAAGGTGAGCGGGAAGCCAATGACAAACACTGAAAGCTGCGGCGACATACGGTTTAATAAACCGAGCGCGAGGTTCAGGGTCAACAATAACGTCACCATCGGCAGCGCCAGCATCAGGCCATTAAGGAAGATTAACCCGCCGGATTTCGCCAGCGCATAAAAGGCGTTGGTGTTAAGCGGATTGCCATTAATCGGCAGGGTGTGGAAGGTGTCCACCAACATTGAGATCAGCCATAAATGGCCGTTAAGGCTTAAAAACAGCAGCATTGCCAGCATATCGAGAAACCGCGCCAGCACTGGCATATTCAGCTTGCTGCCGGGGTCAAAGAACGTCGCGAATGAAAGCCCCATTTGCAGGCCAATAATCTCACCGGCCGTACGCACTGCGGCAAAAGCGAACTGCATGGTAAAACCGAGCGCAATGCCGATCAGGATTTGCTGCATGGCAAGCCAGAAGCCTTCCACGGAGAAAATGGTAACATCGCTGGCGGGAATGGTGGGGGCGACAATCCAGGTGATCATAAACGCCAGGCCAATCTTAACGCGTTTGCTAATTACCCGTTCGCCGAGGATCGGCGCGGTAGAGACCAGCGCCAGCACGCGCAGCAGCGGCCAAAAGTAAAGGCTAAGCCAGTGAAGCCATTGGTCGCTGGTGATTTGCAGCATCGAGTTAACCGATGATATACGGCAGATTGCTGAACAGGGTGCGGACGTAATCCAGCAGCAGGTTGAGCATCCACGGGCCTGCCACCACAATCGCCACGAACACCGCCAGAATTTTCGGAATGAACGACAGTGTCATTTCGTTAATCTGGGTGGCGGCTTGCAGAATACTGATGATAAGGCCGGTGACCAGCGCCACCAGCAGCAGCGGGGCAGCCAGCGCGAGCGCCACTTTCATGGCCTCGGTGCCCATCATCATGACCGATTCTGGCGTCATCGGCGTTCTCCGTTAACTGTAAAAGCTTTGCGCAAGGGAACCCACCAGCAGCTGCCAGCCGTCGACCAGCACAAACAGCATCAGCTTAAAGGGCAGGGCGATGGTCGCGGGGGGCACCATCATCATCCCCAGCGCCATCAGCACGCTGGCGATCACCAGGTCAATAATCAGGAACGGAATAAACACCGTAAAACCAATCTGGAACGCGGTTTTCAGCTCGCTGGTGACGTAGGCGGGCAGCAGAATACGCATCGGCACCGCCTCCGGTCCTTCCAGCGAAGGAATATTCGCCAGGCGGGCGAATAGCGCCAGATCGGCCTGACGGGTCTGGCGCAGCATAAATTCGCGCAGCGGCTGAGCGCCTTTTTCCAGCGCCACATCCATGGTGATTTGGTTTTCGCTGAACGGCTTATAGGCGTCGGTATAAATCTTATCCAACACCGGCGACATAATAAAAAAGGTCAGGAACAGCGCCAGCCCGAGCAGCACCTGGTTGGGTGGGGCAGAGGGCGTGCCCAGCGCATTTCGCAGCAGGCCGAACACGATGATGATGCGGGTAAAGCTGGTCATCATCAGCAAAATGGCGGGTAAAAAGGTCAGCGAGGTGATAAACACCAGCGTCTGCACCGGCAGCGACCAGCTTTGGCCGCCGTTGGCCAGCGGCTGGCTGACAATGCCCGGCAGTTGCGCCATGGCAGGCGTCGCCGCCAGGCCAAGCATAAGAAGCAATAAAGAGAGGCGACGCATCAACGTTTACCGTTACGAGAAAGCAAATTTTTCATCAGGTTTTGAAACTCGGCGGGCTGTGATGGCGTAACCGCCGTTTCTGCCGGAGCCGGAGGCAGGGTATGCAGATGGGTGATCTGCGAGGCTGTTACGCCCAGCACCAGCCGGGCGTCTTCCACTTCCACCACCACGATGCGCTCGCGGGTGCCGAGGCTGACGCTGCTGCGCAGTTTCACATCCCGGCTCAGCCCGCTTTTGGCGCTGAAACCAAAGCGCTTCGCCAGCCATCCTGCCAGTAAAATCAGCAGGATAATCACGGCCAGTGCGCCGCTGACCTGCATCAGCGACGATCCAGCCTGCGGCATCGCTTGCGGCGCGGCGACGGTAGAAGTCTGGGCAGTCATTTAGCGGCTCAGACGACGCATACGTTCGGACGGCGTGATGATATCGGTAATGCGCACGCCGTATTTATCGGCGACCACTACCACTTCACCCTGGGCGATCAGATAGCCGTTGATCAGAATATCCAGCGGCTCACCGGCAAGACCTTCCAGCGCCACTACCGAACCCTGGGTCAGGCGCAGCAGCTCTTTGATGGTCATGCGGGTGCGGCCCAGCTCTACGGTCAGCTTGACCGGGATATCCATAATCAAATCGATATCCTGGAGCGTCCCGCTGACGTCGCCGCCTTCCAGCGCGCGGAACACGCTGTCTGCATTGCTTTTGGACGCGGTTTTCTGCTCACTCATTGCTTCAGCCCACAGATCGTCCACGGAGCCGTTATCGTCGGACGGATTGTTAATGTCACTCATTTGGGCTGTTCCTCATTCAGCGAATGTAAAATCGGGTTGATCAGGTGTTCAACGCGCAGTGCGTACTGGCCGTTTACCGTTCCGTACTGGCTGGTCAGTACCGGTACGCCATCCACATGGGCAATAATGCGATCCGGTTTTTCGATGGGCAGCACATCGCCCGGTTTTAATTTGAGAATATTCGACAGGCGCATCGAGATATCCGCGAAGTTCGCCACCAGCTCCAGCTCCGAATGCTGCACCTGGCGCACCAGGTTCTCACGCCAGTTCTGATCTTCATGGCGGGAGTTTTCCAGCGGCGGGTTAACCAGCAGCTCGCGCAGCGGCTCGATCATGCTGAACGGCAGGCAGATATTAAACTCGCCGGTCAGGTTGCCAATCTCGACATGGAACGGCGTGTTTACCACGATATCGTTGGGCGAAGTGGTGATATTGGTAAACTTCACCTGCATCTCGGAACGAACGTATTCCACTTCCAGCGGGTTAATCGCTTTCCACGCGTCGCTGTACGATTCCAGCGCCAGCTTCAGCATGCGCATAATCACGCGCTGTTCGGTATGGGTGAATTCGCGGCCTTCCACTTTGGTGGGGAAGCGCCCGTCGCCGCCGAACAGGTTATCCACGGCGATAAACACCAGGCTTGGCGAAAACACAAACAGCCCGGTACCGCGCAGCGGTTTTAAGTGGATCAGGTTCAGGTTGGTCGGCACCGGCAGGTTGCGGGCAAACTCGTGATAGGGCTGAATGCGGATCGCGCCCACGGTGATATCCGGGCTACGGCGCAGCAGGTTAAACAGCCCCATGCGGAACTGGCGGGCGAAACGCTCGTTGATGATCTCCAGCGCCTGGAGACGCTCGCGCACCACCCGGCGTTGGGTATTAGGATCGTAAGGGCGAATATCGCTATCGCCGACGCCAGCCTTTTTTTGTTCAACGTTGTCGTCGCTATCGCCGTTCAACAATGCGTCAATTTCGGCCTGTGAAAGAATACTGTCGCCCATGGGTCTACCGCAGAATAAAAGCTGTGTACAGCACGTCGGTCACGACCTGCTTCGGTTGGCCTGCTACCAGCGGCTGGGCAAGCGTCTCTTTGATGGCTTCGACCAGCTTCTGTTTTCCTTCGTCGGTAGCGAGTTGCTCCGCGCTCTGACGAGAGAACAGCAGCAGTAAACGGCTGCGGATTTCCGGCAGGTATTCACTGAGGCGCTGACGCGTGGTGTCGTCTTTCAGACGCAGCGTGATGCCGATATACAGCACCCGGTCGGCGTCGCCGAGGTTAACCGTAAACGTATCCAGAGCATAAAATACCGGTGCCGGCGGCGGTTCAGGTTCCGCTTTTACCGGGGTTTCTGGCGTTTGCTGCATCCGCCAGTAGCTGTACCCTGCGGTGGCGCAGGCAGCGAGAGTAATGAGCACCAGTAACGGGATCCAGATGGAGCGTTTACGGCTTTTAGTGATTGCGCTGTCAGTCATCTGACCGTGTTTCCTCTATCAGTACTGCATAGTGGCTGATTATCCCGTGTCTGCGGGCGGTTAAAGCCTGGAAAAGACGTGAATATTCACGCTACCTCAGGCGTTAGGCAAAGATGTCCACCGCGTTATCGCCACGGGCGATGCGTTGCAGGCTGGCAGGGGCCGCCACGCTCTCTTCGCCGCTACCGGCAAAACTGAACTGACCGCCGCGCGAGCCGCCCTGTTGTGGCTGCCCTTGCTGCTGCTGTTGCCCGGCAAAACTTTCGCTGCTGATATCGCTCTGCCCAAGCTGAATGCCGCTTTCGGCAAGCTGGGTACGCAGCGTCGGCAACGCGGCTTCCAGCGCGGCGCGCACGTGGCTGTGCGGCGACACGAACTGCATCTGCGCCAGGTTGTCGTCAATTTTCAGCGAGATATGCACCTGGCCCAGATCTTCCGGGTTGAGGCGCAGCTCGGCGCTCTGTTGCCCGTTACGGGTCATCAGAGTGACCTGCTGGCTAAACGCGTGCTGCCACTCGGCGGTGCCTAACTGGGCATTCAGCACGGCGGTATGCGGCGTGGCGATGGCGGCAGTGGTCGGCGTGGTGGCCGCCGTGGCGCTGCTCACCAGCGGTTGCAGGGCAGACGGCGTAGTCGGGCTGCTGGCGTTGGCATCGTTAAACAGTTTGTCGGCATTGCTGGCTGCCTGTACCGCCTCGTGCTGCTGCGGCGCGACGGCGGCGGTCGGCTGGGCCTGGCCGCTTACGTTCTGGGTTTCAGGGCGCGTTTTTCCGTCGCTCTTGACGTCTGCGCGCGCATCACCCGCCAGCGCTTTGGCGAGGTTACTGGTCACAGTAGCAATGTTCGCAGTTGATGTGGCCTGGCTCTCTACTTGACTCAGCGTGGCCGTCTGCTGATGCGGCAGCATAGCGAACAGGGCACTTAACGCCGCCATATCCTGTTCGTTGAGCTGTTTATCCTCCGCGACGCTGTGAATTTTATCGGTCACGCGGGCAACGGCCGCGGTGTCATCAGCCTGGCCGTCAACCGGGGCGTTCAGCCCGGCCAGCATCGCGTCGAGCAGGGTTTTGGCGTCTGCATCTTCGGTAAGCTCACCGGGCTTCAGCGCCAGCTTTGGCGTGCCGCCCGCCAGCGCGTCGAGGTCTACCGTCTTGCCGTCGCCCAGACCAGGCATCGCCTGGCTTAACAGCGCCAAAAAGGTTTCGCCGTTCGGGGCGGTTTTATCGGAACCCGCCAGCCCGGCGATTTCGCCCTCTGGGGACACTGAAATTTTAGGTAATGTAATCATTCGCTTTTCCGAAATGACGCGCGCTGCGCAAACTCATCCATACGTTTTTGATCGAGCCGGTTCTCCGCCAGTAGAGCGGCGCTGGCCTGTCGATCGGAAAGCGTCTGCCATGCCTGCAAACGCTGCTTTTTCTCTTTCCAGAAACCTAACGCCTGATCGACTTTCGAATTCCACTGCATCAGCTGCTGCCGATGCTGTTCGATGGCTTTTTCCAGGGTCTGGATAAACTGCTGGTAGTTTTGCCAGCGGGTACTGGCGATACCCTGGCTCATATCCTGGTTCAGGTTGTCGCGGTACTCGTGCTGATAATCGATCAGCATATTGAGTTGATCCTGAGCCTGCTGGCACCCCCGCCGCATTTCACCCAACCGCAAAGCGGCGTCATCGACTTCTTTTTCCGCAAGATCTTTTAAGGTGTTAAGCGCATTGCTCTGACTCATCGTTACCTCACTGACGCCTCGTTACACCGTCGGGAAGATCAGCTCCAGTGCCTGTAGCGAATTCTCGACGTCGGCACGCTCGAAAATGCCCTGTTGTAAAAATGCCTCAAGCTGCGGCCAGAGCGCGATGGCCTTATCCAGTAACGGATCGCTGCCTTTGGCGTACGCCCCCACGCTCACCAGATCGCGGTTGCGTTGAAAACTCGACAGTAACTGCTTAAACATCCGCACCCGGGCGTAATGCTGCTCGGTGATCAGCGCCGTCATGGCGCGGCTGATAGACGCTTCAATATCAATTGCCGGATAGTGGCCCGCTTCCGCCAGGCGGCGCGACAGCACAATGTGGCCGTCGAGGATCGCGCGCGCCGAGTCGGCAATCGGGTCCTGCTGGTCATCACCTTCGGTCAATACGGTATAAAAGGCGGTAATCGAGCCGCCGCCGGAGATGCCGTTGCCCGCGCGTTCCACCAGCGCCGGAAGCTTGGCGAACACCGATGGCGGATAGCCTTTGGTGGCAGGCGGTTCGCCAATCGCCAGCGCGATTTCACGCTGGGCCATGGCGTAGCGGGTCAGGGAATCCATAATCAGCAGTACGTGCTGGCCGCGATCGCGGAAATCTTCGGCGATGCGCGTGGCATAGGCCGCGCCCTGCATACGCAGCAGGGGAGAGACATCGGCCGGGGCGGCGATCACCACCGAGCGGGCGCGCCCCTCGGGGCCGAGAATGTTTTCGATAAAGTCTTTCACTTCGCGGCCACGTTCGCCGATCAGGCCGACCACAATCACGTCCGCCTGGGTGTAACGGGCCATCATGCCTAACAGCACGCTTTTGCCGACGCCGGAACCGGCGAACAGGCCCATACGCTGGCCGCGCCCAACGGTGAGCAGGGCGTTGATTGGGCGCACGCCCACGTCCAGCACGTCTTCAATCGGGGTACGTTGTAACGGGTTGAACGGCGGGGTGATCAGCGCGCCGGTGCAGTCGGTTTCCGGCGCGGGCAGGCCGTCGAGCGGTTTACCGCCGCCGTCCAGCACGCGGCCTAACAGTTCCGGGCCCAGCGGAAGCTGTTTGCCGCTTTGCAGATTGTCGCCCACCGCGTGCCGGGCATAGACCCGCGCGCCGGGCAAAATCCCTTCCACTTCTTCCAGCGGCATCAGAAACAGCTTCTGGCCGTTAAAGCCCACCACTTCGCTTTCCACTTCCTGGGTCTGGCTGCCGTTCTGGCGCTCAATAATGCAGGTCGCCCCCAGCGGCAATTGCAGGCCGGTGGCTTCCAGTACCAGGCCTGTGGCGCGAGTCAGTCGCCCGTAACGGCGCACCGGCGGCAACTGGGCGATTTTGGCTTCGAAGGCGTCGAGCGACGCCAGCCAGCGGGTAAGCCGGGCGGTCATTACACGACCCCAGGTGCTGCGAGGCGGCAGAGTTCCTGCCAGCGGGTGGCGACGCTGGCGTCAAGATCGCCTTCGTCTGCCGAGACTTTACAGCCGCCGGGGTGCAGCGTCGGGTCACCGCGCAGCCGCCAGCCGTGCAGGCTGAGCGTTGCGCCGAGCATCTCTTCCACACGTTGTAAATCATCCGGGTGCACGCGCAGTTGCGGTTTGCCGCTGAACAGCGGTTCCTGCTGCAATAACATTTGGATCTGTTTAATCAGGGCGTTGTTGTCAACCCCGGCGGACTGGCCGATCACCTGACGCGCGGCCTCCAGCGCCATCTGCATCAGACGGGACGCAATGACGCTGTCGAGGGCGTCAAGGGTGTTCTGGAATTCGCTGACCAGCAGCTGCATCCGGGCATGCACCGGGGCCTGCTGGTTGCGGGCTTCCGCCATGCCCTGTTCGACACCTTTGTGAAAACCTTCCTGGCGGCCCTGTTCAAACCCCTGGGCGCGGCCTTCGGCGACGCCTGCGTTATAGCCCTGTTCATGGGCCTGGGTTTGCAGCATCGCCAGTTGCTGTTGCAGATGCTGTTCCTGCTGGGCGGCGGTGAGCTCAGTATTGGGCTCTACCGCTTCCGGCATCACGAAATCCGCTGTAGGCGGGGCGAGATCGTCAGGCAGCCAGCGCTGCCAGGCCGGTTGGTTAGACATAGGTATCCTCGCCGCTGCCAATCACCATCTCGCCGGTTTCTGCCAGACGGCGCACAATCAGCAGAATGGCCTTCTGCTCGTTCTCTACCTGGGAGAGGCGCACCGGGCCACGGTTGGCCAGGTCGTCGCGCAGAATATCTGCCGCACGCTGGGACATATTGCGCAGGAACTTCTCGCGCAGCGGCTGTTCGGCGCCTTTGAGCGCCACCAGCAGCGATTCGGAATCCACTTCCTGCAACAGGCGCTGGATACTGCGGTCGTCCACTTCCACCAGGTTTTCGAACAGGAACATCTCGTCGATAATTTTCTGCGCCAGGTCGCCGTCGAACTCGCGTACTGCCGTAATAACCGCTTCTTCCTGCTGAGTTTTCATCAGGTTGATAATCTCGGCTGCGGTTCTTACGCCGCCCATTTTGCTGCGCTTGAGGTTCTGGCCGTCGAGCAGGTTGTTGAGTACCTCGGTCAGCTCCGCCAGCGCGGCTGGCTGGACGCCGCCGAAGGTGGCGATACGCAGCATCACGTCGTGACGCAGGCGCTCGTCAAACAGGGCCAGAATATCCGCCGCCTGGCCGCGTTTGAGGTGCACCAGGATGGTAGCGATAATCTGCGGATGCTCGTCGCGGATAAGGTCGGCGGCGCTCTGCGGCTCCATAAAGTTGAGCGTTTCCATCCCCGAGGTGGTCTCTTTGGTATCGAGAATATCCTCCAGCAGGCTGGCGGCGCGCTCTTCGCCCAGCGCTTTGATCAACACCGAACGCAGGTAGTCGTTGGCGTTGACGCTCAGTGCGGCGAACTGTTCGGCTTCCTGTTCAAACTCCGCCAGCACGTCGGTCAACTGCTTATTGGAGATTTGGCGCACGTTGGCCATCGCTGCGCTCAGGTGTTGCACTTCGCGCGGGGAGAGGTGTTTGAACACCTCCGCCGCCCGGTCTTCGCCGATGGTCATCAGCAAAATGGCGCTTTTGTCGGTACCGCTCAGTTCACTCATATTTCGTTACTCATCCACTGGCGAATGACCAGCGCGACCACGCGCGGATCGTTATCTGACATTTCACGGATACGCTGGCTCATCACTTCGGCGCTCAGGCGCTGAGTGGTGCGACGTTGTTGGGTTTGCTCGTCGCGGGTCAGGCGCACTTCCACTGCGTCTTCCATCTCTTTCTGCTGGCGAGCCACTTCCTGGACGGCTTTGGTCTCTTCGGCGCGGCGCTGTAGCTGCGGACGTACCGCTTTACGCCACAGCAGCCAGGCGACAATCAGGACAATCAGCCAGCGGCCTGCGGACATCAGCTGGTCGATAAAGCTCTGCTGTTGCCAGAACGGCAGTTCGCCGCCGGTTTCCAGCGTCTCGGTGAACGGCGAGTTCACCACGTTCAGCGTGTCGCCGCGCGTTTCGGTAAAGCCCATCGCCTCACGGGTCAGATCTTCGATCTGCTTCATCTGATCGTTGGTCAGCGGCAGAGGTTTGCCGTCTGGCAGGGTGCGATAGTTCACCACCACCGCCACGGACAAACGCTGCACATCGCCGGTGTTCATTTTGGTATGGCGGATGGTGCGATCGACTTCGTAGTTGGTGGTTTCATCGCGCTGGGTGTTGCGCGGCACGGTGCTGTTGTTATTGGCAGTTTGGGTACGCTGGCCGTTGTTCTGCGCGTTTTGCGGGTTTTGCGCCGCAGGCGCATCAATAGGCGCGTTATTCGCCGGCGCAGGTTGGTTAGACAGCGCGCCCGGCACGCCGCCCGGCAAACCGCTGCCGATTTGCTCATTGCTGTTTAGCTGACGCGAACGGATGGCTGCCTGGCTCGGATCGTTATTCGGGCGGTACTGTTCTTCGGTTTGCTCTTTGCTGGCGAAATCGATCTGCGCGGTCACCTGGGCATGAACGTTGCCGTTGCCGACGATAGGACCGAGGATAGCTTCGATACGGCGTTGGACGCGGCCTTCAACGTCGGCGGCGTATTTTAGCTGCGCATCGTTCAGATCGCGTCCGGCGGTGCTGGACGGGGTCAACAAGTGACCGCCCTGATCGACCAGGGTCACGTTGCCCGGCGGCAGACCGGCTACCGCGCTGGAGACCATATGCACCACGGCGGTAATTTGCCCTTCATCCAGCGCGCGGCCCGGTTCCAGATTCACCGTGACGGAAGCGGAAGGGGCTTTTTGCTCGCGGACAAACAGCGACGGTTTTGGCATGGCAAGATGAACGCGGGCGCTTTTCACCGGGCCTAAGGTTTCGATGGTGCGCGACAGTTCACCTTCCAGCGCGCGCTGGTAGTTTACCTGCTCGCTGAACTGGCTGATGCCGAATTTTTCCTGGTCCAGCAACTCAAATCCGACTGCGCCGCCTTTCGGCAGGCCGAGCCCGGCCATCTTCAGGCGCAGTTCATGCACGTTATCCGCCGGCACCAGGATTGCGCCGCCGTTTTCAGAGAAACGGTACGGGACATTCATTTGGGTGAGTTGGGTAACGATGGCGCCGCCATCTTTTTCGCTGAGATTACTGTACAGAACCCGGTAGTCCGGGGTTTTCGCCCACAGGACCAGGGCCACGATAATAGCGACCGCAGCCGCGCCGGCCACCATCAACGGAATACGAGGATTTGAACGCAGGCGGGTTAACCATTCGTTGGCTTTATTTGCTGGCGCCTGAGCTTGAGCAGCGGAATTCATCGCGCACCTCTACGCTCAGCGTGGACAACAATTTCGGTGTTATGAAGCAAAACGGACTCCCGGGTGCAACGTGCACAATAACTTCCACAATGATGGCGCTGCCATTATTTGGCTTTCCGGGAATTTCGATGAACCAAATAGATGAGATTTTAGGGGCTATTTAACGCCTTTATCTCATTGACAAGGTGGTAACCTCCGTCTACTCGAAATGATCCAGGGGAGTGTTATGTCCATTCAGGGGATTGAAGGCGTCGTTCAGCAGTTGCAGGCCACCATGCTGTCTGCGCGCAACACGCCGGTACAACCGCAGCCCGCCGTCAGCTTCGCTGGCGAACTACAGGCCGCACTGGGTCGCATCAGCGATACCCAGAACGCCGCCCGCGCCCAGGCGAACCAGTTTTCACTCGGCGCGCCAGGCGTTTCGCTTAACGATGTGATGGTCGACTTGCAGAAATCATCGGTTTCGTTGCAAATGGGAATTCAGGTGCGGAATAAACTGGTGTCGGCCTACCAGGACGTGATGAATATGCAGGTCTAGTGCGGGAAGGCCATTGCTGGCCTTCTGTGCCTTAACCGTTTATTCCACATAACGCGGTGCCGGAATACCGGTCCGCGAGGCGGCAAACACCGCTAACCGCGCCTCTTCGTAGCGTTCCCACAGCGCCATATCGTGTAGCGGCGGGATCGTGATGTTTTCTCCCTGCGCCAGCCCGGCAAGCGCGGCGTCGACCATATCTTCAGTGCTCATCACGGTGCCTTCGGGCAGTTGCGCATGGGCAATCCCGGAGTGTCCCCATATTTCCGTAGCGGTAATGGACGGCATCACCACCTGGATCCGCACGCCGCTGTGGGCAAATTCTGCCTGTAAACCGCGCGAGAAATTTAACACGTAGGCTTTGGTGCCGCTGTACAGCGCGGTTTCGCCACGGGCGTGAATCGAAAGCGTCGAGGCGATGTTGATAATCGTCCCGGCGTTACGCGCTTTAAAACGCGGCAGTACCGCCAGCGACAGGCGGGTGAGGGCAGTGATATTCAGGGTAATGATGTCCTGATGCGCCTGGGCGCTGCTGTCCAGAAACGACGCCATCTGCGCCGCACCGGCGTTATTCACCAGCAGGGTGATGGCGTCATCTTCACGCAATACCTTTTCTACCGCCTCGATGCCTGACTCCCGGCTGAGATCTGCGATCGCAGGGGTTACGTTGACGGCATAACGCTCCGCCAACTGTGTCGCCAGCGCTTGCAGCCGTTCGGCGCGACGCGCCACCAGTATCAGGTTATACCCCTGGGCTGCCAGCCGCTCGGCGTATACCGCGCCGATACCGGATGACGCGCCAGTAATCACTGCTGTAGAAGATGCGCTGCTCATGGTTGACTCCTTGGAATTAAGTTGCATATTGAAACTAAATTAACTGTAGATAATTTGGTTTTATGATGCAACCAATTCGCGCGCTTTTTTTTTTAACCAAAAGGGCGTTTATATTTTAGCGGGCCGGTAACTTAGGTTGGACTTCGGCGGGTTCCAGTTTGCGGCCATCATCGGCGATCAGCTCCAGGCGGCGCAGCGGTTTGCGATGGGTGATGTCAACCAGCACGCCAGGCGTTTCGTCAGCATCAAACAGAAAATCATTCCCCCACTGGGATAGCGCCACCAGAACCGTTTGCAGCGCGAGGCCCTTTTCTGTTAAGACATACTCCTGCCAGGCGCTACCGTCGGAGGCGGGTTGCAAACGCAGGATCTCTTCGTCCACCAGTTGCTTAAGGCGGACAGTGAGCATATTTTTGGCGATGCCGAGGCTTTTTTGAAATTCACTAAAGCGGGTGATACCGCGTAGCGCATCGCGTACAATCAGCAGCGACCACCAGTCGCCGATGATATCCAGCGACCGGGCAACCGGGCAGGTGGTGTTAGCCATACGGGTCCGTTTCATCGCTTCTCCTTAAAAAAAAACACTATATGGTTTCATTATAAAACTTATCCGCCGGAATGCCTAACCTGTCATAAATCCGTCATTTTGCGATCCGCTCGCCGGGGTGTTGGGGTTTTTTCTGCCACACTCGTTGCTGGAATAAACGTCCTGAGGAACCTGGCATGAATAAAAAAATACTCGCAATGGCGCTGGCCTCTGCCGTGCTCTTACCCGCTTTGGCGCAGGCGCAGACCGCGCCGGAGGGCTATCAGCTCCAGCAGGTTTTACTGATGAGCCGCCATAACTTACGCGCGCCGCTTGCCAATAACGGCAGCGTACTCGAACAATCCACCGCGCAAAAATGGCCAGAGTGGGATGTCCCCGGCGGGCAGCTCACCACCAAAGGCGGCGTGCTGGAAGTGTATATGGGCCACTATTTCCGCGAGTGGTTTGCCCAACAGGGGTTGGTGACGAAGGGCGAATGCCCGGCGAACGAGCGGGTCTATGTTTACGCTAACAGCCTGCAACGCACCGTCGCCACCGCGCAGTTCTTTATAACCGGCGCGTTTCCGGGCTGCGATATTCCGGTCCATCATCAGGAAAAAATGGGCACGATGGACCCCACCTTCAATCCGGTGATCACCAACACCTCGCCAGAATTCCAGCAGGCGGCGCTGAAAGCGATGGAAACCCAGCGTAGTGAATATCAACTGGATGAAAGCTATACCTTGCTCGAAGAGATCACCGGTTATGACGACTCGCCCTCCTGCAAACAGAAACAGGTGTGTGACTTAACGGCGGCGAAAGATACCTTTAGCGCCAAACCCACCGAGGAGCCGGGCGTGAGTGGGCCGTTGAAAGTGGGTAACTCGCTGGTGGATGCCTTTACGCTCCAGTATTACGAAGGCTTCCCCGTGGATGAAGTGGCCTGGGGCCAGATCAAAACCGATAAACAGTGGAGCGTATTGTCGAAGCTGAAAAACGGCTATCAGGATACGCTGTTTACCTCGCCGGAGGTGGCGCGCAACGTGGCCGCACCGCTGGTGAAATACATTCAGAAAGCGCTGGTGACCGAGAAGCAGGGTCCTGCCGTGACGGTGCTGGTGGGGCATGATTCGAATATCGCCTCGCTGCTGACGGCGCTGGATTTCAAACCGTACCAGCTTACCCACCAGTACGAGCGCACGCCTATTGGCGGCAAAATTATGTTCCAGCGCTGGCACGACAGCAAAACCAACCGCGATTTGATGAAGGTGGAATACGTATATCAGAGTAGCGATCAGTTACGCGACGCCACGCCGCTCAATCTGGAAAGCCCGCCGCAGCGCGTCACGCTGCAACTTAACGGCTGCCCAACCGACAGCGAGGGTTTTTGTCCGTGGGATAAATTTACCGGGGTGTTAGAAGAGGCGGTGAAATAAAATATTGCCCCCGCCGGGCGGCGGGGGCGTTAACTCAGACGTTTTTCCGTTCGATGGTTTGCTCCCCCCAGAACAGGGAGTCTTTATCGGTTTTTTTAAAGGCGCGGATCAGCACTTCATCATTGCCTTCTTCCCAAATTTTCTCCGCCAGTTTTTCGTCATAGTCCGCCACTTCAAAAATGGCTTCAGCAATTTCCGGCGAGGTATTTCTCAGACTGGCCCATTCACCCACGTGATGAGCTTTCGATTGTTGATTTGGCATCAATATTCTCCTGTACCTTTAGCCTTTGAGTTTAACCGCCAGGCTGGCGACGTGTTGGCCCTGATAACGGGCAATAGATAACTCTTCTTCGCTGGGTTGACGCGAGCCGTCGCCGCCCGCAATGGTCGTAGCGCCGTACGGCGTACCGCCGCGCACCTGTGAAATATCAAACAGTTCTTTGGTGCCGTAACCGATGGGCACAATCACCATGCCGTGATGCGCCAGGGTAGTCCAGGTTGAAGTAATAGTTTGTTCCTGGCCGCCGCCGGTGCCAGTGGAGCTAAACACACTGGCGATTTTTCCGTACAGCGCGCCGGATGCCCACAGGCCGCCGGTCTGGTCCCAGAAGGTGCGCATCTGACCTGACATATTGCCGAACCGGGTAGGGGTGCCGACGATAATCGCGTCATAATTTACCAGCTCCTGGACGGTGGCTTCCGGCGTGGTTTGCGCTTTACCGCCTGCTTTGGCGAAGACGTCAGGCGGCATGGTTTCGGAAACGCGTTTCACTTCTACATCAACGCCTTCAACGCCCCGCGCGCCTTCCGCTACGGCCTGTGCCAGGGTCTCGATATGTCCATACATTGAGTAGTAAAGCACTAAAATCTTCGCCATCTTTAGTCACTCCTGAGTTCAATATCTTGTTCGCAACGCCAGGTTGCCCTCTTTTAAAGATATGACGTTGCGCCAGGAGTGCAAATTTCCCAGACTTTTGCTTGATGTATAGCAACTTAGTCAACGTTGCCGCTCTGTTGCATTCTTTCACATATAAAACCTACCAATTTTGGTACTGATTAGAGCTATTTATAGATAATGGCGGTTAATAATCACCCGATTGATGGATTACATGTTGCTAAATGTTACGCAAAAATGATCTGCGTGCCCGTGTGGTCTAGGCTTTAACTCACGCGGCAAACGAAATGTCTCTCTTGTCACCCGCGGGTAATAAGGCTGTTTTTCTTTCAAAACTGTATAAAGACTAATGTTTCGCTTACCGGAGGTAAGATATGGCAAACCATCGTGGTGGTTCTGGCAACTTTGCAGAAGATCGTGAAAGAGCATCAGAAGCTGGCCGTAAAGGCGGCCAGGCAAGCGGCGGGAACTTTAAAAATGACCCGCAACGTGCATCAGAAGCGGGGAAAAAAGGGGGGAAAAATAGCCATGGCGGCAACCGTGGAAATAATGAGTAACCCGAACTCGCCAAACCCTGTGGATTAACCCGATGACTGAGCTTTAACGGGGTTAATCAACATCGCCGCCGGCTTCGTCCGGCGGTTTCGTTTTTAAGCGTTGCGCCAGGGCTTAATCCATCGCAAACTTGAGAGCTGTCACATTTTCTGGTGCTCTCATGTCCTCGCTACGCCAACGCTATCAATTTTCCGTTAAGCCACAGGAAGCTTTGCTGATCCTAATTACCATGTTCTGGGGCGGGACTTTTCTTGCCGTCCAGTATGCGGTGACCCTCAGCGATCCGTTCTTCTTCGTGGGACTACGTTTCGCCACGGCGGCGTTAGCGGTTGGCCTGCTTTCGGTTAAATCCCTGCGTGGGCTGACGCGCCTGGAACTTAAAGCAGGCGTGTCGATCGGCATAGCTATTGCGCTCGGCTACAGCCTGCAAACCTGGGGGCTGCAAACCATTCCCAGCAGCAAATCCGCATTTATTACCGCCATGTATGTGCCACTGGTGCCGTTGTTACAGTGGCTGTGCCTGGGCAGAATGCCGGGGCTGATGTCGTGGATCGGCGTGGCGCTGGCGTTTATCGGCCTGGTGTTCCTTGCCGGGCCGGACGGCAACCTGCTGGCGATGGGCCAGGGCGAAATCATTACCCTGATTGGCGCGGTGGCGATTGCCGCCGAAATCATTCTGATCAGCGCCTGGGCTGGCAAAGTGGATATCAAGCGCGTCACGGTGGTGCAACTGGCTACGGCCTCGCTGGTTTCCTTTATGATGATGGCCCCGGCCGGGGAGCGCGTTCCGCCGTTTTCCACCGGGCTGCTGGTGGTGGCGTTGGGATTAGGCATCTTTAGCGCCATTATTCAGGTCACCATGAACTGGGCCCAGCGCAGCGTGTCGCCGACGCGGGCCACGGTGATTTACACCGGCGAGCCGGTATGGGCCGGGATCTTTGGTCGGATGGCCGGGGAACGCCTGCCCGCCATTGCCCTGCTGGGCGGTGCCTGCATCGTGCTCGGCGTGCTGGTCAGCGAACTAAAGCTCAGAAAAAAAACGGCCAGCGAGCAGGCCGTAGAACAAACGGAAGGATAATCCACGCATGACGCAGGGAAAGAAACCCGCCGGTAAACGTTCAAAGGCGGTGGCGGCGAAGCGGGATGCCATTTTACAGGCAGGCCTCAGCCAGTTTTCAAAATATGGTGTTCACGGCGCGACGCTGGAGCAAATCGCCGAGTGCGCAGGGGTGTCGAAAACCAATCTGCTCTACTATTTCCCCTCTAAAGACGCGCTTTATATTGAGGTGCTGAAACAGATCCTGTCGATTTGGCTGGCACCGCTGAGGGCGTTTCGCAGCGATCTCGAACCGCTGACCGCCATTAGGGAATACATCCGCTTAAAAATGGACGTGTCCCGGGACTACCCCGAAGCCTCCCGGCTGTTTTGTATGGAGATGCTCCAGGGCGCGCCATTATTGATGGGGGAACTGTCCGGGGACGTCAAACCGCTGGTGGAGGAGAAATCGGCGATTGTCGCCGGGTGGGTGGCGCAGGGAAAACTGGCGCAGGTTGATCCCAATCACCTGATCTTTATGATTTGGGCGACAACTCAGCATTACGCGGATTTTTCGGTACAGGTCGAAGCGGTAACCGGCGCCACCTTACAGGATGACGCCTTCTTCCAGCAGACGGTGGACAACGTCCAGCGCATGATTATCGAGGGCATCCGCCCCCGTTAACTGGCCGGGGGAAGCGGGCAGCTTAAATCGCCTTCTTCACACTGCAACAGCGAGTCAAGGTACGCGGTGCGTTCGCGGGTTTTATCCGCCAGGCATTGGCTAAAGATCATCGGCTGAATGCTGCCGCCATCGACGCCAGAAGCGATGAAGTTGCAGTCGGCATCACGCACTTTGATCCACGCATTTTGTGACTGTTTCAGTAAATCCTTCTGCTCTTTGCTGGCGTGGGTAAACACCTTTTTATAGGCCGCGTTCAGCTCGCCATCCGCTTTTTTATACTCTTCTCCTGCACACTGATTTAACTCCATCTGCGTGGCGGCCTTTTCACAATCCTGGGCCAGCGCCGCCGATGACATCAGCAACGCAATCACCGTTAATCCTATTCGTTTCATGATCGATCCCCAAAAAAAAGCTCCTGAACGGAGCTTTTAGGGTAGCGAAGCGTTAGCCGATTGTCATCAGGCTGGCGTTGCCGCCTGCCGCCGCGGTGTTAACGCTGAGCGAGCGTTCAATCCACAACCGCTCCAGCAGCAGATTGGTTTCGCCACGGGCAAAACCCTGCACCGAAACAATCGCGCCGTCGCGGGCCGCCACGTTTTCACACAGGGTGCGCAACTGGTCGGAATCGCCATGATAGATAACCGCGTCAAAATGCTGGCTCATCAGCGAATCCGCACCTGCGAAGTCGATGCGCTGGGCAACGGCAGAAGGCAGTTTACCGGCCAGTTCGCGATGCAGTTTATCTTCCGGCCACAGCGCGCGGCTGGCGCTGCTGGTAACAGCGGCAAGCTGCACCAGGGCGTCATCTTCGTTATCCGCCAGGCACAGCACCCGTTCGCGCGGCAGCAGGGTATAGGTGTTGCGCTCGCCGGTCGGCCCTGGCAGTACGCGCTGTACCCCGGTTTGCGCCTGCTGGCCGAACGACTCGCATACCGCTTTCAGCGCCGGACGGTTAGCCGCCCACTGGGTTAGCGCCTCGTGCGGTTGCAGCAGCGCGGTGCGCAACTGGCTGTCCACCGGCAGGCTGTTGTTGCGGTTAAAGGTGGTGGTTACCGCGTTCTCCGGGCGATTCGCCAGCAGACGGTACAGATACAGCGGGCCACCCGCTTTCGGACCGGTGCCGGACAGACCTTCGCCGCCGAACGGCTGCACGCCGACCACGGCGCCAACCATATTGCGGTTAACGTACATATTGCCAACGCTGGCGCTGCCGGTGACCTGAGCGATGGTTTCATCGATACGGGTGTGAACCCCCAGCGTCAGGCCATAGCCTGCGGCATTGATCTGCTCGATCAGCGCATCGAGGTTATTGCGGTTGTAACGCACCACGTGCAGTACCGGGCCGAACACCTCTTTTTGCAGTTCATCGAAACGCTCAAGTTCAATCAGGGTTGGCTTGACGAAGGTGCCGCTTTGCCATTCACGGGCATCGGCCTGATGCTCGCGTACCGCCTGGAATACCGGACGGCCTTTGGCGCGCATCGCCTGAATGTGATTCTCAATGTTTTCTTTGGCTTCGGCGTCAATCACCGGGCCGATATCGGTGGTCATGCGCTCCGGGTTGCCCATACGGCATTCCGCCATTGCGCCGCGCAGCATAGTCAGGGTGTGGTCGGCAATATCATCCTGAAGGCACAGCACGCGCAATGCCGAGCAGCGCTGTCCGGCGCTGTCGAACGCCGAGGAAACTACGTCCACCACCACCTGTTCGGTCAGGGCGGAAGAATCGACGATCATGGCGTTCATCCCGCCGGTTTCGGCAATCAGCGGCGTCGGGCGGCCCTGCGGATCGAGACGGGTCGCGATATTGCGCTGCAACAGCGTCGCCACTTCGGTGGAGCCGGTAAACATCACGCCGCGCACCCGCTCATCGCTGGTCAACTGCGCGCCAACGGTTTCGCCGCGCCCTGGCAATAACTGCACCACGCCTGCCGGTACGCCCGCATCCAGCAGAATGCGTACGCCCAGGGCGGCAATCAGTGGGGTTTGCTCAGCAGGTTTTGCCAGCACACTGTTACCCGCCGCCAGTGCGGCAGCTACCTGGCCGGTGAAGATCGCCAGCGGGAAGTTCCACGGGCTGATACATACCACCGGGCCAAGCGGGCGATGGGTTTCATTATCAAAATCGTCACGTACCTGGCCCGCGTAATAACGCAGGAAGTCTACCGCTTCGCGCACTTCGGCGATGGCGTTGCTGAAGGTTTTACCCGCTTCGCGCACCAGCACGCCGATAAGCGTTTGCATCTGGTCTTCCATCAATACCGCGGCGCGTTCCAGGATGGCGGCACGCTCCTGCGGCGGGGTGGCGAACCAGATTGGCGCGTTATTTACTGCGCTTTGCAGCGCCAGGCTGACTTCTTCCTGGGTGGCTTCACGGGTATAGCCGACAATGTCCAGCGGTTCCGCCGGGTTAATCACCGGGGTCATCTCCCCGTCGCACGCGGCCTCTTCGAGGATCGGCTGCGCCAGCCATTTCTGGGTGGCGCTATTCAGCAATGCCGAAGAGAGCGACGCCAGACGGTGTTCGTTAGCCAGATCCAGCCCCGCAGAGTTAGCGCGGCCATTGCCGTAGAGATCTACCGGACGCGGGATTTTCGGATGCGGCAGGCCGGGAATGCCTTCCTGGGCTGCCAGTTTTTCCACTGCGGCGACCGGGCAGGCGACCAGCTCATCCAGCGGCAGCGTGGTGTCGGCGATGCGGTTAACAAACGAGGTATTTGCGCCGTTTTCCAGCAGGCGGCGTACCAGATACGCCAGCAGCGTTTCGTGAGTCCCTACCGGAGCGTAAATGCGGCACGGGCGGTTGAGTTTGCCATCAGCCACTTTGCCCACCACCTGTTCGTACAGCGGTTCGCCCATGCCGTGCAGGCACTGGAACTCATACTGGCCCGGATAGTAGTTCTGCCCGGCCAGATGATAAATGGCCGACAGGGTGTGGGCGTTGTGGGTGGCGAACTGCGGATAAATCAGGTTCGGCACCGCCAGCAGTTTTTTGGCGCAGGCGAGGTAGGAAACGTCGGTATACACCTTGCGGGTATAGACCGGGTAACCTTCCAGCCCTTCCACCTGGGCGCGTTTGATTTCGCTGTCCCAGTATGCGCCTTTTACCAGGCGGATCATCAGACGGCGTCGGCTGCGAGTCGCCAGGTCGATCAGGTAGTCGATCACGAACGGGCAGCGCTTCATGTACGCCTGGATCACGAAACCGATGCCGTTCCAGCCCGCCAGTTCCGGCTCAAAGCACAGCTTCTCCAGCAGATCGAGGGAGATCTCCAGACGATCGGCTTCTTCGGCGTCGATGTTAATCCCGATATCATACTGGCGCGCCAGCAGGGTCAGAGATTTCAGGCGCGGATAGAGTTCTTCCATCACACGGTCATACTGGGCGCGGCTGTAGCGCGGGTGCAGCGCCGACAGCTTGATGGAGATCCCCGGCCCTTCATAAATGCCGCGACCGTTGGAGGCTTTACCAATGGCGTGGATCGCCTGCTGGTAAGAAACCATATAAGCCTGGGCATCGGTGGCGGTCAGCGCGGCTTCACCGAGCATATCGTAGGAGTAACGGAAACCTTTCTCTTCCAGCTTGCGGGCATTGGCCAGCGCTTCGGCAATGGTTTCCCCGGTGACAAACTGCTCGCCCATCAGGCGCATTGCCATATCCACACCTTTGCGGATCAGCGGTTCGCCGCTCTTGCCGATAATCCGGTTCAGGGAGCGCGACAGGCTGGCTTCGTTATGAGTGGAGACCAGACGCCCGGTAAACAGCAAGCCCCAGGTGGCGGCGTTAACAAACAGCGACGGGCTGCGGCCAATATGGGACTGCCAGTTGCCGTTGCTGATTTTGTCGCGAATGAGCGCGTCTCGGGTCGCTTTATCGGGGATACGCAGCAGGGCTTCCGCCAGGCACATCAGCGCGACACCTTCCTGGGAGGAGAGGGAGAATTCCTGCAACAGGCTTTGCACCATGCCAGCGCGGCCAGTGGCGGTTTTTTGATTACGCAGTTTATCCGCCAGTTTCCATGCCAGCTGATGAGTCTGGCTGGACATGTCCGGCGTTAAGCGCGCTTGCTCAAGCAGCATCGGCACAGCGTCCGTCTCCGGGCGACGCCATGCGGCGGTGATCGCCGCGCGGTTCACCGACTGCGGCAGGATCTGCTCGGCAAATTCCAGGAACGGCTGATGGTTCTCTTCGCCCGCAGCGCTGAGCGCTTCTTCGCTCTCATTAGCCGCGCCCGCCAGAAGGGCAGGCAACTCCGGCAGGGTATCGTTATTTTCCAGCCGTTCAAGGTAATTAAAAATCGCCTGCTTAATCAGCCAGTGGGGCGTGCGGTCAATTTTCGATGCGGCAGATTTAATGCGCTCCCGCGTCGCGTCATCCAGTTTAACGCCCATGGTGGTGGTGCCCATGTTGTTAACTCCCATGTTTATTTTTTGCTGTTTTGTAATCAAGTACCGGCAATATCCATCATGTTGCAACTTTGTGCAACCGTGTTAAATGTGACCTGAGTAGCAAGCCAAAAAATGAATGAATTGTTAAATAAGAAAACACGATGATCGAAAACACAATCGACGCGGTAGCCTAAGAAATACGGCCTGGTTAACACTTTTTCCGGGTGCAACCACCCAAAAGCGTGAGCGAGTGCAACCTCTGAAAAAGACGCGCAGTTTCTGGGGTGAATTTGTTGTGAATGGGGTGTTAAATCGATTGTGAATGAAAACCGCTTACGGCAGGATACTGCTCCTTAAAGAGCGACGATAACCAAGCTGCTGCGTTCCGGCGGCGAATAAACGTACGGGTTACACCGTACGTGATCCCATTTGGAGAGATTTTGCATGACAACAAGCACACCGATGGTGGTGACTTTCCTGATTTATATCTTTGGCATGATAATGATAGGGTTTATCGCCTGGCGTTCGACCAAAAACTTTGACGACTATATCCTCGGCGGACGCCGTCTCGGCAGCCTGGTCACCGCGCTGTCCGCAGGGGCGTCGGACATGTCCGGCTGGCTGTTGATGGGGTTACCGGGCGCGATTTTTATCGCCGGTATCTCGGAAAGCTGGATTGCCATCGGCCTGACCGTCGGCGCCTGGATCAACTGGAAGCTGGTGGCCGGGCGTTTGCGCGTACACACCGAATACAACAATAATGCCTTAACGTTACCGGATTATTTCACCGGGCGTTTTGAGGATAACAGCCGCGTACTGCGCATTATTTCTGCGGTGGTCATTCTGGTGTTCTTCACCATCTATTGCGCATCGGGCATTGTGGCAGGCGCGCGCCTGTTCGAAAGCACCTTCGGCATGAGCTACGAAACGGCGCTGTGGGCCGGGGCGGCAGCGACCATCCTGTATACCTTTATCGGTGGTTTCCTGGCGGTGAGCTGGACTGATACCGTGCAGGCCAGCCTGATGATTTTCGCGCTGATCCTGACACCGGTTATCGTGATTTTCGCGGTAGGCGGTTTGGGCGATTCGATGGAAGTGATCAAACAGAAGAGCATCGAAAACGTCGATATGCTGAAGGGGCTGAACCTCGTCGCGATTATTTCCCTGATGGGCTGGGGCCTGGGCTACTTCGGCCAGCCGCACATTCTGGCGCGCTTTATGGCGGCGGATTCCCACCACACCATCGTTAACGCGCGCCGCATCAGCATGACCTGGATGATCCTGTGCCTGGCAGGCGCGGTCGCGGTGGGCTTCTTTGGCATCGCGTACTTCACCAATAACCCGGCGCTGGCGACCTCGGTTAACCAGAACAGCGAGCGTGTGTTCATTGAGCTGGCGCAAATCCTGTTCAACCCGTGGATCGCCGGTATCCTGTTGTCGGCAATCCTGGCGGCAGTGATGTCGACCCTGAGTTGCCAGCTGCTGGTGTGCTCCAGCGCGATCACCGAAGATCTGTACAAAGCCTTCTTCCGTAAAAACGCCAGCCAGCGTGAACTGGTATGGATTGGCCGTTTAATGGTGCTGGTGGTGGCGCTGGTGGCGATTGCCCTGGCGGCAAACCCGGAAAACCGCGTGCTCGGCCTGGTGAGCTACGCATGGGCGGGCTTCGGCGCGGCGTTTGGTCCGGTGGTGCTGTTGTCGGTCATGTGGTCGCGTATGACCCGCAACGGCGCACTGGTGGGGATGATTATTGGTGCGGTAACGGTTATCGTCTGGAAACAGTTCGCCTGGTTTAACCTGTACGAAATCATCCCAGGCTTTATCTTCGCCAGCATCGGTATTGTGGTGGTAAGCCTGATGGGCAAAGCCCCGTCTAAAACCATGATTGAACGTTTTGAAAAAGCGGACGATGTGTACCATTCCCCCGCGCCGTCAAAACTTCAGGCGCAGTAATCGATTTAACATCATACTGAAACAGCCAGCCGGGGTTTCCCGGCTGGCTTTCAGCAATAAAAGCGTGATGAACAGGCCATTCTGGCGCTAATGTTTTCATTTACTCACGATTAATCCATAATTTTTTTATATGACTATCCAGTTGAAATAAATCTGTAAAATTTCCCTGTCATAACTGTCACATCAGTAAGATTGTATAATCGTTGTAGATAAGTAAAAAATTTGTTGTAGTTATGCTAATTTTTAGTGTAGAGATTGTGTGTGCGGTAGTTCCCGGTTGTGAACCTGAATTCACTATGGAGATCGCGGATGACAGCGTCCTGTAATGGACAAACCCTTTTTCAACGTTTCACATCCTCACCGGGTGAGCCTTCTCCCGGTAACGCTTTCTTCACCATCAATATTCCCTCTTTCGCGCTTTTTACCGATGTTATTGATACGGCGGTTTTCCGGCGTATCACTCTAACCGGCAGTCTATGGCTTAAAAGGAAGCCAAACCTCATATGTTCGTGCGCATCAACGCGCGCCTCAGGGCGCTGCGTAATATGTAAACCAACTATTCAAGGTGCCATCCATGGGAAGACAAAAAGCAGTGATCAAAGCTCGTCGCGAAGCAAAACGTGTGCTGAGACGCGACTCACGGAGTCATAAACAACGTGAAGAAGAATCGGTCACCTCGCTTGTGCAGATGAGTGGTGTTGAAGCTATTGGCATGGCGCGGGACAGCCGCGACGCCTCGCCGATAGTGGCGCGCACCGACGCGCAGGAAAGTTATCTCAACGCCATTGAGAACAAAAAGCTGATATTCGCCACCGGCGAAGCCGGATGCGGCAAGACGTTTATCAGTGCGGCGAAAGCCGCGGAGGCCCTGATACATAAGGATGTCGACAGGATTATCGTGACCCGCCCGGTATTACAGGCCGACGAAGACCTCGGCTTTTTGCCCGGCGACATCTCCGAAAAGTTTGCCCCTTACTTCCGCCCCGTTTATGACGTGCTGGTGAAGCGGTTGGGTGCATCCTTTATGCAGTACTGCCTGCGCCCGGAGATTGGTAAAGTCGAGATCGCGCCCTTTGCCTATATGCGCGGTCGTACCTTTGAGAATGCGGTGGTGATTCTGGACGAGGCTCAGAACGTCACAGCGGCCCAAATGAAAATGTTTTTAACCCGCCTCGGGGAAAACGTCACGGTGATCGTTAATGGCGATATTACCCAGTGTGATTTGCCATCCGGTGTTCGCTCAGGGCTGAGCGATGCGCTTGAACGTTTTGACGATGACGAAATGATTAGCGTAGTGCGCTTCGGCAAAGACGACTGCGTGCGTTCGGCCCTCTGCCAGCGGACGCTGCGCGCCTACGGTTAACCTTTCACTTTTACCAACAAACCCGCGCTTGCGCGGGTTTGCTGTTTTAAGCGATCAGAACAGGGCGGAGACCAGCAGGTAGCTGGCTACGCACGCGCAGCTCACGCCAATCAAGCCTGGGATGATAAAGCTGTGGTTAAGAATGTACTTACCGATGCGGGTGGTGCCAGAACGGTCAAAACCGATACAGGCCAGGTCGCTCGGATAGGTCGGCAGAATAAAGTAGCCATAAGACGCCGGGAAGAACGCAATCAGCATTTTTGGCTCCACGCCGAGCATTAAGCCCATCGGGGCTACCGCAGTTAAGGCTGCCGCCTGGCTGTTCACCAGTTTAGAGACCAGGAACAGCACCAGCGCGTAGGTCCACGGGTGGCTTTTCACCACGCCTTCGAGCGCCATTTTCAGTTCATCGAGGTGCGCCTGGAAGAAGGTATCGCTCATCCATGCCACGCCGAATACCGAGAAAATCGCCACCATGCCCGCTTTGAATACCGCGCCGTTAGAAATGGCTGCCGGATTCACTTTACACACGATCAGCATCACCGCACCGGCGATCAGCATCATCATCTGGATCACCAGGTTCATCGAAAGCGGCTTCATTACGCCTTTCACTTCAAAGGCCGGACGCAGATCCTGCATCGCGCCGAGCAGCACCACCACTAAAATTCCGGCGAAGAAAATCCAGGTTGACCACCAGGCCTGCTTCGGGAACACCTGGTTCATCAGGGTTTCGGTAGAGCCGAAGATAAACTCACGCTGTTTCGGATCTTTGATTTTTTCCTGGAACTCCTGGTCATCTTCGAGGTTTTTGCCGCGGCGCAGGCTCCACAGCGCGGCAATCAGCACGCCAAACAGCGAGGCTGGCACCGACACCGCCAGAATTTCCAGAATGCCGAACGCCTGGCCAACGCCGTGGTTCGCCGCGATGATCGACACCAGCGACACCACCGCAACAGAGACCGGAGACGCGGTGATGGCCATTTGTGAAGCGATGGAAGCGACGGCCATTGGGCGTTCCGGTCGGATGCCTTTTTTCAGGGCGATATCAGCGATAATCGGGAACATGGTGTAGACCACATGCCCGGTGCCGCACAGGAAGGTGAGGGTCCATGTGGTGAACGGCGCCAGCAGGGTGATGTGCTGTGGGTGACGGCGCAGCAATTTTTCCGCAAATTGCATCATCACGTTCAGCCCGCCCGCCGTTTGCAGCGTGGCGGCGCAGCCGATGACGGCAAGAATTGTCAGCATCACCTCGACCGGTGGTTTTCCGGGCTCAAGGCCAAATATAAAGGTCAGAATAAATAAACCAATGCCGCTGATAAGACCCAGCCCCATGCCACCGAAGCGGGTGCCCACCAGCAGGCAGAGAATAATAACGATAAACTCAATGGTGATCATAACAATCCTTGAAAGTTAATTGGGTGAATCGCTAAAGCATTACAAAATGTAAGAGTAATCATTGAGAGGTAGATCTTATTTGCAAAAAGAAGGGAAAAATCTGGCTATTAATTACTTTTTATTAACATTAACTGGCAAAGTTAATAACCTGACGGGCGGGAAGAATATAAGGAGATATATCCACTAAATTAGCATAGCGCCATAAATAATAGCGCAGACAAAATGAAAGCTATTTCGTCAATATATATTGGCGTTGTTGGTTGAATAATAATGGTATGAGATAGTGAATATCAAAACATTCCCAGCATAAACGTCCGTTTCTGATCTAAACCGGGTTTTTACTAAGGAGGCATATAGCCTCCTCAGCGGAAAATGTTGATCAGTGATAAAGATCGATAACGCCCACTAAATGCTTGTCGGTCTGTTCCATACTGGTGCCCGCCTTCCTGGCGCTGCGCACCTCGTCAAGGATCACCTGTAGCAGCGTGCCGTCCACCAGCTCTTCATCTTTAAACTTCCTCAGAAAGCTGATTGCCGCCGTGTCGTTAGCCGCGCGAGCTTCATCGGTCAGGGTCGCCAGCGCCTTAATACGCAGCTGGTAATCGTTGACGGTATGTTCAAACAGATCTTCCAGAGAAGCGAAATTACCGTATTTGGCGTGTTGTTCCTTGAGCACCGGCGTTGCGCCGCTCTGCTTAATATAGTCGAACATGCGCATCATTTGAGTCACGGTATTTTGCGCCTGGTGACGTAGAAACAGCGCGGTGCCGTTGAGGCTATGTTCGCTACACCATTCGCTAAGCTGGAGATACAAATTGGAGGTGTAAAACTCATGATTCATCTGAGCATTTAGTTTTTGTACCATTCCGCTAGTAATCATAGGATTTCCTTATTTCTTTATGTAACTGAAAGCTGTATACCGACGAAGACGCCGCAGAAACCTATTTTATTCACGTTGTGAGTGGCGGTTAATACAGCATCGCGATAATGATTTTCGGCGGGGAGGTCCTCGATATTTTTTAGCATACGCTCACTATCTCATTATTCTATGCCGCTATTCTGTGATGTTGTTTCGATATTAGAACCGCCATGATGAAGATTATTTGTGCAGTAAATCAGTAATAGTCCGATATTACGGGCACGCAGCAGGCATGTGTCTGGTAAAAGAATCATGAAATTATATAAATCACTGAAATGATTTTTTTCATTTTTTTCCCGTTTTATAAATTTAAGGGAGCAATGAAGCTTAACGTCGGCCTGATTCTGCAAATGCCGTCTCTGGCGAAAAAATGCGCAAGGATTGTCGAGCTATGAATATGGATTATTTGGTTGCTGTCAGTTTAATTGTCATACATATCAGCCAAATTTTATGTTCTTTATCGCTAAATGTATGCACTGTTTTACTGTAATTCTGCGATGTGATTTTGCTCTCCTATGGATAATCAATTTCCCGCTAAAACTATCTCCAGCAATAGCACGTTGATTCCCAAAAAAGCTAATGCGTTGTTTTAAAGCCTTTTAGTAAAGATTTTAATGATTCATTACCCTGCAAAAAGAAAACTAAAGCTGGAGTTGCTCATGCACAAATTTACTAAAGCTCTGGCAGCCATCGGTCTGGCTGCCGTTATGTCACAATCCGCTATCGCAGAAACCATGAAACTGGGTTTTCTGGTGAAGCAACCGGAAGAGCCGTGGTTCCAGACCGAATGGAAGTTCGCTGATAAAGCGGGCAAAGATTTAGGTTTTGAAGTAATCAAAATCGCTGTGCCAGACGGTGAAAAAACCCTTAACGCCATCGACAGCCTTGCGGCCAGCGGCGCGAAAGGTTTTGTGATTTGTACACCAGACCCGAAACTGGGCTCGGCGATTGTGGCGAAAGCCCGTGGCTATGACATGAAAGTCATCGCGGTGGATGACCAGTTCGTTAACGCCAAAGGCAAGCCGATGGATACCGTTCCGCTGGTGATGATGGCAGCGACCAAAATTGGCGAACGCCAGGGCCAGGAACTGTATAAAGAGATGCAAAAACGCGGCTGGGATGTGAAAGAGACCGCCGTGATGGCCATCACCGCTAACGAACTGGATACCGCGCGCCGTCGTACCGGCGGTTCCATGGACGCGCTGAAAGCCGCCGGATTCCCGGAAAAGCAAATCTACCAGGTTCCGACCAAGTCTAACGATATCCCAGGCGCTTTCGACGCCGCTAACTCCATGCTGGTTCAGCATCCGGAAGTGAAACACTGGCTGATCGTCGGTATGAACGATAACACCGTGCTGGGCGGCGTGCGCGCCACTGAAGGCCAGGGCTTTAAAGCCCCGGACGTGATCGGTATCGGCATCAACGGCGTTGACGCGGTGAGCGAACTGTCCAAAGGGCAGGCTACCGGCTTCTATGGTTCTCTGCTGCCAAGCCCGGACGTACACGGCTATAAATCCAGCGAAATGCTCTACAACTGGGTGACCAAAGGCGCTGAGCCGGCGAAATTCACCGAGGTGACCGACGTGGTGCTGATTACGCGCGACAACTTCAAAGAAGAACTCGCAAAAAAAGGTTTAGGCGGTAAGTAATGTCGTTGGGCGAGCGCCGCAGGTGCGCTCGCCTTTTAGGTGGTTTGTGGAGGCGTTATGCAGCAATCAACACCCTGGCTCTCATTTCGCGGCATCGGGAAAACCTTCCCGGGCGTGAAAGCGTTATCAGATATCAGTTTTGACTGCCATGCCGGGCAGGTTCATGCGCTGATGGGCGAAAACGGCGCGGGGAAATCGACCCTGTTAAAAATTCTCAGCGGCAACTATACCCCGACCACGGGCACCATCGCCCTGAAAGGCCAGGAAGTGGCGTTTGCCGATACCACCCAGGCGCTTAACGCGGGCGTGGCGATCATCTACCAGGAACTGCACCTGGTGCCGGAAATGACCGTGGCCGAGAACATCTATCTGGGCCAGATCCCCCACAAAATGGGTTTTGTGAACCGGTCATTGTTGAACTACGAAGCCAAACTGCAGCTTGAACATTTAGGGTTGGATATCGATCCGCAAACGCCGCTCAAATACCTGTCTATCGGGCAGTGGCAGATGGTCGAAATCGCCAAAGCGCTGGCGCGCAACGCCAAAGTTATCGCCTTTGACGAACCCACCAGCTCGCTGTCGGCGCGTGAAATCGAAAACTTATTCCGGGTGATCCGCGAACTGCGTAACGAAGGGCGCGTGATCCTGTATGTGTCTCACCGTATGGAAGAGATCTTCGCCCTCAGCGATGCCATCACGGTGTTTAAAGATGGCCGCTACGTCTGCACCTTCGATGATATGCAACAGGTCAACCACGACAAACTGGTGCAGGCGATGGTCGGACGCGAAATCGGTGATATCTACGGCTGGAAACCGCGCGAATACGGGCCGGAACGTCTGCGTCTGGAAAACGTGAAAGCGCCAGGCGTGCGTACGCCCATCTCCCTGTCGGTACGCAGCGGTGAAATCGTCGGCCTGTTTGGTTTGGTCGGGGCAGGGCGCAGCGAACTGATGAAAGGCATGTTCGGCGGCACCCGGATCACTGACGGGCAAATTTTTATCGACGGCCAGCCGGTAGCTATCCGTGCACCAGGCGACGCGATCCGCTCCGGCATGATGCTGTGCCCGGAAGACCGCAAAGCGGACGGTATTATTCCGGTGCACTCGGTGCAGGACAATATCAACATCAGCGCGCGGCGCAAGCACATCAGCGCTGGTTGCCTGATTAACAACGGCTGGGAGGCGCAAAACGCCCAGCACCATATTAAATCTCTCAATATCAAAACGCCGACGGCCGGGCAGTTGATCATGAACCTGTCCGGGGGCAACCAGCAGAAAGCGATCCTGGGCCGTTGGCTGTCGGAAGAGATGAAAGTCATTTTGCTTGATGAGCCAACGCGCGGGATCGACGTGGGGGCGAAGCACGAAATTTATAACGTTATCTATGCGCTGGCGGCGCAGGGCGTGGCGGTGCTGTTCGCCTCCAGCGACCTGCCAGAAGTGCTCGGGGTGGCTGACCGCATCATTGTGATGCGTGAAGGGGAAGTCGCCGGGGAGTTACTGCATAGCGAGGCCTGCGAACAAGACGCGCTAAGCCTTGCGATGCCAAAAATCAGCCAGGCTGTCGCCTGATACAGGAGAGTTTATGTCTGCTTTAACCACATCCGGTGCGCCAAAGTCATCGCTGACCCTCGGCCGTATCTGGGACCAGTACGGTATGCTGGTCGTGTTTGCCGTGTTGTTTATCGCCTGTGCGATTTTTGTGCCCAACTTCGCCACCTTTATCAATATGAAGGGGCTGGGGCTGGCGATCTCCATGTCCGGCATGGTGGCCTGCGGGATGCTGTTCTGCCTGGCGTCCGGGGACTTTGACCTGTCGGTGGCGTCGGTCATCGCCTGTGCCGGGGTAACGACGGCGGTAGTCATCAATATGACCGAAAGCCTGTGGATTGGCGTATTTGCCGGCCTGGCGCTCGGTATGCTCAGCGGCTTTGTGAACGGTTTCGTTATTGCCAAACTGAAAATCAACGCCCTGATCACTACGCTTGCCACCATGCAGATCGTGCGCGGCCTGGCGTACATTATCTCTGACGGTAAAGCGGTTGGGATTGAAGACGAAAGCTTCTTTACCCTGGGTTACGCCAACTGGCTGGGCCTGCCTGCGCCGATTTGGCTGACCGTGGCTTGCCTGATTATTTTTGGCTTTCTGCTGAATAAAACCACTTTTGGCCGTAACACCCTTGCGATTGGCGGTAACGAAGAGGCGGCGCGTCTCGCTGGCGTACCGGTAGTGCGCACTAAAATCATCATTTTCGTGCTGTCCGGCTTGGTTTCCGCAGCTGCGGGGATCATCCTGGCCTCCCGTATGACCAGCGGCCAGCCGATGACTTCTATCGGTTATGAGCTGATTGTCATCTCGGCCTGCGTATTGGGTGGCGTTTCGCTGAAAGGCGGTATCGGTAAAATTTCTTACGTAGTCGCCGGTATTCTGATCCTCGGCACCGTGGAAAACGCCATGAACCTGCTGAATATCTCGCCGTTCGCCCAGTATGTGGTGCGTGGTTTGATTCTGCTGGCGGCGGTGATTTTCGACCGCTATAAACAGAAAGCCAAACGCACGGTGTAATCTTTTTTCACAAAAAACATCGCGATTATTCGCGAGATTCATTCGTAATAATTATTGATTGCCGACCCTCACGGGTCGGCTTTTTTATGGCGTTTTTCAGACTAATCCAGCGCTGGCAAGCCTTACAGGCCCGTCAGGGAGATGGCGAGCCTCGTCACACTGTCTATACTTACATGGCTATTGATAATGGCAGGTAACTGTTTGGTTGCCTTTTGACTGTGTAAGGAGGAAACCACTGGTGGCTACTGAACTCTCTCTACCACCCTTGAATAACGGAAACCTGGCTTTTTTCTTTGACCTCGATGGTACGCTGGCAGAAATTCAACCTCATCCCGATCTGGTTCACATACCGACCGACGTGCGTGCCCTCCTGGAAAAGCTTTCCGGTCTTCATAATGGGGCGCTGGCGTTGATTTCGGGACGTTCTATGGCTGAGCTCGACAAGCTGGCCGCACCGCATCGTTTCCCTGTTGCCGGGGTGCACGGCGCTGAGCGTCGCGACATCAACGGAAATACCCATATTGTTACGCTGCCTGCCGACCTGGTGCGCGCGCTGCAACTGCGCCTTGAAACCGAACTGGCGACAATGCCTGGCACCGAGCTGGAGTGCAAGGGAATGGCCTTTGCGCTGCACTATCGCCAGGCGCCTGAATTTGAATCACGTATTCTCAGCCTGGCCTCCACGCTGGTGAGCCTGTATGAAGAGCTCTCGCTACAGCCCGGTAAATGCGTGGTGGAAATCAAACCGCGCGGCATCAACAAAGGCGAGGCGATTGCGGCGTTCATGCAGCAGGAACCGTTCGCAGGCCGCACCCCGGTGTTTATCGGGGATGACTTAACAGACGAGGCGGGATTTGCCACGGTGAATGCCATGAACGGCATTTCCATCAAGGTAGGGAAAGGAGAAACCGACGCGAAGTATCGTCTGATGAATGTAAAGGCCGTCCACGTATGGCTTGAAAAGTTGGTAATACAACTAGAAAAAGAACAAAAATTGAATGACAGGAGTGTAGGTTATGAGTCGCTTAGTCGTAGTATCTAATCGTATCGCGCCGCCCGATGATAAAAAAGCAAGCGCAGGGGGCCTGGCGGTTGGCGTGCTTGGGGCCCTGAAAGCGGCGGGAGGCTTGTGGTTTGGATGGAGCGGAGAGATTGGTAATGAAGACCAGCCGCTGAAGACCGTGAGCCGGGATAATATTACCTGGGCCTCGTTTAATCTTAGCGAGCAGGATTACGAACAGTATTACAACCAGTTCTCTAATGCCGTGCTGTGGCCGGCGTTCCACTACCGTCTCGACCTGGTGAACTTCCAGCGCGACGCCTGGGAGGGCTATTTGCGGGTGAACCAGCTACTGGCGGAAAAACTGAAACCACTGCTGGAAGAGGACGATATCCTGTGGATCCACGACTACCACCTGCTGCCGTTCGCCAGCGCACTGCGTTCGCTGGGTATCAATAACCGCATCGGTTTCTTCTTACATATCCCGTTCCCGACGCCGGAAATCTTCAACGCCTTGCCGCCGCACGCCGATTTACTGGAGAAACTGTGTGATTACGATCTGTTGGGCTTCCAGACTTCCAACGATGAAAACGCTTTTTTAGAAAGTGTCGCGCAGCAAACGACGCTAACGACGCGGGATAAACACAGCCATTGCGCCTTCGGGAAACAGTTCACCACCTCGGTCTACCCGATTGGTATTGAACCGGAAGAGATCGCCGCCCAGGCTGCGGGCCCGCTGCCGCCAAAACTGGCACAGCTGAAACAAGAGCTGGGAACTATTAAGAATATCTTCTCGGTTGAGCGGCTTGATTATTCCAAAGGGTTACCGGAACGCTTCCAGGCCTTTGAGGCGCTGCTGGAAAACTACCCGCAGCATCACGGTAAAATTCGCTACACCCAGATTGCCCCGACGTCGCGCGGCGATGTGCAGGCCTACCAGGATATCCGTCACCAGTTGGAAACCGAGGCCGGGCGCATTAACGGTAAATACGGACAACTGGGCTGGACACCGCTCTATTACCTTAACCAGCATTTCGACCGCAAACTGCTAATGAAAGTATTCCGCCACGCGGATGTGGGTTTGGTTACGCCGCTGCGCGACGGGATGAACCTGGTCGCGAAAGAGTATGTGGCGGCCCAGGATCCGGCGAATCCTGGCGTACTGGTGCTGTCTAAATTCGCGGGGGCGGCCAATGAATTAACCTCTGCCTTGCTGGTCAATCCATACGACCGGGATGAAGTTGCTAATGCGATGAACCGGGCGTTAACCATGCCGCTGGCGGAGCGTATTTCACGCCACAGTGAAATGATGTGCGTGGTGCAGCAAAACGATATTCATCACTGGCAGGAGCGCTTCCTGGCCACCTTAAAGCAGATCGCGCCGCGTAGCGCGCAAAGCCAGCTACAGCAAAAGATTGCGACGTTCCAGAAACTCGCTTGATCATTCACGCTTTAACCTGTAACGAAACGCGGCCCTTTATTGGGCCGCGTTTGTTATAGCGACACCAGTAACACATCCACCGAGCAGGACTGCACAACCCGCTTTGCGCTACAGGTCACTTTGCTGAAAAAGCTGTGATTGTGATTGCCGCATACCACTAGATCTACCGGCGTTTTGGCGCAGATATTGAGGATATGCTCGCTCAACTCCCCGGTAGCGATAATCGTGTCATGGATGGGATAGCCAGCCTGATCTTTGAGAGACTGCAAAAACAGATGGGTTTCTTCGAGCATCAGCTCGCGCAGATTTTCCATCATGGGCGCAGCGAGCTGGTTATACAGTTCGGGATCGGATGCCAGAGTAATCAAGGTAATCGAACCCTCAACGGGCCGGACAATAGAAACCGCTTTCGCCACCAGTTGATGGCTTTCGGGGGTAGGCGCAACCGCGACCAGCAGATGTTTATAGCTCATGTAACGCTCCTTACTCACATGAGAAATGGCGCTCGTTACCAGGGAAATACGCGCTTTTCAACGTTTGCGCAAGGTAACTACCCCAGGTTATGGAGGCAGTTAACAGAAAAAATATTAATTATTCTTATATAAGGAATATGCAACGAATGTGAAATAGTTGTGCAGTAAAGACGTAACCCAAAAATATCCGCGAGGCAGGGTTTGCGTTGCGCTTCAATAAAATATTTACAAAAATTTTATTTGGCGCACGTTTTATTTTTAATCTATTGATTATTAACAATTAAATATATTTAAGATTATGTCGGACGGGTGGAAAAATATGTTTCATTAATGTTAAATAAAATGAGTTAAATTTGAGCGGAAACTTTTGTTGATGGCGGTGTAAATAGCACGTGCCATGAATGATTATTCGTAAAAGCAATACGACAACCGTACCAGTTTTGCTCAAAAAATAACCGTTTCTATAGCTTTTCTGATTGGTTTATTAAGATTTTTAATTCATAAATGTGATCTGTGTCACATATTTTCCAAATTATCATCACGCCCTGATTGTATGTAAAATTTCTGACGAGTACAGTTTGCTCGCTTTAGGAAAAATCTTAGTTTTTTGTAAGGGAAATAAGAATTGTCTTCAAATAAGTAACTTTTTGTGACGACCGGCCCCTGTGGCGCGGGCTTTACAATAACCACTTGTTTTATTGCAACATTAAACCCTTATTTTTATTTTTCCAGATTTTATCTGGCGACATCACGGGGTGCGGGCATACCGCATAGTACGCAGTTGGTTATTCTGGATGGGAAAAATGCACACATCCGAGTTACTGAAACACATTTACGACATCAACCTGTCGTATCTTCTTTTGGCTCAACGTTTAATAAGCCAGGACAAAGCCTCTGCCATGTTCCGTTTGGGCGTAACTGAAGAGATGGCAAACACCCTCGGCGAGCTCACGCTGCCGCAGATGGTAAAATTGGCCGAGACCAATCAGCTAATCTGTCAGTTTCGTTTTGACGATCACCAAACCATTACCCGCCTGACGCAGGAGTCACGCGTTGACGATCTGCAACAGGTTCACACCGGGATCCTGCTTTCCACACGCCTGCTTAACAATGCGACGACAGCTGACGACGTCAGCAAAAAGAAAAGGGCCTGATCATGGTCGAAAAGAGCATTGTTCAGGAAGCGCGCGACATTCAGCTGGCAATGGAATTGATTACGCTGGGGGCACGCCTTCAGATGCTGGAAAGCGAAACCCAGCTGAGCCGTGGGCGGTTAATCAAGCTGTATAAAGAATTACGGGGAAGCCCGCCGCCAAAAGGTATGCTGCCGTTTTCCACGGACTGGTTTATGACCTGGGAGCAGAACATCCATGCCTCGATGTTCTGTAACGCATGGCAGTACCTGCTACGCACCGGGTTATGTTCCGGTGTGGATGCGGTGATCAAAGCGTACCGCCTGTACCTCGAACAGTGCCCGTCTCAGGATGATGGCCCGCTGCTGGCGTTGACCCGCGCATGGACATTAGTTCGTTTTGTTGAAAGCGGGATGCTGGAACTCTCGACCTGCAACTGCTGCGGCGGCAATTTTATTACCCATGCGCATCAGCCGGTTGGCAGTTTCGCCTGTAGCTTATGCCAGCCGCCTTCCCGCGCAGTAAAAAGGCGTAAACTTTCCCGAGATACTGCCGATATTATCCCACAACTGCTGGATGAACAGGTCGTACAGGCTGTTTAAGCGTCAGGTGTGGTGAATCACTCCAGCAGCGATAAGTTTCTTATCGCTGCTTTTTTTATTCCCCGTCCGACACGAAACGTCTTTCGCTTGTGAGTCCTTGTCACAGTCAACAGCGGAAGGAAGATGTCGTGCTGATTCTTATAGGTTACCTGGTTGTTCTCGGTACAGTGTTCGGCGGTTATATGATGACCGGCGGTCACCTTGGCGCACTCTATCAACCTGCTGAATTTGTCATCATTGGGGGCGCAGGGGTAGGGGCGTTTATCGTCGGGAATAACGGCAAAGCGATCAAAGCCACGGTCAAAGCGTTACCGCTGTTGTTTCGCGGCTCCAAATACAACAAAAGCACCTACATGGATTTGATGGCGCTGCTGTACCGCCTGATGGCCAAGTCGCGCCAGCAGGGGATGTTCTCTCTTGAACGTGATATCGAAAACCCCAAAGAGAGCGAAATTTTCGCCAGCTACCCGCGTATTCTTGCCGATAAAGTGATGCTTGAATTCATCACCGATTATCTGCGCCTGATCATCAGCGGCAACATGAACACCTTCGAAATCGAAGCGCTGATGGATGAAGAGATCGAAACCCACGAGAACGAGTGCGAGATCCCGGCCAACAGTCTGGCGATCATGGGCGACTCGCTCCCGGCTTTCGGTATCGTGGCGGCGGTGATGGGCGTGGTGCATGCCCTGGCGTCGGCGGACCGCCCGGCGGCGGAACTGGGCGCGCTGATCGCCCATGCAATGGTGGGGACGTTCCTCGGTATTCTGCTGGCTTATGGGTTTATTTCCCCGCTGGCGACCGTGCTGCGCCAGAAGAGCGCGGAAACCACCAAAATGATGCAGTGCGTCAAAGTCACGCTGCTCTCCAGCCTGAACGGCTATGCGCCGCCGATCGCCGTCGAATTTGGCCGTAAAACGCTGTACTCCACCGAGCGTCCGTCCTTCATCGAGCTGGATGAGCATGTACGCGCCGTAAAATCGCCGAATCAACAAACGACGACGGAAGACGCATGAAGAATCAACATCGCCCGATCGTTATCGTTAAGAAACGCAAACATAAAGGCCACGGCGGCGCACACGGTTCGTGGAAGATTGCCTATGCCGACTTTATGACCGCGATGATGGCGTTCTTTCTGGTGATGTGGCTGATTTCCATCGCCAGCCCTAAAGAGTTGGTGCAAATTGCCGACTATTTCCGTACCCCGCTTTCTGCTGCGATCACTGGCGGGCAGCGCATCGCCGACAGCGAAAGCCCGATTCCGGGCGGCGGCGATGATTACACCCAGACGCAGGGTGAAGTCAAAAAAGAGCCGGATATCGATGAGCTGAAAAAGCGCATGGAAACCAGCCGGCTGAAAAAATTGCGTGGCGATCTGGACCAGTTGATTGAATCTGACCCGAAACTGCGTGCGCTGCGACCGCATTTACGCATCGACCTGACGCCGGAAGGGCTGCGGATCCAGATTATCGATAGCCAGAACCGCCCGATGTTTAAAACCGGGAGTGCCGAAGTGGAGCCGTATATGCGCGATATTCTGCGCGCCATCGCGCCGGTGCTTAACGACATTCCCAACCGAATCAGCTTATCAGGCCATACCGATGACATTCCCTACGCGTCCGGCGAGCGCTACTACAGCAACTGGGAACTGTCGGCAGATCGCGCGAACGCCTCGCGGCGTGAACTGGTGATCGGCGGCCTGGACGACGGCAAAGTGCTGCGCGTCGTCGGCATGTCGGCCACCATGAAACTGGCCGACAAAGGACCGGATGAAGCCATTAACCGGCGCATCAGCATCCTGGTCCTTAACAAGCAGACCGAGCAATCGATATTGCATGAGAACGCCGACAGCCAGAACGGCTCTCTCAGCGATTTAGCCCAACCGGGGGCAGTGCCCCCGGCGACGAACTCAACACCGCCACAACCGGGTCCGAGGTGATAGCGTGAGTATGGATATCAGCGATTTTTATCAAACGTTTTTTGATGAGGCTGACGAACTGTTAGCTGATATGGAGCAGCATCTGCTCTCTTTGGCGCCCGAAGCGCCGGATTCAGAGCAACTGAACGCCATTTTCCGTGCGGCCCATTCCATAAAAGGCGGGGCCGGCACATTTGGTTTTAGCGTGTTGCAGGAAACCACGCATCTGATGGAAAACCTGCTTGATGAAGCCCGGCGCGGTGAAATGCAACTCAACACCGACATTATCAACCTGTTTTTGGAAACCAAAGATATTATGCAGGAACAGCTCGACGCGTATAAAAGTTCAGAAGAGCCGGACGCTGCCAGCTTCGAATACATCTGCCAGGCGCTGCGCCAGCTTGCGCTGGAGGCGAAGGGCGAAGCCAGTGCAGAACCGGCACCCCTGACGCTGGTCACGCCGCAACAGGAAGCCGCCGCCGACGTCGGTAAGCTGCGTATCACCTTAAGCGGCTTAAAAGCCAGCGAAGTGGCGCAGTTGCAGGAAGAGTTAGCCAACCTGGGCGACCTGAGCGACGTGGTGCAGGGGGAAAATACCCTGAGCGCGACGCTGGATACCAGCGTGAGCGCTGATGACATTAGCGCCGTGCTGTGCTTCGTGGTGGAGCCGGAACAGATTGCGTTTTCCGCGCCTGGCAGCGCGGTGGCGCAGCCGGTAGAAACCGCGCCCGTACCGGTGGTTGAAGACGCTAAACCTGAACCTATCCCCGTTGCCGCGCCGCCCGCACCGGTGGCTGCGGCCCCTGCGCGCGCCGAGCGCGAGCAGAAACCGGCTACCCGCGAGCGGGAAAACACCAGCATCCGCGTGGCGGTAGAGAAAGTTGACCAGTTGATTAACCTGGTCGGCGAACTGGTGATCACCCAGTCGATGCTGGCCCAGCGCTCTAACGAGCTGGATCCGGTGACGCACGGGGATTTGATCACCAGCATGAGCCAGCTGGAGCGCAACGCCCGCGACCTGCAAGAGTCGGTGATGTCGATTCGTATGATGCCGATGGAGTACGTCTTCAGCCGCTTCCCGCGCCTGGTACGCGACCTGGCGGGCAAGCTCGGCAAACAGATTGAACTCACGTTACAGGGCAGCTCTACCGAACTGGATAAGAGCCTGATTGAGCGCATTATCGATCCGCTGACCCACCTGGTGCGCAACAGCCTTGACCACGGTATCGAAATGCCGGCAGACCGCGAAGCGGCGGGCAAATCCCCGGTAGGCAACCTGATCCTCTCCGCCGAACACCAGGGCGGCAACATCTGTATTGAAGTCACCGACGACGGCGCAGGGCTGAACCGCGCGCGTATTCTGGCAAAAGCCATGTCCCAGGGCCTGCCGGTAAGCGAAAACATGACTGACGATGAAGTCGGTATGCTGATTTTCGCACCAGGCTTCTCTACTGCCGAAGTGGTCACTGACGTCTCCGGGCGCGGCGTGGGTATGGACGTGGTGAAACGGAACATCCAGGAAATGGGCGGCCACGTTGAAATCCAGTCCAAACAGGGCGTGGGCACCACCATTCGCATTCTGCTGCCGCTGACCCTCGCTATCCTTGACGGCATGTCGGTGAAAGTGAATGAAGAAGTGTTCATTCTGCCGCTCAACGCGGTCATGGAGTCCCTGCAACCGCGCGAAGAAGATTTACATCCGCTGGCGGGCGGCGAGCGCGTGCTGGAAGTGCGTGGCGAATACCTGCCGCTGGTGGAGTTGTGGAAAGTGTTCGACGTCGAAGGTGCGAAAACCCAGGCTACCCAGGGCATCGTGGTGATCCTGCAAAGCGCTAACCGCCGTTATGCGCTGCTGGTCGATCAGTTAATTGGTCAACACCAGGTGGTAGTGAAAAACCTTGAAAGCAACTATCGCAAGGTGCCGGGTATTTCTGCCGCCACCATTCTGGGTGATGGAAGCGTGGCGCTGATTGTGGATGTATCCGCGCTGCAAGGTATTAACCGTGAACAACGTATGGCGCAGACAGCCGCCTGATTAGCTTAGGAAAATATGCAAATGACCGGTATGAGTAATGTAACCAAGCTGGCCGGAGAGCCGTCTGGCCAGGAATTTCTGGTATTCACCCTCGGCGATGAAGAATACGGCATCGACATTCTGAAAGTGCAGGAGATCCGCGGTTACGATCAGGTAACCCGTATCGCCAACACGCCGTCGTTTATCAAAGGCGTGACCAACCTGCGCGGCGTGATTGTGCCGATTGTCGACTTACGCATCAAATTCAATCAGGAAGATGTGGATTACAACGACAACACCGTGGTGATCGTGCTGAACCTGGGCCAGCGCGTGGTGGGGATTGTAGTGGATGGCGTGTCTGACGTGCTGTCCCTGACCAACGATCAGATCCGTCCGGCCCCGGAATTCGCTGTGACGCTGTCTACCGAATACCTGACCGGCCTCGGCGCGGTGGGCGACCGGATGCTGATCCTGGTCAACATCGAAAAACTGCTCAACAGCGAAGAAATGGCGCTGCTGGACAGCGCTGCCGCTCGCGTGGCGTAAACGTCAGGAAGCCCGGCAGGCAAAACCCGCCGGGCTTTTTTTACTTAACTTCTTCTACCCGTTTTTCATTCACCACTGCCGGGTCGATTTTATTGCCCGCTTTCAGATAATCGATTAGCGCATCTGATAAGTTGTACCCACCGCGCACCTGTTTGTTTTTCCCTTCAGTGAAGGCCATAAATCCGTCGCCCCCCGGTGCCAGGAAACTGTTGGTCGCTACGCGATACACCTGATTATCCTCGATAGGTTTGCCGTTAAGGGTCAACTGCGTCACCCGCGCGCCCGGCGCTTTATGGGTGTCGTAGCGCATCAGGACGCCTTTCGACGCCTGCAACACGCCATTAGTCAGCGAGGCGCTGTGCTCCATCAGGTTGCGCACCTGCTTGCCATTAAGGTCCATCACCGTCAGTTCATTGGGGAACGGGAAAGCGCTGATCACATCGCCGAGGGTAATTTTCCCGGCGTTAATATCCGCGCGCAGGCCGCCCAAGTTAGTCACCGCCAGTTGCGCATCCGGTGCTGCCGCCATCATCGCATCGGTGAACAGGTTGCCAAGGGAAGAGGATTCGCCATAAGCGCGGGTCAGGGCAATGGGCGTTTCGCCAATCGGCTGGCTTACCGTTTGTTGTAGCTGTTTATTCCACTTATCGATGGTTTGCTGGGTTACCGGATCGGGTTTCCACTCATCGGCAAACAGCGTTTTTAACTCGAAGCTTTTCACCGTATGTGCGCGGGTTTTGGGATTGACGTCGAGCACCAGCTTACCGATATCAATGCCGCCGCTGTCGGTAGACAGTATCAGCGTATTACCTACTTTGATCGGTTCTGGTGTACCGACGTGGGCATGTCCGGTGATCAGCAGATCCAGGCCTTTCACCTGGCTGGCGGTTTGAATGTCTTTATCCAGTGCCCGTTTGACGTCGGTACTGCCTTTGCTGGACTGGCGCGCCGGAATGCCTTCGTGCATCAGCGCCACGGTGATATCCACTTTGCCGCGCAGTTCATCCAGATAGTGCTGAAGCCATTTCACCTCATCGCGTGCTTCGATACCCTGGCGCATCGCCGCAGAAACGGTATCGTCAAAAGCGAACACACCGTGCAGCCCAATCACGCCGATTTTGATGCCATCTTTTTCCAGAATGGTGTACGGCTTATTCCAGAACGGCACCTGGCTGTTCTGATAAAACACGTTGCCCAGCAGGATCGGGAATGTCGCCTGGCTCAGTTGCAGCAGGGTATTGTCCCATCCGTGGTCGAACTCATGGTTGCCCACCGATGCCGCATCCACCGACATGGTGTTAAGGATATCGATAATCGCTTTGCCTTTGGTCAGGCTGCTGATATACGGGCCGGTAAAGTAGTCCCCGGCATCAAAGTAAAAGGTGGTGGGATTACGCGCTTTTTCCTGTTTCACCAGGGTAGAAATCGTGGCGAACCCGCCTACCGGACGCTTACCGTCCGCGATCCACGGTACGCTGTACGGCTCTACATGAGCATGCAGATCGTTGGTGTAAATGACCGTGACATCCTGCGCCAGGCCTTGTGCGCACCAGCCCGCGAGGAGCGCCAGAGAGAGATAGTTAACTTTCATCATCATTCCTTAATTGAAAAAGAGGCGCGGCTATCTTTGCCGCCCACACGCCTTGCTTTTGTGAATGCCCTCACAACGATGCCGGGGAAACCGCGTCATCCTGTGCCGACTGACACAATGCGTGGGTAACCGGGTGATGGATAACCGTTTTCAGGTGCGTCTGAACGTTTGTAAAAGCGGAAAATGCGCCAATCTGGGTGTGGCGGATGCGCCTGAGTATGTCTGGCCGGTGTATCGGCTGGGCTATCCGGCGCTTGGCTGCGGGAAATGCGGCAGCCTGCCGCCGCTGTTTAACGAAGCGGAATGCAATGACTGGTTCGCGCAACTGTTTGCCCATCACCTGGGCCTGACCGGGCAGGGCTGCCCGCGCGGCTGTCATGCCCGGTTGATCCGCTATGGTTCGAACCGTTCAGGTAGCGCGCGTTTGCAATGCACAGCCTGCGGACGGGCGTTCACGCCCCTGCGCGTCAGCCAGGCTGCCGGGACGCGACGGGAGACACTGCTCAGCGCGCTCGCCGCAGGGGAACACCAGGGTGAAACCACGGCCTACCGGGTTTTACAACAGGCAGCGGTGTGGTGCGAAAGCCAGAATCCCTTCGCTGAACAGCCGGTGACACGAATCGCCAGCCAAATTATGGCGCTACCTTTCCAGGGAATGCGCCGCCATCAGCAACTTTACGTCATCATCAGCGCCGATGCGGATTCCGGGCGGGTTGTGCAAATCTCCACCAATTACAGCCCGTGGCCTGTGGGGGACTCCCTGCGCTATCAGGGCGATGAATCATTGCAACCCGAACCCCGTGACCTGCCGCTGGTGGAGCGGGTCCGTGCGGCGGAAGACCGCTTCCTGGCGCGCAGTCAGTTTGATGAGATCCGCTACGGCAGCGCGGCGTTAAAACGCAACGACAGCGGGACGATGGTTCGCCCGGTGATTGCGTTGCACGGTCACTTTCAGCGCCTGAAGCGGCGTTTCCCTGCGGTCACCAATCACTATCTGGCCCACGAATGCGTGCTGCGTGGCGCGGCGATCACCGCCTGGGCGTCTGACGTGAAAGCAGGTCATACCCGTTTGTGGTTTGTGGTGGAGGAGGGGGATAGCGGCTGCGCCGGGGAATGGTATCCGCGCGGCAGTTGGCGTCTCGGCTGGTGGAATAATCACTGGCAGCTATGGGAAAGCGCCACTGCGCGCAAGATGGTGGCACGACTCACCGGTGATCCCCTGGCATATCAACCGCAACAAATTTCGCTGCGTAGTTGCGACGCGTTTATCCAGTGGCTGGAAGGGCATCCGTGGCGACTTATTGCCGGACAGCTTACTGCAAGGGTTATCAGCCAGCATTTGATCTGTCTGGCGTGGTGGTATAACCAGGTGATGATAAAGAGTCACTGGCAGGGCAATTAGCCTGCCGTGAAAAGCTAATGGTGAATTGAACCGAGTAAGTCAGAATGTCGTTAAACAACGTAAAGGGGGCGCGTGTTTCTTTTTTATATCTCTTCACTCTTTCATGCATTCTGGCGGACATTAACGGGTATCAGCCAAAGGAGTAATATTACACAATGCTTTCAGTATAAATAAATCATATGGGATATTTATATTTTTGCACTTTTCAGTATTAGTGTTTTTTTTTGTTACACATTTATATATTCTTATTTTTGTGCGAATAAACTTCGATTTCATACTAGTAATTAATTACCATCCCGTGCAGAACCCGTTATCCCGAAAAAATAAAGCACCGTTTGGTTTTAATGAGTGTTTCCAGATATTAATAAATTCGTTTTGTTCCTTTACGTTACGCTCAACTGGGTATTAACATTGAATGCCGATCTTTTATAATGGCACTCTACCCGCATAAGGGATTAATTAATTCAGGAGATAAATATATATGTCTGAATCATTTCAGAACGAGATACCGCGTGCGCGCGTAAATATAAAACTGGATCTTTTAACGGGTGGCGCCAGGAAGAAAATTGAACTGCCGCTGAAGCTCCTGAGCGTGGGTGACTTCAGCAATGGCAGGGCAGAAGGGCCCCTTTCTGAACGCGAAAAGATCAACGTCAACAGGAATAATTTCAACAGTGTTCTCGCTGACCTTAATCCTCAGGTCAGTCTCGCCGTTAAAAATACCCTCGCAAACGACGGCTCTGAAGAAAATGTGAAGCTGTCCTTTAAAAATATGAAAGATTTTGAACCTGAGGCTGTCGCGCGTCAAATTCCCCAGCTTCGTGCCATGCTCTCAATGCGTAATCTGTTACGCGATTTGAAATCCAATCTTCTTGATAATGTGACTTTCAGGAAAGAACTGGAAGCAATATTAAAAGACCCCCTGCTGTCCGATGAACTGCGCAGTGAGCTGAATGCGCTGGCCCCGCTCCAGGATTAATGACTGGAACTTCTTTTAACGGAATAATGACGAGTAAATGCTGATGTCAGTTAATAACGAATCCCGTAATCTGGCGGGCAGCGCCACAATTGAAAAAACACTGCCGCAGGGTGGGGTATATGCCTCGCTGTTTAACAAAATTAATTTAACGCCGGTCGCTGAGCTCGGTGATTTAAACGGTTTTGATGATAATACCGTGATGGCAGAAACGTCTGCGGATGCGCGTGTCACCGCCGCAGTGAAAGTGTTTATGCAGTGCCTGCAGAAATCCGGGCAGAAAGTGGACAAGCTGGATAAAACGATTCTCGACCAGCATATTGCAGAGCTGGATTTCCAGATAAGCCGTCAGCTTGATGAAGTCATGCATCATGAAGCGTTTCAGCGCACAGAGAGTATCTGGCGGGGTCTGAAATCACTGGTGGATAAAACCGATTTTCGCCAGAACGTGAAGCTGGAATTACTCGATTTGTCCAAAGAAGAGCTGCGTCAGGACTTCGAGGACGCTCCGGAAATTATTCAGAGCGGACTGTATAAGCAGACATACATCGCGGAATACGACACCCCGGGTGGCGAACCCCTTGCCGCGGTCATCTCTGCGTATGAGTTCGATGCATCCGCTCAGGATGTGGCGCTGATGCGCAATATTTCAAAAGTCTCCGCTGCGGCTCACATGCCGTTTATTGGTTCTGCAGGACCGGCGTTCTTTTTAAAAGACAACATGGAGCAGGTCGCGGCCATCAAGGATATCGGCAACTATTTTGACCGTGCCGAGTACATCAAGTGGAAAAGCTTCCGTGACACTGACGATTCCCGCTATATCGGTCTGGTGATGCCGCGCGTGCTGGGCCGCCTGCCGTATGGCCCGGATACCGTGCCGGTGCGCAGCTTTAACTACACCGAAGAAGTGAAGGGGCCGGAACACGATAAATACCTGTGGACCAACGCCTCGTTCGCTTTTGCCGCCAACATGGTGAAAAGCTTCATCAACAACGGCTGGTGCGTACAAATTCGCGGCCCGCAGGCGGGCGGCGCCGTGCAGGACCTGCCCATTCACCTGTATGACCTCGGTACCGGGAATCAGGTGAAAATTCCTTCTGAGGTGATGATCCCGGAAACCCGCGAGTTTGAGTTCGCTAACCTTGGCTTCATCCCGCTGTCTTACTACAAGAACCGCGACTACGCCTGCTTCTTCTCGGCGAACTCCACCCAGAAACCGGCGCTGTACGACACCGCCGACGCCACCGCCAACAGCCGTATCAATGCCCGTCTGCCGTACATCTTCCTGCTGTCGCGTATCGCTCACTACCTGAAGCTTATTCAGCGTGAAAACATCGGCACCACCAAGGATCGCCGCCTGCTTGAGCTGGAGCTCAATACCTGGGTGCGCGGCCTGGTGACGGAAATGACCGATCCGGGTGATGAACTGCAGGCCTCACACCCGCTGCGCGATGCAAAAGTGGTGGTGGAAGACATTGAGGACAACCCGGGCTTCTTCCGCGTCAGACTGTTTGCCGTACCGCATTTCCAGGTGGAGGGCATGGACGTCAGTCTGTCCCTGGTCAGCCAGATGCCGAAAGCGAAAGCGTAAGGCGAGGGGGATCAGGGATGAAAATTTATCGCCCACTTTGGGAGGACGGGGCCGTACTGGCCCCGCAACAGTTTCAGCAGCAGGCCCGCTGGAATGCACACATTGCTGACACGGTGGCCCGGATGGGGATTTCTCATCCCTGGGGTGTGGTGGCTGCTGAGTTTGATGATGCGGCCCTGGCGTTGTCCCGACTGAACGCCACCCGCCTGGTGTTGCGGTTTCAGGATGGCACGATTGTGGATACGGACCTCGCGGACAATTTGCCACCGGTCTGCGACCTGTCTCCTGCGGCCGGAAGTGAGACCGTTGAGGTGGTCGCTTCGCTACCCCTTCTGAGTGCCAGTGGTGGCAATCTGGATAACGGGCAGGACAGCGAACGTCCCCGGCGCTGGAAAGCGGAGCGGGTGGTGGTTCAGGAACTGGCTGGCCATGAAAGCGGTGAGCTGGCTGTTCTGCGCAACGCCATCACGCTGCGCTTATCCAGCCAGGAAAATACGGCTTACCTGACCTGTCCGGTGGCCCGTCTGGTGCGTAATGCCCAGGGGCAGTGGAGCCGGGACCCGTCGTTCGTCCCGCCCATGCTATCGCTTTCCGCCAGCCCCTTACTGGTCACTGAGCTGGGTGACCTCCTGGTGCGTCTACAGGTCCGTCGTCGTCGCCTGATGGCCATGCGCCGTGAGAGCAATGAACGTATGGCCGATTTTGCCGTGGCCGACGTGTCTCTGTTCTGGCTGCTCAATGCCCTGAACAGTGCCGAACCGGTTCTGGTGGAGCTGTTACAGACGCCGTCCCGCCATCCCGAACCGCTGTACCGGGAGCTAGTCCGCCTTGCCGGCAGTCTGTTGACGTTCTCGCTGGAGCACGATGCCGGTGATATTCCGGCGTATCAGCATGATGCACCTGAACAGGTGTTCACGCCGTTACTGACCCTGCTGGACAAACTCCTTGAAGCGAGCCTGCCGTCACGGGTGGTGAGTATTCATCTTGATCATCACGATCAGATCTGGAAAGGCTCCCTGCATGACGCCCGCCTGCGTGAAGGGGCTGATTTCTACCTCTCTGTACGCTCATCCATGCCCAATCACGAACTACAGATCAGGTTCCCGCTGTTGTGCAAGGCCGGCAGTTTTGACGATGTCTCCGATGTGGTGAATGTGGCGCTGAGTGGGATGGTGATTAAACCGCTCACTCATGTGCCGGCGGCTATTCCGTTGCGTCTGGAAAACCAGTACTTCTCGCTGGATCTGTCTACGGAAGCCGCACGGGCGATGCTGGAGACGCAGAGCTGTACTTTTTACACTCCGGGCTCGCTCGGTGATGTGAACCTTGAACTCTTTGCGGTGCTGCGTACATGACCAAATCCGATATCAGCGAAATTGAGCGTATTTTCTATCCCGGCTGGCTGATGGCCAGCCAGCTTCGTGGCGGTCAGGAAGTACGGGAAGGGGAAAAACTATACCGCCGGGCCTGTGGCCTGGTTCAGGAGGCTCGGACCGCGCTGACCAGTGCGGGATACAGCGATATCAGCCGTGATCATATGGTGTATGCCCTGTGCGCCCTGCTTGATGAAAGCGTGCTTAACCGTGGGACGACAGATAACGGGTATCTGGTCTGGCACCGGGACCCGCTACAGGCACATTTCTTTGGAACGCTGAATGCCGGGGAAGAACTCTGGGAGCGTATCCGTAATTTGCTTAAGGAAACCGCGCCGGACACCGCTGTGCTGATCTGCTTATACCGCACTCTGCAGTTGGGGTTTGTGGGGCAATATCGTGCCCGGGATGATGAACGTCGGGAAGATGTGGTACGCAAGCTCGGTGAACGGGTGCCGCCCTTTTCACTGGCGCAGGATTCGCCGATAGTGGCCGGGGCGTCCCGGTTGCGGAGCGGTCGTGGCGGGTACGGGTTATCCTGGGTTATCGGCGCGGCGGCACTGGCTGCACTCTGGTTTTTCCTCTCGTCTTCGCTCACCGAACTGGTGAACCAGATTGTCAGGCCGGGGTGAGTGATGCGTGATGCTTACCGGAGTCTGTTAACGGCGTTGAGCACGGTGCTGGCGTTGTGGCTCATCCTGGGTTTCTGGCCGTTGTCAGTCACTAGCCGCGTGGCACTTAGTCTGCTGATTATCCTGGTGTGCGGCATGATGCTGTGGCACCAGCGGCGGGCTGCCCGGTCGCTGGCCGTAGCGGTGAGGGATCTCGGGGATAACAACCTGCCGCCGGAGGATTTTCAGGGGGCCGTCATTCTGGCCTGCGGAGATAACACGGCGCTCTTTGCACCCGGAACCTGTCACCGGGAAACCCGGCAGGGCTGGTATCTGTGGGTAAAAGATGCAGAGCAATTGCCGCTACTGGCGCAGCACCTGAGTCAGGTCCGTCCGGCCCTGGTGTCGCAGATTTCCATTTTACTGGCCATCCTGCCCGAAAAGCACAGCTCTGCGGATGATATCGCCCAGCAACTGCGTGGCTGGCTGCGCGGTGTGGTGCAGTGTCGTACCGCCACGGGCAGCATTCCGCCCGTCTGGACAGTGACATGGGTGTCCCCGCCACCAGCCTGCCACGATGCAGAGCCTGTCTGGTTCACCGCCGTCAACAATCGCGCCGGCATTCAAGTCCATCAGCCCGGTCAGGGCAATCTGTCACTGGCTGAGTGGACCCGGGACAACGATGCCCGCGAGCGCCTGTCACGCCTGAGTCAGGCATTGTGGCTGGACAGTCTGCTGAGCTGGCAGGCGAGCACCGTCGACTCGTTGTTACAGGTTCGCCATGGTGAGTTGCCAGCCCTGAAGCTCTGTGCCCAGGGGATCTGCATGGCACCCGTCAGGGGGCTGACCGGCAACCTGTGGCAACAGCATATTGCCAGCCTCACGGCACTGCTCCCGGACATTGCTCCGACCGACGATCCCTTACCGTTGCCGGAGCTGTTGCTGCCCGTCCTGCCACGACGCCGGGGCGTCAGCCGCCGGATGGTGTTCTGGCGTTATGCCGGCCTGATAGCGGGGATTTTCCTGGCACTGGCGATGCTGGCGTCCTGGGTGAATAACCAGCGTCTTATCCGCAATATTGGCGATCACCTTGCCCTCTATCACCATCCTGGCGGTCAGCCTGTTGCCCCCAAACTCCGGGCGCAGCAGCGTTTGCGTGCTGACGGGGCTTTGCTGGATGACTGGCAGCGACGGGGGGCGCCTGTTCGCTACCGGTTAGGGCTGTACCAGGGTCTGCGGCTGATCCCGCCGGTAGAAGCCGCCGTGAATGACTGGGCACCCCCGCCACCTGTTATCAAAAAGATTATTCAGGGACCGAAAACCGTCCGCCTCGACAGCATGTCGCTGTTCGACTCCGGCAGCGCGGACCTTAAGGCGGGCTCCACCCGCGTGCTGGTGAACGCCCTGGTGGGCATCAAAGCCAGACCGGGCTGGCTGATTGTGATCGCGGGTCACACTGATAACACCGGCAGTCAGCAGATAAACCAGCCGTTGTCCCTGAAACGTGCCGGAGCGGTACGCGACTGGATGCGCGACACCGGCGACGTGCCGGAAAGCTGTTTTGCGGTGCAGGGATACGGCGCAGGCCGCCCTGTCGCCACCAATGACACCCCGGAAGGCCGCGCGCTGAACCGCCGTGTCGAAATCAGTCTGGTGCCGCAGGCGAATGCCTGTCAGTTGCCGGGCACCCCCCCGGCGTCATCGCAGGATGATGACGCTTCACAACACAATGGAGAGTAATTTCATGGCAATTCCTGTTTATCTTTGGCTGAAAGACGACGGCGGCGCGGACATTAAAGGGTCCGTGGACGTTAAAGACCGTGAAGGCAGCATTGAAGTGGTGGCGCAGGAGCACAACCTGTACATCCCGACCGACAACAACACCGGCAAGCTGACCGGCACCCGCATTCACACCCCGTTCCTGTTCACCAAGGAAATCGACTCCTCCAGCCCGTACCTGTACAAGGCGGTGACCACCGGTCAGACCCTGAAAACGGCGGAGTTCAAATGGTACAAAATCAACGACGCGGGCCAGGAAGTGGAGTACTTCAACACCAAACTGGAAAACGTCAAGCTGGTGAAAGTCGCGCCGAAAATGCACGACATCAAGGATCCTTCTTTCGAAAAGCATAACCACCTCGAGCAGATTGAACTGCGTTACGAAAAAATCACCTGGACCTACAAAGACGGCAACATCATTCATTCCGATTCCTGGAACGAACGCGCCACCGCGTAAGCCGCAAGCGGGCAGAGTGTCTCTGTCCGCTTTTTTTGCTGAGCGTCCGCAGCCCGCGGGCCTTCAGCAAAGAAAACCACAACCTGCCAGCCCGACCTTGTGCGCTTTGGTCCCCTTCACGGGAAACAGCGAGGGGCGGTAGCGTGTCAGGAAACGATAAAGAGAAGATCTCATGGAGAAGGGGATAGAACAGGAGTTCGTTCATGGCTAATAAAACACAGCAAACAATAAAAGATGGAAAACTCAGGCTGTTGACCATCGGTGAAATCCAACTGGCGCAATCAGTATTTGCATCCACCATTGAGTATCCAAAAGTCTGGATTCATAAAGACAGTTATTTGCCTTTTAATCTGCAAAATGAAGATACGGCAATGACGCCGAACGGTGAGCTGTATTTTCGCGATCAGTACCATGAAGATTTTTCACAGTCGACCGATGCTTTTCAACATTTGTTTATCCATGAAATGAGCCACGTCTGGCAACGGGCCAGAGGGATGAATGTAATTGGTCGGGGACTTATCAGTTGGCTGGTAAGTTATCGTTATACTCTTGATGGCCGTTTATTAAGTGATTATCCGATGGAGCAGCAAGCACAAATCATTGCAGATAATTTTACGTTGCAGACTCATGGGTATTGGGCATGGACTATTTTACGAAGGTCTAATGACGTCACTCTGGACGGTAACATTTCTGAGCCTGTAATACGTCAACAATACCGAAATACATTACGAGGTTTCCCATGGTAAGCAGAGTAGCCTGTCATTATTTGCGATCGAGCTTACTGTTTTTTATATGTCTGTTAACGCTGACGGGCTGCCCTGGATCCGGTGACAGACTCCGCTTTGATGAAACTACGCAAGTAAGCCGGGTAGGTGAAGATGTTTGTTTTAATATCGTCAATGCACAGGATTATCAGCCAGCCATCATCTCAATCAATCCCAGACACACACCATCGCGTGAAAAGGAATTCACTGACAATCCAGAGTTGTTAATTGCAAACGGATTGTTATGTATTCCTCCGTCTTTTTATCGTTTTCCGACAAACGGCCAGTTTATCGTTGAGTATGTTTTAACATCAAAGAGATATGAGGATGAACCGCGTAAATTCGTGATAATTTTGGAGATTAATAATGGACGTATTTTTAATGTCCAGCCTACCAGCAGAGAAATAACACGCCCATACGGCGAAATAACCGAATAATAAAATACATTTTTCCCTTCGGATAATGTTGAAATGGCTGTGTTACTGATAAAAGCCCTCGTGTTTTCTGTCGGGCCGGGAGCCGTAATCACTCTTTTCCGTACTCGCTGAGTACCCCGATCATGCCTGTTATCTGCCTTTCGGCAATTAAAGCTATGGACAGCAGGTTATCCCATGGAGTTAATACAATGAGTCTGACTGATACGCTGAATACATTAACTGAAGGCGGGCTGAACCGCTACCGTCTGAATATACCGTCCTGCGCCTCATCACTGGATGTGGAGGAGTTCAGCGGCAAAGAGTATATGAGTGAGCTGTATTATTACACCGTCCTGTTTACCAGCAGCGATCTGAATATTGATGCCGCACAGTTGCTGAGTAAGCCTGCCACATTGACTATGGGGACAGGGCCGCTCATGGGACTGACCGGGCAGAAAGTGGTGCACGGCGTGGTCACCCATTTTAAGCGTATCAGCGGTTCGCGTGACCAGGCGACTTATCAAGTCATTATTGAGCCGTTTCTGGCGCTGTTAAAAAATCAGTTCCGAACCCACCGCTTCTTCGTCAATAAATCGATACCGGAGGTGGTGACTGAAGTACTCCAGGAGCATGGCCTGAAAGGCTGGGAGTATGAATTCAACCTGAAGGCCGAATACCCGAAGCGTGAACAGATTAACCAGTATCAGGAAAGTGACCTTGCGTTTATCGAACGCCTGCTGGCCGAAGTGGGAATATTTTATTTCTTCTCGCTACAGCCTGACACCCGGACCGAGGTGGTGCACTTTGCGGACAAGCAGAGCGCCTGGACGTTTGGTAAAAAACTGCCGCTGAACAGCCCGTCAGGGACAAATGACAACGCGATGGAGTCAGTGTGGGGCGTCCGTCTCTGGCACAACGTAGCGGAGCGCACAGTCACAGCCAGTGACTACAACCACCGGGAAGCCCAGAACATCCTGACCACCGCGCCAGCAGACATGACCCGGGGCGATGGCGAGGGCGTGACCTATGGTGAGGTTTACCATTACCGTCCGCGCCACCTTGAGCGCGGCGATAAAATTAATCCCGCTGCCGAAACCGGTAACTTCTGGGCGCGCCTGGAGCATGAACGCTTCCTGTCCAGCCAGACCACGGTGACCGGCAGCAGTACTGATCACACCCTGGGGCCTGCCCAGGTCCTGACCATCACCGAAACGGCCGTCCCGCCAACGCTGCCCCGGGAAACGGAAAACGGCCTCGTTATCATCAGCGCCGGTTACACCGCCAGCCGCAAAAATGCCCTGAAAGTGGAGTGGGCGGCCATGCCGTACTTTGAGAACCGCTGCTGGCGTCCTGCCGCTAAAAAGCGCCCGGTGGTCAGCGGGACCCTGATGGCGCGGGTGACCAGCGCCAAAGAGAACGACATCTACGCCTGGCAGGACGCCTCGGGCATGTACCGGGTGAAGTTTGATGCCGACCGTGACGACAAGCGTCAGGGGATGGAAAGTATGCCGGTGCGCTTTGCCAAACCTTACGGTGGCGATAAGTACGGCTTCCACTTTCCGTTAATACAGGGTACTGAAGTTGCCATTGCGTTCCATGAAGGCGACCCGGACCGCCCGTATATCGCGCACGCAATGCACGATTCACGGCATGTTGACCACGTTACGGAAGCCAACAGCACGCGCAATGTCATCCGCACAGCGGGTTTGAATAAGTTGCGTATGGAGGACAAGCGCGGTGAAGAGCACGTTAAGCTCAGTACGGAGTATGGGGGCAAGACGCAGCTTAATTTAGGGCACAATGTCAACGCTGACAGGGCGCTTCGCGGAGAGGGGGCTGAACTGCGAACGGATGATTGGGTGAGTATTCGGGGCGGCAAAGGTATTTTTATCAGCGCTGATAATCAACCCAAAGCGCGGGGAGACATGCTAGAGATGCAGGCTGCTATTGCGCAGTTACAGGACGCGCTACGGTTAGTGACCTCTCTGGCGCAAAGCGCCAGCGTGTCGGGAGCAATGGAAGCCGATACGGGTTCTCAGCAGCAGCTTGGTAATGTTCTTTCGCAGTTAAGAGGAGCTGGGTTACTGGCTTCTGCACCTGCGGGTATTGGTTTGGTAACACCGAAAAATATCCAGCTTTCTGCAGGCCATACGCTGACCGCAACTGCAGGAGAAAATGTGGATATGGGCATAATGAAAAAATTCACCGTAGCGGCGGGTGAAGCTATTAGCCTGTTTGCCCAAAAGATGGGAATGAATATATTTGCCGCCCGAGGCAAAGTGGATATTCAGGCGCAAACCGATGCGATGCGACTTCAGTCAGACAAAGCAATGAATCTCAACAGTGTCAGCGGTGAGATAGTGCTGAATGCGGCTCAGGGGATCACTCTGACCAGTAAAGGCGGTGCATATATCAAAATCAAAGACGGTGCAGTGGAAATTGGTGCTCCCGGAAAAATAGATCTGAAAAGCGGGCGTATTTTGTGGGGGGGAGGTGCATCGCTTGAACAGGCTCTTTCTCCTGTGGCTGTGAAAGATCCCGAGTTTCATAATCCGATGAATGGTGGATTCCAGATAAAGGACCAGGCTAATAATCAGCCTAAACCGTACATTCCTTATCGGATTGAGACAGAGGATGGACAGATTATTCGTGGCGTCACGGATGAGAATGGCTATACACAGGCCCATTATGGTGTGGACCCCGAAGCAATCAAATTATTTTATGAATAATCAAGGACAAGATGATGAGCGAGCAAGGAACACCCGTTGCGGAACATTCGCTAAGCAAAGTAGAAAAAAATGTTAAAGTGGTTTTGCATAAATCATGTCAGTGTTATTTTCGTATAGAAACACTTGAGTTAATTTTTGTTGAAGAGACTGATGCCGCAGAACTTGAAAAGGTAATGAGCAAGCTTAGCGAGTTAGTAGATAAACAACATAAGGCCAGGGCTGAATACTCTCAGGCAATTGAGAAGTACGGTACAAATCTCAAAAACATTGCAAATAAAGATAAACTGCCTGAGTATGAAGATAAAGTCACTACGGCTGAAACGGTTCTCGAAAAAGCAACACAAGCTCTTCAAGCTGAATTAGGTGAATTCGATGAGCAGACGGGCTATAAACCTGTGGTTGAGTTGATTCCTGTTCAACCATTAAAAAAAGGGATATATGGCCGCTGCTACTCTTATATAAAGCAGTCTGATTATGACGCGTTTAAAAGTAAATTTACTATCATATCGGTTGATACGTTCAGCGGTGAAGCGATCTTTACCAGAGATGATAAAGGCAATATCACCGGTATCAATATTAATGCGTTAAAAAACAAACTGGCCTCTGTAAAAAATGTTATCAAGCAGATGATGGATAACACCATGTCGGTCAGCGCGGATATTAGCTATGAAACTACGCTGACAGAATGGGCTGATGCATGGAATAATCAATATGCTAAATATAGCAAAGAAGGCAAATATATTGACGTTTCCGCTGGTGCACAATTTCTGCGACTTACGGCCAACGCCTCCACGCTAAATAAGTGGAATCCGGATACGGGTGAGGTTCAGATAAAAGGGGAAGCGGAAGCAAAATTAACCGTGTTTTGCGGCCAGGTGAACTCAACCGTTTATGTTCCAGATCGGAGCGGCTGGGAACTTAAATTTATGGTCAATGATACTAAGGAAGCGAAAATTGGGGTTTTGCGGGCAAAAATTGATGGGGAGTTAACGGGATATGTCGGCGCCTCGGCGCAGGCGGAAGGCAACCTGCAGTTTGTGACGTTCGGTAATAAGCAGTTGTTGATGGGAAACCGCACGCCTGGTTCGCGTTTCGCTGCCCGAAAAAAAGAAGGCGTAACAATCAAAGACAGCAAAGAGAACCCAAAAGGGCTGGAGCTGAAGGGGGAAGCCTTTGGTGGCGCAAAAGTTGGTGGCAGCCTGGGCGGGGCGTTACAATGGTTAAAACCTTTCGATTCGCTGGTGGACGAACTCCCGAATATGTTGAATACCTTTGGGCTGGATTCTCCTGCACTAAAGGAAATTCTTCCTCCCATTAGTCAGTCAGAAAAGAAAAAAGGGGCGCATCTGGGGGAATTCCAGGATTTCGCCTCGCTGACTCTGGGGGGCGATGCGGAGTTGGGGATTGGTCTGAGCGGGGAATTTAGAGTCCGGTTCGTAAAAGGAAAGTTCAGATTCCATATTAAAGGCAGTCTCTGTCTGGCCGTAGGTGCGAAAGGCGAGGTAGAAGGTGAAATTACGCCTGAACTGTTCCAGGAGTTCGCTATTTGGGTTATTTATCAGTTATATGGTATTGATTATAAGCATCTTACTGTAATTACTTATGAAGCGTTTTTAGCATTATCCTATATGCTGGTGATGGGCGGCAAAAATATCTATGAAGGATATTACAATAATATAATTGCTGAATATAATGATGTAGTGACTGATTTTAATTTTTTTGTAAAAAAAGTAACCAGCGATATTGCGGAAGCAAAAAAAAAGTCAAATAAGCGTAATGATTTTGCAAATGTGATTAACGCTGATCCTAGGCAGGTGTATGAATTCTCTCCAGAAGCGAAAGGTATTGCTCTGTATATCATTACAGGTGACGGTGCATATGATCGTATAGATATCAATAATCAGGGGGATGGTTTTCTACCTGATACCAATAAAGATAGAAAGAGGGCTGTATTACACATTTTATCCAGTATTCAGACGAAGCGGGAATGGAAGAAAGTATTAACACGGATCACAAAGGAAGGAACCGTCTTCCCTGGGGATGAAGATGCAGTAGTCAAGTTAGCTCAGAAAAATTTGTCTGTGTTTTTGCAGATAGGTTTCAATCAGGATCAAGAACTGGAAGCTATCATTGATAAGTTAAACCTAAGGGATTTTGACGAAGTCATGAGCCGCCTGAAAAATAACCCCGCCTACGGATATGCATTTTCTCCAAACTGTTCGAAACAGTATTTTTTAAACTGCGATAATAACCCGTTTTATACTTCATTATGTCATTTTGTACCAGTGGACGCGCAGTATAAGCAAAAATGGGAAGGGATTGAATAATGTCAAAGTATAGTATTTATAAATATAGTCTCGTATTAATGATTTTCGTCGGTGGTTGTGATAATTCAGCGAGTACAATAAAACATACCCCGCAAGAGCAAGAAGAAATTCAGAGTTACATAAATCGTGTTAAGGCGGATTTGATTTATGTCAAAGGTGGTACTTTCTGGATGGGCGATTTCTGCAAGAAAATGAGAGATGGCGGTCCTTACTGCTCCCCAGAGAAAGACACAAAACCACTTCATGAAGTAGAACTCAGCGGTTATTCGATCAGTAAATTTAAAGCCACACATGAGGACTATAATTTTTATCTAAAAATGGCAGGCTTACCAAAATTGCATTTTAAAGAAAAGTTTGAAGAAGAAATGCTGGAAAACTTGACTTATTTCAAAAATAGTCCTGCAGTATTAACCTGGACTGAGGCGAATAATTATTGTACCTGGTTAAAAAATGAGACCGGATTACTCTTCTCTCTTCCAACAGAAGCACAATGGGAATATTCTGCACGTAATCGCGGTCAGTATATTTTAGCAGCAACGGATGATGGCTTTTGGCGAGAGGATGATAAAACTAAAAAAGGCGAAAATTATGCAACTGATGAAGACAGACAAATAGTTGAAAATTCAACTGGAATAAATGGTATATTAGTTCATTTCCCTGTAGATAAATATCCTCCTTCGATGCTCGGTTTATATGGTATGGCTGATAATGGTTATGAATGGGTTCAAGACTGGTATGATCCACACTATTATAATATCTCACCAGTAAAAAACCCTCAAGGGCCTAATAAACCCATTATTAAAGATAAAAAAACTGGGCAATATAGGAAGGTTAGACGCGGAGGTAATAACCCCGATCCGACTGGAGATGTCGGCCTGACTTTTTTTCGCGGCTATAATATTCCAGATAATGATTTCCCAGATGGCACGACGGTACGATGCGTAGTTAATTCTGAGGAGCCAATTAAGTGAAAAAAATACTAAAGCAATGTATTTCAATGTTGGCTTTTTTTATTTGTGGTTGTGACAATTCTGCAAGCTCAATAAAACATTCTCCACAACAACAAGCAGAAATACAGAGCTATTTAAGCCGTATAAAGGCTAATTTAGTCTATGTCAAAGGTGGTACTTTCTGGATGGGCGATTTCTGCAAGAAAATGAGAGATGGCGGTCCTTACTGCTCTCCCGAGAAAGACACAAAACCACTTCATGAAGTAGAACTCAGCAGTTATTCGATCGGTAAATTTAAAGTTACACATGAGGACTATAATTTTTATCTAAAAATGGCAGGTTTGCCAAATCAGCATTTTAAAGAAAAATTTGAAGAAGAGATGCTGGCGACTATGAACTATTTTAAAAATAGTCCTGCAGTAGTAACCTGGACTGAGGCGAACAATTATTGTACCTGGTTAAAAAACGAGAGTGGATTACCATTTTCCCTTCCAACTGAAGCTCAATGGGAGTATGCCGCACGTAGTCGTGGGAGGAATGTTTTAGTCGCCACGGATGATGGAGTTTGGCGAGAAAATGAGAAAAGTGGACAAGGCGAAAACTACGCTACAGATAAAGACCGAATAATGATTGCACATGAAACCGGGTTGAATGGTCCATTAATTCATTTTCCCATCAACAAATACCCTCCATCGCCTCTTGGATTATACGGCATGGCCGATAACGGTTATGAGTGGGTGAAGGATTGGTATGATCCTAATTATTATAATGTATCCAATAAAAAAGACCCGCAAGGGCCAGAAAAACCTGTTGTTAAGGATGAACGTACTGGCCAATACAGAAAAGTATTGCGTGGCGGTAATAATCCAGACCCTACAGGTGATGTCGGTTTAACATTTTTTCGTGGTTACAGAATTACAGATAACCCTTATCCTGTTAGCACTACGGTTCGTTGCGTGGTTAATTCTGTGGAGCCAATAAAGTGAGAAAAAGAATAAAGCAATAGAGTATTGCGTTGGCTCTTTTTATTTGTGGTTGTGATAATCCAGCGAGTACAATAAAACATACCCCGCAAGAGCAAGCAGCAATTCAGACTTACATAAGTCGTGTTAAGGCGGATTTAATTTATGTCAAAGGTGGTACTTTCTGGATGGGCGATTTCTGCAAGAAAATGAGAGATGGCGGTCCTCACTGCTCTCCCGAGAAAGACACAAAACCACTTCATGAAGTAGAACTCAGCAGTTATTCGATCGGTAAATTTAAAGTCACACATGAGGACTATAATTTTTATCTAAAAATGGCAGGGTTGCCCGAGCAGCGATTCGATAAAAAATGGAGAAATGGAATATTAGCTGAAATGACTCACTTTAAGAATAGCCCAGCTATAGTAAGTTGGACTGAAGCAAATAACTACTGTAGTTGGCTGGAAAATGAAACTGGATTACCTTTTTCACTCCCGACTGAAGCTCAATGGAAGTATGCCGCATGAAATCGTGGGAGGAATATTTTAGTCGCTACAGATGATGGAGTTTGGCGAGAAAATGAGAAAAGTGGACAAGGAGAAAACTACGCTACTGATGAAGATAGAAATAAAGTTGAAGAACAGTTTGGAATAAATGCTTTGTCAGTTTTTTTTCCGTAGATAAATACCCATCAACTTCATTTGGTTTATATGGCATGGCTGACAATGGTTATGAGTGGGTAAAAGATTGGTATGATCCTGAGTATTATAAATACTCCCCAAGGAAAGACCGTCATGGTCCAGAAAAACCAGTTGTTAAAGATGTAGATACCGGGCAGTACTGGAAGGTGCGGCGCGGGGGGGATCATCCTGATCCTACTGGAGATGTCGGTCTGAATTTTTTCCGCGGTTATAATATTCCAGATAATGATTTCCCTGATGGCACTACAGTACGATGTGTAGTTAACTCACCTGAGGAAATAAAATGATGTCTATATTACTTTTGTGACACATGTGATGGTGGTTATTTTTATAACTAATATTCATTGATGATGATTTCGAATATTTAAAGCAGTAATAACAGGAGGTGATATGAATACTGAGCGACCTATTCCTCTCTCGGAATTAAAATCTCGACTCATGGAAGTGAATCAGGATGGCGATATTCCGTTTTCTGTAATGGCGCAAGGAGATAAGCTAATTGCTTCATGGAAGATTGTGGATGCGAAATGGATCGAGTTATTTGGCGTTGGTGGCCTGAAGAAGCAATACGAATTGACACTGAGTTTTAATGAATCAAATAATCGAGTGAGCTACAGAGAAAAATCAATCGATATCGAAACTGAGATAAACACAGAGAGAGTAGGTTTCAAAAAACAAGTCCAGTGGGGTAGTCGCAAAGAATTTAGTTTCGGAAAGTCCTGGGGCATAAAAACGGATGGCACCATTGGAGAACAGTATTCTTATAAATTCAGCACGACAGATATTAAAAATCCTGTATTTGATATTGTTAATAAATCCGGCTGGGAACTTAAAAAGAGCCTCGTTGATAAATATGGCTCCCCTTTATTCTGGATGATATTTATAGGGGTAGGGTTATTTGGAGTTGTTTTTTATCTGGCTTAAAGGAATGGGTATGCAGGGTGTAATTCGCATTAATGATAAAACGACTCATGGCGGCACAGTGCTTGAAGGAAGTTCCGGAGTGAAATTTATGGGGCTGGAGGTCGCCTGTTTGATGGATAAAGTATCCTGTCCTGAACATGGTGAAACATATATCGCAGAGGGTGATGAAGGTTCAAAAATTAATGGCAAGCCTGTTGCACTACATGGTCATCGCTGCGGCTGCGGATGCTCGCTGATTTCTTCATTGCCTGCTGCAGGAAAACGTTAATTATGCCAGTTGATCTCAAACAAATCCCAAAGGCAGAGCCATTACCGATTCCTCCGGATAAATCACGCTGGTTTCTCGTGGTTATTCTGATCGGTATTATCGGGGCCGTATTGGTGCTTTCTCTTTGGCCAAAAGGATTGACGACATATTCCGCCTGGTTCTGGTTTTGTACGCTTCTCGTTCCTTTTTCTGCAGGGATGACTGGTTATATTGTCAGGTTACGACACTATGAAAACGAACGCGATCGCGTAATGTGGTGGAACCATTTACACCAAGATCAGCATGATAAGCAGGTTTTACTGGGTCGGAAAGCCGTTGGCGTACTCGGGATAAGTTACACCACTCCTGTAGCCAGCAATAAACTTGCTGCCGCGCTTTTACAGGGAGCAAATGCGCTTCAAACACACTATTTTCCTGCTGTTCAGTCTGTGCTGACTTCGGCCTTGCTTTCTCCGACTATAAAAATATTGAATGAAGCAGAATATCAGTCACGCCTTGAAGCAGTGCTGACCCGCGTCATCCGGCAGCTTCACACCGAACTGGCACAATTCAACGGTAAGTTCGATGTTCGCCTTCATCATGATGGCGTACTGAAAGAAGAGCAAATTATCACGGCCTGGCAGAGATCCTTTCTTGAGTCAAAAACTGTTAATGACGTTAGTGTCACTACTGAAAGCGATGGGTTGATGTGGGTGGATGAGTGGCTCGACAGGCAGGATGACACGCTATTACTTTCTGTTGAAATGAATTTATTTTTGCTGGCTCGTGACGGGCAGGCAGAATCTGTATCCGCCCTATTGTTGGCATCGCCTGCTTGGCTGGAACGGCAGCATATCAAGCCGAAAATGTGGATACATCGTCCAGTTATAGTAAGGGATGCCGATGCTGCCGTTAAAGAGTCGGCGAGTTGGGGGGAAATAACCGCAGGATTGCCCTGGTATCTTTGGCGTACGCAGGTGAAAAGCGATGCGCTGGCCGCTGTTCTTCAGGTAATGGATAAGTCTGGATTTTTATGTGCCAAAAAAGGGGAACAGGTTTTGGATGATGCTTTTGGCAGGCCAGCCGCCGCAGTGGGCAATATTATACTGATTTGCGCATGCGAACATGCCGTTACTTCGGGTTTGCCTCAGTGGCTACTTATTGGCGATCAAATTACCCAAATGGCTATTGTCCATCCTGCATAATGCTTCACAAAGGATAGTGATGTGAAAAAGAAAAAACGCCTCAGTACCTGGATAATCGTCCTGCTGATTGCGGCTATAGGTGGAGGACTCATCTGGACTGAAAACCCCTTTGTTTACCTGCTTACCACCGAGAAAAAATTGGCGCTATCGTTGACGGTCGCGGGTTTATGTATATTCATTTTACTTTGTGATGATTTATTTGTTCGGTTATGGCAATCACTTATCTCGCTGACCTTTATTCAGCAGCTTCATGCATTAGCAGGTAAAAATCATCGACAGGAAAATGCATCGCGCGCTGACCAGGATAAATACAGCGAGACGGTCAAAATTGTTCGCCTCGCGATGCATAACTTATATGGCCGTCGCTGGAGCCGTAAAACGCGCATTCTTTTGATAACCGGCACTGCCTCCGAGGTGGAACAACTGACCCCTGGCCTCACCGACCAGCTCTGGCAAGAAGATCGCGGCACGCTGCTGCTTTGGGGCGGCGATCTCAACTCACCAGCAGAAAGCGCCTGGCTCACCGCGCTGCGTAAACTGCGCCGCCGTCCGGTGGATGGCCTGGTATGGGTCACCACGGCCTTTGACCAGTTGTCTGTACCCGGTCTGGAGCCGCCGCTACCGGTTCCTTCCGAAAGCACCATGGATTCCCTGTCTCATGCCATCAGCAGCCGGATGGATGCGCTGGGCTGGAAACTCCCGCTGTACGTCTGGTCCCTGCATCCGCGCGCCGGTAAGCCGGAAGGGCGTATCGTGCAGGCGACAGGCTGTCTTTTGCCTGCGGGCTGCCGCACCGGGGGGCTGGCTCAACAGCTCGCTGCCCTGACGCCAATGCTCACCTCGCAGGGCCTGCAGCAGACCTGTGGTGATGTAAAACAGAATTTCTTACTGGCGCTGGCCGACCAGCTCATCCGTGAACCGGAGAGCGTGACCGCGCCGCTGTCGGTGATGCTCAATCCGTACCGCCCGCTGCCGCTGGCCGGTGTGGTGTTCAGTCAGCCCTCTGCCGGTGCTGAGCGCGCGGTACAGCATCACTGGGGCATGGACAAGCGCTGGGATGTGCTGCCTGATTCTGTCCGAACGCTTCCGGCTGGACTGCGTCCACGCAGGCCGGGTATGGCGTGGCGCAAAGTGATGGCGTTTGTTGTCGCGCTTTCTATGGTGGCATGGGCCGCCTGGATGGGACTCTCCTGGGTAACCAACCGCAACCAGATTAACGGCGCGAATGCGCAGGCCGCGCTGGCCGCCCGGCAGAGCCTGCCGCCGGAACAGCGTCTTTACGCCCTGTCTGAACTTCAAAAAACCCTTGCCCGCCTACAGTACCGCTCAGAGCACGGCGTGCCGTGGTACGAGCAGGCCGGGCTGAGCCAGAATGACGCACTGCTTGCCGCACTCTGGCCACGTTATCAGGACAGCGCCCAGCCTCTGCTGCGTGATGCCGCTGCTGACCATCTGCGCGCGCAGCTGAATGCCTTTAATGCATTGCCACCGGGCAGCCCGCTGCGTGAGCAGCGGGCAAAAAGCGCTTATAACCAGCTCAGGCTTTACCTGATGCTGGCCCACCCGGAACATATGGACGCCGCCTGGTTCAGCACGGCCCTGATGCATGAGTGGCCGGAGCGTGACGGCGTGAAAAACGGTGTCTGGCAGGGTATGGCCCCGTCACTGCTGTCATTCTATGGCGCGCAGCTGGCAGCGCATCCACAGTGGCATCTGCCAGCGGATGAGGGCATGGTTAGCCAGGCGCGCTCCCTGCTGGTTCGCCTGATGGGGGTGCGCAACAGTGAATCAACCCTGTACCAGAAGATGCTCTCTCAGGTCGCGCACCTGTATGTCGATATGCGCCTGGAAAACATGACGGGTGATACCGATGCGTCCCGTCTGTTCAGCACCCCCGAAATCGTGCCGGGGATGTTTACCCGCCAGGCATGGGAGCAGGCGGTGCAACCTGCCATTGAAAAAGTGGTGAAGGCACGCCGTGACGAACTCGACTGGGTACTCACTGACAGCAAAGCGCTGGAGAAAAACCCGGATGAAACCTCGCCGGAAGCGCTGAAAAAGCGCCTGACGGAGCGCTACTTTGCTGACTTTGGTGGTGCCTGGCTGGAGTTCCTTAACAGCCTGCGCTGGAAGCGGGCCGCCACGTTGTCAGATTCCATTGACCAGTTGACCCTGATGGCTGACGTACGCCAGTCGCCTCTGGTGGCGCTGATGAACACCCTGAACGTGCAGGGGCGCACCGGACAAACAGGCGAAGCGATTTCAGATTCACTGGTGAAATCAGCGAAAAATCTGCTGGGCAGTGACGACAAGGATGCCATTGATCAGAGTGCCGGAGTACAGGGTCCGCTGGACGCGACCTTTGGCCCGGTGCTGGCGCTGATGGACAAGAGCCGCACCGGAACCGGGGCTCAGAGCCTGCAGTCTTATCTGACCCGGGTGACGCAGGTGCGATTGCGTCTGCAGCAGGTGACCAATGCCGCAGACCCGCAGGCCATGACCCAGACCATTGCCCAGACGGTATTTCAGGGCAAGGCGGTCGATCTGACCGAAACCCGCGATTATGGCAGCCTGATTGCCGCTGGCCTCGGCCAGGAGTGGAGCGGTTTTGGTCAGGCGGTATTCGTGAACCCTATGGAGCAGGCCTGGCAGCAGGTACTGACCCCGGCGGCAGAGAGCCTTAATACTCAGTGGCAGCAGGCTGTGGTCAGCGAGTGGAACAGCGCGTTTGGGGGCCGCTATCCGTTCAGCGACAGCAGCAGCGATGTTTCCCTGCCTCTGCTCGCCAGATACCTCAACGCCGATTCCGGGCGTATCGCGCAGTTTCTCCAGACCCGTCTCAAAGGGGTGTTACACCGGGAAGGCAGCCACTGGGTACCGGACAGCATTAACGCGCAGGGGCTGGCTTTTAACCCGGCCTTTCTCAATGCCATCAACACCCTGAGTCATATCTCGGATGTGGCCTTCACCGAAGGTAATGCCGGTATGAATTTTGAGTTGCGTCCGGGCACCGCCGCTGGCGTGATGCAGACTGACATGATTATCGACAATCAGAAACTGATCTACGTAAACCAGTTGCCGACGTGGAAGCGCTTTACGTGGCCTGCGGATACCGAGGCGCCTGGCGCTAACCTGAGCTGGATAAGCACGCAGGCGGGTACCCGCCAGTATGCGGATATCCCCGGTGCCTGGGGCTGGATACGCCTGCTTGATAAAGCGGCAGTCAGTGCTTATCCGGGGGTCAGCAGCAGTTACAGCCTGAGCTGGGAAGCGCAGGACGGACGTATCCTAAATTACACCCTGCGAACCGAAGCCGGAGAAGGGCCGCTGGTACTGCTGAAACTGCGCAATTTCCGTCTGCCGGAGACGCTTTTCAGCACGACCGGTGTGGCACCGTCAGATCCGGTTGCTGATGTGATGAACTAATTTCTCCAGGAATTCTATTTTTATGGACGATTTAACCCTGCGTTATTATGACGCGGAATTGCGCTACCTGCGTGAAGCCGCGAAAGAGTTTGCCCAGACCCACCCGGACCGGGCCGCGATGCTGGACCTGGATAAGACGGGTACACCCGACCCGTATGTTGAACGCCTGTTTGAAGGTTTTGCTTTCTCGATGGGGCGGCTGCGTGAAAAAATTGATGATGACCTGCCGGAACTCACCGAAGGGCTGGTCAGCATGCTCTGGCCACATTATCTGCGTACGATTCCGTCGCTCTCCGTGGTGGCGTTTACGCCCGCGCGTCAGTCCGTGAAAATGGCGGAAGTGATACCCGCTGGTCTTGAAGTTTACTCCCGCCCGGTAGGGCCGAAGAATACAGTCTGCCGCTATCGTACTACCCAGGATGTCATGCTCAATCCTCTCGGTGTCTCGGGCGTCACCATGACCACCGAACCAGATGGCCGCTCGGTGCTGCGTATCCGTTTTGCCTGCAGCACGCAGGCAGACTGGTCTCATGCTGACCTGAGTCACCTGAACCTGTATCTCGGGGCTGAACCCCTGGTCAGCAGTCAACTGCACCTGATGCTGACGAAACGGCAGGCAGCGCTCTACATGCGTTTACCCGGGCAGGCCGACCGTATCCGGCTTGACGGGTATTTCTCCCCGGGTGGATTTGGTGAAGAGGAAGGGCTGTGGCCAAAAGGCGACACGGCGTTCAGCGGTTATCAGCTGCTGCTGGAATATTTCACCTTCCGGGACAAGTTTTTGTTTGTCCACCTGAATGGCCTTGACGGTATCACGCCCCCGCCTGGCGCTGCGTATGTCGACATTGAAGTGGTCTTCAGCGCCCTGTGGCCATCAGACCTGCCGGTGACCGATGACGCAGTACGCCTCCACTGCGTGCCGGTGGTTAACCTGTTCACGCTGGAAGCAGATCCGCTCACCATCACTGGTCTTGAAAGCGAATATTTACTGCGACCGAAAAGGCTGCAGGACGGACACACCGAAGTTTATTCCGTGGATTCGGTCACTGGCTCAAACCGGACCCGTGATGCGGAGTACGTGCCGTTCAGTAGCTTCCGTCATAAAGGCGGAATGATGCGCCGTAATGCCCCACCACGTTATTACCACACCCGCGTAAAACGCAGCGTGACCGGGCTGTATGACACCTGGCTTATTCTGGGCGGTCACCAGTGGGAAGATGACCGGTTATTTGAACGTGAAGCAGTATCACTGCAAATCACCGGCACCAACGGCCAGTTACCGCGCCGCGCGCTCCAGAGCACGCTGCTTGACCGTTGTGAGCAGGTGGTACAAACACAGTTAACGGTAAGAAATCTCTGTAAGCCCACGCTGCCGGTTTACCCCCCTGCCGAAGACCGTTTTCACTGGCGGGTGCTGAGCCATCTCGGTTCCGGCTTCCTCAATATGATGAGTACCGCCGAAGTGCTGCGCGGAACGCTGGCACTCTATAACTGGCAGGAAGATGAACTCAATACCCGCCGGCTGGAAGCCATTCAGCATGTCGCGCATCACCGCCTTCAGCGTTTTGAGCAGGGGTATCTGCTGCGAGGGCTGGATATCGAAGTCACCCTCGACAGTAACGGCTTCACGGGAGAGGGGGATATTCACCTGTTTGGCGAAATGCTTAACCGGTTCTTTGGTCTCTATGCCGATATGAACCAGTTTAACCAGCTCACGCTCATTGTTCAGCCAGAAGGAAAATGTATCCGGTGGAAAGAGAATCACAGTCCGCGCCTGCCAGGCTGATGGAGGCGCTGGGCGACCGGCTGCCGTATATCAACTTTTACCGCTTCTGCCAGCTACTGGAGCAGAGCCAGCCGGATAAGCCAGTGATCGGCAGCACCTGGCAGATGCGTCATGAACCGGTGCGCTTCCGGCCCCATCCGGGGATGGGGTTTCCCGCTTCGGAAATGAAAGCCCTTGAGCCGCCGGAATATCCCCACTTGCCGCCCACGGTGCGCATCACTTTTATGGGGCTTTACGGCGTCGAGTCGCCGCTGCCCACACCCTATATCGATGACATCAGCCAGCGGCGGGAAGGGTACGAGGCGACCGCTGATTTTCTCGATATCTTCAACCATCGGTTGATTGCCCAGTACTACCGCATCTGGCGTAAATATTCGTATCCGACAAGCTTCGAAGCGGGTGGCAAAGACAAGGTATCGCAGTATCTGCTGGGGCTGGCGCGGCTGGGGATTGACGGCTGCACAGACAGTATCGCCGCACCTGCCTCACGCTTTCTGGCGCTGTTGCCGGTAATGATACTTCCGGGACGAACCGCGGAAGGGATGGCCTCGCTGGTGCGTCTGCTGGCGCCGGGGACTCAGGCGAAAATCTGGCACCACGATAAGCGACGCGTCCCGCTGAAAAAGCCGCTGACGATGAGCGTGCGCCACCCCGTCACCCTGGCCAGGCGACCGGTGATGGGGAGCTATGGCACCGATGTGAACAGTCAGGTACTGATGAGGCTTACCACCGCCAGGGCGGAAGAAGTGCAGGGCTGGCTACCCGGGGGAGAGCTTCATACGGATTTAATGGCTCTGCTGCACGTCTATCTCGGGTCACGTCTTGACGTGCGGCTGCAGTTGCGCGTGGACCGTAGGCTGCTTCCGGATGCCACGATGAGCAGCCAGCCCCGTGTGGGGGCGGTACAGCTGGGGCGCACCGCCGTGATGCGTCCGCTGAACCCGTCAAACACCCTGACATATCCGAAAATCATCACCATTAATCTGGGCCGCTATGCGCGCGTTCAGGAACATATTCACCGCAGGGAGACCGATGAAAATGGCGATTATCGCTGGTAAATTTCACCAGGCTACACGGGTCGCAGGTATCACCCTGATGCTTGCTGGCTGTGGGCTGACCCAGAGCATTACGGATGGCACTGTCGCTGTGACCAAATCAATTTTTTATCAGCAGATAAAGACCGTACATCTGGATATCCGGGCCCGTGAGGCGGTTAACAGCAATGCCAGCGGCGCTGCGTTGTCTACGATAGTGCGGGTCTATCAGCTTAAAGACAGAAAGACCTTTGATACCACGGATTACCCGTCACTGTTCAGGGCGGACAGTCAGGCCATCAAAGCGGACCTGGTGGCAGAGAAAGACATTCGCCTGCAGCCGGGCGGGGCGGTAACGATCGATATGCCGATGGAGGCGAAGACGCAGTATGTGGCGGTAGCGGGGATGTTTATGTCGCCGGACCAGGAAAATAACACGTGGCGGGTGGTACTGAGCCGGGACGATCTCGATCCGGATAGGGCGAGGGTCATTGAGGCCGGAAACAATCAACTGACGCTGGAGGCCCTGAAGGATGAGTGATACGCCATCCGAGCTGTGGCGTCAGGCGTGCCAATTGACATTGTGCAATAAAGTTCCCCGCTAAGGTGCCGATAACAGCGACAGTAGACCTGCTGAGAAGGTGTTATCTGTATGCTGAACCGTATTCGTGTCGTCACCCTGTTAATGGTTGTTTTGGTGGTATTTGCTCTGCTGCAACTGATTTCCGGCGGCCTGTTCTTCACCTCGGTGAAAGAGAACCAGGAGACGTTCGGCATTTCGCATGAACTGCGGATCCAGCAGGGGGAGTTAAACGAGGCGTGGGAAATGATGCTGCAAACCCGCATCAACCTGAGCCGCTCATCGGCGCGCATGTTGATGACGCCGACCATCCAACAAAGCAGCGCTAAAACAGATTTACTCAACAGCGCCAAAGCCTCGCTGAAAAGCGCCCAGGCGCATTTCGCCGCCTTCCAGCAAAGCCATGTCGCTTTACCCGCCATGACTAACGCCATCAGCGATGTGGAAAAAGCCTACAACGATTACAACGGTGCGCTGACCGAACTGGTGCAGTTTCTTGAAACCGGCAATATGGACGCCTATTTCGCCCAGGCCACCCAGGGAAAACAAAACGCGCTTGATAAAGCAATCAAAACGTACGAAGCGCTGAATATCGAACTTTACCAGGCCGCGTATGAGAGTAGCAAAGCGGATTACCGTCTGGCGCTGTGGCAACTGGGCGCGCTGGGCATTGCCCTGCTGGTGGTGATTGTGCTGGTGTGGTTCGGGATCCGTACCGCCTTGCTGAACCCGCTGAACCAGGTGATTAGCCATATCCGTAAAATCGCCAGCGGCGATCTGACGCCGAAGCTGAACATCGCCGGGCGTAACGAAATCACCGCGCTGGCCTCCAGCGTCCAGCATATGCAGCAGGAGCTGATCGACACCGTGACCAGCGTGCGCGAAGGCTCTGACGCTATCTATACCGGCACCAGCGAAATCGCCGCCGGGAACAATGACCTCTCTTCACGCACTGAACAGCAGGCGGCCTCGCTGGAAGAAACCGCCGCCAGCATGGAGCAGTTAACCGCCACGGTGAAACAGAACGCCGAAAACGCTCGCCAGGCCTCGCTGCTGGCGCAGAGCGCCTCGGAAACCGCCGGGCGCGGCGGCAAAGTGGTGGACGGCGTGGTCAATACCATGCACGACATTGCCGCCAGCTCGAAGAAAATCGCCGACATCACCAGCGTGATCGATGGCATCGCGTTCCAGACCAATATTCTGGCGCTGAACGCCGCTGTAGAAGCGGCGCGGGCAGGCGAGCAGGGGCGTGGATTCGCGGTGGTTGCCGGGGAAGTGCGTAACCTCGCCAGCCGTAGCGCCCAGGCGGCAAAAGAGATTAAAGCGTTGATTGACGATTCCGTGGCGCGCGTGGATACCGGCTCGGTGCTGGTGGAGAGCGCAGGCGACACCATGCAGGACATCGTCAACGCCGTGACCCGCGTTACCGACATCATGGGTGAAATCGCCTCGGCGTCGGATGAACAGAGCCGCGGCATCGACCAGGTGGCGCTGGCGGTCTCCGAAATGGACCGCGTCACCCAGCAGAACGCCTCGCTGGTGGAGCAATCCGCCGCCGCCGCCGTGGCGCTGGAAGAACAGGCCAGTCTGCTGACCCAGGCCGTTTCCGCTTTTCGTATACACACACAACCAACAACACACCAGAACTCGCACCCTGTCCGCGACGACATCCCCGGGGGCGGCGCGCCGGCGTTGACCTCCCGTAAGGCGCTCGCTGGCGGCCAGGACGACAACTGGGAAACATTTTAATAACCACCCTGAGTAATTTGAGCGGTTGTATGGGCGACAGGGAGAAGGGACCAGGAACGGGGGAGCATACCCAACAATGCGGCAACTTGAAGTATGACGGGATTGAATCGGCAATGTTGCCATGTGGGAGAGTGAATGTTTAACCGTATCCGTATCTCGACCAGTTTGATGTTACTAATGATCCTCTGCGGCGTATTGCAGATCAGCAGTAACGGCCTGTCATTCTGGGCGTTCCGTGATGACAACCAGAACCTGAAAATGGTTGAAACCAGTAATTACCAGCGCGACACCCTGACCCAAACCCGCGCCGAACTGCTGGAAGCAGGCACCTCGCTGAACCGTGCGGGCACCCTGACGGCGCTGAGCTATCCGCCGGAGGATATCAAAGCGCTGATGACCACGGCGCGTACCAGCCTCAGGCAGGCGGATGCGCTGTTTGAGCAGTTTATGGCGATTACGTCGCTGACGGCGGACGGCGAGGCGATGAAAGCCTCAACTGCGCAGAGTTTTAAAACCTGGCGCGATGACATTGAGCATCAGGCCACATGGCTGGAAAGTAACCAGATTTCTGATTTCCTGACCGCTCCGGTACAGCAGTCGCAAAAGGCGTTTGATGCCAGTTATGACGCATGGCAGCAGCATATCAGCCAGTTCGTTAAGCAGGCGAGCGACGACAGCCAACTGAATCTGCGTATCTCCGGGCTGATTTTTGCCGTCGGCACGCTTTCAGCCATGGTCCTGCTGCTGGGCTCGCTGTGGTGGGTACGCGCGCTGGTAGTGACCCCGCTGGCGATTGTGCGCAGCCACTTTGACAGCATCGCCGAAGGTAATCTGGCGCGCACCATTGAGGTCTATGGCCGTAACGAGATTTCGTTGATCTTCGAAACGCTGAAATCAATGCAAACGCGCCTGCGCGACACGCTGGGGCAAGTGCGCCAGGGTAGCCATGAAATGCATACCGGTATTGGCGAAATCGCCGCCGGGAATAACGACCTGTCGGCGCGTACCGAGCAGCAGGCGGCGTCGCTGGCCGAAACGGCCGCCAGTATGGAGCAACTGACCGCCACCGTCGGCCAGAACGCCGACAACGCCCGCCAGGCCTCGCAGCTTGCGCGCGACGCGGCGCAAACCGCGAAAAAAGGCGGCGAGCAGGCGGGCAACGTCGCCAGCACCATGCGCGGCATTGAAGTCAGTTCGCAGAAAATCAGCGACATCACCAGCGTGATCGACGGTATCGCGTTCCAGACCAATATTCTGGCGCTGAACGCGGCGGTAGAAGCAGCACGCGCAGGCGAACAGGGCCGCGGATTCGCGGTGGTTGCCGGGGAAGTCCGCAACCTGGCCAGCCGCAGCGCCCATGCGGCGAAAGAGATAAAAGTGTTGATCGACGAATCGGTATCCCGGGTGCAGCAGGGCTCGCAGCTGGTGGATACCGCCGCCAATACCATGTCGGAAATCGTTCGTTCAGTTACCCAGGTCAACGACATCATGGGGGAGATCGCCTCGGCATCCGATGAGCAGCGCCGCGGCATTGAGCAGGTTGCACAGGCGGTAAGCCAAATGGATCAGGTGACGCAGCAAAACGCTGCGTTAGTCGAAGAAGCCGCTGCCGCGACCGATTCGCTGTCCGGTCAGGCCGAGCGTCTCACCACGCTGGTATCGGCATTTAATCTTGAAAGTATTGTCCGGGAAGACAATGAAGTGGCAGTCACCCCGCAACGGGTGCCGGTTTTAACCTGAATCCATGTAAAGAAGGCGCTATGACATCATCACTGCCCAATGGGCAAACGTCATTACTGTTTCAGATGACCCAGCGCCTCGCGCTATCCGACGCGCATTTTCGTCGGATATGCCAACTGATTTATCAGCGCGCCGGGATTGTATTGGCTGAGCATAAAAGGGACATGGTTTATAACCGGCTGGTTCGCCGGTTACGCACCCTGGGTCTCGACGATTTTGGTCGCTATCTGAGTATGCTGGAAGCGAACCCGAACAGCGCAGAATGGCAGGCTTTTGTTAACTCATTGACCACCAACCTGACGGCGTTTTTCCGCGAGGCGCACCATTTTCCGGTGCTGGCCGAACACGCGCGCAAACGCAGCGGGGAGTACCGGGTATGGAGCGCCGCCGCCTCGACGGGGGAGGAACCGTACTCCATCGCCATCACGCTCGCCGACGCGCTGGGCATCGCCCCGGGGCGTTTTAACGTGTTCGCCAGTGACATCGACACCGAAGTGCTGCAAAAGGCGAAAAGCGCCATTTACCGCCAGGAGGAGCTTAAAACCCTCTCTCCACAGCAGTTGCAACGCTACTTTATGCGCGGCACCGGTCCCCATGAAGGGCTGGTGCGGGTGCGCAGTGAACTCGGCAACGCCGTTGAGTTCGCCGCAATGAATTTGTTGGATAAGCAGTACAACGTACCCGGCCCGTTTGACGCAATCTTTTGCCGCAACGTGATGATTTATTTCGATAAAGAAACACAGCAGGAGATCCTCAAGCGTTTTGTGCCGTTACTCAAACCGGGGGGGTTATTGTTCGCCGGGCATTCAGAGAATTTCAGTAATCTCAGCCGCGATTTCTGGCTCCGTGGCCAGACGGTTTACGCGCTGAGTAAGGAAAGACAATGAGTAAAATCAAGGTGCTGTCTGTAGATGACTCGGCGTTGATGCGTCAAATCATGACGGAAATCATCAACAGTCACAGCGATATGGAAATGGTGGCGACGGCGCCCGACCCCTTAGTGGCCCGGGATTTAATCAAAAAATACAACCCTGATGTGCTGACGCTGGATGTGGAAATGCCGCGCATGGATGGGCTGGATTTTCTGGAAAAACTGATGCGCCTGCGGCCGATGCCGGTGGTGATGGTCTCTTCCCTGACCGGCAAAGGCTCGGAGGTGACCCTGCGCGCCCTGGAGCTGGGCGCAGTGGATTTTGTCACCAAACCGCAGTTGGGCATCCGTGAAGGGATGCTGGCCTACAGCGAAATGATCGCCGAGAAAGTACGCACTGCGGCGCGCGCGCAAGTCGCGACCCGCGCCCAGCAGGCGGTGCCCGCGACGCTGAAAGCCGGCCCGATGCTCAGTTCCGAAAAACTGATTGTTATCGGCGCGTCCACCGGCGGCACTGAGGCGATCCGCCACGTGCTGCAACCGCTGCCGCTCTCCTCCCCGGCGGTGCTGATTACCCAGCATATGCCACCCGGATTCACCCGCTCTTTCGCCGAACGCCTGAATAAGCTGTGCCAGATCAGCGTGAAGGAAGCCGAAGACGGTGAGCGCGTTTTGCCGGGCCATGCCTATATCGCGCCGGGCGATCGTCATATGGAGCTGTCGCGCAGCGGGGCAAACTATCAAATTAAAATTCACGACGGCCCGGCGGTGAACCGCCATCGTCCGGCTGTGGATGTGCTGTTTCATTCCGTCGCCAAATATGCGGGGCGCAACGCGGTTGGGGTGATCCTCACCGGGATGGGTAACGACGGTGCGGCGGGAATGTTGGCGATGCATCAGGCGGGTGCCTGGAACATCGCCCAGAGCGAAGCAAGTTGTGTGGTGTTCGGCATGCCGCGCGAGGCCATCAATATGGGTGGCGTCAGCGAAGTCGTCGATCTAAGCCAGGTCAGCCAGCAGATGCTGGCGAAAATCAGTGCCGGACAGGCAATACGTATTTAATTAAGGAGTATTTTGATGGCGGATAAAGAGCTGAAGTTTCTGGTTGTGGATGACTTTTCCACCATGCGTCGCATTGTGCGCAACCTTCTGAAAGAGCTGGGCTTCAATAACGTAGAAGAAGCAGAAGACGGCGTTGATGCGCTGAATAAACTGCAGGCGGGCGGATTTGGTTTTGTGATCTCCGACTGGAACATGCCGAACATGGATGGTCTGGAATTGCTGAAGACTATCCGCGCCGACGGCGCAATGGCAGCGATGCCGGTGCTGATGGTGACGGCGGAAGCCAAGAAAGAGAACATCATTGCGGCAGCGCAGGCGGGGGCCAGCGGCTACGTAGTGAAACCGTTCACGGCGGCGACTCTGGAAGAGAAACTGAACAAAATCTTCGAGAAACTCGGAATGTAAGGAGCTCCTGATGCTGCAACCTGCAATAAAACCCAGTGAAGAACATTCCGCCGCCGATATTATCGCCCGCATCGGCAGCTTAACGCGCATGCTGCGCGACAGCCTGCGTGAGCTGGGGCTGGATCAGGCGATTGCCGAAGCCGCGGAAGCGATCCCGGATGCCCGCGATCGTCTCGATTATGTAGTGCAAATGACCGCCCAGGCGGCGGAGCGCGCGCTGAACAGCGTTGAGGCGTCGCAGCCGCACCAGGAAGAGCTGGAGAAGGGCGCAAAAGCGTTGAGCAAACGCTGGGACGACTGGTTTGAAAATCCTATCGAACTGAGCGACGCCCGCGAGCTGGTGACCGACACCCGTCAGTATCTGTCTGATGTACCGGGGCATACCAGCTACACCAACGCCCAGTTACTGGAAATTATGATGGCGCAGGATTTCCAGGATCTGACCGGTCAGGTGATCAAACGCATGATGGACGTGATTCAGGAAATTGAACGGCAGTTGCTGATGGTGCTGCTGGAAAATATGCCGGAACCGGGAACCCGTGCGAAACGTGAAAACGACAGCCTGCTCAACGGCCCGCAGGTGGATACCACCAAAGCGGGCGTGGTGGCGAGCCAGGATCAGGTTGATGACTTGCTGGACAGCTTAGGGTTTTGATGGGAAACCGCCTGTTGCCGGGGTACGGCAACAGGCGGGGAAGAGGGCGTTCTTCACTTAACAGGAGTAGGAATTTTCAGGCTCCAGCCGATAGATAAAAATGGACAACGAATGCCGCCTTACCTGCTACTAACGTAAGTCCATTTTCACTGTGATATATCCTTCAAACTTTCCAGCTGTCGGCGTCTGATCGGTTGTACTGACCGGCGTGGCGGTCATAGCAACATGTCCGTTCCCATCCTGGTCAATGACTACAGGAATATCTACTGAACCGTCGAGCGTGACATCTTTATCGTCTGCGTAAAACATCCGTACGCCTATATCGCTACGGTCCACCATGTTTGCAATTAATCCTTTACTACCCGAAGCCACCCCCTGGTCTGCCGTCAGGGTCATTTTTACGGTATCGCTGCTGCTACGTAACGGGTCATTGTCACAATGGTAAGAAATATCCACCTTCTGTGGCGAATAGCCTGAAGGTTTTTGTCCTTTGCCGAAAAATTGTTTAGCTGCTATTACCCCCAGGCTTACTTCAATCGTGCTACCTGCATTAATCGTGCAGCTCAACGGGGCAGAAAGTGTGCCGCTCAGGTAGATATCAGAAACATGTTCGCCCATGTCGCGTGTGCACGGCGAGGATGAACCAAATGACAGGCAACTGTAATTCTGAACAACCACAATAGGGGGAATAACTACTTCGCCCACAATTGCTTTTTTAACTTTTAGAGTAAATGCCATCACATTCCATTTAAATCGCCTTTTAGTGTCCGTGGCACCAGAAGGTCGAGTTCCATCACGGCATACGCTGGCTTTCTGCTCTGAATTGGCAACAGAATTGTATTTACTTTCCCGTGCTGAAACAGGGGTGGGATAAACATTTATTGTCATACCAGGCAAACCCGCACCATCCTGATGATCAATGGCATCAGTGTAAGCTGTAACATCAATATCCATGTAGTCGTTTAAATAACCGTAACCTTCTTCGCTACCTGCCAATAAGGGGCTACCAGCAAAGCTGGTTTCATATACTGTAGATGACTTGGTTAGCGCAGTCTGGGAGCAATCACAATTTGCTTCTAACTCCGCGCCGCTGGCAACAATATGTCCAGAGTAATTGAGTGTTTTGCCTGCAATATTTTCGTCATTAGTTAATTCATGATCCCCATTAGCGGTATAAGATTCGGGATGAGAAAAGCAAGCAGGAATAACTCCCACTGCGGAAAGGGACGAAAATGAAAGCATCTGTGCAAAAACTAATAGTGCAACTTTTAAGAATGTATAGTTCACTAATTTGCATTTAGAAAGTTTAATTATCATTGCTGGGTTTCCGATAGACAAAGCGCAGTCGTATTACGGATGCCATTCATACTACGCGCTTGTTTTTGTGCAGAAAAAGTAATGAGGGCGTGGCATTGCTGATTCGCTGAATTACCCCATTGCACGGTAATCGGTGTGTTATCGGCTATGCCTGCGAGATATAACATGCCCGTGTCATCAACAATTCCACTTTGCGGTTGGAGATCAACAGTCGCCATTGCACCAAACGGTACGGTTTGGCCTTGAGGTCGTGTTAGTGTTATTAACGCACGGTAACCAACGTGAGCATCAATATGAGCAGAGACGGCCGCATTACGACTGGGGACCACGGTTAATGCTGTGTCATTGGTATCCACATCCTCTGGCAATGTCGTTGTATCAACATTGATAATATTTTCCTGGTATGCCTCAAGGGAAGGAATAATCGCGTTACCAAACAAGTCAGTTTGCACACCGCGCTGATTCATAAAGCGCACGCCAGAGGCACCATTGGCATTGACGATTGCAAATTCATCGCCTAGCGGTTGCGCAAGCGTAATGCCTTGAGGGTGAGCAACAATCGCACCGCTAATTCCATAACTAAACTGTTGGGAGTGATCTGAGGCATAATAATAACCTGCATTCATATTGGCGTATTGCGAACGATAACTGCCATAAATACTGCTATTGTCCTCACCATCATGGTTAGTGAACCCTTTACGTAGCGAATAACTTAAACGGTGATCGTCAAGCATTGAACCCGTAAGATCCACATTCTGGCTGGTATAACCGTCTTTGCTTGCGCTAGTGGAAAAAATGACGGAACCACCCGGCAACCACTTGCTTAGCGGTATGCTCATTCCAAAGGAAATAACCCTGTCATTTTGGTCACTGCTGGTTTTGCTGTAGCTATAGTCCAGATGATAGCTAATGCCTGAGACAACGCTGCTTAGCCCTACTGCAAGCCCGTACTCTTTATTTTCGCTATCCCAATAATCCTGCTGATAACCATTAAGGTACAGGCTACTGCCTAATACAGTTTGGCTGAGATTAGCCTGAATTCTGTTGCGTTTGTTGTACTGGAAGGACCAATCGATATCATCATCGCTGTCATATTTCCGGTTTGCATCCGCAAAACTATAGTATCCGCGAGTAGAGTAGCGATAGCTCGCCAGAGAATATGACGTATCTGTCGTTTCAATTGAACCTGAATAAACAAGACGCCATGATTGACCTGTGCTCTGTTTTCCATTGTCAAGAGTTGCTCGTGCTGATGTGACATCGGCGGAAAGCGAACCAAAACTACCGAGTGCAATACCGGCACCGACGTTGGAGGAGAGATAATTTTCCGAACCGGTCACCCCACCGTACATCGTCACAAGATTATTCAGGCCATATACTGAACTTATCTGAATGAAAAGGGGTTCATTATCGTGCTGGCTACTGTCGGAGCGAAAACGACCCGCGGTGAGCTCATAATTAAACCGTCCAGGCCGTTGCATGATGGCCACACTTGAATAAGGTTGAGTAAAGTGGCGTTCGGTGCCATCCGCTTCTTTAATCGTGACTTCTAAATCACCGTTGTTAGTGGTGGACATAATGTCGTGTATTTCGAATGCACCTGGCGCAACGGTTGACTGATAAATAAGATAGCCATTTTGTCGTACTGAGATTTCAGCATTCGAGTTAGCAATACCCCGAATTACTGGGGCGAACCCGCGCTGACTGTAAGGAAGCATCTGATTATCAGATGCGATATTGATGCCGCTGTATTGAATACTGTCGAACACCTGGCCACGGGTGCTATTTTCTCCGGCGATAAATTGGGCTTTAAGGGTATTTATGTCGTGCTGGATCCAGGTATTAATTGCCTGCCATGACCGATCGTCACCGGACTGGTTCCAGGTTGAATAACTACGCATCCGCCATCCGCCCAGGTTTATGCCGCTATCAAGATTAAGATATTGGCTTTGAGACGTCTGATGAGAAGGTTCTTGACGCTGTAATCCAGAATAACTGTAATTGGCAAACATCACAGATACGCCGTCATCCCAACGGGAAGGGTCAATACTGTCTCTGGCATCCGCGTCGATATTGACCTGAGGAATGCTGAGACTCAGCGTCATGTTATTAAAGTCAAAGATAGCGCTAGCAGATGGGAAAAAATGGCCGAGAGGTTTAGTGAGTGGTTGATTATCAGACAAGGCGGCTATTCCAGCATTTGTATCAACTTTTATACCCCACGTCCGTAGCATCGACTTGGTTAACTGAGGAATGAGTCTTCCATCACTGCCGTTAAAATAGGCAATGGGCACTTCGTCAATTTTTTTTTGGTTAAGCACCACCGTCGATTTATAAACCCCAGGTAATTGTGCATTATTTTTAGAGAAGATAGATAGGTCAACGTTCTGCTGCGTAAGGTTTTCGCCTTCAAGCGCCGTCGCATTAAAATAAAACTCTCTGGAGAAAACGTGACCCGATAACCCTATTAGCACACTGCACAGGCAACGTACCAGGGTAATCGAGTTGATGTTTGGATAAACAGAATAACCTTTCATCGCATTGGAAGCGTGGCAGTGAACTTATTGGAAGTGCTTCCGTAATCCGTAATGCATCTCCAGGTGACAATGTGGTCAGACGTTTTGCCTGGCAGTGTAAATGTTGCTGTCGATTGAGGTGCAATTATTTCAGCTTCCTTAATACGGGTTGTGCCCACAGAAAGGTTGTCTAATACCGTGTGATAAGCACTCTCATTACTTACCGATAATGATGTACCACTACGAATGAACCGCAGGTTTTTACAAGCTTCATCCGAAGAACCGTCAAGCCCATGCGGACGCCAGAACAATTTCAACCGGGTCTTATAGGTTAATCTCAGGACGTTGGTTTGGTTGCTGTCTTTATCTGTCCCTGGAATAGTGCGCACATTCATATAAAATAGTGATTCTTTATCCTCAGGGAGTGGTGTACCGTTCCATGTGATACGCAAGCTTTGCTCTTTTTGCGGGTCAAGACGAAACAGTGGCGGGGTGATAATAAATGGCCCTCGCGTCTTACCATCTCCCGTGTCGGTCCATGACTGGATCAGCCATGGCAAATCCAGTTGATTATTTTTAATCGGTAGTGCGACTTCTTTTTTGTCCGCGGAATAGATAATACGTGTGCGGCCAATGTTAATGCCACCGGCATACCCGTGCTGAATAAATACAGAAGAGATACAGAGAACTGTTAACGCACTTTTATTCATATTATAACCTGTAATAACGGGTGCTAGTGATAGGATTGCAGGTGAATGACGTTTGGTCTTCCTAAAAAATAAAATAACACTGTCCTTTAATACACAACGGGATAGAGAGTTATTTATAAACGATATTAAGACTCAGATCGGCATCCGCAGGCCCGGCAGTAACCGTCGAAGAAAAGGACACATAACGCGCGTTTAGATATACCTGAACGGTATCTTCCTTTAATGGCATGAGTTCTAAGGGAACCTGATCTTCCTCTCCATCAAATGAAATTAATGTATCGTCATGATCTTTTAGGCTTAATGCAATGCCTATTCCCGTGGCAGCTGTTGTGCCATCGGTAGTAATCTTACTGACATCCAGCAAGGTCTTACTGCCAGTTAATGTTGTCACACCACTGAAGGTAAGATCAGCTTGTATACCCGTATCATTGGTTGGGCAATTGACGAGGTCGATAGTAAATTCGGTCAGTTTTGAATGATCGCCTACTTGCTGAAATTGAGCAGTAGGAACCTGGCCAAGTGGCACGTTGATATCTGATCCTCCATCTATTTCACATGCGGCTTCGATGACTTCTCCGGTGAAATGTATTTTTCCCATATTCAAGTCTGATTTCAGACCCCCTGCATATCCATTTGCAGCACACGCGCTAAGCATTATTACTGCGGCAAACTTACTTTTAAAACATTCCATAGTTTCACCTTAAATTGTCTTAACAATTTTAGCCTTAGGTAAAGGGTTATAGCTCCATGTATGCGGGTGTTTTTAGATTACATCGCGCTGGGATTGTATATCTGTAGAAAAATAATTGCCAATATTAAGCTGCTGGGTATTTTAATCATAACAAAATGATATCCTCGTTATTTATTAGTTGTTCAACTAGTATTAAATCGGGAAATATAATTGCTTGAGTGATTGTTAAAAATTTGTGTGGCTGTGATTAAATTTGGTTGTGTTTATGACGGAAATTATTAGCGTATTTGTTAAAATAAGAATGAAAAACTTATGGTTCAGGATCTTTAAATATAATAAATTTCTGTATGTAATGTTGTTTGTTTCAAAATCTTTCATTAGAGGAGTAATTAATGAAAACATACTGGAGGGAAATTTTAAGAATATGGCAAAGGTTATTACACCTTTGCCATTTAAATTTATTAAAGGAAGTTGTTACGATCTTATAAAAGGCAGAGAAAAATTCACCCCTTTCAAAAAGATAAACGCCAGCAGCAGCCCGCCCCACAGGGCCATGGTGATATAACTGCTCACCCCGAGGATATTCAGCCCGCTCTCCAGCATTTGTAGCAGGATGAGCGCCATCACCATCCCAAACACCTTGCCGAATCCGCCGTCAGGATTAATCCCGCCCAGCACTGCCGCTAGAATCGAGACCAGCAGGTAAGACTCACCGTATGAGGCTTTCGCCGAGTTCAGTTTTGACATCATCAGCAGCCCGGCAATCACGCACAGGACCGAGGACAGGATATACACCCAGATTAGCGTCTTACGGGTGTTAATCCCGGAATAGTGGCTGGCCTGCTCGTTGGAGCCAATCAGGTAGATGGTCCTTCCGAAAGCGGATTTCTCAAGGATAATCCACATCACAATGACCACGGCAATAAACACCAGCAGCGGCGTGGGGATGCCCAGTACGCTGGAGCTGTTGATCGACAGAATATAGTCCGGGAAGTGGGTAATCGACGAGCCGCGAGAAATGACGATATTGATACCGTTTAACAACGTCATAATCCCCAGCGTCGCCAGGATGGGCGAAACACGCACCACTGCAATCAACATGCCGTTGATAAAACCAATCACCAGCGCGGTGGCAAAACCGGATACCAGCACCAGCACTACGGCAAATGCGCCTGGCGGGTAGTGGGTCGCCACCCATGCCATGATCAGCGCACAGGCGTTCATGGTGGCGATAATCGACAGGTTAATCCCGCCGGTCAGCATGGTGACCGCCATCGCCAGCGCCAGCACGCCGAGGATGGGCATTTGCGAGGCGATGGACTGGAAGTTAGCTGCCGACCAGAACACATTCGGGATCAAGAAGCTGAACGCCAGCACGGTCACGCCAATCAGCACGCTCAGGTAAATTTCAACATTATCTTTAATTTTGCGATTGCTCATAGCGCGACTCCCTGGGTTTTACGCTGGCCCCACGCGGTGGTGCTGATACTGATCACAATCACCAGACCGGTGACAACCGTATGCCAGTAAGAAGAGATACCGAGCAAATTGAGGCCGTTTTGCAATACCGCCAGCAGGATCACCCCCAGCAGCGTGCCAAGCAGCGTCCCACGCCCGCCGATAATGCTGGTGCCGCCCAGCACCACGGCGGCCAGTACCGTCAGTTCATAACCCAACAGCGAGTCGGGTGCCACGGTCAGCACGGTGGCGGATTGCACCACCCCCGCGACGCCGGACATCAGCCCCATATAGCCATACACGAACAGTTGCAGTTTAAAGATGCCAAAACCCATCCGCGATGCTGCTTCGCGGTTGCCGCCCATGGCGTAAATCATGCGCCCAATGCTGGTTTTATTCATGATGATGCCGGTAAGCGCCACCACCACAATCAGCGTCAGGATTTGCAGGCTCAGGCCATAATCGTAGCCGTCGGCAGCGGTGAATTTAAACAGCATCACCCCCTGTTCAAACCATTCCGGATAGCTGTACAGCCAGACGCCTTTGGTGAGATACAGCAGCAGGCCATAGAAAATATTCAGCGTGGAAATGGTAATGATGATCGACGGGACGCTAAGCCGGTTGACCAGAATGGCGTTTACCACCCCCAGCAGCAGGCCAATGCCGCCGCTGAGCGCGAAGGCGAGGGCGAAGTTGCCGGTGGTGTTCTGGATCAGCGTCACCATCACATACTGCGAGATGATGGTCATGGCGGGAAACGAGATATCAATCCCGCCGGAAATCAACACAATAAACAGACCGCATGCCAGAATCGTCAGCATGGCGTAGTTGTTGATTAAATCGTAGATGTTACCCAGTGTCATAAAATCGGGGCTGGCGAACGACAGGTAGCCGCCGATGATGAGGATAGTGATCCCCAAAAAAAGTTCATGCTTTTTTATGCCGAATTTATTAACCATTGACGACCTCTGCTAACTCGGCTTCCGTGGTTTTTGATGGCCAAAACTCCGCCGTCATTTCCCCTTTACGCATCACCAGGATGCGGTGACTGTTAAAAAACGCCTCGTCGATTTCATCGGTAACCATCAGAACCGCAATACCGTTCTGGGCCAGCGCGTTAATAATCTGGTAAATCCCTGCCTTGTTGGCGATATCGACCCCGACGGTAGGCGAGTCGAGGATCAGCACTTTGGGCTTGATCGCCAGCCACTTGGCGATGGCGACGCGCTGGGCGTTGCCGCCTGAAAGGGTATTCACCGGATGGTGAACGCTGCCGATTTTGATGGTGAGCTGTTTGACCAGGTCTTCCACCACCGCATCGGATTTACGCCGGTCCAGCAGCCGCCATGCGGTTTTCAGCCGCGACAGCACGGTAGAGATAATGTTGTCATTAATGGATTGCGCCATCACCAGACCCGTACCCATGCGGTCTTCAGAGACATAACCAATGCCCGCATCAATGGCGTCGCGGTTGCTTTTGAAGTTAACCGGCTGGCCGTCGATCAGGATTTCGCCGCGGTCCGGGCGCGTCAGGCCAAACAGGCTCATACAAAGTTCGGTACGTCCCGCGCCCAATAGCCCGGTAATGGCCACGATTTCGCCTTTATGCACCCGCAGCGACACGTCGTAAAACTCGTCTTCGCGGCTTAAGTGCTTAACCTCCAGCGCGACCTCGCCGAGCTGCTCACGGGGCGTCAGGCACTGATATGAGAACGCTAACCCGGTCATCAGAAACGCGAGTTTTTTATTGTCGACTTCGGCTGCCGGATAGGTACCGATCAGCTTGCCGTCTTTCAGCACTGTGATACGGTCAGAAATCGCCATCACTTCCACCAGCCGGTGGCTGACGAATACCACGCAAATCTGGCGCTGCTTCAGGTCGTTGACCACCTTAAGCAGGCCTTTCACTTCCTGCATGGTCAGCGATGCGGTGGGCTCATCCATAATGATCAGCCTGGCATCCTGCGCCAGCGCGCGACAGATAGCGACAATCTGGCGTTGGGCGATAGGCAGCGATTCAACGGTAGCGTCCAGATCCAACGTCGCGCCGATGCTTTGCAGCGTTCTTTCGGCAATCTCGCGGATCTCGCGTTGGTTCACCCAGGATTTTTTATGGTACTGATGAATGGCGATGTTTTCGGCCACCGTCAGATTGGGGAACAGCGACAGATCCTGATAAATCACCTGGATACCGGCTTTTACCGAATCGACAGGGGAGAGACGGGAAACCGGCGCGCCGTCGATTTCAATCTGCGCGCCGGGGTCGGGTTGATACACGCCGGAAATGATTTTAATCAGGGTCGATTTACCACAGCCGTTTTGTCCGGCCAGGCAATGCACTTCCCCCGGCAACAGCGTCAGCGCGACGTTATCCAGCGCCTTAACGCCGTAAAACGTTTTGCTGATGTTGGCCAGCGAAATAAAAGGCTTCATGACCACCTCATAGAGACAATTATCGCCGGGCGTGGAAGCGGCCGGCGAGCAAGTAAACAGTCAGCTCCGGCGCGTCTGCGAGCAGCGCGCCGGAGTAAAGGCCTGATTAATACAGGCTGTCGATATTGTCTTTGGTAACGCGCAGCACATTGTGGAACTTGATAATGCGTTTGTCGGTGTCGACATCGGCTTTACCCAGTTTCGGGATATCGAGACCCTGTTTGATCTCTTCGCCTTTGATGACCTTATCGGCAACCGCCGTCAGCGCATAACCCGCGGTGGCCGGGTCGTAAGTCACGCCCATGGTGATGTCGCCGCTCTTGATAAGCGAAGCCGCCTGGGACGGGATCATCATGCCGAACACGAACACTTTGCCGCGCGCGCGTTTCTCTTTCACCGCGCGACCGGCACCGATCGGGCCCTGGGAACCGAAGGAGATCACGCCTTTCAAATCAGAGTGCGCTTTCATTAAATCGAGGGTAGTACGACGGGCATCGTCAATGTTTTCCGCCACCGGCATACGCGTGGTGACTTCGTGCATCTCCGGGTAATGCTCTTTCTGGTATTTAACGAACAGATCGGCCCACAGGTTGTGCTGAGGCACGGTCAGGCCGCCGACGTAAATCACATAGCCGCCTTTACCGCCCATGGCTTTCGCCATTTCTTCTACGTTATCAGCCGCGAATTTTTCGTTATCGATGATTTCCACGTCCCAGTTAGCGGACGGTTGCCCCGGGGATTCGTTGGTCAGCACCACAATGCCCTGGTCGCGCGCTTTCTTGAACACCGGCTCCAGCACGTTGGCATCGTTAGGGACGATGGTGATAGCAGAGACTTTTTTGGCAATCAGGTCTTCGATAATTTTGACCTGCTGCGGGGCATCGGTACTGGAAGGGCCGACCTGATAGGCGTTAATGCCCAAATCTTTTCCGGCGTTGGTCACGCCTTCGCCCATACGGTTAAACCAGGGCATCCCGGCGATTTTGGAAATATTGACGACTTCCACCTCTTTCGCCATAGCGGAGGTGGCACAAACCATTAAGCCAAGCACGCTGGCGGATAATAATTGTTTTAAATTCATCTTACTCATCGAACACCTCTGAATGGTGACATAAGTTATAGGGTTAATGGTGTAAACACGTTGTGTTACAGGGGTGAGTCGCTGTTATGTGATTTCAAAGCCGAAGTGAGCCCTTCACAAAATCAAGGCGTGTAGTGGAAATAAAATGCCGGATGAGAGTTTCCCTGTGACTCATGCATTCCCTTAAGACACTTCTTAGGCGACTTAACGAATGTAGGAGTTACCGCCTGAAAAAGTTATGTGTTTTACTGTCATAGTTATGGATAAAACTGTTGCAAAATTGTTTTGAGAAGGTGATCACATTTGGGAGGGTAATTATTGCAACGTGTTGCAGATAATGTGCTTTAGATCGGCTGTAAACCTGTTAAATCTGAGGGTTGTGGAATCGCTTTCACAAACAATACCCGTAAAAAAGTTAAATAAACGTGATGCGTGTACAATTTTTCCGCCAAATGCATATGGACAGGACTGTTATGTCGAGTGGGCAGGACTGAAGTACTGAGCAAAGGTAGACTGAAAGTAAAATCATGCAATGGAGGCGATCAGTCACTGATTCGGCAAAATCCGGGATAAATTGCTTTAGTAGAAAATTGCCCAGTAAGACACTGCCTTATTTTCCCTTTTTTTATTCTTATCAAATTAAGAACAATTCGCTGTTGCCGTTAAAAGCGAACGGTATGTTAATTAGCCGTTGCTGTGTGCCTACAGCATTACTGGTGAATGTAACAGGCTGTTTTAATTACTGTTTTAAATGGATTTTTAAACAATGGCAATTCCTGTGTATTTATGGCTTAAAGATGAAGGCGGAGCAGAGATCAAAGGCTCTGTCGACATCCTGGGGCGGGAAGGGAGCATTCAGATAAACGGACTCAATCATGGCGTAATGCAACCTACTGATAAGCACAACGGCAAGGCAACCAGCCTTCGCGTTCATTTCCCCTTCTCATTTGACAAGGAGGTCGATGCTTCCAGTCCTTATATTTATAAGGCTGTGACCACAGGTCAGAAACTTAAATCAGCAGAGGTAAAATATTACCGTATTAACGATGCCGGTCTGGAAGAGGAATATTTTTCCACCCTCATGGAAGGCGTGAAAATTGTCAGTGTCTGCCCGATGATGATGGACATTAAAGACCCCAACTATGAGAAGCATAATCATATGGAACTGGTTGAGCTACTGTATGAAAAATCACCTGGCGTTATGTAGACGGCAACATAATTCATTCAGATAGTTGGAACGAACGCCTAACTGCGTAAGGAGAACAATATGTGGACTTATCATCAGTCGACCGGCGAAATGTATGACGACTGCAAGCTAGTAGAGACAGGCTACTCCGGCGCACTTACCAATAAAAACAACCCCGACCGCCAGCATGTTAAGGGACTTGGTCCATTGCCACGTGGGACCTATAAAATTGCCGGACACTCAACTTCAAAGGGACCGGTGACAATAATTCTGGAGCAAATCTCCGGGGAATCGTTTGGTCGCTCAGATTTCCGTATACATGGCGAGCGTGTTCATGGTCCGGCGGGGTTTGCTTCTGAGGGCTGTATTATTCTTTCGTTATCGACACGTCGGAAAATCTTACGAGATGGGGGGAATCTGGAGGTTGTCCGATGATGCGACTGACCGTACTACTGCTGGCGGGGTTGGCGCTTCCGCTATTTGCTGCCGAGATAGACTGGCCCATAGCGTTGCAAAAAGTGGCAGCAGGTGATGCGGGCTGGTTAGAGCGGACCCCGGCGCTGGCAAAAATTGCCGATGTTAAGCAGGCACAGGAGCTTGAGGATGCGCTGGCTACGGCACTGTCGAATAACCCGACCGCCGCACTACAAACCCTTCGCAGAATTGATGCTGGTAAGTGGCCGCATATGATTGGGTCCGATATCGTTTGTTCGCCACCGACCGAGAAAACACCGGCAGAGGTTGAGGTATTTTATCAGCGTACACGCCATGCACTTCTGACGACGAACGATGGCGCTCAGTGTCTCTGGATCCTTGAGGCGTCCTGGGAAGAACTGAACGCAGATAAAATCAGAAAGACCCAGTGAGATACGTTACCCGGCCAATGTTATGGCTGGGTAATCCCTCCACACGCTCTTGCTCTGGCTGATTATATTAAAAGTGTAAATCTCGCAGATCTAAGAAGTACTTTTTCTGCATCGGGCGCAGGGCATGCAATACAAGCATGACTTAATTTAAATCCTGAATTCCTCGCGTTTCCTTCCGCTTTTCCGGCGATTGAATCCGGGTGTCGTTGCGCATAATGGACGCATGACATTACGGAATCTCCATTGTGGCTGAAGATAGCGACCAGGAAAAAACAGAAGCCCCCACACCCCACCGACTTGATAAGGCGCGTGAAGAGGGGCAAATCCCCCGTTCCCGTGAACTGACCTCGCTGCTGATGCTGCTGGTGGGGATCAGCATTCTGTGGATCGGCGGGGAGCCTGTCGCCCGCAAACTGGCGGCGATGCTCACGGCTGGCCTGCATTTCGATCACAGTATTATCAACGATCCCGGACTTATTGTGAGCCAAATCAGCAGTCTGATCCAACAGGCGCTGCTGGCGCTGTTACCCCTGCTGGTCGGCCTGGTGCTAGTGGCGATCGCCGCGCCCATGATGTTGGGCGGCGTGTTATTTAGCGCCAAATCCCTGGCGTTTAACCCCGGCAAACTCAACCCCATCGCCGGGATCAAACGGCTGTTTTCCTCTCAGGCGCTGGCGGAACTGGTCAAGGCGGTGTTAAAGGCGACGCTGGTAGGCAGCGTCACGGCCTGGTATCTGATGCATAACTGGCCCGAAATGCTGCGGCTGGTCAGCGAAGCGCCCGTCGCTGCTCTGAGTAATTCCCTCAATCTGGTGGCGCTGTGCGGCCTGCTGATCGTGCTGGGCCTGATCCCAATGGTTGGGTTTGACGTGTTCTGGCAAATCTATAGCCATATCAAAAAACTGCGCATGACCCGCCAGGATATCCGCGACGAATTTAAAGACCAGGAAGGCGACCCGCACGTGAAAGGGCGCATCCGCCAGCAGCAGCGCGCTGCCGCGCGCCGCCGCATGATGTCGGACGTGCCCAAAGCAGATGTGATCGTGACCAACCCCACGCACTACGCCGTGGCGCTGAAATACGACGAAAACAAAATGAGCGCGCCGAAGGTGCTGGCGAAGGGCGCAGGCCTGGTGGCGTTACGCATCCGCGAAATTGGCAACGAACACCGTATTCCGATGCTGGAAGCCCCGCCGCTGGCGCGTGCGCTGTGGCGTCACGCCGAAATCGGCCAGCAGATCCCCGGTCAACTGTACGCCGCCGTGGCGGAAGTGCTGGCCTGGGTATGGCAGCTCAAACGCTGGCGCATGGCTGGCGGACTGATCCCCAAAAAACCGCAAAACTTACCGGTGCCTGAGGCGCTGGACTTTATGAACGAGAAGGACACCGATGGCTAATCTGGTGGCGATGCTGCGCCTGCCCAGCAATTTGAAAACAACCCAATGGCAGATTCTGGCCGGGCCGGTTCTGATCATGCTGATCCTGTCGATGATGGTATTGCCGTTACCGGCATTCGTCCTCGACCTGCTGTTTACCTTCAACATCGCACTGTCGATCATGGTGCTGCTGGTGGCGATGTTCACCCAGCGCACCCTGGAATTTGCCGCTTTCCCGACCATTCTGCTGTTCACCACCTTGCTGCGCCTGGCGCTGAACATTGCTTCCACCCGTATCATCCTGATGGAAGGCCATACCGGCGGCGCGGCGGCGGGTAAAGTGGTCGAAGCCTTCGGCCACTTCCTGGTGGGCGGAAACTTCGCGGTGGGTATCGTAGTGTTTATCATCCTGGTGATCATTAACTTTATGGTTATCACCAAGGGTGCCGGGCGTATCGCGGAAGTGGGGGCGCGTTTCGTACTGGACGGGATGCCCGGTAAACAGATGGCGATCGACGCCGACTTGAACGCCGGCATTATCGGGGAAGAAGAAGCCAAAAAACGCCGTTCCGAAGTGACCCAGGAAGCGGATTTCTACGGCTCGATGGACGGTGCAAGTAAGTTCGTGCGCGGCGATGCCGTGGCGGGGCTGCTGATTATGGTGATTAACATTGTCGGTGGCCTGCTGGTTGGCGTCATTCAGCACGGCATGCCGATGGCACAGGCGGCGGAAAGCTACACGCTGCTGACTATCGGCGACGGTCTGGTCGCGCAGATCCCGGCGCTGGTGATTTCAACCGCCGCAGGCGTGATCGTGACCCGCGTCAGCACCGATCAGGACGTCGGTGAGCAGATGGTCGGCCAGCTGTTCAGCAACCCGCGCGTGATGTTGCTCAGCGCCGCCGTTCTGGGGCTGCTGGGGCTGGTGCCGGGGATGCCGAACCTGGTGTTCCTGCTGTTTACCGTGGCGCTGCTGGCCCTGGCCTGGTGGATGCGCGGTCGTGAAACCGCCGAAGCTCCCGCGCCGCAGCAGGTTAAACAACCAGAAAATCCGCAAGCGGTGGAAGCCACCTGGAGCGACGTTCAACTGGAAGATCCGCTGGGAATGGAAGTGGGCTACCGCTTGATTCCGATGGTGGATTTCCAGCAGGACGGCGAACTGCTGGGCCGCATCCGCAGTATTCGTAAGAAATTCGCCCAGGATATGGGCTTCCTGCCGCCGGTAGTGCACATCCGCGACAATATGGATCTGCCCCCGGCGCGCTATCGCATTCTGATGAAGGGCGTGGAAATCGGCAGCGGCGACGCCTATCCGGGACGCTGGCTGGCGATTAACCCTGGCACCGCCGCAGGCACCTTGCCAGGCGAGCAAACCATCGATCCGGCCTTCGGTCTGGCGGCAATCTGGATTGAAAGCGCCCTGAAAGAACAGGCGCAGATCCAGGGCTTTACCGTGGTGGAAGCCAGTACCGTGGTGGCGACCCATCTTAATCATCTTATCGGCCAGTATGCGCCGGAACTGTTTGGCCGTCAGGAAGCGCAGCAACTGCTTGACCGCGTAACACAGGATATGCCGAAGCTGACCGAAGATCTGGTGCCAGGCGTGATCACCCTCACTACGCTGCATAAAGTGCTGCAAAGCCTGCTGGCCGAAAAAGTGCCGATCCGCGATATGCGCACCATTATCGAAACCCTGGCGGAACATGCGCCGTTGCAGAACGATCCCCATGAATTGACCACCGTGGTGCGCGTAGCGCTGGGCCGCGCCATCACTCAGCAGTGGTTCCCCGGTAGCGGGGAAGTGCAGGTGATTGGCCTGGATACCGCGCTGGAGCGTTTGCTGTTGCAGGCCCTACAGGGCGGCGGCGGACTGGAGCCGGGGCTGGCGGATCGCCTGCTTGAGCAGGCGCAGGAAGCGTTGCAGCGCCAGGAGATGCTGGGCGCGCCGCCGGTGCTGCTGGTAAACCATGCACTGCGCCCGCTGCTGTCGCGCTTTTTGCGCCGCACGCTGTCGCAGCTGGTGGTGCTCTCTAATATGGAATTGTCGGAGAACCGTAACATCCGCATGACGGCGATTATCGGAGGTAAATAATGCGCGTACTGGCGGGATTATTGTTGCTCGCGCCGCTGCTTTCCCTTGCGGCAGAAGGCGCATGGCAGAGCAGCGCGGTAGGGGCCACGCTGGGCTGGCGCGGCCAGGCAGTCTCATCACCGCCGCTGGCTCCTTCGCAGCCGGTATCCGGTTTAATGACGCTGGTCGCCTGGCGCTATGAACTTACTGGCCCAACGCCTGCTGGATTGCAGGTGCGGTTGTGCAGTGCAAACCACTGTGTGCCGATTGAAGGGCAGAGCGGGACAACCCAGGGTTTCGCAAACATCGCCGCCAGCGAACCCTTGCGCTTTATCTGGGAAGTCCCCGGTGGCGGTAAACTGTTCCCGGTACTGCGAGTGCGATCCAACCAGGTGATCGTCAACTATCGTTAGGGGCATTCTTCCCCAAACAATGTAAGACCCGCCCAGGCGGGTTTTATTTTTCTCTGTCCATTTCAATACACTTGTCCGATAAAAACGAACCGTTGTTTCACAAAAACGTGATGTAAACGAGCGTTCTTCACGTTATTGCCACCTTTTGTAAAACCGTGGCGAAAACACAAAGGTTTCCCACTGACGCTGATTTTACTTTAGGCATGAAAGATTTCATGCAGACCCCTCACCGGGCCGTGACTTGCAATCTCCCTTATTCCTTGTAACGGGTTGACGGCAATGACAAAACGTAAAATTGGACTGGCAAATTATCTGGCTTATGGCTCAGGCGATTTCCTGGGAGCAGGGACCACCGCGCTCACCGCCGCCTGGCTGCTGTACTTCTATACCACCTTCTGTGGCCTGACGCCGGTTGAGGCGACGTTTATCTTCGCAATGGCAAGGGTGCTGGATGCGGTGGTCAGCCCGTTAATGGGCTTTTTAACCGATAACTTCGGCTCGACCTGGCTCGGCAAACGCTTTGGACGACGTAAGTTCTTTATCCTGCTGGGTATCCCGCTGGTGTTTAGCTACACCTTTATGTGGGTGGGCGGCATGGGCTACGGGTATTACCTGGTGACGTACCTGATCTTCGACGTGGTTTACACCATGATCCTGGTGCCGTATGAAACGCTGGTGCCGGAAATGACCGACGACTTCAAACAGAAAACCAAGTTTTCCGGCGCGCGCATCTCGATGGCCCAACTCTCGGCAATCCTCGCCGCCTTCCTGCCGGGCATTCTGTTAACAATCTTCGGTAAGGACAACGCCATCTCCTTTTTCTACGCCAGCGTGGTATTTGCCACCCTGTGCGCCATGGTACTGACTCTGGTGTGGTGCTTTACCTGGGAACGGCCGCAGCTGGAGTGGACCGAAGCGGCGTTGCGCGCGGAGCAGGAAAAGAAAAGCCTGACGTTCCTGCAAAGCATGAAGCGGCTGAATATCGAATTAACCTCAACGCTGCGGATTAAAATTTTCCGCCAGCATCTGGGGATGTATCTGGGAGGGTACATCGCCCAGGACGTGTTCAACGCCGTGTTTACGTATTACGTGGTGTTTGTATTGATGCAGAGCGCATCGCTGGCCTCCAGCCTGATGGGCGCGATGGCGATCATGCAATTTATCGCGGTGATCGCCATGATCCCGCTGTGTATCAAGTTTGGCCCGGCACCGTCTTACCGGGTGGTAGTAGTACTGTTCGGCCTGAGCGCCATTTCCTACGGCGTGCTGTGGTATGCGGGGTTAAGCGATGTGTTTGCGCTGCTGTTGCTGGTATCCGGCGTCGCCGGGCTGGGGCGTGGCGGCATCAACTATGTGCCGTGGAATACCTACACCTATATCGCCGACGTGGATGAAGTGATCACCGGGCAGCGGCGCGAAGGGATTTTCGCCGGGATTATGACCCTGACCCGCAAGGCATCGCAGGCGGGGGCGGTAATGCTGGTGGGGATCGTGATGCAGATGTCCGGCTTTGTCTCCGGCCAGACGACCCAGCCGTCCGCTGTTAGCCAGACTATCCTGCTGATTTTAAGCGTCGGCACGGTGATTGTGCTGGCCTGCGGTTTCCTGATTTCCCTGCGCTTCAAACTCAATCTGCACACCCACAGCGTACTGCGTGAAGAAACCGCGAAAATGCGCCTTGCCAATCGCCCGGTTCCGGAAGCCATTACCCCACAGGCGCGTGCAACCGTCGAAATGCTGGCGGGTATGCCGTATGAGGCGCTGTGGGGCAATAACGACATCGGCTATCTGAACCGTAACAAGTCCGCCGCTGCGCGAACTCTTACTTCCCAACAAGGTTAAGCGAATGATTATTTATCCTGTAAAACACAGCTCGCTGCTGCGCCAGCCCGAGCGCATCATTTCCCGCGAGGAGTTGAAAGCCCTGATCCATAAAGTGACCGATAACCTGATTCATATTCACGATGATACCGGCCAGTTTTTGCTGAGGCTGGATGACGGGCGGGTTATTGATACCAAAGGCTGGGCCGGGTGGGAGTGGACGCATGGCATCGGGCTATATGGTATCTGGCAGTATTACCGCCAGACAGGTGAAGCGGGGATGTGCCAGATTATCGACGCCTGGTTTGCCGACCGCTTCGCCGAAGGAGCAACCACCAAAAACGTGAATACCATGGCCCCGTTTTTGACGCTGGCTTACCGCTACGAGGAAACGCGCAACCCGGAATTTCTCCCCTGGCTGGAAACCTGGGCCGAGTGGGCGATGTACCAGATGCCGCGTACCGATTATGGCGGCATGCAGCACATCACCCTCGCCGAGGAGAATCATCAGCAGATGTGGGATGACACCCTGATGATGACCGTCCTGCCGCTGGTTAAAATCGGCAAATTACTCAACCGGCCCGAATACGTCGAAGAGGCCACTTATCAGTTCCTGCTGCATGTGCAGAACCTGATGGATCGCGAAACCGGGCTGTGGTTTCACGGCTGGAATTACCAGGGGCGGCATAATTTTGCCCATGCGCGCTGGGCGCGCGGCAATAGCTGGCTGACCATTGTGATCCCCGATTTTCTCGAATTGGTCGATCTGCCAGATAATAACGCGGTGCGCCGTTATCTGGTGCAGGTGCTGGAAAACCAGGTGGCAGCGCTGGCGAAGTGCCAGGATGAAAGTGGCCTGTGGCATACCCTGCTGGACGATCCGCATTCGTATCCTGAAGCCTCCGCTACGGCGGGTTTTGCCTACGGGATCCTCAAGGGGATTCGGCAGCGCTATCTGCCGAAGCGCTATGCCGAGGTGGCGGAAAACGCGATTGCCGGGATCGTCAGGCATATCTCCCGCGACGGTGAGCTTCAACAGGTGTCGTTTGGTACCGGCATGGGGCACGATCTGGCGTTTTATCGCAATATCCCGCAGACCTCGATGCCGTATGGCCAGGCGATGGCGATACTCTGCCTGACGGAATATTTACGGACTTATTACTAAGGCAATAACAGCCGGGCCTGACAGCATCAGGCCCGGCGCGCGATACGCTTAAGCCGCCACTTTTTGGTGTAAGGCGATAATTTCCTGGCCCAGTTCCATCAGCATGATGGCATTCATTAAATGATCCTGGGCATGCACCATTACCAGATGCACCGGGATCTTCCCGCTGCCTTCATCCATTTCAATCAGCCGGGTTTGCACATGATGCGCCGATGACAGCGCTTCCTGGGCCTGGTGCATTAAGTCTTGTGCCTGGGCAAAGTCCTGTTGCTCGCGGGCACAGCGGATCGCCTGGAAAACCAGACTACGCGCATAGCCGGAGTTGGCAATCAGTTCTATCACCTCGTTTTCAAGATCCATGTTATGCCTCATCCATTAGCGCCAGCGCCTGATCGAGCACTTTGTCACCTTTCATGGTGCCGTACGCCATCATGTCGATGCAGGCGATTTTCTTGCCGTGCTGCTGGGCGATTTTTTCGCACTCCGGCAGCTTATAGCGGATTTGCGGGCCCAGCAGCGCCACGTCAAATTCGGCGGCGCAGGTTTTATAGTCGCGTACCGATTTAGCGCAGATCTCGACCGCCAGCCCGCGCTTCTGTGCTTCGTCCTGCATTTTCTTTACCATCATGCTGGTCGACATCCCCAGGTCACAAACCAGAAGGATCTTTTTCATTTTACTTCTCCCGTTTCGAGCAAATGCTGAATTAAAAGGGGTACAGGGCGGCCCGACGCCACGCTGTAACCCTGTTCCCGCCACAGCGCCGTTCCGCTGATATCCAGATGCGCCCAGGGAATTTCTGCCGGGCAAAAACGATTGAGGAACCAGGCGGCGGAGGTGCTAATGGCGGCATTGTTGGTCGGCGTGTTGCAAATATCAGCGATGCGGCTTTCCACCTGCGGGGCAAAGCGGGCATCCAGCGGCATCGGCCACAGGCTGTCGCCGCTGTGCTCCGCCGCCGTCGACAGGGTGCGGGTCAGCGCCGCATCGTTGCTCCACAGGCCGGTGATGTCATAACCCAGCGCTTTCACCACCGCGCCGGTAAGTGTGGCCATATCAATAATGTAGTGCGGGGACTGCTGCTCTTTACGCAGCGCGGCGGCCCAGGCGATAGCATCCGCCAGTACCAGGCGGCCTTCGGCATCGGTGTTGTTAATTTCAACGCTTAAGCCTGAATAGCTGGTGGCAATCTCGCCGGGGCGCATCGCATCCGACCCCGGCATGTTTTCCGCCAGCGCCAGCACGCCCACCAGGCGTACCGGCAGTTTAAGTTCCGCCGCGGCTACCAACAGACCAAAGACATTGGCGGCGCCGCACATGTCATATTTCATGGTGTACATGCCTTCGCCGCTCTTGAGCCATAAGCCGCCGGTATCGAAGGTGATGCCTTTGCCAACGTATACGCCAAACGGCCCCTCGTCGCAGCCGTCATAATGAATAACCAACAGCCGGGGCGGGTTACTGGCTCCTTTGCCCACCGCGTGCAGCAGGCCCAGGCCGTGCTGCTGGATTTGGTTCTCATCCAACACTTCACAGCGCAGTTGCGGGTAATCTTCGGCCTGGCGAACAATATCGCTGACCATAAAGGCAGGGGTGCATCGTTCGGAAGGCAGGTCCGCAAGACGCCGGGCGGCAATCATCCCTTTGGCGCAGGCGGCGGTCTGGGTGAGTAGGGCGCTCAGCGCGTTTTGCTGATGGGGTAAACACCAGAGCGTCAACTGGCTCAGGCGCACGGCGCGATCGGCGGGTTTTTTATATCCCAGATCGCTTACCTGATAATCCAGATTAAACAGGCTGTGCAGCAAAGAAATCACGATGGCGCGATGCTTTTTGTCATCCATGTCCCAGCGGCTGGTATCCAGCACCAGATGCGGGCAGGTGGTTTTGCGGCAAAGACCGCGTAGCGCTGCCGCCAGTTTTTGCGTCAGCCCATCCAGCCAGTCGCTTTCAGGCACGACCGTCACCCGGCCAAACGGCGCGCAGCCGAAGGCGCAATCTGCCAGGCTGTGCGCTGCCTGCTGGCGTAGCGCCTCTTTTAGCGCTGCGCCGATCTCGCCGTTTTGTAATAAAGAACTGTCCGGCCACGTGACCAGATGCATGTCATCACGTGCCGCCAGCGGCCCGTGGGTCAGAAGGGAATTAATCATAGTGAGGGTCTCCGATGGGCGCGCGGATGCGCGCCGCATAATCGCTCATCCACTGTTCATCCGCCTCGGTATAGCACGTTTGCCCATCACGCCTGTCGGCAAGATAAACCGTTGGTGGAAGGTGTTCATTCGCGACGACAAAAGAAAAGGTTTTAATATTGGTGGCTGCACCAAATTCGCCGTCCCGGTTCATGCACACCACCGACAGGTCACCCACTCTTCCAAAACGCGCCATCAACTTGTCTTCCAGCTCCAGCACCACCGAATCTGCCGCCCGCTGGGGCGACATGCCGCCTTCCATACGCCGGACAATCTCGTAACTGACGCAGCCTTTCATTAGGTCTTCGCCCACGCCGGTGGCGGTTGCTGCGCCGATCTGGCTGTCGCAGTAGAAACCGGAGCCGATCACCGGTGAATCGCCCAGGCGTCCCCGGCGTTTCATAAACAGGCCGCTGGTGGAGGTGGCGACGCTCATCGAACCCTGGGTATCCAGGCCGATCATGCCAACCGTGTCGTGACCGTCATAGGGGCTTAATCCCCGGTCGATAGTTTCCCGGCAGCGCTTGCGGTAGTGCTGGGTGGCGCGTTCGGTCAGCATGGTTTTGGCGGCAAACCCTTCGCTCAACGCCCATTCACGGGCACCCGCTCCCACCAGCAGGCTGTTAAAGCGCTGACGGCTCAGGGCATGGGCGACGCGTACCGGGTTGGCAATGTCGATCAGGTTGCCCACTGCGCCAAAGGCCAGGGTATCGCCGTCCATAAACGCCGCATCCAGTTCCACTTCGCCCTGCTCGTTCGGCAAACCGCCGTAGCCCACCGATTTGTAGAAGGGAAAATCCTCCACCTCTGCAACGGCATCGACCACCGCTCTGGCGGACGTCGCGCCTTTTTTCAGCGCATCGCTGGCCTGGACAATACCTTCCAGCGCCATACGCCACGTTGCGATCATTCCCCACATATCCGTCTCCTGTGTTATTTCTGCGCTTCAGACGCGCAGTACTGCTTATCAACGATCCTCAGGAAAGGCAGATAAAGCATCGCGCCAATCAAAAGATTCAGAATTTGCATCACGCTGCCGCTGATATGCCCGGTGACGATAAACCCGCTGATCACCGGCGGCAGCGTCCACGGAATAAACACGCCGGTGGTCACCGCGACCATCTCAATTTTCATCGCCACGTATTGCACGGTGACCAGCACCAGCGGCACCAGGTTGAAGGGGATCAGCATGATCGGGTTCATGATGATCGGCAGGCCAAACAGGATCGGCTCATTGATGTTAAACACCGACGCCCCCGCGCCCAGCCGCGCCACTTCGCGCATACTTTTACTGCGCGCGAAAATCAGCATGGCGATGACTAACGACAGCGTGGCGCCCGCGCCGCCCATCCAGATCATGTCGAAGAACTGTTCAGTAATAATGTGCGGTGGGGTGACGCCTGCCTGAATGGCCGCGATGTTATCGGTCTGGTTCTCCATCCACAGTGGGCGAATAATGCCGTTTACCATCGAGCCAGAGTTAATGCCCACCGACCACAGCAGAGTAATCGACAGCACAGTCAGCAGCGCGCCGATGTAGGACGTGCCAAAATGGCGGACCGGCGTGGCAACCACCTGATAAATAAACTGGTGAATGGTGTTGAACGAGGTATGTTCGAAAGCGATACGGATAATCAGCACCAGCACGATCACCGTCAGCGCGGGGATCAGCGCCGCAAAAGACTCCTGAACCGCAGGCGGCACGCCTTCGGGCATTTTGATCACCCAATTTTTACGCTTCAAAAAGCAGAACAGTTCGGTCCACAGCAGCGAACCAATCATGGCGACAAACAGGCCTTTGCTGCCAATCCACTCAGTGGGCACCACGGTGATATTGCCCAGCGCTTCGACTTTGATAAAAGGCGTCAGGATCAGAAACGCCACCAGCGCCAGGATGCCGCTGGATACGCGGTCCTCTTCATAGTGTTCTGCCAGGCGATAGGCGACCAGGAAGCTGATAAACAGCGACATGGTGGAAAACACGGCGTTAAAGGGGATCTCAACAATGTTGCTCCACGTGGCACCGAAGGTTTGCGTCATAAACTGCTGATACTGCTGATTTGGGAACGACGAAACGATCAGCAGCACCGATCCGACGATGATAAAGGGCATAAATGACACGTAGGCGGCGCGTATGGCGCACAAATGGCGTTGTTGTGCCGCCTTTGCCGCCAGGGGCATCAATCTGGCTTCGAGAAATCCCAGGACATTACTCATGGTGTACTCCGTGATTATTTTTTATGATGAACACGTGCTTTTACCTCTGCCGAATGCGGCGATTATCAGCGAAACCGTTTGGCATAAATTTGCGTCACTTCACAACATTTCCGCTACCCATAACTAGTCTCATATGATTAAATACCGATAATTTATTTCCTGAGCAGGAAAATCAGTGTGGAAATTAAACTTCATGCCAACGCGACCACGACTCCCCGTGTGCGTCGTTATATTCAGGAATCCGCTAAAAGCGACCGGGAACTTGCGCAGGAACTGGGTATTTCAGTTTCTACCGTACGCCGCTGGCGCAAGCGCACCGATGCCACGGACCGGGCAACCACGCCGAAATCAATACACAAAGCCCTGAGACCAGAACAAAGCGCCGTGATCAACTGGCTGAGACAAACCTTTACCGTCCCGCTGGATGAGCTGGTCACAATAGTGAATGCTGGAATGCAACAGCCCGTCTCCCGCGCGGGGCTGGATCGCTATCTGCGGCGGGCGGATATCGCTCATATGAATGTGCTGGGCGCGCGCGTTATGCGCGGTAAAAAAGCGGTCAAGGGCGGTCTTTTGCCGGGGCACCTACGGATTTTTTATCGTCGTATCAGCCTGTTGGCGCAGGATGGCGGTGAGTTTCACGTATTGTGGGCAGAAGAGGCGGTGAGCGGATGGCTGGCGGCCCGCGCTTACGCAGGTGCATCCCCGCAGCTGGTGACGCACTGGCTTGAAGAAGTGATGGGCGCTACACCGGGTGATATACAATCTGTTGAGACTGAAAATAAAAAATTGTTCGGCATGGGTGCGGTAAACGGATACCCGCTCCAGGAATGGTGCGCAGAAAAAGGGTTAACTCTGAGCGTCAGTGCCGATGAAACTACCGATATCACCCTCCATCTGGAATGCCGCTTAGCGGAATTAATCCCGGCCAGCGATCGGCAAAGCCTCGACGAGTATCTGCAACAGCTGTGCAGGCAGTACAACCAGCACTGGCCGCAAAAAAAACTGGGCGACCTTACGCCAACCCAGTTTTGGCAACAGTACCGTTGAGCGGTGATGAGATCGCAACGCACCTGATAATAAGGGTGTTGCGGATCACATCACCCCTTCGAGCGCCAGGTACTGGAGCAGCATAATGGTTTTGGCATCGACGATTTTTCCCTCTTTAATCGCTCTTAGCGCGTCATCAAAACCCAGCTCAACGGTTTCGACGTCTTCACCTTCTTCTTCAATACCGCCTCCTGCGCCGGTGAACTGATCGGCGTGATATTCGGCGATAAAAAAGTGCAGTTTCTCGGTGACTGACCCGGGGCTCATAAACGCCTCAAATACTTTATGGACGTTTTCAAGCCGATAGCCGGTTTCTTCTTCCGCTTCGGCCTTGATGCGCGTTTCCGGGTCAAGATTGTCCAGCAGACCGGCAGCGGCCTCCAGCAAAAAACCATCATGATTGTTGAGAAATACCGGGAGTCGGAACTGACGCACCAGGATCACGCTGCGTTTTTCGCGGTTATACAGCAACACCGTTGCACCGTTGCCCCGATCGTACGCTTCGCGGTATTGCCGTTGCCAGCTGCCGTCACGGCGTAAAAAATCGAAGGTGTATTTCTTTAGCAGATACCAGTCATGGGATAGCGTTTTACTGTCGATAAGACGAACTCGTGAATGTTCAGATTGCATTTTGCCACCTCCCTCAGTAAGGTTGCACAATAACGCGCACATTCGTGCATAGTCAATTGTATTCGTGCAATCTCGTGAAGGCGATTTATGCTTACTCCTCAACGTAAAAAGAAGATTCTCGAATTGCTGGCGGCTCAGGGACAGGTGCTTTCTAAGCAGTTAAGCGAAACCTTTGCCGTATCAGAAGATACTATCCGCCGGGATTTACGAGAGTTATCCACGGAAGGGCTATTGCAGCGCGTGCACGGCGGGGCATTACCGGCTTCAGCGGCTATTGCCACGTTTGCGGAACGCAAAAATTTATCCCTGGACAGTAAACAACGTCTCGCTCGTAAGGCAGCGGAGTTGATTATGCCGGGGCAGGTGGTGCTGATTGACGGCGGTACCACCACAAGTGAACTGGTGAAGTGCCTGCCGCTGGATCTAAACATCACCGTGGTCACACACAGCCCCGGTATTGCGCTGGGGCTTTGCGATCATCCCCATATTGACGTGGTGCTGATAGGTGGACGGCTTTATAAGCACTCGATTGTGACTGTCGGGGCCGCCACGCTGGAAGGACTAGCCAACGTTCATGCTGATGTGTGCTTTTTAGGCGTAACCGGCGTGCATGTCGAGGCGGGGTTGACGACCGGCGATTTTGAAGAGTCGTGTATTAAACGCGCGCTCTCGGCGCGGGCGGCCGAAACGATTGTGATGGCGTCTCCGGAAAAAATGAATACCGCTTCGTCGTGGGAGATTGGTGATATATCGCTAGTGAATACGCTAGTGGTGGTGAAAGAGACGGAAGATGAACTGGTGAAGCCGTTTGTGGAGCGGGGGATTGAGGTGGTGTTCGGGTAGGGTTGGGGTATTAGTTACAACATACTATTGTTTGGTAATGATTCTGTCCGGCATGGGTGTTGTTAGCGATTTTAAGCAGGAAAGGGCAGTTTGGGGTTGAAGGGGCGGTGGGCTGACCGTCGGGGGGATTGACTCGCTTCGCTCGCCGTTACTCGGCCCATCCCTGGGCCTCGCCCCTCCGGGGCCAACGCAAGCGTTGTTCAAAAACGCTCCCGGCGTTTTTGTGTGGGCGTCATGGCCTACGGCCATTCTGTACCAATGCTGCGCCAGTAGTCGAACCCCAGTTGGGGCTTCTCATCCCACCGACACGGAGCTTAAAAAGAAAAAGGCCCGTACTTTGTACGGGCCTTTTTCAGGAATATGGCGGTGAGGGGGGGATTCGAACCCCCGATACGTTGCCGTATACACACTTTCCAGGCGTGCTCCTTCAGCCACTCGGACACCTCACCATATTGTCATCCCGTTCTGTCTGGGACGGGCGCTAATGTAGGGAAATCCCGCGAAGCCGTCAATCAACTTTTCGCGTTATTGCGCGTGTTTAATCAAACTTCAAGCAACCTGCTTCTTAAAACAGCAAATTGATGAAATTCAGGGCAATGCGACTTGCATCTGACAGGCTTTGCCGCGATCCTGGTATAAAAAGAGGAGACACTATGGACATCATTTATTATCACCCCACCTTCGATACGGCATTCTGGCTTGAGAAATTACACCAGGCGCTCCCGCAAGCCCGGGTACGTGAATGGAAACCCGGTGACAATGCCCCCGCGGATTATGCACTGGTGTGGCACCCGCCCGTTGAAATGCTCAGCGGTCGCACGACCCTGAAAGCCGTTTTCGCGCTGGGCGCGGGCGTAGACTCCATCCTCAGCCAGCTTCAAAAACATCCCGACATGCTGCCAGCCGGTGTCCCGCTGTACCGCCTTGAAGATACCGGCATGGCGCTGCAAATGCAGGAGTATGCCATAAGCCAGGTGCTGCACTGGTTCCGGCGTTTCGATGATTATCAGGCGCAACAGCGCGAGGGTGTCTGGAACCCGCTGGATGACTATATCCGTGAAGAATTCATCATCGGTATCCTCGGCGCCGGTGTGCTGGGGGGCAAAGTGGCGGAAAGTCTGGTCGCCTGGGATTTCCCGGTGCGTTGCTGGAGCCGTACCCGTAAAAACTATCCGCACGTAGAAAGCTTCGCAGGGCAGGGCGAACTGGATGCGTTTCTGTCCGGCACCCGCGTGCTGATTAACCTGCTGCCGAATACACCGGAAACTGTCGGCATTATTAATCAGCAACTGCTCAATAAACTGGCGGATAACGCGTATGTCATCAACCTGGCGCGCGGCGTGCACCTGCTGGAAGACGATTTACTGGCGGCGCTGAATAGCGGCAAAATCAAAGCGGCGATGCTGGACGTCTTCAGCCGCGAGCCGTTGCCAGCGTCCAGCCCGCTCTGGGCGCATCCTCGGGTAACTATTACCCCGCACGTCGCCGCCGTGACTCGTCCTCTGGAAGCGATCGCATACATCAGCAAAACCATTGCCAGCCTCGATCGCGGCGAGATCCCTGCGGGGCAGGTTGACCTGAAACGCGGCTACTGAAAGCCCGCCCGGCGCCTATCGCCGGGCATTTCGTGAGCTTCAACGCTGAAACTGGTATCCTTAGTGAAAACGCAAGAGGAGAAAACCATGTATCCCGTTGACCTGCATATGCATACCGTCGCCAGTACTCACGCTTACAGCAACCTTCATGACTATATCGTCGCGGCAAAGCAAAACGGCATCAAGCTGTTTGCCATTACCGATCACGGCCCTGATATGGCGGATGCACCGCACCACTGGCACTTTATCAATATGCGTATTTGGCCACGTGTGGTGGATGGTGTTGGGATTTTACGCGGCATTGAAGCCAATATTAAAAACACCGCTGGCGAGATTGACTGCACCGGACCGATGCTGGATGCGCTGGATTTTATCATCGCCGGTTTCCACGAGCCGGTGTTCCCGCCCCAGGACCGCGATACCCATACCGAAGCGATGATCGCTGCCATGGCCAACGGCGATGTACATATGATTAGCCACCCCGGTAACCCGAAATTTCCGGTGGATATTGATGCCATTGCCGAGGCCGCTGCGAAATATCACGTGGCGCTGGAAATCAATAACTCGTCCTTTTTACATTCTCGTAAGGGGAGCGAAGCCAACTGTACGAAAATCGCCGCTGCCGTACGCGATGCTGGCGGCTGGCTGGCGCTGGGCTCTGATTCCCACACCGCGTTTACTCTCGGCAATTTCGATGAAAGCCTGAAAATTATCCGTGCCGTCGATTTCCCGGAAGACCGCATCCTTAACGTGACGCCGCGCCGCTTTCTGAATTTCCTTGAGTCGCGCGGTAGAGCGCCTATCCCTGAATTTGCCGATTTCTAATACCTATCCATGGAATGTTTATGAACGAGTTTTCTATTATTTGCCGTCTGCTGGGCTCCCTGTATTACCGCCACCCCAGCGATCCGGTAATGGCACCGATTTTTACCCTGATTAACGAGGGCAAACTGGCGCAGAACTGGCCGCTGGAGCAGGACGCGTTGCTGGCACGATTGCAAAAAAGCGTTGACCTGCCTGCGTTGAGCGCAGACTACGATGCGTTGTTTGTCGGCGAGGAATGCCGCGTATCACCCTATGGTTCGCAGTGGCAGCAAGAAAAAAGTGAAGCAGATGTCCGGGCCTTTTTGCAAACCCGCGGCATGCGGCTGGGCGAAACGCCGGCCGATCATATCGGTACGTTGCTGCTGGCCGCCTCCTGGCTGGAAGATAATTCGGCAGATGACGAGAGCGAGGCGCTGAAAGCGTTGTTTGCCGACTATCTGCTGCCGTGGTGCGATACTTTTTTTGGTAAAGTTGAAGCCAACGCAACCACGGCTTTCTGGCGCACGCTTGCCCAGCTTTCTCGCGAAGCCGTGTTAGCAATGTGGGACGAGTTAACTGAAGAAGGTGATGAGCAGTGATGTTCGTCACAATATAAATGTAACATCAATATTCAAATTGCAAATTATGTGCGGCATATCTCACCAGTGACCTAGGCTTCTGATAAGATACGCCGCCATGAACATACTCATTTCTTTGGCACTGACAACAGGTATCCTCTCCGGCCTCTGGGGCTGGGTGGCGATTTCGCTCGGTCTGATTAGCTGGGCGGGCTTCCTGGGGTGCACCGCTTATTTTGCCTGCCCAAAAACCGGCTTTAAGGGCCTGTTAATGACGGCCTGCACACTGTGCAGCGGCGTGCTGTGGGCGCAGGTTATTATTCATACCAGCGCTATGGCACCGCAGTTTTCTCTTCTCGGTTATGTGATTACCGGCGTGGTCGCGTTTTTGATGTGCGTTCAGGCAAAGCACCTGCTGCTGTCGTTTGTGCCGGGCACTTTTATTGGTGCCTGTGCCACTTTTGCAGGGCAGGGGGACTGGAAAGTGATTGTGCCTTCCTTACTGTTAGGCTTGCTGTTTGGTTTCGCTATGAAAACCAGCGGCATCTGGCTTGGCAGCCGTAGCGAGAAGAAAGCCCTGGCGCAGGGCGAAAAAAAACCAGCCTGAGCTGGTTTTTTTATGGGCGCGATGCGTTATCAGGATTCCGGCGGCGTCGCCATATCCCGGTACTTCGCCAATACTTTGTTGTTCATGTCAGCCGGGTTTTGCAGGTCCCACAGCCCGCGGTTAATCCCGTCATTCACCAGATAGATAACACCGGTTTCAATGGCTGACATCAGACACATCATCACAGGCTCATTCGAGGTGTAGCCCATTTCGCCTTCCAGCAGTCGCTGATAATCAATGAAGCGGAACACACCAGCCTGGACTTCATAAGACAGTATCGTTTTGCTGGTGTTGACCGACGATAGCACTTCACCGGTACTGACGTTGACCACACGTAAGTTCACGGCAATCTGGTCCAGCTGATACTGCGTATCTGCGCCGATCCCAAAGTAACGCGCCCCTACACCGCCTGATTTAACGTTGCTTTCATAACCGATAATCGAACCTTCGATCATGATGTTCGCTGCGCGCAGCGAATCCAGCGGCTGGCGGTTATTGGGAGCGACGGTGCCGTTTTCCTGCGCGGCGCGGATAATTTTGCGCTCGTTAAGCAGGTTTTGCAGCCCCTGGCGCTCAAGTGGAACAAACCACTTTGAGTCCTTCAATGCGGTGACCAGCATTGACGTGGCGCTTTGCGGTACCGCAGTTGAGAAGTTACTCGCCGGGTAAGGCTTAAACTGCCCAGTTTCATCCTGAATGTTATACACCGACACATAAAGCTTGCCTTTTGGATCGGGGAGCTTGACCAAATCGCGATAGCTTTGCGCGCGGGGCATCAGAGTGGGTTTTGCCGCTTCTTTTGGTGGAGCGGTTAAACAGCCACTTAATAACGTCACTGCCAGAAGTAAAAGTAAGCGCTGCATGATAAGAATCCTTTTTAACCGGGTTATTCTGTGCCGGAACTGTACTGTAAGCCCGAGACCTCAATAACAGAGGTTCTGCCGGTCTTACGGTCGGTGACGTTGAGCTGTAACTGTCCGTCGCGGTTCGCAATATCAACGATATAGTCACTGGTCACCATTCTGCCTGGGGTGCCGGTGCTGATATTCGACATCAGGTTACCCAGTACCTGGGATTGCAAAGCCTGACTGAAGCTATCCAGCGCCGTTGGGGCTTCGTAGCCTAAATCGTCGTCATAGCTGGGGTCTTTATAAGAGTTTTGCGCTTGCGCGCTGTTTAATAAAAACGAGCCGTTATTTGGGTTGCCGCCAAAATTCGGGTTGCGGAACTGAAACGTCATATTTCCTCCCCACGATAATGGTGCAATTAACATCAACGAAATCATGCCGTATGCGAGACGCATGTCAGCCTCCTGAATAGGTTTTATTGAGAATTAAAATTCATCGCTGGTTAAATCACCGGTACTCAATAACACTTTATCTATTTGACGACGCTGCAATGCTTCCTGTGTCTGCGCAAGTGCAATATCGACGTTTTGGTCAAAGTCTCGTTTTGTGGGGAACAGGAAAAGTTGGAAAAGCACCTCCTGATCCAGGGTAATGGTTATCCAGCTTCCCCATCGGGCGCTGGGCCTTTCATTTATTGATAAGTTTCCAGGATATGAACTTTCCCATTTATGGCTAAATTCACGATAAAAATCATGACCAATAGACGAAACGGTACGGTCTGTTAATAATCCCGGCACTTCTACTTCTACGGCGTGTGCAGTCGCAGTGGCCCAGAAGATACCGCAGGCCACCAACAAAGGTCTTAAATTTTTCATGGCTTATCGCCTGAGGTTATCGTTTGCCCATGAAACAGCCTGAGTACGGTTTTTTACCGCGATCTTTTTAAATAAATTATAAAGATGGGTTTTTACCGTGTTTTCACTAATAAATAAGGCCTGAGCGATTTCAATATTTGAAGCGCCGACGCGTAATTTATTAAGGATCTCTTTTTCACGGTGCGTGAGCAACGTGGATTCACCGCCGTTGTACCGATAATTCCCCGAGTGCGTAATCAAATAACTGGCAAGCTTTTGCGAGAAATAGCATTCGCCGCGCAGCACGCCTCGCATCCCTTCGATCACGCAGGACTGGTCTTCATGGGCGTAAAACACCCCATGAATATGCGGCCAACCCTCGATTTCTCGAAACGGATATTCATCGGGTGTATTCAGTAACACGATTTTGAGATTGATGTTCTTGCGGCCTAAATTATCCTGCCAGTACTGAATCAGCTTCTTATCAGCTTCCATCATATCAAGGAGAATCAAACTGTTAGCTGCTATATCATCAACGGAGCGCTGAATATTATGCAGTTTACCGTTTATTCCAAGCGATGTTTTTAAATGCTGTAATAACGCTGTCGCCTGCAAAGATGGCTTAGTAATCAAGAACAACGTTTGGCCATGCATGCTCTGGACTTCACTGTACATGATGAAACCCCACTGTTTTTTATATTGACACCTGGCAGCTGGGCTGAATAGATATTCAGCCCACCAGAAGTACTGACAGATGCTGCACTGCTGTGTATAGAAAAATAATCAGTCATCCCCGGAGAGGGTGATGAAAAAGAGAAACTTTTATTTGTACTGCTGAATTCAATCTAGCCATTACTAATCTTAAATCAAGTGTTAAAGATGTTACAGAATGTAAAATGGAATATACAAATGTTAATTTAAGGATTTCAAATATGAAAAAATTAATAGGTAAGTTGTACATTTTTAATGAGTTGCATCATTTTTAAAATCATACAAATATTTTTAAGTCGTTGTTATTTAAGGTTTATGATATTTTTTGTTGAAAACGTATTACCTCTAATCTGCGGGATCACCCTGCTGGAAATGCGGTTACGGGGTTTGTATAGATAATGAGTAAGCGGTGACAGACTCTTCGAAGATTTTTTTGATCAACCTCTCGCGGCTGTTTTTTACCGTTTCGTTTGTTACAACCCCATGAATCTCTTCTTTGCTTTTTATGGATTTTGCCGTTGAAAGTATTTCCCTCCTTTATTACCTGATTTAATTCTCATACTTTTTGGTGACGGAATGAGAAAAAATACGACTCGCGGGTGAGATATTAAATATGTTTCCTTCGACATACTCTTCTCCGTAACGCAGCAATAACATTTTGTTAGTTGTGTTTACAAATTAGAAATGATTGAAAGGATAATTGTATTAATTATCCTGCCAGCCCAAGGTGACAACATGAAAAACAAATTGTTGTTGATGATGTTGACTATATTGGGTACGCCCGCTGTGGCTTATTCGTATAGTAATGATCTTGCGGCAGCAGAATACAACTTTGCTGTGAATGAATTAAGCAAGTCTTCATACAATCAGGCAGCGATTATTGGTCAAGACGGCTCTCATAATAGAGTCGACACTCGCCAGGATGGCCATAAGTTGCAAACCGTGGTGGTACAAAACGGCACGGGTAACAGAGCAAATGTAGACCAATCAGGAAATTACAATCTGACGTATGTCTCTCAGGACGGTTTCCGTAATGATGCAGATATACAGCAGAATGGGTTCGGTAATAGTGCGATCGTTATTCAGAAAGGTTCGAATAATAGAGCGAACGTTACCCAATATGGTACGCAAAAAACCGCAGTCGTTGTTCAAAAGAACTCGTTTATGAATATTCGCGTCACACAACGCTAAATTCAGAACGACTTAATATCAATCCGATGGGGGTTTCACCATGAAATTATTCAAAGTGGCAGCAGTTGCAGCATTAGTAGTTATCTCTGGAAGCGCGATGGCAGATCGTAATGACTTTCGTCCTTCTCAGTCTGGCGCTGAGTTGAAAATTTATCAGGACGGTGCTCATCACGTTGTGAATTCAGTTCAGACTGGTGCTGACGGCTCCCTGGTAGATATTAACCAAACGCATTACAACAACTTCGCGAATGTTCAGCAGTCTGCTAAAGACAGCAACATTTGGCTGGATCAGGATGGTGTGAAAAACACCGCTGATATTAAACAACCTGGCGGTTTCGGCTCTGATACCGACGTTACCCAGAAAGGTAACTACAACGCTGTTAACGTGAACCAGAACGCTATCCGTTCTGACATCACTATCAGCCAGCGCGGTAACTCTCACTACGCTAACGTTGTCCAGACCGACAACTACGCGAAAGCCGACGTGACTCAGCGCGGTTACAACAACTTCGTAAACGCTGCTCAGTACTAATCGTACGATGCATTAAGAACAGGGCTTCGGCCCTGTTTTTTTTGGAGGTAAGTTATGTACACCATGGTGTTACTCGCCGCGCTGACCAACCAAATCGTTTTTGATGCTCAACAACAAGGCTCTATCTGGACCATCGTGCCGCAGGTCATGCTCACGCAGGATTGCGAATGCCAGATCCAGCTTGAGGCTGTACGCAAAGGCACCTCCGGGAATAGTAATACTCGTCAACGCTCTCGAGCGCATATAAAAGGCAATGAACCCTATTCGGTATCGCGTCTGGCCATCAATGTCGACCCGGGCGATGACCTGACTATTTTTGTCACCGTCAGCGATGGCAAAGCGATCAACCTCAAACAACAGTGGTCGCCACCGGGAATTTTATAAATCTTCCCTTTCTTATTAAAGCTGTACTGTTTTTTGCCGTTATGACTCTTCAAGCGACCGTTGCTGCTAACTGTGTAATTCTGCTCACAATATTAACGATATGTTAATTTATGGTTGAATTATAGTTACACAAGGACCTTTCACGTCTTCAGGATGAAGCGCTTATGAGGAACTGCAAAAATGCTGATGCGTTCAGTACTATCGCTGTGTGGCCTGTCCCTTTTCTCGATCTTTTCGCCAGCATGTAGCGCTTCAGGCGCGGATGGCGTTATCCATTTCGTCGGCTCTGTTGTAGAAGATAGCTGCGATTTTTCCCACAACCAGCGCAGAGTGATGGTTGATTGCCCGGTCGGCTCCAGACGCGTCAAACAATCCATTGCAGTGGCTGACATTAATACAGCCAACATCGCAAGTAACGTACCGGCAACGGTTCAGCTTCGCTATCTTGATGACAGCAAAAAATTAGCCGTTCTCAGCGTCGTTTATCGCTAGCTTCGGCCCAGTCTGCGGATGTTCTACACTCAATACTGGGTATTAAGGAGGCGGCAATGAAATCCAGAATAGAGGTTGTTCAGGGCGATATCACCCGAATGACGACTGATGTGATTGTGAATGCAGCAAATTCTTCCCTGATGGGGGGTGGCGGCGTTGATGGCGCTATACACCGCGCAGCAGGCCCCGCGCTGCTGGAGGCCTGTATGCAGGTCCGCCAGCAGCAGGGCACGTGCCCAACCGGCCATGCGGTGATCACCGTTGCGGGGAAATTGCCGGCAAAAGCGGTGGTGCATACCGTTGGCCCGGTCTGGCGCGATGGCGATGCGCATGAAGCGCAGCTTTTATCCGACGCTTACCGCAACAGCCTTCAATTAGTGTGCGACAACGGTTACAAGAGCGTGGCGTTTCCGGCAATCAGTACAGGTATCTATGGATACCCGAAACCGGCGGCGGCAGAGATCGCGGTCAACACGGTTTCAGACTATCTTACCCGGCACGCTTTACCGGAGCAGGTATACTTTGTCTGCTATGACGAAGAAAACACCCGACTTTACCAGCGCTTACTTGCGCAACTCCCACCCGAACAAGACGCATAACACGCGTCTTGGGCGCGCCATCGCCCCAAAAACCCAGGCGCATCCCGACTATAGCGGCGTCCATCCACTGGCTGATAGCCTGGATGCGTTCGCCGCCCGTTATTTGCTGGCTGAGATGGCGGAGCAGACGCTGGATGTGCAGTACTACATCTGGGAAGACGACATGTCTGGTCGGCTGTTGTTTAGCGCGTTGCTTGAGGCTGCCAAGCGCGGCGTGCGGGTACGGCTGCTGCTGGATGACAATAATACCCTCGGGCTGGATAGCGCGCTGCGGCTGCTCAATTCCCACCCTAACATTGAAGTCCGGTTATTTAATCCTTTTTCATTCCGCACCCTGCGTGCGTTAGGTTATCTTACTGATTTCGCGCGCCTTAACCGCCGTATGCATAACAAAAGTTTTACCGTCGATGGCGAGGCAACCATTATTGGTGGCCGCAATGTCGGCGACGCCTATTTCGGCGCGGGGGATGAGCCGCTGTTTTCCGATCTTGATGTGCTGGCCATCGGGCCAGTGGTCGAGCATGTCAGCAACGATTTTGAACGCTACTGGGACTGCGCGTCGGTTTCCACACTGGAAAAAGTGCTCGACGTCAATGAGCAGGAAATCGAACAGCGTGTTCAGTTGCCGCAGGAGTGGCAGCAGGATCCGGTCGCAAAATCCTATCTGGATAAACTTGCCACTACCCAGTTCGCCACCCATCTGGACGCCGGGACGCTGACCATGATTTGGGCTAAAACGCGTTTACTGAGTGACGATCCGCGCAAAGGGGAGGGGAAAGCGCGCCGTCATTCCCTGCTGCCGCTGCGTTTATTAAACGTCATTGGTGAACCGACAAAGCAGATTGATATTATCTCGGCCTACTTTGTGCCGACCCGCGCGGGCGTCGCCCAGTTGTTAACGCTTAAGCGCAAAGGTGTCAATATCGCTATTCTCACCAACTCGCTGGCGGCCAACGATGTGGCCGTGGTTCATGCCGGCTATGCGCGCTGGCGTAAGAAACTGCTGCGTCATGGGATTGCGCTCTATGAACTGAAACCCGGCCCGCAGAAGGAGCGTGTCCAGCATGACCGCGGTTTGACAGGCAACTCCGGCTCAAGCCTGCATGCCAAAACCTTCAGCGTTGACGGTACGCACGTTTTTATCGGCTCATTTAATTTCGACCCGCGCTCCGCCATGTTGAATACCGAAATGGGCCTGGTGATTGAAAGCCCGAAACTGGCGCAGCAGATCCATACGCGGTTCACCCAAAGCCAGCAGCAGGCGGCCTGGACCTTACGGCTCGATCAAACCGGGCGGATAAACTGGATTGAACATCGTGACGGAGAAGAAGTGGTGCTGACCCGGGAGCCGCAGACCCGCTTCTGGCAGCGGGTGCTGGTGACGCTGGCCTACTGGCTCCCGGTAGAATGGTTGCTGTAGTTATTTGGTTGGCGCGATGGCGGCTGACCCTTTATTTTGCGGCTTGCCGGAAAACAAGAAGCGCAGTAAAGGAATGCGCAGGTGGATTTCATATAGCGCCAGCGCGATGCCGATAACAAACACTAATCCACTGATAAATCCAAGGGTATTTGACGCGATATGCGGCGTAATATATGCCCCGTAGAACAGCGTCAGCGGATGGTGCACCAGATAGATAAAAAGCGATGCATTAACGAAATAGGTTACGCGCGCAGACTGGAAATTAAGCAGGCGGTAACCCAACGAAAACACCACATTCACCATGCATAATCCCAGCACCATGGTGATGACGTACTCCGTCTCGTACATCCAGGCATCGCCACTGCCGTAACGCTGGTTTGCCAGGTAAGCCACAAACGCCGCAGCCGCGCCCAGCGTGCAACCGCGTGACGGTTGAATGAATAACTGTTTGATGTTTTGGTGCTTAAACGCCAGCGCGCCGAGGATAAAAAACGGCGCGTAAAACAGCGTCTGCATAACAATAAAATTAAACAACCCATCGCTTAAAATAGGGGGCCAGACAATAAACAGCGTGCGGCGAATTAGCGCGTAAACCAACCCGAGGAGAAAGAAAATAATTGAGAGTTTTCCTAAGGTGATATTTTTTAACCCCCCAAAACGCCCTTCAGCGATCCCGTTGGATATATTCTTAAACAAAATTAACCCGATGCTGGTTAATACCACTAGCACCAGTAAAAACCACAAATGGGAAATGAGCTCCCAGGCCAATGTATTATATTTTTCATAACCGCTAAGCGTAGGCCATTTGTCCGCCTGGCCTTTGACGTACTGCAACATAATAAATTGCGGCAGGGTCAACAGAGGGATAGCGGTCAACATGGGGATCCCCACGCGCTCAACGCGTACTTTCCACCATTTGGGACGCGGGTAGCGCAGGAACAACATGTATGAAAAGTAACCGGAAATCACGAAGAACACTTGCATGCGGAAGGCGTGAATAAAATCATTGAACAGGGTCAGCCACCACGACGGCGCAACGCTGTTCACATGCCAGTGATGGCTCGAATAAATGAGTGAAATGTGAAACGGGATCCCCAACAGCATTAACCAGGCGCGGATAGAATCCAGGAAATATTCTCGCTGTACTGACGTCGTCTTCATATAACTCCGCAAACTCTCGGACTTTTCGTCTTATCGCAATGTGCGTATGTGGGTAAATTCGTCGGCAACCCTACACCAACTCCTGGTAAGTGTCTCCAGGTTTAACTCGCAAAACGAATCCCTACGCCCGCAACTGTATAAACCCTGAGCCAGCGGGATGAACAAAGAGGGGATTATGTTGTCGGAAAGCCTGAGTTTCCATTAAAATGGATCGGATTGATTTAAGCACACAAAGGGGGATGTGCTAATTAATATGAAAATTAAACCACAGATGTTGAAATTGCACTGGTTAGGCGCGGCAGTGATGTTGTCCCTTTATACCACCTCGGTTTGGGCATTCTCCATTGACGATGTCGCAAAACAGGCCAAATCATTAGCCGATAAAAGCTTCGAAGCGCCGAAAAGCAATCTGCCGTCCGTTTTCCGCGACATGAAATACGCGGACTATCAGCAGATCCAGTTCAATCACGACAAAGCCTACTGGAACAACGTAAAGACCCCGTTTAAGCTTGAATTTTATCATCAGGGTATGTACTTCGACACGCCTGTTACGATCAATGAAGTGACGTCAACGGCGGTGCGTAAAATCAAATACAACCCGGATTATTTCAACTTCGGCGACGTCCAGCACGATAAAGACACCGTGAAAGATCTCGGTTTCGCTGGCTTCAAAGTGCTTTATCCGATCAACAGCAAAGACAAAAACGACGAAATCGTCAGTATGCTGGGCGCCAGCTACTTCCGCGTAATCGGCCAGGGCCAGGTGTATGGTCTCTCCGCGCGTGGTCTGGCGATTGATACCGCGTTGCCCTCCGGCGAAGAGTTTCCGCGTTTTCGCGAATTCTGGATCGAGCGTCCAAAACCCACCGACAAGCGCCTGACTATTTATGCGCTGCTTGACTCGCCACGCGCTACCGGCGCTTACCGGTTTGTGATTATGCCGGGCCGCGACACGGTGGTAGACGTCCAGTCTAAAGTTTACCTGCGCGATAAAGTCGGCAAACTCGGCGTTGCGCCGTTAACCAGCATGTTCCTGTTCGGGCCGAACCAGCCGTCCCCTGCGACTAACTACCGCCCGGAACTGCATGACTCTAACGGTTTATCCATTAAAGCCGGCAACGGCGAATGGATCTGGCGTCCGCTGAATAACCCGAAACACCTTGCCGTGAGCTCCTTCAGCACCGAAAACCCACAGGGCTTTGGTCTGCTGCAACGTGGCCGTGAGTTCTCGCGTTTTGAAGATATCGACGATCGTTACGATCAGCGCCCGAGCGCCTGGGTCACGCCTGTTGGCGAATGGGGTAAAGGAAAAGTCGAACTGGTCGAGATCCCGACCAATGACGAAACCAACGACAACATCGTCGCCTACTGGACGCCGGATCAACTGCCGGAGCCGGGTAAAGAGATGAACTTCAAATACACGATCACTTTCAGTCGTGATGAAGACAAGCTCCATGCGCCGGAAAGCGCGTACGTTACCCAGACCCGCCGCTCCACCGGCGACGTGAAGCAGTCAAACCTGATCCGCCAGCCGGACGGCACTATTGCCTTTGTCGTGGATTTCTCTGGCCCGGAAATGAAAAAGCTGCCGCCTGAAACGCCGGTTAGCGCGCAAACCAGCATTGGCGACAACGGTGAAATCGTTGAAAGCGCCGTGCGCTATAATCCTGTCACCAAAGGGTGGCGGATGATTGTGCGCGTTAAGCTGAAAGACGCCAAGAAAACCACCGAAATGCGTGCCGCGCTGGTCAATGGCGATCAGACGCTGAGTGAAACCTGGAGCTATCAGCTACCTGCCAATGAATAAGTCTACTCCCTACATTGAGGCGTTGCCGCTTTCCGCCCAGGCGAAAGCGGCGCTGGTGGAGAATACCTCCGACCTGCGCGAAATCCATCATGCTCTCGGTGAAGCGGATTATACCGTTTCCCGGGACGATGATTCGCCGCTGGAATCTGTAAAAACGCGTCTGGAGATGAGCTGGCCCGATTCGCTGGCTGATGGCCAGCTAATCAAAGATGAAGAAGGGCGCACCCAGCTTCAGGCGATGCCAAAAGCCAAACGCTCTTCTATGTTCCCGGACCCCTGGCGCACCAACCCGGTTGGGCGTTTCTGGGATCGCCTGCGTGGGCGCGAAGTCGCGCCGCGCTATCTTTCGCGCCTGACAAAAGAACAGCAGGCATCGGAACAGAAGTGGCGTACCGTGGGCACCATCCGTCGTTACATCCTGCTGCTGCTAACCCTGTCGCAAACGGTCGTCGCCACCTGGTATATGAAAACCATTCTCCCTTACCAGGGCTGGGCGCTGATCAATCCTGCCGATATGTTTGGCCAGAATTTGTGGGTCTCTTTCATGCAGTTGCTGCCCTATATTCTGCAAAGCGGCATCCTGATCCTGTTCGCTATCCTGTTCTGTTGGGTATCGGCGGGGTTCTGGACGGCGTTAATGGGCTTCCTGCAACTGTTGATTGGCCGGGATAAATACAGTATTTCCGCCTCGACGGTGGGCGATGAGCCTATCAATCCGAAGCATCGCACTGCGCTGATTATGCCGATCTGCAACGAAGACGTGGATCGCGTTTTCGCGGGCCTGCGGGCGACCTGGGAATCGGTAAAAGCCACCGGGCAACAGCAGCATTTCGACGTCTATATCCTGAGCGACAGCTACAACCCGGATATTTGCGTCGCTGAGCAAAAAGCCTGGATGGAGTTGATCGCCGAAGTGCAGGGCGAGGGGCAGATTTTCTATCGCCGCCGCCGCCGCCGCGTGAAGCGTAAAAGCGGTAACATCGACGATTTCTGCCGTCGCTGGGGCAGCCAGTATAGCTATATGGTGGTGCTGGACGCCGACTCGGTAATGACCGGCGACTGTCTGACCGGACTGGTGCGCCTGATGGAAGCGAACCCGAATGCCGGGATCATTCAGTCTTCCCCGAAAGCCTCCGGTATGGATACGCTGTACGCCCGTTGCCAGCAGTTTGCTACCCGCGTTTACGGCCCATTGTTTACCGCTGGCCTGCATTTCTGGCAGTTGGGTGAATCGCACTACTGGGGCCATAACGCCATTATTCGCGTTAAGCCGTTCATTGAACATTGCGCCCTTGCGCCATTGCCGGGTGAAGGGTCGTTCGCCGGGTCGATACTGTCTCACGACTTCGTGGAAGCCGCGCTGATGCGCCGTGCAGGGTGGGGCGTGTGGATCGCTTATGACCTGCCTGGTTCGTATGAAGAGTTGCCGCCGAACCTGTTGGATGAACTGAAGCGTGACCGTCGCTGGTGCCACGGCAACCTGATGAACTTCCGCCTGTTCCTGGTGAAAGGTATGCACCCGGTGCACCGCGCGGTGTTCCTGACCGGTGTGATGTCCTATCTCTCTGCACCGCTGTGGTTTATGTTCCTCGCGTTGTCCACGGCCTTGCAGGTGGTGCATGCGCTAACCGAGCCGCAGTACTTCCTACAACCGCGCCAGCTGTTTCCGGTGTGGCCGCAGTGGCGACCAGAACTGGCAATTGCACTGTTTGCGTCAACCATGGTGCTGCTGTTCCTGCCTAAGCTGTTGAGCGTACTGCTGATCTGGTGCAAAGGCTCCAAAGAGTACGGCGGATTTCTGCGCGTGACCGTGTCACTGCTGCTGGAAGTGTTGTTCTCAGTCCTGCTCGCCCCGGTTCGTATGCTGTTCCACACGGTATTCGTGGTGAGCGCGTTTCTCGGCTGGGAAGTGGTCTGGAATTCGCCGCAGCGTGACGACGATTCCACCCCGTGGGGCGAAGCCTTTATGCGTCACGGTTCGCAATTGCTGCTGGGCCTGGTATGGGCAGTAGGGATGGCGTGGCTCGACCTGCGCTTCCTGTTCTGGCTGGCGCCGATTGTGTTCTCGCTGATCCTGTCGCCGTTCGTGTCGGTGCTTTCCAGCCGCGCGACCGTTGGCCTGCGTACCAAGCGCTGGAAACTGTTCCTGATCCCGGAAGAGTACAACACGCCGCAGGTGTTGCTGGATACCGAACGCTATTTGCACCTGAACCGTGAACGCACGCTGGATGATGGCTTTATGCATGCGGTGTTCCATCCATCGTTTAACGCGCTGGCAACGGCAATGGCTACCGCGCGCCACCGCGCCAGCCACGTGCTGGAAATTGCGCGCGATCGCCATGTTGAACAGGCGCTGAATGAAACGCCGGATAAACTTAACCGCGACCGCCGTCTGGTATTGCTGAGCGACCCGGTCACTCTGGCGCGACTGCATTACCGCGTATGGGCGGCGCCTGAGAAGTATTCTTCCTGGGTTTCGGACTATCAGGGATTAACGCTCAATCCCAGCGCCCTGAAAACGCGCTAAACTGTACTGCAATGTAAAAAGCCGGCCACCAGGGCCGGCTTTTTTATCACGAAAAACGACAGGAATTATTTCATGCGCGCTGTTGTTATCATCATCCTCGCCATGCTGTTAAGCGGCTGCGGCAGTATTATTAGCCGAACCATCCCCGGACAGGGACATGGCAACCAGTATTACCCTGGCGTACAGTGGGATGTCAGAGACTCGGCATGGCGTTACGTCACCGTGCTCGATCTGCCGTTTTCGCTGGTATTCGATACACTGCTACTACCGATCGATGCGAGCCACGGTCCTTACGAGTAACTTAACGCTCGTCCCATTCATCCGCCGCTGCCTGGCCTTCTTCGGTATCCAGTGGCGGCTCCAGCTGGAATTCGCCCTCATCCCATTCATGAAGAGTATTTTCCTCCAGCCACTCCTGGCGCAACTCGATTTCATCAAACTCACCGTCAAACACGCTTTGGGCGGCTTCACCGGTTAGCATCGGCAGACACTCGCCATCTTCGGTGTCATCGGCAAAAAATTCAGCCTGCCACATAATATCGCCATCCTGCAGGATGTATTTCTGGATATTAAGCTGCTGTATGTTTGCCTCGTCTTCAGCGATCCCGGGGTTATCCGCCAGGAACTCTTCGCGAGCGGCGTCAATGGCTTCTTCAAGTGTGGCGTACATAGACATGGCAATCTCCCTGTGTGCATGGGCTTTTCAGGAAAGAATAGACGAATCTGACAATTTGCCAGTATGAATGTGAAATTTTAATACTGAAATATCAGAGGGTCGCCACAACGCGGCGGCAGTTTTCTGCCGCCGCAAGGGTTTAGTAGCGCGAAGGGACACCTTCAGGGCGGGTTTTGAAACGTCGGTGCAACCACATGTACTGCTCCGGGGCCATCAGAATACAGCGCTCCACCACGCCGTTCATCCAGCGGGCGGTGTCTTCAGCGCTCTCAAGGGGCGGGTTGCATTCTGGTGCAAGGATCACCATTTCATAACCCTTGCCATCGGGTTTGCGGCGCGGCACAAAAGGCACCACGCAGGCCTGGGACATTCTCGCCAGCATCCAGGTGCCGGTGGTCGTAGCAGCCTGTTCCACGGCGAAGAACGGGACAAATACGCTGCTGCGCGGGCCGTAGTCGTGGTCCGGCGCATACCAGATGATGTCGCCGTTTTTCAGCGCCCGCACCATGCCTTTAAGATCTTTGCGGTCGATCATCGCCTTATTGGAGCGCATCCGTCCCCAGGTTTGCAGCCAGTCGAGCAGGGGGTTGTCGTTGGGGCGATATACGCCAATACCGGGGTTATGGATGCCGAAAATGCGTGCGCCCAGTTCCAGCGTCAGGAAGTGCACGCCAATCAGCAGCACGCCCTTGCCCTGAGACTGAACCGCTGTGATATGTTCGGTGCCGGAAACATCAAACCAGCGTTCAACACGCCAGGTGGGCCAGAACCAGGCCATACCGGTTTCCATCAGGCCCATGCCGACCGATTCAAAGTTTTTCACCACCATCTGATGACGTTCCGCATCCGATTTTTCCGGGAAGCACAGCTCAAGGTTACGGTAGGCAATACGCGCCCGGCGCTTCATAAAACGCATCGCCAGGCGGCCTGTACCGCAGCCGAGACGATAAATCACCGGGTAGGGCAGCAGCACGACCAGCCAGAGCGCAGCGATACCCAGCCAGTTGAGCCAGTAACGGGGATGGAGCAGGCGACGCGAAAATGTGGGTAGTTGAGTCATGAATTTCCTGAATGATAAATCGAGAAACTATAGGGCCTATTGTGGCATTAATTTTTCTCTGGGCCAAAAATCTCAGCGAGTTAGCCAGGGATGCCGCTGGGTTTGTTGGAATAAGAGGGCAAATGTAGCGCAGAATGTGTGGATGTAAATTGGTGTTAAATGCTATATCATGCCGCGCGATAAATTTCCCTTACCGATTGCAGGAACGAACACCATGCCAGTGTTGCATAACCGCATTTCGAATGAGGAACTCAGGGCGCGTATGCTGGCGGAAACCGAGCCGCGCACCACAGTCTCATTCTATAAATATTTCACCATCGTTAATCCCCAGGCCACCCGCGACGCGCTGTACCAGGCTTTTGTCGAACTGAACGTGTTTGGCCGCGTGTATCTTGCTAACGAGGGGATTAACGCCCAGATTAGCGTTCCGGCCAGCAAGCTCGACGCGCTGCGCGAGTTGCTGTACGGGTTTGATCCGGCGCTGAATGGCCTGCGGTTGAATATCGCGCTGGATGATGACGGGAAATCGTTCTGGGTGCTGCGGATGAAAGTGCGCGATCGCATCGTGGCGGACGGGATCGACGATCCGCAGTTTGACGCCAGCGACGTTGGCGAATACCTCAAGGCCGCCGAAGTGAACGCCATGCTCGACGATCCTGACGCGGTGTTTATCGATATGCGCAACCACTACGAATACGAAGTCGGCCATTTCGAAAATGCGCTGGAAATCCCGGCGGACACTTTCCGCGAACAGTTGCCGAAAGCCATTGAGTTGATGGAAGCGCACAAAGACAAAAAAATCGTCATGTACTGCACCGGGGGTATTCGCTGTGAAAAAGCCAGCGCCTGGATGCGCCATAACGGCTTTAAGCAGGTATGGCACATTGAAGGCGGGATCATTGAATACGCCCGCCGCGCCCGTGAACAGGGGCTGCCGGTGCGTTTTGTCGGTAAAAACTTCGTGTTTGACGAGCGGATGGGCGAGCGCATCAGTAATGACGTAATCGCGCATTGCCACCAGTGTGGATCGCCGTGCGACACCCACACCAACTGCAAAAACGACGGTTGCCACTTGCTGTTTATTCAGTGCCCGGCCTGCGCCGAGAAATTCAACGGATGCTGTAGCGAGAAGTGCCAGCAAGAGCTGGCGTTGCCGGAAGAACAGCAGCGTCAACTGCGTGCCGGGCGGGAGAACGGCGCGAAAATCTTTAATAAATCCCGGGGACGGTTAAACACCAAACTGGGCATTCCCGACCCCGAGTGACCTTTCCCCTCGCGGTAACCGCCGCGAGGGAACCGGTTATTTCTTCTGAACGCCTTCCACAGAAATGATCAGCTCAACATCCTGAGACGCCGGGCCTAAATCGGTGGTGATATTAAAATCTTTCAGATGAATTTTGCCGCTGGCTTCAAAACCTGCGCGCTGGCCGCCCCACGGATCGCTGCCCTGACCGATTAATTTCGCGTCCAGGGTTACCGGTTTGGTGACGCCGTTCAGAGTCAGGTTGCCGGTAATATCCAGACCATCGCCCTCTTTTTTCACTTCAGTCGAGGTGAACGTGGCCTGCGGGAACTTGGCTACGTTAAGAAAATCCGCGCTGCGCAGGTGTTTGTCACGCTCAGCATGGTTAGTATCCAGGCTATTGGTGTTGATGGTGACATTCACTTTATCCGCCGCCGGGTTTTTTTCATCAAAGGTGAATGCGCCGTCGAAATCACGGAACGTACCGTACAGCCAGCTGTAACCCAGATGCTGAATACGGAAATTAACAAAGGCGTGCTGGCCTTGTTTGTCGATAACGTAATCCGCAGCCACAGCGGAACCGGTAGTAAATAACAGGGCACCCATCGTTAACCCCAGCAGGCTTTTTTTCATTTTCGCTCCTCAGTCCTTAGTTTATGACGCTTTCCCGAGCATCCGCTTCAGGGTGGCATCTTTATCGATAAAGTGATGTTTAAGCGCGGCAAGCGCGTGTAAAACAGAAAAAATCACCACACCCCAGGCCAGCCACAGGTGGACCTGACCGGCGAGATCGGCCTGGACGCCCGCGTCGCTCAGGGTCGCAGGCACCTCGAACCAGCCAAACACGCTGATTGGCTTGCCGTCGGCGGTGGAAATCAAATAACCGCTGATCAGAATGGCGAACAGCAGCAGATACAGCAGGGCGTGGCCTGCCGCAGCGGCGACACGGGTAACGCGGCTATAGGTGGGCAGGGCGCGCGGCGGCTTCGAGATAACGCGCCAGGCCAGGCGGATCACCATCGCCATCATCAAAAGGATGCCAATGCTTTTGTGCAGTTCTGGCGCGTTGTGATACCAGCCATCGTAATAGCTCAGCGTCACCATCCACAGGCCCAGGCCAAACATACCGTAAACGGTAAGGGCGATGACCCAGTGTAAAAGCACTGAAAGATGTCCGTATCGGGTGGGAGAATTACGCCACTGCATGTTGTGCGCCTGTTAAATTTTAAAGTTGGTGCAACAATGGCGTGAGCGGGAATCAAAAGCAATCCAAAAAAATGGAAGCAGTTCATCAAAGAAATTGAACGATAAAAAAATGCTTAACTAAGGCGTAATTTAGCGCTGTCTGGGCGTGGGGTAACGGTTGAAAAGAGGAGGGGATGATTAAATCTGCGTCAGCGTTGTGTCAATCTATGTCAGTTTTATTGATGGCAAACGCATCAATAAAACCAGATCCAGATAAGATCGAAAATCGCCAACAGTGACCACAGCACCAGGTAGAGCACCAGATGCTCACGCACGTTGTTGACCAGAAAATGAAAAAGCCGACGCATGAATAAACCCGTTTCAGGAAAGTCGTTGGCATTATACCCGTTTACCGCGCCGTGAGGGGATTAACAAGGGTGGAAGCCCACCCTTGTTATCAGGCGTTTTGAAAACGGCTCAGAGCGAAAGGGGAAAGATCGAACTGAGGCGCGACGTTTTGCGCAAAATCGCAGGCGATTTCACCGAGTACGGAGGCGAACTTAAATCCGTGCCCGCTAAGACCGGTGATGACCAGGGTGTTTGGCGCGCCGGGCAGCGTATCGATAATAAAATCCTCATCCGGGGAATTATCGTAGGTACAAGCTGCGCCATACAGACAGCCGCCGATACCCGGCAGGATGTGGCGTAAGAACGGGAAGGCTTCCGCGCCATCGGTATGCACAGCGCCGAACGGTTTTCGTTCTTCAGGCGCGCTAATGATTTGCCCGCCGTTGTGCTTGCCGATTTTCAACTCGTTGTTATCTGCCGGAAAACCATAGAACTGATCGCCGTTAGGTAACTCACCGGTAAAGGCCGGAAAACGGTTATTCGTGCTGTAGCGGCCATCGGCCTGATACCAGGCAAAAATTTTGCGTACCGGGGTAATGGGTAATTCAGGGATCAGACGCGTAACCCAGGTTCCGGCGCTTAACAGCATTTTACGCCCGCGGAACGAGCCTTCAGACGTGTCGATACTGACCCCGTCCGCGTCGGTGTGAATCGCCTGCACCGGGCAGTTAAAGAGCTGTGCGCAACCGGCTTCTTCTGCCAGGCGTATCCAGGCAGCAATGGCGGTTTCGCTGTGCAGCACGCCGGAGTTGGGTTCGAACAGACCGATAAAATCCGCCGGAACGGTGATTTCCGGCCAGCGAGCCATCAGTGCGGCAGCATCAAGTTTTTCCAGCGGCAGGCTGAACTGGTGCGCACTTTGCTCCACGTTTGCCAGGAAGTCGGAATGTGCAGGGCCGAGGTTCAGTACGCCGCTACGGGTGAAAATTTTCTCGCCGCTCAACTGCTGGAGTTCATCCCACAGTTTTTGCGCCCGCAGCACCAGCGGAACGTATTTTTCGCCTTCGCCATAGGCATGGCGAATCAGACGTGATTCACCGTGATGGCTGCCTTCCTGGTGCGGCGGATGGGCTGAATCGGTCATTAACACCTTCAGGCCCGCACGGGTGGCGTAATACCCGGCAGCGGCACCCACGGAACCACTGCCAACAATAATGAGATCGTACTCCATGGACATTTTCTCCATTTGAGTGAAGGGAGTGCAGAGTAAAGAACCTAAGGAAAAGAAACAAGATTTACCCTAATGGTTAACAACCCCTATCGCAGGAAATATAACTACATCACAGGGCAGATTTGTTTGCGCAACGATGCTTAAGTGAAATTAATATAAGCGGCTGCAATCAGAATATTCAAAAAATTAAGGCACCCGAAGGTGCCTGTCGATTAAAAGATAAGCACGTTAATGCTTGCGATAATCGTTTTCCTGGTAATCACTGGATTCTATTTTTGCAATGCCAGCTTCGAGAATCGAAATAAACTGGCGTGCTACGTCGGTAGTGAGCCAAAGGGTTTGCCCAACTTCGGTGTCTTCTTGATTAGGGCGATTTGGCGATTGATAGTGCAGACGTAGCATCAGCGCATCGTAGCTATCGACGGTGCTGATATCCCATCCTACAAGGGGATGCGTTTGAATAACTTCATTATTCTTTACCATTATAACCCCCTTAATCGTGTTTATAGACAACGTCATTCGAGGTTCAATGCGTCTTTTATTGAAGCAATTTGAGTATATCAGTGGATTAGCATCGACGTCTAAAAAATATATTTCCTGCAACACATTTTTTAAATCGGTGGAAAAGTTTGAACAATAAAACGGCAACTTATTCGTATAAATAAGCGCTTAGCGGCCATTATTACAGATAAAACTGAAAAAATAATTGCGCTTTGGGGGATATAAAAAAACCGGGCGGCGAGCCCGGAAATGCACAATGAGAGAATAATTTTTTATTTTCGCTATCCGAAATGCATCAACATGCCACGACAGAAACGATATCAAAGCAGCATGTTGATACAACACGAATCTAGGGTGAAGAGAACCAGTCGTCAGCGCTTTCCCAAGTTTCCTGGAGGATCTCGCTGATCCTGTCTTTGTCCTCTTTTGCGCCGCCCAGTACCGAAAGATGATTCGCGGCGGCATAACGCACGCTAACCTGGTTCCCGGTGTCTGGAAAAGAGTGCTCAATACGACGCGTCAATTCATTTGTCAGCGCATCAATCGCGCCGGGTGGTAATACAGTTGTTTTGGCTATGGTGACTTCAATACGCATGATCGCCCCCTGTTGTTTATACTGGATATTTATACAGTTAAGCTGTCCAGGTTGCAACAGGGGGCAGAAAATATTTCTCTGTCAGCGTTTTACCGACCAGCGCACCGTTTCGCCCGCAAGAAAAGGAATCAGGGTGTCGTCGCTCAGGGCGATGCTCTGGGCGATGGTTTCGTCTTGTTTTACCAGCGTGATCTGCGTTTCATTGACCGGCAGGCCGTAGAAGCGCGGGCCGTTCAGTGAGCAGAATGCTTCAACGTGTTGCAGCGCGTTCATTTCTTCAAACACGGTGGCATAAGCACCGAGCGCAGACGGAGCGTTGAAGCAGCCTGCGCAGCCGCAGCTGGTTTCTTTTTTATGGCGCGCATGGGGCGCGGAGTCGGTGCCGAGAAACACCCGGTCGCAGCCGCTGGCGACCAGTTCGCGCAGTGCCTGTTGATGAATACTGCGTTTTAAAATCGGTAGACAATAGAGGTGAGGGCGCACACCGCCTACCAGCATATGGTTGCGGTTAAACATCAAATGCTGCGGGGTAATGGTGGCGGCCAGCCGCTCGTTACCGTCCTGCACATACTGGGCCGCGTCTTTGGTGGTGATGTGCTCAAATACCACTTTCAGGTGGGTCAGGCGCTGGCGCAGCGGTTCCATCACGGTTTCAATAAAACGCGCTTCCCGGTCGAAAATATCGATATCGGCATGGGTCACTTCGCCGTGCACCAGCAGCGGCATACCGATTTTTTCCATCCGCTCCAGCACTGGCATAATCGCGTCGATACTGGTCACGCCGTGGCTGGAGTTGGTGGTGGCATTGGCCGGATAGAGCTTGGCGGCAGTAAACACGCCTTCGTTAAATCCGTGTTCCAGCTCGTCGGCGTCAAGGGTGTCGGTCAGATAGCAGGTCATTAACGGTTCGAACGTATGGCCAGCCGGTACGGCATCCAGAATTCGCTGCCGGTAGGCACGGGCGGCATCGACGGTCGTCACAGGCGGTGCCAGGTTAGGCATCACAATCGCGCGGCCATAGGTTTCGCTGGTGTAAGGCACCACGATGTTAAGCATGTCGCCATCGCGTAAATGGACGTGCCAGTCGTCTGGGCGGCGGATGATTAATTCCTGGGATGATACGGTCATGAGCGTGCTCCGGCTGGTGAGAAATCAGTCAACAATGGCTGGATTTATGCCGGGCACAAAGGATATGCGGAAACGTTTTCCTTTGCATCCTTTTTATTATGGGGGCAGCGGTTGCCCCCGTGTCGATCAGTCAATAAACGGGATAACTATTTCGCCCGGTTTGACTTCGATGCCTTTGGCATACTGCTTCGCCATCGCCTCGCCTTTGGTGCGGTCTTCACTCAATACGTAAGCGGGCTGCTGGTTAAAATAACTTTTTAACGACTGATTAAGATACGGCGTTAGCGTTTTTAATACGCCTTCCATTTTCTGGGGTAACACCTCAGCGCTCACCACTTCCATATCCTGTAAATAGATTGCGCCCTGCTCTTTATTAAAGGTTGGCAGCGCCTTCAGGGTCAGTTTCATGGTGGCTTTCTGGTCGCCAAACAGCGAGGTCAAATCCAGGTTCGCGTCACCGGTCAGAGTGACTTTATTCGGCTCCTGGCGGCCAATCTGGCTGGACAGATTCGACAACACAATATGCGCGTCGGCGACACCGGGCAGGCCAATGTCTTTGGTGAAGTTATTGCGCTTTGCCAGCGCCTGGTTAATTTCCTGCTCGGTCACGGTGTATTGGGTTAGCTGGTTGCAGCCCACCAGCAGTATCGTCAGTAGCCCGACGAGTGCGACAACGATTTTTTTCATCAGATTCCTCAGCGTTACGCCATCCTTAATCACCGGCAGCATCGCGCAATGAGGCGGAAAACAACAGGGGAAAAAACTGAAACGCCGGCGCAGCGCGCCGGCTCAGGCTTAGATCGCCATTGAGGTAAGAAGATTGACCTGGGTCTGCTTCGCCATATTGTCGCGATAGTCCGCCACGCGGGTCGGCCAGGTAATACCCTGTACCAGCGTCAGGTTACGCAACAGCGGGAACAGATCGATATCGTCGTCAGAAAGCTCACCGTTAACCGCGTTCGGCGCTTTGATGTGCTTATCAAGGGCGCGCAGATCGTCGCTGATGTTTTTAATCAATCCCGGTGAGTGGGCCATATGCTCGTCAAACGCCCCAATGGACGCCTGTTTTTTCTCAGTAAAATAGGCCCGGGCTTCCGGCGTGGAGAACTCGTCAAACGGCGCTTTCGCCATCCGCGGCAGCAGCAGACGGTTGGCGTACTCGTTGATCTTACGCAACCAGGTGGCGATAGCCGGATTACGCGCGCCCGTCAGCAACGGCTTGCCGTCCAGTTGGTCGACGTAATGCACAATATCCATGCTTTCAGCCATATAGCGGCTGTCGTCTTTTTGCAGGATGGGGGCCATTTTCTGGCCAATCATTCGGGTTGGGGTATCAACATCGTCATTCATCAGAATGTTGAGCTCGACGGGGATATTCTTAAGCCCGAAAATCATGCGCGCTTTCACGCAGAATGGGCAGTGATCGTAAATATATAGCTTCACGTTTCTCCTCCATATGATGAGCGTAACTTTCAGTATGGAGGAGAAAAAAGCAGGGGGCAAATCAGCTACCCGGCTCAAGCATCGATGGGTCAACGCGGCGCAGGCTGAACTGCCACCATAGCGCGAAGAAGGTGATGAGCCCCACCGCGCCCAGCATCGCCCAGGGCAACTCCGGCTGGCCAAGCGTATGCCCCATGTCGAACAGCCAACCGCCGCCTGCGTAACCGAACGCGCCGCCAATCGCAAGGCCGAGACGGCTAAAGCCCATATAGCTGCCACGCGCCCGGGCATCCGCCAGTGAGGCGCTGAGCGTTTCCCGCGCCGGTTCGGCAATAATAGAGCCGATATAAAACACGCAGATCAGGGTAAAAAGCTGTTGCAGGGAGGCGGTGAGGCCCATCGGCACCAGGCTGAACGTCATCAGCAACAGCCCCGCCATTAAGCGCTGTTCAAGGCGGAAGCGCTTTTCGCTCCAGCGGGCGATAGGGTAGAGCAGCGTCAGCGATAGCGCCGCTTCAATGGCGTACATCCATTTCACCGCCGCAGGCGTCCCGGCAATGTTGTTAACCATAATCGGCAGCATTAGCATCACCTGTACCGCCAGCATGTAATAACCTGCCAGCGTCAACACGTATGTGATAAATCGCTTGTCCTTCAACACCCGGCCCATGCCTTCGCGCATCGGGGTGCGAATGGTAGAAAGCTTATAGGCGGGCAGCAGCCAGGCATTCACGCCCGCGCATATCACAAATAGCACCGCGCCCACGGCGCACACCAGCCGGAAGTCATATTGCAGCAGCCAACTGCCGAGCAGCGCGCCGATCACCGCCCCGGCGCTGTCCTGCATCATCAGCAATGAGAAAAAACGCCCGCGCTGGTCCGGGCGAACCAGTTTGACCACCAATGCCGAGCGTGGCGGATCGAACAGCGTGCCGCCGATGCCGGACAGGAAGCAGGAAAACCACAGTAGCCAGGGTTCATGGGCGATCCCCATGGTGGCGAAGCCCGCGGCGCGCAGCAGCATACCGGTGACGATCATCGGTTTGGCGCCAAAACGGTCGGCAATCGCGCCGCCAAAAATCCCCAAACCCTGTTGCGTGAGCTGACGCAAGCCGAGCGCAATCCCGACCATCAGCGCGGCCCAACCCATTTGGTCAACAAAGCGAATCGAAATCAGCGGAAAGACAACGAAGAAGCCCAACACCACCAGCATATTGTCGAGCAGCAGGAAATATTTACCCAGGCTCCTTGCCTGCGAGACCCCAGCCATTTCCCCCTCCCGGGAAACGAAACCACAGAAAACCATTCTGCTGTGCCCGGTCACATTTTCCCATCATCGTTGCGACAATATTTTTTTATCAATCTATGAGATTGATTGATGGCGTTAATCGAAACGCCATAACGGCCTGAAAAAAGGCATGTTGCTGTTTTCACTGTTCTCCTGGCAACAGGTATAGTAAAAACATGGCGTGGCTAACGGGCGACGACAGAATGCCTGCAAGGAGTAACGACAGATGTTTGGCTATCGCAATAATGTGCCGAAAATACGCTTAGTAACCGACCGCCTGGTGGTCCGCCTGATTTACGAGCGGGATGCCTGGCGGCTGGCGGATTACTATGCCGAGAACCGGCAATTTCTGAAGCCCTGGGAGCCGATCCGCGACGAGAGCCATTGCTATCCGTCCGGCTGGCAGGCACGGCTCAGCATGATCAACGAACTGCACAAGCAGGGCAGCGCCTTCTATTTCGCGCTATTCGATCCTGATGAAAAAGAGATTTACGGCGTCGCCAACTTTTCGAACGTGGTGCGCGGGTCGTTTCACGCCTGCTATCTGGGCTATTCGCTGGGGGAAAAGTGGCAGGGACAAGGGTTGATGTTCGAAGCGCTAACCTCCGCGATCCGCTATATGCAGCGCACCCAGCATATTCACCGCATCATGGCGAACTATATGCCCCATAACCAGCGCAGCGGGGATCTCCTCGCCCGGCTTGGTTTCGAAAAAGAGGGCTATGCCAAAGAGTATTTGCTGATCGACGGCGTCTGGCGCGATCACGTTTTAACCGCACTGACTACCAAAGAATGGACCGCAGGTCGTTAAGGAGCCCCAATGAAATACTCACTCAGCGCCACCGAAGCCCGCGTGATTGGCTGTATGCTGGAAAAACAGGTCACCACGCCCGAGCAATATCCGCTGTCGGTTAACGGTGTCGTTACGGCCTGCAATCAGAAAACTAACCGCGAGCCGGTGCTGAATCTCAGCGAGTCTGAGGTGCAAAACACCCTGGATTTGCTGGTGAAGCGCCACTACCTGCGCACCGTCAGCGGGTTCGGCAATCGGGTGATGAAATACGAACAGCGCTTCTGTAATTCCGAGTTCGGCGATCTCAAGCTGAACAGCGCAGAAGTGGCACTCATTACCACGCTGCTGCTGCGCGGCGCGCAAACGCCGGGGGAACTGCGCGGGCGCACCTCGCGGATGCACGAATTCGCGGATATGGCGGAAGTAGAAAACACCCTGGAACGGCTGGCGGCCCGTGAGGACGGCCCGTTTGTGGCGCGCCTGCCGCGCGAGCCGGGCAAGCGCGAAAGCCGCTATATGCACCTGTTTAGCGGCGATGCGGTCATTCCCGCTCAGGATGAAGAACCCATCAGTGCACCCTCTGACGATCTTGTGCTGCGTGTCGAGGCGCTTGAAGCACAGGTTCAAGAGTTACAAACCCGGCTCGATTCCCTGTTAGCACACCTCGGAGAATAATATGACGTTATTGCGGGTTGGCATGGTGGGCCTGGGCGGCATCGCGCAAAAAGCCTGGCTGCCGGTACTCTCTGCGGCAGCGCGCTGGCAACTGGCGGGGGCGTTTTCCCCAACGCAGGCCAAAGCGCAGCCGATTTGCGACGCTTACCGTATTCCTTACGTTGGGTCGATTGCCGAACTGGCGACACGTTGCGATGCGGTTTTTGTTCACAGCAGCACCGCCAGCCACTACGCGGTGGTGAATGAACTGCTGAACGCGGGCGTTCACGTCTGCGTGGATAAACCGCTGGCGGAAAACCTGTCGGATGCCGAACGGCTGGTGGAGCTGGCAGCGCGTAAAAAACGCACCCTGATGGTGGGCTTTAACCGCCGTTTTGCACCGCGCTACCGGGAACTGAAATCTCGCCTTACCCAGTGCGCGTCGCTACGGATGGATAAACACCGCGCAGACAGCGTCGGCCCGCATGATTTACGGTTCACTCTGCTGGATGACTACCTCCACGTGGTGGATACCGCACTGTGGCTGGCGGGCAGTGCGGCGGAACTGCAAAGCGGGGTGCTGCAAACTAACGATCAGGGAGAGATGCTTTATGCCGAGCACCATTTCGCCCATCAGCAGTTGCAGATCACCACCAGCATGCACCGCCGCGCGGGCAGCCAGCGCGAGTGGGTGCAGGCGGTTACTGACGGCGGGCTGTATCAGGTCACCGATATGCGCGACTGGCAGGAAGAGCGCGGGGCAGGCGTCGTGACGCATCCCATCCCCGGCTGGCAAAGCACGCTTGAACAGCGCGGATTCGTCGGTTGCGCCGAACATTTTATCGACTGCGTGGCAAATCAGACCCTTCCCGAAACCGCAGGGGAACAGGCGCTGCTGGCCCAGCGGGTGGTGGAAAAACTGTGGCGCGAGGCGATGGAAGAATAACCGCCCGTTACATCTGCCGCTAGAATTTCACCGGCGCTCGGGTAGACTAGGCGCTCGCTGAATACCTGACGCCTGCTTTGCAGGCGTCAGTGTTTGTGGAACGGAATAATGAATTTATTAAAATCGCTGGCTGCGGTCAGCTCAATGACCATGTTTTCCCGCGTGCTGGGTTTTGCGCGCGACGCCATTGTGGCACGGGTGTTTGGCGCAGGGATGGCGACCGACGCCTTTTTTGTGGCTTTCAAATTACCCAATCTGCTGCGCCGTATCTTCGCCGAAGGGGCGTTTTCCCAGGCCTTTGTACCGATCCTCGCGGAATATAAAAGCAAGCAGGGCGAAGAGGCCACGCGGCTGTTTATCTCGTATGTCTCGGGCCTGCTGACTCTGGCGCTGGCGATTGTTACGGTGCTGGGGATTATCGGCGCGCACTGGGTGATCCTGGTTACTGCGCCGGGCTTTGTGGATACCGCTGATAAATTCGCACTGACTGAACAACTGCTGCGCATTACCTTCCCGTATATCCTGCTGATATCGCTGGCCTCGCTGGCCGGGGCGATCCTCAATACCTGGAACCGCTTTTCCGTTCCGGCATTTGCCCCGACGCTGCTCAACATCAGCATGATTGGCTTTGCGCTGTTTGCCGCGCCGTACTTTCATCCGCCGGTTCTTGCGTTAGCCTGGGCGGTGACGGTAGGCGGCGTGCTGCAACTGCTGTATCAACTGCCGCACCTGAAGAAGATCGGCATGCTGGTGTTGCCGCGCATTAATCTGCGCGATGCGGGCGCGATGCGGGTGGTGAAGCAGATGGGCCCGGCGATCCTCGGTGTGTCGGTGAGCCAGATTTCCCTGATTATTAACACCATTTTCGCTTCATTCCTGGTGTCCGGTTCGGTTTCCTGGATGTACTACGCCGACCGCCTGATGGAATTCCCGTCCGGCGTGCTGGGCGTGGCGCTGGGCACTATCCTGCTGCCGTCGCTGTCACGCAGCTTCGCCAGCGGCAACCATGATGAATATAACCGCCTGATGGACTGGGGATTACGGCTGTGCTTTTTACTGGCGCTGCCGAGCGCCGTGGCGCTGGGTATCCTGGCCGAACCGCTGATCGCCGCGCTGTTCCAGTATGGTAAATTTACCGCCTTTGACGCCGACATGACCCAACGGGCACTGATTGCCTATTCGGTGGGCCTGATGGGGCTGATCGTGGTGAAAGTGCTGGCACCGGGTTTTTACTCGCGCCAGGACATTAAAACCCCGGTCAAAATCGCTATCGTGACGCTGATCATGACCCAGGTGATGAACCTGGCGTTTATTGGCCCGCTGAAGCACGCCGGGCTGTCGCTGTCTATCGGCCTTGCCGCCTGCCTCAACGCCAGCCTGCTGTACTGGCAACTGCGTAAACAAAAAATCTTCCAGCCTGAACCCGGCTGGGCGGGCTTTTTGACCCGGTTGATTATCGCGGTGCTGGTGATGGCGGGCGCGCTGATCGGCATGATGATGGTGATGCCTGCCTGGGATACCGGTACCATGCCGTACCGTATTCTGCGCCTGCTGGCGGTGGTGATCGTCGGGGTGGTGGCGTACTTCGCGACCCTGGCGGTGCTGGGATTCAGAGTGCGGGATTTTGCTCGCAGGACAGCGTGAGTGAATCAACGGGCCTGACAGAACGTCAGGCCCAGCAAACAGATTAAATCGAAATCTTCTTCCCACCGCGCAGGGTATTCGCCGTCTGGCCATCCGCGCCGTACAACGTCGGTTCCTGGTGCGGCTTCAGGACTTCCAGCGCCTGCTGATTGCGGGCAATCTGCCCTTCCAGCAGCCAGCCGTTGTGCTGGTTAAGCGTGCGCAATTGCTGTGTGGTTTCGGTGATCGCCTGCCAGCGTCCCGGCGCGTCGTCATTGGCGCTACGCCCTGCGTTTTGTTCCGCACGGCGCTGCTGCTCCAGATAATCCAGCGTGGCCAGCAGCGAGCTTTTTTGCTCGGTGATGCGCTGTAACACGCTGCCATTCACGTGGCCTGCTGATAATTGAAGTTGCTCGGCGTCCATCACTTCTTTCAGTGAATTAAGGACAGCCGTCATTTGATCCAGCACTTCTGACAGACGACTCATACCATTATTTACTCTGCAGGAAACTCTGAGCTTCGTTAATTAGCGCATCGGCAATTTTGCCTGTGTCCATTTTGAGCTCGCCGTTTCGAATAGCGGTTTTGAGCGCTTCAACGCGCTCCATATTGATATCACTGCTGCCAGCCTGCATCAGCCGCGCCTGCGCGCCGCTAAAGGTCACGCTGGTACTGGTGGCGGATGCAGATTTATCCAGGCGATTAACGGGAACGTGTGCAGGCTCGGCCGCCTCGCGCGGTTGGACAGTGCCGATTGGTTTTAAAGGCGATGTGCGTTCTATGCTCATTGTACAATCCTCATCGAGGGGGCTCGTGGCTGTGAGCCTGTCTTATCATTTGTTGATATTCTATCGGCAGCCGCAGCAAAATCTTTACACCCATCATTACGCTTACCCGAAGATTAATGACGAGAATGAATGTTTTACCTTACGGTCTCAGCCCCGGTGCGCCTGTTACGCGGCATCGGGTTGAGTGTAGAGGCTGGAGATTATAGCGTTATCAGAATATTCCCATCATTATCTACCGTTCCGCTGACCACCTGGCCGTTAGCCATGCGGACCCGGGCATTCTGCGTTACAGCGGCGTTATTTAACGCCTGTCCTTCGCTGTTGACGCTGAATCCCTGGCCCGTGGCGATCACAATCACACGCTGCCCGGCTTTTACCCGCCAGGGCTGGCGTACCATCGCCATCGTCAGGATTTGGCCCGGTGCCAGATCGCGCAGCGTCTGTGCCTGACGCGCCTGATCGAGCGACAACATCGCCCGCGGCGGCAACTGGTCCAGCCGACCGCGTTGCAGGCGCAGGTTACTCTCATTCAACTCGCTGCCCCGTGCGACAGGGGCGCTCGCCACCACATACTCGCCGTATGCCTGAACCGTGACCTGCAAGTAGCGTTTATCGTTTGCGCAGCGCGCCAGCACGCTCAGGTTGCCCCACAGCCTGGCGTTGCCGGGCAGACTGTAAGCCGGATTGTCACAGGCCGGCCAGTTGCTTTGCGGCGACTTGACCGTGACCTGAACCTCATCGCTGATACCCGCCAGTCGTTGGGCGAAAAAAGCCGTCAATCCTGCCGTCACATCAGCATGAGCCGATGCGCTAAGCAGCATTAAAGCGGTAGCAAGCGTGGCGGGTAAACGTTTCATCCGAGGCTCCGGTAGCGCGATGGTGAAGATTTTACCGCGACTCGTAATGACTCAAGGCAACAAATAGCGACGCATTTTGCGCTTATTCCAACGATAAGGCGAGGTGGTCGCGCATTAAGCTGTCGCCATCACCATGCTATTCGCGGAGGAACCATGCTCGACAAACTCGATGCCGCGTTGCGTTTTCAGCAGGAAGCGCTCAATTTGCGCGCGCAGCGTCAGGAGATCCTGGCGGCGAACATTGCTAATGCCGATACCCCAGGCTACCAGGCCAGGGATATTGATTTCGCCAGCCAACTCAAACAGGTAATGGAGCGCGGACGGGCTCAAGGCAACACGGTTGCACTGACCATGACCTCCGCGCAACACATTCCCGCCCAGGCTTCCACGGCCCCATCCATGAATTTGCTGTACCGCATTCCCGACCAACCGTCGATGGACGGCAACACTGTGGATATGGACCGCGAGCGTACCCAGTTTGCAGATAACGCACTGAAATATCAGTCGGATCTGACGCTGATGAGCGGGCAAATCAAAGGCATGATGTCCGTGCTGCAACAAGGAAACTAATCATGGCACTGCTCAATATTTTTGATATCGCCGGTTCTGCCATGACCGCGCAATCGAAACGCCTTAACGTCGCGGCGAGTAACCTCGCCAACGCCGACAGCGTGACCGGGCCGGATGGCCAGCCCTATCGCGCCAAACAGGTTGTGTTCCAGGTGGATGCCCAGCCCGGTGCGGCGACAGGCGGCGTAAAAGTCAGCCAGGTGGTAGAAAGCCAGGCCCCGGACAAGCTGGTCTATGAGCCAGGCAACCCGCTGGCGGACGCGAACGGCTACGTCAAAATGCCTAACGTCGACGTGGTCGGCGAAATGGTCAACACCATGTCGGCGTCGCGCAGCTATCAGGCCAACGTCGAAGTGCTGAACACCGTGAAAAGCATGATGCTGAAAACGCTGACCATCGGACAATAAGGAGAACACCATGTCCATTGCCGTTAACGTCAACGACCCAACCAATACCGGCGTCAGTGGAACCCGGTCCTCAACCGGTTCCAACAGCCTGACCGGCAACAGCGCGTCGGATCTCCAGAGCAGCTTCCTGACGCTGCTGGTCGCGCAGTTAAAAAACCAGGACCCCACCAACCCGCTGCAAAACAACGAACTGACCACCCAACTGGCGCAAATCAGCACCGTGAGCGGTATCGAGAAACTGAATACCACGCTTGGCGCGGTATCCGGCCAGCTTGATAACAACCAGTCGTTGCAGGCCAGCGCCCTGATCGATCGCGGCGTGATGATCCCCGGCAGCACCATTCTGGCCGGTAAAGAAACCACTACGCCGTTTGGCGTCGAGCTGCAGCAGGCGGCGGATAAAGTCACCGCTACCATCACCAATAAAGATAACCAGGTGATGCAGACGCTGGATATCGGCAAGCTGAGCGCAGGCGTTCACACCTTTAGCTGGGACGGCAAGATGGCCGACGGCACTGCCGTGCCGGACGGCGCGTATAACGTGACTATTTCTGCCAGCTCAGGCACGACGCAGCTGGTGGCGCAGCCGCTTAACTTCGCTTTAGTCAACGGCGTGACGCGCAGCAATGGCAGCACCCTGTTGGATTTAGGCACCTACGGCACTCTCGCAATCAGCGAAGTGAGACAAATTATCTAACGCTTGCACTTACAGGAGTAAGACATGGGCTTTTCTCAAGCGGTCAGCGGCCTGAATGCTGCGGCCTCCAACCTGGACGTGATTGGCAACAACATCGCCAACTCCGCGACCTATGGTTTTAAATCCGCTTCCGTTTCCTTCGCTGATATGTTCGCCGGTTCGAAAGTGGGCCTCGGCGTGAAAGTCGCGGCGGTAACGCAGGATTTCAGCGACGGCATCACCACCAATACCGGTCGTGGCCTCGACGTCGCCATCAGCCAGAACGGTTTTTTCCGTCTGGTGGACAGTAACGGTTCGGTGTTTTACAGCCGTAACGGCCAGTTCAAACTGGACGAAAGCCGCAACCTGACCAACATGCAGGGCATGCAGGTGACCGGCTACCCGGCGACAGGCACCCCGCCGACTATTCAGCAGGGCGCAAACCCGGTAGGTCTGACTATCCCGAACACCCTGATGTCTGCGAAAGTCACCACCACCGCGTCGATGGTGGTTAACCTGAACTCTTCGGATAAAACCATTGCCGCGGATGTGGCGTTTAACCCGGCTAACGCAGACAGCTACAACAAAAAGGGCAGCGTCACGGTATTCGATACCCAGGGTAATGCCCATGACATGAACGTCTATTTCCGTAAGAACGCCGACAGCAGTTGGGCGGTGTATTACCAGGACAGCAGCGTGGCGGGCAGCCCGGTTTCCGCGCCGACCACCATGACCTTTGACGGCAACGGTAACCTGACCGCGCCGAATCCGGCTTCGATCGCCATGACGCCGGGTTCATTAAACGGCGTTGCGCCGACCGGGTTCACTCTGGATTTTACCGGCTCGATGCAGCAGAACACCGGCTCCAACAACATCGTATCCACCGAGCAAAACGGCTATAAGCCGGGCGACCTGGTGAGCTACCAGATTAACGATGACGGCACCGTGGTCGGCAACTACTCCAACGAGAAGCAGCAACTGCTGGGTCAAATCGTACTGGCGAACTTCGCCAACCCGGAAGGACTCTCTTCACAGGGCGATAACCTGTGGGAAGCGAGCAACGCCTCTGGCGTGGCTCTGCTGGGCACTGCGGGCAGCGGCAACTTTGGCCAACTGACCAACGGCGCGCTGGAAGCCTCCAACGTCGATCTGAGTAAAGAGCTGGTCAACATGATCGTGGCCCAGCGTAACTACCAGTCGAACGCCCAGACCATCAAGACTCAGGACCAGATCCTGAACACGCTGGTTAATCTGCGTTAACGCCTGACGGGACGGCCTAATGGATCACGCTATTTATACCGCTATGGGGGCTGCCAGCCAGACCCTGAACCAACAGGCGGTCAACGCAAGCAACCTGGCGAACGCCTCTACTCCAGGTTTCCGCGCCCAGCTTACCGCGTTGCGTGCGGTGCCGGTGGAAGGCCTGTCAATGCCGACCCGCACCCTGGTGGCGGCGTCCACCCCGGGGGCCAATATGTCCCAGGGCGCGCTGGATTACACCTCGCGTCCGCTGGACGTGGCGCTACAGCAGGACGGCTGGATTGCCGTGCAGAGTGCGGCAGGGACCGAAGCCTATACCCGAAACGGGAATATCCAGGTGACTGCCGGGGGGCAGTTAACCATTCAGGGTAATCCGGTGATGGGCGACGGCGGCCCGATTGTGGTGCCGGAAGGGGCGGAAATCACCATCGCGGCGGACGGCACCATTTCGGCGCTCAATCCCGGCGATCCGCCGAACACCGTCGCGCCGGTAGGCCGTCTGAAGCTGGTTAAAGCCGATGGGAATGAAATCGTGCGTGGCGATGACGGGTTATTCCGCTTAAGCGCCGCCGCGCAGGCGCAACGTGGGCCGATGTTGCAGGCCGACCCGAGCATCCGCGTGATGTCCGGCGTGCTGGAAGGCAGCAACGTCAAACCCGTCGAAGCGATGACCGATATGATCGCCAACGCACGACGCTTTGAGATGCAGATGAAAGTGATCTCCAGCGTCGATGAAAATTCTCAGCGGGCTAACCAGCTGCTGTCGATGACTTAATAAGGGCACTTTATGATTAGCTCATTATGGATTGCGAAAACCGGCCTCGACGCCCAGCAAACCAATATGGACGTGATCGCCAACAACCTGGCGAACGTCAGCACTAACGGTTTTAAGCGCCAGCGCGCGGTGTTTGAAGACCTGCTGTATCAAACCATCCGCCAGCCGGGTGCGCAGTCCTCTGAACAAACCACGCTGCCGTCCGGTTTGCAGATCGGTACCGGCGTGCGTCCGGTGGCGACCGAACGCCTGCACAGCCAGGGCAACCTGTCGCAAACCAGCAACAGCAAAGACGTGGCGATCAAAGGCCAGGGCTTTTTCCAGGTGATGTTGCCGGACGGTACCTCTGCCTATACCCGCGACGGTTCGTTCCAGGTGGATCAGAACGGCCAACTGGTCACGGCGGGCGGTTTCCAGGTGCAGCCTGCGATCACCGTTCCGGCGAACGCGCTTAGCATCACCATCGGTCGCGATGGCCTGGTGAGCGTGACCCAGCAGGGCCAGGCCGCACCGGTTCAGGTTGGGCAGTTAAACCTGACCACCTTTATGAACGACACCGGTCTGGAAAGCATTGGTGAAAATCTGTACATCGAGACACAGTCCTCCGGCGCGCCGAACGAAAGTACGCCAGGGCTGAACGGTGCGGGACTGTTGTATCAGGGCTATGTGGAAACCTCTAACGTGAACGTGGCGGAAGAGCTGGTGAACATGATCCAGGTGCAACGCGCTTACGAAATCAACAGTAAAGCGGTCTCCACCACGGACCAGATGCTGCAAAAACTGACACAACTCTAACGTGACTCCGGCGCGGTTCGCGCCGCGCCGGGCACGAATACTGAAGATGAAAGCAATGCAAAATACCGGTGCGCAATATCGCCCTCTCTTTATCGCCCTGATGGTGACATTATCCGGGTGTGCCTGGGTACCCTCGAAGCCGCTGGTGCAGGGCGCGACAACCGCGCAGCCCGCGCCTGGCGCCGCGCCGGTGGTCAACGGTTCTATTTTCCAGTCCGCCCAGCCGATTAACTACGGCTACCAGCCGCTGTTCGAAGACCGCCGACCGCGCAATATCGGCGATACCCTGACGATTGTCCTGCAAGAAAACGTCAGCGCCAGCAAGAGCTCCTCGGCCAACGCCAGCCGCGACGGCAAAACCAACTTCGGCTTTGACGCGGTGCCGCGCTACCTTCAGGGATTATTCGGCAACGACCGCGCGACGGTGGACGCCTCCGGCGGCAACAGCTTTAACGGCAAAGGCGGCGCCAACGCCAGCAATACTTTTAGCGGCACGCTCACCGTGACCGTCGATCAGGTGCTGGCGAACGGCAACCTGCACGTGGTGGGCGAAAAACAGATCGCCATTAACCAGGGCACAGAATTCATTCGTTTCTCCGGTGTCGTGAACCCACGCACCATCAGCGGCAGCAACACTGTTCCGTCTACCAACGTGGCGGACGCGCGTATCGAATATGTCGGCAACGGCTATATCAATGAAGCGCAGAACATGGGCTGGCTGCAGCGTTTCTTCCTTAACTTATCGCCGATGTAAGCGAGGTGACTATGTTGAAATCACTCCTCACAATCGGGTTGCTGCTGGTGGCGTCACTCGCCCAGGCCGACCGTATTCGTGACCTCACAAGCGTACAGGGCGTACGGGAAAACTCCTTGATTGGCTACGGGCTGGTGGTGGGCCTGGATGGAACGGGCGACCAGACCACCCAGACGCCATTTACCACCCAGAGCTTAAATAACATGCTCTCCCAACTGGGCATCACCGTGCCGCCGGGCACCAACATGCAGTTGAAAAACGTCGCAGCGGTGATGGTCACGGCGTCATTCCCGGCCTTTGCCCGCCAGGGACAGACCATCGACGTGGTGGTTTCCTCGATGGGTAACGCCAAAAGCCTGCGCGGCGGCACGCTGTTAATGACCCCGCTGAAAGGCGTGGACAATCAGGTTTATGCGCTGGCGCAAGGCAATATTCTGGTCGGCGGCGCGGGCGCGTCGGCGGGCGGCAGCAGTGTTCAGGTTAACCAGTTGAACGGCGGGCGCATCACCAACGGTGCGGTGGTCGAGCGTGAATTGCCCAGCCAGTTCGGCAACGGCAATACCCTGAATCTTCAGCTCAACCGCGAAGACTTCACGCTGGCGCAGCAAATCACCGACACCATTAACCGGGTTCGCGGCTACGGCAGCGCCACGGCGCTGGACTCCCGCACCATCCAGGTGCGCGTGCCGACCGGCGGCAGCTCCCAGGTGCGCTTCCTGGCGGATATCCAGAACCTGGAAGTGAACGTCGCGCCGCAGGATGCCAGAGTGATTATTAACTCGCGTACCGGCTCGGTGGTGATGAACCGCGAAGTGACGCTGGACAGTTGTGCCGTGGCGCAGGGCAACCTGTCGGTCACCGTAAACCGCCAGCTTGACGTCAGCCAGCCGGATACGCCGTTCGGCGGCGGCCAGACGGTGGTCACGCCGAATACCCAGATCGATATGCGCCAGAGCGGCGGTTCGCTGCAAAGCGTGCAGTCCAGCGCCAGCCTGAACAGCGTGGTGCGGGCGCTTAACGCGCTGGGTGCCACACCGATGGATTTGATGTCGATTTTACAATCGATGCAAACGGCGGGCTGCCTGCGCGCCAAACTGGAAATCATCTAGGTCATTGTTATGCTGAACGACACCAAACTGCTCTCCAGCGCCGCATGGGACGCGAACTCGCTGAACGATCTCAAAGCGAAAGCGGGACAGGACCCGAAGGCGAACGTCAAAGCGGTGGCTCAGCAGGTCGAAGGCATGTTTGTCCAGATGATGCTGAAAAGCATGCGTGAGGCGCTGCCGAAAGACGGCCTGTTCAGCAGCGACCAGACGCGGCTTTACACCAGTATGTACGATCAGCAGATCGCTCAGCATCTGTCTGGTGGCAAAGGGTTGGGCCTGGCGGATGCGATGGTTAAGCAAATGACCCGCGAATCCCAGGAGCCAGCCGACACGCCGGATCAGGTGCCGCTGAAGTTCGATCTGGAAACCATCAATCGCTACCAGACCCAAACCCTGGCGCAGACCGTGCGCCAGGCGGTGCCACGCGCGCCGTCGCAGGAAGAGCCGCTTAGCGGCGACAGCAAAGACTTTCTTGCGGCGCTGTCGCTGCCGGCGAAGCTGGCGAGCGAGCAAAGCGGCGTGCCGCATCACCTGATTCTGGCCCAGGCGGCGCTGGAATCTGGCTGGGGCCAACGGCAGATTTTAAAAGCCAACGGCGAGCCGAGCTTCAACCTGTTTGGCATTAAAGCCAGCCCCGGCTGGAAAGGTGAGGTGGCTGAAATCACCACCACCGAATATGAAAACGGTGAAGCCAAAAAAGTGAAAGCCAAATTCCGCGCTTACGGCTCTTATCTGGAAGCGTTGTCGGATTACGTCAGCTTGTTGACCCGCAACCCGCGCTATGCCGCCGTGACCAGCGCGGCGACGGCGGAGCAGGGCGCGACGGCCCTGCAGAACGCCGGTTACGCCACCGATCCCAACTACGCCCGCAAGCTGACCACCATGATTGGCCAGTTGAAAGCGATGAGCGAAAAAGTCTCCAAAGCCTATAGCAACGATATTTCTACTTTGTTCTGAAAATGCCTCAAGTTCGGTACAGGGTTGCCGATAACGGTATGCAGGAACCGAGTCTGAAAGTTCATAAGGAACCTCCATGTCCAGTAGCTTAATTAACAGCGCAATGAGCGGCCTTTCTGCGGCTCAGGCGGCACTGAATACTGTCAGTAACAACATCAACAATTACAATGTTGCGGGCTTTACCCGTCAGACGACGGTGCTTTCTCAGGCCAACAGTACGCTGGGTGCCGGTGGATGGGTGGGCAATGGCGTTAACGTGACCGGTGTACACCGTGAATATGACGCGTTTATCTCCAATCAATTACGCGCCGCGCAGAACCAGAGCAGCGGCCTGACGACCCGCTATGAGCAGATGTCGAAAATCGACAATATGCTCTCCAGCAGCACCAACACGCTGTCGACCACCATGCAGGATTTCTTTAAAACCATGCAGACGCTGGTGAGCAACGCGGAAGATCCGGCGTCGCGCCAGGCGTTGTTGGGCAAGGCGGAAGGGCTGGTTAACCAGTTCCGCGTCACTGACCAGTATCTGCGCGACCAGAATAAAGAAGTGAATGGCTCTATCGGCACCAGCGTCAGCCAGATCAACACTTACGCGAAGCAGATCGCCAATCTTAATGACCAGATCACGCGCCTGACCGGCGTGGGTGCAGGGGCGTCGCCGAACGATTTGCTGGATCAGCGCGACCAACTGGTGAGCGAGCTGAACAAGATCGTCGGTGTGGAAGTGACGGTTCAGGACGGTGGCACTTACAACGTGACCGTCGGCAACGGCTACACCCTGGTGCAGGGCAGTACGGCCAACCAACTGGCGGCGGTAACGTCAAGCGCCGATCCGTCGCGCACGACGGTGGCGTTTGTTGATAAAACCGCAGGCAATGTCGAAATCCCGGAAAAACTGCTAACCAGCGGCTCTCTGGGCGGCCTGATGACGTTCCGTTCCCAGAACCTGGATCAGACGCGTAACTCCCTGAACCAGATGGCGCTGGCATTTGCCGATGCCTTCAACACCCAGCATAAAGCGGGTGTGGATGCGAATAATGAAAGCGGCACCGATTTCTTCAGCTTCGGTAAACCGGAAGCGCTGAGCAATACCAAAAATAGCAAATCGGGCGCGACGTTTGAGGTGAGTTTCGCCAATACGTCGGAAGTGCAGGCGTCGGATTATAAAGTGACCCGCGTCGGCGGTGAGTGGCAGGTAACGCGTCTGTCCGACAATGCCAATGTTAAGCTGACCGACAATGGCGACTCCATTGAATTCGACGGTCTGAAGATCGACATCACCGGTACGGCGGCCAATAACGATTCGTTTATGGTAAAACCGGTCACCAACGCCATTATCAATATGGAAGTGAAGATCAAAGACGAGTCGCTCATTGCGATGGCGGGCGGCAAAGACACCGGTGAGAGCGACAATACCAACGGTCAGAAACTGCTCGACCTGCAAAACAAAAAAATGGTCGGCGGCAATAAAACCTTTAACGACGCCTACGCCAGCCTGGTGAGCGATGTCGGTAACCAAACCAGCACGCTCAAAGTGACCAGCACCACCCAGAGCAATGTGGTTGTGCAGTTGACCAACCAGCAGCAGTCTATCTCCGGGGTCAACCTCGACGAAGAGTACGGCAATCTGCAACGTTTCCAGCAATATTACCTGGCGAATGCCCAGGTGCTTCAGACCGCGTCCACGCTGTTTGATGCGCTGCTGTCCATCCGCTAACGGGAGAATTGATCGATGCGTATCAGTACTCAAATGATGTACCAGCAGAATATGCGCGGTATCACCAACGCGCAGACCGAATGGCTGGGTTACGGCGAGCAAATGTCCACCGGCAAGCGGGTGAATAAAGCCTCGGACGATCCGATTGCCGCCGCGCAGGCGGTGGTGCTGTCCCAGGCTCAGGCGGAAAACAGCCAGTACACCCAGGCACGTTTGTTCGCGACCCAGAAAGTATCGCTGGAAACCAGCGTGCTGACCCAAGTCACTACCGCGATCCAGACCGCGCAGGAAAAGATCGTACAGGCGGGCAACGGCACGCTGAGCGATGACGACCGCGCTTCACTGTCTACCGATTTGCAAGGGATCCGCGATCAGTTGCTGAACCTGGCGAACAGCACCGACGGTAACGGGCGCTATATTTTCGCCGGTTTCAAAACCGATGCCGCGCCGTTCAGCGGCGAGCCGGGCAAGATCGAATACAACGGCGGCACCGAACAGATCACCCAAAAGGTGGATGCCGCGCGCAGCATGGTGATTGGGCATACCGGCGATTCGGTGTTTATGAACGTCACCAGTAACGCTGTACCGGAGCCGGAAGGCAGCACCCAGGAGAAGAGCCTGTTTAACATGCTCGACACCGCGATCGCGGCGCTGAAAACCCCGAAAGCTGGGGCGACGGAAGAAGAACAGGCCGCGCTGGATGCCGCTGTGGATAAAACCAACCGTGGTTTGAAAAACTCGCTCAACAACGTGTTGACGGTGCAGGCTGAGCTGGGTACCCAACTGGCCGAGCTGGGCAGCCTGGATACCCTGGGCAGCGATCGTGCCCTCGGACAAACGCAGCAGATGAGCAACCTGATTGATGCGGACTGGAACTCGGTGATTTCATCCTATGTGATGCAGCAAGCTGCGCTTCAGGCGTCTTACAAGACCTTCACCGATATGCAGGGCATGTCGCTGTTCCAGTTGAACAGATAAGGTGAACAATTTGAGCATATTTTGAAACTGGATATGCTTTATGCCCGCTTCCGCACCCCGGAGCGGGCTTTTTTTTAGCGGTTAGGGTGGCGTTATTCTACCGTCCAGGCTTGTGAAAAATGGCGGTGAGCGAACATATCTTTCAAGCCCGCCGTCTGCTTCAGGCGCAACACTTCATCCGCCTCCATACCTAACTCTTTTGCGATACGCTCATCATCCCACCCGTACCGGGCTAATTCCTGGACCAGATCCGACATGGCGGGCACCTGATGCTTACCGCGGGCACGGTTATGGCGTACCGTGGAGGCTATACTGGCGTCACGTTCCGTGTCGTCTTTCTGAAGTAGCACGACCGGTATATAGCCGTGTAGCCGCTCCGCCAGGGTACGATCTTTTATCCCTGCACGAAAACGATTCGCGCCATCCACTAAGTTCAGGCTATTTTCAACGGTGGGGATAGCCACCACCGGTTGCGTGTAACCATCCTGGATCAGCGAGCGGATCAGTAATTTTCGTTCCGTTGCCGCCATAACGTTTGGATTGTAGTTATTCTCTTTTAACCGGTCGGTTTTAAGCCACAGTACACAGTCGACCGGTTCTTGTTGAAAGGGACTTAAGTTATGCAGTTGCGTTTTAATTCCATTCAGCGCCTCAATACGCGCCTGTTCCGGCAGCTCGTTTAGCCAGTGTGTCAGCGGCTCCATCAGCGTTGCCAGAGTAGATGTTATATCACTTGCCATAGTTTGCGTTTCTCCTGAACACGTTTTTTCCAGCGTTCATAATGGTGGGTACGGGTAGGACTGAATGAGAGCGTCCGACACCAGTAGTCGTTGCGCAGGATGGTTCGGCAAATGCGCCGCCATGAGGGGATATCCCGGCTGCCGGTATCTTTGTCCTGATAATCGGGGATATCGTCGGGATAATCCCTCTGCCGGAACCACTGTAAATAGATGGCGATTTTGTTGCGGTAATGTTCAGCGGTTGTCGGGGGAAGGCTGTCGAGTAAAAACAAGGCGTATTCTTTCCAGGTCTTATCCTGCGGTTTTGAGATATGCCCCTGACCATAAAATCCATTGCGTCCGGCGGCGTATAACTCCGCGGTATGCGCGCCGCTCACCCGGCAACAGATCCTGTCCCACCGCTCTGGCTCAAGGACATGAAACAGCCAAAGGCCAGCGCGCTGTTCCGGGCCAAAGGGTTCGCAGATCCGCATATAACGGGGTTTTACGCCTGCCTGGTGCATCAGTTGGTAAAGCGGATTGCATTGCGCGTTTGTACGGGCAAACCACGACCACACATCTGCGGTGTGCCAGTCGTATAACGGGGCAACGGTGCAGGCTCCGGATGTCATGCTGGCTGTCGTCCAGGGCCGGTCCATGCTGTAGCGATTTTTACGGCGATCGCAGATGCTTTGAAAACGCATCAGGGATTCATCGGCGCGCATTCCTGTGAGGATAGCGGTGGGGGTTATAGGCGCTACGCGGGCCAGCCAGTCGTTAAATGCAGGAACAAAATCTTCAAAGGTCATGCCGGGTGTATAGAACGGGAAAAATTCAGGGTTAGTGATGGCATCTGCTGGCGGTGTGCGAACCCAATCGATGCCTGGCTCCCAGGCCGTCCATTCCGGTTGGCAGGCTGATGTACCGTTAACGGTAGTGACAGGTAGGGCCACCCAATAAAACGTTTCCGTACAATCTGCGCATAAGGCTTTCATCGCCTGAACGTGGTCGATGGTGTACTGGAACTGGACCTCCCAGTCGAGAAACAGCACGCTGAACGTTCTACCGCGCTTGCGCGCCTCCCGTGCCGTTAAATGAAATAATAAGGTGGAGTCTTTACCGCCGGAAAACGATACACAAACCCGGGAAAAGGTGTCGAAGACCCATGAAATCCGCTCAACAGCTGCATCGTAGACAGTGATGTTGAGCGGGATTTTACGATCCGGCGTACTTTGACGGACGTTGCTCATATAATTCCCTTTATTCAGTGACGGAACGATCGTGCCCGATGCAATCCATATCGCCGGGCTTTGATCATCGTAATGCTGACTGATATTAATTATCAGTGGTTTAGACAAGGGTGATGCAGGGCTGAATATTATCTCAAATGAACGATCGTACGCGCGATAAGCCTTGGTTTTAGGATTTCACTAATATAAAGCACGAGTATTAGCGTGAGGCTGACGACGCTCAGTCATCCGCACCAGCAGACTACCTGCGCTGGCCAAAACTGCCAGCATCACGACTCCCATCCAGCCATACTCTTCCCACATGGCGCTACCGAGCACGGAGCCTGCCGCCATACCAATAAACACGCCGGTAAACAGTAGCGCGTTAAGACGGCCGCGCGCCTGGGGATCGAGGCGGTAGACCAGCGTCTGATGCGCTACCAGTGAGGATTGCAGCCCAAGGTCGAAACCAACGGCGCACAGCGCGATAAGCACCAGTTGCCAGAAGGGCGAGAGCAGGGGAAGAAAGAACATCAGCCCAAATGACACCGTGGCGAGTGCGGCGGCATATTGCGTGACCCGGCTTGAACCTACTTTATCCGCAAGCGAACCCGACAGCGGCGCAGCCAGCGCGCCCGCGGCTCCCGCAATGCCGAAGGCTCCCGCCACGGCGCTGCCCATATGAAACTGCTGGCTTAACATCACCGCCAGCATCGACCAGAAGGCGCTGAACCCGACGGACAACAGGCCCTGCGCCAGCGCCGCGCGGCGCAATGCAGGGTGACGGAGCCACAGGGAAACCATCGATTTCATCAGCGACGGGTAAGTTAACGCTGACTGGGCGGCAAAACGCGGCAGTACCCGCCATAGCGCCACACCCACCAGCGCGACGCTCAGCGCTGCCAACTGGTACATCATGCGCCAGCCCCAGGCGGCGCTAATAAGCCCGCTCACGGTACGGGAGAGCAGGATCCCCAGCAATAATCCCGTCATCACCATCCCTACTGCCTTACCCTGTTTGCCTGAGGTGGACAGGATGGCGGCTGCGGGAACGATGTCCTGCGCCACAGTGGCTGAGGCGCCCAGCAGCAGGCTTAACGCCAGCAGACTGTGTTCCCCCGTCGAGAAGCTGTACAGCATCAGCATCAGCGCCAGCGCCAGGGATTTAATCAGGATGATAAGACGGCGATCGAAACGGTCACCCAGCGGTAACAGGAACAAGATACCCAGCGCATAACCCGCCTGTGTCAGGGTAGGGATCAGCCCGAGGCTGGCGATGCTGAGATGCAGGTTTTCGCCAATTTGCGGCAGGATCGGCTGGGCATAGTAGATTGACGCCACACTGAATCCGGCTGCGGTGGCCAGCACCAGTAACGTCCGCAGTAAGGCTGAAGGAGAAAGCGTATTCATGGAGAAATCCTCGTTGTCTGACAGTGAGAGGGATTGTCAGTCACGCCGCGCTGGCGCGGTAGAAGGACAACTGATAAAACGGTTATACGTGATACGTATAACAGGAAAAAAATAATGAAGAATGAGCGTATAGACAGAATTGAGCTGATGAATACTTTCATTCGCATTATTGAAAGCGGCTCGCTAAGCGCGGCAGCGGTGCAGTTAACGACCACGCAGGCGACCATCAGCCGACGGCTTAAATCGCTGGAGGAAATGCTGGGTTGCAAGCTGTTGCTACGTACCACGCACGCGATGAAGCTCACTGACGATGGCGAACGCTGTTATCAGCACGCCAAAACCGTGACGGGCCACTGGATGAGGCTGGAAGATGACCTGCGCAACGCCGGGGATGAACCGGTCGGGACATTGCGGGTGCGTGCGCCTCACGCTTTCGGCCAACAGCAGTTGATCGCGCCGTTAACGCAGTTTCTCCGCCAGTATCCGCAGATGAATGTGGAGTGGATGCTGAACGACAAAGCGCCGCTGTTTATCAGCGAGAATATTGATTGCGCCATCCACCTCGGCGCGCAGCCTGACCCGTCGACCATTTCGGTGTTGCTGGCGGAAGTGCCGCGTATCGTGGTCGCGACGCCGGAATTGCTGGCGCAATATCCCGAGATTAACGAGCCTGAGGCGCTGGCGGCATTGCCCTGGGTGGCGCTAAACCTGTTTTATCAGCAGGAAGTAACCCTGAAACAGATCGCAGGCAGCGACACGCGCTCGCTCACTATCGCACCGCGTTTGAGTACCGATAGTCTGTACGCGGTCAGAGAGACGGTGCTGGCGGGGTTAGGCGTGGGTATCGTTTCGGCGTGGATCGTGGCGCAGGATCTTGAAGAGGGCAAACTGGTTCATGTCCTGCCGCAGTGGCAGGCGGCGCCGCTGCCGGTGTGGTTGGCTTATCCGTACAGCCGCTACTACCCAGCACGATTGCGTAAATTCCTCGATTTAATGCGTGAAATTCTGCCTGGACTGATGGGGATGCAACCGCCGGAGAAGCCAAAAAAAAGCCGGTCATAAAGACCGGCTTGTGGGGAGGTTACTTAGCCTGGCCCGGGCGGGTGGCAGGTGCGGTAGCCTGATGGCTGGCACTGTGGCCGCCGGCAGAGCCTTTACCGCTAAAGTCAAACGGTTCACGCACCCAGTCGTTATGACGCGGCGGCTCCGGTACGTATTCAGGCGCAGGCGCACGGGTCATCGGCGCGCTGGCAACCCGTTTAGCGGCAGCCGGTGTCGCTTCAGGTTGCGGCTCCGCTTTCACCGGCTCTTCAACTTTCACGGGTTCAACAACCGGCTCAGGCTGCGCGGCAACGTCTGCTTTTGGTGTTTCAACCACTGCGGGCTGCGGCTCAACGTCATGCGCGGCAGGGTGCTCCTGCGGCGCATCAGCGATGCTTTCTTCCGCAACGGGTTCAACCACGATGGCTTCTTCCTGCGCGGCACCTTGTGCCTCTTCTTCAACAGGGGCAGAGTCCACCGGTTTGGCTTCTTCTGCAACCCGCTCAGCAACCACCTCGTCCTGCGGCGCGATGATTTCCGGCTGGGCATCTACCGGCGCGGCGATAACTTGCGGATGGGTGGTTTCAACCGGTGCCGCTTCCGCAACGTCGGTGACCACTGGCGCAATTTGAATCGCTGCCTGCTCAACCGGCTGTTCCTGCGGTTCAACCTGTTCAACCTGCTCAACTACAGGCGCCTGGGCGACCGGATAGCGGATCCAGACTTTGCCAGAGGCCATTTCCGGTGACGCGCACGCGACGGTCAACGGCATCGGGGACGCAGTCGGGTAACGCTCATCGCGGTAACGGCGACGGCGCTGACCGCTTACGCGCAGGTGACGCGGCGAACGGCGGGAGCGTCGCGGCATACCGTTTGCATCAGCACGGGTTTCAACGCTTTCTTCCTGCTCGGCGGCCTCGTTTTCAACCACAGCAGGCAGCGGGATGGTCGCCAACTCGGTGCGCTGCGCTGGCGCGGTTTCCTGCGGTTCAACATCGACAATCGCTTCTGATTCGACCACATCGTTTGTGAAGCGGACTTTCTGAGCCAACTGGCGCTGTTTACGGCGCGGCATGACCTGAACGCGTTCTTCCTGTTCAGCATCCTGCTCCGGATGCTCTTCACGGTTAAGCGCTTTAACGTCCTGCTGTGCCTGGCGTTTGTCATCAGAACGGCGGCGGCTGCGTTCACGACGCGGCTGCTGCTCGTCACGGCCTTTGGCCTGCTCCGTTTCGTCAATGGCGACTTCACGCACTTCAGCCGTTTGCTGCTGGGCCTGACGGCGGTTACGGCGGTTCTCTTCACGCGGCTCGCGCGGCTCACGTGGTTCACGCGGCTCACGGTTTTCACGATTATCGCGGTTGTCACGGCCCTGGCGGTCGTTACGATCGCGGCGGTTGTTCTGGCGGCGGTTATTGCGGCGATCGCCACGCTGCTTCTCTTCAACGGCTTCTTTCTTCGGCTCTTCTGCCACGGGAGCAGGTGCGGCAGGCTCACCGGCGAACAGGGATTTCAGCGCGCTGATAAAGCGGCAAAGCAGACCAGGTTTAGCCTCCTGCGGGACTTTAGGCTGCGGCGCGGCCTGAACTTTAGCGGGTGCTTCCTGAACGGCAGGGATCTCCTGCGGCGCGGGCGGAATGTCCGGCATTGCGAAGGTCGCTAACGCGGGTTCTTCCGGGCGCTTGCGTTCGGCTGGCTCTTCATCAGACGGCATGGCCATTGCTTCTTCATGCAGCTTCGGCAGCATGTAGCTCAGCGTTTTGGTCTCTTCGCCTTTACGCACGCGCAGTACCGAATAATGCGGCGTTTCCATTTGGTCGTTCGGCACAATCACCGCGCGCACGCCACCCTGACGGGTTTCAATGGCGGTAATGGCGTCACGTTTTTCGTTCAGCAGATAAGAAGCAATCGGCACCGGAACGATGGCGTGAACTTCTTTGGTGTTCTCTTTCAGCGCTTCTTCTTCAATCAGACGCAGAATCGACAGGGACAGAGATTCGTTGTCGCGAATGGTGCCGGTGCCGCTACAGCGTGGGCACACGTGATGGCTGGATTCGCCGAGAGAAGGGCTCAGGCGCTGACGGGACATTTCCAGCAGGCCGAAGCGTGAAATATGGGAAATCTGAATGCGCGCGCGGTCCTGGCGAACGGCTTCACGCAGGCGGTTTTCCACCGCACGCTGGTGGCGCACCGGGGTCATATCGATAAAGTCGATAACGATCAGGCCGCCGAGGTCACGCAGGCGCAGCTGGCGCGCAATTTCATCTGCCGCTTCCAGGTTGGTGTTGAACGCGGTTTCTTCGATGTCGCCGCCGCGGGTCGCGCGTGCGGAGTTGATGTCGATAGCGGTCAGCGCTTCGGTGCTGTCGATAACGATAGAACCGCCGGACGGCAGGCGCACTTCACGCTGGAACGCGGATTCAATTTGCGATTCGATCTGGTAGTGGCTGAACAGCGGGATTTCGCCGGTGTACAGTTTAATTTTGCTGCTGAAATCCGGGCGGCCCAGCGCGGAGATGTGCTGGCGAGCCAGCTCAAGCACTTTCGGGTTATCGATAAGGATTTCGCCGATATCCTGGCGCAGATAGTCACGGAATGCGCGCACAATCACGTTACTTTCCTGATGGATCAGGAACGGGGCAGGGCGGCTTTCAGCGGCTTTCTTAATGGCTTCCCAGTGTTTCAGGCGGAAGCTCAGGTCCCACTGCAGCGCTTCGGCGGATTTACCCACGCCTGCGGTACGCACGATAAGACCCATGCCGTCCGGCAGTTCGAGACTGGCCAGCGCTTCTTTCAGTTCGGTACGATCGTCGCCTTCGATACGGCGAGAAATGCCGCCCGCGCGCGGGTTATTCGGCATCAGAACCAGGTAGCTGCCCGCCAGGCTGATAAACGTGGTCAGGGCTGCGCCTTTGTTGCCGCGCTCTTCTTTATCAATCTGAACGATAACTTCCTGGCCTTCGCGCAGCACATCTTTGATGTTCGGGCGACCGTGGGAAGCATAGTTAGCAGGGAAGTATTCGCGGGCGATTTCTTTGAGAGGGAGAAAACCGTGTCTTTCAGCGCCATAATCAACAAAGGCGGCTTCAAGGCTAGGTTCAATGCGGGTGATTTTTCCTTTGTAGATGTTTGCTTTTTTCTGTTCGTGCCCAGGGCTTTCAATATCCAGGTCGTACAGGCGTTGCCCATCCACAAGGGCGACACGCAACTCTTCTTGCTGAGTTGCGTTGATTAACATTCTTTTCATCGTAACTTACTCATTATTCTTACATTGACGACTAAGCTGCGGGCAAGATATCGCCTTTCCGGGTATGAACCGATGGCCTCGTGACTATTCACGTCGCCAACCTCACGGTTGTCGTTCGCTTAAGAGGCGCAGAGTGTCGGTAGCCTGTATTTCATCTGGAAATACAGCGCAATTATCAGGGGAACTGCCTGGGATGTTTCGCCAGAGAAGCTTCCATTTTACCGGTAAGGACTGCAACCCGCAGCCCGCTAACTGCCTGAAGGTTCAATACGTCTTACGCCATTGCTGCGTGGATGAACGGTCAGGCAAAACTGGTAATTCCGCAAAGTTCCTTGTCTTAACAAGTTTTAACACGGAAAACTTCAGCATTATTCCATTGCTAAGCTTGTTATAGCAAGATGACTTTTGCCATTTATCACCCGGTTACTCACAGTTTCTTAACCACAAATTACCGATTGTTGTTATATCCACCAATCCGGTGATTCATAAGCCACCAGAATCCGGGTGACAGTAAGTATAAGCATATAAAAATGAGTGGCGCTAATGAATGTCGATAATTAGAATCGCCACCATGAAAACTGAGACCCCAGCCGTAAAAATCGTTGCCATTTCCGCTGATGAAGCGGGGCAGCGTATCGATAACTTTTTGCGCACCCAATTAAAGGGTGTGCCTAAGAGCATGATTTACCGCATCCTGCGTAAAGGCGAGGTGCGGGTAAATAAAAAGCGTATTAAGCCGGAATATAAACTCGAAGACGGCGATGAAGTGCGTATCCCGCCGGTTCGCGTCGCCGAGCGTGAAGAGCAGGCGGTATCGCCGCATCTGCAAAAAGTGTCCGCGCTCACCGAGGCGATTTTGTATGAGGATGATTATATCCTGGTGCTGAATAAGCCGTCCGGCACTGCCGTTCACGGTGGCAGCGGATTAAGCTTTGGCGTGATTGAAGGTCTGCGCGCATTACGCCCGGAAGCCCGTTTCCTGGAACTGGTCCACCGTCTGGATCGCGATACTTCCGGCGTCCTGCTGGTGGCGAAAAAACGTTCGGCCCTGCGTTCACTGCATGAACAGCTGCGCGGCAAAGAGATGCAAAAAGATTACCTGGCGCTGGTGCGCGGTCAGTGGCAGTCGCATGTGAAAGTGGTGCAGGCGCCGTTGTTGAAAAATATCCTGCAAAGCGGTGAGCGCATTGTGCGGGTTAACAGCGAAGGTAAACCGTCGGAAACGCGCTTTAAGGTGGAAGAACGTTATGCGTTCGCCACGCTGGTGCGCTGTAGCCCGGTGACGGGCCGTACCCACCAGATCCGCGTGCATACGCTGCATGCCGGCCATCCTATCGCGTTTGACGATCGTTACGGCGACCGGGAGTTTGACAAACAGCTGGCGAATACCGGGCTGGGCCGCCTGTTCCTGCATGCGGCGGCGCTGAAATTCCAGCATCCCAATACGGGTGAGACCCTGCGTGTTGAAGCGCCGCTCGATAATGAGCTTAAACATTGTCTGAGCGTACTGCGCAACGGCAAGTAACAGAAATGGCCCGGTTTAGTACCGGGCTTTTTTGAGGTTATCCCAGCGGATTTATCCCCTCATTACGCAGCATCTGGCAGAGCGCGATCAACGGCAGGCCAACCAGGGTATTCGGATCGCGTCCATTTAAGCGGTCAAAAAGCGTGATGCCGAGCCCTTCGCTTTTAAAACTGCCCGCGCAATAAAGCGGCTGCTCCTTCTCTACATAGCCAGCGATTTCTTCCGCGCTGAGATGACGAAAGTGCACGTCAAACGGCTCGCATTCGGTTTGTAACTGCCCGTTGGCGGAATTATACAGCGCCAGACCGGTATAGAAGGTGACGACATGACCGCTGGCTTGAGTCAGTTGCCAACGCGCGTTTTCCTCGCTTAACGGCTTGCCGGTGATGTTGCCCTCCAGCACGCAGACCTGATCGGAGCCGATGATCAAATGATTCGGAAAACGGCCTGCCAGGGATTGCGCTTTTTCTTTCGCCAGGCGCACCACCAGATGGCGAGCCTCTTCGCCCTGTAAAGGCGTTTCATCGCAGTCTGGCGCGGCGGTAATAAAGAGAAGGCCCAATTTTTCAAGCAGGCTCTGACGAAAGGGAGAGGTTGAAGCAAGTACCAGTCGGGTCATTTTTTCTGCCATAATTCGCGATTCTATTTATGACATCTTAAACTGTGGACAAGGCTGTGTGTGATTTATTAGCAAATGGCATGTTGATACCGCCTTTTCCTTTGACTCTATGACATTACGACGTTAATATGCGCGCCCTATGCAAAAGGTAAAATTACCCCTGACTCTCGATCCGGTTCGTACCGCTCAAAAGCGCCTTGATTATCATGGCGTGTATACCCCTGAACAGGTGGAGCGCGTCGCCGAATCAGTTGTCAGTGTGGACAGCGATGTGGAATGCTCCATGCGCTTCGCCATCGATAACCAACGTCTCGCGGTGTTAACCGGCGATGCGAAGGTGACGGTGACGTTGGCATGTCAGCGCTGCGGGAAACCGTTCTCCCATCAGGTTCACACGACGTATTGTTTCAGTCCGGTCCGTTCAGACGAACAGGCTGAAGCACTCCCGGAAGCGTATGAGCCGATTGAGGTTAACGAATTCGGTGAAATCAATCTACTGGCGGTAGTCGAAGATGAAATCATCATCGCCTTGCCAGTGGTTCCGGTGCATGATCATGAACACTGTGAAGTGTCCGAAGCGGACATGGTATTTGGTGAACTGCCTGAAGAAGCGCAAAAGCCAAATCCGTTTGCCGTATTAGCCAGCTTAAAGCGTAAGTAATTGGTCTTCCCCGCGCAAACGGGGTAAACCGTAATTGAGGAGTAAGGTCCATGGCCGTACAACAGAATAAACCAACCCGTTCCAAACGCGGCATGCGTCGCTCTCACGATGCACTGACCGCTGTAACCAGCCTGTCTGTTGACAAGACTTCTGGTGAAACCCACCTGCGTCACCACATCACTGCCGACGGTTACTACCGCGGCCGCAAGGTTATCGCTAAGTAATCACGCGCAAGCGTGATTAAACTTAGCGTCGTTTCCCCGTTTATGCGGGGATATAACGTCGCCCGGCGATACCTTGACACGTCTAACCCTTGCGTTAGATGCCATGGGCGGGGACTTTGGTCCCTCCGTGACAGTGCCTGCAGCCTTGCAGGCACTGAATTCTAATTCGCAATTGAATCTCCTTTTAGTCGGCGATCCCGACGCCATTACTCCATTACTCGCCAAAGCTGATTTTGAACAACGTTCGCGTTTGCAGATCGTTGCCTCCCAGTCGGTTATCGCCAGTGATGTAAGACCGTCTCAGGCCGTGCGCAATAGCCGGGGTTCCTCGATGCGCATGGCGCTGGAGCTGGTGAAAGAGGGGCGGGCCCAGGCCTGCGTCAGCGCCGGAAATACGGGCGCGTTGATGGGGCTTGCGAAGCTGCTGCTTAAACCGATTGACGGCATTGAACGTCCGGCGCTGATGACGGTGCTGCCCCATCAGCAAAAAGGCAAAACCGTGGTGCTGGATTTAGGTGCTAACGTGGCCTGCGACAGTACGATGCTGGTGCAGTTCGCCATTATGGGCTCGGTGATGGCCGAGGAAGTGCTCGGCATTCAGACACCGCGCGTGGCGTTACTGAACATCGGCGAAGAAGAAACCAAAGGGCTCGACAGTATTCGTGACGCGGCGGCTATGCTAAAAACCATGCCGTCGCTGAATTATATTGGCTATCTTGAAGCCAATGAATTATTAACCGGCAAAACGGACGTGCTGGTGTGTGACGGTTTTGTAGGCAATGTCACACTCAAAACCATGGAGGGCGTTGTACGAATGTTCCTTTCTCTGCTCAAATCGCAGGGAGAAGGGAAAAAACGGTCGTGGTGGTGGCGTTTATTAAAGCACTGGTTACAAAAAAGCCTCTCAAGGCGATTCAGTCACCTCAACCCCGACCAGTATAATGGCGCCTGTCTGTTAGGATTGCGCGGCACCGTGATTAAGAGTCACGGCGCAGCTAATCAGCGCGCGTTTAGCGTGGCGATTGAACAGGCAGTGCAGGCGGTGCAGCGGCAGGTTCCACAACGGATAGCCGCTCGCCTGGAATGTTTATATCCCGCAGGTTTCGAATTGCAGCAAGGCGAAAACGCCCCGGCAATACCAACGGCGGGTATATTACCCAAGAGTGACTGAGCGTACATGTATACGAAGATTATTGGCACGGGCAGCTACCTGCCTGAGCAAGTGCGGACTAACGCCGATCTTGAAAAAATTGTGGAAACGACTGACGAGTGGATTGTCACCCGCACAGGCATTCGTGAGCGTCGTATCGCCGGTCCTGACGAGACTGTTGATTCCATGGGCTATCAGGCGGCGCTGCGCGCCATTGAGATGGCCGGTATCGATAAAGAACAAATCGGTATGGTCGTGGTAGCAACCACCTCCGCTACCCATGCTTTCCCAAGCGCCGCTTGCCAGATTCAGGGCATGCTGGGCATTAAAGGCTGCCCGGCGTTTGATGTCGCCGCCGCCTGCGCGGGCTTTACCTATGCGCTCAGCATTGCCGATCAGTACGTGAAATCCGGCGCGGTGCAGTATGCGCTGGTGATCGGTTCCGACGTGCTGGCACGCACCCTTGACCCGCAGGATCGCGGCACGATCATTCTGTTCGGTGATGGCGCGGGCGCAGTCGTACTGGGTGCGTCTGAAGAGCCGGGCATCATTTCGACCCACCTGCATGCAGACGGCAGCTACGGTGAGTTGCTGACGCTGCCGAACCACGACCGCGTGGTGCCCGAAAATCCTATCTATTTAACCATGTCCGGTAACGAAGTCTTTAAAGTTGCCGTGACTGAGCTTGCGCATATCGTTGATGAAACGCTGGTCGCGAATCAGCTCGACCGTTCCTCGCTGGACTGGCTGGTGCCGCACCAGGCCAACCTGCGCATTATCAGCGCCACCGCCAAAAAACTCGGCATGTCGATGGATAATGTCGTGGTGACTCTGGATCGTCACGGCAATACTTCCGCCGCGTCCGTGCCCAGCGCGCTGGATGAAGCGGTGCGTGATGGTCGCATCAAGCCTGGCCATTTAGTGCTGCTTGAGGCTTTCGGCGGCGGCTTTACCTGGGGCTCGGCGCTGGTTCGTTTCTGATAAACAAGGATTAAAAACATGACGCAATTTGCATTTGTGTTTCCGGGACAGGGCTCCCAGGCTGTGGGCATGCTGGCGGATATCGCCGCGCAGTATCCCATCGTTGAAGAGACCTTCGCCGAGGCTTCTGCGGTTTTAGGTTACGATCTCTGGGCACTGGTTCAGCAAGGCCCAGCCGAAGAATTAAATAAAACCTGGCAGACTCAGCCTGCGCTACTGACCGCATCCGTCGCGTTATACCGCGTATGGCAGCAGGAAGGCGGAAAAGCCCCTGCAATGATGGCGGGCCATAGTCTTGGCGAATATTCCGCGCTGGTCTGCGCGGGCGTTATCGCGTTTAGCGATGCGGTCCGTCTGGTGGAGTTACGCGGCAAACTGATGCAGGATGCGGTGCCGGAAGGCACTGGCGCCATGTCGGCCATTATCGGTCTGGATGATGAGTCCATCGCCAAAGCCTGCGAAGAATCCGCGCAGGGCCAGGTGGTATCGCCGGTTAACTACAATTCGCCGGGCCAGGTGGTTATCGCCGGGCATAAAGAGGCGGTTGAACGTGCAGGCGCAGCCTGTAAAGCCGCTGGCGCTAAACGCGCGCTGCCGCTGCCGGTCAGCGTGCCGTCACATTGCGCCCTGATGAAGCCTGCTGCGGAAAAGCTGGCGGTAGAGCTGCAAAACATCACCTTTAACGCGCCGGCAGTCCCGGTAGTGAATAACGTTGATGTCGCCTGCGCCACCGATCCTGATGAGATCCGCAATGCGTTGGTGCGCCAGCTTTACAGCCCGGTGCAGTGGACTAAAAGCGTTGAGCTCATGGCTTCCCGTGATATCACCCATCTTTATGAGGTTGGTCCAGGCAAAGTATTGACCGGCCTGACTAAACGCATCGTAGACAGCTTAACCGCGTCCGCGATCAACGAGCCGGCAAGCCTGGCCGCAGCACTCGAGCAATAAGACGAGGAATACCATGAGTTTTGAAGGAAAAGTCGCGCTGGTTACCGGCGCGAGCCGCGGCATCGGCCGCGCAATTGCTGAAACCCTTGCGGCGCGCGGCGCAAAAGTCATCGGCACCGCGACCAGCGAAAGCGGCGCGCAGGCGATCAGCGACTATCTGGGTGCTAACGGTAAAGGTCTGATGCTTAACGTGACCGACCCGGCATCTATCGAATCTGTGCTGGAAAATATTCGCAGCGAATTTGGTGAAGTGGATATTCTGGTCAATAATGCCGGTATCACTCGCGATAATTTGCTGATGCGCATGAAAGAAGAAGAGTGGAGCGATATCCTCGAAACGAATCTTTCATCTGTTTTCCGTCTGTCAAAAGCAGTAATGCGAGCTATGATGAAAAAACGTCATGGGCGTATTATTACTATCGGTTCTGTGGTTGGTACCATGGGAAATGCGGGTCAGGCCAACTACGCTGCGGCGAAAGCGGGTCTTATCGGCTTTAGTAAATCGCTGGCGCGCGAAGTAGCGTCTCGCGGTATTACAGTGAACGTTGTTGCTCCGGGCTTTATTGAAACGGACATGACGCGTGCGCTATCTGACGATCAGCGTGCGGGTATCCTGGCGCAGGTTCCTGCGGGTCGCTTAGGCGATGCGAAGGAAATCGCCAGTGCGGTTGCATTCTTAGCTTCTGATGAAGCGGGTTACATCTCTGGTGAAACTCTGCACGTCAACGGCGGGATGTATATGGTTTAACCATGTTTATACCTCTCGCCGCCAGAGGCAGGAAAAGCCGCTGAACAGATTCTCGTCTGCACAGTCTACTCTGTGAGCAAGAAGGGTCAGAGATGGCTTAAAACCTGCCGTCTGAATGGAGAAGGGTATAAAATTATTTGCGTTATTAGGGCGATTGCCCGCAAAATAGCGTAAAATCGTGGTACGACCTGCCGGGATTTAGTTGCAACTTTTTCAACATTTTATACACTACGAAAACCATCGCGAAAGCGAGTTTTGATAGGAAATTTAAGAGTATGAGCACTATCGAAGAACGCGTTAAGAAAATTATCGGCGAGCAGCTGGGCGTTAAGCAGGAAGAAGTTACCAACAATGCTTCTTTCGTTGAAGACTTGGGCGCTGATTCTCTTGACACCGTTGAGCTGGTAATGGCTCTGGAAGAAGAGTTTGATACTGAGATTCCGGACGAAGAAGCTGAGAAAATCACTACTGTTCAGGCTGCCATTGATTACATCAACGGTCACCAGGCGTAAGTGAACATCTCCAGGCGGTCACTCGACCGCCTGAGTTTTTTTATCCCACGAATCCCTTTTTTATCCCTCCCTGGAGGACAAACGTGTCTAAGCGTCGTGTAGTTGTGACCGGACTGGGCATGTTGTCTCCTGTCGGCAATACCGTAGAGTCTACCTGGAAAGCTCTCCTTGCCGGTCAGAGTGGCATCAGCCTGATCGACCATTTCGATACTAGCGCCTATGCAACGAAATTTGCTGGCTTAGTAAAGGATTTTAACTGTGATGACATCATCTCGCGTAAAGATCAACGCAAGATGGATGCCTTCATTCAATATGGAGTTGTTGCCGGTATTCAGGCCATGCATGATTCTGGTCTGGAAGTAACGGAAGAAAACGCAACCCGATTTGGCGCCGCTATCGGTTCCGGGATCGGTGGCTTAGGTCTTATCGAAGAAAACCACACCTCGCTGGTGGCTGGTGGCCCGCGTAAGATCAGCCCGTTCTTCGTCCCGTCTACTATCGTAAACATGGTGGCAGGTCATTTGACTATCATGTTCGGCCTGCGCGGACCGAGCATCTCTATCGCCACGGCCTGTACTTCTGGCGTTCACAATATCGGTCATGCCGCGCGCATGATTGCCTATGGTGATGCGGACGCAATGCTTGCGGGCGGCGCTGAAAAAGCCAGTACCCCGCTAGGTGTGGGTGGTTTTGGTGCCGCTCGTGCACTTTCCACTCGCAACGACAATCCGCAAGCGGCAAGTCGTCCGTGGGATAAAGAGCGCGATGGTTTCGTACTGGGCGATGGCGCGGGTATTATCGTGCTGGAAGAGTACGAGCACGCGAAAAAACGCGGCGCGAAAATTTATTGCGAAATCGTTGGTTTCGGGATGAGCAGCGACGCTTATCACATGACCTCTCCGCCGGATAACGGCGCGGGCGCGGCGTTGGCAATGACCAATGCCCTGCGTGACGCGGGTATCGAAGCGGGCCAGGTTGGCTATGTCAATGCCCACGGCACCTCGACCCCTGCGGGCGACGTGGCGGAAGCGCAGGCGGTGAAATCGGTGTTTGGTGATGCAGCCCATCGCGTGATGGTCAGTTCCACCAAATCGATGACGGGCCACCTGTTGGGTGCAGCGGGTGCGGTAGAGTCCATTTTCTCTATTCTGGCACTGCGCGATCAGGCTATCCCACCGACCATCAACCTGGATAACCCAGATGAAGGTTGCGACCTGGATTTCGTCCCGCACGAAGCACGCCAGGTATCCGGTATGGATTACGCCCTGTGTAACTCCTTCGGCTTCGGTGGCACCAACGGTTCGTTGATCTTCAAAAAGATCTAACCGATTCTTTTTAAAGGCCCCTCTGCGGGCCTTTTCATCAGACTTCTCCTCTTGCCCCTCGCTTTACATCCTGCGAAACTAGCGCGCTATCGGTAAGGAGCCTTCATGTTCTTAATCAATGGCACATGGCAACAGACGCTGGCGGCTAACGATCGGGCGATCCAGTTTGGCGACGGGTGTTTTACCACGGCGCGGGTGGTCGACGGTCAAATTCAGCTTTTCGATGCGCATCTGCAACGGCTGGCGCAGGCGTGCGAAAGACTGGGCATCGCCTTTCCTGACGCCACTGTGCTGGGCGAAGAGATGCGCACCGTGGCCCAGCCGCATCTACACGCGGTACTGAAGGCCATTATTACCCGTGGCGCGGGCGGGCGAGGGTACAGCGCCGCAGGTTGCGGTGCGCCGACCCGCCTGCTGTCCGTTGCGCCTTATCCAGCGTTTTATGCCCAATGGCGGGAGCAGGGCATTACCTTAACCCAAAGCCCGGTACAACTGGGGCGTAACCCGTATCTGGCGGGAATTAAGCATCTCAACCGGCTGGAACAGGTGTTGATTCGGCGTCATCTGGAACAGACTGAAGCCCAGGAAGCGCTGGTGCTGGATAGCGAAGGCTGGTTGACGGAGTGCTGTGCTGCCAATCTGTTCTGGCGCAAAGGTCAGCGTGTCTATACGCCGAAGCTCGACCAGGCAGGCGTCAATGGGTTGATGCGCCAGCATATCCTGCGCCAACTGAATGACAGCCCCTGGCATGTTGAAGAAGTGCGCGCCTTACTAAGCGATCTGGAAACGGCGGATGAGGTGTTTATCTGCAATGCGCTGATGCCGCTTGTCCCGGTGAAACAGGCCATACGCACGCGCTTTGCTTCCCGCGACCTTTACCACTATTTAGCCCCTCTTTGTGAGTCGTATTGAACCAATGAAGAAAATGCTGCGTTTTGTTCTGCTGATGATTATCGGGTTGGCAATTGCCGCAGGCGTTGGCTACTGGAAAGTACGCCAACTGGCGGACAGTCACCTGCTGATTAAACAAGAAACTATTTTTACCCTAAAAGCCGGTACTGGCCGCCTGGCGCTCGGTAACCAGCTTTCCGATGAGAAAATTATTAATCGGCCGCGTGTTTTTCAGTGGCTGCTGAAAGTGGAGCCAGAGCTTTCGCATTTCAAAGCTGGCACCTATCGTTTCACGCCGGACATGACCGTGCGCGACATGTTAAAGCTGCTGGAAAGCGGTAAAGAGGCGCAGTTCCCGCTACGTTTTGTCGAAGGCACCCGCCTGAGCGACTGGCTCAGTAAGCTGCGTGAAGCGCCTTATATCAAGCACACTCTGAAAGACGATGAGTACGCGACCGTTGCTGAGGCGCTCGGGTTCGACAGTGCTAAATCGATCGAAGGCTGGTTCTATCCAGACACCTGGCTGTATACCGCCAATACCACCGACGTGGCTTTGCTAAAACGGGCGCACCTGCGTATGGTAAAGGCCGTTGATAAAGCCTGGGATGAAAAAGCCGCGGGGCTGCCGTACCAGGATAAAGAACAGTTACTGACTATGGCCTCGATTATCGAGAAAGAAACGGCGGTAGCCAGTGAACGTCCTGATGTCGCCTCGGTTTTTGTGAATCGCCTGCGCATCGGCATGCGTTTACAAACCGATCCCACCGTGATTTACGGCATGGGCAAAGCCTATGACGGCAATTTGACCCGCAAAGCGCTGGATACGCCTACGCCATACAACACCTATGTGATTAACGGCTTGCCGCCAGGCCCGATCGCTATTCCGGGCGAAGCCTCACTGATGGCGGCGGCGAAGCCGGCAAAAACGCCTTATCTTTACTTTGTTGCCGATGGCGATGGCGGACACACGTTTAATACCAACCTCGCGGACCATAACAAGTCGGTGCAGGATTATTTAAAAGTTATGAAGGAAAAAGATGGGCAAGTACATTGTCATTGAAGGATTAGAGGGAGCAGGGAAAACCACGGCGCGCAATGTGGTGGTAGAGACGCTGAAATCGCTGGGCATTCAGGATATGGCCTTTACCCGCGAGCCTGGCGGCACCATTCTTGCAGAAAAACTGCGTAGCCTGGTACTGGATATCAAATCCGTCGGTGACGAAGTGATTACCGATAAAGCCGAAGTGCTGATGTTTTACGCCGCACGGGTTCAACTAGTGGAAACCGTGATTAAACCGGCGCTGGCGCGCGGCGCGTGGGTGATTGGCGATCGGCACGATCTCTCGACCCAGGCCTATCAGGGCGGCGGACGGGGTATCGATGCCCATCTCCTCAGCACGTTACGCCAGGCCGTGTTAGGTGATTTCGCCCCCGATCTGACGTTGTATCTGGATGTTGATCCGGTGGTGGGGCTTAAACGCGCCCGCGCGCGCGGCGAGCTGGACCGCATCGAGCAAGAATCCTTTGATTTCTTTCATCGCACCCGTGCCCGCTACCTTGAGCTGGCGGCGGCGGACAGCCGTATCCATACCATTGATGCCACGCAATCGCTGGAGGCGGTGACGCAAGCGATTCGTGAGACGGTTACGCGCTGGGTTAAGGAGCAGGCGTAATGAAATGGTACCCGTGGCTGCGTCCGGGCTATGAGCAACTGGTGGCGAACCACCAGGCTGGCCGAGGTCACCATGCCTTGCTCGTGCATGCCTTGCCGGGCATGGGTGAAGACTCGCTGATTTATGCGATCAGCCGCTGGTTGATGTGCCAGCAGCCCGACGGGCAGAAGAGCTGCGGGAAATGCCGCGCCTGCCAGTTGATGCAGGCCCAGACGCATCCCGATTATTATCTTGCTGAACCCGAGAAAGGGAAGGCGACGCTGGGCATTGACGCGATCCGCGACATTACCGAAAAACTCTACGATCACGCCCGGCTGGGCGGGGCGAAAGTGGTCTGGATCAAAGATGCCGCGCAGTTGACGGAAGCTGCTGCTAACGCGTTGTTGAAAACCCTTGAAGAGCCGCCAGCAAATACCTGGTTTATGTTGGGATGCCGCGCGCCGGAACGTTTACCCGCGACGCTGCGTAGCCGCTGTTTATACTGGCATCTGGCGCCGCCGGAAGACCGCTGGGCTGAAGCCTGGCTGGCGCGTGAAACCGATGCACCTCAGGCCCAGCGTATTGCCGCGTTGCGGCTAAGCGGCGGTGCGCCTGCTGCGGCACTGGAACTGTTGCAAACCAGCGCCTGGTCGCAGCGTCCGCTGCTGGCGGAGCGCCTGGAACAGGCCATTAACACCCGTGATGCGCTGGCGCTGCTGCCGGAACTGCATCACGACGATGCGGCGATGCGCCTGCACTGGCTGGCGGCGCTGTTGCTGGATGCCATTAAATGCCAGCAGGGCGCGGCAGGCTATATTACTCATGCTGATTTAACCGCGCACAGCCAGCGGCTGGCGACGTTACTTCCCACCGGCCACCTGCAAGCTATGCTGGATCGGCTGCTGCCATGCCGCGAGCAGCTTATCTCGGTCGCCGGCCTTAACCGCGAACTGATGCTCACTGAACTACTCTTAAACTGGGAACAGGTATGGCGCACTGGCGCACCGTTCCCACATTCCCCTCTCTGAGAGACGCTATGTTTTTAGTTGATTCACACTGCCACCTTGACGGGTTGGACTATAAAACGCTGCACAGCAGCGTTGATGATGTACTGGAAAAAGCTGCCGCGCGCGACGTGAAATTTTGCCTGGCGGTGGCGACCACGTTGTCGGGTTACCGGGCGATGCGCGATCTGATCGGCGAGCGCGATAACGTGGCGTACTCCTGCGGCGTTCATCCGCTGAATCAGGATGAAGCCTGGGATGTCGCGCAACTGCGCCAACTGGCGGCGGACCCGCGCGTTGTCGCTATGGGCGAAACCGGGCTCGATTATTACTACACCCCGGAAACCAAACCTCAGCAGCAGGAATCATTCCGCAATCATTTACGTATTGGCTGCGAGCTGAATAAACCCGTGATTGTCCATACCCGTGATGCCCGTGAAGACACCCTGGCGATCCTGCGTGAGGAAAACGTGACGGAATGCGGCGGCGTACTACACTGTTTTACTGAGGACAGGGAAACGGCAGCGAAGCTCCTCGATATGGGAATGTATATCTCGTTTTCCGGTATCGTGACGTTTCGGAATGCAGAGCAATTGCGCGAGGCCGCGCGTTATGTACCGCTCGACCGTTTGTTGATCGAAACGGACTCCCCCTGGCTCACGCCAGTGCCTCATCGCGGCAAAGAGAACCAGCCAGCGTTAGTGAGAGATGTCGCTGAGTACATGGCTGTGCTTAAAGGGGTTTCCGTCGAGGAACTGGCGCGTATTACGACGCGTAATTTCTCCGAACTCTTCCATCTTGACCTCTCCCACCTCGCCTGATTTGCAGGCTCTCTCAGTTATTTTAAAGCTCGTAATTAATATTTAAAGCGAGTAAAGTTCACCGCCTAAAAATGGGCGGTGACGCAGCGTTTAGACACATTTAGACATCCTCAATGTAAAGAAATGCAAGTTTTTGGCCTGCGCTTTGCTGAAACGTGATAGCTGTCAAACAATGTTGAGCCTATTTATTTTACTCTGCGTAATAAATAAAGGGCGCTTAGATGCCCTGTTTATGGCCTGTCTCTCCCCACAGGCTGATGCGTTAAACGCGTAAAAAGCACTAATACTCAGGAGCACTCTCAATTATGTTTAAGAATGCATTTGCTAACCTGCAAAAGGTGGGTAAATCGCTGATGCTGCCGGTATCCGTACTCCCGATCGCAGGTATCCTGCTGGGCGTCGGTTCCGCAAACTTCAGCTGGCTGCCAGCGGTGGTTTCCCATGTTATGGCAGAAGCGGGCGGGTCAGTTTTCGCCAACATGCCGCTGATTTTCGCCATTGGTGTCGCACTTGGCTTTACCAATAACGATGGCGTTTCCGCTCTGGCCGCTGTGGTGGCTTACGGCATTATGGTGAAAACCATGGCCGTGGTTGCGCCGCTGGTCCTGCATCTCCCCGCAGAAGAGATCGCGGCTAAACACCTGGCCGATACCGGTGTGCTTGGCGGGATCATCTCGGGTGCGATTGCCGCCTACATGTTCAACCGTTTCTACCGCATCAAGCTTCCTGAGTATCTGGGCTTCTTCGCCGGTAAACGTTTCGTGCCGATCATCTCTGGTCTGGCTGCGATCTTCACAGGCGTGATCCTGTCCTTCATTTGGCCGCCGATTGGCTCCGCCATCCAGACCTTCTCCCAGTGGGCTGCTTATCAGAACCCGGTAGTGGCGTTTGGTATCTATGGCTTCATCGAGCGCTGCCTGGTGCCGTTCGGTCTGCACCATATCTGGAACGTTCCATTCCAGATGCAGATTGGCGAGTACACCAACGCGGCAGGCCAGGTGTTCCACGGCGATATCCCGCGTTACATGGCGGGTGACCCGACTGCGGGCATGCTGTCTGGTGGCTTCCTGTTTAAAATGTACGGTCTGCCTGCTGCTGCGATTGCCATCTGGCACTCTGCTAAGCCGGAAAACCGCGCTAAAGTCGGCGGTATCATGATCTCCGCTGCGCTGACCTCGTTCCTGACCGGTATCACCGAGCCGATCGAGTTCTCCTTTATGTTCGTTGCGCCGATCCTGTACGTTATCCATGCGATTCTGGCAGGCCTGGCATTCCCGATCTGTATCCTGCTGGGTATGCGTGACGGTACTTCATTCTCTCACGGCCTGATCGACTTCATCGTTCTGTCTGGCAACAGCAGCAAACTGTGGCTGTTCCCGATTGTGGGTGCAGGTTACGCGGTGGTGTACTACACCATCTTCCGCGTGCTGATCAAAGCGTTGGACCTGAAAACCCCGGGTCGTGAAGATGCTACCGAAGACAGCAAAACCACCGGCACCAGCGAAATGGCACCGGCTCTGGTTACTGCATTCGGCGGTAAAGAAAACATCACTAACCTGGATGCATGCATCACTCGTCTGCGTGTCAGCGTGGCTGACGTGGCGAAAGTAGACCAGGCTGGCCTGAAAAAACTCGGCGCCGCTGGCGTGGTGGTTGCAGGTTCAGGTGTTCAGGCGATTTTCGGTACTAAATCCGATAACCTGAAAACTGAAATGGATGAATACATCCGTAACAGCTAAGTGTTGTTCGGGGAGACTGAGGGAGCCGCAAGGCTCCCTTTTTTATTGCCTGCGGTTTTGAAACAGGAAAGAGGCGGGGCGCTTTAACGCCCTCGCCTGAAAGTGATTAGAAGCTGTAGTTCGCGGTCACAGAGAAGTTGCGCGGCGCGCCGTAGATATAGGATTGTTCGATATTGGTATCGTACTCTTTATCAAACAGGTTATTCAGGTTGGCCTGAATGGCGAAGTCTTTGGTCACCTGGTAGCGGCCAAACAGGTCCACCAGCGCGTAGCTGCCTTGTTCAGCACGGAAGGTGCCGTATGGGGTAGCAACGTTCTGGTAGACTCGATTCTGCCAGTTCACGCCGCCGCCGACGGTTAGCTGTTGCAGCATCGGCAGGTTATAGCTGGTGAACAGTTTCAGCGTCGTGCGCGGCAGGTTAGGGTTAAACGCGTTGCCGTCGCGATCTTCCGCCACGTAGCGCGTCGCCCCGAAGGTCATCTGCCAGTAGTCGGTGATGGCACCGTTAACTTCAAACTCTACGCCTTTGCTTACTGTGCCATCGGCTTCAGCATACGCGCTTTCACCCGCGCTGCCCGGGATCACTTGGCCTGTGGTAACGCCAAGATTGTCCTGCTCGATGCGGAATACCGCCAGCGAGGTGGTCAGGCGGCTGTCCATCCAGTCAGATTTCACGCCCAGCTCGTAGTTATTGCCGGTGATCGGCGACAGGTATTTACCGTTAATGTCACGCACGGTTTGCGGCTGGAATACCGACGTGTAGCTGGCATAGGTTGACCAGTTTTCATTGATATCGAACACCAGACCGGCGTATGGCGTCGTGTTGTTTTTCTCAATGTTCTGGGTCAGGGTGTCGCTGCTCCACCTGGTGTAGCGCGCGCCAACAATCAGGTGCAGTGGATCGGCCAGCGAGATGCGGGTCGCGGTATAGGCCGATTTAATATGGATCTTATCGTCCTGCGCTACTGTCAGTTCGCCCCACTGGGTTTCCGGGAACTTGCCGTTGTAGTCGTAGTAGCTGCCCAGCTCGTCTGGGCCGATGTTAGCCCAGCTGTTCAGGTAGCGGTTATGCTGTTTGCTGTAGTTTGCGCCCACCATTAACTGATGCTGACGGCCTAACAGTTCATACGGCCCGCTGGCATAGACATCCAGCGCATCGACTTTGCGTTTACCGGTGTTGTAGCCCGTACCGCCCACCACCGGATAGCTTGCGCCGTAGTAACTTTCCATCATCCCGGTAGATTTATCCACCAGACCGTCAAGATAAAGCGCCTTACTGTCGAGGTTCATTTCGGTATGGGTGGCGTTGAGGGTCAGCTCCCAGTTATTTTCGAAACCCTGCTTCAGTGTCGCGAAGACTTTATTAAAGTCTTTGTCGTTATAGGCCCAGTTTGGCGCGGTGCTGTCGTGTTTGTTATGGCCAACCAGGCTACCGTCAGTATACCAGCGCGGCAGGCCGCCCCAGGTCTGGCTGTCGACGTTGATATCCTGATATTCATAGCCCACGGAGAAGCGGGTCATGTCGGTCAAATCAACATCCAGCACGCCGTATAAGAATTTCTTCTCATTGTTATACCGGTCCAGCCAGCTGTCGTTATTCTGGTAACCGGCTACCATACGGCCACGAATTCTGCCGTCATCGGTCAGCGGTGACTGTACGTCGGCAACATAGCGCTGTTTATCCCAACTGCCGTATTCCGCAGAGACGTCGCCTTTAAATTCGCGGCTGTCAGCGTGCTTACGCACCATGTTCACGGCGGCGGAAGGATTGCCAGGCCCGGTCATCAAACCGGTCGCGCCGCGAACGACTTCCACACGCTCCAGCAATGCGGTATCGGAAAGGGCATCGCCCAGGTTCCAGCGGGTTTCGAAGAAGGTGGGAATGCCGTCCACCATGTAGTTATCGATCAGGAATCCGCGAGAGTAATAAGAAATACGATCCGAGTCGGCTACCGATGCGCTAACGCCCGTGGTGTTAGACAGAACATCGCCCAGCGTTTGCAGCTTTTGATCCTGCATACGCTGTTCGCTGACTACGCTGACAGACTGCGGAATATCGCGCTGTACCAGCATCATTTTTGTGCCGGCAGAGGTGGTTTTAACGCTGTAATCCTGGCTCTCTTCGGCTTGTGCGTTAACGGCTGATGCCTCAACTAACACAGTATCTTCAGACTGCGGCGCGGCAAATGCCGAACTCACCGGCAGCGCGGCGCAAATGCACATCGCCAGCAGCGAGCGGTGCGGCAGAGAATTTTTCCTGGTATCAAAAACTAAAGACATGATTAACCCTTAATAAAAGACGCAAATTTTGCTGCGCGGCCTGGGTTTCCCAACGCCGCGTGGCATATTGTGTGTGGTAATAACATCAGAGATACGAATAAAAATGAGAACTATATGCATTTGGTGAATCGGTGTAAACAAATGTAAGAATGAAACTGAAACAGGAGTCCAGAAACGGTGATAGCGATCGCGCTGATGAGTTAAACGATTAACGTCATTCCTCTCACGAAATAACGATTTATCAACATAAATCTCTATAAACACTTCGGGAACAAACGTTATCCGTGGCGCAGCGCGCGGCGTTTTTTTTCGCGCAGTGGTTATCAGCAGGGGGCGGGTCTACAGTGAATAGGTCTGTTAACAGCGAGAGAGAACCAAGATGAAAGTTTCAGGTTATGCAGCGCTTTCCCCCACCGCGCCGTTAGCGCCTTTTCAGGTTGAGCGACGCACGCCGCGCCCCGATGATGTGACGATAGAAATTCTGTATTGCGGCGTGTGCCACTCCGATCTCCATCAGGCCAGAAATGACTGGGGCTTCAGCCAGTATCCGCTGGTGCCGGGCCACGAAATTATTGGCCGGGTGACTGAGGTCGGCGACAAAGTAACGAAATTTAAACCCGGCGATTTGGCGGGCATCGGCTGTATGGTGGATTCCTGCCGCGAGTGCAATCCGTGCCGGCAGGGGCTGGAGCAATATTGCGAAGAAGGCAATATCCAGACCTATAACGGCCAGGATCGCTTCGATCATCGCCCCACCTTTGGCGGCTATTCCCAGGCTATTCTCGCCAGTGAAGATTTTGTGCTGCGTATCCCGGAGGGACTGGATTTACAAGGCGCGGCACCGCTGCTGTGCGCGGGCATTACCACCTGGTCACCGCTCAAGCGCTGGAATATTGGCGAGGGCAGTAAAGTCGCGGTAGTCGGTCTCGGCGGGTTAGGGCATATGGCCCTCAAGCTGGCGAACGGTTTGGGCGCGGAAGTCACGCTGTTTACCCGTTCACCGGGCAAGGAAGAGGATGCGCGCCGCCTCGGGGCCCATCACGTGATTATCTCCACCGATCCGTCGCATATGGAGCAGGTGAAAAACCAGTTCGACCTGATTATCGATACCGTGCCTTATACCCACGACATCAACCCCTATTTGCCGACGCTGACCCTCGACGGCACGCTGGTGTTTGTCGGCCTGCTGGGCGAATTGCAACCCTATGTCAACACCGTGCCGCTGATCCTGGGCCGTCGCTCGGTGGCGGGTTCCTGCATCGGCGGGATTGCGGAAACTCAGGAGATGCTCGATTTCTGCGCGGAAAAAGGCATCGTTTCAGACGTGGAAATCATCAAGATTGAGGAGATCAATGAAGCCTACGAACGGATGCTGAAAAGCGACGTAAAATACCGCTTCGTGATCGATATGGCGTCCCTGGCGTCGTAACCCTGCGGTTTGTTTTGCTGGCGATGCGGCGAAACAAACCGTTTTATCCCGTTGGACTCCACGCAACCTATTGATTAAAACCAGTGTTTCATTTGTGGCAATCAGCGAGGGTGATATACTGAATGCACAGATGTTCACTCGTTTACTGCGCTTAATACCGCCGCAGCGTTAAAAAAGGATACGGTCATGGCTGAAGAAACTATTTTTAGCAAAATCATTCGTCGCGAGATCCCAGCCGACGTCGTGTTTCAGGATGAACTGGTCACCGCGTTCCGCGATATCTCTCCGCAAGCGCCGACCCATATCTTAATCGTTCCTAATGTGCTGATCCCAACCGTTAATGACGTCACCCCGGAGCACGAACAGGCACTGGGCCGTATGCTGACCGTGGCGGCGAAAATCGCCGAACAGGAAGGCATCGCCGAAGATGGCTATCGCCTGATCATGAACTGTAATCGTCACGGTGGGCAGGAGGTATACCATATCCATATGCACCTGTTGGGTGGACGCGCGCTGGGGCCGATGCTTTCCCATAAAGGGCTGTAACATGAAACGTGCGTGCCTTCTTGCATTGTGTTCACTGATGGTGCTGGCGGGGTGTAGCTCGCGCCCGGAAATTCCGGTGAGCGAGCGCCAGACGCTGGTGATGGAAACCTCGGTGATGGCGGCGGGGGTGATGGCTGAAAAACCAGAATTATCCAGTCAATCCGGCAAGCTCGTCGCCACCAGTACGCTTTACAATGAAAAGGATGTGCCCGTAACGCTGAACTATCAATTTTACTGGTACGAAGAGAGCGGACTGGAATTGCATCCACTGGATAAGTCCGCCACGGTAATCATACCTGCGCACAGCCGCATCGTGCTGAATGCGGCGTCGCCTTTTCTGGGCGCCAGCCAGGTTCGACTCTATCTCTGGTTATAAGGGGTGATATTAATGAGGGCGATGCCTCGTTTTTGGCTACTGGCGACAGTAGCGTTAATACTTTCCGGGTGTGTGATGCGCGGGCAACAGGAGCCTGCGCCGGTCGATCAAGCCACACCTGCGCCACAGCAACCGGTGCCAACACCTGAACCGGTGCCAACGGTGCCGTCTGTACCTGAAGTTCCGCCGCAGCCGGGTCCGATTGAGCATCAGGAGCCCACCCCTGCGGAGCCGAAAGTGCGCCAGTACGACTGGAGCGGCGCGGTTCAGCCGATGGTCGGCAAAATGTTGCAGGCGGGCGGTGTCAATGCTGGTAGCGTGCTGCTGGTGGATTCGGTCAACAACCGTACCAACGGTTCGCTGCAAACCGGTCCGGCTACCGAAGCACTGCGCAATGCTTTAGCCAATAACAACACCTTCACGCTGGTCTCCGCGCAACAACTCTCGATGGCGAAGCAGCAGCTCGGCCTCTCCCCGCAGGACAGCCTGGGCACGCGCAGCAAGGCGATTGGCATTGCCCGTAACGTCGGTGCGCACTATGTGCTGTATACCAGCGCAGGCGGCAACGTCAGCGCCCCGACCCTGCAAATGCAACTGATGCTGGTGCAAACCGGCGAAATTATCTGGTCAGGTAAAGGTGCGGTTTCCCAAATCCAGTGATGCGGCGTTAAACGCACTGCTTCAAACCCGGTTTCCGGCGGCTCAGGCCGCCGGTTCTGTTTCTCCGCTCCCCGGCTCCAGCGGCCAGAGCCTGCGCCTTGAATGGGCTGGCATGCCGCTGGTTGCCCGGCGCGATAGCGCGACGCTGCAATCTGGTGTTAGCCTGCGCCGCCACTACCGCGCCCTGAAGCGGCTCGCCCCCGGCCTGGGGCCAAAACCTTACGCTCTGGGCGACGGCTGGCTGGTAAGCGAATTTATTCGCGGTGACGTGGTCGAAACGTTACCCGATGCGGGTGAGCTGGCCGCGCTGCTGTATACTCTGCATCGCCAGAAAAGATTCGGCTGGCGCATTCACCTGCTGCCGCTGCTGATAAGCTACTGGCAGCAGAGCGATCCGGCCCGGCGCACGCTACTATGGCTACGCACGCTGCAACGTCTGGGCGCGCAGGGTGAGCCGCGCCCGCTGCGCCTGGCGCCGCTGCATATGGATCTTCATGCGGGCAATCTGGTGCGCAGCGCGGGTAAGCTACGGCTTATCGACTGGGAATACGCCGGAGATGGCGATGTGGCGCTGGAGCTTGCCGCTGCCAGCCTGGAAGAAAGCGAACGGCAACCATTAATAACCGATTACGCACGGCGCGCAGCGCTTAACCCGGCGCAGTTGCGTTTACAGGTCGCGCGCTGGCGGCCCTGGACTGTCGCACTGATGGCGGGCTGGTACGAGCGCCATTTCTGGCAAACGCGCGATAGCCAGTTTATTACACTTGCTAATGACGCCTGGAACAGGCTTAAGAATAATTAACCGGAGGTTGATGTGGGACCAGTAATGCTGGATGTAGCGGGCTTCGAACTGGATGCCGAAGAGCGCGAGATTTTAAACCATCCGCTGGTGGGCGGGCTGATCCTGTTTACCCGCAATTACCACGATCCGGCGCAGTTGCGCGAACTGGTGCGGCAAATCCGCGCGGCGTCCCGTCATCGCCTGGTGGTGGCGGTGGACCAGGAAGGCGGGCGCGTTCAGCGTTTTCGTGAAGGCTTTACCCGCTTGCCCGCCGCGCAATCTTTCGCCGAGCTGTATGGCGAGGAAGAGGGGGCCAGACTGGCGTTTGACGCCGGTTGGCTGATGGCCAGCGAGATGATCGCCATGGACATCGACATCAGCTTTGCCCCGGTGCTGGATCTCGGGCATATCAGCGCCGCCATCGGCGAGCGTTCATTCCACGCTGACCCGGCAATTGCCCTGCGGGTTGCCGAACAGTTTATCGACGGCATGCACAGCGCCGGGATGAAAACCACTGGCAAACACTTCCCCGGCCACGGCGCGGTGATGGCGGACTCCCATAAAGAAACGCCGCGCGATCCGCGTTCTGAAGAGGAAATCCGCACCCGCGACATGTCGATCTTTAAAAATCTGATCCTCGACAACAAGCTCGACGCCATTATGCCTGCTCACGTCATTTATCCGGAGGTGGATGACCGTCCAGCCAGCGGGTCGCCGCACTGGCTGAAAACGGTGCTGCGTGGGGAGCTGGGCTTCGACGGCGTGATTTTCTCCGACGATCTGTCAATGGAAGGCGCGGCGATCATGGGTAGCTATGCCGAGCGCGGCCAGGCTTCGCTGGACGCCGGTTGCGACATGATCCTGGTTTGTAATAATCGTGAAGGCGCGGTTAGCGTGTTAGATAACCTGTCGCCGATCAATGCTGAACGTGTTACGCATTTGTATCATAAAGGTTCATTTTCGCGCAGCGAACTGCTTGCTTCATCGCGCTGGAAGCAGGTGAATCGCGCGCTGGAAGCGCAGCATGAGCGCTGGCAGGCCCATAAAGCAGGGCTGTGATCGTTTATCGGTAAGCGGCAGGGTGAGGTTACGATGATAATTTATTTACACGGTTTCGACTCCAGTAGTCCGGGTAACCATGAGAAAGTGTTGCAACTGCAATTTATCGATCCGGACGTGCGGCTGATCAGCTACAGCACATTGCACCCCAAACATGATATGCAACATCTGCTGCGTGAAGTGGACAAGATGCTACAGTTAAATGCGGATGACCGACCGCTGATTTGCGGCGTCGGTCTTGGCGGCTACTGGGCCGAGCGGGTGGGGTTCCTGTGTGACATCCGCCAGGCTATTTTCAACCCGAACCTGTTTCCCTATGAAAATATGGAAGGGAAAATTGACCGCCCGGAAGAGTATCAGGACATCGCCACCAAATGCGTGGAGAACTTCCGCGAGAAAAACCGCGATCGCTGCCTGGTACTGTTATCCCGTAATGACGAGGCGCTCGACAGTCAGCGATCGGCGCAGGCGTTGCTCCCTTATTACGAAATTGTCTGGGACGAGCAGCAGACCCACAAATTTAAAAACATTTCGCCCCATTTGCAGCGTATCAAGGCGTTTAAAAGCCTCGGATAAGCGTTTTTGCGGTCAAAATGTTAACGGGTCAGCCATGTGCTGGCCCTTTTTGTTGAAGTTTTCGGCGGAAAAATTGATTCACATCAAATTTGGTATGACCATTGACCCGTTCATGTTATTCTTTGGTCAACAGGATGAAGAAACACGGGTAACCCTTTGTTAATTAAAAGCTATTTGTATAACCTTTAATTAACAATTGGTTAATAATTTAAGGGGGTCACGTTGACTACACCATTGAAAAAGATTGTGATTGTCGGCGGTGGTGCTGGCGGACTGGAGCTGGCGACGCAGCTGGGTAAAAAGCTGGGTCGCGGTAAAAAAGCCAAAATCACCCTGGTGGATCGCAATCACAGCCATCTGTGGAAACCGCTGCTGCACGAAGTGGCTACCGGCTCCCTCGACGAAGGCGTGGATGCGCTGAGCTATCTGGCCCACGCGCGTAATCACCATTTCCAGTTCCAATTGGGTTCTGTGGTGGATATCAATCGCGAAAGCAAAACCATTACCCTTGCGGAACTGCGCGATGAGAAGGGCGAACTGCTGGTGCCGGAACGCAAGCTTGCCTACGACACCCTGGTGATGGCGCTGGGCAGTACCTCCAACGATTTCAATACCCCGGGCGTGAAAGAGAACTGCATTTTCCTGGATAACCCGCATCAGGCGCGGCGTTTCCACCAGGAGATGCTTAACCTGTTCCTGAAATATTCTTCCAATCTCGGTGCCAGCGGCAAAGTGAATATTGCCATCGTCGGCGGCGGGGCAACGGGTGTTGAACTGTCGGCGGAGCTGCATAATGCGGTGAAACAGCTGCACAGCTACGGTTACAAAGGCTTAACCAACGAGGCGCTTAACGTCACGCTGGTGGAAGCGGGCGAACGCATCCTGCCGGCGCTGCCGCCGCGTATCTCAAGTGCGGCACACAGCGAGCTGACCAAACTGGGCGTGCGCGTGTTAACCAACACCATGGTAACCAGCGCGGAAGCCAACGGACTGAACACCAAAGACGGCGAGTTTATCAAAGCGGATCTGATGGTCTGGGCCGCAGGCATCAAAGCGCCGGACTTTATGAAGGATATCGGCGGCCTGGAAACCAACCGCATCAATCAGCTGGTGGTAGAGCCGACGCTGCAAACCACGCGCGACCCGGACATTTTCGCCATCGGCGACTGCGCATCCTGCGCCCGCCCGGAGGGCGGATTTGTGCCGCCGCGCGCCCAGGCGGCGCACCAGATGGCCTCCCTGGCGCTGGATAACATCCTGGCGCAGTACAAGAACAAGCCGCTGAAGAACTACGTCTATAAAGACCACGGTTCGCTGGTGTCGCTCTCTAACTACTCCACCGTGGGCAGTCTGATGGGCAACCTGATGCGCGGCTCAATGATGGTGGAAGGGCGTATCGCGCGCTTCGTGTACATCTCTCTGTACCGTATGCACCAGATCGCGCTGCACGGCTACATCAAAACCGGCCTGATGATGCTGGTAGGCAGTATCAACCGGGTTATTCGCCCGCGTCTGAAGCTGCATTAATCGTTATGCCCCTCCCGCATGCCGGGAGGGTTTCAGCATAAATCAGGCAAATTTGCCTTAAGTCACCTCAGACTCCTCTGAAACTCCCTTCAAAAGCCAACTATTGCTCGCTTTTACTCCTTCGTCTGATGTTTTCTCCTTACATCTGGTTGCAGAATTGTTATGAATAACACAGCCAGGAGGATGTCCTGTGAACAAATCAATGTTAGCGGGTATAGGGATTGGCGTAGCAGCCGCGCTGGGTGTGGCTGCGGTAGCCAGCTTAAATGTATTCAATCCAGCGCCAAAATACGCGCAGGTGGTTTCCGCCACACCGATAAAGGAAACGGTCAAAACGCCGCGTAAAGAATGTCGCAATGTCACCGTGACGCATCGTCGTCCGGTACAGGATGAAAACCGCCTCGCCGGGTCGGTATTAGGCGCGGTGGCAGGCGGTGTGATAGGCCATCAGTTCGGCGGCGGACGCGGTAAAGATATTGCCACGGTCGCTGGCGCGTTAGGCGGCGGGTATGCGGGTAACCAGATTCAGGGCGCTATGCAGGATCGTGATACCTATACCACCACCCAACAGCGTTGCCAGACGGTCTATGACAAGTCTGAGAAGATGATCGGCTATGACGTTACGTACAAAATTGGCGATCAGCAGGGCAAAATCCGTATGGACAAACAGCCTGGCGAAACTATCCCTCTGGACAGCAATGGCCAACTGATTTTGAATAACAACGCGTAAAAAAAGACATACTTCATAATTAGCCCCTTTGGCGCTCAGGCAGAGGGGCTTTTTTTATGCCTGAAAAGGGAGGCAGTGCGACTTACTTTGCCCACTCGCGAAAGCCACATGCCTTTTAATCGCGATGTCACCTGTAGCGCGCAGTGAGCAAAGTAGTGACGAAAACGCCCGTGAGGAAACAGGCTGGTCTAGATGATGTTATGTTGTCTAATTAACAATAAGCCAGTGATAAGAACCGACACAAAGGCGAAAAGTACGGTACCGCCTAATAACATCCAGAGACCGAACAACACCGTAATGACTATTAGCACTTTCAGTAAAGGTAATAGCATGATCATATTATTTTCCTTCTGCGGGTGTAGCCAGATGGGGGGACACACTCCTGTTTTATCGTGTTGCAGTGCTCAAATTGAAAAGTCCATATGAATTCGTCGTCCTGGCGAGATGTTCTCCTCTGTAAAGCTATGTCAACGCTAATCATTAGCTAACGAATAATCCGTGTTAATGCTAAAAATTCTAGTCACACCCGGTAATATATTTATAAAGTTTTGCCTATCGTTGATATAGGTATTGCCTATTAACTAAAAGCCGAGAGAAAACTTGATGTATTACGGAAGGTTATAAGTCAGCGGAAGGACAAATAAAAAACCTGGCGCGTCGGCGCCAGGTTAAGTGGAAAATTAATTTTACAGAGTATTCATGCGCGGTGGGCAGCGATCCAGCAACTCGACGCTGCTATCCTCGTTCTGCTGCTCCAGCATCACATCAAATCCCCACAGGCGATGCACGTGTTTCAGCACTTCCCGGCGGCCTTTATCCAGCGGCGCGCGGTTATGCGGGATATAACGCAGGGTTAACGAACGGTCGCCACGCAAATCCACATTCCACACCTGAATATTTGGTTCAAGGTTACTCAGGTTGTACTGCGATGAAAGTTTGTTGCGGATTTCGCGATAGCCTTCTTCGTTGTGGATCGCGGAAATCTCCAGATAATTATTGCGATCGTCATCCAGCACGGTAAACAGGCGGAAATCGCGCATCACCTTCGGCGACAGGAACTGGCTGATAAAGCTCTCGTCTTTAAAATCGCGCATTGCAAAGTGCAGCGTCTCCAGCCAGTCCGAACCCGCAATATCCGGGAACCAGTATTTATCCTCTTCGGTCGGCGACTGGCAGATCCGCTTGATGTCCTGGAACATGGCGAAACCCAGCGCATACGGGTTAATACCGTTATACCACGGGCTGTTATACGGCGGCTGGAACACCACGTTGGTATGGCTGTGGAGGAATTCCAGCATAAAGCGCTCGGTGACTTTTCCTTCATCGTACAGATGATTGAGGATGGTGTAGTGCCAGAACGTCGCCCAGCCTTCGTTCATCACCTGGGTCTGTTTCTGCGGATAAAAATACTGGCTGACCTTACGCACAATACGCAGGATCTCACGCTGCCACGGCTCCAGCAGCGGCGCGTTCTTCTCCATGAAATAGAGCAGGTTTTCCTGTGGCTCAGACGGGTAGCGGCGCTCGGCTTCGACCGCTTTTTCCTCTTCCCGGCGCGGCAGGGTGCGCCACAGCATATTCACCTGGCTTTGCAGGTACTCTTCACGGCTTTTCTGGCGCGCTTTCTCTTCCTGCAACGAGATTTTCTGCGGGCGTTTATAGCGGTCAACACCGTAGTTCATCAGGGCATGGCAGGAGTCCAGCAGCCGCTCCACTTCATCCACGCCGTAGCGCTCTTCGCACTCGGTAATATAACCGCGCGCAAAAATCAGGTAATCGACAATCGAGCTGGCGTCGGTCCAACTGCGGAACAAATAGTTATTTTTGAAGAAAGAGTTATGCCCGTAGCAGGCATGGGCCATCACCAGCGCCTGCATGGTAATGGTGTTCTCTTCCATCAGATATGCGATACAGGGGTTAGAGTTGATGACGATTTCGTACGCCAGGCCCTGCTGGCCGTGCTTATACAGCCTTTCGGTTTCGATGAACTTTTTACCAAACGACCAGTGGGGATAGTTAATCGGCATCCCGATACTGGAATAGGCGTCCATCATCTGTTCGGAGGTGATGACTTCAATTTGATGTGGGTAAGTCTCGAGGCGGTACAGCTTCGCCACTCTATCAATTTCAGCAAGATAGATATCCAGCAGCTCGAACGTCCAGTCTGGCCCATCGCTCAGGCGACGGGAATCCCTTGTTTCGGAATCAATAATAGCCATCAGCGCGCCCTCATTGTTGCGGAACCCTCTGCACGGGGAACCTTACCTACAAAGCATAGAACACAGCGGAAAAATCCGTGGCTTAACGAATTTTTTTCTCCGCGATTTAGTGATCCAGAACGGGGAATTTGCCGGGCGGCTTCAGAATTTTATCTTGCAGAAATGTGCGCCGAAGCAGGAGATGCTAATTTTCAGCATCCTGTGCTGGTCCGGCAAGATGTGAGGTTAGTCACCATAAAAAAAGCCTATGTTGAATAATATTTTCTTCTGGGTTATCAATTTGTAATCAGAAGATTATTCTTTCGGTTAAATCGGAGTGGATATGCGAGTCGTTGTGCTGGGAAGTGGCGTGGTGGGAGTCACCAGCGCCTGGTATTTACGTCAGCAGGGTCATGACGTCACCGTCATCGACAGAGAGCCGGATGCGGCGCTGGAAACCAGCGCAGCCAACGCCGGGCAAATCTCGCCGGGTTACGCCGCCCCCTGGGCTGCGCCGGGCGTACCGTTGAAAGCGATAAAATGGATGTTCCAGCGCCATGCGCCGCTGGCGATAAGCCTCGACGGCTCCAGCTTTCAGCTTAAATGGATGTGGCAGATGTTGCGTAACTGCGATACCCGCCACTACATGGAAAACAAAGGCCGCATGGTGCGTCTGGCGGAATACAGCCGCGACTGCCTGAAAGAACTGCGCGCCAGCACCGGGATCGCCTACGAAGGGCGGCAGGGCGGCACGCTGCAACTGTTCCGCACCGAGCAGCAGTATCAAAGCGCGGCGAAGGATATCGCGGTGCTGGAAGATGCCGGCGTACCGTATCAACTGCTGGAATCCCACCGGCTGGCGGAAGTGGAACCGGCGCTGGCCGACGTTGCCCACAAGCTGACCGGCGGTTTACAGCTGCCGAACGATGAAACCGGCGACTGCCAGTTGTTCACTCAACGCCTGGCGCGTATGGCTGCCGAGGCGGGCGTCGTGTTCCGCTATAACACCCCGGTGGACAGCCTGCTGTATGAAGGCAACCAGATTTACGGCGTTCAGTGCGGCCAGGAAGTGGTCAAAGCCGACGCCTACGTCATGGCCTTCGGCTCTTATTCCACCGCGATGCTCAAGGGCATTGTCGATATTCCGGTCTATCCTTTGAAGGGCTACTCTCTGACGATCCCGATCGCCGAAGAGAGCGGGGCGCCGATGTCGACGGTACTGGATGAAACCTACAAAATCGCCATTACCCGTTTCGATTCGCGTATCCGGGTGGGCGGCATGGCCGAAATCGTCGGCTTTAATACCGCGCTGCTGCAACCGCGTCGCGAAACCCTCGAAATGGTGGTGCGCGATCTCTATCCTCGCGGCGGGCACGTGGAGCAGGCGACGTTCTGGACCGGGCTGCGGCCCATGACGCCGGACGGCACGCCGATTGTCGGGCGCACCCCGTATAAAAACTTATGGCTGAATACCGGGCACGGCACTCTGGGCTGGACGATGGCCTGCGGCTCCGGCCAGTTAATCAGCGATCTGATTTCCGGGCGCACCCCGGCGATTCCTTTTGACGATCTTGGCGTGGCGCGTTACTCCTCCGGATTCCGCCCAACGTCATCCCATCGTTTACACGGGGCGCACCAATAACACAGGAGTAGTCATGGCTCGTCCAATTGTCGCGCGTCTCGACTTGCAAGCATTGCGGCAAAATCTTCAGGTGGTGCGCTCAGCCGCACCCCACTCCCGGGTGTGGTCGGTGGTCAAAGCCAATGCCTATGGACACGGTCTCGATCGCATCTGGTCGGGGCTTTCCGGCACCGACGGCTTCGCAATGCTCAATATTGAAGAGGCGATTTTACTGCGTGAGCGCGGCTGGAAAGGCCCGATTCTGATGCTGGAAGGGTTTTTCCACGCGGATGAACTGGCGCTGTTCGACCGCTACCGGCTAACCACCAGCCTGCACAGTAACTGGCAGGTGAAAGTGCTGGCTAACGCCCGGCTGAATGCGCCTATCGATGTGTACCTTAAAATTAACAGCGGCATGAACCGGCTGGGCTTTACGCCGGAGCGGGTCCAGACGGTGTGGAGGCAATTGCGCGAGCTGAAAAACGTCGGCCAACTGACGTTAATGGCGCACTTTGCCGATGCCGAACACCCGGACGGTATAGCTGAACCGCTGGCGCGCATTGAACAGGCGGCGGAAGGGCTGGACAGCCCACGCTCGCTGGCGAACTCCGCCGCCACGCTGTGGCACCCGGAAGCCCATTTCGACTGGGTGCGCCCGGGGATTGTGCTGTATGGGGCTTCGCCGAGCGGGCAGTGGCGCGATGTTGCTACCTCCGGCATCAAACCAGTGATGACGCTTAACAGCGAAATCATCGGGATTCAAAACCTGAAAGCAGGGGATACGGTGGGGTACGGCAGCCTGTACAAGGCCACTGGCGAACAGCGTATCGGGGTGGTGGCCTGCGGTTATGCCGACGGCTATCCGCGTCAGGCACCAACCGGTACGCCGGTGATGGTCGATGGCGTGCGCACCCAGCTGGTGGGCCGGGTGTCGATGGATATGCTGACGGTAGATTTAACGCCGTGCCCGCAGGCGGGCATCGGCAGTTCGGTAGAATTGTGGGGCGACAACATCAAAATCGATGATGTGGCCGCGCCCTCAGGCACCGTGGGCTATGAGCTGATGTGCGCACTCGCGCCGCGCGTGCCGGTAGTCACTCTCTAGCAACGTACCGGGGCGGATTACTCCGCCTCGGGTTCTGGCACCCGCAGGCCCACTTTGCGGATCTGGTTATCTTCTTTCTCCGCCACGGTCCATGTCATCCCGGCAAATTCAATCTGATCGCCGACAACCGGCGCGGCACCCAACTGCGCCAGCATCATCTCGCCAACGGTTTGCTGGGCGTCATGCGCGGCATCCGCTTCCAGACCATAGATAAACGCCACATCGGTGAATTTGGCGCTGGCTTCAAGGATAAAGTCGCCAAAGAAGCGCTGATCCAGCTCTACCGGCGGCGACTGGCTAAACAGCTTGCCCAGCGCGGGCAAATCGCGCTCGCGGCCAATCACGCACAGAATATCCCCTTCCTGAAGCCGGGTGCTGCCGTTGGGGTGCAACAGTTGATTATCGCGAAACAGCGCCGCGATGCGGGTCTCTTTTGGCATATGCAAATCACGCAGCGCCGCGCCCACGCACCATTTCTCTTCGCTCAGCTGGTAAACAAACTGCTCCCACGGATTTTCCGGGTGGATATCCAGCCCAACCCGGGAAATCGGCACGCCTACCGGCGGTACCACCACTTTGGCTTTTTTCGCTGCCCAGCCCAGAGAGGTCCCTTGCAACAGCAGCGACACCAGCACCACAAAGAACGCCACGTTGAAGAACAGCCGCGAGTTCTCAAGACCCGCCATCATCGGGAACACCGCCAGAATGATCGGCACCGCGCCGCGCAGCCCCACCCAGCTAATAAAAATGCGCTCGCGCAGATTAAAGCCGCGGAACGGCAGCAGGCCCAGGAACACCGACAGCGGACGGGCAAACAGGATCATCCACAGCGACAGCAACAGGGCCGGAATGGCGATAGCGAGTAAATCTGATGGGTTCACCAGCAGGCCCAACACCAGGAACATACCGATTTGCGCCAGCCAGGCCAGGCCGTCAAAATTTTGCAGAATAGCGTAGCGGTTGCGGATGGGCCGGTTGCCCAGCAGGAACCCGCACAGGTACACCGCCAGAATGCCGCTGCCGTCTATCGCCGTGGTAATGGCGAAGATCATGATGCCGCCGCTTAACGCCAGCAACGGATACAGCCCCTGGGGCATGGAAATACGGTTGATCATCTGCAACAGCAGGAAGCCGCCGCCCAGGCCAATAACAATACCCAGGCCGAACTGCTGGATGATTTCCCAGGCGAACATCCAGCTCAACGTACTGGTGTGATGCTGGATCATCTCAATCAGGGTAATGGTCAGGAACACCGCCATCGGGTCGTTGCTGCCGGATTCGATTTCCAGCGTCGCGCCGACACGCTCGTTCAGTCCCTTACCGCCAAGCAGGGAAAACACCGCCGCCGCATCCGTCGAGCCAACAATCGCGCCGATCAGCAGGCCTTCCATCATCGGCAAGCCGAACAGCCACGCCGCCGCCATGCCGGTCAGCCCGGACGTTATCAATACCCCGACGGTTGCCAGGGACAGCGCCGGGCCCAGCGCCACGCGAAATGAGCTTGCCTGGGTGCGCATCCCGCCGTCCAGCAGGATCACTGCCAGCGCCAGGTTACTGATCAGATAGGCGAGAGGGTAATTGTCAAAAGGAATGCCGCCAACGCCGTCGATGCCCGCCAACATGCCGATGGCGAGAAAGATAACCAGAATAGGGATACCGAGACGGGAAGAAAACGAACTTAATAAAATGCTACAGGTAATCAGCACCGAACCCAGAATAAACAGACTAAAAATCGCCCCGCCGTCCAACGTTATCGTTCTCCTTCATCATGCTCTCATCAAGGCGGCGCAACGCCGCCGGGCCTATTTTTGGTATACCACAATTACGGTGGGCGTGATGGACTAATTAACGATGTGAATGATTATTTGCGCAATTATTCACGACGGGATGACCTTTGACGGTCAACGACGCCTGATGCGCATCACAGTTCAGCGTGCCGGAAGCACCGAGCGGTAGCGTAACGGTGCGTTGCTCGTGGCCGAAGTCCAGACCCGGGATCACCGGGATCGCCAGGCGCTGGCGCAGGGCGTCTACCATCGCATCCAGGTCGTAGCCGTTGTCGTAATCATTGGGTTTACTGGCGCTGAAGCTGCCGAGTACCAGCGCGCGCTGCCGGTTCAGAATGCCCGCCTGATGCAGCTGCAACAGCATCCGTTCGATGCGGTACGGGTGTTCGTTGATGTCTTCCACCACCAGAATGCCGCCGTCAATATCCGGCATCCACGGCGTGCCCAGTAGCGAGCACAGCATCGCCAGGTTGCCGCCCCAAATCGTGCCGCTGGCCTGGCAGGCCGGCGCGCGTGTCTGCCAGTGAAGGGTAAACTCCGGCGAGGTAATGGCCTGCCAGAAATGGTCCCACGTGAAGGCGTTCATTTCCGGCGCACCGAAATTGCCCGCCAGCATTGGCCCGCAGAAAGTGATGACATTTTCGGTCGCCAGCAACTGTAGCTGAACGGCGGAAAAATCGCTGTGCCCGCAAATCACCAACGGATCCCGACGCTGGCGCGCCGCGATTGCGGAATAATCTATATTTTCGAGCAGCCGCGTGACACCGTAACCGCCACGTACTGGCAGCACGATATCAGAATTGGCCAACGCCGCCAGATGGTTAATATCGTGAAGACGCGCCGCGTCATCGCCAGCAAACCGTTGAAAACGCCGGGAAATGACCGCCTGGTTGTTCACCTGATGGCCCGCTTCAGTGAGTCTTTGCACGCCGCGTTGCGCGGCTTCCTGCGCAATACAGTAACCGGAAGGGGCGATAAGATGGATGCGAGACATGGCATTTCCTTGCTGATTTATTACATAGAATGGTTATCATGCCGCTAACATTGAGGGTTGTCATCCGTCGTGTGGTTTGCGGCTCGCCAGCGCGACGGGGTTTTCATGCCGGTTTGGCGAAACGATAAGGATAGTTTGCGTGAATTTTAAATGGCTGATTGTACTGGTCCTGTTGCTGGCAGGATGTTCCTCAACGCCCGACTATAAGAGTCAACCGTGGGACCCTGAGGTTCCGGTCAAACGCGCCATGCAGTGGTATCCGATTAGCGAAAAAGCAGGTGAGGCGTGGGGCGTCAGCCCGCGTCTGATTACCGCCATCATCGCGATCGAGTCAGGCGGCAATCCCAATGCGGTCAGTAAATCGAACGCTGTCGGTCTGATGCAGCTTAAAGCCTCTACCTCCGGGCGTGACGTTTATCGCCATATGGGCTGGAGCGGGCAGCCCTCCACCAGCGAGCTTAAAAACCCGGAGCGCAATATTTCGATGGGAACGGCATACCTGAGCATTCTCGAACATGGCGCGTTAAACGGTATTGAGAACACCACGACCATGCAATACGCGCTAATGGTGTCGTATGCCAACGGTGCAGGCGCGCTGCTGCGCACCTTCTCGTCGGATCGTAAAAAGGCGATTGATAAGATTAACGATCTCAGCCCGGATGAGTTTGTCGAACACGTGCAAAAAAATCACCCGTCGCCGCAGGCCCCCCGTTATATCTGGAAAATGCAGAAGGCCATGGACGCGATGTAATTAGCGCACTTTATTGGCCTTTTCGCGCGCGATACGTTCAAGCGCGAAAATAATCCGCTGCAATTCCCGCTCCGCCGCCGGGTTGATGTTGAGAAAACGGAAACTCAGGCGGGGCGTCACAATCGTCTCGTTTTTATTGCTCACCGTCAGGCGTTCTGAAATGGTGATCAACTGCATATCAAAGTGAAACGTTCCCCATTCGCCCAGCTCGATTTTCACCTGGGAAAACAGCTGTCCTTCCTGGAGCCCCTCGGGCACCGGGCCGTCGACCAGCGCGCCCATACCGCCGAGGGATAAATCCGCCAGCCGAAAACGAAAGGCGTTGCCGCTGTTCAGCGTCGCCTCGCAATAGAAAATGGGAGACAGGGGGGCAGGAATACGGAAATACTCGCGGCGTTGCACAAACCACAGGGAAGGGGGGAGTTGGGTGACAAATGCCGGAAGACTCTGAAAATCGCCCGCTTTAAGCTGCGGCAAATTGAACTCGATTTTCGCGCCCTGGGTTTCGGCGGAAATCTGGATATCACTGGCTTCCTGCACCGATTTATTTTCATGGCTCTGGCTACCGAAGTCCATCACCAGCTTGCTGGCATCCACGTCGAGAATGCGGCTGATCAGTTGTTGGCTGCCCCAGGAAATGCGGATCGGCACGCGATTCTTGTGCAAATCCCGTAAAACGCCCAGCACCGCCAGCGGATGATGTTTCAGAAACTGCTCATTATAGCTACTCACGTCCCCGATACCTGCTCTGTACAAAGTGATGGCAAGAATATCGGCAACGCGGCAAAAAACTTAATACAAATTCCAGGGGGGAATCGGCAAAATGACGATTAAGCGTGTGACCTTCCTCACCTTTTTCTAAAAGTTGCCTATACTTGATCTGTCTTTCATCAAGAGTACCCCGCCAGTGGCGGGTGATGTTTTTCAGCGAAGAAAAAGGAGCCGCACGATGGGTATTTTGTCCTGGATTATTTTTGGATTGATAGCAGGTGTGATCGCCAAGTTCATTATGCCGGGTAGGGACGGGGGCGGATTTATCCTCACCTGTGTTCTCGGGATTGTGGGTGCGGTTGTGGGTGGTTGGCTGGCGACTTTCTTCGGTATTGGCGGAGATGTCACGGGCTTTAACCTACAGAGTTTCCTGGTCGCGGTAGTGGGTGCCATTGTGGTGCTGTTGATCTACCGTATGCTACGACGGGATTAAGCTTTTTCAGTAATGAGAAAACGGCCTGATGGGCCGTTTTTTTTATGCGTTATAAGATGGAATTGTTCCGTTCGGTGGAATTGTTCCGTTCGCCTGGGCTTTCGAGTCAGTCTCTGACACGTTCGCCGTCACTGAAGCCGCATAGATGGACGTAGCCTGAGCGAACGGAACATTCCACCGGACATCCCCCAAGAGAAAATCTTACTGTGCGTTCGCCGCCTCAGGTTCCGCCACCTTCGCGGGTTCAGACCCCGAATCCGAATCCGCCGGAGCCGACGACCCCGCCCCCGGCCGCGTTTGCGGCACGCTATCACACGGTTTCTGTGCCGCGCACAGCTTATCCAGCATCATCAGCGTAACCCCATTAGTCCACCCGAACCCGTCCTGCAACGGGTACTCCCCGCCGCCGCCACCGGTCCCGGTTGAAGACACATCATATTTCTCCACCAGTTTCTTCTCGCGGTCGTAGGTATGCTGCACGTTAGTCAGGAATCGCCAGGTCACTTCCATCGACAGATCCTTATGACCGTAGTTCTCCAGCCCCTCGGCGGCGACCCATTGCAACGGCGCCCAGCCGTTTGGTGCATCCCACTGCTGGCCGGTATTCACCGTGGTAGTCACCACGCCGCCCGGTTTTAACAGTTGAGACTGGGTGGCGGCCGCTACTTTATCGGCACGATCCTGGGCGGCGGCGTTAACAAACAGCGGGAACAATGCCGCAGCAGTGAGCTGATCGCGTACCGCTTTGCGGCGTAGATCGTAATCGGCGTACCAGCCCTGTTTGTCATTCCACAGGGTTGATTCCATCGCCTGCTGGCGCTGGCTGGCAAGTTTGTCATAGCGTGCCGCGCCCGCCTCATCGCCCGCCGCTTTACTGGCGTGGGAAAGAGTTTTTTCCAGTTGGTACATCAGGGCGTTTAAATCCACCGGCACGATCGAGGTGGTGTGAATCGAGCCCAACTGCTGCGGGTTATCCATCCAGCGCGAACTAAAGTCCCAGCCAGATGCCGCCCCCGCGCGCAGATCGCGGTAAATCTCGGTAGCCGGGCGATCCGGGTTGTTCTTCGCGGTAGTCACGTCGTCCAGCCAGGATTCGGTACGCGGCGTATCGCGGTCATCCCAGTAGCGGTTAAGCAGCGCGCCGTTCTCCAGCTTCACTACCCGCTTGCTGGCGCTGCCTGGCGCAAGGCTATCGCCGCCTTCCATCCAGTATTGATACTCTTTGGTCAGCTGCGGCTGGTAAGTTTTCAGGGCGTTTTTATCGTGAGTCGCCAGCAGCTCGACCATCAGCGAGAAAAACGGCGGCTGCGAGCGGCTCAGATAGTAGCTGCGGTTGCCGTTGGGGATATGGCCCCAGGTGTCGATCTCATAAGCGAAGTTCTTCACCATATCTGCGATTTTGTCCCAGTGACCGCTCTCCGCCAGCCCCAGCATGGTGAAGTAACTGTCCCAGTAATAGACCTCGCGGAAGCGCCCGCCCGGCACCACATAGGATTCCGGCAGCGGCAGCAGTGAATCCCACTTCGCGGCTTTATCGGTGGTGCGGGTCAGCACCGGCCACAGCCCGTCGATATGCTCGCGCAGGCTTTGCCCGGCGGGCGGTACGTATTTCTCGCCCGCTTTTGGCAGGTCGAAATTCAGGTTCACGAAGTGGCGCAGATCGAAGCCCGACTGGTTCCGCTGCATCCGGTAATCCGCCAGGATCATATACGGATCGCTTTTCGGCACCGCATCGGCGAAGGTTTTCTGATCGGGAAACAGTTTAGCGCTCTGCACATCAGTAAACAGCGGGCCTAACAGCACATCGGGCGGCTGCACGGCGACTTTGGGTTGATCTTCCGCCAGCGCGGTCTGTGGGCCGAAGAGTAGGAAGGCGCTACCCAGCGCTATCTGGATCGCGAACAGCAGGGTACGGGGTTGACGCATAGCTGATTTTGTCATCAATGATTCTCCATATAGGGCGTTCAGCGCAGGGGCTGAAAACAACCATAGAAAAACCTTAGACGAATATTGGCGAACCGAGGGATCCGAAGTGGCAAATCTGAGGTTTACAGACGAATTCCCTGGCAATCGGGCAAAAAAAAGCGCCCTGGTTTTTGCCAGGACGCGGTAAGCCATGTAAATACAGCGGCTTAGTGTAACCCGAACTCCGCCATCAACTGTTGGCGTAAAGCGACAAACTCGCTCTGGCTACGCAGGCGCGGGCGGGGCAGGGTGACGTCGATAAAGCGGATTTCCCCGCCTTTATGTTTCGGCAGTACCAGCACCCGGTCGGCGAGATAAATGGCCTCTTCCAGATCGTGGGTCACCAGAATCATGGTCACGTTTTCTTCTGCCCAGATGCGCGCCAGCTCTTCCTGCATGGTGATTTTGGTCATCGCATCCAGCGCGCCCAGCGGTTCATCCAGCAGCAGAATCTCCGGCTGCACGGTCAATGCCCTGGCGATACCGACGCGCTGGGCCATTCCGCCGGACAGCTGGCGCGGCCAGGCTTTTTCGAACTCGCTCAACCCCACCAGCGCCAGCGCCTTGCGGGCGCGCTGCTGGGCTTCGCGCGTCGACACGCCCTGCACATCCAGGCCAAAACTGACGTTATCCAGCACCGACAGCCAGGGCAGCAGGCGCGGCTCCTGAAAAATCACCGCCCGCTCGCGGCTCAGGCCGTGGACCGCGTTGCCGTCAATCAACACATCGCCGGTATTCGGCTCTTCCAGCCCGGCCAGGATGCGCAGCAGGGTCGTTTTGCCACAGCCGCTCGGCCCGACGATGGCAATGCTTTGCCCGGCGCTGATATGCAGATTCAAATCGCGGAACACATCAAACTGCTCGCCGTTCAGGGAAAACGATTTATAGACGCGCTGTACGGACACTTCACCCCGGCGGATATCGGTTGCTGTAGTCATCATTCACCTCACTGCGCGTTAAACAGAACGTTGGTCACCTGGATCTGGCCTTTACCCAGCGCGCCGTCGCGCTCAAGGATATCAATCCAGTACTGCACATCGCGGGTTTCCGCCTTGCCGCCAGGGCGCACGCCGTAGCCGGTAAAGTACTGGGCGACGTCCGGGTTTTCACCGCGCTCCTTGAGGATTTTCGCCATAATGGTGCGCACTTCCTGCGGGTGTTCGCGGGCATAGTCCAGCGCGCGGGCCGATTGCTGAACAAAGGCTTTCGCCGCTTCCGGGTGCTCCTGCACGAAATCCTCGCGCAGTACGGTAAAGCCGCCCGCGATTTCGCCTAATACGGCGGTATCGTTGAACACCGGGCGCAGGCCGCCGTGGCTGCGGGCCACGCCTTCAAAGGTAGTTTGCCAGTAGCCGAACGCGGCGACATCCACCTGCCCGGAACGCAGCACCTGCTCAAGCTGCGGGCCAGGGACCGCCACCGGCTTAGCAGCGTTTTGCGGTAAACCCGCCTGGCGTAACGCTTCGCGCAGGGTGTAATCCAGATGCGCGCCCAGGGTATTGATCGCCACAGATTTACCGGCCAGATCTTTTACGGTCTTGATCGGGCTGTCTTCCCGCACGTAGAAGATGGACTTGGTGGTGTTATCGATGCCGTTAGTGGGGTAGGCCGCCACGAATTTATTGCCGCTGGCGATGGAATTCAGCACCGCCGGAGTGGCGGCGGAGCCGATATCCACGCTGCCGGAGGCCAGCGCGAATAACGATTCCGGGCCGCCGCTGGCATAGCCTTTATTTTCCAGCGACACGCCGGTGCCTTTGAAATAACCCAGCGCGTCGGCCAGTTCATGGGCGGAAATACCACCGTAACTGGCGAGATAACGTAACGTAACGTTGTCCTGCGCCTGGGCGAGTGAGGTCAAACTCAGGCTGGCAAAGGCGAATGCGGCAAACAAGGCGATGCGTTTCTTCATTTTTTAAATTCCCAAATAAGACAATCGATAATCGAAAAGTGAACGGCTAATTAATGGTTATGAGTATTCCAACGACACAGACGGCGTTGCAGGACCACCAGGATGCGGTTAGCCATCAGCCCTAAGAATGCCAGCATGAAAATGGCGGCGAACATCACCGGGATTTGGAAGTTGTATTGCGCATTCATCACCTGGAAGCCGATGCCTTTATTGGCGCCAATCATCTCGGCGGCAATCAGCAGCAGCAGGGCGGTCGTGGCAGACAGACGCAGGCCGACGAAAATCGACGGCACCGACGCCGGCACAATCACCCGGCGGAACACCGTTAAGCGGCGCGCGCCAAAGGTTTTCGCCATTTCCAGCAGCTTCGGGTCCACCTCTTTTACGCCGCTGATGGTCGCCAACAGCACCGGGAACAGCGCAGCCCAGAAAATCACGAACACTTTAGAGCCTTCGCCGAGCCCGAACAGCAGGATAAACACCGGGTACAGCGCCAGCGCTGAGGTCTGGCGGAACAGTTGCAACAGCGGGTCCAGCGCGCGCTCCAGGGGGCGGATTTGCCCCATAAACAGCCCAAGCGGAATACCCATAATCACTGCCGAGAAGAACGCCAGCCCGGCGCGTTGCAGGCTGATGGTGATATCGTCCAGCAACGCGCCGGAGGTGATACCGTTCCACAGGGCAAAAAACACCTTATCCAGCGGCGGGATCACCGCCGGGTTCAGCCATCCCTGGGTGCTGGCGATTTGCCAGCCCGCGAAGAAAAACACCAGCAGGCCGTAATCGGCGCTGAACGCCAGCGCCCGCTTGCGCCATTTCCCGTTAATCGCCAGCTTGACGCCAGGGCTGCGCGCCCGGGGGCGCACCCATACTTTGCTGAAGTCAGTCATCGTGAATCCCTCATGCCACTTTGTTATTGCGGAGAATGGAATAACGGTTTTCTGGATACGGTAATCCTAAGTTTTCGCGCAGGGTGGTGCCTTCATAGGCGGTACGGAACAGGCCGCGCTTTTGCAGTTCCGGGATCACCAGGTCGATAAAATCGTTCAGTGCGCCCGGCAGGTACGGCGGCAGAATGTTGAAACCGTCGGCGGCTTCGTTTTCAAACCACGCTTGCAGGGTATCGGCTACCTGTTCGGCGGTGCCCACGATGGTGAAGTGGCCGCGCGCGGTAGCGATCCACTGGTACAGCTCGCGGATGGTGAACTGGTGCTCATCGGCAATCTGGCGGATCAGCGCCTGGCGTGACTTCATCCCTTCGGTAGCAGGCAGCGGTGGCAGCGGGCCATCAAGATCGTAATCGGCGAAATTCAGGGTGCCGCCGGTCAGGCCGTTGAGCAGCGCCAGCCCGTCTTCCTCAACGATTAATGAAGTCAGCGCACGGTATTTTTCCTGGGCTTCTTCTTCGGTGCGGCCAACAAACGGCGCGACGCCTGGCATCACCAGAATATGCTCCGGGCGGCGGCCCAACGCTCTGGCGCGGTTTTTGATGTCGCGGTAGAACGCCTGGGCGGTGGAAATATGCTGGTGGGAAGTGAAAATCACCTCGGCGGTGGCGGCAGCCAGTTCACGCCCGTTATCCGATTGCCCGGCCTGGACGATCACCGGGTGCCCCTGCTGCGAGCGCGGCACGTTGAGCGGGCCCTTCACTTTGAAATGCTTACCGACGTGATCGGCGGTATGCACTTTGTCCGGGTCGATAAACTGCCCGGAGGCTTTATCGCGAATAAAGGTATCGTCTTCAAAGCTATCCCACAGCTTCTTCACTACCTCCACGTGCTCCTGGGCGCGCTCGTAGCGGTAATCATGCGGATGCTGCTGGTCGAGGTTGAAGTTCACCGCCGCCGCTTCGGTGGCGGTCGTCACCACGTTCCAGCCCGCGCGGCCCTGGGAAATCAGATCCAGCGAGGCGAATTTACGCGCCGTGTTGTAGGGCTCTTCGTAAGTGGTGGAGGCGGTGGCGATAAAACCGATATTTTTGGTTAACGGTGCCAGTGCGGAAAACAGCGTTACCGGCTCGAAACCGGCGATTTTTGCGCGGCCGCCTTCGGTGCCGCCTTTAGCCGGGACCGCCAGTCCGTCGGCCAGGAAATAAGCGTCAAACAGGCCGCGTTCGGCGGTCAGCGCCAGCTGTTTGTGGAATTCGAAACTGGTTGCGCCATCAGCGGGCTGATCGGGGTGACGCCAGGCCGCCACGTGCTGGCCGCCGCCAGGAAGAAACGCGCCGAGTTTAATTTGTCTTGTCATTGTTCATCTCCATCATATTCGCAGACGTGTTTGTTAACGTTTTGAGAGCATAACGTTGCGAAGATTTGAAAATGAAATATCAATTTCTGAATTCAATAGCTGGAATTTGGGATTGGTGTCACGTAAAGAGCAGGGCGGAGGAAAATTCGCCGGGTAGCACAAAATTCAACCGAAATGGATACATTCATCGCAGTTTTTGAAAGGTAACGTCAATAATTGTCACTTATATGATTTTAATCATGTACAAAACCTGACAAAACAGGTAATGATAATGAATATTATTTAGATTATCAGGGCGTACCGTGTTCAACATGCGTTCATTCTTCCTTGCCGTTTGCTGCTTGCTGGTGAGTTCACTGGCGTGGGCAGCCACCGATTATTCCCCTTATATCAACGACATTAAAACTCGCCTCGATAAAACCGCCACGCTGTATCAGCAGCAACAGGTCAGCGAAGCCCGCCACGAAGTGCAGATGGCCTATTTCGAAGTGTTCGAAAACCTCGAAGGCCCGATCCGTATTAATATTTCCGCCCAGAAGAGCTACCAGATGGAGAGTACCTTCGGCGAAATCCGCAAGATGATCGGCGAAGGCAAATCCGTGGCGGACGTGCAGGGTAAAATTGACTGGCTGAAGCACGAGCTGGACCAGGTTGAACCGGTGCTGGACGGCGGCCACAAGCTGGTAGCAGAAGAGCAGCACGGCGCGTACAGCAACGGGGAAATCGCCCACTACTGGCAGCAGAGTTTCCAGACCATCGACGATCTGCTGGCCCAGGCGGTCACGCAGTATCAGCAAGGGCAGTTTGCCGCAGCCAGCCAGAGCGTGCAGCAGGCCCATTATCAGGGTTTCAAAAACTCGGAAATGGAAATGTCGGTGCGCAAGAACCGCTCTGCGCAACAGGCCGCGTCGATCAATCAGCAGTTCACCACGCTTATCGCCCTGACCGCCAAACCGGACAATCTTAACGATGTCGCTTACGGCGTCACCACGCTGTTGCAGGATATCGAGGACGTGCTGCCCGGTCTGCCGACGACCCGCGACACCCAGGCCGTGAGCGCCCCGCAAAGCGGCGATGCGCCCGCTAAAGCCGATACCGCCGCCCAGGCCGACTGGGGCAAGGTCTCCGCCAGCATCAATAGCAGCCTGAAAGAAGCCATTGCGGTTTATCAGGACGGCAACGTCCAGGACGGCATGATGGCGGTGCAGGACACCTACTTTGACCTGTTTGAAGCCAGCGGCATGGAAAACAAAGTCGGCTCCCGGGATGCCGCCTTTAAAACCCAGCTCGAAGGCCACTTCACCCGCCTGGTTAGCCTGATGAAAGCCGGGCAGCCTGAAGCGGCGCTGAATGCCGAAGCGCAGGCGCTGGAGCAGGATCTGGCGAAAGCGGTCTCTCTGCTTGGCGAAGGCGAGCAAACCCAGTGGAGCCTGCTGCTCTATAGCCTGATGATCATCGTCCGTGAAGGGCTGGAAGCGCTGCTGATCGTGGCCGCCATCGTGGCCTACATGGTGAAAAACAACCATCAGGACAAGCTGCCGCTGATCCGCCAGTCGGTCGTCGTGGCGCTGGTGTGCAGTGGGATCACCGCCGCGATCTTCCAGATGCTGTTTACCCACTCCGGGGCCAGCCGCGAACTGCTCGAAGGCATCACCATGCTGATCGCTGTGTTTATGCTGTTCTCCATGAGCTACTGGCTGCTTTCCAAAGTGGAGGCCCGCCACTGGAAAGCCTGGCTGGAAGGCAAACTCTCTCACTCCCTGAGCCGTGGATCGCTGATTGGCCTGTGGATGACCAGCTTCCTGGCGGTTTATCGCGAAGGCGCGGAAACCGTGCTGTTCTACTACGCGCTGGTGGGCGATGCCAGCAACGTCTCCGGCCATCTGGCGATCCTGGCAGGCTTCGCCATCGGCTGCGTGGTGCTGCTGGTGGCCTGGCTGGTGATGCGTTACTCGGTGGTCAAACTGCCGCTGAAACCGTTCTTTATGTTTACCGGCAGCTTTATGTACCTGATGGCGTTTGTCTTCGCCGGGAAAGGGGTACTGGAGCTGATCGAGGGTAAGCTATTCCAGCCTACGTTATTGCCAGGCATGCCGGAAATCGGCTGGCTTGGCATCTACCCCTATGTTGAAACCTTGCTGCCGCAGGCCGCTTTGCTGGTCGCCGCGCTGATTGCCCTGTGGGTGATGCAACGGCGCGGGGCGACGGTATCCGGGCCAGACATCATTAAAAGCAAACCTTAACTGAATTTTTCTTTTAGACGAGAGGATAAGTCTGATGACCATCAAGAAGAGCCTGATTGCCAGTGCCGTGATCGCCGGGATTTTTACCGCACCTGCGGCGTTTGCCTTTAAAGAGTACCCGGCGGGTGAGCCGATCACCATGAACGAAATGGAACTGGCGGCGGTTTACCTCCAGCCGATCGACATGGAGCCGCGTGGCATGGGCCTGCCGGCAGCCAAAGCGGATATTCACCTTGAAGCGGATATTCACGCGGTGGAAGGCAATAAAAACGGCTTCGGCGCGGGTGAGTGGATCCCGTTCCTGACCATTAATTACACCCTGGTGAACACCGATACCGGCGCGAAACAGGAAGGCACCTTCATGCCGATGGTGGCGAGCGATGGCCCGCACTACGGCGCGAATATTAAAATGATGGGCGTGGGCAACTACAAAGTCACCTATCACATCGATCCGCCATCAAAAGCGGGCATGCATCGCCATACCGATGGTGAAACTGGCGTAGGCCGCTGGTGGAAGCCGTTCGACGTCAGCTACGAGTTTAAATACGTCGGGCTGAACTGATCGCCATCATCGCAGAAGATGCAACAGGATGTGACCAGGGTGTCGGCTATGCCGCCGCCCTTTTCTGGTTTTACGCTACGGCGGTTTTGAGCGCATTGAGTTGACGTTATGAGTTACTTTTTTGTCACGACCCTGCAGGCGTTTTTATGTATTGCGCTGCTGTGCGGGGTCAACGGGGTACGGCGGACGGCGACGCTGCGTCCGCTGGTGTGGATAAGCCTGCTGGCCGTGGCGCTGGGCGGCTGGCTGGGGCGGCAACTGCCGAATAATCAGATGATCCAGCTCTCGCTGACCGGCGTGGAAATCGGGGCGCTGCTGCTGTTCCTGATAACCTGGCGTCACCCTTCCTCTCGGCTCGGTTATCTCTGGCAGGGCGTACTGATTTTCGGCGCGGCCCGCCATTGGGTGCAGGACCCGAATCTTGGTGCCGTCACCACCACCCATGTGCTCAATACCGATTTGCTGCTTAACATCACCGCGCTGGTCGGGGCATTTGCGCTGCTGGCGCTGGCGGCGGTGCTGTGCGCTATGCTGCTGCGCCGGATGCCGCGCGCCCAGTGGCCCACCGTTATCGCCGTCACCGTTTTACTGCTGGTGCCGCTGGCGGGGGATTTGCTGCTGCTGTTAATGAAATTGCAGGTGCTGCCGCTGACCAAAGCGCTGCTGAGCTTTGTCTCGCGCGTCACCAATAACGCCCCGTGGTTTAACTGGGCGGGAGCCGCGCTGCTGCTGGCGCTGGCGGCCTGCTGGCTGCCGGAGTTGCAGCGCCGCCGTAAAACCCTGGCGCAAACCAACGAGCCGATCCCCCATCGGCTCGCCAGCGCCCGTTATCTGGGCGCGCGCCGTTTGCTGCTTACCGCCGGATGCGCTGCGGTGCTGATCGCCGCCGGGCAACTGTACTGGGATTTAGTCGCCTCTCAGCCGCCGCGCCTCTCTGAAGCCAAACCGGTGATGCTGGAAAAAGACGGCAAAGTGCATATTCCCATCGAGCAGGTGCGCGACGGCAAACTGCACCGCTTTGTCTGGGTCGCCGACGACGGCAAAGCGGTGCGCTTCTTTGTAATCAACCGCTACCCGGACAAGCTGCGCCTCGGCGTGGTGTTTGACGCCTGCCTGCTGTGCGGTGACCAGGGCTACGTAATGGAAGGTAACCAAGTGATCTGCGTGGCCTGTGGGGTGCATATCTTTATCCCGTCCATTGGCAAAGCGGGCGGCTGCAACCCGGTGCCGATTGAGGACTGGCAGAGTGACGACAAAGAGCTGACCCTGACCAAAGCGTCGCTGGAAGCGGGCGTCAATTACTTCTCTACCGTGATCAGCATGAACGTCACCGATCCGGTGAACGGCGCGACCCTGACCAACGACAAAGCCGAATACAAATTCAGCTATGGCGGCAAAACCTGGTTCTTTGCCTCCGAAGCCAACTACAACCGCTTTCGCGACGCGCCGGAACAGTTCGTGCCGGGCGAGAAGGAGGAGTAACCATGCTGTGGCGAATGCTACGTCAGACCTGGGGACGAAATCTGCGCCGGAAACTGCTGGCGGTGTTGACGGTATTTCTGGCCTCCGGGCTGATTTCCGCGCTGCTGGCGGTGTCGATTGATATCGGCGACAAAATGTCCCGGGAGCTGAAATCCTACGGCGCGAATATCCTGATCGAACCGGCGGGCCAGGCGGCGTTGCCTGCGCTGTTCAGCGAGCAGAGCAATCCGCTTTCCGGCCAGGATTTTCTCGATGAGAAAGAGCTGCCAAATATCAAAGACATCTTCTGGCGCAATAACATCGTCGGCTTCGCCCCGCTGTTGGGCGGCGAGGTGATGCTCAACGGTAAGCCGGTGAATATTCTTGGCACCTTCTTCAACCAGCCGGTGGATGTACCGGACGAAGAGGATTACCGCATCGGCCAGCAGGCGGTGAGCCCGTACTGGCAGGTGACCGGCGCGTGGCCTCAGGAGCCGGTGGCCGCGCAGCCGCAAACGCTGGTCGGCCAGACCCTGGCGAAGCGCCTGGGTCTGAAAACAGGCGACGTTCTGACATTACAAGGCGAGAAAACCGTCCAGACCGTCACCGTGAGCGGGCTCCTGGCCAGCGGCGGCGATGAAGACAACCAGTTAGTGATGCCGCTGAGCATCGCGCAAACGCTGCTGGGATTGCCGGGTAAAGTGCAGGCGATCCGCGTGTCGGCGCTGACCGTGCCGGAAAACGAACTGTCGCGCCGCGCCAGGGAAAACCTCGACGCCCTGAATGCCGAAGAGTACGACCTGTGGTACTGCACCGCGTTTGTCTCGTCGATTGCTCATCAGCTTGAAGAAGCCATTTCCGGCTCGGTGGTGCGCCCGATCTGGCAGGTAGCAGCCTCGGAAGGGGTGGTGATCGACAAGATCCAACTGCTGCTGGCGGTGGTCACCCTGGCGGCGCTGGTGGCGGCGGCGATGGGCATCGCCTCGCTGATGACCAGCACCATCATGGAGCGCGCTAAAGAGATCGGCCTGATGAAAGCCCTCGGCGCGCGCCAGTGGCAAATCATGCTGCTGTTTTATCTCGAAGCGGCGAGCAGCGGATTGCTGGGCGGCGCGGCGGGCTGCGTGGCGGGCTGGGGGCTGGCGAAGTCCATCGGCCTGATGCTGTTTGACGCCCCGTTGAATTTTACCTGGGTGGTGGTGCCCTGCGTGCTGGTGGTGGCGGTGTTGATTTCGCTGATCGGCACCTGGTTCCCGGCGCGGCGCATTGCGCGCCTCTACCCGGTGGAGGTGCTGTATGGGCGGTAAGCATTCCATGCTGTGGCTGCTGGTGTGGCGCGCGCTGCGCCTGCGGATGCAGCGCGTCAGCGTGGTGTTCGCGGCACTTACCGTCGGCGCAGCGATTGTCACGGCGCTGTCGGCGGTCTATTTCGATATCAACGCCAAGATGAGCGAAGAACTGCGCACTTTCGGTGCCAACTTTTACATCGGCCCCGGCCACGGCAAAAGTATGGAACAGCGCGAGCTGGAGCCGATTATCGCCGACGCGCCGCCGGGCTTGATCAACGCCGCCAGCCCGATGCTCTACGGCATGGCCCGCACCGAACTGGAAAAAGTGGTGGTGATGGGCGTGTGGTTCGAATCGATGCCGAAGCTGGCCCCGTACTGGCAGGTGACCGGCGACTGGGTGGGCGTTAACTTTGACGATCGCAACGCGATGGTGGGCGTCAAGCTGGCCGAGCGGTTGAACCTGAAAGTCGGCGACAGCGTCACCGTGATGACTGAGGATGGCAAGAAAAAGCTGCGCATTAAGGGGCTGGTGGAAGCGGGCGACGCTACTGACAACATGCTGATCGTCAACGTCGACCTGGCGCAAACCCTGCTGCACAAAACCGGCGAACTGAACCACGCGCTGCTCAGCGTGAATAACGATCTCGGGCAGGTGGACCAGTACGCTGAGACACTGCAAAAACAGTTTCCACAACTGGATATCCGCCCGATCCGCAAAGTCTCGGCGTCCGAAGGCCAGGTGCTGGACAAAATCAAAGGGCTGATGGGGCTGGTCTCGATCGTGATCCTCGCGCTGTCGTCGCTGTGCGTGAATACCACGCTGATGGCGATCGTCGGCGAGCGGGCCAAAGAGTTCGCCCTGCAAAAAGCGCTCGGCGCAACCCACCGGGACATCATCCGCCAGATGCTGGCGGAAACCGGGCTGATTGCCCTGGCGGCGGTGGCCTGCGGCTGGGTGCTGGGTTATTTACTGGCCCAACTGCTGGGCATGACGGTGTTTAACGCCACTATCGCGCTGCGCCTGCCGGTCCTGCCGATCACTTTAATTTTATCGCTTATGGTCGCCGCTGCGGCGGCCATTGTCCCGGTGCGCCGCGCGGTGAGCGTCGAACCGGCAAAAGTTCTCAAAGGAGAGTAGCGCTATGTCTGTATCGCGCATTCCGCAGGCGGTGATTGAAACCCGCCATTTGTATAAACGCTTCGGCGACGTAACCGCGCTGGATGATATCAACCTGCGCATCGCGCGCGGCGAGTTTGTGGCGATTATGGGCGCCTCCGGCTCCGGGAAAACCACGTTGATGAACATTCTCACCTGTCTGGATACGGTGAGCGACGGCCAGGTGTTTCTTGACGGCACTGATGCCGCCGGGCTGGACGAAGAGGGCCGTCGCCGCTTTCGCGCCGAGAAAATCGGCCTGGTGTTCCAGCAGTTCCACTTGATCCCGTTTCTCACCGCGCTGGAAAACGTGATGCTGGCGCAGCATTACCACAGCGTGGTGGATGAAAACGCCGCCAGAGCGGTACTGGCGCAGGTCGGCATGGAGCACCGTATGACGCACCTGCCGAGCCAGCTTTCCGGCGGGGAGCAGCAGCGCGTGTGCATCGCCAGGGCGCTGGTCAACGAGCCGCCGGTGATCTTCGCCGATGAGCCTACCGGCAACCTCGACGAAGAAAACGAAAGCCGGGTGTTGGCGCTGTTAAAGGATCTGCACCGCCAGGGCCGCACCATTGTGATGGTGACCCACAACCCGGCGCTGGGTCAGTTTGCTGACCGGGTGATCCGCCTGCAACACGGCAAATACCTGAGCGAGGAGCGAAACCATGCGCTGGCGTAACCTGTTATTCATCCTGCTGGCGGCGCTGGCGGGCTGCAAAGAGGAAAAACTGACGCTGGGCGAACCGGCACCCCAGTTGGCAGCCTTCGACAGCCAGGGCCACGAAGCGAAACTGGAACAGTGGCAGGGCAAAGGCGTGTACCTGAATTTCTGGTCCGCCAGCTGTGGCGGCTGCCTGGCGGAGATGCAATCGCTTGAAAAACTCAGCCAGCAGTGGGGCGACAAGCTGGTAGTGGTAGCGGTGAATACCGATAACGACGCGGTGGATATCGCGCCGCTGCTGGCGCAGCACCACATAAGCTACCCGGTAGTGCGCGACCAGATGAAAATCACCCAGGAGCGTTATCAGGTGATCGGCACGCCGACCTCGTTTTTGATTGATCCTAAAGGCCGGGTGATTGATATGCACCAGGGCGCACGGGATGAACAGGCGCTGACCGCGACCTTCCGCAAACTGGCGGGGGAAGGGTGATGACGCTTCGGATGCTGATGTTGTGTGGTCTGGCGTTCATTTCCACCAGCGCTGCTGCCACCGAGGATTATGGCCGGCAATTCCAGCGCGATTGCTCAAGCTGTCACGGGCGTAAGGCGGATAAAACGGCGTTTAATAAAGCGCCGCCGCTGATCACACTCAGCGAGGAGCAGGCGGTGGAAGGGATGACGACGATCCGCGATGGTGGGGGGAATAGCGCGGCGGCGCGGGCGAAGGCGAAGCTTACGGATGAGCAGATTAAGGGGCTGGCGGCGTTTATTCAAACGCAGAAGTAGGTGTTACGCTTTTGGGCTTTTGTTTTTGTTTAGTGGAATTGTTTCGTTCAGTTTGTTCAGTGGAATTGTTCCGTTTAGTGGAATTGTTCCGTTCGCCTGGGCTTTCGAGTCAGTCTTAAGCGCAGGTGTACGCGAACGGGTTGGGGGCGCTCGCCGCCGCGCCCCCAACACCCCCGGCTCCCCCGAGCGAAATCGCCGCTTCGCGGTGCCCTCGGCTTATCGCGTCCGGCTCCGGGTCGGGCGAGATACGGCATCCTGCCTTTCTCGCCCTCAAGCCGCATCCCTGCGGCTTGCCCCGGCCTCCCGCGAACGCCTCGGCGATTTCGATGGGGAGGAAAACCCCCGCGATACATTCAGGTTTTCAATGCAACCAACGTGTCGCTGAAAGTATGAAAAATACTCACAGCGACAAAGACAGCTTTGTAAAAAATAAACGGCTTGAAGTTGGGGCAGTTGAGTCCGGCATCAAAATCGCCGAGGCGCAATTGACGAGCCAGGTCAGCCAGCATGGATGCTGGCTGAGGTCGTGAGCTACAGGATGTAGCATCACGACCGACCTGAAGCGAGGAGAGGGAGCCGAGGGAACCGCGCAGCGGCGATTTTGCTGGCCGGGAGCGGGGATTGCAAAGGGGGATGCGGAATCCCCCTTTGCCCGTTCGCGTGCTACGGAGTTACGCTGAGCCACGAACGCCTGGCGAACGGAACAACGCCACTGAACGGAACCCTTCCCCCGAACCGAACAACGCCCCCGAACGAAACAAAAGACAGCTTGCCACTTCGTGCCATCCTCCCCCGGCGACAGCCCAATTGTTGTACCCTTATCCAACGTGCCAGCGTATCGCCTATTTACCCCGGAGCACATGCCTCAATGGCCTCAATGACAAAAGCTTCAAAACTTAAACGTGGGATCCGCTATTTGATTATCATCATCGCGCTTTTAACGCTGTTCATTTTTGCCTGGCTTCAGCAGCCGCAGTACGCCTCGCCCGTGGTCCCGGCGCAGGCAGATAATCCCCTGTACCGCGACGGGCAATTTTTTAACGCCGAAGATCCACCGCCAGTGACCCGCACCCAGAGCCGGTTAACCCTGTGGTATCGCTTTTTATTCGGCAAAGACGAGGGCGCGCAGCCGGACGGCGTGCTGCCTTCGCAAAAAACCAATCTGCACCCGCTCAAGGAAAACGCCGTGGTGTGGATGGGACACTCCAGCTATTTTGTTCGCCTCGACGGCAAAAATTATCTTATCGATCCGGTATTCAGCGATTATGCGTCGCCAATCCCGCGCACCAACGTGGCATTTAGCGGCAGTAATATTTATCGTGCCGATGATATTCCCCCGATCGACTATCTGTTAATTACCCACGATCACTGGGACCATCTGGATTATCCGACCATTAATGCCCTGCGCGATAAAATTGGCCAGATTATTACCCCCACCGGCGTTGGCTCTTATTTTGAAAAATGGGGCTTCCCGAGAGACAAAATATTCGAGGGCGGCTGGAACAGCGTAATGAAAACCAGCGGGCTGGAAATCCATATCCTGCCTGCCCAGCATTTCTCAGGCCGCTTCTTTAAGCGCAACCAAACGCTGTGGGCCTCCTACGCCATTATTACGCCCAACCAGCGGATCTACCTCGGCGGCGACAGCGGCTACGGTCGGCATTTCAAAGATATCGCCGCGAAGCTCGGTGGGTTTGACCTCGCGGTGCTTGAGTGCGGGCAGTACGATCCGCAATGGCCGTTTATCCATATGACCCCGGAAGACGCAGCCAAAGCCGCCAGCGACATACAGGCCAAAGCCGTACTGCCTTCCCACAATAGCAAATTCAAACTGGCGCACCATCGCTGGAATGAGCCGCTGGAGCGGCTCTCCGCTGCCAGCGCAAATCAGCCCTGGCGTTTGCTGACGCCGAAAATCGGTGAAACGGTGGAAATGGAGAATAGCCAGCAGACATTCAGCCGCTGGTGGCAGAGTAATAACGTGCAGTAAAATACAAGCTATTAAAATTAATAGTTACGACCCGTTTAATTATTCAGGGTCGTAACTATTCATGACTTAAGCGCAATTTACTTTAATATTATTGCCGCATTACCCCATCTATAATATTCTTTTTTGCTGCATTTCTTTCCCGACAAATAATAACCCTAACTGCGTTGCCGCCTGAATTTCTGCGGGCATTAAAGGATGATGAATGGCCGAAAGACTTAACTGGGACTGCCTTGCCGCTGCGCTTGAAAATGTCACTTTTTCAATGCGCCCTTCGGTGCGCGAGTTGCCTGCGGGTATGCTGGCGCTGGGTATTGGCGACGCGGCCTCGCCGGGTATTGCCCTGAACTGCAAAAACGGCAGCCAGCACCGTTCGCTTTCTGCGTGGCTGTGGGCCATGGGCGACAGTGAGCGGCGCGCATTAAGCGACAAAGCGCGTTCGCAGACGATTACCCATATCGCGATTGAAGATTTTTCACTGGATAGCTGTTTTGCCTGGCTACTGTTCAGCGTATTCACCCGCGGTGACACTCACGAGCTGGACGAGTGGGTGCGTTATATCGACCAGTGGGAGCAGGGATTTTATCTCGATGGCGATAACGTCGGCCATTCTGCCGCCTGCCTGCACACGGTGTTCGCCCATGCGCGCCTGCATGCCGCCCAAACCGCACCTCATCATTACGATGCAGAGTTACTGCGCGATGGCTTTATCCGCTGCCTGAAATTACTCACAGCATTCATTAACCACACCCGACAGCCGTTACAGGGCATTCAGGCCCTGCCGTCGGCGGATTATCTCTCGGCGCAGGCCGCGCTGGCCTATGAATACCAGCTTTATCAGCTGGCGATTGAACGCGCCGCCACCTGTCAACTGCTGGTGGAGCAGGCCGACAGCCGCCGCAAAATGCTGGTGGATGCGCTGTTCCTTAATGAGCAAAACCCCAGCGGCCTGTTCAAGATCTTCGCCCGTAATGACCGGACCCACAGCTGGAGTAAAAACGGGTTTACGCTGCTGGGCATTTATCGCCAGCACCAGCAGGGCACCGGCAACGACATGGTAATTTCGGTGGATCCGAAAAGCGGCCTGTCGTTACAAAATTTGTGGCAGGCGCTGGAAGCCGGGGAAAATCACCGCTGGGCGGGGCAGCGCCCGTGCAGCAAACCCCGCCCGTTACACAGTTACGCTGGAGTGCCGAACGCGCCGGACCAACCCTGGTGGGATGATGCGGGGCGTTACACGCTGCTGGGCGCACCGAAAAAGTTCGATGACACGGAGACGCCCGGCAGCAAACTCGACTGGTGGCAGGATGTATTGCCGCTGATCTGGCGGCAAGGATTTGTCGAACATCTGGAACCGTGCCTGACGCGCGTTGACGATCCCAACCCGCAAGCCGAAGGGCAAAAGCGGGTGTGCGCCTGGCGCTGGAACCAGCCTGACGCGCGTTTGCAGCAAACCGATACCAGCAGCTACCTGACCAGCACGCCGTCGTTTGAAGCCTGGCTGGCAGGCTGTAGCCAACAATCCCTGCCCACCACGCCGTACACCTTGCCGCAGGCGGATCATTACGAGGCGCAGTGGCAGGGCGATGTACTGATTGTTAGCCATCAGCAGGGCGTCACGCTGTTTAGCCGCTCGCCGGACGCTCCGGCGCTGGAGGGCCTGTTGAAGGTTGCCCGGCGCATCGCCGCGCTCAGCGACGAGTACGCCCAGTTCCTGCGCCAGACCCGCGAAATCTTCAAAAAATGGCCGGCGCAGTTAAAGCAGCAGACGGGCACCCTCGAAGATAAACAGTGGGAAGAGGAGATCTTCGCCCTGCGCGTCAATGCCCTGAACGTGCTGAACAGCACCGACACCCTGTTTGCCAGCGCCCAACAAAACCGCCTGAGCGAGATGCTGCAACGCCAGTGGGGGCTACACGAGCAGCGTGGCAACCTGTTTGCCCAGGTCGACAGGCTGGATGCGCTGATGCGCGACGCCATCGCCCGGCAGAATTCGCGCCGCCACCGCATTTACGGTTCGCTGTTTTCGGCGCTGGGGATGGGCATTGCCGCCAGCCATGTCTGGGAGCCGGTGCGCGATATCCTCACTACCAATGAATATGAGTGGCAGCTGTTGCTGTTTAAACATCCCGATACCACGCCGCAGCAGTTGGCGGAGATCGCCGGGCAGAGCGCCCACTTTGAACTGATCACGCTGATTGTCTTTTTAGCTTTTGGTCTGCTGGGATTCATCCTCTTCTGGTTCTTTGATATTCGCAGCCAGGAAGAGTAATGCGCACGGAGAAATAACCGAATGAATAATAAAACCGCTATCGCCATTGTTACCCGTTCACGGGATATTATCGCCCTGGCCCATGCACAGTTGGCCAGGGAGTTGAGCGTACCGCAACCGGAAAATAACAGCTTCGACGCCAGCTACCGGATGCTGGACGACGCCCGCAACGAGAACGGCAACTGGATCAAAGTGGGCGAACTGCTGGGATTTAATCGGCAGCAAATGCTGGATTATGCCGACCTGATGAGAGGGCTGCGCGGCTGCGACGATGTACAAAACCTTGATCCGATCACCCTGAATAAATGCCTGATCGCCTGCCTGCAAATCGTCAACCTGCTTGAACTGGCAAAACACAAATATCCGCATCTGAACTGGGACAGCCGCTATTCATTGCCCGACGAAACCAGCGAGGATAACGCGGTGCGCCAGATGCGCGCCATCGAGTTGTTAATCCGCCAGGTGATTGACGAAGCCTGGGCAGACCAGCAGAAATTAGCCGCGCGGCTGCAAACGCTGTTTGGTAAAGAGCAGGTGGCGCGGATTATGAAAAGCGCCGAGAAGGACAATATTCTCAGCGGTACGTTGCTGGAACAACTGCGGATTATTTTCTCCAATCAAGAGGATTACCCGAATTATTACGACGCCTATTTTGACGGCGCCTCGGGGCTGAATTACGCTTCCACCACCCGGGAAACGCTGTCGCAGTTTTTGCAGAGCCTGAACCATATCCGCAATAAAATCGCCCACCATAAAAAGTTAACCGAATCGGAAATGCTGTTGCTGAACGAGTATTTCGACCAGGTGGTGGAGCCGCTGCGCAATGCGCATCAGCAGGGGCGTTTGCAGACGGACCCGGATGCGCTGTACCACGCGCCCGCCGAGGCTGTCAAAGCGTATCAGACACAGTTGGCGAAACTGAATGCCACCGCTGAACGCAATGAAGTGGTCGTGAAGAAAATAAATCACAAACTCACCTGGGCTCTGGCGGGTATTGTGGGCATTATCGCCATTACTGGTGTGACGCTGCATTTTAGCGGCGGCAGCTTTGTGAATACCGAAATCATCAAAGATAAAGTCAGCGACGTGCAGGAAAAGCTTGGCAAAGTGAAGCAGGAAACCAGCGTCGATCCGCGTAAAGAGCTGGCGAACCTTGGGGTGCAGTGGGATCGGGGCACCATGGAGCAGGCGATCAAGCACGGTGACTTGCGCACGGTTAAATTGTTTAACGAAGGTGGAATGACCTGGGATTCATTATTTTTGTCAGCGGCCATGACAGAGTACGGCAAGAACCCCAGCAAGAATCTCGCTGATACTATTGAATATGTTACTGCGCACCCTGAGAATCGGATCAACGGGTCGGAATATGAGTGTCGGACACAAATCAATTATATGCGCGAACGTATGAAGGAAGGGACGCTCCACGAAGACTTAAACGGCAAAATTATTCGTCTGGTGTGCGCGGACCCGAAGGCGCAGAAAACCTTTGCTGAGGAACGCAAAGAAGCGGTTGAACGCCTGGCCAGGCTGAATAAAGAATATGCCCAATATAACAAACCTCAGGCAACGTGCATTAAAGAACTCATGAAAGATAATGGCGACGCGGTAGCAAACGATATTTTTAAAGCGCGCCAGGCTGCTATGTATTCATTATTTGGCAATGAAGGGCGGCAAGATATTTCTCAACGGGCAGCGACAGCGACCGGCGTAAAATTTGCTGATTACCAGTACAGCTCTGTATCGATGAAAGTTTTCCGCGAGTCTCTTAAATATTATTGCGATCGCCGTCTTGAGTTTGCTAAAGAAGATTACCCGCCAGTTATCGCTGATGTAAAAGATCAAATTGATTACTACGATACTGTTGCCGCGAAATACGGCATCAAAATCTAACTCTGGGCGGGCATCGCGAACCTTCGCGATGCCCGCCCCGTCAAATAAACGGCCTCGACGCCAGTTCAACTCCCAGCCCCAGCAAAAACAGCATAAAGCACAGCCGAAAATGTTTTGCACTCAACCGCGCGCGGATCTTCTGCCCCAGCCACATTCCCAACAGCGCCGGAACGATCGCCAGCAGCGACTGGTTAAGCTGCGCGAGGGGAAAGGCGTTATGTGCCGCCAAACCGACCGCCAGCGCCACGGTAGAAAGGGTGAACGACAGTCCCAGCGCCTGCACCAGTTCGTCTTTACTCATCGATAGCGCCTGAAGATAGGGCACAGAGGGCATCACAAACACGCCTGTCGCGCCGGTCACCACGCCGGTGATGGCCCCGGTGAGCGGCGAAAGCCACGCTTCGGCGCGTGCCGGAACCGCCAATGCCGGGGCCAGCAGCGCATAGCTGGCGTAAATAATCAGCGCCGCGCCTAATCCGGCTACCGCCCCTTGCCCTGCGCCGATCAGCAATGCCGAACCGGCAAACGTGGCGGGCACCATACACGCCATCATCGGCCACAGCCTGCGCACAATCTGGCCCAGCGATGGGCCGGTAAATAGCTGCCAGATATTGGTGATAAACGACGGCAGCACCAGCAGCGCGGCGGCCGCCGGCAGCGGCATTACCAGGCTTAACAGGCCCATTGCCACCGTTGGCAAACCCATCCCCGTCACGCCTTTTACCAGGCCGGCGGCGACAAAAATCAGCATTAACTCATTCATAGCGTATTCAGTAAGTAAGAGGTCCATTGCTCAATTGAATCAATGTGCTGGACAGGGCACAATCTGGTTTTCCCCACACGGCCTTCGGCACAACCGAAGGGAGAAAAGGCAGCGTATGCGGCTCGATCTGGCAGATCTCAAACTGTTCTTATGCATCGTTGACGCGGGCAGCATTACCCAGGGCGCGGCGCGGGCAAACCTGGCGCTGGCGTCGGCCAGTGAACGGCTGCGTAATATTGAAGTGGATGCGGGCGTACAACTGCTGGAACGCCATCCGCGCGGCGTGGCGACCACGGCGGCGGGCAAAGCGTTTGAACGCCATGCCCGGCTGATCCTTGAGCAGCAAAGCCAGTTGAAAAGTGAACTTAACGGCTTCGCCAGCGGCGCACAGCAGACGCTACGGCTTTTCGCCAATACCTCGGCGGTCAGCGAATTTCTGCCGTCCCGGCTGGCGCGCTGGTTAGCGGCGCATCCCACGCTGCATGTTGAACTGGAGGAACGCACCAGCAGCGATATCGTCAACTGCCTGGTGAACGGCGTGGGCGAGGCGGGGATCGTGTCCGATGCCGTCGACGCGCAGGGGCTACAATTATGGCCGCTGGCCGCCGACAACCTGGCGCTGATCGTCGCGGAAAAGCATCCACTGGCATCGCAGAAAACGGTCCACTTTGCGGATGTACAGGACCAGGCTTTTATTGGGTTATATCCGGGCAGCGCCTTGCAAGAGCATATCAACGCCCACGCCCGCCGCCCGCTGGCGCTGCGTATCCGGATGAACACCTTTGAGGGTGTCGGGGAAATGGTGGCGCAGGGCATTGGTATCGGTATATTGCCCCTGAGCATTGCCGCGCGCTATCAGCCGCGTTATGGCTACGCTATCCTGGCGCTGGCGGATAGCTGGGCGCAGCGACAGCTCTGCTTTTGCTATCGCGACGGGGCCGCATTATCTCCAGCCATGCGGAGTCTTCTGGAACAATTACTGGCGGGTCGATAAGCCGTCTACAGTTAACAGACACGTTAACGGAAGGAGATTGCGGATGACTGCTCGCCAGGCCATTATTCCCCAAACCCTGATGCTCGCCGCCCACGACTGGGTGCCTAATAATCCCCATTTACCGGTCTTAATCTATAAAAGCGTGATTACCGACGGCGATATCGCCAGCCGGTTTGAACAGCGGTTCGCTGATAACGGCTGGCCGCCCCAGTGGCGTGACGGGATTTTCGACTATCACCATTACCACTCTAACGCCCATGAAGTGTTAGGCGTAGCCCAGGGCTCGGCGCGCCTGATGATTGGCGGGCCAGGCGGTGAAGAGATTGAGGTGAAAACCGGCGACGCGCTGTTACTCCCGGCGGGCACCGGGCATCGGCGGTTATCGGCCAGCGAGGATTTTCTGGTGGTTGGGGCCTATCCGCCGGGTGCGGATTTTGATCTGTGCAGGCAGGCGGCGACGCCGGAAATGCTGGCGCGTATCGCCGCGCTGCCGTTTCCTGAGCAGGACCCGGTTAATGGTAGCAGCCCTGCATTGACAACCTGGTGGGATTAACGCTGTACCGACCGATAGCCAAAATAACCGTTTTGCGCGTCATACAGCACATCAAAGCCATTAAGGAAATTCACACCGGTATTCACAAACGGCGTTTGCCGGGTGGTATTCAGGATGATTTTCTCCGGTGCAAGCGGTGAATCGCTGCCGCTGAGTGTATAGCTCACCGCTGGCGTAAACGTAAAGGTCAGCGAGGCCTCATCAGACAGGGTTTTGGACGGGTAATTCGGCAGCGTTAAAAACATATCGGTCACCCCGGTATCAACCAGCGCCGTTCCGCAGCGTTTTGCATCGCTATTTACCACAATACACACCGGTGCGGCCTGCCATTCGCCGGGGATATGCGGATCGGGCTGCAATTTTGCGTAAGAAAATCCGCCCTTCGTCACCTCTGCATTCAGCCCGACATGAACCCCGTTGCGCGTCACCACGTAGCCTTTATGAAAATTATCCGCCGTAGCCGGATTTAACAGCGGGTTAGTAGCGGGCGTACTTTGCTTCTGCTCGCTGCCTTCCCGGGCAAAGCCCACGCCCATCATAGCGACGCCGCGCGGGTTATCTTCCGGGGTGCAGTGGCGGGCATTGTCCTGGCAGGCAATTTGCGTCACCGCCAGCACCGGGATCGGCGCGGTAGTGAAATGCTGGCCGTTACTGCCGCTCACCGTCACCGGCGTGGTCACCCAGGAGCCGATCATGATCCGCCCGGCGCTGTTGTAGGTGAGTTTGCCCGGCGTGCCGGGAAGCGCTGAAAAACCGGGAATGGATTCGGCAGAGATCACAATGCCGGTAGAGCCGGTATCCATCTCAATCGGGCGCGCGTCGCCGCCGGGGAAATTAATCCGCAGGCCCGGCGTATGGGCAACGCCAGTCGGCGCTTTCGAGGAAGGGTAATACTGCAAATAAACGCTCTGGCTGGCGTCGTCATACTGTGGCGCGTCAGCGGCCCAGGCATAGCCCGCGACGCTCATTACAAATAAGGCGAGTGCTGTTTTTGTCATCCCGTTATCCTTGCAATTGCCATCTGGTTCGCAATAACTGTAGCCCACGCTGTTATCCGGCTACATCCCGCCAAATTCAGCAGGTGCACTATACTGCTACAGGTTTATGCCCGCTGACGAGGAAAGGGATGTGAGTATCTGGCTTAACGTAGTCATTGTTCTGGTTAGCGCGGCGGCGATGGAAGCCGTGGCCGCGTTTTCCCATCGTTATATCATGCACGGCTTCGGCTGGCGCTGGCATCGGTCCCATCACTCCCCGCGTACCGGTTGGTTTGAGCTAAACGATATGTATGCCGTAGTATTCGCGGGGGTCGCTATCGTGCTGATCGCCGTTGGCACCGCCGGAGTATGGCCGTTGCAGTGGATCGGTGCGGGAATGACGCTGTATGGCGTGCTCTATTTCCTGGTCCACGACGGGCTGGTGCATCAGCGCTGGCCGTTTCACTGGGTGCCGCGCAAAGGCTATCTGAAGCGGCTGTGGCTGGCGCACCGTTTCCATCACGCAGTGAATGGCAAAGAGGGCTGCGTGTCGTTCGGCTTTTTAGTGGTGCGCTCGCCGGAAGAATTACAGGCACAGCTACGCCATCGCCGCCGCCCGGCTAAACGGGGCGCTGCCACAGTGAATCAGGACGCGGCGAGCGAGCCGCCACCGGCGCAATCGCCGCGCGCCCCGCGCCCTTGAGCAACAGCGCCAGCTTTTCCGTTTTACCGGTGTGCTGGCGGCTATCCCAGGCGTTTACCCCGGCGTCAGCGACTTTGCTCCCAATCGCGCGGTACACGTCCCGGGCAGTAGCAATCGCCCAGCGGGATCGCAGGGGCAGGGCAGGCAACCCCGCCAGCGCGGAAATATAATAAGGCTCCGCCTCGTCCAGCAGGCGCGCCACCACGCGAAACAGCGCCGCCCGGTTTTCCGCTAAATGAAAGTTTTCTGCATCCAGGGACTGCTCCGCTAACCACTGTTGCGGGAGATAGCAGCGTCCGGCCCCGGCGTCTTCAATGACATCCCTCGCGATATTGGTTAACTGAAACGCCAGCCCCAAATCGCAGGCCCTGTCCAGCACCCGCTCGTCGCGCACGCCCATGATATGCGCCATCATCAGGCCTACCACGCCCGCCACGTGGTAACAGTAGCGCAGGGTATCGTCGATCGTGTGATAACGCTCCCCGCGCACGTCCATCGCGAAGCCCTCCAGGTGTTCCAGCGGCCATCTGGCGGGAATATGGTGACGCACCGTCACGTCCTGCAACGCGGCAAATGCCGGCTCACTCATCGCGTGGCCCTGATACACCTGCTGGGTCGCGGTACGCAACTGCATCAGCCGCTGGACCGGGGAGTCAGTGGCGGGCGCAGGAGCGGCAAAACCGGCGATCTGATTATCGATAGCGTCATCACAGTAGCGGCACCAGGTGTAGAGCATCAGCACGCTGCGGCGGGTTTCGGCGTCAAACAGCCGGGCGGCGGCATCAAAACTCTTCGAGCCGCTGCGCATGGTGTTGGCTGCGTGGCGCAATAGCGGCTGGTTCATGCCAGATCCTCCAGCATCAGCCGCGCTGTGGCTTTCGCCGAGCCGATCACCCCAGGAATGCCCGCGCCGGGATGGGTTCCTGCGCCCACCAGATACAGGTTTTGCAGATGCTCATCGCGATTATGTGGCCGGAACCAGGCGCTCTGGGTCAGCAAAGGCTCGAGGGAAAACGCCGATCCCAGATGCGCGCCCAGGGTGTGCTGGAAATCATCCGGCGTGAAGATGCGGTGCGTCACCAGTTGCTGGCGCAGGTTCGGCATATAGCGCCGCTCCAGGTAGTCGAAAATCCGCTCGCGCAGCGCCGGGCCTTCCACGCGCCAGTCAAGCGGGGCATTACCCAAATGCGGGACCGGCGTCAGCACGTAAAACGCGCCGCAGCCCGGTGGGGCCAGCGACGGGTCGGTGGCGCAGGGTGAGTGCAGATACAGCGAGAAATCATCCGGCAGCGTCGAGCCGTTAAAAATCTCCTGCACCAGCGCCTTGTAACGCGGCCCGAAGCAAATCGTGTGGTGCGCCAGCTGCGGGTGCGGGGCGTTCAGGCCGAAGTAAAGCACAAACAGCGAATTGCTCATTCGCTTCCCGGCCAGCTTCTCGCCTTTGGTTTTGCCGTGCGGATCGTGGCCCAGCAGTTTTTGATAGGTGTTCACCACATCGGCGTTGGAGGCCACCGCATCCGCCGTAAATATCCGTCCGTCCCGGGCGATCACCTGAGTGACCGTCTGCTGGTTTACCTCGATGCGCTCAACCGCCGTGTTTAACTCCAGCGTACCGCCTAAATCGGTAAATAGCTTCACCATGCCGTTGACCAGCGCCCCGGTGCCGCCGCGTGGGAACCAGACCCCCCATTCCCGCTCCAGGGCGTGGATCAGGGTATAGATCGCCGAGGTGGCGAACGGATTACCGCCCACCAGCAGGGAGTGAAAAGAAAACGCCTGGCGCAGGTGGTCGTCCTGGATAAACCGCGACACCGCCTGGTAGACGTTCTCCCAGGCGCGTAGCCGCATCAACTGCGGGCTGACTTTGACCATATCGCTGATGTGCAAAAACGGCGTTGCGCCGAGCCGCAGGTAGCCCTCTTTAAACACCGCTCTGGAATAATCCAGAAAGCGGGCGTAACCCTGCACGTCCGCCGGGTTAAAGTCGGCGATTTGCTGCTGGAGCAGCGCTTCGTTATTGCTGTAATCGAAGCGCTTGCCGTCTTCCCAGCACAGCCGGTAGAACGGGTCGACCGGCAGCAGTTCAACATAATCTGCCAGCCGTTTGCCCGCCTCGCTGAACAGTTCTTCCAGCGCGCTGGGATCGGTGATCACCGTCGGCCCGGCATCAAACGTAAATCCCTGGTCGTGATAAACATAGGCGCGCCCGCCTGGCTTATCGCGCTGTTCCAGTAGGGTGGTCTGGATGCCTGCTGCCTGCAAGCGGATCGCGAGCGCCAGCCCGCCAAAACCTGCGCCAATCACCACGGTTTTTTTCATTGTTTATTCCCTGTGTTTATTGCCGCCCGTAACGCCCCAAAAACGGGGACGGGGGGCTTGCCTGTCAGTATTCGCGCTTTATCAGAAAGGGTCAGGTTCCCGGCATAGAAACGGGCGATGGTCGCATCGGGTAAGCGATAAAATTTTTGCATCACGCGCCAGCGGTGGTCCGCCTGGCCTGCCAGAAACAGCATCCGGTTGAGCAGGCGTAAAAACCCCTGGCTGCGCCACTGGTGCGTGGACATGCGCTGAACCAGCCGTTGCAGGCCAGGTGCGTCAAAGCGCGGCTGCGCGGCGATAGCATCGGCCAGTTGTACCGCCAGCGGCAGAGAATAGCCGGTGACCGCATGGAACAATCCGGCGCGCATTCCCGAGCAGGGCTGGTCAGCGTTTAACGGCGCGTCGCCCGCCAGCGTGAGCGGCAGGCAACCGGACTCTTCACGGATTAGCTGATCGAGCACCAGGCCATGCTGCCCGGCGTACTGGCGGATGGCGTCGCGGTATTCCTCGGGCGGTAAGTCCGGCGCGTTGCTAAAGCGGGTATCCTCAATCAGTAGCGTGTCGGGCGTCAGCGGCAGTAAATAGAAAAACCGGTAGGCGTTGTGCTGGGCCACGGTGGCGTCCATCAACAGCGGGCGCGTTAAGCCGTGCGGCTCGGCAAGCCGCCACTCCTGCCCGACGAACAGTTGCCAGGCGCAGCGCCAGCCGGGCATGGCGCGCTGGCCACGCCCGTCAATCACCGCCCGGGCGCGTAGCGTGGTGCCATCGGCCAGTTTTACGCTGTCAGGCGTGACGGCAGCGACCGGGCAATTCAGCCGCAGATGGTCGCCCAGCGCCTCGCGCAACCGGTTCGCAAAGCGGTCGCAGGTGACGGTGTAGTAGGGCTGATCGATATCGCGCACCAGCTCCGGGAAAATCACCTGATAACCGGGCCAGTGGTGGGCCACCAGTGGGGCGATCCACTGATGCTGCCCGGCGCTGATATCGTGGTGATGAAACGACCAGGTATGGTTACCCCCCGGCGACGCCCCTTGTTCAAGCAGCAGAATGTTCATCTGCGGATGGCGCTGTTTTAAACGCCAGGCGATCAGGCCGTTCGCCAGGCCTGCGCCCACTAAAATCAGGTCCAGGCTCATGGCTGCCCCGTCCCGCGGTAAACCGGGCGTCCAGCGAGCAGTGCCTGTTCGACGAGAGCCGCCGCCCGCGCTGCGCCGCCCGCGTCACGTAACGCCTGGCTGGTCTCTTCCAGCCGTTTGCCCACGCCGTTGTTGTCGTCCAGCAGCGCAGTGATCTCCCTGGCGATGGCTGAGGCCGTCGCCAGCCGGGAAACCCGTCGCCCCAGATTGTGATACGTCACCCGCGCCGCCACGGCAGGCTGATCGAACGCCACCGGCATCACCATCAGCGGGCGCCGGGCGGCAATGCCTTCCAGCACGGTGTTATACCCTGCATGGCACAGGATCATATCCGCCTGAAGAATAACCTCGCGCTGGGGAACAAAGCTCTCCACCCGGTGCGCGCCATTACGGTACAGCCCATCGACCTGAGCGGCGTCAAGCCCGCCGCAGTGGGATATCGTCACCTCGACGCCCGCCAGGTGGCAGCCCCGCGCCAGCGTGCGCAGCAGCGAATAGTGGTGGCCGTGCAGCGTACCCAGCGTGGCGTAGACCACCGGTTTGGTATTTCGCGGCGGGTTTGGCGTGGCGTCCACTGACTGAAACGCGCCGATGTAGTGAAAATGGTCTGGCAGTGCGCGGCGTGGGAAATCAAACGCCGCAGCGCCCTGGGCCACCTGTGCCAGCGGCGACAGGCAGTGATCCAGCCGATAGCGGCCTGGCAATCCAAAGCGGCGGCTGTAATTGTCGATCACCCGGTAATGCGCCTGCATCAACCGGTCATACACCCGCTCGCTGCCTGCGTAGAGCTTGCGGGCCGCGTCATCATCGGCATAGTTGAACGGCATCACCGGCAGCGGTAAGTCTGGTTCGCGGTTGACGGGCAGGGCGCAGGCCGCCGACACGAACGGCAGCCCCAGATAGCTGCTGACCAGCCCGCCCGCAGGCTCCATCTGGTCGGCTATGACGCCATCCACCTGCAAACGTTTTAACAGGCCCGGCAGCTCACGGCACAGCGCGTCGGTATGCCGGGCGAGCGTGCCGGCGATGCGGAAAAAGGTACGCGCAGCAGGGTCGCGAAAGCGTTGCTGGGCTTCGCGAATCGCCTCCGGCAGCGGCATACAGCCGCTGATGCGCGGGTTATCGCGGGCGATCAGTTCCGGGCTGACAATAAACGTTAGCCGATGCCCTTTACCGCTCAGGTGCAGCGCCAGCGCTTCCATCGCCCGGATATGGCTGTATAACGGCGGTACGATAATGGCAAAATGACTCATGTCAGCGGCCGCACCAGACGATGTCAGCGCGTTTCAGGGTCTCCAGACTGGGGCTGCCGGTACAGAAACAGGCCAGTTTTAACTGATCGATGGTCAGAGAAAAACGCGCCACCACCGCCTGGCTGGATTCGGTAGCGCTATCAAGGATCGCCGCTGCCTGTCCGGCGAGGCTGGCCCCGAGCCGTAGCGCTTTCGCCACATCGATACCTGTGCGGATGCCGCCGGAGGCGATCAGCGTGGCCTCCGGGTACGCCCCGGCAATCGCCTTAACCGCCTCGGCGGTAGGAATGCCCCAGTCGGCGAAGGCCATCGCCAGCGCCCGCAAGTGCGGATCTTCCGCGCGTTTGCCTTCAACCGCCGCCCAACTGGTACCGCCTGCGCCCGCCACGTCAATAGCGCTGACGCCAGCATCAATCAGCCTACCAGCGACGGTGGCAGAAATACCGGCCCCCACTTCCTTGACCACGACCGGCACATCAAGATAACGCACCACCTGGGCGATGGCGTCGAGTTTGCCGGCCCAGTCGCGATCGCCGTCGGCCTGAAGCATCTCCTGCAAGGGGTTGAGATGGACAATCAGCGCGTCGGCTTCAATCATCTCTACCACCCGTCGTGCCGCGTCGATGCCTTTTTCACCCGCCAGCTGCGCCGCGCCCAGATTCGCCATCAGCGGAATGTCGGGTGCCAGCCTGCGCAGCGACTTGTCGATGCCGCTGTCAGACTTGCCTTCCAGGGCGATGCGCTGTGAACCTACGCCCATGGCAACCCGCAGTTCCTGGGCCGCTTCCGCCAGATGGTGATTGATAAATTTCGAGCGCTGCGCGCCGCCGGTCATGGAGCTTATCAGCAACGGCGCATTCAGGGTTTTGCCGAGAAACTGGCTGGATAAATCAATGGCCTGATAATCAATTTCCGGCAGGGCGCAATGCACAAAACGCCAGTGTTCAAAGCCGGTGGATGTCCCCGTCACGTCCTGTGGAGAGTTAAGGATAATGTCCAGATGATCGTTTTTCCTCTGTACAATTCCCTGGTGTTTCAACGCCATGGTATTCCTCCAACCTGGCTGGTAAACGAGTGTCTAAAGGGGGTGATCAAGCGCTTTTCATGGCGGGTTTTTCTCCTGCCAGCGTCAGGGTTAACCAGGCGTGAATAAACTGGCGGGTTTCCTGCCCGGCCGTGCACACGGCGGCCAGGTGTTCATTGGCGGAATGAAAATGGTGATAAACCCGATCACAAACCCGTTCCCGGCCCAGCACGTTCACCAGCGTCGGCTTACCGGCATCTTTGTTGCGGTCTTTCCCGGTGGTGAAGTGAGAATCTGACAGGTCATCCAGCAGTTGAAATAGTTGACCAAAATCGGTGGCGAACGCCGATAACCGCTGGTGGGTAGCGTCGCTGGCGCTGGCGGCAAGGGCGATCACCTGCAACATGGCAATAAACAGCACCCCGGTTTTCAAATCGTTGGTGGCGGTAATGTCGTTGATATTCTGGGTGTGCCCGACGCCCGCGAGATCGCGAAACTGGCCGAGCACCAGCCCTTGTTCGCCAACCGCATTCGCCAGCGCGCCCACCACGCGCGCTTTTTGTTCGCCGCTCAACCCGCTGGCGGCAGAGACCTGCGCGAAGGCTTTGGTCAGCAGGCCAATCGCCGCGAGGATCGCCACGCTTTCGCCATATTTTTTATGGATGGTCGGCTTGCCGCGCCGCATGTCCGCGTTGTCCATACAGGGGATATCGTCGAGGATCAGCGAGGCGCTATGGATCATCTCCACGGCGCAGGCCAGATCCAGCAGGGTCTTCTTTTCGCCCGGATACCCCAGGTCGTGCGCGATCAGCATCATCATCAGGGGGCGGATCCGCTTTCCTGGTCCTAAGACGCTCTCCTGCATCGCCATGCCCACTGCGGTTTTATTGTCGCAACTGTTCAGTAATCCGCTGAGGTGATGCTCGATAGTGCTTTTGATTTCGTGGACCGACACGCCACCGGACGGGGTGTTTTGATTCTCGCTCATTGATGAGGGACCGCCATGGAAACAGACTTAAGTATGTGTTTAACCGTAGACTGCGGCGCGGGGGTTCGCCAGTCATGCAGTGTACAAGTTTGTAACTTTACGATGTACAAGTTTGTCATCGCCAGGGCAGGCGGGATCGGGCCTGGCGTGTAAACAAAAAAATCGCCATCTGACGCATGTTCAGATGGCGATGCAAGCGTGTTTACAGCCCGCGTTGTTCCATCAGGCGGGCAAGGTCAATCAGGCGTCGGGAGAACGCCCATTCGTTATCATACCAGGCAAGGATTTTCACCAGATTGCCGCCGATGACCAGCGTTGACAGCCCGTCGATAATCGATGAACGGGCATCGCCCTGATAATCGCTGGAAACCAGCGGCTCCTCGCTGTAACCCAAAATTCCCTGAAGCGGGCCGTCTGTCGCCGCGGCGCGGAAGGCGGCGTTGACCTCTTCAGCGGTGACATCGCGTTTCAGCGTCACGGTTAAATCGACAATCGATACCACCGGAACCGGTACGCGCAGTGAATACCCGGTCAGCCGACCGTCAAGTTCCGGGATCACTTTGCCGAGCGCTTTCGCCGCGCCGCTGGAATAGGGAACAATCGACAGGGCAGCGGCCCGCGCGCCGCGCAGATCTTTTTCCGGCTGGTCATGCAGCGCCTGGCTGTTGGTGTAGGCGTGCGTGGTGTTCATCAGGCCATGTTCAATGCCAAATGTTTGGTGCAGCACCTGCGCCGCCGGAGCCAGTCCGTTGGTGGTGCAACTGCCGTTGCTGACCACAAAATGCTTCCCGGGATCGTACTGCTGATGGTTTACGCCCATCACAACGGTAATGTCGTCGTTTTTTGCCGGGGCCGAGATGATGACGCGCTTTGCGCCGCCGTGGGTAATGTGTACCGCTGCTTTTTCGCGTTCGGTGAAGAACCCGGTGGCTTCAATCACGATATCCACGCCAACGCTGCGCCACGGGATTTCCGCCGGGTCACGTTGGGAGAACACTTTCACCACTTTATCGTCGATGCGTAGTTCGCCTTCGCCTGCTTCGACCGCAAGCGGCAGGGTGCCAAGCAGGGAGTCGTACTTCAGCAGGTGCGCCAGGGTCTTGCTGTCGGTCAGGTCGTTAATCGCCACGATCTCGACCTGTTGATCTTTCAGGACTGCCCGGAAGACGTTGCGCCCAATGCGGCCAAAGCCGTTAATGCCGATCTTTAACATAGTTACCTCCTGATGTGCGGTTTCTGCCATCAGGGTAGGCGTCAGGCGTAATGGCGTAAATGACAAAAAAGGATCACTTTACGCCAATTTGCGGCAGTGGAAGCGCTGGCGGTATTCGCCGGGGGTAAGGTGCAACTGTTTCTCGAAAATGCGCCGTAAATTGATACTGCTGCCGAAACCGGTGATCTGTGCGATGCGTTCCAGGGTTTCGGTGGTCTGCTCCAGCCGGTCGCGGGCCGCAGCCAGACGGGCTTCGGCGACGTAGCGGGCAGGGGAGACGCCGGCTTCCCGGGTGAACACCCGGGTGAAGTTGCGCGGGCTCATGGCGACGCGCTGCGCCAGATTTTCTACCGACAGATCGTCGGCGAGGTTCGCCAGGATCCAGGTTTGCAGCTCGCCCACCGGGCCGTCATGCTCGGCCTGATCGAGCTTATAGCGGCTGAACTGTAACTGCCCGCCGGGACGGCGTAGGTACATCACCATATCCTGGGCCACGTCCCGGGCAAGGGTAAAGCCGTAGTCCTCTTCCACCAGCGCCAGGGTTAAATCAAAGCCGGAGCTGACGCCACCGGAGGTCCACATCGGGCCATCCTGCACGTATAGCGGGCCGCCTTCCACTTTAACCAGCGGGTACGTTGCCTGCAGGGTTTCCAGCAAGCGCCAGTGGGTGGTGGCGCGGCGGCCATCCAGCAAACCCGCCTGCGCCAGCAGCATCGCGCCGCCGCAGATTGACGCCACGCGCCGTGCATGAGGCGCGGCCATGCGCACCCAGCTTGCTACCGCGTCGCGCTCGTCCAGATGGGTGCCGCGCCCGGTGATCATAATGGTGTCGCGGGGCTCGAACGGGTCCAGTTCAGTGAGGCGATGATCCGCCAGCAGGTTTAACCCCGACTGCCCGTGGATCACCTGGTGCGGCTGGGTCGTGGCGATAGTGATGCGGTAACGGGGCGCGCCGGACGAACCGGGATGCAGCCGGTTGGCCTGCATCAGGATGTCGGCAATACCGGCGGCTTCGAATAGCATGCCGCCATCAGGGACGATAATCAGGATAGTTTTCATGTCCTGAAATGTAGGCTTTTTACAAAATAAGTCAACCGGGGGCTGAGCGGTGGGCAGCCAGTTTGCGCCACCGCTCGCGGCTGGACAACGAGACCGTTTAGCGTAAAACGGTCAGCTTACTCCGGTGCCTGGCCTTCTCCCTGTTGGGAAGGCCACTTCCAGTTTTGCACCTCGGGCAGATCCTCGCCATGCTCGCGCACGTACTGATGGTGAGCGGCGATTTTTTCCTGTAACGCGTCAAGAATGGCGTCGGCTTTGCCTTGCAATGACGGAACCCGCAGGATCGCCGCCTGCGCCAGATGAAAGCGGTCCAGCTCATTCAGCACCGTCATATCAAACGGCGTGGTGGTGGTGCCTTCTTCCATAAACCCGCGCACGTGGAAGTTACGATGGTTGTTGCGCTGGTAAGTCAGGCGGTGGATCAGGCTCGGATAGCCGTGGAAAGCGAAAATCACCGGCTTGTCAGGCGTAAATATCACCTCAAAATCCTGCTCGCTTTTGCCGTGCGGGTGCTCATCCTGGGTTTGCAGCGCCATTAAATCCACCACGTTGACCACCTGAATGCGTAAATCGGGTAGATACTCGCGCAGCAAATCCACCGCTGCCAGGGTTTCCATGGTCGGCACGTCGCCCGCGCAGGCCATCACCACATCCGGGGACTCGCCTTGCGGCACCGTGCCCGCCCAGTGCCAGATGCCCATCCCGGCGGCGCAGTGTTCCGCCGCGTCGTCCAGCGTCAGCCACTGGGGCGCAGGTTGTTTACCGGCTACGATGACGTTAATCCGATCCCAGGTTTGCAGGCAGTGGTCGGCGACGCACAGCAGCGTGTTGGCATCCGGCGGCAGATAGATGCGCACAATATCGGCCTTTTTATTCGCCACGTGATCCATAAAACCGGGGTCCTGGTGGCTGTAACCGTTGTGATCCTGACGCCAGACGTGCGAAGAGAGCAGATAGTTGAGCGATGAAATGGGCTCACGCCACGGCAGCTTGCGGGTGATCTTCAGCCATTTGGCGTGCTGGTTAAACATCGAGTCGATAATGTGAATAAAGGCTTCATAACAGTTAAACAGGCCGTGCCGCCCGGTTAACAAATAGCCCTCCAGCCAGCCCTGGCACTGGTGCTCGCTGAGGATTTCCATCACCCGGCCATCCGGTGCCAGCTGTTCATCATAGGGTTTAAGCGGCTCCAGCCAGGTACGATTGGTCACGTCGAACACGTTGCTGAGGCGGTTGGATGCGGTTTCATCCGGCCCAAACAGGCGGAAGTTGTCAGGGTTGCGCTGGAAAATCCCGGCCAGATAAGCACCCAGCGCAGAAGTCGATTCGGCCTGGGTATCCCCTGGCTTGACGACATCCACGGCGTATTCCCGCAATGGCGGCGTAACCAGTTCCCGGCGCAGGCGGCCGCCGTTGGCCCAGGGCGAGGCTCCCATACGCTTGTCGCCCTCAGGGGCAAGGGCGCGCAGCTCAGGCTTCAGCGTGCCGTTCTCGTCAAATAGATCTTCCGGCTGATAGCCGCGCATCCAGCGTTCGAGGATCTGGCGGTGCTCGTCATTCTCGCGGCACGAGGAAATCGGCACCTGATGGGCGCGCCAGAAATCCTCAACCTTTTTGCCATCGACCGTTTGCGGGCCGGTCCAGCCTTTCGGGCTGCGCAAAATGATCATCGGCCAGCGCGGCAGTGCGTCAGGTGGGTTGCCGCTGCGCGCCTGCTGCTGGTACTGGCGAATGCTGTCCAGCGTCTTTTCCAGGGTTTCTGCCATCTGGCGGTGCATTTTCTCCGGTTCATGACCGCTAACGATGAGCGGCTCATAGCCATAGCCCTGGAAAAGATGTTGTAAATCGTCATCGCGGGTGCGCCCGAGGATCGTCGGGTTGGCGATTTTATAGCCGTTAAGATGCAAAATTGGCAACACCGCGCCATCGCGCGCCGCGTTAAGGAACTTGATGCCGTACCAGCTGGAGGCCAGCGGGCCGGTTTCCGCTTCGCCATCGCCAATCACGCAGGTGGCAATCAGCGACGGGTTATCGAACACCGCACCAAACGCATGGGACAGCGAGTAGCCCAATTCGCCGCCTTCGTTGATGGAGCCCGGTGTTTCGGGTGCCGCGTGGCTGGGGATGCCGCCGGGGAAGGAGAACTGTTTGAACAGTTTTTTCATGCCGTCAGCATCAACGCTGATATCGGGATAGATTTCGCTATAGCTGCCTTCAAGCCAGGTGTTAGCGACCATGCCGGGCCCACCGTGCCCCGGCCCGCAGATATAAATCATATCGAGATCGCGCTGGCGGATAACCCGGTTCAGGTGCGCGTAGATAAAGTTCAGGCCCGGTGTCGTTCCCCAGTGCCCCAACAGGCGCGGCTTGATATGTTCGGGTTTGAGCGGCTCGCGCAGCAGCGGGTTATCCATCAGATAGATTTGCCCGACGGAGAGATAATTGGCGGCTCGCCAGTAGCGGTCGATTAACTGAACGTCATGGTCAGAGAGTGTTTGTGTCTGCGTCATGCTTTCTCCACGTTGTCATCGTTGTCGATTACGTAAGGTGCTGGCGCTCCTTAACAGAAATACTTATTCAAGCCTGGCATAGATCCGTGGAAGGTCGGGCGTATAAGACTTTTCGGAGAGCAAAACAAAAAGCATGTTGTCGATTGCTGGATAAAAAAACACCCGTACAATAGTTCTCTCTTTGACGTATTTTTAACCGCGCCGGACCCAATGATCCTGATTAAAACGATTTCACTCAGTCTTCTTTGCATCATCCTGCTTTCCCTTGTCGCCAGCGTCGGCCAGGCGATGTATCACCGCGATCCTGAGGCGCAGAGAGGGTGGTGGGCCGCCCGCAGCGACTCTGCCGGACTGGCGCCCGATCCGCGTAAAAATGCCGGTCTGGCGGTGGTACAGGTTTACGCGGCACCGACCTGGGGCTGGAAAGGCGTGGTGGCGGTGCATCCGTGGATCATTTTCAAACGCGCCGGGGAGACCCACTACAACCGTTACGAGGTGATTAGCTGGGGATCGGGAGAGAAAGTCAGGCGCAATCGCAACTCGCCGGACGGCTACTGGTACGGCTCAAAACCCCGTCTGCTGGTGGAGCACCGCGGAGCAGAAGCACAAGCCATGATCCCGCAGATAGAAGCGGCGATTGCCTCTTATCCGTGGCCGGATAGCTATCGCGTCTGGCCAGGGCCGAACAGCAATACGTTTATCGCCCACATCGGGCGCGAAGTGCCGGCGCTGAAGCTGGATATGCCCGCCAATGCAATTGGCAAAGACTTCCGCTCGCTGCGTAATGTGATTGGCTTGCCGCCGTCAGGGCGTGGCGTACAGATATCGCTGCTGGGCGTTGCCGGAGTGACGCTGGGGGCGGAAGAAGGGTTTGAGGTGAATGTGCTGGGGCTAAATGTGGGCGTGGATGTCTCGCCGCTGAAGCTGAGACTGCCGTTTATTGGCGGAGTCGGTCGGGACAATTTGCAGAAGCAGAGAGAGGGGGGCGAGGAGTAAATTCCGTGCCGCCTGAGCGCCGTGAAATTCGCAAAACGCTACGGCGCGTTTGAAGGAAAAGAGATTTTAAACAACGCCGGGGAGATCGTGCGGCGTTCAGGGAAAAAGTATATTTCCTGTCTGAGATAACGTCACAAACAGGCGTTACTCATTGCCCCACTGGTTGAGAAAATCAGCTATCTCATCGATACGGCCTTCATTAATCCCGGCCTCAACAGCCATCTCTTGCTGAGCCTCTTCGCTGATTTCCTCGTTATTCATCAGGCGGGTGATCAACAACTGGAAATAGTGCGCCAGGGCGTCGCGTTCGGACTCAGAGACAGGCGTTTTTGTTTCTGTCGAGTACTCGTCGGCAATGTCATAAAATTTCAGTGGGATGGCAGGTGTCATAGTCATTTCCTTTTAGAAAGAGGCACAGGCTGGAGCATAGCATTTTTATGGGGATCTGCGGTGAGCCGATTATTGAACTTAGTGCTCCCTGTTAACAACGCGAGCCTGCTAAAATCAACGGATAAATATCCCTTTATGACAGGTTACCTCGACAATGGCTCTGATCCCCAAAAACTACGCGCGGCTGGAAAGCGGCTACCGTGAAAAAGCATTAAAAATATATCCCTGGGTCTGCGGGCGCTGTTCGCGTGAATTTGTTTACTCCAACCTGCGTGAACTCACGGTCCACCATATCGATCACGACCATACTAACAACCCGGAAGATGGCAGTAACTGGGAGTTGCTGTGTCTGTTTTGCCATGACCACGAACATTCGAAGTACACCGAAGCCGATCAGTACGGCACTACCGTGGTGGCGGGGGAGGATGCGCAAAAAGATGTTGGGGCGGCCACCTATAATCCGTTTGCCGATTTAAAGTCGATGCTCAACAAGAAATAAGAGTAAAAAAAATCCACGCCGACGCGTGGATTTTTTCATGCCCGCTAAAAAACTTACACGTTGAACAGGAAGTTCATCACATCGCCATCTTTCACGATGTAATCTTTCCCTTCAGCGCGCATCTTGCCGGCTTCTTTTGCCCCTTGCTCACCCTTATAAGTAATGAAATCCTCATAAGCGATGGTCTGAGCACGAATAAAGCCTTTCTCGAAATCGGTGTGGATTTTACCGGCCGCCTGCGGGGCAGTCGCGCCAACCGGGATGGTCCATGCGCGGACTTCTTTCACGCCAGCGGTGAAGTAGGTTTGCAGGTTCAGCAGGGCATAACCGGCGCGGATCACGCGGTTCAGGCCCGGCTCTTCAATGCCCAGCTCGGCCATAAACTCTTCGCGGTCGGCGTCGTCCAGCTCGGCGATATCCGATTCCACGGCGGCACAAACCGGCACCACAACGGAGCCTTCAGCCGCGGCGATTTCACGGACTTTATCCAGGTACGGGTTGTTCTCGAAACCGTCTTCGTTAACGTTGGCGATATACATGGTCGGCTTCAGGGTCAGGAAGCTCAGGTAGCGGATAGCCGCTTTGTCTTCCGCCGTCAGGTCCAGCGCGCGCAGCATCCCGGCATTTTCCAGGTGCGGAAGGCATTTTTCCAGCGCCGCCAGCTCGGCTTTAGCGTCTTTGTCGCCGCCTTTGGCTTTCTTCTGCACGCGGTGAATGGCGCGCTCGCAGGTTTCCAGGTCAGACAGCGCCAGCTCGGTGTTGATAACGTCGATATCTTCCGCCGGGTCAACTTTACCCGCTACGTGAATGATATTGTCGTTTTCGAAGCAGCGAACCACGTGGCCGATGGCTTCGGTTTCACGGATGTTGGTCAGGAACTGGTTGCCCAGGCCTTCGCCTTTGGATGCGCCTTTCACCAGGCCCGCGATATCCACGAATTCCATGGTGGTAGGCAGAATGCGCTGGGGCTTAACGATTTCCGCCAGTTTGTCGAGACGCGGATCGGGCATTGGAACCACGCCGGTGTTCGGCTCAATGGTACAGAACGGGAAGTTAGCCGCTTCAATACCGGCTTTGGTCAGCGCATTGAACAGAGTGGATTTACCGACGTTCGGCAGGCCGACGATACCGCATTTGAATCCCATGGTTTAGATCACCTTAATTGCTTGTTTATCATTGAGTTAAAACAGGCTCAATGACTGAAAATAAATAACTTTGCCTATTATACATGTAACAGGCGTTATTCGGGGCGTATTTCACCCCGTCGCCCGATAAAAAGCCGTCTATTGCGCCTTAAAGGCGTGCAAACGGTTAGTGGCTTTGGTCAGACCTTCTTTTAGCCAAATCTCGGTGCAACGCGCCGCTTCGTCTACGGCGTCATCAATTAATTTCTGCTCGGAGGTGGGCGGTTTGCCCAGCACAAATCCAACAACTTTGTTTTTATCGCCGGGATGACCAATTCCCACGCGCAAACGGTGAAAATTCGGGTTATTCCCCAGCTTGCTAATGATATCTTTCAGGCCGTTGTGCCCGCCGTGGCCGCCGCCTAATTTAAATTTGGCCACGCCAGGCGGCAGATCTAATTCATCATGGGCCACTAAGATTTCATCCGGCGCGATGCGGTAAAAGCCCGCCATCGCCGCGACCGCTTTCCCGCTCAGGTTCATAAAGGTCGTCGGAACCAGCAGCCGCACATCTTCCCCGGCGAGAGATACTCGCGAGGTATAGCCAAAAAATTTGGCCTCTTCTTTCAGCGGCGCGCGCAGGCGTTCCGCCAGTAAATCCACATACCATGCCCCGGCATTATGGCGGGTCGCCGCATATTCAGCGCCGGGGTTCGCCAGGCCGACAATCAATTTTATCGTCACGTTGTTATTCCAGTTTGCCCGTAAATCGCTGGGTAGTTTACTTCGCTCAGGTCATGATGACAAAGCGGCACGATCGGTGGCGTGGCAGCATTGAATAATAACTGTACTGAACCATTAGAATTTCATGCAGTTCAGCAAGTTATATGTCAAGTTTTGTGAGCTCAGGCGCGTAAATGTGATCCCAGGCGCAACAGAGAACCATAACTGTTGTCTATACTTTACACACAAGGAATGGGGATATTCCCACACACCCTTTCGTTCCGGAGGTGACATATGAAACGCAAAAACGCTTCGTTACTCGGTAACTTTCTTATGGGGTTGGGCTTAGTGGTTATGGTTGTTGGCGTCGCGTATTCCATCCTGAATCAGTTGCCTCAGCTAAACCTGCCACAATTTTTTGCCCATGGAGCGGTATTAAGCATCTTTGTCGGGGCCGTTCTCTGGCTTGCTGGCGCACGCGTTGGTGGACATGAACAGGTTTGTGACCGTTACTGGTGGGTGCGCCACTTTGATAAGCGCTGCCGCCGCGACGAACAGCGTCATAGTTAACTCATCAATTTTAAAAGACGGCTCCGCAGGCGGGGCCGTTTTTTTTTGCTTCAACAGCCATCAGGCGCGCTGATGCAGGCGCAGCGGCCCGCATCAGCATAACGGATCACAGCTCGGCGAGCGCCGCCTCGCGGTCAGGGAAGAACGCCAGACGCCCAGGGATCGGCTTGACGTGGGCGCGGGCGAGAGTGCGCAGCGGCTGGAATTCCAGATGGCAAATGCGCAGCTCGCAGCCTTCCGGCAAGCGGGCGATAAAGCGTTGCAGGGCGTCCAGCCCGCCGGCATCCAGAACCGGCACCGCATCCCACTGCATCACGATGATGCGTTTCCCCTCGGCCTGCTGCATCAGTGGGCCGAATACTCCTTCAGCTGCCGCAAAGAACAGCGGGCCGGTGACGCGTACCGCCAGTACATCGTCCGGCACCGTGACGTTGAGCGGCGCGAGGCGCGTCATGCGCGCGACCCGGCGCATAAACAGCAGTGAGGCCAGCACAATGCCGACGCTGATCGCGATCACCATATCGAACAGGACGGTGAGCGACATACACAGCAGCATTACCAGGATGTCGTCTTTCGGCGCATGGCGCAGCAGGCTGACCACTTTGTGGGCCTCGCTCATGTTCCACGCCACCATCAGCAGCAGCGCCGCCATAGCCGACAGCGGCAGCCAGGAGAGCAGGGGAGCCAGCGCCAGCAGCGCCATAATCACCAGCAGCGAGTGGATCACGGCGGCCACCGGCGAGGTGGCCCCGGCGCGCACGTTGGCGGCAGAACGGGCGATCGCCGCCGTGGCGGTGATCCCGCCAAAGAACGGCGCAACCAGGTTGCCCAGCCCCTGACCGATCAATTCGCTGTTGGCGTTATGTTTGGTGCCGGTCATGCCGTCGAGCACCACCGCGCACAGCAGCGATTCAATCGCCCCAAGCATCGCCATGGAAAACGCGGCGGGCAGCAGCGCCTGAATGGATGACCAGCTCAGGGTGAAACCGGAGTCGGGAATATTCCACGGCAGCATCAGTTGCGGCAACAGTTGCGGAATGCCGCTGCCCTGGGTGCCGTCCGCCAGTACGTAATGGAAGCGGGAACCGATGGTGGCGACGTCGCCGCCGAGCATATTCACGGCGGCCATTACCGCACAACCTGCCAGCAGCGCAGGCAGATGTGGCGGCAGGCGAATGCCGAAGCGCGGCCAAAACACCAGCACGCCGAGAGTCACAATGCCAATGGCCGCATCGCCTATGTTCAGGGTCGGCATCGCCATCACTAACGCGCCGACCTTCTGTAAATAGTGTTCCGGCACGTGCGCCATTTCCAGCCCAAAGAAGTCTTTGATCTGCATAGTGGCGATGGTGATACCGATACCGGAGGTAAAGCCCAGCGTCACTGACAGCGGGATATATTCAATCAATCGGCCAAAGCGCGCCAGGCCGAACAGCACCAGAAATAGCCCGGAAATCAGCGTCGCCATTAACAGGCCCGCCAGCCCGAACTGCTGGGCCACCGGATAAAGGATCACCACAAAGGCGGCGGTAGGGCCAGAGACGCTAAAACGCGAGCCGCCGCTTAAGGCGATGACGATCCCGGCGACGGCGGAGGTATACAGGCCGTACTGGGGCGCAACGCCGCTGCCAATGGCCAGCGCCATCGCCAGCGGGATGGCGATAATCCCGACGGTGATCCCGGCAATTAAATCGCGGCTAAAGCGCGACGCGGTGTATTTCTCCCGCCAGCAGGCGTCGATGAGGGCGCGAAATGGCAGGAAATGGGCGATTGAAGATATTTTCACTGTGTTTCATCCATGAGCGCATCATCTGTTGAGTGTATGTCAGATGAAGGAGGCATTAGTCATACAAATACATCATGCAATAAAAAAAACCCGCCGCAGCGGGTTTCTGAACGCATGTCTATCAATGTTCGAACATTGCAGAAATAGATTCTTCGTTGCTGATACGACGAATCGCTTCTGCCAGCATGCCGGAAAGGGTCAGGGTACGAACTTTTTCCAGCGCTTTGATTTCCGGTGCCAGCGGAATGGTGTCACATACGATGAACTCGTCGATCACGGAGTTCTTGATGTTTTCCACTGCGTTGCCGGAGAAAATCGGGTGGGTTGCGTAAGCGAAGACGCGTTTCGCGCCGCGCTCTTTCAGCGCTTCCGCCGCTTTGCACAGGGTGCCGCCGGTATCGATCATATCGTCAACCATTACGCAGTCGCGGTCAGCCACGTCACCGATAATGTGCATCACCTGGGAGACGTTAGCGCGCGGACGGCGTTTGTCGATGATGGCCATGTCGGTATCGTTGAGCAGTTTAGCGATAGCGCGAGCGCGCACCACGCCGCCGATATCCGGGGAAACCACGATCGGGTTGTCGAGGTTTTTCTGGATCATATCTTCGAGCAGAATTGGGCTGCCGAAGACGTTGTCTACCGGCACATCAAAGAAGCCCTGAATCTGTTCTGCGTGCAGGTCCACCGTCAGAACGCGGTCTACGCCGACGCTCGACAGAAAATCAGCAACCACTTTTGCGGTGATCGGCACACGCGCGGAACGCACGCGGCGGTCCTGGCGAGCATAGCCAAAGTACGGGATCACAGCGGTAATACGGCCTGCGGAAGCGCGACGCAGGGCATCTACCATCACAACCAGTTCCATCAGGTTGTCGTTGGTGGGGGCACAGGTGGACTGGATGATGAAAATATCACCACCGCGTACATTTTCATTAATTTGTACGCTGACTTCGCCGTCGCTAAAGCGACCGACAGCAGCGTCGCCGAGGGAAGTGTACAGGCGGTTGGCAATACGTTGTGCTAGTTCCGGGGTGGCGTTACCAGCAAAAAGCTTCATATCAGGCACGAGAAGAACCTCAGGCATGCGTCCAGTGGTGGATGACGACATCAATGCGGGTGAAGCTCGCCATCCAGGCGGTGTATTTAAAGAGCATGGCGCAACATCTGGAACAGGGTGACGTTGTCACCATTACTCAGTATGCCCGGAATTCCTGCGCTATTCGTCAACAACTACGTCAAGTGCTTGATGCAGCGGAGAGCGGTTAACTCCCCTGGCGACAAAGCCATGCAGCCATTCCGGGGCTTGTTTAAGCACCTGGCGAGCAGCGGATTCTGTGTCAAATTCAGCAAATACACAGGCCCCTGTGCCAGTCAGGCGCGACGGCGCGTATTCTAACAGCCAGGAAAGCGCGGCATCAACCTTACGAAAACGTTTTCTTGCAATAACCTCGCAATCATTGCTGAATTCACATTTTAGTAACGCTTCCAGGCTGCGTTTCGGGGTGTTTCGCGGTAAATCGGGATCGCCGAAAATCACCGGCGTGGAAATGCTCTCGCCGGGGTGCGCCACCAGATACCATTTTTCAGCCGGTTCAACGAAGGTCAGCAGTTCGCCCACGCCCTCGGCGAACGCGGCGCGGCCGCGCACGAATACCGGTACATCCGCACCCAGCGTAATGCCGAGCTGCGCCAGCTGTTCATCACTAAAGCCGGTTTTCCACACATGGTTCAGCGCCACCAGAATTGTCGCGGCGTTGGACGACCCGCCGCCCAGCCCGCCGCCCATCGGCAACTGCTTATCGATAGCGATATCCGCACCCAGCGGGCCAGTAAAACCGTTGTCGCGCGCGTTGGCCGCCAGCATCCGCGCGGCGCGGACGATCAGATTATCTTCATCTGCTACGCCGTCCACCGGGGTCAGCAGACGGATCTGGTCATCATCGCGCGGGTCGATATCCAGGGTGTCGCCGTATTCAAGAAACTGAAACAGGGTCTGGAGATCGTGATAGCCGTCGGGGCGACGGCCAGTGATATATAAAAACAGGTTCAGTTTTGCAGGAGAGGGCCAGCGACGCATTATTTCACCGTCCAGCTATCCATCTTCAACTTGATGCGCTGATCGCCTTCGCGCAACTCCATATTAGCGGGCAGCGCCGGCTGGGTTTTAGTGTCATAACCGCCGTAGGTCACGGTCCAGTTTTTGCCGTTCTGGCTGTAATTCACTTCGCGCAGGCGGTAGTTTTCATCCAGTTTGTAATCCGTGGCGTCGCCCGGGATCCCTAAAATCCACTGGCGCAGGCTGTTGAGCGGGATCGGCATCCCGGTCAGCTTGCCGATCATCTCTTCGGCGTCGGTCGCGGTATAGCGCTGGCCTTTGTTATCCACCAGTTGTACCACGCCCGGCTGCGCGTTCAGCTCCAGCTCGGTGCTGCCCAGCGGGTTGGTCAGCAGCAGGCGATAGCGGTCCTGGCCAGTTTGCTGCCAGAAAAAGCGCGCATACACTTTTTGCCGGTCAGAAAGATAGGCGAACGAGCCGCGCGTCTGGTACTGGGAAATCTTCGCGACCTGCTGCTGATGCTGCTGCCACTGCGGTGAATCGGGGCTTTTGCCCGGACCTTTTGGCGTTGTCACGGCACAGGCCGTTAAGATCAGGCTTGCCAGCGGTAAAAGACGGACGAACGGGAAAGGGGAGCGAATCATGGTGGCGGCAAATCCTTGAAAGTAGGTTAGCTTGATAACCTTTCATGCTAGCTGTCAGCGAGAAATGCGTCTACGGTCAAGTTATCTTAAATGATCGGCTCACCGATTGATTCAAAAGAGGTCGCTCTCTTTTATTGACCCTGCTCATCCTGTATGATGCTCCAGGTTCAACCTTATCAACGCTGGTACTATTCCCGCACACATGACCCTTTTAGCACTCGGCATCAACCACAAAACGGCTCCGATTTCACTGCGAGAACGCGTTACGTTTTCGCCGGAAACGCTCGACCAGGCGCTGGAAAGTCTGCTGGCGCAGCCGATGGTGCAGGGCGGGGTGGTGTTATCCACGTGTAATCGTACCGAACTCTATTTAAGCGTCGAGCAGCAGGACGATCTCCACGAACGCCTGGTGCGCTGGCTGTGCGATTACCACCAGCTTGATGAAGCAGAAGTGCGCAACAGCCTGTACTGGCACCACGATAATGACGCCGTCAGCCATCTGATGCGCGTTGCCAGCGGGCTGGATTCGCTGGTGCTCGGCGAGCCGCAAATTCTCGGCCAGGTCAAAAAAGCGTTCTCGGATTCCCAGCGTGGGCATACCCAGTCCAGCGAACTGGAGCGCATGTTCCAGAAATCGTTCTCCGTGGCCAAACGGGTGCGTACCGAAACCGAAATTGGCGCCAGCGCGGTATCGGTGGCCTTCGCCGCCTGTACCCTGGCGCGGCAAATCTTTGAATCGCTTTCGAAAGTCACCGTGCTGCTGGTCGGCGCGGGGGAAACCATCGAACTGGCGGCGCGTCATCTGCGCGAACACAACGTCTCGAAAATGATCATCGCCAACCGCACCCGCGAGCGCGCCCAGCGTCTGGCGGATGAAGTGGGCGCGGATGTGATCGAACTTAGCGAAATCGACGAACGCCTGAAAGACGCCGACATTATTATCAGTTCCACCGCCAGCCCGTTGCCGATCATCGGTAAAGGCATGGTGGAGCGCGCGTTAAAAGCCCGCCGCAATCAACCGATGCTGCTGGTGGATATCGCGGTGCCGCGTGACGTAGAGCCGGAAGTGGGCAAACTTGCCAACGCCTATCTCTACAGCGTGGACGACCTGCAATCGATCATTCAGCACAACCTGGCGCAGCGCAAAGCCGCCGCCGTACAGGCTGAAACCATCGTAGCCCAGGAAGCCAGCGAATTTATGGCCTGGATGCGCGCCCAGGGTGCCACCGAGACCATTCGTGAATACCGCAGCCAGGCCGAACAGGTGCGTGACGATCTCACCGCCCGCGCCATTGCTGCGCTGCAACAAGGCGGCGACGCCGAAGCCATCATGCAGGATTTAGCCTGGAAGTTAACCAACCGGCTGATCCATGCGCCAACCAAATCTCTCCAGCAGGCCGCCCGTGACGGGGATGATGATCGCCTGCATATTCTGCGCAACAGCCTTGGGCTGGAGTAGCACAACAATACATATAACAAGGTGAAACACCGCCTATGAAGCCTTCTATCGTTGCCAAACTAGAAGCCTTGCAGGAGCGCCACGAAGAAGTTCAGGCCCTGCTTGGCGATGCTGCGACTATCGCGGATCAGGATCGCTTTCGCGCGCTCTCCCGTGAATACGCACAGTTGAGCGATGTATCGCGCTGTTTTTTGCTCTGGCAACAGGTTCAGGAAGACATCGAAACGGCACAAATGCTGTTGGATGACCCGGAAATGCGCGACATGGCGCAGGAAGAATTAAGCGAAGCGAAACAGAAAAGCGAACAGCTTGAGCAGGAATTACAGGTACTGCTGCTGCCGAAAGATCCTGATGATGAGCGCAACGCGTTTGTTGAAGTGCGCGCCGGAACCGGCGGCGACGAAGCCGCGCTGTTTGCCGGGGATCTGTTCCGCATGTACAGCCGCTACGCCGAATCGCGCCGCTGGCGGGTCGAGATCATGAGCGCCAGCGACGGCGAACATGGTGGCTACAAAGAAGTGATCGCTAAAATCAGCGGCGACGGCGTCTATGGCCGGTTGAAATTCGAATCCGGCGGCCACCGCGTCCAGCGCGTACCGGCCACCGAATCCCAGGGCCGTATCCACACTTCCGCCTGTACCGTGGCGGTAATGCCGGAACTGCCGGAAGCCGAGCTGCCAGACATTAACCCTGGCGATTTGCGTATTGATACGTTCCGCTCCTCAGGCGCGGGCGGCCAGCACGTTAACACCACCGATTCCGCGATCCGTATTACCCACTTGCCGACCGGCATTGTGGTGGAGTGCCAGGACGAACGCTCCCAGCATAAAAACAAAGCCAAAGCGCTGTCGGTGCTGGGTGCGCGTATCCATGCGGCGGAAATGGCCAAACGCCACCAGGCGGAAGCCTCAACCCGCCGCAACCTGCTGGGCAGCGGCGATCGTAGCGATCGCAACCGCACCTATAACTTCCCGCAGGGCCGCGTAACCGACCACCGCATCAACCTGACGGTGTACCGTCTGGATGAAGTGATGGAAGGCAAGCTGGATATGCTGATCGAACCTATCGTCCAGGAATACCAGGCCGATCAGCTCGCCGCACTTTCCGAGCAGGAATAATGGAGTTTCAGCACTGGTTACGGCAGGCCGCCGCACAGCTTGTTGACAGCGAATCGCCGCGTCGTGACGCGGAGATCCTGCTGGGCCTGGTAACCGGCAAAGCGCGTACCTTTATTCTGGCATTCGGCGAAACGCCGTTAACCCAGGCGCAACTGGCTGAGCTTGACGCGCTATTAGCCCGGCGCGCGGCGGGGGAACCCGTCGCGTATCTTACAGGCGTTCGGGAATTCTGGTCGCTGCCGCTGATGGTTTCGCCGGCTACGCTGATCCCGCGCCCGGACACCGAATGTGTGGTAGAGCAGGCGCTGGCCCGCTTGCCCGCAGAACCCTGCCGCATTCTCGATTTAGGTACCGGCACCGGCGCGATTGCGCTGGCGCTGGCCTCCGAGCGCCCGGACTGCCGGGTGGTTGCGGTGGATAAAGTGCCAGACGCGGTGGAGCTGGCGCAGCGTAATGCGCAGCGCCTGCGCATCGCTAATATCGACATCAGGCACAGCGACTGGTTTAGCGCCGTTCAGGGCCAGCGCTTTCAGCTTATCGTCAGTAATCCTCCTTATATCGACAGCGAAGATGCGCATCTCCAGCAGGGCGACGTGCGGTTTGAGCCGCTGTCTGCGCTGGTGGCGCAGGATTCTGGCCTGGCCGATATCGATTTTTTAATTCGTGAAGCGCGGGCTTACCTTGAACCTGGCGGCTGGCTGGTGCTGGAGCACGGCTGGCGGCAAGGCGAGGCGGTGCGCGCGTTGTTTCATCAAGCAGGATTTATCGCAGTAGAAACCGGTCTGGATTATGGCGGCAATGAACGCCTGACCATGGGACAAATAACATCACAGGAGTAAGTCATGGCAACGTATTTTGCGCTTAAGCACGTGCATATTCTCACCGCTTTCCTTTCTGTTAGCCTGTTTATTCTGCGCTACTGGTGGCAATATCGCGGTTCAGCCATGTCGACCAAACGCTGGGTGCGGATTGTCCCGCACATTAACGACACGCTGTTGCTGGTAACGGGCGTGGCGCTGGTGATGATCACCCATTTCTACCCATTCACCCCACAAGGCGCATGGCTGACTGAGAAGCTTTTTGGCGTTATCATCTATATCGTTTTAGGTTTTATCGCGCTGGGCAAACGCCCGCGTAGCCAGCAGGTGCGCTGGATAGCTTTTCTGCTGGGCCTGGTAGTCATTTACATTGTGATAAAGCTGGCTACCACCAAAATACCGTTATTGGGGTTTGTATGAAGTCGTTAGCCGATTTCGAGTTTAATAAAGCGCCGTTATGTGACGGCATGATTCTGATTTCGCAGATAATCCGCGAGGACTTCCCAACGAAGGACGTTTACGAGCGGCTGCAATCGCTGGTCGCGCTCGCCCGGGAAGAGATCAGCGGCGGGCTGCACCAGGATATCCAGTTGGAAAAACTGCTGGATCTGTTTTACGGCGAGTGGGGCTTCCAGGATTCCCGGGGCATCTACAAGCTGTCAGACGCGCTGTGGCTGGATAAAGTGCTGGAAAACCGCCAGGGCAGCGCCGTTGCGCTGGGGGCGATTTTGCTGTGGATTGCCGAACAGCTGGATATCCCGCTGATGCCGGTGATTTTCCCGACCCAGTTGATCCTGCGTGCCGACTGGATGGATGGCGAAATGTGGCTCATCAACCCGTTCAACGGCGAAACCCTCGACGAACATACGCTGGAAGTGTGGCTGAAAGGCAACATCAGCCCGGTGGCGGAACTGTTCGTGGACGATCTCGAAGAGTCCGAAAACGCTGAAGTGATCCGCAAACTGCTTGACACCCTGAAAGCGGCGCTGATGGAAGAGCGGCAGATGCTGCTGGCGCTGCGCACCAGCGAGGCGCTGTTGCAGTTCAACCCGGAAGATCCGTATGAAATCCGCGATCGCGGGCTGATCTACGCCCAGCTTGACTGCGACCATGTGGCGTTGACCGATCTGAGCTACTTCGTCGAGCAGTGTCCTGAAGACCCGATCAGCGAAATGATCCGGGCGCAAATCAATTCGATTTCTCACAAACAGATTACCCTGCATTAATCGCAGCACGTTTCTGATTTACACCTGATAAGGCGAACGTATGAAACAAAAAGTGGTGAGTATTGGTGATATCAACGTAGCGAACGATCTGCCGTTCGTTCTCTTCGGCGGTATGAACGTTCTGGAATCGCGCGATCTGGCGATGCGCATCTGCGAACATTACGTCACCGTGACCGACAAACTCGGTATCCCTTACGTATTCAAAGCCTCCTTTGATAAAGCGAACCGCTCGTCGATTCACTCTTATCGCGGGCCGGGCCTGGAAGAAGGGATGAAAATCTTCCAGGAACTGAAACAGACCTTTGGCGTGAAAGTCATTACCGACGTTCACGAAGCCTCCCAGGCGCAGCCGGTGGCCGATGTGGTTGACGTGATCCAGCTGCCGGCGTTCCTCGCTCGCCAGACCGATCTGGTCGAAGCGATGGCGAAAACTGGCGCGGTAATCAACGTGAAGAAACCACAGTTCGTCAGCCCAGGCCAGGTTGGCAACATCGTTGACAAATTTATCGAAGGCGGCAATGACAAAGTGATCCTGTGCGATCGCGGCAGCAACTTCGGTTACGACAACCTGGTTGTCGATATGCTCGGCTTCAACGTGATGAAGAAAGCGTCTGGCAACTCGCCAGTGATCTTCGACGTCACCCACGCGCTGCAGTGCCGTGACCCGTTTGGCGCGGCCTCCGGTGGCCGTCGCGGCCAGGTGACCGAGCTGGCGCGCGCGGGTATGGCGGTCGGCATCGCCGGTCTGTTTATCGAAGCGCACCCGGATCCAGCCAATGCGAAATGTGACGGTCCGTCCGCGCTGCCGCTGGCGAAACTGGAACCGTTCCTCAAGCAGATCAAAGCGATTGACGATTTGGTTAAGAGCTTCGATGAGCTGGACACGGAAAACTAATTTTCCGCTGTGATAAAAAAATGCCCTGCAAATTGCAGGGCATTTTTGTTTTCGCGGTCAGGCGAATATCGTCATCAGATAGGCGGCGAACAGCGCCAGATGCGCGGTGCCGTTAAGGACATTGGTGCGTCCGGTGGAGAACGAAATCTGGCACAGCACCAAAGAGGCCAGCATCACGATCATTTCTGGCGCGCCGAGACCGAAAATCAGATCGTTGCCGGTCAGGATCGCAATCAGCGTCACCGTCGGCACGGTCAGCGAGATGGTCGCCAGTACCGAGCCAAAAAACAAATTCATCGCGCGCTGTACCTGGTTATTCATCACCGCTTTAATCGCTCCCAGCCCTTCCGGGGAGAGGATCAGCAGCGCCACCAGGAAGCCGGTAAATGCCACCGGCGCGTTCAGCGTGGTCAACAGCGACTCCAGCGGGCTGGCGTTCATTTTGGTCACGGCAATCACCGCAATCAGGTGCACCACCAGCCAGGCCGCGTGCCATACGTTGCTGTGCGCGGACGGCTTACCGTGGTGCGGGTCGTCGCCTTCATCTTCATGCTCATACACAAACAGGCTCTGGTGGGTTTTGGTCTGGATGATCAAAAACACCCCGTACATGGCGGCAGAAATCAGCGCCACCAGGATCGACTGGCCGACCGTAAAGTTGGCCTCTGGCAACGCCATCGGGAACACCAGCACAATCACCGCCAGCGGAAACAGGGCAATTAAATACTGCTTAATGCCGAACAGATTGACATGCTGCGTAGCGAATTTACGCCCGCCCAGCAGCAGCGCAAAGCCGACCAGGCCGCCGGTGACGATCATGATGATGGAATAAAGGGTATCGCGCATCAGGGTTGGCGCGGCATCGCCAGTCGCCATGAGCGCGGAGATCAAACTGACTTCAAGAATAACCACTGAAAGGCTGAGGATCAGCGAGCCGTAAGGTTCGCCCAGTCGATGCGCCAGAACATCCGCATGGCGCACCACGCTAAATGCGCTGCTCAGGATCGCGACAAGCGCCAGCGCATTGATGCCGATAACCACTGGCAGCGACTGGCTGGCCCCCCAAAATGCCAGCACCGCCAGCGCTATCACCGGGAAAATGAGGGAAGACTCCTTATGGCGGGTTTTCACCGCCTCATGTACTGTTTTTGTCATTGTTAAACTCCAGAGAAGCAGGTTTTATCATTATAGTCATTGTGAGAAAGGTCACTAAAATAGCAAAAAACCTTATAGTCACCGGGAATATTTACGAAGTTTTACGGCCTGCAGTAAAATTTTTCCTCAGAAGGGGATAAACCGCTATCTTGTTTAGAATCCATTTAACTAACAATGAATTAATGAGAAGGTTCTGACATTTATCCCGTGACCTGGCAAAACCGTACGTCCTGGCCCACACTTTGGAGTTGTCCCTGAAAAGAGAGGTTCGTATGCCGTATAAATCACGTAGCGACTTACCCGAAAACGTCACCAATGTACTGCCAGCTCACGCCCAGGATATCTACAAAGAAGCGTTTAACAGCGCCTGGGATCAGTATAAAGATGCTGACGACCGGCGCGGAGACGCCAGCCGTGAAGAAACCGCGCACCGCGTGGCGTGGGCGGCTGTAAAACATGATTACCAAAAAGGTGACGATGAAAAGTGGCATAAGAAAAAATAAATCCACTGCTAATTAATTGATAACCCGGGGCACTGCGTCGCCAGCGCCCCGCAAAACGTCTTCAAATCTCCGAAATTGTGCCAAATCAATTTTTCAACTCTTGCCAGCGTTGGGTTAATTGCCTATCGTCACAGCATAATTGCTTTCGAAATGAACAGCAGACAGGGCAAGAGGGTGTCAGGGAAGAGTGGCAGTGGTGGAGGTATGAAGTGCTAACACGTGATTTCTTAATGAAAGCGGATTGTAAGACGGCTTTTGGAGCCATTGAGGAATCGTTATTGTGGTCATCTGAGCAGCGCGCGGCGTCTCTTGCGGCGACGCTTGCCTGTCGGCCTGACGATGGCCCGGTATGGATTTTCGGTTACGGTTCGCTAATGTGGAACCCGGCGCTGGAGTATGACGAGTCAGCCACCGGCACGCTGCCGGGCTGGCACCGGGCGTTTTGCCTGCGCTTAACCGCAGGCCGCGGCACCGCCTGCCAGCCGGGACGGATGCTGGCGCTGAAAGAGGGCGGCCGCACCACCGGCGTGGCGTATCGCCTGCCGGAAGCGACGCTCGATCAAGAGCTGGAGCTGCTGTGGAAGCGTGAAATGATCACCGGCTGCTATCTGCCCACCTGGTGCAAACTGGCGCTGGACGATGGCCGTACCGTCAACGCGCTGGTGTTTATTATGGACCCGCGCCACTCGCTGTATGAATCCGACACCCGCGCCGCGATCATCGCCCCGCTGATTGCCGCCGCCAGCGGCCCGCTCGGCACCAATGCCCAGTATCTGTTTTCACTGGAGCAGGAACTCGACAAGCTGGGGATGCGCGACCCGACATTAGATGAAGTTATTAGTGCGGTTCGCGCGTTGCAGGCACCCCAGTCCGATGCTAACTGGCAACCGGGATTTGCATAAACTCAGGCGGGAACGTAGCTGATGGAGTGCTCCAGCGACTGGCTGTGACTGTCGATCAGCACGTTCCAGGTACCGCTGTAGGGAACGGTGAGATAAGCGTGCTTGCGGTTTTGCACGCTTAAAATATCCGCCGTACTGCTGGCTGCCCCTTTGGCGCTCATCAAATGTATGTGACAAGAATCAGAACAGCGCACCACCACCGTATCTCCGCCAAATAACTTTAGACTCGTTTTTACCATCGCCATCTTTTTACCCTCTGCCATATAAAAGACTACCCCAGGACGTGACTCTCTTCACAAATCACGCTTATGCATAACACCAAAGAGGGAGGGGGCAGATGCTGACTTTGATCAACGAATTTCATAATCATTAAACTTTAGTTATAAATCCCCTCAAAGCATTCAGCGCTGGCAGGTTTGCGCGTGATAAATGTACAAACGAGGCGGGAAATTCTGGAAACGGGCGGCGCGTTCAGCCAGCTATTTCGCGGCGGGGTGCCGAATCGCGTTAATAGTCTGGAAACTGCCGCAGCGGGGCGCATACGGCAGCAGGCAATCAGAAGGTCAGGACTTTATCTGCCGCCAGCGTCCACTGGGCCAGTTCTACCAGCGTGCCAATCTCCACGCCATCAATCAGCGGCAGCCCGGAAACGCCGCGCCCGTCGGTACAGGTCTTACACAGCTTCACCGGCACGTTCTGCGCGGTGAGGATCTCCAGCATCTGCTGAATGTTGTAGCCTTCCGCCGGTTTCTGGCCGCGAATGCCCGCCGTCACCGCATCCGACATCAAAAACAGTTTCAGACTCAAATCGTCCTGCTGCTCACGCAGGGCGATAGCCAGACGCAGGCTGTTAAACAGCGACTCACTGCCGTAAGCCGCCCCGTTAGCGATAATCACGATATTTTGCACGTTGACTCCTTTGCCGTTTGGGCATGGTTATTGCTTTGTTAATTGATGACCAGAGTAAAGCGGTAATGACTTCGGGAGTATGACATGAATCAACAGGCGCCACGCCCACAATCCGCGCTGGAATGGTTTCGCTATACCCGTCGCCAGCAACAGCAGCAGTTACAGCATCTTGCACAGCTGGGGGAGTTCGCCACGCTGATTAGCCAACTGGTGCACGCGCTCCAGCGCGAGCGCGGCGCGTCTAACGTCTGGCTGTGCTCCAGGGGCGCGCTGTTTGGCCCGCAATTGCAGCACAGCGCCCAGCAGGTGGATGACGCCCTTGCCGCTTTCCAGCGCTGGCTGACCGAACATCACGCCCTGATGAACGGCAACGCGGCGGCGAAACTGGCCTGCGCATTGTGGTTTCTGGAAGGGTTAAGCGCGTTACGCGTAGAGATCCTCGCTGCGCGCATCACGCCGGAGCAGGCCATGGACCGCTTTATCCGCACCGTTCAACCGCTAATGGAGATTATCCCGGAAGCCAACGACACCCTGAGCGATCCGCAGGTGGCCCAGGCGTTGACCGCGCTATACAGCCTGATGCAGGGCAAAGAGTGGGTCGGGCAGGAGCGGGCGGTGGGGGCGATTGGCTTTACCCGCGGCGAGTTCGACGCCGCGCTGCGCCAGATGCTGGTGGACCGCATCGACGCCCAGCAGCACAGCTTTTCCACCTTCCTGTCGCTGGCTGGCCCCTCTGAGGCGGCGATGTTTCGCGACTGCGCAGAGGCGACCCGGGATATCGAACAAATGCGCCGGGAAGCCTGCACTCGCATCCCGGCCAACCCGCACTCGGCGGCGCGCTGGTTTGCACTCCAGACCGAACGTCTGGACGCGCTGCGGCTGATTGAAACCCGGTTAATCGACACGCTTTCCGCCGCTGCGCAACTTTCGTTACAACATACTTTAGATGACTCACATACCGGCGAAACGGCGCTGGCCGCGTGGGTAGTGCAGCAGAGCAGCGGCAGGGTCGCGCCGGTGGAACGTCATCTGCTGCCGCTGGTGCGCCAGCAGGCGCGCGAGCTGGAAAAACTCAGCCGTGAACTCACCTCGCTTCAGGAAACGCTGGAAGAGCGCAAAACCATCGATAAAGCCAAAAGCCTGCTGATGAGCCATCAGGGCATCAGTGAAGAACAGGCCTGGCAACAGCTTCGCAAGCTCGCCATGAACCAGAACCAGCGAATGGTGGATATCGCCCGTTCGCTGCTGCTCAGCGCATCGCTGTGGCAGCTAACGCCAAAGCGTTAGCTGCACACCTGCGGGGCAGAGCGTGACAGTTTATGGTGCGCTGGCTCACAAAAAAACCGCTGAAACCCCGGCAAACGCGGCGCAAATTCCTGGCACAGCAATTGCAAAACCTTAACTGACCACAACACAAAACGCAGAGAAGCCAACGGCGGCTTCCCGGCGATGAGGATAAAGGCGTCCCGCAATGTTCACGCATTGTTGGACGCCTTTTTTATTGGAGCAGCCATGAGCGAAACACAACGAGGGCTTTCCCGCCGCCGCCTGATTCAGGCGGGAGCCACACTGGGCGGCGTTTTGATGATACCGGGGCTGGCGAGCAGCGTCTGGGCAGCCGGTTCTGATCAGCCGGAGCGCCAGCAGGTAAACGTCGGGTTTATCCCGCTGACCGACTGCGCGCCGCTGGTGATGGCGTCAGTGAAAGGCTTCGACGCCCGCTATGGCATCAAACTCAACCTCAGCAAAGAGGCGAGTTGGGCGGCGGTGCGCGACAAACTGGTGTACGGCGAACTGGACGCCGCGCACATCCTGTACGGGATGGTATACGGGCTGGAGCTGGGCATCGCCGGGAAAAAGCAGCCGATGGCGAGCCTGATGACCCTCAACAACAACGGCCAGGCGATCACGCTTTCTACCGATCTACTGGACAAAGGTGTGCGCTCGCTGGGGGATCTGCCGGGTTATCTGCGCCAGTCCGCGCCAGGCAGTTACACCTTCGCCCACACCTTCCCAACCGGCACCCACGCCATGTGGCTCTATTACTGGCTGGCCTCCGAAGGCATCAATCCGTTCACCGACGTGCGCACCGTGGTGGTGCCGCCGCCGCAGATGGTGATGAACATGCGCATCGGCAACATGGTGGGCTTTTGCGTCGGCGAACCCTGGAACGCCAGGGCGATCAACGACCGCATCGGTTTTACCGCCGCCACGACCCAGGATATCTGGCCGGATCATCCGGAAAAAGTGCTCGGCTGCCGTCATGACTGGGTGGAGCAAAACCCGAATACCGCGCGGGCGTTGGTTTCCGCCACGCTCGACGCGGCGCGCTGGATTGACGCCAGCGATGACAACCGCCGGGAAACCGCCCAGGTACTGGCGAAACGCGCGTACCTGAATACCAAAGCGCAGTACCTCACGGGCCGGATGCTCGGCGACTACGACAACGGTGCGGGCCGCCGCTGGCAGGACCGCCACGGAATGCAGTTCTTCCGCGATGGCGAGGTCAGCTATCCGTGGCTGTCGGACGGCATCTGGTTCCTGACCCAGTTCCGCCGCTGGGGGTTATTAAAACAGGAGCCGGATTATCAGGCCATCGCCCGGCGCATCAACCGTACCGACATCTACCAGCAGGCCGCCAGCGCCACTGGCGTCAGCCTGCCGAAAGACGCCATGCGCAGCAGCCGGCTGCTCGACGGCAAAATCTGGAACGGCGTGGACCCGGCGTCTTACGCCGCCAGCTTCGATATCTCGCATCAGGGGAGCAAAGCATGAAACAGCAACAGGTGACTCAGAGTGACGTTGTCACGTCAGAAATCATCAGCGCCGAGGTGATCGCGCTACCTCCGGTGCAGGTGCGCAAACGCCATCCGGCCCTGCGCATCGCCGCCAACCATCTGGCGCAGCGTCTGCTGCCGGGCCTGCTGGGTTTAGGGTTGGCGCTGGTGGCCTGGCAACTGGTGTCGATCAACAGCAAAGGCTTTCCCGGCCCGCTCAGCACTCTGGATTCCGCGCTGACCCTGTTCGCCGACCCGTTTTACCGCGAAGGGCCCAACAATCAGGGGATCGGCTGGAACGTGCTGGCATCCTTACAGCGCGTCGGCATCGGCTTCGGGCTAGCGGCGCTGATAGGTATTCCGCTCGGCTTTTTGACTGGACGCTTCGTATTCTTCGCCCGGATGTTCGGCCCGCTGATTGCGCTACTGCGCCCGGTCAGCCCGCTGGCCTGGTTGCCCATCGGGTTGCTGCTGTTCCAGCGCGCTGAACCGGCGTCCAGCTGGACCATTTTCATCTGCTCAATCTGGCCGATGGTGATCAATACCGCCGACGGGGTGCGTCGCATCCCGGACGACTACCTTAACGTAGCGCGGGTGCTGCAACTCTCTGAATGGACGGTGATGCGCCGCATTCTGTTCCCGGCGGTGTTGCCGGCGATTTTAACCGGGGTGCGCCTGTCTATCGGCATCGCCTGGCTAGTGATTGTCGCCGCCGAAATGCTCACCGGCGGCCTGGGCATCGGCTTCTGGATCTGGAATGAGTGGAACAACCTCAACGTCGAAAACATCATCATCGCCATCGTCATTATCGGCGTGGTGGGGCTGATGCTCGAGCAAGCGCTACTGTGGCTGGCGCGTCGTTTTAGCTGGCAGGAAAAATAAGGAGCGCACCATGAAACCGATTATTCAGGTCCAGAACGTCAGCCAGCGTTTCGCCACCCAGGGCGGCGAGTTCCTGGCGCTGCAAAACGTGAGCTTTGATATCGCCGCCGGGGAAACCGTCGGGCTGATTGGCCATTCCGGCTGCGGCAAATCCACGCTGCTTAACCTGATCGCGGGCATCACGCTGCCCAGCGAAGGCGGGCTGCTGTGCGATAACCGCGAAATCGCCGGGCCGGGTCCGGAGCGCGCGGTGGTGTTCCAGAACCATTCCCTGCTGCCGTGGCTGACCTGCTACCAGAACGTGGCGCTGGCGGTGGACCACATCTTTGCCCGCGCCATGAGCCGCGCCGAGCGCAGTGAGTGGATCATGCACAACCTCGAACAGGTACAGATGGGCCACGCACGGGATAAACGCCCCGGGGAGATTTCCGGCGGCATGAAGCAGCGCATCGGCATTGCCCGGGCGCTGGCGATGAAGCCGAAAGTGCTGCTGATGGACGAGCCATTCGGCGCGCTCGATGCCTTAACCCGTGCTCACCTCCAGGATGCGGTGATGCGCATCCAGCAGGCGTTGAATACCACCATCGTGCTGATCACTCACGACGTGGATGAAGCGGTGCTGCTGTGCGACCGGGTGCTGATGATGACCAACGGCCCGGCGGCTACGGTAGGGGAAATCCTTGATGTGACATTGTCACGACCGCGCAACCGGGTGCAGCTGGCGGACGATCCGCACTACCACCAGTTGCGCCAGCAAATCCTCCATTTCCTGTATGAAAAGCAGCCCAACGCGGCGTGAGGAGCGGGCGATGACGACGCAACTGGTGATTGTCGGTAACGGCATGGCGGCGGTCCGGCTGGTGGAGCAACTGCTGCAACTGGCCCCGGCGCGCTATGCCATCACGCTGATCGGCGACGAGCCGGGCGTGGCGTATAACCGCATTTTGCTGTCTCCGGTGCTCGGCGGGGAGAAAACCGCCGCGGATACCACGCTACACCCGCTGGCGTGGTATCAGGCCCACGGCGTGACCGTGCTGAGCAATGAAAAGGTGCTGGCGGTGGACGTCGCTAACCGCACCGTTACTACCCCGCGCCAGCAACTGCACTGGGATGAATTGGTTTTCGCCACCGGTTCTGTGCCGTTTATCCCGCCGATTAACGGTCATCAGCAGCCGCACGTCCACGCGTTTCGCACTCAGGGAGATGTGGAGGCAATTTTGCGCCATGACGGCCCGGCGGTCGTGCTCGGCGGCGGGCTGCTGGGCGTGGAAGCCGCCGCGGCGCTGGCCCAGCGCGGTATCCCGGTGACGCTGGTGCATCTGGCAGCCCGGCTGATGGAACAACAGCTGGATGAACAGGCGGCGCGTCTGCTGGCAGAGCGGCTGGAAGCGCGCGGCATCCGCTGTGTGCTGGGCCAGACGTTGACCGACATAGGCGCGCAAGACGTGACGCTGAACAACGGCGCAACGCTCACGGCTGCGCGGGTGGTGATTGCCACCGGCGTCAAACCCAATATCTCACTCGCCAGCGCGGCGGGCGTGCCCTGTAACCGGGGAATTTTGGTGGATGGACAGCTGCAAACCGCGCTGCCGGGCATCAGCGCTATCGGCGAATGCTGCGAATTTAACGGCGCGCTGTGGGGATTAGTCGCTCCGTGCCTGGCCCAGGCCGACGTGCTGGCTGCCCGATTAGCGGGCCAGCCGCAGGGCGATTTTCACTACCAGCCGCGCGGCACGCGCTTAAAAGTCACCGGTATCGATTTGTTCAGCGCGGGTGATATCAACCCCACGCCCGCATGCCAGACCCTCACCAGTTTCGACCCGCTCAGTGGTCACTACCGCCGTGTGCTGGTGCGCGACGGCAAACTCTCGGCGCTGCTGATGATGGGGGATACCCACGCCGCGCCGCGCCTGATGAACCAGTTCCAGCAGCCGGTTGAACCTCACGCCGGGCTGCTTTTTGATATTGACCAACCGCAGCCGCTGGCTGCAGGAAGCGATGAAATGAGCAAAGCGACATTAGTGGTTATCGGCCACGGCATGGTAGGCCACCATTTCCTTGAGCAGTGCGTTAATGCCGGGCTGCATCAGCAGTACCAGATCATCGTGTTTGGCGAGGAGCGCCACGCCGCCTATGACCGGGTGCATCTGTCGGAGTATTTCGCCGGACGCAGCGCCGAATCGCTTTCCATGGTTGACGGCGATTTCTTTGCCCGCAGCGGCATTGAGCGACGTACTGGTTGCCGGATTGTCGATATCGACCGCGAACGCCAGGTGGTGCGCGACGCTGAAGGCCGGGAAACCTGCTGGGACCGGCTGGTGCTGGCAACCGGCTCCTGGCCGTTTGTACCGCCCGTGCCGGGCCATCAACAGCCGGGCTGTTTTGTTTACCGCACCCTGGATGACCTGGATGCCATCCGCGAGCGGGCGAAAACCGCCACGCGCGGCGTGGTGATCGGCGGCGGACTGTTGGGCCTTGAAGCCGCTAACGCCCTGAAACAGCTTGGGCTGGAGACGCACGTAGTGGAGTTCGCGCCGAACCTGATGGCGGTGCAGCTCGATTCTTCCGGCGCGGCGATGCTACGCCAGAAAATCAGCGCCCTGGGCGTCAGCGTACACACCAGCAAATCCACCAGGGAGATCCGCGCCACGGAGACCGGGCTGGCGCTGGAGTTTGCCGATGAACAGAGCCTGGAAACCGATTTGGTGGTGTTTTCCGCAGGTATCCGCCCGCAGGATGCGCTGGCGCGCCAGGCGGGGCTGGAACTGGGCGAGCGCGGCGGCATCGTGATTGACGACCGCTGCCTGACCAGCGATCCGCGCATCAGCGCTATCGGCGAATGCGCCCTGTGGCAGGGCAAAATTTTTGGCCTGGTCGCACCCGGCTATCAGATGGCGCGGGTGGCGGCGGCAAATCTCAACGGGGAAAATGCGCAGTTCAGCGGCGCGGATATGAGCACCAAACTCAAGCTGCTGGGCGTGGAAGTGGCCTCGTTTGGCGATGCGCACGGCGCGACGCCCGGCGCGCAGAGCTATCAGTGGACCAACGGCCCGGCACAGACCTATAAAAAAATCGTGGTCAGTGCGGATAACAAACGCCTGCTGGGCGGCGTACTGGTAGGCGACAGCAGCGACTACGCCACGTTGTTGCAGATGATGCTCAACGACATGGCGCTGCCCGCTCAGCCGGAAACCCTGATCCTGCCCGCCAGTTCCCCCAGCGCCGTGAAAGGGCTGGGCGTGTCGGCGTTGCCCGACAGCGCGCAAATCTGCTCGTGCCATAACGTCAGCAAAGCCCAGATTTGCCAGGCAGTGAGCGACGGCGCAACCCACCTCGACGCCCTGAAAACCTGCACCAAAGCTGCTACCGGCTGCGGCGGCTGTAGCGCGCTGGTCAAACAGGTGCTGGATTATCAGCTTGAACAGCAGGGCGTGGAGGTCAAAAAAGATATCTGCGAGCACTTTGCGTACTCGCGCCAGGAGATTTATCACCTGGTGCGCGTCAACCATATCCGCAGCTTTAACCAGTTGATTAGCCGCTACGGGCGCGGCCACGGCTGTGAAATCTGCAAGCCTTTGGTGGGTTCGGTACTGGCATCGTGCTGGAACGAGTATCTGCTTAAGCCCGGTCATTTGCCGTTGCAGGACACCAACGACCGCTATTTCGCCAATATCCAGAAAGACGGCAGCTATTCGATTGTGCCGCGCATGCCCGCCGGGGAAGTCACGCCGGACGGGCTGATCGCCATTGGCGAGATCGCCAAACGCTACAGCCTTTACAGCAAAGTCACCGGCGGGCAGCGTATCGATCTGTTTGGCGCACGGCTGGAACAGTTACCACTAATCTGGCGCGAACTGGTGGACGCCGGGTTTGAAACCGGGCACGCCTACGGGAAATCGCTGCGCACCGTGAAATCCTGCGTCGGCTCGACCTGGTGCCGCTACGGCGTGCAGGATTCCACCGGGCTGGCGGTGGAGCTGGAGCATCGCTACAAAGGGCTGCGCGCGCCGCACAAAATCAAAATGGCGGTGTCCGGCTGTACCCGGGAATGCGCCGAAGCCCAGGGTAAAGATGTGGGCGTGATCGCTACCGAAAAGGGCTGGAACCTGTACGTGTGCGGTAACGGTGGCATGAAACCGCGCCACGCCGATCTGTTCGCCAGCGATCTGGATACCGCCACGCTGCTGCGTACCGTGGATCGCTTCCTGATGTTCTATATCCGCACCGCCGACCGGCTCCAGCGCACCAGCACCTGGATGGATAACCTGGAGGGCGGGCTGGCCTATCTTCAGGCGGTGATTTTGCACGACAGCCTCGGCATCTGTGACGAGCTGGAGCGTGAAATGGCCCTGGTCATTGAGAGCTACCAGTGCGAATGGCAAACCACGCTCAACAGCCCGGACCGGTTGGTTCTGTTTAAAAGCTTTGTTAACAGCGATACGCCGGATGAAGCGGTGCAGCGCCAGATCCTGCGCGATCAGCCGCAGTTGGTGAGCGTACCGCAGCAGCAGGAGGCCGCACCCTCATCGCGTCTGTGGCAGGAGGTGTGCCGCCTCGATGAGATCCCGACGGATGCGGGTATTGGCGCGCGGCTGGGCAACATGCAGATCGCGCTGTTCCGCTTTAACGATGCGGTGTATGCCCTGGATAACCGCGAGCCGGACAGTGACGCCAATGTGCTGTCGCGCGGTATGCTCGGCGACGTCGCCGGGGAGCCGGTGGTGATTTCCCCGCTCTACAAACAAAAAATTCGCCTGCGCGACGGCTGTTTCCAGGGCAGCAGCCAGCAGGCGGTACGCGCCTGGCCGGTAAAAATCGAGGCCGATAAAGTGTGGGTCAGCAGCCAGGCGCTGGTCCTGCGCGCGGAGGCGTCATGAAAACCCATACCACCTGCCCGTACTGCGGGGTCGGCTGCGGCGTGGTGGTGACCCAATCCCCGGACGGCAACGTGAGCGTAGCGGGGGACCCTGATCATCCCGCCAACCTGGGGCGGCTGTGCGTGAAAGGCGCCGCGCTGGGGGAAACCCTGGGATTAGCCGGACGGTTGCTGGAGCCGGAAGTCGACGGGCAAACCGCCTCATGGGATCACGCGCTGGATGCCGCCGCCGGGCAACTTGCGGAAATCATCCACCAGCATGGCCCGCAGGCGGTGGCGTTTTACGCCTCGGGCCAGTTACTGACCGAGGATTACTACGCCGCCAATAAGCTGATGAAAGGCTTTATCGGCAGCGCCAATATCGATACCAACTCCCGGCTGTGCATGTCCTCGGCGGTGGTGGGCTACAAGCGCGCATTCGGCGCGGACGCGGTGCCGGGCAATTATCAGGACATCGAAACCAGCGACCTGGTGGTGCTGGTGGGGGCTAATGCCGCCTGGGCGCATCCGGTGCTTTATCAACGGCTGACGGCGGCAAAAGCGCAGCGGCCAGAGATGAAAGTGGTGGTGATCGACCCGCGAACAACCGCCACCTGCGATATTGCCGACCTGCATCTGGCGCTTAAACCCGGCAGCGACGCCGGATTGTTTAACGGGCTGCTGAACCTGCTGGCGGGGCAGATCCCGCCGGATAGCTTCGACGGGCAACAGCCCGCGCTGGATGCGGCGGCAGCGTGGACGCTGGATCGGTGCGCGACGTTTTGCGATCTGCCGCGTGATGACGTGGCGCGGTTTTACGACTGGTTTATCAGCGCCGATCGCGCCGTGACGCTGTACACCATGGGTATCAACCAGTCGTCCAGCGGCAGCGACAAGTGCAACGCGATCATTAACGTCCATCTGGCGAGCGGTAAATACGGGCGTGCAGGCTGCGGACCGTTTTCGCTGACCGGGCAGCCAAATGCCATGGGCGGGCGCGAAGTGGGCGGGCTGGCGAACCAGCTGGCCTGCCATATGGGATTTAACCCGCAGGATATCGCCCGGCTGGGGCGCTTCTGGGGCAGCGAACGCATCGCTGAAACGCCGGGGTTAATGGCGGTGGAGCTGTTTGAGGCGATTTATCGCGGCGAGGTGAAAGCGGTGTGGATCATGGGCACTAACCCGGCGGTGTCATTACCCGACAGCGACCGGGTGCGCGAGGCACTGCGCCGCTGCCCGCTGGTGATCGTCTCTGAGGTTTCCCGGCACAGCGATACCGTCGCCTTCGCCGATATCGCTTTCCCGGCCCAGGCGTGGGGGGAAAAAAACGGCACCGTGACTAACTCCGAACGGCGGATTTCGCGCCAGCGGGCGTTTCTGCCCGCGCCGGGCAATACCCGCCCGGACTGGTGGATCGTCGCCCAAGTGGCGCAGCGGCTCGGGTTTAGCGACGCGTTTAGCTGGCAGCATCCGGCAGCGATCTTCAGCGAACATGCCAGGCTGTCGGGCTTTGAAAACCACGGCAGCCGGGCGTTCGATATCAGCGGCCTGGCGTCGCTGAGCATTGAGCAGTGGGACAATTTAGCGCCGATCCAGTGGCCGGTGACCGCCAACGCGCCGCGCGGCACTGCGCGATTACTGGAAACGGGGCAGGGCTGGCATCCCTCGGGGCGCTTGCAGCTGATTACGGTGGATCCGCAAAACGCCCAGGCGCAAACCACCGCGCACTATCCGCTACTGCTCAACACCGGCCGGATACGCGACCAGTGGCACACCATGACCCGTACCGGCATGGTGCCGCGCCTGATGCAGCACCAGCCGCTGCCCTGGGTGCTGATCCATCCCGATGACGCGGCGCAACAGGGTATTAGCAAACAGTCGCTGGTGCGGCTCTCATCGCCGCGCGGCTGGGCGCTGGGTTATGCCTGCATCACGCCCGACCAGCGCCCCGGCGAGCTGTTTATGCCGATGCACTGGAATAATCATTTCGCCAGCCAGAGCCGGGTCAACGCGCTGGTGGCGTCGGTGGTCGATCCCCATTCGGGGCAGCCGGAGAGCAAGCAGACCGCGGTGCGCCTTCAGCGGGTCAACGCGCCGTGGCAGGGATCGTTGTTTAGCCGACACGCGCTGGAGATACCCGGTTCGATCATGTGGTGGCGGCAGGCCGCTGGCTGGAAACTGGCGGCGAGCACCCAGGACGTTAGCTGGATTGAAAGCCTCGCCGGGCGCGAAGGCTGGCAGTTACAGTACGCCCGGGGCGACACGTTCGTTCATCTGTTGGCCTGGCAGGGATCGGCGTTGCAACTGGCGCTATACCTTAGCCGCCATGAAACCGCGCTGGATGAGCCAGCCATTGTCGCCAGTTTTGACGCGCCGATGACCGACCCGGCCCAGCGCCATCAGCTACTGGCGGGGGGCGGCGCGCAGCAAACGCCGCACGGCCGTACGGTATGCAGTTGTATGGGGGTGAGCGAAACCGCGATTTGCGCAGCTATCGCGGCAGGCTGCAACACGCCCGCCGCGCTCGGCAAGCAGTTAGGCTGCGGCACCCAGTGCGGTTCCTGCATCCCGGAATTAAGGACGCTGATAGCCGCCTCACTGTCCAAAGCGACCCACTAACCCGGTGGCCGCCAGGGCATGGCCCTTCAGTGCCGCCAGCAATTCCTCTTTGGTCATGCCCGCGTTGAGATTAGGGTCCAGATCGGTGGCAATCAGGGTAAAGGTGTAGTGGTGCGCCCCGGTGCCGGGCGGCGGGCAGGGGCCGTACCAGGTGGTGGTGCCGGGGCTGTTTTTCCCGCCGGTGAAACCCTCTTCTTTGACCAGCGCATTGGCGGCAAAGCCGGTGGTCGAGGACGGGATGTTATAGGCCACCAGATGGGTGACGCCCAGGCCTTTCGCGCCTTCGGGGTCATGCATGATCAGCGCGTAGCTTTTAGTACCGGTGGGCGCGTGGCTCCACACCAGCGCCGGAGAGGCGTTTTCGCCGGTGCAATTGGGGTTGTCTTTGGCGTTGCCGGCGAATTTTTTTTGCAGCATCGCGTTATCGGCAAAATCCGGCGACTGGAGAATAAACAGGCTGTCAGCCTGGGCTACGGGCATCGCTAACCCTGACAGCAAACAGAGTGCTGAAAACAGTGATTTTTTCATCGGGGGATCTCACACGGCCTGGATGCATTAAGCGTAGCGCAGGCCAGGGGAATACGTTTGAGGATAATCTGGAAATGATGCCTGCGGCGACCAAAACCGCCAGGGTTAACCGATTCGCGGTTTAGCCAGGCGCAAAGCTTAGCTATCATTACCCGATGGCGTTGTATAAATCACTCTTCACCCCCCTGTTTTTCAGCCTCCTGGTTACCGGAGGCGCGCAGGCCGTTCAGGGCCGCGATACCCGACAAACCGCCAGGCCATTCGATAATAGCCAGGACACGCTGCCGGATCTCGGTATGACGCCCACGAGCAAAAGCAGCGAGAAGCATCTGGCGGAATTCGCCAAATCCTTCGGGGAGGCCAGCCAGACTGATAACGGGCTGGGCATCAGCGAGCAGGCGCGCGCCTACGCTTTCGATCAGTTTCGGGAAGCCGTCAGCGAACGGGTGGCGCGTGAGGCGCAGTCGCTGCTGTCGCCCTGGGGCCAGGCGGAGGTGGATTTGCAGGTCAACGATGCGGGAGAGTTCACCGGCACGCGCGGTTCGCTGTTTACGCCGCTAATCGACCGCGACGCCGGACTAACCTGGAGCCAGCTCGGCGTCAGCCAGCAGAGCGAAGGGCTGACCGGCAACGCCGGTCTCGGCCAGCGCTGGCGCACCGGCGACTGGTTGCTGGGCTATAACACGTTCTACGACACCCGCTTTGATGACCATTTGCAACGCGCCGGGGTCGGCGCGGAAGCCTGGGGCGAGAATTTGCGCTTTTCTGCCAATTATTACCAGCCGATCGGCAGTTGGCGCGACAGCAGCGCGGTGCAGGCTCAGCGTTTCGCTCAGGGCTACGATCTGACTGCCCAGGCGCGGTTGCCGTTTTACCGGCACATCAATACCCGCGTCAGTTTTGAGCGCTACTTCGGCGATCGGGTGGATCTGTTTGATAACGGCAATGGCTACCACGATCCGCTGGCGGTGAATGTGGGGGTGAGTTATACGCCGGTGCCGCTGGTGACGATTGACGCCCAGCACAAACAGGGTGAAAGCGGGGTGAGCCAGAATAACCTCGGCCTGAAGCTGAACTACCGCTTCGGCGTGCCGCTCAGTAAACAGCTTTCCGCCAGTGAAGTGGCAAACGCCACCTCGCTGCGCGGCAGCCGCTACGACGGGGTGGTGCGCAATAATCTGCCGGTAGTGGAATATCGCCAGCGTAAAACGTTGTCGGTGTTTCTGGCGACGCCGCCCTGGACCGTGAGCCCAGGCGAAACCGTGGCGTTAAAGCTCCAGGTGAATAGCGTTCATGGCATCAAACGGCTGACCTGGCAGGGCGATACCCAGGCGCTGAGCCTGACCGCGCCGCCTGATGAAAACAGCATCGACGGCTGGACGCTCATTATGCCCGCCTGGAACAGCCAGCCCGACGCCACCCACCGCTGGCAGTTGTCGGTCATCGTGGAGGACAACAAAGGGCAGCGGGTGACGTCGAATGTTATCGCGCTGCAACTCTCGCCGCCGGTGGAACTCAACGACGACAGCCGCACGTATCCGCTGCTGCCGGACGAATAATCAGAAAATACGTTCCTGATGCACCCATACCGCGGCTTCGACGCGGGATTTCAGCTTCATTTTCTTCAGCAGATGCTTCACGTGCACTTTGACCGTACTCTCGGTGATGTCGAGACGGCGGGCGATCATTTTATTCGGCAGTCCCTGGGCAATATGCTTGAGAATATCGCGCTCGCGCGGCGTCAGTTGAGTCACGTCGCGATCCGAGGTGGCGCGGTTGGCGCGCAGGCTGGCGGCCAGCACCGGGGTCAAGGCTTCGCTTAACACCATCTCGCCCGCAGCCGCCTGGTGCAGCGCTTTCAGCAGCTCTTCCGGCTCCATATCCTTCAGCAGATACCCATCCGCGCCGCGTTTCAGCGCAGTCACCACGTCTTCTTCATGGTTGGAGACGCTAAACACCACTACCCGGCCAGAGAGCGCTTTTTCGCGCAGGCGGTCGAGGGTTTCCAGGCCATTCATACCGGGCATATTGAGATCGAGCAGAATCAGATCGGGATCGAGAGACTCCGCCATTTCGATACCCTGCTCGCCGCTCCCGGCCTCGCCAACGACGGTAATGTCCGTCGCCATGCTGATCAGCTGTTTTACGCCGGTACGCAGCATGGGGTGATCGTCAATTAACAGAATCGTTGCCGGTTCCTGATTACTCATGGACTTCTCCTCGGGCAGATAATTGGGGCGTATCGGGGATAAAGGTCACCACCACTTCGGTGCCTCCGGTTTCCCGCCGCCGGACCTGACAGTCACCGCGCAGGCTTTGGGCGCGGTCACGCATAATAATTAAACCATAGTGGTTAGTACGTTCGGCGTGTTCCGGCACGCCGCAGCCGTTATCGGCAATGACCAGCCTGACCTGATTATCGTTCAGGGTCGCGGTAACGCTAATTTCGCTCGCGCCTGAATGCTTCAGCGCGTTGCTCAACGCTTCACGGGCGATTTGCACCAGGTGAATAGCCTGATGTGCCGGGACCAGGCGCGGCGGTAGATGATAGTTCAGCGCCACCGGGAAACCCAGCCGTGCGCTAAATTCCTGACAGCTGCCTTCCAGCGCCGGGCGCAGGCCCGGCTCGGTAAGCTGGAGCCGGAAAGTGGTCAGCAGTTCGCGCAATTGCCGCCAGGAGGTGTTCAGCTCATTGCGGATTTGCGCCAGAATCGACTGGCTCTGCTCCGGCAGGCTCTCGCCCTGCATCTGCAAACAGCTGACCTGCATTTTCATACATGACAACGACTGGGCGATGGAGTCGTGCAGTTCCCTGGCGATGGCGGCGCGCTCTTCCATCACGATAAGCTGCTGCTGGCGATCCTGCTGGCGCTCCAGCGCCAGCGACGAAGTGATTTGCTCCACCAGGGTGTCGATAAGGTGCTGCTGATCCTGATTCAATGCCGATTTTTCCGGGAGCCGCGCCAGCAACAGGCCGTAGCGGGTTAGCCCGTCGGCCAGCCGCCATTGCAGAGTCGCATCGCTAAGCTCGCCTTTGATCCGTTCGCGCGGGCACAGGGTGCAGCCTTTTTCATCACAGCGCGGGTCCGGCTGCCAGGCGAACTCCTGATAGTTGTCGTCATCGCCGGTCTCGTAAATCCGCAGTTCAATATCCCGCAGCGGGGTAAGCTGTTGCAGGCGCGCCAGCACGGGTGCCAGCCGTTCACACAGCGGCAGCGGGCTGTGCATCCGACGGCCCGCGTCCCATAAAAAGGTCAGGATCTGGTTCTTGTATTCCAGCCCGGCGGTTTTTTCTTTCACCCGCGCCTCCAGCCCGGCGTAACTTTCCGCCAGTTCGTCGCTCATGCTGTTTAACGCACGGCCCAGAGTCGCCATTTCATCGCGCCCATTGGCGGCCACGCGATGGGTAAAGTTGCGCTGGCCGATGGCGGTGGCCATCGCCATCAGTTGCCGCCACGGGCGCAGCAGCCGTTTGCGCAGCCAGATCACCGCCAGCAGCAGCAGCAGGGTAGTAAGGATTGCCATCGTCCAGTGCACCACAATCACCCGGCTGATGCGCTGTTCGGTGGTGTGGTCAAAGCCGCTGACCAGCGCGTCAATCTGGTTGACGAATTGCGCCACGGCGGGTTTTACCTCGTCGGTAGTGGCGGCCTCAAGCAGTGCGGGTTCAAGCTGGTCACGCCAGTAAGCGTGCAGGGCGTCAAGTTTTTGCACTTCGCCGTCGCGCTGCGCGATATGGCGCAGTTCCGGGTCCCAGGCGGTCTGTTCAATTTCGCGCATCAGCGCGTTGTCATCGCTTTTCAACGGCACCGCTGCCAGCAGACGATAGCTCTGCATGCGCAGCGAACCGGCCTTGTTGATGGCGTGCGCGCTGCCCTGGATACCCTGAATCAACCACGCCGATACCGCCATGCCCGCTAATCCCAACAGGGCAAGCATCAGTACCACCAGCGCAAGCTGGTTGGCGAGGGTAAGCGGGGCGCACAGGCGTTTTATCATGGCGTTCAGTTTCCTGACGGGTCGCACAAACAGGGGCATGGAAAGTAGGCCGTTATTCTCAAACATAGTATGGAGTATACCCATACCAACAAGGGGTTACTCCTTTATTGCCGGTGGGTAGAGCGTTGGGGGACCGGGTGGGCTAACCCTACGCACTGGAGTGAAAAACCACACTTTTTTTAGCCATCCTTGCTACTCACAAAGGATAACAGGCGATTTTTGCCCGTTAAACCGTCCGCTTATCCATTGATTTACATCAACTTACACGCACCGCGAACGCCTAAGGTGGCGACAGTTATTTCACGTTTCTGAGGTATCTATGAGCCAATCCTCCGTTCCGACTTCGTCATCAGGTCCGCTGATCACCGACTGGCGTCCTGAAGATGCCGCCTTCTGGCAACAGCAGGGGCAACACATTGCGCGTCGTAATCTGTGGATTTCCGTTCCCTGCCTGCTGCTGGCGTTTTGCGTCTGGATGATTTTCAGTGCCGTGGCGGTCAATCTGAACAAAGTGGGTTTTAATTTCTCGACCGATCAACTGTTTATGCTGACCGCGCTGCCGTCGGTGTCCGGCGCGCTGCTGCGCGTACCTTACGCCTTTATGGTGCCGCTGTTCGGCGGACGCCGCTGGACCGCGCTCAGCACCGGCATTTTGATTATCCCGTGCCTGTGGTTAGGGTTTGCGGTCCAGGACAGCGCCACGCCGTTCAGCACCTTTATCATTATTTCCCTGCTGTGCGGTTTCGCGGGCGCTAACTTCGCTTCCAGTATGGCGAACATCAGCTTCTTCTTTCCGAAGCAGAAGCAGGGCGGCGCGCTGGGCATTAACGGCGGTTTCGGCAACCTCGGCGTTAGCGTGATGCAACTGCTGGCACCCCTGGCGATTTCAATGTCGATTTTTGCCTTCTTTGGCGGTGGTGGCGTGGTTCAGCCGGACGGCTCGACGCTGTACCTGGAAAACGCCGCCTGGATTTGGGTGCCGCTGCTGGCGATTTTCACCGTTGCCGCCTGGTTCGGCATGAACGACCTGGCTGCCTCGAAAGCGTCGCTGCGCTCTCAGTTGCCGGTATTAAAGCGTGCGCATTTGTGGATCATGAGCTTCCTGTATCTGGCGACCTTCGGCTCGTTTATCGGGTTTTCTGCCGGATTCGCGATGCTGACCAAAACCCAGTTCCCGGACGTGAATATTCTGCACTTCGCTTTCTTCGGGCCGCTGATTGGCGCGCTGGCGCGTTCGGCGGGCGGGGCGCTGTCCGATAAGCTCGGCGGCATCCGGGTGACGCTGGTGAACTTTGTGCTGATGGCTATTTTCAGCGCCTTGCTGTTCACCACCTTGCCGACGGCGGGCCAGGGCGGCAGCTTTATCGCTTTCTTCGCTGTCTTCCTGATGCTGTTCTTAACCGCCGGTCTGGGCAGCGGATCGACTTTCCAGATGATTTCGGTGATTTTCCGCAAGCTGACCATGGACCGCGTGAAAGCGGCGGGAGGCAGCGAGGAGCAAGCGATGCGCGAATCGGCCACCGACACCGCGGCGGCGCTGGGCTTTATCTCGGCGATTGGCGCGATTGGCGGGTTCTTTATCCCGAAAGCGTTCGGCACCTCGCTGGAGCTGACCGGCTCCCCGGCGGACGCCATGAAAGTCTTCCTTGTTTTTTACATTGTTTGTGTGGTGGTGACGTGGCTGGTGTATGGCCGCAAATCCGTCTGAAAATAGCGATTTAACGGTTTGTGTTATCCTTTGCGCGGCTTAGTCCGCGCTTTTTTTTGCTTCACGGCGATGCCTTTCGGGCCCAGTCCAGTGCGTCCATCAGCAGCGTTTCATCGACAGTCAGCCCCGTTTGCCAGCCAAGCTGGTGATACGCCTCCCATTGTGCCTCATCAAAAAATTGATCCCCGGTAGTCTGTTGGGGAAACAGCGGGTTACGCCGGGCATAGCGCTCGCTATCGAGCGGCATCTCTTCCAGAAGGTGTGGTTTGATGACCATTAAAACACCAGGCGCACGATCCGGGTACGCAATGCGCGCCATTAACAGCGGCGCGGCGGCAGTTCCGGCGCGCAGTTGTGCCATTTCGCCAACGTCATTAAGCGGCAGGTAGTCATAAAAGGTGAGTCGGGTCTGGAAATCAATGCGCGCTTTACGCACCAGGTTTTCGATATCCGCAAACTGGAACGTGGGGTCCGCGCCGCAGTCGGCAACGACAATTACCGGCAACCGGCGTTTCAGTAGCGCATATACCGCAGTGTTCTCGAAGTGCCCGCCATCGGAGAGATACCATTTGGCATTGCCGAGGCCGGGAAAGCGGGCAAACATTTCGCCAAACAGATAACCCGCCGGGGCGAACAGGGCGCTGAAGAATGCCCAGCAGCCATTGCGATCCGGATTGTCGCGGGCGTTGCGGATTTCGCTGGCGGGGGTCACCAGATTTTTCGACCAGTAGCCTAACCGCCCGCCAAAAAAGAACAGCAAAAACGCCAGCCCCGGCGCGGTTCGCGATCCCATCCCGCTACTGGCCGCCGCCCCGGAAATTGCCAGCCAACGTGACAGCGTCGCGTGGGCGTTGTCAATTATCGGCTGCGCTTCGCCAGTGCCGGTTTCCACGCCTAACGTACTGACGGTTAACGCAATCCCTTTACGATCGGCATTGTAATTGCCGGTGCGATCATCCACCGTCTGGTTAATGCAGCAGGTAATGAGATGCAGCGGGCCACCGAACTGCGCCGGGTTGTAGTGGGCGAAACGGATGTCGTCGTCGGGCAGCGCGGCGGTGACTTTCTCAATCTGTTCTGCCTGTTCGCGGCTGTAAGGCTGTGCCGGATCGCAGGGGAAGCGCGGCCGTTTGCTTCCGGCAGCGGCGAAATTCGCTACCGACAGCCAGGCGCGTTCAATACGGGCGCGATAAAGATTGTGCAGGGAACTGAGGTTGAGAAAGCGGGTTAGATCGCGCCACGCCATCAACACCAACAGCGCAGCCAGCGCCTCGATGACAGGAAGATAATGGGCGCTGACGGCAGGCCAGAACGCCGACCAGCGGTTGGTAAAGTCAATCAACCCGGCGCAGCCAAAAATCAGTACCGCAAAGGCCACCAGGAAGCCCGCGATATTCACCCATGCCAGCGGGTTGGCGTTTTTACGGTTGCCGAAGGCGGCCAGCTTCGCGCCTAAACGCCGCAAAGGACGTATTTCCCCCATCAGTTTCAGCAGTGCCACCGTAGCGGGCAGGGCGACATAAATATCATCAATGTCGCGCTCCAGCGCATACCAGGTTGCGTATCCCAGCCGGTTAACCAGACCGATGAACAGTAGCCCGGCGGCCACCAGCAGGCAGACCGTCAGGGAACGGGTGAGGTACAACCGCAGGGCGGGCAGCCCCTTTTTGAGTATCAGGCCATCGGCTATTGCCGGGGCGAGGCAAAGCCCGGCCAGGCTCAGGGATAACCACCACGGCAGCGAGGTTTGCGTCAGGACGACCAGCAGAATAATCACGGTGATCACGGCGCTGGCGGCAAAATAGCGCCGTCGCGATTCAAAACACCAGTAGGCACAACATTGCCAGCCAGCAAACGCCAGCGGAACCGCCAGCGCAGTACCGAAACCATCCAGCCACGGGCCAAACAGCGTGCGTAATCCGATAGCCAGACTGCACACCAGCGTGGAGAGCAGGGTGATCAGCATAAAGGTGAACAGGAACGAGCGCAGAATTTGCGCCAAAGATTGTGTCAGGTCGCTTATCCCGGCGGGTGACAGGTAGCGACCGTTATTACGTAACCACCACAGCAGCAGGGTGGAATCACTGGCAAGCGCCTGCTCAACCTGCTTCGGCGTAGTGTCGCCATGAAACAGGCGGCCCAGCATCCCGCCGGTGTAACCGCCGCCCGACACGGTGGAGAGGAAATCAACGCGGCTGAGCAGGCGGTTTTTTGCCAGCGCCCGGATGATGCCGAGGCAGAAGGTGGCACTGCGGATCCCGCCGCCGGACAACGCCAGGCCAATTTCCGGCAGGTCTTTATCCACTCCCGCTTTGGCGCGCCGGTAGTTAATCCAGGTTCGCTCGGTTGAAGTCAGTTTAGCGCTGGTTTCAGGTTGGTCGGCAGACATGGGCGTACTCCCTCATAGTGAGTAATAACACCGCGTTACTATTACTGTAGCGAACCGCGGTTTGCGCGGCGTCACACTTTTTACTGAGCCTCACATGCAGCACTACACTTCTACCCCCAAATACCCCGTTATGCTGAATAACGGCGGATAAAATATACCCTTTTCTGAAAATATCTATTCAATACAGTTAGTTAAAAAATAAATTTCTCTGCCACTTTGGTGGTATTTCCCGTGTTTTGAAATTTTTCAAAGGGTTACGGGGTTGATCGGTATCAATTTCGCGCCAAAAGCGGGGAGTAACCTTGGCTCAAATTCTTGCAATGTCGATTTAGCAGAAGAGCCTACAGGCTCCTTACAGGAGAACCCCCGATGAGCAAATTTCTGGATCGGTTTCGCTACTTCAAACAGAAGGGCGATACCTTTGCCGATGGGCACGGACAGATTCTGGATACCAACCGGGACTGGGAAGACGGTTACCGTCAGCGCTGGCAGCACGACAAAATTGTGCGCTCTACCCACGGCGTAAACTGCACCGGCTCATGCAGCTGGAAGATTTACGTCAAAAACGGTCTGGTGACCTGGGAGACCCAGCAAACCGACTACCCGCGCACCCGTCCCGATATGCCGAATCATGAACCGCGCGGTTGCCCTCGCGGCGCGAGTTACTCCTGGTATCTGTACAGCGCAAACCGCCTGAAATACCCGATGATGCGTAAACGCCTGATGAAACTGTGGCGCGAAGCGAAAGCGCAGCACAGCGATCCGGTGGACGCCTGGGCGGCGATCATGTCCGACAGCGATAAAGCCAAAAGCTACAAGCAGGCGCGCGGTCGCGGCGGGTTCGTCCGTTCTTCCTGGCAGGAAGTGAATGAGCTGATTGCCGCGTCCAACGTCTGGACCGCCAAAACCTACGGCCCGGACCGTATCGCGGGCTTCTCGCCGATCCCGGCGATGTCGATGGTGTCTTATGCCTCGGGCGCACGCTATCTGTCGCTGATCGGCGGCACCTGCCTGAGCTTCTACGACTGGTACTGCGACCTGCCGCCTGCGTCACCGATGACATGGGGCGAGCAGACCGACGTGCCGGAATCCGCCGACTGGTATAACTCCAGCTACATTATTGCCTGGGGCTCTAACGTCCCGCAGACCCGTACCCCGGACGCCCACTTCTTTACCGAAGTACGTTACAAAGGTACCAAAACCGTGGCCGTCACCCCGGACTACGCGGAAATCGCCAAGCTGTGCGACCAGTGGTTAGCGCCGAAACAGGGTACCGACAGCGCGATGGCGCTGGCGATGGGTCACGTGATGCTGCGCGAATTCCATCTGGAACGCCCGAGCCAGTACTTCACCGACTACGTGCGTCGTTATACCGATATGCCGATGCTGGTGATGCTCGAAGAGCGTGATGGTTTCTATGCGGCGGGCCGTATGCTGCGCGCCTCCGACCTGGTGGGCGGTCTGGGCCAGGAAAACAACCCGGAATGGAAAACCGTCGCCGTCGATAACCAGAACGGGGAGATGATTGCCCCGAATGGCTCGATTGGCTACCGCTGGGGCGAGAAGGGCAAATGGAACCTTGAACAGCGCGACGGCACCACCGGCGAAGAGTCTGAACTGCGCCTGTCGCTGCTCGGCAGCCATGACGAGATCGCCGATGTCGGCTTCCCGTATTTTGGCGGCGCAGAGAGCGAACACTTCAACAGCGTGGCGCTGGATAATGTGCTGATGCATAAACTGCCGGTTAAACGTCTGCAACTGGCGGACGGCAGCAGCGCGCTGGTGACCACCGTTTATGATTTAACCCTCGCTAACTACGGTCTGGACCGTGGTCTGGGCGACGTGAACTGCGCCAGCAGCTATGACGACGTGAAAGCCTACAGCCCGGCCTGGGCGGAAGCGATTACCGGGGTATCCCGCAGCCACATTATCCGTATCGCCCGTGAGTTCGCCGATAACGCCGATAAGACCCACGGCCGCTCAATGATCATCGTCGGTGCCGGTCTGAACCACTGGTATCACATGGACATGAACTACCGTGGCCTGATCAATATGCTGATCTTCTGCGGTTGCGTAGGCCAGAGTGGCGGCGGCTGGGCGCACTATGTGGGCCAGGAAAAACTGCGTCCACAAACCGGCTGGCAGCCGCTGGCGTTTGGCCTTGACTGGCAGCGTCCGGCGCGTCATATGAACAGCACCTCGTTCTTCTACAACCACTCCAGCCAGTGGCGCTATGAAACCCTCGGCGCGGCAGATCTGCTGTCGCCGCTGGCGGATAAATCCCGCTACACCGGCCATCTGCTGGACTTCAACGTGCGCGCCGAGCGTATGGGCTGGCTGCCGTCCGCGCCGCAGTTGGGCACCAACCCGCTGCGCATTAAAGCCGCTGCCGATGCTGCAGGCATGAACCCGGTGGATTACACCGTGCAGGCGCTGAAATCCGGCGAAATTCATTTTGCGGCAGAGCAGCCGGAAAACGGCAAAAACCACCCGCGTAACCTGTTCGTCTGGCGCTCTAACCTGCTGGGTTCTTCCGGTAAAGGGCACGAGTACATGCTCAAGTATCTGCTGGGCACCGACCACGGTATTCAGGGCGCGGATCTGGGCCAGCAGGGCGGCGTGAAACCGGAAGAAGTGGAATGGCATGACAACGGCCTCGACGGCAAACTGGACCTGGTGGTGACGCTGGACTTCCGTCTGTCGAGCACCTGCCTGTACTCCGATATCGTGCTGCCAACCGCCACCTGGTACGAGAAAGACGACATGAATACCTCGGATATGCATCCGTTTATTCATCCGCTTTCCGCCGCCGTGGACCCGGCCTGGGAATCGAAAAGCGACTGGGAAATCTATAAAGCCATCGCGAAGACATTCTCCGAGCTGTGCGTCGGCCATCTGGGTAAAGAAACCGATGTGGTCACTCTGCCTATCCAGCACGACAGCGCCGCCGAACTGGCGCAGCCGCTGGACGTCAGGGACTGGAAAAAAGGCGAATGCGATCTGATCCCAGGCAAAACCGCGCCGCACATTATGGTGGTGGAACGCGACTACCCGGCAACGTATGAACGCTTTACCTCAATCGGCCCGCTGATGGAGAAAATCGGTAACGGCGGCAAGGGCATTTCCTGGAATACCCAGAGCGAAATGGACCTGCTGCGCAAGCTGAATTACACCAAAGCAGACGGCCCGGCTAAAGGCCAGCCGATGCTGAATACCGCTATTGACGCGGCGGAAATGATCCTCACCCTGGCCCCGGAAACCAACGGCCATGTGGCGGTGAAAGCCTGGGCGGCGCTCAGCGAATTCACCGGGCGCGATCATACCCATCTGGCGACCAATAAAGAGGAAGAGAAAATCCGCTTCCGCGATATTCAGGCCCAGCCACGCAAAATCATCTCCAGCCCCACCTGGTCTGGCCTGGAAGATGAGCACGTGTCGTATAACGCCGGTTACACCAACGTTCATGAACTGATCCCGTGGCGTACCCTGTCTGGCCGCCAGCAGCTGTATCAGGATCACCCGTGGATGCGTGATTTCGGTGAAAGCCTGCTGGTGTACCGTCCCCCGATCGACACCCGTTCGGTAAAGGCGGTGATGGGGCAGAAATCCAACGGCAACCCGGAGAAAGCGCTCAACTTCCTGACGCCGCACCAGAAGTGGGGTATCCACTCCACCTACAGCGACAACCTGCTGATGCTGACCCTGTCGCGCGGCGGCCCGATTGTCTGGATGAGCGAAATCGACGCCAAAGAGTTGGGTATCGCAGATAACGACTGGATTGAAGTGTTCAACGCCAACGGCGCGTTAACCGCCCGTGCGGTGGTGAGCCAGCGCGTCCCGGAAGGGATGACCATGATGTATCACGCCCAGGAGCGCATCGTGAACCTGCCGGGTTCCGAAGTGACCGGGCAGCGCGGCGGTATTCACAACTCCGTGACCCGCATCAGCCCGAAACCGACCCATATGATCGGCGGCTATGCGCAACTGGCTTACGGCTTTAACTACTACGGCACCGTGGGCTCTAACCGCGATGAGTTTGTGGTGGTGCGTAAGATGAAAAATATCGACTGGTTAGATGGCGAAGGGTGTGACCAGGTACAGGAGAGCGTTAAATGAAAATTCGTTCACAAGTCGGCATGGTGCTGAATCTCGACAAATGCATCGGTTGCCACACCTGCTCAGTGACCTGTAAAAACGTGTGGACCAGCCGTGAAGGTATGGAGTACGCCTGGTTCAACAACGTGGAAACCAAACCGGGCGTCGGCTTCCCGAATGACTGGGAAAACCAGGAAAAATGGAAGGGCGGCTGGATCCGTAAAATCAACGGCAAACTGCAACCGCGTATGGGCAACCGTGCGATGCTGCTGGGCAAAATCTTCGCCAACCCGCATCTGCCGGGCATCGACGATTACTACGAACCGTTTGATTTCGATTATCAGCATCTGCACACCGCTAAAGAAGGCAAGCATCAGCCGATCGCCCGTCCGCGTTCGCTGATCACTGGTCAGCGGATGAATAAAATCGAAACCGGTCCGAACTGGGAAGAGATCCTCGGCGGCGAGTTTGAAAAACGCGCCAAAGATAAGAACTTCGAAAACATGCAGAAGGCGATGTACGGCCAGTTCGAAAACACCTTCATGATGTATTTGCCGCGCCTGTGCGAACACTGTCTGAACCCGGCGTGCGTTGCCACCTGCCCGAGCGGCGCGATCTACAAGCGTGAAGAAGACGGTATCGTGCTGATCGACCAGGATAAGTGCCGTGGCTGGCGTATGTGCATCACCGGCTGCCCGTACAAAAAAATCTACTTCAACTGGAAGAGCGGCAAATCCGAGAAGTGCATCTTCTGCTATCCGCGCATCGAAGCCGGGATGCCGACGGTGTGTTCCGAAACCTGCGTGGGCCGTATCCGCTACCTCGGCGTACTGCTGTATGACGCGGACGCCATCGAGAACGCGGCCAGCACCGAGCACGAAACCGATCTGTACCAGCGTCAACTGGACGTGTTCCTTGACCCGAACGATCCGCAAGTGATCGCGCAGGCGCTGAAAGACGGGGTGCCACAGAGTGTGATCGACGCGGCGCAGCAGTCGCCGGTATGGAAAATGGCGATGGACTGGAAGCTGGCGCTGCCGCTGCACCCGGAATACCGCACCCTGCCGATGGTCTGGTACGTGCCGCCGTTATCGCCGATCCAGTCTGCCGCCGACGCGGGCGAGCTGCCGCACACCGGTATTCTGCCGGACGTGGAAAGCCTGCGTATCCCGGTTCAGTATCTGGCAAACATCCTGACTGCGGGCGACACCGGGCCGGTGCTGCGCGCCCTGAAACGGATGATGGCGATGCGCCATTACAAACGTGCTGAAACCGTTGACGGCGTTAACGATACCCGTGCGCTGGAAGAAGTAGGTTTAAGCGAAGCCCAGGCGCAGGAGATGTACCGTTATCTGGCAATTGCTAACTACGAAGACCGCTTTGTGATCCCGACCAGCCACCGCGAACTGGCGAGCAACGCCTTCCCGGAAAGCAAAGGCTGCGGCTTTAGCTTCGGCGACGGCTGCCACGGTTCAGACAGCAAAGCCAACCTGTTCAACAGCCGTCGTATCGATGCGGTGGATGTGACGGTGAAATCGGAGTCGCGCCCATGATGGAACTCAAACTTATCTCCCGGCTGCTGGAGTACCCGGATCATGCGCTGTGGGAGCATCAACGCGAGATGTTCGACGCCATGACCGAGCTTGAGCAGATCAGTAAAGAGGAGGCCCACGCGTTGGGCCTGTTCCTGCGCGATTTGCTGTCACAGGACCGTCTGGACGTGCAGTCGCGCTACAGCGAGTTGTTCGACCGGGGACGCGCGACCTCGCTGCTGCTGTTCGAACACGTGCACGGCGAATCGCGGGATCGCGGCCAGGCGATGGTGGATTTGATGGGCCAATATGAGCGCGCCGGGCTGTTTATTGACAGCCGCGAGCTGCCGGATCATCTGCCGCTGTATCTGGAATATCTGGCGCAGTTGCCCCATAGCGAAGCGGTAGGCGGGTTGCAGGATGTGGCGCCGATTCTGGCGCTGCTCAGCGCCCGTCTGAAACAGCGTGAAAGCCGTTACGCGGTGCTGTTCGATCTGCTGCTCAGCCTCGCCAACAGCCAGGTTGACGCCGAAAAAGTACAGCGCCAGTTAGCCGACGAAGTGCGCGACGATACGCCAGCGGCGCTGGACGCAGTATGGGAAGAAGAGCAGGTGAAATTCTTCGCCGATCAGGGCTGCGGCGATTCCGCCATCGCCTCCCATCAACGCCGGTTTGCGGGCGCGGTCGCCCCGCAGTATTTGAATATCACCACAGGAGGACAGCAATAATGCAGTTCCTGAATATGCTTCTCTTCGATATCTATCCGTATATTGCCGGCACCGTGTTTTTAGTGGGCAGTTGGCTGCGCTACGACTACGGCCAGTACAGCTGGCGTGCAGGCTCCAGCCAGATGCTGGATCGTAAGGGGATGAACCTGGCGTCTAACCTGTTCCACTTCGGCATCCTGGGTATTTTCGTCGGCCATTTCTTCGGGATGCTGACGCCGCACTGGATGTACGAATCGTTCCTGCCGATGGACGTGAAGCAGAAGATGGCGATGATCATGGGCGGCGCAAGCGGCGTGATGACGCTGGTGGGCGGCCTGTTGTTGCTGAAGCGCCGGCTGTTTAACCCGCGTATTCGCGCGACCTCTACCACGGCGGATATCCTGATCCTGTCACTGTTGATGCTGCAATGCGCGCTGGGCTTGTTAACCATTCCGTTCTCTGCGCAGCATATGGACGGCAGCGAAATGCTGAAGCTGGTTGGCTGGGCGCAGTCGGTAGTGACTTTCCACGGCGGCGCGTCTGCACATCTGGACGGCGTGGGCTTTGTGTTCCGTCTGCACCTGGTGCTGGGGATGACGTTGTTTGTGCTGTTCCCGTTCACCCGTCTGGTGCACATCTGGAGCGCGCCGGTGGAGTACCTGACGCGTAAATACCAGGTGGTCAGAGCGCGTCGCTAAGGGGTTTGCCATCAAACACCGCTTACCGGGGTAAGCGGTGTTATTTCGCCTCGTTAACCCCTTTCGCCCGCTTTTCTCCCCATCCCAGGTTGTTCCCCGCCGCCGCCAGCAGAATCAACACCCCGCCAGCCAGTTGCACCAGACTTAGCGAATGGTTAAACACCAGCTTATCCACCACTACCGCCACCAGCGGGTAGATAAACGACAGCGAACCAACGATCGGCGTTGGCAGTTTCTGGATCGCCGCGTACAGCAGTTGGTACATGATGCCGGTATGCACAATCCCCACGGTGAGCAGGATCCCCCACTGCATCGGTTGCAGGCCAAACGTGATGTGTACCAGCGGCAGCAGCATCAGCGTGCCAACCACCATCTGAACCAGGGCGATTTGCTGCGGTGAGACCTGGCGCAGCTGGCGGGTAATCAGCGCCGTCAGCGCGTAGAAAAATGCCGCGCCCAGCGCCATCACAACGCCCAGCAGTCCGTTGCCCTGATGCGATGCGCCCAGCTCGCTGGATAGCACCAGCACCACGCCGCCGAACGCGAGCGTCAGCCACGCCCATTTCACGCTGCTGACCCGTTCCCCGAGCAGCATACTCATCAACACCAGCATAAAGGGCTGGGTGTTGTAGATAACGGTGGAAAGGCCGATAGAAAGATGGCGGTAGGAAGCGAACAGCAGCAGCCAGTTAATCACCACTGCCATGCCGCCCGCCGCCATCAACAGCAGGGTGAGCCGGCTTAACCGCGCCAGCGGTTCGCGGCTGAGGCGGATAAATATATAGAGGGTGATGCCGCCGATCAGGCAGCGAGCGAATACCACTTCCATCACCGGTAATCCTGAAAGCAAAACGAACGCGCCGATAGAGCCGGATATCAGCATCGCCAGGCTCATCTGTCCGACGCCGGGTTGACTATTACGCATAGGGTATCTCCTCTGTGAGAGCGCTATTGTGTAAAAATTGTGGCGCAGGTTACAGAGCAGGGATAAGGTTGTTGTAGTGATTATCCTTTTATAATTAGGAATTGATGATGGATTACCTTATCGATGATATCGATCGTCAGATTCTGGCCTGCCTGGCAGAGGACGCGCGGCTGTCGTTAAAAGTGCTTAGCGGTAAAGTGGGGCTTTCCTCGCCCAGCACGGCTGAACGTTTAAAGCGACTGGAAGAGAAGGGTGTGCTCCAGGGCTACAACGCGCGGATAAATCTCGCCGCGCTGGGCTATTCGCTCCAGGCGCTGGTGCGGGTCAAGCCGCTGCCGGGGATGCTTCACAAGGTCGAGAAAATGATTCAGGCGATGCCGGAGTGCATTGAGTGTGACAAAGTCACCGGGGAGGATTGCTTTGTGATGCGGCTGGTGGTGCGCTCTATCGAACAGCTGGACGTGGTGTTGGATAGCCTGGCGGATTATGTGCAGAGTAATACGTCGATTGTGAAGAGTTCGCCGGTAAAGCGGCGGCTGCCGCCGCTACAATGAGTAGGGTTATTCAAATCAGGAGAACACACGATGTCTGACCGTCCAGCGATTGCACTTATCGGCCCGGGAGCTATTGGGACTACCATCGCCGCTGCACTTCACGAGGCTGGCCGTACGCCAGTGCTTTGCGGGCGTACCGCGCATCCGAGGCTTATTCTGCGCCACGATGAGGGAGAGGTGGTGGTACCTGGCCCGGTATTAAACGATCCGGCAACCCTCGGTGAACCGGTCGACCTGGTGTTCGTGGCGGTGAAAACCACCCAGATCGCTGACAGCGCCAACTGGCTAGCTGCGCTGTGCGATCGGAACACGGTGGTATGCGCGCTGCAAAACGGCGTTGAGCAACCAGCCCTGCTGGAACCTTATGTTAACGGTGCCACGGTGCTGCCTTCGGTGGTGTGGTTCCCGGCGCAGCGTGAGCCGGATGCCTCGGTATGGCTACGTGCAAAACCGCGCCTGACGCTGCCCGACGTCCCGGCGGCGAAACGGGTGGTTGATGCGCTCAACGGCACGCGCTGCGCGGTGGCGCTGTCAGGGGATTTTACCTCCATCGCCTGGCGCAAATTATTGCAAAACGCGGTGGCAGGGCTGATGGTGCTGGCAAATCGCCGTGCCGGAATGTTTTCACGCCTGGATATCACTGAACTGGCGCAGGCTTATTTGCGTGAGTGTCTGACCGTCGCCCGTGCGAAAGGCGCGGTTCTGGAGGATACGGTGGTGCAGGAGATCGTGGACGGTTTTCATCGTGCCCCTGCGGATTTAGGCACGTCTATTCTCGCCGACAGGCAGGCGAATCGTCCGCTAGAGTGGGACATCCGCAACGGCGTGATTCAGCGGTATGGGGCTGCGTTAGGAATTGCGACGCCCATTAGCGATGTGGTGGTTCCGCTACTGGCGGCAGGGAGTGAGGGGCCGGGTTAAAACCGTTGCCTGCGGCAACGCTTTCTCGCTGGCGCTCGAATCGAACCTTAGTCGAAGCTTCTCATCCTTCCCCGTCCGGTGAAGAAGGCAACTTTGCTGGTTTACGTGATTTCAGTAGCGTCTTTGAGATGGTGGTGGGGGAAGGATTACTCAGCGCTGCGCGCTTCGCCCTTCGGGTCGTTGCCTGCGGCAACGCTTTCTCGCTGGCGCTCGAATCGAACCTTAGTCGAAGCTTCTCATCCTTCCCCGTCCGGTGAAGAATGCAACTTTGCTGGTTTACGTGATTTCAGTGGCGTCTTTGAGATGGTGGTGGGGGAAGGATTACTCAGCGCTGCGCGCTTCGCCCTTCGGGTCGTTGCCTGCGGCAACGCTTTCTCGCTGGCGCTCGAATCGAACCTTAGTCGAAGCTTCTCATCCTTCCCCGTCCGGTGAAGAATGCAACTTTGCTGGTTTACGTGATTTCAGTGGCGTCTTTGAGATGGTGGTGGGGGAAGGATTCGAACCTTCGAAGTCGATGACGGCAGATTTACAGTCTGCTCCCTTTGGCCGCTCGGGAACCCCACCAGGGGTAATTCATATTGTTGAGGTACTGCCTGAGATGGTGGTGGGGGAAGGATTCGAACCTTCGAAGTCGATGACGGCAGATTTACAGTCTGCTCCCTTTGGCCGCTCGGGAACCCCACCACGGGGTAATGCTTTACTAATCGCTTCCTGACCGGGAAGCGGGGCGCATCATATCAAATGAAACGCCCCTGTAAAGCTTTCCTTTTTGGAAAATGTGCCGTTTGCGTACTTTTTACCCTTAACGACGGAAAGCTAATCAATACGTTACGGCTTAAAGCAGAATAGTGCGGTTGCCGTAAACGAACACCCGCTGCGCCAGTACGTGGTACAGCGCGCGGCTTAATACGTTTTTCTCAACGTCTCGGCCAGCGCGCATCATATCTTCCGCCGTGTAGCTGTGATCCACATGAATCACGTCCTGCATAATGATCGGGCCTTCGTCGAGGTTGTCATTCACATAGTGCGCCGTCGCACCGATGATTTTTACGCCGCGCTCATAGGCCTGATGATAGGGACGCGCGCCGATAAATGCCGGCAGGAACGAATGGTGAATGTTGATAATCTGGTTCGGGAAACGCGCCACGAATTCCGGTGTCAACACGCGCATATATTTCGCCAGTACCACGTAATCCGGCTGATAAGACTCGATCGCTTCAGCCATCTTGTCATCGTGCTCTTCGCGGGTCAGCCCTTCATGGCTCACTAACTGGAACGGAATGTCGAAACGCTCTACCAGCGTGCGCAGCGTGTCATGGTTGCCAATCACTGCGGCAATTTCCACATCCAGACCGCCGTAGTTAGCCTTCATCAACAGATCGCCCAGACAGTGCGCTTCCTTAGTTACCAGAATTACCACCCGGCGGCGACCGGCAGGGTTTAACTCACGCAGCGAACCCGGCGGCAGCGCGCCGTCCAAATCGGCCAGCAGCGTGGCGTCGTTGAAAATACCTTCCAGCTCGGTACGCATGAAAAAGCGCCCGGTGCGATGATCGACAAACTCATTGTTCTGCACAATGTTCAGTTCGTGCTTGTAGCAAATATTGGTGATGCGCGCGATTAACCCTTTTTGATCCGGGCAGATGGTGCGCAGTACTTTACGTTGAATTGATTGCATTACCGGGGAAATCCTGTTGAGTGTCTGCTTATCGAGTGCTGTTAAGGCTTTATTGCCCGCAACACTTTTTAAATTTTTTACCTGACCCGCACGGGCAGGGATCGTTACGTCCGAATTCAGGGCGCTGACCGTCTATATAATACCAGTGGCCGTTTTCGTACAAGAAACGCGAGCGTTCGATGATCGCGCCGTTGCGCTGGTTTTCACGATAACGCGCCACAAAGCTGACAAAGCCTTCGCTTTCACTGCGGCCCGCTGCCTCTTCAAAAACCGTCAGCCCCAGCCACTCCGTGCCCGCGAAACCGGCTTCAATATCGGCGCGGAACTTAGCGGCATGAACGGATGGGTGCCAGGTTTTTACCAGATAATCCGCGTTCTTCGTCACAAAAGCACAATAACGAGACCGCATAAGCCGCGCTGGAGTGGGCGCCGCCACGTTTGCACTAATATAAGGCGCGCAACATAGGCTATACTCCAGAGCGCTGCCACAAGGACAAAGCTGCGACAAAGCGTGGCTCCTTGAATAAAAATAAACGGCGTTTATCGCCAGGCGGCTCTATGTTAACTGACTGGCAGCATTGATGCCATGCTGTGAAGAACCGGGGGAGCAATCGAGACGAATGAGAGTAATATTCAGTGAACTGGCTAACACCAGAAGAGTGGACTCGATTGATGCATTAACTGTTTTACGAAACACATTGTTATCAGAGACAGAGCCAACGCTCACACAGGCGGCGCGCCACTCCGGCGGACCGCATTCCAACGATCCCAACGCCCGTCATCGTTCAAATCTCGCGCAGGTACTTGCCTTTGCGCGGTTTTACCAGGCGTTTCGTCCATTTCTTCGGGATATTCTGACAGGCGATAGCGGCTCGGGCATGCCACTATTTAACTATCGTCAGTCAGAGGTGATCGCATGACCCAGCCCTTGTCAGGAAAAAAGATTCTTATCGTTGAGGACGAGCCGGTATTCCGCTCGTTGCTGGACTCCTGGTTGGCCTCTTTGGGTGCGATAACCACGGTTGCCGTCGACGGTGTAGAAGCCCTGGAAAAAATGAGCCTGTCCGTGCCGGACCTGCTGATTTGCGACCTCGCCATGCCGCGCATGAACGGGTTGAAGCTGGTTGAGCATGTGCGCAACGAAGGCCATCAACTGCCGATTCTGGTCATCTCCGCGACCGAAAATATGTCCGATATTGCCAAAGCGCTGCGCCTGGGCGTTCAGGATGTGATTTTAAAACCGGTCAAAGATTTAAACCGGCTGCGCGAAACGGTGTTTTCCTGCCTTTATCCCGCCATGTTTAATTCCCGCGTTGAGGAAGAGGAACGGTTGTTCCAGGACTGGGACGCATTGGTCAGCAATCCTCAGGCGGCGGCAACGCTACTTCAGGAATTGCAACCGCCGGTGCAACAGGTGATTTCCCATTGCCGGGTCAACTACCGTCAACTGGTCTCCGCCAATGAGCCAGGAATGGTGCTCGATATTGCGCCACTTTCCGATCGCGACCTGGCATTTTATTGCCTCGATGTGACCCGCGCCGGAAATAACGGCGTACTGGCGGCATTATTATTACGCGCGCTGTTTAACGGGCTATTGCAGGAACAACTCTCTCGCCAGAAACAACGCTTGCCGGAGCTGGGGCATTTACTTAAGCAGGTTAATCAATTGTTGCGCCAGGCGAATTTAACCGGCCAGTTTCCTTTATTAGTCGGTTACTACCATAGCGGATTAAAAAATCTGATATTAGTTTCTGCGGGTCTTAACGCAACGCTTAATACCGGTGAGCAACAAATTCAACTCAGCAACGGTGTCCCTTTAGGCACGTTGGGCAATACTTATTTAAATCAAATTAGCCAGCCGTGCGAAGCATGGCAGTGCCAGATTTGGGGGGCAGGCGGCCGTCTGCGATTGATGCTGTCTGCGGAATAACCGTTTGATTTAAAAATGCCAGAATGCTTTTCCTGCCGCGATGATCCCGGTGTTAATATCGCGGCAACTTCTTCATATTAGTCCGAAATTGCCGCGCTTCGGCGTGTTCAGCCCCAACGACGTTTTTATGCTGATATACTCGAACGCGATATTTAATTGACGAACAAGTATAAAACTTGAACGGTTCAGGAGAAATTTACATGGCTGCCATTAATTCCAAAGTGAAAAAAGCAGTAATTCCGGTTGCGGGTCTGGGTACCCGTATGCTGCCTGCAACAAAGGCGATCCCAAAAGAAATGCTGCCTTTGGTTGATAAGCCCCTGATTCAATATGTAGTTAACGAATGTATCGCAGCCGGTATCACCGAGATTGTTCTGGTGACCCACTCTTCTAAAAACTCCATTGAAAACCATTTTGATACCAGTTTCGAACTGGAGGCCATGCTGGAAAAACGCGTTAAGCGTCAGCTGCTGGCAGAGGTGCAATCTATTTGCCCACCGCACGTCACCATTATGCAGGTGCGTCAGGGACTGGCGAAAGGTCTGGGCCACGCGGTCATGTGCGCTCATCCGGTAGTTGGCGACGAACCGGTCGCGGTGATCCTGCCGGACGTGATCCTGGATGAATTCGAATCCGACCTGTCCCAGGATAACCTGGCGGAAATGATCCAACGCTTTGATGAAACCGGCAATAGCCAAATTATGGTGGAGCCTGTTGAAGACGTCACCGCCTACGGTGTGGTGGATTGCAAAGGTGTTGAACTTAGCCCTGGCGATAGCGTACCGATGGTCGGCATCGTTGAGAAACCGAAAGCGAATGTGGCGCCTTCAAATCTGGCGGTAGTGGGTCGTTACGTGCTTAGCGCGGATATTTGGCCGCTGCTGGCGAAAACCCCTCCTGGCGCGGGCGACGAAATTCAGTTGACCGACTCCATTGCAATGCTGATGGATAAAGAAACCGTTGAAGCCTACCACATGAAAGGCAAGAGCCACGACTGCGGTAACAAACTCGGCTATATGCAGGCATTCGTCGAGTACGGTATTCGTCACAACACCCTGGGCGAGGAATTTAAAACCTGGCTTGAAGGCGCGGTCGGCATTAAGAAATAAGTTTCTCACCGCAGGAAAATGCAATGAAAGTAACCGTATTTGGTATTGGCTATGTTGGCCTGGTACAGGCCGCAGTGCTGGCGGAAGTCGGTCACGATGTGATGTGTATCGATGTGGACGCGCAGAAAGTCGAGAACCTCAAACAGGGTATCATCCCTATTTTTGAGCCTGGCCTGACGCCGCTGGTAAAGAAAAATTATGAAGAAGGACGCCTTCATTTCAGCACCAATGCGAAAGAGGGTGTCGATCACGGGGTTATGCAGTTTATCGCCGTAGGTACGCCGCCGGATGAAGACGGCTCTGCCGATCTGAAATATGTGACTGCCGTAGCGCGCACCATCGCCGAACATATGACGGACCACAAAGTCGTGCTGGATAAATCCACGGTGCCGGTCGGCACGGCGGATAAAGTGCGTAAAGTGATGGCTGACGCGCTGAAAGCGCGCGGCAGTGATTTGGGCTTTGATGTGGTTTCAAACCCCGAGTTTCTGAAAGAAGGCGCGGCGGTATCTGACTGTATGCGCCCTGAGCGCATCGTGATTGGGACTGATAACAACGATGTGGTCGATCTGCTTCGTGAGCTGTACGAGCCGTTTAACCGCAATCATGACCGCCTGATCTTAATGGATATCCGCAGCGCAGAGCTGACCAAGTATGCCGCTAACTGCATGCTGGCGACTAAAATCAGCTTTATGAACGAGATTTCCAACCTGGCGGAGCGTCTGGGTGCGGATATTGAAAAAGTGCGCCAGGGGATTGGTTCTGATTCGCGCATCGGCTATCACTTCATCTATCCTGGCTGCGGATATGGCGGCTCCTGCTTCCCGAAAGACGTACAGGCGCTGATCCGTACTGCGGAGCAGATTGGCTATGTACCGCGCATTCTGAAAGCGGTGGAAGAGGTCAATGAAGATCAAAAGATGAAACTCCCTGAGTTCATTACCCGTCATTTCGGCGAGGATCTTCAGGGTAAAACCTTCGCGCTGTGGGGGCTGTCGTTTAAGCCAAACACCGATGATATGCGTGAAGCCTCCAGCCGTGTGTTGATGGAAGAACTCTGGAAGCGCGGGGCAGTAGTCCAGGCGTTCGATCCGGAAGCCATGGATGAAACGCAGCGGATTTATGGGCACCGCGCGGACTTGCGTCTGATGGGCACCAAAGAAGCGGCGCTACAGGGTGCAGATGCGTTAATCATTTGTACTGAATGGCAGGCTTTCCGGGCCCCGGATTTCGATACCATCAAAAAATCACTGAAACAACCGGTTATCTTTGACGGCCGTAATCTGTATGATCCTGTCAGGCTCGATAAGCGCGGCTTTGTTTATTATGCAATTGGCCGTGGAGCATCCATTAATATTGCAGAATAAATGAGGGTCATATGAAATTTCTGGTTACCGGCGCAGCAGGCTTTATCGGTTTTCATGTAAGCGAGCGTCTGCTTGCTGCCGGTCACCAGGTTATCGGTATCGATAACCTGAATGACTACTACGATGTAAACCTCAAACTTGCCCGCCTCGATCTTCTCAAAAAGCATTCCAACTTTCGCTTCGATAAAATAGAGCTCGCCGATCGTGAAGCGATGGCGGCGTTATTTTCAGCAGAACAGTTTCAGCGCGTGATTCATCTTGCGGCGCAGGCTGGGGTGAGATATTCGCTTGAGAACCCACATGCGTATGCGGAGGCAAACCTGATTGGCCATTTAAATGTTCTCGAAGGGTGCCGTCACAATAAAGTTGAACATTTATTATACGCCTCATCCAGCTCCGTTTATGGTTTGAACCGTAAAATGCCTTTTTCAACGGAAGATTCAGTCGATCATCCGGTTTCTCTGTATGCGGCAACAAAAAAAGCCAATGAATTAATGTCGCACACTTATTCACACCTTTACGGATTACCCACAACAGGCCTACGCTTTTTTACCGTTTATGGACCGTGGGGGCGTCCTGATATGGCGTTGTTTAAATTTACTAAAGCGATCATTGAAGGCAAAAGCATCGACGTTTATAACCACGGTCAGATGCGCCGCGACTTCACTTATATAGACGATATTGCCGAGGCTATTGTTCGTTTGCAGGATGTTATTCCTGATCCTGATTCTGAATGGACGGTTGAAGAGGGAACCCCGGCCACCAGCTCTGCCCCTTATCGAGTCTACAATATCGGTAATAGTTCGCCGGTAGCCCTAATGGATTATATCTCTGCACTGGAAAAAGCCCTTGGCAAAGAAGCCATTAAGAATATGCTGCCGATGCAGCCTGGCGATGTGCTGGCCACCAGCGCGGATACGCAGGCGTTATATAAGGTTATTGGTTTTAAACCCCATACCTCGGTCGAGGAAGGAGTTCAGCAATTTGTTGACTGGTATAAAAATTTCTATCACGTCGCTAATTAATTACTGAACGTGAATAAAAAAATCCCGCCCAGGCGGGATTTTTTATTGAGGTTTGGAAACTTACTCGTTGATCAGGAAATCGTCGAGTTGTTTGCCTTGCTCTTCGATAGCTTTTTTGATTACTGCCGGCGTACGACCCTGGCCAGTCCAGGTTTTGCTTTCGCCGTTTTCATCGATATAGCTATATTTAGCTGGGCGAGCAGCACGTTTTGCTTTAGCACCCGTTTTAACCGCAGCCATGCTGTTCAGTAATTCATTAGGATCAATGCCGTCAGCAATCAGCATTTCACGATATTGCTGTAATTTACGAGTACGCTCTTCGATTTCAGCAGCAGCTGCGCTTTCTTCTTCGCGACGCTCAGATACAACAACTTCTAATTTTTCCAGCATTTCCTCAAGCGTTTCGAGGGTGCATTCTCTTGCCTGCGCACGAAGAGTACGGATGTTGTTCAGAATTTTAAGTGCTTCGCTCATTGTAGTAATCTCAAACTTATATTGGGGGGGTTTGTTGAGCTAATAATAGAGCCTTAATTTAATTTTCGCAATAGGGCGAAATGTAAGGAATTCAAAATTACAGAATATATGTTAGCGGTTCTAAATATTGTCTTGGGCGTTTTTCTTGAACAACCGCACAAAAAAAGCGGGAGTAAGGTAAATTTCAGACAAAATATTGCGTATAGGATAACTAAACTACCGGCTTCGACAGGCCATTATTGCGGCCCCGCATTAATATCATCCTAATGTATTATGGAGTGGCGGATGATGGAAAAATCTAAGGTTTATAAATACATTTAGCGATGTGCTTAATGAAGAGGTGTTATTTGAAAAATACTTTTATTTCTGGGGGTTACGCTAATTTTATCATAATCGATTAACCCGCAGCGAACAAAAAATAAACGTGATTTCTTATATATAATGACGAAGCGGGCGTAGCAGAAACCACCATGTCAATGGCCTGCCGCGCTGCCTTCACAGAAGAATATGGTACAATCGCGCATGATAAAATTACATGACGAACGGAGTGATGCGGCGTATGGCGCAACTATATTTTTACTACTCGGCAATGAATGCAGGTAAGTCTACCGCGCTGCTTCAATCCTCGTGGAATTACCAGGAAAGAGGGATGAGAACGCTGGTCTACACCGCAGAGATTGATGACCGCTTTGGCACCGGTAAAGTCACTTCACGTATCGGCCTCTCATCGCCGTCACGGCTTTTTAATCCCGGTACTGACCTGTACGCGGATATTCATGCCGAACACCAGCGTGAGGCGATTCATTGCGTTCTGGTGGATGAAAGCCAGTTCCTGACCCGTGAGCAGGTGCATGCACTTTCCGAAGTGGTCGATAATTTGGATATTCCTGTCCTGTGTTACGGGTTACGCACCGACTTCCGTGGGGAATTATTTTGCGGAAGCCAATATTTACTGGCCTGGTCCGATAAGCTGGTGGAGCTGAAAACGATTTGCTATTGCGGTCGTAAGGCCAGCATGGTGTTGCGTTTAGACCAGAACGGTAAGCCTTATAATGAAGGTGAACAGGTGGTGATAGGGGGCAATGAGCGTTACGTCTCAGTGTGCCGTAAGCATTATAAAATCGCTCTTGCGACAGGCTCTCTGAAAGAAATCCAGAATAAATAATGACTATTGCCGTTACTGTTAAGTAACAAGATAAAAAAACCCGCCAATAAGGCGGGTTTTTTATTATTGCCGATAACAATCAGGCAGATTTTTTGGCTTTTTTCTCAGCTTTCACTGGCGCCACAACGGCGTCTTTCTTCGCGACTTCGCCTTCACTGAATTCGCGGCCGTAGAAAGTATCCATCAGAATCTGTTTCAGTTCGGAGATCAGCGGATAACGCGGGTTCGCGCCGGTGCACTGGTCATCGAAAGCATCTTCAGACAGTTTGTCTACGTGGGCCAGGAAGTCCGCTTCCTGCACGCCAGCTTCACGGATTGACTTCGGAATACCCAGTTCAGCTTTGATGCTTTCCAGCCATGCCAGCAGTTTCTCGATTTTCGCAGCGGTGCGATCGCCCGGCGCGCTCAGACCTAAATGATCAGCGATTTCTGCATAGCGACGGCGCGCCTGCGGACGGTCGTACTGGCTGAATGCCGTCTGCTTGGTCGGGTTGTCGTTGGCGTTATAACGGATTACGTTGCAAATCAGCAGGGCGTTAGCGAGGCCGTGCGGAATATGGAACTGAGAACCCAGCTTATGCGCCATAGAGTGGCAAACACCCAGGAAGGCGTTAGCAAACGCGATACCAGCGATGGTTGCTGCACTGTGTACACGCTCACGCGCTACCGGGTTTTTAGACCCTTCATGGTAGGACGCCGGCAGGTTTTCTTTCAGCAGTTTCAGGGCTTGCAGCGCCTGGCCGTCAGAGAACTCGCTCGCCAGTACCGACACATAAGCTTCCAGGGCGTGAGTCACCGCATCCAGGCCGCCGAAGGCGCACAGGGATTTCGGCATATCCATCACCAGGTTCGCATCGACAATCGCCATATCCGGGGTCAGCGCGTAGTCTGCCAGCGGATATTTCTGACCGGTTGCATCATCGGTCACTACCGCAAACGGCGTGACTTCAGAACCGGTACCCGAAGTGGTGGTGACGGCGATCATTTTCGCTTTCACGCCCATTTTCGGGAACTTGTAGATACGCTTACGGATGTCCATAAAGCGCAGCGCCAGTTCTTCGAAGTGGGTTTCCGGGTGCTCATACATAACCCACATGATTTTCGCGGCGTCCATCGGGGAACCGCCACCCAGCGCGATGATCACGTCAGGCTTGAAGGAGTTCGCCAGCTCTGCGCCTTTACGTACGACAGACAGCGTTGGGTCAGCTTCGACTTCAAAGAACACTTCAACTTCAACGCCGGCAGCTTTCAGAACGGATGTGATCTGGTCAGCATAACCATTGTTGAACAGGAAGCGGTCGGTCACGATAAGCGCACGTTTGTGGCCGTCGGTAATCACTTCATCCAGCGCGATAGGCAGAGAGCCACGGCGGAAGTAGATAGATTTCGGAAGTTTGTGCCACAACATGTTTTCTGCTCGCTTGGCCACGGTTTTCTTGTTGATCAGGTGTTTCGGACCCACGTTTTCAGAGATGGAGTTACCACCCCAGGAACCACAACCCAGCGTCAGGGAAGGCGCCAGTTTGAAGTTGTACAGGTCACCGATACCACCCTGTGAAGCCGGGGTGTTGATCAGAATACGGGCAGTTTTCATCTTGTTGCCAAACAGGCGAACGCGTTCCGGCTGGTTGTCCTGGTCGGTATACAGGCATGAGGTGTGGCCGATACCGCCCATTTCCACCAGTTTTTCCGCTTTGGTGACCGCGTCGTCGAAATCTTTTGCGCGGTACATTGCCAGAGTCGGAGACAGTTTTTCGTGGGCGAACGGTTCAGATTCGTCAACAACAGTCACTTCGCCGATCAGAATTTTGGTATCTGCCGGTACGGTGAAGCCTGCCAGTTCAGCGATTTTGGTTGCTGGCTGGCCTACGATGGCGGCGTTCAGCGCGCCATTTTTCAGGATAATGTCCTGAACGGCTTTCAGTTCGCTGCCCTGCAGCATATAGCCGCCGTGGGTGGCGAAACGCTCACGCACTGCGTCATACACGGAATCGACGACCACAACGGACTGCTCGGAAGCACAGATAACGCCGTTGTCGAAAGTTTTAGACATCAGAACAGAAGCCACAGCACGTTTGATATCGGCAGTTTCGTCGATCACAACCGGGGTATTGCCCGCGCCTACGCCGATAGCAGGTTTACCGGAGCTGTATGCCGCTTTCACCATGCCCGGGCCGCCAGTCGCCAGGATCATATTGATATCCGGGTGATGCATCAGGGCGTTGGACAGTTCCACAGAAGGCTGATCGATCCAGCCGATAAGATCTTTCGGCGCGCCGGCAGCGATAGCAGCCTGCAGCACGATATCTGCCGCTTTGTTGGTGGCATCTTTGGCACGCGGGTGCGGAGAGAAGATGATACCGTTGCGGGTTTTCAGGCTGATTAAAGATTTAAATATTGCGGTAGAGGTTGGGTTAGTGGTCGGAACAATACCGCAAATAATACCAATGGGTTCAGCGATGGTGATGGTTCCGAAGGTGTCGTCTTCAGACAGCACACCGCAGGTTTTCTCATCTTTATAGGCGTTGTAGATATACTCAGAAGCGAAGTGGTTTTTAATCACTTTATCTTCTACGATACCCATTCCGGATTCGGCAACGGCCAGTTTCGCGAGGGGGATTCGAGCATCAGCGGCGGCCAGGGCGGCGGCGCGGAAGATCTTGTCTACTTGCTCTTGAGTGAAGTTGGCATATTCACGCTGGGCTTTTTTTACGCGCTCGACGAGGGCGTTAAGTTCAGCGACGTTGGTAACAGCCATAAATGCTCTCCTGATAATGTTAAACTCTTTTAGTAAATCAGCTGTTCGACACGTCAGTATAGTCAGCATGAAACAGCTTGGGTAAAGACAGTATGTAACGCCACGCTACTACTTATTATCTACTGATTTATTAAAAGAGCCTTACCTGAAACACCACTAATATATGATGTTGTTATCAATTGGGGCGTAATCAAGAGTACTCACTTCTGAGTAGAAAATGTGTGATCTGGATCAATTATTCTCAATGCTGACACCTTTCAGCAGGGCTTATTCGTGGCGATTTGTTAACAAAATAATACTGATTACAACACGCAAATATTAAAGTTCCATGAATACAACACATGTATAACACAGATGAATAATTCCATCATTATGAAATTATTCAGATAAATGTGCTGTGAAAGAGCGTGACGGCAGTTGAGGTTTTCCATTACATTACGCAAGCCACAACTACCCCCTGAAATGCGGAGCTCCCCGTGATGCAGTCGTTTTTTGATTTGCCGACCTATTTTAAATTTTTTATAGGATTATTTGCGTTGGTCAACCCGGTGGGCATTATCCCGGTGTTTATTAGCATGACCAGCTATCAGACGGCGGCGGCGCGCAATAAAACCAATCTTACGGCAAACCTGTCGGTAGCGATTATTTTATGGACTTCGCTGTTCCTCGGCGACGGCATTCTGCAAATCTTCGGCATTTCTATTGATTCGTTTCGTATTGCTGGTGGCATCCTTGTGGTGACCATCGCCATGTCGATGATTAGCGGCAAGCTCGGTGAAGATAAGCAAAACAAGCAGGAAAAATCAGAAACCGCCATCCGTGAAAGCATTGGCGTTGTGCCGCTTGCCCTGCCGTTAATGGCGGGACCGGGGGCGATCAGTTCGACTATCGTATGGGGCACCCGATTCCATTCTATTTCGCATCTGATCGGTTTTTCGGTCGCCATTGCGCTGTTCGCTTTATGTTGTTGGGGCGTGTTTCGCCTGGCTCCCTGGCTGGTGAGGTTATTAGGGCAAACCGGTATTAACGTCATTACTCGTATTATGGGATTACTGTTAATGGCGTTGGGTATCGAATTTATTGTCACCGGTATAAGAGCGCTTTTTCCCGGCCTGGTGTCCTGAATCACTTTCATTTGAAAAAAGGCGAAGCAGAGCTTCGCTATTTTTGAAAATTTACTCGCATTATTGCAAAACCCACCAATCATCCTCCTTTGTATAATAAAAAGTAATAGTTAATAAAAGCATTGCTTTTCAATCAATTAAAAATCGCTTTGATGGCTTCCGATTATTTCTTCTCCGCCTGAGCTGTTATTTCTCTCACAATCAACTCTGATACTTGCTGCAACATTATTGAAATGATATTAGTAATTTTGTGGCTATCGTAGCGTAATCTGCTAAAAAATAGTCAGTTGTTAAATTTATGCAAAATATCCGATATCGGTGTTCACGATGCCGTAATGATTAGCATAACTATAGCAAGCAATTGATTAAGAAGGCTTTTTATGAAGTTTCGTGTGGTTTTGCGCTCATCTGTCCTCCAGATTGCGCATTCCAAAAGAGAAACGCTTAACAAATTTGCAAATTATATTGGCGCGGGTGGAACGCATTTGGTACTTTCCGGCCAAAACATTCGCCGGCTCAGTATCTACAGAGTCAGGTCGCTGGGTGACGAATCCGTCGATAACGAAGAAGTAAAAAAACATCTGGCAGCGGCTATTCACTCCTGCGCTGTACAGAACTCCCTAAGGGAAAAAACAGGCCGTAAAAAGGTCTTCATTATAACGAGTGGAGTAACAACACAATGTCCATCATCACAACAAGAAGTCTGGTTGCAGCGGGTATTTTATCAGCGCTAATCGCAGGTTCGGCAATGGCTGCCGATGTGCCGGCGGGCGTTCAACTGGCAGAAAAGCAAACGCTGGTGCGTAATAACGGTTCGGAAGTGCAGTCGCTTGACCCGCATAAAATCGAGGGCGTGCCGGAGTCGAACGTTAACCGCGACCTGTTTGAAAACTTATTGATTACCGGCCCGGATGGTCATCCAAAGGCTGGCGTAGCGGAATCCTGGGATAATAAAGAGTTCAAAGTCTGGACGTTCCATCTGCGTAAAGACGCGAAATGGTCCAACGGCGACCCGGTTACCGCGCAGGACTTTGTGTACAGCTGGCAACGTCTGGCCGATCCGAAAACTGCCTCTCCTTATGAAAGTTATCTGCAATACGGCCACATCGCCAATATTGATGACATCATCGCCGGCAAAAAGCCTTCGACTGAGCTGGGCGTGAAAGCGATTGACGACAATACGCTGGAAGTCACTTTAAGCGAGCCGGTTCCCTATTTCTATAAGCTGCTGGTTCACTCATCCATGGCCCCAGTCCCGAAAGCCGTGGTAGAAAAATTTGGTGAAAAATGGACCCAGCCTGCCAATATCGTGTCCAACGGCGCGTATAAGTTAACCAGTTGGGTAGTTAACGAAAAAATGGTGCTGGAACGTAATACCCACTACTGGGATAACGCCAAAACCGTCATCGACCAGGTCACTTATCTGCCGATTTCTTCAGAAGTCACTGACGTAAACCGCTACCGCAGCGGCGAAATTGACATGACGTATAACAACATGCCAATTGAACTGTTCCAGAAACTGAAAAAAGAGATCCCCAACGAAGTTCACGTCGACCCCTATCTGTGCACCTATTACTACGAAATCAACAACCAGAAAGCGCCGTTTAACGATCCGCGCGTTCGCGCCGCGCTGAAGCTTGGCCTTGACCGCGACATTATCGTTAATAAAGTGAAAAATCAGGGCGATTTGCCAGCCTTCGGCTATACCCCGCCTTATACCGATGGCGCGAACTTTACCAAGCCGGAGTGGTTTGGCTGGACGCAAGAGAAGCGTAACGAAGAAGCACGTAAACTGTTAGCCGAAGCGGGTTACACCAAAGATAAGCCGCTGACCTTCAACCTGCTGTACAACACCTCCGATCTGCATAAGAAACTGGCCATCGCCGTGTCGTCAATCTGGCAGAAAAACATTGGCGTCAACGTTAAGCTGGAAAACCAGGAGTGGAAAACCTTCCTGGATACCCGTCATCAGGGCAACTATGACGTAGCGCGTGCTGGCTGGTGTGCGGATTACAACGAACCGACGTCGTTCCTGAATACCATGATGTCTACGAGCTCAAACAACACCGCGCATTATAAGAGCGACGCGTTTGACAAGATTATGGATGAAGCGATTAAGGCCACCGACGAGGCGCAGCGTACCGAGTTTTATAACAAGGCTGAGCAACAGCTGGATAAAGACTCGGTCATTGCGCCGGTGTTCTATTACGTGAACGCCCGCCTGGTGAAACCCTGGGTCGGTGGTTATACCGGTAAAGACCCGCTCGATAATATCTATGTGAAAGATCTGTATATTATCAAACATTAATGGCAATGCGTGGGGCAGGGACGGACGTTGTTTTTGAATAAACGGTTTTCCTTGCCCCACTGTGTCTGTTTTTAGCGCACTACAAAGGCACACGCCAGAAGGTACGGGCAATGTTAAAATTCATTCTACGTCGTTGTCTGGAAGCGATTCCGACGCTATTTATTCTTATTACGATTTCCTTTTTTATGATGCGTCTCGCGCCGGGGAGTCCGTTTACCGGCGAGCGCACCCTCCCGCCAGAGGTCATGGCGAATATTGAAGCAAAATACCATCTGAACGATCCCATCCTGACCCAGTACTTCAGTTATTTGAAGCAACTGGCGCACGGGGATTTCGGCCCATCGTTTAAATATAAAGATTATTCGGTTAACGACCTGGTCGCGACGTCGTTTCCGGTGTCCGCCAAACTGGGCGCAGCCGCATTTTTCCTGGCGGTGTTTTTAGGCGTCAGTGCGGGGGTGATTGCGGCGCTGAAGCAAAACACCAGATGGGATTATACAGTGATGGGCTTCGCCATGACCGGGGTAGTGATACCCAGCTTTGTGGTGGCACCATTGCTGGTCTTGATCTTCGCCATTACGCTGAAGTGGCTGCCGGGCGGCGGCTGGAACGGCGGGGCGCTGAAATTTATGATCCTGCCGATGGTGGCGCTGTCGCTGGCCTACATCGCCAGCATTGCACGTATCACCCGGGGTTCGATGATTGAAGTCCTGCACTCTAACTTTATTCGTACCGCCCGGGCCAAAGGCCTGCCGATGCGCCGCATCGTGCTGCGTCACGCCCTGAAGCCCGCCTTATTGCCGGTGCTCTCCTATATGGGGCCCGCGTTTGTGGGGATCATTACCGGTTCGATGGTTATCGAAACGATTTATGGCCTGCCGGGTATCGGCCAGCTGTTCGTTAATGGCGCACTGAACCGCGATTACTCGCTGGTGCTGAGCCTGACCATTCTGGTAGGCGCGCTGACGATCCTGTTCAATGCCGTGGTTGATGTGCTGTACGCCGTCATCGACCCGAAAATCCGTTATTAACGCTGAGGTACGCCATAATGTTGAGTAAGAAAAACAGCGAGGCGCTGGAAAACTTCAGTGAAAAGCTGGACGTGGAAGGCCGCAGCCTGTGGCAGGACGCGCGCCGTCGTTTTATGCATAACCGGGCGGCGCTGGCCAGCCTGGTGGTACTGTTGTTGATTGCACTGTTCGTCACCCTGGCACCGATGCTGTCGCAGTTTACCTACTTTGATACCGACTGGGGCATGATGTCGAGCGCACCGGATAGGGAGTCCGGCCACTATTTCGGCACCGACTCATCGGGGCGCGATTTGCTGGTGCGCGTCGCTATCGGCGGGCGCATTTCGTTGATGGTAGGGATTGCCGCCGCGCTGGTGGCGGTGCTGTTGGGTACGCTTTACGGTTCGCTGTCGGGCTATCTCGGCGGGAAAGTCGATTCGGTGATGATGCGCTTGCTGGAAATACTTAACTCATTCCCGTTTATGTTCTTCGTGATCCTGCTGGTGACCTTCTTTGGCCAAAACATCCTGCTGATCTTCGTCGCTATCGGCATGGTGTCCTGGCTGGATATGGCGCGTATTGTGCGTGGCCAGACGTTAAGCCTGAAGCGCAAAGAATTCATTGAAGCTGCCCAGGTTGGCGGCGTCTCTACGGCAAATATCGTCGTTCGCCATATCGTGCCGAACGTGCTGGGCGTGGTGGTGGTGTATGCGTCACTGCTGGTGCCGAGCATGATCCTGTTTGAATCTTTTCTGAGCTTTCTCGGTTTAGGTACCCAGGAGCCGTTAAGCAGTTGGGGCGCATTGCTGAGCGATGGGGCGAACTCGATGGAAGTTTCTCCGTGGCTGCTGCTGTTCCCGGCCGGTTTTCTGGTGATTACCTTGTTCTGCTTTAACTTTATCGGCGATGGCCTGCGTGATGCCCTCGACCCGAAAGATCGCTAAGGAGCGCCCTGATGAGCACCAATGAAAAGGCTATGAGCCAGGCGCTGTTAGACGTGAAAGATTTACGTGTGACGTTCAGCACCCCGGACGGTGATGTAACGGCGGTGAACGATCTCAACTTCAGCCTCAACGCGGGCGAGACGCTGGGTATTGTCGGCGAATCCGGCTCCGGTAAATCACAAACTGCATTTGCGCTAATGGGCCTTTTAGCGGCCAATGGCCGTATCGGCGGTTCCGCTACCTTTAACGGCAGAGAAATTCTGAACCTGCCGGAGCGCGAGCTTAACCGCCTGCGCGCCGAGCAAATCTCGATGATTTTCCAGGATCCGATGACCTCGCTGAACCCCTATATGCGGGTAGGTGAGCAGTTGATGGAAGTGCTGATGCTGCATAAGGGCATGGGCAAAGCCGAAGCGTTCGAAGAGTCGGTGCGCATGCTGGATGCGGTGAAAATGCCGGAATCCCGCAAGCGGATGCGCATGTTCCCGCACGAGTTTTCCGGCGGGATGCGCCAGCGCGTGATGATCGCGATGGCCTTGTTGTGCCGTCCAAAACTGCTGATTGCCGATGAGCCGACAACGGCGCTGGATGTCACGGTACAGGCGCAAATCATGACGCTGCTGAACGACCTGAAGCGCGAATTTAACACCGCCATCATCATGATCACCCACGATCTCGGTGTGGTAGCGGGGATTTGCGACAAAGTGCTGGTGATGTACGCCGGGCGCACCATGGAATATGGCCGCGCGCGCGATGTGTTCTACCAGCCAGCGCATCCGTACTCTATCGGTTTGATTAATGCGGTTCCGCGCCTCGACGCCGAAGGGGAGTCGCTGATGACCATTCCCGGCAACCCGCCGAACCTGCTGCGTTTGCCGAAGGGTTGCCCGTTCCAGCCGCGCTGTCCGCATGCTATGGAGATATGCAACACCATGCCGCCACTGGAGCGATTTGCCGAAGGGCGTTTGCGCGCCTGCTTTAAACCGGTGGAGGAACTGGTATGAACGCTGTGACTCAGGAAAGAAAAGTTCTGCTGGAAATCGCCGATCTTAAAGTGCATTTCGAGATCAAAGACGGCAAACAGTGGTTCTGGCAGCCGCCGAAAACCCTGAAAGCGGTGGATGGCGTCACGCTGCGTTTGTACGAAGGCGAAACGCTGGGGGTAGTCGGGGAATCTGGCTGCGGTAAATCTACCTTCGCGCGGGCGATTATTGGTCTGGTTAAAGCCACCAGCGGCCGCGTGGCGTGGCTCGGTAAAGACCTGATGGGGTTAAACCCGCAGGAGTGGCGCGACGTGCGCAGTGATATCCAGATGATTTTCCAGGATCCGCTGGCGTCACTGAACCCGCGTATGAATATCGGCGATATCATTGCCGAACCGCTGCGCACCTATCATCCGAAAATGCCGCGCCAGGAAGTGCAGGACCGGGTGAAAGCCATGATGATGAAAGTGGGGCTGTTGCCGAACCTGATTAACCGCTACCCGCACGAGTTTTCCGGCGGTCAGTGCCAGCGTATCGGCATTGCGCGCGCGTTGATCCTGGAGCCGAAGCTGATTATCTGCGACGAGCCGGTTTCCGCGCTGGATGTGTCGATTCAGGCGCAGGTGGTAAACCTGCTTCAGAAACTGCAACGCGAAATGGGATTGTCGCTGATTTTTATCGCTCACGACCTGGCGGTGGTGAAACATATTTCCGATCGCGTACTGGTGATGTACCTGGGTCATGCGGTAGAGCTTGGCACTTATGACGAGGTTTACCACAATCCGCTGCACCCTTATACCAAAGCGCTGATGTCGGCGGTGCCGATCCCCGACCCGGACCTGGAGAGAAATAAGCAAATTCAGCTGCTGGAAGGGGAATTACCGTCGCCGATTAATCCGCCGTCGGGCTGCGTGTTCCGTACCCGTTGCCCGATTGCCGGGCCGGAATGCGCGAAAACCCGTCCGATGTTGGAAGGCAGCTTCCGTCATGCGGTTTCTTGTCTGAAGGTTGACCCGCTGTAAGGGCCAGCCGGGTGTTTATCTGAAGCCATAAATATCAAGACCGCTTTCCGGCATTATGCCAGGATCTCAGGGCCAGCAATCGCTGGCCTTTTTTATCAAGAGAGTGTGGAAATGGCGATGCTGCGCTCGCGTCTCTATTACCGGTTATTCGATCAACGTACCCGCAGCGGCCGGCGCTTTGAAGCGCTGTGCGGTTTTATCGCGCTGCTTAGCGTGGTTGTGGTATTTATCGAATCCGGTTTTGGCACCCAATATCATCCTTCCGGCTACCAGCGGATGATCTTTGTTGGTCTGGAAATTGGCTTTACGCTGCTGTTCACCGCCGAATATTTACTGCGGCTCTGGGTATGGCCCAATCCGGCCCGCTATGCGTGGAGCGTTTGGGGCATTATCGATTTACTGACGCTGCTGCCGCTCTACGTACTGCTGCTGTGGCCGGAGTTTGCACTGAGCTATGTCTATCTCTGGCGGGCCATGCGGGCTATCCGGGTATTCCGTATCCTGAAACTGCTGCGCATTATGCCTGCGGTAAATAGTCTGTGGCGTTCGGTGGTCAATGCCCGGCATCAGTTGATCCTGTTTTACAGTTTTATTGGCATTGTGATGGTGATTGCCGGGGCGCTGATGTACGGCATTGAAGGGCCAGAAAGCGGCTTTAAAACGCTGGGGACGGCGGTGTACTGGGCAGTGGTGACGGTTACCACTGTAGGTTATGGCGATATTACGCCGCAAACCGCTGCCGGACGGCTGGTGGCGTCGCTGCTGATCTTAATCGGTTATTCCGTTATCGCCATCCCCACCGGGATCCTGACCGCGCAAATGACCACGGAATTGCAAAACCGAAATAAAGCGCGGGTTTGCCCAACATGTAAAACACAGGGCCATGAGGTGACGGCGAAATATTGCAATAAATGCGGCGGAGCATTACCAAAAATCGATGAATAAGACGCGGCGGACGCCGCGCCAGATTATTCACGCCACAGGATATGACAGAATTTATGATCTTTTTCGCGGCACAGCAGAACGCGGGCAAATACATCGGTGATTTCACCGTCTTCGCTATCCGCCAGGCCAATCACCACTTCGGAGAAGAAATCAGGATTTAAATCGAAATCCACATGCTGTTCCCATTCCTGGGACGGGTCGAAAAGCTCTGCGCCGCCGCGCTCTTCGAACTGCAAATTAAACAGAATAATATCGGCCGGATCGAGGTTATCCGCCGCCAGCTCGAGAAAAATATCGTATGCCTGATCCAGCGTTTCGTCTTCCGTCAGGCGATTATTCAGATCCATTTCCATCATCACTACCTTGATTGATTCATTGAGGCCCGTTTTACAGCAACGGGCTAAAGAAGTAAAACAAACGCTCGGTGATCCGTTGCCATAACGGGCGTTTTACCCACAAACGCACGTCCAGCAACCGGGAGCGTGAAATATAATCGTCCTGCACGGCGGCTAAATCGGCGGCGAAACCCGCGTCGTCGATCACCAGCGTGATTTCAAAATTGAGCCACAGGCTGCGCATATCCAGATTGACGGTTCCCACCAGGCTTAATTGCCCATCCACCAGTACGCTCTTGGTATGCAGCAGGCCGCCTTCAAACTGGTAAATTTTCACCCCGGCGGCCAGTAGCTCGGTAAAGAAGGCGCGGCTGGCCCAGCCCACCAGCATCGAATCATTTTTGCGCGGCAGAATAATGCTCACATCCACGCCGCGCTGCGCAGCGGTGCAAATCGCGTGCAGCAAATCATCCGACGGCACAAAGTAGGGCGTGGTCATAATCAGGTATTCCCGTGCGGCATACACCGACGTTAACAGCGCCTGGTGAATCAGATCTTCCGGGAAGCCCGGCCCGGAGGCGATGGTCTGTATCGTATGCCCGCTGGCCTGCTCAAACGGCATAATATTGAGATCCGGCGGGGGCGGCAGCAGGCGCTTACCGGTTTCGATTTCCCAGTCGCAGGAATACACAATGCCCATCGCGGTCGCGACCGGGCCTTCCATGCGCGCCATTAAATCCACCCACTGGCCCACGCCGGCATCCTGTTTAAAAAAGCGCGGATCAACCAGGTTCATACTGCCGGTATAAGCGATGTAGTTATCGATCATCACCATTTTGCGATGCTGGCGTAAATCCATGCGGCGCAGGAACACACGCATCAGGTTTACTTTTAACGCTTCCACCACTTCCACGCCTGCATTGCGCATCATCGCCGCCCAGGGACTGCGGAAAAACGTCACGCTGCCGGCGGAATCCAGCATTAAGCGGCAATGCACGCCGCGCCTTGCCGCCGCCATTAATGACTCCGCGACCTGATCGGCCATGCCGCCCGGTGCCCAGATATAAAAAACCATCTCAATATTGTGGCGGGCGAGCTGGATATCGCGGATGAGCGCCTGCATTACATCGTCGGAATCCGTCAGTAACTGAAGTTGGTTGCCTTTAACGCCGCTGATGCCCTGACGCCGTTCACACAGCTGGAAAAGCGAGCTCGCCACCTCACTGTTCTCTTCGGCGAAGATATGTTTGCAGGCTTTTAATTCATGCAGCCATTTTGCCGTAGAAGGCCACATCGCGCGGGCGCGCTCGGCCCGGCGTTTACCGAGATGCAGTTCGCCGAACGATAAATAAGCGATGATTCCAACCAGCGGAAGAATATAAATAATCAGCAGCCAGGCCATGGCGGAGGGAACGGCGCGGCGTTTCATCAAAATACGCAGTGTCACACCGGCAATAAGCAGCCAATAACCCAAAAACACCAGCCAACTCATCACGGTGTAGAAAGTCGTCATATCCTGAAAATCCTTTTGATTCGCTGTCTTATGAGTGTACGCACAAGTCGCCATCCATCAAACAGAAAATGCGCCAGAAAACCCCTATGAAGCCACCCGGAAGGGTCTATAATGACGCGTCTGTTCTTATCAAGAGTAGTAGTCATGAGGCGTAGTAGAACTGAGGTTGGGCGCTGGCGGATGTTACGCCAGACTCAGCGGCGCAAATCGCGCTGGCTGGAAGCGCAGTCGCGACGCAATATGCGGATCCACGCCATCAGAAAGTGCATTGTTAATCGTCAACGCGGCACTTTACTGTTTGCAATCCACGCGATGTAAGCGCAAAAAAAGAGGGCACCGCATGCGGTGCCCAATGATTTTTTACTCGTCTGCTCAGAAAACCTTTTTGTACGGCTTCACCGAAACGGTTTTATATACGCCTGCCGCGATATAAGGATCTGCCTGGGCCCAGGCCTCGGCATCTTCGAGCGATTCGAATTCAGCGATAACCGTTGAACCGGTAAAACCCGCAGCGCCAGGTTCATTGCTGTCGACAGCCGGCATCGGCCCGGCGGTCAGCAATTTCCCTTCATCCCGCAGCAATTGCAGACGAGCCAGGTGAGCAGGGCGCACCGACAAACGTTTTTCCAGAGAATCAGCATTATCTTCAGCGTAAATCACGTAAAGCACAGGCAGAGTTCCTTTAAAAATCGTAAGAGCGTTTACGGTATTGGAAAGTGCCTGATCCTGCAACGTAAAGATAAACTCCCTGCTAATTCCTTAACATATTCCGGGTGTTTTTGAGGTTTGCCAGACGAGATTTACATCAATGGGTGATGCGTTGTTGAATATGATTGCTATTTGCATTTAAAATCGACCCATTGCTCATTTAACGAAATTGCTATGACTTCAATGACCCTCGATTTACCTCGTCGTTTTCCATGGCCAACGCTGCTGTCAGTGGCGGTACATGGTGCCGTAGTGGCGGGGCTACTTTATACCTCGGTACATCAGGTTATTGAATTGCCTGCGCCGTCGCAGCCTATCTCCGTGACAATGGTTGCGCCGGAAGTGCTTGAGCCGCCGCAGCCGGTGGTCGAGCCGCCACCACCGGAACCGGTGGTTGAACCGGAGCCAGAGCCTGAACCGCTGCCGGAGCCACCGAAAGAAGCGCCGGTGGTGATCCACAAACCCGAGCCGAAGCCGAAGCCAAAACCGAAGCCTAAGCCAGTGAAAAAAGTGGAAGAGCAGCCGAAGCGCGAAGTGAAGCCCGCCGAGCCGCGCGCCGCCTCGCCATTCGAGAATAAAACGCCGGCGAAAACGGTGACAAACCGTCCGGCTGCGCCTGCGCCTGCCGTGGTCGCGCCGTCAGGTCCCCGCGCGGTGAGCCGCAACCAGCCGACCTATCCGGCGCGTGCCTTTGCGCTGCGGATGGAAGGTAATGTCCGGGTGAAATTCGACGTGGGTGCCGATGGCCGGGTAGATAACATCCAGGTGTTGTCTGCCAAACCCACCAACATGTTCGAGCGAGAAGTGAAAAACGCGATGCGCAAATGGCGCTATGAGCCGGGTAAACCGGGTAATGGGCTGGTGGTGAACATTGTGTTCCGCATCAATGGCGGCGCGACGGTGGAATAACCCTCTCCATAAATAAAAAGCACGCCATCTGGCGTGCTTTTTTTACTTTAAGGTGGGTAATGGTCGGGGTTTCCCCTGTTCGTCCACCGCGACATAAATAAACAGCGCTTCGGTGGCTTTATAACGCTGGCCGATAGGTTCGGAAGAGACTTTCTTCACCCACACTTCCACGTTAATGGTCACTGAGGTGTTGCCGCGCTTGATACAACTGGCGTAGCAGCAGACGACATCGCCTACCGCGACCGGGCGCAGAAAGGTCATCCCGTCAACGCGCACGGTCACCACGCGGCCATGCGCCTGCTCTTTCGCCATAATTGCGCCGCCAATATCCATTTGCGACATCAGCCAGCCGCCAAAAATATCCCCGTTGGCGTTGGTATCCGCTGGCATCGCCAGCGTACGTAATACCAGTTCCCCCTGCGGCGCAGCTTGCTCATTACTCATTTTTTCTCTTCCTGAGGCATATGGCGGTAAATATAAATCCCGCTTAACAGCGTGAACACCAGGGTTAACGCCGTCAGGCCAAAGACTTTGAAATTGACCCACACGCTTTGCGGCAGCCAGAACGCGATATAAATATTGGCGAGGCCACAGGCAATAAAGAACAGCGCCCAGGCGATATTCAACCGCGACCACACCGTCTGCGGCAGCGTCAATTCTTTGCCAAGCATACTTTGGATCAGGGGCTTTTTCATGATCCACTGGCTAATCAGCAAGGCGCTGGCAAACAGCGCGTAAATCACGGTGACTTTCCATTTAATAAATTCATCATTGTGGAAAAACAGCGTCAGGCCGCCAAATACCGCCACCAGAACAAAGGTAATTAATGCCATTTTTTCAATCTTGCGGTATTTAAACCAGCTATAAACCAGCACCACGGCGGTGGCGACAATCAGCGCCGCGGTTCCGGCATAAATGTCGTAAAGCTTATAAAACGCAAAGAAGACAATCAGCGGTAAAAAGTCGAGAAACTGCTTCATAATCGATTCCGTAACGAAAGGCTCCTGACTATAACGCAACAGCCAGGAGCAGGGACAGGTTATTGGCGTAACAGCATGTACAGGCGATAAAGATAGATTAGCAGCAGCGCTGAAATTAAATTGCTCAGCGTGTTCGCCACAATCGCACCCACCTGGGGAGTCAGCGCCGCAAAGCCGGAGGCCATCAGCAGCAGGGCAGTTTTCGCCAGCAGCCAGCTCATCACCGCCGGAGCGACCAGGCGCATATTGCTCCAGGCCAGGCGCATACTGTTACGCATCGCCTGGAAAATACCCACTTTATCCTGCACCAGCATGATCGGCGCCAGCGAAAGCACAATCGCCAGAATCACGCCCGGCAAAACGATCAGCATAATGCCGATTTGCACTAAGAGCGTGGTCAGTAAAATCAGCAGAAACATGCGCGGCAAAACCGGCGCGCTGGCACCAATCGCGCGCAGGGCGCTCACCGGTTGTCCGGCGGAAACCATCTGGATCAGCAATAAAATGCCGCCCGCGAGGATCGCGTTCCCGAACAGGCCGGAAAACGTCGACACCGCTGAGGCGCGCAGTAACACCTGTTGCTGCTCTGGCGTCATATTTTGCACCAGTTCAAACAGCCCAACGCTCCCGGTTAAATTATCGCCCTCGCTAAGAATCGACAGCTGTTCTTCGCTGGGTGAAAAGGCATGCCCAAAAAGAACGGTAATAAAGGCACATAACAGCGCGATCAGCAGAATAGTAACCAGCTGATTGCGAAAAAAATTCCCCGTGTCACGGTAAACGGATTTTGCCGTGATAGACATGCACTCTCCTTGAGTTGATTGCCGTATTAATCTGGCGGCAATTGTAACCTGGATGGGCTGTCACTTGCAGCACTGTGAATGGTCAAGCTCAGTAAATCTGTACCATACAGCGGCGGCAAACCGTAATGGGCGCGGGCGCGGTTACAGGCGTCTTCGGTGACGCCGTTTTCACCCGACTGGGTAAATTCCCGGCACGGAGAAGGCCGCTGCTGATAAATCGCACAGCTCACGTTAATCCCCGGTTCACCCCGGAGCGCCACGCAACGGATCTGGCGCTGGTTGGTGCCGCGCATGCAGCGAAGAAAAGGGCTGACAGGCTCCGTCAGTTCAGCAGGGACCAGACCCCCGGCATCATCGGCTTCCGCCCAGTAAAAAGAGACACGAAAAAACGCACAACAGGCACCGCAAGACAAGCATTCATTACTCATCGTACACCCGCACTCAACGCATTCGCTTAAAGAGGAGTTATCACGTTAGCCAGCCTTAACGGTGCACGCAAGATGTTAAAAATAAATTTTATTTGTTCTGTAATCTGGCGATTGATGTGGATGCAAAGTGTTGATGGGTGAAAGGCATGTAAAAATTAATCTAAATCAATAAATGTTAAATTTACAAAATAAGTGTGATCGAACCGAGATCACTTATTACTTCTTTGTAGGTATATTCACCGCGCAAATAAAACCACAAAGAGGGAATGGATATGAAGAAGCTGACAGTGGCATTGGCACTTTTGGGTTGTTTTTCGGGTGTTGCGCCAGCTCACGAAGCAGGTGAATTTTTTATGCGCGCGGGAACCGCGACGGTGCGCCCAACGGAAGGTTCGCAGAATGTACTGGGCATGGGGGGGTTTAACGTCAGTAATGATACCCAACTGGGCCTGACGTTCACCTGGATGGCGACGGACAATATCGGCGTGGAACTGCTGGCAGCGACGCCGTTTCGTCATAAAGTCGGTCTGGGCCCGACAGGCGATCTGGCGACCGTTCACCAGCTACCGCCGACACTCATGGCGCAGTGGTACTTTGGCGATGCCTCCAGCAAAGCGCGTCCGTATGTTGGCGTTGGGGTGAACTACACCACGTTCTTTGATACCAAATTCAACGACACCGGTAAGGACGCGCAGCTAAGCGACCTGAGTGTTAAAGACTCCTGGGGCGCGGCGGGTCAGGTCGGCCTCGATTACCTTATCAATCCGGACTGGCTGATTAACATGTCTGTCTGGTACATGGATATCGATACTGAAGTGAAATTCAAAGCGGCAGGCGAGCAGCAGAATATTAAAACCCGTATTGATCCCTGGGTGTTTATGTTCTCGGCAGGATACCGTTTTTAATTTTCCTTAGCCTCTGACGCAGTAAAGAATTGAGGCGGGTCAATTTTTGGTAAGTCATAAACTGGCCGCTCGTCGGCCAGTTTTTATCCCGGCTACACTTTCTGGGAAGCAGTAAAAAAATAAACTGAAATCGTTCGGGTAGTTGTTATGAATACTATTGGTTTTAACATAAATGTTACTTCCTATCGCATTGATAGCGATTTCCGGCAGGCGTGACGGATCCTTCAGCAATAAGATTGAATCAGTGCCATTTCAGGGAGAGCAGCAATGAATATCGAAAAATATCAAGAATTTGCGGATTATCTCAGGATGATTGTGGAAGGTGAACGCGACCAGTGCGTTATTGATAAGAATTTATTATTAACGGCCGCCGCCGCCATTGATGAATTATCCAGCCGGCTTACTGCGGCTCATCCGCCGTTTCATATTAATAAAGTCAGCACCTTGCCTCTGTCATCGGCATGCCGTATGGCGCGTTATATCGCTAAAGCGCCGCTGGAATAACCTGCCGCTCTCAACAGGTTTTGCGTCCATCCCAGTCTGCTCTGTATCGGTTTGCGGGTGAAAAATAATAACCGCCGCTTTCCGGGCATGTTCCGCTATCTCCGCGCTCATCGCATCAGCTCAATGACATCGCCTGTTATTCGCAGAAATAAAAAAGCCCCTGAATCAGGGGCCTTATAGCGGGGCGATCATCCCTGGCGGGTAGCGGCTTTCAGGCTTTGCACAAAGGCCTTCAGTTCGCTTAGCATCGCGCTGTGATCGTTGAGGTTCTTCTCAATAATCTTCACGATGGCAGAGCCAGAAATCGCTCCGGCAGCGCCTGCGCTAATTGCGGCTTCTACCTGCGACGGCTCAGAGATCCCAAAGCCCTGCAACGGTGGTGCAGCATGGTATTCGGCCAGCTTGTCGATCAGATGATTCAGCGGCACGCTGGCGCGGTTTTCCGCACCGGTAACGCCTGCGCGAGACAGCAGATAAGTATAGCCGCGACCGCGTGAGGCAATCTGGCGCAGAAGATTATCATCGGCATTCGGCGGGCAGATGAAAATCGGTGCCACGTTATGGCGCAGCGCCGCTTCGCTGAACGGCGCGGATTCTTCTACCGGCACATCCGCCACCAGCACCGAATCCACACCCACCTGGGCGCATTTCTGGTAAAACGCGTCGATGCCGTTGCTGAACACCAGGTTAGCGTACATCAGCAGGCCAATCGGGATCTGCGGGTGTTTCTGGCGGATGGCCGCCAGCATTTCAAAACACTGCGCTGGAGTAACGCCGGACGCAAAAGCACGCAGGGTGGCGTTCTGGATCGTTGGGCCATCCGCCAGCGGGTCAGAGAACGGGATGCCCAGCTCCAGTGCATCCGCGCCCGCGTCGATCAGCGTGTCGATAATGCGCAGTGACTGTTCCGGAGAGGGGTCGCCGAGGGTGACGAAAGGTACAAACGCCCCTTCCTTACGGGCTTCAAGCTGCTTAAACAACTGCTCATAACGTTCCATCAGATTTCCCCTCTTGCTTTCAAAATATCGTGAACAGTGAAGATGTCTTTGTCGCCACGGCCAGAGAGGTTAACCACCAGCAGTTGCTCTTTTTCCGGATTCTCCTGCGCCATTTTCAGGGCGTGAGCCAGCGCGTGTGAGGATTCCAGCGCCGGGATAATCCCTTCTTTCAGGCACAGGGTTTTAAACGCTTCCAGCGCTTCATCATCGGTAATCGACACATAATCCGCGCGGCCTGTGCTGTTCAGATACGCATGCTGTGGGCCGACAGACGGGAAATCCAGACCGGCAGAAATGGAATAGGACTCTTCGATTTGCCCGTCTTCGGTCTGCATCATCGGCGATTTCATGCCGAAGTAAATCCCTACGCGGCCATGCTTCAACGGCGCGCCGTGTTCGCCGGTTTCGATACCGTGGCCGGCTGGCTCTACACCAATCAGCCCCACGCTCTCTTCTTCAATAAAGTCCGCGAACATGCCGATGGCGTTAGATCCGCCGCCCACACAGGCCAGCACTGCATCCGGCAGACGGCCTTCTTTTTCGAGAATTTGCGCTTTGGTTTCTTCGCCAATCATGCGCTGGAATTCACGCACGATGGTCGGGAACGGGTGCGGGCCCGCTGCGGTGCCCAGCATATAGTGGGCGCGATCGTAGCTGCCGGACCAGTCGCGCAGCGCCTCGTTACAGGCGTCTTTCAGCGTAGCGGAACCGCTGTGCACCGGGATCACTTCCGCGCCCATCAGACGCATACGGAACACGTTCGGCGACTGGCGCTCCACGTCTTTCGCACCCATATAGATGCGGCATTTCAGGCCGAGCAGGGCGCTCGCCAGGGCAGAGGCCACGCCGTGCTGGCCTGCGCCGGTTTCGGCGATGATTTCGGTTTTACCCATCCGCTTCGCCAGCAGCGCCTGGCCCAGCACCTGGTTGGTTTTATGCGCGCCGCCGTGCAGTAAATCTTCACGCTTCAGATATAGCGTGGTGCGGGTGCCTTCCGTGATGTTCTGGCATTTGGTCAACGCAGTTGGGCGACCGGCGTAGTTTTTCAGCAGATCGGTAAACTGCGCCTGGAACTCAGGGTCCTTCTGTGCGCTGACAAACGCTTCTTCAAGCTGGCGCAGGGCAGGCATCAGGATCTGCGGAACATACATACCGCCGAATTCACCAAAATAGGGGTTCAGTAATGTTGTCATGGTCTCTTCCTTAATAGGCCCGCAGCGTTTTGAATACCGCCGCCAGCTTGTTGCTGTCTTTGATACCCGGCGCGCTTTCCACGCCGGAATTGAAATCTAACCCGCTGCAACCGAGTTTGGCCGCATCGACGCAGTTATCCGCGCCCAGTCCGCCTGCCAGTAATACGTTATCGAGCCGTTGACCTGCCAGTAACGACCAGTCGAAACGCTGGCCGCTGCCGCCCTGGCCGTTATCGAACACATAGCGGTCGACAGACTGTAAATCCCGCGCCGGAAGGCTGTGCGCCACGCTGAGCGCTTTCCAGATTGCCACGTCGTCGGGCAAGGCTTCGCGCAGGGCGCTGATATAGGCCTGGTCTTCGCTACCATGCAGCTGCACGGCAGATAAATTCAGGGTTTTGGCGATTTCCGCAACCTCCTGAAGGGCGCTGTCGCGGAACACCCCCACATAGCGCAGCGGTGCGGCAGCGATTACCGTACGGGCCTGCTCCGGTGAGATGTAGCGCGGAGATGACGATGCGAAAATCAGCCCGCCGAAGATTGCGCCCGCTTCATACGCGGCTTGCGCATCCTGAGGGCGGGTCAGGCCGCAGACTTTATTTTCGCCCAACAGCACGCGGCGTACCGCGGCGTTGAGGTCGTCATGGCCCATCAGGGCAGAGCCGATCAGAAAACCGTTGGCGAAATGGCTGAGTTCGCGCACCTGGGCATAGCTGTTAATGCCGGACTCGCTGATCACCGTGACGCCTGCGCCGAGGCGCGGTGCCAACTGGCGGGTGCGGTCCAGATCAATCGACAGGTCGCGCAGGTCGCGGTTGTTAATGCCGACCACTTTCGCTTCCAGCGCAATCGCGCGTTCCAGCTCCGCTTCATTACTGACTTCGGTCAGCACACCCATTTTCAGGCTGTGGGCCACGGCCGCCAGTTGACGGTACTGCTCGTCGTCCAGCACGGAGAGCATCAGCAGGCAGGCGTCGGCCTGATAGTAGCGCGCCAGGTAAATCTGGTAGGCATCGATAATAAAATCTTTGCACAGCACCGGCTGTGGAGCGATCTGGCTGACGATGGGCAGGAAGTCAAAGCTGCCCTGGAAATATTTCTCATCGGTCAATACCGAAATCGCCGAAGCGTGGTGCTTATAAACGCCTGCGATACGCGCCGGGTCGAAGTCATTGCGGATCACGCCTTTGGACGGGGACGCCTTTTTACATTCGAGAATAAAGACGGTCCGCGCACCCTGCAACGCCTCGTAAAAATGGCGCTGGCTCGGCACAATGTCATTCTGAAAGCTGGCCAGCGGTTGCTGTGCTTTGCGCGCTTCCACCCAAATGGCTTTGTCGGCGACGATTTTCGCTAACACGGTTTGCATGATTTATCCTCTCGCTGCCAATGCGGTAACACGATCATAAGCGGCACCACTGCGCAGCACCTCGATAACCCGTTGAGCGTTTGCCCTGAGATCCTCTTCGCCGTGCAAACGCAGCAGCATCGCGACGTTAGCGGCCACGGCGGCCTCATGGGCGCTCTCGCCTTTACCTTGTAACAGGCGGGTCAGAATGTCACGGTTTTCTTCCGGCGTACCGCCCAGTAACGCGTCCTGATGATAAGGCGTCAGGCCAAAGTCGTCGGCGGTCAGCTGATAACTTTTGATTTCGCCGTTATGCAGCTCCGCCACCAGGGTCGGGGCATGCAACGACACTTCATCCATTCCGCCGCTGTGCACCACGGCGGCGCGCTGATAGCCCAGCACGCGCAGGGTTTCGGCAATCGGCAGCACCAGTTCCGGGCTGTAAACGCCAATCAGCGCCAGCGGCGGGTGCGCCGGGTTAATCAGCGGCCCCAGCACATTAAACAGGGTGCGGGTTTTCAACTGCTGACGGACCGGCATGGCGTGACGAAAGCCGGTGTGGTATTTCGGGGCGAACAGGAAGCAAACGCCCAGTTCATCCAGCGCTTTACGTGATAAATCGGCGTTCATATCCAGATTGATACCGAACGCCGCCAGCAGATCCGATGAACCCGAACGGCTGGAAACGCTGCGGTTGCCGTGTTTCGCCACCTTCATTCCGACCGCAGCCGCCACAAAAGCGCTGGCGGTAGATATATTGATGCTGTTGCTGCCGTCGCCGCCGGTGCCAACGATATCGGCAAACAGGTAATCCGGGCGCGGGAAAGGCGCGGCGTTCTCTAACAGCGCCGTCGCGGCCCCGGCGATTTCATTCGGATGTTCGCCGCGTACTTTAATGCTGACCAGCGCCGCCGCCAGCTGTTCCGGCTTCAGCTCGCCGCGCACAATCGCCGAGAACAGCTGGTGGCTCTCTTCGCGGCTCAGGGTTTGCGCCTGATACAGCTTGTCGAGGATCGGCTGAATAGTATTTTTCTCTTCCAGCGATTTCAGCGCCCAGGCGAGGGTTTGCTCCAGCAGGCGTGCGCCCTGGCTGGTCAGGATTGATTCCGGGTGAAACTGGAAGCCGACCACGCGATCCGCATCGTGGCGCACGCCCATCACCATCCCGTTGAAGTGGGCGTTGATGGTCAGGCCCGCCGGGACGTTGCTGCCCACCAGCGAATGGTAGCGCGCCACCGGCAGCGGATTGGGCAACCCGGCGAACATGGCTTCCCCGTCGTGAGTAATGTTGGAGGCTTTGCCGTGCAGGATTTCCCCGGCCTGGCCCACGTAGCCGCCGTAGGCTTCGACAATCGCCTGATGGCCGAGGCAGATGCCAATAATCGGCAGCTTGCCGCGCATCCGGGTCAGCAGTTCCGGCATACAGCCTGCTTCTGACGGCGTGCCCGGGCCAGGGGAGAGCATCAGTACCGGGCTTTTCATGGTCGCCAGCCGATCAATTAAGGTCTGTGCCGGAACATGGTTACGGTAGATCACCACATTGTGCCCGCTGGCCCGCAGCTGATCGGCCAGGTTATAGGTGAACGAGTCGATATTATCGAGCAGCAGAATGTCGGCCATTAGAAAATCTCCTGTGCGTGGTGTGCCGTGGCGATTGCGCGCAACACCGCGCGAGCTTTATTACGTGTTTCATCTGCTTCTGACTGTGGTACCGAGTCGAGCACCACGCCCGCGCCCGCCTGGACGGTGGCGATGCCATCTTCTACATAGGCCGAACGGATCACAATGCAGGTATCCAGATCGCCGTGGGCGGTGAAATAGCCGACCGCGCCGCCGTAACTGCCGCGCCGCGTGCCTTCCGCCGCCGCGATAAGCTGCATAGCGCGGACTTTCGGCGCGCCGCTCAGGGTGCCCATGTTCATGCAGGCGCGATAGGCGTGCAGCACATCCAGATCCCGGCGCAGTTCGCCCACTACGCGTGATACCAGGTGCATCACGAAGGAGTAACGGTCAACTTTGGTTAAGTCCGCTACGTAGCGGCTGCCAGGCGTGCAGATGCGCGCCAGGTCGTTACGTGCCAGATCCACCAGCATCAAATGCTCAGAGAGTTCTTTATGGTCGGTGCGCATTTCCAGTTCGATACGGCTATCCAGGTCGCGGTCCAGCGAGCCATCGGCGCGGCGGCCGCGCGGACGGGTGCCGGCAATCGGGTAGATTTCAATCTGGCGGGACACGGCGTCATATTTCAGCGAGCTTTCCGGCGATGCGCCGAACAGCGTGAAATCGTTATCCTGCATAAAAAACATGTACGGGCTGGGGTTGCTGTTTTTCAGCGTCTCATAGGCGGCGAGCGGCGACGGGCAGGGCAGCGTAAACCGGCGCGACGGCACCACCTGGAAAATTTCCCCGGCGCGAATCGCTTTTTGCATATCGCGTACTACCGCGCCGTACTCTTCATCGCTCTGGTTGCATTCGCAGCGCAGGGTCGGCACGGTTTCCACCGGTAGCGGCTCTGCAGGCTGATTCAACTGCTGGGTGATTTCGTCAATACGCTGCGCCAGACGACGCGCTTCGCTGTCTGACGGGGTGAACTGGCTGGTTTGAATGCGGATATATTTTTTCTGATGGTCGATAACCAACAGGGTTTCTGCCAGGTAGAAGCAGTAGTCCGGGCAGCGGTTATGCTGCTCTACCGCAGGCAACTCTTCAAAACCGGCAACAAGGTCGTAGGCAAACAATCCGCCGAAGAACATGGCTTCCCGCTCTTCTGCCGGAACGGTGACCAGTTCCTGTAACAGGCGGAAGGTATCGAACACCGACAGCGAGCACAGGCGCGCGTCTTCATCCAGCAGCGCGCTCACCGGCGGGAAGCGCAGCACGCGGCCCTGGGCCAGGATTTGATTGTCGATCCCGGCAGGCAGCGCTTTATCCAGTAAATCCAACAGCGCTGCGCCGTTAGCGGTCAGCGCGTCAATGGTGACAGTGTCACCCAGCGCCGTAATGCGCAGCGCGCTGTCCACCAACAACAGGCTTTTTAACGAGTCTTTACTGTCGATATCCGCCGATTCCAGCAGCAGCGTGGCAGGGCGAGAAGCGCAAAGCTGATGAAACAGCGCGGTCGGATTATCGCGATAGGCGGCTTCGTAAGCCTGGAGTTGCAACGCGGGTTTCTGGGTTTGCATATCGGTTCTCATTATTCTGTTCAAAAAAAAGCCCGCTTGAAGGCGGGCTGGGTATCTGGTGTGCGTGGCGCACAGTGGATTCACTGCCCTGAGTCAGGAAGTGCGCCACCAGCGGTTAACAATCATGTTTGCTTTCATCTTCAGATACCTGTCTTGTGTGAACTTGCGTACTAGTTAACTGGTTCGCGCGTTCATTGTCAACCCCGATTGTAGAAAATCATCGGGAATCGTTATGATAGACGCCCAAATGCTATGCCACACGTGCTGGAGCTGTTTTGAATTCTTCTGCTAATGCTGTGATTTATGATTTACACAGCCATACGGTTGCCTCTGATGGCGCGCTCACGCCGGAACAACTGGTGCACCGCGCCGTTGAGATGGGCGTGACGACCCTCGCTATTACCGATCATGACTCTACCGCAGGCCTGCCCGCTGCACATCGGGAAATCGCCCGACAGCAACTGCCTCTGCAACTGATCAACGGCAGTGAAATTTCCACGCTGTGGGAAAACCATGAGATTCACATCGTCGGGCTGAACATCGATATTGAACACCCTGCGTTAATTGAATTCCTTGGCGAACAACATGCGCGCCGCAACCGCCGTGCAGAAATGATCGCCGAACGGCTGGAGAAAGCGCGTATTCCCGGTGCCTGGGAAGGTGCGTTGCGCCTGGCGGACGGCGGAACGGTCACGCGCGGTCATTTTGCCAAATTTTTAATAGAGGACGGGCGCGCCAATTCGATGGCTGACGTGTTTAAACACTATTTAGCCCGTGGGAAAACCGGTTATGTGCCGCCGCAGTGGTGTACAATAAAACAAGCTATTGATGTGATTCACCATTCTGGCGGTCTGGCGGTGGTTGCCCATCCGGGGCGTTACCGGCTGTCGGCGAAGTGGCTTAAGCGTTTGCTGGGGCATTTTGCCGAACAGGGCGGCGACGCGATGGAAGTGGCGCAGTGCCAGCAAGCGCCCGACGAGCGCGCGAAGCTTGCCGCGTATGCAACCCAATTCGGACTGTTGGCATCACAGGGATCGGATTTTCATCAGCCTTGCCCGTGGATCGAGCTGGGCCGCAAACTCTGGCTTCCCGAAGGCCTTCAGCCTGTCTGGCAGCGCTGGGACGCGCCAGAATCGAGTAAAGAGAGGGCAGTATGAGTCAGTTTTTTTATGTTCATCCGGACAACCCGCAGCCGCGGCTGATCAACCAGGCCGTGGACATTGTGCGTAAAGGCGGTGTGATCGTTTACCCCACCGATTCCGGCTACGCGTTAGGCTGTAAGCTGGAAGATAAGGGCGCGATGGAGCGCATTTGCCGTATTCGTCAGTTGCCGAACGGCCACAACTTCACCCTGATGTGCCGCGACCTGTCGGAGCTGTCGACCTATGCGTTTGTGGATAACGTGGCGTTTCGCCTGATTAAAAACAATACGCCGGGCAATTACACCTTCATCCTGAAGGGCACCAAAGACGTGCCGCGCCGGTTGTTACAGGAAAAGCGTAAGACTATCGGCCTGCGCGTGCCGTCGAACCCGATTGCGCTGGCCCTGCTGGAAACGCTGAACGAGCCGATGCTGTCCACCTCGCTGATGCTGCCGGGTAGCGAATTTACTGAATCCGACCCGGAAGAGATCAAAAACCGCCTGGAAAAAGTGGTCGATTTGATTATTCACGGCGGCTACCTCGGCCAGCAGCCCACCACGGTCATTGATTTAACCGACGATTCCCCGGTGGTGATACGTGAAGGGGTTGGCGACGTTAAGCCTTTCCTGTAATGCCCTGAGCCGCTATACTACGCGGCCTTAAAGGCGGCGGGTGACTGCCGCCTTCCCCATTCGACGCCTGGGAAGGCGACATCTTAAGGAAGCTCCATGAGCGAAAAGCTACAGAAAGTATTGGCCCGCGCAGGTCACGGTTCGCGCCGCGAACTCGAAACCATGATCTCTGCCGGTCGCGTCAGCGTTGATGGCAAAATTGCCACCCTGGGCGATCGCGTTGAAGTTAACAGCGCGCTAAAAATTCGTATTGATGGCCACCTGATTTCAATTAAAGAATCCGCCGAGCAGATCTGCCGTGTGCTGGCGTATTACAAGCCGGAAGGCGAGCTGTGCACCCGTAACGATCCGGAAGGCCGCCCGACGGTGTTTGACCGTCTGCCGAAGCTGCGCGGCGCGCGCTGGATTGCGGTAGGGCGTCTGGACGTGAATACCTGCGGTCTGCTGTTGTTCACCACCGATGGTGAACTGGCTAACCGTCTGATGCACCCGAGCCGTGAAGTGGAACGGGAATACGCGGTACGCGTGTTTGGTCAGGTTGAAGACAGCAAAGTTAACGATCTGGCGCGCGGCGTTCAGCTTGAAGATGGCCCGGCGGCGTTCAAAACCATTAAATTCACCGGCGGTGAAGGTATTAACCAGTGGTACAACGTCACCCTGACCGAAGGGCGCAACCGTGAAGTGCGTCGTCTGTGGGAAGCGGTAGGCGTACAGGTTAGCCGTCTGATCCGCGTGCGCTACGGCGATATCCCGCTGCCGAAAGGTCTGCCGCGCGGCGGTTATACCGAGCTGGACTTAGCGCAAACCAACTACCTGCGCGAGCTGGTAGGCCTGCCTGCTGAAACCAGCAGCAAAGTGGCGGTAGAAAAAGATCGTCGTCGCATGAAGGCGAACCAGATCCGCCGTGCGGTGAAGCGTCACGGCCAGACGACCGCGCGCCGCAGCAGCGGCCCGGCAGTGAAGAAAACCCGCGAAAGATAATCGCCTTTGCTCATAAACAGAAATGGTCGCTTAAGGCGACCATTTTTTTGCGCACAGATCAGTAATCGATGCCCATCTGGGCTTTCACGCCCGCGTCGAATGCGTGTTTTACCGGACGCAATTCGCTCACCGTGTCGGCAATCTCGAGAATATCGCGATGGCAGCCACGCCCGGTAATAATCACCGTTTGCTGTTCAGGGCGATTATTTAACGCTTCCAGCACCACCTCCAGCGGCAGATAGTCATAGGCCACCATATAGGTCAGCTCATCCAGCACCACCAGATCCAGTGACGCGTCGCGCAGCATCCGCTCGGCGTGCTGCCATGCAGAGAGGCAGGCGGCGGTATCGGATTCGCGGCTCTGGGTTTCCCAGGTAAAGCCGGTGGCCATGGTCTGGAACTCGACGCCGTGTGGCTCCAGTAAATTCCGTTCGCCGTTAGGCCAGGTCCCTTTGATAAACTGCACCACACCGGCTTTTTTACCGTGGCCCACCGCGCGGGTCACGGTGCCGAAAGCGGCGGTGGTTTTGCCTTTGCCGTTGCCGGTAAACACCATCAGTATGCCGCGCTCTTCCTGGGCATTGGCAATGCGGGCATCCACTTTCTCTTTTACTCGCTGCTGGCGTTGCTGGTAACGATCGTCACTCATTCAGAAATTCCTGGTTTTCGGTTGGGTTGGGCATCAAAGGTCATGCCGGTTTTGCGACGGCTGTCATCGCCCATCAGCCACAGATAGAGCGGCATCAAATCGCGTGGGGTCTTGAGTTTATTCGGATCTTCCGACGGAAACGCACTGGCACGCATCGCGGTGCGGGTACCGCCGGGGTTGATGCAGTTTACCCGCAAATTGCGGTGGACATACTCTTCCGCCAGCACCTGCATCATGCCTTCGGTGGCGAATTTCGACACGGCGTAGGCTCCCCAACCCGCGCGGCCCTGACGGCCAACGCTTGAGGAGGTAAATACCAGCGAGCCCGAATCAGACTTCAGCAGCAGCGGGATCAGCGCCTGGGTCAGAAAGAAGGTGGCATTTACGTTCACCTGCATGACATCCAGCCAGCTTTCCGGGGTTTGTTCGATCATTGGCCGCACTTCGCCGAGCGCGCCCGCGTTATGCAACACGCCGTCGAGCCGGGGAACCTGGGCGGCGATTTGGCTTGCCAGCTCCTGGCACTGCGGCGGCGTGGCGCTGGAGAAATCGAGAAGGAACCAGCGCGGCTGCGCATAACCTTGCTGATGAATAGCGTGCGCGACATCGCGCAGTTTTTGCTCGTTGCGGCCCAGCAGGACCACCTCGGCACCGTATTGCGCATAGGTCATCGCCGCTTCACGGCCAATACCGTCGCTGGCACCGGTGACCAGAATGATGCGATTTTGCAGCAAATCGCGTTGGGGTTGATAGTGCACAAATCACTCCTGAGCGGGCAGTTAGCGTGCGAAACAGGGTCTTTTCACAGAGATTTAACGTGTTATGCCTGAATCCGCCCGCTATTTCAATCAGCCATCCGCCCCGGTAGCCGAAGGTTAACATTTTGAAATAATTCACCGTCGATGAAATTTACGGGATAGATTCCATGATAAACATGTCATACGAGACTGATCGGGCTTGAGTCGGTAAACTGAAGCTAACTTTTGGACGTAATATCAAGGCGGATGTTGTGGATCTACTTTCTGAATATGGGTTGTTTTTAGCCAAAATCGCCACGGTTGTGATCGCTATTGCGATTGTTGCAGCCATTATCGTCAATGTTGCCCAGCGCAGGAAACAGCAGCGCGGGGAATTACGCGTGACCCGTTTGAGCGAACAATATAAGGAAATGCAGGAAGAGATGACGGTGTCGCTGCTCGATCCCCATCAGCAAAAACTGTGGCATAAAGCGCAGAAGAAAAAGCACAAGCAAGAAGCCAAAGCGGCGAAAGCGCTGGCAAAGCAGGGTAAACCGACCGCGGATGGCCGTGCCAAACTGTACGTGCTCGACTTTAAAGGCAGTATGGATGCCCATGAAGTCACGTCACTCCGTGAAGAGGTGACGGCGGTGCTGGCGGTTGCGACGCCGCAGGATGAAGTGCTGGTGCGTCTTGAAAGCCCCGGCGGCGTGGTTCACGGCTACGGTCTGGCGGCCTCGCAGCTCCAGCGGCTGCGCGAGCACAGTATCCCGTTAACAGTCGCCGTGGACAAAGTGGCGGCCAGCGGCGGTTATATGATGGCCTGCGTCGCCAGCCATATCGTGGCGGCACCGTTTGCTATCGTCGGCTCGATTGGCGTAGTGGCGCAGATCCCCAACTTTAACCGTCTGCTTAAACGCAAGGATATTGACGTGGAACTGCATACCGCCGGGCAATATAAACGCACCCTGACGTTGTTTGGCGAGAACACCGAGGAAGGGCGCGAGAAATTCCGCGAAGATCTCAACGATACGCATCTGCTGTTCAAAAGCTTTGTTAAAGAGATGCGCCCGAGCCTGAATATTGATGAGGTGGCGACCGGCGAACACTGGTATGGCGTTCAGGCGAAAGAGAAAGGGTTGGTCGACGCCATCAGCACCAGCGACGATCTGATTCTGGAAAAGATGAAACAGCGGGACGTGGTCGGTGTGCGCTATCTGCGGCGTAAAAAAATGATGGACCGTTTTACCGGCAGCGCGGCGGAAAGCGTCGATCGCTTGCTGCTACGCTGGTGGCAGCGCGGTGAGAAACCGCTGCTGTAACCGCGCAACGTGAAAGAGGCCATACGGCCTCTTTTTTAATCCTGCAAACGATACTTTTCAGACAGTTCGTGGGCGAGGTATTTAAACATGTTAAATACCGCCGTGCTCTTCGGCGTCGGCAAACCTTGTTCGTCCAGGAAGTATTCGCCTCTGAAGACCAGCACCCCGCTTTTCTGCTCAACGTCAGTGGCTACGATGCCCGCGATATAATCTTCATGTTCGACAATTAATGCATTTGCTTTTTCAAGCAGTGTTTTTTTGTCTATCGGTTGAATCGTCTGTTGCATAGTCTACTCCTTCAAAACTGCGCGTAGTGTACGCCGGGCCTGACATAAGGTGCAAATTTTCCCGGAAAGAGAGTGTGGATTTATCCTCACCGACAAGTTGGCGCTCAGGAGCAAGGCATGCTAATAAAGTTGCGTAACGAATTTTATCAGGTAGAGTGTGACGCTTTCGCAAATCTGGCAACAGAATTGCTTGACATTCGACCAGACTTTCGTCGTGCTGTGTCGTCATGGCGCGAAAAACCTGCTGTCTCAGGCACCTGAAAGTGCGTTCCGTCGCATTGGTCAAAGAAGCAGGGTTGAATTCCTTTACGGCTATCGCAATATCTCCTGGCGTATGGCCCGATAAAGTGAATTATCGTGCGACGTCATTTGGAAGAATCAACCAGGTAAAGGTGAATATGGGTAAAGCTCTCGTTATCGTTGAGTCCCCGGCAAAAGCCAAAACGATTAACAAGTATCTCGGCAATGACTACGTGGTGAAATCCAGCGTCGGTCATATCCGTGATTTGCCGACCAGCGGATCAACCCAGAAAAAGAGCGCTGACTCTGCCTCCACCAAAACGGCCAAAACCGGCAAAAAAGTCAAAAAGGATGAACGCGGTGCGTTAGTGAATCGCATGGGCGTCGATCCGTGGCATGACTGGGAAGCACAGTACGAAGTGCTGCCGGGCAAAGAGAAAGTTGTCTCTGAACTGAAATCGTTGGCTGAAAAAGCCGACCATATCTATCTCGCAACTGACCTTGACCGCGAAGGGGAGGCCATTGCATGGCACCTGCGGGAAGTGATCGGCGGCGACGACACCCGCTACAGCCGCGTGGTGTTCAACGAAATTACCAAGAATGCGATTCGCCAGGCGTTTGAGAAGCCGGGCGAACTGAATATCGACCGGGTTAATGCTCAGCAGGCGCGCCGCTTTATGGATCGCGTCGTGGGCTACATGGTTTCTCCGCTGTTGTGGAAGAAAATCGCCCGTGGCCTGTCTGCCGGACGCGTGCAATCCGTTGCCGTTCGTCTGGTTGTTGAGCGCGAGCGCGAAATCAAAGCCTTCGTGCCGGAAGAATACTGGGAAATTGATGCCGCGCTGACCACGCCGAAAGGCGACGCGCTGCAGGTTGAAGTGACCCACCAGAACGACAAACCGTTCCGTCCGGTTAACCGCGATCAAACGATGGCGGCGGTAAGCCTGCTTGAAAAAGCGCGTTACACCCTGCTGGATCGTGAAGATAAACCCACCAGCAGCAAACCTGGCGCGCCGTTTATCACCTCGACGCTGCAACAGGCAGCCAGCACGCGCCTCGGCTTTGGCGTGAAGAAAACCATGATGATGGCCCAGCGTCTCTACGAAGCGGGTTACATCACCTATATGCGTACCGACTCCACCAACCTGAGCCAGGATGCGGTGAGCATGGTGCGCGACTATATTAAAGACGAATTCGGCAAAAAATACCTGCCGGAGTCGGCTAACCAGTACGCCAGCAAAGACAACTCCCAGGAAGCGCACGAAGCCATTCGTCCTTCGGATGTAAGCGTGGTCGCGGACGTGCTGAAAGATATGGAAAGCGATGCACAGAAACTGTACCAGCTGATCTGGCGTCAGTTTGTGGCCTGTCAGATGACCCCGGCGCAATACGACTCCACCACATTGACCGTTGAAGCAGGCGATTTCCGCCTTAAAGCGCGTGGCCGTACCCTGCGCTTCGATGGCTGGACCAAAGTGATGCCTGCGTTGCGTAAAGGCGACGAAGACCGTACGCTGCCTGCCGTTGAGCCTGGTGACGTACTGTCCCTGGTCGAACTGACGCCGGCGCAGCACTTCACCAAGCCGCCTGCACGCTTTAGCGAAGCGTCTCTGGTCAAAGAACTGGAAAAACGCGGTATTGGCCGTCCGTCTACCTATGCATCGATCATCTCTACTATTCAGGATCGCGGCTATGTGCGGGTTGAAAACCGCCGTTTCTACGCGGAGAAAATGGGTGAGATCGTCACCGACCGCCTGGAAGAAAACTTCCGCGAGCTGATGAATTACGACTTCACCGCCCAGATGGAAAGCAGCCTCGACCAGGTGGCAAACCATCAGGCTGAATGGAAAGCGGTGCTTGATAACTTCTTTGGTGATTTTACCCGCCAGTTAGATACGGCGGAGAAAGACCCGGAAGAGGGTGGGATGCGCCCGAACCAGATGGTGTTGACCAGCATCGACTGCCCGACTTGCGGTCGCAAAATGGGCATTCGCACCGCCAGCACCGGGGTGTTCCTGGGCTGTTCCGGCTATGCGCTGTCGCCAAAAGAGCGCTGCAAAACCACCATCAACCTGGTGCCGGAAAACGAAGTGCTCAACGTGCTGGAAGGCGATGATGCCGAAACCAACGCCTTGCGCGCAAGGCGCCGTTGCCAGAAATGCGGCACCGCGATGGACAGCTACCTGATCGATCCGAAGCGCAAAATCCACGTTTGCGGCAATAACCCAACCTGCGATGGCTACGAAATCGAAGAGGGCGAGTTCCGCATCAAGGGCTATGACGGCCCGATCGTCGAGTGCGAGAAGTGCGGTTCGGAGATGCATCTGCGTATGGGCCGTTTCGGTAAGTACATGGCCTGTACTAACGACGAGTGCAAAAACACCCGTAAGATTTTACGTAACGGCGACGTTGCGCCGCCGAAGGAAGATCCGGTTCCGTTACCGGAGCTGCCGTGCGAGAAATCCGACGCGTACTTCGTGCTGCGTGACGGCGCGGCGGGCGTGTTCCTGGCAGCGAATACTTTCCCGAAATCGCGTGAAACCCGTGCGCCGTTAGTGGAAGAACTGTACCGCTTCCGCGATCGTCTGCCGGAAAAACTGCGTTATCTGGCATATGCCCCGCAGAAAGATCCGGAAGGTAATCCGGCGGTGGTTAAATTCAGCCGTAAAACCAAACAGCAGTACGTTTCTTCAGAGAAAGCGGGTAAAGCCACCGGTTGGTCTGCGTTTTACGTCGACGGCAAGTGGGTTGAAGGCACTAAGTAACTTGCTGTAAATGAAACTAAAAAAAGGGCTGGAGAAATCCGGCCCTTTTTGTTTATTACGGCGTTATTATTTATTTTCACCATCTATACACAGAAGATATAAATGATATAGTGGTTATAGTTAACCTCTTTTTTAGACTGATTCGGTCTTAATCTCGTCAGAAAGCGCAGTCAGCGCGGATGGTCTGCCATGAAACTACAACAGCTTCGTTATATCGTTGAGGTGGTCAATCACAACCTTAATGTCTCGTCGACAGCAGAAGGGCTGTATACGTCCCAGCCCGGTATCAGTAAACAAGTCCGCATGCTGGAAGACGAGTTAGGAATTCAAATTTTTGCCCGTAGCGGCAAGCATTTAACCCAAGTGACGCCAGCCGGGCAGGAAATCATCCGCATTGCCCGGGAAGTGCTATCGAAAGTCGACGCCATCAAATCGGTCGCGGGAGAGCATACCTGGCCTGATAAAGGATCGCTGTATGTCGCCACCACTCATACTCAGGCGCGTTACGCGCTGCCTGGCGTGATTAAAGGCTTTATTGAGCGCTATCCGCGCGTCTCCTTGCATATGCACCAGGGCTCACCAACGCAGATTGCTGAAGCGGTCTCAAAGGGCAACGCGGACTTCGCCATCGCCACCGAAGCGTTGCACCTGTATGACGATTTAGTGATGCTGCCGTGCTACCACTGGAACCGTTCGATTGTCGTCACGCCGGATCATCCGCTGGCGTCTAAAGAGTCGGTTACTATCGAGGAACTGGCGCAATACCCATTGGTGACTTACACCTTCGGCTTTACCGGGCGCTCGGAACTGGATACTGCCTTTAACCGCGCCGGGCTGACTCCGCGTATCGTGTTTACCGCTACCGATGCGGATGTCATTAAAACCTACGTACGCCTCGGCTTAGGGGTAGGGGTTATCGCCAGCATGGCGGTGGACCCGATTGCAGATCCGGATCTGGTGCGTCTGGACGCCCACGAAATTTTTAGTCACAGCACCACGAAAATCGGTTTTCGCCGCAGCACGTTTTTAAGAAGCTATATGTACGACTTCATTCAGCGCTTCGCTCCACATTTAACCCGCGATGTGGTGGATACCGCCGTGTCGCTGCGTTCTAATGAGGACATTGAAGAAATGTTCAAAGACATTAAATTGCCGGCTAAATAAGCGTCTCTTTAATAAAGAATATATTATCTGCTGCCGATTAAACGTAAAGACTTCCCGTTAAAAGCCCACGTGTTAAACGTGGGTTTTCTGTCTCTGTGGGACGACAAAAATAGAAAATAATTTCCATCCCGGCAAATTCCGGGTTTCGATTATTTATTTGATGTCAAAAGATTGATTATTTAGAGGGTGATCTCACATAAATCCGCTGGCTTTTTTGGTACTTTTTAATTAGGATTTGTCTCATCAACTGATTAATTTTGACTATTGTTTGGTGGAAAATGATAAGCAATGTCGATTATATGAGGACCCCGATGCCTTCAGAAAGCCATCAACCACAACGTGGTGCGAACCTGAAACGTAGAGCCTGGCTCGCAGCGTTCGCACTCTCCGCCCTGTTTTGGGTTGTGGTTGGCGGGCTTGCCTGGTACATCTGGGGCTAGCATGGTTTCGGAAGAGAACAAGACGACGGGCGCTGAGACGGATCGCGATGGCGAGACGCAACAGGAACAAAAACCGGCAATCCCAACGTCATGGACTCTGACCAAACAGCAAAAAGCGTTTATCGATTTGTTTTCGCAAGATGACGAGACAAATAACGAATAACAGAAACGAGTAATATTGCCTGTTTTCGCAAAACCCTCTGAAGTTTTCAGAGGGTTTTTTCTTTTTGTTAATAATGTAATTATTCTTTTACTACCGCCTGGCGACTGACCCGCTGCCCGTCAATACTCACTGAACGCACGCGGATATTTCCCGTCACCTCCGGGTGGGATTTATCGTTATAACGCTGCCAGCTCTGCCCGTTATCCAGCGAATACTCAACCGGCGTACCGGGAAGCGCGCTGTTTACCACCAGCTTGCCGTTTAGCACCTGTGCGCCTGGCACCGGGAGGCGGTACTGAATACCTGCTTTTTCCAGCTTCGCCAGTTCACGTTGCCCCAAAAGATTGGCGAATCGCTCCCATTCTCTGTTCATCGCTGCCACATCGATAAAATGGGTTTCGCCACCTTTGTATTCGCGTCCGGCCTGATAATCCTGTTCCCAGCCAGCCCGATGCCAGGCCCGCTCCGCCACGGAAATCATTCGCGGATAAATCATGTACTCCATCTGTTTATCGGTGCGCACCACTTCGCTCCACAGTTGCGCAGACAGGCCGTAAGCGCCGGGCCAGGCCTTATCAGATTTGGCGGTAAAGGCGTTGCCGTCGCGATCGACGGAGGTTTCTGCATTCTGAGGGAGGTTATCTGGTGCAAAGCTGAAGATTTTGCGCTCGTCGCTAAAGCGCGTCCCCCAGTAATAACCGCTTTCTTCCGGGTTAACTTCATTAGGGAAGTCCAGATAGAGATAGTCTGGATTAGATACCACTACACGGAATCCTTTATTGGCCCAGTCGTTCGCGGTATCAAAACCACCCCAGTAGAGCGTATCCCAGAAGTTGACGTTAACGTGGTCGGTCCCGAACGTGCTGGCGTCTTTGGCATCTTTCAGGCCATCCTGCCACGCCTGCATCGCTGTGATGCCGTGCGCTTTAACCAGCTTACTGACTTCAATACCAAAATAGCTGGAGAGATGGTCAACATCGGCAACGCTGCCTTCTTTGACCATCCGTTGGCAGGCGGGGGATCTCGCCCAGGGTTTATCCTGCTGGCTTTGGTCAATCACGCCTTTTCCGTCTTCAGGCTTCGCCCGATCGGTATAGCCGGTACCCAGATAAATATTCTTCGCTTCGTCGCCGCCGAAGTGCCAGGTATTGAGTGGGACACCCGCTTCTTTGTGCATCTGTTGGATTTCGCCGATGACCTTATCCACAAAACGGCCTGATGCGGGCAGGCACGGGTTGAGATAACCGGTACGGTTATAGTACTGAACACCGGTGGTGTTCGAGATGTCGCCAGGCTCCAGCAACCGATACTGCTCCGCTTCCTGTGTTTTACCTTGCTGGTTCAACCGGTCATAGCGCGCTTCCATAGCGATAATTGCCGCACGGGCATGTGCGGGCATATCGATTTCCGGGATCACCTCGATTTGCCGGGCCCCGGCATATTTCAGGATCGCGATGTAATCCTCGCGCGTGAAATAGCCGCTGCCGTTGTTGTCGCTGTCTGGCCCGGAGCCGAGCTGTGGCAGCAGGCAGGTTTTTTCGCTCAGGTCATGGCAGCGTTTGGCACCCACATCGGTCAGTTCCGGCAGACCGGGAATTTCCAGACGCCATCCTTCATCATCGCTAAGATGAAAATGGAATTTATTGAGTTTATAGGCGGCCATTTGATCCAGCAGGCGCAACACCGCTGCTTTGGAGTGAAAATTACGACCTACATCCAGATGAATACCGCGGTAAGCAAAGCGCGGAGCGTCTTTGGCATCCAGCGTGGCGATGACAGGCGCGCCTTCTCCCGGCATCATCGACAACATTGACTGTAGCCCGTAAAACAGTCCGGCCTGGTCATAACCCGTTACCACGGCCTCTTTCAGTCCCACATTAAGGTGATACGCGCCGCTTACCGCCTCTTTCCCGCCAAAGGCCCGGGGAGCGATTTCCCCGCGAATCGGGTAGTCACCATCGGTTTTTACGTTAAGCAGCGCAAAGCGAGACTCAATGGCCTGCCGGGCAGGGGCCGCCAGCGCCGCCAGCTGCAATGTAACGCCCCGGCGTAAATCAACGTCCTGCTTATGAATATGGATTTCAAGCGGTGTAGGGATAATCTGCCCGCGCAGCGTCCGGCTATCGAGTAAATGCAGATCGCTGTTTTTATCGAAACGCGTCTGCGCAGTCATCAGGATATTTTTATCATCCGGGGTGCGCTTCCATTGTTCGCCTAACGGCGTAACGAACTGGGTCAGTTCTTCGGTATCGGTGTTGGCAATAATCCTGGGCGCCGCATGGTCTGCGGTCACATACCAGCGCGGCAAGATATCGGTGATAAAAAGCTGCCAGTATTCATTGATAATCGGAATTTCCACACGCTGTCCCGCCGGGAAGCCGGTAAATTTATCGGTGGGCTCCAGCTTATGCAGATCGCCCATGATATGGCTGACCTTGAACTGGTCGTTTTCAACCTGCAGAATGCGGCGAATACTGTGAAAATAGATGGCCCATGATTTGTCCGTTACCGCGTCGCCGTTATTGGCCAACGTAATGGTCGCTTTGGTGCAGGACGCCCAGTCTGCGCCTAATTTCGCACAGTCGGTGCCGTGCAGGGCGGCATGATTATCGTTGACCGTGTAGTTCAACGTGAACTGACTGATTTGATCCACCGTTTGCTGGCTGGCGGCGGCTGAAGGGCTGTTTAGCAACGCCAGGACAGACGCGGCTAAAAGACTCAAAGATAATTTATTCATGTCAAAATCCTTATGATGTCTCGCTGATTTTCCCGATCGTAACGATCGATATTTAACGCTGAGGTATTCCGGCCCTTCAGAAAATCGTGAACGGGGCGATGACCATGAATTTCACGTCGCGCTCATCCTGGAAAATATTTCCATATCCACCGCCGTAGCTGGGAATGTCGGAGTGGTTGTCATACTGCGTGAAATGAAGCTTAAACAGAGCGCCTTTCGCGCGGCCTTGTTGCAGCGTGTAGCTGGCATCCAGGCTGTATGCGGATTCTTTCAGGCGATTACCGGCATCGTAGTACCCATCGCGGGTGGGCGCTGAGCTGGGTTTCGCATCCCATGCGTAAACATAAGAGCCGCCAACGGCGAAACCGGCTAAATCCCAGTTGCCCAGATCGTACATTGCGCTGAAATACACTGCCTTTTCTCCGTTGGCATTAAAATCTGAGCGGTTATCCCACCAGATATCCAGACGACCATTGGAGGACGCGTAAGTAGGGGTCATACGCTGCAGAAAATAACCCTGCTGACCGTCCGCCCTGACCCATGTGCCCTCAAGGCGCAAATCCACCTGACCGAGCTTATAGCCGAAGGTTAATGCCTGAAGCCAGGCGGTGCCGTCATAAATATCATTGATGCCGCCGTTGTCCACCTTATCGCGCGTGCCGTAGAACTGATAACTGGTGGTCAATGGGTTCCCGCTTATCGGCCATTTATAGCTGGCTTTGGCAAAATATTGGTCGATATATCCCTGAGCCTGACCAAATGCGGCTTCGAGCACCAGGTTATTTTTAAAATCATATTTCGCGCCGACGGAATGGAGATAATCCACATGGGTGGTTTTATCGTTCTGATAAAAATCATCCATCTCAAGGTGCCAGGGTGATTTATATTCATTGGTCCACATGTAAGAAAAACTGAATGCGCCCGAATCACCGTAATCAATATTCGCGCCTGCTTCAGCGCCCTGGTAGGTGCCGGGCATAAAACTCCAGTGTGGCGCCAGCAGCGTCTGGCCGGTGGGTTGAATATAACCAGCGCGCGCCCATACCGGCCCCAGTTTCAGTTTCCCCGCAGCCTTGTACAGGCTAATACCGCTTTTATCGCCGGACCAGTCTTCGTCATAGGCCTTATTGCTGGAAGAGAAGGCAATTTCGTTAGGATGGCCGCTGTCACCCGCTTCCGCCATTTCAATGGCAGTAAAGGCCGCGATATCCAGACCCAAAATATCGTTAATGTAGCCTGACTGGAAATCAAGATTCGCGTTCCAGGTAGAATGGGAAAGGTTGGTTTTATATTTATCTTCCACAACGTCTTTGCGATCGCGTTCCCGTTGCCAGTAATAAACGCCGCCCGTTAGCGTCGAATCTTCAACAAAACCTGCGGCACTGGCTTGGGGAATAAATAGCCCCGACGCGCCTGCGCTCAGGCTAAGCAACGCCCAGCCGAAGGCATGCCGTTTTTTATTAAACGAATGCATAATAATTCCTTTTAAAATAATAAGAGAGCACGTGTGAGTGATTCGCCATATTCGGCGTTTAGTGTGAGAGATTAATTTCCGCACTGGTTAAGGGTGCGTTCACCTTATTTTTCGCGAAGCGAATTATCAATAACTATTTTGATGATATTTTTGCGTTTATGATGAAGTGCACAAAACCTTATCATTATATTACCTTTGCGATTTTTTGTTTGTTTTTGGGTTTTTAAATCAAGATATAGCATTATTATAGATGATGATTTTGATAATTTGATTTTTTTAGGGTTTAACTCTGTCATGGTATAATTGAATCATTCGTGAAAATATCGGGGTAAATAGAATTAATTCGCGCCGCGAATGTTAATGATAAAGTTAAGAATGCCCTTATTTCTTGTCGCCATCTTTATTCGCTTCCTGAAAGCAGACATTCCACTCGGCGGACAACTTCCCGATTCCACGGACATTTTCCTGAGTGATGTTCTGACGCCAGCGGCGGTAATTTATCAATTTGGGTTGTTATCAAAACGTTACGACATGTTTGTGTTATCTTTAATACAAACCCTGGTTATCGTCAGGGTATCGCATCTCAGCTATTAAGGAGGAGCATATGTCGTCGACACTACGCGAAGCCAGTAAGGATACGTTGCAGGCACTCGATAAAACTTACCACTATTACAGTCTGCCGCTGGCTTCCAGGGAACTTGGGGATATTTCGCGATTGCCCAAGTCGTTAAAAGTGCTGCTGGAGAACCTGTTGCGCTGGCAGGACGGAGATTCCGTTACCGGTGAGGATATCGCGGCGCTGGCCGGTTGGCTGAAAAATGCCCATGCTGACCGGGAAATTGCCTACCGCCCGGCGCGCGTGCTGATGCAGGACTTTACCGGGGTGCCCGCCGTGGTGGATCTCGCCGCGATGCGTGAAGCGGTGAAACGCCTGGGTGGCGATGTCTCGAAGGTGAATCCGCTCTCGCCGGTTGACCTGGTGATCGACCACTCGGTCACGGTGGACCATTTCGGCAATGACGACGCATTTGAAGAAAACGTGCGTCTGGAAATGGAGCGTAACCATGAGCGCTATGCGTTTTTGCGCTGGGGCCAGCAGGCATTCAGCCGGTTCAGCGTGGTGCCGCCGGGCACCGGTATTTGCCACCAGGTGAACCTGGAGTATCTCGGCAAAGCGGTCTGGAGCGAATTGCAGGACGGTGAAATGGTGGCCTACCCGGACACCCTGGTCGGTACGGACTCTCACACCACCATGATTAACGGCCTCGGCGTATTAGGCTGGGGTGTAGGCGGGATCGAAGCGGAAGCGGCCATGCTTGGCCAGCCAGTGTCGATGCTGATCCCGGACGTGGTGGGCTTTAAGCTTACCGGTAAGTTACAGGAGGGCATTACCGCCACCGACCTGGTGCTGACCGTTACTCAAATGCTGCGTAAACACGGCGTAGTGGGTAAGTTCGTAGAATTCTATGGCGACGGGCTGGACGATTTGCCGCTGGCGGACCGCGCGACCATTGCCAACATGGCGCCGGAATACGGCGCAACCTGCGGATTCTTCCCGATTGACGGCGTCACGCTGGACTATATGCGGCTCAGCGGGCGCAGCGAAGAGCAGGTGGCGCTGGTTGAAGCGTATGCCAAAGCCCAGGGGATGTGGCGCAATACCGGCGATGAGCCGGTGTTTACCAGTACGCTGGCGCTGGATATGGCCGAAGTGCAGGCGAGCCTCGCCGGGCCTAAACGCCCGCAAGATCGCGTGACCCTTAAAGATGTACCTGCCGCATTTGCTGCCAGTAATGAACTGGAAGTGAACCACAGCCAGAAAGATCGCGCACCGGTAGATTATGTGATGAACGGGCAGCAGTATCAGTTGCCTGACGGCGCAGTGGTGATTTCCGCGATCACCTCCTGTACCAACACCTCAAACCCCAGCGTGCTGATGGCCGCTGGCCTGCTGGCGAAAAAAGCAGTCACCTTAGGGCTGAAGCGCCAGCCGTGGGTGAAAGCATCACTGGCACCAGGGTCAAAAGTGGTTTCCGATTATCTGGCCCAGGCGAAGCTCACGCCTTATCTTGATGAGCTTGGCTTTAACCTGGTGGGTTACGGGTGCACCACCTGTATCGGTAACTCCGGGCCGCTGCCGGACCCTATTGAGCAGGCGATCAAAAAAGGCGATTTGACCGTGGGCGCCGTGCTCTCCGGCAACCGTAACTTTGAAGGCCGTATCCATCCCCTGGTAAAAACCAACTGGCTGGCGTCGCCGCCGCTGGTCGTGGCGTATGCGCTGGCGGGGAATATGAACGTCAACCTGGCGACCGATCCGCTGGGCCATGATAAAAAAGGCGACCCGGTGTATCTGAAAGATATCTGGCCGTCATCCCAGGAGATCGCCAGGGCGGTGGAACAGGTTTCTACCGATATGTTCCGTAAAGAATATGCCGAAGTATTCGAAGGTACCGACGAATGGAAATCCATTGAAGTCGAACGTTCCGACACCTACGGCTGGCAGGATGATTCGACCTATATTCGCCTGTCGCCGTTCTTTGACGACATGCTGGCAGAGCCGAAGCCGGTCGAGGATATCCACCAGGCGCGCATTCTGGCGATGCTGGGCGACTCGGTCACCACTGACCATATCTCTCCGGCGGGTAGCATCAAGGCCGATAGCCCGGCGGGGCGCTATCTGCAAAGCCACGGCGTGGAGCGGGGCGATTTCAACTCCTACGGTTCGCGCCGTGGTAACCATGAAGTGATGATGCGCGGTACTTTTGCCAATATCCGTATTCGTAACGAAATGGTGCCGGGTGTGGAAGGCGGGATGACGCGCCTGCTGCCGGGTGATGAAGTCATGTCGATTTACGACGCGGCGATGGCCTATCATGCCAAATCCGTGCCGCTGGCGGTCATTGCCGGTAAAGAGTACGGTTCCGGCTCCAGCCGCGACTGGGCGGCAAAAGGCCCGCGTCTGCTGGGCGTTCGGGTGGTGATTGCGGAGTCTTTTGAACGTATCCACCGCTCGAACCTCATTGGTATGGGCATCCTGCCGCTGGAGTTCCCACAAGGGGTGACGCGTAAGACGCTGAATCTGAGCGGGGAAGAGCAAATTGACATTAGCGGGCTGCAATCCCTGACGCCGGGCGCGACGGTTCCGGTCACGCTGACCCGTACTGATGGGACAACAGAGGTGGTGAACTGCCGCTGCCGCATCGATACCGGCAATGAGCTGACATATTACCAGAACGACGGCATCCTGCATTTTGTGATACGCAACATGCTCACCTAAAAGCAAAAGGCCTGCAAATGCAGGCCTTTTTTCTGAAGGTATTTAGTCGCGGGACAACAGATGGCCCATTTTCGCGGCTTTGGTATCCAGATAGTGTTCGTTGTTTGGATTACGGCCGACAATAAGCGGCACGCGTTCAACAATATTGATCCCCGCCTCGCTAAGAATTTCCACCTTACGCGGATTATTAGTCAGCAAGCGGACTTCATTCACGCCCAGCAGCTTGAACATATCGGCGCACAGCGTGAAATCACGTTCGTCAGCGGCAAAGCCGAGCTGGTGGTTGGCTTCAACGGTATCGTAACCCTGATCCTGCAACGCATAAGCGCGGATTTTATTCAGCAGGCCAATATTACGGCCTTCCTGACGATGGTACATCAGGATACCACGGCCTTCTTCGGCAATGTGGGACAGCGCCGCTTCGAGCTGGAAACCGCAATCGCAGCGCAGGCTGAACAGCGCATCGCCGGTTAAACATTCGGAATGCACGCGTGCCAGTACCGGCGACTCGCCGGTAATATCGCCAAACACCAGTGCGACATGATCATGACCGGTAGCCAGTTCTTCAAATCCCACCATCAGGAAATCGCCCCAGGGGGTTGGCAGTTTAGCTTCCGCCACACGTTTAAGCTGCATGTGATTCTCCAGATCGTTATAGGACGCTTTCGCGCCAGCCACTATTTTGGCTTTCTGTTATTGGCGCTATTTTGCCACAATGCACTGCCGTTCGCCTACTGTGAGCCCGGTCACGCAATTGTTAAGCGCACAAAACTGACAGTAAATGGGTGAATGTTAAATTTTCGGTTATCCTTGTGTGACATTACGATGAAGGAGACGTCATGCTGTCGATTGCTACGCGCACCACCTTTGGCGCGGGATTGTTATTGGTGATGCCTTTGTTGGTTTGGATCTCCGGCTGGCAATGGGAACCTACAACCGACTCATTCTTGTTAAAGGGCATGTTCTGGATCACCGAAACGGTTACCCAACCCTGGGGGATCATCACGCATGTGCTACTCTGCGGCTGGTTTTTGTGGTGCCTGCGTTACCGTCTGCGCGCTGCGGTGGTGTTGTTTCTGATCTTAGGTGCCGCGATTCTGGTCGGGCAGGGCGTCAAATCCTGGATCAAGGATTCGGTGCAGGAACCGAGGCCGTTTGTCATGTGGCTTGAAAAAACGCGTCACGTTCCGGTGGACGACTTCTACAATTTAAAGCGTAAAGACCGCGGGCATTTAGTCAAAGAGCAATTGCAGAACGAGGCAAACATTCCGGTCTGGCTGCGCAAACACTGGCAGAAAGAGACCGGTTTCGCGTTTCCTTCGGGGCACACGATGTTTGCCGCCAGTTGGGCGTTGCTGGGCGTGGGGCTCTTATGGCCGCGCCGCCGCACAATCACGCTGGCGGTGCTGTTAGTCTGGGCCAGCGGCGTGATGGCCAGCCGCATGCTATTAGGGATGCACTGGCCACGTGATTTGGTGGTCGCCACGCTGATCTCCTGGCTGCTGGTCACGCTGGCGGTATGGGTTGCGCAAAAATTATGTGGGCCGTTTGCGCCGCCAGTGGAAGAGAAGAAAGAGATCGCCGAACGCGAAAATGAATAGCGTCGGCTTGAAAAGAGTGCAGTGGATCCGCATTTATTCCTTTTGCGGTGGTGCATTCTCATTTCCCGATTAGCCAGGAAATGTTAATTTATAGCGTTACAAGAAAGAGTTGAACACGATTTATTCGCTCAAACCACATAACGGGAAGTAATGTGAAATATTTACTCATTTTCTTACTGGTATTAGCGATATTTGTCATTTCCGTCACACTGGGCGCGCAAAACGACCAACAGGTAACCTTCAATTATCTGCTGGCTCAGGGTGAATATCGTATCTCTACACTGCTGGCCGTGCTGTTCGCGACGGGGTTTATCATTGGTTGGTTAATTTGCGGGCTTTTCTGGCTGCGGGTGCGCGTACAGTTGGCGCGGGCCGAGCGCAAAGTTAAGCGTCTGGAAAACCAGCTCTCTCCGCTGCCTGAAACCACGCCGGCCCCTGCTGCGCCTGCGGTAAAAGGCTGATTCGATGCTGGAACTGTTATTTCTGCTGCTGCCTGTTGCCGCCGCCTATGGCTGGTATATGGGGCGCAGAAGTGCACAACAGGCGAAGGATCAGGAAACCAACCGCCTCTCCAGAGATTACGTCGCTGGGGTTAACTTTCTGCTGAGCAATCAGCAGGACAAAGCGGTGGATCTGTTCCTCGAGATGCTGAAAGAAGATACCGGCACCGTTGAAGCGCACCTGACCCTCGGCAACCTTTTCCGTTCACGCGGCGAAGTAGACCGGGCTATCCGTATTCACCAGACCCTGATGGAAAGCGCCTCGCTAACCTATGAGCAACGCCTGCTTGCGGTACAGCAACTGGGCCGCGACTATATGGCCGCCGGGCTTTATGACCGGGCGGAAGAGATGTTTGGCCAACTGGTGGATGAAACCGACTTCCGTATCAGCGCGCTTTCCCAGCTTTTACAGATTTATCAGGCGACCAGCGACTGGCAAAAAGCCATCGACGTGGCCGAGCGCCTGGTGAAACTGGGTAAAGAAAATCATCGCGTTGAAATTGCGCATTTCTATTGCGAACTGGCGCTGCAAATGATGGCCAGCGAAGAGATGGACAAGGCGCTGGGCCTGCTGAGAAAGGGCGCGGCGGCGGACAGCAACAGCGCGCGCGTTTCCATCATGATGGGCCGCATTTATATCAATAAGCAGGAGTATGCCAAAGCGCAGGAGTCGCTGCTCAAAGTGATTGAGCAGGACCGCGAGCTGGTGGGCGAAACCCTGGAAATGCTGCAAACCTGCTACCAGCAGTTGGGCAAGCATGACGAATGGGCGGAGTTTCTCAAACGCTGCGTTGAGGAAAATACCGGCGCGGTGGCGGAGCTGATGCTCGCTGAGTTAATGGAGCAACAAGAAGGCTCTGATGCGGCGCAGGTCTATATTACCCGGCAATTGCAGCGGCATCCGACGATGCGCGTATTCCATCGCCTGATGGACTATCATCTCAACGAAGCGGAAGAAGGCCGGGCCAAAGAGAGCCTGCTGGCTCTGCGCGATATGGTCGGCGAACAGATGCGCACCAAACCGCGCTACCGCTGCCAGAAATGCGGCTTTACCGCGTTTACCCTGTACTGGCATTGCCCGTCGTGTCGGGCGTGGTCCACCATTAAGCCGATTCGTGGTCTGGATGGACAATAAATTTTTTAACCTATCGACTTAGTTACAACATACTTAGAAGTTATCAGCGTTATTGGCCGTAACGCCGTACCTGGATTCGCCTGGCAGGGCGCTAAGCGTCTGTAATTTTTCAGGCTCCGCAGGTAGAATGCTTGCCGTTTATTGTTTCGCGCCTTATCGGTGCCCCTATCAGAAGGTCTGGTCATGACGCTACTTGCCTCCACTTCCCGTTCTGCGACTGATTCACCGATTGTGGTTGCCCTGGATTACGATAGCCGCGATAAAGCGCTGGCCTTCGTCGATCTTATTAATCCGCAAGATTGCCGGCTGAAAGTCGGTAAAGAGATGTTCACCCGGTTTGGGCCGCAACTGGTCCGCGATTTACAGGGCCGTGGGTTCGACGTATTCCTCGATCTAAAATTTCATGATATTCCCAATACTGCCGCGAAGGCGGTGGCGGCAGCGGCGGATCTGGGCGTCTGGATGGTAAACGTTCATGCCAGCGGCGGGGCGCGTATGATGCAGGCTGCGCGCGAGGCGCTGGTGCCGTTCGGTCAGGACGCGCCGTTGCTGATTGCCGTGACGGTGCTCACCAGCATGGAAAGCAGCGATCTGGCGGATATCGGCATCACGCTTACACCGGCGGAACATGCGGAACGCCTGGCGCATTTAACGCAGCAATGCGGCCTTGACGGCGTGGTCTGTTCGGCTCAGGAAGCCGTGCGCTTCAAATCAGCGTTGGGCAATGCGTTTAAATTAGTGACGCCGGGCATCCGTCCTGAAGGCAGCGCGGCAGGTGACCAGCGCCGTATTATGACGCCTCAACAGGCGCAACAGGCCGGTGTGGATTATATGGTGATTGGACGTCCAGTGACGCAGTCGGACAACCCGTCGCAAACCCTGCGCGATATTCTGGACAGCCTGCGGGAGGCGTAATGAAAGACGATAACAGCCGGTTAGTCTATTCCACCGGGACCGGGCGCATCGACGAACCGAAAGCACAGCCCGAGCGCCCAAAAGGGGACGGCATTGTGCGTATCCAGCGCCAGACCAGCGGGCGTAAAGGCAAAGGGGTGTGTTTGATCACAGGTATTGATGAAGATGACGCTACACTGAATAAAATCGCGGCAGAACTCAAAAAGAAATGCGGCTGCGGCGGCGCAGTAAAAGACGGGATTATTGAAATTCAGGGCGACAAACGCGATTTAATCAAATCGCTGCTGGAAGCCAAAGGGATGAAGGTCAAACTGGCTGGCGGCTAAAATAACATGGCCACGGTAAAATACCGTGGCCATTAATTTACACTGCTGTATAGCCCAACGTTAAAATACTGTTCGTTCTTTACGTTAAAGCATTATTCTTGACATTATTATTAGTCAATCTGGTGACCGATAATACCGCCAACCGCTGCACCGCCTAATGTCCCCAAGGTGCTGCCATCAGTCAGTACGGAACCGCCAATTGCGCCGGCACCCGCGCCAATTGCGGTGTTACGGTCGCGTTTAGACCAGTTAGAACATGCGCTCAGAGACATAACCAGAGTAACAGCAAGCATCGCAGCAGCCGCTTTTTTGTAATTTAATGTCATAATACTTTCTCCTGAATAATTGATTCACGGAAGGAAGTCACGCCTTAAGTATAGAAGCTCTCTGCTAAATAAAGCGTTGATCCGTGAAACGGGGTTGCGTCAGGTAATTCACATCACGCAGGTGATAGTTACTTCCTGTGATATCGCTACAGTAATTTTAAATTCTTTGTAACATTGATACAGGTAAATAGTCCTAATTGGACGATGGGAATAGTCTCAGAGAGCGGGCCTGCATAACGAACAGGCCCTGATAATTACGCGGCGGGGAATTGCGGTATCAGGTTAACCTGAAGTCCAGTGTTCTGAAGATGGCGGAGTGCGTCGGGTTTGATCCCGTCATCGGTGATCACGCGGCTAAAACTGTTGGCCGGGCTCAGTGTATACGGATGCACCGCGCCGAATTTGGAACTGTCGGTCAGGACAATGGCTTCGCCGCCCTTTTCAAGCACGGCGTTGACCACATCGGTACGCATCATATCGCGCCCGGTAAAGCCGGTTTCCGGCTGCCAGCCATCAATGCCGATAAACGCTTTACTGAAATGCACCTGCCGCACGTACTGGCGGGTGAGGGGCCCGACCATGCTTTCGCTTTTCTTTTGATAAATCCCGCCCAGCAAAATGACTTCGCAGTCCGTTTCTTTCAGAAGATGGGCGATGTATCCGCTGACGGTGATCAGGGTGACGTTTTTCTGCTCGGCAAGGGTGCGCGCCAGTAACGCGTTGCTGCTGCCGTTTTCGATAAACACCGTTTCGCCGTCATTCACCAGGGAAGCTGCGAATTCTGCCAGACGACGCTTCAGCGCATAGTTATTCAACATCCGCGTTTCCACATCGTCGCTGTCCAGCGGCACGGCGTAACCATGTGCGCGGCGCAAATAGCTGTGCTTCTCAAGAAGATTCAGGTCCTGGCGAATCGTCACTTCCGAAACCCCGGTCATTTTCGCCAAATCAGAGACGCTCATTCGGCCCTGGTCGATGACCATTTGCAAAATTATTTGTTGTCGAGAATTCATATCAGCAAGTTTAGCGTGGTTAAGCCATCTATCAGTGGAGCCTGCCATTCTGCACAAGGAATTACCGCGCAGGGGGCAGTGCGAAAAGTCGAGTGTGACCGTTTAAGCGCAGCGATTCAACTTTAAAAATATATCCCGCTTACAAAACCGCCAGGTCCTGTACGGTATCGCAGCGACTATATTTCCCAGGGCGCTTTGGGCTGAGAGGGCAATTCATCGCCGTGACCCTGGTCCTGCGCCAGTAATTCGGCTTTTAAGATTTCCAGGTTATTTATGGCGGAGTGGTAATCACCGGCCACCAGAATATCCAGCACGGTGTCGATTCGATGGGCGAGGGCTTTGGCGTCGAGCGTTGACATGATGCGTCCTTATTCATTTAGCGACCACCATGATGCTAAAAAGCGCTGCAAAAGAGAAGCCTTCATCCCGGCTTTATGTCGTCTGCAACCAATTATTTGATCCTAAAACATAAAGAATAATTATAAATAACCGCAAACACACGCCGACGTAATTGCGGTGAATTAGTCTTTCTCTGCGGTTACCGCATTCACATAAAAGAGGAATGACTATGACAGTTTTAAATCACCCCACCTGTAAACTCTTCACCGATCCTTCACGTTTCACGCAACTTTGCGCCTGGTATGAGGAAGAGCGCCGTACCCTCTGGATGATGCTGCGGGCACAGCCGCGTCCGTGCTTTAACCATGCCCTGATCGAAGAGATTATGAATCTGGGCTATCTGGTGCAGAAAAGTGACTATAAAGTCGATTTCTGGGTGACCGGCTCTCTGGTTCCCGGTATCTACAACGCGGGCGGCGATTTGCACTTTTTTGTCGATTGCATTCGCAATGGACGACGTGAAGCGCTGCGCGCGTATGCTCGCGCCTGCGTGGATTGCGTACACGCGGCCTCAAGGGGGTTTGATACCGGCGCGATCAGCCTTGCAATGGTCGAAGGCAGCGCCTTAGGCGGCGGGTTTGAAGCGGCATTAGCGCACCATTTTGTGCTGGCGCAGCGCGACGCGCGGCTTGGGTTCCCCGAGGTTGCTTTTAATCTCTTCCCGGGCATGGGCGGCTATTCGCTGGTGGCTCGCCGGGCAGGAATGCGGCTCGCTGAAGATCTTATTTTTACCGGAGAATCGCATACCGCCGAGTGGCATCAGCAAAAGGGTCTGGTCGATGAATTGTTCGAGCCGGGACAGGGTTACATCGCTACCCGGACCTTTATTGATACGCTGCAACCCCGGCTTAACGGCGTGCGCGCTATGTTACGCGCCCGTCAGCGGGTGCTGAGGCTACCGCGCGCCGAGCTGATGGATATTACCGAGGACTGGGTCGAGGCGGCGTTCTGCCTGGAACCTAAGGATATCGCCTATATGGAGCGGCTGGTGCTGTTGCAAAACCGCCACACCACCAGCGCGTTACGCAAAGCCAGTTAACGCATCATTCTGGTTTGATAACGTTTGAGCCAGCGTTCGAGTGCGGCAGCGGGCATTGGCTTAGCAAATAAGAAACCTTGCCGTTCATTGACGCCGTTCTTTGTGAGAAAGGCGTCTTCTTTCGCATTTTCCACGCCCTCGGCAATCACCTGCAAATTCAACGCCTGCGCCACCGCCACAATCGCACGCACCAGCGACTGAGACACCGACTGCTTGTGCACATTGCTGACAAACGTCTGATCGAGCTTTATCGCATCAATGGGGAAGCGCGCCAGTTGCGACAATGACGAATAGCCTGTGCCAAAATCGTCCAGATGAATTTGCGCGCCCAGGCTGCTGAACTGCTGAATAACCGACAGCGCTAACTCCTCGTTTTCGATTAAACAGCTTTCAGTGAGTTCCACATCGATGGGGCAATATTCGAAATCCAGATCCGCCAGCGCCTGTTTTAAATCCGTAAAAATGGTTTGATCGGCGAGCTGGCGGGCAGAGACGTTGACGGCCACCCGCAGATTCAGGCCCTTGTCGCGCCATTTGGCGACCTGACGCACCACATCAAGCATCACCCAGCGCCCAAGCGGCACAATCAGCCCTGACTCTTCGGCATAAGCGATAAAATCCTGCGGCTGGATCATACCGCGCTCTGGCGATTGCCAGCGCACCAGCGCTTCGACACTGCGTACTTCGCCTCGCCAAGTGATTTTCGGTTGGTAGTGTATAACCAACTGATCGTTATCCAGCGCCTTACGCAGGTTGGTATCGAGCCATAAATATTCAAAAACCCGTTGGTTCATTTCGGGAGAAAACACGCAAAACTTGCCGCGGCCGCCTTCTTTCGCGGTATACATGGCGGTATCGGCGTTGCGGATCACGCTCTCATGGTCGAGCCCATGCTGGGGTGCCAGGGCGATGCCCAATGAACAGCTGGTATACACCTCGATAAGGCCGATGCGAAAGGGTTGTTTTAATCGGGTCAGAATGCGCGACGCCATCGCTTCCAGCGCGCTCTGGGACGTATCGTTGGCCAGCACGATAAACTCATCGCCGCCGAGACGCGCCAGCACCTGGCCTTCCTCCAGACAACTTAATATCGCCAGCGAAACCGACTGGAGAAGCTGATCGCCAAACAGATGCCCATAGGCGTCATTCACTTTTTTGAAGTTATCCAGATCCAGATACACCACGCCGACCTGTGTTTCGCCGCGCTGGGTAATGGCTTCGGTAATCAATTCATAAATGGCGTTGCGATTGGGTAAACCGGTGACGGTATCGGTATTGGCTAATACCCGTAAACGCTCCTGGGCGCGGCGCTCTTCGGTAATATCCGTACCAGAACAGATAAGGAAAATTTCATTTTTCCCACTGCCGCTGTGCACAAATTTATTGCGGAATAAAAATAAACGCTGCCCTTTACGGGTTTTAATCCAGCGCTCGACTTCATAGGAGCTGCCATCGCGGAAGAAAGTTGAGATATTTTGCCGTGACGCAGCGGCCTCAGACGGGCTCATAAATAATTTATACACGTTCTGGCCGATAACTTCGTGCTCTTTTAGCCCGGTATATTCCTCGCATAAGCGGTTAAAGCGCTGAATATTTCCCATCTTATCGAGAATGACGATCACCGAATTCGCTTCAGACACCACCTGCTCGGCGAACGAGAGGCCCTGGACTAAATCGCGGGCGACGGAAGGGGTATCATTCCAGGCGGACGCTGTTCCTCCCCATTCACGGCGAGAAATTTTTCGGCCCACTAAATGTAATGGCATGGTCACGCCAAAAAAAGAAACATTCAGGGTAACGCTTGACGTTATTACCGTCATTTCGCGTATTTGCAACGCCTCTTCCGGCGTCAGGCTAATAACCTGATTGCTGTCGCCATTTTCCGTTGCGGATAATTGCAATGCGTTACTATCCAGTGGCAGCCGCCAGTAAGGGCTGGCCGTTCCCAAATAGCGGTACAGCAAGTTTTGTTCCAGGTCATCTTTCATGGGTTCTCCTGAACACCTTTTTAAAATCGCAACCGCTGAATTTTATAGCTAAAATCAAGGGTTACTGGCAAGCAGGATTCGGATGTAAATATTTTGTTTTTACAGAAGTTAATTGATTTAACGTGGCAATGTGAAGTGTAGCACTATCTGCTTAGTTCATCGTTATTAATGAATAACAACGCTAAACGCTATTTTACCGGGAAATTTTGACGAGGACTGCGAGCAGAACCGATAATCCTGTTCTGCGTTGACCGTAAAAATCTGAAAGTACCCCCGGCGTTAACCGGGGAGAAAGACATTACGCTGCCGGACGAGCGATGACGCTACGGGTTTCCATGCGCACTTCAGCAATGGTCACATCGATCACATCAGTCACTTTGTAAGCCACTTCGCCTTTGATCTGCACGGTGCCGTTTTCCTGGCTGCACACCAGCTCATCGCGCACCGTATGCAGGAACGGCGCAGGGATAAACGCCACCGCGCCGTTATCCACCAGACGCACGCGCATACCGCCACGGCTGATATCGATAATTTCCGCCGCAAAACGCGTGTCCGTGCCGGCTTTATCCTTCAGGAAACGGGCATAGAGCCAGTCGCTAACGTCACGCTCCGCCATACGGTTGGCGCGGCGGCGTTCCGCCATCGGCGTCAGGACGTCATCTTGCGGGCGCTCTGCGGTTTCGCCTTTGATAATGGCTTTCAGCAGGCGATGGTTGATCATGTCGCCATACTTACGGATAGGCGATGTCCATGTAGCATAGGCTTCAAGGCCAAGACCAAAATGCGCCCCCGGCTCGGTGCTGATTTCAGCGAACGACTGGAAGCGACGAATGCGGCTATCCAGGAAGCCGGTCGGCTGCGCGTCTAATTCGCGGCGCAGTTTACAGAAACCTTCCAGCGTCAGAACGTCCTGAGCATCAACATGCATGCCGTGAGATTGCAGCAGGGCCGCCAGTTGCTCAGTATTCGCCGGGTCGAAACCCGCGTGCACGTTGTAAATGCCAAAGCCCAGCTTGTCGCGCAGCACGCGCGCGGCGCAGACGTTAGCGGCAATCATCGATTCTTCCACAATGCGGTTGGCGATACGGCGCGGCTCAGCCACGATATCCAGCACTTCGCCTTTTTCACCCAGCACAAAACGGTAGTCAGGACGATCTTTAAAGACCAATGCATGCTGGTGGCGCCACGCGTTACGGCGCTCGCAGACCTGTTGCAGCAAACGGATTTGTTGGGCAATCGCGTCGCTTTCCGGTTGCCATTCACCGCTGTTTTCCAGCCAGTCAGAGATATTGTCATAAGCCAGTTTGGCTTTTGATTCCACGGTTGCGGCGAAGAAATGGATCTCGTCGTCGATAGCGCCGTCCGGCTGGATCACCATGCGGCAGGCCAGCGCCGGACGCGCTTCATGGGCGCGTAGCGAGCAGAGATCGTCTGACAGTTCGCGCGGCAGCATCGGGATATTGAAGCCCGGCAGGTAGTTAGTGAACGCACGGATTTTCGCCATGCCGTCAAGCTTGCTGTTGGGCGCGATCCAGGCGGTAGGATCGGCAATCGCTACGGTCAGCGCCAGGCTGCCGTCTTCGCGTTGCTCGACGAACAGCGCATCATCCATATCTTCGGTGCTGGCACTGTCGATAGTGACGAAATCCAGCGCGGTAAGATCTTCGCGTACCAAGCCTTCGTCCAGCATTTCCGTCGCCACGCCGTTCGGCGCTTCACGTTCCAGATTATGGCGTGCCAGCGTTACCCACCACGGGGCGAAATGGTCGTCGCCAAAGGTAATGTACTGGGTGAGTTCCGCGTAGAAACCGCGATCGCCCTTCAACGGATGGCGGCGCATTTCTGCCACGGCCCAGTCACCGTTCTGGAAATCGTGTTCGACATCGCGGGCGGCGCGGCAGGAGATAACATCTTTGATCAATGGATGGTCCGGTACGATGGAAAGACGGTCATCTTTCTTTTGTACCCGGCCAACGAAACGGGTCAGGAAGGGTTCAATCAGCGTTTCTGGTTCCGCGCTTTCTTTCTCTTTTTCAGTGTGAATGACGGCGCTGATCCGGTCGCCGTGCATCACTTTTTTCATCTGCGGCGGCGGAATGAAATAGCTTTTTTGCGCGTCAACTTCGAGAAAACCAAATCCTTTTTCGGTGGCTTTTACCACGCCTTCGGCGCGTGGCGTTTGGGAATGCAGTTGCTGTTTAAGCTGCGCTAGCAGCGGGTTATCCTGAAACATATTTTCGCATTTTCGTGGCCAATTGAGCGGCTGACAGTTTTACGCGATTCCGGGGGTGTCAGCAAGCGCTCTTTGCCCTGAAATCACGCGATCGGGCGGTTTTAGCCGATATCGCCGAAACCCAATTTCAACCGATTGAGCCACCCGCAGAACCCCACCCATATTAGCAAACGCAACGCCTGGTGGGAGGATAATCCCTGTTCAATTAACGGCTGGAAATGCGCCTGGCTAAAGCGATCGGGTGCTCGGGTTAGCCATTGCGTCGCCTGAATAACTGCTCGCTCAGCTGGATGATGATGGCTCCAGGCATTCAGCGCCCGTTCACCGTTGCGCACCGCTTCCGGCAGGCTGGTATCGCTGCACCATATTTCGGCCGCATCGTTAAAGCAGGCCACGCTGCCGTTGATTCTGGCACTCACCAGCGCGGCAAGGTTGGCGGCATTGAGAATATCTTGTGCGGGCCGAAGTTCTGTACTTAGCTGCACAAAAGGCTCAACCGTCAGAGGATCCTGAATCAATAAACCCGCCAGCTCGCGCAACAGCGGCTGCCGGGCGCACTGAAGAAATCGCTCCTGAAGTTTATCGTTAGCCTGTGGTGTGTCGGACTGGGGTAAATCAGCGTGCCAGCTTGACGGGGTTTGATGGAACCGTTCGGCGGGCGCATCCTGCTGCATATCAAAACCGGGCAACCAGCGTACCGGTATCCCCATCGCAGCCTGAAACGCCGCAACAACCCGCGCCTGGAAACCAACAAAGCCGATAATGTGATTAAACGTGACGATATCTCCCGTCGACAGCCCGGCTTCGTCAAGTTGTTGGCGAAGATGACTATCGATTAGCGTCGGCTGGCTGGCGAGTTGGCGCGCGTACTGGGTAATGAGGGTTAAGCGGCGGTTGCTTTCGCGGGAGGAATCGGGGCCGGGTAGCGGCGTGAGGCGGGCAGCGTAGTGGTTACACAGCCGCTGTACGCCACACACCTGCGCCACCGTGAGCGCGGTGCTCAGGCGGTCATAACTGCTTAACGTATTAAGCCGGTCAGGCACAACGCGATCGGGGAAGAACAGGGCGCTAAGCTTGCGGGCGGTGGATAACCCTAACAGGTGCGGAGCCACCAGCTCGTCCTCCACCGTTAAATCCAGCAAAAACCGATCCTGCACATGGGCAGCTTCCGGTACGAGCGACACCACATCATCAGGAAGGCGGCTTGACTGAGTTTCATGATACCAGTGGTTACGACCGGTTTCGCGGCGGCGTTGTTCCATGAGCTTTCCTTGAAAAAAATGAAAGACCCGAAGCCCGATCGGCTTACCGGGCCTGGTTCGCAGCCTTATCCTGGCGTAAGGGCAACGGCCAACAAAAGATTGTTCAGTGATATTTAAGATCGGAAAGCTATAAACAGCGGGAGGGAAGGCGGGGCGCAGGTAATAAAAAGGCGGGCCGCAGCCCGCCTTAGCAATACGGAAATCTGGATTACTTGAGTTCCAGCTCGTTCATCGCGGCGATGCTGAACCCGCCATCCACGTGAACCACTTCACCGGTAATGCCGCCAGAGAGGTCGGAGCACAGGAATGCTGCGCTGTTGCCCACGTCTTCAATGGTGACGGTGCGACGAATCGGGGTAACCGCTTCGCAGTGCGCCAGCATTTTACGGAAATCTTTAATGCCAGAAGCCGCCAGCGTGCGGATCGGACCCGCAGAGATCGCGTTGACGCGAACGCCTTCAGGACCCATTGCATTCGCCATATAACGCACGTTGGCTTCCAGCGACGCTTTCGCCAGGCCCATGACGTTATAGTTCGGGATTGCGCGCTCTGCGCCGAGGTAGGACAGGGTCAGCAGGGCGGAACCTGGATTCAGCATCTCGCGGCAGGCTTTTGCCAGGGCAACAAAGCTGTAAGAGCTGATATCGTGAGCGATTTTAAAGCCTTCGCGGGTGACGGCATTGACATAGTCGCCATCCAGCTGGTCGCCCGGCGCGAAACCGATGGAATGCACAAAACCGTCGAACTTCGGCCATACTTTCGCCAGTTCCACGAACAGCGCGTCAATGCTGGCATCTTCAGCTACGTCGCACGGCAGCACAATGCTGGAGCCCAGTTGAGCGGCAAACTCTTCCACGCGGCCTTTCAGCTTGTCGTTTTGATAGGTGAACGCCAGTTCAGCCCCTTCGCGGTGCATCGCTTGCGCGATACCAAAGGCGATGGAAAGTTTGCTGGCGACGCCAGTCACCAGAATGCGCTTACCGGTAAGAAAACCCATAGCTTTTAATCCTTATCGTCGTTACTTATTCTGTTTTAAAATCATACGATTATGAGTCTAAAACCAAATTACATGCAATGCAGAATGAAATTATAGCCTTTTACAGGCATGAGTTGTCACGCCTTTTTGCTAAGACGGATGCGGCAGAAATCGTGCTAAGCCCTTCACCGCATCCATTGACGACAGAAATATACCATGCGGATAACGACGCACTGAATCCAACCTTTAAAGAAGCATCAGTATTTGAGCGGCAGATGCTTGATTTCACGTAGACGTCCCACTTCAATCACGATATAGCCGCCCGTTTTCAAATCTGAGAGAATTTTCATCACGCAGGTGCGGGAGAGATGCACTTTATCGCGAATGTAGCGCTCGACCGAAATGCTGTTTCTCAGGGATTCTGGTTCATTAATTAACTCAATGAGTTGCTTGCGGACCAGCTCATACGAAGTGGGCGCGCTGAGCTGGCCGCTGTAAAGATATAATTTGTTGGTCTGCACCATCATATGGCGGGCAAACATCTCCCATAACCCTCTGTCTTCGATGCGCTGAAGCACCTCTTCAAGGGGAAGGGTAGAAACTATTGCGGTGTCTTTAATCACCAGGTAGGCCTCGGAAACAGCAAGGCCCAGTACCGTTGGCGCGGTCAATCTCACCATAAGGATTTGGTCAGCGCTACGACGCAGTTCAATAATACCGCTTTCGAGTATATGACATACTCTGACGCCACCCTGTATGAAATCAAGTCTCGTGCCTCTTGCATAATGGCGCGATGGATAGGGTTTTAAAGAATCAATTAACTGTGCCGCATAAGGTGATGGATTATTTACCGCAGCTCTTAAACTATTCTCGCTCATCTACTCGTAATGCCTGTTATTTTCAGGTTTATCGTATGACTTGCACACCAAATGCTTAACGTGATCAAGCCCGGTTGTTATTGTTGATAAACTGTAAAGATGAATAATGGTTGCTTGTGTAAACAAATAAAAGCTTTATTGTGCCCATCCCGGCTAAACCCCCCTTGAGCACTGGTATCAGGATAGCATTTTTTACAAAATGGGAGGTTCATACTTACTACATGATTACTTTACAGAAAATAACTCAATAGACATATAACTATATGAAATAGCTGTCCCAAAAAAGACAGTGCATGATCTTTTATTCCGACACATTCAGAAAGGATAATTTTGTTCTGAAATGAACATTTATATTTTTAATGGTTATGCTTAAAATGGCAATTATTGATTGAATTAATTTTGAAAGGCATATGGGGAGGACTAAACAGTTAATGATAATTTTTCTCTTAATTAATATAAGAGGAACAGGCGTCCGTGGAGGTTTATCTTAAATAATCACACTGGATAATTAATGGGTTTGTGAAATATAACTTGCTAGCAGGCGGGTTGCCCCGCCCATTGTTCAGCGGTCTTTGCGCCAGGCGTCCGCCGTCAATGCCTCACCAAAATGGCTGGCGATTAACCGCTTAGTCAGATCGTGCAGCGGTGACGCCAGCACATCAGCAGTGCTGCCGCGCTCCACCACTTCGCCCTGGTGCATCACCATCACCAGATCGCTGATGTGCTTCATCATGCCGATATGCTGAGTCACATAGATATACGAAATCCCCTGTTTCTCCTGCAACTCCAGCATCAGGTTGATCAACTGGGAGCGCATCGACATATCCAGCGACGCCAGCGCTTCATCGGCGATAATCACCTTCGGGCGCAGGATCAGCGCGCGAGCCAGCCCGAGACGCTGTTTCTGGCCGGGTGCCAGCATATGGGGGTAGTAGCTGGCGTGATCCGGCAGCAACCCCACCATACGTAGCGTTTCCAGAATCTGCTTTTTACGCAGTTCCGGTTCCAGATCGGTATTCAACCGCAAGGGGAAATCGAGGATCTGCGAAACGCGCTGGCGCGGATTAAGCGACGTCGAGGGGTCCTGGAAAATCATACGGATACGCTGGCTACGGAATGAATAATCACCGTAGTGCAGCTTATGATCGTCAATCAACAGTTCCCCGCTGGTGGGTTCCACCATGCCGGCCAGCATTTTAGCCAGGGTAGATTTCCCCGAACCGTTTTCGCCAATAATCGCCAGCGTCTGCTTTTCCCGCAGGGTAAAGCTTAACGGCTTAACGGCTTCCACGGTCTGGCGGTGAAACCAGCCGGTGCGATAGCGAAAGGTTTTGCTGAGATTGCGGACTTCTAATAGCGTCTCGACCACTTCACTCTTTCTCCATGTTTAGCGGGAAATGGCAGGCGAAAAGATGCCCTCTCGGGCCGGCAAGACGCGGCGTTTCGACGCATTTGCGCTGGGCATAGGGGCAGCGCGGCCCCAGACGGCAGCCAATCGGCAGGTGTTCCAACAACGGGATCGCGCCCTGGAGTGTATTCAACCGGCTTTTATGCGGCATGGCGCTGCCAAAATCGGGAATAGCGCGGATCAGCGCCTGGGTATAAGGATGATGCGGCATGGTGATCAGCTCTTCGCTTGGTGCGGTTTCCACCGTCTGGCCGCAGTACATCACGTTAATCCGGTCAGCCCACTGGCTGAGCATCTGCAAATCATGGCTGATCAGCAGAATGGTGGTGTTGTTATTCTGGTTAAGCCGGGTCAACAAACGGAAAATCTGCGCCTGAGTCGTCGGTTCCATGGCATTGGTCGGCTCATCGGCAATCAGTAAACGCGGCTGATTGGCCAGCGCGATGGCGATCATGACTTTCTGGCACTCCCCGTCGGTAAGCTCATACGGGAAGCTGTTCATCGCATCTTTGTGATCTTTAATCCCCACCCGGTGCAACAGCTCAATAGCGCGCTGTTTACGCCAGCCAAAGCGCTGCCACCAGCGGCCTTTCCAGGTCCAGGCGGGAATGTTTTGCATCAGCTGGCGGCCAACTTTTTCTGAAGGATCCAGACATGACTGCGGCTCCTGAAAAATCATCGACACGTTATGGCCCACCAGACGGCGTCGTTCACGCGCGGACAGGCGCAGCAGGTCGATATCATCAAAGCGCATACGGTCGGCGGTAACGCGCCAGTTGTCTTTGGTCACGCCGCAAATCGCTTTAGCGATGAGACTTTTGCCTGAACCCGATTCGCCCACCAGCCCACGGATCTCCCCCTCAGCCAGCGTCATACTGACCCGGTCCACGGCTTTCACCCACTCTTCACCGGCTTTAAATTCAATGGTGAGATTACGGATATCAAGTAACGGCATTATTCCACTCCCGCATTAATGGCGCGTCGGATACCTTCGCCAAGCAGGTTGATCAGCAACACGCTGACCATAATGGCGGCACCGGGCAGCATCACCGTCCACGGCGCAACATAAATTAATTCTAGCGCATCCCCCAGCATCGCTCCCCACTCGGGCGAAGGCAGCTGCGCGCCGAGATCGAGAAATCCGAGCGCCGCAATATCCAGCACCGCCATCGACAGGGCGCGCGTCACTTCGCTGACGAACACCGAGGCCGTGTTGGGTAGTACGGCGAACCAGAGAATATTCAGGGTAGAGGCGCCGTCAAGGCGGGCCGCCACGACGTACTCTTTTTCCAGTTCATCGTGCACCATGCTGTATACCGAACGCACAATGCGCGGTAACAGCGCCAGCCACACCGCGAACATCGCATGGGTCAACCCTGGCCCGGCAAACGCGACCACGATAATTGCCAGCAGCAGGGAAGGGATCGACAGCAGCGTATCCAGAATATGGTTAAGCAACGCCGAACGCAGCCCGTGGGTTGATCCGGCGATCACGCCTAACACTAAACCCACGACCGCCGCGCCCAGCGTCACCACGAACGCGCCGCCTACGGTCGGGGCGGCGCCGCTCAGCAGGCGGCTTAATACATCGCGGCCTAAATCGTCGGTGCCTAAAAAGAATGACACTTCACCATAGCGCGACCATGACGGCGGCAGCAGCTGGTAGCCGAGAAACTGCTGGTTGATGTCATAGGGGGAAAACAGCGAGCCAAAGACGCATAGCAGCACCAGCCCGGCGCAACCATAAAGGCCAACCATTGCCATGGTATCGCCGTAGAATTTGAACCATACCGTGCGTAACGCTCCCGGCGGTCGCTTTTCGCTGTAAACATTATCGTAGGGCATACCATTCCTTATGCTTCAGCGGGTTCGCCATGGCCCCGAGAATATCCGACAGCACGTTAACCGCAATCACCAGTGCGCCAATGACCATGACCCCGGCGGAAATCGCCGCATAATCCTGCTGGCGGATGGCGTTAATCAACCAGCGGCCCAGGCCAGGCCAGCTAAACACCATCTCAGTAATCATCGCCAGCGTCAGCATGGTGGAAAATTGCAGTCCCAGGCGGGGGATCACCGGAGGGAGGGCGTTATGCAGCACATGGCGGCGCAAAATCGTTAGCCGCGACAGGCCGCGTGTGGCAGCCGCTTTGACATAGTTCTGATCGAACACCTCAATGGTACTGATGCGCATCAGACGGATCACTTCGGTGGTCGGTGCCACCGCCAGCGTCAGTACCGGTAGCACCATATGGCGCGCGGCGCTGATAATCATCTCATCGCGCCACGGCGAATCGGAAAGCCAGGCATCAATCAGGGCGAAACCGGTCACCTGTTTGACTTCATACAGCAGATCGAACCGGCCAGACACCGGCAGCCAGCCGAGGGTGAGCGAGAAAAACAGCGTCAGCAGCAGGGCCAACCAGAATACCGGAATAGACAGGCCCACCAATGCCAGCCCGCTGATAAACGTGTCCTGCCATTTATTGCGCAAAATCCCGGCCAGCATTCCAACCGGAATACCAATCAGCAACGCAAAGCCAAACGCCAGAATGCACAGTTCCATAGTGGCCGGGAATACTTCCCGCAACTGGGCAGTGATGGGCTGACCGTTGATGCTGGATACGCCAAAATCCCAATGCAGTACGCCGTCAAACCAGAACCACCACGCATTCCACAACGATGCGCCTTGTAGCGGGGCATGCGGGGTAAAATAGCTCAGGCAGAAGCCGACGATACTCAAAAATAGCAGCGTTACCAGCAACAGCAGTAAACGACGCAGAGTAAAAATAATCATGGCGCTTTCACCTCCGCCTCGTCCCGGGAGACCCCGGCGAATGACGCGTTGCCGAACGGGCTCAAGACCAGCCCTTTGATATCATAACGGGATGCCTGTAAGCGCAGAGACGACGCCAGCGGCAGCACCGGCAACTCTTTTGCCAGCATCCGCTGGGCTTCGTCGTAGGCTTCGATGCGCGATGCTAACTGCTGTGATGACAGCGCTTTTTGCAGCACCTCGTCGAACTCACGGTTGCACCAGTGCGCCACGTTGCTTTGGGAGCGAATTGCCGCACAGCTCAGCAACGGACGGAAAAAACTGTCCGGGTCGTTACTGTCGGTGGCCCAGCCCGCGAGCGTGAGATCGTGATTCATATCCATCAGCCGTGCTTCCTGGAAACGCCCCTCAACAGGCACGATCACCACCGTCACGCCCACTTGCGCTAAATCGGCCTGAATCAGTTCGGCGGTTTTCAGCGGGCTGGGGTTCCAGGCCTGAGAACTGGTCGGCACCCACAGTTGCAGGGTTAAATTCTCTACGCCCAGCGCCTCAAGCTGCGCTTTGGCTCTGGCGGGATCGTATTCGGTGATTTTCGCATCATTGTCATAAGCCCATGATGCGCGTGGCAAAATTGAGGCGGCGGTTTCGGCGGTGCCGTAATAAATCGACTGCATCAGGCGTTGGTTATTAATCGCCAGCGCCAGCGCGTGGCGTACCGCCGGATTATTCAGTGGCGCTTTATTGGTGTTGAACCCCAGATAGGCGATGTTCATACCAGGGCGCAGCGTCAGGCGCAAACGCGGATCGTCACGCAAGATGGAAAGCTGGCTGGCGGCAGGCCAGGCCAGCACATCGCATTCGCCAGTCAGCAATTTGGATAAACGCCCAGTGCCGCCGGAGCCCAAATCGATAACCACTTGCGGCATTAACGGCTTGCCGCGCCAGAAATTATCGTGGCGTGCCAGGCGAATAAATTGCCCGGCGCGGTACTCGCTCAGTTTAAACGGGCCGGTGCCAACCGGTTCGCGGTCCAGCATCTCCTGGCGATCGGCTTTGGTCAGATTCGCCGCGTATTCTGCTGACATTACCGACGCGTAATGGGTTGCCAGATGCCACAAAAACGAGGCGTCCGGCTGGGCGAGACGAAACTCAATGCTGTATTCACCCGTTTTGCGTACGCTTTTAACGGTATCGGCAAATTGCAGGCTATCGAAATAGGGATAATTCGCGCCATTGACGCTGTGCCACGGATTATTGCGATCGAAAATACGCTGGAAGCTAAACACCACATCATCGGCATTGAGGGGGCGGGTCGGCGTAAACCAGGCGGTAGTCTGGAAATGCACGTTGCGGCGCAGGTGGAAGCGATAGGTTGCGCCATTGTCCAGCACTTCCCAACTGTCTGCCAGCTCGGAAACCAGCCGGTAAGTGTAAGGGTCGACGTCCAGCAGGCGGTCGTAGAGTTGCGCCGCCAGGGTATCAACGGTGAGACCGCTGCCCGCTTTTTGCGGATTAAAGGTGTTCACTTGCCCGCTGACGCAATAAACAAACCCACTCTGGCGAATATCGGCAAGGGGTTTTGGGGCAGGGGCCGCATGGGCGTACCCGCCAGAAATGCCGAGCGCCATAATCAGGGAAGACAAAAATACGCGCATAAGTTTTTGAGTTATTTTGACCAATAGTCAAAGTGTATCGCACTTGGACGGACCAGGGAAAAATCTCTGCGCCAGTTGGCGCAAAAGCCATCACTGGGCGGCAATCTCATGCTTTTTCAACAGGGCGCGTAACTGATGATAGGTGACGCCCAAAAGCTGCGCGGCACGTTTCTGGTTATATTTCGCCTGGGCGAGGCTGGTTTCTACCAGCGTTTTTTCGCTTTGCTGCTGCCAGTGGCGTAAATCGAGCGGCAGGGCGGGTAATCCGTTGTCATTGGCTTCGGTTTTTAGCACCGTCGGGCGTGAAAAGGGGTCGAGAATAATGGTATCTACCGGCGTATCGCTGCTGCCGTGGCGATAAATCGACCGCTCCACCACGTTTTTCAGTTCACGGATATTACCCGGCCAGCCGTATTCCAGTAGGGTTTGTTCGGCATCGGGGGTAAAACCGGGGAACAGCAGCCAGCCGAGTTCCCGGCACATCTGGATGGCAAATTGTTCCGCCAGCAGCATGATGTCGCTGCGCCGCTCGCGCAGCGGCGGGAGCTGCACCACGTCAAACGCCAGCCGGTCGAGCAGGTCGGCGCGGAATTTTCCTTCTTCCACTAAATCCGGCAGGCTGGCATTGGTAGCGCACACCAGACGCACATTGACCTGCAACGGCTGGCTGCCTCCCACGCGTTCCAGTTCGCCGTACTCAATGACTCTGAGCAGTTTTTCCTGCACCATCATCGGTGCAGTGGCCAGTTCATCAAGAAACAGCGTCCCGCCGTCGGCCCGTTCAAAACGACCGGGATGGCGCTTCTGCGCACCGGTAAACGCGCCCGCTTCATGGCCGAACAGCTCGGAATCGAGCAGATTTTCATTCAACGCCGCGCAGTTCAGGGAAATAAACGGCCCCTGCCAGCGGCGTGATAAAAAGTGAATGCGGCTGGCAATCAGTTCTTTACCGGTCCCGCGCTCGCCAATCACCAGTACCGGCTTATCCAGCGGTGCCAGCCGCGACACTTGCTCCAGCACTTCAAGAAAGCTATTCGCCTCGCCAATCAAATTATCTTTGTAATCTGCCATGATGAAATTGACCACTTGTTGGTGGATATGACTACTATTGAAGATAACACACCAAGCGATAAAAGGCGTAAAATCTGTAAAAACAGCAAGTTAAAAAAGTGGCACGATGTTTGTATTAGTTAAAGCGAAATCGAGCAGGGCGCATAACGCCCGGATAATCAAAGAGGATTGAGTTATGGGTATTTTTTCTCGTTTTGCCGACATCGTGAACGCCAACATCAACTCCCTGCTGGAAAAAGCAGAGGACCCGCAAAAGCTGGTGCGTCTGATGATTCAGGAAATGGAAGACACCTTAGTTGAAGTGCGTTCCACCTCCGCGCGTGCGCTGGCTGAAAAGAAACAGCTGAGCCGTCGCATTGAGCAGGCTACCGCGCAGCAGGCCGAATGGCAGGAAAAAGCCGAACTGGCGCTGCGTAAAGATAAAGACGATTTAGCCCGTGCGGCGTTGATCGAAAAACAAAAGCTGACCGACCTGATTACGGTACTGACCGACGAAGCCACCCAGGTTGATGAAACCCTGGCACGTATGAAAACCGAAATCGGCGAGCTGGAGAACAAGCTCCAGGAAACCCGCGCTCGCCAGCAGGCGTTGACGCTGCGCCACCAGGCGGCATCGTCTTCCCGCGATGTGCGTCGCCAGCTCGACAGCGGCAAAATTGATGAAGCGATGGCGCGTTTTGAATCTTTTGAGCGCCGTATCGATCACATGGAAGCAGAAGCTGAAAGCCAGCGTTTTGGCAAACAAAAAAATCTCGATCAGCAGTTTGCCGATCTCAAAGCGGACGATGAAATCAGCGCTCAACTGGCTGCGCTTAAAGCCAAAGTACAGCGCGATGTTGAATAAAAACTTTGCTGCGGCGACATGACGCGCCGCAGCGCTTTTACTGTCAAGGAGTACACATGAGCGCACTTTTTCTCGCTATACCGCTAACCATTTTCGTGCTGTTCGTCGCGCCAATCTGGCTGTGGCTGCATTACAGCAACCGCAGTTCGCGCAGCGAGTTAACGCAAAGCGAACAGCAGCGCCTGGCGCAATTGACCGAAGAAGCTCGCCGGATGCGCGAACGCATCCAGTCGCTGGAGCAGATTCTGGATGCTGAACACCCCAACTGGAGAAATGACTAATGACCCCTTCTTTTGGAAATCGCAAGCTGTGGCGTATTCCCCAGCAGGGCATGGTTAAAGGGGTTTGCGCGGGCGTCGCGCAGTATCTCGACGTGCCGGTTAAGCTGGTGCGCCTGATCGTGGTGCTGTCGATGTTTTTCGGTCTGTTCTTTTTTACCCTGGTGGCGTATATCGCCCTGACATTTATTCTCGACCCGATGCCGGAAGGCGCGGAGCAGGGCGAAGGCGCGCCGCGCAGCGGTGATTTGCTGAACGACGCCGATGCCCAACTGGCTGAATCCGAGCAGCGTTTACGCGCAATGGAGCGTTATGTCACTTCCGACACATTCACCTTGCGCAGCCGTTTTCGCCAGCTTTAACCCTTAACTGGAGAGCGAATGAAACAAACCCGTTGGCAGCAGGCTTCTGTGAAAGCGCGTCCCGGCCTGAAACTAGCCGGTAAACTGATCATACTCGGCGCATTGCGTTACGGGCCTGCGGGCGTAGCAGGCTGGGCGGTAAAGTCGGTTGCGCGCCGGCCGGTAAAAATGCTGTTGGCATTCGCCCTCGAACCGCTGTTAAAACGCCTGGCGACCAAATTGTCGCGCAATATCAAACCCTAATTCACAAAAATCGCATCGCCAGGGCACAACGGGGACGTGCCTGTCGGATAAATCATCCCCATAATATCCTTATCTGTACGCTTGTTCGAAAACAGGATGACGATGAAGCGAATCAAAACTGAATTCAATGCACTGGTCAACCGGGGCGTCGATCGCCATTTACGGTTGGCCGTCACTGGCCTGAGCCGCAGCGGCAAAACGGCTTTTATCACTGCGATGGTGAATCAACTGTTAAACCTTCATGCTGGGGCGCGTCTGCCGCTGTTGAATGCGGTGCGCGAAGAGCGGCTGCTGGGCGTGAAGCGCGTGCCGCAACGCGATTTGGGCGTGGCGCGTTTTACCTACGATGAAGGGCTGGCGCAACTGTACGGCGAGCCGCCGGACTGGCCGACGCCAACCCGCGGCGTCAGCGAAATGCGCCTCGCGCTGCGTTACCGCTCAAATGAATCCCTGCTGCGCCATTTCAAAGATACCTCAACCTTGTATCTGGAAATCGTCGATTATCCCGGCGAATGGCTGCTGGATTTACCAATGCTGGCTCAGGATTACCTGAGCTGGTCGCGGCAGATGACCGGTCTGCTCAAGGGCGATCGTGAAAAATGGTCTCAACAGTGGCGTAAGTTGTGCCACGGGCTTGACCCGCTGGCCCCCGCCGATGAAAACCGCCTTGCGGCAATTGCCGAAGCCTGGACTGACTATCTGCACACCTGTAAACGCGAAGGGCTGCACTTTATCCAGCCGGGGCGTTTTGTGCTGCCCGGTGATATGGCGGGCGCGCCCGCGTTGCAATTTTTCCCCTGGCCGGACGTGGATGGCATCGGCGAATCGCGCCTCGCCCAGGCGGACAAATCCACCAACGCCGGGATGCTACGCGAACGCTATCGCTACTACTGCGAAAAAGTGGTCAAAGGTTTTTATAAAGACCATTTCCTGCGTTTTGACCGCCAGATTGTGTTGGTGGACTGCCTGCAACCGCTTAACAGCGGGCCGCAGGCGTTTAACGATATGCGCCTTGCGCTGACGCAACTGATGCAAAGCTTTCACTACGGCCAGCGCACGCTGTTCCGCCGCCTGTTCTCCCCGGTGATTGATAAACTGCTGTTTGCCGCCACCAAAGCCGACCACATTACCGCCGATCAGCACGCCAATATGGTATCGCTGCTGCAGCAGCTGGTGCAGGACGCCTGGCAAAACGCGGCGTTTGAAGGCATCAGCATGGACTGCCTCGGGCTGGCGTCGGTGCAGGCCACGCAAAGCGGGCTGGTGGAGGTGAAGGGGGAAAAAATCCCGGCGTTACGCGGTCACCGATTAAGCGATGGCGTACCGCTCACGGTCTATCCCGGCGAAGTTCCGGCGCGCCTGCCGGGTAACGCCTTCTGGGAAAACCAGGGATTTCAGTTTGAGCAGTTCCGCCCGCAGCAGATGACGGTGGATACGCCACTGCCGCATATCCGGCTGGATGCGGCGCTGGAGTTTTTAATAGGAGATAAATTGCGATGAGCGAGCCGTTAAAACCGCGAATCGATTTCGCCGAGCCGTTACAGGCAGAGCAGGAGCCACAGATTAAAAGCGCCCAGGCATTCAGCGAGCCGGAAGCGGAACGGTTTACCCCCGCGTTAACCACCGAGCTGGAGCCAGAAAACGGCCAGGCCGAAGCGGTGGTGCAAGCCGCGCTGCGTCCTAAGCGCAGCCTGTGGCGGCGTATGGTCACCGCCGGGCTGGCGCTGTTCGGCGTTAGCGTGGTGGCGCAAGGCGTACAGTGGACGATGACCGCCTGGCATAATCAGGACTGGATCGCCGTGGGCGGGCTGGCGGCGGGTGGGCTGATTGTCGCAGCGGGAGTGGGTGCAGTGGGCACCGAATGGCGGCGTTTGCACCGTTTGCGCGAACGCGCCACCGAACGCGACGAAGCGCGGGAACTGCTCACCAGCCACGGCATGGGCAAAGGTCGGGCGTTCTGCGAGAAGCTGGCGCGCCAGGCGGGGCTAGACCAGGGTCATCCAGCGTTACAGCGCTGGTACGCCGCTATCCATGAAACCCATAACGACCGGGAGATTGTCGAGCTTTACGCCCATCTGGTGCAGCCGGTACTGGATAGCCAGGCGCGGCGTGAGATCAGCCGTTCGGCGGCAGAATCTACGCTGATGATCGCCGTCAGCCCGCTGGCGCTGGTGGATATGGCGTTTATCGCCTGGCGGAATTTGCGCCTGATTAACCGCATTGCCGCGCTGTATGGCATTGAGCTGGGTTATTTCAGCCGCATCCGGCTGTTCCGGCTGGTGCTGCTGAATATCGCCTTCGCCGGAGCCAGCGAAATGGTGCGCGAAATTGGCTTGGACTGGATGTCTCAGGATCTGGCGGCGCGGCTGTCTGCCCGTGCGGCGCAGGGCATTGGCGCAGGGCTGCTGACGGCGCGTCTCGGCATCAAGGCGATGGAGCTGTGCCGCCCGCTGCCGTGGCTTGATGATAAGCCGCGCCTCGGCGATTTCCGCCGCCAGTTGCTGACCCAGGTTAAAGAGACTCTGCAAAAGAAACCGCGCGAAAACTAACCCTTCGGCGCTGTGAACGTTTAACTTTACGGCGCAGCGCCCAATTTTCCGCCATACTGTCAATGATTGTTGACAGACATCTTCCTGGTGAAGGTTATCTTGAGTATCATCGCCCCGTCATTGGCCCTTAAGCATGAAGGTTACCCCCATGCGTCTGGAAGTATTTTGCGAAGACCGTATCGGTCTTACCCGAGAATTACTGGATTTACTGGTGCTGCGCAGCATTGACCTGCGCGGAATCGAAATTGACCCTATCGGGCGTATCTACCTCAACTTTTCCACCCTCGATTTTGATTCCTTCAGTAGCCTGATGGCGGAAATCCGCCGTATCTCAGGCGTGACCGATGTGCGCACCGTGCCGTGGATGCCGTCGGAGCGCGAGAACCGTGCCCTGGCGGCCCTGCTGGAAGCATTGCCGGAAGCGGTGTTATCGCTGGATTTAAAAAGCAAAGTGGAACGGGCTAACCCTGCCAGCTGCGCGCTGTTCGCCATGAGCGAAGCGAAGCTGCGCAACCATAACGCCAGCGCGCTGATTAACAGCTTCAACTTCCAGCGCTGGCTGGATAGCGACCCGGTGGAATCGCATTCCGAGCATGTGATCATCAGCGGCCAGAATTTCCTGATGGAAATCACCCCGGTGCATCTGGAAGAGGACAAAGGCGTTAACATGCTGATTGGCGCGGTAGTGATGCTGCGCTCCACGGTGCGTATGGGCCGCCAGTTGCAAAACCTGTCGAGCCTGGATGCCAGCGCGTTTAGCCAGATCGTCGCGGTCAGCCCGCGCATGCGCCAGGTGGTAGAGCAGGCGCGTAAATTCGCGATGCTGAATGCGCCGCTACTGATTGTCGGCGACACCGGCACCGGTAAAGATCAATTAGCGCGCGCCTGCCATCAGGCCAGCCCGCGCGCCGAGAAACCCTATCTGGCGCTCAACTGCGGCTCTATCCCGGAAGACGTGGTGGAAAGCGAACTGTTCGGCCATGCGCCGGGCGCGTACGCCAACGCCCAGGAAGGTAAAAAAGGCTTCTTCGAGCAGGCTAACGGCGGCTCAGTGCTGCTGGATGAGATCGGCGAAATGTCGCCGCGCATGCAAACCAAACTGCTGCGCTTCTTAAATGACGGCACCTTCCGGCGTGTCGGCGAGGAGCATGAAGTGCATGTGGATGTGCGGGTGATTTGCGCGACCCAGAAAAACCTGGTGGAGATGGTGCAAAAGGGCACGTTCCGTGAGGATCTCTACTATCGCCTTAACGTGCTGACCCTGAACCTGCCGCCGCTGCGCGATCGTCCTCAGGATATCATGCCGCTGACTGAGCTGTTTGTGGCGCGTTTTGCCGATGAACAGGGCGTGGCGCGTCCGAAGCTGTCCAGCGATCTAAGCAATATGCTGACCCGCTACGGCTGGCCGGGCAACGTGCGCCAGTTGAAAAACGCCGTATACCGGGCGCTGACCCAGTTGGAAGGCTATGAACTGCGCGCTCAGGATATTTTGCTGCCGGACTTTGACGCCGGTACATTGCCGGTCGGCGAAGAGGCGATGGACGGTTCGCTGGATGAGATCACCCGGCGCTTCGAGCGTTCGGTATTGAATCAGCTTTATCGCACCTATCCCAGCACCCGTAAGCTGGCGAAGCGCCTGGGCGTGTCGCATACCGCGATTGCTAATAAGCTGCGTGAATATGGATTAAGCCAGAAGAAGGGCGAAGAGTAGCGGTTGTCAGGCGAAGAACAAGGGGGCTTAACGCCCCCTTTTGTTATTTCAGTGCTTCCAGAGCGGCGTCGTAGTTCGGCTCGTGGGTGATTTCATTCACCAGTTCGCTGAATACCACTTCGTCTTGCTCGTTGATAACAACCACTGCGCGAGCGGTCAGGCCCTTCAGCGCGCCTTCTTCAATGCCCACGCCGTAATCCTGCTGGAACTGCGGGTTGCGCAAAGTAGACAGGGTGATGACGTTGCTCAGGCCTTCCGCGCCGCAGAAGCGCGACTGGGCGAACGGCAGGTCAGCGGAGATGCATAGCACCACGGTGTTGTCCACGCTGGTCGCCAGCTGGTTGAATTTACGCACTGACGCAGCGCACACGCCGGTATCAATGCTCGGGAAAATATTCAGGACCTTACGTTTGCCGGCGAATTGGCCAAGCGTAACGTCAGACAGATCTTTTGCCACCAGGCTGAAGGGCTGTGCTTTGCTTCCTTGCGCCGGGATCTGACCGACTACGGATACCGGATTGCCCTGAAAATGAACGATTTGTGACATAGTTATCTTCCTGTTTACATATAGTTAACGTCGCCGACAGTGTATGCCATCATTCAACAGATGAATATAAAAAACTGAGTCGGCGTAAGCTAAATTCGCTCGCTATAATGAGGCAAACCATTGGAGAGGCTAATGAAATGCGCAGCGTAAAGGTCTATCAGGAATCCTGGCCCCTGCATTCGCCGTTCGTTATTTCGCGCGGGACGCGCAATGAAGCGGTGGTGGTAGTAGTAGAAATCGAGCAGGACGGCGTTAAAGGCGTCGGGGAGTGTACCCCGTATCCGCGCTACGGCGAGAGCGTCGAGTCGGTGATGGCGCAAATCATGACCGTGGTAGAACCGCTGGAAGCCGGCGCCAGTCGCGACGCGCTTCAGACGCTATTACCCGCTGGTGCGGCGCGCAACGCCCTGGACTGTGCGCTATGGGATCTCGAGGCGCGCCGCGAAGGGAAACCGCTCAGCGGCCTGCTGGGCGTCACACTGCCGGAGTTCGTACTCACTGCGCAGACCGTCAGCATCGGCACCCCGGAGCAGATGGCGAGTTCGGCGGCGGTGCTGTGGGACAAGGGTGCGCGGCTGCTTAAAATCAAGCTCGATGACCGGCTGATTACCGAGCGCATGGTGGCGATCCGCACCGCCGTGCCGGACGCCATACTGATTGTCGATGCCAATGAATCCTGGTCCCACGATGGCCTGGCGGCGCGCTGCCAGCTCCTGGCGGATTTAGGCGTGGCGATGCTGGAGCAGCCGCTACCTGCGGCCCAGGACAGCCAACTGGAAAACTTTATCCATCCGCTGCCGATATGCGCCGATGAAAGCTGCCATACCCGCGACTCCCTTGCCGGTCTGGCGCGGCGCTATGAGATGGTCAATATCAAACTGGATAAAACCGGCGGCCTGACCGAAGCGCTACTGTTAAGCGACGCAGCGCGGGAGCAGGGCTTTGAGGTGATGCTCGGCTGTATGCTGTGTACTTCACGGGCCATCAGCGCCGCCTTGCCGTTAAGCGTTCAGGCGCGTTTCGCCGATCTGGATGGCCCCACGTGGCTGGCGGTGGACGTGGAGCCAGCGCTTAACTTTTCAACCGGCGCGATTCACCTGTAAGGCTGCCAGTGAAGCAGCGCCGTCATGGCGTCCAGATAGCGCTCGCTGGCTTCATCGGCGGAAATGGGCGGGAATTCGGCGGTGATGCAGGGCAAATTAATGTCCGCGCACCAGCTGCCGAAGGAACCCGGCGTGTCATAGCCGACGCTGGTAACCAGCGGCAAACCGAACGCCTGCGCCAGCCACTGCCCGAGGGCGCTGCTGCGCGGATCTTCAATACAGGCCAGCGGATCGTGGAACGAGACTACCCAGCGCGGCGCAATCTGGTGAATTAACTGGCACAGCGCCACGGTTTCCGGTTCTGAACCGGGTTTATCCCCAGTGGACAACACCACGTCGCGCTTATCCGCTGCGCTGTTCCAGCGATATACCGTCTCGCCTGCTTTCCAGTTTGCCGCCGGGAAATTCCGGTTTAAATCCACGCCGTGCGCATTGGCCCGCAGGCCAAGCTGGCAGCCATCTGGATTGACCGCCAGCACCACGTGATGCTGGCGGTGCGTTGGCTCAAGGGCGCGTAACGCGCAGGAGAGCGCCACCATCGCGGCATTTTCATCACCGTGGGTGCCAGCGAGGATCAATCCGGCATTTTCACTGGCTTCCGGTGCCGGGAACCACAGCAGCGGCGCGCCTAATACGCTTTTTCCATAGCGTTCCGCACCGGGTGGAAAATGGCCGCGCTGCGAACGAGGGCGTAACGTCGTCATAGGTCTCATTCCTTGAAGTGATGATGAGATGAGTGTTGAGCAAAAGCGCCGGGAAATCAACTGCCTGCGGCTGTCCACATTTCTGAGGATAAATTACCCCCGGCGTTTGCATTTCAATACATCAAAACAAATAATAAACGCCAATTAATAATCAGCTGGCCCGCCTGAAAAGACGCGTCGGTATCGTTGAGTTTAGGGGGTTGGTATGAAATTTCCCGTGCGTATCGCAACCGGTGTGTTGCTGGCGGGTAGTACATGGGGGCCTGCTGTCGCGGCGGAGGATCCGCAAGGCACGGTGCTGGCGGAGAAACAGGAGCTGGTGCGCCATATCAAAGATGAACCGGCCTCGCTGGACCCGGTAAAAGCCGTGGGTCTGCCGGAAATTCAGGTGATCCGCGATTTGTTCGAAGGGCTGGTAAACCAGAACGAGAAGGGCGAGCTGACGCCTGGCGTCGCTACCCGCTGGCAGAGCAGCGACAACCGCGTCTGGACCTTCAGCCTGCGCAGCGACGCCCGCTGGTCCGACGGTACGCCGGTCACCGCGCAGGATTTCGTGTACAGCTGGCAACGGCTGGTCGATCCGAAAAACACCTCGCCCTTTGCCTGGTTTGCGGCGCTGGCGGGCATTACCCACGCGCAGGCGATTATCGATGGCAAAATGCCTGCCGATAAGCTGGGAGTTTCCGCACCCGACGCGACCACGCTGCGGGTGGAGCTGGACAAACCGGTACCGTATTTCCCCAACCTGACCGCCAATTTCTCGTTCTATCCCACCCCCAAAGCCACCATTGAAAAGTGGGGCGGCGAGTGGACCAAACCCGGCTATCTGGTAGGTAACGGCGCCTATACGCTGACCGAGCGGGTGGTGAATGAAAAGCTGGTGGCGACGCCGAATAAAAATTACTGGGATAACGGCAAAACGGTGATTAGCAAAGTCACGTTTATTCCCGTTAACCAGGAATCCGCCGCCACCAAGCGCTATCTGGCGGGAGATATCGATATCACCGAGTCCTTCCCGAAAAACATGTACCAGAAGCTCCTCAGGGATATTCCCGGCCAGGTGTATACGCCGCCGCAGTTGGGCACGTATTACTACGCGTTTAACACACGGAAAGGCCCGACGGCGGACCAGCGGGTCCGGCTGGCGCTGAGTATGACGATTGACCGGCGCATTATGGCCGAAAAAGTGCTGGGCACCGGTGAGAAACCGGCCTGGCGATTCACACCGGATGTCACGGCGGACTTCAAACCGACACCGTCGATGTTTGAGGAAATGAGCCAGCAGGAATTAAACGCCCAGGCGAAAACCCTGCTCCAGGCCGCTGGTTATGGTCCCAATAAGCCGTTGAAACTGACATTGCTGTACAACACGTCAGAGAACCATCAGAAAATCGCCATCGCGGTGGCGTCGATGTGGAAAAAGAACCTCGGCGTGGAGGTGAAGCTGCAAAACCAGGAGTGGAAAACCTATATTGACAGCCGCAATACCGGCAATTTCGATGTGATCCGCGCCTCCTGGGTAGGAGATTATAACGAACCGTCCACCTTCCTCTCATTGCTGACCTCGACTCACAGCGGCAACATCTCGCGCTTTAACGATCCGGCTTATGACAAAGTGCTGGAACAGGCCAGCCGCGAAAACACCCTGGAAGCCCGTAACAGCGATTACAACCAGGCGGAAAAAATCATCGCTGAGAAAGCGCCGATTGCGCCGATTTATCAGTACACCAATGGGCGCTTAATCAAGCCCTGGGTGAAAGGCTATCCGATTAACAACCCGGAAGATGTGGCCTATACCCGTACGATGTACCTGATTAAGCATTAATTTCCTTCCTGTTTATTCTTCCTGCTCAACATGGCTGGCGCGAAAACTCGCGCCCGCCTCTTTTCATAATCCTGAAACATGTTATGTTATATTGTAACGTACAATCACAGGGCAAATGAGGGAGACATGTTGGTGGGTTATTTTTCTAAATTAGCGTTCACTCTGGGTGCGGTACTGGTAAGCGGCAATGCTTTGGCGCATGGGCATTCCCACGGGAAGCCGCTGACGGAAATCGAGCAAAAGGCCGCTGAAGGCGTGTTTGATAACAAAAACGTGAAAGACCGCAGCCTGTCTGACTGGGACGGCGTCTGGCAGTCGGTCTATCCGTATTTGCAGAGCGGCGATCTGGATCCGGTATTTAAAATGAAAGCGGGGAAAGATAAGACCCAAACCTTCGAGGAGATCAAAGAATATTACGGCAAAGGCTATGCCACCGATGTGGACACGATCGGCATCGAAAATGGCGTGATGGAATTTCACGTCGGGGATAACGTTCGCGCCTGTAAATATGATTATGCCGGGCATAAGATCCTGACCTATAAATCCGGCAAAAAAGGCGTGCGCTATCTGTTTGAGTGTAAGGATGCCAGCAGTCAGGCGCCGAAATTCGTCCAGTTCAGCGATCACATTATCGCGCCACGTAAGTCCACGCATTACCACATCTTTATGGGCAATACGTCTCAGGAAGCCCTGCTGGAAGAGATGGACAACTGGCCGACGTATTACCCGTACCAGCTCTCAAAGGAGCAGGTGGTGGACGAAATGCTGCACCATTAATGATTGCCAGCACCAGGTTCAGGCCGCTCAAGATGAGCGGCCTTTTTCATTTATTGCAATGGCTGGTCAGTAGCGAGTGACTGATCAAATTCCCCGACCGTCATGGTGAACACCAGACGAGTACTTTGCTCGTTTGCGTACCGGTGCCAGGCTTCGGTTTTCGCCACGGCGGAGCCGTTCACTAAAAGCCATCAAGGCTGATGCGCTTTCAGCTTATGCCTGGAGGGAAATTTCTTAATACCCGATATACTTATTCTTAGGTGAAGCGGAATGGAAAATCGATATGTGGTGGATGGTAGTAGTCATTGCATTACTGATTTTCATGGCTGCTGTGTGGGTTTTTATGTCGGCAGCTGACGATAGTAAACACGACTACTAAGCATTTATGCTTAAGGGGGCGGTTATGGCATCGGGTTGGGCGAATGACGATGCAGTACAGCAGCAAATCGACAGTACGATTGAAGACGCAATTTCCCGGGCTCGGCAGGATCTGACGTCAGGTGAAAGCCTGACGCATTGCGAAGAGTGCGGTGAACCTATCCCACTCGCCCGGCAAAACGCGGTGCCGGGGGTGCGGTTATGCATTAATTGCCAGCAGAAGGCAGATGCTGAAAAACAACGCTTCTCGGGTTACAACCGGCGTGGTTCAAAAGACAGCCAGTTGCGTTAGTCCGGATGACGTGCCGCAGTATATTCATTCCAGCGGTTACGTCCGCTCTCCTTAGCCTGATACAGCGCCGCGTCCGCCTGGGCAATAAATACCGTTCCTGACATGTCTGGTTTCCAGACCGAAATCCCCTGGCTGACCGTCACATGTTTATTGACCGGCGATGCGGCATGCTCAATGGCTAAATTTTCCAGACGCCATGCCAACCGACGCGCCACGCGGTGTGCCGCCTCGCCGCCGCCGCCCGGCAACAGGATAGCGAACTCTTCGCCGCCGAGGCGCGCGACACTGTCTTCACGTTTTCTCACCGCGCTTTTGAGCTGGTTCGCCACTTCCTTCAGACAGACATCCCCGGCCTGATGACCGTAATGATCGTTAAAACGTTTAAAATGATCGACGTCCACCATAATCATTGCCAGTTCGCCGCCTGTCTGGGTGGCCTCATGGATAGCAATATCAAGCTGCTGCTGAAAGTTACGGCGATTGGCGATGCCGGTCAACGGATCGTAGCTTGCCAGCGTTTCCAGTTGCTTAATCAAATCCCTTTTTTCTTGCCCACGTCGCAGCGCCAGTAAAAACCAGTTATTCAGCATCCGGCGGCCTGATTCCAGCAGCGCGGCCAGCAGCAACCACAGCACCACATTGAGCGCGGTAGGGCTTTGGTCGTAAGCAAATGTGCTCACCAGTATCGCCAGCCAGATCGGCACAATAAACGTGAGCAACACACGAGCATCAAAATAGAGCGAAATCAAAGCAGTAAACAGCAGTAGCGCCGCCAGGGGGAAGATAACGCGCATATCGCCGCTGGCGATAAACACATAAAACGAAAGCGCCCAGGCCAGGCTTAAAAACAGCACCGTGCCTTTGGCGAGCTGGCTTAACCATATTGCCTCGCGATCCGGCGCCATGCGTAAAATAAACAGCACGCTGGACGCCGCCGCAAGCACAAGCACCATCGCGCTTTCCAGCACGTGGTGGGGGCGGTGCAGCACGGCGACGAGCGGTTCCGGCGAAAAGTAGTTACGTCCAAGAATAAACAGCGAAAACAGGATATTTACCCACAGGAACCAGCTTGTGCTGACGGTAATGGCCTGGCGACGCATTTCAGCGGCATGAAGTTCAAAATTAACGCAGCGTGGCTGTTTATCAGTCACTTAACGCTCCTGGTACGAAGAAAAACAAAAGAAAACAGGAAAGGGGATTCACGTATTTTTATTGCTTATGTTAACTGTTTGCTTTCGTAATGAGCAAACGGTATGACAGCAAACGGTGACCTCTTGCCACAGAGAAGCAGGAGACTAGACTGACACCATTGCCCGGTCAAACCAGGAGGCTTACGTGCAGGCGATAAAGGGATCGGAACTGAATGTACCGGATGCGGTATTTGCATGGATACTGGATGGAAAAGGCGGCGTGAAACCGCTGGATAACGATGACACCATTGATAAAGAGCACCCGTGTTGGCTGCATCTCAACTATACCCACCCTGAAAGCGCACAATGGCTGGCGACCACGCCGCTGCTACCCAATACCGTGCGCGATGCGCTGGCAGGGGAAAGCACCCGTCCGCGCGTGACCCGTATGGGCGATGGTACGTTGATTACGCTGCGCTGTATTAACGGCAGCACCGACGAGCGCCCCGATCAGCTGGTGGCGATGCGCCTGTATATGGACGAGCGGCTCATTGTTTCTACCCGGCAACGTAAAGTGCTGGCGCTGGACGATGTGGTGCAGGATCTCAACGACGGTACCGGCCCGACGGATGGCGGCAGTTGGCTGGTGGACATCTGCGATGCGCTAACCGATCACGCCAGTGAGTTTATCGAGGAACTGCACGATAAGATTATTGACCTCGAAGACAACCTGCTGGATCAGCAAATCCCGCCGCGCGGCTTTCTGGCGCTATTGCGCAAGCAGTTGATCGTGATGCGCCGCTATATGGCACCCCAGCGCGACGTGTATGCGCGGCTCGCCAGCGAACGCCTGCCGTGGATGACCGACGATCATCGCCGCAGAATGCAGGACATTGCTGACCGGCTGGGGCGCGGCCTGGATGAAATCGACGCCTGTATCTCGCGTACCGCCATCATGGCCGATGAAATCGCCCAGGTGATGCAGGAATCCCTGGCGCGCCGGACCTATACCATGTCGTTGATGGCGATGGTGTTTTTACCCAGTACGTTTTTAACCGGGCTGTTCGGCGTTAACCTCGGCGGCATCCCCGGCGGCGAGTGGCGGTTAGGATTTAGTTTGTTTTGCCTGATGTTAGTGGTGCTAATTGGGGGTGTTACCTGGTGGTTGCATCGCAGTAAATGGCTGTAAAAATTCACATTTTTAACAATATTGGAACCTTTTAAAGCGTTTCTTATTGAGCGAAGTCAATAAAAAAAGCGGCTACTGCGGGCAAACTCTCTCTTGCAGGTGAATGCAACGTCAAGCGATGGGCGTTGCGCTCCATATTGTCTTACTTCCTTTTTTGAATTACTGCATAGCACAATTTAATTCGTACGACGCCGACTCTAATCAGTCGGCTTTTTTTTTGCCAGTCGGAAAGGGGCTTCTACGCTTAAGGAGTACAGCCACTTCTGGAGGTAACGATGACTATCAAGATGAGCGACCCGGTACCCACCGATCCGGTTCCCGTTCCGGACCCGATCCCACGGCCTCAGCCCATCCCTGAACCCACACCCGATCCGGGCCCGATCCTGGCGTCACCGCCGCAACGATAAAAAAACGCCCTCGAGATTGAGGGCGTTTCGCTTATTTCACTTCGACGATATCCAGACGGTTGCTGATATCCAGCTGTTCGTCCTCATCCGGCTGCCAACCCACCGGCTGTACCGGGATTTCATCGCGGTCGAATGCCAGATCGCCGCCATCTACCACGTCGCTGCCGTGCGTGATGGATTTAAAATCAAACAGGTTGATATCGCTCAGGTGCGACGGCACCACGTTTTGCATGGCGCTGAACATGGTTTCGATGCGCCCCGGGTAGCGTCTGTCCCAGTCGCGCAGCATATCGGCAATCACCTGGCGCTGGAGGTTTGGCTGGGAGCCGCACAAGTTGCAAGGGATAATCGGGTAGGCTTTGGCTTCGGCAAAACGCTCAATGTCTTTCTCACGGCAGTAGGCCAGCGGACGGATCACAATGTGTTTGCCGTCATCACTCATCAGCTTCGGCGGCATGCCTTTCATTTTCCCGCCGTAGAACATGTTCAGGAACAGGGTTTGCAGAATGTCGTCACGATGGTGGCCGAGTGCGATTTTGGTAGCACCCAGTTCGGTGGCGGTGCGGTACAAAATGCCGCGACGCAGACGGGAACAGAGTGAACAGGTGGTTTTTCCTTCCGGGATTTTATCTTTCACGATCCCGTAAGTGTTTTCTTCCACAATTTTGTATTCAACGCCGATGCTTTCCAGATATTGCGGCAGCACATGCTCCGGGAAACCCGGCTGTTTCTGGTCGAGATTAACCGCCACCAGGCTAAAGCTGATCGGCGCGCTTTGTTGCAGATTGCGCAAAATCTCCAGCATGGTGTAGCTGTCTTTGCCGCCCGACAGGCAAACCATGATCCGGTCGCCGTCTTCGATCATAGTAAAATCGGCAATGGCTTCGCCGACATTGCGGCGCAGGCGCTTCTGGAGTTTATTCAGGTTGTATTGCGTTTTTTTATCAATCTGCTGGGTATCTTGCATAGTTCGCGTGACCGGTTGATTCAGAGGGATACGGAGCGTTCCCGTATCAGTTAATGCATGAGCAATGCGTTGCGTGGCGTGTATGGTACGGATTACGGCGGCGATTGCCAGCAGGATTTCTCTCTGCCTGCTATCCATTGTCATCAATAAAGAGTAAACGGGATGCCGGATGCAGAATATATCGCCGGGCCTGGTGACATTCCGTTTATGATCCGCTGAGGTTTATGCATTATGCTGCGCGTAAATTAATCTGGGGTGAAATCATGAAAAAAATCATTATGGCGTTGGGAATGGTAAGCCTGGCGGGTTGCGCGACGGTTAACCCGCAGGCGGAACAGGTCGGTATCATTAAAGGCAACAGTGCGTTTTCCGCGCAGTGCCAGTTTGTCGGCAATGTGGTATCGCACCGTAATCCTATGGCTTTCCTGGACATGGCTGAATACCAGCAGCAGGTGAAAAACGATCTGCAAATGGAAGCCTTAAAACTGGGCGCGGATTCGGTGGTGTTGCAAACCCTTGATGACCGGGGCGGCACCGGTAGCGCATTGAAGTGTGCAAAAACCCGCTGAATATCCTCACTTTTCCCCCGTCGTCTACACTTAACTGACGACATCTGATGGGAGAACGTTATGTCTGATAAAACCAATTTCGAACGCAATAAAGAAGGCGAAGTGAGCAAAGGGTTGCCTGAGGCCGCGCCAAACGCGGGGAACGCCTGGGAAGAGGATGAGCATCAGGTGAACGACGCGCCCAATAAGCAGGGTGAAATCCCCCGCAAGCGCGACGACAGTGAAGACGATGAAAAAGACCCGTTTAACGCGCAATAAACATCAGGCCCGGTTTTCGGGCCTGTTTGTTTTTGTCTGCCAAATGACCGCGCCACCTGAATCTGCTAGCATAGCGGCCCGCTTGATTTCAGAGAGATGACCGTGACTGCCTTTTCAACCTTACATGCTTTGCCTGCCGAACTGCTCGCCAACCTTAACGAGCTGGGCTACCACACCATGACCCCGGTTCAGGCGGCGGCATTACCGGCCATTCTCGCGGGAAAAGACGTGCGCGCGCAGGCGAAAACCGGCAGCGGCAAAACGGCGGCGTTTGGACTGGGGCTGCTTCAGCATATCGACGCCAGCCAGTTTATTACCCAGTCGCTGGTGTTGTGCCCGACCCGTGAACTGGCGGATCAGGTGGCAAAAGAGCTGCGTCGCCTGGCGCGCTATCTGCCGAACATCAAAGTGCTGACGCTATGCGGCGGCCAGCCGTTTGGCGCGCAGCGCGACTCATTACAACATGCTCCGCATATCATTGTCGCCACGCCGGGGCGTCTGCTGGATCATCTGGAAAAGGGCACCGTATCGCTGGAAGCGTTAAAAACGCTGGTGCTGGATGAAGCCGATCGCATGCTGGATATGGGCTTTAGCGATGCCATTGACGATGTGATCCGCCATGCGCCGCCGCAGCGCCAGACGCTGCTGTTCTCTGCCACCTGGCCGGAATCCATCGCCGCCATCAGCAGCCGCGTGCAGCGCAACGCCGAGCATATTGAAATCGACAGCGTGGATGAGTTGCCCGCCGTCGAGCAACAGTTTTATGAGGCTTCTCGCCGCCAGAAAATCCCGTTATTGCTGAGCCTGTTAAGCAAGCATCAGCCTGCGTCCTGCGTGGTGTTCTGCAATACTAAAAAAGACTGTCAGGAGGTGTGCGACGCGCTGAACGAGCACAGCCAGAGCGCGCTGGCGCTGCATGGCGATATGGAACAGCGCGACCGCGACCAGACGCTGGTGCGCTTCGCCAACGGCAGCAGCCGGGTGCTGGTGGCCACGGACGTCGCCGCGCGCGGGCTGGATATCAAGTCGCTGGAGATGGTCATCAACTATGAGCTCTCCTGGGACCCGGAAGTCCACGTTCACCGCATTGGCCGTACTGCACGTGCCGGGCAGAGCGGGTTGGCGATTAGCCTGTGTGCCCCGGAAGAAGCGCAGCGGGCAACGATTCTTGCTGAGATGCTGGGCCTGTCGCTGGACTGGCGTGAGCCGGTGATGGGCACTACTGTCAAACCGCTGGAGCCGGAAATGGCGACGCTGTGCATCGACGGCGGTAAAAAGGCCAAAATGCGTCCGGGGGATATTCTCGGCGCACTGACCGGAGATATGGGGCTGGATGGCGCGGACATCGGCAAAATCGATATGCATCCGATGCACGCCTACGTGGCGGTACGCCAGTCGGTAGCCCGTCATGCCTGGAAGCAGCTTCAGCAGGGGAAAATCAAAGGCAAGTCCTGTAAGGTGCGCCTGTTGAAGTAACTTTCGCCAGATAAAAAAATCCCCGCTCAAAAAAGCGGGGATTTTGGTTTATACAGCCAGCTTACTCGCTGCTGGCTTTCTCAGCTTTACCCGCCATCTGCGCCAGGAAGTCATAGCGTCTTTGCAGATCCGCCGTGGCATCCTTCCACAACTGCTCCGCCACTTCCGGCTGCTGCGAATTGAGCCGGCGGAAGCGTTGTTCATTGAGCAGCGTTTCGGCCAGCGCGTCTGACGGCGGACGAGAATCCAGCGCCAGCGGCAGTTTGCCTTCATCGGCACGGCGCGGGTCGAAGCGGTACAGCGGCCAGAAGCCGGTAGCGGTTAACTGACGCATCTGATCGTGGCTGAGCGCCAGATCGTAGCCGTGCTCCTCGCAAGGGCTATAGGCGATAATCAGCGACGGCCCCGGATAGGCTTCTGCTTCCTGAATCGCCTTCACCGTCTGGTTAAGCTGGGCACCCAGCGAGATCTGCGCCACGTAAACGTGCCCGTACATCATCATGCTGACGCCGAGATCTTTGCGCGCTTTACGCTTGCCGTGCTCGCCAAATTTGGTCACCGCGCCAAGCGGCGTCGCTTTAGACGCCTGGCCCCCGGTGTTGGAGTAGCACTGAGTATCCAGCACCAGAATGTTGACGTTCTCGGTCAGGCTCAACACGTGGTCCAGACCGCCAAAGCCGATGTCGTAGGCCCAGCCGTCGCCGCCAATCAGCCAGATGGATTTTTCCACCAGCGCGTCGGCATCGGTGAGCAACTGGCGCGCATCAACGCTGGTTTCCCCGGCAAGATGCTGACGCAGTTGCGCCACCTGTTCACGGCGGACGTCCGGCGTGGCCTCACTGTGAAGTTGCTGGTTCAGCTCTGCCGGGATCTTGTCGGCAAATTGCTCCAGCAAACGCATCACGCGCGCCCGGTGCTGATCCACCGTTAAGCGGAAGCCGAGGCCAAATTCGGCGTTGTCTTCAAACAGCGAGTTAGCCCATGCCGGGCCGCGCCCGTTGGCATCGGTGGTGTACGGCGTGGAGGGCAGGTTGCCGCCGTAAATTGACGAGCAGCCAGTGGCGTTAGCAATCAGCAAACGGTCACCGTACAACTGGGTCAGCAGTTTGATATACGGCGTTTCGCCGCAGCCGGAACAGGCTCCCGAGTATTCGAACAGCGGGGTTATTAACTGCGAGGTACGAATATCGATACGTTCCAGCTTGTTGCGATCGATTTCCGGCAGATTCAGGAAGAAGTCATAATTCACTTTCTCTTCTTCCACGTGCTCAAGGCGCGACATCATGTTGATCGCCTTGATGTCCGGGTTCTGGCGATCTTTTGCCGGGCAAACTTCTACGCACAGATTACAGCCGGTGCAATCTTCCGGCGCAACCTGCAGCACATATTTCTGACCGCGCATATCGCGGGATTTTACATCCAGCGATTGCAGGGCGTCCGGCGCGTGCTCCATGTCCTCAGGCGAGACCACTTTGGCGCGAATAGCCGAATGCGGGCAGGCGGCGACGCAGTGGTTACACTGGGTACACAGCTCAGGCTTCCAGATCGGGATTTCCTCAGCGATATTGCGTTTTTCCCAGCGGGTGGTGCCCACCGGCCAGGTGCCGTCCGGCGGCAGGGCTGAAACCGGTAGCGCGTCGCCGAGGCCCGCCAGCATGGCGGCGGTGACGGTTTTGACGAAGTCCGGCGCGGCGTCGGAGACCACCGGCGGGCGGTTGGCGCTCTGGCTGTTCACCGGCTGTAACGGCACGGCGGAGATCGATTCCCGCGCCAGCGCCAGCGCCTGCCAGTTGCGCTCCACCAGCTCCTGGCCTTTGCTGCTGTAGCTTTTCGCTATTGCGCCCTGAAGCTGTTGCAGGGCGCTGTCGCCAGGCAGAATCTGGGTCAGATGGAAAAACGCCATCTGCATTACCGTGTTAATACGCGCGCCGAGCTGGCATTCGCGGGCGATTTTCTGGGCGTTGATGATATAAAACCGCGCCTGCTTCTGATTGAGCACCGCCTGGACATCCTGCGGCAAACGATCCCAGACTTCTTCAGCGCTATACGGCGTATTAAGCAGGAAAATGCCGCCGGGTTTCAGGCGCTCGGCCATCTGGTATTTATCGATAAACTGTAGCTGGTGGCAACCAACGAAATCGGCTTTGTCCACCAGATAAGCGGAGTTAATCGGCTTTTCACTGACCCGCAGATGGGAAACCGTCAGGCCACCCGCCTTTTTCGAGTCATAGACAAAATAGCCCTGGGCGTACCACGGCGTGGCGTTACCGATAATTTTGATGTTGTTTTTGGTGGCTGACACGCTGCCGTCGCTACCCAAACCGTAGAACAGCGCTTCCAGTTTGGCGTGAGACGGCAGGGTGTTTTCCGGCAGCGGCAGAGAGAGATGGGTGACGTCGTCATAAATCCCCACCGTAAAGCGTGATTTCGGTTTCGCCTGGCGCAGCTCTTCAAATACCGCCAGCGCGCAGTCCGGGCCGAACTCTTTAGAGGAGAGCCCATAGCGCCCGCCAATCACGCGCGGCAGCGTTTCGCGCTCGCCGCGGCTGAAGGCTTCCGCCAGTGAGGTCATCACGTCCAGGTACAGCGGCTCCGCCAGCGCGCCAGGCTCTTTGGTGCGGTCCAGCACGGCGATATGACGCACGCTTTGCGGCAGCGCATCCAGCATCTGGCTGGCGTTGAACGGGCGGAACAGCCGGACTTTCAGCACGCCGACTTTCTCGCCGCGCGTCAGCAGTTCATCCACCACTTCTTCGCAGGTGCCGATAGCCGAGCCCATCAGCACGATCACGCGTTCGGCCTGCGGGTGGCCGTAATAATCAAACGGCCGGTACTGACGGCCCGTCGCCGCGGCGAAATCGTCCATCGCCTGCTGAACGTGGTCATAGACCGCGTCGTACCACGGGTTGGTGGCTTCCCGGGACTGGAAATACGTATCCGGGTTGGCGGAGGTGCCGCGGATCACCGGATGTTCCGGGTTCAGCGCTCTTGCGCGGTGGGCGTCAATTTCCTCCTGCGGCAGCAGGCTTAGCAGCGTCTCGTTGGAGAGCGGAACGATTTTGTTAATTTCGTGGGAGGTGCGGAAACCATCAAAGAAATGAATAAACGGCACCCGGCTTTTCAGGGTGGCGATATGGGAAATCAGAGCGAAATCCTGCGCTTCCTGCACGCTGCTGGCGCACAGCATGGCGCACCCGGTCTGGCGCACCGCCATCACGTCAGAATGATCGCCGAAAATCGACAGCGCGTGGGTGGCGACGGTACGCGCGGCCACGTGCAGTACAAACGGGGTGAGCTGTCCGGCAAGTTTATACAGGGTCGGGATCATCAGTAACAATCCCTGTGAGGACGTGAACGACGTCGACAGCGCACCGGTTTGCAGCGCGCCATGAACCGTGGCGATCGCCCCGGCTTCAGACTGCATTTCCACCACGCGCGGGACATCGCCCCAGACGTTTTTCACCCCGTTTCCAGCCCAGTCGTCGGCCTGCTCCGCCATGGTAGAACTGGGGGTGATGGGGTAGATAGCAATCACTTCGCTGGCGCGAAACGCCACCGAGGCGACTGCGCCGTTACCGTCAATTGTGATCATTCGACACCCTTACATTGCGCAAAATTAAATAAACTCCCTCAGCGTGGAGTCCTGAAATAATTCACTAAGTTTAGCAAAGCGCCGCCCGGGCCATTTTCGCTTTTGTGTCCTCGATATATCTTCTGATCGTTTCAGGCGTGAATAGCCATAAAAGTGCTAAAAAATGTGTCCAGACGCCGAAAGTGGCGCAGGTGCTATCGACGTGACGGCGTTGGCTCGCCTATATTGCAGGGGTTTTGCTGTTTATTAATGAGGGGAGCGTCATGCGTGCAGCGTTTTTAGTGGGGTGTGCGGCACTTTTTTTGTCCGCGTGCAGTAATGAACCGGTCCAACAGGCGACGGCGGCGCACGTGGCGCCCGGCATGAAGGCCGCAATGTCCAGTTCCGGCGAAGCCAACTGCGCGATGGTCGGCGGCGCGGCTTTATCCGCGCGGCAACTGGACGGCTCGTTAATTGGCATGTGCGCATTACCGAACGGCAAACGCTGTAGCGAAGCCGCTTTAGCGTCCGGTAGCTGCGCCAGCTATTAATTGACCCAGTCGGCCTGCTTATAAACCAGGGTGTGCTGTGGGTTTTTTAACGTCAGCGACTGCGGCTTAACGTCGACTGTGGCACCCGTTGTCAGCATCTCGCCGATCAGGTTATCCAGTTGGTTAAGTTCAGGCTCGGCGCACAGCATCCGGGTGGAGGCCATGCCGTCCACTTTCAGCATGTTGCCATCCAGTTTGCCCTGGCCCATAAAGCGGTTACACATGCTGCCCGCAACGTGCAGATTTTCTCCGAAGCTGAGATCCTGCTGGCGTGAATTTACGGTTAGCGGTTTACCGTCGACGCTTTCCAGCACATAACGGCGATGCTCCAGGTCTTTCGGGGACAGCGCATCGCTGGCGGATTGCGCACAGCCTGCGAGCAGGGTGATGCCGAGTGCTAAACAGGTTAATTTCTTCATAACTCCTCCATAAGTATTTACGCCATCAATGATTACGCGGGGAGTGTGCCACGTTATGTCCGCGTAATCATTGAGGATCGTCTTAAAAGACCTATACCAGCGCGTTCGGGCACTCGCCGCCGTTTTCCAGCTGGCGCAAATTATCCAGCGTGGTTTCGGAAATGCTGATCAGCGCCTCTTCGGTCAGGAAAGCCTGGTGCCCGGTGAATAGCACGTTGTGGCAGGCAGACAGGCGACGGAACACGTCATCCTGAATCACGTCGTTGGACTTATCTTCAAAGAACAGATCGCGCTCGTTTTCATACACGTCCATGCCCAACGAACCGATTTTCTGATTCTTCAGGGCATCGATGGCGGCCTGGGAGTCAATCAACCCGCCACGGCTGGTGTTAATGATCATCACGCCATCCTTCATTTGATCGAAGGCCGCCTGGTTTAACAGGTGATAGTTTTCCGGGGTGAGCGGGCAGTGCAGGGAAATCACGTCCGAATGGGAGAACAGCGTCGGTAAATCAACGTATTCCACGCCGATATCCAGCGCCGCCGCGCTCGGGTACGGGTCAAACGCCAGCAGGCGCATCCCGAAGCCTTTTAGGATCCGCAGCGTGGCGACGCCGATTTTACCGGTGCCGATGACCCCGGCAGTTTTGCCGTGCATGGTAAAACCGGTTAATCCTTCGAGAGAAAAGTTGGCGTCACGGGTACGCTGGTAAGCGCGGTGAATACGGCGGTTGAGGCACATCATCATGCCGATAGCGTGTTCTGCAACGGCTTCCGGCGAGTAGGCGGGTACGCGCACCACGCGCAGGCCAAGCTCTTTGGCGGCGTCTAAATCGACGTTATTAAACCCGGCACAGCGCAGGGCGATAAACTTCACGCCCTGCTTTTTAAGCTCTTCCAGAACCGGGCGGCTACCGTCGTCGTTCACGAAAATACACACGCCGTCGCAGCCGTGCGCGGTTTTAGCGGTTTTTTCAGTGAGCAGGAAGTCATAAAATTCGATATCGTAACCATACTCCTGGTTAACATGCTGTAGATACTTCTTGTCATACTGTTTTGTGCTATACACGGCCAGTTTCATAAGACATTCTCCAGTGATTTTCTGTGATCACGTTAGCATGATTCAAATTTTCTTACAAAGTCTAAAAAATCTGATATGAAAGTTAGGGTTATCAATAATTTTAGGCCAACTACGCTTAAATCAACGGCCAGGTTCAACGTTACTGATAAAAATGGCACAATGCGCGGGATAGCCCGTTTAAATCTCTTTCATTATCAGGATATTAATCACCCATGAGGGGTAAATACCGAGCTCTTATCGCCCTTGCGCTGTTGCTGGTCCTGCTGCCGCTGGCGCTGCTGTTGACGGTGGCGCACTGGCTGCCGGGGCTGGTGGGGATTTGGCTGCCTCCGGGCACCCGTATCGCGCTGGAAGAGAGCCCGCGCATGACGCGCAACAGCGTGGTGATCCCGCATCTCAGCTATCTGGCGGGAGTCTGCGAACTGGCGAAAGTAACCCACGCCACGCTCAGCCATCCCAGCCGCTGGAAGCTCGACGTCGATGCGCTCGATATTAACAGCGCCTGTTTTAATCAACTCCCCGCAGGTGAAGAAAACCCCGCCGCGCCGCGTACTCTGGCGGAATGGCAGGCGATGCTGCCCTATAGCTGGCTAACAATTAATCAATTCACGCTTGCCCCCTGGCAGCAGTTTGCGGGTGCACTCAACGTGGGATTGACCCCGACGCGCCAGACCATCAGCTATCAGGGTGATACGGTATCTTTGAGTGCGCAAATCGACGGGCAAACCGCCACCATCAAATCGTTCTCCTTGCAGGCCCTTGAAGGGCAGGAGCCACTGTCGCTGGCGGGCGACGTGACGCTGGGCCTGCTTCCGGACGGCTTGCCGACCCAGGGGCACCTGACTACGCGCGTCCACTTGCCAGGTCCGCTGCCGCTGGCGGATGCCGAGCTGGAATGGGAACAAAATCGCGGCCAATTGCTGATTAGCGCCCCGGACGATCCCGATCCGCTGCTCGACCTTCCCTGGACGGTGACCGCCGATCGCTTGTCCATTAGCGACGGTCGCTGGCACTGGGCGCTGGAAGGCATGCCGCTGAGCGGCCGTCTGGCTATCAACGCCGATAACTGGCAGCAGGGGCTGGACGCGGCGAAAATCAGCGGGCGGCTGAACGTGGTGACTCAGGGGACCGCCGGGAAAGGCAACGCGGTACTCAATTTTGGGCCGGGCAAACTGAGCCTGATCGACAGCGCCATGCCGGTACAGCTCACCGGGGAAGCCAAACAGGACCAGATGATTTTCTACGCGGTGCTGCCAGGGGCGCTGAGCGGCCCGCTGCTCGACCCGCAGTTGCGCTTCGCGCCCGGCGCGCTACTGCGCTCGCGTGGGCGGGTGATCGACTCGCTGAATATCGACGAAATCCGCTGGCCGCTGGCGGGGGTGAAAGTCGCCTCAACCGGCGTGGACGGTAGGCTCCAGGCCATTCTGCGCGCCCATGAAAACCAGATGGGCGATTTTGAACTGCATCTCGACGGCCAGGCGAATGACTTTTTACCCGACAGCGGCCTGTGGCAGTGGCGCTACTGGGGTGAAGGCGGCTTTACGCCGATGCAGGCGCGCTGGGATGTGAAGGGCACCGGCGAATGGCACGACAGCACCATCACGCTGAACACGCTTTCTACCGGGTTCGACAAATTGCAATACGGCTCGATGCGCATCAACGCGCCGCGCCTGGCGATGAACAAGCCGGTGCGCTGGGTGCGTGACGGGGAGCATCCACTGTTTGAAGGGGCGATGACCCTGGATGCGGGAGAAACCACCTTCACTGGCGGTAGCGTCTTGCCGCCGTCGCGGCTCAACTTTAGCATTCAGGGCAGCGACCCCACGTCGTTCCAGTTCAAAGGCGATCTGCATGCCGATGAGATTGGCCCGGTACAGGTTAACGGTCGCTGGGACGGTATTCGCCTGCGCGGCCAGGCGTGGTGGCCCGCCCAGCCGCTGGCAGTTTTTCAGCCGCTGATCCCGCCTGACTGGAAAATGGCCCTGCGCAACGGCACGTTCTACGCCCAGATCGCGTTTTCGGCGGCGGCGGAGCAGGGTTTTGAAGCGGGCGGGCACGGCGTTCTCAAGGGCGGCAGCGCCTGGATGCCGGATAACAAACTCGACGGCGTGGATTTTGTCCTGCCGTTCCGCTTCAGCGACTCGACCTGGCAACTCGGCACGCGCGGCCCGGTAACGCTACGTATCGCCAGAGTAGAAAACCAGGTGGTGGCGAAAAACCTCACGGCGGATCTGGAAGGCTGGTATCCCTGGAATGAACAGCAGCCGCTGATCCTCAGTAACGTCAACGTTGACGTGCTGGGCGGCAATATCAGTATGCAGCAGCTGCGGATGCCACAGCACGATGCGGCGCTACTGCGGGTAAACAATATTTCCTCCAGCGAACTGATTACGGCGGTAAATCCGAAACAGTTTACCCTGTCCGGGCGGGTGAACGGCGCGCTGCCGCTGTGGCTGGATAACCCGGACTGGATTATTCGCGACGGCTGGCTGACCAACCCTGGTCCGATGACGCTGCGGCTGGATAAAGACATGGCGGACGCCATCGTCAAAGATAATATGGCAGCGGGAGTGGGCATCAACTGGCTGCGTTATATGGAGATTTCTCGCTCCTGGACGCGGCTTAATCTGACCAATCTCGGCGTGCTGACGCTGCATGCCGAACTCCAGGGCATCAGCCGTATCGATGGCAAAAGTAATACCGTCAAGTTGAACTACCAGCATGAAGAGAACCTCTTCACCCTGTGGCGCAGCTTGCGATTTGGCGACAATCTTCAGGCCTGGCTTGAACAACATGCAAGTTTGCCGGATAGCGCGTGTGCAACCGGCGAAACCTGTGAGGATCCCCAATGAGAGTGATGTTAGCAACCGGGCTGGCGCTGCTGTTTCCGGTGCTCAGCGGCTGCACGCCGCGTATTGAGGTGGCGGCCCCGAAAGAGCCGATTACCATCAATATGAACGTAAAAATCGAGCACGAAATCCATATCAAAGTGGATAAAGACGTGGAAGCGCTGCTCAAAAACCGCAGCGATATCTTCGGGAGCAACTGACCATGAAAAGTAAAATGGCCGCGCTCGCCGGATTATTATTGCTGTGCCAGCCCGTGCTGGCGCTGACCCTCAACGAGGCGCGCCAACAGGGATTAGTGGGTGAAACGCTGGACGGCTATATCGCGCCGCGCGCTCAGGACAGCCAGACGCTGGCGTTGGTCAAACAAATCAATGCGGCGAGGGCGCAAAGCTACCGCCAGTTGGCCGAGCGGAATAATTTACCCGCCGACGACGTGGCGAAAATGGCCGGACAGAAACTGGTGGAGCGCGCCGCGCCGGGTGAATATGTGCGCGGAATTAACGGGCAATGGATGCGCCGCTAACCTGCTACCCCTGACGGGTAGTCTCCGCGCCAGGCCTGAAGTGTTACGCTGTGAGTCTTATTTTGATGGAGAACCGTCATGGAACAACACACGTTTCGCCTGCCGCTGGACGGCATCGATGCGCAGGACAAGCAGCAGCTTATCCCGTTAATCACCCGCCATGCGGCGATTTTCGAACGCTTCGTGATGTCGGCGTTTCCCGGCGATCGTCGCTATGCGTACCAGCCGGAGTCGTTTGAAATCGTTACCCTCGACGATAAGCAATTCACGTTCCGCTGCCTGACGCACTACTTTGAGCCGTGCTGCGATCGCAATATGCATGATGAGCATCAGTATACGGTGGCCTATCAGCGGGAAGGGGATGCGCTGGTGATTACGCTTGATGAAACGCCGTGGGAAGTGGTGTAGCCATAAAAAAAGTGGGCGCGAGGCCCACTTCTTACACATTCTACTGAACGGTGAAGCTTACGCCGCGACCAGGCTATCAATCGCCGCTTTGGCATCGCTCTGGGCTTGGGTCGCGACTTCCGGACCGTAAGCAATCCCTTCCGCGAACACGAAGTTCACATCGGTGATGCCGATAAAGCCAAGGAACAGGCTCAGGTACGGTGCAATCAGGTCGGTCGGGGTGTCTTTATGGATACCGCCACGGCTGGACAGCACAATCGCACGTTTACCGGTTACCAGACCTTCCGGCCCTTTCTCGGTATAACGGAACGTCACACCCGCACGCGCTACCAGGTCAAAATAGTTTTTCAACTGGGTCGGAATGTTGAAATTGTACATTGGCGCCGCAATAACAATCACGTCATGGGCTTTCAGCTCGGCAATCAGTTCATCAGACAGCGCCAGCGCGTCCTGTTGACGCGGGGTCAGCGGGGCATCGCTCGGACGCAGCGCGCCGACCAGTTCGCCATCCAGTACCGGGATTGGGTTTGCTGCCAGGTCACGCACGGTGATGTGGTCCGCGCTGTGCTGCTCACGCCACTGATCGACAAAATAATCAGATAACTGGTTAGACTGTGAATACCCTGCCAAAATGCTTGATTTGAGAACTAATACTTTGCTCATGGGTGGTTCCTTTTATTTGATAGTCGGGGTAATGCCCCTTGCTTAAAAACACTTTATTCACAATCCGATTGCAGTGATAGCGCAATATATCGATTCCTAGGTTCGAATTTATTGAACAAGGCGTGGGATTGAGCGATGTGGTACTCTACGCCGCATCGCGCTCGACGCCTTAACACCTTGTGCACCTAACATTTAAAAGCACCATGGAAACCAAAAACCTGAACGTAAACGCGCTGATGGCGCGCCTTGATACGCTGATGCTGAAAGATCGCCAGCGTTTCGCGCGCCGTCTGCATGGCGCGAAAAAAGTGAAAAATCCTGATGCCCAACAGGCCATTTTGGCCGAGCTGGACCAGCAAATTAACGAAGCGGTAGGGAAGGTTCAGCTGCGCCTTGCCGCGCGCCCGGCGATCGCCTACCCGGATAATCTGCCGGTCAGCCAGAAAAAAGATGACATCCTGGCGGCTATCCGGGATCACCAGGTGGTGATTGTCGCCGGGGAAACCGGCTCGGGCAAAACCACCCAGTTACCGAAAATTTGTATGGAACTGGGGCGTGGCATCACGGGGCTGATTGGCCACACCCAGCCGCGCCGTCTGGCGGCGCGCACCGTGGCGAACCGTATCGCCGAAGAATTGAAAACCGAGCCGGGCGGCGCGGTGGGCTATAAGGTCCGGTTTAGCGATCACGTTAGCGAATCCACCCAGGTCAAGCTAATGACCGACGGGATCCTGCTGGCGGAAATCCAGCAGGACCGGCTGCTGATGCAGTACGACACGCTGATTATCGATGAGGCCCACGAACGCAGCCTGAATATCGATTTCCTGCTCGGCTACCTGAAAGAGCTACTGCCGCGTCGTCCGGATCTGAAAGTGATTATCACCTCGGCAACCATTGACCCGGAACGCTTCTCACGCCACTTTAACCACGCACCGATTATTGAAGTGTCGGGACGGACTTACCCGGTGGAAGTGCGCTATCGTCCGATTGTTGAAGACGCCGACGACACCGAACGCGATCAGCTCCAGGCGATTTTCGATGCCGTGGACGAACTGAGCCACGAAGCGCCCGGCGATATCCTGATCTTTATGAGCGGCGAGCGGGAAATCCGCGATACCGCCGACGGCCTGAACAAGCTGAATCTGCCGCACACCGAAGTGCTGCCGCTGTACGCGCGTTTATCCAACAGCGAACAGAACCGGATTTTCCAGTCCCATACCGGGCGGCGCATCGTGCTGGCGACCAACGTGGCGGAAACCTCGTTGACCGTGCCAGGCATCAAATATGTGATCGATCCGGGCCAGGCGCGCATCAGCCGCTACAGCTACCGCACTAAAGTGCAGCGCCTGCCGATTGAACCAGTGTCGCAGGCCTCCGCCAATCAGCGTAAAGGCCGCTGCGGCCGCGTGTCGGAAGGCATCTGTATCCGTCTCTATTCGGAAGACGATTTCCTGTCGCGCCCGGCGTTTACTGACCCGGAAATTCTGCGTACCAACCTCGCGTCAGTTATCTTGCAGATGACCGCGCTGGGGCTGGGCGATATCGCCGCCTTCCCGTTCGTTGAAGCGCCAGACAAGCGCAATATCCAGGACGGCGTGCGTCTGCTGGAAGAGCTGGGGGCGATTACCACCGACGAGCAGGCCTCGGTCTACAAGCTTACCCCGCAGGGCCGCCAGCTCTCGCAACTGCCGGTTGACCCGCGTCTGGCGCGTATGGTGCTGGAAGCCCAGCGGCTTGGCTGTGTGCGCGAGGCGATGATTATCACCTCGGCGCTGTCGATTCAGGACCCGCGCGAGCGTCCGATGGATAAGCAGCAGGCGTCCGATGAAAAACACCGCCGCTTCCATGATAAGGAATCGGATTTCCTGGCGTTTGTGAACCTGTGGAATTACCTCGGCGAGCAGCAAAAAGCGCTCTCCTCGAACCAGTTCCGCCGCCTGTGCCGGGCCGATTACCTGAACTATCTGCGGGTGCGCGAATGGCAGGATATCTACACCCAGCTACGCCAGGTCGTCAAAGAGTTGGGCATTCCGGTAAACAGCGAACCGGCGGAGTACCGCGAGATCCACACTGCGCTGCTCACCGGCCTGCTGTCGCATATCGGCATGAAGGATACCGATAAACAGGAGTTTACCGGCGCGCGCAACGCCCGGTTCTCGATCTTCCCCGGTTCCGGCCTGTTTAAGAAGCCGCCGAAATGGACGATTGTCGCCGAACTGGTGGAAACCAGCCGCCTGTGGGGGCGTATTGCCGCGCGCATCGATCCCGAGTGGATTGAACCGGTGGCGCAGCACCTGCTGAAGCGTAGCTACAGCGAGCCGCACTGGGAGCGGGCGCAGGGCGCGGTCATGGCCACGGAGAAGGTCACGGTTTACGGGCTGCCGATTGTCGCGGCGCGTAAGGTGAATTACAGCCAGATTGACCCGGCGCTGTGCCGTGAACTGTTTATCCGCCACGCGCTGGTGGAAGGCGACTGGCAAACCCGTCACGCCTTTTTCCGGGATAACCAGAAACTGCGTGCCGAAGTGGAAGAGCTGGAGCACAAATCGCGTCGTCGCGACATCCTGGTGGATGACGAATCGCTGTTTGAGTTTTACGACCAGCGCATCGGCCACGACGTGGTATCGGCGCGTCACTTCGACAGCTGGTGGAAAAAGGCCAGTAAAGAGAACCCGGACCTGCTCAATTTTGAAAAGAGCATGTTGATTAAAGAAGGCGCGGAGAAAGTCAGCAAGCTGGACTATCCGAACTTCTGGCATCAGGGCAATCTCAAGCTGCGCCTCAGCTACCAGTTTGAGCCGGGCGGCGATGCGGACGGGGTGACAGTGCATATTCCATTGCCGCTGCTGAACCAGGTGGAAGATGCGGGGTTCGAATGGCAGGTGCCGGGGATGCGCCGCGAGCTGGTTATCGCGCTGATTAAATCGCTGCCCAAGCCGTTACGCCGTAACTTTGTGCCCGCGCCTAATTATGCAGAAGCATTCTTAGGGCGCGCCACGCCGCTGGAACAGCCGCTGCTCGAGTCACTGGAGCGCGAACTGCGCCGCATGACCGGCGTCACCGTTGACCGCGAGGCGTGGCAGTGGGAACAGGTGCCCGATCACCTGAAAATGACCTTTCGGGTCGTGGACGAAAAGAACCGCAAACTCAATGAAGGTAAAGATCTCACGGCGCTGAAAGGCAGCCTGAAGGATAAAGTGCAGGAAACGCTCTCCGCCGTGGCGGATGACGGCATCGAGCAAAGCGGCCTGCATATCTGGAGCTTCGGCACGCTGCCCGATCACTACGAGCAGAAGCGCGGCGGCTACCAGGTTAAAGCCTGGCCCGCGCTGGTGGATGAAAAAGAGAGCGTCGGCATCAAGCTGTTTGATAACCCGCAGGACCAGCAGAACGCCATGTGGCGCGGGCTGCGGCGCTTATTGCTGCTTAATATTCCGTCGCCGATTAAGTATCTGCATGAAAAACTGCCTAACAAAGCCAAGCTGGGCCTTTATTTCAACCCGTACGGCAAAGTGTTGGATCTGATCGACGATTGCATCTCCTGCGGCGTGGATAAGCTGATTGCCGAACACGGCGGGCCGGTGTGGACCGAAGAAGGCTTCGCGCAGTTGCATGAAAACGTGCGTGCCGGGCTTAACGACACGGTGGTGGATATCGCTAAACAGGTCGAGCAGATCCTGACGGCGGTGTTTAACATCAACAAGCGGCTCAAGGGGCGGGTCGATATGACGATGGCGCTGGGGCTGTCCGATATCAAAGCCCAGATGAGCGGTCTGGTGTATCGCGGTTTCGTGACCGGCAATGGCTATCAACGGTTAGGCGATACCCTGCGCTATTTGCAAGCCATCGAAAAACGGCTTGAGAAGCTGGCTATCGATCCGCATCGCGATCGTGCCCAGATGTTGAAAGTGGAAGCGGTACAGCAGGCGTGGCAGCAGTGGCTGAACAAACTGCCTGCCGCGCGTCGTGATGACGAAGAAGTCACTGCGATCCGCTGGATGATAGAAGAACTGCGGGTAAGCTACTTTGCCCAACAGCTGGGCACGCCGTATCCCATTTCGGATAAACGGGTGTTGCAGGCGATGGAGCAGATCGGCGCTGCGTAAATGAAAAGGCTGCACATTATGTGCAGCCTTTTTTATCGGTTAACTCTGCGGCTTTGCGGCATCTTCATAGGTGAAGGAGACCGGGAAGCTGCTTTCGCCCTTCGCCAGGGGCGGTTTGGGTAGCGGGCTGGCTTTGGCGGTAGTAATAAACGCATTGCACAGCGAGCCGCCGTTTTGCTGTTGCTGAATTTCCGGCGGCGCGATAGGCGTGGCGGCGGATCCATCGGCTGATGGCCCATTTGCCAGCGCATCATCAATACTGGCATCGGCCATCGCTGCACTGGCGGCAGCGGCCTGGGCGCTCGGCAGCGCCGGAGTGCCTTCAATCTGTTCGATAGTGCCGTCTGCGTTCACGCTCATTAGCACTTCGCAGGCCTGACCGGCATACGCGGACTGCTCAGCATCAAAGCGCTTATCTAATTCAGCCACCACCAGTTTTTGATACTCGTCGCCGGTTAGAGGTTTCGGCTTCGGCTTCGGTTTAAATGCTGATTTCTGGGCATCCAGTTTTTCGAGGATTTGCGCCAGTTCCGCCGCGCCGAGCGGGTTAACGAAATTCATCCGCTTGCGAATGGCCTCTCTGGACTCGCTGTAACAGGTATCAAAAGCTTTCTGCTCGCCATCAGATTTTTGGGTGCAATCCACGTCATACTGGGCGCGGAGCTGGGAAGGGGTGCTGCATCCGCTAAGCGCAAACAGCGCCGCAAGGGCGATTAAGGTGTAACGGGTTTTCATAACGCGTGAATACCTGGTTTATCAATAAACGTGCCGGAGCCTCAAAGGCGCAAAATGATGCCGTAAATTAACGGAATTTTCCATTGCCTCTACTCCGTTTTACAAAGCCATCAGCCGGAGCGTTGACGGGCGGTTTAACCCGTGAGGTTTATTTTTACAATGGTAAGATGTAGCGCTGTTAAGGAGCTTTTATGACGGATGAGAAACGCCCCTATCATCACGGCAGTTTACCGCAGGCGGTACTGGAAGCCGCTGAGCGGGTGCTGGTGCGCGACGGGATCGCGGGCGTAGGGTTACGCGCCATCGCGCGGGAAGCGGAGGTATCGCATACCGCGCCAAAGCATCATTTCGGCGACCTGGCGAATTTGCTGAGCGAGCTGGCGGCAAAAGGCTATCAGCGGCTGGCGGCGGCGCTGTTCAACGCCACGGAACACTGCACGGATGACGCGGCGCGGCGGCGCGAGATGGCGAAAACCTACGTTCACTTCGCCGCTGAACATCCACACATGTTTAGCCTGATGTTTCGCAACGAGATCATCAGCTTATCTAATCCAAACCTGCTCAGCGCGATGCGCAACGCCATGTTTATGATGGCGCGTAGCGTTTCGTCGGACGCGGGTGACGGGACCAGGGTCATGGATGAGGCGGCAGCAATGCGCGTGACCGTCGCCTGGGCGTATTTGCACGGGCTGGCGACCTTGCTGATCGATAAGCGCCTGACCGGTATTGCACGAGTCAGCCCGTTTGAAAATGCCCAGACGCTGGTCGAACGCATACTGGAGCAGGTCACGTTAATTATTCATTTGCCTGGGGATGAACATCATGAAAGCTAATATCAGTTACACCTTTCACCATTTTGGTATTCCGTTGCAGGACGGGGTTCACGAAGGGGTTCATAGCGCCAGTGCGGGAATGTATACCACCGATAACCCCGGTAAGTTTCGCGTCCAGTGGCATCGTTTTACCGACGATTCCCCGCTGCACCCATTGTTAAAGACCGTACCGCACGTCGCGTTCAAGGTGGACGATTTACAGCGGGCTATCGAAGGCGAAGAGGTGATCCTCGGGCCGTATGAGCCTATCGACGACTATTTCGTGGCGGTGATTAACGATGCGGGCGTGCCGATAGAGCTGATTCAAACCGGGCTGAACGATGAAGAACTGTGGGAAAGGGCGCGTTCCGGTCAGGGGAGTTTGTACCGCGATGCGCAGGAATAAGTCTTTCGGACGCTTCTCCCTGCAACCCTCATCTGGCGACGATACACTGGTCGCTGGTTTCTAACATGGAGTGCCAAACGATGACGCCATTTCCTCCTATATCCCCCGCGCTGATTAACGCCGCGAACACACTTGGACAGTGGCTGGCGCAGGATGACAGCGCCGAGCTGCCAGCCGCGAAAGATATCGGCCTGGTGGTGCTGGCGGGTAATGCGGCCATCCCCGCCATTGACGCGGCGTGCCGGGAAGCGGCGCAGCGCAAGGTGCCGCTGTTGATCAGCGGTGGGATTGGCCATTCCACGCCATTTTTGTACGCTGCCGTCGCGCGTCACCCTCGCTATAACGTCTTGCCCACCACCGGACGTAGCGAAGCGGCAGTACTTGCGGATATCGCCACCCGGTTCTGGAACATCCCCGCCGATAAATTGCTGGTAGAGGATAAATCCACCAACTGTGGCGAGAACGCGGCCTTCACACGCGACATGATGACCGCACGTGACGTAGTGCCGCCCCAGGCGATTGTGGTGCAGGACCCGACCATGCAGCGCCGTACCGCCGCGACCTTTGCCCGCGTATGGCGCGATGCTGAACATCAGGTTGAATGGTTTAACGTGCCGGGAATTGTGCCGATGCTCACCACCACGCCGCGCGACACCCGTTTTGCCGAAGGAGAAGGGTTGTGGTCGGTGGATCGCTATCTTTCACTGATTGTCGGGGAAATCCCCCGGTTGCGTAATGATAAAGACGGCTATGGTCCTAATGGGCGCGGTTTTATTGAAGCGGTGGACATCCCTGAAGCCGTTTTAGCGGCCTGGCAAACGCTGCGTAACGATCCCTCGCTTACTGCGATACTGAATCGCTGAGTGCTTCATAAATTGACGCCGGGCCTGACCCGGCGCAGTCATATTTCCGTCTTTAGCTTTGTAATCATTCGTTTACGAAAACTGTAAAAAGTTACCCTCCTATCCATAACTTCAGATTATGTGAAGTTGATCACTATTTACATCCCTGATAAGGTAAATAAGTTGTTACAGCAACGCCTGACGCACACACAGCGCGATTGCTTATTACTTCACCATGCTGAAATAACAAACCTGCTACGCTTTCAAAGGGGCAACCCTGTTTCTTACTTTTATTTCGCCGCTTAGTGAAATCACGCTCTGCCCAGTCTGGGCAAAACGCGTGTGTTCTGCTGTCGCTGCGGGGATTTTTAGAGGATGACTATGAAACTTAAAAGGAAAAAAATTGAGCCGATATCGCTCTCCGATGTCACGATTATTGATGACTCGCGGCTTCGTAAAGCGATAACGGCGGCCTCCCTGGGTAACGCCATGGAATGGTTCGATTTCGGGGTTTACGGCTTCGTGGCCTATGCGCTCGGTAAAGTCTTCTTCCCAGGTGCCGATCCCAGCGTTCAGATGATCGCCGCGCTTGCGACTTTCTCTGTCCCCTTCCTGATCCGCCCGCTCGGCGGCCTGTTCTTTGGGATGCTGGGCGATAAATATGGTCGCCAGAAAATTCTCGCCATCACGATAGTGATTATGTCGGTCAGTACCTTCTGTATCGGGCTGATACCGTCCTATGCCTCGATCGGCATCTGGGCGCCGGTATTGCTGCTGCTGTGTAAAATGGCGCAGGGCTTCTCGGTGGGGGGGGAATATACTGGCGCGTCAATTTTTGTCGCTGAATATTCGCCAGACCGTAAGCGCGGTTTTATGGGCAGTTGGCTGGACTTCGGGTCTATTGCCGGTTTCGTGCTGGGCGCGGGCGTGGTGGTCATGCTCTCCGCGATGATTGGCGAAGAAAAATTCCTTGAGTGGGGCTGGCGTATTCCATTCTTCCTGGCGCTGCCGTTAGGGATCATTGGCCTGTATTTGCGCCACGCGTTGGAAGAGACGCCGGCGTTCCAGCAGCATGTTGAAAAGCTGGAGCAGGGCGATCGCGAGGGTCTGCGCGACGGGCCGAAAGTCTCGTTTAAAGAGATTGCCACTAAACACTGGCGCAGCCTGTTGACCTGTATCGGCGTGGTGATCACCACCAACGTGACGTACTACATGTTGCTCACCTACATGCCGAGCTACCTGTCCCACAACCTGCATTACTCCGAAGATCACGGCGTGCTGATTATTATCGCCATCATGATCGGGATGCTGTTTGTGCAGCCGATTATGGGCCTGCTGAGCGACCGTTTTGGCCGCCGCCCGTTTGTGATTTTCGGTAGCATCGCGCTGTTGTTGCTGGCAATCCCGGCGTTTATCCTGATTAACAGCAACGTTATCGGGCTGATTTTTGCGGGCCTGCTGATGCTGGCGGTGATCCTTAACGCCTTTACCGGCGTGATGGCCTCCACGCTACCTGCGATGTTCCCGACCCATATCCGCTACAGCGCACTGGCGAGCGCGTTTAATATTTCGGTATTGATCGCGGGCCTGACGCCAACTCTCGCAGCCTGGCTGGTGGAAACCTCTAACAATTTGATGATGCCTGCTTATTACCTGATGGTGATTGCAGTGATCGGTCTGATTACCGGCCTGACGATGAAAGAAACCGCCAACCGTCCGCTTAAAGGCGCGACGCCAGCGGCATCGGACATTCAGGAAGCGCGGGAAATCCTTCAGGAGCATCACGATAACATCGAGCAAAAAATCGACGATATCGACCATGAAATCGCTGAACTTCAGGAGAAGCGCCAGCGCCTGGTGCAGCAGCATCCGGACATCAACGAGTAATCCAGGCGGCCCATAACGGGCCGTTTTTTTTCGCCATGCCAACAGCTTGCGGCTACGCTTAAACAGGGATCACTGTCCGGGTTTTCGCAATGCGCTCAAAATACACCTCTTTGCAAATTACGCTGCACTGGCTGGTTTTCCTGCTGGTGATTATCGCCTGTACGGCGATGGAGCTGCGCAGCGAATTTCCGCGCAGTGTCCGGCCGCTGGGGGTGTCGACCCATTTTAGCTGCGGGATCGCTATCTTCCTGTTAATGGCGACCCGGTTATTCTTGCGCATTAGATACGCTGCGCCACCGATAACCCCTAAACCCCATCCGCTGTTTATCGGGCTATCCCATCTGGTGCATCTGCTGATTTATCTCATCTATCTCGCGCTGCCGCTGCTGGGCGTCACCCTAAAATATTATGGCGGTAGCGACTGGGTGGCATTCGGCGTTTCCATGCCCGTCGCACCGGAGCCGGATGAGGATTTCGCCGATACGCTTGCGGATTATCATGGGCTTATCGCCCGGCTGGGCTATATCGTGCTGGGCCTGCATGCGGGGGCGGCGCTGTTTCATCACTACGTCTGGAAAGACAATACGCTGCTGCGCATGATGCCGGGCAAACGACCTTAAAATAAAGTTGCATTTTAACTGCACATTTTGAAAAATGACCCCTGACACGACGTGGTTAAATAGTCGCAACGCATGATGCGACATTAAAAGGGGATCACATGCTACGCATTCCACCCAACTGTATTCATACCCGTTCTACGCCTTTCTGGAATAAAGACACCGCCCCTGCGGGCATTTTCAAACGCCACCTTGATACCGGCACCCGTCCGGGCGTTTATCCGCGATTATCGGTCATGCAGGGCGCAGTGAAATACTACGGTTTTGCCGATGGCGAATGCCCGGAGCCGGACAGCCAACGGGTGATCAACGCCGGAGAGTTTGGCGTTTTCCCACCGGAAAAATGGCATTACATCGAATTACTGACTGACGACACCTGGTTTAATGTCGACTTTTTCGTCGCTCCCGAGGTGCTGTTAGAGGGCGCAACATTGCGCAACGTGAAGAAATAAGGAATCAATAATGGGCAAAGCAACCTATACCGTCACCGTGACCAATAACAGCAACGGTGTATCCGTGGATTATGAAACCGAAACGCCGATGGCTTTGCTGGTGCCGGAAGTGGCCGCCGAAGTGGTGAAGGATTTGGTTAACACCGTGCGCGCCTATGATACCGAAAATGAGCACGAGGTTTGCGGCTGGTAAAATACGGCTCGCGCGCGAGGAGATCGTGATTGATGAGCTCCTGCGGCCTTATCCATAGATTTTATGAATATGACTTCGTTCCGCTGATACCGTGGCGTATGCTGGCATTTTGATTGATATAAAAGGAGATCATGATGTTAGAGGGGTATTTTGACGATACTGATGCAGTACAAAACAAACAGCGTCTGCTCGCCGTTGCGGCCGCACTCGAAATTGCGAAATCCGCTGTGGGCGCGGGCAACGGGATTTCTGGGGCGCGTACGGAATACGATTTACAGTCGGTAGCAAGAGAGATCGGCCCATTGGCGGATGCGATTCAGGAAGCACTCGCGCCGCGTAGCTAACGTCAGACAAACCGGGCCCACAGAATATCGTACGCCCGGTTATAAATTATGGTTTAGGGCAGGAAAAACAGCACAAGCCCATTTCCAGAACCAGTCTTTCAAAATAACGGACACTCAGACGTAATGGGCAGAATACTACGCCAATATTTTCTGGAGAAATGTTAATGATAAATAATGAAGCGTTTTTATTTGCTTCATTATTTATTTGCTCGTATTGACTGTAATTTTTATATTCGTTGGCAGCGTGAGTTAGCCTTTAAAAGGTCTAATGCCGTAAGGGCATATTTTAAATAAACAACTCTCAGCGCGCGTACATTCGCAAGAAATCAGGGCTTCATTGCCCGGACAGCACATTGTTGATTTAAAAGTGTTCCAGAGAATAATATTGTAAGGGAAGGCATGAAGAATTTCGATGTTTCTGGCTCGCCCATTAATATTAATTCCGAAGTACCCCGTCCTGATTGTGTTTCCAGCACGTATAAAATAACTACCTTTATACCATAATATGAGTTTTAGGTTTTTGGCACTTGATACCAGTGCGAAACATGTGCCGGTCGAGGGACAAACTAACTGCTTTTCTACAACCCATTCCATGCGAAAATACTACTCCTGTGGTGTGTTTGCATTTATCCAATAGCGTTTTGAAACTGCAATTCAATATTAGCAAATGAAATGATGATGTCTAATGAAAATGTGAAAAAAATGCCTTAAACAAAATTTTAATGATTGTGACGATCTTTTTATTATGTTTACCGTTTGATACATAAGACTTTTTGCGTAGCGATTGCGTTTTTAGTTCTCTGCGGGATTATATTTTGACTATTATTATACAAAGGTACTAGTTAATGTAGGTAATAAGACATTGCTTAATAAATGATGCGTAGTGGTGTGAGATTAAAGAGCGGAAATGAAGCGTGAAAGTAAAAGTCTTTAATATGTCTGCAATGCAACCGGGTATTTGCAAAAAATGAGAACGTTAAATTTCTTATCCCCCCTGAGTCCATTATGCCTGAGCGATCCTGAGGCGAAGCGATTCAAAGGGGGGGGGACAATTCGCAGACTATAGCGACAGACCAATTACCGCATTTACCACCGATGAGGCCATAAACACGCCGCCGACGATAAAAAAGGCGCGATTTTGCTGGGCCGCGCCCAGGATCAAAAATACCATGGCCGTCGCAAAAAACGGGATGGCGATGATATTGAATGTGCTCATGACGGCTCCCCAAGGGTACAGAATAACCTGCTAAATAAAAAAGCAGGATAGGTATATTGCCTGCGCCACTCAACTCCCTTTTCTTGTAGGGTGTCAGGCAAACAGTCTGGCTCTGGTTGAGATGCGGCCCGGGTACAGAAGGGGGAATGGATCCTTTGGTAAAAATTTTTTTATTTCTGCCCTTGAAACCCCAGCCAGCGATCATATTTAAATAGCGGACAAGCCACGCTTGCCTTTAACGTGAACTTTTGAATGGGTTATTCAGGAGGTTAACTTATGGCACTCAGAACCTTGTCAGCACTTCCAGGCTTTGCTGATTCTGTATTTAGCGATCGCTTTAATCGTATCGATCGGCTTTTCAGCCAGTTAACAGGGGATACGCCGGTATCGTCTTTACCTGCTTACGACTTAAGGAAAGTCGATGGCAATAATTATCTGCTTACCTTAAGCGTGCCGGGCTGGAAAGAGGACGAGCTGGAGATTGAAACGGTTGGCGGAACCCTGCACGTGTCGGGTAAACGTTCTGCCAGCGAATCTGAGAGTGAAGAAGGCTGGATTTACCGGGGCATTCGACGTGCTGATTTTCGCCTGAGCTTCTCGCTACCTGAATTTGCGAAGGTGAACAATGCAAAACTGGATAGCGGGCTGTTATACGTGTCCATTTATCAGGAAATACCGGAAAGCGAAAAGCCGCGTAAAATCGCGATCGAAAATTCACAGCCGGTTATTGAGCATAAGGCTTCATAACGCCATTTTTAAGGCCCACTTCGGTGGGCCTTGTTATTTCCCGTTAAGTCCCGTTTGATGCCTGCTATAAATAACGTGAGACGAGGAGAAAACTGATGATCATGATTGATTCGCTGCACGCAGAGGGGGGGAGTTGGATCAACCCGCCCGATATTTATAGTTTCGAAAACGGGATGCTGCGCTTCACAACGCAAGGCAACACGGATTTCTGGAAACAAACTTACTATGGCTTCCAGCGACACTCCGGCCATGCCTTTGGGTTTTATCTGGCCGATGATTTTACCCTCCAGGTAAAAATCAGGGCTGATTTTTCCCATCTTTATGACCAGGCCGGCCTGTTCCTGCAGGATGACGAAGATCACTGGGTTAAGGCAGGCATAGAATTTAATGACGATCGGCCCTCTACAGGAAGCGTGGTAACCCGTAAAACATCGGACTGGTCAACCGGCCTTTTCCTGGGCGATCCCGGCGAGTTCTGGATGCGCGCCACGCTGGAAAATGAGGCATTGCGGATCCAGTATTCCGTGGATGGTCAAACCTGGCCGTTACTCAGGTTGTGCCACTGGCCGCAACGCCAACAACGTTTTGTCGGGGTGATGGCGTGCACACCTGAAAGGCAGGGGCTCGACGTCGCTTTCGAGAGCTTTATCCTCAGTACCCCTTCCGGCAAGCCGCTGCATGACCTTACCTGAGCAACATTTTCGGAACATAAAGCGGCTCGCTTACGTCATTTTCTGCCGCTCTCCGTTCAGAACATAACCTAAACTGCTGCCTCCCACTATACTGACCAATGCAGTTGTCATTTTCATACGGAACTGCGCACGGTTTATTACCTGCTACCCACCTTTCCCATGACCACCAGGAGAACAACATGCAAAAGAGTAAAACCTTGAAAGGATTGCTGGCTATATCAGCAGTCGTCGCGATGTTCACCACTGTTGGCGTGCAAGCCCAGACCCAGTCGACCGCCACGCAGAATGACGCCGCAGGCCAGACCGCATCGAACACTAAACTCAGTTCCGGCGACGAACAAGCGTTGAAGGACATGGCGCAGGCCAATATCAATGAAATCGCCGCCGCCAGGATCGCGCTGAACAAAGCCCAAAGCAGCGAAGTCAAAACATTCGCTCAGCAAATGGTCAAAGACCACGGCGATGCCCTGGCCAAAGTACAGGCTGTTGCCCAGCAAAAAGGCGTAACGCTGCCGACTGAGCCAGACCCTATGCACAAGGACATGGCCGCCCGGCTTGAACAACAGAGCGGCGAGGCATTTGACAAGATGTATATGGAAAATGCCGGCACCAAAGACCACGAGATGGTGCTGTCGAAACTGAAAAGTGACGCCCAGAAGATCAAGGATCCAGATGTGAAAGCCCTGGCCGACGCGCATACCCCCGTTGTTGAGCAGCACCTGAAGGCCGCTCAGCAGTTGTCGATGCAATCAGGTAAGTAGCCAGGTTGTTCGGTGGGCACACGGTCAAAAAGTTTCATAACGTCACGGTAGGAGCGTCATTATTGACAGTATTGAAGGACAGGGACGACCTTTCCTGTAAGTGTGCCGATCGATGCTCGCTATAGGCAGTCGCAAGCTGTAACGACCAGAATTGGCCTGAAGCTGCCGTTCGACAGGCTGTAAACATAGCGAAGGACCGCTTCTGGCACGAAGCGGGTAAGTCGCTACCGCCGAAGGGCCTCAATGAGCGATATGCCGACGTCAAAATTCACAACAAAAAAATCGCCAGATTTGGTAGTAAAGGCTAAATTGAATTCAGGTGCCACTGGTATGACCACATAGAACAGGCTCATTTAATGAATTCAATAATAATACCCGTCAATGAAGGCGGATTTTTGGCTGCCACGATTTGGGAAAGAAGTGATGCCAAAGCGATGGTTATCCTTCATCCCGCAACGGCGGTTGTGCAAACGTTTTATGAAGGGTTCGCAGAATACCTTTTTAACAGGGGATTCAGTGTCCTCACTTACGATTACCGTGGCACTGGCCGGTCGAAATCCGGGACGGTCCGTAGCTACAGCGTCTCCATGTCAGACTGGATCGAGCAGGACGTTGGATGCATAACAGCCTGGGCGAAAGCGCGTTTCCCCGGGCTTAGCCTGCTGGCGGTAGGGCACAGTGTAGGAGGGCATGCCATTCTGCTTTCGACAGCCACTCACCACCTGGAGGCGGCAGTCATTGTGGCTTCACATGCGGGTGTGACGAGCACAATAAAACAAACCACAGAAAAGGTGCGTGTCTGGTGCCTGCTGCGTGTGCTGGCCCCGGTTCTGTGCCGTATATTCGGGTACATGCCTGCCAGGCGCCTGGGGCTGGGCGAAGATTTACCGGCTCCAGTGATGCTTCAGTGGGGGCGCTGGAGCACAATGCAGGGATATTTCTACGACGATCCAGACTGGAATGCACGCCAGCGGGCCAGTGAGATAACGTTACCCGTACTGGTGATGGGTTTTGATGACGATCCCTGGGCTAACCCTGAAGCCATTGCGCGGTTGATGGAGCCTGTACAAAACGCAAAAATCGAACGCCGCGAAATACGACGCGCAGATTTTGGTCTTTCGTCCATTGGTCATATGGGCTTTTTTCGTGCGCGATGTGCGGAGAAATTATGGCCCGCCGTTGGTCAGTGGCTGGAGAGTCAGTGCGCGGATTGAACGAAGAGGCCGCTTATGTCTCTCTGTGTCTTAACCTCACTCATTCTAACCCTCTGAATCAAAACAAAAACATAAATTTTACAATCACTTGCCGATCCTGTTACTATACCCCCCTATACTATACAGGAGGCAACCATGCCCCATTCCCCTGAAGATAAAAAACGCGCCCTGACGCGGGTCCGGCGGATCCGCGGCCAGGTTGAGGCGCTGGAGCGCGCACTGGAAGCGGGCGAACCCTGCATCGCAATTCTGCAACAAATTGCCGCCGTACGTGGCGCGGCCAACGGTTTGATGGGCGAGATGGTGGAAATCCATCTCAACGATGAACTGGTCAACGGCGAAACCACTCGCGAACAACGCGCGCAGCGGATGGATGAAATCGGTCATTTATTGCGCGCTTATCTAAAATAAGAGTCACGACTCACAACAACGGAAGAGACGATATGAAATCACGTGCAGCCGTCGCATTCGGCCCTGGCAAGCCGCTGGAGATTGTGGAAATTGATGTTGCGCCGCCGCAGAAGGGCGAAGTGCTGGTCAAAATTACCCACACCGGGGTGTGCCATACCGATGCGTTTACCCTGTCGGGCGACGATCCTGAAGGCGTTTTCCCGGCGGTGTTGGGCCACGAAGGCGGCGGGATTGTGGTGGAAGTGGGCGAGGGCGTCACCAGCCTGAAGCCGGGCGATCACGTTATTCCGCTTTATACCGCCGAATGCGGTGAGTGTAAGTTCTGTAAATCCGGTAAAACCAATCTTTGCCAGGCCGTTCGCGCCACCCAGGGCAAAGGCCTGATGCCGGACGGCACCACCCGTTTTTCCTACAACGGCGAGCCGATTTACCACTACATGGGCACCAGCACCTTCAGTGAATACACCGTCTGTGCGGAAATCTCGCTGGCGAAAGTCAACCCGCAAGCGCCGCTGGATAAAGTGTGCCTGCTGGGCTGTGGCGTGACCACCGGCATCGGCGCAGTACATAACACCGCGAAAGTGAAAGAAGGCGACAGCGTCGCGGTCTTCGGGCTGGGCGGTATCGGCCTGGCGGTGATCCAGGGCGCAGTGCAGGCCAAAGCGGGCCGCATCATCGCCGTGGATACTAACCCCGAGAAATTTAAGCTGGCGGGTGAAATGGGTGCCACCGATTTCGTCAACCCGAACGATTATGACAAGCCCATCCAGGACGTGATCGTTGAACTCACCGACGGCGGCGTGGATTTCAGCTTCGAGTGCATCGGCAACGTCAACGTGATGCGTGCCGCGCTGGAATGCTGCCATAAAGGCTGGGGTGAAAGCGTGATCATTGGCGTAGCGGGTGCGGGCCAGGAAATCCGCACTCGTCCGTTCCAGCTTGTCACCGGTCGCGTATGGCGCGGTTCGGCGTTTGGCGGCGTGAAAGGGCGCAGCCAGTTGCCGGGCATGGTGGAAGACGCGATGGTCGGCAAAATCCAGCTCGACCCGTTTATCACCCACCGTTTGCCGCTGGAACAGATCAACGAAGCCTTTGATTTAATGCACGAGGGCAAGTCGATCCGTACCGTTATTCACTTCGGTGACCAGTAATTCCTTCGGCCAGCGGCGTCCTGTCGCTGGCCATAATTTATCTTTATCCTGATTTGTGACCCATCTGACGTTTTCTGGGGTAATCGAAACCCGGGTTTTTGCCGATGACTATCTGACGAGCATATACCTGACCCAGGAAGACTGTTATGACGACACACAACACGATAATTCAAAAACCTGCAGCTGTGAGTTTCTGGCATCACATCCGTTTAGTCCCGCTCTTTAGCTTTATTCTCGGTGGTATTCTGGTGCTCTTCGCGGCGAGCGTTGGATTAGCAAGTTATTTCATGGTTCAGAGCAACACCGCGCTTCATGACGTTACCGAGGAGATCCAGGTACGCATGGGGCTTTCCAACAGTTCCAACCATCTGCGCACTGCGCGAATCAACCTGATCAACGCCGGGGCCGCCAGCCGAGTGGCGGAAATGGACGATCTGAAACGTAACGTCGCCGATGCGGAAAAACGCCTGAAGCAGGCGCAGGAAGGATTCGACAGCTATATGGCGCGCCGGGTAAAAACCCCGCAGGACGAAGCGCTGGATGGCGAACTTAAAGCCCGTTTCGACGCCTATATTCAGGGCATGCAGCCAATGGTGAAATTCGCTAAAAACGGCATGTTCGAAGCGATCATCAAACACGAAAACGAGCAGGCGCGCGGCCTGGACAGCGCCTATAACGAGGTGCTGTTAAAGGCCATCGCGATCCGTATGGAGCGCGCGACAGCGTTGGGCGTGGCGGCGGAAACGCGCACCACCTGGGGCGTGATGGCGATGATCGCGGCGCTGACCATTGCCGTGTTAATGACCATCATTACCTTTGTGGCGCTGCGCGGCATCGTGATTTTACCGCTGCGCCGGGCGGCCAACCGTATCGAGCATATTGCCAACGGTGATTTAACCGTGGCGCCGGAAGCCGCAGGCCGCAGTGAAATCGGCGTACTCAGCCAGAACCTGCAAAAAATGCAGCATTCGCTGGCGGAAACCGTCGGCACGGTGCGCACCGGTGCCGAAGCCATTTATCAGGGCACCAGCGAAATTTCCGCAGGGAATACCGATCTTTCTTCCCGTACCGAAGAACAGGCGTCCGCGCTGGAGCAAACCGCCGCCAGCATGGAGCAACTCACCGCCACGGTGAAACAGAACGCTGAAAACGCCCACCACGCCAGCAAGCTGGCGAACGATGCATCCGATAAAGCCAGCGCCGGCGGGCGCATGGTCTCGGGCGTGGTGACCACCATGGGCAATATCTCCACCAGTTCGAAGAAAATCTCGGAAATCACCGCAGTAATTAACAGCATTGCGTTCCAGACCAACATCCTGGCACTCAACGCTGCCGTGGAAGCTGCCCGTGCGGGCGAGCAGGGACGAGGATTCGCAGTTGTGGCGAGCGAGGTTCGTACCCTTGCCAGCCGTAGCGCCCAGGCGGCGAAAGAGATTGAAGGGCTGATCCAGAACTCGGTAAGCCTGGTGGATAAAGGCTCCAGCGAAGTGGTGGCGGCCGGTCAAACCATGCAGGGTATCGTTGAAGCGGTGCAGCGTGTGACCGATCTGATGCAGGAAATCGCCGCCGCCTCGGACGAGCAGAGCCGCGGTATCCAGCAGGTCGCCCAGGCGGTGTCGGAAATGGATAACGTCACCCAGCAAAACGCTTCACTGGTGGAAGAAGCTTCAGCGGCGGCGCTGGCGCTGGAAGAGCAGGCGGCGCGGCTAACTGATGCGGTGGGTATTTTCCGTCTCTCGTCACACGCGGAAAGGGTACGTGAAAACGCGAAAGCAGATAGCGCGCCGCCAGCGAACACCTTTACCCGCCCGGCGGCGGCGCACGGCGATAACTGGGAAACGTTTTAAGTTCGCTCAAACAAACGACCCCGCATCACGCGGGGTTTCTTATACCTGAAATCCATCATCAGCCAATCCAGCTGTGGATCGCCAGGTTGATTGCGCCGCCGCCGATAATCAGCCAGGCAAACAGGATCAAGCCCAGCAGGAACGGCTTCAGCCCTGCTTTCATCAACTGGATGATGCGGGTAGTCAGGCCCAGCGCCGCCATCGCCATCGCCAGCAGCACATTATCCACCACGTTAATCATCGCTACCCACTGCGTGGGCAGCAGATGAAACGAGTTAAACAGCGCCACCAGGATAAACATCAGGGCGAACCAGGGGAAAACGATGGGCTGTTTATGCGTATCGTCGCTTTCCACATGGCGGCTGACCGCAATACTCAGCAACAGTAAGAACGGTGCCAGCATCATCACCCGCAGCATTTTGGCAATCACTGCCGCGCTTTCGGTTTCCGGGCTGACCGCGTGGCCCGCTGCCACTACCTGGGCGACTTCGTGCATGGTTGAGCCGGTATAGACGCCAAATTGCGTTGCGGAGATAGCCGGGTAGTGGCTGGCGACTTCATGCCAAATCACCGGGTAGAGAAAGATCCCAACCGTGCCGAAAATCACCACGGTTGCCACAGCCACGGCGACTTTCGAGGATTCCGCCTTAACCACCGGGGCAGTCGCCAGCACCGCCGCCGCGCCGCAGATGCTGCTGCCCGCACCGATCAGCCACGAGGTTTTCAGGTCGAGGTTCAGCAACCGCGCGCCGATAAAGGTCGCGAGCAGAAAAGTGCTGGTTAGCATCACGATATCGATCGCCACGCCGCTCACGCCCACGTCCATCACCTGCTGAAAGGTCAGGCGAAAGCCGTAAAGGATAATCCCCAGTCGCAGCAGCTTCTGTTTGGCAAACTGCACGCCAGTATCGCACAGCGGATGCGCCGCCGGATAAAGGGTATTCCCCAGCACAATACCGACGATAATCGCCAGAGTCAGCGCGCCGAGGCCCAGCGACGAGACGGCGGGGATGTTGCCAATCCACGCCGTGGCGAAAGCGATAACCGCCGTCAGCGCCAGGCCAGGAACAAAGCGTTTAACGTCGTGCTGATATCGCGTGCTGGAAATCTCGGCCATAATCACTTTCCCTCTCATGTATAGGACTCAGCATGAGGCATAACCTGAGAAAAGAAAAATTTATTATATCGTTATAATTAATCGAAATAACCGGTATGGACATACCTGAAGGACTCGGAAGCGCAAAACAGGTTGTGTTAATGGTTTTTGCAAAGACGGGATAAGATTAAAAATGATATAAATCAATATATAAAGATGTTACCTGAAACCAAGTCGCAAAAATTTCCAGTCAATATACTCCCCAATATCAACTAAGCCAAAACGAATAATCATGTAAAAACATCCAGAAAACCGCAACATCCTCACGAAATTCGCCTGCAAAAGATGTCAGCCACTCCTCTATATGTCATAGTAATTCTACCGTGATGTTGTAGGACTCGTTCCGGGAGGAAGGTACGCATGAATCAGGACATTTCACCCTCTGCTGAAATGAAGTCAGCCGTTTTTCAGCCGCTTTATCTGCAAATCAGCCAGCTGTTGCTGGAAAGGATCGCCTCTGGCGAGTGGCCCGCAGGCACCTATATTCCCAGCGAGGCCAGCCTTGCCGAGGCGTATAACGTTAGCATCGGCACCTTACGCAAGGCGCTGAACGAACTGGTCAGCAATAACGTGGTGATCCGCTACCAGGGCAAAGGCACCGTGGTGGCAGCGCATGACTCCGACAGCGCGCTGTTCCGCTTCTTTAATATTCTGCGGGAAAATGGCGAACGCTCGCTGCCGCTGTCCCGCGTGCTGGCACGCCATTTACGCGCCGCGTCGCAGGAGGAGGCTGCCGCGCTGAGTATCGCGCCAGGCAGCAAAGTGATCCATATCTGGCGCGTACGCGATCTGGATGGCGCGCCGGCAATTCTTGAGCATGTCTATGTGGATGCCGCGCTGTTCCCTGGCCTCGATCGCGACCCGGAAATTCTGCCCAATACCCTCTACCAGCTCTATCAGCAGAAATTCGCCTGCACCGTGGCGAATGCGCACGAGCAGATTAAAGCGGTGAATGCGGGGCCGGATGAGGTGTTGCATCTTGAAGCAGAAGAGGGCGAGGCGCTGCTGCGGGTTTACCGTATCGCCCGGGATTTTCAGGATAAACCGGTGGAGTACCGCGTTTCCACGGTACTCACCCGGCATCATGCGTACTTTAACCAGCTCTGATCCGCAACTGCGCCATTAACGCGCCAGGCATCTGCAGCGTCTCGCTGTTTTGCCTGGCGACCTCCCGCCGCCGCTCGCCAGGTAAACGCACGCCGGGCTGCGCCAGCATCGCGCTGAACAGCGTTTCGCAATGCTGAAGATAACCTGGCGGGAAAAAACCAGGATTGAACAACAGCAACAGCTGGGCGATTAATGGCGGTTCGCCGTCGGCGGTAAAAAACGAGCTGGCCTGGAAGCCGTAATGGCTGCCGGTTAAGCCTGCGGTTAACAGTTCCACCATCAGCGCCAGTGCGGCCCCCTTAGCGCCGCCTGCGGGAGCCATACTGCCCGCCAGCGCGGCGTCGGGATCGGAGGTCGGCTCTCCCTGGCGATCGAACGCCCATCCCTGCGGGATCGCTTGCTTCTTCTGGCTGGCTATCATGATTTTCCCGCGTGCCACTTCAGAGAGCGACAGGTCGATGACCAGCGGTTCATCATTCACGCGCGGTGAGGCGAAAGCGATGGGATTGGTGCCGAACAGCGGCGTTTGACCGCCCCAGGGTGCCATCGCCGCCGGGCCGTTGCTGAAGGCCAGGCACAGCATACCCCGTTGCGCCGCCTGCTCGACATAGTATCCCGCCATACCGAAATGGTGCGAACGGCCAATCGCCACCGCGACCACGCCAAACTCTTCCGCCAGCGCCAGGCCGCGTTCAAGCCCGCACTGTACGGCGGGAAACGCCAGCCCGGCGTCCGCATTCACGTTCAGCACTGCGCCGCGCGGGGTGATGGCGGGCCGCGCGTTGGGGTTGAGTTTGCCGCTGGCGAGCTGATCAAGATAAAACGGCAGCCGCGCGAAACCGTGCGAGGCAATGCCCGCACGTTCTGCCGCCATTAGCGCCCGGCATGTTGCCTCGGCGGCCTGCGCCGTGACGCCGGTTTTCATTAACGCCTGACGGGCAAGGGCATCTAGTTGCACCACGCTAATGGAGACAAGATCGTTCACGGCATACTCCTTTTTTCCGGCTCCAGGATCGGCGTATCCTGCGGCAGGGTGATTTTGCCGGGGCCAAGACGCAATTGTTCTCTGGCCGTCGCCAGATCTAATTTTTGCTCCCAGCGGGCGATCACCAGCGTCGCCACCACGTTGCCGATCATATTGGTGACGGCGCGCATCTCGTTCAAAATCCGGTCGATACCCAGCACCAGGGTTATGCCCGCCAGTGGAATAATATTGTGGGTCGCCAGCGTCGCGGTAAGCGCAATCAACGCCGCGCCAGCCACTCCCGCGCCGCCTTTCGACGTCAACAGTAATATCAGTAGCAGGCTGATTTGTTGCCACAGGGTGAGATCGGTATTGGTCGCCTGGGCGATAAACAGCGCCGTCATGGTCAGGTAAATCGCTGCGCCGTCCAGATTAAAAGAGTAGCCGGTCGGCAGCACCAGCCCGACAATGGCGCGGTCGCAGCCCAGTTTTTCCATTTTCACCATCAGCCGGGGCAGTACTGATTCGGTGGTCGAGGTGCCCAGGACGATCAGCAACTCCTCGCGGAAGTAGAGGATTAGCCGCCATAAACTGACCCCCACCAGCTTGCAGATCAGCCCCAGCACGCCGCCGATAAACAAAAAACTGGTGATGTACAGGCAGACGATCAGCATCCCGAGATGCGAAAGCGAGGTCAGGCCATATTTGCCGACCGTAAAAGCAATGGCCCCGAATGCGCCGAGGGGCGCGAGACGCATAATCAGCTCGACGATGCGCATCAACACTTCGCCGCACTGCTCAATGGTTTTGGTGATAAATTCGCTACGCTGGGAGGCCAGCGACAGGGCGACACCGAACAGCACCGAGAACAGCAGCACCTGCAACAGATTCCCCTGGGCGAACGCGCCAATCACCGAATCGGGAATGATCTGCTCCATAAAGCCTTTGCTGTGCTCATTGGCGCTGACGTAATGGCTGACGGCGCTGCCGTCCAGCTTGCTGGCGTCAATGTTCATGCCCGCGCCGGGTTTCATCACATCGGCCACCACCATGCCGATGATCAACGCCAGCGTCGTCACCACTTCAAAGTAAATCAGCGTCTTACCGCCGACTTTGCCCACCTGTTTCAGGCTTTCCATACGGGCAATGCCAATCGCCACGGTACAAAAAATTACTAAGGTAACGATCATCTTGATAAGACGAATAAAGGTGTCGCCGAGGGGTTTCATCTGAACAGCAAAATCAGGAAAGGCGTACCCCACAGCAACCCCGGCGACCAGGCCGATTAAAACCTGGACGTAGAGGTGCTTGAGCAATCGCATCTGGATATCCTCGCGTGAGAATCGGTGCCCGAACGGCACCGCAGGCAAGCGTGAAGAGAGGCCCGCCGGAGCGGCGGGCAAAGGATCAGGCGCTTTCGAAAATACGGGTGAGGACAAACTCCCGGTGCCCCAGCGCTTCGGCGGCAGTCAGGCGGCCATTGGCGGTGCGCAGCAGGCTCTCCAACAGCGCATCCCCCGCGCCATCCAGATTCATCTCGCGGCGCAGAATAGCCGACACATCCACATCAATATGTTCCGACATGGTGCGCACCGTGCGCGGGTTAGCGCACACCTTGATCACCGGCAGGATCGGGTTGCCGATCACGTTGCCCTGGCCGGTGGGGAAAAAGTGCGCCACATAGCCCCCGGCGGCGCACAGCGTCACCATTTCGGCAGCGGCGGAGGAGGAATCCATAAACCACAATCCCGGCCCGGTGGGCATTTCGGCTTTATCCAGTACCCCGTCGACCCGGCATTTCTTGCCGATTTTCTGGATGTTGCCGAGCGCTTTTTCCTCGATGGTGGTCAGCCCGCCCTCAATATTCCCTTTGGTAGGCTGCGACTCGGAGAGATCGCTGGTTTTCCAGCGGTCGATCATGGCGCTGTAGCGGTCGAACATAAACTGGAACTTCTGGCGCACATCGCTGTTGGCGCAGCGGGCCGCGACCAGATGCTCGCCGCCGGTCAGCTCCGAGGTTTCGCCGAACAGCAGGGTATTGCCGTTCTCGTACAGCCGGTCGAACAGATTGCCGACCGCAGGGTTGGCGCCGCAGCCGGAGGTGGTATCCGATTCGCCGCACTTGGTGGACACCCACAGCTCGCTGATGTCACACATCTCACGCTGAAGTTCCGACGCATATTGTGAAAACTCACGCGCTTTGCGCGAGGCGTTGCAGATGGTGTTGTGATCGCCGTTCTGCTCAATCCAGAAACCGGCGACCGGTTTGCCGGTGGCTTTAATGCCGTCGACCACGCGCTGGGTCCAGCCCGGTTCGATGCCGATGACGATCACCGCCGCCACGTTAGGGTTACAGCCGGTGCCGATCAGGGTGCGAAAGTGCAACTCCAGATCTTCGCCAAACTGTAAGCGCCCATACGGGTGCGGCAGGGCGATGGTGCCTTTAATGTTGTTGGCGACCGCTTCCGCTGCGGCGTTGGAAATATCATCCACCGGCAGCACAATCACATGGTTGCGGATACCGACCCGGCCATTTTCACGGCGATAACCTGCAAACTGACGTCCTTTGATTTCCATCATTACCACCTTTTGGTTTTCACGTTGTGTACATGCAGATGTTCGCCTTGCTTGATCGCCGAGACGACGCGGCCAATGTCTTCCCCATACTTAATGACCGAGTCATTGACGGCCAAATCGCGAATGGCCAGCTTATGGCCGATGGGAATGTCATTTTTTACTTCAAATTCAATGGTTTTGTTCTGGTCCATAATCCAGCCGGTGAGCTTCTGGCCCGCTTCAACGCCCTCTATCACCACCACCCCTACTGAATCACCATCATCGTGTACGACAAAATCGATACTCATAATCGCCTCCGTTTTAGTGCACAAGAAATCAACTCATGTATATGACATATATTAAATGACCTTAAGGTGCCAAATTAATTTAGCGCGGGTGGTTAGTTTTTGAGATCCGGCTCACGAATAGAGGGGGTCACCCTGGAGAAACAGAAAGGCAACAAAGGTCAGAAAGGACTAATCGTTTAAATCGATGATTAATAATACTTTATTTAATAAGGGCTTTGAGATGTGAAAAAAATGTGATCGGGGCAGGAGTTCTGGGGAATGAGGGCGATCGCGATCACTTTTTGTTCGATTATCTTTTGCAGTTCGCGTCGATGCTCACTATAGATAACGATAGTCATATATATGACACAGGAATAACGGTCAGCAGTTCAGCCCGGTCCCTTAAACAATCCGTGGAGATACGTATGTCTATTAACTGGTTAAAGAAAGCGAGTAAAACACCGGAGTCCAACACGTTTGAAGCGCGTCGTGTGGTGGATGAGATGCTCGCCACCATTAAAGAACAGGGTGAAGAGGCAGTACGTCGCTACGCCAGTAAGCTCGATAACTGGACGGGCGATATTATGTTGACCCCCGACCAAATCGCCACGCAAATCCGCGAAGTGCCCGGCGACGTACGCCGCGATATCGACTACGCCATCGAGCAGGTATACACCTTTGCCTGCGCCCAGCGCGAATCGGTGAAAGACTTTGAAGTGACTTTACCTTCCGGGCTGGTGGCAGGTCAAAAAGTTCTGCCCGTCACGACCGTGGGGTGTTATGCGCCCGCTGGCCGCTACGCGCATATCGCTTCTGCTTATATGGGCGTGGCGACCGCTAAAGCGGCGGGAGTGAAAAACATTATTGCCTGTTCGGGCCCTTATCTGGGGCAATCGATTCACCCGTGTGTGCTGTACGCGTTTCACCGGGCGGGGGCGCACACCATTATGACGCTGGGCGGCGTACAGGCCATCGCTTCGATGGCGTGGGGGCTGTTTACCGGTAAACCCGCCGATGTGGTCGTGGGGCCAGGCAATAAGTTTGTTGCAGAAGCCAAGCGCACGCTGTTTGGTCAGGTAGGGATTGACGTGTTTGCCGGGCCATCAGAAGTGGCGGTGATCGCCGATGACAGCGCCGATCCGCATATTGTCGCCAGCGATCTGGTTGGGCAGGCGGAGCACGGGCATGAATCGCCCGCCTGGCTGTTTACGACCTCCCGCGCACTGGCGGAAGAGGTACTTGAGCGCGTCCCGCAGCTGATCGACCAGCTCCCGCCGGTAGCCCGCGACGCGGCAAGTTGCGCCTGGCGTGATTACGGCGAAGTGATTGTCTGCGACACACGCGAAGAAGTGGTGGAGATTTCCGACCGCTACGCCTCCGAGCATCTCGAAGTCCATACCAGCGACCTGAACTGGTGGCGCGATACCCTGAGCTGCTACGGCTCGCTGTTCCTCGGTGAAGAAACCACCGTGGCGTTCGGCGACAAGTGCAGCGGCCCTAACCACGTCCTGCCGACCAAAGGCGCGGCGCGTTATTCCGGCGGCCTGTCGGTACACAAATTCCTGAAAACCCTGACCTGGCAGCAGATGTCCCGGGAAGCGGTGCCGCAAATTGCCGAAACCACCGCGCGCATTTCGCGGCTGGAAGGCATGGAAGCGCACGCGCGCACCGCAGAAGTCCGGCTGGAGAAATATTTCGCCGGCGAGTCTTTCCTGACCGGCGTCCCGGTCACCCGTTGAGGAACTCCTATGCAACTTTCAGCTTTATTTGATTTGACGGGCAAAACCGCGCTGGTCACTGGCGGCGGCAGCGGGATCGGCGCGGCGATGGCCGGGGCGCTGGCGCAGGCCGGGGCGACCGTTATTATTGCCGCGCGGCGCGAAGGCACCCTGGCCGAAACCGTCCAGCGCTTGTCCGCAGCGGGCGGGCGCGCCAGTTATCTGTGCGCGGATATCAGCAAAAAAGCCGATATCGACAAACTGGCGGCAGCCTGCGGCGCGGTGGATATTCTGGTCAACGCGGCGGGGGTCAATTTACGCCAGCCGTTTGAAGAGGTCAGTGAGTCGGCGTGGGATGAGCAACTGGCGCTGCATCTTAAAGCGCCGTTTTTCCTGACCCAGGCGCTGGCGCCGGGCATGGCCCGGCGGCGCTGGGGGCGGATTATTAATATCGCCTCGCTCCAGTCGACGCGGGCGTTTGCCAACAGCGCCCCCTATGGCGCAGGCAAGGGCGGCGTGGTGCAGCTCACGCGGGCCATCGCCCAGCGCTGGGGGCGTGACGGTGTCACGTGCAACGCCATCGGGCCGGGCTTTTTCCCTACTGCGTTAACCGGGCCGGTGTTTGCCGACGAGGCCCTGCGCGAACGTCACGCCCAGCACACCTGTCTGGGGCGTAACGGCGAGCTGGAGGATTTGTCTGGCGTGACGCTGTTTCTCGCCAGCAACGCCAGCGCCTATATCACCGGGCAAACCCTGATGGTCGACGGCGGTTACAGCGCCATTTGATCTCTTCTTTTCAGCGCAGAGGAACACATCATGCAAAAACCCGCTGCCGGTAACTTGCGACGCGTTACGCTGTCCAGCCTGTTCGGTTCGACCATTGAATGGTATGACTTCTTTCTCTACGGCACCGTTGCCGGGATGGTGTTTAACAAACTCTATTTCCCGGAAGGCGATCCGTTTATCACCACGCTGCTCTCCTACGGCGTGTTTGCCATCGGCTTTCTGACCCGGCCGCTCGGGGCGATTATTTTCGGCCACTTCGGCGACACCCTCGGGCGCAAAAACATGCTGATCCTGACGCTGGTGATCATGGGCGGCGCGACGGTGGTGATAGGGCTGATACCCAGTTATCAGCAAATTGGCCTGTGGGCGCCGTGTTTGCTGATTGCCTGTCGCATGATTCAGGGCATCGGCCTCGGCGGCGAATGGGGCGGCGCGGTGCTGATGACCTTTGAATCGGCCCCGGAAAAGAACCGCGCGTTCTTCGCCAGTATTCCCCAGGTGGGGATGTCCCTGGGCCTGCTGCTGGCTTCCGGCGCGATTGGCCTGGCCTCATTTACCCTCTCCGATGAGGACTTTATGTCATGGGGCTGGCGCGTGCCGTTCCTGCTCAGCGGGGTGTTTGTGATTATCGGCACCTACATCCGTAAAAATGTCGCGGAAACTGAAGACTTCCTGAAAGCCAAAGAAAAGCAAAAAGATGCGCCGAAGCGTATCCCGCTGGTGGAGTTGTTCCGCAAACATACCCGACTGGTGTTCACCTGCATGGGGATGCGCCTGATCGACGGCGTGTTCTTTAATATCTTTGGGGTGTTTTCGCTGACTTACCTGACACAGACCCTGAACATTCCGCGCGATCAGGCGATTGTGGCGATACTCGGCAGCGCCTTTGTGATGAGCTTCTTTATTCCGTTCTGGGGCTATATGGCGGACCGCTGGGGGCGGGCGCGGGTCTACGCCATGGGGGCGGCGCTTTCGGGCCTGTCGGCATTCCCGGCGTTCGCGATTATGCATTACAACGCGGACCAAATCTGGCTGGTGTGGGCAGCGATCATCGTGCCGTTCGGGATTTTCCATGCGGCGGTGTTTGGCACCATGTCGTCGGTCTATTCGGAATGTTTCGACGCGTCGGTGCGTTATACCGGCATTTCGTTTGCCTACCAGATTTCTGGCGTTTTCGCCGGGGGCTTAACGCCGGTGCTGGCAACCCTGTTCTCCGAATCGATGGGCGGCGAGCCGTGGCTCATCTGCGCCTACGTACTGGTTATCGGCCTGATCAGCGCCGCCTGCGCAGTGTATCTGTGGCGACGCACCCACGGTGCAGGCCGCATGGCGGTAACCCATTCAGTCATGATGAAGTGAGGATGCATGAAAGCACTTGTCTATACCCGCCCGCTGGGCGTTGAGATTCAGGAGCGGCCTTATCCGCAGTTGCCGGAAGGCGGCGATCAGGTTGTGATCCGCATTGCCGCCGCCGGGATTTGCGGCTCGGATATGCATGCTTTTCACGGTAAAGATCCGCGCCGCCAGCCGGGGCTGGTGCTGGGGCATGAGTTGTCCGGCGAAATCGTCGAAAGCCAGTCGCCGCGCTTTAAGCCGGGCCAGCGGGTCACCGCCAATCCGCTGATCACCTGCGGGAAATGCGATTATTGCCGCGAGGGCCGCGACAACCTTTGCAGCGACCGGCATATGATCGGCATGGACTGGCCGGGGGCGTTCGCCGAATACATGGCAATCCCGGCGGCCTCGGTGGTGGCGTTGCCCGATGGCCTGTCGTTACAGGACGCGGCGATCACCGAACCCGCTGCCACCGTGGTGCACGCCCTGCGCCTGACGCAGCGGGCGATGCAGATGCCGCTGGCGGACGCCAGGGTGCTGGTGATCGGCGGCGGGGCGATCGGCCTGCTGACGGTACTGGTGCTGCGCGCCTGGGGATGCCGGGAAATCACCCTGGCGGAAACCAATCCGCTGCGCGCCGACACGGCACAGCAATACACCGGATGCGAATGCGTTAATCCCATCAACCAGACGATTGATGAATCCAGCCGTCAGGTGGTGATCGACGCGGTAGGGTCCGCCATCACCCGCAAACTGGCGATTAAAACCGTCAAGCCGGGCGGGGTGGTGATGCATATCGGTTTGCAGGACTGGGACAGCGAAATAGATATGCGCAAAATCACCCTCGGGGAGATCACGCTGCTGGGGACGTACACCTACACCATGGAAGATTTCCATCTGACGCTGTCGATGCTGGAGCAGGGCGCGTTGGGGACGCTGGGCTGGATTGAACAGCGGGAACTGCTGGCCGGGCAACGGGCGTTTGATGACCTGGAATTCCAGCGGGTCTCTTCCGCTAAAATCCTGCTCATCCCCTGAAGATAAAAAGAGAGCGGCAACTATGCCGCTCTCTTTATTTTTGCGGTTAACTTAACGCCGGATAATCGGTATATCCCGTCGCGCCTGGCGCATAAATGGTTGCATTGTTCAGCTCGTTAAACGGTCCTTGCTGGCTAAAGCGCTCCACCAGATCGGGGTTAGCGATATACAGCTTGCCGAACGCGGCGGCATCGGCTTCACCGCGTTCAATCAGCGCCTCCGCCGAGTGTTGTGTCAGCCCTTCGTTGGCGATCCACGCGCCGCTGAATTTTTGCTTCACCTGCGGCCCCACGCGACCAGGGAAATCCTGGGATTCGCGGGCGAAGATATAGGCCACCTTGCGCTGGCTGAGCTGCTCCGCCACATAGCTAAACAGCGCCAGCGGGTTACTGTCTTCCATAGAATAGGAGTTGGACATCAAATTCAGATGTACCCCTAACCGGTCAGCAGGCCAAACGTTAAGCACCGCATCCACCGCTTCCAGCAGAAAGCGGGCGCGATTTTCAATGCTGCCGCCGTAGCGGTCGGTACGCTTATTAGAGCCGTCATGCAGGAACTGATCAAACAGATAGCCGTTAGCGGCATGGATTTCCACACCGTCGAACCCGGCGCGTTTGGCATTTTCCGCCGCACGGACAAAATCCGCCACAATGGCCGGGATCTCGTCGGTTTCCAGGGCGCGCGGGGTTTCATACGGGCGCTGCGGGCGCACGGTGGTGACGTGGCCTTCTGGCGCGATGGCGCTGGGGGCAACCGGCAACGCGCCGTCGAGGAAAACCGGGTCGGACACGCGGCCCACATGCCAGAGCTGGCTGACGATTTTACCGCCCGCTGCATGTACCGCGTCGACGATCTCTTTCCACGCCTGTACCTGTTTTTCCGACCAGATGCCCGGCGTGTTGGGATAACCCACGCCCTGGGGAGTCACGGAGGTGGCTTCGGTAAAGATCAGCCCGGCGCTGGCGCGCTGGACGTAATACTCTTTGGTCAGTGGACCGGGCGCACGCTCGTCAACCGCGCGCATGCGGGTCAGCGGGGCCATAACGATACGGTTTTTCAGCTCAAGCGCGCCGATTTTTACGGGATCATACAGGGTGGGCATAGGTTTCTCCGGGTCTGATTGCGTGAACTCATTATGTACGCCCGGAGAAACGGCGGTTATCACTTTATGCGCTTAATTATTCCAGCAGGTGATGAAAACAGCCGCCATTACAGCGGCATGGATTTTCTGATTGACGCCAGCAACAGTTGCGCCCCAGGCGAGAGCGGCTTATCGATCCGTGTCAGAATACCGATGGGCTCGCCAACCCCAGGGTTAGCGATAGGCAGAGCGGTCAGCGTGTTCTGGCGCAGATCCTCTTTGACCGCGCCAGAGGGCACGAACCATACGTAGTCGTAATCCACCGTCAGCTGGCGCGACAGCGACGCCGACAGCGTTTCAATACAGGAATTCGGCAATTTGCAGTTCTGGCTCGCCAGTAGCGCGTCGGCGTGCTGGCGCGGTGCGGTGCCTTTCGGGGAGATCACGACCGGCCATTCCAGCACCCGGCTTAAGGTAATGGTGTCGGCTAACAGTGGATGATTGGGGCGCACCACCAGCTTCATCGACTCCAGAAACAGCAGTTCATAATTGAACCCGGTCATCATTTCCGGGTCAGACATGCGTCCAATGCCTAAATCCAGCTCGCCCGATTTCAGCCCCGACAGCAGCATTGGGTTATTCATGGTGGCGACCTGAAGCGTCAGGTTGGTTTGATGTTTGTGAAACGGACCGATCACTGCTGGCAGAATGCCCAGCGCAGCGGTAGGCAGCGCGCCAATGCGCACCACGTCTTTGGATTGCTCTTCTTTGCGGGCCAGCGACTGTCCGGCGTGGTTGAGCGCGTCCAACACCTTGATGGCGTGAGTGAGAAACTGTTCACCGACCAGCGTCAATTGTGCACCCAGCCGACCACGGTCGAACAGGCGCTCACCGGTCAACTGCTCAAGTTCATTAAGCGTTTTTGATAATGCAGGCTGGCTTAAATTAAGGGTTTCTGCCGCGCGCCCCAGCGTTCCCTGTTGAGCGACGGCAACGAATGTATGTAAATGGCGCAAACGAATGCGCTGACTGAACAAACCGTTTTTTTCCATAATCGATGTTAAAAACGAAACGTGATCCGTGACAAGAAAAGTTGTGTGATTTTGATAACTTGATAGCAAATTATTATTAACATTACGGTATTTAAGTTAACAAAACAACGCGGATATATTCCAATTATTGGGGTATTGCCCAGGACTTGTCTGAAGATCAAATTCCGCGCCTGGCTTATAAAATCATCACCCCGGCCTGAGATCACAGATTCCACATTCTTCACGTCAATCTATTCCGTCGTTTCCTACAATCTCAGCAATATTCACTGGAGAAATGACATCATGGCGAACAGCATCACGGCAGATGAGATTCGGGAACAATTTTCGCAGGCAATGTCAGCGATGTACCAGAAAGAGGTGCCACAGTACGGCACGCTGCTTGAACTGGTGGCGGATGTGAACCTGGCGGTGCTGGAAAATAATCCGCAATTGCATGAGCAACTGGTAAACGCCGACGAACTGGCGCGCCTGAATGTGGAGCGCCACGGCGCGATCCGGGTTGGAACAGCGGAGGAATTATCCACGCTACGCCGGGTGTTCGCGGTGCTGGGCATGTATCCGGTGGGCTATTACGATCTTTCCCAGGCGGGCGTACCGGTGCACTCTACCGCGTTTCGCCCCATTGACGACACCGCGCTGCAACGCAACCCGTTTCGCGTTTTTACCTCGCTGCTGCGCCTGGAACTGATCGAAGATGAAAACCTGCGCAAAAAGGCTGCCCGCATTCTCGCCGCGCGGGACATTTTCACGCCGCGTTGCCGCGAACTGCTGGATATTTATGACGCGCAGGGCGGGCTGGATGAGAAGCAGGCCAGGGAGTTTGTTAGCGAAGCGCTGGAAACGTTCCGCTGGCACAGCCATGCCACGGTGGATACTGAAACCTACCACGCGCTGCATAACGCCCATCGGCTGATTGCCGATGTGGTGTCGTTTCGCGGTTGTCACATCAACCATCTGACGCCGCGCACCCTGGACATCGACCGCGTGCAGTCGCTGATGCCGGAATACGGCATCGAACCCAAAATGATTATCGAAGGGCCGCCGCGCCGGGAGATCCCGATCCTGCTGCGCCAGACCAGTTTCAAAGCGCTGGAAGAGCCGATTATGTTTAACGGCGAACATCACGGCACCCATACCGCGCGATTTGGTGAAATCGAACAGCGCGGCATCGCCCTGACCCCGAAAGGCCGGGCGCTGTATGACAAACTGCTGGGCGAGGCGGGCAACGGCAGCGATAACCTGACACATCAGCTTCATTTGCAGGAGGTGTTCCAGGCGTTTCCTGACAGCGACATGCTGCTGCGGCATCAGGGGCTGGCCTATTTCCGCTACCGTTTAACCCCGGTGGGCGAAACCCACCGCAAACAGATCAACCCCGGCGATGACCCGCAACCGCTTATTGAGCGCGGCTGGATCACCGCCCAGCCGATTATTTATGAAGATTTCCTGCCGGTCAGCGCGGCGGGGATTTTCCAGTCTAATCTGGGCGATGAGGCGCGCGGGCGCAGCCACGGCAATGCCAGCCGGGAAGCGTTCCAGGAGGCGCTGGGTTGCCCGGTGCAGGATGAGTTTGCGCTGTACCAGGAAGCCTCCGATCGCAGCAAACGCCGCTGCGGGCTACTGTAAAAGAGGTCTTTTGCAGGAACGCCGATGAAAACACCTCAACATCCGCTGGTCGCGACGGCTCAGGGGCAACTGCTCGGCCAGCAAATTGACGATATACATGTCTGGCGCGGTATTCCCTACGCTGCGCCGCCCACCGGTGACTTACGCTGGCGCGCCCCGCAGCCGCTTGCGGCGTGGCGGGGCGTACGGCAGGCCGATGCGTTCTCCCGCGCCAGCTGGCAAAACCTCGACTACTGTAAGGCCATCGGCGGCGGCGATCCGGGGCAGTTCTCTGAAGATTGTCTGTATCTCAATATCTGGTCGCCCGTCGACTTGCCTCAGCCGCTCCCGGTGATGGTGTGGATCCACGGCGGCGGCTACACCATTGGCGCAGGCGGGTTACCGCCCTATGACGGGCAGGCGCTGGCAAAACGCGGCGTGGTGCTGGTAACGATAAATTACCGGCTTGGGCACCTGGGTTTCTTCGCTCATCCGGCGCTGGAGGGGGAAGATCCTGACGGGCCGACCCATAACTTCGCCTTGCTGGATCAAATTGCCGCGCTGCATTGGGTGCAGGAAAATATCGCTGCGTTTGGCGGTGACCGTGACAACGTCACGTTGTTTGGCGAATCCGCCGGAGGGCGCAGCGTATTGTCACTGATGGCGTCGCCGCTGGCCAGCGGTTTATTTCATAAGGCCATTGTGCAAAGCGCCTATACCTTGCCTGATGTGAAGCGTGAAAAAGCGCTGGAGAAAGGCCAGCGCGTCGCGAAGCATTTTGGGCTGGAAGACGCCACGGCAGCGCAATTGCGCCAGCTACCTGCCGACGCCTTCTGGCCGCTGGAAGCGCCGTTGAATATCGGCCCCGCGCCCATTAGCGGCGACCGGGTACTGCCAGAGCCGATGCTCGATGTGTTGTTTCACGCCCGTCAGCACCCACTGCCGCTGATGATTGGCAGTAATAGTGATGAGGCGAGCGTACTGGCGTACTTTGGCGTGTCGCTGGAAGCGCAAATTCACAAGCTGCGGCGGGAAAAGCGGCTGGGACTGGGGTTAATTAAACTGCTCTATCCCGGCGTGCGCGGCGATGAGGAATTAGGCCGTCAGGTATGCCGCGATATGGCGTTCACCACCATGGGCTATGTGGCGATGCAGGCCCAGCAGCGGGTCAATCAGCCCTGCTGGCGCTACTGGTTTGACTATGTGGCTGAAGCGGAGCGTGAAACCTATCCCAACGGCACCTGGCACGGCAATGAAGTGCCTTACGTATTTGACACCTTAACGCTCAGCGAACCGGCGCGTCATTACGTTAACGCGCGCGATTTAACCTTCAGCGCCCGGATAGCGGATTACTGGGTCAGCTTCGCCAAACACGCCAGCGCTGAGCATACGGTTTTAGAAGGGCCGCTACGCTGGCCAGCCTGCCTGCCAGGGCGCGACCGGCTGATGCGCCTGGGCGTAGATCAACAGCCGCGCTTTAAACTGGAGAACCGCTTTATGCGCGCCCGGCTGGCGCTGTTCCGGCGGGTGATGCGCCATCATGTCAGTCTGGAGTAAGCAACTGCGCGACAAATGCCGCCATCAGCTCGTTTTCCTGCGGCGCATCGCGCAGCACCAGACGGTAGCTGGCGCCGGTTTTTACGCTCTGGGGGAACGGACGGACCAGCCGCCCGGCGCGTAAATCTTCTGCCACCAGCCGTTCATCGGCAATCGCCACGCCAAACCCCTGGATCGCCGCGCTGATGGCTAAATCCATAGTATCGAAGTGTTGATTTTTACGCATAACCGGCCGCGGCGACGCCTGCTGGGCCAGCCATAGCGACCAGTCGGTTTTATCACGGGTGGGATGCAAAAAGGTCAACGGTGCCAGCGCTTCCGCTGTGGCGGGTATTTCACCGATCGTTGAAGCGCTTAATACCGGCGTTAGCGCCTCATCAAACAGCAAAAATCCCTGGGTTTTATGGGCACCGAAAATAATCGCCGCGTCGTAGGGCTCAGTTTTGAAATTGACGTCATGATCGGTGGTCGTGGTCAGCGTGACCTGTACGTCGTTGAGCGTCTTTTCCAGTTGCATCAGCTTCGGCACCAGCCAGCGGATGGCGCAGGTCGGGGCTTTCAGGCGGATAATGTTATGCTGCTGGCGCGCCTGTTCGGCGGTGGTCATTAACTGATCCCATGCGCTTTGCAGTTCCGGCAGCAGGGCGCTGCCCTGCGGCGTCAGCCGTAATCCGCGAGCATGGCGCTCGAAAAGCGTAAAACCGAACCAGTTTTCCAGCGCGGCGATTTTGCGGCTTACTGCGCCCTGGGTCAGATACAGCGTGCGCGCCGCGTGGGTTAAATTGAGGTGGCGGGCGGTCACTAAAAACGCCTCAAGCGCATTTAAAGGAAGAGTGCGGCGCGTCATAACGGCTCCCTGAAGTTTTAAGCCATGCATTTTTTGCATGGCTATTATGACAACAAATCGGTTGCAGAGCTATCGCACTGCGGTTTGAATAGTTATGCACTCAAAACGAGAAAGGAACCAATATGCCCCATCACACGCCGGTACAATTACGCTCCAAACTGCCCGATGTCGGCACCACGATTTTTACTGTGATTGGTCAGCTTTCCGCCCAACACCAGGCGATTAATCTTTCTCAGGGTGCGCCTAATTTCCCCTGCGATCCGCAGTTGATCGCCGGCGTCACCCGGGCGATGGAAGCCAACCGCAACCAGTACGCGCCGATGACCGGGCTGGTTACCCTCAAAACGCTGATCGCCGAAAAAGTCGCGGCGCTGTATGGCGCGAACTACGACGCCGACAGCGAAGTACTGATCACCGCCAGCGCCAGCGAAGGGATTTACTGCGCCATCAGCGGCCTGGTGCATCCGGGAGACGAGGTTATCTATTTCGAGCCGTCGTTCGACAGCTATGCGCCGATTGTCCGGTTGCAGGGCGCGACGCCGGTGGCGATCAAACTGACGGTGCCGGATTTCGCCGTGGACTGGGATGAAGTGCAGGCCGCGATCACGCCGCGCACCCGGATGATTATCGTCAACACGCCGCATAACCCGAGCGGCCAGGTGTTCAGCCGCGACGATCTGGAAAAACTCGCCGCCATCACCCGCAACACCGATATCGTGATTTTGTCTGATGAAGTCTATGAGCACATCGTGTTCGATGGTCTGAAGCACCACGGTATGGCGACCCATCCGGCGCTGGCGGAACGCAGCGTGATTATCTCCTCGTTCGGCAAAACGTTCCATGTAACCGGCTGGCGCGTGGGCTATTGCCTGGCGCCGGCGGCGCTGATGGATGAAGTGATAAAAGTGCATCAGTTCCTGATGTTTTCCGCCGATACGCCGATGCAGTACGCTTTCGCCGACTATATGAGCGACCCGGCGCGCTATCTGTCGCTAGGCGAGTTTTACCAGCGTAAACGCGATCTGATGCAAACGCTGTTGGCGGCGTCGCCGTTTAAACTGCTGCCGAGCGCCGGATCGTTCTTCCTGCTGGCGAGCTATGAACATTTTAGCGATGAAAGCGACAGCGAGATGGTGAAACGGCTGATCGTGGATTATGGTGTAGCAACGATTCCGCTGTCGGCGTTTTACACAGACGGAACCGATAATAAATTGATTCGCCTCTCTTTTGCCAAAGATGAAGCGACGTTACGGGCAGGGGCGCAGGCGCTCTGTCAGGTTAAGCCACGCTAAGAAGGGGATCACAATGACTAAAATGAAAATGCTGTGTCTGGCACTGGGGATGGTGACATCGTTCTCTTCTCTGGCGGCGACCGAGCTGCGCTACGGCCTGGAAGCAGAATACCCGCCGTTTGAAAGCCGCAATTCACAGGGCGAACTGGAAGGGTTTGATATCGAACTGGGCAAAGCCATCTGCCAGGCTGCCAGCCTGAAATGTAGCTGGGTAGAAACCTCGTTTGATACCCTGATCCCCGGCCTGGTCGCGAAGAAATTCGATGCTATCAACTCGGCGATGAACATTACCGAACAGCGCCGCCAGAGCATCGACTTTACCCAGCCGATCTACCGTATTCCGTCACAGCTGGTGGGTAAAGAAGGCAGCGCGCTGGATGCCACTCCGGAAGCGCTGAAAGGCAAAACCATCGGCGTATTGCAGGGGTCCATTCAGGAAACCTATGCCAAAGAGCACTGGGAAAAGCAGGGCGTTGAAGTGGTTTCCTATAAAGATCAGAACCTGGCGTGGGGTGACCTGGTGAACGGACGTATCGACGCCACGCTGGTGATGTCGGCTGCGGGTCAGGGCGGCTTCCTGAGCAAACCGCAGGGCAAAGGCTTCGGTTTTATCGGCAAACCGGTGGTTGACGATAAAATCCTCGGTAGCGGTATCGGTTTCGGCCTGCGTAAAGGCGATGAGGAAACCAAAAAACAGCTGGACGCCGCGATTGATAAGGTCCGCGCCGACGGCACCATCACTAAACTGGCTGCGCAGTACTTCCCAGGCATCGACGTTAGCGTTAAATAACCGCTCCCCCTGAAAAGTAAAAACCCCGATTTCTTGCGAAACGGGGTTTTTTTATGCCGCTGGACATTTGAAGAGAACCCGGCAACGCCGGGCCACCACAAGCTATCATCATTAATATAATTTGGTGTCCGCCCGATATTTTTATTGTGGTATCGGGCCCTCTCAACGAGAGGAATAAAGGCATATACGCAAGGGAGAGGGTAATCCCACCCCTGGCGCGACGCTGAAACTACCCCGTCTTTTACCGCCTGGCAAGCCCGCCGAAAGATATATTTCAGTTATGTGTGGGCGTGCAAAATCCCCCTTCAGATGATTCTGTTTATCCCCGACATCGAAACAGAAAGCGATTTGTCAAAACGTGCAAACCGGTTTAATGAGATGCTGCGAAACAGCTAAATAACAACAGCTTATTTTTTCTGAAAGTTGACCTTTCTTTACATGGCGCAAGATAACACGTTTTTCCTTTCTACAAGCGTGACGGTGCGCGTGGAAAGCTATTGGCTTCAAAATGAATTTTGACTAGAGTGAGCGGTCGTAACAAATACAATAAATTGCCGCTGTTGGCGCTGCGCGTGACAGCACTCTTTGACTCCAAAAGGACGCGTTCTCAGGCATGAATCGCAGACGTTTTATTAAAGCCTCAATGGCACTTGCCGCCGCTTGCGGTACGCCGGGTCTGATGACCCTGTTTTCTAACGCAGCATGGGCGCAAGAGTCAGATATCGCCGACGGGCTGTCGCGCGCATTTGATTTCGACGTTCTGCAATCCATGGCAGGCGATTTAGCCAAAAAACCCTGGGGCGGCGCACCGCGTCCGTTGCCGGATACCCTGGCGACCTTAACCCCGCAGGCGTACAACAGCATTCAGTACGATGCGGAACACTCGCTGTGGAACAATATCCCTGGGCGCGAACTGGACGTGCAGTTCTTCCACGTTGGCATGGGCTTCCGCCGCCGCGTGCGGATGTTTTCCCTCGACCCGTCCTCCCATCAGGCGCGTGAAATCCACTTCCGCCCTGAACTGTTCAAATATCACGATGCGGGCGTCGACACCAAACAGCTAGTGGGCCAGCCCGATCTCGGCTTCGCCGGTTTCCGCGCTTTCAAAGCCCCGGAACTGGCGCGCCGCGATATCGTGTCGTTCCTCGGCGCGAGCTATTTCCGCGCCGTTGACAGTACCTACCAGTACGGCCTCTCGGCGCGCGGTCTGGCAGTAGATACCTTTACCGATAGCCTGGAAGAATTCCCGGATTTCACCGCCTTCTGGTTTGAAACCCCGAAAGCCGACGACACCACATTTGTGGTGTATGCGCTACTCGATAGCCCGAGCGTCACCGGCGCGTACAAATTCATTATCCACTGCGAAGAGAAGCGGGTGGTGATGGAGGTAGAAAACCGCCTGTTCGCGCGTAAAGACATCAAACAACTGGGTATCGCGCCGATGACCAGTATGTTCGCCTGCGGCACTAACGAGCGCCGGATGTGCGACACCATCCATCCGCAAATCCACGACTCCGACCGCCTGGCAATGTGGCGCGGCAACGGCGAATGGGTGTGCCGTCCGCTGAATAACCCGCAGCGTCTGCAGTTCAACGCCTTTACCGACGATAACCCGAAAGGCTTCGGCCTGGTGCAAACCGACCGTAATTTCGAGAGCTATCAGGACATCATGGGCTGGTACAACAAACGCCCAAGCCTGTGGGTCGAACCGACCAACAAATGGGGCAAGGGTACCGTCGGCCTGATGGAGATCCCGACCACCGGGGAAACGTTGGATAACATCGTCTGCTTCTGGCAGCCGGAAAAGCCGGTGAAAGCGGGCGATCAGCTCAATTTCAAATACAAGCTGTACTGGAGCGGCGAACCGCCGGTGCGCTCGCCGCTGGCGAATATTCTCGCCACCCGCACCGGGATGGGCAGTTTCCCGGAAGGTTGGGCACCGGGCGAGCATTTCCCGACCACCTGGTCACGCCGTTTCGCCATTGATTTTATCGGCGGCAATCTGAAAGACGCCGCGCCGAAAGGCATTGAGCCGGTGATCACGCTGTCCAGCGGCGAAGCGAAGCAGATTGAAATTTTGTATGTCGAACCGTTTGACGGTTACCGTATTCTGTTCGACTGGCACCCGACATCCGACTCGACGGATCCGGTGGAAATGCGCATGTTCCTGCGCTGCCAGGGCGAGACCATCAGCGAAACCTGGCTGTATCAGTACTTCCCGCCCGCGCCGGACAAACGTCATTACGTTGACGATCGCCAGATGCGCTAATCGGTCTGGCAAATGTTGAGGGGAGCGAAGGCTCCCCTTTTTACGTTATGCTAATAAAAAAACACCATCCGGAGACCCCGCGTGCAAAATCCCGCTGAGTGGCATGACGACATCATTATTATTAACGACACCCTGAAACTGCACTCGGTCAACGACCCGTTTATTGAGCCGCTATATCAACTGGTTGAGCGCAATAAAGCCTACCTGCAACAGGCGATGGAGTGGCCGAAGTCGGTGGTCAGCAGTAACGATATCCGCCGCACGGTGCAGGGCAATTATCAGTTGCACCATCGCGGCTATGCCAAAATGTTTATGATTTTGCGCCATGACGCGGTATGCGGCGTGATTTCGTTTAACCAGATCGAACCGACGAATAAGGCCGCCTATATTGGCTACTGGCTGGATGAAGGTTTACAGGGGCAGGGCATTATTTCTCAGGCGCTACAGGCGATGATGCAGCATTACGCCAACGAAGGCAGCGTGCGCCGCTTCGTGATTAAGTGCATCGTCACTAATCATGCCAGCAACCAGGTGGCGCTGCGCAACGGGTTTGTTCTGGAAGGTTGCCTGAAGCAGGCGGAATACCTGAACGGCGCGTTTCACGATCAGAATATGTATGCGCGCATCATAGATAAACCATCACAAACCGGGCATTAAATCGCCCCAATAACCGGCGTGCGGGTAATATACTGATTGCCGTTGAGAATTTTCGCGCCGCGAAGATGCAGCGGATCGCCGTTAAAGGCTTCTATCACGGCGTTATCCATGACGGTGACCTGATTTTCAATCAATACGTTGCCGGTCACCCGCGCATGGCCGCAAATCTTTATCCGGTCGTCCAGTTGCACCGGGCCACCGGTAATCACCGCGTCGTCGAACACGTGTACGTGATGTTTCAGTACGCAGTCGCCTTCAATCACCGCGTTGCCGAACACCTGCGAACTGTAGCGGATGGTGGGGCACTGGTCGATCTCGGTTCCGGCAACAATCCGCGCCTGGCCGTAGATTTGCGCGCAGTCGCAGACCCAGACGTTGTTTTCGTCGTTGCCTTCTAAAATCGCATCCTCGTAGATCTGGGCGCGATGCTCGATAAACGCGTAGTTCACCAGCGCCCGGCCATAGATTTGCGCCTGGTGGACGATGCGTGAGGCGTTAACCGTGGCGTTATCGTAGATTTGCAGCCGCTGGTCGCGGTCTTCGGTCAACCCCACGGCGGCGATCACCTGGCTCTGATGCATTACCCGCGCATCGCCATAAATCCGACATTCACCCCGTACCTGCGATGCCTGGATCATGGCGCGATCGTATACAGCCGCACCGTGGCTGATATCCGCGCGATCCGCCCAGCACTCACCAGCGAGCGACGCGCCGTGGCTGAGGGTGCAGGGCTGGGTAACTCGCGCATTGCCGCTGACGCTCGCTCCGGCGAAGACCGCGCTGTTATGATCGTAAACCCAGCAATCGCCGTCATGGCTAAGATTGCTTTCATCCTCCATCCAGCCGCCCAGGGTTCCCGCTTTGATATCACTAAAATCACGCAGCGCTTCTATCTGGCGCAGGGTAAATTTGTGAGTGACGCCATTTTCCTGATAGTCAACCGTTCTGGTGGCGTCCGTTAACCGGTATTTTTCCATGCTAATGGCTCCGTTATGCGCATTGACTAACCGTAGCAAACTTTTCAGCAACCTGCGGGTTATGGTAATTCGCGCCGGAGTCCCATAAAATGCATATCAAATATATTTTTAAACTTTAAACAAAATGAATAAAACCATTGCCTGGCAATCCGCCAGCGCGTCATCAACTCTATTGAATCTGCCTGCCGGGTATTTCGGTATGGTATTGGGCACTATCGGGATCGGCTTCTCCTGGCGTTACGCGGCAACAATCTGGCTGGTATCGCCGTGGATCGGCGAAGGGCTGGTGGCGTTGGCGACGCTGATCTGGTTTTTGCTGGCGATGGCGTTTGTCTGGCGTCTGATGGCGCACCCGCAAACGGTAAAAGCGGAAATCCTGCATCCGCTGATGAGCAGCTACGTGAGCCTGTTCCCGGCCACTACGATGCTGGTATCGATTGGACTGGCCCCGTGGGTGCGCCCGCTGGCGGTGGCGCTGTTCAGCATCGGCGCGGTGAGCCAGTTGCTGTATGCCGCCTGGCAAAACGCCGGGCTGTGGCGCGGGAAGCATCCCCATGAAGCCACCACGCCGGGACTCTATTTACCCACCGTCGCTAACAACTTCATCAGCACCATGGCCTGCGGCGCGCTGGGTTTCCATGATTTAGGCATTCTGTTTTTAGGGGCCGGGGTATTGTCCTGGCTGAGCCTGGAACCGGCGATTTTGCACCGTATGCGCAGCGCAGGGGAAATGCCCCCGGCGGTGCGCACCTCGCTTGGCATCCAGATGGCCCCGGCGCTGGTGGCCTGTAGCGCGCTGCTAAGCGTTAACGGCGGCGAGGCGGATATGTTCGCGAAAATGCTGTTCGGCTATGGTTTGTTGCAGGCGCTGTTTATGATCCGCCTGGCGCCGTGGTATCTCTCCCAGCCGTTTAACCCCACCTTCTGGAGCTTCTCGTTCGGCCTGTCGGCGCTGGCCACTACCACGCTGCATCTTGGGCATGCCGCGCCGGACGGCGTTTTTCATTTTTTGGCGTTACCGCTGTTTATCAGCAGTAACGTGCTTATCGGCCTGCTGCTCGTTCGCACGCTGATTTTGTTGTGCCAGGGCAAACTCTTGATTCGTACTTCTGTTTCTCATACTTCTAAGGAATCACTATGACCGTTCGTGATGAAAATTATTTTACCGACAAATATGGCTTAACCCGCACGCACTCTGAAGTTGTCGCTGCCATGCCTTACCTGACACCTGGCAAGGTGCTGGATTTGGGTTGTGGTAATGGCCGCAACAGCCTGTACCTGGCGGCCAACGGTTTTGACGTCACCGCCTGGGACAAAAACCCGATGAGCATCGCCAATCTGCAACGCGTGGTGGAAGCGGAAGGGCTGAACAATCTGCAAAGCGACGTGCGCGATCTGAACAGCCTGAAATTCGACGGTGAGTATGATTTCATTCTGTCCACTGTGGTGATGATGTTCCTTGAATCGACCACCATTGCAGGCCTGATTGACAATATGCAGCGCTGCACCAAAAGCGGCGGCTATAACCTGATTGTCGCGGCGATGGATACCGAAGACTTCCCGTGCACTGTTGGCTTCCCGTTCGCGTTCCGCGAGGGTGAGCTGAGCGGTTACTATGCCGGTTGGGAAGTTGTGAAATACAACGAAGAGCCGGGTGAGTTGCACCGTACTGATGAAGCGGGTAACCGCATTAAATTACGTTTTGCCACCTTGCTGGCGCGCAAACCTTAATATTCCGCTGGCGCGATCCTCTCGCGCCAGCCATTTTGTTTCCTGCCGATTGCTTACTCTGCTAATTAAATCTTGAAATACGGATATTGATTTTATTTGCCAGAAAAATATTACTGCCTTAAATTTGCACAGGTAATCGGATTTTTTCTCAGATAGCTATTTATGCCTCAAAACTCTTTGATAGCTTTGCTATAACTTGTCTGCTTATGTGCAATTACAGGTGCAAAAAATGAGAACCTCTTTATTTGTTAAGGCTTCGGTGCTTTGTGCAGCGCTCGCGCTTGCAGGCTGTGCGTCAAAAGTCACCTCACCGGAAAAATACTCCGGTTTTTTGAAAGACTACTCAGGCTTACAGGAAACAACTTCATCCACCGGCAAAACCGTGATGCGTTGGGTTGCACCTGACTTTAATCCAAATAATTACGACAGCATTGTCTATACCCCGATCGTGTACTACCCGGTTCCTAAACCCACCACGCAGATTGGTGAGAAGGTTCTGACGCAATTGCTTAATTACACCAATCAGCAGATGAAAGCGGCGGCCGCAGAACGTAAGCCGCTGGTTGCGACCCCAGGGCCGCGCAGCCTGATCTTCCGTGGCGCGATCACCGGTGTTGACAGCAGCAGTGAAGGCTTACAGTTCTATGAAGTAGTGCCGGTCGCGTTGTTAGTCGCCGGAACGCAAATGGCCACTGGCCATCGCACAATGGATACCAACCTTTATTTTGAAGGCGAGCTGATTGACGCCGCAACTAAAAAGCCGGTGTTTAAAGTGGTGCGTAAAGGTGAAGGTAAAGACCTGAACAACGAAAATACCCCCATGGCTTTAGAAAACTTAAAACAGGTTGTCGACGATATGGCGACCGACGCCAAAATGTTTGATATCACCAAAAAGCAATAATAAATTCGGGGGAGTTCGCTCCCCCGTTAAATAGGTTTTATAGCGCGTCACATTTTTTTATTTCCCCGGCTCCGCGCCATACCCAATACGACATAGCCAATTCCGCCGCCAATTAATCCCCAGAATGCCGAGCCAATTCCGCCCAGCGTAATGCCCGATGCGGTAATTAAAAACGTCACAATCGCAGCATCGCGATCGGTTTCATGGGTTAGCGCCTGGTGCAGGCTGCCACCGATGGTGCCCAGCAGCGCCAGGCCCGCCAGCATCTGGATCCAGGCGAGCGGCAGCGCCGTCATCAGCGCGGTGATTGCGCCGCCGAATACGCCAGCCAGCAGATAAAATCCGCCTGCCGCCGCCGAGGCCAGCCAGCGTTTATTCATCTCAGGGTGCGCATCCGGGCTCTGGCAAATCGCTGCCGTGATCGCAGCAATGCACACGGAAAACACGCCAAACGGCGCCATCACCAGCGCAATCAGCCCGGTGACCGTCATCAACGGCGATACCGGCACCTGATAGCCCGAGGCTTTTAGCGTCGCCACACCGGGCGCATTCTGCGACGCCATGGTCACCAGGAAAAACGGCAGGCCGATGCCGAGTAAACTTTGCAGCGTAAAGTGCGGCAGGGTGAAGCCGGGCAGCGCAGGCGTGATATCCGTCTGGCTGGTGTGAAACTGCCCGGTCACCAGGCAAATCGCCAGCCCGGCGACAAGCGTCGCGACGATGGCGTAACGTGGCGCAATGGCTTTGGCGATAAGCCAGGCGATCAACATAACGCCGCACAGCAAGCCGTTAGCGGGCAGGGTGGCGAAAGCATCGAGGCCAAAGCGCAGTAAAATGCCGGCCAGCATCGCGGCGGCCAGGCTGTGAGGGATCAGCGTCATCAGCCGGGCAAACAGGCCGGTGACGCCGCACAGCACAATCAGCGCGGAGGCGAAGATAAACACGCCAATGGCTTCATTCATCGTCACGCCGTGCAGGCTGGTCGCCAGCAACGCCGCGCCGGGCGTCGACCAGGCGGTTAATACCGGTACGCGATACCACAGTGATAATCCCAGGGTACTGACGCCCATCGCGATGCCCAACGCGGTCATCCATCCTGCAATCTGATCTGCATTCGCGCCTGCCGCCGCCGCGGCTTGCCAGATAATGGCAGCGGAGCTGGCGTAGCCCACCAGTACGGCGACCAATCCGGCCAGTAACGTGGGAAAAGTGAATTGACGCATCGTTTATGTCCGTTGTGCGTTATAGCGTCCATGAAAAATAACACTGTGCGCTATAACGCACAAGCAGGTAAACTGGCCTTTTTAAGCCGTTGGGGAATGTGATGGATATTGCTACCCATTTAAGCGATACGTTGAAAGCGCTGCGCCAGGCGCGCGGCTGGAGTTTAACCCAGGCCGCACAACAGACCGGCGTATCGAAGGCGATGCTGGGGCAAATTGAGCGCCAGGAATCAAGCCCGACGGTGGCGACGCTGTGGAAAATCGCCACCGGTTTTAACGTGCCGTTTTCGGCGTTTATCATCCCACCGCAGGCCAGCGAACGCCCGGTGTATGATGCCCATCAGGGAATGACCGCCGAACCGCTGTTCCCGTATGATGAACACCTGGGTTTTGATCTGCTGGTGGTCACGCTGGCTCCCGGTGCGATGAGCGAATCATCAGCCCATGAGCGCGGTGTGATAGAACACGTAGTAGTCATTAGCGGCGAGTTGCAATTGCGGCTTCAGGGAGAATGGCAAACGCTGGCGGTGGGAGAGGGACAACGCTTCCACGCCGATCAGACGCATGCTTACCGCAACCAGACCGCTGAACCGGTACGCTTCCATTCGTTAATTCATTACGCGCGGATATGACAAAAAAATACCGCAAGCGATAACTTGCGGTAATAAAAATCAATAACCACACGACGATATGGGTATTCGAACAAGAAGGAATACGGCTTCACCTTAGCGCGGATTTTCTCTGCGCCAAACCAACAAAAAACGCGAAGCATTGCCGCAGAACGGCAAAAGACACGTAATACTTCTGATCTGCCCGCCTTGTGACTACAATAGCCGCCATTTCAAATACTGGATAACGACAAAACATGCGCCTGCACTCCCATCATCTTGAACTTCTGAGCCCGGCACGCGACACCGCCATCGCCCGTGAAGCGATCCTTCATGGCGCCGACGCGGTGTATATCGGCGGCCCGGGCTTTGGCGCGCGCCACAACGCCAGCAACAGCCTGCGGGATATCGCCGAGCTGGTGCCGTTCGCCCATCGCTATGGCGCGAAGATCTTCGTGACGCTCAACACCATTCTTCATGATGATGAACTGGAACCGGCGCAGGCGCTGATCCACCAGTTATGGCAGGCGGGCGTCGATGCGCTGATTGTCCAGGACATGGGCGTGCTGGAACTGGATATCCCGCCGATTGAGCTGCACGCCAGTACCCAGTGCGATATCCGCAGCGTGGAAAAGGCGACGTTTCTCTCTGACGTCGGGTTCTCGCAAATCGTGCTGGCGCGCGAACTGAATCTTGACCAGATTAAAGCTATTCACGACAGCGTCGACGCGACCATTGAGTTCTTTATCCACGGCGCGCTGTGCGTGGCGTATTCCGGGCAGTGCAATATCTCCCATGCCCAGACGGGTCGCAGCGCCAACCGCGGCGACTGCTCCCAGGCCTGCCGTTTGCCGTACACCCTGAAAGACGACCAGGGCCGCGTGGTAGCCTATGAAAAACACCTGCTGTCGATGAAAGACAACGATCAGAGCGCCAATCTGGCGGCGCTGGTCGATGCAGGCGTACGCTCCTTCAAAATCGAAGGGCGCTACAAAGACATGAGCTACGTGAAAAACATCACCGCGTACTATCGCCAGTTGCTGGATGAAGTCATGGAGCAGCGCGGCGACCTGGCGCGCGCCTCGGCGGGCGTGACCCAGCACTACTTTGTGCCGTCGCCGGATAAAACCTTCCATCGCGGCAGCACTGACTATTTCGTTAACGCCCGCAAAATTGATATCGGCGCGTTTGACTCACCGAAGTTTATCGGCCTGCCGGTGGGTGAAGTGATGAAAGTGGCGAAAGATTACCTTGACGTGGACGTCACGGAGCCGCTGTCAAATGGCGACGGGCTGAACGTGCTGGTAAAACGTGAAGCCGTCGGGTTCCGCGCCAATACCGTGGAAAAACTCACCGAAAGCCGTTACCGCGTCTGGCCAAACGACATGCCGGATGCGCTGAAAACCTTGCGTCCGCACCATCCGCTGAACCGTAACCTCGATCACAACTGGCAGCAGGCGCTGCTGAAAACCTCCAGCGAACGCCGGGTGGCGGTGGATATCGAACTGGGCGGCTGGCAGGAACAGCTTATCCTGACCATGACTTCCGAAGAGGGGGTCAGCGTGACGCGAACCCTGGACGGGGAATTCAGCGAGGCCAATAACCCGGAAAAAGCGTATAACAGCCTGCGTGACGGTGTCACAAAACTCGGTCAGACGATGTATTACGCCCGCGCAGTGACGATTAACTTGCCTGGCGCACTGTTTGTGCCGAACAGCTTGCTTAACCAGTTGCGCCGCGAAACCAGCGAGGCGCTGGATGAAGCCCGGCTGGCGGCCTATCAGCGTGCGACCCGCAAAGCGGTGAGCGAACCTGCGCCAGTCTACCCGGACAGCCACTTAAGCTTCCTGGCGAACGTGTATAACCATAAAGCGCGCGAGTTTTACCATCGCTATGGTGTGCAGCTCATCGACGCGGCGTTTGAAGCCCATCAGGAAAAAGGCGACGTGCCGGTGATGATCACTAAACATTGCCTGCGCTTTGCCTTTAATCTGTGCCCGAAACAGGCGAAAGGGTCGATTAAGAGCTGGAAGGCCACGCCGATGCAGCTGATCCACGGCGATGAAGTGCTGACGCTGAAATTTGACTGCCGTCCTTGCGAAATGCACGTTATCGGCAAAATCAAAAATCACATTCTGAAGATGCCGCTGCCGGGTAGCGGCGTGGTGGCCTCTATCAGCCCCGATGAGCTGTTAAAAACCTTACCGGGCCGCAAAGCCTGAAAACAACAGCGCCGCCTTTAAGGCGGCGCTGTTGTATTACGGTTCCCCGTACAGGCTGATTAACCGGCGTGTTACCCCGTTGGTCCAGCCAAACCCATCCTGCAACGGATACTCACCCCCGCCACCGGGCTGCGGCGCGTAATCCGCGATATGGTATTTTTCTACCAGCTTGTTTTGCTCCATATACACGCGCTTCACGGTGCGCATCCAGTTATGGGCAATGATGTCCGCCAGGCCGTCCTCGCTGTAGTTTTTAAAGCCCTGGATCGCCATCCACTGTAGCGGTGCCCAGCCGTTGGGTTTATCCCACTGCTGATCGCTTTCCACATCGGTCGCCAGAATACCGCCAGGCGTCAGCAGCCGTTCGCGCACGTTAATCGCGATTTTCTGCGCCTGTTCGTGAGTTGCCATGCCGACATACAGCGGCACGACGCAGGCTGCAGAGAATGAGGCCAGGCATTCGCGTCGCCAGTCGTAATCGCGGAACGTGCCGGTGGCCTCATCCCACAGGTAGCGGTTCATGGCGTTACGGCGGGCCTGCGCTTTTTCGCGGAATCGGGCCGCCATGATGGCGTCCTGCTTCAAGCCTGCGATATTGGAAATCGCGGTCTCTAACTTGTAGAGGAACGCGTTGAGATCCACCGGGATAAACTGGGTCGTGCGGATACTCGCCAGACGGTCGGCATCGCGCAGCCAGCGGGTCGAGTAGTCCCAGCCGGATTCCGCGCCCGCGCGTAAATCACGATACACTTCGCTGGCCGGGCGTCCAGACAGTTTGGCGGTTTCCACGTCCTCATACCAGGATTCGTCGCGCGGCGTGTCGCGGTCATCCCAGTAGCGGTTAAGCAGCGCGCCATCCGGCATTTTCACCGCGCGGCGGTAGGCCTGGTTGTAATCCAGACTATCGGCGCCGTCCATCCAAAAAGCGTATTCCATCAGCAGATGATCGAGATAGCGCCGCGCGCCGCGTACCCCGTCTTCTTCAAACAGTTCCACCATCAGGGCGAACACCGGTGGCTGCGAGCGGCTGAGGTAATAGGTACGGTTACCGTTGGGGATATGACCGTAGTTTTCGATCATCCATGCAAAGTTATCCGCCATGCAGCGCAGCAGGTCGTTGCGGCCACTTTCCGCCAGCCCCAGCATGGTGTAGTAAGAGTCCCAGTAATAGGCCTCGCGAAATCGCCCCCCCGGAACAATATAGGACTGAGGCAACGGCAGCAGCGACGAGAACTCAATATGCTCCTGCGGCTCACGGGTCAGTACCGGCCACAGGCTGTCGATATGGTCTTTCAGGCTGCGGTCCGGGTCGGAGATGTACTCTTTGCTGTAGTCTTGCGGCAGATGAAAATGGTCGTGCACGAATTTTTCCAGCTGAAAACCCGGATAGCGTTTCGCACGACGATAGTTCAGTAAAATCGCCAGCGGCGTCATTTTTGGCGCGCAGTCGGCAAAGGTTTTGCTGTCAGGAAACATGCGTGAAGACTGCACATGCTCATACAGCTCCAGATAACGATCCGCCGGTGTCAGCGCATCAGGAGCAGGCATGCCTTCAATCAGCTCGGGCAGCGGTTCCGCTTCGACCATCTCATCCAGCTTGAGCTCACAGGGATCGAACTCATACCGAACGTCTTCTTCGTAAGCTTCTGATTCCGATAATGTGAGTCGAGATGTCTGATTAAGCATACTAATAACAACCTCCAGAGTAGCTTTTTATGAAAGCGTTACTCTTAAGTTTAGCAAATGGATTTGTCGGGCCGGTAAGCGGCAAGAACTCAGGGCGCAAAGGCCGATACAACTGACGCATCATCGATGCAAATGGGCTTAAAATTCATTTATTTCGCCCGCATTTCATGTCCTGGGGAAATAATCTGATAATTAACCCTGAGACGCCCGGCCTTTCAGCTTTGAGCGTGAAGGCATAATTGTAACGCGGTTGCCTGGTGGAAAATCAAGCTACTTTTTCTACAAACAGCTCTATATTCGTAAATATTGTGCGTTTTCTGGAAACAGCCCGTAACCGGATATTAAGCGCCCTGGCGTTAGCCGCAAAAATCGCCAACAGAAACAGGCGGTTCCTTTCTATACTGGACCACAGCGTTTATTTACTGGAATTACCATCCCTGGAGGTTTGTGATGAGTCACCTGTTTTCCGCTGGTCATCTTGGCGAGCTTGCGTTGAATAACCGCATTATTATCGCGCCGATGTGCCAGTATTCCGCTGAAAATGGCGCGCCGACAGACTGGCACCGTGTGCATCTCGGCACCCTGGCGCAGTCAGGGGCCGGGCTGCTGATTATTGAAGCCACCTCCGTGACGCCGGAAGGGCGTATCTCTCCCTGGGATTTAGGGATCTGGAGCGACGAACTGGGCGATGCGTTGCAGCAGGAAGTAGAGATTATTCGCCGCTGGTCACCAGTTAAACTCGGTATACAGCTCGGCCATGCGGGGCGTAAAGCCTCGGTGGATGCGCCGTGGAAAGGCGGCAAATCGCTGTCAGATAGCGAAGGCGGCTGGGAAACCCTTGCACCGTCGGCGCTGGGATTTGGCGAATACCGCGCGCCAAAAGCCATGACCACAGAAGATATTGCGCAGATCAAACAGGCGTTTGTTGACGGGGCGCGCCGGGCGCAAAAGGCGGGTTTCGATCTGATTGAACTGCACGCCGCGCATGGTTATCTGCTGCATCAGTTCCTGTCGCCGCTGTCGAACCAGCGCACGGACAATTACGGCGGCAGCCTGGTGAACCGTATCCGGCTGGTACTGGAGATTTTTGATGACGTTAAAGCCGCCGTGTCGCTGCCGGTAGGGGTGCGTATTTCCGCCACCGACTGGGCGGAAGGGGGTTGGGATATCGACAGCTCGATTCAACTGGCGAAAGCGCTGGAAACGCGCGGCAGCGCCTATATTCACGTCTCTTCCGGCGGTTTATCCCCGGCGCAGCAAATTGCCGTCAGCCCGAACTACCAGGTGCCTTTCGCCCAGCAGATCCAGCAACAGGTGAAGACGCCCGTTATCGCCGTGGGGCTGATCACCGAACCGGAACAGGCGGAAGCGATTATCGCCACCGGCCAGGCGGAGTTTATCGCCCTGGCGCGTGGGATCTTGTTTAATCCGCGCTGGCCGTGGCATGCGGCAGCAAAGCTCGGCAGCAAAATCGCCGTCGTCCCGCAGTATCAGCGCAGCGAGCCGCATCACCTGCGCGGGCTGTTTTCAGTCTGAGCCGTTAATTCTGGTGCGTCCCCGGCTTGCGGGATGTAGACCAGTGATGATGTTCCCGCACATCCAGCGCGGCCTCTTCGGCGGCGCTTCTTATTTCATCGCTGTCAGCCGCATGGCGTAACGTGGTATCCGCGTTCTGCACTTTATAAAACACATGCCCATTGCGCTGTGCCGCGCTCTGGCCGGAAAAAAGCGCCGTGCATAGCAGCAGGGCGCTTATCAGCTTCTTTGTCATCAGATTGCTCCGTGTGGCAGGTGGCGCTAATTTCGCAATAATAACGTATGTTTATTATTGCGATTTTTAAATGCCTGCAAACCCTGTGTCAGTTTTGCAAAGTCTCACGAAGAAGCGTGTTGGTTGCCATTGGGTTGAGGTTGGGCATGTTTTACTGCCTGATCCTAATGGGATGTAAACCCGGCGGCTGCCATAATCACCCGAAAAAACAGGCCCACTGCAGCCAGCGTTAACACGCTGCCTCCCCAAATCACCACCAGCCAGAACAGCCGTTTCGACCAGAGTGTGGTTTTCATCAGTGATACCCCTCGCCGTGCTGCACCTTGCCGCGAAACACGTAGTAGCTCCAGAAGGTGTAAATCAAAATAATCGGGATAATCAGCAGCGCGCCGACCAGCATAAAGCTCAGGCTGGACACGGGCGCAGCGGCCTGCCAGATGCTGATGTGCGGCGGGATAATTTGCGGCCAGATGCTGATCCCTAATCCGCTGAAACCCAGGAAAATCAGCCCGAGCGTCAGGACAAACGGCAGCGTATGGCTGCGGCTATCCGCCACACAGCGCCACAGCCACAGGCTGAAGACGATAACCAGCAGCGGCACCGGCAGCAGCCAGAACAGATTCGGCAGGGTAAACCAGCGTGCGGCGATCTCTGCGTGGGCCAGCGGCGTCCACAGGCTGATCCCGGCAATCACGGCCAGCAGCGCCAGCAGCAGCGGGCGGGTCAGGGCGCGCATTCGCTGTTCCAGCGGGTTTTCGCTCTTCATTACCAGCCAGGTTGCGCCCAGCAGGGCATAAGCCACCACTAACCCTACGCCGCAGAACAGGTTGAACGCCGTCAGCCAGCCCAGCGGCGAGCCGCTGAAGGTGCGCCCGGTTACCTCAAATCCGCTGACCACCGCGCCGACCACCACGCCCTGGCAGAAGGTCGCCAGAATCGAACCGGCCATAAAGGCTTTATCCCAGAACGGTCGGTGGCCTGGCGTGGCTTTAAAGCGGAACTCAAAGGCCACGCCACGGAATATCAGCCCAATCAGCATTAGCGATAGCGGTATAGTCAGCGCATCGACAATCACCGCATAGGCCAGCGGAAACGCGCCGAACAGCCCCGCACCGCCCAACACCAGCCAGGTTTCATTGCCGTCCCATACCGGCGCGACGCTGTTGACCATTACATCGCGATTGTCGTTATCGCGGATAAACGGGAACAGGATGCCAATCCCCAAATCGAAACCGTCCATGACGATATACATCAGGGTGGCGAATACGATAATCACAAACCAGATAATAGCGAAATCAAAGGTCATACGGCCTCCCCGGAGGTTGACTGGCTTGCGGCAGACAGCGGTCGGGCGGGGGTGCCATTAACCGGCGGCAGCGCGTCCTCGGGCTGCGGGCCCTTCTTAATCAGGCGCACCATATAGCTGTACCCGACGCCAAATACCGACATATACACCACGAAAAACGCCAGCAGGCTGATGCTCATATGCAGCGTGCCGTGGGCAGACACCGCATCCTCGGTGCGTTGCAGGCCATACACGACCCAAGGCTGGCGGCCCACTTCTGTGGTTACCCATCCCGCCAGAATAGCGATCAGTCCCGAAGGCCCCATCCACAGTGCAAAACGCAGGAAAGGCCGCGAGGTGTACAAGCGCTGTTTGTAGCGCAGCCACACTGCCATCGCCCCGAGCAGCAGCATCAACATGCCCAGCCCGGCCATAATGCGGAACGACCAGAACACAATCGGCGAATTAGGGCGATCGGCTTTGGGGAACGCCTTCAGCGCCGGAACCTGTTTATCGAGACTGTGGGTCAAAATCAGGCTACCCAGCGCCGGGATTGCCAGCCCGTAGCGGGTGCGCTCCTGCTCCATATCCGGCCAGCCGAACAGCAGCAGCGGTGTCGGCTCGCCGGGCGGGTTTTCCCAGTGGCCTTCAATGGCGGCAATTTTCGCCGGCTGGTGCTTGAGCGTATTCAGCCCGTGCATATCACCCACCAGCGCCTGGATGGGCGCGACGATAAGCGTCATCCACAGCGCCATCGAAAACATGGTGCGGATGGCGGAGGTAGTGTTGCCGCGCAGCAAATGCCAGGCCGCCGACGCGCCGACAAACAGGGCGCTGCTCAAAAACGCGGCGATGGTCATATGGAATAAACGATAGGGGAACGACGGGTTAAAGATCACCGCGAACCAGTCCACCGGTACCACCTGGCCGTTAATAATTTCGTGGCCCTGGGGTGTTTGCATCCAGCTATTAGAGGCCAGGATCCAGAAAGTGGACATCAGCGTGCCCAGCGCCACCATGCAGGTCGAGAAAAAGTGCAGCCCCGGCCCGACTTTGTTCCAGCCAAACAGCATCACGCCCAGAAAACCGGCTTCGAGGAAGAACGCGGTCAGCACTTCATAGGTAAGCAGCGGGCCGGTAATACTGCCCGCAAACTGGGAAAATCCGCTCCAGTTAGTGCCGAACTGATAGGCCATCACCAGCCCCGACACCACGCCCATCCCGAAGTTAACGGCAAAAATTTTCGACCAGAAGTGGTACAGCGAACGCCATACCGGATTTTTGGTTTTCAGCCACATGCCTTCCAGCACCGCCAGATAGCTGGCGAGACCAATGGTAATCGCGGGGAAGATTATGTGGAAAGAAACGGTAAACGCGAACTGTATTCGCGCTAAGTGAAACGCATCCAAATCAAACATGCCTGGCTCCTGACAATAGCTCTGGCGGGAGAATAGGCCCAGGCGAGGCGGATGATAAGAAACAGTGGCGGGGTATTTGGCTATAACAGTTTATTTAATCTGCTGATATTTTGTTTTTGTTATGGTTGCGAGTGAGTGTTACTCACTGACTTATATGAAATTCAACGACGCAAACGTACAAAGGTTAAAAATATGTTGTTCATAAGTTCAATATAAAATCATTAGCACTGCTTTTAAGGCTGATATTTAGTGATTTAAATCTCATTATTTTCCGCAAAATGAGAAATTACGGTTAATGATCGTTTACGTGATTGTGATCACTGGTTAATTTTCCTGCGCTCTGCTTAACTAAATGCTCACTTAATGAACATATGAACGGTGCGTATATGGAAAACCCAATCAGCATTGCGAATACCACTAAAATGACCAAAGTCCGTTGGCAAACATTTGTGCTGTTATTGTTTGTGGGCGCGTTAAGTTATATCGACCGTATTTCTCTCTCCATTGGGATGCCGCTTATTGCCAAAGAGTTTGATTTAAGCCCGCAAATGCAAGGGGTATTATTAAGCTCATTTTTCTGGACCTACGCGTTATTTCAAATTCCTGGCGGCTGGCTGGCGGATAAAATTGGGCCGCGCCGGATATTAACCTGGGCGGTAACGCTCTGGTCGGTTTGCCAGTTAGCCACAGGGCTGGCGCTGAACTTCACCATGATGCTGATCGCCCGTCTGGGATTGGGGGCGACGGAAGCGCCGCAATATCCCACCGGCGCAAAACTCGCTGCGCTATGGCTGCCGTTAAAAGACCGCGCCAGGGGCGCAGTATTAATGGACTCCTCATCCACGCTGGGTGCGGCATTTGGCAGTTTAATTGTTGCCGGGTTAATCAGTTTATTAGGCGGCTGGCGCGAATCCTTTATCGCCGTGGCGATTATTACCGCCGGGGCAGGGTTTGTGATCCATCGTTATATACGTGATAAGCCGGAACAGCACCCGAAAGTGAATGAACTGGAAGCACGATATATTGCTGAAGAGCATCGTAAAGAAGACAGCCAGGAAGAACAAAAAACGCTGATCGGCAAACCGGTAAATTTCCTTAAACACCGTACCTTCTGGTTTATGGCCGTCGGTTTTATGACCGCCAATATGCTGTTCTACGGATTATTAACCTTTGGTCCGCTCTATTTATTTCAGGCGCGCGGCCTGGATATTCACGCCTTAGCCAGCGCGTCGTTCTTTATTTATATTTCCGGTTTCTTCGGCGAAAATTTTGCCGGCTGGCTGGCGCAAAAAGGGCTGCGTCGCGGCTATTGTCAGAACGTGGTGATGCGCACGCTGCTGGGCATCTCTGCGGCGATTGCCACCCTGGCGATTTTCGCGGTGGCCTTTGTGGAAAGCGCTAACGCCGCCATTGTGCTGCTGGCGGTGACCTTGTTCTTTGGGCGCTTCCTGGGATTGTACTGGTCGCTGCCGGGCACCTTAACCGTGCGCAGCCAGGCGGGTATTTTGGGCGGCATGATGAATATGTTTTCTAACGTCGGCGGGATCATTATTCCGCTGGTGACCGGTGTGGTTGTTAGCATGACCGGTTCCTATTTTGCGGCGTTGATTCTGTTTGCCGCCTGCGGATTGTGCTACCTGGTATGCAGCCTGTTAATTAACTACGAGAAGAAGTTAGTGCTCAGCGAGGAATGAGTTATGTCATTAGAGACGTATAAATTACTGGCATCATCGTTATTCAAAAGGGACAACAAAAGCAAACTGGAACAGGTGCCCAGCATTGCCGATATGCGGCTGATGGCGAAACGTAATGTGCCGAAAATGATTTTTGATTTTGTCGACGGCGGTGCAGGGCATGAAGTGACGCTGCGCCATAACGAAAGCGATTTTCAGCGTGTATTTTTTAACCCTCGCTCGCTGGTAGACGTGTCAAAACAAGACCCCTCCGCTCACTTTTGTGGGCGGGATTTCCCGCTGCCGATTATTCTCGGCCCGGCAGGGTTAGTGCGCGTGGTAGGGAATAAAGGCGAAGTTTCGGCGGTAAAATCCGCCGGGAAACGCGGGCTGGTTTATACCATCAGCACCTCATCGTCATATTCCATCGAGGATATTAAGCAAGTGGCGCAGGGGCCGTTATGGTTTCAGCTTTATTTATGGCGCAATAAAGACATCGTCGACGGATTAATTGAGCGGGCGGCAAAAGCCGCGTGCGACGCCCTCGTATTAACCATCGACGTGCCGTTAAATGCTAACCGGCTACGTGATTTACGCAACGGCATGTCGATACCGCCGAAAATCACATTCCGCAACGCGTTTGAGGCAATGACTAAACCGCGCTGGCTGATGGATATTACCTCCGGCGATCCGATTGGATTTCGTAATTTCGTCGGCATCGCTGAAGGGAACAGCGCCTTATCGCATAGCGAATTTATTAATAAGGAACTGTCGAATCTCTCTGCCACCTGGGAAGATTTAAAAAAGCTGCGCGAACGCTGGCCGAAAAAGCTCTACATCAAAGGGATATTAACGGTGGAGGATGCGCTTAACGCCGTCAACTGCGGCGTGGATGGGATTATCGTCAGCAACCACGGCGGCAGGCAACTGGATTCCACAAAAAGCGCGGTGAGTTGTTTACCGGCATTAAAGGCAGCGGTGGGCGATCGGTGTGAAATTTTCCTCGACGGCGGCATTCGTTCCGGCGTGGATGTGATCAAAGCGCTGTGCATGGGCGCAGATGCCGTCACGCTGGGGCGCAGTTGGGTCTGGGGCGTCGCGGCAGGCGGGGAGAAAGGCGTCGATCGGGTTATCGATATCTATCAGGAAGAGATTCGCCAGACCATGATCCTGCTGGGTGTCAGTAATCTGTCGGAACTGAACGACAAAATGGTCACCCTTCCGGCGGAGTGGAAGCCTTAAAATACGCGGCTGGTCTCCCAGCCGCGCACAATTTACTTCACGCTAACGGTCAGCGTATGCGGCACTTTGCTGCCTTTACGGGCAGTGGCGCGGGTCTGGAAGACCTGAACGGTATATTTGCCGCTGGCTGGCAGTTTCGCCGTCCAGTCGCCGCCGACGTAGCCGGAACCTAACGCCTCCGCTGCGCCCGGCGTCGCGCCTGGGCCGAATACGTTAAAGTTAGCATTGTTGCTGCCAGCGATTTTCACCGTCATTTGCTGGCCCTGTTTCGCCGTCACGGTGTAGTTAATGGTGTCATAACCGGCAAAGGTGCCTTTCATCTGGGCGCTGGAGGTGCCTTTGGCAAATTGCACCGGCACCGTGGTGACTTTATCCGCAGCCAGAGCCGGCGCGGCGAGGAAACAGCATAGCAGTGAGCTGGCAATCAGTTTTTTCATGAATCGCGTTCCGTTGTAGTGGCGTAGTAACCTGAAGCGCAGTGTATCCGTGAAACATGATATATCAACGCAAACCATTGACCTGGAAAATGTTCAGGATTGTTCTCAGTAAAAAACGCGTTTTCTGTTATTGGCAGCCGAATAAGTTGTTAATCGCTTTTGCTGCCGCTCGCAGAGGGTTGCGATATTGTTATACTCCTGGCTCAAACGGGAGGGACCATGAAAAAATACCAGCGGCTGGCGCAGCAAATTATTGACCAAATTGAATTAGGCGTCTGGCAACCGGGCGACCGGCTTCCCTCCCTGCGTGAACAGTGCGCCAGCGGCGACATCAGTTTTATGACCGTTAGCCACGCTTACCAGACGCTGGAAAGCCAGGGCGTGATCGTGGCGCGTCCGCAGTCGGGTTATTACGTCGCGCCGCGCCCAACAACGCCGTCACGCGCCCCCGCCACGCAGGTCATGCGCAGCGAAACGGTGGACATCAATACCTATATTTTCGATGTCTTACAGGCCAGTTGCGACGCCAGCGTGGTGCCGTTCGGCTCGGCATTTCCCGATCCGCGTCTGTTCCCATTGGCCCAGCTTAACCGCTCACTGGCGAACGTCAGTAAAACGGCCACCGCCATGAGTGTGATCGATAATTTGCCGCCCGGCAATGAAGCGTTACGCCACGCCATCGCCCGACGCTATGCCCAACAGGGGATCAACGTCTCGCCGGATGAAATCGTGATCACCGCCGGGGCGCTGGAAGCGTTAAATCTCAGCCTCCAGGCCGTGACCGAGCCGGGCGACTGGGTGATTGTCGAAAACCCCTGTTTTTACGGCGCGCTTCAGGCGCTGGAGCGGCTGCGGTTAAAAGCGCTGTCGATAGCGACCACGCCGGAGCAGGGTATCGACCTGGCGGCGCTGGAGCAGGCGCTGAATGAATACCCGGTCAAAGCCTGCTGGCTGATGACCAACAGCCAGAATCCGCTGGGTTTTACCCTGAGCCCGGAAAAGAAAGCACAACTGGTGGCGCTGTTGACCCGTCATAACGTGGCGCTAATCGAGGATGATGTTTACAGCGAGCTTTATTATGGACGGGAAAAACCGCTGCCCGCGCTGGCCTGGGACACCCAAGGCCAGGTGCTGCACTGCTCATCGTTTTCCAAATGCCTGGTGGCGGGTTTTCGCATCGGCTGGGTGGCTGCGGGCCGCCATGCCCGGCGTATTCAGCAGTTGCAATTAATGAGCACGCTGTCTACCAGTTCGCCAATGCAACTGGCGCTGGTGGATTATCTCTCCTCACGGCGTTATGACAATTACCTGCGCCGTTTACGCCGCGAGCTGGCGCAACGCAAACAGCAGGCGTGGCAATCCCTGTGCCGCCATCTTCCCCCGGAAGTGAAAATCCACCGCAGCGAAAGCGGCTATTTCATATGGATTGAATTACCTGAAGGCCTGGATGCCGGACAGCTTAGCGAACGGGCGTTAAGCCATAAAATCAGCATCGCGCCGGGCAAAATGTTTACCACTGAACGTATCTACGACAGCTATTTCCGTTTTAACGCTTCCTGGGCGTGGGGCGAGCGGGAAGAGCAGGCGGTAAAAACCCTGGGGACGTTGATCGGTGGATTACAAACTCAACACGCTAAATAATTAATTTTGCGCACTGATGCTTTATTTTCTCTTTCGCTGAATAACTTATTTTCAGCGATTAACAATATCGGCATTTTTTATAGAAGGTCATTTTTGCCAACCCCAAAAATAACCGTCATAGGAAATGTTGATATCTACAAAAAAAGCTAACTCCCTGTCTACACTCTAAAAATGCTGTCGTGCTGCTTGCATGAAATAGTGCGCGGTTTGTCACAACCTTAATAAATTCCTGCCAATCTACAGGAATGGTTTTAAGGCGAAGGCTATTTTTTCAAGTGGGACATAATTTTACGGCAAGGCTGCCTGATACGACTTCAGACAGGAGTACCCGTTTATGAGTAAGAAATTTGCGCTGAGCACATTGAGTGCGCTGTGCCTGACTGTGCTTACCGCTCAGGCTGCCGACAGCGATGCCAAAGGGGAAGGGCGGCTGGACATTATCGCCTGGCCGGGATACATCGAACGTGGTCAGACCGACAAACAATACGACTGGGTAACCCAGTTCGAGAAAGAGACCGGCTGCGAAGTCAACGTGAAAACCGCCGCCACCTCCGATGAAATGGTCAGCCTGATGGCGAAAGGCGGCTACGACCTGGTCACCGCTTCCGGCGACGCCTCCCTGCGGCTGATTATGGGCAAACGCGTTCAGCCCATCGACATCAGCAAAATCCCCAACTGGAAAAACGTCGATCCCCGGCTGGTGAAGGGTGAATGGTTTAACGTCGATGGCAACGTCTACGGCACGCCGTACCAGTGGGGCCCAAACCTGCTGATGTACAACACCAAAACCTTTACTACCCCGCCGGATAGCTGGGCCGTACTGTTTGTTAAGCAGGATCTGCCAGACGGCAAATCTAACCAGGGCCGCGTACAGGCGTATGACGGGCCAATCTATATCGCCGATGCCGCGCTGTATCTGAAAACAACCCAGCCGGATTTAAAAATCAACGACCCGTACCAGCTCACCGAAGAGCAGTACCAGGCGGTGCTGAAAGTACTGCGCGATCAGCATCAGTTGGTGCACCGCTACTGGCATGACACCACCGTACAGATGAGCGATTTCAAAAACGAGGGCGTGGTCGCGTCCAGCGCCTGGCCCTATCAGGCCAACGCCCTGAAAGCCGAAGGGCAGCCTGTCGCCACCGTGTTCCCGAAAGAGGGCGTTACCGGCTGGGCGGATACCACCATGCTGCACGCCCAGGCGAAGCACCCGGTCTGCGCCTACAAGTGGATGAACTGGTCGCTGACCCCGAAAGTGCAGGGCGACGTGGCCGCCTGGTTCGGCTCGCTGCCAGCAGTGGTGGAAGGCTGTAAAGCCAGCCAGCTATTGGGTGATAAAGGCTGCGAAACCAACGGCTTCGACTACTTCGATAAGATCGTGTTCTGGAAAACCCCGGTCGCCAACGGCGGGAAGTTCGTTCCGTACAGCCGCTGGACGCAGGACTATATCGCCATTATGGGCGGACGCTAAGCGGGGTTACCATGTCGTACGCAGTAGAATTTATCAATGTCAGCCGCCTGTATGGAGACGTGCGGGCGGTGGATGACGTCACCATCAAGATCAACGATGGCGAGTTCTTCTCCATGCTGGGGCCATCCGGCTCCGGTAAAACCACCTGTCTGCGGTTAATTGCCGGTTTTGAACAGCTCTCGTCAGGCTCAATCCGCATCTTCGGCCAGGAAGCGCGCGATCTGCCGCCGTGGCAGCGTGACGTCAACACGGTGTTCCAGGATTACGCGCTGTTCCCGCATATGTCGGTGCTGGAAAACGTGGCCTATGGGCTGATGGTCAAAGGCGTGGATAAAAAGACGCGGCTGGCGAAAGCGGCCCAGGCGCTGGACCAGGTGGCGCTCGGGTTTACGCACGCCCGCAAACCGTCGCAGCTTTCCGGCGGCCAGCGCCAGCGGGTGGCGATTGCCCGCGCGCTGGTCAATCAGCCGCGCGTGCTGCTGCTGGATGAACCCCTCGGCGCGCTGGATTTGAAGCTGCGCGAGCAGATGCAGGGCGAGCTGAAAAAACTCCAGCGCGAGCTGGGCATCACCTTTATTTTCGTTACCCACGATCAGGGCGAAGCGCTGTCGATGTCTGACCGGGTGGCGGTGTTCAACAATGGCCGTATTGAGCAGGTCGATTCGCCGCGCGAACTGTATATGCGCCCGCGCACCCCGTTTGTCGCCGGGTTCGTCGGTACTTCCAACGTGCTGACAGACGAGCAGGTGCAGCGGCTGTGGGGCGGCAGCGGGGCGTATTCCCTGCGCCCGGAACATATCGCGCTGAATCAGCCGGGCGATATCCAGGTGCAGGGTACGGTGCAGGAAATCCAGTACCAGGGCGCAGCGACGCGCCTCGAACTGCGGCTTGATGACGGCGGGCGGTTGCTGGTCAGCCAGGCCAACCTTTATGATGCCCAGCCTGGCGGCGCGTTTCATATTGGCCAACCGGTGCTGGCCTCCTGGTCCCGTGACGCGATGATCCCATTGCACGCGGAGGGATGACATGGATATGACGCTCCCGCAACCCACTCAACAGCCAGGCCTGATGCGCCGCGTGACCGCCTTTTTCTGGGCACGCCCGACGCTGTGGCTGCTGTTACTGCTGCTGCCGCCGCTGATGTGGTTCGGCGTGGTCTATTTAGGATCGCTGCTGACCCTGCTGTGGCAAGGCTTCTACACCTTTGACGACTTCACCATGTCGGTGACGTCGGATCTGACCCTGGCTAACCTGGCCGCCCTGTTTCAGCCGGCGAATTACGACATCATCGTGCGTACCGTGACGATGGCGATTGTCGTGACTCTCGCCAGTGCGGTTGTCGCGTTCCCGATTGCCTACTACATGGCGCGCTATGTGCGTGGCAAAATGAAAGCCTTCTTTTATATCGCCGTAATGCTGCCGATGTGGGCCAGCTATATCGTGAAAGCCTATGCCTGGACCCTGCTGCTGGCGAAGGACGGCGTGGCGCAGTGGTTCCTGCAACACCTGGGGTTAGACGGCGCGCTGGCAGCGTTTTTGACGCTGCCGCTGGTGGGCGGCAACACGCTGTCTACCTCCGGCTTCGGGCGCTTCCTGGTGTTCGTCTATATCTGGCTGCCGTTTATGATCCTGCCGATTCAGGCGGCGCTGGAGCGTCTGCCGCCGTCATTGCTCCAGGCCTCGGCGGATTTGGGGGCCACGCCGACCCAAACCTTCCGCTTCGTGATTTTACCTCTCGCCATTCCGGGCGTGGCGGCGGGCTCCATCTTCACCTTTTCCCTGACGTTAGGCGATTTTATCGTGCCGCAACTGGTTGGCCCGCCGGGGTATTTCATCGGCAACATGGTCTATTCCCAGCAGGGGGCGATCGGCAATATGCCGATGGCGGCGGCGTTTACGCTGGTGCCGATCGTGTTGATTGCAATCTATCTGGCGATCGTGAAACGCCTGGGAGCCTTCGATGCACTCTGAACGCGCACCAATATGGCTCAAAATCGCCGCCTGGGGCGCGATTGTGTTCCTCCACTGGCCGCTTTTCGTTATTGGCACCTATGCTTTTAATACCGAGGACGCGGCCTTTAGCTTTCCGCCGCAGGGCTTCACCCTGAAGTGGTTTAGCGTGGCGGCGCAGCGCGGCGATATCCTGGACGCGGTGATGCTATCCGTGAAGATCGCCTCCCTCGCGACCGCGCTGGCGTTGGTACTTGGCACGCTTGCTGCAGCAGCGCTCTGGCGACGGGATTTCTTTGGTAAGAACGCCATCTCGCTGCTGTTGCTGCTGCCAATTGCGCTGCCGGGGATCATCACCGGCATCGCGCTGTTGACCGCCTTTAAAACGGTGGATCTGGAACCGGGTTTTCTGACCATCGTGGTGGGCCACGCCACGTTTTGCGTGGTGGTGGTGTTTAACAACGTGATCGCCCGGTTCCGGCGCACCTCGTACAGCCTGATTGAAGCATCCATGGATTTAGGCGCAGACGGCTGGCAGACCTTCCGCTATGTGATTATGCCGAATCTCGGTTCGGCGCTGCTGGCGGGCGGCATGCTGGCGTTTGCGCTGTCGTTTGACGAAATCATCGTCACCACTTTCACGGCGGGGCATGAACGTACGCTGCCGCTGTGGTTGCTCAACCAGCTCGGAAGACCGCGCGATGTACCCGTCACCAACGTGGTGGCGCTTTGCGTGATGCTGGTCACCACCATCCCGATCCTCGGGGCCTGGTGGCTAACGCGCGATGGCGAAATGGTCGCCGGTAGCGGTAAATAAAATTCGATATCGATGAGGCAGGCTATGCAGAGTCAATTATTGATTAACGGACAACTGGTAGACGGCAAAGGCGAGCGCCTGCCGGTTTACAACCCGGCCACGGGCGACGTGCTGCTGGAAATCCCCGAAGCCACGGCGGAACAAGTGAACGACGCCGTGGACGCCGCCGACGCCGCCTTCGACCAGTGGGGGCAAACCTCGCCGAAAGAGCGCGCTGAAGCGCTGTTGAAACTGGCGGACGTGATTGAGCAAAACGGCGAAACCTTTGCGAAACTCGAATCACTGAACTGCGGCAAACCGTATCACTGTGTGCTGAATGATGAGATCCCGGCGGTGGTGGACGTATTCCGCTTCTTCGCGGGTGCAGCGCGCTGCCTGAACGGCCTGGCGGCGGGCGAATATCTGCCGGGACACACTTCGATGATCCGCCGCGATCCGGTGGGCGTGGTGGCGTCGATTGCTCCCTGGAACTATCCGCTGATGATGGCCGCCTGGAAGCTCGGCCCGGCGCTGGCGGCAGGCAACTGCGTGGTGATTAAACCTTCGGAAATCACGCCGCTTACCGCCTTTAAGCTGGCGGAACTGGCGAAAGATATCTTCCCGGCTGGGGTGTTGAACGTGCTGTTCGGCACCGGGAAAAACGTCGGCGACCCGTTAACCGGGCATGAGAAAGTGCGCATGGTGTCGCTCACCGGCTCTATCGCCACCGGCGCGCACATTGTGGGCCGCACCGCCAGCACCCTGAAGCGCACCCATATGGAGCTGGGCGGCAAAGCCCCGGTTCTGGTGTTTGACGACGCGGATCTCGATGCAGTGGTTGAAGGCATTCGCACCTTCGGCTTTTATAACGCCGGGCAGGACTGTACCGCCGCCTGCCGTGTTTATGCCCAGTCGGGCATTTACGCCAAACTGGTGGAAAAACTCGGCGACGCGGTGGGCAGCCTTAAATACGGCTCGCCGGATGATGAATCCACCGAGCTTGGCCCGCTGAGTTCACAGGCGCATCTGGAGCGCGTCACCCAGGCGGTGAACGACGCCAAAGCGCTGGGTCATATCAAGGTGGTAACGGGCGGCGAGAAAGTCGAGGGCCCAGGCTACTTCTTTAAACCCACTGTACTGGCCGGTGCGAAGCAGGATGACGCCATCGTGCAGCGTGAAGTGTTCGGCCCGGTCGTCAGCGTGACGGAATTTAGCGATGAAGCCGAAGCGCTGGCGTGGGCCAACGACTCCCAGTACGGGCTGGCATCATCGGTCTGGACGCAGGACGTAGGCCGCGCCCATCGCTTAAGCGCCCGGTTGCAGTACGGCTGCACCTGGGTCAACACCCACTTTATGCTGGTCAGCGAAATGCCGCACGGCGGACAGAAACTTTCAGGCTACGGGAAAGATATGTCGGTGTATGGGTTAGAGGATTACACGATTGTTCGGCATGTGATGATTAAGCATTAACTGGCTCAAACCCGCCGGGATAACACCGTCTATCCCTGCGGGTTTATCGATTACGCAGGCATTATGCGGCGACGTTTTTAGCGGGCTGGAAAAGTTGATTGCAGTGTGGGCAGATAAGCGTGGAGCCTTTTTGTACCCGCGAGAAGCTATGTTCAGAGTTTTTTTCGCACTTAGGGCACTGGCTGGTAACGAGGTAATTGCGGGCTTTTTTAACGTTTTTCCGTTCGGTCATAGGTTCTTTCCTGTTTGGATGGCCGATAACCTTACACGGTTCTGTGAGGAATAACACGCTTTTGATTATATACCCTGCTGGCCTGGCACCCTTAATAGCGGTAAATAAACTCATCCCTGAGCATGAGTTCCTGGGTATCAGTGAGCTAATTCGGGGAAGCGGGAACGGGCAAAATTCAGAACTTGCTCAGCGTCCAGCGATGCGTAGGGCAGGCTGTCAATAATGGCGATTGACTGCGAGTCGCCCGTCGCTGCTATCAGCTCGTCCAGCTTGTACTGCACGTGTGGTGCCACAAGAAAACAGTCAAAAGCAGGCGCCACGCTTGCGAAATTATCCAGCCCCACCGCGCCAATCACCATCGCAATGCCCTGGGCGTCTGCTAATTTCTGCATTTTTTTGGCCAGTGAATTAGCCGTATTTCCAAACAAACAGCAAATCAGTAATTTTTTCATGCGAGTGTCCTCCTGGAAACAGCACCCACAATATTCCTGCTGGGGTCAGGAAAATGCGTGCTGAAGCATGGTGATACAATAAAACCGTTAGAGAGATAATGATAATGGGTGAGAGAATTGTCAGGTTAGTCAACCACATGTCAGTCGAAAGGAAACAGAATGGGCCGCTTAATTGATGATTTATCAGAATCTTATCATTAATGGGTTGCTTATAGGCTGTAAACATGCGTTAATGAAATATCGGTTTAGAGATAAAGTTATTTTTAGCGGTTTTTAAGTCATTCTCATCACACATATCTTTCAGATATTTCCTTTTGAGTTTTTTCTTTTCTTACCTCATCAAGCTCGATCTTAGAGCACGTCAGTCAAAAAACATCGCTGACGGTCAAAATAAATAAAATATTCTGGCACCGATCGAACAAAGCGTTACCGGATGGACTATCCTGATTTATCAAGCTTAAAACTGAAAAACGGTCTTTTCGGTAATTGTTAATTTTTACCAGACATTGCTTCTCCTGCCGTCATACTCAAAAAAACACGTAGACGAAGAACAGGGAGTGGAGTGGTTGGTTACAGTCAGCGCTACGGCGCTGTGAGGAATTTCTTATTATGTTACATATTCATTTCCGTTGCCCTTGCTGTCATGGCTCTCAGTATCGCACTTCGCATTTTGACGTCTCGGAGCAAAACCCATTTGGCGCAAAATGTATTTTTTGTAAATCGGCCATGGTGACGTTAGATAACGTGGCGTTTCGTGTGCAGCCCGCACAAGTTTCTGGCAGCCTCCATAAATAAATTACCGCTCTCGCCAGAGAGTAATAACTGTAAAGCCTCGCAATAGCGAGGCTTTTTTATGGGCTGAAAAATTAACGTATCGCTATTCAGCCACTGTAAAGCTGACATTTAACTGGATAATTTTTTCTCGTGCTTCATGCACAATTCCCGCATCGGTGACAATATCCGTCAGCGAATCCAGGTTAGCGACGTCAAATAATGACCACGCGCCATATTTAGAGCTGTCGGCTAAGAACACCCGGCGGGAATATCTATGACTAAAAAAGGAATAACAGACGCTCATCGCTTCGCTGGCTTCCCGACTGTACCCAGAAACAGGCACTGCACGCCGTGCCTGTTTCTTTACTTTCTGTCCAGGAGTCTATAACACCATTAATTTAAGCTTATCATAATATTAAGCAGGAAGCTTACAGCTTCGAAGTAGCGGTCATATGGTCAAGCATTTGTCCCATTTTTAACTGCAACCCATATTTATTAAGAAGCCCCATTACAATTTCCCCAAGTTCAAGACGACTTTTTTTTGACCGTGCATCTTTATAAATGTGATGAGTAAGCGGATCTGAATGGGTGTATTTTATTAGGCTATCAGAAATATATTTCTTTAAATTTATATGTTCAACATACACTGATCTTACGCCAGTTTGAGCAATTGAAGATATGAGTAGTTCGAGTTCATCAACTTGATGACGAAAATGAGGTAACAAAGGTCCAATAAAACAGTATGTTTTTATACCATAGCTGTTCAATTCCTTAAGCGTCCTTAATCTCCTTGCCGTGGATGGCGCATTCATCTCAAGAACCCTGCTTAATTTGTCACTCAACGAAGTAATTGTCATGCCAACTTCAATATTCTTAATTTTCAGGAGCAAATCAACATCCCTCATAACGAGAGGGGATTTTGTTAAGATACTGATTTGGCCAGGGTAAGCGATATCGGCAGTCGCTGATAAAATACCACGAGTTAATTCATATTTATGCTCAACATTTTGATACGGATCGGTAACAGAACTGAGAAATATGCTTCCGGTTCTCTTTTTGTCCATCATTTTGGCTATTTCATTTTTAAAAAGCTCAACAGAATTTTTTTTTACATAAACATATTCACCCCAGGGCGTGTCTTGCTCACCCACAAAACGACTCATAAAACACGCATAGCAGTACATGCAAGCAAAAGCACAGCCTGTATAAGGGTTTACAACATAATCAGCATCTGGCAATTTTGATTTGGTAATAATTGATTTTGCATTAACTTCAGATATTTTCATACAAATTCCATTTATCTAATGAATTAATTTGAAGGTTGTGATGCTTCAACACGAAGAAGATAAATTATCAGACATAATGAAGCAACAAATGCTGCAAACGTTAAACCATACCAGAACCCTGCTGCACCAACACCTCTAAGAAAAGCAAAATAATATCCACCACCTAATCCAAAGAGCCAAAGGTTTATTCCATAAATAACAGTTGGGAATGAGGTTTTTTTATAACCACGTAATAATCCACTTATTACTGTGAGTAAGGAGTCGAAGAAATGATACCCTGCGACAAGCTGTATCAAGCTTGAGGATACTTCGATTAACTCAGGATTATTAGTATAAATCAATGAAAGTTTGTGAGATAAAAAAACCAAAACTATACAAATAGATAAACTGACTGCGGACGTAAGGAACAACGCAGCATTTCTTATCCGCTGGGTCTTTTCAAAATCCGATACTCCTACCGACCTGGCAACTAAAACACTTGCTGCGCTGCCTATAGATAAGGGAAATAGATAACAGAGTAAAGAAATACTTGAAGCGATCTGGTAACCACCCGTTATAATATCGCCCATCCTTGCAATAAGCAATCCAATGAATGTTAATGAAGTGAAATCAATAAAAAACGTCAATCCAATAGGAAAACCTTTAGTAATTAATTCAATCAAATAGCCAAAGTTTGGTACAGGAAACTTTTTGAAAAAAAGTTTCCCACCATGTGCAACATCTTTCTTCATTATGAGAATACTTATCAATAAAGTCATCCAGCTAACTATAACCGTGGAAATTGCGCATCCATATATATTTAATTTTGGCATGCCGAACATTCCGTGGATTAAAAGATAGGATAGTACTATTTTAAATGTTAATCCTGCAAAATTGAGGTGCATCACATAAGTGGGTCTTAATGTACTTGTGCAAAAACAAAAATAGACGCGAAGTATCATTATGGCCGGGATGCTAATAATAGTAATTGCAAGATAGTTTCTAATGCTATCAATATGATTAGTTGATAAGTTTGCTATGTTAAGAAATGGGTCCGGGAAGAGAAGTAAGAAAATAATTGGTACGCATAAAATAAGAGATAACCAAACTCCTTGCTGTAGTACATCTATCATTTCTTTGTTTTTTTTGGCACCAAACAACTGAGAAATATACGGTGTCAAAATATACAAAACACTTGAAAAGGTAATATATATTGTACTATAGATATTAGAGCTTACGCTTACGACCACAAGGGAGTCCGGAGAAAGTTGACTTGCAAAAATGGTGTCAACAACACCAAACAGAGTGACGGCTAAATGACTAAGAAATATTGGCCACGACTGTTTAGCTAATGCTTTAATATCATCCATTTTAAGCTTCCTTTGTGCCAGTTAATATTGATTCCATCGAGTTCAAAATTGAGATTTGTGCCTTGGCTATATCTGCCGTTTTCTGTGACTTTAAGTAAACACCACCAAAAAAATTGAAGTACCCTTTTTTCATATCATATGGCTGAATAATTTGACCTTCTTTTAAATCTTTGTTCCAGATGATTTCATAGGTCACTCCCTCAGGAAGTAGGGGTTGGAGGTTAATATCTTTGTTAAGTTTAGGCGTTGATTTCCATGGAATGCCAGCTGCATTAGCAGGGACCAGCGCAACTGACCCTGTGGCCTGAACTGCCTGATCATCCAGCATTTTGTCAGGAATTTCTGACGAATCTCCATAAAGGAGTACTTCAGCAAGGGCACCAATTAAATCAATGTTAAATGAATCTTCTACCATAGAAGTGATCGAGGCTCCGGGCAATCTGGCTGCGGTCTCAATTAAACACATGCAATTATTCTGTAGAAGCTTAATTTCTGTATGAGTGCCACAAAACTGCAGTTCCATTGCATCTACAGCTCTTTTGGCCATCTCTTCAATGAGTTTTCTTTTTTGGGTGCCTAAAACACATGGAGTTTGTAGCCCTGTCTCTGTAAAAGGAGGAATGGTTGGTAAGCGACTGGTAATGGATATTGGCTTGTAAACGCCATTAACAACAAATCCTTCAACACTGACGTAGTTGCCGTAATCCGTTTCATCATACCATGAGTCAGTGGTAGCATTGATTACCTCTTCAGCAATAAACTCAGGTTTGTTAAAGGAGTCAACAACGCCAAGGAATTTTTCATTACCAATTTTAGAAACAGTTTGCAGTAAGGTATCAAATTCAGCGTTAAAATTTTCTCTTTTGTCGATTACCGTGTGGCAAAAAGAACCCCCCCCCTCGGTAACTTTAATTATAAAAGGCGGGGTGATGTTATTTAAAAATTTTTCTCTGTTAGTGTCTTCGGTAATTCTAAAGTAATTGGGGTTTGGTACACCGTGCCGGCTAAAAGCTTCACGCATTAAAAACTTATTTCTCGAATAAATGATGTTTTTTCCAGCGCCACGTAGGTTAAGTTTTAAAGCGGCTCTGGAAACCGCAGCAATGCTGAATTCATCAAGTGTCATTATTGCATCAGCATTAATTGATTTAGCGTAAGTAATAATGTAGTTTTCTAACGCATTTTCATTAAATGAATGATCTGTTAGCTCAGAAATAATTTTTACATCTGTGCAGAAATTGCTTAGGGTATCAATCTTGGCGCGCGCTAAAGGTGCAGCGACAAGCGCATAAATATCCCCTTTATTTCTAATGCGAGGAAGTGAGAACTCCAAAGCGGCACCAGCAACCCCGACAACATAACAAATCTTTTTCATGTAGAATTCCTTATTTCAGTTTTTTAACTTCATTCTATTTAGTGCTATTACTGCCACAGTCAGACCACCCAGTGCTCCTGTCAAAAATGTGGCATTCACTCCGAAGACAAAATAACCCGCTCCCCAAATCACAATCCCCACAACATGTCCAAAGCCTTCTGATATTTTAAGTTCAGTCTCATGATTTTTATTATGTGAAGTTAAGGGTTGAATCATATATACTGTTCCACCGCCAAGCCCTGTCATAAACCACCAGAATGTCATTGAAAAAGGGGATGTAGCACTAGCAAGCATAATTAATGATAATGCTGCGACGACATGACCAAAAAAAACAAGGCTCCATGCTGGTTTTACAAAACGTTCATATGCATTATATGCCGCCCAACCAATGTAGAAAATCAGTCCCAGCCATAAATATTTTAAAGTAGTGTGTAATTGATAAATTAATGGTATTGAATATGCATATGAGAAGTAATGGAAATGGTGAATCCCCATGCTCCAGTTTCCTGCAATATCTGAATTTTTTTGATACCATTTTAATTTAATTTTTTTTAATTTATCATCCAGTCGGCAGAACAAAAGAATCAGCGTGGCAATAATGCTTGTTGCAACTAACAGAGATAAAGGTAAAACTGGAGATAAAATAAAACCTATTGCACGCGCTGTGAATTTAACTCTCTTTGAACTATAATGTATTGTTTTGTCTCTGACTTTCATTACTGAAAAGCCAAATAAGAAACAACCAAAAAAAAGAAACGCATGCGTATTATAAAGAATTAACGGTATAGCTATCGTTCCTAATATCGCATAAAATTTCGTCGTTCCAAAATCCGTTATCTCATTAAGAAGTTCCCCTAACTTAAAGCACAGAAGACTCACAAACAGTGCCGAAAAGGAATAACGGTCAAAATAAAATGACTCAATAGCAAGTCGAAGTTGCAGCGAGAAGAATACAAGAGTAAATAAGAAGTAAACTATATTTAACAACGATTTATCATTAAACCTGCTCATTGCTACACTCCTGTAAACTTATCGCTTTTTTTGGACAGAATTGAATGCAATAAGTACAACCATCACAGTTATCCAGGAAGTTATACGGTTTTACCGCAAACGAGCCGCATACGCGCAGTCTTTCGCAGATACCGCAATGATTACATCTTGAATAATCAACGACCGCTTTTCTGTCCTGAAGTTTTCTTTCTGGGACGATTTTGCCTGAGGCTCCCTTTGTATAGCTTATTCCTTTTAATTGAGAAACTCGCTCAACTCCCTCTTTATCCAGGAAATTGTTAAGAGACGCATTCAGCTCTCTTATATATTTGAATCCACGCCGCATAAGAACGGAAGTGAGGTGTATGGTAGAAGCACCCAACATTAGACACCTTACAATATCCTCCCAGCGCTCGATCCCACCTCCAGCAGATAATGGTTTATTTGTTATCTTATTAAGATGTTGCGTCATATTAAAAGTAAAAGGTAACAGCGGTTCCCCGGCAAAAACACTTCCCGATTTACCTGACTGAGTATTGTAAAGCACACCATCAAACACGGGCTCGCCGTTATTCCAAATATCTATATATGGTTCTGTATTGATTGAGTCTATGAAAATAAAACCTGCAGAAAGACTCCTGCATGCCAAAGCTTTTATGAGATCAAGATCCATCGCGATATTAATTTTGGGGAGTACAGGTAATTGCGTAGATGCGCATATTTGATCTATTGCATCAATAAAGAACTCTATCTCTGCCTGTGTTAATTTGCGTAAATCAAGATAAAAGAAATCCAGTTGAATTGCATCTGCGCCTGCATCAGATATTTCTCCAATCAATTGAATCCAACGATTTATATCTTCTGCATTTTGTAATGATGGATAGAAAACTGATGCATATAATGGAATGCTTGAAACCTCTCTGACACTTTTAATGAGATCGCATCCGTAAGGTTTTGATAGTATTTCACAAAGGTATGTTGATTTAAGATATGTTCCATATCCTTTTATCCAACGATATCTTTTTCTATCTTTATCGGATTTTATAACTTCAGTATGCCATCCAATAGATTTTATTATTACTGCCCCAGCGCCAAATTTCTCAGCTTCTAAAATATCTGCGACACTTTTTGAACCAGGACCGGAACCAACAATTATAGGGCTATATAAATCTTTACCCAGAAAAGGCGTGCATAATTTATTACTCATGATATTCACTCAATGTTCTTATAATATAAGACATCTGCGCAATCGAACATTCTTTCTTCTGGGTTATCTTTCTCTGAGCCAAGAAAACTAAACAGCTTACAGTGACCAATATTATCATCAAGACGTTTGTAATAACGCTCAGCCTTGCTACTGGTAAGTAAGCTCTCAAGTGTGTTTTCTACAATGTTTCCTAAATCCCAGCAATCGTTCAGCATTTTTCCCCCACAACTATAAGCCCAAGGCGATGCCAGTAATCTCCCATTAGGCGTTATGCCAAATGACTCTCTGAGCATGTCACATGGATTAACACCTGAGCCCTCCGGGATGATATTACTCAAAGCACATTGTAATTTAACCTTGGGCTTCTGTAATACAGACTCCATTTCACGCAGAATATCAATCGCAAATAAATATTCATGTTTATTTGGAGTTTTTCCGATTTTACCTGCGCCTCGGCCTACTGGAAAAAGGCGCATAATGAGTAGCTTATCTATTCCGAATGCATTCAACTTTTTATAGAGCCGCTCAAGATGTTCACGGGATAAAATATCTGTTGTTAAGGGGAGTTCGGCTCTTGTCATACATCCTAAATCTGAAAAGCGTTTTGCTCGTCTAAGATTGCCAGCCGAATAACCATTCGGACGATTTGCTATATCATTTACAGATGCAGCATCAAAAGTAAAATTATACTCTGCTATGAGTGACCCTACTTCTTTAATATTAACTTTGGATGTGCCCATGCCTGTAGCAGTGAGAGTAATATTATTCTTTCCTAATTTTGAAGAGGCGTAATGAAGTAATTCTAAATTATCCTTAAGAACCAGTGCATCTCCACCAGAAATATCCATTCTGACAGCATAACCTGAAAGGTTATCAATGACTCTTTTTTTATCGCTAAGGCTTAATTCTTCGCCTCGTTGGATCCTCATTGCAGCGGCCTGGTCATAGATACTGTCCTTGCTGTTACAAGGAATCATTTCAATATTCTGAAGATTATTATCTTTAACCGATATTTTGTTACCAATTTTTTCAACGTGTGCCGCATCGACACAACATATATCGCAGTTCCATGGGCATATTAGAGTGGTGTTGAAAATAATATCTACTTTCTGTTTTTCTTTCATGAGTCTTTCCTTGTTGATCTAATGGAGTTCCTTTGATTGAAATATACTGCTACATGGAAAATGATCATTGTTCATTTATTTCGTTGTTGATATTAGTCAAATTATAGTGACATTTCCCACGATTGTTGCAGCTCTGCGTTTGATATTAAATTGAATGGGTATATCATTTCTAAAGTTATAAGCTCAGCAAAAGATATCATGCTTGTGAATTATTTATCGACAATAAATACCCCTGATTTATAATTCACGTAAAATAGTGTCTTTCAATTAAAAAATCTCTCTGGTCATTTTATTTGAATTGATTTTTTATAAACCTAAGCACCCATTCCCCACCATTCATGGAGGGCAATGCTATCGTAGGGAATGCTAATGGGCGTAGGGAGGGTATCTTTACAATGGTTTGGCACTGGTCGGAACAGAGTAGTTGTTTTATACGTTTAAGGAGGTTGTGGCCGCATAAATGCACAACCTCAAAACGAGCGAAAAATTCTTGGGAACCCCATTCCCGCACTCATTCATCCGTCCTCGCGCTATAGCCCCTCTAAAACATTCGTCGTCGCCATCCATTCTGGGATCTTCTCCGGCAACAGCGGCCTGGAAAAATAGAACCCCTGCACCTCATCGCAGCCGAACTCTTTTAATATTCTCGCCGTCGCGCGATCCTCCACGCCTTCCGCCAGCACCTGATAATCCAGTTCTTTCAGCATCACGATAACGTTGCGCACAATCACCAGGCTCGCCTCATCAGTGGTTATCTGGCTAATCAGCGAGCGGTCCAGTTTGATAATATCGATAGGGATACGCCGCAGATAATTAATATTGCTGTAGCCTGCGCCAAAGTCGTCGAGCAAAATTAAAAATCCCTTCGCCTTGAGCAAATCAAGCTCCATTAACGCCACGTCGCTTTCCAGCACTTTGTCGGTTTCCAGGCATTCGATACGGAAATCCTGGCAGGACAACCCGGCATTCAGCACCTGTTTCTCCAGGTCGCTGGCGAAACCAGGAACCGAAAAATCGCTCACCGTGACGTTAATCGAGATCGGCAAATAAATACCGCTTTCGCGCCATATTTTGGTCTGGCGGAGGGTTTCCCGGATCACCCACTGGGTGATATCCCTCATCAACGTGGTTCTTTCCACCAGCGCGACGATAGTGGAAGGGGGAATGTTGCCGCGCGTTGGGTGGTCCCAGCGCAATAACGCCTCCGCACCAATGGTTTGCCCGGTATGCAGGGAAATTTTCGGCTGATAGACCAGATAGAGCTGGTTTGGCGCTTTGATGGCTTCGCCGATGTCATACAGCAGTTTGAAGTCGTCATTGCGTTTGCGATCCAGTACCGGGTCAAAGGCTTTCACCGGCACGCCCTGGCGTATGGCTTCATGCAACGCGCTGATGACGTGGCGGAACACCTCCTGCCCGTTGGTCTGGGATGGGCAAAACAGCGCGTAGCCGGTGTGGGTTTGCAGTTGTAGCTCAATATCGCCGGTAATACTCGCCAGTGTCGGCGGCATTCGCTCGGCTTTTTCCACGATCGCGCTGGCCTGACTGGCCTTCACCAGCACCGCGAAACGCCCGGTCGCAAACGCATACAGCGGAATCGACCTGCTCAAATCAAGCCGCAGCCGCAGCAGCGCGCCGAAGTTGCGCAACATGGTTTCCACGGCGGCAACCCCTAAATAGCGCGACAGCTCATACAACTTGGGGATCTCAATGCAGTCGAAAATCAGCAGCGTATGCAGTTCGGTCGTTTTCGATTGCACGATCCTTTCCAGTTCGTTGAGTAGATTCTGCCGGTTAGGCAGGCCGGTTAACGCATCGATCTGTCCCACGGAATACCAGGCCTCCAGATAAGCGCTGGCCAGGGCGGCGATATGAAGAAACTGGTCGATCTTGTCCTGTGAGGGTTTGACCGGGTGTTGTTCGGTGACACAGAGCGTACCCAGCACAAATTCATCGTGCGTTTTTAACGGCGAGGCGGCGTAAAACACCGCTGCGCCGCTCTGCACCAGCGGATGATGATGAAAACGTTCATCCTGGCGGGTATCGGGGCAAATAATCGATTCGCAGGAATGCACCGAGTGCTGGCACATCGACTCCTCCGCCGGGATCTTGTCGGGTAGCGGAATATTTTTTGAGTATTTGATGTACTGGAACTTAGGGTCGAAAATCGTTACAAAACAGCCAGAAACGCCCATGATCGTGCTCGCAAGACGAGCAAACTCGCCCAGCACCCGATCGCGCGGTTTATCATCCCGGCGCAGCAAATCCAGCGCCGCGAGCTTTTTGGTTTCGTATTGATTGAGTCCTGAAAACATAATGTGCTCCTGCACCAGGGGGCATCGTATCTTTGCGTTAACGTTGATTTCTCTGTTCGGTAGTAGCCAGGGCAGCGACGTCAGTCTTTAAGGATAAGAAATTCTGGCGCATTCGCCGGATTTCATGCGCTAATTTGCGGCCTGTTTAAAATCCCGGGTGCCAGGCTATTTGCGCAATCTGGCAAAGAATAGGCGGGCGCGCCGCATATCGATATCCAGATAAATTAGTTTGGTCCGATCGCCGCGCTCTTTAAGGTGATGTTTCCGCTCACTATTGAGGAACATCGCATGAGTACGTCGGTTAATGCTGTTGGTCACGACTTTTCATTATTAGACCTTCGCCCGGTGGCGGGGAATATTGGCGCTGAAGTTCGCGGCGTGCGTTTATCCCCCGATTTGGATGATGCGCTGTTCGCGCAAATCGACGCGGCGTTAATCAAATATAAGGTGCTGTTCTTCCGCCAGCAGCATCTGACGGATGAAACCCATCAGGCATTTGGCGCGCGGTTTGGCAAAATTGTTGCGCATCCTACCGTGCCTGCGCCAGGCAACAGTAAGCTGTTTGAGCTGGATGCCTCAAAAGGCGGCGGGCGCGCCGACTCCTGGCACACCGATGTCACCTTCGTGGATGCCTTTCCGAAAATTTCTATTTTGCGCGGCGTAACCATTCCGGCGTACGGCGGCGATACGGTGTGGGCCAATACCGCGGCGGCCTATGAACAGCTGCCGGAATCGCTCAAACGCTTCGCCGAGTCGCTGCGCGCGGTCCACAGCAACGATTATGATTACGGCGCTGAACGCACGGTGACCGAGGCGCACCGGCTGGAGCACCACCAGAACGTGTTTGTCTCTTCGGTCTGGGAAGCGGAGCACCCGCTGGTACACGTTCATCCGGTATCCGGGGAACGCGCGCTGCTGCTGGGGCATTTCTTCAAGCGGCTAGTGGGTTTTAGCAGTAAAGAATCGGCGAAGATTTTCGAGCTGCTGCAAAACCGCATCACCCGGCTGGAAAACACCGTGCGCTGGCAGTGGCAGCAGGACGATGTGGCGATTTGGGATAACCGCGCCACTCAGCATTACGCGGTGAATGACTACGGTAATCAGCCGCGCCTGGTGCGCCGCGTGACGGTGGAAGGGGAAAGCGCGGTGGGAGTGGATGGCAGCCGTAGCCGGACGTTAGTGAGCCCTGCGGCGCAGGCGCAGAACGTTGCCTGAAAGAGGCAGACCTGAGCTCCGGGGCCGCCCGGAGCCTGATCCCGCTGACGTAACCAGTCTGTTAGACATCATCATCTTGCAGATGAGTGACATACTCCTTGAGCATTGAAATAGCGTAAACCACCGCCTGCTGGAGCACCGACACGCTGTCGCCCTCAAAGCGTTTTACCGCCGTTTTGATAGTGTGGGCATGTCCCCATGCGAACCAGACCGTACCGGCGGGGGTGCCGTCGGGGCCGCCGTCCGGTCCGGCGTAGCCGCTGATCGCCACGCCAATGTTTTCGCCAGAGCGTTCGATAGCACCTGCGACCATTTCTTCCACCGTCTGCTGGCTAACGGCCGTGTAGCGGGTGAGGGTTTCCGGCTTCACATTCACCAGTTTGCTCTTGGCGTCGTCGTTGAAAGTGATAAATCCGCAACTATAAAACTCCGGGGTGTTTTCCGCCGCGCACAGTGCCACGGCGAGCTGTCCGCCGGTGCAGGATTCCGCCGTGGTCAGGCGTAATTGTCGGGCAATCAGTAATTTCCCCAGTTCATTGGCTTGGTTAATTAATTCGTCTTGATCCATCGCAGGTACTCTATTTTATTGATATGGGATAATGGATATCTGTCCATTCTTTTCAAGGATAGCAAATTTAATATCTTTGATATCGATAATGCCCTGATTACAGCGCGCAGCCACCATGACATCATCCACGCTGATATCAGTCATTTTCAGTTTTTTCTGATTGGGAATGCCATCCGCCACCAAAATAACCGGTACGCCGTCAATCATATTGTCAACGCCGGGCACGTATTTCTTCATAATGCCAAAAATAATATCAGCACAAATTAAGGTGATAATGGTTAATGACGCACCAACCACCGAAAAATCATTACCCAATAATGCCTGCTGTGTGGCTTCGCTGATGATTAAAATTAAGATTAAATCAAAGTTTGTCATTTGCAGCAGGGTGCGGCGCCCGGCGATTTTAAACACGATCACCAGAACAACATAAACGCTGACCGCTCTCAGTACCGTTTCCATTGTTGCCGCCTCGCTAGGGAAGAATAACCTGACTGAACGCCAGCGAGCTATCGCCGGACTGTATACGGTACTCGTGCCTGCCCGCCTTACGCGGCGTCACGCCCAGCCAGACCGCGAAGGGACCGGAAGCGGCGCTGGCGCGATACTGTAAAATTAATTCGCCATTCTGGCTGGTCATCCGTTCTGCTGTCGGATAAAGCGATTTGATTTCGTTGGCTTCCATCCAGTCGCCGCCAAACACCAGCGTGACATTTTCACCGGTTGCTGCCGTTTCGATTTTGATATTCATATCGCTGTCGATACGGCCCACATTTTCATATTCCACGCTCAGGGTATGGGTCGGATTGCTAAGGCGTTTGGAACTTAATACCCCGTCGGAAAATAATCCGGCCAGACCGAGGCAGACGATGATGACCAGCGCCACGCCGCCATACTTCTGCATGATATATTCAAAGGCCAGCCATTTAGGGCTCTCTTTGACCGGGATTTTATTTTGCACCGATGCGGGTTTTGGCATAAATCAACCTGTTCATTTTAAACAAAATGAGTCATGACCGACGGGTTTTAACGCAACGCTTAATAAGTGTAGGAGAGTTTGGCCGGTATTCCATCATCCCTGGGTAGCAGCTAAACGCAGCGGCAAAATAAGTTTCGGCAAAACAAAGAATAATCCTGAAATTCGCGGCGTTAGCGCTTTTGCGCCATCAATATAACGGGAGTATGCCAGGCTTAAGCAACACTAAAAATGACAGGAGAGCATGATGAAAGCGATTCACGGTATTCTTTTCCTGACGTTATTCGGTTTTGGCGCTCAGGCCCAGGAAGGTAAAGTGCTGAAAAACGACGAACCCGCGCCACCGGCTCATGAACAAACCGACGGCTATCGCGGCATTGAGGATGCCCGCATCATGACGGTGAAACAGGCGTTGGCGATGCACCAGGGCGCGTCGGTTTCCCTGCGCGGCAACCTGATCCAGGAAACCGGCAAAGAGCGCTATTTGTTACGTGACAGAACCGGCGAAGTGGAAGTCATGATCCCGCAGAATGTCGCCGGAGACCGCCAGGTGAGCCCGGATCACTTAATGAGCGTGAGCGGGACCCTGGAGAAAAAAGGCGATAACGTGCACATCGTCGCGCATCGTTTCCAGAAAGAATAATGATTTTATGGCCTGCCAAAGTAGCAGGCCGCTTACGCTGAACCGCGCTGCACCAACGACCAGGGTAGCATCTCATACACCGGCGTCATCGCCGGGTTATCAATTCGCTCCAGCAGTAACTGAACGCTACGCACGCCCAGCTGATGAATCGGCTGGGCGATAGTGGTCAGCGGCGGGGTGGTGATCTCCCCGAACGGAATGCCGTCAAACCCAATAATCGCTAAATCTTCAGGCACTTTTAGCCCACGCTGATGCGCGCAGGCCAGCGCGCCGCCCGCCAGCGAATCGGAAATGGCGAATACTGCATCCGGTTTTTCGGGCTGATTAAGCAGTTGCTCCATCGCCTGAAACCCGGCCTGATACTCCAGACTTTCGGTATAGACCACCTGCTGCCAGCGGCCCTCACAGGCTTCGCGATAACCGGCCTCACGCTGGGAGGCATACAAATAGCGCACATCGCCGTTGATCATGGCGATACGCTGATAACCTTTCTCAACCAGATAATCCACCGCCGCTTTAGCCGCAAGGCCGTTATCAATGGTCACCGACGACGCGTTATATCCCGGGTCGCCTTCACCGCACTGTACCCACGGCGAATCACCGATCAGCGTCGTCAGGCCAGGCAAACAGCTAATGGCGTCCATGGTGATCACGCCATCCACCACTTTGCCGCTCAACAAGCGCAAATAGGCCGATTCACGGTTGAGCCGGGACTCGGAATTACACAGCAGGATGTGATAGCCGTTTTTCTCCGCTTCCTCTTCAATGCCGCGCACCACGCCCGCGCAGAAGGGGTTAAGGATGCTCGATACCAGCACCAGCAGCATGTTGCTGCGCGAGGTGCGCAGCTGGCGCGCCAGCAGATTAGGTTGATAGTCGCAGGTGGCGATAGCGGCCAGTACCTTTTCGCGGGTAAGGGGCTTCACGCCCGGATTGCCGTTCAGCACCCGGGAAACGGTGGCAGTTGAAACGCCGGCGACTCGCGCCACTTTATCGATCGACATGCTTATCCTTGAACTGTGAAGCCCCTTGCAGAATTGCGTCAATCATACCAAAAAGCCGTTCCCGAGATTGGAGAAGCTTTCTGAAATCGATTACATTTTACCTCAGTATAACATGTAATCGATTACAAGGATGTTCCGGACACTTACCTCAACCCACATCTCTGGAGGATGCTATGTCTTCTCAATCAGCCGTCGGCGCACAGGTTGCCACCCATAAATGGGTGATACCGCGTCTGTCACTCATGATGTTCTTAGAGTTTTTCGTCTGGGGGGCCTGGTACGTCACCTTAGGGATTGTTATGTCGAAGTACGGCCTGGGCGCGCTGATTGGTGATGCGTTCTCCACCGGGCCGATCGCCTCAATTCTGTCGCCGTTCCTGCTGGGCATGCTGGTGGACCGCTTCTTTGCCTCGCAAAAAGTGCTGGGTATTCTGCACCTGATAGGCGCGGCGCTACTGTGGTGGCTGCCGACGCTGTTCGAAAGCGGGCAGAGCGGGCTGTTGTGGATTATTTTCGCCTACATGCTGTGCTACATGCCGACCATCGCGCTCAGCAATAACGTGGCATTCCACAGCCTGAGCAACAGCGAGAAAGGCTTCCCGGTTGTCCGCGCCTTCGGCACCATCGGCTGGATTGTCGCGGGCCTGATCGTTGGCGCGACGGGGCTGTCCGACAGCACTGGCATCTTCACGCTGGCGGCGGTTGCTTCGGTGATCCTCGGGATTTACAGCTTCACGCTGCCGCATACCCCGGCCCCCGATCGCGGTAAGCCACTGTCGATGCGCGACCTGATGTGTGCCGATGCGTTCGCACTGCTGAAACAGCGCCATTTCCTGGTGTTTATCATCTGCGCCACGCTGATTTCCATCCCGCTGGCGGCGTATTACGCCTACGCCGCGCCGTTTATCTCCGCTCTCGGCTTCGAGAACGTCAGTGGGGTGATGGCGTTTGGTCAGATGTCTGAACTGCTGTTTATGCTGCTGATCCCGTTCTTCTTCCGGGCGCTGGGCATCAAGATGATGCTGCTGATCGGGATGCTGGCGTGGTTCCTGCGCTACGCCATGTTCGCCCTGAGCATCAATGAAGAAACCCGCTGGATGATTTACATCGGCATCATCCTGCACGGCGTGTGCTATGACTTCTTCTTTGTTATCGGCTTTATCTATACCGATAAAGTGGCGGGCAACAAAGTTAAAGGCCAGGCTCAAAGTTTGCTGGTGCTGTTCACCTACGGTCTGGGGATGCTGATCGGTTCGCAAATCAGCGGCGCGGTGTTCAACCGTTCCGTTACCGCCCAGGGTGCAGAAGCGCTGGCCCAGTGGCAGGACTTCTGGTGGCTACCGGCAATCGCGGCGGTGATCATTGCCGCCATCTTCTTCTTCACCTTCAACTACCGTGAGGAGAAACAGCATGGCTAAACCGCTGCGCATTGTGGTGGTTGGATGCGGCAACATGGGCAGCGCGCACGCGCTGGCCCTGGACGCCATGCCGGAATTCACCCTGTGCGGACTGGTGGCGCGTGGCGAATCTAAAGCGCGCCTGCGGGAAAAACTTACCGGCGACGTCGCGCTGTATGACACGCTTGCCGATGCGCTGAGCGACGCCCGGCCTGACGCGGTGTGCATCGCCACCTGGCCAGATAGCCATGAGCGCCTGGCTATCGAGGCGCTGAACGCGGGTTGCCATCTGTTCATCGAAAAACCGCTCGCCACCACGGTGAGCGGTGCCGAAAGGGTAGTGGATGCCGCCGCCCGCGCCGCTAAAAAAGTGGTGGTGGGTTATATCCTGCGCCAGCACCCGGTGTGGCAGCGTTTTATCGAACTTAGCCACACGCTCGGCAAGCCGCTGGTGATGCGCATGAACCTTAACCAGCAAAGCGCAGGCGAGGCGTGGCAAACTCATAAAGCGCTGATGCAGTCCCTGTCGCCGATTGTCGACTGCGGGGTGCATTATCTGGACGTAATGTGCCAGATGACCCAAAGCACGCCGGTAGCTGTGAGCGCCATCGGCGTACGGCTTTCTGAGGAAATCCCTGAACAGCAGTACAACTACGGCCAGCTCCAGGTGCGTTTCAGCGACGGTTCGGTAGGCTGGTATGAGGCGGGCTGGGGCCCGATGATGAGCCAGACCGCGTTTTTTGTAAAAGATGTGATTGGCCCCAACGGCTCGGCCTCCATTGTGGCGCGCGAGGCGGGCGGCGAAGGGCAGTCGGCGAACGTCGAGGCCCATACCCGCACCGAATCCTTACGCCTGCATCATGCCGGGCTGGACGCTCAGGGTAACTTCGTCAACGCCGATAAGTGGATCGACACCGATGACGAGCCCGATCACTACGAACTGTGCCGCCGGGAACAACAATTTTTTGCCCATGCGATTGCCAGCGATGCGCCGCTTGACGCCCATCTGCGCCAGGCGATAGACAGCCTGGCGGTGGTACTGGCGGCAGACCGCGCGGTACGCGAACAGCGAACGGTATTTTTAAAGGAGGTATGTAAGTGAAGACTCTGAAAGGACCATCCCTGTTTTTGTCCCAGTTTATTGGCGACGCGCCGCCGTTCAATAAGCTGGAAACCTTAGCCGCCTGGGCGGCAGGGCTGGGCTACAAGGCGGTACAAATTCCGACCCATTTACCTCATATTTTCGATCTCGACCAGGCGGCTGCCAGCAAAACCTACTGCGATGAGGTTCGCGGCAAACTGGCGGATGTTGGTCTGGTGATCAGCGAACTGTCGACCCATTTGCAGGGCCAACTGGTGGCGGTGCATCCGGCTTACGAACTGGCATTCGCGGGGTTCGCGCCCGAAACGCTGCGCAACGATCGCGCCGGTCGTCAGCAGTGGGCGGTGCAGCAACTGAAAAACGCTGCCAAAGCCTCACAGCAGCTCGGTTTAAACGCCCACGCCACCTTTTCCGGCGCGCTGGCCTGGCCCTATTTTTACCCCTGGCCGCCGCGTAACGTGGCGCTGATTGATGAAGCCTTCACCACCCTGGCCCAGCGCTGGACGCCGATCCTTGATAGCTTTGACGAGGCGGGCGTGGATCTGTGTTATGAACTACACCCCGGCGAAGATCTCCACGACGGCGCAACGTTTGGTCGCTTTCTTGAACTCACCGGCAACCACCCGCGCTGCAACATCCTGTTCGACCCCAGCCATATGGTGCTCCAGCAGATGGATTACCTGGGCTTTATCGATTACTGGCATGAACGCATCCGCGCCTTCCACGTCAAAGACGCAGAATTTACGCCCAGCGCACAGAGCGGCGTTTACGGGGGCTACCAGGCGTGGGTCGATCGCCCCGGTCGCTTCCGTTCGCTCGGCGACGGCCAGGTGGACTTCAAAGGCATCTTCAGCAAACTGGCGCAATACGATTACCCGGGCTGGGCGACGCTGGAATGGGAGTGTTGCCTGAAAAATGGCGAAACCGGCGCGCGGGAAGGGGCGAAATTTATCTCCGATCATATTATTCACGTTGCCGACCACGCCTTTGATGACTTTGCGCTGCGCAACAGCGACCGCACGGCCATCCGCCAGATGCTTGGTTTAGCGGAGGGCTCATGACACGGCGTTTACGGTTAGGCATGGTGGGCGGCGGCGAAGGGGCGTTTATCGGCGCGGTACACCGCATCGCGGCGCGGCTGGATGACCAGTTTGAACTGGTCGCCGGGGCGTTTTCATCCCGCCCTGACGTGGCGGCGCGCTCCGGCGCGGCGCTGTTTATCGCCCCGGATCGCAGCTACGCCAGCTGGCAGGAGATGGCGGAGCGCGAAGCGGCGCGCGACGACAGCATCGATGTGGTGTCCATCGTTACCCCCAACCATCTGCATGTGCCGGTGGCGCAGGCGTTTCTTGATCGCGGTATCCATATCATCTGTGATAAACCGCTGGGCATTACGCTGGAGGAAGGCCGGGCGCTGGCTAAAAAAATACGCGACAGCGGCTGCCGGTTTATCCTCACCCACAACTACAGTGCTTTACCGATGGTGCGTGAAGCCAGGGCGCGGGTCGCGGCGGGCGAACTGGGCGATATTCGCCGCATCGAAGTGGAGTATTTGCAGGGCTGGCTCAGCGAACGGCTGGAAGATACCGATAATAAACAGGCTCGCTGGCGCGGCGACCCGACGCTCGCCGGGGCGGGCGCGATTGGCGATATCGGCACTCACGCCTGGCAACTGGCGGCCTTTGTCAGCGGCATGGAGCCGGTTTCCCTGCGCGGCGAGCTGATGACCCGCGTGGAAGGCCGACGGCTGGACGACGAGGTGGTGGCTGATATGCGCTACGCCAACGGCGCGCATGGGCGATTGCTGGCAAGCCAGGTGGCGGGCGGCTATCTTAACGATTTGCGGCTGCGGATTATCGGTAGCCGTGCCAGCTTAAGCTTCCATCAGCAAAACCCGGAGCACCTGGTGATCTATCCGCAGGGCGCAAGTAGTTACACTGTCACGCGCAACGGGCCGGAAAACCGCGATGAAACCCGCGAGCTGTGCCGCACGCCTGCCGGGCATCCCGAAGGGTATCTCGAAGGCTTCGCGCAAATCTATCGAGAAGCGGCGCAGTTGATTCGCGGCGAGAGTGACGCGCCTTTGCTGCCGGGTATTGATGCTGGCATCAGTGGAATGAAGTTTATTGAAACGGTGAAAACCAGCAGCGCCAGAGGGGGCGAATGGCTGGCCTGGTAAATGCGTGATCGCGACAAAAAAGACCAGGCGCTTACGCGGGCTGGTCTTTTTTTATGGCTATACGATCGGCGACAACAGCCTTTCTAACGATTCTCTGTCCCGGACGTTCAGCGCGTCGGGGTGCTGATAGCCCTGATTTCCGCGCGCCTGGTGATACAACATCACCAGCCAGTCATAGACGTAGCCCGTTGCGGCGTGAGTGGGCTGTTCGCTGAGCCGGGTCAGCCGGGTATTACAGCCTGGCTGCGGCGCAAATACCGGTTTTCCGGCATTCACGCGGCTGGCAGGGCGCGTATCCTGCGGCAAATCGTTGACGCCGAGCCAGGTAATGAAGTTCCCCAGCCCCGCATACAGCAGTGCGCCGCAGACGCCTTCTTCACGGGCGATAGCGTCCAACTGCGCATCCAGCCGCAGGCGATAGCTGGTGACAATCAGCGTTTCCCCCAGCCAGGCCAGCACCGTAGGCTCCAGATCCAGCAAGCGCGCCTGTTCGGGCTGTTGGCTCCACAAGCGGACATGGTTAATCCATAACTGATGCGTCCGGGCGGCGAGCGTGCCCTGCGCAGACGTTAAGGGCGCGTCGCCGGACTGCGGCTCGGCGAACAAATCGATCTGCTGATCGAACAGCCCCTGCGCATGCGCAACCGGCGCGCTATCTGGCGTGTCACACAGCGCCTGTAGCGTGGCGACCGGTGGCAGCAGCGCTGCCAGAATGTCCCCGTGACGCGCCGCCTGGCGTTGCAGCGCGCGGATAGCCTGTTCGGCATCAACGGCGGTGGCGCAATCGTTATAATAAGGCGCGAAAGCGTCACTGAGGGCGTGGCGCAACCGCTGTTGCTGCGCTGCGTGACGCTTCGCGCGCCGTTGTTCGCTGAGCGCTTCCTGCATCCATTCGATCAGGCGCGGCAGGCTGCGATTATCCAGCGCCTGAAGTGTGCCCCAGCGCTGACCCGGTTTGCCGAGTAAACGCTGGACGCCGTCATCCAGATGCTGTTCGCCGCTGAAGCGCGCGTCGCCGGGGGTAATTGCCCAGATCAGACCTGGCAGCGTATCGTCCTGCACCGGATGCGTTTCTTGCGCCCAACGCAGCAGGGTACGGGCAATGGCGGGCGTCGAGACGCGGTCCGGCGTGGCACCGCACATTACCAGCAGATCGATCGCCGCCTGCTGACGGTAACAGTCCAGTAAAAATGCGCGTTTGGTTTGCCACAGCGGCGCGCTAGCCGAAAAAGCCGGGGCAGGCAGATCGAGCAGATCGATATCGCCCAGGGCACACGGGGTTTCCAGCGGCAGCGTCAGCTCAGCGCACAGTAGCGCCAGCTGGTTGATCGGGACGCTGAGCGCCGGTTGCAGCGTGTCGCCGTTGATGGCGCACACCAGCACGTCCCGCGCGCTGGCTGTTTCCTGATGTTCGCACAGCAAAAAGCCTTCTTCAGGCAGCGAAAAGTTGTCTACCAGCAGGCTGAGCGGTGCCGCGACCGTACGGTGGTAGCCCAGCAGTTGCAGGGTTTCCGCAAGCACCAGCCATTGCGCAGTGAACTCGCGCTGATCGCCCCACAACAGCGCGTAAAGCTGGCTGCGTTCGCCGAGGCCAAGATGGGGGATCAGCGACGTGAAGCGGTGCCAGGTTTCCATCTGTACGCTACGGGCGCGGAACCCGGCACGACGGGTAAAGGTGTCGATGACTACGGCGAGGCTGGCAGTGCTGATAGCGCTGTCAGCCAGCGGCTGGCGCAACGGCTGCAACTCATCCAGACGCTTACGCAGCAGCGCGTCGTCGAGACCGCGCGGAGTGGGCTGGTGATGGTAATGTTCGATAAACAACGTAACCAGCTCCGCTTCGCTCAACAGCCGCAACGTCAGGGGAAATGCGTCGCTCAGCGCACCACGGGCGGTAAAGCGCAGGGCCATCGCGGTGGCGTTGTGGCCGGGATTGATATGCGCCAGATAATCAAGATGTTTGCCCGGCGTGACCGGCAAGCGGCCCTGTTCGCCGCCGCAAAACGCGCTCAGCAAAAAGGCTTTACTGGCCTGGCCTGCGCCGCACAGCGCGAGGGTGCGCGGTGCGTCGGCCTGGTTTTGCTGCGCCTGGGCACTGGCGGCCAGCCGGGCGAGGACCAGTTGCAGCGCGCTGGCTTGCGCATCCAGCAGCGCCGAGCGCTGGCGCGCCTGCGCCAGCCAGTTTTCCAGCGCCGGAAGTGAGGATGTTACAGACATTTGAGGTACACACTCCCGCTATCAATCCAGTAGTGGCTGCCGCTGCTGCGGCGGTCCGCCAGGGTATTCAGTTTAAAAGTCAGTTGATCCACCGGGACTTTGCTGCCATCAGACAGCCAGGCTTCCGCCAGGGTAAAGCCTTCCGGCGGGCGCGATTTTTCGCCGTGCAGCGCGAGGCGCACATTTAGCACACCATCTCCGGCGATGGCTTTCGCCAGCGAGGTGGAGTTGACCGCCACGGTATACAGCGGTGTGGCGGGCCAGCGGGCGTTATCCAGTTGGCGGAAACCGAGCGTGACGTTGCCGCGCAGCGGGAAATGCAGCTTCGCGTTGAGTTTCTCGCCGGGGTTATCAAGGTCGATATCCCGATACCAGATATTCTCATCGCGCAGAGTATTGGCTTCATTGTCCAGGACGCCGAGATAGCGCACCGTAGAATAGGCTCCGATATCCGCCGCTTTGAAGTTAAAGCGCGGCAGGCGCAGATCCAGGGCGAGGGCGCACAGCATTGCGCCCACGGCGGCGGTGGATTTCGGGTTGCCGACGCGGCCCTGTTTGCTGAACGGATACCATTCATGCACTTCATAATTTTCCAGCCACACCATACGGCTGACCGGTACCGGTTGCAGGTGGCGGATCAGCGCCTGTACGCCCGGTAAACAGCCGGGACGCCCGGTGACCAGCAGCACGTCGCAGCGGTAGTGAGAAATGACTTCGCACAGCGCATGCAGCGGCGCACACAGCGAGAACTTGCCGGCAAATATCTGCTCCTGGAGTTCACTAAAGCGGATTTGCAGCGGTGCGGCAAACAGATCGTAACCGTCGGCATCGGCAGGCAGCGCCAGCGCGATCGCCTGATTCAGGTAATTCAGGACGTTGACGCTCGGGCGTTTTGCCAGCAAGTCGCCGACGCTGGCGTACAGACCCGCCAGTTCATCCGCCGGATCGCTTTGCTCCCAGGCCTGCAAAATCGCGTGGCCCAGCGGCATTAACAATTGCAGGGTGGTTTGCTGGCGCAGGATCGCCTGGGTATCCATGCGCCCGGAATCGCCAAACAGCGACCCCAGCAGCGAGGCGGCATCCGCCACGCCCGCTTTTTGCAGATCGGCCTGTAATGCAGGCAGGACGCAGCGCTGAATAATATCCAGCAACAGATCGTCGCCCGCGACTTTGAATCCCTCGCGGAACAGCAGGGTCGGAGAAATTTTTACGTTGCTGCCGACGCCGTCGTCGAGGCTGTAGCGGGTAATCGCCATATCGGTGGTGCCGCCGCCGATATCAATGGAGGCGACGCGCAGGGCGCGGCCCGGGGCTTCGCCCGGTTCCGGCAGGCGATCGCTGCGGGCGAAGCTTTTAAAGCAGGCTTCGGTCTGGCCGCGAAAATGCACCATCGCTTCGTTATACAGCCACACCAGTTGGCCGCAGCTGGCTTCGTCCCATTCCATATGGATATTCGGCACCGGAATGCGGCTCTGGCTTTTGCCCTGAATGCTGGCGAAATCTTCATCCTGCGGATGCCAGCCGAGGGCTTTCCACACCAGGGCGATGGCTTCCTGCATCCGGCGGCGAAAAATCTCCCGCTCCTGGCCCGGCATGGCGGACGGCAGGGTGAGGATCAGGTTGCGCAGATGGCGTGGCGAATTGCTGAAGCCCATACGTTGACGGCTGGCGACGCTGTTGATCTGCACCAGCGCCTGGGCCAGCAGCTCGCAGAGCATCTGGGACATTAGCGAACTGCGGCTGTATTGCGGCGAGAACACCGGCAGGCGTTCGTCGGCGGGCAGCTTCCACAGCGGCTCGCCGTCATCGTTCATCAAGTTCATCAGCGGCCAGGCGGTAGCCAACGGTTCGCGCTGGGTTTTCGGCGTCAGCAGACTGAAGCGCCACGCCTGGCTGGACGGGGTTTCGTCCCATAAATAGCGGCGCGGGCTGGAGATACCGCTGTGGCCCTCGCTGCCCAGGCGCCCGGTGGCGAGTTTGCGCGCTTCATCGCCCACCCGCACGATCGACGGCCAGACAAAGGCGTCGTCTCGACCGCTTTCCACCGAGAAATGCTGTTTACCGAAGCGTGCCTGGGAGAACTCCAGCCGGCTGGTAAACAGCGGGGAGTTCAGAAATTGCGGTTCGCTCAGCGAACGCACCTGGAGTTCCATGGTCTGGCGCAGCCCGTCGTTGGCTTCGCCGTGATCTTCAATAATCACGCCACAGGTGTGGGTGTTGCCCACATCAAGAATCAAATCGACGTTAATGGCGGCGGTGCTGAGCGTTTCGGTGACGATTTTGATTTCCGGCACCTGCAACTGTTCGCCCAGCATGGTCAGCAGGTTCAGCCAGTGCGCCTGGTATTCGAAGTTTTTAAGCGCCTTTGTGCTGTCGCCCTGGGTGCGGTTTTCATGGGTGGCGAGATAGTGGGTAAAACTTTCCCGCAGCCAGCCGTCGACCCAGGTGTGATCGAGAAAATCGCCCACTTCGTCGTCGCGCCAGGCAAGGGCGAAACGGCTGCCGTTGCGCACGTCATACCGCGAAGGGGCCAGCAACGAGGCGCTATCGTCGTCACTGAGATGGGTATCAAAAGCGAAGGTAACGCGGTGGGTATTCCCTGCGCTGTCAGGCTCCGGCAGGCGGCGGATCTGCACCCGCGCCCAGTTATCCGGGCCAGTGGTGAAGGTGCGCGGCGGGTTGAAACGCATCACCGGTACCGGCAGCCAGACGCCATCCAGTACGCTCAGCGAATAACTCAGCAGATGGACGCTTTCCGGCTTCACCACCTCCGCCGCGCCGCCATCGCGGGCCGGCAGTGCATATTTATCGCTGGCGGCCAGATAGTCGAGACGCAGCAACGGGCCGTTGGCGGTTTTACGCACAAAGCGCCCGCCGTGCAGCGGTTCTTGCGGCGTGAGGCCGAAATCAAGGAACTGTATGCCACTGTTTTCAATCAGGGCTACGTTTTGTTGGTAATCGCACAGGGTTGCCAGCATAGGATCAGGCGCTCGCTTTCTTAAACGTCAGGGGAAGCAGGGTGTTCTCGTCATATCGTGCTGTACACTGAGCGACGTTACCTTCTCCCGCTTTACAGGTAATTTCCGGTAACGGGAAACGCGAGCCGTCGGTACAGCGCGCGTTGCCACGAGTTTTAATCATCAGCTCGCCGGTGCTGTGCAGGCCAGAGAACACCTCGCCACGGCAGACGATATTGTCGCCGTGGGTAATGCGCACGCTGCCTTTGTTGTTTTTGATGTCGTAACGCAGCGACGGCGGCTTGCCGGTGATCGGATCGCGGGATTCCACTTGAATCCGCCAACTGCCGTTCAGGAAGCGGGTCGAGCCGATTTTGACCTGTTCTGCGTCCATCACCATCGCGTTGCGGGTGTCTTCAACCGGCGCGGGTACGGGGGCGATGACCGGTTCTGGCTGGGTGATGCTCGCCTGGACCAGCGGCAGCGCCGGGGCCTCAACAACCGGGGCGGGTTTGACTTCCGCAACCACTGGCGCAGGGTTTTCCAGCGCGCGCACCGCGGCGATTTTGTCTTCGGCGGCTTTCGGCGCGGCGGCAATGGCAGGCGCGGTAGGGCTTTGCAGGCTATACCACAGCGCCGGGGCAGCGATGGCGGCAATCACCGCAGCGGCGACCGGCAGCAGCCAGACGGATTTACGTCGGGTTGGCGCAGGTGCCGGAGCGGCGGGGGCAGGTTGAACCGCCGGAGCCGGTTCGCTAACAGCAACGATAGCTGGCGCAACCGGGGCAGGTTCTGGCGCGGCCATCAGCAGCGGCGCATCGGGTTCGCTCATCTGCGGTTTAATCACCGGCGCGTCGGGCTCGTCAGCAGGCACGGTTTCGATGACCGGCGGCGCGGGTTCAACCTCATTCAGGCAGGCCAGAATATCGTCGCGCAGGCCTTCATTAATGTTCACGAAGCCCCAGAAGGTGATCACCGGTTTACCGTCTACCAGCCAGACGTGGTTGGCGGCCGGGAACTGGAGCGCTTTTTCCAGCAGCGCGCCGAAGTGGGCCAACGCGGTTTTGTCACTCTGGCGGCAACGCAGGCTGAGCGCGCTGGCGCTGGCGAGGGCGCTTTCCAGTAAACGGCGCGCCTGTTTGCGCTGAGCGTCGCTGGCGGCCAGCCAGGAGGTCGCTTTGCCTTCCAGCGGCGCGTACCAGTCCACGCGATCGCCGTCGTCGTTACGCTGCGGGATGGCGAGATAATCCACCAGCGGCTGCTTGCGCAGACGCAGGGTTTCACGAATTTGCAGCGCAGAGTCAAAAACGGATTGCCCGTTATCGCCGACAGCCTGGAAGTCATCCAGATTTCCGCTGCGTAAGAGTGTTTTTGCCACGTGTTGTTCCTGCCCATCTTCTTTTACGCCTCTACTTTACCGCGCCGGGCCGCAAGCAAACGGCGGAAGAAAAGCGAAAACCTATGAATTATCGGGGCATTGACACGCCTGAGCTAAATGCCCTGGTTTGTCCTGTGCGGGCGCGCTAAGCTTTAGCAAAACCAAATAAGGAGGGGCGATGTCTCATCTGGATGAAGTGATAAGCCGCGTCGATGCGGCGATTGCGCAAAGCGTGATTGCGCCAATGAATGAATTGTTGATTGAACTGAGTGACGATGCCGGGCTGAGCCGCGAGGAACGTTATCAACAGCAGCAGCGGCTGCGTACCGCCATCGCTCATCATGGGCATCACCAGGCACAGGAGCGACAGCAGGCGGAAAAAGCGCGTCTTGATCAGCTGACGCGCGGCGGCACCATTCTTTAAAACTGCCTTCGTGCCACCAGCCAGGCGCCGATCACCAGCAGCACTGCGCCGATGGCTGGCCCGATTAACGCCCGTAGCGATACCCCGTGGCTACGGGCGATATCCATGACCAGCCCACCGATTAACTGACTGGCGACCAACACCGCAATAGTGGTGGCCGCCCCGACGTTCTGATACCCGGTGATACTGGCGAACACGAAAAACGACCCCAGCAGACCGGGAATTAATGTCCACCAGCGCACGGTGGCGACCAGCTCCTGAACGCCCGCCAGGCCGTTGCGCGCCAGCAGAATACCGGTAAACAGCACAATCCCCACCAGCGAGTTCAGCAGCATGGCGATCAGAATGGTGGATGCGGAATGGGTAATACGCACCATAATGGTGTTTTGCACCACCAGGCCGATCCCGGCGGCGGTTAAAAACAGCAGAGTCAGGGAGCTGTTCATGCCGGAAGATCCGGCTCGCTGCGGTCGTCGAGCTGGAGCTGCATAAAGGTCAGATCCAGCCAGCGACCGAACTTGGTGCCGACCTGGGGCATTTTTGCGCTAATAGTAAAGCCAAGCTTATGATGCAGCGCGATGGACGCTGCGTTTTCGGATTCGATTCCCGCCACCATCACGTGCTTATGGCAGGCGCGCGCTTCATCAATCAACGCCAGCATCAATGCTTTGCCGATGCCTTTACCGTGGTGATCCGGGTGGACATACACCGAGTGCTCCACCGTATGGCGAAACCCTTCAAATGCCCGCCAGTCGCCGAACGAGGCATAGCCGATAATGGCGTTATTCTCTTCGGCGACCAGCACCGGGTAACCCGCGTTGCCGCGCTGATAAAACCAGGCGAGGCGATTTTCGGTATCCACCGTGCGGTCGTTCCAGATCGCCGCGGTATGCAAAACGGCGTAGTTGTAGATACCGGCAATGGCTTCACAGTCTTCTGCGCGGGCGCGGCGAATCTTCATGGTTGAACCTCAGGGGGGTGTTCACTATATTGTTACGGTATGAATAATATAATTGACACATTAAATCAACGGATCAGTGGCAGAATCCGCCTTGAGCGTGAAGTGCGCGGCTGGTCGTTGAACGATTTAGCCCAGCGAGCCGGGGTTTCCCGCGCCATGATCCATAAAATCGAACGCGGCGAGAGCAGTCCGACAGCCACGTTACTGGCGCGGCTCTCCGGCGCGTTCGGCATCAGCATGTCGACGTTGATCGCCCGGGCGGAAGCGCCGTCCGGACGGCTGCTGCGTTATGCCGATCAGCCGCTGTGGCGCGATCCGCAGAGCCACTATTTGCGCCGCCATATCTCACCGCAAAATGATTTCCCGCTCGATTTAGTGCAGGTGGAATTACCTGCCGGCAGCGATATTCCTATGCCCGCCTCGGCGTATGCCTTTACCCGTCAACTCATCTGGATACAGCAGGGCGAACTGGTGTTTTTAGAGGGCGATGTACGCCACGAAATGCACCAGGGCGACTGCCTGGAGCTCGGACCTCCCAACGATTGTCACTTTATTAACGAAAGTGATGTGTTGTGCGTGTATTTAGTCGTGCTTCTTAACAAGAATTCGATTAGCATTTCTTAACGATTTTGCTGGCATCTTATCTAAATATCGCTATTTTCTTTACGTGCACCCGAAAACTATAAGGCTATTAACTCTACAAGCCTGAACGGAGGGTGCCTGAAGGACGGCAACAGGAATATGACATCATAGAGTGAGGCAGGAAATACCATGCTTGATCTGGAAAGGGCGCAACGGATGAGTTTAACCACGCAAGTGGAGGTGAGATTAAAGAATGCGTTGATCATTGGTAGTTTGAAGCCTGGTTCGCGTCTAGTCACGAAAGACCTCGCTGAACAGCTGGGGACCAGTATTACTCCGGTACGTGAAGCCTTGTTGAGGCTGGTTTCATCTGGCGCGCTGGTCGCGACGCCGGCTCAGGCCTTTTTAGTGCCGGAGATAAGTGAGGAACGCTTTAGAGAAATTAATCTGATTCGTCAGGGCCTTGAAGGACTGGCCGTCGAAAAAGCGCTGGAAAAAATGACCGCAGAGGACGTAATAACCTTGCGTAAACTCTGGGACAATTTTGCCCTGGCGAAGCAGAGTGGTGAAGTTGAGCACACGCTGGTGGCTAACCGGAATTTCCGCTTTGAGCTGTATAAGCTGGCGCAAATGCCGACGCTTAATAACCTGATTGAGCAACTTTGGGTACAGGTTGGGCCCTGCTTCAATTTCCTGTATCCACAACTGCCCGAAATTGAACAATGCCAGTATGACTATCACGAACTCATTGATGCCCTCGAAGCACGTGATCCTGAACGCTGTGTGCGCGCTGTTCATCAGGTGATTGAGGATGCTAACGATTTGGTGAGCCGTTTTTACTATCAGTCGGTCGGTTAGCGAATTTTCAACTAACCAAAGAAAACCTTTTTCGTTCCCCTCCCATGCAAACGGCGTTTTACTGAGTTCAGTAGACGCCGTTTTCCTGTGAGGTCATATGCAAACGATTTTAAACCGCCTCGGCCGGGCGCTGAAAGCCGCTTTTATTCCCACCTCTGTTGTGCATCACGCTGCCGATAGCGGGCGCGTAATGGAATCCTTTATCCCAACCGGACATCTTTATGGCATTGATTTCGGCAATATCGATCCTGCCTGGTATCGTAAGCCGTAACGCGTTCCGCCGCACGATACGCTTACGTTACTGGAATGAACTGTGCGCGTTTTTTGATGGCCCTTGCCGGTGAGCTTGTGAACAGGCTTCCAGGCGAAGGGCCATTTTTTTCGGGTTATTCGAACCGATAGCTGACCGACATCCCCACGCCATAATTCCTGCCCGGCGCAGGCTCGTAGTAGCGTCCATTGCTCTCGTTGACGATCACCGAGCCGACATAGCGTTTATCAAACAGGTTATCTACCCGGCCAAACAGGTCGAGCGCCCAGCGGTCATACAGGAATTTATACCCGGTATTCAGGCCAGCAACGGTATAGGAGGGCGCTTTGGCACTGTTCTCGTCATCCGCCATGATATCGCCCATATAACGCACGTCCGCACCCGCGTACCAGCCCTGTTCCGGCTGATAGCCGAACGAGGCGTAACCCATGTTGCGGGCGATGCCCGGCATCCGGTTGCCATTGCAGTCCGTCGCGCTGCAGGCATTGCTGCGGTAGGTGGCGTCCAGCCAGGTCCAGGCCATTTTCAGCTTCCAGTCGTAAGCGAATTGCTGATCGAGGCCGAGCTCCAGCCCCTGGCGGCGGGTTTTCCCGGCGTTTTTATACGTGGTGCGCCCGCCGCTGCTGGCATCCACCACGATCTCGTTATCAGTATCGGTCTGGAACAGCGCGGCGCTGAACAGGCCGTTACCGATGCGCGTTTTGCTGCCCAGCTCAAGGGTATCGCTGGTGGAAGGCTCTAGCGCCAGGTTCAGGCCATTCTGACCGCCTGAGCGGTAGGACAGCTCGTTGATGGTCGGGGTTTCGAATCCACGGCCCGCCGACAGATAAACACTCCAGGCATCGGTCACGCTGTATTTCAACGCGCCCGCTGGTAACCATTTGTGATAACTGGCGTCGCCGCTGTCATCGCCATTTGCGGCGGTGATGTAGTGGTCGTTGGCGTCAAACCAGACGGAGCTGTAGCGCATCCCGGCGTCCAGCGTTAGCTTGTCGGTCAACTGCCAGCTCGACTGCAAATAGGGGTCGAGGTTCCACATCAGGTTGCGCTCGTCGCGGCGGGTATCGCCTTTTTCGCCATACACCGGCGCGCCGTTTTCCAGCACGAAGTTCTCGTAGCCTTTGCGCTTCTCGCTCATGTTCTCGTAGTTGAGCCCGAGGGTGACGTTAACCGGCAGCGTCCACAGCGTATCGCGGTGGGTCCAGCGGCTGTCGATGCCCTGGTAGTGGCGGCTTAGCTGGATCACGCCGCCTGGGTGAGTTGGGTTTAACTGCGGCCCCATGGGAATCGACTGGTACTGAGTGGTTTCCCGCTCGCCCGCATAGGCGGTGACGCTGAGATCGTCGTTATTGGTCATGGCCCGCTGGTAATTAAGCCCCGCCTGGGTCTGCTTAATGGATTTACGGGTGTTGTACTGATCGCCGCGTGGCGACTGGCGCGGATTATCCTGCCATTCGCTGTAGGAGAGCCCGCCGGGATCGTTAGCGTGAATATCCACGCTGTTCAGCAACAGCGTCAGGGTGCTGGCTTCGTCAACCCGCACGCCCAGTTTGGCGTTGGCGAGATTTTTACGCGCGCCGCTGTGGTCGCGATAGCCGTGGGTGGTGAAGCGGGTAGAGGAGACGGTGTAATTCACGTCGCCCGGCTGGGTGCCGTCGCCCACTGCGCCGCTGGCTTTCAGCCCGTAGCGCCAGGTGCCGAAACTGCCGTAATAGCTGCTGGCTTCCAGCGTCGGCGGGGCTTCGCCGGTCTCGGTTTTCACGTCAATGACGCCGCCGGAAGCGTTGCCATACAGCGCGGAAAACGGCCCGCGCAGCACCTCGACGCTCGCCACGCTGTTTAAATCGATATTCGAGGTTTGACCCTGGCCATCCGGCATGGTGGCCGGGATGCCGTCCACGTACAGGCGAATACCTCGTACGCCGTAGGTAGAGCGCGAACCAAACCCGCGAATCGACAGCTGTAAATCTTGAGCGTAGTTTTGCCGGTTTTGAATCTGTAAGCCCGGTACGCTGCCAAGATTTTCCGACAGGTTAATCTGCGGCGCGGCGTGGCGCAGATCGTCGCCCGTTACCACGCTGACGGCAGCCGGGGTATCCAGTTCAGAAACCGGGCCGGGGGAGGCGGTGACCACCATGGTTTGTTCGTTTTCTGCGGCGAGGGCCGTCAGGGGGGAAAAAATTGCGGGCAGCAGCACTACCGGCAAGGGAAATAACGCGCGAGAAATAATCATGCCTGAACCAATTTTATGTAAATGCGCCAAAATGTTAGGTTATTTGTAAATAAGTTGAAAACATTAACAGCACTTATCGTTAACAATTGAAGTGTAGTGGGCAATTGCCAGGCAGTTACGCAAAATTGTTCCCTTTTTGTAAAAATAATGATTATTATTCTCACTAAAAGCAGAGCCGTGAAAAAATCATGGCCGCTTGTCTGGATGCAATGTGACGCCGCCATTTCTACGTAAAAAGGGAGTTGTTATGGAATTTCGTCATCTGTCCGCACGCCGTGCACTGCTTGGCGCGCTGCTGTTTAGCTCATCGTTCGCCACTTTTACCAGCCACGCCGCAGACGAGCTGCTGCGTAAGCCAGTCGACAAGGGGGCGTATGAAATGGCCTACAGTCCGGCAGAGCAGGCGCTGTATGTGGCGACGTCCCAGAGCCGTTCGCTGGATAAAGGCGGCGTGGTCTATAAACTTGATCCGGCCACCCTGGAAGTGAAACAGCGTATTCACAACGATCTCAAACCGTTTGGCGCCGCTATCAATACCAAAACCAATACCCTGTGGTTTGGCAATACGGTGAACAGCGCGGTCACGGCGATTGACGCCAAAACCGGTGAAGTGAAAGGCCGCATCGTGCTGGATAACCGCCAGCGCAGCGAAACGGTGAAGCCGATGCACACGCGCCAGTTGGTGGTGGATGAAGCGACTAACACCGTTTATGTGACCGGACTGAGCGAAGACAGCGTGATTTGGGTGATTGACGGCGCAACCATGAAGCTGCGCACCACGCTGACCGGCACCGGTAAATTCAGCACCGGCCTGGCGCTGGATAGCGATGCGAAACGCGTTTATACCACCAATGCCGACGGCGAACTGATCGCCTTCGATACCACCAACAGTAAACAGGTGCTGCGTAAGAAAGTCCTCGACGACGGTAAAGAGCATTTCTTCCTGAACATCAGCCTTGACCCGGCGAACCACCGCGCATTTATTACCGATTCCAAACAGCCGCAGGTGCTGGCGGTGGATACCCGCGACGGTAACGTACTGGCGAAAATCGATGCGCCAGCGTCGCTGGCGGTGCTGTTTAACCCGGCGCGCAATGAAGCCTACGTGACCCACCGTCAGGCGGGCACGGTCAGCGTGATTGACGCGAAAACCTACAAGGTGGTGAAAACCATCGAAACGCCGGTCCATCCGAACAGCCTGGCGCTGTCGCCGGACGGCAAAACGCTGTATGTCAGCGTGAAGCAGCCTTCCAGCCGTAAGCAGGAAGCTACCAGCCCGGACGATGTGATCCGCATCGCCCTGTAAGCCGAGCGGTGGGGCTAGTCCCCACCGTTTTCCCGCTTGTAAATCCACAGCGACCAGACAAAAAACAGCCCGCACAGCAGCGCCGCCAGATACGGCAGGCCGTGAGTAAACAGGCTCATGGCGATCCCGCCGAGGCTCGGACCTATCAACGCGCCCACGCCCCACATAATCGACATCGCCGCGTAAACGCCCGCCAGATGCGTGCCGGTAAAGCGCGACCCCACCTGAGTGATGATCAGCGTATAGATCGCCACAAACACGCCGCCCCAGAAAAACATCAGCAGCCAGGCGAGAAACGGCACATTCAGCGCCAGCGGCCACAGCAGCGCGCCGACGGTAGACAGCGCGGCGCAGCCCAGCAGCAGCTTATGGCGATCGTACTTATCCGCCAGCCAGCCCACCGGCAATTGCAGCACAATTGCGCCCACCATCAGGACAGCCAGTAATTCGGTGGCAGCCTGTTCGCTCCAGCCCATCTGCATGGCGTAGACCACCAGCAAGTTTAGCCCGGCGGCTTCCAGCGCGGCATTCAGCGCGGTGGCCGCCATCGCCAGCGGCGCGATCCAGATGTAGCGCAGAATCCCGCTGACTTTTTCTTCCGCCAGCGGCGGGCTGGGCGGGGCGCTGGTCCAGAGGATCAGCGCGCTCAACAGCGCCAGGCCGCCGCCGAGATAAAACGGGATATCACCTGGCGCAATTAACAGCAACAGCGGTCCAATCGCGTAGCCCAGCGACAGGCTGGCGGTATACCAGGCGAGGGTTTTTGCCCGCGCCTGCTCAACGGTGGTGTGGTTCAGCCAGGTTTCGGTGACCACCAGAATAATTTCACTGAACACCCCCAGCAGAAAGCGCAGCGCAAACCAGCCGAGCAGCGGCACAAACGGGAACAGGCACAGCAGCACCAGAATGGCGAACAGGGAACGGGTGATCATTGCGCCGGGGGTGTAGCGCTGACAAAGCGCCGGGAGGAAAGGGGCCACGGCGAATACGCCGACGGCATGCATCGCAGCGTTAAGGCCAATAAACCATTCATCAAATCCTTCGGTATGCAGACGTAAAGAAATAAGCGGCGCGCTCAGGCCATAGGTCAGGCCAAAAATCATCACCGCGCCAATGACTACCGCTTGCCCTAAACGTTGTGTCGTCATAACGATCCTTAAAATTTTTTTATATAACGCTTAGCATTCATAAGACGAAACGACAAGCTATGACAACGGCGCGGGCGGCACAAGAAAAACTGTGAAGGAAGGGGGAAACGCCGCCCGGGACTCAGGCGGCGTGAGACAGGGCTTACGCGGCGTTCTGCGCCGGGGTCGCGCGTTTGACCTGGACAGGGGCGCGCATCACCAGGCTTGGCAGCGCCAGTTCGATATCATTTTCGTTCAACTGTTCAATGATACGAATGTTAATCTCCTGCTGAATATCCATGTATTTGTTATAGTCGGCGGTCGCAACAATATGGACCACTTCAAAAGTCAGGCGATCCTGATCGAATGACAGGAAGTGGGCACGGTCGAACCGGGTATTGCCGACGTCATTAACAATCTCTTTCACCATGTCGCCGATCATGCGCAGTTTTTCCGGCGGGGTGGTGCTGGCAACGCCAAAAGTGAACACAATACGGCGGGTCTGCATCCGCTTGTAGTTGTGGATGGTTTGCTGCAACAAATTGGCGTTGGCGCAGACAATCTGCTCGCCGCTCAGGCTGCGGATACGGGTGGTTTTCAGGCCGATATGTTCGATACTGCCCGCCACGTCGTTAAACACCACAAAGTCGCCGATTTCAAACGGCTTATCAAAACCTATCGACAGCGAGGCGAACACATCGCTCAATACGGTCTGCACGGCCAGGGCAATGGCAATACCGCCGACCCCCAGGCTGGCGACCAGCGCAGTGATATCGACGCCCGCGTTAGCCAGAATCGACAGCAGCATCATGGACCAGACCAGCACCCGCAGGATCATCCCCAGGATCACCAGCGTCACCGGATTGCGGTGGGTGTCCGGCGCGCGCATCAAATGGCGCATCCAGGATTGCACCCCCTGATCCAGCCAGATAGCCATTTGAATGGCGATGACTAAAAACCAGGCCTGGGAAATGGCGGAAAACAGCCGGTCCGGCAGGGCGGCAAAACGCAGGCTGAACAGAAACGCGGTAATCAGGATTAAGATCTTGCTGGTTTTCTTCAGCATATCGAACGCGATATAGCGAAGGTTGCTATCGCCGGGGTGGCCGTTGCGCCAGTTTTGAATGGTCTTGTAAACAAAAGCCAGTAGCCTGTTGATGATCCAGTAAACCACCAGTGTGACCACCAGTACGATAGCCAGGTTAATCCAGAACGTCGTCGACATCAGGACCGTAACGAAATTCAGTTGTGCCAGATACGCCATTTCTCCTCCCATAATTCAGGCATAAGCACCAAGTATAGACACCTTGTGCTGCGGGTCGGGTTACAGAGCGATGACAGGGGATTTCTGAGAGGATTCGCAGGGCAGCGGGCGCGGCGGTGGCCGCGCCCGCACAGGAAGGTTATAGCGCGTTATCGGCTTTTTTAACGTCTGTCACGAAAGTGGGTAAGACCCAGGTGCCGCCTGCGCGTAAATAGCGGCACATGCCAGTGGTGTAACTGCTGCTGAGCTGGAATTTTTTCCCGTCCCAGACCCAGCTTTCATTCCCCCAGCAATCCCCCAGCCCACGGCCTTTCTGAGCCATATCGATGATCCCTTTCAGGTAGCTGGTGCCGGAGTAGGTCACCTGCTGCGGCTTGCCTTTCAGCGCCGCGTCCATCACCCAGTAGCCGTAGCCTTCGTTATAGGCGGCGCGCCAGCACAGCGTAGACAGCAGCACGTGTTTGTCATCCAGCGGCGTAAGGGAAATGGCTTCAGGCGGGTTTTCCTGGTCGGCATACAACCTCTCGCAATCCTCCGCGCCGGTGCTGGCTTGCAGTAGGGAACGAATCACGGCGGTTTGCTGGTCATCCAGCGGTTTTTCCGGCGCGTCCAGAGTTGCCGCCGCCACAATCACCGGCTTCGCAGGGGCCGCAGGCACGCTGTTTTCCGGCTTGTTGCCTTTTTTGATCAGTGCGCCCGGCGTGTTCACCCGGCCCTGCACATCGTCAATTTTCAGCATGACCGCGTTCGCGCCTTCGCCGGAGAGGATAAACGGCGCTTTTCCGCCGCGAAACTCCACCGCACCGCTGCCTTTAACCGCGCCGATCAGGGCGTCGGTCTGCGGTTGGGTGAGTTCCCAGTCGCCGTCCGGGCCGGGGGCGACCGTACCCATCGTCTGGTTATCGATAAACAGCGTTAATTCCACGGTTTCCGGGGAATCGTTTTCTTCGATATCCGCCAGCATCACGCGCCCCTGTACTGCTGTACCGGGGCCCGCCTCACGGATCAGCAGCACCGAGCCGCCGCTGCCTTCTTCCGGGCCGTAGCCCGCCGCACGGCAGGTCAGCGTATTGTCACAGACCACTTCCCAGTTCTTATAATTAAACGATACGCCATCCGCAGCCCAAACCCCGGTACTTCCGGCGCACAGTGCTAACGCGGTTATCGATATCCCAAATGGTTTCATCGATTCCTCCTGAATACGTTATAAAAATAATGCTGCTATCGTTGCGCATAATCCTGAGTACAGGCAATGAAAATTAGCGCTTTTTTCGAGGATTTCAACGAGAAAGAAAAACGCCGGAGAGAGCTCCGGCGTGGTAACGATTAACGGGAAAGATGTTTAACCAGCGGTTGCTCTGGCTCATCAGGAGCCTGAGGCTCAACAGGCGCGGTGCTGTGGATCTGGTTCACGCGCTTGCGTACCGCGTACCAGCCGGCAATCAGCAGCAGGCAGAGCACCGGGATCGAGCCGATGGTCCAGGTGCCGTTCGGGTAATCAAACGCCATCAGCACCAGCACGCTGAGCAGGAACAGTAGGGTCAGCCATGAGGTAACCGGCGCGCCCGGCATTCTGAAGCTGACTTTCTCGGCTTTGCCTTCGCGGATGGCTTTACGCAGGCGCATCTGGCACACCACGATAAATGCCCAGGAGGCGATAATGCCCAGCGATGCCATATTCAGCACGATCTCAAACACCCGGCTGGGCACCAGATAGTTCAACACCACGCCGAACACATAAATGCACAGTGTCGCGAGGATCCCGGCCCAGGGCACCTGCTGTTTGCTCATTTTCGACATAAAGCGCGGCGCGGAACCGCCCATCGACATCGAACGCAGAATACGCCCGGTGGAATACAGACCGGAGTTGAGGCTGGAGAGCGCCGCCGTCAGCACCACGATATTCATCACGCTGCCGATGTACGGCACGCCGAGCTTAGAGAAGAACGTGACGAACGGGCTCTGGCCGGGCTGGTAAGCCATCCACGGCAACAGCAGCACCAGCAGCACCACCGAGCCGACATAGAACAGGCCAATACGCCAGATCACGCTGTTAATCGCCTTCGGTACGGTTTTTTCAGGATCTTTGCATTCACCCGCCGCGGTGCCCACCAGTTCGATGGAGGCGAAGGCGAACACCACGCCCTGTACCAGCACCAGCGCGGGCAGCAGGCCGTGCGGGAAGAAACCGCCGTTATCGGTGATCAAATGAAAGCCGGTGGCGTTGCCGTCCAGCGGTTTGCCGGTGCCGAGGAAAATCGTCCCCACCACCAGAAACGCCACAATCGCCAGTACCTTGATCAACGCGAACCAGAACTCCATCTCGGCGAACCACTTCACGCCGATCATGTTCATGGTGCCGACAATCGCCAGCGCCGCCAGCGCGAATACCCACTGCGGAACATCGCCGAATGCGCCCCAGTAGTGCATGTACAGCGCTACTGCGGTGATATCGACGATACCGGTCATCGCCCAGTTGATGAAGTACATCCAGCCCGCCACGAACGCGGCTTTCTCGCCGAGAAACTCACGGGCGTAAGAAACAAAGCTGCCGCTGGAGGGGCGGTGCAGCACCAGTTCGCCCAGGGCGCGCAAAATGAAAAACGAGAAAATCCCGCATACCAGATAAACCAGCGCCAGCGACGGCCCGGCCATCTGTAACCGCGCGCCCGCGCCTAAAAACAGCCCGGTGCCGATAGCGCCGCCGATGGCGATCATCTGTAACTGGCGATTGCCCATCGCTTTGTGGTAGCCCTCTTCATGGGAATTGAGCCAGCGTCGTTTGGCGGCCCGATGTTCGGCCGCATGATCTTTGTTGGTGGTCATGTTTTCCTGTGTTCCTGTCCTGATAAAAGCGTTGCGCCGCCTCTGTTATGTTTTTGGTGAGGCGGCTTTCCGGCGCAGCATCCTACCCGAATTCACTGTGGCGGCAAATCCGCGCAGTGAGTGAAGCGTGAGGAAGAGTAAAAAACGCGAAAAAGGAAGGGTAACGCGAAGTGCTCCGCTACTGACTCGTTTCAGGACAGAACAATCATCCGGGTGAATGTTTTAATAGCCATTACACTGAAGTGATACGCAGGAGGTGACGATGAACCTTTACGGCGCGCCGGGCTGGGGCTCGGCAATCAGTGAAATCATGCTGACGATGGTGGGGGAGCCCTACCAGTTTATTGATATCGAAGGCTTCGACCAGCCAGGCCCACAGCGTGACCGGCTGCTGGCGCTGAATCCGCTATGCCAGGTGCCGACGCTGGAACTGGACGACGGCGAGATAATGACCGAAAGCGCCGCCATTGCGCTGTGGCTGCTGGACCGGCATCCGCACTTCGCGCCCGAGCCGGGGAGCAGGGAACGCCAGCAGTTCTGGCGGCTGCTGGTCTGGCTGGTGGCGAATGTCTATCCCACCTTTACCTATGGCGATTACCCGCAGCGCTGGGTGACGGGTAACCCGGCCTCGCTGACTGACAGCACCGACCGTTACCGCGAGACGCTGTGGCGCTGGCTGGAAACTCAACTGCATCACGCGCCTTACCTGTTTGGCGAGCGGCTTACTCTGATTGACGCGTACTGGCCGGCGATCCGTATCTGGCGGCCACGTCCGGACTGGTTCGCCGCCGAAACGCCGAAGCTCAACACGCTGGCCGACCGGGTGTGTGAGCGGCCCGAGTTACAGAACGTGCTGCGGGCAAATAAGCTTTTGTCATAGTTAAACAAACAGGGCAGGATAACGGTTCCCTTTTCGCAGGAGTGTTCCCATGCCGCATGTAGACATTAAATTTTTCCCCCGTGATTTAACCGAAGAACAGCGCCAGGCCTTCGCCGAGGATATTGCTAAGGTAGTGATTCAACATCTCGACATCAAACCGACCTCGGTGAGCGTGGCGCTGGAAGAAGTCCAGCCGGATAACTGGAAAGCGCAGGTGTGGGATACGGAAATCGCGCCGAATCTGGAGACGCTGGCGAAGAAGCCGGGCTACAGCATGTAATTCAGTGCCCGCTACGGTGGGCAATTTCCCGCGCGGCTTTCATAGTCGCAGTCAATATGACAAAATGCAGTCATTATGACTATGTATGAGTGCGCCTTATGAGTCTGTCCGTTAATCTTCTCGCCACCATCGCCATCGAACTCCAGCAGGGCATCAGCCATCAGGACCGCTTCCAGCGTTTAATCAGTACCTTACGCGATGTGTTGCAGTGCGACGCCTCGGCGCTGCTGCGCTATGAGGCCCAGCACTTTCGCCCGCTGGCGATTGATGGATTATCCCCGGACGTACCCGGCAGACGTTTCGCCCTTAACGAGCATCCGCGTCTGGAGGCCATCGCCCGCGCTGGCGATATCGTGCGCTTCCCGGCGGACAGCACCCTGCCGGACCCGTATGACGGGCTGATCCCCGGTCATGAAAGCCTGAAAGTGCATGCCTGTATCGGCCTGCCGCTGTTTGCCGGGCAAACCCTGATTGGCGCGCTCACCCTCGACGGCATGGATCCCACCCAGTTTGATAACTTCAGCGATGAAGAATTGCGATTGATTGCCGTGCTCGCTGCAGGCGCCCTGGATAATGCGTTGCTGATAGAACAGCTTGAGAAAAATAACCCGCTGCCCGCGGCCACGGCCGCCCATACCGGCAACGCGTCGGGTACGGAGATGATCGGCCTGTGCGCGCCGATGGTGGCCCTGAAAAAGGCGATTGATATTGTCGCGCCGTCAGATCTTAACGTGCTGATTAGCGGTGAAACCGGGACAGGTAAAGAGCTGGTGGCACGGGCTATCCACGAAGGTTCGGCGCGCGCCGCCAACCCGCTGGTGTATCTCAACTGCGCCGCCTTGCCGGAAAGCGTGGCGGAAAGCGAACTGTTCGGCCACGTCAAAGGGGCCTTTACCGGGGCGATCAGCAACCGCAGCGGGAAATTCGAAATGGCGGATCACGGGACGCTGTTTTTAGATGAGATCGGCGAGCTTTCGCTACCGCTACAGGCAAAATTGCTGCGGGTTTTGCAATATGGCGATATTCAACGCGTGGGTGACGATCGCAGTTTGCGGGTCGATGTCCGCGTGTTAGCGGCCACTAACCGCGACCTCAAAGAAGAAGTGATGGAAGGGCGCTTCCGTGCCGACCTGTACCACCGGTTGAGCGTGTTCCCGCTGGCCGTTCCGGCCTTGCGCGAGCGCGGCGACGATAAAGTGGTGCTGGCAGGCTTCTTCTGCGAGCAGTCCAGGGCGCGGCTGGGGCTGGGCAGCGTGGTGCTGAGCGCCAGCGCGCTTGCGCATATCCGCGCTTACGGCTGGCCGGGCAACGTCCGCGAGCTGGAACACGCCATCCACCGGGCGATTTTGCTGGCGGGCGCGACGCAGAACAGCGATGAACTGATCCTCGAAGCCAGCCATTTTGCCCTCACGCCGGGCCTGGAAACCGCACCCGCGCAGTCTGTGGAACTCCCGGAAGAAAACCTGGCGCTGCGTAGCGCGACCGATGCGTTTCAGAGCCAGCTGATCCGCCGCACTCTGGCGCAACATGACAATAACTGGGCTGCCTGTGCAAGGGCGCTGGATATTGACGTGGCGAACCTGCACCGGCTGGCAAAACGCCTGGGGCTTAAAGCGTCCCGGAACAAAGCCTAATTAATAAATGAGGGAATAAACATATGCTCAGTGAATATTTATCTGTATTTATTTAATCCGGATTAATACGTTTTTTCGGGCAGGGCGTTATTAATTCAGTCAGGGCGTGATTCAGGCGTCATTACGTTTTTATCGATCAGGTTTTGTTACCGTTAATTTATTGATTTCTTTTGCGGCAGGAATAGGCTTTACAAAACCTCCCGCTTCGTTTGTATTTATTTCTTCTTTTTTATACAGCAAATAATGATGACGCGTACCCGGCAGGCGAACAGATATCACGTGCGTGAATAAGGACGCTTCGCCATGGGTATACAGGATTTCGTTATTCAGAGTGGGCGGTATGGTTCAACCAACCATTACCCGTTACTGCCTAAAAAGCTGAACCCGGCGCGGCCGGATATTCAGATCCCGGATGAAAGCGGCAATATGAATATTGACCAACGGATTTCAACCCAGACGCTGGATGCCTCCGGGCCTGGCAACAGCTGGCGCAATACGTTCAGCGACCTGCTGGATCCTCAGTCAGGCAACGATAACCAGGCAGGGGAATAACAATGGTGGATTATAAGCCGACAAAACAGGTTTTCAGCGTGACGCCCCGGCTGGGAGCGTGCACGACTATCAGTCTGAGCACGGAATGGTTTCCGTGGGACGGCGAATACCCGGCCTGTCCGTCGGCGTATGCGCCGCTGATGAACGGGCAGCGGGCATTTGGTGCCGTGGCGAACGCAATAGCATCAGCGCAGAAAAGTATTGAAATCATCACCTGGGGTTTCCAGGCGTCGATGTATCCGGTTCGTGGCTCGGGTAACAGCTATAAAATGCTGGGCGAGCTGCTGGAAGCCGCAGCAAACCGGGGCGTGCAGGTCAGAATCCTGGTCTGGTTTAATTCGGTAAAACAGAAGTTTGTCGGCAGTAACTTCCCCGGCTGGCAGGCGTATCTGCCGGAAGGGTAGCGCCAGCAGTCAGGCGCGTTCCTGACGAAGGAGGAGCAGTTCCGGCAATGGCTCGACAGGGTGGACAGACACGGCGCAACGCTGCTGGCAACAGGAGCCCGGCTCAGCTACCAGACAGACCGGCAGTATGATTACGACAAACGCTGGCACTTTCGTGCAGACAGCGGGCATATCCCGAATCTGACGATTAAATGCCGCGATATCAGTGAGGTGGATGTCGGCTGGATGTCAGCGTGGCTGAAAGAAAAGGTGCCGGCGCAGTATCGCCTTTCGGGCGATGTTTCGTTTATGCATACGCTGGCCCAGACCACCGGCGCAACCCATCACCAGAAAACTATGCTGGTGGATTACGAAGACCCGGAGCTGGCGGTGGGGTTTGTGATGGGACACAACATGCTGTCGCAGTACTGGGATGACGATGCGCATTCTGACTGCCAGAAAGCGCCGGATAAAGGACGTGACGGCCCGACGGCGTGGCAGGATTTTTCCTCATGCGTCTACGGCCAGGCGCTGAAGGGGATAAATGATAATTTTGCCAGAGCCTGGGCGCGGGATACGGGCGATGAAAGTCTGCTTGCACGAAACAGCATCCCGAAAGAGAACTATTACCCGACCTGCGAGCGCCTGAGCGCGATCGATAACCGCCTGTTGCTGGAGACAGGGCTGACGCCGGTGATGGCCCGCTTCTGCCGCACCCAGCCGCAGGACGGGCGGTATGACATTCTGCGTGGGTTTATGGAGAGCGTCAGAAAAGCCCGCCGCTATATCTACATCGAAAACCAGTATTTTCGCTTTAAGGAGCTGGTGTTGAAAATCCATGAGGCGCTGAAAGAGATCAGGGAGGGCGGGTTTAAGAACGATCTGTATCTGTTCGTGGTGACCAACAGCACTACGGATCCGGATATTGCCGACGGTGGCGTACAGACCTGGAAGATGCTGGATGCGCTGGGGCGCGGCGACAGGATGCCGGGCTATACGGCGGTGCAGTACAATAAGCACACGAAGAATGAGGACAATCCGGTGAAGGCGGAAGACATTCAGCCGCAGCAGATCGCCGGGCTGCAAACGCACATCTGTACGCTGGTGTCAAAAGATTCGCCGGGGAATAATCGCCAGCGCACCTATGTTCACAGCAAGCTGATGATGATTGATGACATCTTTATGATCCAGGGTTCGGCGAATATGAACCTGCGCAGCATGGTGTTTGACAGCGAATCGGCAATCATGATCCAGGATACTGATATCAGAAATATTATTCCGCCGACGAGGGATAAACTGTGGGGGTTGCATACGGCAAATTCGGATGGTTGCACAGGGAATGATTATGCAGGTGTTTTTAAAGGTTGGGGCGATTTAATCGATAGTAATTCAAAGATCGCTAGTACCAATAAAGGTGATTTGATAGCTCCTCTGATTAAATTTATTGATCCCAGCCCCAACCAGAAGGATAAGGATTAAATGATGAAGCGCTTATTCTCAGCTGGTTTGCTGGTGACTTGTCTGCTGGGCATCACCGGATGCCAGGTAAAACATGGAGACAGTATGAATACGAATACAGCAGCCGTTGAGGCAAATCTGGCTTTTACCTGCACCAAAGAGGCTGATCACCTGCCGCCATTAGATCCGCAGGTTGATGCTTTGTTTAAACAGGCCAGAATTATGCAGAAAGCCTCTGGCGCGAAAAATTACGACACTATTGCCAGCCTCTATCGTCAGGCCGTTGCAAAAGACCATTATAAGGCCATGATCAACCTTCAGAATATGCTATACCAGGGACTGGCAAAACCCGCTCATGGTAAAGCTGCACCGGAAGAAGCTGTTGAGCTGTCTGAGAGACTGATGAAGCTGGGCGTGCCGGGAGGTTACTATTCTATGGGCCAGTATCTGGAAAATGGCTATGGTGTTAAACGGGATAAAGCGGCATCGCTGGCCTATTTTCGCAAGGCGGCGGATTTAGGGAGTCCGGAAGGCCAGTATGTAGTCGGTAAATTGTTTATGACGGAACAATTTGAAGATCCTTCAAACCCCGATCCCTATACGATCAAATATAAACCGAATCCGGCTTATCGCCCGGAAATCGGTCGCACCATGCTGGATTGTTCCGCAAATCAGGGTTATGGAGATGCGGCTTACGAACTTGCTTTAGATTATAAGTTTGTCCAACGAAATGATAATAAAGCACTTATGTACTATCAATTGTCCGTTAGATACGGTAATACAAAGGCAGCATACAAGTTGAGTCGTGTTTTTAGTGGTCCAAATGTGTCAGATAAATTGAATTATATGGCGCAACTTAAAGATCTTGAGCGAGCTCAACGTTATAAGTTAATCAAAGATGAGATCGACACTAACCCTTCCGCCCGTTTCCCCGATATCGACAAAATCGTCCCGCTACCACCTGCTGAGCTGCCGAAATGGGACGGTACTTTTGAGTACAAAAAAGAGCCGCAACCGCAATGAGAATAACGCCCGGCCCTAAACTATTCCGCGTCAGGGACTGGTCAGTCAGTGAGGGAATAAATATATGCTCAGTGAATATCTATCTGTATTTATTTAATCCGGATTAATACGTTTTTTCGGTCAGGGCGTTATTAATTCAGTCAGGGCGTGATTCAGGCGTCATTACGCTTTTATCGATCAGGTTTTGTTACCGTTAATTTATTGATCTCTTTTGCGCCAGGAATAGGCTTTACAAAATTAGCCGCTTCGTTTGTATTTGTTTCATCTTTTTTATACAGCAAATAATAATGCCGGGTGCCCGGAAGGCGAACAGATATCACGTGCGAGAATAAGGACGCTTCGCCATGGGTATACAGGATCTCGTTATTGAGAGTGGGCGGTATGGTGCAACCAACCATTACCCGTTACTGCCTAAAAAGCTGAACCCGGAAAGGCCGGATATTCAGATCCCGGGTGAAAGCGGCAATGTGAATATTGACCACCGGATCTCAACCCAGACGCTGGATGCCTCCGGCCCTGGCAACAGCTGGCGCAATACGTTCAGCGACCTGCTGGATCCTCAGTCAGGCAACGATAACCAGGCAGGGGAATAACAATGGTGGATTATAAGCCGACAAAACAGGCTTTCAGCGTGACGCCCCGGCTGGGAGCGTGCACGACTATCAGTCTGAGCACGGAATGGTTTCCCTAGGACGGCGAAGAACGGCGTGGCAGGATTTTTCCTCATGCATCTACGGTCAGGCCCTGAAGGGGATGAATGATAATTTTGCCAGAGCCTGGGCGCGGGATACGGGCGATGAAAGTCTGCTTGCACGAAACAGCATCCCGAAAGAGAACTATTACCCGACCCCTGAACGTCTGGAGGCCATCAATACCCGCCTGAAACTGGAAACGGGACTCACGCCGGTGATGGCCCGTTTCTGCCGCACCCAGCCACAGGACGGGCGGTATGACATTCTGCGCGGGTTTATGGAGAGCGTCAGAAAAGCCCGCCGCTATATCTACATCGAAAACCAGTATTTTCGCTTTAAGGAGCTGGTGTTGAAAATCCATGAGGCGCTGAAAGAGATCAGGGAGGGCGGGTTTAAGAACGATCTGTATCTGTTCGTGGTGACCAACAGCACTACGGATCCGGATATTGCCGACGGTGGCGTACAGACCTGGAAGATGCTGGATGCGCTGGGGCGCGGCGACAGGATGCCGGGCTATACGGCGGTGCAGTACAATAAGCACACGAAGAATCAGGACAATCCGGTGAAGGCGGAAGACATTCAGCCGCAGCAGATCGCCGGGCTGCAAACGCACATCTGTACGCTGGTGTCAAAAGATTCGCCGGGGAATAATCGCCAGCGCACCTATGTTCACAGCAAGCTGATGATGATTGATGACATCTTTATGATCCAGGGTTCGGCGAATATGAACCTGCGCAGCATGGTGTTTGACAGCGAATCGGCAATCATGATCCAGGATACTGATATCAGCAATATTATTCCGCCGACGAGGGATAAGGTGTGGGAATTGCATACGGCGAAGTGGCCGGGGTGCTCGGGGAATGATTTTAAGTCAGTTTTTAAAGCATGGAACGATTTAATTGAGACAAATACAACGAATTGGCAATCTCCAGACGGTGGGGCATTAATAGCCTCCTTAATAAAATTTATCGATCCCAGCCCCAATCAGAAGGATAAGGATTAACTGATGAAGAGATCGTTATCAACAGGTTTATGGGTGACTTGCCTGATAAGTATCGCCGGGTGTCAGGTAAAACATGGAGACAATATGAATACGAATACAACGGCCGTTGAGGTAAATCTGGCCTTTACCTGTACCAGAGAAGCTGATCACGTCCCTCCGTTAGATCCACTGGCTGATATTTTGTTTAAACAAGCGCGGGCGATGCAGAAAGCACCAGGGGCAAAAAACTACGATGCGATAGCCAGCCTATATCGACAGGCGGCAGCGAAAGATCATTACAAGGCCATGATCAACCTTCAGAATATGTTGTATCAGGGACTGGCAAAACCCGATTATGGTAAAGCTGCACCGGAAGAAGCTGTTGAGCTGTCTGAGCGACTAATGAAACTGGGAGTACCGGGAGGTTACTACTCGATGGGCCAGTATCTGGAAAATGGCTATGGCGTGAAACGGGACAAAGCAGCATCGCTGGCCTATTTTCGCAAAGCGGCGGACTTAGGTAGCCCGGAAGGGCAGTATGTTATTGGTAAACTGTTTATGACGGCTCGGTTTGAGGATGCATCAAATCCAGATCCTTACAAAGTACACTTTAAACCCAATCCAGCTTATCGCCCAGAAATCGGTCGTATAATGCTGGATTGTGCAGCGAATCAAGGTAGTGCAGAAGCGGCATACCAGTTAGCATTGAATTATCAATTGATACAAGGGGATTATAAAAACGCTATTAAGTATTTTCAATTGTCCGTTCAATATGGTAATTCGACCGTGGCATATAAACTTAGTCAAGTATTTGAACGTTTGTATTCAGAAGAAAAATATAATCTTAATGTAACTAAAGATCCTGAACGTTCACGTCGTTACAAGCTAATTAGCGATGAGATCGACAGCAACCCTTCCGCCCGTTTCCCTGATATCGACAAAATCGTCCCGCTACCGCCTGCCGAATTACCGGAATGGGACGGTACTTTTGAGTACAAAAAAGAGCCGCAGTCGCAATGAGAATAACGCCCGGCCCTAAACTATTCCGCGTCAGGAACTGGTCAGTCAGTGAGGGAATAATCATACGTTCAGTGAATATATTAAAAGGTTTATTTAATCCCGTTAATACGTTTTTTCGGTCAGGGCGTTATTAATTCAGTCAGGGCGTGATTCAGGCGTAATTACGCTTTTATCGATCAGGTTTTGTTACGGTTAATTTATTGATTTCTTTTGCGGCAGGAATAGGCTTTACAAAATTTCCCGCTATTTTTTTCATCTTTTTTTTATACAGCAAATAATAATGCCGCATGCCCGGCAGGCGAACAGATATCACGTGCGTGAACAGGGAAGCTTCGCAATGGCGATTCAGGACTACATTATTACCGGCGGTAAGTACGGTACTTACAACCATTACCAGTTGCTGTTTAAAAAGCTGAACCAGGAAAGGCCGGATATTCAGGTTTCGGTACTCAGATTTGCCGGGGATGAGGCAATAAGCCGGATACCACGCTATGAAATTGAATTCACCAGTGCCACGCCGGATATCCCTGCAAACCTGTTGATTAACTACAGCGCCCAGTTACTGATGTACCCCGACGGCAAACCTTACGAAAGCCTCAGACCCCGCATTATCCCCGGCATCATTACGCAGTTCCGTCAGTGCAACACCTCCGCCGATGAAACCCGCTACGTCGCCGTGCTGGAGCACAAAATGGCACGCATGGCGCAGGGCCGCAACAGCGCGGTTTTCCTCAACGACAGTATCATCAGCCTGACCGAGAACACCTTTGAGCAGTACCTGATAGACAAGCTGAGCTTTGCCTTTAAGCTGACCGACCGCTATCCGCAGCGTGATTTCATGCTGCAGTACGAAGAATCTGATTACGCCCATGTTGCCCGCCGTCTGGCTGATGGCGGCGTCTCGTTCTACCGCCAGTACGACGAAGAAAACAACGAAGACGTGATTGTCCTTACCGACCATTCACGGGGCTGGATGAAAGGTCCGGAGATCCCGTTCCGTCATCCGGCGGGGCTGTTTGACGGCGGCCTTGAATCGGTGTGGGATATCACAGTGACCCGCCGCGCGGTGCCGAAGCGGGTGAAAACCAGTGACGACAATTACCTGCAGGCGCAGAGTGACATGAAGTCGGAGGTGAAAACCAGTGAGGATTACCGGGCGCTGTGGGCCACCGATTACCGCTGGGCGGAGCACTACCCTGAGAGCGGTAAGGCTTATGAAGAACAGCCAGGGCAGGGGATCTGGTACGCGCAGCGCCGTCAGGAACGCTGGCTGACCGAGCTGGTGACGTTCGAAGGGAAGTCTAACTGCGTTGACCTGCGACCGGGGATGACCATCACCCTTTCCGGCCAGACGTATGCCGATGCGCCGGACGGGCTGCTGATAGTTTCCACCCGTTGCGAGAACATCGCCCGCGATACCGCGTATATGGTGACGTTTACCGCGATCCCATGGAACAGCCAGACGACGTACCGTCCTCCCGTCCTGCCGTGGCCGCAGATGCCCGCCACACTACCGGCGCGGGTCTCCAGTGAAGAAAGCAATGACACCTATTCGTATATCGACAGCCAGGGTCGCTACCGTATCCGCTTTGACCTGGATCTGAAAGAGTGGAAGAAAGGCTTTGAAAGCGGCTGGGTGCGTCTGGCGAAACCTTACGCCGGTGATGCCTGTGGTTTTCACTGGCCGCTGCTGGATGCGACCGGCGTACTGATTGCGTTTGAGAGTGGTGACGGTGATCGCCCGTATATCGCCCACGTAATGCACGATTCCCGCCATCCCGACCACGTTACCCGCTATAACCATAAGCGCAATATCCTGCTGACGCCAGCGGGCAACACCCTGCTGATGGATGACACGCGGGGTCGTGAGTTTGTCCGGCTGTCCACGCCTTACGCCGGTGACACCCAGCTGAATGCGGGCTGGCTGCCGTCAGCAGATGGCGCACAGCGCGGCGACGGTTTTGAGCTGCGTACTGATCACTGGGGCGCACTACGTGCCGGGAAAGGGTTGTTCATCAGTACCGATCTGCGCACGAAAGCCACCTCGCAACAGCTGGATATGCGCGAAGCGAAACGCCAGTTGCAGGACGCTATTACGCTCTCTGAATCCCTGCGTGAAGCCGCTGATAGGGCGAAAGCGGAACTGGCCGACCTGTCGAAACAGAAAGCGCTGCTGTCGCAGAGTATTGATGAACTGAAACAGGCAGCGCTGCTGATGAGTTCGCCAGCAGGCATTGCGATGACCACGCCAAAAACCGTGCAACTGAATGCCGGGGAGAACCTGACGTTTAACGCCGGCAACCAGGCGGACTTCTCGGTGCTGAAACGCATCACGATGGCGGCAGGAAAGGCCATCAGCCTGTTTGCCCGCGAGTCGGGGATGAAGTTCTTCGCTGCGAAAGGCAACGTGGAGCTGCAGGCGCAGAGTGATGAGATGCACCTGACCTCGCAGAAAGACATGACGGTGACCAGCGTTGCAGGCAAAACCATCGTGGCGGCGAAAGATGAGCTGCTGCTGACCTGCGGCGGCGCGTATATCCGGCTCAAGGGCGGCGAGATTACATTTGGCAGTCCTGGCAACCAGACGGTGAAAGCATCGAACTGGGTGGTGACCAGCGGAGACAGCATGGATATCACCAGTCCGACCTGGCCGCAGAGCATACCGAAGCAGCAGATGCGTTTTCAGCTAGGTGGCAGTCCGCAAAGCCCGACAAAAATTCTGGCAAACGAGCCTTATAAGCTCAGTGCCAATGGCGCGCTGTTGCAGCAGGGGCTGACGGATGAAAACGGCGGTATCACGATCGACCACCAGGTTTCTACCAGCAACTATCAGGTGGAGCTTGCCAGTGGTGAACACTACACCATCAGGATGGTGAATGACGGTGAAGACAAGCCGGAAGACACGCTGGCGCACCAGGGATTTCGCGCCGTCGATCCCGGTCAGACGAAAGCTAACAGCAACCTGGGAACGAAGTTCAGCGGCGTCTTTTATCAGTTTCTGAATCCACCATCCGGCGATGAGAATGAATAAGGAACATCAGCAATGAAAAACAAGGTGATGCCTACACCGCAAACCTGTAACGCCGTGCCGGGGAAAACGAAAGAAATTATCATGACGCCGCAGTGGTTGCCGGAAAAGGGGGAGTTTCCGGTTTGCCGTGCGGCGTATGCACCGCTGATCAACGGTGAGCATGCGTTTGGCTCAGTGGCAAAGGCGATTGCGCAGGCGAAAAAGAGCATTGATATCATCACCTGGGGTTTTCAGGCATCGATGTATTTTGAGCGTCCGGGGAAATACGTCGGCGACATGCTGAAAGAAGCCACAAAGCGCGGCGTCCGGGTCAGGGTGATGGTCTGGTTCTCGCCAACCGGTCAGAAGGTTGATCCTAACTTCCCTGGCTGGGAGGCTTATTTCCCGGCAGAACAACAACAGCAGAACAGCCGGTTCAGGAGCCATGACGAGGAGCAGGCGCACTACCAGCAGCAGCGGAAGAACGGTGTACCACTGCTGGCGACGGGGATGAAGCTCGCTTACGAAACGGACAAACAATATGAGTACGACAAGGACTGGCATTATCAGGCCGCGCATGGCTATATCCCTGGTCTTGAGGTACGCCACCGGGATTTCAGCTGGGTAGCCGATCCCTCTTCTGTAAACGCACGTCTGAAAGAGCTGTCTCCGCCCTATGAGGTTAAGGATGACTCTTCTCTGGTGCGGGATGCGCTGCTGAAACTGTATGCCACACATCACCAGAAAATGGTGCTGATTGACTATGAAGAACCCGATCAGGCAGTCGGGTTTGTGATGGGGCACAACATGCTGTCGCAGTACTGGGATACAGACCGACATGAATGGTGGAAACATCATTCACCCGACAGCGGGCGCGACGGGGCGACGGCGTGGCAGGACTTCTCTTCCTGTGTGTACGGCGAAGTGCTCTGGCAACTGAACGATAACTTCGTTGAGAGCTGGGAAAGGGACGCAGGAGACAGCACGCCAAAAAGTGAACGTGCGGGCATACAGCCGGACGTTTTTTTACCTACTCCCGCTCGCCTTCAGGCGCTGAACACGCGGCTGAACCTTCCGGTGCCGCTGAATCCGTCGATAGGGCAAATCTGCCGTACTCAGCCGCAGTACAAACGGTACGATATTCTGAAAGCCTATATGGAAAGCGTCAGGCGGGCGCGAAAGTATATCTATATCGAGAACCAGTATTTTCGTTTTGAAGAACTGGCAGAGCAGATCAGAGATACCGTCAATACGCTAATTGGCTGTGGTCGCGATCCCGATAAACACGGTTATCTGTACCTGTTTGTGGTGACCAACAGTACGGAAAAAGCGAAGAATAGCGCCTGGCCGTCCATTGCCTCTGGCGGTTACCAGACCTACAAAATGCTGGATACGCTGGGGCGGGCCGACTTATATCCCAAATATGCAAAGCTGGATAAAAACTCGACGGTGACGGTTAAGGCGCAGGATATTCCAGGGCTGAAAACGCTTATTTGCACCCTGGTCTCCCCGGACTCCCCCGCCGGGCAACAATGGTATCCCACCTATGTTCACAGCAAGCTAATGCTGATCGATGACACCTTTTTGATTCAGGGATCGGCCAATATCAATCTGCGCAGTATGGCGTTTGACAGTGAGATTGCGATAGCGCTCCAGGACACCGATCAGGATCCAATTATACCGACAGTCCGGCGTAATTTGTGGGGGCTGCATAGCGGTAATAAGGAAGTCGGGGATGATCCTGAGAGTGTCTATAACGACTGGGCGCAACTTATTGCGGAAAATAAAGATCGTTTATCTAAGAAAGGTGAGCCTAAAGTGTCGTTGATTGAGTTTAATGATGGCAGCATCAAGCTGGTGAATCAGGACTAAAAAGGGATGAGTATGAGAACAGTTAACCCACCAATGTTGATTATCTGCGTATTTCTGCTAGCTGCTTGCCAGAGCAATAAAGAGGTGAAAATGAGTACTGCATTGCAAGAACAAAAACTCCAGTTTACCTGCACGAAAGAAGCCGACCATTTGCCGCCTTTAGACACGCAGGCAGATATCTGGTTTAAGCAGGCACGAGCAATGGAGAAGGCTTCTGGTGTAAAAAATTATGATGCAATCGGCTCTCTCTATCGCCAGGCGATAGCAAAAGACCACTATAAGGCGATGCGTAATCTGCAAAACCTGTTGCTGGAAGGCTTGGTTAAACCTTTACCTGGTTACAGCCCCACAGGGGAAGCAGTCGAGATTGTGGAGAAGATGATCAAGCTGAATATCCCGGCAGGCTCTTACGCGATGGGTTATTACCTGGAAAACGGTTACGGAGTAAAACAGGACAAAATGGCATCGTTAGCTTTCTACAGAAAGGCGGCAGATCTTGGGAGTCCTGAAGGGCAGTATGTGATTGGCGATTTGTTTCTGTCTAAGGTATTACCTGACTGGAGTGATAATCCAGCCTACCGACCTGAAATTGGTAAAAATATGTTGGACTGTTCAGCAAACCAGGGCTTCGGCGAAGCCGCTTTCAGGTTGGGGAACTACTACAGCGATGATAATCATAGCGTAGCTTTAAAGTACTTTCAGTTAGCAGTAAAAAATGGCCACTTATTAGCAGCATATAAACTCGAAAAATTATTCAATGGTCCTCGTTCCACTAATGACATAAATTATTTAGGATTGGCTAAAGATCCAGCACGAGTTCATCGTTATGATCTTATTTACAAAGAGCTCTCCAGTAACCCTTCCGCCCGTTTCCCCGATATCGACAAAATCGTCCCGCTGCCACCTGCTGAACTGCCAAAATGGGACGGTACTTTTGAGTACAAAAAAGAGCCGCAGCCGCAATGAGGTTAATGCTCGTGGCGATAAGCCGTAGTCCGCGAAACCGTGCTCAGGCTCTGGTGCTGCTGGCCGGATTACTTTGCTCTTTGTCTGCACTGGCCGCCAGCCTGCCCGATAACTTTCATCGCGTCACAGCGGAGCTTTACCGTTCCGCCCAGCCGTCTGGTATCCAGATGCAGGCGCTGCAAAGCGCCGGAGTGCGTACCGTGCTGAACCTGCGCCAGTGGCACAGCGACAGCGACGAAGCGCAGGGAACATCGCTCATTCTCTACCACGTCAGCATGAACACCGTGGCGTTTACCCGGGACGATATCGTTGAGGCGCTGCGCATTCTGCACCGTTCCGTTAAGCCGGTGCTGGTGCACTGCTGGCACGGTAGCGACCGTACCGGACTGATTATCGCCCTGTATGAGATGGTGTTTGACCACGCCAGCCGGGCTGATGTGCTGGCGCAGCTGCGTCGCCCGGAATACGGCTACCACGAGAATTATTTCCCCCGGATTGCCCGTTATATCGAAACCGTCAATGTGGATGCGCTGCGCCAGCAGGTGCTGAGCATGCCGCCCGTTCGTCCAGTGCAGGGAGAGTAGACCATGCGTGCCTTTGTTCGTCTTGATGATGCCACCGACCATGGCGGTCGGGTGATAACGGCCTCCGGCCCGATGGTGTATGGCAAAAAAGTAGCGCTGGTGGGGGATAAGGTACAGTGCCCACAGGAAGGCCACGGCGTGAACGCCATTCTGCCGGGGAAAACGCGGGTAACCATCAACGGCAAGCTTGCGGCACTGGACGGCTTTAAAACCGAATGCGGCTGCACGTTGATGGCCAGCCTTAAAAACGCCGGAGAGCAGTAACGATGAACTGGTCGCTGCCGGAGATGGTGGAAGCTGAACGGCCCGCCATGCCCCGGTTATGGGTATGGGGTATTGTGCTGTTAGTGATGCTGGTGGGCGGTTTTTTGCTCGCCGTCTATCTTATGGCCGATAACGAGCTGAAAGATAAACCGCATCTGCTGACGGTGGCGGCAGGTGGCCCCTTTCTGCTGTGGCTGCTGCTCTTCGGGTTGCGGCTGATGGCCGCAGAGATTCCCGGCACGGTGGTTGCCGCCCGTAATCAGGTGCTCGGACAGCGGCGTCAGCAGTGGCGGCGCTGGGCAAATCAGGGCATGTGCCTGCTGGCGGAAAATCGCCTCACCGCGCCGGATGAATCTGGCGGAGTCTTTTCTGCCAGTGGTGAACTGCCGGTTAACCAGAATAACCGTCTGGAACTGCATACGTTGTCGGACCTGCCGGTATGGGAACGCCATCAACAGTTACTGACAACCTTGCTGGAGCCGGTGGCCCGCTGGCATCAGCAGCATGCAGGCGGTGCCCCGGTATCGCTTGTATGGACGATTTCGTCACCTGCTGATGAAGACTGGTCGTCGCTTTTGACCACGGTAGCAGAACAACTGTCATTGCCACTCGCATCCGTTGCGCCGCTGGCGAACGACAGCTTTACCGGCTGGCTGACTGCTGCGTGCGATAAGCCACCGCAGGGATTGTGCTGCCTGGTGTTTATTGAGTCGGGTGACCAGGCAAGCCAGGAGTCGGCGGCGTTGCTGCTGGCGTCTGATGCAGAGTGCCGGGCGCTGAAACTGTCGCCGCAGCGCAGGCTGGCCCGTCCGTTGCTGGCTCCCTTTGCCAGACTGGCTGAGGCGCTGCAGTTGCAGTGCTCTCAGCAGCAGACTGCCGATAAGCTGTATACGGGGTGGTACACCGCTGTTCCTGATGCGATGGTGGAAAAACTGCAGCTGACCTGTGCGACTCAGCATCTGGCTTGTGGTACGTCGCGGCTGCATGACGCAGACAGTGCGCTGGGTCTCCCCGGCGTGGCCCGCGAAGCGGTGATGCTGTCGCTGGCGGCTCACGCGTCAGGTGCCGTGCAGCTGTTCTCGTCCGACCAGGGACCATGCTGTCTGTGGCAGGTGCAGATTCCGGGAGGCCGTGCGTAATGGGGATACTCCTGGTGCTGGTGGCCGCCAGTCTGCTTTATCTGCAGCAGACGCTGTGGCTGCCGCACACTCTCGCCAGAGGGCTTCCGGTTCCTTCCGTTACCGGCTGGCTGGTGGTGACGGTATGCGTGCTGCTGGCTTACCTCGCGGTACTGTTCGGATTATGGCACCGGGCACCACACCGCCTGGATGAAGAAGGTATCCCGGCTCCGCCGCTGTCGGAAGACGCGTTGCGGGCGCTGCCGCAGTACCACCTTGACCTGACTGAGCTGAAACAGGCGCTGTATCAGCGCTACGGCTGGCGCTGGAAGCGTCGTCTGCCGTGGCTGCTGGTCACCGGGGCGGTGAGGGATGTGGATGCCGCCGCGCCGGGTCTTGTTCAGCAGGGCTGGCAGTTTGCCGGTGACGTGCTGCTGCTGTGGGGCGGGGATATCGCCAGGGGAGGAAACCAGCCCGACCTCGGAGCGCTTCGTCGTCTGCGCGGGCGTCGCCCGGTGGATGCGATGATCCTTGCCGGTCATCACGACAGCACGCTGACGTCGGTTGTTGCCGGTAAGCAGCTTTATGGTCTGTGGACCATGCAGCGGATGCTGAACTGGCTGCCGCCGCTGTATCGCCTGAATATTCATGCGCTGCCGTGGCCGGGGACGGCATACCGCAAAACGTTCAGTGCGGCCCTGTCCACCACACCGTTCACGGCACAGACGCTGGAAAGCGCACTGGCTGACCTGACAAACGACCTGGTGCCTTACGGTATGGCGGAAGTGGTCGATGATAACCATCATCATTTCTGGCTGTATCTTTCTTCGGTGCTGCGCCAGGGCGGCGCAGAACGCCTGCTGGCGTTCTTTAAGCCGTTCTTCACCGGCTGGCATCCCTTTGCGTTGCACGGTGTGGTGCTGGCGGCCCCGGAAATGCCGGAAGCATCCGACGCATCGCTGGCGTCACGCGACTACCGCTGGCGACCGTCGGTTATCTGGGACGGTATTGCCGCGCACTGCCGGAGATTGCGCGGGCGTCCTGCCGGGGTGGACGGCTGGCGGGTTGCCCGCTGGTCTGCCGCTGGCGTACTGCTGCTCTGTGGCGCGGGCGTCGTTACATCAGCAGTGAGCAATATGCTGTGGCTGCGCCGCGTCAGTGAGCTGGTGGCACAGATTCACGCGGCTCCGCAGGCCTCCCGGCTTGCGCCCCTGCAGCAGGTAATGACGGAACAGGCTGACTGGTTACAGCGCGGCGCGCCCTGGTATCGTCGCGCGGGTCTGGATGTCACCCGCAGGGTAGAGCCGGTGCTACCTCCGGCATGGGAGCAGCTCAGTCGTCAGGTCATTCTTAACCCGGCGCAAACGGCGCTGGAACGACTGCTGGTAACGGACGACGACCAGACCACTATCCGTTACAACCACCTGAAAACGTACCTGATGCTGGCAACGCCGTCCTGGGTGGATAGCCGTGCCGCACAGACTTTTCTGACGCAACAACTGGCGACGCTGTTACCGGACATTTCACCGGACAGCCTGGCGTTCTTTGTTCGCCAGTTTGCCGCACAGCGGACGCTGCACCTTATACCGGACGACGCGCTGGTCGCCCGTGCCCGCCGCAGCCTGCTTGATGCGCTAGCGGGAGCGCAGGCCGAAACGCAGTTGTATCAGCAGATGCTGCATGACGTGAGCCGCAACTATGCCGACATGACGCTGGACCAGTTAACCGACGGCGAAAGCGCGGCCGGACTGTTTACCCTTGATGCAGCGGTGCCCGGCGCCTTTACCCGTGAGGCGTATGACGGTGCCGTTCGTCCGCAGATTGCCGCGCTGGTGCAGACCCGTCGTGAGCAGATATCCCGCGTGCTGGCTGACCCCGCACACCCGGCGGAAGGGGCGCTGTCACCGGAAGGACTGGGCGTGCGGCTCACAGAGCGCTATCTCTCCGATTATGCTGCGGCCTGGCGGTCGGTACTGAACCGCATTCAGCCGGTGGTCTCCGGCGACCCGCTGCAACAGCTGACCCGCCTTGCGGACCGTAACCGTTCGCCGCTGGTGCTGCTGATGCGGTCTCTGACGGCGCAGGGGCTGGTCGCCAGCCCGGATGAACGGCATGCGGTGGTGAACCCGCCGCTGGCACCGGTGTTTGGCGGCATTGTCGGTATGACCTCGCATAACGGAAAGGTGTCAAAGGACGGTATATCGCTCAGCGCCTGGCTGACAGATATCACCCGTTTACGTGACCGGGTACGCAGGCTGGCGGCGCGCTCCGGCAGCACTGAAGTGCTCGCCACCTCGGTTTTCTCCGGGACGCAGATTGATAACGCTGCTGCGGATTTGCCGGAACGCATTACCCGCCAGCTGGGGCCGGAACTGGAGCCGATGGCGGGGGCGCTGTTTATCGCACCCACCGGACAGACCTGGAAAGGCGTGATGCGCGGCGGGATGTCACGGATGGATACGCAGTGGCAACAGGAGATAGTCAACAGCTGGCGACAGCATTTTGACCTCTGTTACCCGTTCAGCGCCAGCGCGACCGACTGTAACCTGGCCGATGTGGCGGATTTCATCCGACCGGATACCGGCCTTATTGCGGAGTTTATCGCTCAGCATCTGCGCGGTGTGCTGGTGTACCGGAGTAACCGCTGGCAGGTTGCCGGTAAGCTGCCACCGGGCCTTGCTGTCAGCCCGCGATTCCTTACCGCGCTGAATCGTCTGAGCCGGGTAGGGAATACGCTGTTTGCCAACAGCTTCGGCCTGCATTTTCGTCTCCAGCCCGGAACAGCGCGGGATGTGGTGCAGACGGAGCTGACCATTGACGGGCAGGACGTGACCTGTTTCAACCAGATGCCGTTCTGGCAGGATATCCGCTGGCCGGGGACGTTCAACAGACCCGGCACCATGCTGTTGTGGACCAGCGTCCGCACCGGGGCGCGTATCTACCGGGAGCTGCCGGGGCAGTGGGGCTTTATTCGCCTGCTTGATATGGCGAAAGCCACGGAGGTGGATAACCACCACATCCGTCTGGTCTGGACCGCACCGGATGGTCTGTCGCTAAATTATTTGCTGGAAACAGACCCGGCGCATAACCCGCTTACCGTACTGACGCTGAAAAACTTTCAGCTGCCGGACGCCATTTTTACCTTCAGGAGATAGCCACTGTGTCAGACCATGATTTTTTGCGCTATTACGACAGTGAGATGCGCTACCTGAAAGAAGCGGCGAAGGAGTTTGCGGAGCAGTTCCCGGATACGGCCAGACAGCTCGGCATCGATTCCATGTCGCTTAAAACCGAAGACTCGGTGGAGCAACTGTTCCAGGGCTTTGCCTTTATGATGGCGCAGGTTCGTCGCAAAATTGATGATGATATCCCTGAGCTGACGGAGCCGGTGCTGTCGCAACTGCTGCCGGTGGTGAACCGTACGCTGCCCTCAACCGCCGTGGTGGAGCTGACGCCGGACGAGCCGGACCCGACCCGTGAAATGACGCTGCCTGCCGGGACCGAATTGCTGAGTTTGCCCGTCAGCACCATGCAGTACCAGCGCGGCAACCGCTGCCCGTACCGGACGGTAAACGACCTGGTGATATACCCCGTTACGCTTGTCACCGTCAGCCGTTATACCCGAACAGAAGGCGGTCATACGCTGCGCCTGCGCTTTACCGTCACGCCGCAGAGCGATGCGCGGCCGCTTACCCTGCACGATATCCCACTGTACCTGAACGGCGAACGTCCGCTGCAGGCCGCGCTGTATCTGGCGCTGAGCCGTCACATCCTACATGTCCGCATTCGCTACAGTGGCGACACCGAGCTTTACCCGCTGGAGGCTACCTTCACGCCGCAGTGGACCACGCCGCAACCGGCATTGTGGCCGGAAAGCGACAGCCCGTCGCTGTGCGGTGAGGTGCGCCCGTTGCTGGAATACTTCAGCAATCCGCAGCGTTACTTTTTTATACTGCTGAGCAGTTCAGCTCCTCTGACGCTGCCGCCGCACTGTTCGCACTTTGAGCTGGATATTGCCTTAAGCGAACTGCTTCCCCTGGATATCCCGGTTCCCGAAGACGCGATTCGCATGCACTGCGTACCGGTGATTAACCTGTTCCGCCTGGCGGGAGAGCCGCTGGTAACGCAACCGGCGAAACTCGATTACCGGCTGAAGCCCCATCGTCTGACCGACGGCCATACCGAAATCTACAGCGTGGACACGGTGAGCCAGAAAGACGAAGAAGACGAAACGGAATACCCCTATGCGGCTTATCGTCACTTTCGTCATAAAGGTGGGATGCTGCAATACGAGAAAGAGTGGCCGGAGCGTTTCTTCCATACCCGCACCTGGCGGGGCGTGAGCGGCCTGCATGAAACGCTGCTGATGCTCGGCGGCAGAATCCACGAACAGCTACCCGGCGTGCGTCTGCTGCTAAACCTCACCTGTACCAACGGCGCATTCCCGCGAATGTCATTACAACAGGCGCTGTTTGACGCACCGTACCAGACCGGGAACCTGGCCCTGAACGGGCGCACTCGCAGTTTCCCTTCCATGTCGTATTACCCGCCGACGCGACCCCGCAACCAGTGGGAAGTGATGTCGCTGCTGCATCCGCGCGCACTGAGCTTTCTTATCGACAACGCGGAAAACCTGCGCCATGCCATCGGCCAGTTTGACTGGACGGGCGAAGAGAATAACCGGCGACGCATTAACGGTATCACGGCGGTTAGCTACCGACAGGCGTTCAACGCCTCGCACCAGTGGCACGGCGTGCGTATCCGTGTCGAACTGGATGAAACGCAGTTCAGCGGCATGGGAGATACGCGTCTGTTCAGCGAACTGCTGGAGCAGTTTTTCACGCAGTACGCCAGCGTGATTCGTTTCATACAACTGACGGTGACGCTCACCGAATCGAAAACCGAATGGACCTGGCCGGAGCGGCGCATTCACAGGGTACTGATGTGATTAACGACGATAACCCGCACAACCTCCCGCCTTTCTGGCGTAACGAAGACGGCCACGACCGCACAGCGATGTTCAACTTTTACCGCTTCTGTCAGCTTGCCGAGCGACTGGCAGGGACACGTCTGGGGGAAGGGGCATCCCCGAAGCCGGACCCTATACGGTTGTTGCCTTATGCGGGGATGGGTTTTCCGGCCGGAGAACTGCGAACCACTGAAACGGATGCAGAGCATCCTGAACGCCCACCGATTGTCCGGGTCAACTTTATGGGCCTTTACGGCGTGGAGTCGCCACTTCCTACCTCACTGACCGACGATATTACCCGTGGTCATGAAGGCCATGAAGCAATGATGGCGTTTCTTGATATCTTCAACCACCGCATTCTGACGCAGTACTACCGTATCTGGCGTAAATACCACTACCCGTCAGCCTTTGAGCCGGGTGGAACGGATGCGGTCTCGCAAAGCCTGATGGCCCTGGCCGGTATCGCCCGCTCTGACAATCCCCCGGCCTCGCGCCTGCTGGCGCTATTGCCGATCCTGTTGCACCCCACTCGTACGGCGGACGGTCTGGCAGCGGTAATAAAAGCACAGGCTGAGCGAACCCGCGTGGAGATTAAACCGCATTACCCGGTAATGATGCCGGTGGAAGAGCGGGCGCAGCTTTCGATGGATAACCCCAGAACGCCTGGGGAACATCTGATACTCGGGGATGAGATGGGTGACGTGAACTACTGCACCTCGGTGGAGTTGTATACCGACGATCCTGAAGAGTCCTGGGGCTGGATGCCGGATGGTCAGTTGAGAAAAGATGTGATCGCGCTCCTGGGGGTTTATCTGGGATGCCATTACGACGTGCGACTCTGGGTGACGATACCGACTCGATTGCTGCCGCGTCCATGTCTGGACGACAGACCGCTATTCTCGGGTTACAACATAATGCTGGGACTCGATGACGGTCCAGTTGACGATGATCTGCCAAAGACCGTCAGAATACCGGTTGGTCAGTTGCGTGACAGTGAATTCGAGCGAAAGCTGCAGCCTGCAAATAGCGATGACGCTGAAAGCAACAAAGAGCTCTTTGCGCTTTGCTAAGCAGTAAACATGTTACTCAGGCCGGGAATAAAACTCCCGATGAGCATTAAGCACCGCCAGCATCGCATCGCGTAACGGGTCGCTTGCCGAATGCAGCCACACGGCGGCTAGCGGCAAGCCCTTGCGGGTAGAATGGGCGTCGACGTTCAGCGGCACAAACGACACACCCGGCAGCGAAATCCGGCTGCTCCACTGCGGCACAATCGCCAGCCCAAATTCCGCCGACACCAGATTAATAATGGTCTGTTTTTCATCCGCCACCTGGGAAATATGTACTGTTAACCCGGCATCGTGAAACAGGTTCATGGTGAGATCGTAACTGTGCGGGCGCGAGCGGCGCTCCGGCACGATCATCGGTTCGTTGGCTAAATCGCTAATCATCAGCGACTGGCGCAGCGCGAACGGGTGCCGCGACGGCGCCACCACAATATCCTCATACAACAAAAACTGCTGGGCGAACTCCTCATCCAGCCGCGCCGGCGGCCTGATAAAAATCAGATCCAGCCCTTTGAGTGGGGATCGGATTATTACAAAGCCCACGGCGTGATGATGCTGGAAGATGGCCTGGCGCAGCTTAAAGCCTTACAGTTACCGCTATTTCGCCGCGCAGCAGGCGCTGGTAATCACCGGCCCGACGCTAACCAACGTCAACGATATCCGCGCGATCCTTATCGCCCCGGATAACGCCTGAAAGCGCACAAACCGAAACAGGCGTTCGTCATTTAAGGCTATAACGGTAAGGTGTTTTTACAGGAACCGGGTTATGGCCTTTATTGATGATTACTTTGCGCGCATCGGTTTTTGCGGTGCGGCGCACGCGGATTACGCGACGTTAAAACAGCTTCATTTGCTGCATACCTGTCATATTCCCTTCGAAAACCTCGACGTTTTGCTGGAACGGCCCATTTTGCTGGATGATACGCACCTCTCAGACAAGCTGATTACCGCCCGGCGCGGCGGCTACTGTTACGAGCAGAACGGCGTGTTTACCCGTGCGCTGCGCGAGCTGGGGTTTGCGGTGCAGGATCTGGGGGCGCGGGTGGTGATTGCTAATCCGCTGGAGATGCCGCCGCGCACCCATCGGCTATCGCTGATTACCCTGGATGGCAAACAGTGGCTGGCGGACGTGGGATTCGGCGGTCAGACGCTGTCGACGCCGATTGAGTTTGTGCCCGATACCGTGCAGAACACGCCTCACGGCAGCTACCGGCTGCTCCAAAGTGATGACGATTACTGTCTGGAAACGCGCAATGACGAGGGCTGGCAGGCGCTGTACCGCTTTGACCTGGCACACCAGTATCCGGCGGATTATTTAATGGCGAATCACTTTGTCTCCCGCTGGCCTGACTCCCATTTCCGGCATCATTTACTGCTGGCGCTGATGCGCCCCGACGGCGGTAAAATCACCGTTCTCAACCGGCGCGTTACCCGGCGTATGCCCGGAATGCCTGCCGCAACGGAAGCGTTGCCGAATGCCGATGCGCTGTATGATTGCCTGGTGGAAGAGTGCGGGCTGAATGTCTCGCACCCGGTACACGGCATCCGCCGCGATGCGTTGCGGGCAGTGATGGCGCGGCTGGAATCGGCGTGAATTCATTTGCGATAAGTATGAATTCGCCCAATGCATATGGTTCTTCGATTAAAGGGTGTTAGCATGTTGCCCTTAAGTTGTACTGATTTAATGAGGTTGTATGAAGATTAAACTCATCGCAGTGGATATGGATGGCACCTTTCTCAACGAGCAAAAGGATTACGATCGGGAAAGGTTTCACAAGCAGTACCACGCGCTGAAGGAGAAGGGCATCAAATTTGTGGTGGCCAGCGGCAACCAGTATTACCAGCTCATTTCATTCTTCCCGGAGATTTGTCACGACATCTCTTTCGTTGCGGAAAATGGCGCGCTGGTTTATGACCAGGGGCAACGCGTCCACCACGGGGAATTGACCACGGCCCAGTTCCATAAAGTGGTGGATGAACTCGGTGAATTCGAGGGCATTAACTTCGTGGTGTGCGGGCTGGAAAGCGCGTATTACCGCGCCGGCGCGCCGCAGGCGTTTATCGATTTGATGTCGAAACACTATCATCGCCTGAAACCGGTGGACGATCTGTACGCCATCGACGATGTGATCTTTAAATTCTCACTCAATCTGCACGACGACGCGATCCCGGCGCTGGTGGACAGCCTGCACCATTCGCTGGACGGCATCGTTAAACCGGTGACCAGCGGTTTTGGTTTTGTCGATTTGATTATTCCCGGCTCACACAAGGCCAGCGGATTGCAGCGCCTGATGGCGCGCTGGAATATCGCCCCCGGCGAATGCGTGGCGGTGGGCGACAGCGGCAACGACATTGAGATGCTGCAACTGGCGGGTTACTCCTTTGCGATGGACAACGCTGCGCCGGAAGTGAAAAAGATCGCCAAATACGCCACGGGCTCGCTGAACCACAGCGGCGCACTTGATGTGATTGACGCGGTACTGGAACAACGGCTGCCCGCCTGATTATTCACACAGCGCGTGGTGGTAGAGGAGGGTATTGCGTGAGGCGATATAGTCCTCTACCGCCAGCCAGCCGCAGGTTTCCCTGTAAAAATCGAGCAGTTGCAACAGCATTTTTTGCCGGAGTTTATCGATAAACACATCGCTATTCTGATGCGCCAGGTTCTGCTCGATATAGCTGATGGCCGCCAGAAAGGTCTGCTTTAAATCCCGGTAATACTGACGCTGGCAGGCCGGGACGTCATGTTCGCCGAGCGTGGCGAAAAATGCTGAGTAAGCGGCGGTATGGCTGGTATCGCCGCGCTGAAGATATAACGCTAAAAAACACTGCTGTAACGCTTTCTCAATATATTCTGGCGTAGACATAATCCCACTCAGTTTTTGGCTATTTCATATAGCAAAAGGTGTTGTACAGGCCAATCAAATTATTGACCTTAAATTTTTCATAGATGCTTCGGCGATGGCAACTGACTGTTTTCTGCGATAAATTCAGATAACGAGAGATCTCTTTGTTGTTTTTCCCCGAGACAATATAAGGCAGCACCACTTCTTCTTTGCGCGTCAGGTTCGACGCTTTTTCGATGCGATACCAGGCCGTGTTTTTAATAATGGTTTTATGCTGGGTGCAGCCATGTAATTCTCTTAATACCCGCTCCAGTTTTCTCAGAGAGTCGGTGCAGTTAAGCGCATAATCTGCGACGGTATTAATCAGTATGTTTTCGATAGTATTAGAAAAACGCGCCTCACGGGTCATCAAAATAAGCGTCAGTTCAGGGTCCAGAGATTTGATCTCCATTAACGCGATTAACAAAGATATATCCTGCTGCTCATAATCAACAATAACCGCCTTGACCTGCGTGTATTTTAAATAAGACGCTTTATCAAGATGGTTGACATATTCAACGCGCGAAAAAGAGGTGCAATCACAGATGTAACTTTCCTGAAAACTTTCAAATCCGTTTTTAAATAATCCACAATTCGTTACAACGATAATCATAACCACACCCTATAAGGGAAACTTACCAGGAATATTCTATCCTGAGCCAGGATTTTGCAATTCAGAAAATATTGTATGAGTATAGGATTAATCTTAATCAAATAGTGACCGAACGTGCGGTTGAATTTTTTATTAGTAACAAAATGCTTATATAAACAATAAATTGTAATTGCGATTAAGAATTTTCTTAATGGCGGGCCTTTGGTCTGACACAGCCTTTTCGGAAAGTTTGTTATTGTTATTAAAAGCAAGGTGTGGAGATAAGAAATTGTAAACACTTTGCTGGATTTTTTATTCTCACAAAAGGAGCTTGATCATGAGAAAGTATTTCCCGTTAACACCCGTTGCACAAAGTGTGGCTATTATTTTCACAGGCAGCCTGGCTATAGCGGGTTCCAGTTTCGCCAGTGAGTGTGTTTCTGCTGATGCAAGCGGCGTATGTGGTCTGGCTGAAAAAGGAATGACCATTTACGGCAACTATGGCCCAGCCACGGCCTGGTATTTTAACGTCCCCTCGCAAAACGCGATTATCGGTGCCAATGCCAAAGCGCAAAATCTCTATACCGCCGCCGGCGGGGCTTCCCGTGGCGATAACGATCTGCAAAGTTTACTGGTTGATGGAGCCAAACTGGATGGATTTTATATCAACGCCAGTAAGGGTGGATCCGTCAATATTACGCTGGTCAATGATGCCTCGGTTGACTGGCTGGAAGCGGGCGGCTCAACGACCCATACCCATATTGTTGTCGATGGTTCAAAACTGAACGGCGTTGATCCCACCCTGGATTACGACAGAAACACCAAAGGGAAAGCCTACGCCAAAGGTTACGCCATTTATCTGGATGCAGGAGATAAAGGGAATCAGGAAATTGAAATCGCGAATAAAAGCCAACTGACCGGTGGTATTTATACCGGCGGCGCGGGTAACCACAGTATTTCGGTTAGCGACAGCCAGATAAATAAAGGCGAAATCTACATTACTAACGGTCAGGGCGATAATACGGTGACCGTGAAAAATAGCATAATCGATAGCCGGGATTCCGCTAATAAAACGGTAAACGCGATTAATCTGCGGGGTGGAGCCTCTGTAGCAAATATCAATACCGTTCAGGTTGAGCAAAGTGAACTGATGGGCACATTAGCCGTCAGCGGTTCCGGCGGCACCACGCGGGTATCGCTGAATAACAAGAGCAGCGTGGCAGCCACCACCGATACCAATAAAAAAGCGTTGTCTTTGGTTAATGCCAAACAAACGTATTTAAACGTTAACGATTCCATTGTGACCGGTAATACCGATATTGCTGGCACCGATCTTATTAGCAGTCATTTTTCAGAAAGCCAACTCTCAGGGAATTTAACGCTTCGCAACGCTAAAGATATCCGGGTCAATTTGGCCGATACACTGGTGGACGGGAATATTACCGCCAGCGCCGGGAAAGGCGACCTGGCGCTGCATATTACCGATCACAGCCTGGTGACCGGCGACGTCATCCTTAATAATGGCACTCTGCAAAACGCCAGCGTGTGGCTGGATAACGCCCAGGTGCAGGGGAATCTCTACGGTAACGGCAGCAGCGTGTTAAACCTCGGCTCCTCTGTTCAGCAGTTTGACGGCGCAAAGTTCAGCGGATTTAACGCGTTGAATCTGAACGGCGATCTGGTGATGGACGGTGGTTTCAGCGATGCGAACGTCGGCCAACAGCTAACAGTGAACGGGGGCAGCGTGGTTGCGCCGGTCAACCTCACCCAGGGCAACCTCGCGTTTAGCGCCAGTAAACTGATTGCCGACACGCTGACGCTTGGCGACGCCTCGTCGCTGACCTTACAAAACAGCGTGCTGGAGACGCACTCGGCCCAGCTATTTACGCAGGCGGCCTCGGCAGAAACCGCCACGGCAGAGAGCGTTACGCTTTCCGGTTCGCGCATCGCCTTTAACGACAGCGTACTGGCGCTGAACGACAGCGCTTACCGCCTCGATTATGTGAGATCGGTAAACGATCTGCTGGCAGGCCAGAACGGCTATTCGCTGGTTATGACGGGTGCGCTGGTGGATGGCGACCAGGCCACCGGCACCACCTCGCTGGAGAGTGCGGCGATGACCGGCGCGGTGCTGGCGAATGTCGCGGTGACGGCGGATAAAAACCGCATCCAGATTGGCGGTATAAACGCCGATGCCGATACCCAACATGTCACGAAGGGTTTTGGCGCAGCGCAGTTGCAGCTTAACGGCGAAGGCAACCCCGCCGTGATGATTGAAGGCGACCAGTCCCTGACGCTGACCGGCGCGCTCGGCGGCCCGTTGATCACCGCCTCTGGCGCTGCCGCCAGTAACGTGACGGTCAATGTGAATCAGGGCACCCTGAATCTGGGTAATGTGGCCACCGGGGCCAGCGAATCTACGCTGGATGGCGTGATTAGCATCGAAAGCGCAGGGGTGATGAACGTGGCCGCAGGCCATCACACCGTGACAGGCTCCGGGGTGGTGAACCGTGGCGCGCTGAACATCAATCAAAATGCGAGCCTGACGGCGGATGTCGCGCTACAGGAGCAGGGGCAAATGGCGGTGGCGGGCACCGTGAACGCCGGTTCGTTAACCGCCAGCAGCGACGCGCGTATCACCGTAGGTGACGTTAGCGCCGCCGGGGTGTTGACTGCCGATAAAGTGGATTTACAGGGGGCTGCGCTGTTTATTGACCCGGTCTGGCAGGATGGCGCTACGCTGAGCGATGCTTCCCGCGTGGCGTTGGGCGGCAATCAGGTCAACGGACGCCTGACCGCAGGACAAAACTCACTGTTGATGCTGGGCGGCAACGATGTCGACAGCGTAAACCGCGACTTTGCCGCCAGCGGCCTGGCCTGGGGGCAGGATGTGACCGCCGCGCTGGTAGTCATGGCGCCGCAAACGCTGGTCTCCGGGCAGGGCGGGCTGCGTATCGATGGCAGTCTCACCGCAGCGGTTCCGGCGGCGGGCCGCGATGCGTCAGCCAACACAGCCGCTTTTGGCGAACAGTCGCTGCTGATGGTGAACAGCGGCTCCACCACCAACGGCAATGTGGCGTTAACCGCCAGCAGCGGCACCCTGAGCGTGGCGGACAGCGCGAAACTGTATATCTCCGATGCCCAGGCTAACCGCACGTACGCCATCGCCGACGGCTTCACGACGCTGGATATCGTCGGCAGCGGCTGGCGCGACACTAACTTAATCACTAACAAACTGTTGCAGGCGACGCTCAGCCCGACGGAGGACGGCGTAAACGTCACTACCACCGCCAGACGCGCCAGCGAGGTGTTGCCGGGTGTGATGGTCAGCCACGCGCTGGACAGGATGATGAACGATAACGCCAACGCGGTGAACAGCCCGGACGCCGGAATTCGTCTGCTCTCCCGCGCGGTTGAAGCGCCGAATGCCAGCGTCAGCGATGTGGTGAAAACCCTGAACAGTGCCGCGCAGTTGGCGGTAGCGGGCGGGGTGCAAAGCAGCAGCCTGGCGGTAAACAACGCCGTAAACAATGCTATTCGCGACCGCAATGCCGCGCCGGATCTGGATACCGCCCAGGATGCGGGCGTGTGGGTTCAGGCACTGTACGGCAATCAGCAGAGCGATGGCTTTAGCGCCGGGAACACCCGTTACGGTTACGACACCGATTTCTGGGGCGTGATCGTCGGGGTGGATAAAGACTACGCCCTGGCAAACGGCAACCTGCGGACCGGCGTGGCGGTGAATACCGGCAAAGGCAAAACCGACTCTGACGGTGATTTCAATGCGACTCGCGATGATTTCAACTTTACCGGCGTCTCGCTGTATCAAAACTGGCGCAACGAGGCGTTTAACCTGACGGCGGACGTTGGATACAGCGCAGGCAGCCACGATCTGTCCCAGCATTTACCCGGCTGGGCAGGGATGGGCGGCAAGCTGAAAGCCGATAACGTTGATGCCTCAGTATTCACCGTTGGCCTGAACGGTGAGTATGTGATTGATGCGTCGGTGTTGAATATCATCCCGCATGTGGGCGCGCGTTATAACCAGCTCACCACGGACGGCTTCACTACGCGCACCGCAGATCGTGACGGCGTGTTTAAAACCGATAAAACCCGTCAGGATATCTGGCAATTCCCGGTAGGGGTGCGGCTGAACAAAGCCTGGGCGATGGACTCTGGCTGGGCGCTGAGCACCGATGCGGATATGTCGGTGGTGTTTGCCGCAGGGGATACTGACGTGACCAGTAAAGTCAGGACGACGGGTATTCCGGCTTCAGACAGCATCTCGGCTGAAGTCATGGATAAAACCGCGTTCGAAGGCAGGCTGGGCGTGAAAATGCAAAAAGGCAATATGACCTGGGGCGTGGGCTATAGCCTGGACGCGTCCAGCCACAACACCGGCCAGCAGGTCGGGATTTCTTACCGCTACACGTTCTGATCCCTTAACCCCGACCGCCTGCCTGTGCAGGCGGTCTTTTTTATCCCCGTGTCACGCTGTCACGTTTTGAATCGGTTAAAAAATAAAATCCTCAATTTGTTCAATCGCCTGCGGCGAAGCGGCCAAAATGGCGTTATCGGTTCCGCAAAAACAATAAGTCTGTATATAAACACAGTGATGTTGGGTCTGACAAAAAATGAACCGATTAATCCCTTTAAGCTAAGCGACTCGCCCCGAATTTTTACCGCTCTTTCTGGAGTATGTGCCGTGCGGCTTTCCGTCCCCCGCGCAGGATTACGTGGAAACGCGTATCGATATTGCGGCGTTATGCATTCAACACCCCAGCGCGACCTATTTCCTTAAGGCCTCCGGGGATTCGATGACGGGAGAGGGCATCTCCGATGGGGATTTGCTGGTGGTGGACAGCGCGTTAACCCCGCAGCACGCTCGGTTCGTCGAAAATATCCTGGCTCGGGTGGCCGCACGTCTGTTGGATGAAAAAACGCAGCACGTTTCGGGCTTCCGGGGCATCGCGGACTTCACTGAGCATCGCATCAACATCGCGGCCTTCGCTGTGCAGCACCTCCGCGCGGAATTGCATTAGCGCCGTTGAAATCACGGGCGTAAATTCCGGGTGGAACTGCGTGGATACCGCGTTCGGCCCATAGCGCACAATCTGGTGCGGGTCATGGCTGGACCAGGCCAGCGCAGAGGCGCCCGGCGGTAGTTCGACCACGGTCTGCATATGCGTTAAGTGCGCGGTAAAGGTCTGCGGAAAAGTATTGAGTAGCGGGTCCTTTTTGGCTTCCGGTGTCAGGGTGATTTGCTGGTTGCCCGCTTCACGGCCCTGGGGATGGTAGTCAACGCGTCCCCCGAGGGCATACGCCATAAGCTGGTGACCGTAGCAGACGCCGAACAGCGGCATATGGATACGCATGGCTTCGCGGATCCACTCTGCCATAGCTTCACTCCACGGCAGGCGCTCCGTCACCATTGCCCAGGAGCCAGTGATGATCGCCATCCTGTGTGGGTCGGGCTCCGGCAGCGGCTCGCCCTCAAACACGCGGATCACGTCGACTGCGCCAACGGGCACCTGCAACGCATGGCAAAACCATACCGGGACATCATCGTGTACTGCGCGCATCTCCTCCGGGGGCGTACCCACCTGAAGAATGATGATTGGACTCACTTGCATCAATAAAACTCCACGTAATAAACATCAATACGTAACGCCTGAGATTACTTTGCGCTCTTTAGTACAAAAAATCATCAGAAATATCCTCAAGATAACTATTTTTATTTCTAATGCCTTGAGCCGCATGCAGAATTAACGATACTGTTTATATATACAGATTCATTATATATTTATCATGCAACTAATTGATTACACACAGCTGCCGCGCGCAGCATAACCTCCTCGCCGCGACGCGAGTTGATTTAAGAGCCGACCACCATGTTTGCGCTGGTTGACGTCAACAGCTTTTACGCCTCCTGTGAGGCGATCTTCCGGCCAGATTTATGGGGCGACCGGTGGTAGTGCTGAGTAATAACGATGTCTGCGTGATCGCGCGCAATGCCCAGGCGAAGGCGATAAGGGTTTTTATGGGCGTGCCGAAGCGACGATCAAAGCTTACCGTGGGCCCGGGTCCGTTATTTAAGCTACTGCGAGGCAAAATATCTTTTCCCCCAAAATACACATTTTGAAGTTTTTTCAGGCTATATCCGACCACGATTGCCTGGCAGGGAAAAACCGGTGGCTAGTGCGACTCTGCAATGCGTATTTCCGCCATACGACTCTGGTACGAATTTTTTACTTACCAAGGGCTAAGTAAAACCAATCCAATTCCTCGGGCAGCACTGTCGGGACCCATTTATAGCGGACGGGGCTTGGTTCCCAGAATCACAAAGCTTCCTCGCATACCTGACGATCAAACCTCGTTTAACCTTTTGCACCGTGCTGCTAACAGTTCATTACGCGAACAATTAATGTTTGTCAGGCATGACATCGCAAGTGTGCTGCTTAAATAACCCGTTTTCTCAGCCTGGTGCATGCGTTTTAGAATTTGTTAGTTCGTTCCCCTTGTCAGCGCATCATCGCTCATTAATACTGTATATATAAACAGTAAAAATAAAAGGTGTCTTATGCGCAAACCAGTTTTCACTCACTTCCTTCCAAGGGATATCCGGAGTATGTCTCTATGAAACCTCTCACTTACTCTGAGAAACTGACATTTTTTTGTCCACCCGTTTTTACTCCACCGGTGCGTGTACCTCTCTTTGCGGAGCCTTGCGCGGCAGGATTTCCATCCCCGGCTCAGGATTATGTCGAAAAAGAGCTGGATTTAAATGAGCTTTGTATTCGCCGACGAGCCTCGACTTTTTTTGTACGCGCCAGCGGTTGCAGTATGCAGGATATTGGACTCTGCGACGGCGATATCATGGTGGTTGACCGGGCAGAGGCGGCTGTTCACGGCGATATTGTTATCGCAGAAGTAAATGGCGAGTTTACTGTTAAACGTCTTCAACTGGAGCCGTGTGTCGCGCTCTTGCCAATGAACCCAGCTTTCTCTGTTATTTATCCGAAAGAATTACAACTGCTCGGTGTCGTCACCTGGTTTTTCAACAGTACCCGAGCCCGCCGGAGGTAACGATGCCAATGTTTGGTCTTGCAGATGTAAACTCATTCTATGCCAGCTGTGAAGCATTGTTTCGCCCAGACCTGCGTGGCAAACCGATTGTGGTGCTGAGTAATAATGACGGATGTGTTATCGCGCGTAATGCAGGTGCAAAAGCGTTAGGAATAAAAATGGGCGTACCTTGGTTTCAAATTAAAACTCAGGCTTATACGAAACAGGTACATGTTTTTAGCTCAAATTATGCGCTTTATCATAGCCTTAGTCAGAGAGTGATGATCGCCCTTGAGGAGATCGCGCCGCGGGTCGAACAGTACAGTATCGACGAAATGTTTCTGGATTTGACCGGCATTGACCGCTGTGAAGATCTTGAACATTTTGGCCGACGTCTCAGAGGGCACATTCTTAACACAACCGGGCTGACCATTGGCGTGGGTATAGGGCCGACCAAAACACTGGCCAAATCAGCCCAATGGGCAGGCAAGGAGTGGAAACAATTTCGCGGCGTCCTGGCGCTTACGCCGGATAACCCGAAGCGCACAACGACGCTACTGGAAAATCAGCCAGTAGAGGAGGTCTGGGGGGTGGGCAGGAGAATAGGCAAACGCCTTAACCTGATGGGTATAAAAAATGCCTTACAGCTCGCTCAGTCCAACACGAGATTTATCCGGGAAAACTTCACGGTCGTTCTGGAACGTACCGTTCGAGAACTGAATGGAGAATCCTGCATTCCTCATGAAGAACTTCCTCCGTCAAAGCAGCAGATTGTTTGTTCGCGCTCCTTCGGTGAGCGCATCACGTCAAAAGACACTATGCGGCAGGCGATATGTCAGTACGCTACACGCGCGGCTGAAAGGCTGAGGGGGGAACGTCAGTTTTGCCGGCACGTTGGGGTTTTTATCAGAACATCACCACACGCTATCAACGAAATATATTACGGTAACAGCGCTGGGGAGGCACTTGCTCTCCCCACTCAGGATACGCGAGATATTATTGAAGTCGCCGTGCGTTCGCTCGACCGAATCTGGCTGGATGGCCGACGTTACATGAAAGCAGGCGTCACACTCGATGATTTTACGCCGAATGGTGTGACCCAACTAAGCCTCTTTGACGAGGACAAACCAAGAGTGCAAAGCGCCCAACTAATGAAAGTACTGGATGGCATCAATCAATCTGGGTTGGGTAACGTGTGGTTTGCGGGACAAAGTGTCAACAGAGAGTGGGAAATGAAACGAGAAATGCTTAGCCCGGCGTGGACGACACATTGGGACGATATCCCGATAGCCCGCATACGATGAAGCCACTTCCGGAAACATATGTTTTCCTCAAAGGTTGCTTTTCTATTCCACATAAATGGCGACATGAGCCATCGGGTGATGAGCATTCTGGAAGAGGTGGCGCCTGCCACCGAGGTTTATTCCATTGATGAGAGTAAGTTATAAAGTGTGGACGATATGTGCGGCATCAGGAGAAAACGGAACAAACACACGAACAGCAGATGGAATTGCTAGAGCAGAAACTGGAAGGTAACAATACCCCCCTTACAGGGGGGTATTCTGGAAAGCCACCTTCCAGGAAGGTGGTCTTTTACTAATTAAAGGTTTTTATAACATGCTGTCCCACCGCGTACAGTTGAGCTATTCATTGAACCAACCGGTAAGTAAACAGCTGTATTAGCACCATCCACTTCAAGCAAATTACTGGTGGCAGCAGGTATGAGACCAAACTTCTGAATATCTCCCCACTCGTTCCAGAGTGTTCCGCTAGAACCACTTCGAGCTCCAGCTACGCTTAGAACCAGTTTTGCATCTGGAGATGAATATCCCTGGGATGGGCACCACGTTTCACCAAAGGTAGTTTCGTCCATACCATCATGGAATATAAACCATTTTTCGAGACTAAATTTATATTCTATGGCCGCCCCTCCAGTTTTTGGGGTTGCGCTTATAGTGACAGGACTACTGTTCCCGGTAGAAATAAACTCTACTGTTCCAGAAGCGTCAACGGATACCCAGTCACTGTCTACACTCCAGTTATAATCACTGTTTTTAGATTTATCTCCTTTGATTGCAAATTGGAACTTGGCGCCAACAAAGCCAGTTTTAGGGAAGCCCAAGTCAAGACCAAAATTAGAACCATTTACCGCCAGTAGAGTGGATGATGGCATGGGTTCAGGAGGTGGCGCTATAAACGTCAGGTCAATTTCACCACCTGTGTCGGATGAATTTGTCTTACTTTGAGCCTTAATAGTAACTGATTCTCCGGTTACATCTGTTACATTTAGTTGTACTACACCGTTTATATCGGTTGCCACTGTTGTGGTTTTTTCAGCTGTACCCAACATGGCTGAGCCTGTGGTAGTAAATACAACATCTTCATTCGGCACCAAATTTCCCTTTGCATCCTTCACTGTAGCGGTGACCACAACAGCAGATTTACCATCAGCTACTTGTTCCACAACATCTGAAGCCAGAGTTGTCACTGCAGTCGATGCATTAGCTTTAAAATGGACTGAAGCTGTCTGGCTTACCTCTTTAATAGTCGCCGTTACGGTGTATGTACCCGATATCTCACTTGTCAGGTCTGTATGGGCAAGGCCATAAGCATCTGTGATGGCTGAAGCGGTTACAACCGTCGCCCCCGTCGTCACACTAAACGTCACAGTCATTTCTGGTACTAAGTTACCGTTAGCATCCGTCACTTTCGCTTGAACGCTGTCAGTAGCCTGACCATCAGCTATCACATTATCAGTCGTAACTGTGAGGTTATTTGCCGTAAGTGTGGCAGTGCTGCTGTCGGCCACGAAGGTGGTGTCGACAGACTGGCTGTTGCCGTTCACCGTGGCGGTGACCGCAGAAACGCCGGCCTTGGTACTGGTCAGGGTGGTGGTGGCGAAGCCGTCAGCATCGGTGGTGGCGGAAGCGGTGGTCACGGTCGCGCCGTTGGTGGCGGAGAAGGTGACCGCAGCGTCTTTCACTGCGTTGCCCTTGGCATCGGTGACAACCGCCTTGACGGCGTTGGTGGCGGTCCCGTCGGCCTTGGCGTTGTTGGTGGTGATCGTCAGGTTGCCGTCGGTGATGGTGGCGGTGCTGCTGTCGGCCACGAAGGTGGTGTCGACAGACTGGCTGTTGCCGTTCACCGTGGCGGTGACCGCAGAAACGCCGGCCTTGGTGCTGGTCAGGGTGGTGGTGGCGAAGCCGTCAGCATCGGTGGTGGCGGAAGCGGTGGTCACGGTCGCGCCGTTGGTGGCGGTGAAGGTGACCGCAGCGTCTTTCACTGCGTTGCCCTTGGCATCGGTGATAACCGCCTTGACGGCGTTGGTGGCGGTCCCGTCGGCCTTGGCGTTGTTGGTGGTGACCGTCAGGTTGCCGTCGGTGATGGTGGCAGTGCTGCTGTCGGCCACGAAGGTGGTGTCGACAGACTGGCTGTTGCCGTTCACCGTGGCGGTGACCGCAGAAACGCCGGCCTTGGTGCTGGTCAGGGTGGTGGTGGCGAAGCCGTCAGCATCGGTGGTGGCGGAAGCGGTGGTCACGGTCGCGCCGTTGGTGGCGGTGAAGGTGACCGCAGCGTCTTTCACTGCGTTGCCCTTGGCATCGGTGATAACCGCCTTGACGGCGTTGGTGGCGGTCCCGTCAGCCTTGGCGTTGTTGGTGGTGACCGTCAGGTTGCCGTCGGTGATGGTGGCGGTGCTGCTGTCGGCCACGAAGGTGGTGTCGACAGACTGGCTGTTGCCGTTCACCGTGGCGGTGACCGCAGAAACGCCGGCCTTGGTGCTGGTCAGGGTGGTGGTGGCGAAGCCGTCAGCATCGGTGGTGGCGGAAGCGGTGGTCACGGTCGCGCCGTTGGTGGCGGTGAAGGTGACCGCAGCGTCTTTCACTGCGTTGCCCTTGGCATCGGTGATAACCGCCTTGACGGCGTTGGTGGCGGTCCCGTCAGCCTTGGCGTTGTTGGTGGTGATCGTCAGGTTGCCGTCGGTGATGGTGGCGGTGCTGCTGTCGGCCACGAAGGTGGTGTCGACAGACTGGCTGTTGCCGTTCACCGTGGCGGTGACCGCAGAAACGCCGGCCTTGGTGCTGGTCAGGGTGGTGGTGGCGAAGCCGTCAGCATCGGTGGTGGCGGAAGCGGTGGTCACGGTCGCGCCGTTGGTGGCGGTGAAGGTGACCGCAGCGTCTTTCACTGCGTTGCCCTTGGCATCGGTGATAACCGCCTTGACGGCGTTGGTGGCGGTCCCGTCGGCCTTGGCGTTGTTGGTGGTGACCGTCAGGTTGCCGTCGGTGATGGTGGCAGTGCTGCTGTCGGCCACGAAGGTGGTGTCGACAGACTGGCTGTTGCCGTTCACCGTGGCGGTGACCGCAGAAACGCCGGCCTTGGTGCTGGTCAGGGTGGTGGTGGCGAAGCCGTCAGCATCGGTGGTGGCGGAAGCGGTGGTCACGGTCGCGCCGTTGGTGGCGGTGAAGGTGACCGCAGCGTCTTTCACTGCGTTGCCCTTGGCATCGGTGATAACCGCCTTGACGGCGTTGGTGGCGGTCCCGTCGGCCTTGGCGTTGTTGGTGGTGATCGTCAGGTTGCCGTCGGTGATGGTGGCGGTGCTGCTGTCGGCCACGAAGGTGGTGTCGACAGACTGGCTGTTGCCGTTCACCGTGGCGGTGACCGCAGAAACGCCGGCCTTGGTACTGGTCAGGGTGGTGGTGGCGAAGCCGTCAGCATCGGTGGTGGCGGAAGCGGTGGTCACGGTCGCGCCGTTGGTGGCGGAGAAGGTGACCGCAGCGTCTTTCACTGCGTTGCCCTTGGCATCGGTGATAACCGCCTTGACGGCGTTGGTGGCGGTCCCGTCGGCCTTGGCGTTGTTGGTGGTGACCGTCAGGTTGCCGTCGGTGATGGTGGCGGTGCTGCTGTCGGCCACGAAGGTGGTGTCGACAGACTGGCTGTTGCCGTTCACCGTGGCGGTGACCGCAGAAACGCCGGCCTTGGTGCTGGTCAGGGTGGTGGTGGCGAAGCCGTCAGCATCGGTGGTGGCGGAAGCGGTGGTCACGGTCGCGCCGTTGGTGGCGGTGAAGGTGACCGCAGCGTCTTTCACTGCGTTGCCCTTGGCATCGGTGATAACCGCCTTGACGGCGTTGGTGGCGGTCCCGTCGGCCTTGGCGTTGTTGGTGGTGACCGTCAGGTTGCCGTCGGTGATGGTGGCGGTGCTGCTGTCGGCCACGAAGGTGGTGTCGACAGACTGGCTGTTGCCGTTCACCGTGGCGGTGACCGCAGAAACGCCGGCCTTGGTGCTGGTCAGGGTGGTGGTGGCGAAGCCGTCAGCATCGGTGGTGGCGGAAGCGGTGGTCACGGTCGCGCCGTTGGTGGCGGTGAAGGTGACCGCAGCGTCTTTCACTGCGTTGCCCTTGGCATCGGTGATAACCGCCTTGACGGCGTTGGTGGCGGTCCCGTCGGCCTTGGCGTTGTTGGTGGTGATCGTCAGGTTGCCGTCGGTGATGGTGGCGGTGCTGCTGTCGGCCACGAAGGTGGTGTCGACAGACTGGCTGTTGCCGTTCACCGTGGCGGTGACCGCAGAAACGCCGGCCTTGGTGCTGGTCAGGGTGGTGGTGGCGAAGCCGTCAGCATCGGTGGTGGCGGAAGCGGTGGTCACGGTCGCGCCGTTGGTGGCGGTGAAGGTGACCGCAGCGTCTTTCACTGCGTTGCCCTTGGCATCGGTGATAACCGCCTTGACGGCGTTGGTGGCGGTCCCGTCAGCCTTGGCGTTGTTGGTGGTGACCGTCAGGTTGCCGTCGGTGATGGTGGTGGTGCTGCTGTCGGCCACGAAGGTGGTGTCGACAGACTGGCTGTTGCCGTTCACCGTGGCGGTGACCGCAGAAACGCCGGCCTTGGTGCTGGTTAACGTTGTTGCGGCGATACCATTTTTATCGGTAGGCACTTTTTCATTAACGATTTTTGCATTATTTTGCGTACTAAAGGTGACCAAAACATTTTCAAGTGGGTTGCCGTTGGCATCGGTGACAACCGCCTTGACGGCGTTGGTGGCGGTCCCGTCAGCCTTGGCGTTGTTGGTGGTGACCGTCAGGTTGCCGTCAGTGATGGTGGCGCTGCTGTTGTCCTGAGTGAAGTGTGTGTCGACCGATTTGCTGCTACCGTTAACAGTGGCAGATACCGGTACAATGCCCGGGGCTGAACTGGTCAGTTCGGTGGTGGCAATCCCTTTCTCATCGGTAATTGCGGACGATGACACAATGGTAGCACCGGCCGCGGTAGTGGAGAACGTCACAGTGGTTCCGGAGACAGGATTACCGTTTTTATCGGTGACTATGGCCTGAACAGCGTTTGTTTCACTGTTGTTCGCTACAACCTTGTCTCTGATGACGGTCAGGTTGCCATCGGAAATGGCCGCGCTGCTGCTGTCGGCAATGAAGCTAACTGGTGCGCTCTGGCTGGCACCGTTCGCTGTCGCAGTCACGTTTGATTTGCCTGCATGAGTGTTAGTCAGGTTTGTCGTAGCCAGACCGTTTGCATCTGTGACTACAGAGTCTGCAGTGACGTGAGTACCATTATCGGCAGTAAACGCCACCGCGACACCGGCAACAGGATGATGGGAAGCATCGGTTACTTTTGCCTGAACCGTATCAGTGGCTTTGCCATCCGCTACCGCTCCGTCGACAGTAACCGTCAAATCCCCTGCGACTATAGTGGCTTCCGGTTCGCTGACATGGATTTCCGTTGTTTCACGGTTCGATTTATTTTTTTGAGCATCATAAGCAACAGCGCTGACGTGATAAACATTGGTTCCCGTACTGCTGAACGGTGGATAGGTCACGTTAAGCGTTTGTTTATTGACGATCGCTGCAGACCCGCCTGCTACCAGGATTTCGCTGTAATCCCAGTCAATATGATCGACGCCATATTTAGCCCGTACGGTGGCATCGATATTTCCTGTATTACCAGCTTTTCCTTCCAGGGTAGCTGGTAACGTCAGGTGGATCAGGTCCTGTTTTTTATACTCCAGAACCACATCATTATTACGATCAACAAGATCAAGACGGCTGCCGGCGAGTGTACGGCGGGCGGCAATGAGAGAGTCATCTATCTGTTTGTTCCACGGCAGGCCCAGCTGATAGTTAAACTCCAGATTTACGCTGGTGTCATTCTGACCACTCTGACCCTGTCGGTGATCAACACTGACCGTAACCAACGGTACAGGAGTGTAATTCAGCCCCATGGTAACCGCTTTAGGATCGTCAGAACGGTCGTCCTTGCTGAAAAGGGCAACCTCATTTCCACGGTACTGTTCATAAACCAGCTTGCCACCCAACTGAGGATAAGCCGGTAACCAGCCTTCCGCGCGGATGTCAAAACCATCTGCTGGACGTTCATCATAATCTGCAAAATCACGGGACTGATGCCAGTCTGTGATGCCGCTGTAGGTGTTCGCGCCGAGTTTCAGATAATCGGTCCATGCTTCAAGACCAAAACCGATACGACGGTTGTGGCCCGTCACATCGTCATCATAAAAGCTGTTAATACCGTACATCCATTTCCCCTGGAAAGTACGGAAGCCCACACCCGCATTAACAGTATTACGGGAATCTTTGTTCCGGTAACCGAGCTGGGTGAACAATAAATGGTTGTTTCTGTCATACAGTGGCAACAGCACATCCAGTGAAGACTCATCAAGATTCAAATCTTCATCAAGATTGATCTTTGCTTTGGCTGTACCAAACTGACCCAGCCATTCCTCGACAGAAGAAACGGCTGCGCCGGTGGCTATACCTTTGGCCATTCCGATGGCCTGTTCACCCGGATGGTCGGAAGTTAATGTAGAACCAGCTACGGATGCCCTGTTAGCCCAGACTGAACCTGTATCGGTTAGAGGACTGTCAGACTGATCTTTCTGATTTTGTTTCGTGACAGGAACATCAATTTCATCACCTTCTCCAATCTTTGAGAAGGGCTTACTAAACGTTCTGAAAACGTTGAGTTTTTTCAGTTCGTCCACACTGATTGAGTACCGGGCCGCCACGACCGCCGCAGTTTCGTCTTTTTTTAATGTGTAAGGTGTGGTGTTAATCTCACTGGATGCGAGTGGTTTGCTTTGTGCCCGGGATATTAAGGGTATAAAAGCGGGCATTGCGGCGCTGGACAGTTGCGTAAAGATACACACAGCTGCCGAGAGTTTACTTAACTTAGGATTCATTATGACCCCATGAATTACGGTAATGGTTCAACTTTTTTCCTTAAAGGAATAAAAACGCAGCCCAAGGCGATAATAATGAAAAGCAAGATGTAGCTATGCTTTTCATTAATTAAAGCCAATGGGTGAGATGGGTTTTTACGCGTTTATTATGTGATTAAGATAAAAAATTACAACTCGTTACTGGTGCCAATTTGGACTTTGAAAAATTTATTTCATTTCAATGGGTTGCAGGAGTTAAAAGAACCTGATCTTGATCCAATTTTGGACTTTCAGTTGCTTTAAGGTTCTTTGTTGTGTGGTTATAATCTAAAGGATTATTTAATGCCCTGTAAAATTTTCAACGGGAGTTTTATGCAAACCGTGATTAACTTAAAGTCAGAAAAACAGAAACTTATTGTTCTCCATTCATTTGAGGAATTCAAAAAATGGTATTTACGTTTTTTTGATTTAAGTATTTTTGCCGAAGGTGAAGTCAGTGCCCTTCTAAACGAGGGGAAACCTGAACATTATCCCTGTATACCACTGATCCTTGATAAGGATATGAATCTTATTTTTTTTGATGTAGCCTCTGTAAACTTCTGGTGCGAACAGTTGAAATTTATGAACTTAAAGCATAAGCATTAAGTTGATAAACCCAAAACTTGTGCTAAAAATTACATTCACTGGCTTGTTTTGATTTCAACTATGAACATAAATTCAACCCGCACTAACACCCATTACTTGAAAGTAACAATGGGAAAAGTTGAACCGTTTTTGAGTTATGGGCACTATAGTGCAAAGACACGACTTACTATTAATAAAAAACATATTGAAAAATGTTATTTCATTAAAAGTGGTGCGATTTCTTTATAATGATATCCTGGTGGCGTATTACTCGAAATTTTTGATGTGCCGACAGTGTATTATCCGATCTCAAGACAGGTGGGTAAATTACGATAGAAAGGGAGATTTTACGTGGAGTAAAAAATCTCCCGCAGAAATACTAAATTAATCGTTACTACATTATTTTCACTAATCATTTCAGCAACAGTCCAGAAGAGCGCTCAACAGGATGTTATTTATGCATAAAGTTTATATCATTTCTGATAACCAGTATTTTGCAGTGGGAACTGAAGGTATTTTAAACATAATGAATTCAAACATCGTTCACCCATAGGATACACTGGACGGCTTACAATATCCGTAGGGAGGGCTCTGTTACGTATATTTAAGAGATCGTAAGTTACAACATAGGTTATGTGATTTCTTGAGAAATATGCCGTGTAAATTTATATTTTTTCCTGCCAAATATTCGATGCGTTGTAGGATCGGAATTTCTGTATTATTTCTGGTCAGCAAAATTAGATATTATCACCTTACAGAGAAAAGCCGCGCAGATATCACTTCACTGGATTAATACACAAGGCAGGTGGATTACCATGTAGCATGGAAATATTTTTCGGCCGCAGGCTTACACTGGAGCAGTGTGTAAAAATGTTATCGAGGCCGAAAGTAGCGGGTAAGAGTTACGGATATCCGGTTATGATTATTGATTATCACTGTAAAAAAAAATGGAAAATGGCAGGCATAAATGAGCATGACACAATCAGAAAGCTGACAAGAGAGAATACCGGTCTGCTTACTTGCCGGGTGGGAGAGGGAATCTTCTAAAAGTATCACCCTCAAACCACGCGGTTATCGAATTTACGCGTGGTGGGGTAGGTGTGGAAGGGAATTACAGGCTTGGGTATTTCCCGTTTTCATCAACTAAAAAAATCTGAGATAAGTACCAGTTATCGCTCTGCCTGAACAATTGATATTCATAGATCGGGGAGTAATATTGTTGCGATAACCTGGTGGTAACAATGGCGACATCGCCAGTGATTTTTGTAGAGATGATCTTCTCCTGCTCAGGGTCATGAGAGGACTCAGAACCAAAAGCGATAGGTTCGCCTTCAAAATCGGGCTTTGTGTACTTTTTTAAAAGTTCATTCCAGTGCTGCTGCGCCAGCGGCATCGTATCTTTATCTTTGTGAATCTGGCTTTGCTGGAAAGCGTGATCGTTCCAGATTTTATAATCGTGCTGGAAAGCAATCACGACGTGTTCCGGTGTATTTGCCATTAGGTCTCCTGCCTTGAATAAACCCACGCTTAAGAAAATGAGTTGAATCAGCAATTTCTTCATAGCTTTACTCGCTTAATTGTAAGAGTCGTTGTGAGTGTCTCCGATGCGTTTTCCTGAAGTCAACTCATCAGGCAGCAGATATCGTGCCTGCTTTGTGAAGAGCAGGAGCGCCCGGCAGGTGATCCAGAAATCGGGCAGCCTGCCGCGTAGACTGTACCGACATTGTGTTTTACACTTCGCGCTGCAAAAATTAAGTAGCTAAATGATTAACCAGGCGGTAATGGCGATGAACGGAAAGATCACAACGTGGTTTAAAGATAAAGGTTTTGGTTTTATCAAAGATGAAAACGGCGACAACCGCTATTTTCATGTGATTAAGGTCGCCAACCCGGAGTTGATTAAAAAAGACGCGGCGGTGACGTTCGAACCCACCACCAATAACAAAGGGTTATCGGCGTACGCGGTGAAAGTGGTCCCGGAAAGTAAATACATCTTTATCGCGGGCGAGCGCCTGAAGCTCACCGCGATCAAGTCTTATCTGGTTTACAGCGAAGAAGTCCCTGCCGATGCCCGCATTGATAAAGAAAATGCGGTGCTGTCTGTCGGCGCGTTAATGAGCAGCATCAGGCCGAAATCAACCGCAAAGCCGGGTGAAATGCGCTCGCTGAAAAAGCTGGCGATCACCACGTTCCAGGGCGAGACGTTAATCTTCTCGGAAGACGAGATTGATATCGATGCCACAGTGAAAATGCTTAAATTAAAATAATTTGGATTGCATGACAGGCGAGCGTAGAAACGACGATGACAAAACTTACCTTACAAGAGCAGATGCTAAAAGCCGGTTTAGTGACCAGCAAAAAGATGGCTAAAGTCCAGCGCACGGCAAAAAAATCACGCGTTCAGGCGCGTGAGGCCAGGGAGGCCGTAGAAGAAAATAAGAAGGCGCAACTGGAGCGCGATAAGCAGCTCAGCGAACAACAAAAACAGGCTGCGTTATCGAAAGAATATAAAGCCCAGGTGAAGCAGTTGATTGAAATGAACCGTATTGCGGTTGCCAAAGGCAATATTGAATTTAACTTCACCGATAACAACCTGATTAAAAAGGTTGTAGTAGATAAGACGACGCAAGCGCAGTTGATCAATGGCCGTCTCGCCATTGCGCGTCTGGCTGTTGATGGCAAGGACACAGTTGACTACGCCATTATTCCCGCCAGCGTGGCGGACAAAATCGCGCAGCGCGATGCAGACAGCATTGTGGTAAACAGCGCGCTTAGCCAGGAAGCGCAGGATGAGGACGATCCGTATGCCGATTTTAAAGTGCCTGATGATTTGATGTGGTAACTGAGAGTGTCGTTACCGGCTGCCAATGATAATGTCCACGCCATTCAGCCAGCGCGGGTTGCGCTGGCGACGTTTTTCCTTTCATGAACGACGGCTTACTCCTTCGCTTAATGCACGGGGAGCTGAGCCAGGATCCTGCACCTCATAGTCAATCCATCCCTGCGGTATCGAGATTTGATATTGTCAGGAGGCATTGACTCAAAAAAAACAGGGATAGGCCAGATGATAACAAAAAGCCGAATTATCGTTGATTTTTCAATGTCAGTGCTTGAGCGCACCGAAGCGGGCAAGCTGATAAAAGCTTATGAGAAAGCGTGCATTAAGCCCTACGGATCTATTGCCTTCATCAAGCGGGCCGCAGGGTATATTTTCATTTTTGCGGCGATGTTTACTATTCTGCAAATGATTATGCAGATTATTAATGTCCCTCATGATGACAGCATGATGGCCCGAACCCGGGTGATAAATATCGTTCTGCTGGCGCTGTTCGCGCTTTCGCTGGCCTTGTTTAACCTTTATGACAGGCTGTTAAGCAAGGCCATGAAAAAAAATGCAGACGCGGAGCAAACGGATGATGAACTTGCTCAGAGAGTGAAGCTTACCCGGTATTATGTCGAAAACATCACCCCTTCAGCGACCGGGCGCGTCTACTGGAAACATATTAAAACGAGTTACCGAAAAGGTGGCTTTATCTTTATTCATATGCGAAATGACAACTGTATTGTCATTCCTGAGCGGGTTTTTACTTCCGAAAGTGAGGCCGCAGGCGCTGTAGAATTTATCCATGCGCAGATTGCCTGGCGGAAACAGCAGGCCGGGTAAATCCCGGCGATCTAATAAGATAAGCCCAGGACAGAACGCCAACGCGGATGGTGTGTTGAAATTTACTTCTCTTCGTTAATTTGAGATCGCAGGATCGCTGTGAATTCTTTACGCTTTCTCGTGGCCCATTCAGGGTTGATAGCGAGCATTAACCGGTATTGCTTGCGGAAATAAATATCCCTGAATTCCTTTTCAGGCGAACTGTTTAACGCCGCATAGCGTGAAGCCAGGCCCGCCACGCCACACTCAACAAACCAATAAAGGATCTCATCATCACTGGACGTGACTTTACGCGCTATTTCGATGCCCCTTTCACAGACAATAAAATGGTATTCCTGGCCATGAATTTCCAGCCAGGGTGTCGCCAGACCATCCGGGCTATCAGGAATAATGAAGTAATGATTGGGCCTTATTCCTCCACCTAACTGCTCTCCAATTTTAAGAAGTTCCGCCCGTAGTTCTTCAATCGTTTTCACAGGCATTTATTTTTCTTGTAGGTTAACCATTCATTCCAGACATCCTCCGGATCGATATCGGGATAACCACGGCTGTTGGCCATATCTACTGCAATTTCTTCCGGCAACGCCATAGCAGTGGCATTATCGCGTATCGACTCAACTTCATCGCGGGTCAATTCACGACCCGTTTCTTGCTCTTTTGCTTCCAGCACTGCCACAAGCGCAGGGATAAATACCATCACCATTCTCAGTCAGACTCCATTACGCGTTAAATTTCAATCATTCTGGCACAGATACGCCATCACCACATGCCCTCAATTTTCTACCCATCACCTTCAAATTTTCAGCGTATCAATAACGGCGCGTAGCGCGGGCGACACATTACGGTGCGGATAGTAGAGAAATGCACCGTCCAACCGCAGGCTGTAGCGATGCAATACACGGATCAAACGGCCATACTTTACATCATCGGCAATCAGCTCTTCAGGAACATAGCCCAGCCCCAGACCCAACCGTGCAGCTTCCGCTTCCATGTAACTGTCAGAAAACACCCACTGGCCCTGCGGGCGATGGGTTATTTTTTTATCGTCCAGATTGAGCTCCCATTGGTACAGACTCCCGTCGGCAAACTGGTAGGCGATACAGGGATGTGTAACTAAATCAGCGGGTGTTTGTGGAAAGCCGTAGCGCCGGAAATGGTCTGGCGTGCCCACAACGGCCATTTCCATGTCAGGGGAAATACGCACCGCTACCATGCCGCTGCCGACTTCGCCTCCCAGGCGGATACCGGCATCGAAGCGCTCGGCGATAATATCGACAAACCGGCTTTCGCTGATCAGTTCAAGCTGGATATCAGGATAGCGCTGTTTAAATACCGCCAGCTTCGGTAGCAGCACTTTGTCAATGGCGTGCTGGCTGGCATTGATGCGTACCGTGCCGGACGGCGTATGGCGATAATGTGCCAGCGTCGCGAGCCCCGAATCTAACGCATCAAAGCCGGATTCAATCGTCTGGTAGAGCTGCTCGCCCGCCTGGGTTAACGATAATCGGCGCGTGGTGCGCACCAGAAGCTGTACGCCCAGCCGTTCTTCAAGTTCGCGCACAGAACGGCTGATCCCGGATTGCGCGAGCCCCAGCCGCTGTGCCGCAGCGGTAAAACTGCCTTCCTGCACCACCGCCATAAACAGGTAGAGATCGTTATAGTTTTCCCGTTTCGCCATCCGCGCATCCTCAGCCCTTATTCATAACAAATTGATATTAATTCTAGCACTTTTTGGCCTCTAATCAGCATAAATACTGCTAACTATAATGACCGCATTGCAACAAAGCACAGCAGCGTTGTCCGTAAGAAACCTGTACCGATACCGTGTTTTTAGGGGGAATTTACATGCGCGTTTTCACCAAAAAACTGACAGCCGCGATACCTGCCATGCTGCTATGCGCATCACTAAGTGGAGTCACGACAATGAGTTATGCTGATACAACCCATCCAAACTTGCCCGTTTCGATGGTGAAAAAATGGGATAAAATCTTCGCCGAGAGCACGAAGGTCGATCACCGTAAGGTGAGTTTCCAGAACCGCTACGGGATCACCTTAGTTGGCGATCTGTATATCCCGAAAAACCGTGGCGATCGCAAACTTGCCGCGATTGCGGTGAGTGGCCCATTCGGCGCGGTTAAAGAGCAATCCAGCGGCCTGTATGCGCAGACGCTGGCGGAGCAGGGCTTTATCACCCTGGCCTTCGACCCGTCTTATACCGGTGAAAGCGGCGGCCAACCGCGTAATGTCGCCTCTCCGGATATCAACACCGAGGACTTTAGCGCGGCGGTAGATTTCCTGGGGCTACAGAAAGAGGTGGATCGCAACCGCAACGGTTTGCTCGGCATCTGCGGCTGGGGCGGGATGGCGTTAAATGACGCCGCCATGGATACCCGCGTAAAAGCAGTCGCGACCAGCGTGATGTATGACATGAGCCGGGCGATGGGCCACGGCGTGGGCGATGGCAAAGACCGTTACACCACCGCCGATCGCCGCGCCGTGTTGCAGTATCTGAACCAGCAGCGCTGGAAGGATGCGGAAAACGGCACCTTTGCGCCTGGCGGCCACGATATTTATGTCGACGAAAAGGGCAACGCCAGCGCGGGAAATCGTATTCTGCCAGAAGCGTTACCGGCGGACCCGCACCCGGTGCTGAAAGAGTTTTTTGATTATTACCGGATGCCGCGCGGTTACCACGAGCGTTCCGTGAACTCGACGGGCGCCTGGAACGCGACAATGCCGCTGTCGTTTATGAATATGCCGCTGCTGAGCTACGCCAGCGAAATCACCATCCCGACGCTGGTGGTGACCGGTGAAAACGCGCACTCCCGTTATTTTGCGGAAGATGCTTTTAACGCGGTGGGCAGTAAAGATAAACAACTGGTCATTGTCCCGGGGGCCAACCATGTCGATTTATATGACAACGTGGCCGGAAAAATTCCATTCGACAAATTCGAACAATTTTTCAAAACCAGCCTGAAAGCTGAAAATGTCCACACTAATCCGTAAAACATCACACCGCAAAGCGCACGCACACTGGAGCGGCGTTTTTGCGATGACCCTGTGCGTCTTTGCACTTATTGCCTCGGAATTTATGCCGGTCAGCCTGCTTACGCCGATCGCCAGCGATCTGAATATTTCCGAAGGGCTGGCAGGCCAGGGGATAGCGATCTCCGGCGCGCTGGCGGTAATAACCAGCCTGTCGATCTCGGGCATAACCGGAAATATCAACCGCAAATATGTCCTGCTGGGGATGACCGCGCTGATGGCATTATCAGGAATGGTCATCGCCCTGGCTTCCAGCTACCTGGTGTATATGGCGGGGCGGGCCCTGATCGGTATCGCTATCGGCGGTTTCTGGTCATTGTCCGCCGCCACGGCCATTCGGCTGGTGCCGGCGCATCAGGTGCCCCGCGCATTAGCCATTTTTAACGGCGGGAATGCCCTTGCGACCGTGGTGGCCGCGCCGCTTGGCAGCTATCTCGGCACCACCATCGGCTGGCGCGGAGCCTTTATGTGCCTGGTGCCGGTGGCGATAGTGGCGTTTATCTGGCAGTGCGTCAGCCTGCCGGCTATGGAAAATGATAAAAGCCAGGCACCACGGGGCTCGGTGTTTCGACTGTTCCGCAACCCTGTCGTGCGGGTTGGCTTACTGGCCTGCGGGCTGTTCTTTATGGGGCAGTTTGCGTTATTTACCTATGTGCGGCCGTTTCTGGAGACGGTGACCCGGGTGAGCGCGGGCAGCTTGTCGTTGATCCTGCTGGTCATTGGCGTGGCGGGTTTTATTGGTACGCTGATCGTTACGCCGTTCCTGAACGCGAAATTTTATCTGACACTAACGGCTATCCCGTTGCTGATGGCTGCCATTGCCGGGACGCTGATCCTGGCTGGACACAGCGTCGCGGCAGTTGCGCTGCTGTTAGGTTTCTGGGGGCTGTTGGCGACCGCTGCGCCAACGGGATGGTGGACGTGGATTGCGCGGACGCTGCCTGAAGATGCCGAGGCGGGCGGCGGGCTGATGGTCGCCGTGATCCAGCTTTCTATCGCGCTTGGTTCAACGGCAGGTGGCATGGTGTTTGACAACCAGGGCTGGCAAAGCGCGTTTGCACTGAGCGGCGCGCTACTTCTGAGCGCTGGCGTGCTGACATTTCAAACAGCCCGCCAGAACGGCAACATGAATTAGCGCAGCCTTACATAAACCGCACCCGCGCCCGGCAACCCGGCTCCGGGCTGCGGTTATCAAGAATAAATTGCGCCTGATGTAACTGTACGATGCGGGTGACGATGCTTAACCCCAGCCCAATTCCGCCGTAGCGGCGGTCCATACGCACAAACGCTTTGCTCAGCTCGCCGCTTTTGTTTTCATCAATGCCTGGCCCTTCATCTTCCACAACCAACAGCGGCGCGGGCGCGTTTTCTACCCGAATAAAGATGTTGGAGTTTTGCGGGCTGTAGCGGTGGGCGTTCTCTACCAGGTTACGCAGCATGGCGCGCAGCAGCGTCGCGTCGCCGCGTACGGTGACGTCCTGCGGGGCGATAACGTGCAGCTTTTGATGGCGCGCTTGCAACATCGCTTCGAATTCCGCCCGCATTGGTTCAATCACTTCGGCGTGTAGCGGCACCTGCTGATACTCCCCGGAGGCAAAAGATTGCCCAACCCGCGCCAGTTGCAGCAATTGGGATACGCTTTGCGTCATTTGGTCGAGACGCTGCAATAACGGTTTTACATCCACATGATGGGCCTTTTCAATCAGTTCCAGATGCAGCCGCAAACCGGCTAAGGGGGTGCGCAGCTCATGGGCGACGTCGGCGGTAAACATCCGCTCGCGCTCAAGGGTCACGGTCAATCGTGACACCAGATGATTAATGGCGTGTGTCACTGCGTCGATTTCCCGTACCGAACTGACGTAGCCGATGGGGTCGAGGTTATCCTCGCTGCGGCTGTCGAGATGGCGCTGTAGCTCCTGCAGCGGGCGGGTGATCCATTTCACTGCCTGGAAACAGAGCAGCAGCGCCAGCGAAATCATCACCAGGCTGGGCAGCGCCAGGCTTGCCACCGCTTCGACAATTTCTTTTTCAATGTGCCGCTGGTTGTTGCGGTTGTGCAGCGCTTCATCAACCAGAAACGAGATCTGCTCTTTACTTTCGTGCCACAGCCACACCACGCTGATGGCCTGGCACACCACCAGAATCAGGCCGATCGCCAGCAGCAGGCGGAAGCGCAGCGTGCGGTGATTCCCCAGACGGGTCAGCAGTTCCCTCATGATGGTTCGCTTTCCTCGCCCGGTTTGATTAACGCATAGCCAAAGCCGCGCACGGTGCGGATCGCCGCTTTGCCGATTTTGTCGCGCAGGTTATGGATATGCACTTCGAGGGTGTTGGTGGACGGTTCATTGTCCCAGTTGTAGATGTCGTTATAGAGGATTTCCCGGTGTACCGGGTGGCCCGCTTTTAACATCAAACGGCACAGAATGGCGTACTCTTTTGGCGTGAGTTCCACCTGCACACCGTCAAGTTTGGCGATTCGGTGGGTCATATCCAGCGTCAGATTGCCGACTGAGAGTGTATTTTCCGCCTGGTTGGCGTGGCGGCGGATCAGGGCGCGAATGCGCGCCAGCAGTTCTTCCAGCGCGAACGGCTTGATCAGGTAATCATCGGCACCGGCGTCCAGCCCGGCGATACGCTCGTTCACCGAGTCACGCGCCGTAAGAATTAACACCGGCAGCATCATTTTCTGGCGGCGCAGGCGTAACAGCACGTGTAGCCCGTCCTCGTCGGGCAGGCCCAGATCGAGGATCAACAGACTGTACTGCCCGGCCAGTAAACTGGCTTCTGCTGCCCGGGCGGTGGACACGCCATCACACACATAACCTTCGCCTTCCAGCGCCATCACCAGCCCCTGAAGCAGCAGCGTATCGTCTTCAACTACTAATATTTTCATCGCGTTGTTCCCCTGCAAGCCGCCACGAGATCGTCAGACGGAATGTACTCGGTGGTTTGCGTGCCCGTCAGCCCCAGCATGGTTGAAAACAAATTATCCTGTGAAGCATCCTGTGCGGCGCGTTTCTTCAGGCAATCCCGATCCACAGAATAGCGTTTTTGATAGTCGTCGGATAACCATACCAGCATCGGCACATGTTTCTGGGTTTCGGGCGCGATACGGTACGGTAGCCCGTGTAAATAGACGCCGTCCTCACCCAGCGACTCGCCGTGATCCGAAAGGTAAACCAGGCGGGTGGTAAATTTATCCTGATGGGCTTTCAGGGTATCAATGGCTTTCGACACGATATCATCCACGTAAAGCAACGTGTTGTCATACGTATTGGTCAACTGCTCCGCCGTACAGGTCTGGATCTGGTTGGTATCGCAGGTTGGCGTAAATTTACGGAACTGCGGCGGATAGCGGTTAAAGTAGGTCGGCCCGTGGCTGCCGATGGTGTGCAGCACAATCACGCCGTCGCCGGTCAGCTTGTCAATGTAGTCATCCAGCCCGTGAAACAGCACGTCGTCATAACATTCGCCTTCAATGCACTGTCCGGGCAGGTTCAGTTTGGTCATATCCTGATGGGGAACCCGGTCACACGCGCCCTTGCAGCCGCCGTCGTTTTCGTTCCACAGTACCTGAATGCCCGCCCGTTGAATAATATCCAGCATCCCTTCCTGGTGATGGGCCAGCGCCTCGTCGTAGCGGGCGCGCGGCATATTGGAAAACATGCAGGGCACGGAAATCGCGGTGGCGGTGCCGCAGGAAGTGGTATGCGGGAAGTAAACCACGTTCTGCTGCGCCAGTTGCGGATTGGTTTGCCGCGCGTAGCCGCCAAGCGAGAAATTATCCGCCCGGGAGGTTTCCCCGACGATTAAGATCGTGAGGTTTTTCTTGCCCTGGCGCATCAGCGGATTTTGCTTTGCATCCTCGCCGATTTTTACCAGCGGCAGGTTGTCTTCCCGGTTATGGACATACCACGACCAGCCAGCGGCCACGGTATTGGACGGGTTGATCGATTTCACCAGCTCTTTGTTATTACGAAACAGCGAGGCGTAATCTTTATAAAACAGCAGGGCCACCACGACCACGACGGCGGCGCAGGCAATCAGGCTCAGGGCGCGATGGGCAAAACGACGCCAGGAAGCGGCCTCTTTTACCCGCACCCAGAAGGCCAGCATCGCCATCAGCACGCCGGAAAACACCAGCGTCAGCGTGAGTTGCGGGGTGAGCAGGGCGAATGTTTCGGATGCCGTAGTATCCAGCATATTCGCTATCATCGAGCGGTCCATCACGATGCCGTAGGTCAGGATAAAATATTGAGCCGAGGCGCTGACCAGAATAAACAGCGCGATCACCAGGCGGTCAAGCTTCACCAGCGAGGCCAGGGTCGCCAGGCTGCTGACCACGCAAAAAATCACCAGCGGCATGGTGATAAACACCAGAATGTTGCGTGGCGTGGTTAACGGGAAAACGCTCAGTACCTGATGATAAAAGGCGAAATTTAAAAACAGCGCAATATACGCTGAGAACAGGCTTATATACGCGATCCGGCTTAGCGTCGGTCTTTTCAGGCGGGGGAGTGGCATAGCAGAGCATCCTGTCATTTCAATGTATGCAGGATGCCAAAGCAAAATTAGGAAAACCTTAAGAGGCTTAAGGTTGGGCGTGTTACCCGCCACTTGAAGATAAACAGAAAACCTTTTACCGTGCCTGCGGATCACAGACAGCAACAAAGGAGCCGTTATGTCACCGCAAATTGGCGTCGGAGTACTGATTTTTCGCGACGGAAAACTGTTGTTAGGGCGTCGCAAAGGCAGTCACGGCGCAGCCACCTGGTCCGCACCAGGCGGGCATCTGGAGTTTGGCGAAACGCCGCAAGCGTGCGCACGCCGGGAAACCGCCGAAGAAACCGGGCTGACGCTGAATCATCTTGAAGCCGGGCGGTTTGTCAGCGACGTATTTCACGACGTCGGCAAACATTACATCACGCTGTTTATGATTAGCCGTGATGCGCAGGGCGAGCCAGAATGCCGTGAGCCGGAAAAGTGCGACGGCTGGGAATGGTTTTCCCCCGATGCGCTGCCGTCGCCGCTGTTCGCCCCGCTGCAAACGCTGATCGACAGCTATGGGGTAGCCGCGCTGCGTTAAACCACCTCTACCAGCGTAAATTCTTCGAACACCAGTTCCATATCCGGTGCCCAGGTGCCTTCACGTTCGAAAAAAGCCTGATGTGAAGCCTGCCACCAGGCCAGGCTGCGATCGCCTTCGCCTTCCAGGCTCGCCAGCTCGGCGGTCATGTCGCAATAGCGCACCACCCGCAGCACGGTGGTGCGGATCACGCATACCGGCTCATCGCGGCCATTGAGAATGATGTTGTAGCAGCCGGGCAGGATCGGCTCTTTCAGATAAGAGACCAGCGCGCCGCAGGTGGCGCGCTTGTGACCCTGAATCACCAGCGCAGCCAGCTCGTCGGCCATTTCAGGCGAGTCGCCAAAACCCCAGACCAGCGCCTGAGGGTAACGTTGTTGAAGGGCGTGCAGAAGGGTTGTCATTTTTATTCCTTGTTATTTTTTGAGTCTGGAAAAATACCGGTGGTTATCAATACCAGTCAGCATGAAAAAAGAAAATAAAATTTACTCCAGACCAGAAAATAACGGCTTAAGGAAATTCTCAGTAAAGAATTGAAAAGGGATTGAGTAAACCCAACGGCTATGGTTTAATTCCAGCGTGTTTAACTACCGAGGACAATTTTCATCCGCAACGAAGAGAAGCAATACCGCGGATAAGTTGGAAAATTATGGACAATCTGTTCAGGACGTTATTGTTACCCCCACACGTTTTCCCCCTTTCTTTTCACCAGTTTGGTGAACAACACTGGCGCAACGCGCTTTAGTCCCTGCATGTGAATTCTGGCGTCTGCGCACAGCGTAGCCACGCTATCAGTCTCATTTTTTCGGTTTGTCGCCCTATCGATTTGGTGCAGCAAGCTGTGGCGTATTATTTTCTCATGCAGGAGAAAAATCATGTTTTATTGGGCTTTATTAGGTCTGGCGATTATCGCTGAAATTACCGGGACGCTGTCATTAAAATGGGCCAGCCAGAACGGAAGTTCCGCCGCGTTTATTTTTATGCTGGTCATGATCAGCCTGTCTTATATTTTTCTGTCTTTTTCCGTTAAACGCATCGCCCTTGGGGTGGCCTATGCCCTGTGGGAAGGCATCGGTATTTTAATTATTACGGTATTCAGCGTCTGGTTATTTGATGAAAGCCTGTCGATGGTAAAACTGGCGGGACTGGCGACCCTGGTGGCGGGCATCGTACTGATTAAATCCGGCACCCGCAAAGCCAAAAAACCGCAAACAGGAGGCCGCCATGTCGCAGTTTGAATGGGTTCACGGCGCATGGCTGATGTTGGCAATCGTGCTGGAAATCGCCGCCAATATTTTCCTGAAGTTCTCGGACGGTTTTCGCCGTCCGCTGTATGGCGTGTTTTCTCTGCTGGCGGTGTTGGCCGCGTTCAGCGCCCTCGGGCAGGCGGTGAAGGGTATTGAGCTTTCCGTGGCGTATGCCTTATGGGGCGGTTTTGGTATCGCCGCTACCGTCGCGGCAGGGTGGATCCTGTTCGGTCAGCGCCTCAACCGCAAGGGGTGGGCCGGTTTAGCCCTGCTGCTGGTGGGCATGGTGCTGATTAAACTCGCCTGATGCCCTAAGCCGCGCCGTCGTGGTCACTGTTGGGCAAGCTGTTCCAGCTTTTCCCTGAAGCCAGTGACCGAGATGGCGCGGTTATCTGCCCGCCAGCGATCTTTGGCGGCAGGCGCTGAACTTTGTACGCCAATCAACTGCCAACCGTCATCGGTATGGATCATCAGCGGCGAACCGCTGTCACCGGGCAGGGTATCGCACTGATGCGACAATACTGATTTCTGCGCCCAACCCGTAACGATACAGTCCTGATGGCTGTAGAGATTATCCAGATGATCTTCCGGATAACCCGCCTGGGTGACCTTACGTTCGGCGGTTTTTAACGCGGCGCTCAGATCCGTGCGGTCGCCGGTAAACAGCGGCAGCGGCGTAATCGCCGAAGGCGGGTTGCGCAGCACAATCAAACCAAAATCATCCTGGGCGGCGGAGGGCGGGACAATCCAGCCGTCGCCGTCGGCTTTAAGCCGTCTGCCCAGGCTCGATTCCACGCGTCCTTCAACGTCGTGAATTTCGTAACGCCATTTACCCTTGAGCGCCACAAAACGCAGCGCCACCGGTTTGTCGAGCTTGCCGCGCGGTGGGGCCAGCAGGCAATGCCCGGCGGTCAGGGCCAGATGCGCTGAGATAAGCGTTGCGGTGCACAGGTTGCCGCTTTCGGTTTCCAGTTGGCCGATAGCGTCCCACGGTGATTGCGTCGGATCGGTGATGCGCTGCCGGTCATCGTGACCGAAAAACAGCGTTTTGACCTCATTTGCGGTGGATTCCGGCGGCTCTCCGACATCTGCACGGGCAGGAAAAACGCTCAGAAAAATGGTTCCCAGAATTAACACAACGGTTTTGCGCATATCACTCTCGGGTGGGGCAATTATGATTATTAATGTAAACCCATTGATGTTGATTATAGACGGGCTGGTAATAAAGAGGGAATAAAATCAGCATGCTACGGGGCTTTACCAGTAGAATGAGGCCGACACAAGGGCGCACAGAATAAGAGAGACAAGAAGGATCTCGAACAGATAACGGCGCATCTGAACCTGCCTTTTACGATAAGCGACAGGCCGCACTATAGTACTGATAATGCAGGGGTTCCGTGAGGGAGTCGTTACGGCGTGTAACGCTATGTACAGCGCCGGGCGTTAACCCGGCGCGGCGTTTTACAAATAGCGCTTTTCCAGATGCTGCCTGAAGTAGTGCGGGTTGAGATCTTCCCCGGTCGCATTCACCACCAGTTGCGCGGTAGTAAAGCGGCTGCCGTGCTGCCAGATATTCTGGCGCAGCCACTCAAACAGGGCGTTGAAATCACCGCTGGCGATATCCTGGTCGAGCGTCGGCAGCGCCCGGCGGGCGGCGTGGAACAACTGCGCGGCGTACATTGCGCCTAATGTATAGGATGGGAAGTAGCCGAAACCGCCGTCGGTCCAGTGGATATCCTGCATACAGCCGTTGCGGTAATCGCCTCTGGTGGACAGCCCCAGCCAGTGCTGCATTTTTTCATCCCACAGCGCCGGGATATCGTTGACCTCAATCTCGCCTTCAATCAGCGCCCGCTCAATGTCATAACGCAGCACCACGTGCGCCGGATAGCTCACTTCATCGGCATCTACGCGAATGTAGCCCGGCTTCACGCGCTGGTTCCAGGCGATATAGTTATCGCGTTCAAACGCTGGCTGTTCACCGAAACGCGCGGTGATATGCGGTAACAGGCGGGTGAGGAACGCGTCGCTGCGCCCTAACTGCATTTCGAAAAACAGGCTTTGCGATTCGTGCAGCGCGGTAGAGCGTGCCAGCGCCACCGGCTGGCCCAGCCATTCGCGCGGCAGGTTTTGCTCATAGCGGGCGTGACCGGTTTCATGGATCACGCCAAACAGGGCGCTGAACAGCTCGTTTTCGTTATAGCGCGTGGTGATGCGCACGTCTTCCGGCACGCCGCCGCAGAACGGATGGGCACTGACGTCCAGCCGCCCCCCGTCAAAATCAAACCCCAGCAGTTTCATGGCGTCGAGCCCCAGTTCCCGCTGCTGCGCGATGGGGAATGGGCCCTGTGGGGCAATCAGCGTTTTCTGAGCCTGTTTTTCTGTGGCGCGGGCCAGCAAATCCGGCAGCCAGCTTTTCAGATCGCCGAACAGGGCGTCGAGCCGCGCGCTGGTCATGTTCGGCTCGTAGATATCCAGCAGAGCGTCATAGCGCGAACCGCCACGGTGTGCGGCACGCAGGGCCGCTTCTTCGCGGCTGAATTTCACGACTTCTTTGAGATTTTCAGCGAATCCTTGCCAGTCGTTATTCGGGCGCTGGGTGCGCCAGGCGTGTTCGCAGCGGCTACCTGCCAGAGACTTTGCTTCTACCAGCGATTCCGGCAGCAGTGCCGCCTGCTGGTACTGGCGGGCCATTTCGCGCAGGTTGGCGCGTTCCAGATCGTTTAAATCTTCCTGCTCCGCGTCGGCCAGCGCGCGCGCCATCTCCGGGCTGGTGAGGATCTGATGGCACAGTACGCTCATCTCCGCCAGCGCTTCAGAACGCGCTTTGCTACCGCCAGGCGGCATCATGGTGAACATATCCCATCCGGCAATGGCGGAGAGGTGCGAGAAACGCGACAGGCGAGCAAAGGTTTTGGTAAGTTTTTGATAATGCGTGTTTTCCATAAAGCCTCGTGTGCAGGTGGAGCGTAGTGTGAAAAGTAACACTACCGAGGCGGAAACACGAGGCCCGGAAATCAATGCGCGCGGTGGTGCAGCCGCCATCCCGTCAGGATCGCCAGTAACAGCAGCAGGGCGATAAATCCGCCGACGCCATTCCAGCCGTAGCGGTGCCAGAAAACACCGCCGAGCGTACCGGCCACGCTGGAGCCTACATAGTAGCTGAACAGATACAGCGACGAGGCCTGGCCTTTGGCGCGCTTCGCCCGGTGGCCGATCCAACTGCTGGCCACCGAGTGTGCGCCGAAAAATCCTCCGGAAAACAACAGCATCCCCGCAAAAATCACCCACAGCGACGGCAGCAGCGTTAACAACAGGCCCAGCAGCATGATGCCGGTAAAGCTGATCATCACCGGGCCGCGCCCGTAGCGAACCGACAGCGCGCCCGCTTTCGGCGAACTCCAGGTGCCGGTCAGATACGCCACGGACAGCAGGCCGACTACCGCCTGGCTGAGATGCCACGGCGACAGCATCAGCCGATAACCGATGTAGTTGAACAAAGTGACGAACGCGCCCATCAGCAGGAACCCTACGGCGAACAGCAGCGGCAGGCCGTCGTCCCGGCAGTGCAGGCGGAAATGAATAAACAGGCTTTTAGGCCGCAACGACGCCGGGCGGAAATGGCGCGACGGGGGGAGGATTTTCCAGAACATCAGCGCCGCCGCCAATGCGAAACAGCCAATTGCGCCGACTGCCACGCGCCAGTCGAAGAAATCGGTGATCACACCGCTTAACAAGCGCCCGCTCATCCCGCCAATGGAGTTGCCGCTGATGTACAACCCCATCGAAAACGCCACAAAGCCTGGGTGGATCTCTTCGCTCAGATACGTCATACCCACCGCCGCCACGCCGCTCAGCGACAGGCCAATCAGCGCACGCATAATCAGAATGCCGTGCCAGCTGGTCATTTGAGTGGAGAGCAGCGTACAGCAGGAAGCCAGCAGCAGGGCGGTTACCATGACATTTTTACGCCCGATGGCGTCGGACAGCGGCCCGGTAAACAGCAGCCCCAGCGCCATTAAACCGGTCGCCACAGACAACGAAATACTGCTGCTCGCCGGGGAGACGCCAAATTCCTGGGACAGCACCGGCAGGATCGGCTGTACGCAATACAGCAGGGCAAACGTCGCCAGACCGGCGGAAAACAGCGCCAGCGTCACGCGCATAAATTGCGGTGTACCGCGGGTAATAAATGAAGCAGGCTGGGAAGCAGTGATAACGTCTTGCTGAACAGCCGAATCAGGCGAGACGGTGGATGTACGGCTCAAAACAGATCCTTGTGGATGACGGAACAGACTATAAACAGAGTAGAAAGCGCCTAATATTCTGTCTAATATATTAATAATCTCAAATGATATGTATTAAATATGAATATCGAACTGCGGCACCTGCGTTATTTCGTGGCGGTAGCGGAAGAACTCCATTTTGGCCGGGCGGCGGCGCGGCTGAATATCTCCCAGCCGCCGCTAAGCCAGCAAATCCAGATCCTGGAAGCCCAGGTCGGCGCGAAACTGCTGGCGCGCACCAATCGCAGCGTTGGCCTGACGGCGGCGGGGGCGCAGTTTCTGGCGGACAGCCGCCAGATTTTAAGCCAGGTAGAAGCGGCGGCGGTGCGCGCGGCGCGTCTGCATCACGGGGAGACCGGCGAGTTACGCATCGGCTTTACCTCCTCCGCGCCGTTTATCAAACCCATTTCTGACAGCCTGTCGCAGTTTCGCAAAGGTTACCCGGATGTGCATTTACAGACCCTTGAAATCAACACCCGGGCGCAAATCGCACCGCTTAATGAAGGAAAACTGGAGCTGGGGTTAATGCGCAACACCCCTTTGCCCGACACTCTCGACTGGCAATTGATCCTGCGCGAACCGCTGATGGCCATGGTGCACCGCGAAAACCCGCTGGCGGCGAAGCCCGCGATTTCGCTTCGCGAACTGGCCGATCAACCGTTTGTGTTTTTCGACCCGCACGTCGGGACCGGGCTGTATGACGATATTCTCGGGTTGCTGCACCGTTATGATATCCAGCCGCTGATCGCCCAGGAAGTGGGGGAAGCGATGACCATTATCGGGCTGGTGGCCGCCGGGCTTGGCGTGTCGATCTTACCGGCCTCGTTCCAGCGGATTCAACTGAATGAAATGCGCTGGGTGCCGATAACCGAAGCGGATGCAGTATCGGAAATGTGGCTGGTGTGGTCGAAACATCACGAGAAAAGCGCCGCCGCCCTGCGGTTTATGCGTCTGCTGAACGAGGCGCTCAACGTGCGTAAAAACAGCGCAACCCCGCGTTAAAACGTGCTGTAAATCACAACCATGACTAAAAATTTGACGGCTCGTATTGATGTGCTTCACCATAGCGTAAGTTTATTTCGAAGCCCGAAAATAAAGGGAGATTGCAGTGGTTGCTGATAGTCAACCGGGCCATATTGATCAGATTAAACAGACGAATGCCGGCGTGGTATATCGTCTGATAGACCAACTAGGCCCGGTGTCACGTATTGATCTTTCGCGTCTGGCGCAGCTCGCGCCTGCCAGTATCACGAAAATTGTCCGCGAAATGATTGAAGCGCACCTGGTGCAGGAAACCGAAATCCAGGAGCCGGGCAGCCGTGGGCGTCCGGCGGTGGGGTTGATGGTGGAAACCGAAGCCTGGCACTATCTGTCGGTGCGCATTAACCGTGGGGAAATTAACCTCGCGTTACGCGATCTCAGCAGCAAACTGGTGGTGGAAGAACAGCTGGCACTGCCGCAGCAGGACGAGCAACCGCTACTTGAGCGCATCATCGCCCATATCGATCAGTTCTTTATTCGCCATCAGCAAAAGCTCGAGCGGCTGACGGCCATCGCCATTACGCTACCGGGCATTATTGATACCGAAAACGGCATCGTTCACCGCATGCCGTTTTATGACGTTCAGGAAATGCCGCTCGGCCCGGCGCTGGAAAACCGCACTGGCGTGCCGGTGTTTATTCAGCATGACATCAGCGCCTGGACTATGGCGGAATCGCTGTTTGGCGCATCGCGCGGCGCGCGGGATGTGATTCAGGTGGTGATCGATCATAACGTCGGCGCGGGCGTGGTCACCGACGGGCGCTTATTGCACGCGGGCAGCAGTAGCCTGGTGGAAATCGGCCATACCCAGGTCGATCCTTACGGTAAACGCTGTTACTGCGGCAACCACGGCTGCCTCGAAACCATCGCCAGTATCGACAGTGTACTGGAGCTGGCGCAGCAGCGCATGAACCAATCCATGGGATCAATGCTCCACGGTCAGCCGCTGACCGTTGAAACGCTGTGTGATGCCGCCCAAAAAGGCGATCTGCTGGCGCGGGATATTATCGTTGGGGTAGGGACGAACGTAGGCCGTATTCTGGCGATTATGGTGAACCTGTTTAATCCGCAAAAAATACTGATTGGTTCGCCGCTCAATCGCGCGTCCGATATTCTGTTTCCGGCAATTGCCGATTGTATTCGCCAGCAGGCGTTGCCAGCCTACAGCCGCAATACGGTGGTGGAAAGCACGCAGTTTACGAATCAGGGCACGATGGCAGGCGCCGCGCTGGTAAAAGACGCGATGTATACGGGATCGCTGTTGATTCGTCTGTTGCAGGGTTAACAAATTTTCATAATCCACTAAAAATTGCGCTATCTCAAGCTGACTCCAGACGTCTTCTCTTAGACTTTCACTATTGAATTATTCCGAATCAATATATTTTTAAGAGCATATCCTGGAGTTTGTGATGTTTAAGCGTTTCTTTGTGACGGGTACTGATACTGCTGTTGGTAAAACGGTCGTTTCCCGTGCGCTGCTTCAGGCCCTGGCGGCGGAAGGTAAAAGCGTAGTGGGGTTCAAACCCGTCGCCAAAAGCAGTAAAGAGACGCCAGAGGGGTTGCGTAATAAAGACGCCCTGGTGCTACAAAGCGTTTCCACTTTGGCGCTGCCATATTCCACCATCAACCCGATTGCGCTCAGCGAAGATGAAAGCAGCGTGGCGCACAGTTTCCCTATCAACTATCCCTTGCTGACCGACACGCTGAGCCAGCTCAGCGAACAGGCGGATCACGTGGTGGTGGAAGGCACGGGAGGATGGCGCAGCCTGATGAACGATTTGCGTCCGCTATCGGAGTGGGTGGTTCAGGAACAACTGCCGGTAGTGATGGTGGTGGGTATTCAGGAAGGGTGCATCAACCATGCCTTACTGACGGCCCAGGCAATTGCCAGCGATGGGCTGCCGCTGGTGGGCTGGGTGGCTAACCGTATTAACCCTGGCCTGGCGCACTACGCTGAAATCATTGAGGTGCTGCGTAAAAAAATTCCGGCACCCCTGATAGGCGAATTGCCTTATCTGCCGCGCGCCGAACAGCGGGAGCTGGCCCAGTACATTCAGATGCCTGCTGACCCTATCAAGTTAAGTGCCTGAATAAGAAAAGGGATACCGCCGTATCCCTTTTCTGTTTATTCCCCGTGAATATTCAATGCCCGGCGAGTTCGACCTGAACTCAGATAGTCGGCAATGTAATCCTGAGAAATTTCCCCGCTGTAGCGCCCGTCTTCATCAACAATCGGCATCCACACTGTGTTGTGCTCATACAGCCGCGACAGCACCACGCGCAGGTTGTCCTCTGCTTTGCCGGTAATGCGGAACGGGTGAAGGATATCGCCACAAACGCCCGTCGCGCCGCGCGCTTCACGGCGCTTCACAAAGCCGATGGGTTTGGATTCGCTGTCCACCACGGTGACCGATCGCTGATCGTGGTCATCCATAATTGCGAAGGCTTCCGATAACGGTGTGGACACCTGCACGGTAATCGTCGGTTGCTGCTCGGTAACGTCGCCTGCCTGCACCAGCAGCAAACGCTTAAGGGTGCGGTCCTGGCCGACGAACGAGCCGACAAATTCATTCGCCGGTTTCGCCAACAGTTCATCCGGGCTGGCGCACTGTACAATGCGCCCCTGGCGGAATACCGCTATCCGGTCGCCAAGTTTCAGCGCTTCATCAATATCATGGCTTACCAGCATCACGGTCTTTTTGAGCTGGCGCTGCATTTCCAGGAACTGGTTCTGGATCACCTCGCGGTTGATCGGGTCGACCGCGCCGAAAGGCTCATCCATCAGCAGTACCGGCGGATCCGCCGCCAGAGCGCGAATAACCCCGATACGTTGCTGTTGCCCGCCAGACATCTCTTTGGGGTAGCGGTGAAGAAACTTTTTGGGATCAAGCGCCACCATATCCATCAGTTCCGACGCGCGGGCCTGATAGCGGGCCTTATCCCAGCCCAACATGCGCGGCACGACGGTAATGTTTTCTTCGATGGTCATATTCGGAAACAAACCAATCTGCTGGATCACATAGCCGATATTGCGGCGAAGCGTCACCGTATCCATATCGTTGGTGTCTTTGCCGTTGATCAGAATGTTGCCGCTGCTGGGGGCGATTAACCGGTTAATCATTTTTAGCGTGGTGGTTTTGCCACAGCCGGACGGACCGAGCAGCACACACATTTCGCCTTCCGGCACATTAAGATTGACGTTATCCACGGCTTTAAAGGTCTGGCCGTTTTTCTGCGTGAACTGTTTGGTGAGGTTTTCCAGTTTTATCATTATCGTATCCCCTTCGGAGTCAGCAGCACCTGCAAACGGTGCAGCATCCAGTCAAGTACAATCGCCAACAGGCAAATCATTACCGCACCCGCGATCAGCATGCGGATATCGCTGCCGCCGATGCCGTTAAGCAGTAACAGGCCCAGGCCGCCCGCGCCGATCACCGCCGCAATCGCCATCACGCCGATATTCATCACCACCGCGGTGCGGATACCGCCGAAGATCACCGGCAGGGCAATCGGAATTTCCACCCAGCGCAGGCGCTGCCAGAAGGTCATACCGATACCGCGCCCGGCTTCGCGCAGCCCCGGCGGCAGACTTTCCAGCGCGGTGTGGGTGTTGCGGACAATCGGTAATAAAGAGTAGAGAAATACCGCCGTGACCGCAGGCACCGCGCCGATGCCCTGGCCGATCAGCGAAAACAGCGGGATCATCAGGCCGAACAGGGCGATAGACGGAATGGTCAGTACCACGGTGGCAATGCCGAGCACCGGGGTGGCCAGCCATTTATGGCGTACGATCAGCACGCCCAGCGGCACGCCAATCACAATCGCCATGCCCACGGCCAGACCGACCAGCCACAAATGCTGGAGGGTCAACCCGCCGATATACCCGGCGTTATCCATCATGTAATGAATCGTATCCATCGGGTCGCCTCCTTAAAGCAGCTTGTGCTGTTGAAGAAATTCGCGCGCCACTTTCTGGGGCGATTCATGGTCGATATCCACCTTCGCGTTGAGCGTGGAGATAACGTCATTGTTCAGCAAGGCGGACAGGGTGTTCAGCGCCTCATCCAGGCCAGGGTTGGCGTCGAGGATCGGTTTACGCACCACTGGCGTCACCGCATAGCTCGGGAAGAAACCTTTGTCATCTTCCAGCACTTTCAGGTCAAAGCCTTTTACGCGCCCGTCGGTGGTGTAGATTAGCCCGGCATCAACAAAGCCATCGCGGATGGCGTTGTACACCAGGCCCGGGTCCATCTGGCGGATTTGCGGGCGATCCAGATGCATGTTGTAAGCCTGCTGCAACGGCTTCATGCCGTCGCTACGCCCGGCGAACTCCAGGTCGAGGCCCAGCAACCAGTTGTTTTTCGGGTCATGCTTGCGCAGGGTGTCCATCCGTTCCACCATCTGCGACAGCGTAGTAATGCCTTCTTTTTCGGCCCGTTCACGCTGCATGGCGAAGGCATAAGTGTTGTTCATATCCGCCGGCTTCAACCACACTAAACCGAGTTTTGCATCAAGGCGTTTGACCGTGTCATAAGACTCCTGCGGGGTCATGCGCTTGTCGATTTTGTTAAAGATAATCAGCGAGGTGCCGGTGTATTCCCAGGTGACGTCAATCTGGTTATTCACCATTGCATTACGGGAGATCACCGCCGCGATATTGGTTTTCGGCTGGATCTGGAAGCCTTTCTTCTGTAGGTACATCGTGGTCATGGCGGAAAGAATATGCTGTTCGGTAAAGCCCTTGGTCGCCAGTACGATCGGCGCGGCCTGCGCCGCGCTGGCGAATAGTGCGGTCGCCGTAAGGGCGGCAAGCAGGTGGGACAACAATTTCATGGTTCGCTCCTTGTTATTATTATCAGGCGGTATGCGGGCTCATCAGGCGGCCCAGACCCGCCAGCGCCATATCCAGAATCATCGCGAACAGCGCCGTAGCAGCCGCGCCCAGAATTAACGTGGGGAAGTCGTTCAGATAGATGCCGGGGAAAATCAGTTCGCCGTAGCTGCTGGCGCCAATCAGAAACGCCAGCGGGGCGGTACCGACGTTAATCGCCGTGGCGATACGAATGCCGGACAGCATGACTGGCCACGCGTTGGGCAGCTCCACCTGCCGCAGCTGTTGCCAGCGCGTCATACCAATGCCTTTGGCGGCTTCAATTAATGAGGCGGGGACCGAGCACAATCCGGCGTAAGTATTACGAACAATGGGCAGCAGCGAGGCGAGGAATAATGCGATAATCGCCGGACGGTCGCCGATGCCGATGATCACCATCGCCAGCGCCAGTACCGCCAGGGGCGGCAACGTATTACCTACGTTAAAGATTTGCATCACATATTCAGCAAACCGGCGGGCAGCAGGGCGGCTAAGCGCAATACCGCTGGGGATACCCACGGCCAGCGCCAGCGCCATAGAGCTGAACACCAGAATCAAGTGCTGTTTCCCGAGATAAAGTAAATCAACCTGACGGGCTTTAACGGTTTCCAGTCCGACGCCCCAGACGATGAAGCCTGCCACGACGATAAGTGCAACCAGCGCCATCACTGCGCGAAGTGCGAGGTTTTTATACATTGCGGTGTGTCTCCCTGAGCACGCTTTATCGAATTGTTATGCCTTGTGTTGGCAGGGTGTTAACAGCTATAGCAATGCGTTGGGAATGATTCCAGTTCCTGAACCATTAACAGGGTAATGGTTCATGCATAGAACCATTAGTTTGGCCTTATAAGAACTGGAAAAATGCGCAACATAGAGAATTATCTTAAACTTGTTAACGCTGTGTGACGTTGTCACCTTTAGGCCCTGTGGCGTCAGATTAACAAAGGGCATTGGGTGTTCTTGCTGGTTTCCCCAATTGGCAGAAGGTATAACAGGCGAAATAAAAAATTCTTTTAGATGCAAAAACCGATTTTAAAATAAAAGTGAATCAAATCAGCAATATAACTATATTTTTTGTAAAGATGAGGCTGAATTTCGCGTTGTGTTAACAAGATTTTATTCAGGGTATGTGACAGAATTCATAGGGTTGGAATAAAATATTCCTTACGCTGTGACCACGTTGAAAAGATGAGGCCGTTATGAGTATCGATCTAAGCCAGTTACTGACTGAACGCCGCAACCCTGCGAGCAACAACATTGATACGCTCTCCACGCTGGAGATGCTGACCGTTATCAATAATGAAGACCGGCGCCTGCCGGAGGCGATTACGCCTTATCTGCCGCAAATTGCCCACCTGGTGGATCGCGTGGCGCAGGCGTTTGCTGAAGGCGGGCGGTTGATTTATATCGGTGCAGGCACATCAGGCCGCCTCGGCATTCTGGATGCCAGCGAATGCCCGCCGACGTTTGGCACCCGGCCTGAGCAGGTGGTGGGCATTATCGCTGGCGGCCATAAAGCCATCTTAAGCGCGGTAGAGAATGTTGAAGATAACCGTGAACAGGGCGCTGCCGATCTGCAAGCCCTTAACTTCAGCGCGAAAGATGTGCTGGTGGGCCTCGCGGCCAGCGGCAGAACGCCTTACGTTTTAGGGGCAATGGCGTATGCGCAATCCCTGAACGCCTGCGTCGCGGTGGTGAGCTGCAACCCGCAAAGCGAAATGGCGGCGCTGGCGGATATCGCCATTACGCCCGCTGTCGGCCCGGAAGTGGTCACCGGCTCAACCCGTCTGAAAGCGGGCACCGCCCAAAAGCTGGTGCTGAATATGATCACCACCGGGGCAATGATCCGTAGCGGCAAGGTCTACAGTAATTTGATGGTTGATGTGGAAGCCACCAATGCCAAGCTGATCGAACGCCAGATTTCCATCGTGATGGATGCCACCGAATGCGACCGCACGACGGCGCAGATGGCGCTACAGCAGTGTAACCGGCATTGTAAAACCGCCATTGTGATGGTGCTGTCGGGCCTGGATGCCGCGCAGGCAAAAGCGCTGCTGGAAAAAAATAACGGATTTATTCGCCTGGCGTTACACAACGCGTAAAGGAAACAATAATGGCAAAAATAACCCGCGAGATGATAGCGCGCATTACCGACGCCGTTGGAGGCAGCGGCAACGTTGCGCAATGTGGCAACTGCATGACCCGGCTGCGGCTCACGTTGCGTGATGATACCCGTGCCGATGCCGCCGCAATCCGCCAAATCCCCGGCGTACTGGGCGTGATTGAAAGCGATGAGCAATTCCAGATTGTGCTGGGTCCCGGTAAAGCCCAGGCGGCGGCGGAGATGATGAATCACCATCTGGAAAGCGCGCCTGCCGCAGACGTCAGCGAGAGTCAAACGCTGGAAGAAATCGCGGCGCAGAAAAAGCAACAGTTAAAAGGCAAGCAGACCAGCAGCGTGCAAAAATTCCTGGCGAAATTCGCCACGATCTTTACGCCGCTGATCCCGGGGTTTATCGCCGTGGGCCTGCTGCTGGGGTTCGCAACGCTCGCCGAACAGATCTTTGTGCTCGGCAAGCCGTCGCCCAACGGCGCGCTGGTTGAAACCATTAGCTATATGAAGGTGTTCAGCAAAGGGATGTTTACCTTTCTGAGCATCCTGATCGGCTACAATGCGCAAAAAGCCTTTGGCGGTTCTGGCGTGAACGGGGCGATTATCGCTGCGCTGTTTGTGCTCGGTTACAACCCTGACGCGACCGTTGGCTTCTATTCCGGTATCTCTTCGTTCTTTGGCCACACTATCGATCCGCGCGGTAACATTATCGGCGTATTGATTGCCGCTATCCTCGGCGCCTGGGTGGAAAAACGGGTGCGCAGCGTGATGCCTGCGAATCTGGATATGATCCTGACCTCCGCCGTGACGCTGCTGATTATGGGCGCGGTCACCTTTATCGTCATTATGCCGGTGGGCGGATATCTGTTTAACGGGATGTCCTGGCTGTTCCTGCACCTTAACGGCAACCCGTTCGGGTCGGCGGTACTGGCGGGGCTGTTCCTGCTGGCGGTGATGTTCGGCGTGCATCAGGGTTTCGTGCCGGTTTACTTTGCACTGATGGAAGCGCAGGGTTTCAACTCGCTGTTTACTATTCTGGCGATGGCAGGAGGCGGCCAGGTCGGCGCGGCGCTGGCACTCTACGTGCGCGCCAGTAAAGAGGCGCTTCTGCGTACCCAGATCAAAGGGGCGATTATTCCTGGCATCCTGGGGATCGGCGAGCCGCTGATCTACGGCGTGACGCTGCCGCGCGTGAAGCCATTTATCACCGCTTGTCTGGGTGGGGCCTGCGGCGGTTTCTTTATCGGGCTGGTGGCCTGGATGGGATTGCCGGTGGGGCTGAATACCGTGTTTGGCCCTTCAGGCCTGGTGGCGCTACCGCTGATGACGTCGGGCAGCGGGATTTACGCCGGGATGGCGGTCTACGCGGCGGGGCTGCTGGTGGCTTATGTTTCCGGGTTTATTCTGACCTGGCTGTTCGGCAGTAAAAATATCGACTTAAGCTAATCACGCGCCTCCGGCGTTGCGCCGGAGGCGGTGTCATTACTGGGGTTCGCTCTGCGAGCCATCCTGCGCTGCCGGCGGGTTGCCCGGCGCGTTACCGCTACTGGTGCGGGTATAGAGGATTTTGTGCGTGTCGTTGGCGCAATGTCCCACCACCTGCGCATCCACCTGATCAACCTGATCGCCAGGCACAATCGTTAAGCTAAAGCTGGTTTCCGGTACGCCGTTATTGATGATTCGCTGCTGAATGTCGGCCTTCACCCGTTCGCATGACTCGGGCGCAGCGAGCGCGGGCATCGCCGTCACGATCAAACAGGCTCCAGGCCAGGATAAACGCTTCATATCCAGCTCCTTTTTGGTTGGGCTCAGGTCTAAGCATAGCATCCGTAGTGTAAATCTCTGTATTTGCTTATATCATAAGCCTTGTTTTCAGACGGGAGGAAGCCCACGCGTGAAGCCACAGATCTTGATAATAGCGGTAACGGCAGCACTGAGCGGCTGTGACAACTCACAAGGGCCGATTGCCTATACGCCTGAAATGGCAAGTTTTTCTAATGAATTTGATTTTGACCCGCTGCGTGGACCGGTGAAGGATTTCAGCCAAACGCTGATTAATGAAAAGGGTGAAGTGACCCGGCGCGTGAGCGCGTCGTTATCGGAAGAAGGGTGCTTCGATTCGCTGGAGTTCCACGATCTGGATGCCAATACCGGCGCAGCGCTGGTGCTGGATGCTAACTATTATCTGGAAGCCAACTCCGGTGAGAAACGGGTAAAGCTCCAGGGCAAATGCCAGCTTGCCGAACTGCCCGGCATCGGGATGCTTTACGATACAGACGACAACGGCTTTGTGGTGGCGGCCCACAGTAAAGAGGCCACCATTAACTATCATTACGACGCCGAGGGCTATCCGTTGGGAAAAAAGACCCAGGCGAAAGCCTCGACGCTGGCGGTGAGTGCGACAGCCGCCGCAGATAAACGCAAAAAGCTCGATTACCAGTCGGTGAGCACGCTGAACGATAAAGCCATCGGGCGCGCTAAGCAGGCCTGTGAATACGATAGGTATTTCAACCCAGTTAGCTGTACGCTAGACATTACCGATGAAAGCGTAACGCCGCCTGCCTTGCAGCATTTCACCATCAAAAACACGATTGAATATTATTGATCCCGCGGCTTTGCCGCGGGAAAGGCTACTGCGCGGTGGGTTTTAAAATACTGCCCTGGGTTTTATGTTCCGCCAGGTATTGATGCTGGAAAATGCACATGCGGATGGTATTGCGGTATTCACCGTTGATAAAGAACTCATGGACCAGTTCGCCTTCTACCATAAAGCCCAGCTTGCGGTAGATGTGGATTGCTTTGACGTTTTCTTTATCGACAATCAAATACAGCTTGTAGAGATTCAGCACCGTAAAGCCGTAATCCATCGCCAGTTTAGCAGCGCGCGACGCCAGGCCTTTGCCCTGGTGCTCCGGGGAAATAATGATTTGAAATTCCGCGCGGCGGTGCACGTGGTTAATCTCCACCAGCTCCACTAAGCCAGCCTTGTCGCCATCGCACTCCACAACGAAGCGCCGCTCGCTCTGGTCATGAATGTGTTTGTCATACAGATCGGAGAGTTCAACAAACGCCTCGTAAGGCTCTTCAAACCAGTAGCGCATTACGCTGGCGTTATTATCGAGTTGGTGAACGAAGCGCAAATCTTCGCGCTCAAGCGGACGAAGTTTCACGGCATACTCGCTGGGCATGGTAAATCCTTTTTTAAGCAGGTGAAACAAGGGCTCCGCCGGGAGCCCTGAGTATTACGGCATAATCTGGCGGCCTGTGCGGCGATCCAGGCAGCGAAGGGTATTCGGTTCCCAGTAAGCGTTCATATTCGTGCTTTGCTGGCATTTGTCCTGGGCGTCGAAGGCGACGTCCGCTTTATCCCACTCTTTTTCTGCGCGCTTGTTCACTTTCTGACGCAGCGAGCGCGTGTCATTCCATTGCTCTTTATCCATCGCTGCATTCTGGCTCGACTGCGCGCTGTCACCGGATTCGATGACCAGTCTGTCGGTTTGCGCATGGGTCGGCGAAGCGAAGGTAAACACACCAGCCAGCAACATCAGAACTGCAGATTTGCTACGGAGGTTTTTCATCCTGGTTTCCTTTAAGGTTAAACAGTACATATCGGTAGCCCAATGCTTTTATTATACCATTGCCGCGTTACAGAGCAGCACACTCGAACACCATTATCAGGATTTTCCCTCAACATGATTAAAACAACCCTGCTGTTTTTTGCCACCGCGCTTGCTGAAATTATTGGCTGTTTTCTTCCGTGGCTTTGGCTGCGGCGTGGCGCGAGCGCGTGGCTGTTAGTGCCCGCCGGGCTTTCGCTGGCGGTGTTTGTCTGGCTGTAAACCCTGCATCCGGCGGCAAGTGGCCGCGTATATGCCGCTTACGGCGGCGTTTATGTGATGACCGCGCTGCTATGGCTGCGGGTGGTGGACGGCGTCAAACTCAGCGTTTATGACTGGCTTGGGGCGGGGATCGCCCTGTGCGGGATGCTGATCATCGTCGCAGGCTGGGGCCGCGCATAACCCAAATTCAGCTGCAAAAATGAGCAAGTCTCCAAACTGTTTGTGACTGCACTCAAACTTTCACGATCTTCATACTTGTATGGTAGTAGCTCAGTTGCGTAAATTGAACGCAACTTAATACATGCCGTTCACGTTGTAAGGAAAAACCATGAAGATCGTCAGTGCTGAAGTTTTTGTGACCTGTCCGGGCCGCAACTTTGTCACCTTAAAAATCACGACCGATAGCGGGTTAACCGGGTTAGGGGATGCCACGCTCAATGGCCGTGAGCTGTCCGTGGCCTCCTATTTAAAAGATCATCTGTGCCCGCAGTTGGTGGGGCGCGATGCACACCGCATCGAAGATATCTGGCAATTCTTCTATAAGGGCGCATACTGGCGTCGCGGCCCGGTAACCATGTCGGCCATTTCCGCTATCGACATGGCGCTGTGGGATATCAAAGCCAAAGCCGCCAATATGCCGCTGTATCAACTTCTCGGCGGCGCATCCCGTGAAGGGGTGATGGTGTACTGCCACACTACCGGCCATAGCATTGACGAAGTGCTGGACGACTACGCGCGCCATAAAGAGATGGGCTTTAAAGCCATTCGCGTGCAGTGCGGCGTACCGGGGATGAAAACCACTTACGGGATGGCGAAAGGCAAAGGGCAGGCTTACGAACCGGCGACCAAAGGCGAGTGGCCGGAAGAGCAGTTGTGGTCAACTGAGAAATATCTCGACTTCACCCCGAAATTGTTTGAAGCAGTACGCAATAAATTCGGCTTTCATGAGCACCTGCTCCACGATATGCACCACCGCCTGACGCCCATCGAGGCCGCGCGTTTCGGTAAGAGCGTAGAACAACACCGCCTGTTCTGGATGGAAGATCCAACACCTGCGGAAAACCAGGCGTGCTTCCGTCTGATCCGCCAGCACACCGTCACACCCATCGCGGTGGGCGAAGTGTTTAACAGCATCTGGGATTGCAAGCAGCTGATCGAAGAACAGCTCATCGATTATATCCGCACCACCATTACCCATGCAGGCGGCATCACCGGTATGCGTCGCATTGCCGATTTCGCCTCGTTGTACCAGGTACGCACCGGTTCACATGGCCCGTCGGATCTCTCCCCGGTTTGCATGGCGGCAGCGTTGCACTTCGACTTGTGGGTGCCTAACTTCGGCGTTCAGGAATACATGGGCTACTCCGAACAGATGCTTGAAGTCTTCCCGCATAACTGGACCTTTGATAACGGTTATATGCATCCGGGCGACAAACCGGGTCTGGGCATCGAATTTGATGAAAAACTGGCGGCGAAATACCCCTATGACCCGGCCTATTTGCCGGTGGCCCGTCTTGAAGACGGCACATTGTGGAACTGGTAAGCCCTGACGATTTAATTTAATCCATGCGCAGGTCTGGAGAGCAGTCATGAAATTTATAAACGATAGTTTTATGATTAATAATGAATCAGGGCGCAAACTGTATCGTGAACTGGCAAAGGATTTGCCAGTTATCGATTATCATTGCCACCTTGATGCGAAAGAGATTTATGAAAATAAATCTTTTAAAGATATTACCCAATTATGGCTGGCGGGCGATCATTATAAATGGCGCGCGATGCGTGCTAATGGCGTCAGCGAAGAAAAAATTACCGGCAACGCGTCTTCGCAAGAAAAGTTTCAGGCATGGGCGGAAACGGTCGAGGCCTGTTTCGGCAATCCGCTTTATCACTGGACGCACCTGGAGCTGAATTATTATTTCGGCATTGAAGATAATCTGGATTCCGGCAACTGGCGCGAAATCATGGCTGCCTGCAATCAGCTTTTATTACAGGACGATTTTAAACCCCGCGCGCTGATTACCCGCTCAAATGTTGAGGTAATTTGTACTACCGACTCGCCGCTGGACTCGCTCGAATACCATCGGTTATTGCGCGATGAGGCTGAATTTACGCCTCAGGTATTACCTACATTCCGGCCAGACGAAATTTTTGAGGAAAACCCGCAGCAGTTTCGGGTATTCATCGAAAAGCTGGTCGCTCTCACCGGGGTGAATATTCAGCATTTCGCCGACCTGTCACGCGCAATGGAAAATCGCATCGATTATTTCCATGACGTCGGGTGTCGAATCTCCGATCACGGCCCGGTAGAAATTTATTACCAGGCCGCGACGGAAACCGAAATCGAGGCGTTGTTCACTAAAAAATGCAGCGGCGAGACATTAAGCCATCAAGAGAATGCGGCACTGATGAGCGCAATATTTGTGATGCTAGCCGGGCACTACAAGAAACGCCAGTGGGCCATGCAGATCCACTTTGGCGCTATCCGTAGCAACAACACGCGCATGAAAGAGAAGATTGGCATCAACACCGGTTTTGATTCGATTGCCGATCAATCTCATCTGGCGCAGGGATTAAACGGCTTACTGGATAGCATGGCGCGCAATAACGCGCTGCCAAAAACCATCCTGTATAACCTGAACCCTGGCTATAACGATATCGTCGCCACGACAATCGCAAACTTTCAGTCCGCTGAAGACGGCGTGAAATCACCGATCCAGTTTGGTTCCGGGTGGTGGTTTAACGACACGCGGCGGGGTATGGAAAGCCAACTGAACTGCCTGGCCGATCAGGGGTTGCTGATGAACTTTGTCGGTATGTTGACTGATTCACGCAGTTTTATTTCCTATACGCGCCACGACTATTTCCGCCGTATTTTATGTAATCTGGTCGGCGGATGGGTTGAGCGTGGAGAAGTACCTGATAATCCGAAAATATTATCGAAACTAATAACAAATATTTGTCACGACAACGCTAAAAATTATTTCCGATTCTGAATACTCTGACCCTATTGAGGTAGACCATGTCTCAGTCCAAAAAACAAATCACCATACCCGTCAGTATTGGGTATGGGGTAACCGATATTATGGGCGGCGGGGCCTTTACCGTTATCGGTGCCTGGCTTCTCTTCTTTTATACCACGTTCGTGGGCTTGTCTCCGGTGGAGGCCGCCTCTATTGTCGCCATTGCGCGTATTGTCGATGCGATTGTCAGTTTGTTTATGGGTAGCTTTACCGACCATTTTTATAAAAACTATTTAGGTAAAAAATTTGGTCGACGCCGCTTCTTCTTGTTAATTGGCGCGCCGTTAATGCTGGTTTATTCCTTACTCTGGCTGGACGGCATGACCTGGGCTTTTTATTTGGCGGTGTATCTGGCGTTTGAAATTATCGCGGCGATGGTGCTTATTCCCTGGGAAACCCTGCCGTCGGAAATGACCAAAGATTTTAACTCGCGTACCAAATTATCCACCTGCCGGATGTTCTTCTCCGCGACCGGGACTTTTCTGGCAACCTTTATTCCGGGGCTGCTGATCGGTTTCTTCGGGGAACATAACGCCAATGCTTATCTGATCAACGGTGTGGTATTTGCCGTGCTGTTTATGGTGTGCGTATTTATCTCCTGGAAAGTGACCTGGGAGCGTGAATTAACCCCAGAAATGTTGGCAGAGCTTGAGCGCCCCAGCGAAACAAAAACCTTCAGGGAAAAACTGGCTCTGCTGGGCAACTTATTTAAAGATTACGGCTCCACCCTGAAAGTCCGGGCGTTCAGAAAACATCTGGCGATCTATTTATTCTCCTTTACCGCCAAAGATGTTTATAACACCGTGTTTGTATTCTTCTGCGTGTATTGTCTGCAAGTTTCTTCGTCTCTTGCCGGTACGCTGCTTTCCATGAGTATCGTCGGGTTGCCGGTCACTCTGTTGGCGGGCGTTGCGATCATCAAATACGGCCCGTCGCGTCTGTATGTCTTCGCCTATACCGTGATGATGCTGTGCCTGTTTGGCTTGTTCCTGGTTTATCAGTTCCCGACCGACAATAAAGTGCTGCTGTTAGTGGTACTGGCCGCGGTGTATCAGGTTGGGCGTTGTGTACTGGAATTTACCCCGTGGAACGTGTTCCCGTTTATTCCCGATATCGATGAAATGATCACCCGTCAGCGTCGTGAAGGGTTGTTTGCCGCCGTCATGACCTTCTCCCGTAAAACCACGGTGGCGATTGCGACCTTTATCGTGGGCCTGCTGTTACAAAGCGGCGGATTCGTGAAGGGCAGCCAGGTTCAGCCGGAGAGTGCGGTAAATACCATCGCTTCACTGCTGTTTATCGGTACGGCGGGCCTGCTGCTGATTGCACTGTGGCAAGCCTTGACCTTCCGCCTGAATAAACGCACCCACAAGATTTTTGTCGATGAAGTAGAGCGCCTTAAAGCGCACGGCGCGAAAAGCGATGTTCAGCCAGAGACCCGCAAAGTGGTTGAGGATCTCACCGGTTATCGTTACGAAGAATTGTGGTGCAACGGCGAGTCAGCATCACCTCTGAAACCCGCTGAGCTTCGTGTTTCACGAGACAGTTAACAACCAGCCCTCCTGCAAAGGGGGGCTTTTTAATGTGTTTAAAGCGAGTTAATCATGGAAAACAGAAAGTTACCTTCACCGCAATACGATCGCAGCGCGCTGGTTACCCGTTGCGTCCACCTCGGTTTCGGGGCCTTTCACCGCGCCCATCAGGCGGTCTACGCCGATATTCTGGCGACCGATCATCACAGCGACTGGGGTTACTGCGAAGTCAACCTGATTGGTGGCGAGCAGCAAATTGCCGATCTTAATCAGCAGGACCGTTTATACACCGTGGCGGAAATGTCCGCCGACGGCTGGGCGACCCGCGTAGTGGGCGTGGTAAACCAGGCGCTGCACGCGCAGGTCGATGGCCTGGAGGCGGTGCTTAACGCGCTGTGCCAGCCTGAAATCGCGATTATGTCGCTGACCATCACCGAGAAAGGCTACTGCCACTCTCCGGCGACCGGGGAACTGATGCGCGATCACCCGTTAATCGCCGCAGATTTAAAACAGCCGCAGCAACCGGTTTCTGCAGTCGGCGTGATTGTCGCCGCTCTCGCGCGCCGTAAGGCAGCGGGCCTGCGCGGTTTCAGCGTGATGTCCTGCGATAACATGCCGGAAAATGGCCACGTCACCCGTAATGTGGTGCTGGCCTATGCCCACGCGGTAGATGCCGCACTGGCGAACTGGATTGAAAGCGAGGTGACGTTCCCCTCTACCATGGTGGACCGTATTGTTCCGGCGGTTACGCCGGAAACGCTGCATCGCATCGCTGAGCAGACCGGTGTTAACGATCCGGTGGCCGTAGCCTGTGAACCGTTCCGTCAGTGGGTAATAGAAGACAACTTCGTTGCCGGTCGCCCTGCGTGGGAAAAGGCGGGCGCAGAGTTGGTTAAGGATGTGCTGCCGTTTGAAGAAATGAAACTGCGGATGCTCAATGGTAGCCATTCGTTCCTGGCATATCTGGGGTATCTGGCGGGTTATCCGCTAATTAACGTCTGTATGGAAGATGCCAACTTTCGCGCTACCGCACGGGCGTTGATGCTAAACGAACAGGCCCCGACGTTGAAGGTGAAGGGTGTGGATTTATCCCGCTACGCCGACAGCCTGATCGCCCGCTATGAGAACACCGCGCTGGCGCACCGCACCTGGCAAATCGCCATGGACGGCAGCCAGAAGTTGCCGCAACGTATGCTCGACTCCATCCGCTGGCATCTGGCAAACGGGTCGTCATGGTCGCTGTTGGCGCTGGGCGTCGCGGGCTGGATGCGCTATGTGGCAGGCGTCGATGAGCAGGGCGAAGCCATTGAAATCAGCGATCCGCTGAAAGCCAACATTGCGGCAAAAGTGGCGCAGAGCGAGCAGGGCGAGGCGCGGGTTAACGCGCTGCTGGGCCTGTCGGCGATATTTGGCAATGATTTACCGCAAAACCCGGCGTTTGTGGAAGGCGTGACGAAAGCGTATTTGAAGCTGCTGGAAAAAGGTGCGAAAGCAACGGTCGCGGAATACGCAAAAGCGTTATAAAAACCGAATGAATGCCGCCCGCGGCGGCATTCTCACCACTTAGTGCATGCCGAGGCGAATTAATTCAACCGGCGCAACTTTCCCGTCATAGCCTTCCACTTCTACCGTCTGCTGGCGGCGCACATCGGCGGCAGTCATCCCGTCGCTAAGAATAGCACGAACAATGCCGGTATGGCCGGTGCCATTGATCATGACGCGGCTGCCTTCGGTGATGGGATTACGGTTACGGTCATAGGTCATCATGGTGGTTTTCTCCTGAATAGACTGAAAATTCAGACGGTGAATATTTTAAAAATCACCGCAGCGAAAACCTTAACGCCGATCAAAAAAAGCGGATTTGTGTGATGAATGTCACGCTCAGACGTCGTCGCTGAACCAGTCGCGATTTTCCTGCTTAATGAGCTGAACCGACTCGCTGATTTCCTGCAAATGGCGGGTCATGGCAAGGTCAACGCCATCCGCATCGCCTTTTTCCAGCGCGTGGAAAATGCTCAGGTGCTGTTCCAGCAGCATCTCCGGCGGTGACACGTGGTCGAGACTCATATAACGCACCCGGTCAATGGTAGCTTTGATATTTTCAATGGTGTCCCAGGCAAGCTGGCATTCCGCGATGTCAGCCAGTTTCTGGTGAAAGGCGTCGTCGAGTTCGAAAAAGTCGTTAATCTGCTTACGCTCAATGGCGGTGCGCTGTTGGTTAAGGTTTTGCTCCAGCTGATACAACTGCCCGGCGGTGATCATCCCGGCGGCGCGGCGCACCACGGCGCATTCAATCGCCTGGCGGACAAAGCAACCATTACGTACCTGCGCCAGCGAGATTTTATTCACGTAGCTGCCGCGCTGCGGGCGGATCTGAATCAGGCCGTTTTCTGCCAGTTTGATAAAGGCTTCGCGTACCGGCTGGCGGGAGACATCAAACCGCACCGAGACTTCTTTTTCCGACAGCGGCGTACCCGGCGGGATCAGGCAATGAACAATATCGCTGCGCAAAATACGGTAAATTTGCTGGTTAACGGGTTGGGTGGGGTTTAACAGGGTTTCAACGGCCATCGGTATGTGCTTCGTTTGCGGGTAACGTATTCAATCTACCACGGATCTGCTACCCGGCGCGAGGCCGGGTAGCAGGTAAGGATCAGGAACCGCGGTGAACGCTTAGTCCGGCATAGGTCTGGCTAACCGGCATCATTTCAAGGGTGTTGATGTTGACGTGCGCAGGCAGCGTGGCGACCCACCATACCGCTTCGGTGACATCATCCGGGGTTAACGGATTCGCGTTCTGATAGGTTTTGTCGGCTTTCTCATCGTCGCCTTTAAAGCGCACGTTAGAGAACTCGGTGCCGCCTACCAGGCCTGGCTCAATGTCGGTTACGCGAATGGCAGTGCCGTGCAGGTCGGTGCGCAGGTTCAGACTAAACTGGCGCACAAAGGCTTTAGTGGCACCATAGACGTTGCCGCCCGCGTAAGGCCAGTTGCCTGCGGTAGAGCCAATATTGATGATATGACCGCGGTTACGCTCCACCATCCCCGGCAACACGGCGCGGGTCATATACACCAGCCCTTTGTTGTTGGTGTCGATCATGTTTTCCCAGTCTTCAACGCTGGCTTTATGCGCTGGCTCCATCCCCAGCGCCAGCCCGGCGTTGTTGACCAGCACATCAATCGCGCGCCACTCCTGCGGCAGGTTAGTCAGCATCTCTTCAATCGCGGCGCGGTTGCGTACATCCAATTGCGCGGTGTACAGATTATCGCCCAGCTCGTCTTTCAGCTCCTGCAAACGCTCCTGACGGCGGCCAGTGGCAATCACTTTATGACCATTTTGAATAAAACGACGGGTAATGCACTCGCCGAAACCGGCGGTGGCTCCAGTAACCAGGATAATCATCTCGCTGTTCCTCAACGCTTTTCGAAGTGTTGAATACCTTAGCATGCGGAGCCAGGTTGTGGTAAGGGCATCCGTTGTCAGAAATTATTGCGGCCAGGCAAGGGGTTGCATAAGCTTGAGTTTTCCAGAATTCCTGCGGGAGCGCGTTATGCAGCAATCCAATCCTTTTTTTAGCGTCAGCCTGAAGCCTTACCAGGCACCGCCGTTTGACGAAATACGCGATGAACATTACCGCCCGGCGTTTGATGAGGCGTTGCGGTTAAAACGTCAGGAAATCGCGGAGATCGCCGCGTTCGTCGAACCGCCGAGCTTTGATAACACGTTTCTGGCGCTGGAGCTCAGCGGCCAGATGCTCAGCCGCGTCGTTAACGTGTTCTTCGCTATGACCTCGGCGCATACCAACGATTACCTTCAGCAATTGGATGAAGAGTTTTCAACCGAACTGGCGGCGCTGGCGGATGAAATTTATCTTAACCCGGTACTGTTCAGCCGACTGGATACGGTGTATCAGCAACGTCATGAAATGGCCCCGGATGCAGAAGCGCTGCGCCTGATTGAGGTGATATGGCAGAACTTTATGCTGGCGGGGGCCACGCTGGCACCGCAGCAAAAAGCGTCGCTCAAAGCGATTAACCAGTCGCTGGCGCGCCTGACCAGCCAGTTTAATCAACACTTACTGGCGGCGGATAAATCCGGCGGGCTGGAAATTCGCGACGTTAGCCAACTGAAAGGTCTGACGGACGCGGAGATTCAGGCTGCCGCCCAGGCCGCAGCGGATAAAGGGCTGGAAGGGCGCTGGTGGCTAGCGCTGCTTAATACGACTCAGCAGCCCGCATTGCAATCGCTGGAGGATCGCACTACCCGCGAAGCGTTGTTTAACGCGGCCTGGCATCGTACTGAAAAAGGCGATGTTAACGATACGCGTGACATTGTCACAAAGCTGGCGACGCTGCGGGCTGAAAAAGCGGCGTTATTAGGTTTTGATAATTACGCCGCCTGGAGCATTGCCAGCCAGATGGCAAAAACCCCGGACGCCGCGCTGGGCTTTATGCGCAATATTGTTCCGGCCGCGACGGCGCGTGCGCGCCAGGAACAGGCGGACATTCAGGCCTGCATTGATAAACAGCAGGGTGGTTTTCAGGCTAAAGCCTGGGACTGGGCGTTTTACGCTGAACAGGTACGGCGTGAAAAATACGCGCTGGATGAAAACCAACTTCGCGAATACTTCGAGCTGGACCGAGTGCTGAATGATGGTGTGTGCTGGGCCGCCAGCAAACTGTTCGGCCTGAAATTTATCCCACGTGCAGATATCCCGGTTTATCACCCGGACGTGCGGGTATGGGAAATTTTTGATCACACTGGTGCAGGGCTGGCGCTGTTTTATGGTGATTTCTTTGCCCGCGACAGCAAAGGCGGCGGCGCGTGGATGGGCAATTTTGTCGAGCAATCTACGCTGCTTGGCAATTTGCCGGTGATCTATAACGTGTGTAACTACCAGAAACCGGCACACGGCCAGCCCGCACTGATCTCCTGGGATGATGTGGTTACGTTGTTCCATGAATTCGGCCATACCCTGCACGGTTTGTTTGCGCAGCAGCGTTTCGCCACACTTTCCGGCACCAATACGCCGCGTGATTTCGTGGAGTTCCCGTCGCAGATCAATGAGCACTGGGCCAGCCATCCTGAGGTGTTCGCCAACTATGCGCGCCATTACCGTCACGGCGAACCGATGCCGGAAACCTTGAAACAAAGCCTGTTCCGCGCCGCGCAGTTTAATAAAGGTTACGATATGACTGAACTGCTGGCGGCGGCGTTGCTGGATATGAACTGGCATACTCGCTCAGCGGGCGAGCCGCTGGAGAGCGTGGCGGCGTTCGAGCGCCAGGCGCTGGAGAAAGAGAAGGTAGGGATGGAGGCCGTGCCGCCGCGCTATCGCAGTAGCTACTTCGCGCATATTTTCGGCGGTGGTTACGCAGCAGGCTATTACGCTTACCTGTGGACACAAATGCTGGCGGATGATGGTTATCAATGGTTTGTCGGGCAGGGCGGCTTAACCCGGGATAACGGCCAGCGTTTCCGTGAGGCGATTTTATCGCGCGGCAACAGCAGCGATTTAGAGCTGCTGTACCGCGACTGGCGCGGGCGCGAGCCCGAGATTGAGCCGATGCTGAAAAACCGCGGTCTGGCCTGACGCCCAGATAACATCAGCCCGCGCTACCTTTTCAGGTCGCGCGGGTTGAACGTCAGGCGGTTTTGATATCGAGATTATCCGGCGGGTTTTGGTTAGCGGCAGGCAGCGTTTTAAGTATGAGGTCTCCCCCCAGGCTGGCTGTCTTCATCTTTGGACGCACGCCGGGCCCGGTGATGGCGACCGGTACGCCCTGTTCAAGCCAGGCGGTATGGCGCGCTTTCTGCGCGGCGGTTAACGGACGTTCAGCCCAGACCAGAATATGGTCGTAGGGCTCGCGGCTGAGATCCGGTTGGGAAACCACGCCCGCCAGCACCTCAACCTGTAAACCTTCCCCGGCAAAGCGAATGGCTTCGAGCCACAGCTCCACCGTATCACTGAAATTAACCCCGAGGATCAGCATCGAACCGCCTGCGCGTTTACGGACGCTACTCATCGTAAAGGCGGCGTACTCGATCAGCGCGGTATCCAGTCTGACGCGGCTGATTTCCAGGCCTGGCTGGCGGCCTGCCGTAAGCCACAGCCGGAATGGGCGAATAAACTCATCGATAAACACGTGCGGCGGCACTTCACGGGCGATCTTCCAGATGAAACCACGCAGTTTGCTCAGGTTGCCTGCTTCGCACAGCGCGTAGAGCTGCTCCTGCAAGGCAAACCAGCCGGAGTTTTTACGGATTTCTTCTCCCCTCATCAGCGCATGAATGTTGCGCAGCGGCACGCCTTTGCCAATCCACTGCACAATCAAATTTAACTGGTTAATATGTGAAAAATCGTAGTAACGGTGACCCTTTTCATCTTTAAAGGCTTTGATCAGACCATAACGCTGCCACGAACGTAAATTTTGCGTGGTCACACCGCACTGAGAAGCGAGTATTTCAATTGAAAAGCGGCCCATGTCAGGCTCCGTGTGGCAAGTGAGGGGGAACACAACGCCCCGAAAAGCACGCTTGTTAAAAGAGGTTTAACAAAATGCGAATCTCTCAGTATACGTTCTTTTCGAATAAATGACGGTAAATCTGCTCATTAACCTGTTGTGGCGTCACGGGTTTTGCTTCAGGAGGGAGATACATGCATCGGAACGCCCGAGCGATAAAACAGCAACAGGCATTTATAACAAGGGAAGCACAATGGCGCGTCATCTGAGTTTAATAAAGCTAATGTTTAATTAAGCTTTTTCGGGTAATAACGGTTTAAAAAACAGCAGCAGATAAATTTAATGACCGTGCTTCAGAATTAAGAATTTCTTTAAAGTAAATGAAATGGATATGAAATTCGCAAAATAATATACTTCGATTCTTAAATGCATTGTGACACGTGATGACGCCCGGCGTTATGCAGATGAATAACGCAGTACGAATTTTAAGTTATTGATTTCAATAATTAATATCTCCAGAAACATATTGTCCCAGTATTTTTTCTGGGATTTACAATAAAAAATGAATTATTTCTTATAACGGTGCCTAAGTAAGCAGCGTGAAGAATTTTCTCATCATTAGCGCCCTCAAAAGAGCTGCGCGTAAGGTTTTTATGTTTAAGTTAACGGGTTTTAAAAACCAATTTTTACATCCTAAATATTGGTTGACATGGTTTGGCCTTGGTTTTTTGTGGCTGCTGGTGCAATTGCCCTATCCGGCGATCCGCGCGATTGGGTTTAACGCTGGCAAACTGTCGCGGCCTTTTTTAAAACGCCGCGAAACCATCGCCCGTAAAAACATCGGGTTATGTTTCCCCAACAATACGCCGGCAGATACTGAGCGCCTGGTGGCGGAGAATTTTAAATCTCTGGGCATGGCGCTGCTGGAAACCGGGATGGCGTGGTTCTGGTCCGATCGCCGGGTACGCAAATATTTTGATGTAGAAGGCCTGGACAATCTCCGCCGCGCCGCCGCTCAACAGCGGGGTGTGATGGTGGTGGGCGTGCATTTTATGTCGCTGGAGCTTGGCGGGCGGATCATGGGCCTTTGCCAGCCAATGATGGCGACCTACCGGCCTCATAACAATGCGATGATGGAGTGGGTGCAGACGAAAGGCCGTATGCGCTCTAATAAAGCGATGATCGACCGCCGTAACCTCAAAGGCATGGTCAGCGCACTGAAAAAAGGCGAATCGGTTTGGTTTGCGCCGGATCAGGATTACGGTATCAAAGGCAGTTGTTTTGCCCCGTTTTTCGCGGTGAAAGATGTCGCCACCACCAATGGCACCTTTGTGCTGTCGCGCTTATCGCGCTCGGCGTTGCTGACGGTGACGATGGTGCGCAGGGCGGATAACAGCGGCTATCGATTGTTTATTTCCCCGGAAATTGAAAATTACCCGACCAACGAAGCGGAAGCGGCGGCGTTTACCAATCGGATTATTGAACATGAAATCCTGCGCGCGCCGGAACAATATCTCTGGGTGCACCGTCGGTTCAAAACGCGTCCTGCTGGTGAAATGTCGTTATACGTATAGCGGTAAGCGCTAAAAGTACCTGGTCATTATGGCCATTTTACCTGTCATATCTCGGTTTTTTCGATGAATGACAGGTATACATAGGGTACTGTCAATACGTAATATGCATGATATGAACTGGATTTATTATCGTGGCGAATGGTATCGGGTTACCGTCGTCACCAAAGACAAAGAGTATCGCCTGACGCGACCCGGGCACCGCACCCATATCACTATGACCCGTCAGGGACTTGAGCGCGCGCTGCGCGACTATTACAGCCTGGCGATGGCGCCGCGTAAACAGCGCAGCTAAATGCTGCGCTGATCCTCAAGATAGTCCAGCCCTTCGGCGCTAATACGGGTTTCCTGTGAGTGGATGCGCCAGGCGCGCTGACCTACGTTGTAATTCATTGTGATATGAATGAATCCTTTCTCCTGGAGATATAAAAGGTGTCCGTCGAGGGTCATCTCATCCCCTAATGAGGCCGCCAGATCGGCGTAATCTTCTGCTTCCATCGGCAGAGGATAAAGATCTTCCAGCTTGTTCAGAATGGTTCGCAGATGACTTTTCGAGATTCGCATAGCGCATGTCCTTGCCGTGTGGAGTTATCTGATAACTATAGATAACGCAACGATAAACGCCGTTGCAGGCCTGAAAAATTTTCACCCGTTAAAGGTTGCTATCGTTTCGCTTCGCTGCGTATGCTGCCGGGTGGCTTTTCGGGAGGGAAAATGGGCTTACTGATTAAAGCGGCGCTGGGTGCGCTGATTGTGGTGTTAATTGCGATCCTATCGCGGACCAAAAATTATTATATCGCCGGGCTTATTCCGTTATTTCCGACATTCGCGCTGATTGCGCACTATATCGTCGCCACCGAACGTGGGGTCGACGCGTTACGCACTACCATTATTTTCGGGATGTGGTCGATTATTCCCTACTTTATTTATCTCGCGTCGCTGTGGTATTTCACCGGCATGATGCGGGTGCCCTTCGCGTTGATTGCGGCGGTAGGATGCTGGAGTCTCAGCGCCTGGCTGCTGATCCTGTGCTGGACACGTTTCCATTAATTTTACGTGCTTCGTTTACTCGCCGTTGAGCAATAGACTGATAAGTTTAAAGGGTATTCCGGCGTTCTCTTTGCCATTGAGAACTGCGCGCAGACTACGAATTTCAAAGATCTATCCATGCAAGCATTTAACCGTCAGGGCTCTGGCGGTTTTTTTTTGACTTAACAAAACCGCAAAAGTAAAAGGCCCCTCGGTGTGCGTATCAACGAGGGGCCTGTCTCTGGAAGGGACTATCTCCGTTCATTAATCATCCCATTTGTGGCTGAAATAAGCGGCAAGAAAACCGGAAAAAAGAATAATGCCCAGTACTGCCATAAAAACGTTCATATTGCCCAGCATGGTGGACCTCCATTTATTAACTGATAAAACCTCACTTTAGTAAAAAGAACCTCAACCGAGTGCAGAGAGATTACCGCACCCAACCTAAACAAAAGCAGAACTGTGTGAAGATAATGCGGCTGTCAGGTAAAACTTTTGCGATAAGCCGCAGGCGAAACGGAAAAGTGTTGCTGAAAGTGATAGCGCAGGGTGCTGGCGCTGCCGAATCCGACCTGCGCGGCGATAAGGTCAAGCGACAACCGGGTTTTTTCCAGCATAGTTCTGGCGCGCACCAGTCGTTCGTTAAGCAACCAACGCGCAGGCGTGGTGCCGGTGGCATCCTGGAAACGGCGCAGAAAGGTACGCGGACTCATTCCGGCGCGGCTGGCCAGCGACGCCACGGTATGGTTTTCCGCCAGTTGCTGGTGCAGATAATCAAACAGTAAGCCCAGCCGTTTGCTTTCGCGTGCCACCGGCACGGGCCGAACAATACGCTGCGACTGCGCGCCGTCGCGGTGGGGTTGTACGACCAAACGCCGCGCCACGCTATTCGCCGTCTCCTGACCGAAATCACGCCGGACCAGATGCAGGCATAAATCAATGCCCGCCGCGCTGCCTGCGGATGTCAGTAAATCGCCTTCATCGACGTACAGCACATCGGGCACCACGTCGATAGAGGGAAAACGCTGCTGTAGCGCGTCAAGATAGCGCCAGTGGGTAGTTGCTTTGCGCCCATCCAGCAATCCGGCAGCCGCCAGCACAAATACCCCGGAACAAATCGACATAATTCGACAACCCCGTTCGTAAGCGGCGCGCAACTGCTCGCACAGCGCCTCGGGAACCGGCTCGTCCACCCCGCGCCAGCCTGGCACCATCACCGTTCCGGCCTGGGCAATTAACGATAAATCGCCATCCGTTACCACCCGAACACCGCCTGTCGCACGCAACTCGCCTGCATCCACGGACGCAACGGCGAAGCGATACCAGTTTTCTCCCAGCTCCGGTCGCGGCAGACCGAATATTTCCACAGCGACGCCAAATTCAAAAGTACACAAGCCGTCGTAGGCCAGCGCAACAACCAGCGGTTGGGCGAGGGAGTGTTTCATCATGTCATGATCCTGGCGATTTCTGTCACGTCTGACTGCAGCCGTTTTGCAGGGCGGAAGTTAGAGTATTGTTAACACAAAACAGGAGTCATACCAATGAGCTACGTTACTGAATTTTCCCCCGCCGAGCCGCAGCAGGTGGTTGCCCATTATCAACAGCGTTTAGCGTTTGAGACCGATTGCGCGGATGTTCATGCGGCCATCCGCGACGGTCAGCAGGATTTTGTTTTACTGCATGTGGTAGGCAACGAAACGACCTTCGCTCGCCGTCATCTGCCGGGCGCGATTTTTTTGCCCCATCGGGAGATGACGCCTGAGCGCATGGAAGAATGGCCGCAGGACACGCTGTTTGTGGTGTATTGCGCCGGGCCGCACTGCAACGGCGCGGACCGGGCGGCATTAATGCTCGCCGGAATGGGACGATATGTGAAAGTGATGCCTGGCGGCATTACCGGCTGGGCGGATGAGGCGTTACCGTTCGCTTAACTGACGCTGCGCCGCTCTAACCGGCGATACAACGTACTGCGGGAAATGCCCAACTGGCGGGCGGCCTGGGCCATATTGCCGTTGGCTTCACGCAACGCCGCCAGTTCATCCGGTGGCGGGGCGACGGCGCTAAGCGCTGGCGCCGCGCGGAGTCCAGGGCATACCACGCCTTCTGGCAGGGTTTCTTCTTCTATTACATCGCCATCGTCATACAGCGCCAACAGCACTTTCAGGAAACTAAGCAGTTGCCGCACGTTGCCCGGCCAGGGCAGGCGGGCAAGGGTGTGGAGGAGAGTCTCTGACAACGCGATGTGCCGCTTTACGCCGCCCAATTGTTCCCACAGCGTAAGAATAAACGCGGCGAGATCGGGTTTATCACGCAGCGGCGGTAAGCGCAGCTGGAATTCCTGGATGCGGTACAGCAGATCTTCCCGGAAGCTGCCTTGCTCCACGCACAGTTGCAAATCGCGGTGGGTGGCGCACACCAGGGCGAAATTGACGTTGTGACGACCATTGCCGCCCAGCGGCGTGACGCATTTTTCCTGGAGTACCCGAAGCAGGCGGGTTTGCATCGCCAGCGGCATATCCCCGATTTCATCAAGAAACAGCACGCCGTTGTTGGCCTCGCGCAGTTTGCCTTCATAGCCTTTCGGGTTCGCGCCGGTAAACGCGCCGGGCACATAGCCAAACAGTTCTGACTCAATTAAATTTTCCGGGACGGCGGCGCAGTTAATGGCAACAAACGGCCCACTGCGCCAGTGGCTTTGTTGATGCAGGGCGCGGCACAGATGCTCTTTACCACTGCCGGTTTCGCCGGTAATGCACAGCGCAATCCCGGCATTCAGCAGCCGCAGCGCCTGGGGATGTACCGGCTCGGGTAATGGCGGCACGGTAACACGCGCGCTGCGCTGGGTTTGCTGATGCGCCATATAGCGGCGCTGGTTTAGGGCTTCAACAGGCTCAGGATGGTGATTAGGCCGGTGGGTAAATAATGCACGCCACGCCACGCTGCCGATACTCGCCGACGACAGGCCAAACTCCTGCATCGCTTGCCGGTTTGCGCCGAGCAATATCTCATCATTGAACACCATAATCATTTCATTCTCGGGATCGTGTTCTGCGTGTAAACGCAGCAGCCAGCGGTCTTTATTCAGCATACTGCAGGCCCAGTCATGCTCAATTCGCGACACGGCGCGGCGGATTAGCGTGACAGCGTCACGTCCAGGGTGGTCGGCCGGCGTCGATAAATCCAGTACCCCGGCGATTTTTCCGTCCGGGCCGTAAACCGGTGTAGCGGCGCAATACAACCCGGCGTTGTGATTCAGGAAATGCTGCTCGCCCGCCACTTCGCAAAAATTGCCAATCGCCAGCGCGGTGCCAATGGCGTTTGTGCCGCGCGCTTTCTCTCCCCATAAACTGCCGGGCAGCAGGGCGAAGCGCTGGGCTTTATGCAGGAAGTCCTGATTGCCGAGCGTATCCAGCACCAGCCCCTGCGCATCGGACATCACAATAATTGACGGGCTATTTTTCAGGGTTGGCAGCAGGGTACTCAGTTGCGGCTGGAGCAGGCGGGATATCCACGGATTTTGCTCGCGGGCATTATTCAGATCGGCAAGCGGGAGAACAGGTGCCGCTTCATCGTCCCGCCGCAGGCCCAGGCGTTCGGAACGCTGCCAGGATTCGCTGACCAGGCCGGGGAGCACCAGGCGAGAAGTGCTGACGTCGACATGATGTGATCCGATTCTGCGTGGCATTATCCTCTCCGCGTCATGAGTGTTGCATATATGTAGCATCAAAGTGTCTCACCTGTTGCGATGCGCAACACAATTCCGCGACAGGGCGGGACACTGTGTGTCAGGCGGTTTTGTAACGTTATGAATATAAAAAGAAAAAAAATTTAAACGCGGCGGAGGAAATCCTGGCATAAGAACTGCTTATGGAGATAGGCCTTACCCTACAACATCATAATCAGAGGACATTACAATGAAATATGCCCATCCTGACCAGCCAGGCGCAAAAGTCACTTTCCGTGAGCGTTACGGCAACTATATTGGCGGTAAATTTGTTGAGCCGGTTGCAGGCAACTACTTCCCTGACACCACCCCGGTCACGGGCAAAGTGGTGGCGGAATTCCCGCGCTCTGACGCACAGGATATTGAGCGCGCGCTGGACGCCGCCCATGCCGCTGCCGACGCGTGGGGTAAAACCAGCGTTCAGGCGCGTTCGAACGTGCTGCTGGCGATTGCCGATCGCATTGAAGAGAACCTGGAAAAACTGGCCCTGACCGAAACCTGGGATAATGGCAAACCGATCCGCGAGACCTTAGGCGCAGACCTGCCGCTGGCGGTGGATCACTTCCGCTACTTCGCGGGCTGTATTCGCGCCCAGGAAGGCACTGCGGCGGAAATCGATAACACTACCGTGGCGTATCACATCTACGAGCCGCTGGGCGTAGTCGGCCAAATTATCCCCTGGAACTTCCCGATCCTGATGGCGGCATGGAAACTGGCACCGGCGCTGGCGGCAGGTAACTGCGTGGTGCTGAAACCGGCTGAACAAACCCCGCTGAGTATCTGCGTATTAATGGAAACCATTGGCGATCTGCTGCCGGCAGGCGTGGTCAACGTGGTTCACGGCTTCGGTGAAGAAGCGGGCGAAGCGCTGGCGCGCAGTAAACGCATTGAGAAAATCGCCTTTACCGGTTCAACGCCGATTGGCCGCCATATTCTTTCCTGCGCGGCGGAAAACATTATTCCGAGTACCGTCGAGTTGGGTGGGAAGTCGCCAAACATCTACTTCGAAGATGTGATGAACGGCGACCAGGATTTCATCGATAAAGCGGTGGAAGGCGTGGTGCTGGGCTTCTTTAACCAGGGCGAAGTCTGTACCTGCCCGTCGCGCGCGCTGATTCAGGAATCGATTTACCCGCAGTTTATCGAAAAAGTGCTCGCCAAAATGGAAAGCATCCGCAAGGGCGACCCATTTGATACTGACACCATGATCGGTGCGCAGGCGTCTGAAGAGCAGTACGACAAGATCCTTTCGTACATTTCTATTGCCCGTGAAGAAGGCGGTGAAATTCTGGTGGGCGGCGAACGCGTCGGGCACGGCGACGCGCTGGAAACCGGCTTTTACATCCAGCCGACGCTAATCAAAGGCAACAACCAGATGCGCAGCTTCCAGGAAGAGATTTTTGGGCCGGTGATCGGCATCACCACCTTTAAGGATGAAGCGGAAGCCATCGCGCTGGCTAACGATACCCAGTTTGGGCTTGGCGCAGGCGTCTGGACCCGTGACATCAACCGCGCATGGCGTATGGGGCGGGCGATTAAAGCGGGCCGCGTCTGGACCAACTGCTACCATCTGTATCCGGCGCACGCGGCGTTTGGCGGCTATAAAAACTCCGGTATTGGCCGCGAAACCCACAAAATGGCGCTCAATAATTACCAGCAGGTGAAGAACATCCTGGTGAGCTTTGACAATAAGCCGATGGGATTGTACTAACGCTTATGCGCACCGGTTGATGCCGGTGCGCAGTTTAGGGACGGATGTCTTCCATGATCATTTCAGCCTGATGAATTAAATTAATTAAATGATGGTTTTGCCGGCAACAAAAAACTTCCACCGCCACATTTTGTAGCGCCTCGCATTTATAGCCCATTCCGATCAATTGATAATCCGCGCCCAAATACATACGTAATAATAAGCCCGGTTTACCTGCATCAAACCGGTAACAGTCCCGCAGGGCTGCGTGAATGTCTTCCGGTAACAACGTTAAATCTCTTGATTTGTAGAGGTACAATAACGTCTGGGCGTTACGGATCGCTGTGTATTGTTCATCCTTTTCCATTGCGCTTTACCAGGTCGTCAACGCCAGACGTTAAAGTAAGATCTTAGGGTTTTATCTCGCAATGAGTAAGGCGGTTTTTCGGAATTTTAAAGAGAAAGGACGACGAATAAAGGCGTTTACGTTGCTGAAGCCAGCTTGCAATAAAAGAACGGGGTTTTTTCTTTAGTGATCAAGTATGCAGAGGCATTAATTTTAATCAGCTCCAGAGCAATGCCGCTACCGCGATGGATGAAGAACGCAGGGATGAAGATGGGAATGTCTTCAAGGTTTTTGCTGTGAGAGCTATTATCTGTGGAAACGGCAATAATCTGACCATTCATATACCAGAAATCAAAGGAAACGCTTTGTGTGGCATCTTCAAAGATTTTCCCGGCTTGCCCAACCTGCCCACTTGAACGGTATTTTCCTTTATCCCCATTGAAATCAAAGCTGCTTATCAGATTGAATAGGGTGTCGTTCTGTACAACGGACACTTCATTCTGGCAATAAAAGTGAGTCATACGATAGTTGACCAGATAATAAATCGCAGCACTTAACACCCCTAACACCAGTGCCAGAGACCAAAGCGTACGGGATAAATTAATTTTCATTAAGGATGGTCTCCTGATAAATGATGGTCTTACAGTGGGCGGTATCATCGCGGATAGATTTATCACAAAAAACCATGGAGTCTTGCCCGTATTGCCGATTAAAGGTGAGGTAAACGACATTACCTGGCTTGCAAACGAGCTTACTGGCACGGGCTAATTTTTTAAATTTCTCCAGACTGGCTTCTTTCACATCAAAAGATGAATAGATGGCGCACTTGTCGATCTCGCCCAGTGAGTAGTAGCTACTGAAAAAATCTTTACCCAATCGGAGTTGAGTTAAAAAAGCAGGATACAAAATGCTTAAAAAGATAGTGCTGAATATCAGCGGTAGGACGTATTTGAAAAAAAAGCTGCCTTTTAATTTAACAATTAATTTAACTATGTCTTCATGTTTTTTAACATCATGTGGCGCGCGGACAACGACAGGTGACGGATCGGGAGCAATAACCGGGTTGTTAACCGACGATACATTATCTTCAATGCTTAATTGATCGTGGGTTTCTAAAATGTTTTCATCGCAACTACCTCCATCGAGGTATTCGCGATAACTCACTTGCGCGGAGAGCTTAAATCCTTGCTTAGGAATCGTCTTAATTATCTCTTCGTCAATACTGAGCGTTTTTAGCGCCTTTCGTAATAACGCGATATTTTGGTACAGAGTATTTGCGCTAACCAGTGTCCCGTTTTTTTCCCAGACCTCCTCAAAGAGGATTTTTTGGCTCACAACCGCATTATTATTTTGCAGCAAAATGAGCAAACATTGGCTACTTGGCGTGTGTAAAAAAATGGGGTTTGCCGCTCCATCGAGAGCGTGCAAGCTATTAGTATCGGGTGAAAACATAACCTTATCGTTGATGACGTACGTGCCATTCTCGTCCATAACTCTATCTTTAATAATCATATTTAGTTTGAGGATAGCTAATGAATGATTAAGATTCAATGCCGGGTAAAATTCTTAATAAGATATTTATTGCTTAATAATCAATGAGTTAATCTCTATTCAAAGAAAGGCAAGTTATACTTTTAATCATAACCAAATTAAATTCTTTTATATCAACAGGTTGGGTTTGATTCAGGGAATTTCACATAACTTCACACACAGATTTTTCCCAAGCCCATTATTGTGTCTCCACCAGCCGGATGGGGACGCGTTAGCTCAAAGGAAGGGAGGCGCGGAAAGACAAAATGTAGTCTTTCCTTTGCTTCTAAACAGAACGTCAATAGAGAACAGAAACCATTTTTGAGTGTTTCATAAGAATATTACTAATAACCGTGAATAATTTTCTCAATGATACAAGGAGTTAAGAAATTAAATAGATTTTTTCTCTGAAACTTGCGCTTATTTCGTTATGAAAAGTTGATGATGTCGATGAGCGCAATATTTAGTGATTTATTCTGTGATTGACTTCTTTGACGGGCTTTCATACCAGACAAAGGTGTTGGTCAAGGGGAACAACGTAAAAAATTACTATCAACAGGAGGGCCTACTGATATTACTGCGTGTATTGAAACTCAATGTTCGGGATTTATAATCGCCCAATAAAAGTTAAGGTTTTTTAATTGAGTAAATTTGCACGTTTTACTGGATTAATGCACCAGGGAATACTGTTATGAATTACCAACTTTATGGCTTTTTAATCGGCAGAGATATCCATTTCGATATTGAAAATAAATGTCTATATCGCTTATCCGCAAGCGGTGCAGAAAAAAATCTCATTTTCGGTACGATTTACTTTAACGACACCATGATGAATTTATTTCTCTATCTTTTGAGTCACGCGTGTCAGAAAGAGGTATCTAAGGATGAGCTTTTAAAGAAGATCTGGGAAGACCACGACCTCAGCCCATCAACGCAACGTTTATGGCAGGTTCTGAATGCGCTTAATAAAAAATTGAGCATGCTTGGTATTCCCGATGGCTTTATCCATTACGTAAAAGGAAAAGGATACGTTATCGAATATCGTGATATTACTGCGTTGTACTATAAAAAGAGTGATGAATTTATCGATGATAAAAGCATGGCTTAATAATTATTAATTTACTTTTTTATTTTGATGTTTGATTTATTTTATCGGCACTATTTTGCCCCCAGGGATTGAAAGCATTTCATGGGTCGTAATGACCATGAAAAGTACTATTTTTCTGAAAGGTATTTATTTTATGAAACAAGCATTGTATGAGTCCTCATCTTTGCGTCTGCATATCGGCTGCGTCAGAAATGTATTGAACATTATTCTGATCGGCTCCTGCGTTATTTTTAGCCAGGGTGCGTCAGCCAGCAATTTTTCGAACAATAGCGCATCTACCGCCGTGGTCGTAGAGAGTAAGAGCACCTTTGAACATGCGGTGGATGACTATTTCGCTGGGCGTTACGGTGAGGCCAAAAAGGCGTTCGATAAATTACGCAAAACGGATTATGCCAGCGTTAGCGCTGTGCCTGCTGCTGTTAATTTGGCCGCGATGGGAAATTATTCCAGCGCCCAAAAAGCTTTCAGTCGTTTAACTAAGAGTGCCAACGTGCGTGAAAAAGAATATGCACAACTTTGGCAGTTATGGTTAACCGCAAAAAAATGGAGGGGAAGCAACAAGGAGCTTAATAAAAAATTAGAACGTCTGGTCAATGCACAAGACTGGCAACCGTCTTATATGAAAAACATCGCAAAATTATACGCCGGTCAGGAAACCATCGAGAGCGTATTTAATTCTATTTCCACCCAGGTTTTAGATGAAGCGTTACGCAAAGATGCGCTCACTGAAGCCACTTTTTTTGCAGGAGGATATCTGCAAAACGTTAAGCACGACAACGCGGCTGCGATGCAACTGTTTAACGGCAATCTCAACAAGCTTAATAGCGTCTCGCTTGAACGACCGTTTATTGATCGAGAATGCGCCGCGTTAAACAAGCTTGCCCTTCAAAGTAAATAAGGAAATGGCCATTCGGTAAGGAATGGCAGGAGCTTTTATGAATAAAATTTATCGGATTGTCTGGAATCCGGCATTGCAGTCGTGGGTGGCTGTGAGCGAGTTTGCTAAGGCCAAAGGAAAGGGTAAAACCGGCCGCAACAAACTCGCCAGCACCACCGCAGGCGTGCTGGGGGCGTTAACGTTAGCGTTTATTCCCCTCGACGATGCCCATGCCTGGGTTGCAGGCACAGGCACCAGTAATGCTTCGCTTGACGGTAACATAGCCAGCAACACCTCTATCAATGGTGGTAAAGCAACGGCGGTCACGGGCAACGCCACCGCGATTGGCCCAACCGCTACAGCAAGCGATCAATACACTATTGCGATGGGCGCTAACGCTGTCGCCAGTCAGCAGGAAGCGATTGCCATTGGTAAAAGTGCGCAAGCAACTGGCATTGATTCTACTGCGGTAGGTACCGGTGCGGTGGCGTCGGGTTTAGCCGCGTCGGCTTTTGGTATGGCGTCAAGCGCATCCGGCGAAGCCTCTTTGGCAATGGGCCAAAATGCTACGGCGTCAAGTAATAACTCAGTCGCTCTGGGCCTCGGCGCGCTTAGCACCTCGGGTAGCGGTATTGCTATTGGTCAGATATCCAAAGCTTTAGTCGACCCGGCAGATTCAACCACCACCGGCGCGATTGCGATCGGATGGGGTGCGTTATCCAATGCTCAGGATGCCCTGGCGCTGGGTGCGTCTGCGCAAGCCACCAAAAAACAAGCCTTTGCGATGGGCGGCGGTGCCGCTGCAACGGGCAACGCTTCTACTGCCATTGGCGCACTGAGTAACTCATCAGGCAATGGCGCTGTTTCAGTAGGCAACCTTGCAAGCGCAACCTCTATTAGCGGTATTGCCATTGGTCAAAACTCAAAAGCGTTAAGCGATCCAGCGAACCCGGCTTCAACCGGTGCGTTGGCTATCGGCTATACCGCGCAGGCTTCTGCACAGGATACCGTGGCATTGGGTTCCAGCGCGTCAGCAACCAAAACCCAGGCATTTGCGATGGGGACCCTGGCCGCGGCGAGCGGTACCGCGTCCACTGCGATTGGTACCATGTCGAAAGCCTCTGCTGGCGGAGCGATTGCAGCGGGCGCCAACAGCGTTGCCGCAGCGGGCGATGCTATTGCAATGGGTAATGGCGCTAAATCCAATGCCCAACGTGGCGTGACCATAGGCGCAGCATCAACTAACGATGCCACACGCGGCACGATGGTGGGCACCTCTTCTACCATTGATAGCATCAGTTCGGATTCTGTCGTTTTGGGTACTGATGCTCACGCAACCAACGCGCTGAACGGAATTGCGATGGGTTACCAGGCTCAGGTCACTTCGGCAGGGGCGACGGCGATCGGTCATAGCGCAAACGCGACCGAAATCTACTCCGTTGCGGTCGGTGAAGGTGCCAAATCCAATGCCATGCACGGTATCAGTATGGGCTACAACGCCAATGTGAATACCGGTGCGTCTTATGGCGTGGCTATTGGTTCAAATAGCGTAGCAGCACAAAGTAACGCGCTGGCACTGGGGCAGAGCGCAAACGCAGCGGGCATTAACTCTACTTCGTTGGGCGCGCAGACCGCTGCGACGGGTGAAGCGGCACTGGCACAAAGTTATAACGCCAAAGCCGCGGGCAAAAACGCTGTTGCACTGGGTGCGAATACCCAGTCTATGGCCGATAACGCGATTGCACTGGGTAGTTCCAGCAGCGTATCTGCAACCGGCATCGGTTCAATGGCGTTAGGTACCGGCGCGTCTGTGACAGGTAGTTACAGTATTGCGCAGGGCGCAAATGCTAACTCTACGGGCTACAGTGGTATTGCGATGGGCAATAGCGCCAAAGCAACACCAGATTACTCCATTGCGCTGGGCTATAAGGCCATCACCAGCGGTGTAGGCTCCAGCAACATGGCAATTGGCCGTGAAGCGACGGCATCGGGGACAGGCGGTCTGGCTATGGGCTATCTGGCCAACAGCGTGGGCGCATCCAGCGTGGCGTTCGGCCAGTCTTCTCTTGCGCAAGGCACCAACAGCATTGCCATGGGTAACGGAGCCAAAGCAACGGGTACCAGTTCTTTAAGTATCGGTACCGGCAATACAGTATCTGGCAATAACTCAGGCGCTATCGGCGACCCAACCACCATCACCGGTGCCGGAAGTTACTCACTGGGTAACAACAATAATATCGCCGCGAACAATGCGTTTGTGGTCGGTAACAATGTGACTGTCGGTACAGGGTTTGACGGCGCCGTGGTTCTGGGTAACGGTTCAACGGTAACCGCATCAACTCCAACGGCTGGATTCACCTACAAAGGTAAAGCGTACACCTTTGCTGGCGGCACACCTGCTGCGGGCGACGTAGTAAGTGTTGGCGCTGTAGGCGCTGAACGTCAAATCAAAAATGTGGCGGCGGGTAGTCTCAGCTCCACAAGTACTGATGCAGTGAACGGTTCGCAACTGTTTGCCATTGCGACCGATCTGAATGATTCAAAAACCCATTATTACAGTGTTAACGATGGCGGTACGGCTGGCGGTAACTACAACAACGATGGCGCAACGGGCACTAACGCCCTGGCGGCTGGCGTAGGCGCGGGTTCAACCGGCAGTGACAGCGTTGCAATGGGCACTAACGCTAAGGCGCTGAATTATAACGGTATCGCGATTGGTAATAGTGCTACAGTCAATAATACAAATGGCAATAACATTGCTATTGGTTATAAAACCTCGACTACCGGTTACCAGTCCCTGGCAATGGGTAATAACACCAGTGTTACCAGTGATAACGCTGTTGGCATCGGTTCATATAGCACTGCAAGCGGTAGTTCTGCTACGGCTGTAGGTGATTCATCTCTGGCTAATGCAAACTACGCTTCTGCTTATGGACGTGATGCCAAAGCAAGCGGTGAAGGTGCTGTATCTATAGGTAGCGGTACCCGGAGTAACTATTACGGTACCGCAGTCGGGGCAGCGGCAGCAGCCACTGGCGATAACGCCACCGCAATCGGTAATGGTACTAAGGCTACTTTCACCGGTTCCTCTGCGCTGGGTTACGGCTCAAAATCGTTAGCGCTCTATGCTACCGCCTTGGGTGCTTATAGTAACGCGACCGCGCAGGGCGCGCTTGCTCTGGGTGGTAACTTCGCACTGGCATCAAGCGCCACTGTGCTGAATGCCGTCGCGTTGGGTGCAGGTTCTGTTGCATCCACCGAAGCGGGTGTTGCAGGTTATGATCCGTTAACCAAAGCTATCAGCGCCAATACTTCTGCAACATGGAAGAGTAAGCTGGGTGCCGTCAGCGTCGGTGATATTGCCAATAACCTGACTCGTCAGATCACCAGCGTTGCCGCCGGTTCGCTGGATACTGATGCGGTTAACGTTGCGCAGTTGAAAACCGGTCTTAATGCAGTTACCTCACATTACTACAGCGTTAATGACTTCGGCACGCCTGGCGGTAACTACAACAACGATGGCGCAACGGGCATGAACTCGCTTGCTGCGGGCGTCGGTGCTATGTCGCTGGGACAATCGTCTGTGGCTATGGGCACCAACGTTAAAGCCATTGGTGAATCCAGTATTGCCACCGGTTTTGGTGCCAGCTCTCAGGGTATCAATAGCATCGCGTTAGGTGTGGATTCCAGCACCAGTAATCCGACCAGCACCGGCGCAGTAGCCATTGGTTGGGAGGCTCTGGCTGCGGATACCGATGCAACGGCTTTGGGTTCAGGCGCAAAAGCGCAGAAAGCGGCCAGTACCGCCATCGGTCCGTATGCCAGTGCAGAAGGCGAAAGCAGCATTGCGCTTGGCGATCGTGCAACGGCAATGAATGAAAGCGGAATTGCGATGGGTACGCGCAGTAAAGCTGCTGGCACTCGCTCAATGGCGCTTGGCGAATTCGCTCTGGCGAATAATGACAATGACGTAGCGTTGGGTGCAGGTTCAGAGACCGGTCTTACCGCAGGTACGCCTGGTGCGATAATCGGCGGTAAAAATTACTTCTTTGCTGGTGCGAATCCGACCAGCCAGGTGAGTGTAGGCACAGTAGGTAACGAGCGTCTGATCACGAATGTCGCGGCAGGTCATATCGCAGCTGACAGTACTGATGCCATCAACGGTTCGCAGTTGTTTGCAACCAACTCCGCGATAGACACCCTGGATGCCGGTTCTGTTAAATACGACACTTTTGTTGACGGCACGGTGAACTACAACCACATCACGCTGGGCGGAGACACCTACGACAGCAGTACCCACACTGGCGGCACCGTTATTAATAACGTTGCTTATGGCGTGGATGGCGGCGATGCGGTGAACGTTGATCAGCTCAACGAAACGGTAGAGGGTGCTAAAACCCACTATTACAGCGTTAACGATTTCGGCGTTCAACATGGCAACTACGACAATGACGGTGCAATCGGTGAAAATTCACTGGCGGCTGGTGTAAAAGCTTACGCAGGGGGTGACAACAGCGTAGCTGTTGGTATGAGTACAACTGCACTAGGTGGCGGTTCCGTTACTGTCGGCTGGAATAGCAGGGCAATTGGTACCAGCACGCTGGCATTGGGTGAAGGTGCGATTGCTCAGGAGGATAGGTCTGTAGCCTTAGGTTCAGGCTCCCGGACAGCCCCTGTGGTGGCGACTCCCGACGCGATAATCAATGGCAAGCAGTATAACTTTGCAGGCGCTGCGCCTGTCGCCACTGTCAGTGTTGGTGATGTAAACGCTGAACGAACTGTAACGAATGTTGCAGCAGGACGTATTTCATCCGACAGCACCGATGCCATCAATGGTTCGCAGTTGTTTGCAACTAACTCTGCCATTAACACCCTTGATGCCGGTTCTGTTAAATACGACACCTTTGTTGACGGTACGGTGAACTACAACAGCGTGACGCTGGGCGGGGACACCTACGACAACAGCACCCACATGGGCGGGACTGTCATCAATAACGTTGCGTATGGCGTGGAGGGTGGCGATGCGGTGAACGTTGATCAGCTTAACGAAACGGTAGAGGGTGCCAAAACCCATTACTACAGCGTTAACGACAACGGCTTCCAAAATGCCAACTTCGACAATGACGGCGCAACGGGCGTAAATTCCATGGCTGCCGGTATCGCGGCAACTGCTGTCGGCGATAACGCAGTAGCGATGGGCTACGGTGCGCAGGCCAATGTTGCTGATGGTATTGCATTGGGTGCCAACTCAGTTGCAAATACCTCTGCGGGTAAACCGGGTTACTTGCCGGAAGGTCTTTCTTCTGCTGCGGCCATGGCTATCAATGCAACCACCAGCACACTGGGTGCGTTAAGTATCGGGGATGTTGATACCGGTAAGTTCCGCCAAATCACCGGCGTAGCAGCGGGTACTGAAGATTCTGATGCCGTTAACGTTGCACAGCTCTCAGCGGTTGCACAGGTAACCAACGATCTCAGCGATCGTTCTGTTAAGTACGACACCAACGTTGACGGTACGGTGAACTACAACAGCATCACGCTGGGCGGGGACACCTACGACAACAGCACCCACACGGGCGGCACCACCATCACTAACGTGGCGGACGGTGTGGCACCGAGTGATGCGGTGAACTTCTCGCAGCTGACCGAGACCAATACTAACGTCACCAACCTGGACAACCGTGTCACCACGGTGGAAGGCGACCTGACGGATCTGGGCGACACCGTAAACAACATCTACAACACCGGTACCAAGTACTTCCACGCCAACTCCACCGGCGCGGATTCTGAGGCGCTGGGTGCGGATTCGGTGGCAATCGGGATGGGCGCAGTGGCGAACAACGCGAATGATATCGCGCTGGGCGCAGGCTCGGCCACGGGCGCAACCACCGGGACGGCGGGCGTCACCATCAACGGTGAGGACTTTGCCTTTGCGGGTGCGGCTCCGACAAGCCAGGTGAGCGTGGGTTCGGAAGGGAATGAGCGTCTGGTCACCAACGTGGCAGCCGGTCATCTGTCTGCCGACAGCACTGACGCGGTGAACGGTTCGCAGCTGTTTGCCACCAACTCCGCGATCAACGTTCTGGATGCCGGTTCTGTTAAATACGACACCTTTGTTGATGGCTCGGTGAACTACAACCACATCACGCTGGGTGGTGACACCTACGACAGCAGCACTCACACTGGCGGTACTGTCATCAATAACGTTGCTTATGGCGTGGAGGGTGGCGATGCGGTGAACGTTGATCAGCTTAACGAAACGGTAGAGGGTGTCAAAACCCATTACTACAGCGTTAATGACAATGGCGTTGAGGGTGGTAATTACAACAATGACGGTGCAACGGGTCTTAATGCACTGGCAGCTGGCGTAAATGCTTCGGCGGCGGGTCAGGATGGCGTGGCTATTGGTTTATCCGCAAATGCACAGGGTGATGAGTCTACTGCAATAGGCGCGAACAGCTCCGCAGTGGGTGAAAAGACCATGGCATTGGGTCAGGGCAGTCTCGCGGATGGCTATGTTGCAACCGCAATCGGTCAGTCAAGCAGTGCATCCGGTGACTATTCTCTGGCATTAGGCGCTAACAGCCAGGCGATGAACACCGCAACTGTTGCGATTGGTCAGGATAGTCAGGCAGTGGCTGACTTTGCTACCGCGGTTGGCGCAAACAGCAAGGCTACTCAGTTTGCCTCTACTGCTGTAGGTCAAAATGCTCAGGCGCTGGAGCAGTTTACGGCTGCCTTTGGTTCTGGTGCGATTGCCACGGGATTAGGCGGATCTTCATTTGGTGCGAATTCTAAGGCAGCAGGTGAACGTGCGACTGCGGTTGGTGCAGACACGTCAGCGTTTGGCGCTAACAGCCTGGCGTTGGGTCAGGGTGCACAGGCATTACATGATATGTCTGTAGCCTTAGGTTCAGGCGCTCAAACATCCTCAGCGGTGGGTACCTCCAGTACGATCATCAATGGTAAGCAGTATGACTTTGCAGGCATTTCGCCTGTCGCTACTGTCAGTGTCGGTGATGTAAACGCTGAACGAACTGTAACGAATGTTGCAGCAGGGCGCATTTCAGCCGACAGCACCGATGCCATCAACGGTTCGCAGTTGTTTGCAACTAACTCTGCCATCGAAACTCTGGACGCCGGTTCGGTTAAATACGACACCTTTGTTGACGGTACGGTGAACTACAACAGCGTGACGCTGGGCGGGGACACCTACGACAACAGCACCCACACGGGCGGCACCACCATCACTAACGTGGCGGACGGTGTGGCACCGAGTGATGCGGTGAACTTCTCGCAGCTGACCGAGACCAATACTAACGTCACCAACCTGGACAACCGTGTCACCACGGTGGAAGGCGACCTGACGGATCTGGGCGACACCGTAAACAACATCTACAACACCGGTACCAAGTACTTCCACGCCAACTCCACCGGCGCGGATTCTGAGGCGCTGGGTGCGGATTCGGTGGCAATCGGGATGGGCGCGGTGGCGAACAATGCGAATGATATCGCGCTGGGCGCAGGCTCGGCCACGGGCGCAACCACCGGGACGGCGGGCGTCACCCTGCAGGGCGTGGACTACACGTTCGCGGGTGCCAATCCGGCCAGCCAGGTGAGCGTGGGCTCGGAAGGGAATGAGCGTCTGATCACCAACGTGGCAGCCGGTCACCTGTCTGCTGACAGCACTGACGCCATCAACGGCTCGCAGCTGTTCGCCACCAACACGGCGATCAATACACTGAACACCGATATCAATAACCTGGATGCTGGCTCGGTTAAATACGACACCTTTGTTGACGGTACGGTGAACTACAACAGCGTGACGCTGGGCGGTGACACCTACGACAACAGCACCCACACGGGCGGCACCACCATCACTAACGTGGCGGACGGTGTGGCACCGAGTGATGCGGTGAACTTCTCGCAGCTGACGGAAACCAATACTAACGTCACCAACCTGGACAACCGTGTCACCACGGTGGAAGGCGACCTGACGGATCTGGGCGACACCGTAAACAACATCTACAACACCGGTACCAAGTACTTCCACGCCAACTCCACCGGCGCGGATTCTGAGGCGCTGGGTGCGGATTCGGTGGCAATCGGGATGGGCGCAGTGGCGAACAATGCGAATGATATCGCGCTGGGCGCAGGCTCGGCCACGGGCGCAACCACCGGGACGGCGGGCGTCACCATCAACGGTGAGGACTTTGCCTTTGCGGGTGCGGCTCCGACAAGCCAGGTGAGCGTGGGTTCGGAAGGGAATGAGCGTCTGGTCACTAACGTGGCAGCCGGTCATCTGTCTGCCGACAGCACTGACGCGGTGAACGGTTCGCAGCTGTTTGCAACCAACACGGCCATCAACAGCCTGGGCGACCAGGTCGACACCAACACCACCGATATCACCAACATTCAGGGTGATATCACCACTATCCAGGGTGACGTGACGGATCTGGGCGACACCGTAAACAACATCTACAACACCGGTACCAAGTACTTCCACGCCAACTCCACCGGCGCGGACTCTGAGGCGCTGGGTGCGGATTCGGTGGCAATCGGGATGGGCGCAGTGGCGAACAATGCGAATGATATCGCGCTGGGCGCAGGCTCGGCCACGGGCGCAACCACCGGGACGGCGGGCGTCACCATCAACGGTGAGGACTTTGCCTTTGCGGGTGCGGCTCCGACAAGCCAGGTGAGCGTGGGTTCGGAAGGGAATGAGCGTCTGGTCACTAACGTGGCTGCCGGTCACCTGTCTGCTGACAGCACTGACGCGGTGAACGGTTCGCAGCTGTTTGCAACCAACACGGCCATCAACAGCCTGGGCGACCAGGTCGACACCAACACCACCGACATCACCAACATTCAGGGTGACGTGACGGATCTGGGCGACACCGTAAACAACATCTACAACACCGGTACCAAGTACTTCCACGCCAACTCCACCGGCGCGGATTCTGAGGCGCTGGGTGCGGATTCGGTGGCAATCGGGATGGGCGCAGTGGCGAACAACGCGAATGATATCGCGCTGGGCGCAGGCTCGGTCACGGGCGCAACCACCGGGACGGCGGGCGTCACCATCAACGGTGAGGACTTTGCCTTTGCGGGTGCGGCTCCGACAAGCCAGGTGAGCGTGGGTTCGGAAGGGAATGAGCGTCTGGTCACCAACGTGGCAGCCGGTCATCTGTCTGCTGACAGCACTGACGCGGTGAACGGTTCGCAGTTGTTTGCAACCAACACGGCCATCAACAGCCTGGGCGACCAGGTCGACACCAACACCACCGATATCACCAACATTCAGGGTGATATCACCACTATCCAGGGTGACGTGACGGATCTGGGCGACACCGTAAACAACATCTACAACACCGGTACCAAGTACTTCCACGCCAACTCCACCGGCGCGGATTCTGAGGCGCTGGGTGCGGATTCGGTGGCAATCGGGATGGGCGCAGTGGCGAACAATGCGAATGATATCGCACTGGGCGCAGGCTCGGTCACGGGCGCAACCACCGGGACGGCGGGCGTCACCCTGCAGGGCGTGGACTACACGTTCGCGGGTGCCAATCCGGCCAGCCAGGTGAGCGTGGGCTCGGAAGGGAATGAGCGTCTGATCACCAACGTGGCAGCCGGTCACCTGTCTGCTGACAGCACTGACGCCATCAACGGCTCGCAGCTGTTCGCCACCAACCAGGCCATCAACGGGCTGGATCAGGGCGCGGTGAAATACGACACCCATGTTGACGGTACGGTGAACTACAACAGCGTGACGCTGGGCGGCGACACCTACGACAACAGCACCCACACGGGCGGCACCACCATCACTAACGTGGCGGACGGTGTGGCACCGAGTGATGCGGTTAACTTCTCGCAGTTGACGGAAACCAACAACAACATCACCAACGTGACCAATACCGTGAATAATTTCGCGGGCGATCAGGGTGATGATTACACCGAGATCAACGGTCGTGGTATCCGCTATGTACGTACCAACGATGCCGGTCTGGCGCTGGCTGATGCTTATGCCAACGGTCAGGGCAGCACGGCGGTGGGTTACAACGCACACTCAACCGGTCTCGACAGCCTGGCGCTGGGCCGCGATGCGCAGTCCATCAATGACGGCGATGTGGCGCTGGGCTCCGGCTCGGTAACCGACGCTGCGGTAGCAACCACGGGTGTGCGTATTCAGGGCGTTGACTATGAGTTCGCAGGTATCAATCCGCTGAGCACCGTGTCTGTGGGCAGCCTGGGTCATGAACGCACCATCACCAACGTGGCGGCAGGTCGTATCACCGCTGACAGTACCGATGCCATTAACGGCTCGCAGCTGTTTGCGACCAATACGGCAATCAACGGTCTGGAACAGGGCGCGGTGAAATACGACACCCATGTTGACGGTACGGTGAACTACAACAGCGTGACGCTGGGCGGCGATACCTACGACAACAGCACCCACACGGGCGGCACCACCATCACTAACGTGGCGGACGGTGTGGCGCCGAGTGATGCGGTTAACTTCTCGCAGCTGACGGAAACCAACAACAACATCACCAACGTGACCAATACCGTGAATAATTTCGCGGGCGATCAGGGTGATGATTACACCGAGATCAACGGTCGTGGTATCCGCTATGTACGTACCAACGATGCCGGTCTGGCGCTGGCTGATGCTTATGCCAACGGTCAGGGCAGCACGGCGGTGGGTTACAACGCACGCTCAACCGGTCTCGACAGCCTGGCGCTGGGCCGCGATGCGCAGTCCATCAACGACGGCGATGTGGCGTTGGGCTCCGGCTCGGTAACTGAAGCCGCAGTGGCCACTACGGGTGTACGCATCAATGATGTTGATTACGGCTTCGCGGGCATCAATCCGCTGAGTACCGTCTCTGTGGGCAGCCGCGGTCATGAACGCACCATCACTAATGTGGCGGCGGGTCGTTTGACGGCTGACAGCACCGATGCCATCAACGGTTCTCAACTGTTTGCTACCAATTCAGCGATTACTTCGCTGGATCAAGGCACGGTGAAGTATGAGATCAACGAAGACGGCACGGTGAACTACAACCACATCACCCTGGGCGGCGACACGTATAACAGCGTGACCAAAACCGGCGGTACGCGTATCACTAACGTAGCTTACGGTAGCGATCCGAGCGATGCGGTTAACGTGCAGCAACTGACTGATGCCACCACCAATATCTACAACAACGGGACCAAGTACTTCCACGCCAATTCCGATAAAGCGGATTCAGTGGCAAGCGGCATGGATTCCATCGCGGTAGGCCCTAACGCCCAGTCTCTGGGTGATGGCTCCGTCGCAATGGGTGACGATGCCAAATCTACGGGCAAAGGCAGTACAGCGATTGGCCAGAGGTCTCAGACCAATGGAGAGAACAGTGTAGCCGTGGGTACGGGTTCTATCGCAAACAACGCCAACGATGTGGCGCTGGGTGCAGGCTCGGTCACTCAGGCAGCGGTAGCAACTACCAGCGTAACCATCAATGGTGAAGCCTATGCAGTTGCAGGCACTACGCCGACCAGCACTGTCAGTGTGGGTAGCGAAGGCAACGAACGGACTATCACTAATGTCGCTGCAGGCCGTATTACGGCTGACAGCACCGATGCGGTGAACGGTTCTGAGCTCTACGCCACCAACCAGGCAATTGAGAAGATCTCTGGCGACATCAACAATATTGATGCCGGAAGCGTGAAGTATGAGACTAACTCTGACGGTACGGTTAACTACAACAAAGTGATTATGGGCGGGGATACTTACGACAACTCCACTCACACCGGTGGTACTACCATCACTAACGTCGCGAATGGCGAAGCCCCAAGCGATGCAGTGAACAAATACCAGTTGGATCAGGTTAACCAGAGTGTAACCAACATCTCTAACGGTACGGACGGCATGTTCCAGGTGAATAACACCAGTAATCTGCCGAAACCGAAACCGACCGGGAAAGATGCTGTCGCGGGCGGCGCTGGCGCAATTGCCAGTGCGGATCACAGTACTGCAATCGGTACTCACTCGAAAGCAACCCATACCAACTCTGTTGCATTGGGTTACAACTCGGTAACCGATCGTGACAACAGCGTCTCAGTGGGCTCTGTCGGCAATGAGCGTCAAATTACAAACGTTGCAGCAGGGACTCAAAACACCGACGCCGTGAACGTGGGTCAGCTGAAAGAGGGTGTTAACAACTCTTATCAGTACACCAACAAAAAGTTCAACGATCTTAAAAACATGGTCGATGACCAGAAGGATAAGTTGAGCGCGGGCGTGGCGGGTGCAATGGCCATGGCGGGACTACCACAGCCTTATCAACCAGGCGCAAGTATGGTTGGTCTGGCTGGCGGCACCTACCAGGGTGAATCTGCGATTGCACTGGGTGTTTCCACTATTTCCGATAACGGTAAGTGGGTAACGAAAATTTCTGGTACCACCAACAGCCAGGGCGATGTCGGCGCGGCTGTAGGCGTAGGCTACCAGTTCTAATTTTCGCATAAATCATGCCCCCGGTAATGTCCGGGGGCCTGTTACCTCTTTATAGAGAATTGATTATGAATTATTTAAAAACAGCTCGTCTGGCGCTGGCGATGGGTGGCATGGCGTTATTATCTGCCTGTACTCACTCTATTAGCGATGTTGACGCTCAAGGCAAAACCGCAAAGCCAGTTTTCCCGGAGCAGTCCAGCGCAGTAAGGGAAGAGGGCAGCTTTGTTAATCTCGATAACCTGAAGCAAATGCGTCCGGGTTTAACCAAACCGCAGGTTTACGAGTTGATTGGCGTGCCACATTTCAAAGAAGGCGTTATTCGTGTGAAAGAGTGGGATTATATTTTCCATTTCACTCAGCCGGATAAATCTTTATTAACGTGCCAATACAAAGTTTTATTTGATTCGCAGATGACCGCGCAGAGTTTCTATTTCTTGCCAGAAGATTGTCTGTCAAGACTGAAAGCGCCCGCAGCCCCGCAGGTAAAAGCGCCAGTGCATAAAGAACTGAGTGGTTCAAGTCTGTTTGCCTTTGGAAGCCCTGCACTGAGCGCTGAAGGGGTATTACAGGTGAGCCGTCTTGCCACTGAGTTAAAAGGTGAATCGCTTGCTGGCAAACATGTTGTTGTAACCGGTCATACCGATCGTATTGGCAACCCGGTAAAAAACCAGCAGCTGTCACTGGCACGTGCTGAATCAGTCAAACAAATGCTGATTGAGAACGGTATTACGGGCTCAGCGATTGAGACCCGTGGAATGGGCGATGCGATGCCACGCGTAAATTGCCCCGGTAAAAAATCTCCGGCTGTTATTGAGTGCCTTGCACCAAACCGTCGAATGACTTTTGATGTTGTAGATATTAATTCAGGTAAATAAGCATGTCCGTTTCAAATGTAATTAAGACCGCCGTTGGCGGTCTTCTCCTCCTGGCTGTAGAACAGGCTGTCGCCGCACCCCAGGATTTGCCGGTTAAAACCATCAGTGTACCGGCGTATAATATGATCACTGACACCCTCCAGTCGATCATGCCGACGATTGAAGGAAAGCGTAATGATTTTGCGATGCAGCAGATCTGTGCGCTGGCGAGAGGCGAAAAAACTCAACAAGACGTTATTACCACGTTAAAAGAAAAAGGCGTTGATACCGCGAAAATCCCCCGTAGTGGCAGCGTGGCATCATTGCTGGTTAATGGCGATAAAGAGCAGCAGCAGATGACCTGTGCTGTTTATCTGGCAAATTCTGTATTCGCGCCTGTTAATAATGGAGGTTATTTCTCTAAACAGCCCACGAAAGAAAAAGCGGATAAAAAAGAGGCAAAATCAAGTGGCTGGAGTTTCTGGAAGTCTGATAAACAACAGACTACCTCTGAGAAAACCGAGCAGATTGTATTTAACCAGCCGCAATTCATTCATGATGCGCAGGTTAAAATGGCCATTGTTCAGGCTACTGCGCAGATGTATGCCGTAATCGCTGAAAATATTCAGAATGAGAAGGATCAGTATTGGGCGGGTTACCAACAAAAAATCGCCGGTATCGTTTATAACTATGCGCCTGAATATTTACGTAAAATCACAATGTTTTATAAAAGTAACTCCGCGAAATCACTGGTGCCAGTGAATGTGACGTTGAACAGCTTTACTGTGGCAAACGCAACGGGTGACGTGCTAACCCAGCAAGCGGGCAATGTGATGTTTACTTCCAAAGGGGTTCCGTGGTTTGGTAGTGGTAAAATATTAGGTAAAGAATATTTTTCTGATGTTATGGTAATTAATGATGTTCAGGCTCAAGTCCAGCCACAGCAGCAGACTACAACGGAAGAAAATGATAAAGCGACCCCCGTTATAAATAACAAAAAAAGCAGTAACAAATAGTAGCCCCCTTAGCGCCTGCAATTCCTGTGGTATTCAGGCGCTCTTTTACTCAACCAGATGTTAATGAAAACGACCTCCAACAGGGACAGTAAAATGCCAATGAAAATTAATCAACCCTATGATTCAGCTGTGAATATTATTATAGATGAATGTTGTTATAGTCGGGCCGCCATGACCTCTATATTGAAATCACCGGTTCCGGCATTACGATGCTGTGTTTTCGAAGATGTGAATGAATTTATTACCTGGCGGGAGAGTTTCGCCGGGGAGATTAATTCTATCATTATCCATATCCATGACCAGATGAACATGATGCGTGCGGAAATAGTAAGATTTTTAGTAGAGGATATTGAGAGGCTTAAACTGGATAGCCACAAAGTCATTATCGTATCGGATGCAATTTCTAAGTTGAAATCGATTTTTGTCAAAGAACTGAATATCGTACATTTTGTAGATGGCAGAAGTGATATTGAGATCCTTAAGCTACAGTTGAAAGACTATGTTGGGCAATGTAAAGGGAGCAGCAAAACGCCATTTACGGCAAAAAGGACCCTCCATCCCGCCCACAGAAGAAACTACCGAGCCAGGAGTTTATCTCCGGCAGAGCTTATTGCCGTAACCAATGTTTTCACTGGAAGAGGCGTTAAAGAATCCAGTAAAGAATATAGCGGACATTATAAAACTCTTTATAATCAAAGAATGTCCGCCATCAGGAAATTAGGGATGCATACTGTACAGGATCTTATTAAGTATCGTCATTTAATCAGTGCATTATATCTCATTGAGAATGTTGCGGTAAAAAACCACTTTTCCGACGCATATTGCTAATATAGTTTCAGCTCTGTTTATGGAATAAAAAATCAAGGAAATTTTTTGGCAAACCTACCACGCTGCGTGGCCTGTCCATTCCAATTTTATTCAGTGCATTGCGCTGATGCTGGTAAATTGTTTTCTCGGATATTTCCAGGTATCTGCTCATTGCACTAACGGAATGCCCTTTAGACGTATAGAACAACACCTTTTTCTCTTGTTTTGTGAATTTCGGGTACTTCGCATAAAAATTTTGATTGCTTTTACTGTAGATCGCAAGCAAGAGATCGCTCAAATAAAAATGAGTATTTATCATGGCAAAGTTAAACATAATGTTGAGTAACCAGTTTTGCTCGTTGCTTGCCATTACGACCTTGCATTGACACTTGCAAAGCTTGATTAGAAAATAGAAATCAATCATTTTTGTCTCTGTTAGCAGAATGACAATATCTTGTTGCCGTAGCGCATTCAGAACAAAAGAAGATTTATTATCAATATCACTTACCCAAACGAAATGGCAGTTTACTCTTTCTGAAAGAGAGCAAACGATGCCTTTGTACAGGTAATAGTTATCGGTACATATAAAGACTTTTACCAGAGTATCCATATCACTTCCATTCCATTAAACTATCACGTCTATGACTGTTAAGCTTAACCGCAGGCGGGGACGGTACAATTAATTATAGGATTATCTTAATGGTTTACAATCCGCAGCTAATAACGGTTATCACGGCCTTGCTTTTTCAAATAACCTTATGAATCTCTCTTTATTTTATCACTCCGGAGTTTTTCACTGACAATGCCACTCATTTTACTTGTTTAACCTGAAATGGATAAATGTTTGTGACCTCAATATTTTTTGTTGTTCATGAACAGGGGGGAGTATATTGTGCTGGTGTTTTTATTGCTCGTGCTATTAATGGTTAATAGCACGTTATGTATCACTCCGCTTTTCTTCTTTTTCAAATGCATAACAATCTTGTTAATTGGCGATAGGGTTGTTGATGTATTGCTGGCTTAACGTCTGAAGTAGTCTTTCGCTGCGATTTTCGCATAATGTTTAATAAGGAAAGACTATGACGATAATAACTCATCCTGATTGCCATTTATTTACTGATAGCGCGCAATACACCCAACTTTCGGCCTGGTATGAGGAAAAACGCAAAACCATCTGGATGATGTTAAATGCGCAACCCCGGCCATCGTTTAATCATCAATTAATCGAGGAAATTATGAACCTGCAATATCTGGTTCAAAAAATCGGCTTTGCGGTAAATTTTTGGGTAACCGGATCGCTGGTCCCTGGCCTGTATAACGCGGGCGGGGATTTGGCCTTTTTCGTCGAGGCGATAAAAAACGGTCGGCGGGAAGCATTACGCGCCTATGCCCGGGCCTGCGTAGACTGTGTCCACGCCGCGTCGCGGGGGTTTGACGCGGGCGCGATCAGCATTGCCATGGTAGAGGGCAGCGCGCTGGGTGGCGGGTTCGAGGCCGCGCTGGCGCATCATTTTATACTGGCGCAGCACGACGTTCGGCTCGGTTTCCCGGAAATTGCCTTTAATTTATTCCCCGGCATGGGGGCGTACTCTCTGGTGGCGCGGCGTTCGGGGATGAAGCTCGCAGAGGCGTTAATCTACAAAGGCGAGGCGCATCCGGCGCAGTGGCATGAGCAGCATGGCCTGGTGGATATGTTGTTCGAACCGGGGCAGGGAACCGTGGCGACACGCACGTTTATCGATTCGCTGACGCTTAAGCTGAACGGCGTCAGGGCCATGCTGCGTACCCGGCAGCGGGTGCTGAGCCTTCCGCGTGCGGAGCTGATGGACATCACCGAAGACTGGGTCGAGGCGGCATTCAGTCTCGAACCGAAAGACATTGCCTATATGGAACGGCTGGTGCTATTGCAGCAGCGGCATATGGCGAGTTCAACCCGTAAAGCAGGCTAACCGTTAATAACCCGTCCTGTTGCAGGACGGGTTTTAGCGAAACGGCCCGTCCTGTACCGAATCCCGTTCCAGCAGCCGTGAAGAAAACAGGCTGTTGGTCGACAAATATCCACCATCCAGCATCGAAATTAGCCGCTCAATCACTTCGTTAATCATCTCACTCACCGGATCTTTGATGCTCGACAGCGCGGGCTGCAGGAATGGCGCGGTAGCGATATTATCGAAACCCACGATCGAGACATCGCCCGGCACCGTCAGACCCGCACCGTGCAGGGTCTTCATGGCCCCGATCGCCATATCATCATTACTGACCACCAGCCCGCTAAAGGGTAATTTTGCACTCAGCAGTTTATCCGTCGCCTCCGCGCCGCTGGCCGGGGACCATTTACCGAAGGCGATCAGCGCATCGCGTACCGGGATGCCGCTGGCCGTGAGCGCCGCTTTGTAACCCGCCAGACGATCAATCGCAGTTGGAGAGTCCATCGAACCGGTAATAAACGCGATATTGCGATGCCCCCGGTCAATCAGGTGCTTTGTTGCCATAAAACTCGCGCCGTGGTGATCGCAGCAAATGCAGTGGCTGTGATGCTTACGCAGCTTACGGTTCATCACCATAATCGGCTGTTTGTGCTTTTCGACGATGGCGTCCATTTCATCCACGTTGAGGAAACGCGGGTAGATGATGATGGCATCACAGCGCAGGTCGAGCAGAAAATCGATGGCGGCTTTCTCTTCTTCAGCGCTGTGTTTCCCATCGACGAGGATCAACTGTCGGCCATTGGCTTCGAGTTTTTTCGCCGCCTGAGAGAGCAGTTCGCTAAAGTAGCTGCCGGTATACAGGGTATTGGTCACCACCAGGCCAATGCATTGTGATTTATTGGTCGCCAGGTTGCGCGCCAGCAGGTTAGGGCGATAGCCGGTTTCCTCAATCGCTTTGTACACCCGTTCTTTGGTCTCTTCGCTGGTATACCCCTTGCCGGAGAGCACCCGCGACACCGTCGCCTTTGATACACCCGCTTTTTTTGCCACTTCCTGCATTGTTGACATGAATCGATCCCGGACGGTGAGTACGCCAGCCATTCTACACAGTTTTCCCCGAATGGCAGCGGCAGTTTTCACGAAGAGAAAGGTGATGCAGGGGCTCTGTGGCGATCTGAGTCACAGATTCACAATCAATATTAATTTTGTGTTGAAAACTAAACGTGATTTAACCACCCTTATGTGGAACCGGTTACCTATACTGTTACACAAAAAACGGCGTTTCGTGAAGTTCTTGTCTAACCCTATGAAAGTAATGGCCTTACCGATATAAACGCGCTGATTTTGCCGGCCAGCAAGCTCGGCGATAAAAATACGGTAAGGCATTACGCGAGAATCAGTCATGTCAAAAAATTATGCAGCAGTATCCCGCTCGATAGTGGATGCCATTGGCGGTGCGGACAATATCGCGTCGGTGACGCACTGCATGACCCGTCTGCGCTTCGTGCTGAAAGACGACAGCGCGGCGGACATCGCTAAACTAAAAAGCATCAGCGGCGTGCTGGGCGTGGTGAATAACGATACCCAGTGCCAGGTGATCATCGGCAATACCGTATCCCAGGCCTATGCCGACGTGTTGAAGCTGCTGCCGGAAGGCGCGGTGGCGCATAACGAACTGCCGCAGAAAAACAAAATTACTCTGCGGCGCATCGGCGCGGGCATTCTCGATGCGCTGATCGGCACCATGTCGCCGCTGATCCCGGCGATTATCGGCGGCTCGATGCTGAAGCTGCTGGCGATGATGCTGGATATGACCGGCGTGTTCGAGAAAGGCTCCTCAACGCTGATTATTCTCAACACCATCGGGGATGGCGCGTTCTTCTTCCTGCCGATCATGGTGGCGGCCTCGGCGGCCGTGAAATTTAAAACTAACATGTCGCTGGCGATTGCCATCGCAGGCGTGCTGGTACACCCGAACTTTATTGACCTGATGGCAAAAGCCGCCCAGGGCCAGCACGTTGAATTTATGGGCCTGACGGTCACGGCAGTGAAATACACCTACACCGTGATCCCGGCGCTGTGCATGACCTGGATCCTGTCGTACATCGAACGCTGGGTTGACAGAATTACCCCGGCGGTCACCAAAAACTTCCTGAAACCGATGCTGATTGTGCTGATTGCCGCACCCATTGCGATTATGTTTATCGGCCCGGTGGGCATCTGGATCGGCAGCGGGATTTCCAGCGTGGTTTACACCATTCACAGCCATCTGGGCTGGCTGTCGGTGGCGATTATGGGCGCCATCTGGCCATTGCTGGTCATGACCGGGATGCACCGCGTATTTACGCCAACCATTATCCAAACCATCGCGGAAACCGGCAAAGAGGGCATGGTGATGCCGTCTGAGATCGGTGCCAACCTGTCGCTGGGCGGCTCGTCGCTGGCGGTGGCGTGGCGTACCAAAAACCCGGAACTGCGCCAGACGGCGTTGGCCGCTGCGGCATCGGCGATTGTCGCCGGGATTTCTGAACCTGCCTTGTACGGCGTGGCGCTGCGCCTCAAACGCCCGCTGATCGCCTGTTTAATTACCGGCTTTATCTGCGGCGCGGTAGCGGGTATTGGCGGGCTTGCCAGCCATTCGATGGCGTCGCCGGGGCTGTTTACCAGCGTCCAGTTCTTTGACCCGGCTAACCCAATGAGCATTGCCTGGGTGGTGGGCGTGATGATCCTGTCGGTGGTGATTTCGTTCTTCGTCACGCTGCTGCTGGGCTTTGAAGATATCCCGGTAGAAAAGCCGGTGGAGGCTGAACAGCCCGCATCCGCCAACCCACAGATCGAACCGGCAGTAAAAGTTAATTAATTCAAGGAGTAGTGCTTCATGTCTGTTTCACAATTTCCGGACGGTTTTTTATGGGGCGGCGCACTGGCCGCCAACCAGGCGGAAGGCGCGTACCTTGAAGGCGGGAAAGGGCTGACAACCGTGGATATGATCCCCCACGGCAGCCAGCGGATGGCGGTCAAACTGGGCCTCGAACCGCGCTTTACGCTGCGGGACGATGAGTTCTATCCCAGCCACCAGGCTATCGATTTCTATCATCGTTACAAAGAAGATATCGCCCTGATGGCGGAAATGGGCTTTACCGTGTTCCGCACCTCTATTGCCTGGAGCCGTATTTACCCCCAGGGCGACGAGTTAACGCCCAACGCCGAAGGCATCGCGTTTTACCGTGACCTGTTCGCCGAGTGCAAAAAGTACGGTATTGAGCCGCTGGTGACGCTGTGCCATTTCGACGTGCCGATGCACCTGGTGCGTGAATACGGCTCCTGGCGCAACCGCAAAATGGTCGAATTCTTTACCCGCTATGCGCGCACCTGCTTTGAAGCGTTCGACGGGCTGGTGAAATACTGGCTGACCTTCAACGAAATTAACATCCTGCTGCACAGCCCGTTCTCCGGGGCCGGGCTGGTGTTCGATGAAAGCGACAATAAAGAGCAGGTGAAGTACCAGGCGGCGCACCATGAACTGGTGGCCAGCGCCCTGGCGACCAAAATCGCCCATGAGGTGAACCCGGCGAACCAGGTGGGCTGTATGCTGGCGGGAGGCAATTTCTATCCGTGGTCCTGCAAGCCGGAAGACGTATGGGCAGCGCTGGAAAAGGACCGCGAGAACCTGTTCTTTATCGACGTGCAGGCGCGCGGGGCCTATCCGTCTTATGCGGCGCGGATGTTCAGAGAGAAGGGCATCAGCATCGTCAGCGAGCCGGGTGATAACGAGATCCTGAAAAACACCGTGGATTTTGTCTCCTTCAGCTATTACGCCTCGCGCTGCGCCTCCGCCGAGATGAACGACGGCAACAGCAGCGCCGCCAACGTGGTGAAATCCCTGAAGAACCCGCATATCCAGGCCAGCGAATGGGGATGGGGCATCGACCCGCTGGGGCTGCGCATCACCATGAATATGATGTATGACCGCTACCAGAAGCCGCTGTTCCTGGTGGAAAACGGTCTCGGCGCGAAAGATGAGTTCAACGAGCAGGGCGAAATCAACGACGATTACCGCATTAGCTACCTGCGCGAGCACATCAAAGCCATGGGCGAAGCCATTGAAGACGGCATCCCGGTGATCGGTTACACCACCTGGGGCTGTATCGACCTGGTGTCGGCGTCTACCGGCGAGATGAGCAAACGCTACGGTTTTGTTTATGTCGATCGGGACGACAGCGGCGCGGGCACTCTGGCGCGCACCCGTAAAAAATCGTTTTACTGGTATACGAAAGTCATATCCAGCAACGGCGCAGATTTGGATTAACGCCGTCAATTGGGAATGCGTCTGCCGCGTTCCCGGTTAGCTTTTCACCTCCCCCTACGCCCGATTTCTGCGGCTTGTTATCACACCAACTGTCTCGCACGCTTCCCAGGCGCTTTTCCTGAATTATCGACATTTCCTATGAAAGTGTGCGTTGCCTCGCAGCAATGGGCTTTTTGCTGGTTGTTTTGCGACCATGATCACTTGACCAGTCAGGTGGACAAGTTCTAAGTTGAATACACCAACTCACTGATAACAAGGCGTATCGTATGGGGTTTATTCGCACACTCACCGGTGACATCGCACCGCAGCAGCTTGGGGTGACTTACAGTCACGACCACCTTTACTGCATCCCGCCGTACTGGCAGGAGCGCAACGAAGAAGATCTGTTGCTTGACGATAAAGCCGCTTCGGAGCGGGAACTGGCGGATTTCCGCGCCGCGGGCGGCCAGTCGATTTATGACGCTACCGCGCCGGATTATGGCCGTCACGTCGGGGTAGTGGCGGAAATCGCCAGCCGTCAGCAGGTGCAGATCGTCGCCACCGCCGGGTTTAACAAGGGCTTCCTGTGGAGTTCGAAACGCCCCGGCACCGACCAGACCTTCGCCGACTGGATTGCCAACACGCCGCTCGATGCGTTGGTGGAACACGTCAGCCGGGAAGTGACCGACGGCATCGATGGCACCGCGTACCGCGCCGGGATGGTGAAGTGTGGCACCGGCTATAACGCCATTTCCCCCCTGGAGCGTAAAACTATGGAAGTGGTGGTGCGCGCCCAACAGGCGACTCACGCGCCGATGCACAGCCATACGGAAATGGGCACGATGGCCCTGGAGCAGGCCGCGATTTTTAAACAACTGGGCCTTGATTTGTCCCGCATCTGCTTTGCACATATGGATCGCAATCCCGATCCGTGGCTACACCGTCAACTTGCCAACACCGGGGCATTCATCTCGTTTGACGGTATCAGCCGGATCAAATATTTCCCCGAGCACGTGCGCACCGAAGCCATTCTGGCGCTGTGCAAAAAGGGGTATCAAAAACAGATCCTGATCGGCGGCGATTTCGCTCGCAAAAGCATGAGCGCCCATTATGGAAAAGGCGGGCTGGGATTGAAATTTATCCTGGCGGACTGGCGCCCACGGTTCCTTGAAGAAGCGCGGGAAGCGGGTTTTGACGGCGAAGCGTTGCTGCATGACTTCTTCGTCGAAAACCCGGCGCGCTACTTCAGCTTCGGTTAAGGCAGCCTATGAAACTGCATCAGCTTAACGAACAGCAGGCGAAGCAGGCGCTCCCCCGCGCCAAAATCGCGCTGCTGCCCTTAGGCGCGGTGGAGCCACATGGCGATCACCTGCCGCTGGATACCGATAACCTGCTAGCCGAACGCTTTTGCGAACGGCTTGATAGCGCGCTGGGCGAGGACGCCATTACCCTGCCGGTGATGTGTTACAGCCAGGTATGGTCGTTGCGCGGCCACGCCGGGGCGATTGATATCGGCAACGCGCTGCTGGGGGATCTGTTGGTGAGCCTGGCGCGCAATATGGCGGGCTACGGCATTACCACCACGGCGGTGATCAACGCCCATTACGGCAATTTCGACGCCATCAAGGCGGCGGCGCGCACGCTTCGGGAGGAGGGCATCACGCTGCTCAGCTACAGCTGGGCTGGGATGGACTGCTGCGTGGCGAAGCTGCGCGAATCGGCGGTGGCGTATCCGGGCTATATGCATGCCGATGAAATCGAAACGTCTTTGATGCTGGCGCTCGCCCCGGAGACGGTGGACATGTCCCAGGCGCGGGAGCATTACCCCGCGTTCCCGGAAGATTTCCGCTACCGCCCCGTGCCCTGGACCGCGTTTTCCGATTATTCGGTACTGGGCGATCCGCGCTGCGCCAGCGCAGAGAAAGGCGAAGCTTTCGTTCAACAGGCGCTGGAATCCACGCTGGCGTCCATCACGCGTATTATCAGGGAGGCGCAATGATCAGCCCGAACGCAATCCATCTGGATTACCCGGCCACGTCTGCCGACGAGGCCATCCGCAAATCCGGCGATGCGCTGTGCGCCGCCGGAGCCTGTAGCGAGCAGTACACCCAGGCGATGATCGACAGTTATCACCAGTTCGGCCCCTATTTTGTGATTGCGCCGGGCCTGGCGATGCCCCATGCCCGCCCGGAAAACGGGGCGATTGCGCCGCAAATCAGCCTGGTGCGGTTGCGCGAGCCGGTGGAGTTCGGTCACGCGGAAAACGACCCGGTGCAACTGGTGCTGGGCCTTTCGGCGACCAACAGCGATCAGCATATTCAGTTGATACAAAAAATCGTCACCCTGTTGGGCGATGAAGAAAATTTGCAAACCTTAATGAATTCCCATGATGCGCAGCAGATTTATCGTCTGATGATCGATGCGGAATAAACCACTACGTCCGTCTGGAGAAATAACAATGAAAATTCTAACTGTGTGCGGTTTGGGAATGGGGTCGAGCTTAATTTTGCGGATGAACGTGGAAACGGTGCTCAAAAAGCACGGCGTGGACGCGAACGTCGAGCATATGGACGTGTCTGCCGCCGCGTCGGCCAATGCCGATCTGGTGATCACCAACGCCGAGCTGGTGGGCAATTTACAGCATCTTTCCTGCCCGGTGGTGGTGGTGAATAACTACATCGACACCAACGAAATCACCCAGGCGCTGGTCAACGCAGGCATCCTTACTCAGGGGTAAGACCATGAACGAATTTATCGGCGTACTGCGTTGGATCACCGTCAATATCTTCGGCGAAGCGTCCATCCTGATTGGCCTGATCGTACTGCTCGGGCTGGTGCTGCAAAATAAACCGCTGGCGGATATCGTCTCCGGCACGCTGAAGGGGATTTTAGGCTTCCTGATTATCGGCGCCGGGGCAGGGATTATCGTCTCCGCGTTGCTGATCTTCCAGCCGATCTGGACCGAAGTGTTCGGTTTAAGCTCCATGAACCTGACCAATATTATCGGCCAGGTGAAGTTCAGCGAGCGCTACGGCAGCAGCGTCACCATCGCCATCGCGGGCGGGTTCGCCTTCAACCTGCTGCTGGCGCGCCTGACGCGCTTTAAATACATCTACCTCACCGGGCACATGATGTTCTGGACCACCATGATCTTCGCGGGCGTGATGGTCAACAGCAACCCGGCGATCGCCGGCTGGCAGCTAACGCTGATGCTCACCGTGATCATGGGCCTGTACTGGACGCTGCAACCGGCGCTGGTTCAGCCGTGGGTGCGTAAAATCACTGGCAACGACAATATCGCGCTCGGCCATACTTCGGCCTCGGTGGCGCTGCTGGGGGCCATTTTCGGCAAACTGTTCTCCCGCAACAGCATCAGTTCAGAAGATATCCAGGTACCGAAAAAACTCGGCTTCCTGCGTGATTCCAACGTAGTGACCGCCCTGACCATGACGCTGCTGTTTTTTATCGGCACTTTTATTCTGCAAATTAAAGGCACCCCGAAAGCGGCGGAAATCCTGGCGCAGTCCGGCGATTTAAGCTTCTACATCTATGCCCTGAAACAGTCGCTGATGTTTACCGGCGGAATTGCGGTAGTGCTGCTCGGCGTGCGGATGTTTATCGGCGAAATGGTCCCGGCGTTTAACGGTATCGGTTCGCGGCTGGTTCCCGGCGCGCGTCCGGCGCTGGATTGCCCGATCCTGTTTAACTTCGCGCCCAACGCCGTGGTGCTCGGCTTCGTGGGCGCCTTTGTCGGCTCGCTGCTGTGGCTGACGCTGATTGGTCATTACACCGGCTACGTGTTTATCCCCAGCATGATCGTGATTTTCTTCCATGCGGGCACCGCCGGGGTATTCGGCAACGTCACGGGCGGGTATAAGGGCGCGCTGCTGGCGGGCTTTATCACCTCGACGGTAGTGGCCTGGGGGCAATATTTCTGCGTCAGCTACTTCATTAATAACACCGTGCCGGACACCGCGCTGTGGGCCGGGGACAGCGATATGTTCGTGCTGTCGCCGCTGATTAGCGCCTTAACCCGTCTGCTGACGTTCTGAGGGAAATAACCATGAGTCACGCAGTTAACGCCTATTTTGAACAAATCCAGCAAAAGCTGGCGCAGCTGGCGGCGCAGCAGGCGGTTATCGACCGCGCTGCTCAGGCGATGCTGGACACGGTGCTGAAGACCCGCAATCTGTTTGTGTTCGGTGCCAGCCACGCGGGGATTCTGGCGGAGGAGATGAGCTATCGCGCAGGTGGGCTTGCTATCGTCAACCCGCTTTTTTCTCCGGCGCTGATGCTCAACGTGCGTCCGCTAACGCTCACCAGCGCGGTAGAAAATGTCGAAGGGCTGGGGAAAGTCATGGTGGAAAGTTCCCCGCTGGAGGCGGGGGACACGCTGATTATTCATTCGGTTTCCGGGCGCAACGCGATTACTCTCGACGTGGCGCTGGCGGCAAAAGCCTGTGGGGCGACGGTGATTGCCATTACCAGCCTGGAGACGGCAAAGCGCGTCACCTCGCGCCACTCCAGCGGCAAACTGCTGGCAGAGGTCGCCGACATTACGCTGGATAATCAGTGCGACTACGGCGACGCCTCGGTCAACCTGCCAGGGCTGGCGCAAAAAGCCGCGCCGCTGTCGACCATCATGGGCGCGACCCTCGCCAACAGCCTGGTGCTGCGTTTGTGTGAGCTGATGCAGGAGAACGGCGTAACGCCGCCGATCCTTGCCAGCGCAAACATAGACGGCAATCAGCAGATAAATCGGGATATAATGGACGCTTACCGGAGCCGAATTTTCTACCTCTGAGTGGAGCAATTGTATGTTCGAGTCTGATGGACTCCCGCTTTACCTCAAAATCAAAAACATCATTTTGCAGCGCATTCTGTCGTGTACTTATACTGACAGGCTGCCCGGCGAGTTGATCCTTGCCGATGAGTTTAATGTGGCGCGCGGCACCATTAAGCAGGCGATCGATTCACTGGTCAGCGGCGGGATGGTGTATCGCGAGCAGGGGAAGGGCACGTTCATCAATCGCGACGCGCTGCATAAGCACTATGCTGACCTGCCGGATGTGCTGGTGGCGTTCCACCACCCGCATCCGGTTCAGGCCGAGATGGTGTCGCTGCTGGCAACCATGGCGGACCACGAGATTGCCACCAAAATGGGGCTTGAAGTGGGTAGCCAGGTGATGCGCCTTGAACGACGGATACAGCAGGGCGATAAGATTGTCGGGCATACCCTGAGTTGGCTTAACGGACGCTTTTATAACGATCTTAGCCATATTGATGATGAAGGCTCGTTGTATTCCCAGTTGCGGGAAGCGTTCGGCTATTCACCTACCCAGGCGCAGGAAAGCTTTATGCCGGTTGTCTGCGATGCCAGGCTGGCGCGGCTGCTGAATATCGAACCGGGAGGCGCGCTGTTCAAAATCGAGCGTATCGCCCGCAATCCTGATGATGTCGTGCTGGAATACAGTATTTCGCATGTCAACGACGCCATGCTCACCCTGCAAATCGCCGCCAGCCAGAATGCCGCTGATGCCCACTGGAATTGCAAAATCGTGTCCCGGTAAAACACGCCGGGCAACGCCGCGGTGGGTTGCACTTTCTTAAAAACAGACACCGTTCTTCATTCATTGGTTAACATTTAGAATAAAATCCTAAATTAGTTAATAAGGATTATCATTCCATTCCGAAAAATACCCCTTAATTTCCGGTAATGCATGATTTGCTGCGTTGCGTCAATTTTGCCTTAGTATAAATTTCCAAAAATACACACTTTCTTCACGCCACTAAAGAGAGTGATGTCATGCCAATCATGGAAGACGAAAGCGGGATAACGACCGTCAGCCGTCGCCGCTTTATCCAGGCCAGCGCCGCACTGGCAGCCGTACCCCTGGTGGTGCCGCAGTTTGTTTCTGCGGCAACCGAATCGCCCGCCCCCTCAACATCACCCGTTACGCCGCAGGATACCGGGCGTGTGGTGCCTACCTGCAGTACCTTCGACTGCGGCGGCAAATGTGATATTCGCGCCCATGTCGACCAGGGCGTCGTTACGCGTATTACCACGCTCCCCGATGGGGAACTGGATGAAGCCATGCCGATCATGCGCGCCTGTATTCGCGGCCGTGGTTACCGTAAATTCGTTTATCACCCGGACCGCCTGAAATATCCGATGAAGCGCGTCGGTAAGCGCGGCGAAGGGAAGTTTGAAAAAATCAGTTGGGATGAAGCCACCACGCTGATTGCCGATAACCTGAAGCGGATCACGGCCAAATATGGCCCGGCTTCGCGCTATGTGCATGTGGGCACTGCCGTCAGCGGCGGCACCTTCTCCGGCGATAAAATGGTGCGCCGCCTGCTGAACCTGACCGGCGGCTATCTGGAGTACTATCACTCCGTCAGTATGGGCAACACCGCCGCCGCCACGCCGTACACCTACGGTACGCCAGCGACCGGCAGTTCTCTGGATACGCTGCTGGAGACCCCGCTGGTGATTTTGTGGGGGCACAACATCAACGAAACCATTTTTGGTCACGCCAATCACTACTTCCAGCAGATGAAACGCAACGGTACGCGCTTTATCGTTATCGATCCGCGCTATTCCGATACCGTGGCTTCGCTGGCGGACCAGTGGATCCCGCTGCTGCCGACCACCGATAACGCGCTGATGGACGCGATGATGTACGTCATCATCACTGAAAATCTGCACGATAAAGACTTTATCGCCCGTTACACCCTGGGCTTTGACGAAGCGAGCATGCCGGAAGGCGTACCGGCGAATGAATCGCTGGTGGCGTACCTGACCGGTGCCAAAGATGGCGTGGCGAAAACGCCGGAGTGGGCGGAGCCGATCACCAAAGTACCCGCTAACACCATCCGCCAGTTGGCGCGTGAATACGCGACGGCCAAACCGGCGGCATTAATCCAGGGCTGGGGCCCACAGCGCCATATCTGCGGCGAACGTACCGCGCGCGGCTCTACGCTGCTGGCGACCATTACCGGCAACGTCGGTAAAAAAGGCAGCTGGGCGGCAGGCTACGGCGGGATCGGCAACCGTAAGTTTATGAGCGAGCCGGAAAGCATCGAGAACCCGATCGCGGCGAAAATTTCGGTGATGAGCTGGATGCAGGCGGCAGAAGACGCCAGTAAAGTCACGCCGGAGCAGGGGCTGAAAGGGGCTGAAAAACTCGACAGCAATATCCGTATTCTGTTTACGCTGGCGGGCAACTATCTGGCGAACCAGAACCCGGACATCAATAAGGCGGCGAAGCTGCTGGAAGACGAATCGAAAATCGAGTTTATCGTCGCCAGCGATCTGTACCTGACGCCGAGCGCCAAATATGCCGATCTGCTGCTGCCGGAAACCAGCTTTATGGAGCGCTGGAACATCGGCGAAACTTGGGGCACCGGCAACTACGTGATCCTGTCCGAAAAACTGGTCGAGCCGGAATTCGAGCGCCGTTCAGACTACGAGTGGCTGCGTGAAGTCGCCGCGAAGCTGGGCGTGGAGCAAGCCTTTAGCGAAGGGCGCGATGAAAAGCAGTGGATCGAGCACATTGTCGAAACCACCCGCGCCGCGATGCCTGCTGAAAACATCCCGAGCTTTGAGCAGTTACAGGTTCAGCGCCGTCATCTGTTCAAGAGCGAGCCGTATGTGGCGTTCGCCGATAACATTCGCGACCCGCAGAACAATCCGTTCAAAACGCCATCCGGCAAAATCGAAATCTTCTCGAAACGCCTGTACGACATGAACAACCCGGAAATCCCGGCGTTGTCTCACTACGTGCCCGCGCACGAAGGGCCGCAGGATGCGTTAACCGAGAAATATCCGCTACAGCTGATCACCTGGAAAGGGAAAAACCGCGCCAACTCCACGCAGTACGCCAACCCGTGGTTGCAGGAAGCCCAGACCCAGAAACTGTGGATTAACCCGCAGGACGCTGCACGGCGCGGGATTAAGCAGGGCGACAAGGTACGCATTCATAACGATCGCGGTATCAGCATGGTGCCAGCCGAGGTCACGCCGCGCATTATCCCCGGCGTGGTGGCGCTACAGGCCGGTGCCTGGTGGCAACCGGACGCGTCGGGCGTGGATCACGGTGGCTGCGCCAACGTGCTGAGTTCCACCCGCATCACCCCCCTGGCAAAAGGGAATTCGCATCAAACTATGCTGGTCGAGGTTGAGAAAGCATGAGCCAATACACGGAGTTTCCCCCGGTAAGCGACAAGCAACTGGGTTTTTATATCGATTCGTCGCGCTGTTCAGGGTGCAAAGCCTGCCAGGTGGCCTGTAAAGACAAAAACAATCTGGAGCCGGGCCGTCGTTTTCGCCGGGTGTATGAAGTCAACGGCGGCGGGTTTACGCCTAATAGTAACGGCGGGCTGGAAAACAACGTTTACGCCTACACGCTGTCGATTTCCTGCAACCACTGCGCGGACCCGATTTGCACCAAAAACTGCCCGACCACGGCAATGCATAAGCGCCCCGGCGACGGCATCGTGCGGGTCGATACCAGCAAGTGCATTGGCTGCGGCTACTGCGCCTGGTCGTGCCCTTACGGCGCGCCGCAGTTTGATAAAGAAGCGGGGCAGATGTCGAAATGCGATTTCTGCGTCGATTTGCAGGCAAAAGGCGAAGATCCGATTTGCGTGGCGACCTGTCCGCTGGGCGCGATTAAATTCGGCCCGATTGACGAACTGCGCAAGCAGTATGGTTCGCTTTGCGACGTTCAGGGACTGCCGGATTCGGCGATCACCCATCCGAACCTGGTGGTGAAGCCGCATCAGGGCGCTGAAAAGGGAAGTAACTAATTATGCATGAATGGCCATTATTAATATTTACTCTGCTGGTTCAGGCGTCGGTAGGTTTAACGCTGTTCACCGCGTTGGGCGCATTTAGCCAGCAGGCGAATGCCCTTGCTTTGCGCGTGGCGCTGGTCGCCAGCTGTGTACTGGGCGGCGTCGGCCTTATCGCGTCGGTGGCGCATCTGGGCTATCCGCTCAATGCCTTTAACTCGCTGCGCCATATCGCCAGCTCCTGGCTGAGCCGTGAAATCGTCTTTGCCGCGCTGTATCTGGGCGTGCTGGGCGTGACGACGCTGCTGGCGCTATTCGCCAAACGCATCGTCCCGCTGTTGGTGTTGCTGGCTGGGGTGATTGGGCTGGTGGATGTGTATTGCATGAGCAATATCTACATCAACGCCTCTGTTGTCACCTGGATGCATATCAACACGTACTTTATGTTCTATGGCTCGGTACTGATCCTCGGTGCGGTGCTGGCGATACTGATGCTGGTAACCCGTGGGCGGCACGGCGAAATGCGCGGAGTGGCGAATGTCGCGGTGGCTGCGGTGGTGGTGGCCGTTGCTGCACGTCTGGTTGAACAACCGGCGTATATGAGCTTCCTGTCCGCATCGCGCTTGAGTGACACCGTCACGTTCCCGCTTCAGGCGCTGGCGGCATTTGATGCGCTATCCGGCGTTCGTATCGCGGCCTGGTGCGTGATGGTCGTCGGTGCGGCGCTGTTTGCGCTGTCATTGCGCCAGCCGCGTATTGTCCGTGGATTTGCGCTAACCGGCGGCTTGCTGCTGGTGGTGGCTGAAATCATGGCGCGCTTCACTTTCTTTAGCCTGAACTGATATGTCATTGTTGTCGTTAAACCTGAACCCTGCGCCGCCCGGCGCAGGGTTTTTATGTGTCCGCCATAAGGTGAAGAAAAACACCTGCCAGGCCTGTGTCGATGCCTGTCCGCTCCGGGCCATCAGCCTGACCGCGGGCCAGGTTGTGATTGATGAGAGCCAGTGTAACCAGTGCGGGCGCTGTCTGTTTGCCTGCCCAACGGATGCGCTGGAAAACATTCATCCGGTCAAACGCCACTGGCATGACGATCGCCTGACCGCGCCGCTCAGCGCTCAGCCTGCCTGTGTGGAAGAGTTGCTGATGTGGCATTTTCACTACGGTATCCGGGCTATTGAGCTGGATACGCCCCATGAAGGGTGGTTACGCGCGATTGCCGAACTTAATCTCGCACTCAAACAACTGGGCGAGCCTGTATGGCGGCTGGCGCAGCCAGCCACCATCGCGGTGAATACTGCGCGCCGCCAGTGGCTAAGAATGAATAACCAAACTGACAGCGGAGAGGTGCCATACGGTCGACGCGCCTTGCGTGACACTGTCACTTTAGTTAATCATTATTCAATGACGTTTACGGCGGAGCAATGCTACCTGTGCGGTGCCTGCGCGCGTATCTGCCCGGAACAGGCGATTCGCCTGGAAGCCGATTGCCTCGCCCTGGATAATGCCCGCTGTACCGGCTGCGGCCAGTGTGCGGCGGTCTGTTTCCCTGCTGCCATCGATAGCGTAAAAATGCTTAATACCCAGGCAGAACGGCGTTTGCCGGTGATGCAGCAGCATTGCGATACCTGCGGGCAGGCCTTTAGCGCCTGGACGGCTGAACAATCCACGTGCCCATTTTGCCGCCAGCACACCATGGGCATGCGATAAGGAATCATTATGAAAGCGGATTTACCCCACTGGGCCCGGTTACTCAATTTACTGGCGACCGCGTACCGTACCGCGCCGCAAACGGACGCATTTACCCCGATCGCCGAATTTTTCCTCACGCCAGACTGGCCGGAACTGTGGCCTGAACAAACGGCAGACATGACCGCGCTGCAACCTGAACTGGCACAGCCGGACCGGGTTTTGCTTCAGGAACAGTGGCAATGGCTGTTTGTCGGCCCGGCGAGTCTGCCCGCGCCGCCGTGGGGCTCGGTATGGCTCGACCCCGAACATGTATTACAGGGCGACTCCACGCTGCGGCTGATGGATTTCCTGAATACGCACCGTATCACGCTGAATACCGACCACCCCGAGCCAGCGGATCATATTGGTCTGATGTTATTCCAGGCCTCATGGCTGGCGATGGAAAACCAACCCCGGGCGTTGCTGGAACTGCTGAATGCCCATTTTCTGACATGGTTACCGCACTATGTTGAGGCGCTGAGTCAGGCTCATCCGCAGGGCTTTTATCGCGCGTTGGGCGCGTTGACGCTGAAGACCGTCAGGCAATTGTCTCAGCAACTTGGTGAGACCCAGCCGGAAAGGATCATATAACCGTAATCGGTTATTTATCTTTATTTCACCCGAACAACGCTGCCGCCGCGAATTAACCTAAAACAGACCCAGAAAAGCGGGAGGGTTATTAACGAAGCGGCAAGCAATTATATTTATCCGGCAAGCCAGGCGTGCGAATAATTAATCTTCCTCTTTCGCTTCGTTACGGGCCATTGCCGGGCAGGGCGCGCCACGCAAGGCGTCAAAAAGGACAAAATAAACCCAACCTTTCAGGCCGATATTTTCCCTCCCCGCCGGGCTTACCCGTTACCTTCATTTTCTGCGTCTATACTCAAGGCGTTAAATAACTTACTGCCGGTTCGTTTAATACCGGTTTGTCGATGATGAGGCAGCCATGTTTGGTTTAGACGCGTTTATTCTTGCCAGGATACAGTTTGCCTTCACCGTATCCTTTCACATTATTTTTCCGGCTATCACCATTGGGCTTGCCAGCTATCTGGTGGTGCTGGAAGGGATGTGGCTGAAGACCCACAATCCGCTGTGGCGTTCGCTGTATAAGTTCTGGCTAAAGATTTTTGCCGTTAACTTCGGTATGGGGGTGGTGTCCGGTCTGGTGATGGCCTATCAATTCGGCACCAACTGGAGTGGATTTTCGCAGTTCGCCGGGAGTATCACCGGACCGCTGTTGACCTATGAGGTCCTGACCGCGTTCTTCCTTGAGGCTGGCTTCCTCGGTGTGATGCTGTTCGGCTGGAATAAGGTCGGGCCGGGGCTGCACTTTTTCTCAACCTGCATGGTGGCGCTCGGCACGCTGATGTCTACCTTCTGGATCCTTGCCTCCAATAGCTGGATGCACACGCCGCAGGGCCACGAAATCATTAACGGCCAGGTGGTGCCCGCCGACTGGTTTGCGGTGATCTTCAACCCGTCGTTTCCCTACCGGCTGTTTCATATGTCAGTCGCGGCGTTTTTGAGTAGCGCCATGTTCGTCGGCGCGTCTGCCGCCTGGCATCTGCTGAAAGGCAACGACACCCCAGCGGTGCGCAAAATGTTCTCGATGGCGCTGTGGATGGCGCTGCTGGTTGCGCCCATTCAGGCGGTGATCGGTGATATGCACGGCCTGAACACGCTTAAGCACCAGCCTGCGAAAATCGCTGCCATCGAAGGCCACTGGGAAAACCCGCCCGGCGAACCGACGCCGCTGCTGCTGGTGGGCTGGCCGGATATGGAGCAGGAGCGCACCCGCTATGGCCTGGAAATCCCGGCGCTCGGCAGCCTGATCCTCACTCACAGCCTTGACCAACAGGTCCCGGCGCTGAAAGATTTCCCGAAAGACGAGCGGCCTAATTCCACTATCGTGTTCTGGTCGTTCCGCCTGATGGTCGGGATGGGCCTGCTGATGATCGGGCTGGGGCTTATCAGCCTGTGGCTACGCTATCGCGGACGGCTGTACCTGTCGCGTCCCTTCCTGCATTTCGCGCTGTGGATGGGGCCGTCGGGCTTAATCGCTATTTTGGCCGGATGGGTGACTACCGAGGTGGGGCGTCAGCCCTGGGTGGTCTATGGCCTGATGCGTACCCGGGACGCGGTCTCGGCGCACAGCGATCTGCAAATGTCCATCAGCCTGCTGGTGTTTATCGTGGTGTATACCCTGGTGTTCGGCGTCGGGTATCTGTACCTGATCCGGCTGATAAAAGTCGGGCCACAGCCTGAAGACGATCTGTCGTCGAAAACCGATGGCCGACCCGCGCGGCCCATTTCCGCCGTGGGCGAGCGTCTGGAAGAGGAGAAAAGATAATGAACATCGACCTGTCGGTAGTGTGGTTCGTCATTATTGTTTTCTCGACGCTGATGTACATCGTGATGGACGGCTTCGACCTGGGGATTGGCGTGCTGTTTCCGTTTATCCGCGACCCGCACGACCGTGACGTGATGGTCAACAGCGTCGCGCCGGTCTGGGACGGTAACGAAACCTGGCTGGTACTGGGCGGCGCAGGGCTGTTCGGCGCGTTCCCGCTGGCCTATGCGGTGATTGCCGACGCCCTGACCATCCCGATTACCCTGATGCTGATCGGCCTGATTTTCCGGGGCGTGGCGTTTGAGTTTCGCTTCAAAGCCACCGAATCGCACCGCCCCTGGTGGGACGTGGCTTTTCTGGCGGGCTCGATCCTGGCGACTTTCTGCCAGGGGATTATCGTCGGCGCGGTCATCAACGGCTTTCCGGTGGAAGGGCGCACCTTTGCGGGCGGCGCGCTGGACTGGTTAACGGCGTTTAATCTGTTCTGCGGCCTGGGGTTGGTGGTGACTTACGCGCTACTGGCGGCGACCTGGCTGATTATGAAAAGCGAAGATCCGCTGTTTTCCCGGATGCGCCAGCTGACGCCGCCGCTGTTAATCCTGCTGCTAATCGTGATGGCGATTGTCAGCGCCTGGACGCCACTCACCCATGACGATATCGCCCAGCGCTGGTTCTCGCTGCCTAATCTGTGGTTCTTCCTGCCGGTGCCCGTGCTGGTGCTGATTTGCAGCCTGGCGCTGTGGAAAAGCGTCTCGCGGCCTGGCCACCACGCCACGGCGTTTATCCTGACGCTGGCATTGGTGTTCCTGGGCTTTAGCGGGCTGGGGATCAGTATCTGGCCAAACATCATCCCGCCGGATATCTCCCTGTGGGAAGCCGCCGCACCGCCAGCCAGCCAGGGCTTTATGCTGGTGGGCGCGCTGCTGATTATCCCGGTGATCCTCGCGTATACCTTCTGGAGCTACTACGTGTTTCGCGGCAAAGTGCGCCACGGGGAGGGCTATCACTGATGGAAAAACGGCAAAGCAAGCTGAGCCAGATTTTATGGCTGGTGGTGATTTGGGCCGCGAGTATTCTGGCGCTCGGCGCGGTGAGTATGGTGTTGCGTTTGTTAATGACCTCGGCAGGGCTGAAATCCAGCTAGCGCCGATTAATGAATGGCGCTCATAACACCATCCCGGTTTTATGCATAGATGTGGATGCCGGTGGCGATTACGCTTTTAGCTTAAAGCGCCGCTTTATTGATAAAGCGGCGCGATAGGTCAGATGCGTTCTATCTTCGCCGGTAACCCCTGGCGCACCGCCGAGCCGGATACCCAGTCGAGCCAGCTGTTCGGCACCGTGCGGGTCGGGTCGGCAAAGCCCAGATCGTTCTGGTTAATGCCAGCGCCATTCTGGGGCGCGACAGCCAGCGGTGCGCCGTCCAGCGTGTGCTGGCTGGCACCCATTTCCCGGTGGCCATAGCCGTGCTCGATGGCAATTACGCCGGGCATTACCCCTTCCAGCAGGCTAATGCGTGCGGTAGTGCTGCCGCCCGGCGTGGTAATGCGTACCTCATCGCCGTGCTGCACGCCAAAGCGCTTGCCATCCTGCGGATTGAGCGCCACCAGGTTGACCGGCTTCACGTGGTGCAGGCGCGGGATCACGATGGTCGAACTGCTCATTACGTTGGACTTAAACGAGATCATTTTCAGCGGCCAGGCGTCGGGCTGATACACCTCGTCCAGCGCTTTTCCGTCAGACAACCGCGCCGGATACCAGGCCGGACAGCCGCTGTAGCGCTCGCCGGTAATGGCGTGGCGGTGCTTCGCCACCTCGGCGTTCCAGATTTGCAGCGGTTTATCCCAGCGGTTACCGATACTGCCGTTTTCCCGCCCCGACTGATGCGGCGCAAATCGGCCGCCACGGGTGAAGATAAACGCCACCCGCTGGGCTTCGTCCGGTTTTAGCGTCTGGTTGATGGCGGGCATCAGCCGGTCAACGCCGGTGAGCGCAATATCCTGCTGGCTCGCGGCAGGCGCGGGGGCTTTCCCGGCATACGCGATATTGGCCGCCACCCGCAGGTAATACTCCTCTGCGCGATGAAGTGCCAGGGCGTTTCCGTCGCTGTCCTGCATGGCGTTATCACCGAAGCCGGGCAGGCCGATACGCTGGGCCACGGCGATGCAGAACGCCTCCATCGAAATCGGTTCGCCCTCAGCGGTGCGGGCGGTAGCGGGTTTGACCACCGGCCAGCGCGCGGTAGTGGCTTTACTGGCGACGCCCGCCCAGGGGGCGCTGAACCCCCAGCTTTCAAAGTTATGGGTATCCGGCACCAGATAATCCGCCAGCGCGGTGGTTTCGTTGATAAACGCGTCAATGGCGATAAACAGCGGCAGCCGCGCCGGGTCTTTTAGCTGTTCCACGGCTACCGCCCGGAACCCGGCGATGCCGTACACCGGGTTGGTCATATTGGAAATCCACGCCTTCAGCGGGTAAGGGTAGCCGTTGAGCGCGGAGGGCAGCAGCTCGGTAAGCTGCCCGGCGACAAACGGATACCACGGCGCTTTGGCGGGCCACGGCGACTGCCCGGCGGCGACTTTTTGGCGGTATTCATCGGAGCTTTCATAAGCGGCTTTGCTGCGGCCAATGTTCAGCCCTTTGGGTTTTACCATACCGGGGAAACTCGCCAGGTTATAGCGCGGCCCGTCGGTGACGCCGTTAAACTTGCCGCCGCCGACAAACACGCCGCCTTCCAGGCTGAGGTTGCCGATCAGCGCGTTAAGCATCATCACCGCCCAGGCGTTATAGAAACCGTTACCGGACATCATCCCGCCGTGGGTAATCACCGCCGCCTTACGCCCGTGGCCGGTAAAGGCCTCCGCCAGTTGTGCGATCCGCGCTACCGGCACGCCGCACTGGCGGCTGTATTCTTCCAGCGACAGTTTCTCCGCGCTCTCTTTGAGCAACTGGTACGCGCTTTTCACCGTGACCTCGCTGCCATCCTGCAAGGTCAGGGTGCGGGCCACTAACAGCGTAGCGGCAGGGCAGCTTTCCGCTGGCACCAGTTCACCCGTTTGATCAACCACCAGCACGCTGTCGCCGCCGCCGTTCAGCAGCGCGGCGGTAAGGTGTTGCCCAGCCTGGGGATGATCGTCGCTGGCGATCACCAGATGGGTGGCGTTAGTCCAGCTTTTCTCTTCCGCCTGCTGCATTGCCGCCACGCCCGGCAGGGAAAGATAACGCTCGTTAGCGCGCTGGTTGTCAATAATCCAGCGGATCATGCCCATCGCCAGCGCGGAATCCGCGCCCGGCACCACCGGCAACCACTGGCCACGCGGGTCGGCCATCACCGTCGTGAGCGGCAGCGCAGGGGCCACCACCACGTAGCTGAAGTTATCCCGCAGCCGCGCAGTGGCAAGCTGGCTGGCCTGGCGCTTAAACGGGTTGCCGGATTGCGCCGGGGAGGTGCCCATAAACAGCGCAAACTCCACGTGCTCCCAGTCAGGCTTCACGTGCGGGTTTTTGTCCAGATCGTTCATCAATGCGCCTGACCCGGCGCGGTAAGACAACCCGCAGTACGCCCCGTGCGCGCCAAAGTTTTTACTGCCGAAACTGTTCTGGGCGAAGCGGCGCATAAAGGTGTCGCGCCCGTCATCACTGGTATTGGTCACCAGCAACTGGTTGGCTTTGGGGCCAAAACCGGGATGCGCCGGGTCGATGGGGGTTTGCAGATCGCGAATGGCGCGTAACCCGTCGACATGGCCTTCGCCAAACAGATCGCCGCCGTCTACCACTTCGGCAATCAGTTGCTCGAAGCTGATGCGCTGCCATTTGCCTTCGCCGCGTTTCCCGACGCGCTTCATCGGCTCCAGAATGCGCAACGGGCTGTACAAGGCCTCCAGGGTGGTCGCGCCACGGGAACAGACGGTAGAGCGGGCATCGAGGCCGCTTTCGCCGCCCATCTGCGCCAGCGCCTGCGCCACCGGGATTTTGGCATCGACGTGCTGTTCCTGTGACAGCGGGTGGTACGGGTTCCCGGCGATGCGGATCACTTTGTCGGTTTGCCGATCGACGCGCACCCGGATGCCGCACTGTGTCCAGCAGCCGAAGCACTGGGTCATCGACACCGCCTGTTGCGGATTGGCCTGCCAACCCGGAGAGGCATGGCCTTCCGGGATCAGCGCATTGCCGTAGATACGGTGTAGCGTCACGTTGCCGGAGGTGCCGTTCACCAGCCCGTCAAAGGTTCTTTTGATCACGTCCCGGTAGCTCAGCCCAAATGCGCCAACCCCTCCGAGTACCAGCCCCACTTTAAGCCACTGACGACGGGTTAATTCAGGCATGATGATTTCTCCGCATTAAGCCATTCACAATTTCACGTGCGATAATAAGCAGCGCCATCCACAGCCCAAAGGTGCCGACAATCGCCAGCAGCCCGTCGGTGCCCATCGGCAGCGAGTACGGGTTAAACAGCGCGTTATATTTCGGGAGGGTTTGCCCCTCGATGAGTAAGGTCCAGCGCATCAGCCAGCTAAGCGCCATAGATACCAGCGCCAGCGCGATGCCGCCCGCCAGCGGTAACGGGCGCTTAAGCGCGAACAACGCCACCATCAGCGTTAACAACCACAGTACCGCCCAGCCCGTTGCCAGCGTTTGCGCCTGGGGCCATGCCAGCCAGTGTCGCAGCGCCGCGCCGGACAGCGTATCGCCGGAAACCCACATCAGCACCACGATGCCCAATAAACCCAGCGTAACCAGCAGACCGCGCGCCAGTTTCTGTTGCAGTGGCTGAGTGCGGGTAGCGGCAATCAACAGCGCCAGCAGGGTCTGGAACGCGCTCAGGAACATCGCCAGTGGGAACCACCAGCTAAACCAGACGGGACGGGCGCGCACCACCGACACTTCGCGCCCGGTATACAGTAGCAGGCCAATCGCCGTCAGGGCGCAGGCGAAGGCAACCCAGCGGGTGAGGGCAAAGGTTTTGCCGTAAATCTTCTGTACGGTCGCGGCGATAAACCACAGGCCGATAAAGCCGGTAAACAGCGGCAGGAACAGCGCGCCCCAGGGCATCCACGACCACGGCGTCGGCCAGGCGTAGAAGTGCCAAACCCTGGCGGTTTGATGGAGATCCGCGGTCAGCGCCAGCGGCGCGGCGATGGCGCAGGTCAGGCCAATCAATAGCGTCAGCCGTTCCAGCACGGGCTGGCGGCCACGTAATCCGCAGGCCAGCAGCGCCGCGCAGGCGGCAATCCCAATAAAGAAGAAATACTGGACTGCCCAGGGCAGCCAGGTGACGTCCTGCGGGTGGGCGAGCACTTCATTAATCATCAGTGGCGACATTTACACCTCCTGCCAGAGCGCGGGCTGGCTGCGGCCCATTAACGGGGTAACAAATGCCTCGTCCAGGCCCAGGTAAAACACCTGCGGCGAGGTGTTATCTTCCGGTTTCAGCACCCGGATAGCGTCCTTGTGCTCATCCAGCAACTGGCGCAGACGGCTTTGTGGATTATGCAAATCGCCGATAATGCGTGCGCCGCCAACGCAGGACTCCACGCAGGCGGGCAGTAAACCCGCTTCAAGACGGTGAACGCAGAACGTGCATTTATCGGCGGTCTGGGTTTCATGGTTGATAAAGCGCGCGTCATAGGGGCAGGCCTGTACGCAGTAGGCGCAGCCCACGCAGCGCTGATTATCAATAACCACGATGCCGTCTTCGCGCTGGAAGGTGGCCTGCACCGGGCAAACCGGTACGCAGGGCGGGTTATCACAGTGATTGCACAGGCGCGGCAATAACACGTTGGTGACAACGTCACTGTCTTCCCGCCGTACCTGGTACTGGTTCACCGTGGTACGGAATTCGCCCTGCGGCGTCTGGTTCTCAATCGCGCAACTCACGGTGCAGGACTGGCAGCCGATGCAGCGGCGCAGATCGATCAACATGGCATAGCGATGGGCGGCGGACCCTTCGTGGCGCGTCGGGCTGAAAGACAATTTAGCCTGCGCCAGCGGAAGGGTGGCCGCGCCCGCCGCCGCCGTCACCCCCAGTTGCCTGAGAAAAATGCGTTTACTGATATCCATACTTATCTCCGTCGACGCCGTTACAATCCATGCGTCACAGTGTTGTTAACAGCGTGATGAATAAACAATCTGTATGATTTACAGTGTAAAAATTGGCGAGGGGCAGGGACTATTGTGGTAAACCACATACCCGGCGGGTTGTTGATCTAACGCAACCCGACGCGGTGGGAGACAGTGTGAAAAGGGCGTTATTACTGATGTTTTGCCTCGGTTTCGGCTCGCCAGCCGTGGCCGGGGAATCGACTATCGGCGTGCTGGCAATGCGCGGTGACGCCGCGACCCTGCGGCACTGGCAGCCGCTGGCGGATTCTCTGAACCAGCAGGTGCCGGGTGAGCGTTTTCGTATTCAGCCGCTCGATCTCAGCCAGATGCGTGAGGCGGTGAATCAAAAATCTATCCAGTTTGTGGTCACTAATCCGGCGCAGTTTGTCCAGCTTAACAGCCATTACCATTTGCGCTGGCTGGCGTCGCTGCGTACCCGGGACGGCAATAACATTATCGGCAGCGTTATCCTGGTGAATCGTGAAAGTAAATTGCAGGATTTCCAGGATCTGACAAATAAAACTGTTGGCGCTATCGATCCTCTGGCCTTTGGCGGTTATCTCACGGGTTATAAGGCGTTAGCCGATCGCGGCATCCAGCCAGAGAAGGATCTCCGGCTGCGTTTTACTGGCTTTCCGGGCGATGCGCTGCTCTATCTGCTGCGCGAAAAGGCGATACAGGCGGCGATTGTGCCGGTGTGCTTGCTGGAGCAAATGGACGCCGAAGGGTTAATCGACAAAAGCGCGTTTCGCCCACTGTTGGTGAACCCGGTTGCCGCGCCGTGCGTCACCAGTACACCGCTGTATCCAAACTGGTCGTTTGCCGCGTTGCCGGACGTCGATAACGCGCTGGCGGATAGCGTGGCCAGAGCGTTGTTAAACAACCAGCAGCCGCCATTTTTATGGGGCGCGCCGGTCTCCACCAGCGATGTTGAGAGCCTGCTGCGGGCGGTGAACCAGCACCCGGAACAGCGGCGGCTGTGGCAGGACGTGCGTAGTTGGCTAATGCAAAACCAGTTTGCGGTCGGGGTGTCGATACTGGCCCTGCTGCTGCTGACGGTGAATCATATCTGGATCGCTCTGCTGGTGCGCCGACGCGGGCGACAGTTGGCAAAAGCCAGCGAAACGCTGCGCCAGCAGGAGAAAGCGCTGGAGAATGCCCGTCAGCTCAGCGTGTTGGGGGAGATGGCGTCGGGTTTTGCTCATGAACTCAATCAGCCGCTGTCGGCCATTCGTCACTACTCCCAGGGCTGCCTGGTGCGCTTGCGTAAAACCGATGCGCACCATTTTCTGATCCCGGCGCTGGAGCATATTGATGCCCAGGCGCAGCGCAGCGGCGATACGCTGCGTAATTTGCGGCACTGGGTGCAGCCGCCGTCGGCCTTTGATGCCGATGAACGCGAGTCTGTTACGGTTCCGGTCAGAGAGACGGCCCAGCGCGTCGCGGATCTGCTCCGGCTCGGGCAGCATTATCCAACGCTAACGCTGTTTAACCCGTTACCGGGATCGTTCACCCTGACGCTGCCACCGATGGTGCTGGATCAACTGCTCGCTAACCTTATCCTTAACGCTGCCCAGGCAGGAGCCAGCGCCGTCTGGCTGATGGAGCAGGATGGCGCGATAGTGGTGCAGGATAACGCCGGCGGGATAGAGGACGAGCAACTGTTCCACGCGTTTCGGCCCTTCAACACCACCAAGCCCGACGGTATGGGGCTGGGGCTGGCGATCTGCCAGCGGCTGATCCGCGATGCTTACGGCGAAATCACGCTGGATAATCATCCCGCGCCGGACGGGAAAACCGGGTTGCGGGTGGTGCTGCAATTTTCAATTCATGAATCTAAGGATGCCTGATGTCAGTTGTTCATCTGGTCGATGATGATGTCGCCGTGACCGAAGCCTGTCAGTTTTTACTGGAGGGGTTGGGTTATACCGTTCAAAGCTGGAACGAGAGCCTGCCGTTTTTGGCGCAGGCCGCGCTGCATGAAGAAGGGGTCGCGCTGCTCGATTTGCGGATGCCGCATCTGGACGGTCACGGGCTGTACGGGGAATTAATAAAGCGCCGCAGTACCCTGGCGGTGATTTTTCTCACCGGTCATGGGGATCTGCCGGTCGCGGTGGAGCAAATGAAGCGTGGCGCGGTGGATTTCCTGCAAAAGCCGGTATCCGCCGAAGCACTGGTCGCCGCGATTGAACGGGCTCAGGCGGTGTCCGCAATGGCCTTTGAACGCCGTTGTATCCGCCAGCGCTATGAAAGCCTGACGCCGAAAGAGCGGGAAATCGCCCAGTTTATCGTGCAGGGCCTGATGAACCGTGAAATCGCCGGGCGGCTCAACGTGGCGTTGCGAACGGTGGAAGTACATCGCGCCAGGGTGATGGAAAAGATGGCGGCGGTGAATATCGCCGAGCTGGTGGGGAAGATGCGGGCAATGGATTAACAGGCCCGGGCGGGCCTGAAAAATTTACCCCAGTTGCGCCTTAAACCGCGCCAGCTCCGCGTCCGGCATGCCTGCCTCGCGCGCCGCCTGGCAAATGGCGTTCCAGCTACTTTCATCCAGCGGGATCCCCTGGGCAAGGCGCGTTTCACGGTTATGCATTTCCCATTCACCCGGCACCTGAACGGGCTGCGCCGGATCGTGCGGCGACTGTTTTACCCACTCCACAAAGGCATCGGTTTGCTGCTGCATATCCGGAGCGTCGAACAGTTCCGGATTGAGGATTATCGTGGTCATGCAATTGAAGATGGCGTCCACGCTCGTCTGTAGCGTTTCCTGATGGGTGGTTTTGCCACCGGATAACGCGCCGCCGAGAATTTCGCACATCGCCGCCAGCGCGTACCCTTTGTGCTGGGCGAAGGTGAGTAATGAGCCTAATGGCGCGACATGCATAACCGCCGGATCGTTGGTCGGCAGGCCGTTTTCATCAATCAAACAGCCCGCCGCCACTGGCTCGCCTTTATGCCAGGCGACGCGGGTTTTGCCAAAGGCAATGGCGCTGGTGGCGTAATCCAGCAGCAGGGGCGGCGCGTCTTTGCGCGGAAACACCACGCACAGCGGATTGGTGCCGAAACGGCTGTCTTTGCCGCCAAACGGCGCCACCATCGGGTCGCCCACCACATTCACAAAGTGAATGGAGATAAACCCGGCGGCGGCGCATTTTTCTGCCCAGTAGCCAATGCGGCCAAGGTGGTGTGAGTTATGCAGCGCCACGGCGGCGAGGCCAAACTGACGCGCCTTTTCGATTCCCAACTGGATAGCTTCATGCGCCGCCACCTGACCAAACGCGGCATTGCCTTCCAGCGTGACGACTGCACCCGCGTCTTTGACCACGCTGGTATGTTGATTGAGCTGCAAATGTCCCTGCGCCAGCGAGCGGATATAGCTGGGGATCATCCCCACGCCGTGGGAATCGTGGCCCGCCAGGTTAGCGGAAACCAGATGATCGGCGACCAGCCGCGCTTCTTCCGGCTCACTGCCCGCATAGCCCAGCAGCGCCTCGACAAACGCCTGAAGCTTTACTGCCTGAAAACGTAACCCTGTCTGCATTTATTGTTCTCCGTTATAGGTTGTGTGCGTTTTCATGCTGCGCTTTGCGGGAAGTGAGGTCAAGCCGCCGCTATTTGCCTCTGTTTTCAAGCCACTGGAAAATCAACATCCCTGCAATCATCGCCGCCACGAATACCATCCCTTTCGTCATCCCCGCGCCCAGCAGCACCAGGCCAGGCCCAGGGCAGATCCCCGCCAGACCCCAGCCGAGGCCGAACAGCACTGAGCCGCCAATCAGGCGCTTATCAATTTGCCGGGAGTTCGGCAGATGCATTTCCGTCGCGCAGACGGGACGCGTGCGCTTCTTCGCCATCCGAAAAGCAAAGAAGCCGACGCCGATTGCGCCGCCCATGACAAACGCCAGTGACGGGTCCCAGAGCCGGGTGATATCCAGAAAACTCAACACCTTCGCCGGGTTCGCCATGCCGCTGACGATCAGCCCAATCCCGAAAATCAGTCCGGCCAGTAATGAAACGATAATATTCATGCTGTTCTCCTTAACGCCACAAGCCGGTCAACCAGACGGTGACAAATGCCACGCCCATAAAGGTGGCGGTTGCCGCCAGTGAACGGCGCGATAGCCGCGACAATCCGCAGACGCCATGCCCGCTGGTGCAGCCGGATGCGTACCGGGTGCCGATGCCGACCAGCAGACCGGCGACAATCAGCAGCCACCACGGGGTAACCAGGGCGATATCCGGGAGTGGCATTACCCGGCGATATAGCCACGGCGAGAGTACAATCCCGCCCAGAAACGCCAGCCGCCAGGCTTTATCCGGGGTTTTCAGGTTCAACACACCGCCAAGAATGCCGCTGATCCCGGCGATGCGACCGCAAAACACAATCAATACCCACGCCGCGCCGCCGATCAGCAATCCGCCGATAAAACTGTCCAGCGGCGTAAAGTTCGCCATATCAATGTTCACGTTTATCTCCTTATCAGGGCTGGCAGGATTTAAGAATAATCCTGCCGCCAGTGCTGACTATGCTTAATGTTCAAAAACTTCCATAACAATTGCGGTAAGCGCCCATTGTTACCCGTTTATTTTTTAAGACTGGAGGCCTGGTATGAGCAACCAAGGCAATAACGAACAACAACCGCATTCTGACGAAGACCACCACCATTTTAACCTGACACGGCGCGATCTTTTAAAAGTTGGTGCGGCGACGGCGGCAACCGCGGCAGTGCCTTCTGGCGTGGCGCTGGCCAGCGAGCCGACGGTCACGCCGCCACCGGAAATCATCCCGGTACGTTTTACAGTAAATGGCGAGGTCCGTGAACTCAACGTGGACACCCGTACCACCTTGCTGGACGCGCTGCGCGAAAACCTGCATCTCACCGGCACCAAGAAGGGCTGCGACCACGGTCAGTGCGGGGCATGTACGGTGATTGTCGACGGGCGGCGTATTAACGCCTGCCTGACACTGGCGGTGATGCACCAGGATGCTGACATCACCACGATTGAAGGGCTCGGCACGCCGGATAATTTGCACCCGATGCAGGCGGCGTTCGTTAAACATGATGGCTACCAGTGCGGTTACTGTACGCCGGGGCAAATTTGCTCGTCGGTGGCAATGCTGGATGAGATCAAAGCGGGTATCCCGAGCCACGTTACCCTCGATCTGGTTTCGCCGCCGTCAATGGACGCCGATGAAATCCGTGAACGGATGAGCGGCAACATCTGCCGCTGCGGTGCCTATTCCAACATCCTTGCCGCGATTGAGGATGTCGCCGGAGGGCAGAAACCATGAGGGCGTTTACCTATCAACGCGTGAATACGCCTGCCGAAGCGGCATCCAGCGCCCGGGGTCACGCCGGAGCAAAATTTATTGCCGGTGGCACCAATTTGCTCGACCTGATGAAGCTGGAAATTGAAACCCCGACGCATCTTATCGACGTTAACGGTCTGGGTTTGGACAAAATCGACGCGACAACGGAAGGGGGGTTACGCATCGGCGCGCTGGTGCGCAATACCGACCTGGCGGCAGATGAGCGGGTGCGGCGGGATTATGCCGTGCTGTCTCGCGCGCTGCTGGCTGGCGCGTCCGGGCAGTTACGCAACCGGGCGACCACGGCGGGCAATTTGCTGCAACGCACCCGCTGCCCGTATTTCTACGATACCAATCAGCCCTGCAACAAGCGTTTACCCGGCAGCGGGTGCGCCGCGCTGGAAGGCTTTAGCCGCCAGCATGCGGTGGTGGGTGTGAGTGAAGCCTGCATTGCCACCCATCCCAGCGATATGGCCGTGGCGATGCGTTTACTGGATGCTGTGGTCGAAACGGTGAAACCGGATGGCAGTGAACGCAAAATCCCGCTGGCGGATTTTTATCGCGCGCCGGGTAAAACCCCGCATCTGGAAACCGTGCTGACCGCCGTGGAGTTGATTACCGCCGTCACGCTTCCGCCGCCGCTCGGTGGGACGCATATCTACCGCAAAGTGCGCGATCGCGCTTCTTATGCGTTTGCGCTGGTTTCTGTGGCGGCGGTGGTACAGCCAGATGGCACCGGGCGCGTGGCGTTAGGCGGCGTGGCGCATAAACCCTGGCGAATGGAAGAGGCCGATGCGCAACTGACTCACGGCGCGCAGGCGGTTTACGACAAGTTGTTCGCCAGCGCGCAACCTACTCCAGAAAACGAATACAAGCTGATCCTGGCGAAGCGCACGCTCGCCTCAGTGCTGACGGAAGCGAGGGCATAAGCTGATGAAATTTGAAAATCCGGCTCAGGATAACCCAGTCGACCAGCTTAAGGTGGTGGGGCGTCCCCATGACCGTATCGACGGCCCGCTCAAAACCACCGGCACCGCGCATTATGCCTATGAATGGCATGATGAAGCGCCAAATGCAGCGTATGGCTATGTGGTGGGTTCCGCTATCGCCAAAGGGCGTATTACCTCGATGGATGTACAGGCTGCTAAAAATGCGCCGGGCGTGTTGGCTGTGATCACCGCTGAGAACGCCGGAAAACTGGGCAAAGGCGAAAAGAATGCCGCCACGCTGCTGGGTGGCCCGAAAATTGAGCATTATCACCAGGCCATTGCCGTGGTGGTCGCAGAGACGTTTGAACAGGCGCGGGCGGCGGCTGAACGGGTGCAGGTTGCGTATCAGCGCGAGCGCGGTGCTTACGATCTGGCAGAGGAAAAGCCCACTGTCACCACGCCGCCGGAAGACACCCCCGATAAAAAAGTGGGCGATTTCAACAGCGCGTTTGCTTCCGCCGCCGTTAAGCTGGAGGCGACCTATAGCACGCCGGATCAGAGCCATATGGCGATGGAGCCTCATGCCTCAATGGCGGCCTGGGAAGGCGACAAGCTGACGCTCTGGACCTCGAACCAGATGATCCACTGGTGCCAGACCGATCTGGCAAAGACCCTGAATATCCCGGAAGAAAACGTTCACGTTCGTTCGCCGTATATCGGCGGCGGCTTCGGCGGCAAACTGTTTTTGCGTAGCGATGCCTTGCTGGCGGCGCTTGGCGCTCGGGCTATTAAACGGCCTGTTAAGGTGATGCTGAGCCGACCGCTGATCCCGAACAACACGACCCATCGTCCGGCGACTATCCAGCGCGTGCGCATAGGAGCGGAGAAAGATGGGCATATTACCGCGATTGCCCATGAAAGCTGGAACGGTAACGTGCCGGGCGGCCCGACGGAAACCGCGACTAACCAGACCGAGTTTCTTTATGCCGGAGCCAATCGCCTCACCGGCCTGCGGCTGGCGAAACTCGATTTACCGGAGGGTAACGCCATGCGCGCCCCAGGCGAAGCGCCGGGGATGATGGTGCTGGAAATCGCCATCGATGAGATGGCAGAAAAACTGGGTATCGACCCGGTTGAATTTCGCATACTTAACGATACCCAGGTTGACCCCGCCGATCCGAAACGTCCGTTCTCGCAGCGCCAGTTAGTGGAGTGCCTGCGGCGTGGCGCAGAGCATTTCGGCTGGAGCCAGCGTAACCCTAAACCCGCCCAGGTGCGTGAAGGCCGCTGGCTGGTAGGAATGGGGATGGCGGCGGGCTTTCGTAACAATCTGGTGATGACATCCGGGGCGCGGGTGCATCTGGACCCGCAAGGCGTGGTGACAGTGGAAACCGATATGACCGATATCGGCACCGGCAGCTATACCATCATCGCCCAGACCGCCGCGGAGATGATGGGCGTACCGCTGGAAAAGGTGGTGGTTAAACTCGGCGACTCCACATTCCCGGTTTCCGCCGGGTCCGGCGGGCAGTGGGGTGCAAACAGCTCGACGGCGGGTGTCTATGCGGCCTGCGTGAAATTGCGCGAGGCGATTGCATCTATGCTGGGCTTCAATCCCGATACGGCGGTATTTGCTGACGGGCAGATCCGCGAGGGGGATCGCAGTGTCGCGCTCACCGACGCCGGTGCGCTGAGTGCGGAAGACAGTATCGAGTTCGGCGATCTGGATAAGCAATACCAGCAATCCACCTTCGCCGGGCATTTCATTGAAGTCGCTGTGGACACGGCAACGGGAGAAGTGCGCGTGCGCCGTATGCTGGCGGTCTGCGCAGCGGGCCGTATTCTCAACCCGAAAACGGCGCGCAGTCAGGTCATTGGCGCGATGACGATGGGGCTTGGCGCGGCGCTGATGGAAGCGTTAGCCATCGACACCCGGCTGGGTTATTTCGTTAACCACGATATGGCGGCCTATGAAGTGCCTGTTCATGCCGATATCCCGCGCCAGGAAGTGATCTTCCTTGACGAAACCGATCCGATTTCATCGCCGATGAAGGCTAAAGGAGTGGGCGAGCTGGGGATCTGTGGCGTCAGCGCGGCTATCGCCAATGCGATTTATAACGCCACGGGCGCACGGGTGCGTGATTATCCCATCACGCTGGATAAGCTGCTGAACGGATTACCCGAGCTGACTTAAGGAGAGTGAACCGTGTTGCAACACGCGACGTTTATTGAACCTGGCCTGCTCAACCCTGAGCAGGCGTTTTTAACCGATGACAGCCAGACCATTTTGCGCTTCGCCGCCGATGCCCTGGCGGCGGGCATGGCGGCGGCGCTGGTGACGCTGGTGGAAATCCGCGGGGGTGCGGCTCGCCCGCTGGGCGCGCAGATGGCGGTGCGCGAGGACGGTTTGTATTGCGGCTTTGTGTCTGGTGGCTGTGTGGAGTCTGCGGTGGCCTATGAGGCAATGGAGGCGATGCTCTCAGGTCATGACCGCACGGTGATGTATGGTGAGGGTTCACCGTATTTCGATATCGTGCTGCCCTGCGGCGGTGGAATTACGCTGACCGTTCATAATTTACGCGCCGTGCAGCCGTTGCTGGCGGTACTTAACAGGCTTGAGCAGCGTAAGGCAGCGGGGCTGCGCTATAGCCCGGGCTCGCAAACGCTGGTCAGTACCCATGACGGGCAAACCGGCTGGGCCGGCGGGAATTTTGTGGTGAACTATCGGCCCTGTGCCCGGGTTATTGTTTATGGTCATTCTCTTGAGGCGCACGTCACCGCTAATGTCGCAAAGGCCGCAGGGTTTGATGTGCTTACCCGCGACAGCGTGGATCCAAAAACCGCCTTACTGCTGATTGATGACGATACGGCGGTGCTGCTGCTGTATCACGATCTGCACCGGGAACTGCCGCTACTCCAGTGCGCGCTGGCGGCGCAGCCGTTTTATATCGGTGCGCTGGGTAGCAGCCGCACTCACGAGAAACGGGGGGCGGCCCTGGCTGAGGCGGGCTGGAGCCCTGAAGATATCGCGCGCATCAAAGCGCCTGTCGGCATTTTCCCCAAAGCCCGCGATGCCCATTCGCTGGCGCTGTCGGTACTGGCCGATATTGCCGCCGCGCGCCATGCCAGGCTGTCGGCGCGATGACTGGGCCGGTGGTGATTGTGCTGGCCGCCGGAAAAGGGCAGCGGTTCCGCGATTCCGGCGGCGCCGTTCACAAGCTGGATGCACCGCTGCATGGGAACACGGTGTTAGGGCATGTACTGGAAGCTGTTGCTGCGTCGGGTCTGGCGTGGCATCTCGTCAGGCCAGAAGGCGGAACCGCCGGTATGGGGGAGTCTATTGCGATGGGCGTAAGGGCGACGGCAGATGCCGCGGGTTGGCTGATTCTGCCGGGCGATTTACCGCTTATTCAGCCGGATTCCCTGCGGCGCGTGGCACGTGCGCTTTCGCAAAAGCCAGTGGTCGTGCCGTATTTTCACTTGCAGCATGGTCATCCGGTGGGGTTCAGACGTGATTATTTTAGTGCGCTAAGCCTGCTCCACGGTGATAAAGGGGCGAGCGTTATCGTCCAGGCTGCACGCAAGCGAGACGATATCCTGCAACTCTTCCTTAATGATCCAGGAATTGTGCAGGATGTCGATACGGTTGGGGATTTGCACACTATAAGGGTGAAAACTTTCTTAGTATGACGCTTTTGGTCACCTCACCGGCATACGGTATTCAATCATGCCGCTTTTCTTTGCAATCCAGTCATACAACCGCTGCCCGCGCAGGTTGGTCTCATGGGTATGCCAGTAAAGATGCGCTGAGTGGCGCTTGCGGGCCTGCTGCTGTACGTACTCAATAAGCTGCTTGCCAATCTGTTTACCGCGCATCTCCTCGCTGACGAATAAATCCTCCAGGTAGCAGTAATCCGTATCTGCCCAGGTTGAACGATGGAACAGATAATGAACCAGCCCGACGATTTTGCCGTCGTATTTCGCCACTGCGCAGAATATCGGTTCAATCGGATTCAGAAAGCGATTCCAGGTCAGGTGGGTAACATTTTCGGGGATATCGACGCGGTAAAACACCTGATAATTTTTCCATAGCGGCAACCAGTCGGCGTAATCCTGCTCCGCGACCGGTTCGATTGTGACGCGGGAAATGTGTGGGTTATTCATAGTCATCCTTTTTTCATTGGCTTTGATAACGGGAAGGGTAAAGGTTATTGTGGTCCTGGATAAGTGACACTTTATTTATTTTTATCAGATCCACTTTTTGCCTGTGAGTATCGCCATGAAAAAGAATGTCGCTCCGGTGTTTCAGGAGTTATTGCTGGAAAAAGGCGTAATTAAAGACCAGGTTTATCACGCGCTGCGTAATGCCATTCTTGATGGCCGGCTTGCAGGCGGCTCGAAGATACCCTCGAGCCGTGCAATGGCCGAAATGATGGCGATTTCCCGCAACTCGGTGATTGCCGGATTCGAGCGGCTGATGGATGAAGGTTATCTGGAGACCCGCAAAGGGGCAGGGACGTTTGTTACGCACACGATCCCGGACCGGCTCACTGGCGCTCATTACCCGCACCTGTTCCAGGAAAATATCCCTGTCGGAACCCACATTACAGAAGGCGCTGGCGGCATGGAGCGGCTCTTTGCTGTGGGAGTAGGGTGTACCGATCTTTTCCCGCACGACGTATGGGGACGGTTGCTTGGCCGCGTGTGGCGGCAATCCCGACGGGAACTGGATTTACACACCAGCCCGTACGGCTATCGGCCCCTGCGACGGGCAATCACACGCTATATTCAGGCTACGCGCGGGGTTAACTGTCACGAAGAACAGGTGATTATCACTAACGGTATTCAGCAGGCGCTGGATATTACCGCACGAAGCCTGTTGTCTGGCGGAGATAACGTCTGGCTGGATGATCCTGGCTATAATGGCGCACGTGGGGTTTTCGCCGCTGTCGGCGCGACGGCATGCCCGGTCAGGGTCGACAGCGATGGAATGGATATTAACGATGGCATAACGCATTATCCTGACGCGAAACTGGTTTATACCGCGCCGTCGCATCAGTTTCCGTTAAGCGGGACGCTAAGTTTGCCACGGCGGCTGGCGCTGCTGGAATGGGCGCATTCGCATCAGGCGTGGATATTCGAGGATGACTACAATAGCGAATTCCGTTACGCCGCCCGCTCATTGCAGGCTTTACAGGGCCTGGATAACCATCACCGGGTGATATACGCCGGCACCTTTTCCAAAATGATGTATCCGTCCTTTCGGGTGGGGTTTATGGTGGTTCCCTTACCGTTACGGGAGCGGTTTATCGCCACCCGCTATTACGCCGATCTGTGCAACGGCTATCTTGAACAGGCTGTACTGGCCCGTTTTATCGAAGAAGGGCATTACGCCACCCACGTCCGCCGGATACGTAAAGCCTGTTTCGAACGTAAATCCGCGCTGGTGGCCGCAATTGAAGACTATTTCCCACAGCGAATGGCGGTACACCCAACGGATTCCGGAGTTCATCTGGTGTGTTGGTTAAACGGCGGGTTGAAGGCGGAGGTGTTTCAGGATAGCGCCCGCCAGCTGGGTATGGGGATTCAGACGTTTGAACGCTACTGCCAGCGGCCGATGTCACGGGAAGGGATATTGCTGGGGTTTGCTAACCATCCGCCAGAGATCTTAAGAGAGGGAATTCGCCGTCTGGCAGAGGCCATTTAACGCGTTATCCCTGGATGGAAATCGATAATCAATGCCTTTAGTTACAACATACAATTTGGCGAAAATAAACACAACACACGTAAACACCGTGCCTTACTGGTCAATCAGAACAAAAAAGGGGAAATGAGCCGGTTTATGTCGGCTCATTCGATTTGGTAAAATCAGCGGCTACTCCAGCGGTGTTTCAGGTATTCAACGGCCTGGCGCGTCTGAGGTTGTTCCAGATAACCTTCGCGAAACAGAATAGTGCCGTGGATATTGGGCTGCGATTCATTCATATCGAGCTGTTTTTTCAGTTCTGGCACGCCGCCTTGCACCGTCCAGTCAGGTTCATTCTTTGACGGTTCACCCACTTTATACAGCGCCACGCCAATATACAGACGGGTGTTGGTCGGTTTAACCACATCTGCCCACCATTTTGCCAGCACGCCATAGCGAGCCGCGTCACGCGCGAAAGGCCAGTAAATCTGCGGAGCGATATAATCCAGCCAGCCTTTTTGCACCCAGAGGCGGGTATCAGCGAACGACTCATCATAGGCAGCCGCGCCACGGGTATCGGAACCGGCGGGATCGTGTGAACGGTTACGCCATACGCCCGCAGGGCTGACCCCAAACTCGACGTTCGGGTTCAGTTGCTTAACGGTACGGGAAACTTGCTCGATCAACTGTGAAGTGTTATGCCGCCGCCAGTCCGCTTTCGAGGCAAAGGCCTGACCGTACTGGCGCCATGTCGGGTTATCGTTCAGCGCTGAACCGGGTGTTTCGGTATAGAAATAATCATCGAACTGCACGCCATCTACGGGATAGCGCGCAACCACTTCCGCCACGATACTGGTGATCCAGTCGCGAACTTCCGGAATGCCGGGGTCAAGCACAAAGCGATCGCCTGAGGTGCGTATCCAGTCGCGATGCAGCACAAAAATGCTGGCGGGATTTAAGGGAAGGGTGCGGTTAAGTTCGTTGACTGTCGAACTGCGGGTATTGGTCGACACCCTATACGGGTTGAACCAGGCGTGCACTTTCATCCCGCGCTTATGTGCCTCATCAAGAATAAATAATAGTGGATCGTAACCCGGATCTTTACCGATCTCACCGGTCAGCATATCCGACCAGGGCAGAATTTTTGATGGCCACAGCGCGGTGCCGTCAGGTTTAACCTGGAAGAACACCGTGTTGACGCCCATGTTTTTCAGGTTATCCAGTTTGTCGGTTAGCGCTTGTTTTTGTTGGCGAATACGCACATCAGGGCTCAGATTGACCGAATTCACCGGTGGCCAGTCGAGACGGGAAACGGTCGCCAGCCAGACGCCGCGCATCGGCTGCTGGTTTTGCCCTGGCTTATCTGGCAGCGGCTGTTTTGCCACTGGCGGCAACGGCGTGACCAGGGATTTTGGCGGTTCTGAGGAACAACTGGCGAGAAACAGCGCGGCGACAATGATTTTTATGCTCGCGAAACGAGGAAAGCAACGAGTATTGATGATGAGACACTCCCTTTATTCTAATCGTCATTTACGTGGCTTCAGTCTGTACGGAACCAGCCAGGCGACTAAGTATATACCTGACTTTCACGCAGCGGCAGCTTATCGCTTATCGCTTATTGTTGGAATTTAACTTATGGCTTTGATGTTCTCATCCAGCTGCACCTGGATATAGCGAAGCGTATTACGGGTCATCGCTATTCAGCATCATGGCTCCTTTTCTTAATTCGTTGACGGCTAAGGCTTTCTTCATAGCGGCGAAGATCGTCCAGGCTTTCCAGCTTCGGTTTAAACAGCGCTTCAAGTTCCTGGCTGCGGCCTAATACCATTGCCACTCTGACCAGACTCTCGAAGCCGATGTTTTTGCCGGATTCCAGATTGGACACCGTATTAACGCCAATGCCTGCTCTGGCAGCCACATCCGCCTGGGTCATTTGTAGAGTGATGCGTTCCTGCCGCAAGCGTTCGCAAATCAGGGCGCTAATTTCGCTGGGTTTTTTGAGATATAAATCCATCATAATGGGTGTTAAGTGCCTTTTAAGTGGATAACACACATTATAATAGATTTATAATCCTGAGGCAGAAATATAAATGGTGTTGATGAACCACCTGAATGAAAAATTTACCAGAGGGTTTACTGAAAATTCTCCTGGCGGGTCTGCGGGAGTGTACTACGTTCAGTAAAGTGACTTTTACGGGGAGGGCCAATGAAACCATTATCGCTTTTATTCTTGTCGAGCCTGGCTTTAGCGGGCTGCGGCGCGAACAATACGCCTTCAAACACGCCTGTTCCCGGTGAAAAAACTTCCTCCGGAATGAGCACGCTGGAAACTGGCGCTCAGCTTATCCAGTCCCGTCCGCCCATTGATGCAATCAGCGCCTATCTTGACGGTTTCCATTTTTATAGCGGTGATAAAAATGGTCAGATGGAAGCACATCACTATGTCACGGTGCTGAATGAAGACGTAATGCAGGCGGTGATTTACGACGGCAATACGAAGGATGCCCGGCTGATGGGCGTTGAGTACATCATTAGCGAGCGTTTGTTTAACACATTGCCGCCGGAAGAAAAAAAGCTGTGGCACAGCCATCAGTATGAAGTGAAATCCGGCAGTCTGATTGCCCCGGGTTTACCTGCGGTGGCTGACAAGGCGTTAATGAGCAAAATTGTAAATACCTACGGCAAGACCTGGCACACCTGGCATACCGACCGCGATAAAACGCTTCCGCTGGGCATTCCGGCGCTAATGATGGGCTTTACCGGGGAAGGGCAGTTGGATCCCAAACTGCTGGCAGACAGAGATCGACGCTTTAACGTGAGCACCCAGTCCATCAAACAAGAACGTGAGGATATTGTGGCGCATCCGGTTGCTAAAGGAGCCAACGCCTGGCAGCTCGGTGAAGTGATCCAGCTTAAGCGGGTAGAGGGCTCGGGCGAACATGGCCACGGAGACACGACCCATTTCGGAACATCGGAGCAAACCACAGACGCCAGAGATTAACCGGGAGAGCGATTATGAAAGTTCATCATCTTAACTGCGGATGTATGTGCCCGGTCGGTGGCGCGTTATTTGATGGTTTCAGTAAAGGTATTCATGCACACCTGGTGTGCCATTGTCTGCTGATTGAAACTGACCGTGACGGCCTGGTCCTGGTGGATACGGGTTTCGGTCGTGACGATGTTCGCCAGCCAGAAAAACGTTTGTCGGGTTTTTTTCGCATGTTGAACAACATTCAACGACGCGAAGCGCTGATTGCACGGTCGCGTATTGAGGCGCTGGGATTTCGCGCAGCAGATGTCCGGCACATCATCCTGACGCATCTTGATTTTGACCATGCGGGTGGGCTTACTGATTTCCCTCATGCGCAAATACACCTGCTGCAAACGGAAATCGATACCGCACAGCAACGGCACAGTTGGCTGGCTCGCGAGCGTTACCGTCCTGGGCAGTGGAGCGGCACATCAGGTTGGATGGGTTACCAACCGCAGGGGGAAAACTGGTACGGCTTCGAGGCCGTTAAATCGCTACAGGGTTTGCCGCCGGAAATACTGCTGGTTCCGCTGACGGGACACACGACGGGCCATGCAGGCATTGCGATTAGTCAATCGCACGGGTGGTTGTTACATGGCGGGGATGCCTGGTTTTATCGGGGTGAAATGGATCTGCAAAAACCACATTGCACGCCGGGCCTGCGTTTTTATCAATGGATGATGGCGATGGATAACAGAGCCAGACATCGTACTCAACAACAGCTTCGGGACGTGTTTGCTCGCCACCAACAAGAGATCACGTTCTTTTGCAGCCACGATGCCCAGGAATTAAGGGGATTTGCGGCAGATGACGACCTTCAGCGTTCTGGCATGAAGTAATGCGATCGGGACCAAATCAGGGAGCAGGGAACGCGTTAGGGTCATTAAGGGAGTAAGGCTACGAAACGGCAGATGCAATTTAACATAATATACATTATGCGCACCAATAGAGAATCCCATGAAATCTGTCGTTTCTTGATGATGATGTGTCTGGTCAATCAACGCACCGGCCAGTTACTACCTCATCTTTCTGGGCAGCCAAACCGTATGACTCAAGCTCTCGGTATCTCAATCATCATTTCCACAATCTTAAGGCCATTGCTATCCAGTAACGCGCAATACTCTTTTAACGCCAGTCGCTCATGGATCAACGGCTCGCCTTCAAACTCTCCCATTGCGATACCGTTGTTCATCCCGCTGGTAAACATCAGCGCGCTTCCTTTATGGCTGTGCTTCGTAAAGAACACGCCGCTCGCAGTAATAAACTTATCCAGCAAGCGTCGTTCAAACATTACCTTTCTCTCAATACGGTTTCGCGCTAAACGCCACCGCCAAACAAAAAGTTTGCCACCAAACAAAAAGTAAGTTTTTACGTGATCGCGATCGCTTTTTGCTCACGTTACGGTTGTTTAACACCCACCCTTGTCGCTATACATTACAAAAAGTTTTGTTAGCTAACTAAATTTTAGGTTGATATGGAAAACATCACAGAGAATCTCGACTTCATCATCCCCATGATGGAAGGCATCGCCGGGCAATTTGGCGAAAACTGCGAAGTGGTTCTTCACGATCACGCTCAGGGACTGGAAAGCAGCATCATCGCGATCATTAACGGTCACGTGACCGGGCGTAAAAAAGGCGACCCCAGCAGCAACCTCGGGCTGGAAGTGCTGCGCGGCACAGACGTGAATGGCGATCGCCATAACTATTTCACCCAAACCCGCGACGGCAAAACCCTGCGCTCGACGTCGGTTTACTTTCGCAACAGCAGTAACAAAGTGATAGGCGCGCTGTGTATCAACCTCGATATCAGCGATATTTTGCAGGCCGAGAAAATGCTCAACAAAATGGCCGGCCGCCCCGATAGCGCACCTGCCCGTCAGGAAGAAGTGAATGAAGTGTTCGTGAAAGACGTTAACGAACTACTGGATTATCTGATTGCTGAATGCACGACGTTAATTAGCGTTCCGGTGAACAATATGACCCGCCAGGACAAACTCGACGCCATTAAGTTTTTTGACGACAAAGGGGTGTTTCTGATTAAAAAATCCGGTGAAAAGATTTGTGAGTTTCTGAATATCTCTAAATACACCCTCTACGCCTATCTGGGCGAGATTAGAGGCGATGCCCCGCCCGGCGAGGGCGAAAACTCAGGAGGCTAAATGTACACCACACCTTATGTCGCGCTGGACATGGATATCATGGAAAAGAATATCAAAACCATGGTGTCCGGGCTGGCCCGCAATAATATTCAGCACTGGCCGCATATCAAGACCCATAAATCGGTGCGGCTGGCAAAGCTGGAACAGCAGCTTGGCGCCAGCGGTATTACCTGCGCCAAGTTATCCGAAGCGGAAGTAATGGCAAAAGGCGGGATCACCTCGATTCTGCTGGCCTATCCGCTGATCGGTGAGGATAAATGCCAGCGCTTCGCCGATCTGGCGCGGCAGATCAACATCCGCACCATAATCGATAGCCTTACCGGTGCCGAAGGGCTTTCAAAGGCAGCGGTGAAAAACGACCTGCAATTTAATGTCGATATCGCCATCGATTTCGGCGCGCATCGCGAAGGCATCCAGCCGGAACAACTGTTAGATTTCGCGAATCAGGTTGCTGCCCTGCCCGGCTTGCAAATTAAAGGCGTCTTTACCTACGCGGGCACGATTTATCAGTACCACCAGGAGGTGGATATTCGCAAAGCGGCGCGTGCAGAGGCGGCACTGTTGATTAACAGCCGGGACTTATTAAATGCTAACGGCTTTAATATTGAAATATTGTCCGGCGGCTCCACGCTCTCATCCTTTTACGCCGATGAATTAAACGGCATTAGCGAATCACGCGCCGGTAATTTTATTTTTGGCGACATGAATGCCATCAACGGCGGTATTTATACTCCGCAAGATTGCGCCCTGACGATTTGCGCTACCGTGGTCAGTATTCCCCTGCCCGGCTATGCGACTATTGATGCCGGGACTAAATCTCTGACCTCAGATTTATCCAGCGTAGCCGGATCTTATGGGCATATTCAGGAATACCCGGATATGCAACTGGTGAAACTGAATGAAGAGCACGGTTATTTACGCTACGACCCGGAAAAAATCACGCTGAATATCGGCCAGCAGATCCATATTATTCCTAACCACTGCTGTGTGGTGGCCAATCTGGTGGATGAAATTTACGCCTTCCGCAACGGCGAATACTGCGAAACGATCGCTATCGACGCGCGTGGAAAAAGTTATTAAAACCTGAACTGGGTATTTTTATGACAATGAAGCCATTAACTGCTGATGAACGGCAGGAGCTTGTTACGCTCCTTTGCAGCCTGATCCAGCACCCGTCGGAAAATCCGCCGGGAAATGAAAACGCCGTCGCGCATTTTATTGCCGATGTATTAAATAAAGAAGGCATTGACACCGTACTTCAGGACGTGGTGCCGGGTAGACCGAACGTGATTGCGCGTATCAAAGGGCAGCAGCCCGGCAAACGGGTGATCCTCAATGGTCATACCGATGTGGTGCCGTGCGGCGAAGGCTGGTCGGTAGAGCCTTTTGCTGCGGTGATTGAGGGCGATCGGATTATCGGGCGCGGCGCAGCGGATATGAAATCCGGCGTGGCGGCGATGATGTTTGCCGCGATCCTTATTCAGCGCCATCGTTACGCATTCAATGGGGAATTGACCCTGCTGTTTAACGTGGATGAAGAGCGCGTCAATCTGGGAATGGAGCACTTCCTGGCGCAGGGCGTCGAGGCGGATTACGCCATCATTGGCGAGCCGACATCCCTTGAGATTTGCATCGCCCATAAAGGCGTCAGCCGTACCCGCCTGACCACGTTCGGCACCGCCGGGCATGCCGCCAAAGTCCGCGAGCCAGATAGCGCCATCGATAAAATGGCCCGTCTGCTACCGGAACTGGTGCAGGAGTGCCAGCGGGTTAAACAGAAGCAGCACAGCCTGCTGGGCAACGCCTCGATGCTGGTCACCACCATCAACGGCGGCAGCGCGCCGAACATCGTCCCGGCGTCGTGCTTCATTGAAATCGACCGCAGGGTGTTGCCTGGCGAAACGCGTCACGACATTAACAGCAGCCTGAGTGACGCGCTGGCAGGGGTTGGTTTGCAGACGGACCAGGATTATTCGCTGGAAAACTATCTGTTTATCCCCGCGTCGGCGATTGATGAAAACCATCCGCTGGTTGAACAGGCGTGCGAGACCGTTCATCACGTTACTGGCCACGCTAAGAAAACGATTTTCGAGGCTACCTGCGAAGCGCCCTTCTTCTCGGTTGGGCAGCATATTCCGACCATTATTATGGGACCGGGCGATCTGGCCCAGGCGCACGTTAAGGATGAATTCGTGCGTATTGAGGAATTACACCAGGCCGCAGAAATTTATTTATCACTGACGCTCGATTTACTGAAATAAACCAACAGGGAAATACTATGACCATAGAAGCTCGCTTAGCAGAGCTGGGTATTACACTCGGCGAGCCCACTGCACCTAAATTTTCGTATATTCCGGTAAAACAAACCGGCAATTTATTGTATACCTCCGGTAATGACTGCCGGGTTAACGGTGAATTAATGTATACCGGCACGCTGGGCCGGGATTTAACCATTGAACAAGGCCAGGAGGCCGCACGCCAGTGTATTGTGAATATCCTCACCTCGCTTAAAGCTTATCTCGGCGATCTGAACCGTATTTCCGGTTGCGTAAAAATGCTGGGTTTTGTGCAAAGTGCGGATGATTTTAAACAGCAGCCGTATGTGATGAATAGCGCTTCGGATCTGTTAATCGCCATATTCGGTGAAAAGGGCCGCCATGCGCGCTCTGCTATCGGCACTAACGCATTACCTTTTGATACACCCGTTGAAATTGAATTAATTTTCGAAATTAACGGCGAATAAAATAACCCTTATATCCGATGATAACGCCATTATTCCGTGCAGTGATGGCGTACTTACAATTATTAAAGGAACATTTATGTCTACTCAAGCAAGCTCTCGCCTGAAGCGTTTGCAAATTATGGCATTATTGTTTTTGCTCGTGGCGGGTATTATTAACTTTCTCGACAGAACCTCGCTTTCTATAGCCAATACCACTATTCGTGAGGAAATGGGCCTCACGGCCACCGAAATGGGCTTATTGCTTTCGGTGTTTTCCTTCGGTTACGCATTATGCCAGCTACCCATTGGCATGGTGATGGAGCGCTTCGGCGTTAAACGGGTTTACGGGTTTGGTATTTTCCTGTGGTCTGCCGCCCAGACCGCGCTTGGATTCGTGGGTTCTTTCAGCCAAATGATCGTCGCCCGCGTAGTGCTGGGGATTGGCGAAGCGCCGCATCTGCCCACCGGCGTTAAGGTCGTTAACGACTGGTATAACATCCGTAAACGCGGCGTACCGATGGGCATTGTAAATATGTCGTCCACGCTCGCCCAGGCCTTGGCTCCGCCGCTGTTAATTGCTCTGATGCTGGCGTTCGGCTGGCGCGCCATGTTCATTATCATCGGTGTGGCTGGCATTATCCTGTCGTTCCTGTGGATGATGTTTTATCGCAACCGTGAAGATGCAGGACTATCAGCAGAAGATATCGCCCATCTGGAAGAAGAGACGCCGCCGTCCAGTAAAGCAAAAGTCACGCTGAAAGACTGGGCCGGGCTGTTTAAGCAAAAGTCGATGTGGGGCATGATTATCGGCTTCAACGGCGTGGGCTATATGGTCTGGCTGTTCCTGACCTGGCTGCCGTCGTACCTGGAAATGTCCCGTGGGTTAAGCCTTGAGAAAACCGGCTGGGTTGCGGCCATTCCGTTCCTGTTCGGCGCGGCGGGGATGCTGGTTAACGGCGTGGTAGCAGACTGGGTGATGAAACGCGGCGCGGATAAGATGAAAAGCCGTAAATGGATGATCTGTTTAGGGCTGCTATGCGCTGCGGGCTTTACCCTGCCTGCCGCTTATACCGATAGCACCTTTATGGCAGTAGCCTGTATCAGTATGGCGCTGTTTTCGATTCATTTCGCAGGAACGTCTGCGTGGGGGCTGATTCTGGTGTCGGTGCCGTCGCGCCTGGTGACGTCCGTGAGCGGTATCCAGAACTTCGGCGGTTTTATTGGCGGCTCGTTTGCACCGATTATTACCGGGATGATCCTCGATAGCACCGGGTCATTTACCCTGGCGCTGGTTGCCTCCTCCGTCATCGCATTTCTGGCATCGCTGGTTTATTTCTTTATGGTGAATAAACCGATTACCGACCCGGCAGCGGTAAACTGATCAACGTTACGCGGCGTGTTTTCCCAGCGCCGCGTTACCTCACACCCGCCCCACCCGCATCGCAATCGGCCAGCTGATCTGACGGGCTTTTGCCGTGTCACCCCACAGTGTTTCAAACTCTGCAAAAAAACGCTCAACGCGCCCTTTCTCCCCGGCTTCCGAGGCTTTTCTCACGGCGGACCAGGTGCAGATATAGCCGACAAAGGCGGCAAAATCCCATTCCACCTGAATCAACAGTGGCGGCGGCGTGAGTTCGTGAAACGGAAAATCCAGCGTACGGTAGCCCTCATCGACCAGCTTCCGCTCTGGTGGCCAGTAAGGACCTATTTCACCGTCATAAAACTGGCGGAACCGGTCGTTTAACGCGTCGTCCAGTTCCATAATGCCGTAACTGATTAAGGCGATAATCGCCCCCGGTGTGGCGACACGGCGTACCTGCTGATAAAACGCATCCAGTTTGAACCAGTGCGCGGCCTGCGCCACGGTAATCAGGCTGAAATTTGCCAGGTCGTCAGGCAACGTTTCTGCTGGCGCTGACTGATAGTGAATCCTCGGATGCGGAGTAATGTTTGCAATCTGGCTTTCGCTGGGATCGATACCGACCACCTGATCAAACGCCCCGGCGAGCAGTTGCGTTAACTGGCCCGTGCCGCACCCGACGTCCAGCGCGCGGTGGCGGTCCGGGGAAATTCCGGCAAGGTAATCGACTAACGCAGGCGGATATTCCGGGCGATAGCGCGCGTAGTTGTCTCCGCCGCGATCAAACCAGTTGGTGCTTTGCGCCATGTCGCGCCTCCTTTTAGGTAAAGCCTGTTATATCAATGGAGTGTATATTATCGAATACACTCTGGATTAATTCACGGCGCAACGCGCGGAGCCCGCATGTTTTCCCAATTTTCAACGTTACGGCGCATCCCTTCTGGCGTCTGGGTGGTGGGTGGCGTCAGCCTGTTGATGGATGTCTCCTCGGAAATGATCCACAGCCTGCTGCCGCTATTTATGGCGACTACGCTTGGGGCCAGCGTGCTGGTCATCGGGCTGATTGAGGGGCTGGCGGAAGCGACGGCGCTGATGGTGAAAGTGTTTTCCGGCGTGATTAGTGACTGGCTGGGCAAACGTAAAGGGCTGGCGCTGCTGGGATACGGTCTCGGTGCGCTGAGTAAACCGCTGTTCGCCATTGCTTCTACCTCCGGCATGATCCTCACCGCTCGCCTGACGGACCGTCTCGGTAAAGGTATTCGTGGCGCGCCGCGTGATGCGCTGGTTGCTGACATCACCCCGCCTGAACTGCGCGGCGCGGCGTTTGGGCTACGCCAGTCGTTAGATACCCTCGGTGCGTTTCTCGGCCCGCTGTTGGCGGTGGGGTTAATGTTCCTGTGGCACGATGATTTCCGCGCCATCTTTTGGGTGGCGGTGATCCCTGGCGTGATGGCCGTGGCGCTGCTGTTCTTCGGGCTGCACGAGCCGCGCACGCCGGTAGCGCAAAAGCGCACCAATCCGGTTACCCGCGCGAATCTGCGCCGGTTGGGAAACGCCACCTGGTGGGTCATTGCCCTGGGCGGTATTTTTACCCTGGCGCGTTTCAGCGAGGCGTTTCTGGTGCTCAAAGCGCTGGAAGTGGATATCCCGCTGGCGTTGATCCCGCTGGTCATGGTGGCAATGAATCTGCTCTATTCCGTTACCGCGTATCCCTTCGGCAAGCTTTCTGATTCTATGAGCCACAGCCAGCTGTTGCAGTGGGGCCTGGTGGTACTGATTCTGGCAGACATCGTGCTGGCGCTCAGTACCCACTGGGCAGGCGTGCTGGTCGGCGTGGCGCTGTGGGGCATTCATATGGGGATGACGCAGGGACTGCTGGCCGCCATGATCGCCGCCGCCTCGCCTGCTGATTTGCGTGGGACGGCGTTTGGCATGTTCAGCATGATTAGCGGTGTGGCATTGCTGCTCGCCAGTACCGGCGCGGGCATATTGTGGGAGTTTTCCGGTTCGGCCTCGACGTTTATCGCCGGCGCGCTGATTTGCCTGGCAACGCTGGTCTATTTGCGGGTTATGCCGGTGCGTAACGCGGGTTAATCGTCATGCCCGGCAGTAGCGTTGCCGGGCATATTTCGTCAATTACAGCTGGGTAAGATCGGTCATGATTTTATAATTAATATGCTCCGCCTGCTCGATGACACCCGCATAATTCCCGGTAAGCACAAAGGCCAGCGTAAAAGCAAAATCAAACGCCGCACCCACGCCCTGCCCGCTGAGTAAATTACCCGCTTTGACCACGGGCAGATCCTCATAAATGCCATCGGTAACTGCTTCATAAAACGTCCCGGAACAGACGTAACGCCGCCCTTTTAATAATCCATGTGGCGCAAGCACCTTCGCGGCAGCCGAGCATATCGGGCAAATCAATTTACCTGCTTCATCGTGGCGGCGAATAAACGCGATGGCCGTTTCATTTTTGGCGAGATGATCGGTTCCCTCCGGGCCGCCAGGAATAACGACGGCATCAAAATGCTTTTCCACACAATCAGCCAGCAATAAATCAGCACAAACAGGCACCGCATGATAACTGACGACGTTTCGCTGCTCGTCACAGGCCACCGTCGTCACCTCGACACCGAGCCGGGAAAGAATATCCAGCGTGATAATGGCCTCCGCTTCTTCAAATCCCGGCGCAAGCAAGAGCGCAATAGTTTTCTTCATTCATCTCATCCATTATTCAAATCCAGGTGGGATTAATTTGCGATGAAGCGGAAGTTTATAAAACAATGTTTTAAACCAAACGTCGAAGAAAGCGGGAAAATAAGAAAATAACGCGATAAAACGCAATTTATTGAATAATTCATTTTCTATAAATATCAATACTAATAATAACCCAAAACTAATAAATGTTGCGATAACATTAAATATATCATTAACTTAAAATGAATTTTTTACATCTGAATCCCGCCGCATCACAGTTTTTAATTCATAAGGGTTATAAATATATACCCCTTGATCATAATCAACCTTAGAAAAGCTTATGCAACTTATGGTCCCCTTTGGATGCAATGAGGGTACTAATAATGAAAAAAAGACTACACGAGATTTTAAATACACAAATCTCACGGCGGGATACCGTCACCACCGCCGCAAAAATAGGTTCTGCCGTTGCGTTAAGCAACGCGATTTCTTTGCCATTTTCGGCATCGGCGCAGGCCGCGCCTGAAGCAACGGTTGTTGATAGCGGTGAAACCGTGCGCCACAGCGCCTGTCTGGTTAACTGCGGCAGCCGCTGCGCGCTGAAAGTGATCGTTAAAGACGATCGCATTGTGCGTATCGAACCCGAAGACGCGATTGATGATGCGGTTTTTGGGCAACATCAGATCCGCCCCTGCCTGCGCGGGCGATCTAACCGCTGGCGCGTGTATAGCCCGGACCGGATTAAATATCCTATGAAGCGGGTCGGTAAACGCGGCGAAGGGAAATTCAAGCGTATTAGCTGGGATGAAGCCACCGCGTTTATTGCAGAAGAACTGAAGCGCGTGACGGAAAAATATGGCCGCGAAGCCATTTATTACAACTATCAGTCCGGGGCCTATTACCACACCCAGGGCACCCCTGCCTGGAAACGCCTGTTAAATCTCACCGGCGGCTACCTTAATTACCACAATACCTATTCCACCGCGCAAATCGCCAGCGCCACACCGTACACCCACGGCAAATACGTCGGCAGCCATTTTACCCAAATCGCAAACTCCGATCTGGTGGTGTTTTTTGGTATGAACCTGTCGGAAACACGGATGTCCGGCGGCGGCCAGGTTGAAGAACTGCGCCGGGCGCTGGAAGCATCGAAAGCCCGCGTAGTGATCATCGACCCGCGCTATACCGATTCGGTTATCACCGAACACGCCGAATGGCTGCCGATCCGCCCGACTACCGACGCCGCGCTGGTGGCGGGTCTGGCCCATACCTTAATCCGCGAAAACCTGATTGATGAAGCGCTGGTCAATCAATACTGCGTCGGCTTCGATCGCTCAACGTTGCCAGAAAACGCCGCGCCCAACGCCAGTTATAAAGATTATGTGATGGGTACCGGCGACGACGGCATTGAGAAAACGTCGGAATGGGCGGCGCAAATCACCGGGATCCCGGCCACGCGCATTAAGCAACTGGCGCGGGAAATCGCGGCGGCACGCGCCTGTTACATTGGCCAGGGCTGGGGTCCGCAGCGCCATGCCAATGGCGAGCAGACGGTGCGCGCCATCCAGACGCTTCCCGCCATCACCGGCCATTTTGGATTACCGGGCACCAATAACGGCAACTGGCCTTATGGCACCCCCTACGGCGTACCGCTGCTGCCCACCGGCACCAACCCGGTTAAAGCCTCGATCCCTTGCTATCTGTGGACCGACGCCATACTCAATCCTGAAAAAATGACTGCCACAACGATGGGCGTGAAAGGCGTCGAGAAGCTGAACGTCGGCATTAAGCTGTTTTTCAACCAGGCCGGGAACGCGCTGCTGAACCAGCACGGCGATATCAACCGCACCCGTAAAATCCTCGCAGATGAATCGCTATGCGAAACCATCATCGTGATTGAAAACCACATGACGCCGAGCGCCAAATACGCCGATCTGCTGCTGCCGGAAACCAGCTATCTGGAAGCGGAAGACCTGGTGGATAGCTCGTATGCGGCGGGTTCGCACAACTACATGATCGCTTTGCAAAAAACCATTACGCCGATGTGGGAAGTGCGCAGCACCTACGATATTTGCGCCGATATCGCCGGGCATCTGGGGCTGCGCGAGCAGTACACCGAAGGCCGCACTCAGGCGCAGTGGGCGGAGTACCACTATCAGCAGGTGCGGGAAAAACGCCCCTATCTTCCGGAGTGGTCGGTCGCCAAAAATAAAGGGATTATCGACCAGAAAATCGCCACCGAACGCCAGAGCATCGCGTTTATCGATTTCCGTGAAGACGCAGCGGCCCATCCGCTGGAAACGCCGTCTGGCAAAATTGAGATCTACTCTCAGGCGCTGGCGGATCTGGCGCATAAATGGACGCTGCCAGAAGGCGATCGCATCCCGGCAGTGCCGGAGTTCTGCGTGGTGAAAGAGTCACACCTTAATAAAGAACTGACGGCGAAGTACCCCCTGCAACTCAGCGGCTTCCACACCAAAGGCCATACCCACTCGACTTACACCAATGTGCTGGCGCTGCATGAAGCAGTACCGGATGAAGTGTGGATCAACCCAATTGACGCCAGCGCGCGGCAACTCTCTTCCGGCGATATCGTGCATGTGTTTAACGATCGCGGCGTGGTGGAGATCCCCTGCAAGGTGACGCAGCGCATCCTGCCTGGCGTGGCGGCGATGCCGCAGGGCGCATGGACGCGGCTTAACAATCAGGGCGTGGACGTGGGCGGATGCATTAACTCGCTGACCAGCCATCTGCCATCGCCGCTGGCGAAAGGCAACCCGCAGCATACCAACCTGGTTGAGATCAAACGCGCTTAAGGAGTGAATAAAAATGAAACAATATGGCTTTTACGTTGACTCCTCGCGCTGTTCGGGCTGCAAAACCTGCCAGGTGAGTTGCAAAGACAATAAAGATTTAGAGGTGGGGCCAAAGCTGCGGCGGGTTTATGAATACGGCGGCGGCAGTTGGGTTAAAGAAGGTGAAAGTTGGCACAACGATACCTTCAGTTATTACCTGTCCATCGCCTGCAACCATTGCGATCAACCTACCTGCGTGGCGGGCTGCCCGACCGGGGCAATGCACAAGCGCGAGGAAGATGGTCTGGTTCTGGTAGACGATTCCCTCTGCGTGGGCTGCCGCTACTGTGAAATGCGCTGTCCGTACGGCGCGCCGCAGTTTGATGCCAAAGCGAAAGTGATGCGCAAATGCGACGGCTGTCTGGATCGGCTGGAGAAAAACCTGCGCCCGATCTGCGTGGATTCCTGCCCGCAGCGTGCGCTGGACTTTGGGCCGATTGACGAACTGCGCCAGAAATACGGCGCGGAAAACCAAATCGCCCCGCTGCCATCGGCAAGCTTTACCCATCCTAATCTGGTGGTGAAACCGCATCCGAAGGCGCGGCCAACCGGCGATAAAGAAGGCGCTATTCAGAATTTACGGGAGGTGCGTCATGCATGAGTTACCGTTGGTGTTCTTTACCGTCCTGACGCAAAGCGCGGTCGGCGCATTTATCCTGCTGCTGATTGGCGGAACGCTGGGGCACATTGAGGCGCGCCGTCTGGCAATCGGACTGTTTGCGGCAGTGTGCCTATTCGGGCTGGGCGTGGTGATGGGGATTTTCCACGTCGGGCAGCCGCTGCGCGCCATGAATATGCTGTTCCGCGTTGGGCATTCACCGATGAGCAACGAAATTGTGCTCTCTGCGGTATTCGGCACCGTCGCAGGCCTTGCGGCACTGGGGCTGTTGTTGGATCGCGGGGCGCGTAAGCTGTTCGTTGCGCTGGCCTGGCTTGCGGCGGCGATTGGCGTGGTGTTTGTTTTCGCCATTCCGCGCATCTACCAGCTGCCGACGGTGACGACGTGGAGTTCCTCCTGGACCACCGTCATGATGGTGTTAACGCCGCTGATTGGCGGCGGCGCACTGGCGGCGGCGCTGGGCGTGCGTCGTCTGGGGCTGATTGTTAGCATCGCGGGGATTATCGCCAGCTTCTGTCTGCGCCCGGGCTATCTGTCTTCCATCCTGTTAGCGGATGCCCCGCTGGCGGCGGCGCAGTCCGACTGGTTTACCGCTCAGGCGGTGCTACTGGCGGCGGGTGCGCTGGGTGCGTTGGTGTTTATGCGCGCCAGAAGTGGCCAGGCGCTGCTGTTCGCTACCGCTGCGGTGGTGATCTCAGCAGAACTGGTAGGCCGTATCGCGTTTTACAATCTGTGGACGTTACCGATGTAACAGGTTACGGGCGGGCTTCGGTCCGCCCTGTAGCGGTATCAATAAGGAATTATGCATGACATCTGCTGCTGTACTGCCGCGTATTCTCGGCGCGCTGTTTTACTACTCACCAGAACGTCCCGAGGTTAAGGCGCTGATCGCTTGTCTGCCGACACTGCCGTCGCTCTATGCCTGGGCTGATCCACAGACCGTTTCACTGCTCTGTGAAAACTGGCCCAATGCGGCTGAAGATGAACTCAACTGGCAGTATTCGGTGCTGTTTGAAGGCCAGGGTGAAATGGTCGCGCCGCCCTGGGGTTCGGTGTATCTGGAAAAAGACAATCTGCTGATGGGCGAAACCACCGCCGGGTATCGCGCTTTTTTGCGCAGCTACGGCTTGGCGTTTGATGGGCAGCAACAGGAGCCGGAAGACCAGTTTGGCCTGATGCTACTGGCCTGCTCAGCGTTTTTAGAGCGCGGCAACCGGCAAGCCGCCATGGTGTTGCTGGAACAGCATTTGTTGCCCTGGGCGCCGCGTTATCTGGCGTTATTGCAACAAAACGCTGTGAGTCCTTTCTACGCCAGGCTGGCGCAGATCGCCGGCCTGTATTTGCAGGATGTAAAACAGCAGCAGGCGCTTAACCCCGTTGAACGGCGGATTTTCATGTGATGAACAAAAACGAGCGCTACTACCAGGAATACATGTCTCATCGCCACGTTAGCCGCCGGGGGCTGTTTCGGGCATTTGTGACAGCGTCACGCAACGTAGCACCGCCGCCTGCTGCGCTGCCACCGTGGCCGTTACCGCCTGGCGCCCTCACGAGCGCGGAATTTTTCGCCCGGTGCGATCAATGCCAACGCTGCGTGCAGGCGTGCCCGATGGGCATTCTGGTCGCCCGTCAGGACGGGTTTCCGCAACTGACCATTGAATACGCCAGCTGTGACGGCTGTGGAAAGTGCATTCAGGCGTGTTCTGGCGGCGCGTTACAGCCTCAACCGCGCTTCGATACCCGTTTACGCCCGTCCTTTTCCGATGCCTGTACGCACGGTTCGCGTGGGTGCGATCTTTGTGTGGAAGTTTGCCCACAGCAGGCGTGTGTTATTGGGGGTTCCGGCCTGCCCCAGGCTGATCGCGACCGCTGCAACGGCTGTGGTGAATGCCTGATCCAGTGCGACCGTCAGGCCGTCACGCTACATTCAGTTATATAACCCTGAAAGATACAAGGTTGAACTCCTATTCGATTCATCTATAGTGACGGACTTCGCAAATAATCTGTTAAAAATCCATCATGTTGCTTACGCCGCCCTGAGTTACCCCTTAACTCTTGGCACTGAATAGCCCAGTGCCTGAACGACATCCCTTCTGCGGATGCGCTTTGCGTTGCGTAAAACTGTTAATCACTAACCATTGAGAAATCACTATGTTGCTGTCCTCGACGCGTAAGGACTGGCTGGGTAATGTCCGTGGCGACATCCTGGCGGGTATTGTTGTGGCGCTGGCCCTGATCCCGGAATCCATTGCGTTTTCCATTATCGCGGGAGTCGACCCAAAGGTCGGTCTCTACTCTGCTTTTTGTATCACCGTGGTGATCGCTTTTTTCGGTGGGCGTCCGGCAATGATCTCCTCCGCGACCGGCGCGATGGCGCTGCTGATGGTGACGCTGGTGAAAGAACACGGGTTGCAATATTTGCTGGCCGCTTCAGCGTTAACCGGGGTGTTCCAGTTGCTGGCCGGGTATGTAAAGCTCGGTAGCCTGATGCGCTTTGTCTCCCGTTCGGTGGTAACCGGCTTTGTGAATGCGCTGGCGATCCTGATTTTTATGGCGCAACTGCCGGAGCTGACGAATGTCACCTGGCACGTTTACGCGTTAACCGCAGGTGGGCTGGCGATTATCTATCTCTGGCCGCGAATCAATAAAACTATCCCCTCGCCGCTGGTTTGCATCCTCGTGATTACCGCCCTCTCCCTGTGGCTCAATCTGGACGTGCGTACCGTGGGTGATATGGGGCAACTGCCCGACAGCCTGCCGGTGTTTTTGATCCCGGATGTGCCGCTTAACCTGCAAACGTTGTGGATCATTCTGCCGTACTCCGCAGGGCTTGCCGCTGTGGGCCTGCTGGAGTCGATGATGACCGCCACCATCGTGGATGATATGACCGACACGACAAGTGATAAGAATCGTGAATGTAAAGCCCAGGGTATCGCCAATATTTGCACCTCGATGATCGGCGGAATGGCGGGTTGCGCGATGATTGGTCAGTCGGTGATTAACGTAAAATCTGGCGCGCGCGGGCGGCTTTCTACGCTAACGGCAGGGCTGGTGCTGCTGGTACTGGTGGTGTTTTTAAATCAGTGGGTATCGCGGATCCCGATGGCGGCGCTGGTGGCGGTGATGATTATGGTTTCTATCGGCACCTTCTCATGGCGCTCGATTCTTAATTTGCGTTCCCATCCCCCATCAACCAGCGTCGTGATGTTGGCGACGGTCGCCGTGGTGGTTGCTACCCATAACCTGGCGTTTGGCGTGTTTACCGGAGTGCTGATTGCAGCGCTCAACTTTGCCATTAAAGTGGCGCGCTATATGAACGTGGACAGCATCCGGGAGGATGAAACGCGCACTTATCACGTACACGGCCAAATCTTTTTTGCCTCCGCTGACCGTTTTGTTGAGCACTTCGACCTGCGTGAACCGCTGCAAAATGTGGTTATTGACGTGCGCCATGCCCATTTTTGGGATATCACCGCCGTGGGTGCGCTCGATAAAGTCGTGATGAAGTTCCGTCGCGCGGGCGTTGAAGTGGAAATCATTGGGATGAGCGAGGCCACGCGTACTGTGATTGACCGTTTCGCTCTGCACGATAAACCCGACGCCGCCGCTAACCTTGCGTCCGGCCATTAATTCTTTTTAAGACGGGCCAGAGCGCTGGCCCGTTGCTAAAATCCCACACTTATCATCACGTTAATAATTTCTGCGGTTTACGCTAACGTATGGGCTGGTTTCGTTTCTGTGGAATTTTCATGCCCAATAAATTCGCTTCATCACAAATCTTTTTACACTGGCTGACGTTGATATTACTGACGATGGCCTATGCCGCGATGGAATTACGCGGCTTTGCCCAGCGCGGTTCGTGGCAGGGATTTGCCTTGATCGTCACGCATTTTAGCGCGGGAACGCTGGTGCTGTTAGTGATGTGTCTACGTCTCTGGCTACGTTTACGGCACCGCACGCCGCCGATTTACCCTGCACCGCCGCGCTGGCAAACGGGGCTGGCGCATCTGACGCATAGCGCAATCTACTTGCTGTTTATCGCGTTACCGATAATTGGCATCGCATCACGCTGGTTTCGGGGCCGCGACTGGTGGCTGTTTGGGGTAACGATGCCGGTTGCTGCCGTTCCTGATATGGCGCTTTCTCACGCGCTAAGCCACTGGCATGTACTCCTTGCGCCACTGGGTTACTGGTTGATTGGTTTACACGCCGTCGCCGCGTTAGCCCATCATTATCTGTATAAAGATAATACTCTTCTGCGTATCTCTCCCTTTCGCGAACAATAAGAATTTTCCCGGCGGAAGGTTATTATTCCGCCTTTTTTTGTTTTAAAAAAAGTGAAAAATAGCCAATTCCTGGCAGGCTAGAATGGTAGTCACAGATAATTAACAGGTTCACCTGCGATATTTAACCAACCCACAGCCAAGATAATGAAACTGCATTTCAAAACTAAAAGAACGTTGTTTCTTTTGTGATGCGGTTATCAGATAACGGTTAAACCCTGGTGCTAACATAACTGCGCTTTAGTTTACCTTTCCATACAAACGCGCCTTTTTGGTGCACAGAAAAAATAGCTCCAGGTGGGGAATTAAGATGGACATATTATTAGGGTTAGTGAAAACGCCCGCAGTAATAATAGCGATTGTGGCATTTCTGGGTTTGTTATTTCAAAAGGCTTCCATTTCTCGATTAATAACCGGCACGTTCCTTTCCTTTATTGGCTTTACCATGATAAAGGTTGGCGGCGGCATTTTAATGAAAGTGTTGACCGCGTTTAGTTCACTGTTCTCTAAGGCTTTTGATATCGTCGGCGTCGTACCCAGCAACGAAGCTATCATGGCGGCCACGATCGATAAATTAGGCGCGACGGCGGCATTAATCCTGCTGTTCTCGATGATTTTAAATATTCTGCTGGCGCGTTTTACCCGATTTAAGTTTATCTATCTGTCGCTGCACCTGGTGCTATTTATGGCCTTTGCCCTGACGGCGGTATTAATGCAGTTCGGCTTCAGTAATGTCCAAATGGTGGTGATTGCCTCTTTGTTTATCGGCAGCTACATGGCCATTTCACCGTTTATCCTTAACCGCTTTAGCCGCGAAATTATCGGTTCAGACGAATATGCCATTTCTCATGCGGCGATCTCTTCCTATGTGATCGGCTCTTTTATGGGCAAATGGTTTGGTAATAAAAAGACCGACACCGAACATCTGAATATCAGCAATAAATTCGATTTTATTCGCGAACCCAACATCGCTACCCTGTTGACAATGTTAGTTCTGCTGCTGATTTCCTGCATCTTCGCTACCCAGCCGCAAATTAAAGATGCGATGACCATGGTTTACGGCGCAGGCGCGGGTGATAAGAACGTCGTTATCTTTATCCTGGAGCAATCCGCGATCTTTGCCTGTGGCCTGTATCTGGCGAAAGCGGGTGTGAATCTGTTTACCGCTGAAATCGTTCCGGCGTTTAAAGGCTTTGCCCGCGTGTTTGCCCCTGGCGCAGTTCCTGCGGTTGACGTGATGGTGCTGTTTACCAAAGCGCCGAACGCCACACTGATCGGCTTCCTGATTAGCTTCCTGGTGGAACTGGTTTGCATCATCATCTTCCCGTTCATCGGCCTGCCGATTATTGTTCCGGGGATCATGGCAAGCTTTATTACCGGCGGCGCAGCGGCGATTTTTGGTAACGCAACCGGCGGTTTCCGTGGCGCAGTGATTGCCAGTAGCATCAACGGCCTGCTGTTGTGCGTACTCCCGGCGTTGACCCTGCCGATTTTCTCCCAGCTCGGCGCGCACGGCGTGACCTTCGCTGACCCGGACTTCACTATCCCGTCGCTGATTCTGGATTACATCCTGCGTCTGTTCAGCTTTATCTAAACCATAAACGCCTCTTCGCGAGGCGTTTTCTGCGTTAACCCGCTGTCAAATTGCACTCCTGGTTGAAAATTAGTGGCAGTACTTTTATATTCGGCTCATGCACTGAGCCGAATATTTTTTTATACGGCTCATCACAGGAGAACAGCATGGCAAATTTACCCTGGATCTGGGCGCAACCTGACTGGCCGCATTTTTGCTGGCAGGACGAGGCGCTGCTGCCGCTGACACGTGCGATTCAGCGCAAAACCGGTATTTTGCTGGGTAAAACCTCAGCAACCGACAATGAAACACGCCAGGCGCTGGATAATTTATTAGCCAACATTCTCGCTTCCAGCGCAATCGAAGACGAGCGGCTCAACGTGCAGTCTGTGCGTTCTTCGCTGGCGCGACGTTTAGGCGTGAGCGATGAGAGCCCGTGGCCGACCAGCGATCGCTCCGAGGGACTGGCCGCCATGATGTTTGACGCCATTGATAATCGACGCGAGTCACTGACCCTGGCGCGCTTGTATCAGTGGCATCAGTGGCTGTTTGCCGAACAGAATAGCTGGCTGGGACGGGTTATTGTCGGCACCTTGCGCAGCGATGAGCCGATGCAAGTGGTGTCTGGAAGGCTGGATAAACCCAACGTGCACTTTGAAGCGCCACCGCGCGATAGCCTGGAGGCGCAGTTAACTCAGTTTATCGACTGGTTTAATGAAAGCCGCGACGATCCGCTACTCGATCCCCTGTTGCGTGCCGCTGTCGCGCATCTGTGGTTTGTCACGCTGCACCCCTTTGATGACGGCAACGGAAGAATGACGCGAGCCCTGACCGACCTTGCGCTGGCACAGGCAGATAATCAAAGTATTCGCCTGTATGCAATGTCGGTGGCGATCCTGGAAAAGCGTAACGACTACTATCGTATTCTCGAGCAAACGCAAAAAGGGCCGCTCGACATAACGCCCTGGTTAATCTGGTTTTTAGAGACGCTTGATACCACCCTCGACCACGCGCTGAAGACTATCCAGCGGACGTTGCTGAAATCGCGCTTCTGGCAGCGGCCCGCCACGCTGGATATCACTCCGGAACAGCAGAAGGTCCTTAACCGTTTGCTTGATGGCGGTGAAAGCGGTTTTGATGAAGGCATTAGCGCTAGCCAGTATCAAAAGGTAGCAAAGGTCAGTAAAGCGACAGCTACCCGCCATCTCGCTCAACTGGTGGAAAAAGGGCTACTCGAAAAGCTGCCAGGCGGTGGGCGTAACACCCGCTATCAGATTGCTGGGGTGAATGAGCCGAATCTACGCCCTATTCACCTCATTTTTTGAGCCGAATCGAGGGGTTATTCGGCTCATTCCCTTTTAGCCCTGGGGAATGAGTTGTGCGCGGTGGTTTACGTTGTTCTCATATTGTGAGGAACGATGGTGTATGTTGTAACTAATTAAAGGTGAAAATAAACCTGGCCGTAGCCAGGCTCATCGGTAAAACAATCAGCAGAGCGGTTTAACGGCGGCGCGCATACCGACAGTCACAATCTGCTCAAGGTCCGCAGCGACTTTATCAGTTAAACCAGCAACCTGATTCAGATCCTGACCCCAGTGTTCACTATCGCCCAGCACTTTTGTCACCAGCTCACGAATCGTCATTGTGTTCGCGTTCACCGCGCTCCACCACTGAGAATAACGTTCCAGCCAATGTGCATCATCTTGTAACGGATAAGTGACACTGTCACGCTCGCCGCGATAGAAGGCAATCAGCGCTGCCAGGGCGAAGGTTAAACGCGCCGGTAACGCCCCACTCGCTTTCTGGCCAGCCAGCAGCTGCGGCAGAATACGCGTGCGGAATTTGGTCATGCCGTTCAGGGCAATCGACAGTAACTGGTGTTTGATATACGGGTTGCGGAATCGCCCGACTACCGCCTTCGCGAACGATGCCAGTTCATCCGCCGGTAAATCCAACACCGGGATGATCTCTTCGGCAATGGCTTTCTCAACAAACGAGCAAACTTCTGCATCGTTCATCGCTTCGCCCACGGTATCAATACCGGCCTGGAAGGCCACCGGCACCAGTGCGGTATGCGCACCGTTCAGGATGGCGACTTTACGCTCTTTGTAGGGTTTGATGTCGTCAACAATCAGCACGTTGAGCGCCAGTTTGTCGAGACGCAGTTCCTGCGCCAGGGATTTCGGCCCCTGGATCACGAACAAATAGAAATGCTCGGCGGTATCCAGGAAGCTGTCGTGATAACCCAGCTCTGCTTCGAGGCTGGCGACTTCGTCACGCGGATAGCCGGTAACGATACGGTCCACCAGGGTAGAACAGAAGGTATTAGCGGTATTCAACCAGGCAACGAATTCCGCGCCCAGGTCCCACTCCTGCGCATAGCGCAGCACCAGCTCCTGCAACGCATCGCCGTTATAGTCGATGAGCTCGCAAGGAATGATGATCCAGCCTTTGTCGGTGGCGCCGTGGAAATGCGAGAAACGTTCGAACAGCAGACGCGTCAGTTTAGCCGGATAGCTAACCGCCGGTGCATCATCAAATTTATCGCCTGCATGATAGCTGATGCCCGCTTCGGTGGTGTTAGAGAACACGAAGCGGATTTCCGGGTTATGCGCCAGCGCCAGGTAGGCATCGTACTCGCGATACACATTCAGCTCGCGATTAACGGAGCGAATCAAACGCGCGTCGCTCACGGCCTCGCCCTGCTCATTCAGGCCGCGAATAATGGTGGTGTACAACCCGTCCTGGGTACTCAGCGACGGCGGGAAGTCGCTGTCGATAGGACGCACAATCACCACACCGGCGTTCAGGTCAGTGTGTTCGTTAAGGAGATCAACTTGCCAGTCAACAAAAGCGCGCAGAAAGTTCCCTTCACCGAACTGGATGATACGTTCTGGATAGTGCGCTCCGGGAAAATCGCGACGATTTAAAGTTTTCACAATAGGTTCCTTGGTGGATTTAATTATCAGTCAACCTAATCATTAGCCACCCTAACCTAGCAGAAACGTATAAATCTAAAACCCTGTTTTGATCAAACTGAGCCAAAGTATTCAAAAAATTTATACAACACTAAAATAATTTTAAACAAAGGGATGTTACAACAAGGCTCAACAGGCGAATATGCGGTTTTTACCGTCACGCTTGGCGGTATACAGCGCATCGTCTGCGGCTTTTAGCCATTCGGTAGTGGAAGTCATTTCACGGGTGGCAAAGGCAATGCCGATACTTAATGAGCAATGGTAAGGAATACCATGATCGGCCTGTAGCAGCGCCGCCTGCTCCATAATTGCGTGGCCAATAGCCCTGGCCTCCTCCATTGACGTGTTCGGCAGCAGCACCACGAATTCGTCGCCGCCCAGCCGCGCGGGCGTATCCTGCTGGCGAGTGAAACGGCGCAGAATTTCAGCCACTGCCACCAGCATGGAATCACCGACTTTATGCCCGTAACGATCGTTAACCTCTTTAAAATCGTCAATATCGATAAACATCAACGCCGACAGCCGGTGGCGCTGGTTGATTTTATTCAGTTCATGATGAATACGCGGCTCCAGTAGGCGCCGGTTAGCGATATCCAGCAGTGGGTCCATCATAGCGATGCGCCCCAGCTCGTCGCTTTTTTGCCGCAGCTTGATGGCGATGGAATCGGTTAACGCACTCACCGCCAGCACATAAATGGCGATTAACGGCAGCGTGGCATAAGCCGTACGCTGGCTGATCGTGGGTTCAAACGGCATGTCGCGCGCAACCCAACATGCCAGGAACCCAATAACCAGCGCCCCTGCCGCTTTACGCAGCAGTTCTACCCCACCCGCAGCCAGACGATCGGAAAGCAGGATCGCCGCAATGGCGACTGAAGGCAGCGGATTAGCCGACATCATGGCAATCCAGAACCCGCCTGCGGCGGCGTCCAGTACCAGGCTGCGATGTTCGGCGATCAAGGGCTGGCGGGCGCGGCGCGCCAGCAAAAACGCCACGGTTGGCCAGATGAACGCGTTGACGCTCAGAAGGATTAGCCAGCCATGATGAAGATGCTGTTCGGTTAAAACGGAAAGAATGGGAATGAAACAGAGAAAGGTGCCTAACATCCGCATAAAATACATGCGGCGGATAAATTTCAGACCGGCAACGCCATCACGATTATTAATATATTCACTCAGTGGCATTACGCGGCTTTTCCGAAATAAATTCGACAACATCTTATTAATGTTATTTTTGGCTAGCAAGCTATTTTATTAACAAAATCACTCAATTGTTAATACATATTCGCAAGAAAGCCGCAACTGCCAATATTGGTAGTTCGCTATAATATATCGGAAATACTTTGGTTTACTTGTGTAGCCGATGCTGAGGACGCCGTCGGCGGGTTGCGGCCACTCTGTTTGCAACGATAAGCGCGTTTACAGCAAACCGGGATTAACAAAAAAACACATCCTGTTAAAAAATGGAGCGACCACTATTTTGCGCCAGAATTTCCAGCACAGCGATGCCTGCCAGAGAATTCCCCGCGCCATCCAGCTCCGGGCTCCAGACCGCAATCGACATCTCATGCGGCACTATCGCCACAATGCCGCCGCCGACACCGGATTTCCCCGGCATCCCCACGCGCCAGGCAAACTCGCCGGCGTTTTCATACAATCCGCTGGTCGCCATCAGGGCATTAATTTGCCGGGTTTGTAATGGCGTAATGATGGGACGATTGCCGTCAGGCAACGTTCCCTGATTCGCCAGAAACAAAAAGGTTTTCGCCAGTTCAAGACAGCTCATCTTCAGGGCGCAATAGTGGAAATAGTTTTGCAGCACGCCGATCACGTCGTTATCGAAATTACCAAACGACTTCATCAGATAGGCGATAGCGGCATTCCGGGCCGAGTGCTCGAATTCAGAGCGGGCAACGCGGGCGTCATAGCTGATGTCGCTTTCCCCGGAGAGCATACGCACAAACTCCAGCATACGCTGGCGCGGTGCGCTCAACCGGGTTTGCAGCATATCGCACACCACCAGCGCCCCGGCATTGATAAAGGGATTGCGCGGAATGCCCTGCTCCAGTTCAAGCTGCACCAGCGAGTTGAACGGCTGACCCGAGGGATCTTTCCCGACGCGCCGCCAGATCTCATCCCCTTCATAGCGATCCATCGCCAGCACCAGGCTGAGCACTTTGGAAATCGACTGAATAGAAAACCGTTCATGGGCATCGCCGGCGGTAAAACAGCCGCCATCCACGGTGCATATCGCAATACCCAGCTTATTAGCCGGAACTTCGGCCAGCGCCGGAATATAATTGGCGACGTTTCCCTGGCCGAGCAGCGGCCTGACCTGCGCCAGAATGGCATCAAGCACCGAATTATCTAATACCAAAGCCACATTCCCTCTCCCTGCGCCGGGTAAAAAACGCCGGGAGTATAACAGAGTCAGGCGGGAAGGCGGAAACGCGCTACCGCCGCACTCAGCCGCCGGGACTCCTGCCCCAACTGCCCGGAAGCATGGCTCATCTGTGCCACCAGCCCACCGGTTTCCGTCACCACCTGGTTTAACGTGCTGATGCGGCGAGTCACCCGGTGGATCCGTTCTCCCTGATTGAGCGTTGCCCCGGAAATCTCGCTTAACAGCCCGGTGAGATTGCCTACCAGCGACATAATCTGCTCAAGGGTATTTTCCAGCCGGGAGACCGCGCCTGAACCCTGTTCTATCCCCTGTAGCGAGTGATGGATCAATTGCTCAATGGTCTGGGTGGAATGGCTGCTTTTACGCGCCAGCAACCCGACTTCCCGGGCGACAATGGCAAACCCACGTCCATGCTCCCCGGCATGAGCCGCTTCTATCGCCGCATTCAGCGCCAGAATATTGGTCTGAAACGCCACGCTGTTGATCATGGCGACGATGCCACGCATCTCTCCGGCGCGGGAAACCATATCCTGCATCGAATGATTCACCCTCTGCATCATCTCTTCCCCGCCGGCAGCCACCTCGCGGGCACTGTCGGCTCGCTGGTTAGCGACCCTGGCGTATTCGGTATTCTGCTCAACGTGAGATTCCAGGGCATGAATATGGTTGGTAACGCGCTCCAGCTCCTGGGCCTGGCGCTGCGCCTGCTGTGAAAGCGCATCGTTATCGCGGGTGAGATTGTCCACGGTATCCGCTAATGCGCCGGTGACGTCACGCATTTCATGCACCAGCTTCATTAACCCCTGCTGCATAGTATTGATACTGGCGTTCAGTTCGCGCATCTCGCGGTTGCGGGTCAGGGTGACTGGCGTGGCGGTCGAGAGGTCTCCCGCCGCCAGCCGGTGCAGATGATGGATTAATTTACGCAGCGGCTTGATCACCCATGCTGACATACCCAGCCATACGGCCAGGGCAATCACCAGCAACATCCCCAGCGCAGCGATAACGCTTTTTTGCGCCATCGCTAATCCGGCAAGCAACTGTTGGCTGTGTTGCGCATTGCGGGTTTCAATCTGGCTCTGATACTCCACCCAACGGGTATTAAAGTCTGCCTGGAACGCCTGTACCGGTACGCTGAAAAAAGCGTCGATACTGTGAGTGGCGGCGAGGCCATCTGCCTGCTCTTTCAGCGCCTGATAAAAGGCCTGATAGCTGGCCAACAGGTTCTCATCCTGCGGCGTGGCGTGTTCCCGGTAGCGAATAAACGCCTGGTGGGAATGGCTTAATGCCGTTTGCGCTTCATCCATCAGGCTCTGCCAACTGCCTTCGGAGCCGGTCGCAGCGTCCTGCATAAAATAGACGCCTGAGCGGTTAAGCAGGTCGCTGGCCGTCAGCAGCGACACTCGCGCCTCTTCTATCCAGGACTGCTGTTGCTGAAACTGCTCCCGCTGCGCCAGATCCCGTTCGGTATCATGGAGCAACGAAGAAAGCATTACGGTGGATAAAATCTGGAGCGCGGAGAAAAGCGCGATCGCGCACAGGATCGCGCTTAATAAGCGGAACTGGATACGGCAGAACGGACGGGCCAGCTTGCGGAAAATTTCACTTAGAGTCATGATTTTCTTCAGTAAAAAGCGTTAACGCCGCGAGTCTACTGAACGAAAATGACAGAATCATTGCACAAAAATGACAATCACCCTTTGCGGTTGCGCCATACGGTTTGAGCGTTGCAAAACTCACGCAGGCCGAAGTGGGACAATTCGCGGCCAAAGCCGCTTTTCTTCACGCCGCCAAACGCTACGCGGGCGTCCGAGGCGCTGTAGCCGTTAATAAATACCCCGCCGCATTCCAGCCGTTCGGCAAACCAGTGGGCGCGCTGTTCATCGGCGGTATACACCGTGGCGCTCAAACCATATTCGCTGTCATTGGCCAACGCCAGAGCGTGTTCGGCATCTTTTGCTACCGTCATCGCCGCCACCGGGCCAAAGAGTTCTTCACGAAACGCGGTCATTTCCGGGGTCACGTTGCCCAGCACCGTCGGCGGATAGTAATTCCCCTCGCCTGCGGGTTTTTCCCCACCCAGTAACAGGGTCGCGCCCTGTGCCAGCGAGGCCTCAACCTGACGGTGCAGTTCGTCGCGCAGATCCGACCGCGCCATCGGGCCGATAACCGTCTCTTCATCCTGCGGCAGTCCCATACGCAGCGCGGCAGCACGTTCGACAAACAGCGCGGTAAAACGCGACGCGATGCCTTCTTCGACGATAAAGCGTTTCGCCGCGGCGCAGACCTGCCCGGTATTCTGATAGCGTCCCGCCACGGCGGCGCTCACCGCCTGTTCCAGATCGGCATCGTTGAGTACGATAAAGGGATCGGAGCCGCCCAGCTCCAGTACGCATTTCTTCAGCGCCGCCCCGGCCTGCGCGCCAATCGCTGCGCCCGCACGGCCGCTACCGGTCACCGTTACCGCCGCGATACGCGGATCGCGAATGATCTCGCCGACATCTTCATTGGTCGCGTTAATCACGCTGAATACGCCATCGGGGAGACCCGCGTCGCTGACGATATCCGCTATCAGTTGTGCGCAGCCCATCACCGACGGGGCGTGTTTTAACAGATAACCGTTGCCCGCCAGCAGAATCGGCACCATGCCGCGCAGCACCTGCCACAGTGGGAAGTTCCACGGCATTACCGCCAGGATAGTGCCGATGGGACGGTATTCAATCACCGCATCGGGTACCTGGGTTGGCTCTGCCACCAGCATCGCCGGGCCGTGTTCCGCGTACCAGTCGCACAGCGCCGCAGATTTAGCGACTTCGCCGCGCGCCTGGCGAATGGGTTTGCCCATTTCGCGGGTCATCAGTTGCGCCATCTCCTCGCCACGCTCGCGCAGTGCCGCGCCGATATCACGCAAATGCTGCGCACGCCGTTCACAGGCAAGCGCCCGCCATCCGCGATAGGCTGCGGCACAACGGGCCAACGTTGCCTCGCGGTGGGAGGCTGTGGCATAGAGATACGCCGCCAGGGTTTGTCCGGTCGCCGGATCTACGGTCATCGCGTGGGTCTGAGGAGTGGCGCTCATTGATATTCTCTTTTGCAGTGAAATATTGCTTCAGTGTGTTTCGGGATGGTATTTATGAAAAGTGAATAATATTAACCATCCCATTCTTAATACGAGAACACTATGGATTTGACGCAGCTTGAAATGTTCAACGCCGTGGCGGACACCGGCAGCATCACCGCCGCCGCCCGAAAAGTGCACCGAGTCCCTTCAAATCTCACAACCCGCCTGCGCCAGCTCGAGGAAGATTTAGGGGTGGAGCTATTTATTCGCGAAAACCAACGCTTGCGGCTGGCCCCCGCCGGTTACAGCTTCCTGGAATACAGCAAGAAAATTCTCGACCTGGTGAGCGAAGCGCGCAGCGTCGTTTCCGGCAACGAACCACAGGGCGTGTTTTCACTGGGGTCGCTGGAGAGTACCGCCGCCGTGCGCATACCGGGTGTACTGGCGACCTATAACCAACGCTATCCGCGCATCCAGTTCGATCTGGCCACCGGCCCTTCTGGCACCATGATTGACGGCGTACTGGAAGGCACGCTCAGCGCCGCGTTTGTCGACGGTCCGGTGCTGCATCCTTCACTGGACGGGTTGCCAGTGTACCGGGAAGAGATGATGCTGGTGGCTGCCGTTGGGCATCCTAAAGTGAGCCGTGCAAGGGAAATCAATGGTGCCAGTATTTATGCCTTTCGTGCCAACTGTTCTTACCGCCGCCACTTCGAGAGCTGGTTTAATGCCGATCACGCCATGCCGGGTAAAATCCATGAAATGGAGTCTTATCACGGAATGCTGGCCTGTGTGGTTGCTGGCGCAGGGCTGGCGCTGATGCCGCGCAGTATGCTGGAGAGTATGCCGGGGCATCATCAGGTTGAAGCCTGGCCGCTGGCGGAAAAATGGCGCTGGCTGAATACCTGGCTTATCTGGCGGCGTGGCACCCGGTCGCGCCAGCTTGATGCCTTTATCGACCTGCTGCCCAAATGTGAATAACCCCTGCCCCGGTGATTTTCACCGGGGCAGAATGAAATGCTCGCTTAAATTTACATTTTGCACACCGTATTTTACCCGTTGCTGCATCAGCATGATCACAATCGCGCTAACCTCGTAACCTGGTTAATTAAATTGTCTTTTTTTACAGCATTTCTGATTAAGAAATGCCTGGGCTGATTAAAATATCATCCGCCTTCACATTTTTCAGAAGACATTCCTATGTTGCAAAAAGCAATTATTTCGGAAATCGACATCGAGCTCATGACGCTTAATCAGGCGATCCGCGATCATTTCGCCTGGGCCAATAAGCTGATTGAATTTTCATTATTCGACGACCGAATGGATAACAGTTTTACCGACCCTAAATCCCATGAGATTTGCGCATTTGGTCACTGGCTTCGTTTGCAACTCGCGTCATCCGAAGAAAACACCGAGGCTTTGCTGGCTATTGAAGCCACGCATGAAATCATGCATGACGCCATGCGTGAGGTGATCAACTGTATTGGCAACCAGCGGGCGTTGCGTGAGAAGTTGAATAATTATTTTCACGCCCAGATGCATTTTCTCGAAGCCACAGATAGTTATAAAACCGAGTTAATCTCGCTCCGCAACTGCTATGACACGTTAACCGGGCTGCCGCTCAGGCAGTTGTTGTATAAGGATTTTTCGCGCATCGCCAGCCTGCGCCGCAATAAGAACTCCACTTTTTATTTGTCGTTGATTGATATTGATTATTTTAAATCGGTTAACGACACTTGGGGCCATAATGTGGGGGATATTATTCTTCAGGAATTAGGCCAACTGCTGGCATCCAATGTCCGGGTAGCAGACCGAAGCTACCGGTTCGGCGGTGAGGAATTTATTGTGCTACAGGAGTGCCAGAGTTATCGGGATTTTACGGCGGTGATGCTGCGCATAATGAATATCGTCAGAAAGCATTCGTTTATTATTCCCAGCGGGGCCATCACTATTACGGTCACCTGCGGAACCACAACGGTGCAGGAAAAGGATGAACTCCAGGCGATTATCGACCGGGCCGATAAAGCGATGTATTTCGGCAAGCAAAACGGCAGAGATCAGTGTCGGTTCTGGAGTGAAAACAAAATGATCGATATAGAAAAAACCGCGTCAGTCACAGCGCTGTAACGATTGCCCTGTCCCTGGTTATCAGGGACAGGAAATACGGTTAGCGCAGCATTACCTTGCCAATCAAATAAGTCGTCGCTCTTCCGCCGATTAACACTCTGTCGCCGCGTAACTGGCAACGGAGCTCACCTCCACGCACCGACACCTGATGCGCCAGCATCTCGGTTTTGCCCAGTTTATCCGCCCAGTACGGGATCAGCATGCTGTGGGTGGAGCCGGTAACCGGATCCTCCGCCACCGCCTCGCCGGGGCAGAAAAAGCGGCTCACGAAATCCTGGTTTTCGCCCTGGGCGGTAATGCACACCATTTTACCGAGCGGCTCCAGGCCGTGGATATCTGGCGTTAACGCTTGCAGGCGCAGTGGGTCATTCATCACGATCAGCCAGTCGCGGGCCATGCGGGTCTCCTTCACCTCGCTGCGCGCGATACCGAGTTTTTCAAACAGCAAGTCCGGCGCGTCGGCGGCTTCGGTTTGCCAGGCCGGGAAATCAAGCGTCAGCCACTCGCCTTTGCGGGTCACACTCAATTCGCCGACAAAACGGGTCGAGAATTTAATTTCCGTGTCCGGGAAATCGAGATATTCGAAAATCACATGCGCGGCGGCAAGCGTGGCATGGCCGCACAGGTTGATTTCATATTGCGTGGTAAACCAGCGCAGCTCGAAGCCGGTATCGGCGCGGACAAAATAGGCGGTTTCCGACTGATTATGCTGCTTTGCCATTTTTAATAGCGTTTCATCGGGGAGCCATTCGGTGAGCGGGCACACCGCCGCCGCGTTTCCGCCGAAGGTTTTATTGCTGAACGCGTCAATCATGTAGAAATCAATCGTTTGCATTGGGGGGCTCCTGGGGGGCTGAGGGGATCACTATGACATAGATGGGGGGCGTGGCGGTATAGGTGTGTGTGTATGGTGGAAGGGTTCCGTTCAGTGGAGTTGTTCCGTTCGCCAGGCGTTCGTGGCTCAACGTGACTCCGTAGCACGCGAACGGGCAAAGGGGGATTCCGCATCCCCCTTTGCAATCCCCGCTCCCGGCCAGCAAAATCGGCGGCTTCGCCGCTTCCCTCGGCTCCATCTCCTCGCTTCAGGTCGGTCGGGATACGGCATCCTGCCTTTCCCGACCTCAGCCCCGCATCCCTGCGGGGCTGACCTGGCTCGTCAATTCCGCCTCGGCGATTTTGATGCCGGACTCAACACCCCCAACTGTATGTTTTTTATTTTTTACTGGGCAGCTATTGCCGCTGTGAGTTCTGTTTAAAAACTGTCAGCGACACACTGGTTGCATTAAAAGCCTGAACGTATCGCGGGGGTTTTTACTCCCCATCGAAATCGCCGAGGCGTTCGCGGGAGGCCGGGGCTGGCGGCATGGATGCCGCCAGAGGGTGCGAGCTACAGGATGTAGCATCGCGCCCGACCCGAAGCCGGACGCGATAAGCCGAGGGCACCGCGAAGCGGCGATTTCGCTCGGGGGAGCCGGGGGTGTTGGGGGCGCGGCGGCGAGCGCCCCCAACCCGTTCGCGTTCACCGACGCTTAAGACTGACTCGACAGCCTAAGCGAACGGAACAATTCCACTGAACAAACTGAACGAAACAATTCCACTGTACTAAACCCAAAATACCCTTTGCACGTAAGCAAAAAAAAGCTCCCGCCTTTCGACGAGAGCAACCAGGGTACTACAAATGAAAAAATAAAAACCTACACTTACGGACGAACTGCAACCGCCTCGATTTCAATCTTCACATCTTTCGGCAAACGCGCAACTTCCACACACGACCGCGCCGGGAAGTTCGCGTTGTGCTCCATAAAGAACTCGTTATACACGCGGTTCACCGCCTCAAAATCCGCCAGGTCTTTCACAAACACGGTAGTCTTGATGATGTTATTCACCGTCAGCCCCGCCGCTTCGACAATCCCTTTGACGTTATGTAACGACTGAAGCGTTTGCGCCTCAATGTCCGCCGCGATCGCACCCGTCTCGGGGCACAGCGGGATCTGCCCGGAAGTAAAGACGAAACTGCCCATATCCACACCCTGGACGTACGGGCCGATAGCTGCCGGAGCTGTGTTGGTCGAAATAATGGTCGTTGTCATACTCACTCCTTTTAAAAAAGGTTGAACGTGCGGCTTGCCGCCGCACGCAATAATTACAGCGCGCTGGTAAAGGTCCTGGACACCACATCCTGCTGCTGCTCGCGGGTCAGCGCGTTAAAGCGCACCGCATAGCCGGAAACGCGGATCGTCAGAGTCGGATATTTCTCCGGGTGATCGATAGCGTCCAACAGCATTTCGCGGTTCATCACGTTAACGTTAAGGTGCTGTCCGCCCTCAATCGCCACGTCATGATGGAAATACCCGTCCAGCAGCCCCACCAGGTTGTTCTTACGCGCCATCTCGTCTTTACCCAGCGCCGCCGGAACAATAGAGAAGGTGTAAGAAATCCCGTCTTTGGCGTATTTGAACGGCAGTTTCGCCACCGACGTCAGCGATGCCACCGCGCCTTTGCGATCGCGGCCGTGCATCGGGTTGGCACCCGGCGCGAATGGCGTGCCGCCACGGCGGCCATCTGGGGTATTGCCGGTTTTCTGGCCGTACACCACGTTGGAGGTAATCGTCAGGATCGACTGGGTCGGCACCGCGTTGCGGTAGGTCGGCAGCGCCTGGATTTTTTGCATAAAGCGCGACACCAGGTCGCAGGCGATGCTGTCAACGCGATCGTCGTTATTGCCGTATTGCGGGTATTCCCCTTCAATCACAAAATCCAGCGCCAGACCGTTGTGATCGCGCACCGGCATCACGCGGGCATATTTAATGGCAGACAGCGAATCTACCGCCACCGACAGCCCGGCGATGCCGCAGGCCATGGTGCGGTGCACATCGCGGTCGTGCAGCGCCATCAGCGAGGCTTCGTAGCTGTACTTATCATGCATGTAATGGATCAGGTTCAGGGCGCTAACGTACTGTACCGCCAGCCAGTCCATAAAGTTGTCGAGGCTTGCCATTACGGTGTCGTAATCCAGCACCTCATCCATGATCATCGGCGTTTTCGGGCCAACCTGGATTTTCAGCTTCTCATCCATCCCACCGTTGATGCAGTACAACAGCGTTTTAGCGAGGTTGGCGCGCGCGCCGAAGAACTGCATCTGCTTGCCGATCACCATCGGGCTGACGCAGCAGGCAATGGCGTAATCGTCGCTTTCAAAGTCCGGGCGCATTAAGTCGTCGTTTTCATACTGCAAGGAAGACGTGTCGATAGAGACTTTCGCCGCATAGGCTTTAAACGCTTTCGGCAGCGCTTCCGACCACAGAATGGTCAGGTTCGGCTCCGGCGACGGGCCCATGGTGTGCAGGGTATTCAGGTAGCGGAATGAGTTTTTAGTCACCAGGGTGCGGCCATCCAGCCCCATCCCGCCGATCACTTCGGTAGCCCAAATCGGGTCGCCGGAGAACAGGGTGTCGAATTCCGGGGTTCGGAGGAAGCGCACCATGCGGATTTTCATAATGAAATGGTCGATCAGCTCCTGGGCCTGAACCTCATTCAGCATGCCTGCTTTGATGTCGCGCTCAATATAGATATCAAGGAAAGTCGCGGTACGGCCCAGCGACATCGCGCCGCCGTTCTGCGATTTCACCGCTGCCAGATAGCCAAAGTACAGCCACTGCACCGCTTCCTGGGCGTTACGCGCCGGGCGGGACACGTCGAAGCCGTAGTTACCGGCCATCTCGGTGATTTGTTGCAGCGCACGACGGTGTTCCGCCAGTTCTTCACGCAGGCGAATCGTTGCTTCCAGATCTTCGCCCCGCTCCAGCCTGGATTGCAGATCGGCAAACTGCAATTCGCGTTCGCGGATCAAATAAGCCGTACCGTACAGCGCCACGCGGCGGTAATCACCGATAATGCGCCCACGGCCATAGCCGTCCGGCAAGCCGGTCAGCACGCCGGATTTACGGCAGCGCAGCATATCCGGGGAATAAACGTCAAATACGCCCTGGTTATGGGTTTTACGCAGATGAGTGAAGGTGTACTCGAAATCTTTGTCCATTTCGCGGCCATAGGCATCGAAAGAACTTTTAATCATATTCACGCCGCCGTAGGGGTGCAGCGCACGCTTCAGCGGCTGGTCGGTTTGCAGGCCGACGATTTTTTCCAGCCGCTGCTCAATGTAACCCGGCCCGTGGGCGGTAATGGTGGTGGCGATGTTGGTGTCGAAATCTACCGGCGCATGGGTGGCGTTCTCCTTGCGGATGCCTTCCATAACCTTTTCCCACAGCTGCACGGTAGCCGGAGTCGCATCAGCAAGGAAGCTTTCGTCCCCTTCATACGGGGTGTAGTTATGCTGAATAAAATCGCGGACGTTAATGGTTTCCTGCCAGTCAGAGCCAGCAAAGCCCTGCCAGGCGTCGAGATACGTGTCGTTTAACGCTACATCAACCTTCATTACAAACTCCCTCTGTACGGTACAGATTAAATAATTCGATATCAGGCAAATTCAGGCTGTGAAACCTGGCGGCCCAGGCGGATAGCGTCCTGAGCGATCATTTTTTCTTCATTGGTGGGGATCACCGCCGCAACGGTGCGTGACTGCGCACCAGAGACCACACGCGGCCCCACGCGGTTCGGCTGGGCGTTTTTGGCCTCGTCTACCTCAATGCCAAACACCTTCAGCCGTTCCATCACCAGATTGCGGATAAGCACCGAGTTCTCGCCGATCCCGCCGGTGAAGATCACCCCATCCAGACGGCGTAGCGAACTGGCATGGCCGCCGATATGGCGGGCAATGCGGTGGACAAACGCGCCAATCGCGCGCTGTGCGCCCGCGTGGCCTTCGTGGTACGCCTGCTCCAGCACGCGTAAATCTGATGACAAACCCGACAGGCCAAGCAGGCCCGAGGCTTTATTCACTACCCGCTCCAGATCTTCCAGGCTCTGACCGGTCTGGCGCGCGAGATAGGCCAGCGCACCGAAATCCACATCGCCGCTGCGGGTCCCCATAATCAGCCCTTCCAGCGGGGTCATGCCCATAGAGGTATCGACGCTTTTGCCATCCTGTACCGCGCAAATGGATGCACCGTTGCCCAGATGGGCAATCACCAGCCCGGCATCGTTCTCATCCAGATTAAGCAGCGTAACGGCTTCGCTGGCGACATAGCGGTGCGAAGTGCCGTGGAATCCGTAGCGGCGCACGCCGTGCTGTTCTGCGTACTGATAAGGCAGACCGTAGAGATACGCTTCCGGCTTTAAGGTTTGATGAAAACCGGTATCGAACACCGCGACCTGCGGCAACCCGGGGAACAGATGGCGCGCGGCTTCCACACCCGCCAGGTTGGCGTAGTTGTGCAGTGGCGCCAGCGGTGAGACTTTCTTGATTTGCTCGACGACGTCATCAGTAACGATCACCGCGTCGCTAAAAATCTCGCCGCCGTGGGCGATGCGATGGCCGATTAACGTCACCGCATCCATTAACTGGCGCTTATCCAGCTCCCCGGCGATGGCCGCCAGCGCGGCGTCGTAGGTGCTGTCAGCAAGTTTAATTTCAGTGGTTTTATCCACCACCAGGAGGGCATTGTCAGAACCAATGCTATCGGCAATGCCGGAAAGAACCACGTCGCAATGCTCAACGTCTAAAACGGAAAATTTGATCGACGAGGAGCCACAATTAATAACAAGAACTACAGAATCTACGTTCATTACACTGCTCCGCCCACCCTTTCGGGTGGGCTTTGAGGTTAATAGAGTGGGGATTAGAACAGTTTGTAAGCGATGTTCAGGATGGTCAGCAGGCCAATCACGGTTACGAAGAAGTTATCCGCACGACCTTTGTATTTCGCCATCGCCGGGGTTTTACCAATCGCGTACATCGGCAGCAGACACAGCAGAGAAGCGATAATCGGCGCACCCATGGCTTCAATCAGGTCCAGGATGTTCGGGTTCGCGTAAGCCACAACCCAGGTGGAGCCCATGATGAAGACCATGCTGATGGTGTTCAGCTTGCTTTCAGAGATTTTGTTTTTGTCGCCTTTGTAACCAAACTTCAGGATCAGGCCGTTGAGACCTTCCAGGGTGCCCAGATAGTGGCCGAAGAAGGATTTGAAAATCGCGACCAGCGCAATCAGGGACGCGGCATATTCCAGAACGGTTGCGAACGTCGATTTGGTTCCGCTCATAGAGGCAAAGTGGTTAGCCAGGTAAGACAGCACCGGAATGTTCTGCGCTTTGGCTTCCGCCATGTTGGCCGGAGACAGCGTGAACAGGCAGCTAAAGGCAAAGAACATCACCACGGCAACCATCAACATGCTGGCGCGGGAGATAATCTGGGAGCATTTCTTCTCGGTGTACTCTTTACCGAATTCGCCTTCGTACTCTTCGCGTTTAGACACCACGAAAGAAGAGACAATCGGCGAGAAGTTAAAGGAGAACACCATGATGGATATCCCCAACCATACGGTGACCAGAATACCGTCATGGCCCAGCAGGGAGATATCCGCGACGCTGGCCTGCTCGATCACCGCACCGTTCCAGTAAGGGATCAGCGACAGGGAAATCAGCACCAGGCTGGCGATGAACGGGAATACCAGGAAGCTCATGACTTTCACCATCAGGTCTTTACCAAACCAGATAACGAATGCCATCAGCAGCAGCAGGAACAGCGCTACAAAGCCGCGGTTCAACGGTTCCATGCCAAGCTGGTTAACCCAGAAAGTCATAAAGGTGTTGGTGATGGTTACGCCATAAATCCACAGCAGCGGACAAATCGCGAAGAAGTACAAGAAGGTAATCACCACGCCGCCGGTTTTACCGAAGTGCTCTTCGACGGTTTCGGTGATGTTGCCCGATGGATTACTGCCGGACAGGCACAAGCGAGCCAGCGCGCGGTGGCAATAAAAAGCGATCGGGTAAGCCAGCACTAACATTAATAAAATTGGAATTAAGCCACCGAAACCGGCGCGAATCGGGAAAAATAATACCCCAGCGCCGATTGCCGTACCAAACAGACCGAGTGTCCACGTGGTGTCAGATTTACGCCAGGCGAAGCCCGACGCTTTCTGACCGGTTACAACAGTATTATCCAAACTCATTTGAAGTATCCTGTACAAAAATTATTAGTGAGTGGTTTCAAGACCGGTAATTTGCGATACGCGCGACAGGTCAATATTGCCACCGGAAATAATGCTAACGGTTTTCTTACCCTGGATATAATGATCAAGCTTGCCGCTTAATAATGCAGCGCTGGCTAAAGCCCCTGCCCCTTCAGTGATAATTTTATTTCTCTGGATCAGGTGAACCATACTGGAACGAATCTCTTCTTCGGTGACCAGTACAATATCCGTGACCAGATCTTTAACGATTTCGTACGTTAAAATGCCCGGACGCGCGACATCACAGCCGTCGGCTAACGTTCCGGCATTACGGTGATTGGTAATGTGGCCGGCATAATAAGAAGACGCCATTCCGTGAACGTTTTCTGACTGTACGCCGATAATATTAATGCGCGGGTTGATGGATTTAATTGCCAGCGCCACGCCGGCAATCAGTCCGCCGCCGCCGATTGGCACAATAACGTTATCCACATCGTATAAATCTTCAAGAATTTCAAGGCCAATGGTGCCCTGGCCGGCGATGACTTTTTCGTCATCAAATGGCGGGATAAATAAACGTCCTTCCATTTCCATAATTTCGCTGGCTTTAGCGATAGTTTCGTTAAAGCTATTTCCGTGCAGAATCACTTCCGCAGAATAATCGGTGGTTGCGGCCACTTTTGATTTCGGCGCGCAGGAAGGCATGACCACCTTTCCGTTAATTCCCAGCATGGCGCAAGAAAGAGAAACACCCTGAGCATGGTTGCCTGCTGAGCATGCGACAACACCCTGACGCTTTTCATCTTCAGTTAACGAACTTAATTTATTAAAGGCTCCACGAATTTTAAATGACCCGGTGCGTTGCATGTTTTCAAATTTAAGAAATATTTCTCCCTTGCAACGTTCGCTTAAATAATTGGAACGCGGTTGACCGGTTTTATAGATGCGCCCATTAAGACGGGTGCGGGCTTCCATTATGTCATGGATGGTCAGTGGAAGATTATCGTAGGTTATCATGGTAAATCCTTTCGTAGCCGTCTGATACAGAGTTTTATTTTCAAGACGCGGCGATCCTAAGGTACATCCACCACCATTAATGTGACACACACGTCAAAACGCCCCCGGTCAATGTTTTCGGAGAGTAATTAATTAAGAAAATGCTACGGGGTCGACATTTTAATAATTTCGGATTAATTTAACTAATGCGAATTAAATAAAAATAGTAATACCTCTTTAGGAGCAATATGTTTAAATTTAAATCAAAAGTTAATTCGTGAATTAAATGCAGCGCTTTTAAATAAACTATAAATTACACAGCTTACCAATTATTAACATATTATTTACTTATGGGTTGATTCATGATCATAAGCAGTCTGAATGTTTTTCAGCCAACGTTTTTTCTGCAAGCAAGTTTTGCCGATTTTTACACGTCTTTCCTTGCAGTTAAAAATGAGATTTGCGTCACAAAAAGATTGAATTCACCGGAGTGATGGTTTTATGATCGCCTTACTCCCACCATTTCTTAACCATCGCGATACTTCTCTATGACAAACAACACAGTCTCACGCAAAACCGCGTGGCTGCGGGTGGTTACGCTTGCTGTCGCCGCATTCATCTTTAACACCACCGAGTTTGTGCCGGTGGGTTTACTGTCGGACATCGCCAGCAGCTTTGGTATGCAAAGCGCCCAGGCGGGCATCATGCTGACGATTTACGCCTGGGTGGTGGGGTTGATGTCCCTGCCCTTTATGCTGCTTACCAGCCAGATTGAGCGTCGCAAGCTGTTGATTGCGCTGTTTGTGGTGTTTATCGCCAGCCATATTGTGTCGTTTCTGGCCTGGAATTTTGAAGTACTGGTTATCAGCCGCGTCGGCATTGCGTTCGCTCATGCGATTTTCTGGTCGATTACCGCCTCGCTGGCAATCCGCCTGGCCCCGGCGGGCAAACGCGCCCAGGCGCTAAGCCTGATCGCCACCGGCACCGCGCTGGCATCCGTGCTGGGTATCCCGATTGGCCGCGTGGTCGGGCAGTACTTCGGCTGGCGTACCACCTTCTTCGCCATCGGGATGGGCGCATTAATTACCCTGGTGTGTCTGGCGCGCCTGCTGCCGAAACTGCCGAGCGAGCACTCCGGTTCATTAAAAAGCCTGCCAGTATTGTTCCGCCGTCCGGCGTTAATCAGTATTTATATTCTGACGGTAGTGGTCGTGACCGCGCACTTTACCGCCTACAGCTATATCGAGCCGTTTGTGCAGACCGTGGCGGGGCTGAGCGAAAACTTCGCGACATATATGCTGCTGGTGCTGGGCTTTACCGGCATTATCGGTAGCGTGATTTTCGGCAAACTGGGCAACCAGCACGCCTCGCTGCTGATCGGTATGGCGATAGCCCTGCTGGTGTGCTGCCTGCTTCTGCTGTTGCCCGCCAGTCGTAACACATGGTCGCTGACCGCGCTGTGCGCCTTCTGGGGGGTGGCGATTATGCTGATCGCACTGGGGATGCAGGTGAAAGTGCTGGCACTGGCCCCGGACGCCACCGATGTGGCGATGTCGCTGTTTTCCGGCATTTTTAATATTGGCATCGGCGCGGGCGCGCTGGTCGGCAACCTGGTGAGCATGAATTTTTCAATGGCCTCGGTGGGCTATATCGGCGCGATCCCCGCGCTGGCGGCGCTGGGTTGGGCTGTGATTATTTTCCGCCGCTGGCCGGTGTCGCTGGAAGAACCGCCCCGCCAGGTTAACCCGAACTAAGCGCGCGTTTCATCACGCCCGCCAGCCAGGTGAACCCCGGGTTCCAGGCCAGGCGGGCGCGGATATTCTCCGGCAGTTGCTTACCCTCCGTGATAGCTGGTCACAATCTCAAGCACGCCGTTGATAATGAACTGCACACCCATACAGACCAGCAGAAAGCCCATCAGGCGTGAAATCGCCTCTATCCCGCCTTTGCCGACCACGCGCATTACCGCGCCGGAGCTCCGCAAACTGCCCCAGAGAATAATGCCGATAATGATAAACAGCAGCGGCGGCGCAACGGCGACAATCCAGGCCGGAAACGCATCGGAATGGCGCAGCGTGGAGGCGGAACTGATGATCATTGCAATAGTGCCGGGCCCGGCAGTGCTCGGCATCGCCAGCGGCACAAAGGCGATATTGGTGTCCGGCTCCTGATGGATCTCTTCGGCTTTGCTCTGCACCTCCGGAGCCTCATGGCCTTTAGCCGGCGGGAACAGCATCCGAAAACCGATAAACGCCACAATCAGGCCGCCAGCAATACGCAGACCGGGTATCGAAATGCCGAAGGTATCCATCACCAGCTGACCGGCGTACCACGCCACCAGCATGATGACCACCACGTTAATCGACGTCATCAGCGCCGTGCGGTTGCGCTCGGCGCTGCTCATATGGCCGGATAATCCCAAAAACAGCGCCACGGTGGTGAGCGGGTTTGCCAGCGGTAACAGCACCACCAGTCCAAGCCCCAGAGCCTTAAATAATTCCAGCATATCAATCCTCTTCCTGTGAATGGCAGGCGGAGTATAAGGAGGCCCGCGCCGGGATACCATCATCAAAGCGTAAGGTTTCGTCGCGTTCTTTACAAACCCGGTTTGCTGCCCAATTCCCTTCTGGTGCGAGTAACATTTCGCCATTAAAAGTTTAACTTATGAAACGTTTTAGCAGATCGTGTCATCTTCTTTTCATTCAGTTGACTTATATTTGCCTGGGCAATAATATCTGCCGTGACTAATCTACTTGCCTGGGCAAACACCGTGAATAATCCCGACGATCTGTTTAATAACATCATCCCGCTGGGTCGCCTGATCCATCTGGTGAATCAAAAAAAAGATCGTTTGCTTAATGACTACCTCTCCCCGATGGATATCACCGCCGCGCAGTTCAAAGTGCTGTGTTCCATACGCTGTGGAGGTTCCATTACGCCGGTGGAGCTGAAAAAGGTGCTATCGGTAGATTTAGGCGCCCTGACCCGCATGCTTGACCGCCTGGTCTGCAAAGGCTGGATCGAACGCTTGCCGAACCCCAACGACAAGCGCGGCGTACTGATCCAGTTAACGCCTGAGGGCGCTGCGCTGTGTGAGCAATGTCATCAATTAGTAGGGCAAACCCTGCATCAAGAATTAACTAAAAATATGACGGCAGAAGAAGTGGCAACCCTTGAATACCTGCTCAAGAAGGTTCTGCCGTAATCGACGGAGATAAGACGATGTCCAGACGTAACAATGATGCGGTGACGATTCATAGCATTTTGGACTGGATTGAAGAGAATCTGGAGTCCCCGCTTTCACTGGAGAAGGTGTCCGAACGCTCAGGTTATTCGAAATGGCACCTGCAACGGATGTTCAAAAAAGAAACCGGCCATTCATTAGGCCAATACATCCGTAATCGCAAACTGACTGAAATCGCACAGCAGTTGAAAAGCAGCAACGAACCGATCCTGTTTTTGGCGGAGCGCTATGGGTTTGAATCGCAGCAAACCTTAACCCGCACGTTCAAAAACTATTTTTCGCTGCCGCCGCATAAGTTCCGCGTGAATGCCACCGCGAACGATGCGCTGTATTTACACCGAATCCATCATTAAACCTGCATTAAATTCGCGTTTCGAACGTGACTGAGGAAATCATGAAATACGTCTTAGCAGCCTGCGCCCTGCTGGTACTGGCGACAGGCTCTGCTGCGGCGGAGCAATCCACCGGCTTTAGCCATCAGGAAGCCCGCGACCCCATGCTGACGTCTACCACCAACTGCACCTCACCGTATGATTTCAACCATCGCGGCGCGGGCAGCGATAAGTCTGATGAGCTTGGGGTGGCGTACTACAACTGAGTTTGCTGGCGGGCTTTATGCCCGCCAGGGTCACTCACACCCGGCGCGTTTTGCGCGCCATTGGGAAGCCAAACACATTGATGTACAGCCCTGCCATAATCAACACCGCCCCGCACATCTGCAACCACGACAGCCGCTCATCTAATAACAACGCCGCACTGGCCAGGCCAACCACCGGCACCAGCAGCGACAGCGGCGCTACGCGCCAGGTTTCATAACGCCCTAACAGCGTGCCCCAAATCCCGTACCCCACAATGGTTGCGCCAAACGCCAGGTACAACAGCGACAGGATCGTCACCATGTCGATATGCATCAGGCTCAACACCACCGTGGTTGGGCCGTCCAGCAGCATACTGGCCACCAAAAACGGCGCGATGGGGATCAGGGCGCTCCACACCACCAGTGACATGACCGCCGGGCGCGCGTCGTGCTGCATGATCTTCTTATTAAAAATATTGCCGCAGGCCCAGCTAAAGGCACCGCCCAGCGTCAGCATAAAGCCCAGCAGCGGCACGTGCTCGCCGGTGAGGCTGGCTTCAATCAGCACCAGCACGCCAACGACTGCCAGCAGAATCCCCGCCATCTGGCGCGACTGTAGGCGTTCGCCAAAGGTCAACGCCCCGAGAATAATGGTGAAAAACGCCTGGGCCTGAAGCACCAGCGACGCCAGCCCGGCAGGCATACCGAATTTAATGGCACAGAACAGAAAGGCGAACTGCCCAAAGCTGATGGTCAATCCATAACCCAGCAGCAGGCGTAGCGGGACTTTCGGACGGGCGACAAAAAACAGCGCCGGAAAAGCGACCAGCAGAAAACGTAACCCCGCCAGCAGCAACGGGGGCATGGCGTGCAGCCCCCACTTGATGACAACAAAATTGACTCCCCACACCGTCACCACCAGCAGCGCCAGTAGCCCATCTTTACGTGTCATACCCTGCCCCAAAATAATTAAAAAAGTGTTAACACTTCACCCTACCGCAAAACTTTACAAAAAGGCATCACCAAAATATGCCTTGTTAAAAAGCACGCCAGAACAAAGGGCTGGGTGTACAACGCCGGTATGCCGTGGTATTGCTTGATGGCATAACAACCGCAGCACAACCCACTGTTAATTACAAAAAGATTACAATATGCAGCCCAGACACACATTTTCTATTGGCGCACTGCTCGCCTCATCGCTCCTGTTAACCATCGGACGCGGCGCGACGCTGCCCTTTATGTCCATCTATTTAAATCGCCAGTACGCGATGCCGGTGGACCAGATTGGTATCGCCATGAGTATCGCCCTGACGGTGGGCGTGTTCTTTAGCCTGGGGTTCGGCATCCTGGCCGACCGCTTCGAGAAAAAGCGCTATATGCTGTTGGCCATCACCGTGTTTGTCGGCGGCTTTGTGGCCATCCCGCTCACGCATCATGCGGCACTGGTGGTGGCGTGGTTTTCGCTGGTGAACTGCGCCTATTCGGTATTCGCCACGGTACTGAAAAGCTACTTTTCCGACACCCTCACCCCGGCGGTAAAAGCCAAAGTCTTTTCGCTAAACTACACCTTTTTAAATATCGGCTGGACCCTCGGGCCGCCGCTCGGCACCTGGTTGCTGCTTTACGGCGTGAATATGCCGTTCTGGCTGGCGGCTATCAGCAGTTCGATCCCGTTTGTGCTGATCCAGTGCTGCGTTAAGCCGTTACACACCCAACCGGATAGCCAGGCCGAAAAGCGCAACGTCATCGCCGTATTGTTGCAGGACCGCGCGCTGATTTACTTCACGCTCTCGGCGTTTCTCGGCTCGCTGGTGTTTGGCTCTTTCGCCTCCTGCATCGCGCAATACGTGATGGTAGTGGCGGACAACCGGCTGGCGGAAACCGTCATAGGCGTGGTGCTGCCGGTGAACGCGGCGGTGGTGGTGTCGTTACAGTACATGGTGGGGAAACGTATTCGTGCCGAAAACCTCAAGCGCCTGATGCTGTTAGGCACACTGTTTTTCCTGCTGGGGCTTGGCGGATTTATGTTTGCCGGTGCCAGTCTCTGGATTTGGGGGCTGTCTGCCGCCGTGTTTACCTTTGGGGAACTCATCTTCGCGCCTGGCGAATATATGCTGGTGGATAACATCGCGCCCAACGGTTTGAAGGCCAGCTACTTCTCGGCCCAGTCGCTGGGCTGGCTCGGCGGCGCGCTCAACCCGCTGGTCACCGGGATTATCTTAACTTACCTGCCGCCCTGGTCGCTGTTCGCCATTCTGATGGTGGCGACGACGGGCGCGTACCTGCTGATGTTGAAAGGGATGCGCGCGCCGCGAGCGGCGACGGTAACGGGGTGTGTTTAAGATTCAGGCAGATGCCTTTTTAAACTTTGCAGATATAAGATCTGCGCGGTTAACAACCAACTGAGTCAATCCTTTAAGGAATGATAATGAAGAAATGTTTAATTTGCGGCGGCGGTTATTTAACCCATGTGACCCGCGATCTGCCTTATGAACATCAAACCGGAAAGACAACGCTTAACGGCATTTCCGGCGAGTATTGCGATAAATGCGGTGAAATTATCTTCACTCCGGAAGAATGCGAGGCTTTCTGTAGCCAGGCCGCAAAGTTGAAGTCAGAAGAACATAATTCTGTCTAATCTGTTTCAGTCAATTGCCGGGCCATCGCCCGGCTCAAATCGCCACCAGCCCCCTGACCCCATCCTGCTCCATCTGGTTGCCCGCGCCGCGCTGGATAATTTCGCCGCGCGACATCACCAGATAGTAGTCCGCCAGTTCGGCGGCGAAGTCGTAAAACTGCTCCACCAGCAATATCGCCATATCCCCGCGCTTCGCCAGTTCAGCAATCACTGCGCCGATCTGTTTAATCACCGACGGCTGGATGCCCTCCGTCGGTTCATCCAGAATCAGCAACTGAGGGCGGCAGGCCAGCGCCCGTCCAATCGCCAACTGCTGCTGTTGGCCGCCGGAGAGATCGCCGCCGCGCCGCTGTTTCATCTCGTGCAGCACCGGGAACAGCGCGTAGATTTCCTCAGGAACAGTGCGCGCGTCGCGACCGGAGAAGCGCGACAGCCCCATCAACAAATTTTCCTCCACCGTTAAGCGTGGGAATATTTCCCGGCCCTGGGGCACATACGCCATGCCTGCCCGCACCCGCTGGTGCGGCTTCAGGCGGGTGATGTTTTTATCCTGAAAGTGAACGTCGCCGGAACGGGCGGCGATCAGCCCCATCAGGCACTTCAACAAGGTGCTTTTCCCTACGCCGTTACGCCCCAGCAGGCAGGTCACCTCACCGGGCTGCACCTCGAAAGACACGCCGCGCAGAATATGGCTGCCGCCGTAATATTGATTCAGACCACTTACCGTTAACATGCACGCTCCTTAGCGCCCTAAATAGACATCGATAACCTGCTCGTTGTTCTGTACCTCGCGCAGCGACCCTTCCGCCAGCACCTGCCCCTGATGCAGCACCGTCACCCGGTCGGCGATGGTCTCAACAAAACCCATATCGTGCTCCACTACCATCAGCGAATGCTTTCCCGCCAGCGTGCGGAACAGCTCGGCGCTGTATTCGGTTTCCGCGTCGGTCATGCCCGCAGCAGGCTCATCCAGCAACAGCAGATGCGGCTCCTGAATCAGCAACATGCCGATCTCCAGAAACTGCTTTTGTCCGTGGGATAGCGTACCCGCAGCGCGATGGCGTTCGGCGTTAAGCCGCAGCAGGCTTAAAATCTCGTCGATGCGGTCACGCTTTTCACCGCTGAGTCGCGCCCGCAGCGTGCCCCACACCGATTTATCGCCTTTTTGCGCCAGTTCAAGGTTTTCAAACACGCTCAGGGCTTCAAACACCGTTGGCTTCTGAAATTTTCGCCCGATGCCCTGGCGGGCGATATCGATTGACGACAGCGCGGTTAAGTCAGTGGACTGGTCATAAATTGCCCGCCCGCTTTGGGGCCGGGTTTTCCCGGTGATCACGTCCATCAACGTGGTTTTCCCCGCGCCGTTGGGGCCGATAATGCAGCGCAATTCACCCACGCCAATCTGCAAACTGAGATCGGTCAGCGCCTTAAACCCGTCGAAACTGACGTTGATATTTTCCAGTTGCAGCACCGGGTCGGTTTGTGAACGGTAGCGATCGGTCATCTGCTGGCGGGTAAACAGCCCTTCATCCGGTTGCATCATTGTTTACCTCGCTTAATCAGACCCACCACACCGCGCGGTAAAAAGCGCGTCACCAGGATAAACATCAGCCCGAGAAACAGCAGCCAGTATTCGGGCATCACCACGGTGAACAGGCTTTTGGCGCCATTGACCAGACCCGCGCCGATCACCGGGCCGATCAGCGTGCCGCGCCCGCCCAGCGCCACCCAGATCGCCGCCTCGATGGAGTTAGTAGGCGACATTTCGCCAGGGTTGATAATGCCCACCTGCGGCACATACAGCGCCCCTGCCAGCCCGCACAGCACCGCCGACAGCGTCCAGACCAGCAACTTGAAACCTTTAGGATCGTAACCGCAGAACGTCAGGCGGCTTTCCGCGTCGCGCACCGCCGTCAGCACCCGGCCAAATTTGCTTTTCGCCAGCAGCCAGCCGATCGCCAGGCTGAGGGTTAACACCAGCACCGTGGCGACAAACAGCCCGATTCGCGTGCCGGTGGCGGTTACCGGCATCCCGAGCAGCGTGGTAAACCCGGTAAAACCGTTATTACCGCCGAAGCCGGTTTCATTGCGGAAAAACAGCAGCATTCCGGCCCAGGTCAGCGCCTGGGTCATGATCGAGAAGTAAACGCCTTTAATTTTCGAGCGAAACGCAAAGTAGCCAAACAGCAGCGCCAACAGGCCCGGCACCAGCACAATCAGCATCAGCGTCCAGAGGAAACTGCGGGTGCCGAACCAGTACCAGGGCAACTCGCTCCAGGACAAGAAGCTCATAAACTCCGGCAGCCCGTTACCGGCGGCCTGGCGCATTAAGTACATCCCCATCGCGTAGCCGCCGAGGGCGAAAAACAGCCCGTGGCCCAGCGACAGCATCCCGGCGTAGCCCCACACCAGATCCAGCGCCACCGCCATGATGGCGTAGCAGAGGATTTTGCCTACCAGCGTCAGCATCCACTCCGACAGGTGCAGCGGGTGCGCGGCGGGCAGCAGCGCCAGGAACGGCAGCACCAGCAGCGCCGCCAGCATCGCGCCGCCCAGCGCCAGGCTCAGTTTTGGCCGCCGCCGGGTGGCGGCAGTGGTTAACGGCAGGCTAATCATTCGACAACCCTCCCTTTGAGTGCAAACAGGCCCTGGGGACGTTTCTGGATAAACAGCACAATCAACAGCAGGATCAGGATCTTGCCCAATACCGCGCCGAGCTGTGGTTCGAGGATTTTATTCAGGATGCCGAGGCTGAACGCCGCCGCCACGCTGCCTGCCAGTTGGCCGACGCCGCCCAGTACCACCACTAAAAACGAATCGATGATGTAGCCCTGGCCAAGTTCCGGGCCGACGTTGCCCAATTGCGACAGCGCCACGCCGCCCAGCCCGGCGATGCCGGAACCCAGGCCGAACGCCAGCATATCCACGCGCCCTTCCGGTACGCCGCAGCACGCCGCCATCGCGCGGTTCTGGGTTACCGCCCGCACGTTCATCCCCAGCCGGGTGCGGTTGAGCAGCAGCCAGGTGAAGGCCAGCACCAGCAGCACAAAGCCAATCACCGCCACCCGGTTCCACGGCAGGATCAGGTTCGGCAATACCTGAATACCGTCGGAGAGCCACGCCGGGTTCGCCACTTCAACGTTTTGCGCCCCGAATACCATCCGCACAATCTGGATCAGCATCAGGCTGATGCCCCAGGTGGCGAGCAGCGTTTCCAGCGGTCGCCCGTAAAGATGGCGGATCACGCTGCGCTCCAGCGCCATGCCGATCCCCGCCGTGACCAGAAACGCCACCGGCAGCGCCACCAGCGGATAGAGAGCCAGCCACTGGGGCGCCCAGGCGGCGAAGGCGTTCTGGGTAAGCCAGGTGCTGTACGCGCCCAGCATCAGCATTTCGCCGTGGGCCATATTGATCACCCCCAATAGCCCGTAGGTGATCGCAAGACCCAGCGCCGCCAGCAGCAGAATCGACCCCAGCGACAGGCCCATAAACGCCTGACCCGCCAGCTCGCCCCACATCAGGCGCTGGCCGATGGCCTTAACGCTTTTTTCCGCCTGGGCGCGCACGTCGGCGTCGCTTTCATTGTGGGGATCGGTTAACGGTTGCAGCCGCGCCTGTACCTGCGGCGAGCCGGAGCTTTCCAACTGTTGCACCGCCGCCAGGCGGATAGCGGGTTGAGAATGATTAAGATTGAGCAGCGCCAGCGCGGTAATCAGCGCCTCGCGCACCGCGCCATCGGTTTCCTGCTGACGACGGGTTTCCAGCAGCGCGGCCATTTCCGGGCTGGCGTCACGCTGCAATGTCCGGGCTGCGCGCAATCGTTCCGTGACGTTGTCACTCACCAGATAGTGAGATGCCAGCGCAGCTGCAGCCAGATTACGCAGCCGGTTAGTCAGGCGCAGCTTTTGCGTCTCCCCCGCTGGCGCAGCGGCATCGCCCAACGGTGTCAGGGTTCCGGCGTTGTCGTCAAAAACCTGTTTATGGCTATCCAGCACCACCCGCTCGGCGGCCAGCGCTTTCAAAAAGGGCAATCGGCTGGGTTCGGGCGCAGTGCCCCAGGTTTCCAGCATTTTCGCCTGTTCGCTCCGGTTGGCCCGCCCAAAGTCATCGCCATCGGCGGCCCATGCCCGTGCTGGTAGCAGCAGCATCACCCACAGCACATACCACAAGGTGGCGAATTTCATCATCGCGTCTCCGCATCGGCTCTGCGTCACACAGCCTCCCGTCGCCGGGAGGCATACGGCTTAGTTGCTGGCGGTTTTCACCGGCTGGTCGGATTTTTTGTCGTTACCGGCGATAAACGGGCTCCAGGGCTGGGCGCGTACCGGCTGTTCGGTCTGCCATACCACGTTGAACTGACCGTTACCCTCGATCTCGCCAATCATCACCGGCTTGTGAAGATGATGGTTGGTGGCGTCCATGGTCAGGGTAAAGCCGGACGGGGCTTTGACGGTTTGCCCGGCCATGGCGGCGCGCACTTTATCCACATCGGTGGTACCCGCTTTCTCGACCGCCTGGGCCCACATATGGATGCCCACCCAGGTGGCTTCCATCGGATCGTTGGTCACTACGCTATCGGCGTTCGGCACTTTATTGGCTTTGGCCCAGGCTTTGTACGCGGCGACAAACTGGGTATTGGTGGGGTTATCCACCGATTCAAAGTAGTTCCACGCCGCGAGGTTGCCGACCAGCGGTTTGGTGTCGATCCCGCGCAGTTCCTCTTCGCCCACCGAGAACGCCACCACCGGCACGTCGGTGGCTTTCACCGCCTGGTTAGCCAGCTCTTTATAGAACGGGACGTTGGAGTCACCGTTGATGGTGGAGATCACCGCCGTTTTGCCACCCGCCGAGAATTTTTTGATATTAGCCACGATGGTCTGGTAATCGCTGTGGCCAAACGGGGTGTAGACCTCTTCGATATCCTTATCCGCCACGCCTTTAGAGTGCAGGAATGAACGCAGGATCTTGTTGGTGGTACGCGGGTACACATAGTCGGTGCCCAGCAGGAAGAAACGCTTCGCGCCGCCGCCGTCTTCGCTCATCAGGTATTCCACCGCCGGGATCGCCTGCTGGTTCGGCGCGGCCCCGGTGTAGAACACGTTCGGCGACATCTCTTCGCCTTCATACTGCACCGGGTAGAACAGCAGCCCGTTCAGCTCTTCGAAAACCGGCAGCACCGATTTGCGGGATACCGAGGTCCAGCAGCCGAATACCACGTCGACTTTATCCTGGCTCAGTAGCTGGCGGGCTTTCTCCGCAAACAGCGGCCAGTTGGATGCCGGGTCGACGACTACCGGTTCGAGTTTTTTACCCAGAACGCCGCCTTTGGCGTTGATCTCGTCGATGGTCATCAGCGCCACGTTTTTCAGCGGCGTCTCGGAAATCGCCATCGTGCCGGACAGCGAGTGCATAATCCCCACTTTGATGGTATCCGCAGCCTGAACGCTGAAGGCCATACCCATCGCCGACACGGACGCGCAGAGGGCAAACGCTTTTAACAAGGTACGTCGTTGCATAAAGATCACTCCGAAAAATTGTGCTGTGTGATTAGGGTTAACGACACTTCTCCTGCCGCGCCTGGTGCAGCATATGAAGCGTAATTTTGCGAACCTCTTTCTGGCTTTGTGCGATATGCGCGGTCAGTCGGTCACACGCCTCCTCTACGTCGCGGTGGATAATGGCGAGCAAGATGGCGCTATGCTCGGCGTACGTTGCCGCCACACGCGGTGCCTGGGTGAAATCGAGGCGCCGCACGATGCGTATTTTTTCGGTCACTTCGCGGTGTACCCGCGCCATTTCCGGGTTCCCGGCGGCGCTCACCAGCGTCATATGAAAAGCTTCATCCCAGGGCGCGACGTCGCTGCCCTCCGCCAGGGCGGGAGAATCTATCCAGAAGCTCACCAGCGGCTGGAGCGAGGCAGGCATATCGCCTGCTGGCCGCTGGCATAAGCGCCGCACCGCTTCGCTTTCCAGCACCACCCTTAAGTCGTAAAAGGCTTCCAGCGCGTCGAAGTCCACCGGTTTGACCTGCCAGCCGCTGCGCGGCTGCACGTCGAGATAGCCCTCCTGCTCAAGGGCATACAGCGCCTGGCGCACCGGCGTGCGGCTGACGCCTACCCGGGTAGCGATATCCGATTCGCTAAACCGGTCCCCCGGCAGCAGCTGGAAATCGAAAATCGCCTGTTTAACGTGCTGATAAACCCGTCCGGCGATGCCTTCCTGCGCGAACATGCTCATTAACTGGCCGCCAGCCACAGCAGCGCGTCGCCGGGACCAACCGGACGGCCCTGCTGGCAGCCAATCGCAGTCACCGTGCCGTCGTTCGGGGCGCAGACCATCAGTTCCATTTTCATCGCTTCAACCACAATCAGCGGTTCGCCCTGCTTCACACACTGGCCTGGCTCAACGAGGATTTTCCAGATGTTGCCGTTGAGATCGGCGTTCACCCGCTGGCCCTGATGGGGGTTGTCGTCTGCGTCGATGTGGACAACGCTCGTGACGCTGTCACTTTCTTCATGTTGCCAGCGCGCGACTTCCTGGCTAAACGCCCTCTGTTGCCGCTCGCGGAACGTGGCAATATCAGCGGCGTTGTTCGCCAAAAACTGTTGATAAGCAGCAAAATCAAATTCACTTTCCTCAATACGCACGTCAGCGCGTCCTTCCCGGAAGGCTTCCCGGAATTCGGTTAACTCGGCTTCGCTGACCGGGTAAAAGCGCACCTGGTCAAAGAACTTCAGCAGCCACGGCTCCTCGCCAAACTGGCTGTTGCGCAGGAATTTGTTCCAGATAGGCAGCGTGCGCCCCACCAGTTGGTAGCCGCCGGGGGAATCCATGCCGTAGATGCACATGTACATCCCGCCGATGCCGACGGTGCCTTCAGCGGTCCAGGTGCGCGCCGGGTTGTATTTTGAACTCAGCAGGCGATGACGCGGGTCGATCGGCACCGCGCACGGCGCGCCGAGATAAACGTCCCCCAGACCGAGGATTAAATAGCGGGCATCGGCGATGATGCGCAGCACCTCGTCGCGGTCGCTCAGGCCATTGGCCCGGGCGATAAAATCGACGTTGTTCGGTAGCCAGGGCGCATCCGGCCGCACCGTTTGCTGATAACGCTCGACCGCCGCCAGGGTTGCGCTGTCTTCAAAGGCTATCGGCAGATGGACGATACGCGACGGGATTTTCAATGTCGCCACGTCACCCAGCGACGCTTCAAGGTGCAGGAGCAGCGCCATCAACTGGGACTGGGAAATATGCTGCCCGTCGTAGCGCACCTGTAGCGAACGCACGCCGGGAGAGAGTTCTTCCACGCCCGCGATATTTGCCTGGCGAATCGCCGCCATCAGCAGATGCACCCGCAGGCGCAGCGCCAGATCCAGCACGTTTTCGCCGTATTCAATCAGGATGTAACTGTCTCCGGCCTGCCGCCACACCACTGCCGGTCGCGAGGCGTCGGCTTCCCACTGGGCCAGGATCGCCGCGCTGCGGGTCATGCCCGGCGCAATTGACACCGGAATATCCGGCAGAGTACTGGCGGCGCACAGGTTGGTGACTGCCACCTGGTGGGCCAGCTCCAGAGACTGCGCCCAGGCGAAGCTCACCGGGTGGAAGCGAATTTTGTCGCCGGGTTTCACCTGGCCGACCTTCCACAATTCGGCTTTGGCGATGGTCACCGGACACACGAAACCACCGAGGCTCGGGCCATCGCGCGTTAAAATCACTGGGAAATCGCCGGTAAAGTTAATCGCGCCAATGGCGTATTCACAGTCGTGGACGTTGGACGGATGCAGGCCCGCTTCACCGCCGTCGGCCCGCGTCCATTCCGGCTTCGGGCCACTCAGGCGCACACCGAGGCGGTTAGAGTTGTAATGCACCTCCCACTCGGTGGCGAAAAACGTCTCCATCGATTCGGGGGTGAAGAAATCCGGCGCGCCGTGCGGCCCGTACAGTACGCCGATTTCCCACGTCTCGCCGTAGCTCGGGATCAGCGCCGGTTCCGGCATTTGCGGCAGCGCAATCGGCGCGGGCGTGGTGCAGGCCGCCAGTTCCGGGCGCGAAATCGCCAGGATGTCGGCCACCTTCAGGGTGCGACCGGCGTGGCCGCCAAACTGCCCGAGGGCAAAGGTCGAGCGGCTACCGAGGTACAGCGGCACGTCGATGCCGTTACGCACCGCCAGATAGGTGCGGCAACCGCGGGTGGCGCGGCCCAGCGACAGGGTTTGCCCGGCTTTGACGATAACAGGCTGCCAGTAGGCCACCGGTTGATCGTCCAGAAGCGCCGGGCAACTGGCGCCGGTCAGGGCGATGATCGCGTCGCTGTGAAAACGCAGCGTCGGGCCTTGCAGGGTAAATTCCAGCCCCGCCGCGCTCGGATGGTTGCCGACGATGCGGTTGGCAAGCTGAAACGCCAGATCGTCCATCGGCCCGGATGGCGGGACGCCGATATCCCAGTAGCCCGGTCGGCCCGGATAATCCTGCACGCTGCTCCAGGTGCCAGGCTCCAGCACTTCAATGGCGTGAGCCTGATAGCTGACCTCGTCCAGCAGCCGGGTCCACATCACCCCGGCTTTGAATTCCGGCAACACTGCCAGCTGACGTAGATAGTCGAGATTGGTGGCGATGCCCGCTAACCGGGTGGCGTCAAGCGCGCGGCGCAGCTTAAGCAGCGCATCCTGGCGATCCTGACCGTGAACGATGATTTTGGCGATCATTGGATCGTAAAACGCACTGACCTCGCTGCCGGTGCTGACCCAGCCGTCTACCCGCACATTGTCCGGGAAGCAGACCTCGGTAAGCACGCCGGGGCTGGGCTGGAAGTTTTTGAGCGGATCTTCAGCGTAGAGGCGCACCTCAATCGCCGCACCGCCGGGCGCACGGGCCATCGCTGGCCAGTCCAGCGGCTGCGCCGCCGCCAGCCTGACCATACATTCGATCAGGTCAAGACCCGTCACCATTTCGGTCACTGGATGCTCCACCTGGAGCCGGGTGTTGACCTCGAGAAAATAGAATGCGTCCTGCGCCGGTTCGTAGATAAACTCCACGGTGCCCGCGCTGCGGTAGTTCACCGATTCCCCCAGCGCCACGGCGGCGTTTAACATCGCCTCACGGGTCGACTGCGGCAAATTGGGCGCGGGCGTTTCTTCCAGCACTTTCTGGTTGCGGCGCTGAAGCGAACAGTCGCGCTCGCCGAGGGCCACGACTTTGCCCCTGCCATCACCGAAAATTTGCACTTCAAGATGACGCGCCCGGTCAATGCAACGCTCCAGAAACACGCCGTCATCGCTGAAGAACTGCGCACCCTGGCGCTTGACGGTTTGCCAGGCCTCGCACAGCGCCGCCATATCCTCACAGCGCATCAGGCCGATGCCGCCACCGCCCGCCGTGGTTTTCAGCATCAGCGGGAAACCCACCTCCGCCGCCTGTTCGCAGGCCTCTTCCAGGCTTTGCAATAGCCCGGTGCCGGGCGTCATCGGCAAACCCGCCTGAGCTGCCAGCGCCCGGGCGCGGTGCTTCTGGCCAAAGTCGGCGATCTGCGAGGCGTCGGGGCCGATAAACGTAATGCCCGCCATTTCGCAGGCAGCGGCGAACTCGGCGCGCTCGGAAAGAAATCCGTAGCCGGGGAAAATCGCCTCAGCGCCGCTCTCTTTTGCTGCTGCAAGGATCTTGTCGATATTCAGATAGGTGTCCCGTGCGCTGTCGCCGCCCAGGGCGATCGCCCGGGTGGCATCAGCAACGTGCGGCGCATTGCGGTCACAGTCGGAATACACCGCCACGCTCTCAATGCCCATGCGGTTGAGGGTGCGAATGGCGCGGCAGGCGATCTCGCCACGGTTGGCAATCAGTACGCGTTGAAACATGGCGTTCTCCTCAGGCGCTGTGGTGACGGGCGAGCCAGGCTTTCCAGCCGCCCCATGGCGTGATATCCGTGGCGTCGGCCAGGGCGTAGGGCTCGCAGATAAAGCCCTTCACCTGGCGACCGTCTTGCAGCGTCAGTGAGCCGATGCCCAGCGGCGCAGGCACTTCCGCCACCAGTTCGCCGAAGCGCGCCAGCGGCACGTCCCACAGTTCCACCACAATCGGCTGGCCCTGCTCGCCCCGCGCCAGGCCCGGTTTCGGCGGCGTGGTGTTCGCCAGGGCATACAGCTGATAGCGGGCGTCGGTAGTAGTTTCCTCGACAAAAACGGCATTGCGGGTGGTGAGCTGGACGTTAAGCGGCTGGCCGCGCAGGTGCGCGCCGACTACCGCCAGCCGGACAAATCCCTCCACGGCGGGCGGTCTGCCGGTGGGTAAGGCTTTTGAGGTTGCGCCTAACGGCAGCGGTAGCGCCTGTTGCCAGAGACGACCGAAATCCGCCAGCGCCGCGTCGTGCCAGGCCGGGGCAATTAAGGTGATGCCTGCCGGTAATCCGTCGGTGCGGAAATCCCCCGGCAGCGCCAGCGCGCTGAGGTCGGCGAGGTTAGTAAAATTGGTGTAGGTGCCGAACTGCGAGTTGTAGCGCACCGGCTCCTCAACCATCTCGTCGAGGGTGTGGATGGTGGGAGAGGTGGGAACCACCAGCGCGTCGAACCCGGCCAGCACGCTGTTGATTTCCCTGGCCAGCGCCGCGCGGGTGTATTCCGCCTGCCAGGCATCGCAGGCGCTGAAGCGCTTGCCGCCTTCGACGATGCCGCGCACCGTCGGGTCCATATCCTGCGGGAAACGCGCCAGAGTATCGCCCACCGCCACGGTGCGTTCCGCCACCCACGCCCCGGCATAAAGCTGTTCGGCGAGTTGGCGAAACGGCGTGAAATCAATCGGGATGCACTGGACGCCCAGCGCTTCCAGGCGCGTCAGGCTTTTGGCAAAGGCGGCTTCACTTAATGGGTCGCCAAAGAATTCAGGACGGTCCGGCACCGCCAGGCGCGGCTTAGGGCTAAAGCGGGCGGGCGCGGTATTGGGGTTTCGGCGCGAATACGCGTCTTCTGCATCAAACCCGGCGGCGATGCGGGCAACGTTAGCGGCATCATCAACGGTGAGCGCGAACACCGAAACCGTATCGTTCAGACGGCAGGCTGGCACTACGCCGCTCGCAGAGAACCAGCCTTTGGTCGGCTTCAGGCCCACAATGTTGTTAAAGCCTGCCGGAACCCGGCCTGAACCGGCGGTGTCGGTGCCGAGGGCAAACGGCACCAGCCCGCGCGCCACCACCGAGGCCGAACCGGAACTGGAGCCGCCGCTGACGTAGCGGGCATCAAAGGTATTGGGGACCGCGCCATACGGCGAACGGGTTCCCACCAGCCCGGTAGCAAACTGATCGAGGTTGGTTTTGCCCACCACAATTGCCCCCGCCGCTTTGAGTTTTGCTACCACGGTGGCGTCTTTTTCCGGCAGATACGCAAAGGCCGGACACGCAGCGGTGGTTTCAAACCCGGCGACGTCGATATTGTCTTTTACCGCAAACGGCACGCCCCACAGCGCGAAATCGTGGGGGCTTTTGCCCTCTTTCAGCCAGGTGGTTAATTGCGCAATTTGCGAATCGATTAATTGCTCGCTGGCGCAGCAAATCCAGGCGGGATCCTGTTTATTAAATTCATTTATAAGCTGGCGATAAATATCTGACAGGGCATCGACGGAGTGAGTACAGAAGTGTTTCCATTCATCGACAGTCATTACACCGGGCGAAGAAGAAAGTGGCATCATTGGCTGGCATCCCAACTGGTATACAAGATGGAATGAATAAAGCAATTGTGATGCCAATATTTATAAACACTTAAATATCAATTAATTAAATTATTTTCCTTGTTTTACAGATTTTCAGAGGAACGTCCAGAGAATAATTTGGTGCAAGACTGCATTAAAGCCGTGCAATAAAACAATATCCGCCTGAATTAACCGGCGGATATCACTTTTTAAGATGGCTGATGATTATCGGTAATAAGAAATGCCGATATTTACCACACTTCAGCGGCAATTTCCGTTACCAGACGGACTTTATTCCACTGCTCGGCAGGGGTAATAGCGTTGCCCTCTTCCGTTGAGGCAAAACCGCACTGCGGGCTCAGGCATACCTGGTTAAGATCGACATACTGCGAGGCTTCTTTCAGCCGCGCTTTAATCTGCTCGCGATTTTCCAGCTCGCCGTTTTTGGTGGTGATTAAGCCCAGCACCACCTGCTGTTTGCCCGGACGGATAAAGCGCAGCGGGGAGAAATCACCGGAGCGGTCGTTATCATACTCCAGGAAAAACGCGTCGACGTTAACAGTACCGAACAACACTTCAGCCACCGGCTCGTAGCCACCTTCGGCAATCCAACTGGAGCGGAAGTTACCCCGGCAAACGTGCAAGCCGATGGTCAGATCGTCCGGTTTGCCTTCCAGCGCCTGGTTCAGCACACGGGCATAAATCTGCGCCAGCTGGTCCGGGTCTTCGCCGCGATCGCGGATCTGCTGGCGCTGCTCGTCGGAGCACAGATAGGCCCAGACGGTGTCGTCCAGTTGCAGGTAGCGACAGCCCGCGTCGTAGAACGCGCGGATGGCGTCGCGCCAGGTCACGGCGAGATCGGCAAAATAGTCATCCAGATTCGGGTAGACGTTACGGTCAATGGCCGCCGCGCCGCCGCGGAAGTGCAGCACGCTCGGGCTGGGGATAGTCATTTTTGGCTCGGCGCTGCCGCTGACGCTTTTCAGGAAACGGAAATCTTCCAGCATCGGATGCTCGCCGAACGCCACTTTGCCGGTAACGCGCACGCTTTGCGCTTTGGTCTGGATGCCGGAGAACTGAATGCCCTGGTTCACTTCCACCAGCTCCACGCCCTGCAACGCGGCAAAGAAATCGAGGTGCCACCAGGCGCGGCGGAATTCACCGTCGGTGACCACCGTCAGGCCGCAGGCGCACTGCTCTTCCACACAGGCGCGGATAGCGTCGTTCTCAACCTGGCGCAGCTGGCTGGCATCGATATCGCCACGGGCGAACTGCTCGCGGGCGGTTTTGATCGCGTCAGGACGTAAAAAACTGCCGACGACATCGGCGCGGTACGGGGGAAGTTGGCGTTGCATGGTGTCTCCTTGACCCTGAAGATAATTGCCCAGGGTGATTGTTCGCATTATGAAGCTTTAGCCATCTGGACGGCTAGATGTATTCAGAGTGTCATGCGTCGGAGACGTGTGCAAACGAAGAAAATTCATCGCACATGAAGAAAATTCACGTTGGGTTGAGGATTGTTCAGGGCACCCGACCGGATGCCCATTAGACATCAGGCAAGCTGGCGCGCGGTAGGATAATCGGTAATCAATACGTCAATGTAGTTGCCCTTCAGCGCCCCGCGAATGGCGTTGACCTTCTCAGTGCCGCCCGCCAGCGCCACCACGTGCGGGCAGTTGCGCACCTGGCTCAGTTCCATGCCGATCACCGGATCTTCTTCTTTGCTCAGCACCGGTTCGCCCTCGGCATTGTAGTAATGCAGGCAGATATCCCCCACCGCGCCGCGCGCCGCCAGGGTTTTCAGCATCGCTTCGCCGTAGTAGTTGCCGGAATTTTTCAGCAATTGCGACGGTTCCAGATCGCCGATGCCGAGGATCGCCACGTCCACTTCACTAAATTTGCGCACCACTTCCGCCACGTCGTCGCTGGACACCAGCCGGGCGCGTTCTTCCACGGAATGCTCAATGCTTTGTGAAGGTAATAACCAGGCCTGGCAACCCAACTGCGCCGCAAGATTCTGGGTCAGGATGGTCGCCTGCACGTTGCCGTTCGGCCCGACGCCGCCGAGCAACTGGATCACCCCGCGCGCTTTGATGCTCTGGGGATGCAGTTCATCCACCATGGCGCGAATGGTGCTGCTCCATGAGGAAATCCCCACCAAATCGTCAGGCCGCAGGCGCGTTTCAACGTAATGCGCGGCGGCGCTGCCGATGGCGTGTTTAATTTGCGCGGATGATGCCGGTTCATCCACGTCCACCACGATCGCCTGGCGGATGCCGTATTTCTGCTCCAGCGCGTTCTCCAGCGACAGAAAAATATTCGGCGGTTGGATCACGCTGATTTTCACCACCCCTTCTTTCTGGCAGCGGGTGATGGCGCGCGAGACAAATGATTGCGAAAGCTGCAGAAGGCCAGCAATTTCAGATTGTTTCATTCCATCGACGTAATAGAGCGTGGCGATTTTCACCAGCAGCCGTTGTTCATCCTGTTTAGACATAGCACCTCCTGGATCCCCCTGTATTTTTATTCAAGACCGAATAAATAACAAGTAACGCCCTCTTTTGACCCATAAGTGAACAAATTGTGATCGCTTTCGCCTTTTCATCATTTCGCTGAATTGACCGTAGACAGATCAATTTCGGGGGCATATGGTTACATTGAATAATAAATCATGTTTGAATATATATTCAATGTGGAGATAAAAATGAAACACACCCTACTGAAAGCATCATTAGTGGCTGCGCTGTTTGCGGCTTCTGCCAACCTCTATGCCGCTGACAATGGACTGATTGCCATTATCACCCCTTCACACGACAACCCGTTCTTTAAAGCCGAAGCGGACGGCGCTGCCGCTAAAGCCAAAGAGCTTGGCTACACCACGCTGGTGGCCTCTCATGACGATGACGTGAACAAACAGAACCAGCTGATTGAAACCGCCATCGCCCGTAAAGCCAAAGCGATTATTCTCGATAACGCCGGTGCGGACGCCACCGTCGGCCCGCTGGAAAAAGCCAAAGCCGCTGGCGTTCCGGCGTTCCTGATTGACCGTGAAATCAACAAAACCGGCGTCGCCGTGGCGCAGATTGTGTCCAACAACTATCAGGGCGCGCAGTTGGGTGCGGAGAAGTTCGCCAAACTGCTCGACGGCAAAGGCAAGTACGTTGAGCTGCTGGGCCGCCAGTCGGATACCAACGCCCACGTGCGCTCCCAGGGCTATCACGACATCCTCGATGACTACCCGGACATGAAGATGGTGGCCCAGCAGACCGCCAACTGGAGCCAGACTGAAGCCTTTAACCGTATGGAAGCCATTCTGCAAACCCAGCCGGATATCGTCGGCGTGATCTCCGGTAACGACACTATGGCGCTTGGCGCAGAAGCGGCGCTGAAAGCGGCGGGTAAAACCAACGTGATCGTGGTGGGCTTCGACGGCAGCGACTATGTGCGTGATTCGATTAAAGCCGGCAGCAACATCAAAGCCACCGTTCTGCAACCGGGCTGGGAGCAGGCGCAAATGGCAGTGGTTCAGGCGGATTACTACCTGAAAAACGGCAAAGCCAAAGAGCAGGAAAAACAGTTGATGGACTGCGTGCTGATTGACGATTCAAACGCATCCAAACTGAACACCTTCAAACTGAGCAACTAAGCCGGAGGTTGTATGTCGTTGAAACAATGGGGTATTGGCGTGCTGTGTTGCAGTACCCTGTTGCTGACTGCCTGCCGGGTGGTGGATCTGGACGAGAATGGTAAACCGATCATTCCGCCAGATCCCAACGCGAAAGCGAGTTTCGCTAACATGACACCCGCGCAGATAGCGCAACAAACATGGGACAGCCGGGTCAGCGCCCCGGCGCGCGACCATGCGCTGGATGCCGCGACGCTGCCAAACAGCCCGACGCCGCAAAGCGTGTTTGTGCGCCTGCACAGCAACATCGAAAAAGTCGATTTGACCAACCCACGCGAACGGTCGGTGACCGTGACGCTGAACAATAAGCCGCTGGAGGTCCAGATTGGGCCGCTGATCAGAGGCAATGCGGTGCGCGACGCCGCCGGTTTTAAATTTGAGGATTTCACCAACCAGGTCCAGTTTGCTCAGCTTTCCAAAGCCTATAACCGCGAAGCGGTGAAACACCTGCCGCCGGTTGACGCGTCCTGGCAGCAGCAGCCGGTGACGATGCTGATCGCCGGCAACCTGAAAGATGGCGTGCTGTCCGACGCCGTGGCGCTGGATATCCAGAAGGGAGCGAAATAATGCAAGACCCGATTGTTTTGCGCACCCGTGGGGTGTCGATGCTGTTCCCTGGCACCGTGGCGCTGGATAACGTCGATTACAACGTCTGGCGCGGCAAAGTGAATGTGATTATCGGCGAGAACGGCGCGGGGAAATCCACCCTGATGAAAATTCTCGCCGGGGTGCAGCAGCCGAGCACCGGCGCTATCGAACTCAACGGCAAACCGGTGCATTTCGCCAATACCCGCGACGCCGCTGCCCACGGTATCGGCATGGTGCACCAGGAACTCAACCTGTTTGAAAACCTGACCGTGGCGGAAAACATTTTTCTGGGCCGCGAATTGCAACAGGGGCTGAAGCCGATTGACGAAGCCACCCAGATCCAGCGCAGCGCGGAATTGCTGAAGCGACTCGACCAGCCGATCTCGCCAAACGAGCAGGTGGCGAACCTGAAAGTCGGCCAGCAGCAGCTGGTGGAAATCGCCAAAGCGCTGGCGGAAGACGCGGACATTTTGATCCTCGATGAACCCACCTCGGCGCTGAGTAAAACCGAAGTGGAAATTCTGTTCCGGGTGATCCGCGAGCTGACCCGTCAGGGCGTGTCCATCATCTATATCTCTCACCGTCTGGAAGAGTTGATGGCGATCGGCGATGTGATCACCATTCTGCGCGACGGCAAGTTCCAGGCCGAAGCCCAGGTGAGCGATATCGACGTGCCGTGGATCGTGCGCGAAATGCTCGGCAGCGAGCCGGTCTCCAGCTTCCTGACGCCGGGCCGTGAGTTTGGCGCGCCGGTACTGGAAGCGGAACACATCACCTGCGTCAACGCCTCGGGCAATGCGGTGGTGGACGACGTGACCTTTAACGTCCGCGCCGGGGAAATCGTCGGCATTTACGGGCTGATGGGCGCGGGGCGTACCGAGCTGTTTGAGTGCCTGCTCGGCACCAATCGCAACTACCTCGGCAAACTGTGGCTCGACAGCAAACCGGTGCCGCCGCGTTTATCCACGGCGGAGCGCATCCGCATGGGGATGAGCCTGGTGCCGGAAGACCGCAAACGCACCGGTATCTTCCCGATCTCGTCGGTGGCCAGCAATTTGACCATCGCCAGCCTGTGGCGGCGCTTGCAGAGCGGTTTCGCAATTTCCCGGCGCGATGAGGAACAGGTGGTGGCAACCACCATCGGCAACCTGTCGATTAAGGTCTCCTCGCCGGAAGTCGAAATCCAGGCGCTGAGCGGCGGCAACCAGCAAAAAGTGGTGATTGGCCGTTCGCTGCTCACCAACCCCAAGCTATTGCTGCTGGATGAACCCACGCGCGGTATCGACGTAGGTGCCAAAGCCGACGTATTCCGCATGATGGTGCAGCTCTCTGAACAGGGGATCGCGGTGGTGTTCTCCACCTCGGACCTGAAAGAAATTATGGCGGTGTCGGACCGCATCCTGGTGATGTCCGGCGGCAAAGTGACCGCTGATATTCCCCGTGAAAACGCCGAAGAGTCGGCATTGGTTTCCGCTAGTGCACAAGGGTTCTGATATGAAAACGAATGAGACCGTCGCGCTTAACGCAAGACCCGCCTCGCTATTCAGTTCGCGGGAAAATATCCTCCTGCTGCTGTTGAAGCTGCGCACCTTTATTGCGCTGTTTTTGATAGTCGGCTTTTTCTCCATCATGGTGCCGGACTTCCTCGCGATGGGCAGTATGGTGATCATGATTAAACACATTGCCATCAACGCCTTCCTGGCGCTGGGCATCACCTTTGTGATTATCACTGCGGGCATTGATCTGTCCATCGGCGCGACCCTGGGGCTGTGCGGGATGATTGCCGGGTGGCTTATCACCAAAGGCATCGTGCTGCCGATGTTCGGCATCGCGATTTTCCCCAGCGTCTGGGTGATTGTGCCGTTAGTGCTGCTGATTGGCGGGCTGATTGGCGCGACCAACGGCTGGATCATCACCCGTTATAACGTGGCCCCGTTTATCTGCACCCTCGGCACCATGTACGTGCTGCGCGGCGCGGCGATGCTGACCTCAGGAGGCGAAACCTTCCCCGGCCTCTCGGGTAACCCGCAGTTGGGCAACACCGGTTTTGATGAAATCGGCGCGGGTAACTTCCTTGGTATGCCCTGGGCCATCTGGATGATGATTGTGCTGGCGATTGCCATTGCCTACGTGGCCCGTCGCCTGCCGTTTGGCCGCCATGTCTACGCCATCGGCGATAACGAACGCGCTGCCGAACTGTCCGGCGTAAAAGTTAAACAGGTAAAAATTTGGGTCTACACCCTCTCCGGTTTCTGCGCCGCTATCGCCGGGATTGTGGTTTCCGCCCAACTGGTGGCAAGCCATCCGGCCAACGGTACGGCGTTTGAAATGAACGCTATCGCCGCGGTGGTGCTCGGCGGAACGTCACTGGCAGGCGGACGCGGCACCATTCTCGGCACCCTGGTCGGCGCGTTTGTTATCGGTTTCCTGGCCGATGGGCTGGTGATGATGGGCGTCAGCGAGTTCTGGCAGATGGTGATCAAAGGCATCGTGATTATTGTGGCGGTGATTATCGACCAGATGCAAAACCGGATGCAGCAAAAAGCCGCCGTGGTGGCCCAGAAAGTCGCGATGGAAGGCAACGCAAAAGCGTAGCGCGTCACAGATTGGTTCGAAAGGCGATTTTTTTTACCCTTATCGAATAAATATTCATATATGATTTTTAATGCAAGAGGTAAGCCTATGAATCCGTTTTCATTGTCGGTTGCGGATCTGGAAAAGAAAGCCCGCGCGGTGCGCCGTCGCATCATTCAGCTTAACGCTAACAGCCCGGCAGGCGGGCATACCGGGGCCGATCTCTCTCAGGTTGAGATCCTCACCGCGCTCTATTTCCGGGTGATGAACTGCTCGCCGGAATTAGTGAACAGCGACCAACGCGATATGTATATTCAGTCCAAAGGCCACGCGGTAGGCGGCTATTACTGCGTGCTGGCGGAAGCCGGTTTTATCCCGGTGGAGTGGCTGTCGACCTATCAGCACGCCGATTCTCACCTGCCCGGCCACCCGGTGAAGCATAAAACGCCGGGCGTGGAGTTGAATACCGGCGCGCTCGGCCACGGATTACCGGTAGCTGTGGGCATTGCCCTGGCGGCCAAACGCAGCAACAACCCGCGCCGGGTATTTGTGGTCACCGGCGACGGCGAACTGGCGGAAGGCAGCAACTGGGAAGCGGCGCTGGTGGCGGCGCATTACCAGCTCGATAACCTGATCATTATTAACGATAAAAACAACTTACAGCTGGCGGGTTTAACCAAAGATATTCTCAACACCGATCCGCTGGATGAAAAATGGCGCGCGTTCGGCATGGAAGTGACCCAGTGCAACGGCAACGACATGCAGGACGTGGTGACCACCATTGAAGGGCTGAAACCGGGCGGTAAACCGCAGGTGATTATCGCCAATACCACCAAGGGTGCGGGCGTGTCGTTTATTCAGGGGCGCGCGGAGTGGCACCACCGGGTGCCAAAGGGTGAAGAAGTGGAACTGGCTCTGGAGGAACTGAAAGATGAGTAATAGCGAACATCTGGCAACGGTGATGGTGAATGCGTTTATCGATGCGGTTGAGCGCGGCGTCGACCTGGTGCCGGTGGTGGCGGACTCCACCTCCACGGCCAAAATCTCGCCGTTTATTAAGCAGTTCCCGGACCGTCTGGTGAACGTCGGCATCGCCGAGCAAACCCTGGTGGGCACCGCCGTGGGCCTGTCGATGGGCGGAAAAATCGCCGTCACCTGTAACGCCGCGCCGTTTTTGATCTCCCGCGCTAACGAGCAGATCAAAGTGGACGTTTGCTACAACAACAGCAACGTCAAACTGTTCGGTCTGAACGCGGGGGCCAGCTACGGCCCGCTGGCCAGTACCCACCACAGCATCGACGACATCGCCGTGCTGCGCGGTTTCGGCAATATCGAAATTTACGCCCCTTCCTGCCCGGTTGAGTGTCGCCAGATTATCGATTACGCGCTGGATCACGTCGGCCCGGTGTATATCCGCCTCGACGGCAAAGCGCTGCCGGAACTGCACGACGCCAGCTACCGCTTTACGCCAGGCGCGATTAACGTGCTGCGCGAAGGCGCGGACGTGGCGCTGGTGGCGATGGGCTCAACGGTGCATGAAATCGTCAGCGCCGCCGCCGCGCTGGCGGACCAGGGCATCGATGCGGCGGTGATCAACGTGCCGTCGATTCGCCCCTGCGATACCGCGCAACTGCTGGCTGTGCTGCAAAAATCCCGCCGGGTGATTACCGTCGAAGAACACAACGTCAACGGCGGCGTCGGCAGCCTGGTGGCGGAAGTGCTGGCGGAAGCCGGCTGCGCCATCCCGCTGACCCGGCTGGGCATTGCCGATGGCGGGTACGCCATTGCCGCCGATCGTAAGGATATGCGCGCTCATCACGGTATTGACGCCGCCGGTGTGGTACGCAAAGCCACTGCGCTGTGTGAAGGAGCATAACCATGTCGAGCCCAATAATTCTCGCGATTGATGAGGGCACAACCAACGCCAAAGCGGTGGCGGTCAACCGCGAAGGGCAAATCGTCGGGCGCTGCGGCGTGGGGGTGGAGATCCGCCACCCTGCTCCCGGCCTCGCCGAACAGGACCCGCTGGCTATCTGGCAGGCGGTGGTCGAGGCGATTAGCGGCTGTTTACAGCAGGCCGGGCCGGTGCAGGTTGCCGGGATCGCCATCAGCAACCAGCGCGAATCGGTATTAATCTGGCAACGCGCCGACGGCAAACCGCTTACCCCGGTGGTGAGCTGGCAGGACCGCCGCTCGGAGGCGCGCTGCGCTGAACTTCAGGCGCAAGGCCATGACGCGCTGATTACCCAACTTACCGGGCTGCCGGTGGACCCGCTGTTCCCGGCGGCGAAAATCAGCGCCCTGCTGGATGCGTTGCCGGATGGCGTGGCGCGAGCCGAACGCGGCGAGCTGTGCATCGGCACCCTTGATAGCTGGCTGAACTGGCAGTTTACCGGCGGGCGCGCCTTCACGACCGATTACGCCAACGCCGCCCGCACCCAGCTGTTTAATATTTATGACGGCCAGTGGGATCAACAACTGCTCGACCTGTTTAACGTCCCGCGCGCCGCGCTGGCGGACGTCAGGCCGTCGAGCGGTTTGCATGGTGAAGTGCAGGTCGGGTTTATTCCCGGCGTACCGGTCGGCACGCCGATCCTGTCGTTAATCGGCGATTCCCACGCGGCGCTCTACGCCCAACGCCGCGCCTGCGGCAACGTGGTGAAAGCCACTTACGGCACCGGGTCGTCGCTGATGTTTTCGATACCGGAACCGGTGTCCAGGGCTAATCGCCTGAGCACCACCCTCGCCTGGCACGACGGCGAACGTACCTTCGCGCTGGAAGGCAACATTACCCATACCGGCTCCGGCGCGGCCTGGCTCGGGCGAATGCTCGGCATTCACAACCCGGCGGAACTCACCGCGCTGGCGCAGTCGGTGCCGGATAATCAGGGCGTCTATTACGTCCCGGCGCTGTCGGGGCTCGGCGCGCCCTGGTGGGATCTTCAGGCGCGCGGCACGATTTGCGGTTTAACCGACGCCGCCACGCCAGCGGTACTGGCCCGCGCCGCGCTGGAATCGGTGGTGTATCAAATTGCCGATGTTTTTTTCGCTATGGAGCAGGCCTGCGGTCAGCCGCTGGAAACGCTGTGCGTCGACGGTACCGCTACCCAAAACCGTTGGCTGATGCAGTTGCAGGCCGACGTGTTACAACGGCCGTTAATTATTCAACCCGCCGCCGAAGTCTCGGCGCTGGGCGCCGCGCTGCTGGCCGGCAACGCGCTGGGCTGGTGGCAGGATGAAACGCCTGCCGCGCTGGCAAGCCAGGGCGAACGAATTGCGCCGCAGCCCGCGCGGCAACAACAGATGCAACAAAACTATAAACAGTGGCTTGAAGCCGTGGCCCGCTGCCGCTTTCAGCCCAAATAATCCTTTTACTGGAGTGATGCCATGTCCCGTATCCCACATCAATTAACCTTCGGCGTAATTATCGGCAACCGTGGATTCTTCCCCAGCTATCTGGTGGCGGAAGCCCGCGAGCAGGCCGAAGCGCTGTTTTCTCGTCTCGGCATTAATACCGTGATGCTGAAAGATGGCGAAACCTACCTCGGCGGCGTGGAAACCCGCCAGGATGCCAAAGTATGCGCCGAACTGTTCCGCAAGCACCGCGACCAGATCCACGGCGTGGTGGTACTGCTACCGAACTTTGGCGATGAAAAAGCGGTGGCGGAAGCCCTTCGCCTGTCCGGCCTTAACGTGCCGGTGTTGATCCAGGCCGAGGAAGACAACCTCGATAAAATGGGCCTCGCCACCCGCCGCGACAGCTTCTGCGGCAAGATTTCCCTGTGCAACAACCTGCGCCAGTACGGCATTCCGTTTACCCTGACCACCCAGCACGTTTGCGCCCTGTCCAGCGAGGTCTTCGCTGCCGATCTGCAACGCTTTACCCAAATCTGCCGGGTGGTGGCATCAATGAAAGGCGTGCGCATCGGCGCAATCGGCGCGCGTCCGGCGAGCTTTAACACCGTGCGCTACAGCGAAAAACTGCTGGAAAAAATGGGCGTGGCGGTGGAAACCCTCGACCTGTCGGAGATCTTTACCCGCGTCAAACACATCAGCGACGATGACATTCGCGTCCAGGAAAAACGCGGCATCCTGATGGATAACGCCGACGCCAGCGCCATTCCGGCGGACAAACTGGTCACGATGGCGAAACTGTTCGTCGTCATCAGCGAATGGGTGACGGCCAACGATATCGACACCACCGCCATTCAGTGCTGGACGTCGCTGCAAGAAAACCTCGGGATTAACGTCTGCTCGATCATGAGCGTGATGTCCGGCCAACTGATGCCGAGCGCCTGCGAAGTGGACGTGATGGGCGCGCTGTCGATGTACGCCCTGGCGAGCTGCTCGCTGAACCCGGCGTCGATTGCCGACTGGAACAACAACTTCGGCGACGATCGCAACAAATGCGTGCTGTTCCACTGCGGCAACTTCGCCAGCGCCAGCCTGGAATCCCCGGCGATGGGCACTGCGGATATCATCGGCACTACCGTGGGGAAAGAGAACACCTGCGGCGCGGTGCATGGTCGCCTGAAAAGCGGCCCGCTCACCTACTTCCGCCTGTCATCGGATGATTTCACCGGCGAGATCAAAGCCTATGTTGGCGAAGGCCAGTCGGTGGACGACGCGCTGGACACCGTGGGCTGCCGCGCGGTGATTGAAGTGCCGCACCTGGAAAACCTGCTGGCGTGGATTTGCAATAACGGCTTCGAGCACCACGTGGCGATGAACCACTCGGCCACCGGCGCGGTGTTGCAGGAGGCGTTTAATAAGTATCTGGGGATTAGCTGTTACTGGCATCGTTGATTTTTGATTAACGCTGCAACCGCATACGGCGCAGGGCCGTGTGCGGTTTTTTTTTTTGTGAGGGTTGAGGGGCGACGGTGAGCGGAAACCTGCCGTTGTACGACGAGTAAAACTGACACGAAAACGTCCAGTTTCCCTCGGGTGACTTGTGAAAGTAGCCGATACCCTTGTCCGACCACATCCAGTTTACCTTTTCCTCTGACCCCACCTGAAAGACAAAATCCTCAATCCCCGCGCCATGTTGTATTTCCGTTGGATATCCTCCGACCTTGGTTCCCCTGTAGCGGTTAAAATCATCAAAGAAACGGTTGCTGGTTTCTTCATCATCATTTACCTCAGCAAGGTCAATAATATCCCAGGCGTCCTCCCATCCCGGAGCATCATCATTAACGCTCACCCATCGAACCGGAAATGCGCGATACGGAGTGTCTGTTGCAGGCAGTAACTCCAGCCCCTCAAGGGTGGCATATTCGCGTATTAGCCACCCCTCGCCATGAGGTTTATCGAATGGATGGCTTTCTACATTGTGATAGAGCACCAGCAGTGCGACATCCTTCAGTTGTTCAGGAACCACGGGAAGCTCATCGATACGAATCTGAAGAAGTGGAAACATCGGTTGCCCCTTCCAGACTGGCAACCCTTCACCAGGAAGAGAGACGCCTTTCAAAAACCACGATGTAATGGGGTCTGCAGTGGGGCGAAATCCCCCGACTTGCGCCACCGAGGCGGGGCGTAATTGGGATCGGAGTTCTTGTAAAACTAACGCACTTTTGGATTTCATATTGGCAGCCTTGCGTATGCAGCGTCTCTTTGGGATCTGAAAGAAAGACTTTTTATTTTATATCGTAATGATTTTCTAACGGACCTGGGTTTTTTTGTGTGGATTCTTTGAAGAGTAGCGAGGGTCTGCATCTGGTACGAGGCGGATGGATTTGCTGGGTTGAAGGTCTGTTGTGAGCGAGTAACTGACTTCGATTTAAATAAATTATAAGGCTTCAAATGGTATTGGCACAAATTTCTGAGATGCATACAGTCACACTAAGTGTTTAAACAAGGTTCTGGACTATGGCTAACCCATCAGTTAAGTTTGTTTCCGACCTGTCGTTTCCTCCCAGTCAGGAGCCACTTTTCCGTGTTGTTTTTTAAGGATAATTCATGAGTAATGGAGCGCAATCATTTCTTAGTCAATTGCTAATTGCCATAATCTCTATATCTTTAGGGTCATTTCTTTTTGCTGGGATTCTTGAGAGCTACAAAAAAGACCAAGGTCTTCAGGAGGAGATTATAAAGGATTACTTTAGGCCAATGATGGAATTACAAAGTTCTTGTTCATCTTCACATAATGAACTATTTCTAAAGTATGGAGAGTTATCTGGTTCTTATCAGCTCATGTCTAATGAAATAGTACATATGACAATGATCCCTGATTCAAAATTAGGCCAACATTATGAAGTTCTCCCAATGTCTATTATTAAAGCAAATACAGAGTTAAAAAAAAGAGTTGAAGACCTTAAAATAACGGTAAAAAAATGCAAGACCGATTTATTCCTCAAGTACGAAGAACTTGCATTAGTTACTGGTTCATATCCAGAGTTTAGGAGCTTAGCGAAAAATTATACGAATACGATTAACACCATCTATTCAGAAAGACAAAAAAAAAGCTAAGGAAAATACAAAAAATATAGACCCTAATCAACTAATTCCATTGATGCGGGAATTTATTGCTATGGATCTATCCACCAATGCAAACAAATCCATGCTTACCAGTGAAATGGATAACATATCTAAACTAACAACGCAGCATAGTTTGATAATGACAGGGTATGAGGAATTAATTTTCAAAGAAGATAATGATTTATTTCTGAGTCTCCATGATCTTTATGCAATCAAAATTAGTGAAAAGTATTCAGCTGGATTTATCAGTTGGATATTTTAAAGCATGATAACTCATCAGATACGACGCTTACTATGTAGAACGCGTAAATCTGTGAAGGTTACCAATGTGTTAGGTAATGTCCGCTCCTGGCACGAAGCAGTCCCCTATCTCTGATGACCTTTCCCGACTCCCCCGAAAAAAATCACTCCTCTCCCCTCACCCCAGCCACCACGCGCTGACGATAACAATCTGCGGGCTCAAGCCTGGCCCCCTGGGATGAGCAAACTTCTAACGCTGGCAACGGCTCGCCATTCACTTTATCGAGCAACACCGAGTGTATCTCGCCCTTTTCAAACATATAGCGTTCGCCCCACTGCCGCATGGCGACCACGATCGGAAACACCGAGCGCCCCCTTTCGGTCAGGATGTACTCCTTGTACGCGCTGCCATCAGACGCCGGGCAAACGTCAAACACGCCGATTTCCACCAGATGCTTGAGACGTGCGGCCAGAATATTTTTCGCCAGACCCAGGTTCTTCTGGAACTCGCTGAATCTGCGTACATCATCAAACGCTTCACGAATAATCATTAAACACCAGCGCTCGCCAATCGACTCCAGGGTCCTGGCGACGGGGCATTCGCTGGTTCTGAGCGCTTCCTGTTTGGCCATCTCTGTTCTCCTCTTCTGCTCGCTGACTGACTTGAGCTTAATCTTCTCGAAAAGAAGTTGCAAAAAAAAACCGCTACTGCTAATTATGCAGACACTCTAGTTTTAAAAAGCAACCAGAAGGGAGTGCACGATGAACCGTTCGACAAGCCAGGCGCGTGGCTGCGGGGTCGACACGCTGCCTGTAAACACTTTGTCGCTATCGCCGCGAATAATATTTCTGTTTTCACTGACCTGTGCGCTGGCGGTCGCCAATGTGTATTCTGCACAACCATTACTGGAATCGATGGCGGCAAGCCTGGATGTTTCACCCGGCACGATGGGCGCGGTGGTCACTGCGACTCAGGCAGGCTACGCCACTGGATTACTCTTGCTGGTTCCGCTGGGCGATCGCTTTAACCGGAAAACGCTGGCAATCGTTCAGTTGCTGCTTTCAGTTCTGGCGTTAACGGCGGCGGCGTTAGCAGAGAATTTCATAACGCTGCTGGGCGCAATGCTGCTGGTGGGTTTGATGGCTGTGGTGGCACAACTGATGGTCGCGTGGGCCGCAACGCTGGCGTCCCCTTATCAGCGTGGCAAAATCGTGGGCAGCGTGACCAGCGGCATCGTGTTGGGAATACTGTTCGCTCGCTTCGTATCAGGAGCCATTGCTGATTTGGCGGGATGGCGGGCGGTTTATCTCACTGCCGCTTGCCTGTTGTTGCTGGTATCCCTGGCCCTGGCAAAGGTGATGCCCGCTACCGCAACCGCAACGCCGCGCATTTCATACCCTGCTCTGGTGCTGTCTGTGTTTCATCTCTTCATCACGGAACCGCAGTTGCGTAAGCGAGGCATGCTGGCCCTGCTTATTTTTGCGGCCTTCAGCATGCTGTGGACCTCAATGGTCATGCCGCTCAGCGCCATGTCGCTGTCACACACCCAAATTGGCATGTTTGGTTTGGCGGGCGTGGCAGGCGCGCTGGCGGCTTCCAGAGGGGGTTTATGGGCTGACAAAGGAATGGGGCAACGCGCAAGCGGATCCGCGCTGGCTTTGCTGACTTTATCCTGGCTGCCCATCGCCTTTCTCCAGACATCTCTATGGTTGCTGGCTCTCGGCGCGATCCTGCTGGATTTCGCGGTTCAAACGGTTCATGTCATCAATCAAAGCACGATCATTGCTGCCCGACCCGATGCGGCGAGCCGTCTGGTCGGGGCCTACATGTGTTTTTATTCTCTGGGAAGCGCACTGGGCGCGATTGCCGCAACCCAGCTTTATGCGCTTTGGGGGTGGCATTCCGTCTGCTTCACGGGCGCCCTGGTCAGCGCCGGTGCATTTCTCTTCTGGTTGGGATCGCGTCACTCATGAAATTACCTCACTTATTCCTCGCCGTTTTGATTACGGCAATCTGGGGCGTTAACTTTTCGGTCATCAAGCTAGGGCTGCATTCCATCGATCCCTTTATTCTGGCCGGTCTTCGCTTTACGCTGTGTGCCCTGCCAGCGCTATTTTTTATTAAAAAACCGCATGTCCCGTGGCGTTATCTCATTAACTATGGTCTGGTATTTGGGATTGGCCTGTGGGGGCTGGTCAATTTGGGAATTAAAACCGGGCTCTCTGCGGGAATTGCGTCGATGGTGCTTCAGTTCAGCGCCTTTTTTACCCTGTTAGCTGGAAGCTGGGTATTTAAAGAGCGCCTCAGCCGTTATCAAATGGTCGGGTTCGCCCTCTCATGTGCAGGATTATTGAGCATTGTTTTCATTACGGATGGTTCCGTCACGTTCTCCGGCTTGCTGCTGGTTCTTGCGGGCGCGGTGGCATGGAGCATTGCCAACATTATTAATAAAAAGACGGGAACGAAGCAGGTGTTTGCTTTTTTAGTCTGGTCGAGCGTATTTTCACCCATCCCGCTTTTCCTGCTGGATTGGCTGATAAACGGAACCCGTGGTTATAGCTCACTGATCAGCAACATTGATGCGCGCGCCGTGTTATCCCTATTATTTCAGGTCTACCCGAATACCCTGTTTGGCTATTGGGTGTGGAATTCGCTACTTAAGCGCTATCCTGTGTCCACCGTTGCGCCATTATCTTTACTGGTGCCAGTATTTGGTATTATTGGCTCAGTGGTGATTTTTGGTGAAAACGTCCCGGCGATGAAGATCGTTGCGCTGGCGCTAATTATCACAGGACTGGCTATCGGCCTGTATGGTCAGCAGTTAAAGCAGTTTTTTATTAAATAGCGCAGGAAAACGGAGATTTGCAGTCATATAAAGGATGCCTTTTACAGATTGAAAAACGATAGCGATTTGATTTCAGCTTGAGGATTTGCCTGTTTAACCGCCGACAAAAAACCAGAGAAATTGTGGTTAAAAATCGTTAAGTTATTGAAAAACTCAACGTGCTTTTTCTCGCCATGGTTAAGATAGCTAACCAACCAGTTTTGCCGGTTATTTATTTTGGTAAATCCCGGCTTTATTTGAATAATTTCACCCAGTGGGATTTTACGGGTAAGGTCATTATTAACTTCATATAAATATTCGCTGTCGTAATAATAGTCTTTGTGCGAAGCCCCCCGAAAAATCGAGGGGTTGGTGGAAATTTTTTTCAGGCCGTTTTTTTCTGTAATGATGCGTTTTGGATGTCGCACAGCCCTGAAAAACAGCCTTATCAGAATGAATAACACCATCAAGGGTAAAGCCGCTGACAGAATATTCATTATTTCGCGCATTTTTTACCCCCATTATAAGTGAACAGTCATACTTAATGATCAATTTCAGGCTGTCAATCTCTTCACCGGCCTTAGCGCAAACCACACTCCCGCCGTCAGTACCAGTAGCATCCCGCTGGCTACCGACAGCACCGCGCTGTGTGATTCTTTAAACGCCACGTTCGCCGCATTGACCACCTGCTCGCCCAGTGCCGGGTTGAGCTGCTGAGCCACCAGCAGCGCCTCGTTGATAGACGCGCTGGCCTGGGCCATCAGCGTGGCGGGCAATTCTGCTGGCAGGTCAATCGAACCGCTAAACGAATGGCTTAAAATCATGCCGAAAATGGCGATGCCCATGCCCGCGCCCAGCTCATAGGCCATGGCTTCAATCGCCCCGGCCGCGGTGGCTTTTTCTTTCGGTGCCGCCGACATAATCGCGGCGGTAGACGCCAACAGTGCGGTAGCGGCGCTCAACCCCAGCAAAATCATCCAGCCCCAGGCGACGGCGCGCTGGTTGGCCATGTCGGTCATGGCCAGTCCATAGAAACTCAACGCGCTTAATGCCATGCCGAGCGTCGCAACGTTACGCAAGCCAAAGCGCCCGACCAGCGCACCCGCCGCCGGGCCGCTAAAGCTACAGGCCAGCATCAGCGGCAGCATAAACAGCCCGGCCTCCAGCGGCGTAAAGCCGTGGACGAATTGCAGCTCCTGCGCCATCAGCAGTTCGAACCCGACCAGGGTGATCATCGCAGTCAGCGCCATCAGCACGCCGGTTAAGATAATGCGATGAGTGAACAGCGTCAGGTCGATCATCGGCGCGCGGGCGCGCAGCTGGCTGCGGATAAACAGCGCCATTAAGAAGGCACCGCTGATTAACGCTCCCAGTACCAACATGAAATTGCTGTTCGCCTTGAGGCTGGTTTTTGCCGCAAATACCAGCAGCAGAATAGCGGCGATCAGCATCAGCGCCTGGGTTAAATTCAGGGTCTGCGAACGCTGCACCGGCTGGCGCGGAATGCATAAGGTGGTGAACAGCAGCACCAGCGCGATAATCGGCAGGTTGATCAGAAACACCGAGCCCCAGTAATAGTGCTCAAGCAACATACCGCCCACCAGCGGACCAAATGCCGCGCCGCCGGAGCCGACGGCGACCCAAATTCCCAGCGCGATGCCGCGCTCGCGCTCATCATTAAAGGTGCCGCGAATGCCCGCCAGCGTTGCGGGAACGATCATCGCCGCGCCCACCGCCAGCAGCGCCCGCGCGGCAATCAGCTCACTGGCCTGGGTTGAGAACGCCGCCGCCAGCGACGCCACGCCGAACAGGGCGCTACCGATCAGCGTCAGGCGCTTATAGCCGATTCGGTCGCCAAGCGCGCCCATTGGCAGCACCATTCCGGCCATCACCAGCGAATAGATATCGATAATCCACAGCAGCTCGTTGCCGGACGCCCCCAGCGCCAGGGTTAATGACGGCACGGCGACGTGCAGTACCGTGGCGTCAATAGCAACGGGAATATAGTTCAGCACCAAAATAGCTAAGGCATACCACTTACGAAACATACGCTTATCACTCTTTAAACCAATTTGGACGGTTGTCCAGATTTGCGATTCTACGGAAATTTGAACGCGCGTCCAACTTTTTTGTTACACTGACGGTCCGCCACAGAGGAGCCAGATATGCGTTATATGAACCGGGAAGATCGTCGGGAGAACGTGATGGAAGCGGCGATGCGCGTGGCGCTTTCCGAGGGGCTTTCCGCCATGACGGTGCGCCGCATCGCCAGTGAAGCCGGGATTGCCGCAGGCCAGGTGCATCACCATTTCGCCTCGTCGATGGCATTGAAGGCCGAGACGTTTTTGCGCCTCAGCCGTCAGTCGCTGGATCTGGAAAGCGCCCCGCCGCTGTCGACCTGGCGTGCAAAACTCAACTGGACGCTGGGATTTGATAACCCCGATATCGAGCGATATCTGCGACTGTTTGGTGAAGCGGAGGCCCTTGCCCGGCGTGAAGCGGAAATGAAGCAGGCGTGGATAATATCAATGGAAATGTGGCACGACGCGACCACGCAAATTATTTCTCACGGAGCAAATGAGAATGAATTTCAACTTCGCGACAGTGCAGAAAATATTGCCTGGCGAATTATCGCCTTTGTCAGCGGGCTGGATGGAATTGTCAAACTCGGGTTATCCGGCATGGATGATGACGCCTTTCGCCGTCACGTTGATATTGTGATTAATAATGAATTAACGCCTGCGTCATAAAATTTAAATATAAAAGGCGCACGAATAATAATTGTGAATTGCGTCACTATTACTTTTTATGACCTTATTAATGGTTATCTATAACATTCACCGCTAAGCGGCCAATTATTACAATTAGTAACAATTAACCAAGCGGTTAATCCTCTCCGTACCGCGTCTCTGGTACTTTTTTATCTATTCTTGTTTTGTTCACCCGCTCAATTTTGTCGCTTTAATTTCAAACGGATGCGCATTTCTCCGCCGTAACCTTTTGTTTCTAATACCGATACAGGCAAGGGGCGATCATGTTACCCACAACTGCAAAAACCAATAGCCATCTTTTAAAAGACTGGAAACCGGAAAACGATGCATTCTGGAACAATAAAGGTAAAGCCATTGCGCGACGTAATTTAGTGATATCCGTCGCCTGCTTATTATTAGCTTTTTGCGTCTGGATGTTATTTAGCGCGGTAGCGGTCAATCTCAATAAAGTGGGATTTAATTTTACTACCGATCAGCTTTTTTTATTAACCGCGCTGCCGTCATTATCCGGCGCTATTTTACGGGTGCCCTACTCCTTTATGGTGCCGGTGTTCGGTGGCCGATACTGGACGGTGTTAAGCACTGTGATCCTGATTATTCCCTGCATCTGGCTCGGCTTAGCCATTCAAAACCCGGCTACTCCGTTTGAAGTATTTATGATTATTGCTTTGCTGTGCGGTTTCGCCGGTGCCAACTTCGCTTCCAGCATGGGCAATATCAGTTTCTTCTTCCCCAAAGCCCGCCAGGGCAGCGCGCTGGGCATTAACGGCGGCATGGGCAACCTGGGCGTCAGCGTGATGCAGATGGTCTCCCCGCTGGTGATCACCCTGCCGATGTTTGTTTTTCTGGGCGTCCACGGCGTCGAGCAGCCGGACGGCTCCTCGTTATGGCTGGCTAACGCCGCGTGGATCTGGGCCCCACTGCTGCTTGTCGCTACCCTTGCCGCCTGGTTCGGGATGAACGATATCGCCAATTCGAAGGCGTCGATTCGCTCGCAGTTGCCGGTTCTGAAGCGTGCGCACCTGTGGCTGCTCAGCCTGCTGTATCTGGCGACGTTCGGCTCGTTTATCGGTTTTTCGGCGGGCTTTGCGATGCTGGCGAAAACCCAGTTTCCGGACGTCAACATCCTGAAGCTGGCGTTTTTCGGCCCGTTTATCGGCGCGCTGGCCCGCTCAGCGGGCGGCATGATCTCTGACCGCTTCGGCGGCGTGCGGGTGACGCTAATTAACTTCATCTTTATGGCCCTGTTCAGTGCCCTGCTGTTCCTGACCCTGCCGGGCAGCGGCTCGGGCAGCTTCGTGGCGTTTTACCTGGTGTTTATGGGGCTGTTTCTCACTGCCGGTTTAGGCAGCGGCTCGACGTTCCAGATGATCGCAGTCATTTTCCGGCGCATCACTATTTACCGGGTGAAGCTCAGGGGCGGTAGCGAGCAGCAGGCGCAACAGGAAGCCGTCACCGACACCGCCGCCGCGCTGGGTTTTATCTCCGCCATCGGCGCGGTGGGCGGCTTCTTTATTCCAAAAGCTTTCGGCACGTCGCTGGAAATGACCGGCTCGCCGGTGGGCGCAATGAAAGTGTTCCTGGTGTTCTACATCGTTTGCGTGCTGGTGACCTGGCTGGTGTATGGCCGCCCGCAACGTGGAAAAAAATAACTATCGATTCGGCAATGTCATTCAGGAAGGACCCTTCCTGTCAGGAGAAAGCAATGAGCAAACTTCTCGACCGATTTCGCTATTTCAAACTCAAAGGCGACACCTTCGCCGACGACCACGGGCAGGTGATGCACACCAACCGTGACTGGGAAGACAGTTACCGCCAGCGCTGGCAATACGATAAGGTGGTGCGATCCACGCACGGCGTGAACTGTACCGGCTCCTGTAGCTGGAAGATTTACGTGAAAAACGGCCTGGTAACCTGGGAAACCCAGCAGACCGACTACCCGCGCACCCGCCCCGATTTACCCAACCACGAACCGCGTGGCTGCCCGCGCGGGGCCAGCTATTCCTGGTATTTGTACAGCGCCAACCGGCTGAAGTATCCGCTGGTGCGTAAACGCCTGATCGAGCTGTGGCGCGAGGCGCTAACCCATAACAGCGACCCGGTGGAAGCCTGGGCGTCAATTATGGCCGACCCGGAAAAGACCCGGAGCTACAAAAAAGTGCGCGGGCGCGGCGGGTTTATCCGCTCCAACTGGCAGGAGCTGAACCAGTTGATTGCCGCCGCCAACGTCTGGACCATCAAAACCTACGGGCCGGACCGGGTGGCCGGTTTCTCGCCGATCCCGGCGATGTCGATGGTCTCCTACGCGGCGGGCACCCGCTATCTGTCATTGATTGGCGGCACCTGCCTGAGCTTTTATGACTGGTACTGCGATTTGCCGCCCGCCTCGCCGATGACCTGGGGCGAACAGACTGACGTACCCGAATCCGCCGACTGGTACAACTCCAGTTATATCATCGCATGGGGTTCTAACGTCCCGCAGACCCGCAGCCCGGACGCGCACTTTTTTACCGAAGTGCGCTACAAAGGCACCAAAACCATCGCCATCACCCCTGACTACTCCGAAGTGGCGAAGCTGTGCGACCAGTGGCTGGCTCCAAAACAGGGCACCGACAGCGCGCTGGCGATGGCAATGGGGCATGTGATTTTGCGCCAGTTCCATCTCGATAATCCCGGCGACTACTTTATCAACTACTGCCGCCGCTATACCGATATGCCGATGCTGGTGCTGTTGGAGCCGCGTGCCGAAGGCTATTTCGCGCCGGGCCGGATGTTGCGCGCCAGCGATCTGCTGGACGGGCTCGGCGAGGCCAACAATCCGGAATGGAAAACCGTGGCGGTTAACCGCGCCGGGGATCTGGTGGTGCCGAACGGCTCGATTGGCTTTCGCTGGGGCGAACAGGGCAAATGGAACCTGGAAAACCTGGCGGCAGGCGTGGAAACTGAGCTGGAGCTGAGCCTGTTGGGGCGGCATGACGCGGTAGACGACGTCGCGTTCCCCTACTTCGGCGGCCAGGAAAACCCGCACTTCCGCCACGTTAAACATGACCCGATTATGCTGCACAAGCTGCCGGTTAAAACCCTGACCCTGGCGGACGGCAGTGAAGGCCGGGTGGTCAGCGTTTACGACCTGATTCTGGCGAACTACGGTCTCGATCGCGGGCTGGACGATGCGCATTGCGCCAGCGACTTCAGTGAGATCAAACCCTACACCCCGGCCTGGGCCGAGCAGATTTGCGGCGTGCCGCGTCAGCATATTGAACAGATCGCCCACGAGTTCGCCGATACCGCGCTGAAAACCCACGGTCGCTCGATGATTATTCTTGGCGCGGGGGTCAACCACTGGTATCACATGGACATGAACTACCGGGGCATGATCAATATTCTGGTGTTCTGCGGCTGCGTCGGGCAAACCGGCGGCGGCTGGGCGCACTATGTGGGCCAGGAGAAATTGCGCCCGCAAACCGGCTGGATGCCGCTGGCGTTCGCCCTGGACTGGAACCGCCCGCCGCGCCAGATGAACAGCACCTCGTTTTTCTATAACCACGCCAGCCAGTGGCGCTATGAAAAACTCACCGCTCAGGAGCTGCTGTCGCCGCTGGCGGACCCGTCTAAATTTACCGGCCATCTGATCGACTTTAACGTGCGCGCCGAGCGCATGGGCTGGTTGCCTTCCGCGCCGCAGTTGGGGGTCAATCCGCTGCATCTGGCCGCCCGAGCCAAAGACGCCGGAATGTCGCCCATCGATTTCACCGTGCAGTCGCTGAAATCCGGCGATTTGCGCTTCGCCTGCGAACAGCCGGACAACGGGCAGAACCACCCGCGCAATATGTTTATCTGGCGCTCCAATCTGCTGGGCTCGTCTGGTAAAGGCCACGAGTACATGCTGCGCTATCTGCTGGGTACCGAAAGCGGGATCCAGGGTGAGGATTTAGGCAGCACCGACGACGTGAAGCCGGAAGAAGTGGAATGGCAAGGCGGCGCGATTGAGGGCAAGCTGGATCTGCTGGTGACGCTCGACTTCCGCATGTCCAGCACCTGCCTGTTCTCGGATATCGTGCTGCCCACCGCCACCTGGTACGAAAAGGACGATATGAATACCTCGGATATGCATCCGTTTATTCACCCGCTTTCTGCCGCAGTGGACCCGGCCTGGGAATCGAAAAGCGACTGGGAGATTTACAAGGGCATCGCCAACGCGTTTTCGGCGGTGTGCGTCGGGCATCTGGGTAAAGAGACCGACGTGGTGCTGCAACCGTTGCAGCACGACTCCCCGGCGGAACTGGCCCAGCCGTTTGAGATCCTCGACTGGCGCAAAGGCGAATGTGACCTGATCCCCGGCAAAACCGCACCGAACATTGTAGTGCTGGAGCGCGATTACCCCGCCACCTGGGAACGCTTTACCTCACTCGGCCCGCTGATGGACAAACTCGGTAACGGCGGGAAAGGCATTAGCTGGAATACCGAGAGCGAAGTCGAACTGCTCGGCAAACTCAACTACCGCAAAACCGACGGCCCCGCCGCCGGACGCCCGAAAATTGACAGCGCCATTGACGCCTCGGAAGTGATCCTGGCGCTGGCGCCGGAAACCAACGGCCAGGTGGCGGTGAAAGCCTGGGAAGCGTTGAGCAAATTCACCGGGCGCGAGCATACCCATCTGGCGCTGCCGAAAGAAGACGAGAAAATTCGCTTCCGCGATATCGTGGCCCAGCCGCGCAAAATCATCTCCAGCCCCACCTGGTCCGGCCTGGAAGACGAACATGTCTCCTATAACGCCGGGTATACCAACGTTCATGAATTGATTCCGTGGCGCACCCTGTCGGGCCGCCAGCAGCTTTATCAGGATCACCAGTGGATGCGCGCCTTCGGGGAAAGCCTGGTGACCTACCGCCCGCCGGTAGATACCCGTAGCGTCAGCGCCATGCGCGAGGTGCCGTCTAACGGGTTCCCGGAAAAAGCGCTCAACTTCCTGACGCCACACCAGAAATGGGGCATCCACTCGACCTACAGCGAAAACCTGCTGATGCTGACCCTGTCGCGCGGCGGGCCGATTGTCTGGATCAGCGAAACCGATGCCAGAGAGTTAGGCATCGCCGATAACGACTGGATCGAAGCCTTTAACGCCAACGGCGCGCTCACCGCCCGCGCGGTGGTCAGCCAGCGCGTTCCGCCGGGCATGACCATGATGTACCACGCCCAGGAGCGCCTGATGAACATCCCCGGTTCGGAGGTGACCGGTATGCGCGGCGGCATCCACAACTCGGTGACCCGCGTCTGCCCGAAACCAACCCATATGATTGGCGGCTACGCCCAACTGGCGTACAGCTTCAACTACTACGGCACCGTGGGTTCTAACCGCGATGAATTCATCCTGATCCGCAAGATGCGCAACATCGACTGGCTGGATGACGAAGGTAACAATCAGGTACAGGAGGCCGCGAAATGAAAATCCGTTCACAAGTCGGTATGGTCATGAATCTGGATAAGTGCATCGGCTGCCACACCTGTTCGGTGACCTGTAAAAACGTCTGGACCGGGCGCGAGGGCATGGAATACGCGTGGTTTAACAACGTCGAAACCAAGCCGGGCATCGGGTATCCCAAAAACTGGGAAGACCAGGACCGCTGGGAAGGCGGCTGGATCCGCAAAATTAGCGGTCGGCTGGTGCCGCGCCTGGGCGGCAAGCTGGGGGTGATGTCGAAAATTTTCGCCAACCCGGTGCTACCGTCTATCGACGATTATTACGAACCGTTCAGCTTCGACTATCAGCATCTGCATAACGCGCCGGAAGGCAAACACGTCCCCACCGCCCGCCCACGCTCGCTGCTCACCGGCAAACGCATGGAAAAAGTGGAATGGGGCCCGAACTGGGAGGAGCTGCTGGGCGGCGAATTCAGCAAACGCCAGGCGGATAAAAACTTCGAAGCCATGCAGACCGAGATGTACGGCCAGTTCGAAAACACTTTCATGATGTACCTGCCGCGCCTGTGCGAGCACTGCCTTAACCCCAGCTGCGTGGCGACCTGCCCGAGCGGCGCGATTTATAAGCGCGAAGAAGACGGCATTGTGCTGATCGACCAGGACAAATGCCGTGGCTGGCGGCTGTGCATCAGCGGCTGCCCGTACAAGAAAATCTACTTTAACTGGAAGAGCGGCAAGTCAGAAAAATGCATTCTCTGCTATCCGCGTATTGAATCCGGCCAGCCGACGGTGTGCTCGGAAACCTGCGTCGGGCGCATCCGCTATCTCGGCGTGGTGCTGTACGACGCGGATCGTATCCTCGAAGCCGCCAGCACCGAACATCAAACTGATTTATACGAGCGCCAGTGCGACGTGTTCTTAAACCCTAACGATCCGAACGTGATTGAAGAGGCGCTCAAACAGGGCATTCCGGCTAACGTGATCGACGCGGCGCAGAAATCCCCGGTGTACAAACTGGCAATGGACTGGAAGCTGGCGCTGCCGCTGCACCCGGAATACCGCACCCTGCCGATGGTCTGGTACGTGCCGCCGTTGTCGCCGATCCAGTCGGTGGCGGATGCGGGCGGCCTGCCGCGCACCGATTCGGTATTACCGGCGGTGGAAAGCCTGCGTATTCCGGTGCAGTACCTGGCCAATATGCTGAGCGCGGGCGACCCGGCCCCGGTACTGCGCGCCCTGAAACGGATGATGGCGATGCGCCACTATATGCGTTCGCAAACCGTGGAAGGCGTGACCGATACCCGCGCCATCGACGAAGTGGGCCTCAGCGAAGCCCAGGTGCAGGAGATGTATCGCTATCTGGCGATCGCCAACTACGAGGACCGCTTCGTGATCCCCACCAGCCACCGGGAAATGGCCCGCGACGCGTTCCCGGAGCGCAACGGCTGCGGCTTTACCTTTGGCGACGGCTGTAAGGGTTCCGACAGTAAATTCAACCTGTTCAACAGCAGCCGTATTGACGCCATCAACATCACCGAGATTCGCGATAAAGCGGAGGGTGAATAATGCAAAGCTTAAAAATTATCGCCCTGCTGATGGAGTACCCCAACGAGGAGTTGTGGGACGCGGCGGAAGAGTTACGCGCCGCCGTGGCGCAGGACGCGCCGAAGGCGATGGCCTTTGCCGAACAGTTTTTCGCCGCCCCACTGATCGACAAGCAAGCGGAATGGTGCGAACTGTTCGACCGGGGCCGCGCCACTTCTTTGTTGTTGTTCGAACACGTCCACGCCGAATCGCGGGATCGCGGCCAGGCGATGGTCGATTTAATGGCCCAGTATGAAAAAGCGGGCCTGCAACTGGACAGCCGTGAACTGCCGGACTGGCTGCCGCTGTATCTGGAATATCTCAGCATCCAGCCCGAACATGACGCGCGCCAGGGGCTGAACGACGTGGCGCCGATCCTCGCGCTGCTGGGCGGGCGGCTTAAACAGCGCCAGTCGCCGTACAGCCAGTTGTTCGATGCGCTACTGGCAATTGCCGGCAGCCAGTACCGCAGCGACAGCGTCGCCACTCAGGTGACCAAAGAAGCCCGTGACGATACGCCCCAGGCGCTGGATGCCATCTGGGAAGAGGAGCAGGTGAAGTTTATCGACGACCAGGGTTGCAGTACCGATGCGTCACCGCAACAGCAGCATCAACGGCGTTTTAGTGACAACGTCACGCCTCAGTATCTGGATATCAGTGCCGGAGGTCCCAAATGATCAACTATCTGAACTTCTTCTTTTATGACATCTATCCGTACCTGTGCGGGACGGTGTTTATCCTCGGCAGTTGGCTGCGCTACGACTACGGACAGTACACCTGGCGCGCAGGCTCCAGCCAGATGCTGGATAAAAAAGGCATGACGCTGGCGTCTAACCTGTTTCACATCGGGATCATCGGCATCTTCTTCGGGCACTTCTTCGGGATGCTGACGCCGCACTGGGCCTATGCGTGGTTTTTGCCGATGGCGACCAAGCAGTTGATGGCGATGTGGCTCGGCGGGATTTGCGGGGTACTGACGCTGGTGGGCGGGCTAATGCTGTTATACCGGCGGCTGACCAACACGCGCGTGCGGGCCAGTTCCAGTACGGCGGATATTCTGATCCTCGCGTTGCTGATGATCCAGTGCGCGCTGGGCCTGTTAACCATTCCGTTCTCCGCGCAGTTTATGGATGGCAGCGAGATGCTGAAGCTGGTGGACTGGGCGCAGGCGGTAGTCACCTTCCAGGGCGGCGCGGCGACCTATCTTGACGGGGTGGCGTTCGTTTACCGGGTGCATCTGGTGCTGGGGATGACGCTGTTCCTGCTGTTCCCGTTCACCCGTCTGGTGCATATGTGGAGCGCGCCGGTGGAATACTTCACCCGGCGCTACCAGATTGTGAAGTCCCGGCGCTAATCCCGTCTCAGCGGCTGCGTTTGGCGTGGCGTTCCCAGTTATCCAGCCGCTGGGCATCTGATTTTTTTAGCGCAACGTAGCAGGCTCCGCTGCCGCCATGATGGGGCAGCGCGGTACAAAACGCCTGTACCTCTTCGAACTCCCCTAACCAGCGCGCCAGATAGCTGCGCACGATATTGGCGTGGGATTTCTCTTCCCGTCCCTTGCCGTGCACGATCAGCACGTTGCGGATCCCCTGCTGTTTTGCCTGGTGGATAAAGGCAAACAGCTTTTGTCGGCACTGTTCAACCGGCATACGCAGCAGATTCAGGTTGGCCTGCTGGGCGTATTTGCCCTGGCGCAGTTTATCGAGCACGCCCTGCTGAACCCCTTCGCGCTTAAATTCCAGCGGCTGATTGAGCGGAATGATGTCCAGATAGCCGGTGGTTAAGAAGTTATCCAGCTGCAGCACGTCTACCGGCGCGGCAACGCGGCCCGGCTTCGGTTTTTGCCAGATGGTACAAGAGGCGTTCTTCAGCGGTTTAACATCATCCATGGCCTCAAGAAAAAGTGATTTGTCGTCAGGTTTCATATGCAGGCCTCCGGATGTCATGCAGGCCCAACACTATAGCCGCCCTTGCTGCGCGTCTCAAGACGGCTCAACGCGATGCCTTATCTTTACCTGACGTGCTGCTTTTATATTTCCAGGCGTTTGTTTAAATCTTTAGCAAAATATATTTTCTTTTAGCGACAGATAATTTATTAACGCTGAATAATTCAGCAATATTTAATCATCGAATCGTTTCGCTGTTATTTTTGTGAATTTAATCACTTAAATTTATTATTATTTTTAATCCTTCGTTGCTATACCTTAATCACCTGGCGCAATGGAAAAAATCCAGGAAATAAGCCCCGAAAGCACTGCTGTGTATTGTAGAGCCTGTTCGATGTCGGCAGGCTCTTTTTTTATTATTTAAAATATATTTATCTGGAAATAATTAACACCTGGTTTTACCCGGTTAATTATGCGCCAGCGCTTTATCCACTTGGGGTGCTATTCATTGGCATTTAGGGGTATACAGAATATAACCGGAACGTGCTATGTTGAAGCACTCCCCTGTCTGTGCAGACGCTGAGAATACACCATGCTAACCCTTCTTGAAGATAAAATTGAAACCCCGCTGGGGCCGTTGTGGATATTGTGCGATGAGCAATTTCAGTTACGCGCCGTGGAATGGGAAGAACACAGTGACAGAATGGTTGAACTACTGAACATTCATTATCGCCTCAGCGGGTATCACCGCGTCGCCTGCAAAAACCCCGGTGGCCTGAGCGCTAAACTACAGGATTATTTTGACGGCGACCTGGCGGTTATTGATACGCTGCCTACCGCCACTGCCGGGACGCCGTTTCAGCGTGAAGTCTGGAAAGCGCTACGCGCCATTCCCTGCGGGCAGATCCTCTCTTACGGACAGTTGGCGGTGCAGCTTGGCCGCAGCGGCGCGGCCCGCGCGGTTGGCGCGGCAAATGGTTCCAATCCCGTCAGCATCGTGGTGCCCTGCCACCGGGTGATTGGCAGCAGCGGCGCGCTGACCGGCTATGCAGGCGGGGTTACTCGCAAAGAGTGGCTGTTGCGCCATGAAGGCTATCTTTTAATTTAATTGAACTCAGTTTTCGGAACTTTTTATATCCGTAGTAATCAAGGGGATAGCAAAAAAGTACTCCTTTTTTCATGTGTTTGTGATCGGTTTGCTGTTCCGGTCGATTTACCTGCTCAACAAAAAGATGTTAAAATTGACCAATATCAATGTAAGGCTTGAGCAGACCTATGATCCCGGAAAAGCGAATTATTCGACGCATTCAGTCTGGCGGTTGTGCCATCCATTGTCAGGATTGCAGCATCAGCCAACTGTGCATCCCCTTCACCCTCAACGAACACGAGCTCGACCAGCTTGATAACATCATCGAGCGCAAAAAACCGATTCAGAAAGGGCAAACGCTGTTCAAAGCGGGTGATGAGTTGAAGTCGCTGTATGCCATTCGTTCCGGTACCATTAAGAGCTACACCATTACCGAACAGGGCGATGAGCAGATCACTGGCTTCCATCTGGCGGGCGATTTAGTCGGCTTTGACGCCATCGGTTCCGGCCATCACCCGAGCTTTGCCCAGGCGCTGGAAACCTCAATGGTTTGTGAAATCCCGTTTGAAACCTTAGACGATCTGTCCGGTAAAATGCCGAACCTGCGCCAGCAGATGATGCGTCTGATGAGCGGCGAGATCAAAGGCGACCAGGATATGATCCTGCTGTTGTCCAAGAAAAACGCTGAAGAGCGCCTGGCCGCGTTTATCTATAACCTGTCGCGCCGCTTTGCCCAGCGTGGTTTCTCGCCGCGTGAGTTCCGTCTCACCATGACCCGTGGCGATATCGGCAACTACCTCGGTCTGACCGTGGAAACCATCAGCCGCCTGCTGGGACGTTTCCAGAAAAGCGGCATGCTGGCGGTAAAAGGCAAATATATCACTATCGAAAACAGTGATACCCTAGCGCAACTGGCAGGCCACTCGCGCAACGTCGCATAACCCCCTTTTTCCAGACGCCGTATCGTTAAATTTTTTTAATTTATTGATCCGGCGTTTGCTTCTCCCCTGTTTCATTCATTCTCTATGGGTTAATCTTACTTTACAGACTGTGGTTTGCAGTTGTAAGGAGACCCTGTATGGCAAATTATCAAAACATGCTGGTGGTTATTGACCCAGGCCAGGACGATCAGCCCGCGCTGCGGCGTGCGGTGTATTTGCACCAACGCATTGGCGGCAAAATCAAAGCCTTTTTGCCCATCTATGACTTCTCATATGAGATGACCACCCTGCTGTCCCCCGATGAGCGCACCGCAATGCGCCAGGGCGTGATTAGCCAGCGCACCGCATGGATACGCGAACAAGCAGAACACTATGTCGAATCCGGCATTCCGATTGAAATCAAAGTGGTATGGCATAACCGCCCCTTTGAAGCCATCATCCAGGAAGTGAAAACCGCTAAGCACGATTTGGTGCTGAAAATGACCCACCAGCACGACAAACTCGAATCCGTGATCTTCACCCCCACCGACTGGCACCTGCTGCGTAAATGCCCTTGCCCGGTGTGGATGGTGAAAGACCAACCGTGGCCGGAAGGCGGTAAAGCCCTGGTCGCGGTGAACCTGGCCAGTGAAGAAATTTATCACAACGCCCTGAACGACAAACTGGTGCGCGAGACGCTGCATCTGGCTGAGCAGGTCAACCATACCGAAGTGCATCTGGTGGGTGCCTTCCCCGCCACGCCGATCAATATCGCCATCGAACTGCCCGATTTTGACCCCAGCGTGTATAACGACGCGATCCGCGGTCAGCATTTAATTGCTATGAAAGCGCTGCGCCAGAAATACTCGATTGGCGAGAACATGACCCACGTCGAAAAAGGTCTGCCCGAAGAAGTGATCCCCGATCTCGCCGAGCATTTGCAGGCCGGGATTGTGGTGCTGGGCACCGTTGGCCGCACCGGGCTGTCCGCCGCGTTCCTGGGCAATACGGCGGAACAGGTCATCGACCATCTACGCTGCGATTTACTGGCGATTAAACCGGATGATTATCAAACGCCCGTAGAACTGGACGACGACGAAGACGATTAACCTTATCGTTTCCTACGGCACGCCTCTGCGGCGTGCTTTTTTTTGCCGGTCTGTTATAAGCCAGGGTTAAAATAGACACACCCTGACGCCTGGAGTAACATCATTATTCTGATTCAAAATGGAGTTTGCTGACTGATGTCGCCGACAATTTATGATATCGCGCGGGTGGCGAATGTATCTAAATCCACCGTTTCGCGAGTTCTGAATAAGCAAACCAATATTTCTGATGACGCCCGCGAGCGGGTTTTGAAAGCCATCGAAGAATTAAATTATCAGCCGAATAAACTGGCGCGCGCCCTGACGTCATCGGGTTTTGACGCCATTATGGTTATTTCAACCCGCTCCACCAAAACCACCTCCGGCAATCCTTTCTTTTCAGATGTGCTGCACGCCATTATCGCGCGGGCGGAGAATGAAGGCTTTGACGTAATATTGCAAACGTCAAAGAACAGCGCAGAAGATTTAGAAAAGTGCCTGACCAAAATAAAACAAAAAATGATCAAGGGCATTATTATGCTCAGCTCCCCGGTGAATGAGCATTTCTTTGCTGAGCTGGATAAATATCATATTCCGGTGGTGGTTATCGGTGGGCTAAAAGGCTGCTACCAGAACATTTGCTCGGTGGATACCGACAACTTTCAGGATAGCATCCGGCTTACTCAAACCCTGATTGACCGGGGGTTTCAGCGTATCGCCTGTTTGCATGCCCCGCTTGATTACCATGTTTCACTCGACAGGCTTGAGGGATGTAAAACTGCCCTGGCCCGAAATGGGCTCGCGGTGTACGAGGAACTGATGGTTGATGGCGGTTATACCCAGCACAGCGCCCTCGAAGCAGCGGAGAAGCTGTTAACCCACGCTTCACTGCCCGACGCGATTTTCGCCACCGACAGCCTGAAGCTGATGAGCCTGTACCGCGTGGCGGCACGCCTGAATATCGCCATTCCGCAGCAGCTCGCGGTGATCGGTTACAGCGACGCCATTTTATCTTTTATGCTGACGCCCCCGCCGAGCGGAATCGAAATTCCGATTCAGGCGCTGGGTGATACCAGCAGCGCGTTACTGTTCGACCGCATCGCGAATAAACCGACGCCTGGATCTATTATATTAGCCACCGAAAATGTCATTACCGGCTCGCTTCCAGGATAACGTAAAAAGCGCAGGTGCGTCGGCCTGCGCCCGATGGATATAAAGAACGTTAAGCATGCGCCGTCAGAATACGTAATTCACGCCAATACCCGCGTAATGAAAAGTATCATGGGTATCGCCTTCGCGGTGCGTTTGCCATTCATAAGCATATTCCAGCGTCATGGATAAACCGTTATTAAAATCTTGGGCATAAAGCAATCCCAGACGGTTGTAATCATGATCCTCTGAATCAGAGCCATCATCCTGCCAGTCCCAGTTGCTCCAGCGATCGATAGTTAAGCGGGTATACGGCGTAAATGTGTTGCTGCCAAGGGCGATGGGAAAATAAATACGCGCTTCATTAGTGGAGAACTCACCCTGTTTATTGCCGCTCACGGTGTTATATCCGCGCTCAAGATAATAGTGGGCCTGAACCGAGAAGGTTTCATTAAAGTGGTAATTCAGACCGGTTTCCGTTTCGACGCGGCTGTCGGAATAGCCGGTTTGGTTAAGATCGTTCACAAACCGATACCAGGCCAGCCACCCTTCAAAGGCCAAATTTTGATTAATTTTTACATTCCAGTCAGGCTGGATTTTCCAGCGCTGGGTATTGGCGGTCCCGGCGGGCGATCCATCCGCATTTTCGAAATGGTAACCGTAATTACGCACGCCGCCGGTTAAGCCCAATGAAAAATCGTCGTTTTCGATTACCTGATAACGCAGGTTAAATTCCGGGCGGTTGAAATACGTTCCCCGCGACATGGAACTGTAATCAACGGGCCCTTCCTGATACATCACCAGATTAATGCTCCACGGGCCATATGCGGCATTGAAATAAACGGAGGGTTCATATAACCCGTCCATATCTTCCGCCTGCCCTTCGACGTTCTCGATTTCATACATCGCGCCGATGCTGTATTTCCAACTGTTTACCGGTATTTCCTGCGCCTGGGCACACATTGCGCCAGCAACAGGCAACAGGAGTAGCGTCCGAATTATGGCATTCATATTTGCGTTCCTTCTTTTGTAGGTCGTGCAGAGGTTATGCAAAGGCACGGCGAACGCCGGCCTTTGCGTCGTTTAATTAATTGCTAATTCCGTCTCGCTATTAAAAAAATGGGATTTGGCCATATCAAAATGGATGGGGAGCGTTTGCCCGGCGTGATAATGGCCGTCTGCGCTGGCGCGAACCACAAATTCATGCCCACCGACCGTGGTATAAAGCATAAATTCCGCGCCGGTTAATTCCGCCACGCTAATATGCGCATCGACGCGATTATCCCGCTGCGCCAGGGTGGAAATATCTTCCGGGCGAATACCAAAAATAACCGGCTTGCGGTTATATCCTCCGGTGTTAAGCAGTTCACGTTTCTCGTCCGGCAGCGCCAGCTTCAGCGTTTCGGTCACAAAATGGCGACCGTCAAATGCCCCGCGCACGAAATTCATCGCCGGTGAGCCGATAAAACCAGCAACGAACATATTGGCCGGATGGTTATAAACCGTTTTTGGCGCACCCACCTGCTGGATGATGCCGTCCTTTAGGATCACAATTCGCGTCGCCATGGTCATGGCTTCGGTCTGGTCGTGGGTGACGTAAATCATGGTGGTATTGAGTTTCTGGTGCAGTTTGCCAATCTCGGCACGCATCTGCACCCGCAGTTTAGCGTCCAGGTTCGACAGCGGTTCGTCCATCAGAAATACGCCCGCTTCCCGGACAATCGCCCTGCCCAGCGCCACGCGCTGGCGCTGTCCGCCGGAGAGCGCGCCGGGTTTACGCTTCAGGAACTCCTTCAGACCGAGAATTTGCGCCGCCCACTCGACTCTTTCAGCGATCACCGCCGGAGCGATTTTCTGCATTTTCAGCCCGAACGCCATATTGTCATAGACGCTCATATGGGGATAAAGCGCGTAGTTTTGAAACACCATGGCGATATCGCGCGATTTAGCCGGGACATCGTTCATCCGCACCCCGCCGATATAGAGTTCGCCGTGGGTAATCGCTTCCAGCCCGGCGATCATGCGCAACGTGGTGGACTTACCGCAGCCAGACGGACCGACGAAAACAATAAACTCCTTGTCGGCGATGTCGAGAGTGAAATCCTTCACGACATGAACGTTATTGTCATAAACCTTTTGAATGTGTTGTAAGGAAAGTTGTGCCATGTGAATCCCTTAGCGGCGAACAGACGTCGCCCTGTCTGTGAGGTCCATAAGCCCGGCGATCCGCCGCCAGGTCAGTTCTTCCGTGCTGTTAAGCCGTAAATCTGCATCCCGGAGCGTGGCACCAATGCCAATCGACACCATGCCGCTGGCATTAATCGCTGCGATCCCGGCCTGGGCGTCTTCCACGCCGATACACCGCGACGGGGTGACGCCCAGCCCGGCGCAGGCGGCGAGAAAAATGCCTGGGTCGGGTTTGGAATGGGCTACGCGGCTGGCATCGGCGCAGTAATCAAACATCCCCGCCAGCCCCAGCGCCTGCAATATGCCCGGCGCGTTGAGCGATGCAGACGCCAGGCCTATACCAATACCCCGCGCCCTGAGCTCCTCAAGCAATGGCGCTATTCCCGGCAGAATCGAACCTGGCCCCAACGAGCTCAGCAGCTCGACGTAACGTTGGTTTTTACGGGCTGCGATAACCTCTTTTTCGGCTTCGCTAAATAACCCCGCTTTACCGCCCACCTGTAGAATGCGCTCCAGCGACGCCATCCGGCTGATGCCCTTTAACGACTGGTTCACCTCTTCATCAATCGTGATGCCTAATTCTGCGGCTACCGACCGCCACGCGATAAAGTGCAGATGCGCGGTATCGGTAATCACGCCGTCTAAATCGAATATCAGTGCCTGTAACATGATCCCTTCCCGGGAGCGCTCCCATCCTGAGTTAAATAAAATCCTGATACGCCCAGCTTCCCTGCCCACTAAAAGAGACGGAGTGGCCATACAGCCTGAAGGTCAGGGGCGCTGAAGTGGTCATGTTCAGGTGCGTCGGCGTCAGCTCAATCTCCAGCCGGATCCCCTGATAGCACAGCGGGAAACGCAACCGCTGCCAGCCGTCCGGCAGACGCGGCGCAATGCACAACCCCTGCTCGACGGTCACCCCGGCAAAGCCTTCAATCACGCCGAGCCAAATGGCCCCTGCCGCGGCGGCATGCAAACCGTCGTCGCAGCTGTGCGGGTCATCCCCGAGATCGATTTGGCTGCCTTCGCGCCAGAAGCGGTATGCAGTCTGTCGATCGTGACAGCGCGCCGCCACGATGCCGTGGATAGTCTTGCTGAGCGAAGAATCGTGGATCGTGCGCGGCAGATACCACGCCAGGCTGGCCTTTTGCGTTTGTGGCGTAAACAACCCCGGCTGGAGATAAAACAACATCACCACGTCCGCTTGCTTGAGGATTTGCATTTCGTTGACTTCGGCGCGCGAGTAATCCAGCAAAATGGTTTGTTTCCCCGCCTTCGCCTGGTAGCGGCTTAAGTCGATAAAGGGTTTGCTGAAAAAACTGTCATCCTGCGGCACCACGTGGCGCATATCAGGCCTGGGCAGCCGTAAGCGGGCGATAAAATCCGCTGCTTTAGCCGCAAAATCCGCGTCCATCCGCTCTAGTGGTAAATGCTCCAGCGCGCTGGCGACGTTATAGAGCGCCATATAATTGGTGAAGGCGTTATTGTTAACGTGCTCGGTATACTCATCCGGCCCGATAACATCGTGGATCTCCAGATGCCCGTCGACGTCGGTTGTTCGGCTGATCCAGAAGCACGCGGTTTGGTACAGCAGCTCGCCGCCCTCCCGCTGTAAAAACGCCTCATCACCGGTAATGTCCACATAGCGCATCACCGCCCAGGCGATATCAGCGACCAGGTGGTGTTCCGCCAGGGCGGAGGCAACGCGCTGTCGCTGTCCGGTGCGAATATTAATGGCCGCGAATTCCGGGGTTTCTTCTTCGCCGGTGCGGGCGCTTTCCCAGGGAAACAGCGCGCCCTGATAGCCACAGCGCCGGGCTTTTTGCTGCGCACCCGGCAGGTTATGCCAGCGATAACGCAGCAATTGGCGCGCGGTTTCGGGTTGGGTATAGAGATAAAAAGGCAGTAAAAACACCTCGGTATCCCAGAACACATGACCCTTATAGCCCTCACCGGTTAACCCCTTCGCCGCAATACTGGCGCGTTCGTCATGAACCGGCGTCATGGCATACAGATGATAAAGCGCAAAATCGAGCGCCTGGCTGTCCTGCATATCATCGCAGTCCAGCTCCACGCGGCTTTGCCGCCACCATTGCCCCAACGCCTGGCACGACAGGTTCAACAGCGCGTCATAACCGATATCCGCTGCCGCCTTTAACGCCGCCAGAGTTTGTGCCTCAAGGCCGTGAAGAGTGGTATCGGGATTGCCCTGGATCCAGCAGATTTTTTCACAGCACAGCGTTTCACCCTGGGCGATCAAGGCAGTAGAGTGCTGCAACAGCTTACGGTTGACGGCGCTGATTCGATTGACTGCATGGGTCACTACGCAATGGCAACCGATAGCCACATCGATTTGACTGTCCTGCACACGATAAACGCCCTGTAAGTACCGTTCGTCATAAACGCGCAACGACAATTCATCCAGATGCTGCCGACCGCTGTTGGTCTGGGTCGCGTCAATACCGGTGGTCAGTTTAATCTGCGCCGCGCCGTCCAATGGGGTAACCGCCAGCCGCAAGGCGAACAGCGGTTTCTGGGCGGCAGACAGAAAACGCCGGCTTTCAATGCGGTAGCGCCGCCCGTTCGGCGCGCGCCACAGAACATCGCGCACCACTTCGCCGCTAGAGAATGCTATCTCGCGCCGCCAGTCGAGTATCTCACCGGATAACAAACTAAAAATCACGCCATCGATTTCAATCTCCATGCCCACCACATCGGGCAAATTAATCAGCTCGGTGACGTCCCGCTCCCCGGCGCGGTGGTACAACCCCGCCAGATACATGCCACGGATTTGCTGGCTGTAACTCTCCTCATGCGTGGCGCGTATGCCCAGATAACCGTTTCCCGCTGCCATCAGCGTGGCGTATTTGTTCAGGGAATGCGGGTCAAAGCGCGGTTCGTTAAGCGTGGTCATCGGTTTCATAAGGCAACGGTGACTCCCTGCTCAGCGGCGTCATAAATCGCCTGCACCAGCCGCTGGATTTGATATCCCTGCTCCGCATCGGCCAGCGCTACGGGGCTGCCTTTCACCGCATCCACAAAGGCGGTCATTGAGCGAAAATGACGTAAGTCATCCGCCGTTTCACGCTGCATCAGCGTGACCAGTTCACCGTCCTCGTCATGATAAATGTGCGCCGGGAACAGTGTGGCACCGGCTTTATCGCCGCAGAACTGCACGTTCATAATGCTCTGTTCCGGGATGTTGAGCGCGAACGAGGTTTCGAGACGCAGAATGCCGCCGTTGTGGAATTCGAGGGTAGCGAATAGCGCGTCTTCAACGGTATAACTCGCCGGGTCCCATGCGCCGAACTGCCCACTATTTTTAGTGGTGCCCAGCTTCTGGAAGCTGTGGGCGGTGACGCACTTCACCGCCGGAAACCCGAGAACGAACATAGCGGCATCCAGCATATGAATGCCGATGTCGATCAGCGGCCCGCCGCCCTGGAGCGTTTTGTTAGTAAACACGCCCCAGCCCGGCACGCCGCAGCGACGTAACGCCCGGGCATTAGTCACATAGACCTCGCCCAGGGTGCCCGCCGCGACCTGTTCACGCAGCAGTTGAACGTCAAGGGCAAACCGATGGTGAAAGTCATACGCCAACAGACATCTGGCTTTGCGCGCCGCCTGGCGCATGGCGTCGGCTTCCTGGGGCGACATGGCAGGCGGTTTTTCGCACATCACATGGCAACCCGCCGCCAGGGCGGCCAGCACATGCTGATAATGAAACCGGTTGGGCGAACAGACGCTGACCACATCCGGGCGCAGCGTCGACAGCATGGTGTCCACATCGTCAAACGCCGCGCAGCCGTATTTGTTGGCGAATATTTGCGCCTGCTCAGGACGGTTATCGCACACGCCCACCAGTTCGGTATCCTGGCAGGCGTGGTAAAACGATGCATGAACCCTTTCGGCAATGTTACCAGCACCGATAATGGCAACCCGTAATCTCGTGTCGCTACCGCTCATAATGCTACGCCCCTTAGCATGACCGTAAGAAAGCGAGTGACTGGCGGTAGGCGGCGGCAGGATCCTCGGCGCGGACGCGGCACTCGTATACGACCCACCCGTCATAATCGTTGGCGCGCAGCGTATCAAAATGCTTTTTGAAATCGATGCAGCCGCTACCCGGTTGGTAGCGATGATTATCAGCAAGGTGCACGTGCCCGAGCAGATCGCGATGGGTATTCAGCGCCGCGCTCAGGTCGTCCTCTTCAATATTCATATGGTAGAAGTCGCCGATAATGCGCACATTGCGATACCCGCCTTCATCGATATAGCGACGCGCGTCGGCGAGGGTATTGATCATGTGATCCTGATAGCGATTAAGCGGCTCAAGGAAAATTATAGTGCCTGTGCGACGTGCCACCGCATCGAGCTGGCGCAGCGAGTCGCTCACGGCTTTGCGGTCGCCCCCGACGCTGCGCGGTGAGGTCATCGGCGGCAGGCGGTAAGTAAACATGCCCCATGCAGCAGGAACGATAATGCCTTTGCCCCCTACGTCCGCCAGCGCTTCCAGAATACGGGTGATTTGGGCAATTCCGTTCAGGCGGCGTTCTTCAATAAAATCGCCAATCCATCCGTCATAGCCGCCGCAGGCGGTCACCACCGGTAAGCCTGTCTCATGAATCGCGGCTTTGACTTCCGCCAGATTATCCACCAGCAGCTTGCCGTCGATTTCAAATCCGTCAAAGCCCATTGCCTTGATATAACGAAATTTCGCCAGGATATCCTGTGGGAAAAATGCCTGGTTCTGCGTTGCGATTTTCATTTTCTACCTCCCTGTAGTTAAAACGTGACGCCCATTTTGATGCTCAGTTCCGGCTGGCGGTCGACGTATTTCATGTAGCTGTCCGGGCTGCTGGCGAAGGCCACCACCGGATCGATTAAGTCCTCGCAGTTGAGATAACCGTTCATCAATAATTCCCAACAGGTTTCCTCAATGCGTTTGCGGTTCCAGCGCGGGTAATCCGGGTTAGGTTCGCTACAGGCGCGGGAGAAAACAATTTTGGCATTATTAAAATGCGCCTCGCGGCCCAGGTTGAAGCCTGCCGGGAAAGGTTTAGCAAACGCGATATAGGAGATAGTGCCGCCGTAGGCCAGGCCACGCAGCGCGCTCTGCAACGCGTCTGCATAGCCGCTGGATTCGATAATGCTGTCGGCCCCCTGCTTACCGGTAAGCCGTTTGATCTCCAACCCGACATCGCACTCCAGCGGATTGAGGCAGAAATCCGCACCGTGCCGCCGGGCGATATCGCAGCGATGGGCAATGGGATCCACGCCGATGACAATCGATGCACCCGCCTTTTTAGCTAACTGAATGGCGATTTGGCCAATCGCCCCGAGGCCGACCACCACCACGAAATCCCCGACCCGCACATTGGCATCACGTACGCCGCTCATGGCGAACTGTGCCGGATCGTAACAAACCGCGTTTTTCCAGCTTGCGCCTTCAGGCATTTTGCGCAGCTTGTAATTATTTACCGCGTTGACAATGACGGTTTCCTGCAACGGACCGTAGGTACAGACGCGATCGCCTTTTTTAACCGCGCTGACCTCTGCACCGGCCTCAATAATGTCGCCGACGACCATATTGCCAAGCTGGAAGTGACCAAACTGGATCCCGCGCGGCGCATCGTCAGGGCGCGGCATAAACATCTGCCATTCCGGGTTAAAATCTTCATCGATAAACGGGCTGGCGGCACGAAAGTCCACCACTTCCGTGCCATGCTTCGGCGCGCCGAACAGCACTTTAATTTTGACTTCATGAGCCGCCACCGGGCGGTCCTGATATTCCACAAGCGCCGCCACGCGGGGCGCTGCTGCGATAAGCTTTTTCATTAAAATTCCCTGTATGCAGATTGCGGTTAGCCTTTAACGCCGCCCGCGGTTAAACCACTTTTAATAAAACGTTCGGAAAGCGCGTACATCACCACCACCGGCAATGCGGTAACCAGCGATGCCGCCATCATGCGGCCCCAGATATAGTCCGGCGTGCTGAACAGCGCGTTCAGCCCAACCGGAAGCGTGAAGTTGCTGGCGCTGGAGAGGAAAATCGAGGCAAACAGAAAGTCGTTCCACGCCACCATAAAGCAGTAGACAAACACCGAAATCAGCCCGGAGATCGCCAGCGGCACGGTGATGTAAAAGATGATTTGCAGCCGGTTCAGGCCATCCATCATGGCGGCTTCTTCGATTTCATCTGGTAGCGTGTCGAAGTAACTTTTCAGCATGAATACCGCCGTCGGCAGAGTCTGCGTCACCATGGTGATAATCAGCGCCATTTCCGTGTCGTAAACCCCGAGGGCAGTGATGATTTTGAACAGCGGCACCACCAGCAGGATCCCCGAAAACATATACACGGTGTAGAAGCTGGCATTGACTGCCATCCGTCCTTTAAAGCGCAGTTTTGACAGGGCATACGCGCCGAGGATACCAATCACCACCGCCAACCCGGACGACACCAGCGACACCACCAGGCTATTTTGAAAATAGGTGACAAAGGGAAAGATGGTCGGGTTGAAAATGTCGAGGTAGTGCTGGAGCGTCCAGTGCTGCGGCAACAGCGTCGGATGCAGCGAAATCGCCTCTTTGGAGCTTTTGAACGAGGTCATCAGCATCACAAAAAATGGAAATAACGTGATGCCGAGAAACAGGACCAGCCCGAGATAAAAGCCGACGCGCGGCGCAAGGCGCTTATTTGTTGCCATAGAGATTCACCCGTTTTCTGGAGAGCAGGATCACTGCGAACACAATCGCGAACAGCACCACGGAGATGGCAGATGCTTTACCTAAGTCGTTAAATGCGAACGCGGTTTTGTAGAGGTAGACGCCGAGAATGTCGACTTTGGTGGTGAGCAGCCAGACGTCGGCGAACATGTAAAACATCCAGATGGTGCGCAGGGTGATCACCGTTGCCAGCACCGGCATGATCGCGGGTAGCGTCACGATGCGAAACCGCTGCCAGGCGTTTGCGCCGTCCATTTCCGCCGCTTCGTACAGTGATTTGTCGATGGTTTGCAAAATCGCCAGGAACGAGATAAACGCATACGGGAAATAGCGCCAGATGGCGAACAGCACCACCAGCACAAAGCTGCTGCCGGGGTTGTCGAACCAGAGCGGGGCTTTGTCATACAGGTGCAGGATATCCACACCGAGATAGTTCACCAGCCCGTAGCCGTTGTTGAACATGTACTTCCACGCGAACACCAATGAGATCGACGGTGTGACGTAAGAGAGGATCACCAGCGAGCGAGCGGTTTTGCGAAAGCGGAATTCACGATTGAAAAACAGCGCCACCGCCAGCCCTAACCCGGAACTCCCGATTACCACCAGCGCGGTGTACCAGAAGGTGGTCCACAGCGCATGCCAGAAGCCTGGGTCGCTAAGGATGCCTGCATAGTTCGCCAGCCCAACAAAATGGGCGGCAATACGCGGATTCAGCGGCAAGCGCAAAAAACTGATTTCAACATTTGAGAGCATCGGCCAGGCTACCAGGCCCCCCAGCAACACCAGGCTGGGGGCCAGCAACATCAGGGCAAATGGCAAATCTGAACGGCCAGAAAATACCTTCATAACAACCCTTCCCTGCGTTGACATTACTGCGCGGCCAGCGCGGCGATGCGCGTTTGGCTCTGGGCCAGCGTGGCTTGTACGTCCTTGTTGCCTACGGTCACGTTATTCACCATGGCGTTTAGCGCGCCGGAGCCAGTGATGTCGCCCATGCGAGTGAAGTTTTTATCGCCGACAGAGCCAAACACCTGCACATTGGGGTACTGGGCAATCAGTTGTGCCGGCAGTTCGCCGAAGGCTTTGATCACCGGATTGTCTTTATAGGACGGGGTGTCCGATACGGCGCGGATCACCGGCAGCGCGGCGCCTGGCGACATCAACACCCAGTCCGCCGCGTTTTGTGCCTGCTCCATAAACACCACGAATTTTTTCGCCGCGTCGGTCTCGGCTTCGGTCTGCCCCGCCGTGAGGGTTAACGAGGTGATCATTCCGTACACCGCTGGCGACTTGTGATTTGGCACGACAAATCCCAGATCCTGCGGGTCGCCTTCGCTATACACGGCGGGCAGGATATAGGTTGAGTAAATCGCCATCGGCGCGGCGCCGTTCATAAAGGCGTCTTTGATTTCCATGACGTTGTTCGAGCCCGGCATGGTGTCTTTGGCCAGTGCCTGGTAGAACGTCAGCGCCTGCGCCATTTGCGGGGTATCGATGGTCACCGCGCCGCTGGCGTCGAATACGTTAGCGTTATTCGAGAGCGCAAACTGGGAAAACGCCTGTTCGGTCATGACGCTTTCCGCCGTGGGCAGCGCGATGCCATATTTTTTATGCGCCGGATCGTTTAACGCGCCAGCGGTAGCCAGCAACGAATCCCAGTCCTGTGGCGGTTGCAAACCGGCCTGCTCCAGCACCGATTTTTTGTACCAGATACCCTGGATCCAGGCGCTAATCGGAACGCCGGTCCAGGCTTTGGCGTCTTCCGTTCGCACGATGCGCAACACGCCATCGTAAAAGGCGTTATCCCCTAGCGTAGTAATGACGCCCTGAATCGCCTCCCGGTCGAGCAGTTGCTCTTTATCCATCACTTTGGCGTAATCGTGACTGATTTCGATAATCTCAGGCAACGCCCCGGAACGCGCCAGCGTGGTCACTTTCGTGTTGTAAGCGTCCTCTTCAACGGGGACCTGTTTCACCGTAACCCCCGGATTGTCATGTTCGAAGCGCTCAATCAATTTACCAATAATGGCCTGGCGCTCTTGTTCAACGGAGGAGTGCATAAATTCAATAGTGACGGAATCCTTTTTCTCATCGTTGCAGCCTGTCATTAAGGCGCAGGCAACCAGTGCTGATAACAGCACAAATTTATTTTTCCGCATGATCGTTTCCTTTTGTATTAGCTAAGCCACAGGGACTGCCAGGGTCCTAATGTTATTGCTTCGCCATTAATAAATTCACCGCGGATGATTTCATTGTATTGCCCCTGCCCTAATGATAACCACTGAGGCCGGTCGGTGAAATTAAACAGCGCGGTAATTTTTCCTTCTTGCGCGTTGCCTCGAATAATTTCCAGCACGCCGTGACATTTTTCATTAATGCTGAATTCACTGTCGGGATGGAAAGCCGCGTGACGCTGGCGAACGTTAATATATTGCATCAATACTTCCAAAACTCGCGCACGTAAATGTTCAGGTTGCGCGAGTAACGATTCAATTTCCGGTTCACTGTATTTCTGGCGATTGATAGCCCGGTTATAACCCAGGCGCTCAACGCCCTGATAATCATTACGTGAACCCAATACGCTTTGAATATATATCGCCGGGACGCCAGGGAAAGTTAATAACAGCGCGTGCGCCAGGATAAACCGCGCCAGCCGCTCATCGTCATGACATTCAGGCGGCGTCAGGGCATCCATATACGTCACGTTTAATTCATAAGGGCTGCGGGTGCCGTCGGGATTATTTTTCCAGTTGACCTTCGCACCTTCGATTTCCAGCGTGTCGACTAAGGTTAAGATTTCTTTTTCGGCTATGATACCCCGCAGCGGATTCAAACCTATGCCGTCATGGGAGGCGAGAAAATTAAACCAGGTTGTCCGCCCGTCGCCCTGCGCGGGCAGCACGCTGGCCCAGCTTTTCAGCGTACTCACGGATTGCGTACGGATCGCATGCAGCACCAGCGGCGGCAGCGGAAACTGATACACCATCTGCGCTTCGTCGCTGCCGTTGCCAAGATAAGAGACGTTGTCTTTATGGGGCACGTTGGTTTCGGTGACGATCACCGTACCCGGCGCGACCTTATCGGCAACGGCGCGGAACAACTTCACCAGCAGATGGGTGTTTTCCAGATGGATGCAGGAGGTTCCAGGCGTTTTCCACATAAAACCTACGGCATCAAGGCGAATATAATCCGCGCCCTGTACAAGGTAATGCACCAGCACATCCACCATCGCCAGCAGGACATGAGGGTTAGCGAAATTGAGATCGACCTGGTCTGCGCTAAAGGTCGTCCAGATATGTTTCGTCTCGCCGCTCGCGAAAGTAAACGGCGTTAACAGCGGCAGTGTACGGGGACGCGTGACGGCGGATAAATCTACCTTCGGGTCTACGGCAATAAAGAAATCCTGATATTGTGGGTCATCGCTAAGATAGCCTTTAAACCATTCGCTTTCGGCTGACATATGATTACAGACAAAATCAAACATCAGGCGGGTGGATTTTTTTATCGCCGCAATATCACCCCAGTCGCCATAATCAGGCGAAATGTGATAATAATCTTTTACCGAGAAACCATCATCCGATGTCCAGGGGTAAAACGGTAAGAAATGAATAATGGGAAAAGCGTTGGCGAGATAGTCATTATAAAACCGCCTGAACGTGGTCAACGTTTTTTCATTCTGCGATAAGAATTGATCGGCATAGGTAATAAGCACGACATCTGATTCATCCCACCCCTGCTTACGTGAGGAAATAATCTTACTTCGGCCTTCATTGATACATTTAATTAATTTATTACGTAGCTCATCATTAAAGACTGAGGAATAAATACGATCGGCAATCTGTAATATTTTGTCCATTCATCCATTTCTCATGGTAGCGGTCCCACGGAAATGAAATCTACTCCTGAGGATTATTTATGTCAATGCGGCACCCATCACAGAAATTGTTTCCACTGATTATCGTGCCGTATAAAAATGAACAGTAGCGGATTTAATTTTCAGGAAATAGCCCTAACTTGTCTGGATAGGAAATATAACGAGGAAATCCATTGAAAAAAGATATAAAAAAACCGCTCCGAAGAGCGGTTGATATTAGTATCAGTGATTACAGCGCTTTCAGAATCGCATCCACGCTGGCTTTGGCATCGCCAAACAGCATATGGGTGTTGTCTTTAAAGAACAGCGGGTTCTGCACGCCAGCATAGCCCGTGTTCATTGAGCGTTTAAACACGATAACGTTTTGCGCTTTCCACACTTCCAGCACCGGCATACCGGCGATGGGGCTGCGCGGATCGTCCTGCGCCGCCGGGTTCACGGTGTCGTTAGCGCCGATAACCAGAACGGTGTCGGTATCAGCGAAGTCGTCGTTGATTTCGTCCATTTCCAGCACGATGTCATACGGCACTTTCGCTTCCGCCAGCAGTACGTTCATATGGCCCGGCAAACGGCCCGCAACCGGGTGAATACCGAAACGTACCTTAATGCCGCGCGCACGCAGGCGTTCGGTGATTTCCGCCACCGGATACTGCGCCTGTGCCACCGCCATGCCGTAGCCTGGGGTGATGATCACTGAGTGGGAGTTTTTCAGCATATCTGCCGTGTCTTCCGCGCTGATTTCACGGTGCTCGCCCACTTCATCGCTTTCGCCAGTTGACGAACCGTCAGTGCCGAAGCCGCCCGCGATCACGCTGATAAACGAGCGGTTCATCGCCTTACACATAATATAAGAGAGGATCGCACCCGAAGAACCTACCAGCGCGCCGGTCACGATCAGCAGGTCGTTGCTGAGCATAAAGCCCGCCGCCGCTGCGGCCCAACCGGAATAAGAGTTGAGCATCGACACCACCACCGGCATGTCTGCCCCGCCGATTGAGGCCACCAGGTGCCAGCCGAACGCCAGCGCGATAATGGTCATAATCAGCAGCGCCAGCACTTGCAGGCCCACGCTTTCGGTACGGACAAACACCACCAACAGCAGGAATGAGACCACCAGCGCCGCCAGGTTCAGCTTATGACGGTTCGGCAGCATCAGCGGTTTAGATGAAATCTTGCCGCGCAGTTTACCGAAGGCCACGATGGAGCCGGTAAAGGTCACCGCACCGATAAACACGCCAAGGAACACTTCGGTCAAATGGATATTGACCAGAATCGGCTCCAGACCCGCATCGTGATACAGGTAGCTGTTAAAGCCCACCAGCACCGCCGCCAGACCCACGAAGCTGTGCAGGATCGCCACCAGTTCCGGCATTTCGGTCATTTCGACTTTCTTCGCCAGGTGGATACCAATTGCGCCGCCGATCACCATCGCGACGATAATCCATACCACGTTGCCGGTATCCGGCCCAAAGATGGTGGCGACCAGCGCAATCGCCATACCGGCGATACCAAACATGTTGCCCTGACGGGACGTCTCATGTTTGGAAAGCCCGGCCAGGCTGAAAATAAACAGAATCGCGGCAACAATGTATGCAGCTGTTACTAATCCTCCAGACATGTGTTACCCCTTAGTTCTTCCGGAACATTTTCAGCATGCGCTGAGTGACGGTGAATCCACCAAAAATGTTGATACTGGCGATCAGGACGGCGATGAAGCTTAAGAAGCTCACCCAGCCGCCGTGGCCAATTTGTAGCAGCGCGCCCACCACGATAATCCCCGAGATGGCGTTAGTGACCGACATCAGCGGCGTATGCAGCGCGTGGGAAACGTTCCACACCACGTAATAACCCACCACACAGGCCAGGGCGAACACGGTGAAGTGCCCCAGGAACGCTTTCGGCGCGACATCCGCCAGCCAGCCAAACAGAATGATCGCCAGCGCCATCAGGGCGTATTTGCGCCACGGCGAGGTCGGTTTCGGCGGCTCGACCGGCGCGGCGTCGGCTTTTTTGGCGGCCTGGGGCTGCGCGGAAACCTGAATCGGCGGCGCGGGCCAGGTGACTTCGCCGTCGCGGATCACGGTCACGCCGCGCACCACCACGTCATCGAAATCAATCACGACATTGCCGTCTTTTTCTTTGCACAGCAGTTTAAGCAGGTTGACCAGGTTGGTGCCGTAAAGCTGGGATGACTGCGTCGGCAGACGGCCCGGCAGATCGGTGTAGCCGATGATTTTCACGCCATTGGCGGTTTCAAACACCTGGTTCGGGACGGTGTATTCGCAGTTACCGCCGTTTTGCGCGGCCAGATCGACCACCACGCTGCCCGGTTTCATGGAATCGACCATTTCGCGGGTGATCAGTTTCGGGGCCGGTTTACCGGGGATCAATGCCGTGGTGACGATAATGTCGACGTCTTTCGCCTGCGCGGCGAATAGCGCCATTTCAGCTTTGATGAACTCCTCAGACATCACTTTGGCGTAGCCATCACCGCTGCCAGCTTCTTCCTTGAAATCAAGCTCAAGGAATTCAGCACCCATACTCTGCACCTGCTCTTTCACCTCCGGGCGGGTGTCAAAGGCGCGCACAATTGCACCGAGGCTGTTGGCTGCGCCAATTGCCGCGAGACCAGCGACGCCGGCACCAATGACCATTACTTTGGCGGGCGGGACTTTCCCTGCCGCGGTGATCTGCCCGGTGAAGAAGCGGCCAAACTGGTGTGCGGCCTCCACAATGGCACGGTAACCTGCGATGTTCGCCATTGAGCTTAAGGCGTCGAGAGACTGAGCGCGTGAAATACGCGGCACCGAATCCATCGCCATCACGGTGACGTTACGCGCGGCGAGCTGCTCCAGCAATGCGGGGTTTTGCGCCGGCCAGATAAAGCTCACCAACGTGGTACCCGGCTCAAGAAGCAGGATTTCCTCTTCGCTGGGTGCGTTAACTTTTAAAATAACGTCCGACGCCCAGATCTCATCGGAGCCCACCACTTCCGCGCCTGCCTGTACAAACGCGTCGTCATCAAAGCTTGCCAGTTTGCCCGCGTCGCGCTCAATGGCGACGGTGAAACCCAGCTTAAGCAGCTGTTCAACCGTTTTCGGCGTTGCTGCAACACGGGTTTCATTGGCCAACCGCTCTTTTGGTACACCAATACGCATAGTATTCCCTTCCATCGGTTTTTTAATGATGGTTTGCCCATTTAACGTTGGCGCAAGCAGCCCGTTTGAGCGCTGCTTAAACCGTAGAAAAATATCTTTGTAACAAACTTTCTATAACCTACTGAAAATAACGACTGTGATCCAGATTCGATCTGCTGAATTTATGGGTTAATCGGTGAAACGGAAGTGAATACCGGCGCTGATAGCTTTTTTTATCTGGTTTTCCTTCCCGAAGGCCGATTTTACGCTTTATTGAAGCGACAAAACATGATTCTACGCCGCGCCAAATCGCTGTTTTAACATCAATTTAACGCTAAAAGTCATAAGCTTTATCATTTATTCTGGTCAGGCGGCTATTTTTGCATCCATAACGACAGGTTATTACCCGAAATATTACCTGGCGCACCAGATGATAAAAATGGCGCAGACAATTACGCCCTTTCAATGCAATAATCAGCGGCTGACGGTTTTTAGCATGCAATATCAGTTTTCATTTTTGCGCAAGGCAAAGGATTAATGTTTATGAAGCTCAAGAATTCCCTTCTGGTGTCTGCTGTGTTGTCGCTCTGCGCCTTATCTGCACAGGCTGCCACCGAGTTAACGCCAGATCAGGCAGCCGCGCTGAAACCCTTTGACCGTATTACTGTAACGGGAAGGTTCAACGCAATTAACGAGGCGGCTAAGGCCATCTCTCGTAAAGCCGATAGCGTTGGCGCCGCCTCTTTCTACATCATCGATACCAACGATACGGGCAATAGCGGTAACTGGCGCGTCATTGCAGACGTTTACCATGAAAACGCGGAAAAAGCAGAAGCGCCTAAAAACCGTGTGATCGCGGGCGTAACGGAATTGCCGAAAGACCAGGCGATTGCCCTTGAGCCTTTCGATACCGTGACCGTTCAGGGTTTTTATCGCAGCCAACCGGAAGTGAATGAAGCCATCGCCAAAGCCGCGAAAGCGAAAGACGCCGCGTCGTTCTACATTGTTCGTCAGGTTGACGCCAACCAGGGTGGCAACCAGCGCATCACTGCGTTTGTTTATAAAGCGGATGCGAAAAAACGCGTGCTTCAGAGCCCGGACGCCATCCCGGCGGATTCTGATGCCGGACGCGCGGCCATTGCCGCCGGTGGCGAAGCCGCTAAACAGGTTGAAATCCCGGGCGTAGCGACTACCGCGTCACCCAGCAGTGATGTGGGCCGTTTCTTTGAAACCCAGTCATCGAAAGGCGGTCGTTACACTGTCACTCTGCCGGATGGCACAAAAATCGAAGAAGTGAATAAAATCACCGCCGCACAAATGGTGCCCTTCGATAGCGTGAAGTTCACCGGCAACTACGGCAACATGACTGAAATCTCTTACCAGGTGGCGAAACGCGCCGCTAAAAAAGGCGCTAAGTATTATCACATTACGCGCCAGTGGCAGGAGCGCGGCGGCAACATCACCATCAGCGCCGACCTCTTCAAGTAAGCGTCTCGACTACGCTTTTAAAGGCAGCCAATGGCTGCCTTTTTTAATGTGCGTAATTTTTTGTGTGATACATCATTGAAAGCTGACTTCGCACTCCGTAGAATCGCGCGCCTCAGAGCGATCCTCCATGGTTATGCGCCCAGGCGGTATAATTATTCTGGATCGGCCTTATTTTTCAAACAGGACTCCTATGGATAAAAAACTGGGCCTTACCGCATTAACCGCGCTGGTATTGAGTTCGATGCTGGGCGCGGGCGTTTTCAGTTTGCCGCAGAATATGGCACAAGTAGCCAGCCCCGCCGCGCTGTTAATTGGTTGGGCGATTACCGGCGTCGGGATCCTGATGCTGGCGATGGCGATGCTGCTGCTGACCCGTATCCGTCCCGACCTGGACGGCGGCATTTTTACCTACGCCCGCGATGGTTTTGGCGAGTTAATCGGTTTTTGCTCGGCATGGGGATACTGGCTGTGCGCGGTGATCGCCAACGTCTCTTATCTGGTGATCGTATTCTCGGCGCTCAGTTTCTTTACCGATACCCCCGAACTGCGCCTGTTTGGCGATGGCAATACCTGGCAATCCATCGTTGGCGCATCGGTATTATTATGGTTCGTGCACTGGCTGGTGCTGCGCGGGGTGCAAACCGCTGCGAGCATTAACCTGGCCGCCACGCTGGCGAAACTGTTGCCGCTGGGCCTGTTTATCATCCTGGCGATTATCGCTTTCCGTTTACCCACCTTTAGCCTCGACTTTAGCGGCGTGGCGTTAGGCGTCCCGGTTTGGGAACAGGTGAAGAACACCATGCTGATCACCCTGTGGGTGTTTATCGGCGTAGAAGGCGCGGTGGTGGTTTCGGCACGCGCCCGCAATAAGCGCGACGTGGGCCGCGCCACGCTGCTGGCGGTGTTTGCCGCGCTGGCGGTATATCTGCTGGTGACGCTGCTGTCGCTGGGTGTGATCGCCCGTCCTGAACTGGCGCAAATGCGCAACCCGTCGATGGCGGGCCTGATGGTGGAAATGATGGGCCCCTGGGGCGAAGTGATTATCGCCGCCGGGCTGATTGTGTCGGTGTGTGGCGCGTACCTGAGCTGGACCATTATGGCCGCTGAAGTGCCGCTGCTGGCCGCCACCCATAAAGCGTTCCCGCGTATTTTTGCGCGACAGAATCAAAACGGCGCGCCGTCGGCGTCGCTGTGGCTGACTAATATCAGTATTCAGCTTTGCCTGGTGCTGATCTGGGCTACCGGTTCGGATTACAACACGCTGTTGACCATCGCCTCCGAGATGATTCTGGTGCCTTATTTCCTGGTCGGCGCCTATCTGCTCAAAGTCGCTACCCGCCCGCTTCATACCGCGGTGGGTGTCGGCGCCTGCATTTATGGTTTATGGTTGCTGTATGCGTCGGGCCCCATGCACCTGTTGCTGTCCGTGGTGCTGTACGCGCCGGGCTTGCTGGTGTTCCTGTATGCCCGCCGCACGCACGATAACAATATCCTGCTTAAGCAAACTGAGAAATTGCTGATAGGCTTATTACTGGTTGCCGCTTTGCCAGCCACATGGATGCTGATGGGGTAAACGCCCCATCTTCGTCATGACCTACTGACGAGGGTTACTTTATGGGGAAATCACCACACCGACCAATTTTGATCACCGGGGGCGGCCGCCGTATCGGGCTCGCCCTCGCCCACCATTTTCTGGCTGAAAAGCATCCGGTTATCGTGAGCTATCGCGCCGCTTATCCTGCCATCGATGTGCTGACGGAGATGGGCGCAAAATGCATCAAGGCCGATTTTTCAACTGATGAAGGTATCCTGGACTTCGCCGAACAGGTAAAAAGCCTGACGCCGTGCCTGCGCGCCATTATTCATAACGCCAGCGCCTGGCAAACCGAAAAGGCCGGGCCGATCTCCGGGGACGTGATCACAGAAATGATGCAGGTGCATGTTCATGCGCCCTATTTGATCAACCTCGCACTGGAACCGCTGCTTCGCGGCCACGGCCATGCGGCCAGCGATATTATTCATTTTACGGATTACGTGGTGGAGCGTGGCAGCGAGAAGCACATCGCCTATGCCGCCAGTAAAGCGGCGCTGGACAATATGACGCGCTCTTTTGCCCGCAAACTGGCCCCGGAAGTAAAAGTCAACGCCATCGCGCCTTCCCTGATTTTGTTTAACGAACTGGATGATGCCGCCTACCGGCAGCGCGCGCTGAATAAATCGCTGATGAAAACTGAACCGGGCGAGAAAGAAGTTATCGATTTAGTGGAATATCTGCTGACCAGCTGTTATGTGACAGGACGCAGCTTCCCGGTGGATGGCGGTCGCCATCTTCGCTAGCGGTTTACCCGGCGTTAATGGAACCCGGCAGGTTGAAGGTGTAACCTGTGGTTTTTGATCGATAAGCGCCGGTCTATGAGCAAAATTGTATTTGTTGAAGACGATCCCGAGGTAGGGTCGCTGATTGCGGCCTATCTCGGTAAGCATGATATTGACGTGTTGCTGGAAACGCGCGGCGATCTGGCCATCGAGGTGATTCTGGCGCACCAGCCGGACCTGGTGCTGCTGGATATTATGCTGCCAGGCAAAGACGGCATGAGCCTGTGCCGTGATTTACGTCCGCTGTGGCAAGGGCCGATTGTTCTGCTGACCTCCCTCGACAGCGATATGAACCACATCCTTTCGCTGGAAATGGGCGCCAGCGATTACATCCTCAAGACTACCCCGCCTGCGGTGCTGCTTGCCCGCCTGCGCCTGCATTTACGCCAGCATCAAACCACCACACCTCCTGAACCCGCTACCACCCGCTCGCCACACAAAGCGCTGCATTTCGGTACGTTGTGCATCGATCCGCTAAACCGACAGGTGCGGCTGGGCGAGCGCAATGTGGTGCTGTCTACCGCCGATTTCGATCTGCTCTGGGAACTGGCGACCCACGCCGGCAACATTATGGACCGTGACGCGTTGCTCAAGAATCTGCGCGGCGTGAGTTATGACGGGCTGGACCGCAGCGTGGATGTTGCCATTTCGCGGCTGAGAAAAAAACTCAACGACAACGCGACGGAACCGTACCGGATCAAGACCGTGCGCAATAAGGGCTATCTTTTTGCTCCCCACGCCTGGGAAACGGCGGATTAAACGCAGAGCGGGTTTATGAAGAAGCTATTTATCCAGTTTTATTTGCTGCTGTTCGTCTGCTTTTTAGTCATGACGATGCTGGTCGGCCTGGTCTATAAATTTACCGCTGAACGTGCCGGGCGGCAGTCGCTGGATGATTTAATGAAAAGCTCGCTGTATCTGATGCGTAGCGAGCTGCGGGAAATCCCGCCGCGCGACTGGAATAAGACCATTAAGCGGCTCGATTTTAACCTCTCGTTCGATCTGCGCATTGAACCCCTGAATCACTATCATCTCGCTGCCCAGCCAGCCCAACGCCTGCGCAGCGGGGAAATCGTGGCGTTGGATGATGAATATACGTTTATCCAGCGCATTCCCCGCAGCCACTATGTGCTGGCGGTCGGGCCGGTGCCCTATCTCTATTTTATGCACCAAATGCGCCTGCTGGACGTGGCGCTGATTGTGTTTATCGCTTTTTCGCTGGCCGTCCCGGTGTTTATCTGGATGCGTCCACACTGGAAAGAGATGCTCAAACTGGAATCTGCCGCGCAGCGCTTCGGTGAAGGGCATCTTGATGAGCGCATTCATTTTGATGATGCCTCGAGCTTTGAACGGCTCGGCGTTGCCTTTAATCAGATGGCGGATAACATCAATACTCTGATAGCCAGTAAAAAACAGCTGATCGACGGTATTGCTCACGAACTGCGCACCCCGCTGGTGCGCCTGCGTTACCGGCTGGAGATGAGTGATAACCTGTCCGACGCCGAAAACGCCGCGTTAAACCGCGATATTGGCCAGCTAGAGGCGCTGATCGACGAATTACTGACTTACGCGCGGCTGGATCGCCCGCAAAATGTGCTGCATCTTAACCCGGTGGAGTTATCCGGCTGGCTGGAAAATCACGTCGCTGACTTGCAGGCGCTGCATCCAGACAAAGCGCTGACGCTGTTGCCCTCCACCGCCTGCGAAAGTTTGCTGGATCTGCGCCTGATGGCGAGGGTGGTGGACAATTTGGTCAATAATGCCCTGCGCTACTGCCAGCAGCGCATTGAGATCCATTTTGCCAGCGACGGCCACACTGGCGTGTTGACGGTAGAGGATGATGGTCCGGGCATTCCGGAAAGCGAACGGCACCGGGTATTTGAGCCGTTTGTGCGTCTCGACCCCAGCCGCGACCGCGCCACGGGAGGCTGCGGGCTGGGCCTGGCGATTGTCAGTTCCGTGGCGACGGCGATGGGCGGCAGCGTGGCGGCACGGCAAAGCCCGCTGGGCGGCGCGCGCTTTGAATTCAGTTGGCCGATTCAGCGCTGATTTTCTCTCTGCCAGACGCCCCGGCACGGTGGTCAGAGCCCGGCAACTGTGTTATACCTATAAGTATGTTGTAACTAAAGGTGCTTGCTATGCGCTACGATCTCGCCCAACGTCTGACGTCCACTTTTCAGGAGATGGAGCATCTGCTGCTCGCGTTTAAAGAGATGCTCGAACCCTGCCGGCGGCTCAGCGCCCGGGTGTTTGCCCTGCCGTCGGTTGATAAAGGCAAAGAACACGACCCGCTGGAGAAAATCAGCGTTACCCAACTGCTGAGTAAAGAAGCCCATGACGCCACGATGCGCCACTTCACCCATCTGTTTATCCAGCAGCAGTCGGAAAATCGCAGCAGCAAGGCCGCCCTGCGTCTGCCGGGCGCTATCTGCTATGCGGTGAGCGCCGCCCAGCGCCAGCAGCTTCAGGATACTATTCAGGCTATTAACCAGTTGAAAGCGCAGTTCTCGGAGATTGTCGCCGTTGAATCCGGCCTCACGCCCGCGCAGCGCTTTGAGTGGGTGCATCACTACCTGCCTGGCCTGATCACCCTGAATGCCTACCGGCAAATCACGGTGCTGGAGAACCCGGCAACCCTCCGTTTTGGCTGGGCCAATAAGCATTTCATCAAGAACTTCAGCCGGGAAGAGGTGCTGGCGATGCTGGAGAAAAGCCTTAAATCGCCACGCGCCGTTGCGCCGTGGAGCAAGGAGCAGTGGCGCGAAAAAGTGGAGCAGGAATATCACGCCATCGCCTCGCTGCCCGAAGCCGCGCGTTTTAAGATCAAGCGCCCGGTGAAGGTGCAGCCGGTGGCGCGGGTTTGGTATGCGGCGCAGCAAAAGCAGGTACAGATTGCCTGCCCGTCGCCGTTAATCGTGCTGTGTTCCGATGAGCCGGGTACGCCAGTGCCGGAAATAGGCGAGCTGTTGAACTACAATGCAGAACAGATCCAGCACCGGCATAAACCGCAGGCGGAGCCTCTGGAACTGCTGATCCCCCGCCTGCATTTATACCTTGCCCGTTAAGGTTTCATGCTGCCAACCATATCCTGCGGGCGTACCCAGGCATCGAATTCCGCGTCTGTCAGGTAGCCCAGTTTCAGGGCGGACGCTTTGAGCGTCAGCCCCTCTTTATGGGCTTTTTTGGCGATTTCCGCCGCCTTGTCGTAGCCGATATGGGTGTTGAGCGCCGTCACCAGCATCAGCGAATCGTTGAGCAACTGGTCGATACGCTCGCGGTTCGGTTCGATTCCTGTGGCGCAGTGGTGGTCAAAGCTGTCCATCCCGTCTGCCAGCAGGCGAATCGATTGCAGGAAGTTATCGATGACCATCGGGCGGAACACGTTCAACTCAAAGTTGCCCATCGCTCCGCCCATGTTGATGGCGACATCGTTGCCCATCACCTGGCAGCAGAGCATGGTTAGCGCTTCGCACTGCGTCGGGTTGACTTTGCCTGGCATGATGGAACTTCCCGGTTCGTTTTCCGGTATGGAGATTTCACCAATGCCGCAGCGCGGCCCAGAGGCTAGCCAGCGCACATCGTTGGCGATTTTCATCAGCGAGGCAGCCAGCCCCTTCAGCGCGCCGTGGGCGTGGACCAGCGCGTCGCAGGTCGCCAGCGCTTCAAATTTATTCGGCGCGGTGACAAACGGCTGGTTAGTGATTGCCGCCAGCTCGTTAGCAACCCGTTCGGCGTATTCCGGATGGGTGTTCAGGCCGGTGCCCACCGCCGTACCGCCCAGCGCCAGTTCGGCCACGTGTGGCAGGCTCTGCTCGATATGCTTCAGGTTATGCTCCAGCATCGCCACCCAGCCGGAAATCTCCTGCCCGAGGGTCAGCGGCGTAGCGTCCTGTAAATGCGTACGGCCAATTTTGACGATGTCGCTAAAGGCGGTGGATTTGGCTTTCAGGGTTGCGGTGAGCTGGTTCAGCGAAGGGATCAACTGCTCGCGCAGGGCAATCACCGCCGCCACGTGCATAGCGGTAGGAAAAACGTCGTTCGAACTCTGGCTTTTGTTAACGTCATCGTTGGGGTGAACCTTGCGCCCCATGCCCCGCTCGCCGCCCAGTAATTCACTCGCCCGGTTAGCCAGCACCTCGTTCATGTTCATATTGGTCTGGGTGCCGGAGCCGGTTTGCCAGATAGCCAGCGGGAATTCCCCCGCATGTTGGCCGTTAAGCACTTCATCCGCGGCGGAAATAATCGCCTCGCCCCGCTCTTGCGCCAGGAGCTTCAAATCCATATTCACTTTTGCCGCCGCGCGTTTGGTCAGCGCCAGCGCATGGATCAGCGCCGTCGGCATTTTTTCCGTTGAAATGCGAAAGTGCTCCAGCGAGCGCTGGGTTTGCGCCCCCCACAGCTTATCGGCAGGCACATCAATCGCGCCCATGGAATCACTTTCACTACGATACGTTGCCATTCAATGTCTCCTTAACAAGAAAGTTATCAAGCCGACATGACTCACAGAAAATTGACGCTTTAAGTATTGATTAAGAAGGTCGTTCAGTTTGGTGGTTAGTGCGGTTAACGAAGGGAAAAACCGCCTCCCGTGAATGAGAGGCGGTAAGAACAGTTATTTCACGCAGCTGGCGCACTGCGAAGACTGGATTTGCGCAAAGAAGTCGTTGCCTTTGTCATCCACCAGGATAAACGCCGGGAAATCTTCCACTTCGATCTTCCAGATGGCTTCCATACCCAGTTCCGGGTATTCGACGCATTCCAGGCTCTTGATGCTGCTTTGCGCCAGCACCGCCGCCGGGCCGCCGATGCTGCCGAGGTAGAAACCGCCGTGCTTATGACAGGCGTCGGTAACCTGCTGGCTGCGGTTGCCCTTCGCCAGCATGATCATGCTGCCGCCGTTGGCCTGTAGCAAGTCGACATAGGAATCCATACGCCCTGCGGTGGTCGGGCCAAGCGAACCTGACGCATAGCCTTCCGGCGTTTTGGCCGGGCCGGCGTAATAGATTGGGTGATCCTTCACGTACTGCGGCAGCCCTTCGCCGTTGTCGATACGCTCTTTGAGTTTGGCGTGGGCGATGTCGCGCGCCACGATAATGGTGCCGGAGAGTGACAGACGGGTCGACACCGGATACTGCGACAGTTGGGCAAGGATGTCGTTCATCGGGCGGTTGAGATCCACGCGCACCGCTTCGCCTTCGCCAGCGCGTTGCAGTTCTTTCGGAATGTACTTACCTGGGTTGTTTTCCAGTTTTTCTATCCAGATGCCCTGACGGTTGATTTTGGCTTTGATATTGCGGTCTGCCGAGCAGGAAACGCCCATGCCCACCGGGCAGGACGCACCGTGGCGCGGCAGGCGTACAACGCGGATATCGTGGGCGAAGTATTTGCCGCCGAACTGCGCGCCGAGGCCGAGTTTCTGGGCTTCTTCCAGCAGCTCTTTTTCAAGCTGGATGTCCCGAAACGCCTGGCCGTGCTCGTTACCTTCGGTCGGCAGGCCGTCGTAATATTTGGTAGATGCCAGCTTCACGGTTTTCAGGGTAGATTCCGCTGAGGTGCCGCCGATGACAAAGGCAATGTGGTACGGCGGGCAGGCTGCGGTGCCCAGGCTGCGCATTTTCTCCACCAGCCAGTTTTTCAGCTTACCAGGGCTGAGCAGCGCTTTGGTTTCTTGATACAGATAGGTTTTATTGGCTGAGCCGCCGCCTTTGGCGATGCACAGGAATTTATACTCCTCGCCGTCTACGCTGTAGAGGTCGATTTGCGCCGGTAAGTTAGTACCGGTATTCACCTCTTTATACATATCCAGCGCGGCGTTCTGGGAGTAGCGCAGGTTATCTTCGGTGTAGGTGTTGTAAACGCCGTGTGCCAGCGCCGCTTCATCCCCGCCGCCCGTCCAGACGCGCTGGCCTTTTTTCCCGACGATGATTGCAGTGCCTGTGTCCTGGCAGGTCGGCAGAATGCCTTTGGCGGCGATTTCCGAGTTGCGCAGGAATTGCAGCGCCACGTACTTATCGTTTTCGCTGGCTTCCGGGTCGGCCAGGATATCCGCCACCTGCTGTTGATGAGCCGGGCGCAGCATAAACGAGGCATCATGAAAAGCGTGTTGCGCCAGCAGGGTCAGAGCCTGCGGGTCGACTTTAACGATTTCCTGGCCTTCGAATTCGCTGACGCTGACGTGATCGCTGCTCAACAGATAGTATTCGGTTTCATCCTTTTTGAGCGGAAAGGGGTCCTGATAATGGAAGGGTTTGTTTGACATTGTTCTCTCACTGACAGCCTAAGTTTAACTATTATTCATTCAGCACATTGTCCATGTGCCGTGTGCAAAAGCGAGTTCAGACATGCTACACAATTTTTTAACAAAAACTGAGACAAAGACGACTTTTTACCATCCGGGGTTACTTCACCACGGATTGTTGGTTTAATACAGCACGTTAATTCCACCTAGTTACAGGGCTTAATCATGCAAAAACTCATTAACTCAGTGCAAAACTATGCCTGGGGTAGCCAAACTGCGCTGACGGAGCTATATGGCATCGCCAATCCTGAAAACCTGCCGATGGCGGAATTGTGGATGGGCGCGCACCCGAAAAGCAGTTCAAAGATTGAGGGCCAGGACGGCAATCTTCATGCATTGCGTGACGTGATTGATGCGGATAAGTCCACTCTGTTAGGCGACGCGGTGGCACAACGCTTTGGCGAACTGCCGTTCCTGTTTAAGGTGCTGTGCGCTGACCAGCCGCTGTCGATTCAGGTTCACCCTAATAAGCAGGCATCGGAAGAAGGTTTCGCCAGGGAAAACGCGGCGGGTATTCCGCTGGACGCCCCGGTGCGTAACTACAAAGATCCCAACCACAAGCCGGAACTGGTGTTCGCGTTAACGCCCTTTTTAGCCATGAACGCGTTCCGCGAATTTTCAGACATTATCGCCCTGCTACAACCGGTCGCGGGCGCGCATACCGCTATCGCCCACTTCCTTGAAAACCCCAGTGAGGAGCGGTTAAGCCAACTGTTCGCCAGTTTGCTGAATATGGAAGGCGAGAAAAAATCCCGGGCGCTGGCGATCCTGAAAGCGGCGCTGAACAGCCAGCAAGGGGAACCCTGGCAGACCATCCGCGTGATTTCAGAATTTTACCCGGACGACAACGGCCTGTTCTCGCCGCTGCTGCTGAACGTAGTGAAACTCAAACCCGGCGAAGCGATGTTCCTGTTTGCAGAAACCCCGCACGCCTACTTAAAAGGCGTGGCGCTGGAAGTGATGGCCAACTCGGATAACGTGCTGCGCGCCGGTTTAACGCCGAAATACATCGATATCCCGGAGCTGGTGGCGAACGTGAAATTCGCCCCGCGCGCCGCCGATACTCTGCTGACCACGCCGATGCGTGATGGCAACACGCTGGACTTCCCCATCCCGGTTGATGATTTCGCCTTCTCGTTGCATGACCTGACCGCCGAGCCCTCTATCCTGAGCCAGCAAAGCGCCGCCATCCTGTTCTGCGTAGAAGGTGAAGCGACAATCGGCAAAGAGAGCCAAACGCTGACGCTTAAACCCGGCGAATCGGCGTTTATCAGCGCCGCCGACTCGCCTGTGACTATTCACGGTGCAGGTCGTTTAGCGCGCGTTTATAATAAGCTCAACTAAGTTACTGATCTTTTAGAAATGCATTGCTAAGCTTTATCCAGCATGTCATTCATCACGCCAGACGATGAGAAGCCGTCTGGTTTTATTTTTTTAGGGATAAACGATTATGAAAAAATCTCTGGTTGCCGTAGGTGTGATTGTCGCACTGGGTGTGGTGTGGACCGGCGCGTCCTGGTACACCGGCAAACAACTTGAATCACGGATTGCAAACATGGTCGCTAACGCCAACAGCGAGCTGAAACGCAGCGCGCCGCAGGCAGGCGTGGAACTGGGCTATCAAAACTATCATCGCGGCGTGTTCTCCAGCCAGCTGCAACTGGTGGTTAAACCCATCGAGGGTGTCGAAAACCCGCTGCTTAAGCCGGGCCAGAACATAGTGTTTAATGAGGACGTGAGTCATGGTCCTTTCCCCCTCGCCCAGTTGAAAAAGCTCAATCTGATCCCGTCGATGGCGTCGGTTCGCACCACGCTGGTCAACAACGAGGCCTCTAAGCCGCTGTTCGATATGACTAAAGGACAGTCGGTGTTCGATTCCCAGACCCGCATAGGCTACAACGGCAGCACCGCCTCTGAGATCACCCTGGCGGCGCTGAACTATGAAAACGCGGAAGAGAAAGTGGCGTTCAGCGGCGGCACCTTTAATCTCGATGCCGATGGCGAAGGTAATGAAATCAGCCTGAAAGGCGATGCGCAAAGTGGCCTGGTCAGCGCGATGAATGAGTACGGCCAGCGGGTGCAGATGACCTTTAATGGTCTGAAATCCGATGGTTCCAGCAAACTGACTGAATTTGACGAGCGCGTCGGCGCACAGAAATTGTCCGTTGAGAAATTTGCCGTGGCGGTGGAAGGCAAAGAGATGGCGGTGATCGACGGGCTGCATCTGGACGCGAAATCCGACGTCGGTCAGGACAAGAAAAAAATCGATAGCGAAATTAACTATGTGATGGACGCGCTTAAGGTTCAAAACCAGAACCTGGGCAGCGGCAAACTCACCGTTAAAATCGGTGGCATTGACGGCCAGGCGTGGCATCAGTTCAGCCAGCAATATAACGGCCAAATCCAGGGTCTGTTGACCGATCCTGCCGTTAAGGACAACCCTGCGCTTTATCAGCAGAAGGCGTTAGAAATCCTGATGGCGAACGTCCCGCTGCTGCTCAAAGGCGACCCGGTGGTTACCGTGGCCCCGCTGAGCTGGAAAAACGATAAGGGCGAGAGTTCCTTTAACCTGTCGCTGTTCCTGAAAGATCCGTCTGCCAATACCACACCAGCCACCACGCCGGAACAGCAACTCGACCGTGTGGTGAAATCGCTGGAAAGCAAACTGGTGATCCCGGTAGATATGGCAACCGAATTTATGACCCAGATTGCCCGTCTGGAGGGGTATCAGGAAGATCAGGCTGAGAAGCTGGCGTCCCAGCAGGTGAAAGGCCTGGCGGCGATGGGACAGATGTTCCGTATCACCTCGATGGAAGACAATAATATTGTCTCCAGCCTGCAATACGGTAACGGCCAGGTTACGCTGAACGGGCAAAAAATGCCGCTGGCGGACTTCGTCGGCATGTTCGGCTTAGCGGGTAATGCCGTACCGGTACCCGTTCCGGTTCCGGTGCCGGTCCCGGTCCCTGCCCCGGCGACACCGCCTGCGGCCGTACCGCAGCAGTAACTGCACAAATGATGGGGCCGATAAGTCGTTGAACTGTTCGGTTATCATGCAAAAATCCGTAATTTCGATGAAATTACGGATTTTTTGCTTTAGCTTATGAAACATTCACTCTAACCTATCGCACGATCGTTCCACGAATCCTTGTAAATAATATTTCCATCCATATATTTCCATGTAATTATTTCATAGCGAAATCCCAGGTCTTCAAGGTGTGTACTGCTCATTCCGCTCGGGTGCAGATTTGGGGTAATTGCAGTGATTTTGACGTTTTCCAGGATAATATTAAAATATTCAACCTCTACTCCTGCATCGTTAATGTGATACATTTTTAATGTAGCTGATTTTAATGTTCGCCCCTCGCAGAGGGCTCGAAACAGTAAAGGCGTCGTTTTATCAAACTCCTTCTGTGCTTTTATTGGTGTATGAAGTCTGGTTCCTGTCAATTTTCCTGTGTTGTGATCTGTAGGTAACCATACATGATGATTAACAGAGCGTAATTCAATAGAGCCAAGGCGAGTTGGCATCAAACAGGAACCTACAATGGGCGAGCCATTTTCATCGGTTAACCATAGGTATGCGGGACATGACATATTTTATAAGCCTCTATTTACTTTCTATATTTAAACCAAAGAAAAACATGTGCAATAATAATAAATAAAATAAACAACCCCGCCAGGTTAATTGCAATATCTGGGAGAAATACAACAGCAAGCATAGCAAAAATAGCAACTAACAATATTACTACCCATCCCCATAAGAAAAGCATGACTTCTTCTTTTAACCACTTTTTTAAAAAATCCATAGAATCACCTTGTCAGCTTAACAATCAAATCAACAAGTTCGTCATCCGATATCAACATCGGATTCAGATACGGACTTCTTGTAATAATGGGTTCAATAAGAAAATACATCATTTCAAGATTGCGCTCATACAATGCGCTATAATAAAATGCATTAAGTTTATACAAATTGTTCGCACTATCTGCAGCCTCCTGAACTAAACCATACATGTTTAAAGCAAGGGCTGCCGAGGTTACCCCCCCCCCTTCAAAACAGTTGTTCTTGCGCGACTGATACGCCCATTTACAATGGTGTTAAAACTATAAGTTTGACAAATCATAGTCGCAACAGTGACAATGAGTAATCTGTTAGTCAACCCTGCTGAAGAAATATGAACACCAGCGCCAACGAGTTTTCTCATGATGTTTTGAAGCCGCCATTCTTTTTTATTCTTAAAGAGTATTTCTATATATATTCGTACCATTTCAAGAATAATATTTCGATCCTTTACTAACTGGATAAGGCCAGCAATAAACCTTACGTCTTCTCGCTTGAGTCTGGAACAGACATCCTGATAATTATCCATAAAACAAGAGGAATAATATGACGCACGAGTCAATCCATTCTCCATTTGATTGAGTGTATTAATAAAGTTATCTCTTACTCCTCTTAGTGCGTCTTCTAATTTGAGCGCCAGAATTTTTTCAGCTTCTATAGACGTAATCAATGATTCGCTATAATACATAATCAAATCCTTTATAGATAATCCTTCATATAGAAACAGGAATAACAGGTTATCTTCACTAGTGATGTTTTCATAAAAAACTGGCTTTTTCTTTTTACTGGCTCACAAATTTACGTGAGATAAATAGGTGTTTATAATGAAACTGTACAGGTCAAGGTAATTAAGATGACTTCTGTTAGCTCCTGCCGGGATCCTAAGTTGATTAGCTGCTGACAGTCATCGAAAAATATCAAAAGCCAGCAGGTTACTTACCTGCTGGCTTTTTTACCAAGCACGCAGCTCACTTTATTTACGTTTAATCAGCCTTCCTGCCAGAACATGGTGCCGTTGTACTTCATCGCTGTGTTCAATCCGTTGCGCCATACGCTCCGCGACTTCATGCCCCATCTCCTGGGCCGGAAGCGTCATCCAGGTCACGGGAACATCTTCCAGCTTATCGTCCGATAACTCGGTAAACGCCCCTAATGCCACGCTGCGATCGAAATAGCTTTCCAGCCCGGATTCGCCACTTTGCAGGCCCGCCCGCATCAGGCCGAACCAGGCACCCAGCGCGATGGTACTGTTATGGCAAATCACAGCGCTGATAGTGGGATTGTGGCGCAGCAGCGCGGTGATAGCCTCCGCCGCCTGCTTCTGGCTGTTTTCACACTCCACCACCCATTCGCTGTGAAAAGGCAATCCGTATTGCAGCAGGGTAGCACAATACCCTCCGAGCCGTTCGGCGCGGGTGAGCGAGCCGCTGTTGCCTCCCAGCCAGGCGATACGCTGATGTCCCTGCTTGATCAGATGTTCGGTGAGCATTTGCGCTGCCTGGAGATTGTCGGGGCGAAGCGTGTCGGCTTCATCGAGATAGCTGGCGCGCGAGGCGAAGACCAGCGGGACGTCTTTTTGCTGCGCCTTTTCGCGCAACTCGGCGCCCATTCCGGCTGCGCCCGCGATGATCACCCCGTCCACGCCCTGGTTAAGTAACGTTTCAAAGCAGTGCAGCATCTGCTGGCCGTCGCGCCCGCTCTGGCTGAGCAGCAGCATGCGGCCCTGGCGCTCGAGGGCATCGGTCAGCCCGGCAATAAGCTGTGCATAGAACGGATGGCAGACGTCCCGGGCAATCAGGCCAATCACCCCGCTTTGCCCGCCACGCAGGGCTGAGGCTTGCCGGTTGCGTACAAACCCTAATTTCTCCACGGCCTCGTTTACCCGCTGCCCGGTCGCTGCCGAGATGCGGCCTTTGCCGCTGAGAACCAGAGAAACGGTGCTAACCGAGACGCCCGCCGCCAGCGCCACGTCATTAATGGTGATTTTCTTTTCCTGCGTCATCCGGCAGGCGCTCCTGAACAGTCGGTAAAACGTTTTATCAATATCGGAATATTATAAATGTTTTCCGATAAGAAATTGTGACTGGCTGCTCATTAAAATTTGATAAAACGTTTTATCTTGCGCTGCATCATCAAAACTCTGGCGTTTAACAAGGAGCCGTTATGGCGACATCAGCCACCCCAAAAATTACCCTTTGGGAATTCTTTCAACAGTTGGGCAAGACGTTTATGTTGCCCGTCGCCCTGCTTTCGTTTTGCGGCATTATGCTGGGGATCGGCAGTTCCCTGAGCAGCCACGATGTCACCACGCTGATCCCGTTCCTGGGTAATCCGGTTTTACAATCCATTTTTGTCTGGATGAGCAAAATCGGTTCGTTTGCGTTTAGCTTTCTGCCGGTGATGTTTTGTATCGCTATTCCGTTAGGGCTGGCGCGCGAAAACAAAGGCGTTGCCGCCTTCGCCGGTTTCGTCGGCTTTGCGGTAATGAACCTGGCGGTGAACTTTTGGCTGACGGCGAAAGGCATTCTGCCCACCAGCGATCCGGCGATCCTGAAGGCCAATAATATTCAGAGCATCCTCGGCATTCAGTCTATCGACACCGGGATCCTGGGCGCGGTCATCGCCGGGGTCATTGTCTGGCTGCTGCACGAGCGTTTTCATAACGTGCGTCTGCCGGATGCGCTGGCCTTTTTCGGCGGCACCCGCTTTGTGCCGATCGTGACCACCTTTGTGATGGGCCTGGTCGGCCTGGTTGTGCCGTTGATTTGGCCGTTCTTCGCCATGGGAATTAACGGGCTGGGCCATATTATCAACAGCGCCGGGGATTTCGGCCCGATGCTGTTCGGCACCGGCGAGCGCCTGCTGCTGCCGTTCGGCTTGCAGCACATTCTGGTGGCGTTGATTCGCTTTACCGATGCTGGCGGCACCATGGACGTTTGCGGCCACACGGTGAGCGGCGCGCTGACAATTTTCCAGGCGCAGTTGAGCTGCCCGGAAACGCACGGTTTCTCGGAGAGCGCGACCCGCTTCCTGTCCCAGGGTAAAATGCCGGCGTTTTTAGGCGGATTACCGGGTGCAGCGCTGGCGATGTATCATTGCGCACGCCCGGAAAACCGCCACAAAATTAAAGGCCTGCTGATTTCCGGGGTGATTGCCTGTGTTGTTGGCGACACCACCGAACCGCTGGAATTCCTGTTCCTGTTTGTCGCCCCGCTGCTTTACTTAATCCACGCGCTGTTGACTGGTCTGGGCTTTACCCTGATGGCGGTGCTGGGGGTAACTATCGGCAACACTAAAGGTCAATAGCCTTTATTGATGATTTTTTAACCTACCTTCTACCATCAACTATTTCGTCCTTTCGATTCTCCTCTTTTGAATTTGCAATATCATTTCCGCAAAAAAGATAATAACTTGTTGTGGTCATTACCAAAGAGCATGGAAGGATACTCATCAGTGAACGTTGATAACTTATATATCCCGTCGAAAGCTAACTCAACTGAGTTACAACTGACCGCAAAAAGTGCCGCTGTTTACACAGCATCATCAAGTGTTCCCACTGCTAAGGATGCCTTATACGAAATGAATCCATTAAAGTTAGTGCAACCGGCATCTCTTACAAAAATTCTTACTGCTGTAACAGCATTACGTATCGACTCCAACTTGAACAGACCTGTAATAATCGGAGAATCTGATATGCAGTGCGGTGGTTCAGGTGCAAACCTTCAATGTGGTGACGTGATTACATTTTGGGATGCCTTGCATAACATGTTCTTGCCTTCGAGTAACATGACCGCATCAGCGATAGCGCGAATATTCGGAAAATTGTTATTCGACATTGCTGATAATGAAAAGCATATTGATTCTGTGTATGTTGCCAAATTCATAAATGAAATGAATAAAACAGCTATGGACATAGGGATGTTCGAATCAATGTTCATGAATGCTCATGGCTTAGGGGCCAGAGGGCAACGAACTTGTGCGCGTGATATTGGTCGATTGATGTATGAAGCAGTAAAATACCCAGCAATTATTGATACCTGGAGTAAACGAAAGCATGTGCTTAAAGTTGTCGGACCCAAGCCACGTCTGATACCAATACAAAACACCGTTGAGATTCTTCAGGACGGAAGAGTTCAAGGTGGGAAAACAGGAACACTTGCACCTTCATTCTTTAATCTGGCGTTATTTTATACTTTACCTGATGGAAACAAGGCGTTCGCGGTTACCCTGTATTCCTCGTCTAAAAATACACGTGACGATGACATGCGCCTCATGCTAGATGCGGTATGTAATTGCTAATGCTTGAGTGCTCATCGGCAGTGCTTGAAATCTGAAATACGTCAATGTGTAACCCTAACGATCGCTTAATTACATTCCTTAATTTACAGTGAGTTAGAAGTACACCCCCACCTTTCCATCCGAAAATATTCAAGAAAATCAAAACATTAAAAAATGCGATAAAAAAGTTATAAAGTTTATAAATGACCTGACGATAACTTGTAGTGACACAGGCACGCCTGGCGTAATAAACCTAAAAGGAAAATTTTATGGCACAAGTTATCAACACTAACAGCCTGTCGCTGTTGACCCAAAATAACCTGAACAAATCTCAGTCTTCCCTTAGCTCCGCTATTGAGCGTTTGTCTTCCGGTCTGCGTATCAACAGCGCAAAAGACGACGCCGCTGGCCAGGCGATTGCTAACCGTTTCACCTCCAACATCAAAGGTCTGACTCAGGCGTCCCGTAACGCTAACGATGGCATCTCTATTGCTCAAACGACTGAAGGTGCATTAAACGAAATTAATAACAACCTACAGCGTGTACGTGAACTTGCTGTTCAGGCACAAAATGGTTCAAACTCCGATTCCGATGTTCAGTCTATTCAACAAGAAATCCAGCAACGATTAGAAGAAATCGATCGTGTATCAAGCCAAACACAATTCAACGGTGTTAAGGTACTTACACAAGATACAAAACTAAGTATCCAGGTTGGTGCTAATGATGGTGAAAAGATTGATATTGATTTGAAAAAAATTGATACGTCAACATTAGGTTTAAACAAATTTTCCGTAGATGCTAATTTTGACTCTACTAAAATTGTAGGAGCAGTAGCCAACAATACAACCGACGTACCAGTTAACTTCAAAGTACTTAGTGCCGATATTCAAAAAGATGCCAATGCCACACCTAAACCAGATGATGGCTTGTTCGCACTGAATGATAAATCTGGTTATGCGGTCAAATCAGGAACAAATTACTATGCGGCAACAGTAGATTCAGACGGTAAAGTAAACTGGAACTCTACTACGGCGCTGGCAGGTGCAGATCTTGCGAAAGTTGATACTTCTAAAGCGGTTGATAAAGTAGTAGCAGTACAAAAAGAAGTAACAGTTGATACTAGTGCTTTAGCTACAAATCAAAGCCTTCATTCATATCGTAAGGATGACGGTTCTCTCGGATATGTCATCAAAGAAGGAACAACAGACCCGGTATATTACAGAGCTAATATTGATAGTGATGGTAAAGTGACCTCTGGCACCACGATTTCATCTAACCCGGACGTTTTATCAACTATTGATAATGCCTTGAAGGTAGTTGATGCTCAACGTAGCTCCCTGGGTGCTATACAGAACCGTTTCGATTCTACCATCACCAACCTGGGCAACACCGTTAACAACCTGACTTCTGCTCGTAGCCGTATCGAAGATGCTGACTACGCAACCGAAGTCTCCAACATGTCCCGTGCGCAGATCCTGCAACAGGCTGGTACTTCTGTTCTGGCTCAGGCTAACCAGACGACTCAGAGCGTTCTGTCTCTGCTGCGTTAATACGAAATATTGTAATAAACCCCGCTTCGGTGGGGTTTTTTTATATGTAAATTTTGTTTATCGTAATGATTTAATTGTAGGTATTGCTAATGGTTAACGACATCACATACGGAAGGGAGGCTGAAGTTTGGCCCCGCGATTATTCCCTTTTGTCCAGAAGACTTCAATTTCTTCGATTTAATGACGTTCCGGTCAAAATAGTTAGTTGCAACGGGCTATCAATCATAGGCTATGTCGCAAAATTTTATCCTGAAGAGAAAGTTATCTACGCCTCAAGCAGACCCAAAGGCACGAAGCGGATAAAAATTTCAATGGAATACATCGCATCGTTAGAAGAACTGCCCGCTGATTCAGACGTTAAACCATATCTGATTGAACCAGAACAGTTCAACGCTTCCGTTACCGAACCTACCCGTAGAGACTTCTTCTCGATCTGTAATAAATGCTTTCAACAAGGCGTAGGCATAAGGGTTTATATGGGTGATGGTCGCGTTATCGAAGGTAAGACAACCGGTGTTAACGCTTGCCAGGTAGGGCTAATAAAGCCCAACGGTAATCATGTGCAAATTATGTTCGATTGGGTTAACCGTATCACGTCTGATGATTTCAAAGATATTTGATAAAACGGATACTAGTTAAGTCAAAAAATGATCGATCCATCAAGGTACATCAGGCACGGCGCTAACCATAACGGTAGTGATGAATGGCGAACCCCACCGAAGGTTTTCAAAATCCTTACTAATGAATTCAACTTTACCCATGATCTCGCTGCAACCAAAACGAACACCTTATGCGATAACTATTTTGTGGATAGCCTCGGTGTATCGTGGAAAGGGATACAATCTGCGTTCTGTAATCCCCCGTTTTCAATGGCGGAAGAATTCCTACAAAAAGCACACGAACCAGACTTAACCGTGTTTGTGATCCCTGCCCGGCCCCAGACTAAATATTTCATTAAGAACGTGATGCTGAACGAGTACACACACGAGATCAGATGGTGTCACCGTGGTATGCGATTCGTTCCTCCTGCTGGTGTACAAAGGAAGATTAGCAGAGCACCATTGCCAGTGGTTCTTGTTGTGTACAGGAATACAAAAAGAACTCACGAGATAAGGCAGACCGTAATTTGTTCAGATACCCTTTTACAACTCGGAGTGATAGCAAAAGGGAACAACACCAGGGGAAGACCAACCATTTACGATATGGAACAGATCGATTCAATAAGCCGATTATGGGAAAAAGGAACAACTAATATCAGGGAACTCGCTGCCCTTACTTCTATCCCCAGATCAACAGTTCATCGCATTGTTCAAAAACTGAACGTTTAAGCTATTAAGTAATTGTTGTCCCATATATACAGTGATAAATGGGACAACAATTTGCACAGTGGTTGAAGCTCTATCATGTGTCCCATATATACGGTGATATATGGGACAACGTATAAATACAGTTAGGAGTAATAACACCCTTTGACCTGCTCCCCGTTGATTAATACACCGCGATGTTAGTAATGTCTTCATAAGCCACATGAGGACATCCCCATGAAGAAGCGTTTTTCCGAAGAACAGATCATCAGTATTCTCCGAGAGGCCGAAGCCGGGGTTTCTGCCCGTGAGCTCTGCCGCAAGCACGCCATTTCCGACGCCACCTTTTACACCTGGCGTAAGAAGTATGGCGGTATGGAGGTGCCCGAGGTTAAGCGCCTGAAGTCGCTTGAGGAAGAGAACGCCCGCCTCAAGAAGCTGCTCGCTGAAGCCATGCTGGATAAGGAGGCGCTTCAGGTGGCTCTGGGGCGAAAGTACTGACGACAGACCAGAAGCGGGAAGCTGTGGTGTTGATGTGTGATGCGACCGGTCTGTCGCAACGTCGTGCCTGCAGGCTTACAGGTTTGTCCCTGTCGACCTGCCGCTATGAGGCTCAGCGACCGGCTGCTGATGCGCATTTATCAGGGCGTATCACTGAGCTGGCACTGGAGCGCAGGCGTTTTGGCTACCGACGCATCTGGCAGTTACTGCGCCGTGAAGGCCTTCATGTTAATCACAAGCGCGTGTACCGCCTTTACCACCTTAACGGGCTGGGCGTAAAACGCAGACGACGTCGTAAAGGGCTGGCAACAGAACGTCTGCCGCTGCTCCGCCCGGAGGCGCCCAACCTGACCTGGTCGATGGATTTTGTCATGGACGCGCTGGCCACCGGTCGCAGGATCAAGTGCCTGACCTGCGTGGACGACTTCACGAAGGAGTGTCTGACGATTACCGCCGCATTCGGGATTTCAGGCGTTCAGGTCACGCGAATTCTGGACAGCATTGCACTGTTTCGCGGCTATCCGGCGACGATAAGAACGGACCAGGGGCCGGAGTTTACCTGCAGAGCACTTGACCAGTGGGCTTATGAGCATGGGGTGGAGCTGCGGCTTATCCAGCCGGGCAAGCCAACACAGAACGGATTTATTGAAAGTTTTAACGGACGATTCAGGGATGAGTGCCTCAATGAGCACTGGTTCAGCGATATAGTTCACGCCAGGAAAACGATTAATGACTGGCGGCAGGATTATAACGAGTGTCGTCCACATTCATCGCTGAACTACCAGACTCCGGCTGAATTTGCAGCGGACTGGCGAAACGGGAAATATGAAGAAAAACCAACCGACATTACTAACTGAAGGTTGTATCTAATCCTGGGGGCAGGTCACGTCCTTTGTCACAATCGCGGGGTAATAATCATCAAGGGTGTACGATTCACCATTAACATTAATCACCTTCTGTCCATAGATTGCCGGTTCAATAATTCGCGAAGCATGTTGTATGTTCCATTTACCGCGTGAACGTCCTTCTGTTGGCGCTGGATGGTTTTCTTTCAGATAAGCCAGTATCAGACGGTTTGAATAGCCCCTCTGCTTCAGTTCAATCATTTTTTGCGCAATAGGGTAATAAACAGGGTGTGGTTTTACGAATCCTGAACTTGAGTCAGTCCACCACTTATCCATCCCTAATTCTTTAATAGCAACGACTGGATCTCCTAACTGACGTGCTTTGTGCCGTTTAATTTTATTCAGGGCACTTGCAATAGTACGATGCGATTTTGTCTCAGATTCATCATTAGCCCGTGAAAACAACATCACCGAATACATAAGCTGCTGAAGAGTATCGTTGTTAACTTTAGTCTCTCTGTATATCTGGTTATCGATACCGGTGATAACTACAATCCCTTTTAACAACAGACTTGTAAACATGTTAACAGCGACCATAGGATTGGCGCGGGAAAAGCGATCAAGTGATTCGATTAAGAGATACGAACCGAAAGGAATTTTTCCTGTTTCTACATGTTGAATAAAATCCGCTAACGCCCCTTCTGTGGCGTTCTTGCCTTTGAACGCTGACACCCCTAAATCCTGGTATTCTTCGAATATTTCTAAATCATGCTCCTGCGCAATCTTCTTAACCATATTGTCGATGTTGGATTTCTGACGCTCAATACTGGTTCCCTTCGATTGCCGTTCAGAACTAAAACGGACGTAACTGTAAAGTCTTGGCCTTTCCATAGTTTAAACCTATCTTATGCTGTTTCAATAATCACCATTATTTAGACATGCCAACTAAATCAATACTGACGCAGTCAGGCATTATTCTGAGTTTTCATACAAGTGCATTTTTTGAACATGGTAACTTCCTTAAGTCATTATGCTTTTTAAGATGGATAACTTTCTGTAGTGTTAACCGTCTGAATTCACTCCTTCTGAAGCACAGTTAACGGTACTCCGGTTACTATGAGTTAGCGTACTTCAGTGAATACCGACGGTAACGTTATCGACTTTGTGGTGTTTGGCATTCTGCATGGCCTGTCCACCAAATGGTATATGGTACCGGTGGTGGCTGCCGTGTGGTTCGTGGCCTATTACGCGATTTTCCGCTTCGCCATCACCCGCTGGAATATCAAAACGCCGGGCCGCGATATTGAAACCGCTAACGTGCAGGAAAAAATGCATGCCGGCGCGCCGGGCAAATCGGGCTATAACGTACCGGCCATTCTGGCGGCGCTGGGCGGCGCGGATAATATTGTCTCCCTCGACAACTGTATTACCCGCCTGCGCCTGTCGGTGAAAGATATGTCCCTGGTGGATACCGATGCGCTAAAAGCCAACCGCGCCATTGGCGTGGTAAAACTTAATCAGCATAATTTACAGGTCGTTATTGGTACGCAGGTCCAGTCCGTTAAAGATGAAATGGCCGGCCTGATGAATATGGTCGAAGCATAACGTGAAATGCCCTTTCGCTGCGCGAAGGGGCATTGCCAGAGGAAGGACTATGTTTGATTTTTCTACGCCGGTCGATCGGCACGGCACCTGGTGTACGCAATGGGATTATGTCGCCGACCGCTTCGGCGCCGCCGACCTGCTGCCGTTCACTATCTCTGATATGGATTTCCCCACCGCGCCCTGCATCCTCGATGCGCTAAGCCAGCGTATCGGCCACGGCGTTTTCGGCTACAGCCGCTGGAAGCATGACGATTTTCTTTCTGCCATCAATCACTGGTTTATCACGCGCTTTGACGCGCGGGTCGATAATGACGCCATCGTCTATGGCCCCTCGGTCATTTATATGGCGTCGGAGATGATTCGCCAGTGGTCTCAACCGGGCGAGGCGGTACTCATCCATACTCCGGCTTATGACGCTTTCTATAAGGCTATCGAGGGCAACCAGCGCCAGGTGCTGGCCGCGCCGCTGCAAAAAAACGCTAACGACTGGCATTGCGATATGCAGCAGCTTGACGCGCTGCTGGCGCGCCCGGAATGCAAAATCATGCTGCTGTGCAGCCCGCATAACCCCACCGGCAAGGTGTGGAGCCGGGATGAACTCATGACTATGGCGCAACTGTGCGCCCGCCACGGTGTGCGGGTCATCAGTGATGAAATCCATATGGATATGGTGTGGTGCGATCGCCGCCATATTCCCTGGAGCGAAGTTGGCGGCGAACGCTACGCGCTGTTCACCTCAGGCTCGAAAAGTTTCAATATCCCCGCGCTGACCGGCGCATGGGGGATGATTGCCGATGCTACGGATCGCGACGCGTATCTCGCGGCCCTGAAAGGCCGCGATGGGCTCTCTTCCCCGGCGGTGCTGGCAGTTGCCGCGCATATAGCCGCCTACCGCGACGGCGCGCCCTGGCTCGACGCATTGCGCCGCTATCTTGAACAGAATATGCAATACATCGCGCAACGACTTAACCACGCTTTTCCGCAACTCAACTGGCAGCCGCCTGAAGCGACGTATCTGGCATGGATTGATTTACGCGCCTTGCAGATTGATGACAGCCTGTTGCAAAAAAACCTAATCGAACAGCAGAAAGTCGCCATTATGCGCGGCGATACCTATGGCGACGAGGGCCGGGGTTTTGTGCGGCTCAATGCTGGTTGCTCGCGCGTGAAGCTGGAAAAAGGCGTTGAGGGGTTAATTAATGCGATACGCGCCTGCATGGCGTAACGCCATTATGGTATTGTGTCGCCGCAAAACGTCTGCGGAGGCAATATTGTAAAGCTATGCGTAAAACAACCTGGATACTTATCGCCGTCGCCATTGTGGTGTGGGCAGCCAGTCAGGCTGGTTGGATCTAACCAAACCCGGGAAACCGGGTTTTTTATTGGCTAGCGGCAGGTTGTTGCGCGACAACCGGCCATCTGATGCGCAAATAACAGAATGTTGCGTGCATGGTTGGCGGCAAAGCCTTTATAATAAAATGCACTTTATTCAAAAAACGCGTGGATCGACCACGCAAATCCAAAAAGAGTGCAACTATGATTGATACCACCCTGCCGTTAACCGACCTGCATCGCCACCTCGACGGCAATATTCGCCCGGAAACCATTCTTGACCTCGGGCTGCAATACAACCTTCCCCTGCCTTCACGCACCCTTGAAGGATTACGGCCGCACGTTCAGGTGATCGAAACCGAACCCGATCTGGTGAGCTTTTTAAGCAAACTCGACTGGGGCGTCAAAGTTCTCGGCTCACTCGATGCCTGCCGCCGTGTGGCGCGCGAAAACGTCGAAGATGCCGCGCGTCAGGGTCTGCATTACGTCGAGCTGCGTTTTTCCCCCTGGTATATGGCGATGAACCACAACCTGCCGGTAGCTGGCGTGGTGGAAGCGGTGATCGACGGCGTGCGCCAGGGCTCCCGCGAATACGGTGTCGAAGTACGTTTAATCGGCATTCAGAGCCGCACGTTTGGCGAGGCCGCCTGCCTGAACGAACTGGATGCCCTACTGGCGCATCGCGATCGTATTACCGCCCTGGATTTAGCAGGCGATGAACTCGGCTTTCCGGGCAGCCTGTTTTTGAATCACTTTAATCGCGGTCGCGACGCGGGCTGGCGTATTACGGTCCATGCGGGCGAGGCCGCCGGTCCAGAAAGCATCTGGCAGGCGATTCGTGAACTGGGTGCCGAGCGTATTGGCCACGGCGTGAAGGCCATCGAAGATCCCGCGCTGATGGATTTCCTCGCGGAACAGAAAATCGGCATTGAATCCTGCCTGACCTCCAATATCCAGACCAGCACCGTACCGTCGCTGGAGGCGCATCCGCTAAAACGCTTCCTTGAGCACGGGATTCTGGCGACGATTAACACCGACGATCCGGGCGTTCAGGGCGTAGATATTATTCATGAATACCAGATTGCCGCCGTTCAGGCCGGGCTGACGCTTGACCAGATGCGTACCGCCCAGCGCAATGGGCTGGAAATCGCGTTCCTGTCGGAAAGCGAAAAACAGGCCATACGGGATAAGATTGCTAAAGCCTAAAAAAAACGCGCCGACCGGCGCGTTTTTTCCGGGTGACGCCCATCAGGTCAGGCAAAGCGTTGAGCGATGTTTGGCGGATTCAATCCCCAGTTCAATCAACTCCATGACGCGGATCGCCTGGCTGGCGGGCACCGGGTTTTCGCCCTGGCCGTTGAGCGCATCGCGGATCGCCGCATAGTATGCCGGATAGTTACCCGGTACTGTCAGCAGCGTTTGCGCATCCAGTTCGTCACCGGAAGCCAGCGTCAGGACGCCGTCGCGCATATCGTAGCCCCAGTCTTCTTGCGGCAGACGTTCACCCGCTTTCAGACGGTCTTCCTGCGGGTCGAGCCCAAATTTCACATAGCTGCCACGGGTGCCGTGAACGATATAACGCGCCGACTCCGCCGCTGCCAGCATGGTGCCATGCAGCACAACGCGGCGCTGCGGATAGGCCAGCACCGCATGGAAGTAGTCAGTGGTTTGGGCATCGGGGCGCAGCTGCGCCATATCGACAGTAATACTGACCGGCACGCCAAACAGCACCAGCGCCTGGTCGATAAGGTGCGGCCCTAAATCGTACCAAATGCCGCTACCAGGGCCCGCCTGCTCGCGCCAGCGATTGCGAACCTGCGGACGGTAGCGGTCAAAATGAGATTCGAAATAGCTGACTTCGCCCAGTTTTCCCTCGGCAATCAGGCCCTTCAGGGTCAGAAAGTCGCTATCCCAGCGGCGGTTATGAAACACCGACAGTACCAGGCCACGGCTTTTCGCCAGCGCTTCCAGTTCTCGGGCTTGTGACAACGTCACGGTAAAGGGTTTATCCACCACCACGTGTTTACCCGCTTCCATCGCGGCGCGGGCCAGCGGGAAGTGCGTATCGTTGGGGGTGGGGATCACAATGAGATCGATCTCAGGATTGTTGAAAAGCTGTTTAGGGTCGGAGACTACGGTTACGCCAGGCCAGTCAGCATGCACTTTCGTTGCGTCGCTGCTTGAAACCGCCGCCAGGGTCATACCCGGCGTGCCGACAATCAGCGGGGCATGGAACGTTTTACTGGCATAGCCATATCCAATTAATCCAACACGGACGTTGTCGCTCATTTACATTCCTCTCGTCTATGGACAACGGTATTTCACACCATTAGCCATCCGGTAACAACTGCTAATACCGTTTACTCTGAGAGTGTAGCCTGTCAGGAACGCCTCAAACGTACCGGCGCGGGAACGTGGATTTTTAGCCAGAGCGGCGATACGGTAAAAAAATATTCTCCTTTCCTGCGCTATTTAAAGTTTTACCAATAGCAACGATTTGCGAAATTAACACCAAAATCATTTATCATTGATGTAATCATCAGGATTAAATAGCCGTCCCGGCACCGTTTAGTCAGTATTCTTTTTTAACTCCCGTTTACTTCCGGCAGCAGACTCAACGCCGACGGAATACAATGCAGCCTCGTTCATTCAAAAAAGTTTCTATTACTATCATGCGTTTATTGCCAGAAGAGCCGAACAAGGTTAATCTGGTATGGCACGCGTTGCGCACTGTTTTTACTCTTTCCCGAAGAAAAGTCTTAAATACATGATATACGCCTGACGATGACGGAATGTGATTCGACTTCGTTTTATTATTGACGTGTGCCATCACGGGACTATTTCTAATTATATTTCAGGACAGGACCGACCATGACCGTTCAGGATTATTTATTTAAATTTCGTAAAATCAATTCGCTTGAAAGCCTGGAAAAGTTGTTTGATCACCTTAACTATTCCCTTGCCGATAATGAGGAGATTATCAACATGTACCGGGCAGCCGATCACCGCCGCGCGGAAATTGTCTCGGGTGGGCGATTATTTGACCTCGGCCAGGTGCCCAAGACCGTCTGGCGCTTCGTTCAATAAGCCTGAGTAGCTTTTAGCGCGAAAATCCTTATAATTCTTGCGCTGAAATTCACACAGTGAATAGTGCTAACGATATACCCCGCCGGAGGTAATATGACCGCCACGCCTGCAATGCGTATCGGGGGATGGCTACTTGCCCCTCTCGCCTGGCTTCTGCTGACCTTATTGAGCACGTCATTAGTCGTGGTAATGTATTTTACCGCGCTGCTCTCGCCGGAAACGCGCCAGGCCTTAGGCCAGCAAGCCGGACAGGACGCCCTGTGGGTGTATGTCTCGCTGATATCGGCGGTAGTAATGTGGAGTTATACCCTGTGGCTGACCATCGGTTTTTTTAAGCGCCAGTCTAAAGTGCCAAAGCACTATATTATCTGGTTGCTTATTTCGGTGTTGCTGGTGCTGAAATCCTTCGCGTTTTCACCGGTGTCAGATGACGCGATTGTGCGCCAGTTAGTGTTTCAACTGATCGCCGCAGCGCTGTTTGTGCCCTATTTCAAACGCGCGGAGCGCGTAAAACTGACTTTCGTCAATCCTTAATAACCTTACAGATTCTCTGTTGTCGCCATGTGATCCATGTCCGATAATAGGCGGCTATTTTTGTTTCAGGTCGGATAATGACTGATTATTTGCTGTTATTTGTTGGTACTGTGCTGGTCAATAACTTCGTGCTGGTGAAGTTTCTTGGCCTGTGCCCGTTTATGGGGGTTTCCAAAAAACTGGAGACCGCCATTGGTATGGGCCTGGCGACTACGTTCGTGATGACCCTGGCGTCGGTTTGCGCCTGGCTTATCGACAACTTTATTTTGATCCCCCTCGACCTTATTTATCTGCGTACCCTCGCCTTCATTCTGGTGATTGCGGTCGTGGTGCAGTTTACTGAGATGGTGGTGCGCAAAACCAGCCCGGCGCTGTATCGCCTGCTGGGTATTTTCCTGCCGTTGATTACCACCAACTGCGCGGTGTTAGGGGTCGCGCTGCTGAATATCAACCTCGGCCATAACTTTCTCCAGTCGGCGCTGTACGGCTTTTCGGCGGCGGTCGGGTTCTCCTTTGTTATGGTGCTGTTTGCGGCGATTCGCGAACGGCTGGCGGTTGCCGATGTGCCTGCACCGTTTCGCGGCAATGCCATCGCGCTGATTACCGCCGGGCTGATGTCGCTGGCGTTTATGGGCTTTAGCGGGCTGGTAAAAGTGTCATGAGTACCGTCTGGATCGCCATTTTATCCCTGAGCGCGCTGGGCCTGGTGTTTGGCCTGCTGCTGGGTTTTGCTTCCCGCCGTTTTGCCGTGGAAGAAGACCCGATTGTCGACAAAATCGATGCGATTCTGCCCCAGAGCCAGTGCGGCCAGTGTGGATACCCGGGCTGTCGTCCTTATGCCGAAGCGGTAGGTAACCAGGGTGAAAACATCAACCGCTGCGCCCCCGGCGGCGAGGCGGTGATGCACAAGATCGCGACCTTATTAAACGTCGAGCCGCAGCCCATCGGCGGCGATGATGCCGCCCCGGAACCGGTGCGGATGCTGGCCGTAATCGACGAAAACAACTGTATCGGCTGCACCAAATGTATTCAGGCATGCCCGGTTGACGCCATTGTGGGCGCCACCCGCGCGATGCATACCGTAATGAGCGACCTGTGTACCGGATGCAATCTCTGCGTTGACCCGTGCCCGACACACTGTATTGAATTGCGGCCTGTCGCCACCACGACGGAAAACTGGAAATGGAATCTGGACAGTATTCCGGTTCGAATCATTCCTGTGGAACAACATGCTTAAGTTATTTTCTGCTTTCAGAAAAGAGAAAATCTGGGATTTCGATGGCGGCATTCATCCGCCTGAAATGAAAACCCAGTCCAGCGGCACCCCGCTGCGCCACGTGCCGTTACCCGGCCGTTTTGTTATCCCGTTGAAGCAGCATATTGGCGCTGAGGGCGAACTGTGCGTTCAGCCAGGCGATCGCGTGCTACGCGGTCAGCCGCTGACCCGCGGTTGGGGCCGAATGTTGCCGGTACATGCGCCGACGTCCGGTACCGTGGTAGCGATTGCGCCGCACAGCACCGCCCACCCTTCCGCACTGGCGGAACTCAGCGTGATTATCGAGCCTGACGGCGACGACCGCTGGATCGATCGCGACGGCTGGCAGGATTATCAACAGCGCACCTGCGAAGCGTTAATCGAGCGAATCCACCAGTTTGGCGTAGCTGGCCTGGGCGGCGCGGGCTTCCCTACCGGCGTCAAGCTACAGGGCGGCGGCGATAAAATCGAAACCCTGATCATTAACGCGGCGGAATGCGAGCCGTACATCACGGCGGATGACCGTCTGATGCAGGAGTGCGCGGCGCAAATTGTTGAAGGCATTCGCATTCTGGCGTGGATCCTTAAACCGCGTGAAGTGTTGATCGGTGTAGAAGATAACAAACCTCAGGCGATTTCCATGCTGCGGGCGGTACTGAGCCAGGAGCACGGCATCTCCCTGCGTGTGATCCCGACCAAGTACCCGTCCGGCGGCGCTAAGCAGCTGACCCAGATCCTGACCGGCAAACAGGTGCCCCACGGCGGCCGTTCATCCGACATCGGCGTGCTGATGCACAACGTCGGCACGGCTTATGCGGTTAAACGCGCGGTTATCGACGGCGAGCCGCTGACGGAACGCGTAGTGACCCTGACGGGCGAATCCATTTCACGGCCAGGCAACGTTTGGGCGCGTCTCGGTACGCCGGTGCGCCACTTGCTGGAGTTTGGCGGTTTCTGCCCAACCAGCGAACAACTGGTGATTATGGGCGGCCCGCTGATGGGCTTTACCCTGCCCTGGCTTGATGTCCCGGTGGTGAAAATTACCAACTGCCTGTTGGCCCCGTCCAGTCATGAGATGGGCGAGCAGCAAGAAGAACAACACTGTATTCGATGCAGCGCCTGCGCCGACGCCTGCCCGGCCGATCTTCTCCCCCAGCAGCTTTACTGGTTCAGTAAAGGGCAGCAACACGACAAAGCGACTGCGCACAATCTCTCTGACTGTATCGAGTGCGGTGCCTGCGCCTGGGTCTGCCCGAGTAACATTCCGCTGGTGCAATATTTCCGCCAGGAGAAAGCAGAGATCCGCGCCGTGCAGCTGGAAGAACAGCGTGCCGCCGAGGCGAAAGCGCGCTTCGAGGCCCGTCAACAGCGGCTGGAGCGTGAAAAAGCCGCTCGTCTGGAAAGGCATAAGAAAGCCGCCGTACAGCCTGACGCGCAGGATCAGGATGCTATTCAAGCCGCGCTGGCACGGGTACGTAATAAGAAAACGACGGATGCCATTGTGGTTCAGGCCAATAGCGAGCCGGATAATCAGGCCGTGATTGCCGCCCGTGAAGCCCGCAAAGCGCAGGCGCGCGCGCGCCAGGCAGAAAAAGCGGCGTCTTCGGTGACAGAGTTCGCGAACGATGCGCCCACCGATCCCCGTAAAGCAGCGGTTGAAGCCGCCATTGCTCGCGCCAGGGCCCGTAAGCAGGCTGCGGCAGAGCCGGCAGAAGAAACCACCCGCGAAGCGCCGGTTGACCCGCGTAAAGCCGCAGTTGAAGCCGCTATCGCCCGCGCCAAAGCCCGTAAACAGGCTGCGGCAGAGCCGGAGGTTGAAACCACCCGCGAAGCGCCGGTTGACCCGCGTAAAGCCGCAGTTGAAGCCGCTATCGCCCGCGCCAAAGCCCGTAAACAGGCTGCGGCAGAGCCGGTGGAGCAACCCGCCAGCGACGCCCCGGCAGATCCGCGTAAGGCGGCGGTTGAAGCCGCCATTGCCCGCGCTAAAGCCCGTAAGCAAACCGCTCAAACAGAATCCGCCAATGACGAGCCGGTCGACCCGCGTAAAGCGGCGGTCGCTGCGGCAATTGCCCGCGCGCAGGCTAAAAAAGCCGCTCAGCAGGTTGTGAACGAGGATTAAATGGTTTTCAGAATCGCAAGCTCCCCTTATACCCATAATAAGCGCCAGACGTCGCGCATCATGATGCTGGTCTCGCTGGCGCTGCTGCCCGGTATTGCGGTGCAGTGGTACTACTTCGGTTGGGGATCGTTAACTCAGCTACTCCTCGCTATCGTCAGCGCGCTGGCGGCAGAAGGCCTGGTGTGCAAACTGCGCAAACAGCCGCTCTCAGGCATGCTGGGGGATAACTCGGCGCTGCTGACCGGGCTGCTGCTGGGTATTAGTATTCCCCCGCTTGCGCCCTGGTGGATGGTGATCCTGGGCACGGTCTTCGCCATTATTATTGCCAAGCAACTGTACGGCGGGCTGGGGCATAATCCGTTTAACCCGGCGATGATTGGTTACGTGGTGTTGCTGATCTCTTTCCCGGTGCAGATGACCACCTGGCTGCCTCCGCAGAGCATCGCGGCGCTACAACCGGATTTTCTTGATACCCTGCGGCTGATTTTTACCAGCCATACCGCCAGCGGCGACACGCTCGCCCAGTTGAAGCTGGGGATCGACGGCGTTAGCCAGGCAACGCCGCTGGACACTTTCAAAACCGGCCTGCGCGCAGGCAGTGACGCAGTACAGTTAATGCAGGCACCCATGCTGAGTGGCGTGCTGGGCGGGCCTGGCTGGCAGTGGGTCAATGTGGCTTTTCTGGCAGGCGGCCTGTTCTTATTAGCGAAGAACTTGATTCGCTGGCATATCCCGGTGAGCTTCCTGGTGTCGCTGCTGGTTTGCTCACTACTCGGCTGGCTGATTGCGCCGGAGCATTTTGCTTCACCGCAGGTGCATCTGTTCTCTGGCGCAACCATGCTTGGCGCGTTCTTTATCCTTACCGATCCGGTGACCGCCTCCACCACTAACCGTGGTCGTCTGATCTTCGGGGCGCTGGCTGGCGTACTGGTCTGGCTTATCCGCAGCTACGGCGGCTATCCTGATGGTGTGGCTTTTGCCACCCTGCTGGCAAACATCACCGTGCCGCTTATCGATTATTACACCCGCCCGCGGGTTTACGGGCATCGCTAAGGAGCGCTTATGCTGAAAACCATGCGAAAACATGGCGTGACGCTGGCGCTGTTTGCCGCGTTCTCTACCGGCCTGACCGCCGCGATTAATGAGTTGACCAAAAATACCATTGCCCACCAGGCGGCCGTGGTGCAGCAGGCGCTGTTCGACCAGGTGTTCCCAACGGATAAATACGATAACGAGCTACAACAGAGCTGTTTCTGGGTTAACGATCCGGCGCTCGGCAAGGGCGAACATCGCGTTTATGTGGCGCGCCAGGGTGATAAACCGGTAGGCGTGGTCATGGAAGCCACCGCCCCCGACGGCTATTCCGGGGCAATCCAACTGCTGGTTGGCAGTGATTTCCAGGGCACCGTCTGGGGTAGCCGCGTGACGGAACATCACGAAACGCCGGGCCTGGGCGATAAAATTGAATTGCGCATCAGCAACTGGATCACCACGCTGAGCAATAAACATATTCAGGGCGCGGACGATGCCAGCTTTGCGGTGAAGAAAGACGGTGGTCAGTTTGACCAGTTTACCGGTGCGACCATTACGCCGCGCGCGGTCGTGAATGCCGTTAAGCGCGCCGGGCTGTTTGCCGAAACGCTGCCCAATAAGCTATCCGCTTTACCGGCCTGTGGAGAACCCTAATGAGCCAGATTAAAGAGGTTGTGGTACAGGGGTTGTGGAAAAACAACTCCGCGCTGGTGCAGTTACTGGGGCTGTGTCCGCTGCTGGCAGTGACGTCCACCGCCACCAACGCGTTGGGCCTTGGTCTTGCCACCACGCTGGTATTGACGCTGACCAACACCGCTATTTCCGCCCTGCGCCGCTGGATGCCTGCGGAAGTGCGCATCCCGATTTACGTGATGATTATTGCGTCGGTGGTGAGCGCGGTGCAGATGCTGATTAACGCCTATGCATTTGGTCTTTATCAGTCATTGGGGATTTTTATTCCGCTGATCGTGACCAACTGTATTGTGATCGGCCGCGCCGAAGCGTTCGCGGCGCGCAACAGCGTGGCGATTTCTGCGCTCGATGGCTTTGCTATCGGCCTGGGGGCCACCAGCGCGATGTTTGTTTTGGGGTCGATCAGGGAAATCATCGGAAACGGTACGCTGTTTGACGGCGCGGACCAGCTGCTGGGTAGCTGGGCAAAGGTATTGCGCATTGAGATTTTTCATACCGACACGCCTTTTTTGCTGGCGATGCTGCCGCCCGGCGCATTTATCGGGCTGGGCTTAATGCTGGCGGTGAAGTACCTGATTGACGAGAAAATGAAAACCCGCCGCGCCGCACAACGCGTTGTGGTCGACGCGAGTGCTGAGAAAGCGTTATGAACAAAGCGAAACGTCTGGAAATACTCTCGCGCTTGCGCGAACACAATCCCCATCCGACGACTGAACTGAATTTCAGTTCACCGTTTGAATTGCTCATTGCGGTGCTGCTTTCTGCCCAGGCGACAGACGTCAGCGTCAATAAAGCCACCGCCCGGCTTTATCCGGTCGCGAATAAGCCCCAGGCGATGCTGGAGCTTGGCGTGGATGGCGTTAAAGAGTACATCAAAACCATTGGCCTGTTTAACAGCAAAGCCGAGAACGTGATTAAAACCTGCCGCCTGCTGATTGAAAAACATCACGGCGAGGTGCCGGAAGATCGCGACGCGCTGGAGGCCTTGCCCGGCGTAGGCCGTAAAACCGCCAATGTGGTGCTCAATACCGCTTTCGGCTGGCCGACCATTGCGGTAGATACCCATATTTTTCGGGTCTGCAACCGTACCGAATTTGCGCCAGGCAAAAACGTTGAACAGGTCGAAGACAAGCTATTAAAAGTGGTCCCTGCTGAATTCAAAGTGGATTGCCATCACTGGTTGATCCTGCATGGCCGCTATACCTGCATTGCGCGTAAACCGCGCTGCGGCTCCTGCATTATTGAAGATCTGTGTGAATACAAAGAGAAAGTGTACGCCTGACGCCGTCGCCTGCCGCCATCGGCAGGCTCATACCCGCACAATGCACCGCAAATTCACTGTATCAATGTGATAATTCACCAGAACCAATTGCCCTCTCCGGTCAATCGTTCTTTTTCGTCCAGAAATTTCTATAAAATTGTGACAAAGATCGCATCGATAACATGGTGTTAAAGATGTGTGATTTTTTCCTTAATTTTTCAACGCCAATGTTATTTTTTGACTCCCTGACCCAACACATTAAACCAGCTTTTGTTTATCAACTGGACGTTATCACCTGATATGCAACTGGAAAGCAGAATATATCACCATTAAGGGTTTTTCAGCGGCGTTAAGCAGATATTTGAACTGTTAATTTTAACGTACTGAAATTTAACTCTGGATGCGGTTTAAACGAGGCGGTTATTATTCTGCACACAAGATATGTAACAGAGTATTGCAAAGCCCTTGTCTGAGAGACCAGGATAGTGAACATTACCCGCCGTTTCCCCTCCTTATAACAACAAGCGACTGCCCGCAATGGCATCACGCTGAGTTTTTTCCCCCTTTAACAGGGGACGTAAAAAAAGAGGTATATGTGTCGACTGCAAACAATAAACCAACCGAAAGCGTCAGCCTGAATGCTTTTAAACAACCGAAATCGTTCTATCTGATCTTTTCCATAGAATTATGGGAGCGTTTTGGTTTTTACGGCCTGCAAGGGATCATGGCCGTCTACCTGGTAAAACAGCTGGGTATGTCCGAAGCGGATTCCATCACCCTTTTCTCCTCCTTCAGCGCCCTGGTGTATGGCCTGGTGTCTATCGGCGGTTGGCTGGGTGATAAAGTACTGGGTACTAAACGCGTTATCCTGTTAGGCGCGATTGTGCTGGCGATTGGTTATGCGCTGGTTGCGTGGTCTGGCCATGACGCCACTATCGTTTATATCGGTATGGCGACCATTGCCGTCGGTAATGGCCTGTTTAAAGCCAACCCGTCTTCACTGCTCTCTACTTGCTATGCGAAGGATGACCCGCGTCTTGATGGCGCATTCACCATGTACTACATGGCGATTAACATTGGTTCGTTCTTCTCTATGCTGGCAACGCCGTGGCTCGCCGCTCAGTATGGCTGGAGCGTAGCGTTCGCGCTGAGCGTGGTGGGTATGCTGATCACCGTGGTGAACTTCCTGTTCTGCCGCGCATGGGTGAAAGACTACGGCTCCCAACCGGACTTCCAGCCGCTGCACTTTGGCAAACTGCTGGCTACTCTCGTTGGCGTAGTAGTGTTGATCACCATCGCGACCTGGCTGCTGCACAACCAGGGTATTGCGCGTATGGCGCTGGGCTTCATCGCCCTGGGTATCGTGTTTATCTTCGGTAAAGAAGCCTTTGCGATGCAGGGTGCGGCACGCCGTAAAATGATTGTGGCATTTATTCTGATGCTGGAAGCGATTGTGTTCTTCGTGCTGTACAGCCAGATGCCGACCTCGCTGAACTTCTTCGCGATCCGCAACGTTGAGCATGCGATTCTGGGGATCTCTTTTGAGCCAGAGCAGTACCAGGCGCTGAACCCGTTCTGGATCATGATTGGTAGCCCGATTCTGGCCGCTATCTATAACAAGATGGGCGACCGCCTGCCAATGCCGCACAAATTCGCCATCGGTATGGTGATGTGTTCTGGTGCCTTCCTGATCCTGCCGGTAGGGATTAAATTCGCCAGCGACGCCGGTATCGTGTCCGTTAACTGGCTGATTGCCAGCTATGCATTGCAGAGCTTCGGTGAGCTGATGATCTCCGGCCTGGGCCTGGCGATGGTTGCACAACTGGTTCCGCAACGCCTGATGGGCTTTATCATGGGTAGCTGGTTCCTGACCACCGCAGGTGCAAACCTGATCGGCGGGTACGTGGCTAACATGATGGCTGTACCTGAAAACGTGACCGACCCGCTGCAATCACTGGAAGTGTATGGCCGCGTGTTTATGCAAATCGGTATCGCGACGGCAGTGATTGCGGTGATCATGATCCTGACCGCGCCGAAACTGAACCGCATGACTCAGGACGATGAAAAAGCCCTGAAAGCGAGCGATACCGCTACGGCGTAATCCTTCTCGCTTGATAAAAGCTCGCTTCGGCGGGCTTTTTTTTTGACATTACCGGTCACACAATTTTCGTCAAAACGCCTGAATCCTAACGCGTTACTGTGTAGTATCAGTAAATCGTGATCCCCCAATGCGTTAAGGAAATGTCCATGAAATTGTTTTATAAACCCGGCGCGTGTTCCCTCTCTCCGCATATTGCACTGCGTGAGGCTGGCCTCGATTTCACCCTGGAGAAAGTCGACTTAGTCAGCAAGAAGACCGAACATGGCGCCGACTATCTGGAAATCAACCCGAAAGGCCAGGTACCGGCATTGCAGCTTGAAGAGGGTTCGCTACTGACCGAAGGCGTCGCTATTGTGCAGTTTATCGCGGATAAAGTGCCGGATCGCCAGCTGCTCGCGCCCGCTGGCAGCATGACCCGTTATCACACCCTGGAATGGTTGAACTATATCGCCACCGAGCTGCATAAAGGCTTTACGCCACTGTTCCGCCCGGACACCCCGGAAGAATTTAAACCCATCGCCCGTAAGGCGCTGGAGAAGAAGTTCCAGTATATTGACGACGAACTGGCTGATAAACAATGGCTACTGGGGCTACGCTTCACCGTCGCGGATGCCTATCTGTTTACCGTGCTGCGCTGGGCCTACGCCATCAAGCTGGATATGAGCGCGTTTTCGCATATCGCCAATTATATGGAACGCGTGAAAGCGCGTCCGGGCGTGGCGGCAGCGCTGGCTGCGGAAGGGATTGAATAACACAGCATGATGCCTCCGCAAGGAGGCATCATTTTATGAGGTTAGATAGCGCTGGCGGTAAAATGAAGATCGGGTTTAGCAATCAGATCCTGCGCAGCAACCACCTGCAACTCATACTCTTTCATCTCTTTTGTCATAGCCATCACGTCATACACTGCTGCCGTCACGTGCTCCAGCGCTTCGCGTAGCGACGCGCCCTGCAACAGTTTCACTAACAGCAAACCGCTGGTTACATCGCCGACGCCTACCGGCTGGCGCGCGCCAAAATCCACCAGCGGGCGGCTGATATGTAACGCGTCGTCGGCGGTGACCAGCAGCATCTCGAATTTATCCAGCCGGTAACCGGCGCGCGCCAGATGTTTGATCAGCACGATTTTCGGGCCCTGCGCGATCAGTTCACGCGCGGCGCTGACGGCCTCATCAACCGTATTGACCGCATGGCCGGTCAGGATCTCAAGCTCAATTAAATTCGGCGCGATGATGTCGCTGGCGGGCATGGCGTAACGGGTATGAAACTCCGCCACGCCGGGGGCGACGATACAGCCTTTTTCGGGATGGCCCATGACCGGATCGCAGAAATACAGGGCGGCTGGATTAGCGGCTTTAACCTGACGGACGATATCGAGAATCTGCTCGCCCTGCTCCGCCGACCCCAAATAACCGCTAAGTACCGCATCACAGCGCTGGAGTTGGCCGATATTGGCGATGCCCTGAACAATGTCGGTAAGATGGTTTGCCGGCATGACGCAACCGGTCCATTGCCCGTACTGGGTGTGATTCGAAAACTGAACGGTATTCAGCGGCCAGACGTTAGCGCCAAGTCGACGCATCGGGAATTCTGCGGCGCTGTTACCGGCATGGCCGAACACCACATGGGATTGAATGGCGAGGATGTTTTTCATCTCTATTTCCAGTGACTTTTCTGGCTACGACAGGCGTTATTCAGGCGAAATAAAAGGGCGTGGTTTCCCACGCCCTTCAACATTCAATAATTACTTCCAGCAAACAAGGCAGTAATTCTTTTTGCCGCGACGTAATAAGGTATAGCGGTCAAACAGCTTATCGGCCTCGCTGAAGATGTATTCCGGGTCAGACTGTTTTTCACCGTTAATGGTGACCGCGTTAGAGGCGATGGTTTTACGCGCCTGGCCGCGGGACGGTTGGAGATCGGAATCGACCAGCGCCTGCTGTAAATCCGCGCCAGCCGCCAGCTCAACCATCGGTATGCCGTCCTGCGCCAGTTGTTCAAAATCCGCTTCGCTCAGAGAGCTCAGATTACCGTTGAACAGGCTTTCGGTAATGCGTTTCGCTGCAACCAGACCTTCTTCGCCATGCACCAGACGGGTGACTTCATCTGCCAGTACATATTGCGCGCGTGGGGCTTTGCCGCTGGTTTTGTCTTCTTCTTCCAGCGCGTTGATGGCGTCAATATCCATGAAGGTGAAGAATTTCAGGAAGCGGTAAACGTCAGCGTCTGCGGTGTTAATCCAGAACTGGTAGAATTTGTACGGGCTGGTTTTCTTCGGATCCAACCACACTGCGCCGCCTTCGGTCTTACCAAACTTGGTGCCGTCGGCTTTAGTGATCAGCGGAACCGTCAGGCCGAACACCTGGTTCTGATGCAGACGGCGGGTCAGGTCGATACCCGAGGTGATGTTACCCCACTGGTCGGAACCACCGATTTGTAACGCGACGCCGTGCAGTTCGTTCAGGCAGGCGAAGTCGTAACCCTGTAGCAGGTTATAGGAGAACTCGGTGAAGGAGATGCCTACGTCGTCGCGGTTAAGACGCTGCTTAACGGCTTCTTTGTTAATCATCTGGTTAACAGAGAAGTGCTTGCCGATATCGCGCAGGAAGGTCAGCACATTCATGTTGCCGAACCAGTCATAGTTGTTGGCGGCAATCGCGGAGTTTTCACCGCAGTCGAAATCCAGGAACGGGGCAACCTGTTTACGGATTTTGTCCACCCACTCCTGCACTGTATCTTCGGTATTCAGTTTACGTTCTGCGGCTTTAAAGCTCGGATCGCCAATCAGACCGGTTGCGCCACCCACCAGCGCGACCGGCTTGTGCCCTGCCTGCTGGAAACGCTTCAGGCACAGCAGAGGAACCAGATGGCCCAAATGCAAGCTATCGGCGGTCGGATCGAAGCCGCAATAGAGTGCAATTGGCCCTTGCGCCAGTCGCTCTGCTAACGCTTCCTCGTCCGTCACCTGGGCCACAAGGCCCCGCTCTTGCAATTGTTTAATCAAATTGCTGGTTGCCATCAATTTCTCCATGTATTTACGACTGCACCTGTGCCGGTACACGGCTCTTCGCCCACACTGGCGAAAAATAAAAGAATTCATATGCCCTAAATAATTCGCGTTGCAGAAAGGCGGCAAGTGAAGGATTCCCGGGAGCTAACAAAAGTAAGCGATTGGGATGAGTGAACGCAGCCAACGCATCTGCAACGCGAAGTATGACGGGTATAGAATAAAGCGCTCGCAACGTGAGTACCAGCGCTTAAAGAATAAAACCGATACTCAGGGTGCCAGCCTGTCTATTTTCCAGGCATCGGCATCACGCTGGTATAAAAAACGGTCGTGCAGACGGTGTTCGCCGCCCTGCCAGAATTCCATCTGTTCAATGGAAACGCGGAAACCACCCCAGAAACTGGGTAACGGGATCTCGCCCTGCTGGAATTTCTGTTTCAGTTCGAGGAATTTACTTTCCAGAATACCGCGCGCGGAAATACGGCTGGACTGCTTTGACACCCACGCGCCGATTTGGCTGTCGCGCGGACGGCTGTGGAAATACTTCATGACGTCCAGCGTCGACAGGCGTTCGGCTTTACCAATCACCATCACCTGGCGCTCCAGCATATGCCAGGGGAACAGCAAGCTAATATTGGGGTTGTGCTCGATCTGGTGCGCTTTACGGCTACCGAGGTTGGTGTAAAACACCATGCCACGCTCGTCAAAATGCTTCAGCAACACAATACGTTGGTAAGGCTGGTTATTTTCATCAACCGTGGCGACCACCATGGCGGTAGGGTCCGCCAGTTTGGCTTCGCAGGCCTGGCCAAGCCACTTTTCAAACAGCGCTAAGGGTTGCTCGGGCAAATCATGACGACGTAAACCGCCTTTGGTGTATTCGCGGCGTAAATGCGCGATCTGTTGCAGGGCATCGTTGTCAGACATAGTGATTCTTAGAGGAGTTTTCGGGTGGCGTTATTGTGCGCCCCACCCGATAAAATCTCAACGCTTAGGGTTTTGCAACTGGCAGTTATTCAACACGATGCGATCTTTGTCGTAAACCGTTGCGCTATCGCCCTTAGACCAGAAGACATAAATGCCATCGGTATAGCGCGCGCCGGACGCGGAAAGTCCCTGTTTCAGCGTGAGCGGCTTATCATCGTAAACGAAGCTCACTTCCTGGCGGGTATTGTTGAGGTTGACCGTCAGCGGTTTTTCATCGCACTGGTATTCAAGCGTATCGGTATGCATGCGCTCGACGAAGTTGTTGTAAGTTGAGCAACCCGCCAGCAGCGTGGGGAGTAAAACGACAAGTAATTTTTTCATGGGCGTATCCTGAATAAACCTGTTCCCTGGAGAGACGAGTTCTCCACGTAACGATCAGTCTACCGTTTACGCCCATTGCGCAACTTCAGTTAACTCTGATAGTTCAGAACATTGGCAGGAAAAATCGCCCCTAATACCGTGGCTTTTGAGGCACCGGTCACAGAAGGCAAATTCCCCGGTAAACCGTTAAGGGTGCGCCAGGCGAGCCAGGCAAAGGCCAGCGCCTCCATGTCGTCGCCGCTGATGCCCGCTTCATTAGTCGTGGTCACTTCCGTTCCCGGTAGCAGGCTGGACAGGCGCGACATGACCAGCGGGTTTCGGCCGCCGCCCCCGCACACCAGTACCCGCTCGCAGCCGCCGCACAGCAAAATTTGTTCGGAGATGGTCACTGCCGTCAGCTCAGCCAGCGTTGCCTGCACATCCTGCGCTTTTACGCCGGGGAAATTTGCCAGATGGCGTTCCAGCCAGCCGTAGTTAAAGTATTCGCGACCGGTACTCTTCGGCGCAGGCGCGGAAAAATAAGGATCGCTGAGCATTTGCTGTAATAAAGGAAGGATTACGCTGCCGCTGCTCGCCCATTGGGCATCTTTATCAAAGGCTTTACCGCGCTGGCGCCAAATCCAGGCATCCATCAGCATATTACCCGGCCCGGTGTCATAGCCTTTTACCGGCGCGCCGGGAAACAGCATTGAGATATTGGCGATGCCGCCGATATTCAGCACCATGCGTTTTTCAGTGGGATGCGCCAGCAGCGCATGGTGAAACGCGGGCACCAGCGGCGCGCCTTGCCCGCCAAGTGCAATATCCCGGCGCCGAAAATCGCCGACCACGGTCACGCCAGTGCGGGCGGCAATCTGGTTATTGTCACCGATTTGCAGGGTGTGTGGCGCAGCGCCCTGTGGTTCATGCCACACAGTTTGCCCGTGGCAACCAATCGCCACGATATCCTCGGGGCGTAGTTTTTCCTGCTGCATCAATGCCTGGACCGCATCGGCAAACAGGCGGCCCAGCCGGGTGTCCAGTTGACCAAACTGAGACAGCGTTAACTGCTGGCCCTGACACACTGCCAGCACGGCCTCTTTCAGCTCGTGCGGAATGGGCCAGGAAAGACTTGCCTGCTGGGCAACCATATTTTCGTCAATCGTCGCCAGTACCACGTCCACACCGTCGAGGCTGGTTCCTGACATCACTCCGATATATCGACCCGATTTCATACTCAATCCTTTTATGCCGCCAGAGCCGACAACTGAACCATAACCACTCTGATTTCGCCACGTTTAATTAGCAACGTAACGTCCGTGGCCTGTAAAGAAACGTTTAAATCGTGTCTGGCGCTACAGCAATGCGGATGTTTAGCTACGGTTAATGAAGATTCTTATATTATTTTTTTATCAAGGCTCCACAATAGTGTGAAATCACCGGGTGGAGTATCTTATAATTTGCCATAAGGATGCTCATTTTGAGCGTAGCGTGGTGAACAGGAGATTTACATGATTTCACGAGTTCTGATGGTTTCGCTGGTGGGCTTTACACTGGCTGGTTGTGTGAATAACGATAGCCTTTCAGGCGATGTCTATAGCGCGTCGGAAGCGAAGCAGGTCCAGCGTGTGACCTATGGCACCGTAGTAAACGTTCGTCCGGTGCAGATTCAGGGCGGTGATGACAACAACGCTATCGGCGCTATCGGCGGCGCAGTGTTGGGTGGCTTCCTGGGTAATACCATCGGCGGCGGCACTGGTCGTTCGCTGGCGACCGCTGCGGGCGCAGTGGCAGGCGGCGTAGCTGGCCAGGGTGTACAGGGTTCAATGAACAAAACCCAGGGCGTCGAGCTGGAAATCCGCAAAGATGATGGCGATACCATCATGGTTGTCCAGAAACAGGGTGCAACCAAATTCTCTGCTGGTCAGCGTGTGGTAATGGCCAATAAAGGCAGCCAGGTCACCGTTTCTCCGCGTTAATGTTTATTCAGAGAGCGGCTTTTTTAGCCGCTCTTTTGTATTCTTTTTACCCTTCTTGACGTTTCCTGGTTTTAATTCAGATAAAGTCGGATAAAAACTTCTCCCACATTCAGTAAAGCTAACGCAATTTAAGGAATGAATATGCGATTAACATGCTTACACTGTTTATCAGGCGACTGTTGTTTAACATCACATTTCTTTAGACTTTTATTAACAGAAGCTTTTCATTAAGGTAGATTTAACGCTTTAAGGTTAAATAAACTGTTTATCGCTGTTACGCTTATTGTCCCCACGCAAGGCATCGAAAATGTTTAAAAGAATGATGACGCCCTTCACAAAAAAATTAATTTTTACGCTTTCTAGCCTTTTCTTTTTTTTAGTTTTACATCTTTTATTTACTCATCACTTTACGTACCCAACACAATTATCCCCGGCACTTTACCCTGGCTTAACAATATTATTAATGGTGCTGCATTTACTGATCGCTTGTTTATTATTTATGCGCGTTTATTGTGACAGCAAGCGATTTTATCTGGTGGCTATCGCCTCAGGCTTTATGGGCTCCGCGCTGATCATGACCGGTACGCTCGCCAGCTTCCCGGCCTGGTTTACAAGCCGTGCTGCCGGGAGCGGCAACTACAATGATGCCGCCATTTTTATGATGTTCCGCCATATCCTTCTGGCATCAATGTGCACGTGTACCGCGCTGTTTTATACGCTGCGCGCACGTATTGACGGAAAGATGGCCCGTCTGATGTGTTTTTTGTTGGTCACTGGCGCCACCCTGATGCTTATGGCGTTGGGCTATCTTTATTCCAGCTACAATCCTTTACTTTCAATAAGCTTAATTGATGAGTATTCGTTAAGCTGGCAAGCATTATGGCAGAATAAAATCGCTTATTTTATGATTGCAATGTGGTTTGCTTCACTCGCGCTGATCGTTCATTTCAGCCATTTGAAAACGTTATTGTGGATAGGCATTGCCGTTTTATGTGTGAGCGCCATCGGAACGCTGATTATTATGTTGTCTGACTCACACACTAACAGTCTGGCATGGTTTTACTCACGGATCTTTGAAACGGTTTCATCGCTAATAATTTTACTGGTACTGTTATGCGATGTATTTCAACTTTACCAGCGCTCTTACCAGAAATACCAAATTTCCTATCATAATTCCCTGCACGATACATTAAGCGGCCTGTATAATCGTCGCTTCTTATTTGAACATGCCCAGCATGCGCTAAAAAGCGCCAGCGCCGAAAAACCGGTTTCATTCGTATTATGCGATGTTGATTATTTTAAGCGTATTAACGATCGCTACGGCCATCTTCAGGGCGATAAAGTCATTCATTTTGTCGGCCAGCTTTTGTTGAATGCAGTGCGTAACCATGATATTGCCGCCAGAACGGGAGGCGAAGAGTTTGTATTACTGCTCAACGGCACCAGCAACATAAACGCGATGAATATTGCGCACCGTATCAAATCGCAAATTGCGCAGCAGGATGTCCGTAGTAGCAATGGCGCACTTCCCGAACCTATCACCCTGAGCATGGGGGTCTATACCGTTACTCAGGAAAATTGCACGATTGAGGAGTGCCTGGAACGCGCCGATAAAGCCATGTACCGCGCCAAAAAGGAAGGCCGAAACCGGGTGGTGAACTATCACTAAAATAAAAGGCCTCGTGGATACGAGGCCTTTGATTAATCCTGTCCGTGAAGCCTGATGATGTTCTTTTCAATCCGGCCGATAAGATTGATTAACAGTTCAAGCTCCTGCTGGCTGATGCCGCCGAGGATTTCACCCCGGGTTTTGCGTATCACATCTTCCATTTCAGTGATGATGGGCGCGGCTTTTTCAGTCAGTTTGATGCGTTTTGCGCGTCTGTCGTTGGCACAGGTGTGACGGGCGATCAACCCCTTTTCTTCCAGTTGATCCAGCGTACGCACCAGCGAGGGCTGTTCGATACCGATCGCTTTAGCCAGTTGTATTTGCGATTGATCTGGCGGCAACTCATGAATGTTATGCAATGTAACCCAGTGGGTTTGCGTCAACTCCAGAGGTTTCAGGCGATGGTCAATCAGAGCACGCCATATGCGTACCAACCGCGCCAGATCAGAACCGAGTGGCGATTCCAATTTCATCTCCTTATAATTAGCTTGCTAACTTATTATACTGATTTTAAACTTAGTGTGCAGCATTTATATGTCTAAAACAAATTACTGATTTTCCAGTCGCTTCGTGCAAAGTCTATAATTTGATTCTACAACCTGTCAGGGAAACAGCGTGTTATGGCCGTTATGATTAGGGTTAATCCGAAGTGAAACTGTTAACTTTGCCGTCCGGCATGCCGCTACAGGATGTGGTGGCCGGCGCTTCTGTCTATTTCCCCCCCATTTTTAAAGCCGTGTTTATCGGCCTGTTTATCTGGCTTATCGTGCATCGCTTAGTGCGTAACTGGCTCTACTCAGGCGCGGTCTGGCACCCCACCCTTATGGATTTATCGCTGTTTGTCCTGTCGGTATGCGGCGGGATGTTTCTTCTGACTACAGGGCTGTTTTGATGATGAAGACCGTGAAGTATTTTTCCACGCTGATCGTACTGGCGGCGGCGATTCTGGCTGGCTGGTGGCTGTGGAACTATTACATGCAATCCCCCTGGACACGCGACGGGAAAGTGCGCGCCGAACTGGTGGACATTACACCCCAGGTCGGCGGCACCATCACGCAAATCGACGTGCGGGATAACCAGTTCGTCAACGCTGGCGCACCGCTGTTTACCATTGACGCCACGCCGTTCCATATTGCGGTTCTCAATGCCGAAGCGCAGCTGGCTCATTCACAGTCCGATTTGGCAAAAGCGCAGAATGAAGCCAGCCGCCGCCAGCATCTGCCTCACAACTACATTTCAGCCGAAGAGTTAGACAGCGCCAATATCAATGTGAAAGCCATGCAGGCTGCGGTGAACGTGGCAAAGGCCTCGCTGGAACAGGCGCAGTGGCAGTTATCCCAAACGAAGGTCACCGCCCCGGTTGACGGATGGGTCACGAATCTCTCTGTTCGGGTCGGGAACTACGCCGCCACGGGCACGCCGGTATTCGCCTTAATCGACAGCCACTCCTTTTACGTTGTCGGCTATTTCGAAGAGACTAAGCTGCGTCATATAGCGCCGGGCGCGGCAGCCAGGATCACCCTGCTCAGCAACAATACGCCCCTGACCGGCCGCGTTGAGAGCATTGGCCGGGCGATCTACGATCAAAGCGTGGAAACGGACAGCGGGCTGGTGCCAGACGTGAAGCCCAATGTGCCCTGGGTGAGGCTTGCCCAACGGGTGCCGGTACGTTTTGAACTGGAAAATGTACCGGATAACGCGCTGTTAGTTTCCGGCACCACCTGCACCATCACTATCGAGCAATAATCCATGAATCTCGGCTGGCTTGACTGGCAACGCGCGCCCTGGGGTAAAGCAACAGGCAACCAGTGGCGCTATGCCCTGCGAAACGCGATTGCCATGTGCCTGGCGCTGAGCATTGCTTATGCGCTCGATCTGGATGAGCCCTACTGGGCCATGACCTCTGCCGCCGTGGTGAGTTTCCCGACTCCCGGCGGCGTGATCAGTAAAAGTCTGGGGCGCGTGGTGGGCAGCCTGATTGGGGCCAGCGCATCGCTGATTATCGCCGGAAGCACGCTTAACGATCCGTGGTTTTTTTCGCTTTCTATGGCAGGCTGGCTGGCGCTCTGTACCTGGACGTCCAGCCATTTTCATAATAACGCCGCCTATGCCGCCCAGCTTGCCGGTTATACCGCCGCGATTATCGCCTTTACCATGGTGAACACCGTGGAAACCACCCAGCTCTGGGATATTGCCCAGGCCAGGGTCTGCGAGGTGTTGATCGGCATTGCCTGTGGCGGCTTTATGATGATGGTGTTGCCCAGCACGTCCGACGGCACCACGCTGCTGGTTTCCCTGAAAACGCTGCACGCACGGCTGCTGGAACATGCCAGTTTGCTCTGGCAGCCGGAAACCACCGATGCGATGCGTACCGCCCACCAGGGAATGATTGGCCAAATTCTGACGTTAAACATATTGCGTATCCAGGCATTCTGGAGTCATTACCGGTTTCGCCAGAACAACAACCTGCTCAATGCGATCCTGCATCAGCAGCTCAGGCTGACCAGCACGATTTCTGGCCTGCGCCGGTTACTCATTAACTGGCAAACTATGCCGCCGCACATCGCCGCACTTCAGAGCGATATCCTGGCCGAACTGGCCCGTGAGCAGCCGGACCGTTATCGCATTGCCCGCCTGCTGGCGCTGTGCCTGCCGGAGAAAAGCAATGATTACCGGCATCTCGCGTACTGGCAGCGCCTGCGCTATTTTTGCCATACCTATTTACGTGTCAATCATCAACTGGTGGCGCTGGAAAACGATCGCGCCGGTATCGACGTTCCTGCGCCGAAAACCGCCTCGCTAACCCGGCACGCCGATATCGCCGAAGCCCTGTGGAATGCGCTGCGTACCTTTTGCGTAATCACCCTGGGCTGCGCCTGGACAATAACGGCGCAATGGGATGCCGGAAGCTCTGCACTGACCATGATCGCCATTTGTTGCGTACTCTACTCCGCATCGCCCTCCCCGCATCAGTCGTTATCCCTGCTGATGCGCACGCTGATATTGCTGTCGCTGTTTAGCTTTGCGGTAAAATTCGGCCTGATGGTACGGGTTACTGAGCTGTGGGAATTTCTGTTATTTCTGTTTCCGCTGCTGACCACCATGCAGTTAATGAAGCTCCAGCAGCCAAAATTCGCCGGCTTGTGGGGGCAATTGATCGTCTTTATGGGCTCATTTATCGCAGTGACCAATCCGCCGGTTTATGATTTCGGTGATTTTCTTAACGATAATCTGGCGAAAATCATCGGCGTCGGCCTCGCCTGGATGGCGTTCGCTGTCCTGAAGCCCGGTTCAGACACCCGCAAAGGCCGCCGTCATATTCGCGCGCTGCGTAGAGGCTTTATCGATCAACTGAGCCGCAAACCGGAATACAGCGAAAGTGAATTCGAATCGCTGGTTTACCATCACATACATCAGTTAAGCCAGGCGAAAGAGGAAACCGCACGCCGCTGGCTATTGCGTTGGGGCGTGGTGTTGCTCAACTGTTCCCACGTGGTATGGGCGCTACGCGCCTGGGAGGCGCGTTCCGATCCGCTCTCGCAGGTGAGGGATATCTGTATCAGTACGTTAAGAAATGTGATGAGCGAGCGCGGTATTCAGAAAAAACCGCTCGGCGTGGCATTAAATGAATTGCAGCGTTATGCCGATGTACTGGCGAAGCGCGACGATCCGGCTGCGGTGGAGCTGGCGGCGCTGATTTGGCGCCTGTACTGTTCGCTTAAACAACTGGAGCAAGCGCCGGCAGCGGATAATCCAACTGACGGCGCACCGGCGACTATTTTATAACGCCGCAGGCAAAACGTGCCCCGCCACCGCCAAGTGGCTCGGGCTTGTCGGACATGTTATCGCCGCCAACATGGATCATCAGCGCTTTGCCTTTGACGTCATCTAACGATTTCAGGCGCGGTGCGGTAACCGCCTCTTTCGCGTTGCCGTCTTTATCCACTAACAGCACAGGGAGATCCCCTAAGTGGCCTGCGCCTTCAGGGCCCTGGTGTTTACCGGTGGTCTGTGGGTCGAGGTGGCCACCCGCCGCTTCTGCTGCTGACGGTTTACCGTCTTTCATTGCCGGTTCACAGCTGCCTTTGGCGTGGATATGGAAACCGCGCTCACCGGGCGGCAACGCTTTAAGATCGGGGGTGAATTTCAGGCCGTTGTCCGTCTCTTCGATTTCTACTTCACCAATAGACTGACCAATGCCCTGAGGCGTAACCAGATGCATCTCAACGTCTTCACTGGCTGCCTGGGCTGCGCCGCAGGCAAACAGGACTGCCATTGCCAGACTGATCTTTTTCATCGTGCCTCCTGATTCATGAATTTGCCTGTTAAGTCTAGATCACAGGCGAGATTCGAACCGGGAGGCCGTGATTTTAGGAATTACGGTACATCGTAACCGAGCGCCGCCTTACGGATGCGGAACCACTGCTGGCGGGTCATCTCCAGCGACAGCGCATGGATTGCCGAGCGCACCCGTTCGATTTTGCCGGAACCGATAATCGGCAGCGGCTGCGACGGCAGGCGCATCACCCACGCGTAAACCACCTGCTCAATGGTCTGCGCGCCAGTTTCCTGTGCCACTTGCTGCAATTCATCGCGCAGCGGCTGGAAGGTCTCGTCGTTAAACAGACGGCCGCCGCCGAGGCATGACCAGGCCATCGGTCGAATGCGCAACTGCTGAAGCTGGTCCAGCGTACCGTCCAGCAGCAACGGCTGGTGAACCGGAGAAATTTCCACCTGGTTAGTCGCCAGGGTAAACGGCAGGCGCGATTGCAGCAGCGAGAACTGCGCCGGGGTAAAGTTCGACACGCCGAAGTGGCGCACCTTACCGGCCTGATGAAGCTGTAAAAAGGCTTCCGCCACTTCATCTGCATCCATCAGCGGGTCCGGGCGGTGGATCAGCAGCAAATCAATGTGCTCTATGGCGAGATTCTTGAGCGAGGCCTCGGCGCTCTCGACAATATGCGCGCGGTCAGTGATGTAGTGGCCGATTTTATTCTCGGCTTTCGCCGTCGTGGCGATACCGCATTTGGTGACAATCTCCATTCTGTCGCGCAGCTGTGGTGCCAGTTTCAACGCTTCGCCAAACGCCGCTTCGCACTGGTAACCGCCGTAAATGTCTGCGTGATCGACAGTGGTGATCCCCAAATCGAGATGTTGTTCGATAAAGCTGACCAGCTCCCGCGCCGACATATTCCAGTCCATCAGCCGCCAGTAACCCATCACCAGACGTGAAAATTCCGGGCCTTGCGGCGCAAGGGTAATACGCTGAACCATCTTAATTTCCTCGACGAATAAATGAATGCTGAGTATACGTGACTGTGGAAACTAGAAAAGTGAAGGTTGTTGCGGTTCATCATCCTGCGGAGTTTTACTGGCGCGCAGCTTACGCAACCAGCGCTGACGGCACAGGCGTAACACGTCCTGCTTCTGGGCGTCGCTAAATGATTGCCAGTTAAAGCGTTCGTCCCGGCTGCGCATACAGCCCCGGCAAAAGCCTTTTTCATCAGACTGGCAAATCCCGCGACACGGGCTTTGGATCGGGAAAAACTCGAGTTGCTCGGCCACAGGCCCTCCGGGAAGAACGCATTGCTGTAATTGAAGCCTGTGATAGCGGTTGTTGCAAGCCACGCGAATTTTTATGTGACAACGTCACCGAAAAATTTCCGTATTGACGATTAAAAGTTTGCATTAGACCGATCGGTCTACTACAGTAATCGCCATGAACAAGATAGCTGAACACGATACCCGCGAACATATCCTGGCCACCGGCGAGCAACTTTGCCTGCACCGGGGCTTTGTGGGCATGGGGCTGAGCGAACTGTTAAAAACGGCTGAAGTGCCAAAAGGCTCGTTCTATCACTACTTCCGCTCTAAAGAGGCGTTTGGCGTGGCGATGCTGGAACGCTATTACACGGCGTATCATCAGCGCCTGACGCAGCACTTCTCTGCGCCCGGCACCAACGCCCGCGAAAAGCTACTGGCGCATTATCAGCAAACGCTGCAGCAGTTTTGCCAGCACGACCAGATTAACGGCTGCCTGACGGTGAAACTTTCTGCCGAAGTGTGCGATCTGTCGGAAGATTTGCGTATCGCGCTGGAGAGCGGCGCGGCGAAAATTGTCGCTCTACTGGCAGAGAATCTGGCGCAGGGTGTAAAAGAAGGCAGCCTGGCGTTAACCCAGGACGCCGTTTCCGCCGCTAACGTGCTTTACGCGCTGTGGCTGGGTGCCAGCTTACAGGCCAAAATTTCGCGCAGTGCGCTGCCCTTAGAGAGCGCGTTGATGCATGTACAATCACTACTCTCAGCACCTGAGTAACAGGTGCTTTTTATTTCGAACATTGCTAGACGACCGGTCTACTCAGGAGTTTATATGTCTTCAGAAAAACTGTTTACCCCATTAAAAGTGGGCGCTGTCACCGCGCCGAACCGCGTATTTATGGCTCCGCTGACCCGTCTGCGCAGCATTGAGCCGGGCGATATCCCGACCGCCATGATGGTGGAGTATTACCGCCAGCGCGCCAGCTCCGGTCTGATCATCAGTGAAGCGACCCAAATTTCCGCACAAGCTAAAGGTTATGCGGGTGCGCCGGGCCTGCACAGCGATGAACAAATCGCCGCCTGGAAGAAAATCACCGCCGCCGTTCATGAACGCGATGGCCGTATCGCGGTACAGCTGTGGCACACCGGGCGTATCTCCCACGCCAGCCTTCAACCAGGCGGCGAAGCGCCGGTCGCTCCTTCGGCGATCCGTGCGGAAACCCGCACTTCTTTACGTGATGAGCGGGGGCACGCCATCCGGGTTGACACCTCTACCCCACGCGCGCTGGAAACAGCAGAGATCCCGGGTATCGTGAATGACTTCCGCCAGGCGGTCATCAATGCCCGCGAAGCCGGGTTCGATCTGGTGGAACTGCACGCCGCCCACGGCTATCTGCTGCACCAGTTCCTGTCCCCGGCCTCTAACCAGCGCACCGACGCCTGGGGCGGCAGCATCGAAAACCGCACCCGTTTAGTGCTTGAAGTGGTGGATTCAGTCAGCGATGCCTGGGCGTCCGATCGCATCGGCATCCGTATTTCACCGCTGGGTCCGTTCAACGGCCTCGACAACGGCGAAGACCAGGAAGAAGCCGCGCTGTATCTGATTGGCGAACTGGCGAAGCGTAACCTGGCCTACCTGCATATTTCCGAACCAGACTGGGCAGGCGGCAAGCCTTACTCCGATGAATTCCGCGCTAAAGTGCGCCAGCAGTATCCAGGCGTGATCGTTGGCGCAGGGGCTTACACGGTGGAAAAAGCCGAAGCGTTGATTTCCAAAGGCTATATCGATGCCGTGGCGTTTGGCCGCGTCTATATCGCTAACCCCGATCTGGTAGAGCGCCTGCAGCGTAAAGCGGAACTGAACGCGCAGAAACCGGAGCTGTTCTACGGCGGCGGCGCGGAAGGCTATATCGACTACCCGACGCTGCAATCGTAATTGATAGCGGCGACGCATCGCCGCTATACTAAAATTCTCTTGATGGCTAAAAACTTACCGATAACGAGGATGTTATGCGTTTACTTCACACCATGTTACGCGTTGGCGATTTGCAACGTTCTATCGATTTCTACACCAAAGTGCTGGGCATGACCCTGCTACGCACCAGCGAAAACGAAGAGTACAAGTACTCTCTGGCCTTCGTGGGCTACGGTCCAGAAAGTGAAGAAGCGGTTATCGAGCTGACTTACAACTGGGGGGTGGACAGCTATGAACTCGGCACTGCATACGGCCACATCGCGCTAAGCGTTGATAACGCGGCTGAAGCCTGCGAACGCATTCGCGCTAACGGCGGCAATGTCACTCGTGAAGCAGGCCCGGTTAAAGGCGGCACCACGGTTATCGCCTTCGTAGAAGATCCAGACGGTTACAAAATCGAACTGATCGAAGCCAAAGACGCTGGCAAAGGCCTCGGTAACTGATTACCTGGCGGGCGCTAACTGCGCCCGTCCTGCTGCAACTCCTCCCTTTTTTTGCCATAATACGCGCTGCTTTTATTCCCCAACATAGAGACGCTGATGTCCGACAACGTTCAACTTACCGGTCTGTGCGACCGTTTTCGTGGTTTTTATCCCGTCGTGATTGATGTGGAAACTGCCGGATTCAACGCTAAAACCGACGCCCTGCTGGAAATTGCAGCCGTCACGCTAAAAATGGACGAACAGGGCTGGCTCGGTATCGACGAGACGCTGCACTTCCATGTCGAACCCTTCGAAGGCGCCCTGTTACAACCCGAAGCGCTGGCCTTTAACGGCATCGATCCCCATAACCCGCTGCGCGGCGCGGTCAGCGAATACGATGCGCTACACGCCATTTTTAAAATGGTGCGCAAAGGCATAAAAGATCGCGGCTGCAACCGGGCGATTATGGTGGCGCACAACGCCACGTTCGATCACGGTTTTTTGATGGCGGCGGCGGAACGCGCCTCCCTGAAGCGCAACCCTTTCCACCCGTTTGTTACCTTTGATACCGCGGCGTTAAGCGGCCTGGCATTAGGGCAAACTGTGCTGGCGAAAGCCTGCCTGGCGGCGGGTATCCCGTTTGACAGCACTCAGGCGCACTCGGCGCTGTACGACACCGAACAAACGGCGCTGCTGTTCTGTGAAATCGTCAACCGCTGGAAGCGGCTCGGCGGCTGGCCTGTGCCGCCGCTACAGGCCGACGAATAAAAAAAAAGCGACCTCAGGTCGCTTTTTTTATGCTTGTGCGAATTATTCCGCGTCAGATTCTTTGTGCTTCTCAGCCGTTTCTTTGATCAGCTGTTGCAGTTCGCCGCGCTGATACATTTCGATAATGATATCGCAGCCGCCGACCAGTTCGCCGTCTACCCACAGTTGCGGGAAGGTCGGCCAGTTAGCGTATTTCGGCAGCTCGGCGCGGATGTCCGGGTTCTGCAGAATATCAACGTAAGCAAAACGTTCGCCGCAAGCAGACAGCGCCTGCACGGCCTGAGCGGAAAAACCGCAGCTCGGCAGTTTCGGAGAGCCCTTCATATACAGCAGGATTGGGTTTTCAGCGATTTGGCGTTCAATTTTTTCGATTGTGGTGCTCATTGTCTTGCTTCCTCAAGCTTCTCAGGCAAACAGCCTGTATTTTACTGGTTATCAGGGAACCGTGTAAATCGGGTAGATACAACGCCACAGTCCCGGTAAACATGTGGCAAGAATAACATTTTCACCGCGTAAAGCCTTACTCTTTCACTCAACTATTGTGCAAATAACCCTCATGCGATTCGCCAGTTGGTTATTTTATTTGCGCCCGGTACCAAAACAGCGTTTTGGGATAATAACTCTATTACCTTAGAGCAATTTTATAGATTAGAATCGACGGGTTTTTGGAAATCACCCGCTGGCATGATTGTCAGCTTAGTTCAGGGGAACGCTCAGTGGCGCGGATGAATAAAGTTTCGCTTACGCTTTGTGCTCTATTTTTTGCCTCTTTAAGCTTTACGCCATTAGCTCAGGCGTCGGAGAACGCACGTCCCTCAGCCGTGCATAAGCAAGTCACAAAAACCAAGACCAGCAGCAAAAAGACCACGACCAGCAAGACCGCAGCAAAGAAAAAAACCACGAAAACATCAGCAGCAAAGACCGCGAAAGCAACCAGCGCTAAAAAAATCACCTCCGGTAAAAAAACTGCCACCTCTTCCAAAACCGTAGCCAAAAATCGTCGGGTAGCTCAACCTGTGACCGCCGCTGCGGACGTCGTCAAACAGACCTGTACCACATCCCGCAAAACCGGCAAGAAAAAGTGCGTGACGGCAAAAACCAGCAAGCCGACCAGCATTGCCGAAGCGCATAAAATCCGGGTGCAGAAGGCGCAGCAAACCGCCATGAATAAACTGATGGGCCAGATTGGTAAACCCTACCGCTGGGGCGGCTCTTCGCCACGTACCGGTTTTGATTGCAGCGGGTTGATTTATTACGCCTATAAAGATCTGGTGAAGTTCCGCATTCCGCGTACCGCCAATGAAATGTACCACCTGCGCGACGCCTCGCCGGTGAACGTGGCGGAGCTGGAAAGCGGCGACCTGGTGTTCTTCCGCACCCGTGGCCGTGGCACCGCCGACCACGTGGGCGTTTACGTCGGCAACGGGAAATTTATCCAGTCGCCGCGCTCTGGTCGCGATATTGAAATTACGTCTCTCAGCGAAGATTACTGGCAGCGCCATTATGTGGGTGCACGCCGCGTAATGACGTCAAAAACTATTCGTTAATCCTCCCCCTGCCTGGCTAACAGGCAGGTAACTTCATCTTTTGCTTACCCTTTTGATTTGCTACCCTAAAGCCACACTAAATTTGTGGAATTTAGTGAAACATAATAAGGAGTGAAGCAATGTCGTTCGAATTACCTGCATTACCGTATGCCAAAGAGGCCCTCGCGCCGCATATCTCCGCTGAAACCCTGGAGTACCACTACGGCAAGCACCATCAGGCCTATGTCACCAATCTGAATAACCTGATCAAAGGCACCGCGTTTGAAGGAAAATCACTGGAAGAGATCGTGCGCAGCGCTGAAGGTGGGGTTTTCAATAACGCTGCACAAGTGTGGAACCACACCTTCTACTGGCACTGCCTGGCACCTCAGGCGGGCGGCGAGCCGACCGGCACGCTGGCTGACGCCATCAACACGGCGTTTGGCAGCTTTGCGGAGTTCAAAGCGCAGTTCACCGATGCGGCTATTAAGAACTTTGGTTCTGGCTGGACATGGCTGGTGAAAAAACCTGACGGCGCGCTGGCGATTGTCTCAACCTCTAACGCCGGTACTCCGCTAACCAGCGATGCTAAACCGCTGTTGACGGTGGACGTGTGGGAACATGCTTACTACATCGATTACCGCAACGCCCGCCCGCAGTATCTGGAGCACTTCTGGGCGCTGGTAAACTGGGAGTTTGCGGCGAAAAACTTCGCCGCCTAAGCCCCTGTCACGGAGAAGGTCGCCCTTCTCCGTTTTTTATTCCGCCGCACACAGCGTCTCGCGTTCACGTCTTGATGACAGCACCACCAGCGCCAGCCCGACCGATGCAATCATTGCGCCCATCACCGGCACCATGCTGAACCCTAACCCCGCCTGGATCACCGCGCCGCCTGCCGCCGCGCCCAGCGCATTGCCCAGGTTAAACGCCCCGATATTTACCGATGACGACAGTCCCGGCGCTTCGCTGGCAACGCGCATCACGCGCATCTGCAACGGCGGCACCACCGCAAAGGTCGCCGCGCCCCATACCACCATGCTCAGCGCCGCGCCAAATTCACTGCGCGCCAGCCACGGAATAGCGGCCATAATCACGATCAGCAGCAATAAAAAGCCTTTCAGGGTGCCGGTCACGGATTTATCCGCCAGTCGGCCACCCAGCCAGTTGCCAAGGGAGAAACCGACGCCAATCAGCACCAGCATCGCGGTAACGAACAGCGGCGTCGCGTGGGTAACATGCTGCAATACCGGGGAAATATAGGTATACAGCGTAAACATCGCCCCCGCGCCTAAGACGGTGGTTAACAGTGCGCTGACCACCTGCGGACGCATCAGTACCGACAACTCTTTTTTCACGTCCGGGCGTTCGCCTGCGCCGCCTTTCGGCAGCGAGAACCACAGGCTAACCATAGAAATCACGCCGAGGCCCGCCGTCGCCAGGAACGACATCCGCCAGCCGATGGTCTCGCCGAGCCACGTGGCAGCAGGCACGCCGCCGATATTGGCAATCGTCAGGCCCATAAACATCGTGGCGACCGCGCTGGCCTGTTTATGTTTCGGCACTACGCTTGCCGCGACCACCGACCCCAGGCCAAAAAACGCGCCGTGGTTCAGGCTGGTGATAATGCGTGAGATCATTAAAGTGGCGTAATCCGGCGCGATGGCAGAAAGCACATTGCCGAGAGTGAAAATCGCCATCAGGAAGATCAGCGCGCTGCGCCGTGCACGATGAGACAAAAGCAGCGTCATCAGCGGCGCGCCAACCATCACCCCTACCGCATAGGCGCTGATGAGCATTCCGGCAGCAGGGATCGAGACATCGACACCTTTTGCGATGACCGGCAACAGCCCCATCGGTGAAAACTCAGTCGTGCCGATCCCAAACGCGCCGATAGCCAGCGCCAGCAACGGATAATTTATTTTCATTGGTGAATTCCAGAAATCGTGTCGCTTCACGTGTGTTTACTACACGGCGACTTGTAGCAAAAAAGAAGCAAAGAGTGACATTTGTCACATCAGAAAGGAAGTAACCATTTTGGCAAAAGATTTTTGCGCAAATGTGAATAATGAGGTGAAACAGAAGCGGGAGTCAGGAAATCGAACCAAACACCAAAAAATAGCCATTTTCTGGTGTTTGTTATTGCCAAACGCGGTCGAAATGTAATTTCTGTTTAGTTCAGTACCGCAACTAAACCGGTTGCCACAATCAGTCCCAGCACGATAACGGTCGTCACCAGAGAAAATTTCAGGTCTGTGCTCATTTTTGCTCTCCTTGTTACCCACATTAAAAGTGTGTGCAGATCATTTTTGCATAAATTCAGACAAAATTACCACGGGATTTAAGCTGATATGCGTTTTCCCTCTTCCCCTTTTGCGCAAGATCAGACAAAATCCGTCGCTACCTTATTTTTCACCAGCCATTGACCCCCTCCTTTTAATGTCGCAATCCCCGACATACTGCAACCGAAATGTTGCGGACCGAGGTTGGCATAGGCAAACGTTTAACCTGTGATGAACAGGGGCTCGGAGAGGGTCTGGAGTAACAAGAATGGCAACAATAAAAGATGTCGCTAAACGCGCAAACGTTTCCACTACAACTGTGTCGCATGTGATTAACAAAACCCGCTTTGTTGCGGAAGAAACACGCAACGCAGTTTGGGCAGCCATCAAGGAATTGCACTATTCCCCGAGCGCCGTGGCGCGCAGTTTAAAAGTTAATCACACCAAATCTATCGGTTTGCTGGCGACCAGCAGCGAAGCGCCCTATTTTGCTGAAATTATCGAAGCCGTGGAAAACAGTTGTTTCACCAAAGGCTATACGCTGATCCTCGGTAACGCCCATAACAACCAGGAAAAACAGCGCGCCTATCTGTCGATGATGGCGCAAAAGCGCGTCGACGGTTTACTGGTGATGTGCTCCGAATACCCGGAATCCCTGCTGTCGATGCTGGAAGAGTATCGCCATATTCCGATGGTGGTGATGGACTGGGGCGAATCCAAAGCCGACTTCACCGACTCGGTGATCGATAACGCCTTCCAGGGCGGTTATATGGCCGGGCGCTACCTGATTGAGCGCGGCCACCGCGAAATCGGCGTGATCCCCGGTCCGCTGGAACGTAACACCGGCGCGGGCCGTCTGGCCGGTTTCCTGAAAGCGCTGGAAGAAGTGCAAATCAGCGTGCCGGAAAACTGGATTGTGCAGGGTGATTTCGAGCCGGAATCCGGCTATCGCGCCATGCAGCAGATCCTTTCCCAGCAGCCGCGCCCTACCGCCGTGTTCTGCGGCGGCGACGTGATGGCGATGGGCGCGATTTGCGCCGCCGATGAGATGGGCCTGCGGGTGCCGCAGGATATTTCGGTGATCGGTTATGACAATGTGCGCAACGCGCGCTATTTCAGCCCGGCGCTGACGACCATTCATCAGCCGAAAGATTCCCTGGGCGAAACCGCGTTTAATATGCTGCTCGACCGCATCGTGAATAAGCGCGAAGAGTCACAAACCATCGAAGTGCATCCGCGTCTGATTGAGCGCCGCTCCGTCGCAGACGGTCCGTTCCGCGACTACCGCCGTTAATCCTCCCGGAGCCGGTTATTCCGGCTCCATCAACCACTCCCGGTTCAGCGTTTCGCTATCGCCCAGATAATCCAGCAGCCACAGCAGCGCAGGTGAAGTATCGGTTTGTTTCCAGGTGAGGCAGCACGGGGAGTCCGGGAACGGGTCGTCCAGTTCCAGCTTTTTCCAGTGCCCTGCCACTACCGGGTCGTGCGCCACATGCGCAGGCACCATGCCGACGCACAAGCCGTTGTTTAAACACGCCACCGCTGTCGCCCAGTCTGGCACCACCACGCGGCGCTGATTATCCAGCAGCCAGGTGGTGCGCTTGGGCAATGAGCGCGAGGTATCTTCCAGTACCAGCGACGGCCACTGGCGCAGTTGGTCATCGCTGAGCGGTGTCTGTTCCGCCGCCAGCGGATGGCTGGCGCTCACCACACACTGCCAGCTTAGCGGCCCCATATCGCGAAACGCGAACCGTCCGCCCACCGGGATCGCCTGGGTCGCGCCAATCGCCAGCTCGACGCGCCCGTCCGACAGCGCATCCCACACGCCGTTAAACACTTCCTGGGCGACAATCAGTTCCACATCGTCGAAATGACGATAGAAATCAAGGATTAGCTGGCGGGTACGCGCCGGTTTGACGATATTATCCACCGCAATAGAGAGCTGCCCGCGCCAGCCGTTGGCGATCTGCTGGCACTGCTGGCGCGTGACCATCATTTTTCTGATAACAGAACGGCCCTCTTTTAAAAACCACGCCCCGGCAGGCGTTAGCTCCACTTCCCGGTGACGGCGGATAAATAGCGGAACCGCCAGCCATTCTTCCAGTTGTTTAACGGTATAGCTCACCGCCGACGGCACCCGGTGCAGTTCCTGCGCCGCCGCGCTGAAGCTGCCGTTACGCGCCACCGCATCAACCACTTCCAGTGAATATTCAGACCACATGTTCTGCCTGCAAAAAATTTGAAAGGAACGTGCAAATATTAACGTTTCACAAGGACGATTGCACTTTTGTACACTCCTGCGTCCGTAATAAGCGTTATCAGATCAAAAAAGAAGAGAATTACCATGCGTCCTTCACGAGGTTTTTTAGTCTGGCTGGCAGGGTTAAGCGTTCTGGGCTTCCTGGCTACCGATATGTATTTACCGGCGTTTGCCGCCATTCAGCAGGATTTGGGCACAGAGGCCTCTGCCGTTAGCGCCAGCCTGAGTTTATTCCTGGCCGGGTTTGCCGTTGCGCAACTGGCGTGGGGCCCGTTATCCGATCGCTATGGCCGTAAGCCGATTTTACTGGCGGGCCTGGGCATATTCGCCGTGGGCTGTCTCGGCATGCTGTGGGTAGACAATACCGCCATGCTGCTGGCGCTGCGCTTTGTCCAGGCGGTAGGCGTCTGTGCCGCTGCCGTAACCTGGCAGGCGCTGGTCACCGATTATTATCCCGCGACCCGCACCAACCGCATTTTCGCCACCATTATGCCGCTGGTCGCGCTGTCGCCTGCTCTCGCCCCGCTGTTAGGCAGCTGGCTGCTGCATCATTTTGACTGGAAAGTGATTTTCCTGGTGCTGTTTGCCGTCACCCTAGTCTTGATGATCCCGGCGCTGCGCCTGAAACCGCGTGCGCCGGCGCACCATGCCGACGCGCCGTCGCTCAGCTTCATGACGTTGCTGCGTTCCAAAACCTACCGTGGCAACGTGCTCATTTACGCAGGCTGCTCCGCCAGCTTCTTTGCCTGGCTCACCGGCTCGCCGTTTATCCTTAATGACATGGGTTACGGACCAACGGCGATTGGCCTGAGCTATGTGCCGCAAACCATCGCGTTTCTGATTGGCGGTTACGGCTGTCGCAGCGCGTTGAAAAAATGGCATGGCCCGCAGATGCTGCCGTGGCTGTTGATTCTGTTTACGCTGAGCGTGGTCGCCACCTGGGGCGCAGGGCTCATGCCGAATGCCAGCCTGACGCTGGTGCTGATCCCGTTCTGCCTGATGGCGGCGGTGAACGGCGCGATTTATCCCATCGTGGTGGCATCTGCCCTGCAACCGTTCCCCCAGGCGACCGGCCGTGCCGCCGCGCTGCAAAACACCTTGCAGCTGGGCTTGTGCTTTATTGCCAGCCTGGCGGTCTCCTGGTTGGTCTCTTCCGCGCCGCTGCTCTCTACCACCAGCGTGATGCTGTCTACCGTGCTGATTGTCACTCTGGGCTATCGCATGCAGGCCACTGACAGCGCAACCGCGCGGCTGCGTGAGCCTGCGACCTCATCGCAAAGCTCCTGATCCGCCTTGCAAATTTAATTAGACTGCTAATCATTTTTTATTGAACGCCTGTTGGGTGAGTTCTATACTGATTGGCAGTCTTTTAAAAATAAAAGTCTCTACGGATTTTCATTTAGCACCACGGATGGCCTTTAAGGTAAGGGCCTTCTCCCTTCCTCTGTTCTCGTCGGATTTCAGGCTCGCGGATTATTCCGCGATTTCTCGACGCCCTGCATTCAGGGCGATGTTCACCGCACAGTGATGGAGAAGCTATGAGTTCATCGTGTATAGAAGAAGTCGAGCCACGGGACAATCAGTGGTTCCGTATTGTTAATGACCTGCTGAGCAAAGCGGGTGTCGCTATTAATGGCCCTTCCCCTGCCGATCTCCAGGTCAAAAACCCCGATTTTTATAAACGCGTATTGCAACAGGGATCGCTCGGTCTCGGCGAAAGCTATATGGACGGCTGGTGGGAATGCGAACGGCTGGACCAGTTTTTTACCAACGTGATTAAAGCGGGTCTGGAAAACCAACTGCCGACCCATTTTAAAGATACGTTGCGGGTGTTGAGCGCGCGGATCTTCAATCTTCAAACGCAAAAACGCGCCTGGAGGGTGGGTAAAGAGCACTACGATTTAGGCAACGATCTGTTCAGCCTGATGCTGGACGGGCAGATGCAGTACTCCTGTGGCTACTGGAAAACGGCTGACAATCTCGCCGACGCCCAGCGCGATAAACTGCGGCTGGTGTGTGAAAAACTCCAGCTGGAACCGGGGATGCGTTTACTGGATATCGGCTGCGGCTGGGGCGGCCTGGCGGAGTTCGCCGCGCGGGAATATGGCGTCTCGGTGACCGGTGTGACCATCTCTGCCGAGCAGCAGAAAATGGCGCGGGAACGCTGCCAGGGGCTGAACGTGACTATCCTGTTGCAGGACTACCGCGAACTGGATGATCGCTTTGACCGTATCGTTTCGGTGGGCATGTTTGAACACGTCGGTCCGAAAAACTATGACACCTATTTCGAGGTGGTGAACCGTAATCTAAAACCCGACGGGATTTTCTTATTGCATACCATCGGCTCGCGTAAAACGGATAACAACGTCGACCCGTGGATCGATAAGTATATTTTCCCCAACGGCTGTCTGCCTTCTGTGCGCCATATCGCCGACGCCAGCGCCCGCCATTTTGTGATGGAGGACTGGCACAACTTCGGTGCAGATTACGATAAAACCCTGATGGCCTGGCATGCGCGGTTTATGGAGGCGTGGCCTACGCTTGCGGGCAATTATTCTGAACGTTTTAAACGCATGTTCAGCTATTACCTGAACGCCTGCGCCGGGGCGTTTCGCGCCCGGGATCTGCAACTCTGGCAGGTAGTGTTTAGCCGGGGTATCGAAAACGGTTTGCGCGTGGCGCGCTAAATAAAACCCCGGTTTCCCGGGGTTTTTTGTGGCTTATGCGTCAGGGATTATCGTTGCCGCATCACGCGCCGCCAGCACGCGTTCTACTGTATCCACCACCGCCTGGGTCTGCGGATCGATTTCAATATTAACCCGATGGCCGAGCTTTTTATTTCCCAGCGTGGTGCGCTGAAGCGTCTCGGGAATTAAATAGACGCAGAAGCGGGTGGCGGTCACCTCGCCCACCGTCAGGCTAATACCATCAATGCCAATAAATCCTTTATGCAGGATATACTTCATCAGCGTGGCGTCCTGCGGCTTAAACCAGATTTGGCGGTTATTTTCCGAGGTTAATATTTTGGATACTTCCGCTGTGGTCATAATATGGCCAGACATCAAATGTCCGCCAATTTCATCACTGAATTTCGCGGCGCGTTCGATATTCACCCTGTCGCCGACGGCCAGTTCGCCCAAATTAGTGATACGCAGAGTTTCTTTCATTAAATCAAAGCTTACCTGGTTGCCGTCAATCTGCGTGACCGTGAGGCAACAGCCGTTGTGCGCCACCGACGCGCCGGTTTCAAGGCCCGGCAGCAGCGACGGTGGTAATTCCACCACATGGGTGCGGAAATTCGGTTTTTCATCAATGGCGATAATTTTCGCCACGCCCTGGACAATACCGGTAAACATAAGGCTAACTCCTGAATAACAGTAAACTGGCGAGGTGCCATTCACATCATGCATGCACAATAACAGGTGAAAATTGCGCATGCCAGTAGGTTGCACAATTCACTGGCTTAATAATGAACTCCCGCTACAATAGTCTGACTATTCCCCTGCAACCTCTTCTTGCTGCCACGTTTGGCGGCTTTCTGTTTTGTCAAATAACAACAATATAAAAGGTGTTCTCGTGCAGAAGTATTTTGTCGAAGCGCGTCAGTTATTAGCCCTGGCGATCCCGGTGATCCTCGCGCAAATCGCCCAAACCTCCATGGGGTTCGTCGATACGGTCATGGCCGGGGGTTACAGCGCCACCGATATGGCCGCCGTCGCCATTGGGACTTCGGTGTGGCTGCCCGCCATTCTGTTTGGTCACGGACTGCTGTTGGCCCTCACGCCGGTTATCGCCCAGCTTAACGGTTCAGGGCGGCGTGACCGGGTTGCCCATCAAATCCAGCAGGGTTTTTGGCTGGCGGGAATGGTGTCGCTGTTGGTGATGTTCGTGTTGTGGAATGCCGGTTACATCATTCATGCCATGCATGATATCGACCCGCTGATGGCGGATAAAGCCGTTGGCTACCTGCGGGCGTTGCTGTGGGGCGCGCCGGGCTACCTGTTCTTTCAGGTGATGCGTAACCAGTGCGAAGGGTTGGCAAAAACCAAACCTGGCATGGTGATGGGCTTTATCGGCCTGCTGGTTAACATCCCGGTGAACTACATCTTTATTTACGGTCACTTCGGCATGCCGGAACTGGGCGGCGTCGGCTGCGGCGTGGCGACGGCGTCGGTGTACTGGGTGATGTTTATCGCCATGCGTTCTTACGTTACCCGCGCCCGTTCAATGCGCGATATCCACAGCACGTCGGGCTTCCAGAAACCGGACTGGGCGGTGCTTAAGCGCCTGACCCAACTGGGCCTGCCCATCGCGCTGGCGCTGTTTTTCGAAGTGACGCTGTTTGCCGTGGTGGCGCTGCTGGTATCGCCGCTGGGGATTGTTAACGTGGCCGGGCACCAGATCGCGCTTAACTTCAGCTCGCTGATGTTCGTTTTGCCGCTGTCGCTTGGCGCGGCGGTGACAATCCGCGTAGGTTACCGTCTGGGCCAGGGGTCGACGCTGGAGGCGCAAACCGCGGCCAGGACCGGGCTGGGCGTCGGCGTCTGCATGGCGGTGTTTACCGCGCTGTTTACCGTGATTTTCCGCGAACCTATCGCCCTGCTGTATAACGATAATCCGGCGGTTATCACGCTGGCCACCCAGCTGATGCTGCTGGCGGCGATTTACCAGATTTCCGACTCAATCCAGGTGATCGGCAGCGGCATTCTGCGTGGTTATAAAGATACCCGCTCGATTTTCTTTATCACGTTTACCGCCTATTGGGTGCTGGGGCTGCCGAGCGGCTATATTCTGGCGCTGACCGACTGGGTGGTCGAGCCGATGGGTCCGGCAGGTTTCTGGATGGGCTTTATTATCGGCCTGACCTCGGCAGCGATCCTGATGATGCTGCGGATGCGCTTCCTGCAACGCCAGCCGTCGTCGGTGATATTGCACCGCGCAGCGCGCTAACCGTTAAGGGCATCTTCAGATGCCCTTTTTCTTTTCACGCTAAGGCGCTGATTACTTTCTCCCCGTTTTGCGCAGTTGCTCAGCAATCGCGTGAAATGTGGAAGAAAATTGCCATTTTCCCCTTGCAAGCCTCCAGGGCTGCCGCTAATATTCGTCCCCGCTGTCACACAGTAATGCGTTCATAGCTCAGTTGGTTAGAGCACCACCTTGACATGGTGGGGGTCGTTGGTTCGAGTCCAATTGAACGCACCATTCTCTACAATTTCTACAATGCGTTCGTAGCTCAGTTGGTTAGAGCACCACCTTGACATGGTGGGGGTCGTTGGTTCGAGTCCAATCGAACGCACCATTTCTTTCAGTTCCGTTTCACCGTGTTACTCGCTTTCAATACATCCCACTTCCGTTGGCAAGACTGATATCGCCCGTTACGCTTCCCTGCACGCGAAAATGACGCCAGAACCAGAGTCGCTTCCACGGCGTTAAAGATTCGTCAGTCCGGGCGTACCGCTTGCGCGGTAGAGTACCTATCAGGACCACATCGTCCTGCGCATGGCTCAACAGTTTTCGTAGCGATCCCTGGCGGAGCAGATCCCGGCCCTGACATACCCAGTACGTCGCCATGCCCTGACGGCTAACGTTCTCGATTAACGCCAGTGTCCCGTCTTCAAGCGTGATGATAACGGGCAGCATTTCATTGCCCCAACTCAGGCCATGACGTTTTACGCCGTTCAGTTCCAGCCCCATTAACACAGCCAGCCGCTCAAGCAATTTGTCGCGCTGGGTCATGTTTTCCATGCACAACTGCTGGCGGATGGTGGCGATATTTAACGTCAGACCAAACGTTGACGCGCTTCGCGCCAACAATCTCAGCCAGGACTCGGCTTCATTGACGGATATTGTCATCATTTATCCTTGTGGATATGCGTTTTCAACCGGTGAAGGATGCCAACCGCTAGGGTTTCCAGTCCTTAAGCGAAGGTAACGAGTAGGGTTTCCCGTCGATTTTTACAATCAGTTGATCGGTGGTGATTTTGCTGATCACCACATTCTTCGCCAGGCTATCGCCCTCCTGGTAAAGATGATTGTTGAGTTTGACGCGGCTTTTACTGCCGTCTGATGAGTACATATGTGACTGATATTTCAGATATGGCAGACGTTGGCGCATGACCTCCGGCGGATCGTCAGTACGCTGTTCGCCGCCATTCTCGGCAGCGCGCGTGGCGGCCGGGACAGGTTCATCCATCACACCCTGCGGCACCGCAGAGTTAAATTCGCGGCTCTGTTCGCGTAGTGCCATCGCCAGTTTTTCTCTCAGCTTTGCCGAAATTTCGTCTGAGTTGCCGTCCGGCGGGGACATCAACGCGCTTTCCTGGAACGTGGGGGCGTCATTTTCAGGCGGCGTATTAAGCGGCTTCAGCAGCGGGGAAGCGGCGAACAGCGCATTTTTGAGATCGCTGACATCACCCTGGGTCACCGGCAGCGCTTTGGTGGTATAGACATAATGCACGTCCGAGACCTGGGTTTCCGGCTGCACCACCTGGATAACTGGCGGCGGCGGCGGGTTGCGCAGATCCCAGTAAAGATGCAAATAACTGCCGCCCACCGCGGCGGCAATCCCGCCAATGCCGAATGCCAGCAGCAGCAGGCTATAACTTTTCCAGGCCAGTGGGCCGCTGGCCAGACGAACCCCACGGTTAATTTGCAGACTTTCATACGCCGCAGTGCGGATATTGGACATGTTCAGCCCCCTATTGTTTGACGGCTACCGCTGCCAGCTCGGTTGCAGCGTCCTGTGGTTTAGTTTCCTGGGTCTGGACTTTTTGCAATTGCAGGGTATGGCCGGAGGCGTCTTTATCACGGATAAGCCCAGGCGATTCGCCGGACGCGATAAGTAGCTTCATCAGCGTGCTCTCACCGATTTGTCCGTCGACTTTTATCCCCTTTTTGCGCTGGAATTCTTTGATGTTGTCTACCAGCGCGGCAGACCATCCGGGTGCGCTATTTTTAGGTTTCATTAACGCCCGACTGAGCATTTTATTGAGCCAGGCGATTTCACTGGGGTCGCTTTTCGCATCCACTTTGCTATTACCTTGCGGAGTCAGGCGATACAGTAAAACGTAATTCCCGGTAGCGGCACGTTTGAACCAGTCGCGTGAGACTTGCCATGTTTTGTTGCCCATCAGTAAATCCATATCCCCCGGTCCGCTGCGTACCACGCTGGCATATCCCACCTGTTCGCCAACGCGCAGCTCCGCAAGCCAGGGATAGCCGTTTTTCTCAAGGGCGGACACCGGGCTTTCTCCGCGCTTGCATTGTAATTTCGCCCGCCCTGCCTCTTCGCAAAACGCCTCTTCGAGCGGGACGTCATAACCCCATACCCGGAAGAGCTGACGCATCGCTGCGACGGGTTGGTCTAACGCGTCCTCAATTTTATCGAGGGGTTTGGCCGCAGGCTCGGGCGGCTGTTGCGCCCAGCTAGCGGGAAGTGGCAATAAGGGCGACGTGTGCGGCAATACATGCCAGCCCGTCGCGATAAAAGCGCCCAACCACAGCACGCTGGCGGCCATGCCGAGCGCGTAGTGGCGTTTTTCAAAGGTGAGTTCTTTTAGCGCACCCCTCAAGTGGCGCGGTTTGATACAGGTACTGCGTTCAGCAAAAGCGGCCAGCAAGGTAAAGTCAGCCACTTTGCTAATCAGAGAAAGCTTGCCATGACACCGTGAGTAGATTTTGCGAATTTGCCAGTCAGAAAACAGCAACGCTTCCCGACCATTCCATTGATGCTGATAAGCGAACCAACGGCGAACCTCCTGATAATGAGGTGCCCGGACCGTTATAGAGGTATTAACTTCCGCCAACATGCCTGGCGTTGTTTTTAGTGTTTCCGCGAACGATTTACTGCCTGCCAACAATATGACGATGTCAGCGCCCTGATTACGCGCTTTATCAAGGTGCTTATGTAAAATACGTTTATGTATGAGCGTAAAATTATCGACAATATGTAATATCAGCAAATAACGGTTGTCCCACATGTTATTTTTATCTGTGAAACCGATACAGTCCGCAATCTTTTTGTCGAATTCTTTCGCCGAAAGATTATGGGTTAATTCCACCAGGCAGCCTGGTAATTCGCTTTGCAAGCGTAACCGCGCTATTAGCGCCGAGATAATCGCTTCATCGTCGCCATACAGCCCAATGCTGTCCGATTCGTTGCAGGCATGCGCCAGCATAAGCTCTACGCCCGCAAAGTAATTTATATAACTGCGCTGCTTCGCCTCCTGAAACAGGAGTTCTTTGAAGGGTGTCTCGGCGAAACCGAAATGTGTGAGATACATATTTCTTTTACTCCACATTTATCATTTGGAATGAAACAAATATGAATTCCATTTCGAAAACCGCTATGAAACATCCATTGAATAGGCTTTCCGCACCCGCGTTTCTTTTATTAATAAAAGTTGTGCGGGATTTATCTTGATCGTTTTTAATCGACACTAACAGCTATAGGTTGAACGTCCGGTAATGTCAAGAAATGTCACTTTATTTTAAACAGCTATAATATCAGTGACATATAAAAACACACCCTTTTTTGTTGTTTGATTTAATCGCACAAAATGCGCAACCGAAAATAACAAAAAACCTGTTTATCCTCAGATAACAAACGAATTTTTCATGATCTCAAAGCCTCCTTAACGCGGTCGGCAGACTTTTTTATCTTTATCAAATAAAACTTTTAATGATTCAGGTGAAGCGGCCTGCTTTACATTGGCTTAGCGTCAATTAATTTGTCTACCCACGCCATAGATAACGCTAAATCAAAGAATAGATTAGCGCGCGAATTAAAATTAACGACGTGCACTTTTATCTAAAAAAATAATATTGCTTTTACCTGTGAATAAGTGAAAATATTATTTTTAATAAATCAGCAAGATAAGATCCAAAGTTAATATTTGCGAAAATTTATTTCTAGACATTCCAAAACTCTTGAACTAAAAAATCTTTACATTCCCCTGACACAGCGCCGCCCAATATGAACGATAAATTCAGACGGATAACCCTGCTCTGCGTGGGTATGCTTTTCTGCACTTCAACGACTTCCGCCGCTGATTTTAGTGCCAGTTTTAAAAATACGGACATTCATGAATTTATTGATATCGCCGGAAAGAACCTGAATAAAACGATACTTGTCGACCCTTCGGTTCAGGGAACCATTTCAGTACGAACCTATGATCTATTGACCCAGGAACAATATTACCAGTTTTTCCTGAGCGTCCTGGACTTATATGGTTTTACGGCGATACCGATGGATAACGGCATGTTGAAAGTGGTTCGCTCATCGGTCGCCAAAACGTCGGGTGTCCCCATTGCTGATAGCCAGAATCCCGGTAAAGGTGATGAGATTATTACCCGCGTGGTGCAAATGGTGAACGTGCCGGTCAGGGATCTGGCGCCGCTGCTGCGTCAACTCAACGATGCGTCCGGCATCGGTAACGTGGTCAATTACGAACCGTCGAACGTCCTGCTCCTTACCGGGAAGGCATCCGTGATTAACCGGCTGGTGGATCTGGTTAAACGCGTGGATGCCTCGGGGGCACAGCAGCGAGAAACCATTTCCCTGCGCTACGGGACCGCAAAAGAAATTGCCGACATGCTCAACAATCTCACCAACGAAGAGCAAAAAGGCCAGAGCGCGCCACAGCTCGCCGCCAAAGTGGTGGCGGATAACCGTACCAATACCCTGATTGTCAGCGGCTCGCAGTCGGCACGCGAGCGCACCAAACGCCTGATATCCCAGCTCGATCGCTACGAAGTCAGTGAAGGGAAAACCCGCGTTTTCTATCTGAAATATGCTAACGCCACCAAAATCGCTAACGTGCTAAACGGCATCGGCGACAAAATCCAGGGCGACCAGGCCAAAGGCGGCGCGCCGGGTAAAGCCCCCGCCGGCCCCGGAGCCAGCGGCGGCGGCAACGATCTCAACATCACCGCCGACGATCAAAACAACGCGCTGGTGATCAGCGCACAGCCCGATGTCATGCAGTCTCTTGAACAGGTTATCGCCCGGCTCGATATTCGCCGCGCCCAGGTGCTGGTCGAAGCAATAATCGTTGAAGTGCAAAACGGCGAGGGAATGAATCTCGGGGTCCAATGGATGACCGATCACGGCATATCGCAGTTTACCGGCACCGGTATGGGGATTAACCGGGTGAAAATGGGTCTGGATCAGCGTGACATTGATGGCCGTCTGACCGCCACCAACCCATTAACCAGCGTACTGAACAGCTATAACGGGATTGCCACCGGTTTCTTTAACGGCGATTTCGGCGTGCTGCTCACCGCTATCGCATCTGACACCAAAAACGACATCTTGTCGACTCCCAGCGTTGTGACGCTGGATAACAAAGAAGCGTCTTTCAACGTCGGCCAGGATGTGCCGGTGCTTTCTGGCTCCCAGGCCAGTACCACCGGGGATAATGTGTTTAATACCGTGGAACGCAAAACTATCGGTACCAAACTGAAAGTTACGCCGCTGATTAATGATGACAACTCGGTCCAGCTCAAAATCGAACAGGAAGTCTCCAGCGTCGATGCGACATCCACCAATAGCGCCCTTGGCCCCACCTTCAATACCCGAACCATCAACAACGAAGTGCTGGTCCGCGATGGACAGACCGTGGTACTGGGCGGGCTGGTGGAAGATTTAACCGCCCAAACGGTACAAAAAGTTCCCCTGCTGGGTGATATCCCTCTGATTGGTCAGCTTTTTCGCTACACCAGTAATACCAAGGGCAAACGCAACCTGATGGTGTTTATCCGTCCAACCGTACTGCGCAACGATGTCGATTACCGCAACTCATCGCGTTCTAAATACAACTACTCCAGAGATGAGCAACTGAATCGTCAGGAAGAGAAAAAGTTCGGCATTCTGCCGCCCAACGATCCGAAAACGCTGCCGCTTTACCCGGAAGGGACAACGCCCGCCGTGGTACCGAGCTCAACCGTTGCCCCAACGACCCCGAAAGGTCGTAACCCGTTCCGTAATTAACCCCGGGAGCGATTTATGGACTCGACCAGTAAAGCTTTTTGCTCCTATGGCTATGCCCGGGAAAATGGCATTGTCATGGCTGATGAACAGATTTATATCCGCGAGCATACGCCCCTGAGCGCGCTGCTGGAAATGCAGCGCATGATACAGCGCCCGTTTGCGCCGGTGATCCTGACGCCAGAAGCCTTTGACGAGATCCTGGCGCGTATCTGGCAGCAAAGCACCGGCATGTCTCAGCAAATCATGGAGGACATGGATGCGGATATCGACCTGATGGCCCTGACCGAGGAGATCCCGGATAACGAAGATTTGCTGGAAAATGACGAAAATTCCCCGGTTATCCGCCTGATTAACGCCATTCTTGGCGAAGCGGTAAAAGAAAACGCGTCCGATATCCATATCGAAACCTTCGAGAAAACCCTCAGCATCCGCTTTCGCGTGGACGGCGTGCTGCAATCGATATTGCAGCCAGCGCGCAAGCTGGCTCCGCTGCTGGTGTCCCGTATTAAAGTGATGTCCAAACTGGATATCGCCGAAAAACGGCTTCCACAGGATGGCCGTATTTCCCTGCGCATCGGCAAACGCGCCATTGATGTGCGCGTCTCGACCATCCCGTCGCAGTACGGTGAACGCGTGGTTATGCGTCTGCTGGATAAATCCAAAATGCAAATGAACCTGACGCAGCTCGGGTTATCGGAAGAAGACCTGCACTATATGCAGGAATTTATCGCCAAACCCCACGGGATTATTCTGGTCACCGGCCCGACCGGTTCGGGGAAAAGTACCACGCTGTACGCGGTGCTCTCCTCTCTCGATCGTAACCAGCGCAACATCCTCACCGTTGAAGATCCGATTGAATATGAGCTGGAAGGCGTCGGCCAAACCCAGGTCAACCCGCGCGTGGATATGACCTTTGCCCGTGGCCTGCGCGCCATTCTGCGCCAGGACCCCGATGTGGTGATGGTTGGGGAGATCCGCGACAGCGAAACGGCGCAAATCGCGGTTCAGGCCTCGCTCACCGGCCACCTGGTGATGTCAACCCTGCACACCAACAGCGCCACTGGCGCGATTACCCGTCTGCGGGATATGGGGCTGGAGTCGTTTTTAATCGGCTCGTCGCTGCTCGGCGTCGTGGCCCAGCGCCTGGTACGGCGGCTGTGCCAACACTGTAAACAACCGGTGGAACTGACGCCACAGGAAGCCGAAATGTTCGATTTTATGCCCCACCCGCCGAAACAGGTTTGGGCAGCGAAAGGGTGCGAAAAGTGCCGTAACAATGGCTATGCGGGCCGCGCCGGTATCCACGAACTGTTGGTGATGGACGCCGAACTGCGGCGCGCCATTAACGACAACCAGGATGAGATGACCATGGAGCCGATCTTGCGCAAAAGCACCCGTAGCCTGCGCCAGAACGGCTTACTGAAAGTAGTGCAAGGGATCACCTCGCTGGATGAAGTGCTGCGCGTGACCACCACCGGCCAGGGAGACGACGAGTAATGGCCTGGTATGCCTGGCGAGCCATGACGCCAAACGGTAAATCTGAACGCGGCACAATGCAGGCCGACACGCCGCGTCAAGTGCGCCAGCATTTGCGCGAACAGGGGATGATGCCGGTCAGCATTGATGAAACCGACGCGCCGGGAGCCGGTAAGGCCGCGCGCGGGAAGAAGTTCTCCAGCAATTCGCTGGCGCTGTTTACCCGCCAGCTGGCGACGCTCACCAATGCCGCTTTGCCGCTGGAAAGCGCGTTACGAGTGATCGCCCGGCAGACGGAAGATAAAAAATTCGCCCAGGCGCTGGTAGCGGTGCACGAAAAAGTGGTTGAAGGGCATTCATTGTCGGAAGCGTTAGCGGAATATCCGCAAACTTTCGACAACCTATATCGCACCCTGGTGACCGCAGGTGAAAAAACCGGTCATCTCGGCAGCGTGCTGGATAAGCTCGCGGACTATAACGAAATCCGCCAGCAGATGAAGAGTAAATTAACGCAGGCGATGGTCTACCCGATTACGCTGACTATTGTTGCCATTACCGTTATCAGTATTTTGCTGGTTGCCGTTGTGCCGCAGGTTGTGGGTCAGTTTGTGCAAATGAAACAGGAACTGCCTTTTACCACCCGCACCTTAATTGTGGTGAGTGATTTTTTAACCGCTTACGGGCTGTATATTCTGGTAACGATTGTGGGAGCAATTATTGGTTTTCGGTTCTGGCTTAAAAAAGGCAATAACCGAATGCGCTATCACCGCTGGCAGGTGAAATCCTCCCCGTTACAGAAACTGGTGCGAGCGATTAACAGCGCCCGGTATATACGCACCCTGAGCATATTACAGGCCAGCGGCGTGCCGTTATTAGAAGCGATGATCATTTCCGTTGATGGCCTGGAGAATTTATTTGTCCGCGAACGGTTATTAGAGGCCGCCGATAAAGTCCGCCAGGGGGCAACGTTAAATTCTTCGTTAGAACAAACCCAGCTATTCCCGCCGATGATGCTGTATATGGTGGCGTCCGGCGAGGAGAGCGGCGAACTGGGCCCACTGATGGAGCGGGCCGCCGATAACCAGGACAAAGGATTGCAGCACCGCATCACCCTGACGCTGGCGATCTTCGAACCGGTGCTGGTGATTACTATGGCAAGTGTCGTGTTATTTATCGTGATGTCGATTCTGCAACCGATATTGCAACTTAACAATATGGTGGGATGAGAAACGCTATGAAAACATCAATGAACGCCGCTCGGGAATTACGTCATCAACGTGGCTTCACCCTGCTGGAAATAATGGTCGTTATCGTTATCCTGGGCATTCTGGCCAGTATGGTGGTGCCCAATTTAATGAGCAACAAAGAGCGCGCTGATAAACAAAAAGCGGTCAGCGATATTATCGCCTTAGAAAACGCACTCGATATGTACAAGCTGGATAATCACCGTTACCCGACGACTGAACAGGGATTAAATGCCTTAGTCACCAAACCGGAATTAACCCCGGTGCCGGATAACTATCGCTCGGATGGCTATATCAAACGTCTGCCGCAAGACCCCTGGGGTAATGATTATTTAATTGTCAGCCCCGGCGAACATGGTCCGATCGATATCTTTTCTTCCGGCCCGGATGCCGAACCGAATACCCCGGATGATGTGACTAACTGGACCCTGGATAAAAAACCGGGCGATGGGCAGGAACAAAAATGATCGCCACGCGACAACGGGGATTCACCTTATTAGAGGTGATGCTGGCCGTCATGATCTTCGCCAGCAGCGCGCTGCTGGTTGTGATGACCATCCCGGATCGCAGCGGGCCTGGCGTGTTCGGGCAGCAATTTAAAACGCTGCTGGAATACGCATCATCACGGGCCGTGATGGAAGGCAACATCATCGGGATGGTGATGACTGACCGGGAGTTTCTGCTGGTTGAGCTTAATCACAACGATGTGCCGACGGACCAAGCCGCCGCCTGGCGTCCGCTGGATGCAGGACGCGTCACTACCCGGGGGGTGTTCCCGGACAATGTGCGGATTGCGCTGGTGCCGCAGCGCCTTGCGGAATCTCTGGCATCGCCGCCGCAGATCCTGTTTTTACCGGATGGCGAGGCCAGCGCCTTTACGCTGTCGCTCAGCGCTATCGGGGAGCAGCAAGGTTTTGATGTTGTGTCAAAGGGCGCAATGCCGATCACCCTGGTCAATAAGGAATAACTATGGCGCACCGTGAATCTGGAATGACCTTGCTGGAAGTCATGGTTGCGCTGGCTATTTTTTCCACCGCCGCACTGGCGCTGATGAACACCATCAGCGTGAGCACCAATTATACCGGGCGGCTTGGCGATGTATTACGGGCGAGTTGGGTAGCGGAAAATATCATCGCCGAGGCACATCTGTCCTCGAATAAATTCACCCAGGAGCCGCAGCAAGGCACGGTCACTATGGGCGGACAAGCGTGGCGCTGGCAGGCGCAAATGGTGAAAGACGAAGCCGGTAAACCCACGAATCAGGTCTCGGTTTACCCGCCGGAAGAGAACACAAGTGCGCTGGTGACGTTATCGGATGCATCCGTCTGGAGCAGCGATGAATAGCAGGGTTCGCCGCCAACAGGGCTTCACATTGTTGGAAGTCATGATTGCCCTGATGGTCTTTGCGATGATCAGCATGATGGCCTGGCAAATTATCCACGGGGCCATGGAAAACGCCGCGTTTACCGATAAGCAAACGGCGAACCTGAGCCAGTTGCAACTGACCTACAGCCGGCTTGAGCGCGACATGACGCAAATGGTGCCTCGCCCGGTTCATGGCGACGAGAGCGCGTTTCATCATCAGCAGCAGGCGATTGTGTTTACTACCCAGGACAACCTGGCCGCATTTGGACGCCCCACAGAGCCGGACATTTTACGCGTTAACTGGCTGCTGGATAAGAACACGCTGTGGCGGGAATTCTCCCCTGCCCTTGATATGGCCTCGGCTACTCAGGGCACGCGGGTGCCGGTGCTGGAGCATGTGAAAGCCGTGCAATGGCGCTTCTTCCAGGACGGATGGCGGCCCAACTGGGAAAGCAAAACCGACATCCCGCAGGGCGTTGAGCTGACCCTGACGATGGAAAATGACGAGCAGTGGCGCTGGGTGTTTGTCGCCACCGACGGATGGCCGCCGTTGACCGCCAACGCAGGCAGCCAGGACGCCACGGCGAACCCGGAACAGCCAAACGCAGAACCCGATACGCAAGACGGCACTGCCGCACCCGCTGACAACAAGGCACAAGCCCCGTCAGGCGCAGCAGGACAAACACCCGCACAACCACAAGGAGGCACGCAATGAGCAAAACTCGTGAACAACGTCAGCGCGGCGTGGCGTTGCTGGTGGTGCTGATCCTGTTGGTGCTGATGTCGGTGATGGCCGCGCGGATAAGCCAGCAATTTACCGGCAATTTACAACGTATTCAGTACCAGATTAGCCAGCAGAAGCTGCGCTGGGCCATTCTCAGCGCCGATAGCCAGATTCGTCGCGCGCTGGAGAAAGATATGGCGGACCCGCAGAAAGCCGGTGCCTTCAAGCAGCTCTGGGACGAACCGCTGGAAACCGACGTTGACGGCGCGGTGGTGAAGAGCGAAGTGGTTGACGGGCAAAATTGTTTCAACGTCAATTCCCTGCTTCCTTCGCCACAGAGTGCTGCGGCAACCCCGACCGCCACAGCCAACGCCACGCCGGACAGCGCCGACCCTAATGCCGGTTTGTCTGAGGATGACCAACGCAAAAAAGTGGTGGAGTATCTGCTCAACAGCACCGGGATTAACCCGATGACCGCCGAGACGCTCTACAAACAGCTCAGCGATTATTTGGGTATTGAAAATAGCGATCCCAATGCGGTCTCCACCGATTTTACCCAGGCCTATGCCTCACAAAAGCCGCCGCGCGTCCCGGCGCACCAGATGATGTACTCCATCAGCGAGATAAAACTGTTGCCCGATTTCCCTGTGGGTTATTACCCGCGCGTGGCAAAGCTGTTCTGCGCCCTGCCGACCACCCAAACCGCGGTAAACGTGAATACCCTCGGGCGCGACCAGGCCCCGCTGCTCTCTGCCCTGTTCTTCGGCAATCTGACGCCGGAAGACGTGATGCGCCTTATCGATCAGCGCCCGGAAACCGGTTGGGAAACCGTGGACAGCTTTAAAGAACAGCTCGAAAAACAGTTTCCGGTGAAAAGCCAGTCGGTGAATTTGGGCACGTATATCACCACCACCAGCCATTTTTTTACCGTATACCACATCGGTAAAACGGACTCGTTAACGCTGCGTAGCGCTGACGGCCTGTATATCAACGCAGAGGCGGGCAATCAGATGCTGTGGTCCCGCCGTTATCGCCTTGTCGATTAAAAGGAATGCGCCAATGAAAGAAGCATTACTCATCAGGCCAGGCTCGAAACCCGACGATATTGTCTGGTGGTGCGTTCCCGGTTCGCCGGACGAACCGGCGCAACTGCATGGCTGGGCGCAGTTAAGCGCGTTGTCACAACACCCGCTCGCCAAATCGGTATGCCTGCTGATCCCCGCCAGCGAAGCGATCTTCCGTGAGTTTACGCTGGTAAAAAAAGGGCCGTTCAGCCAGACGCCGCAGTTCAGTTGGCTGGCTGAAGAGACGTTGATGGGCGATGTGGAAGATCTGCACTGGACCCCGGTGCGCAAAATGGGCAATCAGGTGGTGGCGGTGGCCGTTAACGCCACGCAACTCCAGCGCTGGATCGATGCCTGTCGCGATGCGGGTTTAGAGGTCATCAAGGCCGTGCCGGACGCGCTGTTGCTGCCGCTGAATAATGACGGGGTAACCTTTGTGGCCCTGGAAGATGAATGGTGGATCCGGCAAAGCGAAACGCAGGCAACGGTGATTGGCGCGCCGTTGTTACCCGTCGTGTTTGAGCGCCTGGGTGAAGGCAATCACCAGTGCTACGGCGAAATGCCCGCTAATTTCAGCACGGCGGTGGAAGCGAATCCCTGGCAGCATCCGCTGCTGTTGATCCAACCGGAACTGCGCGCGAAGAAATTGAATATGCTGCACGGTCCGTTCGGCCAGCAGGCAGATTTAAAAGACGAAATACGCCGCTGGCGCAAACCGCTGATCGGCACCGTGGTGCTGGCGCTGCTGCTCAGTTTGCTGCCGCAACTCGCCAATTTATGGCAGATCAAAACCCGCCAGAACGAAGCGGAGCAATCGGTGCAGGCGACATTTGCCGACTATTTTCCGCGTGCGAACTTCACCACCAATTTGAAGTACCACTTTACCCAGCAGCTTAAAAACCCGCCGCGCGATTTCTTTTTCGACATCGCCCAGTTGGATCGCGCAAAGAGCGCATTTACCGACATTCAGATGGGCGTCATTCGCTACGAGAACGCCCAACGGATTTTCACCGTTGATGTCACCGCCCCCAGCAAAGCGCGTGTTGAGGCGTTTGTGAACCAGGCCAAACCCACCTTCATCTTTGAAATTGAGGGCGGCAAAGACAACGCGGCGGATAAAACCTTCTCAGCGGTTCTGAAAAGTCAGGCAGGTAAAAAATGAAACTGAAACTCAGCGCCTGGTTTAACGCCCGTAACGGACGAGAAAAAACGATGGTGATGCTGATGTTTTTCGCCTTCATCTGGGTCGTGATTTTTTACGGCATCTGGCAACCGCTGCAAGGCGCGATTGATGAAGGGAAAGCGGCGATCGATCGCGCCAACAGCACCCACACCTGGATGCAGCAGCAGGTGGTGGAAAACGATTTACGCGTGCAGCGCCTGCGTGTCGCCAACCCGCAACAGGCCATCACCGACAGTCTGAAGCAGAGCAACATCCCGCACACGCCGCCTGCGGTGCAGGGGCAAAAAGCGACGGTAACCCTGGAGTCCGTGTCGTTTGCCACGTTTTATCAGTGGTACGTCGTGCTCAACCGCACCTCGGGCGTCCAGTTAGACACCGTGCAAATGACGCCGCTGGGTAAAGATGACAGCGCGTTGAAAATTGAATTGACGCTGTTTTGGGGGAAAGCGCCATGAATACGCCCCAACACCTTTTTATGATGATGCGCGAAGAGTACACCCTGCTGTTTTTTGCCCAATGCATGTTAGTGGGCGCAATCATCGGCAGCTTTCTGGGCATGGTGATTTCCCGGGGGCCGGGGCTGGCGCAAAGTGAAACCGGCGTTATTTATCAATTGTCGTTTCCGGCCTCTCACTGTCATCACTGCCAACATGCATTGCACTGGTGGGAAAATATTCCCGTGGTGAGTTGGTTTTTATTACGCGGACGCTGCCATTCCTGTGGTGAACCTATTCCCCACTGGATCCCTGGCGTGGAAATAATAAGCGCCCTACTGTTCGCGGTCATTGCTTTACTGTTTCACCGGCCGCTGGATATTTTCGCGGGCTGGTTACTGGTGAGTTTTCTTATCATATTAAGCGTGATGGACTGGAAATATTTTTTATTACCCGACATGTTCACCCTGCCGCTTTTATGGATGGGATTGTTATTTAATACCGCCACCGGTTCTGTGGCGCTGAGCGATGCGATTATCGGCGCAGCCGCAGGGTATCTTTCTTTATGGACGATATATTGGATCTTCCGTTTACTGATGAAAAAGGAGGCGCTTGGCTACGGCGATTTTAAGCTGCTGGCTGCCCTCGGGGGCTGGCTTGGCTGGCAGGCGATCCCCTATATCTGCATCATCGCCAGTTGTACCGGGTTGCTGTTCGCCGCCGGTGGCAAACGGGGTGACACCCCGTCTCTTTTTCCCTTCGGGAGCTATTTAAGTTTTGCCGGATTATGGGTTTTTATTTTCTACCACTACACCGGTTGAATCATGCGTTAATTTTTTAAGTCTTTTTTCAACGGAACTACAGCAGGCAAATTAAGTATTCGCATCCGGCAGTACTTTTATTTGCAAAACCCTCACTTATTACTTACAGGAGAGCGCGGTCACAATAATATTCTCACTCAGTTTAATGGTGTGCTCATGCTTTCTCTGTTAATCGCAGATAAAGGCAGGCAAGTGACTTATCTGAATATGGGGCTCACGAATGAAACGAATGAAACGTAAATTGCTGGCAATTGCGATTGCCTCGATTACTTTACCCGCCTGGGCAGCTTTACCGGCTAAGCCCACGCTGGGATACGGTAATGACAAATATGCGCTGGTACAGGTAGACGATTCCGCCACCGCCTATAACCAACTGGTCAAGATTAATAACTCGGTCAACGTTGTCGTTGAATGGAACGTCTGGAGCGGTGATACCGGCACCAGTGCCAAGGTGTTGATGAACGGCAAAACCATGTGGACAGGTTCAGCGGGAGCCAGCGGTAAAGCCACGTTCGCGGTGAATAAAGGGGGGCGGTATCAGACTCAGGTCGAACTGTGTAACGCCAGCGGCTGTACCAAAAGCGACAACAAACTCATTGTGGTTGCCGATACCGACGGCAGCCACCTGACGCCGCTTGCGCCAGCGATGCAGGAGAACAACAAGACGTTTAGCCAGCATCCCGATAAGGTCGTGGGTGCCTATTTCGCTGAATGGGGCGTTTACGGCCGCCAGTATCCTGTGAGCAAAATACCCGCCGCTAACCTTAACCACATTCTGTATGGCTTTGTCGCGATTTGCGGCGGTGACGGGATCAACGACAGTATCAAAACCATCGGCACCAGCTTCCAGGCGCTTCAGAAATCTTGTGAAGGCCGCCAGGATTTTCAGGTGACCCTGCATGACCCCTATGCCGCCGTTCAGATGGCTGAGCCCGGCTTAGACACCTGGGATGACCCCTACAAAGGCAACTTTAAAAAGCTGATGCAGCTTAAACTCGCCAACCCCAATCTGAAGGTGCTGCCTTCGATCGGCGGTTGGACCCTCTCCGACCCGTTCTTTTTTATGAACGATAAAACCAAGCGCGACCGGTTCGTCGCCTCCGTTAAAGAATTCCTGAAAACCTGGAAATTTTTTGACGGTGTAGATATTGACTGGGAGTTCCCGGGCGGCGGCGGTGAAAATGCCAACCTGGGCGGGCCGCAGGACCGGGATACCTATACCGCGCTGATGCGGGAACTGCGCGCCATGTTGAACGGGCTATCGGCGGAGACGGGTAAAACCTATAAGCTCACCTCGGCGATTGGCGTCGGCAACGATAAAATCGCTAACGTTGATTATCGCACTGCCAGCCAGTATCTCGATAACATCTTTATGATGAGTTACGACTTCTACGGCGCCTGGAGCATGACCGATCGCGGCCACCAGACCGCAATCTATGCCCCAACCTGGAAGCCGGATACCCAATACACCGCAGATAACGGTCTGAAACTGCTGCTTGAACAAGGTGTGGATCCGAAAAAACTGGTGCTGGGCGTGGCGATGTATGGCCGCGGCTGGACCGGCGTAAACGGCTATACCAATAACAACCCGTTCACCGGCGGTACCGCGACTGGCGCGGTGAAAGGAACCTGGGAGGAAGGGGTCGTCGACTACCGTCAAATCGCGAACGAGTACCGCAACGGCTCTGGCTGGGAGTACAACTACGACATCACCGCCGAAGCGCCGTACCTGTTTAACAAAACCACCGGCGATCTGATCACTTACGATGACGTTCGTTCAACCACGGCGAAGGGCAAATACGTGCTGGACAAAGGGCTGGCGGGGCTGTTCGCCTGGGAAATCGACGCGGATAACGGCGATATCCTTAACGCCATGAACGAAAGCCTGATGGGTGGCGGCAGCAGCGGCGGTGGCGGCACGCCAACACCGACGCCAACCAACCAACCGCCGGTAGCTGTAGCGGTTGACCAGCAGGTCACCGGCCCAGCTCAGGTTACGCTCGATGGTTCCGGCTCTCACGATCCGGAAGGCAGCGCGCTGACCTATGCCTGGAGCCAGACCTCTGGCACCACCGTGACGCTGAACAATAAAAACACGGCGAAAGCCACCTTCAACGCGCCGGCGACCACCACCGACAAAACCTATGGCTTCCAGCTTAAGGTCACCGATAGCGGCGGGCTGAGCAGCACGGCGGCTATTCAGGTGGTGGATAAAGCCCCTGCCCCGAACCATGCACCGACCGTGAATCCGTTTGAAGCCATCACGCTGCAAGCGGGTCAGGAGTTGAATCTGCATGCACAGGCGCAGGATCAGGACAACGATCCGCTGACCTACCAGTGGAACGTGCCGGGTGAGTTCTCAGCGGAAGGCAACACTACGCCAAACCTGACGATTACCGCACCAAATGTGACTGCAAGCCAGTCGTTTAGCATTTCGGTTAGCGTCAGTGACGGTAAAACCAGTACCCAACAGTCGGTCAGCGTGACCGTGACGCCGCGTGAAAGCGACGAACCGTTACCGTCACCGGATCCAACTCCTGGCCCGGCACCGGAACCGACTCCGGAACCGGAACCGACCCCGGATGATGGCACCAGCGGCGGCGGCAGCGCAGGCGGCAGTTGCGCAACGCCAACCGACCCGAACGCCAGCAAGTACCCGGCCTGGTCGGCCAGCAAGGTGTACAACGGCGGCGAAACCGTCAGCTACCAAAACCTCGTCTGGAAAGCGAAATACTGGACGCAAAATAACGCGCCAGGGTTTGACGCCGATCAGTGGCAGTTGGTGAGCCAGGTGAAAATGTCCTGGAGACCAGACGTCGTCTATAACGGCGGCGACACCACCGATTACGCAGGCTTCCAGTGGAAAGCCAAATGGTGGACCAAAGGTGATGAGCCTGGTAAAGCCGATGTGTGGGTGAAAGGAGGTGCCTCTGACTGTAAATAACCAGACACGAGGGCGTGTTGCGCCACGACACGCACGCCTGAATGTTGGCAATGCCGCCGCGACGTAGCCTGCGTGTCGGCAGAGGTGATTGACGAGTCAGAGCACGGGCGGCGCAGTGGCGGTTTCACTGCGTCGCTCGCCCATCCGTCAGTACCTTGCGTCAGGCATGTGCTCATCCACGGAGTAAAACTACTAAGGTCATCCTATGAAAAGAAAAGCTCTAGCCACCGCCATCAGCGTAGTTTGTCTTTGCAGTATGGCCACGCCTGCCTTTGCCCTTGAAGCATGGAGCGGGCAGGAAGGCGGCGACACTTATCAGGTGATTTTTGCCGGTAATGTCTATAGCAACGAATGGTGGGTGGGTGCCAGCAACTGCCCCACCTCTGACGATCCCAGCAACCCCTGGCGACAACAGCGAGCCGCTACCGCGCAGGAAATGAGCCAGTACGGCAACCCCTCTAACTGTGATATTTCCAACGGCGCGCCAGCAGCCAGGCTCCCCGAGTTCAACAGCGCGCAAAGTTATGCCAAAGATGACAAAGTCGCCGTGGGCGGCGTGAGTTATAAAGCGCTGACCAACATCGGCGCGTCGACGTTTGCCCCGGGCCAGCCAAATCCGTGGATGGCCTATGTTCCGGTTCCGCAATGGGAACCGAACAAAGTCTATGACGGCGGAGATATTGTGTTAATTAACGGGCAGGGTTATAAGTCCCTGTTCTACAATATCGGCGTCGATCCTTCTAAAGAAGAGCATCAGAACCCGACCGGCGATAACGCCCAGCCATGGCAGCCGCTCGGCACCATCAAAGTCTGGACCGATCAGGAAGTGGCGAACGCCCAGGATATGAACCTCCAGACCCTCTACCCTGCCGGTTCGCTGGTGAAATACCAGGGGCAACCTTACGTTTCTCTGGCTAACGTTCAGCAAGTACGGCCAAGCGATCCATCCCCCTGGGGCATCTATATTGACTGGGCGGGAACCAAAGAGCGCGTAGGTACGCCGAAATATGAATGGCCTGCCCATGTGTATGCGCCTTATGTCGACTTTACGCTCAACACCATCCCGGACCTTGCCTCGCTGGCGTTGAGCAAGAAGATCACCCACTACACCATGGCGTTTATCGTCGCCAAAGATGCGAACACCTGTTTGCCGACCTGGGGTACGGCTTACAACATCAATGACTATACCCAGTACAGTAAAATCAAGGCGCTACGTGAGGCGGGCGGCGATATTCAGGTGTCTATCGGCGGTGCCAACAACTCACCGCTGGCCGCTGCCTGTAAGAACGTCAACGATCTCCAGACCCACTACTACGATATTGTCGATAACCTGAACCTGAAAGTGCTCGACTTTGATATTGAAGGGAACTGGGTTGCCGATCATGAATCTATCCAGCGCCGTAATGAAGCGCTGAAAATCGTTCAGGAACGCTGGAAAAAAGAGGGACGTAAAGTGGGGCTGCTGTTTACCCTGCCGATCCTGCCCACCGGGTTAACCCCGGAAGGCATCTACGTGCTGGAAGACGCCAAAGCCAAAGGCGTTGAGCTCACCGGCATTAACGTGATGACCATGGATTACGGCAATTCGGTTTGCCAGTCGTCCGGTAAAGAGGGCCAGAATATTCACGGTAAATGCGCGACGTCCGCCGTAGATAACCTGTTCCAGCAGGTCAAAAAAATCTGGCCTGAGAAGAGTGACAGTGAAGTGAACGGTATGTTGGGCACCACGCCGATGATTGGCTATAACGACGTGCAGGGCGAAACCTTTTATCTCTCCGATGCCCGTATGGTGATGCAGCAGGCGCAGGATCGCAAAATAGGTATGATCGGCATCTGGTCAATGGCGCGCGACCAGCCGGGCCAGCAGGGCTATGTCGGCCCGGAGAACAGCGGTCTCCCTACCGAGCAGGCACCTTTATATGCGTTTAGCGACGTCTTTTCCCCCTTCACGGTGGAGAGCGGTGCCAATACCGGTGGCGGCGGAAGCAGCGGTGGCGGTAGCCAGCCGACGCCAACGCCAACACCTGAACCGACGCCGTCGAATACGCCACCGGTCGCCAATGCGGGCGTCAGCCAGACTGTTCAGGGTGCGCAAACCGTTACCCTTGATGGCTCCGGCTCCACCGACGCTGACGGCAACGCGTTGACCTACCAGTGGACGCAAACCGCTGGCCCAAGCGTCACACTCGCCAATGGTAATCAGGCGCGCGCGACGTTTACCCTTCCCTCCGCCTCCCGCGCAACCTATACCTTCCGTCTGACGGTGAGTGATGGTCAAAGCAGTGCTTACGCCGACACCACGGTTACGGTGCTGGAAGCCGCGCAGCCGGTGAAACCGACCATTACCCTTGCGCCGACCTTCCAGACACAAAGCGGTAGCCCGGTTGTGATCACCGCGACCGCCACCGATCCTGACAGCACCAGTGCGCAGTTGAACTGGAGCTGGACGCTTCCGTCAGGCATCGGCCAGGTCACGGGCCAGACCACCAACACCCTGACTATCACGGCTCCGTCGGTCACGGCTATCCAGTCGTATCCGTTGACGGTACGGGTGACTGACCAGAGCGGGCTTAGCGACACGGCGGCCACCGTGCTTCAGGTCAGCCCGGTGGCCGCACCTTCCGGTGGTGACTTCCAGTACGTCTATCCGCAGAACATCAGCCAGTACAAAGGCGGTACCCGCGTAAAAGCCAAAGATGGTGGCATTTACGAGTGTAAACCGTTCCCTTATGCAGGATGGTGTAAAGGCGCAGCCTGGGCTTATGCCCCGGGTGAAGGTCTGAACTGGAAAGACGCCTGGATCAAACGTTAATTTGTCACGCCATAACGGCGTCATCGCAAGATGATGCCGTTATTTTCAGGCCGGAGGCAGACGATGAAAGCCTTATTCGCATTACCGCTTTTTGCCGTCAGTATGATGGCTCAGGCGACGTGCTGGGATGAAGCCGCGCGTTATTTTGACCTCGACCCCAGGTTGCTCACCGCGATTGCGCAAGTGGAATCGGGCATGAACCCTGAGGCGATTAACGTGAACACGAACGGCAGCTACGATGTCGGGCTGATGCAGATAAACAGCACGCATTTAGCGCGCCTGCGTAAACTTGGGGTGGATGAGATCGTACTGATGCGCGATCCCTGTGTTTCTGTGCTGGTCGGCGCATCCATTCTCTACGAGATGGTGCAGATGTACGGCTATAACTGGGAAGCGATTGGCGCATATAACGCTGGAACACGCGCCAGCCGCCACGATTTACGCATGCGCTATGCCAAAAAAGTGTGGCAACGTTACCAGCGGCTCAGGGGATTTTAATGATCCGCAAGAAAGACACAAACTACGTCGTTACTCTTTATTATTTGGCAGCATGTCAATGAAATAAATACGCGATGCGATTAAACCTTTATTCGCATCGCTTCGCTTATTGCGCCATTGCTAAAATGCCTTGAATTTTAACGAGCGCTTATCAGGCGTGAGCATAATCTGGCGCAGGTAAATTTACATCCTGGACGACGCCGCGATAATCCACTTTAATATGATCTTTACTAATCCCTACCACACGCGCATCCGGATAACCCTGCAATGTTTCACCCACATGATAAACCACCTGCTCGGCACCTTGTTTAATTACGGTGGCAGACAAATCGGCGTCATTGCTAAAAATAATGCCGCTAATGTCTAAAGCGAGTTTTGGCGCACTGGCCTGCGCAAGGGGAGCGGCTTCTGCCACGTTATACAGCGCCAGCGTGACTGGCGGGGTTCCCTGGACCACAGGAGCCTGTTGAACAACGCTAATTGCTTCGCGGGTTTGCGACCAGTTTTGTAAACCCAATGCGGACTGGCCAATACCGGCCAGGGCAATCACGCCCAACAGCCCCGGGAAGATAAATTTTTTTACCGATGAATTAATCATAACTTTCACGCTTTCACTTTAAGAGACATACGAAGGCCAATTAATTTAATGAATGAATTAAAGCCGTTCATTGAGACAAATGATTTTATCAATCAATTATCCGAATCTCTAGTTTCAGTTTGCCAGCGCGACACGTCGCTTTATCTATTTTTGCCTTACATTAAAACCAGTTACTTAAATTTTACTGATTAAGCAGAGAAGAATTCGTTATTTAATGAAATTTAATGCGCGAGATAAAAACAACATTGCTCAGTCATTAATAACAAATAACGCCATTAATAACAGAGCAATTTACCGGATGATAAAAAGTGACAACACGACTTAATACCGTATTAACCGTGCGATGGCGTTAAGGCCTGAAGCACTTTTTCCATGGCTTCTTCGGTTAACGCACTACGTTTGATTTTTTGGTTGGCAAGCGAGGTCCTCACCACACCGGCAATCACCACATGTTTGGGCTCCTGGCCCAGATCGCGCATTTCCAGCACCACTTTACCCACTACCCGGCACATCTCCTGATACAGCTCTTCGTCTTTGGTCTTATTGCTCATGTGCATCCACGTTAATTGGTCCAGCGCGAACAACGCCTCTGGACAATGAGGGCCACCTGACGCCAGGCGGCCTGATTGCGATTAATTTTTCAGGGTGTAATCCAGGGTGATTTCCGCGTTCAGCACTTTAGAAACCGGACAGCCCGCTTTGGCTTTCTGGATAATCTCGTCGAATTCATTTTTATCGACGCCTGGCACGGAAACTTCACTGGTCAGCGCCACTTTGGTGATTTCGAACCCTTCACCCGCTTTATCCAGCGATACGACGGCTTTGGTATCAATGGATTGCGCCTTATGCCCCGCCTCGCCCAACATTAACGAAAGCGCCATGGAGAAACAAGACGCATGGGCCGCGCCAATAAGTTCTTCAGGGTTGGTGCCTTTTGCGCCTTCGAAACGGGTATTAAAGCCGTAAGGCTGTTGGCTTAGCACGCCACTCTCGGTAGAAACGGTGCCTTTACCGCTTTTGATGTCGCCTTCCCAGTGTGCCTGACCGCTTTTTTGAATCGTCATTATTACTCTCCTGTTTCGGGAACAAAGCTTAAGTATAGGAAAGAATAGTAAACCTGCCGGAGAGGGTGGGATGACGACGCAGCGATTAAATGCGGAACAATTTACATGATATCGTCAGTTTTTCTTCCGTATTTCAGGCGCTAAATTGACTTCGTCCGAGTGAGGAGAAACATCATGATTGAGCACTATCTGCAAAACCTGAAACAGGCTTGGGCGAATGAACCCCGTCGCCAGACACCCTCGCCTTTTTATTTAACGCCCGAACAGCGAATCCACATTCTGCGAGAATTGCTGTGCCCGGTGTCAAAGGTCAAATAATGCGCGAATAAGGCGCATCTCACGAGATGCGTCTTTTAAACGTGCGTAAACTTCGTTATTTCGGCCTACGCTCATGCTGATAATGGGCGATTGATCACACTCTGATTAACAAAATTTATTCAATCGCAACGCGGTGATAACAGGCACTTGTGAAACTGCCTGAAAATTTTATGAAACAGCGCTTTCATTTTCCTTCCTGTTGCGTTTGTCTTATACTACCGCCGTTTCTAACTTGAATGGTTTCAGCATATTGGACGGCCTTAAATCTTATAATGACTTTGCCTGCCTTTTCCCGGCTGAAACTTCAGCATACATTCCTCTGCACGCTTTTTTGATGTCACCTATTCTTATACGGTGCCACCAGCGCTTTAAGACACCTGTTTCCGCCCAGGGCACACAATGCCGTGGGGTAAAAATCCCTTATCCTTCTCAACGTTAAGATTAAAACTGTCATGAAAAAGACCAAAATTGTTTGCACCATCGGCCCGAAAACCGAATCTGAAGAGATGCTGTCCAAAATGCTCGACGCGGGCATGAACGTGATGCGTCTTAACTTCTCTCACGGTGACTATGACGAGCATGGCCAGCGCATCCAGAACCTGCGCAACGTGATGGCTAAAAGCGGTAAAAAAGCAGCCATCCTGCTGGATACCAAAGGACCGGAAATCCGCACCATCAAACTGGAAGGCGGCAACGACGTTTCTCTGAAAGCGGGCCAGACCTTCACCTTCACTACCGACAAAACCGTCGTGGGTAACAACGAAATCGTTGCGGTTACCTACGAAGGCTTCACCAGCGACCTGAGCGTTGGCAACACCGTGCTGGTGGACGATGGTCTAATCGGCATGGAAGTGACCGCCATTGAAGGCAACAAGGTTATCTGTAAAGTGCTGAACAACGGCGACCTGGGCGAAAACAAAGGCGTTAACCTGCCTGGCGTTTCCATCGCCCTGCCGGCGCTGGCTGAGAAAGATAAAAAAGACCTGATCTTCGGTTGCGAGCAAGGCGTCGATTTCGTTGCGGCGTCCTTTATCCGTAAGCGTTCCGACGTAGAAGAAATTCGTGCGCACCTGAAAGCTAACGGCGGCGAATCTATCCAGATCATCTCCAAAATCGAAAACCAGGAAGGCCTGAACAACTTCGACGAAATCCTCGAAGCCTCTGACGGCATCATGGTTGCCCGTGGCGACCTGGGCGTTGAAATCCCGGTTGAAGAAGTGATCTTCGCTCAGAAGATGATGATCGAAAAATGCGTGCGCGCCCGTAAAGTGGTGATCACCGCGACCCAGATGCTGGATTCCATGATTAAGAACCCGCGTCCGACCCGCGCAGAAGCCGGTGACGTAGCGAACGCCATCATCGACGGCACCGACGCCGTGATGCTGTCCGGTGAATCCGCAAAAGGGAAATACCCGCTGGAAGCGGTCACCATCATGGCGACCATCTGCGAGCGTACCGACCGCGTGATGCAGAGCCGTCTGGAAAACCACAACGGCAACCGCAAACTGCGCATCACCGAAGCCGTATGCCGCGGTGCGGTTGAAACCGCTGAGAACCTGGAAGCCAACCTGATTGTGGTTGCTACCCAGGGCGGTAAATCCGCTAAAGCGGTGCGTAAATACTTCCCGAACGCCACTATTCTGGCGCTGACCACTAACGAAGTGACTGCGCGCCAGCTGGTGCTGAGCAAAGGCGTGGTACCGCAGTTGGTGAAAGAGATCGCCTCTACCGATGACTTCTACCGCCTGGGTAAAGAAGCGGCGCTGGAAAGCGGCCTCGCAAATAAAGGCGACGTGGTGGTAATGGTATCCGGCGCGCTAGTTCCGAGCGGCACAACCAATACGGCTTCCGTTCACGTTCTTTAATTAAGAAACGTTAATTAATTTGCTAAAAAGCACCCTCGGGTGCTTTTTTTATTTCCGCCAATAGCCAAACTAAATAAAAAATCAAATCGAAATTTGCTATTCAACAGGACAAAAATCTAAGATGAATCCGATGAAAAAAGACTGTTTTAACACACTTTTTTTAACCAAATGGCTAAATTCGATGGTTCTTTGAGCGAACGATCAAAATTAAGTGGATTCTCATCAAAAAAATATTCTCAACATAAAAAACTTTGTGTAATACTTGTAACGCTACATGGAGATTAACTCAATCTAGAGGGTATTAATAATGAATCGTACTAAACTGGTACTGGGCGCGGTAATCCTGGGTTCTACTCTGCTGGCTGGTTGCTCCAGCAACGCTAAAATCGATCAGCTGTCTTCTGACGTTCAGACTCTGAACGCTAAAGTTGACCAGCTGAGCAACGACGTGAACGCAATGCGTTCCGACGTTCAGGCTGCTAAAGACGACGCAGCTCGCGCTAACCAGCGTCTGGACAACCAGGCTACTAAATACCGTAAGTAATAGTACCTGTGTTAAGAATGGCGCACATTGTGCGCCATTTTTTTTGCCCTTCGTTTAACCCCGCTTACTGCATCACCACGCCGTTTTGCCCGCTCACTAAGGAAATGTCCTGCTGAGGCTTCGGCGCGCCCTGTGGCTGCGCTTTGACGCTCTGAATCGGCACCACCGGCGTCAGGCCCGAAGGCTGGCTCTGCATCCCGCTGACATCCACCGGATAACCCGCCCGCCGGGTGATGGCGTTATCTACCGCCATACTGTCGGTACGCCCATCGTCGATGAACTGCCCAAAGGCGGCGTTGATAGCAATAGGCAGCGTTTGCGGATTATCCCAGTCGTTTTTCGACAGCGGTTGGTGCACTTCGACATAGCGCTTGCCGTCCGGCTCGACACTGTATTTCACCGGTTCATCAATAATCTGCACCCGTGTACCCCACGCCGCCTGGCTGAACAGCGCTTTAATATCCGGCGCGCGCATGCGGATACAGCCAGAACTGACCCGCATCCCGATGCTGCTGCGAACATTAGTGCCGTGGATCAAATACTCGCCGCCGCCCTGTTCCAGACGCAGCGCATAGCGCCCCAGCGGGTTATTCGGCCCGGCGGGTATCACCGGGGGCAGTTTAATACCCTGCGCCAGCGAGCGCGCCCGGATATTGGCCGTCGGCGTCCACGTCGGATTGGGGATTTTCTGGCTGATACGAGTCACCATGACCGGCGTTTCACGCCCTAACTGACCAATCCCCAGCGGATACACCTCTACCCGGTTTTGCCCCGGCGGGTAGTAGTACAACCGCAGCTCCGCCAGGTTAATCACAATCCCCTCGCGTGGCGTATCCGGCAGGATCATCTGCGCCGGGATGATGAGCGGCGTACCCGGTTTCGGCAGATACGGGTCGACGGTATTATTGGCCTCAATCAGCGACAGCACGCCGGTTTCAAACTTCTCGGCGATATATTCGAGGCTTTTGCCGTCATTGGGCACCACATAAGTGTGATTTTCACCAATGATACGGCTGCCTGGCGGCGGCAGAAGATAATCCACGGCATACGCCGCCTGTGAGGCACCCAGGAGTATTGATAGTGTTATTGGAGTTAAAGAGACCGCGCGTTTCATATAATTATTTCCTGTGTTCACCGACAGAACGCCGGAATGCTGAAAGAACACGAGGCGATAAATCGCCTCGCATAACAGGATGAAAGCAATCTCTTTGAGTTTAGCTAAGTTCTGCGGCCCTGGCGCGAATTGCGCGGATCATCGCTTCAAGACCTTGCGAGCGGGACGGGGTGAGGTGTTGGGTCAATGCCATTTGTTCAAACCAGGGGCGCACGTCGAAGGCAACAATGTCCTGGGCGGTCATCTGCTGATACAGCGCGAACACAACGGCGATCAGCCCTTTGACGATGGCGGCGTCGCTATCGCCCTGTAATTCAATCACACCATCGTCACGCTGGTTAAGCACAATCCACACCTGGCTTTGGCAGCCCTGGATTTTGTTTTCCGCGCGATGGGCCTCATCACTCAGGGCCGGCAGCCGCTGCCCCAGCTCAATGATATAGAGATACTTCTCTTCCCAGTTGGCGCAGCGATTGAAGTTGCGCAGCAGTTTTTCGCGTTCCGGCAAGGTTGCCATCAGAATCTCCCTGTTAGCCCAACAGACGGTGGATACGAATCAAACCCGCCACCAGCCTGTCGACCTCTTCTTCAGTGTTGTACATCGCCAGCGACGCGCGGCACATCGCCGGTACGCCGTAAAAATTCATCAGCGGCATGGCGCAATGGTGACCGGTGCGTACCGCGATGCCGTAGTTATCCAGAAAGCTGCCGACGTCATAGGCGTGATGTTTACCCAGGTTAAAGGCAATCACCCCGAGGCGCGACGCGGGACCATACAGGGTTAAGTCCGGCACCTTAGCGAGTTCGTTTAGGGCATAGCGCATCAGCGTCTGCTCATACTCGCCAATGTTATCCAGGCCAATTTGCTCAACATACTGGATGGCCGCGCCCAGGCCGATGATCCCGGCGGTGTTGGGTGTACCGGCTTCGAAACGCCACGGGGCCGCCGTCCATGTGGTGCCTTCGGTCAGGCTGACGGTAGCAATCATCGCCCCGCCGCCTTCCCACGGCGGCATCGCCTGCAAAATCTCGTCTTTGACGTACAGCACGCCAATGCCCGTCGGGCCATAGAGCTTATGCCCGGAAAACACATAGAAATCGCAGTCCAGCGCCGTCACGTCAATAGTGTGGTGCATTACCGCCTGAGCACCGTCAATCAGCACTTTAACGCCCGACTGGTGCGCCAGCTTAATCATTTCAGCCACCGGGTTTTCGGTGCCCAGCACGTTGGAAACCTGGGCGATCGCCAGCAATTTGGTATTGCTGTCGATAAGCCCCGGCAGCAGTTCAAGCTTGAGCGTACCGTCCTGATTAAGCGGGATCACCCGCAGTTCGGCACCGGTGCGTTTACACAGCATCTGCCACGGCACGATATTAGCGTGGTGCTCCATAGTGGAGATAATGATGTTATCCCCGGCGGATACCGCGCTCATGCCCCAGCTGTTCGCCACCAGGTTGATGCCCTCAGTGGTGCCGCGTACAAACACGATCTCTTCCGGGGATTTTGCACCAATAAAGCGCGCCACCTGGCTGCGCACGTTTTCCATCCGCTCGGTGGCTTCAGCACTTAGGGTATGGATGCCGCGATGCACCGCCGCGTAGCCGTGGCGATAGAGTTCCGACTGCGCATCGATCACCGCGTTGGGTTTCTGGGCGCTGGCGGCGCTGTCGAGATAGGCCAGCGGTTGCCCGTTGACTTCGCGGGTCAGCACCGGAAAGTCGGCGCGGACCTGTTCAACGTTATAACTCATGCCTCACCTCCCAGGCGCGCCTCAATTCGGGCCAGCACCTGCTGTTTTAACGCCGCATCGGTTACCGACTCGGTCAGCTCGGCGGCAAAGGCGTAAATAATCATCTTCTGAGCCGATAGCTGGTCGATCCCCCGCGAACGCAGATAGAACATCTGCTCGTCGTCAATGCGCCCTACCGTGGCACCGTGGCTGCATTTGACGTCGTCGGCGTAAATCTCCAGCTGCGGCTTGGTATCTACTTCTGACAAACGCCCCAACAACAGGTTGTTGTTGGTCATCTGTCCGTCAGTCTTCAGCGCATGTTTCGCCACTTTAATCAGCCCGTTAAACACCGCTTTACCGCGATCGCGGGCAATGACTTTATGCAACTGGCGGCTGTTGCAGTAGCCCTTGTTATGCTCAAGCCAGGTGCGGCTGTCGCATACTTCGTTATTCACCGGTAGCGCCAGGCTGTTGAGCCGCAGAGTAATATTTTCGCCGTTGAGCTGGGTACTGGTGTTGTGGCGCAGCACCGCGCCGCCCAGCAGGAAACTGCTGCTCAGCACCGATGCATCCTGCTCAAGCAGCAGATCGTTATGGGCGAAGTGATGGCATACCGGGTTTTCAAACGCCAGCTTATAGTGATGCAGTTGGCTATTGGCCCCGCCTTCGATGGTCAGACGCGAACCGGTGAAATGGCGCAGCGCGTCGAGGCTGACGTAGTGCTCATACACTGTGGCCTGCGCCCCGCTTTCCAGCACCAGATGGTGACGGTAGTGGGCAGTACTGATTTCATCGCCATCACGCCCGCTGCTCAGGTGCATTAACAGCAGCGGTTTATCCGGCTGCTGGTTGCGCTTGACGCGAATATGGGTCACAGACTGCGCCAGGCTTTCAGTGAGATGCAAAAACACTTCCGGCTGAACGGCAGGCGGCAGGCTGTCGCGCTGGTCGTTGATGGTTATCTCGAATCCGCTGTTGCTCAGGTCATCGCTGAGCGATGCGTCATATTCGCCATCGATAAACACCAGCCTGAACGCTTCCACAGGCAGCGCCAGATGCTCAACATGTGCAGCCTCCACTGGCTGGCGGGCCGGGGCAACAAAATTGCGCTCCAGCAGGCCATTAAGCGGGGTGTATTTCCAGTTCTCATGTTTACGGCCCGGCAAGCCTTCGCGCAGCAGCTGTTGCAGGTGCTCTTGCGCCTGGGGAGACCGCGTTTGGCCCTGCTCTTCAAACAGGCGGTGCCATTGTTGCAGTGCGTTAGCGCTGTTCGGTAAGCCAGCCATAGCCTTGCTCCTCCAGTTGTTTCACCAGGGTAAAATCGCCGGATTTCACGATGCGCCCCTGATAAAGCACGTGCACATAGTCGGGCTTGATGTAATCAAGGATGCGCTGGTAGTGGGTAACGATAATAAACGAGCGTTTGCCGTCGCGCAGGGCATTGACGCCGTCCGCCACAATCTTCAGGGCGTCGATATCCAGCCCGGAGTCAGATTCATCCAGAATGCACAGATCCGGCTCCAGTACCGCCATTTGCAGGATGTCATTACGTTTTTTCTCACCACCGGAGAAACCGACGTTAACCGAACGGGTCAGCAAATCTTCCGGCATCTTCAGCAGCTTGATTTTTTCTTCCATCAAATCCTGGAAGTCGAAGCGGTCAAGCTCTTCCTGGCCGCGATATTTACGTACCGCATTCAGGGCCGTTTGCAGGAAAAACTGATTACTGACGCCGGGGATCTCAACCGGGTACTGAAACGCCATAAAAATGCCTTCCCCGGCGCGATCTTCCGGGTCTAATTCCAGCAGGTCCTTGCCTTTGTAATGCACCTCGCCGCCGGTCACCTCATAATCCTCGCGCCCGGCCAGGGTCGCCGATAGGGTACTTTTACCGGAACCGTTCGGCCCCATGATGGCATGCACTTCTCCCGGACGTACCTCGAGCGATAAACCATGCAGGATCTGCTTATCTTCAACGCTGACTTCGAGATCTTTAATACTTAACATTTCGTATCCTTATGGCTTAACCGACACTGTGCTCAAGGCTGATGGCTAATAATTTTTGGGCTTCCACCGCGAACTCCAGCGGCAGTTCGGAAAACACATCCTTACAGAAGCCATTGACGATCATCGAAATGGCGTCATCTTCGCTGATGCCGCGTTGCAGGCAGTAGAACAGTTGGTCTTCGCCGATGCGCGAGGTGGTGGCTTCATGCTCCAGCTGCGCCGAGTTATTGCGGCACTCCACGTACGGGAAAGTATGCGCCCCGCAGTCCGGGCCGATCAGCATCGAGTCGCACTGGGTAAAGTTACGCGCGTTGGTGGCGGTCGGCATGATTTTTACCAGCCCGCGATAACTGTTCTGGCTGTGCCCCGCTGAAATCCCTTTCGAGATAATTGTCGATTTGGTGTTTTTGCCGATGTGGATCATCTTGGTGCCGGTATCGGCCTGCTGATGCCCGCTGGTCAGCGCCACCGAGAAGAATTCGCCGATGGAGTTATCACCGCGCAGAATGCAGCTCGGGTATTTCCAGGTAATGGCGGAGCCGGTCTCGGACTGGGTCCAGGACATCTTGCTGTTCTCGCCCTCACACAGCGCGCGCTTGGTGACGAAGTTCAAAATCCCGCCGGTGTTGTTATCGCCAGGGAACCAGTTCTGCACCGTGGAATATTTCACTTCAGCGTCTTTATGGATGATCACTTCCACCACCGCCGCATGCAACTGGTAGCTGTCGCGTACCGGGGCGGAGCAGCCTTCGATATAACTGACGTAGCTGCCTTCATCGGCAATCAGAATGGTGCGTTCGAACTGGCCGGTTTTTTCCGCGTTGATGCGGAAATAGGTCGACAGCTCCATCGGGCAGCGCACCCCTTTCGGGATGTAGATAAAAGTCCCATCAGACGCCACCGCCGCGTTGAGCGCCGCGAAGAAATTATCGTTAGACGGCACTACGGTGCCCAGGTACTGGCGAACCAGCTCGGGGAACTCATGAATGGCCTCACCGAAGGAACAAAAGATAATTCCCTGGTCGGCCAGCTTTTCACGATAGGTCGTGGCAACCGACACCGAGTCAAAAATGGCGTCTACCGCCACCTCTTTACCTTCACGCACCGGCACACCGAGCTGCTCGAAGGCTTTTTCCACTTCATCGGTTAAATAGCTGTTGCTGCCGGTCTGCTGCACCGCGCCCGGTTGGGATTCACAGCTATCATCACAGTTGCCGCAGGACGGCGCAGAGTAATAGCTGTAATCCTGATAGTTCAGCTTATCGTAGTGGGCTTTCAGCCAGTGCGGCTCCTCCATCTCCAGCCACGCGTGATACGCGTTGAGACGGAATTCCAGCATCCAGTCAGGTTCATTACGGCGCGCAGAAATCGCCCGCACCACCTCTTCGTTGATGCCTTTCGCCAGCTCATCGGTCTGTAACCGGGTAAAAAAGCCCTCTTTATAGTTGAGGTGCCCGGTCCAGGTTTTGACATCGTCAGTTGCTTCAGTATTACGAGACATAGAGTTATTCCGCCTGGACCCCAAAGCTTTCGCCACAGCCACATTCGTTCTGGGCTTTCGGGTTATTGAATTTGAACAGTTGGTTTAATCCTTCACGTACATAATCGACTTCCGTGCCATCGATAAACGGCATTGCCGACAGCGGCACGTACAGCCGCGCCCCGTCCTGCTCAAACAGCAGATCGTCCTGGCGTGGCTCTTTCACGGTATCCAGCACATAGCCAAAGCCCGCGCAGCCGGTTTGTTTGATGCCGAGGCGTATGCCTGACATGCCTTCTTGCGCCGACGTCAGCTTGCGAACGTGTTCCGCCGCCGCAGGCGTCAGCGTCAGCCCCTGCCAGGCGAAATCTTTCGGATCGAAGTTATCAGTTTGCACATCCATCATTCACCTCATTGATTCAAAGCCCACAGGCCGATAGCCCTATGTTAGTGATAACAATTCTCAATACAACATTCTGGCAACATGGGTATTGGTGGAATGCTGCTTTTTTGGGCGTCTTTACTAAGGATAGACCCTCACAGAAGAGTTGCAGATGGCGAAGCGTGCGGTTTAGTTAGTTGAAATAAAAGGTATTTTGTTAGTCAGAACAGGTATGTCGTGGAAGAAGGAAAAGATGTATAGGTAATACCTATTTATTTGATTAGGTAAGAGCTTATCAGGCGCAGAGAGACAGCTTTCCGGTGGTCCGTCACTCAGGCAAAAGTATGAGACCTGTGTAATTATGTACATTTTCACTCATAAGAGAATAATTATTACCGCTACGCTTCACTCTGAGGAATAAAATTTATAGCTTATTGATTTTACTGATGAAAATATTTTTCACATTTTCCTGGAATATCGCTAATACTTATCTCCGGTCAACGTAAAACCTTTTAAACATTGTCGTAGAGGTGCAATAGATGCAGTTTGTGAGTGAAAGTAGCGTAATGTCTGAACAAAACTTTGATTTTCTTGCATTTAGTTTCGCCGGGATGCAATTACGCGGCAGGGATGTGAATCTGGATAATATTACTGGCTTGATGGAGCACGAAAGCAAAATCTGGTTCCAGAAACGGTATGATTTTTACCTTAATCAGTTCAGAAATGGGTTCGCAGCTCACAACTAATTAAGCCTCAACCGGGTAGCGTTCGCTACCCGGCCTGCCTGGCGTTACTGCTCGCCGCTAACGCTTTTTCTCACCTTACAATGGCCTGACGGGCCTGTCTGGATCGTCTATATCCGGGACATCGGGGTCGATGTCATCTTCCGGAAGCCGATCGGGATCTTCAATATCAGGAATATCCGGGTCTAACGGATCGTAATCATCAGGCGGCAAACGTTCAGGGTCATCTGTAATCGGTCTGTCAGATGGAATCGGATCATAATCAGGTCGCTCAGACATATTACCTCCGGCTAATCGACAAGGCGCTACTGTTCGCTATTTCCTGTTTTCTCTGGTTCGTCTTCCTTCCAGATCAAACCATTTATCGGGATCTTTCGGTGGTTCTTTAATCATGCTTAAAACGAGGCATTTCATGGCCGGCTCCGCAGGATAAGCAGTACGTGCTGCGACTGAAGTATAGGCATGGCGCGGCATTCCGGCGAGCGGAGCGGGATCGGATTTGTCTCTATTCGGGCCAGTTTATTGACCCGAACAGGGGTTTTACACCACCGACGTGGTCAGACGGGAGGTACAGCAGAGTTTGTTCTGTTCATCGAAAATATCGATTTGCCACACCTGATGGCGGCGGCCAACGTGTACCGCGCGGCAAACGCCGCGCACGATGCCCGCCCGGGCGGAACGCAGATGGTTGGCGTTGACTTCCAGCCCCACCACCCGCTGTTCGCCTTCGGTGCACAGATACCCTGCCACCGAGCCGAGAGTTTCCGCCAGTACCACCGATGCGCCGCCGTGCAGCAGCCCAAACGGCTGGCGGGTGCGGCTGTCCACCGGCATGGTGGCTTCCAGCGAATCGTCGCCGATATGGCTGAAGGTAATATCCAACAGCCCCACCATATTGTCGTGCCCCATCGCGTTCAGGGCCTCCAGCGTCGCGCTGCGTTTCCAGATCATCCCAGTATCTCCAGCATTGCCTGTAAAGGGTGACGCACGCCGTTGCCTTCGATGCGCTTCACCTGGCTGCGGCACGAGTACCCGGTCGCCAGGCAGCGATTGCGCGGCAGGCGCTGCATCGCCTGATGCCACGACAGCTCGTAAATCCCCAGCGAGTTGGCGTGGTTGTTAATTTCGTGGCCGTAGGTGCCCGCCATGCCGCAACAACCGACGCTGACGTTTTCCAGCTTCGCGCCGAGATGGGCGAACAGCGCTGCCCACTGCCCGGTCGCGCCGGGCAGTGCGGTGACTTCGGTACAGTGGCCGAACAGATACCAGGATTCCCCGACCACCGGCTTCGCCACGTTATTTTCAAACACCCGCAGCAGCCATTCATGCACCAGCAGCACGTTGAAATCGCCGCGTTCTTCGCCGATTGCCTGGCGGTATTCGTCGCGGTAGCACAGCACCAGCGCCGGATCGACGCCCACCATCGGCATGCCCAGTTGCGCTACGCGGTTAAGAAATTCGGATGTTTTGCGCGCGGTACGGGCGAAGCGATCCAGGAAGCCTTTAATATGCTGCGCCTTGCCGTTAGGCGAGAACGGCAGCACCACTGGATTAAAGCCCAGCTTCTCAATCAGCCGGACAAAATCCGCCACCACCTGCGCGTCGTAGTAGCTGGTGAACGGGTCCTGCACCACCAGTACGGTACGGTCGCGCTCGGCAACGCTCAGCCTTTCGAGATCTTCCAGCGTCATGTTGGCGCTGCGATGGCCCACCAACTGCTGTTGCAGCGTCGGCGTGGAAAGCAGCGGCAAATCGACCATGCCGATATGCTTCGCCGACAGATCTTTCACCCACGGCTGGCTCATAAAGAAGTTAAAGACTTTCGGCGCGCGGGCCATCAGCGGCGCGTAGCTTTCCACGGTTGCCACAAAATGGTCGCGCACCGGGCGCAGATAGCGGGTGTGGTACAACTGTAAAAAGCGCGAGCGGAACTCCGGCACATCGATTTTAATCGGGCACTGGGTTGAACAGGCTTTACAGGCCAGGCAGCCGGACATCGCCTCTTTCACTTCATGTGAAAAGTCATACTCGCCTTTCTGCGCATGCCAGGTGTTACGGGTGCGCTCAATCAGGGTACGCAGGCTGGCGCGTTTTTCCGGCAGGCTTTTTTCCAGCTTGATCGGGTCAACGCCGCGATCTTCCAGCAGCCGCAACCATTCACGCACCAGCGTGGCGCGCCCTTTCGGGGAGTGGATGCGGTTGCTGGTGATTTTCATCGACGGGCACATCGGACTTTTCACGTCGAAGTTAAAGCACAGGCCGTTGCCGTTGCACTCCATCGCCCCGCGCCAGGCGCTGCGTACCGCGATGGGAATTTGCCGGTCGAAGGTGCCGCGCTTGACGTCATCGACCTTTTTCATGGGGGCATCCATGCCCGCAGGCGGGCAGATTTTGCCCGGATTAAGGCGGTTGTTCGGGTCAAAGACCGCTTTGATGACGCGCAGTTCGTGATAAAGCTCGTCGCCGAAAAATGCCGGGCTGTACTCGGCGCGGAAGCCTTTCCCGTGCTCACCCCACAGCAGGCCGCCGTATTTCGCGGTCAGCGCCACCACCTCGTCGGAGATGCGTTTCATCAGCACTTCCTGGTGCGGGTCACACATGTCCAGCGCCGGGCGCACGTGCAGCACGCCCGCGTCCACATGCCCGAACATGCCGTAGCTCAGACCGTGGCTGTCCAGCAAGGCGCGAAATTCAACAATGTAATCTGCCAGGTTTTCCGGCGGCACGCAGGTGTCTTCGGCAAACGGGATCGGCTTTGCCACCCCCTTTGCGTTACCCAGCAGCCCTACCGCTTTTTTACGCATCGCGTAGATTCGCTCTACGCCTACTAAATCGGCGCACACCTGCCAGCCAATCACCCCGCCCTCTCCGCGCGCCATCAGTTCATCCAGACGCGCGCACAGCCCTGCCACCTGGCTTTCGATAAGGGCTTCATCGTCCCCGGCGAATTCAACAATGTTCAGACCCAGCAGATCCTTATCGGGCACATCGGTGATCAGCTCTTTCACCGAATGCCAGACGATATCTTCCCGCGCCAGGTTAAGCACTTTGGAGTCGACAGTTTCTACCGACAGCGCCTGGGCCTGCACCATAAACGGCGCGTTACGCAGCGCGGAGTCGAACGAGTCATATTTGACGTTTACCAGCTGGCGCACTTTGGGCAACGGCGTGATATCTAACCGCGCCTCGGTAATAAACGCCAGGGTGCCTTCTGAACCGGTGAGAATGCGCGTCAGGTTGAAGCGGCTCATATCATCACTATAGACGTTTTTCAGGTCATAGCCGGTCAGGAAGCGGTTGAGTTTCGGGAATTTGGCCAGGATCAGCGGGCGCTGTTCGCGGCAGCGCTCCACCACGGTTTTATAGATGCGGCCAATGGGCCCCGGCTCGCGGCCCATCTCTTCCGCCAGGGTAGAGGACATCTCATGGGTGTCGAGAATGTCGCCGCCCAGCAGCACCGCGCGCACGCCTAAAACGTGATCGGACGTTTTACCGTACACCAGCGACCCCTGGCCGGAGGCATCGGTATTGATCATGCCGCCCAGAGTGGCACGGTTACTGGTGGAGAGTTCCGGTGCGAAGAAATAGCCGTAGGGTTTGAGGTACTGGTTAAGCTGGTCTTTAATGACGCCCGCTTCCACCCGCACCCAGCCTTCTTCCGGGTTAATCTCCATGATGCGGTTCATATAGCGCGACATATCAACGATGATGCCGCTATTCAGCGCCTGGCCGTTGGTACCGGTGCCGCCGCCGCGCGGGGTAAACACCAGCGACGCAAAACGCGCTTCATCCGCCAGCCGGGCAATCAGCGCCACATCCGCCGTCGATCGCGGGAAGATCACCGCATCGGGCAAAAGCTGGTAAATACTGTTGTCAGTCGCCATCGTTAACCGATCGGCGTAGCTTGTGGCGGTATCGCCGGTAAACCCGTGTTGCTCCAGTGCCTGCAAAAAGTTGACGACCAGCTGAACCAGCCCTGGCGCCTGAGAAATTTGTGGGATCATTAGCCTTAAACCTGCCAGATCGAGAAGTTGTGAGTTGCGAGCCTGCTAAATCAAGCCTCGTTGTCATCATTGGAAGTTATCGTTTGCGTGATGACACCACGTTTGTATCACACTTTTTCGGACTCGCCCACGAGATTTAACGGCGGTTTTAGGCTCGTAAAACCGCCTGAAATCACTCATCATTTATCAGCATCAAATGAATGCAACTTTTCGCGCCGTCGGTTTGGCGCATCACATTGTGAAGGTCGATATGATTAATTCTCGTCAACCCATGGACGTGCCGCAAACGCTGCTGTCCGTGCTGTTTTTGTCGGTCATGATTATTGCCTGCCTGTGGATTGTTCAGCCGTTTATTCTGGGCTTCGCCTGGGCAGGAACGGTGGTGATCGCCACCTGGCCGGTGTTGATTCGTCTCCAGCGTATTCTTTGGGGCCGCCGCTCGCTGGCAGTGCTGGTGATGACCCTGCTGCTGATCCTGCTGTTTGTTATTCCCATCGCATTGCTGGTCAACAGCCTGGTGGACAACAGCGGTCCGCTGGTTGACTGGGTATCCAAAGGCCAGACCGGAATGCCGGAACTTAACTGGCTGAACAGCATTCCCCTGATCGGTACAAAGCTGTATGCCGGCTGGCACAATCTGCTGGAGAGCGGCGGTAGCGCCATCATGGCGAAGGTACGGCCTTATATCGGCAGTACCACCACCTGGTTTATCGGCCAGGCGGCGCACGTCGGGCGGCTGGTGATGCACTGCGCGCTCATGCTGCTGTTCAGCGCCCTGCTGTACTGGCGCGGTGAACAGGTGGCGTATGGCATTCGCCACTTTGCGATTCGGCTGGCGGCAAAACGCGGCGATGCGGCGGTGCTGCTGGCGGGCCAGGCAATCCGCGCGGTGGCGCTGGGCGTCGTGGTCACGGCGCTGGTGCAGGCGGTGTTAGGCGGGATAGGTCTGGCGATCACCGGTGTGCCCTACGCCGCCGTATTAACGGTGGTGATGGTGCTGAGTTGCCTGGTGCAGTTGGGGCCGTTGGTGGTGCTGATCCCATCGATTATCTGGCTCTACTGGACCGGCGATACCACCTGGGGCACGGTGCTGCTGGTGTGGAGTTGCGTGGTGGGGCTGATGGATAACGTGATCCGCCCGATGTTGATTCGCATGGGCGCAGACTTGCCGATGATTTTGATTCTCTCCGGCGTGATTGGCGGGCTTATCGCGTTCGGCATGATCGGCCTGTTTATCGGCCCGGTGCTGCTGGCGGTTTCCTGGCGGCTGTTCTCGGTCTGGGTTCAGGAAGCGCCCACGCCGCAGCAGTCTACCCGCGAAGCGATAAATTCGCTGGAACAGCAAACCGACCCTCTTGATAAATAACCCTGTCGGGCGAAGCCATTCGCCCGATACTTTAGTAAATCTAATCATTTCCCGCTGCGTTTTTACTGATAAATGCCTTTGGCCCTGATGCCGCTTAACATTCTGTGTCGCAAATAATTTACCTTTGGTTAACGATTGGGACGAATCTGATCGACGCTGGAAGTGGGTCTACCTACAATCAAATCACGGTTATGAATCAACGCGTTGATTTATAAGCATGGAAATCCCCTGAGTGAAACAATGAATTGCTGTGTGTAGTCTTTGCCCTTCTCCCACGAAGGGCTTTTTTTTGCGTAAAATTTGAGTATTCGGGGGGTAATTAATTAAGGATTTCAACAGAAAACCCAGACGGCAGTAAAACGCAGAGACAAAAAAGGCGGCTGAATCAGCCGCCTGTAAGATTTTCCGGGGGTTATTTACGCAGTTCAGCCAGGCTGAGCCAGGTCTGCACCACCGTATCCGGATTCAGGGACAGGCTGTCGATGCCCTCTTCCATCAGCCAGGCGGCAAAGTCTTCATGGTCAGACGGGCCCTGACCGCAAATACCCACGTATTTGCCCTGTTTCTTCGCGGCGCGGATCGCCATAGACAGCAGCGCTTTCACCGCCTCGTTACGCTCGTCGAACAGTTCGGATACCACGCCGGAATCGCGGTCCAGCCCGAGCGCCAACTGAGTCATATCGTTTGAGCCGATGGAGAAGCCGTCGAAGTACTCGAGGAACTGCTCCGCCAGCAGGGCGTTGGACGGGATCTCGCACATCATGATGACTTTCAGCCCGTTCTCGCCACGCTTCAGTCCCTGATGTTCCAGTTCTTCCACCACCGCTTTAGCCTGGTCAACGGTACGCACGAACGGCACCATCACTTCCACGTTGGTCAGACCCATCTCGTTACGCACGCGCTTAACGGCTTCACATTCCAGCGCGAAGCAGTCGCGGAAGCTGTCGGAGACATAGCGTCCGGCACCGCGGAAGCCGAGCATCGGGTTCTCTTCATGCGGCTCATAACGCTCGCCGCCCACCAGGTTGGCGTATTCATTGGATTTAAAGTCGGACATCCGCACGATCACGCGTTTCGGGTAGAATGCTGCGCCCAGCGTCGCGATGCCTTCGGTCAAACGACCGATGTAAAACTCTACCGGCGAATCGTAACCCTTCATCATCTCCTTGATCTCTTTTTGCAGCGCAGGCTCCTGCTGGTCAAACTCCAGCAGCGCGCGCGGGTGCACGCCGATCATGCGGTTGATGATAAATTCGAGACGCGCCAGGCCGACACCTTCGTTTGGAAGGCAGGCGAAGTCAAACGCGCGGTCCGGGTTGCCAACGTTCATCATCACTTTCAGCGGCAGATCCGGCATGGTGTCGACGCTGGAACTCTTCACGCTGAAGTCGAGCAGCTCGGCGTAGACGTAGCCGGTATCCCCTTCGGCACAGGAGACGGTCACGTTCTGATCGTCTTTCATGCGCTCGGTAGCATCGCCGCAGCCAACAACCGCCGGGATGCCCAGTTCACGGGCGATAATCGCCGCGTGGCAGGTGCGCCCGCCACGGTTGGTTACAATGGCCGCCGCCTTTTTCATGATCGGTTCCCAGTCCGGGTCGGTCATATCAGTGACCAGCACGTCACCCGGCTGGATGCGGTTCATCTCGCTGATGTCGTGGATCACTTTCACTGCGCCAGAACCGATACGGTGGCCGATAGCGCGGCCTTCAGCAATGATGTTGCCGTGGGCGTTCAGGGTATACCGCTCCATCACCTGACCACGGGAACGCACGGTCTCCGGGCGCGCCTGGACGATAAACAGCTTGCCGGTATGGCCATCTTTGGCCCATTCGATATCCATCGGACGGCCATAGTGTTTCTCAATCAGCACTGCCTGCTTCGCCAGCTCCTGCACCTCGTCATTAGTGATACAGAAACGGTCGCGCTGCTCCTGCGGCACGTCTTCAATTTGTACCTGCTTGCCATGCTCCTGGGTCGCGGCATAGGTCATGCGGATTTTTTTCGAGCCCATCGTGCGGCGTACAATCGCCGGGCGGCCCGCTTCCAGGGTCGGTTTGTGAACATAGAATTCATCCGGGTTCACCGCACCCTGCACCACCATTTCACCAAGGCCCCAGGCCCCGGTGATAAACACCACCTGGTCAAAGCCAGATTCGGTGTCGATGGAGAACAACACGCCTGACGCGGCCAGGTCGGAACGCACCATGCGCTGAACCCCCGCCGAGAGCGCCACGCCGCGATGGTCGTAACCCTGGTGCACGCGATAGGAAATGGCACGGTCGTTAAACAGCGAGGCGAAAACATGCTTCACCGCCACCATCACCGCATCAATGCCCTGTACGTTCAGGAAGGTTTCCTGCTGACCGGCAAACGACGCGTCCGGCATGTCTTCTGCCGTGGCGGAGGAGCGCACGGCGAAAGACGCGTCGGCGTCATCCGCGGAAAGCTGGTTATAAGCATCACAAATTGCCTGCTCAAGTTCAGGCTGGAATGGGGTATCAATCACCCATTGACGGATCTGCGCGCCGGCTTTGGCCAGTTCGGATACATCATCGATGTCGGTTTTATCCAGCAGCTCATAAATGCGCTGATTGACGCCGCTTTGGTCGAGGAACTGATTAAACGCATCAGCGGTAGTAGCAAACCCGTTTGGCACGGAAACACCCACGCCGGACAGGTTGGTAATCATTTCACCCAGGGAGGCATTTTTGCCCCCAACTCTGTCTACATCATTCATGCCGAGTTGGTTATACCAAAGCACTAGCGGTGACGAGCCATTGTTGGACATCGAAACAATCCTTTTGTGATATTTGATAGGGGTAAATAAATATCTGACGACGCATTAAGCCTGGCATATTTAGCTGGTTGGGAAAAACGGTGAATCGTTCAAGCAAAATAAAAAATGTTCAACGCAATGTGCAAACGCTCAAAAATCTAACTTATTGATTAGAAACAGGTCATTAATATACCCATGGTTTAAAAGGAAATATCGTAAAATGAAATCCGCTTTTCATAATAAATAAAAACACCATTTCATTTTTAAAAAATGAGAGGATCGCTATGTCTGAATGGCGAGATTTAAATTATCCTTTAAGGATATTCCCAATTTCATCAGGACGTTATTTATGGACAGCAGTGTCGATCGCCACGTTTTTTATATTTCAGACGGAACGGCAATTACCGCCGAAGTGCTGGGCCATGCGGTGATGTCGCAGTTCCCGGTGTCCATTAACAGCATCACCCTGCCGTTCGTCGAAAATGAAAGCCGTGCTAAAGCGGTGAAAGAGCAGATCGACGCGATATATCAGCAAACCGGCGTGCGTCCGCTGGTGTTTTATTCGATTGTGATGCCGGATATTCGCGCCATTATTTTGCAAAGCGAAGGCTTCTGCCAGGATATTGTCCAGGCGCTGGTGGCCCCATTGCAGCAGGAAATGAAGCTTGATCCGACGCCGATCGCCCACCGTACCCACGGGCTCAACGCCGCTAACCTGAATAAATACGATGCGCGTATCGCGGCAATTGATTACACCCTCGCCCATGACGACGGCATTTCGATGCGCAACCTCGATCAGGCGCAGGTGATTCTGCTGGGCGTATCACGCTGCGGTAAAACCCCAACCAGCCTTTATCTGGCGATGCAGTTCGGCATCCGCGCCGCCAACTACCCCTTTATTGCCGACGATATGGATAACCTGAATCTTCCCGTGGCGTTAAAGCCGCTCCAGCACAAGCTGTTTGGCCTGACGATTAACCCGGAACGCCTGGCCGCCATTCGCGAGGAGCGCCGCGAAAATAGCCGCTACGCCTCGATGCGCCAGTGCCGAATGGAGGTCGCGGAAGTGGAAGCGTTGTACCGTAAGCATCAGATCCCGTATCTCAACAGTACTAACTATTCCGTGGAAGAGCTGGCGACAAAACTGTTGGATATCATGGGGCTCAATCGCCGCATGTACTAATTTACTAGTACAATTACGCGTTTTTCTGTGTTAGGGTGTCGCGCATTGTGGCCCATCGCAGCCGCTTATCTTGAAATCAATCAGGATTGGTTTATTGTGATGCCCATCACTTCCCGGTACTGAAGCCGTTGAAGCACAAAATTTTGAGACACCCATGAATAAAACTGACGAACTCCGCACGGCGCGGATCGATTCGCTGGTGACGCCAGCCGAACTCGCTCAGCGCTACCCTGTTTCTGTCGGCGTCGCTGAACACGTTACTGCCTCACGCCGTCGCATTGAGAAAATTTTAAATGGCGATGATAAGCGCCTGCTGGTGATTATCGGCCCCTGCTCAATTCATGATGTTGATGCCGCCATGGATTACGCGGCGCGATTGCAGGAGCTGCGTGAAAAGTACCACTCGCGGCTGGAAATCGTGATGCGGACTTATTTTGAAAAGCCGCGCACCGTAGTGGGCTGGAAGGGCCTGATTTCTGACCCCGATCTCAACGGCAGCTATCGCGTTAATCACGGTATTGAGCAGGCGCGCCGCCTGTTGCTGCGCGTGAACGAGCTGGGCGTCCCTACCGCTACCGAGTTTCTTGATATGGTGATCGGCCAGTTTATTGCCGATGTGATCAGTTGGGGCGCAATTGGCGCACGCACTACCGAAAGCCAGATCCATCGTGAAATGGCCTCGGCGCTCTCCTGCCCGGTCGGTTTCAAGAACGGCACCGACGGCAATACCCGCATCGCGGTGGATGCCATTCGCGCTGCCCGCGCCAGCCATATGTTCCTGTCGCCGGATAAACACGGCCAGATGACCATCTACCAGACCAGCGGCAACCCTTATGGTCATATCATTATGCGCGGCGGGAAACAGCCTAACTATCACGCCGACGATCTGAATGCCGCCTGCGACGCGCTGCGCCAGTTCGACCTGCCGGAGCATCTGGTGGTGGACTTCAGCCACGGCAACTGCCAGAAGCAGCACCGCCGCCAACTGGACGTCTGTGAAGAGATTTGTGCTCAAATCCGCGGTGGTTCACGCGCCATCGCTGGCGTGATGGTGGAAAGTTTTATCGAGGAAGGCAACCAGCCGATAACAACCGGTAAGCCGCTGGTTTACGGCCAGTCCATTACCGACCCGTGCCTGGGCTGGGACGACACTGAAACCCTGCTGGCGATGCTTAACGACGCGGTGGAAAGCCGCTTCTGATGACGTTAAATGCCCTCGCCCGAGGGCATTTTTTAACCCGTATTTTCGGCAACAACTTGATTTGTTCGCCATTTCCTCATAAATAGCCCTTGCCGCTCCGCCGCTGATTACTGATAATAATTCTTATTGTTATCTTTTTTGTCATTTTTAAACAGCATGATGCAGATTGATAAAGCCCCTGGCTTCGGCGAGTCGCCGAAAAACGCCGCTGACAACACCACTGCGCCACGTCAGATCGACAGCAAAACCCTGCTCGGATCGGACGGGCGCATCGTGATCGTGCATGATGGCCAACACTACCTGTTGCGACAAACTCAGGCCGGAAAACTCCTTCTGACCAAATAACACTCAATGCACGCCATTCAGGTTATCCCAGGCAGGTGCTAAAAGAAGATACCCTGCGCTGTAGGTGTTTCTGCACCCGCGATCAGCTGGAACAGCTCACCTCCAGCCGTTTCCCCCAGTCTGGCGGGCGACGGCTGTACTCGTCATTGCGATCGGCGAACGGCTGGCGCAGCGCGTCACTCAGGCGCTGCATTTCGCTGGCGTCACCCTGCTCTGCGGCGTCGATTGCGCGCTGCGCTAAGTAGTTGCGCAACACAATCGCCGGGTTGACCGCTTTCATCGCTGCCTGACGCACATCATCGGCCACCTCTTCCTGCTGCAGGCGTTCACGATAGCGGCCAAACCAGCCATCAAACGCGGCGCGATCGATAAATTCATCGCGCAACGGCGAGGCGGCGGAAAGCTGTTCAGTGTCACCCAACATGCGGAAGGTGCGGGTGAAATCGCTGCCTTCACGCTGCATCAGATCCAGTAGCGCGTTCAACAGTTCATTATCACCGCGCTGCTGGGTCATCAGCCCCAGTTTCGCGCGCATCAGCGCCCCGTACTCGCGCAGTAGTACCTCCTGATAATTGTCCAGTAGCGCATTTAACCGTTCGGCGCTGACGAACGGCGCGAAAGTTTGCGCAAGCCGTTGCAGGTTCCACAGGCCAACGGCCGGTTGGTTATCGAAGGCGTAGCGCCCCTGGTAATCGGAATGATTGCAGATAAAGCGCGGCTGCCAGTCATCCATAAAGCCATACGGACCATAATCGATGGTCAGGCCGAGGATCGACATGTTGTCGGTGTTCATGACGCCGTGGCTAAAGCCTACCGCCTGCCAGCGCGCAATCAGCGACGCGGTGCGAGTTATTACCTGTTCGAGAAACAGCGCCAACCGGTCAGGCTCGTCAACCAGTTCCGGGAAATGGTGGCGTATCACGTACTCCGCCAGTTGCTGCACCCGTTCCGGCTCGCGGCGGTAATAGAAATGTTCGAAATGGCCAAAGCGCACGTGGCTTTCGGCGATGCGCATCAGCATAGCGCCGCGTTCGGTGGTTTCCCGGTAGACCGGCGTATCGCTGGTGACGATGCTTAATGCACGGGTGGTGGGGATACCGAGATAGTGCATGGCTTCACTGGCCAGGCACTCTCGCAGCGTGGAGCGGATCACCGCCCGCCCATCGCCCATACGGGAATACGGCGTCAGACCCGCGCCTTTAAGATGCCAGTCGAACCGCTGCCCATCGCTAAGCTGCTGCTCGCCGAGCAAAATGCCGCGCCCGTCGCCGAGTTGCCCCGCCCAGACGCCGAACTGGTGGCCGCTGTAAACCTGCGCCAGTGGCGACATGCCGGGCAGCAAGGTTTCTCCGCCCCACACGCCCGCACTGTCCTGGTAATCAAACAGGGAGTCGGGCAGTTCCAGCGATTGCGCCAGCGGCGGGTTATGCCAGAACAGGCGCGCATTGGTGAGTGGCGTCGGTGAGAGTTCGCTGTAAAAACCGGGTAACTCGTCACGCCAGGTAGTAATAAATTTTGGATTTTTCATCAGGCCTCCTGCTACCAGTGTAGTGCCTGATGAAAAGTTTAAACACGGGTTAACCTGAGGGTTATTGGTGATTGCGCAACAGAAACAGCAGTGCCTGAGGCTCCATCACTGGCCACAGATTGCCCTGCATGGCGTGGAAGCGCAGCGCAATCGCTTTCTGGCGCGCACTGTCGGTGTCAATACCGGCAATAATCATGGTGTGGCAAAACGGCGATACCTGATCGACGATCGCTTTCATAAATGGCTCAAACGATCGCTCGCCGATGCGTTTATGAATAAAAAACTTATCCATGATGATACGTTTGAAAAGGCGGTCGAATATAGAACGGGTGGTCGCCGCGCCTGCGCCAAAATTTGCCAGTACCAGAGCATAGCGGCGAGAAAACGCCAGTAAAGCGAGATTATCTTTCCCCTCATTTAACGCGGGATAATTCTCACTGATGGTGAATTCAAGAAAAGGAAGCTGCGCCAGTCTCACCGCCAGTTTTTCATTGTTCAAAATAGCCGCGACGTGAACGTCATTTATATTTATCCATGCACATAGTCCATGGTTTATAAAATGGCTGCGGAATTGTTCCAGCAGTGAGAGTTTCTCATAAAATAGTATTAACTGTTCATCGTCACTAATGCGAGGAATAACCAGATCGGTTGGAATACGGATATCGCCCTCGCGCGATGAAAAGTTGGCTATTACCTCTACCCCCAGTAACGCGCCGTTGACCTTCCTGATCGGCTGGAATAGCAGGGTTGACTGATAATCTTTATCGAGTGAAATAATCATTTTACCTGTCCCATTAACTGGGTATTAAACGGCATCCCTCCGCTCGCAGGGTTATGCTGAATACGCCTGCGCGTAGTCGAATAAAAGAAACATGTTGGCTGTGTTCGTTGTTGCATTCAGTGTACTTTCAGGCACCCGTGTAACTAAGATAGCCTGGTAATCAAAATAAAGTTAACGTTGCGTAAATATATTTAATTTAACGTTACAGCGTATACATAACTATAACTACCAATATTTGTATCTTGATAATAGATGGCGGCAAACTCATCCGTTTGCGATATGGATTAATCTGATTTGTCTGCTAACAACCATAAAATAAGCGTTAATGCTTATTTCCTGCTTCACGACTAGATGCGTCTGGCTTGCCAGAATTTCTTATTCCAGTACACATTATCCAGCGATGATTTAATCACGCCCTGGCTGGTGGAAGCATGGATAAATTGATTGTCTGTATCATAGATGCCGACATGTAAGCCATTTTCACCGGAGCCGGTTTTAAAGAACACCAGATCCCCCGGCAACAATTCGTCTTTATCGATGCGGGTGCCCACTTCGGCCTGTTCACTGGTTTGGCGGGGTAAACGTAGTGCAAAACGATCACGGAAGGTGAGTAAAACAAAGGCGGAGCAATCCACACCGTGGCGGTTCATTCCGCCATAGCGGTATGGGGTGCCGTGCCATGTACGGAGCTGATCGTTAAGTTCGGCAATCACGGTAATGGAATCCGAAAGCCGCGCGTTTGGCGGCGGTGCATGGTGATGCCCACAGCCCGCCAGTAGTAATGTTGCGATTACAATGATCCACATCCGCATTTTTCAGGCACATCCTCTAGCCTTTATTCCCGGAAGGTAATTTAGCGTGAGCCGCCAGCCGTGGCAAGACGCGTTCCGCTAACTCAGGGGCAGATCAGCATGGTATGCCCGTCAATCTCTAAGCGACGGAAATCAATACCATAAACGCGATTAAGGTGCCCAGGCGTCATGACATCGCCGCTCACGCCCTGGGCAATCATTTTTCCATTTTGCAGCAACCAGACGCGATGGGCACGTCGCAGGGTGTGATTCAGGTCGTGGCTGCTCATGACTACGCTGACGCCCTGCACGCACAGCTGCTGCAATAATTTATCCAGCGCCGCCTGCTGTGCCACGTCCAGGCTGTTCATGGGTTCGTCCAGCAGCAATAGCGCGCCGTGCGGGTTCGTGCGCGGGTGAATTTGCAAGATCACGGCCGCCAGGCGTACGCGCTGCCATTCACCGCCGGAGAGCTGGTTGACGGGCCGGGTAAGCTTACTGGTCAGCCACAGCGCATCGGTGATCTCATTGAGCAACGCGTCGTCGGTCGCGCCGTGACGGTGCAACGCCAGATAGTGCCACACCGGCATGGCGAAAGGCGGCGTTTGCTGCTGGGTAAGCCAGGCGCGGTGTCTCGCCAGCGCCTCGCCCTGCCACTGGTTTAGCGGCGTTCCCAGAAAAGAGATGGCCCCGGCAGGCTGGCGCATCCCTGCCAGCCCGGCGAGCAGCGTGCTTTTTCCGGCACCGTTCGGGCCGACCAGGTGCAACCATTCCCCTTTGCGGATTTCAGCGGTAACCGGGCCGATTCTGCCCGGCTCCTGCACCGCCTCCAGCGACATCAGTACGGTCATTACTTCGCCAGCGCCAGTTTAATCGCTTCCATCACAATGGGATCTTCCGGCGTCATATCCGGCGAGAAACGCTGGACGACCTGGCCGTCACGCCCCACAAGGAATTTTTCAAAATTCCACAGGATATCGTCCGGGTATAGCGGCGCGCGGCCCTTGCTCGCCATGCGCTCATAAAAGCCGCTGGCTTCCGGCGCGACAGCGGTCGGTGCGGCGTCAATCAGTTTCTGGTACAGCGGATGACGGTTTTCGCCGTTAACGTCGATTTTACTGAACATCGGGAAAGTCACGCCGTAAGTGGTGCTGCAGAAGGTTTTGATCTCATCCTCGCTGCCGGGCTCCTGGCCGAGGAACTGGTTACAGGGAAATCCGAGCACCGAGAAGCCCCGATCGCGCCAGGCCTTGTGAATGTTCTCCAGTTGCTCATACTGCGGCGTCAGGCCGCATTTAGAGGCCACATTGACGATCAACAGCACGTTGCCGCGCCAGGGTTCCAGAGTGGTGCTCACGCCGTCAATGGTAATCACGTCAGTGTTCAAAATGTCATTATGCATAGCAACCTCATTATAATGGTGTGATGTTTTTTACCGGGCTTTTAATAATAGCCAGATAAATACCGGCGCGCCGAGAGAAGCGGTAACGACACCGATGGGCAGCTCCGCCGACGACAGCGCCAGCCGCGCGATAACGTCCGCCAGTAACAGCACCGCCGCCCCGGCAGCCATGCAGGCGGGCAACAGCACCCGGTAATCCGTCAGGCCGCAAAGCCGCAGCACATGCGGGATAACCAGACCGATAAAACCAATCGACCCCGCCAGCGCGACGCTGATCCCCACCAGCCAACCGGTGGCGAGAACCAGCAGGTTGCGCCACAGCCAGACCGGCAGCCCCAACTGCCGGGCAGACATTTCCCCCAGCGCCAGCACGTTGAGCGGATGCGACTGGCGGCAAACCCATACCATCACCGGGATCAGCGCCAGCATCAGCCAGCCCTGACGCCAGTCAACGCCGCCGAAACCGCCCATCATCCAGTACATCAACTGGCGTAAATCGAGGCTGGTACTGAAATAAACCGCCCATGTCATCAGAGCGCTACAGATGATGCCCAGCGCCACGCCCGCCAGCAGCAACCGGCTGTTGGACAGATGGCGTCTGGCGAAGCGCAGCAGGATAAGCGTGATCAACAGTGCGCCCGCGATAGCGCACAGGCTTAGCGCCCAGCCCGGCAGTACGCCCTGCCCCAATAAAATCGCGGCGATAAGCCCGACACCCGCGCCATTCGAAACGCCGAGCAGGCCCGGTTCCGCCAGCGGGTTTTCAAACAATGCCTGAAGGATAGCGCCGCACAGCGCCAGTGAACCGCCCACCGCCATTACCGCCAGGGTGCGCGGCAGGCGAATTTGCCACACGAACAGTTGACCCGTTGGTGAAAACCAGTCGCCGGGGCCGATCCACATGTCGCCTGCGCACAGGCTTATCAGCGCCCCCGCCAGCAGCAGCAGCGTCAGCGTGGTTAACCAGGTCCGTTCCCGTCGGCGTTGTGCCTGTATCAATGAATGCATAAATGAAATGAATAGCTTACAGAGAGGTTTGATTCTACGGTGACCTGACGGGCAGGCAAAGAAAAAAGGCCGCGCAATGCGGCCTTTTTAATTACGTCAGATTACTCTTCTTTCGGCGAGGCGTTTTCAACCCGGCTTTTCAGCTTTTGACCGGGTCTGAAGGTCACCACACGACGAGCCGTAATGGGAATATCCTCACCAGTTTTTGGGTTACGCCCGGGACGCTGGTTTTTATCGCGCAGATCGAAATTCCCGAACCCGGAAAGTTTAACCTGTTCGCCATTTTCCAGAGCACGACGGATCTCTTCGAAAAACAGTTCAACCAGTTCTTTGGCATCCCGTTTGCTAAGTCCAAGCTTATCAAACAGATATTCTGACATTTCAGCTTTAGTAAGCGCCATAGGTTCAATCCCTCAATGATGCCTGGAATCGCTCTTTTAGTGCCTCTACGCATCTGGCAACGGTAGCGGCAATCTCCTCTTCTTCGAGTGTACGGCTGGTATCCTGAAGGATCAGGCTGATGGCAAGGCTCTTAAAGCCCTGTTCAACACCCTTGCCACGGTACACGTCAAATAAGTTTACGCCAACTATCTGATTTGCGCCAACTTTCTTACATTCGGCTAAAATTTCCGCTGCGGGAACGTTTTCTGCCACCACAACCGCGATATCACGGCGGTTCGCCGGGAAGCGTGAAATTTCCTGAGCTTGCGGTACGACACGGTCAGAAACCTTGTCCCACAGCAGCTCAAACACCAGCGTACGGCCATTGAGATCGAACTTACGTTCCAGTTCCGGGTGAATAACGCCAATGAAACCAATGCGTTCGCCCTTTAAATATATAGCAGCACTTTGGCCAGGATGCAGCGCCGGGTTGGTTTCTGCTTTAAATTCAATTTCAGAAAGTTTACCGGTAAGTTCCAGAACGGATTCCAGATCGCCTTTAATGTCGTAGAAATCGACGCCGGTTTTCGCCTGATCCCAGTGCTCTTCCACGCGGTTGCCGCAGATCGCGCCCGCCAGCATCACATCCTGACGAATGCCCAGCGGAGCCTGGGTATCCGGCACAAAACGCAGACCGGTTTCGAAGATACGTACGCGGCTTTGTTGGCGGTTCTGGTTGTACACCACGGTGCCCAGCAGACCGGTCCACAGCGACAGGCGCATTGCCGACATATCGCTGGCGATGGGGTTCGGCAGGATCAGAGCTTCTTCGCCCGGATGCACCCTCTGTTGCAGTTTCGGGTCAACAAAGCTGTAGGTGATCACTTCCTGGTAGCCTTTGTCGTTAAGCAGGGTTTTTACGCGCTTGAGAGACAGGTTGGCCTCACGGTGGTGACCCATCACCAGACCCGCCTGCACCGGCTCGTCAGGGATGTTGTCGTAGCCGTAAATACGCGCCACTTCTTCCACCAGGTCCTCTTCGATTTCCATATCGAAACGCCAGCTCGGCGCAACCGCCTGCCACTGGCCTTCGCCTTCGGTCACATCGCAGCCCAGGCGGCGCAGGATATCGGTTACCTGCTCATCAGGGATGTGATGACCAATCAGGCGGTCCAGCTTGCTGCGGCGCAGCGTGATGCTGGCGCGGGCCGGCAGGTGCGATGCATTGGTGACATCAATCACCGGGCCCGCTTCGCCGCCGCAGATGTCAATCAGCAGACGGGTTGCACGCTCGATGGCTTTGTGTTGTAACGCAGGATCAACGCCACGCTCATAGCGGTGGGAGGCATCGGTGTGCAAGCCGTGACGGCGCGCGCGGCCGGTAATCGACAGCGGGCTGAAGAATGCGCATTCCAGCAGCACGTTCTGGGTTTCGTCGTTAACGCCGGAGTGCTCGCCGCCAAAGATGCCGCCCATCGCCAGCGCTTTGTGATGATCGGCAATCACTACGGTGTCTTCATCGAGCGTCGCTTCGCTGCCGTCCAGCAGTACCAGGGTTTCGCCCGGCTTCGCCATACGCACCACGATGCCGCCTTCAAGGCGATCTTTATCAAACGCATGCATCGGCTGGCCCAGTTCGAGCAGCACGTAGTTGGTGACGTCCACTACCGCATCAATGGAACGGATGCCGCAGCGGCGCAGTTTCTCTTTCATCCACAGCGGGGTCGGCGCTTTAACGTTGATACCTTTGACCACGCGGCCCAGGTAGCGCGGGCAGGCCTGCGGCGCGTCAACGGTAATCGGCAGCGTATCGTTGATGGTTGCGGCGACTGGCGCGATTTCCGGTTCATTAAGCGGCGCTTTGTTGAGCACCGCCACATCGCGGGCGACGCCGATAATACCCAGGCAGTCGGCGCGGTTAGGCGTGACGCTGATTTCAATGGTGTTATCGTCAAGCTTCAGGTAGTCGCGGATATCGGTGCCAATCGGCGCATCCGCAGGCAGTTCGATAATGCCGCTGTGATCGTCGGAAATGCCCAGCTCGGAGAACGAGCACAGCATGCCTTCTGACGGTTCACCGCGCAGTTTTGCCGCTTTGATTTTGAAATCGCCCGGCAGCACCGCGCCCACGGTTGCCACGGCCACTTTCAGGCCCTGACGGCAGTTTGGCGCGCCGCAGACGATATCCAGCAGGCGCTCGCCGCCCACGTTGACTTTCGTCACGCGCAGTTTGTCGGCGTTAGGGTGCTGGCCGCATTCCACCACTTCACCCACCACTACGCCGTTAAATGCGCCAGCAACCGCTTCTACGCCGTCAACTTCGAGGCCAGCCATAGTGATTTGCCCGGACAGCGCGTCGCTATCAATGGCGGGATTTACCCATTCACGTAACCAGAGTTCACTGAATTTCATTGGATAGTCCTGCCCTTATTTAAACTGTTTGAGGAAACGTAAATCGTTTTCGAAGAAGGCGCGCAAATCGGTGACGCCGTAACGCAACATGGTCAGACGCTCCATGCCCATACCGAAGGCGAAGCCAGAATAGACTTCCGGGTCGATGCCGACGTTACGCAGTACGTTCGGGTGCACCATGCCGCAGCCCAGCACTTCCAGCCACTTACCGTTTTTACCCATCACATCCACTTCAGCAGACGGTTCGGTAAACGGGAAATAGGATGGACGGAAGCGGATCTGCAAATCCTCTTCAAAGAAGTTTTCCAGGAAATTGTGCAGCGTGCCCTTCAGGTTGGTGAAGCTGATATTTTTATCAACGATCAGGCCTTCCATCTGATGGAACATCGGGGTGTGGGTCTGGTCGTAATCGTTACGGTAGACGCGGCCCGGCGCGATGATGCGGATAGGCGGCTGCTGGTTTTCCATGGTGCGGATCTGCACGCCGGAGGTCTGGGTACGCAGCAGACGAGTGGCGTCAAACCAGAAAGTATCGTGGTCGGCGCGCGCCGGGTGGTGGCCCGGAATGTTCAGCGCGTCGAAGTTGTGATAATCGTCTTCGATTTCCGGGCCCGTTGCCACGGTAAAGCCCAGTTCGCCGAAGAAGCTTTCAATACGATCGATAGTGCGGGTCACCGGATGCAAGCCGCCGTTTTCGATGCGACGGCCCGGCAGAGAAACATCAATGGTTTCCTCGGCGAGGCGGGCATTTAGCGCGGCGCTTTCGAGATCGGATTTACGGGCGTTCAGCGCCTGTTGTACCTGCTCTTTGGCTTCGTTAATCTCCGCGCCTGCTGCCGGACGCTCTTCTGGCGGCAGTTCACGCAGGGTGGTCATTTGAAGGGTCAGGTGCCCTTTCTTGCCCAGATATTCGACGCGTACGTTATCTAACGCGGCAACATCGGAGGCCTGGTCTATAGCTGCCTTTGCACTGGCAACCAGCTCTGCGAGATGTGGCATGGTTTTCCTCATAATAGTGGCGCATACGCCTGAGTAGTGATTGTTCTGTCGACCAAAAAAAAAGCCTCCACGATGGAGGCTTTTGGCGTTTATTTTCCGTTTCTTTCTTACGCGCAAGCCCCCTGAGATCAGGTGCTAAAGTAAAAAAAGAAGCGGAAAATAGCAGCGTTCATGCTTGCAGTTACCTTATTTCTTGAAACTAATCCGTCTATTGAAAGGCTATCAGGTTGAAATGTCAATAAAACGAAGGCCGGAAAGCAAAAGAGGGAGCAAGCTCCCTCCTTCAAACTGGCTTACGCCAGAGCTGCTTTCGCTTTTTCAACCAAGGCAGAGAATGCCACTTTGTCGAATACGGCGATATCAGCCAGAATCTTACGGTCGATTTCAACAGAGGCTTTTTTCAGGCCGTTGATGAATTTGCTGTAAGAGATACCGTTCTGACGTGCTGCTGCGTTGATACGCGCAATCCACAGTTGACGGAACTGACGCTTACGTTGACGACGGTCACGGTAAGCATACTGACCAGCTTTGATAACAGCCTGGAAGGCAACGCGGTATACGCGTGAACGCGCACCGTAGTAGCCTTTAGCTTGTTTCAAAATTTTCTTGTGACGTGCACGTGCAATTACACCACGTTTTACGCGAGCCATAGTGCTCTCCTGTTTCTATTCTGTAAAAAAGTTAAAAGTTAAACGGCTTATGCGTACGGCAGGCACGCGATGACCAGACCCAGATCGCCTTTGGAAACCATGGCTTTCGGGCGCAGGTGACGTTTACGCTTGGTAGCTTTTTTGGTCAGAATATGACGCAGGTTAGCGTGCTTGTGCTTAAAACCACCTTTACCGGTTTTTTTGAAGCGCTTAGCAGCACCGCGTACGGTCTTAATTTTTGGCATTTTAATAACTTCCACTTCGCATTGTTGATTAAACGAAACGTAGGGCGAACAAAATCTGTGAAGCCCTAAGGCTCCACAGACGTTGCTACTTGAAGGCCTTACTGTTTCTTCTTAGGAGCGAGCACCATAATCATCTGGCGGCCTTCGATCTTCGTTGGGAAGGATTCGACTACGGCCAGTTCATTCAGATCTTCTTTCACGCGATTAAGCACTTCCATACCGATCTGTTGGTGGGCCATCTCACGACCGCGGAAACGCAGCGTGATTTTGGCCTTATCGCCTTCTTCGAGAAAGCGAATCAGGCTGCGGAGTTTTACCTGATAGTCGCCTTCGTCAGTACCAGGACGGAATTTAATTTCCTTGACCTGGATAACTTTCTGCTTTTTCTTCTGTTCCTTAGAAGATTTACTCTTTTCATAAAGGAACTTGCCGTAGTCCATAATACGACAAACTGGCGGTTCGGCGTTAGGGCTGATTTCAACTAAATCTACTCCAGCTTCTTCAGCTTTTTCGATCGCTTCTCTCAGACTCACAATACCCAGTGGCTCACCTTCCAGACCGGTTAAGCGAACTTCCTGGGCGCGAATCTCGCCATTGATACGATTCGGACGTGCCGTTTGAACTCGTTTTCCGCCTTTAATACCTTATTCCTCCAGTTGTTGAAGACTGCGGCTGCGAATCTCGTGTTGCAGCTTCTCAATCACTTCACTTACGTCCAGGCTTCCCAGGTCTTTCCCGCGGCGAGTGCGAACGGCAACTTTGCCTGCTTCCACTTCTTTATCACCACAGACCAACATATACGGGACACGACGTAAAGTGTGCTCGCGGATTTTAAAGCCAATCTTCTCGTTTCTCAAGTCCGCTTTTACTCGAATGCCCGCATTTTGTAGTTTACGGGTCAATTCGTTAACGTATTCGGACTGCGAATCGGTGATATTCATCACCACCACCTGCACCGGAGCCAGCCATGTCGGGAAGAAACCGGCGAACTCTTCAGTCAGAATACCGATGAAGCGTTCCATGGAGCCCAGAATCGCGCGGTGGATCATCACCGGCACCTGACGGTCATTGTTTTCAGCAACATACGACGCACCAAGACGCTGTGGCAGCGAGAAGTCTAGCTGAACTGTACCACATTGCCAGGCGCGGTCGAGGCAATCGTACAGCGTAAACTCGATTTTCGGGCCGTAAAACGCGCCTTCGCCGAGCTGATATTCAAATGGAATACCGTTTTCTTCCAGCGCTACCGCCAGGTCCGCCTCAGCGCGATCCCACATCTCATCGCTACCGATACGTTTTTCCGGGCGCGTCGATAGTTTCACCACAATTTTCTCGAAACCGAAGGTGCTGTACATGTCGTAAACCAGGCGAATACAGCCGTTGACTTCGTCACGCACCTGCTCTTCAGTACAGAAAATGTGGGCATCGTCCTGGGTAAAACCGCGCACGCGCATCAGGCCATGCAGCGCGCCCGACGGCTCGTTACGGTGGCAGCTACCGAACTCCGCCATACGCAGCGGCAGATCGCGGTAGGATTTCAGGCCCTGGTTGAAGATCTGAATGTGGCCCGGGCAGTTCATCGGTTTGATGCAGTATTCACGGTTCTCGGATGAGGTGGTGAACATCGCATCTTTGTAGTTTTCCCAGTGGCCTGTTTTTTCCCACAGGACGCGGTCCATCATGAACGGACCTTTCACTTCCTGGTACTGGTACTCTTTCAGTTTGGAACGAACAAACACTTCCAGTTCACGGAAAATAGTCCAGCCGTCGTTGTGCCAGAACACCATGCCCGGCGCTTCTTCCTGCATGTGATACAGGTCGAGCTGCTTGCCGATTTTACGGTGATCGCGCTTCGCGGCTTCTTCTAAACGCTGCAAATAGGCGTTCAGGGCTTTTTTATCCGCCCAGGCGGTACCGTAGATACGCTGCAACATCTTGTTGTTGCTGTCACCGCGCCAGTAGGCCCCTGCCGTTTTCATTAATTTGAAGTGATGGCAGAAACGCATGTTCGGCACGTGCGGGCCACGGCACATATCTACGTATTCTTCATGATGATACAAGCCAGGCTTATCATCATGGGCAATGTTTTCGTCAAGAATGGAAACCTTATAGCTTTCGCCACGGTTCACAAAGGTTTCACGGGCTTCATGCCAGCTGACCTTTTTCTTGATGACGTCGTAATTTTTCTCTGCCAGCGCGTGCATGCGCTTTTCAAGGGCGTCGAGATCTTCCTGGGTCAGGGTGTTTTCCAGATCAACGTCATAGTAGAAGCCATTATCCACCACCGGACCGATTGCCATTTTGGTATTCGGCCAGAGTTGTTTAATAGCATGACCCAGTAAGTGCGCGCAGGAGTGGCGAATAATCTCCAGTCCTTCGTCATCCTTTGCGGTGATAATAGCCAATTGCGAATCCTGTTCAATCAGGTCGCTGGCATCGACTAATTCACCATTAACGCGGCCTGCGATACAGGCTTTTGCGAGACCCGGACCAATGTCCAGGGCAACATCCATGGGGCTTACAGCGTGGTCATAATGGCGTTGACTGCCATCAGGAAGAGTAATAACGGGCATTTTTTGTCCTTATTCGCAGTGGTGACCCACACGAAAGATCACATACGAAACAGTAATATTTAATCATTATCAACAGGTTATGGGCTGATTCCCGCTGCACTCTGCGAAATATGGTCCTTACGGCGTACGAAACGCTGCAAACACCTCGGCCCGCCAGTTGATAACACCGCTTGCAATATTACACATCATCTGCAAGGGGTTAAAGTCTCTATCGATTCAAGCCGCAAGAATAAGCCATAACCACGACGGTTAATCACAAAAAAACGGCATCGGTCAGGATTATTTTGACCAGATTGAAATAATCAGGAGGGAAAAAACAGGCCGGAAAATACCGGCCTGGATAATCACATTTTATAGCCCAGCGTAACAGACGTGCGGGTATCGGTGTGATCGGGTGCGGTTGACGGCGGATTGGAGTTCCAGGTGACGTTGTAAGCCACTTTTAATCCAAAGTGTTCGTTAATCGCGACGTTCAGTGCGGTTTCAGAGTTCACGGTGGTATCGTCCGCGCCGAACACGGAAACACCCTGGGTGAATTTCGCATTGTCGGTGAACTGCCACGCATACGCGCCAGAGGCATAGCCCAGCGCCTGAGTTTTGTCAGTGCCATCGGTGTATTCGTCGTAACGCACACCCGGACCGAATTCAAAACGCAGGCTGTGTACCGGCCCGTTCAGGAACTGGCGACCGTAACCGGCGGTGACCACATCACGCTCGTGATAACCATTGTAGCGGTCCGTCAGCCAGCTGCCCTGACCAAATAAATAGTCGGTGTCAGTCATGTTATAGCGGCTACGGCCACCAAGCGCATACTTCTCTGAAGAACGCTCGTCATTGGAAGAGTTGTTGCTGGCATTCCCCCATAAAGACCACGCGGTGGTGCTGCCGTACCAGGTCAGCGCGCTATCGGCGGTCAGAGAGGAGCTGGTGGTATTGCCAGACTGCGCCAGATAACCACCGTTGAGATAGCCTTCGAAAGGCTTTTTCGCACTGGAAGGATCATCCATGACAGTAAAAACGGAATCATCAGCGGTTGCGAAATGACTGAACAACGCGCTCCCCGCCAGCATAACCACTGCGGGTACTGTCTTTAAAAGCTTCATTTAATTTTTAAGGTCCGCACAACAAAAAAAGAGACCATCACGGTCCCGGAAACTCTCCACGGGATCAACGAACCGGTCCGCGGGAAAGGTAACAAATTATAAAAAGCCAAGAATGACATAGCAATGAGTTCCTGAATCATTTTTTGTATAAGAGAGATCTGAAAATCGCTTTTAATTCATAAGGATAAAGTGTCACCCTTAAGTGCTATTCATATTAAAAATCATAGTGTTAATTGACACTTCATCACGCCATGAGTGCTACGATTAGGTCAGCCCATTCAAAAGGAGGTCATATGGTTCCGGTATTTACCCTGACGCTCGCCCCGTCGCTGGACAGCGCGACGGTCACGCCGCAAATCTACCCTGAAGGGAAATTACGCTGCACCACCCCGGTATTTGAACCCGGCGGCGGCGGAATTAATGTCGCCCGGGCAATCAGCCACTTAGGCGGCAACGCCACGGCGTTATTCCCTGCCGGCGGTGCGACCGGCGAGCATCTCACTGCCCTGCTTGAGGAAGAAAACGTCAACGTCGATACCATCCCGTCACAGGACTGGACGCGCCAGAATCTGCACGTGCATGTCGAAGCCAGCGGCGAACAATACCGGTTTGTGATGCCCGGCGCGCATTTGTCTCAGGATGAATTCCGCCAGCTTGAGGAAAAAGTGCTGGCGCTGGAATCCGGTTCGCTGCTGGTAATCAGCGGCAGCCTGCCGCCGGGCGTCGATCTCGCTGACTTTACTCAGTTGATAAAGCGCGCCCAGCAAAACGGCCTGCGATGCATCATCGACAGCTCCGGCGAAGCGCTGGCCGCCGCGCTGGATATCGGCGGCATTGAACTGGTGAAACCCAACCAGAAAGAGCTGGCGGCGCTAGTCGGGCGGGATTTAACGCAACCTGATGATGTGCGCCAGGCGGCGCAAGAGCTGGTGCGCAGCGGTAAAGCCAGACGTGTGGTGGTGTCTCTCGGCCCGCAGGGCGCGCTGGGCGTGGATGAAACGGATTGCGTCCAGGTGGTGCCGCCGCCGGTTAAAAGCCAGAGTACCGTCGGTGCGGGCGACAGCATGGTCGGCGCAATGACGCTCAAGCTGGCTCAACAGGCGTCGTTGCTGGATATGGTGCGCTACGGCGTTGCTGCCGGGAGTGCCGCCACGCTGAATCAGGGAACCCGGCTCTGTTCCCATGAGAATACCGAGAAGATTTATCAGTATTTGCAAGGTTAGTCTCAGCGCGGTCATTTTTTGCGCAGTCGCATAGCGCATCGGCTATGCTGAATTCTTCAGCTATTACAAAGAGGTGAATAATGGCTAGCGGAGATATTAAGCGTTACGTTGTCACGTTCCGTTTTCATGAGGAAAATCTGACTGACATCAATGAGCTCAATAACCACCTGACCCGTGGCGGTTTTACGCTCACCATGAGCGATGACGAGGGCAAAGTGCATGAGCTTGGCATCAATACCTTTGGTCTGATCACCGCGCAAGATGAGCAGGACGTCAGAGAGCTGGCGGAAGGATTAGGCGAATCGGCCCTTGGCCAGAAACCGGAAGTGGATATCACCACCTGGGAAGCCTGGCTGGCGGATGATTCCTGATGTAAAGGCAGGTTGTCGCGTCGGGATGTGCGCCAGTTCCTGTTTTTAACCGGTAGTAATGCGCTAAGGTAATGAAATATCAGGCAACCTGGGGAGAGACATTATGTGGCAAGCCATCAGTCGTCTGTTAGCAGAGCAGTTCGGCGAGCAGGAACTCACGCAGCGCACTGAATTACCCGGCGGAGAAATCCACGCCGCGTGGCGGGTGCGTTACGGTACACATGACGTGTTCGTTAAGTGTGACGATCGCGAGCTGTTGCCGATTTTCACCGCAGAGGCTGACCAACTCGCCCTGCTTGCCCGTAGTCAAACCGTCCGCGTACCTGATGTGTGGGGTGTCGGCAGCGACAGGGATTACAGCTTTGTCTTGCTGGAATACCTCGAACCACGCCCGCTTGACGCCCATAATGCCTTCCTGCTGGGCCAGCAGTTGGCGCGTCTCCACCAGTGGAGCGACCAACCGCAGTTCGGCCTTGATTTTGACAACGACCTGTCCACGACGCCACAACCTAACGCCTGGCAGCGCAAATGGTCGACGTTTTTCGCCGAACAGCGCATTGGCTGGCAGCTGGAGCTGGCGGCCGAAAAAGGCCTGGAGTTTGGCGATATTGATTTGATCGTGGATGTGGTAGCCGCACAGTTAGCCTCCCACCAGCCTCAGCCGTCGTTATTACACGGTGACTTGTGGTCCGGGAACTGCGCATTGGGGCCGGACGGGCCTTATATCTTCGACCCGGCCTGCTACTGGGGCGACCGCGAATGCGATCTGGCGATGCTGCCGCTGCACCCTGACCAGGCGCCGCAAATTTACGATGGCTACCAGTCTGTTTCCCCCTTACCCGCAGGCTTTCTCCAGCGCCAGCCGCTGTACCAGCTCTATACCCTGTTAAACCGCGCCATTTTGTTTGGCGGTAATCATCTGGTGGCGGCGCAAAAAGCGCTGGAAAGGATACTGGCGGCTTAACGACAACGCTCCCGCCCGGGAGCGTTTTTTTACATAAAGCCCAACAGCTTAAAGAAGAAATACCCGGCAATAATCACAATGACCGGCAGGATATACAGCGGGAATATCTGGAGAAAAATAGTATGGCGAGGCACAACGATGCGATCTTCTAGCTGTGCTTTAGTCAGGCCGTCGGCCCCTTTCGCCTGTTCCAGAATCAACTGGTCCTGAATACCTTCGCGCAGGAAGCGCGCCTGGCGGCTCATCCGTGCGCCGGACGCCTGTAGCGCCAGCCCGACGAAAATGAAGATAAAGATAATCCAGAACGTGACATTCGCCTGGTGCTGGAAGTCAGGCAGCGGCGAGTTGTACCAGAAAAAATTCAGGAACGGCGTATTAAAGCGCATCATATCAATCATGATATGGGCGAAATCCAGCATCACGGCATTGATGCCCGGCTGCTTTTCGCTGTGCTCATACATAAATTTCAGTACTGAAATCAGCGTTGAAATAACTGCGGGTATAAAGATAATCCACCCGGCAAGGCGTTTTATAACAGCAATGCGTCCAGCTTGTTGGTACGTCATTCTTTCCCCTTTTAAGACGCTACATTCTCGAAAACAAGTCTACCTGCTCAACAGATTCTCCGCCTGAAGTTTACTGCGAAATTCACAAAGCGGTAGCGATAAGCTGATTTTCAGGCTATTGATAACACAACATGTTAACCACAGGAGTGATTACCGATGCCTGATTCGCGCCCGATCCTCGCCGCGATTTTCGATATGGATGGCCTGCTGATTGATTCAGAACCGCTATGGGATAAAGCGGAGCTGGAAATCATGGCGACACTTGGCGTGGATGTCACCCGCCGCCATGAACTGCCTGATACATTAGGTTTACGCATCGATTTGGTGGTGGATCTCTGGTTTATCCACCAGCCCTGGAATGGCCCTTCAAAGGCGGAAGTGACCGATCGCATCATCACCCGGGCGATTACCCTGATCGAAGAGCAACGCCCTGCACTCCCTGGTGTACCCGAGGCGGTGGCGATATGCAAAGCGCAGGGGCTAAAAGTGGGTCTGGCGTCGGCATCTCCGCTGCGAATGCTGGAAAGCGTGCTGTCGATACTGGGTTTACGCGACCAGTTTGATGCCGTCTCATCGGCGGAAAAACTGCCGTACAGTAAGCCGCACCCGCAGGTTTATCTGGACGCCGCCGCCAAACTAGGCGTCGATCCGCTGTGCTGCGTCACCCTGGAAGACTCCGTCAACGGGATGATTGCCACCAAAGCCGCGCGGATGCGTTCAATTGTGGTGCCCGCAGCAGAAAATCGTGCCGACCCGCGCTGGGTCCTCGCTGACGCTAAACTCGACTCGCTGGAACAGCTCACCCTTACCCATCTTCGGGGGTAATTTCCCGCTCTAAAGACGGCTCAGGCCGTCTTTTTTATACCCTCATCATATTTTTGAAACATTGTTTTATTTTATCTTGGTTATTTTATTTTCCCTGCCTATGATCTTCTCAATAACATTCAGTAGATAACGAGGACATTATGATTCTTGATGCATTTAACCTTGCGGGTAAAGTCGCGATTGTGACGGGTTGTGACACCGGGCTGGGCCAGGGAATGACGCTAGGGCTTGCCCAGGCGGGCTGCGATATCGTCGGCGTCAACCGCAAAATTCCGCACGATACCGAGCAAAAAGTCACGGCGCTGGGACGACGTTTTACCGCCATTCAGGCTGACTTAAGCCGTCAGGATAATATCGATGCCATTGTACAGACCGCTGTAGAACGCATGGGCCGGGTGGATATTCTGGTCAACAACGCCGGTACTATCCGTCGGGAAGACGCGCTGAATTTCACCGAGCAAGACTGGGACGACGTCATGAACCTGAATCTTAAATCGGTATTCTTTTTATCGCAGGCCGTGGCCCGGCAGTTTATCGCCCAGGGCGGCGGCGGAAAAATCATTAATATCGCCTCGATGCTCTCCTTCCAGGGCGGCATCCGCGTTCCCTCTTATACCGCCTCGAAAAGCGGCGTGTTGGGGTTAACCCGGCTGCTGGCCAATGAGTGGGCAGCACACAACATCAACGTCAACGCCATCGCACCGGGTTATATGGCGACCAACAATACCCAGCAACTGCGAGAAGACGCTGCCCGCAACCAGGAAATCCTCGATCGCATCCCCGCCGCGCGCTGGGGCGAACCGGCAGATTTGCAGGGCCCGGCGGTATTTTTAGCCTCCGACGCCTCGGCCTATATCAATGGCTACACCATCGCCGTGGATGGCGGCTGGCTGGCACGCTAACGCGATGAAAATCCGGTGACAAAGAGTTACACCGTCACCGCTTCCGTCTACTGTATAAAAACCCTATACTGGATGAATTGACAGTCAGCTTTTTTCTGGGTTTTTAACATGACGGCGGAAGGCCACCTTTTTTTCTCCATTGCGTGTGCGGTGTTTGCCAAAAACGCCGAACTCACCCCTGTGCTGGCGCAGGGGGACTGGTGGCATATTGTTCCGTCGGCAATTTTGACCTGTCTGCTGCCGGATATCGATCACCCCAAATCGCTGCTTGGCCAGCGGCTAAAGTGGATCTCTAAACCCGTCGCCCGCGCCTTTGGTCACCGGGGCTTTACCCACAGCCTGCTGGCGGTGTTTATCGCCCTGACGCTGTTCTATCTCAAAGTCCCCGATAGCTGGATTATTCCGGCAGACGCTATTCAGGGTATGGTATTGGGTTATCTCAGCCATATTCTGGCGGATATGCTAACCCCGGCGGGCGTTCCGCTGCTGTGGCCCTGTCGCTGGCGCTTCCGTCTGCCGATCCTGATGCCGCAAAAAGGCAACCAGCTTGAGCGGGTGCTGTGCATGGCGTTCTTTGTTTATGCCGTGTGGATGCCCCAGGGCCTGCCAGAGAATAGCGCTATCCGCTGGTCATCCCAGATGATCAATTCACTGCAAAATCAGTTCGATCGCTTTATTCATCACCAGACCGAGCGTTAAACCAGCAGAAAACCACTTTTGGATATAATCAATTCCATTTGATTATAAGAACCCCCCGCGTCTTCTGTTACCCTTTGCGCCATAAAGACGGGCCACTTCGAGCCTGTCAGTGAAACAGGAGAACGGGGATGAATTTTCCATTAATAGCGAACATTGTGGTGTTCGTTATCCTCTTGCTGTTGCTGGCGCAAACCCGCCACCGGCAGTGGAGTCTGGCAAAAAAAGTATTAGTGGGTCTGGTGATCGGCGTGGTCTTCGGCTGCGTTCTGCATGCGATTTACGGCGCAGATAGCCCGGTCCTGAAAACCTCTATCCAGTGGTTTAACGTGGTCGGCAATGGCTATGTGCAACTGCTGCAAATGATTGTGATGCCGCTGGTGTTCGCCTCCATTCTGAGCGCGGTCGCCCGCCTGCATAACGCCTCCCAGCTCGGTAAAATCAGTCTGTTGACTATCGGCACGCTGCTGTTCACCACGCTTATCGCGGCGCTGGTGGGGGTGCTGGTGACTAACCTGTTCGGCCTGACCGCAGAAGGCCTGGTGCAGGGCACGGCGGAAACCGCCCGTCTGAGCGCCATTGAAACTAACTACGCCGGTAAAGTGGCCGATCTGAGCGTGCCGCAGCTGCTGCTGTCGTTTATTCCGAAAAACCCATTTGCCGATCTCACCGGCGCGAACCCGACCTCCATTATCAGCGTGGTCATTTTCGCGGCGTTCCTCGGCGTGGCGGCACTGAAACTGCTGAAAGACGATGCGCCGAAAGGCGAGCGCGTGCTGACCGCTATCGATACCCTGCAAAGCTGGGTGATGAAGCTGGTTCGCCTGGTGATGCAGTTAACTCCGTACGGCGTAATGGCGCTGATGACCAAAGTGGTTGCCAGCTCTAACCTGCAGGACATCATCAAGCTGGGCAGCTTCGTGGTCGCCTCGTACCTGGGTCTGGGCATCATGTTTGTGGTGCATGGTCTGCTGCTGGCAGTGAACGGCGTGAGCCCGCTGAAGTACTTCCGCAAAGTCTGGCCAGTACTGACTTTCGCCTTCACCAGCCGTTCCAGCGCCGCGTCTATTCCGCTGAACGTCGAAGCGCAAACCCGTCGTCTGGGCGTGCCGGAATCTATCGCCAGCTTCGCGGCCTCCTTTGGCGCGACTATCGGCCAGAACGGCTGTGCGGGTCTCTACCCGGCGATGCTGGCGGTGATGGTGGCGCCGACCGTGGGTATTAACCCGCTGGACCCGATGTGGATTGCCACTCTGGTGGGCATTGTGACCGTAAGCTCCGCAGGCGTAGCGGGTGTGGGCGGCGGCGCAACCTTCGCCGCGCTGATCGTGCTGCCCGCAATGGGCCTGCCGGTGACCCTGGTGGCGCTGCTGATTTCCGTTGAGCCGCTGATCGACATGGGCCGTACCGCGCTGAACGTGAGCGGTTCCATGACTGCCGGTACGCTGACCAGCCAGTGGCTGAAGCAAACTGATAAAGCGATCCTGAACAGCGACGAAGAAGCCGAACTCGCGCACCGTTAATCGCCCTTCAAAAGCAAAAAAACCGCATTGAAAAATGCGGTTTTTTTTTATTTCAGAAATAGCCAGAAGCTAAACGAGATCTTGCTTAATCTGTGACGCCCAGCGCTGCGCAGACTCCGGGATCGTGAAGGTCGGGGAGCGCAAAAAGCCGTCATTCACCAGCACGAAGGCGACATATTTTCCCCGCAGCATCCAGACGTCTTTGAATCCTTCCATGCGTACCGCGTGTTCCGGCGGTGCAGGTTCAATCCGTGGCGTATACGTGATAACACGACGATTTTGTTGGCGTAAAGGTTTCATCAGCAGCAATCAATATCAAACAATCAGATTCGTGCCTCTATGATAACGGATCTCACGCCTCCCTGCAGCCCGACCTCTGGCCCTGAAAAGCAGCGCGTCGGCATTGTTCTATAGTTAGAAGGGTTTTTACCTAACAACGACCCCATTTTCAGCAATGAAATCAGGAGACGAGTTAAATGTCGCATAACGATAAGCCCTCACACCAGGCGCCGATCCACGACGCCAGTGAATCACAACCCGGAATGGATTCTTTGGCTCCCGAAGACGGTTCGCACCGCCCGGCCCCGCAACACAGCGCACCCGGCGAATACCCTACCGCCCCCGGCAGCCTGAAAGCCCCGGACACCTCAAATGAAAAACTCAATGCGCTCGATAATTTCCGTAAAGGCAGCGAAGATTTCCCGCTCACCACCAATCAGGGCGTGCGCATCGCCAACGATCAAAACTCGCTGCGCGCCGGCACGCGTGGCCCGACGCTGTTAGAAGACTTCATCCTGCGCGAAAAGATCACCCACTTCGACCATGAGCGCATCCCGGAGCGTATCGTCCACGCGCGCGGCTCGGCGGCTCACGGCTATTTCCAGCCCTATAAAAGCCTGAAAGATCTTACCAAAGCAGATTTTCTGAGCGATCCGGAGAAAATCACCCCGGTGTTTGTGCGCTTCTCAACCGTGCAAGGCGGCGCAGGCTCGGGGGATACGGTGCGTGATATCCGTGGTTTCGCCACCAAGTTTTACACCGAAGAAGGGATTTTCGATCTGGTGGGCAATAACACGCCGGTGTTCTTTATTCAGGACGCCCACAAATTCCCGGACTTTGTGCATGCGGTCAAACCCGAGCCGCACTGGGCTATTCCGCAGGGTGCCAGTGCCCACGACACCTTCTGGGACTACGTTTCCCTGCAACCGGAAACCCTGCATAACGTGATCTGGGCGATGTCGGATCGCGGTATCCCGCGCAGCTATCGCACCATGGAAGGCTTCGGCATCCATACCTTCCGGTTGATCAACGCCGAAGGCAAAGCCACCTTCGTGCGCTTCCACTGGAAGCCGGTCGCCGGCAAAGCCTCGCTGGTATGGGATGAGTCGCAGAAGCTGATTGGCCGTGACGGCGATTTCCACCGCCGCGAGCTGTGGGAAGCGATTGAAGCGGGCGATTTCCCGGAATATGAGCTGGGCCTGCAATTGATCCCGGAAGAAGACGAATTCAAATTCGATTTCGACCTGCTCGATCCGACCAAACTCATTCCCGAAGAGCTGGTGCCGGTGCAACTGGTGGGCAAGATGGTGCTCAACCGCAACCCGGACAACTTCTTCGCCGAGAACGAACAGGCGGCGTTCCATCCGGGCCATATCGTCCCCGGTCTGGACTTCACTAACGACCCGCTGTTGCAGGGGCGTTTGTTCTCCTACACCGATACCCAAATCAGCCGCCTCGGCGGGCCTAACTTCCACGAAATTCCGATTAACCGCCCGGTTTGCCCGTACCACAACTTCCAGCGCGACGGCATGCACCGCATGGATATCGACACCAACCCGGCGAACTACGAGCCGAACTCCATCAACGACAACTGGCCGCGCGAGACGCCTCCTGGCCCGAAACGCGGGGGATTTGAATCCTGGCAGGAGCGTGTCGAGGGCCATAAAATCCGCGAGCGCAGCCCATCGTTCGGCGAATATTATTCCCATCCGCGCCTGTTCTGGCAGAGCCAGACGCCGGTTGAACAGCAGCATATTATCGATGCCTTCAGCTTCGAGCTGGGCAAGGTCGCCCGCGCTTACATTCGCGAGCGGGTGGTGGACCAGCTTTGCCATATCGATGTTTCTCTCGCCAGCGCGGTGGCGGAGAACCTGGGGATCACCCTCACCGACGAGCAGATCCACACCGCCCCGCCGAAGGATGTCAACGGCCTGAAGAAAGACGCGGCGCTCAGCCTGTACGCGGTGCCGAGTGGCAGCGTGAAAGGCCGCGTGGTGGCGATCCTGCTTAACGACCGTGTGTGCGCTGCGGACTTACTGGCAATCATGCAGGGCCTGAAGCGCCAGGGCGTGCACAGCAAACTGCTCTATTCACGCATGGGTGAAGTCACGGCGGATGACGGTTCGCAAATCACCGTAATGGGCACCTTCGAGGGTGTGCCGTCGCTGACGGTCGACGCGGTCATCGTCCCCGGCGGCACGGTCAGCGGCCTGCTCGATCGCGGCGATGTGCGCTACTACCTGCTCGAAGCGTATAAGCACCTGAAGCCGATTACGCTGTTGGGTGATGCCCGCCAGTTTAAATCGGTGTTGGGGGTGGATGCCCAGGGCGAAGAAGGAATTATTGAAGGCGATGATGCGCAGGGCTATGCGGTGGAGACGCTGCTGACGCTGTTACAGAAGCATCGGGTGTGGTCACGGACCAACAAAATCCCGGCTATCCCGGCATAAATACGGCGCCACGGCATGAGCGCCGTGGCGTTCATGGCTGGTGTAGAGACATAAAAAAACCTGCCGAAGCAGGTTTTTTTATGCGGGACGCAAAACTTACTGTTTCGCTTTCGGCGCCTGTGGATCGGTGTCGTATTCGGCACAGGTCTGGTAGCCGGAGTTGATCACGTGGCCGGTGTCATCCAGCGCCACAAAGTAGGTTTCCGCTTTGCCGTCGCGCTGACCCAGAATGTAGGTCTGGCAAGTACCGCGAGCGTGGATCATGCTCACTTCAGAAGATGGCTGGCCGGCAAGCTGGCGAACCTGTTCACGGCTCATGCCTTTCTTGACGTCTTTTACCACGGGCTGAGTAATTTGGTCTTTAGTACGGTCATACGCCGTACAACCTGCCAGCATTGTCATGACAGCCGCCGCACCCAGTAATCCTGCAAACTTGTTATTCATTATGTCTTCCTCTTGTTTCTGCGTGTGAAGTAAGCCTGGAAGAGAAATTAACCTTTTTCAAGTCGTTAGAGCGTAACGGCATTTTTTAGGACGATTCTCCTTTAGCGGCAAATCGCCTTAATTTGCGCCATTCGGGCGAGGAAACCGCCGTGCGCCTTGTCGTTTCCGGCACATCAGGTTAGTTTTAAGGATTAAACTTTACCGATATGAATTCAAATCAGACAGGCTGTGATCGGAGGGGTAAATGGCTCTACAACAAGAAATTATTCAGGCACTCGGCGTAAACCCGCACATTGACGTTCAGCAGGAAATTCGCCGCAGCGTGGATTTCCTTAAAGCCTATCTACAGGCGCATCCGTTTATCAAGTCCCTGGTATTGGGCATCAGCGGGGGTCAGGATTCCACCCTGGCCGGGAAGCTCAGCCAGCTTGCCATAACCGAACTGCGCGACGAAACCGGCGATGCCAGCTATCAGTTTATCGCCGTCCGTCTGCCTTACGGCGTACAGTTCGACGAGCAGGATTGCCAGGACGCGCTGGCGTTTATCCAGCCGGATCAAGTATTAACCGTGAACATCAAAGCGGCCGTGTTGGCCAGCGAACAGGCATTGCGCGACGCGGGCATTGAGCTAAGCGACTTTGTACGCGGTAACGAAAAAGCACGCGAGCGTATGAAAGCGCAGTACAGCATCGCCGGGATGAGCAAAGGCGTGGTTATTGGCACCGACCATGCGGCGGAAGCAGTTACCGGCTTTTTCACCAAATACGGCGACGGCGGAACCGACATTAACCCACTGTTCCGCCTCAATAAACGCCAGGGCAAACTGCTGTTGCGCGAACTGGGTTGCCCGGAGCATCTCTATACCAAACTGCCAACGGCGGATCTGGAAGACGATCGCCCTTCTCTGCCGGATGAAGTGGCATTGGGCGTCACCTACGAAAATATTGATGACTATCTGGAAGGCAAAACCCTTGATGAGAGCATCAGCAAAACTATCGAAGGCTGGTATCTTAAAACCGAGCACAAGCGTCGCCCGCCAATTACCGTGTTTGACGACTTCTGGAAAAAATAACGTCAGCCGTAGTGCGTAAGGTTCACCTTTTATCAGGCGGCGTTGCCGCCTTTTTCACGGATTGACTATGCAAACCCCTGTAGCACGCGCCACGCTGATTGGCCTGATCGCGATTTTACTCTGGAGCACTTCCGTCGGCCTGTTTCGCAGCATCGCCGAACATTTCGGTGCGGTGGGCGGTCCTGCCCTGATTTACACCCTCAGCGCCAGCTGTTTGTGGCTGGCCCAGGGGCGCCCGCGCCTCGACGGTTTACCGCTGCGCTATATGCTGGTCGGTGGCGGGCTGTTTGTGGCGTATGAAATGTGCCTGGCGTTGTCTATCGGTTTTGCCCATAACCGCAACCAGTCGCTGGAACTGGGAATGATTAACTACCTGTGGCCGAGCTTAACGGTGCTGTTCGCGCTGTGGCTGAATAACCAGCGCAGCACCTGGCTTATCTGGCCCGGACTGCTGTTAGCCATCGGCGGCGTGGCGCAGGTGATGAAGGGCAATGGCGACTGGTCGCCAGTCATGATGTGGCGCAACATCCTCGATAACCCGCTGGCCTATAGCCTGGCGTTTGCGGCGGCGATCACCTGGGCGCTGTACTGCAATCTCACCCGCCGCTGGAGCAATGGCAAAAGCGGCGTCACGCTGTTTTTCTGCGCCACCGCGCTGGCGCTGTGGGTCCACTATGCGTTGTCCAGTGAAGGGCCGATCGCCTTTACCCTTTCCGGTACTCTGCAACTCTGTTTTATGGGACTGTCTACCGCCGTGGCCTATTCGGCCTGGAACCACGGGATTTCTCATGGAAACATGACGTTGCTGGCGACCGCGTCGTACTTCACGCCAGTCTCTTCCGCGCTGCTGGCCAGCCTGTGGCTGGGCCTAACGCCGGGTATCAGTTTCTGGCAAGGGGTGGCGATGGTGGTGGCCGGATCGCTGCTTTGTTGGCTCGCCACGCGGCGTTAAGGTAAATTGCTGCTTTTTCAACCCATAATCCCTTGTTATACTGGACAGGCAACCAGTATCAGGAGTTATATGTGGTCCGACGCAGCATGAGCCCGCGCCTCGACTTTGAAGCCGAGGCGATTTATCAATATCCCGAACATTTACGCCCGTCGCTGGCTGAATTGCCCCGCGCGCCTGGCGTGTATATTTTTCATGGCGAAAGCGAAACCCTGCCGCTGTATATCGGCAAAAGCATCAACCTGCGCGCCAGGGTGATGTCGCATCTGCGTACCCCCGGCGAAGCGGCGATGCTGCGCCAGGCGCGGCACATCACTTTTACCCGCACGGCGGGCGAACTGGGGGCGCTGTTGCTCGAAGCGCAGATGATCAAAGCCCAGCAGCCGCTGTTTAATAAGCGGTTGCGGCGCAATCGCCAGCTCTGTTCCCTGCTGCTCAGCGGTTCCCGCCCCGATGTGGTGTACGCCAAAGAAGTTGATTTTTCCCATACCCCGCACCTGTATGGCCTGTTCGCCAATCGCCGGGCAGCGCTGGAAAAGCTAAAAAGCATCGCCGATGAGCAGCGGCTGTGTCACGGTCTGCTGGGGCTGGAAAAGCTCAGCGCCGGTCGCGCCTGTTTCCGCGCGGCGCTGAAACGCTGCGCCGGCGCCTGCTGCGGCCTGGAGCCGGTGGACGATCATAACGCCCGCCTGCTGGAATCGCTGTCCCACCTCCAGGTGGTGTGCTGGCCGTGGCGCGGGCCGGTGGCGGTGAAAGAGCAAACTGATGAGATGGTCCAGTATCTGATTATCGATAACTGGGTGTGGCTGGGTACGGTGGATAATCTTGACGATGCGGCGCGGTTAACCCGGGCATCGCCGGGCTTCGACCACGACGGCTACAAAATTTTATGCCGTCCGCTGATCCGCGCCGAACATGACATTATCGATCTGCTAGATCATAAATAGGTAATTTCGCTGAACAGTAAGCGCCCTTCCGCTTTCAACAACCGCAGCGTGTGGCGTCCAGCTTCCCACCACGCACCCTGATCGCTGGTAAGCAGCTTATCGCCCAGTTGCCACGCGCCGCTCAGCACGTAGATAATGCCGCCGCGTGGCGCAAATGTCGTGAAGGTACGATCGGCGACGCGCACCTGGGCACGGCAGCGATCGCGATGGGTAATAATATTGAAGTCCATCGACATACGTCCGTCGCTCAGCTCGGCGCGGACCGACTGTTCGCCAGAAAAACTGAACGGTTGGTAGTGTTTCAGCGTATGGCGAAAGGCATTGCCGCCGTCTAAGGTCAGCTCGCCGCCTTCCAGCAGCGTGACGGTGCGCTCCACCTGCGGGATTTGGGTGAATTCGCCGTTAGCGGAGAGTGAAGCGATACTGGCGCGCCAGTTAAAATCCCGGGTCGCGGGCGGAAAGCAGCAAATTTCCCGGGTTTCCCCTGCGCCGTTTCGCCAGAGATTCACCTGCATTTTTTGTAAATCGAAATACTCCATCACCACTCCTGAGCGAGCTAAAAGACCGAACGTCACGCACGCAAAAAAATGTCACCCCCTTGTTATCGGCAATAAACGCGCGGGCTTCAGGACTGCACGTTCACGTTATAAGGATATTGGGGTAACGTTCTGATTAGACATGTGAAGTTATCACTACACGCGGTCGGAAGGAAGAGGGTCAAAGGGAAGTCGTGACGGGAAAAGTAAAACCGCCGGTACTGTCCAGAGCAACGCAATTGCGCTATGGACAACACCGGCGGTCTTGTGTGGATTGGCTACGTTATTATTCGGCAGCCTCTGGCATCTTACCCGCTTTGGCCGGACGTTCTGTCAGACGCTTCTCAAAATTGGCATTAAACTGTTTTTTCTGTTCCGGCGTCAGGATGTTGTAGATTTTGTTCTGGGTTTCCATACGCGACAGCATCATCTCTTTGTGCTGTTCCGCCATCTTGTTCACCGCCTCTTCCGCTTTGGCGCGGTCAAAGGTATCGGAAGCAATCAGCGAATGCATGGCGCGGCGGTCGTCAAGCGACGGGCGTTTCATTTTATCGCGCTGCGCTTTCATGATTTCGCGGATTTGCTGTTTCTGCGCATCAGTCAGGTTGAGATCTTTAAACATCATGTCATGGTGCGGACCACGGACGCCTTTATGGTGCGGCTGCAGGGTGGTTGCATCCGGCGCGGTGGCAGTGGTTGCGGTTTCTGCCGCATGCGCCAGATTCGCTGCGCCCAGCGCCAGAGTGGTAGCCATTACAATCGCAGTTAATTTACGCATATCACTATCCTTTATTTCAGTTTATTTTTCGGCACGTTTGCCGTGTTGACGAGAATAAGTGTACGTGTTGCAACGTCAAGTATTCAGAGTCTGGGTAAAGCATTGAAAGTGTAAAAAACAATAATCGATCAATTATGGAGGAAATATGAAAAAAACAAGGAGAGCGGCAAAAAAATAATACAACATTATGATAAAGCAGGAAATGTGCAGAGAGTATACGTTTTGCCCGCCGATAAATAAAGCGCTTGCCAGGAGAAATCTGGATAAATTGATGAGCCGTAGATAATTATAAAACGCTTAAGGCTAAACCGGTGCGTACCAGGTATTCGCACCGGTAGAAATAATCCCGTCAGGTTATCTCTTTGAGCATTAACCCGGCCCGCAGGCCGAGCGCCACATTGGGATTCGGGAACAGGACATATTCAGTGTCGTTTTCCACTTTGTATACCGTCGCGCCATCCTCCGCCAGCACGGTGCCTTGCGCAAAGGCGGTAAAGTTCTGGGTCTGGGCTGACATATGCAGCACAAACGCCTCGCTTTTCCGGGTGATCTGCTGAGCCACTTCATAGCGCAGCGGCCCGGCGTTGAGGTGTTCGGTCGGTTCACCCGCCAGTAACGCCCGCAAGGCGGCTTTAGTGACGTCAAACTGGGAGAGATCGTTTTGCCCGAACGGCTGCGCTTTGCCCAATTCCAGCGTGCAGCTTTGCGCGTCAAAATGATCGCTACTGAAATGGGTAAAGGTCCCGCCGGGGGTGCGATGAAAAACCAGCGCCTGCAATCCGGCGTCGGTCATCCAGTCTAAAAAATGTTTATCGTAAGGCGTTTTACGTGCCGGAAAAACGCCGAAGCGCGGGTGGTATGAACTGCGGATGGCGGTATGCATATCCAGATGCCAGGCGGGCCCGGCGCAGGTCAGAAAGCGCTCCACGCAGTGCTCAAGCACGCAGGCGCGGCGGGTTTCGCCGCTTTCCGGGAAGTGCTGCCAGCGGCCGCTGAACATGCGGTTCATATCGTCCGTGAGATAGCGCTTACCCGCGCGTAAGGCTGCCGGATTACCTAAAATCACCAGCAGCGGGCGCGCAAGGGCAATATCGCCGTGATGCAATTCTTCCATCAGGGCATCGAGCATTTCCACCGGGGCGGTCTCATTGCCGTGAATACCTGCCGACAGCACCAGCGCCGGTAGCGTTGCCTGAAGCGGCACCAGCTCTACGACCCCTTCGTCCCACCACGTCCAGCGAAAGCGCGCCGTTTCTCCACCCCGCCTGGCAGGCGTTTCCCCTGCCAGCGTAAACGCCAAAAACTCCTGCATAACTTCACCTTAACGCTGGAACGGATACACCGGCCCCAGCTTTAATATCTGCGTTAATTCATCGAGCGCCTCGCGCCCTTCACGTAACAGTTGCGGATCGATAAGGTCGCTCTGGGTTAACCGGTCACGATAATGTTTGTCGACCCACTGGTTAAGGGTAGTAAAAAGCGCGTCATTCATCATTACGCCGGGGTTGACCGCTGCCCGCTCTGCGTCGGTGAGCACGACCCGCAGACGCAGGCAAGCCGGGCCGCCGCCGTTGGCCATACTTTCCCGCAGGTCGAAAACTTTGAGTTCGTTGATGGGGTTATCTGGCGATCCCACCAGTTCGGTCAGATAGTGCCAGACGCCCGCGTGCTCGCGGGACTCCTGGGGTAGCACCAGCAGCATATCGCCCTGCTCGCGGCTGAGCAGTTGGCTGTTGAACAGATAGGTTTCCACCGCGTCCGCCACGCTGACGCGATCGGCAGGCACTTCGATGGCCTGAAACCCGTCCAGTTTCTGTGCCAGAGTCTGGTATAACCCCGTCTGATTGACAAACGCCGACTCATGGGCGAACAACACCTGGCGGTTGGTGACCGCAATCACGTCGTTATGGAATACCCCCTGGTCGATCACCGCCGGGTTTTGCTGGGCAAACACCACCTGCTCCGGGTTGACTTGGTTGAGGCGCGCCACGGCCTGAGACGCCTGCAACGTCTGGCGCGCCGGATAGCGCTCGGGCGTTTGCCCGCCGATGGCATTGCGGCCATAGACGAACAGCTGAACGCCCGGATCGCCATAATCATGAGATAAACGGTTGTGGTTCGCCGCGCCCTCATCGCCCAGCATCGCCACCTGCGGCAGCGCATCGTGTACGCTGAAGCGGCGCGGATCATTGAATATTGCCTTCAGCACCCGCTCGGTGATCACCGCCTCGCTGGCGCGATGGAGTTTATTATTCAGGTTGGCAACGGTGAGATGCACCCGCCCGTCGAGCGCATCCGCAGACGGGCACACCGTTGCGGCATTGGCGACCCACATTGACGAGGCGGAACAGGCGGCGGACAGCAGTTCCGGGGCCAGCCTCCAGGCCTTTTCCACCACCTGCTGGTCGGTGCCGTCAAAGCCAAGCTGGCGCAGCAAGCCGATATTCGGGCGCTCCTGGGGCGGGATGACGCCCTGCGGATAGCCCATATCCGCCAGCGCTTTCATCTTTAACAGCCCCTGCTTCGCCGCCAGTTTCGGGTTGGAAACCTGAAAACGGTGTTTGGTAGAGGCTTCGTTACCAAACGATAGCCCGGCGTAATGGTGGGTCTGGCCCACCAGTCCGTCGAAATTAACCTCGCGTGCGTTCATGCCTGCTCCTCACGACCAAAATCCAGCCCCGGACTGAGCGTGTCCGGCAGGGAAAATGTCGGGCTTTCCAGCGTTGCCATCGGCCACGCGCAGTAATCCGCCGCGTACCACGCGCTGGGGCGATGATTGCCCGATGCTCCCACGCCGCCGAACGGCGCGGTGCTGGCGGCCCCGGTCAGCGGTTTATTCCAGTTGACGATCCCGGCGCGCGCTTCCAGCAGTAGCTGGTCAAAATGCTCGCGCTGCGGGGATATCAGCCCGCTCGCCAGCCCGTAGCGGGTGCAGTTAGCCAGCGCGATAGCCTCGTCGAAATCATCGTAGCGATACACGCACAGCAGCGGGCCAAACACTTCTTCATCCGGCACATCCGCCACGCCGGTCAGCTCGACGATACCCGGCGTCAGTAGCGAAGTGCCGGGCCGTAGCAGTTCAGGCGTGAGCAGCGCTTTACCGCCGCGCGCCAGGTGCGCTTGCCAGGCAGTTAATACCCGCTCTGCCGCCTGGGGTGAAATCAGCCCGCCCATAAACGGCTGTGGTTCGGCATCCCATTCTGCCGGACGAATACGCGATGCCACTTCTGTTAAGCGGGCCAGGAATGCATCGCCCTGTTCGCCGCGTTTGACCAACAGACGGCGAGCACAGGTGCAGCGCTGCCCGGCGGTGACAAACGCCGACTGAATGGTTAAATGCACCGCCCCGTCGATATCCGCCGGATCTTCCACAATCAGCGGGTTATTGCCGCCCATCTCCAGCGCCAGAATTTTTTCCGGCTGTCCGGCAAGCTGGCGGTGCAACTGGTAGCCAGTGTGTGCGCTGCCGGTAAACAGCAGCCCGTCAATATCCGGGGACGCCGCCAGCGCCTGGCCAGTTTCCCGCGCCCCCTGCACCAGGTTGAGTACGCCCCTGGGCAACCCCGCTTCCTGCCAGAGCTGGGCCACCCGCTCGGCAATCATCGGCGTCAGCTCGCTGGGCTTGAAAACCAGGGTATTACCCGCCAGCAGCCCCGGTACGATATGTCCATTCGGCAGATGTCCGGGGAAGTTATACGGACCGAATACCGCCAGCACGCCGTGCGGGCGATGGCGCAGCGAGGCCGCGCCGTCCGCCATTGGCGTCACCTGCTCGCCAGTACGTAAGTGGTACGCTTTCACCGAAATGGCGATTTTGTTAATCATCGCCGTGATTTCTGTGGCGGCTTCCCAGCGCGGCTTGCCGGTTTCCCGGCTAATGATGTCGGTGAGTTCGCTTTTATGGCTTTCCAGCAGCCCGGCAAAGCGCTCGACAATCGCCTGGCGGGTGCTAAACGGCTGGCGCGCCCAGTCAGGAAAAGCGTTACGCGCCGCGTAGCAGGCCTGCTGGATCTGTTCAGCGCTGGCGGCGACGCCCTGCCACAGCCGCTCGCCCGTCACCGGGTTATGTTTTTCCAGCGTTTCGCCCTGGCCTTCGATCCACTCGCCATCAATCCACAGACTCATCATTTTTTCTCCTCAGCGCATAAACGCACCAGCCGCACGGTATCGCCGGGCTGGCATTTCAGGGCGTCCAGGGTGGCGGCATCCAGCACCAGGCGCGGTGTATCAGGGTTAGCGCGGATCAGCATCACGCGGAACATGTCATATTTTTCGTTGGAGACCATGCAGGCGGGTAAATCGTCACCCACCGCAGGCTGGCCTTCCGCCACCTCAACCAGCCGGCTTTTGCGGATCGCCCGCACCCGGTCGATATCGCACTCCAGCGTCGGGCCGCCGTCGAAAATGTCGATGTAGTCGCGATAGCGAAAGCCTTCTTTTTCCAGTACTGCGCGGGCAGGCGCGGTGTGCGGATGCACCTGGCCGATCACCGCCTGGGCTTCCGGGGTCAGAAAATGGGTATAGATCGGGTGTTTCGGCATCAGTTCGGCAATAAAGGCTTTTTGCCCGGTGCCGCACAGATAATCGGCGCGGCTGAACGCCATTGAGAAAAAGCGCTGGCCGAGGCTTTCCCAGAACGGCGAGTAGCCGTGTTCATCAATCACGCCGCGCATCTCGGCCACCACTTTGTCGTTAAAGCGATCGCGAAACGCGGCCATAAACATAAAGCGCGATTTGGAGAGCAAGTAGCCGTTGCCCTCTTTGCGCCACTCCGGGTCGAGAAACAGCGAGCACAGTTCGCTGCTGCCGGTATGGTCGTTACTTAAAAACAGCGTCGGCAGCGCATTGTAGACGTTGAGCTCTTTGGAAGCGTGCACCAGCGTACCCACCCGATAGTTATACCAGGGATCGTTGAGGCCCACCGCCACTTCTATGGCGCAGATGCCCACCACGTTGCCGGTCGTCGATTCCTCCAGCACGAAGACATAGCCCTGGTCGCCCTTAGGCAAGGTGCCCTGCCAGGTGGCGAGGGAGCGCTCGATGCGCGCGCTCAGGGTGGCTTCGTCCTCTGGCAGCGAGGTCAACCCGCCGCCGGTTTTCCCGGCCAGTTTCAGCAATGGCCCCAGGTCATTGCGCTCAATGGGGCGGATCACCATCATGATGGCGTCTTCGCAATCAGGCGCTCGCAGGCGCGGGCAAAGCGCTCCAGGCCAGTGCTGATTTCGTCATTGCTGATAATCAGCGACGGCGCAAAACGCACCACGTTGGCCCCGGCGATCAGCACCATCGCGCCCTCTTCCGCCGCCAGTTGAGAAATCTCTTTGGCGCGCCCGGCATAGTCGTCGCTCAACACGCAGCCAATCAGCAATCCAACGCCGCGCACGGCTTTAAACAGGCCATGCTTGCGGTTGATGGCGTCGATTTGCTCAACAATGGCGTCGTGACGCTGTTTTACGCCGTTCAGCACCTCAGGGGTGTTGACGATGTCCAGCACTTTCCCGGCTACCGCGCCCGCCAGCGGGTTGCCGCCGTAGGTGGTGCCGTGGGTGCCCACGGTCATTGAACGTGAAAAATGCTCGCGGGTCAGCATCGCGCCTATCGGGAAGCCGCCGCCGAGCGCTTTGGCGGTGGAAAGGACGTCCGGGGTCACGCCGTAGTGCATATAAGCGTACAGCGAGCCGGTACGGCCTACGCCGGTTTGCACTTCGTCAAAAATCAGCAGCGCATTATGACGGTCGCACAGTTCGCGCAGCCCTTTCAGGAACGCTGGCTCTCCGGGTACAACGCCGCCTTCGCCTTGGATCGGTTCGACGATCACGGCGCAGGTGTTGTCATCAATCAGCGCGGCGGCGGATTGCAAATCGTTATACACCGCATGGGATATGTCCGGCGGCAGCGGCGTGAAGTCCTGCGAATAGGCAGGCTGACCGCCTGCGGTCACGGTAAATAAGGTGCGCCCGTGGAAGGCATTTTTGAAGGCAACGATGCCGCTTTTTTGTGGGCCATAGTTATCGTGGGCATATTTACGCGCCAGCTTGAGCGCCGCTTCATTGGCCTCGGCCCCGGAGTTACAGAAGAACACCCGGTCAGCGAAGGTGGCGTCGATCAGCTGTTTCGCGAGACGCAGAATCGGTTCGTTGGTGTAGCCATTACCGGTGTGCCACAGCTTACCGGCCTGCTCTTCCAGCGCTTTGCGCAGTTCAGGATGGGCGTGGCCCAGGGCGTTTACCGCAATGCCTCCGGCGAAATCGATATAGGATTTGCCCTGCTGATCCCACAATGTGGATCGCTCTGCCCGAACCGGAACAAAAGGTGCCGGCGCGTAAACCGGAAGCATCCATTCATCGAAATTCTGGCGGGTGATTGACGAAGACATAGCGACCTCACTGGTAAATTAATGGTTGTTTAAATGTTAATAAATATGATGTGTTTGCACCCTGAATGTAGATTGCAGACTTCGTGCCAGCCAGCGGTAAAAATGCATAACGAGGGATTAAAGAAGTAATATCAACAACTTAAAAACCAGCATTATTCACTTAAACTGCATAAATAGTGAATAATTATCTATAAAGCGGCCTGCGCGCCACGATTTGCCGAAGGATTATTCATTGGTAAAATATAATTCTGGATTTGTGATCGCAGAGGGGATTTGCTCAGGCATCGAGCGCTTTTACAGGGCAATCTGCGCCATTTTGGTGCTTTCGGTGCCGTAAAAGCGGTCTAATACAACAGCAGGCATGCGGCCTCGATTTCTGCTACCATCCAGCCACTTATTGGCTCTTGTAATGGCAGCGACTATGAAATTCGTCTCTTTTAATATCAACGGCCTGCGCGCCCGCCCTCATCAACTTGAAGCGATTGTTGAAAAACACCAGCCCGATGTCATCGGTTTGCAGGAAACCAAAGTCCATGACGATATGTTCCCCCTCGAAGAGGTGGCGAAGCTGGGCTACAACGTGTTTTACCACGGCCAGAAGGGCCATTACGGCGTGGCACTGCTGACTAAAGAGACGCCGATAGCGGTGCGCCGCGGCTTCCCGGATGACGATGAAGAAGCCCAGCGCCGCATTATTATTGCCGAAGTGCCGTCGCCGCTCGGCAATCTGACGGTGATCAACGGTTACTTCCCCCAGGGCGAAAGCCGCGACCATCCGACCAAATTCCCGGCCAAAGAGAAGTTTTACCAGAACCTGCAACAGGTGCTGGAAACGGAGTTAACCAAAGAGAATCCGGTGTTGATTATGGGCGATATGAATATCAGCCCAACGGATCTGGATATCGGTATCGGCGAAGACAGCCGTAAACGCTGGTTGCGCACCGGTAAGTGTTCTTTCCTGCCGGAAGAGCGCGAATGGCTGGGCCGCCTGCTCAACTGGGGCCTGGTGGACACCTTCCGCCACGCCAACCCGGAAACCCAGGATCGTTTCTCGTGGTTCGATTACCGCTCGCGCGGCTTTGATGACAACCGCGGCCTGCGTATCGACCTGCTGCTGGCAAGCCACCCGCTGGCCCAGCGCTGCGTGGAAACCGGCATCGACTACGATATCCGCAGCATGGAAAAACCGTCCGATCATGCGCCGGTGTGGGCGACCTTCAAGTTTTAAGGGTTGGGGAGGGCTGAGTCAGCGATGAAAGAAATCGATGTGGTGGCCGCCATTCTGGAGCGCGACGGGAAAATCCTGCTGGCCCAGCGCCCGCCTGAAGGCGACCAGCCTGGCCTGTGGGAATTCCCCGGCGGGAAAGTCGAAGCCGGTGAAAGCCAGCGTGAGGCGCTGGTGCGTGAACTGCGTGAAGAGCTGGCGATTGAGGCCGTACCCGCCGGTTACGTAGCAAGCTACAGTTGGCCGGTCAGCGGGCGGATGATCCATCTCCACGCCTGGCATGTGCCGGACTGGCAGGGAGAGTTACAGCAACTGAGCCACAGCGCGCTGGTGTGGTGTATGCCTGAGCAGGCCAGCGATTACCCGCTGGCCCCGGCGGATATTCCGCTGTTAAACGCGTTTATGGCTTCACACGCCGCCACACCAGCGGATGGGTACTGATGGTTTTGTCATCCCGCTGGCACTGCAACAACACGCCTTCTGCTTTAATCACCGCCCCTTCAGAGTAGTTTTGATCCTGATAAACGCAGCACTGATTGCAGGGCTGCGTCCGCTGGCCGCCGGAGCTGAACACCTCGGCAGGCACGTTGACATCCACATCCGGGCGATAACGCTCCGCCGCTGCTGGTAGCGCTATGGTCAGTATGAAAGCCGCCGCTAATAGCCGTTTCATGTTTTGCTCCTTGTTAAGCACCCGGTTAACTCCGCGATATTACTCATAATATAGCCGCTGGCTCTGCGCCTCGTTCACCGAAAAGCCGTGTTTTTTGTCATCATTTTTTCTAATGGCAGGCTGAAAAAAATCCCGCTCGCGGTTAAATTTTTGCTTGATTTAAGGCCAACCGTCGATGGTATAGTCTTTTGTGCTGCATTTTTATGCATGAATATTACAAATAAAATCAATCTTCATAGCAGGAGCTTATGGTTTATGGGACAGACTTTATCATTGGCGCAGTTTCTCAATACCGTTGCCGCGCGCGATCCGCACCAGGTTGAATTTGCACAGGCCGTTCGGGAAGTCATGACCACGCTGTGGCCGTTCATTGAACAGAACCCGCGCTATCGCAACAACGCGCTGCTGGAGCGCCTGGTAGAGCCGGAGCGTGTGATTCAGTTCCGCGTGGTGTGGGTGGACGATCGCAACCAGGTGCAGGTTAACCGCGCGTGGCGCGTGCAGTTCAACTCGGCTATCGGCCCGTTCAAGGGTGGGATGCGTTTTCACCCGACGGTGAACCTGTCGATCCTTAAGTTCCTCGGCTTCGAGCAAACTTTTAAAAATGCCCTGACGACGCTGCCTATGGGCGGCGGCAAGGGCGGTAGCGATTTCGATCCGAAAGGCAAAAGCGATGGCGAAATCATGCGTTTCTGCCAGGCGCTGATGACCGAACTGTACCGCCATCTTGGCGCGGACACCGATGTGCCAGCGGGGGATATCGGCGTGGGCGGTCGCGAAGTGGGTTATATGGCGGGGATGATGAAAAAGCTCTCCAACAACACCGCCTGCGTGTTTACCGGCAAAGGGCTGTCGTTCGGCGGCAGCCTGATTCGCCCGGAAGCCACCGGTTACGGATTAATTTATTTTGTCGATGCGATGCTGAAACAGCACGGCCTGGGCATGGAAGGGATGCGCGTGGCGGTGTCCGGCTCCGGTAACGTGGCGCAATACGCGATTGAGAAAGCGATGGCGTTTGGCGCGCGCGTGATCACCGCATCGGACTCCAACGGCACCGTGGTGGACGAAGCCGGTTTCACCCAGGAAAAACTCGACCGCCTGTGTGAGATCAAAGCCAGCCGCGATGGCCGCGTTGCCGATTACGCCCGCGAGTTTGGTCTGACCTATCTGGAAGGCAAGCAGCCGTGGGGCGTGCCGGTGGATATCGCCCTGCCGTGCGCCACCCAGAACGAACTGGATACCGATGCTGCCCGTACCCTGATCGCCAACGGCGTGAAAGTGGTAGCCGAAGGCGCGAATATGCCAACCACCATCGAAGCCACCGATCTGTTCCTCGAAGCGGGCGTGCTGTTTGCGCCAGGCAAAGCCGCCAACGCAGGCGGTGTGGCAACGTCGGGGCTGGAAATGGCGCAAAACGCCGCGCGGATGGGTTGGAAGGCGGAGAAAGTGGATGCCCGTCTGCACCACATCATGCTGGACATTCACCAGGCCTGCGTGGCGTGGGGCGAGCAGGATAAGCAGGTTAACTACGTGCGCGGCGCGAATATCGCCGGGTTTGTGAAAGTGGCCGACGCGATGTTCGCTCAGGGCGTGATTTAAACAACAATGCCGCCTGCATTACGCAGGCGGCAGTTTAACGATCAGGCTGGCTGCCATTTGCAGCGAACCGGGGAAACTATCTTCCCCTGCTCTTTCATGCTCTTAAATGCCTTATCAATGACCTTGCGTTCCAGATCGCACAGCTTTTCAACCTCGCCCGCCGAAACCGGTTTACCGGCCTGTGTCATCAGTTGCAGTATCTTTGCTTCGTTATCCATCTGTTCACTCCATGTGGTGATAATTTTCCGCGCCAGTATACCGATGTCCGGTCACGGTAAAATTAACCTGCCGCATTTTGGGAAGAAGGCGCGTCCGGTTTCTTTTTGCGTTTGGCGTAGCGGGGTTTCCCCTCACCTTTGGCCTGGGGCGCAATCAGTCCACGGAACTGGCGGACCGGCGTTACCCGCGCCTGATCGATAAGCGAATACAGGGTTTGCACCAGCGGCTCCATAAAGTCCTGGTAGCGGCGCTGTTTTTCGCTGATTTGCGTCAACACCGACTCCCAGTGGGCAGTCATATCCGGTCTGGCGGCCTGTTCGGGCAGCGAGTGAATTAACGCACGTCCTGCTTCGGTAGAGTGAATGTAGCGGCCCTTTTTCACCAGGAAGCTGCGTTTGAACAGCAGTTCGATAATCCCGGCGCGCGTCGCTTCGGTGCCTAATCCATCGGTAGCGCGCAGGATCTTCTTGAGATCTTTATCCTGCACAAAGCGCGCGATACCGGTCATGGCCGAAAGCAGCGTGGCATCGGTGAAATGGCGCGGCGGCTGGGTTTGCCGCTCCACCACTTCGCCGTGTTCGCACAGCAGCCGGTCGCCTTTCGCCACCACCGGCAGCGGCGTGCCGTCGTTATCTTCATCACGCTCTTTCGCGCCCAGCAGCGTACGCCAGCCCGCTTCCGCCAGGAAACGCGCTTTGGCGATAAACTTGCCGCCGGCGATATCCAGCTCGATGGTGCATTTGCGAAACACCGCATCGGCGCAGAACTGCATCAGATACTGGCGGGCGATCAGGTTGTACACCTTCGCTTCATCCTGGGACAGCGACACGTTAGAGCTACGCGCCGTGGGGATAATGGCGTGGTGGGCATCGACCTTTTTATCGTCCCAGCAGCGGTTACGGATTTCGGTATCCACCGCCGGCTGCGGCAGTAAATCTTTTGCGTGGACGCTGATGGCGTTAATCACCGCGTGGCGTCCGGCAAAGTGTTCCTCTGGCAGATAGCGGCTATCAGAACGCGGATAAGTAATCAGCTTATGGGTTTCATACAGCTTCTGGCAGATATCCAGCACGTTCTGGGCGCTCAGGCCGAAGCGTTTGGCGGCGTCGATTTGCAGCGCTGACAGCGAAAACGGCAGCGGCGCGGGTTCGCTTTCGCGTTTATCAGCCCAGGACGTGACGTGCGCCGGCTGGCCTGCGATGCGCTTTACCACATGTTCGGCCAGCGCCCGGTTGAGCAAGCGCCCCTCTTCATCCTGGTGCGGCTCGCAGGCTTCGCTGGGTTGCCATACCGCCACATAGCGCTCATCTTTTGGGGTGACGATATGCGCTTTGACTTCGAAATAATCTTTAGCGACGAAGTTTTCGATCTCTTCGTCACGCCGCACCACCAGCCCAAGAACCGGGGTCTGTACCCGGCCCACAGACAGCACGCCCTGATAGCCCGCGTTACGGCCCAGCAGCGTCCAGGCACGGGTCATGTTGATGCCGTACAGCCAGTCGGCGCGGGCGCGGGCCAGCGCTGAGACGCACAGCGGCACAAACTCGTTGTTAGAACGTAAACGGGAAATCGCCCGCTCTACCGCCTGGGGGTTGAGATCGTTGATCAGGCAGCGCTGCACCTGCTTACGTTTCTCCGGGGAGAGCGCCAGATAATCCAGCACTTCATCCACCAGCAGTTGCCCTTCGCGATCCGGGTCACCGGCGTGAACCACTTCGCTGGCGTCGCCGAGCAGCTTTTTGATCACGTTGAGCTGTTTCGCCACCGACGGGCGCGGCTGGAGCTGCCATTTCTGCGGGACGATGGGCAAATCAGCCAGGTTCCAGCGGGCGTAGCGGCTGTCATACACATCCGGCTGCGCCTGCTCGAGAAGGTGGCCCACACACCAGGTCACCACCTGATCGTTACCGCAGGCGATAAAGCCATCGCCGCGTCGATGGGGCTTTGGCAGCACATCGGCAATCGCGCGGGCGAGGCTGGGTTTTTCGGCAATAAATAACCGCATTGTGTTAGCGGATCTCAATCATCGGGCGGCCACCGCGTGCGGTTTTCAGTTCGCCAATCGCGGTCAGGGTGATGCCGTGGCGGGCAGCGACTTCAGCCACGTCCCTTTCGCAACCCGGCTCTACCGCCAGCAGCAGACCACCGGAGGTTTGCGGATCGCACAGCAGATCGCGCCAGTGCGGCGGCATGTCACCCATCAAATGGCCGTAGCTGGCGAAGTTGCGGCTGCAACCGCCCGGCGCACAGCCTTTGGCGATGTACTCTTCTACGCCCGGCAGCTTCGGCACGTCCTGATACCAGATTTCCGCCTGGAGCCCTGCGCCCTGGCAGACTTCGCTCAGGTGGCCCAGCAGGCCGAAGCCGGTGACGTCGGTCATGGCTTTTACGCCATCGATTTCCGCGAAATCTGCGCCGGCTTTGTTCATCTGGCACATCACTTCCGTCGCCAGCCCGGCGTGCTCTTCGCGCAGCAGGTTCTTTTTCCCGGCGGTAGTTAGCACACCGATACCCAGCGGTTTGGTGAGATAGAGTTTGCAGCCCGCCGTGGCGGTGCTGTTGCGCTTAACGCGTTCAGTCGGCACCACGCCGGTGACCGCCAGCCCGAAGATCGGCTCCGGCGCGTCGATGGAGTGCCCACCCGCCAGCGCGATGCCCGCCTGCTGGCAGGCGTGGCGACCGCCTTCAATCACCTGGGCGGCGATTTCCGGGGCCAGTTTATCCACCGGCCAGCCCAGAATGGCGATGGCCATAATCGGCTTACCGCCCATCGCAAAGATATCGCTGATGGCGTTAGTGGCGGCGATACGGCCAAAATCGAACGGGTCGTCAACAATCGGCATAAAGAAGTCGGTGGTGCTAATCACGCAGGTGCCATTCCCCAAATCGTACACCGCCGCGTCGTCGCGGGTTTCGTTGCCCACCAGTAATTGCGGGTCAACAAATTTGGCCTGGTTGCTATGCAAAATGGTTTCCAGCACTTTCGGGGAAATTTTACAGCCGCATCCTGCACCGTGGCTGTACTGGGTTAAGCGAATGGCTTCTTTCATGGACATCTCCTGTCGATAGTTGACGCTTCATGTCATACAGGCTGTCTATACCCTAAATAATTCATGTTACAAGACTCAGGAGCTTACATAAATAAGTGACTGAGGCGAGTAAGGAAGCCAATGCGCCTGTAGCATGAAGTATGACGGGTATATGGTAGCGCCAGAAGTATCAGGAGGTAAGTAGCTCCGTCTGAATTGCGAGGCTTTCGCTCACAATCCAGACAGATTGGTCAAAAGTGGCGGACGAAAGGCGAGGTGTCGGGGATACTGGTGGTGGTTGACGCTTTTAACTGCGGCGTTCCCAGATACAGGAAACCGACGATTTTATCCTGCTCGCGGCAGTCGAAGGCTTCACGCACCTGCGGGTTGTCGGTCATCGGGCCGCTGCGCCAGATGCCATTATATCCCTGGGCCAGCGCTGCCATTTGCATCGCCATCACCGCGCATCCGGCAGAAAGTAGCTGCTCCCACTGCGGGACTTTATGGTGCTCTTCGCATTTTGCCACCACAGTGATAATCAGCGGCGCGCGGAACGGGCCGCTGCGCGCTTTCTCGATGGCTTTATCGTCGAGCCCGCTATCCCGTGCCGCCTTTTCGAGCAACTGGCTGAAGCGCTCGCGGCCTTCGCCTTCAATCATAAAGAAACGCCACGGCTGTAGCGTGCCGTGATCCGGCGCGCGCATTCCGGCGCGAATGATATTTTCGCGCTGCTCCCCCTGCGGGGCGGGTTCGACCAGACGGGAAGCGCTTCGGCGATTAACTAACAGTTCTAATGCATCCATTTCCGGCTCCATCAGTGATTTATAAACAAGAAATTAACACAAGGCCTTAGTTTGTTACAGCTTAGCGGCTGATTGCTGCTGACAAGCGCGAACTCAAAATTTAGGATACCCTTCTTGCTATGCGTTACGCATAGTGCGAACCGAGATCTTGTTAATCACCTTCAGGGAGAATACATGCGCACCCTTTGGCGTATTTTTGCCGGTTTTTTCAAGTGGACGTGGCGTCTGCTTAATTTCATCAGGGAACTGGTGCTCAATCTGTTCTTTATTTTACTGGTGATGGTGGGCGTCGGGATTTGGCTGCAAATGAGCAACTCCCCTGCCGAACCGTCGCGCGGCGCGCTGCTGCTGGATATCAGCGGCGTAGTGGTGGATAAACCCTCGGTGAGCAATAAGCTCGGCGTGATTGGCCGCCAGCTGTTTGGCGCGTCCTCCGACAGGCTTCAGGAGAACTCGCTGTTCGATATCGTCGACGCCATCCGCCAGGCGAAGGATGACCGCAACATTACCGGCATCGTGCTTGATTTGCGTGATTTCGCGGGTGCCGACCAGCCGTCGATGCAGTATATCGGCAAGGCGTTGCGCGAGTTCCGCGACAGCGGTAAACCGGTGGTTGCCACCGGCGACAGCTACAGCCAGGGCCAATATTACCTGGCGAGTTTCGCCAATAAAATCTGGCTGTCCCCTCAGGGCACCGTGGATTTACACGGTTTCGCCACCAACGGCCTGTATTACAAGTCGTTGCTGGATAAGCTGAAGGTCACTACGCACGTGTTCCGCGTCGGCACTTATAAATCGGCGGTGGAGCCGTTTATCCGTGACGATATGTCGCCGGAAGCCCGCGACGCCGACAGCCGCTGGATTGGCGAGCTGTGGCAGAACTATCTGGCGACTATCGCGGCGAACCGCCAGATCCAGCCGAACCAGGTATTCCCGGGCGCGGCGGCGCTGCTGGCAGGCTTGCAGCAGAACGGCGGCGATACCGCGAAGTACGCCCTCGACAATAAACTGGTGGATGCACTGGGTTCGAGCGCCGACGTGGAAAAAGCGCTGACCAAACAGTTCGGCTGGAGCAAAAAGGACAAGAACTACAGCGCCACTAGCTTCTACGATTATCAGTTGAATAAGCGTTCGGAACAGGGTGATGCGATTGCCGTGGTGTTCGCTAATGGCGCGATCATGGACGGTGAAGAAACGCCGGGCAACGTCGGCGGCGACACCACCGCCTCGCAGATCCGCGAAGCGCGTCTGGATCCGAAAGTAAAAGCAATTGTACTGCGGGTCAACAGCCCTGGCGGCAGCGTTTCGGCATCGGAAGTGATTCGTGAAGAGCTGGCGGCGGCGAAAGCAGCGGGCAAACCGGTAGTGGTTTCCATGGGCGGTATGGCGGCATCCGGCGGTTACTGGATCTCCACACCAGCCAATTACATTATGGCGAACCCCAGCACGCTCACCGGCTCCATCGGCATCTTCGGGGTTATCAACACCGTGGAAGACAGCCTGAGTGCCATCGGCGTGCATACCGACGGCGTGGCAACGTCAGCGCTGGCCGATGTGTCAGTGACCAAAGCGCTGCCGCAGGAAGTGCAGCAGTTGATGCAGTTGACTATCGAAAATGGCTATCAGCGCTTTATCTCCCTGGTGGCCCAGTCGCGCAACAAGACGCCGCAGCAGATCGACAGCATCGCCCAGGGCCACGTGTGGACCGGTCAGGACGCGAAAGCTAACGGTCTGGTGGACAGCCTGGGTGACTTTGACGATGCGCTACACAAAGCGGCGGAGCTGGCGAAACTGAAGCAGTGGCATGCGGATTTCTATCAGGACGAACCGACCTTTATGGATACCGTGTTCGCCAGCATGACCGGCTCGGTGCGCGCCATGCTGCCTGAGGCGTTGCAGGCCTATCTCCCTGCGCCGGTGGTGCAGGCAGCCAGCGCGGTGAAAACCGAAACCGATAAACTGGCGGCGTTTAACGACCCGCGCCACCGCTACGCGTTCTGTTTAACCTGCGGCGACGTTCGCTAAACTCAACAAGCCCGGCGCTGCCGGGCTTTTTTTCGCGTCCTATCCTGAGCGCGCATCGTATATACTTCGCGTGTTTATCCTTAACGAACTCAAGACCATGTCCAAGAAATCCATTTACGTTGCCTATACCGGCGGTACGATCGGTATGCAGCGTTCTGAACAGGGCTACATTCCCGTCTCCGGACACCTGCAACGCCAGCTGGCGCTGATGCCCGAGTTCCATCGCCCGGAAATGCCCGACTTCACTATCCATGAATATCAGCCGCTGATGGACTCATCCGATATGACGCCGGAAGACTGGCAGCACATCGCCGATGACATCAAAGACAATTACGACCAGTACGACGGTTTTGTGATCCTTCACGGCACCGACACTATGGCGTTCACCGCTTCGGCGCTGTCGTTTATGCTGGAGAATCTCAGCAAGCCGGTGATCGTTACCGGTTCGCAAATCCCGCTGGCGGAGCTGCGTTCTGACGGGCAAATCAACCTGCTGAACGCGCTGTACGTGGCGGCGAACTATCCCATCAGTGAAGTAACGCTGTTCTTCAATAATTGTCTGTATCGCGGTAACCGCACCACCAAAGCCCACGCCGACGGTTTTAACGCTTTCGCCTCCCCTAACCTGTCGCCGCTGCTGGAAGCAGGCATCCATATTCGCAAGCTGAACACGCCTGCCGCGCCGCACGGGGATGGGCCGCTGGTTGTCCACCCGATTACGCCGCAGCCGATTGGCGTGGTGACCATCTATCCGGGGATTTCCGCCGATGTGGTGCGCAACTTCCTGCGCCAGCCGGTAAAAGCGCTGATCCTGCGTTCTTACGGCGTCGGCAACGCGCCGCAAAACCAGGAGTTTTTAAAAGAACTGCACGACGCCAGCGAGCGCGGCATTGTGGTGGTCAATCTTACCCAGTGTATGTCCGGGAAAGTGAATATGGGCGGCTACGCCACCGGCAACGCGCTGGCTCAGGCGGGGGTAATTGGCGGTTTTGATATGACCGTTGAAGCGACGCTGACCAAATTACATTTTTTATTAAGCCAGGGATTAAGCGCATCGGCCATTCGGGAAGCGATGATGCAGAACCTGCGGGGAGAACTCACGCCTGATGAATAACGTCACCATAATGACCCAACGCGCACTGCTGCTGGTGGATTTACAGAACGATTTTTGCGCCGGGGGCGCGCTGGCGGTCGCGGAAGGCGATAGCACAGTGGATATCGCCAATCGCCTAATCGACTGGAGCCGTACACGCGGCGACGCGATTGTAGCCAGCCAGGACTGGCACCCGGCGGATCACGGCAGTTTCGCCAGCCAGCATAACGCTGAGCCTTTTACCCAGGGCGAACTGGACGGTTTTCCGCAAACCTGGTGGCCGGATCACTGTGTACAGTTGACCGAGGGTGCGGAACTGCATCCGCTGCTCAACCAGAAGGCCATCGACGCGGTGTTTCATAAAGGTGAGAACCCGCTGATCGACAGCTATAGCGCGTTTTTTGATAACGAGCATCGCCAGAAAACCGCCCTGGATGAGTGGCTGCGCCATCACGGCATCAAAGAACTGGTGATTATGGGCCTGGCGACGGATTACTGCGTGAAGTTTACGGTGCTGGACGCGCTGAAGCTGGGTTACACGGTCAATGTGATCACTGACGGCTGCCGTGGGGTGAATCTGGCTCCGCAGGACAGCGCCCATGCGTTTATGGAAATGGCGGCGGAAGGCGCGACGCTGTATACACTGGACGACTGGCTGGAAACGCAGTCCTGATAACGGGCCCCGCAACGGGGCCATTTTTTTACTCGGGGCGCATCTTCGCGATGGTCGGCGGGACAAGGCCGAACTCTTCTTTGAACTGCTGCTTACTTTTCATCACAATCTGGCCGTCGGTGCCAATCGACATATGGTCCGGGTTGTGATTGTGGCGCGTCTGCCACAGCATCACCAGTTGCATACTGTTGGCTTTTTGCTCGTCGGTTAACGCCACGCCATCGGGCCATTTGCCCAGCTCCACGGCGGTGACCAGCCGCTGATACACTTCCGGCGTCATGCTGTTAATCAGGTCATCAATGTTCATTTTCGCACTGCTCCACTGGAATAGTTTGCTGAATCGATTTTTCAGCCCTTTGTTTGTGCGCCGTTCTCATCATCGGTGAAGCTCAGCGAGGCGGAATTCACGCAGTAACGTTCGCCGGTGGGCTTCGGGCCGTCCGGGAAAACGTGGCCTAAATGCGCATCACAGTTGCCGCAGCGAATTTCGGTGCGCTGCATACCGTGTGAGTAATCATTCAAATAGCGGATCGCGTTCTCGCTCACCGGTTCGAAAAAGCTCGGCCAGCCGCAGCCCGAATCATACTTGGTTTGCGAGTTAAACAGCGCCGCATCGCACACCAGGCAATGGTAAACGCCCTCGCGCTTATTATGCAGCAAACGCCCGGTAAATGGCGCTTCGGTGCCATGTTGCTGAGTAACGTAAAACTGAACGTCGGTCAGCGTTTTCTTCAGATCTTCCGGGGAGTTGTTGTTAGCCATAAGTTCACATCTCGGCAGGGTTAAACAGATCACATTATCTGCCAGATTCTAACAAAACATTAACAGTACGGTGCTAACTTTTGATCTAAACTTAGTGCCAGGTAAACGGCAGCGGGTTGTTTGTGACTCACATCACAATTTTCATCTCACTGTTCTTTAAAATGTCCCGCGGCGTCCCCATGTGGGATGGCAGCACAAAAGGAAATGTTTGACGTGTTATTCGCGCAAAGGTTGTTCACCAGATTGATTTGTCGCAATGATTGACACGATTCCGCTTGACGCTGCGTAAGGTTTTTGTAATTTTACAACCAACCTTTTATTCACTAACAAATAGCTGGTGGAATATATGACTATCAAAGTAGGTATCAACGGTTTTGGCCGTATCGGTCGCATTGTTTTCCGTGCTGCTCAAACTCGTTCTGACATCGAAATCGTTGCAATCAACGATCTGTTAGACGCTGAGTACATGGCTTACATGCTGAAATATGACTCCACTCACGGTCGTTTCGACGGCACCGTTGAAGTGAAAGACGGTCACCTGGTCGTTAACGGCAAAAAAATCCGTGTTACCGCTGAAAAAGATCCGGCTAACCTGAAATGGAACGAAGTCGGTGTTGACGTTGTTGCTGAAGCAACCGGTATCTTCCTGACCGACGAAACCGCACGTAAACACATCACCGCTGGCGCGAAAAAAGTGGTTCTGACTGGCCCGTCCAAAGATGACACCCCGATGTTCGTTAAAGGTGCTAACTTTGAAAAATACGCTGGCCAGGACATCGTTTCCAACGCTTCCTGCACCACCAACTGCCTGGCTCCGCTGGCTAAAGTTATCAACGACAACTTCGGCATCATCGAAGGCCTGATGACTACCGTTCACGCGACCACCGCTACTCAGAAAACCGTTGACGGCCCGTCTCACAAAGACTGGCGCGGCGGCCGTGGCGCAGCTCAGAACATCATCCCGTCCTCTACCGGTGCGGCTAAAGCAGTAGGTAAAGTTCTGCCGGAACTGAACGGCAAACTGACGGGTATGGCGTTCCGCGTTCCGACTCCGAACGTATCCGTAGTTGACCTGACCGTTCGTCTGGAAAAAGCCGCTTCTTACGAAGACATCAAGAAAGCCATCAAAGCAGCTTCTGAAGGCGAAATGAAAGGCGTTCTGGGCTACACCGAAGATGACGTTGTTTCTACCGATTTCAACGGCGAAATCTGCACTTCCGTGTTCGATGCCAAAGCCGGTATCGCACTGAACGACAACTTCGTGAAACTGGTTTCCTGGTACGACAACGAAACTGGCTACTCCAATAAAGTACTGGACCTGATCGCTCATATCTCCAAATAAGTTGAGATGAACGATTAATCCTTAGAGGGCGACGATGGTCGCCCTTTTTTTTTGGTCTGAACAGAGGATGATGGACATGATAAATCGCATTTTCGATCTGCCGGTTGTAGAGCAAATCACCCCGGCGATTTCTTTACGCAGAATGGACGAGCTGGATGTTGTGGTGATTGAGCATCCGAAGGCCCGCGCATCGTTGACGTTACAGGGCGCGCATCTGCTCTCATGGAAACCGGCTGGCGAAGAAGAAGTGCTATGGCTGAGCGACAATACGCCGTTCAGCAAAGGCGTGGCGATCCGCGGCGGCGTGCCGATTTGCTGGCCGTGGTTTGGCCCGGCAGCGCAAAAAGATCTGCCGGCTCACGGTTTCGCCCGTAACCTGCCCTGGACGCTGCAAGCCCATAATGAAGACGAAAACGGCGTGGTCGTTACCTTTGAATTGCAGAGCAGCGACGTGTCTAAGCAGTACTGGCCGCATGATTTCACCCTGTACGCGCGCTTTAAACTGGGCGCAACCTGCGAGATGGAACTGGAAGCGCACGGCGAGTTTGAAACCTGGTCCGCGCTGCATACCTACTTCAACGTGGGTGATATTAGCGCGGTGAAAGTGAGCGGTCTGGGCGATCGCTTCATTGATAAAGTGAACGATGCCAAAGAAGGCGTGCTGGCTGACGGCGTGCAAACCTTCCCGGACCGTACCGACCGCGTGTATCTGAACCCGGAAGCGTGCAGCGTGATCCATGACGGCGCGCTGAAACGCACTATCGACGTTGTCCATCATCACCACTGCAACGTGGTGGGCTGGAACCCAGGCCCGGCGCTGTCTAAAGCGATGGCGGATATGCCGGACGACGGTTACAAAACTTTTGTCTGCGTTGAAACCGCCTGCGCGACCGTGGCGCAAAAAGCCAGCGAAGAGAAGCCGTCTCGCCTGGCGCAAACCCTGCGCGTCGCTAAAAAAGCGTAAGCTGAACGCCCTCCCCTTGCCTTGCGGTAAGGGGAGCGGCTTTACACCACATCCAGCGGCATTTTCCTGTTCGGTGGCGGGTATGCCCCGTCAAGTTTTTCGATATCCTGCGCCGTCAATTTCACCTCCAGCGCAGCGGCATTTTCCTCCACATGCTTAATGTCTGAGGCCTTCGGAATGGCGAGCACGCCTGGACGACGGATAACCCACGCCAGCAGCACCTGGGCCGCCGTCACGCCTTTCTCCTGCGCGAGGGTATTCACGACGACGTTATTCATCAGATCGTCACGCAGCCGCCCGGCCTGAGCCAGCGGGCAGTAGGCCATGACCGGCATATGGCGCTCGGCGCACCACGGCAGCAAATCGTATTCGATACCCCGCGAGCCGAGATGGTACAGCACCTGATTGGTTGCGCACTCCTGACCACCTTTCAGCGTCCACAGGGTTTGCATATCGTCAACGTCCAGGTTCGAGACGCCCCAGCGGCCAATTTTGCCCTGCGCCATCAATGACTCCATAGCAGCGATGGTGTCTTCGAAGGGAATGTTGCCGCGCCAGTGCAGCAAATAGAGATCGAGATAATCGGTACCGAGGCGTTTCAGGCTGGCTTCGCACGCCGCCTGGGCTTTTTGACCGCCCGCGTTCCAGGGATACACTTTTGAGACCAGATAGACCTCATCGCGCCGGCCACGAATCGCCTCGCCGACCACTTTTTCCGCGCCCCCCTCCGCGTACATTTCTGCGGTATCGATAAGCGTCAGCCCCAGGTCGATGCCCCGTTGCAGAGCAGCGACTTCCTGGCGGCGTCGGGCGGGATCTTCACCCATATACCAGGTGCCCTGACCGATTGCCGGAATTGGCGTGGAATGAGAAAAAAAATGCGTAAGGTTAGCCATGGTTTCCTCCTCTCATTAAAGGTTTGCACCACAGTAAGACAAACGGGGCGCAAGCGCCCCGTAAGTATGCACGAATCCCACCTTTAAAAACTGTAGGTGATCCCGGTGGAGAACACACCGCTCCAGTTTTGCCCGACCATCGGGCTGTCGGTGACTTCGCTGTCCAGGCGGGTGTAACGACCGGTGCCGTACACATTCCAACTGTCGGTCAGCTTGTAGTTCACCGTCAGCTCCAGGTATGGGTTCCAGCCGCTGTCCGCATCATAGGTTTTCAGCCCGCTGCGGCGCGACTCAGCCTTGCTGACACCATAGTAATATTCATTGTGGTTATCGCTGGCCCACTGCGCGCCAATGCCCGGCGTCAGGGTCAATGCCCCGTTGGTGTAGCGGTACAGCCATGCCAGATCCCACAACACACCGTTGCTGTTATCCAGGGTATCCCCGGTCAGCGCGGTACGCAGGAAACCGTACTGGGTGTGATGCACGTAAGAAAGACCCGCCATCAGGGTCGCTTTACGTTTATCAAGCTGGCGCAGTTGGTTGTTGTCGCTGTTTTTCGGTTTGAAATACTGCGGGGAGTAATAAGCCATCACAGACAATTTGTCAGACTCATCATTCCACAGGTAATAACCAGCGCCTAATGCACGGACCCAGACATTTTCGCCTTCATAGCCGATCACCGGGATCGGTATAACATTGTTGTCGTATTGCTTATACGGGCCTTCTACATAGCCCGCACCCGCGCCCAGCGTCCAGGGCCCTTCGGCGTGAACAACCGATGCAGCAGAGGCCAACGCCATTCCCAATGCAAGAAGTTTGAATTTGGTCACAGTCCATTTCTTCCTTAATCAAATAATCAGCGCCACGAAGTGTAACCGCCTTTAACCATCACCCCAAATTTTTTACTTAAGTCTTACAAAGCAAATCATTTACCCTGGCGCAGTAACATGACGTAAGGTTTGCATTTTTTTGGCGTCGCCATGACAGGCCGACAAATGCCTTATGTAAAAAACAGGAAATTAAGGATGAGTGATTGATATGTCATTGAAATTCGCAATTTGCTTCAGCAAGTTTTCTAAATGCCATCTACGCTTAATTTTGAGAAGGCAAATACCCTGACCGCAGTAGCGCAGTGCAACGCGCGTTCACGCAAGAGTTGGCATAAGGGTTGCTGTATCAGAAATGTCTTCCGGGGGCCTCTACTACTCATATGAACGGCCCTTATCCTGTGCTAAAAAACGAAAGGACGGCATGCCATGAATATATTCGATCACTATCGCCAGCGTTATGAAGCTGCCAAGGACGAAGAGTTCACACTGCAGGAGTTTCTTGCTGTCTGTAAGCAAGATCGCAGTGCCTATGCTAACGCGGCAGAGCGGCTATTGACGGCCATTGGTGAGCCAGTGATGGTGGACACTGCCCAGGAGCCTCGGCTTTCCCGTCTCTTTTCGAATCGGGTGATATCCCGTTATCCGGCGTTTGAAGAATTCTATGGGATGGAAGAAGCCATAGAGCAGATCGTCTCTTATCTGAAACACGCGGCTCAGGGTCTGGAAGAGAAGAAACAGATCCTCTATTTGCTGGGCCCAGTGGGCGGCGGTAAATCTTCACTTGCCGAGCGCCTGAAGTCTCTGATGCAGCGCGTACCGATTTATGTACTGAGCGCCAACGGCGAACGCAGCCCGGTTAACGACCATCCGCTTTGCCTGTTTAACCCGCGTGAGGATGCCCAGATTCTGGAGAAAGAATACGGCATCCCGAACCGGTATCTCGGCACCATTATGTCGCCGTGGGCGGCAAAACGGCTGAATGAGTTCGGTGGCGATATCACTAAATTCAAAGTCGTCAAAGTGTGGCCGTCGATTCTGGCGCAAATCGCCATCGCCAAAACAGAACCGGGCGATGAGAACAACCAGGACATCTCCGCGCTGGTGGGTAAAGTGGATATCCGTAAGCTGGAGCACCACGCGCAAAACGACCCGGACGCCTATGGTTATTCCGGCGCGCTGTGCCGCGCCAACCAGGGCATCATGGAATTCGTCGAGATGTTTAAAGCACCGATTAAAGTGCTGCATCCGTTACTGACCGCGACTCAGGAAGGTAACTACAACGGTACCGAAGGCATTTCCGCCCTGCCGTTCAACGGTATTATTCTGGCACACTCCAACGAATCTGAGTGGGTGCAGTTCCGCAACAACAAAAACAACGAGGCGTTCCTTGACCGTGTGTATATCGTCAAAGTGCCTTATTGCTTGCGGATCTCCGAAGAGATCAAGATTTACGAAAAACTGCTTAACCACAGTGAGCTGACCCACGCGCCGTGTGCACCGGGCACCCTGGAAACCCTGGCCCGCTTCTCGATTCTGTCGCGTCTGAAAGAGCCGGAAAACTCGAGCATTTACTCGAAAATGCGCGTGTACGACGGGGAAAGCCTGAAAGACACTGACCCGAAAGCGAAGTCCTATCAGGAATACCGCGACTATGCCGGGGTGGACGAAGGGATGAACGGGCTGTCGACTCGTTTCGCGTTCAAAATCCTCTCCCGTGTGTTCAACTTTGACCACGCTGAAGTGGCGGCGAACCCGGTTCACCTGTTCTACGTACTGGAACAGCAGATCGAGCGCGAGCAGTTCCCGCAGGATCAGGCGGAGCGTTATCTGGAGCACCTCAAAGGCTATCTTATCCCGAAATACGCGGAGTTCATTGGCAAAGAGATCCAGACGGCGTACCTCGAATCCTACTCGGAATACGGGCAGAACATTTTCGACCGTTATGTCACCTATGCTGACTTCTGGATTCAGGACCAGGAATACCGCGATCCGGATACCGGACAGCTCTTTGACCGTGAATCCCTGAACGCGGAACTGGAGAAAATTGAAAAACCGGCGGGCATCAGCAACCCGAAAGATTTCCGTAACGAAATCGTCAACTTCGTGCTGCGCGCCCGTGCGCATAATAGCGGCCGCAATCCGAACTGGACCAGTTACGAGAAGCTGCGCACCGTGATCGAGAAGAAAATGTTCTCGAATACCGAGGAGCTGCTGCCGGTCATTTCGTTTAACGCCAAGACTTCAACCGACGAGCAGAAAAAGCACGACGATTTTGTCGATCGCATGATGGAAAAAGGATACACCCGCAAACAGGTGCGCCTGCTGTGCGAATGGTATCTGCGGGTACGGAAATCCTCATAACGACAACGCTGACGCCGCAGGTTCGCCTGCGGCCTTTTCTGCGCGGCATCTATGCAGTCTGGGGGAAATATGGCCTATTTCATTGACCGGCGACTGAACGGCAAAAACAAGAGCACGGTGAACCGCCAGCGCTTCTTGCGCCGTTATAAATCGCAAATCAAGCAGTCGATTTCCGAGGCCATCAATAAGCGTTCGGTAACCGACGTGGAGAGCGGCGAGTCGGTCTCCATCCCAACGGAAGATATCAACGAACCGATGTTTCATCAGGGGCGCGGCGGCCTGCGCCATCGCGTACATCCCGGCAACGACCACTTTGTGCAAAACGACCGTATTGAGCGTCCACAGGGCGGCGGCAGTGGCGGCGGCAGTGGACAAGGCCAGGCGAGCCCGGACGGCGAAGGCCAGGATGAATTCGTGTTCCAGATCTCTAAAGATGAATATCTCGACCTGCTGTTTGAAGACCTGGCGCTGCCGAACCTGAAGAAAAACCAGCACCGGCAGCTAAACGAATACAAAACCCACCGCGCGGGCTACACCGCCAACGGCGTTCCGGCCAATATCAGTGTGGTGCGTTCATTGCAAAACTCGCTGGCGCGGCGTACCGCTATGACCGCCGGTAAGCGGCGCGCGCTGCATGAGCTGGAAGCGAATCTGGATATCGTTGCTAAAAGCGAACCGGCACAGCTACTGGAAGAGGAGCGGCTGCGCCGCGAAATCGCCGAGCTGCGCGCCAAAATTGAACGCGTGCCGTTTATCGACACCTTTGATTTACGCTACAAGAATTACGAAAAACGCCCTGAGCCTTCCAGCCAGGCGGTGATGTTCTGTCTGATGGACGTTTCCGGCTCGATGGACCAGGCCACCAAAGACATGGCGAAACGCTTTTATATCCTGCTGTATCTGTTCCTCAGCCGGACCTATAAAAACGTTGAAGTGGTCTATATCCGTCACCATACCCAGGCGAAGGAAGTGGACGAGCATGAATTCTTCTACTCCCAGGAAACCGGTGGGACCATCGTTTCCAGCGCCCTGAAATTGATGGATGAAGTGGTTCAGGAACGTTATGACCCGGCGCAGTGGAACATTTATGCCGCTCAGGCGTCCGATGGCGATAACTGGGCCGATGACTCCCCGCTGTGCCATGAAATTCTGGCGAAGAAAATTCTGCCGGTAGTACGGTATTACAGCTATATCGAAATCACCCGTCGCGCGCACCAGACGCTGTGGCGGGAATATGAAAACTTACAGGCGCGATTTGATAATTTCGCTATGCAGCATATTCGCGATCAGGATGATATTTATCCGGTCTTCCGCGAACTGTTTCACAAGCAGAATGCCGAATCCCACAGTTAATATAAAATCAGCCAGTCAATCTGGCTGATTTTTTGCCTTCCGGGCTTATTATTTCGCTGCCAGTTTTGCTGCGTTGATTAATTACGCCTGTAATAAAATCATCACATTGCATTCCCCTTCTCGCGCTAGGGTTACTCACTTATTAATAAGCGCGCTACGGTTTTCACCTGAACGTGCTATGGAAAAATAAATTGGTGATATTTTATATATCTTTCATAAGGTTGAAATTATACACCCTTATTAACCCACTTTAATCCAAAGAAAATTCTTGATAATTAATACAAATAAAATAAATATTCCTGGTATTGTTCCGTCCATTCCCACACCTCCCGACCCTAACCGTCAGGACAGCATTCATTATGCATTGAAGATGTATTTCATATGAAACGCATCGTCATCGTTTTTAAAATCAACAAAATTTATTATCAGGAGTGGCAAATATGAGAAGTCCCTGGCGCAGTCTATTACTCATTACCGGCGTGACGAGTGGCCTTGGCGTATTAATGCCGTCGGCTGCGTATGCCGTCTGTGATCCGGCATCCGCCGCAGACATCACCGTAACCTGTAGCGGAACGGAGACCAGTAATCTGAATTATACGGTTAACGATCGCCTTACCCTGATACTGGACGCGACAAGCCAGGTGACCTCCGCCACACCTGAAATCCCGGCGGTGGATTTCCGCTCCCTGAACGGAAAATTAACCAGCCAGGGCTCTATCGAGACCAGCGGCTTTTACAATGACGGGATTTATATTTCATCAACCTCCGGCGTGCTGCTGGACAACCAGGGTTCAATCACTGCGCTATCCAGCCAGTCCAACGCTATTCACGTGACGGAATTGCGCGATAGCCTTATCGCTAACCGGGGGACGATAACCACAGAAAGCAGTCTGGGGAATGGCATTCTGATTGGCTCGGGCGGCGGCGTGTTTGTCGGAAACGAGGGGCTGATTACCACCTCAGGACCGGAAGCGCACGGTATTTTCGATGAGAACGGGATTAATAACAGCATTACCAACAGCGGCATCATCAGTACCACAGGCGAAAACAGCGATGCTATTAATCTGGCGGATTCTGCCAATGCCACCCTTATCAACAACGCTGGCGGGCAACTGTTAACGGAAGGGGGCAGCGGTATCGCCCTGACAGGCGATACCACCGCGACCATCGATAACCAGGGCATTATCAGCAGCGAAATCTACGGCATCTACCTTGGGGACGATGCCGCCGCGCAGCGTATTCAGAACAGCGGCATTATCGTCGGTGGGCTTGGCGGTATTGTGGCGGACGACAACAGCAGCATTACCCAACTCACTAACCAGGGCATTATCGGCTCGATTGAGGGCGATGCTGTTTCTGTTAGCCCCACCAGCACGGTTGTCAGTGGCATTGATAACCAAGGCATTATCATCGGCAGGGTGAACGCGCCGGGCGTCAGCATGAGCAACAGCGGGTTGTTCGATTTGTTAAACAGCAATCAACCCTCACAGGTGCGCGATTACGCACAGTCCAGCAGCGGCATTTTGGCGTTGCAGGCGGATAACACCAGCAACTACGGCCAACTTCAGGCTTCCGGCACCGCCGTACTCAACGGCAATACGGTCGTGATGACCCGTGGCAGCACCAGCTTCGCTAATGGCGATGTGTTAAGCGATGTGGTGAGCGCGGCTAATATCGTCGGTACGCCAGTCGCGGTGGTTGATGACTCCACGCGCTATCAGTTTACCCAGGAGCTCACCGACACCCGTTACTCGCTGCGGATTATCGATACCGGCATCGACAACACCAGTGCGGCGGTGGTGCAGACCGGGTCAACCGCGCTGACGGGCATCGCCTCGACGCTCGATACGCTTATTGCAAACAACAACGCCAGCGCGGGGGATGGCAGCGCCAGCAGCACCCTGCAATGCGGTACAGCGTTAACCAGCGCGCTGTGCGCCATCACCTCCTCGGCCACCGCCGCGCAAATGACGCGTACCGTGAACCAGCTATCACCGCTGATGTTTGGCAGCATGCCGTATATCGAACTCAATAATTTGCAGGCTTTCGGGGATATCGTCGGCTCGCGCCAGGACGCCATTCGCACCTTCGGCCAGTACAATGAGTTCAATCCTGAGAAATACCTGTGGATCCGCCCGGTGGGGCGTTGGGATCACCAGACGCAGCGCGATGGCGTAACGGGTTATCAGGCCGATACCCGCGGTATCGCCATCGGGACCGATGTGCCGCTTCACGAGCAAATCCGCGCGGGCCTGGCCTTTGGCGTTAGCCGTACCGACGTCAATGACGACGCCAGCGACGTTCGCCATGATGCGCAAATTGAAAGCTGGAACCTGCTGGCCTACGGCGGTTTCGATTTCACTCCCAATACCGCCCTCACCTGGCAAACCGGGCTGGGGCGTAATAAAACCGAAGGCAACCGCTATCTTTCCTTCACCAATCCGGCTACCGAAGAGCAAACCTACAGCGGCGTGGTGCGTTCCGATTACGACAGCCACACCTTCCAGGCGGGGCTCGGCCTGCAAAGTACCTTCTACCCGGCGGGGAAATGGTCGCTGACGCCGGTACTGCGCACTGATTATTATCGCGTGAAGGACAAGGGATACCGTGAAAGCGGTGCGGATGACGCCAGCCTGGATGTTAACGGCAACACCCTGGATGCGCTGATTGTGTCCACCAAAGCCAAAGTTGGGCTACAGCTTTCCGACGTGGTTAACGTACATGCCCAGGCAGGCGTGGGGTATGACACGATTAATGACCGCTCGACAACCCGGGCGCATTTCGTTGGCAGCCCGGACACGCCTTTCACCTATCGCGGCATGGAGCAGAGCCCGTGGATAGCCACGGCGGGTGTGGGCGTGACGGCGAAATTTACTCAGGTATTAGACGGCACCGTACAGTATGACGCGCAGCAGCGTTCTGACTTCACCAGCCAAAGCGTCAGCCTGAAAGTGCGTTACGCTTTCTAATGAGAATGACCAGGCAAACCCATCCGCATGGGTTTGCCTGTTGTTTTACTGCTTCGGAATGATCAGTACCTGGCCGGGATAGATTTTGTCAGGATGGCTGAGCATCGGTTTGTTTGCTTCGAAAATCACAGTGTATTTATTCGGGTCGCCATAGACCTGTTTAGAAATGGCGCTCAGATTATCGCCAGATTTTACCGTGTAATAGGTTGCCTCTTCACGCGCATCGTTGGCGGTCGCGTTATTTTCTACGCTTGCGATCCCTTTGACGTTACCCACCGCGACCTGGATTTTTTCTTTCTGCTCCTGGGTCAGACCGTCACCGCTTACCACCGCCTTGCCGTTTTCTACCTTGACGTTGACTTTATCCGCACCCGGCACGCCGGTTTTTTTAAGATGCTCCTCGACCTTACTGCCCTGGTCATGGTCGTCCCCTTTCAGGGTGTCCCAGAGTTTCTCACCTGCGTCTTTGACAAAATCAAATAAACCCATGGTTATTCCTCCTGTTGAATAGTGCTCTGTAAGCCTGGCAAAGCGGGAACGAACTGACCAGGAGAATCGGATTCCTCTTGCTGGTTTGTGGTTTCAGCGTTGCAAAGTCACTGTGTCGTCAGTATCGTAAACCGCGCAACTATAAGGCTGTTTTATATCTTAAGGATTGAAGATGACACAGACCAAAGGCCATACCGTTCATCAGCAGCTCGTCGCCCTGCTGGATCACCAAAACGCGACGTTTCGGGTCATGGAGCATGAAGCAGTCGGTAAATGCGAGGCGGTGTCGGAAATTCGCGGAACGGCGCTGGGCCAGGGGGCAAAAGCGCTGGTCTGCCACGTGAAAGGTAACGGGATGCGCCAGCACGTCCTCGCGATTATCGCCGCCGATAAACAAGCGGATTTAACCAAACTCGCCGTCGCGCTTGGCGGGTTGCGGGCGTCACTGGCCAGCCCGGCGGAAGTCGATAAACTCACCGGCTGCGAATTTGGCGCTATCCCGCCGTTCAGTTTCCATTCCGAGCTAAGACTGGTCGCCGATCCGGTGCTGTTCGAGCGCTTTGATGAAATCGCCTTTAACGCCGGGCTGCTAACCCATTCAATTATCATGAATACCCAGGATTATTTGCGGATCGCCGCCCCGACGCTGATTGATTTTCACCGACCGTGATAACGGCGAGTCCAAACCCATAAAAATAAAAACCGTCGCAATCCCCCTTCTTTCTGGCAAGGAGTTTTAGATGTTCGACATGACGTTGCTTATTCTGCTGGCGCTGGCCGCGCTGGGGTTTGTCAGCCATAACACCACGGTGGCGGTTTCTATCCTGGTCTTGATTATCGTGCGCGTCACCCCGCTGAATCAGTTCTTTCCGTGGATTGAAAAACAGGGGCTGACCATCGGGATCATTATTTTAACCATCGGCGTAATGGCTCCCATCGCCAGCGGCACGCTGCCGCCCTCAACCTTATTCCATTCGTTTCTCAACTGGAAATCGCTGGTGGCGATTGCGGTGGGCGTGTTTGTCTCGTGGCTCGGCGGTCGCGGCGTCACGCTGATGAGCAGCCAGCCGACGCTGGTTGCCGGGTTACTGGTTGGCACCGTGCTGGGCGTGGCGTTGTTTCGCGGCGTACCGGTAGGGCCGCTTATCGCCGCCGGGCTGGTTTCGTTGATTATCGGTAAACAATAACGCGGTTACAGCGCATCGAGATAACGGCCCGGGGTTTGGCCCAACCCCTTTTTGAACATGGTGATAAACGCGGTTGTGGAGTCGTAACCCAGCCCCTGCGCCACCTGTTGAACGTTCTTGCCATCCACCAGCATGTGCAGCGCCTGAATAAGCTGTAGCTGGTGACGCCAGCGCCGGTAATTCAGGCCGGTTTCTTTGACGATCAGGCGCGATAAATTACGTTCGCTCATGGCTAATTGCGATGCCCACTTGGCAAGCGTGCGGTTTTGCTGGGGATGCGCGGCCATAAAATCCACCATCATGCGGATTTTAGGATGCGCAGAAACCGGCAGCCGCAGCGGCTCGACGGGTAAGCCCGGCAATTCGTCAAATAACACCTGCACCAGCCGATCGCGCCGGGGGTTACGGGTCTGAGACTCCGCCAGTTTTAAGATCAATTCGCGGATAAACGGCGTGACTTTTAGCGTGCAGCACTGCTCGGGCATCGCCAGCGCGCCCGGCTCAATAAACAAAAAACACAGCCGGGCATTGGCCGTGGCGCGGTTATGATGCGGCATGGAGCCCGGGATCCAGACGGCGTATTGCGGTGGCACCATCCACATTGCCGCGGCCACCTCGCAGGTTATGCCGCCGTGCAACGCCAGGATTAGCTGCCCTTTACGATGATGATGAAGCGGAATTTCTTGCTCATGCGCGGTAACCCGTACCTGAAAGGCCACGGCGTCATCGTCGTGTTCGTCAGGGTGATAACCGTCAAGGCTTAAGGGCTGCTCCATGATGTTGTCCGAATTTAGCGATAATCTGGCATTCTAGCTTGATTCATTCGGTTGTTATACCCGTTAACCTTTACGCCCACTCAGGCACAAAGAGATGACTATGACGATTTCCACCCCATCACGCGGCCAGACGCTGCTGATGATAAGCGGCCTGCTAATCATTGCCGCCACCCTGCGCGTTACCTTTACCGGCGCGGCGCCGCTGCTGGATATGATCCGCGCCAGTTACGCGCTCACTACGGCCCAGACCGGGCTGTTAACCACCCTGCCGCTACTGGCGTTTGCGGTCGTTTCGCCGCTGGTTGCCGGCATTGCCCGGCGCTACGGCATGGAGCGCAGCCTGGCAGGCGCGATGCTGCTGATGTGTTTCGGCATTGCAGTACGTTCGCTCGAAGGCAGCGTCTGGCTGTTTACCGGCACAGCCATTATCGGCTGCGCTATCGCGCTGGGTAATGTACTGTTGCCGGGATTGATTAAGCGTGATTTTCCCGGCCAGGTAGCGCGCCTTACCGGGGCGTATTCACTGACAATGGGGACCGCGGCGGCGCTGGGCTCCGCGCTGGTGGTGCTCGTGGCTGATGCCGGATTCGGCTGGCGCGGCGCGTTGTTGAGCGTCATGATTTTCCCGCTGCTCGCCCTGCTGGTGTGGTTAACGCAGTGCCGCCGCCGCGTCTCAGCCAACGTGACCGGCTCAGGCGCCTTGCGTCAACAATCCCTGTGGCGGTCGTCGCGCGCATGGCAGGTGACGCTGTTTTTAGGGCTTAACTCGCTGGTCTATTACGTGATCATTGGCTGGCTGCCGTCGATTCTTATCAGCCACGGCTACAGCGAAGCCCACGCCGGTTCATTGCACGGCCTGTTGCAACTGGCTACTGCCGCACCGGGGCTCCTCATTCCACTCTTGTTATATCGTCTTAACGATCACCGGGGGATTGCGGTACTGGTGTGTCTGATGTGCGCATTAAGCGCGCTGGGTCTGTGGCTGAGCCCCGGATACGCCAGCCTGTGGGTGGTTATTTTTGGGCTTGGTTCTGGCGCCACCATGATTTTGGGGCTGACGTTTATCGGCCTGCGTTCCGTTTCAGCGCACCAGGCGGCAGCGCTTTCCGGGATGGCGCAATCGGTAGGCTATTTATTAGCGGCCTGTGGTCCGCCAGCGATGGGTAAAGCGCATGACCTGAGCGGCGGATGGGGTCTGCCGCTACTGGCCGTGGCGCTAATCTCAGTTGCCATGGCCATAACGGGCGCGCTGGCGGGCCGTGAAGGTGAAATCACCCCGCATTAATTTACGGTTTGGCGGCGAACAATAATGCCTGAACCAGCGGCGCAGGTTTACCGACCAACGCTGCACGTTCATGTTGAAACAGCGTCGCGACAAAGAAGGGATGGGTAACCAGTTCCACGGCCCGGATAGCGCCGTCATCATCCCATCCGGTTACTTTCAGTGGCTGATCGGCCAGCGCCTGAGCAAACGCGTCTGATACACCATAATTGCAGTGATAACCTTCGACGATCTCGGTTTTGCCATAGGCTTTGGCAATCAGGGTGTTCGGGCGCAGTTCGATAGCGTCGGTTTTTTCCACCAGCGGGCACGTTAAAGGGGCAATCACCCTTCTGCCCTGCTGTGCCGTCTCCGCATGGGCGGCATCTTCCCACCCCATCACATTCCGCGCATATTCCACGATGGCATGCTGAAAACCGCCGCAGGTACCCAGGAACGGAATACTGTTTTCGCGGGCGTAGCGAATGGTAAGCAGCGCGCCGTCTTCGTTTTGGTACGGGCTGGCAGGCACTACCCAAATTGCGTCGTACCCCACCAGGTCTTCACTACTTTTGATTTCTGTGGTGTGCAACCAGTCATAATCAACATCAAGGTTCAGCACGGCGGCGGCATCGTCAATCGCCAGCGGGATCGCTTTATGCGCCAAAACCGAAGCATTGTAATCGCCGACCAGCGCGATCCTGAGGGGAGTAGAAAGAGGGAAAGTGTCCATAAGAAATCCTGTGCAAGGAGGAAGAGAACCACACAAGGATCCTCACACTACAGATAGCTTATTGATTTTACAACACCTGATTATTACGGTTGCCGGAACTGTGCCCGGCGTCAAAAGCGCCGTAATATAGCGTGAGGAACGGTGGGCGCAGGCCATCACCCGGAAAAGGAGAGTTTATGATTATCTGTAAACGTGTTTATGACGAGGCCCATAAGGACGACGGTTACCGGATTCTGGTGGATCGGTTATGGCCCAGAGGGCTTAAAAAAAGCGATTTGCGCCATGATGAGTGGAACAAGACTCTGGCTCCGTCCACCGCGCTACGCAAAGCGTTTCACAGCGAGGCCATCGATTTCAACGAATTCACTCGCCAATACCGTGAAGAGTTATCTGCGCAACAGGATGAACTACGAAAAGTCTCTGACCGCGCCCGCAACGGCAAAGTCACCCTGCTCTATGGCGCGAAAAATAGCGAACAGAACCATGCGCGGGTCCTGGCAGACGTTTTAAAAGAAATGAAGTAAGCCGCAAAGCGGAAAGCCACAATGCGCCTTTCTTCAGGGAGCGCAGCAGAGGCTTTTACAAAGGAAGGGATTTATCGACGAACGGGAAGCAAAGCGCCTTCCCGTATGACGCCAGGTTAAATGGCGATCTTCTGGAATTCACTGTCTTCACAATGTGCGACATAACGCTGTAAATCATAAATCAGGCTTTTGGCCATTGAAGGCGTCATGGAGAAAAAAGGCGAATCAAATGTGGTTGCGTTCAGATTATAGGAAGAGGTGCAATAGCCTATTTTAAAGACTAAGACGTTTTGATCCGATTTAGGCCCAACCTGCCAGCCGATGACGGGAAACACAGGAAAATCATTATCGCTGTTCATTCTTATTCCCTTATGACTTGTGTGATTATCCGAGAATAGCACTGCTTAATCGGACTCACTAGCCGATCCTGAGTTAAATTTTTCATTAGCATTCACAATTAGGATTAACCTGAAAGCCCACTCAATATATACACTTAAATTAAATTTTTTTAATTTTTAGCGAAAGAATATATTGCTGCATTAATAATGAGTTACCAAAAAAATATATTCTCACATCCTTTAATTCCATTTCACATAATATCATAAAGAAATCAAAACCCCTGTGAAATGAAAGACGTGATTTCAGGGTGCTTAAATAAAGAATAGTGTGCGGTTTTCCTCGCATAATTTTGCGTTCAGCCCTGTTGTCACCGCCCGTTTTAACGGCTAACATACTGTACAAACACACAGTAATCTTGAGGTAGTTATGTTCGTCGAACTGGTTTACGACAAGCGCAATGTGGCGGGCTTGCCTGGCGCGCAAGAGATCATCCTCGCGGAGTTAACGCGCCGCGTACACAGAATTTTTCCCGATGCGGAAGTGAAGGTTAAACCTATGCAGGCGAACGGGCTTAACAGCGATGCCAGCAAAAACGATCGCGAAAAGCTAAACCGTATGCTGGAAGAGATGTTCGACGAATCGGATATGTGGCTGGTGGCCGAATAGCCCTGTAGCCGCGTGGCGGGAGGGTAATAATACGCCATTACACGGGAGCGCGAGGTTCCCGTTTTGTTTGTGTTGCAGCGTGATTAACAGGCCGCTATACCTGCTCAACCAGCGGGTAAAACTGGGTATTTTCGCGCTGCATCCGTTCATGTACTTTGCGCAGCACCGTATTGGCGTCGCGGCGAAAATCCTCATCATGACCCGTTATTTTACTCGCCGTATTCCAGCGGCGGGAAAACATCTCATATTCCACGACAATATCAGCCATTTCACGCTGGAATTTTAGGCTCATTTTTTTCAGCTTTTGGTTTTCAACCTTTTCCAGGTAAGGATATAAAAACTGATCTTCCGCCGATAAATGCACTTTGATTACCGAACTCATACTTACCACGGTTTGCGCAATTTCCTGTGCGTTATCCGTGATCCCCCTACGGCTATACTCGCGGAGTTGATTTATTTTTTGAATAATCTCGTTATGCTGGCTTTTCATCTTTTCGATATTCACAGGCCGATCCTTTTATTGCCTCACTGCTTTTAAGATACATCTTAAATGCATATTTACTGGGAAGCAATCAATCCAGGAATTTATTAAATACCAATAATTTCGTTTATGTAAAAAATATATACACCACTAGCACAATTAAACTTAAAAATATCGGGCCAGTGGCAAAAGCCCAAATATTTTTATCCTGTTCAGCGCGAATATCATGAAAGCGTTTTAGTGCGGCTTGCGAGGTTGCCGCCTCCACTTCTTCAAACTCTTTTTGATAACCCTGCTTCAGCCAGCCCGCGTGGGCGGATGCGTCCTTCTGAACTGCAACGACCTTGCCCGCTTTCGAGTAGAAAAAGTAAATCGCCATCGCAAACAACCCCTTATGTGGTATCTCAACCACTCTACTCTGCCGCTATCCTTACTCTCAATGATAAATAGCAATAAAGGTGATCGGAGATGAATAACATAACGCAGGAACGGTTAATGGCGCTGGCGGCGGGTGAAGGCGGAACGCAGGAAGAGTCCGCCAGTATGGCAAAAGCACTGTTGCAGGCCAGGCGACAGATTGCCCTGCTGGCGCAGCAACTGAAGGCGCAGATCCGCCTGCCGGTTTGTAGCGCCAGCCCGGTATGCGAAATCGAAGCGGGCTATGCGGCGGGGGTAAATGACTGCAAGGAAGCCATTCGCCGGGCGGGTTACCCGATTGAAGGCGATGAATAAAAAACGGGAGCACTCAGGCTCCCGTTTTAGTCTCAGTGTTAGCGGATTACATGTTCGCGATGATCGCGTCGCCAAACTCTGAGCATTTCAGCAGCTTAGCGCCTTCCATCAGACGTTCGAAATCGTAGGTTACGGTCTTGGCGTTAATCGCGCCTTCCATGCCTTTAACGATCAGGTCTGCGGCTTCGAACCATTCCATATGACGCAGCATCATTTCAGCGGACAGGATGATAGAACCTGGGTTCACTTTATCCTGGCCTGCGTATTTCGGCGCGGTGCCGTGGGTTGCTTCGAACAGGGCGCACTCATCGCCGATGTTGGCACCCGGTGCAATACCGATACCGCCAACCTGTGCTGCCAGGGCGTCGGAAATGTAGTCGCCGTTCAGGTTCATACAGGCAATGACATCGTACTCAGCCGGACGCAGCAGGATCTGCTGGAGGAACGCATCGGCGATCACGTCTTTAACGATAATGTCTCTGCCGGTGTTCGGGTTCTTGATCTTCACCCACGGGCCGCCGTCGATCAGTTCACCGCCGAACTCTTCACGCGCCAGCTGGTAGCCCCAGTCTTTAAACGCGCCTTCAGTGAACTTCATGATGTTGCCTTTGTGAACCAGCGTCACGGATTCACGCTCGTTGGTGATCGCGTATTCGATAGCCGCGCGAACCAGACGTTTGGTGCCTTCTTCAGAGCACGGCTTGATGCCGATACCGCAATGTTCCGGGAAGCGAATTTTCTTCACGCCCATTTCATCACGCAGGAATTTGATCACTTTATCCGCTTCAGCGCTGTCGGCTTTCCACTCAATACCGGCATAGATGTCTTCAGAGTTTTCACGGAAGATCACCATGTCGGTCAGTTCCGGGTGTTTCACCGGGCTCGGAGTGCCCTGGTAGTAACGCACCGGGCGCAGACACACATACAGATCCAGCTCCTGACGCAGGGCCACGTTCAGAGAACGGATGCCGCCGCCAACAGGCGTGGTCAGAGGGCCTTTGATCGCCACGCGGTAGTCGCGGATAAGATCGAGAGTTTCTTTCGGCAGCCAGACGTCCTGGCCATAAAGCTGGGTGGATTTCTCACCGGTGTAGATTTCCATCCAGGAAATTTTTCGCTCGCCTTTGTAGGCTTTCTCAACAGCGGCATCAACCACTTTCAGCATAGCCGGAGTCACGTCAACACCGATGCCATCACCTTCAATGAACGGGATAATCGGATTGTTAGGCACAGACAGTTTGCCGTTTTCTACCGTGATCTTTTTACCTTCGGCTGGAACAACTACTTTGCTTTCCATTCACCTCTCCTTCGAGCGCTTAGGGTGGATACGCATTTTTGTTAATGATTTGTAATAGGCGGGTCAATACTACCTGAATGTTTTGTCCCATGCTATGCCCTTATGATTCCGTTATAATGCGTGAATCTGCCACATCTGAAAACACTATGCCGAAAACTTCTTATAGATGATTCATAGTATTTTCTTCATTTTCGAGAAACCAATCTGACATCAATTAGTTATACCAGATTCTACCCAACAAAAAACCCTGCCAGAGTTAACTAACAGGGTAAGATTTGGTCAAAATTTGACATTCCTCGATTCAGCAACTAACCAGTCGTTTCCACGTTTGGGAAAGTTATCAAAAGTCATGGATGCGCCACGCTTCAACGAGTAATTTATGGCTTCAACATTCTCTGAGGTTCACATGAAACGCTTTTCCGTGATAGCTCAGGTACTGCTGGCAAGTTCTGCATCTGCTCACCAACTCGAATCACAATTTCCACACGGTTTAGATGATGCGTTACGTTGCGCCTACTTTGCTGACAAAGCAGAACTATCCCCCGCCCTATATGAAAAGGTTGCACTGAGGATTGCCAAAGAAGCGTACAGTGAACTTTCTGATGATGCGCTTACAATTAAGTTTGCAGAAGATTACGCCATTGCAGCTACTGGTGCATACAGTCAAGTGAACATGTTCGCAGACCGTCAGCAGGGAACGGTAAATGAAATATAGGGCAGATTTGTCTACGGACTCGGGAGCACTCCAAAATGAATCCGAGGTGTCTGTTAAACCCGTGGCGATTCAGCTTTTAATGAGCAGACAATTCGAGAGCAGACTGTGACCGCTATTGACACTAGACATGAGCCAGAAGTTTTTGGAATTACCATCCCAAGAGATTATAAAGGTAAAGCGCTACCGCTCTGGAGAATTCAGCAACAACCCAACCCTGATTTTAAAGAATAGATTTTTATAGCCACCACCTTTATAAGTTTGGTGGCTCTAGTAAGCACTGCAACGAATCCATGCATTCATCTCACCAGACACTGAATAAGACTGTGTGCAGCCACTCGCATGTGGCCGGCAGGGAATAATTCATAAAACACATGAATTTGATTTGTATATTTATTAAATGAATAATTCACTTGCATTCGATTAGTTTCGTTAACGGTATGATTTGAGTCTGTTTATTTGTTGCGCTAACCTATCCCTAAATCCACCACTAAATATATGGAGATTATGAGAATGGCTATACCTGGCAACATGTGGTTATACGATGACGGCGGCGCACTTATCAAAGGTGGCTGTGACGTTCAGAACAGGGAGTTCAGCATCGAGTTTAAGGGCTTCCATCACAACCTTTCGACACCTACGGACAACCTCACCGGAAAGCCCACAGGTAAGCGCATTCACTCCCCGCTCTTAATCGTGAAAGAGTTCGACTATTCCAGCCCGTACCTTTACAAGGCTGTTGCAACTGGTCAGTCTCTGCAAAAAGCAGAGTTCAAATTCTATAAGATTAATGACGCTGGTCAGGAAGCAGAGTATTTCAACATCCTGTTAGAGGGTGTGCGTATTGTCTCAGTATCGCCTTCAATGGCTTCACCTGGTGATAACAATAACAATCACCTGGAATCTGTTGAAATGCGCTATGAGAAAATCACGTGGAAGCATAATGACGGTAATATAATTTTCTCTGATTCATGGAATGAGCGCCCTGCTGCTTAACAATGGAGTGTTGAGAAATGGACACTACAGAAGAAAGGAATGGAACATACTTCTACCACGGACACCCTAATGTGACACCTGGTGAACTGTTCGACCTGATATTTATTGAACAGCTTGCAGATGCGCTAGGGATGACAACGGAAGGTGTGAGCATGGTTCTTATAGGGCAACCATTCATTCCCGTTTCCGGTAAGCTCTCAGCAGCCACCAATACACCAGGAACAAGCATTGCATCAATAGTTTCAAGGAAGATTCTTAAAGATGCCCGTTTTCCTTTTGGGCTAAGACCTAGCGCCCCTATGGGTAAACTGTCAAAGCTCAAGATGGTTCCGACAAATAAGATTGCAACCTTTCTAGGCCGCTGGGTTCCTTTTGTGGGTTACGCTGAATTGATTATTACGGTTCAGCTTGTCGCTAAACATACACGCGATAAATACAACCTGATTGCAAGACCTTCTGACCGTATACAGTGGACTTCCTTCTAATGTCCAGGGATATTGAAGCAGAGGTTATCGGGTATATTATGCAGCGCTACCCGATTAAAAAACGCTGGTTCAGACCGGAATTGAAACAGATTACAAAGGAATGGACTTTACTTGAGGATTTCGAGTTTGCGCCAGAAGATGCACATGATTTTCTATCAGATTTATTCGAACATTTCGACATTGAACACTCTAACTTTGATGGCAGAAACTATTTCGAATATGAATACCCCTTTTGGCAAAAACGACCGTCACCAGAACCGGAGATAAAACCGTTGAGCGTGGCAATGATTATCGAGTCTGCAAAGGCTGGAAAATGGTTGTACGATTAGCGGGAATGAAAAAGGGGCTTACGCTCCTCTTACTGTAAATAGACCCGTTTTAGTTCCATGCATTTTTTGAGATCCCGGCCAAATAATGGTGCTGTCGATATTCTTCCGGCGTCATATTGTTCAGTGATTCATGCGGGCGTTCACAGTTATATTCTGACACCCATCTTTTCGTGATTTCCCGCACTTCGTTCAGCGTTCTGAACAGATAAAAATCGAGTATTTCTGTACGGTATGTCCGGTTAAAGCGCTCAATAAAAGCGTTCTGCGTCGGCTTACCCGGCTGGATAAACTCCAGTTTTACTGCATGTTTCTCTGCCCATTCAGCCAGTGAAAGTGAGATAAATTCCGGACCATTATCCATGCGTAGCATGACCGGATAACCACGGTTTGCCGCGATCCTGTCGAGCACACGGACCACGCGCAGAGCTGGCAGATTCAGATCGATTTCAATCGACAACGCCTCACGGTTAAAGTCATCAACGACATTGAACGTGCGAAAACGACGGCCACAGACCAGTGCATCATGCATAAAGTCGACAGACCAGCTCTGGTTCAGCGCTTTTGGCGTGGCCAGTGGCGAGGGATTACGCACCGGCAACCGCTGTTTGCCCTTACGGCGAAAATACAGTTTCAGCAGACAGTAAATACGATGGATCCTTTTGTGATTCCACGGGTGTCCCTGCCGCCTCAGAACCTGAATCAGAACCTGAAAAAGTTTCGGAAAACCGTATCGTGGGTATCGCTCGGCCACTGCCTGCAACGCGACAATAACGGGTTCGTCACGCGTGGTATCCGGACGGTAATGGTAAACCGTTCTGCTCAGGTTCAGACTCCGGCAGGCCTGACGGATACTGAGTCCAAATGTCGTTATCAGATGAGTGACCAGCTCACGCTTAAAGGCTGGTTTTAAAACTTTTTTTCGATAACGTCTTTCAGCGCCCGGTTCTCAAGGCTCAGGTCGGCAAACATCTGTTTGAGACGCCGGTTCTCGTCCTCAAGATCCTTGATCTTTTTAATATCAGAAGCCTCCATGCCGCCGTATCTGGACTTCCAGTTGTAGTAAGTGGCCTCAGAGATACCGGCCTCCCGGCAGACATCTTTAACGGTTCGTCCGGCTTCAACCGACTTAATCACAGCGATGATCTGATGCTCAGTAAAACGGGCTTTACGCATAGCGATCTCCTTCGTTGGCAGATTGATTATGCCGGAGGATCTCTAAATGTGAATGGTACGATTATGCGGGATACTTACATCGGTGTATCGGGAGGGAACACCCCCGCTTCAATATCACCAATAAGACGACCAAGAGCACCTTTGTCACGGTTCGAACCATCCCAACCCGAAATGCCCAAATCCTGATACCACACAACGGTGTAATCTTTTCCGTGCCTCTCCCGCTGCTCACTAACCCAGGCATTGATGAGACCGCGCTGACGCTGCACTGACGAGCCTGAACCCTGAACCTCTGACGAGTACCTTAAATATCCAATGCAATCCGACACTGTGCTACCCTCTGCGTATAGCCTTATTTGGAATTTACCATGAAATACTATAGCGATTCTAAATCCTCTTTAAGAAATCACCAGCCTGACCGATTCAGCCCGCGTAAGGCTCCACGCAAACCGAAACCCACCGGGCCGAAGCAGTTGATCCTGTTTAACAAACCTTACGATGTGCTGCCGCAGTTTACCGATGAAGCCGGCCGCAGCACGCTGAAGGATTATATTCCGGTAAAGGGCGTCTACGCCGCAGGTCGTCTCGACCGCGACAGCGAAGGCTTGCTGGTGCTGACCAATGATGGCGCGTTGCAGGCGCAGCTGACTCAGCCCGGCAAGCGCACCGGGAAAATTTATTACGTGCAAATAGAAGGCGAACCGGACGCGGCGTCTCTGGACGCGCTGCGCCACGGCGTGGCGCTGAACGACGGACCCACGCTGCCCGCTGGCGTCGAGCGGGTCGAAGAGCCAGAGTGGTTGTGGCCGCGTAACCCGCCGATCCGTGAGCGTAAATCGATCCCCACCTGCTGGTTGAAAATTACCCTTTATGAAGGACGCAACCGCCAGGTACGCCGCATGACTGCGCACGTTGGGCACCCGACTCTGCGCCTGATTCGCTATGCTATGGGCGAGTACACCCTTGATAATCTTGCTAACGGTGATTGGCGCGCCATCCCGCTTAAGGAGTCCTGATGTTTAAACCGCATGTCACGGTAGCCTGCGTCGTCCAGGCACAGGGTAAATTTTTAGTGGTTGAAGAGACCGTTAACGGCAAAGTGACGTGGAACCAGCCTGCCGGGCACCTGGAGGCCGATGAAACCCTGGTAGAAGCCGCAGCGCGCGAGCTATGGGAAGAGACCGGCATCAGCGCGCAGCCGCAAACGTTTATCCGCCTACATCAGTGGATCGCGCCGGACAAGACGCCGTTCCTGCGTTTCCTGTTCGCCATCGACCTCGATGAGCAGTTACCCACCACGCCCCATGACAGCGATATTGAACGCTGCGTCTGGGTCAGCGCCGGGGAAATCCTCAACGCCACGCATCTGCGCTCGCCGCTGGTGGCGGAGAGCATTCGCAGCTACCAGACCGGCGTACGTTATCCGCTTGAGGTGGTCGGTGATTTTAACTGGCCGTTTACAAGGGATGCCTAAGCCGCAACTGCGTGCTAGAATACGCCGCCTTAGATTTTTGTCGTGAGTACTTCCATGTCTGAAAGCCCAAAAAAAGTGATCGTCGGGATGTCCGGCGGTGTCGATTCCTCAGTTTCTGCTTACCTGCTGCTTAAGCAGGGATATCACGTAGAAGGCCTGTTCATGAAGAACTGGGAAGAGGACGACGGCGAGGAGTACTGCACCGCAGCCGCCGATTTAGCGGATGCCCAGGCCGTGTGCGATAAGCTCGGCATTGTGCTGCATACCGTGAATTTCGCCGCAGAATACTGGGATAACGTGTTCGAACACTTCCTTGCCGAATACAAAGCGGGCCGCACGCCGAACCCGGATATCCTGTGCAATAAAGAAATCAAATTTAAAGCCTTCCTGGAATTTGCCGCCGAAGACCTGGGTGCGGATTACATCGCCACCGGGCATTACGTGCGCCGCGCCGATATCGACGGCAAAAGCCGTTTGCTGCGCGGCGTCGACGGCAATAAAGACCAGAGCTACTTCCTGTATACCCTGGGCCACGAGCAAATCGCCCAGAGCCTGTTCCCGGTGGGTGAACTGGAAAAACCGGAAGTGCGCCGCATCGCCGAAGAGCTTGATCTGATCACCGCGAAGAAAAAAGACTCCACCGGCATCTGTTTTATTGGCGAGCGCAAATTCCGCGAGTTTTTGGGCCGCTATCTTCCTGCCCAGCCGGGTAAAATCGTGACCGTAGACGGCGATGAGATTGGCGAACACCAGGGTCTGATGTACCACACCCTGGGCCAGCGTAAAGGCTTAGGCATCGGCGGCACCAAAGAAGGCAGCGAAGACCCGTGGTACGTGGTCGACAAAGACGTCGCCAACAATATTCTGGTGGTGGCCCAGGGGCACGACCATCCGCGTCTGATGTCGATCGGTTTGATTGCCCAGCAACTGCACTGGGTGGACCGCGAGCCGGTTCGTGAGACCGTGCGCTGTACGGTGAAAACCCGTTACCGCCAAACCGACATCCCCTGCACTCTCGTTCCGCTGGACGATGACCGTATTGAAGTGCGTTTCGACGAGCCGGTCGCGGCGGTCACGCCAGGCCAGTCGGCGGTGTTTTACCAGGGCGAAATCTGCCTCGGCGGCGGTATCATTGAGCAACGCTTGCCGTTGCCGGTTTAAACGGGTGCAGCCGATAACGCTGCCATATTGAAGACACAGGGTATACAAGGAGTGGTTTAACGTGGCGAAGAACTATTACGACATCACCCTGGCGCTGGCAGGCGTCTGCCAGTCGGCGCGCCTGGTGCAGCAACTGGCACACCAGGGGCACTGCGACAGCGACGCCATGCACGTGTCGCTGAACAGCGTTATCGACCTGAACCCGGATTCCACGCTGGGCGTATTTGGCGGCAGCGAAGCGAATCTGAAGCTGGGTCTGGAAACCCTGCTGGGCGTGTTGAATGCCAATAACCGCCAGGGGCTTAACGCCGAGCTGACGCGTTATACCCTGAGCCTGATGGTGCTGGAGCGCAAACTCAATTCCGCCAAAGGGGCGCTGCAATCCCTCGGCGACCGTATCGACAGCCTGCAACGCCAGCTTGAGCATTTCGATCTCGAATCGGAAACCCTGTTAAGCGCCATGGCGGGCATTTATGTCGACGTGGTTAGCCCGCTGGGCCCGCGTATTCAGGTCACCGGCTCCCCTGCCGTGTTACAAAGCCCGCAGGTGCAGGCCAAAGTTCGCGCCGCGCTGCTGGCCGGTATTCGCGCCGCCGTATTGTGGCATCAGGTTGGCGGCGGCCGCCTGCAATTAATGTTTTCCCGTAATCGTCTGACTCATCAGGCGAAACAAATTCTTGCTCATTGTTAACCTCCCAGGAGTCACTGATGGAATTATCCTCCCTGACCGCCGTATCTCCGATTGATGGACGTTATGGCGATAAAGTCAGCGCTCTGCGCGCTATTTTCAGCGAGTTCGGTTTGCTGAAATTCCGCGTACAGGTCGAAGTACGTTGGCTGCAAAAATTGGCCGCGCACGCAGCGATCAAGGAAGTTCCTGCTTTTGACGCAGACGCAAACGATTTCCTTAATGCGATCGTGGCGCAGTTTACTGAAGCCGATGCTGCGCGCATCAAAACTATCGAACGCACCACCAATCACGATGTGAAAGCGGTGGAATATTTCCTGAAAGAGAAAGTGGCGGACGTCCCGGCGCTGCATGCCGTGTCCGAGTTTATTCACTTCGCCTGCACCTCTGAAGACATTAACAACCTGTCGCATGCGCTGATGCTGCAAACCGCGCGCCAGGACGTCCTGCTGCCGTACTGGCGCCAGGTGATTGACGCCGTTAAAGCGCTGGCGCACGAATATCGCGATCTGCCGCTGCTGTCCCGTACCCACGGCCAGCCGGCAACCCCTTCGACTATGGGTAAAGAGATGGCAAACGTGGCGTACCGTATGGAGCGCCAGTACCGCCAGCTTGAGCAGGTGGAAATCCTCGGCAAAATCAATGGTGCGGTCGGCAACTACAACGCCCACATCGCTGCCTACCCGGAAGTGGACTGGCATCTGTTCAGCGAAGAATTTGTCACCTCGCTGGGCATTCAGTGGAATCCGTACACCACCCAGATTGAACCGCACGACTACATCGCGGAACTGTTTGACTGCGTGGCGCGTTTCAACACCATCCTGATCGACTTCGACCGCGATGTGTGGGGCTACATTGCCCTGAACCACTTCAAACAGAAAACCATCGCCGGTGAAATCGGCTCGTCCACCATGCCGCATAAAGTGAACCCGATTGACTTCGAAAACTCCGAAGGCAACCTGGGGCTGTCCAACGCGGTATTGCAGCACCTGGCGAGCAAACTGCCGGTTTCCCGCTGGCAGCGCGATCTCACCGATTCCACCGTGCTGCGCAACCTGGGCGTGGGTATTGGCTATGCGCTGATCGCTTACCAGTCCACCCTGAAAGGCGTGAGCAAACTGGAAGTGAACGCCGATCGCCTGCTGGACGAACTGGATCACAACTGGGAAGTCCTGGCGGAGCCGATCCAGACCGTGATGCGCCGCTATGGCATCGAAAAGCCGTACGAGAAACTCAAAGAGCTGACGCGCGGCAAGCGCGTGGACGCCGAAGGCATGAAACAGTTTATCGACAGCCTGGATCTGCCGGAAGACGAGAAAACCCGCCTGAAAGGCATGACGCCAGCAAACTATATTGGCCGCGCGGTCAATATGGTTGATGAGCTGAAGTAAGCCTTGTCAAAAAATTTGCGAGTTACGCCGCCTTCGGGCGGCGTTTTTTTTGCCTGCCATTCGTACCTGGGTTAGCGTACACAAAACCACAGGAGAAAATGATGAAACGTTATCTTGATTGCAGCGCCTCGGAACTGGCGAACATTGAAAAAGACGATCTGATTTACGCCATCCGTGCCAGTGAAGGCCGTATCCTGGTCAGCGAATGTATCGGCGCGATCCCCCCACTGTTAAACAACATCACCAATGCCGAACTCGCCGCCAGCCAAGGGGCGGATATTTTGCTGCTCAATCTGTTTGATGTTAGCGCGCCGGTGATTAACGGCCTGCCAGCCGGCATTGAACCGCAGGAAACATTGCGCGAGCTACAGCGCTTAACCGGGCGGGTGATCGGCGTAAACCTGGAGGCGGTCGATCCCGCCCATGCCAGTCAGCATGATGAATTCTGGCAGATGACGCCGGGCCGCGCGGCGACTGCCGATAACGCCCGCAATCTGTATGAAATGGGCGCACGGATTGTGGTACTGACCGGTAACCCCAATAACGGCGTCAGCAATCAGGCGATTGCCGAATCGCTCAATCTCATTCGCCAGGCGATCGGCGATAAGCTGGTGCTGATCACCGGTAAAATGCACGGCGCGGGCATTGTGCGGGAAAGCGGCAGCGCCCTGCTGACCGAGCAGGATATCGCGCTGTTTGTCGATAACGGCGCTGACGTAGTGCTGGTCCCCGCGCCGGGCACCATTCCGGGCATGACCGTGGAGCGCGTCGCCGCGCTGATTGACTTCACCCACCAGCGCGGCGCGCTGGCAATGACCGCCATCGGCACGTCACAGGAAGGGGCCGATCGTGAAACTATTCGTCAAATGGCGCTAATGAGTAAGATGGCCGGTGCCGATATTCATCATATTGGCGATACCGGCTATGCCGGACTGGCGCTGCCGGAGAATATTTTTACCTATAGCGTCGCCATTCGCGGCGTTCGCCATACCTACAGCCGCATGGCTCGTTCAATTAATCGTTAGCAATCAGGGTGTTTAAACCTGGTTTAACACCCGCTACCGATAATTAGCGTTACACTATGAAACAGTTTCCTGATGAGGATTGAACATGCGCGTACTGGTTGTCGAGGATAATGCCCTGCTGCGTCACCATCTTAAGGTGCAGCTATCGGAACTGGGGCATCAGGTGGATGCCGCAGAAGACGCGAAAGAAGCCGATTATTTCCTTAATGAGCACATGCCGGATATCGCTATTGTCGATCTCGGCCTGCCGGATGAAGACGGGCTGTCGATGATCCGCCGCTGGCGCGGGCATGACGTCACCATCCCGGTGCTGGTGCTGACGGCGCGTGAAGGCTGGCAGGATAAAGTAGAAGTGCTGGGTGCGGGCGCGGACGATTACGTGACCAAGCCTTTTCATATCGAAGAGGTGGTGGCGCGCATACAGGTGCTGTTACGACGCAACAGCGGCCTGGCCTCGCAGGTAATCTCCATGCCGCCTTTCCAGCTTGACCTGTCACGCCGGGAATTTTCTATCAATGACGCGCCGGTGAAACTCACGGCCTTTGAATACACCATTATGGAAACCCTGATCCGCAATAACGGTAAAGTGGTGAGCAAGGACTCGCTGATGCTGCAACTTTACCCCGATGCGGAGCTGCGCGAGAGCCACACTATTGATGTGCTGATGGGCCGCCTGCGTAAGAAAATCCTCGCCGAGCATCCGGTGGATGTGATCACCACAGTGCGCGGCCAGGGTTACCGCTTCGACCTGCGTCCATGAATAAACTGCTGAGGCACATTTTCCCGCTGTCACTACGGGTACGCTTTCTGCTGGCGACCGCCGCCGTAGTACTGGTGCTGTCGCTGGCCTACGGCATGGTGGCGCTGGTGGGCTATAGCGTCAGTTTTGATAAAACCACTTTCCGGCTGCTGCGCGGCGAAAGCAATCTGTTCTACACCCTGGCGAAGTGGGAAAACGGCAAGATTAACGTCGAGATCCCGGAAAACCTCAATCTGCAAAGCCCAACGATGGCCCTGATTTATGATGAACGCGGCCATCTGCTGTGGGCGCAGCGCGATGTGCCGCTGTTAGTGAAGGCTATTCAACCGGAATGGCTCGCCGCGAACGGCTTTCATGAACTGGAAACCGATTTTTCGGCCAGTAGCGCGCTGCTGGGCACCAATTCAACCCTCCAGAAACAGCTGCGCGATTTTCGTGACGACGAGACTAATTATGAAATGACCCACTCGGTGGCGGTGAACCAGTATCCCGCCACCGAACTGATGCCTGCGCTGACCATAGTGGTGGTCGACACCATTCCCATCGAACTCAAGCGTTCGTATATGGTGTGGAGCTGGTTTATCTATGTACTGATCGCCAACCTGCTGCTGGTGATCCCGCTGCTGTGGCTGGCGGCATGGTGGAGCCTGCGGCCCATCCAGTCGCTGGCGCGTGAGGTACGCGAGCTGGAAGAGCATCACCGCGAGCATCTCAACCCGGCGACTACCCGCGAACTGACCAGCCTGGTCACCAACCTCAACCGCCTGCTGACCAGCGAGCGTGAGCGTTATGACAAATACCGCACCACGCTGACCGATCTCACCCATAGCCTGAAAACGCCGCTGGCGGTGCTGCAAAGCACCTTGCGGTCTTTGCGTACCGACAAAATGACCGTTAGCCAGGCGGAGCCGGTGATGCTTGAACAGATCAGCCGGATTTCCCAGCAGATCGGCTATTACCTGCACCGCGCCAGCATGCGCGGCGGCAACGTGCTGATGAGCCGCGAGCTGCACTCTGTGGCCCCGCTGCTGGATAATCTCACCTCGGCGTTAAATAAGGTGTATCAACGTAAAGGCGTCACCATCACGCTGGATATCTCCCCGGAAACCATGTTTATGGGCGAACAGAATGACTTTATGGAAGTCATGGGCAACGTGCTGGATAACGCCTGCAAATACTGCCTGGAGTTTGTCGAAATCACCACCCGGCAAACCGATGACACGCTGCATCTGTATGTGGATGACGACGGTCCGGGCATCCCGCTCAGCAAGCGCTCGCTGATATTCGATCGCGGGCAGCGTGTGGATACATTACGGCCCGGCCAGGGCGTAGGGTTGTCGGTGGCGCGAGAGATCGTTGAGCAGTACGGCGGCCAGATTATCCCCGGCGAAAGCCTGCTCGGCGGCGCGCGCATGGAGGTGATTTTTGCCCGTCAGGATATAAACAGCGCGGAGAGCGGCAGTAACTCGCAAAAAACGTCATAAAGGCCATGCAGAGGTGATGCCGTCCGTTATAATCCGCTAAGGTTCTATGCCGACGGAAAACAATATGGACTATCAACTTGATTTAAACTGGCCCGATTTCATTCAGCATCACTGGCAAAAGCGTCCGGTGGTGTTGAAACGCGGCTTTAAAAACTTTATCGACCCCCTCTCCCCGGACGAACTGGCGGGTCTGGCCATGGAAAACGAAGTGGATAGCCGGCTGGTCAGCCATCTTGACGGGAAATGGCAGGTCAGCCACGGTCCTTTTGAAAGCTACGATCACTTGGGCGAAAGCAACTGGTCGCTGCTGGTGCAGGCCGTCAACCACTGGCATGAACCCACCGCGGCGCTGATGCGCCCGTTCCGCGCCCTGCCCGACTGGCGCACCGATGATTTAATGATCTCCTTCTCAGTACCGGGCGGCGGCGTTGGCCCGCATCTCGACCAGTATGATGTGTTTATTATTCAGGGCGTGGGCCGTCGCCGCTGGCGCGTAGGCGAGAAAACGCCGCTGAAACAGCACTGTCCGCACCCAGATTTGCTACAGGTCGATCCGTTCGAGGCGATCATTGATGAAGAACTGGAACCGGGCGACATTCTGTATATCCCGCCGGGATTCCCGCATGAAGGCTATTCGCTGGAAAACTCCATGAATTATTCGGTGGGGTTCCGCGCCCCGAGTGGCCGTGAGCTGATCAGCGGTTTCGCCGATTATGTGCTGCAACGCGAACTCGGCAGCCAGCGCTATACCGACCCGGATGTGCCTGCGCGCCAGTATCCGGCGGATATCCAGCCGCAGGAGCTGGATAAGCTGCGCGGTATGATGCTGGATCTGATTAACCAGCCGGAACATTTTAACCAGTGGTTTGGCGAGTTCATCACCCAGTCGCGCCATGAGCTGGACGTGGCCCCGGCAGAACCGCCGTACCAGCCGGACGAAGTGTATGACGCGCTCAAACAGGGTGATTCGCTGGTGCGCCTCGGCGGGCTGCGCGTACTGCGCATCGGCGAAGAGGTGTTTGTTAACGGCGAGAAGATCAACAGCCCTCACCGCCCGGCGTTAAATGCGCTGGCAAATAACATTGTAGTGAATGCCGATAAACTGGGCGATGCCCTGGAAGATCCGTCATTCCTGGCGATGCTGGCTGCGCTGGTCAACAGCGGCTACTGGTACTTTTCAGACTAAGTAGCCAGAGGCTCTGCGCAAGCTGGCGCAGAGCCTGGTTCAACGGGTGTTTTTTACCGCTTCGACTACACTTCTTTCATGGTTATGCCGTCCAGGGCAACACGATGAACGATCCTTCATTTATTACGTCAGAATCTGCTGCGAATGCTCGCCCCGATGCGGCTGTCGAATCGCTGTTTACCATTTTTGAGCCTTGCGCCAATTTATTTACCCTTGAAAAAGGCCAACTCATTACCTATCAGGAGATGATCGGCTTTATATTTTTATTCCGTGAGGGGCGTATTTCGCTCATTCGCGATGAAGATAATTTGTATCTCGCACACACGACGCAGAAATCTATTTTTGGCATTGTTAACCATTTTCATCCGCTTCATCATTACTCTTATCGCGCCGACGTCGAAAGCCATTTTGGCTGTATTCCGATTCCGTTGGCGTTTGAACTGGTAAATCAGCATCATATGTGGCTATCTTTGATGCAAATTATTTCCTACCAGTTTTCCAATATCATCTCCCGGGATAACCGATTGACCGGGCATGATTCCTACACCATCATTCGCAATATTATTTTAGAACTTATGCAGTTACCGGAAAATGTCCGCAAGCAGTTACCGCTTGCCAGCTATATCATCAAGCAGACTAAACTGTCGCGCAGCAACGTCATGCGTATCCTCCGGGATTTGAAAGAGGGAGATTATATCGATACGCAACGCGGCATTTTAATTAATGCTAAAAAACTCCCGGAAAAATATTAGTTATTGATAGGTGATGGTAAAAGCCAACTGTCCGGAGACCGAACCCGCAGTAATACCACCATCGAAATTATAAGGCTGCGCTGAAAACTGGATATGAACTTCCCCGGTTTCTTTATTGATGGGCCACAGGCAATTATCATTGGTGATGCAGTCACCGGCAGAAATCCACGCGCTATCGCTATTAAGGATTGAAATTTTAATTCCCACATTTTGCGCCGTGCCGCTATTTTTTAAAACCGCATTGACCGCGTCCCAGTCGCCTTCCAGTTGCAGCTTCACGGTATCCCAGGCTATCGGGCAATTGATGAGGTCGAGCGTAAAATATTTTACCGGATAAGCGTAATCATCGCTGTGTGAAATCACCTCTTCGTAGCGACCCAAATCGACATTGGTCGTCGCGCCGCCCGCTACCGTACAGGGCGTATTGACGATATTTCCGGCAATATTGAGAGTCACGTCTGCGGCGCTCACCGGCAAAGCAAATCCGAACAGAAACAAAAAAGCGCGGATAAATTGATACATAGCTGTGCTCTCTTATCGCTACTGGTATGTCAGCGTGGCGCTTATTACGGCGGAAACGGTTCCCGGTCGGACGCTGCCGGACTCGGTCCATGCACGCGTGCGCAGGTTCCAGGTATATTCCTGATTGGTAATGGCGCTGGTTAACGACTTACCATTACCGAGCGGCGTCCCATCTTCTGCCAATAATTCAACCGCGACCCCGGTGGCGGTTCCGCTATTCTGGTAACGAAAGTCCGGGTTTGAATTATCTGCCGTGCCGTTGAAGGTAATGGTCGACAGCGACGTTTGCTGAGGGCAGTTATAGATTCGTATAGAAAAGGCGACCCAGGACGTAAAAGAGCCGGCAGTAGCCAGATCGCTCATTTTTATATTGTCGCCGAGATTAACATTAATACTTTGCTGCTCCACCACGCAGGGCGATGCGACCACCCGCCCCTGAAGCCGGATAATTTTGAAATCCGTTTTTTCAGCCGCGGCAGGGTGGGCAGTTAAGGACGCCAGTAATATCAGCTTTATCAAAACAGAACTTTTCATATGTGTTCCCCAAAGGGACTTATTGATAATTGACCACCAGGGTGACCTGTCCTTCCACATCGCCCAGCGTCACCTGTGAGGGGAGATCCGCATAATAGGCAACGTTAAAAGGAACCGTGTAATTACCGCTGCCGTTGTATCCCTCCAGATCGTAAAAAGTTGACACCTGATAGGGTTCGCTGGCAGAGCGCAGCAGTTGGAAATAAATACCCGCCGCCGAGCCGGGGCGAGTATTTATCGTGCCGTAAACCGTATCGTGGGGGCCATAAGCGCTGGTAAATTGATAGCGAATATTACTGATGGCTCCAGGGCAGTTGGTAAAGGTTAAGGGCACGGGCTTTACATTCATGGTGCCAGTTTGCAAATTTGCGCTCGGGAGATCGTCTAAACGCACCACTGACGGCACGTCGATATCGCAGGGCGTAACGATCGGTTGATCGGTTAATCCGCTGTAATACATCGGAGCAAAATTCGCGACAGGTGAGTCAGGGTGATTATCAAACAGCACCTGGACATTGGGCATCATGATTTCCCCTGCCGGAACAAAATCCGCTAACCGCACCAGCCGATAACTTAGGCGCAACGAACTGGAAAGGCAGGAGGTGGTGGCTGGCAGAACGTATTTATAGGGTGGCGTCAGTAATTCAGGCAGGCAGCCATTCACATCCGTCAGTTTAAATTGCACGCCGATCCCATTATTGGTGGTTATCCAGGTCACGCCATCACCTAACACATACCCACCCATAGACAGGCTTACATAACTGCCCTCCACGCCATCTGACACTACGTTATAAGGCATCACACCGCTATCTGCCCATTCAGTCGTCGCACCTGCTGTGATGGGGATAGTAAAACTGCTTAATCGGTAAGCGGCGTCAAGAACCGTTGCGCTACTGAAATACGCGGCGCTAAGCGAAGGTGAGAAGACCCATAGCAGCAGGAGTACCAGGCTTAGCTCGCCAGATTTACTGGTTTTCATCATTCCCCCCTGCGGCGTGCGCTGTTGCCGGTCGGCACGCTGCTGTCATCATTATCAGGCCCGTCTTCGCCCTGGATTGGCTCAGTGTAAAATCGGCAACGCAGGAATCCGCTTCGCCGCTGCCCCAGCTAGCCAGCAATTGCCCTGAAGCAGGTAAACCACGTAGGTACACCTCGCCGTCTTCGCCAACAATGCCGGCGCTGGCGTCCGGTTGATCGTGTTGCGCAACGCTGGAGCCAAAGGGGACAGGTTTGCCATCGGGCAACAGCAAGGTAATTAATGCCCGCTGACCGATACTGGTATTAAAAGACGCGCGGGCGATCGCGCCGCGCGTCGGCACCACGGTTCGCGCAGCCAGATCGACATCGACATCGTTGCCAAAAGTAGTGTTGTCCAGCGTGATGGTGTTTTCGCGATAGGGCGTGACGTAAGGCACCAGGGTGTAACCGCGATAATCCGTGGTGATGCCCGGCTGATTTTGAATACTGACGCCGCTGGCACCCGGCGCTTTCACCAGTACCGCCGTCTCACCCAACGCCTGAGAAAGCGTGACGCCATCCCGGTGCCCGACAATCGCGCCCTTTAGGCCGTAGTTAAGCCGTTTCTGATCGCTGTCATGCCCGTATCCGGCGGTGACTTCGCCGTAAGTCCCTTTGTAGCTGGTGCTCAGGCTGCCGCTTAACGCATCTTCATCGCTGTTACGGGATTCCTGAACGCTCCAGCTGAAATTGTTGTCTTTGAGCAGCGAGCCGTTGAGCCCGACGCTGTGGGTGGCACCGCCATTATTGGAGAAACTGCCGCTGTAGCTTGTCCAGGTGTTTTTAAGCCAGCGGTCGAGAGGAATACTGAGATTAAAAAACAGCAGCCGGTCGCGCCGTTGCGTGGCCGTTCCCGTTGATTGCGCCGACGAAGAAGTATTTTGGTTATCGCTGTAGCTCAGTCCGTAATTGATGCCGCGCCAGTTATTGTTGTAGCTCACGGAGAGCGAGCGCGATTTTTGGCTGCTGTCCCAGTAATCTTCCGTGACGAAGCTGAACGTCAATGCTCCGGCGTTTTCCCATAATCCCTGGCTCAGGGTGGTTTCAAAACGATTTTTACGCCGTTCGGGTAAATCAACATCTTCGTCCCGGGTCCAGGAATCCAGCGTTTCCTGCAAGGTGTAATAGCTCTCATCCAGATAGCGATACGCCGCCAGCGCAAGGGTGGTGTTGGTTGCGGTAACCGATTTGTTGTAACGCAACCGCGCGGCCTTGCCGCTCTTTTCATCGACCGCTTTCACCGTGGCTTGCGCCGCAGTGATGTCGCCTGATAAAGCCCCCATTGCGCCAAAGTTAATGCCCAGCCCCAGTGCTCCCGCACGATAGCGAGAAGGCGCGTACTCTCCCCCGCCATACAGCGTTAATTGCCAGGGTAAACCGTAAATCAGCGTTGCCTGATAAAACTGCCTGTTCTCCACCGCGCTGTCATAGGTGCGGTATTGACCGCCAGCCAGGTTATATTTCGCGCGCCCTTCGCGCTGCAATACCGGCAAAGAGGCAAACGGCACGGTAAAATTTTGTTCGCTGCCGTCGCTTTCCTGGACGGTGACATTCAGATCGCCGCTACTGCCGGTTGGATAAAGATCGGTGATTTCAAACGCACCGGGTGCCACGGAGGTTCGGTAAATCACATAGCTGTTTTGCCTGATCACTACGTCAGCGTTGGTACGGGCGATACCGCGCACCACTGGCGCATAGCCGCGCACGCTTTCTGGATACATATCTTCATCAGAGGTTAACTGCATGCCACGAAACGGGATGCTATCGAATACATCCGAGGGGGCGACGCCATCTCCCACCAGCAGGACGCTTTTGAGGGGAACAATGGCGCGCTGGACATAGGTATAAACGGTATTCCAGGTGTCCTGGCCTTTGCCGTCGCGATACCAGGTGGTGTAGTTACGCACCCGCCATGGCCCGACGTTTGCGCCAGGCCGCAGGTTCACATAGTCACTGCGGCTCCCCACGCTGTCATTCGCCGAGAGGTAATTCACGCCGGAATAATTGTAATTAAGCATCAGGGTATTGATGCCTTCATCCCAGCGCTCAGGGGGGATGTATCCCCGCGCCCGTTCGCTAAGCGCCTGCTGAGGCACGCTGAGCGTCAGCCGCTGGTCGTTAAAGGCGAACCGCGCCTGCGCTTCAGGAATGACCCGCAGATCGGCGCAGCCCTCGGCATCGTCTTTGAGATCGGAAAATCTGGCGACGTCGATGCCGTAGCTGTCCAGCTCTGCCCGGCTCAGGCAAGGCTCTAAACCCACTTTGTCCCCTGATTTTTTATCGGTACGAAAAGTGACATCACGAGATTCGCGCATCTCTCCATTAACGTAGAGATCGACATGGTAAACACCGGGTGCTTGCGACCCGGCATTGAAGTTGGATAGATCGCTGACGGTTTGTTCAGGCGCGGCCACCTCGACAAGATCGGGATCGAAGTATTCTTCAGCATGAAGTAGCCCACTGGCCAGGCAGAAAAATCCCGCCACGTAAAACCAGCGCTTGCCCCTCAGGTATGGCAGATTCAGCATCCCAGCCTCCGTGTATTGTTATGGAAACAAAACAATCAGAACGAAGTTCGGTGCTCTTTACCGCTGGCGCCGTAATCGGTAATTAATGCCCAACTCATTTCGTTGCCGCTGGCCTTCGCGGGGAGTGTAAAGCTGGCGGTTGAGTTCGGTGCCACGTAGGTCGCCGTCTGTACCGGCTGCCCGTTGAGGCGGACATACATAAAATTCATATAAAACGGCGTGGGATTATTGACCGTGAGTTTTCCCCCGCTGCGTTGCCAGCGTAATTTTTCTGCCTGCTCCTCCGGGCTCTGAGACGTTAACCCTGCGGGCCGATAAATCATTTTTATGCGGTTTTTGATGGCTATCTTTAGCGCATTTTGCTGTTTGGTGGTTGAGGGAATAGCCTTAACATTCAGCCAAAACAACGTTTCTTTATCCTGAGACTGCGGCGAAATGTTCTCAATGCGCAGGAGATTTTTCTGGCCGCCGTCCAGCCGGAACAGCGGCGGCGTGACCAAAAACGCGTTTTTGGCAGAGCCACCGCTTTCAGATTCAATCCATGACTGAATTAAATACGGAACATTATCAGGGTTATTAACGCTGAGCGATGATTCCTTTTTATCTCCATGGAAAATAAGCCGGGTGCCGCCAAGTACAATACCGGCATAGCAGTTTGATATGACCGTTAATAATAAAACGGGCAATACTTTCATTAATGACAATACGTTCATTCGCGCACCTTTGACTGATAAAAGCCAATAGTTAAACCGGGAATTCCCCGGTTTAACCTTCGCGCTGCAATTAGCAGTATTTTAGTTATAGACTACGGTAAAGCTGGTTGCCGCATTTGCCGCACCGGATGTGACAGAATCCGCAGTGGCTCGATAATAAGCAGTATAATTTAATGAGATAGCGCCAGAGGCATCCATCGGCAGGAATGCCGTCGGCGCGGTTCTCATTGAAACCGGAGTATCGGTCCAGTCTTTAATTTCCACGCCCACGCCGGTGGCAGCGCCTGCGGCATTATTCAGGGCCAGAATCGTATCATCGCCGGAAATACTTTCACCTTCAAACTTAATGGATGCCTGATTGGTGCCTGTCTGGGTGGTCGGGCAGCCAGTTAATTTAATGGTAAATTTGGTGGCACTTTCTTCATCACCGGCCTGGTTGAAAGAGGATTTATTTACTTTGCCCAAATTCACTGTCATATCTTTCGATGAGGTATCAACCTGGCAAGAGGTGTCAACAATTTCACCGGTAAAATTAATCACACCATCGCTGGCGAACGCAGCACCGGTGTTAATGGCAGAGATTACAGCAAGGGAAATAATCAGCTTTTTCATATTGGTCTTCACTTTATAAATAATGAGTCGGTTAGTAAGTTGTCGTCCGTTTGTGTTCACTCCTTAAGTGCGAACAATAATAATCCGCCCGACCGGATATGAAAATGTCCAAAAAGGTACACCTGAATTGCGGCTTCCAGTAAACAAGGGGAATGTTCAAATATAAAAGTGAGAAGAGTAAAAAGGCTTCCCTGAAATAAGGAAGCCTCAATAAGATTAACGCTGAGCGGTGAGTTCAGCGATACGCACAATCACCGCCACCGCTTTCTCCATGCCTTCAAGCGTCACGAACTCATGTTTACCGTGGTAGTTATACCCGCCGGTAAACAGATTCGGGCACGGCAATCCTTTAAACGACAGCTGCGCGCCGTCAGTACCGCCGCGAATAGGCTTCATCAGCGGTTCGATATCGCAGTCCTGCATTGCCTGCTGGGCAATCTCAATGATATGAGGGTGTTCCGCCACTTTATCGCGCATATTGTAGTAGCTGTCTTCAATCACCAGTTCGATATAGCAGTCCGGGTGCAGCCCTTTACCGACCTTTTTGGCGATCTCCATCATCTTGCGTTTACGCGCTTCAAAGGTGCTGCGGTCGAAATCGCGAATGATGTAATGCATTTCCGCTTTATCCACGCTGCCCTTCATGCTGTGCAGATGGTAAAAGCCTTCCTGGCCCTCGGTCATTTCCGGGCTTTCGTCAGCAGGCACTTCGGCGTGAATTCGCGCCGCCAGCGACAGCGCATTGACCATCACGCCTTTGGCGGTGCCGGGATGCACGTTGTTGCCGACAATTTTGATGGTGACCGACGCGGCATTAAAGTTCTCAAACTCCAGTTCGCCTACGCCGCCCCCGTCCACGGTATAGGCCCACTGGGCGTTAAACTGTTCAACATCAAAGAACTTCGCGCCCTTGCCCACTTCCTCATCGGGGGTGAACGCTACGCGGATATCGCCATGGGGAATGTTTTTACCTTTCAACACCGCCATCGCGGTCATGATTTCCGCCACGCCCGCTTTATCGTCTGCACCAAGCAGCGTTTTGCCATCGGTGGTGATCAGCGTCTGGCCCAGCAGTTGATGCAGCACCGGGAACATCACCGGCGACAAAACTTCATCACCGATGCCCAGCGCGATATCGCCGCCGCGATAGTTTTCGAGGATTTGCGGATTCACGTTCTTGCCGCTGAAATCCGGCGAGGTATCAACATGGGAGATAAAGCCAATTGCCGGCACGACTTTATCGACGTTGGACGGCAGGGTACCCATGACGGTGCCATGCTCGCTGAGAGTGACATTCACCAGCCCCAATTCTTCCATTTGCGTCTTCAGAATACGCAGCAGTTTCCACTGCCCTTCGGTACTTGGTACCTGGCGGACGCCCGCTTTAGATTGCGTGTCCAGTGAGACATAGTGCAAAAAACGTTCAAGTAATTTATCCATGCAGTCACCCTCATTTTTGTGACAACATTATCAATAAGCCCGAAAATACAAATATTGCGCCACATCACTTTTAGCCTTTCGGGGGCGAAAAAAAGCCTTCTCGCGGGTTTGGGTTACAATTTGTCAGCGTTATGGCAAAACCCTTGTCAAAGCGTAGTGTAAATCCATGTAAGCAGGGCTATGAATACGCATGAAGCATTGGCGATTTCAATGCTTTGCCGTAGAATGCCTGCCCTTATTAATTTATGTGTCAGCCCAGGTGGTAAATCACAAACCCCGCATCCGGCGCTGTTTGCCGATGCGTTAGTTATGGGACAGCGTAAAAAATTGAATAAACAATCCCGTTCGCTTTCGCCGCTGGTTCAACTGGCGGGAATTCAGAAAGGTTTTGATGGTAAAAATGTCATCAGTGACTTATCCCTGACCATCAACAATGGTGAATTTCTCACACTGCTCGGCCCGTCGGGCTGCGGTAAAACCACCGTCCTGCGCCTGATTGCTGGCCTGGAAACGGTGGATTCCGGCCAGATTATTCTTGATGGCCAGGAAATTACCGACGTTCCTGCTGAGCATCGTCACGTCAATACCGTTTTCCAGAGCTATGCCCTTTTCCCGCACATGACCGTGTTTGAAAATGTGGCGTTTGGCCTGCGAATGCAAAAAACACCCTCAGACGACATTACCCCCAGGGTCATGGATGCGCTAAAGATGGTGCAACTCGACAGTTTCGCCACCCGTAAACCGCACCAACTCTCCGGCGGCCAGCAGCAGCGCGTCGCCATTGCCCGCGCCGTGGTCAACAAACCGCGCCTGCTGTTGCTGGACGAATCGCTCTCTGCGCTGGATTACAAACTCCGTAAACAGATGCAGAACGAACTCAAAGCGCTACAGCGTAAGCTTGGCATTACCTTTGTGTTCGTCACCCACGATCAGGAAGAGGCGCTGACCATGTCCGATCGCATCGTGGTGATGCGCGACGGGCGCATCGAGCAGGACGGTACGCCGCGCGAAATCTACGAGGAGCCGAAGAACCTGTTTGTCGCCAGCTTTATCGGCGAGATCAATATTTTCGACGCCACGGTGATTGAACGGGTGGATGACCAGCGCGTGCGCGCCAGGGTTGAAGGGCGTGAATGCTTTATTTACGTGAACTTCCCGGTGGTCGCGGGCCAACAGTTAAACGTACTGCTGCGCCCGGAAGATTTGCGCGTCGAAGAGATTAACGACGCCCGTGAAGCCGAAGGGCTGATCGGTTTTGTGCGCGAGCGCAACTATAAAGGCATGACGCTGGAGTCGGTGGTCGAGCTGGAAAACGGCAAAATGGTGATGGTCAGCGAATTCTTCAACGAAGATGACCCGGACTTTGACCACTCGCTGGACCAGAAAATGGCGGTGAACTGGGTTGAGAGCTGGGAGGTCGTGCTGGCTGATGATGAGCGCGCGTAAGTTCCAGAATGTGGTGATCGCCACTATCGTCGGCTGGCTGCTGGTGTTCGTTTTCCTGCCCAACCTGATGATCATCGGCACCAGCTTTTTGACCCGCGACGATGCTAATTTCGTGAGCCTGGTCTTTACGCTGGATAATTACGCGCGTCTGCTCGACCCGCTTTACTTCCAGGTACTGCTACACTCGCTGAACATGGCGCTGATCGCCACGGTCGCCTGTCTGGCGCTCGGCTATCCGTTCGCCTGGTTCCTGGCGCGCCTGCCGGAAAAAGTGCGCCCGCTGCTGCTGTTTTTATTGATAGTCCCTTTCTGGACCAATTCATTAATCCGTATCTACGGCTTAAAGATTTTTCTCAGTACTAAGGGTTACCTCAATGAATTCCTGCTGTGGCTGGGGGTCATCGATACACCGGTGCGCATTATGTACACCCCAGGCGCGGTGATCATCGGGCTGGTGTATATCTTGCTGCCGTTCATGGTGATGCCGCTCTACTCCAGCATTGAGAAGCTCGACAAACCACTGCTGGAAGCGGCGCGGGATCTCGGTGCCAGCAAGCTTCAGACCTTTATCCGCATTATTTTGCCGCTGACCATGCCGGGCATTATCGCTGGCTGTTTGCTGGTGATGCTGCCGGCGATGGGGCTGTTTTACGTCTCCGACCTGATGGGTGGCGCGAAAAACCTGCTGATCGGCAACGTAATTAAGAGCCAGTTCCTGAATATCCGCGATTGGCCGTTCGGCTCGGCCACCAGCGTTACCCTGACAGTAGTGATGGGCATGATGCTGCTGGTTTACTGGCGCGCCGCGCGGTTACTGAATAAGAAAGGAGATCTGGAATGATCGGTCGTCTCCTTCGCGGCGGCTTTATGACTGCCATCTACGCTTATCTGTATATCCCGATCATCATTCTGATCGTCAACTCGTTTAACAGCGCGCGCTTCGGGATCAACTGGCAGGGCTTTACCACCCACTGGTATAGCCTGCTGATGAATAACGACAGCCTGTTGCAGGCGGCGAAACACTCCCTAACCATGGCGATCTTCTCTGCGACCTTCGCCACGCTGATCGGCTCCCTGACCGCCGTGGCGCTCTACCGCTATCGGTTCAGCGGCAAGCCGTTCGTCAGCGGGATGCTGTTTGTGGTGATGATGTCGCCGGATATCGTGATGGCGATTTCATTGCTGGTGCTGTTTATGCTGCTCGGCATCCAGCTCGGCTTCTGGTCGCTGCTGTTTTCCCATATCACCTTTTGTTTACCCTTCGTGGTGGTCACGGTCTATTCGCGCCTGAAAGGGTTTGACGTGCGGATGCTGGAAGCCGCCCGGGATCTGGGTGCCGGGGAAATCACCATCCTGCGCAAAATCATTCTGCCGCTGGCGATGCCTGCCGTCGCCGCAGGATGGGTGCTGAGCTTTACCCTGTCGATGGATGACGTGGTGGTATCGTCGTTCGTGACCGGGCCGAGCTATGAAATTTTGCCGTTGAAAATCTACTCCATGGTTAAAGTCGGCGTTTCTCCGGAAGTTAATGCGCTGGCCACCATTCTGCTGGTGTTGTCGCTGGTGCTGGTGATCACCAGCCAACTGATCGCACGTGATAAAACGAAAAGTCTGGCTCGTTCGTCAGGCTAAATAAAACAGGAGACGTAAGAGTGAAAAAATGGTCACGCCACCTGCTTGCCGCCGGTGCATTAGCCCTGGGAATGAGCGCCGCACACGCGGACGACAGCAAAACCGTCTATTTCTATAACTGGACCGAGTATGTGCCGCCTGGCCTGCTGGAGCAGTTCACCAAAGAGACCGGCATCAAAGTTATCTATTCGACTTACGAGTCGAACGAAACCATGTACGCCAAGCTGAAAACCTATAAAGAAGGCGCGTACGATCTGGTGGTGCCGTCCACCTATTTTGTCGACAAAATGCGCAAAGAAGGCATGATCCAGAAGATCGACAAAAGCAAACTGACCAACTTCCACAACCTCGATCCGGCGATGCTTAATAAGCCGTTCGACCCTAACAACGATTACTCCATCCCGTATATCTGGGGCGCGACGGCGATTGGCGTTAACAGCGAAAGCATCGATCCGAAAACCGTGACTCGCTGGGCGGATCTATGGAAACCGGAATATAAAGGCAGCCTGCTGCTAACCGACGATGCCCGCGAAGTGTTCCAGATGGCGCTGCTGAAGCTGGGTCTGTCTGGCAACACCACCGATCCGAAAGAGATCGAACAGGCTTACCACGAATTGCAGAAACTGATGCCTAACGTGGCGGCGTTCAACTCCGATAACCCGGCTAACCCGTATATGGAAGGTGAAGTGAATCTGGGTATGGTATGGAACGGCTCAGCATGGGTGGCGCGTCAGGCGGGTACACCGCTGGAGATCGTCTGGCCGGAAGAAGGCGGGATTTTCTGGATGGACAGCCTGTCGATTCCGTCTAATGCCAAAAACGTTGATGGCGCGATGCAGCTGATTAATTTCCTGCTGCGCCCGGACGTGGCAAAACAGGTTGCGGAAACCATCGGTTACCCGACGCCTAACCTCGAAGCGCGAAAGCTGCTAAGTAAAGCGGTGTCTGGTGATAAATCCCTGTACCCGGATCAGGCGACGATTGATAAAGGCGAATGGCAGAACGATGTCGGCGACGCCAGCGCGATCTATGAAGAGTATTACCAGAAACTGAAAGCGGGCCGTTAAGCGCTTACCAGGCGGAGCGCTCTGCTCCGCCTGATCATTTACCAAAGACCCAGCTCTGCCCCCACCAGCAAAAGATAAACCAGCACGCAGCCGCCGAGCACTGCCATGTAACAGGTGAACAAACGTTCTCCCACCGCTTCCCCCGGCCAGATATCTTTCATCACAATGGCTACCACAACCAGGGTATTTAAAAAGATGATAAAAAGCATCTTAGTGGCATTGTATAGTTACGGGTACCTTGTCTCCCGCCTGTGGTCATTTGCCCCTTTCCCCCTTCAGCGCCTGGGTCATCTTCAGCACCCGCCGCATTGCTTGAAAGTAAATTATTTTTTACTTTCAAAATAATTGTCGCATTTAACGTAACTCATATTATTTAACCAGGCCTGCCGGGGATGGTGACCAGAATTACTTTTAACCCACGCGGAACCTTCCTGATACGCCGCTTTATCTGACGCTAAACATGCGGTGGTCATATACTCATTAGCGATATGATCGCCCGGATATTTTTTATAGCGATCGTGCCAGCCCGCTTTCATATCATCCCAGGAAATTAATTTATGTTCATATAATAAACCCATCATTTCCGGCTGGAATTGCAACGCGTTATACCAAAGGTAGGCGTAATAAGATTTACCATATTTATCAGACGTTTTTTTGACAGCTATTCTGGCTACTTTTTCAATATCTTCCGGCAAACCGCCCCATTTTGGCAATAACGCTTCTACAGCTTGAATATATATATTCTGATAATCCGGGAAAGTATTACTTCCTTCTTCCAGCATCTGCATTATTAATGCTTTATCATTTAAGTTTCGCGCCGTTAGTATCATATCCTGGTACCACGAAGCTTCTTTAGCAGCCACTTCTTTATGTTTTAATAACCAGGCTTTTTTTTCTTCATTAATTTTCTGATATTTGGGCCAGGCATCCTCATCCACGGTATTGGAATAACCCTCTCCACGTACAAATGTTGCTTTGCCGTCATAACTCATCGCCTCAACAATGACAGCTGCTGTGGAATCGGGGTTTGCCTTTAACCATTCTTGCGCAATTTCTTCAAGGTTTTCCCCACCTTGACCATAGGTTTCATAAATTGCACCATAGGCGACAACAATTTTTTGGGTGCCGTTACTGGTGGCAGGGAAGCCCGTATTATATTCTTTAAATATTTGATCGAGTTTATTCCATTGTTTTTTATATACCATTTCAATAATGGGCTGTTGTATCGCTAATCTTTCGTTATCTTCCGTGGCAGCATTGGCCACGGATATTGAGGAAGCAATCAATAATGGCATAATTGCGTAACATATTTGCTTTTTCATTGTAACCTCGATGTATGGCATTCATTTTACGTAGTAACATCAATTATCCCCCAGAAAACATTGTAGATGCATCAACTTGTCTAAGTGATTAGGAATCCAATTAGAGTTGAAGACCGTGAAAGCCACTATAATGCCGCAATGATTTTATCAAGAAAATTACCGAGGGCGCGATGGAAAAGATATTGACAAAAAAGATACCCCCAACACTTACAATAAAAATAAGTTATATTTTAGGTGTATTGTTAATTTTACTGCTGGTATTTCTCTCTTATTACACTATTAACGAAGGTGAGCGTGGGGTCTTATTACGCTACGGTAAAATTGTCAAAATCGCCGAGCCTGGGTTGGGCTTTAAACTACCGTTTATCGAGCGAGTCGAGCGAATTTCGACCCGCAATCAGGCCGTTGTCTATGAAGGGGTGCAGGCATATAGCCGAGACCAGCAACCGGCGCGCATGACTGTGTCTGTTAACTTCCACGTGCAGCCATCCGATGTCGATCAGGTCTATACCACCTATAACACCGTCGATGCATTAAAAGATCGCCTGATTGTGCGCCAACTGCCGACGCAGTTAGAAAACGTTTTTGGCCAATATACTGCAATTAGCGCGGTTCAGGACCGTACAAAACTGGTTCAGGATATGCAAAACGCCATGAAAAAAGCCGTGGTTGGGCCGGTGGTGATAGACAGCGTCCAAATTGAGAATATCGATTTTTCAGAAGCCTACGAAAAATCAATCGAAGACCGTATGAAAGCAGAAGTCGCTATCGCCACCCGTAAGCAGAATCTGGAAACAGAAAAAATTCAGGCGCAAATCGCAGTGACGCAGGCTGAAGCGCAGGCGCAAAGTAAACTGGCAGCAGCCAAAGCAGAAGCGGAAACCATTCGTTTAAAAGGTGCGGCAGAGGCAGAAGCGATTCGATTGCGCGGCCAGGCGCTACGCGATAATCCGGGTCTGGTGGATTTGACCACCGCCGAACGCTGGGACGGGAAACTTCCTGTAACCATGATCCCCGGCGGTAGCGTCCCGTTTATTTCAGCTAAATAATCGAGCGGCCATATGGCCGCTGGTTCATAATCCTTTCAGCAACCGCTCGACAAACTCCGGCACCACTTCACTCGCCAGCCCGTAGTGCTTCTCTTCGAATTCGCTGCCGACCTGGCTTGGCTCCAGATTGAGCTCTACGGTATGCGCGCCATGTAAACGCGCCTCGTGAACGAATCCCGCCGCCGGATAAACGTGCCCGGAGGTGCCAATGGCGATAAACACATCCGCCATCGCCAGCGCCTGGTAGATGTCATCCATGCCCAGCGGCATTTCGCCAAACCATACCACGTGCGGGCGCAGCGGCGCAGGGAACTGGCAGCAGTGGCATTTGTCATTGCCGGTCACGTCCTGGGTCCACTCCAGTATTTGCCCGCTTTGCGAACAACGGACTTTCAGCAGTTCGCCGTGCATATGGATAATGTTGTGGTTGCCCGCCCGCTCATGGAGATTATCGATATTCTGGGTGATCAACAGAAACCGGTCGCCCAGCACCTTCTCCAGCTCCGCCAGTGCCAGATGGGCGGCGTTGGGTTTGATATCGGGCTGCTGCAACTGGCGGCGGCGTGCGTTGTAAAACGCCTGCACCAGTTGCGGATCGCGGGCGAAGCCTTCCGGCGTCGCCACGTCTTCTACGCGATGCTCTTCCCATAATCCATCCGTGGCGCGAAATGTACGTATCCCGGATTCCGCCGAGATCCCCGCGCCGGTTAACACCACGACTCTTGGTTTATCCATCGCTTCGGGTACTCCATTCTGGAAAAATAACCGCTGACGCAACCGCTCGCGCAGCCGACGCTTGTTTCTTTTAAACCGCAGTAAACGGTGCTGACGACGCGATAGCATAGCAACCTCAGAAAAAGTTAGTCCGTTAGATGGAGGAACGCAGCGCCGCGCATTCCTCCGGCATCCCCGTGCCTTGCCGCTTCGATGCGCGGCGTCCGGGCGACGGGAAGGAGCGAGCGGGGCAAACGTGCGCCCAGCGCCTCGGTCAGGTACGAAAAATTCGATAATCCGCCGCCAATCACCACTAAATGCGCATCGACAACCGTCAGCCAGTTGCCGAGGCAGATTGCCAGCAGGCCGACAAAGCGTTCGACATGGGCACGCGCATTGTCATCACCGGAATGCCAGCGGGCGATAATTTCCGGGGCCTCCAGTGATTCATGGTAGAAGTGATGATACAGCCATGCAAAGCCGCGCCCGGAAAGAAAGGTCTCTGCGCAACCGTGTTGACCGCAGCCACAGCGTTTAACAGGGATGTCCCAGCCCAGTAGCGCCACCGCATCGATGGGCAGCCGGGTGTGGCCAAATTCGCCGGTAATATAATTGCGCCCGGTCACCGCTTTGCCATCGATAATCAGTCCGCCGCCGACGCCGGTGCCGAGGATCAGCCCCATGACCACCGGATATTGACGAAACTCGTCATCCCAGGCTTCTGACAGCGCAAAGCAGTTAGCGTCGTTGTCGATGCGCACATCGCGCCCCAACAGGCGGCTTAAATCGGCGCGCACCGGGTGTCCGGAAGCCGCAGGCAGATTCGCGGCGTACAGCAACCCCTCGTCAGTTTCTGGCATGCCGGGGATGCCGATGCCGACATGGCCCTGCACGCCGAACTGCGCGTCGGCCTCGTTCACCAGCCCGGCGACTGCCGCCAGAAACGCCGGGTAGCTGTCGTGGGGCGTGGCGACGCGTTTTTCAAACTGCAACTGCCGCGCCGCGTCATAGACGCCCAGCGCGATTTTGCTGCCGCCAATATCAAAACCGTAGTACATCCCTGCCCCCTGTGATTATTGCCCGCTCAGCACCCGCGCCGGGTCGATGCGGCTGGCACGCCGCGCCGGATACCAGCTCGCCAGCAGGCTCAGCACCAGTGCGGTAATCAACACATATACCACATCCATGATGTGAAGTTCTGATGGCAGGAAGTCGATAAAATAAATATCGCCGGACAGGAAATGGTGGCCAATGATTTTCTCAATCCACGCGATGATATTGGTAAGCTGCCATGAAGCCAGCACACCGACCACCACGCCGCTGACGCTGCCCACCAGCCCGGCCAGCAAACCGTACCACACGAAAATGGCGCGGATCAGCCCGTCTTTCGCGCCCAGCGTACGCAGCACCGCGATATCGCTGCTCTTATCTTTCACCGCCATCACCAGCGTGGAAACGATATTGAAACAGGCCACGCCAATCACCAGCACCATCGCCAGATACATAATGGCGCGGATCATCTGAATGTCGCGATACATGTAGCCGTAGGTGCCAATCCAGCTTTTGATATACACATAGGCGTTGGTCACTTCACCCGCATCGCGCACCAGTTTATTGGCGTTAAACACGTCGTTCACTTTGATGGCGATGCCCGTGACGCTGTCGCCCATGTCCAGATACTGCTGGGCATCCTGCATCGGCACCATCGCAAGACTGTGATCGAGCTGGCCGCTGAGCTGCAAAATTCCGGCGATTTGCAGGCGCACCCGCTTCGGTTGCAGCAGTTTATTTTCGCCGTCCGAGTTGGGGATCATGATTGAGATCCAGTCGCCCTGCTTCACTTTCAGCGCGTCGGCCACGCCCTTGCCGATAATGATCTGCTGCTGCCCGGCTTTAAAGTTTTGCCAGGCGTTGTTCTGCACATACTTCGGCAAGGCGCTGAGGTGCGTTTCCTGCTCGGGATCAACGCCCTTCACCTGAATGGCCCGCAGGTTAACCCCGCTTTCAATCAGGCCGGTGAAATTAATATACGGCGCGGCGGCTTCGATGCCGGGCACTTTCTCAACCCGCGCCAGCACTTCAGGCCAGCCTTTCCACGGCTGATCCACCGGTTCGATTTCACCGTGCGGCACGACGGCCAGAATGCGGTTGTTCAGCTCGCGCTCGAAGCCGTTCATGGCGCTCAGGCCCATGATCAGCACCGCCACGCCCAGTGCAATGCCGAGCGTGGAGATAATGGAAATCAGCGACACCATGCCACTGCGCCGCCGCCCCCGGCTGAAGCGCAGGCCGATCAGTAAGGAAAGTGGACTTGCCATTACTGCGCTCCCATCAGGGTCAGCTCACTGCTGAGATGCCCGTCGCGCATTTCCAGTTGGCGGGTCATCCGGCGGGCCAGTTGCAGATCGTGAGTCACTACCAGAAACGCGGTGCCCTGCTGCTGGTTTAGCTCGCCCAGTAGAGCGAAAATGCTGTCGGCATTACGGGCGTCCAGGTTGCCGGTGGGTTCGTCGGCCATCACCAGGCGCGGCTTGTTAACCAGCGCGCGGGCAATCGCCACGCGCTGGCGCTCGCCACCGGAAAGCTCGGAAGGACGGTGATTACTGCGATGCCCCAGCCCAACCGCATTCAACATCTCCAGGGCGCGCGCCTGGGTTTCATCGGTGTTTTTCTTGCCGATCAGCAGCGGCATCGCCACGTTTTCCAGCGCGGTGAAGTCCGGCAACAGGTGGTGGAACTGGTAGATAAAACCCAGCTCGCGATTGCGCAGTTCTGCCTTCGCCGCCGACGACATGCCGCTCATGGCTTTGCCATCGAAGATCACGTCGCCGGAGGTCGGGGTATCTAACCCGCCGAGCAGATGCAGCAAGGTACTTTTCCCGGAGCCGGAGCTGCCGACAATCGCCATCATCTCGCCGCTCTGGATCGTGAAACTGACGTTATGCAGTACGTCGGTCTGCACGTTCCCTTCCTGATAGCGTTTGCACAGGTTGTCGCACTGCAACAGGACAGAATTACTCATAACGTAAAGCCTCAGCGGGTTGTGTGGCGGCGGCGCGCCAGGACGGATACAGCGTGGATAACAGCGCGATAGCCATCGCGATTAACGCAATGCCGATCACTTGTAACGGTTCGATAGCGACTGGCAGCGCCGCGCCATCAAGGAATGCGCCGATAATCGGCATTAAATTATTGAGCTGGCTGGCCAGCAGTGCGCCGAGTAAGGCACCCAGCAGTGCGCCAATCACGCCCGCGCTGGCCCCCTGGACCATAAACACCGCCATGATCTGGCGCGGCGTCAGCCCCTGGGTTTGCAGGATCGCCACTTCGCCTTGTTTCTCCATCACCATCAGGCCGAGAGAAGTAATAATATTAAACGCGGCGACGGCAACGATCAGGCTCAGCAGCAGGCCCATCATATTTTTTTCCATGCGCACCGCCTGGAACAACTCGCCTTTGCGCTCGCGCCAGTCTTTCCACTCGGTGCCCTGGGGCAGGGTTTGCTGGCTGAGCACGTCCACTTTCAGCGGCTCGTTCAGCCACAGACGCCAGCCGGTGATATTCCCCGCCGGATAGCGCATCAGACGCGAGGCGTCCTGGATATTCACCAGCATCTGGTAACCATCCACTTCGCTGTTCGCAGCGAAGGTGCCAATCACCTTAAACAGGCGCTGGCTGGGCAGGCGCCCCATCGGGGTGAACTGGCTGGCAGACGGCACCATCAGGCGTAGTTGGTCGCCGCGCTTAACGCCCAGTTGCCCGGCCAACTGCTCGCCGAGGATCACGTTGTACTGCCCGGCGGCCAAATCGGTTTGCTTCACGTTCACCAGATATGGCGTGAGCGGGTCGTTTTTCGCCGGATCGATACCCAGCATGACGCCTACCGCCACGCTACGCGGGCTTTGCAGTACCACGTCGCCGGTCGTTAACGGCGCGGTACGACTAACGCCCTGTAACCTGAGATCCTGCGCGGGAAGCTGTTGCGGATTGATTGACCCCTTCGGCGATGTTAATAACGCCTGGGGCATTAACCCAAGAATGTTGTTTTGCAGTTCGCGCTCGAAGCCGTTCATCACCGACAGCACCGTGACCAACGCCATTACGCCAAGCGTAATGCCAATGGTGGAGAGCCAGGAGACAAAGCGACCGAAGCGGTCTGCTGCGCGGCCTCGCATATAGCGCAGGCCGATAAATAAAGCGACAGGTTGGTACATGAAATCCATCTGATTGCTTTGGCAAAGTAACCCGGGAGTATATAAGCCTGCCGGAATCAAGTAAATGAAATATAACGTCTTTTTGTTGCGCCGCATCCAGTAAAAACAGAAGTAAATCAATCTGATAAACGAGACGGCGTATAAGCATTACGCTTTTTAGGCTATTTCACCCTGCGATTTATCCTGAAATCATCGCCATTTTCAGTGATGAAAGTGACAATGTCACGAAAATGTCACCACAGAGTTTGTGTTACGCTTTGCTAATGCAGACCAATCGCGGATAATAAGAACAGTCCGCATTCATCGCGATAACCCATTCTTGCGCCAGACTTTACCGGGTCGCGGGTCACAACGAGAAACGCTAAAACACGCTATGTCTGAACAATATCGTTATTCCTTGCCCGCCAAACCGGGCGATCAACGTCTCCTGGGCGAACTTACCGGCGCGGCCTGTGCCACGGAAGTGGCAGAAATGGCTGAACGCCATGCCGGACCGGTGGTGCTGATTGCCCCTGATATGCAAAATGCCCTGCGGCTGCACGATGAAATCCGTCAATTCACCGACAGCATGGTGATGAACCTGGCAGACTGGGAAACCCTGCCTTACGACAGTTTCTCGCCTCACCAGGACATTATTTCCTCGCGCTTATCGACGCTGTACCAGTTACCCGCCATGCAGCGCGGCGTATTGATCTTGCCGGTCAATACCCTGATGCAGCGCGTTTGCCCCCACAGTTTCCTGCACGGCCACGCGCTGGTGATGAAAAAGGGCCAGCAACTGTCGCGCGACGCGCTGCGCAGCCAGCTTGAACAGGCGGGATATCGCCATGTGGATCAGGTCATGGAGCATGGCGAATACGCCACGCGCGGCGCGCTGCTCGACCTCTATCCGATGGGCAGCGCCCAGCCTTATCGTCTCGACTTTTTCGATGATGAAATCGACAGCCTGCGGCTGTTCGACGTCGATACCCAGCGCACGCTGGAGGAAGTCGAGGCCATTAATCTGCTGCCGGCGCATGAGTTCCCTACGGATAAAACGGCTATTGAGCTGTTTCGCACCCACTGGCGCGATCGCTTCGAAGTCAAGCGCGACGCCGAGCATATCTACCAGCAGGTGAGTAAAGGCACCCTGCCCGCCGGTATCGAATACTGGCAACCGCTGTTTTTCAGCGAGCCGCTGCCTGCGCTGTTCAGCTATTTCCCGGCGAATACGCTGGTGGTCAACACCGGCGATCTGGAAGCCAGTGCCCAGCGCTTCTGGGCCGATACCGTGGCGCGTTTTGAAAACCGCGGCGTGGATCCGATGCGGCCGCTATTGCCGCCGGAACAGCTGTGGCTGCGCACCGACGAATTGTTCAGCGAGTTAAAAAACTGGCCGCGTGTGCAACTCAAAACCGAGGCGCTGCCGGAAAAGGCGGCCAATGCCAATCTTGGCTATCAGCCGCTGCCGGAATTATCGGTTAAAGCACAAAACAAAGCCCCGCTGGACGATCTGCGCAAGTTTCTCGAATCCTTCGACGGCCCGGTGGTGTTTTCAGTAGAAAGTGAAGGCCGCCGCGAAGCCCTGTCAGAGCTGCTGGCGCGTATTAAAGTCGCGCCTAAAAAGCTGTACCGCTTTGATGAAGCCAGCGGTCAGGGCCGCTACGTGATTTTAGGATCTGCCGAACGCGGCTTTATCGATACCCGCCGCCAGCGGGCGTTGATTTGCGAAAGCGATCTGCTGGGCGAGCGCGTGGCGCGCCGTCGCCAGGACAACCGTCGCACCATCAACCCGGATACCTTGATCCGTAACCTGGCGGAATTGCATACCGGGCAGCCGGTGGTACATCTGGAACACGGTGTGGGCCGCTATGCCGGCATGACCACCCTGGAGGCTGGCGGTATCACCGGCGAATATCTGATTTTGACCTACGCCAATGACGCCAAATTGTACGTGCCGGTGTCGTCGCTGCATCTGATTAGCCGCTACGCCGGGGGGGCGGAAGATAACGCGCCGCTGCATAAGCTCGGCAGCGACGCCTGGTCCCGCGCGCGGCAGAAAGCGGCGGAGAAAGTCCGCGACGTGGCGGCAGAACTGCTGGATATCTACTCGCAACGCGCAGCAAAATCCGGTTTCGCGTTTAAACACGACCGCGAGCAGTATCAACTGTTCTGTGACAGCTTCCCGTTTGAAACCACGCCGGATCAGGCCCAGGCTATTAACGCGGTGCTGAGCGATATGTGCCAGCCACTGGCGATGGACCGCCTGGTGTGCGGCGATGTTGGCTTTGGCAAAACCGAAGTGGCAATGCGCGCGGCCTTCCTGGCGGTAGAGAACAACAAACAAGTGGCGGTGCTGGTGCCGACGACCCTGCTGGCCCAGCAGCACTTTGATAACTTCCGCGACCGTTTCGCCAACTGGCCGGTGCGCATTGAGATGTTGTCGCGTTTTCGCAGCGCCAAAGAGCAGGCGCAGGTGCTGGAACAGGCCGCCGACGGCAAAATTGATATCCTGATCGGCACCCACAAGCTGTTGCAAAGCGATGTGCAGTGGAAAGATCTGGGGCTGCTGATTGTCGATGAAGAACACCGCTTCGGGGTGCGCCATAAAGAGCGTATCAAAGCGATGCGCGCCGACGTGGATATCCTGACGCTGACCGCCACGCCTATTCCGCGAACCCTGAATATGGCGATGAGCGGCATGCGCGATCTGTCGATTATCGCCACCCCACCGGCGCGCCGCCTGGCGGTGAAAACCTTCGTGCGCGAATACGACAGCCTGGTGGTGCGCGAGGCCATCCTGCGTGAGATCCTGCGCGGCGGCCAGGTGTACTACCTGTATAACGATGTGGAAAATATTCAGAAAGCGGCCGATCGGTTGGCAACTCTGGTGCCGGAAGCGCGTATCGCCATCGGTCACGGTCAGATGCGCGAGCGCGAACTGGAACGGGTGATGAACGATTTCCACCACCAGCGCTTTAACGTGCTGGTATGCACAACCATTATCGAAACCGGCATCGACATCCCTACCGCCAATACCATCATTATTGAGCGCGCCGACCATTTTGGCCTGGCGCAGCTCCACCAGCTACGCGGTCGTGTGGGGCGCTCGCACCACCAGGCCTACGCCTGGTTGCTAACGCCGCATCCGAAGGCGATGACCACGGACGCGCAAAAACGGCTTGAGGCTATCGCGTCGCTGGAAGATTTGGGCGCGGGATTTGCGCTGGCGACCCATGACCTGGAAATTCGCGGCGCGGGCGAACTGCTCGGCGAAGGCCAGAGCGGGCAAATGGAAACTATCGGCTTCTCGCTGTATATGGAGCTGCTGGAAAACGCGGTGGATGCGCTGAAGGAAGGGCGTGAACCTTCGCTGGAAGACCTCACCAACCAGCAAACCGAGGTGGAACTGCGGATGCCATCGCTGCTGCCGGAGGAATTTATTCCTGATGTGAATACGCGGCTGTCATTCTATAAGCGGATCGCCAGCGCCAAAAAACCCGGTGAACTGGATGAACTCAAAGTCGAGCTGATTGACCGCTTCGGCCTGTTGCCGGATGCGGCGCGCAATCTGCTGGATATCGCCCGTCTGCGTCAGCAGGCGCAGAAAATGGGCATCCGTAAGATTGAAGCCCACGATAAAGGCGGCGTGATCGAATTCGCCGAGAAGAACCATGTTGATCCGGTATGGCTTATTGGTCTGCTGCAAAAATCACCGCAGCATTTCCGCCTCGATGGCCCGACGCGGCTGAAGTTTTTCCAGGATCTTGGCGAGCGTAAAACCCGCATGGAATGGGTCACGCAGTTTATGACCCAGGTGCAGGAAAACGCGGTGGCATAACCGATAAAAGCCCGGCGCAACGTCGGGTTTTTTCCCGTTTCATTAATAATTTACAAAATATTTCAATCCTCCAGGATTTCCCTGGACGGGACTGGTCATACTTCCCTCTTCTACCCAACACAAAACCTTAACAATCATAGGGTTATTAATATGACTTCTTCATTGCGCATTTTTCGCTGGATAACCTGGTTTAGCGTCATCGCCACGCTTGCCGTCGCGCTGCCAACGCGTGCCAATTCCTACCCGCTACCGCCTGCAGGCAGCCGCCTGATCGGGGAAAACCAGTTCCATGTCGTTGAGCCCGGCGGCGGCTCGCTGGAAGCTATCGCTAAAAAATATAACGTCGGGTTTCTGGCGCTGATGCAGGCCAACCCTGGCGTCGACCCGTATGTGCCGCGCGAAGGCAGCGTACTGACTATTCCGCGCCAGATGCTGCTGCCCGATGCGCCGCGTGAAGGCATTTTGATCAACCTGGCGGAATTGCGCCTTTACTACTTCCCGCCGGGCACCAACAGCGTGACGGTGTACCCGATTGGCATCGGCCAACTGGACGGCGATACCCTGACGCCGACCATGAAAACCAGCGTGTCGCAAAAGCGCGCTAATCCGACCTGGACGCCGACCGCCAATATCCGCGCCCGGTATCTGAAGCAGGGGATCACCTTACCCGCCGTCGTGCCCGCCGGGCCGGATAACCCGATGGGGCATCACGCGATCCGCCTGGCCGCTTACGGCGGCGTTTATTTGCTGCACGGCACCAACGCCGATTTCGGCATCGGGATGCGCGTCAGCTCCGGCTGTATCCGCCTGCGCGATGACGATATCAAGCACCTGTTCAGCGTGGTGGATGTGGGGACGAAGGTAAACATCATTAACGAGCCGCTGAAAATCTCCAGCGAGCCGGATGGCCGCCAGATTGTCGAAGTCCACCAGCCGTTGTCGAAGGATATCAATGACGATCCGCAGACGCTGCCGATCAGCCTGAATGACGGTGCGCAGCGCTTCCGCGCTCAACCGACGGTCAATGGCGACGTGATGAACCACGCCATGAAGTTGCGCTCCGGGATGCCGGTCGACGTGACCCGCCATGGCGATGCGAGCGGTCAGCAGGAGATCTAAAAAAATGGCCTCGCTTAGCGAGGCCATCTGTTTTAATGAGGTGCCGTTAGCGGCCGGTCATGGTCAGACCGCCTGGAATGGCTTTCTGCATGCGGTGCCAGATTTCACCGCTCTCGTGACCGTAGCGGCGCACGCTTTCATATACCTGGTCGTGCAGCCCCTCTTCGCAGATTTTCGCCAGGCGATGGTAGAAACCTAACGCCAGGCTTCGCGCTTCCGGGTTAGCGAAATAGTGACGCCCAATGCGGGTATACAGCCCTTTCATTCCGTTAAGAATCAGGCCATAAATCGGGTTGCCCGACGCGAACGCTAAACCGCGAAAGATGTTGTAGTCGAGACTGGCAAACGCATCGGCGTGATCTTCCACTTCCGTTGCCGTAGCCAGGACTTCCAGCGCTTTATCAGGATGCTGACGAAACGCGGTACGGATAAAAATCGTGGCGATATTAGTACGTACCGACAGCAGATTATCAATCAGCTGCGGAACGCTTTCGTGGTCGAGGCGCGCCAGCGTTTCGAGAATGTTAAGCCCCGACGTTTCCCAGAAGTTATTCACTTTGGTGGGTTTGCCGTGTTGAATGGTCAACCAGCCGTCGCGGGCCAGACGCTGCAACACTTCACGCAGCGTGGTGCGAGTAACGCCGATTAACTCGGAGAGCTCACGTTCCGCCGGAAGGATCGTCCCCGGCGGGAATCGATTATTCCAGATACTTTCAATGATGTACTCTTCAGCGAAACCCGCCGGGCTTTGCGCCTTTATAACCATAGTGAGATACCCATACACAGCATTTTACAAAATTCACTCATCATACCAGACGCATTTCCTGACACATAGCGAAGTCTCAGGGCAAAAAGGGGATCGCGGTTTGCTTTTTATTAATTACCGGCACGTTTAAAACCCCGTTTTAGCTTGCCTGGAACAGACGCGAGCGCTAGGATTTTCCGTCGCACCCCCATCCTTTTTCAGCAGGAGTAAACTCTGGACCATGGAAATGTCTTTCGGACGCGCCCTTTACCGTAATTTTCTCGGTCAGTCTCCTGACTGGTATAAAGTGACACTTTTGTCATTTCTGGTACTTAATCCAATTCTCTTTTTTGTCAGCCCGTTTATCGCCGGTTGGTTTCTGGTGGCTGAATTCATTTTCACCCTGGCGATGGCGCTGAAGTGCTATCCGCTGCTGCCGGGCGGGTTGCTGGCTATCGAAGCGGTAATGATCGGCATGACCACGCCGGGCCATATCCGTGAAGAGATAAGCGCTAACCTTGAGGTTCTGCTGCTGCTGATGTTTATGGTGGCAGGCATCTACTTTATGAAACAGCTGCTGTTGCTGATTTTCACTAAACTGCTGCTGGGTATTCGCTCTAAACTGCTGCTGTCTCTGGCGTTCTGTTTCGCCGCCGCGTTTTTATCCGCGTTCCTGGATGCGTTGACGGTGGTCGCCGTGGTGATCAGCGTCGCCGTGGGCTTTTACAGCATCTATCACCGCTACGCCAGTACCCGCCATGATAACGGCGACTTGCAGGATGACTCGACGCTCGAAGACGAAAGCCGCGCCAATCTGGAAAAATTCCGCGCGTTTTTACGCAGCCTGATGATGCATGCCGGCGTCGGCACCGCGCTCGGCGGCGTAATGACGATGGTGGGCGAACCTCAGAATCTGATCATCGCCAAAGCCGCCGACTGGCACTTTGTCGATTTTTTGCTGCGCGTCGCCCCGGTGAGCGTGCCGGTGCTGTTTTGCGGCCTGGCGACCTGTGCGATCGTCGAGAAAATGCGCTGGTTTGGCTACGGCGAACCGCTGCCTGAGTCGGTACGCCAGGTATTACGGGAATTCGATGAGAAAAGCACCCGCGATCGCACCCGTCAGGACAAGATGAAGCTGGTGGTACAGGCGATTATCGCCGTCTGGCTGATCGTGGCTCTGGCCCTGCATTTGGCCGAGGTTGGGCTGATCGGCCTGTCGGTCATTGTGTTCGCTACCGCGCTGTGCGGCGTCACCGACGAACATGCCATCGGTAAAGCCTTCACCGAAGCGCTGCCGTTTACCGCGCTGCTGACGGTATTTTTTGCCGTGGTCGCAGTCATTATTGACCAGAAGCTGTTTTCACCGATCATCACTTTTGTGCTGGAAGCCGCGCCTCATGCGCAACTATCGCTGTTTTATCTGTTTAACGGGCTGCTGTCGGCAATTTCCGATAACGTCTTTGTCGGCACGGTATATATTAACGAGGCCAAAAATGCGCTGCAGCAAGGGCTTATCGATCGCCAACAGTTTGAATTGCTGGCGGTAGCGATCAATACCGGCACCAATTTACCGTCGGTAGCGACGCCTAACGGCCAGGCGGCGTTTCTGTTCCTGCTGACCTCGGCGCTGGCTCCGTTGATTCGTCTGTCGTATGGTCGCATGGTGTGGATGGCACTGCCTTATACGCTGGTGCTCACCTTAACGGGGCTGGCATGCGTTGAATTTATCTTGATGCCCGCCACAGAGTGGATGCTCGCGCATGGCTGGATCGCGACAGCCTGATTATCATGGCGCGCGGAGTGAATAAATAACCAGGCGCCGTCTCCGGCAGGCGCTTTTGAATGATGAATGTCCGATTAATTTGTTATTTTTATTGTCCTTAGTGGCGTGCCAGGCGAATTCGTTTACACTGCCCTCTCGACGCATACAGCAGGGAATTTGATTATGTTGCGATATTTAAACCAGTGCTCTCACGGTCGCGGCGCATGGCTTCTGATGGCCATCACGGCGTTCGCGCTGGAACTGGTCGCGCTGTGGTTTCAGCATGTGATGAAACTGCAGCCGTGCGTGTTATGTATTTATGAGCGTTGTGCATTATTTGGCATTATGGGTGCGGGAATTCTTGGCGCGATTGCCCCGAAAACGCCCCTGCGTTTTGTGGCGATCGGCGTATGGATTTACAGCGCATGGCAGGGTGTGGCATTGGCCTACGAACATACGATAATGCAGTTGCACCCTTCCCCCTTCGTCACCTGCGATTTCGCCGCGCGTTTCCCGAGCTGGCTACCACTGGATAAATGGCTGCCGCAGGTGTTTGTCGCCAGTGGCGATTGCTCAGTTCGTCAATGGGAATTTTTATCGCTGGAGATGCCGCAGTGGCTATTGGGAATTTTCGCGGCTTATCTGGTCGTGGCGTTGCTGGTATTAATTGCCCAACCGTTTAAACCGCGCAAACGCGATCTGTTTGGTCGCTACTAAGAAAGGTTTTATTACCCAGCCCTGAAGCAGCGCTTCGGGGCTTTTTTTTGCCTGGTGTTCAGAACAGTGCAAACAGCAACGCAACGGGGAAACTCATTGGCCAGGTCGCGCCGATTAACGCCGCGCTCAGCAACTTAATCCGTACCCGATCTTTGGCAATTAAGAAGGTCACCACGGCGGCGAGGCTCGCCATCACGATGTAAAACACCCACATTTTTTGATACAGCGTCATAGAGAAAAGCGATCCGTTGAATAAACGGGCCGCACTATGCGCGGATTTTTCTGTAACATCAAGTTGATTAACGTAGCCGCAGCATTTCTACCACTAAATTTCCGGTTTTATTCAACAAAAAACCGCCTGCTAAGAGGCGGTTGCATGTCGTTCCCGACATTTAGTGTGAGGGTTCTGACGCCCGCTGGCTCTGTTGTTGCAGGATCTTAAAGATCTGGTCTTTCAGATGCAGTTTCTCTTTTTTGAGCCGGGCGACCTCTTCGCAATAACCCCTGCCATTCGCGCCTTCACGGCGGCTTATTTCCTGGTCCAGGGCATTATGTTTCGCGACGAGCGATTCGAAACGCGGATGTTCAGCTTTGAGGCGGGGAATTAAATCACGGTACTCTGGGAACATAGGCCTTCCTCTGTAAAGTGGATGACGGTGTCGCCTTTGCAGCGACACCTTCACTCTACGACTTTTTGCTGAGACAAGGCAAAGAGAATGACCAATTTGTGAGCAGAGTCCGGCTCGTTAGCACAATATGAATTTGCGTTAAGATTACTGCGCCCAGTCAGGTTTGTTGAGGATATGATCCTGCCAGTCGCGTACGGTCGACTCTTTCACCGCGATATGACGCACGGAAATTCGCTCGGCGTGCATCGCCGCTTTCGATCCGGTGCGCAGCGGGTGCCACACCGGCAGCCCCTTGCCTTCCGCCAGCAGGCGATAGGCGCAGCTCGGCGGTAGCCACTCGAAAGTCGGCAAGTTGTCGCGGGTCAGTTTGATGCAGTCCGGCTCATATTCGAAGCGGCGCTCGTAGTTGCGGCACTGGCAGGTTTTAATATTGAGCTGCTTGCAGGCGACGTTAGTGAAGTAAATTTCATCCGTGTCTTCGTCCATCAGCTTATGCAGGCAACACTGACCGCAGCCGTCGCACAGGGATTCCCATTCCGCGTCGCTCATTTCATCGAGAGTTTTTTGTTGCCAGAAAGGTGTGTCGCTCATGCCAGGGTCCGCCGCTAAAAGTAAGCTGCACCTTATAAACACTATCGGCCCCGGATGCAAGTCTTGCCGCCCCGGACGAGGCGGCAGAACGGTTACAGGACGCGTGTCGTCAGGGTGCGGTCGTTAAAGGTAATTTCCATTTCGTCGCCGCTTGCCAGTGGCCCTACGCCTTCCGGTGTGCCGGTGAGAATGATATCCCCGGCGCGCAGGGTAAAGTAGCGGCTCATATAGGCAATCAGCGGGATGATTTTATGGATCATGTCTTTAGTATTGCCGTTCTGGCGCACTTCGCCGTTCACTTTCAGACCCAGTGCCACATTCTGCGGGTCGCAGCCAAATTCCGCTGCCGGTATAAATCCAGAAATCGGGCAGGCGTTATCAAAACCTTTGGCTTTCTCCCACGGGTGGCCGCCTTTCTTCATTTTCGACTGCACGTCGCGCAACGTCAGGTCCAGCGCGACGCCATATCCGGCGATGGCTTTGCTGACGTGATCTTCCGTCGCCTGGCGCAGCGTTGAGCCAATCAGCACCGCGAGTTCCACTTCGTGGTGTACCGATCCCAACCCCTGGGGCAGCACCAGCGGCTGGCGAATATCGCACAGCGCAGTTTCTGGTTTGATAAACAGCACCGGTTCGTCAGGCGGCGCGCTGCCCATCTCCTGAATATGTTTGCTGTAGTTACTGCCCACGCAAACCACTTTATTGACCGGAAAATCCAGCAGCGCCCCTTGCCAGTTATGGTGTTGATACATGGTGTTCCCTCTGCGTTATGCGGTAGTGATTATTTTTGGGCCGGTGCGTTGTCGTCATTGCGCATGATTGCATCGGCCATCATGCCAATACTGATAGCAAAATAGTAAGAACGATTCCATGTCATCAGCGTGCGGAAATTTTGAAACGCCATGAAACCGCGCTTTTGTCCATCATCAGGGATGACGATCCAGGCGTTTTGCTGCGGATCGGGCTGGCGGCTATTCTGCGGGAAGAGGACGCCGATAGCTTGCCACTGGGCAACCGTTTTACGCTGCGCGGTTTTGGTCCCGGCTAATGCGGTATCGAAATCAGCGGGCAACTTCACTTCCCGGCCCCACTCCCCACCGCGCTTCCAGCCTTCACTTGCCAGATAGTTGGCGCTGGAGGCAAACACATCGTCAATGTTATTCCAGATATCCATTTTGCCGTCGCCGTCACCATCCGCGCCGTAGCGTAAATAGGAGCTGGGCATAAACTGGTTTTGCCCCATCGCGCCTGCCCAAGAGCCTTTCATCTGACTGGCTTCGATATGGCCTTCATCCACCATCTTCAGCGCCGCAATCAATTCCTTAGTAAAGAAGGCTTCACGGCGTCCTTCGAAGGCCAGGCTCGCCAGCGCCGAAAAAATGTCTTCATCGCCCTGCACTTTGCCAAAACGGCTCTCCAGCGCCCACAGGGCCACCAGGTATTGCGGCTGAATGCCGTAGCGCTGCTCGGTGCGGCTCAGGATCTGCTGATGGTTACGCATCTGGGTTCGCGCTTCAGCAACTTTTTCAGGGGTAATCACGCGATTAAGGTAATCATCCAGCAGCACCTTTTGTTCGGGCTGGTTTTGATCGGATTTAACCACATGCTCGACAAAATGCATCGTGGCGAACGCCTGGTTAATGGTGGATTCACGAATGCCTTGCTGGCGTGCCTCGCGTTTAAGTTTCTCGACAAATTCGCTAAAGCCGTCGGGCTGGGTAGATTCCGGAGCCTGTTGGGCGGCGGCGGTGGGTGTCGAGGTAGCAGGAGCGGGATCGGGCAACTGCGGGGTGGCGTGGAGATAACCCGCGAAAAGACAACTAAAAAGTGTTAATGCACTGGCGGCAGATTTCATAGGATTTCCCGGCTCATTGATCACAGGTTATCGTGCTTAATGTAGCCAGGAAATCATTGGCGCGTGTTGCGAAACTTATTTTTTGCTTTGCAATTCACGGTGCTGCTTTAACAAATCCTCCGGCGGCGGCGGAATTTGCAAATAATAGCCTTGTTCGGTTAATGCCTTTTTGACCTTTTCCAGATCGGCGAAGGCTAATTTCTTTCTTCCGTCGAGGGGAAATAACATTGCCAGCGCCGGTTGACCGAAGCCTTGCAGCAATTCTTCCGGTACGCGTGAAAAATCGTCCTTTTTTTCTACATAAAGATAAGTTTGGTCGCGTCGGGTACTTCGATAGATAGCACAAAACATATTTTTACTCTGATTTCGCCGGATGGTGACTTGCCTGAATATAGCCGGGACTATAACATGCCTTGAGGGTTTCGGAATATCATCCCACCGTTGTGGGGATTATAACTGAATTGAGTAAGGCCAGGATGTCAAACACGCCCATTGAGCTTAAAGGCAGTAGTTTCACGTTATCAGTGGTTCATTTGCATGATGCGCACCCTGAGGTGATTCGCAAAGCGCTGGAAGATAAAATTGCTCAGGCACCGGCCTTTTTAAAAAACGCGCCCGTGGTGGTCAATATTTCTAATCTGGAAGGCAAGGTTAACTGGCAGGCATTACATGATGTCGTGCTGGCGAGCGGCCTTCACCTGGTCGGCATTAGCGGCTGTAAGGATGACGCGCTCAAGGCTGAAATCAGCCGGGCCGGCATTGCGCTGCTGACCGAAGGCAAAGACAAACCTGCTCGTCCCGTTACGCCCCCCGCTCCCGAACCTGTTGCGACGCCCATCACAAAAACACGCTTAATCGATCTGCCTGTGCGTTCCGGGCAGCGAGTTTATGCGCCAAATTGTGATTTGATAGTCACTAACCACGTGAGCGCTGGCGCGGAGCTTATCGCTGATGGCAATATCCACGTTTACGGCATGATGCGCGGACGCGCGTTAGCCGGTGCCAGCGGCGATCGGGATGCGCAAATATTTTGCATGAACCTTGCGGCGGAGCTGGTCTCCATTGCGGGGGTTTACTGGCTGAGCGATCAGATCCCAGCCACTTTTTCTGGCAAGGCGGCACGTCTGCAACTCGCAGAAAACGACTTGACCATTCAACCATTAAATTAAGCCCTTTTAACAAGGAATTCCTTTATGGCACGCATTATTGTTGTTACTTCGGGTAAAGGGGGCGTTGGGAAGACCACCTCCAGCGCGGCCATCGCTACGGGTTTGGCCCAGAAGGGAAGAAAAACCGTTGTTATCGATTTCGATATCGGCCTGCGTAACCTTGACCTGATCATGGGGTGTGAACGTCGTGTCGTATACGATTTTGTTAACGTCATCCAGGGCGATGCCACGCTGAACCAGGCGCTGATTAAAGATAAGCGTACCGAGAATCTCTATATTCTCCCCGCCTCGCAGACCCGCGATAAAGACGCGCTGACCCGCGACGGCGTAGGTAAGATCCTCGATGAGCTGAAAAACATGGACTTTGAGTTTGTGGTTTGTGACTCCCCGGCCGGCATCGAAAGCGGCGCGCTGATGGCGCTCTATTTCGCCGACGAAGCGGTGATCACCACGAACCCGGAAGTCTCCTCGGTGCGCGACTCAGACCGCATCCTGGGCATTCTGGCGTCCAAATCCCGCCGTGCCGAAAACGGCGAAGCGCCGATCAAAGAGCATTTACTGCTTACCCGTTACAATCCAGGCCGCGTCAGCCGTGGCGACATGCTGAGCATGGAAGATGTGTTAGAAATTCTGCGTATTCCGCTGGTAGGCGTGATCCCGGAAGATCAGTCAGTGCTTCGCGCGTCCAACCAGGGCGAGCCGGTGATCCTCGATCAGGAATCCGACGCGGGTAAAGCGTATGCCGACACGATTGAGCGTCTGCTTGGAGAAGAACGTCCTTTCCGCTTCATTGAAGAAGAGAAGAAAGGTTTCCTCAAACGCCTGTTCGGAGGATGATTTATGGCATTACTCGACTTTTTTCTTTCGCGTAAAAAGAATACCGCCAGTATCGCGAAAGAACGTTTACAGATCATTGTCGCGGAGCGTCGCCGCAGTGATTCAGAACCGCATTATTTGCCGCAGCTCAAGCGCGATATTCTTGAAGTGATTTGCAAATATGTGCAGATCGATCCAGAAATGGTGACGGTGCAACTGGATCAAAAAGGTGACGATATTTCGGTACTGGAACTTAACGTGACGCTACCGGAAGCGGAAGAATCGAAATAACGTTTGAGAGATCTCCTATTCCCTTTATAAATAGCGGTCGCTTTTATTTTTTGACTGATCATTAGTTATAAAAAAAACCCTGTGAATATACACAGGGTTTTTTGTTAATAGTTGCTTAATAAGGGAGTAAGCTGCTCACGTAATAATTCCCCGCGCCAGCCGCTTATTAATTCTGGTGGCGTCGTTCGTGGTTTAAGCTGCCAGTGCCAGTTTAACAACTGATTAATTTGGCGGCGCGAAGCAAGTAATTCTGCACTCACCCCTTTTGCCTCGCTGGTTGCCTGTACCAGCGCTTTGATCTCTTTAAACACTTTACGGTAACCGGGCATATCCACCAGATTAGCGATTGGCTCCGGGAATTCCGATTCCGGTAGCGACTGCGCCTGGGCGACCAGCGCTAATAACGTTTTGCCATGAAAGCGAATTTCACTGCCCGACAACCCCAGGCTGTCGAGTTCACCCAGCGAGGTCGGCATATAGCGGGCAACCTGCCAGAGGTGCTCTTCGCGCACGACAAAGTTCAGCGCCAGATCGCGCTCCCGCGCCTTTTTCAGCCGCCATGCTGCCAGCAGTTTTAAACACGCCAACTGACGGGCGCGTAGTTGCCAGGCGTTACCGATGTCGCGCCAGACGTCTTCCGGATCCGCCTGTTCACTGCGACGCGCCATCATCAGGCGGCACTCATCCAGCGCAGCTTCCAGCCAGCCTGATTCGCGGGTTTTCTCTACCAGCTGTTTAGCGATAGGTAATAAGTACCACACGTCCGCCGCCGCGTAATCGCACTGGCGCTCCGTCAGCGGGCGCGCCAGCCAGTCGGTCCGGGATTCACTTTTATCCAGCGCGATACCGGTAAAGCTTTCCACCAGCGCCGCAAACCCGCACGACAGCGCGTGGCCTGAAAATGACGCCAGAATCTGGGTATCAATAAACGGGTCCGGCATCATGCCGAAGGCATTCAGGAACACTTCCAGATCTTCGCTGCCGGCATGGAGGAATTTAGTGACGTTGACGTCCTGCAACAGCGCTTTAAACGGCGACCACTCGGTGATGGTCAGCGGATCAATCAGCGAGACCTGCTCACCGTCATACAGCTGGATAAGCCCCAGTTGCGGGTAATAGGTGCGGGTGCGAACGAATTCGGTGTCCAGCGCCAGCGCCGGGTGGCGACGCGCCGCTTCGCAGCAGGCGGCAAGCGCATCGTTGGTGGTGATCATCTGATAATTCAAATTACTTTCTCTTTGGTTTGCGCCAAAAAAAACGCCGGTTAACCGGCGTTTGGCGACTTTCTCGGAGCTCAGGCGTTATTGTTGCCTGGCTTGCGTGCTTCGTCACGCAGTTCTCGTCGTAAAATTTTCCCAACGTTGGATTTCGGGAGCTCATCGCGGAATTCTACCAGTTTAGGCACTTTGTAACCGGTCAAATGACGACGGCAGAAGGTGATCAGCGACTCTTCGTTCAGCGCCGGGTCTTTCTTCACCACAAAGATTTTCACGGTTTCGCCGCTGGCCCCGGACGGTACGCCCACCGCCGCCACTTCGCTGACGCCGTTATGTTGCATGACCACGTCTTCGATTTCATTAGGATAAACGTTAAAACCTGACACCAGGATCATATCTTTTTTACGGTCCACGATGCGCAGAAAACCTTCATCGTCCATTACCGCGATATCACCAGTCGCCAGCCAGCCGTCTTTGATGATTTCATCGGTGGCGTCCGGGCGCTGCCAGTAACCTAACATCACCTGCGGCCCGCGAATGCACAGCTCACCCGGTTCGCCGTGGGCCACTTCATTGCCCTCGTCATCGACAAGCTTCGCTTCGGTGGACGGCACCGGCAGGCCGATGCTGCCGCTGTGGTAGTCGATATCATGCGGGTTAACGCTCACCAGCGGCGAACACTCGGTCAGGCCGTAGCCTTCCAGCAAAAATTGCCCGGTGAGTTTTTCCCAGCGCTCCGCCACTGCCTGTTGTACCGGCATCCCGCCGCCCGCAGAGAGATGGAGCGTAGAAAAATCAAGCTGATGGAATTCTTTGTTGTTCAGCAGCGCGTTGAACAGCGTGTTTACGCCAGTCATGGCGGTGAACGGATATTTCGCCATCTCTTTTACCAGCCCCGGAATATCGCGCGGGTTGGTGATCAGCAGGTTCTGGCCGCCGAGTTCGATAAACAGCAGGCAATTCATGGTGAGCGCGAAGATGTGGTACAGCGGCAGCGGCGTGATCACAAACTCTTTGCCCTGGAACAACAGCGGCCCGTAGGTGGCTTTCACCTGCTCAAGGTTGGCGAGCATATTGCGGTGGGTCAGCATCGCACCCTTGGCGACGCCGGTCGTACCGCCGGTGTATTGCAGGAAAGCGAGATCGCTGCCTGTCACTTCCGGTTTGATATACTGCATGCGGTAGCCATGATGCAACGCGCTGCGAAACGAGATCGCATCCGGCAGATGGTATTTCGGCACCAGACGTTTGATGTACTTCACGACAAAGTTCACCAGGGTGCCCTTTGCGGTGGAAAGCTGGTCGCCCATGCGGGTCAGGATCACGTGCCTGACCTGGGTACGGTCGACGACTTTTTCCAGCGTGTGGGCGAAGTTGGAGACGATCACAATCGCGCTGGCGCCACTGTCATTTAGCTGGTGTTCCAGTTCGCGCGGGGTATACAGCGGGTTAACGTTTACCACGATCATGCCGGCACGCAAAATACCAAACAGCGCCACCGGATATTGCAGCAGGTTCGGCATCATCAGCGCGACGCGATCGCCCTTCTGCAATCCCAGCCCTTCCTGAAGATAGGCGGCGAAAGCGCGGCTGCGCTCTTCCAGCTTACGGAAGGTCATCACCTCGCCCATATTGATAAATGCGGGCTGATCGGCGTAACGCGTTACGGCCTGTTCAAACAGTTCCACCAGGGATTGATAACGATCGGGGTTAATTTCAGCCGGAACATCGGCCGGATAACGGTTAAGCCAAACCTTCTTCAATGCATCACCTCTGAAAGTAGTATTCGTCGTCATCGCAGCCCCAATAAAGAAAACATGTCGTTAACATAATATTAACTCAGCGTACCAGTTTATTAATTAGGCTGATTTAAGGATGCGAAGCGCGTCACTATTTATTTTTCTTATGTCCTGAAAACGAACAGACAGCGGACCTGCCGCTGTCTGTTATTGCCGTAAAACAAAGGCTTACTCGGTTACAATGGTCTGAACCTGAGCCGGGCCGGGATTATACCAGCCCCAGGGACCATATCCATAGCGCCACGGGTACGGGCCAAACCAGGGGTCGATAGGCTGTGGCGGCATTATTACTTGCTGGGTGATATGCCAGCGCTTATAGCCCGTCACATCCATGGTCATAAATTTATAAGGCGTTGCGCCAACTTTGCCGTCCACCGCGCCAGTAATCGGCCCCAGTACCGTTACCAGTTGCCCCCGGAAGTCTACCGGGTCGAGGAAACCATTCACATCGGCATAGATGCGCCCGCGTGACGGCTCGCCCAGTACCGGCCTCGCGCCACTGTCGAGCGGCACGGTGGCGATTTCCAGCCGGGTTTTGCCCTGCTGGTTCTGGATACTGACTACTTTGCCGCCGAAACGCGCTTCCTGACCGACGTACAGGCGCGGCGCGTCCATCACGGCGGCCAGGTCCTGCTGGGGCATCTCGCTGGAGCCTTTGATGGCGTCAGGAATGGTGACGCACCCGGAAAGCGCCAGCGCACCTACCGCCACCAGCCATACGCGAAACATCGTTTTTTGCATCGCCATTTTGACTCCTTAACCCGACGCGCCGCGCCAGGCGATTACGCTCTGCCTGGTAGTTTTTTCCAGGCGACTTCGTTGCGCAGATAAACCGGTTCGGCCTGTTCGACCGATACCGTTTTCTGTTGTTCAAAAGCCTGTGCCGCCAGCGGCAGCATATCTTCCGCGGCGGGCAGTTGAATGCCGCCGTCCACCAGGGTGACGCTGCTGCCATTAGCCATTTCCGGCCAGGCCTGCCAGCCGGTGCCGACGGTCGCCCATTCTCCGCTTAATGCCATCAACCGGGCGTTAACTGCTTTCGGTTTTAATACCGCTTCGCTCGCTTCGCCGTGCCAGACGCCCTGCTCATCGCGCTGGTATTCTGCCCAGTAGACTTCGCCCATGCGCGCGTCAATGGCTGCCAGCACGCGGGTCGCGCCGGTTTTGCGGTACGCGCCCTGCGCCATAGTGGCAAGGGTAGAAACGCCTATCATCGGCAGTTCCGCGCCCAGCGCCAGGCCCTGGGCGATACCAATACCGATGCGCACACCGGTAAAACTACCCGGCCCGCGACCAAATGCCAGCGCGTCAATCTGAGACAAAGAAACGCCGCACTGGTTCAGAAGTGACTGAACCAGCGGCAAAATTCGTTGGGTGTGCTCACGTTGGCACAGCTCGAAGTGAGCATGGGTGGTGTCGTTATCCTGTAGCGCTACGGAACAGGCTTCGGTGGCGGTGTCTATGGCCAGAATTCGCATATCTTTTCGCACTCTCGCGAGGTGGGGTCATTTAAAAATGGCGCGCATCTTAACATAGTCTGGCACAAATTACTCTGTGACAGGGGCAGCGAGAAACGCGGCAGCGCGGGTAATATCCCGGGTGCGCGGCGCAGGCGGCAGGCTCGCCAGGAACACCGCGCCGTACGGGCGCATCACCAGACGGTTATCGCAAATCACCAGTACGCCGCGATCGTCCACGTCGCGGATCAAGCGCCCGACGCCCTGCTTCAGGGTAATGACCGCATCCGGCAGTTGAACTTCGTCAAACGGATCGCCGCCGCGCAGGCGGCAGTCTTCCATCCGCGCTTTCAGCAGCGGATCGTCCGGCGAGGTAAAGGGCAGTTTATCGATGATCACCAGTGACAGCGTGTCGCCACGCACGTCCACCCCTTCCCAGAAGCTACTGGTGGCGACCAGTAAGGCGTTGCCCGCTTCGACAAACTGTTGCAATAACTGGCCCTTGCTGGTTTCACCCTGCAATAACACTGGCAGCGTCAGCATGGCGCGGAACTGCTCCGCCAGATCGCGCATCATGGCGTGGGAGGTGCAGAGCATAAAGCAGCGCCCGTTGTTGGCTTCGATCATCGGTTTAAGCATCCGCGCCAGATGCCGCGCCGCGCCGGGCTGGTTCGCCATCGGCAAGCCGCGTGGTACGCAAAGCAGCGCCTGTTTCTGGTAATCAAACGGGCTGGGCAGCAGCAGGGTTTCCGCCTCACCGATGCCTAACCGGTCGGTGAAATGGTGCAGATCGTCATTCACCGACAGCGTAGCGGAGGTAAAAACCCAGGTGCCGGATTTTTGCGCCATCACATCGGTAAATTTATCCGCCACGTTAAGCGGCGTCAGCGCCAGGGTGAAATGGCGTGAATTACATTCGTACCAGTAGCTGAAGCCCGGCGTGTTGATCTCTTTCAGCCGCTTCAGACGGGCGCGATACAGGGTGGCGCGTTCAAACGCCGCATCCAGCAGCGCCGAGCGCCCCAGCGACAGTTTCGCCACGTCGTAGCACAGCTCCAGCGCGTCATCGAGCAGCACCAGCGCCCGCTGGATAGCGGGGTCCGCCAGCAGCTCGCGCAGATTACCGCGAAAGCCCGGTTCGCCCAGTTGCAGGCGAAAATCCTGGGCGCTCTGGGCCAGCCGGTCAGCGCATTTTTGTAACTGCTGGGTGTCTTTGACTTCAGTGCGATAGGCGATGGTAATGTCTTTCGCCAGATCCTGAAGCTGGCGGCTGGAAAGGGACTGGCCAAAATACTGGCTGGCGATATCCGGGATTTGGTGCGCTTCATCGAAAATGGTGACGTCCACTTCCGGGATCAGCTCGGCGAACCCGCTCTCTTTCACCACCATATCCGCCATAAACAGATGGTGGTTCACCACCACCACGTCGGCTTCCATGGCGTTTTTACGCGCTTTCACCACAAAGCAGTCTTTATACAGCGGGCAGTCGGCCCCGAGGCAATTATCGTTGGTGCTGGTAACCAGCGGCCAGACCGGGGCGTCTTCCGCTACGCTGGCGCAGGTGCTGATGTCGCCGTCAAAGGTTTGGTTGGCCCAGCTACGCAGCAGGATCACATCGCTCAGGGTCTGGACCGGCAGATCGCCCCCGGCGAGCGCCTGTTGTTCGAGGCGCTCAAGGCACAAATAGTTTGAACGCCCTTTAAGCAGCGCCAGCCTGCCTTTGTATTCCAGAGCGCGGGCAACGGTGGGCAAATCGCGGCTGTAGAGCTGATCCTGAAGGGCCTTTGACCCCGTGGAGATAATGACTTTCTTTCCAGAGCGCAAGGCGGGCGCAAGATAGGCATAGGTTTTTCCGGTGCCGGTTCCGGCTTCAACCACCAGCGGGGTTTGCGTGTCTATCGCTTTCGCCACGGCCTGGGCCATCAGGCGTTGCGGTTCACGCGGTTTAAAGCCGGGTATCGCTTTCGCCAGTTGCCCTTCTGTCGCGAAATCGTCGGTCACATTTTCTTCAGCCACACTGATGTCCGTCACACTACCCCCTGGATAAATTGCCAGTGATTATGTCAGGGGCGCGAGCCTTTCGCCAGCCAAAGAGATGACGCGGCGCTCACGATATGGCAGTCTGGCACTCTTTGAAAACCATAAGGACATAATCATGACAATCCTTCGCATCAACCCGGAAGCCCGCTGGTCAGACGCCGTGATTTATAATCAAACCCTCTACTACACCGGCGTGCCGGAAAATACCGATGCCGATGCGCGCGCGCAGACTGCCGATATTCTGGCGCAAATCGATGAAATGTTGCAGGCCCAGGGCAGTGACAAAACCCGCATTCTCGACGCGACCATTTTCCTGGCGGACCGCGCCGATTTTGCCCAGATGAATGACGCCTGGGACGCTTGGGTGGCTGCGGGACATGCACCGGTGCGCTGCACCGTGGAGGCGAAGCTGATGAAGCCGCAATACAAGGTGGAAATTAAGATTATTGCGGCGGTGTGACGCGACAAGTTTATAGCGAGTCAACGCGTACTCGCTATAAACGCAGGGAGAATCGACTTATTGGTGAAGGTCAAAAGCATTTCCAGCCCGCGCCGTCAAAGTTTACGGATGTCACTGTCTGCGGTATTTGCAAAACGTCGATCTTGCCGTCTGGATTGATACGCGCGACGTATCTGTTTTGCAAGGCGGCAGAATTATAACAGCTGATTATTTTAGCCCGCTGTGGCGCACACCATAACGGAATGTGCCCAAAACCTCGAGACATGTCGACTGCTCCATCTATCCAGGCATCGCCTCCGATCCTGTTGATCGAACTTTCACCGGACAGGGGTTCACTCACTCTGGTATTAAATACGTTGCCAATTTTTATTTTTTTTGGATCTGCAATATGACGAAACGTTAATTTATCACCGTTTGATATCAGGTAATTTACGTTAAGCGTTGTCATAACTTCAGATTGAGTGTGCTTCTTTAAAAGGCAGTAATTATTGGTTCTGTCAGCAACAATCCGAATGCCGAACGTTATTTGATCGATTTCACCTTGATTCTGGCAAATCACGATCCCATTATCGATTTCCGGATCGACAGTTAATAACTCACTGACATAATTTATGTCATTAACAACCACAGCACTTATCTTTCCGCCGTCAATACAGAGAACGGAATTTTCTTCACCATTATAATAATATGATGAGGCATCAATACGCCTGGAAATTTCCGCCTGAATTAATGAGAATTTATTTACTGCGCCAGAAAATAAATAAAAATCGAAACCAGGAGCTATGAGGGTTGAAGAATGCACCCTTGTAATGGTGATGTTATCTATACCACATGCGTCAGAAGCAGACCAGTAATCCCCCATTCTTACAATATTTTTTTGAAAGTTTCCCTCGATGCCGTTAACATTTATATCTTTAATACATTTCCCATCAGAAAAATAAAAGCCTGCTCCAACGTAACTCCCCCCGTCCTGATTCGGCATGCTGCGCAGATTCTCAATTACCACGCTATCTATATCTCTGCCTTCCTGGGGGTTAAAAATCATCATACCCTGGACCGTTGCTCTGGATGTTGAAATTCCAATCATATCATCGTTAGTGTAACCCTGCAGATTGCTGACCTGCACATGACGGGTTCCTACACCCGTTATGCCATCTCCGTTTAAGCCCGTACCGTTCTGGGTCACGACTTCAATATTCGAAAACCGTGCCGTATCACAAAGGAAATGCGCAATTCCCCATCCCTCCGGATCGATGATTCTCACATTATCAATAATTAATGTTTCGAGCCTATCGAAAACCAGGCAAAAGCCAGGATAATTATCTGTATAATGATAAATATCGCCATACAACTTATCTTTAACCACACGGTCATAACGCCTGGTCTGTCCGCCTCGTTTATTACCGTCAAAGGTTGCATTTTTAATCGTGACTTTCCCGGAAATTTCATTACTCGTTTTTTGATTTTTTAACAGGTACTTCGAGGCACCATTTTGAAGTTTTATATGATTACTACAAAAATCTATTTCAACATCACCGTAAACTATCAGGCTATTTTTATCGACGTACATCACCCCATTAACATAAGGAACAATGACCCGTCCCGGCCTGCTCCCTTTTTGTAAAAGGGTGTTATTAAACGCAGTACCAATATCTTTTCCAGGGCCATACTCGCCGCCATATTCTCCAACTACCCATTCTGTTGGCGCTGTTTTTTTTAATTGGCTTAGCGTTGTGGGTATTGCTGCCCCCAGCATTCCGGCACCACCGAAAGCCAACAAGTTTCGTCTGGAAAAGTTCATGATCGTCCCTAAAGCCATAAATATAATAAATTAGCATACCACACACTACAAATTACCTTATCCCGATCCATTTTATAAAGTCCCAAAAAAAACCCGATTTATAAATTAAACTTATGATGAGAGAATTAATCATTATTTAATAGAATAATTACTACCTACAATATGCTTTGCGTACAGTCTATACATATCCACTCTGGTTTGATAAAAATAGCGATTATTACTTATAAATCATATAATTAAATAAAAAATTAATAAATACAAACAATAATCAAAACATAATGAAAAACACTTGTTATGTTACATTAAAAAGAACAACAATTAATCAAGGGTTACAAAAAATTCAGTCGCCTAATATTTTTTTCACAAAACTCAAAGGATGACATGTACATGTTGAATCTTTCTTCAGGAATTCAACAGTACTCAATTGAGTCTAAAGTAACTTTAAGAGCTGAGCTAATAAACAGTTACACTCTTAATACAGAGAGTATTAATCCACTTGATAAAGACGTTATTCATGTTGCCATAACTGTGATCAATGGCCATTTAACACAAGCTACGCTTGCGGCTCGAAGTGTTTGGCAAAAAGTGCAATGGATAAAATATTAACTAAACAGCGCATGTGCGCCATTTAGTTACAGGACCTGAAGTTTGAAGAGAATTTATTTACTCGTCTTCATCTTCAAAGCGGGCGACGATACGGTCGCCCTTATGGGTCGCGCGGATTTCTTGCGCCACCTGGGCGATAGCCTCACCGCTGCTTAACCCCTGCGCCATCAGTTCCTGAATCCGCTCGACCGCCTGTTGCTGCTGTTCATGGGTGAGTGAAGGTAATCCTGCAAACATGGTTGACTCCTGTTACATTGCTGGCGGTTATTATTTCACGTTGCTCTGATTGCGCCAACCACTGCGCGCAGGCAACCCGTGTTGATGAGTTTAGCGATGCAAACAATCCACTCCTCCGGCCTGAAAACCGTTACGCTGCCCTGGCAACCTGATGCGCTGTTAACCCATTTTGCCACTCTGCACCACCAGCCCTGGGCGATGCTGCTGCATTCCGGCTTTGCCGAACACGCCCACAACCGGTTTGATATCCTGGTGGCTGACCCGAAGATCACGCTGCAAACGACGGGAGCGTCAACCGTTATCCACACCGATGACAGCAGCAGGACTTCTGATAATTGCCCGTTAGCGCTGCTGAAATCGGCGCTGAAAACGCTGAATATCCAGCCCGTTAACGACCCCAACCTGCCCTTCCAGGGTGGCGCGGTGGGGCTGTTCGGCTACGATCTCGGACGACGTTTCGAAAAGCTGCCGGTGATAGCCGCGCAGGATGTGAGCGCGCCGGATATGGCGGTGGGTATTTATGACTGGGCGCTGATCGCCGATCACCATCGCCAGACCCTCACGTTGTTGAGCTGGGATGACGCCGAGGCGCGTCTTGCCTGGCTTGAGCAGCAGCCGGCCGCGGAATCAGCCCCGTTTGTGCGCACGTCAGACTGGTCCTCCAGTATGAGCCGCGAAGAATACGGCGCAAAATTCCGCCAGATTCAGGCGTATCTGCACAGCGGCGACTGTTACCAGGTCAATCTGGCGCAACGCTTTCAGGCTACCTACACGGGGGATGAATGGCAGGCGTTTTTGCAGTTGAACGCCGCTAACCGCGCGCCGTTCAGCGCCTTTTTGCGTCTGCCGGAGCAGGCGATTTTAAGTCTGTCCCCGGAGCGTTTTATTTTGCTGGAAGGCGACCAGATCCAGACGCGCCCCATCAAAGGCACGCTGCCGCGGCTGGCCGATCCCAGGCAGGATACCTTGCAGGCGCAAAAACTGGCCGCGTCGCCCAAAGACCGGGCGGAGAACCTGATGATTGTCGACCTGCTGCGTAACGATATCGGCCGCGTTGCGGTGCCGGGCAGCGTTAAGGTGCCAGAACTGTTCGTGGTGGAGCCTTTCCCGGCAGTGCATCATCTGGTGAGTACCATTACTGCGACCCTACCTGCCCATCTTCATGCTACCGATCTGCTGCGCGCCAGTTTCCCCGGCGGCTCGATTACCGGCGCACCCAAAGTGCGGGCGATGGAAATTATCGAAGAGCTGGAGCCGCAACGGCGTAACGCCTGGTGCGGCAGCATCGGCTACATCAGCGCGTGCGGCAATATGGACACCAGCATTACTATTCGCACCGTCACCGCGCAGGACGGCACGCTGTACTGTTCGGCTGGGGGCGGCATTGTGGCGGATAGTGAGGAAGCGGCGGAATATCAGGAAACTTTTGATAAAGTTAATCGTATCCTTAATCACCTTTAAAGGAGTCCCATGAGTAATCCGCCGATGACACTGGACAGTTTTTTAGCCCGTTTTCAGTTATTACGCCCGGAGATTAGCCGCCATTCGATAAATCAACGCCAGGCCGCCGTGCTGGTGCCGATTGTGCGCCGCCCGGTTCCCGGCTTGCTGCTCACCCAGCGCTCAACGCGGATGCGTAAACACGCCGGGCAGGTGGCGTTCCCCGGCGGCGCGCGCGATCCAGAAGACAGTTCGCTTATTGCCGCCGCGCTGCGCGAAGCCCAGGAAGAGGTGGCTATTCCTCCGGAATCGGTGGAAGTGATCGGCGTGCTGCCCACCGTGGACAGCGTCACCGGCTTCCAGGTCACGCCAGTCGTGGGGATTATCCCGCCGGACCTGCCCTATCACGCCAGCGAAGAGGAAGTCTCCGCGGTGTTTGAAATGCCGCTGGATGAAGCGCTGCGCCTGGGGCGTTATCATCCGCTGGATATCCATCGGCGCGGTAACGATCACCGCGTCTGGCTGTCCTGGTATGAACACTACTTTGTCTGGGGCATGACGGCGGGCATTATTCGTGAGCTGGCTCTGCAAATCGGTACGAAACCTTAACTATAATTTCAGCATAATCCCTGTTTTTTATGGGGTCTGGCGACACTTTATTAGTGAATATTGTCTGAGGCATTAGTTTTATTCATGTGAATAATTAACTGTGCCGAACAATAAACTCTTAAAATAAGCGTTGTTCTAACATCGTCACCCAAAAGGGTGCCCCTGGCAGGAGTTTTTACTGTGATTAGTATATTCGACATGTTTAAGGTGGGCATTGGTCCCTCCTCTTCCCATACCGTTGGACCGATGAAGGCAGGGAAGCAGTTCGTCGATGATCTGGTCGAAAAAGGATTACTGGAAAACGTGACCCGCGTAGCGGTTGACGTTTACGGCTCGCTTTCTCTTACCGGCAAAGGCCACCATACCGATATCGCGATCATTATGGGTCTGGCGGGTAATCTACCTGATACCGTTGATATTGATAGCATTCCGGCGTTTATCCGGGATGTCGAAACCCGCGAACGCCTGCTGCTGGCGCAGGGCCGCCATGAAGTGGATTTCCCGAAAGACAACGGCATGCGCTTTCAAAGCGATAACCTGCCGCTGCATGAAAACGCCATGCGCATCACTGCGTACCACGGCGACAAAGAGATCTACAGCAATACTTATTACTCCATCGGCGGCGGGTTTATCGTCGACGAAGCCCATTTCGGCAAAGACGCCAGCGGCGACGTTAACGTCCCGTATCCGTTTAAATCCGCCCAGTCGCTGCTGGATTACTGCAATGACACCGGTTTGTCTATCTCCGGTCTGGTGATGAAAAACGAGCTGGCGCTGCATACGAAGCAGGAAATCGAAGACTATTTCGGCAACGTCTGGTGCACCATGCAGGCCTGTATCGATCGCGGTATGAATACCGAAGGCGTGCTGCCTGGCCCGCTGCGCGTGCCGCGTCGCGCTTCCGCGCTGCGCAGAATGCTGGTGTCCAGCGATAAGAACAACAAAGATCCGATGACGGTTATCGACTGGGTCAATATGTTCGCGCTGGCGGTGAATGAAGAAAACGCCGCGGGTGGCCGCGTGGTGACCGCGCCGACCAACGGTGCCTGCGGTATCGTTCCGGCGGTGCTGGCCTACTACGACCACTTTATCGAACCGGTAACGCCGGATGTGTATATCCGCTACTTCCTGGCCTCTGGCGCGATTGGCGCGCTGTACAAAATGAACGCGTCAATTTCCGGCGCGGAAGTGGGTTGCCAGGGTGAAGTGGGTGTGGCTTGCTCCATGGCGGCCGCTGGCCTGGCTGAAATTCTCGGCGCCAGCCCGGAACAGGTTTGCGTGGCGGCGGAAATCGGCATGGAGCATAACCTCGGTTTGACCTGCGACCCGGTCGCCGGCCAGGTGCAGGTGCCGTGCATTGAGCGTAACGCCATCGCATCGGTTAAGGCGATCAACGCGTCACGCATGGCGATGCGCCGCACCAGCGCGCCGCGCGTTTCGCTGGATAAAGTCATCGAGACCATGTACGAAACCGGTAAAGACATGAACGCCAAATATCGCGAAACCTCGCGCGGCGGGCTGGCGATTAAAGTCCAGTGTAACTAAGTACCGAGCGCCGCATTCGCGGCGCTTTTTTTATCTGCCGCGGTTTCGTCATAAATAATCCCCACTACACTTTCAATGTTCACTTCTCCACCCTGAGGAGAGGTCTTGAGAGGCTACGGAGATGCAAACAGCCCAGCGCATTATTTATCACTATCGGCGCAGACGATTTATTCTTTGCATAGTTCTTGCCATCCTGACCCTCATCGTGACGCTGGGCCTGCGCTATGTCACCGAGCGCAGCGACAACCGACGGGAAATCCAGGAATACAGCCAGCGCGCGATTACTTCTCTGGAGACGGTGCTGGCACCTATCGAAGTGGCGCGTAAATCACTGGTGACATTGCCTGGCATCCCCTGCGATATGACCCAGTATCAGCTGCGCGAACAGGCGGCGCGACTGCAAACGGTTCGATCTATCGCCCTGGTGAAAGACGGTACCCTCTACTGCTCAAGTATTTTTGGCCAGCGCGATATCCCGATTAATCAACTGCAACCCAAGCTGCCCTCGGTTTATCCGCTGATGACGCTCTCCATCGCCGGGTCGCTGCTGAAAGGCTCGCCGATTTTGCTGTTGTGGGAACCGTCTAGCCTCGACGGGCAAAGCGGCGTGATGCAGGTGGTGAATATCGAACTGCTGGCGGGGTTGACGCTCCAGCCGCGCCCACCGTTAATCACCCAGGCGGTGCTCAACGTGGCGAATCAATATCTGGTCGGGCAGACTATCTACGATAACCGGCTGCCTCTCACCCGCGGCCACGTTGAACATCGCTATCATTCCAGCCGTTACCCGTTTGCCGTGATCGCCACCGGCCCGTCGCCGGAAAAAGTCGCGCTGCAAAGCCTGCCTGCCCAGCTACCACTGGCGCTGATGCTCAGTCTGCTGATCGGCTATATCACCTGGCTTGCCAGCGCAACACGGATGAGTTTTTCCTGGGAAATAAACCTGGGTATCGCCGCCAGGGAGTTTGAAGTGTTTTGCCAGCCGCTGGTACGGGCGCGGGACCGCCACTGTGTCGGCGTGGAGATCCTGTTGCGCTGGAACAATCCGCGCCAGGGGTGGATCTCCCCGGACGTGTTTATTCCTCTCGCCGAGCAGCAGGATTTAATCGCGCCGCTCACCCGCTACGTGCTGGCGGAAACCGTGCGCCAGCTGCATCTTTTCCCGGCCTCGGAACAATTTCATGTCGGGATTAACGTAGCGGCCAGCCATTTCCATAACGGGGTGATTATTGATGATTTACGCCGCGTCTGGTTCGCTAAACAGCCCAGACAGCAGCTCATGCTTGAACTGACTGAACGCGACGCGCTGCCGGATATGGACTACCGCGTGGTGCGTGAGCTGCACCAGATGGGCGTGGAACTAGCGATTGATGATTTCGGCACCGGGCAAAGTTCGCTGGCTTATCTTGAGCGGCTGCACCCTAATGTGCTGAAAATTGATAAAAGCTTTACCGCCGCCATTGGCACCGATGCGGTGAACTCCACGGTGACGGATATTATTATCGCGTTGGGTAAACGGCTGCGGATCAATCTGGTGGCGGAAGGTGTGGAAAGCGAACAGCAGGAAGGCTATTTGCGCCGTCACGGCGTGGCGATACTCCAGGGATATTTATACGCGAAGCCCATGCCCATCGCTGATTTCCCGCGCTGGCTGGCAGGTGACTTACCGCCACCTGCCATCAACAACGATCAACATATGTCAGCATTGACGCTACGCTGATTACTCTTCTTCGTCGTGCTCAGGTTCGTCTTTCACGACCCGAACCAGGTCCACGCGATAATCGTTGGCTTCAACAATAGTGATGCGCAAAGGCGCAACCTCCAGCACATCGCCCACGCGCGGGATTTGGCCGTTAACCGCAATTACCAGACCTGCCACAGTGGCAATGTCGTCTTCGTCATTCACCAGCGTAGAAACGTTAACATGCTGCTGCAAGGCGTGCAGGTCGGTACCGCCTTTGACCAGCCAGCCGTCGCCATCCGCCACGATTTCCGGGGTTTCGTCAGCGTCCGGGAATTCACCCGCGATGGCTTCCAGCACGTCCAACGGCGTTACCAGGCCTTGCACCACGCCAAACTCGTTGGTGACGATAACAAAGCTGCCGCGGGCGCGGCGCAGCACGCCCAACAGGTTGATCGGATCCAGGGTTTCCGGCACCACAATCGCCGGGGACTGCGCCGCGATCGCCGCCACGTCAACGCCCTCTTCCAGCGCCACCAACAGCTCTTTCGCACGCACGATACCGATGACTTCATCCAGCTCGCCACGGCACACCGGGAACAGACTGTGCGGGGATGACAGTAGCTGCTCGCGGATTTCATCCACGCTCAGCTCGGCATCCACCCAACTGATTTCGCCGCGCGGCGTCATAATGCTGCGCAGGGAACGCGATGCCAGGGTCAGTACGCCATTAATCATGTAGCGTTCTTCATGGGCAAAAGATTCCATAGGAATCGGCACCATCGCGGTCCCTTCCGTTTCCGGCTGGACGTTACCTTTTTTATTGCCGCCCATCAGGCTCAGGATCGATTGCGCCGTTCTGGCGCGCAGCGGCATACGCGACTGATGCTTCACAAAGTTGCGACGGGCAATCTGGTTAAACAACTCGATCAGGATCGAGAAACCGATAGCCGCGTACAGGTAGCCTTTCGGAATATGGAAGCCGAAACCTTCCGCCACCAGGCTCAGGCCGATCATCAACAGGAAGCTCAGACAGAGCACCACAACCGTCGGATGCTGGTTCACAAAGCGCGTCAACGGCTTAGAGGCCAGTAACATCACCGCCATCGCGATCACTACCGCTGCCATCATTACCGGCAGATGGTTCACCATCCCTACCGCTGTGATCACGGCGTCAAGCGAGAACACCGCATCAAGGATCACAATCTGTACCACGACCACCCAGAAGCTGGCATAGCCTTTACCGTGGGCATCATCGTGCTGCTTGTTCTCCAGCCGCTCGTGCAGTTCGGTCGTGGCTTTAAACAGCAGGAACAAGCCCCCGAGCAGCATAATCAGGTCGCGTCCCGAGAAAGTGAAATCCATCACGCTGAACAGCGGGCGCGTCAGCGTCACCATCCAGGAAATCAACGACAACAGCCCCAGACGCATAATCAGCGCCAGGGACAAGCCGATTAAACGGGCTTTGTCACGCTGCTTTGGCGGCAGTTTGTCTGCGAGGATGGCGATAAACACCAGGTTGTCGATACCCAGAACGATTTCCAGTACCACAAGCGTCAGCAAACCCGCCCAAATCGAGGGGTCCATTAATAATTCCATAACTGGCTCCAGCTGAAGGAATGACTAAACGGCACCGCACAATTCGCGGGCGCAAAAACAGTAGCTAACATTAGGTGTGATGCGTCGGAATGACGAGTGGCCTGAGAACAGGCGGAAGTGAATTGACGTCGGTGACGGTCCATACGGTGGGCTGCTGCCCGCTACTCCTGATAATTAATAAGAAGCATACATTAGCAAACGGAATCAGCCTTTTGCAAAGATTTACCAGAATTTGCAATTTTGCTGACACAGTGAAGGTTCATATTTCTTAGCAACCTTTTTTACGGGCCGGCTTAAGCTAAATTACGGATCTTCATCACATAAATTATTTTTTCACTATCTAAAATAAATCACGGATTAGGCATTTGTCTCAATAAACCCCTTATCTGAATCGATTCGGTTAGCCAGTAATGATTCGCGATGCTCTCGTTAAAGAGGGTGTGACTACAACGAAGGAGGTAGCACGTGACTATTGCTATTGTCATAGGCACTCACGGTTGGGCCGCTGAGCAACTGCTCAAAACCGCCGAGATGCTGCTGGGCGAGCAAGAAAATGTGGGTTGGATTGATTTTGTTCCCGGCGAAAACGCGGAAACACTCATCGAAAAATACAACGCCCAATTATCGAAACTCGATACCCGTCAGGGCGTGCTGTTTCTCGTCGATACATGGGGAGGCAGCCCGTTTAATGCTGCCAGCCGCATTGTCGTCGATAAAGAGCACCATGAAGTGATTGCTGGGGTCAACATTCCGATGTTGGTCGAAACCCTAATGGGGCGCGACGATAACCCGTCATTCGATGAACTGGTCGCGCTGGCCGTGGAAACCGGGCGTGAGGGCGTTAAGGCGCTGAAGGCAAAACCGGTTGAAAAAGCCGCCCCAACGGCGACGCCTGCCGCCGCGCCTGTCGCGCCCAAAGCAGCGACGCCCGCAAAACCTATGGGGCCGGACGATTATATGGTGATCGGCCTCGCCCGTATCGATGACCGTTTGATTCACGGCCAGGTTGCCACCCGCTGGACCAAAGAAACCAACGTTTCGCGCATTATCGTAGTGAGCGATGAGGTGGCGGCGGACACAGTGCGTAAAACACTGCTGACCCAGGTTGCCCCTCCCGGCGTGACCGCCCACGTGGTTGACGTTGCCAAAATGATCCGTGTTTACAACAACCCGAAATACGCCCGGGAACGCGTGATGCTGCTGTTCACCAACCCGACCGACGTCGAGCGCGTTGTGGAAGGCGGCGTGAATATCACGTCGGTGAACATTGGCGGCATGGCGTTCCGCCAGGGTAAAACGCAGGTGAATAACGCGGTGTCAGTCGATAGCAAAGACATTGACGCCTTCAACAAACTTAACGCGCGCGGCATTGAGCTTGAAGTCCGCAAAGTCTCCAACGATCAAAAACTGAAAATGATGGATTTACTCCGCAAAGTGACACCGTAACTGCGGAACAGGAACGACGTTTTTCAGCTCTCACACTTAAGTCTGTCAATGTTATAGGAGAAGTACAATGGAGATTACCACTCTTCAGATTGTGCTGGTGTTCATCGTTGCGTGTATCGCGGGTATGGAGTCGGTACTCGATGAATTTCAGTTTCACCGTCCACTTATCGCCTGTACCCTCGTCGGGGCCGTTTTGGGTGATATGAAGACCGGTATCATTATCGGTGGTACCCTGGAAATGATCGCCCTCGGCTGGATGAACATCGGTGCGGCGGTTGCCCCTGATGCGGCGCTGGCGTCAATTATCTCAACCATCCTGGTTATTGCTGGCCACCAAAGCATCGGTGCCGGTATCGCGCTGGCCATTCCGCTGGCAGCGGCAGGCCAGGTACTGACCATTATCGTGCGTACTATCACCGTAGGTTTCCAGCACGCGGCGGACAGCGCGGCGGAAAAAGGCAATCTCACTGCCCTGTCGTGGATCCATGTTTCCTCGCTGTTCCTTCAGGCCATGCGTATCGCTATTCCGGCGGTGATCGTGGCGGTGTCCGTGGGGACCAGCGAAGTCCAGAATATGTTGAACGCTATCCCTGAAGTGGTCACCAGCGGTCTGAACATCGCCGGCGGTATGATCGTGGTCGTGGGTTATGCAATGGTCATCAACATGATGCGTGCCGGCTACCTGATGCCGTTCTTCTATCTCGGCTTCGTTACTGCGGCGTTCACCAACTTCAACCTGGTCGCCCTGGGTGTGATTGGCGCCGTCATGGCCATCCTCTACATCCAACTTAGCCCGAAATACAACCGTTCCGCCGCCGCGCCTGCACCGGCCGCTGGCGCTAACGATCTTGATAACGAACTGGACTAGCAGGTGAGCGACATGGTTGATATGACAAAAAATACGGCTACCACGGGTGAGAAGAAACTGACTCAAAGCGACATTCGCGGCGTGTTCATTCGTTCTAACCTGTTTCAGGGTTCATGGAACTTTGAACGTATGCAGGCGCTGGGTTTCTGTTTCTCAATGATCCCGGCGATCAAACGTCTGTACCCGGAAAACAACGAGGCACGCCGTCAGGCGATCAAACGCCATCTCGAGTTCTTCAACACCCATCCATACGTTGCAGCGCCGGTACTGGGCGTAACGCTGGCGATGGAAGAGCAGCGCGCCAACGGTGCAGAAATTGACGATGGCGCGATTAACGGTATCAAAGTGGGCCTGATGGGGCCGCTGGCAGGCGTCGGTGACCCCATTTTCTGGGGTACGGTGCGTCCGGTATTCGCGGCGCTGGGCGCAGGTATCGCCATGAGCGGCAGCCTGCTGGGACCGTTGCTGTTCTTTATCCTGTTTAACGCGGTGCGCCTTGCAACCCGTTATTACGGCGTGGCTTACGGTTATCGCAAAGGGATCGATATCGTTAAGGATATGGGTGGCGGCTTCCTGCAAAAACTGACCGAGGGGGCGTCAATTCTCGGCCTGTTTGTAATGGGGGCGCTGGTCAACAAGTGGACGCACGTGAATATTCCGCTGGTGGTCTCGCGTATTACCGACCAGACCGGCGCTGAAAAAGTTACCACGGTGCAAACCATTCTCGACCAGTTGATGCCGGGCCTGGTGCCGCTGCTGCTGACCTTCGCCTGTATGTGGCTACTGCGTAAAAAAGTTAACCCGCTGTGGATTATCGTCGGCTTCTTCGTGATCGGTATCGTTGGCTATGCGATCGGGCTGCTTGGGCTGTAAGATACGGTTTTCCTGAGGTTTATAACCGGGGGCTTGCTCCCGGTTTTTTATTAGGGAGTAGGCATGACACTGACGGACTGGATTCTGATCCTGTTTATTCTGGTACTGCTGGCCTTTGCCATCTATGACGAAGCCATTATGGCAAAACGCAAAGGCACAACACTGTTAACCATCCCCTTACTACGCCGCAGCCGCGTCGACGGCGCGATTTTCGTCGGGCTGGTCGGCATACTGATTTACAACAATATTGCTTCACATGGCGCACCGCTAACCACCTGGTTATTAGGCGCGTTGGCGCTGATGGCTATTTATCTTTTCTGGTTGCGACAGCCAAAGATTATTTTCAAATCTACTGGCTTTTTCTTCGCCAACGCATGGATAGAATATAATCGCATTAAGGCAATGAATTTATCGGAAGACGGGGTTCTGGTGATGCAATTAGAACAACGCCGCCTGCTTATCCGGGTAAAGAATATTGACGATCTCGAAAGAATTTATAAACTTCTTATTAATAGTCAATAGGTTAAACAATAGCCTTGTCTATATTTTTGGTGGATATTTAAACACCAACATAGCCATGGCTATATTATTTTGCAGAGAACATAAAACTATTTATTAACCTTTTCATTACTAATTCCGTCAAATGAAAATCGTTATCAATTAGGTTGAAAAATAACAACTTTTGTGGGTTGTTTTATATTTCCTGAATATGGTACTGTTGCGCCCGTCATTGGGGAGTAGCTAATTTCCACTGTTTACGGAAATGTACGTGTCAACATACTCGTTGTTACAACGTGGCGCGTACGGACTGAGAGCCCTCTCAGTCAAGCGAGACCATAGGCACATTCACTGCTGATTACCGGGGCAGTGGCTGTGTATATGGATATCCCGGTCAGGACGCTTTGATGAATCTTTCCGCAACCCTTCTTCTCGCATTCGGCATGTCAATGGACGCATTCGCCGCATCGATCGGCAAAGGCGCGACCCTTCATAAACCTAAATTCTCTCAGGCGTTACGCATCGGCCTGATATTCGGCGTAATCGAAACGCTTACCCCGCTCATCGGCTGGGCGCTGGGCCTTTTCGCCTCGAAATTTGTGCTTGAGTGGAATCACTGGATAGCCTTTGCCCTGCTGATGTTCCTGGGTGTGCGAATGGTTGTTGAAGGCGTTCGCGGCGAAACGGAAGAAGAAAAGACGCAGCTGCGCCGCCACAGCTTCTGGTTATTAGTTACCACTGCGTTTGCCACCAGTATCGATGCCATGGCCGTCGGCGTGGGTTTGGCCTTCTTACAGGCAAATATTATCTACACCGCGCTGGCGATTGGCTGTGCGACGCTGATTATGTCCACGTTGGGCATTATGCTGGGCCGTTTTATTGGCCCGCTACTGGGCAAGCGCGCTGAGATCCTGGGCGGGCTGGTACTGATGGGGATTGGCGCGCAGATCCTCTGGAGCCACTTTGCTTAACTGTCGCGCTGCCAGACGCGAATACAAAAATCCGTTTCGCATTCGAATGATTCTACTTTATTTAACGACGCCCACACTTCCGGGCGCGCGCGCCAGGCAAACGGTGTCATTTGTAATAGCGCCACGGCGTTGTCAGCGTTCAGCGTCATCCCATAAGCAAGCTGTAACTCTTCAGACAATGTAAATCCTTCAAGGCTTTCACCCTCCGGCGAGTGCAATTTAATCTCGTCGTAGATCAGCCCTTTCAACTGCACTAAATGACGCGGTCCGGGAACGACGGTAATCACACTCCCGCCAGGCTTAACGGTTCTCGCCAGTTCTTCGGCTTTGCAGGGTGCGTAAATACGGATCACCGCATCCAGGGAAGCCTCTGCGAACGGCAAACGATGGCTTGATGCCACGCAGAACGTCACGTCGGGATAGCGTTTCGCACCGTAGCGGATAGCGACTTTTGAGACGTCCAGCCCACAGGTATTTGCGCCATGCGCTAAGGCAACCTCAGCAAACGCCGCAGTGTAATACCCTTCCCCACAGCCAATATCCAGAACGGTATCCGCCTGAGCCGCGAGTTGTTGTTCGAGCAACTCGGCCACCCGCTGGCGCAGCGGTTGATAGTAGCCGGCATCAAGAAAAGCTCGGCGTGCCTGCATCATTTCGCCGTTATCGCCCGGTTGTTTTGAATGCTTAAACTGTACCGGCAGCAAATTTACATATCCTTCTTTGGCCTTGTCGAACTGGTGCCCCTGTGGGCAAAGGTAACTTTTAGGCTTTTCGCTCAGCGGGGCGTGGCAAAGGGGACAGGTAAACATAGCAACTCCGGGTAATTTAAAGGGCGCAAGTGTAGCCTGATTTGCAACGCAGCGGTAAGCGCCAGAAACAAAAAAGCCCCGCTTAGCGAGGCTTTTTAGAGAAACGATGCGCAAGGCACCGCATCAGAAATTCGATCAGATAGCAGTAACGTTAACGGCTGCCGGGCCTTTCTGGCCGTCCTGAATTTCGAACTCTACGTTCTGGCCTTCAGCCAGGGTTTTGAAGCCGTTACCTTGGATGGCAGAGAAGTGTACGAACACATCTTTGCTGCCGTCAGCCGGAGTAATGAAACCAAAACCTTTAGACTCGTTGAACCACTTAACTTGACCTTTGATCTTTGCCATTTTGCAAATTCCTTAAATTGTATTCTTCGCCCGCAGGCTTCATTGAGATAAAACTGAGACATTACTGCATGAGGCACTAATAAAAGGTTCGGCAGAGAAGCAGTATTCAACGACAACATGTTTACTCAGGACTTCTATACTGATAATGCCACACATAAACAGAACTATACCTCGTTTGACCCAAAAAATGTTATCACACACAACGTATATAATGGCAAGCCATTTTTAAACGTGTATCGATCTGCCGCACAAATCAATAAGTGACTACGGGCTGCCCCAGAGGCAACACGTAACACGCTGATATGATAAGCCTTGAGCACAGGGTCCTTCGGCAACCACACAGCGAGCAGACAACCTTTTCAACATAGCTCAAACCTGGTATGTCGTCCACGTCACAGGCCAAAATTTACTATAAAAAAGAAGAATCTTGCGATAGACAGCCAATTAACTCGCTCTGCACAAAGGCTATTGCCCATTCTGTGGGAATCATCACAACATTACTCAGATCGACATTACAATTAAACGTAACGAAAATACGTTAAATAATTGCACCAAAATAATGACAGGCTAATGACAATGCATGAGATAAGCGTAGAAATAGTTTCCTGTTACTTTCCGCAAGATATATTTTCATCCGAGAAATAACTTAATAATTATTTCTTATATGTCACGCTTCGTTAAAGGGCAAATATTGACCAATTTTTAGCGGCGCGAATTTACCCGATGTCTCACGGGCTGCCTCTAATGCCGAAAGTAACTCTTCTGGCGGCCTGTCCAGCGATTCGTCTGCCAGTTCGAAAACACCCCAGTGGATGGGCACAGCACGCGGTCTGTCGAGGTGTTGCCACAGAGTAACGGCACTGTTCGGATCCATATGATGCGGGGCCATAAACCAGCGGGGTTCATACGCACCAATGGGTATGGCGGCGAAATCAATCGGCCCGAGGCGCTGGGTAATATCGTGAAGGAACGGGTGATAGCCGGTATCGCCGCAAAACCAGGCCCGAAACCCGGAATTCTCAATAGCCCAGCCGCACCATAAGGACCGGTTGCGATCCCACGGAGTACGCATACTCCAGTGCTGCGCCGGTATAGCGGTATAAACCAGCCCGTCGAGGGTGTATGCCTGCCACCAGTCGAGTTCAACTACGTGCGTTATTCCATGGCGTATAAACCAGGCTTTCAGCCCCAGCGGAACAAACCATGTCGCGTCGGGAGCGTGGCGGCGTAAAAAACGCACCGTCGCACTATCCAGATGATCGTAATGATTATGAGAAATCAGGATCGTATCAATAGGCGGCAGCGCCGATAGAGTAAACGGCACCGGTGATTTGCGCTGCGGCCCGTAAAAAGTAAACGGCGAGGCGCGCTTGAAAAATACCGGGTCCGTTAATACCCGCTGCCCCTGAAGGGAAAACAGTAGCGAGGCATGCCCAAGCCACCATACCCCATCCCCTTGCTGATTAAAATCAGCAAGTTGCCACCACTGCTCGATAAAACCAGCGTAACCATGTTTTGGGGCATGCGGATAGCCGTTGGCTTTACGCTCTTTTTGCCAGCGCTGGTAATCTCCGGCGCGAGGACCCGCAGGATGCAGATTGCGAAAGCCGCCCTCAAGATGATGGGACTGCGACGGATCGTACCAGGGATTTTTCCAGACCACGCAGCATCACCCTATGGCAATGAAAGGAGGGAATTTACCGTTCAGCGACCAGACGAATAAAGCCATCGTCATCGTCTTTTTGGGGCTGTGCCGGGGTTTCTTCGGGTTGTGCTTCTGGTTCATTGGCTTCGCAAATTCGGCGAAGCAACGCAGTCTGGCGCTTCTGCTGTTCCAGCAATGCTTCCAGTAAAGCAATTTGTTCATTCGCCTTAACGCTGGCGCGATTGACGAAAAACCACACCACTAACCCAACCACCAGAACCAGTAAAGAGAACGCCATCGATGCAAGGTTGAGCGCACCGGAATTGATCATGTCATTCATAAAAACCACCTCAGTAAAGCGCAGTAGTGTAGCACCAGACGACAGCGATCACATCGGCATTGCTAAAAATCATTTACCACGGAATATATTTGTTGATCACGCATATTCCGCTGAAGAATTGAACATCCTGATCGCACATCACATTCAACATTTGCGCCCATAAAATCAGGCCCAACAGCAACGCAATGACCAGCAGTGCCCATTTCACTTTTTTCACTGAAGACTCCAGTTTTACGCATATTCCGGTCAGATTAACACGCAGATCTTAAACCAATCATCACGCTACTAATAACTGTGGCAATTAAGATTCATCAGATTGAGAATTACGCCTGAACTGGCATGCTGCATAGAGGATCGATAAAAAGGAGCGAGCTATGCGTTTGATTATCCGGTTGATTGCCATCATGGCGATCCTGTGGCTGGCCCTGTTGTTCAGCGGCTACGGGATTTTAATCGGTAGCCATAACAACGTGGCGGGCTTGGGGCTCCAGTGCGAATACCTGACGGCCCGACAGGTAGTGACCGCACAGTTTATTCATTCAGAAAGCGGAATTATCGGGATTTCGCAATGTCCGCTACTGCGTAAAAGCGAAACCGTTATCGATAATTAAAAAACCGCAGTCAGCGCTGCGGTTTATCATCAGAACGGGTAGTCGTTATAACCCAGTTGTTCGGAAATTTTCCGCGCCGCGCCGTGCAGCATGGCGACGTATTCATGCAAGCGTTCTTCGGAGAAACGCAGCGTTGGGAAGGAAATACTCAGGCCGGCAATCACAAAGCCGAAGCGGTCAAACACGGGCACTGCAATGCAGCGCAACCCTTCTTCCTGCTCTTCGTTATCTTCGCCGAAACCCTGCTCGCGAACCATATCCAGCACTGGCAATAACGCCTCGGTGCTGGTCACTGTGCGTGGGGTGCTCTGCTTGTATTCGACTTCAGAGAGAATTTGCTTCGTTTCTTCACGATCGCGCCACGCCAGCAGCACTTTACCGATAGCGGTGCTGTACAGCGGATTGCGGCGGCCCACGCGGGAATACATACGCAAATTGTACATCGAGTCGATTTTGTGGATGTAGACGATACTGTCTTCATCCAGCGCGCCGAGGTGAATTGTCTCTTTTGTCAGGTTAGACAGTTCGCGCATCTGGATATCCGCGCTGCGAATCAGATCGACGTTCTGCAACGCTTTTGCGCCTAATTCAAACAGTTTCAGCGTGAGGGAATATTTTTCGGACTCCCCTTCCTGGGCCACGTATCCTAAGGATTTCATGGTCTGCAAAAAGCGGTAAACCGTGCTTTTTGACATCATTACACGTTGGGATAATTCGGTGATGCCAATTTCACGTTCTTCACCCAGCGCCTGCAAAATACCGAAAACTTTCAACACAGATGAAACAGAATCAGGCTGTTTATCCAAATCTGCGATTGCCATTGATCACCTCAGATCGCACTTGTTTTATAAAAATTAGAACCGGTTTTTATTATAAGGAGCTGACCCCGCCGCCGCAATGTATCTATGAGCTGGCATTATAAATCTGCGACGCAACACTTAATTATCCCTGAGGCGGGTTTTCAGGCTAAAGTAATCGGTTTACGGCTCCTGACTTTCTTTTTGAGCGGCACAGTTAATGGAAAAAACGGTTTCTGATGGTTTACCCATCCCCCAGCGCTACGGCGCAATTCTTACTATCGCTATTGGGATCATGATGGCGGTGCTTGACGGCACTATCGCTAACGTGGCGCTCCCTACCATCGCCCATGAATTAAACGCCTCGCCCGCGAGCAGTATCTGGATTATTAACGCTTATCAAATCGCCATTGTTGCCTCACTGCTGACGCTCTCTTTTCTGGGCGATATGTTCGGCTATCGCCGCATTTACCAGTACGGCCTGGTGGTGTTTACCCTCGCTTCGCTGCTGTGCGCGCTCTCGCGAACGCTGGAAATGCTTACGGTGATGCGCATTCTGCAAGGTTTTGGCGGTGCGGCGTTGATGAGCGTCAACACGGCGCTGATCCGTATGATTTACCCGCAGCGCCACCTGGGCCGCGGTATGGGGATCAACTCGCTGATCGTCGCCGCTTCCGCCGCTGCGGGGCCAACCATTGCCGCCGCGATTTTATCCGTGGCCACCTGGCACTGGCTGTTCTTAATCAATATCCCGCTCGGCCTGGCGGCGCTGGTGCTGGCGCTGCGTTATCTGCCCGCCAATACCCATAAATCCCAGCAGCGTTTCGATCTGCCCAGCGCCGTGATGAACGCTCTTACCTTCGGCTTATTGATCACCGCGCTGGGAAATTACGCCCAGGGGAATTTCAACTGGCTGCTTGCGGCGCAACTGGTGGCGTTGCTGATCATTGGCGCGGCATTTGTTCGCCGTCAGCTGCGTTTGCCGGTGCCGCTGTTGCCGGTAGATTTACTGCGCATTCCGCTGTTTTCGCTGTCTATCGGCACCTCGATTTGCTCTTTCACCGCCCAGATGCTGGCACTGGTGTCACTGCCGTTCTTTATGCAAACCACCCTGGGGCTAAGCGAAGTCCAGACCGGCCTGTTGTTGACGCCCTGGCCGCTGGCAACAATGGTGGTTGCGCCGCTGTCGGGATATCTGGTCGAGCGTATTCACGCCGGGCTGCTGGGCGGCATTGGCCTGGCGGTGATGGCGGTGGGTCTGTTTGGTCTGGCGTATTTACCGGCGAATCCGAGCGATCTGGATATCATCTGGCGCATGGTGCTGTGCGGTGCCGGATTCGGACTGTTCCAGTCGCCGAATAACCACACGATTATCTCCGCCGCGCCGCGCAACCGCAGCGGCGGGGCCAGCGGGATGCTGGGTACCGCGCGTTTGCTGGGCCAGAGCACCGGGGCGGCGCTGGTGGCGTTAATGTTTACCCACTTCAGCGGCAGCGGCGAGCACGCCTCTTTAATGCTGGCCGGGATACTGGCAACGCTGGCCGCGCTGGTGAGTATGTTACGCATCTCGACGGGTAAATCCGCCGCATAAAAAAAGCGTGCCTCGGCACGCTTTTTTACTCTCAGAAAGATTAATTCAGATACTGCCCGCTACGCAGGGCTTCAATACGTTTATCCAGCGGCGGGTGAGTCATAAACAGCTCGCTCAGCGACTTGGACTTACCGTTGATGCAAAATGCCATCATACTGCTGGCTTCCTGCGGTTCGTAGCTGGTTTTCAGGCGTTGCAGGGCAGCAATCATTTTCTCACGGCCCACCAGTTTTGCGGAGCCCGCATCCGCGTGGAATTCACGGTAACGGGAGAACCACATGGTGATAATGCTCGCCAGAATACCAAACACCAGTTCAAGCACGGTGGCGACCGCGAAATAGATCAGCGGGTTGCCGTTGCTCTGCTCGCCGTCATCACGGTTGCCGGACAAAAAACCCGACGCGATTTGCGCGATGATGCGCGAAATAAAGATAACAAAGGTGTTCACCACACCCTGGATCAGCGTCATCGTCACCATATCGCCGTTGGCGATATGGCTAATTTCATGGGCAATAACCGCTTCGGCTTCATCACGACTCATGTTCTGCAACAGACCGGTGCTTACCGCTACCAGCGAGGCATCGCGGCGCGCGCCGGTCGCAAAGGCGTTAATGTCCGGAGCGTGATAAATCGCTACCTGCGGCATCGCGATACCGGCCAGGCGTGACTGCTGCGCCACGGTATCCATCAGCCAACGCTCGGTCGCATTACGGGGTTGTTCAATCACTTCCCCGCCCACAGAACGCAACGCCATCCACTTCGACATCAGCAGTGAAACAAACGATCCACCAAAACCAAATAACAGCGCCATAATCAGCAGGCCCTGAACGCTGCTGGACTGGATCCCTGTCAGGCTGAGCACCAGGCCGAACACCACCATGACCGCCAGGTTCGTTAACAGGAAAAGCGCGATACGCATCATAATTTTCTTTTAACCTCAATTGACCAGTCGCGTTATGCGATTACTCACATCGTATGGCTAAATGCCCTGTTTTCAAGCATGAAAGCAGGGCAAGTTACTAAAAATACGTAACTTTACATTTTGTCGCATTCTTCTTACGGGAAACAGAGACAGGTAAAAAAACAGGCACAATTGCTTGTGCCTGTTGGGGAATTACTTACTGGCGGCGGGCTGTTCAGCGGGTTTCGCTTTATCCAGTTTCGCCAGGTCCAGCGCGATATGGACGGTTTCATCAAGATACGGATCGGGCTCCTGATAATCCTTCGGCAGGTCGTCCAGTTTCTTGATTGGCGGTTTACCTTCACGCTTATAACGGTCGTTAATGCGCGCCAGGCGAGTCGCATCGTCTTCATCGTTCTCTTTTTCACGCTGCAGCAGGTTTAAAGAGATGAAGTTACGCTTATCCTTAAGGGCGTTATAGCGAGCGATATCCTTGATGATGTACTGGAACTCAGGATCTTTGGCGATGCGCTCATCGTGAGCTTTCAGCAATTCCGGGCCAAACGGCGTAAGGTCGCCGGATTTAACGTAGGTTGCCGCATCGACGCTATCCCAGGGCAGCGCATTATCTTCAAACTTCTCGCCGGTTTCGGTCTCTTCATTGCCGGTCGGCATGATGATATCCGGGGTCACGCCTTTACGCTGGGTACTGCCGCCATTCACGCGATAGAATTTTTGAATGGTGTACTGTACCGAGCCCAACGCCGGCCATTCCGGACGCAGCATCTGATCGTAAATGCGGTTCAGCGAACGGAACTGCTGAACGGTACCTTTACCAAATGTCGGCTCACCGACGATCAGCGCACGGCCATAATCCTGCATCGCCGCAGCAAAGATTTCCGACGCGGAGGCGCTAAAGCGGTCAACCATGACGACCAGCGGGCCTTTGTAATACACCACGCCATCGGTATCACTGTCTTCACGCACTTTGCCGTTGTTGTCGCGCACCTGCACCACCGGGCCGCTCGGGATAAACAGACCAGAAAGCGATACCGCTTCGGTCAGCGCCCCGCCGCCGTTGGTACGCAGATCGATAATCACCGCGCTGACGTTTTGCTTTTCAAGTTTCTGGAGCTGGACTTTGACATCGTCGGTTAAGCCCACGTAGAAACCCGGAATATCCAACACGCCGACTTTCTGCTTGCCGATGGTTTTCACGGTCATTTTCACCGCGCGATCTTCCAGGCGAATACGTTCGCGCGTCAGCGTCACGGTACGGGTTTTGGTGCCTTTACCCGCAGGTAAAATCTCCAGCCGTACCTTGCTGCCTTTCGGGCCTTTGATCAGCGCAACGACGTCATCAAGACGCCAGCCGATCACGTCCTGCATCGCCTGGCCCGTTTGGCCAACACCCACAATGCGGTCGCCCACCGTGATGGCTTTGCTTTTCGCCGCCGGGCCGCCTGCCACCATGGAGTTAATCACGGTGTAGTCGTCATCCATTTGCAGCACCGCGCCAATCCCTTCCAGAGACAGGCTCATTTCGGTATTGAACTGCTCGGTGTTACGCGGTGAAAGGTAGTTGGTATGCGGATCGATTTCGTGCGCGAAAGCGGTCATCGCCAGCGAGAACACGTCTTCGCTGTTGGTTTGCGCCAGGCGGCGAATCGCGAATTTATAACGCTTGGTGAGCGTTTCGCGGATCTCTTTATCCGTTTTGCCGGTCAGTTTCAGGCTCAGCTCGTCATACTTGACTTTGCTGTCCCATAACCTGTCGAGTTCCGCTTCGGTTTTCGGCCACGGCGCTTTACTGCGATCGAGCTCGTAAGTGTCGTTGCCGGTAAAATCCATCGGACGCTCAAGCACTTTCAGTGCGTACTGAAAGCGCTCGAAGCGGCGTTTCTGCGCCAGATTGTACAGATCGTAAAACACGGTGAGCTTGCCGGTGCGCAGCTCATCGCCCAGTACATTTTTCTGTTTCGCGTATTCTTCAACGTCGCTCGCCAGCAGCACGTTATGGCTGTAATCCAGCAAATTCAGATAGCGGTCGAAGATTTTGGCGGAAAAGGTGCCGTCCAGATCGAACTGGCGATAATGAGAACGGGTGAAGCGCGAGGTAACGCGCTCGCTCACCGTCGCGTGCTGCGTCTCTTCCTTCAATACCGGAATTTGCGACGCTTTGGTGATGTCTTCAACCGCAACCGCATGGCCTGCTAACAATAACAGGCCCGCAGCGGTAAGCTTAAGAAATGTGTTCATGCCCGGGTTGACCTCCGTATCAGAACAATAAATGTTCTGCGCGTACAAGCATCGACATACCAGAAGTCAACTGTACACGGACGCCATCTTTGGTGATTTCTTGTACAGTGGCATCCATCGCATTATTCCCCGCTTTGACTTTAATCGCCTGGCCTACGGACAGTGCGGTAATGTCTGATACCGGGGTATGACGCTCTTCGCGAACGGCCTGAGGCGCTTTAGCCGCAGGTTTTGCCGGACGCGGTTTGCGCTCTGCATTTTCAGTGCGACGTGGAGCCGGGCGTGGTTTGCGCTCACGGCGCGGGGCTTCAGGCTGCTCGCCAGCGGCAATCGCCGCTTCGCGTTTTTTGGCCTGCTGCTCGGCACGCTGCGCCTGGACGCGAGCTTTGGCTTCTTCAAGCTGTTTACGCGCATGTTCAACATGCTGTTCGTCAAGCTCGCCGCACGGATTGCCATCCAGATCGACGCGGGTCGCGCCAAGCTTGATGCCGTACAGATAACGCCAGCTTGAGGTATAAAGACGCAGGGCTGAACGCAGTTGGGTTTTGCTGAGATTCATCTCCCCTTCTACGCGCGCGACCAAATCCTGAAAAATGCCGATTTTCAGCGGACGCGCTTCGCCTTCAGCGCTAAAGCACTGGGGAAAACGCTCGGCCAGAAAGGCAATAACTTCTTTACTGCTGTTCAACTTAGGTTGATTTTCCATGAAATTTCCTGATTACAACGGACGTTGCCAACGTGGCGCAGGCATGAACAGGCGTCATTATAATGACGCCATCAGCAATTGCCACGTTATCCGTTGCTTATCCTGCACGAGTCGCAAATAATTTTCTGTAATCCGTCCCGGCAAGCACCGTCTCAAGGCGCTCCACCAGCTCACGTAAACCCTGCTCGTCTTTAGCCTGGAAGCGGCCAAACACGGTGCTGTCGATATCCAGCACGCCTATGATTTGTTGATTAACGGTGATTGGCAATACGATTTCCGCATTACTCGCGGAATCGCAGGCGATATGGCCGTCAAAGGCATGGACATCTTCCACGCGTTGCACACTGGCAGTGGCAACCGCCGTTCCGCATACGCCTCTACCGACCGGGATGCGCACGCAGGCGATTTTCCCCTGGAACGGCCCGAGCACCAGCGTGTCGCCTTCCAGCAGATAAAATCCCGCCCAGTTAACGCCGTCTAATCGTTCAAACAGCAAGGCGCTGGTATTGGAAAGCGTCGCCAGCGCACTGGTTTCCCCTGTCATGAGAGCCTGAAAATCACGGTTAAGGTCCGCGTAGAATTGTGTTTTGTTCATTTAATAATCACTTAGCTGATAAATACAATGACCTGCTTGTTAAAATAAGCATTAAATGCGCTTATGCTCAAGACGAATCATTTCATGATTTAATATAAAGATATCTAAATATAACTCTGACCATTAAATGGCCCTTAAACCCAGAACGGCATTAAACAACGCAAAGCTCACGATTCATGCGATGGGAGAGCCTTTGCCGCAGGCACATTATCAGCGATGTCCGCAGTGCGACACGCTTTTTCTGTTGCCGGTTGTGAAGTCAACGCAAAGCGCGTATTGCCCGCGCTGCGATGCAAAACTGCGCGATGGCCGTGACTGGTCATTGACGCGTCTCGGCGCGATGGCGATCACCATGATCGTCCTGATGCCCTTCGCCTATGGCGAACCGCTGTTGCGCATTATCCTGCTCGGCACCCGTATCGACGCCAGCCTGCTCCAGGGGATCTGGCAGATGGCCAGCCAGGGCGACCCGGTTACCGCAGCAATGGTGTTCTTCTGTACCGTTGGCGCGCCTGGCACGCTGGTGGTGGCTATCGCCTATCTCTGGTTCGGTAATATCCTCGGCATGAACTTACGCCCGGTGCTGTTGATGCTGGAAAGGCTGAAAGAGTGGGTAATGCTGGATATTTACCTGGTGGGCATCGGCGTGGCGTCCATCAAAGTCAGCGATTATGCCTACATGCAACCTGGCATTGGGCTGGTGGCGTTTTTCCTGCTGATGGTGCTGAGCATACTGACGCTGATCCACCTCAACGTGGAGCAGCTTTGGGATCGATTTTATCCGACACGCCCGCCCCGCACGCCCAAAGCCAGCCTGCGCGTCTGTCTCGGCTGCCATTTTACCGGCGAACCGGATGAACGCGGCCGCTGTCAGCGTTGCCACGTTCCGCTGCGCGAGCGCCGTCGCCATAGCCTGCAAAAAACCTGGGCGGCGCTGATTGCAGCGATGGTATTTCTCCTTCCGGCGAATTTGCTGCCGATATCTATTATTTATGTCAACGGCAGCCGCCAGGAGGACACTATCCTTTCGGGGATCGTTTCGCTGGCGAACAGTAATATCGCCGTGGCAGCCATTGTGTTTATCGCCAGTATTGCGGTGCCGTTCGTCAAAGTACTGGTGATGCTGACCCTGCTGATCAGCATCCATTTCAAATGCGAACAGGGGCTGCGCACCCGGATACTGCTGCTGCGGTTTGTGACCTGGATTGGCCGCTGGTCGATGCTGGATTTATTTGTGATTGCGTTAACCATGTCGCTGGTGAACCGCGATCAGCTTTTGGCTTTTACTATGGGACCTGCCGCGTTTTATTTCGGCGCAGCGGTAATATTGACTATTCTTGCTGTTGAATGGCTGGACAGCCGCTTACTTTGGGACGCACATGAGTCAGGAAACGCCCGCTTCGACGACTGAAGCGCGAATTAAAACAAAACGCCGCATTTCCCCGTTCTGGTTACTGCCGATTATCGCTCTGATGATCGCCGGATGGCTTATCTGGACAACGTACCAGGAACGAGGCACTACCGTGACTATCGACTTTGTTTCCGCCGACGGCATCGTTGCCGGGCGAACACCCGTGCGCTATCAGGGAGTGGAAGTTGGCACGGTCCAGGATATTCGCCTGAGCGAGGACCTGAACAAAATTGCCGTCACGGTCAGCATCAAAAGCGATCTCAAAGACGCCCTGCGCACCGATACGCAGTTCTGGCTGGTGACCCCGAAAGCATCGCTGGCCGGGATCTCCGGTCTGGATGCGCTGGTGGGGGGCAACTATATCGGCATGATGCCGGGCAAAGGCGAGCCCGAAGATCACTTTACCGCGCTGGATACCCAACCTAAATATCGGCTGGATAACGGCGATTTGATGATCCACCTGAAGGCCCCGGACCTCGGTTCGCTCAACACCGGCTCACTGGTCTATTTCCGCAAAATTCCGGTGGGCAAGGTGTATGACTACACCATTAATAACAACTCCCAGGGCGTAACGATTGATGTGCTGATTGAACGGCGCTTTACCCATCTGGTGAAAAAAGGCAGCCGGTTCTGGAACGTTTCTGGCGTGAAAACCGACATCAGCCTCAGCGGCGCGCAAGTTCAACTGGAAAGCCTGGCGGCGCTGGTCAACGGGGCGATAGCCTTTGACTCGCCACAGGGGTCTGAAGAGGCCGATCAGGAGGACGAATATGGCTTATACGAAGATCTGGCCCACAGCCAGCGCGGCGTGCTGGTGAAGCTGGATCTGCCGAGCGGCGAAGGCCTGAAGGCCGATTCCACCAAACTGATGTACCAGGGGCTGGAAGTCGGCACCCTGACCAAACTCGATCTCAACCCCGGCGGCGCCGTCACCGGAGAAATGACCGTCGACCCGGGTGTGGTGAATTTATTGCGTGAGGGCACGCGCATTGAGCTGCGCAACCCGAAAATTTCGCTTGATAACCCCAGCATCAGCAGTCTGTTGACCGGCAGCACCTTTGAACTGGTGCCGGGAGAAGGCAAACCGCGCAACCACTTTGTGATCCTGCCGGGGGATAAAACCCCGTTGCAGCAACCGGGCGTTGTCACGGTGGCGCTAACCGCGCCGGAAAGCTACGGCATCGATGCCGGGCAGCCGGTGATCCTCCACGGCATTAAAATCGGCCAGGTGCTTGAACGCAGCTTAACCGCCAAAGGTATTAACTTCGCGGTGGCTATCGATCCGCAATATCGCGAACTGGTGAAGGGCGACAGCAAATTTGTGGTCAACAGCCGTATTGACGTGAAAGTCGGGCTGGACGGCGTGGAATTTTTAGGTGCCAGCGCCGGTGAGTGGATCAGCGGCGGCATCCGCGTGTTGCCGGGCAGTAAAGGCGAGCTGAAAGAGAGTTACCCGCTGTTTGCCAACCTGGAAAAAGCGGTGGAAAACAGCCTGAGCGACCTGCCGACCACCACCATGACGCTCAGCGCGGATAGCCTGCCGGATATCCAGGCCGGCTCGGTGGTGCTGTATCGCAAGTTCGAAGTGGGCGAAGTGATTTCGGTGCGCCCGCGCGCCAACGCGTTTGACATCGACGTACATATCAAGCCGCAGTATCAAAACCTGGTGACCAAAAACAGTGTGTTCTGGGCTGAAGGCGGCGCGAAAGTGCAGCTTAACGGCAGCGGGCTGACCGTGCAGGCCTCGCCGCTGTCGCGGGCGTTAAAAGGCGCAATCAGCTTCGATAACCTGAGCGGCGCGTCGGCTAACACGGACAAAGGCAACAAGCGCACCCTGTTCCCGTCAGAAACCGCGGCCCGCGCTGTGGGCAGCCAGGTGACGCTGCACGCGTTTGACGCCGGTAAACTGGCGGAAGGGATGCCGATCCGCTACCTCGGGATTGATATTGGCCAGATACAATCACTGAAGCTGATCACCGAACGCAACGAAGTGCAGGCCACCGCCGTGCTCTACCCGGAATACGTGAAGACCTTTGCACGTAACGGCACCCGCTTCTCGGTGATCACCCCGCAGATCTCCGCCGCCGGGGTGGAACATCTGGACACCATTCTCCAGCCCTATATCAACGTCGAACCGGGTAAAGGGAATCCGCGCCGTGACTTTGAACTGCAGGAAGCGACGATTACCGATTCCCGCTACCTCGACGGCCTGAGCATCGTACTGGAAGTGCCGGATGCCGGTTCACTGGCGATTGGGACGCCGGTGCTGTTCCGCGGTATGGAAGTGGGTATTGTCACCGGTATGGTGCTGGGCAACCTGTCAGATCGCGTGATGGTTGGCCTGCGTATTAGCCAGCGCTACCAGCATCTGGTGCGCAATAACTCGGTGTTCTGGCTGGCCTCCGGCTACAGCCTCGACTTCGGGATCATCGGCGGCGTCGTGAAAACCGGGACCTTTAACCAGTTCATTCGCGGCGGCATTGCCTTTGCCACCCCGCCGAGCACACCGCTGTCGCCGAAAGCCCAGGCAGGGAAACACTTCCTGCTTCAGGACAGCGAACCGAAAGAATGGCGTCAATGGGGCACTGCCCTGCCGCGCTAATCTCCTTCTTCTGCCCCGGTGCGATGCCGGGGCAGTTATGCTACACTGCGCGCCGTTAATTTTACCCCTGGGGCCAGTCTGTGGCGCAAATCCGTTCTGTTTATCTTCCCGACGAATTCCTTACCGTCATGCGCGATGCGATGCCTGCCGCGCTGTCCATGGAAAGCTTTATCGCATCCTGCCAGTGCCCGCTGCGCCGCAGTATTCGCGTCAATACGCTGAAAATTAGCGTCAGCGATTTCCTGGCGCTGGTATCGCCTTACGGTTGGCAGCTCAGCCCAATTCCGTGGTGCGAAGAAGGCTTCTGGATCGAGCGCGATGAAGAAGCCCTGCCGCTGGGCAGCACCGCAGAGCATCTCAGCGGCCTGTTTTATATTCAGGAAGCCAGCTCGATGCTGCCAGTGGCGGCGCTGTTTGCGGATAATCCCGAGGTAACACGGGTAATGGACGTTGCCGCCGCGCCAGGCTCCAAAACCACCCAAATCGCCGCGCGAATGAATCATCAGGGCGCGATCCTCGCCAATGAATATGCCGCCAGCCGGGTAAAAGTGCTGGCAGCGAACATCAGCCGCTGTGGCATCGAGAACGTGGCGCTGACCCACTTTGATGGCCGGGTATTTGGCGCGGCGCTACCGGAATGCTTCGATGCGATCCTGCTGGACGCCCCCTGCTCCGGCGAAGGTGTGGTGCGTAAAGATCCCGATGCCCTGCGCAACTGGTCTGTCGCCAGCAATCAGGAAATCGCCGCCACCCAGCGCGAGCTGATTGACAGCGCGTTTCACGCCCTGCGCCCAGGGGGCGCGCTTATTTACTCCACCTGCACCCTGAACCGCGAAGAAAATGAACAGGTGTGCCAGTGGCTACTGGAACGCTATCCTGACGCGGTTTGCGTTGAGCCGTTAGGCGACCTGTTTTCCGGCGCACAGCAGGCGTTAACCGCTGAAGGTTTCTTGCATGTTTTCCCGCAAATTTTCGATTGCGAAGGCTTCTTTGTGGCGCGATTGCGTAAAACCGCCGCCGTTCCTGCACTCGCTGCGCCAGGCTATAAAACCGGTAAATTCCCCTTCGCGCCCATGAAACCGAAAGAGGCGCAGGAGGTCATACGCGCTGCCGCAAGCGTAGGGCTTACATGGGATAAGCATCTACACTTATGGCTGCGCGATAAAGAAATCTGGTTATTCCCGGCGGACATCGAGCCGCTGATAGGCCAGGTGCGATTCTCGCGCATCGGCCTGAAGCTGGCGGAAACGTTCAATAAAGGGTACCGCTGGCAGCACGAAGCGGTGATCGCGTTAGGTGATGTTCACACCCACGGTTTCGCGTTAACCGCCCAGGAAGCGCAGGAGTGGTATCGCGGTCGCGATGTGTATCCGCAAACCGCGCCTGAGGCGAACGAAGTCATTGTGACTTATCAGGATCAACCGCTGGGGCTGGCGAAAAAAATCGGCTCGCGCTTAAAGAACAGCTATCCGCGTGAACTGGTGCGCGATGGCAAGCTCTTCGCCGACGAGATTTAATTAGCCTAAAAAATAATCGCGATAAACTTGCGCTTTTGCTGTTCCTTGTCCAGGCTAAAAAATGGCGACTTTACTGGTCGTACCACCTGCCCTGTAATGATGATGGAGAGCACTATGACTAAGACCAGCGTTAAAATCGGCACCTTTGAGATCGATGATGCGGAACTGAGCGGCGAGCAACCGGGTGAACGTACCTTAACTATCCCATGTAAATCTGACCCGGACCTGTGCATGCAGCTTGATGCATGGGATGCGGAAACCAGCATTCCGGCGGTACTTAACGGCGAACACTCTGTCCTCTATCGTAAACACTATGACGAAAATTCTGATGCCTGGGTGATGCGTTTTGCCTGATCCCGACATGAGCCCGTCGCCTGAGACGGGTTATTCTTCCCCGTTTGGTTTGCCCTTCGCGCCCTGTCCCCTACAATTACCCTAAACGTTCTAATATTGGGGATGCGATGTTCGCACTGGTTTTATTTGTTTGTTATCTGGACGGTGGCTGTAACGATATCGTCGTTGACGTTTTTAATACTGAAAAACAGTGTATGCGCGCGATGGATGAACAACGGCTGCGGCATGGCGGCTGTTTCCCGGTGGAAGATTTTATTGATGGCTTCTGGACCCCTGCCCAGGAGTACAGCGATTTTTAGCTACTGGACCCGCAGTAAGGTCAGCCGGTTGCCGAAAACGGCGCCGGTGTCGATATAGTGCAGGTTCCCGCAATCAAGACAGTCATTTAACGGTGTATGCCCAAAGTAAAACGCATCCGCCCCGCTGATTGACTCATCACGTCCTTTGATACACCGCGATAACCGTTCCCGGCTCCAGAGAACCGGCGTGCGCTTCACCGGCTGCTGCCAGGCATACTGGTCGGCGGGATAATCCGCGTGGGCGACCACAATTCGCTGGCTGGCGCATTGCAATTCGATAATTAGCGGGAAATCGCGCAGCCGTTGCAGTTGCGCCTCGACGCGCTTACGCGCCGCGCTATTAAGCGTGGTGAACCAGTTGCCGCCGTTGAGATACCATAAGGCGTAATCGCCCGATTCCAGCGCATCCAGTGCCATGGCTTCATGATTACCTAACACGCAGCGGAACCAGCGCCGCTCGGTTAATGCCAGGCAGCCCGGACTGTTGTCCCCGCGGTCGATGAGATCGCCGACGCTTATCACCAAATCCTGCCACGGGTCGAAATGTGCCTCGCGTAATGCCTGGGCAAACTGTCGCAGGCAACCGTGTAAATCGCCCACGATATAGATGGCCCGCCATTCGCTGGCCTCGATACGTTGATACATCTCTCCTCCTGTGAACAGCTAAAGTATAGTGTGCGTACACATAGCAGTCTGAAAGGAAGTTCGATGCGCATACGCCCTGTCAGCGATGAAGAGATTGTTCTGCTCCACCAGCAGATCCCTGAACTGTTTCCGATGGAAAGCGCCGGGGAAATTAAGAGGAGGACGCAGGGGAAAAACGTCCTCGCGCTGGCGGCGCAATGTGAACAGCAGGACGCGGGATACGCCTTAGGATACTGGGTTACGCCCCGGCAATTTTATTACTGGCTGGGTGGCGTCAAGCCCGCTTTTCGCCGTCAGGGCATCGGCGCGTTTCTGCTTAAAGAGCTTGAGCAGCGGGTTATGGCGCAGGGAGGCAGCGAAATAAGCGTGAAAAGTATGAACCGTTATCCGGCGATGTTAATCCTGTTGATTCGTCACGGTTACCAGATTACAGCGCTAACGGGCGACGATGCCGAACGGCAGAAAATCCATTTTATGAAGCGTTTTTGACGGTTACCGGAACTTATAAGCACCCATCTGGCGTATGGACACTCTCAAAACATAAAAAAGCCTGCTTTTTGCAGGCTTTTTTATGTCCCTTCCGGCGCTTATCTCCGGCGCTCATCAGTATGGCGTTAGCTCTGTAAGGGATAAATCGCACTCTAGCCCATCAGATAATTCCGATCAAGCTGACCGCTAAGCCAAATTTTCGTTATTTGATCCAGATTCCAGATTATTTGCTGGCGGAGCCAGCCCATCACTCTTTAGAAACTTACTGGTAGCATTTAACTTACAGATTCTTAAACAGGACAAAAAAGCTCTGGACGCTGCCGGGGTTGTCTGTGGTATGGTTTATGGCATTCACAGGCGGCGAAATTTGCCACGGACTGAGGCGGCATCGCGACAGGCTTATGAATCAAAGGGATAAAAAAAGACCGAATACGATTCCTGTATTCGGTCCAGGGAAATGGCTCTTGGGAGAGAGCCGTGCGCTAAAAGTTGGCATTAATGCAGGCTGAAATCGCCTTGCCCTTTAAGAATAGATTACGATGTCAGGTTTTCCAGTCCGCGACAAAAGTGGCCCAAAAAAATTCCTCACGTAACGTAATCACTTAATAAAAACCCGCAGCCCGTGTTCCACGGATCTGCGGTTTTTTTATGCCCGGTTGCGGTTAACAGAGCGTTTTGGCTTTCTCGATAAACGGTGCCAGGCTCTTTTTCTCGCCAGGTTTTGCCGGGTCGTCTACCTGGATCACGCTAATTGGCTGCCCCGTAGTTTTGCCGACTTTGACCTGCGCCATCGCTTCGTCATTGATCGGGTATTGCATCAGCGTGGCAGGATTAATCACGAACAGCGCGTTGCCCGGACGGCAAGTCAGCATCACCTCTTCGCGGTTAAACGCCCAGTTATCTTTGCCCATCTCGAAACGGCTTACCGTAATAATCTGCGGCGCAGCGGCAGCCGTTCCCGCGCAGGCCAGTAATAGCAGTGAAAGTACTGTTTTTCTCATCGTAAACTCGCATACAAAATCACGGTTAAACAGGCTCCCAGGTTGCGAACAGGCTGACGCAGGCCACCACTAGTAAGCTCAGGATCCATTCTATTTTGGTCAGGGTGATAAACCGCCGTTGCGCCGTGCCCGCTGTCTGGCTAAAGCGCGGCACCAGCGCGTAGCGGTTATACAACGCAATCGCCACCATCATTGCCACTAAGGCGGCTTTCACCCACAGCATGATCAGATATCGGGTCTCTACAGGCCAGGGCCAACCGGCAATCAGCAGCGTGTTGACGATCCCCGTGAGGATCGCTAACGCGACGGCAAGGTGACCATAGCGCGAAAAACGCATCATGGCGAGAATTGCACCCTCCCGCCAGCGCGGCTTCTGCGCCAGCCGCATGCACACTAATAATGGCAGCAAGCCCCCCATCCACCAGGCGGCGGAAAGCAGGTGGATGGCGTGGTTAATTTGCTGGAGCGCGCCGCGCGCGCCTTCCGCCATCACCGCGTGCCCTACCCCCGCCAGCAGGACAACCTGGCCGATTAGCAGCACCATCAGCAGTGCGCCAACCCGGTAAGGCCTGAGCAGTAACACCACCAGCGAGATGACGCTGAGAATGATTTGCCATAGCCAGACGCCGCCAAACTGCGTGGTTAATACCGCCTGCCAGATAGCGGGCGAAACCACATCCGCCCAGCCCCCCGCCATCATTCCGCCCTGGATGCCGAGCATTAACGTCGCGCTCACCAGGCTGGCGACCAGCGCAACGCGCCACCCTCGCCAAACCCGCCGCGCCAGCACGGGCTTAAACGCGCCGGGAGCCAGCCAACAGGTGCTGATTGCGCAACCCAGCGCCAGTATTAACGCCGCAAAATGAATGAACCGCAGCGTAACCCAGGTGGCAACCAGCATGTTATTTCACGCTAAAATGGTAGCTGCCTTTGGTTTTATGCCCATCCACCGACACGACATGCCAGTCGACCTGATATTGCCCCGCAGGTAACTGGGCGCTTAACGGCACAATCAGCTGTTTATTGTCCTCTGCCGCCAGTTTGGCTTTGCCGGTTTCCAGCTTTTGCTTTTCCGGCCCAGTCAGGGTAATGCCACTGAATGCCGGTTCGATCCCTTCCGAAAAATTCAGCGTCAACGCCTGTGGCGCGGAATCCATGACGGCATCCGCCGCCGGATACTGGTGCTTAAGATGCGCATGGGCCCAGACAGCAGGCGCGGCGACCAGTGACGCAGTAACGGTAAGGGCGCAAAGAAGACGAGATGCGGTGAAAGCCATATAAATCATTCCTTTTCGTTATGTCTGTGGCGCAAAGAATAACCTCGCAGCCCCCTCAAGTCGAGTCAGCATGGCACGTCACGACACAGAAACACTTGTCATCCAGGCGATGAGCAAGTACCTTTCCGCCAGTTACAACAGGAGTCGTCTATGAAGCACAATCTTGCTCAACTTCCCCAGGAAGAAATGGATAAAGTGAACGTTGATTTGGCTGCGGCGGGCGTGGCGTTTAAAGAGCGCTATAACATGCCGATCATTGCCGAAGCCGTCGAGCGCGAGCAGCCTGAAGCGTTACGCGGCTATTTTCGCGAGCGTCTGATCGCGCATCGTCTGGCCTCCGTAAATCTGTCCCGGATGCCCTGGGAACCAAAATCGAAATAAGCCTTACGGTCCGTTACGCTTCCTTACAATGTAAATGCTAATATTTCTGCGCCAGTCACTACATTCCGCGAGTGATTGCGCAAAATATAGCGAATTCATCTACAAGGGAGCCATTATGCCAACATGGAATGTTGCCGCCGCGCAATACGCGCCGCATCCTGATAACGTAGCCGCGAATGTTTCACACCATCTGAAGTTTATTACCACCGCCGCCAGTGAACGGATCGACGTTTTACTGTTCCCGGAGTTTTCCCTGACCGGGTTTCCTTCACCTGATTCGTCACCGGTACGCGCCGATTTGCCGCTTTTCGAGCCTATTTGTCTGGCGGCACAACGACACAGGATGACGATTATCGCCGGGTTGTCTCTGGCCACGCCGGAGGGGACGTTATCCGCAGGTTTGATTTTCCTGCCTGATGGAACGCGCCAGCTGTGCCTGCCACCCCATACGCAACCTCTGCGCGAAATACAGGGTTTACCGATACTGCACGACAGGATCATCGGCACCGGTTCACAACGGATCGCCCTTGCCATAAACCATTCGCAACCTGAAGATGTGTGGACGCGCAAAGAAGCCAGCTTGTATATGTGCGGGCACTTCATTTCCGAACTCTCGTGGAACGCTGAGGTGGTGGATATGCAGTATTGCGCCTTTGAAAATCATATCGCCGTATTGCAGGTAAACCCAGCAGGCGCCCCCGATAACCAACCTGCCGTGGGCCGCAGCGCCTGCTGGGATGAACAAGGCCAGCTTGTCGTCCGCGCTGAAGCGGGAGAACTGCTGGTTGTCGCCCGCCGCAAAGACAACGGTTGGCACGGCGAGGTCATTCCATTACGCTAGCACTTTAGTTAAGAGAGTCTGACATGCTGCGAGTGATCGATACGGAAACCTGCGGGTTACAGGGCGGAGTGGTGGAAATCGCTTCGGTGGATATTGTTGACGGCCAAATCGTTAACCCGATGAGCGACCTGGTGCGCCCGGATCGTCCTATCAGCCATCAGGCCATGGCAATCCATCGTATTACTGAAGCGATGGTCGCGGATAAACCGGAACTGGAATTCGTGTTGCCCAACTACCTCGGCAGCGCGTTTTACGTTGCCCACAATGCCGATTTTGATAGCCGGATGCTGCCTGACATGGGCGGCGAGTGGATTTGCACCATGAAGATGGCGCGCCGTCTGTGGAACTGGCCCGGCATTAAATACAGCAATATGGGGCTGTATAAAGCGCGCCGCTTAGAGGTTGATACGCCGCCCGATTTGCACCATCACCGCGCGCTGTATGATTGCTACATCACTGCCGCGTTATTGCTGGATATCATGCAGGAAACTCACTGGACGCCAGAGGAAATGGTCACCATTACCGGTCGCCCGACCCTGATGACCACGTTTAAGTTTGGCAAATACCGCGGCGAGTCAGTAAGCGATATTGCTGAGCGCGATCCCGGCTATCTGCGCTGGATGCTCAAGAATATCAAAGAGATGACCCCGCAACTGCGCCTGACGCTGAAACACTACCTCGGGGAGGATTAATGCCCCGCTTTCGCGCCCAGCGTCCCCTGCGTTAACCCAATTAAAAATGAAAATTCCAGCGCCACGCCTTCGTAGGATTTGAATCGTCCTGATTTCCCGCCGTGGCCGGAATCCATCTCGGTACACAACAGCAGCAGGCTGTCATCGGTTTTATATTCCCGCAGTTTTGCGACCCATTTCGCCGGCTCCCAGTACTGAACCTGGGAATCATGCAGCCCGGTAGTGACCAGCAAATGCGGGTACTTCTGATGCGTGACCTGGTCGTAAGGGCTGTAGCTCTTCATATAGTGGTAGTAGGTTTCGTCCTGCGGATTGCCCCACTCCTCAAATTCCCCGGTGGTCAGCGGGATCGACTCGTCCAGCATGGTAGTGACCACATCAACAAACGGCACCTGGGCGATAGCGCCGTGGAACAGGTCCGGGCGCATATTTATCGCCGCGCCAATCAACATGCCGCCAGCGCTGCCGCCCATGCCGAATAAGTAGCGCGGATCGCCATAACCCTGCGCAAGCAGCGCTTCGCACACGTCGATATAATCGTTAAAGGTATTTTTCTTATTCAAAAACTTACCGGCCTCATACCACTGCTGTCCCAGTTCGCCGCCGCCTCGAATATGGGCGATAGCGTAGACGAAGCCGCGATCGAGCAGGCTCAGGCGGCTGGAGCTGAAATCGGCATCCATGCAGCTGCCGTACGAACCATAGCCGTACACCAGCAGCGGATTGGCGCCGCGCTGGAAGTGTTTTTTGTGATAAACCAGCGATACCGGGACTTCTACCCCATCGCGCGCCTTGATCCATAAATGCTCGCTGCGGTAATCGGCTGAATCAAAACCGTCGATTTCCGTTTGTTTCAGCACCCGCCGCTCGCCGGTATCCATATCCAGTTCGAATAACGTATCCGGCGTGGTCATGGAGGAGTAGCCGTAGCGTAATTTCGCCGTTTCCGGTTCCGGGTTATAAGCAAGCCAGGTCACATAAGCCGGGTCGTCGAACGCGATACCGGTTACTTCGCGGGTTTTACGGTTGATTTGCCGCAGGCTGGTCAGGCCGCGCTGGCGCTCCTCCACTACCAGCCAGTCGGTGAATAGTGTAAAGCCCTCCAGCATAATGTGCTCGCGCGCGGGGATCAGCGTTTCCCATTTTTCCTCCTTGCGGACCGTACTGCGATACAGCCCGAAGTTTTTACCGTCACGGTTGGAACGCATGTAGAAACGGTGCTGATAGTGATCCACGGAATACTCGTGGTCTTTACGCCGCCTCAGGAAACAACTGGGCTCCGCGTCTGCCAACTCCGCGTCCAGTAGCCACACTTCGCTGGTGGTCGCGCTGGAGAGAAAAATATTGATGAAATGCTGTGAAGTTGTTTTGTACAGGCTGACATAGAACGTTTCATCACGTTCTTCGTAGATCAACTCATCTTCGCTGGAAGGCGAGCCCACGGTATGCCGCCACACCTGATACGGGAGTAACGTTTTGGCGTGCTTTTTGACGTAATAAAGGGTGCGGGAATCGTTGGCCCAGGCGACTTCAGGCGCGACATGCTCAATCAGCTCCGGATACCAGTTGCCGGTTTCCAGATTGCGAAAGCGCAGGCCGTACTGGCGACGGGACAGGTAATCTTCCGCCAGCACCATCGTGGTGTTATCCGGGGTAATTGCCAGCGCACCCAGGGTATAAAACTCGCTGTGCGACGCACGCTGATTGGCATCCAGCAACACGTCCCAGGGGTCCCGTTCTGATGACATCACCGACTGGCGCTGATAAATCGGATACTCACACCCCACATCGTAAAACTGGCGGTAGCGATAGCCATTTTTAACGTAAGGCGCAGACGCATCGCGCTGCGGAATGCGCGCAATCATCTCTTTGAGTAACTGTTCTTCCAGTGCCTGCTGGCTGGCCATGACCCGCCGCCCGTAATCGTTCTCCTGGTGGAGATACTCAAGCACTTCAGAATCGGACCGGTCATCATCGCGCAGCCAGTAATAATTATCGGTACGCGTATCGCCATGCAGGGTCATGGTGTGGGGTACTGCTTTTGCTTTTGGTGGCATAACGCTCAACTTTTAGGTTAACACCCTTATAAGGTTGGCAAAAACCCCGCGCCTTGCAAGCGTAACGCCACCAAACCAGGCGTTATCCTGGTGAAACGTCCCGTTTGCTGACCGCGATATCGCGCTCCACGTCGGCGCGAACATCGTCGGGAATGCCCAGCGCATCACCCAGCGCGTTCAGGTAGCTGCGCTCCATAAAGTGATCGGCGTTGATGGCGGCACAGCTGAGGAAATAGAGCTCCAGCGCCTCTTCTTCGTTCTGGATCCCCTCGGCAAGACGCGCCGGATCGAGGGGTTGATCGAGGGCCTGTTCAACGAATGCGCGGCCTTCGTCTTCGATACCGGCATCGCGCAGATGTTGGTCAATCGCCTGACGCTCCTCGTCGTCAATGTGTCCATCGCTTTTCGCGGCGAACACCAGCGCCAGAATTAACCGTTCGGTTCGCTTATCAATGGGCGACGCCTGTTGACCGTACTGGGGTTGATCCTGGTGGGCTGCCCGGATACGGTCTTGGTATTTATTCCATAATACCGTGCCGGCTACCGCGCCGCCGCCAGCGAGCAGCGCGCCGCCACCGAATTTCGCCAGCAGCTTGCGTGAGGATTTATTTGCTACCAGCAGCCCTGCCAGGCCACCCAACGCGCCAGGGCTAAGCAGTTTCGATAACCCTTGCCCCTGCGATAACCCTTTACCCTGTTCCCCCAGCAGTGACTGGAGATGTTTAAGCCAGTTCGCCATATGTACTCCCACAGTAAAAGTCTCACTTGTGAGCGTAAGCGAGGGGATGTCAAGAAGTGTGGGGACAGGCTAAGGAAAGGAAAATAAACGGCAAGGGCCAGGCCCTTGCGCGTGATTAAGGACGGTATTCTGCCGTCTGTTTTTTGCAATCAACTTGCACAGTGTAATGAATGTCGGCTCGCATGCCGCGTACCGTCAGGGGGACGGTCCATTTATCATCGCCGCCTTTCACGGCTTCAGGATTGACCCAGGCGACCGGATCGGCCTGGCCGAGTTTTTCCTGGTCGTCTGCCCAGCGGGCAATGCGGTTCTGGAGATAGTCGCGTTTCACGCTGGCTGAAATACCTTGCGCATCCAACCCTTCACAGCCGGTAAACTTCACATTGCGAGATTCCTGGGGCGCGGCATGCAGCCCCACGGAAAATAGCGCCACCAGCGCCAGTAGCCCTTTTTTCATCAGATGCCCTCCGTTGTTAATACCACAGAAAGCCTGGTACAAAACAACCGAAGCGCAAGGGATGATGGCGCGTGTCCCGGTGAAAAGTGCAGCTGAACCGACGGGCTTATGCCGCTTTCGATTTACGCCCGCTGGCGATCGCTTCCACTTTCGGGTCGGCGTCCGGCTTTACGTCGGTTGCGCCTTCCTGCGGCATTTGCCCGGTACGCAGAACCTGCGCCAGGGTATCTTTGTGTTCAGCCAGCCACAGTGACAGCGGCTCAAGCTGGGTTTCCTCAAGGTTTACCGGCGCGCTTTGCAGCCAGGACTCAAGGGTCTGTGCTAAGTCGAGCATTTTGTCGTATGCGTCGGCTTCTTTTTTGTTGGCAAAAGACATTTTCTCTTTCCCTTCCCTGACCACAACGTAGTGAATTTCAACAGCCATCATGATGCCTCTTTAACTGGATATGCATACAGTATATCAGAGCCTGAAAGAAAAATCAAAATCGCGCACCTGCCTGCGCAATCGTTTTCGTATATACTGGCGGCCTCTTTTTTGGTCCAGGAATCTCGTTATGTTGACAGTAGGAACCGCGCTTCGCCCGGCAGCCACCCGCGTGATGCTGCTCGGCTCAGGGGAATTAGGCAAAGAAGTGGCGATTGAATGCCAGAGGCTCGGTCTTGAAGTGATCGCCGTAGACAGATATCCCAACGCCCCGGCCATGCATGTCGCCCATCGCAGTTACGCAATAAACATGCTGGATGGCGCGGCGTTGAAAGCGCTGGTCGAGCAGGAAAAGCCTGACTTCATCGTGCCGGAAATCGAAGCTATCGCCACCGATACGCTGATTGAATTAGAGCAGCAGGGCCAGCGCGTTGTACCCTGCGCCCGCGCCGCTAAACTCACCATGAACCGTGAAGGCATTCGCCGCCTGGCGGCAGAAGAGCTGGGTCTGCCGACGTCGGCCTACCGCTTTGCCGATAGCGAAAGCGATTTCCTGGCGGCGGTGGACGAGATCGGCCTGCCGTGCATTGTCAAGCCGGTGATGAGCTCCTCCGGCAAGGGCCAAAGCTTTATTCGCCAGCGGGAACAGCTGGCAGACGCATGGCAGTACGCCCAACAGGGTGGCCGCGCCGGGGCTGGAAAAGTGATCGTCGAAGGTGTGGTGAATTTTGATTTTGAAATCACCCTGCTGACCGTGAGCGCCGTGGACGGCGTGCACTTCTGCGCACCGGTGGGCCATCGCCAGCAAGACGGCGATTATCGCGAATCCTGGCAGCCGCAGCAGATGAGCGAACTGGCGCTGAAGCGCGCCCAGGACGTGGCGAAAAAAGTGGTGCTGGCATTAGGCGGCTATGGCCTGTTCGGGGTCGAGCTGTTTGTCTGCGGCGATGAGGTGGTATTTAGCGAAGTGTCGCCCCGCCCGCACGATACCGGCATGGTGACGCTGATCAGTCAGGATCTGTCAGAGTTCGCCCTGCATGTGCGCGCGTTTTTAGGCTTGCCCGTGGGCGGCATTCGTCAGTACGGCCCTGCCGCATCGGCGGTGATCCTGCCGCAGCTGACCAGCAATAACGTGCGTTTTAGCAATATTGACGCCGCCGTGGGGGCCGGGGTGCAGGTACGGTTATTTGGCAAGCCGGATATTCAGGGATCGCGCCGTCTGGGCGTGGCGCTGGCCTGCGCAGAAGATGTTGAAACCGCCATCGAACGCGCTACAGCCGCAGCGTCGGCGGTGCAGGTAGAAGGCTAAAACAAAAAAGGCAGGCTTGCGCCTGCCTTCTCTTCACGTCAACCGCTTACTGCTGCGCGCCTTCTACTGCTTCGCGCGCCAGTTTAGTGATGCGATCCCAGTCGCCCGCTTCCATCGCGTCTGCCGGTACCAGCCAGGAGCCGCCGATGCACAGCACGCTTTTCAGTGCCAGGTAATCACGATAGTTAGCCGGGGTGATGCCGCCGGTCGGGCAGAAACGCACCTGGGAGAACGGGCCAGCAATGGCCTGTAGCGCTTTGGTGCCGCCGTTGGCTTCTGCCGGGAAGAATTTGAACTCTTTCAGGCCGTAATCCATACCCAGCATCAGTTCAGAAACGGTGCTGATACCCGGGATCAACGGGATGGAGCCTTCGGTTGCGGCTTTCAGCAACGGCTCGGTCAGACCCGGGCTGATGGCGAACTGCGCGCCCGCTTCGGTCACGTCCGCCAGTTGAGCCGCGTTGATCACGGTGCCCGCGCCGATGATTGCGTCCGGCACTTCTTTGGCGATGGCGCGGATAGCATCCATAGCGCACGGGGTACGCAGGGTCACTTCCAGCACGCGCACACCACCTGCGATCAGCGCTTTTGCCAGCGGTACGGCATGTTCCAGTTTGTTAATCACAATTACCGGCACAACCGGACCGGATTTCAGGATCTGTTCAGCACTAGTTTTCCAGCTTTTCATCAGAGCATCTCTCTCGCCATAGTGAATTCAGTGAAGCCTTTAAAAACGAATACAGGTTGCGCCCTGCTCGGCGCCGGACAAATTCTCGCGCAATGCGCCGAACATCTCACGGCCGGTGCCCACGCGTTGCGGGCTAAGGTCCGGCTGGAACGGCGCGCGTTGGGCCAGTTCCGCTTCATCGACCAGTAGCGTCAGCTCGCCCGTTTGTCCATTTACGCGGATCGGGTCGCCATTGCGTACTTTCGCCAGCAAGCCGCCGTCGTAAGCTTCTGGCGTGACATGGATGGCAGAAGGCACTTTGCCGGACGCGCCGGAGAGGCGGCCATCGGTCACTAACGCAATTTTGAAACGGCGGTCCAATAATACACCAAGCGGAGGCATAAGTTTATGTAATTCTGGCATCCCGTTAGCTTTTGGCCCCTGATGGCGCACCACTACTACGCAATCTTTATCCAGAAGGCCCGCTTCGAACGCCGGCAACACGTCATGCTGGCTCTCAAACACCACCGCTGGCGCTTCGATAATCTGGTATTCCTGCGGGACGGCGGAGGTTTTCATCACCGCGCGGCCCAGGTTGCCGCTCAGCACTTTGGTGCCGCCGTGGGCGGAGAACGGTTTGTCGATGCTGGCAATCACGTCGCTATCCAGCGACGCCGCTGCGCCGTCGCGCCATTGCAGTTCGCCATTGTTCAGCCAGGGTTCGAGGGTATAGCGTTTTAAGCCGTGGCCCACCACGGTTTCCACATCTTCGTGCAGTAAGCCGCCTTTCAGCAGTTCGCGCATCAGCACCGGTACACCGCCCGCCGCCTGGAAGTGGTTGATGTCCGCCGGACCGTTGGGATATAAACGCGCCAGCAGCGGCACCACGGCGGAGAGATCGGAGAAATCATCCCAGTTAATGATAATGCCTGCCGCGCGCGCCATCGCCACCAGGTGCATGGTGTGGTTGGTCGAGCCGCCGGTCGCCAGTAGCGCGACAATACCGTTAACCACCACTTTTTCGTCGATCATTTTACCAAGCGGCATCCAGCTATTGCCGTTACCGGTCAGGCGCGTCACCTGGCGGGCCGCCGCCGCGGTCAACGCTTCACGCAGCGGCGCATCTGGTTGAACGAAGGAAGAACCCGGCAATTGCATGCCCATAAATTCCACCACCATCTGGTTTGTGTTGGCGGTGCCGTAAAACGTACAGGTGCCCGGCGCGTGATACGACGCCGCTTCCGACTCCAGCAACGCCATGCGATCGACTTTTCCTTCAGCGTAAAGCTGGCGGATGCGCACTTTTTCTTTATTAGGCAGCCCGCTCGCCATCGGGCCAGACGGCACAAACACCGACGGCAGATGACCAAACGACAGCGCCGCCATCGCCAGCCCCGGGACGATTTTATCGCACACGCCGAGGAACAGTGCGCCGTCGAACATATTGTGCGACAGGCCCACGGCAGCGGACATGGCGATCACTTCGCGGCTCAGCAGGGAAAGCTCCATCCCGTCCTGCCCCTGAGTGACCCCATCGCACATGGCCGGAACGCCGCCCGCCACCTGGCCGACGGCATTAACCGTGTGCAGCGCTTTGCGGATTTGGTCGGGATAGGTCTCGTACGGCTGATGGGCGGAAAGCATATCGTTGTAGGACGTGATGATGCCGATATTGTTACGCAGCATACTCTTGAGCGCGGCTTTATCTTCCGGCTGGCAGGCGGCGAAGCCGTGGGCCAGGTTGCCGCAGGCTAACTCGGCGCGATGCACGGTTTTGGACTTCGCTGCCTCGATGCGGGAGAGGTAGGCCTCGCGGGTGGCTTTCGAGCGCGCGACAATGCGATTTGTTACCCGTAACATTTCTGGATTCATAACGGTCCTCATCATTTATTTGCATAGGGGGCCTGATTTATTCACCTTTCCGTTACGGCTGATTAACGGGGGACAGGCCCGGCAAGGGCATAATCGTTTCAGTCAGTGTAAATAAAAAAGCCCCGTGGGTGAATCCGCACGGGGCGTTAAAATGCAAAAAAGTATAAACCTGATGCCGCAGATCATGTTACCGGTAAAATAACCCTTAAGGATGAGGGTTCCCGGTTATTCGAACTCATTCCAGGAGCGGCCATCGCGGGTGATCATCGCCACCGATGCCACCGGGCCCCAGGTGCCTGCCTGATACGGTTTCGGCGCGTCGTTATCGGCAGCCCAGGCTTCGGTAATGGAGTCGACCCATTTCCACGCCTCTTCCACTTCATCGCGGCGCACGAACAGCGCCTGGATACCACGCATGGTTTCCAGCAACAGGCGCTCGTAGGCGTCCGCCAGATGCGACTCGTTGAAAGTTTCGGAGTAGCTCAGGTCCAGCTTGGTGGTTTGCAGGTTGTGCTTGTGATCCAGGCCCGGCACTTTATTGAGGATCTGAATATCCACGCCCTCATCCGGTTGCAGACGAATGGTCAGTTTGTTCTGCGGGAGATCCTGCCAGGAGTCTTTGAACAGGTTCAGCGCCGGGTTTTTGAAGTAAACAACGACTTCAGAACATTTGGTCGGTAAGCGCTTGCCGGTACGCAGATAGAACGGCACGCCCGCCCAACGCCAGTTGTCGATGTCCACGCGGATAGCCACGAAGGTCTCGGTGCTGCTGGATTTGTTGGCGCCCTCTTCTTCCAGGTAACCCGGCACTTTCTGGCCCTGGGCAAAGCCTGCGGTGTACTGCCCGCGCACGGTTTTTTCACGGACATTGCTGCGGTCGATGCGGCGCAGGGATTGCAGCACTTTCACTTTCTCATCGCGGATATGGTCCGCAGTCAGGTCGGACGGCGGCGACATGGCGATCATGCACAGGATTTGCAGCAGGTGGTTCTGGATCATATCGCGCATCTGGCCCGCCTGGTCGAAATACCCCCAGCGTCCTTCAATGCCTACCTCTTCCGCCACGGTGATTTCCACGTGATCGATGGTGCGGTTATCCCAGTTATTGGCGAACAGGGAGTTGGCGAAGCGCAGCGCCAGCAGGTTGAGCACCGTCTCTTTACCCAGATAGTGGTCGATACGGTAAACCTGGCACTCTTCAAAATACTCGCCCACCTGGTCATTAATTTCGCGGGAGGTTTCCAGCGAGGTGCCGAGCGGTTTTTCCATTACTACACGCGCCGGTTTGGCGTTGAGCCTGGCTTCGCCCAGCCCTTTGCAGATTGCGCCGAAGGTGCTTGGCGGCATGGCAAAGTAGTTAATGGTGACGCGGTTTTGCTGGTCAAGCAGTTTGCCGAGACGGGTAAACGCGGCGGTATCATTGACGTCGAGATTGCAGAAGTCGAGGCGGCTGCTGAGTTTGTCCCAGAGTCCTTCGTTGATCTTCTCTTTCATGAAGGTTTCTAACGCTTCACGAACGATTTTGGTATAGGTCTCTTTATCCCAGTCCGCGCGGCCAACACCAAGAATGCGAGTGTCAGGGTGGATTTGGCCTGCTTTTTCCAGCTGGTACAGGGAAGGCAGCAGTTTTCGACGCGCGAGGTCGCCCTTTGCGCCGAAAATGACCAGGTCACATGCCTGGGCTGTTTGCGTTACCGCCATGTCATTCTCCTCGTTTGAATGATCCTGGTTCTGAGCCAGGTTATCTGTAATTTTCTTACACCGCACTCTACTGCTTTTAATGGGTTTCTGAAACCTTTCTGCATTAACGCCACTATACCGGGTTTTGGCGTGCCGCTTTTTCCGTATGGTGCCAGCATCCTGCTCTGTTTTTACATAATGAAACCGCTTAACAAAATCAGACACGGATCAAGGTATGAAAAAAAACAACGACATTTTTGGTCATTTGTCTCTTCCCGTGAGTGCTCAGGAGTATATTCTTGCTAATTCGCTTTCCGGTTTCATCACTTTTAGAAATCGCTTTTTTCCATGAGTTAATGATAAATCATGAATATGCTGGAAAAAATCCAGTCGCAACTGGAACAATTAAGCAAATCTGAACGCAAAGTCGCTGAAGTGATCCTCACCTCTCCCTCGCGGGCCATTCACCTCAGTATCGCCCGTCTGGCGAACATTGCCGGCGTAAGCGAGCCGACGGTCAACCGTTTCTGCCGTAGCCTTGACACCAAAGGTTTCCCCGATTTTAAACTCCATCTGGCGCAAAGTCTGGCAAACGGCACCCCGTATGTGAACCGCAACGTCGATGAAGATGATAGCGTTGAAGCCTATACCGCGAAAATTTTCGAATCTGCCATGGCGAGCCTCGATCACGTGCGCCAATCGCTGGATATGAACGCGGTCAATCGCGCAGTAGACCTACTCACCCAGGCAAAACGCATTGCCTTTTTTGGGCTCGGTTCGTCAGCGGCGGTGGCTCACGACGCCATGAACAAATTTTTCCGCTTCAATGTACCGGTGATCTATTCCGATGACATCGTGGTACAACGCATGAGCTGTATGAATTGTAGCGCCGACGATGTGGTGGTGCTGATTTCCCACACCGGGCGCACTAAAAATCTGGTGGAACTGGCGCAGCTGGCGCGTGAAAACGATGCCATGGTGTTAGCGATTACCTCCGCCGGAACGCCCCTTGCCCGGGAAGCGACACTTGCATTATTGCTGGATGTTCCAGAAGATACGGATATTTACATGCCGATGGTATCCCGTTTGGCCCAGTTGACGTTGATTGACGTGCTTGCAACCGGTTTCACGTTGCGGCGCGGGGCGAAATTCAGGGATAACTTGAAGCGAGTCAAGGAAGCGTTGAAGGAATCGCGGTTTGATAAGGAACTGTACGTTCCTGACAACAAATAGCCTTGTTGAGATAAGAAAGCTGTACTTATAAAACCATTCGGCTATGGTTTTGGCTGCGCCAGCTGGCGTGCCCGCCTGCCGAGTTTATGTTCACGCAACACCAAAGTTGTTTCAGTCAACGGAGTATTACATGTCCAGACGGCTTCGCAGAACCAAAATCGTTACCACGTTAGGCCCGGCAACGGATCGTGACAATAACCTGGAAAAGGTGATTACCGCCGGCGCTAACGTTGTACGAATGAATTTCTCCCACGGCACTCCTGAAGACCACAAATTACGTGCAGACAAAGTCCGCGAAATCGCGGCCAAACTGGGTCGTCATGTCGCCATCCTGGGTGACCTCCAGGGCCCTAAAATTCGTGTATCGACCTTCAAAGAAGGCAAAGTTTTCCTCAATATCGGCGACAAATTCTTGCTCGACGCCAACCTGGGTAAAGGTGAAGGCGATAAAGAAAAAGTCGGTATTGACTACAAAGGCCTGCCCGCTGACGTGGTGCCGGGCGACATCCTGCTGCTCGACGACGGTCGCGTGCAGTTAAAAGTCCTGGAAGTCCAGGGCATGAAAGTGTTTACCGAAGTCACCGTTGGCGGCCCGCTGTCCAACAACAAAGGCATCAACAAACTCGGCGGCGGCCTGTCGGCTGAAGCGCTGACTGAAAAAGACAAAGCCGATATCCTCACTGCCGCGCAGATCGGCGTGGATTATCTGGCGGTCTCCTTCCCGCGCTGCGGCGAAGACCTGAACTATGCGCGCCGCTTAGCACGTGACGCGGGCTGTAACGCGAAAATCGTCGCCAAAGTGGAACGTGCGGAAGCGGTATGCGATCTGGACGCGATGGACGATATCATCAACGCTTCTGACGTGGTGATGGTTGCCCGTGGCGACCTGGGCGTGGAAATCGGCGACCCGGAGCTGGTGGGTATCCAGAAAACCCTGATCCGCCGCGCCCGTAAGCTGAACCGCGCGGTGATCACCGCCACCCAGATGATGGAGTCGATGATCACGAACCCGATGCCGACCCGTGCGGAAGTGATGGACGTGGCAAACGCCGTGCTCGATGGCACCGATGCGGTGATGCTGTCTGCGGAAACCGCAGCAGGCCAGTACCCGGCGGAAACCGTGGCGGCGATGGCACGCGTGTGCCTCGGCGCAGAAAAAATCCCGAGTATCAACGTCTCCAAACACCGTCTGGATGTACAGTTCGATAATGTCGAAGAAGCGATCGCCATGTCCGCCATGTACGCGGCGAACCACCTGAAAGGCGTGACCGCAATCCTGACCATGACCGAATCTGGCCGTACCGCGCTGATGACCTCGCGCATCAGCTCCGGTCTGCCAATTTTCGCCATGTCTCGCCATGAGCACACCCTGAACCTGACGGCGCTGTACCGCGGCGTAACCCCGGTGTACTTCGACAGTGAAAACGAAGGCGTGGCGGCGGCGCACGATGCGGTCACTCTGCTGCGTGATAAAGGCTATCTGGTTTCCGGCGACCTGGTTATCGTTACCCAGGGCGATGTGATGGGCACCATCGGCAGCACCAATACCACACGAATCCTGACGGTTGAATAATCAAACCCTTCGCTAAACGTAAGGGCTTCCTGAAAAGGAAGCCTTTTTTTATTTCAGCGGGTTGTCGGCCTCATTGCTTATTACACTTAAAATTTGTGACCCATATCGCAAATCTCATTCCTGCGGGGCGCCTGTCAAAATGCCGTGAAAACAACGGCCTGTGAATATCATCGTTATGACATGAATATGACAAATGTCACAAATTCACAATCAGGTCACTATTTTTAAGAAAAGGCCTCTTTTTTGCTATACAAACTCTGAACGGAACCATGAAAGATAGAGGCAACGCCTATGATCAACAGCCCCGGCGGGCTTCAGGAGTCAAGTAATATGGAGATAACCTGGCAATGCGAACTCAGCGAGGGCATCCACGCCAGGCCTGCCGGGCATATCGCGCGTTTGTGCAACGCATTTCAGGCCGATATCCGCTGGCATAACCGCCGTTCCGGGCTGGATGGCAGTGCCAAAAGCGCACTGTCGCTGGTGGCCACCGATACCTTACCGGGCGATAACTGCCGGATAACGCTTAAAGGACCCGACGCGCCGGCCGCCGCAGCCCAGCTTTTCGAACTGCTAAAAAACCTGCCCGTTTTCGCCGCCGTTCTGGAACCCGCCAGCGCCCCCATGACCGGTGTTCTCCCCCGCTGTTTACAGGAGCTGCACCCCGACTACCTGCAAGGCACCCGCGTCAGCGCCGGTATCGCCATCGCCAGGCCCGTGGTGATGCAGGGCTTGACGTTTGATGAGCTGATGGCGCGCAATCCTGGCGATCTCGATACGCCAGATAACGAAAAGCGGCGGCTAAGCGAGGGGTTGAACGCGCTGCGCAGGGAACTGGAAGCGGCGCTGGACACCACCCACGGCATTGAGCGCGACCTGACGGAAGCCCACCTGGCGTACATTACCGACCGCGCATTTTGGGACGCGATGGTCGACCATATCGATAACCGCATGAACGGGTGGTCGGCGATTATTTCCGCCGCGCGGGATTTCAGCGCTGTGTTTGAGCGCTCCGCCAGCCACTATATCCAGGAGCGAACGCTGGATATTCTGGATATTGCCACCCAACTGCTGAGCGCCCTGTACGGTGCGCCATCGTTGATGCAGCCACATCTGGCGCTGACCCAGCCGTCGATCCTGTTCGCTACCACCCTGACGCCCAGCCAGTTTATCGCCATCGATAAACAACACCTCGCGGGGCTGGTGCTGGCATCAACCGGTAAAACCTCGCACACCGCGATCCTGGCGCGTTCGATGGGCATCCCGACGCTGGCGGATATCGATTTTTCAGCGATCGATTTTACCGCGCCGCGCGACATGGTGCTGGATGGCGAACCGGGGATTTTGATCGCCAGCGCGAGTGAAAAAGTCCTGCGCTATTACCGCCATGAGGCTGAGGTGCTACGGCAAACGCGCCAGCCGCTCACCGATCGCGCATTAATTACGCCGGACGTTATCCAGTGGGGTCTGGACGCGCAGGATAAAAACGAAGTGATTAAAAAGATGGTGGACAATTTGTGGCTGCTCCAGCGTACCGATTCGCGGGATGCGCTTTGCCAGGATATCTGGGCCAGGGAAGTGCCCTTCCCCACCGTCGTCGGCTCCGGGTTTGCTATTCCTCATGCGCAAACCGACGCCATTAACGCCTCCACCATCAGCGTCGCCACCCTCAACCAGCCGGTGGCCTGGGGCGGTGTGCAGGTGGACACGGTATTTATGCTGACCATCAGCCGGTCTGCGGCGCGCAACGAACATATGAAGTACTTTTCTACCCTTGCGCGGCTACTGATGGATGATGAATTCGTTGCGCAGATCCAGAAGGCCGCAACGCCAGCCGCGCTGTACCAGCTAATTTTTAACGCGCTGGCGCTCTAGCGTGCTGACACCGGTAACGAGGCGGAAATGTTAAAACAATTAAAAAACACCAAACGACATTTTATGACCGGCGTGTCATACATGATCCCCTTTGTGGTGGCGGGCGGCGTGCTGCTGGCGCTGGCAGTGATGTTTAACGACCATGCCGCCATTCCCGACAGCGGCTTCCTGAAGGCGATGTCGCAAATCGGCCTCGCCGGGCTGACGTTGTTTATTCCCATCCTCGCCGGGTTTATCGCCTGGTCGATGGTGGATAAACCCGGCCTTGCCCCCGGCGCAATTGGCGGTCTGATGGCGTACCAGATGGGTGCCGGGTTCTTAGGCGGGATGCTGGCTGGCATCATTGCCGGGTTGATTGTCTGGCTGCTGCTGAGCCTGATCGCGCGGTTAAACGTTCCGGGCTTTCTCAGGATGATGCTGCCGATTTTTATTATTCCGCTGGTCGGGACCTTTATCACCGGAATGGCGGTTTACTACATTATCGGCGACCCGGTTGCCGGGCTGATGAAGTGGCTGAGCGCGTGGCTGGGCAACATGCAGGGGGCGTCGTTTATCATTCTCGGCACCATTTTAGGCTGCATGATCGCCGTCGATATGGGCGGCCCACTCAACAAAACCGCCTTCTTTTTTGCCGTCGCCCTGATTTCCACCAACCCACAACTGATGGCGGCCGTGGCGGCAGCCGACTGCACGCCGCCGCTGGGGCTGGCGCTGGCGACCTTTTTATTCAAAGGCATTTTTAATGACGTTGAGCGTGAAGCCGGGAAACCGGCGGTAATTATGGGCGTGATGGGTATCACCGAGGGCGCTATCCCGTTTGCCGCCGCTGACCCGGTACGGGTTATCCCGGCGATCATGACCGGCAGCGCGGTGGCGGCGGTGCTGTCGCTGTGGTTCGGTGCCACCAATGCCGCGCCCTGGGGCGGGCTTATCGTGCTGCCGGTGGTGGGCAACCATTTTGGCTACATCGTCTCGGTGATCGCCGGTACCGTTACCACTGCGGTAATGGTGAAGGTGCTGAAAACCGTGATCAAACCACAAGAGTAACGGGAGCAGTCAGCGAATGGGCGCATTTATCCAGTCGATTTTAAGCGAGTTCAGCACCCAGTGCTCCACCACGGAGAGTGTGCTGGTGGCCAGCGGCAACGCGCAGCCGCCAGCGATGGCCTATCACCTCCACGTTCCGCGCATTGAGCTGGTGGTGAAAGGCGCACTGACGATGCTGCTGCCCAAAGGCACTGACCGGGTGATTAAATGCACCCGGCCGGTGGGAACAATTACCTATATCCCCGCCAACAGTTGGAACTCACCCCAGTGGGAAAGCCCGGTGATTTGTATGTCGATCGTTTTCTGGAAACAGGATGTCGGTTTCAGCATCAGCAACTGGGACGGCACCCGCTTTAAAGAAGTGGAAAAGTTTAACCTGCAAAACTCCAGCAGTACGGTGCGTGACCGGCTGCTGGAACTGGCGGAATCGCTGGCATGGGCGCAGGATCAAACCGGCGAAACGTTTGCCCATATTGTTTATGCGCTGCTCAACGATCTGCTGTACCAGATCACCGAGGGGATGAACGATCACAAGGGCACCTTCTCGCTGCTGGATGAGATCAAAAGCCATCTCGACACGCATTACCACATGGAGATCAACCGGGAGAGCGTTGCGGAGACCTTTAATATTTCCCCCGGTTATTTGTCGCGGCTGTTTTCCCGCGAATCAGAGAGTAAATTTAACGAGTACCTGAAGTTAGTCCGGATTTCGCGTTCAAAAACACTGCTGACCAATACCAACCTGAAAATCAATGAGATATCAGAGAAATGCGGTTTCACCGATACCAACTATTTCTGCAAGGTGTTCCGGGATATTAATGATTGTACGCCGCTTGAATACCGGCGTAAGAACAAGGGAGCTAGCCAATAATGGCCCGTATAACAAAAGAAGACGTGCAGCCCTTCTCCAGCGATCGCAACCTGCAAATCGTGGCGGTCACCGCCTGCGCGACCGGTGTGGCGCACACTTATATGGCCGCCGAGCAGTTGGAAAAGCTGGCGAAAGCCTACCGTTTCTCGATCAAGATTGAGACTCAGGGCGTGCTGGGGCTGAAGAATCCCATCACCGAGAAAGATATTATTCATACCGAGCTGGTGATCATCGCCTCGGACATCACTATCGACAACCCGTCGCGCTTTGAAGGTTGCCGGGTGTTAAACGTGTGCATTAACTCGCTATTGCTGAAACCCACGGAGGTCATTTCGGCGATTCGCAAGTCGTTAAACCTGCCGCGCGGCACCGTTATCGACCTGTAAGTGCGTAAATTTCCTCGATCCTCGCGCCGCCGTGCTGTTCAAGAAATTCCAGTACGCGTCGCGGCGAGGCATTGAGGATTTGCGCCTCGGGGAAGTCCGTCTCTTCCAGCAAATGCCAGCAGGCGCTAAAGTCACCCAGCGAAAAGGCGCTGTGGGCGTCGGTGCCCAGCGAGAGCATCCCGCCGCTGTCGCGCACGGCCTCGACGATTTTCCGGCAGTTGGCCTCACTCCCCTTTCTTGAATGCATAAACGAGGCGTTATTGACCTCCAGCGCCACGTTATAGGTTTTTGCCGCTTCAACGACCGCCGGTATATCAATCGGGTATTCGGGATTGCCCGGATGGCTAATGATATGCACCTTGCCGCTGGCGATAACGGCGATCAGTGCATCGGTATGGGCCACGATATCGGCGGGCGCAAACACCTGTTTATGGAACCCGGCGATGATGAGATCCAGCGCGGCGCGCATTTTGTCACTACAGTCGGTTTCGCCGTTGGCTTTGATATTGGCCTCAATGCCGCGCAAAATCCCGACGCCTTCCACCACGCGCGGCAGAATGCGCTGATTGGTAAAGTGAAACGCATGCGGCGCATCGACCATTTCCGGGCCGTGATCGGTGATGGCAATCAGGCGGAGGTTTTTGCGGGCAGCGGCGGCAATATATTCCTGAACCGTACTGTAGGCATGGGTGCTGGCAACGGTGTGCATATGCAGATCAACGCGGTACATGTTAAGTCCTCCAGGGTTAAACCGGCCCCAAATGAGAGGGGCCGTAAACGTCAGGCCAGCAGCACGTTAGCCTGCTGGATCACCGCGTCCACGGTGAGACCGAACGCCTCATAAAGTTGTTCCGCTGGCGCAGACTCACCGTAGCTATGCATACCGACAACCGCGCCGTTCAGGCCGACGTATTTGTACCAGTAGTCGGTGATACCCGCCTCAACCGCCACCCGCGCGGTAACGGCCTGCGGCAGCACCGATTCGCGCCAGGCGGCGTCCTGCTGGTCGAACGCGTCGGTAGACGGCATCGACACCACCCGAACGTTCACGCCTTGTTCTGCCAACTGTTCCCAGGCCTCTACTGCCAGTTCCACTTCCGAGCCGGTGGCGATCAGGATCAGCTGCGGCTGGCCGTTGCAGTCCCTGAGCACATAGCCCCCGCGTGAGATATCCTGGATTTGCTGCCAGGTGCGTTCCTGCTGGGTCAGATTCTGGCGCGAAAAAATCAGCGCCGTCGGGCCGTCCTGACGCGCCACGGCGTATTTCCATGCCACTGCGGATTCAACCTGGTCGCAGGGCCGCCAGGTGCTGAGGTTCGGCGTCAGGCGCAGCGATGCTATCTGCTCCACCGGCTGGTGGGTCGGGCCGTCTTCGCCCAGGCCGATGGAGTCATGGGTATAAACCATCACCTGGCGCTGTTTCATCAGGGCCGCCATACGCACCGCGTTACGGGCGTATTCCACAAACATCAGGAAGGTGGAGGTGTATGGCAGGAAGCCGCCGTGCAGGGCGATACCGTTGGCGATAGCGGTCATACCGAATTCGCGCACGCCGTAGTGGATATAGTTACCGGCAGTGTCTTCGTTGATCGCTTTCGAGCCGGACCAGATCGTCAGGTTGGACGGGGCCAGGTCAGCAGAGCCGCCGAGGAATTCAGGCAGCAGCGGGCCAAAGGCTTCGATGGCGTTCTGGGATGCTTTACGGCTGGCGATTTTCGCCGGTTTGGCCTGTAAGCGCTCAATCCACGCCTGGGCCTTGCTGTCGAAATCCTCGGGCAGTTCGCCCTTTACCCGCCGGGTAAACTCCGCCGCCTGCTCCGGGAAGGCTTTCGCGTAGGCCGCGAATTTCTCATTCCATGCGGATTCTTTCGCGGCTCCGGCTTCTTTCGCATCCCACTGGGCATAGATGTCAGACGGGATTTCAAAGGCAGCGTGTTTCCAGCCAAGCGCTTCGCGGGTCAGCGCCACTTCTGCGTCGCCCAGCGGGGCACCGTGGGAGTCATGCGTACCGGCTTTGTTCGGTGAACCGAAGCCGATAACGGTTTTGCACATCAGCAGGGACGGCTTGTCGGTTACGGCGCGGGCCTCTTCCACGGCGCGTTTGATCGCGTCCGCATCATGACCATCCACGCCGCGCACCACGTGCCAGCCGTAGGCTTCAAAGCGTTTTGCGGTATCGTCGGTAAACCAGCCTTCCACGTGGCCGTCAATGGAAATGCCGTTGTCGTCATAGAACGCCACCAGCTTGCCGAGCTTCAGGGTACCGGCCAGGGAGCACACCTCGTGGGAGATGCCTTCCATCATGCAGCCGTCGCCCATAAAGGCGTAAGTAAAGTGGTCGACAATGTCGTGGCCCGGACGGTTGAACTGCGCCGCCAGGGTTTTCTCGGCGATAGCCATGCCTACGGCATTAGCGATGCCCTGGCCCAGCGGACCGGTGGTGGTTTCCACACCGGCGGTGTAGCCCACTTCCGGGTGGCCCGGGGTTTTTGAGTGCAACTGGCGGAAGTTTTTCAGCTCGTCAATCGGCAGGTCATAGCCGGTGAGGTGCAGCAGGCTGTAAATCAGCATTGAGCCGTGGCCGTTGGACAGCACGAAGCGGTCGCGGTCAGCCCAGGCCGGGTTGTTCGGGTTATGGTTCAGGAAATCACGCCACAGGACTTCGGCAATGTCAGCCATGCCCATCGGGGCGCCCGGGTGACCGGATTTGGCGCGTTGCACCGCGTCGATACTGAGAAAACGAATGGCATTCGCCAGGGTTTTTCTGGAAGGCATAAAAAACTCCGTTGCTAAATCTTGAGAAAGAAATCAGCCCCGCGCCCGGCCACGATGGCGAGGCCCCGGTAATGGCTGAGCGTGGCGCGCGTGTCGATGTTGTGTGCCACCGACTGCGCGGTGAGCACATCGATCACGGCGCAACCCGCTTCCCGGGCCGACACCAGGCCCGCGTAAGAATCTTCAAAAGCGATGCAGTCGGACGCAGGCAATTTCAGTTTTTGCGCGCCCAGTAAAAAGGGTTCGGGATGGGGTTTGCCGTGCCGGATATCCTCGCTGGTGACCAGCGCGGTGGGAAACGGCAGCCCGGCATGGCGAATGCGGGCAGAAGCCACTTTCAGCGAGCCCGAGGTGACAATCCCCCAGGGCACTGCCTGCGCATTGAGCTGGTTAAGAAAGTCCACCGCTCCGGCAACGGGGGTCATTCCCACCGCATGACGGGCTTCGTAGGCTTCCAGCATCAGGAATTCATCGTGTACCGCCGCGTCGCTGGCGTCGGGCATAAAATGGCGTAGCGTGCTGACCGCCGGTTTACCGTGCAGATAATCACGAACCGCCTGCGCATCCAGCCCGTGGTGATTGGCCCATGTGCGCCAGGATTGTTCGACAAAATCCAGCGAGTTAACCAGGGTTCCGTCTAAATCAAATAGCAATCCGTGAAACTGCATAATGCTCACCACCAGGATACAAAAATAGCGTTATTTATTTTGTATCCCAGACGTGGCCGGATAATAAACATCAATAAAGCAGCATTAATAGTAATTTCGTCATCCAGCGCCATAGCAAAACAATTACATGATAGCGATCACAAATTAATGGCGCGGCGCGTTTTTTCAAGCAAAGGTCACTTTTTTTCTATTCAAACATTCACAAGAACGATAAAGGATATAAACATGAAATGCAGGACAGCCTGCCTGCTCAATAAAATTAACTCGCCTTCTATTAAAGATTTTGGGAGTGATTATGTCAGAGATAATAACGTATCAGTGTGAACTCAGGGATGGCATTCACGCCCGGCCAGCAGGACATATCGAGCGCCTGTGTAATTCTTTTCAGGCCAACGTGCGCTGGAAAAATAATCGTACCGGGCTGGAAGGCAGCGCAAAAAGCGCGCTCTCGATTGTCGCCACCGATACGTTATTAAATGATGTGTGCGAAATTACCGTTGATGGCGAAGATGCGCGTGAGGCGGTCATTCAGCTCACGGCATTATTTAAAAAACTGCCCTCTTTTGAAGCTGCGCCAGAGCCAGAAACCGGCGCGCCCACCGACTACCTGCCGCGCTCGCTGCGGGAAACAACGCTGAGTTTTATTCAGGGCACACGCATCAGCGGCGGCGTAGCCATCGCCAAACCGGTGGCGATCCACAGCCTGACATTTGAAGAGTTACTGGCGCGCAACCCAGGGAAAATCACGAATGCTGCGCAAGAAAAAATTGCCGTTGTTGATGGGCTGGAAGCACTGAAGGGTGAAAAGCAGACGGCGCTGGAATTAAAACAGGGCGTTGAGCACGATATTATCCAGGCGCATCTTTCTATTATTACCGATGCGGCGTATCAAAGCGCGATTAGCGGATATATTGAAAAACAGCATAATGCCTGGTCGGCTATTATTCTGGCAGCGATGGATTTCTGCGCCGTGCTCAACCGCTCCTCCAGTAAATATATGAAAGAGCGCACACTTGATGTGCTGGATATTACCACCCAACTGTTATCCACAATTTATCGTGTGGAGGCGTTAGCGCAGAATAACCTCGACCTGAATGAGCCGTCGATAATTCTGGCCGACAGCCTGACGCCGAGTCAATTCCTCGGTATTAATAAACAGTGGCTGGCGGGCATGGTGCTCTCCTCCACCGGTAAAACCTCCCATACGGCGATCCTCGCTCGTTCGCTGGGCATCCCCACCCTGACGGATATCGATTTTTTAAGCCTGACGCTGAACCCGCAGCAGGAGATGATCATCGACGGCAATCCGGGGATTTTAATCACCGCCCCGGATGAGCAGGTGCTGCGCTATTACCGCAATGAAATCGCAGTGCAGGAAAACATGCGCCAGCAAATGTTGGCTAATGTGAATGAACCCGCCACCACCTGCGACGGGCACCGCGTTGAGATTGCCGCCAATATTGCCAGCCTGGCGGAAGCCGAAGCGGCGTTTCGCAACGGCGCGGAAGGCATCGGGCTGTTCCGCACCGAGATGTCGTTTATGGACCGGGAAACGCCGCCGGATTATCAGGAGCTGGCGGAGCTGTATACCCGCGTCATGGAATGCGCCGACGGCAAACCGGTTATCTTCCGCACCTTTGATATTGGCGGCGACAAGCCGGTTGACTATCTGAGTATCGGTGAAGAGGAGAACCCGTTTTTGGGCTTTCGCGCGGTGCGTACCTATCCGCACTATCGCGATCTGTTTGCCATGCAGTTAAAAGCGATTCTGACCGCCTCCGCCGCCGGAAATGCCAAAATCATGATCCCGATGATTGCTCACGCGGATGAGGTGATCTGGTGTCGCGGGGTGCTGGAAAGCGTTAAGCAGGCGATGCGCGCTGAAGAAATCGCCTTTGACGACGCTATCGCGCTGGGCGTAATGCTGGAAGTCCCGTCGGTGATCTTCGCCGTCCCGGAAATCGCCGAATACGCTGACTTTTTTAGCGTCGGCAGCAACGACCTGACCCAGTACTTCTTTGCCGCCGACCGGGGGAATTCTCAGGTTGCAGCGGTGTACGACAACTACGCGCCGTCATTTTTACGCGCGATGCGTTTTGCCGCCGATGAGGTGCACCGCGCCGGAAAATGGATCGGTATCTGCGGCGAACTGGGTGCCAGCAAAAACTTTCTGCCGCTGTTTACCGGCATGGGCTTTGACGAACTCAGCATGAGCGGCACCGCTATCCCCGGCGTGAAACATGCGCTGCGGGAACTGGACTTTACCAAATGCCAGCAACTGGCCCAGGACACGGTAGCGCTGAAATCCTCAGCTCAGGTGAAAGCCGCGCTTCAAACGCCTGACGTGAAGCTGGCAGGCAAGAAACCGATTCTGGCCCCGGAGTTTATTCTCTACGGTCTCGACGCCAGCGATAAAAACGAGGTGATTAAGCGGATGACCGATAATCTCTGGCTGCATCACCGGACCGATAATCGCGATCGGCTGTGTGACGATATCTGGGCCAGGGAAGATTCATTTTCTACCGCCGTGGGATATGGCTTTGCCATCCCGCATACCAAATCCGACCATATTGATTATTCCACTATCAGTATGGCGACGCTCGCCAAACCCATTATCTGGGGCGACCAGCAGGTGGAGACGGTATTTATGCTGACGGTGGGTAAATCCGCCGATCCCAATGAGCATATGAAATATTTCTCCACCCTGGCTAGGAAATTAATGAAAGAGGATTTTCGCAATGAAATAAAAACTGCCGAAAACGTCACGGTACTCTACAACCTGATGACTCAAACATTAAATGTTTAAAAAACAATTATCAGCCAAATAAAATTCAGGAGTTAATTATGAAAATTGTCGGCGTTGCAGCCTGTATTACCGGTGTTGCCCATACGTATATGGCGCAGGAAGCTATCGAGCAGGAATGCAAAAAGCGTGGCTATGAAGTCAAGGTTGAAACCCAGGGCGGTATGGGGATTGAGAACGAATTAAGCGAGGACGAAATCGCTGAAGCCGATGTGGTTATTCTGGCGGTTGCGATTGGTATCGAAGGCGTGGAGCGCTTTGAAGAAATGGAGGACGCCGGTCGGGTGATTTCTTTAAATCCGGCTGAAGTGATCCGCGATCCGGCGGCGATTATTAATAAAGCAGAACAGCTTGCACAATAATTAACGGGAATAAACTGCGTTTATTTCCTGCAAAAAATCGTGCAGCACAACGTTCAATAGGTTTCTGTGAACCCGTTATTTTCGCATTCAGGTGCGAGGCCTGCGTACGGCCTCGCCTGCGCGAAAATAACCGGGAACCGAGGAATAAATCATGTCGAATAATATGAAAGCCATAAAAGACGAATTAGTGAAGGCATTCAGTACCGGCGTCTCTTATATGATGCCGGTGGTGGTGGTTGGCGGGATCTGTTTATCGCTGTCACTGGTGGGCGGTGAAGCCGTGCCGGGTAAAGGGATTGTCGTCACCAATCCGTTCTTACTGAATCTCGGCGCCATCGGTAGCGCGGGTTTAGCGATGATGATCCCGGTGCTCGCCGCCTATATCGCCTACTCCATTGCCGGTAAACCGGGCCTGACGCCGGGTCTGATTACCGGGTTTATGGCCAGCACCCCGCTGGGCGACGATCGCGTAGTGACCGGGTTTCTCGGCGCCATGCTGCTCGGTATCCTGAGCGGTTATGTCGCCAAATGGATCAAAACCTGGAAAGTCGGCAAAGCGCTGATGCCGGTAATGCCGATCCTGATTATCCCTATCGTCTCTACCTGCCTGGTTGGCATGCTGTATTTGTACGTGCTGATTGGCCCAATCGGCGTGGCCATGAAATGGCTGGTGGCGATGCTCTCCAATATGCAGGGCGGCAGCGGGCTGGTGCTGGGGCTGATCCTTGGCGCGATGGCGGCCTTTGATATGGGTGGCCCGGTGAATAAAACCGCTACCGCGTTCACCCTGGCGTTAATGGCTGAAGGAATTTATGGCCCGAACGGCGCATACCGTATCGCCTGTGCTATTCCGCCGCTGGGTATTGCGCTCTCTACTTATATTTCACACCGGAAATGGGCGGAAGACGAAAAAAGAATGGGCTCCTCCGCCGCCTTTATGGGTTTTATCGGCATAACCGAAGGCGCGATCCCGTTTGCTGTTAAGAACCTTAAAACCGTTCTCCCTTCAATCATCATCGGCAGCGCTGTGGGAGCCGGCCTGGCGATGCTGCACGGCGTGGAATGCATGGTTCCCCACGGCGGGCTCATTGTGCTGGCGGGCGTCAATAAAGCCCCAATGTGGTACGTCATCGATATGGCTATCGGCGTGATTGTCACAGCGATTTGCCTGCACGTGCTGCGTCCAAATGTTAACGAGGCCGTGAAAAAAGAGGCCGTTAAAAAACCTGTCACTTCAGATATCAAAAACGTCTAAGGAGTTATCATGAAAAATACAATGAAGCAGTACGTGGATTATATTGTGAAGGGGGGTAAATCCACGATGTTAGGCATTGGCCCGATGTCGCCTGCGCTTATTCAGGCCTGTTTTGAATTAGGCAAAGAAAAAGACCTGCCGCTGATGTTTATTGCCAGCCGCAACCAGGTGGACGCCGACGAATTCGGTGCGGGTTACGTCAATAACTGGGATCAGTTCCGTTTTGCCGCCGATCTGAAAGCTATGGCGGAAAAAGTCGGCTTCGACGGCGATTATTTCCTGTGCCGTGACCACGGCGGTCCGTGGCAGCGCGATAAGGAGCGTAAAGACCACATTCCGGAAGCGCAGGCGATGGAACTGGCGCGCCGCTCTTACCAGGTGGATATGGATGCCGGGTTCGACCTGTTGCACATCGACCCGACCAAAGACCCGTACGTTGTCGGCAAAGTGATTGATATCGAACTGGTACTTAGCCGCACCGTTGAACTGATCCGCTTCTGCGAAGCGTACCGTAAGGCCAACAACCTGAAAGAGTTCTTCTATGAGGTCGGTACGGAAGAAACCAACGGCGGCCTGACCGATGTCAGCGCCTACGAAGGGTTTATCGTTGAGCTGAACAAACGCCTGTCTGCTGAAGGCCTGCCGCAGCCGCTGTTTATTGTCGGCCAGACGGGTACCCTGACCCGCCTGACCCAAAACGTCGGTCATTTTAACGACAAGCAGTCAGCGGAACTCTCCGCCATCAGTACCCGCCACGGCGTGGGCCTGAAAGAACATAACGGCGATTACCTGCCGGATGAAATTCTGCTGAAGCACCCGGGCCTGGGCATTACTGCCATGAACGTCGCCCCGGCTTACGGCACCATCGAAACCCGCGCCTATCTCAAGCTGGCGGAAGTGGAAAAAGATCTGGCGGCAAAAGGTCTTATTAAATCGGCATCTAATTTAAAAACCGTTTTGACCCGCGAGTGCGTGCTCAGCCACAAATGGGAAAAATGGATGACCGACGAACATAAAAATAAAACGGAAGAACAAATCTTTAGTGAGCCGGAATTGCTGAAAGAAATCCTCGAACTCAGCGGCCATTATAATTATGAAAAACCTGACGTGGTAAAAGAGATGCAAACAATGTTTGCCAACCTTAACTCCTTCGGTATCGAACCAGAGCGTTATGTGATCAATAAAATTAAAGACATGATTCAGAATGAAGCCGAGTGCTTTAATATGCCGGGGCTAACCTCGCGGGTGGCTCAGGCGAAATAAACCTGGTGTTTTAAAAATAAGGAGCGGGCCCCTCCTTATTTATAAATGTGATTAACAGGAACCATTATGAATCAGCTTGAGCAATTAAAGCAGCGGACGGTTATTGTTGCTGACAGCGGGGATATCGATAGCATTACCCGTTATCAACCGCAGGACGCCACGACCAATCCGTCGCTGATCTATAAAGCGGCGCAGCTTCCGCAATATCAAAAGCTGGTGGAAGATGCGGTGGCAACGGTGAAATCACGCGCCAGCGGCAGCGATGTTCAACCCTCCGCCATTGCCGATTATCTGGCAGTCAGCATCGGGGCGCTGATTTTAAAAAGCATCCCCGGGCGCATCTCAACCGAGGTAGACGCCCGCCTCTCTTATGATACCGAGGCCAGCATTAACAAAGCGCGCCAGCTTATCGCGTTATATGAAGAGAAAGGCGTCGGCAAAGATCGCGTGTTGATCAAACTGGCCGCCACCTGGCAGGGCATCCGCGCCGCCGGGGTGCTGGAAAAAGAGGGCATTCACTGTAACCTGACGCTGTTGTTCTCTTTCGCCCAGGCCAGAGCCTGCGCCGATGCCGGGGTGTTTTTGATTTCGCCGTTTGTTGGCCGCATCTACGACTGGTACAAGAAAAACCAGCAGGACACGGTGTTTACCCCGGATAACGATCCCGGCGTAGAGTCAGTACGCAATATCTATCAGTTTTATAAACAGCACGGCTACCAGACGGTAGTGATGGGTGCCAGCTTCCGTACCCCGGAGCAAGTGCTGGCGCTCAATGGATGCGATCGGTTGACCGTGTCACCATCATTGCTGGCGAAGCTAGGGGAAAGCGACGCGGCTGTGCCTGCCCCGCTGGCTTATCACGGCGAGATTCAGCCGAAACCGGCAGCAATGAGCGAAGCGGAGTTTTTCTGGCAGCATAATCAGGATGCAATGGCGGTTGAAAAACTCGCTGAAGGTATCCGGTTATTTGCTGCCGATCAGAATAGCCTTGAGGCGTTACTGAAACAGGTTTTGTAATAGCCAACGCTCCGGCATGAACAGTCATTATGCCGGAGCGTCTGGTAATGAATTGTCCAAAATAAAATACAGAATTTCCTCAGATACCCACATCTGAGAATATATCTTCTTTTATCTGTCATCTCAGCGATGAAATAATCACCCGCCCGCCTGTTTTTCACATGTTCATTATTTAATCCTGCCTGCGGTCTTCAGCTGATAATAACGCTTCCTGTAACTGTACATCGTGTAACAAAAATAAATCTGTTGCTTTGAACATTCTCTACTACGCTTATAGCTGGCCACGACGCTGTAGAATAAATAACCAATAAGGAACGCCAACATTGAAGGTTTAATCGTAATCGATTGATTTGCAGATAATAATTAATATGGGCACGTGTTGTAGCAGGAAAAGAATATGAGAGTAAAACTGACTGCCGGGAAAATGGCAAAATTTCATCTTACGCTAGCGCTGGTATGGGCCGCATTAACGATACCCACACTGATATGGTGGAAAGACAGTATTCTCTGGGTTTCACTGATGAGTATTTATGCCATTGTGATTGGTCATTTGGCAGCCTATAGCGCAGCGCATGCTGAAAAAGCAGCCAGCAAAGCGCTGAATGAAAGCGGCGAGGCGAATAAAAGGATCGACCAGCAAAATACTGAAATGTCGGGTTAAGCGCAAATAAGCGGGTTGGCTATTTAACAAACTACCGCGTTATTATCAGACCGCCATCATGTGTGACAGAGGATATCCCGGCCGTATCCGTGGCCGGGATCGGGTTTCAACACTGCTATTTCTTCGGCCACAAATCCTTGCGCTTATAAGGTTCAATCTCCCCTTCTTTACGCGTTTTCAGCAGCTTCAAAATCCAGGTGTACTGCTCGGGATGCGGGCGAACAAAAATCTCCACTTCCTCGTTCATGCGTCTTGCGATGGTGCGATCGTCCGCATCGTTTAAATCATCCATCGGCGGGCGGATATACACGTCGAGACAGTGGGTTTTGGCGTTATAGACCGGGAACAGCGGCACCACGCGCGCGCGGCACACTTTCATCATGCGCCCGATGGCGGGCAACGTCGCTTTATACGTCGCGAAGAAATCGACAAATTCGCTGTGCTCCGCGCCGTGGTCCTGGTCGGGCAGATAATAACCCCAGTATCCTTTACGGATGGAAGTAATAAAGGGCTTGATGCCGTCATTACGGGCATGGATACGGCTACCGTCAAAACGACGGCGCGCGCGGTTCCAGAAGTAATCGATCAGTTGGTTTTTCTGATTGTGGAACATGGCTGACATCTTCTGCCCCTGGGAGGCCAGCAGCATGGCCGGGATATCAACTCCCCAGCCATGCGGCACCAGGAAAATCACGTTTTCATTGTTTTCGCGAAACGTCTCAAGGATTTCCGCACCGTGCCAGTTGACGCGCGACAGCACTTTTTTAGGATCGCGTAACGCCAGTTCGGCCATCATCACCATCGCCTGCGGCGCGGTTTCAAACATCCCATTAATGATGGCTTCACGTTTTTCTTCAGAATATTCAGGGAAGCAGTAAAGCAGATTGATGCGTGCGCGACGGCGAGCGCTTTTGCCAAAACGCCCACCAATACGGCCCAGCTTCGCCAGTAAAGGATCGCGAATCGACGACGGCGTTAGCGCCATCGCGGAAATCGCGGCGACACCCAGCCATGCACCCCAATAGCGGGGAAGCAAAAATTCGTTCTTAAACTCGGGGATAAATTCGTTAACAGATTTTTTTTCCATGCCCTTTTCCGTCTGGCGCCCAACAGAATGGGCAAAATAATCCGTTATTTTAGCGTCTGATGGCGCGTGAGACAAAAGAAAAGCCGACGCCCGTAAGGGATGTCGGCTTTGTCTTAAACGGCGGGATTAATCAAAACGCAGCTGAGGCACCACTTCTTTGACCTGCGCGAGGTAATCCGAACGGTCTTTACCGGTCAGGCCCTCAGAGCGCGGTAGTTTAGCCGTCAGCGGGTTTACCGCCTGCTGGTTGATCCACATTTCAAAGTGCAGATGCGGACCGGTGGAACGGCCAGTATTGCCCGACAGCGCGATACGATCGCCGCGTTTCACTTTCTGGCCCGGTTTCACCAGCAGCTTTTTGAGGTGCATATAGCGCGTGGTGTAAGTACGACCATGACGCACGGCAACGTAATAACCTGCCGCGCCGCTGCGTTTAGCCACCACGACTTCGCCGTCACCGACTGCCAGTACTGGCGTACCCTGCGGCATCGCAAAGTCGACGCCTTTATGCGGCGCAACGCGGCCGGTAACCGGGTTGAGGCGGCGCGGGTTGAAGTTCGAAGAAACGCGGAACTGTTTCACCGTCGGGAAACGCATAAAGCCTTTCGCCAGCCCGGAGCCGTTGCGGTCGTAGAACTTACCGTCTTCTGCGCGCACCGCGTAGTAATCTTTACCGCTGGAGCGCAAACGCACGCCCAATAGCTGGCTCTGCTCGCGTTTGCCGTCGAGCATTTCGCGCGACATCAGCACTGAGAACTCATCGCCTTTTTTCAGCTTGCGGAAGTCCATCTGCCACTGCATGGCTTTGATCACGGCGCTGATTTCGCTGCTGGTTAAACCGGCGTCTTTGGCGCTGGCGACAAAGCTGCCGCCCACGGTGCCTTTCAGCACATTGTTGACCCAGTCACCTTCAGCGATTTCGCTGCTCATTTTGAACCCGCCGTCGACGCGGTCGTAAGTGCGGGTTTCACGGCGCGACATTTCCCAGGTCAGGCGTTGCAGTTCGCCTTCCGGGGTTAAGGTCCAGGAAATTTGCTGACCGATTTTCAAATTACGCAGGTCTTTATCGACGTTCGCCAGGGTGCTGATATCACCCATTTCAATGCCGTACTGGTTCAGTACGCTGCTGAGCGTATCGCCGGTCGACACCACATATTCGTGAACGCCAGTTTCGCCTGCGGTTTTGTCATCCAGCTCATCCTGCGGGATGGCGTCGTCTTCTTCCGGTGCGGCCTGATCGATAGGCTCACTTGCTTCCGGCAATAATGAACGCACTTCGCTTTTTTCAAGCTCAATGGTTTTAACAATCGGGGCGGCTTCGGGGTGATAGATGTACGGTCGCCAGACGGCGACCGCAAGTGTAAGAAAAGTTAGTGACCCCAACATCACGCGATGGGGGCGTGGCAAGTTGTTAAATGCCAGGGCGACAGAGCGGGCTATCTGTTGCACGTATTCACTTCCTCGTTAATCTCCTTTCAGGCAGCTCGCATACTGGTTTGCCAACTGGGTCAGGAAGCCGCTATAGCTATCCTTGCCCAATTTCACATCGGTTCCCAGCGGGTCGAGTGTTCCCATACGAACAGACGTCCCCCTGGCAACGGCTTCGATTACCGCTGGCCTGAATTGTGGCTCAGCAAAAACGCAGGTCGCTTTTTGCTCAACCAACTGTGTTCTGATTTCATGTAAACGCTGCGCACCAGGCTGGATTTCAGGGTTAACGGTAAAGTGACCGAGGGGCGTAAGACCGTAGTGTTTTTCATAGTAGCCGTAGGCGTCATGAAAAACGAAATACCCCTTCCCTTTCAACGGTGCCAGCTCATCGCGAACCTGCTTATCGGTTTGGGCTAATTGTGCCTCAAAGTGCTGCAGATTGGCGTCTAGTTTGGCCTTACTTTGCGGCATAAGTTCCACTAATTTTCCATGGATTGCAACCGCTGAAGCCCGCGCGATCTCAGGTGAGAGCCAGATATGCATGTTGTATTCACCGTGATGGTGATCGTGGTCACTGTTTTCAGCACCGTGATCGTGCCCGTGCTCCTCATCGTGGTCATGATCTTCCCCCTTCATGAGCAGCGGTTTCACGTCAGATAATTCAGCCAGAGCGACCTTTTTCTGCTCAGGAAACTGGCTCACCTGCTTTTGCATGAAGGCTTCCATCTCGGGGCCGACCCACACCACTAAGTCCGCGTTTTGTAAGCGTTTTACATCAGACGGGCGCAGTGCGTAATCATGCTCGGATGCGCCATCAGGAAGTAATACTTCTGTATCAGTTACGCCATCGGCGATAGCTGAGGCAATAAATCCGAGGGGTTTAAGCGAAGCAACCACCGCCGCCTGCGCATTTGCCACTATTCCACCCCATACCGCTGCCGAAAGAGCAGCGCAAAGAAACGTCTTTTTATGTAACATTATTTAACTATCCGTCGTTAATCGGCTCGGGAATGTGATATTATAACATTCGATAACTTCTGCAACGCTTAATTTCTCATGACGAATTTAGTAACACTGGAAAATATCTCCGTCTCGTTTGGGCAGCGCCGCGTGCTGTCTGACGTGTCGCTCGGCCTGAAACCGGGCCGCATCCTGACGCTGCTCGGCCCGAATGGTGCAGGAAAATCCACGCTGGTACGCGTGGTGCTGGGGCTGGTAGCACCTGACGAAGGCGTCATCAAGCGCGACCATAACCTGCGCATCGGCTATGTGCCGCAAAAGCTGCATCTTGATGCCACCCTGCCGCTGACGGTAAGCCGCTTTATGCGGCTGCGCCCTGGCGCGCGCAAGCAGGATATTCTGCCGGCGCTGAAACGCGTACAGGCCGGGCACCTGATCGACGCGCCGATGCAAAAACTGTCCGGTGGCGAAAACCAGCGGGTCCTGCTGGCGCGCGCGCTGCTCAATCAGCCGCAACTGCTGGTGCTGGATGAACCTACCCAGGGCGTGGACGTTAACGGCCAGGTTGCGCTGTACGATTTAATCGACAAACTGCGCTGCGAACTGGACTGCGCGGTGCTGATGGTCTCCCACGATTTACATCTGGTGATGGCGAAAACCGACGATGTGCTGTGCCTGAATCACCATATCTGCTGCTCCGGCACGCCGGAAGTGGTGTCGATGCACCCGGAGTTTATTTCGATGTTCGGCCCGCGCGGCGCGGAACAGTTGGGTATCTATCGTCACCACCATAATCATCGCCACGACCTCCAGGGTCGGATTGTCCTGCGTCGGGGAAACGGTCACTCATGATTGAATTATTATTGCCCGGCTGGTTTGCCGGGATGCTGCTGGCGTGCGCCGCTGGCCCGCTCGGCTCGTTTGTGGTCTGGAGTCGTATGTCTTATTTCGGCGATACCCTCGCCCACGCCTCGCTGTTAGGCGTCGCTTTTGGCCTGCTATTGAACGTCAATCCGTTTTACGCCGTGATTGCCGTAACGCTGCTGCTGGCGGTGGGTCTGGTGATTCTGGAAAAACGTCCGCACCTGGCGATCGATACGTTGCTCGGGATTATGGCCCACAGCGCCCTGTCGCTGGGTCTGGTGGTGGTCAGCCTGATGTCCAATATCCGCGTAGATTTGATGGCCTATCTGTTTGGCGATCTGCTGTCAGTGACTCCGGCGGATATCCTGTCTATCGCTATCGGCGTGGCGATTGTGATTGCGGTGCTGGCGTGGCAATGGCGTAGCCTGCTGGCGATGACCATCAGCCCGGATCTGGCTTTTGTCGATGGCGTTAAGCTCCAGCGCGTAAAAATGCTGCTCATGCTGGTGACAGCGTTAACAATTGGCGTGGCGATGAAGTTTGTCGGCGCGCTGATTATCACGTCGCTGCTGATTATTCCGGCGGCTACAGCGCGGCGTTTTGCCCGTACCCCGGAGCAGATGGCGGGTATTGCTGTGGTTATCGGCATGATCGCCGTAACTGGCGGGCTGACCTTCTCGGCGTTTTACGACACGCCCGCAGGCCCGTCGGTGGTGTTAGCAGCGGCGCTAATGTTTATTCTCACCATGATGAAGAAAAGCGCGGCGTAATAAAAAGGGCGGAGATTTCCGCCCTTTTTACTTACCTCACGGCATCGCCGGAGGGGTGATCCCGAAATGCTGCCAGGCGCGCACCGTCGCCATACGGCCTCGCGGCGTGCGCTGTAAAAAGCCCTGCTGGATCAGGAACGGCTCCAGCACGTCCTCAATGGTTTCACGCTCTTCGCCGATGGCTGCCGCCAGGTTATCCAGCCCCACCGGCCCGCCGAAAAACTTATCGATAATCGCCAGTAGCAGCTTGCGGTCCATATAGTCAAAGCCTTCGGCATCAACGTTAAGCATATCCAGCGCCTGGGATGCCACATCCTGGGAAATGACCCCGTTGTGACGCACTTCAGCGAAATCCCGCACCCGGCGCAGCAGACGGTTGGCGATACGCGGCGTACCGCGCGCGCGTTTAGCCACTTCCAGCGCGCCTTCGTGGCTCATATCGAGGCCCATATGCTGGGCGCTGCGATTGACGATGTGCTGCAAATCTGCCACCTGATAAAACTCCAGGCGCTGAACAATGCCAAAACGGTCGCGCAGCGGCGAGGTCAACGACCCGGCGCGCGTGGTCGCGCCAATCAGGGTAAAGGGCGGCAGATCGATTTTGATTGAGCGCGCCGCGGGACCTTCGCCAATCATGATATCCAGCTGGTAATCTTCCATTGCCGGATACAGCACCTCTTCCACTACCGGCGACAGGCGATGGATCTCGTCAATAAATAGCACGTCGTGCGGTTCGAGGTTGGTCAACATGGCGGCGAGATCGCCCGCCTTTTCCAGCACCGGCCCGGAGGTGGTGCGCAGATTCACGCCCAGCTCATTGGCGACGATACCGGCCAGAGTGGTTTTACCTAACCCCGGCGGGCCAAAAATCAGCAAGTGATCCAGCGCATCGCCGCGCAGCCTGGCCGCCTGGATGAAGATCTCCATCTGCGAACGTACCTGCGGCTGGCCGATATACTCTTCCAGCAGCTTCGGGCGGATGGCCCGGTCTATGATCTCTTCCTGGGTTATGTTCGCAGCGGAAACCAGGCGGTCTGCTTCTATCATCCGTTACCTCACAATGCCGCGCGTAATGCTTCGCGGATAAGGGTTTCGCTGTCCGCATCAGGACGCGCCAGTTTGCTTACCATACGGCTCGCTTCCTGCGGTTTATAACCCAACGCCACCAGCGCGGCAACGGCTTCGGCTTCGGCGTCGTCTTTCGCCGGGCTGGCAGGCGAGGTGAGCACCAGATCGGCTGCCGGGGTAAACAGGTCGCCATGCAGGCCTTTAAAGCGATCTTTCATTTCCACCACCAGACGCTCGGCGGTTTTCTTGCCGATACCCGGCAGTTTCACCAGCGCGGCGGGCTCTTCGCGTTCGACGGCATTCACAAACTGCTGCGCCGACATGCCGGAGAGGATTGCCAGCGCCAGTTTCGGGCCGACGCCGTTCACCTTGATTAATTCGCGGAACAGCGTGCGCTCCTGCTTATTATTAAAGCCGAACAGCAGCTGCGCGTCTTCACGCACCACAAAATGGGTGAAGACGACCGCTTCCTGGCCCGTTTCCGGGAGCTCATAAAAGCAGGTCATCGGCATATGCACTTCATAACCGACACCGCCCGCCTCCAGTAACACCAGCGGGGGTTGTTTTTCCAGAACGATGCCTCTGAGTCTGCCTATCACAATACGCTCCTGCGGTTAGCGGCTAACAATGTTTCCTGAGATTCACGCGAGGGGCGCGTGAGGAAGATAAGGCTATCATATAAAAAAGGCTGGATAGATATCCAGCCTGATTTATCTTAACCGCCCTCTTGCCAGATTAAGCCGCGACTCGCTCATCTGGGTCGCGTTCTGGCTGATGTGGCAATGGGTGATGGCGATGGCCAGCGCATCCGCCGCATCCGCCTGCGGGTTAGCAGGCAGTTTCAGCAGGGTGCGCACCATATGCTGCACCTGGCTTTTCTCGGCGCTACCGATGCCGACTACCGTCTGTTTAACCTGACGGGCCGCGTATTCAAAGACCGGCAAATCGTGGTTAACCGCCGCGACAATCGCCACGCCGCGCGCCTGGCCGAGCTTCAGCGCTGAGTCGGCGTTTTTCGCCATAAAGACCTGCTCGATAGCGAAATAGTCCGGCTGGAACTGGGTGATGATTTCGCATACCCCCGCGTAGATGAGTTTCAGACGCGAGGGTAAATCGTCCACTTTGGTGCGGATGCAGCCGCTGCCTAAATAGCTTAGCTGCCTGCCGACCTGGCGGATCACCCCATAGCCGGTAACGCGTGACCCCGGATCAATCCCGAGAATAATCGCCATCACGCGCCTCCGGTTATAAACGTTTGATACCCTAAATATTTCAGTTCGCAGGACAAAGCCCGTAGGGGTTTGAACAGCGCTTGCGCTGACCCCGAAGGGGCGAAGCCGAAGGCTGAGTCACGCGGCCACGCAGCGAATCCCCACGAGCCTAGATTAACTACGCGACTGGGGTGAGCGAGGAGAGCCAACGCACCTGCGGACTGAAAGATGACGGGTATCACAGAGTGGCAGCGACTTCGTCGGAGATCTCACCATTGTGGTAAACCTCCTGCACATCGTCGCAGTCTTCCAGCATGTCGATCAGACGCAGCAGTTTCGGCGCGGTTTCCGCATCCATATCGGCTTTGGTTGACGGGATCATGGAGACTTCGGCGTTGTCGGCTTTGAGGCCAGCAGCTTCCAGCGCATCACGCACTGCGCCCATCTCTTCCCACGCGGTATACACGTCAATCGCGCCGTCGTCGAAAGTCACCACGTCTTCCGCCCCCGCTTCCAGCGCCGCTTCCATGATGGCGTCTTCATCGCCCGCTTCGAAAGAGATCACCCCTTTCTTGCTGAACAGATAGGCCACGGAACCGTCGGTACCCAGGTTGCCGCCGCATTTGCTGAAGGCGTGGCGAACTTCCGCCACGGTGCGGTTGCGGTTATCGGACAGGCATTCCACCATCACCGCCGTGCCGCCAGGACCGTAACCTTCATAAATGATGGTTTCCATGTTCGCGTCGTCATCGCCGCCCACGCCACGTGCGATGGCACGGTTCAGGGTGTCACGGGTCATGTTGTTCGACAGCGCTTTATCGATCGCCGCACGCAGACGTGGGTTGGAACCTGCATCGCCGCCGCCTAAGCGCGCAGCGGTGACCAGCTCACGAATAATTTTGGTGAAAATCTTACCGCGTTTGGCATCCTGTGCCGCTTTGCGGTGTTTGGTGTTGGCCCATTTACTGTGACCTGCCATAAATTTTTCCTCAAAGAGCGCGCCTTGTCAGGCCGCGTTAATAATAAATTCTTCAATCGCTTGCCGGTTGCTCCACGATTTGGTAAGCGCGGCGGCTTGCGCCGCATCTACCCAGCGGTAGGTTAAGTGTTCGGTGAACACAATCTCCCGCTCGCCCGGAAGCGCCAGGCAAAACCAGGATTCAGTATTTCGCATGATTCCCGGCGCGTAGCGATGACGTAAATGACTAAAAATTTCAAACTCCACCGTGCGTTGACAGTCCATCAAGGTCAGTTGCTCAGCGGCAACGTCAATCGAGACCTCTTCCTTTACTTCACGCGCGGCGGCCTGCGGCGCGGTTTCCCCTTCTTCTATGCTGCCGGTAACCGACTGCCAAAAATCCGGGTCATCGCGCCGCTGCAACATCAGCACCCGCTTCGTATCTCTCGCAAAAATCACTACCAGGACAGAAACGGGACGCTTATAGGCCATATTAGTTTTTCTCTTCCTTCTTCACGACGGCGATACCCAGCTCTTCCAGCGCCGCCTGGTTGGCGAAGCTTGGCGCTTCAGTCATCAGGCATGCCGCAGCGGTGGTTTTCGGGAAGGCAATCACGTCGCGAATGTTGTCGGTGCCGGTCAGCAGCATGGTCAGACGATCCAGACCAAACGCCAGGCCCGCGTGCGGCGGCGTACCGAATTTCAGGGCGTCGAGCAGGAAGCCGAATTTCTCGCGCTGTTCCTGTTCGTTAATGCCCAGGATGCCGAACACGGTCTGCTGCATTTCGCCGCTGTAAATACGGACGGAACCACCGCCCACTTCGTAACCGTTAATCACCATATCGTAGGCGTTGGCCACGGCATTTTCCGGCGCGGCTTTCAGCTCGGCGGCGGTCATGTCTTTCGGAGAGGTGAACGGGTGGTGCATCGCGGTCAGGCCGCCTTCGCCGTCTTCTTCAAACATCGGGAAGTCGATCACCCACAGCGGCGCCCAGGCGCTTTCGTCGGTGATTTTCAGGTCTTTGCCGAGTTTGAGACGCAGCGCGCCCAGCGCATCGGCAACGATTTTTTTGTTATCCGCGCCGAAGAAAATCATGTCGCCGTCCTGTGCGCCGGTGCGTTCAAGGATCACGTTAATGATGTCGGCATTGAGGAATTTGGCGATCGGGCTGTTAATGCCGTCGATACCGGCGCTGCGCTGGTTAACTTTGATGTACGCCAGGCCTTTCGCGCCGTAGATGGTGACGAATTTGCCGTACTCATCGATCTGCTTACGGGTCAGCTCAGCGCCGCCCGGTACGCGCAGGGCCGCCACGCGGCCTTTGGCATCGTTCGCCGGGCCAGCAAATACGCTGAATTCCACGTCTTTCACCAGATCGGCGACGTCCACCAGCTCCATCGGGTTACGCAGATCCGGTTTATCGGAACCGTAACGGCGCTCGGCTTCGGCAAAGGTCATGACCGGGAATGCGCCCAGGTCAACGCCTTTCACGTCGAGCCACAGATCGTGAACCAGTTGTTCCATCACTTCACGCACCTGCGGTGCGGTCATGAACGAGGTTTCCACATCGATCTGGGTAAATTCAGGCTGACGGTCTGCACGCAAATCTTCGTCGCGGAAGCACTTCACAATTTGATAGTAGCGGTCAAAGCCGGACATCATCAGCAGCTGTTTGAACAGCTGAGGCGACTGCGGCAGCGCGTAGAATTTGCCTTTATGAACGCGAGACGGCACCAGATAGTCGCGCGCGCCTTCCGGCGTGGCTTTGGTGAGCATCGGGGTTTCGATATCGAGGAAACCGTGGTCGTCCATAAAGCGGCGCACGAAGCTGGTAATTTTCGCGCGAGTTTTCAGGCGCTGAGCCATTTCCGGACGACGCAAATCCAGGTAGCGGTATTTGAGACGCGCTTCTTCGGTGTTCACCTGGTTGGAGTCCAGCGGCAGCGGCTCGGCGCGGTTAATGATGTTCAGTTCGGTGGCGAACACTTCCACTTCGCCGGTCGCCATGTCGCGGTTAATATTGCGTTCATCGCGCGCGCGCACCAGGCCTTTGATTTGAATGCAGAACTCATTACGCAACTCGGAAGCCAGCTTGAACGCCGCATCGCGGTCGGGATCAAAGAACACCTGAACAATGCCTTCACGGTCACGCATATCGATAAAAATAAGGCTCCCGAGATCGCGACGACGATTAACCCAACCACACAGCGTCACTTCTTGTCCCACATGGGACTTATTGAGCTGCCCGCAATATTCTGTACGCATGAGATATCCCTTAATTTTGCCGCAGGCCGTTTGTCACCTGCCCCGCAGGCACCACTGTCGCAGCTTTACACTGGATGAAAAAAGGCGGCTATTATACTGGAATTTCCGCAGTTCGATAAGCCCGAACCCGCATGGTCGCGCGATTGCTATGCGCCAAATGGCCGATTCTCACAAAAATTAACAAAAATTGAGGCCGGATCGCCTGCCAGGTGCAGGTAAGGTAACAAAAATTTCCCATAATGAAGAGATGACTATGTTGACGTTAAACACCGCCTCCACCGCTTTAGTGATTATCGATTTGCAGGAAGGCATTCTGCCGTTCGCAGGCGGCCCGCACAGTGCCGACGAGGTGGTCGCCCGCAGCGCACGGCTGGCAGAGCACTTTCGCGCCAAAGGCGCGCCGGTGGTGATGGTGCGCGTCGGCTGGTCGGCGGATTTCGCCGAGGCGCTAAAACAGCCGGTAGATGCCGCCGCGCCCGCCCAGGCGCTGCCGCAGGAGTGGTGGCACTATCCGATGGCATTAGGTAAACGTGACAGCGATATTGAAGTCACCAAACGTCAGTGGGGCGCGTTTTACGGTACGGATCTGGAATTACAGCTGCGCCGCCGCGGCATTGACACTATCGTGCTGTGCGGGATTTCCACCAACATCGGCGTGGAGTCCACCGCGCGCAACGCCTGGGAGCTCGGCTTCGCGCTGGTGCTGGCGGAGGACGCCTGTAGCGCCGCCAGCGCCGGGCAGCATCAGAACAGTTTCACCCATATTTTCCCCCGCATCGCCCGCGTGCGTTCGGTGGAGGAGATTATCGCCGCCTTATGATGTATATCGGCCTGCCGCAGTGGTCGCACCCCAAATGGGGGCGGCTTGGTATCAGTACGCTGGAGGATTACGCCCGCCACTTTAACTGCGTGGAAGGCAATACTACGCTGTACGCGCTGCCTAAAGCGGAGCTTGTCGACCGCTGGTATGCCCAGACTACCGATGATTTCCGCTTCTGTTTTAAATTCCCGGCGACCATTTCCCACCAGGCCGCGCTGCGCCAGTGCGAGGATTTGAAGCAGGAATTTTTCACCCGTTTAGCGCCGCTTGCCGGGCGCATCGGGCAGTACTGGCTACAGCTTCCGGCGGCGTTTGGCCCGCAGGATCTCCCGGCGCTGTGGGCGTTTCTCGACGGGCTGCCCGGTGAATTCACCTACGGCGTGGAAGTGCGCCATCCGGCGTTTTTCGCCAAAGGCGACGCGGAGCAGACGCTGAATCGCGGGCTGCATCAGCGCGGCGTCAACCGGGTCATGCTGGACAGCCGCCCGGTGCATTCGGCGATCCCTGGCACCCAGGAAATCATCGACGCCCAGCGTAAAAAACCAAAGGTGCCGGTACATGCGCTGGTGACGGCAGCGCACCCGATGGTGCGGTTTATCGGCAGCGACGATATGGCCCGTAACGCCGAGTTTTTTGAGGTGTGGCTGGGCAAACTCGCCGACTGGCAGCAAACCACCACGCCGTACCTGTTTTTGCATACCCCGGATATCGCCCAGGCCCCGGAACTGGTGCACACGCTGTGGCCGAAAATGCAACGCGCGTTTAGCGGGCTGGGCAGCGAACCCGCTATCCCCCATCAAAACTCACTCCTTTAGGCGGTGGAGAGTTCCCGTGACTCCAGGCTATGATACGTAAAGCCATTTTTGGTTCTAAAGGGAGTTTGTATGGTCAGCGCGCTGTATGCCGTGTTGGGAGCCTTGTTACTGCTTAAGTTTTCTTTGGATGTAGTACGGATGCGCATGCAATACCGCGTTTCCTGGGGCGACGGCGGCTTTAGTGAACTGCAAAGTGTGATTCGCATTCACGGCAACGCGGTAGAAAATATCCCCGTGGCGCTGCTCCTGCTGCTGTTTATGGAGATGAACGGCGCGGAAACCTGGATGGTTCACGTCTGCGGCATTTTGATGATTATCGGACGCCTGCTGCACTACTACGGCTATCATCACCGCCTGATTCGCTGGCGGCGGTCCGGGGCCAGCGCCACCTGGGTTTCGATGTTGCTGATGGTGCTGGCCAACGTCTGGTATATGCCGTGGGAGTTGGTTTTCTCGATTCATTAGCGCAAAATACGCGCCTTTCGTTATTCCCGGAATTTTTGTATGTCTGACCGCGACACCCTTTTCTCTGCGCCGGTGGCAAAACTCGGCGACTGGACCTTCGATGAACGCGTGGCTGAAGTCTTCCCCGACATGATCCAGCGTTCGGTCCCTGGCTATTCAAATATTATCTCGATGATCGGTATGCTGGCGGGCCGCTTCGTGAAGCCGAATACCCAGGTTTACGATTTGGGCTGCTCGCTGGGCGCGGCGACGCTGTCGGTGCGCCGCAATATTTCCCACGAGGGCTGCCAGATTATCGCCGTGGACAACTCCGCCGCGATGGTCGAGCGCTGCCGCCGCCATATCGACGCTTTTAAAGCCCAGACGCCGGTGGTGGTGGTCGAGGACGATATCCAGAATATCACCATCGAAAACGCCTCGATGGTGGTGCTTAACTTCACCCTCCAGTTCCTGAATCCGGTCGATCGCCAGACGCTGCTGAACAAAATCTACCAGGGGTTGATCCCCGGCGGCGCGCTGGTGCTGTCGGAAAAATTCAGTTTTGAAGACAGTGAAGTGGGCGATCTGCTGTTCAACATGCACCACGACTTTAAACGCGCCAACGGCTACAGCGAGCTGGAAATTAGCCAGAAGCGCAGCATGCTGGAAAACGTGATGCTCACCGATTCGGTGGAAACCCACAAAGCGCGCCTGCATCTGGCCGGTTTTGAGCACTGCGAACTGTGGTTCCAGTGCTTTAACTTCGGCTCGCTGGTGGCACTGAAGGCCGGGGGTAGCCATGATTGATTTCGGTAAATTTTACCAGCGTATCGCCTGTACGCCGCTGGCACCGTGGCTTGAAACGCTGCCGGCGCAAATCGCCCAGTGGCAGCGCGAGTCCCTGCACGGCCAGTTTAAACTCTGGCACAGCAGCGTTGAACACCTGCCCACCCTGACGCCGCATCACCTCGATCTGCTGCACAGCGTTACCGCGCAGGCGGAACAGCCGTTAAGCGACGGGCACCGCCAGCGTATCGAAACCCTGCTGCGCAATCTGATGCCGTGGCGCAAAGGGCCGTTTTCGCTGTACGGCGTGGATATCGACACCGAATGGCGCTCCGACTGGAAGTGGGACCGCGTGTTGCCGCATCTGTCGCCGCTGGAAGGCCGCACCATCCTCGACGTCGGCTGCGGCAGCGGCTACCACCTGTGGCGAATGATCGGCGCGGGCGCGCATCTGGCGGTGGGCATTGACCCGATGCAGTTGTTCCTGTGCCAGTTCGAAGCGGTGCGCAAACTGCTGGGCGATGACCAACGCGCGTATCTGCTGCCGCTGGGCATTGAACAGCTTCCGGCGCTAAAAGCCTTTGACACCGTGTTCTCGATGGGCGTGCTGTATCACCGCCGCTCGCCGCTGGATCATCTTTGGCAATTGAAAGATCAGCTGGTCTCTGAAGGCGAACTGGTGCTGGAAACCCTGGTGGTGGAAGGTGATGAAAATACCGTGCTGGTGCCGGGCGATCGCTACGCGCAGATGCGCAACGTTTACTTTATTCCGTCTGCGCTGGCGCTGAAAAACTGGCTGGAGAAATGCGGCTTCGTGGATGTCCGCATTGTCGATAGTTGCGTCACCTCGCTGGAAGAACAGCGCCGTACTGACTGGATGACCACCGATTCGCTGGAAGCATTCTTATCGCCGGACGACCACAGCAAAACTGTTGAAGGCTACCCTGCCCCGCTGCGCGCGGTGCTGGTAGCGCGCAAGCCCTAAACCTGAAGCCGCCGGTTATCCCGGCGGCCCCGGTTTTACATCCCTGCGCCGACGCGTTTCAGGCGCGACGCCACTTTCTCCGCCGCCTTTTTCCCTGCCAGGAAGGCGTGATCCGAGTTGTAGTACTCCCACTCGCTGTACCTGCCTGCCAGGATAACGTCATATTTCAGCAGCCACTGGCGCACCGTTTCGACGTTTGCCGCCCGCGCATGGTCGTAAATCACATAAGCGTACGGAATATCCACCAGATTGGCGGTGAGAATTTCATCGTCCGGGTTAATCATTCCCACGTTGATGCACTCTTCGATGCAGCGGTCGATCAGCGCCTGGCCATCCAGCGGCAGCGGTACATCCTGGGAATAGGTAATTTCACAGGTCAGGCCGCAACCGCCCGGCGGATTACAATGCGGGCTGGCGTTACCCTGCACGAAGATGCGGTGAAAAATGGTCTCTTCCGGGTAGTAAACCCAGTGCTTCTCGGTGAGATCGCTACGCCCGACGCCCAGGTTGACGCAGCGCACCGAGGTGTGGCGCAACCCTTTGGCGGCGCTAAGCACGTCCTCCGGCACTTCCCCGCCCAGCATATTAACCAGAACCGGCAGCGGCATGGTGCTGATCAGCTGTTCATAGCGGTAGCGCCGCCCATCGGCCAGCACCGCGATATGCTCGCGCGGCAGCAGCTTGATGATTTTAGCGTTGGTTTCCAGTTTGCCTTTCAGCAACGGCAGGAAACCGGACATCAGCGCCTGGAAGCCGCCGCGCAACGGGTAGCCAAAGCGGGCGTTGGGCCCAACGGGTTTGGTGCTGGGCGCTAACGCGCCATCAATAATCTGCCCGATATCCGGCAGCGGAACTCGCCCGCCAAGCCATGAGGTCTCCATTTCAGATAGCGGCACTTTCCACAGTTTTTGGTTGTAGGGAACGGCGAAGTATTTGGCGATCCCGGCCCCCCAGGTCTGATAAATAAACTGTTCGAAGTTGGCGGCGCGTTTGTCCCTGGCGGTTAGTGTGCAGTCGTCCTGAGGAACCGCGCCGTCACCGCAGCAATCCTCCATTTTTAACGCTGGCGCATTCGCGGGTTGCAGGCGGTTAGCGGCGTTGTATTGCGCCTCCACCGCGCCGAGGATGCACTCTTTAATCACCGGCGCGGGCAAGCCATACAGCGCGCCCTGGAACGGGTAGCGGGTATAGGTGTTCTGGCTGTATATCCAGGCCTCGCGGTTCTGCCAGTGCAGGTTGTCCTTCAGCAGTAATTCATACATTTCCAGCACGTACGGATCGGCGGAAAACATAATGTGGCCCGCGTAATCGAAGGTAAAACCTTTGTCTTCAACCGAGCGGCACCAGCCGCCGACGGCAGGGTTTTTCTCCAGCAGGACCGACTCTTTACCAATGTGCAGCGCGGCGCTCAGGCCGGTCGGCCCCGCGCCGAGGATCAGGCAGCGGGCAAAGTGCGCATCCTGTTTGGTGGTGCCAGCAATGCGGCTGACCGCCGGGGTAGAACGCGCTAGTTGGGTTTCGATAGTCGCCTGGGCAGGGGTTTCGGTTACCCGCAATGCCTCTGCCATCAGTTTGTGCATGGCCTCGACCGTCGAATCCCAGGAGGTGGCGTTAATGATTGATTTCATCCGCTGCGTCTGGTCCTGGCGGTTGCTTTCGCTGAGCGCCAGCGCCTGCTGGCAGCCACGGACGAAGGCCGCATTATCATCGGCCACAAACACAATATCGCCATAGGGTACTTTTACGTCGGTGATGGCGGTACTGACGATGGGCAACGACGCCGCCATGTACTCCAGCACCTTGGTCGGGCTGATATAGCGAGTAGACGCGTTGAGCGCGAACGGCATCAGGCAGACATCCCACCCGGCTAAAAATTGCGGCAGCGCCTGATACGGCTGCTGACCGAAATAGTGAATATTGGCGCGTTGCGGCAGGCTGGCCGGGTCGATTTTCACCACTGGCCCCACCATCACGACTTGCCACTGCGGGTTGGCGTCCGCCACGGCGGCAATCAGCTCACAGTCGATACGCTCGTCGATAACGCCGTAATAGCCCAGCCGGGGATGCGGCACCTCATCCTGCAACGGATGCGCGTTTTGCCGATCCAGCGCCTGTTCGAAATGGGCGGCGTCAACGCTGCTCGGGAAGCACCAGACATTATCATGGCGATGCTGTTTAGCCGCGTACAGGCTCGGCCCGCCGGTAAACACCAGATCGGCGCGGGTGAGCAGCGCCGATTCGCGCTGCAACAGCTGGCGCGGCGCGTTTTTAAACGCCGAGAGTTCATCCATGCAGTCGTAGATCATCAGCGCAGGGTGAAAAGGCTCCGCCAGCGGCAGCGCCATCGGGGTATAAAACCAGATAATCGGTTCGGGAAATTCACTGCTGAGGGTCGTCATTAAAGGCTGCAATTGCGCGATTTGTTCATCATGGAAACCCGGCGCATGCACGGGGCTATGGGGGCGAATGACCGTGACGTTCGGTGCAGGCGTAGAGCGGTGTAACCCGGCCGCCCCCTCTTCAAAAACCGGTTCTTCAATAAATACCACGGGATAAAATTGCGCGAGGCGCGTTAACAGGTGCTGTGGTCGTTGCCAGACAAAATCCCAACGTAAATGACTAAAAACTACCAGCGTCTTTGTATTCACTATTTGCCCCTTACCAGCCTGTCGCAAGCGATGCTGGTCTTGAAAATGTGCAAGAGAACGTTGCGCGCGGCGAAATGCTCGCGCGTAGGGGAAATCAATTTTTCGCAACAGGGGATCGGCACCCTCATGCAGCGGTTCCCACAAACCGCTGCGATGCCAGACCTGCGCATCCTCCCAGTCGGGACGGTCGAGGATTGGATAGACGCATATGCCGCGAATATCCGCGCCCGTTAGCTGCGCATGCGCCACTTCCGTTGCAATGTGATTTATCCAGGCCCCGCGCCCACTGCCAACGTGGCTGGTTTCAGCCAACAGCAACGGCCGTCGGTATCGCTGATGTAGTTCTGCAAGCATTTCAAAAAGCGGCTTTCGCCGCGCATCGCCTAAATGCCACGGCAGAGGTTGCCTGTTATCAACCTGCCACTGGTTGTTGTGGTAATAATTCGCGCCAATGATATCGAGATAGCGCGCTGCGCCGCCTAATTCCGGCGCTTCCCTTCCGCACAGCATGTCCCACGCCTGGTACTGGGCATGGGTCTCTGCGACGGCAAGCCGTTGCGACTCGTCATCCAGCGGGTTCGGCAGTGGATGAATAATCGGATCGCAGTGTAAAATTCGCGCCCGGCTGTCGGCCTGCCAGATGGCATCGCAGGCGGCAATGGCCGCGCGCACCAACTGGCGTTTACAGGCGTGGCCGGTTTCCTCGCCAGTCGGTTCCGTTGAGGGGATAAATCCCACCGACAGCGCCCAACTGGTAAACGAGATCTCATTCACTGGCGAATAGACCGGCGCATCGCGATACCAGGGCTTGAGAAACCGTGCCAGCGCGCCGCAAAACTGGGCAAAGCGCGGCACGAAATCGGCATCCAGGATCGATAACTCCGTCGGCCAGCCGTAATGGCAAATGGTCCAGCACACCTGAACACGGTGCTCGCGGGCGGCGATCATGCGTTTCGCCACCGAGGAAAAATCGTAGCCGCCCTGGCGATCTGCTAACCGCCAGCCCACGCTTTCCCGCACCGTGGCAACATCGAAGCGCTTAAGCCTGCCGTAATCCTCCGCCGCCTTCTCCAGATGCCCGGTGGCCTCATTCATCGAAAGCGGCACGCCCAGCCGATTAACATGATCGGCACCTTCATAACCCGCCTGCCAGAAACTGCTGAACAGCACCATCTCCCTCTCTTAACAGCTAAAAGCCGCTTACGTAAGGAATCGTTGGGAGGGTTATCTCAGGGTATCGGGTCGACATCGGCTATAAAAAGGCATAGCCATCCTGCACCTTGAGATAAGGCTCATTAAATGTAAAACAACAAAGAAAATAACCGGCAGGGCACAGGTGTTTATTAAACGCTATTTCCGCCCGGTGTTTAATTTTGGCCCATGCTTTAACAGAACGCCAATCCTGACAATAAAATAAATGGCGTAAAGATTAATTTTTTTGTTTAACGCGCCAGGCTTAAACGAAACAAATAAAAGCGTCAAACATCATTAATTCATACAAATGTTTCATAGCAGAATTTTTTGACATAAATTAAGGCGCCTGCGCATAATGAACATCATCATTATTAACAGCCCATTACCTTCACTTACGCGAGCCGCTCCCTCTCCGCAGCCTTGAGGCCATTCACACATGGATTTTATTTGAATTATTTATTTACCTTTCAGAAATATTTTCCGGTAGCGTAAAAATAAGTTTTCGCCATACGGTGCGGTAAACTTTACGCAAAATGTAATCTTATCACAAAATATATCGCGCTTAAGCGAAGCGCAATAAACCCGCGAACCAGCATTCAATGAGAAATAATATTCACGCCTGTCTGGTGCGTTATTTGTTATTCAACACATTCATTTCACGCCACATTTATTTAACGCAAAGTCATTGAGTTGTTGTTTGCCGTTTCGCTTCCGGGCATAAAAAAAGCCCCAGCAAAATGCCGGGGCCTGGTACGAGCAAACATCATATTGGGCGACATGATGCGCGGTAAAAAAACGGTTTCATTACGAGGCGGTGGCCAGAGCCGCTTTCATCGCGGCGACGGCCTCACCCTCCACGCAATAGCGGGAATATTCATCGGCGTCAGCGTCGGCAGACATCGATACCCCCGGATTGCGATAGCGCATGGCAGACGGGACTTTCTTCCCCGCTGAGCTGTGAAGCTCGCTAACGCCCTGCGCGATAAACGTGTCCAGATTGCTAAGCCTGACGCCTGCACCGGCCATAATGATTGGAGCATCAGAGTGCGCGATTAGTTCCGCAATTTTTGAAATACCTTTTTCTGCACTGGCCTGTTGGCCCGATGTCAGCACCCGCGCCACGCCCAACTCCGCCAGTTTATCCATTGCATTGAACGGGTTAGCGCACATATCAAAGGCGCGATGAAACGTGACCGCCATGCCCTGCGCCGCGTCCATGATTTGCCGCATTCTCGGCATATCCACCTCGCCATCTTCGGTGAGGATACCCGTCACCAGGCCGGGATAACCTAACTCGCGGATCAGCGCGATGTCCTCCAGCATGATGGCGAACTCGCTGGCGCTGTAGCAGAAGTCGCCGCCGCGTGGACGCACAATCGGATGCACCGGGATTGATACCGTTGCGCGTACGGCCTTTAACGTGCCCGCTGAAGGTGTTAAACCGCCCTCTGCGGGCGCGCTGCATAATTCAATTCGATCCGCACCAGCGGATTGCGCCGTTACCGCGCATTCCAGCGAGTAACAGCAAATTTCCAGTAAAGCCATTGAATCCCCTAAGAACTGTGAAAACCGTTGTGTCATCCTTGCCGAATGCTAGTCTGAAGGAACCGATAAATCAGGGCAACGTATCATGGCATTCAATTTCAACCAACAATCGGACCGCCGTCACAGCGATAGCGTCAAATGGAATAAATACGCTGAGAACGTGTTGCCGATGTGGGTGGCGGATATGGACTATCCCACCGCGCCCTGCGTAATTGAGGCGCTCCAGCACAGGGTGGCCCACGGGATCTTCGGCTATGGAACGGCACCCGATGAACTCTATCGCGTGGCGATCGCCCATCTGAAAGCGCGCTACCAGTGGGACGTCAAACCCGAATGGCTGATACCGCTGCCCGGCGTGGTAAGCGGGTTGAATCTGGCGGTGCGGGCGTTCACTGAATCGCACCAACGTTCTCTGGCGCCCTCACCTGTTTATCCACCGTTTTATAAGGCGGCGCAGTTGGCAGGCCGCCAGCAGCAGCCGATCCCTCTGGTGCTGGCGCGCGGCCGCTGGGTGATGGACATGGAGGCGGCGCAGGCCAGCTTACAAGGCAATGAAACGTTGCTGATGCTGTGCAACCCGCAGAACCCCGGCGGTACGGTGTACCGTCGCGAAGAGCTGCTGGCGCAACTGGAATTCGCGGAGCGTCACGATTTGATTGTCTGCTCCGATGAGATCCACGGCGAGCTGGTGCTGGAACCGGGCCTGGAACATATTCCCTTTGCCAGCCTTGATGCACGCGCGGCGCAACGCTCCGTCACATTTATTTCCCCGTCCAAAACGTGGAATATCGCCGGTCTGGGCGCATCGCTGGCGATTATTCCCAACCCGCAACTGCGTCGCCGTTTCGAGGTAGCGCGCCTGGGGATTGTTCCTGCGGTGGATGTGCTGGCGATCGCCGCTGCGACTGCGGCATGGCGCGATGGCGAGCCGTGGCGTCTGGCATTGATTGAACATTTGCGTAAACAGCGCGACCGGCTGTGCGCGGCAGTGAATGCACTACCCGGCCTGAGCGTGATACCGCCAGAGGCGACCTATCTGGCATGGGTCGATGCCAGCGCATTGGGCCAGGGCAATCCATGGAACCACTTCCTGCGTCATGGTCTGGCCTTTTCGTCCGGTAAGGATTTTGGCGACGATCGATTTGTGCGCATTAACTTCGGCTGTAGCGACGCTACGCTGGATGAAGCGATAGCGCGGCTTCAGCGCGCCGTCGCCGCAGGGTAGTTTATTCCTGCTCGCTGGCGACGATGGCTTCAATCGACCAGGGATGGAACTTGATGGTAACGGAGCCGTCAGTCACCGCGAGCGTCGGATTCGGCAAGCGCTCGCGTTCGCCTTTCGGGGAGCTGGTTTTTACCGCGATCCCTTTTTGGCTCAGACCCTCGTCGCTCAGCAGCGCCACGGCGCGGGCGTTGAGCGTTTCCGGCTCGCCCGGCAGCACGATTTCAATATGCTCCCAGCCTTCATGCGGGTAGCGCTTCTCTCCCGGCCACGGCAGCTCAACCACGCTGAAGGCCCAGTGCGCCACGCTGATAGGCTGGGCGAGTTTAAACAGACAGATGGGCCGACCATTAATGATTTTTTCCGACAGCAGCGTGCCGCACTGCTCAAAACCTTTACGCCAGCGCTCGGCGGTGGCGTTTTGATGGCAGCGTAGGGAAATATGGTCCGCATCCAGCGGCGCGATGTCGAGGCCCAGGCGCGCGGCCAGCCCGGTTAACGCGTCGGTAAAACGCGGCAAATCCGCCACGATATCCTGTAATTCTTCAATTGATTGCCAGTCTTGCATCTCGATTTCCGGTTTTGGCTACATCGCCATTAATCTACCCTGAAGCGGCTGCTCTACCAAGTTTTAACCAGCTTTTCAGCCGCACCGCGCCATTGCTGACGCTGCAATCCAAATGCAGTATACTTCCGCCTTATTTTTCCATAGACATGACGCGGTTCCGCTGCGGACCGCGTGTTTAACGTAAGGTATTCCGGTGAATATTCAGGCTCTTCTTTCCGATAAAGTCAGTCAGGCAATGATTGCCGCAGGCGCACCTGCCGATTGTGAACCTCAGGTTCGCCAGTCGGCCAAAGCACAGTTCGGCGACTATCAGGCTAATGGCGTGATGTCCGTTGCTAAAAAACTGGGCATGCCGCCGCGACAATTAGCAGAGCTTGTGCTGACCCATCTCGATCTCGCCGGGATTGCTCATAAAGTTGAAATCGCCGGGCCCGGTTTTATCAATATCTTCCTCGACCCGGCGTATCTGTCGGGCCTGGTGGATAGCGCGGTGCTGAGTGAGCGTATCGGCGTGCCGAAAGTGGCGGCGCAAACTATTGTGGTGGACTACTCCGCGCCGAACGTGGCGAAAGAGATGCACGTCGGCCATCTGCGCTCCACCATCATCGGTGATGCGGCGGTGCGTACCCTGGAATTCCTCGGCCATAACGTCATTCGCGCTAACCACGTTGGCGACTGGGGCACCCAGTTCGGGATGCTGATTGCCTATCTGGAAAAACAGCAGAACGAAAACGCCGGTGAAATGGCACTGGCGGATCTGGAAGGGTTCTACCGCGAAGCCAAAAAACACTACGATGAAGACGAAGCTTTTGCGGAACGCGCCCGTAACTATGTGGTGAAACTGCAGGGCGGCGACGAATACTGCCGTGAGATGTGGCGCAAGCTGGTCGATATCACCATGACCCAGAACCAGATCACCTATGAGCGCCTGAACGTGACGTTAACCCGTGACGACGTGATGGGTGAAAGCCTGTACAACCCGATGCTGGCGGGCATCGTTGCCGACCTGAAAGCCAAAGGGCTGGCAGTGGAAAGCGAAGGCGCAACGGTGGTGTTCCTCGACGAGTACAAGAATAAAGAAGGCGAGCCGATGGGCGTGATCATCCAGAAAAAGGATGGCGGCTTCCTGTACACCACAACCGATATTGCCTGCGCTAAATACCGTTATGAAACGCTGCATGCCGACCGCGTGCTGTATTACATCGACTCGCGCCAGCACCAGCATTTGATGCAGGCGTGGACCATTGTGCGCAAAGCGGGCTACGTGCCAGATTCCGTGCCGCTGGAACACCATATGTTCGGCATGATGTTGGGCAAAGACGGTAAACCCTTCAAAACCCGCGCGGGCGGCACCGTTAAGCTGTCCGATCTGCTGGATGAAGCGCTGGAGCGCGCGCGTCGTCTGGTGGCAGAGAAGAACCCGGATATGCCTGCCGATGAGCTGGAAAGCCTGGCGAACGCCGTAGGGATTGGCGCGGTGAAATATGCTGATCTCTCGAAAAACCGCACCACTGATTATATTTTCGACTGGGACAATATGCTGGCGTTTGAAGGCAATACCGCGCCGTATATGCAGTACGCCTATACCCGCGTGCTGTCGATTTTCCGTAAATCAGGTATTGAAGAGAGCATGCTGACCGCGCCGGTGAACATCACCGAAGAGCGTGAAGCGGCGCTGGCGGCGCGTCTGTTGCAGTTTGAAGAGACGCTAAACACCGTGGCGCGTGAAGGGACGCCGCACGTGATGTGCGCCTATCTGTACGATGTGGCGGGTCTGTTCTCTGGCTTCTACGAGCACTGCCCTGTCCTGACCGCTGAAACTGAAGGCGTACGTCAGAGCCGCCTGAAACTGGCGCTGCTGACGGCGAAGACGCTGAAGATTGGTCTTGATACCCTGGGTATTCAGACCGTCGAGCGGATGTAATCTAGCCTTCTTATAAGCGCGTCGAGTACGCGCTTTTTTATTGGGCTGATGCGGCGGGTAAGTCATTTTTATTCGGGCACAAGGAAGATGTTCAACCCTTAACCGAACGCGCAATAAAGAACAAATACCGCTTGACCGTTTTAGCCTGACTCCCTATAGTAGCGCCCCGTTGCACCACGCAGTGGGGCAGCAAAAACAATATGGTGAGGTGTCCGAGTGGCTGAAGGAGCACGCCTGGAAAGTGTGTATACGGCAACGTATCGGGGGTTCGAATCCCCCCCTCACCGCCATATTCCTGAAAAAGGCCCGTACGCAGTACGGGCCTTTTTCTTATCCGCTCCGTGCCGGGGGGATGAGAAGCCCCGACCGGGGTTCGACTTCTGCCCCTCTACCGTCGCGCCCCCGACGTTTCCACCGGCACCTCCACACGCTCCATCGCAATGGGAATGCTCTTGTACGCCGGGATACCGCTCTGGGTATCGTGGCTGTCCAGCGGCACCAGCACGTTAGCTTCCGGGTAATAGGCACCGACCGACCCGGGTGCCATATCAATCACCACGATCGTCAGATTATGCATCCGTCGCGCCGTAGGGTTGCCTTCAGGATCGAGGGCCACAATGTTGACCTGATCGCCCACCCTTAGCTGCCGTTTTTCCGCCTCATCAGGATTGATGAACAGCACGTCGCGGCGCCCCGTCACGCCGCGATAGCGATCGTTCAATCCATACAACGTGGTGTTGTACTGATCATGACTGCGCAGCGTGGTAAGCACCAGATCGTGACATTTCAGCGAACGCGGATCCTCGTTAATTCCCTGCATCACCTTGAACTGTGCTTTACCGGATGGCGTGTTCCAGACGCGCTCAGAAGCGGCGTTATAAAGCCGAAAACCGCCCGGCTTTTTCACCCGCTCGTTATAATCGGCAAACGCCGGGAATACCGCCTCGATCTTCTCGCGGATAAAACTGTAATCCCCCACCAGCCGGTCCCAGTTGACCACGCTGTCAGGAAGCGTCGCTTTGGCAATGCCCGCTACCATCGCTGGCTCTGACAACAGATGCGGCGAAGCGGGTTTCAGGGAGCCGCGTGAGGCGTGCACCATCGACATCGAATCCTCTACCGTAATGCTTTGCGCGCCAGAAGCCTGCTCGTCAATCTCTGTGCGGCCCAGCACCGGCAGCAGATAGTTATGCTTGCCCAGCAGCAGATGAGAACGGTTGAGTTTGGTAGCCATATGCACCACCAGATCGAGATTGCGCATTGCCGGGAATGTCACCTGCGGGTCGGATATCGCTTCCGCCAGGTTACCGCCCAGGCAGAGCAGCGCCTTAGCCTTACCGTCGCGCATCGCCTGAATAGCCGCAACCGCGCCGTGACCGTGTTTCTGCGGCGGCTTAAAGCCAAACACGCGTTCGATGCTGTCGAGCAATTCCTGAGACGGGATTTCCGTGATCCCCACGGTGCGGTCGCCCTGGACATTGGAGTGCCCGCGCAGCGGACAGATGCCCGCGCCTTTTTTGCCGATATTGCCGCGCAGCAGCAGCAGATTGGCGATTTGCTGGACGTTCTGGGTGCCGTACTGATGCTGGGTGATCCCCATGCCGTAGCAGACAATGGTGCGTTGAGCGCTGGCGTAGAGGCGAGCCACGTGTTGAATCTCCTTACGCTCCATGCCGGAAACCTTAAGAATATGATCCCATTCGGTGGCATCGAGGTCAGCTTTTAGTGCCTCAAAACCCTCGGTGTGCTCGCGGATGAAGGCTTCATCCAGCACGCCCGGCTGGCCGTTATTCAGACGCTCTTCATGCATCGACAGCAATATCTTCATCACGCCTTTCAGCATCGCCGCGTCGCCGCCTACGCGCACTTTATAATAGGTCGAAGCCAGCTCGGTAGAGCTTAATGAAAGCATCTCAATGGGGCTTTGCGGTGACGTGAAGCGCTCGAGGCCACGCTCGCGCAGCGGGTTGATGGCGACAATCGTCGCACCGCGTTTTGAGACTTCACGCAGCGTGCCGAGCATACGCGGATGGTTAGTACCCGGGTTGTGGCCGATGCAAAGTACTAAATCGCAGTGGTTAAAATCTTCCAGCTCAACGGTGCCTTTGCCGACGCCAATAGATTCCGGCAGGCCGACGCTGGTCGGTTCGTGACACATGTTCGAGCAGTCCGGGAAGTTGTTGGTGCCGTATTCGCGGGCGAACAGTTGCCACAGGAAAGCCGCTTCATTGGAAGCGCGCCCGGAAGTATAAAACTCCACGCTGTCGGGGTCTTCGTAGCTGCGTAAATGCTCGCCGATTTCGCGAAAAGCGGTTTGCCACTCGATAGGCTGATAAGTATCGGTTGCCGGATCGTATTTCATCGGGTGCGTCAGCCGCCCTTCCCCTTCCAGCTCAAACGCGTTACGTTCCCACAGCTCACTCACGGTATGTGCGGCAAAAAATTCCGGCGTAGTACGTTTACTGGTCGCCTCCCAGGAAACGGCTTTGGCACCGTTTTCACAAAACTCAAACGAGGAGGCATGTTGCGGATCGGGCCAGGCGCAACCCGGGCAGTCAAACCCCTGCGGCTGGTTAACTTTGAACAGGGCAATCACGTCCTGCTTCATCGACATTTGGCCGCGTATGGCGTCAGCAACCGCCTTTAACGCGCCCCACCCGCCTGCGGACCCTCCATAAGGCGCGATGCCGATAGTACGATTTTGCTCTTTCATAGTGCTCCACATTCTCTGGCAGATAATTTGGTTTATAAGCCTGGTACAAAAAAACGGGATAAGCGAAGCAACAAATGGCTTTGCAGGGCTGCCAGAACGATAAAACGCCGGTGCCGCAGCGTGGCTACCACGTACGCTGAAAAGTATGTTGTAACTAATTAACGCCCGGTGTCCTGTTTTCTGCGCAAATAAAAAAAGCCCGCAACTGGACTGCGAGCTTTTTGTTATTTCATCAAGGATCAGTGTGTTTCATTCTGCGGCGTAAATTTCAGCTCAATCAGTGCGATGGCCTTTTGCACCGCGCGCACCGTCACAGGGTCAGCAGCGGCACTCGCCCCCACATTGATCGATTTCAGTTGGCTGGCCATTTTTTCACGCACTTCGACCGGCGCGATAACGTCAATCACGTCGAGGATCTGTTTGATGACCAACTGGCAGGCGACAATATCAGAGACCAGTTCGTCTTCCGGGGTTAATGATTGCGACATGTTCTTCTCCTTAGTTAAGCAGCGCAGCGTAACGGCAAACGCATCAAAACGCGAGCCTGCGCATGCTACGGGATTGATATGAAAGGACGCTGAGAGGATAGCGAAGAAAGATCGGGGGATAAACAAAGAAAGTGAAAAGACGTTTCACTACGGGTATGGTTAATCAATCACTCGCGTGAATACCCGAAGCAGGGCGAAAAAAAAACCTGCCGAAGCAGGTTTTGATGCAGAACTTAGAACATTGCGCCCGGCGGGACGTCTTTGAAAGTGCTGCAGTAGTTTTTGAACATGCTTTTCAGGATAGCGCGCAGTTTCATGGTGTGCTCCATTGTTATTCGTTTGTTATGTGCAGGTGATCTCGTAATGGCTCAATCATATGACCACGGTCACAAAAATCAACTATTTTGTGATTAACATCACATAAAAAACCGATCGCCGAAACACGTTTTTTGCATTTAGCCTTTTAAAAATCATTACATTACGATAACAAAATAAACAGTAAATTTTATAGAATTTTTTTAATCAGGTAAGGAAATAATGGCTCAAGTCTCCTCGTCGCAACGCGGCCTTTCTCCCACGGCGCTGCTGGTTGCAGGCGCTTTTTTTATGGAGTTTCTCGACGGTACGGTGATTGCGACCGCCTTGCCGGAAATGGCACGCACCTTTGGCGTTGAGGCGGTGGATCTCAATATCGGTATCAGCGCCTATTTATTGACGCTCGCGGTGTTTATCCCTGCCAGCGGTTGGATTGCTGACCGGTTCGGGGCGCGTTCGGTCTTCACTCTGGCGCTGGCGATATTTACCTTATCATCTGTCCTCTGCGGGATGGTGCAAAGCCTGGAAGCCTTCGTGGCGATGCGGGTGATTCAGGGGATAGGCGGCGCGCTAATGGTGCCAGTGGGCAGACTGGCGGTGTTGCGTACCACGCCCAAAAATCAGTTAATCAAAGCGATTGCCACCCTGACGTGGCCCGCGCTAGTTGCGCCAATTATTGGGCCGCCGCTTGGCGGATTTATTACCAGCTATGCCGACTGGCGCTGGATTTTCTATATCAATCTTCCGCTGGGGTTGGTGGCCATGGCACTGGCGTGGCGGCTAATTCCAGCGCTTACGGATAGTGAACGGCGGCCATTTGACGGTGTGGGTTTTATCAGCACCGGCGTGGCGATGATAAGCCTGGTGTATGGGATGGAAATGCTCGGCGCGCAGCAGCCGGACGTGGGGTTAGCTCTTGTGTTAATGGCGATCGGCATCGCGGCGCTGGGCTATTCCCTGCATCATTTTCGCCGTAGCGCGTGGCCGATGATCTGCTTGGATTCGCTTAAGATAAAGACCTTCGCCGTCACGATGTATGGCGGCTCGCTGTTTCGCGCCTCAATCAGCGCGGTGCCGTTTATGCTGCCGCTGATGTTCCAGGTCGGGTTTGGAATGGACGCGTTTCATTCCGGGCTGCTGGTCCTGGCAGTTTTTGTCGGGAATCTCACCATCAAACCCGCCACCACGCCGCTGATACGCTGGCTGGGGTTTAAGAAGCTGCTGCTGATTAACGGCCTGCTGAATGTGCTCTCTTTACTGGCCTGCGCGCTCCTCACGCCGCATACCCCGGTTTGGCTGATCCTGCTGATTTTGTATCTCGGCGGTGTGTTCCGTTCGATTCAGTTCACCGGCGTCAGTACCCTCGCCTTCGCGGATGTCCCGCCCAAAGAGATGAGCTATGCCAATACGTTGTTCAGTACCGCATCGCAGCTGGCGGTGGGATTAGGGATCACCCTCGGGGCAATCAGCATTCGGCTGGGAGATAAACTGGCGCAATGGCTGGATATGACAGCAACGGCGGGGATCGGCTTTCGGCTGGCGTTTGTGTTTATCGCCCTGATCTGCCTGGCAGGCATGGCGGATACGCTGCGGTTATCGGCGAAGGCCGGTAGCCAGGTCTCATCGAAGACGTAAATAAACGGCGTCGCAGGACGACGCCGTATGGCGATTAGCCCAGGATCTCGCGCACGAAAGCAACGATTTCTTCATCCTGGCCATTTTCGAACAGGCACTGCTGGAAGCGCTCGCCGGAAACGGCGGTTTTCACCAGTTCCGGGTCAATCGCGCGCAGCGTATCGAGGTAATTCTCTTTTACGACCGCCGCTTTCACCTGGTTCAGAATGCCGGCGTTGCGAACCTGCGGCTCTTTACGCTCCGGCGGATACCCTTCACCTTTGCGGCCGGTAAAGGCTTTTTCGAAAATGAAGCGCACGTTCAGTTCTGCGCCCCAGCCGAAACCTTTCGCGAACGGCAGCGCCAGCGCGTTACCGTTATTGATCTGGGAGAACAGGAATGCGTCCGCCGGATCGATGCAGTAGCCGCATACCACGCCCGGATGAATGTTCAACGACATCAGCGCGCCCTGGCCAGTGCCGCAACCGGTCACCACGAAATCCACCGCTTTGGCGTTCAGCAGGATGCTGGCCATAATGCCCAGGTGGATATACGTCAGATGGTGATCGTTTTCGCCGTTCATCCCTACGTTATAGACCGAATACCCTTTCTCATCGGCCACCGCGTTCAGTTCATTGAGAATGATGGGGTTCTTCGCCGCCTGGCTGTTTTCCATCATCAGTGCAATTTTCATCGGTTTTCTCCAGCTCATGTCTTAAGTTGCTTATGATAGCGGCACATAAGCATCTGGCAAACACACTTTCAGAATAAATGAAAAAATGTTTTATAAATTTATACTGCGTTCACATTTTCATCTGCTCAGGCTATGCCATAAGCACAGATACGCACGGCAACGGGCGCTATTTAACCCATTGAATGATGACCACTGTGCGATGATGGCGGTATGTCACTCTGATGGGAATCGCCATGTTTCGACCGCTAGCGGCACTACTTTTTGTGAGCCTCGCAGGCTGCACTATCACCAAAAATCCTGAGGTAACCGGCGGCAATCAAATGATGGGGCTGGTGCAACTGGGTTTTGACGTCCCTGCGCTGCAACGGGCTAAAGTCGATGATTATCTGGCGCTGTCTACCGCCACCAAACAGTGCCAGAACTGGGGCTACGATCGCGCGGTACGCTATGGCGAGCCCATTTACACCTGTAGCGTAATCAGCGGCACTCAGTGTTTGAACGAAAGCGTTACGCTGAATTATCAGTGCCAGGGCGTGGCGTTGCCTGCCTCACAGCCGATTTATTAATATTTAAAAAACAGTCGCTATCGCGGCTGTTTTTTCATTTGCTTACGGGTTTATTATTTCCTGACAATTTGACTTAGTGTTCGGATTTTATTTATTGGCATGGCCATTTCGCTTAATGATTTTAATTACCATTTGCATTTTTACTTATTAATTTCTTTTGCGTTACTTTTTGCAAATGAATTAATAACAAATTATAGTAGCCACAAATGACGCCCTGCCCTTTGATTCGGAGCAAGTATGCTTAAACCTGAAATGTTTGAAAAATTAAATGAGCAAATGAATCTGGAATTATTTTCATCCCTGCTCTATCAACAAATGAGCGCCTGGTGCAGCTACCACAGCTTTGAAGGCGCAGCGGCATTTTTACGTCGTCACGCCCAGGAAGAGATGGGCCATATGCAGCGCCTGTTCGATTACCTGACCGATACCGGCAGCCTGCCGCAAATCAAGCCGATCGCCAGCCCGTTCGCAGAATATGCCTCTCTCGACGAGTTATTTAACGCCACTTATGAACATGAGCAGTTAATTACCCGTCAGATTAATGAACTGGCGCACACCGCCATGACAAGCCAGGATTATCCGACCTTTAATTTCCTGCAATGGTATGTCGCCGAACAGCATGAAGAAGAAAAACTGTTTAAATCGGTGATTGATAAATTGCGTCTGGTGGGTAAAAGCAACGAAGGTCTCTATTTCGTTGATAAAGAACTTGCTACGCTGGATGCGCAGGCTTAAATAATTAAGCGGGCCTTTGCGCCCGCTTTTTTAATGATTGCAGATTTTACTTTTATGGGTCACGAACCCTTCCTCTGCCGGAATAAATTTTCCGCGCGCCGCCAGAAAATCCACTAATTGCGCTGCCGTCATGCCTTCCGCAGAACAGGTATAAAAGCGCGCTGCTTGCCCGAACTTCTCTTCAATCGCCGCGACCAGGCGCTCCGTTGTCCAGGACTGGCCGTCCGCCAGCATCATATTCAGTACTTCATGACCGTGTATGGATGTCATCATTTTCTCTCCGATAAAAAAAGCATGATACGCATCTGTCGTTGGGCGGATCTTGTTGCGCCGCAAGAAACGGTATTATCAATGCATCTTTATATTGTAAAGTTAACGTTACGACACCCGTAATCCAAATTTGACGAGACTCTTTATTTCACTTACCCTGCGCCGCACAATTCAGTATGGAATTCATTTCTCTTAGAGGGAAGCGTGAAGAATCGCACTCTTGGCAGTACATTCATCGTCGCAGGCACCACCATTGGCGCCGGAATGCTGGCGATGCCCCTGGCCGCGGCGGGCGTGGGTTTTGGTGTAACGTTTATCTTACTGGTCGGTTTGTGGGCGCTGATGTGCTACACCGCGCTGTTGTTAGTGGAAGTGTATCAACATGTGCCAGCCGACACCGGCCTCGGCTCGCTGGCGCGCCGCTATCTTGGCAAATATGGGCAGTGGTTGACCGGCTTCAGTATGCTGTTTTTGATGTATGCGCTGACCGCCGCCTATATTAGTGGCGCGGGCGAACTGCTGGCGTCCAGCCTGTCGCAGTGGCTGTCGACGACCATTACCCCCGCCAGCGGCGTACTGATGTTTACCCTGGTGGCGGGTGGTATTGTTTGTATCGGCACCCATATGGTGGATATGTTTAACCGCCTGCTGTTCAGCGCCAAAATCATTCTGCTGGTGGTGATGCTGGCGCTGATGATGCCGCATATTCACCAGGCCAACCTGCTGACGATGCCGCTGGAGAAAGGCCTGGCGCTGTCGGCTATTCCGGTGATTTTTACCTCGTTTGGCTTTCACGGCAGCGTGCCGAGCGTTGTCAGCTACTTAAATGGCGATTTGCGCAAGCTGCGGCTGGTGTTTATCACCGGCAGCGCTATCCCGCTGGTTGCCTATATCTTCTGGCAACTGGCGACGCTGGGCGCAATTGACTCCGCTACCTTCAGCGGGCTTATCGCCAGCCACAGCGGGTTAAACGGTCTGTTACAGGCGGTGCGTGAAGTGGTCGCCAGCCCGCACGTAGAGTTGGCAGTGCATCTGTTTGCTGACCTGGCACTGGCGACGTCGTTTCTGGGCGTGTCGTTAGGGCTGTTCGATTATCTGAGCGACCTGTTCCAGCGCAGCCGCAAAGCCTCCGGACGCGTCCAGAGCGGGTTGATCACCTTCGCGCCACCGCTGGTGTTCGCGCTGTTTTATCCGCAAGGGTTTGTCATGGCGCTCGGCTATGCCGGGGTCGCGCTGGCGATCCTGGCGCTGATTATACCGTCGCTGCTGGTGTGGAAAAGCCGTCAACAGCACAGCGAGGCAGGATATCGGGTGATGGGCGGTACGCCGCTGCTGGCGCTGATTTTCGCCTGCGGCATCGGGATTATTGTTATTCAGGCGTTGATCGCCGCCGGAATGTTGCCGGAAGCGGGATAAAAAAAGGGCGGAAACCTCGGTTTCCGCCCTTTTTCGTTACGCGCTTACGCGCCCAGCGGCGGGGTAAATGCGGTCAGCTCAAGCGCTGGCCCGGTGTATTTCTCCGCCATGACCAGCGCGGTGTTGCCCGCGCAGCCGTTCGCCAGACGCGAGGTCGGGATGTCTTTGGTGAGCACGTTGGCCCCGCCATTTTTACAAATCCCGGTGCCTGCATAATCCAGATCCGGCCATGCGCCTTCATGGATACACACCACGCCCTGCTTAATGCCATCGGTGACTTTCGCGCCGGTCAACACCTGACCGCGAGAGTTCCAGACGCGCACCAAATCACCATCCGCAATGCCACGTTTTTTGGCATCTTCTGGATGGATGTAGATCGGCTCGCGGTTCGCTACCGCATACTCTTTACGCAGCGAGGCGTAGTTGAGCTGGCTGTGCAAACGGTGCGCCGGGTGCGCGGTCAGCAGTTGCAGTTCGCCCTCTTTCGCATTGCCTGCCCACTCGTCCGGCTCCAGCCAGGTCGGATGCGCCGGGCAATCCTTATAGTTAAAGCCTTCGATGGTTTTTGAGTAGATCTCGATTTTGCCGCTCGGCGTGCCCAGCGGGTTCATCACCGGATCTTTACGGAAATCGGCATAGCGTACAAAAGCTTCTTCTTTCGGGTTTTTGCGCATTTCGATCAGCTTGTTGGCTTCCCAGAATGCGGTGAACTGCGGCATGTTGACACGCTGCTGACGCGCGCCTTTCTGCGCTACGTCGTAGAATTCACGCAGCCAGTCCATTTCGCTCTTGCCTTCAGTGTAGGCCGCTTTACCGCCAGGCTTCAGCAGCTCCGCCATATCCGCGAACACATCAAAGTCATTACGCGCTTCGAACTGCGGTTCGATAACCTGCTTCATCGGCACCAGGTGCTGGTTACTGTAGTCGCCGGTCATGGTCAGGTCGTTACGTTCGAACGAAGTGGTGATCGGCAGAACGATATCGGCATGTTTGGCCGCCGCCGTCCAGTAGCACTCGGAAATGACGATCATTTCCGGTTTTTGCCAGGCTTTCACCAGGCGGTTGGTGTCCTGGTGATGAGTAAAGTTACCGCCGCCGGCCCACCAAATCATGCGCAGATCCGGGAAGGTTTGCTCTTTACCGTTATGCTGGTATTTGCCGCCGGGGTTTTCCAGCGCTTCAACGATACGCGCTACCGGGAAAGCCTCAACGGCATCGGAGGTCGCCCAGTCGTTGCCTGCGGAAGAGCCGCCCGCGATCTTCGCGGAAATCGCTGACAGCACGCCGCCGCTGCGGGTCGGGTTGCCGCCGTTGGAGTAATGGTAAGAGAAGCCGAAACCGCCGCCTTCGGTACCAATCTGGCCAAGCATCGCCGCCAGCGTCACCAGCATCCAGTGGCGCTGTTCGCCGTACTGCTGGCGCTGAATGCCCCAGCCGCCCATCAGCATGGTTCTGTTTTTGGCGAAAATGTCCGCCAGGATTTCCATTTGCTTCGCCGGAACGCCGCAAATCTTCTCGGCCCAGGCCGGGGTTTTCGGCGTGTTGTCGTTTTTACCGGTCAGATAGGCTTCGAACTCGCTGTAGCCGGTGGTGTATTTTTCCAGGAAGGCTTTGTCGTGCAGGCCTTTTTCCACCAGCACGTTCGCGATACCGAGCATCATCGCCACGTCGGTACCCATATTCGGCGCAATCCACTGGGCTTTGTCACCGAAGAACTCGATGGTTTCGGAACGAATCGGGTCGATGGCGATAACGGTTTTACCGGACGCTTTCAGCTTGTTGAAGTACTCCAGGCCCTGTTCGTCGGTACTGGTCCAGGCGATTTTCAGGGTGTTGAGCGGGTTAAGGCCCCACAGCACCACCACCTGGCTGTGCTCCAGCACTACCGGCCAGACGGTCTGCTGTTCGTACACTTCTACGGAACCTACCACGTGCGGCATGATCACCTGCGCCGCGCCGGTTGAGTAATCGCCGGTATGGCCGGTATAACCGCCTGCCATGCTCATATAGCGTTGCAGCAGGGTCTGCGCTTTGTGCAGCACGCCGCTTGAACGCCAGCCGTAGGAGCCGGCAAACACGGAAGACGGGCCGTGCTCGGTGCGAATGCGCGCATGCTGTTCGTGGATCAGTTTCAGCGCATCTTCCCAGGAAACGCGCACAAACTCATCTTTCCCGCGCTTGCCGTCCGGTTTGCCCGGCGCGTTCAGGAAGCCTTTACGCACCATCGGGTACTTAACGCGGCACGGGGTATGCGCCTGGTCCGGCGCGGTGGTTTGCAGCGAGTTAGGGATAGTTTTCGCCAACGCGCCGCGTGAAGAAACAATTTTGCCATCTTTAACTTCGATGTACATCGCGCCCCAGCGCCCGGCGGTCAGGATCGCGTTGCCCGGTGCTTCCGCTGCCCATGACTGCATCGGGATAGCGGAGGTGATCATCATCGCGCCAGCGGAACCGCCAGCATATTTAATAAAATTGCGTCGTGTAAGATTCATAGGTTCTCCTTTATTAATCCTTTTTCTGTTATTCCCTGGTGGCGATATCTTTGGCGTGATACTGGAACCAGCGGGTCAGGATGTCTAAATCCTCAGCGCTGATATCCGTTCTCGCACCCATCCCTTTTGCTACTGAAGGCCAGGCGTTGAGGGTGTAATGCTCGGATGAAATCGGGGCGTGGCAACCGGAGCAGTACGCCTGGTCGAGGGTTTTGGCGTAACTCCAAATTTCGTCAGGTTTGCCGAGCGCCGGTTCGGTAAGCGGCGCGCGCAGCGACACGTTGCGCCAGGCATTTCCATAAGGATCTTTCTCCCAGTCGCTGGAAACCTTGATGGCTTTCTGGCCTTCTTCGGTCAGCGACGCCAGCACCAGGCGTTGGCCCGCCGCCAGGTAAATCACCTGTTCAGCCCCCTGCATCTGGCTACCGGTAATTTCCACTTCACGCGCATCGCCGGATTTACCGACCACGACCAGTTTGGTGGCAGGATAAACGGTGCCCAGATTGCCCAGCGGCGCAGGCGCAACCGGGTAAACCTCTTTGACATCAGCAGGCGTCTGGCGTGCGTGCTCCATCAGCGCATCGTGCGCTTTGGTGTCGATAGTGATTTCAGGCGGGAAGTGCGCAACGCCTTTATGACAGTCGATACAGGTTTGTTTTTCCTTGATGCCCAGCGCATGCATTTTCTGCGCGTCGGCGCTCTGCTTTTGCAGGTCCATGGCGTCGAACTGGTGGCAGGATCGGCAGGTCGCCGAGTCGTTGGCTTTCAGCTGATCCCAGACGGTTTGCGCCATCGCCAGCCGGTGCTCTTCGAATTTTTCCGGGGTATCAATTTTGCCGGTCACGAACTCATGATAAATATCTTTGCTCGCGCGGATTTTGGTGATCAGGTAGTCCATACCGGACTGCGGAATGTGGCAATCGTGGCACTCGGCGCGAATGCCCTTCTGGTTCATAAAGTGCGCTGAACCCTGGTATTCTTCATAAGGTGCTTGCATGGTATGGCAGGAGAGGCAAAACGACGTTTCTGACGTTTTATGCATCACCCACATTGAAGAAACCGCTAACGCTCCACCCAGTAAAAGACCAACAAACAGCAGCCCAATAATCCATTTCCATTTCTTACTCATTACCTTGCCTTCAATTAATCCATCAATGGTGTGTATAGTTCTGAGGCAAGTATTTTGCAGGATGCGGGAAATAGAAGAATTGATGTAACACAAAAGTGGTATTAACCAGAAAGGGTTAAACGTGCTTTTGATCGACTTTTTGCAAAATTGCGGTTAAGAATTATGCTAACTGCTTGTTGTGCCTGAAGTTGTCAGTGCATCGTTATATATTAAAATATACAGCGAATAATAAACTTACGCTGCGTGATTAATTAAAAAAATAAACCGGCTTTTCAGCCGGTTTATTTATCGCTTAATGTAAGCAGCAATTTTTATATTTTTTGCCGCTGCCGCAGGGACAGGGATCGTTACGCCCGACTTTCACATCGGCAATATAAGGCGTCGGCGCGTCGGGTTCGGGATGCTGATTTTCCGACCAATATTCATACAAACTCAGCGCCGCCAGGCGAATATCATCAATGCTGCACTGATACTCCTCCGGGGCCATTTTTTCCAGCAGGCCGAGATTATCTTCACGCCCGTGAAGCGCGATAGAGTCCAGCGACAGGCGGTGGGATGCCGGCAGCGCTGACCAGTCTGACAGCTCTGCGCCGCGCAGATAGCCGTAACACCAGTCCTCTACCACAATATACGTTTCGCCCTCGACGTCCTGTTCGCCAAACAGCGGTTCGAACTGATCGGGATAGCTGCTCAGGCGATCTTCCACATCTTCCAGATGCTGGAACACCAGAGTCATAAAGCGCTCCATTTCGCGCTCGTTCTGCCATTTTGGTACGTTATCCGCCCCGCCCCACAGCGCTACCAGCCATTCGCTGGGTTCAGGCATCGACGGCCCGGATAAGAGTGCGGTCAACATGCCGTCCAGCTCGGAGACATCCACCACCGACCTTTCGCTGGCATACTGCGCTAATATCTCATCAAGCCATTCCAGCTCTTTTTCATTCAGTGGTCCCTGGTTCATACGGTCGCCTCCTCTGGCGTGCGTTACCTCAGTTCCAGGCAATTATAACGCGATTTCGCCGTGGATCGGGAACGCATTACCCCTGGCGCTGCGCCAGCAGGGCGATATCCGCTGGCGTGGTGCGGCAACATCCGCCGATCAGGCGCGCGCCAGCCTGTAACCATTCATCCAGATAATGATTCAGGGTGCGGCCACTGCGCTCGCCGTGGAGCCAGCATTTGGCGACAGCGTCGTACTGCTCGCCGGAATTGGGATACGCCACCAACGGCAGCGTAGTGAGGCTGTGCAAATGATTCAGCGCCGCCGTGGTACGCTCCAGCGCGATGCAGTTTACGCCGATGGCGAGGACCTGATCGTGCCCGTCGAGGAGCGCCGCCACCTGGTTTAATGGCGTGCCGTCGCTTAAATGGTCGCTGTCGCGCAGGGTAAAAGAAAACCAGGCGGTGATGTCCGGGAAATCACTCAGCAGAGCCAGCAGCGCGCGCGTCTCGGTAAAGGATGGCAGCGTCTCGCAGGCCAGCAGGTCGACGCCCGCGTCGATCAGCGCGGCGATGCGTGGCCGATGAAAAGCGCAAAATGCCTCCTGGCTGAGGGTATAGTCGCCGCGATACTCTGAGCCGTCCGCCAGATATGCACCGTAGGGCCCGACCGAACCGGCAATCAGCCGCGCGCGGCTGTTGGGCTGCTCCGCCAGCCGGTCCGCCCTCGCCCGCTGCGCCAGCACCACGCTCTGTTTAATCAGTGCAATCGCCTGCGCCTCATCAATCCCTTTTGCGGCAAACCCGGCCGGGGTGGCCTGGTAGCTGGCAGTAATGGCGCACTGAGCCCCGGCCCGGAAGTAATCAAGATGCACCTGATAAATCAGCTCGGGGTTTTCCTTTAATACCTTTGCGGACCAGAGATTATCCGCCAGGTCGCAACCGCGCGCTTCCAGTTCGGTGGCCAGCGCGCCATCCAGCACAATGAACGGCGACTGCGCCAGTAAGGGCAGCAGCGGATTAGTCAGCGGCATTCCAGTTCTCCTGCATCGCGTGGCGGTCAACGGGGCTTATCACGCGCCGTCGCCAAAATAAACGGCCCGCTCACCACCAGCCGGAGCCTGGGGCGGGAGCGGTTCACCACGAGTATAGGTTGAGGATTCACGATAACAGTAAGAAAAGGTCGCCAGGCCATCATAATTTCCTCCGCTTTTTGATGAACATAGCGTTTCGGCAGCGCTTTCACCGTCAGCAGAAAGTCGCAATCGTGATTCACCGAACTGGTGCAAAGGGTGCGCAATTTGGCGCATTTTCGCGCAGGCGTATTTGTCTCCTGCCCTGGCAGGGGCATATTTATGGGGTTTGTGTCTCTGGTACGGCCTTTGCAATGCCCTCATCAGGTTTTTCCATTCTGGCGAGGTAAGGTATGGCAAGCGTAACCGAACAACCAACAACATTAAAACGCACTCTGGGCAGCTTCCGCTTGTGGGGAATTGCCGTCGGGCTGGTGATCTCCGGTGAGTATTTCGGCTGGAGTTACGGCTGGTCCCAGGCAGGAACCATGGGGTTTCTGATCGTGGCGCTGGCTATCGCCGCGATGTATTGCGCCTTCATTTTTAGTTTTACCGAGTTGACCACCGCTATCCCCCACGCGGGTGGGCCGTTTGCCTATGCGTATCGGGCCTTCGGGCCAACAGGCGGGTTTATCGCCGGGTTCGCCACACTGATCGAGTTTGTGTTTGCGCCGCCCGCTATCGCGATGGCGATTGGTGCCTATCTGAACGTGCAATTCCCGGCGCTGGATCCGAAATGGGTGGCTGTTGGGGCATACCTGATCTTTATGACGCTAAACATTCTCGGCGTCGGTATTGCCGCAACCTTCGAGTTGATCGTCACGCTGCTGGCGATATTTGAACTGCTGGTATTTATGGGCGTGGTCGCACCGGGCTTCTCCTGGGATAACTTCACCGCCAACGGCTGGGCGGGTGCGGAGAGCTTCAGCAATCTGGCGCTGCCGGGAATGTTCGCCGCGATCCCGTTCGCGATTTGGTTTTTCCTGGCGATTGAGGGGGCGTCGATGGCCGCGGAAGAAGCTCGCGATCCGCAACGCACCATTCCCCGCGCGCTGGGCGGCGGCATTCTGACTTTAACGGTGCTGGCGGTAGGCGTGATGGTGTTCGCGGGCGGTGTGGGCGACTGGCGTACGCTGTCGAATATCAACGATCCCCTACCTCAGGCGATGAAAATGGTGGTGGGCAGCAGCAGCGGCTGGCTGCATATGCTGGTCTGGCTGGGGCTGTTCGGGCTGGTAGCGTCGTTCCACGGCATTATTATGGGCTATTCCCGGCAGATCTTTTCCCTGGCGCGCGCCGGGTTCCTGCCCGCCTCGCTGGCGAAAGTGAATCGCCGCACCCGCACCCCGCATCTGGCGATCCTTGCGGGCGGCGTGGTGGGTATCGCCGCTATCTTCTCTGATTCGCTGATCACCATTAGCGGGATGCCGTTGACAGCGTGCATCGTCACCATGTCGGTATTTGGCGCTATTGTTATGTATATCGTCTCCATGTTGGCGCTGTTTAAGCTACGCCGCAGCGAGCCGAATCTGATCCGACCGTTTAAAGCGCCGTTGTTTCCGGTCGCGCCTGCATTTGCCCTTGTGATGGCGGTGCTGTGTCTGGCGGCGATGATTTACTACAACACGGTGCTGGCGCTGATTTTCGCCGCCATGATGCTGGGCGGTTATGTGTGGTTCCGCATTTCGGCCCCGGCGCGCCAACGTGCGGCACTCGACCCGCAATTGCGGGCGCTGTCGTAAGGAGAAACGCATGTATCGCACCACTCTGGCGCACCGGGTTTACCGGTTCGCCAGCCTGAAAGACGTGATGGCGAAAGCGACCCCTGCCCGCTCCGGCGACAGCCTGGCGGGCGTGGCGGCAGAGAGCGCCGAAGAACGCATGGCGGCAAAGATGGCGCTTGCTGATGTTCCGTTACGCGACCTGCTGGCTAATCCCCTCATTCCTTATGAGTCTGATGAAGTGACACGGCTGATCGTCGATACCCACGATGCCGGCGCGTTTGCCCCTATCCGCCATTTAACGGTGGGCGATTTCCGCGACTGGCTGTTGGGCGATGCGGCAGACTGCGCCACGCTGAGCCGCATTGCGCGCGGCATCACGCCGGAGATGGCGGCAGCGGTAAGCAAACTGATGCGCAACCAGGACTTGATTTTGGTTGCCAGCAAATGCCGGGTGGTTACGCGCTTTCGCAATACCCTCGGCCTGCCGGGGCACTTAAGCGTGCGGCTACAGCCTAATCATCCTACCGATGATCTAAAGGGCATCGCTGCCAGTCTGCTCGACGGGTTGCTGTACGGCGCGGGTGATGCGGTGGTGGGCATTAATCCAGCCAGCGACAGCCTGCCGGTGCTGGATCGGCTGAATCATATGCTGGACGACATCATTCAGCGTTTTGCCATTCCCACCCAGTCGTGCGTGTTAACCCACGTCACTAATACTCTCCAACTTATCGAGCGCGACTCGCCAGTAGATCTGGTATTCCAGTCGGTGGCCGGTACCGAGGCAGCAAATCGCGGATTTGGAATTTCACTCTCTTTACTGGCGGAAGCACGTGACGCGGCGCTGTCGCTGAAACGCGGTACGCTCGGCAATAACGTGATGTATTTCGAAACGGGTCAGGGGAGCTGCCTGTCGGCTAATGCGCATCACGGCGTCGACCAGCAAACCTGCGAAGCGCGCGCCTATGCGGTGGCGCGCCATTTCGATCCGCTGCTGGTGAATACCGTGGTCGGGTTTATCGGCCCGGAATATCTGTATGACGGTAAACAAATTATCCGCGCCGGGCTGGAGGACCATTTCTGCGGCAAGCTGATGGGGCTGCCGCTGGGCTGCGACGTTTGCTATACCAATCACGCCGAAGCGGATCAGGATGATATGGATACCTTACTGACGCTGCTGTGCAACGCCGGGCTGACCTTTCTGATCGGCGTGCCGGGTGCGGACGACATCATGCTGAATTACCAGAGCACGTCCTTTCACGATGCGCTGTACGCACGGCGGCTATTAGGGCTAAAACACGCCCCGGAATTCGCGCAATGGCTAAGCCAGATGCAGATTATTGATAGCCAGGGGCAGTTGCGTTTAACCGGTGCGAACCATCCCCTGCTCACCGCCATGCCGTAAGGAGGATCTATGCACGCCCCCGATGCCTGGAAAGCATTGAATCAGTTTACCGATGCCCGGATTGCGCTTGGGCGCAGCGGTGCGAGCCTGCCCACCGCCGAAGTGCTGAAATTTGGCCTGGCCCACGCCCAGGCGCGGGACGCCATCCATCAACCGTTCGACAGTGAGACGCTCGCCGCGCAGCTCGCCGCCGTGGATCTGGAAACGGTGACGGTCCACAGCCAGGCAGCCGACCGCCATATTTACCTTAACCGGCCCGATCTGGGGCGGCGTCTTGATGAGCCGAGCCGTGAAATGTTGGTGAGCCGACGTCAGGACCCTCACGATGTGCTGCTGGTTATCGGCGATGGGCTTTCCTCTCACGCCGTCCATCGCCAGGCGGTGCCGTTGATTAACGCACTGCTGCCTTTTCTGGCGACACTCGGTTTATCCACCGGCCCGGTGGTGCTGGCGCATCAGTCGCGTGTGGCGCTGGGCGATGATATCGGGGAATGCCTGAACAGCAAGGCGGTGGCGATCCTGATTGGTGAAAGGCCGGGGCTGTCATCACCCGATAGCCTGGGCGTTTATCTAACCTGGAAACCCGAGCGCGCGCGCATTGAATCGGAGCGTAACTGCATATCGAATATCCGCCCGGAGGGGCTAGGCTACGAGGCGGCGGCGTTTAAACTGGCCTGGCTGCTGGAGCAGGCGTTTCTGCGACGGCTGACGGGAGTGGGATTGAAGGATGAAAGTGATAACCCGGCGCTCTGGGACAAGGTCAGGCCGGGGTTATTGAAATAAACAGGATGGATTTGCGCTGAATGTCAGGTGGCGTCAAATCTCAGGCAATAAAAAACCACCCGAAGGTGGTTTACACGACACTGCTTATCATTGATTTTATTTTTTATTTCCCGTGGTGCCCGGGGCGGGACTTGAACCCGCACAGCGCGAACGCCGAGGGATTTTAAATCCCTTGTGTCTACCGATTTCACCACCCGGGCTCGGGAAAATTGGAGGCGCGTTCCGGAGTCGAACCGGACTAGACGGATTTGCAATCCGCTACATAACCGCTTTGCTAACGCGCCAAATACTGCTGCCTTTTCAGGCTTACACCCGCAAATTTGCCGGTATAAAAATTTGGAGCGGGAAACGAGACTCGAACTCGCGACCCCGACCTTGGCAAGGTCGTGCTCTACCAACTGAGCTATTCCCGCATTCATCAGGTAATTAGCTAATTACTTGATTTTGCTATCTTCTGGCAAACCGTGCTGCCGTTCGATGCGTTGCATTCTACTTACCTGACGCAATGAGTCAACGAAATTTTCTGAGATACTGATTCGTTTGCTGAATTTTGCGTCTATTCGATCACGGTTCAAGCAAATCGCCGCGCGCAGCGTGCAAATACTGGAACATAGACCAGAACGTCAGTACCGCCGCCACGAAAAAGAGACCGATCCCGGCGTACTCAACCCAGATATTCGGACGCCACAACAAGCCAATCAGCGCCACCATCTGCGCCGTGGTTTTGACTTTACCAATCCAGGAAACCGCCACGCGGGCGCGTTTGCCGATCTCAGCCATCCACTCACGCAGCGCAGAGATAATAATTTCACGGGCAATCATGGTGGCGGCAGGCAGCGTGATCCACCAGCTATGGTAGTGCTCAACCACCAGCACCATCGCGATACCGACCAGGACTTTATCGGCCACGGGGTCGAGAAACGCCCCAAAGCGAGTGCTTTGGTTCCAGCGGCGTGCCAGGTAGCCATCAAACCAGTCGGTTACCGCCGCGACCCAGAAGATAAACGCACAGGCAAACGGCGCCCAGGTGAACGGCAGATAGAACGCCAGCACGAAAAACGGGATCAGGACGACACGAAACAGGGTAAGTAAAGTCGGAATATTCATTCGCATGGCGCAAGGTAACTGTCTGTAGTCTGTGGAAATTAAGGCTATGTTGCTACATAGCCCCTAATGTTTCAACGAGTAGTAGATCTTTTCTGCTAGAGCCTGTGAGATGCCCGGAACTTTCGCGATCTCTTCGATGCTGGCATTTAATAACGGCTGTAAACCGCCCATGTATTTGAGCAGCATCTGGCGGCGCTTTGGCCCAATCCCTTCGATGGTTTCAAGGGTACTGGTATTTTTTACTTTGGCGCGTTTTTTGCGATGGCCAGTGATCGCGTGATTGTGCGATTCGTCGCGGATATGCTGGATAACATGCAGCGCAGGAGAATCAGGCGGCAGCGAAAATCCCTCCCCTTCCGGCTCAAAAAACAGCGTTTCCAGCCCGGCTTTGCGATCTGCGCCTTTCGCCACGCCCAACAGCAGCGGGTGATGTTTATCCCACGGCACGTCAAGCTCAGCAAACACCGCTTTTGCCTGGGCCAACTGCCCTTTCCCGCCGTCGATCAGGATCACATCGGGAATTTTGTTCTCTTCAATGGCCTTGCCATAACGGCGGCGCAGCACCTGGTTCATCGCCGCATAATCATCCCCTGGCGTGATGCCGGTGATGTTGTAGCGGCGATACTCGGCGCGCAGCGGGCCATTAGGATCAAACACCACGCAGGAAGCCACCGTCTGTTCGCCCATGGTGTGGCTGATATCGAAACATTCCATGCGTTTGATCTCAGGCAGCTTCAGCGTGGCTGCCAGCGCCGTTAGCCGCTGCGAGAGGGTGGATTGCTGCGACAGGCGCGTCACCAGCGCGGTGGCGGCATTGGTACGCGCCAGTTTCAGATAGCGCGCCCGGTCGCCGCGCGGGCGGGTTTGCACATTCACGCGTCGGCCCGCCACTTCAGAGAGCGAATCAGCCAGCACGCTTTCATCGGAAAGTTTAAAGTCGAGCAGGATTTCTGACGGCAAGGTACGCATCTGGCTGCCCTGCAAATAAAACTGGCCGACAAAGGTTTCCACCACTTCCGCCATCTCGGTGCCGCTGGGTACTTTAGGATAATAGCTGCGGCTACCCAAGACTTTACCCTGGCGGATAAACAGCACGTGTACGCAGGCCATGCCCGCATCGAACGCCACGCCAATCACATCCAGATCGTCGCCCGTATTGGAGACAAATTGCTTTTCCGTCACGCGGCGCACTGCCTGGATTTGATCGCGGATACGCGCCGCCTCTTCAAACTCGAGATTCTGGCTGGCCTTTTCCATCCGCGTCACCAGTTGCGTGAGCACCTGGTCGTCTTTACCGGCTAAAAACAGCCGAACGTATTCCACCTGCTGCGCATACTCTTCTTCGCTAACCAGCCCCTCAACGCAGGGCCCGAGGCAGCGGCCAATCTGATATTGCAAACAGGGCCGGGAGCGGTTGCGGTAGACGCTGTTTTCACACTGGCGGATCGGGAATATCTTTTGCAGCAGCGCCAGGGTTTCGCGCACCGCATAGCCGTTAGGGAACGGGCCGAAGTATTCGCCTTTGGCGTGTTTCGCGCCGCGATGTACCGCCAGGCGCGAATGGGTATCGCCGCTCAGAAAAATAAATGGATAAGACTTATCATCGCGCAGCAGCACGTTATAGCGCGGCTGGTAGAGCTTAATGTAGTTATGCTCGAGCAGCAGCGCTTCGGTTTCAGTATGGGTGACGGTAACGTCGATATTTTCGATCTGCGCCACCAGCGCTTCGGTCTTACGGCTGGAAAGCTGGACACGGAAATAGCTGGAAAGACGCTTTTTAAGATCTTTCGCTTTACCGACATAGATGACCGTACCGCCGGCGTCATACATTCGGTAGACGCCAGGCTTGTTGGTAACGGTTTTTAAGAAAGATTTAGAATCGAACACTTCTCTCACTGGCTGGCTAATGTTTGGGCATTGCACAGGCCGTGGCGGATCGCAAGATGGGTCAATTCAACATCGCCGTGGATGTTCAGTTTGCTGAACATCCGGTAACGGTAGCTGTTTACCGTTTTTGGGCTGAGATTGAGTTGCTCGGAAATCTCGTTCACCTTCTGGCCTTTGGTAATCATGAGCATAATCTGCAATTCCCGTTCAGACAAACTTGAGAACGGCGATTCCGCTTTTGCGGGCTCAATCTGGCTCAGCGCCATTTGTTGGGCAATATCCGAAGCAATATACCGTTGCCCTGCGTGAACGGAGCGAATAGCGCTCACGACTTCTGAGGGCGCGGCGCCTTTACTGAGGTAGCCAGCGGCACCCGCCTGCATCACCTTAGCGGGAAGCGGGTTTTCGGTGTGTATGGTTAACATAATGACTTTGATATCAGAGCTTGAACGCGCGATTTTCCGCGTGGCTTCAAGGCCCCCAATGCCGGGCATGTTCATGTCCATCAGGACGACATCCACCGGGTTAGAACGGCACCATTTAACGGCGTCCTCGCCGCAGCAGGCTTCACCTGCGACTTTAATGCCCTTGATATCATCAAGAATGCGTCGTATCCCTGCGCGCACCAGTTCATGGTCATCAACAAGAAGAACGTTGATCAAAAGAAACATCTCCAGAATAGGGATAACGCTGCTGATAGATAATTTTCCACATATTAACGGGTTTTAAGTCAACTTTAAAACGCAAAAAAAGTACTTTGTGGCTCCTGGTCGCATTTCTGGAACGTATTCCGTGAAAATGGCGGGAAAAGCACGCCAGCCAATTAATTAATAAACAACGAAATCAATATGTTATAAATATTTAATTTTAACAAAATCGAAAACACTTTGAAAAAAATGTTAAAGCATTTTCCATAAAGACGCTATTTAACGTTTTAAAAACGTTGCTGAAACAAATAACCCGATGCCAGCAGTAAGTTAAGCGATAAACATGTATCTATAATGTTTAATTAAATAAACTCTGCTGCGTCTAAAAAACAACCACCCTGACTTTCGCCTGGCTTGTGATATACTCCGCGCTTTTCAGATCAACCACACGCCTGTTTGCGCGTGAACATTCCATTGAGGTAAAGAAATGAGCACCCCTGATTTTTCAACCACTGACAATATTCAGGAACTGGCACTGGAAGTGTCCTGCATGAAAAACCTGCTGACCCTTATGCTCCAGGCGATGGGCCAGGCGGATGCGGGCCGGGTGATTATTAAAATGGAAAAGCAGATTGCTCAAATGGAAGATACCGCTCAGGCGGAACTGTTCAGCAATACCGTTAAACAAATCAAACAGGCCTATCGCCAGTAACAAAAACGCGGCGGTGATTGTTATCACCGCCGCGTCAGTTTCCTGCAACATCCTGCTCTCTCCGGTTAAATCAATCCCATCGCCACTGCGTAACAGGCCACCTGAGTTTTATTCGGGGCATTAAATTTCTTCTGCATATTCTTCTGATGGAAGTTCACCGTGTTTTCTGAAATCGACAGGATCATGGCAATTTCCGATGAGGTTTTTCCTTCCGCCGTCCACTGTAGGATCTCGCGCTCGCGTTTACTGAATTTCATTTCCAGCCCGCTCATCGCCGGGGAGTTCATGCGCAGCAGCGCCATCATGCTCAGATCGGCGAGGTAATGCAGACGCAGCGCCAGTTCGTCTTCCGAGAGCCAGGCATCATGCACGCGCAAATTGGATGTTGAAAGAAAACCCAGCGCCCTTCCCGGGGCCATCGCCGTTTGGGTGACGCCGTTGCGCAAACCAAAGTCTCTTGCCGCATCCCAAAAATCAGGCGCGCCGCTAAAAAGCTCATCGGTCCAGGGGAGATAACCGCGATGCAAATTATTGGGGTTGAGTACCGGATCGACAGCGAAATAGTTTTCGGCATAGTAATGCTGCGCCCAGTCTTCACGGTATGTGGTAAAAAGCGTCGTTTTAGGGCGGGTAAACGGCACGGGATGCCTTATACACAGCGAATAGTAATCGAACGCCATGGCTTGTGTTTCGCTCGCCAGAAGCAGTTCAACCTCAGCACTGTCTCGGGTTTCCTGAAAACGCTTGAAAACGTTTTTCCGCCAGATGAAAAAGTCTCTTTCCGTCATTCTGCGTTACGTGGCCCCTGTTTTATTCATTAATTATTTTGATGGGATAAATTACCATAAATGAGACTTTATCTTATCTATGAATCCGCGGGTTAATATTCACCGGAGAGATGAATCCACTCCCTAAGACGCAATTTTTCCTGGTTTCCACTAAAGCCGAACTTCCCGGGCTCGCGCTTAAACGCAAGCCCGGTTTTAAGAACACATAATGCCCTTTTGGCTTACTGCATCAGGAATTTCTCAAGGAATTGCTGAGTACGCGGCTGTTGCGGGTGCGCAAACAGCGCTTTGGCCGGGCCCTGTTCGACAATGCGTCCCTGATCCATAAAGATCGCCCGGTCCGCCACATCGCGCGCAAAGCTCATCTCGTGGGTCACGATTACCATCGTGCGTTTCTCTTCGGCTAACTGCCGAATAGTACTGAGCACCTCGCCGACCAGTTCCGGGTCGAGCGCCGAGGTGGGTTCGTCGAACAAAATCACGTCGGGGCGCATCGCCAGGGCGCGGGCAATCGCCACGCGCTGCTGCTGCCCGCCGGATAAGCGCCGCGGATAACGGGTCTCTTTGCCGGTTAACCCAACTTTAGCCAGCAGTTCCCGGGCGCGGGCCGAGGCGTCTTCTTTCGGTTCCCCTTTCACAATTACCGGCCCTTCAATGATGTTTTCCAGCACGGTGCGGTGCGGAAACAGGTTGAAGTTCTGGAACACGAAACCGACGTGCTGACGTAGCTGGCGCACCAGCCCTTTTTGCTGGCTCATGGATTTGGCGGCGTCAATGGTGATATCGCCCACCTGAATAGTGCCCGCATCCGGCTGTTCCAGCAGATTAATGCTGCGCAGCAGCGTGGTTTTGCCGGAGCCGCTCGGCCCGATAATGGCCACCACTTCACCAGGCTTTACCTCAAGATCGATACCGTGCAGCACCGTCTGACCGTGGAATTTCTTCACCAGTTGTTTGACTGAAATCGCGCTCATTTGGGGTCACGCTCCTGACGGTTAAGCTGGTTTTCAAAATAGTTTTGCAGCGTGGAAAGCACCGTCGCCATTACCCAGTAAATCAGCGACGCCGCCAGATACATGGTGAACACTTCCAGGGTACGCGAAGTGATCAGTTGCGCCTGGCGGAACAGTTCCGGCACCTGAATGGTCGCGGCAAGTGACGTGTCTTTCACCAGGCTGATAAAACTGTTGCTCAGCGGCGGCAGGGCCACCCGCGCCGCCTGGGGCAGAATGGCGCGGCGCAGCGCTTGCCAGCGCGTCATACCAATACTGGCGGCGGCTTCCCACTGCCCTTTATCGATGGAGGAGATGGCCGCGCGCAGGGTTTCAGAGGCATAGGCCGCAGTGTTCAACGACAGGCCGATCATCGCCGCCGGGATCGGGTCCAGTTCAATGCCGAACTGCGGCAGACCGTAATAGATCATAAACAGCTGGGCGATCAGCGGCGTACCGCGAAAAATCGAGATATAAAACCGCGCCAGCCAGGAGACCGGCCAAATTGGCGACAGGCGCATCAGGGCCAGAATAAAACCCAGCACCAGCCCAAAGAACATCCCACCGATGCTGAGCTGGAGGGTAAACACCGCCCCCCTCAGCAGAAACGGCAGAGAATCAATAATCAGTTGGATACTTTCTTGCATTATTGTTTTTCACCAGGCAATCAGACGTGGGGGTGATAGGCGAACAGCGCAGGCGCGCCGCCGGTATGGACAAACAGAATCGGCCCGCGATCTTTAAATCGCTTCTGTTCGATGCCGTCAATAAGCCCTGCCATAGCTTTTCCGGTATAGACCGGGTCGAGTAAAATCCCTTCCAGTCTGGCCAGCAGTTTCACTGCTTCCATGCCTTCTTCGTTCGGTGCGCCGTAGCCTGGACCGAAATAATCGTCCCACAGCGTGATGTCGGCAGCGGCGGTTATTTCCAACTCGCGCGCAACGGCCTGTTGCAGCGCCACCACTTTCGGCTTCTGCATCGCGATGGTGCGCGATACGGTGACGCCAATCAATTCCACGTCGGGCATCAGTTGCTCAAGCCCCACCGCCAGCCCGGCATGTGTCCCGGCGCTGCCGGACGCCACCACCACGGAACTCAGGCTGATCGATTCGCACTGATGGGCGATTTCCAGCGCGCTTTCCACATAGCCCATCGCGCCCAGGGCGTTAGAACCGCCCACCGGGACCACATACGGACGAAAGCCCTGGGCTTCCACGCGGGTCGCTAATTCTTCAAGCTGCGCATCGGGGTTATCCAGCGCGTCACACATTTCGATCTGAACATTGAACAGGTCGAGCAGCAGGCGGTTGCCGTTGGTTAAATAGTTTTCCGCGCGGGTACCCAGCGGGTTTTCCAGCAGCGCCACGCAGTGCAGGCCCAGCTTCGCCGCGACCGCCGCCGTCTGGCGCACGTGGTTCGACTGGATCGCGCCGGCGGTGATGAGCGTGTCCGCCCCCTCACGCAGCGCATCCGCCGCCAGAAACTCCAGCTTGCGCAGCTTGTTGCCGCCCATCGCCATTGGCGTCACATCGTCACGCTTGATATAAATTTCCCGGCCCAGGTAATCAGAGAAACGCGGTAAAAACTCCAGCGGCGTGGGTGCGCCAATAAATTCCAGACGCGGGAAGCGGGTTAAGTTATGCAGTGACATGAGATCTCCGGATGCCGTTTTCTGTTCGCAATGGTGATAATTATGCATCACATGCGCCGGGGCTGGCGTCATGCAATAAAAAAAGGTGCTGATTTCAGCACCTTTTTGTTTTTGCGACGACTTATTTCGTCACGTCGGCACCGAACCATTTCTCGGAGAGTTTGGCCAGCGACCCGTCTTTCTGCATTTCAGCAATCGCCTGATCCACGGCTTTGAGTAAATCTTCGTTGCCTTTACGCAGCGCGACGCCCGCTTCCTGACGGGAGAACGGCTCGCCCGCCACCGCCAGGGTGTCTTTGGTTTTCTTCACCAGATCCAGCGCGGCCAGACGGTCAACCAGAATGGCGTCGATACGGCCTACGCGCAGATCCTGGTATTTGGTTGGGTCATCATCGTAAGTGCGGATATCCACGCCCTGCACGTTCTGGCGCAGCCACTCTTCATAGTTGGTGCCCAGGCCCACGCCGACTTTTTTGCCTTTCAGGTCATTCTCAGACTTGATAGCGCCTTCGTTGCCTTTTTTCACCAGCGCCTGGATACCGGACACGGTGTACGGCGTGGAGAAATCATATTTCTTCTTACGCTCGTCGGAGATAGTCACCTGGTTGATCACCACGTCGATACGCTTAGAATCCAGCGACGCCAGCATCCCGTCCCATTTGGTCGGTTTCAGCGACGCCTTCACGCCAAGGTGCTTCGCCAGCTCTTCGGCGAATTCCACTTCAAAGCCGGTGAGCTTACCGTCATCACCCTGGAAGCTGAACGGCGGATAGGTGCCTTCCAGCCCAACCAGCAGCGTGCCGCGCTCTTTGACTTTATTAAGCAGATCTTCTGCCGCGAAGGTTTTTACGCTTACGCCTGCCATCAATGCCACTGCCATCACGCCCATCAGCGCCTGACGGCCAAACTGTGCAAGTTTCATAGATACCCCAGATATCGAAATTTTCAGCCAGTTTAAAGAGTTACACCTGTTAAGCAAACAACAGAATGGAACGAGTTATGCCAAATTAATATATAGCAGAAGTCGTCTCATACAGGGCTTTTGCAGGCTCATTCTGGTGACTGTGGTTTAAATAACGGGAATATTTGCGCAGCGCGATACGGTAGTTATTGGTACTGGTCGGCGGCAGCCAGCGCTCAAGCTGATCTTCGATCTCGCCCTGTTGCGCCTGGTCGGCGGGAATTTGCTGGGCTTCGAGATGCTCGCCTAAACGGCGCAGGCGCACCACGTATTCGCGGATGGTGCCGGGGCTCATGTCGGTGCGTTCAAACAGGTATTGTTTAAAGCCGATGATATCGAAATGCTCGCTTTGCACCTTGCAGTGCAGATCGCCGCAGAAGCGGCACAGCGCCGACCACTCGTGGCGCTGGCTGGCCCAGGTCGCTTCATCGATTAAGGTATCGAGCTGCGCGATAGCGGTTTTGTTAACAATCGTCCCACGATGGACCAGCGTGATGCGGTCCAGAAGTTTGCCGCAATGGGCGCAATGGGTTTCTGCGTGCTTAAAGTCTTTCAGGTAGCGGCTAATAGGCCGTTTTTTTTGTTGTGGCTCGGTCATAGTGACTCCCGGTGTGACATGCATGAGTGGCATTTCCATTTCCAGGATGATGAGCAGCTCAACAACCTATAACTTACCCAGACGAGACCGTAGCCGTTTAATTGCCTGGCTGTGCAACTGGCTGACCCGCGACTCCCCCACTTCCAGCACCGCGCCAATCTCTTTGAGATTAAGCTCTTCCTGGTAGTAGAGCGTCAGCACCAGTTGTTCACGTTCCGGCAACGCCTCAATCGCTTCCATGACGCGATGGCGAAGGCTGCTTTCCAACAACTGTTGCAACGGGTTTTCGCTTTGGTGCTCTTCGGTCACCAGTTCAATGCTATCGCCATGCTCTTCCCGCCACTCGTCGTAGGAAAAAAGCTGGCTATTGTTGGTGTCGAGGAGCATCTGACGATACTCGTCAAGCGCGATGCCCAGGCGCTGCGCCACTTCTGTTTCGGTGGCGTTGCGTCCAAGTTCTTGTTCCAGCTGACCGATGGCCTGTGCGACTTCGCGGGCGTTACGTCGGACGCTGCGCGGCACCCAGTCGCGGCTGCGCAGTTCATCCAGCATGGCTCCCCGAATACGCTGTACTGCGTAAGTGGTAAATGCCGTACCTTGCAGGGCGTCGTAGCGTTCCACCGCGTTTAATAACCCGATGCCGCCTGCCTGAAGCAGATCGTCGAGCTCAACACTCGCCGGCAAGCGCACCTGCAGGCGCAATGCTTCGTGACGCACCAGCGGGACATAACGCTGCCACAGCGAGTGTTTATCCATTACACCATCAGCGGTATAGAGTGAATTCACGATAAACAGCCCTGCGTTAAATAAGTTATCGGCATGATTATCCGTTTCTGGAGGGCTTTTAATCGGATGAATAGTGGGTGAAATGGGGGGTTATTTAGGGGTTATGGAGAGATCGGAGCAGTAAAAAACCCCGCCGAAGCGGGGTTTGTAAGGGGTTTTGCCAATTAACGCAGCAGAGACAGAACGTTCTGCGTGGTCTGGTTAGCCTGTGCCAGAACAGAAGTACCTGCCTGCTGCAGGATCTGCGCACGGGACATGTTGGAAACTTCGGTCGCGTAGTCAGAGTCTTCAATACGGCTACGTGCGGAAGACAGGTTATTGATAGTGTTACCCAGGTTGGTAATGGTGGAATCGAAACGGTTTTGAACCGCACCCAAAGCACCACGGAAGGTATCAACCTGTGATAACGCTTTATCAATCAATTCTAACTGGTTGCGCGTTGCTTCACTAGCCTGGCTTTGTGCAACCAGTGATGCGTTACCCGTTCCGGCATTTTTCACATAGATTGGCTCGCCTGAACCGCCATTCAATGTGACCACACCGGAACCACTTATATCATAATCCGCTGCGCCAACTTTAAGCGCGCCACCAGTCTTAGTTGCTTTCGCATTAACAAGATCGGACTCTTTTGCTGCTACATTGTTCAATTGGGTCGTTAATTTATTACTACCCGCAGCACCTTGCTCATAAATATCAGCGCCAGTGATAGTCATTGAAGCATTAGCACCCACATTGGAAGTAGAGCCACTAATTTCAAGCGTGACTTCCTTACCGTCAACAGTCGCAGTATAAATACCGTTACCATTTGCGTTAGCAGTAGTACCTGTTACCGCAGTCCAGTCAGTACCTTTAAATGAAAATTTAGAACCCACATTACCAAGGGTACCCGCAGCAGCAGTAGCGGCAGCAGTAATGGTTGCAGCATCGCTGTCATCAACTTTAGTGTTGGTTGCAGAGCTGGACAATGTACCATCAGCTGCACCTACGTAAGCTGCAGCAAAGGCACCAGTACCACCGGTTTGAATCTGGACAGCACCCGTTTTTACGTTTGATGTAAAATTGTCGCTACCCAGCTTGTAATTCATTGTGCCTGTGGCACCAAAGTCTTTGACTAATTGATCAGCAGTAGCTGCTTTGTCACCAGTTACGCTGAAAGTATTCAGACCCAAGGTTGCGCTAGTAATTTCTTTCAAATCGATAGAAATAGTTTCATTATCATTAGCGCCAACCTGAATTGTCAGCTTACTGTCATTAGCAAGTACCTTCACACCGTTGAACTGAGTCTGACCAGAAACACGGTCAATCTCATCCAAACGTTGTTTAATTTCAGCTTGGATAGAAGACAAATCTGAATCAGAGTTTGAACCATTAGCTGCCTGAACGGAAAGTTCACGAACACGCTGCAGGTTGTTGTTGATTTCAGACAGCGCGCCTTCAGTGGTCTGAGCAATGGAGATACCATCGTTGGCGTTACGGGACGCCTGAGTCAGACCTTTGATGTTAGAGGTGAAGCGGTTAGCAATCGCCTGGCCAGCGGCGTCGTCTTTGGCGCTGTTGATGCGCAGACCGGAAGACAAACGCTCAATAGCGGAGCTCAGGGAAGACTGAGATTTGTTCAAGTTGTTCTGGGTCAACAGCGACAGGCTGTTAGTATTAATGACTTGTGCCATGATCTATTCCTTATCAATTTACATCTTGATGTTGTTGGGCTGTTGCCCACGGTCTTGTCACCGTAACCCATGTATCGGCACCCCTTTTTCGAACTTTAGAAAATTTTTACTCTTCTGCCATTTTTTATTTCCAAATACATTTTTTATCCGATGTTTTCTTAACCAATCGAATTACCCATTATAAGAAGCATTATTCCGACCATTAATTCCTCAAAATATCCTTAAACTTTGCCGCCAGATTGCCGATATCACCACTAACCACTGTTTGCAATCAAAAGGAAATGGCATGGCTTCAATATCATCTTTAGGCGTCGGGTCTAACCTACCGTTGGATACTTTACTAACGAACCTAACGACCGCAGAAAAAGCGCGCTTGACGCCAATTACGCAACAGCAAAGTGCCAACACGGCTCGGTTAACCGCTTATGGCACGCTTAAAAGCGCACTGGAAAAATTTCAGACCGCGAACACGACGTTAAATAATGCAGATTTATTCCATAGCACTACTGCAAAAAGCAGCAGTGAAGATTTGTCCGTCACGACCACAGCAGGCGCGGCTGCGGGTAAATATTCTATCAGCGTAACGCAGCTTGCCCAGGCGCATTCACTGACAACGACTAAAAGTATCGATTCCAGCAAAACTGCACAGGGTAACACCGCTGTCGCGGAACGAATCATGGTTATAAACCAACCAGGTCGCGATAAACCGCTGGAAATAAAACTTAGCAGTGAGCAAACCTCTTTGGAAGGCATGCGTGATGCCATTAACAATGCAGACAATGGGGTTTCTGCCAGCATTGTTAAAGTCAAAGACAATCAGTATCAGTTGGTGATTACCTCCTCAGAAAGTGGTCTGGACAATAAAATGACCATTTCAGTTAAAGGTGATGACGCGTTAAATGCCGTAATTGGTTATGACGGTACCGACAAAGCAGGCGGCATCAAGCAGTTAGTGGAACCTAAAAATGCTCTGCTGACCGTTAATAACATCAATATAGAACGCTCCAGTAATACCATCACCGATGCCCCGCAAGGCGTGACGCTAAACCTGACGAAAGAAGTCGATAATGTGACGGTAACGGTTGAGAAAAGTAACGATCAGTCCAAAGCCGCGATTAAGGGGTGGGTTGATGCATATAACTCTCTGATTGACACCTTCAACTCACTGACAAAATACACCGCCGTTGATGCTGGCGCGGAAGCGCAAAGCACATCTAATGGTGCCCTCTTGGGCGATACCGTCGTTCGCAGTATCCAGACCGGCCTGCGCGGTATGTTTACCCAGGGTGATACCAGCTCAGCGTATAAAACCTTAAACGAAATCGGCATCACCGCTGACGGCGCGACCGGAAAATTGAAGATCGACGACACCAAGCTGACTAAAGCGCTGAATGAAAACTCATCTGCTACGCGTCTGCTGCTGGTAGGTGACGGGAAAGAAACCGGCATTACCACCAAAATGGCGTCGAACATTAAAGAATATCTGGCCGACGACGGCATTATCGACAGCGCCCAGGACAGCATCAACGCCACGCTGAAAAAATTGACCAAACAGTATCTGGCCACCAGCGAAAGCATTGACGCCACGGTTGCGCGCTATAAGGCGCAGTTCACCCAGCTCGATACCATGATGAGCAAACTGAACAGCACCAGCAGTTATTTAAGCCAACAGTTTACGGCGATGAGCAATTCCAGCTCCTGATGAGAGGTCATTATGTATAACGCCAGTGGTACTAACGCTTACGCCCGCGTGGGCGTAGAGAGTGCCGTAATGAGTGCCAGTCCCCATCAGCTTATCGTGCTGTTGTTTGATGGCGCGATGAGTGCGCTGGTGCGCGCTCGCCTGTTTATGCAGCAGGGTGAAACGGTGGCGAAAGGCGAAGCGCTGAGTAAAGCCATTAATATTATCGATAACGGTCTGAAAGCGGGGCTGGATCGCGAACAGGGCGGCGAACTCGCCACGAACCTGTCGTCGCTGTATGACTACATGGTGCGTCGTCTGTTACAGGCTAACTTGCGTAACGACAGCCAGGCCATTGAAGAAGTTGAAGGGTTGCTCAGTAATATCGCTGATGCATGGAAGCAAGTCTCCCCACAGCCGGCTCACGCCCAGGAGTAACATTAATGTCCCCCAACGTGGAGTTGATTAGCCGCTGGCAGCATGTTGCGCTGATGAGCCAGACCCTACTGGATCTGGCACAGCGGGGTGAGTGGGAGTTACTGCTGGAAAAAGAAGTCGTCTACCTGCAATCCGTGGAGGCGGTGATGATCACTCCGGCTCCCAAAATCAGTAAGCAAGTGCAGGATATGCTGGAAACTTACCTGAAGCAGACGCTGGAAAACGAGCAGCAGCTAAAAGCGCTGCTCCAGCAGCGGCTGGATGAATTAAGCGAGCTGATTGGCCAGTCTTCACGCCAGCAATCCCTCAACAATGCCTATGGCAGATTATCCGGTATGTTACTGGTGCCCAACACGCCCGCCAATTAACGCAACGATAATTTCCCCACCCTCTGGTGAGTTGATGAAGATCTTCCATACTCCAGAAGTCAGCTAAATGACTTCTGGAGCAAGGAAGATGAAAAATCCCACCATCCTGCAATGTTTTCACTGGTATTCCCCCGGCGGCGGCACGTTATGGCCGGAGGTGTCTGAACGCGCAGCAACCTTTAATGATATCGGCATCAATATGGTCTGGCTCCCGCCTGCGTATAAAGGCAGCGAGGGCGAGCACTCCATCGGCTACGACTCTTACGACTTGTTCGATCTGGGTGAATTCGATCAAAAAGGATCGGTCGCCACCAAATACGGTGATAAACAGCAACTGCTGGAGGCCATTTCGGCGCTGCAAAAAAATAACATCGCTGTGCTTCTGGATGTGGTGGTGAACCACAAAATGGGCGCGGATGAAAAAGAACGGGTTCTGGTCAATCGGGTTAACGAGCAGGATCGTACCCAAATTGAGGAAGACGTCATTGAGTGCGAGGCCTGGACCCGCTACACCTTCCCTGCCCGCGACGGACAATATTCAAAATTCATCTGGGACTATAAATGCTTTAGCGGCGTCGACCGGATTGAAAACCCCACCGAAGACGGCGTGTTTAAAATCGTCAACGACTATACCGGCGATGGCTGGAACGACCAGGTGGATGATGAGAACGGCAATTTCGATTATCTGATGGGATCCAACATCGACTATCGCAACCGCGCCGTCACCGAAGAGATCAAATACTGGGCCCGCTGGATAATGGATCAAACCCACTGCGACGGGTTCCGGCTGGATGCGGTGAAGCATATTCCGGCGTGGTTTTATAAAGAGTGGATCGAGCACGTACAGGAAGTTGCGCCGAAGCCGCTGTTTATCGTGGCGGAATACTGGGCGCATGATGTCGAGAAACTGCAACAGTATATCGACCAGGTAGAGGGTCAAACCATGCTGTTCGACGCCCCGCTGCATATGAAATTCCACGAGGCTTCCCTGCAGGGCCGCGACTACGATATGAGCCAGATTTTCACCGGTACGCTGGTGGAAGCCGATCCGTTCCACGCGGTGACGCTGGTCGCCAACCACGATACCCAGCCGTTACAGGCGCTGGAAGCGCCAGTGGAATCCTGGTTTAAACCGCTGGCCTACGCGCTGATCCTGTTGCGCGAAAACGGCGTGCCGTCGGTGTTTTACCCGGATTTGTACGGGGCAAGCTACGACGATACCGGCGGCGACGGCGAGATGTACCACATCGATATGCCCATCGTCGACAAACTCGACATGCTGATCCATGCCCGCCAGCGTTTCGCCCACGGCGTTCAGACGTTATGGTTCGACCATCCCAACTGCATCGCCTTCAGCCGCAGCGGCACCGAAGAAGATCCCGGCTGCGTGGTGGTGATGTCCAACGGCGACGACGGCGAAAAGACGCTGGAGCTTGGGGAAAATTACGCTAACAAGACCTGGTGTGATTTTCTGGGAAATCAGGAGCAACGCGCCACCACTGATGAAAACGGTACCGGGATCTTTACCTGCCAGGGCGGCAGCGTGAGCGTGTGGGTGATTGAAGAAACGATATAATCAGGCACAGCGGGCAGGTCATCCCCTGCCCGCTTGTTAAAACAGTTAGGGTAGCGGGCTTAATAGCGGATGCGTCGCTAAAAAGTCTGCGCACTCTTTGGTTGGCCGCTCTACGCGCTGTAAATCCATCCCGGCATATTCTATCCGGTCGCCGGTTCGCTCAATGGCGTAAATCTCCACCTTTTGGGTCACGTTATACAAATCGTCGCCGCGCTGCATCAGCTTGCCGGGTAACGCGATAACCCGCTGCCACTGGCGGCAGTCCAGGGTATCGCCATCTTTGGTTACGATAAAACTGGCTATAGCCTCCGGGCTGACCAGTTCGCTCTGCGGCCCCTGCGACTGCCAGTAACCGGCGAGGCCGGCGGGCGCTGGCGCTTTTACTACGTCCTGATAATTATCCACCTGCGCGCAGCCACTCAGGGCCAGCAGCGCTGCTGCCAGTGCATATTTTTTCATCGTTATTCCTGCAAGAGATCAAAAAAACGAGTGTGGCATTAAAGCGTTACCGCCGCCAGCCTTCTTGTTGCGCAATAAAATGGCTGATACATCATTTTTTTTGATATTTCCCCCGGTAACATTAAGAAAAACACCCTATGATGCCCGCTCTTTCCAGCGCACTCCGCGCCCTTTAAATCCGTCTGAGTTCAGAGGATAACACCATGTCATGGCAACAATTCAAACAGCAATACCTCGTTAAGTTCTGGGCACCGCTGCCGGCTGTCATCGCCGCCGGTATTCTCTCCACCTACTACTTCGGCCTGACCGGCACCTTCTGGGCGGTAACCGGCGAGTTCACCCGCTGGGGCGGACAGCTGCTGCAACTCATGGGCGTGCATGCTGAAGAGTGGGGCTACTTTAAGATTATCCACCTCGAGGGTTCGCCCCTTACCCGCATCGACGGCATGATGATTATCGGCATGTTCGGCGGCTGCTTCGCTGCGGCGCTGTGGGCCAATAACGTCAAGCTGCGCAAACCCCAGCACCGCATTCGTATTCTCCAGGCGGTGGCGGGCGGCATCATCGCTGGCTTTGGCGCGCGTCTGGCGATGGGTTGCAACCTGGCCGCGTTCTTTACCGGCATTCCGCAGTTTTCGCTGCACGCCTGGTTCTTTGCCATCGCCACCGCTATCGGCTCCTGGTTCGGCGCGCGCTTTACCCTGATGCCGATTTTCCGCATCCCGGTGAAGCTGCAAAAAGTCTCCAGCGCCTCACAGTTGACGCAAAATCACGATCAGGCGCGCCGTCGCTTCCGCATCGGGATGCTGATTTTCGTCGGCATGGTGGGTTGGGCGCTTCTCACCGCCATGAATCAGCCGAAACTCGGCCTGGCGATGCTGTTCGGCGTGGGTTTTGGCCTGCTGATTGAACGCGCGCAAATCTGCTTTACCTCGGCGTTCCGCGATATGTGGATCACCGGGCGCACACACATGGCGAAGGCGATTATCCTCGGCATGGCGGTGAGCGCCATCGGTATCTTCAGCTATGTGCAACTGGGTGCGGAACCGAAAATCATGTGGGCGGGCCCGAACGCCGTGCTGGGCGGCTTGCTGTTTGGTTTCGGGATTGTGCTGGCGGGCGGCTGTGAAACCGGCTGGATGTACCGCGCGGTGGAAGGCCAGATGCACTACTGGTGGGTCGGCCTCGGCAATGTGATTGGCTCCACGATTCTGGCTTACTTCTGGGACGATCTCTCCCCAGCCCTTGCCACCAGTTGGGACAAAATCAACCTGTTGAACACCTTCGGTCCGCTGGGGGGCCTGTTGGTCACTTACCTGATGCTGTTTGCCGCATTAATGCTAATTATCGGCTGGGAAAAACATTTCTTCCGCCGCAGCCGCACCGTTACCACTGAAACCGCGAAGGAGGGCGTATGAGCGCAATAGTCCCGGATTACCGTCTTGATATGGTGGGCGAGCCCTGCCCTTACCCGGCCGTGGCGACGCTGGAAGCCATGCCGCAGCTTAAAAAAGGCGAGATTTTAGAAGTGATCAGCGACTGCCCGCAGTCAATCAACAATATTCCGCTTGATGCGCGCAACCACGGCTACACTGTGCTGGAAATCCAGCAGGACGGGCCGACAATCCGCTATTTAATCCGTAAATAGCCACCCCGCCCCGGGAGAGGCGGCATCCGTTCGTCTCTCCCTCAATTAAATATCAACGAAAGATATATGTTGTTCGCCGGGATAGTCTGAAAACTGATGATTTGTTGATATGATGTGACGTGCCGTCGGGTGCGTACGGCTAGAATTCACGGTTCACTTTATTCTGGAGCGTACGTTAGCGATGTCTGATTTTATTCTGTCACGGATTTCAGAAACCCTGGCCTCTGAAAACTCCCTTGAGGGGCTGGTCAGAAAACTGCTTGAGACCCTGGAAATCGTGACCGAGATGGATTCGACTTACCTCACCAAAGTCGAAGCGGAGCAAGGCAAGCAGCTCATCCTGTTTTCGCGCAACAGTAAAGAGATGAATATCCCTGAAGGGCTCTCCGTCCCGTGGGGTGATACCTTATGCAAACGTGCCATGGATGAAGGCTGTATGTACACAAATGATGTCGCCTCGCAGTGGGGCGACAGTGAAGCGGCAAAAGGGTTGGGCATTACCACCTACGTCAGCACCCCGGTCCAACTGGATGACGGTACGCTCTACGGAACGCTGTGCGCCGCCAGCACCGATAAAAAAGAACTCTCGGTGCGCGCCGAATATGTGCTGCGTCTGTTCGCCGGGCTGATCGCCCAGTACGTTCAAAAAGATTCGCTGCTGGAACAGTTGCGCGAAGCCAACGCCGCACTGATTGCCCATTCCTATACCGATGCGCTGACCGGCCTGCCCAATCGCCGCGCTATTTTTAAGAATCTGGACGCGCTGTTTTCCATCGCCCGCCATATGGAGCGTACGGTGATCATGGCGTTTATCGATCTGGATGACTTCAAAGAGATTAACGATCTGCACGGTCATGAAACCGGCGATCTGTTTCTGTTGCAGGTGAGTGACCGTTTATCGGCAGGCGTGACCCGGGACGACATTATCGGGCGGCTCGGCGGCGATGAGTTTTTGGTGGCCGAACTTGGCGGCCAGAAAGATGAAGCGCAGGAAAAAATCGCCTCCGCGCTGAAGGCGCGCCTCAATAGTCTACTGGAAGGCAAATACATCCTGAGGGATGTGGAGCTGAACTATGGGGGCGCCAGCATCGGGATTTACGTGGCGCAACCGGCAGAGGAAGATCCCGACAGCGCGATGCGTAAAGCCGATGCCAATATGTATCTGGATAAGAACGCCCGCAAACAGCATTAATACCGCACCAGGGCCGCCGTGAAGACCACGGCGGCATCGCTCATCAGAACCACGCTTCCCACATTGCGCCGACGTTGAACGAATCTAACTGCTGATCGTCTGTCCCGTTGACGCGCGCGGTGCGCTCGTTGTCCACTTCCCCGCCGGTGACGTAGAAGCGCAGCATCGGGCGGAACTCCGGCCCCATGGCGATAGACACGTTCTGCGACAGGGTGACTTTCCAGCCGTTGTTATCGCCGCCTTTGTCGTAATCAACCCGCTGATAGCCTGCTTCCAGCCAGGTGGAGTGAACGTCGTTCCAGAAATACATCGGACGGACAATCGCGCCGTAGTTGCGGCGGTTATCATTGCCGTTTTTGCTGTTGTCGTAATCGTGGAATGCCAACAGGTATTCGATTTGCGCCTGCTGGGTGAATCGATGAAGCCCCTCGAAGCTGGCGTACACCGTGGTCAGGTCCTCGGTTTTGTTGTACACGCTGTTGTCGGAGTTATCAGAGTAGCGGGCGATAATTTTGTTTACGCCGCTGTCGTTGGTGTGGCTCAACACCACGCCGCCCTGCCAGGCGTTCATGCGCTGGTCGTCGTCAACGGCTTTCGAGTCGAAGCCGTAGTTACCGTAAAGTTCGAGATCCAACGGCCCAATTTTCATGCCGTGAACTTTCGAGGTCACCGCATAGTTGCCCTTGTCGCCGGTGCCGGAGCCGCCGGTACAGGTGATGCGCGACGGGTTGGCTTCATCATCCATCACTTCCGGGCTACAGGATTCCACCGCGGCCACGGTAGCGAGATCGAACTGGACGCCGCCGATATCAAAGTTTTTAATCCCCGCGCCCTGCCCGTCGTGGTTCATCCAGAAGTAGTCGTTGATGCCCTGTTGCGGACGCTGGTGGAAGTCACGACCGGCCCACAGGTAAGCGCCAGGATTCGAGGCAAACAGATTGGTCACCCCGGCATAGGCCTTTTTCAGGTTCACTTCATCGCCCCAGTGGTCAATCATCACGTTAACGTCCCAGATAGCGCCGTTATCGCTTTTGAATGCTTTAGAGAGCTGGAATTCGCCGCCATTGCCTTCGTTACCTAAACGACCAATTGCCGACGCGCCGTTATAAGAGCCATCCACCGCGACGTATTTCTGGTCGCCGGTCTGAAAATGGGCACCGTAACGGGCGTAGCCGCTAAATTTAACGCCAAACGGGATCGCCATATCCGGAGACTGCGCTGCAGTTTGCGGCTCGGTAATCACATCCGCCTTTTTATTTACCGCTTCGTCAATTTTTGCCTGCCGTTCGGCCAGGGCTTTATCCACCGCTTTAGCCACGATAGCGTCAATTTGCTCCTGCGTGAACTCCTGGGCCAGAGCAGAAATTGGGCAAAGCGCGGCGAGAACCGCCATCGTTAATGGAAGTTTTTTAATGTTATTCATAATATTCTCTATGTAATTTTTAGTAATAACAGTCCCTGTTCTGGCAGAGATAATTAATCGCTATCACCAAAACAAGTTATTTATTATTTAAGGGTACAGAACGGTTAAAATATTCTCGTCACTTACACTCCGGGTAATATTTAAAACGGAAATCAACGCTGATACAGATGCAGTATTTCTTCACACAGTTCACGAGCTAATAAGGAATTCATTAAATGGTCCTGGGCGTGGACCATAATTAAGGTCATCGGTTGTTTAGCTTCACCCGCGTCCTGTTCAATCAGTTTGGTCTGCATACGGTGCGCCTGGCGGGAATAGCCGTCCGCTTCGCGCAGCAGGCTTTTCGCTTCGTCAAAATTACCCTGCCGGGCGGCGTGCAGCGCCTCAAAGCACAGACTGCGGGACTGGCCGGCATTGACGATAATTTCCATGACCGCTTCTTCTAATACCACCATCGTTATTACTCCTTATCAAAGCCATTGTGGGCGGAAACGGCGGCGAACCACTCTCCGCTGCGTTTAATCGTGCGCTGTTGCGTTTCCAGGTCGAGTTGAATAAAACCGTAACGGTTTTTATAGGCGTTGCACCAGGACCAGTTATCAATAAACGTCCACATGTGATAGCCCTGGCAACGGCTGCCTTCGGCGATCCCTTTATGCAGCCACTGTAAATGGCCCGCGACAAAATCAATGCGATACTGGTCGTTAATTTTCCCGCCATCAATAAAGCGCTGCTCGTTTTCTACGCCCATGCCGTTTTCAGAAATAAAACAGCGCGGATTACCGTAATTAACGCGCAGGTTCGTCAGAATATCGTAAATACCCGGCTCATAGATTTCCCAACCGCGGTACGGATTCATTTTTCTGCCGGGCATTTCGTAATAATCAAATAACCACTCCGGCATAAACGTCGCGTCTTTATTAATCGCGCTGTCGCGGCATTTTACCCGGCGTGGCTGATAATAATTCACGCCCAGCAAGTCAATGACACCTTCGCGAATCAGTTCTTTATCCCCCGGCTGGCAAACCGGCAGCTGATCGTATTCATTGAGCACCGCCACCAGTTCGGCGGGATATTCGCCGCGCAGCACCGGGTCGAGAAAACTGCGGTTGAAGAACAGATCCGCATAGTCAGCGGCCTTCACATCCGCCGGGTTTTGCGAGCGTGGATACGACGGGGTTAAATTCAACACGATGCCGATTTCCCCGGCATAACTGCCTGCACGGTACGCCTTCACCGCTGAAGCGTGGGCCAGCACGGTATGCAGCGCCACGGTTGCCGCACGTTTGAAATCCACCACGTTGGGATAGTGGAAATCATACAGATAGCCGCCTTCCACCGGCACAATCGGCTCGTTGAAGGTAAACCAGTGCAGCACACGGTCGCCAAACAAATCGAAACAGATTTGCGCATAGCGGGTATAAGCGTCGATAACCTCGCGGTTTTCCCAGCCGCCCTTTTCCTGCATCGCCATCGGCATATCAAAGTGGAACAGCGTGATAAACGGGGTAATGCCTTGTTCAATCAACTCGTCGATGACCTGGTTATAGAATTCAACCGCCTGCGGGTTCACCTCCCCGGTTCCGTCCGGGATCAGGCGCGACCAGCTAATCGAGGTGCGGTAACTGTTGTGGTTCAACGTTTTCAGCAGAGCGATATCTTCACGCCAGTTGCGGTAAAACGTTGACGTCTTATCCGGGCCGACGCCGTTATGGAAGCGCCACGGCTGGGTAGCGAACCAGTAATCCCAGGTGGTTTGCCCTTTGCCTTTACCCTGGCTTTCCCCTTCGGTTTGCAGCGCGGAACTCGCGCTGCCCCACCAAAAATTCTCAGGAAAGGTATATTTCATGGTCATTACTCGCTCCAGATATCAGTTGCTGTTGGCTGGTTCAGCCATCGGCGCGGCGCTCTGCGCTTTCTGCTCTTCAGTTTTCATCAATGAACGCTCATAAGCGCGCAGGAAAGGCAGGTAAATCAGCGCCGACATCACCATACAGATCAGGCACATCACCACCGGGCTAAACGCCCAGTTCGCCGCCCATGACGCACCGATAGGCGCAGGGGTGGTCCACGGCGTCAGAGACACGACCTGCGGCAGCCAGTCCAGACGGGTCGCGGTATAGGCCAGCACGGCGTTAACCAACGGCACGCAGACGAACGGGATAAACAGCATCGGGTTCATGATGATTGGCGCGCCAAACAGGATAGGTTCGTTGATATTAAAGAAGCTCGGCACCACGCCCATTTTGCCGATGGTGCGCAGATGCGCTACGCGGCTACGCAGCAGCAAGAAGGCCAGCGGTAACGTCGAGCCCACGCCGCCGATCAGCAGGTAGTGATCCCAGAAGCCTTGCAGGTAAACGTGCGGCAGCGCAGTGCCCGCCGCCAGCGCCGCCTGGTTGGCAGACAGGTTGGCCATCCAGAACGGGTTCATGATGCCGGTGACAATCAGCGAGCCGTGAATCCCGGCAAACCAGAAGATTTGGCAAAGCAGTACCGACAGCAGGATTGCCGGCAGGGAATCCGATGCGGAAACCAGCGGCTCCAGCAGATGCATAATCGCCTGCGGGATAATCATGCCGGTTTGCGCTTCCACAAACAGGTTCAGCGGATGCAGGGTGCCAATCACTACCACCACCGGGATCAGGATTTCAAACGAACGCGCCACGCCGGTCGGCACTTCTTTCGGCAGGCGAATGGTGATGTTGTTCTGCTTCAGCCAGGCGTACACGCGGGTGGAGTAAATAGAGGTGATCAGCGCGGTGAAAATCCCCTGCCCTGACAGGTACTGGGTGGAGATTTTACCCTCCGCATAGGGTGCCGCCACCAGCAGGAACGCCATAAACGCCAGCAGGCCGGACATCACCGGATCGAGGTTAAACTGCCGCCCCAGACTGGCCCCGATACCTACCGAGATAAAAAACGTCATCACGCCCATGCTGAGGTTGAATGGCAGCATCAGCTGTTCGCGATAGGTCTGGGAGAAATCCAGCCAACCGCGGGCAAAACTGTTGGTGGTATCCGCTGAGAACGGCGGGAAAATAAACACCAGCATAAAGGAACCGATAATCATAAACGGCAGCGCCGCGGTAAAACCGTCACGGATAGCAATAACGTATTTTTGCTGCCCCAGACGCCCGGCCAGCGGGGTGATGGATTGTTCAATGACCGCAATCATTGACTGGTAGAGTGAACTCATGGGAACCCCTGTATTAGTGCGCCGCTTCGATCAGCGACAGTGCGTAGTCGAGAACTTTATCACCGCGCTGCATACCATAATCCATCATATCAATAGGCTGGACTGGAATGCTGTGAGGTGCCGCTTTTGCTGCCAGGGTGCCTAACATATATTTAACCTGCGGCCCGATCAGCACGACCTGATAGTTTGGAAACTGTGTATCAAATTCGGAAACGCCAAAGGCGTTGATCTCAACGGCAAGACCTCTCTCCTGCGCCACTTCTTCCATTTTCCGCACCAGCAAACTGGTAGACATCCCTGCGGAACAACACAACATAATCCTGAACATCCCGATCACCTCAACATGTTAATAGTTATTTCAGGACTGATTGGACATCACACGGAAACCGGTTTCCATTTCAAATAACCAGAAGTGTGATTGCTATCAAAATAAACCCAATAACAAGCATTTTCTTTAGCCCGGCGTCACAGTTTTGGTGTGTAAAAGGGATGCGCGGCGTCCAAATGGAAAATCGGTTTCCATCAAAAACGGAAACGGCTATACTGCGGATGGTGATTATTTGCGCTACAGGTTTTATCAGGATTTCCAGGCTGCACTTGCGCCTGTCAGGGGAAAAAGATGTCAACAATCAACGATGTATCACGTTTAGCTGGGGTGTCGAAGGCCACAGTGTCACGGGTGTTGAGCGGTTCGCGCGGGGTCAAGGAAGCCAGCCGCCTGGCGGTGCTAAAAGCCGTGGACGAATTGAATTATCGGCCAAATGTCATTGCGCAATCTTTATTAAGCCAGTCTACAGGCTGTATTGGCGTGATTTGCGCACACGAAAATATCAACCAGACCACCAGCTACCTGTACGTGCTGGAAAAACATCTCAGCCAGCATCAAAAACATTTGCTGCTGCGGTTTGCCAACTCTAAAAGCGCAGTGCTGCACGCACTGGAAGAACTTAACTGCGGGCTTTGTGATGATATTTTGATTATCGGCGCGCGTTTCCCGCTGGATATTGACCAGGACAATGTGGTCCTGGTGGACTGCATGGAGGCGGAAAACGTCAACAGCATCCAGTTCGACCATGCATTCGCAGCAGAAACCGCCTGTAATTACCTGATAAGCCAGGGGCGGCGGCAAATCGCCATGATCCAGCCGAAAGGCAGCGGCTTTGCCGATCAAGTACTGCTGGGCTATAAGCACGCGCTGGAGAAAAATTTCCTGCCGTTTAACCGTAATCTGGTGTTTCTGGAAGCAGCCTCTTCTTCCGTGGCGTTGCAGGAATTGCTGAACAACGCCGCCACGCTCAATTTTAACGCCCTGATGGTCGCGGATGAGCATGAAGCGCAGCACATTATCCCCCAATTGCAGGCGTTTAATAAGTCAGTGCCGGAAGACATTATGGTGTTCAGCCTCGGCGGATCGTTGCAGCTACCCGGCGTGCCCGTCATTCCTGCTATTGAATACCCGATTGAAGCTATGGCGGTGCGCATTGTTAACTGGCTGACGGAAAAAACCCAGGATATGTTGGGCACGCAGTTAATGCGGGGTGATTTATTTATTCCTGATGTGCGCCGCAAAGTTAGCCGATAGCTTTCGATGTAGGCGCGGCCCTGACCAACCCCGGCGATGACCGGGGTTTTTTATTATTTTAATCGTTGATAAAGGATAACCGGAGTAAGTTAAGGGCCTGTTTTCAAAAAGGTCGACGAAAGTGCCCAACAAACTCAGCAACGAAGATATTAACCTTATCGCCCAGCGCATCCAGGCGATTGCTCAATCCGGACTGACCTATTCCCCCGGCGTGTTCGACAGAGAACGTTATGAAACCCTCAGGCAAATCGCTTACGACATGTTAGCGGCAGGTTTTGATTTGGGCCCCGAAACGTTTGCCAGAATGCATATCTCCGATGAGGGTTATGCCACGCCAAAATCGGACGTCCGCGCCATTGTTCTGCGCCAGGGCAAATTATTGATGGTGCAGGAAGCGGATGACGGTTTGTGGAGTCTACCGGGAGGCTGGGTGGATGTGGGTGACAGCCCCTCAACGGCGATACGTCGTGAAGTGCTGGAGGAAACCGGGCTGGATATAAAGGTCACGAAATTACTCGGGATATGGGACAGGAATCTGCACGGCCATCCTCCTTACCCCTGGCACGTCTACAAAATGATTTTTTTGTGCGAAGAGTTGGATGGCGAACTGAAAATTAGCCATGAATCGCTGGATGTTGGCTTCTTTGACATCAACCATCTGCCCCCGCTCTCCCTGACGCGGATCGTGGAAGAAGAGATCGTGACGAGCGTCGATATTGCCGTCTGTGACAAACCCGCATGGTTTGATTGAACCAAAAAGCAAAAGGGGCCGTCTTTCGACGGCCCCTTCACTAATATGGCGGAAGCGCAGAGATTCGAACTCTGGGACCCTTTCGAGTCGCCGGTTTTCAAGACCGGTGCCTTCAACCGCTCGGCCACACTTCCAATGAGGCGAACTATAAACATCCCCTTTCGTCCTGTAAAGCCCGAAACGGTTCGTTTGCCGCAAAAACAAGCAAATTGCGATTAATCGCCTGAAATATCGGCATTATGCGCAGAAAGACAGCAGGAAAATGCTTACTGAGGCAAACCCCTCTCATCAACTTTGCCCGGTGCTCATTGACGGCTACTGATTGTTTTCGCTTGATAAATCAGCGTAAAGATGGGTAAAAGGGCTTTCCCGCTTCCTTATGACGCACTATTCTCTGATGCTATCACCTGTAATGAGAGAACAACTCATGGATCGCATAGTTTATTCCTCACGCGATATGAATTCGCTGCTTAGCACGCATAAAGTGCTGCGTAATACCTATTTCCTGTTGAGCCTGACGCTGGCGTTTTCGGCTATCACCGCAACCGCCAGCACCGTTCTGGGCCTGCCGTCACCGGGAATTATCCTGACGCTGGTAGGTATGTACGGACTGATGTTCCTGACCTATAAAACCGCGAACTCTCCGGCAGGTATTTTCTCTGCGTTCGCATTCACCGGTTTTCTGGGTTACATCCTTGGCCCGATGTTGAATGCTTACCTGTCTGCCGGTATGGGTGATGTCATCGGCATGGCCCTGGGCGGTACGGCATTAGTGTTCTTCTGCTGCTCTGCCTACGTACTGACGACCCGCAAAGACATGTCCTTCCTGGGCGGTATGCTGATGGCGGGTATCGTAATCGTGTTGGTTGGCATGGTGGCAAACATCTTCCTGCAACTGCCTGCCCTGCACCTGGCAATCAGTGCCGTGTTTATTCTGATCTCGTCTGGCGCAATCCTGTATGAGACCAGCAATATCATTCACGGTGGCGAAACTAACTATATCCGCGCTACCGTAAGCCTTTACGTGTCGCTGTATAACATTTTTGTTAGCCTGCTGAGCATCCTGGGCTTCGCAAGCCGCGATTAACCAGCCAGTGCACTATCGAGCCCCGCCATTGTGCGGGGCTTTGTTTTTTTCAGCGCCCGATATTTGTTACACTGCGACCCCGTTTCACGGTGGTAAGAACATAATGTTGACCTTTAACGATAAACAATTTGAAACCGATAACGACGGTTACCTAAAGGACTCCAGCGTCTGGACCGAAGGCCTGGCGGAAGTGATAGCCGAACAGGAAGGCATTGCGCTCACGCCTGAACACTGGGAAGTGGTGCGCTTCGTACGCGAGTTTTATCTGGAATTTAATACGTCGCCGGCCATCCGTATGCTGGTAAAGGCGATGGCAAAAGCTTATGGCGAGGAGAAAGGCAACAGCCGCTATCTTTTCCGCCTGTTCCCGAAAGGCCCGGCTAAGCAAGCCACCAAAATCGCGGGACTGCCGAAGCCGGTAAAATGCCTTTAATGGCGAATGCCGAAGTTTGTCCATTCGCGCTCGGGGCGATGAGGCTCATGAAGCACTTTGTCCACCCGGGCGCTGCGCGGCCCGCCCGCTTTCAGCCAGCCCAGTAGCTGTTCTACTTTTTCATTCTCGCCGCAGGCCACCACTTCCACGCTGCCGTCGTTTAAATTACGGGCATAGCCGGTAAGCCCAAGCCGGTTGGCTTCATGCTGGGTACTGTAACGAAACCCCACGCCCTGAACCATGCCGTGCACCCAAGCGATAACGCATACATTTGACATTACTGTGCTCCTTTATGCCTGGCGCGTTGCATTTCCCCGCTGAACTCGGGAAAATGGCGCCCATTTTCTCTGACATCAGCATAGCAAATTATGAGTGTACGTTTAGTGTTAGCCAAAGGGCGCGAAAAATCGTTATTGCGCCGCCATCCGTGGGTATTTTCTGGTGCCGTTGCGCGCCTGGAAGGGAAAGCCAGCCTGGGTGAAACCATTGATATCGTCGATCACCAGGGTAAGTGGCTGGCGCGCGGCGCGTATTCTCCCGCATCGCAGATCCGCGCCCGCGTCTGGACATTCGATCGTGATGAATCCATCGATATCGAATTTTTCACTAAACGTCTACAACAGGCGCAGCAGTGGCGCAGCTGGCTGGCCGCACGCGACGGGCTCGACAGCTACCGCATTATCGCCGGTGAGTCGGACGGGTTGCCGGGCGTGACCATTGACCGCTTCGGTAACTTCCTGGTGCTGCAACTGTTGTCGGCAGGCGCGGAATATCAGCGTCCTGCCCTGATTAGCGCGCTGCACACGCTTTATCCTGAATGCGCGATTTACGATCGTTCCGATGTCGCAGTGCGTAAAAAAGAAGGGATGGAGCTGACACAAGGCCCGGTAAGTGGCGAATTGCCCCCGGACCTGTTGCCGATTGAAGAACATGGTATGAAGCTGCTGGTGGATATCAAAGGCGGCCACAAAACGGGTTACTACCTTGACCAGCGCGACAGCCGCTTTGCGACCCGCGGCTATGTGAAGGATAAGCGCGTGCTTAACTGCTTCTCCTACACCGGCGGGTTTGCAGTTTCCGCACTGATTGGCGGATGCCAGCAGGTGATCAGCGTGGATACTTCGCAGGACGCGTTGGACGTGGCAAAACAAAACGTTGAGCTGAACGGGCTGGATCTCCGCAAGGCTGATTTTGTCCGTGATGACGTGTTCAAGCTGCTGCGTAAATATCGCGACCAGGGCGAAAAATTCGACGTCATCGTGATGGATCCGCCAAAGTTTGTGGAAAACAAAAACCAGTTGATGGGTGCCTGCCGGGGCTATAAAGATATCAATATGCTGGCGATCCAGTTGCTCAATCCGGGCGGCGTGTTGCTGACATTTTCCTGTTCGGGTCTGATGGCTAGCGATTTATTTCAGAAAATCATCGCCGATGCCGCTGTAGATGCCGGACGTGATGTACAATTTATAGAGCAGTTCCGTCAGGCAGCCGATCACCCGGTGATAGCGAGCTACCCGGAAGGGCTTTATTTGAAAGGATTTGCCTGCCGCATCATGTAACTTGAAAAATGGGAAACTGCCCGCATATCTGCTGCAGAGTTAAGTTTCCCCGGGAGGTGACGATGATTGCCAGCAAATTCGGTATTGGCCAACAGGTCCGCCACTCATTGCTGGGTTATCTGGGCGTGGTGGTCGATATCGATCCTGAGTACGCGCTGGATGAACCTGACGCAGACGAGCTGGCGGTAAACGCAGAATTGCGCGCCGCCCCCTGGTATCATGTGGTTATGGAAGATGACGACGGCCAGCCGGTACACACCTATTTGGCCGAAGCCCAGTTGAGCGGAGAGCTACAGGATGAACATCCTGAGCAGCCATCGATGGACGAACTGGCGCAGACCATCCGTAAACAGCTTCAGGCGCCGCGCTTAAACAACTAAAAATAAACCCCGCGCTGCGGGGTTTATCGTTTTATTTGGCCAGGCCCAGCCGGGGAATTTCAATGGCCGGGCAACGATCCATCACCACTTTCATGCCCGCATCGCGCGCCAGCACCGCCGCCTGTTCATTAATCACGCCCAGTTGCAGCCACAGCGTTTTCGCGCCGATGGCGATGGCCTCCTGCGCGACGCCCCATGCCGCCTCTGAATTACGAAACACGTCTACCATATCGACTTTTTCCGGGATTTCACTCAGCGAGCCGTAGCCTTTTTGCCCCAGCAATGATTTACCGGCGACCTTCGGCGAGACGGGAATCACGTGATACCCCTGGTTCAACAGATAGGCCATGACGCGATAGCTTGGCCGCTCCGGCTTGTCACTGGCACCCACAAGAGCGATGGTGCGCGTTGTCTTCAGAATGCCAGCAATTTCAGATTCATTCATAGTCGACCCTCCAGCAATGGTTTCTCAGTGTAAGCCAAACCTTAATGTCTCACCATCATTCCCATACGGATGCATGAGAGCAAAACAGATAAATCTGGATATATGTTAATGAATATTATTCGTGCAAAATTTTGATACATTCTCAGGCTGTGATGCCGGGAGTCTGGAGACATTAATGAAAGGCTTATTCGCCGCCGCCTTGTTGGTGGCCCTAATACCGGTAACGGCAGCGGCTACCACGCTACATCTTTCCGGGGATATCGACTTACTGGTTCTTGATGGGAAAAAAGTTTCCGGCTCTTTTTTGCGCGGCGCGGATAGCATTGAACTGGATAACGGGCCTCACCAGCTGGTTTTTCGGGTAGAAAAAAATTTGGTCACCGCCAGCCGGGACCGAAGGCTGTATATTTCTCCTCCGCTTATCATGACCTTCGATACCCGCAACGTGACACAGGTTAATATCTCGCTACCACGTATTGAAACCGAAAAAGAGAGCGAACAGTTCGATGCCACACCGCGCGTACAGTTGCTTGACGGCAGCGCCACGCCCATACCGGCAAGGCTCGATGTACTGGCAGTCACCAATAATCCGAAGGGAATTGATTACGAATGGGATACCGAGCGCTATAACAAGGCCAACAATAAAGCTTCTGCCCCGGAATTTGTTACCCTGATGGCTGATGACAGCGCCCTGCTCTCTGGGCCATCGGAACTGGACAGGCCGGTAGCCCATTCGCAAACCCTGACGGAGCAACGGCTTAAGCACTGGTATTTACAGGCCGACAATGATACCCGCACCCGCTTTCTGGAATGGGTTAAGCAGCAACCTTCCTCCTGACCCGCATCAACTTCGGTTTTTTTAATCGCTTCGCTTGCGGCATCAATCACTTCCGGTAAGCTGTATCCAATCTTATTTTTATGGATACTGATATGGAACTGACTACCCGTACCCTGGGCGCACAAAAACATATCGCGTTGGTCGCCCACGATCACTGCAAAGAAATGCTATTGAAATGGACCGAACGCCATCAAATGCTGCTGTCGCAACATGTGCTTTACGCTACTGGCACCACGGGCAACCTGATTCAGCGCGCCAGTGGCCTGAACGTCAAAGCCATGCTGAGCGGCCCGATGGGCGGCGACCAGCAGGTCGGCGCGCTGATATCGGAAGGCAAAATCGACGTGCTGATTTTTCTGTGGGATCCGCTTAACGCCGTTCCGCACGATCCTGATGTAAAAGCGCTGCTGCGCCTTGCCACGGTATGGAATATTCCCGTCGCGACCAATATTTCCACCGCCGACTTCATTATCCAGTCTCCGCACTTTAATGATAACGTCGATATTCTTATCCCTGATTACCCACGTTATCTGGCCGAACGCCTAAAGTAATTACGGCTTTTTCGCTAACGGCACACCGAGCGCTTCCAGGATCGGCACAAAACGGGAAGGGTTCGGTTTGTCGTACAACAGCCAAACCCGATGCCGCGCGCGCGTTAGCGCCACATAGAGCAACCGCCGCTCTTCGGCATCCGGGAAATCTTCAGGCTGCGGCAACAACCCCTGCTCGATAACAGATTCCCGCGCCGGTGCCGGAAAACCCTCTTTGCCATCCTGCAATCCCACGATAATCACGTAGTCAGCCTGCTGGCCCTTGCTGGCGTGAATAGTCATAAAATCGATATTCAGTTTCGGCCAGCGGGTATTCGCTTTTTCCAGCGTCGCCGGGCGCAAATGATGGTATCGGGCCAGCACCAGAATGCGTTCATCGTGCCCGGCGTACCCGCTGAGTTTATCCAGCAGCGCCTCAAGCTGATCGTCAGGCAGCAGCGTGACCGCTTTTTTATCTCCGGCCGTCAAACTGTTCAGCGGCTTGTCCAGTTGATGTGGGTTTTGCTGCACAAAAGCGTTGGCGATGTAGCCTATGCGACCGTTAAACCGATAGGTGGTGTCCAGCGCGCATTGATCCCCTTCGCCAAAATGATGGGTAAAAGAGGTTGTCAGCAGTAACTCCGCGCCGCTGAAGCGGTAAATCGCCTGCCAGTCATCACCCACGGCATACAGCGCCGTATGGGAGTTTTGCCGCCGCAGCGCCGCCAGTAGCGCAGCGCGCTGTGGGGAAATATCCTGAAACTCATCCACCAGAATATGCTTCCACGGGCTGACGAAGCGCCCATTATCCAGCACGTTAACGGCCTGATGGATCAACCCGGAAAAGTCTACCGCGCCTTCAGCTTTCAGAGCGCTTTTCCAGGCTTTGACCAGCGGGGCCATCAGCCTGACGCGTTTCTGAAACAGATCGCGCATCTCCTCCGGCACGCTGGCAATCATCTCCGCCTGGGAACCGCCGTGGGTACGGATAATCCCGAGCCACCTTTCCAGGCGTGGCGCAAGACGACGAGCGAGTTTGTCATCCTGCCAGTAGTTGCCTTCGTCAATTTCCCACTCAAGCTCTTCGGTCAGCCATTGCCGCCAGCCTTTCGCCTGGGCCTTTTTCTGCTGGCACTGCTCACGCCATGCCGTAATCAATAATGTGTGACGCGCATCGGTATCACTTTCCAGTTTACTGATTTGCGGCGGTTTTTTACTGCCCTGCTGGATAATGTGCAGGGCCAGCGCATGGAAAGTTCGGGCGGCGATCTGATCGGTATGCAGGCGTTCCTGAATACGCTGCTCCATCTCCTGGGCCGCTTTGCGTCCAAATGCCAGCAGCAAAATTTGATCGGCAGACGCTTCGCCGCGCGCCATTAACCATCCCGCACGCGCCACCAGCACCGAGGTTTTGCCGCTACCGGCTCCGGCAAGCACTAGCACCGACTCCTCGCCGTTTACCACCGCGCGCGCCTGACTTGGATTGAGTGGGGACGATTCAATCTGCTCGAAGAAATCAGCGTACTGACTGAGCATCTGTTCAGTGAATTTTTGATTAGCCTGCTGACGGCGTTTTTCAACATGGGTCAGCCAGCTATTGCATTCAAGATAAGCCTCACGGCAGTTATCAAACTCCGTCAAACGGGAAAGCGGCAACGGCAAGGCGCTAAAGGCCGCACGGATAGATTGCTGGATACCCTGGATTTCATGGCGCTTCAGCCATTTATTGCGTTGGGCCAGCGTTGCGATCCGCTGACATTGCTCGTTCAACACCGATGCGGCGATTTCACTCATCTCCTCGCTCCAGCGCGTCCAGAGCCCCAGAAGATGCTGATAAAAACGCTGGGTTTCTGCCCACTCCGTACCGTGAAGACGCACCACCTGGTTATTCGGCACCACAAATTCAAGCTCACCCCATACCATCCCGCGTTTACAGCTCATCGCCAGCAGCTGGTTAAAAGGGATTAAATATTCATGACTATCGCCCGACACCTTTACACCAGCGGTAAGGATCTCCACGCGATCGTAAGGATGCTGCGCGAGCCGTTTTCCAATTGAAGTTGCTTTCAGTTCCATCACGTAACCACGGTTAGTCGTCGTAGGCTAAGTTTAACCGCCCTGTATATGCCGCTCCAGAGTAAAAACGCGTTACAATTGCTGAGGTTAATGTTTTAGCTCAGCAATCAAAGGAAGATGTTCTATGCGCACGGTTCTTAATATTCTCAATTTTGTCCTCGGCGGCTTCGCTACCACCCTTTCCTGGCTGCTGGCGACGGTACTGAGTATTGTTTTTATCATCACCCTTCCGTTAACGCGTTCCTGCTGGGAAATCACAAAGTTATCGCTGGTGCCATACGGCAACGAAGCTGTTCATGTCGACGAACTGGAGCCGCAAAGCAAGAGCGCGATCTTAAATACCGGCGGCACGTTGCTAAATATTGTGTGGCTGGTGCTGTTTGGCTGGTGGCTATGCCTGATGCATATCGCCGCCGGGATTATGCAGTGCGTGTCGATTATCGGGATCCCGGTGGGCATCGCGAATTTTAAAATCGCCGCCATTGCGCTTTGGCCGGTCGGGCGCAGGGTGGTTTCGGTGGAAATAGCGCAAGCAGCGCGCGAAGCCAATGCCCGACGCCGTTTTCAATAATGGGAACAGGCAACGTTATGTTTAGCCCCCTGCTCAGGCGTTATTCCTGGAACAGCACCTGGCTGTATAACTTCCGCATCTTTATCGCGCTGTGTGGCAGCGCGGCGCTTCCCTGGTGGCTCGGCGAGGTCAAACTCACTATTCCGCTGACCCTGGGGGTGGTCGCCGCCGCGCTGACCGATCTCGACGATCGGCTGGCGGGGCGGCTACGTAACCTGATCATCACGCTGGTCTGCTTTTTTATCGCGTCCGCCTCTGTTGAGCTGTTATTCCCGTGGCCATGGCTGTTTGCGGTTGGGCTGACGGTTTCCACCTGCGGCTTTATATTGCTCGGCGGCCTTGGGCAGCGCTATGCCACCATCGCGTTTGGCGCGTTATTAATTGCGGTGTACACCATGCTGGGTGTCTCGCTGTACGAGCACTGGTATCAACAGCCACTGCTGCTGCTGGCAGGCGCGGTGTGGTACAACCTGCTGACGCTGATCGGCCATGTGATTTTTCCCGTCAGGGCATTGCAGGATAGTCTGGCCCGCAGCTATGAACAGCTCGCCTGGTACCTTGAGATGAAATCGCGCCTGTTCGATCCCGATATTGAAGAGGAACGGCAGGCGCCGATGATGGAGCTGGCGCTGGCCAATAGCCAGGTGATCGCCACGCTTAACCAGACCAAGACATTATTATTAACCCGCCTGCGCGGCGATCGCGGTCAGCGCGGCACGCGCCGGACCCTGCACTACTATTTTGTCGCTCAGGATATTCATGAGCGGGCCAGTTCCGCCCACATTCAGTATCACGAACTGCGCCAAAAGCTGCGATACAGCGATGTGATGTTCCGCTTCCAGCGGCTACTTTCTATGCAAGGGCAGGCGTGCCAGGCGCTGGCGCGCTCTATCTTACTGCGTACCCCCTACCAGCATGACCCGCGCTTTGAGCGCGCCTTTATTCACCTTGATGCCGCCATTTCGCGCATTCGTGCGGATGAAATGTCGGATTCAGAAAAGAAAGCCATTGGCTTTCTCATCAATAACTTACGCGATGTCGACGCCCAGTTAGCCAGCATTGAATCCGAGCAGACTCTCGCTGAACCGCGCAACGATGAGAACCAGCTTGCCGATGACAGCCTGCACGGCGTCAACGATATCTGGCTGCGCCTCAGCCGCCACTTTACGCCGGAATCGGCGTTGTTCCGCCATGCGGTGAGAATGTCGGTGGTGCTGTGTATCGGCTATGCGTTTATTCAGGTTACCGGCTTGCAGCACGGCTATTGGATCCTGCTAACCAGTCTGTTTGTTTGCCAGCCTAACTACAACGCCACGCGCCATCGCCTGACGCTAAGGGTGGTCGGTACATTAATTGGCGTGGCGATTGGCATTCCGGTGCTGTGGTTCGTGCCTTCTCTGGAAGGTCAGCTGATATTAATCGTGATCACCGGCGTGCTGTTCTTTATGTTCCGCACCGTGCAATACGCTCACGCAACGATGTTTATTACGCTGCTGGTGCTGCTGTGCTTCAATTTACTCGGCGAAGGTTTTGAAGTTGCGCTGCCTCGCGTTATCGATACTCTGATCGGTTGCGCCATCGCCTGGGCTGCGGTGAGCTTTATCTGGCCTGACTGGCGCTTTCGCCGGCTCGATCAGGTACTTGAGCGGGCGCTCAATGCTAACTGCCGCTATCTTGATGCGATCCTCGAGCAATATCATCAGGGCCGGGATAACCGCCTCGCCTACCGTATCGCCCGGCGTGACGCCCATAACCGTGATGCAGAACTCGCGTCAGTGGTGTCAAATATGTCGACGGAACCTCACGTCAGCGATGCAATTCGTGAAACCGCCTTCCGATTGCTGTGCCTGAACCATTCATTAACTGGCTATATTTCCGCTCTCGGTGCGCATCGCGAAAAAGTCGTAAATAGTGAGATCCTCGCTATCCTGGACGATGCCGTTTGCTATGTCGATGATGCGCTGCATCATCTCCCGGCTGATGAAAGTAAAGTACAACGGGCATTAGCCGGGCTGACGAAGCGAATCCGGGATATCGAGCCTCGTCAGGAGAGTAAAGAAGCACTGGTCTTGCAGCAGATAGGATTAATTGCAGCACTATTGCCAGAAATGAGTAAGTTGCAGCATCAGGTCTCACCCCTCACTGACCGATAAAGGCTGCTGCATAAACCACTCATAGAGCTCCCGGCGGGTTTCCGCCGGGAGCGCCGCTTCATGTAGGCCGGCAATAGCCCCTTCCAGCGCATAGAGCGCTTTAACGCCACAATTTTTTTTAATGGTGCGTAACCTTAACCAACACTCTTTCGCGCCGTACGCTTTAAGGGTATCGACATCACTGATACCAACTTCCCACAACCCTATTTCATACTGCAAAGAGAGATTAGGTAAATCCTTAACGCGCATTTCCTGTTGGCGATGAGCAATGTCTTCATTGGCGCAACTGATGGAGTCAGCCGCTAACTGCACCAATAAATCGGGGTTATTCCACAGCTCACTGTCGACCTGATAATAATTGAGGTAGACCGCCCTTCCCCGGCGAGTAAATTTAAGCTTCGATAAATTACGTTGGGTGTAGTAACCCGCGCTTTGTTCATTAGCCCGCAAAAAAAGCTCACCTTCAACCAGCATGCCGAACGCGGCTTTATCAATCGTCAGGCTGTATCCGCCAAACAAGGAACGACAACGCACTTCGCCCAGGGTCTTTAATAAACCCTCTAAACGCATGAGCGTTTCAGTGGTAATTGACTTCATTATAACTCCTTTATTATCAATAGATAACAGGAATGTATCCGTTATTGATTCCTGTAAAACGAACATATTCAACTTGGCGAATCTCGGCAATATTAATTTTCTGCGGCGGAGATTTAGATAAAAGAATTGCGAGGTGCTTTCAGAAAATAAGGTTGATCTTTGTGCTGCCTGGATGTACTGTACAAACATACAGTACACGCTGGAGTTGAACACATTATGAACATTACTGCTCATTCAAATCGCTCAGTTACAACGATGCGCACAACACAAAAGCATCTGGAATTCTCAACTGCCCCGGAAATGAAAGGAATGGTCAGCGAAATTGTTTACCAGGAAGATCAACCCTGGATGACCCAGTGTGTTTTACTCCCTTTACTACAACAGCTTGGTCAGCAATCGCGCTGGCTGCTGTGGCTCACGCCCAATCAGCGGCTGAGCCGTTCCTGGCTTCAGGCCTCAGGTCTACCGCTGACTAAAGTGATGCAGGCGAGCCCATCAAATTCCTATACTACTGTCGATGCCATGCTCCGCGCATTGCGCACCGGAAATTACAGTGTGGTTATTGGCTGGTTGTCTTACGAGATGAGTGATGAGGAACATCTGGCGCTTTCAGAAGCGGCGGAAATGGGTAATGCCATCTGTTTTATCATGCGCCCTTCACGGGGGGGTGTTAACGGTACGAGACCGCGTTCTGCGCTAAAAATTCATTCTGGTTTGTATCATTAAGTAAATTTAAGACAAATCCTGGTATTACTTTTTAATATTTACAGGTCTTTGTTCATTAGTGAAATTTAAGCGGAATACGCGGCTTCCGCGACGCCCAGCCTCTCTTCGCTGGCTACATTTGCAGCAAAGATGTTAACAAATATGTACGCAAGTCGTTTTTTTTCATATGCCTGACGGACTTCACACTTGTAAGTTTTCAACTACGTTGTAGACTTTACATCGCCAGGGTTGCTCATTAATAAACCGTACAGACGGTAGAGTTACAAGTTGAGCTATAACCCCGGTGAAGGATTTAACCGTGAGCTCTTTAAGAGATGTTCATGGCCTTTTGGATGATAACGAGGCGCAAAAAATGAAAAAGACAGCTATCGCGATTGCAGTGGCACTGGCTGGCTTCGCTACCGTAGCGCAAGCCGCACCGAAAGATAACACCTGGTATGCAGGTGGTAAACTGGGCTGGTCCCAGTACCACGATACCGGTTTCTACGGTAATGGTTATGACAGCCGCATCGGTAACGGTCCGACTCACGAAAGCCAGCTGGGCGCAGGTGCTTTCGGTGGTTACCAGGTTAACCCGTACGTTGGTTTTGAAATGGGTTACGACTGGTTAGGTCGTATGCCGTACAAAGGCGACACTAACAACGGCGCTTTCAAAGCTCAGGGCGTTCAACTGACCGCTAAACTGGGTTACCCGGTTACTGACGATCTGGATATCTACACCCGTCTGGGTGGTATGGTATGGCGTGCTGACTCTAAAGCAGCATACGACAACGGTGCTGGCGGTCGTCTGAAAGACCACGACACTGGCGTTTCCCCAGTATTCGCTGGTGGTGTTGAATGGGCTGTTACCCGCGACATCGCTACCCGTCTGGAATACCAGTGGGTTAACAACATCGGTGACGCAGGTACTGTAGGTACTCGTCCTGACAACGGCATGCTGAGCCTGGGTGTTTCTTACCGTTTCGGCCAGTACGATGCTCCGGCACCGGTTGTAGCTCCGGCTCCGGCTCCGGCTCCAGAAGTACAGACCAAACACTTCACTCTGAAGTCTGACGTTCTGTTCAACTTCAACAAAGCAACTCTGAAACCGGAAGGCCAGCAGGCTCTGGATCAGATGTACACCCAGCTGAGCAATCTGGATCCGAAAGACGGTTCCGTTGTTGTTCTGGGCTTCACTGACCGTATCGGTTCTGACGCTTACAACCAGGGTCTGTCTGAGAAACGTGCTCAGTCCGTTGTTGATTACCTGATCTCTAAAGGTATCCCGGCTGACAAGATCTCTGCACGTGGCATGGGCGAATCTAACCCGGTTACTGGCAGCACCTGTGATAACGTTAAACCGCGCGCTGCTCTGATCGACTGCCTGGCACCGGATCGTCGCGTAGAAATCGAAGTTAAAGGTATCAAAGACGTTGTAACTCAGCCGCAGGCTTAAGTTACCGTTATGAAAAAACCCCGCAATGCGGGGTTTTTTTTCGCCTGTCGTTCTTAAGTGAACATGAACAAAGGCGTTCAGATAAAAAAGAGCGCTTTACTCCCCTTTACCCAGCAATGCTTCAATATCCTGCTTCAGCGTCGACATCTGGCTGGCGTACTTCTCTTTACGCTCAGCATCTTCAATGAGCTGTACGATGGTTTCAGAGAGGGTTATCCCTCTGCGCTGCGCCAGGCCAGCCAGACGCTGCCAGACCATATACTCCAGGTCGATAGACTTTTTGCGGGTATGCTGATGCTCCGCATTAAAATGACGCTTGCGACGGGCCCGAATCGTCTGCTTCATGCGGTTAATCAGCTCGGGATTAATATGCGCGTCTATCCAGTCGGCAACCTGGACGGGTTCGTTTTCCATGTTGAGTAAGAGGTCCACTGCCTCTTTGGCCGCGCTGGCTTCTCTGTACCGGGTGATCAGTTCGCCTTCGCGATGCTTCTTCACCAGATATTTCCATTTCCAGCCGCTTTCGAGATTTTCCAATTGTTGATATTTCATTGTGATCTCAGGATGACCGTATAACTCACTTCAGAATAACAGTTTTTTTCCATTTCGCTGAATTGAAATCGTAGCCTGTGACTCTCTGACTGATTCTCCCGGGCAATTGCTTGATTACGGGTGTGTCCTTGTTGCCATTACGCTATAATCGCGCCTTTAACCTCTACCTTAAAAAAGCGACTTTGACCATTAATAAACTTTCATGGCGTGCTCTGGTCACCGACACCGATCGGTACCTTGAACTGTTTACGCAGCCAAAAACGGACTCTGATTCACCGCTCGACATTCAAGCCATCCAGCCCCGTTTATGCTTTGGCCTTGAACAGTTGATCCACCCTTATTCTTCTTCCGCGTTTATGCTCGTCAGAGCGCCGGAAGAAAAAAATTATCTCGATACCGTCGCTGACTACCTGCAGGAAAACAGCCCCGCAACTGACCAGTTATTTGGTGGCCGATATTCCATTGAGAATAATACGGTTACGCTGCACCCTGCCATCAGCACTGAGGATCCCTTTACCAGTGCAGGCGAGATTGTCTCTGCCGACTGGGTCGAGACGGAACAACTCTTCGGCTGTGTGCGCCAGCCTGGCGAGAAGGTCACTTTACAGCCCGGTCTCATTCATCAGGCTAATGGCGGTGTGCTGATCCTTTCCCTCCGTGCGCTGCTTTCCCAGCCGCTACTGTGGCTGCGTTTAAAGCATATGGTCGAGCGTAACCGCTTCGACTGGTTCTCACAGGATGAAACCCGTCCGTTGCCGGTTTCGGTGCCGTCTTTGCCGCTTCAGTTGAAGGTCGTGCTGGTTGGCGATCGCGAATCGCTGGCAGATTTCCAGGAGATGGAGCCGGAGCTGAGTTCACTGGCCATTTATAGCGAGTTTGAAGATAACCTTCAGGTCGCAGATGAAGAAGCGATGAGCCTGTGGCAGCAATGGGTTTTACATATTGCAGCAACCCATGAATTGCCCACGCCTGACGCCAGCGCCTGGCCGATCCTGATCCGCGAAGCGACCCGTTATACTCAGGATCAGGAAACGTTGCCGCTTTATCCTTCTTGGATCCTGCGCCAGCTGCGCGAAGTTTCATCGTTATGCGAGGGTGAAACATTTAACGCCGAACAACTTGCATCTATGCTTGAACAACGGGCATGGCGTGAAGGCTTCCTCGCGGAACGGATGCAGGATGAGATCCTGCTCGACCAAATCCTGGTAGAAACCGAAGGCGACCGCGTCGGCCAGATTAACGCTCTGTCGGTGATCGAATTTCCCGGTCATCCACGCGCGTTCGGCGAACCTTCGCGCATTAGCTGCGTGGTGCATATTGGCGATGGCGAGTTCATTGATATCGAGCGTAAAGCCGAGCTGGGCGGGAATATCCATGCCAAAGGCATGATGATTATGCAGGCTTTTTTGATGTCGGAATTGCAGCTTGAGCAGCAAATCCCCTTCTCAGCCTCATTAACCTTCGAGCAATCTTACAGCGAAGTCGATGGCGACAGCGCATCCATGGCCGAGCTTTGCGCGTTAATCAGCGCACTGGCGGATGTACCGGTACACCAGAATATTGCCATTACCGGCTCGGTCGACCAGTTTGGCCGGGCGCAACCCGTTGGCGGGCTTAACGAAAAAATCGAAGGATTTTTTGAGATTTGCCAGAGCCGGGAATTAACCGGTAATCAGGGCGTCATTATTCCATCAGCTAACGTGCGTCATCTTTCGCTGTCGCAACCGTTACTGGACGCGGTAGAAAATGAGCAATTCTTCATCTGGGCCGTTGATGATGTGATGGATGCCTTACCGCTGCTCACCGGCTTGCCGTGGGACGCAGAGGGGCAAACAACACTGATTCAAACAATCCAGGAACGCATTGCGCAAGCGACTCAGCAAGGAGGAAGAAACCGTTATCCCTGGCCATTAGGCTGGCTTAACTGGTTCAACCACAACTGATCGGACTTGTTCAGCGTACACGTGTTAGCTAACCTGCGTGCTTCAATAAAATAAGGCTTACTGAGAACATGGTAGATAAACGCGAATCCTATACGAAAGAAGACCTTCTTGCCTCCAGCCGTGGTGAACTGTTTGGCGCTAACGGCCCGCAGTTACCGGCACCCAACATGTTGATGATGGACCGCGTCGTCAAAATGACCGAGACCGGCGGCAATTTCGATAAAGGCTATGTCGAAGCGGAGCTGGATATCAATCCAGACCTGTGGTTCTTTGGTTGCCATTTCATTGGCGACCCGGTAATGCCAGGCTGTCTGGGCCTTGATGCCATGTGGCAGCTGGTTGGGTTCTACTTAGGCTGGTTGGGCGGCGAAGGCAAAGGCCGCGCCCTGGGCGTAGGGGAAGTGAAATTTACCGGTCAGGTTCTGCCGACGGCGAAAAAAGTGACCTACCGCATCCACTTTAAACGTGTGGTAAATCGCCGTTTGATTATGGGTCTGGCCGATGGTGAAGTACTGGTTGATGGTCGGGTAATCTATACCGCCAACGATCTGAAAGTGGGCCTGTTCCAGGATACGTCTACTTTCTAAAAACCAGGCTCCTGTAAGGCGAAACCTCCGCGCTGCGGAGGTTTCTATGTCTAAAGAGACAGTGTTATGCGATTAACACTTTGACGTCCATGGCTTCTCGCCAGCCTCCAAGCCAATAAGATCTCTGATTAACAGCCTGATAGGGACACATTTCTTTTGGTCGTCCGGTCATGCCTGCTTGATAACCGCGTTGATGTGCCCGTTCCAGGCGATCTCGTTTTTGTCTCTTCATGCCTCGTTTCCCTCATCTTTGTTTCTGCTGGAAATGAAAACAGTGATTAGCAAATGCACAATCACGACTAAGCAATAACGCGAATCTCCCATCACGTCAACGCGCAAAATTCACGCCAATGTCATATTTGTGACCTATACGAAGGCAAAAAATTACAAATTGATTTACGTGGGTTTTTTATCTTATTGGTATCAAAAGAAAAGCCGCAGCAAGCCTGTACGGACTTACAGCGGCTAAAATTTACACAAAAAATTTTAACGAAGTCGTTTAATTTCTGCCGCTATACTCTGTGCTTCCTGCTGCCAGGCCTGGCCGAGAGTTTTCACCATCGCGTCATAGCCGTCCTGCTGTTGCGTCAACACAATGTTAAATGGCCGTTTTACCAGTTCGCCCTGATTATTGAGCAACCACTCGCCGCTCACTATCACCCGTCCATCGTAACGGCCATGAAATCCGGTGACGTTAACATTAAGTACCTGCTGCTCGCTGCCCAGCGGCGTCGAGGAAACCACCCACCCCGGCAACTGGCTGCTTAAATTCGCCACCAGCGTATTGCGCAGTTGCTGATCTAACGGGCTGGCCCACAGGTTGCTGTTGGCGATGTTGAACTGCACATCGGTGGTTTGATAAACCACACCGTTGCCAGCCAGATAATCTGGAATGGTGACCTGCTCCACCCACAGAAGCTGCCGGCCCTGGCTGGTAGTCTGGCTTTGGGCCTGCGGCCCGGCGGGCAGCTGATAGTACGTTTTTCCGTCGTCGCTGCTGCTGCAGGCGCTAAGCAGCGCCGCAATCAGTACCGGAAGCCACTTTCTCATTCTTTCGCCCTCTTCGGCTGTGGATCTTTTTTATCCTTCGCTTCAAACACCAGCGCGTTGCTCTTATCGTTCAGGGTGCGCAACACCGGCTGGAGTTCACGCAATACCTGATCGAGGCGCTGCATATCTGCCACCATCTTGTTGTAGGCCGCTGAGCCCGGCTGGAAGCCCTGCATACTGCGGTTCAGTTCGCGCAGTGTGCCTTGCATATCCGCAGGTAACTGTTGCATTGATTTGCTGGCCGTCAGTTGGTTCAAATTGTTCAACGTCTGCTGCAAGCGCTGCATGGTGCGTTGGCTTTCATTCAATGTATTCGTGGCCTGCTGAATCATTGGGTTAAGCGGCAAGTTGTTGATCTTATCAAGCGTCTCCAGCAGGCGCTGCTGGATTTGCGCCAGGCCGCCGCTGACGGATGGAATAATCGAGTAACCGCCGAAGCTGCGCATTCCCGACATCGCCGGCGCTTTCGGATAGAAATCAAGATCCATATACAGCGCGCCGGTTACCAGGTTGCCGGTTTTCAGCGAGGCGCGTAAACCGCGCGACACCAGATCCTGCAAATGCGCGCCGATCTCCGGGCTTTCGCCTAACTGGTTTTCCAGACGTTCAGGTTCAATACGAATCAGTACCGGAATACGGTAATCGGTACTCAGAGCCTGACGCAGCCCAGGTACAAAGTACGGTGCCTGCGCCACGGTACCGAGGCGGATCCCCCGAAATTCAACCGGTGCGCCAGGCTGCAGCCCGCGTATCGAGTCGTTAAAGAAGACTAAGTAATCAATATGTTTGGTGTACAACGAGTCCTGAATACTTTTTTGATCGTCGTACAGCTTAAATGCCGTTTTTTCGGTGATGGGTTGCCCCAGCTCCCAGCCGTCGGGAATATCAAAACTCACGCCGCCGCTGAACAGCGTGGTTAACGAGCCCATTTCCACACGCATACCCGCCGAGGTCAGATCAACAGCGATCCCGCTGTCTTTCCAGAAGCGAACATTGCTTGTTACCAGTCTGTCATAGGGCGCATTCACAAAAAGCTGATAGCTGATGGTGCGTTTTTGGGTGTCAAAAGTGCTGGTTTCCACCGATCCGACGCGGTAACCGCGAAACAACACCGGATCGCCCGGCGACAGTTGGCCCGCTTTATTACTGTCGAGCACCACACGGATCCCTTTCGCATCAGGCGGCGCCAGCGGCGGCGCATCCAACAACTGGTATTGATCTGGCACCGAGCCTTTGGTACCCGGTTTGAGTTCAATATAGGCACCGGAGAACAGCGTGTTAAGCCCACTCACCCCTTCTCTGCCAATTTGCGGTTTGACGACCCAGAACACGGAATCCTTATGCAACAACTTTTCCATGCCGGCATTTAAACGCGCTTTGATTTCCACGTGCAAAAGATCGTCGGAGAGTACCGCGCTTTCAATAACGCCCACGTCCACACTGCGGCTCTTAATGGTGGTTTTGCCACCTTCAATACCTTCAGCGTTGGTGGTGATTAATGTGACTTCCGGTCCCTGGTGGCTGTAATGGTAAAAAAGTATCCATGCGCCGATCAGCGCCGTGACGATAGGGAATATCCAGACCGGCGACCAGTTCCTGACCTTGCGCACCTGCGCTTCCCCGTTAGGTTTTTCCATGTTCTGATGACTCCTTATGGCTCATTTCAGGCTCGCGATCCCAGGACAAACGCGGGTCAAAGGTCATCGCAGCGAACATTGTAATAATCACCACCAGCGCAAACATCACTGCGCCGATAGCGGGATAAATGCTCATTAAGGCGCCCATGCGCACCAGCGCAGAGAGTACGGCAATAACAAACACATCAATCATTGACCAGCGCCCAACAAACTCCACCACTTCATAAATCAGGTGCATACGTTCGCTGTCGCGCTGCCCGTGCCCTTTGGCATCCCAGCACAACCAGGCAATGGCGATCATTTTTAACGTCGGGACCAGAATGCTGGCGATGAAAATGACCAGCGCCACCGGATAGGAACCCTCGCTCCAGAGCAAAATAACCCCGGCAAGAATGGTCGACGGCATCTTGTCGCCAAGCAGGTCGGTGATCATGATCGGCAAAATATTGGCGGGAAGATAAAGAATGATGGCGGTGAATAACAGCGCCAGTGTCCATTGCAGGCTGTTCTTGCGCCGCACATGGCCATGCGTTTCGCAGCGCGGGCAGCGGGTGTTATCAGCGGGGAGAATAGCGGTACAACAGCGGCATGAACGTAGGCCCTGGCGTATTCCCGGCACGCCGACGCGCAACGGCGTGGCAAGTACCGGCATCGGTGCTATATCATCCCATAGCCAGCGGCGATCCACGCATTGAAAAGCACGCAGTTGCAACACGCAAAACAGACACCAGGGAATAAAACTGCTGCCAACGCCGATATCGCCATAGGCCATCAGTTTTACAAAACTCACTAATACCCCGGCGAGGAAAATCTCCGCCATTCCCCAGGTTTTGAGATTAAACAGAATGCGGGCCATCGCCCGCTTCAGGCTGCCCGGCAGGGCGACGCGGTTGACCAACAGCAGGATAGTCACCAGGCAAAACGCGGGCACCAGCTGGACGAACAGCATAAAAAGCGAGCCCAGGCTGGCATAATCTTCCGAAAACATCACGCCGGGGATTTCCAGCAGCGTAACCTCGCTGGTAATGCCCGCCACCTTCATATTCACGAAGGGAAAAAGGTTGGCCAGCAGCAGCATAAATAGCGCCGCCAGCGCATAGGCGGTAGGCCGCTGGCGCGGCGCGGCCCACTGTGTTGTTAATGTCGTGCCGCAGCGTGGGCAGTTGGCTTTGTGGCCCTCTTCCAGCTTTGGCAATAACACCAGCATGTCGCACTGCGAACACAGAATATGTTTCGCTGCATGGTGCTGTTCACACATGCCGCCCTCCCTATGGCTATCCACCGTTTTTTAACGATTCAAGGTATTCCCAACGTTCGAAAGCCGCCTCAAGCTCTTGCTCTGCGCTCGCCAGTTTTTCCAGCACGCTTTGCGTGACGTCATGAGGTTGATTAAAGAAGGATGCATCGCTAACCTGCGATTGCAGGGCTTCCAGCGCGGCTTCCAGGGCTTCCATGCGCTGCGGCATCTGCTCTAATTCGCGCTGCATGTTATAGCTTAGTTTGCCGCTGGCTCGTTTGACAGTTTCTGCTTTCGCAACCGTCACTTCGGGCTCTTTTTTCGCTACCGGCGCACGTGCAATGGCCGAGGAAGCCTGCTGTCCACGCGCATCGTGATAGCCGCCAACATACTGCCCGATGCGCCCTTCGCCTTCGAAGATCCAGCATTCGGTCACGGTATTGTCGACGAACTCACGGTCGTGGCTCACCAGCAGCACGGTTCCCTGATAGCCGTCGATCAACTCTTCCAGCAGCTCCAGGGTTTCTACATCCAGATCGTTAGTCGGTTCATCGAGAATCAACAGATTGCTGGGTTTCAGAAAAAGACGTGCCAGCAGCAGGCGGTTGCGTTCTCCGCCGGAGAGTGCGCGTACCGGCGTCATGGCGCGTTTAGGGTGGAATAAAAAGTCCTGTAAGTAACCCAGTACATGGCGCGGCTTGCCGTTAACCATGACTTCCTGTTTCCCTTCCGCGAGGTTATCCATCACGGTACGCTCAGGATCCAGCTCAGCGCGGTGCTGATCGAAATAGGCGATTTCCAGTTTGGTGCCGACGTGAACGCGCCCGCTGTCGGCGTTAAGTTGACCGAGCATCAGTTTCAGTAACGTGGTTTTGCCGCAGCCGTTCGGGCCCACCAGCGCAATTTTATCGCCGCGTTGTACCTGGGCGCTGAAATCACGCACCAGGGTTTTGCCCTCGATGCCATAATTCACATCCTCAAGCTCAAACACGATCTTGCCGGAGCGGGTCGCTTCTTCTACCTGCATTTTGGCGCTGCCCATGACTTCACGGCGCTCGCTGCGTTCACGGCGCAGGCTTTTCAACGCCCGGACGCGGCCTTCATTACGGGTGCGGCGGGCCTTGATGCCCTGGCGGATCCAGACTTCTTCCTGGGCCAGTTTCTTATCGAATTCGGCATTTTGCAGTTCTTCTACGCGCAGCGCTTCTTCTTTCGCCACCAGATATTGATCGTAGTCACCCGGATAAGAGACCAGCTTGCCGCGATCGAGATCGACAATGCGCGTCGCCATATTGCGGATAAAAGAACGGTCATGGGAGATGAAAATAATGCAGCCCTGGAAGGTTTTTAAAAACCCTTCCAGCCAGTCGATGGTTTCGATATCCAGGTGGTTGGTCGGTTCATCAAGCAGCAGTACGCGCGGCCCACTGACCAGCGCCCGGCCCAGCGCGGCTTTACGCAGCCAGCCGCCAGACAGCGCCGCCAGTTCCATATCGGCGTTCAATCCAAGCTGCATCAGCACTTCAGAAATGCGGTTCTCAAGCTGCCACAGGCCATGATGATCGAGCAGCTCCTGCACCCGCGCCAGCTCGGCCAGATTTTTATCGCTCGGGTCCTGCATCACCAGATGGGAAACATCATGGTAGCGTTTGAGGTATTCCGCCTGTTCTTCGATACCCTCGGCAACGAAATCATACACGCTACCGGTGACGTTGCGCGGTGGGTCCTGTTGCAGACGCGCCACCACTAAATCCTGCTCGAAAATCAGCCGTCCATCGTCCAGGCCCACTTCGCGGTTGAGGATCTTCATCAGGGTCGATTTACCGGCCCCGTTACGCCCCACCAGACAAACCCGTTCGTTGTCTTCGATGTGCAGTTCGGCGTTATCAAGAAGCGGTGCGTCGCTGTAAGACAGCCACGCGCCATGCATACTGATTAATGACATAAATAATTATTTCCCGGTCTCGTGAGTAACCAGCCAGCAGTTATGGATCTGGCGATTACGGGCAAAATCTTGCGACAGCGTTTTCTCGGTAATTTCCTGCGCCTTCAGGCCCAGTTCCGCCAGGCCAGGCAGATCCATTTTGAAGCCACGTTTGTTATTGGAGAACATAATGGTGCCGCCAGGGTTCAGCAGGCGCTTGAGATCCTTCATTAACGTCAGGTGATCGCGCTGAACATCAAACGAGGCTTCCATCCGTTTTGAGTTAGAGAACGTCGGCGGATCGATAAAGATCAGGTCAAAACGCTCGGTAGATTCAGCCAGCCAGCCCAGGCAATCGGCCTGGATCAGACGATGGTTGCGCCCCGTTAAGCCGTTCAGGCGCAGGTTACGTTCCGCCCATTCCAGATAGGTACGCGACATATCTACCGTGGTGGTGCTTTTCGCGCCGCCCAGCCCGGCGTGAACGCTGGCGCTGCCGGTGTAGGCAAACAGGTTAAGAAAATCTTTGCCTTTGCTCATCTGGCCCAGCATCCGGCGCGCGATGCGGTGATCGAGGAACAGACCGGTATCAAGGTAATCGGTCAGGTTGACCCAGAACCGTGCGTTGTACTCGCGCACTTCCATAAATTCTTCTTTCTGCGCGACTTTCTGATACTGACTTGCGCCCTTCTGGCGCTCGCGGGTTTTCAGCACCAGCTTATTCGGGGCGATTTCCAGCACCTGGATCGTCGCGGCGATGACATCAAACAGACGCTGGCGTGCCTTATTGGCATCGACGGTTTTCGGCGGCGCGTATTCCTGAATCACCACCCAGTCGGCGTAACGGTCCACCGCCACGTTATAATCCGGCAGGTCGGCATCATAGAGGCGGTAGCATTCAATCCCTTCCTGTTTCGCCCACTTATCCAGCTTTTTGAGATTCTTGCGTAAGCGGTTGGCGTAGTCTTCCGCGATGCGCCCCTGTCCGCCTTCACTACTGCCCGCAGCTAAATGATAGTTTTTCTGAACGCAGTCCAGTGGACCGTTTTTGGCTTTGAACTGGCGATCGGCGCGCAGTTGCAGACAGCTCAGCAATTCCGGCGAGGCGCTGAACAGCGATAAATTCCAGCCGCCAAACTGCTGCTTCATAGCGCGGCCCAGCAGGCTGTGCAGAGCGATCAACGCCGGTTCACTTTCCAGACGCTCGCCGTACGGCGGGTTGCTGATGACGGTACCAAACGGGCCTTTCGGCAACGGGTTGGTCAGTTGCGCCACGTCGCTGACGCTAAAAGAGATAATGTCGGCCAGGCCGGCGCGACGGGCGTTGCTGCGCGCGCGTTCGATGACGCGCGGATCGTTATCAGAACCCCAGAAGCGCGACTCGTATTCGCCCAGCCCACGGCGCGCCCGCACCTGGGCATCCGTTTTCACGCTTTTCCAGATCTCGTCGTCATGCTTCGCCCAGCCGCTAAAGCCCCAGCGGGTGCGGTGCAGGCCCGGCGCGCGATCGGTGGCGATCATCGCCGCTTCAATTAACAGCGTGCCGGAGCCGCACATCGGATCGATAAGCGGGGTACCCGGCTGCCAGCCGGAGCGCTGCACGATAGCTGCCGCCAGAGTCTCTTTGATCGGCGCCTGGCCGGTTGCGTCACGGTAGCCGCGCTGATGCAGGCCGTCGCCGCTGAGATCGAGGGCAATGCTGGCGGTCTCTTTATTCAACCAGACGTTAATGCGCAGGTCCGGCTGTTCTTTATCGACATTCGGGCGCGGCAGATTTTTCCGGGTAAAGGCGTCGACAATTGCGTCTTTTACCTTCAGCGCGCCGTACTGGCTGTTACGGATAGTGTCGTTTAAGCCACTGAAATGGACAGCGAATGTCGCCCCTGGCGCAAACATCGCGGTCCAGTCGATCGCCTGCACGCCAAGATACAGATCCAAATCGCTGTAGACTTTGCATTCGCTAAGCGGCAGCAGAATGCGTGATGCCAGGCGGCTCCACATCAGGCTCGAATAGAGCAGATGCGCGTCGCCTTCAAAATGTACGCCGCCCTGGACCACCTGAGCGTTTTGCGCACCCAAATTTTCCAGTTCGGTTTTTAACAGTTCTTCAAGGCCGCGCGCCGTACTGGCAAATAAAGCATTCATATCGTCACTTATCACTTAAGAAAATTGTTGCGCATTATAGCCAATCCGCCCCGCATGTCATAAAGTTGCCCTTCTATTTCTTCACCTTCTTTTACTTTCCTGGGAGTGCGCAGTGGTCTTTTTATCTCGTCTTGCAATTCATCCGGTCAAATCCATGCGCGGTACTCAACTCTCTCATGCACAGGTAAGTTTAAGCGGGCTGGCGTTTGATCGCATTTTCATGGTGACAGAAACTGACGGCACCTTTATTACCGCGCGCCAGTATCCCCAAATGGTGCTGTTTACCCCGGCGATTATGCATGATGGTTTACATCTGCGCGCGCCGGATGGCAGCAGCGCCGTGGTGCGTTACAGCGACTTTGCCGCCGCTGCGCAGCCGACGGAAGTCTGGGGCAATCACTTCACCGCGCTGGTCGCCCCGCAGGCAATTAACCAGTGGCTGAGCGGTTTCTTTTCCCGCGAGGTGCAACTGCGCTGGGTGGGGCCGGAACTGACGCGCCGGGTCAAGCGCCATGAAGCGGTGCCGCTCTCCTTCGCGGACGGCTATCCCTATCTGTTAGCTAATGAAGCCTCGCTGCGCGATCTGCAACAGCGCTGCCCGGCCAGCGTCAAAATGACCCAGTTCAGACCGAATATCGTGGTATCCGGCGCGCAGGCCTGGGAAGAAGACACCTGGGATGTGATTCGCATTGGCGGCGTGACCTTTGATGTTGCCAAGCCCTGTAGCCGCTGTATTTTTACTACCGTCAGCCCGGAGCGCGGCATGAAGCACCCTTCCGGCGAACCACTGGCGACGTTGCAGTCGTTCCGTACCGCACAAGATGATTCCGGCGATGTGGATTTCGGCCAGAATCTCATCGCCCGGGAAAGCGGCATTATTCACGTTGGCGATGAAGTGGACATTCTGAAAACCAAACCGGCGCGCGTCTACGGTCCGGGTGAAGTTGCTCAGTCCATTGAAGTAGAAACCGCACCGCAAAGCGCGGTGGCTATTACCTGGCAAGGCGCGACATTCAAAGGCAATAACCAGCAAATTCTGCTGGAGCAGCTTGAGCAACAGGGCATCCGCGTTCCTTACTCGTGCCGGGCAGGCATCTGCGGAAGCTGTCGGATTCGGTTAGTCGACGGGGAAGTGAAAGCGCTAAAACAGAGTGCAGTGGGCGACGATGGCACCATACTGTGCTGTAGCTGTATTCCGGTTGGGGCCGTTACCCTGGAAAGTTAAACGGCCTGGTCGAGGCTAAGGCTTTGCGCCACTGGCTGCGGTCTTAGCCTGTCGTTCATGATTTTAATCGCATCACCCAACTGCATCGTGCGCCCGGCGAGCGTTAAACCGGGTTGCGCCAACAGGCACAGCGCCGCATTGTCACCCGGCTCCACTACCAGCAGGCTGACGCTCTCCTGGGTATCACTCAAATACACACATGCAGGGTCGCCGCAAACCGGCTGCCAATAATCATCATGGGAAAGGAAATGCCAGCTTTTCGGCATTTGCGGTTTCAGGAAGCGTATCGCCACTAGCGCATTCAATACCAGCTCAGCACGCTGATCTTTAGATAATTGCAAATCGCGGCATTTTTCTTCGAAGGTGAAATAAAGCGCAGCATCATCAACGCAAAAGCCGCTGGAGGAAAAAGCATCGGGGGTGAGCATTTTGCGGGCGAAGCGCGAACGGAATAGCATGCCATTAGCCAGGTCGAGCATCATTCTGTCGTGCTCGTCATCAAAATACCAATGCCAGTTATCGTCCGGTTTAATGCGCATCATTTTTTCCCCACATCTGCCAGCGACGAAATATCATCCTTTTTGCCGCTTCGTTTAAAACCCTAATAAAGAAAAGACTAAAATGTCTAAATTAGCAACTGCGCCCGAATATAAAACAACCAGGGCTCAAAATAAAGCCTTGGTTGTCTGTAAGTCAAAAAGCTTAGATATGGGTTACGATTTCTTTAATCAGCGGCGGGCCTTTAAAAATAAAGCCGGAATAAATCTGAATCAGCGTTGCGCCTGCCGCCATCTTCTCGCGCGCCGCCATCAGCGAATCAATGCCGCCAACGCCAATAATCGGCAGTCGACCATTTAATTCCTGAGATAACAGGCGAATAATTTCGGTGCTTTTTAATTGCAATGGACGGCCGCTTAAGCCCCCCATTTCATTACAGTATTTCATACCTTCAACCAGCGAACGGTCGAGGGTGGTATTGGTGGCGATAACCCCATCAATATTATGGCGAACTAAACTGTCGGCGACCTGGATCAATTCCTCCAGGGAAAGATCCGGCGCGATCTTCACTGCCACAGGAACATATTTATGATGCTGTTTTTGCAGTTCTTGTTGCTTATTTTTTATCGCACTTAACAGATCGTCCAGCGCTTCGCCATATTGCAGCGAACGTAAACCCGGGGTATTTGGAGAGGAGATATTAATCGCGATATATCCGGCATAGGGATACACTTTATCCATACAAATCAGATAGTCATCTTTACCCTGCTCGACCGGCGTGTCTTTATTTTTGCCAATATTAATCCCCAGCACGCCGTCGAAATGCGCTTTCTTGACGTTATCAACCAGGTTGTCGACGCCCATGTTGTTAAAGCCCATGCGGTTGATCAACCCTTCAGCTTCTACCAAACGGAAGATCCGCGGCTTATCGTTACCCGGCTGCGGGCGCGGCGTCACGGTGCCGATCTCGATCGATCCAAAACCCATCGCGCCCAGCGCGTCAATGCATTCGCCGTTTTTATCCAGCCCTGCCGCCAGGCCCAGCGGGTTTTTAAATGTCAGCCCCATGCAGGAAACAGGTTTTTCCGGTACGCGCTGGCGCACCAGCCGCTCAAACGGCGTGCCGGTAATACGGCGCAATTGCTGGAAGGTCATTTCATGAGCGCGCTCTGGATCGAGCTGAAAAAGGGCTTTACGAACGAAGGGGTAGTACATGAACTCTCCTGGATTCCCGGTATGCAGACCGGGGCGCTATTATCCGTGAATGCGCTCACAAAGTGAATTGACTTATGGCAAAAAAGCAATCGTTTTCGGCCATTACGGTGATTTATGCGAAATTTGGCATTGCTCCGACGGAAAAATCACTTAGCCCAGGCCAGCGGATCTGCGACACTGATGCTAAATGTTATTAATGTTATCAACTTGAAAACCATGAGTTATAAGGAGCTGTCATGCGCATTATCACCCTGGCCGGTAGCCCTCGCTTTCCCTCCCGCTCCAGCGCGTTGTTAGAATATGCCCGCGATCGGCTTAGTGCACAGGATGTGGAGGTCTATCACTGGCATCTGCAAAACTTCGCGCCGGAAGATCTGATCTATGCGCGCTTCGACAGCCCGGCACTGAAAACCTTTAACGCGCAGCTGGCAGAAGCTGACGGGCTGATCGTAGCGACGCCGGTTTATAAGGCTTCCTTTGCAGGCGCGCTGAAAACGCTGCTCGATTTATTACCCGAACGCGCGCTGGAGAAAAAAGTCGTTTTGCCGCTGGCAACAGGCGGCAGTGTGGCGCATTTGTTGGCAGTGGATTATGCCCTGAAGCCGGTATTAAACGCGCTCAAAGCGCAGGAGATTTTGCATGGCGTCTACGCTGACGACAGTCAGGTGCTGGATTATCAGCATAAGCCGGTGTTTAGCGCTAATTTGCAGCATCGGCTGGACGACGCGCTGGATACCTTCTGGCAGGCGTTACACCGTCACGATACGTCCCATCTGGCGTTAAAATGGCCGGAGAACTTGCTGTCGGCGTAATGAAAAACGCCCTTCCATCGGGAAGGGCGTTTGGTTATCAGGCAAGCGCCTTGGTGATTTTCTCGAACAAATCCCCGGAGAGATTCGGCAGCGCTTTAAGCTGCTCCAGCGCAGCGCGCATCAGCTGCTGACGATTTTCATCGTAGCGCTTAAGGCGAATCAGCGGTTCGATCAGGCGTGACGCCACCTGAGGGTTGCGGCTGTTCAGTTCGGTCAGCATTTCCACCATAAACTGATAGCCGCTGCCATCCGCTGCATGGAACGCCAGCGGGTTATTCATCGCAAACGCCCCAATCAGCGCGCGGGTGCGGTTCGGGTTGCTCATGCTGAATGAGCGGTGGGTAAGCAGCGAACGCACCGTGGCGAGGACATTTTCCGCCGGGCTGATAGCCTGAAGCATCAGCCACTTATCCATTACCAGCCCATCCTGATGCCACTTATCATCATACTCCGCCAGCAGCGCCGCACGGCACGGCAACTGCGCCGCGACCGCTGCCGACAGCGCGGCAATCGCGTCGGTCATGTTGTCCGCATGGTGATACTGGGCGGTAATCAGCTTATCGGCCAGTTCGGCATCGCCAAACGCCAGATAGTGCAGGCAGGTATTACGCAGCGCGCGTTTGCCGATGTCGGCATGCTCGATACGATAACCGTCGAGTTTGTTGGCGTTGTAAACCGCTAAAAACTCATCCGCCAGTTCCGTCGCCAGGGTGCGGGTTAGCGCACCGTGCACAGCGGCAATCGCCAGCGGATCGATGATCTCAAACAGTTCCGCGATTTCATTTTGCGAAGGCAGTGTGAGGATCTCCGCCGCCAGCGCCGGATCGATATGCTCATCCAGCAGGATCGCGCGGAACGCATCCGCCACGTGCAGCGGCAGCGACAGCGGCTGGCCCTGCTGTTGGCGCACCACGTTCAGTTTAATATGCGTCGCCAGCAAGCTTTGCGCCGCATCCCAGCGGGAGAAATCATTGCGGGCGTGACGCATCAGGAACGTCAGTTGCTGATCGCTCCATTTATATTCCAGTTTCACCGGCGCAGAGAATTCGCGCAGCAGCGACGGCACAGGCTGGAAATAAACGTTATCAAACACAAAGGTCTGCTCGGCCTGGGTCAGGTTAAGCACGTGATGGACCGGATGTCCGTTGTATTGTAGCGGGATCACCTTGCCTTCGTTATCGTACAGCTCAATGTCAAACGGAATGTGGAGGGGATGTTTCTCCGTTTGCTCGGCGGTAACCGGCGTTCGCTGACTGATGGTCAGAGTATATTGTTCGGTTTCCGGGTTATAGTCGTCCTGAACGCTCACGACCGGCGTACCGGCCTGGCTGTACCAGCGGCGGAAATGGGACAAATCAACGTTCGACGCATCTTCCATTGCCTGCACAAAGTCATCGCAAGTGGCGGCGCTGCCGTCATGGCGCTCGAAATAGAGTTGCATCCCCTTCTGGAAATTCTCTTCACCCAGCAGAGTGTGCAACATGCGGATCACTTCAGAACCTTTCTCATACACCGTCAGGGTATAGAAGTTATTCATTTCAATAACTTTATCCGGACGGATCGGGTGCGCCATCGGACTGGCGTCTTCCGCAAACTGCATAGCACGCATAGTTCGCACATTACTGATGCGATTGACCGCGCGCGAGCCCAAATCGGAGCTGAATTCCTGATCGCGGAACACGGTCAGCCCTTCTTTCAGGCTGAGCTGGAACCAGTCACGGCAGGTGACGCGGTTGCCGGTCCAGTTATGGAAATATTCATGGCCAATCACGCGTTCAATGTTGAGGTAGTCTTTATCGGTCGCTGTTTCCGCACGCGCCAGCACGAATTTGGAGTTAAAAATGTTTAGGCCTTTATTCTCCATCGCGCCCATGTTGAAGAAATCAACGGCGACAATCATGTAAATGTCTAAGTCATACTCCAGACCAAAGCGGGTTTCATCCCACTTCATGGAGTTTTTCAGCGAGGTCATCGCCCAGGAAGCGCGGTCGAGGTTGCCGCGATCGACATACAATTCCAGTGCCACTTCACGCCCGGAGCGGGTGGTGAAGGTATCGCGCAGTACGTCGAAATCCCCCGCCACCAGCGCAAACAGGTAGCATGGCTTCGGGAACGGGTCCTGCCACTCTACCCAGTGACGACCATTTTCCAGGTCGCCCTGGCTTACGCGGTTGCCGTTGGAGAGCAGATAAGGATATTTGGTTTTATCAGCAATGATTTTGGTGGTGAAGCGCGCCAGAACGTCCGGGCGATCCAGATACCAGGTAATATGCCGGAAGCCTTCGGCTTCGCATTGCGTACACAGCGCTTCGCCAGACTGATACAACCCTTCCAGCGCCGTGTTCGCCGCTGGGCTGATTTCATTGACGATTTTCAGCGTAAAGCGGGCGGGCAGTTGCTCAATAATCAGGGCATTGTCTTCTAAGCGATAATGGGGCCACGCTTCATCATTCACATCGAGAGAGACAAGCGTTAAGGATTCGCCATCGAGGCGCAGCGGCGCATCCGACGCCTGCGGGCGATTCACCTGGCTAATCGCGGTAACACGCGTTTTTTGCGCATCCAGCTCAAAGGTTAAATCGATGTCGCTGATGAAATAATCCGGCGCACGATAATCGTGGCGGTATTTGGCTTGTGGCAATTGAGTCATAGAAACCTTATCCATCGTCCGTAGAGTATCGTGCTTCAGTCTATTCTCGTTGCGAAAATGTTGCCATGCAGAATCTTTATCTTTTCTGGCGGTGTAACGCCTTTTACTACATTCGCATAACATGCGGCACAAAATGCGCTCGACCCGCCCTGCTTGTTATGTTGTGATCCTGCTTCAATAAACGGATAATCAGGGTATACTCCTGCGTCTTTATCTGCTTTCGCTATCCCAGGAAACGCGCCTGTTAGAGGATGCCAGTAACGCGCCATGACACAATATGCTTCCCCTATGTTGCACTCGTTGTTGGACACCGATGCTTATAAGCTTCATATGCAGCAGGCTGTGTTCCATCATTATCAGGGCGTGCATGTCGCCGCAGAATTTCGCTGCCGCGGCGATGATTTGTTAGGTATTTATGCGCAATCCATTCGCGAACAAGTGGATGCGATGCAGCATCTGGCGCTGAGCGAAGACGAATATGCGTGGCTCGCGAAACTGCCATTCTTCAAAAGCGATTATCTGGCCTGGCTGAAAAATTTCCGCTACGACCCGTCGCAGGTGGAAATCGTCAACGATAACGGCAAGCTGGATATCCGTCTTTCCGGCCCGTGGCTGGAAGTGATTATGTGGGAAGTCCCGCTGCTGGCGGTGATCAGCGAGCTGGTGCATCGTTATCGAACCCCGGATATCACCGTCCATAACGCCCTCGATCATCTCGAAACCAAACTGGCGGACTTCAACACCGTCACTGCCGGCCTGCCGCTGGACCGTTTTTATCTTATGGATTTCGGCACCCGCCGCCGTTTTTCCCGCGAAGTGCAGCAGGCTATTGTCGAGCGCCTCCAGCAAGAATCCTGGTTTGTGGGCACCAGCAATTACGATTTAGCCCGCCGCCTGAACCTGACGCCGATGGGTACCCAGGCGCATGAATGGTTCCAGGCGCATCAGCAAATTAGCCCAGAACTGGCTAACAGCCAGCGCGCCGCGCTTCAGGCCTGGCTTGATGAATATCCTCACCAGCTCGGGATCGCCCTGACGGACTGCATTACCATGGACGCGTTTTTGCGCGACTTTGGCCCGGAATTCGCTACCCGCTACCAGGGCCTGCGCCACGACTCCGGGGATCCGGTTCAATGGGGCGAAAAAGCCATCGCCCATTATGAAAAACTGCAGATCGATCCGCTGAGCAAAACCCTGGTGTTTTCCGATAATCTCGATCTCAATAAAGCGATTGATCTCTACCGTCATTTCGCATCGCGCGTCAAACTCGGTTTCGGCATTGGCACCCGCCTGACCTGCGATATTCCTGGCGTACAGCCGCTGAATATTGTGATCAAATTGGTGGAATGTAACGGCAAACCGGTCGCCAAGCTCTCGGACAGCCCCGGTAAAACCATCTGCCACGATAAAGCCTTTGTGCGCGCCCTGCGTAAAGCCTTCGATTTACCGCAGGTTAAAAAAGCCAGTTAATCCCCGGTTCAGGGAGTTTTTCACCTCCCTGAACGCCATCACTTTGTGTTTTCTTTATTTCCTGACACGAATTCTGCTTGTCTGCCAGCGCCCGCCAGGTAACATAGATAACCCTCCCCCCGTTGGGTGGATAAGCGATTTTTATTATTGACTACTAACCAGAGAGATAATTATGAGCGTTGTGCCTGTAGCCGACGTACTCCAGGGCCGCGTTGCCGAAGACCTAGAAGTCACCGTGCGCGGATGGGTGCGTACCCGTCGAGATTCAAAAGCTGGCATCTCCTTCCTCGCCGTCTATGACGGTTCCTGCTTTGATCCTATACAGGCTGTCATTAATAATTCTCTACCCAATTACAATGATGACGTTCTGCGCCTGACGACCGGCTGTTCGGTAATTGTAACCGGCACCGTGGTGGAATCTCCGGGCCAGGGCCAGAGCTTTGAACTGCAGGCGACCCATGTGGAAGTGACCGGCTGGGTTGAAGATCCAGACACTTACCCGATGGCCGCCAAACGCCACAGTATTGAGTACCTGCGCGAAGTGGCGCACCTGCGTCCGCGTACTAACATGATCGGCGCGGTGGCCCGCGTTCGCCACACTCTGGCGCAGGCGCTGCATCGCTATTTTGACGAGCAGGGCTTCTTCTGGGTTTCTACCCCGCTGATCACCGCCTCTGATACCGAAGGCGCAGGCGAGATGTTCCGCGTGTCCACGCTGGACATGGAAAACCTGCCGCGCAACGATCAGGGCAAAGTCGATTTCGATAAGGACTTCTTCGGTAAAGAAGCCTTCCTGACCGTTTCCGGCCAGCTCAACGGCGAAACCTACGCCTGCGCGTTGTCCAAAATCTACACCTTCGGCCCGACCTTCCGCGCTGAAAACTCCAACACCAGCCGCCACCTGGCGGAGTTCTGGATGCTGGAACCGGAAGTGGCGTTCGCTACCCTGGACGATGTCGCGGCGTTAGCCGAAGGCATGCTGAAATACGTGTTCAAAGCGGTGCTTGACGAACGTATGGACGACATGAAGTTCTTCGCTGAACGTGTGGATAAAGACGCGATTGGCCGTCTGGAGCGTTTCATTACCGCTGACTTCGCTCAGGTGGACTACACCGATGCGGTGAAAATCCTCGAAACCTGCGGCGAGAAGTTCGAGAACCCGGTTTATTGGGGTGTCGATCTGGCCTCCGAACATGAACGTTATTTAGCTGAAAAACACTTTAAAGCGCCGGTTGTTGTCAAAAACTATCCGAAAGATATTAAAGCGTTTTACATGCGACAGAACGAAGATGGTAAAACCGTGGCGGCAATGGACGTACTGGCCCCGGGCATCGGCGAAATCATCGGTGGCTCCCAGCGTGAAGAGCGTCTGGATGTACTTGATGTGCGTCTCGAAGAAATGGGCCTTAATAAAGAAGATTACTGGTGGTACCGCGATCTGCGCCGTTACGGCACCGTACCGCACTCGGGCTTTGGGCTCGGTTTTGAGCGTTTAATTGCTTATGTAACCGGCGTTCAAAACGTTCGCGACGTGATACCTTTCCCACGTACACCGCGCAACGCCAGTTTTTGATCCAAAAAAAGCCGGGTTTTCCCGGCTTTTTTACGTTCTGCTGTGTCAATTTTCGTCTACATAAATTCAACATTTGTGCACTTCAACCCCTCTCTCCGACGGCTAACGTAACCGGGTATTACCTCGAAATAATTTTCATCAAAAAATATCCCCTATTTTCTTGCGTCATTTTTCAGTCGCAGGCATAGCACATTTGGCTAAATATTACACAGACATCCAGCCATCTGAATCACCCTTTTTATGAAGTGAGAATAATTGTCGTTAAGAGGCTAAAAAGCCGTTTATCAGAATTAAACATAAGGTTTTCATATATATAGATTAGGAACGGTTTAATATTGTTCAGCGAGGTGATTTATTTTGATGTGGTTCACAAAGTTCCCAAAAATACACAATTAGTTACACATTATTGCTTTTGGTTACTGTGTTTGCATATTTGTAGCACTTTCACTGTAGCTAATCCTTAATATGAATGGAAAGATGCCTCCAGACACAGAAAGACACCAAACTCTCATCAATAGTTCCGTACAGAATTATTGACGGCAGTGGCAGGTGTTCAAAAAAAACCAATGAGGGTAATAAATAATGATGAAGCGCAATATTCTGGCAGTGGTTATCCCTGCTCTGCTGGTAGCTGGTGCAGCTAACGCTGCAGAAATCTATAACAAAAACGGCAACAAACTGGACCTGTACGGAAAAGTAGTGGGTGAGCACGGTTTCGTGACTTCTGGTGACAACACCACCAACGGCGACTCTTCTTACGCTCAGATCGGCTTCAAAGGCGAAACTCAGGTTACCGATCAAGTGACCGGTTACGGCCAGTGGGAATACCGTGCTAAAGCCAGCAAAGAAGAAGGCAACCAGGACAACGTAACTCGTCTGGCATTCGCGGGTATCAAAATTGCTGACGCGGGCTCCCTGGACTACGGCCGTAACTACGGTATCGTATACGACGTAGAATCCTACACCGACGTTTCCCCGTCCTTCTCTGGCGAAACCTGGGCGGGCAGCACTGACAACTACATGAACAACCGTTCTACTGGCCTGCTGACCTACCGTAACAGCGATTTCTTCGGTCTGGCTGATGGCCTGAACTTTGGTATCCAGTACCAGGGTAAAAACGACCGTACCAACCTGAAAGCGGCTAACGGCGACGGCGTTGGTTACTCTCTGGGTTACAACTTCGCTGAAGGCTTCAGCGTAATCGGTGCATACAGCAACTCTAACCGTACCACCAACCCGGCTGGCGGTCAGAAAGCTGACGGTCGCGGCGACCGCGCTGAAGCATGGTCTGTTGGTACTAAGTACGACGCCAACAACATCTACCTGGCGGCTATCTATGCTGAAACCCGTAACCAGACTGCTACCGGCCGTTCTGCCTACGACATCGCTAACAAAACTCAGAACGTTGAAGTTGTAGCTCAGTACCAGTTCGACTTCGGTCTGCGTCCGTCCGTATCTTACGTTTACACCAAAGGTAAAGACCTGGTTGACCCGGCTACCGGTTCTACTTACAACCGTGACCTGGCTGAATACTTCACCGTGGGTACTTACTACTACTTCAACAAGAACTTCAACGTATACGCTGACTACCGCATCAACATGCTGGACAACGACGACGCTTCAACCGCACTGGTTGGCGTTGACGACCAGGTTACCCTGGGCGTAACTTACCAGTTCTAATCGATATAACCTCGTTATCGATAAGACAAAAACAGGGCTCCGGCCCTGTTTTTTTATGCCCAAAAGAGAAAAACACCGGATTTATAGAACGGTCAATCTTTTGCTGGCAAACGGTTGGCATTTGGTAAAACACCCGTTAACCTGATAGCGAATTTCCCTTCTGATATCACAATGGAACCTCGTCATGTTTGAGAACATTACTGCCGCCCCTGCCGACCCGATTCTTGGTCTGGCGGACCTGTTTCGCGCCGATGAACGTCCGACTAAAATCAACCTGGGTATTGGTGTTTATAAAGATGAAACCGGTAAAACCCCGGTTCTCACCAGCGTGAAAAAAGCCGAACAATATTTGCTGGAAAACGAAACCACCAAAAACTATCTGGGCATTGATGGTATTCCTGAATTTGGCCGCTGCACCCAGGAACTGCTGTTTGGTAAAGGCAACGCGCTGATTGCTGATAAGCGCGCCCGCACCGCCCAGACCCCTGGCGGCACCGGTGCACTGCGCGTGGCGGCGGATTTCCTCGCTAAAAACACTGACGTAAAACGCGTTTGGGTGAGTAACCCGAGCTGGCCGAACCATAAGAGCGTATTTAACTCCGCCGGCCTGGAAGTGCGTGAATACGCCTATTACGACGCGCAAAACCATACTCTTGATTTCGACGGTTTGTTGAGCAGCCTGGCGAATGCCCAGGCAGGCGATGTGGTGTTGTTCCACGGCTGCTGCCACAACCCGACCGGTATCGATCCGACGCTGGAACAGTGGCAACAGCTGGCGCAGCTTTCTCTGGATAAAGGCTGGCTGCCGCTGTTCGACTTCGCCTACCAGGGCTTCGCCCGCGGTCTTGAAGAAGACGCAGAAGGCCTGCGCGCGTTTGCCGCGCTCCATAAAGAGCTGATTGTCGCCAGTTCTTACTCTAAAAACTTCGGCCTGTACAACGAGCGCGTAGGCGCCTGTACGCTGGTCGCCAGCGATGCAGACACCGTCGATCGCGCCTTTAGCCAGATGAAATCCTGCATCCGCGCTAACTACTCTAACCCGCCGGCACACGGCGCGTCCGTGGTAGCAACTATTCTCAGCAATGACGCGCTGCGTACTATCTGGGAACAAGAGCTGACCGATATGCGTCAACGCATTCAGCGCATGCGCCTGCTGTTTGTGAGCACGCTGCAGGAAAAAGGCGCGAACCGTGATTTCAGCTTTATTATCCAGCAGAACGGCATGTTCTCGTTCAGCGGCCTGACCAAAGAACAGGTGCTGCGCCTGCGTGAAGAGTTCGGCGTTTACGCCGTCGCTTCTGGCCGCGTTAACGTCGCGGGCATGACGCCGGATAACATGGCACCGCTGTGTGAGGCGATTGTGGCTGTGCTGTAAGACTCAGAGAAACAACAAGGGCCGCTAATGCGGCCCTTGTTGTTACCAGACAGGCATTTCATCCTGCAGGAAAGGGTTGTGCAGCCGTTCGTTACCCAGCGTAGATAGCGGGCCATGACCGGGAATAAAGGTCACATCATCGCCAAGCGGCAACAGTTTGCTTTTGATGGACTCAATCAGGTCGGCGTGATTCCCGCGAGGGAAATCGCTGCGCCCCACCCCGCCTTTAAAAATCACATCGCCGGAAATTAACAGCCGTGCGCGTTCGTCAAAGAAAACGATATGGCCGGGGGTATGGCCGGGGCAATGCAGCACCTGTAACGCCACGTTACCTACGGTCACGCTGTCGCCTTCGTTTAACCAGCGATCGGGCGTCAGCGGCTGGCATTCTTCCAGACCGAACATCTGGCTCTGCGCCGGTAATCCCTGCAACCAGAATTCATCTTCTTTTTCAGGCCCGATAATCGGCACGCCGTAATGCGCCGCCAGCTCTGCCGCAGCGCCGACATGATCGAGATGCCCGTGGGTCAGCAGGATTGACTGAATGGTCACGCCCTGCGTCGTCACGGCCTGTTGAATACGCGGCGCGTCGCCGCCGGGGTCAACAATGGCCGCCAGACGCGTTTCTTCACACCAGATTAATGAGCAGTTCTGTGAGAACGCCGTGACCGGAATAATGTGGTAATTCATACCGCTCCTTTTATCCGGTAGTGACCGGATTCGTTCTACCAGTGCCTGAGTGGACCGGTATCAATATGCACAAAGTTACTACGCGGGTAGTATCCTACACCACCTGCCCGCAGAGACAACGCAGCTTTGCGAATATTGCTCAGGGAAATACCTTCGATATGAAAATCCATGGCCTGGCCTTTGGTGTGATAGCTTTGTTTGGCTACACCACGGCTTCGGGCGCGTAATTCATTGTTGGTATCGAGAGAACGATAGCCTGAAATGAGCTGAACCGGCTTACGGGTCCCTAATAACCCTTGCAGACGATATAACTGGTCGAACAGTTTCGGATCGATGCTTTTGATTTTATTAGCGCGATAATCCCGGAAGAAATGGTTAAGTTTTGCTAATTCATCCTGAATATAGCCTTTGCCATCGAAAAACTCCGCTTTAATGCTCTCTCCGGTATTGAGATTATTCAGCGTAAGAATACGAGGACGGGGCGTGGAAAGCGTAGCAAATGCCGGTACAGGCAAGATGGCGGCGCCGAGCGTCACGCCACCAAGCGCCAGCAATTTGCGGCGGTTAGCGTCAAATTTATCCATGATGTTCAGGTCTACAGTCAGTGTTGTGATTATATGCACTTCTGGCGCACGCAAGGCACCTTAACCGCCAAACCGCGACACGTCAAGGCTCTCAAACCCAGTAAAAACGGGCCTTACAGCGAAGCAGGCCCGTTTTTAGCTCCCATAGTTCGACAGCTTATTTGTTAGAAATTCTGTAGTTACCTGATTAATTGTTCAGCTTTCGGCAAGATTTGTGCGCCCGATCGCGCAGGGGAATCATAATTGTAAATATCCGATCTGAATTGTGGTTTGCCATCTGCGCCGACAAACGCCGTCATATAGTAAAGATTCACCGGAATGGTCTGGGGAATATTCACGTAACGGGTATCGCCCTGCTTCAGCGCATCAGAAATTCGCGTATCGTTCCATCCCGCATCCTGCAACAGCATATTCGCCAGTTCCGAGGCTTTATTCACGCGTACGCACCCGGAGCTGAGCGCCCGCGCATCCTTCTGGAACAGGTTATGATTCGGCGTGTCATGCAGGTAAATGGCATCCGAACTCGGCATATTGAATTTATACCGCCCCAGCGAGTTATGCGCACCAGGCGCCTGCTGGAAGCGGAACGGTAAATTCGATGCGGTAATGGTTCCCCAGTCCACATTCCAGGGGTCGATCACCTCAGCTTTACCACTCCAGCCACGCAGCACCGTATAGTTATGACGCTCAAGATAGCCCGGGTCATTCCACACTTTCGGTAGGATATCCTTACGGGCCAGCGTCGGCGGTACGTTCCACGGTGGGTTCACCACCACGTTATTCAGCGCGCTGCTCATCAACGGTGTCTTGCGATCGGGACGCCCAACGATGACGCGGGAATCCAGCACTTGGCTGCCGTTCTGGTAATAGACCAGCGAATAGGCCGGGATATTCACCATAATGCCGGTCGTGAGCTTCTGAGGCAGTAGGCGCAGGCGTTGAATATTTAATGCCACCACGGCGGCGCGTTGATCGGGTGACATATTCAGTAAGTCACGGGTGGACTGGCCAATCACGCCATCGGTGCCGAGACCCTGCGAGGCCTGGAAGCGCTTCACGCCTTCAACCAGTGTTTTGTCATAAATGCCGCGCGCCGCGTTTTTTTTCTGCATCGGCGGCGCGGATTCAGTCACGGCTGCAGAAGGGCTTACCACGGCGTTTTTAGACGGCGGATCCCCCGGCAGTACGATATTGGGTGCGTTATCCAGCATACCGTTGCGCTGGAGAATTTCACGCAGCGCGCCGACGTCAGTACTCCACTGCCCAGGGCGCAGTGAGGCGGTGGAAGTCAGTTGCGGCCACGGTCGCGAATCGGCCGCCAGACTCAACAGAAATTGATGCATCGCCTGATACTGCGGGTGCTGCGGCGCAAGGCTTTGCACAAAAGCAATAAGCGAGCCATTGTCCAGCGCGACTTGCCACTGGTTCACCACCGACAGCGGCGCGATTTCCGCTTTATACGGCTTGTCACTGTACAGCCAGCGATTCCCTTTCAACGGGATACCGGAGAGGTAATAGAGATAGCCCATCATGGCATCAGACAGCACCACATCGCGCGCCATGCCGGTAACGTCAGGGTTGGTCAACAGTTCAACCCAGGTGGTGAACTGCGGCTGGAAACCGGCAATGGCCACTTCGGCCAGTTGCTGCTGGAACGCCTGCACCGCTTCGCGGTTTTCCCACATGGGTTTAGCGTCACGCGCGGTATACAGCGCCGCCAGCGCGTCTATATAGACAGGGGTGTAGCCCTGAGGAAGCTGGGACTGAAGCGTGGTTCGGGTCTGCGCGATACGTTCACTATCGACCTGCGGCCCGATCCCGGCCATCAGCGCCGTCGCGGGGGATTGCGCCTGTAATTGCAGCATTGAGCCAGGCTGATCGATTACCACCGCCGAGCCATCGGAAGGCACCAGATCGGGTTCCTGGGCGAACGCATTCGTCAGCGGCGCTAAACTGAGCGCCAGGCATAAGTGAATCGCGGACCACCGATAACGTTGAGCTTTTATAAGCAACATCCCTTGCCTCCTTATCATTTTTACATCATTCCCGTAAGCTCGGCTTCAGGATTACCTTCAGTATATAAAGAGAAAAAACCATTTGCCTCGCCAAATGTAAAGAAGTTTAAAGAAAAGAAAGTCTGAAAAAAAAGTCGGCAGCCCGCGATTTTACGTGCTAAGCGGGTCGGCAAATGATTGCGCAACGCGCGACCATAAAAACCGCTCGCATTGCTTTACAGAATTGAACGCCCGGACATTTGCAGTCCGGGCGCATTGATGGCGCTATCAGGAAGCGTCGGCAGTGCCTGGCAACGCATCGGTTTGCGCAGCGGCAAACCCGCGCAGCCCCACGACGTGCACATGCTCGTGGTTCTGCACCACTTTACGCACCAGTTTATAAGTGGTGCCTTTTTCCGGGCTGATGTTTTCCGGCGCGGCGATGATTAACTGCATCTCCAGGCGGTCGCACAGCTCGAACAGGGTGGCGATAGAGCGGGCATCCAGACGGGCTGCTTCATCAAGGAACAGCAGACGGCACGGCGAAATATCTTTGCCGCGCAAACGGCGCGCTTCGTCTTCCCAGCTTTGCACCACCATCACCAGGATCGACATCCCGGTCCCGATGGCTTCACCGGTCGACAGCGCGCCGCTTTCCGCACGCAGCCAGCCGTCGGAACCACGGTTAACCTCCACTTCCATTTCCAGATAGTTACGATAATCCAGCAGCTCTTCCCCAATGGTTTGCGGGGTGCGCTGGCCCATATCGATCTGCGGATTCAGGCGCTGGTACAGTTTCGCCAGTGCTTCCGAGAAGGTCAGGCGGTTGCTGTTAAACAGATCCTGATGTTGCTCATGCTGCTCCGACAGCACATCCAACAGCGTGGCGTGGGTTTCCCGCACGTTGACGTTGAGCCGCACACTGTTCACCTGGCCAAACGACACGCTTTGCAGCCCCTGGTTAAGCATACGGATGCGGTTCTGCTCGCGCTGAATGGTCTTGCGAATAATGTTCGCCACGCTGCGGGAACTGATCGCCAGTTTCTGCTCGCGGGAGGTCAGCTCTTCCGTCAGGCGGCCCAGCTCGATTTCCATCTGCTCGATGGCTTCGACCGGATCATCGGTGCGGATAATATCCTGACGGATACGCTCGCGCAGATGCTGGTAAACCGCCACGAAGAACTGGATTTTACGCTCCGGTCGTTTCGGATCTTCCGACCCGCGCAGCACATCGCGCAGGTGTTCGTTATCCGCCACCGCCAGACGCAATGCGCCCAACGCTTTATCCGACATGGAGCGCAGCTCATCGGCGGAGAGATACGCCAGCTCGCGGCGGTGCAGCCGGCGCTCGACGCCATTGTCTTTCACCATGCGCATTACCGCGCACCAGCCCGCTTTGGCGCTGACCACCTGCTCGCGCATTTCGTGGTAGTCGCGTTCCAGGCGACGTAGTTTACGGGTCAGGTTGTCCATTTCCGCTTCGCAGAAGGTCAGCTGTTTTTCAAGCTGGCTACGGCGTGAGCGGTTATTGCTGAGCTGGGTGTGGAGTTCATCGCGGCGCTGGCGCGCGCGTTCTTCCGCACCCGTATCAGCGCGTACGCCGATATCTTTAAGCTCTTTATTGAGATCGTTAAGCAGTTCTTTCTTGGTATCGAAGGAGCTTTTCAGGGATGCCAGCACCTGATGATACTGACTAACCTGCGCGGCATGGGTACGCAGCGCTTCACGGGCGCGGGTGCGTTCGATTTCCGCCTGCTCAAGACGCTGGCGCAGTTTCTCGTTGAGATCGCTGTTGCCGCTGAGCATATCGGCAGAGTCGGAGTAGCTGAAATGCGCGCGGCGCGACACCACTTCCGTTAGGGCAAACGCCTGCTGGCGCGCATCACGCTGCTGCTGCTGCGCGTAGGCGTAATCTTCTTTTAGCTGGTCATACTGCTCCGGGTCGCTTTGCAGCACCGAAGCCATCGGCTCCAGCTTCGCCAGTGGGTTGCCAAACTGGCCGATGAAATGCGCCGCTTCCTGGGCTTCGTCCAGGCGCTCGCGGATCTCATCCACGCGGTCGGACAGCGTATCGTCTTCCAACAGCGCCAGACGCGGCAACAGGCGGTTAAGCAGGGCCACGCCCTCTTTCGCCTGGTCAAACTGGGCGCGCTGCTGCTGGTTGTCGTTTTCGTGCGTGCTCAGTGCCCGCTCAAGTTCGTTACGGCGAGTATTAAGCTGGCGGATTTCCGCTTCCGGGTCAGATTCAAACGCTACGGCCAGGTGGCTGCCGATAAAGCGGCTGAACGCCTGGTGCAAACGCTGGGTTTTCTGCACATCAAACGACAGGGTAGCGAAGCGCTCAGACAGCGTTTCACGCTCCTGGTGCAGGCTTTCAATACGGCTTTCACGCGCCGCGCGGCCAAACAGCGGCAGCGTCGGGAAACGCGAGTAGCGCCACTGGCGATCGGCGATTTTCACTACCACCGCTTTTTCCAGCTCTTCGGTACTGAATACGCTGTCATCAAAGGATTGCGGGTCCCCTTCAATCAGATACAGATCTTCCGGGGTATCTTCCAGCCCTTCAAGCTGCTCGCGTACCAGCGACAGATCCGGCACCACGATAGCGTGGCGCGACGGGCCGTACAGCGCCGAGAAGTACGGCGCGTCTTCCAGGCTAACGTCATCATAAATTTCCGACAGCAGCACGCCACCGAAACGCTCGGCAAGGGTGTTCAGGCGTGCGTCTTCCGCGCCGCCAGGCTGACTGAGGCGCTCAATTTCTTCATCGACGGTACGCTTACGCGCGCCGACTTCATCACGCTCAACCACCGCTTCGCGCTCGCGCTCCAGCAGCTGTTGCAGGTATTCAGTCACCTGCTGGCTGGATTCAAAGTTCTCGCCGCACTGTTCGATAATCTGGTTAAGGCTGTTTTGCGCCGCCAGCCAGATGGGCGCGCGCTGGGTCAGGGTTTTAATGCGGCTTTGCAGTTGCTCCAGCTCCTGGCGCAGCGTCATACGCTGCTCGCCAGCCTGCGCCACGTTGTCAGACAGCGCGGCAATACGCTCTTCCAGCTCCTGATGCAGCGCTTCAAGCTGTTCCGGGGAGTAACGTTTGCCCTGGCGTTTGCAGAAATCAGCGAGCAGACGCTCGGCATCCTGCTGTTCGCGCAGGCGCTGTTCCAGCTCATTTAAGCGGGAACGCAGCGGCGTCACCTGGGCGGCAAGGTGACGCTGGGTGGAGGCGTCGCGCAACAGATCGCGAGCCACGTCCCAGGCTTCATCACGCGCTACCGGGCCGTTAATGGCGCAAACCAGCTGGAACGCCTGCTCGAACTGGCTATGGGCCGCCTGGGCGACGCTCATTTTCTGCTCGAGGTTAAGCAAACGGCCAGTGGCTTCTTCCTCTTTTGCCTGGAAGGTTTCCAGCCACTCTTCGGCAGATTGTGGGGAGAGATCCGGCAAATGGCACAGCTCGCGGGCGCGCTCAAGCGCCGTCAGCGCCTGTTGATACTGAATGGCTCGGGTTTGCTGAACGTCCAGCGCCTGCTGATAGTCTGCCAGCTGGTTTTTCAGCTCGTCCACTTCCAGCTCTGCGGCTTCGGCGCGGGCTTCGTTCTCTTCTTGCTGCTCAGCGGCTTCGGCGACGACTTCGTTTTGCTCTTCAAGCCGTACCTGCAACTCTTCTAAATCGGCGTCATAGCGCTCGATTTTTTCCTGCTGGCGCAGCGCTGTTTGTACCAGGTTGAGGTGGTCGCTGGCGGCCTGATAATCGGTCTCCAGATCCCCTTCCGCACCGGCATGCTCGGCCAGTTCACGCGCCATATCGACGTGCTTGTACTGCTCGGCAGCCAGTTGCTGGCGGCTGGTGAACAGATCGCGACGGTATTCAATGGCTTTGTCGAGGTGAACACGGCGCTCATTGGCATGACGCATATAGTCCGCCGCCACATAGTCGGTAGCTTCGGAAATCAGGTGTTTAAACAGATCGCGGTCCGACTGGGTAACGCGGATCGCTTCAAGCGTCATGCGGTTTTCGCGCAGCGCCGCTTCCATGTCCTGGAAAGCTTTGCGCACGCCGCTATTTTCCGGCAGCAGGTAATCGCGCAGGGAGCGGGTGATGGCGCTGGAAATCCCGCCGTACAGCGAGGCCTCAATCAAACGGTAATATTTACTACGGTCTGAGGCAGAACGCAGGCGACGTGCCACAATCCCCAGATCGAACATCAGCGAGTGGTAATCGGTGATCGAGTTAAAGACCTTAAACTGCACCCCTTCGATCTGCTCGATTTTGTCTTTGAGTTCCTGAAGGGTTAACACCCGCGCCTGGCGCTCGTTCAACGTTTCGGTGAGCAGTTGGGTCGGCAGGATCGAGGTCGGCAGGCCCTGGATCGCAAAGGGTTTGATATCTACTTTGCGATCGCGACCGGCAATCTGTTGCAGACGCACCCCAACCACCACGCGCTGATGCCGCGAGTTCACCACATCCAGCACTGAATAGCAGACCCCTGCTTTCAGTTTGCCGTGCAGGCCCTTATCGCGCGAGCCGCTGGTGGCCCCTGCTTCGGTGGTGTTACGGAAGTGCAGCAGCGTCAAATCCGGGATCAGCGCCGTGACGAAGGCCGCCATGGTGGTGGATTTCCCTGCCCCGTTACCGCCGGAAAGCGTAGTGACCAGCTCATCCAGATCAAAGGTCCGGGCAAAAAAACCGTTCCAGTTAACCAGCGTTAGCGAGCGAAATTTACCGCGTTCAATCATTCTCTTCCTCCGCATTATCCGGTTGCGCGTCTTCAGGCTCATCATTGAGTTGCAGGTGGTTTTCCACCTGCATGGCTTCGCCATCGCGGATCATGCGCAGTTGCGCTTCGCGTGGATCATCGCCGGCGCGCACATCAGCACCAAAGCGGAACACCGACTCAGTGATGCGGAATTTACTGCTGTCATGCCCCATAAACCACACCATACCTAAGCGGCGCAGGCGGTTTAACGAGGAGCGCACTTTTTCCTGTAGCTTTTGTTTATCAAGATCCGAACCGGTGGATCGGTTGTTGACCAGTTTGAGCAGTTTGCTTTCGTCCGCCAGGCTCATCAGCTCGTCATACAATTCCTGCTGGGTAAAAATACCTTCGTTGGCCAGACGTTCCGGGCTGAGATAGAGATAGCAGAGGATTTTGCCCACCATCATATCCAGCTCGGACAATACCGACCGCGGGATCAGGGTGGTTGAACGAGGACGCAGGTAGAAAAACCCTTCCGGCGCGCGAATTAATTCCACGTTATAGCGGGTGTAAAACTCTTCCAGCTCCGGCTGGAAATCCATCAAAAAGGCGTGGTTATCCAGTTCATCAAGCCCGACGTGGCGCCCTGAGCGCAACTGGCTATCCAGCGCAGGAAATAGCGGATTAGCCAGCGCCTGAGCCAGTTTAACCGGCATGAATTTTTCAATATTTGTCAATGACATGTGCCTGTACCTTGGCTCCGTAATCATTAATGGGCTGCCATTTTGCTGGCAACCCAGTGAAATCTGCTTCAGCGATACCGAGGCGCACGGCCTGGTCAACCACGATGCGTGCGACGTCAAAATGACGGGCCCGCGGATATTGCGCGAGATACTCACGCATCACCAGACCAAGATCCAGTGGTTGTTGTCTGTTTTTAAAGCCTGCCAGTTGGCCTTCGATCAGCGCCGCCAGCTGTTCGCGGATCTCGTTAAACTCTTCGTATTCCAGATCCGCCGGGAGTTCGCCGGTCACCTCTTCATCGCGCAGCGTCATCTCTTCGTCGCGCATATCCAACAAACGGTCGGCATTGGCGTAGGTTAACGCCCAGGGCGCATCGAAATAACTTTGCACCGACTGGCGCAGGCGCTGGGCGAAGACGCGGTTTTTATCCATATCGATGGCGGTACGGATAAATTTATGCACATGGCGGTCATAGCCGATCCACAGGTCAATCGCCTGCTGGCCCCAGCTGATAATGCGGTCCAGCTTGCTTTGCAGGTCGACCACCAGCCGGTCAATAAAGTGCAGATCGTGTTTATCGAGGATCGCGTCCTGGATCAGCAGCAAATTGGCTTGCAGCTTGTCGCCCGCCGCTTCGAGGGTATCCTGCAATTCACGCAGCGTACCCGAGGTTTCTGACAGCAGTAATTCACAGCTTGAGATGGCGGCGCGCCAGTCTTTGTTCAGCAGTTGGGCGATATCGTCTTTCACCAGTTGCTGCTGTTCATCCATGATGCGCTGGGTCAGGTCGATGCTGTCGAAGATCTCCGCCACCGAATATTTCAACGGCGCGTAGACATTGCGATGCCAGTGAAATTCGTCTCCACCCTCGCTGGCGGCATCGGCGGCGCGTTTCAGTTCACCCGCCACGATGGAAAGCTGCATCGAAAGGCGCAGCGTGGAAAATTCACGCTGGCGGATGTAATAGTCGGTAATACCAATGCCCAACGGAGTTAAGCGATAGATAGCATTGCCTTCGGTGATCTCGCTGGTAAAGCGGTTGAGCAGGCGCTGGCGCACCATATCGTTGATGGCGTTGTTGGCGCGCTGGGTTACCGTTTCGTGGGTCTGCTCAAACGCCTCGCTGACGTGACGGAACGCATCCACCAGCTCGCCTTCGCTCATTTCGCCGTCCATGCGCTCGCCGTTTAGCGTGGCGATAGCCAGCAAAAAAGCCAGCCTGTCTACCGGAAGCTGGATGGAAAAATCATTTTTCCTGGCCCAGGCAACCAGTTCGGGGACTGTCTGGGAAAAATCACTCATAGTTTATCCTTGGTTCTCCGGCTTGCGTGCGGTGACATGTATATAACGCCCCAGACTGATGTAAGGTTCCTGCCGGCAGTAGCGCGTTTCCAGTTCGAGTAACTCCTCAAACTCGTCGCGCTGGCGGTGTTTTTCGCGCAGATAATCATGAAAAACCCGCACGCCAGTTTTGCCGGTAATGGTCCAACCGATTTGTTCAAGCCAGCGATAGACATCGTCAGGGTTGCGCGGATGATCCGGTGACAGGGTTCGTTTTTTGCGCTTCGGCATGCCTTGTTGTACATAAGCGAAATTTCCGGCCACCATATTATGCATTAGCAAACCGTTTGCATTGTAAAACATCAAGGAAAGCGCGCCACCGGGAGCAAGCGTTTCCCATAATGCGTTCAATACGGCCAGCGGATCGCTGACCCACTCCAGCACCGCGTGAAACAATATCAGATCAACCGGGCTTTCTAAATGTTGCCCTATTTCCTGGGCGGCGCAGTGAATAAACTGCATATTGCCGCTGACCGCCTTTTCCTGGCTCGCCCGCTGCGCCCGCGTCAGCATTTCTGAAGAGAGATCGCATAGCGTAACCTGATGACCGCGCTCTGCCATGCGAATAGCGGTTTGCCCTTCTCCGCCGCCGGCATCCAGAATCCGTAACGGCCGCTGCGGTAAAACATCCAGCAATTGATCGAGATCCTGCCAAAGAATGGCCTGACGCAATTGGCCTTTCGTTGTACCGTAAATGTTGCGCGCAAACTTTTCGGCAATATCATCAAAATTGCGATCCCGCATGGGTACAACTCCACCTTAAAAGAAAGCATCTGGGCAAAGGCGCTATTTTGGCATAGCCGCAGGGATAAGGAACCCATCAGGTGTAAGATCCGCGCTTTGCGCCCGTTATATGGTTAAAAAGGACCCGCTTTTATGCTCTTTTTCCTGAAAAAACTGATCGGCGGGCTGTTAATGCCCCTGCCGTTCCTGCTGATCGTCACAGGCAGTGCGATTTTGCTGCTGTGGTTTACCCGCTGGCAGAAAACGGCAAAAACGCTGCTGACCGCAGGTTGGCTCACGCTGTTACTGCTCAGCCTGCAACCCGTTGCCGATGGGCTGCTGAGCCCGATAGAGTCGCGCTATCCAACCTGGCAAGGCGAGCCGAAGGCGCAATATATCGTGATATTAGGCGGTGGGTATACCTGGAACCCGCAATGGGCGCCCAGTTCAAACCTGATTAATAACAGCCTGCCCAGAGTGGCGGAAGGCGTTCGCCTGTGGCTGGCTAACCCAGGGGCGAAGCTGATTTTTACCGGGGCCCACGCTATCGGCAATCCGGTGAGCACCGCTGAGGCAGGCGCTCGGGTGGCGGAGAGTTTAGGGGTGCCGCGCGACGCTATCATCACGCTGGATACACCGAAAGATACCGAAGAAGAAGCGGCGGCAGTGGCGAAGAAGATTGGCGACACGCCGTTTTTGCTGGTGACGTCCGCCTCGCATCTACCCAGGGCGATGATCTTTTTCCAGCAACAGGGGCTTAAGCCGATCCCCGCGCCCGCTAACCAAATCGCGATTACTTCTCCGCTCAATCCTTGGGAGAGAGCTTTCCCCTCTCCCCTTTGGCTAATGCACAGCGATCGGGCAAGTTATGAAACCCTCGGCCGGGTGTGGCAATGGTTGAAAGGCGTGTCAGGCGATCCACGGGATCAGTGATTTAGACGCGAGATCGAAATTGTTGCGGTTCATGCGCCCGGTTTGCAGCAGCTGCGCCACTTCGTCCCACAGCACATATAGCCAGCGCCGGGAGAGGAAAGCCTCCGACACCGGCGCGCGCTGGAGATAATGCCAGAGCAGGCTTTCCGCCTGCCCGGTATCGCATAAGCGGAACAGTTCATACTCGCGCGGTGCCCAGAGCGTTAAGCCGGGGTTAACCATCGCCAGCAGCTGGTCGCTACGGGAATCTTTCAACATGCTGCGTAGGGTGAAATTGCCGTGGATCAGCACACAGTTATCGTTGAACCCGTAGAACAGCGAGCCGAGGCATTCCCGGGTACGAAACAAAATCCGTTTATCCTGCATGGTCAACCCACAGCGCGGATATTGATTCAGCGTGTTCCAGAGCACTTCAACGCGCTGGCGGTACCAGGAGGGCCAGATATTTTCCTGGGTGCTATCGACATTGCCCACGCAGCCCCGGCTGTCGACGCGGTGCCAGGCCAGCAGGGATTCAACAATCTGGTCTTTTAATTGCTCCCAGCGCTCCGGCGTTCGGGCTGGCGCTTCCACCGATACGCCGCGCAACCGCTCCATCAGCACCACGTCCGGGCCCGGATTCTCTTCATGGGTCATCACCCCATAAACCACCGGCATACGCGCGGTTCCCGAACGGGCCAGCATGGAAATTTTCCAGGCGAGTTGCCCGGCCAGCCCAGGGGATGTAAAGCTGCGGGCCAGCAGCGGCATCGGGTTGCCCTGACTGTCATAAAGTGCCCACAGCGCGGTATCGGGCTTCTCGCTGACGCATTCAACCCGGCTTAGTTTTTCACCCAACAGATGACTGAGTTCTGCACGCAGTTGCTCCATTCGCTTTTACCCTTAATAACCATACTGGTTTAATAATGGGCGTCCTTTACGCAGATGTCATCAGACGAGATCAATAAGCTGCCAGAAAGAAAAAACCGGCCAGTGGCCGGTTTTCAAAATTGTCGGTTTAGCGCATTTCTGCCCGAACTCTTTCGAGATCGGCGGGGGTGTCAACGCCAGTACCCGGCACCTCATGCGCCACCGCAACGTGAATTTTTTCACCGTTCCAGAGCACGCGCAGTTGCTCCAGTTTTTCAATGTGTTCCAGCTCGCTCGGCGCCCAGGTCACGTAGCGGCGAATGAATCCGGCGCGATAGCCATAGATGCCGATATGGCGCAGGAAATGCCCGGCAATGGCATCCCGGGATTCAGCGAAGCGGTCGCGATCCCAGGGAATGGTGGCGCGAGAAAAATAGAGCGCGAAACCATTTTTATCCATCACCACTTTAACGGCATTTGGGTTGAACGCCTCTTCCGCGCTGTGGATCGGCACTGCCAGGGTCGCCATGCCTGCATCGCATTGCGCCAGGTTTTCTGCGACCTGACGAATAATCGCGGGCGGGATCATCGGCTCATCGCCCTGCACGTTAACAATGATGGTGTCATCGGAAAAACCCAGCTTCTCGACAACTTCCGCCAGGCGTTCGGTGCCTGATTCGTGATCGGCGCGCGTCATGCAGACTTCGCCGCCCACAGCGCGAACAGCCTCGGCCACCTCAACCACATCAGTGGCGACGATCACGCGGTCAGCGCCGGATTCCCGGGCGCGCTCGAGCACGTGCACAATCATTGGCTTGCCGTTAATGTCTACCAGCGGTTTGCCCGGAAGACGCGTTGATGCGAAGCGGGCGGGAATAATAGTCACAAAACTCATGAATAACTCTCTTCCGGATCCAGGGTGCGGGCTTCGGTTTCCAGCAATACGGGAATACCCTCTTTAAACGGGAAGGCCATATTGTCCACTTTGCAGATAAGCTCCTGCTTATCCTGGCTGTAATACAACTTGCCGTTGCAGACCGGGCAAGCAATGATTTCAAGCAAACGATGATCCATGTTTCCTCCTGATGGATGTGATGCCCAGAGAATACCACAGCCCTGGTTCAGGGTTGTTGGATTTCCCAGACGCTGCCCCATATAGCCTGTAATGACGAAGGCTGGCTGGCCAGCGTAACCCTTGTTGCGCCCTGCCAGCGGGCAAATTCAGTGATGGCAGTCTGTAAACCGCTTACCCGTAGCGCATTGACCACAACGTCAGGTTCCAGATACAGAGCGATAATCGCCAGCTCGCCCGTTTTACGGTGCATTTTGGTATCCATCCGCCCAACAAGCTGGCCGCAGTGCAGTAACGGCAAAGTAAAATAGCCGTACTGCCGTTTTTCCGCCGGGGTATAGCACTCAAGCCGGTAAGTAAAATTAAACAGCTGTTCGGCGCGGCGGCGGTCCCAGACGACCGGATCAAAAGGCGAGAGCACCGCGCTGTGCGTGGCGCGCAGGTTTTTCCCGCTCGCCAGTAACGGCAAGAGATCCTGATGCAGCCACATCTGCCCCAGGGACTCCACCTCAACGCTAACCACACTGCCTTGCGCCTGCCAGCGCGCTATGTGCTCCGTCAGCGGCACCTTTTTCAGGCGGTAATAGTCAGCAAGCCAGGCGCTTTTAAATATCCCCAGGCTACGGGCGCTGTTTTCCAGCATGCGGGCCTGCGCGAGTTCCTGCGGTAAAAGGTGTTTTTCGTCGTCCCAGTGCGGCATGACGCGGGAAGTGAGATCGTAAACGCGCTGAAAATTCCTGCGCTCGACCACCATCACTTTTCCGGCGCTGAACAGGCCTTCAAGATGGCGCTTATGCGGTTTCCAGTCCCACCAGCCGCGCTGCCCGGGACGCGGATGTTCAAAATCCGCCGAGCGTACCGGCCCGTTCTGGGCTATCCAGTCAAGCAACTCGGCGATATCAGCGGCATGTTCCGCCATCCATTCCACGCGATATTTCCAGCCCATGTTTTCTGGCTGGAGCATTTGGTGACGAACCAGTTCAAAGTCACTACGCGGAAGAAAACAGGCCTCATGCGCCCAGTACTCCATGAGTTCTCCCCGCGCCAGCGCATCGTCAAGCCAGGCCATCGGGTATTGCCCAAGGCGGCTGAACAGCACCAGATAGGGGCTGCGCGCCACCACATTAATGGTGTCGATTTGCAGTAATGACATTTGGGTGATGGCGGCGAGGATATCCGCCGGACGGGCGCGGCGGCGCGGTTTGCGCAGTAAGCCCTGGGCGGCAAGATGCAGATTGCGTGCGGTTTGAAGAGTGAGTAAAGGTTCAGCCATGGTGCATCCTTGTTCGGCCCAGCGGCTGTTTAGCGCACCAGGGAGAGGATATCCAGAAGAAGTTTGTCTGCCGCCGGGGATGCAAGCTGCGCCTCTACCGGCAAATACCACCAGTTTTGTTGCGCGAAGGGCCGGCATTTCACCGCGTCTTTTTCGGTCATCATTAATACCTGGTCAGGACGGGCGAAGGCGGAGACCTGCGCTTGCGTCAGCGCCTGGTGATCCGCCAGGCTCAGCGTCTTAACGGGCGTTACGCCTAAGCTTTCCAGCGTGGCGAAAAAGCGCGGCGGATGACCAATTCCCGCCATTGCAACCACGTCTGTGAACGATGCGGCATCACGCTTTTCTCCGGTTAGCAGATTAACGGCCTGGGTTGGCACCAGCCGCATCGCGATCTCACCCGCTTTTGGCGTACCGCCATTGGTGATAACCGCATCTACTTCACGCAACCGGCCTTCACGTTCACGCATCGGGCCCGCGGGCAACCACCAGCCGTTGCCGAAACGCCGTACCCCGTCCACTACGACGATTTCCCTGTCACGCGCCAGCGCATAATGCTGAAGCCCGTCGTCGGTGATGATAATTTGCGGCGGATTATGTTCAAGCAGGGCCTGCACCGCCTCGCTGCGTACCGGCGAGACCGCCACAGCAGCGCCGGTACGCTGGTAAATCAGCACCGGCTCATCTCCGGCCTGTTCGCTGGAAGTCTGCGCATCGAGGACCAGCGGATAGCGTTCGGCTTTGCCGCCGTAGCCGCGTGAAACCACGCCAACCTGGATGCCGCGCTGCTGCAACTGCTCCACCAGCCAAACCACCACCGGAGTTTTACCGTTGCCGCCCGCGGTCAGATTGCCCACCACGACCACCGGGACAGGCGCGCGCCAGGCTTTACGCCACCCTGCACGGTAACTTAGCCGGATAAGGGTGCTCACCAGGCCATAAAGCCCGGCGAGCGGCAACAGCAGAAACCACAGGCGGGATTGCCCTGACCAGATTTTTTCAATCATGCGCCAAACTGCATTTTATGAAGCTGGGCGTACACGCCGCGCTCATTTAACAGTTCGTCATGGGTGCCACGCTCCACGATGCGGCCATCTTCAATTACCACGATTTCATCGGCTTTCTCAATGGTCGACAGGCGGTGGGCAATCACCAGCGATGTGCGGTTTTTCTGCAGTTCATCCAGCGCCGCCTGGATAGCGCGTTCAGATTCGGTATCCAGCGCCGATGTCGCCTCATCCAGGATGAGGATCGGGCTATCGCGCAGCAACGCACGGGCGATGGCGATACGCTGGCGTTGACCGCCGGAGAGCATCACCCCGTTTTCACCGATGATGGTGTCGAAGCCGTTATCCATCTTATTGATAAAGTCGGTGGCATAGGCCATTTTCGCGGCCTTCTCAATTTCTTCGCGGCTGTACTCTTCGGTACGGGCGTAAGCAATGTTGTTGGCGACGGTATCGTTAAACAGATGCACGTTCTGGGACACCAGCGCCACCTGGTTACGTAATGACGTCAGGGTATATTCCCTCAGGTCATGGCCGTCCATCAGGATTTCACCTTCATCAATATCGTAAAAGCGGGTGATCAAACCAGCGATGGTCGATTTACCCGAGCCAGAGCGCCCAACCAGAGCGACGGTCTTCCCCGCCGGAATGCGCAGATTGATGTTGCGCAGCGCCGGAGTGTCTCTGCCAGGATAGGTAAAGGTGACATTACGGAACTCAATATCACCCGTGGCGCGTTCGATAACCCGCGTACCGTCATCTCTTTCCTGCTCGCTGTCCAGAATGCTGAACAGGGTCTGGCAGGCCGCCATACCGCGCTGGAACTGGGCGTTAACGTTGGTCAGGGATTTAAGCGGGCGCATCAGGGCGATCATCGCCGAGAACACCACGGTAATGGTCCCGGCGGTGAGGGTTTCCATCACGCTGGGGAAGCTGGCGGCATACAGTACGAAAGCCAGGGCCAGGGAGGCGATCAGCTGGATAATCGGATCGGAGATGGAGGAGGCGGAAACCATACGCATCCCCTGGCGGCGCATTTTATTGCTCACTTTGTCAAACCGATCGGTTTCTACCTGCTGGCCGCCAAACATCAGCACTTCTTTATGCCCTTTGAGCATCTGCTCCGCACTGGTAGTCACCTGCCCCATGGTGTTCTGCATGTTTTTGCTGATATTGCGAAAACGTTTTGAAACCACGCGAATGGCAATGGACACGATGGGCGCGAGCACGATCAGAATGATCGACAGCTGCCAGCTGTAATAAAACATCATGATAAACAGGCCGATAATCGATGCGCCTTCACGCACGACGGTGATCAGCGCGCCAGAAGAGGATGAGGCAACCTGTTCAGAATCATAGGTAATACGTGAAAGTAGTGTACCGGTGGACTGTTTATCAAAGAATGCGACCGGCATCCCCATCATATGGTTAAACAGGCGGCGGCGCATAGTCATGACGACCTTACCGGAAACCCATGAAATACAATAGCTTGAAATGTAACTGGTGATGCCGCGCAGGACCATTAATCCAATGACGACTAAAGGCATCCAGAGCAGTACAGAGCGATCCGTCTTACCAAAACCATCGTCCAGTAATGGTTTAAGCAGCGATAACATATAGGTATCGCTGGCTGCGTTGAGAATTAACGCTATCGCAGCAACAATGAGGCCTGGTTTGAAAGGGGCAATCATTGGCCAGAGGCGGCGAAAGGTTTGCCACGTCGAAAGATCTTTGTCGGTATGCATTCAAAAAACCAGCTTTCGTTGAAATAGCCGCATATTCTACCCGTTATCCTTATCTACGCCAAACCACTGATGATACCAGCGAGGCGAAAGTTGCTGCCGGAAGCGTGTGATAACCATAGCTTTTGGCGAAAAATTCACCGTTATTTGTCCCGCATGGGCGGTATCCTGCCATTGATAGTCATAGTGCTTATAACGCGCCACTACCGGGCGAGACGGCAACCGCCACGCGTTATAGCGGGCCACGGAGGCCAGCGCAGCCTGCCCTGCTACCGTCCTCAACAGGAGAACGCTGGATGATGTTTTACTGCCGTGGTGCGGCACCTGCAGCACGGAAGCCTGTAGTTCGCGCCAGTGGTGCTTTACCATCAACCGTTCGGCGTCAGCTTCAATATCCCCGGTCAATAAGACGCTCTGCTCGCCATCGCTGACTTTAACCACGCACGAGGCGTTGTTCCCGGTATTCGCGCTGAGCGTCTGGGGCCAGTGCACCGTGAACACCAGCCCCTGCCAGCGCCAGCGCTTGCCACGCAGGCAGGGTTGATGCCCAGCCCACCCCAACGAACTGATCACGGGTAGCGACGGCCATGTCTTAATCAAACTGTTCAGGCCGCCCCGATGATCGAGATGCTCGTGGCTTACGATTACGCCATCGGGTGTCAGGCGATGCCAGCGCAACCAGGGGATAATCGTTTGTCGCGCGCTGTCCCCGCCCGGCCAGGCGTTGCCAGTATCGTAGAGCATGGCGCGACCATTACGCTCGATAACGATCGCTAAGCCATGCCCAATATCCAGCATATGAACGGCCCAACCATTATCGTGACGCTGGCGGATCAGCGGCCCGCTCAACAGTAGCACCACAATGCCAGGCAACAATGGCGTGTACCACAGAAAGCGTAGCCGCCAGAGAACAATTAGCAACCAAGGGCTAAACGCCAGCCAGAGAAAACGCCTGTCGACATCCAGCCAGCCGTGCGGCAGCGCCTGTAATCCATAAAAAACCCCGGCCAGCGAACGGTCCGCGAGGTATTCAAGAACATGCTCCGCTGCACCCATCCCCACACGATTTGTCATCATCGCCAGCAGGATCAGCGGCACGGTCACAAAGGTCACCACCGGTACGGCAAATAAATTAGCGACGACTGACGTCAGGCTGATGCCATGAAACAGCATGACCTGTAGCGGCAATAGCAGTAATGCCATGCCAGTCTGGAGGTGCACTAGCGCCAGCACAGGTTTGACGATGCGCGGCGATCCCAGCGGAATGAAGGGCATCCATTGAAACCAGAACAGCAGCGCGCCTACTGCCAGAACCGAAAGCCAGAAGCTTTCTGACAGCACGGTTAAGGGATCGATAAACATTATGCCAGCGACGCAGCACAGCCATACGTGCAAAGGCTGCCCGTTGCGCCCGCTCAGTCTGAGCGCGCCCCAAATCAGCATGGCGACAAAGGTTCTGATCGCGGGTGGGTTAGCTCCGCTCAACCCTGTATAGGCGCCGCTGGTTGCTAAACTGATGAGTAAGGGGAAAGCGTGGTGGATGAATCTGGCCGGGAAGGCAAATTGCAACAAACGTGCTATCCCCCACCCCATTAATCCGGCGAGGCCAATATGCAGCCCGGAAATCGCCATTAGATGGGATGTTCCGGTTTCACGCATCAGGTTTTTTATTTCATCGCTTACCGCCAGCCGTTCGCCGAAGCCCAATGCCATGATGACCTCGCGCCAGGTCCGGTGCGAAAGCGACTGGCTAATCGATGCCATAAAATCTGCGCGCCAACTGCATTGGCTGTCGAGCGGCCGGGAGGAGATTATCCGGCCCGTTACGATACGCCGCTGTGACAAGGCGTAGCGCTGGTTGTCAAATCCACCATCATTAAGCTGCCCGTGGATGGGCTTCAGGCGCACCACAAGGTTCCAGCGCTGGCCAGCACACACTTTTTCTGCAAGATAGCCGCCGGGCAAATCTACCGTAATGGCCGGAAGCAGCCATTTACCCTCAATATGGGTGATTCGCGCCAGATGCCGGGTGCCACCATCGGTTTGCAGGATCGTCGCCGTCACATGCTGATTGCGCGTGGTGAGCGACAATGGCGTCAGGGTTTGCCATGCCGCCAGAGAGGCCCAACAGAAAAAGAGCAGCATCAGCGCCAGCGTGCGCGCGGCTTTTCCCGGTGCTAAAAGTAGCAGCATCGCAGCCGCATTTATCACTGCCAACAGCTCCAGTGACGGTAACTGAGGCAGCCAGAGTAGCGGCATTGTCCCTAAAATCAGGCAATAGCAAAGGGTAATGAGTGTCATGCAGGCCTCCTGTCGTGCCGCAGTATGCCGGGAATAAACAGGAGCGCGAGTCAGGAATCACAGCGTTACGCGCTGTGTTCATAGAATGTTGTGGTGTTGCTGCAACGCGCAGAAATCTTGCGAGTTAAACCGTAACGTTTATGAAGGGCAAAAAAAAACGACATCCGTAGATGTCGTCTTCAGGGCAAGCTCAAACTAGCTTAACCATAGATATTGGCGCGGTCGCGTAATTCTTTACCCGGCTTAAAGTGCGGAACGTATTTACCTTCCAGATCCACTTTATCGCCCGTTTTCGGGTTACGGCCAGTGCGCGGAGCGCGATAGTGTAAGGAGAAACTGCCAAAACCCCGGATTTCAATACGCTCGCCCTGGGCGAGAGTCGTGGCCATATGCTCCAGCATCTCTTTTACTGCATCTTCCACCGCTTTCGCGGGAATATGAGATTGCTGGGTTGCAAGTCTTTCAATTAATTCTGACTTGGTCATCATTCCTCCGGTTTCCATTCAGGAAAATTTGCCTACAGCTATCAATCGAACAAGGGCGGCCGCAGCCGCCCTGATTTAGCGCTCGGACGATTACTCGCCTTTAGCTGCTTTGAATGCTTCAGCCATAGCGCTGGAGAAGTTGCCGTCTTCCTGTTTGTTGTTAACAGTTGCGATTGCATCTTTCTCGTCAGCTTCGTCTTTGGCACGAACAGACAGGCTTACAACACGGTTTTTACGATCAACGCCAGTGAATTTAGCTTCAACATCGTCGCCAACGCTCAGAACCAGAGTGGCATCTTCAACGCGGTCACGGGAAGCTTCAGAAGCGCGCAGGTAGCCTTCAACGCCGTCTGCTAATTCAACTGTAGCACCTTTCGCGTCAACTGCCGTTACTTTACCAGTAACGATAGCGCCTTTCTTGTTCATAGCAACGTAGTTGTTGAACGGATCTTCTGCGAGCTGTTTAACGCCCAGGGAGATACGCTCACGCTCTGCGTCAACCTGCAGAACAACCGCTGCGATTTCGTCGCCTTTCTTGTATTCACGAACTGCTTCTTCGCCTGCAACGTTCCAGGAGATGTCAGACAGGTGAACCAGGCCGTCGATGCCGCCGTCCAGGCCGATGAAGATACCGAAGTCAGTGATAGACTTGATTTTACCTTCAACGCGGTCGCCTTTGTTGTGGGTCTCAGCAAACAGCTGCCACGGGTTGGATTTGCACTGTTTCAGGCCCAGGGAGATACGACGACGTTCTTCGTCGATATCCAGAACCATTACTTCCACTACGTCGCCAACGTTAACAACTTTGGACGGGTGGATGTTTTTGTTGGTCCAGTCCATTTCGGAAACGTGCACCAGGCCTTCAACGCCTTCTTCGATTTCAACGAAGCAGCCGTAGTCGGTCAGGTTGGTCACGCGGCCAGTCAGACGAGTGCCTTCCGGGTAACGTTTAGCGATAGCCACCCACGGATCTTCGCCCAGCTGTTTCAGGCCCAGGGAAACACGAGTACGCTCGCGGTCGAACTTCAGCACTTTAACAGTGATTTCGTCGCCAACGTTCACGATTTCGCTCGGATGCTTAACGCGTTTCCACGCCATATCAGTGATGTGCAGCAGGCCATCTACGCCGCCCAGATCAACGAATGCACCGTAGTCAGTGAGGTTCTTAACGATACCTTTGACTTCCATGCCTTCCTGCAGGTTTTCCAGCAGCTGATCGCGTTCTGCGCTGTTTTCAGACTCGATAACGGCACGACGAGAAACAACAACGTTGTTACGCTTCTGGTCCAGCTTGATTACTTTGAATTCAAGCTCTTTGCCTTCGAGGTGCAGGGTGTCGCGAACCGGACGCACGTCAACCAGAGAACCTGGCAGGAACGCACGAATACCGTTCAGCTCAACAGTGAAGCCGCCCTTGACTTTGCCATTGATAACACCAGTAACGGTCGCCGCTTCTTCGTAAGCTTTTTCCAGCATCAGCCATGCTTCGTGACGCTTCGCTTTCTCACGAGACAGCAGGGTTTCACCGAAACCGTCTTCTACTGCATCCAGAGCAACGTCAACTTCGTCACCAACCTGGATTTCAATTTCGCCCTGGGCGTTTTTGAACTGCTCAGCCGGAATGGCAGACTCAGATTTCAGACCGGCGTCAACCAGTACGATATCTTTGTCGATAGCAACAACAACACCACGAACGATAGAACCCGGGCGGGTTTCGATTTCTTTCAGGGATTCTTCAAAGAGTTGAGCAAAAGATTCAGTCATGTTTAATCTTCAGGTTTTAATTTAACGTCCACCTGGCTTCATGCCGGATGGGGTTGTTTCACATACCCGCTGTCAATCCATTGCAACGGGGGTACTGCAAATTCTGTCGCTTAATCAGCGAGAGCCAGTTTTTGGCGCGCATATTGTAGCGCCTTTTCAATCACTTGCTCAATACTTAAACTCGTGGAATCCAGAACTAAAGCATCGGCAGCGGGGACAAGCGGCGCTACGGAACGATTTCGATCGCGATCGTCACGTTCTTTGATCTCGGCCAAAAGGCGTTCAAAGTTAACACTAAAGCCCTTCTCCTGCAACTGTAGCATGCGGCGTTGGGCGCGCTCTTCAGAGGAGGCGTCAAGGAAAATTTTCACTGGCGCATCAGGGAATACCACGGTGCCCATATCACGCCCGTCGGCGATCAGACCCGGCGCTTCGCGAAACGCCCGTTGACGACGCAGCAACGCTTCACGAACGCGAGGGAAAGCCGCGACCTGCGAGGCGGCGTTGGCCACATCCTGGGTACGGATTTCGCCGCTGACGTCTTCGCCTTCGAGGATCACTTCCAGCTCTTCATTGGTCGCCACAAAACGCACGTCGAGATGCGCCGCCAGGGGCACCAGCGCTTCTTCAGAAGCCACATCAACATGGTGATGCAGAGCCGCCAGCGCAAGGACACGGTAGATAGCGCCTGAATCCAGCAAATGCCATTGCAATGCTTCAGCCAGGGCTTTACATAGCGTGCCTTTACCTGCGCCGCTCGGCCCATCAACGGTAATCACGGGGGCTGCTGCCGTCATCCTATTCTCCTTAAGCCAGGCATACATGTCATAAACGCCGCGCATTATACGCGCCAATCACTCAGAGCGTTACTAAAGCTTACGTATGATTTGGTTTATGAATCTGAATGTAGAGGAATTGCTCAAGTATAGCGGGCTGGCGCAGTGCCAGCCCGTAGAGGCGGGATGAAAGCTTACGCCTGGGTACTCAGGCGCGCCAACTGCTCAAAATAATCCGGGAAGGTTTTGGCGGTGCATTTCGGATCAAGAATGGTCACCGGCGTATCTGATAGCGCCACTAATGAGAAACACATCGCCATACGGTGATCGTTATAGGTGCCGATATCCGCAAAGCGTAACTGCTCCGGCGGCGTGACCGTAATGAAATCATGGCCCTCTTCCACCGTCGCGCCCACTTTACGCAACTCCGTCGCCATCGCGGCCAGGCGGTCGGTTTCTTTGACTCGCCAGTTATAGATATTGCGCAGCGTCGTAGTGCCTTTAGCGAACAGCGCAGTAATGGCGATAGTCATGGCGGCATCGGGGATATGGTTCATGTCCATGTCGATAGCGTTGAGATCGCCACGGGTGCAGACGATAAAGTCGTCACCCCAGGTAATTTGCGCGCCCATTTTCTCCAGCACGTCAGCAAAACGGATATCGCCCTGGACGCTGTTGCGGCCAATGCCGGTCACTTTAATCGTACCGCCCTTGATCGCCGCCGCCGCCAGGAAATAGGACGCTGACGACGCGTCGCCTTCCACCAGATACTCACCCGGCGCCTGATAGCGTTGCCCGCCGCGGATAACAAAGCGCTGGTAATCGCCGTTTTCAACGTCCACGCCGAAGGTTTTCATCAGATGCAGGGTAATGTCGATATAGGGTTTGGACACCAGATCGCCTTTGATGGTGATAACCGTGTCCTGCTCCGCCAGCGGTGCGGTCATCAGCAACGCCGTCAAAAACTGGCTGGAAACGCTACCATCAACCTCGACGTTGCCGCCGCTAAAACCGCCGCGCAGGCGCAGCGGAGGATAATGTTCCTGTTCCAGATAATCTATCTGCGCGCCGCCCTGGCGCAGTGCATCCACCAGATGGCCGATAGGACGCTCTTTCATTCGCGGCTCGCCGGTGAGCACGATGTCGTTGTGCCCCAGGCACAGCGCCGCCGCCAGCGGGCGCATGGCGGTGCCGGCATTCCCTAAAAACAGCTCCAGCTCGCCTTTTGCCTGGAACGTGCCGCCCAGACCGATGACTTCGCAACGGCGACGGTCATCGGACAGTACATATTCAACGCCCAGCGCTTTCAGGGCGTTCAGCATATGGCGGACGTCATCGCTGTCCAGCAGGTTGGTCAGCACCGTTTTGCCTTTGGCGAAGGCAGCAAGCAGTAATGCGCGGTTGGAAACGCTCTTCGAGCCGGGAAGGTTGATGGTGCCCTCAACGTGCGCGATGGGCTGTAAAGTCAGGGATTCCTGCATGCAAAAAATTCTCGATCGAGGTAATAAAAGCCCCGCAGACAGGCTGCGGGGAAGAAAAACAATAACGAGGATTAACCGTGGCGACGCTCAAAATCAATCATAAAATCGGTCAGCGCTTTTACGCCTTCCAGCGGCATCGCGTTATAGATAGAGGCGCGCATCCCGCCGACCACGCGGTGGCCTTTCAGCGCATGCAGACCGGCTTTAAATGACTCGTCGAGGAACAGTTTATCGAGGTTGCTGTCAGCCAGCTGGAACGGCACGTTCATGCGCGAGCGGTTAGCACGGGCCACGTCGTTACGGTAGAAATCGCTGTTGTCGATAACGCCGTACAGCAGATCCGATTTTTGCTGGTTGATGCGGTCCATGACGTCCACACCGCCCTGCTGCTTCAGCCATTTAAACACCAAGCCGGAGAGATACCAGGCGAATGTCGGCGGCGTGTTGAACATCGAATCGTTTTCGCTCAGCACGGTGTAGTCGATGATCGACGGGCAGACGGAGTGCGCTTTACCCAGCAGATCTTCACGCACGATAACAATTGTTAACCCTGCCGGGCCGATATTTTTCTGCGCACCGGCATAAATTACGCCGTAACGGGAAATATCAATCGGATGGGAAAGAATGGTGGAGGAGAAATCAGCGGTAACGATGGCGTCGCCGAAGTCCGGCGTTTCGTTAATGGCGATACCGTCGATGGTTTCATTCGGGCAGTAGTGCAAGTATGCAGCGTCTTCAGAAAGCTGCCATTCGCTCATCGGCTTGATGGCGCGTTTACCGTCGACGGTAATTTTGGCATCGATGACGTTCGGCTTAAGGTATTTATGCGCTTCTTTCACCGCACTGGCTGCCCAGTAGCCGCCATCCACGTAATCTGCGGTGGTTTTATTGCCCAGCAGGTTAAGCGGGATGGCAGAGAACTGTCCGCGTCCGCCGCCGTGGCAGAATAAAACTTTATAATTAGAGGGGATATTCAGCAGATCGCGAAAATCTTTTTCCGCCTCTTCTGCGACCGCGATAAACGGTTTGCCGCGATGGCTGACTTCCATTACCGATGTACCCAATCCCTGCCAGTCGCGTAATTCCTGCTGTGCCAAAAGCATTACATCTGCCGGTAACATCGCCGGGCCAGAACTAAAATTGTAGACCTGAGTCATTTCCCCTCACCACGCATAACAATAAGTTTTTCCTGTGGCTATCGGTTTTATCACTCAGCGAGTACGGCTGCAATGGCTAATCCCCGCCGGGGGCAAAATGTGCGCTTTATCACACGGCAGATTATGCCAGGCGGGAAGCAGAACGCCGAAATTTACACTGTTCAGGTAACGCGGCGGGCGCGGCTGGCTTTGACCCACTGGTTATGCGCGCAGCGCGGACACATTAATTTATCTCCGGCTTTCATTGCGACTACTTCGCTACAGCGCGTGCAGGCGTAATCTCCCGCGTCAGGCATGATTTTAAAGGCTGGTTTATGGGAGTCCGGCAGAATGGGCAATCCGGGCCTGACATTCTCATCCGCGTAAAAATAAACGCTCAACTGCCCGTTGGTTTCCTGTATGGCTAATTTCACCTGGCCGAGCTGTTCCACGCCGCTGAGCCGCAGTTCCATAAAGTATTCAAACTCGGTCATGTTCTCTTTGCGAAGATTGTCCCAGGCGAGCTCGCCCTCTTTCACCACAATCATCGGTTTGCCTTCGAGCAGATCTTCCAGTTTCTCGCTGCGCGCCATCAGCCACATCACCAGCCGGTAAAGCGCGCCGAGCGAAATAAACACCACCAGCACCGGGATCATCGGCACGTCGTCATAAAACGCCACGTCACCCGCAGCAGAGCCCAGCGTCAGGATAATCAACACTTCAAACAGCGACATCTGGCGCACGCCGCGCCGCCCGGTGAGTTTCAGGAAAATAAACACCAACACAAAGGTGTATAAGCTGCGCAGCGCGACTTCGCCGAGGAATTCAAAGGGGACCTTGTCAAAAGCCATCCGTTGCAAATCAAATGCTTTCATTTTTATTCGCCTTTACAGTACCTTGCTGAAAGTAAGCATAGCGCGAACAATTATTTTTGCCCGCTACGGCGGGAAGATGGCACCCGCAACACAAAACCCGTATCATTGCGCGCTTTGCGTACGATAAAAGTGACTCTCATGACTCAAACCTTCATTCCCGGTAAAGATGCTGCGCTGGAAGATTCCATCGCTCGCTTTCAGCAACAGCTCACCGACCTCGGCTTTAATATTGAAGAAGCCTCCTGGTTAAACCCCGTCCCGCACGTCTGGTCGGTGCATATTCGCGATAAAGACTCCGCGCTGTGCTTCACCAACGGGAAAGGCGCCACTAAAAAAGCCGCGCTGGCCTCCGCGCTGGGCGAATATTTTGAACGTCTGTCCACCAACTATTTCTTCGCCGATTTCTGGCTGGGCGACACCATCGCTAACGGTCCGTTCGTTCACTATCCCAACGAGAAGTGGTTCCCGATCCCGGAAGACGACGAATTGCCGGAAGGCATTCTGGACGATCGCCTGCGCGCCTTTTACGATCCGGACAATGAACTCACCGCCAGCATGCTGATCGACCTGCAATCCGGCAACGCGTCGCGCGGCGTGTGCGCCCTGCCGTTCACCCGTCAGTCCGACCAGCAGACCGTGTATATCCCGATGAACATCGTCGGCAACCTGTATGTCTCCAACGGTATGTCCGCAGGCAACACCGCCAACGAAGCGCGCGTGCAGGGCTTGTCTGAAGTGTTTGAGCGTCATATCAAAAACCGCATTATCGCCGAAAGCATCAGCCTGCCGGAAATCCCGCAGGAGGTTCTGGCGCGCTATCCGGGCGTGGTGGAAGCCATTGCTAAACTCGAAGCCGAAGGTTTCCCGATCTTTGCCTACGACGGCTCGCTGGGCGGCAAATACCCGGTGATCTGCGTGGTGCTGTTTAACCCGGCAAACGGCACCTGTTTTGCCTCGTTTGGCGCGCACCCGGATTTCGGCGTGGCGCTGGAACGTACCGTGACCGAGCTGTTGCAGGGCCGAGGCCTGAAGGATCTGGACGTGTTTACCCCGCCGACCTTCGATGATGAAGAAGTCGCGGAGCACGCTAACCTGGAAACCCACTTTATCGATTCCAGCGGTCTGATCTCCTGGGATATGTTCAAGCAGGATGCCGATTACCCGTTCGTCGACTGGAGCTTTGCCGGCACCACCGAAGAAGAGTTCGCCACCTTAATGGCTATCTTCAAATCTGAAGATAAAGACGTGTATATCGCTGACTACGAACATCTGAGCGTTTACGCCTGCCGCATTATCGTGCCAGGCATGTCCGATATCTATCCGGCAGAAGATCTGTGGCTCGCCAATAACAGCATGGGCGCTCATCTGCGCGAAACCATTCTGGCACTGCCGGGTAGCGCGTGGGAAAAAGAAGATTACCTCAACCTGATCGCCCAACTGGACGAAGAGGGCCATGACGACTTCACCCGCGTGCGCGAGCTGCTGGGCCTGGCGACCGGCAAAGACAACGGCTGGTACACCCTGCGCATCGGCGAGCTGAAAGCGATGCTGGCGCTGGCGGGTGGCGATCTGGAACAGGCGCTCATCTGGACCGAATGGACCATGGAGTTCAACGGGTCGGTATTCAGCGCTGAACGTGCTAACTACTACCGCTGCCTGCAAACCCTGCTGCTGCTGGCGCAGGAAGAAGACCGCCAGCCGTTGCAGTACCTCAATGCGTTTGTGCGTATGTACGGTGCCGAAGCGGTAGAAAGCGCCAGCGCGGCATTGAGCGGCGAAGCACCGTTCTACGGCCTGCAAACGGTGGATGCCGACCTGAAAGCCTTCCCGGCGCATCAGGCGTTGCTGGCCGCATATGAGAAACTACAGCGCGCCAAAGCGGCTTTCTGGAAAGTGTCTTAACCTGAAGTCACTCAAAAAACGTATGCGATTGTGCATACCTCAGCTATATTACGGGGCGATTTAATTGCCCCTTTTTTTATTTTGGCGTTAATTATTTCAAATGTAATTTTAAAGTTAAATATGAGTGAACATTAAAAGTCATTACCGGCTTTTAGTGTTACTTATTTTAATAAATACTCCATATTAATTAACTGTTGGCTATGAGGCGGAGCGGTATCATTCAACTTAAATAATAAACTTTAAAAATTATTTTTACCTTTATTTTCATAAGGTTAATGCAAAAATTTGCAATAACACCACGTTTTGCAGGTCTACAACTCCGGCGAGATATGATCGATATCAAATTTTGCTGTATAATGCTTTGTTAGTATCTCGTCGCCGATTAAATATAGAGAGAGTTAGTGTGAAAGCTGACAACCCTTTCGATCTATTACTTCCCGCTGCCATGGCAAAAGTTGCCGAAGAAGCGGGTGTCTATAAAGCAACGAAACAACCGCTGAAAACCTTTTATCTGGCGATCACTGCGGGCGTCTTTATCTCCATCGCGTTTGTTTTCTACATTACTGCCACCACCGGTACGGCGACCATGCCTTACGGCATCGCAAAACTCATCGGCGGGATGTGCTTCTCTTTAGGCCTTATTCTTTGCGTGATTTGCGGCGCGGACCTGTTCACCTCGACAGTGCTGATTGTGGTCGCTAAAGCGAGCGGCAGGATCACCTGGGGCCAACTGGCGCGTAACTGGCTGAATGTTTACATCGGCAACCTGATAGGCGCGTTACTGTTTGTACTGCTGATGTGGCTGGCGGGCGAGCATATGGTCGCAAATGGCGGCTGGGGTTTGAATGTTTTACAAACCGCTGACCATAAACTCCACCATACTTTTATCGAGGCCGTCGCGCTCGGTATTCTGGCGAACCTGATGGTGTGCCTGGCGGTATGGATGAGCTACTCTGGCCGTAGCCTGTTCGACAAAGCGTTCATTATGATCCTCCCTGTTGGCATGTTCGTCGCCAGTGGGTTTGAGCACAGTATCGCAAATATGTTCATGATCCCGTTTGGTATTGTGATTCGTAACTTCGCCAGCCCGGAATTCTGGACCGCTATTGGTTCCTCGCCGGACAATTTTTCTCATCTGACTGTGATGAACTTCATCATTGATAATCTGATTCCGGTTACGATCGGCAATATCATCGGTGGTGGTTTGTTAGTTGGGTTGACGTACTGGGTCATTTATCTGCGCGGCGACGACCACCACTAAGGTCGACTCGGGCAGTAAGAAAAAATCCACTTAAGAAGGTAGGTGTTAAATGTCTGAACTTAATGAAAAGTTAGCCACAGCCTGGGAAGGTTTTGCCAAAGGTGACTGGCAGAATGAAGTTAACGTCCGTGACTTCATCCAGAAAAACTATACCCCGTATGAAGGTGACGAATCCTTCCTGGCCGACGCCACGGAAGCGACCACTTCCCTGTGGGATAAAGTTATGGAAGGCATCAAACTGGAAAACCGCACTCATGCGCCAGTTGATTTCGATACCGACCTGGCTTCTACCATCACTTCTCATGACGCTGGCTACATCAACAAGAGCCTTGAGAAGATCGTTGGCCTGCAAACTGATGCTCCGCTGAAACGTGCGATTATCCCGTTCGGTGGCATCAAAATGGTTGAAGGTTCCTGCAAAGCGTACAACCGCGAGCTGGACCCGGCGCTGAAAAAAATCTTCACCGAATACCGTAAAACCCACAACCAGGGCGTATTCGATGTCTACACCAAAGACATCCTGAACTGCCGTAAATCTGGCGTGCTGACCGGTCTGCCGGATGCCTATGGCCGTGGCCGTATCATCGGTGACTACCGTCGCGTTGCGCTGTACGGTATCGACTTCCTGATGAAAGACAAATATGCGCAGTTCCTGTCTCTGCAATCCGATCTGGAAAACGGCGTAAACCTGGAAGCGACTATCCGTCTGCGTGAAGAAATCGCTGAACAGCACCGCGCACTGGGTCAAATCAAAGAAATGGCGGCGAAATATGGCTGCGATATCTCTGGCCCGGCGACCAACGCGCAAGAAGCGGTACAGTGGACTTACTTCGGCTACCTGGCTGCAGTGAAATCCCAAAACGGCGCGGCAATGTCCTTCGGTCGTGTGTCTACTTTCCTGGACGTGTTCATCGAACGCGACCTGAAAGCAGGCAAAATCACTGAAGCCGAAGCGCAGGAAATGATCGACCACCTGGTGATGAAACTGCGTATGGTGCGCTTCCTGCGTACCCCGGAATACGATGAGCTGTTCTCCGGGGACCCGATCTGGGCAACCGAATCCATCGGCGGTATGGGCGTTGACGGCCGTACTCTGGTTTCCAAAACCAGCTTCCGTTTCCTGAACACTCTGTACACTATGGGCCCGTCTCCGGAGCCGAACATCACGATTCTGTGGTCTGAAAAACTGCCGCTGAACTTCAAAAAATTCGCTGCGAAAGTCTCCATTGATACCTCTTCTCTGCAGTACGAGAACGACGATCTGATGCGTCCTGACTTCAACAACGACGACTACGCGATCGCTTGCTGCGTTAGCCCGATGGTTGTTGGTAAGCAAATGCAGTTCTTCGGCGCGCGTGCAAACCTCGCGAAAACCATGCTGTATGCTATCAACGGCGGCGTGGACGAAAAACTGAAAATGCAGGTTGGCCCGAAATCTGAGCCAATCAAAGCAGACGTGCTGAAATTCGACGAAGTCATGGATCGCATGGATCACTTCATGGACTGGCTGGCTAAGCAGTACGTGACCGCGCTGAACATCATCCACTACATGCACGACAAGTATAGCTACGAAGCCTCTTTGATGGCGCTGCATGACCGTGACGTTATCCGCACTATGGCGTGTGGTATCGCCGGTCTGTCCGTCGCCGCTGACTCCCTGTCAGCAATCAAGTACGCGAAAGTTAAACCGATTCGTGACGAAGACGGCCTGGCTGTTGACTTCGAAATCGAAGGCGAATACCCGCAGTTCGGTAACAACGACGCTCGCGTGGATGACCTGGCGGTTGACCTGGTAGAACGTTTCATGAAGAAAATCCAGAAACTGACTACTTACCGCAACGCTATCCCGACCCAGTCTGTTCTGACCATCACCTCTAACGTGGTTTATGGTAAGAAAACGGGTAACACCCCGGATGGCCGTCGCGCTGGCGCTCCGTTCGGACCGGGTGCTAACCCGATGCACGGTCGTGACCAGAAAGGTGCGGTTGCCTCTCTGACTTCCGTTGCTAAACTTCCGTTCGCTTACGCTAAAGATGGTATCTCTTACACCTTCTCTATCGTTCCGAATGCGCTGGGTAAAGACGACGAAGTGCGTAAAACCAACCTGGCAGGCCTGATGGATGGTTACTTCCACCATGAAGCGTCCATCGAAGGGGGTCAGCACCTGAACGTGAACGTGATGAACCGTGAAATGCTGCTTGATGCGATGGAAAACCCGGAAAAATATCCGCAGCTGACCATCCGCGTTTCTGGTTATGCGGTACGTTTTAACTCCCTGACTAAAGAACAGCAGCAGGACGTTATTACCCGTACCTTCACTCAGACCATGTAATTCACTGTCTGGCTGAATAAGCGTACAATAAAGGCTCCACATCCGTGGGGCCTTTTTAACAGTTACTGCCCCGCCCCACAGCCTGCTTTGCCAGCTATCTATACTAAGATGGATGACTGCCAAAACAGACTCGACACAACCTTTATGAGTTGTGCGCACACAGGCCCCGGATGGGCCACATCTGGAGAAAACACCGCAATGTCAGTTATTGGTCGCATACACTCCTTTGAATCCTGCGGGACCGTTGACGGCCCGGGCATTCGCTTCATTACCTTCTTTCAGGGCTGCCTGATGCGCTGCCTGTATTGCCATAACCGCGATACCTGGGATACCCACGGCGGTAAAGAAATCACCGTCGACGAACTGATGAAAGAGGTCGTTACCTACCGCCACTTTATGAACGCGTCCGGCGGCGGTGTGACAGCATCCGGCGGCGAAGCCATGCTGCAAGCCGAATTCGTGCGCGACTGGTTCCGCGCCTGTCATAAAGAAGGTATCCATACCTGCCTGGACACCAACGGCTTTGTGCGCCGTTATGACCCGGTGGTGGATGAATTGCTGGAAGTCACCGATCTGGTGATGCTGGACCTGAAGCAAATGAACGACGAAATCCATCAGAACCTGGTGGGTGTTTCCAACCATCGCACCCTGGAATTCGCCCGCTACATCGCCAATAAAGGGATTAAAACCTGGATTCGCTATGTAGTGGTGCCGGGTTGGTCAGACGATGATGACTCTGCACATCGCCTCGGCGAGTTTACCCGCGAGATGGGCAATATTGAGAAAATCGAATTACTGCCCTACCACGAGCTGGGCAAGCACAAATGGGTGGCGATGGGCGAAGAGTACAAGCTGGATGGCGTGAAACCACCGAAAAAAGAGACCATGGAGCGGGTGAAAGGGATTCTGGAGCAGTACGGTCACAAAGTGATGTACTAACATCCGCCGCAGTTAACCAAAAACCCCCGACGCAAATCGGGGGTTTTTCATTTCAGGCATGCACCACCGGAGTCGGATGCTGGCCGGCTTTGCGCAACAGCATCAGCAAATAAACGAACGACACGCTGGCGATCATGATAAACAGCAAATTGTCAGAATACTTCTGCATCAGCATCGCGGTCAGCGTCGGGCCCAGCAGGCTGCCGATGGTATAGCTCAATAACAGCGCCTGGTTCATCGATACCAGTTGATGGTGCTCGACTTTTTCACAGGCCCAGGCCATCGCCACCGGGTAGACGGTAAAACCCGCCGCACCGAGGATAAACAGCGCGGGGGCCATCGCCGCATTGCTCAGCATCGCCAGGCAGCCGAGGATCACCACAAATACCTGCACCCGCAGCACCAGCAGCCGGCCAAAGCGGTCGGCAAGACGGCCAATCGGCCACTGCCCGACAATCCCGGCGCTAACCATCACCGCCATCCAGAAGCCAATCCCCGCGTTACTGACGCCCTGATGATTGAGATACAGCGGCATCAGGCCATACAGCGAACCGAGCACGATCCCCGAAATGATACAGCCGTTAACGCCCAGACGCGCCTGACGCAGCTTGAACATCGACCACACCGGGGTATTTTCCTGATGCTCGCTGTTCCGGTTCACGATACGGGTAAACAGCAGCGGTAAAATTGCCGCCAGCGTTAAGCCAGTCACCCACGGCAACACGTCCATCAGCTCGGTAGAAAGCTTGCTGACCAGGATCTGGCCAAGAACCGTACCGACATAGTAAATCATCATATAGGCCGCCAGCAGACGACCGCGGTTGCGCGATGTGCCGCTGCACATCAGCGCGCTTTCCACTACTACCCAAATCATTGCGCAACCGACGCCAGCAATAAACCGCCAGGTCATCCAGCTCCAGAAGCCCACCATCAGGCCCAAGCCAACGCAGCCCGCCGCAAACAGCAGAGACGCAAAATAATAGCTGCGGTTAAAACCCCAACGCTTAATTAAGCTCCCGGTCAGTAACGTTCCCAGCAGATTACCGGTGAAATAGGCGGAACTAACCACCCCAACCTGCCAGGTAGGCAGGTTTTCATGGGCGAGCCAAAGCGGCACCAGGGTGTTAAGCACCGCGATAGCCAGGGTCAACAAAAGTAGGCCACAGAGCAGAAGCAGCACTGGCCGGGTATACGTGGACATGGAATAAACCGTGAGGAAGTTCAAAATTCACGCGCATCATGCCACCGCCAAAAACAAAGTCAATCGGCTCGTTAAGCGCAAAATGGGCTTTTAACGATGTCGATATAAGTTATTCATTTAGCTTATCAATGTTTATAACGCTTTTAGAGTTATCACCTTGTTTTCATGGCTTTTTTAAAAGCCATAACAAGATAATTCAGTCGAAAAATTTCATCGAAGCCGCAGCGTCTCCGACTGCGCGATTTTTAATCTATTCTTAGTGACGATGCGCTTTTATCCCACCCTGCAAAGGTAACCACAAATGAGTAAAGCTTACGTTCGTCTCGATAAAAATGAAGCGGCTGTTTTGCTTGTCGATCATCAGGCCGGATTGCTTTCCCTCGTCCGGGATATCGAACCCGATAAATTCAAAAACAACGTTCTGGCACTCGGCGATCTCGCGAAATACTTTAATTTGCCGACTATCCTGACCACCAGCTTTGAAACCGGCCCTAACGGCCCGCTGGTGCCGGAACTGAAAGCGCAGTTTCCGGATGCGCCCTATATTGCACGTCCGGGGAATATCAACGCCTGGGATAACGAAGACTTTGTTAACGCCGTAAAGGCCACCGGAAAAAAGCAGCTGATTATTGCTGGCGTGGTGACAGAAGTGTGTGTGGCCTTTCCGGCGCTATCGGCGATTGAAGAGGGATTTGATGTATTTGTGGTGACAGACGCATCGGGAACATTCAACGAGCTGACCCGGCTTTCTGCCTGGGATCGAATGTCTCAGGCGGGGGCGCAGTTAATGACCTGGTTTGGCGTTGCCTGTGAATTGCACCGCGACTGGCGCAACGACGTGGAAGGTCTGGCGACGCTGTTTTCCAATCATATTCCTGATTATCGCAATTTAATGACCAGTTACGATTCCCTGAAAGGGAAATAAACGGCATAAAAAAGCGCCCTGAGGGCGCTTTTTATCTGGCTCGGTGATTAACCGATAAATTCCAGACCTTTCATGTACGGCTTCAGCACGTCAGGAATGGCGATACGCCCATCGGCCTGCTGATAGTTTTCCATTACCGCCACCAGGGTACGGCCAACCGCCAGACCAGAACCGTTCAGGGTATGAACCAGACGCGGTTTTTTATCGGTTTTGGTACGGCAGCGCGCCTGCATACGGCGAGCCTGGAAATCCCATACGTTAGAACAGGAAGAGATTTCGCGGTATGTATCCTGCGCTGGCACCCACACTTCCAGATCGTAGGTTTTGCATGCGCCGAAGCCCATATCGCCGGTGCACAGCAGCACTTTGCGGTACGGCAGACCCAGCAACTGGAGAACTTTCTCGGCGTGGCCGGTCATCTCTTCCAGCGCATCCATAGAGTCTTCCGGACGCACGATCTGAACCATTTCGACTTTATCGAACTGGTGCATACGGATCAGACCACGGGTATCGCGACCGTAAGAACCCGCTTCTGAACGGAAACACGGCGTATGCGCGGTCATGCGCAGCGGCAGCGATTCTTCTTCGAGGATCTCGTCACGCACCAGGTTGGTCAACGGCACTTCCGCCGTCGGGATCAGCGCATAGTTGCTGCTGTCCGCTTCTTCTTCCAGCGGACGAGTGTGGAACAGGTCGTCGGCAAATTTTGGCAACTGCCCGGTTCCGTACAGAGTGGCGTGGTTAACCAGATACGGTACATAGTTTTCGCTGTAGCCGTGCTCTTCGGTATGGAGATCTAACATAAATTGCGCGAGGGCGCGATGCAGACGCGCAATCTGGCCTTTCATCACGACAAAGCGTGAGCCGGTCAGTTTAACCGCGTTCGCAAAATCCAGTCCGCCATGCATTTCACCGAGGGTGACGTGATCGCGGATCTCGAAATCGAACTGGCGAGGCGTACCCCAGCGGCTGACTTCAACGTTATCATGCTCGTCTTTACCCACCGGTACGCTGTCGTCCGGGATGTTGGGAATAGCCAGCGCGATATCGCGAATTTCATTCAGCAACGTTTCCAGTTCGGCTTTCGCCGCATCTAACTCTTCACCCAGTTTATTCACTTCCATGCGTAGCGGCTCGATATCTTCCCCACGCGCTTTGGCCTGGCCGATGGATTTCGATCGCGAGTTACGCTCAGCCTGCAGATTTTCCGTGTTGACCTGCAAAACTTTACGACGCTCTTCAAGAGCGCGCAGCTTATCTACGTCCAGCTTAAAGCCCCGGCGTGCCAGTTTTTCTGCGACTGCGTCTGGCTCGGTACGCAGCAGATTGGGATCGAGCATGCTTATCCTGTGCTTATCGAATTGAAAGGGAGAAAGTGGCCACAGCCTGCGGCCACCTGGAGTCCTGATAACCTTACCGCAACGCCTGCATTAGCGGTAGCGTTTTGTGGGGCTTTTCTGATCCTGTTCAGTAAGCCAGGCGAGCTTTTCGCCAATTTTCCCTTCAAGACCTCTGTTTGTCGGCCGGTAATAGCGTGTTTGTGCCATTTCAGGCGGAAAATAGACTTCTCCGGCGGCGTAAGCATTGGGCTCATCATGGGCATAACGGTACTCTTCACCATAACCCATGTCTTTCATCAGCCTGGTCGGGGCGTTGCGTAAATGAACCGGAACATCATAGTCAGGGCGGTCGCGCGCATCAGATAACGCGGCTTTGAATGCGGTATAGACGGCGTTACTTTTCGGCGCGCAGGCCAGGTAGACGATCGCCTGGGCAATCGCCCTTTCCCCTTCCGCCGGGCCAACGCGGGTAAAACAGTCCCAGGCGGAAATCGCCACCTGCATGGCGCGCGGATCGGCATTGCCGACATCTTCAGAGGCAATCGCCAGACAGCGGCGCGCCACGTACAACGGATCGCCGCCTGCGGTAATGATCCGTGCATACCAGTACAGCGCAGCATCCGGCGACGAGCCGCGTACCGATTTATGCAGGGCGGAAATCAGGTCATAAAACCGGTCGCCTTTGTTATCAAACCGCGCGCTGCGTTCGCCTGCGATTTCGGTGAGCAATTCCGCCTTCAGCACCCGCTTGCTGGAATCATCCAGCTCCGCCATATCCGCCATCATCTCCAGCGTATTAAGCGCACGGCGGGCGTCGCCGTTGACCAGTTCGGCAATCGCCCGGCGCGTATCGTCCGGCAATATGATGTCCTGGCCGCCGTAACCGCGTTTCGCGTCATTCATCGCCTGGTCTAAAACCAGCTCAATATCTTCTGTCGTCAGGGATTTCAACAGGTAAACGCGGGCCCGTGATAACAGCGCCGAATTCAGTTCAAACGAGGGGTTTTCGGTGGTAGCGCCGATAAAGGTAATGGTGCCATCTTCAATATGCGGCAGAAACGCGTCCTGCTGGCTTTTATTGAAGCGGTGCACCTCATCGACAAACAGAATGGTGCGCCGTCCGGCGTTGCGATTTTGCCGGGCACGTTCAATCGCTTCGCGGATCTCTTTCACGCCTGACGTCACCGCTGATATGCGCTCAATATCCGCATTAGCGTAGCGGCCAATCACTTCGGCAAGGGTGGTTTTCCCGGTGCCTGGCGGCCCCCAGAGGATCATTGAATGCAGGTGGCCTGCTTCAATCGCGCGCGGCAGCGGTTTGCCGGGAGCCAGCAGATGCTGCTGCCCGATGTACTGCGCTAAATTTTCTGGCCGCATACGCGCGGCCAGAGGTTGAAAAGCGTTATCAGAAAAGTCGAGCGACAGGTTACCCACTCACACCTCTATTTACGTTGGTCGTCCACGGTAACGCCCTGTGGCGGTGTGAACCTAAACTTGCTCATATCAACCGCGCCGTTCTGCTGGGACTTCAGCTGGTAGCTGCTGCGCTGATCGTCTTGCTCCACGGCGCTGAACTGATGGATGGTGCCATCCGGGCTAACGTTAACCGTAAACTGCTTTAGATTACCCGCGCTGGTTTTTGGCGTCAGAATAAAATCATTGCCGCTTTGCTTGATATTGTACTGCTGCCAGTCGCTGGCCTGGTTACGGGCGATCAGCATAAATGGTGTATTACCGGTGGCGTCTTTCAGCCAGGTCGCGCTCACCTGCTCAACAAAAGGATTATAGAACCACAGCGTTTTACCATCAGAAACCAGCACACTTTCATCCGGCTGGGTCATATGCCAGTTAAACAGGTTCGGGCGTTTAACCCACAGATCGCCCTGGCCTTCCTGAACCGCAGCGCCGCTGCCGTCGGTCACTTTTTGGGTAAAGCTGGCGTGGAAGCTGCCGACTTTATCCAGACGGCTTTTTAAATCGCTCGCTGCATCCGCCCAAACCGAGCTGGTGGCGAACGCCGCAACAAGCGCGCAGGTCATTGCAATTTTTTTCATTTTTTATGATTCCTCAACATGCGCCAGGCCCGACACGGGCAACAGGTGTCGTTAACTGTAGCGCTGGCAGCCGCGATCCCGAAAGAAGAAAAAGCTGATTTTCAGCACTTTACCGATCTTTGCAGAACGGTAAAGTGCCGGTGTGTTAATCGAACGGCGGCGGAGCCAGCACTTCGCGGTTGCCGTTGTGGCCCTGCTCGCTGACGATGCCCTGCATTTCCATCTGCTCAATAATGCGCGCCGCGCGGTTGTACCCGATACGGAACTGACGCTGTACGCCGGAGATAGAGGCTTTACGTTTCTCTACCACGAACGACACCGCCTGATCGAACAGCGGATCCAGCTCTTCGCCAGCGTCCAGTCCACTGCCGCCGCCTTCGCTTTCGCTGTCAGAGGTGATGCCGTCAACATACTGTGGTCGACCACGCGCTTTCCAGTCCTGTACCACCGCATGCACTTCCTGATCACGCACAAACGCGCCGTGAACACGCACCGGGCTGGTAGAGTTGGGGCCGGAATACAGCATATCACCCATGCCCAACAGCGATTCTGCGCCACCCTGGTCAAGAATGGTGCGCGAGTCGATTTTGCTCGACACGGTAAAGGCGATACGGGTCGGGATGTTGGCCTTAATCAGACCGGTAATCACATCCACCGAAGGACGCTGAGTCGCCAGCACCAGGTGAATACCTGCTGCACGGGCTTTTTGCGCCAGACGGGCAATCAGCTCTTCGACTTTTTTACCTACCGTCATCATCAGGTCGGCAAATTCGTCTACCAGCACCACGATGTACGGCAGTTTTTCCAGTACCGGATGGGTGGCGTCCATGCTGTCGCCCGGTTTCCAGTAGGGATCCGGGATCGGGCGACCCATGCGTTCGGCTTCGAGGATTTTCTCGTTATAACCGGCGAGGTTACGCACGCCCAGTGCCGACATCAGTTTGTAGCGGCGTTCCATCTCATTGACGCTCCAGCGCAGAGCGTTGGCCGCGTCTTTCATATCGGTGACCACTTCGGTCAGTAGATGCGGAATACCTTCATAGACCGAGAGTTCCAGCATTTTTGGGTCGATCATGATAAAGCGCACTTCTTCCGGCGTGGCTTTATACAGCATGCTGAGGATCATGGCGTTGACCCCCACGGATTTACCGGAACCGGTAGTACCCGCCACCAACAGGTGAGGCATTTTCGCCAGATCGGCCACGACCGCATCGCCCGCGATATCTTTACCTAATACCACGCTCAGCGGTGACGGGTTGTCACGGAATTTAGCGTTATCCAGCACTTCTCGCAGATATACCGTCTGGCGCTTTTTGTTCGGCAGCTCCAGACCCACGTAAGGCTTGCCGGGGATCACTTCCACCACGCGCACCGCTACGGTAGAGAGCGAACGCGCCAGGTCGCGCGACAAGTTAGAGATCCGCGCCGCCTTGACGCCCGGCGCAAGGTTCAGCTCGAAACGGGTGATCACCGGGCCGGGTGAGTAGTTCACGACGTCAGCTTTGATACGGAAATCCGCCAGGCGCGCTTCAACCAGGCGCGCCATTTGCTCCAGCGCGAAGGTATCGACCGGTTCAACTTCAGCTGGCGGCGGCGTTAACAGATCAAGCGACGGTAACGGCGTTGACGGTCTCTGCAACGGACGGCTGTCGCCGTTACGCATTAATAACGGATGGATCAGGCTCTCACGCGGCGGCTCAACGGGCTGCGGCGGCTGTACTGGCGCAGCGTAAGCCGGATGCTGTTGCTGCATGGGCTGCTGCGGCTGTGCTGGCGAGGCGTAAGCCGGATGCTGTTGCTGCACGGGCTGCTGCGGCTGCGCTGGCGCGGCGTAAGCCGGATGCTGTTGCTGCATAGGCTGTTGCGGCGCGGCGTACGCCGGGTTCTGCTGATACGTCTGTTGCGGCTGAGCTACCTGAGGCTCATCCACCACCGGGCTCGGCATAAACAACGGCTCGCTTGGGCCATCATCCACCAGCGCTTTAATCGGTGAGAAATCGTCCAGTGAGAACGGCATAGCCCCGGACGGCTGTTCACCCGCATAGCGCTGCTGCTGCTGTGCGGCAAATTGACGCGACAGTTCCGCCTGTTCGTCGTCGGTATCACCCATCTCCTGCGGCAGGTCGTCTTCTTCCTGATAGCGCTGTTGTTGCTGCGCCATAAACTGACGGGCCAGTTCATCCTGCTGCTGCGCATCCGCTTCATCGTCACTAAGCGGTTGTTGCGCATGACGCGCCTGCTGTTCCGCCATTCGCTGGGAAGGCAGTTTGATGCCGTATGAGGCCAGCTCGCGGCGCGTCGGCACGCGAACGCGATTCGGGCGTGGCAATTGCGGGCCAATGCCCTCTTTCACCTGAGCGCGCGGCGCGTCGCTGGCAATGCTGAATACCGGGGTAAATGCCGCCGCAGCGGTAGCCGCCTGCGTGGCCGCCTGAACCTGTGACGCAACCGGCTTGATATCCGGCGGCGTGGCTATATCCCCTGGCATGGCCGGGGCCACAGTCGGTTTCGGTTCATTGACGGGCTGGGCCGGTTCCGGGATCGGTTGATACCATGCCGCCAGTTGCTCACGCTCGCGGGCGCGTTTTTCTTCCACCTCTTCAAAGTAATAAAGCGGCGGGCGGGTTTGCTTCACTTCCGGCTCGGCAGGTTCTTCTGGCGCAACGGCGGGCGCGGCTTCAACTGCTGGCGCGATATAAGGCGCGTCTTCAGCAGGCCATGCCTGGGCAGGTTGATAAGGCGCGTTTTGCTCCTGCGGATAAGGCTGATAAGCCGGCTGGGCGTGCATATCCACCGGCGGCGTTACCGGCGCACGATCGTAGTGCTCCGGCGCAGGCGCAATGGTCGCTTCCGGGGTTAACGTGGTCGGCGCAGGCTGCCATTCAACGACAGGGTCCTGCGGTTGCGGCGCAGCGGTGTATTGAACCGGCTGCGGCGTGGTTGCCGCAGCTGGCGCAACAGGTTGGACAGCAGCCGGTACCGCCGTCGGCACAACCGAATAACCGCTTAATAGCGGATCGTTTTCCTCTTCCGGGGCTAACGCAGTTTGCCCGGAGAACAGCACATCATCAGGGTCAAGCTCAACGCCGCCAGCGCGATAGTGAACGTCGTCGGGTTCATCCATACGCTTGCCGGAGAACAACGCTTCGTCGGTTTTACGGCCTACCGGGTTTGCGAATTTCTCGGCCAAATGTTTACGGCGCGCCAGTGCCCCACGCAGAATGCGCGCACGACGCGAGTCTTTAGCGACGATTTCTTCACTGTCGTCTTCATATTCGTCGTCTTCGTATTCGTCGTCATCCTGCCAGGTGTTATCACGGCGGGTACGGTTGGTGGCGAAGGTTAATACGCTTAACACCACGCTGCCGATTTTTTCAGCGATGCCGACCCAGGACCAGCCGGTAAACAGTGTCAGCCCTGCGGCCCAGACACACAGCAGCGCGATGGTTCCGCCGCTGCTGTTCAGCAACGGCATCATGGCAGTACTTAACAGGCTACCCAGCACCCCGCCGGAAGCGAAATACCAGATATCGTCGGCGTTAATTGCCGCCAGCCCGCAGGAAGTGAGGATCAGCGCCATTACGCCGATCAGGCGCAGCGCGACAGCGAAATAGTCGATGTAATCTTCATTAGCGCGATGTCGCCAGGCGAACCAGCATCCGCCGATCATAATGACGGGCAGCGTATAGGCCATAATGCCGAAAATAAAGAACAGGGTATCAGCCAGCCAGGCGCCGGGCGCGCCGCCTAAATTATGGATAGGCTCATGCCAGGCCGTTTGCGACCAACTGGGATCGGAAGGATTAAAACTGAGTAACGCCGCCATCAACCAGACGGCAAAAAGGGCAACAAGAATGAGCAAAGCTTCCAGGAGTCGACGACCGCTATCCAGCTTTGTCAGGGTAACATCTTTGTCTTCAGTGTATTCCTGGCTCAAGAAAGGCTCTCCAGGTTCTTAGAGCTAAAACGGACAGCAGTGCCGGGTCGCCCCGGCACTGCTGCTGTATGGATTAACAGGAGTGTAATCAAACTACAGCGACTTTGCACCTGTTCCGCATTAGCGAGTCTTAATTACCAGACGATTGCTCTGTTTCACTTCTTCCATTACCACGTAGGTACGGGTATCGTTCACACCCGGCAGACGCAGCAAGGTTTCACCAAGCAATTTACGGTACGCAGACATATCCGGCACACGCGTTTTCAACAGGTAGTCGAAATCGCCTGAAACCAGATGACACTCTTGAATTTCTTCAAGTTTTTGCACAGCGGCGTTAAATTGTTCAAACACATCCGGCGCGCCACGATTCAGAGTAATCTCAACGAAAACCAGCAGTGATGCGTCTAAATAGTGTGGGTTCAGCAGAGCGGTATAGCCCTGAATAAAACCCTGACGTTCAAGCCGGCGCACACGCTCGAGGCAAGGCGTCGGTGAAAGTCCCACTCTTTTAGAAAGCTCGACGTTGGAAATACGCCCATCCTTTTGCAGCTCATTAAGAATGTTACGATCGATGCGGTCGAGATCTTTGCCTGGGCGCTTCTTGCTATCTACCATTATTATTGTCTCTCTCTGTTCCTTCCCTACACCTGCCACTACCCGTTCAACGTCATTGTCCAGGGTCTTTTACCCGTCATACTTCACGTTGCAGATGCGTTGGCTGCGCTCGTTCATCCCAGTCACTTACTGATGTAAGCTCCTGGCGTTCTCTTACTTGCCGCCTTCCTGCAACGCGAATTATTTAGGGTATATATATTGAGAAGCCCGTTGCCGTCAGGCAGCTATCGACATCACGCATGGCGTCTGTCCACGCCATGCGTAGATTTCAATTGCCCGGTAAAATACATAAGCTGAAAAAGGTAAAAAGGGTCTACCCGCGCAAATGCTTTTTTCTTCCTCGAATGTTTTCGCAAATGCGCAGGGGATTGTCAAAGCAAAACATCGATTTTTAGTAGAACGTGCCAGATATTGATTACGGGTGGGGATTATTCCTCATTTTATCACCTTATATCGGGCAGGATTTCATTCGAATCCCTAATACTTGGCCGCGTAAATGCCCTTCGCCAGATTGCTTTAGGCTATTACACATATCGTTAACAAAATCGCTGCACTCTTTTATTAGCCCGGCAAATTCCCTACAATCCTGCCCATTGTTTGCCAACTACAATGAGGACCTCATGGGCACAGCTAAACACAGTAAGCTGCTAATTTTAGGCTCCGGCCCTGCGGGGTATACCGCTGCGGTCTACGCAGCGCGCGCGAATCTGAACCCGGTACTGATCACCGGTATGGAAAAAGGCGGTCAGCTTACCACCACTACCGAAGTGGAAAACTGGCCTGGCGACCCGCACGACCTGACCGGTCCTGCACTCATGGAACGCATGCACGAGCATGCCGCCAAATTCGAAACCGAAATTCTGTTCGATCACATTAATAAAGTTGATGTGCAGAACAAACCGTTCCGTCTGTTCGGTGATAACGGCGAGTACACCTGCGATGCGCTGATCATCGCCACCGGCGCATCGGCGCGCTATTTAGGCCTGCCGTCTGAAGAAGCATATAAAGGCCGCGGCGTTTCCGCCTGCGCCACCTGCGACGGGTTTTTCTACCGTAACCAAAAAGTCGCGGTCATCGGCGGCGGCAACACCGCAGTGGAAGAAGCACTGTACCTGGCGAACATCGCCTCTGAAGTCCATTTGATTCACCGCCGCGATAGCTTCCGCGCGGAGAAAATCCTGATCAAGCGCCTGATGGATAAAGTCGCCAGCGGCAATATCGTGCTGCACACCAACCGCACGTTGGAAGAAGTGACGGGCGATCAGATGGGCGTGAGCGGCGTGCGCCTGCGCGACACCCTGAACACCGATAACGTGGAATCTATCGATGTCGCCGGGTTGTTTGTCGCCATCGGCCACAGCCCAAACACCGGGATTTTCGAAGGCCAACTGGAACTGGAAAACGGCTATATCAAAGTTCAGTCTGGTATTCATGGCAACGCCACGCAGACCAGCGTACCGGGTGTATTCGCCGCAGGCGATGTGATGGACCACATCTATCGCCAGGCGATCACCTCCGCCGGAACCGGCTGTATGGCGGCGCTGGATGCCGAACGCTACCTGGACGGGCTGGCGGAAAACAATAAATAATTCTGTATGTTAAATAAGGCGACTGAATAAGTCGCCTTTCTTTTTTTGTCGTTGTAACATGGCTGCGCTCTTTCACATCCTTAGTTCACTGGACTTTCGCCTGCTTACAACCCGATGAATAAATCCCGCCAACAAGAATTGACCCGCTGGTTAAAACAGCAAAGTGTAATTTCCCGTCGCTGGCTGAATCTCTCGCGTCTGCTGGGCGTGGTGACCGGGCTGTTAATCATTGCCCAGGCCTGGATTCTGGCCCGCATCCTTAACCACATGATCATGGAAAACATCCCCAGGGAAGCACTGCTGCTGCCCTTCGTCCTGCTGGTGCTGATTTTTATTCTGCGCGCCTGGCTGGTGTGGGTACGGGAAAAGGTGGGCTTTCGCGCCGGGGTGCATATTCGCCGTGAAGTGCGCCGCCTGGTGCTGGACCGTCTCCAGGAAGCAGGCCCGGCCTGGATCAGCGGTAAGCCCGCTGGCAGTTGGGCCACATTAATCCTTGAACAAATTGATGACATGCATGATTACTATGCCCGCTATCTGCCGCAAATGGCGCTGGCAGGGGCGGTTCCGCTGTTAATCGTGCTGGTGATTTTCCCGGTAAACTGGGCCGCCGCGCTGATTTTGTTATGCGCCGCGCCGTTAATTCCGATGTTTATGGCGATGGTGGGTATGGGTGCTGCCGATGCGAACCGCCGTAACTTCGCCGCGCTGGCACGTCTGAGCGGCAACTTCCTTGACCGCTTACGCGGTCTGGAAACCCTGAGGCTGTTTAATCGTGGCGCAGCGGAAACCGAAAATATCCGCGAAGCGTCGGTAGATTTCCGCCGCCGCACCATGGAGGTGCTGCGCCTGGCATTCTTGTCCTCCGGCGTGCTGGAGTTTTTCACCTCATTATCCATTGCGCTGGTGGCGGTATATTTCGGCTTTTCCTATCTGGGCGAGCTCGATTTCGGCCACTATGGCCTCGGCGTGACGCTATTCGCAGGCTTCCTGACGCTGATTCTGGCACCGGAATTTTTCCAGCCGCTACGCGATCTCGGCACGTTCTACCACGCGAAAGCCCAGGCGGTTGGCGCGGCGGATAGCCTGAAAACGTTCCTCGAATCGCCGCTACAAAGCGCGACGCGCGGCACCTTTAAGCTCAGCAATAACGACCCGATCACACTGCGCGCCCATAATTTGATCGTGCTTTCACCGGAAGGCAGTGCGCTGGCGGGCCCGCTCACCTTTACGCTTGGTGCGGGCCAGCGAGTCGCCATCGTCGGGCAAAGCGGCGCGGGTAAGAGTTCGTTGCTCAATGTTCTGTCGGGCTTTTTGCCTTATGAGGGCTCGCTGACGGTCAATGATATTGAGCTGCGCGATCTCGATCCGCAGGCCTGGCGCGAGGTTTTAAGCTGGGTGGGGCAAAATCCCCAGTTGCCTGCCGCCACGCTGCGCGACAACGTGCTGCTTTCCGCCCCTGATGCCAGCGAGCACGCGCTGCAAAACGCGCTGGAGAACGCCTCGGTTAACGAGTTTATCGCGCAGTTACCCCAGGGCATCGACACGCCGATTGGCGACCAGGGCGCAGGTTTATCCGTGGGGCAAGCCCAGCGCGTCGCCGTGGCGCGCGCGTTATTGACGCCATGCAAACTGTTGATGCTGGATGAACCCGCCGCCAGCCTTGACGCCCATAGCGAAATGAAAGTCATGCAGGCGCTTAACGCGGCGTCGCGCAACCAAAGCGCATTGCTGGTAACCCATCAGCTCGATTACATCAGCGAGTGGGATGAGATCTGGGTGATGCGTAACGGCCATATCGTCGAACAGGGTCGTTTCGACATGCTCGCCAGTGCTAATAGTCACTTTGCCGCGTTGCTCGCCCATCGTCAGGAGGAAATTTAAATGCGCGCGTTGATTCCCTACCTGGCGCTGTATAAGCGTCATAAATGGATGCTCAGCCTCGGCGTGGTGCTGGCGATTATTACCCTGTTGGCCAGCATCGGTTTGCTGACGCTGTCTGGCTGGTTCTTATCCGCCTCCGCCGTAGTGGGGGTGGCCGGGGTTTACAGCTTTAACTACATGTTGCCCGCCGCCGGGGTGCGCGGCGCGGCGATCACCCGTACTGCGGGGCGTTATTTCGAGCGCCTGGTGAGCCATGACGCCACGTTCCGGGTGCTGGCCCATCTGCGGGTGTACACCTTTACCAAAGTGCTGCCGCTCTCCCCTTCCGGCATTGCCCGTTTTCGCCAGGGCGAGTTGCTTAATCGCCTGGTGGCAGACGTGGACACGCTCGACCATCTCTATCTGCGGGTGATTTCGCCGCTGGTGGGGGCGCTGGTAGTGATTCTGGTGGTTGCCGTTGGGCTGTCGGTGCTGGACGTGACGCTGGCGATGACGCTTGGCGGAATTATGTTCCTGACCGTACTGCTGCTGCCTCCGCTGTTCTATCGCGCCGGTAAAGGGACTGGCGAAGCGCTCACCTCGCTGCGTGCGCAGTATCGCCAACAATTAACGGCATGGCTGATTGGTCATGCGGAGCTGACCATTTTCAATGCCGCCGATCGCTATCGCGAGACGCTGGACACCACGGAAAGCGAGTGGCAGGAAGCCCAGCGCCGCCAGGCGGGGCTGACGGCTCTGTCGCAGGGCGTGATGATGCTGATTAGCGGCATGACCGTGGTGCTGATGCTGTGGATGGCGGCGGGCGGCGTGGGCGGCAATACTCAGCCTGGCGCGCTGATTGCGCTGTTCGTGTTCTGTGCGCTGGCGGCGTTTGAAGCGCTGGCCCCGGTGACAGGCGCATTCCAGCATTTAGGCCAGGTGATCGCCAGCGCGTTGCGCGTGACGCAACTGACTGAACAGCAACCTGACGTCACCTTTACTGACGCGACAATTGCCGCGCCAGAGCAGACGGCTGTCCAATTCAATAACGTGAGTTTCCGTTACTCTCAGCAGGCGCAACCGGCGCTCAATCAGGTGTCATTGACCCTGAACGCCGGGGAGCGCGTGGCGCTGCTGGGCCGCACCGGCTGCGGTAAATCAACGCTGTTGCAGTTGCTTACCCGCGCCTGGGACCCGCAGTCTGGCGAAATCACGCTTGCAGGCCGCCCGCTGACGCATTACAGCGAAGACGCGTTGCGCGCCAGCATGAGCGTGGTGCCGCAGCGCGTACATTTGTTTAGCGCCACACTGCGCGATAACCTGCTGCTTGCCGCGCCGCAGGTCAGCGACGCGCGGCTTGCCGATACGCTGCGCCTGGTGGGTCTTGATAAGCTTTTGGAAGACAGCGGCTTAAACAGCTGGCTGGGCGAAGGCGGCCGCCAGCTTTCCGGCGGAGAGTTGCGTCGTCTGGCGATTGCCCGCGCCCTGCTCCATGATGCGCCGATGATGTTGCTTGATGAGCCAACGGAAGGGCTGGACGCCGAAACCGAACAGCAAATTTTAACGCTGCTGAATAACGTGACGGTAAATAAAACCGTATTAATGATCACCCATCGCCTGCGCGGTTTGGCTGATTTCAACCAAATCGTAGTGATGGATAATGGTCAAATTATTGAAAGTGGAAATCATGACGAATTGATGGCGAAACAGGGTCGATATTACCAGTTTCGCCAATCCTCCGTAGTCTATGATTGAACGATAACGTCCTGCGGTGGAGCCTGGTAAGATGCGTCTGGTTCAGCTTTCTCGTGAGTCAATCACCTTCCCGTCGCCGGAAGGTGCATTGCGGGAGCCGAATGGCCTGTTGGCCCTCGGAGGCGATCTCAGCCCTGCGCGTCTGTTAATGGCCTACCAACGCGGTATTTTCCCGTGGTTTTCGCCGGGTGACCCCATTTTATGGTGGTCGCCCGATCCTCGTGCGGTGCTGTTCCCCGACCAGTTTCACATCAGCCGCAGTATGCGACGCTTTCATGCCAACTCGCCCTATCGCGTGACGCTCAATCACGCTTTCGACGAGGTGATCGACGCCTGCGCCAGCGATCGTAGCGAAGGCACGTGGATCACCCCGGACGTGCTCACCGCTTACGTAAGGCTGCATGAACTCGGCCATGCGCATTCGATTGAGGTGTGGCATCAGGACCACCTGGTGGGCGGAATGTATGGCGTGGCGCAGGGTGCGCTGTTTTGCGGCGAGTCGATGTATAGCCGCCGCGAAAATGCCTCGAAAACCGCGCTGCTGGTGTTTTGCGACTATTTTATTCGCCAGGGCGGCAAGCTGATTGACTGCCAGGTGCTGAATAATCACACCGCGTCGCTGGGCGCAGTGGAAATTGCCCGGCGCGATTACCTGAATTACCTCAGCCTGCTGAAACCGCAGCCGCTGCCGTCGCATTGCTGGGTGCCTAAAGTGCTGTTTGATCACCGCGATAAATAATGTATTCCGCACATTTAGCGAGACAGTGCTATACTCTTGCCCGCAGAGAAAACTCTTCACATTACCCGCCGCCGTTTAGGATCCCCTGTTTAGGCTCTACTTCCCCTTTACGTTTGCGTTCTGGATGCGGTGTATCCGTGTCGCGGGTCATGCGAAGAATCAACTTTGCCGGTTTATCAACCGCAAAATCTTTACATATTTGGTGAACTTGGGCATTATCTTGCCGGTTCAAAACATTGGTAGTGATACCCCAGAGGATTAGATGGCCAAAGAAGACAATATTGAAATGCAGGGTACCGTTCTGGAAACGTTGCCTAATACCATGTTCCGCGTTGAGTTGGAAAACGGTCACGTGGTTACTGCTCATATTTCCGGTAAAATGCGCAAAAACTACATCCGCATTCTGACGGGCGACAAAGTGACTGTTGAACTGACCCCGTACGACCTGAGCAAAGGCCGCATTGTCTTCCGTAGTCGCTAAGCATTAATCGAATCGGCGCTGCTGGCTTGCGGCGCGTTGAATACAAAAAGGCCGGGTGAATCACCCGGCCTTTTAATTTATCACATTACGCTTAGTGCGCCGCTTCCGGCTTGTGCTTTTGCGCGCTCTGGAAGTGATAGGTCAGTTCACCTTTCTCTTTATCCAGCGCCACGGTCACCTGGCCGCCATCCACCAGCGAACCGAACAGCAGTTCGTTAGCCAACGGTTTTTTCAGGTTGTCCTGGATAACGCGCGCCATTGGACGTGCGCCCATCGCCCGGTCGTACCCTTTCTCTGCCAGCCAGTCACGCGATTCCTGGCTTACTTCCAGAGAAACGCCTTTCTGATCCAGCTGCACCTGGAGTTCGACGATAAACTTGTCGACCACCTGATGAATCACCTCGGTGCTGAGATGGTTGAACCAGATAATGTTATCCAGACGGTTACGGAATTCCGGCGTGAAGATCTTCTTGATCTCTTCCATCGCGTCGGTGCTGTTGTCCTGCTGGATAAGACCGATGGTCTTACGCTCAGTTTCACGGACACCGGCGTTAGTGGTCATCACCAGGATCACATTGCGGAAATCCGCCTTGCGGCCGTTGTTGTCGGTCAGCGTACCGTTGTCCATCACCTGCAACAGCAGGTTAAATACGTCCGGATGCGCTTTTTCGATTTCATCAAGCAGCAAGACCGCATGGGGATGCTTGATAACGGCATCGGTCAACAGCCCACCCTGGTCGAACCCGACATAGCCCGGAGGCGCGCCAATCAAACGGCTGACGGTATGGCGTTCCATATACTCGGACATATCAAAGCGCAGCAGTTCAATCCCCAGCGATTTCGCCAGTTGGACGGTGACTTCGGTTTTCCCCACCCCGGTCGGCCCGGCGAACAGGAATGAACCCACCGGCTTACGGTCGTGACCCAGACCGGCACGGCTCATCTTGATGGCTTCGGTTAAGGCCTCAATAGCGGTATCCTGGCCGAATACCAGCATTTTCAGGCGGTCGCCAAGGCTCTTCAGCGTATCGCGATCGCTGGCCGAGACGCTTTTCTCCGGGATACGGGCAATACGCGCCACCACCGATTCGATATCCGCCACGTTGACAGTTTTCTTGCGCTTGCTGACCGGCATCAGGCGAGCACGGGCACCGGCCTCGTCGATGACGTCGATGGCTTTATCCGGTAGATGGCGGTCATTGATGTATTTGACCGACAGCTCTACGGCGGCGCGCACCGCTTTGGCGGTATAACGCACATCGTGATGCGCTTCGTATTTCGGTTTCAGACCGTTAATGATCTGCACCGTTTCTTCTACCGACGGCTCAGTAATGTCAATTTTCTGGAAGCGACGCGCCAGAGCGCGGTCTTTTTCAAAAATATTGCTGAATTCCTGATAGGTGGTAGAGCCGATCACGCGGATTTTGCCGCTGGAGAGCAGCGGTTTAATCAGGTTGGCGGCATCCACCTGCCCGCCCGACGCCGCGCCCGCACCAATAATGGTGTGGATCTCATCAATAAACAGGATGCTGTTGGTATCCTGCTCCAGCTGTTTAAGCAGGGCTTTAAAGCGTTTTTCGAAATCGCCGCGGTATTTGGTGCCCGCCAGCAGCGAACCGATATCCAGCGAATAGATATTGCAGTCTGCCATGATTTCCGGCACGTCGCCCTGGACAATACGCCAGGCGAGGCCCTCGGCGATGGCGGTTTTACCGACCCCGGATTCACCCACCAGCAGCGGGTTATTTTTCCGGCGGCGGCACAGCACCTGGATTGCCCGCTCCAGCTCCTTATCACGGCCAATCAGCGGGTCTATTCCGCCGACGCGCGCAAGCTGGTTGAGATTGGTGGTGAAGTTTTCCATACGCTCCTCCCCGCCTGCTTGCTCTTCGTTAACTGGATTTTCTGAGCCACTGGATTGATGCGGTTCATCTTTGCGCGTGCCGTGAGAAATGAAGTTCACCACGTCAAGACGGCTGACTTCATGTTTACGCAGCAGGTAGGCAGCCTGGGATTCCTGCTCGCTGAAAATTGCCACCAGCACGTTCGCGCCTGTCACTTCGCTACGGCCTGACGACTGTACGTGGAATACGGCGCGTTGCAGCACGCGTTGAAAACTCAACGTCGGCTGGGTGTCGCGCTCCTCTTCGCTCGCCGGGAGCACGGGCGTGGTTTGTTCGATGAAGGCTTCAAGTTCCTGTCGCAGCGCCACCAGATCCACAGAACACGCTTCCAGCGCTTCGCGGGCCGATGGGTTACTGAGCAAAGCCAGTAACAGATGCTCGACGGTCATAAACTCATGTCGGTGCTCGCGCGCTCTGGCGAAAGCCATGTTTAAACTGAGTTCCAGTTCCTGGTTGAGCATAGGCACCCCCCTCAATATAATTCGCCGTTCAGGCGAGTTCCTGCGTACACAGCAACGGATGCTCGTGCTTCCTGGCATATTGATTCACCATCGCCACTTTGGTCTCAGCGACTTCTGCGGTGAAAATGCCGCAGATGGCTTTCCCTTGATAGTGAACCGTCAGCATCAATTGTGTTGCACGCTCTACATCATAAGAAAAGAACTTTTGTAGCACGTCAATAACAAATTCCATTGGCGTGTAATCATCGTTCATTAACATAACTTTATACATAGATGGCGGTTTTAGCCCCTCATCAAGCTTATTTTCCGCCAGTCGCTCAAAATCCAACCAATCGTTCGTCTTACCCATTGCCCACTTTCATCGCTGGTTAACTAAACAGTAAGCAGGCCGTCAGCCCGCTGCTCATCCAGTTATACGCCATTTGAATCTACCTTAACTTACAGATAACTATCATCTATCGTTGCTATCCGCGAACACTGTCACATTAATGGCAATAGCGTTAACTGCTTCAAAATTTTGACTGATTCTTGTCCATTTCACCCCGTCAGACGCTTGACGCGTTGCCTGATTTCTCTAAATTGTACAGGCGTGAGTTGGCGAGGTTTTGAACAGCGCACCCTCACCCACCGGTTCATTCCATCTTACTTATAAGATTCATGAAGGATGTCGAAGCATGGAGACGGGTACTGTTAAGTGGTTCAATAATGCCAAAGGGTTTGGTTTTATCTGCCCTGAAGGCGGCGGCGAAGATATATTCGCCCACTATTCCACCATCCAGATGGATGGTTACCGTACGCTCAAAGCCGGACAAGTTGTCAGGTTTGATGTACATCAGGGGCCCAAAGGCAACCATGCCAGCCTCATCGTTCCTCTGGAAGCAGAGACGGCAGTCGCTTAACGCGTCTGTTTTATTGTGTACATCCCACACCTAAAATGCCAGCCTCCGCGCTGGCATTTTACTTTTTCTGAGATTACTCCCGCGCCAGCGCATCCACCGGATTTAACCGCGCGGCATTGCGCGCCGGCAGCCAGCCAAACAAGATACCGGTGGCCGTAGAACAGACAAACGCCGTTAAAAGCGCCAGCCCCGAAAAGCCAATCTGCCAGCCGGGCAGGAACAACTGTAAGGTAAAGGCGATAAGTAAGGATAGCCCAATGCCCAGTGCGCCGCCGACCAGGCAGACCAGCACCGCCTCGATGAGAAACTGTTGTAATACATCGCTGGCCCGCGCGCCAACCGCCATCCGGATGCCGATTTCCCGTGTCCGTTCAGTAACGGACACCAGCATGATGTTCATCACACCGATCCCGCCAACTACCAGCGAAATCACCGCCACCAGGGTTAAAAACAGCTGTAGCGTACGGGTGGTTCGTTCCGCCGTTTGCAGGAAGCCGTCCATATTCCAGGTGAAGAAATCTTTTTTGCCGTGGCGCAGGGACATCAGGCGCGCAAGCTGCTGCTCGGCTTCCTGGCTGTTATAGCCCTCTTTGACCCGCACGGTAATGGAGTTGAGCCATGACTGGCCCATTACCCGGCCCGACATAGTAGAGTACGGCAGCCAGACGCGCAGGATTTTACTGCTGCCGAACATCGACTGTTTCTCCTGAGCTACGCCGATGATGGTCGCAGGCATATTACCCACCAGGATCACCTCGCCCACCACGTTGAGCTTATTAGGGAACAGCTGGCGGCGGGTGTTTTCATCAATCACCACCACCTGGGCGCGGCCCTGATGCTGCGCCTGATTGAAGGTGCCGCCTTCGCTAAAGGTCATGCCATAAACGTTAAAATACTGCTCGCTGACGCCGTTGGCGCTGGCCGCCACGTCTTTATTTTCGTAACGCACCCGCAGGTTGCTGGACAGCGCTGGCGTCGCTGAACGCACCCAGGGCTGTTTCTGAATCGCCACCAGATCGTCGTATTTCAGCGCCTGCTGGTACTGCGGATCGTCATCACCGAAATCAGTACCGGGATAAATATCGATGGTGTTGGTGCCGATAGAGCGAATATCCTCCAGCACCAGTTGCTTCGCCGCGTCGCCCACCACCACGATAGACACCACCGACGCGATGCCGATGATTATCCCCAGCATGGTCAACAGAGTGCGCATTTTATTGGCCGCCATCGCCAGCCACGCCATGGTGAACGCCTCGCGAAAGCCGCTGGTAAACTGCTGCCAGCCGCTTTCTATCGGCGTGCGCTCAATCTTCGCGGCGGCGCGGCCCGTTACGGCGGGCGGGTTGCTGATGATTTCGCCGTCGCGGATTTCGATGACTCGCTCGGCCTGGGCAGCCACCGCCGGATCGTGGGTAACGATAATGACCGTATGACCGTTATCGCGCAGCTGTTTCAGCGTGGCGATCACCTCTTCGCCGGAATGGCTGTCCAGCGCGCCGGTGGGTTCGTCGGCGAGGATCACCTGGCCGCCGTTCATTAATGCCCTGGCGATACTGACGCGCTGCTGCTGGCCGCCGGACAACTGCGACGGTGAGTAATCCACACGCGCCGCCAGCCCTAACCTCTCAAGCAGTTCACGGGCGCGCTGCTGGCGGGCTTTACGGCCGGCGCCTGCGTAGATCGCCGGGATCTCGACGTTTTGCGCCGCCGTTAAGTGCGACAGCAAGTGGTAGCGCTGGAAGATAAAACCAAAATGCTCGCGACGCAGCTGCGCCAGTTCATCGCTATTGAGCGTTGAAACGTCAACGCCCGCCACGCGGTAAAGGCCCGACGTCGGCTTATCAAGGCAGCCGAGAATATTCATTAGGGTGGATTTGCCCGAGCCGGAGGCACCGACAATCGCCACCATTTCACCGGCGTGAATACTTAGCGTCACGCCTTTCAGCACGTCGACCGGTTCGCCACCGGAAAGATACTGGCGGTGAATATCGGTCAGTTCAAGCAATGCCGTCATTGTGCCGCTCCGGGCGTGGTTTTACCGGTGACCACTTCTTCACCCTCTTCCAGGCCCTTGACGATTTGTACCTGGGTATCATTACGCGCGCCGATAGTCACCTCGCGCTCGCGGGTCTCGCCGTTACGCATAATAGTGATGCGGTAGCGGTTATCGCCGATCGGGTCGCCCAGCGCCGACAGAGGTATCGTCAACACGTTTTTCGTCCCACTGAGCTGGATATGTACCTGGGCAGTCATGTCCAGCCGCAGTACGCTTTGCGGATTCGGCACTTCAAAACGGGCGTAATAGAAAATCGCGTCATTCACTTTTTCCGGCGTCGGCAGGATATCTTTCAGCACGCCTTCATAGCGGGTTAACGGGTCGCCCAGTACGGTAAACCACGCCTTAAGCCCCGGACGCAGATGAATAATATCCGCCTCCGACACCTGGGCTTTCACCAGCATAGTGCTGAGATCGGCAAGGGTCAGAATGTTTGGTGCCTGTTGCGCAGCGATCACCGTCTGGCCCTGCAGCGTGGTAATTTGCGTCACTTCACCCGCCATCGGGGCGATGATCCGGGTGAAATCAAGGTTAGTTTTGGCGGTATCCAGAGAAGCCTGGTTACGCTTGATTTGCGCGTCAATGGTGCCGATTTGCGCCTGTTTGACGGTGAGTTCGGTGGCCGCAGTATCCAGATCCTGGCGGGAAATGGCCTGAGTTTTAGCCAGCGCCTGCTGGCGGCCCAGGGTAACTTTCGCCAGTTGCATTTCCGCCATTGCCTGCTGGCGCTGTGCGCGAAGTTCCTGTAAGGTCGCTTCCACTTCTTTAATCTGGTTTTCCGCCTGTTCCGGGTCAATTACCCCCAAAAGCTGGTCTTTTTTCACTTTATCGCCAATTTCTACCGACAGTGTTTTAAGCTGACCGCTGACCTGCGCACCTACGTCGACTTTTTTCAGCGCGTCGAGTTTGCCGGTCGCCAGCACGGTTTGCTCCAGATCGCCTTTGCGGACAATTAGAGTCTGGTACTGCGGCTGCGGCGCGTTCAACGTTTTCCAGGCCCCTATCCCCGCGAGCAATACCACAACCGCCAACACCAGATACCGCTTTTTGAATTTTCCCTTAAAACGCATAAATCCCGGGTCTCTTTAGTCATCTGTCCATTGCGTTTAGCTAAACGCACCCTCAACAAGAACGATTCTACCCTGCTACGCCCGTACTTATTGAATTTTCATTGAATCTGGCTCTGCTCAAATACAGGCTCGTTTAACTATCGAGCTACTGCCATGTCCACTTTTATCGACACTACTCACTTTGAACAACACGCACCACGCACCGGCTGGCAGCTGTTTAAATTGCTCGTAACAGGCCAGTGGATGCCCGGCAGCGCCTGGCAAAACCGCCGCTACCGCCAAAAATTTCTGCTGCGCGCATTAGCCACGCCAGTATCGACTAAAAAGTTGCTCAATTCACTGGCCAGCCAGCCGTACCTGGAGGCGCTGTTGCAGGCGCAACCAGGCTTGCCTTGCCGGTTACACCGCCCCTATCTGTCAGTGAATACCAGCCGACATCAGGCGCAGGCGGCGCTGGATTTTCACTATAAACAATTAATCCAGCTTTTACCCGCAGCGCTTTTGCTGTCGCACTGGTCAAGTCAGGGCGCAAGCCTGGCGCAGTTAACCGGCAAGAACGGGGAGCAGTACCGCATCCAGCTCGCGGCACTGTCGATGCTGGATAAAGAAGGCGAGTCTACGCTGGTCTTTTGTGATCACAATGACACCGTGCTGGCGGAAATGACCTTTACGCTGTGCCAGCGCAACGGCACACCGACGCTGTTTATCGGTGGATTACAGGGCGCGAAAAACTGGGTGCCGCATGAAAACATCCAGATCGCCACCAAAGCCTGTCACGGGCTGTTCCCGAAGCGTCTGCTGCTGGAAACCGCCTGCCATTTAGCGCCGCTGTTGAAAGCCACGCAGATTCAGGCCGTGGGTAATGACACGCATATTTACCGCAACTGGCGCTACGCCAAAAAGAAAAAAGACAAGCTGCATGCAGATTACGACAGCTTCTGGCTGTCGATGGGCGGCGATCCCGGCGATGACGGGTATTTTATGCTGCCAAACGCGATCACCCGTAAACCCATGGAGGAGATCGCCAGTAAGAAGCGCGCCGAATACCGTCGCCGCTATGAGCTTCTCGATAGCCTTGCGGCGCAGGTTGTCTCAGGCATCAGCACGCGTTAATCGGCACGTCCCCGCGCCAGCCATAGCACGCGGGAAAACATTTTGCGCAGCAGGTGCGGTACGGCGTCCACGCCCCGCCGCCCTGCTTCCAACGCCACTTCAATCGCCAGGTCCGGTTTTGAAGAGCGGTGGATCGCCTTCGCGATCACCCGGCGCATATTCATCGGGATGTTTTCCGGCAGTTGCGCCACGCGGTGAAAGACATCAGAGAAGCCTTCGCGATACATAAAGTGTTCCATATCCATGGCGGGCAGCGCGGTGAGATGTTCGCGTTCGTGGTCGCGGTCGTTATTCAGGATGCTGCGTACCGTAGCGGCATATTTTTTACCGGCTTCGTCGCCGTCCACCAGCACGTGCCATTCGATACCCATCCGCCGGGCGAATTTAATCAACGGTTTTAAACCCGACTGGGCAAATTCAATCACCCTGACCCCTTCGGCATCGAAATGGTGGCCGCACTGGCGCGCCAGTTCGTTAATTACCCAGACTTCGGTTTCCCCTTCTACCAGCAACCAGCAGCGGGCGAACAGCGCCGCCGGTCGGTTAAAGCGGATATGAAACGCAATGCGGCGGTTGTCTTCGGCATTCAGGCCGCCCGGCCCCAGACGCCAGGCGGAAACCCGCGCAGACTCACGCACCAGGCGGCACACCTGTTCAACAGGCGTCAGCGACAGCAGTTCACTGGAGTTGGTGGTGGTGATTTTTTGCAGCGGCAGTAAATTCAGCAATTGCCAGGCCACGGAGAGCATGATCGGATGCAGCCGGGTTTCAGGGTCCTCCACCAGCAGCAGCGGACGCGCGTCGCGATCCAGTTTTACCGTTCCTTTCGCTTGTAACAGCGTGGAAAACAGGCCCAGCAGGATCACCCGGTGGGTGCGGCTGCCAGGCTTGTCGATCATGCGGTTTATCACGTCCAGGTAGCGCCAGCTACGCTGTTCGTCATGGGAACGGCGGCGCAGCAAACGGTGGCGCGCCTGGTCGCTGCTCTGTTCGGCGAAATAGTGTTCGAGCAGTTGCACCATCGCCGACAGCCCCTGGCGGATCTGGCCATCGGTGAGATTTTGCGGGCGCGCCACCAGTTCGCGGGCCAGAAAATCGAGCTGGCGGGCAGTGACTTCCACTTCCGGTGCGCCAGGCAAGGTGCCGGTACGGATACGCTGCATAAAACGCGCATCACGTAAACGCAGCACCGGGCTCAGGCGAATCAGATGGCAGGCCAAATTATCGATATCATCCAGGTCCAGCGGCTCGCCCCGGCTGTTGAGAAAGCTGCGCAGCGTCATGACCGCGCCATCGTCGGCCAGTTCGCCTTCCAGACGGTAATAAATCCGCGCGTAGCCATCATCGCCGCGATCCCAGACCTCGTTCAGATGACGGTAGCGCCGCCCGTTATGGCGGCCTGGCTGGGTTTCGCGGAAGGTCAGAATGATATGCAGATGATGTTCCCGGCCATGAATATCCCCCGGCGGGAACCAGAAGTCATCGCGCGTAAAATGGTAGAGATCGGCGCCCGGTGCCAGCAGCAATGTCAACGCGTCCAGCAGGCTTGATTTACCCCAGGCGTTTTCACCAATCAGCACATTGGTGTGCTCCAGCATTAACGACAATCGATTGATGCCGCGAAAACCCACTATCTCTACGCGCTCAAGGAACATATTCTCTCCCGTTGTAGCTTTCTGTCCTTTATAGCATGGCAGTATAGCGGCAGGTTTTCATGGCTGTCACCGTAACGCGCAAAGCATGTTGAATTATTTATGCTATCGTATTGATATATTATTGAGCGTTAGTTAATTTTTATATTTTTTAATAAGAAAATCTCCTGAGAATATCGTGCTCAATAGGAAAGAGATTAAACCGCGAATAGTCAATTTGTTTTTGGTCAAATTAAGCGCATTTATTTATCTGGTCATTATTGCGTGAGCCTCCTTAAAATACTGCCGCTTTTACTATTTAGCGATCGTTGAATAGTGTCTTTCAAAATCACAATAATCAATCGCAACTGATTAGAAATATTTATCTATTAAATACTGAGGTGGGTATGTTTAAGAAATTAATGGCTGAAGGGTTTGGCACCTTCTGGCTGGTATTTGGCGGCTGCGGCAGTGCCGTACTGGCAGCGGCATTTCCTGAACTGGGAATTGGTTTTACCGGTGTGGCACTGGCATTTGGCTTAACGGTATTAACGATGGCGTATGCGGTAGGTCATATTTCCGGCGGCCATTTTAATCCGGCAGTAACGTTAGGATTATGGGCAGGCGGTCGTTTCCCGGCGAAAGATATTCTCGGTTATATTATTGCGCAAATTATCGGCGGTATTCTCGCGGCAGCCGTGCTTTATTTAATCGCCAGCGGGAAAGCGGGTTTTGATGCTGCCGCCAGCGGTTTTGCTTCTAATGGTTATGCTGAACATTCACCTGGCGGATATTCCCTGCAATCCGCGATGATTATTGAATTTGTATTAACCTGCGCATTCCTGATGATTATTCATGGCGCGACGGATAAAAATGCTCCGGCCGGTTTTGCGCCGCTTGCTATCGGCCTGGCGCTGACATTAATCCATTTGATCAGCATTCCAGTGACCAACACCTCAGTAAACCCGGCACGCAGTCTGGCGGTGGCCATTTTCCAGGGGGGATGGGCGCTGCAACAGGTCTGGCTGTTCCTGGTAATGCCCATTATCGGCGGCATTTTCGGCGGCGTTATTTACCGCACGCTGCTTGAAAAACGCAGCTAATCCCTGAAAGGCCTGCTAAACGCAGGCCTTTTGCATAAAAATCTCTATTTTTTGAGGCTTTACTCATTTCCTGGCTTTGGGTAGTGTTATGAGGCTCACTTTCTGCAAGGACCTCGATTTCTCATGTTGTCAGGATTACTGATTATTTTAGTGCCGCTCATCGCCGGTTATCTTATTCCCCTCAAAAATACCGCCGCGTTAAAAACTATTAACCGCCTGCTGAGCTGGATTGTTTACGTAATCCTGTTTTTTATGGGGATAAGCCTGGCGTTCCTCGATAACCTGAGCAGTAACCTGCTGGCGATTTTTCATTACTCCGCCGTCAGCGTGGTGGTGATTTTATTGTGTAACTGCGCAGCCCTGTTCTGGCTTGATAAATCCCTGCCCTGGCGGCATAACCACCATCAGGAAAAATTACCGTCGCGCATCGCTATGGCGCTGGAGTCGCTTAAACTGTGCGGCGTGGTGGTACTGGGTTTCGCGCTCGGGTTAACCGGCATGAATTTTCTTATCCACGCCACCGAGGCCAGCGAATATACCCTTATCTTTCTGTTATTCCTGATTGGGATCCAGCTGCGCAACAACGGTATGACGCTGCGTCAAATCGTTCTTAATCGCCGGGGCATGATCGTGGCGGTGCTGGTTGTCGGCAGTTCGCTGATAGGCGGCGTAATCAATGCTTTTATTCTCGACCTGCCGATCCGCACCGGTCTGGCAATGGCATCGGGTTTCGGCTGGTATTCGCTTTCGGGGATATTAATGACCGAATCCTATGGCCCGGTGATCGGCAGCGCGACCTTCTTTAACGATCTGGCCCGCGAACTGGTGGCGATTATGCTGATCCCCGGTCTGGTGCGCCGCAGTCGTTCAGCGGCGCTGGGTCTGTGCGGCGCAACCTCGATGGATTTTACCCTGCCCGTACTGCAACGCAGCGGCGGCCTGGAGATGGTGCCCGCCGCGATTGTTCACGGCTTTATTCTCAGCCTGCTGGTGCCGTTATTAATGGCATTATTCGCCGCCTGATTTCTTTCTGGCGATGCATAAGAGCATCGCCAAAATTGCGCTAAATCAATCTCCGGTCATATTGCAGTAAAAATCACTTTTAACCCTTTTCACAGACGCATAATCTTAAACATGTATATCAAATATAACTTTAAGGTATCATTATGTTTTGTGTGCAATGTGAACAAACCATCCGTACTCCTGCCGGCAACGGCTGCTCATACGCTCAGGGTATGTGCGGCAAAACTGCCGAAACATCCGACCTGCAAGACTTACTGATCGCCGCACTGCAAGGCCTGTCCGCATGGGCGGTTAAAGCGCGTGAACTGGGCATTATCGATCATAAAATCGATAACTTCGCCCCGCGCGCGTTTTTCTCTACCCTGACCAACGTCAACTTCGACTCCCCGCGCATCGTTGGCTACGCCCGTGAAGCTATCGAAAAACGCGAAGCGCTGAAAGCGCGCTGCCTGGCGGTAGACGCCACTGCCACCGTTGATAATCCGATGGCTGACCTCCAGCTGGTCAGCGCCGATCTGGGCGATTTACAGCGTCAGGCAGCGGAATTTACCCCGAACCGCGACAAAGCCGACATCGGCGAAAACATTCTCGGTCTGCGCTTACTGTGCCTGTACGGCCTGAAAGGCGCGGCGGCGTACATGGAGCACGCCCATGTGCTGGGCCAGTACGACAACGAAATCTACGCGCAGTATCACCAGTTTATGGCGTGGCTGGGCACCTGGCCTTCCGATATGAATGCCCTGCTGGAATGCTCTATGGGCATCGGCCAGATGAACTTCAAAGTAATGAGCATCCTGGACGCAGGCGAAACCGGTAAATACGGCCACCCGACTCCGACTCAGGTTAACGTTAAGCCCGTTGCCGGCAAGTGCATCCTGATTTCCGGTCACGACCTGCTGGATCTGCACAACCTGCTGGAACAGACTGAAGGCACCGGCGTCAACGTCTACACCCACGGCGAAATGCTGCCAGCGCACGGCTACCCGGAACTGCGTAAGTTTAAACACCTGGTCGGCAACTACGGCAGCGGCTGGCAGAACCAGCAGACTGAGTTTGCTCGCTTCCCTGGCCCAATCGTGATGACTTCTAACTGCATCATCGACCCGACCGTAGGCAGCTACGACGACCGCATCTGGACCCGCAGTATTGTCGGTTGGCCGGGCGTGAACCACCTGGAAGGCGACGATTTCAGCCCGGTTATCGAGCAGGCGCAACAGCTGCCAGGCTTCACCTACAGCGAAATCGAACATCTGATCACCGTCGGCTTTGGCCGTGAAACCCTGCTGGGCGCTGCCGATTCCCTGATCGACCTGGTGAGCCGCGAAAAACTGCGCCACATCTTCCTGATCGGCGGCTGCGACGGCGCGCGCGGCGAGCGTAACTACTTCACTGATTTCGCTACCAGCGTTCCGCAGGACTGCCTGATCCTGACCCTGGCGTGCGGTAAATACCGTTTCAACAAACTGGACTTCGGCAACATCGAAGGCCTGCCGCGTCTGGTGGATGCCGGTCAGTGTAACGATGCATACTCTGCCATCATCCTTGCCGTGACCCTGGCGGAAAAACTCGGCTGCGGCGTTAACGATCTGCCGCTGTCGCTGGTGCTCTCCTGGTTCGAACAGAAAGCGATTGTGATCCTGCTGACCCTGCTGTCGCTGGGTGTGACCAATATCGTCACCGGCCCGACGGCCCCAGGCTTCCTGACGCCGGATCTGCTGGCGGTGCTTAACGAGAAGTTTGGTCTGCGTTCCGTGACCACCGTTGAAGAAGATATGCAGCAGCTGCTGAGCGCGTAAGGAGAACCTATGACGATGCCAACCTCTCAATGCCCGTGGCGGATGCAGGTACACCATATCCAACAGGAAACCCCGGATGTCTGGACCCTGTCGCTGTTCTGCCACGATCATTATTCGTACAAAGCCGGACAGTATGCGCTGGTGAGTATCCGTAACAGCGCAGACACACTGCGAGCCTATACGATTTCGTCAACGCCTGGCGTGAGCCCGTTTATAACGCTGACTATCCGCCGTATCGACGAGGGGGTTGGCTCGCAATGGCTGACCGGTGAAGTGAAACGCGGCGACTATATCTGGCTGTCGGACGCCCAGGGCGACTTTATCTGTGAAGATAAAAACACCGACCGCTTCCTGCTGCTGGCGGCAGGCTGCGGCGTGACGCCGATTATGTCGATGCGCCGCTGGCTGGCGAAAAACCGCCCGGAAGCGGACGTGCAGGTGATTTTCAATGTACGTTCACCGAAAGACGTGATTTTTGCGCAAGAGTGGAAAAACTACCCGGTCACCCTGGTGGCGGAAGTGACCAACGAACCGGGTTTCATCGAAGGCCGCTTAACCCGCGAAATCCTGGCCGCCGTGCCGGATATCGCGTCGCGCACCGTAATGACCTGCGGCCCGGCACCGTACATGGACGCGGTTGAAGAGAATGTAAAAGCGCTGGGCGTGACCCAGTTCTTCAAAGAGAAGTTCTTTACACCGGTTGCCGAAGCGGCCACCAGCGGCCTGAAATTCACCACGCTGACCCCAGCCCGTGAATTCTACAGCCCGGTAGGCACCACGCTGCTGGAAGCGCTGGAAAGTAACAAGGTGCCGGTTAACGCCGCCTGTCGCGCCGGGGTTTGCGGCTGCTGCAAAACCCGCGTGATGTCTGGCGAGTATACGGTTAACAGCACCATGACGCTGACCGAGCGGGAAATCGCCGAAGGCTATGTACTGGCCTGTTCGTGCCACCCGCAAGGGGATTTAGTGCTGGCTTGATTGAGTTAAAAAAGGCGCTGAAAAGCGCCTTTTTCTTTACCGCCACGTCCCGCCCAGCGCATACCGTCCTGCGCCGAGAAACGCCACCGCCAGCGCCGCCACGAAGAAGTAGACCAGGCTTTCAATCGCCCACGCCCCGACTTTATCGAGCATAAAGGTTTTATCCAGCCCTACCAGCAACCAGGCCACCACCATAGTAAACGCCAGCCCCAACGCGGACAGCCGCGTCAGCACGCCGAGGATAATCAACACCGGCGCGGCCACTTCTCCCAACAGCACGCCATAGGCGACAAACCCCGGAATACCGTGCGCGGTTAGCATGCCCGCAATGCCATCCACGCCGCCAAACAGCTTATGCAGGCCGTGAAACAGCATCAGGCCCCCCACGCTCAGCCGTAACAGCAGCTTGCCCAAATCCTCCTTGCTGAGTGCGTTATTCACCGCCCCTATCACCTTCGCTACCATGTGAACCCCCGTTTTTTTGTTAGATGAGAATAATTTACACTTAATTATTATCGGCAGTGAGCTGCTGAAAATGAGAGGTTACCCGGTCTGCATCCGGTAATGGACTACGCTTTAAGCGAAATCAGAATGCATAAAAGGAGATCCAATGAAACAGACCGTGGCGGCGTATATCGCCAAAACCCTGGAACAGGCTGGCGTAGCGCGTATCTGGGGGGTGACCGGGGATTCATTAAACGGGCTGAGCGACAGCTTAAACCGCATGGGTACCATCGACTGGATGCCGACGCGCCATGAAGAAGTGGCGGCGTTTGCAGCGGGCGCGGAAGCGCAGCTTACCGGCAAACTGGCGGTGTGCGCGGGCTCCTGCGGGCCGGGGAATCTCCATCTGATTAACGGCCTGTTTGATTGCCACCGCAACCATGTGCCGGTGCTGGCGATTGCCGCGCATATTCCGTCGAGCGAAATCGGCAGCGGTTATTTTCAGGAAACCCATCCGCAAGAGCTGTTTCGCGAATGCAGCCATTATTGCGAGCTGGTATCCAACCCGGAGCAAATCCCGCAGGTGCTGGCGATAGCGATGCGCAAAGCGGTGCTCAATCGCGGCGTGTCGGTAGTAGTATTGCCGGGGGACGTGGCGCTACAGCCTGCGCCGGAAACCGCCAGTACCCACTGGTATTCTGCCCCGCAGCCGGTTGTCGTACCGGAAGAGAGCGAACTGCAAAAACTGGCCCAGGTGCTGCGTTATTCGAGCAATATCGCGCTGATGTGCGGCAGCGGCTGCGCCGGGGCACACGAACCGCTGATCGCCTTTGCCGAAAAACTTAAAGCGCCTATCGTCCACGCGCTACGCGGCAAAGAACATGTGGGATATGACAACCCCTACGATGTGGGGATGACCGGGTTGATTGGCTTTTCCTCGGGCTATCACACTATGATGAACGCCGACACGGTGATTTTGCTGGGCACGCAGTTCCCCTACCGGGCGTTCTACCCCACCGACGCCAAAATCATCCAGATTGATATCAATCCGGGCAGCATCGGGGCGCACAGTAAAGTGGATATCGCGCTGGTGGGCGATATTCGTGCCACCCTTACCGCTCTGCTACCCATGCTGGAAGAGAAAACCGACCGTAAATTCCTCGACAAAGCGCTGGAGAATTATCAGGAAGCGCGCAAGGGGCTGGACGATCTGGCGAAGCCAGGCGACAAGCAAATTCACCCGCAATATCTGGCCCAACAGATTAGCCAGTTCGCCGATGACGACGCCGTTTTTACCTGCGACGTGGGTACGCCGACCGTCTGGGCGGCGCGCTATCTGAAAATGAACGGTAAACGCCGCCTGCTGGGCTCGTTTAACCACGGTTCGATGGCCAACGCCATGCCGCAGGCGCTGGGCGCGAAAGCCAGCGCGCCTGACCGCCAGGTGATAGCGATGTGCGGCGACGGCGGGTTCAGCATGCTGATGGGCGATTTCCTGTCGGTAGTGCAGATGAATCTGCCGATCAAAATCGTGGTGTTTAATAACAGCGTGCTGGGATTTGTGGCGATGGAGATGAAAGCCGGCGGCTATCTCACCGACGGCACCGATCTGCATCAGACCAATTTCGCCGCCATCGCCAACGCCTGCGGCATCACCGGAATTCGCGTGGAAAAACCCGAGGAGCTGGACGCGGCGCTGAACCAGGCGTTTAAAACCGACGGACCGGTGCTGGTGGATGTGGTAGTGGCGAAAGAAGAACTGGCCATCCCGCCGCAAATCAAACTGGAACAGGCCAAAGGGTTTAGCCTGTATATGCTGCGCGCTATCATCAGCGGGCGCGGCGACGAAGTGCTGGAGCTGGCTAAAACCAACTGGTTCCGGTAAAAAGTAGGGCATCTCCTCGATAATTAAAAGGATATGCCGTGATTGATTTACGCAGTGATACCGTAACCCGGCCAGGGCGCGCCATGCTGGAGCAGATGATGGCGGCCCCGGTTGGGGATGACGTCTACGGGGACGACCCCACCGTTAATGAACTTCAGGCTTACGCTGCCCGGCTCAGCGGAAAAGAAGCCGCCTTATTCCTTCCTACCGGCACCCAGGCCAACCTGGTCGGGCTGCTGAGCCACTGCGAGCGCGGCGAAGAATACATCGTCGGCCAGGCGGCCCATAACTACCTGTTTGAAGCTGGCGGCGCGGCGGTGTTAGGCAGCATCCAGCCGCAGCCCATTGAGGCGGAGCTGGACGGCACGCTGGCGCTGGATAAGGTGGCCGCTAAAATTAAACCTGACGATATCCACTTTGCCCGCACCCGTTTACTGGCGCTGGAAAATACCCACAACGGCAAAGTGCTGCCGCGCGACTATCTCCAGCAGGCCTGGGAATTCAGCCGCGAGCGCGGGCTGGCGCTGCACGTCGACGGCGCGCGTATTTTTAACGCCGTGGTGTCCTACGGCTGCGAGCTGGAAGAAGTGGTTCGCTACTGCGATTCGTTCACTATCTGCCTCTCCAAAGGTCTGGGCGCGCCCGTGGGTTCGCTGCTGGTCGGTAGCCACGACTACATCAAACGCGCTACCCGCTGGCGGAAAATGGTCGGCGGCGGTATGCGCCAGGCCGGGATCCTGGCGGCGGGGGGAATGTACGCCTTGCAAAACAATGTGGCTCGCCTGAAAGACGATCACGATAACGCCGCGTGGCTGGCCGGGGCGCTGAAAGAGATCGGCGCGGACGTGCGTCGTCAGGACACCAATATGCTGTTTGTGCGCGTGCCGCAGCAGGACGTCGCCGAACTGCGCGAGTTTATGAAGCGCCGCGATATTCTGATTAGCGCCGCGCCGGTGACGCGTCTGGTGACGCATCTGGACGTCAGCCGCAAGCAGTTAGCGGAAGTGGTCGACAGCTGGCAGCAGTTTCAACAACGGTAACGAGGAGCAGGGATGAGCGAGTCGCAGCGGATATTGGTTCTGGGGGCCAGCGGGTATATAGGCCAACATTTACTTCCCAGGCTGAGCGCCGAAGGGCATCAGGTGATTGCCGCTGCGCGCAATGTCGAACGGCTGGAAAAGCGCCAGCTACCGGGCGTGACCTGCCACACCCTGGATTTATTGTGGCCGGAAAACTTGCCCGACCTGCTGGCGGGTGTCGACACGCTCTATTATCTGGTACACAGCATGGGCGACGGGCGGGATTTCGTGGAGAAAGAGCGCCAGGCGGCGCTGAATCTGCGCGATGCGCTGCGCCAGACGCCGGTGCGCCAGGTGATATTTTTAAGCTCTTTACAAAGTAAAGACGCGCCTTCGGATCATCTGCGGGCGCGCCAGTTGACCGCCGATATCCTGCGCGATTCCGGGGTGCCGGTGACCGAATTGCGGGCGGGCATTATTATCGGCGCGGGCTCCGCCGCCTTTGAGGTGATGCGCGACATGGTTTACAACCTGCCGGTACTGACGCCGCCGCGCTGGGTGCGTTCGCGCACCACGCCTATCGCGCTGGAAAACCTGCTGGTGTATCTGCTGAAGCTGCTTGATTACCCGTCCACTGAGCATCGCATTCTGGAAGCCGCCGGGCCGGAAGTGCTGAGCTATCAGGAACAGTTCGAGCGGTTTATGAAAATCAGCGGCCGCCATCGTCCGTTGATCCCCATCCCCTTCCCCACCAGTTGGATCTCGGTGTGGTTTCTCAACATGATCACCTCAGTGCCGCCTGCCATAGCCCGGGCGTTGATCCAGGGGTTGAAGCACGATCTGCTGGCGGACGACACCGCCCTGCATGAATTAATTCCGCAGCAGCTGATTTCCTTTGAGGACGCGGTTCGCGAGACGCTGAAAGAAGAAGATAAACTGGTGAATTCCAGCGACTGGGGTTATGACGCCCAGGCGTTTGCGCGCTGGCGTCCCGAATACGGTTACTACCCAAAACAGGCGGGCTGTACGCTGAAAACCTCCGCCAGCCTCGAATCGCTGTGGAACGTTGTTAACCGTATCGGCGGTAAAAAGGAGCGCTACTTTTTCGGCAATTATCTGTGGAGCACCCGCGCCGGAATTGATCTGCTGCTCGGCCATAAGCTGGCAAAAGGCCGCCCGGAAAACGCGCTGTTGCAGGTCGGCGACGCCGTGGATAGCTGGAAGGTGATTATCGTCGAGCCGGAAGCGCAATTGACGCTGCTGTTTGGCATGAAAGCGCCCGGCCTGGGGCGGTTGTCGTTCAATTTACGCGATTTGGGGCCGGAACGGTCGCTGGACGTCCGCGCCTGGTGGCATCCCCACGGCACCCCCGGATTATTCTACTGGCTGGTGATGATCCCAGCGCATTTGTTCATCTTTCGCGGCATGGCGCGTCAGATTTGCCGGCTTGCCGAACAGGAAGAGCAAAAACACCGGCGCTAACTCTGAATCTTTCGCTATTCTGATTGCATAGCCGTTGATTTCACGAAAGAATGCGCGGCGTTATTTTCTCTTACAGAGCGGGCAGCAATGAAGGTACTGGTCACGGGCGCCACCAGCGGTTTAGGCCGAAACGCGGTCGAGTATTTACGCCAGAAAGGAGTAAGCGTCCGGGCCACCGGGCGCAACGAGGCCATGGGCAAACTGCTGCAAAAAATGGGCGCGGAATTTATCCACGCCGATTTAACCGAACTGGTTTCCTCCCAGGCCAAACAGATGCTGACGGGTATCGATACGCTGTGGCACTGCTCCGGCTTTACCTCGCCGTGGGGCACCCAGCAGGCATTTGATATGGCTAACGTGCGCGCCACCCGTCGTCTCGGCGAATGGGCGGTTGCCTGGGGCGTGCGCAATGTGGTGCATATCTCCTCGCCATCGCTCTATTTCGATTATCACCACCATCGCGATATCAACGAAGAGTTCCGCCCGGCGCGCTTCGCCAATGAGTTCGCCCGCAGTAAAGCGGCAGCGGAAGACGTCATCCAACTGCTGGCACAGGCCAACCCCAATACCCGGTTTACTATTCTGCGTCCGCAAAGCCTGTTCGGGCCGCACGATAAAGTGTTTTTCCCGCGTCTGGTGCAGATGATGCGCCACTACGGCAGCATTTTACTGCCACGCGGCGGGGAGGCGCTGGTGGATATGACCTATCACGAGAACGCGGTCCATGCGATGTGGCTGGCCAGTTCCGCCAGCTGCGATGCGTTGCCGTCCGGGCGCGCGTTTAACATCACCAACGGCGAGGCGCGCCCGCTGCGCCAGATCGTTGAGCAGCTGATTGCCGAGCTGGGCATTCGCTGCCGCATACGTTCAGTACCGTATCCGATGCTGGATATCATTGCCCGCAGCCTGGAGCGGATGGGCAACAAGTCGGAAAAAGAGCCGGCCCTTACTCATTACGGGGTTTCCAAGCTCAATTTCGATTTTACGTTGGATATTACCCGCGCCGAAAACGAGCTGGGTTACCAGCCCCTCGTCAACCTGGATGAAGGGATCACCCGTACCGCGCTGTGGCTGAAGGATCACGGTACGCTGCGTTAACCCCGTCCGTATTTTTCCAGTAACGCCTGGGCGATGGCCTGGGTTTCTGCATCGGCCACGCCGTCATAGCGCGCGGGCCGGAAATGCATCTGAAAAGCCTCAATTACCCGTTTTTGCTGGGCGGGCGTCATCTCCGGCGTCACTTCATAACCGTATTGAGCCAGCAGCGCCAGCAGGTCGCCGCTGTCCACCGGTTGATACGGATTTCTGCCCATTAGCCAAAAATTCACTCGCGCCGGATCGGGCCATGCGCCGATGCCCTGCTTCGCCAGTTCTGCCCACGGAAACAGCGGGCCGGGATCGTCTTTGCGTTGGGGCGCGATGTCGGAATGCGCGACCACGTTCACCCGTAGTATGTTGTAACTATTAATGATATCCCGCGCCAGTTTCGCCAGCACCTCGATTTGCACCGGGTTAAACGGTGAGAACTGCTTTTGCCCGCCCTGCAGCCGCCAGCCGTGGTTTTCCAGCTCGATACCAATCGAAGTATCGTTAATCCGGTTGGTGCCGCGCCAGTAGCTAATGCCCGCATGCCACGCCAGCTCCTGTTCCGGCACCAGTTGCCAGATCACCGGTTTGCCGTTGCGCACCGGCGGGTTATCCGGCACCAGATAATGGGCGCTGACGTTGCGATCGGTCAGTGTGGCGAGGGAGCTGTCAAAATCGTCGGCAGTGTAGTGAATCACCAGCACTTTGATGCGCGGGTACGCCGCCTGGGCCGGGCGACGTAAATCCACCTGGTAATCACCCCGGTCGACAATCCCCTTTTCACCCGCACAGCCCGCCAATAGCGCGGCCAGCAAGAGCAGTAAACCGCGCATGCTCATCGACGGGTTTTCACCGCCGTTCCGGTGACGCTGACCATCAGCATGCTGCTGTCTTTGCCGACGGTTTCATAATCGATATCAATGCCGATCACCGCGTCGGCCCCTAACCCCCGGGCCTGCTCTTCCAGCTCGCGAAAGGCGATTTCCCGGGCTTTACGCAGCTCTTTTTCATAGGAGCCGGAACGCCCGCCGACGATGTCGCGAATGCCCGCGAAAAAATCGCGGAAGATATTGGCCCCGAGTATCGCCTCGCCAGTCACCACGCCGCAGTACTCGACAATGGTGTGCCCTTCAAGATTTGGGGTAGTGGAAAATTGCATAATCGCTCCTTCTTTGGCTATCAATGCGTTAGCACAGATTATCAGACACGGGTATGAATCGATACGCTATGCTTACCTGAAGCCCGCTGGTGCTCCGGCATTACGGGCTCAACCTAAGCAATGCTCTGACAAATACCGTAGTCCTTCAGAGAAGATAAGGAAATAAAATGCGCCCATTAGCTTTGACTCTTGTTTTGCCCTGCGCGCTGTTACTCAGCGCCTGCGCCACCGACTCGACCACGGCATTTAAGGATATCGGCACCCGCGGCGGCCCCTGCGTCGAAGGCGGCCCGGACAGCGTCGCGCAAAAATTCTATGACTATCGCATCGCAAATCCCACTGCCGGAACCCGCAATCTCGGCGCGCTGCGTCCGTATCTGAGTGACGATCTGTACGCGGAACTGCAAAAAGCCAGCACCGATAGCGCCAATAACGCTTTCCTGCGCAGTGATATTTTCTCCAGCCGCACCACGGCACCCTCCCAGGCCAGCGTATCCAGCGCTTCCACCATCCCGAATACTGATGCACGAAATATTCCGCTACGCGTGGCGTTAAACCAGGGTAGCGAGCGTTGGCAGGATGAAGTGCTGATGATCCGCGAAGGCCAGTGCTGGGCGGTAGACGATGTGCGCTATCTTGGCGGCTCGGTCCACGCCCCGGCAGGCACGTTGCGCCAGTCGGTTGAAGACGATCTGCGCAGCTAACCGGCGCTGCCAGCGGGATGGGAATGGCGGGTTTGAAAATAGTCTGACTTTACTGCATAAACTGGATTTTTATTCTCGCCTCCCTCCTGCCCCGTTATTTTGTGCTAAGTTTAAGGCGCAACAGGGGATATTTTTAAGTTTTAACCCACAAATATTGCATAACTATTCTGCTAACGTTACTATTCGCGGTCTCAATTGCTATTCAACAGTTTCGCATGAGTATTCAACTAAACGGCATTAATTGCTTCTACGGCGCACATCAGGCGCTGTTTGACATCACCCTAAATTGCCCTCAGGGCGAAACGCTGGTGCTGCTTGGTCCAAGCGGCGCGGGAAAAAGCTCGCTGCTGCGCGTACTCAACCTGCTTGAGATGCCGCGCTCCGGGCAGCTCACTATCGCCGGTAACCATTTTGACTTCGTCAAAACGCCGGATGATAAAGCGATTCGTGAACTGCGCCAGAACGTAGGCATGGTCTTTCAACAGTACAATCTGTGGCCCCATTTGACGGTGCTGCAAAACCTGATTGAAGCGCCGTGCCGCGTATTGGGCCTTAGCAAAGCAGAAGCCCGCGCCCGCGCCGACAAACTGCTGGAGCGCCTGCGCTTAACGCCGTATGTGGATCGCTATCCGCTGCACCTTTCCGGTGGTCAACAGCAGCGCGTGGCCATTGCCCGCGCCCTGATGATGGAGCCGCAGATCCTGCTGTTCGACGAACCGACAGCGGCGCTGGACCCGGAAATTACCGCGCAAATCGTCAGCATCATCCGCGAACTTTCGCAGACCGGCATCACGCAGGTTATCGTTACCCATGAAGTCGAAGTGGCGCGCAAAACCGCGAGCCGCGTGGTGTATATGGAAAACGGCCATATCATCGAGCAAGGGGATGCGAGTTGCTTTACCCACCCGCAGACCGACGCGTTTAAATACTACTTATCTCACTGATGTTGATCGGGACAATGACAATGAAAAAAGTACTGATTGCCACGCTGCTTGCCAGCATGAGCCTGTCCGCCGCGGCGGCGCAGACCATTCGTTTTGCCACGGAAGCCTCCTACCCTCCGTTTGAATCCATGAACGACAAAAACGAGATCGTCGGTTTTGACGTGGATTTAGCCAATGCGCTGTGTAAAGAGATCGACGCCACCTGTACTTTTACCAACCAGGCGTTCGACAGCCTGATCCCCAGCCTGAAATTCCGCCGTTTCGACGCGGTGATGGCAGGGATGGATATCACTCCTGAGCGTGAAAAACAGGTGCTGTTCACGAATGCTTACTACGACAACTCCGCGCTGTTCGTGGGCCAGCAGGGTAAAGTCGCCAGCATCGATCAGCTGAAAGGCAAAAAAGTGGGCGTCCAGAACGGCACCACCCACCAGAAATTCATTAACGATAAGCATCCGGAAATCACCACCGTACCGTACGACAGCTACCAGAATGCCAAGCTGGATCTGCAAAATGGCCGTATTGACGCGGTATTCGGCGACACCGCCGTGGTAACCGAGTGGCTGAAAAGCAACGATAAACTGGCTGCCGTCGGCGATAAAGTCACCGATAAAGATTACTTCGGCACCGGCCTGGGCATCGCGGTTCGTCAGGGCAACACCGAACTCCAGCAGAAATTCAACGCCGCGCTGGAGAAAGTGAAGAAAGACGGCACCTACGAAACTATCTATAGCAAATGGTTCCAGAAGTAATAGCTGAATGAACGAAATGTTTCCTTTAGCAAGCGCCGCCGGGATGACCGTCGGCCTTGCCGTTTGCGCGCTGATCATCGGCCTGGTGCTGGCGATGATCTTCGCGGTTTGGGAGTCCGCTAAATGGCGGCCTTTCGCTTGGATCGCCACCGGCCTGGTCACGATGTTCCGTGGGCTGCCGGAAATTCTGGTGGTGCTGTTTATTTATTTTGGCTCGTCACAGCTGCTGCTTCTGCTTTCCGATGGTTTCACCCTGAATCTCGGTTTTGCCCAGATCCCGGTGCAGATGCAGATTGAAAACTTCAACGTCAGCCCGTTCCTGTGCGGCGTTATTGCCCTGTCGCTGCTGTATGCCGCCTATGCCTCGCAAACGCTGCGCGGCGCGCTAAAAGCGGTGCCGGTAGGCCAGTGGGAATCCGGCCAGGCGCTGGGCCTGTCTAAGGTCGCGATTTTCTTCCGGCTGGTGATGCCGCAAATGTGGCGCCATGCGCTGCCCGGTCTCGGCAACCAGTGGCTGGTGCTGCTCAAAGACACCGCGCTGGTGTCGTTAATTAGCGTGAACGATTTAATGCTGCAAACCAAAAGCATTGCCACCCGCACCCAAGAGCCGTTTACCTGGTATATCGTGGCGGCGGCGATCTATTTAGTGATTACGTTAATCAGCCAGTACATCCTGAAACAGATCGATCGGCGCGCTACGCGCTTTGAGCGGAGACCTGGCTGATGCTGGAATATTTACCGGAACTCCTCAAAGGCCTGCAAACCAGCCTGACGCTCACCGTGGCGTCATTGATTGTGGCGCTGATCCTGGCACTGCTGTTCACCGTGGTGCTGACCCTGAAAACGCCGGTGCTGTCGCTGGTAGTGCGCGGTTACATTACGCTGTTTACCGGCACGCCGCTGCTGGTGCAGATCTTCCTGATTTACTACGGGCCGGGGCAGTTCCCGACGCTCCAGGAATATCCGGGGCTGTGGCATCTGCTGTCTGAGCCGTGGCTGTGCGCCCTGCTGGCGCTGTCGCTTAACTCAGCAGCGTATACCACGCTGCTGTTTTACGGGGCGATCCGCGCGATCCCGGAAGGGCAATGGCAGTCCTGCCAGTCGCTGGGCATGAGCAAAAAAGATACCCTGGCGATTTTGCTTCCTTATGCATTTAAGCGCGCCCTGTCGTCCTACTCCAACGAAGTGGTGCTGGTGTTCAAAAGTACCTCGCTTGCCTACACCATCACCCTGATGGAAGTGATGGGTCACGGCCAGCTGCTGTACGGCAGAACCTATGATGTGATGGTGTTTGGCGCAGCGGGTCTTATTTACCTAATCGTTAACGGTTTGCTGACCTTAATGATGCGTTTGATTGAACGCCGCGCGCTGGCGTTTGAACGCCGTAACTGATGCTGTTTACCCGGCCCGAGACTCCCTGTCCCGGGCCGATTTATGGACGATTCCCTTCTGCATTTTCCTCACCGTTTTATCTTTCCAGAACGTCTCTCCACTTACCGTTAAAATATAATTATACATTTTTATTGCATATAAATTCATTTACTGGCATGGTGTATTCACGCCGGGTAAACGGTGATCCAGAATAAAAAATTGACAGACGGGAGCTCTACAATGAAAAAGTTACTCTTAGCGGCAATCCTCTCTACGGTTGCGATGTCTGCGGGCGCGGCAGAGAAAATCAGCTTCGGCTCCTCGGCCACCTACCCGCCTTTTGAATCGCTGGATGCCAATAACCAGATCGTCGGTTTCGATATCGATCTCGCGAAAGCGTTATGCAAACAAATGCAGGCGGAATGCACATTTACTAACCACGCGTTTGACAGCCTGATCCCGTCACTCAAATTCAAAAAATACGACGCGGTGATTTCCGGTATGGACATTACGCCTGAGCGCAGCAAGCAGGTGGCGTTTACCGAACCGTACTACGCTAACTCCGCGCTGGTGATCGCCAGGAAAGACACTTACAAATCGTTCGACGATTTGAAGGGCAAGCGTATCGGGATGGAAAACGGCACTACGCACCAGAAATACTTGCAGGATAAGCATCCTGAAGTGAAGACTGTGGCGTATGACAGTTATCAAAATGCGATTATCGACCTGAAGAATGGCCGTATTGATGGGGTGTTCGGCGACACCGCCGTGGTGAACGAGTGGCTGAAGACCAACCCGCAATTGGGTACGGCGACGCCGAAAGTGACCGACCCGCAGTATTTCGGTACGGGGCTGGGTATCGCGGTGCGCCCGGATAATGTCGCGCTGCTGAAGAAATTCAACGATGCGCTGGCGGCGATTAAAGCGGATGGTACTTATCAGGAGATTAATGATAAGTGGTTTCCAGAGCAGTAAATATTCCAGGCGCCGGAACGGGGGGCGGATATTTTCTTAAGGTGGAATGTTTCGTTCGCTTTGAGCATGTACATTTATGCGGCCTCAGAGTACGCGAACGAGTCAGGGACGCTCGCCGCCGCGTCCCCGACACCCCAGGCTCCCGGCCAGCAAAATCGCCGCTGCGCGGTTCCCTCGGCTCCCTCTCCTCGCTTCAGGTCGGTCGTGATGCTACATCCTGTAGCTCACGACCTCAGCCCCGCATCCCTGCGGGTCTGACCTGGCTCGTCAATTCCGCCTCGGCGATTTTGATGCCGGACTCAACACCCCCAACTGTAAGTTTTTTATTTTTTACAAAGCTGTCTTTGTCGCTGTGAGTATTTTTCATACTTTCAGCGACACGTTGGTTTCATTCAAAACCTGAACGTATTGCGGGGGTTTTCACTCCCCATCGAAATCGCCGAGGCGTTCGCGGGAGGCCGGGGCAAGCCGCAGGGATGCGGCTTGAGGGCGAGAAAGGCAGGATGCCGTATCTCGCCCGACCCGGAGCCGGACGCGATAAGCCGAGGGCACCGCGAAGCGGCGATTTCGCTCGGGGGAGCCGGGGGTGTTGGGGGCGCGGCGGCGAGCGCCCCCAACCCGTTCGCGTACACCTGCGCTTAAGACTGACTCGACAGCCCAGGCGAACGGAACAATTCCACTAAACAAACCGAACGGAACAATTCCACGATATACCCCCCTTTACCCCCGCTGTAACAGCGTCAACACCTCATAATGCCCGGTATGCGGAAACATATCGAACAGCTGCGTCCTGACAATCCGATACCCCGGCAGCATGCGAATATCCTTCGCCATGGTCTGCGCATTACAACTCGAATAAAGAATCGTCTCCGGCGCCATCGCCGCCAAAAACTCGCACAGCTCAGCGCCAATCCCGCGCCGTGGCGGGTTCACCACCACCAGGTCAGGAATATCCTGCTGGGTAGTGGCAAAACGGGTAGAATCCAACGCCTGGAAATGCACGTCGGTCAGGCCCAGCATGGCGGCGGATTGCGTGGCGCTGGCGATGGCTTCAGGCGCTATCTCAATCCCGGTGAGCCGCATCTGCGGCGTCGCGCAGTGCAACCCAAAACCGCCCACGCCGCAGAACAGATCCCACATATGTTTCACCGACAATGCGCGCACCCAGTCGCGGGCGGTGGCATACAGTTGGCTCGCCACCTGCGGGTTGGTCTGAAAAAAGCTTTGCGGACGGATCCACAGCGGCACACCGTTGAAATTTTCCTCCAGCGCGCGCTCCATGGTGAACACACTCTCCCGCTCCCCTTCCATAATCGCCATATGCACCGGCTGGATATTGGCGGAAATCACCCTGAGCTGCGGCAACTGCTTCCGCAGCCACGGCAACGCCGCTTCAAGCTGGGCAAGTTTGGCCTCAGAACGCAACACAAAACGCAGCATCATCCCGCCATCCAGCGTGCTTTCGGTGAGCAGCAGGTATTTCAGTTCGCCGCGCTTACGCGCCACGTTATAAGGCGTTAAGCCAGCGCGGGCGATAAACGGCTTCAGCACGGCGAACACCCGGCGAAACGCGTCGGAATAGAGCGGGCAGTCGGTTAAATCCACCGCACTGCCGTCGCGGTTCAGAATGCCGAGCAGCGGTTTTTCTACGCTGCCGCTAACAACCATTTTGGCTTTATTGCGAAATTCGCGCTCTTCCCCCGCCACCGGGTCGCACCACTGGCCAACAGGGAGATCGCCGAGCAACTGGCGGAGATCGTTCATTTTGTCTTGGAGCTGTTGCTGCCGGGATTTTTCAATCCACGAGCAGGAGCGACAGCGCCCGGCATCATAGAGAGCGCACTGCATACAATAACCTTAGAAACGGAGGGCGCAGGATTGTACCACCGTTATTGCAACTGGAAAAACCGGCGGCTCTGGATGGGCAGAAACAGCAGTACGAGGATCATAATGTCCGGCGTTTTCTGCATCACCAGCGAATGGAGAATTTCCCGTTTGGTTTCTCCGGCAATGCTGAACAGTTCAGGGTAGCCCCAGCCCAGCGACGCGGCCCACAGGTAGCCGCTGGCGGCGATCTGCGAGAGCAGGTAAATCCAGCGCCCCCAGTTACGCCCTTTGATGATGGCGAATGCGCAGCGGAATTCGATGCATAACAATATCAGGCTGGACAGGAAAACCAGCGTCAGGCTCCAGGTCTGAACGCTGCGGTGAATAAAATCCAGCGCGCCGCGCAGCCCCAGCATATTGAACACCATCAGCAGGTCGACACAGCGGGTGGTGATAATGGCAATAGCCGCGATATATACCAGCGTGGGTACATTGAGGCGGGCATGATTGTGATGTGACCGTGTGAAGATCATCGCTATGTTTCTGGCATCCCTGAATCACAGTGCCGCGACGAACGCGGCACTGTTAGCTAATAATCTCAGATTTTAGAGTCTTCAGCCGGTTCTTGCACGCTGGATGTCTTTCTGGCGCTGTTTTTCGGAGCGCGCCATAAGATACCAGGCGATCAAACCGATAATCCCCACCACCCCAAGAATGATCGACGCCAGGGCGTTGATCTCCGGGTTGACCCCCATACGCACGCTGGAGAACACTAGCATCGGCAAGGTTGTCGCCCCCGGGCCGGAGACAAAGCTGGCGATCACCAGGTCATCCAACGACAGGGTAAACGCCAGTAGCCAGCCGGAAAGGATTGCCGGCATGATCATCGGCAGGGTGATCACGAAGAACACTTTCACCGGGGTGGCCCCCAGATCCATTGCGGCTTCTTCGATGGAGCGATCGAGTTCGCGCAGGCGGGCGCTGATCACCACCGCCACATAAGCGGTACAGAAGGTGACATGCGCCAGCCAGATGGTGAGCATCCCGCGCTCTGACGGCCAGCCGATGGCGTTGCCCAGCGCCACGAACAGCAGCAGCAGCGACAGCCCGGTGATCACATCCGGCATGACCAGCGGCGCGGTTAGCATAAACGCAAAACCGTTGGCCCCGCGAAAACGCCCAAAGCGCACCATTACCACCGAGGCAATCGTCCCGAGCACCACCGCCATCGTGGCAGCTAATGCAGCGATGGTCAGGCTGAGCCCGACCGCACTCATCATCGCGCTATCCTGGAACAGCTCGCTGTACCAGCGCGTCGACCAGCCAGCCCATACCGTCACCAGTTTGGAGCTGTTGAAGGAGTAAATCACCAGCATCAGCATCGGCGCGTACAGGAAGGTAAAGCCGATCAGTAAAATCAAAATGCGCCAGGGGGAACGCACGACGGGTAAATTATTCATGCGTGATCTCCCGTGGATTTGTTCTGGTGCTTGTGGAACCACATAATCGGCACAATCAGGATCACCAGCATGGTGATCGCCACCGCTGAGGCCACCGGCCAGTCACGGTTGTTAAAGAACTCCTGCCACAGCACGCGGCCAATCATAATGCTGTCCGGGCCGCCCAGCAGTTCCGGGATCACAAACTCCCCTACCGCCGGGATAAATACCAGCATCGACCCGGCGATAATGCCGCCTTTGGTCAGCGGCACAATCACCGTGAAGAAGGTTTTTAACGGGCGCGCGCCCAGATCCAGCGCCGCTTCCACCAGCGAGTAATCAATACGCGTCAGCGCGGTGTAGATCGGCAACACCATAAACGGCAGATAGGCATACACAATGCCGATATACACCGCCAGATTGGTGTGCAGGATGGTTAACGGCTGATCGATAACCCCCAGCCACAGCAGCACGTTATTCAGCACCCCGTTTTCCTTGAGAATGCCCATCCAGGCATACACGCGGATCAGGAACGAGGTCCACGACGGCAGGATCACCAGCAGCAACAGGACGTTGCGCGTCGACGGGCTGCTGTGCGCCACCGCCCAGGCGAGCGGATAACCGAGCAGCAAACAGCACAGCGTCGAGATCCCCGCCACCTGCAATGACTGTAAATAGGCTTCGAAATAGAGCGGATCGTCGGTCAGTTGCAGAAAGTTAGCGAGATTCAGCATGATCGACAGTTGCGAATCTTCGACGCTCACCAGATCGGTGTACGGCGGGATCGCCCGCGCCATTTCCGCCAGGCTGATTTTGAACACAATCAGGAACGGCAGCATAAACAGCAAGATCAGCCACAGGTACGGCAGCGCGATCACCAGCTTGCGTCCGTGGGCCATCTGCACCCGCGCCAGCCAGGCCTTAAAGCCGGTGACGTGCTGGACTTCGCGGCGTTCAGGTAAATGACTCATCACGCCTCCTTAAACCGTCAGAACCACACAGCTGTCGGCATCCCAACACAGACGCACTTCATCGCCCCAGGTCGGCGCGCCTTTGCGGTAGCGATACGCGTTCTGCAACTGGGCGGTGATCATCTGCCCGCTTTTCAGGCGGACGTGATAGATCGACAAATCCCCCAGATAGGCGATATGCACCACTTCACCCACGGCAAAGTTATAGCCATCGGCTGGCGGCTGTTCGCAGAGCATCACTTTTTCCGGGCGCAGCGCCACGTGTACCGGTACGCCGTCTACCACCGAGGCATCCGGGTCGACTTTCAGCGGGTGCATCAGACCAGGGGAGTCGATCACCAGGCCGTCTTCCTCGCGGGATTTCAGCAGGCCGTCGAACACGTTCACCGAGCCGATGAATTCTGCGCTGTAGCGGGTAGTTGGGTGCTCGTAAATCTCTTCCGGCTCGCCAATCTGCACGAACTTACCGCGATTCATGATCGCGATACGTCCGGCCATCGTCATGGCCTCTTCCTGATCGTGAGTCACCATCACGCAGGTGGCCCCCACGCGCTCGAGGATATCCACCACTTCGAGCTGCATCCGGTCGCGCAGTTTCTTATCCAGCGCGCCCATTGGCTCATCCAGCAGCAGCAGTTTCGGGCGCTTCGCCAGGCTGCGCGCCAGCGCCACACGCTGTCGCTGGCCGCCGGAAAGCTGATGCGGCTTGCGTTTGGCAAACTCCTGCATATGCACCAGTGTCAGCATCTCTTCTACCCGCGCGGCAATCTCGCCACGCGGCAGTTTGTCCTGCTTTAGACCGAACGCGATGTTTTGTTCCACTGTCATATGGGGGAACAACGCGTAGGACTGGAACATCATATTGATTGGGCGCTGGTACGGCGGTACGCGGGACAAATCCACGCCATCCAGCAAAATCTGGCCGTGAGTCGGGATCTCAAAACCCGCCAGCATCCGCAGCAGAGTTGATTTCCCGCACCCGGAGGCACCGAGCAGGGCGAAGATTTCGCCTTTGTAGATAGTCAGGCTGACATCATCCACGGCATGCTGGCCGTCGAAGGATTTAGTCAGGTTACGGATTTCCAGCAGCGGGGTGAGCGCTTTGCGGGTTTTCGCCTGTGGGCGAGGGATAGCGTCGTTCAATTATTGCTCTCCGGCAAAAGCATGAATACCTGTGCGGCCCGGTTGTCGCACTAATAACGGGGCAGAGACCAGGTCGCCTCTGCCCCACTTCAGGGCTGCCCTGAAGTTATCTGCGGTAATTACTTGCCGCTCTTCACTTTGGTCCACGCACGGGTACGGACGCGGTCGATTTTCGGGTCCTGCACTTTCAGCGTGAACAGTTTCGCCATCACGTCCGCAGGCGGATAGATGCCTGGGTTGTCGCGCACCTCGGCGCTGACCAGCGGGGTGGCTTCTTTGTTGGCGCTGGCGTAGAACACGTAGTCGCTGATATGGGCGATCACGTCCGGACGCATCAGGTAGTTGAGGAACTGATAGGCTTCATCTTTGTTTTTGGCGTCGGTCGGCATAGCGAAGACGTCGAAGAAGGCCAGCGCCCCTTCCTTAGGAATGATGTAGGAAACGTTAACGCCGTTTTTGGCTTCTTTGGCGCGATTCGCCGCCTGCCAGACGTCACCGGCCCAGCCGATGGCTACGCAAATGTCGCCGTTCGCCAGATCGTTGATGTACTGGGACGAGTGGAAATAACGAATATTCGGTCGCAGCTTCAGCAGCAGATCGGTCGCCGGGCCGGTGTAATCATTGGCTTTTTCGCTGTTCGGATCTTTGCCCAGGTAGTTCAGCACGGTGGCGAACACCTCTTCAGGCGCATCGAGGAAGGAAACGCCGCAGCTTTTCAGTTTCTCGAGGTTTTCCGGCTTCAGCACCAGATCCCAGCTGTTCAGCGGCACGTCACCGCCCAGCGCGGCTTTCACTTTATCGACGTTATAGCCAATGCCGGTGGTCGCCCAGAGATACGGCATGGCGTATTTGTTTTCCGGGTCGTGTTTAGCCGTCAGTTTCAGCAGTTCAGGGTCGAGGTTTTTCCAGTTCGGCAGTTTGCTTTTATCCAGCGGCTGGAACACGCCGGCAGCCAGTTGGCGCTCAAGGAAGCTTGCAGACGGCACCACCAGGTCGAAACCGGTGCTGCCCGCCATTAATTTACCTTCCAGCACTTCGTTGGAATCGAACACGTCGTAAACCACTTTAATACCGGTTTCTTTGGTGAAGTTTTCGATGGTGTCCGGGGCAATATAGTCTGACCAGTTATACACGTGCAGTGTTTTTTGTTCGGCAGCCATGACGCTTGCAGAGGCTGCCATCAGCGCACCGGCAACCACACCCGACAACCATTTTTTTCTTTGGGTGAACATATCTGTTTCCTTCTGAATAAAGGGTAAAAACTCGTTGTTTTCCGAGCTAAATTTACGCAATTACACATCTGCAATGAAACATATGCAATTTCCATGCATATTTGGTCATGCTGCACAGAAAAAGGAGTGACCATCCTTCGGCAGACAATGCAGGCTTTTTTCGCTTCGCAAGAATAACTGTAGGATATGTCCAGGACTATAGCCCGGTAGAAAAAATGCGTTTTATCAATTTTTTAGACTGAATCGCTCTATCACCTCGGCTTAAAAGGGGATAAAGGTAGTGAAATATTCTTTAAGAGGCGGTTAACAGCAGAATATTAAAATGTGATACGCAGTCGCCCTGGCAGCGACTGCGGCATGATTGAGCAGCGTTAGTGAAGAAAATGGGTATGCATTTCGACGCTATTTTTCTCTTCGTCTTCGTTGGTAAAGAGTAAATGATGCGATCCGGCCTCCAGAATCACCATGGAGATCTGCTCTTCGCTCTGACGGAAAAACGCCGCGAACTGCTCGAATGTCACGCCCACGCTGGCGAAAAGCGACTGGCAAACCACCATTTTCGGCATGTTATCGTCCTGAATATCCAGAAAGGCTTTCACCGTCAGGGAGCTGGCGTTAATCGCCGACAGATCGCAGGCCAGCGGCAGCAGTGCCGACGGTTTCACTTCCGCCAGCGCCGAGAACAATATGGTGTTATCCAGCAAATCGATTTTGGCATCGAAAATGCCGTCAAAATTTTGCATGTGGGGCAAATGCAACGCCTGGCAGGTATCGCACTCGAAGAAACTCACCTCTAACTGTTCAAGCCAGTGGCGCAGTGTGTCCAGACTGGGGACGACGAGTGAATCCATAAAAACTGATACCTCTTTTTCGCGGTTCGCGATGTGCTGTGAATGATAATCGGCCGATAGCTTACGCAAAAAGCACCCCTGTTTCTATGTTTATGGGCGCATCCTTTTACTCAGACGCAAACCTGCGTCACGCTTCAACCGCCAATTTTTAGACAAAAACCAGGCCGGGCGTTTTTCTCAATCCATTGAATCATCAGGGTGGCGATATCAATGCCGGTAGTGTTTTCAATGCCTTCCAGACCTGGCGACGCGTTAACTTCCATCACCAGCGGGCCGCGATCGGACCGCAGGATATCTACACCCGCCACGTCCAGCCCCATGGTGCTGGCCGCGCGTAAGGCGATGTCCCGCTCCCGGGCAGAAATATCCGCCACCCGCGCCACGCCGCCACGGTGCAGATTCGAGCGAAAATCGCCCTCTTTCGCCTGGCGCTCAATCGCCGCGACCACCCGGTCGCCCACCACCAGGCAGCGCACGTCGCGGCCTTTGGCTTCCTTGATGTATTCCTGCACCAGAATATGGGCGTTGAGCCCGCGAAACGCGTCAATCACGCTTTCCGCCGCCTGGCGCGTTTCTGCCAGCACCACGCCGATACCCTGGGTGCCTTCCACCAGCTTCACCACCAGCGGCGCGCCGCCGACCATATCGATAAGATCGCTGGTGTCATCCGGCGAATGGGCGATGCCGGTGACCGGCAGGTCGATGCCCTGGCGCGCCATCAGTTGAAGGGAGCGCAGCTTGTCGCGTGCGCGGGTAATGGCGACAGATTCATTGAGCGGATAGCTGCCCATCATTTCAAACTGGCGCAGTACGGCGGTGCCGTAAAAGGTGATAGCGGAACCGATACGTGGAATAACTGCATCAAAATGGGGCAGTTGCCGCCCTTTGTAGTGCATCGAGGGCGACAGCGGATTGATATTCATATAACAGGAGAGCGGGTCGAGGATTTCCACAATATGACCACGCCGCATCGCAGCTTCCCGCAGCCGCTTACAGGACCACAGGGTTCCATCCCGGGATAAAACGGCGATTTTCATCCTTCACCTCGCTCTCACTGGTATCAACCGGCACATCATACACGGCCCGTTAGTCGCTGCGTAGCGAGCCAGGACAATTAACGCGTCGCAAATCCCTGCTTGTGCAAAAAGTCGAGAATAAACGGGCGATTCTCTTTGATGATGGTGCGGCGGATATGGTCGCTCCAGGTATCGCGGCGGTTATTGCTTCCACGGGTGAGATAATAGTGCGCCAGCTCGTCGTCATAAGCGGCCAGCGCATCGCGATCCAGCGGCTGGTAGCGGTTTTCATGCACCATGATAGACGTCGGCAAACGCGGTTTAACATCCGGGTTATCGGCAGGCCAGCCAAGACACAGGCCGAACAGCGGCAACACCTGTTGGGGAAGGCCCAGCAGCTCGGTTACCGCTTCAATATTGTTTCGGATGCCGCCTATATATACCCCGCCCAGCCCCAGCGATTCCGCCGAGACCATCGCGTTTTGCCCCATCATGGCGGTATCCACCACCCCTAACAGCAACTGTTCGGCAAGGCCAAGCTGCGCGTCAGGGCTTATCTGCAAGTGACGATTAAAATCGGCGCAGAACACCCAAAACTCCGGCGCTTTCGCCACGTGCTGCTGACCGCCGGTTAACGGCACCAGTTTTTCGCGCAGCGCCGGGTCGGTGACGCGGATAATCGAACTGCACTGTAAAAAGCTGGAACTGGACGCCGCACGGGCCCCGGCAAAGATCGCCTCGCGCTGCGCGTCGGTAATCGGCTCGTCGGTAAAGTGGCGGATCGAGCGGTGTGAACACAGCAGCTCAATGGTTGGCGTCATGATGTGAATCCTTATCTTGCGAGGTTTTTGATTTTGCAGATGGTTTAAACAGCAGCGGCGCCATGTTCTGGCCCATGTTCCACACCAGCGCCACGGCGGCGGGGAGCATCAGCAGAACGCCGAGGAACACCATCACGATGCCCCAGGTATTGCTGTTAAACGGCGCAGGCAAATCGACATAATCTTTCAGGGATAGCCAGGCCAGGCCCAGCAAGACCATGCCAACGGCTTCCAGAACAAGCACCGGTTTGGGTAACGCACCCAGTGAGCGCATCGTTTTTCTCCTGCGGTTAAAGTGAGGAGTATAACCTGAAAACCACCCGGCCTTTTTTAGCCATAAAGGCGCGACAAAAATAGCCGATGAAAGATGACAGGTATCAAAGTAAGAGGCGTAACCTGCTTTTCATTACTTAGGGTTATGGCATGATAGCCGCATTCGCCGACAGGCACTCGTTATCAAGGAGCTATCATGTTTGCAGTTATTTTTGGTCGTCCGGGCTGCCCTTACTGCGTTCGCGCTAAAGAACTGGCTGAGAAACTGACCGCCGAGCGCGACGACTTTAACTTCCGCTACGTAGACATTCACGCAGAAGGCATCACCAAAGCTGACCTGGAAAAAACCGTCGGCAAACCGGTAGAAACCGTACCGCAGATTTTCGTTGATTCGACCCACATCGGCGGCTGCACTGATTTTGAAGCCTGGGCGAAAGCGAACCTTTCTCTTTATACCGCCTGATTCAACGCACAGAAAAAACCGGCTCACTGAGCCGGTTTTTTTATTCTGACAGTTTTAATAGCTTTCGCGCGAACAGATGGCAGAGCGCACCCAGCCCACACCAGAACACCGCACCGAACAGCCAGGCCACTTCCTGAAACAGCGAACGTTCAGGGATCGGCGTAATAAAGACCAACAGCAGACATAACGGAGCCGCCAGCATCGCGCCCAGCAGCGGTTTAAACAGGCGATCGTCGCGAGAAAAGAAACTGGCAATCATTCCCGGCAGGATAAAGCACAGCATACCGAGATCGAGATGCTTCTGAACGGGATAATATCCCGATACCGAAAGCTTATGGAGAATAAATACGACCAGAAAAAGTATGAAGCTGCATACCGTACCCGGCCAAAAAGGCGCTTTCATCACCGATATCCCCTGACATTGCCCATATCAAACTTAAAATAATCACCCGGAAATACGGGTTACCCAGTTAGAATAAGCACTGCGGCAATCCCTGCCTAAAACGATTCACGACACTATTTCTCGCTAGCCGACCTTTGGTAATCCGATTAAACTACCGCCCATCGTTAGTTTTTGCCCGAGATATTAATGTGATGAATGAACAATCAGCATATCTTCGATTATGGGCCAAAACATTAGCGTAAAACATCACCCATTTCAATAGGTTACTGGTAAACGAGAAGTTAGCCGCCGTGAATATAAACGTCGCAGATTTGTTAAGCGGGAATTACATCCTGTTATTATTTGTTGTACTGGCTTTAGGACTCTGTCTTGGCAAATTACGGCTCGGTTCGGTCCAACTGGGTAATTCTATTGGCGTTTTAGTCGTCTCGCTATTATTAGGCCAGCACAATTTTGCTATTAACACAGACGCCCTGAATTTGGGCTTTATGCTGTTTATTTTTTGTGTCGGCGTAGAGGCCGGGCCGAACTTTTTCTCTATTTTTTTTCGCGATGGTAAGAATTATTTAATGTTAGCCACGGTGATGGTCGGCAGCGCATTGCTGATCGCCCTCGGCCTCGGCAAACTTTTCGGCTGGGATATCGGCCTCACGGCGGGGATGCTCGCCGGTTCGATGACCTCGACTCCGGTTCTGGTCGGCGCGGGAGATACGCTGCGCCACTCCGGGATGGAAGGCAATTCGCTCAATACCGCGCTCGATCACCTCAGCCTCGGTTACGCCCTTACCTATTTGATTGGCTTAGTGAGCCTGATATTCGGCGCGCGCTACTTACCGAAACTACAGCACCAGGATTTGCAGACCAGCGCCCAGCAAATCGCCCGTGAGCGTGGGCTGGATACCGATTCCAACCGCAAAGTCTATCTACCGGTGATTCGCGCTTACCGCGTCGGCCCGGAGCTGGTGGCCTGGGCCGACGGTAAAAACTTACGCGAGCTGGGTATCTACCGACAGACCGGCTGCTATATCGAACGTATCCGCCGTAACGGCATTCTGGCAAACCCGGATGGCGATGCGGTGTTGCAGCAAGGGGACGAGATCGCGCTGGTAGGTTACCCGGACGCCCATGCTCGTCTCGACCCGAGCTTTCGCAACGGTAAAGAGGTGTTTGACCGCGATCTGCTGGACATGCGCATCGTGACCGAAGAGATCGTGGTGAAAAACCATAACGTGGTGGGTCGTCGCCTGGGACAGATGAAACTCACCGATCACGGCTGTTTCCTGAACCGCGTGATCCGCAGCCAGATTGAAATGCCCATCGACGATAATATCGTGCTGAACAAAGGCGATGTATTGCAGGTGAGCGGCGACGCGCGCCGCGTCAAAACTATCGCCGACCGCATCGGGTTTATCTCGATTCACAGCCAGGTTACCGACCTGCTGGCCTTCTGCGCCTTCTTTATTATCGGCCTGATGATTGGAATGATCACCTTCCAGTTCAGTTCCTTTAGCTTTGGCATTGGCAACGCGGCGGGTCTGCTGTTCGCCGGGATTATGCTGGGCTTTTTGCGTGCCAACCACCCCACCTTCGGCTATATCCCGCAGGGCGCGCTGATGATGGTGAAAGAGTTTGGCCTGATGGTGTTTATGGCGGGCGTGGGGTTAAGCGCAGGCAGCGGCATCGGCCACAGCCTGGGCGCAGTAGGCGGGCAAATGCTTATTGCCGGGCTTATCGTCAGCCTGCTGCCGGTGGTCATTAGCTTTATGTTCGGCGTCTGGGTGCTGAAAATGAACCGCGCCCTGCTGTTTGGTGCCCTGATGGGCGCGCGTACCTGCGCGCCCGCGATGGAAATTATCAGCGATACTGCCCGCAGCAATATTCCGGCGCTGGGTTATGCGGGCACCTACGCTATCGCTAACGTCTTGTTAACATTGGCGGGAACGCTGATTGTCATCATCTGGCCGGGGTTGGGTTGGTAGGACGTTAAAAATTTTTGTGATTTTTTTAACTTAGGGGCGAACTTTTGAAGGCAGCCGCAGTCTGAATTAGTGCCACTGCTTTTCTTTGATGTCCCCAATTTGTGGAGCCCATCAACCCCGCCGTTTTGGTTCAAGGTTGATGGGTTTTTTGTTGCCTGAAATTCAGCGGTTTCGCCCCTCTTGCCCCGCAATCCGTCCTAATAACTCACGTAACTGATCGCGTTCCAGCGGCGCGCTATCGGTAACATAATGCAGCGTCATCCCCTCGACAAACGCGTCCAGCGCCCGCGCGGTAACCGGGTCGAACCAGTGTTCCAGCAGCGCCTGGCTGCGGCGCATCCAGGCCTGCATCACCAGTTTTAAACCGGGCCGACAGGCGGCATAGGCATAGAGTTGATACATCAATACCATATTGCGTGGCGTCGTCATGTACGCACCGCAAATCAGATCGGTCAGGGCATCGCAGGCCATAGCAGGGCTGGTCGCCTGGCCAATATGATGGGTATAACTGTCTGACATGCGATCGGCAAAGCGGCAAAACGCCTCTTCGAGTAAGTCTTCTATTCCGGTGAAATAGTAGGTCATTGACCCCAGCGGCACCCCGGCCAGCGCCGCGATTTTGCGATGGGTCACGCCGTTAATGCCATATTCCGCCACGGCATCTAACGTGGCGTCTAAAATTATGTCTCGCCGCCCGGCTGGCGTGGATTCTGATTTACTCATCCCGTCCTCGGGTTGGTCAACGTGATATGTACAAATGTACACTTCCTTGCTAGTGTTGTCTTACCTTTTCCTGAATCCAGGTTAGTAAATGCCGTTAACCGCACGTCAGGCCCTACGTCGCCGTACCTGGGCGCTGTTTATCTTTTTCTTTTTACCCGGTTTATTGATGGCCTCCTGGGCCACCCGCACCCCGGCTATCCGCGACGGCCTCGCCGTGTCCACCGCAGAAATGGGCGTGGTGCTGTTTGGCCTGTCGATCGGTTCTATGAGTGGCGTACTCAATTCCGCCTGGCTGGTTAAGCGATTTGGCACCCGCATCGTGATCCGCAACAGTATGATCCTGGCGATTGCCGGCATCCTGTTGATGAGCGGCGGGCTTGCCATTTCCACCGCTTTTGTGTTTGCCAGCGGTCTGGCGCTGTTTGGCGCGGGTCTCGGCTCATCCGAAGTGGCATTGAATATCGAAGGCGCGGTGGTTGAGCGTGAAAGCAACAAGACTATTCTGCCGATGATGCACGGTTTCTACAGCCTCGGTACGCTGGCGGGCGCGGGCGTGGGTATGGCGCTGACCGCAATCAATATCCGCGCCGATGGGCATATTCTGCTGGCCGGGCTGGTGACTATCGCGCCGATGATTTACGCCATGCGCGCTATTCCCGATGGCGTGGGGAAAGAGTCAAAGCAGGAAAAACAGGCCAACGCCCACCAGCGCGTGCCGTTTTATAAAGATTTCCAGTTGCTACTGATTGGCCTGATCGTGCTGGCAATGGCGTTCGCCGAAGGCTCGGCCAACGACTGGCTGCCGCTGTTGATGGTGGACGGCCACGGATTTAGCGCCACTTCCGGCTCGATTATCTATGCCGGATTTACGCTGGGCATGACAGTAGGCCGCTTCACTGGCGGCTGGTTTATCGACCGCTACAGCCGCGTGGCGGTGGTGCGCGCCAGCGCTGTAATGGGCGCGCTGGGGATTGCGATTATCGTGTTTGTTGATAACCCCTGGATGGCGGGCGCATCGGTGTTACTGTGGGGGCTTGGCGCATCGCTCGGCTTCCCGCTGACCATTTCCGCCGCCAGCGATACCGGCCCCGATGCCGCAACGCGCGTTAGCGTGGTCGCCACCACCGGCTACCTGGCTTTCCTGGTCGGCCCGCCGCTGTTAGGGTTCCTGGGCGAGCATTACGGTCTGCGCAGCGCTATGATTGTGGTGCTGTCGCTGGTGGTTATCGCCGCGCTGGTCGCCCGTGCGGTGGCAAAACCTGAATCTCATATTGAAAGTTCAACGGAGCAATGCAGATGAGCGTGAAACTGATCGCTGTCGACATGGATGGCACCTTTCTTGATGATCTGAAGCAGTACAACCGCCCGCGCTTTTTAGCGCAGTACGCACGCATGAAGGAGCAAGGCATCCGCTTTGCGGTGGCGAGCGGCAACCAGTATTTCCAGTTGTACTCGTTCTTCCCGGAAATCGCCCATGAGATCGCCTTTGTGGCCGATAACGGGGCGTGGGTGGTCTGTGAGGGCGATGATATGTTCAACGGTGAGTTTACCGTTCAGGAATACAACACTGTGGTGGACCACCTATTGACCCTGCCGGATATCGAAGTGATTGCCTGCGGCAAACAGTGGGGTTACATACTGAAAAGCTACGACCCGGCATTTAAGCTGTTGGCGGCACGCTATTACCACCGCCTGAAAGAGGTCGACAGCTTTACTGGCATCGACGACGTGTTCTTTAAATTCGCCCTTAACCTGCCGGACGATATTCTCGCCGAAACCATGATTGCGCTGGGCGAATCGCTGGAGGGCATTGTGGTGCCGGTAACCAGCGGGCACGGCTCTATCGATCTGATTATCCCCGGCCTGCATAAAGCCAACGGCCTGCGCATCGTTCAGCAACGCTGGGGCATTGAAGACCACGAAGTGGTGACGTTCGGCGACGGCGGTAATGATATCGAAATGCTCACCCAGGCGGGATACGGGTTTGCGATGCAGAACGCGCCGGAGAACATCCGCGCGATTGCCCGCTATCAGGCCGGACACAACAACCATCAGGCGGTGCTTGATGTGATTGATAAAGTCCTGAATCGCGAAGCGCCCTTCAATTAACACATCGCCCTCAACAGAGGGCGATTTTTTTACTGCGGCTGTAACCCGCTGCCTACGGTTTTGTCTTTCAGGAACACCACCATCAGCCCCAGCCACAGCAGCCCGTTGGCGAGGTTGAACAGGCTGAACAGCCCGTTGCCGCCCAATAGCCAGGCGTGTTTGCTGAGTTCAATCCCGACGGTGAAGATCAGCATTTGCAGCATCCCCATGGCGGCGGAAACCGTACCTTTACTCATATCGCTGGCAAACAGCGTCAGGCGCACCAGCCCGGCATTAGCCAGGCCAATGCCGAAGGCGTAAATGCTCAGCCCGGCGGTCATCCATAAATACGCATGAGACGAAACCACCGTCGCCAGCGCAGCCACCGCCAGCCCAATCACAATCGGCCAACCGCCCATAATAATCAGCGCCCGTACGGTACGGCGCGAGGTCAGGCGCGCCAGCACCAGGTTACCGATAATCAGCGCGCCGAAAATGGGTACCTGCAACAGGCCATATTCGTAGGTGCTGAGCTTTTCACCACTGATAATCAATACCGGCGACTGGGCGATCCAGGCCAACAGCGGCAGGCTGACAAAGCCAATTGACAACGCGCCCGCCATGAAGCGTACATTCTTCATCACTTCACGGTAATCGCGCCCCAGCTCTTTCATCGACAGCTTTTCGCCGAGGCGGGTGGCGGTTTCCGGCATGGCGCGCCACAGCCCGAAGAACGCGATCGCTGCCAGCACGGCAAACAGCACAAACATCATTTCCCAGGGCGCGACGTGGATCCAGGCCGCGCCTACCAGCGGGCCGAGCAGCGGCGCAATCAGTGCCACGTTCGCCATTAACGCGGTGATCTTGATACACACCGCCTCCTCAAACGACTCCTGGATCGCGGCATAGCCCACCGCGCCGATAAAGCACAGGCTTATCCCCTGCAGGAAACGCAAAAGCGTAAACTGCTCGATATTCTGCGCCAGCAGCGTCGCCAGGCAGGTGACGATAAACCACACCACGCCCCACAGCATCACCGGGCGGCGGCCCACGCGGTCAGAAAGCGGCCCGAGTAGCCACTGTAAAAACATCCCACCCGCCAGATAAGCGGTCATCGACGTCGGCACCCATTCCACGCCCGCCTGATACTGCGCCACCACCGTCAGCATACCGGGTTGGATCATATCGTTGCCGATATACGTCGAGAATTCATAAAGCACCAGACAGAGCGGGAACAGCAGCGCTTGCCGTCCCAGCCGTTTGGCTGAAGAAGTTGTTGTTTGCATGCGTAAAAGTCATCCATTGAAAATCGCGCAGAGTGTAATGAAACGGGGGCGATTCAGATAGTGAATTGTGTGCGACAAATCCTGAAAACGCACGTTTTCGCGTGGCGTTAAGGTTTCATTCAGAATTGCGGGTTTTTAATCAGGCGTGTGGAGTTATCTGTTGTTACACAACGTACCGATAACTAAGACAATACCCCTTTACCGGCCAGCGCTGCGCTTTTATGTTTATCCCCTTTCGCGCCGCGCCCTGGCGCCGATCGCGGGACCGTTAAGGACTGGATTATGATGGAAACCCTAAACCTGTCGTTGTTTGACCTGATCAACGCCACACCAGCTTCCCCCGCCTGGCTTATCCAGGCTGCGATTTTTATCGCCAAAGATTTAATTCATATTGTGCCGGTGCTGATTGTGGCGCTCTGGCTGTGGGGGCCTCGCCATCAGGTTGATTATCAGCGCCATCTGGTGATCCGCACCGCCATCGCCCTGGCTATCAGCATGTCGGTCTCCTGGGTGTTGGGGCAAACGTTCCCCCATGAACGGCCTTTCGTTGAAGGGATCGGCTATAACTTCCTGCACCACGCGCCGGATTATTCATGGCCCAGCGACCACGGCACGGTGATTTTTACCTTCGCGCTGGCGTTTTTGTTCTGGCATCGCCTGTGGTCGGGGGCGGCGCTGTTTGTTATCGCCTGCGCCGTGGCCTGGTCGCGGGTTTACCTCGGCGTGCACTGGCCGCTGGATATGCTGGGCGGTCTGCTGGTCGGCCTGCTGGCCTGCCTCAGCACCCAGATAATCTGGAACCTGTACGGCAGTGCACTGTACCGTTTTTTGTGCCGGATTTATCGATTCTGCTTCGCGCTGCCCATCCGCAAGGGTTGGGTGCGTGACTAACGCGGCATCGACGCGTAAAATTGCCCGCTGGCGGTGAAGGCCGTGGCCCACAGACAGGGTAAAGACAATAACAGAGGTGATATGGAAACACGGCGTGGCGATCGAATCGGGCAGCTGTTGCAGGCATTAAAGCGCAGCGACAAACTCCATCTCAAAGAAGCGGCGGCGTTGCTGGGCGTTTCGGAAATGACCATTCGCCGCGACCTGAGCGGCAACAACGCGCCGGTAGTGCTGCTGGGCGGCTATATCGTGCTGGAGCCGCGCAGCTCCGCTGTAAGTCATTATCTGTTGAGCGACCAGAAAACCCGTCTGGTGGAAGAGAAGCGCAAAGCCGCTCGTCACGCAGCGGAGTTGGTCCGCCCGCATCACACGCTGTTTTTCGACTGCGGCACCACCACGCCGTGGATTATTGACGCACTGGACGACGACATGCCCTTCACCGGCGTGTGTTATTCCCTGAATACGTTCCTGGCATTGCAGGAAAAACCGCTGTGCCGGGTGATCCTGTGCGGCGGTGAATTCCACGCCAGCAACGCCATTTTCAAGCCGCTTAATTTCCACGAAACCCTGCGCAATTTGTGCCCGGATATCGCGTTTTTCTCAGCGGCGGGTATTCACATTCGCCACGGGGCGACCTGTTTTAATCTCGATGAACTGCCGGTAAAACACTGGGCGCTGGAGATGGCCCAGCGTCATGTGCTGGTGGCAGATGCCAGTAAGTTCGGGAAAGTGCGTTCGGCCTGTATGGGCCCGCTCACGGCGTTCGATACGCTGATCACCGATAGCCGCCCGGAAGAAGAGTTTGTGCGTTACGCCCAGGAAAAAAACATTACGCTGATGTGGTAACAGGAATGGCTTCCCGCCCGCAGGCGGGAAGCATTTTACTGATTAGAACCAGTCGCCAAACCACTGGTGGAATTTCATCAGCACGAAATCCCACATCCGGCTAAAGAAGCCGCCCTCTTCCACCGCTTCCATCACCATCAGCGGACGCTGTTCAATCGATTTGCCGTTCAACTGGAAATCAATATTGCCCACCACCTGGCCTTTTTTCAGCGGTGCGGTGAGCTGCGGTTCGGTCAGGGTGTAGGTGGCTTTCAGGTTTTTAAGCTGGCCTTTCGGGATAGTCACTGAACCGGCTTCGCCCGCACCCAGTTTCACCTCTGATTTATCGCCAAACCAGACGCGCTGGTTCACAAAGGTGGCGTCCGGCTTAATCGGCGTCACGGTTTCGAAGAAGCGGAAGCCCCAGGTCAGCAGTTTTTCCGATTCGCGAAAACGCACGCCGTCGGTTTTCGCGCCCAGCACCACAGAAATTAAACGCATGTCGCCCTGGGTTGCAGACGCGACCAGGTTATAACCCGCCCCGGCGGTGGTGCCGGTTTTCATGCCGTCGACGTTCATGGTGGTGTTCCACAGCAGCCGGTTACGGTTTGGCTGGCGGATTTTATTGAAGGTAAACTCTTTCTCTTTATGGATGGCGTACTCTTCCGGCACATCATGGATCAGCGCCTTGCCCAGCAGCGCCATATCCCGCGCGGTACTGAACTGGCCCGGCGCATCCAGGCCGTGAACCGTTTTGAAGGTGGTGTTGGTCAGCCCCAGTTTGGTGGCATAGCTGTTCATCAGGCTGACAAATGAGTCCTGGCTGCCCGCCACATAATCCGCAATGGCGATGCTGGCATCGTTGCCCGACTGGATAATCACCCCTTTGTTCAAATCCGCCACTGAGACCTGGTCGCCCGGTTTCAGGAACATCAGCGAAGAACCGCGCAGCGCCGGGTTACCCGTCGCCCATGCGTCTTTGCCTACGGTGACCATATCGTTAAGATGAATTTTCTGCGCTTTCAGCGCCTGGCCCACCACGTAGCTGGTCATCAGTTTGGTCAGGCTGGCCGGATCGAGCTTTTCATCGGCATTGCCTTCGGCAAGCACTTTGCCGCTGGCATAATCCATCAGGATCCACGCCCTGGCTTCCACCGGTGGCGCGTCGGGTGTTTGAACCTGTTCTGCGGCATAGGCCGCCGTGGAGGAAATCAGTAACAGCGCAGAGCCCGCAGCCCATACACGCATCATTGTCAGTCGCGTTTTCTGGTTCATAGGTACCACCCGAGTATCCTTTCAACAAAACAAATTAAATCAAATGCATCGCAATGAGCGGTGAGTGTCACCCACTCATCCTCGTAAAGAAACACTGTGTTGGTAAAGTTTTTAAAGTTTATGCGAATTAGCGCACTGATGCCGCCGCGCGGGTCATTTTTTTAGCGTGTGTTGATGAATTGTTCGCGTTCTTTCACGCCAGAGGCGAACATGGCAGAGTATGATGTTGACACTTTACTGCGCATCTAAGGAGCGAACCATGATTACCGTTTGGGGCAGAGAGAATTCCACCAATGTGAAAAAGGTCCGGTGGTGTCTGGAAGAGCTGGAACTCCCTTATCACGCCATCCCCGCAGGCGGAAAGTTTGGCCTCAATAACGAACCGGCGTATCTGGCGATGAACCCCAACGGGCTGATCCCCTGCCTGCGTGATGACGAAACCGGCATCACCCTGTGGGAATCGAATACCATCGTGCGTTACTTAGCCGCGCAGTATGGGCAAAACCGTATCTGGTTTGATTCGCCCGCCGTCCGTGCCCAGGGCGAAAAATGGATGGACTGGGCAGCGTCGACCTTGCCCCCTGCCCACCGTATTGTGCTGTTTGGCCTGGTAAGAACCCCGCCGGAGCAGCGCAATATGGCGCAAATCGAAGAGGGCATTGCCCAGTGCGATAAACTGCTGGGGATGCTGGACGCCGAACTGGCCCATCTGCCGTGGTTGTCCGGCGATCAGTTCGGACCGGGTGACATCGCTGTTGCGCCCTATGTTTACAATCTGTGGAATATCGATATCGAGCTTACGCCGCGTCTTAATCTGCAGCGCTGGTATCAGCAGCTTAGCGAGCGCGCGGCGTTCCGTCATACCGTGATGATCCCGGTAAGCTGATTAGCTTTTCGGCGATATCTTCAAAAGCTGACCGTCGGATTCGTCGGTCAGCACATACAAATAGCCATCCGGCCCAACGCGCACATCGCGGATACGCTGTTTACGTGGTTCCAGCAGTCGTCGGTCCTCTTTAACGCTATTGCCGTTAACCGTCATTTCGATCAGATTCTTGTCTTTCAGCGCGCCGATAAACAATTTGTTTTTCCACTGCGGGAATTTATCGGCATTATAAAACGCCATACCGCTGAGCGCCGGGGAGTGCTCCCACCAGAAAATCGGCTGCTCGGTGCCCGCCACTTTCCCACCTTTGGCTTCCGGGATCTTTAACCCGCTGTAGTTGATGCCCCAGGTGGCCATTGGCCAGCCGTAGTTTTTGCCGCGTTCAGGAATATTGATCTCATCGCCGCCGCGCGGGCCATGTTCGTTAAGCCACAGGGCGTTGCTCCACGGGTTCATCGCAAGCCCCTGCGGGTTGCGGATGCCGTACGCCCAGATTTCCGGTTTCGCGCCCGGTTGATTGACGAACGGATTATCGTCCGGCACGTTGCCCTGATCGGTCAGGCGGATCAGCTTGCCCTGATGTTTATCCAAATCCTGGGCGGTTGGGCGCTGGTTATTTTCACCTAAGGCAATATACAGATAGCCTTTGCCGTCAAACACCATTCGCCCGCCGAAGTGATTGCCGGTCGAGAGCTTTGGATTCTGACGGAATACCACGGTGAAATTTTCCAGCCGTTTAACGTCATCGCTCAGGCGGCCATAACCCACGGCGGTGCCCGCTTTGCCGTCGCTGCCCGCTTCCGAATAGCTCAGCCAGACCCGGCGGCTTTGGGCGAAATCGGGTGCCAATACCACATCAAGCAGCCCGCCCTGCCCTTCGGCCCACACATCGGGCACGCCGACGATGGGATCGGAGAGCCCTTCCCCTGGCTGCCAGCGCTTAAGCTGACCGTCGCGCAGCGTGATCAGCATGCCCTGATTATCCGGTAAAAACGCCAGCGACCACGGATGGTCGAGCTTACTTTGCAGGACCTCAACATTTACGTCCTGCGCCTGGGTGGAAACGCTGACGAATAACAGGGCTGCAAGAATGGACACGCGCGCTTTCATGGCTCTCTCCTCAGTTTTCGATAAGGTTAGCCAGCGTGCCGGCGGAGGGCGGGATTTTTACAAAACCTTTAACAAATCGGGGGAGCGACGCTCCCCCGGGGTCAGGCCTCTGCGGGAGCCTGATGGTGGGTGAGTTGACGAATGCTCAGGTTCAATGTGTCGATGGCGCGCTCCAGCTTATCGGCATCTACCGTAATATAGAGTGGGCAATCATGGCTGCCGGTCATTAAACACACCGCCGCGCTGGATATGGCATCCAGCCCGCGGTGTAATGCCGCCAGTTCATCTTCGCGAAGCGCCAGTTTCAAACGCGGGTATTTTTCCCGCCAGATAGCGCATAAATCGAACAAACTATCGCGCAGATGATTGCTCTCAGCCACCGACATATATCCCTTCGCTTTTCTCAACTTCAGGTACGCAGAAAGTGCATTTCTGGCCACGATCAACTTCTGGTAAAGATCGTGTTTGAGTCTGGCAACGGACATAACGGTATCCTCCCTGTGCGACATCTATCATGCACAGACAGAGTATGGCTAATTTTTGACCGTTCACATGTTTTAAATCAAGTTTCTATCACACATTAACATTATTTACATTGACACAACCTTAGCGAAGCGGCAGGAAGCGAAGCCACTCACCGCTTGGGGTCAATACCAGGAATGAATGAATTTTAGCGTTCTCTAACCGACGTAACTCTTTCGACCGCTGACCCCATCGGCGGCGTTATTCTCTGCTATGTTAAAAAACACGCCCGGCAGTCCACCCATGTCGATGCTGAGGGATCTATGTCCATTAATTCAGTTTCAGAACAAACCTGCGCATTAACAAAAATTGACCTCAATCTGCTGGCGATTTTCTGTTTGATTTACAGCATGGGGAGTATTAGCAAGGTTGCGGATATGCTGGACATTTCCGCCTCGGCCGTCAGCCAGTCGCTGAAAAAATTGCGCGAGTTAATGGGCGATAATTTATTTGTCCGTAGCGGGAATATGCTGCTGCCCACCGTCTATGCCGATGAGCTCTACGATAATATCTTACCTGTTTTGGATAACCTGTCGAATTTACTTCCGCTATCGACATTCGTTAAAAAGAAAAGATTAACGCTATATACTGAATCATTTATTTCACCGCTGGTCGTTCCTGAATTAACGCAGAAAATCATTACGACGCATTCCGACATCAGCCTGTTGCACCGCACCGCCGATCTCAATGAACATAAGATCACAGAGCTGTTAAATATGCGCCAGGCTGACGTCGTTTTTTCCACGTTTGCGGTAGTGAACAGTCATATCATCTGCCAGAAGCTGGCTGATATGAAACTGGTAGTGATCGTCTCACAACAGAATCAACACTATGGTGATACGATTACTGAGGCGTTGTTTAAAGATGCCAATCTGATTGGTTATAATACTAAAAACGAAAAAATCATTTACCACCGTAGCATCGTTGATAAAAAATTTAGATCGAGTGAACGATGCCTGTTGACGACATCATTTTCCTCTCTGCTATTAATCGTTTCTAAAACCAATTGTTTGGGGATTATCCCGGAAAAGGTATTCGCTACCTATGCCGAAATGTATCAATTAAGAAAACTGGAAACGCCCTTCCCTTTACCGCAATTCAGTCTTTTTTGTTCCTCCCGTAAAGAAACCAATAAAATGGTGCAGTGGTTACTCACCGGCCTCTAAGGTTAATTAAGCCTGCGCTACAGCAGAAGCAGCATGGACAGCCCGTTTTCGATGGCTGTCAATTTCATCCCTGACAATAATTTTAAGCGCAGCGATTAATTCAGGTCGCGTTAGCCCCGTCGCGGTTGCGATTTGAATTAAATCAACGCCGTGGTTGTGAAGCGTTTTAGCCATTTCTAATTTCGCCAGTAAATCTAAATTTTTCATTAAATACCTCGTAAGCGTGGGTGACTGAATACAAAGTAACCTGATTACGCTTATAAACCCATTAGTGAAACGCAAAGGCGAAATAAGTATTACTTAATGGCTAACTCTTTGAACAAATACGCGTTTTACTGCCCGGTTAACGCTTTGATATCGCGCTTCATTGGAAAGCGCAGCGGCGCTCAACGGCTTTCACCGCTTTAACGCACAGATCTGTATAAATTCATCAAGGAAATCCGTACAATCCTTGCCCTGACCATTCGATAACTGACTATTTTTTGACCTTATGAGCAATGTATCACACCAGCCGAAAATCGGCTTCGTCTCCCTGGGCTGCCCGAAAAACCTGGTGGACTCTGAACGTATCCTGACTGAACTGCGTACCGAAGGGTATGACGTGGTGCCGAGCTATGACAACGCCGATATGGTGATCGTCAATACCTGCGGCTTTATCGACAGCGCGGTGCAGGAGTCGTTGGAAGCCATTGGCGAAGCGTTAAACGAGAACGGCAAAGTTATTGTGACCGGCTGTCTTGGCGCGAAAGAAGACCAGATCCGCGAAGTGCACCCGAAGGTGCTGGAAATCACCGGGCCGCACAGCTACGAGCAGGTGCTGGAACATGTGCATCACTATGTGCCGAAACCGAAGCACAACCCGTTTTTAAGCCTGGTGCCTGAACAGGGCGTCAAGCTGACCCCGCGCCACTACGCGTATCTGAAAATTTCTGAAGGCTGTAACCATCGCTGCACCTTCTGCATTATCCCGTCGATGCGCGGCGATCTGGTTAGCCGCCCGATTGGCGAGGTGCTGTCGGAAGCCAAACGTCTGGCGGACGCGGGCGTGAAAGAGATTCTGGTGATCTCCCAGGATACCTCCGCTTACGGCGTCGATGTGAAACACCGTATGGGCTTCCACAACGGCGAGCCGGTGAAAACCAGTATGGTCGGCCTGTGTGAACAGCTGGCGAAACTGGGTATCTGGACGCGCCTGCATTACGTTTACCCGTACCCGCACGTCGACGATGTGATCCCGCTGATGGCCGAAGGCAAAGTACTGCCTTACCTGGATATCCCGTTACAGCACGCCAGCCCGCGCATTTTAAAACTGATGAAGCGCCCGGGTTCGGTGGACCGTCAGCTTCAGCGCATCAAGCAGTGGCGCGAGATTTGCCCGGAATTAACCCTGCGCTCGACCTTTATCGTCGGCTTCCCTGGCGAAACCGAAGAAGACTTCCAGATGCTGCTCGACTTCCTGAAGGAAGCCCGTCTGGACCGCGTGGGCTGCTTTAAATACAGCCCGGTTGAAGGCGCTGGCGCTAACCAACTGCCGGACCAAATCCCGGAAGAGGTGAAAGAAGATCGCTGGAACCGCTTTATGCAGCTTCAGCAGCAGATCTCCGCCGAGCGCCTACAGGAAAAAGTGGGCCGCGAAATCATGGTCATCATCGATGAAGTCGACGAAGAAGGGGCGATTGGCCGCAGCATGGCGGACGCTCCGGAAATCGACGGCGCGGTCTACCTGAACGGCGAAACCGGCGTCAAGCCGGGCGACATTATCCGCGTCAAAGTGGAAAACGCCGACGAGTACGATCTGTGGGGCAGCCGCGTTTAAGCGCGCTCACCGTTAACAAGGCTGCCAGCGGCAGCCTTTTTTTTATCCTTTTATTTTCGGGTCCAGCGCATCCCGCAGTCCGTCGCCTAATAAATTAAACGCCAGCACCGTCAGGAATATCGCCAGGCTTGGGAATAGCGCCACGTGCGGCGCAATCACCATGTCGGCGCGGGCTTCGTTGAGCATCGCGCCCCATTCCGGCGTAGGTGGCTGCGCGCCAAGACCGAGGAACGACAGGCTGGCGGCGGAGATAATCGATGTGCCGATACGCATGGTGAAATAGACCACAATCGACGAGACCGTGCCCGGCAAAATATGGCGGAACAGGAGGGTAAAATCCGATGCACCAATGCTGCGTGCCGATTCGATAAACGTCTGGTGTTTGAGAACCAGGGTATTCCCGCGCACCAGGCGGGCAAAGGCCGGAATGCTGAAAATCGCCACCGCGATGATCACGTTGGTCATCCCGCTGCCCATCACCGCCACCACGGCAATGGCCAGTAAAATCCCCGGGAAAGCGAACAGCACATCGCAGATGCGCATGATGATGCGATCCCACCAGCCTTCGTAAAATCCCGCCAGCAAGCCAAATACCGTGCCAATTACCGCGCCTACCAACACCGCCAGCACCCCGGCGGCCAGTGAAATGCGCGAACCGACCAGCACCCGGCTGAAAATATCGCGCCCCAGGGAGTCGACGCCGAACCAGTGCATCAGCGACGGACCGTCGTTGAGCCGGTCATAATCGAAGTAGTTTTCTGCATCAAACGGTGCCAGCCACGGGGCTGCTACCGCCAGCACAATCAGCAACAGCACAAACCCGCCTGCGATCACCGCCACCGGCTGGCGCTTGAGCCGCCGCCAGAATTCCGACCACGGGGTTCGCACCTGATGAGGATGCAGGGTTGGCATCGCGTTGAGTACCGCCTGTCGGCGCCAGTTAAAAAGTCGCATCCTTACTTGTACCTGATAGCCGGGTTAATGGCGGCATAAAGCACGTCCACCACTAAGTTGATAAGAATAAACTCCAGAGAAAACAGCAGCACCTCCGCCTGAATCACCGGGTAGTCGCGCATTTCCACCGAATCGACCAGCAAGCGCCCGAGCCCCGGCCAGTTAAACACTTTTTCCACCACAATCGAGCCGCCAAGCAGGAAGCCAAACTGTAGCCCCATCATGGTGACCACCGGGATCATGGCGTTGCGTAGCGCATGTTTCATTACTACCCAACGTTCGCTGACGCCTTTGGCTCTGGCGGTACGGATGTAGTCTTCACCCAGCACATCGACAAACGACGCGCGGGTAAAACGCGCCATTACCGCCGACACCGCCGCGCCCAGGGTGATGGACGGCAGAATGTAATGCTGCCAGCTATCGGCCCCCACCGTCGGCAGCCAGCCCAGCTCCACGGAAAACACCTGCATCAGCAGCATCCCAAGGGCGAACGCCGGGAAGGAGATGCCGGATACCGCCAGGGTCATACTCAGGCGATCCGGCCAGCGGTTGCGCCATACCGCCGCAATCACCCCCGCCGCCAGGCCAAACAGTACCGCCCAGACCATACTGGTGATAGTTAGCCACAGCGTGGGCATAAAGCGGCTGGCGATCTCCTCAGAAACCGGACGGCGCGACACCAGTGAGGTGCCGAAATCGCCCTGGACCACGTTGCCCATATAACTCAAAAACTGCGACCAGAGAGGCTTATCGAGACCCAACTGGCTGCGCACCATATCAATGACCTGCGCATCGGCCTCCGGCCCGGCAATCAGCCGCGCCGGATCGCCGGGCAACAGGTGAACAAATAAAAACACCAGCACCGCCACAATAAACAGCGTCGGGATTAATCCCAGCAGGCGTTTCACCACATAACTGAACATCGCGATCCTTTAGCGTACGCCTCCCCCGTTGCCGGGGGTGCGCCATTATTTAATATCCGCGTCTTCGAAACTAAAGCCGGTGTCCGGCATCATGTAAAAACCACTGAGCGTTTTGCTGTGCGCGGAAACCAGTTTTTCCACTACCAGCGGCACCCACGGCGATTCTTTCCAGATGATTTGCTGGGCGTTTTGATACAGGCTCGCTTTCTGGGCATTATCGGTGGTTTTCAGCGCCTCGGTCAGGTCTTTATCGACCTGCGGATTGCTGTAAAACGCGGTGTTGAACAGCGTCGGCGGCCAGTTCTGGGAAGCAAACAGCGGCGACAGCGCCCAGTCGGCCTCACCGGTTGACGCCGACCAGCCGGTGTAGAACATTCTCACGCCGCTCTCTTTCTGGCTTTTGCCTTCCACTTCCGCCGCACGTTGCCCGGCATCCATAGCGGTCAGTTTCACCTTCACGCCCACCTGCGCCAGCTGCTGCTGGGTAAACTGCAACACTTTCTGCGCGGTGCTGTGATTATGGGACGACCACAGGGTGGTTTCAAAACCGTTCGGATAACCGGCCTCTTTCAGCAATGCGCGTGCTTTGGCCGGATCGTAAGGCCAGGCTTTAAACGGTTCGGCGAAGGCGATAGCGGGCGGCACCACGCCGGTTGCCGGTGTCGCAAACCCGGCAAAGGCGACTTTCACCAGCGCATCGCGGTTGATGGCGTAGTTAATGGCTTCACGCACTTTCGGGTTGTCGAACGGTTTCTGGGTGACGTTCATGCTGATGTAGCGCTGCATGATTGACGGCGTGGTTACCAAATCCAGCTTGTCGTTCTTCTGAAGCACGGCGGCCTGCTCGTAAGGGATCGGGAAAGCAAACTGCGCTTCGCCGGTTTGCAGCATCGCCGCGCGGGTGTTGTTATCGACCACCGGACGCCAGGTGATGGTATCAAGCTTCGGCAACCCCTGTTCCCAGTAGCCGTCATTCTTTTTCACTTTGACGAAATCGGTCTGGTTCCAGGTGTCCAGCGCATACGGCCCGGTGCCCACCGGGTGGAAGCCGATCTCTTTACCGTATTTCTCCAGCGCCGCCGGAGAGATCATCGCCGTCGCCGGATGGGCGAGGATATTAATAAACGCCGAGAACGGCTGCTTCAGGGTGATCTTCACGGTAGCAGGATCGACCGCCTCGGTGCTGGCGATGTTTTTATACAGGTTGTAGCGCTTGAGTTTGTTATCCGGGTTGCTGGCGCGATCGAGATTCACTTTTACCGCGGCGGCGTTAAAGTCAGTGCCGTCCTGGAATTTAACGCCCTGACGCAGTTTGACGGTGTATACCCGCCCGTCATCGGAAACGGTGTAGCTTTCCGCCAGGACGTTTTTCACTTTCATCTCTTTATCCAGGCCAAACAGACCCTGATAAAACGATTTGGCGACCTGCTGGGACAGGGTGTCGTTGGCGTCATACGGGTCGAGCGTCGTGAAGTTAGACGCCACCGCCACGGTGACATCCTTCGCGGCGAAGGCGGAGCCGGCGAACAGCGCCGCGCTGATGCTGGCTGCGACCAGTAACTTACGGGTGATAGGTTGTGTCATGTTATTTCCTCATTATCCCTGCATTTTTATCATTAGATTTACGTGTTACCGACGGTATGGCGCGCCACAAAGTGGTCAGGCCCGACTGATACCAGCGGCGCAACAAAGGGGTTATCTCCACGTCTGCGGGTGGCGCTGGGTATTTCATCGGATAACAGCACCGGCTGGCGTCGACGGTGCGTCGGGTCAGCCACCGGAACGGCGGCCATCAGTTTTCGGGTATACGGATGCTGCGGGTTCTCAAATACCGCCTGGCGCGGGCCGATCTCGACAATCTGCCCGAGGTACATCACCGCCACGCGGTGGCTGATACGTTCTACTACCGCCATGTCGTGCGAAATAAACAAGAAGGCGATACCGAATTCACGCTGTAAGTCGAGCAGCAGGTTGATGATCTGCGCGCGGATCGACACATCCAGCGCGGACACCGATTCGTCGGCAATCACCACTTTTGGGTTGAGCGCCAGCGCCCTGGCGATACAAATCCGCTGGCGCTGGCCCCCGGAAAACTCATGCGGGTAGCGCCAGGCGTGTTCCGGCTTGAGCCCCACGCGCTCCAGTAGCCAGGCGACGCGCTGCCCGGCGGCTTCGCCCTTCATTAGCCCATGCACCAGCAGCGGCTCCATAATCGAATAACCCACCGTCAGGCGCGGGTCGAGGGAGGCGTACGGATCCTGGAAGATAAACTGAATATCCCGGCGGACCGGCTGCATTTCCGACGGGCTTAACCGGTCAATGCGTTTGCCTTCGAAGGTGATGCTGCCGGATTCGCTCTCTACCAGCCTTAACAGCGAGCGCCCAATGGTGGATTTCCCACAGCCGGATTCGCCTACCAGCGCTAACGTTTCGCCGGGCCACAGATCAAAACTAACCTGCTCGACGGCATGCACTTCCCGGGTTACGCGATTGAGAATGCCGCTGCGCACCGGAAAGCGGGTTACCAGATCACGCACCTGCAAAATTGGGCCTTCATCGGTCATCACCGTATCGCGTTCCGGGCGCTTCTCATCGCCGGCCGCGTCGTTGAGCAGCGGGAATTTACGCGGCAGCGGATGGCCTTTCATCGACCCCAGACGCGGCACTGCCGCCAGCAGCGCTTTGGTGTAGGGATGTTGAGGATGGCTAAAGATATCGTTAACCGGGGCGGTTTCTACCGCCTTGCCCTGGTACATCACCAGCACCCGATCCGCCAGATCGGCCACTACGCCCATGTCGTGAGTGATAAAAATCACCCCCATGGACATCTCCTGCTGCAATACGCGGATTAGCTGGAGGATTTGCGCCTGAATCGTGACATCCAGCGCGGTGGTCGGTTCGTCGGCAATCAATACCGCCGGTTTACAGGAGAGCGCCATCGCAATCATCACCCGCTGGCGCATCCCGCCGGAAAGCTGGTGCGGATAGCGGGAGAGGATCGCCTGGGCTTCGGGGATGCGCACCAGATCGAGCATCCGCTTCGCCTCCGCCAGCGCGCTGTTATGGCTCAGCCCCTGGTGCAGACGAATAGACTCGGCGATTTGCTCGCCCACCGGAAATACCGGGTTCAGGGAGGTCATCGGCTCCTGGAAAATCATCGCCATATCCGCGCCGCGCACTTCGCGCATCCGCCCCGCACTGGCGGTAGAAAGATCCAGTACCTGGCCGTTGCGCCGCCGCAGCCGCATCGGACCGCTGGTCACTTCGCCGCCCGCCTGCTCAATTAACCGCATCAGCGCCAGTGCGGTGACCGATTTCCCGGAGCCGGACTCGCCGACAATCGCCAGGGTTTCACCCCGCCGCAGCGAGAAATTCAGCCCACTGACTGCCTGGGTAACGCCCTGCTCCTGACGGAAGGCAATATTGAGATCCTCAACCGAGAGAACGTCATCGTCCGCCAGCGTTTCATTCTGTGACACCAGGGCCTCCTGCTTCCGGATAAATACCCACCGTAGGCGCATCGCCGACATAGCCGTAGCCACGGTACATGCCTTCGCTGTTAAACGGCATTGCCACGTTGCCTTCCCGGTCGATGGCGATAAGCCCGCCGCTGCCGCCGAGGGCCGGGATCTTCTCCATCACTACCCGCTCCGCCGCTTCAGGCAGGCTGAGTGCGGCGTACTCCATCAGCGCAGCGATATCATAGGCCGCCAGGGCGCGAATAAAGACTTCGCCAGTACCGGTACAGGAGACCGCCACGCTGGCGTTATTGGCGTAGCACCCTGCGCCCGGCAGCGGTGAATCCCCTACCCGGCCCGGTAATTTATTGGTCATCCCGCCGGTTGAGGTGGCCGCCGCGAGATTGCCGTAGCGATCCAGCGCCACCGCGCCGACGGTGCCCATTTTTTGCCGCTCATCCAGCGGCGCGCTGTGGTCAAGCTGAACCGCGTTCTGTTCCTGCGCCTGATGCAGTTGCGCCAACCGCTCCGGGGTAGAAAAAATATCCGGCGAGACGCTGTCCATCCCGTGCTGGCGGGCGAAAGCTTCCGCCCCGTCGCCAATGAGCAGCACGTGCGGGCTATTCTCCAGCACCAGCCGCGCTGCGAGCACCGGGTTACGCAGATGGCTTACTCCCGCCACCGCGCCCGCCTTTAAGGTATGGCCTTCCATCACGCAGGCGTCCAGTTCGTGGGTGGCGTCCCGGGTGAATACTGCGCCGATCCCGGCATTAAATAACGGGCACTCCTCCAGCAGCCGCACGGCTTCGGTAACTGCGTCCAGGGCGCTGCCGCCCGCCTCCAGAATCGCCTGTCCGGCTTCAATAACCGAGCCTAATGCGGCGATATACTGCCGTTCCCGCTCCGTACTCATGCTGGCCCGGGCAATCGCGCCCGCACCGCCGTGTATGGCAATAACCGCTTTTCCCATGCTCTCTTTATCCTGCATCAATAAGGCATTGCCACGTTTTCTTTATAAATATCATTATCGTTGCAATTTATTCATATCGAATTTGAATATAGAAAGTGCCACATGTGATGTAAAGCGCCCCGGCCCCCTTCCCCCAGATGGGGCATCCCGCTGGCGTGCGATTTCTGACATAATGCACCCTTTATTTCCCGCCTGGAGAGAGCTCATGGATTTCACCGCTGGACTGATGGCGCTTGATGACGCCCGTGGACAGATGCTTGCCCGTATTACGCCGCTAACCGATACCGAAACCTTACCGCTGCAACAGGCCTTTGGCCGGGTGCTGGCGCGCGATGTGACCTCGCCGATGGATGTTCCCGGTTTCGATAATTCGGCAATGGACGGCTACGCGGTGCGCCTGGGCGATGTTAAAGACGGCGCGGTGCTGCCGGTGGCGGGCAAAGCGTTTGCCGGGCAGCCGTTCCAGGGCGAATGGCCGCAGGGCACTTGCATCCGCATTATGACCGGCGCGCCGGTTCCGGCAGGCTGCGACGCGGTGATCATGCAAGAAGAAGCCGATGCCAACGACGCGGGCGTGCGTTTCCCGCATCCGGTGCGCGCTGGGCAAAATATTCGCCTGCGCGGGGAGGATATCCAGCGCGATGCGGCGGTACTGACCGCCGGGACTAAACTCACCGTTGGCGAACTGCCGATGCTGGCGTCGCTCGGCATCCCGAATGTGGATGTGGTGCGTAAAACCAAAGTGGCGATTTTCTCCACCGGCGATGAACTTCAGTTGCCGGGCCAGCCGCTCGGCGACGGCCAGATTTATGATACCAATCGCCTCGCGGTCCATGTGATGCTGGAACAACTCGGCTGCGAAGTGATCAACCTCGGAATTATCCCGGACGATCAAGATGCGCTGCGCGCGGCGTTTATCAAGGCCGACAGCCAGGCGGACCTGGTGCTCAGTTCTGGCGGCGTCTCGGTAGGCGAAGCGGACTACACCAAAACCCTGCTGGAAGAACTGGGGGAAATTACTTTCTGGAAACTGGCGATCAAGCCGGGCAAACCCTTCGCGTTTGGCCGCCTGCCGGATAGCTGGTTCTGCGGCCTGCCGGGCAACCCGGTTTCGGCGGCGCTGACGTTCTATCAACTGGTGATCCCGTTACTGGCGAAGCTGAACGGTCAGCATTCGCTTTCCCTGCCGCAAACCCTGCGGGTACGCGCCGGTGGCCGCTTTAAAAAATCCCCCGGACGCCTCGACTTCCAGCGCGGCATTTTGCAGCGCGGCGCGGACGGCACGCCGGAAGTGGTCACTACCGGACATCAGGGATCGCATATTTTCAGCTCATTCAGCCAGGGTAACTGTTTTGTCGTGCTGGAGCGCGAGCGCGGCAACGTAGAAGCCGGTGAATGGGTCGAAGTCCAGCCGTTCAATCATCTGTTCGGAGGTTAACCATGGAGCAGCTCACCGACCAGGAGATGATGCGCTATAACCGGCAAATCGTGCTGCGCGGGTTCGATTTTGAAGGCCAGGAGCGCCTGAAAGCCGCGCGGGTGCTGATTGTCGGCCTGGGTGGGCTGGGCTGCGCCGCCAGCCAGTATCTGGCGGCGGCGGGCGTCGGGCAGTTAACCCTGCTCGATTTCGACACGGTTTCGGTATCCAATCTGCAACGCCAGACGCTGCACCGCGACGCCACGGTCGGGCTGCTGAAAGTGGATTCAGCGCGCGAACAGCTCACCGCCATCAATCCCAACGCCGTGATTGATACCGTCGCCACCCTGCTGGACGACACGGCGATGGCGAAACAAATCGCCGCCCACGATCTGGTGCTGGACTGTACCGATAATGTCGAGGTGCGTAATCAGCTCAACCGGCTGGCGTTCGCCGAAAAAATCCCGCTGGTTTCCGGTGCGGCGATCCGCATGGAAGGGCAAATCACGGTATTTACCTGGGGCGAAAACGCGCCCTGCTACCGCTGCCTGAGCCGGCTATTCGGCGACGGCGCGTTAAGCTGCGTGGAAGCGGGCGTGATGGCCCCGCTGGTTGGGGTGATTGGCGCGATGCAGGCCATGGAAGCCATCAAAATTCTTGCCCAGTACGGCAAAAGCGCCGCAGGGAAAATCGTGATGTATGACGCCATGACCTGCCAGTTCCGCGAGATGAAGCTGGCGCGCAACCCGCAGTGCGAGGTGTGCGGCCATTAATCGTCATATAAGCCGTTGTGCCGTACTCCGGCGGCGTGTTTGCCGCTGCGGATACGGCGCACCGACTCTCTGACCGCCAGAGTGCCATTCAATAACAGCGTGCCGCACGGCGCATGAGGCCGGATCAGCCGCTGTTGCAGCATCAACACCGCTTCTTCCCCCAGCTCATCGCGCGGCACATGCATTGCGGTCAACGGCACATCCTGAATAGCCGCCAGGTTAAACGCGTCGATGCTCATTACGGAGATATCCTGAGGCACCCGCAACCCGGCTTTTTGCAGCGCCGTGACCGCACCCGCCGCCATAAAGTCGCCACCCGCCAGAATCGCGCTGGGTAATGGCCCGGCATTGTTCGCCAGAAAATCGCCGATCAGCGCCTCGCTCTCTTTTGCACTGAAACTGCTGGCGGTAATCAGATGCCGGGAGTCATCAAACGTCAGGTTGTGCGCTTCCCAGCTCTCTTTAATGCCCGCCAGCCTGAGATCCATGGTGTAGCGCCGTAAGCACAACAGGTTGACCACCTGCTTATGGCCCATCTCGAACAGATACCGGGCAGCGGCCTCGCCAATAGAGCGGTGATCCGGTGCCACCGCCGGGAGGCGCATCTTCGGGTCGCGGCAGTTAATCAACACGCAGGGTTTGCCGATATCGGCAGCCAGATCGTGGATATGCGCGCTGTCGATACCCAGCAGGAGGGCAGCCTGGGTATCCGGCTCGTTCATCCGCGCCAGAAACAGGTTGGCGTCGCTGTCTTCTTCTTCCAGCGCACAGTAGCGCAACCGCACGTCATGGGGAGCCAGCGCCTTATTGATGCTTTGGATCACCCGGTAATAAAAAATGTCGGAACGCTCATCAAAGGCGCGCTGCGGCGCGAACACCAGCAGGTTATTCAACAACAGCCGCCCCGCCGCCATTCCCTCAAGCACGCCAAGCTGGCGGGCGCAATCCATCACCCGCGCCCGCGCCGCTTCGCTGGTGTTTGATTTCCCTGCCAGTACCCGTGACACCGTACTGATCGACAAACCCGTTTGTTGGGCAATCAGGCTGATTTTTAGGTTTTTACGCATTGTGTGATCCATGTCCGTTTGTGAAATGAAAAAATTTTCACGCAAAAAATAATCGACTTTTCATTGGTTAACATAACTTAACGTGAAATTTCGCTCATTAATGAGAATTTTTGCGCAATTTCCGCTTTTTACTCGCCAGACCGTTAACTAGTCTCACATTGGTCAACCAATACGCAGTATGAGTGACCGATACCAACACTATTTCAACGGAAAATGAAATCCACGCGGTGCCGTCCGGTTAACCCCGTTCCGCGAGTTGTCATACCAATAAACCGTATTAACGCTGTCTGGAGACCGTTATGAGTCAGGGTGTGAACGAGCCGTTAGCGACCGGAAAAACCCGGCGCGTTGTGAAAAACCTGCGCTGGTGGGTGCTGGTCCTGTTTTTGATGGGGGTGACGGTTAACTACATCACCCGTAACTCGCTGGGGATCCTCGCCCCGGAATTAAAAGAAAGCCTGGGCATTACCACCGAGCAGTATTCGTGGATTGTCGGCGCGTTCCAGCTGGCGTATACCGTTTTCCAGCCCCTCTGCGGCTGGCTGATTGACGTCATCGGATTAAAAATCGGCTTTCTGATTTGCGCCTCCATCTGGGCGTTAACCTGTATTTTCCATGCCGGTGCGGGAAGCTGGCTGCAACTGGCGCTGCTGCGTTTTGTAATGGGCGGTGCGGAAGCCGCAGCGACGCCCGCCAACGCCAAAACACTCGGCGAATGGTTCCCGAAAAAGGAGCGCCCGGTTGCGGCGGGCTGGGCGGGCGTGGGTTTTTCCATTGGCGCGATGCTGGCACCGCCGATTATCTATTTCGCCCACGCCTCATTCGGCTGGCAAGGCGCGTTTATGTTTACCGGCGTGCTGGCACTGCTGTGGGTGCTGCTGTGGTGGCTGTTTTACCATAACCCGGAAAAGCATCCCAACCTGAGTAAAGACGAGCTGGCGTATATCCAGCAGGATAACGAACCGCCAGCCGTCAAACTCCCCTTCTTTACTGCCCTGAAAACCGTTGGCAAGAATAAACGCTTTTACGGGATCGCTATTCCGGCGTTTATGGCCGAACCGGCCTGGGCGGTGATGAGCTTCTGGGTGCCGCTGTATCTGGCGAAAGAGCACGGTATGGATCTGAAGCAGATCGCCATGTTTGCCTGGCTGCCATTTTTAGCCGCCGACCTCGGCAGCGTCGCCAGCGGCTATTTAACCCGTCTCTATACGCGCTGGTTTGGCTGTAGCCGGGTTAACTCTGTGGTCGCCAGCTCGGTCACCGGCGCGTTTTTAATGGTTTCGCTGGCCATCGTCGCCCTGACCCGCGATCCGTATATCACCATCATTCTGATCTCCATCGGCGGCTTCGGGCACCAGATCATCTCCTGCATGCTCAGTGCACTGGTGGTGGAGTCGTTCGATAAAGGCCAGATGGCGACCGTTAACGGCATGCGCGGCTCTTGCGCATGGATCGCCAGCTTCCTGTTCTCGCTGCTTATCGGCGTTACCGCCGACAAGATCGGTTTTAACCCGCTGTTTATCGCCATGGGCTTCTTCGATCTCATCGGGGCCTTCTTCCTGGTGGCATTTATCGCTGAACGCCGCGCGCGTCGCGCCTGAAGATAAGGGACATTATGAAAACGCTGAAAAACTGGACCCTGCTTAACGCAGACCATGCACACGTCACGCTGCAAATTGATAACCGCTACCGACTGGCGCTGTATGTGCTGGAAGATGGCCTGTTTCGCGTGGCGATTTCTCGCAATACCGGCTGGGCGCTGGATAAAACCTGGAGCATTGCGCCGCAGCAGGACGTCCCGTGGGAAGGGCGCAGCCGCGACGATCTGAGCGGCTTTTCTCTCCCGGGCTTCCGTATTGAGGAGCAGGACGATCGCCTTGTCGTTGCTACCGACACCTTGCGCGTGACGGTGCATCAGCCGCTGTGGCTCGAATGGCATTACAAAGACGAACGGGGCGAGTGGCAATTGCTGGCCAGCGACCGCGCCACCAGCGCCTATTTAATCAATGCCCACGGCGACGGCGTGGCGCACTACCAGCACAGGCTGGAGGGCGACCGCTATTACGGGCTGGGTGAAAAAGCGGGGCCGCTTCAGCGCAACGGTAAGCGCTACGAGATGCGTAACCTGGATGCAATGGGTTATAACGCCGCCCATACCGATCCGCTGTACAAGCATATTCCGTTTACCATCACCCAACGTCCTGGCGTGAGCTTCGGGCTGTTTTACGATAACCTGAGCAGTTGCTGGTTCGACATGGGTAAAGAGATCGACAACTACCACCGCCCCTACCGGCGCTGGCAGGCGGAAGCTGGCGATATCGATTACTACCTGTTCGTCGGCAAGCGGGTGCTGGATATCACTAAGGCTTTCGTGCGGCTGACCGGGAAAACACTATTCGGCCCGAAATGGAGCCTGGGCTACAGCGGCTCGACCATGCACTACACCGATGCGCCGGACGCCCAGCAGCAGCTGATGAATTTTATCCGCCTGTGCAAAGAGCACGCTATTCCATGCGATTCATTCCAGTTGTCGTCCGGCTATACGTCCATTAACAACAAGCGCTACGTGTTCAACTGGAATTACGACAAAGTGCCGCAGCCGAAAGTGATGAGCCAGGCGTTTCACGATGCGGGCCTGCGGCTGGCGGCCAATATCAAGCCCTGCCTGTTGCAGGACCATCCACGCTATAACGATGTGGCGGAACAGGGGCTGTTTATTCGCGATTCGGAGTCGGATAAACCAGAACGTTCCAGCTTCTGGGACGACGAAGGCTCCCACCTCGATTTCACTAACCCGGATACCATCAAATGGTGGCAGAACGGCGTCACCACGCAACTGCTGGAGATGGGCATCGACTCTACGTGGAACGACAACAACGAGTTTGAGGTGTGGGATGGGGAAGCGCGCTGCCACGGCTTCGGCAACCCGATTGCGATTAAATATATTCGCCCGGTGATGCCGCTGCTGATGATGCGAGCCTCGCTGGAAGCGCAGCAGCGCTTCGCGCCGGAAAAACGCCCGTATTTGATTTCCCGCTCCGGCTGCGCCGGGATGCAGCGCTATGTGCAAACCTGGAGCGGCGATAACCGCACCAGTTGGGAGACGTTGCGTTTTAACACCCGCATGGGCGTAGGCATGAGCCTGTCCGGGCTGTATAACGTCGGCCACGACGTGGGCGGGTTCTCAGGGGATCGCCCTGATCCGGAGCTGTTTGTGCGTTGGGTACAAAATGGCGTGATGCACCCGCGTTTCACTATCCATTCCTGGAATGACGACCATACCGTCAATGAACCCTGGATGTACCCGGCGATCACGCCAGCCATTCGCAGCGCCATTGAATTGCGCTACCGCCTGCTGCCCTGGTTCTACACGCTGCTGTGGCAGGCCCATGTCGATGACGAGCCGATGCTGCGCCCGACGTTCCTCGATCACGAGCACGATCCGCAGACCTTTGAGGAATGCGACGAGTTTATTCTCGGCAAGGATCTGCTGGTCGCCAGCGTCGTCGAGCCAGGCGCACGCGAGCGTACCCTGTGGCTGCCGGCGAATACCGATGGCTGGTACGATTTTTACAGCGGAAGCTGGTACAGCGGCGGGCAGTGGATCACGCTGGCAGCACCGCTGGAAACGCTGCCGCTGATGGTACGCGCAGGCGCGGGCCTGCCGATGAGCGCGCGCCTGGCGCACACCCGCCCGGCGGACGATACCTTCCGTGAGCTGAAACTGTTCCCGTTGAAGGGTTGCGGCGTCAGTAACGGGCTGCTGTTTGAAGACGATGGTGAAAGCTGGGGTTATCAGGACGGCAATGCGCTGTGGCTGGAGTGGGAAATGACCTGCGACGCGAACACCCTTCGCCTGGATATCGCGACCCGGGGCGATTATCAGCCTGCGTGGCGCGAACTGGTTGTCAGCCTGCCGCCAGGAGAACACCGCACCCTGCTGATCAACGGCGAAGCGAGCCGCTGCTGGCAAGCCCGCTAAGCGCAAAAACCAACGGGGCCATTCGGCCCCGTTTTTTATTACAGCTTTTTCAGCAGTTCTTTCACGTCTTTCGACTTGCTGCTGTCTTTGTGGCGTTCTGCCCAGTCGTTCAGGCGCCGTTTGGCTTCATCCTGGAGATGCTTACGCAGCACCTGGTCCACCTGGAGCGAGTAATTCAACTGTTTCCAGGAACCGTAAACCCGCAGCGGGATCGGCGTTTGCTTCAGGAATTCCACCAGGTTGCTGTCGCCTTTCCAGCCATCCAGTACCCGCACCTGGAACAGGGTGTCGCACTGTTCGCTGACCAGATCCATAGTGCCTTCGCCATTCAGCGCCAGCATCAATGAACGCCCTTCCATTTTGTTCAGCGTCAGTTTGCCGTGGTCGAGGGACACATCCGTCGTAAACTGCTCCAGTTTGGTGGCGTTCTCTTCGAACTGCTGAGCCTGCACTGAACCGTTATTACGCGCCACCGCCTGCTGGATCATTTGCTGGAAGTTCATTCCTTCGAGGCGCGAGTGGGTCATTTCAACGGTGGCTTCGCCCCGCCAGTTCTGGCGGAACGCGTCGGCATCAATTTGCGCCCCGGAAAAATCGCCGGTCATCGACAGCGCGCCGCTCAGGGCTATCGGATAGTTAAAGGCCTTAAGCACCTGGCTGATTTCGATGTTCTGAATCGTTGGGATGAATTTCGCCTGCGCAGGCTGTTGCCGGGTATTCAGGCTGCCCGGCAGGGAAATATGGCCAGTGCCTAAACTACCTTCCAGGGTCGAGATCGTCAGCAAGCCGCTGTTGTTAGCCAGCGCCGCGCGCACGTTGCTGAAGTTCAGCCCGCGCCACTGCACATTTGCCGCCGTGATGTTCGCTTTGGCATTAAAACCGCGCAGCGCCGAGTAATCCTGCTCAGACGCGTTATCGGCAATCACCGGGCGCGGCAGTACAGGTTGGCTCTGCGCCTGCTGGGCGACCGGCGCGGCGGAGGCCGTCTGGGTTGGCAGCAAGTTTTCCAGATTAAGTTTGCCAAAAGCCAGATTCAGTATCCAGTCAGGGTTCTTTTTCAGGATCACGCTGCCGTCGCCGCTTAACTGGCTGTCATTCGCGGTAAGTTGCAGTTCGCTGAAGCTGAGTCTTTTCTGCCCTTCCTGCCAGTTGGCGTTAAACGTGCCCTGTCCGGTTATACCCTGAGACGGTAAATCAGCCCCTTTCAACTGATACTGGAGATTGCTGATGTTGACGACGAGATCCTCAGGATATTCAGCGGCGTTAAGCGCAGCGTTGAAAGAGAGATCCAGCGTGCGCTGATCGCGCAACACCCGGGCGCTGAAATCTATCTGCGCCTGCCGCTTTTCATCCTGCTCCATCTGGAGATTCAGGTTGCGCACCGTGACCTGTTCATCGCCCTCATGCTGGAAAACCAGCACGCTGTCGGCCACTTTCAGGCGAGAAATATCAAAGCTCCAGCCGCGATCGGTGTCGGTGGGCGTAGCGCCGCCCTGCGGGCCAATCGGCGCGTCTTTAGGATGGCGCGCTTCGCTTTCGGGCGTCAACTGAACCACCGCGCCTTTAAGCATCACCTGGCGGACGTGCAGTTGATGCGACAGCAGCGGCAGCAGTTTGACGTCGAGGCGCATATTATCGGCAGTCACCATCGGCTGGGTCGCGCCCGGCGCGGTGAGATTCATGCGCCCGGAAAGAATGCTTAACTGAGGCCAGACGTGCCAGCGCAGCGGCCCTTCCAGCTTAAGCTGGTATCCGCTACGCGCCTCCACCTGGCGAACCATATAGTCGCGAAAATCGTTGGGGTTGACCAACAGCACTAATGCGGACAGGCCGGCGACGATTACCACCAGCAAAATCATTAGCGTCGTCAGAAGTCGTCTCATGGCATCCTCAGTCAGTAACCGGATTAGTCTTTATCGATACGGCTGGCTACCGCACCTTGCTGATCCCGATACTTGGCATCTTCACGACGATTATAAGGACGTGCGGCAGGCCCGGAGAGCGGCTCGAAACTCAGCGCGCCGATCACCATCCCCGGACGCAGCGCCAGCGGCAGTTTGCCAGAGTTGTAGAATTCGAGCACGATGCAGCCCTGCCAGCCGGGATCGATACGGTGCGCGGTCACGTGGACCATCAGCCCCAGACGCGCCAGCGACGAACGGCCATCCAGCCAGCCCACCAAATCCGCAGGTAAAGTTACCGATTCCAGCGTGACCGCCAGCGCCAGTTCGCCAGGATGGAGGAAAAACGCGTCGCCTTCTGCCAGCACGATTTCATCGCTCATCACGCGATCCAGCGCGGCGCTGACTTCGGCCTTCGGCCCGCTCAAATCAATAAACGCGGCGGTATGGCCGCTGAAGGTGCGGAATTTATTACCCAGGCGCACATCCACCGTCGCGCCATTGATGCGCTCTACCGGAGGACGCGGGGTAATCGCTAAACGGCCATCATCAAGCCAGGCTTCAATATCACGGTCGCAAAGACGCATCGCACGCTCCTCTGTTGTGCTTGAATTCCCGGCCGCAATGCGCCGGGAGATAAGTAATGACTCTTAGAACGGTACACGCTAACTGCGTGTTATTCAAAGAATTGGCTGATTTTCGCTTTGAGAATATCAATCGCGATGCGGTTTTTACCGCCGCGCGGTACGATGATGTCAGCATACTGTTTCGATGGCTCAATAAACTGCAGGAACATCGGGCGTACCGTTTTCTGGTACTGGGTCATCACCGAATCCATGGAGCGGCCACGCTCGTTCACGTCACGCTTGATGCGGCGCATCAGGCAAATATCCAGCGGCGTATCGACGAAAATTGAGAAGTTCATCTCCTGGCGCAGACGCGCATCCGTGAGCAGCAGGATCCCTTCCAGGATGATCACTTTTTTCGGTTCGATATGTACCGTTTGCTGGGTACGCGTATGTTCGACATAACTATAGACGGGCAGTTCAATCGGCTTGCCGGACTTCAGCGTTTGCAGGTGTTGAAACAGCAGGCTGTGGTCCATGGCGTTGGGATGGTCATAGTTAGTTTTAACCCGTTCTTCCATGGACAAATGGGTCTGATCTTTGTAGTAGCTGTCTTCTGGAATGACACCAATGTGTTCGTCACCGACCTGGTCGCGCAGCTCCCGATAAAGTGTGCTGGCGATAAGGCTTTTGCCTGAGGCGGATGCGCCGGCGATGCCGATGATGACGCATTGATGAGACTTGTCAGTCATAAATGTAGCGACCTGGTTTCTGAATAAGGGGGAAGGACGACGCCGCAGCGCCAAACGCGGCAATTATAGGGACTTCGCCCCCCCGATACCAGTCACAGGTGCGCAGTCGTGCCACTGTGAATAACTTTTTTTAAAGAGTGGCGCCGGAACGCATTTTTTTAATCATAATCTCAGTTAATAATTCAGGCTATTGCGATTAAATCAATAAAGCTTGCTGGAGTGAGAATTTATCAGTCGGCGGCATAGGAATTGTAAATTGTTTGTACTAGCATAGCCCGATACGTCGAATAATGCGTCCGGGCTTTGCTCCTGGCGGCAATGCCATAACGGATTAGCGGTAATGATTAAAAAGAACATGCGCGTTGAAGTTTCTACGCCTCATCCCGTATTACGGTTGCTAAGTCTGGGGCTATTAAGTTTCTTATTTACCCTTTTTTCTCTTGAGTTGACGCTGTTAGGCTCATCCCTTGCGCCGCTGTGGTTTCCCACCGCTATTATGATGGTGGCTTTTTATCGGCATCCGGCCTCTTTTTGGCCGGCAATCGCCGTGGCGTGCGTGGCCGGTAATTTACTTGCGTCACTGGTTTTATTTCCCTCAAGCCGAATTGTAATAACGTTTCCTGTAATCAATATTCTTGAAGCCCTGCTCGGGGCTATATTACTGCGTAAGCTTCTACCCTCCGCCAATCCATTACAAAATCTCAACAACTGGGTAAAGCTGGCGATTGGCAGCGCGGTTATTCCCCCCTTATTTGGCGCGGTTCTGGCGGTTATTTTTACGCCAAACGACGAAAATCTACGGACGTTTTTTGTATGGGTATTATCGGAGTCGATTGCCGCCATCGCGCTGGTGCCGATTGGCCTGCTGTTTAAATCCCGTTATCTGCTGCGCCATCGCAACCCCCGGTTGCTCATCGAAACCCTAGTGTCGCTGTGCATCACGCTGCTACTGAGCTGGCTGGCGCTGCATTTTCTGCCCTGGCCGTTTACCTTCATTATTGTGCTGTTGATGTGGAGCGCCATCCGCTTGCCGCGCCTGGAGGCATTCACCATATTCCTGGCCACGGTGATGGTGGTTTCCCTGACGCTGACCCGCAATCCCGAAATGCTCACCGCCCCGCATCCCTCAGTGATGGCGAACGCGCCCTGGCTGCCGTTTTTGCTGATTCTGCTGCCCGCCAATGTCATGACTATGGTGATGTACGCGTTTCGCGAAGAGCGCAAACATATTTCCGAGAGCGAAACCCGTTTTCGCAACGCCATGGAGTATTCCTCCATCGGCATGGCGCTGGTGTCGATTGACGGCCACTGGTTGCAGGTCAATAAATCCCTGTGCCAGTTTCTGGGGTATACGCCGGAAAAAATGTGCAGCATGACCTTCCAGCAAATCACCTGGCCGGAAGATTTGCATGACGATCTGGAGCAGTTAGAGAGCCTGATTAAGGGCGATATCAACAGCTACTCCATGGAAAAGCGCTACTTTAACCATGCAGGAGACGTTGTCTGGGCGCTGATGTCGGTTTCCGTGGTGCGGGATAATAACGGCGTGCCGCTCTATTTCATCGCCCAGGTTGAAGATATTAACGATCTCAAACATACCGAGTGGATGAATAAACGCTTAATGGAGCGTATTACGCTGGCGAATGAAGCGGGTGGCATCGGCATCTGGGAATGGGAACTCGGGCCGGACATCATTAGCTGGGATAAACGGATGTTCGAACTGTACGATATTCCGCCGCATATTAAGCCTACCTACCAACTTTGGGCGTCCCGGGTGGTAAAAGAAGATCTCGGGTCGGTGGAAATGACTATCCGCGATGCGCTAAAAGCGCGCGTCCCGTTTAAAATCGAATTCCGTATTCAGGTCAGCGAAGGCATTCGCCATATTCGCGCCCTCGCCAACCGCGTCATTAATAAGCAGGGCGATGTGGAACGCCTGCTGGGCGTCAATATGGATATGACCGAAGTGAAGCAGCTTAACGAAGCGTTATTCCAGGAAAAAGAGCGCCTGCATATTACGCTCGACTCCATCGGCGAAGCGGTAATTTGTACCGACGTGGATATGAACGTGACCTTTATGAACCCGGTCGCCGAGACAATGAGCGGCTGGTCGCAGGAGCAGGCCATCGGCCAACCGCTGCTGTCGGTGTTGCGCATCACCTTCGGCGATAAAGGCCCGCTGATGGAAAACATCCACAGCGGCGACGTCAGCCGTACCGCCATCGAACAGGACGTGGTGCTGCACTGCCGCAACGGCGGAAGCTACGACATTCACTACACCGTGACGCCGCTCAGCACGCTGGACGGGCAAAACATCGGCTCGGTGCTGGTTATCCAGGACGTCACCGAATCACGCAAGATGCTGCGCCAGTTAAGCTACAGCGCCTCCCACGACGCCCTCACCCACCTGGCAAACCGCGTCAGCTTTGAAAATAATCTTAAACGCCTGCTGCAAAGCGTGGGCGAAAGCCATCAGCGCCACGCGCTGGTGTGTATTGACCTTGACCGTTTTAAAGCGGTAAACGACACCGCAGGCCATGCGGCAGGCGATGCCCTGCTGCGTGAACTGGCATCGCTGATGCTGGGGATGCTGCGCACCACCGATATTCTGGCGCGCCTCGGCGGCGACGAATTCGGTCTGCTGCTGCCGGACTGCGGCATTGAAAACGCGTATACCATTTCCACCCGGCTGATTCAGGCGGTCAACGACTATCACTTTATGTGGGAAGGCCGCCTGCACCGCATCGGTGCCAGCGCCGGGATCACGCTTATCGACGCCAATAACAATCTGGCCTCGGAAGTCATGTCCCAGGCGGATATCGCCTGTTACGCCTCGAAAAATAAGGGGCGTGGCGTGGTGACGGTTTATGAGCCGCAGCAGCAGCATTTGCAACAGCAGCGCACGTTGCTGGCCCATGAAGAGCAGGCGCGGATTATCAACGACAACCATATGATGCTGCTGGCTCGCGCCGTGGCGTCGCCGCGTATTCCTGAATCCACCAACTTCTGGCTGCTGTCGCTGCGCCTGTGGACCAGTGAAGGCAACGTACTCGAAGAATCGGCGTTCCGCTCCGGCCTGACCGACCCGGCACTGGCGTGCGAGCTGGACCGCCGCGTATTTACAGATTTCCTGCGCAACCACGCGACCGCCATCACCCTGAAAGGCTTCGGCGTCGCCCTGCCCTTATCGCCACAGGGCATCGCCAATGATGAAACGATCAACGAGATGCTGGCAGCGCTGAGCACCAGCGCGCTGCCGCCGCGATTGCTCCATTTCACCCTACACAGCGACGTTCTGCTGGCGGAGGACGATCGTGCAAAAAATAACATGATCAAACTTCGTAACGCCGGTTGCCGCGTTATCGTCAGCCAGGTCGGGCGCGATATGGAGATTTTTAACCAACTGACGCGCCAGATGTGCGACTACATCATGATTGAGCCTGAACTGGTCACCGATGTTCACACCAACCTGATGGACGAGATGATGGTGACCATTATTCAGGGCCACGCCCAGCGGCTGGGGCTGAAGTGCATCGCGGGCCCGGCGGATCAGGCGCTGATTATGGACACGCTCTCCGGCATCGGCATCGATATGATTTGGGGCGACACCATCGCCCAAACCCAGCCGCTGGATATGCTGCTCAACCAGGGCTATTTCGCGATTAACTGATCCGGCTGCCAGCCGTGGTTATACCAGATGTGCAATAGCGCATACGAGCGCCAGGGCGACCAGCGCTCGGCGTAGCGGCGGATCTGCGCCGGGGTCATGCCAGGGAAACGTAATTTGATCGCGTAATCATCCGGCAAAAACACGTCAGGGCTCTGCCAGCCGCGCAGCGCGAAATAGCTTGCCGTCCAGCGGCCAATCCCCGGCAGTTTCATGAGCGCTTTGATGCCCTGCTCGACATTCTCCGGGCGTGACAGCATCAGCTGCCCGTCCAGACACAACTGCGCCAGGTTGATAATGGCGTCGGCGCGCATTTTCGACATCCCCAGGGCTTTTAAATCCTCCCAGCGGGCATTGGCAAGGATCTGCGCATCCGGGAATCGACGCCAGCCTGGCTCCCCGTCCAGCGGCTCGCCGTAGGCCTGCACCAGTTTACTGGTCAGTTTCGCCGCCATCGCGACGCTCACCAGTTGCCCTAATACCGCGCGGATCATCTGCTCAAACGGATCAACACAGCCGGGTAGCCGCAAACCCGGTATCGGCGCGGCAAGTTCGCCCAGGGTTTCAATGATCGGTTGCGGGTCGGTATCTAAATCCAGCCAGCGCCGCAGCCGCGCCAGCACCTCGTCGGCAACCGGCAACAGACCGTCGCTCAGGGTGACGTGCAGCCGATTATTTCCTGCGATAGCCATCGTCGCCAGCCCCTGGGCATCGCCAAAGGCCATTACCCTTTGCAGGCTGTCGTCGTGAATGCTCTCGACGCCCTCGACGGTACGGTGGCGCAGAAAACCGCACATCCACGGCCAGTCATACGGGCCGCGATAATCAATAATGAACATGCTATCTCCTTGAATAACTGGATTCAGGGTAGCCTGATCCCAGCAGTTTCGCCTTGCTTTCATATTCCGTTTGCCGCCAGGACCACATTCGGCTAAAGTCGCCCCCCTTCTTCACAGGCATGGGGATGAAAATGTTTATTGGTTTTGATTACGGCACCGCGAATTGTTCGGTGGCGATGATGCGCGACGGCGCACCGCAGATGCTGACGCTGGAAAACGGGTCGCCGCTGCTGCCGTCAATGCTGTGCGCACCCACCCGCGAGGCGGTGAGCGAATGGCTGTACCGCTGTCACGATGCCCCGGCACCGGGCGCGGAAAACCAGGCGCTGCTGCGCCGGGCAATTAATGCCAATCGCGAGGAAGATATTCGGGTAACCGAGGCCAGCGTACAGTTTGGGCTGGCGGCCTTGCAGCATTATATGGATGACCCGGAAGAGGTCTGGTTCGTTAAATCCCCGAAGTCGTTCCTCGGCGCAAGTGGCCTGAAGCCGCAGCAGGTGGCGCTATTTGAGGATCTGGTGTGCGCGATGATGCTGCATATCCGTAATGCCGCTGCCACGCAAACTGGCGAAGCCATTGACCAGGCAGTCATCGGCAGGCCGATTAACTTCCAGGGGCTGGGGGGTGACGATGCCAACGCCCAGGCGCAGGGCATTCTCGAACGCGCAGCTCAGCGCGCCGGTTTTCGCGATGTCGTTTTCCAGTACGAACCCGTGGCCGCCGGGCTGGATTTTGAATCCACCCTGACCCAGGAAACGCGGGTGCTGGTGGTCGATATCGGCGGCGGCACCACCGACTGCTCGGTACTGCTAATGGGGCCGCAGTGGGCTATGCAATCCGATCGCGAAGCCAGCCTGTTAGGCCACAGCGGCTGTCGCGTTGGCGGTAACGATCTGGATATCGCCCTTGCCTTTAAACAGCTGATGCCGCTATTAGGCATGGGCGGCGAAACCCAGAAAGGCATCGCCCTGCCGACGCTGCCGTGGTGGAACGCGGTGGCGATTAACGACGTCCCGGCGCAAAGCGATTTTTACAGCGCCGCCAATGGCCGGTTGCTGCTGGATTTAATCCGCGACGCCAAAGCGCCCGACGAGGTCGCCAGGTTGCGTAAAGTGTGGCAGCAGCGTCTGAGCTACCGGCTGGTGCGGGTCGCTGAGGAGAGCAAAATCGCGCTCTCCTCCGATGATAACCACCTTGCCCGGATGCCGTTTATCAGCGACGGCTTGCAGGCCGCCATTTCGCAAATCGAACTGGAAAAGGCGCTGACGCAGCCGCTGCAACGCATTATCGAACAGGTGACGCTGGCGCTGGAAGCCAGCCATATCACGCCGGACGTGATTTATCTCACCGGCGGCAGCGCCCGCTCGCCGTTGATTCGTCATCTGCTGGCGGCGTATTTGCCAGGAACACCGATCCGCGGCGGCGACGATTTTGGCTCGGTCACCGCCGGGCTGGCGCGCTGGGCAAACGTGGTGTTTCGGTAAGGCTTGAGTTGCCGGAGGAAGTTTAGAGTGAAATCACCCGGCTTCCTTCGGGCAGTTCGATGCTGATCTTCAGTTCACCGCCTAAGGCTTCTGCATAGCGCTTCAGTGTGGAGACTTTGATGTCATCCCCGCGCCGCTCCATGGCCGCCACCGCAGGCTGGGTTACGCCCAGCCGTTCGGCAAGCTCCTGCTGCGACATGGCGCGCATTTCCCGGATGGTTGGCAAACCGTTTTCGGCGGCGAACTCTTCGGCTAAACGCTCGATTTCAGCCCGATGTTCAGGGGTAAGTTCTGCAAGATGCTGCTGTAATGTTTTCATTCCCGATCCTTTTTGCGGGCAAGATAGCGCGCAAAAATCGCGTCAACCCGCTTAATCAATGTTGAGTAAAAGCGCTTCTGCCCCGTTTTCTTTCCGCCGTAAAGCATTATCGCTTGTCGGCTCTCATCAAAGGCGAAACAAATCCGCCATGGGTCGCCAGCATATTGCAGGCGTAATTCTTTCATATTGGGATAGAAGGAGCCGAAGAGCGTATCCACCCGTGGTCGACCCAGTGCCGGGCCGGTTAACTCAAGGCTTATTAGCGCTGCGTTAACACGATTCTGCAACCCATGCTCCTGATCATAAAGCCACTGCTCAAACTCTGGCGTAAAGACAACCGTCCATGTCATAACCACCTCATAAAGTGTAATTTATATTTATTGCCTAAACCACACTCTAAACTGTCAAAATTTGTACTGCTGATTCCCGTGTCGATCCTGCGAGAAATCTCGAACAAAAGCGCTGATTAGGAGGAATCCTGAACCTGTTCCATATTTCCTCCATTTTTCTCCCGGCGATAATCTCTAAACTAGTATCATTACGCCTAATCGTTTCAGGATAAGAAGACGTTTAACTTATGAAAGGTACTGGTTTATCGCGTTGGATGTGGCCCATCGTTATTGTTATCGCCATCGTAGCGGGCTTGTGGTACTGGCACGCTCAAAAACCAGACGCGGCGTCGGGTCAGCAGGCTTCCGGCCAGCAGCGTAAAACGGGCGGTGGCCGCCCTGGCATGCGCGGGGCGCTCGCCCCGGTACAGGCGGCAACGGCGGTCAGTGAAGCGGTTCCCCGCTATCTTTCCGGGCTGGGCACCATCACGGCAGCAAACACCGTTACCGTGCGCAGCCGGGTTGACGGGCAATTAATGGCGCTGCACTTCCAGGAAGGGCAGCAGGTGAAAGCAGGCGATCTGCTGGCGGAAATCGATCCCAGCCAGTTTAAGGTGGCGCTGGCCCAGGCCGAAGGCCAGTTGGCCCGCGATAAAGCCACGCTCGCCAACGCCCGGCGCGATTTAGCGCGCTATCAGCAGTTGAGCAAAACTAATCTGGTTTCGCGCCAGGAACTTGATGCCCAACAGGCGCTGGTGAATGAAACCCTCGGCACCCTTAAAGCCGATGAAGCCGCCGTTGCCAGCGCCCAGTTGCAGTTGACCTGGAGCCGCATTACCGCGCCGGTCGATGGGCGCGTCGGGCTAAAACAGGTGGATATTGGCAATCAGATTTCCAGCGGTGACACCAACGGCATTGTGGTGCTGACCCAAACGCATCCTATCGATGTGCTGTTTACCCTGCCGGAAAGCGATATCGCTACCATCGTACAGGCGCAAAAAGCCGGGAAAACCCTGACGGTTGAAGCCTGGGACCGCACCAACAAACAGAAACTCAGTACCGGCACCCTGCTCAGCCTGGATAACCAAATCGACGCCACCACCGGCACCATTAAGCTGAAGGGCCGCTTTGATAATCAGGATGACGCGCTGTTCCCTAACCAGTTCGTTAACGCCCGGATGCTGGTAGATACCCAACAGGACGCCATCGTTATCCCCACCGCCGCGTTGCAAATGGGCAACGACGGCCATTTCGTTTGGGTGCTGAACAGCGATAACAAAGTCAGCAAACACACGGTGACCACCGGCATTCAGGACAGTGAAAAAGTGGTGATTACTGCCGGGCTGTCGGCAGGGGATCGCGTCGTCACTGACGGGATAGACCGCCTGACCGAAGGGGCCAGCGTGGAAGTGGTAGAAGCGCATAACGCCCAGGCCGATTCGCCGAACGACGCCCCGACACAGAAAAGACAGGGAGCGCAGTCCTGATGCAGGTGTTACCTCCGAGCGCTACCGGCGGGCCGTCGCGGCTGTTTATCTTACGCCCGGTCGCCACCACGCTGCTGATGATCGCCATTATGCTGGCGGGCGTGTTGGGCTACCGTTTTCTGCCGGTCTCGGCGCTGCCGGAAGTGGATTACCCCACCATCCAGGTGGTGACGCTGTATCCGGGTGCCAGCCCGGATGTGGTGACCTCGGCGATTACCGCGCCGCTGGAACGCCAGTTTGGCCAGATGTCCGGCCTGAAGCAGATGGCCTCGCAAAGCGCCGGGGGCGCCAGCGTCATCACCCTTCAGTTCCAGCTTTCGTTAGCGCTGGACGTCGCGGAACAGGAAGTCCAGGCGGCCATTAACGCCGCCACCAACCTGCTGCCCAACGATCTGCCAAACCCGCCGGTGTACAGCAAAGTTAACCCTGCGGACCCGCCGATTATGACCCTGGCGGTGACGTCTGGTGCGCTGCCGATGACCCAGGTAGAAGACATGGTGGAAAACCGGGTAGCGCAGAAAATCTCCCAGGTTTCCGGCGTCGGGCTGGTCACGCTGTCCGGCGGGCAACGCCCGGCGGTGCGGGTCAAACTTAATGCCCAGGCGCTGGCCGCTCTCGGTGTAACCAGCGAAACCGTTCGTACCGCCATCAGCAATGCCAACGTCAATTCCGCGAAAGGCAGTCTCGACGGCCCGGAGCGCGCTATCACTCTTTCCGCCAATGACCAGATGAAGTCGGCAGATGAATACCGCAACCTGATTATCGCTTACCAGAACGGCGCGGCGATCCGCTTAGGCGATGTGGCGACCATCGAACAGGGCGCGGAAAACCGTTGGCTCGGCGCATGGGCCAACAAGCAGCAGGCCATCGTGATGAATATTCAGCGCCAGCCCGGCGCAAATATTATCGCCACCGCCGATAGCGTGCGTCAGATGCTGCCCACGCTGACGCAGAGCTTGCCGAAATCGGTGGAAGTGAAACTGCTGGCCGACCGCACCACCAATATCCGCGCCTCGGTGACCGACACCCAGTTCGAGCTGATGCTGGCGATCGCGCTGGTGGTGATGATTATCTATCTGTTTTTACGCAATGTGCCGGCGACCATTATTCCCGCCGTGGCGGTGCCGCTGTCGCTGGTCGGCACCTTCGCGGTGATGGTCTTTTTCGATTTTTCGATCAATAACCTGACGCTGATGGCGCTGACCATTGCCACTGGCTTTGTGGTGGATGACGCCATCGTGGTGATCGAGAACATTTCGCGCTATATCGAGAAAGGTGAAAAACCGCTCGCCGCCGCGTTAAAAGGCGCGGGAGAAATCGGATTTACCATTATCTCCCTGACGTTCTCTTTAATCGCCGTGCTGATCCCGCTGCTGTTTATGGGCGATATCGTTGGCCGGTTGTTCCGTGAATTCGCCATTACCCTGGCGGTAGCGATCCTGATCTCGGCAATCGTCTCCCTGACGCTGACGCCGATGATGTGCGCCCGCATGTTAAGCCACGAATCGCTGCGCAAACAAAACCGCTTCTCCCGCGCCAGCGAGCGCTTCTTTGACCGGGTGATTGAAAGCTACGGGCGCGGATTAAGACGGGTGCTGAGCCATCCGTGGTTGACCCTCGGCGTGGCGCTGGGCACCCTGGCGCTGACGGTGCTGCTGTGGATGATGATCCCCAAAGGCTTTTTCCCGGTGCAGGATAACAGCATTATTCAGGGCACATTACAGGCCCCGCAGTCGGCGTCATTCGCCAGTATGGCGGAGCGCCAGCAGCGGGTGGCAGAGGTGATTTTAAAAGACCCGGCGGTGGAAAGCCTGACGTCGTTCGTCGGCGTGGACGGCACCAACGCTTCGCTGAACAGCGCCCGACTGCAAATCCATCTCAAACCTCTGGATGAGCGCGACGACCGTATCCAGCCGGTGATAGCCCGACTGCAACAGGCGGTAGCGAACGTGCCGGGGGTGGCGCTGTATCTGCAACCCACCCAGGATCTGACTATTGATACCCAGGTCAGCCGCACCCAGTACCAGTTTACCCTTCAGGCCAACTCGCTGGAGGCGCTCAGCACCTGGGTTCCGGCGCTGATCGACAAGCTCGCCACTCTGCCCGCGCTGTCGGACGTGAGCAGCGACTGGCAGGATCAGGGGCTGGTGGCGTATGTCAACGTCGACCGCGACAGCGCCAGCCGTCTCGGTATCAGCATGAGCGACGTGGACAACGCGCTCTACAACGCTTTCGGCCAGCGGCTGATTTCCACCATTTATACCCAGGCGAACCAGTATCGGGTGGTGCTTGAACACGATACCCACGCCACGCCGGGCATCAGCGGGCTGGAGACCGTGCGTTTGACCAGCGCCGACGGCGGCATCGTGCCGTTAAGCGCCATCGCTAACGTTGAGCAGCGCCACGGGCCGATGTCGATTAACCATCTCGATCAGTTCCCGTCCACCACCATTTCATTCAATGTGACCGACGGGTATTCGCTGGAGCAGGCGGTGAACGCGATTCTGGACGCCGAGAAAACCCTTGAATTCCCGGCGGACATCACCACCTCGTTCCAGGGCAGCACCCTCGCCTTCCAGTCGGCGCTGGGCAACACCATCTGGCTGATCCTGGCCTCGGTCGTGGCGATGTATATCGTGCTCGGCGTGCTGTATGAGAGCTTTATTCATCCGATTACCATTCTATCTACCCTGCCTACGGCGGGGGTCGGCGCGCTGCTGGCGCTGATGCTGGCAGGTAGCGAGCTGGACGTGATCGCGATTATCGGCATCATCCTGCTGATCGGCATCGTCAAGAAAAACGCCATCATGATGATCGACTTTGCGCTGGCGGCGGAGCGTGAGCAGGGGTTGTCTCCTTATGACGCGATTTACCAGGCCTGCCTGCTGCGTTTTCGTCCGATCCTGATGACTACACTCGCCGCGCTGCTCGGCGCGTTGCCGCTGATGTTGAGTACCGGGGCTGGCGCGGAGCTGCGTCGCCCGCTAGGCATCGGCATGGTGGGCGGGCTGCTGGTAAGCCAGGTGCTGACGCTGTTTACCACCCCGGTGATTTACCTGCTGTTTGACCGCCTGTCTCATTACACCCGGGCGCGTTTTAGCCGTAAAACCGAGGAGGCGTAAGTGCGATTTTACGCCCTGTTTATCTACCGGCCTGTCGCCACCATCCTGCTGACGCTGGCAGTCACGCTGTGCGGCGTGCTGGCTTTTCGCCTGCTGCCGGTGGCCCCGCTGCCGCAGGTTGATTTCCCGGTGATTATGGTCAGCGCCTCGCTGCCCGGCGCGTCGCCGGAAACGATGGCGTCATCGGTCGCGACGCCGCTGGAGCGCGCCTTAGGGCGCATCGCCGGGGTCAACGAGATGACCTCGTCCAGCTCGCTCGGCAGTACCCGGATTATTTTACAATTTGATTTTGACCGCGATATCAACGGCGCGGCGCGCGACGTGCAGGCGGCGATCAGCGCCGCCCAGAGCCTGTTGCCGAGCGGGATGCCGAGCCGCCCGACTTACCGCAAGGCCAACCCGTCCGATTCGCCGATCATCATTCTGACGCTGACCTCCGATACGTTGTCCCAGGGAGCGCTGTACGACTTCGCCTCGACCCAACTGGCGCAGACCATTGCCCAAATCGAGGGCGTCGGGGATGTGGACGTCGGCGGCAGTTCCCTGCCCGCAGTGCGGGTCGATCTTAACCCCCAGGCGCTGTTTAACCAGGGCGTGTCGCTGGACGCGGTGCGCTCCGCCATCAGCAACGCCAACGTGCGCCGCCCTCAGGGCGCCCTGGAAGATAACGATCGGCGCTGGCAGATCCAGACCAATGACGAGCTGAAAACCGCCGCGGAATACCAGCCGCTGATTATCCATTACCACAACGGCGCGGCGGTGAAACTTCAGGACGTGGCGACGGTCACCGACTCGGTGCAGGACGTGCGCAACGCCGGGATGACCAACGCCAAACCGGCGATTTTGCTGATGATCCGTAAAGCGCCGGAAGCCAATATTATCGAAACTGTGGACCGCATCCGCGCCAGGGTGCCGGAGCTGCGGGAAATCATCCCTGCCTCTATCGATCTGCAAATCGCCCTGGATCGTTCGCCGACCATTCGCGCCTCTCTTGAAGAAGTGGAGCAGACGCTGGTGATCTCGGTGGCGCTGGTGATCCTGGTGGTGTTTCTGTTTTTACGCTCCGGGCGCGCGACCTTTATTCCGGCTATTGCGGTGCCGGTGTCGTTAATCGGCACCTTTACGGCGATGTACCTGTGTGGTTTTAGCCTGAATAACCTGTCGTTAATGGCGCTGACCATCGCCACCGGCTTTGTGGTGGATGATGCCATCGTGGTGCTGGAGAATATTTCCCGCCACCTGGAGGCGGGGGTTAAACCGCTACAGGCGGCGCTACAGGGCGTGCGGGAAGTGGGTTTTACGGTGCTGTCTATGAGCCTGTCGCTGGTGGCGGTGTTCCTGCCGCTGCTGCTGATGGGCGGGCTGCCGGGCCGCCTGTTTCGGGAATTCGCCGTCACGCTCTCGGTGGCGATAGGCATTTCGCTGGTGGTGTCCCTGACCCTGACGCCGATGATGTGCGGCTGGCTGCTGAAAGCTAATAAACCGCACACCCAGCCGCGTAAACGCGGGGTTGGCCGGGTGCTTACGGCCTTGCAGGAGGGTTACGCTACATCCCTGCACTGGGTGCTGCGCCACACCCGGCTGGTGGGCGTGGTGCTGCTCGCGACCATGGCGCTCAATATCTGGCTGTATATCGCCATCCCGAAAACCTTTTTCCCGGAGCAGGACACCGGCCGCCTGATGGGCGGTATCCAGGCGGATCAGAGCATTTCCTTCCAGGCGATGCGCGGCAAGCTGGAAGACTTTATGAAGATTATCCGCGACGATCCGGCGGTGGATAACGTCACCGGGTTTACCGGCGGCTCGCGGGTGAACAGCGGGATGATGTTTATCTCCCTGAAACCGCTGGGCGAGCGCCATGAAACCTCGCAGCAGGTGATTGACCGGCTACGTAAAAAGCTCGCCAAAGAGCCGGGCGCCAGCCTTTTTTTAATGGCGGTGCAGGATATCCGGGTCGGCGGACGGCAGTCTAACGCCAGCTATCAGTACACGCTTTTGTCCGATGATTTAGCCGCGCTGCGCGAGTGGGAGCCGAAAATTCGCCAGGCGCTGTCGACACTGCCGGAGCTGGCGGACGTTAATTCTGACCAGCAGGACAACGGTGCGGAAATGAGCCTGATTTACGACCGCGAAACCATGGCGCGGCTGGGGATCAGTGTGCAGGACGCCAACGGCCTGCTCAACAACGCTTTCGGTCAGCGGCAGATTTCTACTATCTACCAGCCGCTGAACCAGTACAAAGTGGTGATGCAGGTCGACCCGCGCTATACCCAGGATATCAGCGCCCTGAACCAGATGTTTGTCATCAACAGCGACGGCAAACCGATCCCGTTGTCCAGCTTCGCCCACTGGCAACCGGCGAACGCACCGCTGTCGGTGAACCATCAGGGCCTGTCGGCGGCGTCCACCATCGCGTTTAACCTGCCCACCGGCGTGTCGTTATCCGAGGCCAGCGACGCCATCGACCGCACCATGACTTCGCTCGGCGTGCCTTCCACGGTGCGCGGCAGCTACGCAGGCACCGCCCAGGTGTTCCAGGACACCATGAACTCGCAGGTTTTCCTGATCCTCGCGGCCATCGCCACGGTGTATATCGTGCTGGGGATTTTGTACGAGAGCTATGTGCATCCGCTGACAATCCTTTCCACCCTGCCCTCGGCCGGAGTCGGCGCGCTGCTGGCGCTGGCGCTATTCGACGCGCCGTTCAGCCTGATCGCGTTGATCGGCATTATGCTGTTGATCGGGATCGTGAAAAAGAACGCCATCATGATGGTAGATTTTGCTATCGAAGCGCAGCGTAAAGGCGATTTGTCGCCGGAACAGGCCATATTCCAGGCCTGTCTGCTACGCTTTCGTCCAATCATGATGACCACGCTGGCGGCGCTGTTTGGCGCGCTGCCGCTGGTGATTTCCAGCGGTGATGGCGCGGAGCTGCGCCAGCCGCTGGGCATCACCATTGTCGGCGGTCTGGTGATGAGCCAGCTGTTGACGCTCTACACCACGCCGGTGGTTTATCTGTTTTTCGACCGACTGCGACTGCGCTTTACGCGTCAACGTCGTGGAGGTGAAGCCATAACGACGAGTGAATAGCCGATGACGGAATTGCCCAAAAGTGTGCGCTGGCAGCTGTGGATTGTGGCGTTTGGTTTCTTTATGCAAACGCTGGATACCACCATTGTGAACACCGCCCTGCCCTCGATGGCGCGGAGTCTCGGTGAAGATCCGCTGCATATGCATATGGTGATTGTTTCCTATGTGCTGACGGTGGCGGTGATGCTGCCTGCCAGCGGCTGGCTCGCCGACCGCGTGGGGGTACGCAATATCTTCTTTAGCGCCATCGTGCTGTTTACCCTTGGCTCGCTGTTTTGCGCCCAGGCCAGTACCCTCGACGGGCTGATTATGGCGCGCGTGGTGCAGGGGATTGGCGGCGCGATGATGGTGCCGGTAGGCAGGCTGACGGTGATGAAAATCGTGCCGCGCGAGCAGTATATGGCGGCCATGACCTTCGTTACCCTGCCGGGGCAAATTGGCCCGCTGCTCGGCCCGGCGCTGGGCGGTATTCTGGTGGAATACGCCTCCTGGCACTGGATCTTTTTAATTAACCTGCCCGTAGGGATTGTCGGTGCCATCGCCACACTGTGGCTGATGCCCAATTACACCATGCAAACCCGGCGCTTCGATTTCTCCGGTTTCCTGCTGCTGGCCTTCGGGATGGCAGCGTTAACCCTGGCGCTGGACGGGCAAAAAACGCTCGGCCTTTCTGTGGCCTGGATCGGCCTGATGGCGGCAGGCGGTTTGCTGGCGCTGGGGCTGTACATCAAACACGCCCAGGGCAACGAGCGGGCGCTGTTCAGGCTGGAGCTGTTCCAGACGCGCAGTTTTTCCATCGGGTTGTTGGGCAGTTTAGTCGGGCGCATCGGTAGCGGGATGCTGCCATTTATGACGCCAGTATTTTTGCAAATCGGCCTGGGATTCTCGCCGTTTCACGCCGGGTTAATGATGATCCCGATGGTGCTCGGCAGCATGGGGATTAAGCGCATCGTGGTGCAGATCGTTAACCGCGTCGGCTACCGCCGGGTGCTGGTGTTCTCTACTCTCGCGCTGGCGCTGGTGACGCTACTGTTTATGGGCACCGCGCTGCTGGGCTGGATTTGGGTATTGCCAGTGGTACTGCTGTTGCAGGGCGTGATCAACGCGATTCGCTTCTCCACCATGAATACCCTGACGCTGAAAGATCTACCCGATCAGCTTGCCAGCGGCGGCAACGGCCTGCTGTCGATGGTGATGCAGCTTTCCATGAGCCTCGGCGTCACCGTCGCCGGGCTACTGCTCGGCGCGTTCGGCCATCAGCATCTGACGCCGGACTCGGCGCACAGCGTGTTTCTTTATACCTATCTCAGCATGGCGGTGATTATCGCGCTGCCCGCGCTGGTGTTTACCCGCGTTCCAGAAGACACCCGTAAAAACGAGGTGATCGCCCGTCGCAGAAGGAGTCAGTAATGAAGTTGTGGCGGCCCGGCATTACGGGAAAGCTGTTTCTGGCGATTTTCGCCACCTGTATTTTGTTGCTGATCACCATGCACTGGGCGGTGCGGTTTAGCTTTGAGCGCGGTTTTATTGATTACATCAAACACGGTAACGCCCAGCGTCTGGAACTGCTGAGCGACGCGCTGGGCGAGCAGTATGCCCTGCACGGCAACTGGCACTTTTTACGCCATAACGACCGCTTTGTGTTTCAAATCCTGCGCTCGCTCGAACGGGATTCCGACGAGGAGCGTGGCCGCCCGACCGGCCTGCCGCCCCACGGCTGGCGCACCCAGTTCTGGGTGGTCGATGAAAACCAGACCGTGCTGGTTGGCCCGCGCTCGCCGGTGCCGCCGGACGGGATGCGCCGGGCGATTACCGTGAATAACGCCAGCGTCGGCTGGGTGATCGCCTCACCGGTGGAGCGCCTGACCCGCTCCACCGATATCAATTTCGACAAACAGCAGCGGCGCACCAGCTGGTTGATTGTCGCGCTGTCAACGCTGCTGGCGGCGGCGGCCACGCTGCTGCTGGCGCGCGGTCTGCTGGCTCCGGTTAAGCGGCTGGTGGAAGGCACCCATCAACTGGCGGCGGGAAATTTCTCGACCCGGGTCACCACCAACAGCCAGGATGAACTCGGCAAACTGGCCCAGGATTTTAACCAGCTCGCCAGTACGCTGGAGAAAAACCAGCAGATGCGCCGCGACTTTATGGCGGATATCTCCCATGAACTGCGCACCCCGCTGGCGGTGCTGCGCGGCGAACTGGAGGCGATTCAGGACGGCGTGCGCCAGTTTACCCCGGAGTCGGTGGCGTCGTTGCAGGCGGAAGTCGCCACCCTGACCAAGCTGGTGGATGATTTGCACCAGCTTTCGCTGTCCGACGAAGGCGCGCTGGCATACCAGAAAGCGCCGGTGGATATCGTCAACCTGCTGGAAGTGGCGGCGGGCGCGTTCCGCGAACGTTTTCTGGCGCGTGGGCTGACGATTTCGCTGTCGCTCCCCGACCATGCGGTGGTGTTCGGCGATGGCGATCGTCTGATGCAGTTGTTCAATAACCTACTGGAAAACAGCCTGCGCTATACCGACGCGGGCGGCGGATTGCAGATCCACGGGCGCACAGATGCTCACACCCTGGCGCTGGCCTTTTCCGACAGCGCCCCCGGCGTTACCGACGCCCAGCTCGGCAAGCTGTTTGAGCGCTTTTACCGCGCCGAAGGATCGCGCAACCGCGCCAGCGGCGGCTCCGGGCTGGGGCTGGCGATCTGCGCCAATATCGTCGCCGCCCATAACGGCACGCTGCGCGCCGACCACTCCCCTTTAGGGGGGATTAGCGTTACTGTATCGCTACCCCTCGACGACGAATTACCGAGAGACGCATGACAGAGCTACCGATAGATGAAAACACGCCACGCATTCTGATCGTGGAAGACGAGCCCAAGCTGGGGCAACTGTTAATCGACTATCTGCGGGCGGCAGGCTATGCGCCGACGCTTATCGACCATGGCGATAAAGTATTAAATTATGTGCGCCAGACGCCGCCGTCGCTGATCCTGCTGGATTTGATGCTGCCGGGCGTCGACGGGCTGACGCTATGCCGGGAAATCCGCCGTTTTTCCGAGGTGCCGATTGTGATGGTCACCGCCAAAATCGAAGAGATTGACCGCCTGCTGGGGCTGGAAATTGGCGCGGATGATTATATCTGCAAGCCGTACAGCCCACGGGAAGTGGTGGCGCGTGTGAAAACGATTCTGCGCCGCTGCAAACCGCAAAAAGATCTGGCGAAGCAGGATGCCGAAAGCCCGCTGGTGGTAGACGAAGGGCGTTTCCAGGCGAGCTGGCGCAATAAAGTATTAGACCTGACGCCCGCTGAATTTCGGCTGCTGAAAACCCTGTCGCACGAGCCGGGGAAAGTGTTTTCCCGCGAGCAGTTGCTGAACCAGCTGTATGACGATTACCGGGTGGTGACTGACCGCACTATCGACAGCCATATCAAAAACCTGCGCCGCAAGCTGGAAGCCCTCGACGAAGAACAGTCGTTTATTCGTGCGGTGTACGGCGTTGGGTATCGCTGGGAAGCAGACGCCTGTCGTTTAATGTAAATCTCATCACAATAATGCCCATGTAAACGTGGGCTATTTAGAATTTGAGAAAAAGTATTCGTTTTATCAGTCCATAAACCATAACATGCCGAAATGAATTATTGGCATGTATCGATGAAACATCAGCGTACAAATAGATCTAAAAAAACACATAGCAATATTAGACATTACCGATACTGGTTTTAAACTCGCCTTTAGCTATTCAAATTCCTTGCTCGAACTTCTATCATCATAAAACAAAAGCTTACACAATGAAACTTACACCTTTTATCGAAAATCAGATGTGTGGTCGCGATGGTTTCATGATCCATGGGAATAGCGTTGCACACCCCTTAGATGCTTCTGATGGATGCATAATCTTAAATTTATCCGAACGTAAAATTATTAATGATAGTACTGACAAAATACTGGTAGTAGAGGATTAACATGAAAAAATCGTTGATTATCCTGGTAACTTTTTTACCAATGTTGTCATATGCTAAAAATTACGGATGTGCGACTGCCGGTGCCTCAATGGAAATATCTCTTTTTGATGCATTATCAAAGCAATTAAAAATAGACACATCAACTATTGCACGCGAAAAAACACAAGTAAAAGTATTAGACATCACGCCAATATCTAAGACATATGCTGAATATCTGGCAAGGATTGATTTCAATAAATATCCTGAAAAAGATAAAACAGAGGATACCTATAACAGAATTTTCTTTTCCAGTTTGTATGAGAATGAAGTCAAGTCTATCACCGCCCAATACACCTACTTTAACAAAGACAAAAAGAAAGCTGTTTTTATAGCAACCAGCCTTATGAATAAAGATGAATGCTCAATAAGGTTTAACGGGTATATTACGCTATCCAGAGAATTTTAAGGTATGTGTATAAAATAAAGCCCTTGCCGTCGATGCCAGGGCTTTTGTTATTTATTATGCGTAACGTTAAGTCTCCCGCTATCGCGCCGCGCTTTACCTCAGCGCATCCCGACGCTACAATTCCCGCCTTCAATGTGGGGATAACCTTCCCCCAAGCCGCCCCACCCGGTGAGGCGGTTCTGACCTGACATCAGAACGAGAACACCATGTTTAAACCCGAACTTCTTTCCCCGGCGGGAACGCTGAAAAACATGCGTTACGCTTTCGCTTATGGCGCGGACGCCGTGTATGCCGGCCAGCCTCGTTACAGCCTGCGGGTGCGCAATAACGAATTCAATCACGAAAACTTACAGCTCGGCATCAACGAGGCCCATGCGCTGGGCAAAAAATTCTACGTGGTGGTGAATATCGCGCCGCATAACGCCAAGCTGAAAACCTTTATCCGCGACCTGAAACCGGTCATCGACATGGGGCCGGATGCACTGATTATGTCCGATCCAGGCCTGATCATGATGGTGCGCGAAGCCTTCCCGGAAATGGATATTCATTTGTCGGTGCAAGCCAACGCCGTTAACTGGGCAACAGTGAAATTCTGGAAACAAATGGGCCTGACGCGAGTGATTTTATCCCGCGAACTGTCGCTGGAAGAGATCGCCGAAATCCGCGAACAAGTGCCGGATATGGAGATTGAAATCTTCGTTCACGGCGCGCTGTGCATGGCCTACTCTGGCCGCTGTCTGTTGTCCGGCTATATCAATAAGCGCGACCCGAATCAGGGCACCTGCACGAATGCCTGCCGCTGGGAATATAACGTCAAAGAAGGCAAAGAGGATGATATGGGTAATATCGTGCACGTCCACGAGCCGATCCCGGTGCAGACCATCGAGCCAACGCTGGGTATCGGTGCGCCGACCGACAAAGTGTTTATGGTGGAAGAAGCCCAGCGCCCTGGTGAATACATGACCGCGTTCGAAGACGAGCACGGCACCTATATTATGAACTCGAAAGATCTGCGCGCTATTCAGCATGTGGAACGCCTGACCAAAATGGGCGTGCATTCGCTGAAAATCGAAGGCCGCACCAAATCGTTCTACTACTGCGCCCGTACCGCCCAGGTGTACCGCCGCGCCATTGATGACGCCGCAGCGGGTAAACCGTTCGACCCTACCCTGCTGGAGACGCTGGAAGGCCTGGCGCATCGCGGCTATACCGAAGGGTTCCTGCGCCGTCATACCCATGACGATTATCAGAACTACGAATACGGCTTCTCGGTATCCGATCGCCAGCAGTTTGTCGGTGAGTTTACCGGTGAGCGTCGCGGTGAGCTGGCGGAAGTAAAGGTGAAAAACAAATTCTCGGTTGGCGACAGCCTGGAATTGATGACCCCGCAGGGCAACATCAACTTCACCCTTGAGCATCTGGAAAACGCCAAAGGCGAAAAAATGGACGTGGCGCCGGGAGATGGTTATACCGTCTGGATGCCGGTTCCTCAGGATTTAGCGCTGGAATTTGCGCTGCTGATGCGCAATTTCACCGGTCAGAGCACCCGTAATCCTCACGGTAAGTAATTCATTTCGGTTATTTTTTCTCATAGGATGAATCTTAGAAAGAGATCACATACCGCTACGAACGATCCGGGTATGATTCGTTTCGCTGAAAAACATAACCCATAAATGCTAGTTGTACCAGGAACCACCTCCTTAGCCTGCGTAATCTCCCTTACGCAGGCTTATTTTTTTCTTCCTCTTTCGGTGCGTTCTGACACGCAATTTTATTATCCAGGATACACTTCCTGAAGATTGACTCACTTCAGGACACCCCATGGACAGCATCCCCGCTTCACTGATGGTTCTTAATGGTAAAGGCGCAGGCAATGACCTGTTGCGAAGCGCAGTTAAACTGCTGCGTGAAGAAGGCATTACCCTGCATGTTCGCGTGACGTGGGAAAAAGGCGATGCTGAACGCTTCGTCAATGAAGCGGTGACGCTGGGTGTGGAAACGGTGATCGCAGGCGGCGGCGACGGCACCATTAATGAAGTGGCAACTGCGCTTTCACGTATCGATACGGCCGTACGTCCGGCACTCGGTATCGTGCCGCTTGGCACGGCCAATGATTTCGCCACCAGCACCGGCATACCGGATGAGTTGGATAAAGCGCTAAAACTCGCCATTGCCGGTAAAGCAACACCCATCGATCTGGTTGAGGTAAACAGCGAAGCGGCGTTTATCAATATGGCGACGGGCGGCTTCGGCACCCGCATCACCACCGAAACGCCGGAAAGGTTAAAAGCCGCGCTGGGTAGCGTCTCCTATTTGCTGCATGGCCTGTTGCGCATGGATACCCTGCAACCGGACCGCTGTGAAATTCGCGGCGAAAATTTCCAGTGGCAGGGCGATGCGTTGGTTATTGGCTTCGGCAACGGGCGTCAGGCGGGGGGCGGTCAACAGCTTTGCCCGGATGCCCTGATTAATGACGGGCAACTGCGGGTGCGGATTTTTACCGGCGACGAGCTGCTGCCCGCGCTGTTCACCACCCTTACCCGCCCGGACGACAGCCCGAATATTGTGGACGGCATTTCTTCGTGGTTTGAAATCACCTCGCCGCACGAAATGACTTTTAACCTGGACGGCGAACCCCTCAGCGGCCAGCAGTTCCGCCTGGAAGTGAAGCCCGGCGCGCTGCTATGTCGGCTGCCGCCGGATTGCCCGCTGTTACGCTAACCCCGACAATACAAAGACGGCGTACGGCTGGTAAAGAACATCCAGCCGTCGTGACTGACTTTGGTGATATTCAGGTAAAACGTCACCCCAGGATGAAGATAAAACTGCGGCAGCGTCGCTTCCAGCACCGCTCCGTCGGTACTGCTGCCCGTTGATGAAGTGACTTCCTTTGAAATCAGGAAATAATCATTCCCTTTGCGGGTAAAATTAAAAAACACATTATGGTTCACCGCTATCGCCGGCGCGTTCTCTGGCTGAATTTCACCGCGCAATACCGCTACACCGGTGTCGCCGTTAAATATATATTTCACCGCCATACTGGCTTTCATCGGCGGTCGTTCAATAAGCGTTTCGCCAAGACAATTAAAATGTTCGCGCTGCCAGTATTGCCAACCATAGACCGATCCCGCCGTAACGATTGCCAGAAAAATTAGGCTACTCAATGGAATAAAAATATTACGCATTGTCATTTTTAGTACTCGTAAATATATAGCGCATGACGCACTGATTTTTTCCCCACAGATGAAAAGCGTTGCGGCAACTTAATACCGACATTCGCGAAAAATTGTTATAGGCAGATAAATATACCCAGGGCCGGGTACGGCAATCCTGCGTAAAATTGCGGGAAAATTGCTGATGTTTTTTATAATCGACGGTATCTGGATTACCAAAAAAATGGCAGCCGTTAAGATTCTCCAGCAGGATATAGTGCTGAAAACGCAGATCGAGGGTACTCCGCCAGGTAAAGAATCCCACTCCAGCGCAGACGGCTGCGGCAACCAGTGCGGCGAAAACCCTGCCCCACAGCCCCGGAGGTTTTGTGGCTTCCGCCGTGGTGGGTGTACTGCGCGCGAGCTCGGCAGCCGGCGGAACCGGCTCATCTTCTTCACACGTATCAATTTGCAGTTGGGATTCCAGTTTGATACCGACCTTAGGGACGGTAACAATCCATTCCTCATTCAAGCCAAATTCCTTAAAAGCCCGGCGTAACAATGAGATATTTTGGTAGAACGTATTGTTGGTGACTTGCGCGCCATTATTGATCCATACCTGCTGAAAAAAAGTGTCGCGTAATATGACTTCGCCATGATGGCGTATTAGTAAATCCAGGCAGCGGCTGGCAGGATTACTGAGGGCAAGCGTTTTCCCCTCCTCTACCTGTGAGACGAGTTTATGTTTTTGCGGCCAGAAGGCCACGGTTCCATTAAGTAAATAGACCTGTGTCATCTTAATCCCTGATTAGCAAATCGTTTTCTATAACAATAGCGCCAGACGCGGGATCACTTTACGGGAGCCGTAAAATCCCACGTATTGCCGTCATCGTTAATTACCGAGAAGTTTATCTTATTTTGCGACGGCTCAGGAGACATGGCTGTCATTATTACGGCTCGCGAGAACGGTGGAATCACCATTCCACGTGATGAATATTTTGAATACCGAACATCCATAAGAGAAATGTTCCATGATGATTCATTGATGGCGACTATAGAACCAGACTGGCGATAAAACACCAGCTTTTCGACTGTTTTCCGATCAAGCGGACCGACGCCTTTAGGCCGCCACATGACTTTTAACTGGGTACGTAATGCCAGCCGCAGCTTTTCCCCAGCCGGTTCTGTGCGGCTTTCCGGGGGGATTTGATAAAGATTCAGCCAGAATAACGACTCACGATCGGCAGGCAGTCCGCTGCCGTGGGTCAATATACGCAGCGACTTGCTTTCCCCGATATTCAACCGAAACACGGGCGGTAACACCACAAACGGCGCTTTTGCGCTATCCGGGGTGTTACGCGGATCGCCGTCGTCCACCCAGGCCTGCACCACCACCGGGTAATCGCCGTCGTTGATCAGATCCACCGCCGCTTGCGCCGCCCCCTGGTTGAAAATCACCCGCGAGGCGTTGACGTTTACCGCACTGTGTCCGGTTGCGTTAACCAGCAGGCACAGCGCCATCAGGCTACTGAAGACGTAACAGAATTTGAGCATGAGATTGATAGGTTCCGGCACTCAGGGCATCGGCACCAAAACTCCCCAGCCGCGCCTCAAACGTTTCTTGATAGTAATTCACGCCGTTCTGGCTGCTGGTCAGGGACTGCGCCCCGGCGAAAACAGGGGTCCAGCCACCCGCGCTGCCCGTACCCGAGGTATCGGTGGTCAGGAAATTCATCGGGCTACCGTTGCGGTATATCCGCACGCCAACGCCTTTCGCATGTCCCGCCTCGCCGTAGTTTTCATCCAGTAACCAGGTGACCGCGCTGCCGCTAACCAGGTTGAAACCGCGGGCGGCCGCTACGCTACTGGCGGGGGCTAAAAAGCCCAGCGCAACGTTGTTTTTATTGGTCGCCACGCCGGAAACAACGGCGGATTCGCAGGCGAAGTTAAGCGTAAAGTTGGTGCTGCGTGAAGCGCCTGCGTTCAGTTCCGCAACGGTTATTTTGGTGAACAACACCAGCGGCGTAAAATCCTGGATCTGGCAGATTGCCGAACGCCGCACCACAATGCCATTGCTGTACAGCGAAACGATACCTGGCCAGTCGTTGGGCCAGCCCGACCAGTTGCCGCCATAGTGCTTTTCACCAATCTTAATGCTCCAGCTTAACGTGCCCGGTCCACGAAACACCTGATAGCCGGTCGGGGTTACCACGGCGTTGTAATTAAAGCTGGCGGCGGTATTGGCGTAATAACGCTCGTCCGCCGTTTTAATCAGTTCCGCGCGGATCGGCGAGAAGTTTTTGGCTTTAATCAGGAAGTTGCCATTGGCATCGGTATCCAGATTAGTCATTGCCCGTTGTTGCCATTCGCTGCGAAAAGGTAAACCGGTTTCTTCATGCGTCAGGCGCAACGCCACGTTTTTCGCCAGCGTCAGGTAAGCGTTGGGCACATCGGTGGCTTCATACATACCGCCGTAAGCGTCATCGCCATTGGTGGACCAGGCTTCGAACAGTTGCCCGGCGGTGTCGGGCGTACAGCGGAAAAAGACCTGCTCAGGATCGTAGCCGCCCCGATGGGCGAAAACGGTATAGGGGATGCCCCCTGCCGATGACAAAATCGTGCCAGGTGGCTGGAAAGTGTGGTTGCTGGAGATGTCGATTGATGTCGACAGTCCAGGCAGTAGGCCATTCTGGGCATCATTCGCCGCCGTCCCGCGCCAGTTGCTGCCGATACCGTCGCTGGGGCTGCTCAGCCGGTGAGTGCCGATGGCCCCGGATGCGCTGGCGCTGTAGGGATAGATAATGTATTCGCAGGCACCCGTCGCGGCTCCTGATACCGCCATCAACAGCGTGCCGGTTAACAATTTTTTCATGGCGATTCACAGGCTCCGGTTAATGGAATAAGCGGTTGGTTTAATTGCGCTGGCGTAAGGCGATAAGCCACCACGCACGCCTTACCGCCGTCACGCCCGATAGTGATGCGCCCTTGCGGTTGTGCAACGCGCGCATAGGCCTGAAGCCCCTGTCCCACCATGCCAACGATCGCGCCCTGGCTGTCTTTGACATCCGCGCCCAGAACCACGCCCTGCGCGCTTTCCGGCTTCAGGGACACGATCAGCGCATGGCCCTGTAGGGTGGCAAACGTCAGCTTCACGGCCGCCCCGGCCCAGGGCACGATGCGCTGCTGGCTTTCCTGCAATTCGGTCTGGTTATCCAGCGCCTGGCTATCAAGGCTAATGGTGTTGTAACGATACGGCGTCAGAGACGGCACCAGCGCATAGCCATGACTGTCGACCACCGCATTTTGGGTGCTGGCAATGCGCGCGCCCTGTGCGCCATCGGCCTCGATTAAAGCAAAGGTTTCGCCGAGCCACGGCCCGGTCGTCAGCCCGCCGCCGTGGAGCACCGCCGCGCCGCGCACGCCGCCGGACCACTGCTGATAATTCGACGCCCGGGCATAGCTGCCGTTCAGGGTGCCGAAATTGCTCATCTTTTGTAGCGTTGCGCTCCAGTTATTCTGGGCGGCGTTGCCGTCTTTCCCCTGTTGCCAGCCCGCAGATACGGCATAACTGAGCGTCTCTTTCTCATCCAGCGGGCCGGTTAACGATACCTGGCTGGATGCCCCGGCCTGCCGGGACCGGCTGGCAGACCAGGAAACATAATGGTCGCGCTCGCCAAAATTGAGCGGCAATGAGAGCGTCAGGGTAAACAGATTTTCCTTCTGCCCGTCACGCAACCGCTCACGGGCGTCGCCACTGCGCGTCATCCACCAGGATTGCTGGCGGCTGACGGTGAAATTCAGGTTCGCCCGGCCAATTTGTGTGGAGTAGCCCATCTGCAACTGCGTCGAGCGGCCCCGGTCATCGTAGTAGTCCATCATCGAGCCGGAAAACCACAGGTTGCCGAGATCGCCCAGTGACTGGTTGAGCGTGGCGGTAAACTGGTTACGCTGATTCAGGGAATCGGAGCGCCAACTGGCGTCATGCTGCCAGCGGCGTTGCGCCAACACATCGCTGAAATCGCGATAACCTGCGGTGGAATAGCGATATCCCGCCAGCGCCACGTGGGTGCCGGTTGGCGCAAAGGTGCGGCTCCAGTGGGTTTGCCAGCGCCAGCCCTGTTCGGTTTGACCGGCGATTTTGGCGCGAGACGCGGTGACGTCGCTGCCGAAAGCCCCAAAACGGGTCGCCACCACGCCCCCCACCACCAGCGCCTGGTAATCGTCTCCCGCCCGGGCGGCGGCGTTGAGCGTCAGGGTGTTTGACCAGCCGTGTTCCAGCGTAAAATCCGCAAAACGGTTATTCACATGCGGATAGTCTCGCGCTGCGCCCAGTACACTGCTGTAACGCCACGTGCCGGGGCGCATCGAAAGCGGCACCGAGGCAAACGGCACGGTGAACTGGCTGCGCTTGCCTTGCGCTTCAATCACATCGACCTGTAAATCACCTTCCCAGGCGGTATTCGCCAGGTTATCGATCAGGAACGGCCCTTCCGGCACGCTGGTTTCATAGATCTTGCGGCCATTTTGGCTGACCACGACGCGCGCCGGGCTTCCTGCGGTGCCGCGGATTTCCGGCGCGTAGCCGCGCCGCGAGAGTGGCTGCATCCGCTCATCGGTCTGGAGTTTGACGCCGGTAAAGGCCACACTGCCCAGCAAATTCCCGGCGGTATAGCTTTCGCCCAGGGTTAACGTACTGCCCAACGCAGCAATCGGGCGCTGCACCCAGGTTTGCAGGTTGTCCCATTTCTGAGTTTGCCGATCGTTATAGCGGCTGATACTGGCCGAGGACTGCTGGCGGAACTGCCATAAGCCCAGATTGATGCCGGAATTCAGCCCCAGCCAGCCGTAATCGCTGCGGTTGCCGTGGCCGCTACTGCTGTAATAATTAGCGTTGTAGTTGGTGAACAACACGCTTTCCCCGGCATTCCATTGCGCAACGGGCACCGCATCCGCCGGGCCTTTACGCAGCGCAGCCTGCGGCACAAACAGCGATAACTTGAGTTCCGCGAGCGCCAGATCCCAGCGCGCGCCGTCCACCGCTGCCTGCGGATACAGGCAATTCATATCGCTATCCTGCTTAACGGCAACCCCCTGGCTTTCCCAGAATGCCGCGCTAAGGCACGGGACCACATCGCCGGACGGCAGCGTTTGAAACGGGATCTCATCCTGCCGGATAAATTGATTATTCAGCCAGATATCTACGCTGTAACGGCCCGCCGCCACGGTGTTTTCCTGGTTAAAACGTTCAATACCTTCACCATAACCGCTGCCTAAAAACAGCGATGCGTCGAAAGTAAAACCCTGATCCTGCCCGGCGGCGGCTTTTGCATACGCGTTATTCATCACACCCAGCAGTACGCAGGCGGCGATTTTTGCCAGTTTCATGATTAATCGGCCTGACGGGCAGCCGTCACCGGGCGCGTCACTACCGCGCCCTGATCGTTAATCCACGTCATGGTGGCGTCAGGCGCGATACGGTTGAGCGTGACCGGTACGCGTAGCGTTTCGAAAGGCGCTACGGTCCGTGAAACGAGCTGTGCTTTGCTGGCAGGCCCCGCCAGATTCAGGCTTGAGAGCGCCAGGTAATAGCCGCTGTCGTTGTGTAGATTCAGAAAGCGTTTCTGGCCCTGGTCTTCCAGCCAGATGCGGGTGCTGGCCTCCATTTTTGCCGGATTCCCCTTGAGCGATGCGGGGCGAACCAGCACCTTAACGCGGGTTTTCAGCACCACCAGCAACTGGTTTTTAGTCTGATTCGTCTCGCTCGGGGGGATTTGGAGAATATTAAGCCAGTAAAGCGATTCGCGATCGGTCGCGCCCGCCGTGCCGGTATAGCGCAGCCGTAGCGTGTGCCCACTGTGCGGAGCAAGGCGAAACATCGGCGGCGTGAGCATAAAGGGCGCACGCGCCGATTGCGGCGTGGAGGATTCATCCCCTTCATCCACCCACGCCTGAACGACATTCGGAAAGGCATCCTGATTGGTTAGCTGGACGCTGACTTCACGTGCCGATGACGGGTAAATCACCCGGTTTCCGGTCATTACCACGCTCGCTAAACTGGTAAAGCTGGTCAGCAACAGCCCCCACAACAGCAGACCTCTCCCTGGATTCATCACCCTGCTCCTTGCTTACGTCTTAAAGATAAGAGATGGCGTACTGCACCGCGCTCACCACCGTACCTGCCGTGGCGCTGCCGGTTGGCGTGAAGTACTGAACCGCAAAATCGTGCTCGCCAGCGGTCTCACCCGCGCGCAGGACAATGCCGTCAACGGCCTGCATGGCGCGGAGATCGATTGCCATAGAGGCAGTGCTGTCTGTCATCAGTTGCAGTTCAACATTTTGTGCGTCGCCGGTATTCGCTAAATTGCCGCTGGCTGTTACATTGGTGCCGATAAACAGCGTTTTAAGCTGCATATCTGAGGGGCCCGTCGTGCAGCCGCTCACGCCCATGGTGAACGTCGTCAGCCCTGCGGTATCCGCCGGGTCGCTCAGTTCGCTTTTATTCACCGTCGGCAGCAGGACCACCGGACGCGCGGCTGAACCATTAACGGTAACGGAACAGGTTTGCTCTGTTACTTCACCCCGAAAAGTAATGGTGTTTGCTGAATCAGCCATGGCTGAACAGGCCGCGAATAAACTCATCACGCCCGTCAGCGCGAATCCTTTTTTTAAAACATTCATGTTTTTCATTGGTATTCCTTGTATGTAAATAGCGGCTCTGCTTATTGATGAGTGATATGCAGCGCCATTGATCGACAGCACCGTTCAAATGCAGATAAATAAAACCTGGCGTTTCTGTTAATATCAATTTCCCCTGGTGCTGGTTTTATAATAGGAATTTTCTTACGGATTTAAACCTTTATTTTATTAAGGCTATTTATGGCAGGGCTTAATTAAGAATAACCGTCTTATATGGCAATCCATTGCAGGTTAATAAGTTGATTTAAATGATATTTAATCAGGAACAGGCGTTCCCATAATGACTGGCATAGTAAAAATTATTTTTCTTAAATGGCTCACTTAAGAATAAATCAGCACTATTTGATGGAAAGAGGCGTGAACATTTAATAATGACAGATAACCGGGCGGATAATGCGCACCGCCCGGTTGATACCCTTTATCAGGCGATGGTCACTTTACCATCCAGATATACATCCTGAACGGCGTTAATTAACTTCACGCCGTCGGCCATGGATTTCTTAAAGGCTTTACGCCCCAGAATTAATCCCATGCCTCCGGCACGCTTATTAATCACCGCCGTTTTCACCGCATCCGTTAAATCGGCTTCGCCGCCCGACGCGCCGCCGGAATTTATTAATCCGGCACGCCCCATATAGCAGTTCGCCAGCTGATAACGCACCAAGTCGATAGGATTATCGCTGGTTAATTTGCTGTAGACGCGCTCGTCGGTATAACCATAATTCACCGCTTTATAGCCGCCGTTATTTTCCGCCATCTTCTGCTTCACGATATCCGCGCCGATGGTGGCCGCCAGATGGTTGGCCTGACCGGTTAAATCGGCGCTGACGTGGTAATCAACGCCGTCTTTCTTGAAGCCGGCGTTACGCAGATAGGCCCACAGCACCGTCACCATACCCAGCTCATGAGCACGTTCAAACGCCGCCGAAATTTCTTCAATCTGGCGACGCGACTCTTCAGAGCCAAAATAGATGGTTGCGCCGACGGCAACCGCACCGAGATTAAAAGCCTGTTCGACGCTAGCGTACAGCGTCTGGTCATAGGTATTCGGGTAGCTCAGGGTTTCGTTGTGGTTAAGCTTCACCAAAAACGGAATGCGGTGGGCATAGCGGCGCGACACCGAGGCCAGCACGCCATAGGTTGACGCAACACAGTTACAGCCCGCTTCAATCGCCAGTTCAACGATGTTCTTCGGATCGAAATAGAGCGGGTTGGCAGCAAACGAGGCACCTGCCGAATGCTCTACGCCCTGGTCAACCGGCAGAATAGACAGGTAGCCCGTCCCTGCCAGCCGCCCGGTGTTGTAAAGGGTTTGCATGTTTCGCAGCACCGCAGGCGGGCGGTTGTTGTCAACCATCACTCGGTCGACATAATCCGCGCCGGGCAGGTAAAGATTGTCTGCCGGAATGGTCATACAACGATGCTGTAACAGGCTATCGGCCTCTTTGCCAAGCAACTGCGCAATATCAGTCATAATACGCTCCCGTAAGGTCCTCTGTGAGGTGAGAAGTTCCCTGCCCGCAAGGGCGCGGGCAGCACTAAGTCTGATACGCAAACGGGTAATTTTCCACCATCTGGCGCATTTTTCGCCTGTATCCTTTCAGCTCACAGAATGAAAAACTACCTTAACAGCAATCACTTAGACGAAGCGCATTACCACCAGGCGTGAAAATGATGAACCGGGCCGATGCCCTGACCCACTTCCAGCGAGTCCGCCGCCGCCAGCGCCGCCGACAGCCAGGCTTTGGCTTCCACCACCGTATCCGCCCAGTTTTGATGGCGCGGGCGCAACGCCGCCAGCGCCGCCGACAGCGTACAGCCGGTGCCGTGGGTGTTTTTAGTGGCGATGCGCGGTGCGGTAAAGCGTGTTGCGCCATCGCGCGTAAACAGCCAGTCGGGGCTTTCCGGGTCGTCGAGATGACCGCCTTTCATCAGCACCGCTTCACAGCCGAGTGCCAGCAGCGCTTCACCCTGATGGTGCATCTCCTGCTCGTTGCGGGCATGGGGCGCATCCAGCAGCGCGGCGGCTTCAGGTAAGTTTGGCGTGATCAGCGCAACGTGGGGCAATAACCGCTCGCGCAGGGTCGCCACCGCCGATGGTGACAGCAGCGGATCCCCGCTCTTCGCCAGCATCACCGTGTCCAGCACTACGTTGGCGACCCGGTAGTGCGCCAGCCGTTCGGCCACGGCATCGACGATATCCGTTTCCGCCAGCATGCCGATTTTCACGGTATCGATGCGTAAGTCGCTAAACACGGAATCAAGCTGCGCTGCCACGAAATGCGGCTCGATGCGATAAACCGACTGCACACCGCAGGTGTTTTGCGCCACCAGCGCGGTGATCACCGTCGCGCCATAGGCTCCCAGCGCGGAGAAGGTTTTTAAATCTGCCTGGATACCCGCGCCGCCGCTGGGATCGGTACCGGCAATAGTCAATGCGTTAATGCGTTTCATCGTGCCGCCTCCTTGTGCAGGAGAGACAGCGCGTCGAGAAAAGCGGCCGGAAAGCTGCCCGGCCCCTGGCATTGCGTAGCCGCCCGCTTGCCGGCCTGAGCAAAAATCCCGCAGGCCGCCGCGACGTTGTCCAGCCGCGAACCCGGCAAGGCGCAGGCTGCCGCGACCACCGCCGATAAGGCGCAGCCGGTGCCTACCACCCGCGTCATCAGCGGGTCGCCGCCGGTAACCGCCAGGGTACGCTCGCCATCAGTGACGTAATCCACCTCGCCAGTCACCGCCACTACCGTTCCGGTTTGCCGGGCCAGTTCGCAGGCCGCGCTTAACGCTTCCTGCGCGCCCTGGGTGGTATCCACGCCGCGCCCGCCTGCGCCATTCCCCGCCAGCGCGAGGATTTCCGAAGCGTTGCCGCGGATAGCCCCAGGTTTCTGCGCAAGGATCTCCCGGGCAAAGCGGCTGCGAAACGCCAGCGGGCCTACGGCAACCGGGTCGAGCGTCCAGGGTTTGCCCGCGCGGTTAGCGCCATCAATCGCCGCCCGCATCGCCAGCGCCTGTTCGCGGGTCAGCGTGCCGATATTGATCAGCAGCGCATCGGCAATGGCGCTAAACGCCAGCGCTTCTTCGTGATCCACCACCATAGCGGGAGAGGCGCCTACGGCGAGCAGCACGTTGGCAGTAAAAGACTGCACGACTTGATTGGTAAGACAGTGAATGAGTGGAGAATGTGCGGCCAGCAGGCTGGCGACGTGCGCGGTATGCGCGGGGGAAAGCAGGTCAGGTTGCATGTTTCGCTCCTGCCAGGCTGTGAAGAAGGGATACCCGGCAGGTATCTGACTTCCCTACGCTGGCATTATCCAGATCAGGTGGTACGGGTATTTCTCAGCCTTCACAAAGAAGGGCACCCCGAGTCAAGTTGATTACATTTCTCTTAATTTTTGCGAGCTTAGGTTAAATTGCTCGCCGACGCAAGTTTACCAGTGGTGACGTCACTTATACACGCTGTACCCCACCGAGTACCCCATTTTGTACCTCATATGAATTAATTAACAGTTCCAAACTTTATTTTGAAACACTAATAGTTGCTCGATTTATTTGGAACCAAGAATCCGACATTGTAATGCATAAAAAACAACAGTATCTGATGAAATAAATAGACTCCAGTATAGTTGGGAGAACTTATCTTATATATAGCAAGGCTAACTATGTGATAAGTGTTTTATACAGCACTTCTCTTTACTCTATTTCATTAACTACAAAAATGAAACGGGTTAATTTTATGTGGTATAATGCGAGTGCAGACAACAACCCTGCGTTAATAAAAGAATAAAAGGTGATTATATGAAAATGAAAGAATACCAAGAAGAAATTTTCCTATTAAAATGGAAAGAATTAGAAGATGAATATAATTATATGGTAGCCACAGGTAATTTCCCACCAGAGTTATCAAACACAGCCACAAATTGCGAAAGGATGAAATCACAAATCAACATAGAGCAGAACAAAAAATAAGAGATTACTTATCAATAGGCCAAGCCTTAATCATTAAGCAACTCAGCCTGCTAATTCTGGCACAGAAGATAACGAACTAAAATTTACGATGTGTACGAAAATAATTATGAAACTACCTGTAGCTTTTTAGACGGTGAAGCTGATTATTTCACTTTTTTATAAACATTGTTTTGTAGTCGTCACAACTCAAAAATACCAATAAGTAAAACGACGAAAGGACAGACACAGGAATGGCTGACCTTTCTAAATTAATCAATATGGAGCATGTGCAAATGATTAATCCTACAACTATTTATAACAAGTTTAAGTATGTATCTGCTGAGTGTGGTTCAGGTAAAACATATCAATTATGTGAGAATATCAATAAAGTACTTAAAACGAAAGACAGTACTGAAAAGTTCATTATCGTACAAAATACGCAGAAACTTGCAACAGATACGTCTAAAAACTTTGATAGCTGCAAATTGCTAATTAGTGATTTAATGCCCAGGAGTAAAAATGTCATTAATACAGTGCTGGATTTCCTCAAAGCACCAGTTGAGCGGGTTCTTATCATTAGTGATAAAACATTTTTTAGAATACCAGTTGAAATGTTAGAAGATTGGCAGATTTGGTTTGATGATGTGACTAATTTTCATTCATTCAAAAATATTAATGACGATAATCAGAGAATCAAAGACATTATATATCATGAACTGATGCAGGAGCATGAGATTGTCGACGAGGAAAAGGAACGATATTTAACAGCTAAAAAGAAAGCAGTAAAAGGGGATTTAATGAACAAAATCGCCCAAGAGCTTTCTGTTATAGCTGAGAATGATATTTTCATCATGAATAACGATTACTTTGTCGATCCAGAGAAAGTGCAATTGAGCATTCTTGGATGGAAAGATCTCAGTAAGTATCTCGGATTACCTGTTACTTTCATGGGAGCAAACTTCGAAAACTCATTGATTTATAAGGCAAATCAAGGGTTGTTTGAAGAAATCAGTCTGGATGATCTGCAACAACGAAAAGTACCTTTAACTGAACGCCTCAAAGTATACTATTTCTCAGAAAATATAAAATTATCAAAGACATGGAAGGAAAGGAATCCTGGTCAACTTCAGCGTGTTTATGCTTACCTCTCTGAAGTACTCGAAGGTCAGGAATACTACTGGACGAACAACAATACCGACAAGCAGAAGCTGCACAAGGCTTACAGAATAAGCCCTGATGCGAGGGGGCATAACGACTACAAAGATCGACATACATGCGTCTGGTTAGCCTGTATGCGTCCAGACGATACAGAAGCGAAGCTGTGTGAATTGCTATTAAAGATTACAGGTGAAGACATCCATCAGGCAAGAGAGTACGAAAACCTTCACCAGTTCGCTTTAAGGGGGATATCACGTCAGTTCAACAATGATGCAACTCAGATTGTCTATGTGTTCGATAAATGGCAGGCTGAATCATTGAGTACAAATATTGAACATATTCCCGGAGTGCTGGAAAACGTAGCACCGGGGGCATCAGGAAGGCCAAAAGGAGCCACAAACGTTAAGAGACTGCCTGCATTGAGTGATACAAAATCGAAGCGTTTCAGTCGCTGGAAAAAGGATAATCCGGGGCTTGAGTTAGTGGCATTCAAAGCATTTCTTGCAAGTACTGTCAACGCGGATCTCAGTACTGACGATACTACGGCTATGTGGGACAGATACCAGAAAGCAGTACAAAAAAGAGATGCACATTCAGTCCGAAACACCGACATGAAAAGCAGCAGCATGTCCAAAAATAATCCCTTATAATATATACTTAGAGAAAAAACGGACATCAACCAAATAGCGAAAGCGAATTAACTGCCTGAAAGCAGTAGCGGCGAAGCAAGCGAACTGTTTCGGGTAGTTAGTGAGAGTGCTCACGCAGTGAGTACTTGATAGCTATCACATTGTTATACATATATAAAATGATTAAACAGTACCCGCAAGCGAGTACTGTTCGCTGGATTTGGTTCTACTGCTGCGTTCCTTTCAGTCACTGGCAGAGCGAACCAATCGCGTTTTTTGTTCTTTTTAGAAGTACATAACTCATTAATATTTCAGTTCTTAATGTGCTATCAATTCCTTTTGCGTACTTAGTGGAGTATCTGCTGTTTCAGTTACTGGAAAAGCACTATCAGTACTGCTCAGAGCGAAGCGAACCCGATGCGATCAATCCCTTTCTATGATGGTGTTTCCGACAAAACGCACTGGAAGCCCTTTAACGTGTTGTTCATCACTGAAATACCTGAATGTACAAAACCCCATAAAACGCCGTAGCGACGCTTTAAGAGCGTCTGAGATAGTGCTCAGCAAATACTCCTTGCCTTGAAATCAGATACATAGCCTTTTTCAACTTCTACGAATCCCCTTGATCGTTTTTACCTATTGATTTGTATTGGATTAATAGATTTTGATAGATTTAAACGATCAATTTACTTGTTATTGATCGTTAATATCGATCACCGTTGGATGTACGTGATACGCTTGAGAGCGTGAAAACGGATGGTTTCAGTCCGTACTTTTGGTCTGAAAGAAGCTAACGGGAGTGATAAAGTTGTGAGAGTTGTACAACTGATAATCTATGGACTATGGGGGGATCCCTTTTTAATGGAAATTCCTAAAGGTAAACGAATTCTTGCCGATAATTAAAATGGAATGAACCATTGATTTGGAATATTCTTAAAGGATAATTGTGGTGAGTAAATATTTAAAAATAGGAATCTATGGTATTTGGGGAGTATTTTTATTCCTTGCGTCAATGGAGAAATTTGGGGATCTTTTCGCAACCGGTACGGGGATCTGGTCCGTAGTGATGCTTACAGCCGCTGGATTGTGTCAACTATTGGCATGTATTACGGCGATAGTCTGGGGAGTACTGGCATTTGGAACTCTGAAATCTAAGTTCTTGTCCTATAAATTCGTGAATAATTACACGGTTCCGGTACTTATTATTGGTCTTGCTATCGTGGCAAGTGCTGCCCGATCCTCAAGCGATGAATCCAGAGCACAAAAACTTGGATTTAAAGACGGTAAAGAGTTTGCTATTGCTCGTGAAAATAACATTACTAACGTTACCGATTATACAAAATTCGTAGAAGAGCAAAAAGTTAAAAAGGCTGAAAAGGCGGCACAAGATGCGTTAGCGGCAGCCGATAAAGCTGAACAGGATAAGGCTGCTAAGTATGTGGCTATATTCTCTGATGATGGTAGAAAGGAGCGAGCACAAGAATTAATTAGTAAGGATTTAAAAGAAAATCCTGAATTGACTAAAAAAATACTTGAGGAAATAGCATCTTACCCAAATGATTCAGTAGAAAGAAATGTGGCAGAAAGTGACTACTTAGATTATGGGGTGAGCCTTAATGTATATATGTCGAAAATAGAAAATTCCAATTGCCGTCAGACGTACAAATACCGTTTGTCTCCGTTGAATGAATGGCATAAAACCCAACATCAATTATTAAAAGAAAGATCTGATGCTACTAATTGGGATCTACTTGATGAACCCCAGCGGAAACATGAAAGAAAAGAAATTGCGTATGAACATGATCGAGTTACTGTGGCGTATTTTAAAGAACAGAATGTAGTTCAGAAATCTTTTAATGAATGCGTATTTAACTTACTTTCCTCTATCCCGACTCGCCTTTCAAGACCTAAAGCTACACCGATTCCAGTGACTGATTATATGTCTGAAGGAATAAAGTGTATGCGGAAGCCAGAAGGTACTATAGATTTATGTTATTAATATCAATAGATATTGTTTTGTGTCTTGTTAATCGTGTTAATTTATATATGAAAGAGGCTGTTTAAGATGAAAAAATTACTAATTTTAGGGTTGTTATTCAGTACTTCAACTTTTGCCGCATACAAAACATATGATCCGCATAAAGATAGCAAACTTGTAACTAAAGCGATTTCTGGCGTATGTAAATCAGAACATCAAAAATATGATGATCTTGATTATCAGCTTAAATCAAATATCGGTAGTATGAGCGATGCTGACGCAAAAAATGCCGTAGCAAATCTGAAGGATGCTAAACGTAAGCGTTGGGAATGTATTGAAAAAGAATTGAATAAAAAGAATATAACATTGAACTTAGAGCAGTTGTTTAAAGAGGATAACCTTTAGCGAATAGTGCATAATAAGGGCAATGGTTATTTATTTCCCGAATTTATAATGAATCATTGCTGTAAGTAGTTGTAATGATTTTTTTAAACTGTATGAAAATCGGAGGTATGAGAATGAATTTATTAATATATATGGTGATTTTAGTTGGGCTGTCATTCTCGGGTGTAGTTCGAGCCGATTTATTTTGTTATGAAAATACTCCTGTTTATAATTTTACTGAGGATGGTGTCAGTAAGTACCCTAATATTCAAGCGAATATTGTGATGCAAACAGTCAAAACAGATACAGTACTCAGGTCATATAGTAGTGATGATCATGTAGTGCTTGAGTACTATAAAAATAAAAATTTTATACAAAACACTTTAAAGAAAGTGAAAAGTGGAATTTTTCGTGATAATGCGAATTTGATAGTGATAGTAAATCAAGCAACAATGTACCATTATCAACGCATTAAGTTTCAAGGGCAATCTGTAGTGGTTAGAAATCAATATAAATGTACGCCAGCTTGATTTTGCTAATTTAGTTTGTCGTAAGGAATTGTCGCATCAACTCTACTGTAGAGCAATGCCAGATATGCGGGCATACATATTATCGAAGGCCGCTTTCGCGGCCTTCTGTATACAGAAACGGAAATGTCGCTATGTTACCACCCTTTAGAACATGAAATAATCGAAACCCAGTTCACCCATTTTTTGACAAAAAAGTTAAAGGGATCGTTTACTCAGATAAAAGTAGAGTCTGTTTTTTTCCGCACGATTTAAAATCTCGTTTGTCTGATCAGGTTCAACCCCGCCGACCAAATGCCATTTACTCAGATCTCAGTATCGACCTTTTCACTAACCCTACATTGACCAAAAAATAAACGATCAAAAATCTCTTTTGGGTAGTCCCTTGTGATACTCCGCTTTAGCGTCTCGTTTTGTATCATTTGGATGTTGGATCAATTTAAATGATACTGTATCATTCGGTTAATTCAAATGATACTAATCGGTAGTGAGGGCAGGAAAATGATTTTTGGTTATGCAAGAGTCTCAACAAAGGATCAGAATCTTGAGCGTCAGTTGGCGGTACTGGAACCTGTTTGTGACAAAATCGTCACCGAGAAAGAATCAGGTAAGTCCACCAGCGAAAGACCTGAGTTGTTGAACCTGCTTTCACACCTCCGCGAAGGTGACACGCTCGTGACTCACTCTATTGATCGCCTTGCACGTAATACACGCGATTTGCTGGAAATGATTGATAACCTCGTTGCTCGCGGGATCACTATTCAGTTCCTTGCTAACTCAATGAGTTTCGATAACTCCCCACAATCTCGCTTAATCTTAACCATGATGGGAGCCGTTGCAGAATTTGAGCGGGGAATGATCGCATCACGTCGCAACGAAGGAATTGCCCTTGCTAAAGAGGCTAAGAAGTACAAAGGAAAGCAAAGGAACAAAGAATTACACAGCAAAATCATTGAGATGCTTCAAGCTGGGAAGAACACACCGGATGAGATCGCAAAGTTGTGCGATTGTGGCAGGGCTACAGTGTTTCGCGTGAAAAAAGAAATGATTGCCAGTACTGACAGCAATGAGAACTGATATAGCGGCAGGGGGTAAAGTCAAAGGGCTTGTAGTTTAGTAATTTTCGAATCCTCGCGATATCCATAACGAGCATGTAATTGATTCTGAGTAAGTTCCAACATTGTATTCATTTGTGTGGTGCGATTAATTATAAAGTGTAGAAATGAACAATCAAGCAGGTCACAATACTTAATCAAACTTTAGAAGTTGATTAGATATGCGGCGATTAAGCATGCTTAATCGCCACAAAGAAATTAGTTCAACTTTGTTACAGAGCTTGAAAATTAAGAGTCTAGTTGCTGCTTTAGCTATTCCCTTGAAAACAAATCATCTACCGCATCAAATCCGTAGTCTGAATAACTACGATTTTCGCGATAATCATCGTCATCCCAATCAGGAGCGTTTTCTATATTTTTTTGGATTATGCTATGTGGGTCTAAATTTTCAACAATATCTTCAATCTCTTGTTCATTAAATACCAAGGTACTTTCTGAAAGTAAATCATTAAGGTAATCTTTAGCCCGTGAAAATAAGACATCTTCATCATCGAAATAAAGATAACCATTAAAATCATTACTCTCAGAAATAAAATCATGTATATAGCCCTGCCAATAATTAAGCAACAACTCACGAATTTTATTTGCTAACAAACTTTCACCCAGAATATTTGTTATCTGAGCTAAAATATTCAGTTCTTCGTAACCTAAATCTTCACCACCTTCATTTATAGAACATTCAATATAATTTTTTATACTCTCATTGCCAAGCCACCCCGGATTATTTAGAGAAACCCAATTGACAATTAATAACATTTTGAAATTACTTGCAGCGTAAAACCTTACGAAGGTAAAGAAATCACGATTAAGAGTTTCTACAGCTCTTATTTTATCATTGTGAGGAACATTAGGGCTGGAAATCACTATTCTTATAAATTCTATTATATAATCTTCATTTTTATATTTTTTCATATCATCAATTATAATATTAATTATTTTCGAAGTTATATATATTGGAATTTTTTTATTTATTAATGTATTTAGGTTATTAAGAGATTGAATTGTTGTTAATGCACTAAAATAGGATGGAAGTGATGATAGATTGTTATCTATTTTCTCAAAAAAATAATCAGATATTGAGGGATTCAGAACATCATACATTGGTTCTTTATCACTTTCTATCTTTCTTTGCAAAGTCGACTTAACAGCATGTTTTGTACAATCGTTAAATTCAAAATAATCATGTCGTGATTGATCAAAGCCAACTATTTCTAAAAAATTACTGTAACTTTGACGTAAATTACTTTCAGACATCATCCCGTTATTTAGAGACACTAAGTAAGTTAGATAATATACACATTTAGGTATTTGCTTAGTCAGCATGTGATCCCAAATTGCGGATGGATTATTCAAACTTTCAAAAATATAATCCCAATACTCCTCAGGTGCGAGGTGTGACACTTTTTCATAGTCAGTTATAAAGGATATTAAACGTGGGTTGTAATTTTTATGCGATATTATTTTCCTATACTTTTTATTTAACCAAATACAATCTTTATATTGTTCAGGAAGATTACTAAACCATATATGATTATAAAGTATTTTAGCCTTATCTAGTATGTCGAGATTTTTAACTTCAACTTCATATTCGTGTTTATCTGTATTGTTTATATAAAACAATTCACTTGTTGCTTTCCCTTGATTCAGAATTGTAGTACGCGATGTAAGTATTAATTTCTTGTTATTACTTATTCTGGTTCTATTAATAAATCTGACAATTTTTGAATCTTCTTTATTCCTTAAAGCGTCTAAGTAGTTTCTACCAAGAAAATCGTCATATAAAAAAAGTTGTTTACTCTCAGGTGATAAAACTCTCTCGCCTTCTTCAATATCACTTTCTATATAAATTAACTCATACCCTTCAAGAATATAATGCAGACATAATTGCTCAGCTAAAGTAGTTTTACCGACACCAGGAGCACCCGTGATGATTAACGTATTAAGGTTCTCAAGTTTGCTCTTGGCAATATCAAAATCCTGAGTTTGCACATAATTATCAACATTATTTTTTATTTGTTGAACTATATGACAACTCCTACCTATAACATCATTATGTAGTAATGACATCAATATTGAAGTACTGTTCAGCCAAAGCTTATAATATTTTCGTTCAATACGTTTATTTTGTGATATCTTATTAGCAATATCTTCTACTGATAAGATATCATCACTTCTCAAATATTGATTACCAAATATGTTTATAATCTCAGTTTTTCTCGTATTTGTTAAACCCTGGCAAATAGCCAATATATAACGTGAAGGATTAAGGCCTGCAACTTTTAACGCTTCTTTTTTTAAGTTTGTAATTAATGAAGCATAGCTTGATGCAACATAGTGTTTACATTGTATAACAACATTATTTCCACCTATATAAAATCGACCATCCATACCACTATCTCTTCCTGGCATGAATCGTTCAATATGAGCATCAGGCATTTCTGCATTTATAAGGTCAATGACTAAATCTTCAAAATCTTTATCATTCAACCTTGAAAAATCATAGCTATTCATAGTCCCTCTCAAGAACATTTTTTTGATAATATTCTATCATTTTATATTAATTAAAAATAAAGACATACATAACACACTTATCACGCATAATTCAAATCCAACATATCCCATCGATCACATAAGAAACTGAGGATAGTGGGAACGTATGCAAATAACGTTTAGTAATCCCACCGCTCTTTTCATGTCCTACCGTTTGTTGCAGATGCATTATGTTCTTTACCCATCCAGCCATCGCCGCAGAGCAAACAGAATGCCGAATACTATGCAGAAGCCTCCGCTGTCCAAAGTCGTTCAAGTACGGGATGCCAAGCTGATCACGCACATCGGAAAATTCTTTACCAATTTTTGTCATGTTCGTACCAGCCACCTCTGAAAAAATCCGCTCTTTCCATTGCCGATCAACATAATCTATAAACCCCCATTCGATAAGCTTAGGGTGTATTACCACTTGCCGGGTGGCATTTTCGGTTTTCCCCTGCCCTCCTTCTGCGATCAAGAAGTAATACCGCTGGCTATCCTCATCATGTTTGATTTGTGATTTTTCCAGTTTGGCAATTTCTCCTCTCCTGGCTCCAGTGTGTGCTAACAACAACGTAATCCATTTTAACCAGCCATCCGGCTGCTTAAGTGCCCACTCTACAATCTTCTTCATTTCCGCCGGACTGTATGCACCAAATCTGGCTTTTGATGGTGCTGCTACTACGCCATCAGTTGGCGATTTAGGTAAAATATCTTTGCTATCGGTGAGAAATGTTTTGAACAAGGATTTATAGAGCTTCAGATGCTTATGGATAGCCTCAACACCCACAAGCTCATCAGGAGGCACGTCATCACAATCTATCAACTGCTGAACATTCATCGAGCGATACGGCTGAATAACACGCTTAGGTAAATTCTCAACAACTTCCATCACCTGTCTAATGTCCTGTTTGGTGATCGCAGTTACATCCGTATTTTCCCCCAACACTACAAACAATACTTCAATGTAACGTTCATTCGCCATTGAGATCGATTTAGTCCAATTCTTCCCCTTTTCGACTTTGTACATAGCCCAAGCATCAGAGACAGTTAATACGTTTTCCGGTTCAAGTTGTGCCGATGGTTCCCCAATTTTAGGGGATACAACAAGCGGTAGACTGGATAGCAGCGGAAGTGTCACAATCCTATGTTCTGACACGATCAGGTTTGAGATGAACGCGTCAAACATCGGAGTCGGAGTTGCTAATGATTTAACAAATGGGATGTGCGGAGTGATGTTAATCATCAAAGCTGAGGCTTGGTGATAGCTATCAGTAAGGAGTGATTTTTTATACATCCTTCCATTTGAAAGCCGGATTTGTAGATAGTAATTACCGTTTCGTTGAAACGTGTATGGCAGAGTTTTGTACCTCATAATCACGCTCTTTTTGTACCTTAGGTGCATTACACACGGACAAAAAGAAATGTAACCACATGAATAATAATCGGAATCTTGGAAACCTACGCTGGCATTATCCAGATCAGGTGGTACGGGTATTTCTCAGCCTTCAACGAAGAAGGGCACCCCGAGTCAAGTTACGCATGAAGGATAAGGAAGCGCTTTTTCAAAAGCAAGCCTGGCGCGGACGTGGCGTGAGCCGCAAAAGAAAAAGCCAGGGTTTCCCCTGGCTTTCCGTTTTCATATTAATCAGGACAGCGCTTCAACCGGCTCCGGCTGAGCGCGGGCGCGCCACAGCACAATCCAGCGCTGGATAGAGGAGATCATAATCACCAGCCCCAACACCACCATAATGATGGAAATCGTGCCGTTGAATATGTTGAAGCCTTTGGCCGCAGAGTTGAAATAGACGTTTTTCACCATCCAGTACGCCGCGTAGTTTACGGTGATGTACAGGTAGGAGAGCGGCACCAGGCAGGTCAGCGCATACCAGCGTTTTTTCGACATCCGCATGATAATGGTCGCGCCAATCATCAGGCCAATCGACGCCATCAGTTGGTTAGAGACGCCAAACAGCGCCCAAACGGAGTTGATATCGCCGGAATTCAGCAGATAGCCCCACAGTAAGCAGGCCACGATGCTGCAACCAATCGCGCCTGGCATCCAGTTGGTGCGTTTCAGCGGAGCCCACAGGTCGCCGAAGAAATCCTGCAGCAAATAGCGCGCCACGCGGGTACCGGAGTCAACCGCCGTGAGGATAAATACCGCTTCGAACATCACCACAAACTGGAAGAAGTAAGACGCCAGATTGCTGAACCACGGAATGCGGGTAAAGATGTCCGCCATGCCTACCGCCAGGGTTACTGCCCCGCCGGTACGCCCGTACAGATCCAGACCAATTTCTTCGCTCAGTTTCGGCAGGTTAACCACATCCATACCCAGACCAGCAAACACCTGCGGCGCGGAGTTGATGGCGAAGTAGTCTGCCGGATGCAGCGCGGTAGCGGCGATCAGGGCCATGACGCCCACCACGCATTCAGCGCACATCGCACCGAAAGCGACCGGCAGGATATCGTTCCATTTGTCGATCTGTTTCGGCGTGGTGCCGGAACCGATAAAGGCATGGAAACCGGAGATCGCGCCACAGGCAATGGTGATAGAGATAAATGGCCAGACCGGCCCGGCTAGCACCGGACCATTACCGTGGATGAACTGCGTCACCGCCGGGAACTGGATTTCCGGGTTAATAAACACCACGCCAATCACTAGCGCGCCGAACACGCCGATTTTCATAAAGCTGGACAGGTAACCGCGCGGGGTTAACAGCATCCAGACCGGCAATGCGGTGGCGAAGAAGGCGTAGAACGGCAGCACCAGGCTGACGGTTGAGGCTTTCAGGCTAAGCCATTCACCAAACGCAGAAGCCTGGATGTACGGCCCGGCGATCACACAGCCGAAAATCACCAGAATACCGACCCAGGTCGCGCCGCGCATGCTACCGGTGAAACGCTCCCACAGGCCGACACCAATCGCGACCGGGATAGTCATAAACACCGCGAAGGTGCCCCACGGGTTACGTTCCAGAGCATGAACCACCACCATGGAGAGCCCTGCCATCGTGATGGTGATGATAAACAGCATTGCCAGGCCCGTACACCAGCCCGCAACCGGGCCAAGCTCGGATTTCGCCACTTCAGACAGGGATTTGCCCTGATGCTTCATGGAGGCGAACAGCACCACGGTATCGTGTACCGCGCCGCCCACTACGCAGCCCACCAGCAGCCACAGGAACCCAGGGAAGTAACCGTACTGGGCAGCCAGCACCGGCCCTACCAGCGGGCCTGCGGCGGCGATAGCCGCAAAGTGGCTGCCGAAGTTCACCCATTTTTTAGTCGGGACGTAGTCTTTGCCGTCCTCATAAACATGCGAAGGGGTAACCTCGCTGTCATCTGCGTTCAGCACCTTACGGACAAAAAATACGCCGTACAGGCGGTAGCAAATGGCAAGGATACACAGGGTCGCAATAACAAACGTCAGTGCGTGTGACATAGCCAACTCCAGAGATAAGAAAATATTCAGCGTTATCCTGGCATGGCGATGTCACACAATAAGGCGGGATTTGCTCCAGCGGTCGTATTGCAATCTAAGCGGTCAGAAACCGCTACTGAGCGGCGGAGGGGTTAAAGCGGTTCGCCAGTCCCTTGAGGAAATTACGCAAAAACTGATCGCCGCATTCGCGATAGTTTTTATGCTCCGGGACACGCATCATGGCGGTGATTTCCGGCATCGAGACGCGGAATTTCTGCTCGGTGAGGATCGCCAGAATATCGTCAGTTTTCAGCTCAAAGGCAATGCGCAGCTTTTTGAGAATGATGTTATTGGTGATTTTACGGTCGGCTTTCAGCGGCGGCTGGCTCTCATCTTTGCCGCGACGCAGGTAAATCAGGCCGTTTAAAAACGAAGAGAGGATCAGATCCGGGCAGCGCGCAAAGCCTTCGTCTTCCTCTTTTTTCACGTACTGCACCACCTGCGCGGCGCTGACTTCTACATCCGCCAGCGCCAGGGTGGAGATGATGTCGTTATTGTTCATTTTCAGGGTGTAGCGAAGGCTACGTAAAATATCGTTATTCAGCACTGGCGTGTTCTCATTAATACGGCGGGAAAAGACCAGTGTACCATTTTCCACTGGCCCACTGACGATAAAAACGCGCTACAGCCCCAGCGCTTCTTTAAGGGATTTCAGATAGCGGCGGCTGACCGGCACGGTTTGCCCGTCGCGCAGCAGTAACTCCGCCTGGCCGTTCTCCTCAAGACGGATTTCTTTCAGGTGCGCCATATTCACCAGATATTGCCGGTGGCAGCGCAGCAGCGGCGTGCGGCTTTCCAGGGTGCGTAACGTCAGCTCGGTAAAGCCCTCCTGTCCCTGGGCGCTGGTGACATACACCCCGCTCATCCGGCTGCTGACAAACGCCACGTCCTCCATCTGTAATAGCCAGATGCGGCTGTGCCCGGTGCAGGGAATGTATTTGAGGTGCTGCTGGCTGGCGCTGAGCAGCGACACATCCTGCGGCGCGCGCTCCTGGCGCAGGCGGTCGAGGGTTTTCGCCAGCCGCCCGGCCTCAATGGGTTTTAGCAGGTAATCAAAGGCGTGCTCTTCAAAGGCTTTTACCGCGTACTCATCGTAGGCGGTGAGAAACACGATGCCGGGGCGGTGGCTTGGGTCGAGCATACCCACCATCTCCAGCCCGGAAATACGCGGCATCTGGATATCGAGAAACAGCACGTCGGGGCGCAGCCGGTGTACCGCGCTGATGCCTTCTACCGCGTTGGCGCATTCGCCGACAATGTCGATATCGCTATGTTCCTGGAGCAAAAAACGCAAGTTCTCGCGCGCCAGCGGTTCATCATCAACCAGAAGCACCTTTAACATGGGGATCCCACCATCGGTAGTTGTAGGGTTATACGGGTAAAATGGTCCGGCTCGCAGCTCACGGTCATGGAACACTCATCGCCAAACCGGGCGCGCAGCCGTTTTTCCACCAGGCTCATCCCCAAACCGTTCGCATGCGGTTTTGGTTGATACAGCCCGGCGTTGTCTTCAATTTCCACTACCAGCCAGTCGCCCTGCTGGCGGGCGCTGAGCTGGATTTTTCCAGTGTCCATCATCTGAGATGTGCCGTGTTTAATGGCATTCTCAACGATGGGTTGCAGGGTAAACGCCGGTAAGCTGACGTGTGCCAGCTCGGCAGGCAGCGTCAAAGTAACCTGCAAATGCGCCTGGAAACGCGCCTTTTCGATTTGCAGATAGGCGTTAACGTGCTCAATCTCATCGGCAAGGGTGACGATCTCTGAAGGACGCTTGAGGTTTTTGCGGAAAAAGGTCGACAGATATTGCACCAGTTGCCCGGCCTGCTCGCTGTCGCGGCGGATCACCGCCATCAGGGTGTTCAGGGCGTTAAACAGAAAGTGCGGGTTCACCTGGGCGTGCAGCAGCTTGATTTCCGACTGGGTCAGCAGCGCTTTTTGCCGCTCGTACTGGCCCGCAAGAATTTGCGCCGACAGTAGCTGCGCAATCCCCTCCCCCAGGGTGCGGTTAATGGAGCTGAACAGGCGGTTTTTGGCTTCGTAGAGTTTGATTGTGCCGATCACCCGGTGATTTTCGCCGTACAGCGGGATGACTAACGTCGAACCCAGCTTGCAGTGCGGATGCAGCGAACAGCGATACGGCACTTCGTTGCCATCGGCGTAGACCACCTCGCCGGACTCAATCGCTCGCCAGGTATAAGAAGAAGAAATAGGCCGACCGGGTAGATGGTGATCGTCACCGATGCCGGTAAAGGCGAGCAGCTTTTCACGGTCGGTGATGGCCACCGCGCCGATATCCAGTTCTTTCCAGATAACGTGGGCCACTTTGGCGCTGTTCTCTTCGTTAAATCCGAGGCGCAATATCCCCTCGGTGGACGCCGCCACCTTGAGCGCCGTGGCGGAAAATGCCGAGGTGTATTTCTCGAACATGGCGCGCTTATCCAGCAGGATACGCATAAACAGCGCTGCGCCCACGGTGTTAGTCACGATCATCGGCGCGGCGATGCTTTCCACCAGCTTGAGGGCATCGTGATAAGGCCGGGCGATCAGCAGGATAATCATCATCTGCACCAGCTCGGCGACAAAGGTGACTGCCCCGGCGGTAAGCGGGCTGAACAGTTTATCGCTGCGACCCCGGCGGATTAACACGCTGTGCACCAGCCCGCCCAGCAGCCCTTCGACGATGGTGGAAATCATACAGCTCCAGGCAGTCATGCCGCCCATGGAGTAACGGTGCAACCCGCCGGTCAGGCCTACCAGGCCGCCCACCACCGGGCCGCCCAGTAAACCGCCCATCACTGCGCCAATCGCCCGGGTATTGGCGATGGAGTCTTCAATATGTAAACCGAAATAGGTGCCGAGAATGCAGAAAATCGAGAACGTGACGTAGCACAGCAGCTTATGCGGCAGACGCACGGTGACCTGCATCAACGGGATAAACAACCGCGTCTTGCTCATCAACCACGCGATGACCAAAAAAACGCACATTTGCTGGAGCAACAGCAACACCAGGTTAAACTCGTACATACTCCACACACCGGGCTTTCGATTGAAAGCGCGTAAGATACCCGGCACGCAAAAGACTTTCTATGAAGATGCACAAAAAAGTGACGAATTCTGAATCAGACCTGACAATCCGCCCGTGGCAAGAGACCGATCGACCGTTTTTACGCACCCTCTACCTGCACGCCCGGCGCGAGGCCTGGCCGTGGCTGGATGCCAGCCCGTGGCAACTGGAAGATTTTGACGCCGCTACGCTCGGCGAAACCATCTGGGTAGCAGAACAGGACGGGCACCGCGTTGGTTTTGCCTCGGTGCTGGAGAATGACAATTTTTTGCATAACTTGTTTATCGACCCGCAATATCAGGGGTCAGGCGCGGGCAGCGCGCTGTTACGTAAGGCGCAGGAAGATTTTACCAGCACCGGGGCGTTGAAATGCCTGGTGAAAAATGAGCCTGCGGTGGCGTTTTATCAGCGTCACGGGTGGGAGATTGAATCAACAGGCGACAGCCCGGAAGGTGAGTATTACTTGATGCACTGGAAACAAAAAAAGGCAGACTCGCGTCTGCCTTAATACCTTTACACCGCGCGGAAAGCGATTTCGCTCGGGATCACTTCGCCCTGCCAGTAAAGCTGCGCCGCAACGCGCCCTGCCAGTTGGCGGTAAATCTGGGTGAATTCGCTGTCCGGGCGGCTCACCACCGTCGGCTGACCGCGGTCAAGGTCTTCACGCAGCGTGATGTGCAGCGGCAGTTGGCCGAGCAGCGAAGTATTGTATTGCGCCGCCAGTTTCTCCGCGCCGCCGGTGCCGAAAATCGGCTCGTGATGGCCGCACTGGCTGCACACGTGCATGCTCATGTTTTCGACAATGCCCAGCACCGGCACGTCCACTTTTTCGAACATCACGATGCCTTTTTTGGCGTCAATCAGCGCGATGTCCTGCGGCGTGGTCACCACCACCGCGCCGGTCACCGGCACGTTCTGCGCCAGCGTCAGCTGGATGTCACCGGTGCCCGGCGGCATATCCAGCACCAGGTAATCCAGTTCCGGCCATAACGTTTCAGACAGCATCTGCATCAGCGCTTTGCTGGCCATCGGGCCGCGCCACACCATGGCGTTATCGTCAGTCACCAGATAGCCGATTGAGTTGCTGGCAAGCCCGTAAGCGACAATCGGCGCCATATGGGTGCCGTCCGGCGAAGTCGGGCGCTCGTGTTCGGTGCCCAGCATGGTCGGGATTGACGGCCCATAGATGTCGGCATCGAGAATGCCCACTTTTGCCCCTTCGGCGGCCAGCGCCAGCGCCAGGTTGACCGAGGTGGAAGATTTCCCTACCCCGCCCTTGCCAGAGCTCACGGCGATAATGTTTTTCACGCCGTTGATGCCCGCCTGGTTTTTCACGCGCTTCAGGGTGGCAATCTGATGGGTCAGTTTCCAGTCGATGGCTTTTGCGCCGGTAATGCGCAGCAGGTCCGCGCTCGCCGTCTCTTTCAGCTCTTCGAACGCGCTCTGCCAGGCGAACGGCATTTGCAGTTCGATATGGATGACGTCATCCATCCACGCCACGTGGTGCAGCGCCTTCAGGGCGGTGAGATTATGTTTCAGGGTGGGGTGCTGGAAATTCGCCAGCGTCCCGGCAACGATGGCTCGCAAAGCTTCCGGGGATTTGGCCTGGGATTGAGGACTCATCCCGACTCCTTTGTAATTGTGTTTTGATAAGGGTTCGAAGCGTTAAGCATACCAAAAAGGGAATAATTCCCCCAGCCTTCGCTTTTGGGTTACCAAATAATTACCCATTTGGTAATATCAAACCCCCTTTTTACCTGGATGATGTAATTCTCACTATGACTCAAGTCGCGAAAAAAATACTGGTAACTTGTGCCCTTCCCTATGCGAACGGCTCGATCCACCTCGGCCACATGCTGGAGCATATCCAGGCTGATGTCTGGGTTCGTTACCAGCGAATGCGCGGCCATAACGTCAACTTCATCTGCGCCGATGATGCCCACGGCACACCGATTATGCTCAAAGCCCAACAGCTTGGCATTACCCCGGAACAGATGATTGGCGAGATGAGTCAGGAACATCAGACCGATTTCGCTGGCTTCAACATCAGCTACGATAACTATCATTCCACGCATAGCGACGAGAACCGCGCGCTGTCTGAGCTGATCTACACCCGTCTGAAAGAGAACGGTTTCATCAAAAACCGCACCATTTCCCAGCTGTTCGACCCGGAAAAAGGCATGTTCCTGCCGGACCGTTTCGTTAAAGGCACCTGCCCGAAATGTAAGTCTCCGGATCAATACGGCGATAACTGCGAAGTGTGCGGTGCGACCTACAGCCCGACCGAGCTGATCGAACCGAAATCCGTGGTCTCCGGCGCGACGCCGGTAATGCGTGAATCCGAGCACTTCTTCTTCGATCTGCCATCGTTTAGCGAAATGCTACAGGCGTGGACCCGCAGCGGCGCGTTGCAGGAGCAGGTCGCCAACAAAATGCAGGAGTGGTTCGAATCCGGCTTACAACAGTGGGATATCTCCCGCGATGCGCCGTACTTCGGCTTTGAGATCCCCAACGCGCCGGGCAAATACTTTTACGTCTGGCTGGATGCGCCGATCGGCTACATGGGCTCGTTCAAAAACCTGTGCGACAAGCGCAGCGATCTCAACTTTGACGACTGGTGGAAAAAAGACTCCGACGCCGAGCTGTATCACTTTATCGGTAAAGACATCGTGTACTTCCACAGCCTGTTCTGGCCGGCGATGCTGGAAGGTAGCGGCTACCGCAAGCCGACCAACCTGTTTGTCCACGGCTATGTGACGGTGAACGGCGCGAAAATGTCTAAATCGCGCGGCACCTTCATCAAAGCCAGCACCTGGCTGAACCATTTCGACGCCGACAGCCTGCGCTACTACTACACCGCGAAGCTCTCCTCGCGTATCGATGATATCGACCTCAATCTGGAAGATTTCGTCCAGCGCGTGAATGCCGATATCGTCAACAAAGTGGTTAACCTGGCGTCCCGTAACGCCGGCTTTATCGCCAAACGTTTTGACGGCGTGCTGGCGGCGGAACTGGCTGACCCTGCGCTGTATAAAACCTTTACCGACGCGGCGCAAAGCATCGGCGAAGCCTGGGAAAGCCGCGAGTTCGGCAAAGCCGTCCGGGAAATCATGGCGATGGCCGACGTGGCAAACCGCTATGTTGATGAGCAGGCACCGTGGGTAGTGGCGAAGCAGGAAGGCCGCGATGCCGACTTACAAGCGATTTGCTCTATGGGCATCAACCTGTTCCGCGTACTGATGACCTGGCTGAAGCCGGTACTCCCGCAACTGAGCGAGCGCGCCGAAGCGTTTCTGAGCACCGAACTGACCTGGGACGCCATCCAGCAGCCGTTGCTCGGCCATAAAGTGAACACCTTTAAAGCGCTCTACAACCGTATCGAGATGAAACAGGTTGACGCGCTGGTTGACGCCTCGAAAGAAGAAGTGAAAGCGGCGGCCGCACCGGCAACCGGTGAACTGGCAGATAACCCGATTCAGGAAACCATCAGCTTCGATGAATTCGCGAAAGTCGATCTGCGCGTGGCGCTGATTGAAAACGCCGAATTTGTCGAAGGCTCTGATAAGCTGCTGCGCCTGACGCTGGATCTGGACGGCGAGAAACGCAACGTGTTCTCCGGCATCCGTTCCGCATACCCTGACCCGCAGGTGCTGATTGGCCGCCTGACGGTGATGGTCGCCAACCTGGCGCCGCGCAAAATGCGCTTTGGCGTCTCCGAAGGCATGGTCATGGCGGCAGGCCCTGGCGGGAAAGATATCTTCCTGTTAAGCCCTGACGACGGCGCAAAGCCCGGCCAACAGGTCAAATAAACATGATGCCCTCCGCGCGAGGGCATTTTTTTGGTCTGCATATTTTCGTTTGGGTCAATCCGTCTTTCGAATACCCGTGTAAAAATACACAATACATTTTGCCTGGTTAGCCTGCTACCTACTACAGTTAAGTGGGGATTTTTAGCTCAGAGAGAGGGTGGTATGGCGCTTTACACCATCGGTGAGGTGGCGGAGTTGTGTGATATTAACCCTGTCACACTCAGGGCATGGCAGCGGCGGTACGGGCTGGTTAAGCCGCAGCGCACCGATGGCGGGCACCGCTTATTCAACGAATCTGACATTGACCGGATCCGCGAGATCAAACAGTGGGTGGATAACGGCGTCCAGGTCAGCAAGGTAAAATCGCTGCTGCTGACGGACGCGCAGGACCCTGGCTCCCAGTGGTATCAAATGCAGGAGACGCTATTGCGGCTGCTGCGCGCCGGGAATATTAACCGGGTGCGCAACTGGGTGAGCGAAACCGGCCGCGATTACCCCGCCCAAACGCTGGTCGACAAGCTGTTTATTCCTCTTCGTCATCGCCTGCTCAGCCAGCAGGCCGCCCTCGCCACGCTTTTGAGCATCCTTGATGGCGTGCTGATCAATTACATCGCCCTGTGCCTGTCCTCGGCGCGCAAAAAAAGCGGCAAAGACGCGCTGGTGATCGGCTGGAATATTACTGATACCACTCGCCTGTGGCTGGCGGGCTGGAGCGCGACGCAACGCGGCTGGCGGGTGAGTATTCTGGCGCATCCGGTGGCGCAACTGCGCCCGGAGATTTTCGAAGGCCAGACGCTGCTGGTGTGGTGTGGTGATAACCCCACGTCTCAGCAGCGTACACAGCTGGCGCAGTGGCGCGAGAATGGTCGCGCGATCATTGATTTAAACACGCCGGAAGCGCTCTAAACGGCGCAACAAAAATAACAAAGGTGCAACCTGAGCGCAGACGGGTATAATCTTCTGGTTAACCAAAGGAGCAGTCCATGAAATTAACCAGAATAGCGATTGTCACCGGCATGTTACTGATGGCGATTGGCGGGATCGGCGGCGTAATGCTGGCCGGTTATACGGTTATCCTGCATGCCGGGTCATAAGTTGCTGTAAACGCTCGAAGGCGCGGTCGACGATAATCGCCGCCAGCGCCACCAGTATCGCCCCCTGGATCACATACGCGGTGTTAAAGCCGCTCAGGCCGATAATCACCGGTGTACCGAGCGTGTTCGCGCCAACTGTCGAGGCGATTGCCGCCGTCCCGATATTAATAATCACCGATGTGCGCACCCCCGCCAGGATCACTGGCCCGGCCAGTGGCATCTCTACTTTCCACAATGTCTGCCAGCCGCTCATCCCGACGCCGCGCGCTACCTCTTTGACGCTGCCCGGCACCGCGCCAATACCCGCCAGCGTGCCCTGCAACACCGGTAGCCAGCCGTACAAAATCAGCGCGATAATCGCCGGCTCTTTGCCGAAGCCGATGACCGGCACCGCCACCGCCAGCACCGCTACCGGGGGAAAGGTCTGACCCACTGCGGCGATGGTTTCCACCAGCGCGCGGAATTCCAGCCCGAACGGGCGCGTCACGACAATCCCTAATCCGATACCGAGCGCGATCGCCACCAGGCTGGAGATGCCCACCAGATAAAAATGCGCCACGGTCAGCGCCCAGAAACTCTCCTGCTGATACAGCGGGCGCGGCAACTGCGGAAACAGCCAGCTAAACAAACCCGCGCTGTGCGGCAGGCCCGCCAACAGCGCAGCGTAGAGCAAAATCAGCCACAACAGCGGATCACGAAGCAGACGCACGATCGCCCTCCAGCAGAGTGTTAAAGCGCAGAGTACCGCACGGATTGCCCTGTTCATCCACCACCGGCAGTTCGTCGCAGCGCCGCTCAACGAACAGCGACAGCGCCTCACGAAGCGAGATATCCCGCATTACCGGCAGGCCTTCGCACTGCCCCGGCGTGAGGTAATCTTTTACCTGGCGCATCGACAGTAGCCGCACGCCCAGCTCGCTGCGGCCAAAGAAATCGCGCACAAAGTCGTTTTCCGGCTGGCTGATCAAAGCCAGCGGCGCGCCCTGTTGCACCACTTTGCCGCCGTCCATCACGACCAGATGATCGGCCAGGCGCAGCGCCTCATCCACATCGTGGGTGACCAGAATAATGGTGCGTCCCTGGAGTTGATGGATACGCATCATCTCCTGCTGCAACGCCTCGCGGGTCACCGGATCGAGCGCGCCAAAGGGTTCATCCATCAACAATACTTCCGGGTCTGCCGCCAGCGCCCGCGCCACGCCGACCCGCTGCTGCTGGCCGCCGGAGAGTTGATGCGGATAACGACGGCGAAACTGCGCCGGGTCGAGGCCAAGCAGCGCCAGCAGTTCATCAACCCGCTGGTTAATCCGCGCTTTTGGCCATTTCAGCAGTTGCGGGACGGTGGCGATGTTCTGCGCCACGTCCCAGTGCGGGAACAGCCCGATAGATTGAATGGCATAACCCATACGCCGCCGTAAATCCTCTGGCGAAAACTTGCGGATCTCTTCTCCGGCAAAGCGAATGCGCCCTTCGTCATGCTCCACCAGCCGGTTAATCATCTTTAAGGTGGTGGACTTACCGGAGCCGGAGGTGCCAATCAATACCGAAAACGCGCCCTTGCGGAAGTTCAGATTGAGATCCTCGACGGCGGCGCGTCCCTGGTAATATTTGGTCACGCCATCAAATTCGATCATGTCGTTGCGCCTCCAGCGCCGCAATCAGCAGGTTAAAGAGTCCATCCACCGCCACCGCCATGGCGATCACCGGGATAACGCCCAACAGCACCAGATCCAGCGCGCTGCTTAGCAGCCCCTGGAATACCAGCGCGCCGAAACCGCCTGCGCCAATCAGCGCGGCAATCACCGCCATGCCGACGGTCTGCACCGCCACCACTTTCAGGCTGCGTAACAGCACCGGCAGCGCCAGGGGCACTTCCGCTTTAAAAAAGCGCTGCTGGTCAGTCATCCCCATCCCGCGCGCGCTTTCCAGCACGTTTTCCGGTACCTGTCCCAGCCCCGCCACCACGCCGCGTACCAGCGGCAATAGCGCGTAAAGCACCAGCGCGATTAATGCAGGCGCCGTGCCGATGCCGGAAACACCCATCCGCCCCAGCCAGGGAAACAGCACCGCCAGCGCGGCAAGAGGCGCAATCAGCAGGCCGAACAGGGCAATCGACGGCACCGTCTGGATGACATTAAGAATCGAAAAAACAGCGGGCTGCGAACGGGCGTAACGGTGGCACAGTAATCCCAGTGGAATGCCGATAACTAAGGCAATGGCCAGGGTCGCAAGCAGCAATGCCAGATGCTGGCTGAACGCGTCGTTAAACACGTCCTGGCGGTTGGCGTACTCTTTAAGCAGCGAAATATCATTGAAAGAGCCGGTAAGCAGCAGCCATAGCGGCACAATCCATAGTTGCGCCAGCAACAACCAGCGCCATAACGGCTTTTGCGTCAGGCGGCTGATGGTATCGCTCATTAACAGCAGAGCCAGCGCCGCCATCAGCCACGCTCCGCTGCCGGGCGACGTTCGCGCCAGGCTACTGCCCTGCTGGGCCAGATGGGTCGCCCCGTAGCCCACCAGCAGCAATAGCGCGATAAACAGTCCTTCTGCGCTAACCAGCCCGGCAATCAACGCGGCGCGTCCGGGTAAAAGTGACAGGATAATCAGCATGAGCGCGGCGGCAAGCAGGCCATACAGCGCCAGCGGGGAAAGCGCCGACACGCTCATCGGCGAGCCTGAAACCAGACGGTTAGGCGCGTAATTGATAAACGGCAGCAGGAGCGCTGCCGCCAGCAGTATCGCCAGCAGCAGCATCACCCGGTTATGACAGCGTATTGTCAAAAGACATCCCTTTTCCAGGCGTGATTACTTCACAAATCCTTTTTGCTTCAGATAATCGGCAGCGACTTTTTTCGCGTCCAGGCCTTCAACGGCAATCGAGGCATTCAGCTGTTGCAGGGTTTTCTCATCCAGCGAGGCGAATACCGGGTCGAGCCACTCGCCCATCTGCGGGTACGCCTTCAGCACGGCGTCGCGCACTACCGGCGCGGGCGCATAGACCGGCTGTACGCCTTTCGGATCGGTCAGGGTTTGCAGGCCCAGCGCGGCAACCGGGCCATCGGTGCCGTAGGCCATCGCGGCATTTACGCCGGAGGTTTGTTGTGCCGCGGCTTTGATGGTAACGGCGGTATCGCCCCCGGCCAGCGACAGCAGTTGAGGCTGGTTAAGCTTGAAATCGTAGGCTTTTTCAAAGGCGGGCAGCGCGTCCGGGCGTTCAATAAATTCTGCCGAGGCTGCCAGTTTGAACTCACCTTTCTCCTTCAGATAGCGGCTGAGATCGGCAAGCGATGACAGCTTGTTCTTTTCTGCCAGGTCCTTACGTACGGCGATGGTCCAGGTATTGTTCGCCGAGGCAGGCGCCAGCCAGGTGAGTTTATTTTGCTCAGCATCGAGCTTTTTGACTTTCTCATAACCCGCTTTGGCGTTCTTCCACGCGGGATCGTTTTCATCTTTGAAGAAGAACGCGCCGTTGCCGGTGTACTCCGGGTAGATATCCAGCTCGCCGGATGTAATCGCGGCGCGCACCACTGGCGTGGTGCCAAGCTGCACTTTATTCACCGTTTTAACGCCGTGGCTTTCCAGCACCTGAATAATGATATTGCCCAACAGCGCGCCTTCGGTGTCGATTTTTGAACCGACTTTTACCGGCTCCGCCGCCTGAGTCCCTGTCGCCAACAAAAGTAAGCCTGCCGCACTCCAGATTTTCGTTTTCATTGATTTTCCTCGTCACACCCAAACGCGGGGTTCAAGGGAAAAGCGTAGTTGAGAATCAGGCGCTTCGCATAATGGGTTGGTGGATTGAGCCAGACTAGCCTGAAATAAAAAAGGCCGGTTTCCCGGCCTTTTTACAACTATCGATAATTATTGCAACTCAAACTCGCCCTGCTTAACTCTTGCGGAGTCCAGGCCGATAAACACATTGAATTTGCCCGGTTCAGCAACGTATTGCAGCTTCTGGTTCCAGAATTTCAGCGCATTAACGTCGATCGGGAAGCTGACGGTCTGGGTCTCGCCCGGTTTCAGGGTCACTTTGTTAAACCCTTTCAACTCTTTCACAGGGCGGCTCAGAGAAGCGGTAACGTCCTGCACATACATCTGCACCACCGTGGCACCTTCACGTTTACCGGTGTTGGTCACTTCCACGCTGGCGGTCACGCTGCCGTTTTGCGGCATCGTCGGCGAAGAGAGCTTCACGTCCGATACGCTAAACGTGGTGTAGCTCAGGCCATAACCGAAGGGATACAGCGGGCCGTTGGCTTCATCAAAGTAGTGTGACGTGTACTTGTTTGGTTTTTCCGGATTGTACGGACGGCCCGTGTTCAGGTGGCTGTAATACACCGGGATCTGCCCCACGGAACGTGGGAAAGACATCGGCAGTTTGCCCGACGGGTTGTAGTCGCCAAACAGCACATCGGCAATGGCGTTGCCCCCTTCGGTGCCTGCGTACCAGGTTTCCAGAATCGCGTCGGCCTGCTGATCTTCTTTCACCAGCGCCAGCGGACGCCCGTTCATCAGCACCAGCACCAGCGGTTTACCGGTGGCTTTCAGGGCGGCGATCAGGTCGCGCTGGCTCTGCGGCAGGGTCAGGTCGGTACGGCTGGACGCTTCATGGGCCATACCCTGAGCCTCGCCAACCGCCAGCACCACCACGTCGGCCTGATTAGCGGTTTGCACCGCTTCGTCAATCATCGCCTGCGGAGTGCGCTCATCAACGGCCACACCCTGCTCGTACTGGTTCAGGAACTGGATAATGCCTTTATCGTTAGTGAGGTTAGCTCCTTTGGCGTAAAGGATTTTGGCGTTGTCACCCACTGCACTCTTGATGCCGCTCATCAGAGTCACGGACTGTTTCACCACGCCCGCCGCCGACCAACTGCCCATCACGTCGCGCTGGCTGTCTGCCAACGGGCCGATAAGCGCGATAGTCCCTGATTTTTTCAGCGGCAGCGTATCGAGACGGTTTTTCAGCAGCACCATACTTTCACGGGCCACTTCGCGCGCCTCCTGGCGGTGCAGACGGCTTTCGGCGTTAGTATCCTGCGGGTCGGTTTCTTTGGCCCCTAAATGGCTGTATGGGTCGTTGAACAGCCCCATATCATATTTGACGTTCAGCACATGGCGTGCGGCATCGTCCAGTTCTTCCATAGTGACATCGCCGCTTTTCACCAACTCCGGCAGGTACTTACTGTAGTACTCGTCGCTCATACTCATGTTGATGCCGGACTTGAGCGCCACGCGTACCGCGTCTTTAGGGTCCGACGCCGTACCGTGTTTAATCAGTTCTTTGATTGCCCCGTGATCGGAAATCGTGATGCCCTTAAAGCCCCACTCATCGCGCAGCAGATCTTTCAGCAGCCAGCTATCGGAGGACGCCGGGGTGCCGTTCAGCGAGTTTAGCGCCACCATCACCCCGCCGCTGCCCGCGTCGAGCGCCGCTTTGTAGGGTGGCATGTAATCGTTGAACAGGCGCTGCATGCTCATATCTACGGTGTTGTACTCTTTCCCGCCCTCCACTGCGCCATAGGCGGCGAAGTGTTTCACGCTGGTCATCACCGAGTAGCGATCCGCCGGGCTTTTGCCCTGCATCGCTTCTACCATGGTTTTACCCATGATGGAGGTTAAATACGTATCTTCGCCAAAACCTTCGGAAACGCGGCCCCAGCGCGGATCGCGCGAGACATCTACCATCGGTGCCCAGGTCATATTCAGCCCGTCATCCGCCGCTTCATACGCGGAAATGCGACCCACGGTTTTTACCGCGTCGAGATTGAACGAGGACGCCAGCCCCAGGCTTATCGGGAACACGGTGCGCTGACCGTGCAACACATCATAGGCAAAGAACAACGGGATTTTCAGGCGGCTCAGTTCCATTACCTGATCCTGCATGGCGCGAATATCCTCGCGGGTGACGGTATTGAAGATTGCCCCCACCTGGCTTTTCTGGATCATGTCGCGAATCGCTTCTTTCGGATTATCAGGCCCCACGCTGATTAACCGCAACTGACCAATCTTTTCATCCACGGTCATTTGTTTAAGCAGATCGGTGACAAACGCATCCCGCGCCTCAGGGGTTAACGGGTGCTCGCCAAACGTCGATGAAGCATAAGCAGGTTGCAGCGCGAGGCTGACTGCCATCCCTACAGAACAAAGCCATTTCATGCCATTTACTCTCTCAGTCATGCGGCTAATAAGCATAGCCGCCCATGCAGATTTGGTGTGCAGTGTGCCACAGGGTGAAATCGGTAAGAAGAGGCGCAATGTGTTTGCGCTCTGATTTTTCGGCGCTTTCCGAGTTTTCTCGCAAAGGGAGGGCTATGATTAAAACCGCCTACATTTGTCATACCACAAGGAGTGGAGCATGTCCCTCACCTCGCATAACGATAATGCTTCTTTTATCGCTGAACTTACCCGGCTGGTGGGCGCAAGCCACCTGCTGACCGATCCCGCGAAAACCGCCCGCTATCGCAAGGGCTTTCGCTCAGGCCAGGGCGACGCGCTGGCCGTGGTGTTCCCCGGTTCACTACTTGAACTGTGGCGCGTGCTGCAAGCCTGTGTGAACGCCGATAAGATTATTTTAATGCAGGCCGCCAATACGGGCCTGACAGAGGGTTCCACGCCGAACGGCAACGATTATGACCGCCAAATCGTGATTATCAGCACCCTGCGTCTGGATAAATTACAGCTGATTGATAACGGCGAGCAGGTGCTGGCTTTCCCCGGCACCACCCTGTACACCCTGGAAAAAGCCCTGAAACCACTGGGCCGTGAGCCGCACTCGGTGATTGGGTCATCATGCATTGGCGCATCGGTGGTGGGCGGCATTTGCAATAACTCCGGCGGCGCGTTGATTCATCGTGGCCCGGCCTATACCGAGATGGCGCTGTACGCGCGGATCAACGAGGACGGCAAACTCACATTGGTCAACCATTTGGGCATTGATTTAGGGCATACCCCGGAGCAGATCCTCGGCAAGCTGGATGATGACCGCCTGAAACCTGAAGATGTGCGCCACGATGGCCGCCATGCGTCAGACAGTGATTACATCAGCCGGGTGCGCGATATCAACGCCGATTCCCCGGCGCGCTATAACGCCGACCCGGACCGGCTGTTTGAAGCGTCCGGTTGCGCAGGCAAACTGGCCGTGTTCGCGGTGCGTCTTGATACCTTCCCGGCGCAAAAGAACCAGCAAGTGTTTTATATCGGCACCAACGATGCTGCGGTGTTGACGGAAATCCGCCGCCATATGCTGGCGAATTTTGAAAACCTGCCGGTCGCAGGCGAGTATATGCACCGTGATATCTACGACATCGCCGAGCGCTACGGCAAAGACACGTTTTTAATGATCGATAAACTCGGCACCGACAAAATGCCGTTCTTCTTTACCCTCAAAGGCCGCACCGACGCGCTGCTGGATAAAGTCAGCGTGTTTAAACCGCACTTTACTGACCGCGCCATGCAGAAACTGGGCAAAATTTTCCCCGGCCATTTGCCGCCGCGCATGAAGCAGTGGCGTGATAAATACGAGCATCATCTGCTGCTGAAAATGGCGGGAGACGGAATCGAAGAAGCACGCGCCTGGCTGACCAGCTTCTTTAACGACGCGGAAGGCGGCTTCTTTGCCTGTACCCCTGAGGAAGGCAGCAAAGCCTTTTTACACCGTTTTGCGGCGGCAGGCGCGGCGATCCGCTATCAGGCGGTTCACTCCGACGAGGTAGAAGATATTCTGGCGCTGGATATCGCGCTGCGCCGTAACGACACCGAGTGGTTCGAAACCCTGCCTGCGGGAATCGACAGTAAACTGGTGCATAAGCTCTATTACGGTCATTTCTTCTGTTATGTGTTCCATCAGGATTACATCGTGAAGAAAGGCGTGGATGCCCATGCGTTGAAAGACGAGATGCTGGAACTGCTGCGGGCGCGGGGCGCGCAATACCCTGCGGAGCATAACGTGGGCCATTTGTATGAAGCACCGACGCAATTAAAACGCTTTTATAAGCAAAATGACCCGACAAACAGCATGAACCCCGGCATTGGGAAAACAACAAAGTTGAAAAATTGGGCGGAACCGGTTAGCGAAAGCGTTCACGACCAGGCTAAATAGTGAACTTTTGGTTAAAAAAGAGCGCTCCTCTACCAGGCTAAGAAAATTCCGATTAGAGTTACCGCAAGGCCAGCATCGCGCTGGCCTGAGCCAGCCCTGAGGAATGGAAAATGTCAGCAGTCGAAGTTGTCCCTGTCCCTGCGATAGTTGTCCGTGACGTCCAGCCTGCAGATACCGCGTTTATCGCCGCCATTTATGCATGGCATGTCCAGCATGGCCGCGCCTCATTTGAAGAAATTCCACCTGACGCCGAAGAAATGGCGCAGCGTATTGCCCACCTTACTGAACAGGGCTATCCGTGGCTGGTCGCAGAATGGCACGGTATTGTGGTGGGTTACTGTTACGCCGCGCCCTACCGTTCCCGCCCCGCTTACCGCTACACCATTGAAGAATCGATTTATGTCGACGCCAGCATGACCGGGCGTGGCGTTGGCCGTGAACTGCTGGAAACGCTGATTGCCCGCTGCGAGCAAGGCCCGTGGCGGCAGATGATCGCCATTATCGGCGACGGTGAAAACAATCCTGGATCGCAGCGCCTTCACCGGCAGTTAGGCTTTGAAGTGGTCGGTCAGCTGCGTAGCGTGGGCTTTAAGTTGGGAAACTGGCGGGATACCTTGATTATGCAGCGCCCGCTCAATCAGGGCGATTGGGCGCTGCCAGGCTAATCAGTCGTTTTGTGCATCGTTGGTAGTACTATTTGCGGCCATTTGCGCCGCTTTTTGCCGTTTATAGCTCAGCGCAGAGGCCGGAACCGGGGTCACTTTACCGGTTTCCATCCAGGTACGCAGGCGGCTGGCGTCGGCAAAATGGGTGTATTTGCCGAATGCATCCATCACGACCAGCGCCACCGGACGGTTATTGATCACGGTGCGCATCACCAGGCAGTGGCCCGCCGCATTGGTAAAGCCGGTTTTGGTCAGCTGAATATTCCAGTTATCGCGATACACAAGATGGTTGGTATTACGAAACGGCAGGGTATAAGCCGGTTTAGAGAACGTCGCCATATCCTCGCGGGTGGTGCTGAGCTGCCCAATCAGCGGATACTGTTTAGAGGCTATCAGCAGTTTGGTCAGGTCCTGGGCGGTGGAGACGTTTTTAATCGACAGGCCGGTCGGCTCAACGAAACGGGTATGGGTCATGCCGAGGGATTTCGCTTTGGCGTTCATGGCGCGGATAAATGCGTTGTAACCACCGGGGTAATGGTGCGCCAGGCTGGCCGCCGCACGGTTTTCCGATGACATTAGCGCCAGCAGCAGCATATTTTTACGGCTGATTTCACTGTTCAGCCGCACGCGCGAATAAATCCCTTTCATCTCCGGCGTCTGGCTGATGTCGACTTTCAGGATCTCATCCAGCGGCAGACGGGCGTCTAACACCACCATCGCCGTCATCACTTTGGTGATGGAGGCAATGGGACGAACCAGATTGGGGTGGCTGGAATACAGCACCTTGTTGGTTTGCAGGTCGACGATCATGGCGCTGCCGGAAGCGATTTCCGGTTGGGCGGCAGGTTGGGTCACCGCCGTTTTCGCCGCGACGGCCACAGGCGCAAAGGGTACAGCCAGCATGAGCGCAAGGCTCAGGAGTGAATGACGGATTGTAGTCGGCATGGTTTTACTTCAGAAAATTATTCACGCACGTTGTGACGCACACCGCTTCCATACGCTCAATGAATATTTGGAAGCTGGCGCCGGGATGATACTCCGGCGTCCAGCTTTATCGCTACAGGAGAATCGTGATTTAAGAGTACATTGCGCCAGTTTTAACCGGCAATGCACCTTCATCAGAATAGACGATATCCGTAACCCCACAAGATAACGGTCAACGCCAGCAGGACTTCCAGCACTAAAACACCAATCGCCAGGGTCGAACTGGAGAAGCTCAGCCCCTCTTCGCGATTAATGTTAAGGAACGCCGGAACGCCGACATACAGCAGATAGCCGGTATAAAACAGCGCAATCGTCCCCACCAGCGCACACAGCCAGACGATGGGATACAGCGCGACGATACCACTCAAAAATAAGGGGGTCGCCACATAGCCGGCAAACACCATACAGTTGTTGAGTGACGGACGTTGCGGATAGTTACGCGCCATCCACCAGATAACGCGGCCCATAACCGCCACGCCCGCTAACATCAGGCCATAAAACAGGATTGCCAGCGCGAAGCCGGTAAACAGCGACAGTTTTACCACGTTGCCGTCGTCAAAATCCCAGCCTATTTGGGTGGTGCCAATAAACGCGCAAATCACCGGAACGGCCGCCATGATCAGCACGTGGTGGGTGTAGTGATGCGAAACGGTTTCGTTTTCGCCCTTAATGACCTGCATTTCACGATAAGGATGGGAAAAAAGCCCCCAGACATGGTTCATAATGCCCCCTGTTTGGTAACACGCTCACGCCAGCCGTGACGCTGGCTCCCGGAAGGATGAGATAAGTATAACGCAGGTGGGGTGATTAATTATTGAACAGCACGATTTAGCGAGCCCCGTGAAAATCACCGCTGGACGAGGCGTTCCCGGCCTCGGGGTGTATTCTTAATACAATGAATAACATGGAGTGAACAGACTCGCGATGGATGTATCAGCACTCATTTCACAATATGGCTATGCGGCGTTGCTGCTGGGCAGTATGGCGGAGGGCGAAACCATCACCTTGTTGGGCGGCGTGGCGGCGCATCAGGGTTTACTGGCGTTTCCGCTGGTGGTGCTGGTGGTGGCGCTGGGCGGGATGATTGGCGACCAGGTACTCTATTTGCTGGGACGGCGCTATGGCGCGAAGTTGCTCAAACGTTTTAATAAACATCAGGATAAAATCGCCTCTGCGCAGAAGCTGATTGCCCGCCATCCGCTATTGTTTGTGCCCGGATGCCGGTTTATGTACGGTTTTCGCATTATTGGGCCGCTGCTGATCGGGGCCAGCCACGTGCCGCCAAAGGTGTTTCTGCCGCTGAATATTATCGGCGCGCTGGTCTGGGCGGCGCTGTTTACCACCCTGGGGTATGTGGGGGGCGAAGTGATTGCGCCGTGGCTACACTCCCTCGACCAGCACCTGAAACACTGGATTTGGCTGGCGCTGGCCGTGGGATGCGTGGCGCTACTGCGCTACGGCTTTAAACGCCGCCAGCGTAAAAAGCCTCACTCCTGAGGTTTAAACTGCGGGTTGGCGAGCATAAAACCACCGTCAACGATAAACGACTGGCCGGTGGCATAAGCCGCCTGCTCTGAACACAGCCAGGCCACCAGGCTTGCGATCTCTTCCGTGCGTCCCGGACGCGCCAGCGGCACCGTCGGCAGCGAGCCGGGTTTCACGTCTTCTTCATCCATATCATTCATCGGCGTGGCGATGGCGCCAGGCGCAACGGAATTCACCAGAATGCCGTGGCTCACCAGTTCCAGCGCCATTGATTTCGTCAGGCCGCCGAGGGCATGTTTTGCAGCCGTGTAAGCGCTGGCTTCGGGCAACGGCGTATGCTCATGAACCGACGTGATATTGACGATGCGCCCGCCCTCCCCCTGTTTCACCATCGCACGCGCGGCGATTTGCGAACACAAAAACGCGCCATCCACGTCCACGGTAAACACGTTGCGCCAGTCTTCAAACGGCATATCCAGGAATGCTGCTTTTGACATCGCCCCCGCATTGTTCACCAGCACGTCAATGCGCCCGAAACGGTCGATCAGTTCCTGAATGGCGTTCGCGCCGTCAGGTAAATGGCTTAAATCAAGCTGGACCATTTCCACGTTGCGGCCAAACGATCGCACCTGTTCGGCGGTCTCTTTGGCACCCTTGTCGTCGCTATGCCAGGTAATACCGATGTCGAAACCTTGCTGTGCCAGTAATTCCGCACATTTCTTGCCGATGCCGGAATCGGAAGCGGTCACTATTGCAACTCGTTGGGTCATGGGTCGTCCTCTCTGGATGCGAAGAAAGGATAAGTATAGAAAAGGAACAGGAGAGCAGCGTAAGCAAGGGTAAAGCCCGGTTTCTCGGCGGCGAAGCGGGAACCGCCTCGCCACTTTCTCAATCTTTCCTATACTCAGTTACGGATGTACTGGTTAACAAACAGAGGGAAAGAGATGAAAATTATTCTATGGGCGGTTTTGATTATCTTTTTGATTGGGCTGTTGGTGGTTACGGGTGTGTTTAAGGCGATTTTCTAAATCGTGATGCTATCCACGGGGTACGCCTGCCGGGCGTACCCGTCAATCGCCGCGGCAATCGACGGCGAATCCGTTAAGGTACGGATAGTGGTAAATAGTTCAGCCGCCTGCGGATAGGCTTTTCGTAAATAACCCAGCCACTGCTTAATGCGCGCCACATGGTACATGCCGGTGTCGCCCTGCTTCTCAAGCTGAGTGTATTTTTGCAGTAATTCAACCACCTCCGGCCAGGCCATCGGCGCTTCGTTGTATTTTACGACCCGGCTTAAATTCGGCACGTTCAGCGCGCCGCGCCCGACCATAACCGCGTCACAACCCGTGGCCTGCAAACACGCCTGACCGCTCTCCCAGTCCCAGATTTCGCCATTGGCGATCACCGGAATCGACAGGCGTTGGCGAATTTCGCCAATTGCCGCCCAGTTGATGCGCTCGGCTTTATAACCATCCTCTTTGGTGCGGCCATGCACAACCAGTTCGGTAGCGCCCGCCTGCTGCACCGCATCGGCGATGTCGAACTGGCGGGCGTCGCTGTCCCAGCCGAGGCGTACTTTCACCGTCACCGGTAAGTTTGCCGGGACCGCTTCACGCATCGCCTTCGCGCCGCGATAAATCAGATCGGGATCTTTGAGCAATGTCGCCCCGCCGCCGCTGCCGTTAACCAGCTTTGAGGGGCAGCCGCAGTTGAGGTCCACGCCCCAGGAGCCCAGCTCCACCGCGCGGGCGGCATTTTCCGCCAGCCACTGCGGGTGCTGGCCTAAAAGTTGAATGCGCACTAACGTGCCCGACGGGGTGCGGCTCTGGTGATGCAGTTCCGGGCAGAGTTTATAGAAGGATTTTGCTGGCAGCAGGTTATCCACCACGCGCAGGAATTCCGTGACGCACAGATCGTAATCGTTCACGTCCGTTAACAGTTCACGTACCAGGGAATCCAGTACGCCTTCCATTGGCGCCAGTAATACACGCATAGCCGACCTCAGTAAAAAAGAGGCGCTATGGTAGCGCCTGGCGACAAGAAGGGAAATGCATTTTACGCGATGCCATTGAGCCCGCCCGCTCCGCCGGGTATGCTGGCAAAAAATATAAAAATGCTGCACCTGCACCTCCCTCTTTTATCCCCTAAATAATTCAAGTTGCAGGACAAAGCCTGAAGGGCTTTGAACAGCGCTTGCGCTGGCCCCGAAGGGGCGAAGCCGAAGGCTGAGTCACGCGTCGACGCAGCGAATCCCCAGGCGCTTACATCAGTAAGTGACTGGGGTGAGCGAGTCAAGCCAACGCATCTGCAACGTGAAGAATGACGGGGTTAATACCTGACAAGGCTTGCAACTGTGCACGCCAGGCATACTTTTGATGCCATAAAATCATGATGTGATCTGTAGCACACAATTTTCTTTAATTGTATGATGAATGCATTCCAACAAGGTTATTGATATGAGCACTATGCTGACCACAATCTGGCACTTTGTCCGTGCGTTTATCCTGATTTATGCCTGTTTGTATGCGGGTATCGCCCTGGCGGCGCTGCTGCCTATCACCATTCCCGGCAGCATTATCGGGATGCTGATTATGTTTATCCTGCTGTCGCTCCAGATCCTCCCGTCGAAATGGGTCAAACCCGGCTGCAACGTGCTGATTCGCTATATGGCGCTGCTGTTTGTGCCGGTGGGGATTGGCGTAATGCAGTATGTCGATGTGCTGAAAGCGCAGTTCGGCCCGGTGGTGGTGTCGTGCTTTATCAGTACCCTGGTGGTGTTTCTGGTGGTGAGCTGGAGTTCACATCTGGTGCACGGCCAGCGCAAAGTCATCGGCCAGCAGGAGCCTAAACAATGATTGAGCATATCTGGTGGTCGCTGCCGTTAACCCTGGTGGTATTTTTCGCGGCCCGTAAGCTGGCGGCAAAATTAAAAACTCCGTTGCTGAACCCGTTACTGGTATCGATGGTAGTAATTATCCCGCTGTTGGTGTTCACCCATACGCCTTACGATCACTATTTCCAGGGCAGCAAAATCCTCAATGACCTGCTGCAACCCGCCGTGGTGGCGCTGGCGTTTCCACTGTATGAGCAACTTCACCAGATCCGCGCGCGCTGGAAATCGATCATCACCATCTGCTTTATCGGCAGTATGGTAGCGATGTTAACCGGCACCTCCGTGGCGCTGCTGATGGGCGCATCCCCGGAAATCGCCGCATCAGTGTTGCCGAAATCCGTCACCACGCCGATTGCGATGGCGGTGGGCGGCAGCCTCGGTGGCATTCCAGCTATCAGCGCGGTGTGCGTGATTTTCGTCGGGATTTTGGGCGCGGTCTTTGGCCACAGCCTGCTGAATATCATGCGCATTCGCACCAAATCGGCGCGCGGCCTGGCGATGGGCACCGCCTCGCACGCCCTGGGCACCGCCCGCTGCGCGGAGCTGGACTATCAGGAAGGCGCGTTTAGTTCGTTGGCGCTGGTGATTTGCGGGATTATCACTTCACTCATTGCCCCGTTTTTATTCCCGGTGATCCTGGCGTTCTGGTCGTAAAATTTGCGAGATGTCGCGCAAATTTGTATGAAAGAATTTTCGTTGCATAAATAACGAGATATATGTCACATATCAAGCCTCTCTGGCTCCGTAAACTACGGATCCAGTAACCGATATAAAGAGGCGTTGCCATGCATTCACGATTTCATACTGCCTTTGCCGGGCTTTCTCAGCCTCTGCAAACCGCGCTTGCTTCCCTGCTGGATGACGAACATTTTCCGGCGATGCTGACTGCCGAACAGTCTCAGCAGATCCAACGTCAGTGCGGGCTCAACGAAGACGAACTGGCGTTCGCTTTACTGCCGCTCGCGGCAGCGTACGCCGAAACCCCTATCTCCCATTTTAACGTTGGGGCTATTGCACGCGGCGTTAGCGGAAATTTATGGTTTGGCGCGAACATGGAATACCCGGGCATCGCGCTGCAACAGACTATCCACGCCGAACAAAGCGCCATTACTCACGCCTGGATGAGCGGCGAAACCGGTCTGCGGGCGATTACCGTTAACTACACCCCATGCGGACACTGCCGCCAATTTATGAATGAACTGAACAGCGGCCTCGATTTGCATATCCATTTACCTGGTCGCGCCGCCGCCAGGCTGAAAGACTATCTGCCAGACGCTTTCGGCCCGCGCGATCTGGATATCAAAACCACCATTTTCGACGCGGAAGACCACGGCTTTGCGGTAGAAGGCGATGCGTTGAGCCAACAGGCGATTAAAGCGGCCAACCGCAGCCACGCGCCCTACACCCAGTCGCCCTGTGGCCTGGCGATGGAATTGCGCGACGGCACTATCCTCACCGGCAGCTACGCTGAAAACGCGGCATTCAATCCTTCCCTGCCGCCGTTACAGGCCGCGCTGAACCTGGTGATCCTCAAGGGTTATGGCTTTGCGGATATCCAGCGCGCCATTCTTGCTGAACTGCCGAATGGCAATATCAGCCAGTGGGCACCGACGGTTTCAACTCTTAACGGTCTGGGCTGCCACAATGTCGATCGGGTGCTGCTGGCCTGACGCGTAACGCCACACCGTGCGGAATGCTTAATTTTAATCCACCCGCACGGTGAGCGGTTGCGCTCGCCTGGCGGGTAAAGTAGCCTTGATGGCAATTTTCCTGTTCCGAGCCACCTGAATGTTGAAGCGCCTGTTGTACAGCCTGGTTGTGTTTATCGGCTTACTGCTGTTAGCGGCGCTGCTTCTCGATCGCTGGATAAGCTGGAAAACCTCCCCTTACGTCTACGACGAATTGCAGGACCTGCCCTACCGCCAGGTGGGCGTGGTGCTGGGCACCGCCAAGTATTACCGCACCGGCGTCATTAACCAGTACTACCGCTACCGCATCCAGGGTGCAATCAACGCCTATAACAGTGGCAAAGTGAATTACCTGCTACTGAGCGGCGATAACGCGCTGCAAAGCTACAACGAGCCGATGACCATGCGTAAGGATCTGATCGCCGCAGGGGTCGATCCGGCAGACATCGTGCTGGATTACGCCGGGTTCCGCACCCTGGATTCCATCGTTCGCACCCGCAAAGTGTTCGACACTAACGACTTCATTATCATCACCCAACGTTTCCATTGCGAGCGGGCGCTGTTTATCGCTCTGCACATGGGGATTCAGGCCCAGTGTTACGCGGTGCCTTCGCCGAAAGATATGCTGACGGTGCGGGTCAGGGAATTTGGCGCGCGGCTTGGCGCACTTGCCGATCTGTATATTTTCAAACGCGAACCGCGCTTTTTAGGGCCGCTGGTGCCGATCCCGGCGCTGCACGATGTGCCGGACGATGCGCAGGGCTACCCGGCAGTGACGGCGGAACAGCTACTCGAACTGCAAAAGACGAAATAACAGCGTTTTGTTGACCGTATCCTTCTCCTCCATTCTGAATTATTCATTTCCGGTTATCCCGGAAACTGTCCTCATTTATACAGCGTCTACACTGACTTATGCGCAACGCGTGTGTCACACGCCGTCAAAAGGGAATAACTATGCTGATGGGAAAAACCTCAAAAATACTTTTCGCGCTGATACTGGCGCTGGTCACGCTGGCACTCTGGAGTATTTTACGCCCCTGGTTCTCCTCGTTACTTTGGGCCGCTATTCTCGCCGTCATTTTTTACAAAATGAAAATTTGGTTGAGCCGCGCTACCGGGGGCCGCAATGGCCTGGCGGCGCTGCTGACACTGGTGGTGATCTGCTTAATTGTTTTCACGCCGTTAGCGATTATCGCCTCGTCGCTGGCACGGGAATTTAATACTGTCTATCAGAACCTGCAAAGCGATAACGCCAATATCGCCAGGCTGTTTTACGAATATCTCGGCTATCTACCTGACTGGGCGCGCGGCCTGCTGGCGGAATACCAGCTCGATAATCTTACCGATATCCGCAGCAAACTGTCTGACGTTGCCATGAAAGGCAGCCAGTATGCCGCTGGCAGCGTTCTGCTGATCAGTAAAAACACCTTTAGCTTGGCGGTAGGATTTGGCGTGATGCTGTACCTGCTGTTCTTCTTCCTGAAAGACGGCGCGCGGCTGGTGGAACTGGCGTTTAAAGCGATCCCGCTGGAAAACAACATGAAATACCGCCTGTTCGCCCGCTTTGCCGCCGTGGCGCGCGCCACGGTAAAAGGCACCGTGGTGGTAGCAGTAGTTCAGGGCGCGTTAGGCGGCATTGCCTTTTACTTTGCGGGCATTGAAGCCAGCCTGCTGTGGGGCGCGCTGATGGCGTTTCTGTCGCTGATCCCCGCGGTGGGGACGGCGCTGGTGTGGATCCCGGCGGCGATATATCTATTCGCCACGGGTTTGATTATCAAAGGCTTGTTACTGACGCTGTGGTTTGTGGTGGTGGTTGGCCTGTCGGACAATATTCTACGTCCGCTGCTGGTGGGTAAAGACATCCGCATGCCGGACTGGCTGATCTTGATCACGACCCTGGGCGGGTTAAGCATTTACGGCATCAACGGCTTTGTGATTGGCCCGATGGTCGCGGCGCTGTTTGTCACCTGCTGGAACTATTTCTATCAGGCTGACCAGGAGAAACGGCGGCTGAATGGCGATGAATCGAAAGTGCCTGCCCAGCAGGAGATCACCCCGCCTAAGCGCTAATACAAAAAAAGCCCCCGATATCGGGGGCTGGACGAAACAAGTCAATATTACTTCTTACGGGCGTATTTCAGGGAATCCAGAGCAACCGCAAAGATGATGATTGCGCCTTTAATGATGTACTGCCAGTACGGGTTTACGCCGATATAGGTCAAGCCGTAGTTGATAACCGTAAAGATGATCACACCGGTTACCACGCCAATCACTGTACCCACGCCGCCGCTGAACGACACGCCGCCAACTACGCACGCGGCAATCGCATCCAGTTCATACATAAAGCCGAGGTTGTTGGTGGCAGAGCCGATACGGCCTGCTTCCAGCATACCGCCGAAGGCATAGAACACGCCGGACAGCGCATAAATCATCAGCAGGTTCAGGGCCACGTTAACGCCAGACACTTTCGCCGCTTCCGGGTTGCCGCCGATAGCGAAAATGTTTTTACCGAAGCGGGTTTTGTTCCACAGGATCCAGACGAACGCCACCGCAATCAGCGCATAGAAGGTGATGTAGGAGAGCCGGAAACTGCCCAGCGCCACAAAGCCCTGGGTAAAGGTTGAGAAGCCGCTGTCGAAACCGGAAATCGGCGATGCGCCCACAAAGTCGTAATACAGGGAGTTAATACCGTAAACGATAATCATGGTGCCCAGGGTGGTGATAAACGGCGTTACGTTCAGGTAAGCGATAACGATGCCGTTGATCAGGCCGATAATCGCGCCGATAGCGCAGACAATCAGGATCACCACCGGAATCGGCATGGTGGCCATTTCCGGGAACACTTTGTTGGCGTTTTCCATCGACTGCAACAGGGTTGCTGCGACCACCGCCGCCAGGCCAACCTGGCGACCGGCAGACAGGTCAGTACCCTGGGTGACGATAAGCCCCGCCACGCCCAGCGCGATGATAATACGGACCGAAGACTGGGTCAGGATGTTACTTAAGTTCAACAGGCTTAAAAAAGTCGGATCCTGGAAAATAATAATGGCCAGCAAAACTAAAAGGACGACGTAAATACCGCCTTCTTTCAGATAAGTGAGAAAACTTTTCTTATTTAACGCACTCATGAGGAGCCCCTGATATTAAAGGTGCAAAGACGCAAGACGCAAAATTTCATTCTGCGACGTCGTTTTGGTGTCAACAATTCCGGAAACGAGACCATTGCTCATCACCAGAATACGGTCGGTTATTCCTAACAGTTCTGGCATTTCGGAGGAGATGATAATGATCCCTTTGCCTTTTTTCGCCAGTTCAGCAATCAGCTGATAAATTTCAAACTTCGCGCCGACGTCAATACCGCGGGTCGGTTCATCGAGCATTAATATTTCCGGCTGGGTTAACAGCCAGCGCCCGATAATGACCTTCTGCTGGTTACCACCGGAAAGCGAACCAATCTGGGTGCGATGGCCCGGCGTTTTTACGCGCATGGCATCAATCACCCATTGGGTGTCGCTCTTCATGCGGGAATTATCCAGCAACCCGACTTTGTTTTTGTATTTGCGAATGTTGGAAATAAGCGAGTTAAAGCCGATATCCAGATAGGCATAGATACCCGTTGAGCGACGCTCCTCGGTCACCAGGGCAAAACCGTGGTTAATGGCCTCATTAGCGTTATGGTTATTAATTTGTTTCCCATGCAGCTTAATGGTCCCGGCGGATTTTTCGCGAATACCGAATAAGGTTTCCACAATATCGGTACGCTTGGCACCCACCAGCCCGGCAATACCTAAAATCTCGCCTTTATGCAGATCGAAGCTGACGTCGCGAATCGACGGCTGACGCAACGAGGTCAGGTTTTTCACTTCGAGGATCACTTCGCCCGGCACGTTTTCTTTATCCGGGAAGCGCTGGTTCAGGGAACGGCCAACCATCATGGCGATGATCTTATCCATGTCCAGCCCTTCCAGCGGTTGGGTGGCAATCCACTGACCATCACGAAGAATGGTTATTTCATCGCACAACTGAAAGATCTCTTCCATTTTATGGGAGATATACACGATGCCGCAGCCGCGCTCTTTCAATTTACGAATAATTTTGAACAGATGATTGACCTCTTTTTCCGTTAAGGAAGATGTCGGCTCATCCATAATGACGATTTTAGCGTCATAAGAAAATGCTTTGGCGATTTCGATCATCTGCATCTGCGATACAGAAAGCGTACCTACGCGAGCGCGCGGATCGATATCAATATCCAGCTCATCAAAAATCGCTTTGGTATCGCGGTACATTTTGTCCTGATCGACAAACACGCCTTTGGTGGGATAACGGCCCAGCCACATGTTGTCCATCACGGAGCGTTGTAATACCAGGTTTAATTCCTGGTGAACCATTGAGATGCCATTTTCCAGTGCTTCCTTGGTTGACTGGAAATCGATCTCTTTCCCCTGGAAAAGAATGCTGCCGGAATCTTTTTTATAGATCCCAAAAAGGCATTTTAATAATGTCGATTTGCCCGCCCCGTTTTCCCCCATTAATGCATGGATAGAATGCGGGCGAACTTTCAAATTAACATTATCCAGTGCCTTAACGCCCGGGAATGACTTGTCGATACCACTCATTTCTAACAAGTATTCGCCTGAGGATTGCGTATTCGTGCTGACCATAGTTATACCTGGTGGCGTATAGGTTGACGGGTATGACGAGTTTAAAAAAGGGCGCAGCTCGCGCCCTTAAAATACGGCTTATTATTTGTTGGTGAACTCAGCCAGGTTGGCTTTATCAACACCGACGTAAGGAATACGTACAACTTTGTTGTCGATTTTCCAGTTAGTACCGTCAGCGGCACCTTTGCCTTCCGCCAGGTTTTTCGCCAGATCGAAGGTTGCTTTCGCCTGGTTGTTGGCGTCGTTCAATACAGTACCGGCCAGAGCGCCAGATTTAACCAGCGCCAGGGCTTCCGGCAGGGCGTCAACGCCGAACACCGGAATGGATGATTTGTTGTGGGCTTTCAGCGCTTCAACCGCGCCCATTGCCATGGCGTCGTTGTTCGCGATAACCACTTCAATTTTGTTGGCGTTCGGACCGGACAACCATGCGTCCATCTTGTCTTTCGCCATTGCGGTATCCCACATCGCGGTATCAAGTTGCAGCTGCTGGGTTTTGATGCCCTTGTCGTTCAGCTCTTTGATCACGTAAGTGGTACGCGCTTCTGCATCCGGGTGTCCCGGCTCGCCTTTCAGCAGTACGAACTGAATCTGGCCGTCTTTGTTCAGATCCCAACCCTGGTTTGCAGCCCAGTGTTTGGCAATCAGGTCGCCCTGAATGATGCCGGATTCTTTGGAGTCAGTTCCTACGTAGTAGGCTTTATCATAGCTATCCAGCGCTTTACGGGACGGCTCTTTGTTGAAGAACACGATAGGAATGTTCTGGCCGCGCGCTTTTTCAATCACCGTGCCCGCCGCTGCCGGGTCAACCAGGTTGATTGCCAGAGACTTCACGCCTTTCGCCAGCAGTACGTCGATTTGGTCGTTCTGTTTGGACTGGTCGTTCTGCGAGTCGTTCATCAGCAGTTGAACATCCGGAGAGGCGGTAGCTTCCTTCTCAATCGCCTTACGCACAACAGACATGAAGTTATCGTCATACTTATAAATGGTCACGCCGATACGATCGGCTGCCTGAGCAGCGGTACCAAACAGCATGCAAGACATCACAGCGGACAGAGTCAACACCTTCTTATTCATGGTATCTCCGGTATTTGCAGGGTAGTTCTTATGAATAATGGACGGCAGGACAGCGTGGAATTCACGTTACTGACTGCCTGAGTTCATTTATGAAAAAATTCTTCCGTGACAGGTAACGCTCCCGTACTGCGTGTTATTTGCGCTTTCAGGCTTGTCGTCTATGGTTATCGTTACATAGTGTTTCAGCCCCTAAAACGCTGACATCATAGTCAGCGCCTTGTTAAGATACTGTGAATTTACTCACAGATTGAAAGCGGTTACATCACTCAGATTTATAAACTAGTGATCGGAGCCACAATTTGGCGGCCTGTGACCGAGTGACGACGCACTAAAGTCGGCATAAAACAGTGGCTTGCTGCACTATCGAACTGCCCCTGCGAGCCCTGTAACGCCAGCTCTGTCGCCAGCCGCGCCATTGAAACAATGGGGTAACGCACCGTGGTCAATTGCGGGTCGGTGTAACGCGCCATCGGGATGTCATCAAAACCAATCAATGACAAATGCTGCGGCACGGCAATACCGTTATCTTTCAACGCCGTCAGCGCGCCTGCCGCCATGCCATCGTTATAAGCAAACACTGCGGTTAGCTGGAGATTACGGCCCAGCAGCTCCACCATAGCCGCCTCGCCCCCCTGCATATCCGGCGAACCGGTGCCGACCCAGCTTTCAGGCACGACAATCCCCTGCTCCGCCAGCGCACGCTGCCAGCCTTCACGGCGATGATCGTTATCTTCAATGGCGTGGCTTGAGGCCAGATAACCGATGCGCTGGTGGCCGTTGCTTTGCAGCATCCGCGTTGCCATCATCGCACCGGTGATGTTATCCAGGCCCACGCAGCGGTGCTCATAGCCGGGGACGATACGGTTAATCAGCACCATGCCGGGGATCTGATCCATAAACTGCGCCAGTTCGTCATCGCCCAGTTCCTTCGCATGAACAATCAACGCGTTACAGCGATGGCGAATCAACACCTCAATGGCATGGCGCTCTTTTTCTGCTTCATGGTAACTGTTGCCGATGAGGACATATTTTTGATGCTGCTGGGCAACGGTATCCACCGCTTTCACCAGCGCGCCGAAGAAGGGATCGGAGACGTCCATCACCACCACGCCGATGGTATCGCTGACCTGGGTGGCCAGCGCCTGGGCATTGGCGTTGGGGCGATATCCCAGCTGGTTCACGGCCTGCAGGACCATCTCGCGCGTCTCTGGGCTCACCAGCGCGCTGTTGTTCAAAACCCGGGAAACGGTGGCGACGGATACGCCCGCCTGACGTGCGACATCACGAATGGTGATCATAACCATCATCCTGTTTATTTTGGCAGCAACTCACGAATACCCCCTGTGTTAAGCTCAGGATATTCTGTCAGCGCGTGAATATAAGCTGCGTGAAGCGCATCACACCGCTGAAAACGGTTACATGCAAAATGTTAATGATTGTGATCTGGATCGTTATCTGTCTGTGCGGGAAAGGCTAACCCCTGACGCCCGTGCGGTTAATTGCCGCCACAGCCATTCCACCGGTCCCTGGCGGAAATAACGCAGCCACCAGACGGAGAACAGCAGGTTAACGGCCCATACCGCCGGAACAAAGGCCAGCAGTTGGAGGCGGTCGAATTTCATAAACAGACCAAAGCGATTGAACAGCGTGGTGCAGATCAGGGTTTGCAGCAAATAGTTGCTGAGCGCCATCCGCCCGACGCAAACCACCGCGCCGGTGATGCGCCAGCGGGAAAGCTGCGGCCAGAAGCCGTAAATGAGCGCGGCGTAGCCCAGCACCTGAAACGGCGCGCTCAGCTCGCGCGGAGCCTGTAACAGGAAACCGCACCAGCGGTAGGCCCAATTGAGATGCCATTGCAAAAGAATCGACGGCAGGTTAATCGCCACGCCAATCAGTATCAGAACAGCGCCCGTGCGCCGGTAGTACCCTGGGCTAAACTGCCCTTTCAGCCAGCCGCTGCGCATCAGCGCCGCCCCGATCAGCATCAGGCCCGCCAGTTGCCAGCCATACTGCGCGCCTAGCGCAAGCAACATAGAGGAAAGCAAATCCGCGCGGTAGCGAATAGCCTCCATTCCCCCTTCGGTTCGCCAGAACTGTTCCAGTTGCAGGGCAGACTCATCAGGTATCCAGGCGCGATTAAGCTGATCGCCAGAAATCAAGCCCAGCAAAATTAATACCCCCAGCCCCACCAGAAACAGCATCAGGCCGGTATTGAATAATGACTTCACGCTGGGGGCGTCGCGGATTAATCGCCAGCTGATCAGCCCCACCAGCCCGTAAGCCAGCAGAATGTCGCCATCCCACAACAGCAGACCGTGGCAAAAACCGAGCAAGACTAATAGCGTCAGGCGTGACTGTATCCAGCGCTTGCCGCGCACCAGCAGCATTTGCAGGCCCGCACCGAACAGCAGTGCAAACAGGGTCAGGAACTTCACCTGGGCAAACAGGTCGAGCAGCGCCCAGGCCCAGGCGTCGCGGGAGGTGATATCGCCGTACCAGGCGGGATTGAGATAGGCGGCTTTCGGCAGGCCGAAAGCCATAATATTCAACAGCAGGATGCCAAGAATGGCAACGCCACGAACCGCGTCAAGCGTGACATTTCGTTCCATGCATCCGGCCTTCTGTTAGCTGTGGTGACGCACCGCGCGCAAAAATTCCTGACGCGTATTCTGGCTGGACTTGAACAGCCCGCCGAGCGAGGTGGTGGTCGTCGCGCTGGTTGCATCGCGAATGCCGCGCGCTTTCACGCAGTAATGCACCGCATCAATAGACACCGCCACATTGTTGGTGCCAAGCAGGGTTTGCAGGGCGACCAGGATCTGTTGGGTTAAACGCTCCTGCACCTGAGGTCGCTGGGCGAAGAACTGCACGATGCGGTTAATTTTCGACAGGCCGATCACCGACTCTTTGGGAATATAGGCCACGGTGGCTTTCCCGTCGATGGTCACAAAGTGGTGTTCGCAGGTGCTGGTCAGGGTAATGTCCCGCACGGTCACCATTTCATCGACCTTCATTTTGTTTTCAATGACGGTGATTTTCGGGAAGTTGGCGTAATCCAGGCCGGAAAAAATCTCATCGACATACATTTTGGCGATGCGATGCGGCGTTTCCATTAAACTGTCATCGCTCAGATCCAGATTGAGCAGCTGCATGATTTCGCTCATATGATCGGAAATGAGGCGCTTGCGGGTTTCGTTATCCAGTTCGCGCAACGGCGGACGCAACGGCGTCTCCAGACCGCGGGCGACCAGCGCCTCATGAACCAGAGCGGCTTCTTTACTGAGTGATGACATTTATTTTTCTCCTGCAGGTGTGGCGTACCTCTGCCCTCACCGGGGCAAAGTGCGCATTCATTGTGCGTGAGCCGGTGCACATAATCCAGTATTCACCATGATAATTATTGAAATTGGTCTGGCCTTTCAGCCTCACGCTTCCAGACCAGCCCGGCGGCGATAAACAGCGCCACACCGGCAATCCACAATGCGGGCTCCAGCCTGCCGGTAAAGGCGGTGGAGAGCGCCGAGGTCATTGGCCCGCCCAGTTGCCCAACGGCATAGCCAGTGGTTAATAGCCCGGCCATATAACGGGTATGCTGCGGTGCCAGCTCGCGCCCGTAGAGCAGAGAAAGCTGCACCGCGCATAAAAAACCGCCGCCCACCAGTAACGCGCCGACCACCAGCCCCGCCATCGCTGGCAATAACGCGGCGCCCAGTACCCCGAGCCCCTGTAATAACAGCACCACCGCCAGCCGCTGGTTGCTGGACCCTACGTGGCGCAGGGCGATACTCAACGCGATACCGCACACCGCCGCGATGCCAAACACCGGCCAGACGAACTGCGCCATAAAGCTGCCGGGAAAGCGCGCCGCCGCCATTTGCGATAAAAACGTGGCGGGCAAAATGTAGCCGAAACCGGCGAGGCTGTAGCTCCAGACCAGGCGCTTCAGGCCGGGCGTGAGCGTCAAAGGCTGCGGCTGGTTCTCCGGGCGGTGCAACTGCCCTTTACGCGGCAAATTACGCGCGATAAGGCCAATCAGGACCAGCGCCAGCACCCCGTAAACCAGCCAGCCCTGATACGCGTGCAAATCTCCTGCCTGGATGCCAACGGCCAACAACCCGCTAATGGTGATGCCCGCGCCCGGCCCGGCGAACACCGCCGCGCTTAACCCCGGTTTGCCGAAATGCGCCAACTGTTCGTTGGTCCAGGCGGCGATCAGCACCATCGCCCAGCCGCTCATACAACCAATCACAAAACGAATAACGGCGTGGCTCCACGCTTCCGGGGCCAGGGCAGAGAGCAACGTCAGCCCTACCGCGCCCCAGACGCCGAGATGCAATCGGCACTCCACGTGGCGGTGCGCGCGCATCGCGTCCCACGCCCCCACCAGATAGCCAAGATAGTTAATCGCCGCCACCAGCGCGGCGCTGGTCAGGGTTAGCTGCCCTTCGGCTATCATTAACGGCACCTGTGGCGTAAAAGCAAAACGACCAATACCCATCGCCACAACCAAAACCAGAAAACCCGTTATCGCAATTCGCAGCGCCACGGTCACTCCATTTGTTACAATGCGGTTATATTGATGATGCAGGATAGTGCAATAAAGCTGAACTGAATTTTTTTCACCGTAAAATGAACAACCTGCGTATGCTGCTTAAATGAATAACTTGCGTCCCCTTTCGATACCCCAAGGAGCCATTATGGAGATGATTGAAGAGCACCGCTGTTTTGAAGGTTGGCAACAGCGCTGGCGTCACCCTTCAGAGGTGCTCAACTGCACCATGACCCTGAGCGTATTTTTGCCGCCGCCGGTTTCCGCTAATCCGCCGCCGGTGTTGTACTGGCTCTCGGGCCTGACCTGCAATGATGAAAACTTCACTACCAAAGCCAACGCCCAGCGGGTTGCGGCGGAGCAGGGGATCGTGCTGGTGATGCCGGATACCAGCCCGCGCGGCGATGATGTGGCGGATGCCGACGGCTACGACCTGGGCAAGGGCGCGGGTTTTTACCTGAATGCAACCCAGGCACCGTGGGCGGCGCATTACCGGATGTACGATTATCTGCGCGATGAACTCCCGGCGCTGGTTCAGGAACACTTTAACGTCAGCGATCGTTGCGCTATCAGCGGTCACTCGATGGGCGGCCACGGGGCGTTAATCATGGCGTTGAAAAATCCGGGCCGCTTTACCTCGGTTTCCGCGTTTGCGCCCATTGTGAACCCGGTGCGCGTACCCTGGGGCCAGAAAGCGTTTAGCGCTTATCTGGGAGAGGATCAAAGCCAATGGGCCGCGTGGGACAGTTGCGCGCTAATGGCGCAGGCGCAGGCTGAACATCAGATCCCCACGCTGGTGGATCAGGGCGATAACGATCAGTTCCTGGCGGATCAGCTCCAGCCTGCGCAGCTGGCGGAAGTGGCGCGTCAGACCGGCTGGCCGCTAACCCTGCGCATCCAGCCGGGCTACGATCACAGCTACTTCTTTATTGCCTCGTTTATTGAAGATCATCTGCGTTTTCATGCTGAACATCTTTTTGCTGAGGCATAATAAAAAAAGGGTATCCCACCAGGGATACCCTTCTCACTTCTCAGCGACCCATCAGAAGCGGTAATCCATCGCGACAAAGTAACGACGGCCGTCTTCGTTATAACTGTAATCTTCACGGCTCAAGTCTTTATCGCCGAGGTTCATTACGCCGGTACGCAGTTTGACATTCTTCGTGGCCTGCCATGCCGCGCCTGCGTTCCAGATCACGTAGCCGCCGGTGGCAGTGGTGGCTGCCGTGGTGGCGCGCTGTTCGCCGGTATAGTTGCCCGACACGTAGAAAGACCAGTCTTCCAGCGGCGTCCAGTCTACGGTGCCGTTGGCGGTATGGAACGGCAGCGATGACAGCGGTTTGTTGCCGCCCGCGCTCAGGTCACGCCCGTCGTTATAGGTGTAGTTCAGGGTCAGTTTCCACTGGTCGTTGAACGGCACTTTCAGCTCGGTTTCTACGCCGCGAATCCGGGCTTTGTTAACGTTGTAATAGCGGAAGATCGGCTCGCCATCACTGTTGAACCCTACAAAGTTGCTGTAGCTCGGCGCCAGCGTGCGGCTTTGCGTACGGTCGATGTTGATCATATCGTCAATGTCGTTCTGGAAGGTGGTGACGCTGGCGGTTACGCCCTCCAGCCACCCTTCTTCCCCGGCGTAGTACAGGCCGAGCTCGTAGCTTTCACTGGTTTCCGGCTTCAGATCCGGGCTACCGACGATTTCGCACGCGCCACGGCAGGAACCGGTAGTCCAGTCCGGGCTCAGTTGCAGCAGCGAAGGCGCTTTAAACGCGGTGGACCAGCCGCCCTTCACCGTCAGAGTGTCGGTGGCGTTGTAGACCAGATACGCACGCGGGCTCCAGTGGTCGCCGTAGGTTTCGTGATCGTCCATACGCAGACCAGCGGTCAGCGCCAGCGGATCGATAATCCGCCATTCGTCTTCCAGGAACAGCGCGTACTGGTTAGCAGAGGTTTCGCTGCTATTGCCGCCCGTCAGGTTGACCGGATCGTTGAGTTTGTCGTGGCGGTATTCGCCGCCGAAGGTCAATAACTGGTTGATCGCGCCAATTGGCAGCACGTATTTCCCGTCGAGGGTATTACTTTCGGAGGTAATGGTGCCGGTGCTGGCAGGGTCTTTATTATCGAGTTTTTCACCGTAGAAGCGCAGCTCGCTGTTGCCTAAATCCCAGCGTCCGTTGTGGCCAATAGCGTAAGTTTCGCGCTCGAGGCGGTCTTTGGCGAGGGAATCAGAATCACGGTCCTGGCGATCGCGACCGTAAGAGAAGTCGATGTCGTGGTCCTGGTTCGGGGTCCAGTTGAATTCCACATTGGCGTCGCGGCTGGTGAAGCCTTCGATACGCGGGGTTTCGCCGGTGCTGGTCGGTTGCTGATCGTCTTTTTCACGCTTTGACAGGCTGCCATACACTTTCACGCCCAGCACATCGTCAATCAGCGGGCCGCTGGTGAAGAACTGGCCGTTGTAAGTATCACCGCGATCGCGGTGTTCCTGGATAGTGGTATCTGCGGTAACAGACCCGTGCCAGCTTTTGCCAACTTTACGGGTAATGATGTTCACCACGCCGCCCAGGGCGTCGGAGCCGTACAGCGAGGACATCGGGCCGCGCACCACTTCGATACGTTCGATGGCGTCTACCGGGATCCAGTTCAGGTCGAAATCGTTATGGCGGAACACTGCGTTACGGGAGTTCACCCGCTTGCCGTCTACCAGAATCAGCGTGTAGCTGCTGCTCAGGCCGCGAATACTGACGCCCTGGCGGTTATCGCCTTCATTAGTCAGCTGCACGCCCGGCACTTCTTTCAGCACCTCTTTCAGGTTCTGAACCGGTTTACGCTGCAAATCTTGCTGGGTGATCACGCTGATACTGGCAGGTGCATCTTTCAGGTTTTGTTCGGTAGACGATGCAGTGACAACCATCGTCTCTTCTGAATTGTCAGCAGCCATAACGGGCAAGGTCAGAGTCAACGCGGACGCGCACAGTCCTCCCCTAACCAAAGGATTCAGCCTAAACATTCCTTATCTCCATGAGGTGAAAAACAACACATTCAACTCATCGCTCACACTGCTGCGCCCCCGCATCGAGGCGGGTGGCTTTTTACGCGGCTAACCATAAAGCAAACGAGAATGCTTATCAATTAAATTGTTAAAATTTGTTGTGAAAGGGATAAATTGTGGAGAAAGGTTCAGCAGAGTCGCGCGGGGGAAAAGAAAAAGGCGCGGGATCCGCGCCTTAAGCCGTTATTTTTTAATGCGATCCGGGAATTCCATTTCGCTGTACTTCACAAAGTGCGAGCCCTTCGTCAGCTTGTAGCCGAACCAGATAATCAGGAACAGCGGGATGCCGATATAGGTCGCCGCCACGCCGCCCCAGTCGATGGTATCAGACAGGAAGGCTTCATAATTCTGGCCGAGCGTAATAATCAGGCACAGGACGAAGGCGAAGATTGGCCCCAGCGGGAAGAACCCGGAACGGTACGGCAGATCGTTAATATCACGGCCCTGCATCACGTAGCCGCGACGGAAACGGTAGTGACTAATGGCAATCCCCAGCCAGGCGATAAAGCCAGTCATCCCCGAGGTATTCAGCAGCCACAGGTACACGGTCTGGTTGCCGAACATCGAGGTCAGGAAGCACAGGCCGGCAACTACGGTAGTGGCATACAGTGCGTTACGCGGTACGCCGCCACGGGACAGTTTGGCGAAGATACGCGGCGCTTTGCCATCACAGGCCAGGGTGTACAGCATACGGGTTGAGGCATACATGCCGGAGTTACCCGCCGACAGCACCGCCGTCAGGATCACCGCGTTCATGATGGCCGCAGCAGAGAGCAGGCCCGCGTGCTCAAACACCAGGGTGAACGGGCTGACGCTGATGTCTTTGACATCGTTACGCAGCAGGCTCGGATCGGTGTAAGGAATAATCAGGCTGATGATAAGAATAGCGAACACATAGAACAGCAGGATACGCCAGAACACCTGGCGCACCGCGCGCGGAATGTTCTTTTCCGGGTTCTCGGATTCGCCCGCCGCAATGCCGATAAGCTCGGTGCCCTGGAAAGAGAAGCCGACGATCATCGCCACGCCGATCATCGCGGCAAATCCGCCAGCGAATGGCGCTTCGCCCATTGTCCAGTTGCTCCAGCCCGCCGGTTGCGAACCCTGGAAGATGCCCAGGATCATCAGGATGCCGACGATGATAAATACAATCACCGTGGTCACTTTGATCAGCGAGAACCAGTATTCGGTCTCACCGAAACCGCGCACCGAAATGTAGTTAATCAGGAACATAATGGCGAGGAACAGGGCGCTCCAGATCCAGCCGGGGGTGTCCGGGAACCAGTACGTCATCACCAGTTGTGCGGCCACCAGGTCAACGGCGATGGTCACTGCCCAGTTGTACCAGTAGTTCCAGCCCAGCGCGAAGCCGAAGCCCTCTTCCACATATTTCTGGCCATAAGTAGCGAACGAACCGGAAACCGGCATATACGCCGCCAGTTCGCCGAGGCTGGTCATCAGGAAATACACCATCAGGCCGATCAGAATGTAAGAAAGCAGCGCGCCGCCGGGGCCCGCCTGGGAAATGGTCGCGCCAGAGGCGACAAAAAGCCCGGTGCCAATAGAGCCGCCAATGGCGATCATGGTCAGATGTCTCGCCTTTAATTCACGGCGTAAGCCAGGCGCTTGTGTGGTTTTCGTTTCGCTAACCATATAAAAATAATGCCCATCCATAAAATGAGGCGCGATTGTAGCAGAGCGTTTCCGGATATCGTGGCAGAAAATCGCGGTTATAAGAGACCTTCATGATCGGGGGAAGATTATAAGTAAAGCCGTCTTTGGGGGATGTGCAAGACGGCTTTTTCACGCTATGGCCCGCAATAGCCGATAAAGCGCTGCAACGCCCGGGAGAGGTGCTTTTGCCGGTGATGAATACGGTACAGCGTGCGCACCGGGCGGGACAGCGGCAGTTCCAGCTCCACCAGCGTGCCCGCCGCCAGTTGTTCAGCAATCACCCGGCGCGACAGGCAGCTGATGCCCAGACCGTGGCGAACCGCGTGTTTTATGGCCTCGGAGTTACCCAGTTCCATTGAAAGATGGAAGCGCGGCAGATGGGATAGCAGTAAATAGTCGACAATTTCCCGGGTGCCGGAACCGCGCTCGCGCAGGATCCAGGGCGCGGCGGCCAGGCTTTCCAGGGTAACGGGCCCGTTAACCAGCGCATTATCCGGTGCGGCGAAGACCACCAGTTCATCATCCAGCCAGGGCTCGGTGACGATTTCCGACATATGGCACGGGCCTTCGATAAACCCGACGTCGGCGCGAAAATCGATAATTGCATTCACCACGTCCTGGGTGTTACCCACGCTCAGTTCCAGCGGCAAATCGGGGAAATCGCGGCGATAGCGGGCAATAATTTCCGGCAGAATGTAGTTACCGATGGTGCTGCTGGCGTACACCCGAATCGCGCCGTTATCGTTGCGGAACAGCTGTTCGATTTCCCCTGCCTGTTCCAGCAGCGCCACCACACGCGGATACAGCAGGCGGCCATGCTCATTGACCACCAGCCGTTTACCGACGCGGTCAAAAAACTGCACGCCAAGCTGGCCTTCCAGATCGGTGAGCGCCGCGCTGACGGCGGATTGCGACAGCGCCAGCATTTGCGAGGCCTGGGTTGTTGAACCGCTTTTCAGCACTTCAGCAAAGACTTCTAACTGACGCAGCGTGATATGCATAATGTTTCCTTTTCGGCAGCAGTACGCCTGCTTACCACTTATAAAGATTAATTATAAATATATAATCAATTTTATTTTTAAGCTACCGCGCCGTAAGCTTTTCCCGGACAAAGGAGAAGGTTATGGCAGAAATTACCTTACAGACTCATCGCCATACGGTATGGCATTTTATTCCCGGCCTGGCGCTGTGCGCGGCTCTCACCGGCCTGGCCCTGTGGGCGGGCGCTATTCCCGCCGTTGCAGGCGCGGGCTTCAGCGCCCTGACGCTGGCGATCCTCGCCGGGATGGTTATCGGCAACACGCTGTATCCAAAAATCTGGCAGCAGTGCGACGGCGGCGTATTGTTCGCGAAACAGCATCTGTTGCGTTTAGGCATTATTCTTTATGGCTTCCGTCTGACGTTTTCGCAAATTGCTGAAGTGGGCGTCAGCGGGATTGTGATTGATATTCTGACCCTGAGCAGTACCTTTTTACTGGCCTGCTTTTTAGGGCAGAAAATTTTTGGGCTGGATCGGCAGACCAGCTGGCTGATTGGCGCAGGCAGCAGCATTTGCGGCGCGGCAGCGATTCTGGCGACCGAACCGGTGATCAAAGCCGAGCCCAGTAAAGTGACGGTTGCGGTCGCGACGGTGGTGATTTTCGGTACCCTGGCGATTTTTATCTACCCGCTGATGTACCCGCTGCTGGCCCACTGGTTCAGCCCGGAGAATTACGGCATTTTTATTGGCTCGACGATGCATGAAGTCGCCCAGGTCGTGGCTGCCGGGCACGCCATCAGCCCGGATGCAGAAAACAGCGCAGTGATCGCCAAGATGCTGCGCGTAATGATGCTGGCACCGTTTTTGATTTTCCTGGCGGCGCGGGTAAAACAGCTGGCTCCGGCCGGCAGCGCCCAAACCGGCAAAATCACCATTCCGTGGTTTGCGGTGCTGTTTATTCTGGTGGCGATTTTTAACTCGCTCCACCTGTTGCCTGTCGCCCTGGTGGAGGCGTTAATCACCCTGGATACGGTACTGCTGGCGATGGCGATGGCGGCGCTGGGGCTTACCACCCATGTCAGCGCCCTGAAAAAAGCCGGTGCTAAACCGCTGGTGATGGCACTGATGCTGTTTGGCTGGCTGATTATCGGCGGCGGCGCGATTAATCTGGCGGTGCATCACCTGCTGTAACCGGCGCGGCGCTTTCCACACCGCAGCGGCTATGATAAAAAGCGTGCTTTGCAGGTCAGACAGGAGAATGAGATGAAATATATTGGCGCACATGTCAGCGCATCCGGCGGCGTGGAGCAGGCCGTGACCCGCGCGGTAGAGATTGGCGCGAACGCTTTCGCCCTGTTTACCAAGAACCAGCGCCAGTGGCGCGCGGCACCGCTTAGCGGCGAAACCATCGATAATTTTAAAGCCGCCTGCGAGCAACATAATTTTAAACCGGGGCAGATCCTGCCGCACGACAGCTACCTGATTAACCTCGGCCATCCGGTGGATGAGGCGCTGGAGAAATCCCGTGACGCGTTTATCGACGAAATGGCGCGCTGCCAGCAGTTGGGCTTATCCCTGCTGAACTTCCATCCCGGCAGCCATCTCAAGCAGATTAGCGAAGAGGCTTGCCTGGCGCGCATCGCCGAATCCATCAATATTGCACTGGCGAAAACCGACGGCGTGACGGCGGTGATTGAGAATACCGCCGGACAGGGCAGCAACCTGGGTTTCCGCTTCGAGCATCTGGCGGCAATTATTGACGGCGTGGAAGATAAAACGCGCGTTGGGGTGTGCATCGATACCTGTCACGCCTTCGCGGCGGGCTACGATTTGCGTACCGATGAAGATTGCGAAAAGACCTTTGCTGAATTCGAGCGCATCGTCGGGTTTCAGTACCTGCGCGGCATGCACCTCAACGATGCCAAAAGCGCCTTTGCCAGCCGGGTGGATCGCCATAACAGCCTGGGCGAAGGCAACATCGGCCACACGCCGTTTAGCTGGCTGATGCGCGATGCGCGCTTCGACGGCATTCCGCTGATTCTGGAAACCATCAACCCGGACATCTGGGCAGAGGAAATCGCCTGGCTGCGGGCGCAGCAGCATGAAGCCGTGGCTGTCTGAGCCATCTTAAAATGCAAAAAGGGCAGGTTCTCACCTGCCCTTTTCTTTAATGCGTAAATTACGCGGTTTTGGTGTTCAGCTCCGCTTCCGGACGCTTCAGGAAGGCATATGACAAACCCGCCAGCAGCGTACCGGCAACGATAGCGAACAGATAACCCAGAACCGGGGTAATCGCACCAGGGATCAGCAGCACGAACAGACCGCCGTGCGGCGCCATCAGTTTCGCGCCAATCGCCATTGAGATAGCGCCCGTTACCGCACCACCGACGATACAACAGGGCAGAACGCGCATCGGGTCACGTGCTGCGAACGGAATCGCCCCTTCGGAGATAAAGCACAGGCCCAGCACCAGCGCCGCTTTACCGCCTTCCTGCTGGCCTTTGTCGAATTTACGACGGGCAACCAGCGTCGCCAGGCCCATCGCCAGCGGTGGCACCATACCGGCCGCCATAATCGCCGCCATCGGCGCGTAGGTTTGGGTACTCAGCAGGCCAACGCCGAACGCATAGGCCGCTTTGTTCACCGGCCCGCCCATGTCGGTACACATCATACCGCCGAGGATAGCGCCCAGCAGGACCGCGTTGGCGGTGCCCATAGTTTGCAGCCAGTGAGTCAGGCCCGCGAGGATGCCCGCGACCGGTTTGCCGATCAGGTAGATCATCGACAGACCGACCACCAGGCTGGAGAGCAGCGGAATGATCAGGATCGGTTTTAGCGCTTCCATGCTCGGCGGCAGCTTAAGCTTCGTGCTGATGGCTTTCGCCACATAGCCCGCCAGGAAACCGGCCAGAATACCGCCGATAAAACCGGAGCCGGTGCTTACTGCCAACATGCCGCCAATCAGGCCCGGCGTCAGGCCCGGACGATCCGCGATGGAAAACGCGATATAACCCGCCAGGACCGGCACCATCAGCGCAAAGGCTGAACCACCGCCGATCTGCATCAGCGCCGCCGCCAGGGTATCCGGGGTTTTAAAGGCCTCGATACCAAACGCGAAGGAGAGCGCGATACACAGGCCGCCCGCCACTACCATCGGCAGCATGTAAGAGACGCCGGTCAACAGATGGCGATAGGCGCCCGCGCTCTGTTTTTTGCCTTCCTGAGAAGACGATGACGCCGCCTGTTGGGCTTCATACGGTTTGGCTTCTGCTACCGCTTTATCCAGCTCCTGGGCGGTTTTCTTCAGCGCCAGACCGGTTGAAGTGCGGTACATCGGCAGCCCGGCGAATTTCGCCAGATCCACTTCGATATCCGCCGCCACAATCACCAGATCTGCCTGAGCGATCTCTTCCGGGGTGATAGCATTGCCCGCGCCAACGGAGCCACGGGTTTCTACTTTTACCCACCAGCCGCGTTTTTTGGCTTCGGTTTCAATAGCTTCAGCCGCCATAAAGGTGTGCGCCACGCCGGTCGGGCAGGCGGTGACGGCAACGATGCGTTTCGGGCCTTTGGCAAGGGGGGCCGCTGCCGCAGGGGCAGCCACCGGCGCGCTGTACGGCGCGGCTTTACCTTTGGCTTCGCCCAGAAACAGTTCGGGGTGCAGCACGGCGCGATCGATATCGCCCAGATACACCTTTTTACCGTTCAGCGCGGTATCAGCAGGGATCGCGGTGCCGACCACAATGGCCAGTTCTGCGTCGTTCGGGTTATCGATAATTTCCAGGTGCGCTTTGTGAGCCGCCGTGCCTAGCAGGGTTTTCGCCATGTATGCACGGGCCTGCCCGAGGCTCGGATCAATTATCAGCAGCGTTTTCATTATGTCTCTCCTGCTGTCAGTTAAAGGGTTGGAGGTCGACGCGCGCCATCATTGCGGCCAACTGGGGTCTGTCGGTGATACCGACGTTGCTCTGGCTAACGGCCAGCGCCGCGACAGCGGTCGCCAGACGTAATGTGTGTTCGCTGGATTCACGCATCAGCAGCCCGTAAATCAGGCCACCGACCATCGAATCCCCCGCGCCTACCGTGCTGACCACTTCACAAGACGGCGGCCTGGCGATCCATTCGCCAGAGGCGTTAACCCACAGCGCCCCTTCCGCACCCAGAGAAATCACCACGTGGGCGATGCCCTGCTCACGCAGCGCGTGAGCGGCTTCGATCACATCTTTCAGTTCCGGCAGCTTTTTACCGGCCCAGATTTCCAGCTCGCGGCGGTTGGGTTTTACCAGCCATGGCGAGGCCTTCAGGCCGGCCACCAGCGCTTCGCGGCTGCTGTCAAAAATAATGCACGGGCACTGGCTGCGCAGTTTAGTCATCCAGTCGGTGAACGCTTCCGGGCTGACGCCGGACGGCAAACTGCCGCTGACGCAAACCATATCAAACTGGCCCAGCCAGCTCAGGGAATCATTCACGAAACGTTCCCAGTCGGCTGGCGTCACTTCAAAACCCGAGAAATTGAAATCGGTGACTTCGCCGTCTTTTTCGGTAAGTTTTACGTTGATACGGGTACGGCCCTGAACCACCTGGAAACGGTTGGCGATGCCGAGTTCGCTGAACAGTTGCTGAAAGCCGTCCTGGTTGTCCTTGCCGAGGAACCCGCCCACAGTGACATCAATGCCCAAATCTTTGAGCACTTTGGCCACGTTAATGCCTTTACCCGCCGCGTGCAGGCCGGTGGTGCGCACGAGGTTCACTTCGCCGCGCTCAATGTCCGCACAGTAACCGACCAGGTCATAGGCCGGGTTTAGGGTAATGGTAGCGACACGTCTGCTCATGCTGCGCCCTCCCCAAGACCGGCGGCGATGGCTTCGCCAATCGCTTTCAGCGCCTGTTCAGCATCTTCACCCTGCGCGGTGAAACGCAGGCGGTGGCCCTGCTTCACGCCCAGCGCGACCACTTTCATCAGGCTGCGGCCGTTAGCCGGTTTACCGCTGCCGTCGAGGTTGGTGACGGTAATGTCGCTGTTGAATTGCTTAACGGTGTTTACCAGCACGGTGCCCGGACGGGCATGCAAACCGTGTTCGTTACGTACCACGAATTCCGCGCTCAACACGTCTTCCTGCGGCGCGTCATCGCTGGTCAGCAGCGCCAGCAGGGTTGCCCCATCGGCGTTCACCAGGCGGTCCGCTTTCTGGTTGATAATCAAATCGCTTACACGCTTCAGCACCGTGACCGGCTGGCTGTCGGCCATGACGACGGTTAACAGCATCGCCACGCTCTGCCCGTCGACGTCAAACGGCGTCGCGCTGCGGCTGACGGCGATGGCGCTCACCAGGTTGCCTTCTGCGCTGTCGTTCAGCCAGATACCGTGGCCGAGATTAAGCGGGGTGTCGTTGATGACATTGCTGACAAAGCGGCTGTTTACTGCACCAACCGCTTTCAGACGGCCCGCGTTCAGCGCCTGTAGCGTGGTTAAATCAGCGGCGGCAACGTCCAGCTGTACGGTGTCGTTATCGAGTTTCAAAGACGCCTGCTGTTTTTCGCCCATCAGCAAGGCGCGCAGTTCTTCTGCGCTGGAGGCGTTTTTTAGCTGTTCGGCTACGTCGTCATCGCTTAACACATGGGTAAGCTGACGCAATAAACCGAGGTGTTCATCGGAACTGGCGGCGATACCGATAGCCACGTATGCGGTCTGCCCTTCGCCCCACGCAATACCCTGCGGGAACTGAAAAACTTTAACGCCGGTTTTCAGCACCTGATCGCGCGTGTCGGTGGTGCCGTGAGGGATGGCGATGCCATTGCCTAAATAGGTGGACGTTTGCAGTTCGCGGGCCAACATACCGTTGACGTAGCCGTCAGCCACGTTGCCGGCCTGCGCCAGCGCAGCCGCAACCTGCCGGATCGCCTCGTCTTTACTCCCGGCGCTGGCGCCTGGGTGAATATCTTGCACAGATAACTGGAACATAACTCTCCTCGCTCGCTGAAATTGAATCGTTTCAGCCATCATGAGAAAAAATGCGCCCTCTCAATGTGGCAAGCCAATAAGACGACGCTGAAACGTTTCGCGAGTGTGTAGGCATCTGCCGAAACTGGCAAGTTTTGTTGTTAACGGGATGTCAGATTTTTGAGTTTCCGCACACTTCAGCAGCCCGACACTGAACTTAGCTGAAATTATTTTGGGTATTTCAGCCAGCCGTCAGCCCCTGTTCAGCACTGAAACTGCGGTTCAAAAAAGCAGGGAATTGACCTGACACCCTGTTTATTTGCCGCCGCTGCGCGTAAACTGCGCACCTTGCTAAAATCTGAACCTCCAACATGTCTAACAACACCACCGCACTCCCCCCACGCACGTTCGATATCACGTCCGCGTCATTCTTAATTGTGGCCTTTTTGACCGGAATTGCTGGCGCATTGCAAACGCCGACGCTGAGCCTGTTTCTGACCACCGAAGTTCACGCCCGTCCGGCGATGGTTGGATTCTTCTTTAGCGGCAGCGCCATCATCGGCATTATGGTGAGCCAGTTTCTGGCGGGGCGTTCAGATAAAAAAGGCGACCGCAAAACGCTGATCTTCGCCTGCTGCCTGCTGGGCGCGCTTGCCAGCCTGTTGTTCGCCTGGAACCGCAACTATTTCGTGCTGCTGTTTGTCGGGGTTTTTCTGAGCAGCTTTGGCTCAACGGCCAACCCGCAAATGTTCGCCCTTGCCCGGGAGCACGCCGATAAAACCGGTCGTGAAGCGGTGATGTTCAGCTCGATTCTGCGAGCCCAGGTGTCGCTGGCGTGGGTCATTGGCCCGCCGATTGCTTACGCGCTGGCGATGGGATTTGGCTTTGACGTGATGTACATCAGCGCGGCATTCGCCTATGTGCTGTGCGGAGCGATTGTCTGGTTTTTACTGCCTTCAATGCGCAAAACGCCGGTGCCGGTGAGCGCTAAACTCGAAGCGCCGCGCAGTAACCGCCGGGATGCCCTGCTGCTGTTCGCTGCCTGTACGCTGATGTGGGGCACCAACAGCCTCTACATCATCAATATGCCGCTCTATATCATTAATGAACTGCATTACCCGGAAAAACTGGCGGGGATCATGATGGGCACGGCTGCCGGGCTGGAGATCCCGACCATGCTGATCGCCGGTTACTACGCCAAACGCTGCGGCAAGCGCTTCCTGATGCGCATCGCCACCATAGCCGGGCTGCTGTTCTATATCGGCATGCTGACCTTCCACCACCCTGTCGTCCTGCTGGGCCTGCAACTGCTGAACGCCATCTATATTGGGATTCTGGCGGGTATCGGCATGCTCTACTTTCAGGATTTAATGCCGGGTCAGGCGGGTTCCGCCACCACGCTTTATACTAATACCACCCGCGTAGGCTGGATTATTGCCGGGTCGATGGCCGGGATCATTGCCGAAATCTGGAATTTCCATAGCGTGTTTTACGTCGGGCTGGCGATGATCGTGCTGACGCTGTGGTGCTTGCTGCGGATTAAAGACGTTTAAGGCGCAGTCTGCGCCTCCAGCCAGATAAGGTACTGCATCGCCTGGGGACGCGACTCGCCGCACATCTCCCGTGACGGCTTCAACCCCGCGCACACCGCCGGGCGCAGCGGCGACATAAAGATTTTGCAGCGCTGATGTTCATCAAGCTGCACACAGGGCGTATTGGCGGGCTTGCCCTGCGGCATACCCGGAATGGGGGTGGAGATAGAGGGCGCGGTACAGCATGCGCCGCAATCTGGACGGCATTCCATTCTGGGCTCCGGGGAAGTATTGAGCGGCGACTTTAACAGGCGGCCGCGCCTGGCACTATGACTTTTACAGCAAATACAAATCCGCTTGCCACAACCGCAAGCCACGAGTAGTTTGACGCGATCTTTTATAAGACCCTATTAACAGGATTTTCCCAATGCCAAGAGCGAATGAAATAAAGAAAGGTATGGTTCTCAATTACAACGGCAAGTTGCTGTTGGTGAAAGATATTGATATCCAGGCGCCAAGCGCCCGTGGCGCGGCCACGCTGTATAAAATGCGCTTTTCCGATGTGCGCACCGGTCTGAAAGTTGAAGAGCGCTTTAAAGGCGACGATATCGTGGATACCGTTACGCTGACCCGCCGTTTCGTCAATTTCTCCTACGTTGACGGCAACGAATACGTGTTTATGGACGCGGAAGACTACACGCCGTTTATCTTCAACAAAGAGCAGATTGAAGACGAACTGCTGTTTATCCCGGAAGGCGGTATGCCGGATATGCAGGTACTGACCTGGGACGAACAGTTGCTGGCGCTGGAACTGCCGCAGACCGTAGACCTGGAAATCGTGGAAACCTCTCCGGGCATTAAAGGCGCATCCGCCAGCGCCCGCACCAAGCCTGCGACCCTGTCGACCGGCCTGGTCATTCAGGTGCCGGAGTACCTGAGCAACGGCGATAAAATCCGTATTCACATCCCGGAACGCCGCTACATGGGCCGCGCCGATTAATTGATCATTCAGGGGCAGCGATGCCCCTGTTTGTTATTAGCAGGTTCTTAAATCGATTTAGCCTGCGAGTTCCCCTTAAAAGCTGTCATACCAATTTCATTTTCCCTGCACCTCTCTTTTTCTCTGAATCTCACCGTGTCTTGTTACGGTTGCATGATCCCCTTCACACTCTACAGATTATCCCGGCACACCAATTCACATTGCTGTCGTATAACTTTACACTGGTGATGTTAATTAATGGTTAATCAGGTAAAGCAGATAATGAAAAACCTCGCCACCGCTACTCTTCCGCCCGACGTACAAACGCCGGATTACGACCGCCGCGCGCTGAAAAGCCGCATCGTGCATCTCGGTTTCGGCGCGTTTCACCGTGCGCACCAGGCATTACTGACGGACCGGGTGCTGCGCAAAAACGGTGGCGACTGGGGGATCTGCGAAATCAGCCTGTTCAGCGGCGATAAGCTGATGAGCGCGCTGCGCGAGCAGGATCATCTGTTTACCGTGCTGGAGAAAGGCGCAGAAGGAAATACCGCGATTGTGGTTGGCGCAGTCAACGAATGCCTGAATGCAAAGCTGGATGGTCTCGAGGCCATTATTGAGAAGTTTTGCGAGCCGCAGGTGGCCATTGTTTCCCTGACCATTACCGAAAAAGGCTATTGCATCGATCCGGCCAGCGGGCAGCTTGATGCGACGAATGAACGCATTATCCACGATCTGGAAAACCCGCACGCGCCGCACTCCGCGCCCGGTTTGCTGGTGGAAGCGCTGGCGCGTCGCCAGGCGCGCGGGCTAAACCCTTTTACCGTGCTGTCATGCGATAACATTCCCGAAAACGGCCACGTGGTGCGCCAGGCGGTGATCGGCATGGCGCAAAAGCGCTCGCCAGCGCTGGCGGAATGGATAGCGGAACACGTTTCTTTCCCGGCTACCATGGTGGACCGCATTGTCCCCGCCGCCACCCCGGAATCCCTGCAGGAAATCAGCGCGATTCTGGGCGTCGACGACCCGTGTGCCATCAGCGCCGAGCCGTTTATCCAATGGGTGGTAGAAGATAATTTCGTCGCGGGTCGCCCCGAATGGGAGGCGGTAGGTGTTCAACTGGTGCACGACGTGCTGCCCTGGGAACAAATGAAGCTGCGGATGCTGAACGGCAGCCATTCGTTCCTGGCGTGGCTGGGCTATCTGGCGGGTTACAAACATATTTCCGACTGCATGAAAGACGAGAGCTTCAAAACCGCCGCCCGCAAATTGATGTTGAACGAACAGGCCCCCACACTGCGTATTACCGGCGTGGATTTAACCGCCTATGCCGACAGCCTGATCGAACGCTTCAGCAATCCGGCGCTGAAACACCAGACCTGGCAGATTGCGATGGACGGTAGCCAGAAACTGCCGCAGCGTATGCTCGACGGCATTCGCTGGCATCTGGCTTACGGCGGCGACTGGTCATTACTGGCGTTGGGCGTGGCGGGCTGGATGCGCTACGTCAGCGGCGTGGATGACAGCGGCGAGCCGATTGATATCCGCGACCCGCTGGTCGAAAAAATTCGTGCTCAGGTTGAGAAAAGCAGCGAGGACGAACGCGTGGACGCGCTGCTGGCTCTGAAAGAAATTTTCGGCCAGGATCTTCCCGCTAATCCAGTGTTTATCCATACGCTAAAGGCAGCCTGGCAGAACCTGTGCCGCACCGGCGCGCGTGATTCCGTAGCCAGACTGGCACGCCGTTAATTGCCCATTCCCCGGGGAGCAAATACGCTCCCCCTCTTCTCTTTGCCGCCTTTTTTAGCCAGGATTACCGGCTACACTTTGTTATCGCATTTAGCGGTATAGATTCGGCAGGAGCCTTGCGTGACTAAAACCAACCTCATTACCGGCTTTCTCGGCAGCGGTAAAACCACCACTATTCTTCATCTGTTAGCCAATAAAGACCCCGCCGAAAAATGGGCAGTGCTGGTCAATGAGTTTGGTGAAGTGGGCATCGATGGCGCGCTGCTAGCCGACAGCGGCGCATTGCTGAAAGAGATCCCCGGTGGCTGCATGTGTTGTGTAAACGGGCTGCCGATGCAGGTTGGCCTGAATACGCTGCTGCGCCAGGGGAAACCCGATCGGCTGTTGATTGAACCCACCGGGCTGGGGCACCCTAAACAGATCCTCGATATCCTGACTGCGCCAGTTTACGAGCCGTGGATCGACCTGCGCGCCACGTTATGCCTGCTGGACGCCCGGCAACTGCTGGAGCCGCAATACCTCAGTAATGATAACTTCCGCGATCAACTGGCCTCCGCCGACATTATTATCGCCAACAAGCAGGACCGCGCCGACGCCGCCGCGCTCAAGGCGCTGGAACAATGGCAGGAAACGCACGGCGGTAACCGCCAGATCGTGGTCGCCACCCAGGGGCACATCGATAACGCCCTGCTGGACGCGCCGCGCCATAATACCCGCGAGCTGCCTTCCAGCCAGGAACACAGCCACGCGCATCCGTCAGCACGCGGTTTAGCGGCGCTAAATTTAGCCAACCACCAGCGCTGGCGGCGCAATCTGAATCAGGGCCAGGGCTATCACGCCTGCGGATGGATTTTTGACAGCGAAACCGTATTCGACACCATCGGCCTGCTGGAATGGGCGCGGCTGGCCCCGGTGGATCGGGTAAAAGGCGTGATGCGTATTCCTGAGGGGCTGGTGCGAATCAACCGCCAGGGGCTGGACTTGCATATCGAAACCCAAAACGTCGCGCCACCGGACAGCCGCATCGAACTTATTCATAACGATCAGGCCGACTGGAATGCGCTGCAATCAAGTTTGTTGAAGATTCGTTTAAGTTAGTCCGACTAACGTTGCCTGGGTGTAATCTCAGACTGTGATGAAGATCATGAAAACGCGTCTCCCTCTTATTGTGTTATTGAATATCGCCGGTATTGCCCTGTTTTTTTCGTGGATGATTCCGGTAAACCACGGATTCTGGTTCCCTGTGGATTCCGGGATATTCCGCTACTTCAATAACCTGCTGGTAGAGAATCACGCGTTTTTGTGGCTGGTGGCGATCACTAATAACCGTGCTTTTGATGGGTTTTCACTGGTGGCGATGGGATTGCTGATCTTGTCGTACTGGATCAGGCAGACAGCGTATGGCCGCCGCCAGATTGTCATTATGGGCGTGGTGATGTTGCTGACGGCGGTGGTGCTGAACCAAATCGGCCAACAGTTGCCGGTGCAGCGTCACAGCCCGACGCTGTTTTTCACTGATATTCATCGTGTCAGCGAATTACTCAATATTCCGACCAAAGATGCCTCAAAAGACAGCTTCCCCGGCGATCATGGGATGATGCTGATGATCTTTTGCGGATTTATGCTGCGCTATTTCGGCGCACGGGCCTTTGCTATTTCCCTGGTTATTTTTGTGGTTTTTTCCCTGCCGCGAATGATGATCGGCGCGCACTGGTTCACCGATATATTCGTGGGCTCGTTATCCGTAATTTTAGTAGGGCTTCCCTGGGTGCTATTAACGCCGCTAAGCGATAAAATAATCACGCAACTGAACTATTATTTGCCCGGGAAGAATAAACAGAGTCCGAATATTCAGTAAATTGTACAAAAAATAAACCGCCACTTTCGTCATCGATAAGTGGCGGTTTTTTATTGCGCAAGGAAATTTAGCTTAAATAATAAACGCAAAAATTGTCATCGAAATGAAACACTTGCTTATTTCACCCGCAAAAATGTTGCATAATTGTTTAAATATAATTTTTGTTTTTTAACATCACAATTTCTTATAAAAAATCAGATAAAAGCGCTCGCCATGCGAGTTTCGATCGGGTAATCTCGGTTTCGCTTTGTTGGCAAACGGTTAAATAGTGGCTCATGAGTAATCATAGTGTGCGTTAATCCACATTTTTGCACATCCAGAATTGTCTCATCCCGCCTCGCTAATTAGTCTCGTCACGTTTGGCATTTTTTATAACGATATTTGTCGTTAAGGACTTCAAGGGAAAATAAACAACATGGTCACATCTCAACCGATTGTGAGATATTTCTTGCGGGTAATCCCTGCGATTGCAGTTGCGGTACTGCTTTCAGCTTGTAGCTCCACCAACACCGCAAAGAACGTGCATTCTGAGACGCATGCAGTGGGCAGTAACGATAGTTTTTTACTGCAAGCCTCTCAGGATGAATTTGAACAAATGGTTCGTTCAGTCGATATCAAATCGCGCTTAATGGACCAGTACGCGAGCTGGAAAGGCGTGCGCTATCGCCTTGGCGGCAGCAGCCGTAGCGGGATCGATTGCTCTAGTTTTGTGCAGCGTACCTTCCGTGAACAATTTGGTTTAGAACTGCCGCGTTCGACCTACGAACAGCAGGAAATGGGTAAACACATTTCCCGTAACGGTTTACGCACCGGCGATTTAGTGCTGTTCCGCGCAGGTTCAACGGGACGCCATGTCGGTATCTATATTGGCAACAACCAGTTCGTTCATGCGTCAACCAGCAGCGGCGTCGTGATTTCCAGTATGGATGAGCCCTACTGGAACAAGCGATACAATGAAGCGCGGCGCGTCCTGACCCGCAGTTAATCTTGTTGTCAGCTTCCCTTGGCTGTTCCAAAAGATGTTATTCAACAAAACGCTGCTTCGGCAGCGTTTTTGTTTGCCGCAAACAGAACGATCACACCCTTCATTAACTACGTTATATTTTCTGGGAACCCTACCCACTTACGCAGATAACAGAGAGCCTCCCGGGATGAGAGCAGCCAATATCTTTGCGCGCTATCTGACGACGCCACGGAAAATGATCATGACGAGCATCATGATCGGCGTTGTCATGGCGATTATCACTTCCGCCCTTTACGCCTTGTCGCTACACCACAAGCGAGAACAGGGCTATGACATACTGGCACAAGGCGTTGAACGCTACGTGCGCGATTACTTTAACGATCTCGAAGCGGTTGCCGATACGTTACAGCCGCTCACCCTGGCAGGGTGCAACCACGTCTCCGCTGACCTTACGTCCCGCGCGGCGTTTAATATTAATGTCCGGGCATTTGTGCTGGTGAATAACGACACGGCGTACTGTTCATCAGCGACAGGCAGTATGTCGGAACCCATGGCGAAACTGGCTCCGGCAATCGATACGCATCAAAAAGTCGATTTAGAAATTATGCCCGGTACGCCGATGATGCCTGGTAAACCGACTATCGCTATCTGGTATCAGAACCCTGCTAACGCACAGCGCGGGATTTTCACAACCCTGAATGTCAATCTGACACCCTATTTGCTGTTCACTTCGCGCCATCGCGATGCGGCAAGCGTGGCGCTGGTGGTCGGTGACAAAGCCATAACCACAGCGTCGCCCGGCGTGCAAAATGTCGCCAGCCTGGCGTCGCCGCCATTGCGTATCGCCACGTTGCCCGATTACCCCATCAAACTCTTTATTTACGGCAGAACCTGGTCCAGAGAAGATGTCGCGCTGTCGGCCCTGACCGGCATTTTCGCTGGCACCCTCGGCGGATGCCTGTGCGGATACCTGCTGTATATTCGCCAGCGCTCCGGTAAAGAGATCATGCAGGGCATTCGCCGCAATCAGTTTTATATTGTCTGGCAGCCGGTGGTGGAAGCGAATAACCTGACCATGACCGGCGCAGAGGTGCTGATGCGCTGGGAGCATCCCTCGGCAGGCGCCATCCCGCCAGACGCCTTTATCAATTTCGCTGAAGCCCAGCAGCTTATCGTCCCGCTGACCCGCCATCTGTTTAAGCTGATCGCCAAAGAAGTCCCGCTGTTGATGGATATCCTGCCGCAGGGCGCTAAAATCGGCGTTAATATTGCGCCGGGGCACCTACACTCGCCGGATTTCAAAGAAGATATTTGCCAGTTCGCCGCCTCGCTGCCCGACAACTATTTCCAGATCGTCTTTGAAATCACCGAACGGGATATGATTCAGGAGAAAGAGGCGGTATCGCTGTTTGAATGGCTGCACCAGCAGGGTTTTGAGATTGCCGTAGATGATTTCGGCACCGGGCACAGTGCGCTGATTTATCTGGAGCGCTTCACAATGGATTACCTGAAAATTGACCGTGGTTTCGTTAACGCCATTGGCACCGAAACGGTGACCTCGCCCGTGTTGGATGCGGTGATCACCCTCGCCCGCCGGTTAAATATGACCACCGTCGCCGAAGGCGTTGAGACCTGGGAACAAACCAAATGGCTGCGCGACCGCGGTGTAAATTACCTGCAAGGCTTTTTCTTTTCACGCCCGGTGCGTGTCGCCCAGCTTATCGACTGGCAGCGTCAGCGATCGGGGCATTAACCGATTCGGGGAGATTGTCGGGACATTTATTTCACAATCCCGCGACCGTCACTTATTATTCACAGACAAAGCGTAGCCCGGCGGCCCGCCGGGATAACAACAGGATCACGCCATCGTATGCTTGCGCGCGCACTGGTTTTACTGCTTAGTCTGATAAGCACCGTGGGATACACACAGGACATTAAAGAAAGCTATTCGCTGGCGGTACTGGGCGAACCTAAATACGCCGTGGATTTCACCCACTTCGACTATGTCGATCCTGCCGCGCCTAAGGGCGGCAATATCACGCTTTCCAGCATCGGTACGTTTGATAACTTCAACCGCTTTGCTCTGCGCGGCAATGCGGCGGTGCGCACCGAAAATCTTTACGACGCCTTGTTTACCACTTCCGACGACGAACCGGCCAGCTATTACCCGCTGATTGCCGAGCGGGTTCGCTACCCAGACAACTATGCCTGGGCGGAAGTAGAAATGAACCCCCGCGCCCGCTTTCACGATGGCAGCCCGATTACCGCCGAGGATGTCGCCTTCACCTTTTCAAAGTTTATGACCGAAGGCGTCCCCCAGTTCCGTATCTACTATAAAGGCACCACGGTCAAAGCGATTGCGCCGCTGACGGTGCGCATTGAACTCGCTACGCCGGGTAAAGAAAACCTGCTGGGGTTGTTTTCCCTGCCGGTAATGCCGAAAGCCTTCTGGAAGGATCATAAGCTGAGCGATCCACTCTCTACCCCACCGCTGGCGAGTGGCCCGTATAAAATTACCGCCTGGAAAATGGGCCAGTATGTGGTTTATTCGCGAGTGAAAGATTACTGGGGCGCGACTCTCCCGGTAAACCGTGGACGCTGGAACTTCGACACTATCCGCTACGATTATTACCTCGACGATAACGTGGCGTTTGAAGCTTTCAAGGCGGGCGCGTTTGATTTTCGCAGCGAGGTCAGCGCCAAAAACTGGGCGACCCGCTATCTCGGAAAAAATTTCGACAGCAAATATATCGTAAAAGAAGAAAAGAAAAGCGAGGCAGCCACTGATACCCGCTGGCTGGCGTTTAATATCCAGCGCCCCCAGTTCGCCGACCGCCGGGTGCGGGAAGCCATTACCCTGGCGTTTGATTTTGAATGGATGAACAAGGCGCTGTTTTACAACGCTTACAGCCGCGCCAACAGTTATTTCCAGAATACCGAATACGCCGCGCGCGATTACCCCAAAGCCGATGAGCTGGTGCTGCTCGCTCCTATGAAGGCCGACCTGCCGCCAGAGGTCTTTACCACCGTGTATCAGCCGCCGGTGTCCAAAGGCGACGGCTTCGACCGGGACAACCTGCTGAAAGCCATCGACTTGCTGAAACAGGCGGGCTGGGAGCTGAAAAATCAAAAGCTGGTCAACGTGAAAACCGGCCAGCCGTTCAGCTTTGAACTGCTGCTCTCCTCTGGCGGCAATAACCAGTGGGTGTTGCCGTTCCAGCACAATCTTGAACGGCTTGGGATTACGCTGAACATTCGTCAGGTGGATAACTCGCAAATCACCAACCGGCTGCGCACCCGGGATTACGACATGATGCCGTCGCTGTGGCGCGCCATGCCCTGGCCGAGTTCCGACCTGCAAATCTCCTGGGCCTCGGAATATATTGATTCCACCTATAATGCCCCCGGCGTGAAAAGCCCGGTGGTGGATAAGCTGATCGCCCAGATCATGGCGAACCAGGGCGATAAAGAGAAGCTGTTGCCGCTGGGCCGCGCGCTGGATCGCGTGCTGACCTGGAATTTCTATATGCTGCCCATGTGGTATATGTCCTCCGACCGTTACGCGTACTGGGATAAGTTTTCCCATCCAGCGGTAGCGCCCGTCTATTCCCTGGGTTTCGATACCTGGTGGTATGACGTTAACCGGGCGGAAAAACTGCCCGCCGCGCGGCGCTAAGGAGCGACGATGGGCGCTTACCTGATTCGTCGTCTGCTGCTGATTATCCCGACCCTGTGGGCGATCATCACCATTAACTTTTTTATCGTCCAGATTGCACCAGGCGGCCCGGTGGACCAGGCGATTTCCGCTATTCAGTTTGGCCGTGGCGGCGGGATACCGGGCGTGAGCGGCGAAGGGACTGGCCTAAGCCATGCCCAGGCGGGCGTACGCAATCCCGGCGACAGCCAGTATCGCGGCGCGAGGGGTCTGGACCCGGAAATCATTGAAGAGATCACCAGGCGCTACGGTTTTGATAAACCGCTGCATGAGCGCTATTTCACGATGCTAAAAGACTATGTGCGCTTCGATTTTGGCAACAGCCTGTTTCGCAGCGCCTCGGTGCTGGAGCTGATCCGCGACAGCCTACCGGTGTCGATCACGCTTGGGCTGTGGAGCACATTGATTATCTACCTGGTCTCTATCCCGCTGGGCATTCGCAAGGCGGTGCGTAACGGCAGTGCGTTTGACGTCTGGAGCAGCGCGCTGATTATAGTCGGCTACGCCATTCCCGCGTTTCTGTTCGCCATATTGCTGATTGTGTTGTTCGCGGGCGGCACCTGGTTCGATCTGTTCCCGCTGCGCGGCCTGGTGTCAGCCAACTTCGACAGCCTGCCCTGGTATAAGCAGATCAGCGATTATCTCTGGCATATCACGTTGCCGGTGCTGGCAACGGTGATTGGCGGCTTTGCGGCGTTAACCATGCTGACCAAAAACTCGTTTCTCGATGAGATCCGCAAGCAGTATGTGGTCACGGCCCGCGCCAAAGGGTTGGGCGAGAAACAGATCCTGCGCGGCCATGTGTTTCGTAACGCCATGCTGCTGGTAATCGCCGGTTTTCCGGCGGCGTTTATCAGCATGTTCTTTACCGGCTCGTTATTGATTGAAGTGATGTTCTCACTCAACGGGCTGGGGCTGTTAGGTTATGAAGCCACCGTGTCGCGGGATTACCCGGTGATGTTCGGCACGCTGTATATTTTTACGCTGATCGGCCTGCTGCTGAATATTCTCAGCGATATCACCTATACGCTGGTCGATCCGCGTATTGATTTCGAGGGACGCGGATGAGTCGCTTAAGCCCCGTAAACCAGGCGCGCTGGGCGCGATTCCGTCGCAACCGCCGGGGTTTCTGGTCGCTGTGGATTTTCATGGTGATTTTCGTTTTAAGCCTGGCGTCTGAACTGATCGCGAATGACCGCCCGTTAGTCGTGCATTATCAGGATCGCTGGTTTTTTCCGGCGCTGGTTAACTACAGCGAAAGCGATTTTGGCGGCCCGCTGGCGACCCGGGCAAACTATCAGGATCCGTGGCTGGCGCAGCGCATCGAACAGCAAGGCTGGGTGCTGTGGGCGCCGATTCGCTTCGGGGCGAACGCGATCAATTACGCCACCGATCTGCCCTTCCCTTCGCCGCCATCCAGCCAGAACTGGCTGGGCACCGATGCTAACGGCGGTGATGTGCTGGCGCGCATTCTCTACGGCACGCGCATCTCGATTTTATTCGGGCTGATGCTGACGCTGTGCTCCAGCGTGATTGGCGTAACGGCGGGCGCGATCCAGGGCTACTACGGCGGTAAAGTCGATTTGTGGGGGCAGCGGTTTATCGAAGTGTGGTCGGGAATGCCGACGCTGTTTTTAATCATTTTACTGTCCAGCGTGGTGCAGCCCAATTTCTGGTGGCTGCTGGCAATCACCGTAATTTTTGGCTGGATGAGCCTGGTGGGCGTAGTGCGTGCGGAATTTCTGCGCACCCGTAATTTTGATTATATTCGCGCGGCTCAGGCGCTGGGCGTTAGCGATCGCGCCATTATGTGGCGGCATATGCTGCCTAACGCTATGGTGGCGACCCTGACCTTTTTACCGTTTATTCTCTGCGGTTCTATCACCACGCTGACCTCGCTGGATTTCCTCGGCTTCGGTCTGCCGCTGGGCTCGCCGTCGCTTGGTGAACTGCTGTTACAGGGCAAGAATAATCTACAGGCCCCGTGGCTTGGCATCACCGCCTTTTTCTCACTGGCTATTTTGCTGTCACTGCTTATTTTTATCGGCGAAGCGGTGCGCGACGCCTTCGACCCCAGTAAGGTGGCGTAATATGACGGCTCCCCTGCTTTCCATCGACGGGCTCTCCATCGCGTTTCGTCAGAATAACGTTGAACGCCGGGTGGTGGACAATGTGTCACTCAGCATCAACGCGGGCGAAACCCTGGCGCTGGTAGGCGAATCCGGCTCCGGCAAAAGCGTGACCGCGCTGTCGATTCTGCGCCTGCTGCCATCGCCGCCTGCGGTTTACCCGCAGGGCGATATTCAGTTTCAGGGGCAAAGCCTGCTGCACGCCAGCGAAGCGCAACTGCGTAAGGTGCGCGGCAATAAAATCGCCATGATTTTCCAGGAACCAATGGTGTCGCTTAACCCGCTACATAACATCGAAAAGCAGCTTTATGAGGTGCTTTCGCTGCACCGGGGAATGCGTCGCCACCCGGCGCGGGCAGAAATACTCACCTGTATGGAGCGCGTAGGCATTCGCCAGCCCGCCAGCCGCCTGAAGGATTACCCGCATCAGCTTTCCGGCGGCGAACGTCAGCGCGTGATGATTGCGATGGCGCTGTTGACCCGGCCACAATTGCTGATCGCCGACGAACCCACCACGGCGCTGGACGTCACGGTGCAGGCGCAAATCCTGCAACTGCTGGATGAGCTGAAACGCGAGCTGAATATGGGCCTGCTGTTTATTACTCATAACCTAAATATCGTGAAAAAACTGGCGGATAACGTGGCGGTGATGCAAAACGGCCAGTGCGTGGAGCAAAACGCGACCCGCCCGCTGTTCAGCCAGCCGCGCCACCCTTATACCCAAAAACTGCTGGCGTCTGAGCCCGAGGGCGATCCGGTCGCCCTCCCCGCCGACAGCCCTGTGCTGTTGCGGATAGCGGATTTACAGGTCGCGTTTCCATTGCGGCGCGGGATTTTCCGCCGCACTGTGGGGCATCACTACGCACTGCGTAATCTGAGTTTTGAATTGCGGGCCGGTGAAAGCCTGGGTCTGGTGGGCGAATCCGGTTCAGGCAAAAGCACCACCGGCCTGGCGCTGTTACGGCTCATCCCTTCCCAGGGCGAAATCTGGTTCGACGGGCAGCCGCTGCACCAGTGGAACCGCAAACAGATGTTACCGGTGCGCCATCGCATCCAGGTGGTGTTTCAGGACCCGAACTCTTCGCTCAATCCCCGTCTGGATGTGCTGCAAATTATTGAAGAGGGCTTGCGGGTCCATCATCCTGAACTGACCGCCCAGCAGCGTGAAGCCCAGGTGATAGAGGTCATGCAGGAAGTGGGGCTTGACCCGGAAACCCGTCACCGTTATCCGGCGGAGTTTTCCGGCGGCCAGCGCCAGCGCATCGCCATTGCCCGCGCGCTGATCCTAAAGCCAGATTTGATGGTGCTGGATGAACCGACCTCGTCCCTCGACAGAACCGTTCAGGCGCAAATCCTGGCGTTGCTGAAATCACTCCAGGCGAAGCACCGCCTGGCCTGGTTGTTCATCAGCCACGATCTGGACGTGGTGCGTTCGCTATGTCATCAAGTGGTGGTCTTGAAGCAGGGAGAAGTGGTTGAGCAGGGGCCGTGCGGGCAGGTGTTTGCCTCGCCGGCGGCAGATTATACCCGCCAGCTGCTTACGCTGCGCTGATCCTCAGAAAGGATTTTGGCCAGAAAAGGTTTCGGCAATCGCAACGCCAAAGTTTTTCAAACGGCAGGTCGCCGCGAATTCATCCTGACGGTCCACGAACAGGCATGGCTCGCCTTCACACTCCAGCACGGCGCAATCCACTTCGATATCGGTTAACGCCTGGCTTAATTTATTCATTACCTGCCACGCGTTATCTACCGGGCTGAGCAATTTCAGGCCGACCAGGCAATCGTCTTCGCTTTGCGCGCACTGCGGAATCGGTTCAACTTTTGAACCTGCGAAACCCGTCAACCAACGATAGCTATTAGGCAAGCGATGGACGATGGAAAGTTGTAACGTATTCATAATACTTCCCCAGCAAGAGCAAAAAATCACAATCACTTTACATACAGGTTAACACAATGTTGATGAAACGTAACATGATCAACATAGAAAACGGTTACACTGTAGTAATAATTTCGGTTACTCATTCATCGGCAACCTTTTATTTTTGTGCGGCACATCTCATTTCGGCGCTATATGTAACCTGTAACGCGATCTAACTCAACCTTTTTTGACTACAAAAAAATGACTTTTTAAGACCTTTACATTTACATTCACGAAACAAATTGTACGGAGACGGGGAATTTATTCGTTGATATGGATTAAGAAAGGGGTAGTTTTCGTACCCCTTGAGTGGCAGTTAACGGTGTCTTTTGGGACGACTGGCGTAGAGGTAGAAAAGAATTGAGCAGGTCGCGCAAAACGCGATAGAGCCGATCATCGGCCAGGCGGAATTGAAGGTGAACATCGAGAGCAACGCGCCGGTAATCGCGCCGATGCCGAAACGGAACGTCCCCGCCAGCGACGATGCCGTGCCCGCCATATGCGGGAACTCATCCAGAATCACCGCCATGGCGTTAGACGCCACCATAGAAATACAGCCGACAAACGCCGCCACACCCAGCACCAGTGCCCAGAAGCCGAAGTTAAACTGCGCGCTGACCACCATCCACACCGCCATCGCAAACTGAATAAACAGCCCGGTGCGAAACATACGCAGCGCCCCGATGCGGCGCACAAAGCGGCTGTTAAATATCGTCATCACAAACAGGAACACGATATTCAACGCAAAGTAATAGCCGAAATCCTGTGGCGAGACGTGGTTGATTTCGATATAGACAAACGGACCGGCGCTCAGGAATGAGAACATCCCGGCGAAGCTGAAGCCGCTGGCAAGCATATAGCTGAGCACGCGCTTATGGCGAAACAGCGAGGCAAAGTTGCCTATTGTGGTGCGGAAATGGAATTTCTGCCGCCGTTCTGCTGGAAGCGTTTCCGAAATCAGGAAGAAGATCATTGCTGAAGCAATCAGCGCCGCCACCGCAAGGATCCAGAAAATGGTGTGCCAGCTGAACCACACCAGCACCGCACCGCCCACCATCGGGGCCACCAGCGGGGCAATGGTCGTGACCAGCATGACAAACGACATCATGCGCGAGAACTCCTCTTTGGGATAGATATCACGCATCAGGGCGTTAATCACCACGCTTGCCGCTGCCGCCGCCAGGCCGTGGAGAAAACGCATAGCGATCAGCTGATCGATAGTCTGGGATAACGCGCAGGCAATCGCCGCCACGGCAAACACCAGCGTACCGCCGAGGATCACCGGCTTACGGCCCAGGCTGTCCGCCATCGGGCCATAAAACAGCTGCCCCACCGCGAAACCCAGAATATAGGTGCTGAGCGTCATCTGGGCGCTGCCTGCAGGCACGCCGAACTGCTGGGAAATCACCGGCAACGCCGGCAGATACATATCGATAGACAGCGGCATCAGCATGGCTAACAGGCCAAGAATGACGACGATCCCCATCGAAGAATTTTGTCGGGTGGTCACTCCACTCTCCTGAATTTAACGTGACGGCAAGCCAACGCTGGCTATTTCGTCTTCGGTCAGCGGGCGGTATTCGCCCGGCGCTAAATCTTCATCCAGTTCAATTGCGCCGATACGCTCGCGGTGCAGTTCCACCACGTGATTCCCTACTGCGGCAAACATGCGCTTCACCTGGTGGTAACGGCCTTCGCTGATGGTCAGACGCACATCCGTCGGCGTCATCACTTCAAGCACGGCCGGTTTGGTGAGATCTTTTTCGTTATGCAACTGAACGCCTTTCGCGAACCGTTCGGCGGTATCATCGGCCACCGGCGATTCCAGCGTTACGCGATAGGTTTTCTCGCAGTGATGGCGCGGCGACGTGATACGATGGGACCACTGGCCGTCATCGGTCAGCAACACCAGACCGGTGGTATCGATATCCAGACGCCCGGCGGCATGCAGTTTGTGCGCCAGCGGTTCATCCAGGAAATAAAGAATGGTGGGATGATCCGGATCGTCGGTGGAGCAGACGTAGCCCTGGGGTTTGTTCAGCATAAAATAGCGCGGGCCGGTCTGCTGCACCAGGGAGTTGCCCTCGTAGGCCACATCATGTTCGGGTTTCAGTTTGAACGCGGTATCTTTTACGGGTTCGCCATCAACGGTTACCCGGCTGGCGCGAATCTCACGCCCGGCAATAGCGCGGCTGATGCCGAGCTGCTGGGCGATAAATTTATCAAGTCGCATTGAAGTTTTTTGCCTGTTAAACGCGGTCCAGCATGGGCTGGTAATGAAAGAAATCATCAAGACCGGTCAGTATAGCGGGCTAACGGACTCGCTCAAGATTAAAATGATGTTTCGCACGCTAATGAATTTGAAAAGCACGCAATGTTAACGCTACGACCCTATCAGCGCGAGGCGGTAGACGCCACCCTCGCCCACTTTCGAAAATCCGCTGAACCCGCTGTGATTGTCCTGCCGACCGGCGCGGGGAAAAGCATTGTTATCGCCGAACTGGCGCGGGTTGCGCGCGGGCGCGTGTTGGTACTGGCGCACGTCAAAGAGCTGGTGGAGCAAAACCACGCCAAATATTGCGCCCTCGGGCTGGAGGCGGATATCTACTCCGCCGGGCTGAAGCGCAAGCAGAGCCAGGCCAAAGTGGTATTCGGCAGCGTGCAGTCGGTGGCGCGCAATCTCGATGAGTTTCAGGGCGAGTTCTCGCTGCTGATTGTCGATGAGTGCCACCGCATCAGCGACGATAACGACAGCCAGTACCAGCAGATTTTGCGCCATCTGCGCCAGAGCAATCCACGGCTGTGCCTGCTGGGCTTGACCGCCACACCGTTCCGGCTCGGTAAAGGCTGGATTTATCAGTACCACTATCACGGCATGGTGCGCGGCGACCAGAACGCCCTGTTCCGCGACTGCATCTATGAACTGCCGCTGCGCTACATGATCAAACACGGATACCTCACCCCGCCGGAACGGCTGGATATGCCGGTGGTGCAGTACGACTTCAGCCGCCTTCAGCCGCAGGCGAACGGGATTTTCAGCGAGGCAGATCTTAATCTGGAGCTGAAAAAACAGCGGCGAATTACGCCGCATATCATCAGCCAGATCGTCGATTTCGCCGCTACCCGCATGGGGGTGATGATTTTCGCCGCCACGGTCGAACACGCCAGGGAAATCACTGGCCTGCTGCCTGCCGGAGAAGCGGCGCTGATCACCGGCGAAACGCCCGGCCCGGAGCGCGACCTGCTGATTAATGATTTCAAAGCACGCCGCTTTCGCTATCTGGTGAATGTGTCGGTACTGACGACCGGTTTCGATGCGCCCCATGTCGACGTGATAGCGATTCTGCGCCCGACCGAGTCGGTCAGTTTGTATCAGCAAATCGTCGGGCGTGGGCTGCGGCTGTTTGAGGGCAAAACCGACTGTTTAATCCTTGATTACGCAGGCAACCCGCACGATCTGTTTACCCCGGAAGTCGGCACGGCAAAAAAAGGCTCGGACAATGTGCCGGTGCAGGTGTTCTGCCCAGGCTGCGGCTTCGCCAATACATTCTGGGGAAAAACCACCGCAGACGGTACGCTGATTGAGCATTTCGGGCGGCGCTGCCAGGGCGTGCTGGAGGATGACGACGGCAATCGCGAACAGTGCGACTACCGCTTTCGTTTCAAAAACTGCCCGCAATGCAATGCGGAAAACGATATCGCCGCCCGCCGTTGCCACCAGTGCGATACCATTCTGGTTGACCCCGACGATATGTTAAAAGCAGCGCTGAAGCTGAAAGACGCGCTGGTGCTGCGCTGTAGCGGGATGCAGTTACAAAGCGGCAGCGATGCGAAGGGCGAGTGGCTTAAAGCCACCTATTACGACGAAGACGGCGCGGATGTCAGTGAGCGCTTCCGTCTGCACACGCCCGCGCAGCGCACCGCCTTTGAACATCTGTTTTTGCGCCCTCATACCCGCACGCCTGGCATACCGCTGCGCTGGATCACGGCGGCGGATATCGCGGCGCAACACGCGCTGCTGCGCCACCCAGACTTTGTAGTGGCACGGATGAAAGATCGCTTCTGGCAGGTGCGGGAAAAGGTGTTCGACTATCAGGGCCGCTACCGCCGCGCCAACGAATTACGCGGTTAGCGGCGGTTTTCATTGAAGCCAGGGGCGGTTATGGCTATAATCCCGCCCGCTTTTGCATCCGCAAAGCAGATAATCTGCCTGTCGCTGGGTCGCCTGCGACAGGAATTAAAGAAGAGAAAAGTTAATGTTTACTATCAACGCAGAAGTACGTAAAGAGCAGGGTAAGGGTGCGAGCCGCCGCCTGCGCACAGCGAACAAATTCCCGGCCATCATTTATGGCGGTGAAGACGCTGCAATTGCCATCGAACTGGACCACGACCAGGTTATGAACATGCAGGCTAAGCCTGAGTTCTACAGCGAAGTTCTGACTATCGCTGTTGATGGTAAAGAAGTAAAAGTTAAAGTTCAGGCCGTACAGCGTCACGCTTACAAGCCGAAACTGCAACACATCGACTTCGTTCGCGCGTAATTGCCGGGCTGGTCTGAAGAAACGCCGCGTAATGCGGCGTTTTTTTTGGCCTTTATTTTTGGCCTTTATTTGCCAGACGTGCGGCGCTGAAGCTGGTCGCGCAGATTTGGCGGAGTGCCCTTGATGGTCAGCGTGTCGGTGGCCGGGTCCCAGAAAATACGCTCGCCCAGCAACATAGCGTCGAAATTAATCGTCAGCCCGCCGCCGCTACCAGCATATTTGGTTAACTGGCGCAGCGTACTGCGATCCGCCGGGAAACTCTCTTCCAGTTCATAGCCCTGCTCGGCGGTAAACGCCTCAAAACTCACTTCGCTAACGCCAGAAAGCTCTTTCGACAGCGATGCCAGTTCGATTTCTTCGCCCGCCTGCAATTGTTCGTTGCAGTAGCTGTAAACCTGCTGACGCACGTTCTGGCGCTCGGCTTTATCCAGCTGCGCTTCCGCCGTGTAGTCATCCACCGCCTGTAGCAAACCGCGGTTTTGCGCTTTGGCGTTCAGGCCTTCACTGGCCCCGAGGAAATCCATAAAGAAATCGGCGACCTTGCGCCCTACCCGTCCTTTCAGAAAAGTCAGATAACGGGTCGATTCCGGGTTGGTTTCCCACTCAGTGAGATCGATGCGCGCCACGATGTCTGCATGGTTGATATCCAGATAATGGGTTGAGCTGATATCCAGATTTTCATTAACCCGCATACTGCTGAGGTTATTCAGCACCGCCACCAGCAGGTATTCCACCGCCAGATAACGGTAGTGGCAAAACAGCACGATGCCGCCGTCGGCAAACGGGTATTTCGCCAGTTCATCGCGCAGACGCCCGGTGGCGGCGCGGCTAAAGCCCAGGAAATCGTCTTCGCCCTGACGGCACAGACGCAGCGACTGCGCCAGCTCGCTCTCTTCATTAAATAAGCCATAGGCTTTGTTTTTCGCACTATAAACGCGATGCAGCTCCGCCATCATCTCTTCCACGGCGGCATTCGGCTCCAGCAGCGAATCGCGGAGCACCAGCTCCAGATTCTGCTCATCACGCTTAATTAACTGGTGTATTGCAATCTGGTCGATATCCAGACTCATGATAAACTCTCCTTTTAGGCCGGGCGGTATTCAACCACTGACCGACGTCCGCTGCAACTGCTGATAAAAATGGGGAAATATTACCGTTGCTACGGTAATATATCGGACTTTCTCGAACTTAACTGACGTAGATTTATGCCACAACTCTCCCGCTATAGTGATGAACGCGTTGAAGCGCTGCTTACAGAAATGGTGAACGTGCTGGAAAAGCATAAGGCGCCGACCGACCTGTCTTTGATGGTGCTCGGCAATATGGTGACCAACCTTATCAATACCAGTATCAGTCCGTCCCAGCGCCAGGCGCTTGCTCACTCGTTTGCCGAGGCGCTAAAGTCTTCGGTTCGTGAAGACGACGCGCACTAAGGAATACAGTTAATACGTTATGGTGACTAACCGTCAGCGCTACCGTGAAAAAGTCTCCCAGATGATCAGCTGGGGGCACTGGTTCGCCCTGTTTAATATTCTGATGGCTATGGCCGTCGGTAGCCGCTATCTGTTTGTCGCCGACTGGCCCACTACCCTGGTGGGGCGCGTCTATTCGTATATCAGCCTGGCCGGGCACTTTAGCTTTCTGGTGTTCGCCGGCTACCTGCTGATCCTGTTCCCGCTGACCTTCATTGTGATGTCGCAGCGGTTGATGCGCTTTTTATCCGCCATTCTGGCCACCACTGGCCTGACGCTGCTGCTGATTGACAGCGAAGTATTTACCCGCTTCCACTTACACCTCAACCCGGTGGTATGGGAGCTGGTAATCAACCCCGATCAGAGCGAGATGGCCCGCGACTGGCAGTTGATGTTTATCAGCGTGCCGGTGATTTTACTGATTGAGATGCTGTTTGCGACATGGAGCTGGCAGAAATTGCGCAGTCTCTCGCGTCGTCGGCATTATGCGCGCCCGGTGGCGATTTTCTTTTTCGTGTCGTTTATCGTCACCCACGTGGCTTATATCTGGGCCGACGCCAATTTCTATCGTCCGATTACCATGCAGCGCGCTAACCTGCCGCTCTCCTATCCGATGACCGCGCGGCGCTTTCTTGAGAAACATGGTCTGCTGGATGCGGCGGAGTACCAGCGCCGCCTGGTGGAGCAAGGCAATCCGGAAGCGGTGTCGGTGCAGTACCCGCTGAGCGAACTGCGCTATCGCGATTTAGGCGCGGGCTACAACGTGCTGTTGATTACTGTTGACGGGCTTAATTATTCGCGCTTCGAGCAGCAGATGCCTGCCCTGGCGCAGTTCGCCGCACAGAACGTTAACTTTACCCAGCATATGAGCTCCGGCAATGCCACTGATAACGGTATATTCGGCCTGTTCTACGGCATCTCGCCTGCGTATATGGATGGCGTATTGTCGGCGCGTATTCCGGCTGCGCTAATTACCGCGCTGAACCAACAGGGTTATCAGTTGGGCCTGTTCGCCTCTGACGGCTTTAACAGTTCGCTGTACCGCCAGGCGCTGCTGTCTGATTTCTCGCTGCCTGCGGCGCAGAACCAGTCCGATGAACAGACGGCCTCACGCTGGGTCAACTGGCTGAATCAGTATGCATCTGAAGATAACCGCTGGTTCTCCTGGGTGGCGCTGAACGGCACTAACCTGCCTGAGGACACCCAGCAAAAAGACTTCGCTCGCCGTTATGGCCGCGCCGTCAGCGATGTGGATAACCAAATTCAGCGGATTCTGGCGTCGCTGCAAAGTAAAGGCAAACTGGAAAATACCGTGGTGATTGTCACGGCGGGCCACGGCGTGCCGCTGGGCGAACAACGCGATAGCTTTGACTGGTCGCGCTCGCATCTGCAAGTGCCGCTGGTGGTTCACTGGCCGGGCACGCCTGCACAGCGCGTGGGTAAGCTGACCGATCACCAGGACGTGATGACCACGCTGATGCAGCGCCTGCTGCACGTACGCACCAGCGCCAATGAATATTCCCAGGGCGAAGACCTGTTTGCACCAACGCGTAAGAACAACTGGGTGGTCAGCGCGGATGCCCTGACGCTGGCGATAACCACGCCGGAACAGACGGTCGTTCTGGAAAACAGCGGCAAATACCAGATTTATAATCCAGCCGGTGAAAAAGTGAAGGAAACCAAACCGCAGCTAGGTTTGCTGTTGCAGGTGCTGACTGACGAAAAACGGTTTATCGCTAACTGATTGATTAATTATAAATCACTCGGTAAGCGCGCCCTTGCAATCAGCGTGGAAACAGGTAGTATTAGCGACCACAAATCGGCACGTAGCGCAGCCTGGTAGCGCACTGTCATGGGGTGTCAGGGGTCGGAGGTTCAAATCCTCTCGTGCCGACCAAAATTCCCTAAGAAAACCAACCCACTGCGGTTGGTTTTTTTATGCCTGCGATTTGGCACTTATACTTCCCTTAAACACGGGAGGTCACTATGTGCGGACGTTTCGCCCAGGCGCAAACGCGTGAAGCCTATCTCAGCCAGTTGGCTGAACAACTCGAACGCGATATCCCTTACGATCCTGAACCCATTGGCCGCTACAACGTTGCGCCAGGCACCAAAGTGCTGTTGTTAAACGAGCGCGATGAGCAGTTGCATCTCGATCCCGTCCACTGGGGCTACGCGCCGGGCTGGTGGAACAAAGCGCCGTTGATCAACGCGCGAGTCGAAACCGCTGCAACCAGCCGCATGTTCAAGCCGCTGTGGCAGCATGGGCGGGCGATTGTTTTCGCCGACGGATGGTTTGAATGGAAAAAAGAAGGCGATAAAAAGCAGCCGTATTTTATCTATCGTCAGGATGGGAAACCGCTGTTTTTCGCTGCCATCGGCAGTACGCCGTTTGAGCGCGGCGATGAAAACGAAGGCTTTCTGATTGTTACCGCAGCCGCAGATAAGGGGCTGATTGATATCCACGACCGACGCCCACTGGTCCTGACGCCGGAAGCCGCGCTGGCGTGGATGAGCCAGGATATCGGCGGAAAAGAAGCGGAAGAGATAGCCCAAAAAGGCGCAGTTTCGGCGGGGGATTTTACCTGGCATCCGGTAACGCGCAGCGTCGGGAATATCAGAAATCAGGGAGCGGAGTTGATTGCGCCGCTGGAGGCGTAACGTTATTTGTTGCTCCAGTAGGCCATAAAGTTCACGCAGGCCCTATCAAGGTTGCGATCGCCGGTCAGATAGCGACGCAGCTTTTTCACGGTCGACGACTCGCCGGCGACCCAGGCGTAAAACGGTTTTTTGCCTTCTGCGCGCTCCCAGATGTCATCTTCCAGTAAGCTGCTGGAGGCCAGCGACTGCGCCTGGCACTGCGCCCAGTGAGGAATATTCACGTTCGCTTTAACCGCATCCAGCAGTGCGTCGCCGAAGCGATCGGACTCGCGCGCAATCCAGCGCACGCGGGCAAAACTAAACGCGCTTACGTCGTGAATATCTTCTTTATGCGGCACTTCTATAAACGCCTGAACCTCAGGCGGATGCGCGGATTTCGCCAGTTGTTCAAGAATCCCCAGGGCGGCAGGCAGCGCGGTTTCATCGGCAATCAGCAACGCCTGGTTTACCTGCACAGGCGGCAGCCACTCGTAGCCGCCGCTGTCGCCATCAAATGCCGCATCCGGTGCAACTACCAGCAGGCGCTCGCCAGGGCATGCGTGCGTGGCCCAGCGCGATGCCGGACCCTTTTCCCCATGCAGTACGAACTCGACGTCCATTTCCCGTGCATCGCGGCGCAAGGCTCGGAGTGTATAGGTCCGCATCACGGGACGCATCTCTTTCGGCAACGCCAGATAATCCTGGTACCAGTTTTCCCCCTTCCCTAATCCCGGCGGAAACTCACCGTTTTCACTGAACAACAGTTTGATGCGCTGATCCGGCGCGTCATGCTTCATCTGCGCCACATCATCGCCGGTAAATACGCAGCGCAGCAGTGAAGGCGTGATGTGATGTCGTGATTTCAGCGTGAGGTTGAAGAGTCGATAGCTGGCGGCCATAGCGATGAGTCCTTAGAGGTCCGGCGAGTTGGATAACCCCTCAATAAACAAGGAAATATGAACAGAGATTTGCAAGCAAATATTGCAAAAACGCTTGTCTTTGTAAATGTAATAAATATCATTATGAGAATAATTACCAATTCAAATCAATGCTTCTGCAACTGCTTGTGCTGCGCCTTTTATCGGGGCAAGGCACTTAACTTAACGGAATAACAACTGATGATAGCCAACCGCCGTACCCGCTGGGTGCTGAACCCCGTGCTGCTCGCCATGCTCTCCACGCCCGCTTTCGCTGCTGATACCAAAGAAGATACTCTTGTCGTCTCCGCCAACCGCGCGCATCGCAGCGCCACCGATATGGCGCAAACCACCTGGGTGATCGAAAAGCAGGAAATCGAACAACAGATGCAGGGCGGGAAAGAGATCAAAGAGATCCTCGCCCAGTTGATCCCCGGGATGGACGTCAGCAGCCAGGGCCGCACCAACTACGGCATGAATATGCGTGGACGTTCGATGATGGTGATGGTTGACGGCGTGCGCCTGAACTCGTCGCGTACCGACAGCCGCCAGTTGGATGCCATCGATCCGTTTAACATCGAGCGCATCGAAGTCATTTCCGGCGCGACATCACTGTATGGCGGCGGTAGCACCGGTGGGTTGATTAATATCGTGACCAAAAAAGGCCAGCCGGAGCAGGAAGTAGAACTGCAACTGGGCGGGAAAAGCGGCTTCAACAGCCATAACGATCACGATGAAAACGTCGCGGCGGCGGTGAGCGGTGGCAACGATAACGCATCGGGCCGCATGTCCGTCTCCTACCAGCGATTTGGCGGCTGGTATGACGGCAACGGTGATGAAGTCATCATCGATAATACCCAGACTGGCTTACAGTATTCCGACCGTCTGGACGTGATGGGCACCGGGACGATTAATATTAATGAAACCCAGCAGTTGCAGCTCACCACGCAGTATTACAAAAGCCAGGCGGATGGCGACCACGGCCTGTACCTGGGCCGTAACTTCTCCGCCGTTACCGGCCAGGGCAACGCCTATAACGCCAGCAATCTCGATTCTGACCGTATTCCGGCAACCGAGCGTCACTTAATCAATCTGCAATATTCCAACACCGATTTCTGGGGCCAGGATTTGGTGGCGCAGATTTATTATCGCGATGAGTCCCTGACGTTTTATCCGTTCCCCACTCTGGGCCGCACCGGCGTCACCAGTATTGGTGCCTCCCAGCAGAAAACCGATTTTTACGGCGGCAAGCTAACGCTTAACAGTACCTTATTCGACAGCCTGAATTTGACTTACGGCGTGGACGCTGAACATGAAACTTTCGACGCCAACCAGCAATTCTTCGATCTGGCGAAAGCCCAGCAGTCCGGCGGGATGACGCTGGAAAATAGCTATAACGTGGGGCGCTACCCGAGCTACAGCATCACTAACCTCGCGCCGTTCCTCCAGACCAGCTATGACATTAACGACATCTTTACCCTGAGCGGCGGTGTGCGTTACCAGCACACTGAAAACAAAGTGGATGATTTCATCGGCTACGCCCAGCAGCAGGCCATCGCTACCGGGGCAGCGACCTCTGCGGACGCGGTGCCCGGCGGCAAAACCGACTACAACAACTTCCTGTTTAACGCCGGTCTGCTGGCGCACCTGACTGAACGCCAGCAAACCTGGTTTAACTTCTCTCAGGGCTTTGAAATCCCGGATCTGGCGAAGTATTACGGCTCCGGCACTTACCGCCTGAATAATGGCCATTACCAGTTGCTGAATAGCGTCAACGTTAACGACTCCACGCTGGACGGCATCAAAGTGAACGCATATGAGCTCGGCTGGCGCTATACCGGGGATAATCTGCGCACCCAACTGGCGGCGTACTATTCCCTGTCGGACAAAACCATTTCCATTAACAAAACCGACATGACCATCAATCTGGATGATGACGAACGCCGAATTTACGGGCTTGAAGGCGCGGTGGATTACTTCTTTACCGACAGCGACTGGAGCACCGGTGCGACCTTTAACGTGATCAAATCGGAAACCAAACAGGAAGGGAAATGGGAAAAACTGACCGTCGATGCCGCCAGCCCGTCTAAAGCCACCGCGTATGTTGGCTGGGCGCCAGGCGACTGGAGCCTGCGCGTGCAGACCCAGCAAACCTTTGACTTAACCGACAGTGCCGGGAAGAAAATCGACGGTTATAACACCATTGATGTGCTGAGCAGCTATAACCTGCCGGTGGGTAAAGTGAGCTTCAGCGTGGAAAACCTGCTGGATGAAGACTACACCACCACCTGGGGACAACGTGCGCCAGGGCTGTACAGCCCCACTTACGGTGCCGCCGATCTGTATACCTATAAAGGTCGCGGGCGTACGTTTGGGGTGAATTACTCGGTACTGTTCTAAAATCTGACAGGCGTCATGTTGAAGATGCCGATCGCCTGAGGCGTTCGGCATCTTTTGTCATAATCGTTTCGATAAAATCCTTTTTGTGCGGGTATTTAAGTACATCGCTGATATACATCACCCCGGTTTGAAACGACGGTAATTCCCTTGCCGTATCAAGCGTGACGAGCCCCCTTCTGTGGGCTTCTTGTTCAAGCTGTAGAGGCAACGCCAGAATACATTGGCTTTGCTCAACCAGCGCCATGGCATTCGACACCGAATAAACCTCAAAACGAATCGACTCCGGCGGAATTTGATATAAAAGCGGATCGTTAAATTCGCCTTCATCCTCGCCGTGTTTCAATACGATCCAGTCGCACTGGCTCAGTTGCTTTTCCGTGATGTGAGGAACTTTCGCCCAGGGATGCTCGCCTGAACAAAACAGCTTAAATTGCGTGGTAAAGACCGGTACATAGTTTATGGCCGAGATCCGCTTTTCCGGCGCGGGGATTGCGCCTAACGCCAAATCGCACTCCCCTTTCAACAGGTGAGTTTGTCCGGTTGCCGAGTTACAGCTCTTAATAACAATACGCACGTGAGGATACTGGGCCATGTACGTTCTGGTTAAGTTAAACAATACCCCATGACTCCATGCATGCCCGCATTCCAGCACTAACGTTTGCCGGTGATTGCGCTTGATGGCATCAATATCCAGCATCGCTTTTTGATAGTTGCGGTCTAACAGACAGGCATGCTGATAAAGGCTTTCGCCATAGACCGTCAGAGAAATGTTTTTGCCGCCGCGGATAAGCAGAGGAGCTTCGAGCGCGGATTCGAGCCGTTTCATATTTTGCGTCAGCGTTGGCTGAGAGATAAAGAGCGCCTCGGCGGCTGCGGTGAACGTTTTTTTATCGACCAGAATTTTGAACTGAAAAATAAGTTTATGCAGATACATACTGGCCACCTTAAAGAAGCAGAGCAATACCGCGTTCAATACAAAAGCAGATGCTGGCAATAAACAGCGCAAGGCTAAACAGCCCTGTTGCGATATGTTTGCGCGCAAGGCTGTTTGCAGAGCCTGAACTCTTCGGGTAAAAACGCGTTGTTTTGTTTACCCACAGGTGAGCGCTTGCAGCCAGCATCAGTACAGTCGCGGGTATCAAATAAAAGCGATGACGTAATATCACGCCATAACGAAAAAAAAGCAGGGCTACCGTAAAAAATAAGCAGCATGTTCTCCCCCACGATAACAGCGTACGCTCAGGCTGGAGGCCATGATCAGACATGATCAGAATTACCTTTTAAAGCAGGTATATCAGACAGATAACCCATATCACAATCCCCAAAAGATAGCATGATAGCGTCAGCAATACAGGCGAATAGAGCAGGTCGTGCTCGTTTCGCATCGCGATTTCGTTGCTCCGCCAGCGCAGCCAGCCCGCCACGCTAAGAAAGGCCGCTCCTGCTGCCAGCATTAGCGACAATACATGCCATGAAAAGGCGTTATCGTTGGGGACGTTATGAACAATCAGTTGTTCAATCCCCACCGCGCCCGCCAGCAGCGCCAGGGCTGTACGAATCCATGCCAGGAAGGTTCGCTCATTCGCCAAAGAAAACCGATAATCGGGCCGTTTACCCTGTTGCGTCCATTTCACGTTAGAAAGGCCTTGTTTATAAGCACCAGCATGTGCACGACGCTATGCCCTTGCCTAAACAAGGGCAAGGTTCGGGATTTAATAAGGTTTATTGAAAAGCGCACTCAAGCTGGATTCATAGCTACCTGTGGCATAACGCTGCATCAGCATTTCCCTTTTCAAAAAATCGCCGCTAAAGGTACGGGCAACGTCATTCAAAAAGACTTTACCACCCGGCGCGGCCGCAATCTCAAGCAGCAATGCTTTTGTATCTGGATGCATGTTGATATCCGCCAGGCGTCCAAGATGCTGGTTAAGTACCTGACGTCGGTGTTGATGTTCATCTGCAATAAAAACAGGCGTAATCAGGTTAATGTCTTCAGGAATACCTAAACGCCGCCATTCATCAACGGGTGCCTGTGCGGCGGTCAGGGCCTGCGCCAGCTTTTTCAATAAAACAGCTTCCCGTTCAGGATCTTTCAGAGGATGTTCCTGACGCGGATCGTCGTTGAGGTCGAAAAGTAAATTGCCGTGGGCATAAGAGCTATAAAACCCTGCGGAGCCGGGCACTTTTAAAACGGGTAGGTGTTGCGTAAACGAGAAACCGGGATGCAGTGTGGTCTGCCTGAGTTCGTCGGCGTTAAACCTACGGCGCATCCGCGTTGGCATCAGCGTGTATTCATACAGTGGCTGGTTTTCAGGCAGCTGGCTGCCGCGCATATAGACATATCTTCCATCGGTTATAGAGACATGCGCGCCAAAATAACCAAACAGGGCGTCAGACTTTATCGCCTGACGCGTGGCGACGATTTTTGATAAGGATTGCCCCGTCATCCCGGCCGTTTTTTCAATACCGAAATAGTCAAGCAAGGTGACAGAGAGATCATGCATCTGCGCTAATTCGCTACGGCTTTCATTCGCTATTCCGCATTTTGGATCCCAGATAAAGAAAGGTACATGGGCAATTTCGTTATAGACCGGCATAACGCTTTTACCCGACCACTCTTTCTCGCCAAGTAAAAAACCATGATCGGTATTTACCACCAGCAGCGTGTCTTTCCAGAGATCGTGGCGATCAAAGAAGTCGAGTATTTTGCCCAGATATTCATCGCACATCAGCATCAGCGCCTGGTAATGCTGCGCGGCACGAGCGACTTTTTGCGGGTTATTAATGCGTTCGGTTGAGCTGTATTCTGGCCAGTCGTCGTCATTGCCCACTAAATCAGGACTGACCATTCGTTTAAAGCGGTCGGGAACCGCAAATGGCTCATGGGGATCAAAACTTTCAATCTGTAACAGCCAGTTATCCTGCTGGTAATTTTCTGCAAGAAACTCCAGTCCACGTTGATAGCAACGCGCCTGCGGATAATCCTGCTCTTCTTTAAAATAGCTGCGGTTAATACGGTCATGCAGGATCATATTTTGCCGGAGCGGCTCGGCTTTTTGCCAGCTATTCAGCTGGTCGACGCCGCTAAATCCTAATTTCGCTTTCCATAAATCCCCCTCCTGACCCCGGACAAACTCATAGCTGCTATAGCGATTATGGTAGGTTGCGCCGCCATCTTCCCAATAGTGTTGATGATCGGTGATAAGATGAGAATAAATTCCCTTTTTCTTCATCATTTCAAAAATAGAATCATCGAACGGCTCAAGCGGCCCCCAACTGCGATGCAAAAAATTTAATCTACCGGTATGAAGATCGCGCCTCGCGGGCATACAGGGCATTGACCCCACATAATAATTGTCGAAACGTACCGTCTTTTTTGCCAGCCTTGTGAAATTAGGCAATGGAAAAGCGTCAGGGTTATAGGGCGGTAATTGATCGCGACGAAGCGTATCAAACATTAGCATAACGGCTTTCATATTATTCTCCCGAGCCAAGTAGTTTCATGCAGATATCTTTATGATTTTTGCGGTTAAGCGGATAAAAAATCATGGCGAATAATGAAATTAACTGCCCGCAGACGGGGGTCATGACCATTAAAAAGGTCAGCCCGGTGAGCGCCCCCTCCGATTGGCTTTCCATCCCCGGCATATATCCAATTAATTGCAGCATCCATCCCAATACAAACGCGCCAACGGCTGAGCCCAATTTATTCGAAAACGTCAGTGAGGCAGAGGCGATGCCGGCGGCATTTTTCTTTGTTTTCCAGCGCAGCTCGTCGGCGCAATCCGTCACCATCATCCAGGTAATTAACGAACCGGCCTGACAAAACGCCATCAGCAGCGCGAGCATAAAAATAGTGTATGAGACATGGTTGGGATCGAATGTCAGCCATAACACCAGGGAGGGAATAATCGCGATACAACAGGCCATAACAAATGCCGTTTTATTGCCATAACGCTGCACCAGGAATTTAACCACCAGGTACATTAACGCGCCGAAAAACATATTAAGCAACGCCCCTGTAGCCACCAGGCGTGAACTGTGCAAAACCCAGATATAAAACTGTACCGTAACGCCCGCCATAATAGAGAGCGATAAGGTATTTGCCGCTGAGGCCAATGCCAGGCACCCCAGCGATCGGCGTTGAAAGGCCAGTGATAACTGCTTAAATACCTCTACAACGATATTCCCGCTGTCTTCACTTTCCCGGATAGTTAATGCGGCTTGATCCTGCTGAATACGCGTCCAGTTATCCTGATGGCGGGCTCCCCAGGCGCATAGCCAAAAACCCAGCGTCGTCACCACGCCAAATAAAACGCCTAAATAGCGATAACTGCTGGCATCAACTAGCGGTTCACCCGTTGCGCCATTATTGTGGCTAAACGCTGAAAGTATCACTATCCCACCCGCGCTAACGATAAACTGGGCAATAATTCCGGTAAATTGCTTTAACAGAACGATATTACTACGCTCACTGACCTTATCCGTTATATAGGCGGTTAATGAATGGTAGGGAATATTGGCGCCGGTTGAGGCAATAGAATAGAGCATGTAAATCGCGGCAATATAGATGACGCGCCCGGTCGGTGAAAGGTCAGGTGAAGCGAATACCAGCCACGTAGTCACCCCTAAAACCGGTGCCGACGTGATGATCCAGAAACGGTATTTGCCCAGCTTCGTTCGGGTTCGGTCGCCTATAGCGCCCATTATCGGGTCGATAAAAGCATCGATACCCCTTGCGGCCAGAGTAATAGCGCCAACGGTGGCGGGATTAACGCCATAAATGTCCGACGCATAGGTAATAAAAAAAACCAGCATGGCATAAAAACTAAGGTTTGAGGCGAATCCCCCGCCTATCGCATAACAGATTTTTTCGGAAAGCTTTAACCGTTCCATTATATTTATCCTGTAATTTATGACGCCTCCATTATTAATAAACGGCAGGCTGGCAGGATAATTGCTTCGATAAACGCACTATAGAGTAAATCTATACTGTCTGGCACCGCCTGCGCTTTGCCGCAATTAACATATTAAAAAGCTTCTTTTTTTTGATTGCATGACGTTTCGGGAAAGCGAAGTCCCGCATTAAAGCAGCGTTCAATTTTGTGACTGGATTCTAATTCTTAACCCGCCAGAAACAGGCCATAAAAAATGCCAGTCACCTCAGTGACTGGCATTTTCTCATAGAGACGTGATTAACAGGATAGCTTACTGCGTCATACTCAAAATCGTGCGGATGTTGCGCGCGCTGGTGGCGATAACATCAATCGCCCCGGTGCGCAACGCGCCCATAATCGACATTGCTTTCGTGTTCTCCGAGGCGATGGCAATCACGCACGGGATCTGGCGCAGCTCTTCCACGCTCAACCCAATGACGCGGTCGTCCATAACGGTATTGACGTGCTTGCCCTGGGCGTTAAAGAAATCATAACCCGCGATATCCCCGGTGACGCCCTGATTCAGGCTGGCGTCGTTAATTTCCTGCGGGGTAAACCAGCCCAGCTTGACCATATAGCTGTTCTCGTTCATATCGCCGATGCCCACCAGCGCAATATCCGCCTTGCGGGCGCGATCGAGGGTCTCTTTGATGGTGCCATTGCGCATCAGCGCGGCTTTCAGTTCCGGGTTTTCCACATAGGCAGGCGCGTACAGCGACTCGCTGCTGCCGCCAAATTTTTTGGCCAACAGACGGCTGATGTGGTCGGCGTTAATCACGTCGCCGGTGCGGTGCGTGCCGCCAATTCCGCAAATAAAGCGGCAATCTTTCGCCTGAATGGGGCTGGTGTATTCCGCCACCGCCGCCACATTGCGGCCCTGGCCGACGGTTACCACCATATTGTCGCGCAGGTTGTTGGCGAGATAACCGGAGACTAACGCAGCCACCTGGCGGCGCTGTTCGTCTTCGTCGTTATGGTCGAGGGCGATTAACGCGCGGCTAATCGGGAAACGCTCCTGCATCTGCTTTTCAAGCTGGGTGCTGAACACCGGATGGTAGCGGACATTGATTTCGACAATGCCCTCTTCTTTGGCGCGCTTAAGCAGGCGGCCAACTTTAATGCGGGAAAAACCAAATCGATTCGCGATCTCTTCCTGAGTCACCTCATCGCAGTAGTACGCAATAGCGATCTCGGTGAGTAGTTCAAAATCCTGACTCTGGCTGGATTTATCCATGCGAGGCGCGTTCTCCATTGACGGGAAAGAAAAGACCTGTAAGGTGCAGAAAATTATATCAGAGAAACATTAATTTAATGAAACAATGCTCTGCCGCGCGGATCGCGGCAGAGCCTGTGGCTTAACGCTTAATGCTATCGATTTTCAGCATCCGGGCAATAACTTTATCCAGCTCCTGCTCTTCAAAAATCACTTTCCAGTCCGGCTTCACAATTTTCTCGCGGCCATATTCCATGGCGATCATGCAGGCGTCGGAGAACGGGTTGGTGGCGCGGAACGCCACGGCCAGGGCAATCTGAATATGGCCGTACAGCATCGCTTTCGCCGCTTCTTCCGGCACGCCGCTGTGTTTGACGGTTTCATCCAGCGCTTCTTTCATAAATGCGCCGACCATACAGGCCACGGTTTCTACCAGCGTCGGCTCCAGATACGCCAGTTGCTTCACCGTCACCCAGTGCACCTGCTCGACCGGGCCATACATGCAGCTGATCACCTTGCTCAGTTCGGCTTTTTGCGCATCGCTGCCGGTTTCATAAGAGGCCGCCACGTGCTGCACCGCCGCCACGCCGCCAAAGGCATCGGCATGTTCTTCTTTGGTGTAGCGCTGGAGGAACACCGACGGATGGCACGGATGCGCTACCGCGTATTCAATGCCGTCGCGCTGGGCGATCAGGTTCGCATAGGCCGCTGCCGGGTCGAGGGTCAGCAATACTGCGCCCGGTTTCATCTGCGGCACCACGGCTTCAGACACTTTGCCCAGCACAATATCCGGCACCGCCAGGATCACCACGTCGCTCACCGGCACGACGGACTGCGCGTCGGAAAGCTCACGGCCCTGATCGGTAACCTGTTGCTGCGCAGCGGGCGAGTTTTCGCAGTAAAACACGTGATAGTCGCTCTTCTGGAAATTCGCCGAAATACGCATCCCCATTTTGCCGCCCGCACCGATTACGGTAATAGTTTTCAATTCAGCAGACATGATGTGACTCCCTGGATATCGTTGAGGAATGATTGGAGGTTTGTTTATCAAGCAGATACTTCATGTTGTGTTCAGTCCAGGCCGCTTCGACGCGGCAGGAACATTCACCGTCGCCCTGCCAGGGCAACCAGTGCTCAATAATCTGGTTAATGCCGCGGGTTTGCGGCTCGATTTGCTGGTAAATCTCATCGTAGCGCAGCAACCCTTCGCCGAGCTTCGCGCCCGCAAGAGTAAAGCCCACCCAGCCGTCGCGGCGCGAGAAGGCGAAATCTTTGACGTGCCAGTTGAGGACGTAAGGCGCGGTTTTCGCCACCACGTCCATTGGTGCCTCCAGGCTGGCGACGCAGTTAGCCGGGTCGAGGCAGATGCCGACCAGCCCTGAGTTAATCGCTTTCACCAGCGCGATATTGTCGTCGGTAGGCACCTGTTCATAGGTTTCCAGACAGATCGCCACGCCCTGGTTTTCAAACGACGGCAGCACGCTTTCCACGCTGCGCTGGGCTTCGCTAAGCGTCGGACGATGTTCCGGGCTGTTGATCATGGTGCGCAGCAGGGCGCAATCCAGCTCGCCAGCAATCGCCAGGTAGCGTTGCAGGTGCGCAGGCATGACGCCTTTGGTACCAAGCTCAAGGGTAATGCCGGCCCGCGCGGCATGTTGCGCCAGGCGCGCCCGTTCGCTGGATGACCAGCCGGTAATTTGCGGATAATCACAAATCTGGAACACCGTCGCGCCAAGACGCGCGCTGTCGTCGACAGCCTCAAACAGGCTCATCGGTTTGGGCGCTTTATCTGACAGTTGCCAGAAATAAGCGTAAGTACTGAGTCCAAGTTTCATGCGCTCTCCTGATTTTCGGCATGCGTTAACAGGGTGTAGGCTTCATCAAGGATGGCCTGCATCGCGGCGGGCTGATGGGCGAAGCGGCCCAGAAACAGCCCGTCGACGTGCGGCCACAGCTGGGTCAGCAATCCCGGCCCGGCACTGCCGCCATAAATCACGCGGTGATCGCCCGGCAGCGCTGAGAGATGCGCCCGCAACCCTGCGCATACGGTCTGAATGTAGTCGGGGGAAGCCGGTTGCGGCGCGCCGATAGCCCACTGCGGCTCCCAGGCAAAAATTAAGTCCCCGGTGAGGGCGTGCTGTTGCAGAAAATGGATAATCACGTCCGCTTCCTGGATAGCGAAAGCGGTGGCGCTGTCGAGGCTCATTTTTTCCGGCTCGCCGATGCAAATCACCGGCGTTAAGCCATTCTCCAGCGCTAACTGGACTTTGCGGCAAATCACCGCCTCGTCCTCATGAAAATGACGGCGACGTTCGGCGTGGCCGATTTCAACAAACTTCCCGCCCATCTCGCTAACCATCGCCGCGCTGGTTTCTCCGGTCCACGCGCCAGGTTCAGCGGGCGCGATGTTTTGCGTGCCGATCTTCATGGCGGTGCCGTTAAATGTACGCAGCGTACCCTCGATCGCTGGTGCCGACGGAAAGGTAAACAGCGTGGCGTGCGGGCAGGCGCTCAGCAGCGGGTGCTGGCGAAGGATTTCCGCGACCTGCTGGCTCCATTCCATCGTTTGCTGATAGCCAAAATACATTTTCAGGCTCACGCCGAGCGTCAGTTTCACTGACATACCGCCCCCTCTTTTGCGCTGTCCGGGACAGAGGTAAAGCAGTTGCCCACCGCCGTGACGATCATCGCCAAAGAAACCGCACCGGCGTCGGGCGTGCCCAGGCTGCGTTCCGCCAGCGGACGGGCGCGACCCATCTTCGGCAGCAGTTGCGCGGTCTCTTTGGCACATTGCTCAGCGTGGCGGGCGGCGTTGTTCCAGGCCTGGGCCAGCGGTAAACCGTTATTCACTTCCGCGATCAGCGCGTCGCTAAACGGCAGCAACACGTCCACCAGGGTTTTATCGCCGGGTTTGGCTTTGCCGAAATGCATCACGCCGTGGGCGGCATCGTTGACCGCCTGGGCCACTACGCGGGCATCCGGGCGCTGTTGATTGCCGATCCCGGTGCCGATGGTGTTTAAAATCACGCCCCAGATTGCGCCGGAGGTGCCGCCTGCCTGGTCGGCCCAGGCGTCGGCGGCCTGCTGTAATACCGTGCCCGCCCCTGCGCCCAGCGCCAGGCAGCGATGCGCGCTGTCCCGTGCCGCGCGTACCCCGCGCTCCATACCGATACCGTGGTCGCCGTCGCCCGCGATAGCATCGATACGGCCTAACTCTTCTACGTTTTGAATCACCACGTCGGCCAGCGCATCCACCATCGCGACGACGCGAACGGCGGCTTCACGCGATACGTCAGAGGCGTCCGGCACCGTGTCCTGCTGGCATTCGCCGCTGTCGCTGGCCTGTAACGGCTGCGCGACAATCACCGAGCCGCGTTTAAAGGCCGGGCTATAGGCCGGTGCCAGCCACAGCGCTTCCAGCTCGTCGGTAAACCAGGCGAGAGTCAGCGACAGCCCTGCCATATCGAAGCTGGTAACGAATTCGCCCACCTGCACATCGGCAAGCATCACACCCTGCTCGATCAGGCGCTGCTGAACGCCGTGCCACACCACGAACAGTTCTTCATATTTCACCGAGCCGAGGCCGTTGAGGATCGCTCCAACCCGCGCGCCCCTGGCGCTGACGCCTGGCGGTAATTCGTTGAGCAAATGTTCCACCAGCATATCGGCCAGCTCACCGGCCCCCGGCACCGCCATTTCGCGGATACCCGGCTCGCCGTGGATGCCCATCCCAAAGCCCATCTGCCCTTCCGGCACGGTAAACAATGGATGTTCAGCCCCCGGCAGAGTACAGCCGGAAAACGCCACGCCGATGGTGCGGGTGCGGTCGTTGGCGTGTTGGGCGATGGCAAGCACCTCCTGCAACGACGCGCCCTTTTCGGCGGCGGCGGCGGCGGCTTTAAACACCACCAGATCCCCCGCCACGCCGCGGCGTTTTTCTATTTCATTTTGCGATGCGCTGGTGATGTCATCGGTCACGGCGATCAATTCGCAGGGAATGCCTTCGGCAATCAACCGTTCACGGGCCAGACCAAAGTGCAGTACGTCGCCCGCGTAGTTGCCGAACGCTAACAGCACGCCTGCGCCGTTATTAGCGGCTTTCGCCACCGAACAAATCTGCTGGGCCGACGGCGAGGCAAACAGGTTGCCCATCGCCGCGCCGTGCGCCAGCCCCTGCCCCACCAGCCCGGCGAACGCCGGGTAATGGCCCGAGCCGCCGCCGATGACAATCGCCACCGTCCCTGGCTGACTTTGGGTATTACGAATAACCCCGCCCGGCACCTGCCGCACGATTTCAGCGTTGGCGCTGACAAAACCAGCCACCATCTCTTTGGCAAATTCGGAGGGATTATTAAATAGCCATGTCATATTAGTGCTCTCCTGCTCGTTTCATCTTCACATCAGCGGCGGGCTTTGTGTGGGGAATGCGGCTTAACACCAGCATCATAATCGCCGACAGCAGCATAAATCCGCCTACCACCATCATCGGCACCAGATAACTGTGCGTGGCGTCATGCAACGCGCCAGTGATGTAGCCCGCCGAGAAACCGGCCACGTTGCCGAGGGTATTGATTAACGCCACCGCCGCCGCCGCAGAGGCGCCCGACAGGAACTGGGTAGGTAAGGTCCAGAAGTTTGGCAGTGCCGCAAAGATGGCGCTGGCGGTTAACGAGATCACCACCATGGTGGCAAACGGCGTTTCCATATACAGCGCGGTGGGCACGGTGATCGCGCCGACCAGGGCTGGAATGGCGATATGCCAGGTTTTGCAGCCGCGACGGGAGACATCACGCGACCAGAAGTACATCACGATGGCCGCAACCAGATACGGCGCGCCGGTGATCAGCCCTTTCTGCATCACGCCAAAGGTAACGTTGAACTGGCTCTGGAAGCCGCCGATGATGGTCGGCAGGAAGAACGCCAGCGCATACAGGCCGTACACGAAGCCGAAGTAGATCAGGCACAGCACCCAGACGCGGGCGTTGGACATCGCCGAGCGCAGGCTGTGGTTAGCGGCGCTGGATTTCTGAGCGTCTTCACGCGCCAGCTCGTTGTTAAGCCACTCTTTCTCCTGCGACGTCAGCCATTTGGCGTCGTTCGGCTTATCGATCAGATAGAACCAGGCGATGATACCTACCACGATAGCCGGCACCGACACCCCGAGGAACATCACGCGCCAGCCTTCCAGCCCGAACAAGCCATGTTGATTGATAAACCAGGCCGCCAGCGGCGCGCCGAATACCACGGTCAGCGGCTGCGCCAGATAGAACAGCGCCAGAATTTTGCTGCGGTGACGCGCCGGAACCCAGGCGCTTAAGAAGAAGATCGCGCCAGGGAAGAAGCCCGCTTCCGCCACACCGAGCAGCAACCGCAGGATATACAGCCCTTCGACATTACTCACCCAGGTGAATAACAGCGAAACGATACCCCAGGAAACCATGATACGCGCCAGCCAGCGACGCGCGCCGTAGCGGTGCAGTGCCAGGTTGCTGGGCACTTCCAGCAAAATATAGCCGATAAAGAAAATCCCGGAGGCCAGGCCGAACTGTGCGACCTGAATACCCAGGTCATCCATCATGCCGTTAGGGCCAGCAAACGAGATGGCCGTCCTGTCGAGGAAGTTAATAAAGAACATCAGAGCAACAAATGGCACAAGACGAATCGAGATCTTACGAATGGCTGACTTTTCTACGTCAGTCGCTACGTTTTGATGAGTGCTGGTCACAGTGTCTCTCCTTCCGGGTAAATCGGGTTACCGGTGGGATCAGAGGAAAATGGGTGTTGTCTATAAATCGCGATTATGGATAAGCCCCGTTCCATATCTATTGGCGTTTCCTATTCACATTTTCGCTACATGACAAATGAACATTAACAGTTCATAAGATTTGTGCAAATGAGCATCCAATGAAATTGTGATCGCCCTCAAAATGTCTATTTTGAGCGATACGCGAGGCTTAACACCCTAAAAAGAGGTAGAAGAAGTCATTTTTCACTGTTCATATGAAAATGTGTTGAACTTATGTTTATTAAAAGCTACTTTTTATCCAGCCAGAGATTGTTCACATGAATAGAAACCGTTCAGATGAACAGCCAAACTTCCCCTGTACCCTGATGTGAGGAAACCACTATGTTAACAATTGCGATTGGTGCTGATGATGCAGCGACGGAGCTGAAGAATCTGGTGAAGTCCCATTTGCAGTCGAAAGGCATTGAAGTCGTCGATTTCAGCCATGACGTCGGCGACAACCCGTTAATTTACCCGGATATCGCCTTTAACCTCGCCAGCGCCATCGGCGATGGCACCTACCCGCGCGGCATTTTGCTGTGTGGTACCGGCATCGGGATGGCGATTGTCGCTAACAAAGTCCCCGGCGTGCGCGCGGCTCAGTGCCACGACACGTATTCCGCCGAACGCGCCCGTAAAAGCAATGACGCGCAGGTAATGACCCTGGGCGCACGCGTGATCGGCCCGGAACTGGCGAAGAATATCGTTGACGTGTGGCTGGCGTCGGAATTCGAAGGCGGACGCTCCGCGCCGAAAGTCGAAAAAATCACGTATTACGAGAATCTGGGCAAGTCTGCGTAATCTCCGGCTGCCGCTTAACCTCTGAGCTCTGAAAGGATCTTGATCATGAGTCAGTTAGATGAACTCAAACGTATCACTACCGTGGTGGCGGACAGCGGCGATATCGAGGCCGTTCGCCGTTTTAAACCGCAGGACGCTACCACTAATCCGTCGCTGATCCTCAAGGCGGCGGCCATTCCTCACTATCAACCGCTCATCGACGACGCGATCCAGTTCGCCGTTCAACAGGGCGGCAACCGTGAAACGCAGATCATCAACGCCAGCGACAAGCTGGCGGTGAATATTGGACTGGAACTGCTTAAGCATGTGCCGGGGCGCGTTTCAACTGAAGTGGATGCGCGCCTCTCGTTCGATCGCGGGCTGTGTGTCGCCAAAGCGCGTAAGCTTGTCCGCCTGTATCAGCAACAGGGCGTCGATAAATCGCGCATTCTGATTAAGCTTGCCGCCACCTGGCAAGGCATTCGCGCCGCCGAAGAACTGGAAAACGAAGGGATTAATTGCAACCTGACGCTGCTGTTCTCTTTCGCACAGGCCCGCGCCTGCGCCGAAGCAGGGGTGTATTTGATTTCGCCGTTCGTCGGGCGGATATACGACTGGTATCAACAGCATCAGCCGCAGGAAACTTACCAGGCAGAAAGCGACCCTGGCGTGGTGTCGGTGCGGGATATCTACCGTTACTACAAAGCGCATCGTTATCCGACGGTGATTATGGGCGCCAGTTTCCGCAAAACGGAGCAGGTGCTGGCGTTGGCCGGTTGCGATCGCCTGACCATTTCCCCTGCCCTGTTAAGCGAACTGGACGCACGGGAAGGCAGCGTTGAGGCGAAACTGAGCGCCGATGTGGCGGTGGAAAACCGTCCATCGCCGATTAGCGAAGCCGAGTTCTACTGGCAGCATCATCAGGATGCTATGGCGGTGGATAAGCTGGCGGAAGGGATCCGCCTGTTCGCTGAAGATCAGGACAAACTGGAAGCCATGCTTGCCGCGAAGCTCGCGCAACAGGCAGTCCCTTCTTTAGCCGAATAAGCAACTGGGCCGCAAATGCGGCCCTTTTTTACAGCAGGAACAGCGTCGCCAGCCCGAGGAAAATAAAGAACCCACCGGTATCGGTGATCGCCGTGATCATCACGCTGGAGCCAATCGCCGGGTCGCGCCCTAAGCGGGTCATGATCATCGGGATCAGCACGCCCATGATCGCTGCCACCAGTAAATTGAGCATCATCGCCAGCGTCATGACCCCGCCCAGCGCCCGGTCGTCGTACAGCCACCAGGTGACGCCGCCCATTATGCCGCCCCACACCAGGCCATTAATCAGCGCCACACCGATTTCACGCAGCATCAGGAAGTGAATATTGCCCGGCTGGATTTGCCCCAGCGCCAGAGCGCGCACAATCATGGTAATGGTCTGATTGCCCGTATTGCCGCCAATCCCCGCCACGATAGGCATCAATGACGCCAGCGCCACCAGTTGCGCGATAGTATGTTCAAATCCGTCGATGACCCGCGAGGCGATAAACGCGGTGCAAAGGTTAATCGCCAGCCACGCCCAGCGGGTTTTTACCGCTTTGGCTACCGGTGCGAACACGTCCTCTTCGGTGCTTAAGCCCCCCATTCGGCGCAGATCGTTATCGGTTTCTTCGTATACCACATCTACGATCTCATCGATGGTCAGACGGCCAATTAGTCTGCCCCGCTCGTTCACCACGGCAGCGCTCACCAGGTTATCGCGTTCGAAAATACGCGCCGCATCCTCGTCGCGAACTTCCGGCGTCAGGATCACCGGGTTGGCGTCCATCACGTCGCACACCACCGCCTGCTGGCGGTTGAGTAAAATAGTGGTTAACTCCAGTTCGCCAATCAGGGTGTTATCGCGATTGACCACAAACAGTTTGTCGGTGTTGTGCGGCATTTTGCCCAACCGACGCAGGTAGCGCTGTACCGTCGCCAGGGTGATTTCCGGGCGTACGGTGATCACCTCAAATTCCATGATCGCGCCGACGCTGTTTTTATCGTACATCAGCATCTGGCGCGCCCTGGCGCGCTCGCGGGCCGGGAGCGAGGTCAACAGGCGACCGATCAAATTGCGCGGCAGGTGTTGGGCGATATAAATCTGTTCGTCGATATCCAGGGTACTGATGGCGTCGATCAATGCCTGGTCGCTCATCTCGTCGATCAGATCGTCCCAGACGTTATCCGAGGCTTCGAGCAGAACGTGGCCGCGCTTTTCATCGCCCACCAATCGCCAGATGGCGTGGCGTTCTTCCGACGGCAGAGATTCCAGGGTATCAGCGAGATCCGGCGCAGGCAGGCGCTGCACCCGTAAGGCGATATTATCAATCGCTTCCAGCACCTGCTCGGCATCGTGATGCCCCGGCGCGAGTTTGCCGAGTATGCCCTGAGTGACCGCTTTATCCGCCGCCAGCAATGTGAGGATTTGCAGCCGGTCTTCGGCGCGCTGTTTTACGTTATACGGGGTTGTAGAGACCATAAGTCGCGCATTCCATGAAAAGAAAATTCAGCAGGGCTATCCCGCCCCTTCGTCTGTTTACGATCCGTTAAGCATAGCGGGCGCTTTGTAAATTTTACTAAACGGCGAGGACAAGCGGATAAAAAAAAACCAGCATCGATAGCGAATGCTGGCTTTTTTCGTGAACGCGCGGCTTAACTGCCGGTGCGGGCGACCGCGTCACGGCTGGCGCTGTCGCGCTCGTCGCCGGTCAGCTCGCTCAACTGCCCGTTACGCATTTCCAGCAGCCGGTCGGCGTGGATAAAGTAGTGATCGTCATGGCTGATGGCGAAAATGGTTTTGCCCATTTGCTGCATTAACGGCAGCAGAACCTGGTAAAAATCACGGCGGAAGTGCGGGTCCTGGTCGGCGGCCCATTCGTCCAGCAGAATGATGTCGCGCTCTTCCGCCAGCGCCAGCAGCAGCGCCACGCGCTTTTTCTGCCCTTTCGACAGCTTAAGATTGAGGATCTTGCCGTTATCCAGTTCCAGCTTCGACGACATTTGTAGGCGTTGCAGCCACTGATCCACCAGCTCTGGCCTGGCGGCCTGGCCCTGTGGGCCAAGTAACTGGTCGAACAGCCAGACATCGGTAAACACCGCCGAGAAATGTTTGCGGTACTCGTCCATGTTGTTGGCACTAATCACCTGTCCATCAAGCAAAATCTCACCGGCTACCGGCTGGTACAGCCCGGTCAGCAGCATCGCCAGAGTGGACTTACCGCTGCCGTTGCCGCCGATCAGGAACAGCAGCTCGCCGCGATGAAGGGTCAGGTTAATCGGGCCCACGGCAAATGAATTATCGCCGTAGCGGAATTCCACATTGCGCAGCTCCAGGGTCTGCCACGGCGCGCGCGGCTGCGGATGGGCAAACTCCGGTTTGTACGGCGCGAGTTGGAATTTATTCAGCTTATTGAACGCCACCTGGGCGGTCAGCAAGGTTGGCAGCGCGCCCACCGCCGACAGCAGCGGAGTACGCAGAAACAGCAGCGTCAGCGAAAAGGTCGCCGCCACGTTGGTATCCGCCCAGCCGAGGCTGTTCGCCATCCAGAACACCAGGCCAATCGCCCCCAGCATCATAATGTTCGACCAGTTCACCGCGCTGAGGTGGAAGGTGTCGGCGCGCACGATGTGGTGGCGATACTCTTTGGCATCCGGCTGGTAGACCTTATCGAAGATATGTTCAGCCCGCTCGCGGTTAAGCGCCAGCTCTTTACGCCCTTCCAGCACGGTCTGGTAGTTGTTATACAGTTTGTCTTCGGTTTCACGCAGGATCGCCAAATGGCGGTAAACCCGCGCCACCAGCATAAATCCGCCCCAGATGGTGATCGCCACCCAGATAGTCGTGATCACCAGCATTTTCGGCGACAGTACCGCCAGATACCAGGCGCAGCCAATCGCCAGAATGATGCCCTGTACCAGTTCCGGCAAACGCACAAAGGCGATGGTGATATTGCGGATATCGCTGGTCAGCCCCGCCAGCAGCGAGGCGCTGCCGAGTTGCTCCACCCGCTCAACCGGGGTGTCGAGAATACGTTTGATAAACTCACCGCGCAGGCGGTAGACAAAATGGTGGCCGAGGGTGGTCAGCGCTAACTGCGAGGCCAGCGTCACCGCCATCAACAGCAGCAGCAGACCGAGGAATTCAGGCAATACCGCCAGGGAGATATCGACGTTTTCGATTAAGCGTTGGTTGATGAACGCGATAAGCCCAATGCCTAATGCGGCACTGGCAAGGCTCAGCGCCATCACCATCAAAAAAGGCCAGCGATACTGACGCCAGACGACCAGCAGGAGTTCCATAAATAGCAGCAATCCACAGCAGAAAATCAATCAGGCATGCAGTGTAAACGGCTGGCGAGCGACGGCAAGAATAATTCTTATTTTTATTCGTAATGCCCTGCGGCGCGGAAGGTTAAGTTGTAACGGTAGCCGCCAGCCAGGGGATGCTCCCCCTCTTTTAGCGGTTGGATCCCGTGGTAAAACAGGCGTGATGGACCGCCCCATACCACCACGTCGCCGTGCTCCAGCATGATCCGCTGTAGCGGCGCGCTGCGCGTCAGGCCGCCAAACTGAAATACCGCCGGTAATCCCAGTGAAACCGAGACAATCGGTGCGGCCAGGTTGGGTTCGTCTTTATCCTGATGCAGCGACAGTTTTGCCCCCGGTTGATAGCGGTTGATCAGGCAGGCATCTGGCGTGAAGTCAGGATAACCCGCCGCCTGGGATGCCACGTCGCACAGGCGCTGAAAGCTTTCTGGCATGGCGGGCCACGGGTTGCCGGTTTGCGGATCGACGGGCGCATACAAATAGCCGCGCCGGTCGGTGGTCCAGCCTAATGCACCGCAATTGGTCATCGCCACCGACATGGTGTAACCGCCGGGCGTCACCATATGGCGAAACGGCGACTGAGCGGCAACCTCGCTAATCGCCGCCATCAGTTGGGCGCTGTCCTGGCGGGCGAAGCGGCGCAGGATCACCGCGCCGGGTGCCAGCGGCTCCTGCCAGGGTTCATCTTCAGCAAACAGATCGAGCATCAGGTCTCCTTTTTGGCTTCATGATGCAGTAGCGCCGCTTTACGCGCTACGCCCCAGCGGTAGCCTGAAAGCTGCCCGTCCTGGCGGATCACCCGGTGACAGGGCACGATAATCGCCAGCCGGTTCGCGCCACAGGCGCTGGCCACGGCACGCACTGCATTGGGTTTGCCCACCTGCGCCGCCAGCGTTTGATAACTGACGGTTTCCCCCGCCGGAATAGCGCGCAACGCTTCCCAGACCTGTTGCTGGAACAGCGTGCCCTGGAAATCTAACGGCAGGTCAAGGCGGTTTTCTGGCGCATGAATGCAAGCGACGACCTTTTCGAGAATATCGCTAAAATCGTCCTGTGCCAGATGGCGCTCAGCCAGCGGAAACAGCCCGGCCAGTTCCGCCTCAAGCTGCTCGTCGTCATCCCCTAACAGTACCGCGCAGATCCCGCGCGCGCTTTGCGCCACCAGGCAACGCCCGACATGGCAATCCACCAGAGCGTAGCGCAGGCTCAGCTGTTTGCCGCCGCTGCGGAATTGTTTCGCCGTCATGCCCAGCGTGGCGTCGGCACCGCGATAAAAATTACTCCCGGAACCAAAACCCGCCTGATACAGCGCGGGCGTCACCGCCTCGCCGTGAGTTAAGGCATCGCGCAGCCGCTGATTGCGCCGGGCGGTTTGCCAGGCTTTGGGCGTTAATCCGGTAACCGATTTGAACAGGCGATGAAAATGGTACGGGCTCATGGCCATCTCCTGCGCCAGGGCGTCAAGCGTGAGGGCTTCCTCGCTGGCATCCAGCAATTCGCAGGCTTTACGGATCAGCGCGACGCGCTGCTGGCGCAGCGGCGCTTTTTCCGGCTGGCAGCGTTTGCAGGGCCGAAACCCGGCGGCCTGCGCGGCGTCGGCGTCCTGCCAGAAACGCACATTCTGGCGCAGGGGATGGCGCGCCCGGCAGGACGGACGACAGAAAATGCCGGTAGTGATAACCCCGAACACGAACTGCTCATCGGCACGGGCATCGCGGGTTTCCACCGCCTGCCAGCGCGCATCGTCGGTGTGGTAGACAGATTGTTTCATGGCTCGCTCCTCTTTAAAGGTAGCCCTACTCTGGCAGTAAGGCTGCGCCAAAAAACTCAGTTTCTTGCTTTTTAATTTTTCTGCGACAGCAGGAAGGTTTCGAACTGCGGCGACATCCAGGTAGAGAAACCCTTCGGCTCTTTCACAATCAGATATACCGCCAGCTTTTGCTCCAGCGCCAGCGCTTTCGCTTTTTCCGGCCCCAGCACCATCAGCCCGGTGTCCCAGCCGTCTGCTTCCAGCGCCGTGGGAGCGATCACCGTGGCGGACACCAGCGTATGCTGGATCGGATGCCCGGTGGCCGGGTCGATCACGTGCGACAAGCGCTTGCCATCCAGTTCGTAATAGTTGCGATAGCTCCCGGCGGTGCTGATGCCGTGGCCGTTAATATCCACTACCGCCGCCACGGCGTTTTCCCGATCCGTCGGCTGCTGGATGGCGACCCGCCACGACCGGCCTTCGGGATTGGTGCCCCGGCTGACCAGCGCCCCGCCCACTGAGACCAGATAGCGGTTAATGCCTGCTTGTTCCATCAGGCGCGCCAGATGATCGGCGGCATAGCCTTCACCCACGGTAGAGAGGTCGACAAAAAGATCGGGAAGATCTTTTTGCAGATACTGCGCGCCTGCCGACTGAATCACTTTCAGATGCTCAATGCCGACGCGGTTTTTCGCCTGTTCGATATCGGCGTCTGACGGGGTTTTCACCGGCTGTTTGTCCGGGCCGAAGCCCCACAAATTCACCAGCGGCCCCACGGTAATGTCCATCGCGCCCTGGGTTTTATGGCCGATGCGCAGCGCCAGCGTGACGATATCGCTCATGGCTTCGCTCACCGGCCAGGGATCGGTGCTGGCGGAATGGTTAAACTGCATCAGCGCCGAATCGTTTTTCCAGGTAGAGAGCAGCCGGTCGTCGTCGTCGAGCTGGGCTTGAATCTTTTCGCGTAGCGCCGCTTCGCGTGAGGGTTCCACGCCCGCGAGGCTCACCCGCCAGAATGTCCCCATGGTTTTGCCTTCCAGCACCACGGCCCGCTGGGCGGGTGCAGCCGATTGCTGCGAGTTATCGCATCCTGAAAGCACAAGAACGGCGGCCACCCATCCCATGCAAAGCCCTGATAAACGTCTCATTCATTGCTACCCCTTTGTTGAGGCCCGCAGGGTACAACAAAATTCGAAAATTGTCGGGAAGCGGGATAAAAAAAGGGAGCCCGCAGGCTCCCTTGATACAGACTGGTCGGGATTAGAACTGGTAAACCAGGCCCAGCGCTACGATATCGTCAGTCGCGATACGGGCATCACGGGTGAATTGGTTTTCATCCAGCAGGTTGATTTTGTAATCAACATAGGTGGACATGTTTTTGTTGAAGTAGTAAGTCGCACCTACATCAACATATTTCAGCAGATCCTGATCGCCGTAGTTGGCTACGCCGTTGGAGATGTCTTTACCTTTAGACTGCAGGTAAGCCACGGACGGACGCAGACCGAAGTCGAACTGGTACTGAGCAACCACTTCGAAGTTCTGCGCTTTGTCAGCAAAACCGTAAGCAGCAGCGCTGGAGTCGCCACCGAAACGGGTTGCGTTGTAAGTCTGGGTGTACTGTGCGGCCAGGTACAGGTTGTTGGCGTCATATTTCAGGCCGCCAGAATAGGTTTCTGCGTGGTCGCCGTTACCGTAGATGCCCGCCAGGTTGTTCTGGTCAGCAGTACGTTTGGAGGAAGACATCGCACCACCGATACCGAAGCCAGCGCCCAGATCGTAAGTTACGGATGCGCCGTACGCGTCGCCGTTCTGTTTCAGTACGCCACGACCGCCGAAGTCTTCGCCGCTCACGCTGCCGTTTTTACCCTGGTATTGCAGAGCAAAGTTCAGGCCGTCAACCAGACCAAAGAAGTCGGTGTTACGGTAAGTAGCAACGCCGTTAGCACGGGATTGCAGGAAGTTGTCAGAACCGTAGGTGTCGCCGCCGAATTCCGGCAGAACGTCTGTCCAGGAAGTCACATCGTAAACAACACCGTAGTTACGACCGTAGTCGAAAGAACCTGCGTCGCCCACTTTCAGACCCGCGAATGCCAGACGAGTCCAGGCGTTGTTTTCGCTTTCAGTGGTGTTACCCTGGACCTGGTATTCCCACTGACCGTAACCGGTGACCTGGTCGTTAACCTGGGTTTCGCCTTTGAAGCCGAGACGAATGTAAGTCTGATCGCCATCAGAACCATCGTCATCAGAGAAATAGTGCAGACCGTCTACTTTACCGTACAGGTCCAGTTTGTTGCCGTCTTTGTTATAAATTTCAGCCGCATTTGCAGCACCCGCGACTAACAGCGCCGGTACCAATAAGGACAGGACTTTAACTTTCATGTTATTAACCCTCTGTTATATGCCTTTATATATGCCTTTTCTTATTACCACTGCTTACTGATTAATCCTCTAATCAGTCGGCGAACCCATTGTCCAAAACAAATCCAGATTAATCCAATGCGAATATGATACTAAAACTTTTAAGGTGTTTCATTTTGCATTATAGGTGTAACAACATGTAAAAATCAGGGAACTTTTTTTAGCACGAAAAGCTAAAAATTATCGCACTGATAATCAAAAAATATCAATATTTCAATAATAACAATAAGTTAAACAAAAAGCCTTTTTACCGCACTGAATGATAAAACCTTTTCTCTATTCCTCACTAAAATAGATATCGCTATCATCATTAACTTTATTTATTACCGTCATTCGATCCTGAATGTCAGTTTCACCCCTATTTCAACCGGATGCTCGCATCCGGTTTTTTTTACGCTTCTTTACGTTAATTGATTAAATCTGTGCTACGCCCCACCGCGTCTATGGATAAGCTTGCTGCGTAATAATGCGGTCTCTTAATTTATTCCACCGCCTCACTTTGATTATTTGTGCTATTACCGCTACGTTTGCCTTTGTCTTTTAATTATTAATTCCAGTACGTTATTTCTTTTATTCTGCTTTTATTTTACTTGCTGCGGATCCGCTCAACGCACCCGCTTTCGCACGACTGGTCTGGAAAATCACGCTGTTCGCTTTATACTGCGGTGTCGGTATCTTTGCGCGCGCCTGCCGCTTGCTACCGCGATCGCGTCATGGAACCGACGCTATACGCTTTTTATTACGCCTTTAGCCAGCGGACAACACACGATAATGAGTCAGTCAGACACAATGATCCCCAACAAGTTTTCTTTGATGCCGGGCAGCATCACGCGTTTTTTTCTTCTGCTTATCGTGGTCTTGCTGGTCACCATGGGGGTGATTACTCAGAGCGCCGTCAACACCTGGCTTAAAGATAAAAGCTATCAAATCGTCGATATCACCCATGCGCTGCACAAGCGCATCGATACCTACCGCTACGCCACATGGCAGATTTACGACAACATCGCGCCTTCCACCTCGCCGGCGAACGAGGGATTACAGGAAACCCGTCTGCGCCAGGACGTTTACTACCTCGAAAAACCGCGCCGCAAAACCGAGGCGCTGATTTTCGGCTCGCACGACAGCTCAACGCTGGAGATGACCCAACGGATATCAAATTACCTGGACACCCTGTGGGGCGCTGAGAACGTGCCCTGGTCGATGTATTATCTGAATGGCCAGGATAACAGCATGATTCTGGTCTCTACCCTGCCGTTAAAAGATTTATCCACCGGCTTTAAAGAGGGGTCGATCAGCAACGTCGTTGATTCTCGCCGTGCAGAGATGCTGCAACAGGCTAACGCGCTGGATGAACGTGAAAGTTTCTCCGCCCTGCGCCGCCTCGCCTGGCAAAACGGCCACTACTTTACCCTGCGCACCACGTTTAACCAGCCCGGCCATCTGGCGACGGTGGTGGCGTTTGACTTACCGATTAATGATTTGATCCCGCCGGGTATGGCGCTGGACAGTTTCCGTCTCGACCAGGACAACACCCAAAGCGTCCAGGCCGGCAATGACCGGGAAGATCCCGACAGCGTCACCATTAATTTCAACAGCTCACGCATTGAGATCACCTCGCCGCTGAATTCCACCCATCTGAAGCTGGTGTGGGAAGTCCCCTTCGGCACGCTGTTGATGGAAACGCTGCAAAATATCCTGTTGCCGCTGCTGCTGAATATTGGCCTGCTGGCGCTGGCGCTGTTCGGCTACACCACGTTCCGCAACCAGCCGACACGCCGGGTTGAAAACAACGTGCCGAACGCCTGGCAGGGAGAGATGAAAAAGCTGCGTGCGCTGAATGAAGAGATCGTTACGCTGTTGCCGCTTGGCCTGCTGGTGCACGATCTGGAGTCAAACCGCACGCTGATCAGCAACGGTATCGCCGATCATCTGTTGCCGCATTTAAACCTGCAAAACATTACCGCAATGGCCGATCAGCACCAGGGCGTGATTCAGGCGACCATCAATAATGAACTGTATGAGATCCGCCAGTTCCGCAGCCAGGTGGTGCCCCGCACGCAAATTTTCGTGATCCGCGAGCAGGATCGGGAAATCCTGGTGAATAAGAAACTCAAACAGGCGCAGCGCCTGTATGAGAAAAACCAGCAGGGCCGTGCGGCGTTTATGCAACATATTGGTGAAGCGTTAAAAACGCCGGTTATGAAGCTGGCAGAACAGGCGGGGCTGGCTGCCAGTTCTGACAACCGTGCCCTGGTCAATCATGCCGATGAAATCGTGCGGCTGGTGGATGAAATTCAGCTGTTAAATCTGCTGGAAACCGAAAGCTGGAAAACCATGCAGAGCGAGTTCTCCATCCAGGAAGTGATCGACGAGGTTGTGCCGCAGGTCCTGCCCGCCGCCAAGCGCAAAGGCCTGCAACTGCTGGTCAAGAACCAACTGGCCGCCAATGAAAGCCGTTACGGGGATCGCGGTGCGCTGAAAAAGATCCTGCTGATGCTGTTGCAGTACGCGGTGACCACCACCGATATTGGCAAAATCACCCTCGAAGTCAGCCAGGAAGAGTCGGCGAACGAGCGCCTGACGTTGCGTATTCTGAATACCGGACAGGGGCTGACCGCGCAGGAAATCGATAACCTTCATTTCCCGTTCCTCAACGACACCTCTGCCGACCGCTTCGGTAAAGCCAATGGGCTCACCTTTTACCTGTGTAACCAACTGGCGAAACAGCTAGGTGGTTATCTGAATATTAAATCGCGTAATGAGCTGGGGACGCGCTATTCGTTGCATCTCAATATGGCGGTGGAATCGAAGCAAGAAGAAGACGAAGAGCGTTTGCTGGATGATGTCGTCGCGATGGTAGATGTTACATCTAATGAAGTGCGCGCGGTGGTGGTTCGCCTGCTGGAAAGCTGGGGCGCGAGTTGCATCACCCCTGACGAACGGCTGATAAGTCAAGAGTTTGATATTTTCTTAACTGATAATCCGTCAAATCTTACAGCAACCGGCCTGCTTTTAAGCGATGATGAGGACCGCGTACAACAGTTAGCACCGGGTAAACTGCGTGTTAACTTTAATATCAGCGCAGCTTTGCAGGAAGCGGTGCTACAACTAATAGAAGAGCAACTGGCGCAGGAAGCCAGCCCGGAATCTCCTCTGGGCGGTGATGAAAATGCTCAACTTCACGCCAGCGGCTATTACGCCCTGTTTGTCGACACAGTACCGGACGATGTGAAGAGATTGTATACTGAGGCAGCGACAAGCGATTTTGCTGCGCTGGCTCAGACGGCGCACCGCCTGAAAGGTGTGTTCGCCATGCTCAATCTTGTCCCCGGCAAGCAGTTATGTGAAACGCTGGAGCATAATATTCGTGAGAAGGATGCTCCAGGTATTGAAAAAGATATCAGTGACATTGACGCCTACGTCAATCGCTTGCTGTAGCAAGGTAGCCTATTACATGAACAATATGAACGTAATTATTGCCGATGATCATCCGATTGTACTGTTCGGTATTCGTAAATCTCTGGAACAAATCGAATGGGTGAATGTTGTCGGCGAGTTTGAAGACTCCACAGCACTGATTAACAATTTGCCTAAGCTCGACGCGCACGTGCTCATCACCGATCTCTCGATGCCGGGAGATAAATACGGTGACGGCATTACGCTGATCAAGTACATCAAACGCCATTTCCCGAATCTGTCCATCATCGTGCTGACGATGAATAACAACCCGGCGATTTTAAGCGCCGTGCTGGAGCTGGACATTGAAGGGATTGTGCTGAAGCAAGGTGCGCCAACGGACCTGCCGAAGGCCCTGGCCGCGCTGCAAAAAGGCAAGAAATTCACCCCGGAGAGCGTGTCTCGCCTGCTGGAGAAAATCAGCGCCAGCGGCTACGGCGACAAACGCCTGTCACCGAAAGAGAGCGAAGTACTGCGTCTCTTTGCTGAAGGCTTCCTGGTGACGGAGATTGCTAAAAAGCTTAACCGCAGTATTAAAACCATCAGTAGCCAGAAGAAGTCGGCGATGATGAAACTGGGCGTGGATAACGATATTGCCCTGCTGAACTACCTCTCTTCGGTGACGCTCGCGCCATCGGATAAAGAGTAAGTCCTCAAATGCCCTCCCGATGGAGGGCATTTTTTTTATTTACGTGCTTTACGAACCCGATCCGCATACAGCGCCAGCGTCTGCTTCAGCACATCCAGCGTCACCGGTTTTGACAGACAGCTGTCCATCCCGGATTCAATACAACGCTGCTTCTCTTCCGCCAATGCGTTTGCCGTGACGCCCACCACCGGCAGGGTCAACCCGAGCTGGCGAATACGCTGTGTCAGGCGATAACCATCCATATTCGGCATGTTGACGTCGCTTAATACGATATCGATATGGTTTTTCGCCAGCACGCTGAGCGCGTCCACGCCGTCGTTGGCGGTTTTACACTGATAGCCTAACGAACCCAGCTGATCGGCCAGTAAACGTCGGTTGATTGGATGATCGTCTACCACCAGGATCATCATGTCATCGTTCTGCTCGTTAACGCCGGTTGGGGCGGGCAACGCGCCATTAATCCCTGTCGCGCCGATATCGATACTGTAAATACGGCCCAGTAGCGCAATCAGGTCATGCGGCGCAGCCACGCTTTGCAGCCACACGCCGGGGCTTTGCTCAAACGGTACGCCAATATGGCGACGGCTGAAAACAATGGTCGCCCGCCCTTCCCACTCGTCGTCGAACACATCGTCAGTAATGAGTACATCGTCGACATCAGCACGCTGCCCGTCGTAACGCTGCGCGCGGATACCGCTATGCTCAAGCAACGATTCCAGATAGGTTTGCAAAGAGGCATTGCGTACCGCCAGTAAACAGCGCTTATCGGTCAGCCCCTCGACGCCATCAACCGGCATAGCCTGCGCTTTATACAGCGGAATACGCACCGTAAACTGGCTGCCGAGACCCGGTTCAGTATCAATGGCGATATCGCCGTCCATCATGGTGGTCAGTTTTTCACAAATCGCGAGGCCCAGCCCGGTGCCCTGGAAGTTACGCTGCACCCCAGTCCCCACCTGGAAGAACGGGTCAAACAGTTTGACCACCTCTTTGGCTGGAATGCCGACGCCGGTATCCCGCACCCTGAAGCGCAGATAACCGTCCGCCTGATCGACATGCAATATAATGCAGCCGACATCGGTAAATTTGATGGCATTGCTCAGCAGGTTGGAAATCACCTGCTGGATGCGGATCGGATCGCCCTGCAACGCCAGCGGCACATCGGGCTCGATAAAGCAGTACAGGCCGAGCTGCTTGCGCACCACCAGCGGCAGATAGTTGGCGGTAACGTGGCTCATTAATTCACGCGGCGAGAACTCGCGCGGTTCGATCTTGAGCTGCTCGGATTCGATTTTCGAGAAATCGAGAATATCGCTGATGATTTTCAGCAGCAGGCTGGAGGAGTTGTTCATCGCCGTCACCAGCCGGTCCACGCCTTTCGGCAGGGCTTTGGTCTGGAGCAAATCCAGGTTGCCGATAATGCCGTACAGCGGGGTACGCAATTCATGGCTGACGGTGGCGAGGAACATCGATTTCGACTGGCTGGCCTGCTCTGCGGCCTGGGCCATATCCTGCAATGACTCTTCCATTTTGACGCGCGCCGACACGTCCACCAGCACGCAGATCGCCACGTTTTCATTACGGTAGCGGGAGTGCACAAAGCTAATCTGCAAATTGGTATTGTTGCTGGTTAACACGTCGACGAAGTTAACCTGCTGGCCGCAGATAATTTGCGTCAGCCGCTGGCGGTCCTCGTGGGTCAGCATATTGAGATAGTTATGCGCCAGCTCGTTACTGAGAATATTCGAGCCGTCCTGGGTGCGCAGAATGCAAATCCCTACCGGTGCGGAGGCGACAATTTTACGGTTGAACTGCTCATGCTCTTCCAGCCGCTGGGCATCCACTTCCGCCGGAATAAAAATCCGCCGCTCGTACATCCGCGCCAGGGTGAACAGCACAATCCCCACCAGCACGTTCAGCAGCACGGCGTTTAAAATCAGCATCCGAATACGTTCCAGCACCATATCCACCGGCACCGAATAAACGATGCTCAGGGAGGACGGAGGCAGGTTCTTTTTCAGGATCAGCTCTTTAAAACCGGCGGTATAGCCAAACCAGGCACGATCCTGCACCCAGCGCGGATCGGGAACGATACGGGTTTCCGGGCCGGTCAGTGAAATCAGCGGATGGCTGTTTTCATCAAGGATCGTCACGCCCATCGGCAGGCTGCCGGGGGTAAAAAAGTTCTCCACGCGAATGGTCTGCTCGGTGCCTAACAGCGCCTGTAAGCGATTAGCCAGGTAAACCGGGGTAATGGCGTAGAAATTGCCCACGCCAGGGCGCGGCCCCTGCCCTATCCAGTACAGCCCGTTGGTGTGCTCTTCCTGCGGCTGGTTACGGTATTTCACGATCCGGTCATGGAACGACTTCAGAATGCTGTCACGCTCTACCGGGCGGTCGCGCAGGCCGAAGTTCGCCAGGCACATGTCCTCGGTCCCCACCAGGAACACGCGGTTTAAATCATAGGCCGCAGAAAAATTATCCCGCCAGTAGCGTAAGAACCAGGACATAGATTGCAGCGAGCCGCGCCAGGCGTTGCTCATCGCGTTGCAATCGGAATCCGACCACAGCGGCATAAACGCCGGGATTTCGGCGCTGTTGTCCCGCTTGCCCGCGCTTAATATTGCGCCGTCCGGGGTGTTGAGGCGGTTTTCAGCAATGTACTTCAGCTCTTTCATTACATCCGAAGTGCGCTGAATATAGCGCTGCGCCTGATCGAAGCTGAGGTTAAATTCCTGGCGGATTTCCGACTCTTTGTCATGCAGGGCGCTGACAATATAAAAAACCGAAAACAGCATGATCAGCAGCCATAGCAATAACGCCAGGGCGCGAAAAAGATAGCGAGAAACTTTCAGCGTGGTGCGAAAGGAGACGAAGTATTTCAAAGTGGTTCCGGTCGCTGTGGCAGGTAGTAAAAGAAATAATGCCGTTAAGGTAGCCGTAAAACGCCAGAGCCGCAATCTTCAGTGTTTGTCTGTATTTTGAACGCCAGCCGGGAAACGGCGGGCAATTCCGGCGATAATCGTTTTTTGTATCTCAGGGACAGGGATTTTTAGCCGTGCGCTTTTCACACTTACGGAAGATTCTCAAGCCACTCATCCCCCGTAAACTCCGCAACCAGCTTATCGTGATGGCCGTTTGTATGGTCACGATCCCGGTGCTGACGATGGGCTACGTGGTGGATAACGAAGGGCGGGCGGCGTTGATTGCCGAAAAAGAGAAGAAGCTGATGGCGGTAACCCGCCTGCTGGACGCCGCGCTGGGTGACACCTTCAGCCAGCCGTTGACGCTGCCCCGCGCGCAGCAAATTGCGGCGTTAAATCAGCAGCTCAGCGAGAAAACCGAACACATCGCCCAGGCGTTTCCCGGCATCGGCGCGGGATTTTACCATCGCCAACTGGATACCATTATCACCTATGCGCCGCAAGCCCAGTATAAAAGCAACGTCGGCGTCACTATCGCACCGGACCATCCGGGCCGGTCGGTGATGGCGAACCGCGAGCCGCGCGTTTATTCCGGCAAACAGGTGCGCGGCCATATCCTCAACGCCATGATCCCTGTCGTTCGCCACGGCGAGGTACAGGGCTACATCTGGGCTAACGAGCTTTCGGAGGATATCAGCCTACAGGCGGAACGCCTGGACTGGAATATTGTGGTGGTGCTGTCGGTCGGCTTGATGTTAAGCCTGCTGTTGATCGTGCTGGCGTCGCGGCGCTTCAGCGCCAGTATTGACGTGATTACCCACGGCCTGGATAACCTTGCCCAGGATCACTCTACCCGCCTGCCTGAATTGCCCGGCGAGATGGGCAAAATCAGCCACAGCGTCAATATGCTGGCCCAGACGCTGCGCGAAACCCAGACCCTGAACGATCTGATTATCGAAAACGCCGCCGACGGGGTGATCGCGGTGGATAAACAGGGACGGGTCACCACCATGAACCCGGCCGCCGAGCACATTACCGGCTACACCTTACTGGAGCTGCTCGGCAAACCCTATTCCAGTATTTTTATAGATACCGGCTTTGACAGCCCGGTGCTGGAAACGCTGCAACAGGGCACCGGCCATGTGGCGCTGGAAATCAGCTTTCCGGCGCGGGAACGCACCATTGAAATCAGCGTGACCACCAGCCAAATCCATAATGCCCAGGGCGAACTCATCGGTGCGCTGGTGATATTTTCTGACTTAACCGCGCGTAAAGAGACCCAGCGGCGGCTGGCCCAGACTGAACGCCTGGCCACCCTGGGCGAGCTGATGGCGGGCGTCGCCCACGAGGTGCGCAACCCGCTGACCGCGATTAAAGGCTACGCGCAAATCCTGAAACAGCATGATTTGAAGGTGGAGCATCAGCAGTATCTGGCGGTGATCCTCAAAGAGATCGACTCGATTAACCGGGTGATTCAGCAGCTACTCGATTTCGCCCGTCCGCGCCACGGGCACTGGCAGCCGGTCCGGCTTAATCAGCTGCTTGACGAATGCCTGGTGCTGATTCAAACCTCCGGTCTGGAGGCGCGGATTCATTTCTCTACCCACTACGACACGTCGCTGGATGCCATTGACGCTGACGGCGAACTGCTTAAACAGGTGCTGCTTAATATCCTGATCAACGCCGTCCAGGCCATCAGCGCCCGCGGCAACATCACGATCCGCACCCTGCGCTGGGATGACGGTCATCAGGCCATTGAGATCCAGGATGACGGTTGCGGCATCGCCCCGGAACACCAGAAAAAAATCTTCGATCCCTTTTTCACGACCAAAGCCTCGGGGACTGGGCTTGGACTGGCGCTTAGCCAGCGGATCATCAATGCCCATCACGGCGATATCCACCTGGTGAGCGAGCCCGGTCATGGCGCGACCTTTACCTTAATTTTGCCGCTTCACTTTCAGGGAACGCAGCCGTTATGAAACCGATGTATCGCATTCTGATTGTCGACGACGAAGAAAACGTGCGTCTGATGCTCAACACCGCTTTTACGCTGTCCGGTCATCACACCCTGTGCGCCCGAAACGGCGTCGAAGCGCTGCAACTGTTTCGCGACAGCCAGCCGGACGTGGTGTTGATGGATATCCGCATGCCGGAATTAAACGGCCTTGAGGCCCTTCAGCAAATGCATGCCATCAACCCGAAAATCCCAGTGGTGTTGATGACCGCCTATGCCGCCGTAGAAACGGCGGTTGAAGCGCTGCGTAAGGGCGCGTTTGATTATGTGATCAAACCCTTCGATCTCGAAGAGCTGAATATGGTGATTAACCGTGCGCTCCAGCTCCAGTCGATGAAAGAGGAGATCCGCGAACTGCACCAGGCGTTGAGCGAAAGTTGGCAGTGGGGACATATTCTCACCAATACGCCGTGCATGATGGAAATCTGCCGGGATACCGCGAAAATTGCGCTGAGCAACGCCAACGTGCTGATTTCCGGGGAGAGCGGCACAGGCAAAGAGCTGATTGCCCGCGCCATTCACTACCACAGCCGCCGCGCCAGCGGGCCGTTTATCAAAATTAACTGCGCCGCCCTGCCCGATTCACTGCTGGAAAGCGAGCTGTTCGGCCATGAAAAAGGAGCGTTTACCGGCGCGCAGGGGCTGCGCCAGGGTCTGTTTGAACGCGCCCATCACGGCACGCTGCTGCTGGATGAAATTGGCGAAATGCCGCTTAATTTGCAGGTTAAACTGCTACGCGTATTGCAGGAGCGGGAGTTTGAGCGGGTTGGCGGCAGCCAGACGATTAAAGTCGATATCCGCATTCTGGCTGCCACCAACCGTAATCTGGCGGAGAGCGTGGCGCAGGGCCAGTTCCGCGAGGATCTGTTTTACCGGCTCAACGTGATTCATCTGGAAATCCCCCCGCTGCGCCAGCGGCCAGGCGATGTTCCCCTGCTCGCCAATCATTTTGCGCAAAAATTCGCGTCGGAAAACCAGCGCGACATCATCGAAATCGATCCGCAGGCGCTGGCGCTACTGAACGCCTGGCCGTGGCCTGGCAACGTTCGGGAACTGGCCAACGTCATGGAACGCGCGGTGATCATGAGTACCGGCGTGGTGATATTTGCAGAAGACCTGCCGCTGGAATTTCAGCGTGGCTCGATGGTGCAGGAAGGTGCCACGCTCCCCACCGCCATGCAGGGCAGCCTGAAAGAAGCCGTGAAAGCCTATGAAAAACAACTACTGCTAAGCGCGCTGGCAAGGCACGACGGAAACCGCACCCATACCGCCCTGGAGCTGGGCATCAGCCGCCGCGCGCTGATGTACAAATTGCAGGAATACGGCATCGACTAACCCCGCCAGTCACCGTTTTTTGCCAGGCAATTATTTGCACACTGTGCAATTTCTTGCCTGGTTCCTTCCAGCTTACGGCCCGCCAACGCCTGATAAAAACCCTTTTATAACAGTATGTTGTAATTAATTTGAATCCACTCTCCTCTCTGGCACTCCCCTTGCTATTACCGCTACGTACCCATTACGGAGTCATCATAGGGAAGTCATATGAAAGAGAAACAACTCACGCTACAGCAGGCCAGTCGCTTCTTCCGCGATGGCATGACAATTATGGTCGGCGGTTTTATGGGGGTAGGCACCCCGCCCCGTCTGGTGGATGCGCTGCTGGCCTCCAGCGTGCGCGATTTAACGCTTATCGTTAACGACACCGCGTTTGTGGATGTCGGCATTGGCCCGTTGATTGTTAATGGTCGGGTTAAGAAAGTCATCGCCTCCCATATCGGCACTAACCCGGAAACCGGACGGCGGATGATCGCGGGAGAAATGGAGGTGCAGTTGGTGCCCCAGGGCACACTGATCGAACAGATCCGCTGCGGCGGCGCGGGCCTGGGCGGCGTACTGACCCCAACCGGCGTCGGTACCGTAGTGGAAGAAGGCAAACACCTCCTCACCCTCGATGGCAAACAATATTTACTGGAACGCGCCCTGCGCGCCGACCTGGCGCTGATCCGCGCCCATCAGGCCGATGCCCTCGGCAATCTGACCTATCAACTTAGCGCACGCAACTTCAACCCACTTATCGCCCTCGCGGCGGATATCACCCTGGTAGAAGCCGACGAGATTGTGCCGGTCGGCGCTATCGCCCCCGATCACGTCGTCACGCCAGGCGCGGTTATCGACCACATCATTTCCCAGGAAGCCTAATCATGGATGCTAAACAACGTATTGCGCGCCGCGTGGCGCTGGAACTCAACGATGGCGACATCGTTAACCTGGGGATTGGTTTACCCACGCTGGTCGCGAACTATTTACCTGGCGATGTACATATCACGCTGCAATCGGAGAACGGCTTTCTTGGCCTCGGCCCGGTGACTGAACAGCACCCGGACCTGGTGAATGCCGGCGGGCAGCCGTGCGGCATTCTGCCTGGCGCGGCGATATTCGACAGCGCCATGTCCTTTGCCCTGATCCGCGGCGGCCATGTGGATGCCTGCGTACTGGGCGGGTTACAGGTCGATCAGGAAGCCAACCTGGCGAACTGGGTCGTGCCGGGGAAAATGGTGCCCGGTATGGGCGGCGCGATGGATCTGGTGACCGGCGCGCGCAAAGTGATTATCGCCATGGAGCACTGCGCCAAAGACGGCTCGGCAAAAATCCTGCGTCACTGCACTATGCCGCTTACCGCGCAACATGCGGTCAATATGCTGGTTACCGAACTGGCTGTATTTGAGTTTATCGACGGCAAAATGTGGCTTATCGAAACCGCGCCGGGCGTGGATGTCGACACCGTTCGCGCCCGTACCGAAGCGGAGTTCTCTGTATCCAGCGGCCTGAAAACCATGGCTGAGCGAGGTGCGTCATGATTGGCCGTATTTCCCGCCTGATGACACGCCTGGTCAGCCGCTATCTGCCGGACCCGCTGATTTTCGCCATGCTGCTGACGTTAATTACCTTTGGCATCGCCCTGTGGCTGACGCCGCACACCCCGCTCGATATGGTGAAAATGTGGGGCGACGGCTTCTGGAATCTGCTGGCCTTTGGTATGCAGATGGCGCTGATTATCGTGACCGGCCACGCGCTGGCCAGCTCCGGCCCGGTGAAAAAAATCCTGCGTACCGCCGCGTCAGCGGCCCGTACACCGGTACAGGGCGTGATGCTGGTGACCTTTTTCGGTTCCGTCGCCTGCGTGATTAACTGGGGCTTTGGCCTGGTGGTCGGCGCGATGTTCGCCCGGGAAGTGGCCCGCCGCGTACCGGGTTCAGACTATCCGCTGTTAATCGCCTGCGCCTATATCGGCTTTCTGACCTGGGGTGGCGGATTTTCGGGTTCGATGCCCTTACTCGCCGCCACGCCGGGCAACCCGGTTGAGCATATCGCCGGGCTGGTGCCGGTCGGCCAGACGCTGTTTGCAGGCTTCAATATTTTCATCACCCTGGGCCTGATTGCGGTGATGCCGTTCGTTACCCGCCTGATGATGCCGAAAGCGGGCGATGTGGTGTCTGTCGATCCGAAACTGCTGATAGAAGAGCCGGATTTTCAGAAAGCGCTGCCGAAAGACGCGCCGCCGTCGGAACGCCTGGAAGAGAGCCGCATTCTGGCGCTGATTATCGGTGCGTTGGGGATTGTTTACCTCGGTTTCTACTTCGCTGAGAAAGGGTTCAACATCACCATCAACACCGTCAACATGATGTTTATGATTGTCGGTTTACTGCTGCACAAAACCCCGATGGCCTATATGCGCGCCATCGTCGCAGCCGCCCGCAGCACCGCAGGCATTCTGGTGCAGTTCCCGTTCTATGCCGGGATCCAGTTGATGATGGAACACTCCGGCCTCGGCGGTCTGATTACCGAGTTCTTCATCAACGTCGCTAATAAAGACACCTTCCCGGTAATGACTTTCTTCAGCTCCGCGCTGATCAACTTTGCCGTGCCGTCAGGCGGCGGTCACTGGGTGATCCAGGGACCGTTTGTGATGCCTGCCGCCCAGGCGCTGGGTGCCGACCTGGGTAAATCCGTGATGGCTATCGCCTACGGCGAGCAGTGGATGAACATGGCGCAGCCATTCTGGGCTTTACCGGCACTGGCTATTGCGGGCCTCGGGGTGCGCGACATCATGGGTTACTGCATCACCGCCCTGCTGTTCTCTGGTGTCATCTTCGTCATCGGGCTGACGCTGTTTTAACGTCACTTTAAAAAGGAATCGAACATGAAAAATGCCGTTATTGTCAGCGCCGTACGTACGGCGATGGGCAGCTTCAATGGTGCGCTGGCAGGCGTCAGCGCGGTAGATTTAGGGGCAACCGTCATTCGGGAAGCGCTACACCGCGCCGGGCTGGACGGGCAGCCGATTGACGAAGCCATCATGGGTAACGTATTACAGGCCGGGCTGGGGCAAAACCCGGCGCGTCAGGCGCTGCTGAAAGCGGGTTTACCGGAATCGGTCTGCGGTTTTACAGTGAATAAAGTGTGCGGTTCGGGGCTGAAAAGCGTGGCGCTGGCGGCGCAGGCGATTCAGGCAGGCCACGCGAAGGCGCTGGTAGCCGGCGGGATGGAAAACATGAGCCTGGCGCCCTATCTGCTGAACGCGAAAGCGCGCTGGGGCTACCGGCTGGGCGACGGCGAACTTTCGGATGTGATCCTGCGTGATGGCCTGATGTGCGCCACGGAAGGCTACCATATGGGCATCACGGCAGAAAACGTCGCGAAAGCCCACGGCATCACGCGCGCGATGCAGGATCAAGCCGCGCTGCATTCTCAACAAAAAGCGCAGGCCGCGATTGAATCTGGCGCATTCGCCAGGGAAATCGTGCCGGTGACGGTGAAAAGCCGTAAAGCGGAAAGCCAGTTCGCCGTCGATGAGTTCCCCAAAGCGGGCACCACGCTGGACGGGCTGTCGTCGCTACGCCCGGCATTCGATAAAAATGGCACCGTGACAGCCGGAAACGCCTCGGGAATAAACGACGGCGCGGCGGCGCTGGTGGTGATGGACGAAAACGCCGCACGCGCGGCGGGCTTAACGCCGTTAGCGCGTATTCGTGGCTTTGCCAGCGGCGGCGTTGCGCCGTCGATGATGGGCCTCGGTCCGGTGCCTGCGACGCAAAACGTGTTGCAGCAAACCGGGTTAACGCTGGCGGATATCGATTTAATCGAAGCCAACGAAGCCTTTGCCGCGCAGTTCCTTGCCGTCGGCCAGTTGCTGGATGTCGATATGGAGAAGGTGAACGTCAACGGCGGCGCGATTGCGCTGGGCCACCCCATCGGAGCCAGCGGCGCGCGGATTCTGGTCACCCTGCTCCACGCCCTGGCGGCGCGGGATAAGACTCTCGGCCTGGCGACGTTGTGCATCGGCGGCGGGCAAGGCATTGCGATGATTGTTGAAAGGATGAACTAATAAAAAAGGGCCGGATTATCCGGCCCTGTTGTTACTGGCTGCTAACGATTACTCTTCAGCGTCGTCAGCCGCATCATCGTCGTTGTCCGCTTCCGGCGCGATTTCATCATCGCCTTCTGCGACGCTACCGTCGATGCTGTCCAGCTCTTCGTCATCCACCGGCTCGGCAACACGTTGCAGGCCCACCACGTTTTCATCTTCCGCGGTACGGATCAGGATCACGCCCTGGGTGTTACGGCCCACCACGCTGATTTCCGATACGCGGGTACGGACTAAAGTACCGGCATCGGTGATCATCATGATCTGGTCGCAATCATCAACCTGAACTGCACCAACCACCGGGCCATTACGCTCGGTGACTTTAATCGAGATAACGCCTTTGGTGGCGCGCGACTTGGTGGGATATTCATCCGCCGCCGTGCGTTTACCGTAGCCGTTTTGCGTCACGGTCAGGATGGCCCCTTCGCCGCGCGGCACAATCAGTGATACCACGCTGTCGCCGTCCATCAGACGGATACCGCGTACCCCGGTGGCGGTACGGCCCATCGGACGCACCGCGTCGTCTTTGAAGCGCACCACTTTGCCCTGCGCGGAGAACAGCATCACTTCATCGCTACCGGAGGTCAGATCCACGCCGATCAGCTCATCGCCTTCATTAAGATTGACGGCGATGATGCCCGCAGTACGCGGACGGCTGAACTCTTTAAGCGCAGTTTTCTTCACGGTGCCGCTGGCGGTCGCCATAAACACGTTGACGCCTTCGGCATACTCGCGCACCGGCAGGATCGCGGTGATACGTTCGTTGGCTTCCAGCGGCAGCAGGTTGACGATCGGGCGGCCACGCGCGCCACGGCTCGCTTCCGGCAGTTGGTAAACCTTCATCCAGTACAGACGGCCCCGGCTTGAGAAGCACAAGATGGTGTCGTGGGTGTTGGCCACCAGCAGGCGGTCGATAAAGTCTTCTTCTTTAATGCGTGCGGCAGACTTGCCTTTACCGCCACGGCGCTGCGCCTCGTAATCGGTCAGCGGCTGATACTTCACGTAGCCCTGATGCGACAGGGTGACTACCACGTCTTCCTGGCTGATCAGATCTTCAATGTTGATATCAGCGGTGTTGGCGGTGATTTCGGTACGGCGTTTGTCGCCGAACTGATCGCGCACCAGCTCCAGCTCTTCACGGATCACTTCCATCAGACGGTCGGCGCTGCCCAAAATGTGCAGCAGCTCGGCGATCTGGGTCAGCAGCTCTTTGTACTCGTCGAGCAGTTTTTCATGCTCAAGGCCGGTGAGTTTTTGCAGACGCAGGTCGAGGATCGCCTGGGCCTGTTGCTCGGTCAGCCAGTATTTGCCGTCGCGAATACCGTATTCCGGCTCCAGCCACTCCGGACGCGCGGCATCATCGCCCGCGCCTTCCAGCATCGCTTTCACGTTGCCCAAATCCCACGGCTGGGCAATCAGGCCTGCTTTCGCTTCCGCCGGGGTCGGCGCACGGCGAATCAGCTCGATAATCGGGTCGATGTTCGCCAGCGCAATCGCCAGTGCTTCTAAGATGTGCGCACGGTCGCGGGCTTTACGCAGTTCAAAAATGGTACGGCGGGTCACCACTTCACGGCGGTGACGTACAAACGCCGACAGGATCTCTTTCAGGGTCATGATCTTCGGCTGGCCATGGTGCAGTGCCACCATGTTGATGCCGAAGGAGACCTGAAGCTGAGTCTGGGAATACAGGTTGTTCAGGACAACCTCGCCCACCGCGTCGCGTTTGATTTCAATCACGATGCGCATCCCGTCTTTATCAGACTCGTCACGCAGCGCGCTGATGCCTTCAACGCGTTTGTCCTTCACCAGCTCGGCAATCTTCTCAATCAGGCGCGCTTTGTTCACCTGGTACGGAATTTCATGCACGATGATGGTTTCACGGCCAGTTTTCGCATCCGCTTCGACTTCAGCGCGGGCGCGAATATAAATCTTGCCGCGACCGGTGCGGTACGCTTCTTCAATACCGCGACGGCCATTGATGATGGCGGCAGTCGGGAAATCAGGGCCCGGAATGTGTTCCATCAGGCCTTCAACGCTGATGTCTTCATCGTCGATATAGGCCAGGCAGCCGTTGATCACCTCGGTGAGGTTGTGCGGCGGAATGTTGGTCGCCATGCCCACCGCGATACCGGAGGAGCCGTTAACCAACAAATTCGGAATTTTGGTCGGCATGACGTCAGGGATTTTTTCCGTGCCGTCATAGTTATCAACGAAATCAACGGTTTCCTTGTCGAGATCGGCCATTAATTCATGGGCGATTTTCGACATGCGGATTTCGGTGTAGCGCATCGCTGCGGCGGAGTCGCCGTCCACGGAGCCGAAGTTACCCTGGCCGTCGACCAGCATATAACGCAGGGAAAACGGCTGCGCCATACGAACGATAGTGTCATAAACCGCGGAGTCACCATGGGGGTGGTATTTACCGATGACGTCACCCACGACACGCGCGGATTTTTTGTAGGCTTTATTCCAGTCATTGCCTAAAACGTTCATGGCGTAAAGTACGCGACGGTGTACCGGCTTCAGGCCATCTCGGACATCCGGAAGCGCGCGGCCGACAATAACCGACATCGCGTAATCCAGATAGGAGCTTTTCAGCTCTTCCTCAATGTTGACCGGTGTAATTTCTCTGGCAAGGTCGCTCATCTGACCGTTATCCCTCTACTGTGTCCCGGAATCAAAGGTCGGAAATTATAACACAGTACGCCTGATTCCGGTAAGTCGAATGACCGGCGCGAAGGGTTTATTAGCCGCCTTCGCCTGTTATACTCGACCTAATTGAGAACAAAGGAGTAGTAGCGCTGATGAATGCCGAAAAACCGCCGGTTGCACATAACGTCGATCGGGGCGAAATCGCCAAATTTGAAGCCGTGGCCTCCCAGTGGTGGGACACCGAAGGCGAGTTCAAGCCCCTGCACCGCATTAACCCGCTGCGCCTGGGCTATATCACCGAGCGCGCAGGCGGCCTGTTTGGCAAAACCGTGCTGGACGTCGGCTGCGGCGGCGGCATCCTGAGCGAGAGCATGGCGCGCCAGGGCGCGACCGTGACCGGTTTGGATATGGGCGCAGAACCGCTACAGGTGGCGCGTTTACATGCGCTGGAAAGCGGCGTGGCGGTGGATTACGTCCAGGAAACCGTGGAAGAACATGCCGCAAAGCACCCACAGAAATATGACGTGGTGACCTGCATGGAGATGCTGGAGCACGTGCCGGACCCGGCCTCGGTGGTTCACGCCTGCGCCCAACTGGTGAAACCCGGCGGCCACGTGTTCTTTTCCACACTCAACCGCAACGGCAAATCCTGGCTGATGGCGGTGGTTGGCGCTGAATACATTCTGCGCATGGTGCCCAAAGGCACCCACGATATTAAGAAATTTATCAAGCCTGCCGAACTGCTGAACTGGGTGGATAACACACCGCTTCAGGAACGCCACATGACCGGGTTACATTTTAACCCGTTGACCAACCGTTTTAGCCTTGGTCCAGGGGTAGATGTGAATTATATGTTGCACACCCAGGCGAAAAATCAGAATCAGTAATCGTTTTTTGATCTCATGATTGCGCAGCATCCCGTTGCGCAATTCACTTTAGCGACCAGGAAATCGGCACTCGATCAAATTTTGAATTTTTTTTCTAAGTTATTGACAGAACCCTTAGGCCTTATGACACCTGCACTTAGCCAAAAACTGCGTTTCGTAACCGCAAATTAACATCAAAATCAACCCTTGTTCTGAAAAGATTCCCTACTAGAATACTCACCATATAGCGTCTCACTTATCTCATAGCCCCCATATATAGTATTTATCCACAGGCTTAGCCACAAAAGCCAGATTGTGGATAAACGGGGGGATATTTCTTTTTTCACGGACATTCACGGACAGGTAAACATGAATCAGAGTCTGCTGGTTACAAAACGCGACGGCGGTCAGGAGCGTATCAATCTGGATAAAATCCACCGCGTCCTCGACTGGGCTGCGGAAGGGTTAAGCAACGTGTCGGTCTCGCAGGTTGAGTTACGCTCCCATATTCAGTTTTATGACGGCATCAAGACTTCCGATATCCATGAAACCATCATCAAAGCGGCAGCGGATCTGATCTCCCGCGACGCGCCGGACTACCAGTACCTGGCTGCCCGCCTGGCGATTTTCCACCTGCGTAAAAAAGCCTACGGCCAGTTCGAGCCGCCGAAACTTTACGACCACGTTGTGAAGATGATTGAGCTCGGCAAATACGACAGTCATCTGCTGGAAGACTACACGGAAGAAGAGTTCCAGCAGATGGACGGTTTTATCGACCACTGGCGCGATATGAACTTCTCCTACGCCGCCGTGAAGCAGCTGGAAGGCAAATACCTGGTGCAGAACCGCGTTACTGGTGAAATCTACGAGAGCGCCCAGTTCCTGTATATCCTGGTGGCAGCCTGCCTGTTCTCCAACTACCCGCGTGAAACTCGTCTGGACTACGTGAAGCGTTTCTATGACGCGGTATCGCTGTTCAAAATTTCGCTGCCGACGCCGATCATGTCCGGTGTGCGCACCCCAACCCGCCAGTTCAGTTCCTGTGTGCTGATCGAGTGCGGCGACAGCCTGGACTCTATCAACGCCACCTCCAGCGCCATTGTGAAATACGTTTCCCAGCGCGCCGGTATCGGCATCAACGCGGGCCGTATCCGTGCGCTGGGCAGCCCGATCCGCGGCGGCGAAGCGTTCCACACCGGCTGTATCCCGTTCTATAAGCACTTCCAGACGGCGGTGAAATCCTGCTCCCAGGGCGGCGTGCGCGGCGGTGCGGCAACACTGTTCTACCCAATGTGGCATCTGGAAGTCGAAAGCCTGCTGGTGCTGAAAAACAACCGTGGCGTGGAAGGCAACCGCGTACGTCACATGGACTACGGCGTGCAGATCAACAAACTGATGTACACCCGTCTGCTGAAGGGCGAAGAGATCACCCTGTTCAGTCCGTCCGACGTCCCGGGCCTGTATGACGCGTTCTTCGCCGATCAGGACGAGTTCGAGCGTCTGTACACTAAATACGAAAAAGACGACAGCATCCGCAAGCAGCGTATTAAAGCGGTCGAACTGTTCTCCCTGATGATGCAGGAACGCGCCTCGACTGGCCGTATCTACATCCAGAACGTTGACCACTGCAACACCCACAGCCCGTTTGACCCGGTTGTCGCGCCGGTGCGCCAGTCCAACCTGTGCCTGGAAATCGCCCTGCCGACCAAACCGCTGGAAGACGTTAACGACGAAAACGGCGAAATCGCCCTGTGCACCCTGTCGGCGTTCAACCTCGGCGCGATCGATTCTCTGGACGATCTCGAAGAGCTGGCGACCCTGGCGGTGCGCGCGCTGGATGCCCTGCTCGATTACCAGGACTACCCGATTCTGGCGGCCAAACGCGGTGCGATGGGCCGTCGTACCCTGGGTATCGGCGTGATTAACTTCGCTTACTACCTGGCGAAGCACGGCGTGCGTTATTCCGACGGCAGCGCGAACAACCTGACGCACAAAACGTTTGAAGCCATTCAGTACTACCTGCTGAAAGCCTCTAACGAGCTGGCGAAAGAGCAAGGCGCGTGCCCGTGGTTCAACGAAACCACTTACAGCCAGGGCGTTCTGCCGATCGATACCTATAAAAAGGATCTCGACGGTATTACCAGCGAGAAACTGCATCTGGACTGGGAAGCCCTGCGTGAGTCAATCAAAACCCACGGCCTGCGTAACTCCACGCTTTCCGCGCTGATGCCGTCTGAGACCTCATCGCAGATCTCCAACGCCACCAACGGTATTGAGCCGCCGCGCGGCCACGTGAGCATTAAAGCCTCCAAAGACGGCATTCTGCGTCAGGTGGTGCCGGACTATGAGCTGCTGAAAAATAACTACGAGCTGCTGTGGGAAATGCCGGGCAACGACGGTTACCTGCAACTGGTTGGCATCATGCAGAAGTTTATCGACCAGTCGATTTCGGCGAACACCAACTATGATCCGACCCGCTTCCCGTCAGGTAAAGTGCCGATGCAGCAACTGCTGAAAGACTTGCTCACCGCCTATAAATTCGGCGTGAAAACCCTGTACTATCAAAACACCCGCGACGGTGCGGAAGATGCGCAGGACGATCTGGCCCCGTCGATTCAGGACGACGGCTGCGAAAGCGGCGCGTGCAAAATCTAAAAAATCAGGGCGGGGATTTCCCCGCCTTTATTCCGTAAGACAGGACTCTTATTCATGGCATACACCACCTTTTCACAGACCAAAAACGACCAGCTACTGGAGCCGATGTTTTTTGGCCAGTCGGTTAACGTGGCCCGCTACGATCAGCAAAAATATGACATCTTCGAAAAGCTGATCGAAAAGCAACTCTCCTTCTTCTGGCGTCCTGAAGAAGTGGACGTTTCCCGCGACCGTATCGATTACCAGGCGTTGCCGGATCACGAAAAACACATCTTCATCAGCAACCTGAAATACCAGACGCTGCTGGACTCTATCCAGGGCCGTAGCCCGAACGTCGCGCTGCTGCCGCTGATTTCTATTCCCGAGCTGGAAACCTGGGTAGAAACCTGGGCGTTCTCCGAGACCATCCACTCACGCTCTTATACCCATATCATCCGCAACATCGTTAACGATCCGGCGATTGTGTTTGACGATATCGTCACCAACGACGAAATCTTAAAGCGCGCCAAAGATATCTCCGGCTATTACGACGACCTGATCGAGATGACCAGCTACTGGCATCTGCTGGGCGAAGGCACCCACACGGTGAACGGCAAAACCGTGACCGTTAACCTGCGTAGCCTGAAAAAGCAGTTATATCTGTGCCTGATGAGCGTGAACGCGCTGGAAGCGATTCGCTTCTACGTCAGCTTTGCCTGTTCCTTCGCCTTCGCCGAGCGCGAGCTGATGGAAGGCAACGCCAAAATCATTCGCCTGATCGCCCGCGACGAAGCGCTGCACCTGACCGGCACCCAGCACATGCTGAACCTGATGCGTTCCGGCGCGGATGACCCGGAAATGGCGGAAATCGCCGAAGAGTGCAAACAGGAATCTTACGATCTGTTCGTACTGGCGGCGCAGCAGGAAAAAGAGTGGGCGGATTACCTGTTCCGCGACGGTTCAATGATCGGCCTGAACAAAGACATTCTGTGCCAGTACGTGGAATACATTACCAACATCCGCATGCAGGCTGTTGGGCTCGATCTGCCGTTCAAAACCCGCTCCAACCCGATTCCGTGGATTAACACCTGGCTGGTATCGGATAACGTGCAGGTTGCGCCGCAGGAAGTGGAAGTAAGCTCTTACCTGGTCGGCCAGATTGACTCGGAAGTCGATACCGACGACCTGAGCAATTTCCAGCTTTAAGATGGGCCGTATTACGCTTCGCCTCTCTGGCGCACAGCTGCTGTGCCAGGATGAGCACCCTTCCCTGCTGGCGGCGCTGGAGTCGCATAAAATTGCGGTGGAATATCAGTGTCGTGAAGGGTATTGCGGTTCGTGCCGTACCCGTTTACATGCGGGCGAAGTGACCTGGCTGATTGAGCCGCTGGCGTTTATCGAGCCGGGGGACATTCTCCCCTGCTGTTGCCGGGCGCAGGGCGATATTGAAATCGAACTGTAGAAAGGAAAAAGGCTGAGCCCGTAAGCTCAGCCTTTTTTATTACCCGCGTTTCGCGAGCACTTCCTGGTGATGCTTACGCTCACCAATCATTACCACGATCAACAACAGCACCGCTAAAATGCTGCCGCCGATCATCACCATAAAACCGCCGTCCCAGCCGAAGAAGTCCACGGTGTAACCGACGATGGCGCTCGCGGCAACCGAACCGCCGAGATAACCAAACAGACCGGTGAAGCCTGCCGCCGTACCCGCTGCTTTTTTCGGCGCCAGCTCCAGCGCATGTAGACCAATCAGCATCACCGGACCATAAATCAGGAAGCCGATAATGATCATACAGGCCATATCCACGTGCGGGTTGCCCGCCGGGTTGAGCCAGTAAACGATGGTCGCGATGGTCACCAGCGTCATAAAGAACACGCCGGTTGCGCCACGGTTGCCTTTAAACACTTTGTCCGACATCCAGCCGCACAGCAGCGTGCCCGGTATCCCCGCATACTCATACAGGAAGTAGGCCCAGGAGGATTTATCCAGCGCGAAATGCTTCACTTCACGCAGATAGGTCGGCGACCAGTCGAGGATGCCGTAACGCAGCAGGTAAACAAACACGTTGGCGATAGCGATATACCACAGCAATTTGTTAGGCAGAACGTACTGCATAAAAATCTGCTTCGCGGTCAGCTCTTCTTCGTGCTTATCGCTGTAATCATCCGGGTAGTCGTTTTTGTACTCTTCAATCGGCGGCAGACCGCAGGACTGCGGGGTATCACGCATCAGCGCAAAGGCAATCAGCGCCACGATGATGGCCCCGAAAGCAGGCATATACAGCGCCGCTTTCCAGTCGTTAAACCACGCCATACCGAGCAGGAACAGCAGCGGAGGAAGCCCGCCGCCCACGTTATGGGCGCAGTTCCATACCGAGACAATCCCGCCGCGCTCTTTCTGCGACCACCAGTGCACCATAGTACGGCCACACGGCGGCCACCCCATGCCCTGGAACCAGCCGCACAAGAACAGCAGTACGAACATAATCGCAATGCTTGATGTCGCCCAGGGCACGAAACCCATAAACAGCATTACCGCCGCCGCCAGAATCAAACCGGCAGGCAGAAACACGCGCGGGTTGGAGCGGTCAGACACCGAACCCATGATGAACTTCGAAAAGCCGTAAGCAATGGAAATGCCCGACAGCGCAAAACCCAGATCCCCGCGTGAAAATCCTTGTTCAATCAAATACGGCATTGCCAGCGCGAAGTTTTTTCGCACCAGATAATAGGCCGCGTACCCAAAAAATATCCCCATGAAAATCTGCCAGCGTAACCGGCGGTAAACGGGATCGATCTTTTCTGCAGGCAATCTTGCCGAATGCGCTGCAGGTTTAAAGATACTTAGCATTGCTCTCTCCAGGCCCAGATAAGTACTCAACGAAAACAAAAGACAACGGAAACTTTCTTTTCCGAGCGTGATAGTAGTCAAAATTAAATGTAAATGCTGTGAAACATCGCACATATTGTTTCACTTTTATTACAATCGAACAAAAAAGCGTATTACAAAGGAATATATTTTCGTTTTTCGTTCGAATTTGCTCGTTATCAAACAAACCACATCAATAATGTGGCTAAATGGTGAACACAGCAGAGTGTTGAGAGGACGAGGCGATGAGACCAGAACAAGCGGATGTGGTGATAATCGGCGGCGGCGCGACCGGCGCGGGTATTGCCAGAGACTGCGCGCGACGCGGCCTCAGGGCCATTTTACTGGAGCGCCACGACTTTGCCACCGGCGCGACCGGGCGCAACCACGGGTTACTACACAGCGGCGCGCGCTATGCGGTCAACGATCCAGAATCGGCAAGAGAATGCATTGCGGAAAACCGCATTCTGAAAAGCGTGGCCCGCCACTGTATAGAACCCACCGGCGGGTTGTTTATCACCCTGCCCGAAGACTCGTTTGAATGGCAGCGCCAGTTTATCGATGCCTGCCAGCAGGCGGATATCGACACCGAATTACTCACCCCGCAGGAAGCGCTGAAGATTGAACCCAGCGTCAACCCGGCGCTGGTTGGCTGCGTGCGGGTGCCCGATGGCACCGTCGATCCGTTCCGGCTGACCACCGCCAATATGCTGGATGCGCGTGAACACGGCGCGCTGCTGTATACGTGGCATGAAGTGACCGGGCTGATCCGCCACAATGAGCAGATCCGCGGCGTGCGCGTTTTCGACCATCAGCACGGCGAAACGCGCGAAATCTACGCCGACGTGGTGGTGAATGCCGCCGGGATCTGGGGGGCGCATATCGCTGAGTACGCCGATTTGCGCATCCGGATGCTGCCTGCCAAAGGCGCGTTATTGATACTCGGCCATCGCATAAATCAACATGTGATTAACCGCTGCCGCAAACCCGCCGACGCCGATATTCTGGTGCCCGGCGACACCATTTCACTGATTGGCACCACCTCCAGCCGCGTTGACTACGACCAAATCGACAATACCCGCGTCACCGCCAGCGAGGTGGACATCCTGCTGCGCGAAGGGGCAAAACTGGCTCCGCGCATGGCGCAAACCCGCATTCTGCGCGCCTACTCCGGCGTCCGCCCGCTGGTAGCTACCGATGACGATCCCAGCGGTCGCAACGTCAGCCGCGGCATTGTGCTGCTGGATCACGCTGAGCGCGACGGGCTGGACGGGTTTATCACCATCACCGGGGGCAAACTGATGACCTACCGGCTGATGGCGGAATGGGCCACCGACGCGGTATGCCGCAAGCTGGGCAACACCACGCCCTGCACCACCGCCAGCGCGCCGCTGCCCGGCTCGCGCGAAGAACCGGAAACCACGCTGCGCAAAGTGATCTCCCTCCCGACCATGCTGCGCGGTTCCGCCGTGTATCGACACGGCGAACGCGCCGCCGAGTGGCTGAACGACGCGCGGCTTAACCAAAGCCTGGTATGCGAATGCGAGGCGGTCACTGCCAGCGAAGTGCGCTACGCCGTGGAATCATTAGCGGTCACCAAACTGGTGGACTTACGCCGCCGCACCCGCGTCGGCATGGGCACCTGCCAGGGCGAGCTGTGCGCCTGCCGCGCCGCCGGATTATTGCAGCGCTTCGGGGTGATGAGCGGGATGCAATCCTGCCGCGAACTGTCGCAGTTCCTTAACGAGCGGTGGAAAGGTATCGCCCCCGTCGCCTATGGGGATGCGTTACGCGAGGCGGAATTTACCCGTTGGGTTTACCAGGGATTATGCGGACTGGAAAAGGAGCAACGCCATGAAATTTGATAGCGTGATTATCGGCGGCGGCCTCGCAGGATTGCTGTGCGGGATCAAACTCGGCGAAGCGGGCCTGCGCTGCGCGATTGTCAGCCGGGGCCAGAGCGCTCTGCACTTCTCATCCGGCTCGCTGGATTTACTCAGCCATCTTGCCGACGGCACGCCGGTTAGCGATATCCAAAGCGGGCTGTGCGAGTTAATCAACCAGTCCCCACAGCATCCGTATGCCCATCCGGGCGCGGCGGCGGTGCTGGATTATGCCGATCATGCCGAAGCTCTGTTAGCCCGCGCCGGGCTGACATTACAGGGCCACTGGCGCTACGGCCATTCGCGCCTGACGCCGCTCGGCCAGTGGCGCACCGCATGGCTGAGCCAGCAGGATGCGCCCTGTGCGCCGCTTACCGGCAAACGCATTCGCGTGGTGGGCATCGCAGGTTTTCTCGACTTCGAACCGCTGATGGTGGCCGAGCAATTGAAACAGCAGGGTATTGAGGCCGATACCGCCGAGCTGGCGCTGCCGGTGCTGGACGTGTTGCGCCAGAACCCCAGCGAATTCCGCGCGGTGAACATCGCCCGGATGCTCGACGATGCGCGCTACACGCCGGAACTGCTCAACGAGCTGACCGCCCTCGCGCCAGGCTATGACGCGCTGCTGCTGCCCGCCGTGGTGGGCCTGGAGCAGCCGGACCTGCCCGCGCAGTTACAACACGCCCTGCCCTGCGCGCTGAATTTTATCCCTACCCTGCCGCCGTCGGTGCCGGGGATGAGGATGCACAACGCGCTGGCGCGATATTTCCGCCAGAACGGCGGCATTATTATGGAAGGCGATGCGGTAAACCGCGTCACGCGCAATGAAGCGGGGTTGCACCAGGTATGGACCCGCAATCATGGCGATATCGCCCTTAAGGCGCGGCACGTGGTGCTCGCCAGCGGCAGCTTCTTCAGCAATGGACTGGTGGCCGAGCGCCAGCGGGTTCGCGAAGCGATTTTCGATCTGGATCTGCATGATTACGCCGCTAACGGTGACTGGAGCCACCCGGACTTTTTCCACTCCCAGCCCTGGCAGTCCATCGGCGTAAAAACCAACGACCGTCTCCAGCCGTCGCGTAACGGCGAATCCCTGGAAGGCGTGTACGCCATCGGCACCGTGCTCGGCGGGTTCGATCCCATTACCCAGGGCTGCGGCGGCGGCGTGTGCGCCATTACCGCCCTGCACGCCGCCCAACAGATTATTAATACAGGGAGCAGATTATGAGCCTGAGGGAGACCGGTTTCGAAAGCTGCATTAAATGCACCGTTTGCACTACCGCCTGCCCGGTAAGCCGCGCCAACCCGCATTATCCCGGTCCGAAACAGGCCGGGCCGGACGGCGCGCGGCTGCGTCTTAAAGACCCGACGCTGTACGACGAGGCGCTAAAATACTGCACCAACTGCAAGCGCTGCGAAGTGGCCTGCCCGTCGGACGTCAAAATCGGCGACATCATTCAGCGCGCCAGAGCGGAATATGCGCCGCATAACCCGTCGCTGCGCGATGCGCTGCTTAGCCATACCGACATCATGGGCTCGCTCTCCACGCCGTTTGCGCCGCTGGTCAATGCCGCCACCGCCATGAAACCGGTGCGCCAGCTATTGGATAAGGCGTTGAAAATCGACCATCGCCGCAGCCTGCCGAAATACGCGTTCGGCACCTTCCGCCAGTGGTATCGCAAACAGGCGGCGGCCCAGGCGCAGTTCGCCGATAAAGTGGCGTTTTTCCACGGCTGCTACGTCAATTACAACAATTCCACTCTCGGCAAAGACCTGGTAAACGTGTTTAACGCCATGAACATCGGTGTGGAGCTGCTGAGCAAAGAAAAGTGCTGTGGCGTACCGCTGATCGCCAACGGGTTTGTCGATAAAGCCCGTAAACAGGCGCGGGTGAATGCCCGTTCGCTGGAAGAAGCGATTATTGAACGCCATCTCCCGGTGATCGCCACCTCGTCGACCTGCACCTTCACGCTGCGCGATGAATACCCGCACGTGCTGGATGTGGATACCACCCCGCTGCGCGACAGCATTGAACTGGCGACGCGCTTTCTGTGGCGCAGACTGGAAGACGGCGCAACGCTGAATCTCAAGCCGACGCCGCTGCGCGTGGCCTATCACACCCCCTGCCATATGGAAAAAATGGGCTGGGCGATCTACACCCTGGAATTGCTGAAACGCATCCCCGGCGTGGAGGTGCTGGTGCTGGATTCGCGCTGCTGCGGGATTGCCGGAACCTATGGTTTTAAATCCGAGAACTACCCGACCTCGCAGGCCATCGGCGAACCGCTGTTTAAACAGATTGAAGAGAGTGGCGTGGATCTGGTGATCACCGACTGCGAAACCTGCAAATGGCAAATCGAGATGTCCACCAGCAAACGCTGTGAACATCCGATTACCCTGCTGGCGCAGGCGCTGGCCTGACATGCGCCGGGCATAACGCCCGGCGACACCGTTACTCAATAAAAAGCGATTCCACCACGTTGATCCAGCCGTGATCGCTGGCGATATCTTTGCCGTTCAGCCAGCGGCGCAGAATGTTTAACGCCATCATGGCGCACACTTCCTGGCGTACCTGCACGCTGTGACGGGTGGTGTTGAACTTCACCCGCAACGCGTGGGTGCCTTCCGGGGTGGATAGCGCAAAGTTAAGATGATCTTCTTCCAGCCCCGAGACCGCCAGCGCCAGCCCGGCGAAATGGTTAATCCGCCGCTCTGCGGTCCAGTGGGCAGTCTGGGTCAGGGACTCCGGCTGGGCGGGCACGACTTCGCTCGCCAGCAACGGCGCGCTCTCGCGGGAAAGCTGGAGCGCCAGCAGGCCGCCGGTGAACTGCTCGCTCAGGGTCAGGCTTAGTTGACGCTCGTTAAGGCAGCGGGCGATTTGCGCCGGTAAGCCTTCGGTGCCTTCAAAAATGACGCTCTCCCCTGCCACCTTGCGGATCTCCGGCCACAGGGCTTCCATCGCGGCGCGCTGTTCGCCAGGGCCAGTCAGCTTGAGTTCAATAATGGGCATTGATGAACGATAGCCAATCACCACCTCTGGCGGCAGGCTGAGCCCGTCAAGGCTTTGGGCCAGATCGCTTTCCGAACGGCCAAACGTCGTTAAGCGCAGGCACACCGGCGCGGGCGGCAGCGCAACGCTTTTTTGCAGGCGCGGCAGGATTTCCTGCTGCACCATCTGTTTGAATTCAGAAGGGACGCCCGGCGTGAAGAAAATGCGGCAGCGGTTGAGGGTGATGGCGAAGCCGCAGGCGGTGCCCACCGGGTTATCAATCATTTCACTGCTGGCGGGGATCAGCGCCTGTTTGCGGTTGCTGGGCGCCATCACGCGGCCACGTTCGGAAAAGAACTGCGCCATATGCTCCAGCCATTCCTCATGCAGCACCAGCTCTTCGCCCAGCGCCTGCGCGGCGGCTTCGGCGCTCAGGTCGTCGCTGGTTGGGCCGAGGCCGCCGTTGACGATGAGAATATCGGCATGCTGGCTGCGTTCAAGCAGCACGGCCACTAAATCTTCGAGTTTGTCGCCAACGGTATTGCGGCGGGAAAGCGGGACACCCTGGTTAAAAAAATAATCGGCGAGCCAGGCGGCATTGGTATCAACGATTTGACCGTGCAGCACTTCGTCGCCCGTTGACAGCATTTCTACTTTTAACATTATTTTCTCCGCGAGATGGGAACGCCTTACTATAGCGCAAGCGTGCGGAGAATTTGCAGGAGATGACGCGGCGGAGATGCCGCGTCAGGATGGCTTAGAAGTGCGCGCTTACGCCAACGTACGGGCCGTCGGCGACTTTACTGTCAGCCTCGTTATCTTTGCCCTTCATATTGATGTAACGGTAGCCCGCCTCCACACTAATCGGACGCATGATGGTGAAACGCGCGCCCGCGCTGGCTTCCTGATAGTCATTCACGCCGCTGGAGAGCGAGTCTGGCGAATAATAGTAGTCGCCAAATACGCTGAAATTGTCGCTGAGTTTCCAGCTCAGGCCGCCGCCTGCCGCTAACGCATAGCCTTCATCGCCCGCGTTCGGGTTCAGATAAATGCCTTTACCGCCCACTGTCGCCATAAACGGCCCCAGCGGCAGATTCAGGCCCAGCCCTAATCCGGCAATATCGCCATGATCGTCGTTATGCGCCCAGTTGCCGCTCAGCGCCAGGCCGCTGGTGTCAGTACCCATGCCTACGGCAAGGTTAGTGTATTTTTCACCCGCCTGCCCGCTGATACTGATCGCGCTGGCAGACAGAGAAACCCACATCAAACCGGCTGCGCCGGCTAAAAATAATTTTTTCATTCCTTTTTGCCCCACAAATAACGTCCGCAAAAACTCCACGCAAAGTGCGTAAAACGGCGCATTGTACCGTTATCCCCAGGCTAAGCAATGTATCCATCTATTTCATTAATAGGTTAAGTGTAATCAATTGAAAATAAACATCATTTTAAGAGAAATGCCCGAGCCGATATTTGCGATAGGGGAACACACATTGTTGTTGATCAAGGCACGTTTTAAAAATTAGCGCCATGTTGATATCGAGTATCCACATGGAACTAACGGTTATATTCATTCAGGAGATATAAGATGACTAAAAAAGGATTAACCACCGCCGCAGGCGCACCGGTTGCCCATAACAATAACGTAGCGACCGCAGGCCCGCGAGGTCCCATGCTGCTACAGGATGTCTGGTTCCTTGAGAAATTAGCCCATTTCGACCGTGAAGTGATCCCCGAGCGCCGTATGCATGCGAAAGGTTCCGGCGCTTACGGCACCTTCACCGTCACCCATGACATTACCGCCTTTACCCGCGCCAAACTCTTTTCGCAAATCGGTAAAAAAACCGACCTGTTTATTCGTTTCTCCACCGTGGCCGGCGAACGCGGCGCAGCGGATGCCGAGCGCGATATCCGTGGGTTCTCCATCAAGTTCTATACCGAAGAAGGCAACTGGGATCTGGTCGGCAACAACACCCCAGTGTTCTATCTGCGCGATCCGCTGAAGTTCCCGGATCTCAACCACGTGGTAAAACGCGATCCACGCACCAACCTGCGCAATAACACCTACAAGTGGGATTTCTTCTCCCTCCAGCCGGAATCACTGCACCAGTTGACCATTGATTTCAGCGATCGCGGCCTGCCGTTCTCCTATCGCACCATGCACGGTTTCGGCAGCCACACCTTCAGCTTTATCAATTACAACAACGAGCGCTTCTGGGTGAAATTCCACCTGAAATCCCAGCAGGGCATCGCTAACCTGATGGACGACGACGCTAAACGTCTGGTGGCGGAAGATCGTGAAAGCTCGCAGCGCGACCTGTTCGATCATATTGAAAAAGGCGATTTCCCGCGCTGGAAGCTATATGTGCAGGTGATGCCGGAAGCCGAAGCCTCGCAAACGCCTTATAACCCATTCGACCTGACCAAAGTCTGGCCGCACGGCGATTATCCGCTGATGGAAGTAGGCGAGCTGGAGCTGAACCGTAACCCGGATAACTACTTTGCTGAAGTTGAGCAGGTGGCGATGTCCCCGGCTAACGTGGTGCCCGGCATTGGTTTCTCCCCGGACCGCATGTTGCAGGGCCGCCTGTTCTCGTATGGCGATGCCCACCGCTACCGTTTAGGCGTCAACCATCACCAGATCCCGGTTAACAAGCCGCGCTGCCCGTTCCACAACTATCATCGTGATGGCGCAATGCGCGTAGACGGCAACAGCGGCAACGGCCCAACCTATGAGCCGAACAGCTTTGGCGTTTTCCAGGAACAGCCGGACTTCAGCGAGCCGCCGCTAACGCTTGAAGGCGCAGCGGACCACTGGAACCATCGCGAAGATACCGACTACTTCAGCCAGCCGCGTAAGCTGTTTGAGCTACTGAGCGACCAGGAGCATCAGCGCATGTTCCAGCGCATCGCGGGCGACATGAAAGACGTGCCGGAGTTTATCCAGCAGCGCCAGATTGGCTTGTTCAGCGAAGTCCACCCGGAATACGGCGCAGGCGTCGCCGCCGCGCTGGCCGCCATCAAAGCCGCAAAATAACCGTCAGGCGGGAGTTCAGGCTCCCGCTTTTTCTTTCATCGCGTTACACTCATCCCCTTCTTACGAATAAGGAAATAATCATGCGCCAACGGACTATTGTCTGCCCGCTCATTGAAAATCAGGGTGAGTATCTACTGTGTAAAATGGCCGATAACCGTGGGGTGTTCCCCGGCCAGTGGGCGCTTTCCGGCGGCGGTATGGAGCCCGGCGAAACCATGGAGCAGGCGCTGCGCCGCGAAATCGCCGAAGAGCTGGGCGAGCAGCTGGTCATTTCCCGCGTGACGCCCTGGACGTTCAGCGACGACGTGCGGATGAAAACCTACGCCGACGGCAGCCAGGAAGAGATCTACATGATTTACCTGATTTTTGACTGCGTGGCGGCTAACCGGGATATCGTGCTGAACGAGGAGTTTCAGGATCATGCCTGGGTGAAGCCGGAGGATTTCCCGAATTATGATTTAAACGTGGCGACCCGCGCCACGCTAAGTAAGAAAGGGTTACTCTGATTCAACCGGCATCGCTATTCACCCACTGCTGCAACGCCCGGCGCGAGATCTTAATCCCGCCGTTTTTAAAGCGCGGCGGCAGTGCCAGCCAGCGCACCGGCTGCTGGAAACGCGCCAGCTTGTCGCTGACCCATACCGCAAGGCAGTTGAGATCCAAATCGGCCTCGCCTTCCACTATCGCTACCGGGCGATGCCCAAACTCGCTGTCTGCCAGCGGCACCACAAACACCTGGTTGACCTGCGGATGCGTGGCGATGACCCGTTCCACCTCTTCCGGCTGAATACCCTCGCCCGCGCTAAAAAACAGATTATCGATTCGGCCCAGCACGGTTAACCGCCCGTCGCGAATTTCACCGCGATCGCGGGTCGCGAACCAGCCGTCCTGATTCAGTAGCGGGATGATGGTTCTATTACGCCAGTAGCCGCTGGCGAGGCTGGCGGAACGCAGCCACACTTCGCCATCGACGATTTTCACCTCGCGTTCCGGCAGCGCCGCGCCGACGTCCGGCTGGCCGTCTGCCCGTTTGGCGCACACGGTGGACGCCGCTTCGGTTAACCCGTAGCCGCACCAGCAGGCAATGCCGCGCTCGGTCGCGGCATCGGTTAACGCCACCGGGATCGCCGCGCCGCCTAATAACACCGCGTTGAGGGTCAGCGGGTGGTTATCATTGAGTAAACGCCACAGCTGCGTCGGCACCAGCGAGGCGTGGGTGCAGCCGCGTAGCGCTTCATGCAGCGGAACAGATTCGCGCACCGCCAGTTGCGCGCCTGCCAGTAGCCAGCGCCAAAAAATCCCCTGTCCGGAGACATGGAACAGCGGCAGCGACAGCAGCCAGCAGTCCTCTGGCGAGAACGGGATGGCGGCCAGTACGCCCTGCGCCGAGGCCAGATGCGCCTGGGCGCTGTGCACCGCCGCTTTCGGCAAGCCGGTAGAGCCGGAGGTCAACGTCATCGACGCTATCCGGTTCGGCTGCCAGTCACAGGTCACCGCATCCTCACCCGGCGTAAGCGCCAGCGCGGGAAGGTTATTGAGTAGCGCATCGCATCCCAGCTCCAGCGCATAATCGATATTCAGCGTGGGCAGCAGTTCCTCAAGCAACGCCGACGGAAGCTGCGGATTGAGCGGTAATACCCGCGCCCCGCACTGCATCAGCGCCAGCCAGGCCAGCACCAGTTGCAGGCTGTTGCGACCACGTAATGCCACACCCGCACCTTCGCTAACGCCCTGCTGCGCCAGGCCCGCCGCCAGTGCGTTCACCTGTTGGCAAAGCTGCCGCCAGCTGAGCGTCTGGTCATTGAGCGCCAGCGCAATCGCCTCACCGCGCTGCTGCGCCCAATGCTGCCAGGGCCACTGCGTGAAGATCACAACAGCGGTTCCAGCGCGTCCGTGGACCAGACCGGCAGCGCGCTGTCCGGCCAGGCCCGCACCAACTGCGCCTGCATCAGCGACAGCGTGTCGAGACCGGGGATAGCGTTGGGCGTCAGCCACGCTGCGATGCGCGCCAGCTGGGTTAACCCGAGGCTGGATTCAATCGAGGAGCTGATGACCGCCGTTAATCCCTGGGCATGGGCCGCCGCCACCTGCTCGCGTACGCGATCCAGGCTGCCGGTGAGCGTGGGCTTGATCACCACCGCACTTAAGCCCGGCTCCGCCTGCATCACAAAATCTGCTTCGCGCAGGCTTTCATCCCAGGCGATGGCGATGCCGTTTTCTGCTGCAAAGGCCCGTGACTGCTCGCGGGTTTTACAGGGTTCTTCGAGAAACGCGATGCGCGCCCGGTACTCGGGATTAACGTATTTGGCGAACTGCTGCGCCTTGAGCGGCGTCCATCCCCGGTTGGCGTCGAGGCGCAACGACAAATCCGGGATCGCTTCCAGCAGCAGATTGACCACCATGCCGTCGCGTACCGCTTCATACAAGCCAACCTTGATCTTGGCGACTTTCTCGCCCGGCATGGCGCTGAGCATCGCGAACAGCTCGTCCGGGTCGCCGGTACACAGCGGTGCGGCACGGTAATCGGCGGCATCCGGCAGCGCGCCGGTAAGTTCCGCCCGCGCGCAGCTCAGGCCAAACGCCACGGAGGGCAGTTCCGGCAGCGCGGCGTCCCCGCCCTGCCGCCAGGCGTTCAGCCAGGCCAGCGCGGCATCCGTCGCCTGTTCGAGAGATTCAACGCTAAAGCCGGGTAACGGGGCGATTTCGCCCCATCCCTGCACGCCATTCTCTTCCAGGCGCACCAGTAAACCGTCGCGGGTTTTCAGGCGACGGTCGCGAAGCACAACGCCTGCATCCATCGGTACCTGATACCGCCAGAGTTGTGCCTGTCGCATTACGGGTTCCGTTTGAATTTGCTGAAGTCCGGGTGACGTTTCTCGTTAAACGCGTTACGCCCTTCCTGCCCTTCTTCGGTCATATAGAACAGCATGGTGGCGTTACCCGCCAGCTCTTGTAGGCCCGCCTGGCCGTCGCAGTCGGCATTGAGCGCGGCTTTCAGGCAGCGCAGCGCCATCGGGCTGTTTTGCAGCATTTCGCGGCACCAGCGCACGGTCTCTTTTTCCAGCTCGGCAACCGGCACCACGGTGTTGACCAGGCCCATATCCAGCGCTTCCTGGGCATTGTACTGACGGCACAGGAACCAGATTTCACGCGCTTTTTTCTGGCCGACAATGCGTGCCATATAGGACGCGCCCCAGCCGCCGTCGAACGAGCCGACTTTCGGGCCGGTTTGGCCGAAGATGGCGTTTTCTGCCGCGATGGTCAGATCGCACATCATGTGCAGCACGTGGCCGCCGCCAATAGAGTAACCCGCCACCATCGCCACTACCGGTTTCGGGCAGGTGCGGATCTGGCGCTGGAAGTCCAGCACGTTGAGGTGGTGAACGCCGGAGTCGTCCTGGTATCCACCGTAGTCGCCGCGTACTTTCTGGTCGCCGCCGGAGCAAAACGCTTTATCGCCTTCGCCGGTCAGAATGATCACGCCAACGCTGTCGTCATAACGGGCATCCGCCAGCGCCTGGATCATCTCCTTCACGGTAATCGGACGGAATGCATTACGCACCTGCGGGCGGTTGATGGTGATTTTGGCGATCCCTTCCGGCGACTTGTGATAGCGAATATCAGTGTAGCCTTCGGAGCAGTCCTGCCATTCAATCGGGGCGTTCAGCATCTGTTCATCGAGATGGAGCATGGTGATTCCTTAGTCTGGTTGAGGCAAAAGTGGTGACAGGCTTTCCGCGAAGGCCAGCGGCGCTTCGCGATGGGCATTGTGGCCCGCAGCCGTAATCAGGTGACAGGGCACGTTAAGCGTTGTGGCGATGCCACGAAACTTGCTGTCCTGCTCACCGCAAAAAAAGATAAAGGGGTGCGGCAAATGGCTGAGTTGCCCGCGTAAATCCGCCTGGCGGCCCAGCGAGGTAGCCTCCAGCATATCGGCCAGCGCGTGCGGATTGTTGTGTCTGCGTAGCGCAACCAGTTCTTCACGTGCCGCCGCGCTGAGGGTGGCAAAAACCGGCTGTTGATACCAGGCATTCAGCACCTGTTCGAGGGGCGCTTCACGAAATTGGCTCGCCCAGCGGCTGTCCGACGCGATACGCGCGTCGCGCTCCTGAGGGTCCGTTAATCCTGGATGGCTGCCTTCGACAATCAGCCCCTGCAAACCGGGGCGCGGTTTGCCGCAGGCGTAGTGCATGGCGATGCGCCCGCCCAGCGAATAGCCAATCAGCCAGTACTGGCTAATGGCGTGATGCGCCAGGGTGGCGTCGAGCAGTATGCAGGTCTCATCAAAGCTGGCGACGCGCACATCCGCACTGCCGCCGTGGCCGGGCAAATCGATAAACAGGTGGCCAGGTTCGCTGAACTCAGCGGCCACCTGCTGCCACTCCTGCTGGCTGCCCAGAAAACCGTGCAGCCAGACAAGCCAGGGCTGCGAGGCGGTTTTACCGGGACGCGCGGTCGCATTCAGGATCATGCCTGGCTTACCGCCGCCAGCAGGTTTTGCAGAGTGTGCGTGCCGTCGGTAGAGGGCACGTTAATTTCCACCACGGTGGTGTGAGGCCGCTGCCAGCCTTCGCTCACGGCGGCCTGAAGTTCTTCCCAGGTCGTTGGGTTGCGATATTCAAGGCCAAACATCGCCGCGCCGTGCTTAAACGACACGTTCTGCGGCATACAGTAAAAGCGCTCACGTTCGCTCACCGGGGTTGGCAATAACGAGAAGATTTGCCCGCCGTTGTTGTTCACCACAATCAGCACCAGCGGCGCAGAAACGTGGCGCAGCAGCGCCAGGGCGTTTAAATCGTACAGCGCGGATAAATCGCCAACGATGGCAAGCGTCGGGCGCGCGGTGGCGCGCTGTACCCCGGCGGTGGTGGATATCAGCCCATCAATGCCGCTGGCCCCACGATTGCTCAGCACCGGATAGCTCTGCGGCATCTGCGTCAGCGCGTCCACCAGACGCACCACCAGGCTGTTACCGACGAAGACCTGGCCGTGTTCCGGCAGCAGTTGCGGTAGCCGATGCGCCAGTTGCGCTTCGCCGAATAGCTGGGTGGCGGCTTCGGTAAGTTCCCACGCGGTTTGCGACAGCGCGGTGATGTCCCCGGCCCAGGGCGCACGGTGCTCGGCGGGGTGCCGCTCCAGCCACTCGCTGATGCGCGCGGTTAACCGACGCCCCCGGTGATGGGCCGGATCGAGCCGCCCAATCAGGTGATCCACCAGCCAGAACTCCTGCGGCTGGCAGTTGGCCTGCCATTGCAGTAAACGTTTACCGGTCAGGCTGCTGCCGAACTGGATAACAATCTGCGCTTGCGCCAGTAACGCCTGGGCGCGCGGATTCGCCAGCCACAGATCGGCGCAGGGCAGCGGCTGCCCGGTTTGCGACAGGACATCGCTAATCAGCGGCCAGCCCAGGATTTGCGCCCAGCGTGCCAGCTGTTTGCCTTCCTGCGGTGACATCCTTCCGGCAATGATCACGCCTTTTTTACGCCGCCATGCGCCCCAGTCGTGTTGCTGAGCTGCATAGTGATCTTCTTCGGCCAGCAGCCAGGGCTTGTCGTCCTGCCACCAGTCGCCCAGCGATTCCTGCCAGGCGAGGCCGGTGTCGTCCAACTCGCCGTACAGCGGCTCGGCAAACGGACAGTTGATATGTAATGCCCCGCCGCGCTGCTGGCCTAACAGCAAATCAATCGACGACACCAGCCATTTGGCAGGCGTCTCCGGGCTGGGCTTGGGTAAATCCAGCGCGGCGGTGGGATGAGAAGAAAAGATACCTTGCTGGCGGATCGCCTGGTTGGCACCGCAGTCAATCAGCTCTGGCGGCCGGTCGGCGGTGAGCAGGATCAGCTTTTCGCCGGTCAACCCGGCTTCAATTACCGCTGGATACAGGTTCGCCACCGCCGTGCCGGACGTGACGATCACGGCAACCGGCTCGCCGCTGGCTTTGGCAAGCCCCAGGGCCAGGTGCCCTAATCCACGCTCGTCAAAATGGGTATGGTGAGTCAGGTTGCGATTATCCGCTGCCGCCAGCGTCAACGGCGTTGAACGCGAGCCAGGCGCAATACAAATATGGCGAACGCCGTGGCGGGTTAAGGCTTCGAGGATCACCGTCGCCCAGCGGCGGTTGAAAGTACTAGTCGACATAAGTTGTCCGGTATCAATTTTGCCGCTTTATTATAAAGCGCGCGACATTCACTGTTTTGATATGGGTCGGGATTCTGGCGTTAGCTCACCAGTAAAGTGCGCAATCCCGCCGCTTTATTGGTGATTTCCTGCCACTCTTCGTCAGGCTGCGAACCCGCGACGATACCCGCACCCGCATACAGCCGCACGGTCTGCCGGGTAACCCGGGCGCAGCGCAAGGCGACGCAGAATTCAGTCTGTTTTAGCGAGAGATAGCCAGCGGACCCGGCGTACCACTCGCGGACAAAGGATTCATGGGAAGCGATAAACTGGCGCGCCGGTTCGCGCGGCAGGCCCGCCACCGCCGCCGTGGGCTGGAGCTGGTGCAGGCAAAGGCTGTCGTCGGGCTGATGAAGTTCGGTCCAGATACAGCGGCGCAGATGCTGTACTTTGCGCAGCCTGACGATTTGCGGCGGCAGAACATCCAGCGAGCTGACGGCGTTTTGCAGGCGCTGGCAGATATCTTCCACCACCAGCATATTCTCACGCTGGTTTTTATCGTCTTTCATCAGCCATTCACCCAGCGCCTGGGCTTTTGCTTCATCGGGATGATTCGCCACGGTGCCAGCCAGCGCCTCGGTACGCAGGGCACTGTCGATGCGCCGCCACAGGCGCTCAGGGCTGGAGCCTAAAAACGCGTCGTCCGGCGCAAAGGCCATAAAGTAGTGGTAGCAATTAAGATTAACGCGGCGGCTGGCGGCCATAAACGCCGCCGCACTCACCGGGGATGAAAATTGCAGATCGCTGGCGCGGGCCATGACTACTTTTTCGAACTGCCCCGCCGCGATGGCGTCTGTTGCCTGGGCGATGAGCCGGTTCCAGCCCGCGCGTTCGGGGAAATGGCGCTCGCCCACGCAATCGAGCGGCGCATCAGGCAGCGGTGCACCGGGGGTAAGCGACTCAATGAACGCCAGCGCGGCGCGGGCGTCGTCGGCCAGCGAGTGGTCGCTGCACAACGTCAGCGCCAGGGTCACGCCGCCACCGTGACGCCGCCATTCAAGACGCGGCAGAAACAGCGCGCTGCGTTCGGTATCAAAGGCGTTTAATCCCCAGATGCGCAGCGCGGCATCGCGCTGGTTTGCCAAAAACGCCTGGGCGGCATCAAAGGTAGAAAAATGATGGCTGGCTCCTAACGCGGCAACTTCTTCATCGCCATTACGCTGTTGCCAGTAAAACTGCGGATACGTCTGCTGGCTGGCAAGCCATGCAAGCGGGTCGGTTTGGTTCAGGGATACCGGTACAGCGAAACGCCGCACACCGGGAGAGACAGGAAATTCTGCGCGCAATTGTTGCGCGATTTGCTGCAACGCGGTGGAAATGGAATGCACGTGTACCTCGTTTCCCTGAAAAACCCCGCATTATACGTGGTCTGGTGGGTAAACAAAATTACACTAGATGGGGGATATCACCTCACCCCTGAGATCAGGGGTGAGGAAACGGCGTTTAGCGGCGAGCCAGCAGAATACCCAGCACCAGACCGGCGGCGGCGCCGATGCCGATACCTTTCCACGGCTGCTCGTGAACGTAGTCATCCGCGCGGTAAACCGCTTTTTTGGCGCGGAAATAATAGTTGTCGGACGCGTTGGATACGCGTGCTTTTACATCATGAAGCGCCTGTTCGGCACGTGCTTTTAGTTCGATGTATTTCTGATCCGCCGGATCGCCCGACGAACGCAGCACTTCCTCTAGCGTTTCGCTAAGCAGTGACAAATCATCATCAATCCGGGTATTGAACTGTTCGTTATTCTGAGTCATCGCTTCTCTCCATCAGGATTTAACACACGTCAGCTAAATATAGACAAGGGAAGCGCTTTTTGCCGCTTATTCTCTGGCCATCCCAATATGCGGAATGCCGTCTTCATCGTAGACGTCGGTGACGGGCGCAAAGCCAAAGCGCTGATAAAACGCCTGCAAGTGTGCCTGCGCGCCGAGGTACAACGCCTTGCCAGGCCAGTGCTGGTGGCACGACGCGAGGGTTTGGCTCATCAACTGCTGACCGAGTTTTTCGCCGCGCAGGCGGGCATCGACAATGACCCGGCCAATCACCACCGGCTCAAAATCACTGTCGCTTTTCAGAATCCTCGCATAAGCCACCAGCCTGCCGTCGTGCCAGCCGAGGATATGGCGGTTCTCTCCCACCAGATCGTCACCATCAACATCCTGATAAGGGCAGGTTTGCTCAACCACAAACACCGCGCAACGCAGTTGCAGTACCGCGTACAGCGTCGGGACATCAAATTCTGAATGGTGAAGATCCTGCCAGTGAATCATGGTGCGCTCCTGAATGGTGCATAATGGTCGTTCTCATACTAAATCATTCAGAAAGGAAACGCGGGATGGAATTGACATTTTTAGGCACCTCCGCCGGGGTACCGTGCAAAACCCGCAATGTGACGGCAATGGTGTTTAACCCGATGAATAACCAGCCGCATTACTGGCTGTTTGACTGCGGCGAAGGCACTCAACACCAGATGCTGCACACCGCCTTTAATCCCGGCAAACTCAGTAAGATCTTTATCACCCATCTGCATGGCGACCATATTTTTGGCCTGCCGGGGCTGTTGTGCAGCCGTTCAATGGCGGGTAACGAAAGCCAGCTGACGGTGTATGGCCCAAAAGGTTTACGCCAGTTTATTGAGATGGCGTTGCAGCTTAGCGGCTCCTGGACCGGGTTTCCGCTGGAGATCGTCGAGATTACGGCGGGTGAAGTGTTTTGCGATAGTGAATTTCGCGTGACGGCCTATCCCCTCACCCATCCGGTGGAGTGCTATGGCTATCGCCTTGAACAGCACGACAAACCCGGCGCACTTGACGCCGCGCGGCTGAAGGCGGAAGGCATTGCGCCCGGCCCATTATTTCAGCGTTTAAAACGCGGGGAAACCGTTACGCTGGACGATGGCAGGGTCATCAACGGTGAGGCGTATTTAGGCCCGGCGCAGAAAGGCAAAACCCTGGCGATTTTCGGCGATACCGGACCCGCATCAGATGCCGTCGCGCTGGCGCAGGGTGTTGATTTGATGGTGCATGAAACTACCCTGGAAGCCGCCATGGCGGAAAAAGCCAACAGCCGGGGCCATTCCACCACGGTGCAGGCCGCCGGGGTCGCCAGAGCCGCTGGCGTCGGGCGGTTAGTGATTACCCATTTCAGCTCGCGCTATGATGAAGCAGGCTGTGAAGCGCTGCTGCGCGAGTGCCGGGAAATTTTCCCGAACACCCTCGCCGCTGAAGATTTTATGACGGTGCAGATATAAAAAACCGCCACCAGTGGCGGTTTAGGTTATCAACGTTATTTTGCCAGTTTCCCGGACAGCTTAACCAACTGGATAAATTCAGCCCGGTAGCCATTGCTGTCTTCGCCGCGCGCCGCGCTTGCCCATTGAGCGATTTGCTCCCAGGAAGTGGCGGCAAGGTAGCTGGAGCCGCGTAGTTTTTGCCCCCAGGCAGCCACAGCAGTCTGGAAACGCATCTCCTGCGAGGCGGAATCAAACGAGGCGTTAAGCTTTGCCGGGGTCACCGGTTCGCTCATTAACCGGCTGTCGCCGCCTTCCGGCGCTTTCCAGCGCAGATTGATAAACGCCAACTCATTAGATTTCCCTTCCACCGGTTTTTGCTTACCGTAACGCAGCGGGTTAACTGACGGTTTCTGCCCGGACAACGTCAGCTCAAACAGGACCGTAACCCGCTTACCTGCGCCGATATCCCCGGCGTCCACCGCGTCGTTATTGAAATCTTCATCCCGCAACTGGCGTTTTTCATAACCAATCTGACGATACTCGACGACACGCTGTGGATTGAATTCAATTTGCGCTTTGGCATCTTTCGCGACGGTGATCAGCGTCTGGTGCATTTCATCATTAAGCACCTTTTTCGCTTCAGACAGCGAATCGAGATAGCTGTAGTTGCCGTTACCCACGTCGGCGACGTTGACCATCATGGCTTCGTTGAAATTATCGCTACCTACGCCAAGCGTGGAGAGCGTAATCCCGGTGTCGCGCTTCTGTTTAATCAGGGTTTCGAGTTCTTTATTATCGCTGATCCCGACGTTAAAATCCCCGTCGGTAGCCAGCAGAATGCGGTTCACGCCGCCTTTAATAAAGCCTTTTTCCGCCTGCTGATAGGCCAGGCGAATGCCCGCTTCGCCGCTGGTCGCGCCGCTGGCATCCAGCCCCTCAATAGCATGACGAATGGTTGATTTATCACTGCCTGAGGTCGAAGGCAGCGCCACACGCTCTTCACCGGAATAGGTGACAATCGCCACGCGATCCTGGTCGCGTAACTCGTCAACCAGCAGTTTCAGGGAGGATTGTATCAGCGGCAGTTTGGCCGGTTCATCCATCGACCCGGACACATCCACCAGGAACACTAAATTGGCGGGCGGCAGTTCGGCGGTTTTGATGTCTTTCGCCTGAATGTTGACCCGCAGCAGCGTGCGTTCACTATTCCAGGGCGCAGGGGCGAGTTCATAGTCAACCGCAAAGGGCTGGCTGGCAGGGGTTGCAACGTAAACGGGTTTCGCGTCTGCGGGGAAATAATTCATCATCTCTTCCACGCGTACCGCATCCGCCGGCGGGTAAATACCCTCATTCAGGAAACGGCGCACATTAGCATAGCTGCCGGTATCCACATCCAGACTAAACGTCGCCAGCGGCTGTTGGCTAACCTGCTTTACCGGGTTGTCGTCGTAGTGCTCATAGCGCGCGGTATTTGCCCTCGGCGCGGGGACAGGGACGGCCTGGCTCACCATCTTCATCCGCCCTTGCATTTCATATTGAGGTGAATGAGCAACATAGGGGTTACTGCATCCTGTCACCAGCATTCCCATCACCATTGACCATTTCGCTGCTTTGCTAAACATAAACACTCCTTTGTTAATTGACGATGAAACATACCGCCATGCATCAGAATTCCCTACGATGCTAAATCTGAAAAAAGTTACTCCCATAAAAAAACCGCCAGCAAGTGGCGGTTTTGTTCACAACGTTGGCTGTTACATCAGCGGTTCAGCTAACTGCACCAGGCTAATCAGCGGCTGCGGCCACACGCCGAGTACCAGCACCAGCAAGGCGGAGATCAGCACCACGATACCGCCCGCGCTGTACTGCCAGTTAGACGGCGCATCGCGGTTCAGCTGCTGCGGCGCGTTCAGGTACAGGCTCACCGCTACACGCAGATAGTAGTAGAGACCGATCGCCGAGCCGACAACCACGGCGGCAACCAGCCACCACAGGCTGTCCTGCACGCCCACCGCCAGCACGTAGAACTTACCGATAAAGCCCAGCGTCATCGGGATACCCGCCAGCGACAGCATCATCACCGTCATTACTGCCGACAGAATCGGACGATGCCAGAACAGGCCACGGTAGGAGAACAGCGAGTCGGCATCCGGGCCACGGTACGGGCTGGACATCAGGCTCACCACGCCGAACGCGCCGAGGCTGCTGAACAGGTAACCGGCCAGATACACGCCCACGGTTTCCATCGACATCTGGCCGCTTTGCAGCGCAATCAGCGCCACCAGCAGATAGCCCAGATGGGAGATAGAAGAGTAGCCCAACAGACGTTTGATGTTGGTCTGGCTGAGCGCCATCAGGTTACCGAAGATAATCGATACGAACGCGATAATGCCCAGCACCACGCGAATCGCTTCGCTGTCGCCTACCGGCGCGTACAGGAACAGACGCATCACCACGCTGAAGATGGCGATTTTGCTGGCGGTCGCCAGGAAAGTGGAGACCGGCGCAGGCGCGCCCTGGTACACATCCGGCGTCCACAGGTGGAACGGCACCAGAGACAGTTTGAAGCCCAGACCGACGATCATCATCCCCAGGCCTGCCAGCAGCAGCGGCTCGTGCAGCATGTTGTCCGCCAGGCTCTTACCGAGGCTAACAAACGACAGGCTGCCGGATTCCGCATACACCAGCGCCATACCGAACAGCAGGAACGACGAGGCCGCCGCCGACAGAATGGTGTACTTGATGCTCGCTTCCAGCGAACGTTTCTGGCGATACGCATAGCCAATCAGGCCAAACAGTGGCAGAGAGATTAACTCGATACCCAGGAACAGCGAGGCCAGGTGATTGGCGTTAGCCAGCAGAATCCCGCCCAGCGCCGCAATCAACACCAGAAGATAAAACTCTTCTTTGTTGTCGTAATAGCCCTCTAACCACGGGTAGGCGAAGGTACAGGTGGCGAGGCTCGCCAGCAGCACCAGGCCGGTGTAGAACATGGCGTAGCCGTCAACGCGCATTAGCGGCGTGACGTCCATCGCCCCCGCCTGGCCGACAAACCAGAGAGAGATTAACGCGGCGTTCAGGCCAATCACCGAAATGGTGGCATTCACAAAGTGGTTGCGTCGCCACGCAATGGAGAGCATCACCACCACTACCGTAAAGCCCACGACGAGCAGCGGTAGCAGCGCGATCAGTTGTTGTGGAGTTATTGTCATGGCGAATTACGGCCTTGTAGTAGAAGCAGAATTAACAAACCACTGCTGGATATTGCCCATAGCAGAGTGCGAGGTATCCAGAATCGGCTGCGGATAGAAGCCAAGCAGCACTAACAGCGCCACCAGCAACAGAATAATAAACAGCTCGCGCAGTGACATCCCTGGGAGATCCTGGTTGCTCAACTGGCTTTTCGCTTTACCGAAGTAAGCGCGATGCAGCATCGCCAGCGAGTAAACCGACGCAAACACCAGGCCGAAGGTGGAAATCACGGTGATCACCGGCACGACCTGGAAGCTGCCGAACAGGATCATGAATTCACCTACGAAGTTACCGGTGCCCGGCATACCCAGAGTGGCGACCGCGAAGAACATCGACAGCGCAGGCAGCCATTTAATTTTGCTCCACAGACCGCCCATCATCCGCATATCGCGGGTGTGCAGGCGTTCGTACAGCTGACCGCAGAGAATAAACAGACCCGCCGCCGACAGACCGTGGGCGATCATCTGGATCACCGCGCCCTGATAAGCAAGCTGGCTGCCGGTATAGATGGCGATCAGCACGAAACCCATATGGGAAACGGAGGTGTAAGCGATCAGGCGTTTGATGTCGTACTGGGTAAAGGCCATCCACGCGCCGTAGAAAATACCGATCACGCCCAGCCACATGGCGATAGGCGCAAACTCCGCAGACGCGTTCGGGAACAGCGGCAGCGAGAAGCGCAGCAGACCGTAGGCCGCGGTTTTCAGCAAAATCCCCGCCAGGTCGACAGAACCCGCCGTCGGTGCCTGTGAGTGCGCATCCGGCAACCAGCCGTGGAGCGGCACCACCGGCATTTTCACCGCGAAGGCGATGAAGAAACCAAGCATCAGCAGCCATTCAACGTTATGAGACATCGGCGTGTTCAGCAGTTGCTCGTAGTTGAAGGTCCAGACGTCGGTCGCGTTGTAGTGCACAAACACCAGCGCCAGGATGGCGATCAGCATGACCAGGCCGCTTGCCTGGGTGTAGATAAAGAATTTGGTGGCCGCCGTGATACGCGTTTTACCGTCAGAGGCTTTATGCCCCCACAACGCGATCAGGAAGTACATCGGCACCAGCATCATTTCCCAGAAGAAAAAGAACAGGAACATATCGATGGCAAGGAACACACCGATGACGCCGCCCAGGATCCACATCAGGTTAAGGTGGAAGAAGCCCTGATATTTCTCGATTTCATTCCAGGAACAGAGCACAGCCAGCACGCCCAGCAGACCGGTCAGCACCACCATCAGCAGTGAGAGACCGTCAATCGCCAGGTGAATGGTGATCCCGAAGCGGGGGATCCACTGCATCACAAACTCAGACTGCCACTGCGGCAGGCCCGCTGCTTGCGTTAATCCGTAACCCCCCTGCAACCACAGTTGCAAAGAGAGCGCCAGCGTCAATCCCATAGTGATCAGCGCGATCCAGCGCGGCACCTTCACGCCGAAGCGTTCGGTCTGCCAGCACAGAAAGCCGCCGATAAAGGGAATTAATATCAACCAAGGCAATAACATAGCTAAGTATGTCCCTTATTTTTACTCCTGCTCAGGCTATCTGACCTGCCGATAAAGCCTGTACTTCAGGAAAGTAATCTTAATTTATTCTTAGTTCACAGGCCCGGCATGACGCCGGGCATATTCACACAGCCAACAAACTCAACGCAACACCATCAGCAGGCCGAGAACCACGACCGCACCAATGCTCATTGACGCTACATACCAGCGCAGATAACCGTTCTCGCTAAACAGCAGACCTTTACCTGCAAAGCGCGACAGCACTGCTGGCGTGTTCATCAACGCGTTCAGTGGATCGCGCTTAATCAGCCAGGCGATACCGAGGAACGGTTTTACGAAGATCATGTCGTACAGCCAGTCAAAGCCCCAGGCGTTATACCACCAGGTACCCAGCAGACGGCCCGGCGCACTGTTGGCAATGGACGTCACCAGTGTGCGTTTGCCGAGCCACAGCCACGCGGCAATCACGATGCCCGCAATAGCGACCACGCCGGAAGCGATTTCCAGGGTCAGCATACGGCCATGTTCAAGCTCGGTGGTATCCGGCAGTACGCCCTGCAACGGCGGTACAATCAGCGCGCCGATGAAGGTCGACAGAACCAGCAGTACGATCAGCGGCAGATGATGGGTAATCCCCTTCCCTGCGTGAGCGTGAATTTGCTCTTTGCCGTGGAACACGATGAAAATCATACGGAAGGTGTACAGCGAGGTCATAAATGCCCCCGCCAGACCCGCGATCATCAGATTGATATGACCGTTAGCCATGGCACCTGCCAGGATTTCGTCCTTACTAAAGAAGCCTGCGGTAATCATCGGCAGAGCCGCCAGCGCCGCGCCGCCTACCAGGAAGCAGGCATAGACCAGCGGTATCGACTTACGCAGACCACCCATTTTGAAGATGTTCTGTTCGTGGTGGCAGGCCAGGATCACCGAACCGGATGACAGGAACAGCAGCGCTTTGAAGAACGCGTGCGTCATCAGGTGGAAAATCGCCGCATCCCACGCCTGTACGCCCAGCGCCAGGAACATGTAGCCAATCTGGCTCATGGTGGAGTAAGCGAGTACGCGTTTGATGTCGGTCTGCACCAGCGCTGCAAAACCCGCCAGCACCAGGGTTACCGCACCCACGATACCCACCAGATGCAGCACTTCCGGGGTCAGCAGGAACAGGCCATGAGTACGGGCGATCAGGTAGACGCCTGCGGTTACCATGGTCGCGGCGTGGATCAGCGCGGAGACCGGCGTCGGGCCAGCCATCGCGTCCGCAAGCCAGGTCTGCAACGGCAGCTGCGCCGATTTACCCACCGCGCCGCCCAGTAGCATTAGCGTCGCCCACTGGATCATGGTGTTGCCGTCAGCGAAGTGCTGCGGAGCCTGCTCGACCATCTCTCGGAAGTTCAGGGTGCCCAGCTCGTTGTAGAGGATGAACAGTGCGAACGCGAGGAATACGTCACCGACACGGGTTACCACGAAGGCTTTCATCGCCGCCGCGCCGTTTTTCGGATCGGTGTAGTAGAAGCCGATCAGCAGGTAGGAGCACAGGCCCACGCCTTCCCAGCCGAGGTACATCAACAGCAGGTTATCGGCCAGCACCAAAATAACCATGCTGGCGATAAACAAGTTGGTGTACGCAAAGAAGCGCGAATAGCCCTCTTCACCGCGCATGTACCACGAAGCGAACATGTGGATCAGGAAACCGACGCCGGTCACCACAGACAGCATGGTCAGTGACAGCCCGTCCAGCACCAGATTAAAGCCGATGTTGAAATCACCGACCGCCATCCAGGTCCATAGCGGCTGAACGAACGGCTCGCGGCCGCTGTTCAGGAAATCGATACCTGCATACGCCGTGACCAGCGCGGCCAGGCCTACAGAGCCCATGCCGATGGCCGCAGATAAATTCTCAGACCAGCGTCCGCGCGAGAACGCCAGCAGTACATAGCCAATCAATGGCAGAAAAATGGTTAACCAAAGGAGGTTCATCCACGCATCTCACTTACTGAATCGATATTCAGATTCTGGCGGCGACGATGGAGCTGTAGCAACAGCGCCAGGCCAATACTGGCTTCTGCGGCAGCCAGGCTGATAGCCAGGATGTACATCACCTGCCCGTCCGTCTGCCCCCAGTAGCTTCCCGCGACGACAAACGCCAGCGCGGCAGCATTAATCATGATTTCCAGCCCAATCAGCATAAACAGCAGATTACGACGGATCACCAGGCCCGTCAGCCCAAGCACAAACAATATGGCCGCGAGGATCAGCCCGTGTTGTAAGGGGATCATGCGTGCTCCTCCGATTTTCTTTTCGCCCGGTCTTCAGGACGGTTGCTCAGCACTTCGCCAGGACGATCTTCGCGCCCAACGTGGAAGGCGACAACCAGGCCCGCCAGCAGCAGCATAGAGGCCAGCTCAACCGCCAGAACGTAAGGACCAAACAGCGTAATCCCCACTTCTTTGGCAAACACCGGCGTACCGTCGATACCCTGATCGTTAACGCTCGTGATGGCGTAAACCAGCACCGCCAGCAGCACGGCGGACAGCAGGCCCGGACCAATCCACACCTGCGGTTTCAGCCACTGGCGTTCCTGTTCGATCTCGGAGCCGCCAAGGTTGAGCATCATCACCACGAACACGAACAGCACCATGATGGCGCCCGCGTAAACGATGATTTCCAGCGCACCGGCAAAGTAAGCGCCCAGTGAAAAGAACACGCCCGAAATCGCCAGCAGCGAAATGATCAGATACAGCAGCGCGTGTACCGGATTGGTGTGCGTGATAACCCGTAAGGTGGCGAGTATTGCCACAAGGGCACATATGTAAAACGCGAATTCCATTGCCACTCTCCTTACGGTAACAGGCTCTTGACGTCGATAGGCTTGGCTTCGTTCTCTGCTTCGCCTTTGTCTTTTCCGTCGATTGCCATACCTGCCATCCGGTAGAAGTTATATTCCGGGTATTTGCCCGGACCGGAAATCAGCAGATCCTCTTTCTCGTACACCAGATCCTGACGTTTAAACTCGCCCATTTCGAAATCCGGCGTCAGCTGGATTGCGGTGGTCGGGCAGGCCTCTTCACACATGCCGCAGAAAATGCAGCGTGAGAAGTTGATGCGGAAAAATTCCGGATACCAGCGGCCATCCACAGTTTCTGCTTTCTGCAGCGAGATACAGCCTACCGGGCAGGCTACCGCACACAGGTTACAGGCAACGCAGCGCTCGGAACCGTCCGGGTCGCGCGTCAGCACGATACGGCCACGGTAGCGCGGCGGCAGATAAACCGGCTCTTCCGGATACATGCGGGTTTCGCGTTTGGCAAAGGCGTGCAAGCCAATCATCCAGATACTACGGACCTGGGTGCCGAAACCCACCACTATGTCTTTCAATGTCATGGTTTTTTCACCCCTTATTGCGCCTGCCACAAAATGACAGCCGCCGTTGCCAACAAGTTGATAAGCGTCAACGGCAGGCACACTTTCCAGCCGAAGGACATTACCTGGTCATAACGCGGACGCGGTAATGAGGCGCGAATCAAAATAAACATCATCATGAAGAACGCGGTTTTCAGCGCGAACCAGATGAAAGGAGGCAACCACGGGCCATGCCAGCCACCGAAGAACAGCGTAACCATCAGCGCCGACACGGTAACGATACCGATGTACTCACCCACGAAGAACAAACCGAATTTCATACCGGAATATTCGATGTGGTAACCATCCGCCAGTTCCTGCTCGGCTTCCGGTTGGTCAAACGGGTGGCGGTGGCACACCGCCACGCCGGCAATCGCAAAGGTCACAAAACCAAAGAACTGGGGAATGACGTTCCAGATGTCCGCCTGGTTGTTGACGATGTCGGTCATGTTGAATGAACCGGCCTGCGCCACCACCCCCATCAGGGAAAGGCCTAAAAATACTTCATAGCTCAGGGTTTGCGCAGACGCACGCATTGCCCCCAGCAGGGAGTATTTGTTGTTGCTCGACCAGCCGGCGAACAGCACCGCGTATACCGCGAGTCCCGCCATCATCAGGAAGAACAGGATCCCGATGTTCAGATCGGCCACCACCCAGCTCGGGCTGACCGGCACAATCGCAAAAGCCAGCAGCAGCGAGGTAAAGGCGATCATCGGTGCCAGGGTAAAGATGACGCGGTCGGTAAAGCGCGGGACCCAGTCTTCTTTAAAGAACATCTTGATCATATCCGCAACCAGCTGGAGCGAACCGCCCCAGCCTACGCGGTTCGGTCCATAGCGGTTCTGGAACAGGCCCAGAAGGCGGCGTTCGCCGAAGCTCATGAACGCCCCGCAGGTGACGACCACCAGCAGAATGACAACCGCTTTCAGGATGGTCAGCAGAATCTCAATAACATCCGGTGTTAACCAACTCATTGTTGAGCCTCCTGCAGATCCTCAAGACGCGCACCGGCCAGTACTGGCGCGATACCCGGCATGCCCATCGGTAAGCCGACCTGCCCTGCCGTCAGCCCTTCGGAGATCACCAGCGGTAAGGTCACGGTTTGGCCGTCGTAATTAAAGGAGACCTTCGCGCCCGCGTTTACGCCAAGCTTCGCGGCATCTGCCGGGTTGAGCTTGAGGTAAGGCTGCGGCATACGTTGCTGGAATACCGGTGAACGCTGGGACATTTCATCACTGCCGAACAGGTGGTAATACGGCGCGATACGCCATTCCCCGTCCTGCGCAGTGAAGCCTGCCGGTACGTCGCGGAAGTAATCCAGACCGGTTTCCGACGCTTCAATCAGACGCACGCCCGGATCGCCGTGGCGCAGTTTACCCCCCACTTCGTCCTGGAATTTATTCCAGGCCTGCGGGGAGTTCCAGCCCGGAGCCCAGGCAAACGGCACCTGAGAACGCGGCGCATCCGGATGGTTGTTCCCTTCCATCGAGAAGGCGAACATGGTGTCTTTATCCTGCGGCTGGCGCGGTTCATGCACGCTGATGTTGGCGCGCATCGCGGTACGGCCACTGTAGCGGTGCGGTTCACGGGCCAGTTTCTGACCGCGAATGCGGAAAGAGGCATCCGGCGCGGCATTTTTAATGCCCGCGAGCTGCGGCAACTGTTCAACCACCGCGTCGATGACATGGTCAAGCTGCGTCCAGTCCACTTCACGGCTCTTCACGGTGCTGTGCAGCGAGTGCAACCAGCGCCAGCTTTCCAGCATGGTGATGCTGCTGTCGTAATAAGACGGTTCGTAGACCTGGAAGAAACGCTGTGCGCGGCCTTCATTGTTGATAACCGTACCGTCGCTCTCGGCGAAGCTCGCGGTGGACAGCACCAGATGGGCTTTGTCCATGATCGCGGTGCGCTGATGGTCGATAACCATCACCAGCGGCGCTTTGCTGAGCGCGGCGTCAACGCGTGCGGCAGAAGCGTGGCGGTGCAGATCGTTTTCCAGTACCACAACCGCATCGGCGGCACCCGTTTCCAGCTCGATCAGCGCGTCGTCAAGCGAACCGCCGCCGATCATGCCGAGGCCCACGCTGTTCACCGCACGGGCGATCATGGTGATACCGACGTCTGCGCCACGGCCTTTCAGGGCTTTCGCCACGTTAGCCGCTGCGTGGATCACGTCAGCACTGCCGGCGTTAGTACCGGAGATGATTAACGGTTTTTTCGCACCGGCCAGCGCCTGTACGATCACGTCGATCTTGTTTTGCAAATCGCGATCGATACCGTCAACCGCCGGGGCGCTGTTATCCAGGCCGTGGGCGATGGCGAAACCTAAACGCGCCTGATCTTCAACCGGCGCGCGGTAGGTCCACGCGGCGATATCATCCAGACGGGTGTTATCGACGTTAGTCACGAACAGCGGGTGTTTAGCGCGCTGGCCGATGTTGAGGATCGCGGCAATCTGCCAGTCGGCCACTTTCTGCGCCGCCGCCATTTCGCGTGCTTTACCTTTCACCGCCTGACGCACCGCCAGCGCAGCGCGTGCGCCGGTCTGAGTCAGGTCTTCACCCAGGATTAATACCGCGTCGTAAGATTCGATTTCACGCAGCGCTGGGGTGTGGACGCCGCTGTTACGCAGTACGTCCAGCATCAGTTGCAGGCGCTGTTGTTCGCCCGCCGCGATGCCGGTATAGAAGTTTTCCGCTCCCACCAGTTCGCGCAGCGCGAAGTTGCTCTCCACGCTGGCGCGCGGGGAACCGATACCGATCACTTTCTTCGACTGGCGCAGAATATCCGCCGCCCCTTGCATTGCCTGTTCGGCGTTGAGGGTGATCCAGTCATCGCCACGGCGCTGAAGCGGCTGGCGCGGACGGTCTTTCAGGTTGACGTAGCCATAGCCGAAACGGCCACGGTCGCACAGGAAATAGTGGTTTACGGTGCCGTTGTAACGGTTTTCGATACGGCGCAGTTCGCCATAGCGTTCACCCGGGCTAGTGTTACAACCCAGCGAGCACTGCTGGCAGATGCTCGGCGCGAACTGCATATCCCATTTACGGTTATAGCGTTCGGAGTGCGTTTTATCGGTGAACACGCCGGTCGGACAGATTTCTACCAGATTACCGGAGAACTCGCTTTCCAGCGTACCGTCTTCCGGGCGACCGAAGTAGACGTTGTCATGCGCGCCATAGACGCCCAGATCTTCGCCGTCGGCGTAATCTTTGTAGTAACGCACACAGCGGTAGCAGGCGATACAGCGGTTCATCTCATGGGAGATAAACGGACCGAGATCCTGATTGCGGTGGGTACGTTTGGTAAAACGATAGCGGCGGAAGCTATGACCGGTCATTACCGTCATATCCTGAAGGTGGCAGTTTCCGCCCTCTTCACAGACCGGACAGTCGTGCGGGTGGTTAGTCATTAACCATTCCACAACGCTTTCGCGGAACTGCTTCGCTTCTTCGTCATCGATAGAAATAAAAGTGCCATCGGTTGCCGGTGTCATACAGGACATCACCAGGCGACCGCGGGTATCTTCCGCGTTCTGATATTGCTTCACCGCACACTGGCGGCAAGCTCCAACGCTCCCCAGCGCTGGATGCCAGCAAAAATAAGGAATATCGAGACCCATAGAGAGACAAGCTTCAAGCAGGTTGTCCGCTCCATTGACCTCGTATTCTTTGCCGTCTACATGAATCGTAGCCATAGTCAGCATGCTTCCAGTTATCTCAGCTTAAAGCCGAGCGTTAATCAAAATTCTTTATACGACCGTCGCGTCTTTTGCTCTAAAGACGGCAGGATCACCAGCGTGCTTTTAAGAGGTTCGGCTGAATCCCATTAATCAAATGGGTATTGCTGAACGGCTGTTTGATCCCGGCTTCGAATTCGTCGCGGAAATATTTAATCGCACTCTGAAGCGGCTCGACCGCACCTGGCGCATGGGCGCAGAAGGTTTTGCCTGGGCCCAGGAAGCGGCACAGTTGCTCCAGGGTTTCAATATCCCCTGGCTGCCCTTCCCCACGCTCCAGTGCGCGCAGAATTTTCACGCTCCACGGCAAACCGTCACGGCATGGCGTACACCATCCGCAGGATTCACGTGCGAAAAACTCTTCAAGGTTGCGTACCAGCGAGACCATGCCGATTTCGTGATCGACGGCCATCGCCAGCGCGGTGCCGAGACGGCTGCCCGCTTTACCAATGCTTTCGAATTCCATCGGCAGATCGAGATGCGCTTCGGTCAGGAAGTCAGTGCCCGCGCCGCCTGGCTGCCAGGCTTTAAACTTGAGGCCATCGCGCATGCCGCCCGCGTAATCTTCCAGAATTTCACGTGCGGTGGTGCCGAACGGCAGTTCCCATAGGCCCGGGTTTTTCACGCGGCCTGAGAACCCCATCAGCTTGGTGCCAGCATCTTTGCTTTTCGAGATGTTCTGATACCACTCCACACCATTGGCGAGGATAGCCGGCACGTTGCACAGGGTTTCGACGTTGTTCACACAGGTCGGTTTACCCCATACGCCGGAGCTTGCCGGGAACGGCGGCTTAGAACGCGGGTTGGCGCGGCGGCCTTCCAGCGAGTTAATCAGCGCGGTTTCTTCCCCGCAGATATAACGGCCCGCACCGGTGTGCACAAACAGTTCGAAATCAAAGCCGGAACCGAGAATGTTTTTCCCCAACAGGCCCGCTTCGGTGGCTTCGGCGATGGCGCGACGCAGGCGATCCGCTGCTTCGATGTATTCGCCACGCAGGAAGATGTAGCCACGGTAGGCTTTCAGCGCGAACGCGGAAATCAGCATGCCTTCTACCAGCAGGTGCGGCAGCTGTTCCATAAGCAGACGGTCTTTATAGGTGCCCGGCTCCATTTCGTCGGCGTTACACAGCAGGTAACGGATGTTCATGGATTCGTCTTTCGGCATCAGGCTCCACTTCAAACCGGTGGAGAAGCCCGCGCCGCCGCGGCCTTTCAGACCCGAATCTTTCACCTGGTTGACGATTTCGTCCGGCGACAAACCGGTCAGGGCCTTACGCGCGCCCTCATAACCGTTTTTGCTGCGGTATTCGTCAAGCCATACTGGCTGTTCGTCATCGCGCAGACGCCAGGTCAGCGGATGGGTTTCTGGAGTGCGAATGACGGTTTTCATTTGTACTGCTCCAGCAGGTCAGGGATTTTCTCCGGCGTCAGGTAAGCATGCGTATCTTCATCGATCATCATGCTCGGCCCTTTGTCGCAGTTGCCCAGGCAGCAGGTCGGCAGCAGGGTGAAACGACCATCAAAGGTCGTCTGGCCCGGCTTGATCTGCAAATGCTTTTCAATGGCCGACTGAATGCCCTGGTAACCGGTGATATGGCAAACCACGCTGTCGCAATAGCGAATCACGTGGCGGCCAACCGGCTGGCGGAAAATCTGGCTATAGAACGTGGCCACGCCTTCAACGTCGCTGGCCGGGATACCCAGCACATCGGCGATAGCGTAGATTGCGCCGTCCGGCACCCAGCCACGCTGTTTCTGAACAATTTTCAGCGCTTCAATGGACGCCGCACGCGGGTCTTCGTAGTGGTGCTTTTCGTGCTCAATTGCCTCACGCTCTGCCGCACTCAGCTCAAAAGCCTCGGTCTGTGGTTGTTGATTCTCGTGCATAATTAGCGATCCACATCAGACATAACAAAATCGATACTACCCAGATAGACAATCAGGTCGGACACCAGGCTACCGCGAATGGCAGACGGGATCTGCTGCAGGTGCGGGAAGCTCGGGGTACGAATACGCGTGCGGTAGCTCATGGTGCTGCCGTCGCTGGTCAGGTAGTAACTGTTAATACCCTTGGTTGCCTCAATCATCTGGAAGGATTCGTTGGCCGGCATCACCGGACCCCAGGAAACCTGCAGGAAGTGAGTAATCAGGGTTTCGATATGTTGCAGCGTGCGCTCTTTCGGCGGCGGCGTGGTCAGCGGGTGATCCGCCTTGAACGGGCCTTCCGGCATGTTCTTGTAGCACTGCTCAAGAATACGCAAGCTCTGGCGCAGCTCTTCAACTTTAAGCATCACGCGGGTGTAGCAGTCACTGACGCCGCCACCCACCGGGATTTCAAAGTCAAAATTCTCATAACCGGAGTACGGGCGCGCTTTACGCACGTCGAAGTTAATGCCAGTTGCACGCAGCGCCGCACCCGTGGTGCCCCACTCCAGCGCTTCTTTCGCACCGTAAGCGGCAACGCCCTGGGAACGGCCTTTCAGGATGGTGTTACGCAGCGCCGCTTTCTCATAGGAATCGAGACGCTTCGGCATCCAGTCAAGGAATTCGCGCAGCAAACGTTCCCAGCCTTTCGGCAGATCGTGGGCAACGCCGCCAATGCGGAACCAGGCCGGGTGCATACGGAAGCCGGTAATGGCTTCGACTAAATCATAAATTTTCTGGCGGTCAGTAAAGGCAAAGAACACCGGCGTCATCGCGCCAACGTCCTGAATAAACGTCGAAATATAAAGCAGATGGCTGTTGATGCGGAACAGTTCGGAAAGCATCACGCGAATCACGTTAACGCGATCCGGCACGGTGATCCCCGCGAGTTTTTCTACCGCCAGCACGTAGGGCATTTCGTTAACGCAACCGCCGAGATACTCAACGCGGTCGGTATACGGGATGTAGCTGTGCCAGGACTGGCGCTCGCCCATCTTCTCAGCGCCACGGTGGTGGTAGCCGATATCCGGTACGCAGTCGACAATCTCTTCGCCGTCTAACTGCAGGATGATGCGGAACGCACCGTGCGCTGACGGGTGGTTAGGCCCGAGGTTCAGGAACATGAAGTCTTCATGCTCGGTACCGCGTTTCATGCCCCACTCTTCCGGTTTGAAGGTCAACGCCTCCATTTCCAGATCCTGCTTCTGCTTAGTGAGTTCGAACGGGTCGAATTCGGTCGCACGTGCAGGGTAGTCTTTACGCAGCGGGTGGCCTTCCCAGGTATTCGGCATCATGATGCGCGTCAGGTGCGGGTGTCCGGTAAAGGTAATACCGAACATCTCCCAGGTCTCACGCTCATACCAGTTGGCGTTCGGGAACAGGTTGGTGAGTGTCGGCACGTTAAGATCGTTTTCTAAAAATGCCACCTTCAGCATGATGTCGCGGTTGCGATCGATAGAAATCAGGTGGTAGAAAACGGAAAAATCCGCGGCCGGTAAACCGTCGCGGTGGGTGCGGAGACGCTCATCCATGCCATGCAAATCGAACAGCATGACGTAGGGCTTAGGGAGCCGTTTGAGGAAATCCACTACTTCCAGTAATTGTTCACGCTTTACCCATACCACCGGTACGCCGGTGCGGGTTGCCTGAACAGTAAAGGCATCCGGCCCAAAACGGTTACGCAGTTCACCGATAACCGGATCATCGAGATGATCGCGGGTTTGCCATGCTGGCAGTACGGCGTCTTGCGCGGTTAAATCGGTCATATTTTTCACCATTGCAAATGGTTCTTTGGTGACTGCCGGAAGTGGCTTCGCGCTATTGTTTATTGATATGCGAAGGCTGTTCCACGTCCAACAGGCGCAAATTAAATCTCGTCTGGTGTACGCAAGTTGGTTACAGCAATGCGTTCGCCACGTTTACGGTCGCGTTCTGACTGCATATTGGCGCGGTAAACGCCCTGATCGCCAACCACCCAGGACAAAGGACGACGCTCTTTGCCAATGGACTCTTGCAGCAGCATCAACGCCTGCATGTAAGCCTCTGGACGCGGCGGGCAGCCAGGAATGTACACGTCCACCGGTATGAACTTATCCACGCCCTGAACCACGGAGTAGATGTCGTACATGCCGCCAGAGTTTGCACAAGCACCCATGGAGATAACCCATTTTGGCTCAAGCATCTGGTCATACAGACGCTGAATAACCGGTGCCATTTTGGTAAAGCAGGTGCCCGCCACCACCATCAGGTCAGCCTGACGCGGGGACGCGCGCAATACTTCTGCACCGAAACGCGCTACGTCATGGACTGCGGTAAACGACGTCACCATTTCCACGTAGCAGCAGGAAAGGCCAAAGTTATAAGGCCAGATTGAGTTTTTACGACCCCAGTTCACCATGTCGTGTACGGCATTCTCGAGTTTGCCCATGTACACACTACGATGAACGTGCTGCTCCAGGGGATCGGTCACGATCTCCTGTTTCTGCAGGGGGTAACGGTCATTCTCACCGTCAGGATCGATGCGGGTGAGCGTATAATCCATCTTAATGCCTCGCTGTTACTGCGGATGACGATTAGTGTGACTGCCAGGTTCAGGGTTAATTTGGCTACGACGCGAGCGAGCGGGCGTCCAGTCCAGCGCACCAATGCGTGCCAGATAAACCAGACCAGCCAGTAACACTAAAATGAAAATTGCGGCCTCTACAAAACCGACCCACCCGCTTTCACGGATAGACGTCGACCATGCAAAGAGATACAGGGCTTCCACGTCGAAGATGACGAAGAACATCGCCACCAGATAAAACTTAGCGGAAAGACGCAGACGAGCGGTGCCGACGGAGTCGATCCCTGATTCGAAAGGCGTGTTTTTCTGACGACCGCGCGCGCGACCACCCAGAAAGAAAGCGCCCGCCAACATCAGGCAACACAGGCCGATGGCGATGATTAGAAAGATAGCGAATGCCCAATGATGAGCGATGACTTCAGTGGATGTAGACATACTCATTGCTTAACTCTAATGGTGACGATGTTACTCTCTGCTCTTACTGGCAAATGAACGTCACATTGATTCATGGGGAGGAATAAAAAAACCGTACAACCACTACCAAAACAGGGCTCAAGCAGCGAATTGATGGGCATTTTTACTCCTTTCTATAACCTTTTGTCAACTTTAACAAAAGTATCCTCACATTAATTTACACCAGCAGCACATCATTAACATTTAATGCTTTTAACCTGCTTTCTGTTGACTGCAGATCTTACTTTTCATGTTGTTGAATCGTGTCCGTTATGTGAGCCGTGTAAAAACGCCCCTTTATTTTGGCAGGAATTCTCAACTATTCATCCCCCCTGGCATGGGTATTTTCTTGATCTGAGACACGGTTCTGTTAATTGACAGGAAAAAAAAACAACAAAAACGCTGACTTTTTAACATTAAGTGCCGTTCCAATCATTTTGAAAGGCTGTTTTGCTTCTGGCTCGGCCTTTGCTCGTCGATAGCCGGATGAAAATCAGCAAGTTTTTGCCGCTTTCACGTCCAGGTTATGTGCAAAAAATAAGCCCCCGATGCCATTATAAGCATCAGGGGCTTGTTTTTAACAATTATCCTTTGGGAGGAGGCTAATCCAGCTGGTCTTCGATTAGCACACTGTTTCCTTGCGTCGAGGCCATTTCGTAACCCCACGGATTATAGTGGGTCTGCATCGCCTGGAAGATAACTTGCGTCAGCTCGTTGCCGCTCTGCGGATTTCGGCATAGCAAGTATTCCGTTTCTGGCAGCATCGGCAGCCCTTCGCTAATCCCCAGTACGCGCAACTCCGGGCTCATCATTTCTACCGGGCGGGCCGTTATGCCCAGGCCAGCTTTCACCGCTGCGCGCACCGCAGCAAGCGTTGAGGCCATATAGGAAATCCGCCAGGGGATATTTTCGCTATTCAGGTGCGAAATAATCACGTCACGATAGGGGCTGGGTTCATCCAACACCACCAGCGGCACAGGTTCCCCTTTCGGCAGGATAAAATCTGCGGCGCAATACCATAATGTCGGAGAGGTTCTCAGTACCATACATTCCGCGTTATCGGGTTGCGTGGTAGTCACAACCAAATCGACTTCATGCTGCATCAGCATCTCGATCATGTAAGGGTTGCGTTTTACCCTTACATCCAGCGAAATCTTCGGATAAACCGAACTAATACGATTGAGAATAAAGGGCAGGATGGTATCTGCCGACTCATCGGACGCGCCGATGGTCAGTGAGCCCTGTAGGCTGCTAAACATTAGCGACGTACATGCTTCATCATTGAAACGAAGGATCTTACGGGCATAGCCGAGCAGTTGGATGCCATGCTCGGTAAGCAGTTTATTACGACCATGACGAGCGAACAGCTCTTTACCGACGAGCTGCTCCAGCCGCTGCATCTGCTGGCTTACGGCTGATTGTGTCCTGCAAACTGCCGCCGCCGCCGCCGCAAAGGTGTTCAAATCGGCAACGGCGACAAACGTTCTCAGCAGATCGAGGTCGAGGTTAAGGATCGGACGATTTGCATTTATCATATTGTTATTCACTATCAGGTTGCTCATAGGGAGCTGCCCCGGATCTGTTGCTATGTGTTATCGAAGCGCCAGCAATTCCATTTGAAGCATGCATCCTTTCAGTAAAAATCTACTGGAAAAGATTTCCAGCGTTATCATTTTTCAATTAGTGACTTAAGTCATACATATAGCTGACTTGAGTACGCCGGATAATATCTACTGATATAACATACAAATCCTAAAAAAAAATTGCCAGTAGCCAAAATTCACCGAGGATAATAATTTTTTATTCGTTTCAGTTAAGCGCAACGAGAAAAGCAGTCATAACGGTTTGCAGTGCGAATCATTGTAAGAATATGCTTTTTATTTCAAAATAAAAGAGACAATATAAACAATAAGTTAAATTCAACAAACCGGCTTAATAACACGGGAAAAACGATGTAACCCCGCTAAGACTCAGGTGTAACCAGACGATAATATCCTAAATCGGGAATTTTTTTAAGTCTCAATGCGATTAATCTCAACGGAAAAATGTTTATAAGCCATAATTAAGATTGTTCAGAGAATCTGTTTAAGTCGTCTCATTTTCGACTAATAATTAACTTTCCTTAATAATTACAAATAAGATTTCGTTTATCTTTAACATCATGGTCACCGTGAAAGCGGCATTGAAAAGGCGATGTAACACCGCTACTCGTAGAATTAAACATTCATTTTTACTGAGTATTTGTGACGTGTTATTTGTTAAATGCTCACTTTATGCAGCAAATATTTCACATAAAAAGCATAAAGCCCGTAGCGAAGCGCTTTAAACCTGAGTTAAAAGCTGTTCAGTGTTTTATTTTTAGATTTTAATATCGCAAAACAATCACAAACCCCATGAATGCTCGGCGGATATTTCATTACGCCTGTTTGCCCATGCCTTCAAAACCTTTCACCAGAGGAGTACATTGTGCGCATCCGCTTCCACGGCAGGAAGCAAGGCTCACAAAAAGGTTTGATGCATGTCCCCTATCGAAAAATCCAGCAAGCTCGATAATGTCTGTTACGACATCCGTGGCCCCGTTCTTAAAGAAGCAAAACGCCTTGAAGAAGAAGGGAACAAAGTACTCAAATTAAACATCGGCAACCCTGCCCCGTTTGGCTTCGACGCGCCGGACGAGATCCTGGTTGATGTGATTCGCAACCTCCCGACTGCGCAAGGCTACTGCGATTCCAAAGGCCTTTACTCCGCCCGCAAAGCAATCATGCAGCACTACCAGGCGCGCGATATGCGTGATGTCACGGTTGAAGATATCTATATCGGCAACGGCGTCTCGGAACTGATCGTGCAGGCGATGCAGGCATTGCTGAATAGCGGCGACGAAATGCTGGTGCCTGCGCCGGATTATCCGTTATGGACCGCAGCGGTATCGCTGTCCAGCGGCAAAGCGGTGCATTATCTGTGCGACGAATCCGCTGGCTGGTTCCCGGACCTTGATGATATCCGCGCTAAAATCACCCCACGCACCCGCGGTATAGTGGTGATTAACCCCAACAACCCCACCGGCGCGGTGTACTCAAAAGAGCTGCTGCTGGAGATTGTCGAGATCGCCCGTCAGCACAACCTGATTATTTTCGCCGACGAGATTTACGACAAAATCCTGTATGACGAAGCGCAGCATCACTCTATTGCCGCGCTGGCCCCGGATCTGCTGACTGTGACCTTTAACGGCTTGTCCAAAACCTACCGCGTGGCGGGTTTCCGTCAGGGCTGGATGGTGCTTAACGGGCCGAAGAAACATGCTAAAGGCTACATTGAAGGGCTGGAAATGCTGGCCTCGATGCGTCTTTGCGCCAACGTTCCAGCGCAGCATGCTATCCAGACCGCGCTGGGCGGTTACCAGAGCATCAGCGAGTTTATTACCCCCGGTGGCCGTCTCTACGAACAGCGCAACCGGGCGTGGGAATTAATTAACGATATTCCGGGCGTCAGCTGCGTGAAGCCGCAGGGCGCGCTGTACATGTTCCCGAAAATCGACAGCAAACGCTTCAATATTCTCGACGACCAGAAAATGGTGCTGGATTTCCTGTTGCAGGAAAAAGTGCTGCTGGTGCAGGGAACCGCCTTTAACTGGCCGTGGCCGGACCATGTGCGTATCGTGACGCTGCCGCGTCTCGACGATCTGGAAATGGCGATTAACCGTTTCGGCCGTTTCCTGTCACACTACCACCAGTAACAGCCTGTGGGGGAAGGTTTGCATCTTCCCCCAACACCTCGCACAATGGCACTCTGTCGTAGCAAGAGACCGCCTGAAATGAATCAAAGCCACTTCTTCGCCTATCTTTCCCGCCTGAAGCTGATTAACCGCTGGCCCCTGATGCGCAACGTGCGTACCGAAAACGTCTCCGAGCACAGTTTGCAGGTAGCGATGGTCGCCCACGCGCTGGCGGCGATTAAAAACCGTAAGTTCGGCGGGGAACTGAATGCCGAGCGCATCGCCCTGTTGGCGATGTATCACGACGCCAGCGAAGTGTTGACCGGGGATTTACCGACGCCGGTAAAGTACTTCAACAACCAAATCGCCCACGAATACAAAGCGATTGAGAAGATCGCCCAGCAAAAGTTGGTGGATATGGTGCCGGATGAGCTGCGCGACATCTTTATGCCGCTGATTGACGAGCATTACAGCAGCGACGAGGAGCGTGCTATCGTTAAGCAGGCTGACGCGCTGTGCGCCTATCTAAAATGCCTGGAAGAGCTGTCTGCAGGCAACAACGAGTTTTTGCTGGCGAAATCGCGCCTCGAAAAAACGCTTGAGGCGCGGCGGAGCCAGGAAATGGACTATTTTGTGCAGATGTTTGTCCCGAGTTTCCATCTCTCGCTGGACGAAATCAGCCAGGATTCATCGCTGTAGCCTTAAAACGGGAACAGCAATGGAATCAAAATTACGCACACCACCATCACAATCAGCGTAAACGGTACCCCGATCTTTACGAAGTCACTAAACCGGTAATTCCCTGGGCCCAGCACCAGGGTGTTTACCGGCGATGAAACCGGGGTCATAAACGCCGCCGACGCCGCCATCGCTACCATCATGGCAAAAGGATACGGCGAGACGCCCATAGACTTGGCCGCCGCCAGGGCAATCGGTGCCATCAATACCGCCGTCGCGGTGTTAGAGATAAACAGCCCGATGGTCGCACACATCACAAACAAGCAAATCAGCATCAGGTACGGGCCGTAGCCGCCACCCACCTGCATCAATCCCTGGACGATTAGCTCCACGCCACCGGTTTTTTGTAACGCCAGCGCAAACGGCATCATCCCGACGATCAAAATAATGCTTGGCCAGTGAATGGCTTTCCAGGCGCTTTCCGCATCGATACAGCGAAATTTACCCATCAGCAGGCAGGCGATAATCGCAGCAATGGGATTGGGGATTTCATCGGTCAACATCAGCGCCACCATCAGCGCCAGGCAAAATATCGCGTGGGGCGCCTGACTGTGCGCCGGAGACGCATCCCCCTCCTCCACCGGCAGGTTCAGCACCAGAAAGTCGCGCTTTTTCTGGCTGAGCTGGGCGATGAGCTTCCAGTCGCCCACCACCAGCAAAATATCCCCCAGCTCCAGCGGTTCGTTGACGATGCCCTCTTCCAGCGCGTCGCCATTGCGGCGCAGGCCCACCACGTTTAAGCCGTAACGGGTACGAAAGCCGATTTCCCGCACCGTTTTGCCGACGATTTCCGAATCCGGGATCAGCGACACTTCCGCCATCCCCACATCCAGCGCCTGATCGGAGAAGTACTCACCACGCAATATCATCGGTTCCAGCAGTTGCTCGCTGCAAAACTGACGGAGATCGACGTCAGACGCCGACATATCGATCAGCAGCACATCCCTGGCACGGAACTCGGTGACGCCATGAACGTTAACGATCACCCGGCGAAAACGCCGCCAGCGCTCTACCCCAATGACGTTCGCGCCATAGCGCTCGCGTAGTTTCAAATCATCAAGCCGTTGACCCATCATTGGCGACCCCGGACGGATTGCCAGACGCCGCGCCCTGCCCGCCAGCCGGTACTCTTTAATCAGCTCGCGGAAAGTGCGCCGCCGCCAGGTATCCGCGCCCTCATCTTTGCTACTGCCGGTAAGTGCGCCGCGCATCACCAGCATATAGACGATGCCAAGCAGCAAAATCACCAGCCCCAGCGGGGTAACGCTAAAAAAGTGAAACCCGGCCAGCCCCTCGCGCAACAGCTCGCTGTTGATCACCAGGTTGGGCGGCGTCGCCACCAGCGTCATCATGCCGCTGATCAGGCCAGCGAAACTGAGCGGCATCATCAGGCGTGACGGCGAGGTTTTCATGCGCATCGATACGCTGAGCACTACCGGTATAAAAATCGCCACCACGCCGGTTGAGCTCATAAACGCGCCGAGACCCGCAACTGTCAACATCAGCAGCACCAGCATGCGCGTTTCGCTGCTGCCCGACATGTCCACCAGCCATGACCCCATTTTGGTGGCGACGCCGGTACGCACCAGCCCGTCGCCAATCACAAACAGGGCGGCAATCAAAATCACATTGGGATCGCTAAAGCCGGAAAAGGCTTCGCTTAAGGTAAGGGTACCGCTTAATACAAAGGCCACGATGACCATTAACGCGACCGCATCCATGCGGACTTTACCGGTGGCAAACAGGAGTACCGCCACAGCCAATAAAATCAGAACCCATATCAGTTCGCTGTTCACTCGCTTTCCTTGTTAGTTGACGCGGGCCTCGGGTAGGGGGTGCAAAAATTGACGAAGCACCTGAAATGCTTCGTCAATGATGAAGTGGGAACATACTAACGCTTTTTGAGTAAAGCGTGGCGGGGTGACATCATGAAAGTGCGCGTTTTGCGTAGCGGATCGCGCCGTCGGGCTGTTTTTCCACGGTCAATGCGGTGAGCGTATCCAGACGCAAATTGACCTCATCAAGACGCGGCGTCGAGTCCGGCGCATTCACCGCGATCACCTCGCTGCCTGCCGCCAGCCCGGAAAGAATGCCCGCAGGGGCATCTTCTACCACCACGCACTCTTCAGGCTTCAGCCCCAGCAGCTGCGCGCCTAGCAGATAGGCATCCGGCTCCGGTTTACCGCGCGCCACGCGCTCCGCCGTGACGAACACTTTCGGCTCTGGCAATCCCGCCGTCGCCCGGCGCGCTGAGGCGACGGGTATCGAACCGGAAGTCACGATCGCCCAGGGAATGCTCTGTTCATTGAGATGGTTCAGCAGCGCTACCGCGCCTGGCAGCGCGGTGACGCCGTCAGTATCAGTGGCTTCAATCTGTTCCAGCCGCAGGAACTCCGCCTGGATCTCCGCTTCACTGCGGCCCGCCATAAAATGGCGCAGCGAGGTAATCGCCTGTTTGCCGTGGATAAAATTCAACACCTCATCATGGGCAATGCCGAAACGATCGGCCCAGCCGCACCAGGCGCGTTCCACTACCGGCAATGAATCCACCAGCGTTCCGTCAAGATCGAACAAAAAACCTTTGATCACAGCAGGCTCCCGTCAGGCGTTTACGATCTGGGTGATTTCGTTCGGGCTCAGGTGATACTGGCGCGGGCAGGAATGCCACACTTTCAGCATCCGCTGGTATTTTTCCCACATCGGGGTCTGGGCATTGAAGCCGTGGGTACCGGCATCGAAATGGGTATAGCGGCCTTCGATATTAACCATAAAGCGCACATAACCAAGGTAGCGCGCTTCCGTGGCGGCATCAAAACCCAGGAAGGTGACGCGGCGCTCATCAATGCCAGGATTATCTTTCAGGTTGGCCCAGGAGACGCTCAACGCGTGGTACATCTCCATCACGTCGATGATGGTGCGGCAGGTTTCTTCTTTCAGCTCGCCGAACTCACGGTCCAGTTCGCGCATTTGCAGGCCGTAGCCGCGTTCGATAATGGTTTGCAGGCGACGATAGCGCTCGGCGTTATCCGGGTCGAGCATGGTCATCATTTTGTACTGATTCGAGAGGATCAGACGTTGAGCGTTGGTCATTTCCATTTTTGACTCCTGTTACGCATAGGCGCGTTAAGCAACTCAGATGCCCTCATTTATATGCGCAACAGGGGGCAAATTACAAATCATCCAGGAAAGTTTTGTCTAACTGGCGAAACGCCCGCTTTAACGTATCAGCTAGTGCCTGGTAATCGGGCTTGCCCTGCACCGGCGCGAGGGACTGGCCCGCCTCTTCCAGTTTGGAGCGTACCTCATAAAACCAGTGCAGGATAGAAGGCGGCAACGGCGTAACCGAGCGTTTGCCCAGCCACCACAGGCCCTGCATCGGCAGGCTAATGGCGAATAGCGCCGTGGCGACCGCCGGGCCGAGCTGCCCGCCGAGCGCGATTTGCCAGGTTAACGTAAATACCGCAATCGGCGGCATAAAGCGAATGGCGAAGCGGGTAGCACGGATCACGCGGTTTTCCACAAACATCGGGGCGAGGCGTTTTTCCATAGGCCACGTCTTGGCGTAATGCTGTCCCCGGCGAAATAAGCTAAAAAAGCTAACGGGGGAATTCTCGGGAGTGGACATGGCTTTACCTCAACTTCACATATAAATAATCAAAATTTCGTGCAAGATAACAACAGTTCATATCACCATTCAAAATCTTTTTCAAAAAGCCGCGCTATCAGGTATCCTGTGCCAGCTTTTGATGGCGTAGACCTTAGGGTACACCCTGTCAACATTGAATCGCCTCGCTTTGGCTTCAGGCCGTCAACCAGGCGATAATGCTAAGAATTTCCTTCGTGATGGCGAATTTTATCCCTGCCATGACGTTAATCATAAATGTCAGCGTCATCATGCGCTACGCTGATAGACTCACTGACGTTTTTTTAGCCACGTATCAATATAGGTACTTCCATGTCGAGTAAGTTAGTACTGGTTCTGAACTGCGGTAGCTCCTCACTGAAATTCGCGATCATCGACGCGGCAAATGGTGAAGAGTACCTCTCTGGTTTAGCCGAATGTTTCCATCTTCCTGAAGCCCGTATCAAATGGAAAATGGATGGCGGTAAACAAGAAGCGGCTTTAGGTGCAGGCGCCGCTCACAGCGAAGCACTGAACTATATCGTTAATACTATTCTGGCACAAAAACCAGAGCTGTCCGCACAACTGACCGCGATTGGTCATCGTATCGTACACGGCGGCGAAAAGTACACCAGCTCTGTGGTTATCGACGAATCCGTCATCCAGGGCATCAAAGATTCTGCCTCTTTCGCACCGCTGCATAACCCGGCTCACCTGATCGGTATCACAGAAGCGCTGAAATCCTTCCCGCAGTTGAAAGAGAAGAACGTTGCTGTGTTCGACACCGCGTTCCATCAGACCATGCCGGAAGAGTCTTATTTGTATGCCCTGCCGTACAACCTGTACAAAGAGCATGGCGTTCGCCGTTACGGTTTCCACGGCACCAGCCACTACTATGTGACTCAGGAAGCCGCGAAAATGCTGAACAAGCCGGTGGAAGAAGTGAACATCATCACTTGCCACCTGGGCAACGGCGGTTCCGTTTCTGCAATTCGCAACGGCGAGTGCGTGGACACCTCTATGGGTCTGACCCCGCTGGAAGGCCTGGTGATGGGCACCCGTACCGGTGACATCGACCCGGCGATCATTTTCTTCCTGCACGACAACCTGGGCATGAGCGTTGACCAGATCAACAAGATGCTGACCAAAGAGTCCGGCCTGCTGGGCCTGACCGAAGTCACCAGCGACTGCCGTTATGTTGAAGACAACTACGAATCCAAAGAAGACGCTAAGCGTGCGATGGACGTTTACTGCCACCGCCTGGCGAAATACATCGGCTCTTACACTGCGCTGATGAATGGTCGTCTGGATGGCGTAGTGTTCACCGGCGGTATCGGTGAAAACGCGGCGATGGTTCGCGAACTGTCTCTTGGCAAACTGGGCGTGCTGGGCTTCGACGTCGATCACGAACGTAACCTGGCTGCCCGTTTCGGAAAATCCGGCTTCATCAACAAAGAAGGCACCCGCGCTGCGATGGTCATCCCGACCAACGAAGAACTGGTGATCGCTCAGGATGCGAGCCGCCTGACCGCTTAATCCCTCGCCGCCAGCCTCTGCTGGCGGTGTTGTTTTCTGTGCCAGAGAATTTCTGGCCGCCGTGTATAAGAGGATAAACCGTGTCCCGTACAATTATGCTTATCCCTACCGGAACCAGCGTCGGCCTGACCAGCGTCAGCCTCGGCGTGATCCGTGCTATGGAACGTAAAGGCGTTCGTTTGAGCGTCTTTAAACCGATCGCGCAGCCGCGCGCTGGCGGCGATGCGCCGGACCAGACCACCACGATCGTGCGCACCAATTCTAATCTTCCGGCCGCTGAGCCGCTGAAGATGAGCCACGTTGAGTCTCTGCTTTCCAGCAATCAGAAAGATGTGCTGATGGAAGAGATCATCGCGCGCTACCACGAGAACACCAAAGACGCGGAAGTGGTGCTGGTTGAAGGCTTGGTGCCGACCCGCAAACACCAGTTCGCGCAGTCGCTGAACTTCGAAATCGCCAAAACCCTGAACGCGGAAATCGTGTTCGTGATGTCTCAGGGCACCGATACTCCGGAGCAGTTGAAAGAGCGTATCGAACTAACCCGCAGCAGCTTCGGCGGCGTGAAAAACACCAACATCACCGGCGTTATCATCAACAAGCTGAACGCCCCGGTTGACGAGCAAGGCCGCACCCGCCCTGACCTGTCTGAAATCTTTGACGATTCCAACAAAGCCAAAGTGATCAACATCGACGCGCAACAGCTGCAAGCGGTAAGCCCGCTGCCGGTGCTGGGCGCGGTGCCGTGGAGCTTCGATCTGATCGCAACACGCGCTATCGACATGGCGCGTCACCTGAAAGCCACTGTGATCAACGAAGGCGATATCAAAACCCGCCGCGTGAAATCCGTGACCTTCTGCGCGCGCAGCATCCCGCATATGCTGGAGCATTTCCGCGCAGGTTCTCTGCTGGTGACGTCCGCTGACCGTCCTGACGTGCTGGTTGCCGCATGTCTGGCCGCCATGAACGGCGTGGAAATCGGCGCTATTCTGCTGACCGGCGGTTACGAAATGGACGCCCGCATCAGCAAACTGTGCGAGCGCGCTTTCGCTACCGGACTACCGTTATTCATGGTGAACACCAACACCTGGCAGACTTCCCTGAGCCTCCAGAGCTTCAACCTCGAAGTGCCGGTTGATGACCACGAGCGTATCGAGAAAGTGCAGGAATATGTAGCCAGCCACATTAACGCTGACTGGATCGAATCCCTGACCGCCAGCTCCGAGCGCAGCCGCCGTCTGTCTCCGCCAGCGTTCCGCTATCAGCTGACCGAGCTGGCGCGTAAAGCCGGTAAACGCGTGGTGCTGCCGGAAGGCGACGAGCCGCGTACCGTTAAAGCAGCGGCTATCTGCGCTGAACGCGGCATCGCGACCTGCGTACTGTTAGGCAACCCGGATGAAATCACCCGCGTTGCGGCAGCACAGGGCGTGGAGCTGGGCACCGGCATTGAAATCGTCGACCCGGAAGTGGTTCGTGAAAGCTATGTCGCCCGTCTGGTTGAACTGCGTAAGAGCAAGGGCATGACCGAAGCGGTTGCCCGCGAGCAGTTGGAAGATAACGTCGTGCTGGGCACCCTGATGCTTGAGCAGGATGAAGTTGACGGTCTGGTATCCGGCGCGGTTCACACTACTGCCAACACCATCCGTCCGCCGTTGCAGCTGATCAAAACCGCACCGGGCAGCTCACTGGTTTCTTCTGTGTTCTTTATGCTGCTGCCGGAGCAGGTTTACGTTTATGGCGACTGCGCCATCAACCCGGACCCGACCGCTGAACAGCTGGCTGAGATCGCTATCCAGTCCGCAGACTCCGCTGCCGCGTTCGGCATCGACCCGCGCGTTGCCATGCTCTCCTACTCCACCGGCACCTCTGGCGCGGGCAGCGATGTAGAGAAAGTCCGTGAAGCGACCCGCATCGCTCAGGAAAAACGCCCGGATCTGGTCATCGACGGTCCGCTACAGTATGACGCCGCAGTGATGGCTGATGTAGCCAAATCTAAAGCGCCGAACTCGCCGGTTGCTGGTCGTGCTACCGTGTTCATCTTCCCGGATCTGAACACCGGTAACACCACGTACAAAGCGGTACAGCGTTCTGCCGACCTGATCTCCATCGGGCCGATGCTGCAAGGTATGCGCAAACCGGTAAACGACCTGTCTCGTGGCGCGCTGGTAGACGATATCGTTTACACCATCGCACTGACCGCGATCCAGTCCGCTCAGCAGCAGTAATTTGCGATGCCCATGCACAGCCACTACGCTGTGCATCCGAAAGCCGGAAACAGCGCCCTGTTTCCGGCTTTTTTATCTTAAAAATCAGAGCAGAGTAAAAATCGGATTTGTTCATTTCTCTGCGTGTCATCAATGAATAGCTATTCGCCTGTTTGCATAATTATCGCTTTGCCATGCAACAGGGATAGTGTGTTATGTCTGCAGTCACCGAGTCTCCATCTAAGCCAGCCAAAAAATGGGCGATGCCCGATACGCTGGTCATCATCTTTTTTGTCGCCATACTGACCAGTCTTGCCACTTGGGTGGTGCCGGTAGGGATATTTGATAGCCAGGAAGTGCAATATCAGGTCGATGGTCAAAGCAAAACCCGTAAAGTCGTTGACCCTCACTCGTTTCGCATCCTGACTAACGATGCAGGGGAAGAACAGTACCATCGGGTGCAGTTTTTCAGCACCGGCGATGAACGGCCAGGCCTGATGAACTTCCCGTTTGAAGGGTTAACCTCCGGTTCTAAATTCGGCACTGCCGTTGGGATCATCATGTTTATGCTGGTGATCGGCGGCGCGTTTGGCATCGTGATGCGTACCGGCACCATCGATAACGGTATCCTGGCACTGATCCGCCACACCCGAGGCAATGAAGCGCTGTTTATCCCGGTGCTGTTTATCCTGTTTTCGCTCGGTGGCGCGGTCTTTGGCATGGGCGAGGAGGCGGTGGCGTTCGCTATCATTATCGCGCCGCTAATGGTGCGCCTGGGATATGACAGCATCACCACGGTGCTTGTCACCTACATCGCCACCCAAATCGGCTTTGCCAGTTCATGGATGAACCCTTTTTGCGTGGTGGTGGCCCAGGGTATCGCGGGTTTGCCGGTGCTCTCGGGGTCAGGGTTGCGGATCGTCGTGTGGATAGTTTCCACACTGATTGGCCTGCTGTTCACGTTGGCCTATGCCGCACGGGTGAAGAAAAATCCTCACCTGTCGCGTGTTTATGAATCAGATCGTTTTTTCCGCGAACAGCAGGATGACGTCATCAAGCGGCCTTTTACCCTGGGCGACTGGCTGGTTCTGCTGGTGCTCACCGGCGTGATGATTTGGGTGGTCTGGGGCGTTATCGTCAACGCGTGGTTTATTCCCGAGATTGCCAGCCAGTTTTTCACTATGGGCCTGGTGATTGGCCTGATTGCGGTAGTGTTCCGCCTCAACGGCATGACGATAAACGTCATGGCCTCCTCGTTTACCGAGGGCGCGAAGATGATGATCGCCCCTGCCCTGCTGGTCGGTTTCGCTAAAGGGATACTGCTGCTGGTGGGCAGCGGCGAAGCCGGGGAAGCCAGCGTGCTGAATACGCTACTCAACAGTATCGCCAACGGCATCAGCGGGCTGGATAACGCTGTGGCCGCCTGGTTTATGCTGCTGTTTCAGGCGGTGTTTAATTTCTTTGTGACTTCGGGTTCCGGCCAGGCGGCATTAACCATGCCATTGCTGGCGCCGCTGGGCGATTTGGTGGGCGTAAACCGTCAGGTCACGGTGCTGGCGTTCCAGTTTGGCGACGGGTTCAGCCATATCATCTACCCAACATCGGCTTCGCTGATGGCCACGCTCGGCGTTTGCCGGGTGGATTTCCGCAACTGGATTAAGGTGGGGGCAACGCTGCTGGGACTGCTGTTTATCATGTCGAGCGTGGTGGTGATTGGCGCACAGCTGATGGGCTACCATTAAATCGGGGATTGCCCTCGCCAGAGCTGGCGAGGGCATCTGATGCGGTAATTATTCCGTCTCTTCCTGCTTCTCTTTTTTAGCCGATTCATTTTTGGCGTTACGGGTCATCCACAACGCGAGCGCTTTCAGGGAGTCCGGGGTAAATTCATCGCAGCGCGCGGTGATCTCTTCCGGTTCCATCCAGCTTACTTCGCTTACTTCTTCTTCCTGAAGCGCAAACGGCCCGTGGGATACGCAGCTAAACAAACCGCCCCACACCCGGCAATGTTCATCCTCGAAATAGAACATGCCGTGCTCGGCAAACGGCACGCCTGCAATGCCCAACTCCTCTTCGGCTTCGCGACGTGCAGAATCCAGCATCGTTTCCTCTGACTGCACCACGCCGCCTGCGGTGGCATCCAGCATGCCGGGCAGGAAATCTTTGTTTTCGGTACGGCGCTGCACCAGAATTTTGCCCATCCCGTCATGCACCACGATATAAGTTGCACGATGCCTCAGGCGTTCAGCACGCATCTGCTCACGACTGCACTGGGCGATAACTTCATTGTCTTCACTGACAATATCGACCCATTCCGTCCCCGCCAAATGATTCTGCTCAACCATTAGAAAACCTTTTAGAGAAGCGCTCTCACGGCGCATATTTAGTAAGTGGGTAAATTACGGGGTAATTGCCATCTGCGCAATAACCCGGCAATCATCCAGCGTCTGAATGCTCAGAACGCCATCATTCAGCATGCCATAACTCGGGGCAAAGCCCCCTTTGGGTATGCTTACAGAACCCGGGTTGAACAGCAGGCAGCTTTCGCCTTGTTGCGCCACAGGGATATGAGTATGACCATAAACAAACACATCTCGTTCACTTAAGGGTGGCAGATTCTCCGGCTGCCAGAGGTGGCCGTGAGTTAAAAAAAGCCGCTGTTCCGCCAATAACACCTGTTGCCAGGGTGCGGTGATCGGGAAGTTAAGCAGCATCTGGTCCACTTCGCTGTCGCAGTTGCCGCGCACCGCGATAATTTGCGATGCATAAGCGTTGAGTTTTTCTGCGACCTGCGCTGGCGCGTAACCTTCAGGCAACGCATTGCGCGGGCCGTGATTCAGCAGGTCGCCCAGTAAAATCAACCACCGCGCGCCGCTCTGTTCAAACAGCGCCAGTACCCGTTCCGTGGCGGGTAGAGAACCATGAATATCTGATGCGAACATCAGTTTCATCATTCACCTCTTAAGCAAAATTCAGTAACAGGATAATAGCCGATCCCGCCACGCTTATCAGCCTGCGCGCTTAGCAGAGAGTGCCACATAGCGCTGAACCGATGCCCGCTGCCACTGGAATGTCGCGTAATCCGCCAGCGCTTCCGGCACCGCGTCACCGTTCAGCACCAGTCGGTTGAGCATCAGCGCCAAATCCGTGTCGGCAATGCACCACTCGCCAAACAGGTTTTGCTGCCCGTCGCGCAGCAGGGAACCGGCGATGGCGAACAGCTTTTGCGCCGCCTGCTGCCCTGCCGGGGTGAGCGGAGAGCGCTTAGCGCCCGCAAACACCACATCGGTAGGGCGCTCTTCGCGGATCGGCATCAGATCGCTACGCAGCCAAGCCTGCACCTGGCGCGCCTGGGCGCGTTTTTCCCGGTCGTGCGGATAAATACGCTCCCATACAGGAGGCGCAAAACGCTCGTCGAGATACTCATCAATGGCGGAAGACTCGCTAAGCAGAAAGCCGTCAATCTCCAGCAACGGCACCCGCCGGGTCAGGTTGAAGCCCTGCCAGTCGACCTGTTGGTGCTGTCCGCTATCCAGATCGACGGTTTTCAGGGTGAAGTTCAGCCCTTTTTCCTTCAGGGCGACATAAACAGACATGACGTACGGGCTGAAATAATTTGCATCGGACCAAAGTGTTATCACGGGCTGGCTCATAATTCCTCGCATCTTCTGGACGTTTAACAAAAAACTATCCTGGAAATCCCTGTCTGTCATCTGATGAAAATGCCTGTACTCACTATACTTTTTAGTTGAGCCATTCATGACGTCATTTCGGGAGCGGTTATGATCGATCTGTTTTATGCCCCAACGCCAAACGGCCACAAAATCACCCTTTTTCTGGAGGAAGCGGGCCTGGAATACCGGCTTCATCGCGTGGATATCGGCAAGGGCGAGCAGTTTCGCCCGGAGTTTCTGGCGATTTCGCCTAACAATAAAATCCCGGCCATTGTCGACCACGATCCCGTGGACGGCGGCGCGCCGCTGAGCCTGTTCGAATCCGGGGCGATTTTGCTGTACCTCGCCGAGAAAACCGGCAAGTTCCTGAGCGGTGAGCTGCGCGAGCGGGAAGCCACGCTACAGTGGCTGTTCTGGCAAGTAGCAGGGTTTGGCCCGATGCTCGGCCAGAATCACCACTTCAACCATTTCGCCCCGCAGCCGGTGCCCTACGCTATTGAGCGCTACCAGGTCGAAACTCAACGTCTGTACGGCGTGCTGAATAAACGGCTGGAAAAATCCCCCTGGCTGGGCGGCAGCCATTACAGCATTGCCGATATCGCGACCTATCCGTGGGTAGCGTCGCATGAGCGCCAGCGCATCCCGCTGGAGAACTATCCGGCGGTGAGCAACTGGTTCGAGCGCATTCGCAACCGGCCCGCAACCCTGGCGGCGTGGAAAAAAGCGGAGGTGGTCTAAGTCTGGCGCAGCGCGCGTGGGCGAGACGGTCGCGGCAAGGTATGATAGCGAGGCATAACCCTTATGGAGAGAGTTTCATGTCACAGCCGGACGCCATCATCCGCATCAAAAATTTACGCCTGCGCGCTTTTATTGGCATCAAGGAAGAAGAGATCGCCAACCGGCAAGATATTGTTATCAATGCGGCGATCCACTACCCCGCCGATCGTGCGCGGACCAGCGAAGACATTCAGGACGCATTAAATTATCGCACTATTACCAAAGCCATCATTCAGCACGTCGAGAATAACCGGTTCTCTTTGCTCGAAAAATTAACTCAGGATGTGCTCGATATCGTACGGGAACATCACTGGGTCACCTATGCTGAAGTGGAGATCGATAAACTTCACGCGCTACGCTATGCCGACTCGGTGTCGATGACCATGAGCTGGCGGCGCTAAGCGCAACCGGGAGGTTGCATGAATATTCTGGTTACCGGCGGCACTGGCCTGATTGGCCGCCATCTGGTGCCACGGCTGTTGGTGCTGGGGCATAACGTGACGGTAGTGACGCGCGACCCGGAAAAAGCGCGCTCCCGGCTCGATCAACGGGTTAACGTCTGGAAAGGGCTGTCCGACGCGCAGGATTTAGATGAGTTCGACGCCGTGATTAACCTGGCGGGCGAGCCCATTGCTGATAAGCGCTGGACGGCGGCGCAGAAACAGCGGCTGTGCCAGAGCCGCTGGCAAATTACCCAGCGCCTGGTTACGTTGATCAAAGCCAGCGATAACCCACCCTCGGTACTGATTTCCGGGTCAGCCACCGGCTATTACGGCGACCTCGGCGAAGTGGTGGTGACGGAAGATGAACCGCCGCATAACGAATTTACCCACAAGCTGTGCGCCAAATGGGAGCAAATCGCCAGCCAGGCGCAAAGCGATAAAACCCGCGTCTGCCTGCTGCGCACCGGCGCGGTGTTCGCCCCGGAGGGCGGGATGCTGGGGAAAATTGTGCCGCTGTTCCGCACCGGTTTGGGGGGGCCGATGGGCAACGGGCGTCAGTATCTGGCCTGGATCCACGTCGATGACATGGTGAACGGCATTCTCTGGCTGCTGAATAACGACCTGCGCGGGCCGTTCAATATGGTGTCGCCGTATCCGGTACGCAACGAGCAGTTCGCGCATACCCTGGGGCATGTGATGAGTCGTCCGGCGTTTATCCGCGCCCCTGCCACTGCCATTAAATTGATGATGGGGGAATCCGCCGTACTGGTGCTCGGTGGGCAACGGGCATTGCCGAAGCGGCTGGAAGAGTCCGGGTTTGGCTTTCGCTGGTTCGATTTAGAAGAAGCGCTACATGACGTGGTGCGGTAAATAACAAGGGCCGCTATTGCGGCCCTTAATGTTAAATACGCTGTTGTGAATAGCCGTCTGAGGCATCCACCGCTTTCGCGGCCCGTTTGGGCTGCGGCACCTTGATGATAAAGGTCAACACGCCAGCGAACAGATACAAACCGGTGTACGCCCACACCACGCCGACAATATCGAAAAACGGTAGGATCAGCGACGCAATGGCGGGTGCGACAAAGTTACTCATGCCAGCCGACAGGTTATAAATTGAAACCGCCGCGCCTTTATGATGCGGCTCAAGCGTAGGAAACACCGCCGTCATCGGCACAAAGGCGGCGACGAAAATCCCCAGCAGCACCGCCGGGATCAGCGCTATCGCAAAATTGTGGCCCGCCCACATTGGCAGATAGTAAAACGACAGGCTGGCGATCGCCATGCCCAGACAGCCGAACCAACGTACCTGGCGGATCCAGCCGATATACTCGCCCATAATTCCCCAAAAGATATTGGTGAAGATGGTGACGAAGAAGAACACCGCCCAGATTTGCAGCCATTCCGAAATGGTAAAACCGAGACGATCGACAAACAGCAGCGGCATAACAATCGCGAAACCGAACAGCGACAGCGTGTTGATAATGCGGATAAGACATGCGTAGAACACATCCCGGTTGGTAAACAGGATCGTCACCGCCCGGGAAAGCTCGGTCATTTTCTCTTTCATCGGCAGATTCACCCGCGAGCGATCCACCGGCACGTTGCGCAGGCTGATCAGCGCCGTCACGCCGCCCACGGCCACCCAGCCAATCGCCATCCACAGCGTGCCGGTTTCGCCCATCATCGGAATGGTAAAGCTCGGCAGATAACTGCCGACTACGCCGATGCCCACAGAGTACATTGCCCAGAACCAGCCGGTCGCTGCCGCCAGTTTCTCACGCGGCAACACCTGCACCAGCATCATCATGAACGAGTAGATAAACAGCGGATAAGCCAAGCCGCGAATACCGTAAAACAGCAGCATCAGCGGATAATTGCGCATCCCGAGCCCCAGCGCCATAAACAGCGCGTGCATCACGCACCACAGCACAAAGCCGATTGCCATGGCTTTTTGCGGGGTGATCAGTTCCGCCACGACGCCAGAGGCCCAGGCCGCCAGCGCGGCGGCAAAACCGTAAACGGCAAATACCATCGCCGACTGCGCCGGGCTGAATCCCATGTCGGTAATGTGTTTTGACAGGAACGCCATCTCGAAACCATCACCGCTCATAAAAATGGCGATAGCGATAAAACCCCACAGCAGATGTTTGGGTAACCCAAACCAGTATTGTTGCGATTGCATCACAATCTTCCTCTTCACAGGGTACAGGGGGCCAGGCGTCGGTGTCCGCGCCTGGCATTTATCATCATCAATCAGGGTAAGAGCGCGCGAGCCTGCCGCTGTTGCTGATACAGAAGACGGAACAGCGCGAGGCGTTTCTCCAGCCAGCCCTGGCGCGCGCGCGCGGGTTCGAACGCGTGCTGAACGGGCGGTTTACGGCAAACCGTTTGCTCATCAGCACCGCAGGCAAGCCAGGCTAACCGCGCCGCGCCTAACGCCCCCGAGGAGCTGGCCGGATGGGTGACAACGGTGAGGTCGAGCACGTCGGCGATCAACTGCGCCCACAGCGTGCTGCGCGCGCCGCCGCCGGTCAGACTGCAACGGGTGATGGTCTGCCGGGCGTCGCCCAGCACATCCATGCCGTCCGCAAGGCCGAATGCCACGCCTTCAATCACCGCATAGCCCAGCAGCGCGCGGCGAGTTTCATGGCGCAAGTTGAAGAAACTGCCGCTGGCCTCGGGGTCGTTGTGCGGCGTCCGCTCGCCGCTCAGGTACGGTAAGAACAGCGGCGCGCACTGTTTCTCCTCGTCGGTTAACAGCGCCATCTCTTCCATGAGCTGGCTTTCCGTTACCCCGAGCAGATTACATACCCAGCGCAGGCAACTGGCGGCGCTGAGCATTACGCTCATTTGATGCCAGCGTCCAGGCAGCGCGTGGCAGAAAGCGTGCACGCCGGAGGACGGATCGGCCTGGAGCGCGTCATTGACTACAAATATCACCCCGGAAGTGCCGAGCGAGATCAGCGCATCGCCGGGATTGACCGCGCCAACGCCCACCGCCGAGGTGGCGTTGTCGCCGCCGCCACCGGCAACCACCACGTCTGCGCTTAAGCCCCATTCGGTTGCCAGCGCCGCATCCAGCGTGGCGCTAACTTCGCTGCCTTCCACCAGGCGCGGCATCTGCTCACGGCATAAATCCGTGGCCGCCAGCAAAGCGTCAGACCAGTCGCGTTTTGCTACGTCAAGCCACAGCGTGCCTGCCGCGTCGGAGGGATCGCTCACGAACTCGCCGGTTAAGCGCCAACGCAGATAATCTTTCGGCAGCAGCACTTTATCGATCTGTTGAAAAATCTTCGGTTCATGACGCGCCACCCAGGCCAGCTTCGGCGCAGTAAAACCCGGCATGATCATATTGGCGCTGAGGGTCATGATTTCTGGATGGCGCTCGCGCAGGTCGTCACACTCCCGGTGGCTTCGCGTGTCGTTCCACAGGATGCAGGGGCGCAGTACCTCACCCTGTTTGTCCAGCAGCACCGCGCCGTGCATCTGGCCGGACAGGCCAATGGCGCGGATCGCCGCCCAGGCTTCCGGCACCTGCTGGCGCAGCGCCGCCACAACCTGACAGGTGGCCTGCCACCAGGCCTGCGGGTCCTGTTCCGCCCAGAGGGGATGCGGGCGCTGCACGGTCAGAGCGACATGTTGCGCAGCGACAATCTCACCCAGCTCATTAATCACCAGTGCTTTCAGTTCTGATGTGCCGATATCGATTCCCAGATACATAGCGCCCCCGTTACGCAGTCAGTGGTTGTGCGGTGGTTTCGTTCACCCAGGCTTGCATCCGGGCGACGGTGCGCACCATCAGCGCATGAAACGCGTCGTTACCCGCCAGCTCTGCAAATAACGCCTCATCCGAGGTAAAAGTTTTCAGCGGATCGGAACCGGCAAACAGCGCGCGGATAGTGTCAGGCTGCATGACGCCATCCTGGTATTCATACGGCAGTTCACCCTGCGCCCAGCGTTGGAGGAACAGGTAAAACAGCGCCGGGAGTACCGCGCTGGCCTGCGGCTCACTGCCGCGCGCGTAGCACTGAATTAAGGTCGGCGTCACCATGCCGGGGATTTTTGACAGTCCGTCGGCGGCGACGCGCTGGTTGGTATCTTTGATATGCGGATTGCTAAAGCGCGCCAGTACCACATCGCGATAGTCGCCTAAATTAAGTGGACTCGGAGTCAGAGACGGGATCACGTCCTGAGACACGTATTCCCAGGCCAGCTGGCGGATCACCGGATGACGGGTACTGTCGTCGATGTAAGAAAGCCCAATCAGTGTTCCCGCCCAGGCAATGCAGCTGTGGGTGGCGTTAAGAATGCGGATCTTGGCCTCTTCCCAGGGCAGCACCGAATCCACCAGCTCTACGCCAACCTTTTCCAGCGCCGGACGCCCGGCGATGAAATCATCTTCAATCACCCACTGAATAAACGACTCGCCCATGACCGACACGGCGTCCTTAATCCCCGTTGCCGCCTTGACGCGTTCCGCCACATCCGGCGTCGGGCGTGGTGTGATGCGGTCAACCATGGTATTCGGCGAGGTGGTATTGGCGCTCACCCAGTCATACAGCGCCGTTTCCTGCTTCGCTTTCAGGAACGAGAGAAAACCGTGGCGAAAGCGCTCGCCGTTATGACGCAAGTTATCGCAGTTCAGTAAGGTGACTGGCGCGCCGCCCATCTCAACGCGTCGTTTCAGGATGCGGGTGAGCGCGCCGTAAAGGGTTCGAATACCCTCCACTAAATCCGCCTTCACGTCCGCCTGAGTCAGATCCAGTTCGTGTTCTGGCGTCAGGTAATAGCCGCTTTCGGTGACGGTAAACGCGATAACGCGAGTGTGTGGATTTGCCCCCTGTTCCACCAGCGCGCTGATTTGCGCATCCCACGGCAACACCGTCTTAATGGAGGAAATGTGTTCGTAATGGCGTTCGCCCTCAGGCGAAACGGTTTCCAGCACATAAGCGCCTTGCTGCTTGTCCAGTTGCGTCAGCAAGGCGTTGGCGTCATCGCGAATATTTCCCAGCGCAATACTCCAACTGTCGTCGCCCTGCTCGCGCAGTTTGTGTAAGTACCACGCCTGATGAGCCCGATGAAAAGAACCGGCACCAATATGCATCCACACGCTTTGATTATTCATACACACCTCGGAATGAGTATTTGCCAAATTAATGAGCATTTGCCCGTTTTAAGTATGGTAGTCGCCATTACGCGATCCATTCCGGGAGTCGTGTCACAAAACAAAGCTTTTGCCCAACTCAATAGCAATTGCCCATTTTTGATATGTGCGCGGGCGCGATACACTACACACAGTTGAATCAGGGATTACGCTATGAGCAGAGAAGAGAAAAAACAGGAACAGGCTGCGCGGGCGGCATGGATGTATTACGTGGCAGGGCTGACTCAGCAGGAGATTGCCAAAACCCTGGGATTATCCAGGCAGGTGGCGCAACGCCTGATCTCCTCGGCGCGCGAACAGGGTATGGTGAGCGTGAAAATCGCCCATCCCGTCACGCACTGCCTGAAGCTGGCGGCGGCGCTACAGGAAAAATACGGTCTGTCGCTGTGTCGGGTAGTGCCGTCCGCCTCGCTGGATAACGAGGCTATTCAGCAGATGCTGGCGGTCGAAGGCGCGGAGGTGATGTCGCAATATATCGCTGACGAGCAGCCGCAGGTGTTTGGCGTCGGTTCCGGCAAAACGCTGCGGGCGATCATTGACGCCCTGCCCTGGAGCGAACGGCCACAGCATCACTGCGTTTCGATGATTGGGGCCATCGCGCGCGACGACTCCGGCACCCGCTATGACGTCCCGCTGCGCATGGCGGAAAAGATGCAGGGCAAATATTTTTTCATCCCCGCGCCGCTGTATGCGGATAACCCGGAGGATAAAAAAATGTGGTGCCAGCATCAGGTTTATCAGCGCGTCGCCGCACGGGCGCTGGATGCCCACGTCGCTTTTCTCGGCATCGGTGACGTCTCAGTCGGCTGCCCGCTGAATGCGGAAGGATTTATCACCGACGAGCAGGTACACCGTCTGGAAAAACGCGGCGTGGCGGGTGAAATGCTGGGCCATTTTTTCGATCATAACGGCGAGCGCATCATCAGCGAACTGGATGCGCTGTTAACCAGCGTGCCGCTGGAAAGCCATACCACGCGTCCGATCATTGGCTTTGCGGGTGGGGAAAAAAAATATCCCGCCATCCGGGCGGCGCTGCGCGGCGGCTGGGTTTCCGGGTTAGTGACCGACGAAGCCAGCGCGCTCAGGCTGCTGGACGAATAGCGCGTGAACGGGAAAGCGCCAGATACGGCCTTTCCCGTTGAGTGACCAGAGTTACTTCAGCGATCCTTTCAGGAACTGCTGCAAACGCGGGCTTCGCGGGTTGTTAAACAGCTCGTCCGGCGCGCCCTCTTCTTCGATTTTCCCCTGATGCAGGAAAATCACATGGCTGGAGACGTGGCGGGCAAACTCCATTTCGTGGGTAACCACCACCATGGTTTTGCCCTCTTCCGCCAGCTTCTGCATGATGCGCAACACTTCGCCCACCAGTTCCGGGTCCAGCGCCGAGGTTGGCTCATCAAACAGCAACACTTCCGGCTCCATGGCTAACGCACGGGCGATGGAAACGCGCTGCTGCTGGCCGCCGGAAAGGTGCACTGGGTATTTCCCCTGGGCGCGAGCGTCGATGCCCACTTTCTCAAGGTATTTCACCGCGCGCTCGCGGGCTTCCTGCTTGCTTAATCCCAGCACCTGCACCGGGGCTTCCATGACGTTTTCCAGTACCGTCATATGGCTCCACAGGTTGAAGTGCTGAAATACCATGGTCAAACGGGTACGCAACAGGCGCAGCTGGTTTTTATCCGCCACCTTCAACTGGCCGTCTTTATCGCGCACCAGGCCGATATTCTGGTTATTCACCACAATGGTGCCTTCGCTCGGTTTTTCGAGGAAGTTGATGCAGCGTAAAAAGGTGCTTTTCCCCGAGCCTGAGGAGCCGATGATGCTAATCACATCTCCGGCATTGGCCTTAAGCGAGACCCCTTTAAGCACTTCATGTTCGCCGTAGCGTTTGTGCAGGTCGGTAACGTTTAATTTATTGTCAGACATTCGTGGGCCACTCAGTGCGTTGAAGCAGGTTTAACATGCCCTAACCAGCGTCTCTCCGCGCGGCGGAACAGGCTTATCAGGACATAAGAAATCATGAGATAGAGCACCGCCGCAATACCGAAGGCGGTAAACGGCTGATAGGTCGCCGAGTTAATATCACGGGCGATTTTCAGCAGATCCGGCACGGTGGCGGTAAACGCCAGCGCCGTGGAGTGCAGCATCAAAATCACTTCATTGCTGTAGGCCGGCAGCGCGATACGCAGCGCCGAAGGCAGAATAATGCAGCGGTACATTTTAAAACGCGAGAAGCCATAGGCGCGCGCCGCTTCGATTTCGCCATGGGGTACCGAACGAATCGCCCCGGCGAAAATCTCGGTGGTATAGGCGCAGGTATTGAGCGTCAATGCCAGCACGGTACAGTTCAGGCCGCTGCGGAAAAAGGCGTTCAGCAGTTCGGTGCCTTTAACCACTTCCAGAGTGTACATGCCGGAGTAAAATACCAGCAACTGCACGTACAGCGGCGTACCGCGGAAGATATAGGTAAACAACCAGATGGGGAACTGGATAAATTTATTGCTGGAGACGCGGCCAATAGCGAGAAACACCGCCAGGATGCCGCCCATGACTACCGAAGAAATTAACAGCCACAGGGTGATCGCCACCCCGGTAAAACGGTAACCGTCGGTCCACAGCAGGGATTTCCAGTATTCCTGAATAATTTCAATCACAGGTCAGCCCTCTTTACACCCACCGTATAACGGCGCTCCAGCAGCAGCAGCACGCCGTTGGAAACGGTGGTAAACACTAAATAAATCACACCGCAGACCACGGCAAAGTAGAACGGCTCCCAGGTACTTTTACCGGCGAGCTGCGTGGCCTTGACCACATCTTCCAGTCCCAGCAGCGAGACCAGCGCGGTGGCTTTGAGGATAACCTGCCAGTTATTGCCGATCCCCGGCAGCGCAAAGCGCATCATCGCGGGGAACAGAACGCGGCGGAAGGTTTGCGCATTGGTGAATCCAAAGGCGGTAGCGGCTTCGATATGCCCTTTCGGCACCGCCATAAACGCGCCGCGAAAGGTTTCGGTGAAGTAAGCACCGTAGATAAATCCCAGCGTGATGATACCCGCGACCATCGGATCGATATCAAACTGCGCCAGGCCCAGCGCGTCGGTCACGGTATTCAGGGCGATTTGCAGCCCGTAGAAAATGAGCAACATCAAAACGAGATCGGGAACGCCGCGGATCAGCGTGGTATAGGCTTCAAACAGCAGCCCCAGCGCGCGGTTGCGTGACAGCTTTCCCGCCGCGCCCACCAGGCCAATGAGAACTGCCAGGATAACGGAGCTCAGCGCCAGTTCAAGCGTGACGATAGCCCCTTGTAAGATGACTTGTGAAAACCCATACAGCATGGTGCTTATCCTGTGATCAATATCTGTCTTAAATGAGCGCCTGACGGGTTAACCCTTATAACGCCCCGGCTAGCCGGGGCGCGGCAACTCTATGTGGCGATTAACCGCCGTACACGTCAAAGTCGAAGTATTTCTTAGCCAGTTTTTCGTAGGTGCCATCGGCACGCATTTCAGCAAATGCTTTGTTCAGCGCTTCACGCAGTTCGTTGTCTTCTTTACGAATACCCATGCCGGTGCCGACGCCGAACAGCTTCTCGTCTTTGATGGACGGGCCGCCGAATTTGTAATCTTTACCGATAGGCTGTTTCAGGAAACCTTCGCTGGCGGCGACTTCATCCTGGAACGCGGCCTGGATACGACCTGCGGTCAGGTCAGAATAGATATTGTCCTGGCCCTGATAGGAAACGATTTCTACGCCTTTTGGTGCCCAGTGCACGTTGCCGTAGGTTTCCTGGGTGGTGCCCTGCAATACGCCGACGCGTTTGCCTTTCAGCTTCTCAAGATTCGGTTCAATATCAGAATCTTTTGCCACCACCAGACGGGAATCCGCCGCGTAGAGTTTGTCGGTGAATGCGATTTCCTGCTGACGTTTTTCGGTGATGGAAAGCGACGACATAATGGCGTCGATTTTTTTCGCTTTCAAAGACGGGATCAGCGCATCCAGCGGGTTTTCAACGAAGGTACATTGGGTCTGGATGCGTTTACACAGCTCTTTCGCCAAATCGATATCAAAACCGACTAATTCTCCCTGCGCATTCTTCGATTCGAAGGGTGCATAAGTGGGATCGGTGCCGATACGGAGATTTTTTGGAATCGCGGCGAACGCGGTGGAAACACTGGAAAACGCCAGTACCAGAGAAAGGGATAACACCAACTTTTTCATAGCAATCCTCGGTGAGTTGTCTTTTTGTGTTGTAGTGCTCTAAACATCGAGACAGCACGTATCGTGCCACTGTTATGCGCATTTAGGCAAAAAAATATGCCCGCCCACGCGGATTTTTTTCGCTTACGATGCTTAATTATTCACTCGACGCGCTAAAACAGTGCGCTGTATGCACCATAACGCAACATCGTCGGTAAATTGCACCAAAAAAGTGAGGCGCTATGGAATGACCGTTACCAAAAGCCGCGCCCGGGCGAACCGGGCGCGTCCGTATTAGTCACCGTAGACGTTAAAGTCGAAGTATTTCTTCGCCATTTTGTCGTAAGTGCCGTCTTTACGCAGCTCATCAAAGGCTTTATCAAAGGCTGCTTTCAGCTCGGTGTCGCTCTGGCGCAGGCCGATACCGGTGCCATCGCCAAAGTATTTTTTATCTTTCACTGACGGGCCGGCAAACGCGAACTCTTTACCCGCTGGCTGCTTCAGGAAACCTTCGCTGGCGGCGACTTCATCCTGGAACGCGGCATCAAGGCGGCCTGCTGCCAGGTCGGAGTAGATCAAATCCTGGTTCTGGTACGCCACCACATCGACGCCTTTGTTACGCCAGTTATCGTTGGCAAACCCTTCCTGGGTAGAGCCCTGCAACACACCGACGTGCTTGCCTTTCAGCGACTCGATGGTAGGCTGGATCGGCGAGCCTTTGGAGGCGATCAGGCGGGAATCCGCCGCGTACAGTTTTTCTGAGAAGGCGATTTCCTGCTGGCGTTTTTCAGTAATCGATAACGAAGAGATAATCGCGTCGATTTTTTTGGCTTTCAGCGACGGGATCAACGAGTCGAAATCGCTGCCCACCCAAGTACATTTCACCGCCATGCGCTTGCACATCTCATTACCGAGATCGATATCGAAACCCACGAAATCGCCTTTGGCGTCTTTAGAAGAGAATGGTGCGTAGGTGGCGTCCGTCCCAATACGAACCGTCTGCGGTAGCGCGGCGAACGCGCTGGACGCCACGGAGAGCCCCAGCAGCAATGACAGTGCAATAGCCTTCTTCTTCATACGTTACCCTCAAGTGGTTTTCTTTGTGTTGTTTATATTGTTGTGTTGCTACTTTGCATTGCACTTCCTGTGCCAGTTTTCGCGGAACGGGCGAGCCCCGGCAGATGTTAAGTAAAAGTTACAATAAAGTAGATGTAGTGAAAGATAGCATTACGAAGGGGAATGTCTTTAGCGGAAATGCGTGAACGGGGATTATATTTTCAGGATTTGATCGCGGTTACAAAAATGCCCCAAAATGAGGCGCTCAGATTTCGACGCACCGAACAGATGCGTCAGGCTCCCTGCCAGCGATGGAAAAGATCTTCCGGCAGTTCGATATCCAACTGGTCCAGTACCCGGTTCACCGTCTGGTTAATCACGTCATTGAGTGTGGCGGGCTGATGATAAAACGCAGGCATCGGCGGCATTATTACCGCGCCTAGCTCGGCGGCCTGGGTCATCAGGCGCAGATGTCCGACATGCAGCGGGGTCTCCCGCACGCACAGAATTAACGGACGGCGTTCTTTCAACACGACGTCTGCGGCGCGGGTCAGCAACCCATCGGTGTAGCTGTGCACGATACCGGAGAGGGTTTTGATGGAGCATGGCAGGATAACCATGCCGGAGGTGCGAAACGACCCGGATGAAATGCTGGCGGCGATATCCCGCGCATCGTGGACTACATCAGCCAACGCCTGCACATCGCGCAGCGATAGCGAGGTTTCCAGCGCCAGCGTCTGGCGTGCGGCCTGGCTCATGATCAGATGGGTTTCGACGTCAGGCACCGATTGCAGCACCTGCAACAGCCGAACCCCATAAATCGCTCCGCTTGCCCCGGAAATGCCTACGATGAGTCGTTTCATTAGTTTTTGCCTGAACGGAAAATACGTGGGCAAACTTTGCCGCAACAGAGAGGGATATGCAAGTTAGCCAGGCATTAAAGGGAAATGCACAGAGAAGGAATGAAAAATCCCTCCCGGTGGCCCGGAAGGGATCGACGTTTTACCCTTCGTTATGCATCTCTAAATTCTCCACTTCGTTCTGGCGCAGCACCGCTTTGGCGTCGTCATTACGCAGGGATTCAAGATACTCCAGATATTGCTGGTCAACGTCTTTCGTGACGTAAACGCCGTTAAACACCGAGCATTCAAACTGCTGAATATCGGGGTTCTCGGCGCGTACCGCTTCAATCAGATCGTCCAGGTCCTGGAAAATCAGCCCGTCTGCGCCGATGATCTGGCGGATTTCATCCACTTCGCGCCCGTGGGCAATCAGCTCGTTAGCGCTCGGCATATCAATGCCGTAGACGTTCGGGAAACGAATTTCCGGCGCGGCAGAGGCCAGATAAACCTTTTTCGCACCCGCCTCACGCGCCATCTCGATAATCTGCTCAGAGGTGGTGCCGCGAACGATAGAATCATCCACCAGCAATACGTTCTTATCGCGGAATTCTGCGCGGTTGGCGTTGAGCTTGCGGCGCACCGATTTACGGCGCAGATGCTGGCCCGGCATGATAAAGGTGCGGCCCACGTAGCGGTTTTTCACAAAACCCTGGCGGTACGGCTTATTCAGGATGTGGGCAATCTCCAGCGCGATATCGCAGGAGGTTTCCGGGATTGGGATGACCACGTCGATATCGAGATCTTCCCATTCACGGGCGATTTTCTCGCCGAGCTTTTTACCCATGCCGACGCGGGCGCTGTACACGGAAATCTTGTCGATAAACGAGTCAGGGCGCGCAAAGTAGACATACTCGAACAGGCACGGATTGCTGGCCGGGTTATCGGCGCACTGGCGGGTAAACAGCTGGCCCTTCTCGGTGATGTAAATCGCCTCGCCGGGCGCGACGTCGCGTAAGAATTCGAAGCCCAGGGTATCCAGCGCCACGCTCTCAGAGGCCACCATATACTCGGTGCGGCCATCGCCGATATCGCGCTTGCCCAGCACCAGCGGGCGGATGCCGTTCGGATCGCGGAACGCCACCATGCCGTGGCCGATAATCATCGCCACACAGGCATACGCGCCGCGGATCAGGCGGTTAGTCGCGGCGATGGCGGCAAAAATGTTGTCCGCTTCAAGCGGGTAATGACGGAAGTTATCCAGTTCGCTGGCGAATACGTTCAGCAGAACTTCGGAATCCGAGGTGGTATTGATATGGCGGCGCTTCTCTTCAAACAGCATCCGGCGCAGTTCGTGCGCGTTGGTCAGGTTGCCGTTATGCGCCAGGGTGATCCCGTACGGGGAGTTCACATAAAAGGGTTGTGCTTCGGAGGCACTTGAACTGCCTGCTGTCGGATAACGCACATGGCCGATACCCATATTGCCTTGCAGACGCTGCATATGGCGGGCTTCGAATACATCACTCACCAGGCCGTTGGCTTTGCGCAGGCGAAAGCCGTTGTTTGCATCAATGGTGATGATGCCTGCGGCATCCTGCCCACGGTGCTGAAGCACCGTTAACGCGTCATAAATAGACTGGTTTACCGGCATAACACCGGCGATACCGACAATACCGCACATGTTGTCTTTTCCTCATTAAGAGACTGCCCCCGGCACAATTACCGGGGTAAGAAACTTGACGAGCTTTGCAGATAGTCAAAAAACCATCTGATGATGAAACTGAATTGCGGGATAAGCTGCGATTTTTGCCAGTCGTCGCTTTTGGAAAAGCCGGTAAAGGTATCAAGAAAGAACAGAATGGCGGAGACGATAAGCGCACCGCGCAGCGCGCCAAAACAGATCCCCAACACCCTGTCTGTACCCGACAGGCCGGTTTTCTCCACCAGCGCGCCAATCACATAGTTGACGATCGCGCCGACAATCAGCGTCGCAACAAACAGCACTGCGATCGCTATCCCATTACGTACCAGTTCGTCTTCAAAGCCAGTGAACCAAACCGCCAGGTAAGTGTAGTAGTGGCTGGCGACAAAAAAGGCACAGCCCCAGGTAACCAGCGATAACGCTTCACGCACAAACCCGCGGATAACGCTTACCAAACAGGAAAAGCCGATAACCGCGATGATGGCGTAATCTATCCAGACCATGAATGTGTCCTGTGATAAATCGCCCTGACGTCCAGTTCGGGGCGCATTCTAACAGAAAAAGAAAACGTTTGCGTAGGGATTTCCTTTCCCTTGCTCAATAAAAAAAGGCGTTGAAAAAATCTTCAACGCCGTGCTTTTTTCCCCGGTTCCCGCTGCGTTTCAGGGAGAGCTTCTTGTCTTATCTGTTATTTATCAACAGATAAGTCTGCTCATCCCCGACCATCAGTTTACGGAATAATTCATCACTACCCCGTTCAGCCCGGAAAGCTGGTTAAGCTCGCTAAGCGATCCTTTTAACTTATCGCGTGAGGCGTCCGGCCCAACCAGAATGCGGGTGATTTTACCCTGTACCGGCGTTGACGGCGACGTATAAACCCGGTACCCCGCGCCGCGCAGTTTACCAACAATTTCATTCACTTTGTCGGCATTTTTGAGCGCGCCCAACTGCACCACATAAGCTTTGCCGGTCGGCGGCGTATCCGGTTTAGCCGGTTCGGCTTTCTTCGGCGGTGCCTCTTCACTCAGCATCGCCAGCTGTTCGTCGGTTTTATCTTTTTGCGGTTTGGTCTGCGGTTTTTTCGGCGTGTCCTGCGCTTTCGGTTTGCCCGGCGGGACAGGCTCCGGTTCCGGCAGCGGATCGAGATTATTGGCGTTATTCGCCAGACGCCCGGTATCGATCGCCGAGGCCGCCGCGTTCGCCGCCCTCACCTCTTCCGCCGCGCCTTCCGGCGGCTGTGCGGGCAGCGCCTGCGTGGCGGCAGGCAGCATATCCGGCTCGTCGGTATCCCCTGGCTTCGGCACCAGCGGGATTGCCGCGAACTCATCCTGGTAATGTTTTTTCTGGCCGTCCAGCAGCCCTGGCAGCAAAATTACGCCCAGCGCGACCAGCACGATCGTGCCCACTAATCGGTTTTGAAATTTACTCGCCACCTCGCCTCCTCGCGTCCATCGCTTCCATTACATGCGCTACGGTATGAAACGAACCGCACACCAGTACGGTATCTTGCGGTTGAGCCTGCGCCATAGCGGCATCCCAGGCCTGCACCACGCTCTGATAGCGTTCACCCTGCTTCAGGTGTTCCAGCAGTTGCTCAGCCGTGGCACCGCGCGGGCCCTCCAGTGGGGCACAATACCAGCTATCCACCACCGGCTCCAGACAGGCCAGCGTGCCCGCAATATCTTTATCGTGCAGCATCCCGATGACCGCAAGCACTTTCCCGCCCGCAGGCAGGCGCTGCATCTGGCTCGCCAGATACGCTGCCGCATGGGGATTGTGCGCCACATCCAGAATCACGCGCGGCGATTCGCTGACGCACTGAAAACGCCCCGGCAGCAGCGCCTGTTCAATGCCCTGGCGGATAGCGGCTTCGCTCACCGCCAGCTGGCTGGCGCGGATCGCTGCCAGCGCCGTGGCGGCGTTCGGCTGCGGCACGTTAGGCAGCGGCAGATCGCGCAATTCACCCTGCGCATCCTGGAAATGCCAGCCGGTCTCGTTCGCCTGGTAATCCCAGTCTACGCCGCGCCGCGCCAGCAGCGCGCCTTTCTCCAGGGCAACCGCCGCGATGGAAGCGGGCATATCCGGCTCGCCGACGATGGCCGGTTTCCCGGCGCGGAACACGCCCGCTTTCTCACGGCCAATACTTTCGCGATCCGGCCCCAGCCAGTCAGTATGGTCGAGGGCGATACTGGTGATGACCGCCACATCGCAATCCACCAGGTTGGTGGCATCCAGACGCCCGCCGAGGCCCACTTCCAGAATCACCACATCCAGCGCCGACTGTTTAAACAACCACAGCGCCGACAGCGTGCCGTACTCGAAATAAGTCAGCGAGGTCTCGCCGCGCGCGGTCTCAATGGCGCTGAACGACGCGGTATGGTCGGATTCCGAAAGCTCCGCGCCCTGAATGCGCACCCGCTCGGTATAGCGCATCAGATGCGGCGAACTGTAGACGCCAACCCGCAGCCCAGCCGCCATCAGAATAGCTTCCAGCGTGCGGCAGGTGGTGCCTTTGCCGTTAGTGCCGGCAACCGTAAACACAAACGGCGCGGGCTTTTGAACGTCAAGGGTCGCCGCCACGCGCGATACGCGCTCCAGCCCCATGTCGATAGTTTTACTGTGCAGGTTTTCCAGATAAGAAAGCCACGTAGCCAGGGGCGACGTGGCGTGGGGAATGCAGTCTTTTTCCATGATGCCCGTACGTGTTAGCGATGGATAAACAAAAAGGGCAGCGCCGTTATGGCCCTGCCCTTCATGACGATCAGGCCTCTTGTTCCTGGTCTGGCGCTGGCGGAACCACAATGGTTTCCAGCGGCGCATCCGGCCCTGGTGCCGGGAGATTCATCATTTTCGCCAGCAGGCTGGCCAGCTTCAGGCGCAGTTCAGGACGACGAATAATCATATCGATCGCCCCTTTCTCGATTAAGAACTCGCTGCGCTGGAAACCGGCAGGCAGTTTCTCACGCACGGTCTGTTCGATAACGCGCGGGCCGGCAAAGCCAATCAGCGCTTTCGGCTCGGCGATGTTCAGATCGCCCAGCATCGCGAAGCTGGCGGAAACGCCGCCCATGGTCGGGTCGGTCAGCACGGAGATATACGGCAAGCCGCGCTCCTGCATTTTCGCCAGCGCTGCGCTGGTTTTCGCCATTTGCATCAGCGACATCAGCGCTTCCTGCATACGTGCGCCGCCGGATGCGGAGAAGCAGATCATCGGGCAGTTGTCTTCCAGCGCCTGCTCAACGGCACGCACAAAGCGTGCACCCACCACGGAGCCCATTGAGCCGCCCATAAAGGAAAACTCAAACGCCGCCGCAACCACCGGCATATCGTGCAGGGTGCCTTTCATCACCACCAGCGCGTCTTTCTCGCCAGTTTCTTTCTGGGCGCTTGCCAGACGATCTTTATACTTTTTGGAGTCTTTGAACTTCAGCACGTCTTTCGGCTCAAGTTCGCTCCCCAGCTCCACCATTGAGCCTTCGTCTAACAGGCTGTGCAGGCGGTCACGCGCCGCCATACGCATATGATGATCGCACTTCGGGCAAACCCCCAGGTTACGCTCCAGCTCGGCGCGGTAGAGAACCTGACCGCAGCTGTCGCACTTGGTCCACACCCCTTCAGGGATGCTCGCCTTACGGGAAGGGGTGATATTGCTCTTATTGAGAATTCGTTCAATCCAGCTCATTGATGACCTTTCTGCCTGAACCTGGTCGATGCCAGTTTTTCTGTCGGCAGCGAATAAATTCTGACCGCCGACAGACCATAAATGGTGCTCATTAAAACATAACAGACCGCGAGTTGGGATAAAAAAGTGGTCTAACCGCGCGATCCTGCTCTTGTTTCATGAACGTGATGGTTATCTTCCGTTTCGTGCCGCGGCTCGCTTGTGGCGGATAATTTCCACCACGCCCGGCAATACCGACAGGATGATGATCGCCACTATCAGCAGCTTTAAGTTTTCCTGAACGATCGGCAAATCGCCAAACAGATAACCCGCATAGGTAAACAGTAATACCCACAGCAGCGCGCCGATCACGTTATAGGCCGCGAAATGGCGGTAGGACATATGCCCCATCCCGGCGACAAACGGCGCGAAGGTGCGCACAATCGGTACAAAGCGCGCAAGGATAATGGTTTTGCCGCCGTGGCGCTCGTAAAACGCGTGGGTTTTATCCAGATAGCTGCGGCGGAAAATCTTTGAGTTGGGATTACTGAACAGCTTTTCGCCGAACAGCCTGCCAATGGTGTAATTCACCGCATCGCCGATAATCGCCGCCACAATCATTAACACCACCATCAGATGGACATTGAGATCGTTGGTCGGCAGCGCGGAAATCGCCCCGGCGACAAACAGCAGCGAATCGCCCGGCAGGAAGGGCGTTACCACCAGCCCGGTTTCACAAAACAGAATCAAAAACAGGATAGCGTAAACCCAAATCCCATAATCGGCGACCAGTTCCGCCAGATGCACGTCAATGTGCAGGATGAAATCGATCACAAAGCGAATAATGTCCATACTGCGTTACATCCTCAACAGCCTTTAGTCAGCTAAAAAAAGTGGGCCCATCGGCGTCTTCGGCAGCTCGAAACGGTCAGGATAATCCACGCTGACCAGATAAAGCCCCTCCGCTTTCGCCGTCGCTGCCGCAAGCGTACGATCCCTGACCGCCAGCAACTCCTCAATCCAGCTCTCCGGCTGGTTGCCGCACCCTACTTCCATCAGGCTGCCAACAATATTCCTGACCATATGATGTACAAAGGCATTCGCTTTGATATCGACCACCACATACGCCCCGAATCGCGCGACGTTGATGTGCATCAGATTACGCCACGGGGTGCGCGACTGACATTGCACGGCGCGAAACGAGGTAAAATCATTTTCACCGATTAAGCACTGGGCCGCGCGGTGCATACGTTCAGCATCCAGCGGTTGGTGATAATGGGTGACGCCCTGCTGCAAAACCGCAGGACGCAGACGATGATTGTAGATGACATAGCGGTAACGGCGAGCCGTTGCGCTAAATCGGGCATGAAAATCGTCCGGCACATCTTTAACCCAGCGCACCGCGATGTCACCAGGTAAATTCGCATTTACACCCAGCGTCCAGGCGGCATCTTTGCGGATCGCCTGGGTTTCGAAATGCACCACCTGGCCGGTGGCATGAACGCCCGCATCGGTCCGCCCGGCGCAAAACACGTTAACCGGCGCATTCGCCACCTGGGTTAACGCCTTTTCGAGTTTTTCCTGCACGCTGCGGACTTCGTTCTGGCGCTGCCAGCCGTAATATTTACTGCCGTCGTACTCAATGCCGAGCGCGATTTTGCGCAGCGGCACATCCTGAAGCTCAGACATTAGTACAAATACTCCTGCACTAATTTCTCCGCCACTTTCACCGCCATCAGCGCGCCGCCGAAGCGCACGTTGTCCGCCACTGACCAGAACTGGATCTGCTCCGGCATCCCGTAATCGTTACGCACGCAGCCGACAGACAATTGGGCGTTGCCGGACGCATCGCCGACCTGGGTCGGGAATTCATTCGCGGGCGACAGTACCACTTCTTCACCGCGATCGAAGGCATCGCGCGCTTCTTCAAATGACAGCGGGCGCATGGCTTCAAAATTCACCATCTGGGCATGGCCGTAAAATACCGGCGACTGGACGCAGGTCGCGGAGATCATCAGCATCTCGTCCTGCAGGATTTTGCGCACTTCATCGACGATGCGGCGCTCTTCGCGCACACTGCCCAGGCTATCCGGCAGGAGCGGCAGAACGTTGAACGCCAGCTGGCGACCGAAGAAATCGTCTTCATCAACCGGGATGCCGTTGAGCAGTTTGGCGCTCTGGCCCGCCAGGGCGTCTACCGCCACTTTGCCCTTCGCCGACGCAGACAGCAGGCTGGTCACCTGAATACGCGCCAGGCCGCCTTCGTCGATCAGCGGTTTTAACGCCACCAGCAGTTGGCTGGTCAGGCTATCGGGGATGGCGACCAGATTACGGTTACGGTAATCCGCCAGCACAAAGGGGTTCACTTCCGGCACCACTAACGGGACATCCGGCTCCAGTGCGAACAGACCGCTGGTGTCGATCACCAGGCAGCCCGCGTTAGCGGCATCGTCCGCGTACTGCGCGGTGGCCTCCGGACCGGCCACAAAAAATGCGAGCTGCGCCTGGGTCCAGTCAAATTCAGCGGCGTCCTGCACCCGCACCGTTTTACCTGCGAAACGCAGAGATTCGCCTGCGCTTTCGCTGCGCGCCAGGGCATACAGTTCTCCCACCGGGAATTGACGTTCCGCAAGTTGCTCAAGCAGGGCTTCGCCCACAGCGCCCGTCGCGCCCAGTACGGCAATGTTCCAGCCTTCAGACATGGTGGTTTACTCCAGAAAATAGAACAGCGTCCCTGCCCCAAAAGGCAGGTAACGTAAAAGAAGATGATTAACGCGCCGAATGGTGTACGGCGTTAAATCCCAGCGCAGAGAGCAGCTTTGCCGCCGCCGCGTCATCACACTGAATAAACAGGGATGACCATTCGCGACGCTCAAGATAATGCTTACGCAGCTTATCGAACTCACCCGCTACGCCAGCCACTTTACGCAGTGGCGCGTCATCGCGGCGCACATCATACACCAGATGCACCAGTCTTTTCAGCGTGGGCTGATCCAACGGGCCATGCAGGGTGATGCGGCCAAATTCCGGCGCGGGCAGCAGCGAGTCCAGGGCGATTTGCTGAGGTTTGCCGATAAACGCGCTATAGGCTTCAAACACCTGGGTGGTGCCGCGCGCTTTGCCTTCAAGGGTGTAACCGGCGATATGCGCGGTGCCGATGTCGACTTTATCCAGCAGCGCCACGTTGAGATCCGGCTCCGGCTCCCACACGTCCAGCACGGTGCTGAGTTTCTGCCCGGCGTCGAGGCATTTCAGTAAAGCGGCGTTATCCACCACCGCGCCACGGCAGGCGTTGATTAAAATCGCGCCCGGCTTGAGGCGTGAAATCAGCGCTTCATCCGCCAGATGCCAGGTTTTGTACGGGCCGTCTTTAAACAACGGAGTATGGAAGGTGAGGATATCGGCTTCGTCGACCAGTTTATCCAGCGGCTGGAAATCGCCCGGCTCGCCGTTATCGGCGCGCGGCGGATCGCACAGCAATGTGCGCACGCCCAGCGCTTCCAGGCGCTTTTGCAAGCGCCCGCCGACGTTACCGACGCCGACAATACCCACGGTGCGGTCGGTCAGGTCGAATCCTTCGCGCTCCGCCAGCATCAGCAGCGCGGAAAACACATATTCCACGACGGCAATGGCATTACAGCCGGGTGCCGCAGAAAACGCGATCCCCGCCTGGTGTAAATAGTCCTGATCCACGTGATCGGTGCCTGCCGTCGCGGTGCCAACGAAGCGGACGCCTTTGCCGTCCAGCAACTGGCCGTTGACTTTGGTCACCGAACGCACCATCAACGCATCGGCATCATCCAGTTCGGCCACCGGAATCGGCCGCCCCGGCACCGCTTTTACGTCACCCAGGCGGGCAAACAGTTCGCGGGCGTAAGGCATATTTTCATCAACGAGAATTTTCACGTTACAGTACCTGTTAATGTGCGGGAGATGGGCGCTAAGTGTGCCATAATCTCGCCCTTAGTCATACACGAGACCGAAGGCGAAGTCAGGATTTACTATGATGCAACCAGTCCAGGGCGCACCCGCTCGCCCTCCGGGAGAACCTCCCTCCCCGCAGACAACAGCCGGTGAACTCCCGCTCTCTTCTCAGCAGCGCACCCAGCTTGAGCGGCTGATTACCCGCATCATCGCGCTGACGCAGCAGCAGAGCAGTGAAGTGTGGGCCACCCTGCGCCACGATCTGGGGCTGAAACAGGAAATGCCGTTGCAGTCGCGCCATTTTCCCGCCGCCGAGCAAAACCTTAACCAGCGCCTGACCAGCGCGGAAAGTACCCATTCCAGCAGGCAACTGCTGTCACAACTGACGGAGTTGCTGAACGTTGGCAATAACCGCAAGGCGGCGAGCGATTATATTCGCCAGCAGTTCGGCCAGACCGCGCTGAGCCAGCTGTCGCCCGAGCAGTTGAAAAGCGTGCTGGTACTGCTGCAAAACGGCCAGATGGCGATCCCGCAGCCGCAGCAGCGCCCGGCGACGGAGCGTCCGCTACTGCCCGCCGAGCACAATACGCTCAACCAACAGGTGATTAAACTAGCCGCCGCCACCGGCGAATCGCCGAAGCTTATCTGGCAGTCGATGCTGGAACTGGCGGGTGTGAAAACCGGCGAGTTGATCCCGGCTAAACATTTCGCCTCGCTGAATACCTGGCTACAGGCGCGCCAGACGTTAGTTCAGCAGGCAGCGCCGACGCTAATTTCCCTGCAAACCGCCCTGCGCCAGCCGATGGCGTCGCACGAATGGCAGGAGATTGTTGATTACACGCAGCAGCGCTGGCAGGCCACGCCCCAGACGGTGCTGACCACGGCGCAGGTTCAGGATGTGTTAAACCAGGTGTTTGCGCTGCGCGTTAACAGTAACGCGTCGCCGATCGAGACCCGCGATATCCAGCCGATTTACAGCCCGCTGATCCCGTCGCTAATAGAGCCGCTGCGCCAGCTTTCCGCCCGTCCGGGCCTGGTGCTGTTCGCGCTGGTGGTGGCGATTGCGGTGATGTTGATAGTGCTTTAACCGCCGTTCAGAAATGCAAAAAGGGCCCTGGAGGCCCTTTTTTATTCAGCGTTGCTTACGCCTGGTATTTACGCATCACCAGGGTGGCGTTGGTGCCGCCGAAGCCGAAGCTGTTGGACATCACGGTAGTGAGTTCACGCTCGGTGGTTTCGGTGATGACGTTCAGCCCTTCCGCCTGCGGGTCCAGATTCTCAATGTTGATGCTCGGCGCGATAAAGCTGTGCTCCAGCATCAGCAGGGAGTAAATGGCTTCCTGCACGCCTGCCGCCCCCAGAGAGTGACCGGTCATGGCTTTGGTCGCGGACAGCGCCGGGGATTTATCGCCGAACACTTCGCGGATAGCGCCCAGTTCTTTCACATCGCCAACCGGCGTGGAAGTCCCGTGGGTGTTCAGGTAGTCGATTGGCGTGTCAACGCCGTGCATCGCCATCTGCATGCAGCGCACTGCGCCTTCGCCAGACGGTGCCACCATGTCTGCGCCATCGGAGGTCGCGCCGTAACCGACGATTTCCGCGTAGATGTGCGCGCCACGCGCCAGGGCGTGTTCCAACTCTTCGACCACCACCATACCGCCGCCGCCTGCGATCACGAACCCGTCACGGTCCGCGTCATAGGTACGGGACGCCTGGTCCGGGGTCTCGTTGTATTTGGTCGACAATGCGCCCATCGCGTCAAACTCACAGGCCATTTCCCAGCACAGCTCTTCTCCGCCGCCAGCAAACACGATGTCCTGTTTGCCGAGCTGGATTTGCTCAACCGCGTTACCGATACAGTGTGCGGAAGTGGCACAGGCGGAGCTGATTGAGTAGTTCACGCCGTGAATTTTGAACGGGGTCGCCAGGCAAGCGGACACGCCGGATGCCATAGACTTAGTCACCACATACGGGCCAACCGCTTTTAGGCCGCGCGGGCTGCGCATTGCGTCAGCGCCGAACACTTGGTAGCGCGGGGAGCCGCCGCCGGAACCGGCGATCAGGCCAACGCGCGGGTTGTTCTGGTAAGCTTCGTCAGAAAGACCGGCATCTTTAATTGCCTGCTCCATCGAGAGGTATGCATAAATCGACGCATCGCTCATAAAGCGCACCACTTTACGGTCAATCAGACCGGTGGTGTCCAGTTTTACGTTGCCCCAAACGTGGCTACGCATACCGGAATCTTTCAGCTCTTGAGAGAAAGTAATACCTGAGCGCCCTTCACGAAGGGATGCCAGGACTTCCTGCTGGTTATTACCGATGCTGGATACAATACCCAGGCCAGTAATCACTGCACGTTTCATTTAATACCTCTGTCAGTCGCGCTAATAATAAGAGTCGAGTGGCACAATAGCGTACAGTTGTACGCCGAACAAGTCCGATCAGACGATTTGCCGGTAAATTTGCGCCGCCCGGCCCACATCGCTAAGATCGTGCCACTGCCTGTCAGACGAGTAACTTACGTGAAACATTCCACCATCAAACCAGCCACCCTTGACTTCAATAATGAGGGTACACCTGTTTCCCGAGATTTTGACGACGTTTACTTTTCCAATGACAATGGTCTGGAAGAGACCCGCTACGTCTTTTTGGGGGGTAATCAGCTACCGGCGCGCTTCGCGCAGCACCCGCGCACGCTGTTTACCGTGGCGGAAACCGGCTTTGGCACCGGGCTCAATTTTCTTACGCTCTGGCAGGCATTTGACACATTTTGCGCCGCGCATCCCGACGCGGCGCTGAACCGGCTGCATTTCGTCAGCTTCGAAAAATTCCCGCTTCAGGCCGGGGATTTAACACGCGCCCACGCCGCGTGGCCAGAACTGGCACCCTGGGCGGAAAAACTGCATCGCCAGTGGCCGCCGCTGCTGGCAGGCTGCCAGCGGCTGTTATTTGATAACGGACGCGTGACGCTGGATTTATGGCTGGGCGACGTCAATGAACTGATCCCCGAATTAGATGACGCATTACAGGGCCAGGTGGATGCGTGGTTCCTTGACGGCTTTGCCCCGGCCAAAAACCCGGATATGTGGACGCCGCAACTGTTTAACGCTATGGCGCGGCAGGCGCGGCCCGGCGCGACGCTGGCAACCTTTACCTCCGCCGGTTTTGTACGCCGTGGGTTGCAGGAGGCCGGGTTTACCATGCGAAAAAGCAAAGGCTTTGGCCGCAAGCGCGAAATGCTCACCGGTGTGCTGGAACATGCCCTGCCCGCGCGTTCGCTGACGCCCTGGTATCAGCGCCAGGCGGCGCAGGGTGATGATATGGCAATTGTCGGCGGCGGCGTCGCCAGCGCGCTGCTGGCATTAGCGCTGCTGCGGCGCGGCAAGCGCGTAACGCTGTATTGCGAGGATGAGGCCCCGGCGCAGGGCGCATCCGGCAACCGCCAGGGGGCGCTGTATCCGTTGATCAGTCACAGCAATCCGGCGCTGACGCGCTTTTTCCCCGCCGCGTTTACCTTTGCCCGTCGCCTGTATGATGCGCTGCCGGTTGAGTTTGACCATGACTGGTGCGGCGTTACGCAGTTGGGCTGGGATGAAAAAAGCGCCGGGAAGATCCGTGAAATGCTGGCGCTGGATTTGCCAGCTGATGTAGCGCGCGCAGTAGATGCGCAAGACGTGTTCATCCACAGCGGCGTTGAGACCGGCTGCGGTGGCATTGAATACCCGCTTGGCGGCTGGCTGTGCCCGGCGCAGCTGACGGCGGGGGCGATTGCCCTGGCCAGGCAGCAGGGTTTAACGGTGCATTATCGGCATTCGGTAAAGGAACTCCATCACGATGGGCGCTGGCAACTGACCTTTGCCGACGGGCAGCAGGCTGAACATGACGCGGTGGTATTCGCCAACGGCAGCAAGCTGAACCAGTTTGAGCAAACCGCGATGCAACCGGTATACGCGGTGGCGGGCCAGGTGAGCCATATCCCCACCTCGCCGCCGCTGTCGGCGCTGCGCCAGGTGCTGTGCTATGACGGCTACCTGACGCCGGTGAACCCGCAAAACCAGCATCACTGTATTGGTGCCAGCTATCATCGCGGCATGGAAAACGCGCAGTACAGCGAAGAGGATCAGCAGCATAACCGCCAGCGGCTGACTGACTGTTTCCCCGATCAATCGTGGCCCTACGAGGTGGACGTCAGCGCAGGCGACGCGCGGGTTGGGGTGCGCTGCGCCACGCGCGATCATATGCCGATGGTGGGCAACGTTGCCGACTACCCGGCCCTGCTGGAACAGTACCTGCATTTACTCCAGCACAGCGCCACGCCGGAAAATGTGCCTGCTGCGCCGGTTCACCCGAATCTGTTTATGCTCGGCGCGTTAGGCTCGCGCGGTTTGTGCAGCGCCCCGCTGGCAGCGGAGATCCTCGCCGCGCAGATGTGCGGCGAACCGATACCGATGGACGGCCTAACGCTGGCGGCGCTCAATCCAAACCGGCTATGGGTGCGAAAATTGCTGAAGGGAAAGGCGGTAAAATAAAGGTAACGGCGGACGCGGTTTAGCGCATCCGCCGGTGTTTACGCGGTCGCCTGAGCGAAAGCCGTTCTCAGTTCATCAACGGGCAGATAGCGCCCGATAATCACCAGCCGCGACTGGGGCGTTTCGCTTTCATCCCAGGGTGAGCCGTAATCAAAGCCCACCACTTTATGCACGCCCTGGACAATCAGGCGCTGGGGGTTTCCGGCAATCGCCAGCACCCCTTTGTAGCGCAGCATGTCATTACCGTAGCGCTCCACACACTGCTCCATAAACGCCCCGGCCTTATGCAAATCCATCCAGCCCGCTTCAAAAACGTGCGCCTGAATGGCGTCATCCCAGGAGCGTTTGGTTTCTTTAAACGGCGTAAAGCGCGGAGCGGATTGATCCGCTGGACGGATCGCATGAAAGCCTTTGGTCAGGCCATTGCCGTCGCTCAACTCAAACGCGTTGATGTCGAGCCAAAGATCCGCCGGGCAAACGCCGTTTTCGATCTGGTAGATCTCGGCTTTGTTGTTGATCTGATGGATGCGCGCCAGCGCCTCATTATGCTGTTGTTCATCGCAGGTATCCGCTTTGGTCAGCAAAATGCGATCGGCGAAACCGAGCTGTGAGGCGGCAACCGGATGCTCTTCCAACTGGCGGGAAATATGGTGGCAATCCGCCAGCGTAATCACCGCGTCCAGCCGCAGCGCTTCACGGAGCGCCTCTTCAACAAAAAAGGTCTGGATAATCGGGGCCGGGTCGGCGAGGCCGGTGGTTTCAACAATCAGGCGATCGAAGCTTAATTCGCCGCGCTGGCGCTGGGCCAGCAGTTCGGTGAGGGCGGCGGTAAATTCGCCGCGCACACTGCAACACACGCAACCGTTGGACAGTTCGACAACGTTGACGTTATCGCCGCCGCGCAGCAGCGCGCCGTCAATATTCACCGCGCCGAATTCGTTTTCCAGAATCGCCACCGATGCGTCGGCGTGGTGGGTGAGAAAATGGTTAATCAGGGTGGTTTTACCGGCCCCCAAAAACCCGGTTAACAGGGTGACTGCAACAGCATTGTTCATCTCATTTCCTTAACAGCAGCGGGCTCCGCCTTTCCCGCCGTAACGTGCGTCCTGGCGTTCACGGAAAAATTCTTCATAGGTCATCGGCGTTTGATCGGGATGATTAAGCCGGATGTGCTGAACATAGTTATCGTAATCCGGTACGCCGACCATTAATTTCGCCGCCTGGCCCAGATATTTACCGGCTTTGGCTAAGGTATCAAACATACCGTCTCCTTCTGTCTATAAAGCCAAAAACTCCCCAGCCGTTAAGCCGGGGAGTGGATTACTTCACTTTCAGGAAATCATTAGTGGGCGCTTTTCGCCTGCGTCACGATATCCTGATAGTTTTCCGGCATCGGCTCGTAAGGCACCTCTTTCGCGGTGGGCTTATCGACTTTCAATGCCGCCAGCGCGGTCTTGATTGAGAACAGCGCAATCACCACGACTACCACCATAAAGAAGATGGTCAGGCCCGCATCCAGACGGTTGTTAAACACCAGTCGCGCCAGCTGCGCCTGGGTGTATTGCGCCGGAATGTTGCCGCTGTCGATCATCGCCTGGAATTTGTTGGCGATAGCCAGGAAGCCTACTTTAGCATCCGGGCTAAACGCTTTCTGCCAGCCCGCCGTCATGGTGCAAATCAGCAGCCATGCGGTAGGAACCAGCGCAACCCATGCGTAGCGTTGGCGTTTCATCTTGAACAGCACCACTGCGCAAAGCATCAGCGCCATGCCTGCCAGCATCTGGTTGGCGATACCAAACAGCGGCCACAAGGTGTTAATGCCGCCCAGCGGGTCAACCACGCCCTGGTGCAGGAAGTAACCCCACGCCAGTACGCACAGCGCCGTCGCCAGGATGTTGGCTGGCAGCGAATCAGTACGTTTCAGGCCCGGAGAGATCACGCCCAGCAGGTCCTGCAACATAAAGCGCGCGGCACGGGTACCGGCATCCACTGCCGTCAGGATAAACAGCGCTTCGAACAGGATCGCGAAGTGGTACCAGAAGGAGACATCCATCAGGCCGCCCAGCGCGCCGTGCAGAATGTACGCCATCCCGACCGCCAGGGTCGGCGCGCCGCCCGCACGGGAGATGATCGACTGCTCGCCCACTTCGTTAGCGATTTGCGTCAGGGTTTCCGGGGTGATCTGGAAGCCCCAGCCGCTAACCACTTGCGCCGCAGAGGCCACCACATCGGTGGTGCCCGCCGGAGCCAGCACCGCCATCGGGCTGTTCATGGCGAAGTACACGCCCGGGTCGATAACGCATGCCGCCACCAGCGCCATGATCGCCACGAAGGATTCCATCAGCATGCCGCCGTAGCCAATCAGGCAGGCCTGATTTTCGTTAGCCAGCATTTTCGGCGTGGTGCCGGAGGAAATTAACGCGTGGAAACCTGACACCGCGCCACAGGCGATGGTGATAAACAGGAACGGGAACATGTCGCCGGACCAGACCGGACCGGTCCCGTCGATAAACTTGGTGATCGACGGCATGGTCAGGGTCGGACGCATAATCAGGATGCCGATAGCCAGCCCGACGATGGTGCCGATTTTCAGGAAGGTCGACAGGTAGTCACGCGGCGCGAGCAGCAGCCAGACCGGCAGTACCGCCGCCACAAAGCCGTAGCCCACCAGCATCCAGGTCAACTGTACGCCGGTAAAGTCGAAGTACGGGGCCCATGTCGGGCTTTCTGCCACCCAACCGCCGGAAATAATCGCGAAAATCAGCAGCACCAGACCAATAACCGACACTTCGCCGATGCGCCCAGGACGCAGATAGCGAATGTAGACACCCATAAACAGCGCCAGCGGAATGGTGAAGGCCACGGTGTAGGTGCCCCACGGGCTGTGGGTCAGCGCTTTCACCACGATCATCGCCAGCACCGCGAGGATAATCACCATGATCATGAAACAGGCGACCAGCGCGATCACCCCGGCGGTGTTGCCCATTTCCTCTTTTACCAGCTCGCCAAGGGAACGACCATCGCGGCGGGTAGAGACAAACAGCACCATAAAGTCCTGCACGGCGCCTGCAATAACCACGCCCGCGAGGATCCACAACATGCCCGGCAAATAGCCCATTTGCGCAGCCAGCACCGGCCCGACCAGCGGACCCGCCCCGGCGATTGCCGCAAAGTGGTGGCCGAACAGCACTTTTTTATCGGTTGGCACGTAGTCGAGACCGTCGTTATGGCGCACCGCAGGCGTCATACGCGTTGAGTCCACAACCAGCACCCGTTTAGCAATAAACAGGCCGTAGAAGCGGTAAGCGATCAGATAGACACAGACTGCGGCAACCACAATCCACAGCGCGTTAATCTGCTCTCCCCGGTTCAGAGCGATGTATCCCAAAGCAAATGCGCCCACTAAGGAGAGCACTGCCCAGAGGAGGTATTTCCCTGAGTTATTCATCATGTTTTCCATTTTTTGTCCGTCATAGCTCGGGTTGCCTGCACGCGGCGGCGAAACGCAAACTAATCAGGGTCTCTAAGAGGTATGAGGAGCGACCAATACATTACAATTTGTTTCTAGAACAAACCGCAGGATTTAACAACCTCACAACCGGGGAAAACCAGCCCTGCAATCACTCTTTGTTTCAGTTTGTTAACAAGATCACCTTAACAAGGCAAACCTGTTGCAACCTTTTCGGCAGGGTCTCGGTGACGTCACGCTAATGGGCAGCGCAGCGCTAAGCGGATAAAACGCAAGGGAAAAAGGCGGGAGGCTTCATGCCATCTGCTGAAAAGATGGCATGAAGCCAGGGCATTAACTGGCTTTGGCTTTCTCGAACAGCGTTTGCCACATACCGGACACCAACGCCTGGTCGCGCGGGGTCAGTTCGCCTGCGCCAATGGCTTTTTGCAGGCTTTCTGTCACTTTCTGGTGCAGAGCGTCGGCAGAGTGATCGTCGCCCCCTTCCAGTTCCGCCACGGCAAGCGTCAGGTGCCCGCGCAGGTAGCCGCTGGCGAACAGCTCGTCATCACTGGCGTGTTCAACCATGTCATCAATCAACGCCAGAATGCGTGCTTCGAATGCTGCGATCATCGTCTTTCCTCAATTACCCGTCATATCATGTGGTTCAACTGCAAAAAGCATGGCTCAGGACAGGTCTTCTGGCCACGGAAAACGGTCCGCTGTCAGCGGCGGCGTTTGATAATAGTCCTGAAGCGCGGCGATAAACCGGGCCGGACGCGCCGGGATGCCCTCTTTCAGCCACGTCATCACCTGGGCGTGAACCCGGCGCTGAAACTTGATGCGATCCGGCTCGAAGTCCCCTTCCAGGTTGTCGCAGCTAACGTTAAACGGAAAACCCGCCGCTTCGCAAAACAGCCAGTCCAGCGCCTGAGGTTTGATTTCCACGTCCTCAAACTGGCACTGGGTCTGGGCGTCGCGCCCGTCCGGGCAATACCAATAGCCGAAGTCTACCTGCTCGCGGCGCGCTTTCCCGGCGATGCACCAGTGGGAAATCTCATGCAGCGCGCTGGCGTAAAAGCCGTGGGCGAACACAATCCGGTGATACGGCGCATCAGCGTCAGCCGGAAGATAGATCGGTTCGTCGTCGCCTTTAATCAGACGGGTATTAAAATCGTTAAAAAAGCAGCCTTCGAAAATATCGACCAGCTGCTGATAATGGTGTGTAGTGCTCATTAATGTATCCCAAGCCACTGAAGGAGCGCCGCGCCGTGGCTGTCGAATAGCAGCTTGGCGCTCATCACAGCGGAAACAATCACAATCATCGGACGGATAAGCTGCTGGCCTTTGCTGAGCACCAGACGTGAACCTAACCGCGCCCCTATAAACTGGCCGGCCATCATCAGAAACCCGGTGGCCCACACCACTTTTCCGCCAATAATAAACAGTAGCAGGCCGCCGACGTTGGACGTGGCGTTAAGCACTTTGGCATGAGCGGTGGATTTCGCCAGATTAAACCCGCATAGCGTGACAAACGCCAGCGCGTAAAACGAGCCTGCGCCAGGGCCGAAGAAACCGTCATAGAACCCGACGCAGCCGCCCGCCACCAGGGCAAACGGCAGGCCGTAAAGACGGCGTTGCCGGTCTTCTTCGCCCAGCTTAGGCATTAACAGAAAGTAAAGGCCAATGCCGATCACCAGGATCGGCAGGATCTGGCGCAGAATGTCCGAGTTCACGAACTGTACCAGCAGCGCGCCGCTGGTGGAGCCGATAAAGGTCATCAGGATATTGAGCTTTTGATCCTTCAGGCTGACCACTTTACGGCGGATAAAATAGAGAGAAGCGGAGAGTGAACCACCGCAGGCCTGAAGTTTATTGGTGGCTAACGCCTGGGCAGGCGACATCCCCGTCGCCAGCAACGCCGGGATAGTGAGCAATCCGCCCCCACCCGCCAGCGCATCGATAAACCCCGCGAGCATGGCGATAAAAAACAAACCGACCATCACCAGCGGGGAAAGCATAAACAGATCCACGAATTAATCCTTAAAGTACGTGTTCATCCAGCAGAGCCTGACAGGAAGGCGGTGGTGGCGGAGGCGTTTTCTTCTCTGTTGATTGACTACCCGGTTTCGCCGGTTTGAACCAGCTTTGCAACTCTTCGCCACAGCCATCTCCCGGCGGCGGCGGCGCTTGCTCTACGCATTCAAGACTGTCAGCGGGGCAGCGCAGGCGCACATGCATATGAGCGCGATGGGCAAACCACGGGCGCACTTTATTCAGCCAGTCGCGGTTGGTGCCCGCATCCAGGCATAATTGTTGTTTAATCGCCGGGTTAACGAAAATACGCGTCACTTCGTCATCCAGCGCCGCCAGCTTGATCATGTTATACAACTGCGGGGTCCAGCGGCTGGCTACCACCGATTTGCCGTTGGCAGACACCAGATCAAGCGCCTGTGGGCGCAGCAATTGCGCCGAGGTCCAGCGGGTTTTCGGCAGTTGCAGGAAGATATCGACGTCCAGCCCGGTTTGATGGCTGGCGTGTCCAGTAGCAAAGCGCCCGCCTGCGGCCATCCCCATGTCTCCCACCAGCACCGTTCCCATGCCGAGATCGTTAACCTGGGAACTAAAACGCTGGATAAAATTCACCAGTTCCGGATGGCCGAAATAGCGGCGCTGATCGGTACGCATCACCTGATAGTGATCGGAGGCCAGCGGCAGCGCCTGCGCCCCCACGATGCAGCCATTGGAAAATGCGCCAATAGACTGCGGCGCGCCGGGGATCGGATTAGGCACTTTCTGCCAGGGCGTAGCGGCCAGGGTGACGGAACTCGCCAGCAGCGCCGCCAGGGCGATAAGGGAACGTTTCATACTGTTTACCAACGGGGGACCGACGTGCTGACGTCGGCGTTTTGCGCGCGCTGACGCAGCAGATGATCCATTAAGACAATCGCCAGCATCGCTTCGGCGATCGGCACGGCGCGGATCCCGACACAGGGATCGTGACGTCCACGGGTGACCATTTCTACTTCTTCGCCGAAACGGTTTACCGTGCGCCCCGGCACCATAATGCTGGAGGTGGGTTTCAGCGCCATGTGCGCGACGATTTGCTGGCCGCTGCTGATGCCACCCAGCACGCCGCCTGCGTGGTTGCTCTGAAAACCGGCGTGGGTGATTTCATCGCGGTTCTGGCTGCCGCGCAGTTGCACCACGCCGAAACCGTCGCCGATTTCCACGCCTTTCACGGCGTTAATGCTCATCAATGCGTGGGCGATATCGGCGTCCAGGCGGTCAAACACCGGCTCGCCAAGCCCGGCGGGAACGCCGTCAGCCACCACGGTAACTTTCGCGCCGATGGAGTCGCCCTCTTTTTTCAAAGCGCGCATCAGTTCGTCCAGCGCTTCGATTTTATCCGGGTCCGGGCAGAAGAACGGGTTCTGTTCCACCTGATCCCAGTCTTTGATCTCCAGCGGGATGTCGCCCATCTGGGTCAGGCAGCCACGGATAACCACGCCGAACTTTTGCGCCAGATATTTTTTGGCGATAGCGCCCGCCGCGACACGCATGGCGGTTTCACGGGCGGATGAACGCCCGCCGCCGCGATAGTCGCGCAGGCCATATTTTTGCTCGTAGGTGTAATCCGCGTGTCCTGGGCGGAACACGTCTTTGATGGCGCTGTAATCCTGGGAGCGCTGATCGGTATTTTCAATCAGCAGGCCAATACTGGTGCCGGTCGTGACGCCTTCAAACACGCCAGAGAGAATTTTTACCTGGTCCGGCTCGCGGCGCTGGGTGGTGTAGCGCGAGGTGCCGGGACGGCGGCGGTCGAGATCGTGCTGAAGATCGGCTTCGGTCAGCGGGATGCCGGGCGGCACGCCGTCGACGATGCAACCCAGCGCCACGCCGTGCGATTCCCCGAAGGTGGTCACACGGAAGAATTGTCCAATACTGTTTCCTGCCATCACGGCTCCGTTGTCGTTGTTGTGTTTTTGAGCGATGTGAAACGGGCCGCAGCCCGTTGGATTAATCTTTATAAATGCTGAAGTGCTCGCGCGCCGCGATCAGCTGCGCTTTGGTCAGCATGAAGACGCCGTCACCGCCGTTATCAAACTCCAGCCAGGTGAACGGCACCTCCGGATATTGCTCCATCAGATGTACCATGCTGTTACCCACTTCACAAATCAGAATCCCCTGGTCGGACAGGTAGTCCGGTGAGCAGGCCAGAATGCGGCGCGCCAGCTTCAGGCCATCGCTGCCCGCCGCCAGCCCCAGTTCCGGCTCATGGCGGTACTCGTTCGGCAGGTCGGACATATCGTCCTCGTCCACATACGGCGGGTTGGTCACGATGATGTCGTACTGCACTTTCGGCAGGTCGCGGAACAGGTCGGAGCGAATCGGGGTTACGTGATGGATCAGGCCGTGCTCTTCAATGTTGTGCTCGGTTACCGCCAGCGCATCGGCAGAAATATCTACCGCATCGACTTCGGCTTCCGGGAAGGCATAGGCGCAGGCGATGGCGATGCAGCCGCTGCCGGTACACATATCCAGAATATGTTCAGGCTGGCCGTCGAAAAGCCCGGCGAAACGGTTGTTGATCAGCTCGCCAATCGGCGAACGCGGCACCAACACGCGCTCATCAACGTAAAACTCGTGGCCGCAGAACCAGGCTTTATTGGTCAGATAGGCTACCGGAATACGTTCGTTCACCCGACGGATCACACGCTCGACAATGCGGTGGCGTTCGCTGGAAGTTAAGCGCGCGGTGCGCATATCTTCAGGAATATCCAGCGGCAGATAAAGCGATGGAAGCACCAGTTGTACCGCCTCATCCCACGGGTTATCGGTGCCATGACCATACCAGATGCCCGCCGCGCTAAAACGGCTGACTGACCAGCGCAGCATATCCTGAATGGTATGCAGTTCATTGACTGCTTCATCGACGAAAATTTTATCCACTATTCCTCCGGCGCGCGCGACGCGTTAAACACGGCGGCTAGTTTGCCACGATGGCAGCGATAAATCAGCATCCACCCTTCCCCGCCGGCATGAAAACGCGTTTTATTTAGCACTGGCGAAGGAGTCAGGTACACTGCCTGCGATAAGAATGACGGAGAAGAGAATGAAAAAGAAAAATTCGCTTAATGAGGAGGACCAGACGCTGTTCCGGGAACTGATGCGCGGCACCCGTAAAATTAAGCAGGACACCATTGTCCACCGCCCGCAGCGTAAAAAAGCGAATGAAGTGCCGGTAAAACGCCTGATACAGGAACAGGTGGATGCCAGCCACTATTTTTCCGATGAGTTCCAGCCGTTGCTGGCGGCAGAAGGCCCGGTGCGCTACGTACGTGAAGGCACCAGCCATTTTGAATTGAAGAAATTACGCCGCGGCGACTATTCGCCGGAACTGTTTCTGGATTTGCACGGCCTGACACAGCTTCAGGCCAAACAGGAATTAGGCGCGCTGATTGCCGCCTGTCGGCGCGAACACGTGTTTTGCGCCTGCGTGATGCACGGCCACGGTAAACATATTCTGAAGCAGCAAACCCCGCTGTGGCTGGCGCAGCATCCGCACGTAGTGGCTTTTCATCAGGCATCGAAAGAGTACGGCGGCGATGCCGCTTTGCTGGTGCTGATTGAGGTGGAGGAGTTCAGGCCGCCTGAACTGCCTTAAACACAAAAAAGCCGCTTTACGCGGCTTTTGGACGTTTACCCATTGCTGGCTTTCGCCATTTTCAGGTTGCAGGGGCTCATCTGCCAGTTAAACACGCCCTTATCGGTTTGTGGATCGAGCGTTACGCTGGCAATGGCTGAGGTTGAGAACATTGGCGGCGTTTCTTCCGGGCAAAGTTCAGAAACCAGGTAGCCGACTAACGGGAGGTGAGAGATCACCAGCACCGATTTGACGCCATCGTCTGCCAGCGTCTGAAGGTCGGCACCGACCATTCGTACATCGCCGCAGGGCGTCAGCTCCGGCAGGACATCGACGTTTTCCGGCAGTGTGAACACTTCCCGAACCACATCCAGCGTCTGCCCGGCACGCAGATAGGGGCTGACAAGAACACGCTCGATGTCCACCTTTTGACCTTTTAACCAGGTCGCCATTTGACGGGATTCGTCGCACCCGCAGAGGGTTAAGGGACGAACCGCATCACTGGCGGCATCAAGAGCTGCGTCGCCGTGACGCATAATGAAAACTTGCATAGTGCACCGCTTTTGTTAACCAGAATCGCCACGTTCCCCAACAGGCCCGAAGCCTGTGGGGAGATCATCGCGGCCGGGCATTGTGCCTTATCCCGACGTTGAATGAAACGCTGTGTTTTACCTTAATGGCGTAAGTATAGTCAATCGCCGTTTACAATTTAACCAACCTCCGACGCACCGGTAAAAAACCGGTTAATCAGCGGCCACCGTTGCAGGCTCAGTTTCAGCCTGGCTTTGCCAGAATTTTTGCTGGGTTTGCGCCATTGCCAGCAGCCGCTCGCAGGGAGCAAACCGCTCGCCATAACGGCTTTCCAGACGTTGCAGCCGGGCGACCACCTCTGCCGCGCCCAGGCTGTCCATGTAGCGGAACGGTCCGCCGAGGAAAGGCGGGAAACCGATGCCGAATACCGCGCCGATATCGCCATCCCTGACCGAACGCACCACGCCTTCATCCAGCGTACGCGCTGCCTCGTTCAGCATCATCATCACGCAGCGTTCCGCAAGCGCCTCCGCCGCCATTTTTTGCTCAGGCTTCACGCCAATAAGCGTATAAATCGCAGGGTCGACCTGCTTCTTGCTTTTACGCCCTTTTGCCGGATAAAGATAGAAACCGCGGCCGTTTTTTCTGCCTTTGCGATCGTCCTTCAATATTGCTGCAACGGCATCATTCGGCGCGCTGAAACGCGCCCCGAACGCCCGCTCCAGTACGGGGATAATTTTAGTACCTACGTCTATTCCAACCTCATCCAAAAGTTGGATCGGCCCCACCGGGAACCCAAACTTCACCAGCGCGTTATCAATATGCTCAATCGGTTCACCTTCAAGCAGGCAGCGCATGGCTTCATTTATATAGGGCGCAAGAATGCGGTTAACGTAAAAGCCCGCGCTGTCCGCCACCACTATCGGCGTTTTGCCCTGCTTCTTCGCCAGCGCCACGGTGGTGGAAATGGTTTGCGCGCTGGTTCCCGCATGGGGAATGACTTCCACCAGCGGCATTTTGTCGACCGGGCTGAAATAGTGCAGGCCCACAACCCGCTCCGGGTACGCGGCGTTTTGCGCGATATCGCCAATCGGTAACGATGAGGTGTTAGAGGCGAAAACCGTTTCCGGGCCGGCGTACTGTTCCACTTCGGCGACCATCTGGCGCTTCAGCTCCAGATCCTCAAATACCGCTTCCACCACGATATCCCGCTGGTGAAAGCCGCGATAATCGGTAGAGCCGCTAATCAACGCCATCTGGCTGTCACGCTCCACCGCTTTTAAATGGCGGCGGCGCACTTTTTTATCGAGCAGATCCCAGCTGTATTTCAGCGCATGGTTAATGCCCTTGTCGTTAATATCCTTCAGGCGCACCGGCAGTTTGCCTTTGGTCGCGGTGACATAGGCAATCCCGCCGCCCATCAGCCCGCCGCCGAGTATACCCACGGCGCGCAACGGTTTTGGCGGCGCCTCGCTGCCCTGATCCTTTTTCAGTTCGGTGCTGGCGAAAAAAATATTACGCAGCGCAGCGGATTGCGGCGTCATGGCGAGTTCGCCAAAGGCTTTCGCTTCTGCCTCATAGCCGCTGGCGCTGCCCTGCTCTAACCCAATACGCACCACGTCGATAATCCGCGTGGCCGCCGGGTAGTTGCCGTGGGTTTTTTGCAGGGTTTGCTTCGTGACCATGCGGAACAGGATCGAACGGCCCAGCGGCCCGGCCAGTACGCGTTCACGCACCGGCAGGCGGCGCGAAGCGGGACGGCCCTGTTTAGCCAGTTCCACCGCCGCTTCCAGCAGGATCGACTTCGGCACCACGTCATCCACCAGGCCCACTTTCAGCGCCTGCCGCGGACGTAACTGTTTACCCGCCAGCATCATTTCCAGCGCGGTGCTGACGCCAATCAGGCGCGGAAGCCGCTGGGTGCCGCCGGAGCCGGGCAACAGCCCGAGCTGCACTTCCGGCAGTCCAAGCACTGTTTTGCCGTCATCGGTACAGACCCGGCGATGGCAGGCCAGCGCCAGTTCAAGACCGCCGCCGAGGCAGGGTCCGTGGATCGCCGCCACCACCGGAATGGAGAGCGCATGAATATCGGCCATGATCTGCTGGCCCTGCTTCGCCAGCGCCTCGGCCTGCTGCGCGGTCTGGCAGTTGGCGATCATATTGATATCCGCGCCCGCGATAAAATTGTCCGGTTTACCGGAGATAAACACCACGCCCTGTAGCTGCTTGTTTTCGTGAATTTGTTTGAGGATGGCGCGCACTTCGCCGCCAAACTCAGCCTTCAGGGTGTTCATTTTTTCGTTGGGAACATCGATGGTGACGATGGCGATGTTATCCAAACGAACGTGCATGTGAAATGCGGATTGCCCTTCCATTATTCAGCCTCCAGTACCATTGCCGCCCCTAATCCACCTGCCGCACAGGCCGTTACCAGACCGAAACCGCCGCCACGGCGGCGCAGTTCATTCAGGGTCTGGACGATCATGCGCGCGCCAGTTGCGGCAAACGGATGACCGTAGGCGATAGAGCCGCCCATCACGTTAAAGATAGCGTCGTCAACGTCGCCAGTGGCATGGGCGCGGCCCAGTACCTCGCGGGCGAAACGCTCACTGGAAAGCATTTTCAGATTCGCCAGCGTCTGGGCGGCGAAGGCCTCATGCATATCAAACAGAGTCAAATCCGCGAGGGTGATCCCGGCGCGATCCAGCGCCAGCGGCGTGGCCCAGGCTGGCCCTAACAACATGTCCTGCCAGACATCGACGGCGGTAAAAGCGTAGCTGCGCAGATAGCCGAGCGGCGTCAGGCCCAGCTCTTTAGCGCGTGATTCGGTCATCATGATCAGCGCAGCGGCACCGTCGGTCAGCGGCGTACTGTTTGCCGCCGTCACGGTGCCGTGTTTGCGGTCAAACGCCGGGCGCAGTTTGGCGTAATCAGCCTGGGAACTGTTTTTGCGGATGTTGTTATCTTCGCTGAAAGGTTCGCGATACGGCGGCACATAGGCCGTCATCACTTCATCGGCAAATTTGCCTTCCTGCCAGGCCTGCGCGGCCCGCACATGAGAGCGGTGCGCCAGCGCGTCCTGCTGTTCGCGGGTGATGGCATGGGTTTTGGCCATCTGCTCGGCGGTATCGCCCATACGCAAACCGGTAGAATACTCCGCCACGGCAGGCGGCACGGGCATCAGGTCGCGCAGGCGCAGGCGGGAGAACAATTTCAGGCGCTGCCCGGTGGTACGGGCTTTATTGACGTCCACCAGCACGCGGGCCAGCTTTTTGCTGACGCCAATCGGCAGCACGGACGAGGAGTCTGCACCACCGGCGATACCGGCGCGGATCGTCCCCGCCATCAGGCTTTCCGCCACGTTCGCCACCGCCTGGAAGCTGGTGGCGCAGGCGCGGCTGACGCTGTAAGCATCGGTGTGCACATTCATGCCGGTGCCAAGCACGATTTCACGGGCAATATTAGGCGCTTCGGGCATTTGCACCACCTGGCCGAAGACCAGCTGTTCGATGACGTCGGGTGGGATTTCGCTGCGCGCCAGCAGTTCGCTGACCACCATTTTGCCGAGATCCACCGCCGGAATGCCGTGAAAGGCGGTCGCCTGGCGAGCGAATGGGGTTCGTAACCCGCTGATGATGGCAATACGATCGCCCGGACGGGCAAGACGCGGTAACGCCTGACTCATAACACTCCCCTGTAAAAATGGACACACAACGAAAAAGTGGTCGGACCTGACGATAGTCTTAACCAAATTTTTACAATTAGCCAACCGGGGAAATGAAAAAGTGCGAGGAGTTACACGAATTTACGCAGAGAAAACGCCTCCCCGGAACGGGAAGGCGTCGAAAGGATTAACGCAGGCCCAGCTGGAAAATCATAGTCTCTGCCTGGCAGGCAAAAACGAAATCGATATCCAGGCGCACGCCGTCGCTTTCTTCCGTGAAGTTAGCGTTGATCTGGCACGGCTCGGATTCGACTTCACGCGCTTTGGCGCTCAGGGCTGCCAGGGTTTCTTCGGCTTGCGCGCGGTCCGGGAAAACGCGGCTGTAGGACGCGGTGCAATCGGTGTTGTCCATAATGGTTCCAACATCAATACAGCAGCAAACCGGGGTTTCATCAGCACTGCATTTACTCATTGTGATTTCCTCTGTACATCGCACCTGGGGTGCAGTTAGCAATCCGGCTATTTTACGCCCCGATTGGAACGTGCTCCACCCGAGATTTTCGACAAATCCTGACAGATTTAGAAATCAGCGATAAAAATGATCTGAAACAAAAATCACCCTGTTCGCCGAGAGACATCGGCCCCAAATTTGCCACGGCGATCTCGTTTCGATGATCAATTTGGAAATTTTCATTAAACAAACTTGCAACATTCACTCTGGTCGGACCTATACTCTCGCCACTGGTCTGATTTGTATGCCGTAACTCAGACCCTACACTTCGCGCTCCTGTTACGGTAAGTAACATTATTTAAATAAAAATAAATGGATGAGGTTATGGTCATGAGCCAGAAAACCCTGTTTACCAAGTCTCTTCTCGCAGTCGCAGTGGCAATCGTCTCTTCTCAAGCCTGGTCCGCAGGTTTTCAATTAAACGAGTTTTCTTCCTCTGGCCTTGGCCGTGCCTATTCAGGGGAAGGCGCTATTGCCGATAACGCTGGCTCTGCCAGCCGTAACCCGGCGGCGATCATGATGTTTGATCGCCCAACGTTCTCCGGCGGCGCCATCTTCGTTGACCCGGATGTTAACGTGTCTGGTCGTTCTCCTTCAGGCCGCAGCCTGGATGCAGATAACATCGCGCCGACGGCGTGGGTGCCGAACCTGCATTTTGTTGCGCCGATTAATGAACAATTTGGTTGGGGCGCGTCCGTAACCTCCAACTACGGTCTGGCGACCGAATTTAATGATGACTATGCAGCAGGTTCTATGGGCGGTAAAACCGACCTGGAAACCCTTAACCTCAACCTGAGCGGCGCTTACCGTCTGAACAATCATTTCAGCTTCGGTCTGGGCTTTAACGCCGTTTACGCAAAAGCCAAACTGGAACGTTATGCTGGCGACCTCGGTCAGTTGACCGCAGCCCAGCTTAGCCGTAACCCTGCATTCACCACCACTACCCCGCAGGGCGCGCAACTGCGTGGTCTGGCTCAGTATGCCAACTCGCTGGACAGCAATACCCAAATCGCGCGCCTGAAAGGCGACGAGTGGGGCTACGGTTGGAACGCCGGGATCATGTATGAAGTTGACCAGGATAACCGTTACTCTCTGACCTATCGCTCAGAAGTCAAAATTGATTTCGAAGGCGATTATAAGAGCGACCTGAGCAGCAGCCCGGCCATCAACGCCGCGCTGTCCAGCCAGGGCCTGCCTTACGGCACCGGCGGCAGCACCATCGGCGGCAACCTGACGCTGAACCTGCCGGAAATGTGGGAACTGTCTGGTTATAACAAAGTGGCGCCGCAGTGGGCCATCCACTATAGCCTGGCGTACACCAGCTGGAGCCAGTTCCAGGAGCTGAAAGCAACCAGCAACAATGGCCAGACCCTGTTCTATAAAGATGAGAGCTTCCGCGATTCTTACCGCATCGCGTTAGGGACCACCTACTTTATGGATGACAACTGGACGCTGCGTGCCGGTATCGCCTTTGATGACAGCCCGGTCCCTGCCGACCACCGCTCCATTTCCATCCCGGATCAGGACCGCCTGTGGCTGAGCACCGGTGCGACCTATGCGTTTAACAAAGATGCTTCCGTGGACGTGGGCGTGTCTTATATGCACGGTCAGCACGTTGAGTTCACCGAAGGCCCGTACACCTTCCGTTCTGAAGGTAAAGCCTGGCTGTACGGCGCGAACTTCAACTACGCGTTCTAATCTTCTCCTCAAAACGCAAAAAGGTGAGCCGCGGCTCACCTTTTTTATTGCCGCTGTTCAGCGGCGTTATTCTGAATCGATGTCTTTCAAATCGTCCTGAATCGCCTGGGCGTTCGGGTTTTCTTCTGGCTTCAACTGGCCGCCGTTGGCGATAAAGTCGTTACGCTGGAAGTAAGCTTCGCGCACCAGAATATACGGGTCGGAAGACTGGCGCAGCAGGCCATCGGAATCGAGCAGTTGCGCGCGGGTTTCAACGCCTTCAATCGCCCATTTACCGATCGACATCGGCCAGGTCAGCCAGGAAAGCACCGGATAGAGCGTATCGGCCGCATCGCCGCCCTCTTCACGCAGCGTAAAGCTGCCATAGAACGGCAGTTGCAGGTACGGACCGTAACCCACGCCGTAGTGCCCAAGCGTGCTGCCGAAACGATGCGGCTCAACGCGCTGCAGTTTTGGGTTCGACAATCCGGCGACATCAATAAAGCCGCCCATCCCCAGCAGGGTGTTCAGGAAGAAGCGCGTAAAGTGCACCATCCCCTGGTACGGGTCGCCCTGAAGGAAGTAGTTCACCATAATGGCGGGCTCTTCAAGGTTGCTGGTGAAGTTGCTGATCCCGTTACGCGCCGGTTGCGGCACGTAATCGCGCCAGACGACGGCGACCGGACGAACAACATAAGGATCCAGTACGTTAAAGTTGAAGTTGTACATGCTACGGTTGAACCCTTCGAACGGGTCCGAGCGTCCCTGTTGTTCTCCCGAGCTGGCGCACCCCACCAGTAAGGTTGTCGCCAGCGCAATGCCGGTCAGGCGAAAATTCATCTCTGTCTCCCTGTTATTGATATCTGCTGTCAGGGCTGACGGGATGAAATCGTCACCTCCGTCGGATGGGCCGGGTCAAATTTAATGAGCGCACTTTGACCAACCCAGTCCCCTGACTGCACAGCAGGTGTGCCATCCTGTGAGATATGCACTTTAATCCACCCCTGATGCAGTGAAGAGAGTGAACCTCCCGGCATCATGGTATTTGAGTCATCTATATTGAGTGTCATCGGAAACTGGCCAACCGGCAACTTTTTCACCGCCACGGGAACCGGCGAGGATTCACCCCCCACGGTAACAAAGACGGTGCCGTTGGCAGCCATACTTTGCTGAGCTTCCGGCGAAAGCGTGATTTTAACAGCCAGCGGCGCATTGTCTACGCCGGTCTGGACTTCGGCCTGAGCGATACTACGCTCAATCACCGCCCGACGCTTATCGTTTTGCGGCAAAATACGCAGCATCATCTGCCACGCCGCCACCGCATCGCTAAACCGCTGTTGTTCAAAGGAACTGAACGCCAGCAGGCTCAGGGCGCGAATATTGGTATGCGATGCCGCCACCGCTTCACGCAGTAATTTGTCGCCCAGTTGGTTGTCATTCTGATCGGATGAACGAATCAATACTTCAGCATAGTCGAGTTTGGCGTCAATATTGTCCGGGGCGAGCTTCCAGGCGTGTTCAAACGCATCGGTGGCGGTGGTAGCGTTATTCAGCGCCATGCCAATGCGACCGAGCATCATCCAGCCTTCAATGTTATTCGGCTCGTCCTGCAAGCGGGTACGCAACCCCAGGCCAAGACGCGCCATCTCTTCCATACTCAGCGCGGGCGCGTTCGGGTCCATCACGCGGTTTAACAGTTCCGGCGTCTGGCGGGTGACTTCCTGCCATTCGAGCACTTTTTTCAGATCGACGGTTTTCCAGAACACCCCGACGCTGACAATCACTAACGCCGCCACGCCGGGCGCTAAAACCCAGCGGCTCAGCGGCTTCTGGGCGCTTTCGCTTTGTTGAGGAATATCATCGAGCAGATTGTGCTGGAGCTCAGCCACCATCTCCTCACGCTCGGCGCTGTTTTCGCGCTCCAGCTCGCGCAGCCGCGACTGGTAAAACGCCCGGTTCAGTACATCGCGCGATACGCTGCGGTTGCCAGACCAGGGAACAAACAACAGCCCAGCGGTGATAATCAGCAACGCCACCATGGCGCTAATCAGCAGCGTTAACGTCATTTTTTCTTCTCGCTTAGCAACTGCTTCAGGCGTTGCTGTTCCAGATCGTTTAGCGGTTGGGCGGCAGCCTGCTGCCCTCTTCTGGCACGGCGCACCACCACGATAATCCCGCCGAGGATAAACAGCGCCGGCAGCAGCCACAGCACCACGGTGCCCGGCGTGATCGGCGGCTCATAGGTGACGAAGTTGCCGTAGCGCGCCACCATATAGTCGATGATCTGCTTCTGGCTTTGTCCCTGCTGCTGGAGTTCATACACCTTCTGGCGCATATCCGAGGCAATCATGGCGTTGGAATCGGCGATGCTGTTGTTCTGGCATTTCGGGCAGCGCAACTGCGCCGTCAGCTCGCGAAACTGCTGCTCCTGGGCTTCGTCTTTAAACTGATAAGTGTCGATAGCGGCGAACACCGAAAACGACACCAACAGCGCGGCGAGCAGCGTCAGAATACGCGTCATGCTCCCGCCTCCTGATTGTATTTATCCCACAGCGGTTTGATTTCGCTCTGCCAGACCTGTTCGTTTAAATCGCCAGCGTGGCGGTAGCGAATAATGCCCTTACCGTCGATCAGGAAGGTTTCCGGCGCGCCGTAAACGCCCAGGTCTAGGCCCAGCATCCCATTGCCGTCGAACAGGCTCATGGCGTAGGGGTTGCCTAGCTCGTTCAGCCAGGTGATAGCCTTCTGGCGATCGTCTTTATAGTTCATCCCCACCACCCGCACGCCCTGGGCGGACAGGCGGTTGAGGTACTGATGCTCGGCGCGGCAGGTCGGGCACCAAGTCGCCCAGACGTTCAGCAGCACTGGTTTACCGCTGGTCAGCGCCGCCTGGTCGTAGGTTTTACCCGGCTCATCCAGCGACTCGAGCTTAAACACCGGCACCGGTTTGCCGATTAACGCCGATTCCAGCGTGGTGGGATCGTCGCCGTTGGCGTTGCGCACCAATTGCCAGAGCAACGCGGCGGCCAGCAGTAAAAAAAGGATTAATGGAATAAACAACACATTACGTTTCATTATGCCTCCTGCAATGCTTTACGCAGGCGATAGCGAGGATCGAGCATACTCAGCAACCCGCCCAGCGCCATTAATGCCCCGCCGTACCAAATCCAGCGAACAAAGGGTTTGTAATAAAGCCGTACCGCCCAGCTGCCGTCGTCCAACTCTTCGCCGAGCGCCGCATACAGGTCGCGGGTGACGCCGCCGTCGATGGCCGCTTCGGTCATCATCATCATGTTACTGTTATAGAAGCGCTTCTCGGCATGAAGAGTGGCTTCCGGCTTGCCGTTACGCAGTACGTCGATCACGCCTACGCCACCGCGCCAGTTCGGCCCGCTGACCTCGCGCACTTCTTTGAAAATAAACTGGTACTGATGGATATCGACGCGATCCCCCGCTTTCATACGTACGTCGCGCTCCACGCTGTAGCTCTGGCTAAACGCAATCCCTACGACAGTCACCGCCAGGCCAACGTGGCCGAATACCATGCCCCACTGGCTGCGGGAGATTTTAGTGAGCCCTTTCAGGAACGAATGCCGGTGGGTAGCGCGCTCGTGCAGTTCCATCAGCGCCAGCACAAAGACCCAAATCGCCATCATCAGCCCGACCACCGTCATGGCTTCAATACGATCCTGCATCATCCACGGCAACAGCAGCGCCCCCGCCAGCGTAATGACCATGGCGACGCCCAGGCGCTTGAGCACGTTGCCCGGCTCATCGCGACGCCAGCGTACCAGCGGCCCAATGCCCAGCAGCAGCGCAAACGGCGCCATCATAGCGGTGAACATCATATTGAAGAACGGCTCGCCGATAGAAATGCTGCCGAGACCCAGCTGTTTATGCACCAGCGGCAGCAGCGTACCCAGCAGCACCACCAGCATGGCGGCCATCAGCAAAATGTTGTTGCCGAGCAGGAACGTTTCCCGCGACCAGAGATCGTTTTTCACTCTGGCACGCACTTTGTTGCCTTTTACCGCGTACAGCAGCAGCGAACCGCCGATGGCGATCACTAACAGCGCGAGGATAAACATGCCGCGCGCCGGGTCCGACGCGAAGGAGTGCACCGATACCAGTACGCCGGAGCGCACCAGGAACGTGCCCAACAGGCACAGTGAAAATGCCGCAATCGCCAGCAACACCGTCCAGGCTTTGAAGCTGCCGCGTTTTTCGGTGACCGCCAGTGAGTGCATCAACGCAGTGCCCGCCAGCCACGGCATCAGGGAGGCGTTTTCCACCGGGTCCCAGAACCACCAGCCGCCCCAGCCCAGCTCGTAATAGGCCCAGGCGGAGCCGAGCACAATGCCGAGAGTCAGGAAAATCCACGCGGCCTGAGTCCACGGACGCGACCAGCGCGCCCAGGCGGTATCCAGACGCCCCGCCATCAGCGACGCGATAGCAAACGCAAACGCAACGGAGAAACCCACATAGCCCATATACAGCAGCGGCGGGTGGAAAATCAGCCCGACATCCTGCAACAGCGGATTAAGATCGCGCCCATCGATAGGATATGCCGGCAGCGTGCGGGTAAAGGGATCGGAGGTCAGCAGGATAAACAGCAGGAAACCGAAGTTGACCATGCCCATCACGGAAAGTACGCGCGCCACGGAATCCAGCGGCATCCCCCGGCTCAGCACCGCCACCGCGAAGGTCCAGGCGCTCATCAACAGCACCCACAGCAGCAGCGAGCCTTCGTGCGCACCCCAGGTCGCCGCGACGCGATACCACACCGGCAGCTCGGCATTGGAGTTACTGGCGACATACATAATGGTGAAGTCGTTCACCACAAAGGCGTAAACCAGAATCAAAAACGCCGCGGTAACGCTAATAAACAGCGCCCATGAAAGCGGCCGCCCCAGCGCCATTAATCGCACATCCTGACGGACCGCGCCCCATTGCGGGTAGACGCTGAGTAATAATGAAATCCCTAACGCAAGGCACAGCAGGAAATTACCCAATTCCGGCATCATGAGCGGTTATCCTTATAGGCTTCTGCCGGACGGTGATGATTCTCTTCCATTGCCGCTTTCACTTCCGGCGGCGTGTAGTTTTCGTCGTGTTTAGCCAACACTTCTTTGGCGACAATCAGATTGCCGGGCTCCAGCACGCCCTGGGCTACCACGCCCTGCCCTTCGCGGAACAGATCGGGCAGAATGCCTTCATAGCTGACATCCACCACGCCACGCGCATCATAAATCTTAAAGCTCACTTTCAGCGTCTGGTTATCACGCTTGACGCTGCCCGGCATTACCATGCCGCCAACGCGCAGGCGCTGGCCCGGCTCCGGCTTGATCTGCGTTTCGTTTTTGCCGTTGATGATTTCGCCCGGCGTGTAGAACAGGTCGATATTAGCGCGCAGCGCATACAGGGTGAGCGTAATCGTGATGCCAATCCCCATTAACACCATCACGGTCAGCCAGAGTCGGTTTTTACGACGCGGATTCATCCGGTCACCTCCTGTGTGGGATGTTGGGCATTTTTGATTCGGCGCTCCCTGCCCTGTTGACGGCGCACGTCCGCCAGCAGCGCTTTACGCTGCCACAGGGTATGCGCCACCAGCAACGCCAGCGGGATAAAGGTAAAGGCCACGGCCAGCCAGACGTAGAAGGCGTAACCGCCCATGGCGAAAAACTCACTCAAGCTACCAAAGGCGACGTTCATGACAGGCTCCTTCCTTTATTAGCAATCTCTTCAACCCAGGGACGACGGCGATCCTGCATCAGGATAAGGGTGCGCAGGCGCATTAAGGCCAGGGTAACGAACAGGCCGAGGAACCCGAAAATTGACCAGCGCAGCGGAATACGCATCGAAGGATCGATGGATTTTTGCATGTTGGTTGACCCCTGATGCAGGGTGTTCCACCACTCCACGGAGAAGTGAATGATCGGCAGGTTGACCACACCGACCAGCACCAGAATGCCCGCGGCGCGCCCGGCCAGGCGGCGGTCGTCGAAGGCGTTATACAGCGCGATGACCCCAACGTACAGGAACAGCAGCACCAGCTCGGAGGTTAAGCGGGCATCCCAAATCCACCAGGTGCCCCACATCGGCTTACCCCAGGCGGAACCGGTCACCAGCGCGATAAAGGTAAACACCGCACCCACCGGGGCCATCGCCGCCACCGCCAGGTCGGACATTTTGATCTGCCACACCAGGCCGATAAATGCGGCAATCGCCATCCAGGCATAAATGCCCATCGACCAGATGGCCGCCGGGACGTGGATATACATGATGCGATAACTTTGCCCCTGTTGATAATCCGCCGGGGCCCAGACAAACCCCCATATCACGCCGACTAACAGCATCACGATGCTGACCACGGCAAACAGAGGAACCAGACGCCCGCAGAGGTGGTAAAGTCGCTCTGGTTTCGCAAGCTGATGCAAGAATTTCCACATAGTTATTGGCTCACAAAGCTAAGTTAGCGCCCACTTTTGCGGGCAATTATTGAATACTGATCCGCAGCGCCGCTGCGGTAGCGAACGGGCACAGCGTGGCGCTCGCCGCCAGGAACGCGCCCAGAATCGCCATGTATCCTTCAACCGGTAACGCCATTGATGCGGCGTCCATCGCCGCCGTGGCGAAAATTAATAGCGGGATGGTGAGCGGCAGCACCAGCAGGCTCAGCAACACCCCTCCGCGACGTAATCCCACGGTCAGGCCAACGCCCACCGCGCCGAGAAAACTCAGGGTCGGCGTGCCTAACATCAGCGTCAGGGCCATCACCCACCAGGTCCGTACGTCAAGCCCTAACAGCATCGCTGCCAGCGGAGAAAGCACGATCAGCGGCAGGCCAGTCACCACCCAGTGAGCGGTCACTTTCGCCAACACCACGGCGGGCAAAGGCAGCGGTAACAACATTAATTGTTCGAGGGAGCCGTCCTGCCAGTCATCGCGGAACAGCCGTTCCATGCCTAATAATGCTGCCAGCAGCGCTGCCACCCACACCACACCGGGGGCGATACGCGCCAGCAGCTGCGGTTCAGGGCCAATGCCCAGCGGGAATAGCGTGATAACAATCAGGAAAAACCACAGCGGGTTGACGATCTCCGCCCCTTTTCTCAGGGCCAGATGTATTTCGCGGGTGAATACTTGCCACATCATGACACCACCCCTTGCGGCAGCATCAGCTTGCGAAATGCGCAATTCACCGGGCGCAGCGGCTGGTGGGTGGTCAGCAAGACGCTACCGCCTTGCGCAGCATGGGCTTCGAGGCGGCAAGTTAGTTTTTCAATACCCGCCGGATCCAGCGCGGTAAACGGCTCATCCAGGATCCACAATTTTGCGGCGCTCAACCACAGCCGCGCCAGCGCTACCCGGCGCTGTTGCCCGGCGGAAAGTTGGCCTACCGCGACATCTTCATACCCCAGAAGGCCAATGGCTGCGAGCGCTTCCCAGCGGGCTTTCATCGCCGAATCCGCATGGAAAAAGCGCAGGTTTTCATCCGCCGTCAGCACCGCTTTGATACCCGGCTGATGCCCCAACCACAGCAACTGTTGATGGAAACTGTCGCGCGCCCGTTTGATCAGTTCGCCCTGCCATTTCACCTCACCCTCTTCCGGGGTAGCGAGGCCGCTAAGTATGCGTAACAGCGAGGTTTTCCCCGCGCCGTTGACGCCAGCGATTTGGAATATTTCACCCGGATTCAGGGAAAATGACAGCCCGCGAAACAAAACGCGTTCATCACGAATACATGAGAGATTGAGGACGTCGAGCATCCAGACAGCTCCTTCTGAAATGGCAAGGAATCATAACACAGAGTAATTGCAGGCCTTAAATGCCAGACGGCAGAAATGCTACCCCAAAAGGGGTAATGATACCTGCCAGATCAAAAAGATTCCGAATTGTCGGGAAATGGCCGTTGGTTTTCCCAAAACCGCTACGCTTAAAGGACATTCACTGCGAGGCAAAAGCATCATGGACAAACTCAAAGCAGAAAAAATTGAGGATGAAAAAATTGGCGAATCCGGTGAAGAGCTGGAAGTAGAAAGCGAAGAAAAAAAGAGCGGTAAAGATATCGAAGTGGATGAAGAACGGCTGCCCTCAAGGGCAATGGCCATCCACGAGCATATCCGCCAGGACGGGGAAAAGGAGATGGAGCGCGATGCCATGGCGCTGCTGTGGTCAGCGATTGCCGCCGGGTTATCAATGGGTGCGTCATTACTCGGTAAAGGAATTTTTCACGTCCATCTGGAAGGTGTGCCGGGCGGATTTTTACTGGAAAATTTCGGTTATACCCTTGGGTTTATTATCGTGATTATGGCGCGCCAGCAGCTGTTTACCGAGAACACCGTCACCGCCGTTTTACCGGTGATGCAAAACCCCACCGGCAGCAATTTTTTACTGCTGTTGCGGCTGTGGAGCGTGGTGCTGTTAGGTAACCTGATCGGCACCGGGCTGGCGGCGCTGGCCTTTGAATTTATGCCCATTTTTGATGAAACGACGCGTGAAGCTTTCGTCAATATCGGCCTGAAAGTGATGGAAAACACGCCGGGCGAGATGTTCGCTAATGCCATTGTCTCCGGCTGGCTTATCGCCACTATGGTGTGGATGTTCCCGTCGGCGGGACCGGCGAAAATCGTGGTGATTATCATCATGACATGGCTTATTGCCCTGTGCGACACCACCCATATCGTGGTGGGCACCGTGGAGATCCTGTATCTGGTGTTTAACGGCGATATCCACTGGACCGAATTTGTCTGGCCTTTCGCCCTGCCGACGCTAGCCGGGAACATCTGCGGCGGCACCTTTATCTTTGCGCTGATGAGCCATGCGCAAATTCGTAATGATATGAGCAACAAGAAGAAAGCCGAGGCCAAAGCGCGCCAAAAAGAGCAGGAGCGCCAGCAGCAAAAACACCAGGCTTCTGGACAGTGATGGCGATGGAATGAGCAATCAGGCGGCTAAGCCCTTAACGCAGCACCAAAAACGGGTATACTAGCGCCGCCTTGTCCCCTTAGTTAAATGGATATAACGAGCCCCTCCTAAGGGCTAGTTGCAGGTTCGATTCCTGCAGGGGACACCATTTATCTCCTTCCCCTCCAGCCCTGTTACTTTCATGTTTCAGTTTTGGTTAAGTCATAATGAAAATTTCTGATTTAACATAAGGTTACCCTACCTACCACTCTGCTCGAAAAAAAGACGTTTTTCCGCTTCCACCCGCTTGTGAACCCTCAAAATTAAGCGTAGATTAGCGCCCGGATGTGACCCACATCCCCCAACAATGGCGAAACGGCAGGCACACCAGGGATTTGTCCCAAAGTGAAATGCGTGCGGTTTTAGCTTTCTATAATGAGACCTGACGTTAATTTTGGCGTGTCGTGCGATGCGCGGAGTGAGTGACGTGAAATATTTATTTATGGGCGTTTCGGTAATGGTCGTTCTCTGGGCCGGTACTTTTGCGCTGATGATTTAGTTGAAGCCTGAGCCGGTCAAAAAACAGGAGCCATTTGGCTCCTGTTGTCGTTTTTATTCCTGATTTTCCAGCGTCGTTTTGCCTGATACCGGCAGCAGCCCGTCGGCGCGGAACATCGCTTTAATGCCTCTCACCGCCTGACGGATACGGTCGCGGTTCTCAATCAGCGCGAAACGCACATGGGTATCGCCGTAATCGCCAAAGCCAATGCCCGGCGACACGCACACTTTGGCGTCCTGCAATAATTTTTTGGCGAACTCCAGCGAACCCATTGCCGCGTAAGGCTCAGGGATTTTGGCCCAAACGTACATCGAAGCCTTCGGAATTTCCACCATCCAGCCCGCTTCATGCAGCCCTTTCACCAGCACATCGCGGCGGCGTTTATACTGTTCGGCGATATCACGTACGCACTGCTGATCGCCTTCCAGCGCGGCGATGGCCGCCACCTGCAAGGGGGTAAAGGTGCCGTAATCGTGATAGCTTTTAATTCGAGCCAGGGCGTTAACCAGTTCCTGATTGCCCACCATAAAACCGATGCGCCATCCCGCCATGTTGTAGCTTTTCGACAGGGTGAAAAACTCCACCGCCACATCACGCGCGCCTGGCACCTGCATAATAGACGGCGCTTTCCAGCCATCGTAGACGATATCCGCATAGGCCAGATCGTGCACCACCAGCACATCGTAGCGTTTCGCCAGCGCCACTACTTTCTCGAAGAACTCCAGCTCCACGCATTGTGACGTCGGGTTAGACGGAAAGCCCAGAATCATCATTTTCGGTTTCGGGTAGCTTTCACGAATGGCGCGTTCCAGTTCGTTAAAGAAATCGACCCCTTCCACCAGCGGCACCGAGCGCACCTGCGCCCCGGCAATCACCGCGCCGTAGATATGAATCGGATAGCTTGGGTTAGGCACCAGCACCGTATCGCCGTGATCCAGCGTCGCCAGCATCAAATGCGCCAGCCCCTCTTTGGAACCGATGGTCACAATGGCTTCGGTTTCCGGATCGATATCCACCTGATAGCGGTCCTGATACCAACGGGAAATCGCCCGCCGCAAGCGCGGGATACCGCGCGATGTGGAATAACCGTGCGTATCCGGGCGCTGGGCCACGGTGCAGAGCTTCTCGACGATATGCGGCGGGGTCGCGCCGTCCGGGTTGCCCATACTGAAATCGATAATATCTTCGCCGCGCCGACGCGCAGCCATTTTCAGTTCAGCGGTGATGTTAAAAACGTACGGGGGAAGACGATCGATACGCGAAAAACGGCGTTTAGGACTGAAGTCAGCCATAGATTCCTCGAAGTTACGTAAGCGCCCGGACCGTCCGAGCGACGCTGCCACTGATGTGGCCTGTAGAGAAAATAGCCTGAAAAATTTTGTTCTGTCGAGCGGTATTTTAAAAAGTCATTGCAGCCCCGAAAACAGGAACCTTCATTTGAAACTTATCCCTGTTTTATTCGATTGAATGATTCTATATTAACTCTGTCGCAACAAAACAATAACCTCTCGTTCTCTTCAGCCGGAGTTATCATCATGCCCTTACACATTGACGATCTGCCCACCGCTATTCGTGAAATAAAACAGCAACTTCGCCGCGATCTGCCTCAGTATCAGCAGGTGTTTAAAGAACTGGAAGCGGATATCTCCCGTCAGATCGACGCGATCCGCACTGAACAGGCGCGCGGTGAAAACCCGGTTCCGCAGATCCATGCCGATGATATTGTTAATGCCCGCATTTCCGAACAGCAAAAAGCCCTCATCCGCCAGCGCGGTTGCTGCGTAATTAAAGGCGTTTTTCCGGAACAAACCGCCCGCGCCTGGAATGAGGAAGTCGGTAACTATCTGGAACGTAACAATTTTGTTGAGAAGCTGAAGAACGCGGCGGAAGACAACTATTTCGGCACCCTTGCCGACAGTAAGCCGCAAATTTACGGCATTTACTGGTCGAAGCCACAGGTTGAAGCCCGCCAGGATGCGCGTATGAAAGCGGCACAGGTGTTTCTCAATAATCTCTGGCAAACCGAAAGCCACGGCAAGCAGCATTTCGACCCGAACCGGGTGGTAAGCTACGCGGATCGCACCCGCCGCCGTCCGCCTCGTTCCGGCTCGTTAGGCCTGTCCCCGCACGTGGATGGCGGCTCGGTGGAACGTTGGCTGGATGAGAATTTCCGTCACGTTTACCGTCATGTATTCAGCGGCGAGTGGCAGCGCTACAGCCCGTTTGATGCTGAAGGCCGTACCGAAGCGCGTGAAATCCCCTCTCCTGCGGTGTGCTCAATGTTCCGCACCTTCCAGGGCTGGACCGCGCTTTCCGAACAACGCAAACACGCAGGCACCTTAACCCTGCTGCCAGTGGCCAATGCGATGGCGTATATTTTACTGCGCGCCTTGCAGGACGACGTGCCGGACGATTCGCTGTGCGAAGCCAAACCTGGCCGGGCGCTTTCCATTAACCAAACCTGGCATCCCCTTTTATTAACCGGGATATCCTCAATTCCCGATATGGAACCGGGCGACACGGTTTTCTGGCACTGCGATGTGATCCATGCGGTGGAAAATGAGCATAACGGCGAGTTCGACAGCAACGTCATGTACATCGCCGCCGCGCCGTGGTGCGAGAAAAACGCCGCCTATCTGAAGCGCCAGTGGCCCGCGTTTGTTGAAGGTAGATCTCCGCCGGACTTTGCCGCCGACGATTTCGAAGTCGATTTCGAGGGCCGCGCCACCGAAGCGGATCTCACGCCTGCCGGTAAGGAACAGCTACAAGGTTAAGCATTGATTCACACTGGCGTCTGTTCATCAGGCGCCAGGTTTCCTATCATAGCCTCTCTGCTTGCCATCTGAGTTCCCCCCGTGCACGAAATTTTTAACATGCTCCTGGCGGTTTTTGACCGCGCCGCGCTAATGCTGATCTGCCTGTTCTTCCTGATCCGCATCCGTCTGTTCCGCGAACTGCTGCATAAAAGCGCCCACACGCCGCGCGAATTGCTGGCGGTCACCGCAATCTTCTCGATGTTCGCGCTGTTCAGCACCTGGTCCGGCGTCCCGGTGGAAGGATCGCTGGTTAACGTGCGTATCATCGCGGTGATGGCGGGCGGCATTCTGTTCGGCCCGTGGGTCGGTATCATTACCGGCGCGATCGCCGGCGTTCACCGTTATCTGATCGATATCGGTGGGATCACTTCTATCCCCTGTTTAATCACCAGCATCATCGCCGGTTTTCTTTCCGGATGGATCCACGTGCGGGTACCTAAGGCGCAGCGCTGGCGCGCCGGGATTATCGGCGGCATGGTGTGCGAAACCCTGACCATGACCCTGGTGGTGGCGTGGGCACCTTCCACTGAACTGGGGCTGGATATCGTCTCGAAAATCGGTATTCCGATGATTTTAGGCACCGTGTCGATTGGCTTTATTGTCCTGCTGGTGCAGAGCGTGGAAGGGGAAAAAGAGGCCAGCGCCGCGCGCCAGGCCAAGCTGGCGCTGGATATCGCCAACAAAACCCTGCCGCTGTTTCGCCACGTCAACACCGATGCGTTACGCCAGGTGTGCCAGATTATTCGTCGCGATATTCACGCCGACGCGGTCGCCATCACCAATACTGACAATGTGCTGGCGTACGTGGGCGTGGGCGAGCATAACTATCAGCAAAATGATGACGGTATCAGCCCAACGACCCGCCAGGCTATCAACGACGGCAAGATCATCATTAAAAACAATGATGAAGCCCATCGCACTCCGGAAATCCACTCCATGCTGGTGATCCCGCTGTGGGAGAAAGGTATCGTCACCGGCACCCTGAAAATTTATTACTGCCACGCGCACCAGATCACCTCGTCGCTACAGGAGATGGCGGTGGGCCTGTCACAGATTATCTCCACCCAACTGGAAGTTTCTCGCGCCGAGCAGCTGCGCGAGATGGCGGATAAAGCGGAACTGCGCGCGCTGCAAAGCAAAATTAATCCCCATTTCCTGTTTAACGCCCTGAACGCGATTTCGTCCTCCATCCGGTTGAATCCGGACACTGCCCGCCAGTTGATTTTTAATCTCTCGCGCTATCTGCGTTACAACATTGAATTAAACGATGACGAGCAGATTGATATCAAAAAAGAGCTGTACCAGATTAAAGATTACATCGCCATTGAGCAGGCGCGCTTCGGCGACAAGCTCACGGTGATTTATGACATCGACGAGGACGTAAATTGCGTGGTACCGAGCCTGCTGATCCAGCCGCTGGTGGAAAATGCCATTGTGCACGGCATCCAGCCCTGTAAAGGCAAAGGCGTGGTGACGATTAGCGTGACCGAATCCGGCAGCCGGGTGCGCATTGCGGTGCGTGATACCGGGCACGGTATCGACCCCGACGTGGTGGCGCGCGTCGAGGCGGACGAGATGCCGGGCAATAAAATCGGCCTGCTGAACGTGCATCACCGGGTGAAATTACTGTACGGCGAAGGGCTGCAAATCCGCCAGCTTAACCCCGGCACCGAGATCGCCTTCTATGTGCCCAACCAGCCGCTGGCGCGCCCCGTTGCCGCCGCGCAATTTTCCTGAGGAGGAACGATGAAAGCGATCATCGTTGAAGATGAAATTCTGGCCCAACAGGAACTGAGCTGGCTGATTAATAACCACAGCCACATTGAGATTGTCGGCACCTTTGACGACGGGCTGGACGTGCTGAAATATCTTCAGCACCACACCGTGGACGCTATTTTTCTCGACATCAATATCCCGTCGCTGGACGGCGTGCTGCTGGCGCAAAACATCAGTAAGTTCGCCAGTAAGCCGTTTATTGTGTTTATCACCGCATGGAAAGAGCATGCCGTGGAGGCGTTCGAACTGGAGGCGTTTGATTACATTCTCAAACCCTGGCAGGAGTCGCGGATCATCAGCATGTTGCAAAAGCTGGAGGCCGCCGGGCAGCAGCAGGCCAGCCCGCAGAGCGCCGCGCCGGTCAGCCGGGAAAACGCCACCATCAACCTGATTAAAGACGAGCGGATCATCGTTACCGATATCAACGATATCTATTACGCCGAAGCCCACGAAAAATTGACTTTCGTGTACACCAAACGCGAAGCCTATGTGATGCCGATGAATATCACCGAGTTTTTCAACCGGCTACCGGAAGGGCATTTTTTCCGCTGCCACCGCTCGTACTGCGTGAATCTGCATAAAATCCGCGAGATAGAACCGTGGTTCAATAATACCTACATTCTGCGTTTACGGGATCTGGATTTCCAGGTGCCGGTGAGCCGCAGCCGGGTAAAAGAGTTCCGCCAGTTAATGCGGTTGTAAAAAAAGCGCCTCGCGGCGCTTTTTATCAGAGAACTTGTCCCAGAATCTGGCGCAAATGCGCGCCCGCGCCGAGCAGCCCAGGCTGATCGTGGACGATCAGGTACACCGGAATATCCTGCACGTAGGCTTTAAAACGGCCCTTGTCTTCAAAACCACCGCGGAAGCCCGACGCGCGGAAGAAATCCAGGAAGCGCGGCACAATCCCACCGGCTATATAGACGCCGCCAAAGGTCGCCAGGTTCAGCGCCAGGTTGCCGCCAAAACGCCCCATGATCACGCAAAACAGCGACAGCGCGCGACGGCAGTCGATGCAGGCATCGTCCAGCGCGCGTTCGGTCACGTCTTTCGGCATCAGGTTTTCAGGCAAGCGGCCATCGGATTTCACAATGGCGCGATAGAGATTGACCAGCCCCGGCCCGGACAGCACGCGCTCGGCGGATACGTGACCGATTTCCGCACGCAGCTCCTCAAGGATAATGCCCTCTTCTTCACTGTTGGGTGCGAAGTCCACATGACCGCCCTCGCCCGGCAGGCTGATCCAGCGCTTGTCCACATGCACCAGGTGCGCCACGCCAAGACCGGTACCCGCGCCGTAAACCGCGATGGGTTTGCCTTCTACCGACTCGCCGCCGCCGAACTGGATCAGGTGTTCTTTTTTCAGCATCGGGATCGCCATAGAAACAGCGGTGAAATCGTTAATGATTTCCAGATGGTCGAAGCCGAGGTTTTTGCGCATTTCTTCGGTGGAAAACGCCCAGGTATGGTTGGTCATTGCCACCCAGTCGCCGGTGATTGGGCAGGCGATGGCGATGCAGCCTTCGGTGACGGTCGCGTCATGCTCGGTCAGATAAACTCGTACCACTGCCTCAAGGGTAGGATAATCCAGCCCGGAATACGTTTTTGCGCGCTCGATTGCGCCGGTTTCAAGGTTACAGAGCGCTAAGCGTGCGTTGGTGCCGCCTACATCTCCCACCAATGCAAATTTGGTCATTATTCAACAGCTCCGCTAAAGTCAAAATAGGTCTTCGGCACACTCTAAATACAAGGCATCATCACCACAATGTCCTTTATGCTGATGACCCATGATTATTGAGGCGTGTCACAGATTACGTTTACCGTTTCAGCACCTTTGCAATCAGCACAGTAATCTGGTGGTCAGTAAAGCGCCAGCCTTTTCATTCATAAGGATTATCCGATGCTTCATCCCCGCGCCAGAACCATGTTGATGCTCGCGTTGCCGGCATTGCTGATCGGCATTGCCAGCAGTTTAATCTTACTGTTTATGATGCGGGTCGCGGGGATTTTACAGACCTTTCTGTGGCAGACGCTGCCTGCGACGTTTGGGGTTTCCCTGTTTGCCCCCGGCTGGATTATCACTATTCTGACGCTCACCGGCATCGCGGTCGGCCTGGTGATCCGCTTCTTTCCCGGCCACGGCGGGCCAGACCCGGCCAGTGAGCCGCTGATCGGTAACCCGGTGGAAAGCCGCGCCCTGCCCGGCCTGGCGCTGGCGATGATCCTCGGCCTGGCGGGCGGGGTCAGCCTTGGGCCAGAGCACCCAATTATGGCGATTAACGTCGCGCTGGCGGTGGTATTAGGCGGTAAGCTGTTTCCCCGCGTTCACTCGCTCGACTGGACGATTCTGGCAGCGGCAGGCACCATCGGCGCGCTGTTTGGCACGCCCGTGGCGGCAGCGCTGATTTTCTCCCAAACGCTGAACAGCACTCATGACGTGCCGCTGTGGGACAAACTGTTCGCTCCGCTGATGGCGGCGGCGGCAGGCGGGGTGACGACCAGCCTGTTTGTTCACCCAAACTTTTCACTGCCCATCGCCCACTATTCGCAACTGCACCTGACGGATGTGTTCAGCGGCGCGGTGGTGGCGGCCATCGCCATTGCGCTGGGCATGGTGGCGGTGTGGTGTTTGCCGCGCCTGCACGCGCTGATGCGCAGGATTAAAAACCCTGTACTGATGCTGGGCGCGGGTGGATTTATTCTCGGCCTGCTGGGCGCCATCGGCGGGCCGCAAACCCTGTTTAAAGGCGTCGACGAGATGCAGCAACTGGCGTTCGGCCAGACCTGGACGGTATACGACTATTTCCTGTTTGCGGTTATTAAACTCGCGGCGCTGGTGATTGCCGCCGCCTGCGGTTTTCGCGGCGGGCGTATTTTCCCGGCAGTATTCGTCGGCGTGGCGCTGGGGCTGATGCTGCATGAGCATGTTGACGCCGTCCCGGCAGCGGTCACGGTTTCCTGCGCAGTGTTGGGTATGGTGCTGGTGGTGACACGCGACGGGTGGATGAGCCTGTTTATGGCGGCGGTGATCGTACCGGATACCCAGTTGCTGCCATTATTATGCATTGTAATGCTCCCGGCCTGGCTGCTGCTGGCCGGGAAGCCGTTAATGGTCGCCGGGCCTAAAGACTAAGCCTGTCCGCCGTTGCGCGCGCCCAGTGACCGGGTGACGGCGGTCAGCAGTTCCGGAAGATCCTCCTTTGGCAACATCACCTCCAGTAATGACAGTCGCGGCGGATGCGCCAGCCGCGCCAGCACGTCCTCAAGCTGCACGGTTTCGCTGACCTGCCAGCATTCGGCTTTATGATGGACATCCAGTGCATGGGGTAGCGCCGTCCAGTCCCAGGGGGCGATATCGTTGTAGCGCTGCTCCGCGCCATGTATGGCCCGCTCCACCGTGTAGCCGTCGTTATTCAGCACGATAACCACCGGGCGCAAATCGTCCCGCAGCATCGAGCCCAGCTCCTGAATGGTTAACTGCGCCGCGCCGTCGCCGGTGATCAGCACCAGCCGCCGCGTTGGGCAGGCGGTTTGCGCGCCGAACGCCGCCGCCAGCGCGTAGCCTATCGACCCCCACAGCGGCTGGACGATAAAGGTCACGTCCTCCGGCAATGTCAGGGTTGCCGCGCCAAACGCAGCGGTACCCTGATCCACCACCACAATATCTCCTGGCCGCAGCCAGTCCTGAATTGCCCGCCAGAAAGCATGCTGATCCAGCCCGGCATCGCCCTCCGGCAGTGGAGCCGGTTTGATGTCCGACAACGTCAGTTGATGCTGAATCTGGCGCACTTCCCGGTACAGAATGCTCACCGCTTCCGCCATCGGCAGGCCACTAAACCAATGCTCGCCAATGCGTGCACCATCGGGCATTACCTCGATGGTTTGTTCGCGGGTGAGATGTTGGCTAAATCCGGCGGTGGTGGTATCGGTAAATTTCACGCCGACGCAGATAACCAGATCGCTTGCCTCAATAGCCTCGCGCTGCGCCTGGGCAGTGGCGGCACCGCTATACGTGCCCGTAAATCCTGCGCCGCCTTCGTTAAAAATCCCTTTACCCATCAGCAGAGAGCTGTGTGCCAGCGGGATCGCTTTTACCCACTGTTGCAGGGCGCGCCGCAGGCCAAAACGCTCCGCCAGATAATCCGCCAGTAGAGCGACATGCGTAACACCGGAAAGCCGCTGCTTAACAGCCTGGCGAAACGCCTCCAGCAGAGCGGGATCGGCGCTGTGTACCGCCTTTGTGAGAGCGTTTTCAGGGCGGATGGCAGGCTTTTTTGCCACATCCGCAGGCAGCATCAGGTAACCGGGACGCGAAGCGGACTGCATTTCGTGGATCACCCGGTCGATTTCTTTGCAGGCGTTTTCCGCCGTCAGTACCGCATGGGCGGCGCATAACTCGCTGGCAATACGCACAAAATGGCGGAAATCACCATCGCCGACGGTGTGATGCATCAATTCGCCGCGCTGCTGCGCGCCTGACGCGGGCGCGCCGACGATGTGCAACACCGGAACGTGTTCGGCATAGCTGCCCGCCACGCCGTTAAGGGCGCTGAGTTCACCTACGCCAAACGTGGTTAATAAGGCCCCCGCCCCTTTACAGCGAGCATAGCCGTCAGCGGCATAGGCCGCATTGAGTTCGTTGGCGCAGCCCACCCAGGCCACTTCCGGGTGCGCGATGACATTATCGAGAAACTGTAGGTTATAGTCGCCCGGTACGCCGAAAAGATGGGTGATTCCACTCTGCGACAGCCGGTCCAGTAGATAATCCGCCACACAATAACGCTGAGCCATGGAACATTCCTTTTTATCAGGAGCCTGATTGAAGTATTAAGGAACTGCGATCCCTGTCCAGGTATCCGATCGAAAAGTGCGTGGCACGCGAGATTTACAGCGCGATGCGGTGTAGGGTGCAAAGGCGCCAATTTTGTGTAAACGTATACACGCTGAAAATTTCCTTACTGATGAGGCAATACGCATGGTTTATCAGGCAGATCCCGCACGCTATCAAACGATGGAATTTCGCCGCTGCGGACGAAGCGGGCTGAAGCTTCCCGCCATTTCTCTGGGGCTTTGGCATAACTTTGGCGACGCCACGCTGGTGGATAACAGCCGCCAGCTGCTGCGCCGGGCGTTTGATCTTGGCATCACCCATTTCGATCTTGCCAATAACTACGGGCCGCCGCCGGGTTCCGCCGAGCACAATTTCGGGCGGATATTTAAAGAAGACTTCCTGCCTTATCGCGATGAGCTGATCATCTCCAGCAAAGCCGGTTACACCATGTGGGACGGCCCTTACGGCGACTGGGGTTCGCGCAAATATCTGATCGCCAGCCTCGACCAGAGCCTGAAGCGCATGGGGCTTGAGTACGTGGATATTTTCTATCATCACCGCCCGGACCCGGAAACCCCGTTGCAGGAAACCATGCGCGCGCTGGATCATATTGTGCGCCAGGGGAAAGCGCTGTACGTGGGCCTGTCGAACTACCCTGCCGCGCAGGCGCGCGAGGCGATTGATATCCTGAACGATCTCGGTACGCCATGCTTAATCCACCAGCCGAAATATTCCATGTTTGAGCGCTGGGTGGAAGCAGAACTGTTGGACGTGTTGCAGGAAAAAGGTGTCGGCAGCATCGCGTTTTCACCGCTGGCAGGCGGGCAGTTAACCGACCGCTACCTGAACGGCATTCCGTCTGATTCCCGCGCCGCCAGCGGCAGCCGCTTCCTCAACCCGGATCAGCTCACCGACGAAAAACTGGCGAAAGTGCGTAAGCTTAACGCGCTGGCGCAGCAGCGTGGTCAGAAGCTGTCGCAAATGGCGTTGGCCTGGGTCTTACGTGACGATAAAGTGACATCGGTGTTAATCGGTGCCAGTAAAACCAGCCAAATTGAGGACGCGGTAGGGATGCTGGCGAACCGGCAGTTTAGCGCTGAAGAGTGCGCGGCAATTGACGCCATTCTGTCCTGACGGCAAATCAACGGGTAACACGTCTTTTTAGCATTTTGTGCTATCCAAAATGAATTCGGAGTTGTGGCGAAGATACGGGGCTTTACCACCCCGTAATATTGCTGTAACAGGCCGGCCACGGCCCCGATCGTGAAGGAGAAGACTATGTTCAGGTCACTGTTGCTTGCAGCCTTTCTGTTGGCGGGAGCGCCAATGATGGCAAGTGCAGGCGAAATCACCCTGTTACCCTCAATAAAATTACAAATTGGCGATCGTGATAATTACGGTAACTACTGGGACGGCGGTCGCTGGCGCGATCGTGATTACTGGCACAACCATTATGAGCGTCGCGGCGGCTACTGGCGTAAACACGACAATGGCTACCATCGCGGCTGGTATAAAGATCGCAACGCCTATGAACGCGGCTACCGTGAAGGCTGGCGCGACCGGGACGACCATCGCGGGCGCGGCAAACATCACCACCGCCATTAATGAATTTGCAAAAGGAGCCTCCGGGCTCCTTTTTTGATCGCTTGTCCTTTCGTCAAGTTAATAATGTGATCGCCTCAGCAATTTCTTACGGGCAATTTTTGCGCCCTGCTTCAGACATTATTTGACCTTGAGCTCCCCTCCCCCAAACGTGTTTGATAATACGATGTCTTATCGGGGATATTGTCATGAACGCGAATTTTAAAAACGAAATACAGACGTTCGGCCGCTCGTTATTATTGCCCATCGCTGTATTAGCACCGGTTGGGATGGTAATGGGCATCAGCAGCGCGCTGGGCCAAAATTACATGATTGAAAAATTGCCTTTCCTGGGGAATGCCGGTTTCAAAGCGGTGCTTTCATCCCTGGGATTAATCAGCAGCGTGGTATTCCAGAATATCCCGCTGCTGTTCGCCATGGGCGTGGCGTATGGGATGTCGAAAAAAGAGAAAGGCATCGCGGTATTTGCCTCGGTCATCGCCTATTTAACGCTGTTGATTTCCATGCACGTGCATTTGAAATTAACCGGACAGCTGGCGAAAGGTGATTTAGCGCTGGTCGGCCAGGGCATGGTGCTCGGGGTGCAGACCTTAAAAATTGAGGCCGTCGGCGGGATAATAGCCGGGCTGCTTGCCGCCAAAGTCACCGACCGCTATTACCGGCTGCAATTGCCGCTGGCGTTTGCTTTTTTCAGCGGTAAAAAATCAGTGGCGATATTGGCCATCGCCTTTGCAATTCCCATCGGGTTAATTATTCCGTTTATCTGGGATCTGTTTACCGCCGGGATGAAAAGTATTTCGACCATTCTGATGGCACCAAATATCGGGGCCGGGATTTATATGACCCTCAACCGGTTACTGATCCCCTTTGGTCTGCATCACGTGTTGAGTTCGACGGTGCGTTTTACCGAAGCAGGCGGCACCTATTTAATTGACGGCCAAACCTACGTCGGCATTTTACCCGCCATCAATAAAATCCTGTTCGAGCTGGGGCCGAACCATCCGGCGTGGGATCAGTACATGCCGACGCTGACCAGCTATCTGGCCTCCACCCAAATGCTGACCACCCTGTTCCGCGTTCCGGCAATTGGCCTGGCGATGTATCACATGGCCTATTTCAAAAATAAAAAGTTCGCCAAAGGGATGATCCTGACGGTGGTGCTGACGGCGGTGCTGGGGAACATTACCGAGCCGCTGGAGTTCTCGTTCCTGTTTATTGCGCCGAAGCTGTTCATCGTTTATGCCGTGCTGTGCGGCCTGATGGCGATACCGTTGCAGCTGCTGGATATTTCCGTTGGCTATATTCGCGGCACGATTTTTGACTTCGGTATTTTCGGCCTGATGTACGAACACACCCGCTGGCTGAACCTGATCCTTTTAGGCATCGCCAACTTCGTGGTGTTCTATTTTGTGTTCCGCTACGCCATCGGCAAATTCGATATTAAAACGCCGGGCCGTGAAGCAGATATTGCCGACAGTACGCTGCTGAATAACAAAGAGTACGACAAAGTCGCCGAACTGGTGATTGAAGGGCTGGGCGGTAAAACCAATATCAAACGCGTGGAAAACTGCGTGTCGCGCCTGCGCATTGATTTAAACGATCAGAAAAAGCTCGATATGGGCATTCTCAAAGATGCCGGATCAATGGGGACGTTTATCCCCTCCAGCAACCATATCCATGTGGTGTTCGGGCCACACGTCGAGTTTGTCCGTAACGCCGTTGACGACGCCTTAGCCGGTCACCACTAAGAGGAAGCATGATGCGAGCCCTGTATGATTCAAAAAGTAAAACCCTTGACGATCGCGGCATGAAAGCGCTGTTCAGCCAGGAAGCGCGTATCCAGTCCTGGCTGGATGTGGAGGCTGCGCTGGCGCTGGCTCAGGCGCAAGCCGGGATGATCCCGCAGGCGGCGGCGCAAAACATTGCCGAAAACTGCCTGCTGTCGCGCATCGACCTGAACGAAATGGACCGCCTGCTGCGGGAAATCGGCCACGGCTTTGTACCGATGATTAAAGTGCTGGTGAAAGCCTGCTCCCCGGAAAGCGGCAAATACGTGCACTACGGCGTGACCACTCAGAATATTCAGCAAACCGCGCAGTTGCACCTGGCCTGGCAATGCCAGCAAATCATCAACGGGTTTGTAGATGACACGCTGCGCAACCTGGCGGACATGGCGGAACAGCATAAAAACACACTGATGGCCGGACGTACCCACGGCAAACACGCCCTGCCGATTACCTGGGGCTATAAGGTCGCGGTGTGGATTGATGAGCTGTTGCACAGTCGTGAACGCATGAAACAGGCGGAAAGCCGCGTGTTTACCGTGATGATGGGCGGCGCGGTGGGGGCGTTCCACGCTACTGGCGAAACCGGACGCCAGGTACAGGAGAGCGTAGCGCGGCATCTGGGGATGCATTCGATGCGGGTGCCGTCGCGCAGCGCCCAGGTGTATCGCACCGAGTTCATCAGCAACCTGTGTTTACTGGCAACCACGCTGCAAAAAATGGCCGAAGAGGTGTATCTCACCTCCGGCGAAGAGTACGGCGAAGTCTCGGAAGCCTTCAAAAAAGGCACCGTCGGCAGCAGCACCATGCCGCAAAAGGTGAACCCAAAGCTGGCAAAAGGGATTATCGCTAACGCGCAAAAACTTTACTCGGTGCTGACGTCGTCACTCTACGTGTGCCCGCGCCCGTTCGAGGCCGACAGCTCCGCCTATTTCATTTTCGACGCCAATTTGCAGGAGAGCATGGAGCTGATGGCGGAAATCGTGATGCGTGCCGAAGAGTTAAGCCGCACGCTGGTGATTAACCCTGAGCGGATGAAGCAGAACGTCGGCATTACCCACGGGCTGATTAACAGCGAAAAAATCATGATGGCGCTGGTGGAGCGGCTGGGCAAAGATCCGGCCCATGAGCTGGTTTACGAGATGGCGATGCGCAGCACCCATGAAGGCATCGAATATGGGCAGGTGCTGCGCGAACAGCCGGTGATCCGCGCCAGTTTTGATGACAATGAGATTGAAACCCTGCTCGACCCGGCCTGCTACACCGGGCTATGCGCGCAAATCGCCCAGGAGATGGTGCAGCGGGTAAGGAGCGAAATCGATGACGATTAACGCGTTTCGCTCGACGCGCATTGTGACCTCTGAAGGGTTACGGAGCGGCGTACTGGTGGTGGAAAACGGCACCATCACCGCAGTGACTGACGGCTATCGCGGTGAGGCGACGGATTACGGCGATAACTATTTAATGCCCGGCTTTGTGGACATTCACGTTCACGGCTGGGGACGCGGTTCATTTGCCTGGAAAGGCACCCGCGAATCTGTGCAGGCCATGAGCCGGGATCTGGTTCAGGCGGGCGTCACCGCGTATCTCGCCACCAGCGCGACTATGCCGCAGGATTTTCTTGAACGCTCATTGCAGGCGGCGGCGGCGTATATCGAAACCGCCGCGCCAGGCGACGGCGCAGAAGCAGTGGGCATCCATATGGAAGGCCCCTACATCAATGAAAAGTATTTGGGGATGCAGCGCAAAGACAGTCTGCAACCACCGTCCGTCGCCGGGTTCCAGCATTTTAACCGGCTGGCGAATGGGCATATCCGCCTGATGACCCTGGCACCGGAGCTGGATGACGCATTGGCGCTGATCCGCTATCTGAATAGCCAGGGGATCACCGCCTCCGCAGGGCATACCGACGCCACCTTCGACCAGATGACCGCCGCCATCGAAGCGGGACTCACGCACGTGACCCACGCGTTTAGCGCCATGCGCGGTTTGCATCACCGGGAGCCCGGCGTGGTGGGCGCGGTGATGTATTACCGCGATCTGTATGCTGAAGTGGCGAAGCAGACCGGCATTACCCTGCGCCCGGAGGTGTTCGATATTCTGTATCGCATCAAGGGTGACCGCCGTCTGGTGATGATGAGCGACTGCCTCGGCTACGTGGATTTCCCGGAAGGCTACGAGTTTTATCACTATCTGCGCCAGGAAACATTCCGCATTTCCGCCGGGAAATTACAAATTAGTGGTAAGGACGGAGCGACACGCAGCATTGCGCCGGATGACTGGCATGGCGTGCGCCAACTGGAGATGAGTTTTCTGGATTCAATAAAAGCAGTGGTGGACCGGCTGGAAAACGGTCTGGTCTCCGCCGCGCACATCGCCTGTTTGAATCCGGCGCAGCTGGCGGGCGTCGCTGACCGCAAAGGTAGCCTTGAAGCGGGTAAAGACGCCGATTTTCTGGTGCTGGACGAGGCGTTAAATCTTAACGCCGTATGGTGTCGCGGCGTTAAGCAGCCGCTCGGCTGCGTTAAATAAAAATTCCTGGGTAGTGTTGCGCCACAAACGCGCGTAGTTGCTGTTCATTCATCCCGGCGGCCTGTTGAGCAAACTGCGCTGCCGGGATTTTTTTCTTCGCCCGCGACAATCCCTGCTGGCGCAGCAGGGTAATATCATCCTGGGTAAGATGAAAATTCACCTTGATATAATCGAGCTGATAATACTTCAAATAGCTGGATATTTTATTGGTGAAGGTGATCAGTAAATCAAAGGAAATGGTTTTCAGCTGGTGCAGTTCATTAATATTCACGCAGGCAACAATATCGATATGAAACCAGGCGTGAAGTACCTCTTTAAAATAACCAATTTTACTTTCTGACGAGTTAGTCACGATAATAATCCGCTTGCGGGATTCACTGACCAGCCGGTTTTGCAGCTCATATTTTTTGAGTATCAGCAGTAGTGTCGCCAGATGGACGCCGGAAAACTGGATCGCGTAATGCTGTTCCATTGACGCCAGCGCCTGCTTTACGCTTTCCCAGAGCTGCGGATAGCTGGCGCGCACCCCCTGTAATTTTTTATCTTCAAACCACAGGTGAAATTTATTCTGAATAATCGCCAAACAGATAAACTGATATACCTCGGCAAAACACGCCTGGCGATTATAAAGGGTACTGACCAGTGCCGGTTCGATACGTTCAATAAACTGCCCTACCGCCTCGACTAATGGCCGATCGTAAAGCGTGAAGGCGCGCCGGGTGGTGCTCAATGACGATACCAGCAGATCCAGAAAGCAGTTTTCATTTTGCGATTCAAACAACCCGAACGGGACTGTGGCAATAAAATCCAGCGTTGATGTATCGTTAATTTCGTGGCCACGCTTCAGGCGATGCATGGCAAGGCTCAGGTAAACCAGAAAATACTTTTTACCGTTATAACCGAGGCGCAATGTCGGTTCGATACGTTGCGTGTACAGCCGCGCGGCGGCAGCGATCTCCTCATGACACTGGCTGAGAAAACGCTCCGCCACCGAGCGGTTTACCGGATCGTTGGCTTTATGGGTAATTAACCGGTGGTCTTCGCCAATTTCGACGGTCTTTAGAATGGTTAAGCACACCGCGATACGCAGCGCGATTTCGTCACCCGACAGCGCCGAGCCTTTGCGGTGAATACTTTGCAGAGCTAACTGATTATCCTGCAAGAACTGGCTTAAAACCGGCGCATCGTTTTTTAACGTGCTGGCGCTAACGAAAAACCGGGCGTAATACTCGCTTTTATTCACCACGTCATTCAGGCACAGCGCGACAAATAAATCGCGGGTGCGCTCTTCCGGGCTGGTGATATAGCGGTTGAACTTAATTTTCTCCAGTAGCTCGATATATTCGCCGTAGCCCATGGTGGTGGTAATCAACTGATTATCAATATGCAGATGAAATTGCTCAGGCAGCAGCGCATTAATCTCTTTCATGGTGCGCTTTAACGTCGAGAGCGTTTTGCCGAAACGCTGGGTCACGTCGCCAATGGCAACCGGGCTGTGTTCCTGGACATATTTCACGAAAACAAGATCAAATCCATTCATGGAAAATACGGACCAACGGGCGTTGAAAGAAGGTAACCAGTTTAGCGGGTAATGATTGAGAAAACCGTGACAGATGGCCTGTCACGGTCTTGCTTACAGGTCGAAAAGCGTGCCGATCAGTAGCCACAGGTTGAGCGCCACCACCAGCACCACAATCCCCCAGCCGATAATCCGTACCCGAGGGGTATTGACCAGTGACCCCATCAGTTTGGCATCGCTGGTAAAACGCAGCAGCGGCACTAACGCCAGAGCGATACCAAAGCTCAGCAGGACCTGGCTCATCACCAGAATGTGCGTCGGATCGAGGCCCATCAGGATCACAATAAACGACGGTGCCATAGTGATACTGCGGCGCACCCACAGCGGGATATGAAAACGCACGAAGCCCTGCATCACCACCTGCCCCGCCAGAGTACCGACTACGGTGGATGACAGGCCCGCCGCCACCAGGCTCAGGCCAAAAATGGTCGCCGCCGCATGGCTTAATAACGGCTCGAGAGTTAAGTAAGCCTGGTCGAGATCGGCGACCCCGGTATGACCAGAAAAGTGAAATGCCGCCGCCGCCGTCGCCATCATCGCCAGGTTCACGAAACCGGCGATGGTCATGGCAATCGCCACATCCCATTTGGTGGCGGAATAGCGTTCGGCCCGCGAACCTTCATGCAGGTTCTGGGTCAGTGACGAGTGCAGATAGATCACGTGCGGCATAATGGTCGCGCCCAGCACGCCTGCGGCGAGAAACACCGCTTCCGAGGTCGGCAGGCTGGGGATAATCATCCCTTTGCCCAGTTCTGCAAACTCCGGCTGAGAAAAAATCAGTTCGACAATATACGCCACCGCCACAAACAACAGCAGGCCGCCGATCACCCTTTCCAGCGGCTTCTGGCCACGGCTTTGCAGCATCAGGATCAGGAATGTCGCCACGCCGGTGAGTATCGCCCCCTGTAACAGCGACACGCCGAGGATCAGCTTGAAGCCGATGGCCGCGCCGATAAATTCCGCGAGATCGGTCGCCATGGCGATAATTTCCGCCTGGACCCAGTAAAACCACACCAGCGGGCGCGGATAGTGGTCGCGAATTTGTTCGGCGAGATTTTTGCCGGTGGCGATGCCCAGTTTGGCGGACAGCACCTGAATCAGCATCGCCATCAGGTTAGCCCACACCACGACCCACAACAGCTGGTAGCCGAAGCTGGCCCCTGCCTGGATATTGGTGGCGAAGTTACCGGGATCGATATAGCCAATCGCCGCGATAAACGCGGGCCCCATTAACGCCAGCCTGAGTTTACGCGCCGTACGGCCATTACTGTTATCAACGCGACTGCTGGTCATTTTTTGCCTCAAGATATAGCCTTTGCTATGTTTTATGCTAACAAAACGAGAATGATTATCAAGTTCATTCACAAGGGGAGCGTACGATTACTTTGATAGCTAAAAACGATGTTGGAAGAGCCGCGTGCGTAGCGCCGTGGTTATCAACGGAGCGTGGCGAAGTGTTAAAAGTATAGCCGGAGAACGTAACCTTTCAGTTCTTTACGTAACATATCAGAAATGTCTGGTGGATCACTATTTTTGCGGTTCGTCACAAGACCTTACTATAGTGAGCGGTAGATCTCGTTTTATTACGCCTCGTTGCATAGAATGTGCAGGAAAATTAAACCTGCCTCATATTCGGAGCACATATGTCCCGCGTTCTGCACTTTGTTCTGGCGCTCGCCGTTGTTGCGCTGCTTGCTTTGCTGATCAGTCGTAACCGCAAAGAAATTCGTATTCGCTTTGTTGTTCAATTATTAGTTATAGAAGTGCTTCTTGCCTGGTTCTTCCTTAACTCTGAGATTGGTCTCGGATTTGTGAAGGCGTTCGCAGGCATGTTCGACAAACTGCTCGGCTTTGCGCGCGAAGGGACAAACTTCGTCTTTGGCGGCATGAACGATCAAGGCCTGGCATTCTTCTTCCTGCAGGTTCTGTGCCCTATCGTCTTCATTTCCGCGCTGATCGGTATTTTGCAGCACATTCGCGTTCTGCCGATTGTGATCCGCGCTATCGGTACCGTGCTCTCCAAAGTGAACGGTATGGGTAAACTGGAATCCTTTAACGCCGTCAGCTCGCTAATCCTCGGCCAGTCGGAAAACTTCATCGCTTACAAAGATATCCTCGGCAAAATGTCCCGCAACCGCATGTACACCATGGCGGCCACGGCAATGTCCACGGTATCGATGTCCATCGTTGGCGCGTACATGACCATGCTGAAGCCACAATACGTGGTGGCGGCGCTGGTGCTCAACATGTTCAGTACCTTTATCGTGCTGTCGCTGATTAACCCGTACCGCGTTGAACAAGAAGACGAAAACCTGCAGATGTCCAGTCTGCATGAAGGCCAAAGCTTCTTCGAGATGCTGGGTGAATACATCCTGGCCGGTTTTAAAGTGGCGGTGATCGTTGCGGCGATGCTGATTGGCTTTATCGCGCTGATCGCGGGCCTCAACGCGCTGTTCGCTGCGGTACTGGGCATCTCCTTCCAGGGCATTCTGGGTTATGTGTTCTACCCGATTGCCTGGGTGATGGGCGTACCGGCAAGCGAAGCGTTGCAGGTGGGCAGTATCATGGCGACCAAACTGGTTTCCAACGAATTCGTAGCAATGCTGGATCTACAGAAAATTGCCCAGTCCGCTTCCCCGCTGTCTGCGCGTGCGGAAGGCATCCTGTCTATCTTCCTGGTATCGTTTGCTAACTTCTCGTCTATCGGTATTATCGCCGGTGCGATCAAGGGCCTGAACGAAGAGCAAGGCAACGTGGTATCCCGCTTTGGTTTGAAACTGGTATACGGCTCCACGCTGGTGAGCGTGCTGTCGGCGTCCATCGCGGCGCTGATGCTGCCGTAAAGAGTTACCAGAATTAAAAAACCCGCTTTCCGAAGCGGGTTTTTTTACGCCTGAACCAGCGTGTGCAGGGGCACCGGTCTGCCGGTGAGATAACCCTGGAGATAATTCACGCCCAACTCCAGCAGCAGTTCGCGTTGCGCTTCGGTTTCGACGTACTCCGCCACCACTGAAAAGGATTTGGCCTTCGCCAGTTCGCAGATCGATTTCACAATCATGTTATCCAGCGAGTCGGTCAGGATATCCTGGATAAAGCAGCCATCGATTTTGATAATATCCGCCTGCAGGCGCTTCAGGCGTTCAAAGTTCGCATACCCGGTGCCAAAATCATCAATCGCGATACGAAAACCGCTTTCACGTAACAGCGTAATATTTTGGGTAGTGGTTTCCGAGTCGGAAAACGCCTGTTCTTCCGTAACTTCGATAATCACCCAGCTTACCGGCACGGCATACTCTTCAAACAGCGCAATAATTTGCCGGGCGACACCTTTTTGCATCAGGGTTAACGGCATTAAGTTGACCGAGAAACGCGGGCACTGGCTCGTGACGGGATGCTGGCGCAGGAACTTCAGCAATCCGGTCAATACCTGCATATCAAAGCGCACGCTGAGGTTAAAATGGGCCACCACCGGGATAAATTTATCCGGCGTGAGAAAGACATCCTCACAGCGCATGCGCGCCAGAATCTCGTGATATCCCTTACCGTTCGCATCGACAATAGGCTGTGCGTACAGCTCAATGCGTTCTTCTTCCAGCACCTGCTTGACTTGTTTCAGCAGCATGATCCGCTCGGTGGTTTCGCCCGAGATAGTGACCTTACTGTTCTGATTAAGCGGCAATACCGGTTCGTCCGCCGTTACCTGCTCCGCCAGATAACTTAACTGGCTGATCACCCGGTAAAGCTCATCTTCGTGATAATTTATCGTCGACCAGGTGGCACCATAATCGATATCCAGCTGCACGTTATTCCACGGAAGCCGTTTACTGTTTAACAGATCGACCATATGACGCAGGCGCGCCTCCGGTTCCGGCCCTTTCAGGAAAATTAAAAGATCGCTGCCAGGCAACTGGAATACCATCTCGCCCTGTTGAAGCCAAGGCTTAAGCATGCTGGAAATCAATTGCTTTACGTGAACGCGCATCATTAGCCCGTAATGGCGGCTCAGGAAATCCATATTATTGAGGCGCAGGCAGCACAATGAACCGGCGCGTTCTCTTTCAATGACTTTTTCCAGCGCGCGTAAATTAGGCATCCGGGTTAACGGATCGGTTTGTGATAATGAGAAATATTGCCGTTTCATTCTCTCATTGCGCTGAAATATTACCGTCATAAACAGCACGGCTACCGTAAAAGCAATAAAAACCGATAACACGAAGGCCAGAGAATACGCGGAATTGCCGTACAAAAAACTTTCGTTCCAGCTCAGTAACATCCAGGCGGATAGGGACCATAACAGGCTAATCAGCCGTGGTCCGATTTTGAAAACGCCAATGGTGAATAGCACAAAGACAACGGGCACGATGTATCCCGATATCCAGTCAGTTTCATAGGGGCCGCAGCAAATAACCAGTACGGCGACCACCACCATCAACCAGCAGAAAGTAAATATGCGCCGTCTGCGGGAAAACACGGGAACAATACAGCGCCGGAAGAACGCGCGCGCAAAGGCCGGGCTTAACAGCATTCGCAACGGATAATAAAACATCCCGCTAAAGACCAGCGCCGCCGCCACCGTATTCTGACCATCAACGATATTAAACATTGTCGAACTGTGGCCGAAAAAGGGCTCGACGGCGGCAGGGAACGACATAAAGTGCCCAAGGACATAGCGCATCATCTTACTGAGCAGCGGTGCAGCGAACCCTATCCATAAAATCCGATGCCCTACTCCTCTCCCCGTCAGGTTATAGCGCCAGCGGCGGCCCAGAAAGGCCTGGCAAATCGCGCCGCACAGAATAAACGGTGCCATTAAGCAAAAAAGAAAGGCGCCAAGCTGAAACACGCTCAGGGGATAACGATGTGAATAGGAGATGGCTAAGACAATTATCAGCGGGGCAATGGCATGACGGCCAAATAACAGCAACATCGCCACCATGACGCTCAGCGGTAAATAAGCGAGATAAAGCGCCTGCCCATCAATAATCGCTTTGGGGGATATATATCGTGCCACCGGTACCAGTAAAAAACACAACACCAATGCTACAAAAAATCTTTTTACGTTAATTCTATTTAACATGGATATATATATTTTACTTGTTAATTTGACACGTGAAATAAGCGACACCAATAATATGGTTAATGTTTACCCGACGCAAGTGACGACCAGATTAATCTCCCCTCAATAAACAAGGCTTTAACGAAATACTACAAATTGACATAAATAAAATTAAATCATTGACCGGGGAAATCTGAAAGAGGCAGGACGCAGAAACGAAAAACCCCCGCCGAAGCGAGGGTTTGAAAAGTGGTGGAGCTAAGCGGGATCGAACCGCTGACCTCTTGCATGCCATGCAAGCGCTCTCCCAGCTGAGCTATAGCCCCACGATTCTTTGTTTGCACCAAACTTGTGGGATGAAGTTTGGTGGAGCTAAGCGGGATCGAACCGCTGACCTCTTGCATGCCATGCAAGCGCTCTCCCAGCTGAGCTATAGCCCCGACGCAAAATCGTTGTCGTGTTGACGGCCCGAATAATATGAATTCCACCCTGGACTGTCAACGCGAAATTCACCGATTGGATTCAACCGCTGAAAAAGCCAGCAACATGGCATCTGTCTCGCACTTTCCTGAACCCGCTAGTTATTCACGTCACAGTTTCCAGTAAAATAGTGCTATAAGATGAACAGCTAATAACCTTATAAATCACTGGAGTACTCATGCTCAAGGAACGAATGACGCCTGAAGAATTGGCATTGCTAACGGGTTACAGCCGGCAAACGATAAATAAATGGGTGCGCAAAGAGGGGTGGGAAACCTCACCCAAGCCCGGCGTGCAGGGCGGTAAAGCCAGATTGATCCACGTGAATGAACAAGTTCGACATTTTATTCGCAGCGCACAGCGCGCCTCTGAACCTCACGCATCTTATATCGCCCCGCAAGTCGAAACGCCGCTCGAAAATTTGCTGATTAATTCATTGAAAGAGATGACCCCGTCCGAACAAAAACAGATGACCTCTCTTTTACTGCGAGAAGGTATTTCCGGGATGTTGCAACGACTCAGTATTCGCCATGATGACTAGCCTATGATGATTTTTAAACCAAGGATGACCCCGGCAGAACTGGCCGAATTAACGGGCTATAAAGCGCAAACCATTAATCGTTGGGTAACCGATCAGCAATGGCAAACCGTTCCTTTAAAAGGCGTTAAGGGAGGAAAAGCGCATCTGATTATTGTGGATGACCGGGTGCGTGAATATGTCTCTGGCACGCGGAAAATGCAATCCAGAACGGAAGGCTACCACGCCGCAGAACCCGTAATTGCTTACGGTGATGATGCCGCGCAGCTGGAAAATCAATTACGGCAGGTCGCCCAGGCCATAACGCCCCATGAGCGTCAGCAGCTTTCTGCCTTGATTCTGCGTGAAGGCATCAGCGGGCTGTTAAAGCGGCTCGGCATTAAAGATGAATAGCAGCCAAAAATAAAGCCGGTATTCACCGGCTTTATTTGTTAACCGCAATATTACTGCTGGCTTTCACGCTCGGCGATAAACGCCAGCGCTTTATTAATGCGTTCTACCGAACGGCTCTTGCCGATAGCATGCACGGTCACATCCAGGCCTGGCGACTGCCCTGCCCCGGTAACCGCCACGCGCAGCGGCATCCCCACTTTACCCATACCGACTTCCAGCTCATCCGCCGTGGCCTGAATGGCTTCGTGGACATTTTCCGCCGTCCAGTTGGTGATAGCCGCTAATTTATCGCGCACCACTTCCAGCGGTTGGCGTGCTACCGGACGCAGGTGTTTTTTCGCCGCGTCGGCGTCAAATTCTGCGAAGTCTTCATAGAAATAGCGGCAGGTCGCGGCCATCTCTTTCAGCGTCTTGCAGCGCTCGCCCAGCAGTTTTACCAGCGCCGCCAGTTCCGGGCCGTTGCGGGTATCGATATTTTCCTGCTCGATATGCCATTGCAGATGGGTCGCCACATATTCCGGCGCTAAGGTATTAATGTAGTGATGGTTCAACCACTGCAGTTTTTCCGTGTTGAAGGCGCTTGCGGATTTGCTGACCGCATGCAGATCGAACAGCTTGATCATCTCTTCGCGGCTGAAAATCTCCTGATCGCCGTGAGACCAGCCCAGGCGCACCAGATAGTTCAGTAGCGCTTCCGGTAGATAGCCGTCATCACGATATTGCATCACGCTGACCGCGCCGTGGCGTTTGGAGAGTTTTTTACCATCATCGCCGTTGATCATCGACACGTGGGCATACAGCGGAACCGGCGCGTTCAGGGCTTTCAGAATGTTGATCTGGCGCGGCGTGTTGTTGATATGGTCTTCGCCACGAATCACATGGGTGATTTCCATGTCCCAGTCATCAACCACAACGCAGAAATTATAGGTCGGGGAACCGTCGGTACGGCGGATGATCAGATCGTCCAGCTCCTGGTTGCTGAATTCGATCGGGCCGCGGATCTGGTCGTCAAAAATTACTGAACCGTCCTGCGGGTTAGCAAAACGCACCACGCACGGCTCATCGGCGGCGTGATGTTCATGACCGTGACGGCAACGCCCGTCGTAGCGTGGCTTTTCGCCTTTCGCCATCTGCTCTTCACGCAGCGCCTCGAGACGCTCTTTAGAGCAGTAGCATTTATACGCCGTGCCCGCTTCCAGCATCTCATCAATCACCGCGTTATAGCGATCGAAGCGTTTGGTTTGGTAGTACGGGCCTTCGTCCCACTGCAGGCTCAGCCAGTTCATGCCGTCCATAATAGCTTCGATGGCTTCCGGCGTTGAACGCTCCAGATCGGTATCTTCAATGCGCAGGACAAATTCACCGCCGAGATTGCGAGCAAAAAGCCAGGAATAGAGAGCAGTACGAGCGCCACCAACGTGCAGATAGCCGGTTGGGCTCGGTGCGAAGCGGGTTTTGATTTTCATTAATTGGCCTTACGTTTGTAAAGGTGCCGGAAAACGGCAAATGCCTGGGAATGCTAAGTGGGCAATATTCTACCACCGTCAACCGATTCCTCAATGTTGAACCCTGTTGTTAAGCGTTAATGCGATAAACTGACGACAAATCAAGCGTCAACGGGGAAGAAACGATCGCATTGGCTAAATTTAAGACGAGCGATTAAAAACTTAAGAAAATGCGTTGACTCATTTTCAACTCTCCCTATAATGCGACTCCACACAGCGGGGGTGATTAGCTCAGTTGGTAGAGCATCTCCTTTACACGGAGGGGGTCGGCGGTTCGAGCCCGTCATCACCCACCATCATAATAAGATGGTTCCCGTTAAGCAGTACGACAGCGATTTCGATGTGGGTGATTAGCTCAGTTGGTAGAGCATCTCCTTTACACGGAGGGGGTCGGCGGTTCGAGCCCGTCATCACCCACCATATCGAAAAGCGCATTGCGAAGTACCCGGTAGTACCGAAATGGGTGATTAGCTCAGTTGGTAGAGCATCTCCTTTACACGGAGGGGGTCGGCGGTTCGAGCCCGTCATCACCCACCATTTCGGGTCGTTAGCTCAGTTGGTAGAGCAGTTGACTTTTAATCAATTGGTCGCAGGTTCGAATCCTGCACGACCCACCAATGTAAAAAAGCGCCCTAAAGGCGCTTTTTTGCTATCTGCGATACAGAAGATTCGAACCTGCAGCAGGTTCGGGTCGAACGAAGTGAGACAACGGAGCCGCTTGCGGCGACGGCCCGAAGGGCGAGCGAAGCGAGTCATCCTGCACGACCCACCAATGTAAAAAAGCGCCCTAAAGGCGCTTTTTTGCTATCTGCGGTTTACTGCGTTAACGCCTTTACCAGCCTCATTACCGTCAGTGTGGTATGCGCCGGTTGATAGACAATATATAAATCTGCCGGTATGCGCTCTTTGAGCGGCCTAAATACCACTCCTGGCCACTGCATCTGTGCATAGCTGTCCGCCATTAACGTCACCCCCAACCCCATACTTATCATCGCCAGTACCGTCTGCGGCTCTACCGCTTCGCGAATTATCATTGGCGAAAATCCCGCCTTCTGGCATACCCGCTGCAAAAACGACCAGTCAGAATGAACCGATGGCAACGTAACGAAATATTCATTTCGTAGCGCTTCAAGCGGAATAGTTTGCTGGCGTGTCAGCGGGCTATCCTGCGGCAGAGCCACCAGAAATGCGGCTTCATGCAGCCGTAATCCAACCATCCCCTGCGGCAGGTCGAGCGCCATACGCCAGATACCGGCATCCAGCTCATGGCGCTCAAGTAACGCCAACTGCATTCCCGGTGATTTTTCGCGAAACTGAACGTCCACATTTGGGTTGTCGCGCAAAAATGCGTGCATTACCGGTCTCATTCGGCCCCACATCGCGGTGCCCACCACGCCCAGCTCAATTCGCCCTCCCTCCCCCCGACCAATTTGCTCCACACGCGCCAGCGACGCATTGACCATCGCCAGCAGGCGGCGCGACTCCTCCATCAGGATTTTGCCCGCATGGGTCAGCGCTACGCTACGGGAATGGCGAACAAACAGCGGCGTGCCCAGTTGGGTTTCCAGCTCTTTAATATGCAGGCTTAACGGCGGCTGAGACATATTCAGCCTTGCCGCTGCGCGGCCAAAATGCAGCTCTTCAGCTACCGCCACAAAGTAGCGCAGCAGTTTAAGATCGGTCCGATACGCGTGTTCCATTTCTGCGCGCTCCTGTCATTGCCGCTTCATACCCTGTTATTTAACATTCGGGGATTAATGAGACAGTGACTTACGCAGAGTTTTATCGGGCTGATGTCGGTAATGAAAACTGAGCGAAAACAGCACGGCCAGCGCCAACGCGTAGGCGGCGAACACCAGCCATATCGTCGGCCACGCTTTTACGCCATCGACAGAGAAATAATCCACCGCCATACCGCTTAAAATCGACCCCACCCACGCGCCGATACCGTTAACCATGGTCATAAAAAGCCCCTGCGCGCTGGCTCGGATCGACGGATCAACTTCCTGCTCTACAAATACCGACCCGGAAATATTAAAAAAGTCGAATGCGCATCCATACACAATCATCGACAACAGCAAAAAGATCGTCCCGCTGGCGGAGGGATCCCCAAGAGCAAATAAGCCAAAGCGCAGCGTCCAGGCTACCATGCTCATCAGCATCACGACCTTGATACCGTAGCGTTTGAGAAAGAATGGGATGGTTAAAATAAACCCCACTTCGGACATCTGCGAAACGGAAAGCAACAACGAAGGGTATTTGACGATAAAGCTGTCGGCGAATAGCGGATCGCGGGCGAAATCATGCAGGAACGGGCTACCAAAAGTATTGGTGATTTGCAGCACCGCGCCCAGCAGCATGGCGAACAAAAAGAATACCAGCATCAGCGGCTGCTTAAACAACACCAGCGCATTCAAACCCAGTTTTGCCGCCAGGCCAGGCTGTGCTTTCTTTTTAGCACAGGGAACCGGCGGCAGGGTTAACGCATACAGCGCCAGTAATAGCGATGCTCCAGAAGCGATAACTAACTGGGCATGGCTCAGCTCAAAACCCAGCAGGCTAATTGTCCACATGGCGACAATAAACCCCAGGGTGCCGTAGACGCGAATGGGTGGAAAACAGGTCACCGTGTCCATCCCGGCCTTCTCAAGACAGCAATACGAAATACTATTCGACAGCGCGATAGTCGGCATAAACGCCATGGCGTTAACCAGCATCGCCCAGAACATTACCTCCGGTTGACTGACACAGGCGGCGTAACCCAACGCGCCGGCGCAGATTAAATGGCACAGGCAATAAGCACGCTCAGCCCGTAACCATTTATCAGCAATAATTCCCACCAGCGCTGGCATAATGATCGCCGCCAGGCCTTTTGAGCTGTATACCATTCCGACATTTGCGCCGGTGAAATGGAGGGTGTTAATCATGTACGAGCCCAGGGTCACCAGCCAGCTTCCCCAGATAAAATACTGCATAAACGACATGATTTTTAAACGGCCTGCAATGCCCATAATCATTGTCCTTATAGCACTGTAAATCCCTTATATACGGGGTAATTTGCCCAGAAAACCGCAAATTAAGTCGATAAAGTTTTGCCGGGAGAGTTCCGCTGCCGCCAGGGTTTGACTGTGGGATAAGGTCACGTCACTCAGTCCTTCCGCCATATTCGTTATCGCCGCTACCGCGACCACTTTCAGGCCGCAATGGCGGGCGGAAATCACCTCTGGTACCACCGACATCCCCACCACATCACCACCGATAATCTGCATCATGCGGATTTCCGCTGCGGTCTCAAAGTTGGGGCCGGGGTAAGACACAAATACACCTTCGTGGAGCGGGAAGCCCTGATGCGCGGCCGCCTGTTGCAACAGCGCACGGTAATCGGCGTCATAGGCATTGGCCAGCGAGAAAAAGCGCTCACCGAACCGCTCATCATTCGGCCCCACCAGCGGAGAGCCCGGCATCATATTGATATGATCCGTTAGCGAGACCAGTTGGCCAGGCCCTACCGCAGGGCGCAGCGACCCCGCCGCGTTGGTGCAAAACAACAGTTCGCATCCCAATAATTTGAAAGTACGGATGGCCCCGGTCATCACGGACATTCCTCGTCCTTCATAGAAATGACCGCGCCCTTTCATACAGGCAACGTTGATGCCCGCCAGTTGGCCTAGCACCAGCTCTCCGGCATGGCCGTGTACGGTGCTGACCGGGAAACCGGGCAATTTTTGAAAGGAGATGGCAACCGCATCGGTGATCTGGTCGGCTAACGCCCCCAGCCCGGAGCCGAAGATAAACGCAACGCGGGGAGTAAAATCAGGTTTATGTGCGCGAATGATTTCAGCGCAGAGATCGGGATGAGAGTGCAGAATCGCAGTCATAACATTTCCTTCAGAGTAATAAGTCTCTGAGTTATAACGACAGACCACGGCTAACAACCAATACACTTTGCCCGACCAATCAATAGCGTTTTTATATCAATTGTTCTGCGCCAGATACTCAAGTTATTAAAAAACGGGCCGATAGAGTCGTACTGGCAAGAAAAGGAGGCTCAAATGACAACGATATCTACCACCACTTCAGTACCCACCAGCAGCGGCGGAAGCAGCGCATCCCAGGGCAACAGCCTGGCGGCGCAAATCACCCGCCTTACCCAGCAAATCACCAAACTCACCCAACAGTTGAAAGACATTCCCAACAGCAGCGGCAGCGCTGAGCAGAAGCAAAAGCAGCAAGAGCTGCTCCAGACGCAGATTAAAATGCTGCAAGCCCAGCTGGCGCAGTTGCAGCGCCAGCAGGTGGAAGAAGCCCAGAAGAAACAAGAACAGCAAAGCAGCACCGCAAGCGTTAACGCGCCGGCCAGCGATCGCCAGGTTGATGTTTACGTCTGATCGCCCGGCACGTTAAACAGCGGATCGTGGATGCGCGCCTGGGTCAGGCACTGGGCCTGCGCGCGTACCACGTCCCAAATGGCCTGCGCCGCACCGGACAGCGATCTTTTCTTACGTTGCACCAGCATCAGTCGCCGTTCGATAACCGGCGTTAGCGGTTTGACCACCAGGTGACAGCCCTGCGGCAAAGGCAGCGCCAGCGCGGGCAGCACGCTAATACCAATCCCCGCCTCCACCATAGGAAACAGCGTCGCCGGATGGCCAATCTCCTGGACAATACTGGCTTCAATACGCTGGCGGTGAAGCGCCGCGTCGATCAATGGACGGCTTCCTGAGGCATAATCCTGTAAAACCAGCGGCTGGTCTTGCAGCGCCTGCCAGGGAACATGTCGTTGCTGACTGAAAGGGTGATCCTCACGGCATAATAATAAAAACGGCTCTGAAAGCACCGCCTCGCATTGCAGATCGCTTACCGGGCCCGGGTCAATCACAATGCCGAAATCCACCTCGCCCTGACGAATACTCTCCAGTACCCACTGCTGCGGCCTGTCGTGCAGCACAAAATCGATTTCCGGGTAGTCGCGATTGCTTTGCGCGATGCACTGCGGAATTAAGTGCGCGGATATCGTCTGGCTGGCCGCAACGCGCACCGTCCCCGATAGCTGCTGCCCTACCCGTCCGGCATCGCGTAGGGTACTGTTCAGCTCATCCAGTAAGCGCTCCAACCGCGCAGCAAGCTGATGCCCGGCCTCGGTCATTACGACTTCCCGGGTGGTGCGATCGAACAGCCGCACGCCGCACTGGCGCTCAAGCTCTTTTACACTGTGGCTCACGGCGGATTGACTTAAGCCAATGATGTCTCCGGCGCGGCTGAAACTTTTGGCCTGCGCGACGGTAACAAAGGTGCGCAACTGGCGCAGTGAGACATTCATACATTTCCTTCATGAATGGATGCAATAAATCAATTTTATTTCTCAAAATGAAAAACGCAAAATAACACCTCGACTCAGGAGAGATTATGAAACTTTTGCGTATCCTCGATCCGTTTACCATCACGCTGATTACCGTGGTGTTACTGGCTTCGTTCTTACCGGCACGCGGCGGATTCGTTCCGTTCTTCGAAGGGCTTACCACGGCGGCCATTGCCTTGCTCTTCTTTATGCACGGCGCCAAGCTATCGCGTGAAGCGATTATCGCGGGCGGCAGCCACTGGCGGTTACATCTTTGGGTGATGTGCAGTACCTTCATTCTCTTCCCGGTGCTTGGCGTGCTGTTCGCGTGGTGGGCACCGGTCAACGTCAGCCAGGAGCTCTACACCGGGTTCCTCTATCTGTGCATTTTGCCTGCTACCGTACAGTCTGCTATCGCCTTTACCTCGCTGGCGGGCGGCAACGTTGCGGCGGCGGTCTGTTCGGCTTCGGCATCAAGCCTGCTGGGGATTTTCCTGTCCCCGCTGCTGGTCGGGCTGGTGATGAATATGCACGGCGCGGAAGGCAGCCTTGAGCAGGTCGGCAAGATTATGCTGCAACTGCTGCTGCCGTTTGTGCTGGGCCATCTGTCGCGCCCGTGGATTGGTGGCTGGGTGGCGCGTCATAAAAAATTGATTTCGGTCACCGATCAGACCTCTATCCTGCTGGTGGTCTATACCGCCTTCAGCGAGGCCGTCGTTAACGGCATCTGGCACCAGGTGGGCCTGGGTTCGTTACTGTTTATCGTGGTGGTCAGCCTGGTGCTGTTAGCCATCGTGTTAGTGGTGAACGTGGTGGTCGCCCGCAAATGCGGCTTCAGCAAAGCTGATGAGATCACCATTGTGTTCTGCGGTTCGAAGAAAAGCCTGGCCAACGGCATCCCGATGGCCAACATTCTGTTCCCGACGTCGGTAATTGGGATGATGGTGCTGCCGCTGATGATTTTTCACCAAATCCAGTTGATGGTCTGCGCGGTACTGGCGCGGCATTATAAACATCAGACCGAGCAGTTGCAGGCGCAGGAAAATGCCCGCGCCGCAAAAGTCTGAGGCTACTTCCTGAGGGGCTGAACCAGATGCGTCAGCCCCTCGGTTTTGATCAGTAACGTTATCGACAGTAGCTCGCCCAGCCGCCCGGCTGGGAATTGATCCTTGCGGGCGAACCACAGCAAATACTCTTCCGGCAAATCAATTAGCCTGCGGCCTTTGTATTTACCAAACGGCATCTCAGTATTGGCGATAGCGATGAGCTGCTCTTTTTCCATGTCATTCACCCAGCAGGCGCATCATTTCGTCTTCGTCGATCACTGCAATGCCCAGTTCCTGCGCCTTCGCCAGTTTTGAGCCCGCCGCTTCCCCGGCAATCACCAGATCGGTTTTTTTCGACACGCTGCCCGCCACTTTCGCGCCGAGGGCTATCAGCCGCGCTTTGGCGTCATCGCGCGAAAGCTGGCTCAGCGAGCCGGTCAGCACCACCGTTTTCCCTGCGAACGGGCTGTCGATCTCTTCGGCTTTGATCACCAGCGGTTCAGGCCAACTGATACCGATATCTTCTACCAGCTGGCGGATGACTTCACGGTTGCTCTCTTCCTCGAAGAAGTTAAACACATGTGTCGCCACCACAATCCCTACGTCCGGGACTTTTTGCAGCTCTTCAATGCTGGCCTTTGTTAACGCGTCCAGGTTGCCAAAGTAAGACGCCAGCCCTGCCGCCGTGGCCTCACCCACTTCACGGATGCCCAGCGCGTACAGGAAGCGCGCAAACGTGGTGGATTTGGCTTTCTCCAGCGCGTCGACCACGTTCTGCGCCGATTTCGGCCCCATACGATCCAGGCCGGTGAGTTTTCCGGCGGTTAACCGGAACAGATCCGCTGGCGTATGGACGTACTCTTTCTCAACCAGCTGATCGATGATTTTGTCGCCCATGCCGTCAACGTCCATCGCCCGGCGGGAAACAAAATGCTTCAGGGATTCTTTACGCTGCGCACCGCAAATCAAGCCGCCGGTACAGCGCGCCACCGCTTCGCCCTCGACGCGCTCCACATCGGAACCGCAAACCGGGCAGTGCGTCGGGAAGGCGACTTCGCGGGTCTCCTCCGGACGCTCGGAGAGCACCACGTTGACCACCTGCGGGATCACATCTCCGGCGCGGCGGATCACCACTTTATCGCCTATACGCAGCCCCAGCCGTTCAATCTCGTCTGCGTTGTGCAGCGTGGCGTTGCTGACCAGCACGCCCGCCACCTGAACCGGCTCAAGACGCGCGACTGGCGTAATGGCACCGGTGCGCCCGACCTGGAACTCCACATCACGCACAAAGGTCAATTGCTCCTGAGCCGGGAATTTAAAGGCCACCGCCCAGCGCGGGGCGCGCGCCACAAAGCCCAGTTGCTCCTGCAAATCCAGTGAATCGACTTTGATTACTACACCGTCGATATCAAAACCCAGCTGCGGTCGGTCGGCCTCGACCTGATGATAAAATGCCAGCACCTCTTCCGGGCTCTGGCAAAGGCGGGTGCGATGGCTTATCGGCAGGCCCCATTTGGCAAACTGTTGCAGGCGCTGATAGTGGCTGGCTGGCAGTTCGCCGCCTTCCAGAATGCCAATGCCGTAGCAGTTAAAAGTCAGCGGACGTTTTGCCGTAATGCGCGGATCGAGCTGGCGCAGCGATCCCGCCGCCGCGTTGCGCGGGTTGGCGAAGACTTTACCGCCGGTGCGCCGGGCCTCTTCGTTGATCTTTTCAAATCCGGCCTGAGGCAGGAAAACCTCACCGCGCACTTCCAGACGCGCCGGAATATCGTCGCCGCGCAGTTTCAACGGGATCGCCCGTACGGTACGAATATTAGATGTAATATCTTCCCCGGTTGTGCCGTCACCACGGGTAGCGGCGCGGACCAGCAAACCATTTTCGTACAGCAGGCTCACTGCCAGGCCGTCAAGCTTGAGCTCACAGCAGTAAATCAGGGCTTCGCTGCTTTTTAACCGGTCCTGCACGCGCTTGTTGAAGGCCAGAAAGCTGCTTTCATCGAACACGTTATCCAGCGACAGCATCGGCACTTCATGGCGGATTTGGGTGAACGCCGTCAGTGGCGCGGCACCAACGCGCTGGGTTGGCGAGTCCGGAGTAATTAATGTGGGGTTATCCGCTTCGAGGGCGCGCAATTCATTCATCAACCGATCGTATTCAGCGTCCGGGACCTCAGGCGCATCCATCACATGATACAAATATTCATGATGGCGAAGCGTGGTTCTAAGTTCAGTCAGTTTTTGTTCTATTGAGTCCATATCACACCACCAATGAAAAAAACCCCCGACGATGCGGGGGCTTAGAGAATGTTGTTCACCGCACACACGTTATGCGTTGGCTTCTTTCACTTCGCGGATTCGATCCTGGTATTCACGCAGTTTTTGCGGCGTCATCATGCGTCGCTGATCGTCCAGCACCACGCCGCCGACTTCATCGGCAATGTGCTGCGCAGACTGAAGCATCAGCTTGAAGTTCTGGATCTCATCGCCGTAGGAAGGCACCTGCATAAAGATGGTGACGCCAGGCGTCGCGAACGTATGCATATTTTCTGGATCGAAAGACCCCGGCTTGACCATATTCGCCAGGCTGAACAGTACCGGGCCGCTGCCGTCCGGGCTCAGGTGACGATGGAAAATGTTCATTTCACCAAACGTGAAACCTGCCTGCTGGATGCTGTTAAGCAATACGTCGCCGTTAAGCTGAGTACCCGCGTGAGCCGAAACGTTCATCACGATAACGGTCTCTTTCAGGCGCGGTTTTTCAGGTGCCGGCGCGGGAGCGGGTTCAGGCTGTGCCACAGGCTCTGGCTGAGGCGCATGGGTCACTGGCTGCTGTTGCGGCGCAGTTGGCTGCGGCTCCTGCGGCCTTGCTACAGGCTGAACTGGCGCTGGCTGCGGCGCAGCGGGGGCCTGCTGAACAGGCTGTGGCTGCACCGGCGCGCGTTGCTCAGGTTCCTGAGGACGAGCCACAGGCTGGCGCGGCTGCGAAGACGCGTAAGGAGGCTGGTAGTTATGCTGCGGCGCTTCCGGTTGGCGAGGCGGCTCAGGTTCCCGGGAGACGCTGTCATGATCGGGTGCAACGCGGCGAACACGCACTTCACCGACCCCTTCGTCTTCCATGTCGTCGCCATCATCATCAGAATCGTCATCACGCCTCGACTTCATCCGTTTAATCGGACGGTCGCGGAACACAGAAGAGCGTTCCTTACGGCTGGTCCACAGGCCGTGCACCAGTAAGGCTATTATGGCGATTGCGCCAACAATGATTAATATCAGACGCAAATCCTGCATCATTATATTCTCTGTTGTTCTAACACCTTGCCACTGCGGCAAACATTTACTCACTAAGAGTATTTGCCCATCTGCTCAAGTGCAAGTCCACTCACGTTTTTCTCCGCATAAAGATGAAATAAAACGTGTTTTTTGCTGTTTTTTCGACCATTTCCGAACTGGCGATATTTCCGGGCTCGGTTAAGATAGCCTGCGTTGACCCTGGCTGATATTAAAGGAGTAAGCCTCAATATGGTTTCACAATCCGGCGGCACGCCGCGTAGCGGTCTGTATTACTTTTCTCAGGGCTGGAAACTGGTCACTCTGCCAGGCATTCGCCGGTTCGTTATCCTGCCGTTACTGATCAACATTTTGCTGATGGGCGGCGCGTTCTGGTGGCTGTTTTCCCGGTTTGATGTCTGGATCCCGCAGTTGATGTCCTATGTGCCTGACTGGCTGCAATGGCTGAGCTATGTCATCTGGCCGCTGGTGGTGCTTTCTGTGCTGCTGATCTTCGGCTATTTCTTTTCTACCCTGGCGAACTGGATTGCCGCGCCGTTTAACGGCCTGCTGGCGGAACAACTCGAAGCGCGCTTAACCGGCGCTACCCCGCCGGATACCGGCGTGTTCGGCATCATCAAAGACGTGCCGCGCATTATGAAGCGCGAATGGCAAAAGCTTGCCTGGTATTTGCCGCGCGCCATCGTCCTGCTGCTCCTCTACTTTATCCCCGGCATCGGCCAGACCGTCGCACCGGTGCTGTGGTTTTTATTCAGCGCCTGGATGCTGGCCATTCAGTATTGCGACTATCCTTTCGATAACCATAAAGTGCCCTTTAAAGAGATGCGCATCGCCCTGCGCGAACGCAAATTTACCAATATGCAGTTCGGCGCACTGGTCAGCCTGTTTACGCTGATTCCGTTTTTAAATCTGGTGATTATGCCGGTAGCGGTGTGCGGTGCTACCGCGATGTGGGTGGACTGCTACCGCCGCCGCCATGCGCAGTGGCAATAACCGTCAGGCACTGAAACGAGACGGCTTATGCCGTCTCTTATTCTATAATGGTCATCATTATTTCTCATCAGCATATAGATATGCGAATTACTTACTTCCCCCTGGTAGGGAAGTGCGTATGCTAACTCTGTTTCCCAAATTTCATACAGTTAAGGACAGGCCATGAGTAAGATTTATGAAGATAACTCGCTGACTATCGGTCATACGCCGCTGGTTCGACTGAACCGTATCGGTAACGGACGCATCCTGGCGAAGGTAGAATCACGCAACCCAAGCTTCAGCGTCAAATGCCGCATCGGTGCCAATATGATTTGGGATGCCGAAAAACGTGGCGTACTGAAACCGGGCGTAGAGCTGGTTGAACCCACCAGCGGCAACACCGGTATCGCGCTGGCGTATGTCGCCGCCGCACGCGGTTACAAACTGACCCTGACCATGCCGGAAACCATGAGCATCGAACGCCGCAAGCTGCTGAAAGCGCTGGGCGCGAACCTGGTGCTGACTGAAGGCGCGAAAGGCATGAAAGGCGCAATTCAGAAAGCGGAAGAAATTGTCGCCAGCGATCCGGCAAAATACCTGCTGCTTCAGCAGTTCAGCAACCCGGCGAACCCGGAAATCCACGAAAAAACCACCGGCCCGGAAATCTGGGAAGACACCGATGGCCAGGTAGACGTGTTTATCTCCGGCGTGGGTACGGGCGGTACGCTGACCGGCGTGAGCCGTTATATCAAGAACACCAAAGGGAAATCCGAGCTGATCACCGTGGCGGTCGAGCCGACCGATTCCCCGGTTATCGCCCAGGCGCTGGCTGGCGAAGAGCTGAAACCAGGCCCGCACAAAATTCAGGGTATCGGTGCAGGCTTTATCCCGGGCAACCTGGATCTGAAACTGATCGATAAAGTCGTCGCGATCACTAACGACGAAGCCATCTCCACCGCGCGTCGCCTGATGGAAGAAGAAGGCATTCTGGCGGGTATCTCTTCCGGCGCTGCCGTTGCTGCCGCGCTCAAACTTCAGGAAGACGAAGCCTTTACCAACAAGAATATTGTGGTTATCCTTCCGTCTTCAGGTGAGCGTTATCTGAGCACCGCTTTGTTTGCCGATCTCTTTACTGAGAAAGAATTGCAACAATGATGCCAGATTGTTAATTGTGAATAAAAAAGCACCTTTTAGGGTGCTTTTTTGTGCCCTGCTTCAAACTTTCACCGCTCCTGGCATTGCCTCATCTCGCTGGCTCTGGTATTTAAGCATCAATTTATTTCGATGCGTGAAATTAATCATTATTGGATTAGTATCGGCTGAATCGATTTAATGATTTGGTTAAGCTTTGTTATTAGCTGCATAATGATTGATGACGAGCGAAACGCGGGTCGCTTCACGGCGCCGTGCGATTTCGCAGTTCTGGCATTCTGTGTCGCGTTGCCTTGAACGAACGCCGGCACAACTTTCAGGCTAAAGTGTGGCCGCCAGGCTAGACTTTAGTTCCACAACACTAAACCTATAAGTTGGGGAAATATAATGTTCCAGCAAGAAGTTACCATTACCGCTCCGAACGGCCTGCATACCCGCCCTGCTGCTCAGTTTGTTAAAGAAGCGAAAGGCTTCACGTCTGATATCACTGTGACCTCCAACGGCAAAAGCGCCAGCGCAAAAAGCCTGTTCAAACTGCAAACTCTGGGTCTGACCCAGGGCACCGTGGTAAGCATCTCTGCGGAAGGCGAAGACGAGCAGAAAGCTGTTGAGCATTTAGTAAAACTGATGGCTGAACTCGAGTAAGTTCCGGGTTCTTATTAATATCAGTCACAAGTAAGGTAGGGTTATGATTTCAGGCATTTTAGCATCCCCGGGTATCGCTTTCGGCAAAGCACTGCTGCTGAAAGAAGATGAGATTGTCATCGACCGGAAAAAGATTTCTGCCGATAAGGTTGATCAGGAAGTTGAGCGTTTCCTGAGTGGGCGTGCCAAGGCCTCTACGCAGTTAGAAGCGATCAAAGTCAAAGCCGGCGAAACTTTCGGTGAGGAAAAGGAAGCCATCTTCGAAGGCCACATTATGTTGCTGGAAGATGAGGAGCTAGAGCAGGAAATCATAGCCCTGATTAAGGACAAGCTCATCACTGCCGATGCGGCAGCTTATGACGTTATCGAAGGCCAGGCGACTGCGCTGGAAGAGCTCGATGACGAATACCTGAAAGAGCGTGCGGCTGACGTGCGCGACATCGGTAAACGCCTGCTGCGTAATATTCTTGGCCTCGCCATTATCGATTTAAGCGCGATTCAGGACGAAGTGATCCTGGTTGCCGTCGATCTGACGCCGTCTGAAACCGCACAGCTGAACCTGAAAAAGGTACTGGGTTTCATCACCGATATCGGTGGCCGTACTTCCCACACCTCTATCATGGCACGTTCCCTGGAACTGCCTGCCATTGTGGGTACCAGCAGCATCACCTCTCAGGTGAAAAACGGCGACTATCTGATCCTCGATGCGGTAAACAATAAAGTTTACGTGAACCCGAGCGATGAAGAGATCGAAACCCTGCGCAACATTCAAACGCAGGTTGCTGAAGAAAAAGCAGAACTGGCGAAACTGAAAGACCTGCCGGCCATCACCCTTGACGGCCACCAGGTTGAAGTTTGCGCCAACATCGGCACCGTGCGCGACGTCGCAGGCGCTGAGCGCAACGGCGCGGAAGGCGTGGGTCTGTACCGTACCGAATTCCTGTTTATGGATCGCGACGCGCTGCCAACCGAAGAAGAGCAGTTCGCTGCTTACAAAGCCGTGGCGGAAGCCTGCGGTTCTCAGGCGGTGATCGTCCGGACTATGGACATCGGCGGCGACAAAGAACTGCCGTACATGAACTTCCCGAAAGAAGAGAACCCGTTCCTGGGCTGGCGTGCCGTGCGTATCGCCATGGACCGCAAAGAGATCCTGCGCGATCAGCTGCGTGCCATCCTGCGTGCCTCCGCTTTCGGAAAACTGCGCATCATGTTCCCAATGATCATCTCCGTTGAAGAAGTCCGTGTGCTGAAAACAGCGATCGAGACCTTCAAGCAGGAACTGCGCGATGAAGGCAAAGCCTTTGACGAATCTATTGAAGTTGGCGTGATGGTGGAAACACCGGCGGCGGCGACAATTGCGCGTCATTTGGCCAAAGAAGTCGACTTCTTTAGTATCGGAACGAACGATTTAACACAGTACACCCTGGCAGTTGATCGCGGTAATGATATGATTTCACATCTTTACCAGCCGATGTCGCCGTCTGTACTGACTCTAATTAAGCAAGTGATTGATGCATCTCATGCAGAAGGTAAATGGACCGGAATGTGTGGTGAGCTTGCAGGCGACGAACGTGCTACACTTCTGTTGTTGGGGATGGGTCTGGATGAATTCAGTATGAGTGCCATTTCTATCCCGCGTATCAAGAAGATAATTCGTAATACGAATTACGAAGATGCGAAGGTGTTAGCAGAGCAGGCTCTTGCTCAACCGACAACGGACGAGTTAATGACGCTGGTTAACAAGTTCATTGAAGAAAAAACAATCTGCTAATCCACGAGATGCGGCCCAAATTACTGCTTAGGAGAGAAGGCTAATGGGGTTATTTAGTAAACTGTTCGGTGACAAAGGCAATAGCGACACCGGAACCATTGAGATCGTTGCTCCACTGTCTGGCGAAATCGTTAATATTGAAGATGTGCCGGATGTAGTGTTCGCGGAAAAAATCGTTGGTGATGGTATTGCTATCAAACCAACCGGTAACAAAATGGTTGCACCGGTTGACGGCACCATCGGTAAAATCTTTGAAACCAACCACGCCTTCTCTATCGAGTCCGATAGCGGCATTGAGCTTTTCGTTCACTTCGGTATCGATACCGTTGAGTTGAAAGGCGAAGGCTTCAAGCGTATCGCTGAAGAAGGTCAACGCGTGAAAGTTGGCGATCCGGTTATCGAATTCGATCTGCCGCTGCTGGAAGAGAAAGCCAAATCCACGCTGACGCCGGTTGTTATTTCCAATATGGACGAAATCAAAGAGCTGAATAAGCTGTCTGGTAGCGTGACCGTAGGCGAAACGCCGGTAATCCGCATCAAGAAGTAATGCTGCTTTAGTAAAAATGGCGCCGAAAGGCGCCATTTTTTTATCCTGCTCACTCAGGGATGTTCCGGCAGCGCCAGTTCATCAAACCCTAACGCCAGCGTGTGGCGCATCACGTCGACAACCCGGTCGCTCGCCCCTTTCACTGCTTCGGGAAGGCTCACGCCCTGTAGCAGTTTACCCGCCAGCGCCGAACAGAACAGATCCCCCGTCCCTTTCAGCTCCGCATTGACGCGCGGATGAACAAACACCTCGATATTTTGCGCTGTCACCAGAGCTACCTGCATACGGTCAGACGGCAGATCGTCGCCTGGCGCGCTGGTGACCGCTACCCACTTTGTGTTCCCGGTCAGCAGCGTTCTGGCGGCGTCTACTGCCTGGGCTAAGGTGGGGCTGGCGCGGCCCGTCAGGCGCTCCAGTTCAAAGGCGTTAGGCGTGATGCCGGTCGCCAGCGGCAATAACCGCTCGCGATAGGCCTGCGGCAATTCTTGCTTCACATAGATGCCGCTGTCGGTATCACCCATTACCGGATCGATTATCACCCAGAGATGCGGATAGCGTTCGCGCACCTGCTCAAGCCAGCCGGCGAGGATCTCCGCCTGCCCGACGCTGCCGAGGTAGCCGGTAATAATCCCCTTCACATGCCGCACCGCATCGCGTTCCAGCAGCCCGGTAAGATAGCCTTTAAACCACTCGTCAGGAATGGCTCCGCCGTACAGGCTGGGATAATGCGGCGTGTTGCTGAGCAGTACCGTGGGAACGGCCATAGCCCTGAAGCCTGCCTGTTGCAGCGTGGGAATGGCGATACTGTTGCCCACGCTGCCGTACACCACCTGCGACTGAACGGAAATAATATCCGTGCGCAGCGCACGCTGCCCGTCGCCAAATAAGATTGCGGTCATCCTTTTATCCTTCCCTGGTCATCAGGGCATGCTATCCGCGAACACAGAAGCGGCTTAAATGCCTGCTCCCTGCGCGTAGCTCTCTTCACCGAATACGCCGGTCGAGAGATAACGGTCACCGCGATCGCAGATAATCGCTACAACAATTGCGCCTGGATTTTCACGCGCCACCCGCAAAGCGCCAGCCACGGCCCCGCCGGAACTCACGCCGCAGAAGATGCCTTCGCGGCTGGCTAACTCGCGCATAGTATTTTCTGCTTCTCGCTGATGAATATCCAGCACAGCATCCACTAAGTCAGCATTATAAATGCCCGGCATGTATTCTTCCGGCCAGCGTCTGATGCCCGGAATGCTGCTGCCCTCTTCCGGTTGCAGGCCGACAATCGTCACGGGTTTTGCCTGTTCGCGCAAAAAGCGGCTGACGCCGGTAATAGTACCGGTAGTGCCCATGCTGGAGACGAAATGGGTGATGCGCCCATCGGTTTGACGCCAGATTTCCGGGCCGGTGGTACGGTAATGCGCCAGAGGATTATCAGGATTGTTGAACTGGTCGAGGATGTAGCCTTCGCCGCGATCCGCCATTTCCTGGCCCAAATCGCGCGCGCCTTCCATGCCCTGCTCTTTAGTAACCAGCACCAGATCCGCGCCGTACGCGCGCATCGCCGCGCGGCGCTCCATGCTCATGTTGTCCGGCATCAGCAGCTTCATCCGGTAGCCTTTCAGCGCCGCAATCATCGCCAGCGCAATGCCGGTATTGCCGCTGGTGGCCTCGATTAAGGTATCGCCGGGTTTGATGTCGCCGCGCTTTTCCGCTTCGACGATCATCGACAGCGCCGCCCGATCCTTTACCGACCCCGCAGGATTATTGCCTTCCAGCTTGACCCAAATTTCACTGCCGTTATCCGGCCCCATACGCTGCAGTTTGACCAGCGGCGTATTGCCAATCGTTTGTTCTAATGTATTCACGTCAGTCTTTCCAGAGCATAAAAAAAGCGGCTGCGAAGCCGCTTTCACATCGTCGATCGCAACAAACTATCAAGCTGTCTCAGCGAGAGCAATACTCTCAATTTTCTCGTTGCCGTTATATAAGCGGGCATGTTGCAGGCCAACAAACAGCCGCTCGCCGCGATGCGGAACATAATCTTCCCGTAAAACAACGGTTAAGGTTTCGTCGTACCAGCCGAGTGGCTGTACCACCAATTGCATATAGTGGCCGCGCGGGCTCACCTCCAGCACCTGCACCGGCAGCGGTGAATCCAGGCTGGTGCGGCGGCTGACGTCGACTTCCCACGGGCGCAGGAACAAATCGACCGGCCCCTGATGCGCAGGCGCATAGCCCAGCGGCCAGCGGTGCGCGCCAACGTGGAACTGGCTGCCGCGAATGGTGCCGTGTAGGCGGTTCACTTCGCCGAGGAATTCCAGCACGAAGCGGGTTTCCGGCTCGCGCCACACGCGCTCCGGCGCATCGGCCTGTTCGATATGGCCCTGGCTCATCACTACTACGCGGTCCGCCACTTCCATGGCTTCTTCCTGATCGTGGGTCACGAACACGCTGGTGAATTTCAGTTCTTCATGCAACTGACGCAGCCAGCGGCGCAGTTCTTTACGCACCTGGGCGTCCAGCGCGCCGAAAGGTTCATCCAGCAGCAGGATTTGCGGCTCAACGGCCAGCGCGCGCGCCAGAGCGACACGCTGTTTCTGGCCGCCGGAAAGCTGGGCCGGGAAGCGGTCTGCTAAATGCGCTAACTGCACCATCTCCAGCAACTGGGTCACTTTTTGTTTGATGGCGCTGGCGCTCGGGCGCTCGCGCTTCGGCAGCACGCTCAGGCCAAACGCGATGTTGTCAAACACCGTCATATGGCGGAACAGCGCGTAGTGCTGGAACACAAAACCCACTTTACGGTCGCGGGCGTGTAAACGGCTGACGTCAGTACCGTGGAAGCGGATATGCCCGCTGGTCTGGTGTTCCAGGCCTGCGATAATACGCAGCAGCGTGGTTTTGCCGGAACCGCTTGGCCCCAACAGTGCCACCATCTGGCCGGATGGGATATCCAGAGAAATATCATTAAGCACCTGGGTGCGGCCAAACGATTTTTTAATTCTGGAAATCTCAATGCTCATGATTGCTCTCCTGTTGCTGGCGCTTTTCCTGATTGTGCAAACGCCATTGCAACGCACTCTTTAAAAACAGGGTCATAATTGCCATTAACGTCAGCAACGCAGCGGCGGTATAGGCGCCAACCGCGTTGTAATCCTGCTCAAGTAATTCGATTTGCAGCGGCAGCGACAGCGTCTCGCCGCGAATGGAGCCAGAAACCACCGACACCGCGCCAAATTCACCGATGGCGCGGGCATTGGTCAACACCACGCCGTACAACAGTGCCCAGCGAATATTCGGCAGGGTCACGCGGCGGAACATCTGCCAGCCGGACGCGCCCAGCAAAATCGCGGCTTCGTCTTCATTACTGCCCTGGCTCAGCATCACCGGCACCAGCTCGCGCACCACAAATGGACAGGTCACGAATATGGTCACCAGCACCATGCCAGGCCAGGCAAACATCACCTGCAAATCGTTATCGCCCAGCCAGCCGCCGAGCGGGCCGTTCGAGCCGTAGAACAGCAGATACACCAGACCAGCCACCACCGGGGAGACCGCAAACGGGATATCCAGCAGGGTCAGCAGCAACTGGCGGCCCGGAAAGTTAAAGCGCGTCACCAGCCATGCCAGTAAGGTGCCGAATACCAGGTTAACCGGCACGGTGATCAGCGCGATAAGCACCGTCAACCAGATGGCGTGCAGCATGTCCGGCTCGGCCAGGTTTTGCTGCACCGGCATCAGCCCTTTGCTGAAGGCCTGGATGAAGATATACGCCATCGGTACGACCAGAATCAGCGCGCTTACCAGCACGCCGGTGCCAATCAGAAACCATTTTCCCCAGTTGGTGCCAGGCTTACCGTACGTTTTCAATTCTGTAACCTGCGCCATTAGTGACCTACCACGCGTCGGCCAAAGCGACTTTGCAATGTATTGATAGCAAACAGCAGCAGCAGCGAGGCCGCCAGGATCACCGAGGCGATGGCGCTGGCAGCCGGGTAATCAAACTCCTGCAAACGCACGAAAATCATCAGCGAGGTGACTTCCGTTTTCCAGGCGATGTTACCTGCAATAAAGATCACCGCGCCGAACTCGCCCAGGCTGCGGGTAAACGACAGCGCTACGCCCGCCATCAGCGCCGGAGACAGCTCCGGCAATACCACGCGGGTAAAGCTCTGCCAGCGGCTGGCACCGAGGGTTTCCGCCGCTTCTTCATATTCCGGGCCTAACTCTTCCAGCACCGGCTGCACGGTACGCACCACAAACGGGATACTGGTAAACGCCATCGCCACCGCGATACCCAGCCAGGTGTATGTGACTTTAATATCCAGCATCGCCAGCCATTCGCCGTACAAGCCGTTGACTGAAAACAGCGACGCCAGGGTCAGACCCGCAACGGCGGTGGGCAGCGCAAAGGGTAAATCCATCAGCGCATCAAGAATGGTGCGCCCCGGAAAGCGGTAGCGGGTCAAAATCCACGCCATCAGCAGGCCGAACACGCCGTTAAACACGGAGGCGACACCCGCTGACAGCAGCGTGACTTTATAGGCGGCGACCACCTGCGGGTTGGTCACCACGTCCCAGTACTGCGCCCAGCTCATCTGGGCCAACTGCATCACTAACGCGCTTAACGGCAATAACAAAATCAGGCAGACAAACAGCAGGCTGGTGCCCAGGCTTAACGTAAAGCCCGGAAGCACCCGGCGGGTAGCAACTGCAAACATTACTTACGCCCCGCTGCTAACAGCTTGTCCAGTTCGCCGCCGCTGTTGAAATGGGTTTTCATCACCTCAGGCCAGCTACCGAACTGGTCTTCCACGCGGAACAGTTCGGTCTGCGGGAATTTATCCTGCAGTTTCGCCATCACGTCCGGGTTATTCACACGGTAGTAATAATCAGTGATGATGGTCTGCGCTTTCGGGCTGTAGAGATAGTTCAGATAATCTTTCGCCGCTTTCTCAGTGCCGTTGGATTTGATGTTTTTATCCACCCAGGCCACCGGGAATTCCGCCAGCACGTTGACTTTCGGCACCACCACTTCGAAGCCTTCTTTAGCGTACTGGTTGCGGATGTTGTTCACTTCTGACTCAAAGCTAATCAGCACGTCGCCCAGGCCGCGCTCAACAAAGGTGGTGGTCGCGCCGCGTCCGCCGGTATCGAACACTTCAACGTTTTTCAGGAACTGGGTCATAAACTGGGTGGTTTTGGCTTTATCGCCGCCGTCTGCTTTATCGGCTGCGCCCCAGGCCGCGAGATAGGTGTAACGCGCGTTGCCGGAGGTTTTCGGGTTCGGGAAGATCAGCTTCACGTCAGAACGCACCAGGTCATTCCAGTCATGAATATTTTTAGGGTTACCTTTACGCACCAGGAACGCCATGGTCGAGTAGAACGGCGAGCTGTTGTTCGGTAAACGGCTCTGCCAGTCCGCCGGGATCAGGTTGCCTTTGTCATGCAGGATCTGCACGTCGGTGACCTGGTTATAAGTTACAACGTCTGCTTTTAAGCCCTGCAAAATCGCCAGCGCCTGTTTCGACGAGCCGGCGTGAGATTGCTTGATGGTCAGCTTATCGCCGTTATTTTCCTTCGCCCACTGCGCCTCGAACGGCGGGTTAAGCGCGGAAAACAGCTCGCGAGACACATCGTAAGAACTGTTCAGTAATTCAGTCGCCTGCGCAGGGCCAGCTAACACCAGGACTGCAAGCGCACTGCAAATTTTTTTCGCTGATTTAACGGCCATTACGCACCCTTATAAATGTGATGTCGATCCTGGCCTCAGTGTATTTATAACGCGTGTTAAAGCAGTAACGCTTTTATATACCGTTTGGTGATTTGGAAGTCGAAAAGAGAATAAGCGCGGCAGAACACCGCGCTGTGCAGAGATTACAAACTGTTGATGCGGTCCAGCGACGGCGCAAAATAGTAGCCGCCGGTCACCGGTTTAGTGAAGCGCAGCATGGCGTCGCGTTTGCCGTCCAGGTCGCCGAACATGCTCAGTAACTGCTGTTCGATGTTGCGCAGGGTGGCGCAGTAGGCGCAGAAATAAAGGCCGTGGATGCCGCTGGCGGTGCCGTACGGCAGGCTCTGGCGAACAATCTTCAGCCCTTTGCCGTTCTCTTTGAGATCGACGCGGGTCAGGTGCGAAGTCACCGGGCGCGCATCGCCGTCGATTTCTTCGTTATCCTGTTTGGTGCGGCCAATCATCATCTCCTGATCCGGCACGCTCATCCGGTTCAACTGTTTGAGATTGTGCTCCCAGCGCTGAACAAACACGTAGCTGCCGCCCGCGTCCACCCCGTCGTTAATCACCGCGACGCTGCGGCGCACCTCATCCCCGGCCGGGTTTTCGGTGCCGTCGACAAAGCCGCTGAGATCGCGGTCTTCCACCCAGCGGAAGCCGTGAGTTTCTTCCACCACGCTAATCGCGTCGCCAAAGGCGGCGATGGCCGCCTGAGCCACGGAGAAATTCACGTCGTGACGCAGTGACAGGATATGGATCAGTAAATCGTGCTGAGTGGCGGGCGCAAGGCCTTTGCCCAACGGCGCGAAGTTTTTCAGTTCTTCGCCGCCCACGCCGCCGCTGATATCGCGCCAGACATCGTGCCCGAAGGCCACCACCGCGCCCAAATGCGCGTCGGGGAAGGCCGCCTGTAGCTCGGACAGCTTACTGTTAAACGCTTTACAACCTTCGCGCACCGCATCCAGATTGTCGGATACCCGCGCTTCAATCCAAATCGCGGCGCGGCAATGTTCGGGCAGAATGCCACTTTGAACCTGAGACATCTCTCCTCCTGAAAACAAGGCCACGGAACGTGACCAGAGATGCCCGGCATTTTACCTGATTTTTCGCGCCGCGCCTTGCCCACGCGCAAGATCGCCGTGCTTAACGACGCCAGACGATTTTGCTGAGTTTCCAGCTTTTTAACGCATCATCAGACGGCATCAGGCCTTCCGGCCCACGCCACTCGCCGGTAAAGAGATACGCGATGTGTTTGCTGTCCGGGGCCTGGCATTCGACGGCGCTGGCGTCATCGCCGCTGCCCTTCTGGCACGCGCCGTAGGCTTTGCTGTACAGGGCGCTAAATTGAGCGCCGATTTTCACTCCGCTGGCGGTTTGCACATCCGGATCCAGCACCTCAATGCGGCTCACGGTGCCGTTCTCGCCGTTAATTACCATCGCCAGCTTGTCGTCTTTCAGCGCTTCGTAATAGCGCACAATGTTGCCGTTGGCGGTTTTCATCCCGCTGCGCAATCGGTAGTCACCGTCCAGGCTATCGGCGATGGCTTTCTCGTCCATCGCCGTGCTGGCGGTGATATCACCGACGCCGTTTTCACTGACTTCAACAGAAGAGCTAAACCAGTTGACGGGGTTCATTGCGCCCCAGTTCATCCCCGAAAGGGTTGAACACCCGGAAAGTAAGAGCGGTGCCGCACACACCAGCAAACGCAGTTTCATTCGCGATTCCTTTTTTAAAAAACAACCCACGTTGGAGTGCCGCTGGGCCGAAAAGTGCCAGGTTTACTCATCAGAAGGTGAAAAACACGCTTTTACGCGCGGATTCGTCAACAGCCAGGCCAGTGCCACCCCATCCAGTACCATCAGCGCCAGGGTGATGCCATTTAATGTCTCTTCGCCAAACACCACCGCGATCTGCCAGATTAGCAGTCCAATCTGCGCCGCAATCAATACCCAGCGCCACGCCGTCCAGAGCCTCGGCCAGCGCCCGCGCCTGCCGCTCAGCAGAAAGGCTATCACCGCCGGAATGCCCGGCAACAGCCCCAGCCAGAACATCTCGCTGTCCGGGTAAAACAGCCGTAACAGCGCCTCACCCTGCTCGCGGGACGCGCCCGCCGCCACAAACAGCACCCATGTCCTGGCCTGTAACAGGAGCACCAGCCAGAAAAAAGCGGGCAATTTCAACCGCCCGTGCTGGTCATAGTCGTTTGGTAAAAACATGTATAGGTCCTGGACAGATGAGTCATCTGAGCGAGAATTATGTCACTGGCATTGCGTTTATGACAAAATTCTCTGCCTCATCACAAATGGAGATTGATATGAAAAAAGCATTTGTTGCAGCGTCCATCGCTGCGGGTTTGTTATTCAGCGTGACCGCGTTCGCCCAGCAGGCCGGCGGATTTAGCGGCCCGGACACCACCAAAACCCAAAACAGCCAAACCACGCAAAACACCCAAAAAGGCGGTTTCGTCGGCCCGGACGCCGCAACCACCACGGTCGAACAAGCGAAAGGCCTGCGCGATGACGCGTGGGTGGTGCTGGAAGGCAACATCGTGCGTAAGGTGGGTAAAGAGCTTTACGAATTCCGTGACAGCACCGGCACCGTGAATGTCGATATCGACGACGATAACTGGGGCGGCGTCTCCATCACCCCGAACGACAAAGTGCGTCTCGAAGGTGAAGTGGATAAAGACTGGAACTCGGTAGAAATCGACGTTAAGAAAGTGACCAAAGGTTAAAAAAACAAACCCGCCGCACGGCGGGTTTTTTAATACTCTTCGTCTTCGATAAGCCGTTTACCCAGGCTTAATACATCCTGGTGCTCGTAGCCGAGACGTTCATACATCCCGAGTACCACATCATTTTCTTCACGGATGAGCAGTTGAAGCTTCGGGCACCCGCGTGCGATCAGTTTCTTTTCCAGACGGCTGAGCAGCGCATTGGCAATACCGCGCCCGCGGAATTCAGGATGCACGCCGAGATAATACGCGGAGCCGCGATGCCCATCATAACCGCCCATCACCGTGCCGACGATCTCCCCGGCAACTTCCGCTACCAGGAACAGCGACACGTCATGGTTGATTTTGCGCTCAATATCCATTTCCGGGTCGTTCCAGGGGCGAAGCAAGTCGCAACGTTCCCACAGGGTGATCACTTCCTCGAAATCGTCCTGACGAAAAACGCGTATCTCCATGGTATTCCCCATTATTTATGGAATAAAAACCGTGATTATGGCGTTAACGGCATCAATAGCCAATATCCCAGGTCAAAACTTCCCGGTTGATGGCATAATAACGGCCCCGTATTTGTCTGAAACGAGCCGTAAAACTTTTATTATCATAGAAGGTCGTACGGACAACCACGGTAAGCTATAACTCTACTCTTTTGTTCTAACTGAAACTCAGGCCGCATGAGCACGATAAAATTTACCAAACTCACCCGACGCCAGATGCTGTTAACTGGCCTCGCCGCCCTGACCCTCTCAGGTGTGAACAAAGCCTTTGCCCGGGAAGAGAGCAAAGCGCTGAAAACTTCCAACGGACACAGCCCGGCGAAAAAGAAAACATCCGGGGCGCGCCGCGTCGTGGTGCTCGATCCAGGCCACGGCGGGATTGATACCGGCGCCATTGGCGCTAACGGTTCGAAAGAAAAACACGTGGTGCTGGCGATTGCCAAAAACGTGCGCAACATTCTCAAGAGCAAAGGCATTGACGCCCGGCTGACCCGCAACGGCGACACCTTTATTCCGCTTTACGATCGCGTGGAGATCGCCCATAAGCACGGCGCGGATCTGTTTATGTCGATTCACGCCGACGGCTTTACCAACCCGTCTGCGGCGGGGGCATCGGTGTTTGCCCTGTCTAACCGCGGAGCCAGTAGCGCCATGGCAAAATACCTTTCCGAGCGTGAGAACGCCGCGGATGACGTGGCGGGCAGCAAGGTGAAGCAAAAAGACCAGTATCTGCAACAGGTGTTGTTCGATCTGGTGCAAACCGACACCATCAAAAATAGCCTGACGCTCGGCTCGCATATTTTGCGCCAGATTAAGCCAGTGCACCGATTGCACAGCCGCTCCACCGAACAGGCGGCGTTTGTGGTGCTGAAATCTCCGTCGGTGCCGTCGGTACTCGTGGAAACCTCCTTTATCACCAATCCGGAAGAGGAGCGGCTGCTGGGCACCCAGGCGTTTCGCCAGAAAATCGCTAACGCCATCGCCAGTGGGGTGATCAGCTACTTCAACTGGTTTGATAACCACAAAGCCCATTCCAAACGAGGCTAAGCCATGACGCCGGATATTTCAGCGGTTAAGCAGTTTTTGCTGGACCTACAGGATCGGATTTGCCAACAGCTCAGCGCCATCGACGGCGCAGTCTTCATTGAAGATAACTGGCAGCGCGCCGCGGGCGGCGGTGGGCGCAGCCGCGTGTTGCGTGACGGCGGCGTATTCGAACAGGCAGGGGTTAACTTTTCCCACGTTCATGGCGATGCCCTGCCCGCTTCGGCCACCGCGCACCGCCCGGAACTGGCGGGACGCAGCTTCGAGGCGATGGGCGTTTCGCTGGTGGTGCATCCGCGTAATCCGTATATCCCCACCAGCCATGCCAACGTGCGATTTTTTATCGCTACCAAACCCGATGCCGATCCGGTGTGGTGGTTCGGCGGCGGTTTCGATTTAACGCCCTATTACGGCTTTGAAGAGGACGCCGTTCACTGGCACCGTACCGCCCGGGATCTGTGCGCGCCGTTCGGCGAGGACGTCTATCCGCGCTACAAGAAATGGTGTGATGACTACTTCTTCCTGAAACACCGCAACGAGCCGCGCGGCATCGGCGGCCTGTTCTTCGACGATCTCAACGCCCCGGATTTTACGCGCTGCTTCGCTTTTATTCAGGCGGTAGGCCAGGGTTATCTGGATGCGTATCTGCCCATCGTCGAGCGCCGTAAAGCGCTGGCCTGGGGCGAGCGCGAGCGCGATTTCCAGCTTTATCGCCGGGGCCGCTATGTGGAGTTCAACCTGGTGTGGGATCGCGGCACGCTGTTTGGTTTGCAAACCGGCGGGCGTACCGAGTCGATATTGATGTCGATGCCGCCGCTGGTGCGCTGGGAATACAACTTCCAGCCCAAAGCGGGCAGCCCGGAAGCGGCGCTAAGCGACTTTATTCAGGTTAAAGAGTGGCTGAAGCCATAAAAAAAATCAGACGCCGCGGCGTCTGATTTTCATTTCAACGCAGGGTTACAGCGGATTGGTTTGCGCTTCAACCACCGCCAGGGCCACCATATTGACGATACGACGCACCGACGCGATCTGCGTCAATACGTGTACCGGTTTCGCCACGCCCATCAGCACCGGCCCCACGGTCACGCCTTCAGAACTGGAAACGCGCAGCAGGTTGTAGCTGATACGCGCCGCTTCCACGTTCGGCATCACCAGAATGTTGGCAGAGCCTTTCAGCGGGCTGTCCGGCATACGTTCATTGCGGATGCTTTCAATCAGCGCCGCATCGCCGTGCATTTCGCCGTCGATCATCAGGTCCGGGGCGCGCTCGCGTACCAGTTCCAGGGTTTTGCGCATTTTGGTCGCCGCCGGGGAGTTGGACGAACCAAAGTTAGAGTGCGACAGCAGCGCCACTCTCGGCTCGATACCGAAGCGACGCACGGTTTCTGCCGCCATGATAGCGATTTCTGCCAACTGCTCTGGCGTCGGGTCGTCGTTGACGTAGGTATCGGTGATAAAGGTGTTGCCGCTCGGCAGCAGCAGCGCGTTCATTGCCCCCGCCGCTTTCACGCCTTCGCGATAGCCGAAGATCTCCTGCACCACGCTGAAATGCTCGTGGTAATCGCCGATGGTGCCGCAAATCATGGCATCCGCTTCACCGCGATGCACCATGATCGCGCCGATCACGGTAGTGTTGCCGATCACCGCTTTCTGCGCCTGCTCCTGGGTAATCCCCCGGCGTTTCATGATGGTGTAGTACTCGTTCCAGTACTCTTTGAAGCGCGGATCGGATTCGTTATTGACGATCTCGAAATCAACGCCCGCTTTAATTTGCAGACCCAGTTTCTGGATACGCATTTCGATCACGCTCGGGCGGCCCACCAGGATCGGCTTCGCCAGGCCCAGGGTAATCAGTTCCTGAGTCGCGTGCAGTACGCGGTTATCTTCCCCTTCGGTCAGCACCACGCGTTTGGGATCTTTACGCGCCTGGGAGAAAATCGGCTTCATAAACAGGTTAGTTTTGTATACAAACTCGGTGAGTTTATCGATGTAGGCATCGAAATCTTCGATTGGGCGGGTCGCTACGCCGGAATCCATTGCCGCTTTCGCCACCGCTGGGGCAATCTTCACAATCAAGCGCGGGTCAAACGGTTTTGGGATGATGTATTCCGGGCCAAAGCTCAGGTCCTGGTCGCCATACGCTGAGGCCACCACTTCGCTTTGCTCCGCATGGGCCAGCTCGGCAATAGCATGAACCGCCGCCAGTTTCATCTCTTCGTTGATCGCGGTTGCGCCCACGTCCAGCGCGCCGCGGAAGATGAACGGGAAGCACAGCACGTTGTTGACCTGGTTCGGATAGTCGGAGCGGCCGGTACAGATAATCGCGTCCGGGCGCACCTCTTTCGCCAGCGGAGGCAAAATTTCCGGTTCCGGGTTCGCCAGCGCCAGGATCAGCGGCGCGCGCGCCATTTTTTTGACCATCTCTGGCGTCAGCACTTTCGGGCCAGAACAGCCCAGGAAGATATCCGCGCCATCGACCACATCGTCCAGGGTGCGTTTGCCGTCATCTTCCACCGCGTAAGCCGCTTTGGTTTCCGCCATGTTCGGCTCACGATCTTTATAGATGACGCCTTTGGAGTCGCACACCACGATGTTGTGTTTCTGCATGCCCAGCGCCACCAGCAGGTTCATACAGGCAATCGCCGCCGCCCCTGCGCCTGATACCACCATGCGCACATCAGAGAGATTCTTTTCCACCACGCGCAGGCCGTTCAGGATAGCGGCAGTACTGATGATCGCCGTGCCGTGCTGGTCGTCGTGGAATACCGGAATATTCATGCGCTCACGCAGTTGTTGCTCGATATAAAAACATTCCGGCGCTTTGATATCTTCGAGGTTGATGCCGCCAAACGTCGGTTCCAGCGCGGCGACAACGTTTATAAATTTATCCGGGTCCAGTTCATCCACTTCAATATCGAAGACGTCGATACCGGCAAATTTTTTGAACAGGACGCCCTTGCCTTCCATCACCGGTTTACCGGCCAGCGCGCCAATATTGCCAAGTCCCAGCACTGCGGTGCCGTTGGAGATCACCGCTACCAGGTTGCCACGCGCCGTGTATTTAAAGGCCGCCAGCGGATCTTTTTCGATCTCAAGACAGGGAGCGGCCACGCCTGGCGAATAGGCCAGCGCCAGATCGCGCTGGGTAGCGAGCGGTTTGGTTGGAGAAACCTGAATTTTCCCTGGTACCGGAAACTCGTGGAAATCGAGGGCACTTTGTTTCAACTGTTCATCCATTTTTCTGGTCCTTTACCTTTCGTTCTGGGAAGTGACTGGAGGGCAATGCGTACCGCGCCCTTTTTGAGTGGGCCATAGTATGGCCCTTCGACGGCTAACAAACTTTGAACGTTGCCAAACTATCATCAATGTATGGCAAAGATTGTTAGCAATTTATAGAGACTATGTTACCTGCTGTGCCAGGCAATGCCATGCCTGTCTGCTATGCTTTTTTGTTATGCACATCGTTTCTTGTTTAAGGGAGCGCCGGGAAGCTCTCTGATAAGTATTTGTATACAAAGGAGTAAATTTCATGAACCAGCTAGAAGGTATCAAACAGTTCACCACCATCGTGGCCGACAGCGGCGATATTGAGTCAATTCGCCATTATCAACCGGAAGATGCCACCACCAACCCCTCGCTGTTACTGAAAGCCGCCGCCCTTGAGGCCTATAAGCCGTTGGTCGAGGACGCCTTACGCTACGGCAAATCCCGTGGTGATACCCAGGAACAGCAGATTGCCGAAGCCTGCGACAAACTGGCCGTCAACATTGGCGCGGAAATCCTCAAAAGCGTTCCGGGGCGCGTGTCAACCGAAGTGGATGCGCGGCTCTCATTCGATAAGCAAAAAAGCATCGAAAAAGCCCGCCGCCTGGTCGCGCTGTACGCCGAACAGGGTGTTGATAAGTCGCGCATTCTGATCAAGCTCGCCTCCACCTGGGAAGGCATCCGCGCCGCGGAAGCGCTGGAAAAAGAAGGCATTAACTGCAACCTGACACTGCTGTTTTCCTTCGCCCAGGCGCGCGCCTGCGCCGAAGCGGGCGTTTACCTGGTGTCGCCGTTCGTGGGGCGTATTTACGACTGGTATCAGGCCCGCAAACCCATGGACCCCTACGTGGTGGAAGAAGATCCGGGCGTGAAATCGGTGCGTAATATCTATGACTATTACAAACAGCACCGCTACGACACCATTGTGATGGGCGCGAGCTTCCGCCGTACTGAGCAAATTCTGGCGCTGGCGGGCTGTGACCGTCTGACTATCTCGCCCGATCTGCTTAAACAGCTTCAGGCCAGCGAAGAGACCGTTCACCGCAAACTGATCCCCACCCCGCAAACCTTTAAACGCCCTGCGCCGATGACCGAAGCGGAATTCCGTTGGGAACATAACCAGGACGCGATGGCGGTAGAAAAATTAGCGGAAGGCATCCGGTCATTTGCCGTCGACCAACGCAAACTCGAGGATTTGCTCGCCGCAAAATCGTAATGCTTTCACATTGAAAAATAACGGGTTACCCCCTTTATCAGCCATGGAGAACTCTATGTCTCGACAAGCGCTCGCTAACGCTATCCGCGCACTCAGTATGGACGCCGTACAAAAAGCCAACTCGGGGCATCCCGGTGCCCCGATGGGGATGGCGGATATCGCGGAAGTGTTGTGGAACGATTTCCTGAAGCACAACCCCAGCAACCCCGCCTGGTACGATCGCGACCGATTTATTCTCTCCAACGGTCACGCCTCAATGCTGCTGTACAGCCTGTTGCACCTGTCCGGCTATGACCTGCCGATCGAAGAGTTAAAAAACTTCCGCCAGTTGCATTCAAAAACGCCGGGCCACCCGGAAATTGGCTATACCCCAGGGGTAGAAACCACCACCGGTCCGCTCGGCCAGGGCCTGGCGAATGCGGTTGGGCTGGCGATTGCCGAGCGTACCCTGGCGGCGCAGTTTAACCAGCCGGATCATGAGATTGTCGACCACTACACCTGGGTGTTTATGGGCGACGGCTGTTTAATGGAAGGGATCTCCCATGAAGTGTGTTCGCTGGCAGGCACGCTGGGGCTGGGCAAGCTCATCGGTTTTTACGACCATAACGGCATCTCGATTGACGGTGAAACCGAAGGCTGGTTTACCGACGATACCGCGAAGCGCTTCGAGGCCTATCACTGGCATGTGATCCCGGATATCGACGGCCATAACCCGGACGCGGTGAAAAAAGCCATCGAAGAAGCCAAAGCGGTGACGGATAAGCCGTCGCTGATTATGTGCCGCACCATTATCGGCTTCGGCTCGCCGAACAAAGCCGGTAAGGAAGAGTCCCACGGCGCGGCGCTGGGCGAGCAGGAAGTGGCGCTGGCCCGTAAACAGCTGGGCTGGAATCACCCGCCGTTTGAGATCCCGAAAGAGATTTATCAGCAGTGGGACGCCCATGAAGCCGGCGAAAAAGCCGAACAGGCCTGGAATGAGAAATTCGCCGCCTATAAAAAAGCCCACCCGGAACTGGCTGCGGAATTTGAGCGCCGGATGAGCGGCGGTATGCCGGAAAACTGGCAGGAAACCACGGCGGAATACATTAAAAAGCTTCAGGCCGAACCGGCGAAAATCGCTACCCGTAAGGCGTCGCAAAACGCGCTGAATACCTACGGCCCGATTCTGCCGGAACTGCTGGGCGGCTCCGCTGACCTGGCGCCGAGTAACCTCACTATCTGGTCAGGCTCCAGGTCGCTGAAAGAGGATCTGGCGGGTAACTATATCCACTACGGCGTGCGCGAATTCGGCATGACCGCCATCGCCAACGGCATCGCCCACCACGGTGGATTTGTGCCTTACACCGCCACCTTCCTGATGTTTGTCGAGTACGCCCGTAATGCGGCGCGTATGGCGGCGCTGATGAAAGCGCGCCAGATCATGGTGTATACCCATGACTCCATCGGCCTTGGAGAAGATGGTCCGACGCACCAGGCCGTGGAACAACTGGCCAGCCTGCGCCTGACGCCTAATTTCAGCACCTGGCGTCCGTGCGATCAGGTCGAAGCCGCCGTGGCGTGGAAAGCGGCAATTGAGCGCCATAACGGGCCGACGGCGTTGATCCTGTCGCGCCAGAACCTCGCCCAAATGGATCGCTCCGCCGAACAGATCGACGCTATCGCGAAAGGGGGTTACGTCCTGAAAGACTGCGACGGCCAGCCGGAGCTGATCCTGATTGCCACCGGTTCGGAGATGGAAATCACCGTTAACGCAGCCAAAACGCTGACCGACGAAGGCCACAAGGTGCGCGTGGTATCACTGCCGTCCACTGATGTGTTTGAAGCCCAGGATGAAAGCTATAAAGAATCGGTATTGCCGCGTGACGTACGCGCGCGCGTGGCGGTAGAAGCCGGAATTGCCGACTACTGGTACAAATACGTGGGCATCGACGGCGCGATTGTCGGGATGACCAGCTATGGCGAATCGGCTCCCGCCGAGAAGCTGTTCCCGTTCTTCGGCTTTACCACCGAGAACGTGGTGAAGAAAGCAAAACAGGTGCTGGGGAAATAAACCAAAAAGCCTGCCCACATGGGCAGGCTTTTTTTATTTAGTGACCCACAGCGTCGGCCAGGCGTCTGGCGTATTCCAGTCGTCGCAGCTCGGCTCTTCAGCATATTTCACCAACCGAAAACGCTGCCCGTCGTAGCGCCAGCGCGTGGATACGCCGCAGTCGCCTTTGCCTCGCCCTTTCGCCAGCGTCACCAGTTCACGGTTGCGCTCATCAAAACTGGCGTTCATCAGTTCGACATCGGTACTGTCATTGGCGGGGGTAAACGGCAGGCGCAGACGAATTGCCCGTGCGCTCAGCGGCTTTTTACGATCCACCAGCCAGGCTAAATCCACCACGTTATACGCGCCCATTTCACAGCTGATAATCATCAGCGCTTTATCGTCGGTAAGCGCATAGACCCGCACTTCACGGCGCATCGGGTCGAGAGAACACTGGGTGTTGTTCATCTGCCAGCCGCCGTAATCCAGCAGCTCGTTCAGTTCTTCTTTCCCGAGCGGCGTGGGCGTAGGGTTTTTCACCGCCACGGCTTTTAGCGCAGGCGCGGGAGGCACGTTGAGCGGCGGTTCATCCCCTTTAGCCACCCACGCGGTTTCATTGCCTACGCGCTTTTGCTGGGTATCGATAAAGGTCACCGCGTCTTTCAGTCCTGCGAGGGAGATCTTGCCGGTGCCTTGCGCCAGGGTAATTTGTTTCGCGTTCTGGATCTGGGCCAGGAAAGCGGTGATGGTGAGCGGCTCGTTATTAATTAACCGACGCGGGGTAATTTGCCATTTTGCGCCAGTGGGGAAAAACGGTTTGTCGTCGAGCAGTAGACGCGGGGCGATAGGCTGCGCATCGCTGGCAGGCTGGGAAAAATTGCCCTTTTCGATACGCATTTCAACATCGGTATGCGCGCCCGCGCTACGGCTCAGGGTCATCACCAGCCCATCGTGATTGCCGGTATTGCGGGCTTTACAGAAATTTTGATTGTTACACGTGACCTGCCAGTCATCGAATTGCTTTTGCACCGGGGCGGCAAAAGCGTGCGTAGCCCAAAACAGGCTCGTTATGACCAACATTAAGACGCGTAGCAACATGAGGACAGATACCCTGACGAGAAAGAAGAAACAGAGAATACTCTCCGCGCCTATCTTCGTTCCCGGGGGGCCATCACTCAATCAGATTTTTCGGATAGCTTTATTCTAATTTTGTGCAACATAACCGCCTGTATATCAAGACATAATGTTACGCATCGCCAGAAGCTGTAACAAAATCACGGTTTTTCCATCGCGAATTTGACCGTTTTTCATCATTTCCATTGCACGAGTGAAGGGGATTTCCAGCACCTCAATATCTTCATCATCAATACCGCCGCCTGCGCTGGCGCGCTGTGAATCGTCATATTCGGCAAAATAAAACGAGATAAGCTCAGTGACGCCGCCTGGCGACATATACAGCTCGTAGACTTTTTCCACCTCGCCCACCTGGAAGCCGGTCTCTTCGATGGCTTCTTTACGGGCGCACACTTCCGGCTCGTCATCATCCAGCAGCCCCGCGCAGGCTTCAATCAGCATTCCGTCCTGATTGCCGTTCACCCATGTGGCGATACGGAACTGGCGCGTCAACACCACGGTTTTTTTGTGGCGGTTATACAGCAGGATGGTCGCGCCATTGCCCCGGTCATACACTTCGCGGATATGGCGTACCGGCGGTTCGTCGCCTTTGGCGATGTCGTAGGTCACATTGCGCAGAATGAAATAATTATCGGAAAGGATTTTATCTTTAATAACGTTGATTTTAAGCGACACATTTACCACCAGGTCGGGAAGACAGGCGTCTAGTGTACGTTGAAAAGCGCAGAAAAAAAGCCGCCCGTTACGGGCGGCTTAGCGGCATCAGAAGCCGTGCTTCACGTCGCTCATATCCGGGAGTTTATGGGCGATGCCTTTATGGCAGTCGATACAGGTTTGCCCTTCCTTAATGGCCTGGTCGTGCATTTTGGCGGCGACCGTTTTCTGGGCGGTGAAATCCATATAATCGAAGTTATGGCAGTTACGGCACTCTTGCGAGTTGTTGTTCTGCATACGCCGCCACTCGCTCTGCGCCATTTGTAAGCGGTGATCTTCAAACTTCGCAGGCGTATCGATGATGCCGAAGATCTTGCCGTACAGCTCTTTACTGGCCTGAATTTTACGGATCATTTTCGGGCCCCACTCGTGCGGCACGTGGCAATCCGGACAGGTGGCGCGCACGCCGCTGCGGTTGTTGTAATGCACCGTCTCCATATACTCCTGGTAGACGTTATTGCGCATCTCGTGGCAGCTAATACAGAACTCTTCGGTGTTGGCTTTTTCCATACCGGTGTTAAAACCGCCCCAGAAGATAATCCCCGCCGCGAAGCCGATAAGCAGCAGCGTCCCCAGCGCCAGACGGCTCGGACGTCGCCACCACTGCCAGATCCGGCGGATCAGGCCAGGTTTACGTTTGTTTTCCATATCATCCCTCACTGACCAAAGCCTTTCGAAGGCGTGAAGGTGTTTTCAATGATTGCCGGCGCGTCGGTTTGCGGCACATGGCATTGCAGGCAGAAATAACGACGCGGCGCTACACCAGAAAGCACTTTGCCGTCGCTGTCCATAAAGTGGGTCGGGCTGATACGCGGCGCGCCGGTAGTGCGATAATGCTCGACACCGTGGCATTGTAGGCAGCGGTTAGTATTGGTGGTGACCTGATACCCGTCCACGCTATGGGGGATCATTGGCGGCTGGTTTACGTAGTTCAGCGCCATTTTCTCTTGCTGTTTAGGCATACGTATGGAGCCCTCCTGCGTGCCCGACACTTCCGGCGACTGTTTAAAGTCGACCGAATCTGCCGCCCACGCCGCACCGCTTATTAACAGCATCAATGCGGTCATCCAGGGAAAGAATCCATTTTTCAGGACTTGGCTTTTCATGATTTTGCTCCCGAACTCCATCTTGTTGTCATTTTTAAAACCTTTTCAGCACAGACATCGACGCAACGACCGCAGGTCATGCAATCGCGATCCGAAATCTCTACCGGGCTTTCCTTATTCAGCACCGGCGACCGTAAAACCTGCGGCTCCGGGCAAACGTGAAAACAATCCATACAACGCGTACAACGTTCACGACCCGCCGCACTCACCGTAAAAACACCCTTCTGCCCCGCCAGCGCGTACATCGCGCCTACCGGGCACACGTGGCCGCACCAGCCGTGCTCCACCACCAGCAAATCGAACAGAAACAGCGCCAGCAGCAGCCAGATCCCCGCACCAAACCCGAAGATTAATCCGCGCCCCATCAGCGATACCGGGTTCACCCATTCCCACAGCAGCGAACCGGTGAGCGCACTGGCTAACAGCACCATCGCCAGAATCAGATAACGCAGCCAGCGCGGCAGCGTGGCGGACGGCGTGATGTCGAAGCGGCGGCGCAGCCAGGCAGCCAGATCGGTCAACGGATTCACCGGGCAGATCCAGCTACAAAACAGCCGTTTTCCCGCCAGGGCATACAGCGCCAGAATCAGCACGCCGCCAAGCAATGCCAGCACGCCGGGCAGATGACCGCTCAACAGGCTCTGGGCAATCATCAGCGGATCGCTTAACGGCACCGTATCCAGCAGCAGGCTGCTGCTGTAGTTGCCGCGTAAGATCCACACCCCGAACCACGGACCGCTCAGGAACAGCGCCAGCACCAGCAGTTGCGTCACGCGGCGCGCCATCAGCCAGCCGTAAGCGCCAAACACCCCTTTTACCGCCAGCGCATCGCGCCCGGCGTCCTGTTTACGATTTGCCATGGTTTCCCTCCAGCCAACCGAAACGGTAGTGATGCCCCAGCTCGCCGCGCGCCAAATCCAGCGGCAGCACCTTGATGGCGGCCTGTTCCAGCACGCAGGCTTTCTCGCATTTTCCGCAGCCGGTACAGGCATCGCTGTGCACCGTCGGCAAAAAACGCGCGTGTTTGCCGGTACGGGTATTGCGTTCCAGCTCCAGGGTGATGGCGGTGTCTATCGACGGGCAAACCCGGTAACAGACATCGCAACGCAATCCCTGGAAGTTAAGGCAGTTTTCCTGATCGAGCAGGACGGCGATCCCCATGCGCGCATCGTCAATCGAGGCGATCTCTTTATCCAACGCGCCGCTTGGGCAGGCTTTGGCACACGGAATGTCTTCACACATTTCGCACGGAATATCCCGCGCCACGAAGTACGGCGTTCCGGCCTCAGGGCCGGATGCCAGCGTCGCCAGCTTGAGCGTGTCGTAAGGACAGGCCTGGACGCATTGCCCGCAACGCACGCAGGCGCGGGAGAACCCCGGCTCGCCCAGCGCGCCTGGCGGGCGTAACCGCACCCCAGTGGCGTGGCTACGCTGCTGCCCAAGCCCCAGCACCACGGCGACGGCGGTCAATCCGCTCGCCGCCCGCGCCATATCGCGCAGGAAGCGGCGGCGAGCCGGTCGTGGTGCGTTTTCCCTGGCCACGGTGGTTACACCTTCTCAACCTTCACGGCGCACTTCTTGAAGTCCGTCTCTTTCGAGAGCGGGTCAGTGGCGTCGAGGGTCAATACGTTAACCAGCTGTGCGGCGTCGAAGAACGGCATGTACACCAGTCCCTGCGGCGGACGGTTACGTCCACGGGTTTCCACAATGGAAACCAACTCGCCGCGACGGGAAACGACTTTCACCTTGTCGCCGCGACGCAGGCCACGAGACTGCGCATCCAGCGGATGGATAAACAGCACGGCTTCCGGGAACGCGCGGTGCAGTTCCGGCACGCGGCGGGTCATACTGCCGGTGTGCCAGTGCTCCAGCACGCGGCCGGTGGACAACCACAGATCGTATTCTTTATCCGGCGCTTCTGCCGCAGGCTCGAACGGCAGCGCGAAGATCACCGCTTTACCATCCGGCTTGCCGTAGAATTTGTAGCCCTCGCCCGCTTTCACGTACGGGTCGTGGCCTTCGCTGTAGCGCCACTGGGTTTCTTTGCCGTCAACCACCGGCCAGCGCAGACCGCGCGCTTTGTGGTAATCGTCGAACGGCGCCAGGTCGTGACCGTGGCCGCGTCCGAAAGCGGCGTACTCTTCGAACAGACCTTTTTGCAGATAGAAGCCCAGCTCGCGGGATTCATCGTTCAGTTGATCTTCCGCCAGTTCGCTTACCGGGAATTTCTTGACGTTATCGTTCGCGAACAGGACGTCAAACAGGGTTTTGCCACGGTATTCCGGCTTCTGGGCCAGCAGCTCTTCCGGCCAGACTTCTTCGACTTTGAAGCGCTTAGCGAAAGTCACTAACTGCCACAGGTCGGATTTTGCTTCGCCCGGTGCCTGAACCTGCTGACGCCAGAACTGAGTGCGGCGTTCGGCGTTGCCGAAGGCCCCTTCTTTCTCAACCCACATGGCGGTCGGCAGGATCAAATCCGCTGCCAGCGCGCTCACGGTCGGGTACGGATCGGAGACGATGATAAAGTTGCGCGGATCGCGCCAGCCCGGCATACGCTCTTCATTGATGTTCGGCCCGGCCTGCATGTTGTTGTTACACATCACCCAGTAGACGTTCAGTTTGCCGTCTTTCAGCGCGCGGTCCTGCGCCACCGCGTGGAGACCGATTTTCGCCGGAATGGTACCGGTGGGGATCTGCCACATTTTTTCGGTGATATCGCGGTGTTTCTCGTTCGTCACTACCATGTCGGCAGGCAGACGGTGAGCAAAAGTACCCACTTCACGCGCAGTGCCGCAGGCGGATGGCTGGCCGGTCAGGGAGAACGGTCCACAGCCTGGCTGGGAGATTTTCCCGGTCAGCAGGTGGATGTTGTACACCAGGTTGTTGGCCCACACGCCGCGAGTGTGCTGGTTGAAGCCCATAGTCCAGTAAGAAATCACTTTCTTCTTCGGATCGGCATACAGCTGCGCCAGCGCTTCCAGTTGATCTTTCGGCACGCTGGTCATTTCGGCGGTTTTTTCGAGGGTATATTCCGCAACGAACGCTTTGTACTCGTCAAAGGTCATCGGTTCAGACGCATCAGAACCCGGATTTTTAGCCGCTTTTTCCAGCGGGTGGGTCGGACGCAGGCCGTAACCGATGTCCGTTGCGCCACGGCGCAGGTTGACGTGCTGTTTGAAGAACGACTCGTTAACCGCGTTATTTTGAATGATGTAGTTGGCGATGTAGTTAAGGATCGCCAGGTCGCTCTGCGGGGTAAAGACCATGCCGTTATCCGCCAGCTCGAAGCTGCGGTGCTGGAAGGTCGAGAGAACCGCGACGGTCACGTTCGGATCGGACAGACGACGGTTGGTGATGCGCGACCACAGGATCGGGTGCATCTCCGCCATATTCGAGCCCCACAACACGAATGCATCAGTTTGCTCGATGTCGTCGTAGCAGCCCATCGGCTCATCCATGCCAAAGGTACGCATAAAGCCAACCACCGCTGACGCCATGCAGTGACGCGCGTTCGGGTCGATGTTGTTGGTGCGCAGACCGGCTTTGAACAGTTTCGAGGCCGCATAGCCTTCCCACACGGTCCACTGGCCGGAACCGAACATGCCCACGGAATCCGGGCCTTTTTCCTTGATGGCGGTTTTGAATTTTTGTTCCATCACATCAAAAGCTTGTTCCCAACTGACCGGGGTAAACTCACCCTCTTTACTATACTGGCCGTCTTTCATGCGCAGCAGCGGCTGGGTCAACCGGTCTTTGCCGTACATGATCTTCGGCAGGAAGTAGCCTTTAATGCAGTTCAGCCCACGGTTGACCGGTGCGTCCGGGTCGCCCTGGCAGGCTACCATTTTGCCATTCTGGGTACCGACTAATACGCCGCAGCCGGTACCGCAGAAACGGCACGGGGCTTTATCCCATTTAATGGCATCTTGTTGTCCGACGACCGCCCGGGCCACGGACGGTACAGTGATGCCCGCTGCCGCAGCGGCCGCGGCGACGGCGTTAGCTTTCATAAAGCTACGACGACTGAGTTTCATGGTGTTTCCTCACCTTGCTCATCCTGCTGGTGGTAAACCAGCGACACCGCCAGCACGCCTGCGAGATTACGTGCCGACTCAATTCTTTCGATTAAGGCCGCGCTACTGGCGGCTTCCATCACAACCACCAGTTTCCCGGTGGCTTCTTCACTGGCTGCGACCTCGGTATTCGCCATGGCGTTGAGCAACTGCGTCACGCTTTCGGTGGCGTCAGGGCGCGTCTGGACGAATAAACTGGATACGTGCCATTCACTACTCATGACGACTCCTTAGGGTGATAGCTGAGACCGGACAGGCCGGAATACACGCCCCACAAGTGGTACACGAAGACACATCAGGTTCAGGACGGGCGATGCCGTTCAGCGTTGGGCGAAAACGTATCGCCTGAATTTCACAGGCGTCCTGACAACAGCGGCACTCCACCCGGCGGTGCGCCAGGCAGCGTTCGCTAATAGATAACTGGTAATCCCAGGGCGTTGCGCTTTGCGGTAAAAACAGCGTTTCCGGGCAATGGTCGGCGCAGGCGTAGCAAAATGTGCATTCCGCCTGGTCGAAATCCATTTTCGGGTAACCGCCCGCGCCAATAGTCAGGACGCGGGTCGGGCAGGCGGTAACGCATTGCTGGCAGCGGGTGCAGTGCTCGACGAAATGATCTTCGCCGCCACTCCAGGGCGGACGAAATTCGGGTGCGTGGGTACGCCAGCCCGTTAATAAACGTCGTCTCGACACTTCTGCCATTGGCAATCCTTGCAATCCAGTCGTACTTATAAAGAGGGTGTCCGCATTAACGATGCGGTTATAGGAGTGTGGTAACAATATGTGACAAGGGGTAGAGGGGGCATCACTCTAAGGGGGTAAATCCTGTTGTTGGATCAAGGATGAGGTGGGTTTGGGGCTGGGGGCGGCTTTTTGGTTGAAGCCAGAGGTATTTATTTGTTTGGTGGAAGGGTTCCGTTTCTTTTGTAAGGTGGAATTGTTCCGTTCGCTCAAACTAAGTTCAACTATGCAGCTTCAGTGACGGCGAACGTGTCAGGGACGCTCGCGTACACCTGCGCTTAAGATTGACTCAAAAGCCCAGGCGAACGGAACAATTCCACCGAACGGAACGTTCTCAATGGGCCACCTGCTCCTCCAACGCCAGATACTTCAAAATCCCCCTCGCCGCATGGCGCCCTTCCGCCATCGCCGTCACCACCAGATCCGCCCCGCGCACCGCATCGCCCCCTGCGAAAATCTTCGGATTGGTCGTCTGATACCGATACTCGCTCTCCACATTCGCCTGAATCCGACCCCAGTCGTCAAGCCTCACGCCCTGGGCTTCCAGCCACGGCATCGCATGAGGATGGAAGCCGAACGCCATCACCACCGCATCAGCGCGCATCACAAATTCACTGCCGGGGATCGGTTGCGGGCGGCGGCGGCCCTGGCTGTCTGGCTCACCCAGCGCGGTACGCAAAAACCGTACCCCGCAGGCCTTACCAGATTCATCCAGCACCACGTCCACTGGCTGCACGTTAAACTCAAACTGCGCCCCTTCTTCCCGCGCGTTTTTCACCTCTTTGCGCGAGCCGGGCATGTTTTTCTCATCGCGACGGTAGGCGCAGGTCACTTTCGCCGCCCCGTGGCGCAGCGAGGTGCGCACGCAGTCCATCGCGGTATCGCCACCGCCCAGCACCACCACCGCTTTACCCGCCATATCGACATACGGCTGGGTATCCAGTTCCGCCAGGCCCATCACCTGTTTGGTGTTGGCAATCAGGAACGGCAGCGCATCATACACGCCCGGCGCGTCTTCATTAGGCAAGTCGGCTTTCATTGAACGATAGGTGCCAACGCCGATAAATACCGCGTCGTACTCCTCCACCAGCGCGGCGAGCGGAATGTCTTTACCGATTTCGCAGTTCAACTGGAAGGTGATGCCCATCGACGTGAAGATTTCCCGCCGCCGCTGCATCAGGCTTTTATCCAGCTTGAAAGATGGAATGCCAAAGGTCAGCAAGCCGCCGATTTCCGGGTGCAGATCGTAAACCGTGGTTTGAACGCCGCTGCGCGCCAGTAAATCCGCGCACGCCAGCCCCGCCGGGCCCGCACCGATAATCGCCACCCGTCCCGCTTTCGGCTGTACGTGAGAGAGATCGGGCCGCCAGCCGCGGGCAAAGGCGCGGTCGGAAATATAGCGCTCGATATTACCGATGGTCACCGCGCCGTGCTCATCGCGTACCGTACAGGCCCCTTCGCACAGACGGTCCTGCGGGCAGACGCGCCCGGTGATTTCCGGCAGGCAGTTGGTTTGATGGGACAGTTCGACTGCTTCGCTTTCCCGGCCCTGCTTCACCAGCTCAATCCACTGCGGGATGTGGTTATGCAATGGGCATGTCCATTCGCAGATGCTGTGTTCGCCGCAGCTCAGGCAGCGTTCAGCCTCTGCGCCCGCCTGTTGTGCGCTGAACGGCAGGTAAATCTCATCGAAACCGGTTTTACGCTGCGCGAGGGGCAGTTTGTCCGGCTCGCCGCGTGGCGGTGTCGCCGCCATCTGACGCACTTTATCACCCACGTCCGGCACGCGGCGTAATGCCAACCCGCCGTGGGGCGACTGCGCTTCGCGACAGGCGGTGTCCACGCGGCGGCTGCGCGCCAGGCTCTGGAGCGACTCGCCGCCCACCACGCGCAGGGCATTAGACGGGCACTGCTCCACGCAGGCCGGACCAGCGTCGCGCTGATGGCACAGATCGCATTTATGGGCGTGAGTCGTAACGGTATCGTGCGGGCCGCACGCGCTTTCCACCATCTGCATTACGCCAAATGGGCAAGCCAGCATACAGGATTTGCAGCCGATGCATTTGCGCTCATCAAGCAGGATGCTCTGCTGGGTTTTGGTCAGCGCGCCGTTGGGGCAACTGCGCAGGCAGGGTGCGGATTCACAATGATGGCAGGTCACCGCATTGCGCAGGTTCCCTTGTTTCAACACGGTAATACGCGGGCGAAAAGCTGATGCCGTCAGCACGTGCTGCTCGTTATTATGTGCCATCACGCAAGCCACTTCACATGCATGGCATCCAATGCAGCGCGACGCATCTGCAAACACAAACCGGTTCATCATACTCACCCCGTCGATACTCGTATTGTTATAGGGGGTATTTCTTAACCAGTCTGGGGCGGCGGCGCAACGGGCGTTTGCACGAAAAGAGAACAAATTGCCCGGTATGCTGAACCAGATCAATTTATTTTGCTGAAATTGAAACCCCGTTTTGCTGAAATTTTTGTTATCAGGATGTCAGCAGTGTTTTAGCGGCTGGTTATAGATAGAAAAATGCTGCTAGCTGGCGCGAAAGTTTCCTGAAAGGCTGTTTCACGTCCCGTTAGATTCTGGTAGGTTGCGACCACCTTTGCAGTGAGGGAACAGATCGGTGATTGTTCAACGTCCGGTATCCACAAGCCTTGCACGCGCCTTTTTTTACATCATGCTGCTGTCGCTCTTGTCGACGGGCGTCGCCCTGCTGACCCTCGCCAGCAGCCTGCGCGATGCCGAAGCGGTGAATATCGCTGGTTCGCTACGGATGCAAAGCTACCGCCTCGGCTATGAGTTGCAGGCCAACGATCCGCAGCTTGAGAGCCATCGGCAGCAGTATGACACCGCGCTGAATTCGCCGGTGCTGATGTTGCTGAACCGCTGGTATGTGCCAGGCGAAGTGCGGGAGCGCTATGCGGCGCTGCACGAGAACTGGCAGGAGATGAACAACCGCCTGCTGGCGCGGGATCTGACCTGGTACCACAACAATATTTCCGGCTACGTGCACCAAATCGATCTGTTTGTTCTGGCCCTGCAACACTATGCCGAGCGGAAAGTAATCCTGGTGGTGTTGACCTCGCTGTTTGGCTTTATGGCGATTTTCACGCTGGTCTTCTTTACCCTGCGGCGCATTCGCCAGCAGGTGGTGGAACCGCTGAACAGCCTGGTGCACGCCAGCCGCAGCATAGAGCAGCAGCAGTTTGATTACCCGCCGCTCAATACCGAACTGGATAATGAACTGGGCCTGCTGGGCCGTTCCTTTACCCGCATGTCCGGCGAACTGCAAAAGCTGTATCGCTCGCTGGAAGAAAACGTGCGGGAAAAAACCCTGAGTTTACAGGAAGCCAACCGCATGCTCGGCGTGCTGTACCACTGCTCGCAGGCGCTGAACGTCAGCACTATCGACCAGCACTGTTTCCGGCGGATTTTACAAATTGTCCGCCAGCATGAAGCCATCGGCGCAATCGAGATGGAAGTCGGCAGCCACTGGCGGCTCAGCGAAGGCGCAAGCGAACTGATGGCCCCCTGGCATACGCTGCCGCTGGCGATGCAGGAAACCATTTTTGGCCAGTTGCGCTGGCAGTCGCAGGGGAAAAACCCTTCCCCGCAGTTAATGGAAAGCGTGGCGAATATGCTGGGGCGCGGGCTGTTCTTCAACCAGGCGCAAAAGCATTATCAACAGTTATTATTGATGGAAGAACGCGCTACTATTGCCCGGGAACTCCACGATTCGCTGGCGCAGGTGCTGTCGTTTTTACGCATCCAGTTGACGTTACTGAAACGCGCAGTGCCCCAGGAAAATGACAAAGCGCAGCAGATTATCAGCGATTTCGACCGCGCGCTGAACGACGCCTACCGTCAACTGCGCGAACTGCTGACCACGTTCCGCTTAACGCTGCAACAGGCAGATTTACCCTCGGCGTTGCAGGAGATGATCGAACCGCTGCGCGGCCAGACCGCCGCCGCGATCCATCTGGATTGCAAAATGTCGCCGCTGGCGCTGGACGCGCAACAGCAGGTGCATTTGCTGCAAATCGTGCGCGAAGCGGTGCTGAACGCCATTAAGCACGCCAACGCCAGCGAGATTTCCGTGAGCTGTTTGACCTCGCCGGACGGCAGTCATGCGGTCTATATCCGTGATAACGGAACCGGGATCGCCAGCCTTGATGAACCCGCCGGTCATTATGGGCTAAATATTATGCATGAACGTGCCGAAAGATTAGGTGGGGTGCTAACCATTTCGCGTCCGGTCAATGGCGGAACCATGATCGGCATCAGCTTTACCACACCCCAGACCATGTCTGACGTGGCAAACGTCTAATTACAATAATCACACCGTATTACAGGGAGACCAGGATGACGGAAAAACAACAGCACCAGGTATTGATTGTCGACGATCATCCGCTGATGCGCCGCGGGATTCGCCAACTACTGGAAATCGACGACAGCTTCAATGTGGTCGGTGAAGCCAGTAGCGGAACGGAAGCCATCAGTCTCGCTAATCGTCTTTCACCCGATGTCATCCTGCTGGATCTCAATATGAAAGGGCTGAGCGGCCTTGATACTCTGCATGCCCTGCGCCGTGATGGCGTCAGCGCGCGGATTATCGTGCTGACCGTCTCCGATGCCCGGAATGACGTGTATGCGCTGATCGACGCGGGCGCGGATGGCTATTTGCTGAAAGACAGCGATCCGGAAGAACTGCTGGCGGCGATCCGCCACGGCGCACTGCACGGCGACGCGTTTAGCGAGCAGGTGCGCGAATACTTAAATAATCGTAAAGATAGCGTAAAAAGCGACGATCCCTTTACCACGCTGACCGAGCGGGAACTGGATGTGTTGCAGGAAGTGGCGCGCGGCCAGTCGAATAAACAAATCGCTATGGTGCTGCATATTTCTGAAGAGACCGTAAAAGTCCATATTCGCAACCTGTTACGCAAACTTAACGTGCGTTCCCGGGTGGCGGCGACGGTGCTGTTTCTGGAAACTCGCGGGCTATAACGACCTTCGCAGGCTGGGCCTTCAGCCTGCAAAAACTGAATACTAATTTACACTATCTCCTCAATTTCTCCACGTTTGCCTCGGGGTTAGCGGATACAGTGAAGCGGCCCCTAATAATAACGTCGCGAAGCATTAAGAGGTTTTGACACACATGGCTAATTTTTTTATCGATCGCCCCATTTTTGCCTGGGTGCTGGCCATCATTTTGTGTCTTACTGGCACGTTAGCCATTTTTTCGTTACCTGTTGAGCAATATCCCGACCTGGCGCCGCCGAACGTGCGGATCACCGCTAACTACCCCGGCGCGTCGGCGCAAACCCTGGAAAATACCGTTACTCAGGTCATCGAGCAGAACATGACCGGCCTCGACAATCTGATGTATATGTCGTCGCAAAGCAGCGCGACCGGGCAAGCCTCGATTACGTTAAGTTTTGCCGCCGGGACCGACCCGGACGAAGCCGTCCAGCAGGTGCAAAACCAGTTGCAGTCGGCAATGCGTAAACTCCCCCAGGCGGTGCAGAACCAGGGGGTGACGGTGCGCAAAACCGGCGATACCAATATTCTGACCATCGCGTTTGTCTCTACCGACGGCAGCATGGATAAGCAGGATATTGCTGACTATGTCGCCAGTAATATTCAGGACCCGCTCAGCCGCGTGGATGGCGTGGGGGACATAGACGCCTACGGTTCGCCCTACTCCATGCGCATCTGGCTGGAGCCGGGCAAGCTGATCAGCTATCAGCTCACCACGCAGGATGTGGTGGACGCCATTGAATCCCAGAACAGCCAGATTGCCGTCGGCCAGTTGGGCGGCACGCCGTCGGTGGATAACCAGGCGCTGAATGCCACCATCAATGCCCAGTCGCTGCTGGAAACCCCGGAACAGTTCCGTGACATCACCCTGCGGGTCAATCAGGACGGCTCAGAAGTAAAACTCGGCGATGTCGCCGTGGTAGAGATGGGCGCGGAAAAGTATGATTACCTGAGCCGGTTTAACGGCAATGCGGCATCCGGCCTGGGGATCAAACTGGCCTCTGGTGCCAATGAAATGGCGACAGCGGAACTGGCGCTGAAAAAGCTCGATGAACTGGCCCAGTATTTTCCCCACGGGCTGGAATACAAAGTCGCTTATGAGACCACCTCGTTTGTTAAAGCCTCGATTGTCGATGTGGTGAAAACGCTGCTGGAAGCCATCGCGCTGGTGTTCCTGGTGATGTACCTGTTCCTGCAGAACTTTCGCGCCACGCTGATCCCGACTATCGCCGTTCCGGTAGTGTTAATGGGCACCTTTGCGGTGCTTTACGCCTTTGACTACAGCATCAACACCCTGACAATGTTCGCCATGGTGCTGGCTATCGGCCTGCTGGTAGACGACGCTATCGTGGTAGTGGAAAACGTCGAACGCATTATGAGCGAGGAAGGCTTATCCCCCAGGGAAGCCACGCGCAAATCGATGGGGCAGATCCAGGGCGCGCTGGTGGGGATCGCCATGGTGCTTTCCGCCGTGTTTATCCCGATGGCTTTTTTCGGCGGCACGACCGGCGCGATTTACCGGCAGTTCTCCATCACTATCGTTTCCGCCATGGTGCTCTCGGTGCTGGTGGCGATGATCCTCACCCCTGCCCTGTGCGCCACCATGCTAAAGCCGCTGCACAAAGGCGAGCATCACGGCCAGCGCGGCTTTTTCGGCTGGTTTAACCGGATGTTCAGCCGCAACGCGGCGCGCTATGAGCGCGGCGTGGGCAAAATTTTGCACCGCAGCGTGCGCTGGATGCTGATTTATGCGCTGTTGCTCGGCGGTATGGTGATTATCTTTTTACGGCTTCCGACCTCGTTTCTCCCGCTGGAAGACCGGGGGATGTTTATCACCTCGGTACAGTTGCCCAGCGGCGCGACCCAGCAGCAGACGCTGAAAGTGGTTCAGCAGGTGGAGCAGTATTTCTTCACCAAAGAGAAAGAGAACGTGATGTCGGTGTTTGCCACCGTGGGTTCCGGGCCGGGCGGCAACGGGCAAAATGTGGCGCGGATGTTTGTCCGTCTGAAAGACTGGGACGACCGCGACGCCAAAACCGGCAGTTCCTTCGCCATCATCGAACGCGCCACCAAAGCGTTTCAGGGCATCAAAGAAGCACGTGTATTTGCCAGCAGCCCGCCTGCGATTAGCGGCATGGGCAGTTCGGCGGGCTTTGATATGGAACTTCAGGATCACTCCGGGGCCGGTCACGATGCGCTGATGAAAGCGCGCGACCAACTGCTGGCGCTGGCCGGGGATAATCATCAGTTGACCCGGGTACGCCACAATGGCCTGGACGACAGCCCGCAGTTGCAGATTGATATCGACCAGCGTAAAGCCCAGGCGCTGGGCGTCTCCATTGACGACATCAATAACACCCTGCAAACCGCCTGGGGTTCCAGCTATGTGAACGACTTTATGGATCGCGGGCGCGTGAAAAAGGTCTACGTTCAGGCCGCCGCGAAATACCGCATGTTGCCGGAAGATATTAATCAGTGGTATGTGCGCAATAAAGACGGCGGGATGGTACCCTTCTCGGCGTTCGCGACCTCGCGCTGGGAAACCGGTTCGCCGCGCCTTGAGCGTTACAACGGCTATTCGGCGGTGGAGATTGTCGGCGAGGCCGCGCCGGGCGTCAGTACCGGTACTGCAATGGATATTATGGAGCAACTGGTAAAAGAACTGCCTGTCGGGTTCGGCGTGGAGTGGACGGCGATGTCCTATCAGGAACGGCTTTCCGGCGCGCAGGCTCCGGCGCTGTATGCCATCTCGCTGCTGGTGGTCTTCCTGTGCCTTGCGGCGCTGTATGAGAGCTGGTCGGTGCCGTTCTCCGTGATGCTGGTGGTGCCGCTGGGCGTGATCGGCGCGCTACTGGCGACCTGGATGCGCGGGCTAGAAAACGACGTCTATTTCCAGGTGGGGTTACTTACGGTGATTGGGCTATCGGCCAAGAACGCCATATTAATCGTCGAGTTTGCTAATGATATGAATGCGCGCGGTAAGGATCTGATAGCGGCTACGCTGGAAGCCTGTCACCAGCGTCTGCGCCCGATACTGATGACGTCGCTGGCATTTATCTTCGGCGTGTTGCCGATGGCAACCAGCAGCGGCGCGGGCTCCAGCAGCCAGCACGCCGTGGGCACCGGGGTGATGGGCGGCATGATTTCCGCTACCGTGTTGGCCATTTTCTTCGTGCCACTGTTTTTCGTGCTGGTAAGGCAGCGTTTCCCGCTGAAGGAACGTCAGGAAAAGTAAGAATTTTTGTTCAAAAAAAAGCGGCCTGAACAGGTCGCTTTTTTAGTGGGTTTACCCACGATTTATTATTCGAAGAACGTCGTGTTCTTGATTTCATACTGGATGGTTACTTACGCAGCATCCCATCAATAAAATCTTTCCAGTTCCCTAGTTCACGATCAATCATAATTACCTCTCTTATTATATTTCCATTATATGAAAATATATCTTCTTCTGCAGATATTTTAGCCAACTGCTTCACACTTCTTTTTTTGTATTCAGCGTTGTTGGAAAGTACTATGCCGCGTTTCTATTACATAAGTCGTGACAGACCGCAATATTTTGAAATTTGCTTTAAAATAAGAACTTACCCATAAAAAAGGTTACAAATCTGTGCAAAACCGGCGTGTTAGCGGCGCGGATGATAACAGACATTTTTCTTTTCCATCACACTTTTCACTGAAAAGATTAAACTACAATCATTGCGACGATAATCATTGCTTCTGTTAATATCTATCACCCGCAGTATACATTACGGTTATTATTCAGGATTTATTCATCGCCTGTGATAAGCTGTATATCGTCTGCACGATTAAAGCCGGACCGTTATATTACATGGCGCTTAATATTACCCTTTAATTATTCTAAAAATTTGATTTAATAAACTCCATTACTACAAAAGGACTCAATATGGTCATCCTGCATGGCATCAAAAATTGCGACACCATCAAAAAGGCACGCCGATGGTTAGAAAGTCATCAGATCGATTATCAGTTTCACGATTATCGCGTTGATGGGATTAATGCAGAAATGCTGCATAAGTTTGCCGATGAACTGGGTTGGGAAGCGCTGTTGAATACACGTGGCACCACCTGGCGCAAACTGGATGAATCCCGGCGTAACGCCGTAACCGACGCCGCGAGCGCAATTGACTTGATGGTTGAAATGCCTGCAATTATCAAACGCCCATTGCTCTGCGCGCCCGGTAAGCCTATGCTGCTGGGTTTCAATGAAACTCAGTATCAGCAGTATTTCAACGAGGTGTAGTGTTATGTCCTGCCCGGTTATTGAGCTGACACAGCAGCTTATTCGTCGCCCTTCTCTGAGCCCCGATGACGCGGGCTGCCAGGCGTTGCTCATCGAACGATTGGGCGCCATTGGTTTTACCGTCGAGTCGATGGATTTTGGCGACACCCAAAACTTCTGGGCATGGCGCGGTCAGGGCGAAACGCTGGCCTTCGCCGGGCATACCGATGTGGTGCCCGCTGGCGATGCCGACCGCTGGATCAATCCGCCGTTTGAACCCACTATCCGCGACGGCATGCTGTTTGGCCGCGGCGCGGCAGATATGAAAGGCTCCCTCGCCGCGATGGTTGTCGCAGCGGAGCGCTTTGTCGCCCAGCATCCGCGCCATAAAGGACGCCTCGCGTTTTTGATCACTTCCGATGAAGAAGCCAGCGCCAAAAACGGCACCGTCAAGGTGGTAGAAGAACTGATGGCGCGTAAAGAACGCCTGGATTACTGCCTGGTCGGCGAACCGTCCAGCACCGAAGTGGTAGGCGACGTGGTAAAAAATGGTCGTCGCGGCTCGTTAACCTGCAATCTAACCATTCACGGTGTTCAGGGCCATGTGGCCTATCCGCACCTGGCGGACAATCCGGTTCACCGCGCCGCGCCGATGCTGGCGGAGCTGGTGGGCATTGAGTGGGATCGCGGCAACGCCTTTTTCCCGCCGACCAGTATGCAGGTTGCCAATATCAAAGCTGGCACCGGCAGCAATAACGTGATCCCTGGCGATCTGTTTGTGCAGTTTAACTTCCGGTTCAGTACCGAGCTGACGGATGAGCTTATCAAACAGCGCGTGATCGAAATTCTCGATCGCCATCAACTGCGCTACAGCGTGGACTGGTGGCTATCCGGCCAGCCGTTCCTGACCTCACGCGGTAAACTGGTGGATGCGGTAGTGAATGCGGTTGCGCACTATAATGAAATCAAACCCCAACTGTTGACCACAGGCGGCACCTCTGACGGGCGTTTTATAGCACGGATGGGTGCGCAGGTTGTGGAGCTTGGGCCGGTTAACGCCACCATTCATAAAATCAATGAGTGCGTGAACGCCGCCGACCTGCAACTGCTGGCCCGCATGTATCAACGCATCATGGAGCAGCTCGTCGCCTGACGGGCCGTTTCGGGAGGAACTACATGGATTGGTTTGCGAAATATTGGTGGATACTGGTGCTGGTTTTTCTGGTTGGCGTACTGCTGAACGTCATCAAAGACCTTAAGCGCGTCGATCATAAGAAGTTTTTGAATAACCGGCCGGAACTGCCCCCGCACCGTGACTTCAACGATAAGTGGGACGATGAAGACGACTGGCCGAAGAAGAAGCCTTAATACGTCATGCTGAAATGAAAAACCCTCTTGCGAGGGTTTTTTTATATCATCTCAATAATATCGTCATCATTCGGCTTGCCGCCGCTGAGCGCCTCGTCGAAATAGCGCTTCGGCACGGTATAGCGCAGATGATCCAGCGCGGCCTGCATACTGCGTCCATCAATGGCATGGCCTAAATCCTCAATGACATCCAGCGTCACGTCACCGCCCGCTTGGGTCAGCGCCTCTTCAGCGTTGACGGCATGGGACAGTTCAATAACCCGGTCTTCATCACCGTGGATCAGGTGCACCGTAGTCGCGGTGGTCACTTTCTCTGGAAGTCGGGCAAAGCGCCCGTTAAACGCCACAACGCGTGAAACCAGGCCTGGCTGTGCCTTGATACTTTCCAGCGCCATAATCGCCCCCTGCGAGAAGCCGATAAGCGCTGTTGCGCCCGCATCCACACCGCTCTGCTGCTGCCAGTAGCGTACGGTTTCGATAAACAGCGGCATGATGTCGTCGATGCGCTGCTGACGGTTATCTTCGGTCACGCCAGCCACGGAAAACCACTGTCGGCCTGGCGCTGGTCCGCTCGGGTTGGGGCCGCCGATGCTGACAACCAACGCGTCAGGAAATAGCGGCGCGAAGTGGCGGCCAATTTCGCCCATGGAGACCGGATTATCGCCCACGCCATGAAATAGCAGCAGCAACTGTTTGGCGGGTGCGGCTGGGCTTTGAACAACAACGTGGTCATGATTCATGGCTATCTCCTTGGTTAGTAAAAGCAGTCTACGCCCGGGAAAAACAATGACCATGCCATTTCACTGAACAAGTCAGTGGAAAAATTGCAATTGCAAAACTTGGTTCTTTAACGCGTCGTGTCGGGCAGGGTCGAGCTGATATAACGCCTGCGACGTTTCCTGACGACATCGCGCCAGCAGCGCCTTGCGCCCGCTCAGACGCAGCATCTGGCACAGTGCCGGAACAGACTGGCGAACGTCGAGGCGGCCACGCAGCGCAGAAACGGGCAACTGGCTTGCAATAACCAGCCTGTTTACGCTTCCCAGACAGGTTTCCAGCGGACGATGGGCGAATGCGAATCCGCCAAGCTCAAGCCAGTCGTCATCATTAAGCGTAGTCGCCATCACGGTTTCTACAGGCAATTTTTCCTCAATCCAGGGTTGCAGGAAAGCCGCATCCCGCTCAAAACGCGCCCGTTCATTCTTCACCAGCGCCTCACCTGCCGGGGTGAGCGGCAGTAGGGCGATGGCGTTATAACAGCCGCTGCTGGCTTCCCGGTGGCTGCCAATGCGCACCAGCGTAAAACCGCATCGCTGCCAGAAGCGCCACAGGGTTTGGGTATAGCCGAAACTCACCGAAAGATAATCAATGTCTTTTACGTGGTGCACTCGCGCCCAATGGATTAACGCCTGGCCCAGCCCTTCACGCTGGCGGGCGGGATGCACAGCGATCCGGCTTATCCGCAGCCCGTTTAACGTTGCGGCTAACGGGCTGCCGCCGTGTGCCGCCAGGGATTGCGCCACCAGGTTGCCGCGCGGCCGACGATAGCCCGCCCACACCGCCTGGCTAAGTGCCGGGCTAAGCCCGCCCTCTTCCAGTAGCCACAGCGCCGCCGCGGTTTTGTCATCCACCGTTCCGGCGATAATCCGTTGGCCTGGCGCATCCATCATGCGGCGTAAATCGAGGGGGGAAGTGCGGTAGTGCGCGCCGCACAGCAGTTGATACACCGAGGCCATTTGCCCGGGATCGGTTTCCCAGTGATGTTGCTTCAGCGCGCTAAACTGCACTTTCCCCCGTGGCGCGCGGGTGAAATCCTCATCTTTAAACAGCAAGAGGGTATCCAGAACCCGTTCAAGCGGATCGTTATCCGCCCAGCGGATCGGATGCGACAAGGCGAATTGCTGAATGCCCGGCACCGCCGCGCAAAACTTAAGCATAAAACCGCGCCCGGTGCCTTCATAACCCTGAATCGTCGTCACCAGCAATACGCGCGGCCAGGCGGCAATCAGCGCGCTTAACAATGGGCCAGGGATGGCGGCGGCTTCATCGATAACCAGCCAGTCGGCTTGTGGAGCGTGCGCGGTCTGGATCAGTTCATATAGCGCATCCGGCGCAAAAAAATGAAATTTATCGGCGGCGTAGTGGGCCAGCACATTCGTGGCGGCGCGGGACGGCGCGGTCACGATGCAATTGCCCATACAGTTATTTATCAACATTCCGGCCAACGCCGATTTACCACGTCCGCGCGGCGCGGTTACCACGGCTACGCCGCTGTGCAAAGTCTGCAATGCCCGAAGGATGTCCGCCTGCTGGCGCAGCGGCGCGCCGTCTGCGGGATGCCAGTCGGGGCGCGGCAATGAAGGCATAAAATACACGGGCTGATGCTGATGCCAGCACACCACCTCACCGTCCTGCGAGAACGCACGTTGAAGACGGGAAATAAAATGCGGGGTGGCAATGCTGGAAGGACTGTCAGACCAGCGGCGGGAATCTTCATCCGGTGTTTGCGACCAGTGTTCCCAGGGGGGTGTCAGTAGCACCAGCCAGCTTCCGGCCTTCAACGTCCCGGCGACAATCGCCAGGGCTTCGACATCCAGCCCCTGTCTGGCATCAAAAACGGTATGCCCGAATTCACGGCCTAGCAGTGTACGAACGCGGGAGGTGGGAGAATGCAGCTCAAATAGCGGGTTTTCGCCCACCCACAGCCAGTGGGCGGGCAATGCCTCAGCAAGATCGGTAAGGATCGCGTTGCTCCAGTGGCTTTCGCCCGCCAGCACCAGCAACCGACGAATACCCGCTCGCGCCATCGCAGCAGTAATAGCGATCAACGAATCCATACCGGCTTCCTTGCTGAATGCGTCAGTTAAAGCTTATTGCCAAAGGTATTACACTGTGCCGGATCGCCACTGTCAAAGCCGCGTTTAAACCAGGTGTAACGCTGTTCAGACGTCCCGTGGGTGAAGCTGTCCGGGATCACGCGCCCCTGGCTTTGCTGTTGCAGGCGATCGTCGCCAATCGCCTCCGCCGCGTTCAGGGCTTCCTGCAAATCTCCCGCTTCCAGCACGCCCTGCTGCTGCATGCTGTGGCCCCAGACGCCAGCGAAGCAGTCGGCCTGAAGTTCCATACGCACGGAGAGACGGTTCACTTCCGCTTCAGAAGCGTTACGCTGCATTTCGCGAACTTTCGGCTCAATGCCCATCAGCTTCTGCACATGGTGCCCCACTTCATGGGCAATCACATAGCCCTGCGCGAAATCGCCTTCCGCACCCAGCTTACTGTTCATGTCGTCATAGAAAGAGAGGTCGATATAGACGGTGCTGTCTGCCGGGCAATAAAACGGCCCCATTACTGACTGCCCGGTGCCGCAACCGGTGCGGGTCGCGCCGCGATACATCACCAGTTTGGGTTGCTGATAAGTGCGGCCCTGACGCTCGAAAATCTGGCCCCAGGTATCCTCAGTCGTTGCCAGAATGACTGAAGTGAATTTGGCTGCTTCATCCTCATTGGGGCTGATAGAACGGCTGGTTTGTTGAGAGACGGGTTGCCCGCCAGTTAACAGCGAGGTGAGATCCACCCCATAGAAACTGGCAATCACCACGATCACCAGCAGGACGACGCCGCCTTTGCCGCCGGGTAAACGAAAACCACCGCCGCCCATCATCGGGCCACGGGATTCGCCACGTCTGTCATCGATATTGTCGCTGCCGCGACGCCCTTGCCAACGCATGAAACACCTCGAACTTTTATAATAATATTGACTGATCGTAGGCGGTTAACGGACGGATTTCCATAAGAAAAGGGAGCCAGATCGACAAGGGCACGTTAATACGTGCCCCTTAAGCGGTAAACGATTGCGCGGTTAGTCTACATTTACGCCCAGACGACGAGCAACTTCTTCATACGCTTCAATCAGTCCGCCCAGGCTCTGGCGGAAACGGTCTTTGTCCATTTTGTCCATGGTGTTTTTATCCCACAGGCGGCTGCCGTCCGGGGAAAACTCGTCGCCCAGCACCACTTCACCTTTGAACAGGCCGAATTCAAGTTTGAAATCTACCAGGATCAGGCCCGCATCGTCAAACAGCTTTTTCAGCACGTCGTTGGCTTTGTAGGTCAGCTCTTTCATGCGCGCCAGATTTTCTTTATTCACCCAGCCGAAGGTTTCGCAGTAGGACTCGTTGACCATCGGATCGTGCATGGCGTCGTTTTTCAGGAACATGTCGAACAGCGGCGGATTCAGTTCGATACCTTCTTCGATACCCAGGCGCTTCACCAGAGAGCCTGCCGCACGGTTGCGCACCACGCATTCTACCGGCACCATCTCCAGTTTTTTCACCAGGCATTCGGTATCGGAGAGCAGCGCTTCCATTTGGGTCGGGATGCCCGCTTCTTCCAGTTTGGTCATAATGAAATGGTTGAACTTATTGTTCACCATGCCTTTACGATCGAACTGTTCAATGCGCGCGCCGTCTCCTGCTGACGTATCGTTACGGAATTCGAGCACCAACAGATCGGGGTTCTCCGTGCTGTAAACGGTTTTCGCTTTGCCGCGATACAACTCAGCTTGCTTTTGCATCTTTATTACTCCAGGTGTGATGATTCAAAGGTTTTACGCAAAAAATGGGGTGTTTCCGGTGACGCACACGATTGCGTCTGTTCAATAAAAAAAGGCCGGAGTGATCCGGCCCTGGTATTACTTGCTGAATGCGGCCTGGAATACGGCCACCAGCGCATCGTTTTGCGACTGGGTCAGCGTATGTCCTTTCGGATCGATAAATTGCAGGCTGCTGCGGTTATCCAGATCGCCGACCTGAAGTTTGTAATCGCCGCTGCTCAGGCCCGGATCGCGTGCGCCCAGTGCCTGCCAGTCGCCGTCAGACAACGGTTTGTAGGTTAACGCTACGCTACCGGTTGAACGGGTGGAGTCCGTCACCTTCATACCCACTTTTTCGAGGGTTGCAGGCAGGCGGTTCCATACCACGCTGAACGGCGCGCGTACCACCAGCATTGGCAAACCGGTGTCATCGGCAGCGCTTTGCACGTCAATCTGGCTGGTGCTGCGGTTATCTGCCGCGTTCTGGTTAGCCGTTTGGGTTTTATCCAGCGACGAGGCGATGCTGTTAAGCATTTCCGCGCTATAGCGCTGGAGCGAAGCCGAGTCGGCGACAGGTTTACCGCCCTGCTCCAGATTAACCAGTTTCACCACCAGCGCCTGCTGGTAGCCCTGCGGCTGAACGGTGATCTGATAACGGCCACGGTATTGCTGATCTTCATCCGCGCGGTTCCACTGCACCCAGTCGGTGCTGAGGGTCTGGGCGGCATCGTCGCGTTTAGTGATCGCATAGCTATGAGACTGGACTGCGCTTACTACCTGCGGCCAGAGCGAACCGCTGCGGCCGTTTTCCAGCAGCAGCGTGGCGGTATCCCCGGTGAACTGCGTGCGTGCGCCAGTCACCAGAGCCAGCGGCTGTGCTGGCGGACGAATATCCAGTTCTTTACCGACCCGACCGCTGCCGTTGGTCACAGGAATGTTATAGTCGCCGTTTTCAACCGGCAGAATTAACCCCGCCGGGGCATGAAGTTCCGCCAGCGGCGCGGCATCCAGATAAGACTCATCCCCGCTCACCTGGCGCTTATAGCGCGAATCGGAACTACAGGCGGCGAGCAGCATCACCAGTGATACGGTTGCTACTTTCGCCACACGCGACTTCTGTACTGAGTAAGCCATCAAATCTCCCTAAACTTTACAGCAGACCAGCATGCTTAAGCGCGCCCGCAACCTCGTCACGACCGTGGTCGGTGATCGGGGTCATCGGCAAGCGTAGCGTATCGGTCGCCACAAGTCCCAACGCCTTACATGCCCATTTGGCCGGGATCGGGTTGGGTTCAACAAATAGTTTATGATGCAGCGGCATCAAACGCTGGTTAATCACGCGAGCTTCACGGTACTGGCCGGCTGCGGCAAGTTTGCACATTTCAGCCATGTCACGCGCGGCAACGTTAGCAGTAACCGAAATCACGCCATGACCGCCCAGTTGCATAAAGTCCAGCGCGCTGGCGTCATCGCCGCTCACCAGAATAAAGTCGTCTGAAACCAGCTCTTTGATCTGGTTAACCCGCGTTAAGTTCCCTGTCGCTTCTTTAATACCGACAATATTTTTAACTTTCGAGAGTCTGCCTACCGTTTCCGGCAGCATGTCACAGCCGGTACGAGACGGCACATTATACAGGATCTGCGGCAAATCGGTGTGTTCAGCGATGGCTTTGAAATGCTGGAACAAACCTTCCTGGGTAGGACGGTTGTAGTACGGCGTCACGGTCAGGCAGCCAACAATGCCGCTGTCGTTGAAACGCTGCGTCAGGCTAATGGCCTCTGAGGTCGCGTTTGCACCGGTACCAGCGATCACCGGGATACGGCCGTCAGCCAGTTCGAGCGTCATCATCACAACGTCGCCATGCTCGTCATGGCTCAGGGTTGCGGACTCGCCGGTAGTCCCTACAGAAACAATCGCCGAGGTTCCGCTGGCGACATGGTAATCAATCAGTTTTTTCAGGCTCGACCGACAGATATTACCTTTGAGATCCATCGGTGTAATCAGCGCGACAATACTTCCCGTGAACATGGGCCATCCTCTGTGCAAACAAGAAACTCAATGGTACGTTTGCTGCCAATATAAAAGCAAGCGCACAAGGGCGTCCAGGTTGTTGTATGGCGGTTTTTTTTATGGTTTCCTTATAATTATTCACAGAGGCACAGGAAGAATCCGTTTGGCACTCTCATCACAACACTATCTTGTCATTACCGCGCTGGGCGCTGACCGCTCGGGTATCGTGAATACCATTACCCGCCATGTCAGCAGCTGCGGCTGTAACATTGAAGACAGCCGGCTGGCGATGCTGGGTGACGAGTTCACGTTTATTATGCTGCTTTCCGGGAGCTGGAACGCGATCACGCTGATTGAATCCACGCTGCCGCTCAAAGGCGCGGAGCTTGATTTACTGATTGTGATGAAACGCACCACCGCCCGTCCGCGCCAGGCGATGCCCGCTACCGTATGGGTGCAGGTGGAAGTGGAAGACTCCCCGCATCTGATTGAACGATTCACCGCGCTGCTGGACGCGCACAATCTCAATATCGCCGAACTGGTGTCGCGCACCCAACCTGCCGATAACGGTAAAAGCGCCCAGCTGTATATTCAAATGACCGCCCACAGCCCCGCGCTGGATAATGCGACAATAATCGAGCAAGCGTTCAAGGCTCTCTGTACAGAACTGAATGCGCAAGGCAGTATTAACGTCGTTAACTATCAACAGCAAGATGAACAGGACGGAGTGTCGTAATGAACCCACTGAAAGCCGGAGAGAACGCACCAAAATTTAGCTTGCCCGATCAGGACGGTGAACAAGTAAATTTGACCGACTTCCAGGGACAGCGTGTTCTGGTTTACTTTTACCCGAAGGCCATGACGCCTGGTTGTACCGTGCAAGCTTGCGGGCTGCGCGACAACATGGACGATTTGAAAAAAGCCGGTGTTGAAGTATTAGGGATCAGCACCGATAAACCCGAGAAACTCTCGCGTTTCGCAGAAAAAGAGTTGCTTAATTTCACCCTGCTTTCCGATGAAGACCATCAGGTTTGCGAACAGTTTGGCGTATGGGGCGAAAAATCATTTATGGGGAAAACCTATGACGGTATTCACCGCATTAGTTTTCTGCTGGACGGCAACGGCGTCGTTGAACACGTGTTTGACGATTTCAAAACCAGCAACCACCACGATGTGGTCTTAGCCTGGCTGAACGAAAACCGTTAAATGCCTTTGATGTAAAAAGCCGACGCGATGTCGGCTTTTTTGTCTGCGTTACGGTTTATCTTCAACCGACAACCCATCCGGCCAGGCATGAACCACGGCCTTAATCAACGTCGCCAGCGGGATAGCAAAGAATACGCCCCAGAATCCCCATAGCCCGCCGAAAATCACCACCGACAGAATAATCACCAGCGGATGCAGGTTTACGGCTTCCGAGAACAACACCGGCACCAGCAGGTTGCCGTCCAGCGCCTGGATAATCAGGTACACCGCGAAGCAGCTCCAGAACTCGGTGCCCAGCCCAAACTGGAACAGCGCCACGCAGATGACCGGGATAGTCACCACAAACGCGCCGATATAGGGGATCAAGACTGATAACCCAACAAGCACTGCCAGCAGTAGCGAGTAGTTCAGTCCAAAGATGCGAAAGCCAATCCAGGTAGCGACACCGACCACGACCATTTCCAGCACTTTGCCGCGAATATAGTTGGTGATCTGCTGGTTCATTTCAGTCCAGACCTGGCCCGCCAGCCCGCGATTGCGCGGTAAAACCCGGCGCACCGCATTGAGCATCTGCTCTTTGTCTTTCACCAGGAAAAACACCATCAGCGGCACCAGGATCAGGTAAATAGCGAGGGTTAATAACCCCACCAGCGACGCCAGCGAGAATTTCACCACCGAATCACCGACCACGGTCATGCGGGCGCGCATATTTTCCGCCATGGCGTCGATAATCCCCGCGTCCATCAAGGCCGGGTAGCGTTTCGGCAGGGTAGCGGCAAAATCTGAGAGCTTATTCAGCATCCCCGGCATATCGCGGATTAAATAAATCCCCTGTTGCCAGGCCACCGGGATCACCACAAACGCCATCACCAGCACGATGCCGATAAACAGCACCAGCACCAGCGTTGCCGCCAGGGTGCGAGAACAGCCGATGCGCTCAAGGCGTACCGTGGGCCACTCCAGCAAAAACGCCAGCACGATAGCCACCAGCAGCGGGGCTAACAGGCTGTGAAAAAAGAACAGGATGCAGAAACCCGCAACCAGAATGACCAGCAGCGCTATCGCTTCCGGGTCGGAAAACCGGCGGCGATACCACTGCATTAACATATCGAGCATCTTTCTTTCCCTGAGGTACCAGCTAAAGCGCTATTCGGATTGTATCTAAACGAAACAAAAAAAGAGCCCATTTTTTCTGGCCCCCTCAAGACAATCGCATTCAGGCTAACTAAGATATCTTTTCCTCGCTCAGACGGCCTTTTGCTCTGCAATGAACAAAGCGGCGTCGCGCAGGTCAAAATCAGAGATTCCAGACAGACAGGACGTGGTTATGTTCAGGCAGTTGAAAAAGACACTGGTTGCAACGCTCATTACCGCCATGGTGGCGGGCTCACTGGTTCCCGCATTCGCGCATAGCGCCACTGAACTCCCCGATATGGGCACTTCGGCGGGCAGTACGCTCTCCATTGGGCAAGAGTTGCAGATGGGCGATTACTATGTGCGCCAGCTGCGCGGTAGTGCGCCGCTAATCAACGATCCGCTGTTAGTGCAATATATCAACGGGCTGGGGATGCGCCTGGTCGCCCATGCGGACTCGGTACGCACGCCGTTTCATTTCTTTTTGATCAATAACGACGAAATCAACGCCTTCGCCTTTTTCGGCGGCAACGTGGTACTGCATACCGCGCTGTTCCGCTACGCCGATAATGAAAGCCAACTGGCATCGGTGATGGCGCACGAAATTTCTCACGTCACCCAGCGACATCTGGCGCGCGCGATGGAAGATCAAAAGCGCAATGCACCGCTGACCTGGGTGGGCGCGCTGGGCTCGATTCTGCTCGCTATGGCCAGCCCGCAAGCCGGTATGGCGGCGCTGACCGGTACCCTTGCCGGTACTCAGCAGGGCGTGATCAGTTTTACCCAGCAAAACGAACAGGAAGCGGACCGCATCGGCATTCAGGTGTTGCAGCGTTCCGGCTTCGACCCTCAGGCGATGCCGACATTTCTGGAGAAACTGCTCGATCAAGCGCGCTACTCCTCGCGCCCGCCGGAAATTTTGCTGACGCACCCGCTGCCGGAAAGCCGTTTATCCGATGCGCGTAACCGCGCCAACCAGATGCGTCCGGTGGTGGCGCAGTCGTCGGAAGATTTCTATATGGCGAAAGCGCGTACCCTGGGGATGTACAACTCCGGGCGCAATCAGCTCACCAGTGATATTCTCGATGCCTGGTCGAAGGGCAACATTCGTGAACAACATGCCGCTGCCTATGGCAAAGCGTTGCAGGCGATGGTGGCGAAAAACTTCGCCGAAGCGCGCACGCTGTTGCAGCCGCTGATTACCGCCCAACCCGGAAATCCGTGGTATCTGGATCTCTCAACCGATATCGACTTAGGGCTGAATAAAGCCAACGATGCGGTTAATCGCCTGAAAAATGCCCCGGATCTGAAAAATAATCCGGTGCTGCAATTGAACCTGGCGAACGCCTGGCTTGAAGCGAAACAGCCAGGTGAATCGGTGAAAATCCTTAACCGCTATACCTTCTCCCATCCCGATGACTCCAACGGCTGGGATCTGCTGGCACAGGCGCAGGCTGCGCTCGGCAACCGCGACCAGGAACTGGCGGCTCGCGCGGAAGTCATGGCGCTGCTGGGCAGGCTCGATCAGTCTATTTCGCTGTTAAGCAGCGCCAGTTCGCAAGTGAAAGTCGGCAGCCTGCAACAGGCGCGCTACGATGCGCGTATCGATCAGTTCCGCCAGTTGCAGATGCGATTCCGCCCCTATGAGAAAATGTAAAAGGAGAAAGAATGTCTCGTAAGGTCACGATTTACCATAACCCCCGCTGTTCCAAGAGCCGCGAAACGCTGAATTTACTGAAAGATAACAGCGTTGAGCCGGAGGTGGTGCTGTATCTGGAAACGCCACCGGACGCGGAAACGATCAAACAGCTGCTTAAGCAACTGGGATACAGCAGTGCACGTCACTTGATGCGCCAGAAAGAAGAGATTTATAGCGAGTTGAAACTCGGCGATCCGGCACTGACGGAAGAACAGCTTATCGCCGCGATGGTTGAAAACCCGAAACTGATTGAGCGCCCGATTGTGGTGACTAACGGGAATGCCCGTATTGGCCGCCCGCCGGAGTCGGTGCTGGAAATCCTTTAACACGCCTTAACCGCAGGCGCGGCAGCCTGCGGTTACAGTCCGAGAATATCTTTCACAAACGGAATCGTTAATTTGCGCTGCGCGGTAATTGAGGCGCGATCCAGCTGATCCAGCGTCATAAACAGCGTGCGCATCTCGCGATCGAGCCGCTTGAGTAAAAAACGCCCCACATCTTCCGGCAGTTCAAACCCGCGCTGGCGCGCCCGCAGCTGTAGCGCCAGCAGTTTATCGTCATCCGACAGCGGCTGAAGCTTGTAAATTTGCCCCCAGTCGAGGCGGGAGGCTAAATCAGCAAGCTGGAGATTAAGCTGGCGCGGCGGTCTGTCGCCGGTGATCAACAATCGCGTTTTGCCGGATTCCAGAATGCGGTTATAGAGATTAAAAATCGCCATTTCCCACAGCTCATCGCCCGCTATGCATTCAATATTATCAATGCACACCAGCGACAATTGTTCCATGCCATCAAGCACTTCAGGGACAAACCAAGTGCGTTTATCGAGAGGAACATAGCCTACCGCATCGCCACGCGCCGAGAGTTCTGCGCACGCCGCATGCAGCAGGTGGCTGCGCCCTGCCCCTTCGCGAGACCAGATGTAGATATAACCGCTGTGCTCCTGACGTAACACGTTTTGCAGCGCGGCTAATAAAGAAGGGTTATCACCCGGCCAGAAACTTGCGAAAGTTTCATCATCGGGTAGATAGAGTGGCAAAGAGAGCTGTGCCGGTGTGTTCAGAGAGACCTCAACCAGTGCCTGAGTAAAATCGCGCTGAGTTTATCACAGAAAAGGCCGCGTATTGAACCGGGCGGCAGATCCGCCCGGTTTACCAGGATCAGGAGGCTTTTTCCTGATCTTCCGCGTCCAGCACCACTTCTTCCGGGCGCAGTACGCTGATTAATTTGAAAATCAGGCTCAGCAGCACACCGACAATGGTCGCCAGCGCCATGCCTTTCAGCTCCGCCGCGCCAACATGCACTTTCGCGCCGCTGACGCCGATGATCAGGATCACCGAGGTGAGGATCAGATTTTGCGCTTTGCTGTAATCCACTTTGGAGTCGATCAGTACGCGAATACCGGACGCGCCGATCACCCCGTACAGCAGCAGCGACACGCCGCCCATCACCGGAACCGGGATAATCTGGATCGCCGCCGCCAGTTTACCGACGCAGGAGAGCAGAATCGCGATAATCGCCGCGCCGCCGATAACCCAGGTACTGTAAACGCGGGTAATCGCCATTACGCCGATGTTTTCACCGTAGGTGGTGTTCGGCGTGGAGCCGAAGAAACCGGAAATCATGGTGGAGAAACCGTTGGCGAACATGGAGCGATGCAGGCCCGGATCGCGAATCAGGTCTTTCTTGACGATATTGGCCGTTACCACCAGGTGCCCGACGTGTTCGGCAATCACCACCAGCGCCGCAGGCAGGATAGTGAAAATAGCGAACCACTCGAAGCGCGGGGTGTAGAAGGTTGGCAGCGCGAACCAGTGCGCGTCTTTAATTGGCGTGATATCAACCACGCCCATGATGAAGGAGAGCGCGTAACCCGCCAGCACGCCGATCAGGATCGGGATAATCGCCAGGAAGCCGCGGAACAGTACCGAGCCAAATACCGTCACGCCCAGCGTTACCAGCGAAATGATAATGGTGGTGGAATCCGGCATCTGCCCTTCCGCTGGCAGCAGGCCCGCCATATTGGCCGCCACGCCCGCCAGTTCCAGACCGATAACCGCCACAATCGCGCCCATCGCCGCAGGCGGGAACATCACGTCCAGCCAGCCAGTCCCGGCTTTTTTGACAATCAACGCCACCAGGCAGAACAGCGCACCGCAGACGATAAAGCCGCCCAGCGCCAGTTCATAACCCAACGGCAGCAGTAACAACACCGGAGAGATAAACGCAAAGCTCGACCCAAGATAGGCCGGGATTTTGCCCTTACAGATAAACAGATACAGCAGGGTCCCGATACCGTTAAACAGCAGTACAGTGGCCGGGTTGATATGAAACAGGATTGGCACCAGCACGGTTGCGCCAAACATGGCGAACAAGTGCTGCAAACTAAGCGGGATGGTTTGAAGCAGCGGTGGTCTTTCGCTTACCCCGATAGCACGGCGCGTCATAGTGTTTTCCTCTGAGTGTTGTTGTAATGATTTATGAAATAACGATTACTGATGAATAACCCAAAAAAAAGCCGACTATCGAAGTCGGCTTTTTTAATGAGTTCATTTATTTAGTACCAAAAATCTTGTCGCCGGCATCGCCGAGGCCCGGAATGATGTATCCGTGCTCGTTCAATCCCTTGTCGATAGACGCAGTGTACAACTCCACGTCCGGGTGCGCTTTCTCCAGCGCGGCGATACCTTCCGGCGCGGCAACCAGTACCAGTACTTTAATGCTGTGGCAGCCGGCGTTTTTCAGCAGGTCGATAGTGGCGATCATTGAGCCGCCGGTCGCCAGCATCGGGTCAACCACCAGCGCCATACGCTCGTCGATGTTGGAAACCAGCTTCTGGAAGTAAGGAACCGGCTCCAGCGTCTCTTCGTTACGGTAGATGCCTACCACGCTGATACGCGCGCTCGGTACGTGCTCCAGTACGCCTTCCATCATGCCCAAACCGGCACGCAGGATCGGCACCACGGTAATTTTTTTGCCTTTGATTTGTTCGACTTCTACCGGGCCGTTCCAGCCTTCGATAACCACTCTCTCGGTTTCGAGGTCGGAAGTCGCTTCATAGGTCAGCAGGCTGCCCACTTCCGAGGCCAGTTCACGAAAGCGCTTGGTGCTAATATCATTTTCACGCATCAGCCCGAGCTTGTGTTTGACGAGTGGGTGTTTCACTTCCACGATCTTCATACTCTTTCTCCCCAGAAAGGTGGCAGCCACAAAAAAAATCGCCGGATTATACCGCTTTTTCGCCGCTGCGCCATATCTAATGGTCATGATCGGGATCAACCGAACTGAAATCAGTCTATGCCATAAGATTTTAAATGCGCTAAATAAGAGGCTCGCAAACGTTTGCCTGCACTGTTAGAATTGCCGCGTTTTCTTACTACCGCAACCGCGTGGGGATTGTGCAGTGACCGATAAAACCTCTCTCAGCTATAAAGATGCCGGCGTTGATATTGATGCAGGTAATGCTCTGGTCGACCGTATTAAAGGCGTCGTGAAAAAAACTCGCCGCCCTGAAGTCATGGGCGGACTGGGCGGATTCGGCGCATTGTGCGCGTTGCCGCAGAAATATCGCGAGCCGGTTCTGGTATCGGGCACCGACGGCGTCGGCACCAAGCTGCGTCTGGCAATGGATTTAAAACGTCACGACACCATCGGCATCGATTTGGTCGCCATGTGCGTTAACGACCTGGTGGTACAGGGCGCAGAACCGCTGTTCTTCCTGGACTACTACGCCACCGGCAAACTGGATGTGGATACCGCAGCCAGCGTCATTACCGGCATCGCCGAAGGCTGTTTACAGTCCGGCTGTGCGCTGGTTGGCGGCGAAACGGCGGAAATGCCGGGTATGTATCACGGCGAAGATTACGACGTAGCGGGTTTCTGCGTGGGTGTGGTCGAGAAGTCAGAGATTATCGACGGTTCCAAAGTGGCCGATGGCGATGTGCTGATTGCGCTGGCTTCCAGCGGTCCACACTCCAACGGCTATTCCCTGGTGCGCAAAATCGTTGAAGTCAGCGGCTGCGACCCGCTAACCACGCAGCTGGAAGGCAAATCGCTGGCGGATCACTTGCTGGCCCCGACGCGCATTTATGTGAAATCTATCCTGGAGCTGATCGAGCAGGCTGATGTCCATGCTATCGCCCACCTGACCGGCGGCGGCTTCTGGGAAAACATTCCGCGCGTGCTGCCGGACAACACCCAGGCCGTAATCGACGAATCCTCCTGGCAGTGGCCTGCGGTATTTGACTGGATGCAGAAAGCAGGCAACGTCAGCAAACACGAGATGTATCGCACATTTAACTGCGGCGTCGGAATGGTTATCGCGCTGCCTGCGAGCGAGTCCGAAAAAGCGATTTCTTTACTCAATGCGCGTGGCGAAAAGGCATGGAAAATCGGTATCATCAAGGCTTCTGATTCCGAACAACGCGTGGTTATTGAGTAATGAAACACATTGTGGTGCTGATTTCTGGCAACGGAAGCAACTTGCAGGCCATTATCGACGCCTGCCAACAGAAGAAGATCAACGGCACCATTAGCGCGGTATTCAGCAATAAGGCCGACGCGCTCGGCCTTGAACGCGCCAGAGAGGCGGGCATTCCCGCCCATGCGCTCACGGCCAGCCAGTTCGCCAGCCGCGAAGCGTTCGACCGCGAATTGATGCTGGAAATCGACGCTTACGCCCCGGATCTGGTGGTGCTGGCTGGCTACATGCGCATTCTGAGCCCGGCGTTTGTAGCGCATTACCGTGGAAGGCTGATCAACATCCACCCTTCCCTGCTACCGAAATATCCCGGCCTGCATACCCATCAACAGGTGCTCGAAAACGGCGACGAAGAGCACGGCACTTCCGTGCATTTCGTGACCGACGAGCTGGACGGCGGACCGGTGATTTTGCAGGCGACCGTGCCGGTTTTCGAAGGCGATAATGAAGATGACGTGACGGCCCGGGTGCAGGCCCAGGAGCACGCCATTTATCCGTTGGTGGTCAGTTGGTTTATGGAAGGCCGCCTGACGATGCACGGCAACGAAGCCTGGCTCGACGGCAAACCGCTGCCCGCCCAGGGCTATGCGTCCGAAGAGTAAATGCTTCACGCGTTAAACAACGATCAGGCCTGGTAGATACCGGGCCTGTTTTGTTTTCGGCCTATGCCAAATAAATGAAACAAAAAAGTCACTTAGCGCCGCCACGCTCATGTAGCTGTCATACTTTTGTGGCATCGTTGGACATCGCGGGTCTTCGCTCGCCATAATAGTATCGAGACGGATTTTCCACGTCCCGAGTGAGATAACCGGAGTGTCAGTAGTCATGGGTCAGGAAAAACTATACATCGAGAAAGAGCTCAGTTGGCTGTCATTCAATGAGCGTGTGCTGCAGGAAGCTGCGGATAAAAGCAACCCGCTGATCGAGCGGATGCGTTTTCTGGGGATTTATTCCAATAATCTTGATGAGTTTTATAAGGTTCGCTTCGCCGAACTCAAACGCCGCATTTTGATCAGCGAGGAGCAAGGTATCACCTCGCATTCCCGCCATTTGCTGGGCAAGATCCAGTCGCGGGTCCTCAAAGCCGATCAGGAATTTGACGGGTTATATAACGATCTGCTGCTGGAAATGGCGCGTAACCAAATCTTCCTGATCAACGAACGCCAGCTTTCACAAAACCAGCAGGGCTGGTTGCGCCACTATTTCAAACACTATCTGCGCCAGCACATTACGCCAATTTTGCTGTATCGCGACACCGACCTGGTGCAGTTTTTAAAAGATGATTACACCTATCTGGCGGTAGAGATCATTCGCGGCGATGAAATTCGCTACGCGCTGCTGGAAATCCCGTCCGATAAAGTGCCGCGCTTCGTAAACCTGCCGCCGGAAACGCCGCGCCGCCGCAAGCCGATGATCCTGCTGGATAATATCCTGCGCTTCTGCCTGGACGATATTTTTAAAGGTTTCTTCGATTACGATGCGCTCAACGCCTATTCGATGAAAATGACTCGCGACGCCGAATACGACCTGGTGCATGAGATGGAATCCAGCCTGCTGGAACTGATGTCTTCCAGCCTGAAACAGCGTCTGACGGCAGAGCCGGTGCGCTTTGTCTACCAGCGCGACATGCCCGACGCCATGGTGGAAATGCTGCGCCAGAAATTATCGATTTCGCGCTATGACTCTATCGTACCCGGTGGCCGTTACCACAACTTCAAAGACTTCATCAGCTTCCCGAACGTGGGCAAAGCCAATCTGGTGAACAAGCCGCTGCCGCGTCTGCGCCATGTCTGGTTTGATAAATTCCGCAACGGCTTCGATGCGATCCGCGAGCGCGATGTGCTGCTTTACTACCCTTACCACACTTTTGAGCACGTGCTGGAACTGCTGCGCCAGGCCTCGTTTGACCCAAGCGTGCTGGCGATAAAAATCAATATTTACCGCGTGGCCAAAGATTCGCGCATTATCGACGCGATGATCCACGCGGCGCATAACGGTAAAAAAGTCACCGTGGTGGTGGAGTTACAGGCGCGTTTTGACGAAGAAGCCAACATCCACTGGGCGAAACGCCTGACGGAAGCGGGCGTACATGTGATCTTCTCCGCGCCAGGCCTGAAAATCCACGCCAAACTGTTCCTGATCTCCCGTAAAGAGGGCGAGGACGTAGTGCGTTATGCGCATATCGGCACCGGTAACTTTAACGAAAAGACCGCCCGGATCTATACCGATTACTCGTTACTGACCGCCGATGCGCGCATAACCAACGAAGTACGCCGGGTATTCAACTTTATTGAAAACCCATACCGCCCGGTGACATTTGATTATCTGTTGGTTTCACCGCAGAACTCGCGGCGCCTGCTGTATGAAATGATCGACAAAGAAATTGCCAATGCCCAGAACGGCCTGCCTTCCGGCATCACCCTGAAGCTAAACAACCTGGTCGATAAAGGCCTGGTGGACCGCCTGTATGCGGCGTCCAGTTCCGGCGTACCGGTGAACCTGCTGATTCGCGGCATGTGCTCGCTGATCCCCCAACTGGAGGGCATCAGCGATAACGTCAAAGTCATCAGCATCGTTGACCGTTACCTGGAGCATGACCGGGTTTACGTATTTGAAAACGGCGGCGATACAAAAGTTTTCCTCTCTTCCGCAGACTGGATGACCCGTAATATCGATTACCGTATTGAAGTGGCGACGCCGCTGCTTGACCCACGTCTTAAGCAGCGCATTCTCGATATCCTTGATTTGCTGTTCAACGATACGGTAAAAGCACGCTACATGGATAAAGAACTCAGTAACCGCTATGTTCCGCGCGGCAATCGCCGTAAACTGCGCGCCCAGCTAGCGATTTACGAATACATCAAATCACTCGAACAGCCAGAATAATCTATGCCGATAACTCAAAACGCTCCCCGACCGCAGGAGTTCGCTGCGGTCGATCTTGGCTCCAACAGCTTCCATATGGTGATCGCCCGCGTGGTGGATGGTGCCATGCAGATCATTGGCCGGCTTAAACAGCGCGTCCACCTGGCGGATGGTCTGGATGAAAACAATATCCTTAGCGAAGAGGCCATGGAGCGCGGCCTGACCTGTCTGTCGCTGTTCGCGGAACGTTTACAGGGTTTCTCTGCGGAGAACGTCTGTATTGTGGGTACGCATACGCTACGCCAGGCGCAAAACGCCGCGGATTTTCTTAAGCGCGCCAAAGAGGTGATCCCCTATCCAATTGAGATTATTTCCGGCAATGAAGAAGCGCGTCTGATTTTTATGGGCGTGGAACATACCCAGCCGGAAAAAGGCCGCAAGCTGGTGATCGACATCGGTGGCGGATCGACCGAACTGGTGATTGGCGAAGATTTCGAGCCCAGGCTGGTGGAAAGCCGCCGTATGGGCTGCGTAAGCTTTGCGCAAATGTTCTTTCCTGGCCGCGTCATTAGCCCGGAAAACTTCCACCGTGCGCGGCTGGCAGCGGTGCAAAAACTGGAAAACCTGGCCTGGCAGTTCCGCATTCAGGGCTGGAACGTGGCGCTTGGGGCCTCCGGCTCGATTAAAGCCTCTCACGAAGTGTTGCTGGCGATGGGTGAAAAAGATGGCCTGATCACCCCGGAGCGTTTGGAAATGCTGTGTGCCGAGGTGCTGAAGCATAAATCCTTTGACGCACTGAGCCTGCCGGGCCTGTCGGAAGAACGCAAGACGGTGTTTGTGCCAGGCCTGGCGATTCTGTGCGGCGTGTTTGATGCGCTGGGGATCCGCGAGCTACGTCTTTCCGATGGCGCGCTACGTGAGGGCGTGCTGTATGAAATGGAAGGCCGTTTCCGCCATCAGGATATCCGTAGCCGTACCGCGCAAAGCCTGGCGAACCAATACCATATCGATCGCGATCAGGCACATCGGGTGCTGGATACCATCACGCTGATGTACGATCAGTGGCAGGCGCAGCAGCCTAAGCTTGCCGACCCGCAGCTCTCGGCATTGTTGAAATGGGCGGCGCTGCTGCATGAGGTAGGCCTGAGCATCAACCACAGCGGGCTACATCGTCACTCCGCCTATATTTTGCAGCACAGCGATCTGCCGGGCTTCAACCAGGAACAGCAGATGCTAATGGCGACGCTGGTCCGCTATCACCGTAAAGGCATCAAACTGGATGAACTGCCGCGCTTTGCGTTGTTTAAGAAAAAGCAGTATTTACCGCTGATCCAACTGTTTCGGTTAGGCGTTTTGCTCAATAACCAACGCCAGTCGACAACCACCCCGCCGACGCTGGTGCTGGAAACCGACGACAACCACTGGACATTGCGCTTCCCAAACGGCTGGTTTAGCCAGAACGCGCTGGTGTTGCTGGACCTGGAGCGCGAGCAGCAGTACTGGGAATCCGTTACCGGGTGGAAATTGCTGATTGAAGAAGAACAGATCTCTGACGCGGCGGCAAACGGCTAACCCCCGTTTGCTTGCCCGTTGACCAGGCTTTCAATCGGCTGCGGTTTGCCAATTAAATATCCCTGCTGGTAATCAATACCCAGTGTCAGCAGGGCTTCTCTCACTTCTTCGCTCTCCACATACTCTGCCACTACCTGCATATTTTTCATCCGCGCCAGATTACAAATCGATGCCACAATCTGGTAATCCATACTGCTGGACAACAAATTACGGACAAAGCTGCCGTCGATTTTCAAAATGTCTGCGGTAACGTTTTTAAACCGCGCATAGCTGGCGTAGCCGGTGCCGAAGTCGTCAATGGCGATACGGCAACCGAGGTTGCGTAATGCGGTCAGCGTGAGGTTGACCTGCTCAATATTCGACAGCGACTGGCTTTCGGTCACCTCAAAGATAAGCTGCCAGGGTTCTACCTGGTATTTCGCCAGCATCGTTTTAACTTCACCGGCAAACGGCACCCGGCAGACAGAAGACGGCGTTAAGTTTATGGCAAAGCGAAAGCCGGGCAGCAAGGCGCGATGCTGGTCAATAAAACGTAATGTCTTTTCCAGTACCCATAGGTCAATCCGTGACGATAAACCAAACTCATGCGCCACCGGTAAAAATTCCCCGGGCATAAAGGTGTTGCCGTTTTCATCCAGCATCCGCAGCAGCACTTCGTAATAGCAATCGCCGCGCACACCGTCCACGCGTTGGATCATCAAGGAAAAACGATCGTTATCCAGCGCCATCTGAAGACGGTTCATCATCTCGACTTTGATTTTCACCGCGCGCTGTAATTGATTACCACCACGGCGCTGTAGGCTTTCGGGATGATGGGTGGAGAGTGATAAATCTGCAATGGAGCTCATTTCACCCAGCAGGATATGTAAATGATTAACTGGCGAGCGCAGAAAACAATAGCTTATCCCCACCTGCGGCTGGATCGGCATGCCATCCCAGATGAGACGGAACGCGTTAACTTTTTCATGCAGGATGGCGATGCGCTCCTCATGATTATGCGTGCTTAACCGAATGACTAAATCATGCCCCGATAGCTGATACGTAAGCTCGTCTTCGTTTAATACCTCTCTGAGCCAGGCGGCGAGCTGCTGTTTATAGTGAATACGCAAACTCACCCCATAATGCCGCCCCAGCAACTCCAGTTCCGGCACCCGTAAAAAACACAGCATCGACCACGGATAATTGGCCAGATCGTGATTCAATGCCCGCAGGTTAGGCATATGGACTAGCGGATCGATAAACGCCAGACGGCGGCCGCGGTTATGGATATTCCGCTGCCAGGTCGCTACCTTGCCCATCACCATAATCGTCAGCGAATAGACAAAGTAACAGGATGAACTGATCACAATTTGCAGTTCATATTCCGGCGAGGTGGGTAAATAACGTTCGTAATAGTGGCAAAGCAGAAGCAGTACCAGGCTCCAGACGAGGGTAATAAACAGATAACCGAATCGAATCGCGCCCCACAGCATGACTGGCAGCAGTAAAGAGAGCGTATAGCTGGTGGTAAAGATGGAATTGTTGTCTTTTTCGGGCGCAGACAGAAGCAGAGAAACCAGACCAATCATCACGCAAAACCAGATAATGACTTCTGTCCGTTTTACGCGCGCATCGCATTGGCGTTTCATTTGCGAATACCAGGCGCGCAGATAGCGTGGATGGCGCAGAGTACGAATCGCTAAATAGCACAGCGGCGCGCCCGTCAGGCAGCCGACCAATACCCCCTGGTAATTTACCAACGCACGAATATTAAAGGGGTTTTCGCCTACCAAATTGGCCGTCTTATCATAAAGGCCGAAAAAGTTGGCGAACTGATAGAACATCATAAACACCGAGGCATTGCAGAATACCAGCCAGAACAGACGCTGAATATTCACATTGCCATTTCCATACGAGATGGCGAAACGGCGTGTCTCAAAAATGCGATAGCCGCCCCAACTGATAAGGGTGGACAGCAAAAAATGAAAGGTTGTGACGGACAGATCCTGTAAGCCGACGTTGTGGTGGTAGTTAATCACAATCGCCAGAATCAATCCCGGTATCGCCGCCCAGCCGAAAAACAACATCAGGGTAATCATTAACGCCAGCGGCAAAAAATAGAGTACCACGATGCCCTCGCCTATCTGCGCATGTGTATTCGCTAACCGGGCGACAGGGAGCAATAGCAGAGGGAGAAACAGCGGTAAACACCACCATTTGTCTTTATAACGTTGATACCAGGTTAACAGGTGCATAGATGCCCGAAAAACGCTCCCATAATCCGAAGGGAAAAGAAGGCAGGCATCCAACCAACCGTTAACACTGCGCGCTGATTTTAGTGCGGGCAGAAGAGACGCAAATTTTAGTTAGGTTAAAAAACTGAAAATTGACGTGAGTCAAATGACAGGAAAAAGTCCATTCAGAGCGTAAGTATTTTTTAGGAATGAGTCACTTATGATACACACGGTAAATATAATTATCACATAAATAACCAAGGTTAATCATAATGTCATAATTTTTACATGATGAATAATTGACCTCTTCTCGCGGCTATGACTTAATAAGCCTGTCGCCCGCGGTTGACGGGTAAACCTAAAGGAAAATGGCGTGAGTCAGGCCACCAGTATGCGAAACCGACACCGATTCAATAATCGAATGACTCGCATTATCTTGCTAATTAGCTTCTTGTTCCTCTTTGGCCGCTTCGTTTACTCCGCTATCGGCGCCTGGTACCACCATCAGGACAAAATCGAAACTCAGCAAATCAGCCTGAGCATTGATACCCCACATCAGCGCTAAATCACTTTTTGTGTGCCATCTGGCAAACAATACGTGGCTTCTGCGTCAGAAGATCACGCCGCTTGCCTGGCGAACTATACCCGGAACATACTGCCAATCCAGCCGGACGGCGGGTAACAGGGTGCTACGACGCTTACGCACCGGTAAACCCAAAAAGAATCGGGTAGGAAATCCTACCCGATAGACAACGACTGGCGGTATTTTTCAATGGCAGGCTCTGCGCATGCCATGAAAAAACTTATTCCCACTCGATGGTCGCTGGCGGCTTACCGCTGATGTCATACACCACGCGGGAAATGCCATTCACTTCATTGATAATGCGGTTCGACACGCGGCCCAGGAAGTCGTAAGGCAGGTGCGCCCAGTGCGCGGTCATAAAGTCGATGGTTTCCACCGCACGCAGTGACACAACCCAGTCGTATTTACGACCATCGCCCATCACGCCTACCGAACGCACCGGCAGGAACACGGTGAACGCCTGGCTCACTTTGTCGTACAGATCCGCTTTACGCAGCTCTTCGATAAATATCGCATCGGCGCGACGCAGCAAATCGCAGTACTCTTTCTTCACTTCGCCGAGTACACGCACGCCAAGGCCTGGGCCCGGGAACGGATGACGGTACAACATGTCGAACGGCAGGCCCAGCTCAAGACCGATTTTGCGCACTTCGTCTTTGAACAGCTCTTTCAGCGGCTCAACGAGGCCCATCTTCATCTCTTTCGGCAAGCCGCCCACGTTGTGGTGCGATTTGATAACGTGCGCTTTACCGGTCGCTGAAGCGGCGGATTCAATGACGTCAGGATAAATAGTCCCCTGCGCCAGCCACTTCACGTCTTCCAGTCTCAACGCTTCTTCGTCAAACACTTCTACGAACACGCGGCCAATGATTTTACGTTTGGCTTCCGGATCGTTCTCCCCTGCCAGCGCTTCCAGGAAACGAGCTTCTGCCGGAACGTGAACGATGTTCAGGCCGAAATGGTCGCCGAACATGTCCATCACCTGCTCGGCTTCATTCAGGCGCAGCAGGCCGTTATCAACGAAGACGCAGGTCAGGCGGTCGCCAATGGCGCGGTGCAGCAGCATGGCAGTAACGGAAGAATCCACACCGCCGGACAGGCCAAGGATCACTTTATCATTGCCAACCTGCTGGCGAATGCGTTCTACCGCGTCGTCGATGATTTTCGCCGGTGTCCACAGCGCTTCGCACTGGCAGATGTCACGCACAAAGCGTTCTAACATACGCAGGCCCTGGCGGGTGTGGGTCACTTCCGGGTGGAACTGTACACCGTAAAAACGTTTTTCTTCGTTGGCCATAATGGCAAACGGGCAGGTTTCGGTGCTGGCGACGGTCACAAAATCAGCCGGGATGGCGGTAACTTTGTCGCCGTGGCTCATCCACACGTCCAGCAGCGGTTTACCCTCTGCGCTCAGGGCATCTTCGATGCCGCGAACCAGGGCGCTGTCGGTTTTAACTTCAACCTGCGCATAGCCGAATTCACGCTCATCGGAACCCTGAACATGGCCGCCAAGCTGCATTGCCATGGTCTGCATACCGTAGCAAACGCCCAGAACCGGAACGCCTGCCTCGAACACGTATTGCGGCGCGCGCGGGCTGTTGTGCTCGGTGGTGCTTTCCGGGCCGCCGGAAAGAATGATGCCGTTAGGATTAAATTCGCGAATCTGTGCTTCAGTAACATCCCATGCCCACAGCTCGCAATACACGCCCAGCTCACGCACGCGACGCGCTACCAGTTGAGTATATTGAGAACCGAAATCGAGGATGAGAATGCGATGTTGATGAATATTGTCTGTCATTGACGCTTAGTCCGAGGCAAGTGAAACAGATTAAATAAATCGCCCGACGCGAGGTCGGGCGAAGAAAATCAGGAGCCCATACGGTAGTTCGGGGACTCTTTGGTAATGGTCACGTCGTGTACGTGACTTTCCTGGATACCCGCACCGCTGATGCGTACAAACTCTGCTTTGGTACGCAGCGCGTCGATAGTACCACAGCCGGTCAGCCCCATACAGGAACGCAGGCCGCCCATTTGCTGGTGGATAATCTCTTTCAGGCGGCCTTTGTACGCCACACGGCCTTCGATACCTTCCGGCACCAGTTTGTCGGCGGCGTTGTCGCTCTGGAAGTAGCGGTCAGAAGAGCCTTTGGACATCGCGCCCAGGGAGCCCATCCCGCGGTAGGATTTATAAGAACGGCCCTGGTAGAGTTCGATTTCGCCCGGGGATTCTTCGGTGCCTGCCAGCATGGAGCCGACCATCACCGCGCTTGCGCCAGCGGCAATGGCTTTTGCGATGTCGCCGGAGAAACGGATACCGCCATCGGCGATAACCGGAATACCGGTGCCTTCCAGCGCTTCGACCGCGTCAGCCACCGCGGTGATTTGCGGAACGCCCACGCCGGTCACGATACGGGTAGTACAGATTGAGCCAGGACCGATACCCACTTTCACCGCGCTCACGCCGGCTTCTGCCAGCGCGCGTGCGCCCGCCGCCGTCGCCACGTTACCGCCGATGATTTGCAGATCCGGGTATTTAGCACGGGTTTCGCGGATGCGCTGCAACACGCCTTCGGAATGACCGTGAGAGGAGTCGATCAGCAGTACGTCTACGCCAGCGGCAACCAGCGCGTCGATGCGCTCTTCGTTGCCCGCGCCAGCGCCTACTGCCGCGCCTACGCGCAGACGGCCCTGCTCGTCTTTACAGGAGTTCGGTTTACGCTCTGCTTTCTGGAAGTCTTTTACGGTGATCATGCCGCGCAGATGGAAGCTGCCGTCTACGACCAGCGCTTTTTCAACGCGTTTTTCGTGCATTTTCGCCAGCACGACGTCGCGTGATTCGCCTTCGCGTACGGTGACCAGACGCTCTTTCGGCGTCATGTAAACGCTGACCGGCTGGCTCAGATCGGTAACGAAACGCACGTCACGACCGGTGACGATGCCGACCAGCTCGTTGTCGGCGGTGACGACCGGATAACCGGCGAAGCCATTACGTTCGGTTAATTCTTTCACTTCACGCAGCGTGGTGGTCGGCAGCACGGTCTGCGGGTCGGTCACAACGCCACTTTCGTGTTTTTTAACGCGCTTAACCTCTTCAGCCTGGCGTTCAATCGACATGTTTTTGTGAATGAAGCCAAGACCGCCTTCCTGCGCCAGCGCGATGGCCAGGCGAGCCTCAGTCACGGTGTCCATTGCTGCGGAGAGCATAGGAATATTCAGGCGGATGGTTTTGGTTAACTGCGTGCTCAGATCGGCAGTATTCGGCAGAACGGTAGAGTGAGCGGGAACGAGGAGAACGTCGTCAAACGTCAGTGCTTCTTTAGCGATACGTAGCATGGGCAATATCTCAACCTGGGTGAATGAGAACAGATAAAATATTGCCGCGGCATTATACAGAGCGTAACCGTTTGCATCTAGCATTTTTTAATAAAAATACTTGCTATCGTCTCTGGCCGCGTTACTATCGATTGAATAACCTGCTGATTTAGAATTTGATCCAGCTCACATGTCGCTAAGCCAATCCACCGCAATTTATACTGTCAGCCGATTAAACCAGACCGTCCGGATGCTGCTTGAACAGCAAATGGGCCAGGTGTGGATCAGCGGTGAAATTTCTAACTTCACCCAACCTGCGTCCGGTCACTGGTACTTTACGCTGAAAGATGACGGCGCCCAGGTGCGTTGCGCGATGTTCCGCAACAGCAACCGCCGCGTTACGTTCCGTCCTCAGCACGGGCAACAGGTGCTGGTTCGCGCTAATATCACGCTCTATGAGCCGCGCGGCGACTATCAAATTATCGTTGAAAGCATGCAGCCTGCGGGTGTGGGCCTGCTGCAACAACAGTTTGAACAGCTTAAGCAAAAACTTTCTCAGGAAGGGCTATTTGACGCCCAACACAAACAGCCCCTGCCCTCTCCGGCGCACCAGATCGGCGTGATCACGTCGAAAACCGGCGCGGCGCTGCACGATATTTTGCATGTGCTGCAACGGCGCGATCCGTCGCTGCCGGTGGTGATTTACCCCACTGTAGTACAAGGCGACGATGCCCCGGCGCAAATCGTGCGCGCCATTGAGCTTGCTAACCAGCGTGCGGAGTGTGACGTGCTGATCGTCGGGCGCGGGGGCGGCTCGCTGGAGGATTTGTGGAGTTTTAACGATGAGCGCGTGGCGCGGGCGATTTTCGCCAGCCGCATTCCCATCGTCAGCGCCGTCGGTCACGAAACCGATGTGACCATCGCCGATTTTATTGCCGACTTACGCGCGCCGACGCCGTCGGCGGCAGCGGAAGTCGTTAGCCGCAACCAGCAGGAGCTGCTGCGGCAAATTCAGGGCCAGCAGCAGCGCCTGGAAATGGCGATGGATTATTTCTTCGCGAATCTTCAGCAACGCTTTACCCGGCTTCACCATCGTCTGCAACAGCAGCATCCGCAACTGCGTCTGGCGCGCCAGCAAACCACGCTGGAACGCCTGCGCCAGCGGCTGAACAATGCCGTTGAAAACCGGCTGCGCCAGGGAACGCAACAGCAGCAGCGCGTGACGCAACGCCTGTATCAACAGCAGCCCCAGGGGCGCATCCATCGCGCGCAAACCCGTATTCAGCAACTGGAATATCGGCTGTCGCAGGTGATTACCGCGCGGTTAGGCGGCACCAAACAGCGCTTCGGCACCGCGATTGCGCAACTCGAAGCCGTCAGCCCGCTGGCTACGCTGGCACGCGGCTACAGCGTAACCACCGCCACCGACGGCAAAGTGCTGAAGAAAACTAAACAGGTGAAAGCGGGCGACGTGCTGACTACGCGGGTGGAAGATGGCCTGGTTGAAAGCCAGGTGACCGGCATTCAGCCGGTTAAAACGTCGCGTAAGCGCAAAACCCCTACCAAAGACTAAGCCGTTAAACCGGTACGTATTCGACGCGTTTTTTCGAAATCAGCCCGTGGCCGTTCTGGCAAAAATAATCTACCGCGCCGCAGGCTTTCAGCACCTGTAACGGCTGATGGCAGTCGGGGCAGCGGGCTTCCAGCTTGATATCCTGCTGGCAGTGTTCACAGTGCGCAACGGTTGCCGTGGCCTCAACCGGCTGCTGGCAGTGGGGGCATTGAATTTCCATCATCACTCCTCAATGACAAAACGAGGCCTTTCGGCCCCGCTCGGTTATTTACCTTTCTTGATGTGCTTAATCAGGCGCTTACGCTTACGCATCTGGTTCGGCGTCAGGGTGTTGCGCTTGTTAGCAAACGGGTTATCCCCTTCCTTGAACTGAATACGGATCGGCGTACCCATCACGTCCAGCGATTTACGGAAGTAGTTCATCAGATAGCGTTTGTAGGAATCAGGCAGGTCTTTCACCTGGTTGCCGTGGATCACCACAATCGGCGGGTTATAACCGCCCGCGTGAGCGTATTTCAGCTTCACGCGGCGACCGCGCACTAACGGCGGCTGATGGTCTTCCGCCGCCATATTCATGATGCGGGTCAGCATCGCGGTGCTGACGCGGCGGGTGGAGCTGTCATAGGCTTCACGCACCGATTCAAACAGATTACCGACGCCGCTACCGTGCAGGGCAGAGATAAAGTGCACCCGCGCGAAGTCGATAAAACCCAGACGGAAATCCAGGGTTTCTTTAACCTGGTCTTTCACTTCCTGGCTCAGGCCATCCCACTTGTTGACCACGATAACCAGCGAGCGGCCGCTGTTGAGGATAAAGCCCAGCAGCGACAGGTCCTGATCGGAAATGCCTTCACGCGCGTCGATCACCAGCAGCACCACGTTGGCGTCTTCAATCGCCTGTAGCGTTTTTATCACCGAGAATTTTTCTACCACGTCGGTGATTTTGCCGCGCTTACGCACGCCTGCGGTGTCGATCAGCACATATTCGCGCTCATCGCGTTCCATCGGAATGTAAATACTGTCGCGGGTGGTGCCCGGCATGTCGTACACCACCACGCGCTCTTCGCCGAGGATGCGGTTTGTCAGCGTGGATTTACCCACGTTCGGGCGTCCGACAATCGCCAGCTTAATCGGCAGATCCTGCGGGTTAAAGGCTTCTTCTTCCTCTTCCTCGCCCTCTTCCTGCTCTTCGAACTGCGCCCAGTACTCAGCGTCTTCATCCACCTCTTCCGGCGGATTGATGTCATCCATCCACGGCATCAGCACGTGTTCGAGCAGGCTGGTGACACCGCGACCGTGTGAAGCCGCGATAGGATGAATTTCACCCAGGCCCAGCGAGTAGAAATCGAGCACGGCCTGATCCGGGTCGATACCGTCGGTTTTGTTGGCCACCAGGAAGGTAGGTTTTTCACGGGAGCGCAGGTGTTTGGCGATGGCAGTGTCCGCTGGCATCAGGCCGGCGCGGGCATCCACCATAAACAGCACCACATCCGCTTCTTCAATCGCCAGCAGCGACTGCTCCGCCATACGGGTTTCTACGCCGTCTTCGGTGCCATCGATACCGCCGGTATCGATGCAGATAAATTCGCGGCCTTCCACCTCAGCACGACCATACTTACGATCGCGAGTCAGCCCCGGGAAATCCGCCACCAGCGCATCACGGGTGCGGGTTAACCGATTAAATAAAGTGGATTTTCCGACATTAGGGCGCCCGACAAGCGCGACCACAGGTACCATTGTTAAAGCCTCATTACGATAAATCAGTATAAAAATCCCCTGAAATCTCAGCGGGTTCAGAAAACAGTAAACGGCCCCTGAGGGTTTCAGGAGCCGTTTAAGCGGTAAAACGCAGCGCGCCGTTAACGCGTAATCGCGTACAGGGTGCCGTCTTTCGCCTGGATCAGCAGCTTGCCATTTGCCACTACCGGTTCAGTCTGGAAACCGGAGCCGTCGACTTTTTGCTGCGCAACGAAACGTCCATCGCTGGTATCCATCCAGTGCATGTAGCCTTCGCTATCACCGACCACCAGATTACCATTATACAGGACCGGCGAAGTCAGGTTGCGATACTGCAACGCAGGTTGCGTCCACAGCGTCACGCCGCCTTCGGTGTTCAGCGCCAGGACGCGGTCTGTTTGGTCCACCAAGTAAATACGCCCGTTGTCGATCACAAAATCGTTAACCGTACCCAGTTCACGTTTCCACATGATCTGGCCGGAACGCAGATCCAGCGCGGTCAGGTTGCCGTTGTAGGCCAGCGCGTAAACCACGCCATTCACCACAACCGGGGTGGTATCCACATCGCTCAGACGATCGATTTCCGTCGCGCCGGTGGCCTGGGAGATACGCTGTTGCCAAATCATCTGGCCCTGCTGCATCAGCACTGCGCTCACGCGGCCGTTATCACCACCGACAATCGCCGCACCAAAGGCAACCGCGGGTGCGGACTCCCCGCGCAGCGACAGCGAAGGCATATCAAGGCTTACGGTCCATTTCACCGCGCCGTCGCTTTCGTTAAGCGCCTGCAGCATACCGTTACTGGTGTGAACCAACACTAAACCGTCGCTGACAACCGGACGTGATAGCGCTTCGCCCGCCACGTTGGTTTGCCATACGATGGTGCCGTCGGCGTTATTCAGCGCATAAACCTGCGCTTTTTCGCTGCCGACATAAACGTGGCCACCCGCCGCCGTCAGGCCGCCAGAAAGCAGAGCCGAACGGTTCGCCGACAAGAAGCTGGTTTTTTCCGAAAGGTCGACCGACCATTGTTCTTTGCCATCCGTCAGGCTCACCGCTTTCACAATGCCACGACGATCGGCGGCAAACACGGTGTCATCCTGGAACGCGGGATGCAGATTCGAATAGAAATCGCCAATCCCGTTGCCTACGGAGGTACTCCAGGCCGTTGATGGAGTGAACTGGTTTTCAACCGTCGGCAACGGAGACATTTTCACAACATCTTCTTCACCGCTGAACAGCGAGCAGCCGCTCAGCAGCGTAACGGAAAGCAGCCCTGGCAGAAGTAATTTACGCAATTGCATCGGGTCCCTCTCAGACGGACAAATTATTAATTTTCATCTGCATCATTTCACGCAGCGCCGGAGAGGTATTGCTTTCCACCCCTTTGCTCCACGCATCGCGTGCGCCCTGCTTGTCGCCTTTGCTCAGCAGCGCTTCACCGCGCAGATCGGCAACGACGGCTACCCAGCCTTCGCCTTTGATGGCGTCGAGGGTTTTCAGCGCAGCGTCAGCCTGTTTCTGCTGCACCTGCACCCGTGCCAGACGCAGATTGATCAACGCCTGCAAATTCTCGTCGCGGGTGTTTTTCAGCCCCTGCTGCAGATTCGCTTCCGCTTTTGCCAGATCGTTTTTATCAACAAACTGCTGCGCGAGTTCCAGCGACGCCAGCGCGCCGTAGGTGTTCTGGTTTTCCGCCGCGAATTTTTCTACGGCGGTCAACGTTTCTGGCTTATCCGCACGGATGCCGGAAACCGCTTTCTCATAGGTCAGCGATGAGGCCCGCACCGAGTCATCCTGATGCCCGGTCCAGTAACGCCAGCCCACCAGCGCGCCAATGCCTAACACCACGCCGATAGCCAGCGCTTTGCCGTTTTCAGCAAAGAAACGCTTTACCGCATCGACCTGGTCGTTTTCATTCTCATAAATTTCCACGCAGCCCTTCTCCTTACGATAAATTCCCGGGGAAGTTAACCCAGTAGCGTTTGTAAATGAGCAGCCAGGTCGCTTTGTTCGACCGTTTGCTGTTCACCGGAACGCAAATCCTTCACCACCACCTGACGCGCGGCGACTTCGTTTTCACCCAGAACCAGTGCGATGCGCGCGCCCCACTTATCTGCCCGCGCAAACTGTTTCTTGAAGTTGCCGCCGCCGTAGTTGGTCATTAGCTTACACTCTGGCAGCGCATCGCGTACTTTTTCCGCTAACAGCATGGCTGCCGTTTGGGTATCCGCACCCGAAGCGACCAGGTAAATATCGACAACGCTTTGCGCTTTAAATTCAGGATTAACCGCCTGAACCAGTAAAACAAGTCGTTCAAGGCCCATCGCGAAGCCCACTGCCGGGGTGGCGCGACCGCCTAACTGTTCAACTAAGCCGTCATAGCGGCCGCCTGCGCACACGGTGCCTTGCGAACCGAGGCTGGTGGTGACCCACTCAAATACTGTGCGGTTGTAGTAATCCAGACCGCGCACCAGGCGCTGGTTGACGGTATAGGCGATGCCTGCCGCGTCAAGATACGCGCACAGCCCGGCGAAGTGTTCGCGGGACTCGTCATCCAGATAATCACCCAGCGCAGGGGCGGCGTTGAGCAGCGCCTGTACGTCCGGGTTCTTGGAATCCAGCACGCGCAGCGGGTTGGTGTACATCCGGCGCTGGCAGTCTTCATCCAGTTTGTCTTTATGCTGTTCCAGGAAGGCGGTCAGGGCGTCACGGTAATTTGCGCGCGCTTCCAGCGAACCGATGGAGTTCAGCTCCAGAGAAACATGTTCCGCGATGCCAAGCGCACGCCACCAGCGTGCAGACAGCATAATCAGTTCGGCATCAATATCCGGGCCCTGTAGGCCGAACACTTCCGCGCCCAGCTGATGGAACTGGCGATAACGCCCTTTTTGCGGACGTTCGTGGCGGAACATCGGGCCAACGTACCACAGGCGTTGTTCTTGATTGTACAGCAGACCATGTTCGATGCCGGCGCGCACGCAGCCAGCGGTGCCTTCAGGACGCAGCGTCAGGCTATCGCCGTTGCGGTCTTCGAAGGTGTACATCTCTTTTTCAACCACATCGGTCACTTCACCGATAGCGCGTTTGAATAACGGGGTCTGCTCTACAATCGGCAGGCGGATTTCGCTGTAACCATAGCTGGCAAGCACTTGTTTCAGTGCGCCTTCAATACGCTGCCAAATGGCGGTTTCGCCCGGCAGGTAATCGTTCATGCCACGGATGGCTTGAATGTTCTTTGCCACGTTTATTCTCTTATTAAATACAAAAAATGAACCCGGAATCAGGCCGCACCCGAAAAATCGAGGCGGCGAGCGGGTTCAATCATACACGGGAAAGCCTGGCTTGCCCTATTTTTCCTGATGCACATCAATGCGGCGGCTTTCGTCCAGCATACTGGCTTTGGCGCGGATCTTCGCTTCAAGCTGGGCGATCATATCGTCGTTATCGAGACGATCTTTGCGCGCGCCGTCTTCATAGAAGCCGCTTTTCTTATTGCCGCCGGTGACGCCCAGGGTCGAGACCAGCGCTTCGCCCGGCCCATTGACCACGCAACCGATAATCGACACATCCATCGGCGTCAGAATATCTTCCAGGCGCTGTTCCAGCGCGTTCACCGTGCCGATCACGTCAAATTCCTGACGCGAGCAGGTTGGGCAGGCAATAAAGTTGATCCCGCGTGAACGGATGCGCAGCGATTTTAGAATATCGAAACCGACTTTGATCTCTTCCACCGGATCGGCAGCCAGCGAAATACGCAGCGTATCGCCAATGCCTTCGGACAGCAGCAGTCCCAGGCCAATCGCTGACTTCACCGCACCCGCGCGCGCGCCGCCCGCTTCGGTGATCCCGAGATGCAGCGGCTGTTCGATTTCTTTCGCCAGCAGGCGGTAGGATTCCACCGCCAGGAAGACGTCGGAGGCCTTTACGCTGACTTTGAACTGGTCAAAGTTCAGGCGGTTAAGGTGCTCAACGTGACGCATTGCAGATTCCAGCAAAGCCTGCGGCGTGGGTTCGCCGTATTTTTCCTGGAGATCTTTTTCCAGCGATCCGGCATTAACGCCGATGCGGATAGGGATGTTTTTGTCACGCGCGCAGTCAACTACGCTGCGGATACGCTCTTCGCTGCCAATGTTGCCTGGGTTAATGCGCAGACAATCCACACCGTATTCCGCCACTTTCAGCGCAATACGGTAATCAAAGTGGATATCGGCCACCAGGGGCACGTTGACTTGCTGCTTGATGAATTTAAAGGCTTCAGCGGCGTCCATAGTGGGCACCGACACGCGAACGATATCGGCCCCGACGCGCTCAAGCGCTTTAATTTGATTGACCGTCGCTTCCACATCGGTGGTGCGGGTGTTGGTCATGGACTGAACGGCGATTGGCGCGCCATCGCCTACCGGCACATTACCCACGTAGATCCGTTTGGATTTTCTACGCTTAATGGGCGCTTCATTATGCATGAAAAATCTCCCCCGTTGCCCGTCTGCTTACTGCGCTACTGATTGTTCGGCATTGAGGGTCAAACGCGCAACCTGATTGGTTCTGATAAAACGGCTTAAATCGACCGGTTTGCCCTGGTACTGGATTTGTACGGCGGCAGGCGCGCCGATTTTTAATTTGTACGGCGCCTGGCCCGCTAAGTTCAGGCTGGCGTCTTTACGCTGCAGGCCGCTGAACAGTTTTTTACCGGTCGCGTCGGTGACTTCTAACCAGCAATCGGCGTTGAAGTTCATCACCAGCGCATTCGGGTCGGCCGCCGGAGTCGTCGCTGCCTGGTCAACCGGCAGCGCGCTGGCGCTATCGGCAGTGGTCGGCGGCGTAACCGGCGCGGCGGTCGCGGTATCAACATTCGCCTGGCTCGGCGAAACAACCGCATTCTGCGACGCGTCAGGCGCGGCGGTCGTCGCCACGCCGTTGTCGGTGTTCACTTCAGCAGGCGCGGTCGCCGGTTGGCTGTCGTTATTGGCAAGCGCCGCGGCGGCGTCATCGCCCGCCGTCGGTTCGGTGGACAGCGGCACGGCCTGGCCCGCAGAAGAATTGGCATTCAATTCCGCTGTGGACTGATCGGCCATCGTGGTGATCTCTTCCTGCTGGGCCTTGTGGTTCTGCCACCACCATGCGCCCGTCAGGCCGACGACCACGAACAACACCAACCAGGTGACGCTCATCAGCCAGCCATCGCGTTTTTTACGGCGTTTGCCCAGAGCGTAACCCTGCATCGGCGCCACTTTCGCAGTTTTTACCGGTGCCTGCTGTGCCAGCATCGGCAGCAGTTCCTCTTCGGGAATATGCACCAGGCGGGCATAAGAGCGGATGTAACCACGCAAAAACGTCGCCGCCAGTTCAGCGGGCGCTTTATCTTCTTCGATATCGCGGACAGTCGAGACTTTCAGGCATAAACGTTCTGCCACGACTTGCTGGCTAAGACCGAGTTGTTCACGCGCCGAACGCAGACGTTCGCCGGTGGTTTGTGGTGCATTGTGATCGTGAGTGGCTTCAGTATTCATTCGCTACAACTGCTGGAACTGTTTAAGTAAGGAACCAGGCGCTGGCAGGTCACCCTACCCGCACCGCGAAATCAATCTTTTAAGGCTGCAACGTACAGCATTCGCCCAGTCAGGCCGACATGGTTTCACAATATCAACGCCTGAATGCCGTCTGGTCAGTTAAACATAGACACCTTTTGACCAACTGTCCGTGGCTGGCGACGCAATCCAGAATTCACGCGCGTCTAAACTGTTGTTGAGACGCTACATACTGCCTTAAAGCGAGAAGAAACGCACCGTAATTATTGAGAGAATACGTTTCTTCACGATTGGGTAACGGCGCGCCTTTTGTAGTCTGTGCCCAATTTGCCGATCGCAAACCAGACAACGATGCCACTCAGACTGCTTTCACCTCAATAGGTTCACCCTGCATACGCTTACGCATCGTACGCTTGGTGCGGTCAATCACCTCGCCTGCCAGCTGTCCGCAGGCCGCGTCAATGTCGTCACCGCGGGTTTTACGCACGATAGTGGTAAACCCATATTCCATCAGCACTTTGGAGAAGCGGTCAATACGGCTGTTGGAGCTGCGGCCATACGGCGCGCCCGGGAAGGGGTTCCACGGGATCAGGTTGATCTTACACGGCGTATCTTTCAGGCATTCCGCCAGCTGATGCGCATGTTCCGTGCCGTCATTAATATGATCCAACAAAACGTACTCTACCGTCACGCGTCCCTGGTTGGCGTTGGATTTTTCCAGATAACGACGCACCGCCGCCAGGAAAGTCTCAATGTTATATTTCTTGTTGATCGGCATGATCTGGTCGCGGATTTCATCTGTCGGCGCATGCAGAGAGATGGCCAGCGCTACGTCGATCATATCGCCGAGTTTATCCAGCGCCGGAACCACGCCCGAAGTAGACAGCGTCACGCGGCGCTTCGACAGGCCGAAACCAAAATCATCCAGCATGATTTCCATGGCTGGCACGACATTATTCAGGTTGAGCAGCGGTTCGCCCATGCCCATCATCACCACGTTGGTGATCGGGCGCACGCCGGTTTTCTTCTGCGCACCGATAATTTTCGCCGCACGCCACACCTGGCCGATAATTTCCGACACCCGCAGGTTACGGTTAAAGCCCTGCTGCGCGGTTGAGCAGAATTTACATTCCAGCGCACAGCCAACCTGGGAAGAAACGCACAGCGTGGCGCGGTCTTCTTCCGGGATATACACGGTTTCCACCAGCTGATCGGCAATCTTGATCGCCCATTTGATGGTGCCGTCTGCGGAGCGCTGTTCTTCAGCCACTTCCGGTGCGCGGATCTCAGCGATTTCTTTGAGTTTGTTACGCAAGACCTTGTTGATATCCGTCATCTCATCAAAGTCATCGCAGCAATAGTGATACATCCATTTCATCACCTGATCGGCGCGGAACGGTTTTTCACCCAGCCTGGCAAAAAATTCGCGCAGTTGCTGACGGTTGAGATCTAACAGGTTAATTTTTTCAGATTTAGCGGAAACGACGGTTACCGGCGTTTCGGAAGTGACAATTTGCTCAGACATAGTATTTTCCGGCCTCGTTGTTACACGTTATGGCCCATGGTGGGTTGAAAATAGAAGCGCCCCGGAACGTTAGCTCGTCCCGGGGCGCAGTATTGTACAAACTTCAGCGCCGTGATGCCACGACTGTAAGCGGCATCACAAAAATAAACTTTCGCGGCGTGATTAGCGGGTGCGCGGGCACACTTCGCCTTCACCGAAGAAGTAGGCGATTTCGCGCTCTGCGGATTCCACAGAGTCAGAACCGTGGGTGCCGTTTTCGGTCAGGCTGTCAGCGTAATCCGCGCGCAGGGTGCCGGCCAGCGCATTCGCCGGGTTGGTGGCACCGAGGATTTCACGGTGACGACGCACCGCGTCTTCACCTTCCAGTACAGTCACCACGATCGGGCCGGAGGTCATGAAAGCGACCAGACCGTCAAAGAACGGTTTGCCCTGATGCTCAGCATAGAAGCCGCCCGCTTTTTCAGAAGACAGGTGCAGCATTTTGGTGCCGACGATTTTCAGGCCTGCTGTTTCAAAACGAGCGAAGATGTTGCCAATAACGTTTTTTGCCACCGCGTTAGGCTTGATGATGGAAAAAGTACGTTCAATTGCCATGATAACCTCTGTATGTTGTTCTGTTTGCGCCGGAAACCCGGATTTCGAATTGGCGGCGATTATAATGAGCATCCCAGGTATTGCATATGGGAATAAGTAACATTTTTTTAAAATAGTGCGACAGCTCGCAACACAAAGCCATTCCGGCTTTGGGATGTACACTACTGGACAGTAAAACGGGCCACAGCGGTTTGCCCTGACTCATCCATCACCAGCACTTGATAATCATCGGCTTTTTCAATTTCCAGCATCATTACATCCCCATGCCCCGATTGCACCACGCCGTTTAAGAACCACCAGCGCGGCCCTTCGCCCCCCTGAGTTGTTAAACGCAGCGGTAAACGGCTTTGCCCCGGTACGCGTTTGATGATGCCGCCGTCACGCACGCCGGTGAGCAACAGCGGCGTCGCACCGTCGCTGGATAACGGCGGGCATTCCGGCGACGCAGCGGGCAGCCGCGCGGCGCGACGTTCACCGGCAGGCAGCCAGGGCTCCAGCGGTAAAGGCCACAGAATACGGGTCTCGGCATGGGCATCCGGGCAATCAGCGGCGACGCGTTGCCCCTGCTGGTTCACCCACAGCGGATATTGCGTTCCGGTCATACGCTCCTGCCCTTGCGCCAGCAGCGTGGGAGGCTGGCTGTCGTCTAATAGCCAGGTCGCCAGACGGCGGCGGCAGTTGGCGTCCCCAGCCGGAAGCTGCTGCCCGCCAGGCCAGCAAATGGTTCCTGCGGTGACCGACGCCGGGCGTGGATCTACCGGCAGCCGCGCTTGCTGCAGTGCAGAGCTGGCCTGCACCAGATTATTCACCTGATTAAGCAGCGGCACCGCGCTGGCAAAGCCCGACTGCCCCGGCACCGGGGTGCCGTCCGGGCGGCCAGTCCAGACGCCGATGATATAGCGCGGGCTCATGCCTACCGCCCAGGCATCACGATAGCCGTAGCTGGTGCCGGTTTTCCAGCCAAACGGCACCACCTGTGGCAGCGTGCTGTCGGGCAACGGCTGGGCCTCGCCCGCCAGAATACGGCGGATAATCCACGCCGCGCCTGGCGACATGAGCGGGCGATCTTCCAGCGCATCGTTCGGCGTTAACCGCAGTTGCGCCGCCCTGCCCTGGCGCATAAAGGCGCTGTAGGCGGCGACGATATCGTATAAACGCGCGCCCGCACCGCCGAGGATAATCGACAGGTTCGGCTCCGCGCCGCCGGGCAAGGTTAAGGTCAGCCCCACATTGCGTAACTTAGCCGCAAAACGCTTCGGGCCGTAGGCTTCCAGCACCTGCACCGCCGGAAGATTCAGCGAACGTACCAGGGCATCGCTCATGCTGACCGGGCCGTTAAAGCCGCTGTCGAAGTTGCCGGGACGGTAATCCCCGAAGCGGCGCGGCACATCCTGCAACAGCGAGGCGGGATGGATCAGCGCTTCGTCCAGCGCCAGGCCATAGACAAAGGGTTTGAGCACCGATCCCGGCGAGCGGCTGGCGAGTATCATATCCACATGCCCGAAGCGGTTCACGTCGGCGATATCCGCCGAGCCGACCCAGCCACGCACTTTCATGGTACTGGCCTCCACCACCAGGATTGCCAGCGAGCCGCGCGGCGGAAGGCGCGGTTTCCAGTTCAGCGCCAGTTCTTCAAGCTGACGCTGGAGACCCGCGTCTAACGTGGTGACAATTTTGTTCTCGCGGCTGCGCGCCGCCAGATAGCGTGCCAGTAGCGGCGCAAGCTGCGGCATCTGGCGCGGTGCCAGCCAGACCGGTTCTTCCAGCGCCTCTTTCACCTCGCTCCGGGGCCAGACGTGATACTGCGCCAGGCGGCGCAGTACTTTATCGCGCGCGGCCTGGGCGCGTTCGGGCCAGCGGTCAGGGCGCAGACGGCTCGGCGCCTGAGGAAGTACCGCCAGCAACGCCGCTTCGGCAGGGGTCAGCGAGGCAGGCGATTTGCCAAAGTAAGCCCAGCTTGCCGCGCCAACGCCCTGTAACGTGCCGCCAAACGGCGCGCGGTTGAGATAGAGTGTGAGAATTTCCCGTTTCGACAGGTGCCATTCCAGCTGCATGGCGCGCCACACCTGGCGGGTCTTACCCAGAAAGGTGCGGGGATGCGGCTCGATTAGCCTGGCGACCTGCATGGTCAGCGTACTGCCGCCGGATACTACGCGCCCGGACGTCACGCCCTGCCAGGCGGCGCGGAGTATGGAAAACGGGTTGATGCCAGGATGCTTCCAGAACCAGCGGTCCTCGTAGTGGATTAGCGCATCCAGATAGCGGGGGGAAACCTCTTCAAGGGTGACGGGATAGCGCCAGATTCCTTCGTCATCGGCAAAGCGCCACAGCGGCGTCCCCTCTTCGGTTACCACTACCCTGGCGGGGTTGACCTCTTTAAGCGGTAGCGGCCAAATGCGGTCCGCCGCCCACAGCGCCAGCACGAATAACAGTAATGCGCCTGCAATCACGCAGGCGCATTTTTTCAGTTTTAATCCGATCACAAAAGCCTACTCACGGCGCGATGGTTAACGTCCCTGCGCTGCTGCCCGTGGCGCGCCATGACGGAATATACATAGACTCCACCTGCGGCACCGGCACGGTGTATTTGCCCGGCGTCACCGCCCGTGCCAGATACACCAGCGTGGCGTGTTCGCCCTCATTTACCGGCAGCGCCGCCACAAAGCGATCATCGCGGAATTCCACATGCTGAATATCCTGCTGCTGCATCCGGCTCACCAGGTCGCTGACCGTGCCGCCGGTTTCCCCCAGGCTGGCGCTGGCGTTAGCCAGGTTCTGGTTTTCCAGTTCCAGCCCTGCGGGCAGCAAATCGACTACCAGCGCGTCCGGTACGGTTTTGCTGGCGTACACATCCAGCCACACCAGGACCAGCTCGCCGCTGCGCAGGTTATCGAGCGATTTGGTGGTGCCGTCACTGGCCAGGAAGTGGCGTTCAATTTTCAGCACGTTGCCGGATTGCTGCGGCGCACTCTGTGGGTAGCCCACACTGTCGAGCCGCACCCACACCGGGCTGTCGCTGGTGTTAGTCAGATGCAACGCCGCCAGCTTATCCGCATTCAGATTAAACGCCTGGGCCTTGTCGCCCTGTAACGGTTCGCCGGACAGCGAGCTTTGCACCTGCCAGGCGGCAGGCTGGTTTTGCCAGCCGCGTCCTGCCAGGAACAGCGCGTTGCTCTCCTGAGTCGACAGCCAGCGCTGTCCGTAAGCCTGGTCGGACAGGGTTTGCAGTAATCCCGCCTGCTGCTGCGCCAGGAGTTTATTCTCTTCCAGCAAATTCAGGATCAGCGCACTGTCGCGTAACTCGCTGCCGTAATCGCCAATCCACTGGACGCGATCGTTACGCGGCGTCGCCAGGCCCGCATTAATCGCTTCCTGAGCGCGGTTGGCGTCGCCCATCAGTTTGAGCGCCACGCCGAGCTGCACCAGCGGCAGACCGGAACTGGCGGCGTTATGTTTATTCCACAGTTCACGCAGTGCCCCCAGCGGCGCTTTTTGCTGCCGGGCCAGTACCAGGCCTGCGTAGGCCTGCACCGCGAATTTACTGGCGGCGCTGTTATCGCTGTAGCGCAGCGCCATCAGGCTCGGGTCCTGCAAATACCGCAGCAGGCGGTTGTTGGCGCGCTCCAGCGCGTCAGCCGGAACGCTGTAGCCCTGCTCGGTTGCCCGCACCAGGAAATCGGTGACATAGGCCGTGCCCCAGTACTCTTCCGGGCCGGTTTTATCCCACAGGCTGAATCCGCCGTCCTCGCGCTGCATCTCCAGCAGGCGGGCGATCCCGACATCAATCGCCGTACGGCGCTGTTCGTCACTTTCGCCCTTAATGCCCAGCGCTTTCAACTGCGCCGCGCTGGTATACAGTGACGGGAACAGGCCGCTGGTGGTTTGCTCAAGACAGCCGTACGGATAGGCTTTCAGCTCGCTGATATAGCGCGCCAGGTTCAGCGGTGGACGGCCGCTCAGCAGCAGTCTCCCTTCCAGCGTACCCGGCGAGAAGCCGTCAATGTGAGACGCCGGAACCTGCCAGCTATCGCCCGGGTTAAGCATCACGCCACTGTTGACGGTCTGTGACGGGAACGCCGGACGCACGCCGATTTTCCACTGTTTTTGCGACGGCGCGAAGGTTTCCCCCGGCACGTTCAGGCCCGTAATTTGGGCGTTGATTTCACCATCACCGAAGCCTTCATGGGCGCGCACCGGAATAAACAGCGTTTTACGCGCCCCTGCTTTAAGGCTGACTTTCAGCTCCGGGCTGTCCAGCAGCGAAACCAGCCCGCTGGCGGTCAGGGAAACGGTGAGATTTTGCGGGGTATCGGTCAGGTTGCTGACGTCCAGCGCCAGCCGCGATTCATCGCCGCCCGCCAGGAAGCGCGGCATACTGATGTCGGCAATCAGCGGCGCGGCAACGATAGTTTTGGTATCGCTGCTGCCGAAACTGTCTGCCGTCCAGGCCTGGGCCATCACCCGCAGTTCGCCGTTGAAATCGCCAATCGGCAACTGAACCGTGCCCTCGCCGCTTTCGTTAAGCACTACCGGCTGTGCCTGTTGCGCCACGATGGTAACGTGGTTAACCGGCGGTTTTCCGCCGCGATTCAGTTCATCGCCGTCGCCGCCAAAGCGTAGCGCCGCCAGCCGTCCCTGCCCTTCAATCACCTGGCCATAGATGTCATAGATATCCGCGCCATAGGCTTTTTGGCCAAAAAACGCTTCCCACGGGTCTGGGGTTGCGTAATCAGTAATATTTAGCACTCCGCTGTCCACGGCGGAAACCAGCACATTCACCTGCGCCGGGATGTTGCCCTGCGCGTCAGGTTTGACTTTCAGCTTCACATCCAGATTGCGGTCCGGGCGCATTTTCGCCGGGGCATCCAGCGTCACCGCCAGGCGGCGGTTTTCATCACCCAGCGGCAGATGCAGAATACCGACGGCGCGTTTTGGGGTCGCGGATTTGGATTTATCGCCGGGGCGGATCACCAGGGTGCTGACGTAGAGATCGTGGCGCTGCCATTTGCTGTCCACCGGAATCGACAGATCCATGCCGCCTTCCGGTACGTCAATGGCCTGCCACCACAGCGGACCGTCGCTGGATTCAATCATGGCGTAGCCTTTCCCCGCGGCAGGCGCGGCGATATGCAGTTTGATGGTGTCGCCAGGTTTGTAAGACGGTTTGTCCAGCTTCAGCGTCACGCGATCCGGGCGCGGCGAACCGCTGCCGTCGCTGTTGTCCTGCCAGCTGTAACCTGCCCAGAAGCGGATGCTGCTGACGGTCTCATTCGGTGCTTTGACTTCCAGACGATAAGAACCCCAGTCCACCGGGAAACTCACTTTCCCGGTTTCTCCCGCCGCCAGACTCAGCGACTGTTCACCTTCAACCAGATCCTTTTGGTCGAACTGGGATTGCCAGCCGTCGCCTTCCGACCAGTTCCAGAAGTAGTCGCGGCGCTCGCGAATCAAGCGCACCTGCAAATCGTTTACCGCCAGCTTCTGGCCCTGGGCATCGGTATAAACAATGTCGAAACCGGCCAGGCTGCCTTCATCCACCATCGGCTGATTTACCGTGGTGTCGCTGCGGTAGTCATACACGGCTTTAGAGGCAAACTGCGGACGAATACCCGGCAGACTGGCGGCGGGCCACACGGGTTGCTCGGCGCGACGGGTTATCGGGCGTCCGCCAGATTCCAGCAGGCTGGCCTGCAAAATGACTTTCAACGGGGAGCGCGCATCCTGCCACTGGCTGTCGAGCGTGACGTCGTTACGGCCCTGTTCGTCCAGCGTTAGCTGGACTTCATCCAGGCTGCGGGTGAGGTTTTCCTCGGCGATATCACCGAATTCGAAACCGGGCAGCGCGGCGACCGCCTCACGCAGCGGGCGCAGGAATAACTGGCCCTGTAATGCGTTGCCGGACGCGGGCGCGCCGTAGAGATAATGGCCTTCCACCGGGATATTGAGCGGATCTTTTGGCGAAATCGGCGTTTTCTGCGGCGTCAGCGTTAGCGCCATGCGCTCCGGCATAAAGTCTTCCACCTGGAAGCGCCAGTTACGCGGCTGGTTATCGCCAATATTGGCGCGCACAGACCAGTTGCCCGTGGCGGCAGTCTGGGCCAGCGGCCAGCTAAACTGATACAGCCCGTTGTGGGATTGCACTACCTGAGTGCGCGCCACCTGGCCGTCGGGTTTCACCACTTCCAGCTTAATCGGCTGGTCATCAACCGGTTTGCCGTCGCCGTCGCGCAGCAGACCGTTAAAGATCACCGTTTCGCCCGGACGATACAAATCGCGCGGGCCGAACATAAAGAACTGCCGCGCATATCCCGCTTCACCGACGATATCGAACTCAGAAAGATCCAGCGCCGGAAGCTTGAGATCCAGTAGCGTAGTCTGCTCGCCGTTGCGTGCCAGCACCAGCGCTGCGTCTTTCGGCGTGTCCAGCGTGGCGTGACCGTCGCCATCAGTTTTCGCCTGCGCCAGCGTCTGGCCTTTCTCGCTCAGCAACTGGATGTCAACGCTGCCCTGGGGTGCGCCGTTTTCCAGGCTCTGGGTGAAGATGTCGAGCCGGTTATGGAAGCGATGCAGCGACAGGCCAACATCACTTAAGGTAAACAGCGTGGCGGCATTGCTGTAGTTGTAGCGCCCTGCCTGGTTCATCACGGCGAGATACACGCCAGGCTGCTGGAGCGGTTTAATGTCCCCCAGCGGCAGCAGCAGTTTTTCCCGGGTATTACGCGCCGGGTTTAGATCGAAGCGGCCGGTATACACCAAATCCGCCAGTTGCAACAGTTTGTCCGATTCCCAGTTGGTGAGCGAATTTCGGTACTCCCACTGGCTCACGAACGAAGCCAGGGATTCCGGCTTAATGCGGAAGAAATTCACATCCACATTATCAATATTCAGCGCCATAACCGGCAGGCCCTGCACCACTTTAGTGGGCAGCAGCGAACCCCGGCTGGCAAAGCCGACGCTGGGTTCTATGTCGCGGGTTTCAAGGGTCTTTTCCCAGTTGATGCCGAAGGTGGCTTCATTCAGCGCTTTCAGCTCGCTGTCTACGCTCACCAGTAAGGTACGGCTCGGCTCCAGATGGCGCATCCGCAGTTCTTTAAGATTAGGGGCCAGCTCCCAGGCGCCGTCCACTTTGCCATTCTTTTTATCTACCAGATGAACGGTACGGGAGAAATCCTGATTGGGATCGAGAGGGACAGAGAAGGTTAGCACCAGCGTCGCCGCGCCATCCAACTGGACTTCTGAGGCGTCAATCAGCGTTAACGGTTTACCGGCGCTTTGCCCGGCAAGCTGGGCCAGTTTTGCGCTATCCGGTTTTGCGGCGACGGTCGCGGCCTGCGATTGTTGAGCGGGCGCGGGCTTAGGCTCGCTTGCCGCTTCACTCGGTTTATCATCGCAACCTGCCATTGCCAGAATGGCTAATAAGGCTACCGCAAGCGCGGCGTGGCGTGCTCGTATCATTCTCAAATCCCTGGCCTTTCGGCCTTCCTGTTGTGAGGAAGCAAGTATTATGTGTTCGCTGCGGGAATACAAAGCAAGATTATCACCGGCACAGCAAACGGTAGATTTTCAGAATTATAGTGCTATTACGGGACTCGTATCGCGACTTGAGAGGCGGCCGCTTGTGACGCACACTAAAAACACCGACAATTTGCCCTCTCAGCACTGACACGGAGGCTCCATGTCCACCTCTTTTTTTGTTGCGGGCGACTGGCTCGCTGAGCACCTTTCCGATCCAGAAATTCAACTTCTCGATGCGCGTATGGCCCCTCCCGGCCAGCAGCAGCGCGACGTGGCAGGCGAATACCGTGAGGAGCATCTTCCCGGCGCGGTGTTTTTTGATATCGAAGCGCTGTCCGATCGTACCAGCCCGCTGCCCCATATGATGCCGCGCCCGGAAGCGTTCGCGGTGGCGATGCGTGAACTCGGCGTGAGCAGCGATAAACATCTGGTGGTGTATGACGAGGGCGATTTGTTCTCCGCCCCGCGCGCCTGGTGGATGCTGCGCAGTTTCGGGGTGGAAAACGTATCGATACTGGCGGGAGGCCTGGAACGCTGGCAGCAGGAAGGCCGTCCGGTGGAGTCGGGCGATGTAACGCCAGAAGAGGGCGAATTTGAAGCCAAACTTAATCCTGAAGCGGTCAAACGCCTGACCGATGTGCTGCTGGCGAGCCACGAAGGCAGCGCGCAAATTATTGATGCCCGTCCGGCGGCGCGTTTCCATGCCGAGGCGGATGAGCCGCGCCCTGGCCTGAAGCGCGGGCACATTCCCGGCGCGTTGAATGTGCCTTGGGGCGAAGTGGTGCAGAACGGCGAGCTAAAAGATCCTGCCACGCTGCACGATATTTTCTTCCAGCGCGGGGTCGATTTTGAGCGGCCCATTATCGCCAGCTGCGGTTCGGGCGTAACGGCAGCGGTGCTGGTGCTGGCGCTCGCAACGCTGGAAGTGAACGGCGTGGCGCTGTACGACGGCGCATGGAGTGAATGGGGTGCCCGGCAGGATTTACCCATCGAACCCGCGCAATAAAAAAGGGCCGCAGTAGCGGCCCTCAGATTAGATGATGCGATTGGTTTTGAAATCGCGCAGGAAACTTCCCCAGCGGCGTTCATAGAAGGGCGTAACGTGGGCCATGATAAAATGGCTGACGCCCTTCTCTCCTTCCGTGACCAGACAAATATCAATCGGCTCATCGCCCGGCAATGTGTCGGTGGCAACGCTGCCCGTCGCCTGGATAATGGCGTCGATATCCCCAATGGCTTCTATGCCGATCAACAGATTAGGCTCTGCGTCCGCGCGCTCTTTGATGGAGCATAGCCAGGCGCGCTTGACCGTTTTCAGGGTTTTAAACAGTGTGGTCAGCGAATCGATCATCTGTGCGGGCGGCTCGGCGACTTCGGAAAGCAGCAGCGTCTGGCCGCCTTCAATCACTTCCTGGGTGCTGAGCGGGTTGCCTTCTTCACCCACCAGATGACTGATTTCACGCGGGGTGAACGCTTTACCAGTGGGCAGTTTGGCGTTCAGGAACAGCGTCTCGCCCAGGGTCATGTCGAACAGGGTACGCACCGGCATGACAACGAATGCCTGCTCTTCCTCTCCCATCGCCTGCTGCAACGCTTCCAGCGAAGAGAAAAACGGGATCACCGAAGTGCCGTCGTCTTTTTCCCAGTGCTGTAAATCCAGCGCGCTGTCCGCGTCTACCGCGTCGCCGCTGGCAGAAGTGCCGGGCACCCACACGGTGGAGTCCAGCAGGGTGCGGAAAAACGCCGGACGGTGCGCCGGTTCGGTGGCGGCTTTTTCCAGCAGGGCTTCTAACTCGTTTTTGGTCTCAGACATAACCATCTTATTTCGCCGTCAGCAGGTTAGCTAAGGTACGTACGCCGAGACCGGTCGCGCCCGCCGCCCACTGCTCTACCGCGCCTTTACGGTAGGTAGCGGAACAGTCGATATGCAGCCAGCCCTGCTGGTAGTTTTCAACAAAGTGCGACAGGAAACCCGCTGCCGTGCTGGCACCCGCCGGGTACGAGGCGCTGGCGGTGTTGTTCAGCTCTGCGAAATTCGACGGCAGCTGATTACGGTGGAACTCTGCCAGCGGCAGACGCCAGAACGGCTCGTTTTCCGCGCTGGCGCTCGCCAGCAGGCGGTTCGCCAGGCCATCGTCGAAGCTGAACAGCGCATGGTAGTCATTGCCGAGCGCGGTTTTCGCGGCACCGGTCAGGGTGGCAGCGTCGATCAGCAGTTCCGGGTTCTGTTTGCAGGCGTCAATCAGCCCATCCGCCAGGACCAGACGGCCTTCAGCGTCGGTGTTCATTACTTCCACGGTTTTGCCGTTGCGGTAGCGAATGATATCGCCCAGCTTGAAGGCGTTGCCGCTGACCATGTTATCGGCGCAGCACAGATACAGTTTGACGCGTTTATCCAGGCCACGGGTGATGGCGAAGGCCAGCGCGCCGGTTACCAGCGCCGCACCGCCCATATCGGATTTCATTGAATCCATAAAGGTGCTTTGCTTGAGACTGTAACCGCCGGTATCGAAGGTGATGCCTTTGCCCACCAGGCAGGCATACACCGGCGCGTCCGGGTTACCAGTCGGGTTGTAATCCAGCGCCAGCAGTACCGGCGCGCGATCCGATCCGCGCCCCACGGTGTGGATCCCCATGTAGTTCTGCTCGCGCAGATCTTCGCCTTTGGTAATGCGATATTTCATGTTGTCGCAAGCGACGCTGCTTAGCAGATCCACCGCGCGCTGGGCCAGTTGTTCCGGCCCGAGTTCTTCCGCCGGGGCGTTAATGGTGTCGCGCACCCAGTCGATGATTTTCAAGCGGCTATCCAGCTCTTTCTGCTGGGCTTCATCAAGGGTCGCCCATTCGACTTTACGGCTGCCTTTCGGCCCTTTGTAACCCTGCCAGAAAGCCCAACTGCGATCCGCGTCCCAGCCTTCGCCAGACAGCGCCACGTGCTTAATGCCCAGGCCGTCGATTTTACGGGCGGCGCGCTGGATCAACCCCAGGTCGTCCTGGTTATTCAGGTGCAGGGTGATGCCGTCGTGATTAATGCTATATGTCGCTTTTTCTCCCCAGCGGGCGTCGGCAGGCTGGGTGGAGAGCGTGATTTTCATGGCGTCAGTCATTCTGTTGTCCCTTTTGTTATCGCTCTTAGACATAAAAGGGCCGCCCGAAGGCAGCCCGTTTTTTTATTCAGCTTCGTCAAGCCACACTAACAAGATTGCCTCAAGGATTTTCTCGTTAGAGGCAGCCGGATCGTCATCAAACTCTTCCAACTCGCAAATCCACTGATGCATATCGGTGAAGCGGACGGTTTTCGGATCGAGATCCGGGCGGCTGTCGTACAGCGCCTCGCCGATTTCGCGGCTGTCGGTCCATTTCAGGCCCATACTCTACCCCTTGTTAGTGCTCGCGCGCATGGTTAATGGTGTAACGCGGCATTTCGACCACTAAATCTTCATCGGTCACACGCGCCTGACAGCTCAGGCGGCTTTCCGGCTCCAGACCCCAGGCTTTATCCAGCATGTCGTCTTCGTCTTCGGTGCTTTCCGGCAGTGAATCAAAACCTTCACGCACGATGCAGTGGCAGGTGGTGCAGGCACAGGATTTTTCGCAGGCGTGTTCAATTTCAATGCCGTTGCGCAGCGCAACGTCAAGAATAGTTTCACCGCTCTTCGCTTCCAGAACTGCGCCATCGGGACAAAGATCCTGATGAGGCAGAAAAACAATCTTAGGCATATTAAACCTCGTCGACGGAGTGGCCTTTCAGCGCCTGGCGCACGGAGGCATCCATACGGCGAGCGGCAAACTCCTGGGTCTGTTTATCTACGTTTTTAATTGCGTTTTCAATGGCGTCAACGTCATCGCCTTCGGCTGCATGCGCCAGGGCAGTAGCAGCGTCATCGATAACCTGACGCTCTGCGGCGCTGAGCAGCGCGGCATCGGTCGCCAGTGCGCCCGCGAGGCTTTCCAGCACCCGGGCGGCTTCCACTTTTTGTTCCGCCAGCATACGCGCTTTGACGTCCTGCTCGGCGAAACTCATTGAATCTTTAATCATGGTGGCGATTTCATCGTCGGTCAGCCCGTAGGACGGTTTGACCTGAATCGAGGCTTCCACGCCGGTGGATTTTTCCATCGCGGAGACGCTCAGCAGGCCGTCGGCATCCACCTGGAAGGTGACGCGGATATGCGCGCCGCCCGCAGGCATCGCCGGGATACCGCGCAGCGCAAAGCGTGCCAGCGAACGGCAATCCTGCACCAGCTCGCGCTCGCCCTGCATCACGTGGATCGACATGGCGGTTTGCCCGTCTTTGAACGTGGTGAATTCCTGGGCGCGGGCCACCGGAATGGTGGTGTTACGCGGGATCACTTTCTCCACCAGGCCGCCCATGGTTTCTAAACCCAGCGACAGCGGGATCACGTCAAGCAGCAGCATTTCGCTGTCCGGCTTATTGCCCACCAGGATATCGGCCTGCACCGCCGCTCCAATCGCCACGACTTTGTCCGGGTCGATGGAGGTCAGCGGCGTGCGGCCAAAGAATTCGCCCACGCGCTCGCGCACCAGCGGAACGCGGGTAGACCCGCCGACCATCACCACATCTAACACGTCGCTCGCCTCAACGCCCGCGTCTTTCAGGGCGCGGCGGCAGGCTAACAGGGTGCGCTTGACCAGCGGCGCGATCAGCGCATCGAACTGCGCGCGGGTCACATTGCCCTGCCAGCCGCCGACGTTAACGGCGACGCTGTCGGCATCGCTCAGGGCGATTTTGGCGGCGATGGCGGCATCCAGCAGCTCGCGTTGCAGACGGTTGTCGCTGCGATCGCTAAAGCCCGCCTGCTCGCGCAGCCAGTCGGCTAACAGATGGTCGAAGTCATCTCCGCCCAGCGCGGAGTCGCCGCCGGTCGAGAGGACTTCAAACACGCCGCGGCTCAGACGCAGTACTGAAATATCAAAGGTGCCGCCGCCGAGATCGTACACCGCAATCACGCCTTCCTGACCCGAATCCAGGCCATAGGCAATCGCCGCCGCCGTCGGTTCGTTAAGCAGGCGCAGCACGTGCAGGCCCGCCAGACGCGCGGCGTCTTTGGTGCCCTGACGCTGGGCGTCGTCAAAGTAAGCCGGAACGGTGATGACCACGCCGTCCAGATCGCCCGCCAGCGCTTCACTGGCGCGTGCGGCCAGCGCTTTCAGGATATCGGCGGAGACGCGGATCGGGTTCAGCAGGCCTGCCGGGGTATCAATCTGCGGCAGGCCATTGGCGCTCGGATGCAGGTTGTACGGAAGATGCGGGTAACGCGCCTGGATATCGGCAAGTGAGCGGCCCATCAGACGTTTTACCGAGCTGATGGTGTTCACCGGATCGGCGGCCGCCATCGCACGGGCGTCAAAGCCGATGGTTTGGCCCGTCGCCTGATAGTTCACCACGGAGGGCAGCAGGTGGCGCCCCTGGTGGTCCGGCAGGGTTTCCGCCTGCCCGCTGCGCACGGTGGCGACCAGGGAATTGGTGGTGCCTAAGTCGATGCCTGCCGCCAGTCTGCGCTGGTGCGGTGCGGCGCTCAGCCCAGGCTCGCTAATTTGTAATAAGGCCATGTTTAGCTTCCAGAATTAAAAACCAAGCAGCTTTTCTTCGAGTTGTTCTGTCTGGTGCTGCAATTTATCAAGAAAACGGAGTTTGCGAACGGTATCCGCCGCCTTTTCCCACGCCTGGCTATCCAGTTCATGGACCATTTGCTGATGGCGCGAACGGTACAGCGCTTGAATGCGCGTGGTAAAACCCGCCAGGCGGCTTTCATCGCCCGCGCGTTCAATCTCGTCCAGCTCTTCACGCAGCTCGAGTTGTTCCATCAAAAACGCGGTATCGCGCACCGTGTGCTGTTCGTTGGCCAGATCGAAACCGTGCAGCGAAAGCATGTATTCGGCGCGGTTAAGGGGATGGCGCAGCGTTTGCCAGGCCTGATTGATGGTCGCCGATTGCTGGAGCGCGGCCAGTTGGTCGGCCTGAGGGTGGCTGGCGAATTTATCGGGATGGAACTGGCGTTGCAGATCCTGGTAACGCGCTGACAACGAAGCCATGTCAATCGTGTAGCCAACCGGCAAACCAAAGAGGGTGAAGTAATCCATAACGTTCTCAGGGTAATACCCACATACGCAATAACGCGACAACCCGGTTCAATCAACTGCCCCGGCGCACGTTATTGAGAAAGCAGGTATGCAGGGTTTTCTACTCTTCCTCGCCCTGCCGGGCGAGGAAGGTCATTGCGGGAACTACACGTTGAAGCTTTCGCCGCAGCCACACTCGTCTTTAACGTTCGGGTTAGTGAATTTGAACCCTTCGTTAAGGCCTTCTTTGACGAAATCTAACTGCGTACCATCCAGGAATTGCAGGCTCTTGCCGTCGATCACCACTTTTACGCCTTTGTCTTCAAACACGGTGTCTTCTGCCTGGGGCGCATCCACGAATTCCAGCACATACGCCATACCAGAGCAGCCGGATGTCCGCACGCCGAGACGCAGGCCAAAGCCTTTACCCCGGTTGGCCAGAAAAGTGTTCACACGCGCAGCAGCGCTTTCGCTAAGGGTGATCGACATACAACAACCTCAATTCATCAATGATTATTTAGCTTCACGTTTGCTTTTGTAATCCGCAATCGCCGCTTTGATAGCGTCTTCTGCAAGGATTGAGCAGTGAATTTTAACCGGCGGCAGTTCCAGTTCCTCGGCAATATCGGTGTTCTTAATCGCCTGTGCTTCGTCCAGGCTCTTGCCTTTCACCCACTCGGTGATCAGGGAGCTGGACGCGATGGCGGAACCGCAGCCGTAAGTCTTGAAACGCGCGTCTTCGATGATACCGTCATTGTTGACTTTAATCTGCAACTTCATCACGTCGCCACAGGCTGGCGCGCCAACCATGCCGCTGCCTACCGAGTCGTCGCTGTTGTCGAAGGAGCCGACGTTGCGCGGATTTTCGTAATGATCGATAACTTTTTCGCTGTATGCCATGTTGATGTTCTCCAGAAATCTTGTCGAATTAGTGGTGCGCCCACTCGATGCTGTTCAGATCCACGCCCTGCTTAAACATTTCCCACAGCGGAGAAAGGTCACGCAGACGGCCAATCGATTTACGTACCAGCTCGATGGTGTAGTCGATCTCTTCGACCGTGGTGAAACGTCCCAGAGAGAAACGGATCGAGCTGTGCGCCAGTTCGTCGTTCATCCCCAGCGCGCGCAGCACATAAGACGGTTCAAGGCTTGCAGAGGTACAGGCTGAACCGGAAGATACGGCCAGATCCTTGAGCGCCATAATCAGCGACTCGCCTTCAACATAGTTAAAGCTCACGTTCAGAATGGTCGGAACGCCCTGCTCCAGGTCACCATTCAGATACACTTCTTCGATATCTTTGATGCCGTTCCACAGGCGCAGGCGCAGGCCGCGCAGGCGTTCCATTTCGCTCGCCATCTCTTCTTTGGCGATGCGGTAGGCTTCGCCCATACCGACGATCTGGTGAACCGGCAGCGTACCGGAACGCATACCGCGCTCGTGACCGCCGCCGTGCATCTGCGCTTCGATACGGATACGCGGTTTACGACGCACGTACAGGCCGCCAATGCCTTTCGGACCGTAGATTTTATGACCGGAGAAGGACATCAGATCGACTTTCATCTTGCTCAGGTCGATAGGCAGTTTGCCCACGCTCTGGGTGGCATCCACGTGGAAAATGATACCGCGCGCACGGCACAGTTCGCCGATGGTGTCGATATCCTGCACCACGCCGATTTCGTTGTTCACGTGCATGATAGAAACCAGGATGGTGTCGTCACGCATTGCGGCTTCCAGCGCTTTCAGGTCGATGATGCCGTTGCTCTGCGGTGACAGATAAGTCACCTCGAAGCCTTCGCGCTCCAACTGACGGCAGGTATCCAGCACCGCTTTGTGTTCGGTTTTACAGGTGATGATGTGCTTGCCTTTTTTCTGATAGAAGTTGGCCGCACCTTTAATCGCCAGGTTGTCGGATTCGGTCGCGCCGGAGGTGAAAACAATTTCACGCGGGTCCGCGCCCAGCAGGTCTGCAATGTGATTGCGGGCGACGTCTACCGCCTCTTCTGCCTGCCAGCCGAAACGGTGAGAACGGGATGCGGGGTTACCAAAGATCCCATCCATAGTCATATGTTGCAGCATTTTCTCGGCGACGCGCGGGTCTACCGGCGTAGTCGCAGAGTAGTCGAGGTAAATCGGTAATTTCATTGCTCTTAAGCTCCGTACATCTCAAATGCTCTGAATCAGGCAACCGGCGGGATGTATGCCGAAGGCGGCAGGGTGCGAGCACCCTGGCCTGATTCCGATATACCCTTCATACTTCGCACCGCAGGCGCGTTGCCTGCTCTCGCTCACCCCAGTCACTTACTGATGTAAGCTCCTGGGGATTCACTCGCTTGTCGCCTTCCTGCAATGCGAATTATTGTGGGTACAAAACTTTTTTAGTTATGCGCGCAGTTTTACGTTGATTGCGTCCTGTGCGCGGGCCGGGCGATGCGCTTCAGTTTGTTGCCGGCCAGACACGTCGAGTACTTCCTGGTTGTTAACCAGTTCACCCAAAGTAATGTTGTTCAGAAAATCGGTCAGACGATCGCTCAGGTCGCGCCACAGTGCGTGTGTTAAGCACTTGTCGCCGCCCTGGCAGCCGCCTTTGCCCTGACAACGGGTCGCGTCAACCGACTCGTCAACAGCGCTGATAACTTCACCTACTGCGATGGCGCTGGGATCTTTGCCTAACAGGTAGCCGCCGCCTGGACCACGCACGCTCGACACCAGTCCATTTTTGCGCAGACGGGAGAAGAGTTGCTCCAGATAGGAGAGTGAAATACCCTGTCGTTCTGAGATATCAGCCAACGGTACCGGACCCGCTTCGGAGTTAAGTGCAACGTCCAGCATTGCGGTTACGGCATAACGCCCTTTTGATGTCAGTCTCATGTCTTACTTAACCTCAACGTCGCCCCTCGAAGCGGGGGTGTTTATTTTAAAGTGGGGTGTTGCATAGCAGGCGCAAGTCTGACATTCCTGAGTAAATTGGTCAACTATTTACCTGAGTAATTTACTCAAGTATTCGGGTCATTTTTATGCGTACTGTCAATGGACGCCAGCATGCCGCGCAGGATGTTAAGCTCCTGACTTTCCGGGCGTGCGCGGGTAAACAGACGGCGTAATTTGTTCATTACCTGGCCGGGGTGGTTGGCGCGAATAAAGCCGGTATTGAGCAACACCTGCTCCAGATGACCGTAAAAACGCTCTAAGTCATCCACCAGCGGATACGGCGCATCTTCGTTTTCCGCTGGGGTCGTTTGCTGCTCTTCGGCTGCCAGCCAGGCCATACGCACTTCATAGGCGATCACCTGTACCGCCATCGCCAGGTTCAACGAGCTGTACTCCGGGTTGGCGGCAATCGCCACGTGATAATGGCACTTTTGCAACTCGTCGTTGGTTAAACCGACGCGCTCGCGGCCAAACACCAGCGCCACCGGGGCGTGAGCGGCTTCCGAAATACTCTTCAAACCGCATTCACGCGGATCGAGCATTGGCCACGGCAGGGTGCGCGAACGCGCGCTGGTGCCGACGACCAGGCTACAGCCGGATAACGCTTCATCGAGCGTATCGACAATAGTGGCGTTGCCGATGACGTCGCTGGCGCCTGCCGCCAGGGCGATAGCCTGGGAGTCGGGTTTAACCAGCGGGTTAACCAGCCAGAGATTGGTAAGGCCCATGGTTTTCATGGCGCGGGCAACGGAGCCCATGTTGCCGGTGTGAGAGGTCTCAACCAGCACGATACGAATGTTTTGCAGCATAGCGAACCGACACAATTTAATAATATGTTGGCATCCTATCATAAACCGGAGACATAATCCGATCTCCCTGCTATACTGCGCGCCGATTTCCTCGTTCTTTAACATCCAGTGAGAGATACCTGATGCATCCGATGCTCAACATCGCCGTGCGTGCTGCGCGCAAGGCCGGAAACTTTATCGCCAAAAACTACGAAACGCCGGACGCCGTAGAGACCAGCCAGAAAGGCAGCAACGATTTTGTGACTAACGTGGATAAAGGCGCAGAGCGCATTATCATCGACACCATCCGCCAGTCCTACCCGCAACACACCATCATTACCGAAGAAAGCGGCGAACACGAAGGCACCGACCAGGATGTGCAATGGATTATCGATCCGCTGGATGGCACCACCAACTTTGTTAAACGCCTCCCCCATTTTTCCGTCTCCATCGCCGTACGCGTGAAAGGCCGTACTGAAGTGGCTGTGGTTTACGATCCGATGCGCAATGAACTGTTCACCGCAACACGCGGCCAGGGCGCACAGCTCAACGGGTATCGTCTGCGCGGCAGCAATGCGCGCGATCTGGATGGCACTATTCTGGCGACCGGTTTTCCGTTCAAAGCCAAACAGCACTCCGCTACCTATATCAATATCGTGAGCAAACTGTTCACACAGTGCGCTGACTTCCGCCGCACCGGTTCCGCTGCGCTGGACCTGGCCTATGTGGCCGCGGGCCGCGTTGATGGTTTCTTCGAAATCAACCTGAAGCCGTGGGACTTTGCCGGTGGCGAACTGCTGGTACGTGAAGCGGGCGGTCTGGTGTGCGATTTCACCGGCGGCCACAACTACATCATGACCGGCAACCTGGTTGCGGGTAACCCGCGCGTGGTGAAAGCGATGCTCGCCAACATGCGTGAAGAGCTGAGCGACGCCCTGAAGCGTTAATCTGTCTTTTAGACTGCAAAATGCCCTGTTTCGACAGGGCATTTTTGTTTAGAAAGGCCGCAAGCCGCCGCCCGGCGGTTGAGCGCTGAGCCACATGATGACCGCCGCCAGGATCAGGATCGCCCCGCCTGCCAGCGCGAGCGTCGTCCAGCCCACCTGCCGCCAGAGCGCTGGCGTTTTATTGCCGCTTAACCGGATCGCCAGCGTTCGGAAGCTGTGAACCAGCAGCGCCAGCGATGAAATCGTTAGCGAGGTTCCCGCAGCCATCGCCAGCGCCGCAGCGATTCCCCAGCCGAACACGCCAATCACCTTACTGAACAGCAGCACCATAATCGCGCCGGAACAAGGGCGCATACCCATCGATAAAATTATCATCAGGCGCGCGCGCCAGTCGTCGCCCTGCTCCAGCTGTTGCTGAGTGGGCAGATGCTGGTGCCCGCAGCCGCAGTGCTCGCTATGGACATGATGCGGAGTGAAGACGCTAAATTTGGGACGGCGCAGTAACCCGCGCAGTCGGTTAATCGCCCGCCAGCACAGCATCACGCCCAGAATGCCCACCAGCAGGAAACTGCCCTTCTCCAGCCAGAAACTGCTCATATGCAACTGCCGCGCGGGTAAGGCCAGCAGCGACAGCACCACCACAACCAGACCAATCGCCACCAGCCCCTGCAATAACGAAGAGGCGAACGTCAGCCCTAAGCTGGATTTGAGTTTTGATGGGTGGGTCGCCAGCCAGGTGGTGATCACCACTTTACCGTGGCCCGGCCCCAGCGCGTGGAGTACGCCATAGACAAAGCTGAACAACAGCAGCGCCCCGCCCGCCTGGCTGGGGTTTTCCGCCACGCGCTTGAGCAGTGTGCTCAGTTCCAGATTGACGCTGCGCTGCCAGACGATGCTTTGCATCATCAGCCTGGGCCAGTGTTGCCAGAGCAGCAAACCGGCGACGACCGCCAGCAGCAAAAACAGACCCAGCGGCCATAGCTGTATCCAGCGTCGCGCGGGTTTCGGCGTTGAAAACACTACTGACATTGCAACTCAACCTTCTGGGCAAATTGTTTCCCTAACTCCATGTCCTCCGGCGGCGCGTCTTCTTTATCGAGCGACATCGCAAAGGCCTGGGTATCCGCCGTGGGCGTCGGGGTCGTCATCGTCAGCTTGCACTGACCAGCGAGTGCGGCGGGCAGCGTGATGTCATTGGTCGCCTCGTAGCTCATATCGACATAATAGGTCGGGTCAAAGGTCGAGATGCTGTAGCGCTGCCCGGCCAGCGGCTGCGGCTTTGCCAGCGGCAGGATAAAGGTCAGCACCGCCTGATGATCTTCCCGCGCCATACCGTATTCGGGAGGAACCGGTAAAAAAGTCACCTTTTTGCCGTTGTGCCACACTTCGGTGAAATAGTGCTGCCCAATAACGTTCGCCATGACCTCCGCCGCCAGCTTCTTCCAGATTTCCGATCCCGGTTTGGCATCGCCCGCGTCATACAACAGGTCTGCTGATGTAATTTCGTCCATCAGCCAGCGCATTTGCAGGCCGGTAAACTGACCGTCCTTTTCGATGATTTGCGTTTGCAGGGTAATAAAACTGTGTGGATGCGCAAGGCCTAGCGTCGCGCAAACGAGCGTCAGCAGCGGCAAAGCGGGCAATATCCTTAACATCGTTGGGCGCATTATCTCTTCCATACAAAAAAATCTGTGAGCCAGACAGGATTACCAAATGAAAGTCCAGACCCGTTCTAACGATAGCTCATACTTTAACTACGCTTAGCTTTGATTAACCTAACTGGAACTTTTGGATGATGACACAGCTTTGTTCGCCGCCATCCGTGCTTTCCAGTCCGCAGCGCCGCTGCCAGATGCTGTTGATGCTCTATTTACCCGGTACCGTAACGCCGGAATTAATCGGGCAAATCAACGGCGTCGATGGTGGCATCGCCCGTCAGGATATTGTTGAAACCAGTTCTGAGATCCAGCGCTACCACCGGCTTTCAATTATGACCCACCCCGACGGCAGCTACCGGATTGAAGGCGCGCCACTCGATCGCAGGCTTTGCCTGCTCCACTGGCTGCGTCGCGCTATGCGCCTGTGCCCTCATTTTGTGCAGCAGCATTTTACGCCCTCGCTGAAAACCGAACTCCGGCAGCGCGGCATCCCCATCGCATGCTATGACGATACGAATTTACACGCGCTGGTCAACCTTTGTGGACGTCGGCTTAACCGGCAGTTCGAATCGCGCGATACCCAGTTTCTGAGACTGTTCCTGCAATATTGCCTGATGGAACAACACAACGGCCAGTCGCCGGGCTTTAATGAGGTGCAAAATCTCTGGACCGCGCAGCGGGCGGAGTATCTGGCGGCGCAGGAGATTATGCGCCACTGGCAACGCCGGGTGCCGGTGGCGCCACATCAGGATGAACAGTTGTTTCTGGCGCTGATGTTTATGATGCTGCGGGTGCCGGACCCGCTGAAGGACAATCAGCCGCAGGATATCCAGCTGCGGCTGGCAGTGGCGGAGCTGATTAGTGCGTTTCGTACTCTTTCCGGCATGGCCTTCAGCGATGAAACGGGGCTGGCGACGCAACTCTATGTTCACCTTGCCCAGGCGCTGGACCGCTGTCTGTTCGGTATCGGCATTGATAATGCGCTGCCGGAAGAGATCACCCGGCTATACCCGCGTTTGATGCGCACCACCCGCGAGGCCTGCGCCCAGCTTGAAACGCACTACGGCATTCATTTTTCCGATGAAGAGCTCGGCCTGATCGCCATTATTTTTGGCGCATGGCTGATGCAGGAAAGTGATATTCAGGAGAAGCAGGTATTGCTGCTCACCGGCAATGACCGGCAGCTTGAGGAACAGATTGAGCACCAATTGCGGGAATTAACGCTGCTGCCGCTCACTATCAAATATCTGTCGGTGCATACCTTCCAGAAAGAAGGCGCCTCGAAGGAGGTGACGCTGATTATTACGCCTTACCATACCTCGCTGCCGCTGTTTTCCGCGCCGCTTATCCACGCCACGCTACCGCTGGGGGAACACCAGCAGCAGCGTATTCGGGAGATTCTGGAAAGCTAGCGCGCTACCACGGCGGGGCGCAACGCGATAGCCGGCACCGCCAGTAGCGCCATGACCCAGAACATCCCGCCTTGCAGGTGCTGGAACAGGAAGCCTGCGAACATGGTCATGATGGCGATGCTGCCACCCATGGCCACAGCGGAATAGACGGCCTGCAGGCGAATCACTTCACTGCCCTGGCGCGCCGAGATATAGCGCATGGCGGCGAGGTGGCAGACGGTGAAGCTGCCGCAGTGCAGGATTTGCGCCACGATAAGCCACGGTAGATCGGTGGTCCAGGCCATCAGCGACCAGCGCACAATCCCGCTAAACGCCGAGAGCAGCAGCAAGTCCCGGGCACTCCAGCGGCGGAACAGCTTGTTGCTGAGGGTGAATACCACGATTTCGGCAACCACGCCCAGCGACCATAAATAACCCACCACCGAAGCGGAATACCCGGCTTCCTGCCAGTAAATGGCGCTGAAGCCGTAGTAAGCCGCGTGCGCCCCCTGTAATAGCGAGACGCAGGCGAGGAACCGCCAGCTTTCGAGCACCAGTTTTCGCCAGGCTGGCCAACCGGCGCTTTCGTTCTGGCGCGCCTGCCCTGCCGGCATAACCGAGGGGCGTAACATCATGCCGAGCAGCATAGAGGCCACGCCAATGCTCAGCATCACCAGGATCGCGTGGTAATCGAAAATGCTGATCAGTTTACCGGTGAGCGCCGATCCAATCACAAATGCCAGCGATCCCCAAACCCGCACTTTGCCGTAATCAAGGGTGATTTGCTTTTGCCAGGTTCCCGCCAGCGCATCGGTTAACGGCACCAGCGGCGAGAAGAACAGGTTGAAGCCAACCATCACGATCAACAGCCAGGCGGTGGTGGTGCCGAGCCAGAACGCAACGGCGAAAAGGAGCGTCAGCAGCGCCAACACGCGCAGCGCGAATACCAGCCGGGAGGGATCGGTTACGCGCGGTGCCAGCAACAGGCTGCCAAGGAAGCGGGCGATTAATCCTGCGCCAAGCAGCAGGCCGATGGTCTCCGGCGCTAACCCGATGCCTTTGAGCCAGACGCTCCAGAAAGGTAAGAAAATGCCGTAGCTAAAGAAGTAGGTGAAGTAACTGAGCGCCAGCCAGCGCGTAGAGTGCAAAACCATGAATCCCTCCCGTTTTGGAGGCGATAGTCTGGCGGGTTATTGCAGCAGGTGCAAGGCGTAACATCGGGTTAACAACAAGAAAGCGCTAGATAAGACGCAGCGACATGTTATAGCCCGTAACCGCAAAGCCGCATTTTTCATACAACGCTTTCGCGGCAGGATTATTCGACGCCACCCGCAAGCCGATTTCATGAATATCCAGGGTGCTGAGCGTCTGTTTAAGTTGCGCCATCGCATCGCGCCCAAGTCCTTTACCGCGCCATTGCGGTAACAGGTAAAAATCATAAATCCACGCGACGCGCCCATTCAGGCTTACCCAAAAATAACCGATGGTTTGCTCTGAATGAGCGGGAGTAATACACCACAGCCGGCTGCCTTCTGTGTCCGGGCCGTCGGGAAGATAATTATCGATACTCCGGGCGGCATCATGGCGAGCCTCATCAATAGCCATGTGGCGTGTTGACGCTAAATCCTGGGCATACTCTTCGATAAAAAATGTCCGATATGCCGGGAATTGATCGCGGGTCATACGCTGTATCGTTACCATTAGGCCTCCCTGATGCCGCCTTATTGTTATAGGTTAAGTTCCTGAAAAACCGTTTTCGCAGTGAACATGGCATTCAGCGCTGCCGGAAAGCCCGCATAGAGCGACATCTGGATAATGGCTTCCACAATCTCCCCTTTCGTGCAGCCTACATTCAGTGCGGCGTGAATATGCACGGCCAACTGCGGCTGCGCATGCCCCAATGCGGCGAGCGCACCGACGGTAATCAGTTCGCGAGTTTTTAGATCTAACCCCGGACGGCTATAGATATCGCCAAATCCAAACTCAATCACATAGCGCCCTAAGTCAGGCGCGACATCAGCCAGCGCGGTAATCACTTTTTCGCCTGCTGCGCCGTCAATTTCTGTCAGTCTCGCAAGCCCTGTTTCGTAGCGTGTCGTTGTCATAACGTTATCCTCTTTGATGTGATAAGAGGCACGTTAATCCTTCGAGTTAACTCCAGGTCAAGCGCTGTTTTTGATGAGTTCGCTATCGTAATGCGCCATCTTCGCTTTCAGGCGATCCAGGTGTTGATGCTGCTCTGCCAGGCGCTGTTCAAGCCGTTCAGCGTGATGGGCTAATAATGCACGCCGTTCATTAACCGTTGTATTGCCCTGGCTTCTTAACGCGGCATAATGCTGGATTTCCGAAAGCGGCATATCTGTTGCTTTCAGACGAACAATAAAAGCCACCCATTCGATATCGGCCTCCCGGTAATCACGATGACCGCTGCTATTCCTGTCAGGGACCAGTAAACCCCGTTTTTCGTAATAACGAAGCGTATGCGCCGTCAGCCCTGTTATTCTGGAAAAGTGTCGAATGCGCATAGTACCTCGTTGACTTTGATCAGGAAGTGTCCTGGGACGATAACATTTTATGAAAAAGTAGTTTAGTCAAGACCTTATCGGTATGAAGGTCCACCGATTCAGGGGCCTCGCAGCCAGCATCCTGAAAATCCAACCCATAAAAAAACCCCCGACCAGGTCGAGGGTTTTCACCGCTTAACGCTTACCGATTATGCATAAACCGGGTAGCGGGCGCAGATAGCCAGCACCTTCTGCTTCACGCGTTCGATGGTCGCTTCGTCATTGATATTATCCAGCACATCGCACATCCAGCCAGCCAGCTCTTTCGCTTCCGCTTCTTTAAAGCCGCGACGAGTGATAGCCGGGGAACCGATACGAATACCGGACGTCACGAACGGGCTCTTCGGATCGTTCGGTACGCTGTTTTTGTTAACGGTGATGTTTGCGCGACCCAGGGCTGCGTCGGCTTCTTTACCGGTCAGGTTTTTATCAACCAGATCCAGCAAGAACAGGTGGTTTTCAGTGCCGCCAGACACCACTTTGTAGCCACGGTTCAGGAACACTTCCACCATCGCTTTGGCGTTTTTCGCAACCTGCTGCTGGTAAACTTTGAACTCTGGCTCCATCGCTTCTTTCAGCGCCACGGCTTTCGCTGCGATAACGTGCATCAGCGGGCCGCCCTGCGCGCTCGGGAATACGGCAGAGTTCAGTTTTTTGTACAGCTCTTCGTCGCCACCTTTGGCGAGGATCAGACCACCGCGTGGACCCGCCAGGGTTTTGTGGGTGGTTGTGGTCACAACGTGAGCATGGGGAACCGGGTTCGGGTAAACGTCTGCGGCAATCAGACCTGCCACGTGCGCCATATCAACAAAAAGATATGCGCCGATGCTGTCTGCGATTTCACGCATTCTTGCCCAGTCAACCACGCCAGAATAAGCAGAGAAGCCTCCGATGATCATTTTCGGCTTGTGGGTCTGGGCCTGCTTCGCCATGTCTTCGTAGTCAATTTTACCGGACTCATCAATGCCGTAAGGGATGATGTTGTACAGTTTGCCCGAGAAGTTAACCGGCGAACCGTGAGTCAGGTGACCGCCTTGCGCCAGGTTCATACCCAGAACGGTATCGCCCGGTTGCAGCAGCGCGGTATAAACCGCGAAGTTAGCCTGAGAGCCGGAATGCGGCTGCACGTTAGCGTAGTCCGCGCCAAACAGCTCTTTTGCACGGTCAATCGCCAGTTGCTCAACGATATCCACGTATTCGCAACCGCCGTAATAGCGTTTGCCCGGATAACCTTCAGCATATTTGTTGGTCAGCTGAGAACCCTGAGCCTGCATAACACGCGGGCTGGTGTAGTTTTCGGAGGCGATAAGTTCAATATGCTCTTCCTGGCGAACCTTCTCCTGCTCCATAGCCTGCCACAGTTCGGCATCATAATCGGCAATGTTCATTTCACGCTTTAACATCCGCATCTCCTGACTCAGCTAACGGTAAACTTTTACGGCAATAAGGGGCCCTTTTTGGGCAACGGGCAACAGTGTAAACCGATTAACAGTGCGAAGATAGGTCTTGACAAAGGTTTTTACGCAAACGATTGGCTTCAGGCTACGCAAGGCTTCAGCGCCCCTCACAATCGCCACTTGTAACGGAATTCTTTTCAGGATCGTGATGCAGGTTTTTCATTAACACTCAATAACAAAATCTCAACAGAGACCCTTTACAGCGCAGGGATAAATTTATAAGATGCATTCAAAATACATATTATAGACACCTGCAAAGGAACCCCCTGATGTTAGACGCTCAAACTATCGCGACTGTAAAGTCCACTATTCCTCTACTGGCAGCAACGGGCCCAAAACTGACCGCCCACTTTTATGACCGGATGTTTGCTCATAATCCCGAACTCAAAGATATTTTTAATATGAGCAACCAACGCAACGGCGATCAACGTGAAGCGTTGTTCAACGCCATTTGCGCTTATGCTACCAACATCGAAAACCTGGCGGCGCTGTTGCCTGCAGTGGAGAAGATTGCCCAGAAGCACACCAGTTTTCATATCAAGCCTGAACAATACAACATCGTCGGCAGCCATCTGTTAGCAACGCTGGATGAGATGTTCAGCCCAGGACAGGAAGTGCTGGATGCCTGGGGCAAAGCCTACGGCGTGCTGGCGCAGGTGTTTATTAACCGTGAAGCAGAAATCTACCAGGAAAACGCCGGCAAATCTGGCGGCTGGGAAGGCACTCGTCCGTTCCGCATCACTGAAATCAAACAGCAAAGCGCGCTGATCACCAGTTTTGAATTTACCCCGGTAGACGGCGGCCCGGTGGCGGATTACAAGCCCGGCCAGTATCTGGGCGTGTGGATTAAACCTGAAAACTTTGAGCACCAGGAAATTCGCCAGTATTCCCTGACCCGCAAACCAAACGGCAAGAGCTACCGTATTGCGGTGAAACGCGAAGGTGAAGGGTTGGTGTCAAACTGGCTGCACGGCCATGCCAAAGTGGGCGATGTGATTAATCTGGTAGCCCCGGCGGGTGATTTCTTTATGGACGTGCCGCCGACGACGCCTGTGACACTGATTTCCGCAGGCGTGGGCCAAACGCCGATGCTGGCAATGCTGGATAATCTGGCCGCCAATCACCATGAAGCGCAGGTAAACTGGCTGCACGCCGCTGAAAACGGCGATGTGCATGCCTTTGCGGATGAAATTGCTTTACACGGTAAATTGCTGAAGCATTTTGATTACCATATCTGGTATCGCGTACCGTCGCAGCTTGACCGTGAAAGCGGGCGTTTCCACAGCGAAGGGTTGATGGATCTGCTGAAGCAGGAAGGTGCGCTGAAGGTTCCGGGTATGACGTTTTTCCTGTGCGGCCCGGTGGCGTTTATGCAGTTTGCGGCGAAACAACTGGTCAGCCTGGGCATTGACCCGGCAAACATTCATTACGAATGCTTCGGCCCGCATAAAGTACTGTAATAAAAAAGGGGGATACTATCCCCCTGATAATTCTTCTCAGGTGAGGGCGTTATGCGCCCCCACCTTTTTTATGCCGCAGACGGGGCCGGGCCATTATTCAAATCGCGCTTCACTTCGGTGAACTGCTCGCCGTTCTTGTTATGCAGGTGCACTTCAAGTTGGTTGAACGCGATATTAATGTCGTTTTCACGGCACAGACGATCGATAGTACGGTTCAGTTCATCCACAGTGTAGCTGCGATCGCGCAGTTCACGCACGTAGAGACGCAACTCGTGATCCAGCGTGCTCGGTCCGAAAGTAGTAAAGAACACCGACGGCTCGGGATCATGCATGACTTTCGGATGTTCCATCGCGGCCTTTAACAGGATCGCTTTCACCTTGTCCAGATCCGATCCGTAAGCCACGCCGATGCGGATCACCACGCGGGTGATGGTATCGGTCAACGACCAGTTGATCAGCCGCTCGGTCACAAACGCCTTGTTCGGGATAATCACCTCTTTACGATCGAAGTCGGTGATGGTGGTGGCGCGGATACGGATTTTGCTCACCGTTCCCGAAAAGGTGCCGATTGTGACGGTATCGCCAATACGCACCGGACGCTCGAACAGGATAATGATACCGGAGACGAAGTTACCGAAAATCTCCTGCAACCCGAAGCCCAGGCCGACCGACAGCGCCGCTGCCAGCCATTGCAGTTTGTCCCACGACACCCCGAGCGAACCGAAGATAACCATCGCCCCCGCGCCGATAATCACGTAGTTGAGTATGGTGGTAATGGCGTATGACGTGCCCTGCCGCATATTGAGGCGCGACAGCACCAGCACTTCCAGCAGGCCGGGCAAGTTGCGGATCAGCGCCCAGGCAACCGCAAACGCGGCCAGAGCAAACAGCAGGCTTCCCATGGTGACATGCTTCATCACCGCTGCCCCCGCTTCAGTACCGTTGTAATTCCACAGCACCACACTGTCGAGATAGGCGAAGACGGTGATTAAATCTGACCAAATTGCCCAGAACACCACGCCGAATAGCGCAAACATCGTCAGCATTGCCAGACGCAGCGTTTGCTGGTTGATCTGGTCAAGGCCCAGCGGCGGCTCTTCTACCGGCTCGGCACCCTCTGCACCCTCTTTGACCAGATTCTGGCGACGGGCGATAGCGCGGCGATAGGCGATACGGCGCGCCGCGACGCTTAACCCGCGCAGCACGGTCTGGTACAGCAGGTTCCAGACGATCACCAGATAAACGGTATCAATCCAGCGTCCAGCCAGGCGCAGTGTGGTGTAGAAGTAACCTGTCACCGTCAGCACTAACAGCATAACCGGCACAATCGCCAGCACGGTGATCGTGACTAAACGCATGGTGTGCGATTCTTTATCGCGCCAGCTTTCCCGGCACATCGGCCAAATCAGCGCGGCGATCACCAGCAGGTTGATGAAAATCATCGCCTGACCCAGTACATCGTCCATCAGATTAAGCGGTGATAGCTCCGCAACCACCGACCAGAACAGCAGCGGCAACAGCGCCAGGCTTACGCGCACAATCTGGCGACGCCAGTGGCTGGTGAGCTGCGCAGGCATATTGAAGTGGCTGACCGCCATGCCGTCTTTTTCCAGCACCCGCCAGCAAACCCCAAACACCAGCCAGAACATGGCAAGCTTTTTACTGAATTCCCACAGCAAATCGCTGATGTTGATCTGCATAAATAGCAGGATTAACCCGCATGCCAGTATTACCAGGCAGACCGGTAAGGCGCGGATAAAGTTAATCAGAATCGCTTTTGGCGTGTGTAACTGGCTGTCGTTACGTAATTGCCCCACTTCAGAAGCCAGTTTTGCCAGATACTGCCTTAACCAGCCGAATCGCCAGCGGATCAGCCCGGCGATCAGCAGCAACGGCAAACCGGCAAGAAACGCCACGGCCACAGACGGCCAGGCTTTTTTCCAGTTCACCGTGATTTTCATGGCTTTAATCTGATCGTGGATCGCGCCCGGGAAGGCTTTAATCCAGTCCCAGTCCATCGGACGGTTACTGTTTACCCAGAAGATTTGCTGGGTCAGCATCTGCTCGAGGTTTTTACTGACGCTCATTAACTGCTGCTGGTTGATTTGCAGGTTGATCGCCATCATCAATTGGGTGCCGAGCTGCTTGTTCAACTGATCGAGCAGTTCGCGGCGCATATCCACCAGCTGCAACAGGGTATCGTGCACCTCTGCATTCACTTCGCCCTGATGCCCTTCTTCCAGCTTCGCCACAAAGGCGTCGTTCTGGAACAGCGCGTCACGCTGCTGGTTCAGGTCAAACTGTTCAAGACGCAAGTCGGCGATGCGGTTGGTCATATCCTCGAGTTCGTCAGCGGAAGGCAGCGTCTGCTGTTGTTGATAAAGGATACGCGACAGGAGCAAGCTGCCTTTTAAAACCGAGATCTGTTCTTTCAGGGTCCGTTCAGATTGCAGCGCGCGATCCAGCCAGTTTTTAACTTTGATGTTTTGCTGCACCAGGGCGTTGCCGTTTTCCGTAGCGGTGATCAGACGCTGGCTGAGCTGGTGGTTAACCTCCAGTTCCTGTTTAACCAGCGGGTTGTTTTGCAGACTGGACGAATCATCCGGCGTGACCGCTTCCTGGGCCGTTTTCTCCGTCAGTGACAGGCGTTTGGTATTTGCCGCTTCCTGTAATAGCTGGAGCTGATGCTCAAGCTGATTGATATGGGCAGTGGTGTAATCACGCTGTTTTTGCAGACTGTCCTGTAACGCGGTATTCCCTTCCAGGCTCTTACGCTGCTGATCGATTTGCGCATTCAACAATGCCTGCTGAACCAGCATTAACGTTTGTTGCGAGGGACGCAGCGCCGCCTCGCCCGGCGTGGTGCCGTTCAGGCGGTTTCTGAGCTGCTGCAATTCCTGCGAGGCGGTGTACATGGCGTTTTGCACCCGCTCCGGCTGAGTCTGCAACGACACCAGTTGGCTATTAAATGTGGAGAGATCGTTTTGCGCGCTCTGGAGTTCATCCACCATGCTGCTGGTGCGCGCTTCGAGCTGGCGTAATGACATCGCCTTGAACGTCTGGCGTAGACTGTCGTCGCTCTCCGGAGTACTTAACGCGTTCAGCGCCTCCGTCGCCTGGCGCATTTTTTCCGGCGCCTGGGCCACACGCTGACGCAACTGAGTGGTTTCTTGTTTTACCCGCTCGATTTTCTCAAGCGCTTCGAGGGTTTGGGTGAGATCCTGCTGAACCAGCTTATCCTGAGCAGAAAGCGTTTTTTGTTTACTCAGCGCATCCAGCTGGCTTTGAATATCAGCACGCGCCGGCAATTCGCCGTTAGAAGCGGCGTTCGCAACGCCTGCGGAAAGCAGAAATCCAGCCAGAAGAAGCCACACCAGCGCCATGACGCAGGTTATTTTGCGAAATTGAAGATCGTGCTGCATAGTTTTTGAATGAGTGATTAACGGGCCGAGAATATATCGGAGATAGTTTGTGAGGCGCAGAATACCACGGGACTGAGGCGCAGAATAGCAAGGCGGTGGGGATAGAGAGAAATCCGACAACGGTGCCGGTTTTTTATGAGGCGGCGGGTTTTTGAAGCGTCGGGCAAAACTGATACATTTCAAGCAGGATTTCAACGAAGACGCGCGCTTCGGATTTTAAATCGAAGGTTTGCGGGGCAAATAGCCAGTTTTCCATTAAGCCAGTGATATAACTGCGCATCAGGATTGTGGCGCGGCGGACATTCAGGGTCTCGGGGATCATTCTGGCAGCTATACAGTTGTTTAGTGCCAGTTCGATGCGTTCATGGCTGGCCAGGCAATATTCGCGATGAAGCTGTTGCACCCGTGCCATTTCGCCAACAAACTCACATTTGTGAAAGATAATTTCCATCATCAACCGGCGGCGCTCCTCTGAAACGGTAGCTTCAAGAATATAAATTAGAATTTCTCTTAAAACTGACAGTGGATCGCCGGGATATTTTGCCTGATACTCAGTTTCAAGATCCCCAAGACTGGACTCTGACAACTCCCAGATTTCACTAAACAAATCGGACTTGTTTCTGAAGTGCCAATAGATGGCACCGCGCGTAACTCCAGCAGCCTGGGCAATATCTGCCAGTGATGTAGCCGAAACACCCTGCCGGGAAAACAAGCGAATCGCCACATCAAGGATGTGATTTCGCGTTTCCAGTGCCTGTTGTTTGGTTTTTCGTGCCATATGTTTGTGAATTTACAGGGGTCAGATTTACATACATTTATGAATGTATGTACCATATCACGACCATAATTTAAACGCAGCAATGGGTTTGTGGACGTTTGATCCATCAATCAATTTTGAAATCGGACACTCGAGGTTTACCTATGAACAAAAACAGAGGGTTAACGCCTCTGGCGGTCGTTCTGATGCTCTCAGGCAGCTTAGCGCTTACAGGATGTGACGACAAACAGCAGCAACAGCAGGCGCAGCATACGCCGGAAGTCGGCGTGGTGACGCTGAAAAGCGAACCTCTACCGATCACAACCGAGCTTCCCGGCCGCACCAGCGCGTATCGCGTGGCGGAAGTTCGTCCTCAGGTGAGCGGTATTATCCTGAAGCGTAATTTCGTGGAAGGCAGTGATATCGAGGCGGGTGTCTCCCTTTATCAGATTGATCCAGCAACCTACCAGGCCTCTTACGAGAGCGCAAAAGGCGATCTGGCGCGCGCCCAGGCCAGCGCCAATATCGCTCAGGTGACCCTGCGGCGTTACCAAAAACTGATTGGCACGAACTACATCAGCCAACAGGACTATGATGACGCTCAGGCCACGGCTCAGCAGGCCAACGCCGCTGTGGTTGCTGCGAAGGCTGCGGTTGAAACCGCGCGCATTAATCTCGCCTATACCAAAGTGACGTCGCCAATCAGTGGCCGCATCGGTAAATCCAACGTTACCGAAGGCGCGCTGGTACAGAACGGACAGGCCACGGCGCTGGCGACCGTACAGCAACTTGACCCTATCTATGTGGATGTGACCCAGTCCAGCAACGACTTCCTGCGTCTGAAACAGGAACTGGCCAGCGGCGCGCTGAAACAAGAGAACGGAAAAGCGAAAGTACAGCTGGTGACCTCTGACGGGATTAAGTTCGATCAGGAAGGCACGCTGGAGTTTTCTGACGTGACCGTCGACCAAACCACCGGCTCGATTACGCTGCGCGCACTGTTCCCTAACCCAAACCACACGTTATTGCCGGGCATGTTTGTGCGCGCGCGTCTCGAAGAAGGGGTTAACCCCAACGCGATTCTGGTGCCGCAACAAGGCGTAACCCGTACGCCGCGCGGCGATGCATCCGCGATGGTGGTGGGCGAAGGCGACAAAGTTGAAGTGCGTCAAATCACGGCCACTCAGGCTATCGGCGATAAATGGCTGGTGACTGACGGTCTCAAAACAGGCGATCGCGTGATTATTACCGGGTTGCAAAAAGTTCGTCCTGGCGCTCAGGTCAAAGCACAAGAAGTTACGGCTGATGCGGATAAACAATCCACCGCAGCCAATGCCGCGCCAGAACAACCGAAGTCTTAACTTAAACAGGAGCCGTTAAGACATGGCTAAGTTTTTTATCGATCGCCCAATCTTCGCGTGGGTAATCGCCATCATTATCATGCTGGCGGGGGGTCTTGCGATCATGAAACTGCCGGTGGCGCAATATCCGACGATCGCGCCGCCAGCTATTCAGATCTCCGCCATGTACCCGGGCGCCGATGCGAAAACCGTACAGGATACGGTGACGCAGGTTATCGAACAGAACATGAACGGTATCGATAACCTGCTTTATATGTCCTCAACCAGTGACTCGTCGGGTTCGGTGCAAATCACCATTACCTTCGATTCCGGTACAGACGCCGATATCGCCCAGGTACAGGTGCAGAACAAACTGCAACTGGCGATGCCTTTGCTGCCGCAGGAAGTGCAACAGCAAGGCGTGAGCGTTGAGAAATCGTCGAGCAGCTTCCTGATGGTTGTCGGGATGATCTCTACCGATGGCTCAATGACCCAGGAAGATATTGCTGACTACGTGGGCGCAACGGTGAAAGATCCGATCAGCCGTACCACGGGTGTTGGCGACGTGCAGCTGTTCGGTGCGCAGTATGCGATGCGTATCTGGATGGACCCGAACAAACTCAATAACTTCCAGTTGACCCCGGTTGATGTGATCAACGCAATCAAAGCGCAGAACGCCCAGGTTGCAGCAGGCCAGCTCGGCGGTACACCGCCGGTGAAAGGCCAACAGTTGAACGCCTCTATCATCGCCCAGACCCGTCTGACTTCTGCGGAAGAGTTCAGCAAAATCCTGTTGAAAGTGAATCAGGATGGTTCCCAGGTTCGCCTGAGTGATGTGGCGAAAGTAGAGCTGGGCGGCGAAAGCTACGACGTTATTGCCCGTTATAACGGCCAGCCTGCATCCGGTCTGGGTATTAAACTGGCAACTGGCGCTAACGCCCTGGATACCGCTGCGGCGGTGCGTGAATCCATCGAGAAGATGAAGCCGTTCTTCCCGCACGGTCTTGAAGTGGTTTACCCGTACGACACCACTCCGTTCGTTAAAATCTCCATTAACGAAGTGGTAAAAACGCTGATTGAGGCGATCGTGCTGGTATTCCTGGTCATGTACCTGTTCCTGCAGAACTTCCGGGCCACGCTGATCCCGACCATTGCGGTACCGGTGGTATTGCTGGGGACTTTCGCCATCCTCGCCGTGTTTGGGTACTCGATAAACACCCTGACAATGTTCGGTATGGTACTGGCGATAGGCCTGCTGGTGGATGACGCCATCGTGGTGGTGGAAAACGTTGAGCGTGTGATGGCGGAAGAAGGATTGCCGCCGAAAGAAGCGACGCGTAAATCCATGGGCCAGATCCAGGGCGCGCTGGTGGGCATCGCTATGGTGCTGTCGGCGGTATTTATTCCGATGGCGTTCTTCGGTGGTTCAACCGGTGCGATTTATCGTCAGTTCTCGATCACGATCGTTTCCGCAATGGTGCTGTCAGTGTTAGTCGCGCTGATCCTGACCCCTGCCCTGTGCGCCACCATGCTGAAACCAATCGCCAAAGGCGATCACGGCGAAGGGAAAAAAGGCTTCTTCGGTTGGTTTAACCGGATGTTCGATAAGAGCACCCACCACTACACCGACAGCGTAGGCAACATCCTGCGCAGCACTGGCCGCTATCTGCTGCTGTATCTGCTGATTGTTGGCGGCATGGCGTTCCTGTTCATCAAGCTACCCAGCTCGTTCCTGCCGGACGAAGACCAGGGCGTGTTCCTGACTATGGCCCAGCTGCCGGCGGGTGCCACCCAGGAACGTACCCAGAAAGTGCTGGATGAGGTGACCGATTACTACCTGACCAAAGAAAAAGCCAACGTTAACTCGGTGTTTACCGTAAACGGCTTCGGCTTCTCCGGTCGCGGCCAGAACACCGGTCTGGCGTTCGTCTCCCTGAAAAACTGGGATGAGCGTCCGGGCGATGAGAACAAAGTGGAGGCGATTACCGGTCGCGCCATGGGCCGTTTCGCGCAGATTAAAGATGCGATGGTGTTCGCATTTAACCTCCCGGCGATTGTTGAACTGGGTACAGCGACCGGCTTTGACTTCCAGCTGATCGACCAGGCTAACCTGGGCCACGAAAAACTCACCCAGGCGCGTAACCAGCTGCTGGGTGAAGTGGCGAAGCATCCGGATCTGCTGGCGGGCGTGCGTCCTAACGGACTCGAAGATACGCCGCAGTACAAAATCGATATCGATCAGGAGAAAGCGCAGGCGCTGGGCGTCTCTATCTCCGACATCAATACCACGCTGGGCTCGGCCTGGGGCGGTAGCTATGTGAACGACTTTATCGACCGTGGGCGCGTCAAGAAAGTGTACGTGATGTCGGAGGCGGAATACCGCATGCTGCCGGAAGATATCAATAACTGGTACGTGCGTAATACCGATGGGCAGATGGTGCCGTTCTCGGCGTTCTCTACCGCCCACTGGGAATACGGTTCGCCGCGGCTGGAGCGCTATAACGGCCTTCCTTCCATGGAGATTCTCGGTCAGGCGGTTCCGGGCAAGAGTACCGGTGAAGCGATGAACATGATGGAAGAGCTGGCCAGCAAGTTGCCGACCGGTATCGGTTATGACTGGACGGGGATGTCCTATCAGGAACGGTTGTCGGGCAACCAGGCACCTGCGCTATATGCCATTTCGTTAATCGTAGTATTCCTGTGTCTGGCGGCGCTGTATGAAAGCTGGTCAATCCCGTTCTCGGTTATGCTGGTAGTACCGCTGGGGGTTATCGGCGCACTGTTGGCGGCCACGTTCCGCGGCCTGAATAACGACGTGTACTTCCAGGTGGGCCTGCTGACAACCATTGGCTTGTCGGCGAAGAACGCAATATTGATTGTGGAATTCGCCAAAGATCTGATGGACAAAGAAGGCAAAGGGCTGATCGAAGCGACGCTGGAAGCGGTTCGTATGCGTCTGCGCCCAATTCTGATGACCTCGCTGGCGTTTATCCTCGGGGTAATGCCACTGGTTATCAGTTCCGGCGCGGGCTCCGGCGCACAGAACGCGGTGGGTACCGGCGTAATGGGCGGGATGATTACCGCGACAGTACTGGCAATCTTCTTCGTACCAGTATTCTTTGTGGTGGTTCGTCGTCGTTTTAATCGTAAAAACGAAGATATTGAACATACCCACACCATGAAACACTCCTGATAAAAAGGCCGCGCAAGCGGCCTTTTTTATATATCTTATCTACGCTTAAAAGCAGGGATAAAACAGGTATTAAGATTGCGCTATCACTATCGAGAACAAACAGCAATAGTAAACAAAGGTGCTTATTGGCGGCTTTTATTAAGATAAGTCCTGGCATTAGCCATTTACTAAGGAATATTCCTGGAATTAACGTAAATTTTGAAAACGCAAGGCAGGTATAATGATGTCTCTTTTTATGCGCTATAATCAAAAAAGCTGCTTTTAATCTCACCTGAAAGTATTACCTTTTTGCTCTGCCTGTAACAAACTGCATTAATTGTAATTTTTCGTAATAGAAGAAGGTAAAAGGCGTGGGGGTGATTTATAGTTAAATTAGTTTGAAACCCGTATGTCGAACCCCCATTTATCTCAGAGAGTTACCCCTGTGATGTTAAGTTCATAAAATTTTTTCGTTAAAATGGGGGATGCGTTATGGACGAATACTCACCAAAACGGCATGATATAGCGCAGCTAAAATTCCTTTGCGAAAATCTGTATCATGACTGCCTGACTACGCTGGGTGATAGCAATCACGGCTGGGTCAACGATCCAACCTCGGCCATCAACCTACAGTTAAATGAATTGATTGAGCATATTGCGAGTTTTGCGCTTAATTACAAAATTAAGTATGACGAAGACAATGCGTTGATTGAACAGATAGATGAATACCTTGATGATACCTTCATGTTGTTCAGCAACTACGGCATAAGCGCCCAGGATTTACAAAAGTGGCGCAAATCAGGTAATCGCCTGTTCAGGTGCTTTGTTAACGTCAGTAAGGCCAACCCAGTGAGCCTTTCTTTTTAAAATTATTACAATCACTTACGGTGAAATTATGTCAGAAAAGCCCTTAACAAAAATTGATTATTTAATGCGTCTACGACGCTGCCAGACTATTGATACACTTGAAAGAGTTATTGAAAAGAATAAATACGAATTATCGGATAACGAACTGGCGGTATTTTATTCAGCAGCCGACCACCGTCTTGCCGAACTGACGATGAATAAGCTATACGATAAAATACCGTCTTCTGTGTGGAAATTTATCCGTTAATTACCCGGATATTTCCTGGCAATTATAGTCGTGCTGACCTAAACCCTGTATTACCAGGGGCGATTAAAGCCCCACTTCTACAGTACACCTGCAAGACATAAGGGAATGAATCCCGAGATGCTACTACAATGCGTTGTGTTCACTCCTGGCCTCGAAGGGAACGCGTCATGAGTGAACAAAATCGCGCCGGGATCGCACAAGATCGTTATCCGCCTTAATGTAACTTGTCACGCTGGCTATTGTCTTGCGCCCTCGTAAACTGCTTACCTGGCTGACAGAAGCCATACGGCGTTCGGGGCCAGTGAACCACATCAACTCCCTAATAATGTGAATAAAAGGTAAACTGTTATACCTTTTTTAAGGGTTTCTGTTACTGTTTATGGTTATTACAGCTGATTACAATACATTCGTCTTCCTTCCCGTTACTTTTTTTGTAGGCCCAGAATGACGGAAATACAGCATCTGCTTCATGAAACTATTGACCGATTAAACCGCGAAGAAAAGCGTGATAACCGCCCACGCTTCAGCATCAGTTTTATCCGCAACTATCCCGGCCTGTTTATCGCCATGTACGTGGGCTGGTTCGCTACGCTTATCGTGATGCTGCAATCGGAAACCTTAGTGGATTCAGTGTGGTTGCTGGTCGTCCTGTTTGTTTTAATGAACGGCTTTTTCTTCTTTGATGTTAATCCGCGCTATAAATACGAAGATATCGATGTGCTGGATTTACGCGTTTGCTATAACGGCGAATGGTATAATACCCGCCACGTCCCGGATTCGTTGATTAACGACATCCTGCATTCTCCGCGCGTCGAGCCTGAGAAAAAAACGCTGCTTAACGCTATGGTCAACCGCAAAGGTGACCTCTCCTTTTACGATATTTTCTCACTCGATAAAGGCGCAAACACGGCGCGATAAAAAAGAGCCTGCAATGCAGGCTCCTGAGTTAACGTTTCTTTTTTCGGCCCTGAACGGCTTTGAAACGCGGATTCGATTTACAAATCACATATAACCGGCCTTTGCGCTTCACGATCTGGCAATCGGGATGCCGTTGTTTCGCGCTTCTCAGCGAATTTACTACCTGCATGATCACTCCTTTTTATCTTTAAAAAACCGGCCAAAGCGTTGCTGAAAGCGGGCTGCGCTTCCTTCACTGGTAAAGGTTTTTTGTTTGCCGGTATAAAACGCGTGGGAGGCCGAGGAGACATCAATGGTGACATACGGGTAAACCACGCCATCGCGCTCAATTTCGCGATCGGTTTTAATGGTCGACCCCACCATAAAGTATTCGTTGGCGCTGGTATCGTGGAACACTACCGGGCGGTAGTGAGGATGAATATTCGCTTTCATAACCACCTCAATTGTTATGTTATAACATAATTTAATCCTACGGCGTTATCCTTGTGGTTGCAAGCAATTCTCATCATCACGATTTGCCTCACAATAAAGCGGGCCAGCAGGAGATTATGATTTAACGAGCCGGTTTCTGAATTTCCGGCAGCGTCAGGAATATCTGAGAAGGCACTCTCGCAAAAATGCCTGCCTCCGGTTAAGCTCGCCAGGCACATGAAATCAGCATCTTTCGCAGCAACATGAAGGAATCCACGGTGGCAACAAAGCACATGGTCAGCCTGGTGATGGGCATTCTGGTTGTGGCGGTCTTGTTACCGATCCTGATGAGCATCTGGATTGCCCGCCATCAGGCTGAACAACGCTTCCACCAGGAGCTCTCTTCCTATACGCAACGTATCAATAAGCTGGCGACCGTCGTGGTTGATGAAGCGAAAACGGCGCTCCAGGAGATTAACCGCGTTGAAAGCCAGCGCTGCGACCTGCCCCATTTGCAGGCGATGCGCCGCGTGGCGTTTACGTACCGCTATATTCAGGAAGTGGTATTTCTGAAAGGTTTTCAGCCGCTCTGCTCCTCTCTGGAACAACAGAGCCGCACCTCGCCTTTTCCGGCCCCTGAAAAAACCAATGCAGAAGGATATAGCGCCTGGTTTACGCCCAGTAACGATCTGGGCATCAATCATTACACCATCGCCATGCGCTATGGGGATCATATGGTGGTTATCGACCCGCGATCGTTTATCGATGTTATCCCTTTCGGCCCGTGGCCTATTGAAGCAGCAGTCATCGGTTTAACACGCAATCGCGTGATCGTCTCCAGCGCCCCCTTCCCTTCAGCCGTTTGGCAAACCATCCACGCGCAGGGATTAACCCAGTATGAAGATGCCAGTAACGTCTATTCCATTTATCGCAACACCCAGGCTAACTTCGCCGTAGTGGTTTGGGCTTCAAGCCATCCCGTGCAGGCGGCGAGCCGTCAGTTATTAATGCTGTGGTTGCCCGTCGGTATTCTGGTTAGTCTTTTTTTGGCCGTGCTGATGTTGCGCATCATGAAAAATCTGCAATCTCCCCGCTACCGGTTGCATGAGGCAATCCATTCACGGCAATTAACGGTGTGTTATCAGCCCATCGTGCGGCTGGACAACAGGAAGCTGGTTGGCGTGGAAGCGCTGGTTCGCTGGCCGCAGGCGGATGGCAGTGCCCTCACGCCCGATATTTTCATCCCGCTGGCTGAACAAAATGGTCTCATAAGCGATATCACTCAGTTGGTTATCGAAAAAGTCTTTAGCGAACTGAGCGACGGGTTGCGTCAACGGCCTGACTTTCATGTTTCGATCAACCTGGCCCCCGCCGATCTCACCAATGACCGGATCCTGTTGCTGCTGGCTGACTACTGCCAACGCGAGCAGGTTCGCCCGCAACAGATCGCCATAGAAATCACCGAACGCGGTTTCGCCGACCCGAAAATCACTGCGCCAGTTGTGAAACAGTTCCGCGCCGCCGGGCATCAGGTTTATATCGACGATTTTGGCACCGGCTACTCCAGCCTGAGCTATTTACAAAATCTGGACATTGATGTGCTGAAAATCGACAAAGCGTTCGTGGATTCGCTGGAGTACAACACCGTTGCGCCGCATATCATCGATATGGCGAAGCATCTGTACCTTGAACTGGTCGCTGAAGGGATTGAAACTGAAAAACAGGCCGAGTGGCTGAACGCGCACGGCGTACAGTACGGTCAGGGATGGTTATTCAGTAAAGCGCTTAGCGTGAAAGAGTTGTGGGCGTGGTGCCATAAAAACGGCTGAACGCAGGGTAACGAAGGCAGCACGGCAGTCCGCGCTGCCTGACTGCGGACGATTATTGATCCAGAATCGGCGAGAAGCCGCCGTAAATCATCCGCTTACCGTCAAAAGGCATTTCATTGCCAAATTCCTTCATTCGTGGATCTTCCATCATTTTTTTATTAGCGGCATCGCGAGCGTCTTTTGACGGGTATTCAATCCAGCTAAAAACCACCTCTTCGTCATCCGTGGCTTTTACCGCCATCCGAAAATCGGTGAGCTGTCCGTCCGGGACGTCATCCGCCCAGCATTCAACGATGCGTAACGCGCCAAATTCCTTAAACAGCGGTGCCGCTTTTGCAGCCAACGCCTGATAAGCCGCTTTTTTATCGCGAGGGACTGCCACCACAAAACCATCAACATAGTTCATAACGCCTACCTCCACGTGACCAGACACATTGCCTGCGCTGAGAGTGCGTAGATAAGTGTAGCGGTTGGCCGCTTATCAGGGAGAAAAACAAAAAGACGAGCAGGCAGCTCGTCGTAACGTACCGTCCATGATACGGGAGGTGGAGAGACGCACCCACACGGCAAACCGATGTTCGCTTGCGGGGTTATTATTATGGGTATTCGTTAATCATTAAGCCTGGCGCGGGATTGGAAAACCCTTAACGGAAATAACAAAACAATCATCGTGTTTTTTTATTTTTGCACCTGCATCGCACCAGTCTGAGGCGATTTTAAAGAATTCATCACCCCCGATTTGCCAACCTAAACGCACATGTTTAACTAATCCCGAGCGTAAGAGTTCGCAGGCCTGAGAATAATTTTCTGCATTACAGATAGGTTCTTTGATCATTTTCTTTTCTTCAGCAGTTTGCGTAACGCTTTGATTTCTTTGTCTGTCAGCGCAGGCGTAACGTCTTCCTGGGTATGCTGACTGTCGATATCCTGCTCATCAACGTCAAGATTATCTTGTGCATCCAGCGCGTTAAGCAGCAGTTTTTCGGTGACGGAAGATAAGGTCTCGCTATTATCTTCGGCATAGTGACGAATACGTTCTTTTAATTCGCTATTAATTTTGACATTAAGAACTGCGGTGCTCATAGGAAATCCCTTACTCGAAACTGAGTGACGTCGTTTAATGATAAAGCGGCAGGGGGAAGCATTCTTCTTATTAGGTAGCAGAATAATGCAGAATTAATGTGACAAAAAAATGACATATTTGTGACATTTGAATCACGAACTTAAAAAACGTGAAGCGAAACGGATAGGGCCGTAATGAGGAACAAAGGGACCGGGGAGTTGCGGAGAAAAAGTTCGGTAGCACAAATGGGTGGGGGCCCTGCCAGCTACATCCCGGCACACACGTCATCTGCTTTGGCTGCTTCCTTCCGGATCTGACCAGGTAAACAAAGTAGTGTTGCGGGAGAACCAACAGAGCCCCCATTGAGAGCGTTTTTCAACGCGCAGGGCATTATCATTGTTGTCCTGGTTAAATGCAAGCAAGCCGCGACCGGATGCCGGTTTCTTGCGCAATCACGCCTTTTCCAGGGGCCGAGGGTTGATTATGCTTAGGGCAAAGACCTGCGGAGCCAACATGGACAACCACGACAGTTTCCCCCAACGCGTTTATCTTATCGTCGCTTCAATTCCCGAGGGGCACGTCACGACTTATGGCGATGTGGCGATGCTGGCGGGCTCGCCGCGTGCGGCCCGTCAGGTGGGCGGCGTTTTAAAACGCTTACCGGAAGGCAGCCGCATTCCCTGGCATCGGGTGGTAAACCGCCACGGCGCGATTTCACTGACCGGACCAGACTTACAGCGTCAACGGCAGGCTTTGCTCAGCGAAGGTATTATGGTTTCGGGGGATGGGCATATTGATATGGCGCGCTACCGCTGGAATTACGACAGGCCATAAAAAACGCCTCCGAAGAGGCGTTATCGCAGGCTTAGTAGGTAGTCGGTGCGGGGACCGCAGACGATGGCGTTACCTGAGTCGGCGAGGTCGAGGGCACTGTCGTCGCCGCGCCGCCATGCTCAGACAGCGGGATCGCGGTTCCTTCAACCGGTACCAGCGTCAGGTCGATTTTGGTCCCGCCCTGGTTAACAGCTGGTTTCACCGTATCAGTAACAAACATCAGTTTATCATCCACGGTGATGGCGGCGCTCAGCAGAATACGCGCGTTTGGCTGGATTTGAGCCGGGTCAAACGGCAACACGAAGCTGAACGGCGGCTGTTTACCTTCAGTACGCACCGCTTTCTGGGCGATGACTTTAGATGGCGAGTCGGCCACAGAGGCGTCAGCCAGCGTAACGGTCAGCACCGAATGCGGCGGTAACGCCACTTTCTGGCGGATCCACACCGTACCGGAAACATTAGGTTGCTGAATTACAGGTTGAGCGTTAACAGCGGAGGTATTGGGGCTTGGCGCCGGGACGGCAATATCCGCGCTCTTTTGCTGTGCGCAACCTGCAAGAGCAACCGCAACCGCTAAACCACTTAACATGTGCACGAGTTTCATTAAAGTTCTCCTTATCTTCTATGCACCAGCGAAATGAAAGACCCGGTGGTCGGGCCTGACGCTCCACCAGAGTGAGTGGTTAAAACTCATCTATCGTGCTAAGCCTGGCACACTATGCCGGGAATCGCCTGAAAACGGGCCAGTATTCAGATAATTGAACCCCTCTGACCAGTTGCCAAACTGCGTTATACTCAGCGTTTAGGGTTGCGTATTCCGCGTGTTATCAGCGTTTCAGGCCTGATACGGTACATCACCCATAAAGCATCACTGAATATTTATTCCCCGTTGAGGACCCTTTATGAGTCAGGCGCTTAGCAACTTACTGGCACTATTGAATCTGGAAAAAATTGAAGAGGGGCTGTTTCGCGGACAGAGCGAAGATCTCGGGCTGCGCCAGGTGTTTGGCGGCCAGGTAGTCGGTCAGGCTCTGTATGCGGCAAAAGAAACGGTGCCTTCCGAGCGGCTGGTTCACTCTTTTCACAGCTATTTTCTCCGCCCCGGCGACAGCCAAAAACCGATAATTTACGATGTCGAAGTGCTGCGCGACGGCAACAGCTTTAGCGCCCGCCGCGTTGCCGCCATTCAGAATGGCAAACCGATTTTTTATATGACGGCCTCGTTCCAGGCACCGGAAACGGGCTTTGAGCATCAAAAAACCATGCCCGCCGCACCGGGGCCGGAGAGTTTAAAATCGGAAACCGACATCGCCCGGGAGTTTGAAAACTTCCTGCCGCCGCAGGTGCGGGAAAAATTCCTCTGCGACAAACCGCTGGAGATCCGACCGGTTGAGTTTCATAACCCGCTGAGAGGCCATGTGGCTGAGCCGTCGCGTCTGGTATGGTTCCGGGCTAACGGCACCCTGCCCGCAGATTTGCGTGTGCATCAGTATCTGCTGGGATACGCTTCTGATTTTAATTTCCTGCCGGTCGCACTCCAGCCGCATGGGGTCGGCTTCCTGGAGCCGGGTATGCAGGTGGCGACCATCGACCATTCCATGTGGTTCCATCGCCCGTTCGATCTTAACGACTGGTTGCTTTACAGCGTGGAGAGCACCTCGGCGTCCAGCGCGCGCGGCTTTGTGCGCGGCGAGTTTTACAATCAGGACGGCGTTCTTGTGGCCTCGACGGTGCAGGAAGGGGTAATGCGTAAGCGTAGCTAATCGCGCCTAAAAAAAGGGGCAGGTTCCTCACGGAGACCTGCCCTTTTTGTTTGCCAGGAAATTACGAGTTGTAGGCGTTCTCGCCGTGGCTGTTCACGTCCAGACCTTCGCGTTCCTGATCTTCCGGTACGCGCAGGCCAACGGTCAGATCGGCCAGTTTATAGGCCACGAAGGCCACAACGCCGGACCACACCACCGTGACCGCGATGCTTTCGAGCTGCACCAGCACCTGGTGGCCCATGGTCACACCTTCTGCATAACCCACGCCGCCAAGAGAGGTTGAGGCAAAGATACCGGTCAGTATGCAACCTACGATGCCGCATACGCCGTGCACGCCGAACACATCGCAAGGGTCATCCACACGCAGCCAGCGTTTGAGCATGGTCACGCCCCACAACCCTGCCAGACCCGCCGCGATACCGACGATTAACGCACCACCGACGCCGATGAAACCACAGGCTGGCGTCACTCCGACCAGTCCGGCAATCGCCCCTGAACACGCGCCCAGCAGCGAAGGTTTGCCGCGTACTGCCCACTCGCCAAACACCCAGGCCAGAATGGCCGCAGCGGTAGCCACCACAGTGTTTACAAACGCCAGGCCCGCGATTTCGTTGGCGGCGCTGGCGGAACCGGCGTTAAAACCGAACCAGCCGAAGTACAGGATCGCCGTACCGGTAAATACCATCGGCAGGTTATGCGGTTTGAACGCTTCTTTGCCGAAGCCAACGCGTTTACCCACCAGATAGGCACCCACCAGGCCCGCCACTGCGGCGTTGATATGCACCACCGTACCGCCCGCGAAGTCCAGCGCGCCATGCGTACCCAGTAAACCACCGCCCCATACCATATGGGCAATCGGGATGTAAGAGAGCGTCAGCCACACCACCACGAAAATAACCACAGCGGAGAATCGGATACGTTCAGCGATAGCGCCGACGATCAGCCCCACGGTGATGCAGGCGAAAGAGCCCTGGAACGCTACGTGGATGTACTGATAAAACGATCCCATCACGTCGGTGATAGCGATGCTTTTCAGCATGATCCAGTCGAAGTTGCCGAAGAAAGAGCCGCCGGTGCCGAACGCCAGGGAGTAGCCGTAAACCACCCATAAGACGCAAACCAGCGCGAAAGAAACCGAGACCTGTGTGAGCATCGACAATACGTTCTTAGAGCGGATCAGGCCGCCGTAAAACAGCGCCAGACCCGGAATGGTCATAAAAAGCACCAGGGCGGTGCAAATCATCATAAAGGCGTTATCGGCTTTATCGGCAACCGCCGGTGCGGCCATCACCAGGCCAGGCAACAGCGCGAAAGCTGCAAGAGCCGATTTCATTGTGAGTTTTTTCATCATTTTCAACCCTGTCAGGTTCGCCAGATTACAGTGCCGCTTCGTCGGCTTCGCCGGTACGAATACGAATGACGCGTTGCAGTTCTGCAACAAAGATTTTCCCGTCGCCGATTTTTCCCGTCCACGCAGACTTGCTGATCACCTCGATCACCTCTTCGAGCTGGTCATCCGCAATGGCGACATCAATTTTCACTTTCGGCAGAAAATTGACACTGTATTCCGCGCCACGGTACAGCTCGGCATGCCCTTTCTGACGCCCAAAGCCTTTTACCTCAGTGACAGTAAGCCCCTGAATACCAATGGAAGAGAGCGCTTCACGCACGTCTTCAAGTTTGAATGGTTTGATTACCACGGTAACCAGTTTCATAAATCCCCTCCTGTCGAATTGGGTAACAGCCTGAGTGAGCACATATCCACTAAAGCAAGGGGCGTGCCAGATTTATCCAAGCGAGGGAGAGCGACAGATAACGGGGGTTTTAGCGGGAGATGAGCAACAATAAAAGTGTGACCGGGATTCAGAATGTTCTGTAATCAAAAAAAACGCACCATGTCAGTGCACGGTGCATTACAGGTTTGCACCAGGGTCGTAAGCGGAAACCCAGGTGCGTTATTTTGGTGCGTCAGGCGCTTAACGTCTCTTCCTGCTCAGCGGCGGCCAGCTCTTCACCAGCCAGTTGCAGTTGATACATTTGCCAGTAACGCCCCTGTTCCGCCAGCAGTTGCTGATGAGTGCCGCGCTCGACCGCCTGGCCGCGATGCAGCACCAGAATAGTATCGGCATCCACAATGGTGGAAAGGCGATGCGCGATAACCACCAGCGTGGTGTGCTCGCGGATGGCCGCCAATGCCTGCTGGATAGCCTGCTCGGTCCCGGAGTCGATATTGGCCGTCGCTTCGTCAAGGATCAGGATTTGTGGCGTTTCGACGAGCACGCGCGCCAGCGCCAGTAGCTGCTTTTGCCCTACCGACAGGTTATTACCCTGTTCGCCAAGCCGGGTATATATCCCCTCGGGCATAGCGCGTGCCAGGTCAGCCAGTTGTACCGTTTCCAGCGCCTGCCATACTTGGGCTTCGCTGATATCACGCCCCAGGGTGACGTTGGCGAAAAACGAGTCGGCCAGCACAACCGGATCCTGCTGAACCATCGCCACGCCTTTGCGTAATACGCTATGGCTGAGCGTAGACAGAGGACGGCCATCGAGGCGAATTTCGCCGCGCGTCAGCGGGTAATAGCCCATCAGCAGGTTCGCCAGGGTGCTTTTACCGCTGCCGGTATGGCCCACCAGCGCGACAAAACTGCGCGGAGGGATATCCAGCAAGATGTCCTGCAATACCAGCCTGTCGCCGCGATAGGCAAACGAGACATCATCAATGGCAATGGCCCCGCTTTGCAGCGGACGCACATCGCTGCCGTAGGTCTGACGTGGCCTGTCCATCAGTTCGAATACGCGCTCTCCCGCTACCACGGCCTGCTGAAGCATGGATTGTTGGGTGGTCAGTTCAATCAACGGTTCATTTAAGCGGCCCAGATAGCTGATAAACGCGTACAGTACCCCGACCTCGATCGTGCCCACCGAACTAAAGCCGAACAGCATCAGTAGCCCGCACAGTACCAGCGCTGAAAACAGACTCAGCAGCGGGCGCAACAGGAATCCATCAAGGCGCAGCGTTTGCATACGCGCCATATAGTGTGAACGGCTGGCTTCACCCATTCGCTCGCCGAAGCGCGCCTGCTGGCGGAACTGTTGGATCACGCTCATGCCCATGATCACTTCGTTAAAGCCATCGTTGATATCTGCCAGGTAAGTACGCACCCGGCGCACAATCGGCGTGCTGAAGCGCTGGTAAATCACCATGACAATCAGCACCGCCGGGAAGATCGCCATTGCGACCAGCGCCATACGCCAGTCGAGGCTAAACATCGCCACCAGCATCGCGCCAATCAGCGCTGCGCTGCGCAGCACCGTCGCGACCACGGTGACGTATAAATCGCGGATCACTTCGGTATCGTTTGTCACCCGCGAAATAAGCTGACCGACCGGCTGAATATCAAACTCGCTGAGCGGCTGGCGCAGCGCGGCATCCATAACATCGGAGCGAAGTTGCTGCACCACCCCGACGGCGGCCTGGTTAAACAGTAACGACTGCCAGTAGTGCAGCCCCGCCGCCAGCAATTGCAGCAGGATATAGGCAGCGGCAAGCCCGGCCACCAGCCCCAGCGGCAGACTGTTTTTCGCCACCATGTTGTCGATGAAATAGCTGATTAATGCCGGGCCGCTCACTTCCGCCGCAGCGGCAATCCACAGCATGACCACAGCCATAGAGAGCGGTTTACGCCACGGGCTGCCGTAGGCCAGCAGGCGTTTTAAGGTCGGCCACAGTTGAGCAGGCTTATCCATTCACGGCCTCCTCTTGTTCTGGCTCATCGTCCAGCGCAGCTTCAATTTGCTGATAGCGATACATATCGCGATACCATCCAGGCTGCGCCGCCAGCGCATCGTGCTCGCCGCGCTGAGCAATATGGCCCTGTTGCAGCACCACAATTTCATCCGCCTCGGTGAGTGCCGACAGGCGGTGAGCGCTGATAATCACCGTTCGGCCCTCTCCCCAGTGATGCAGATTATGAAGGATTTGATGCTCGGTGCGTCCGTCGACCGCCGAGAGTGCATCATCCAGGATCAGAATTTCGGCATTCAGCAGCAGCGCCCGGGCAATAGAGATTCGCTGTTTCTGCCCGCCGGACAGCATCACGCCCCGTTCGCCTACTTCGGTGTCATAGCCCTGGGGTAGACGCAGAATATCGTCATGCACGCAGGCGAGCTTCGCCACATGCTCAATTTCCTGCTGAGTCGCGCCAGGATGGCCCAGAGCGATATTGCTTGCCACGCTGTCGGAGAATAAAAACGGTGTCTGATTAACCACCGCCAGACGGCTGCGCCAGGAGTCGAGTTGCAGCGCGGTCAGGGGGAGATCGTGAAAGCGGATTTCGCCCTGGCTAACATCAAAATGGCGTTGGATCAGAGACAGAACGGTGCTTTTCCCCGCGCCGGTCGGGCCGCAAATCCCCAGCATCTGGCCAGGCTGGAGCGTCAGGTTGATATGGTTAAGCGTTGGTTTTGACGCCTGCGGATAACTAAATTCGCGGATCGCCACATTCAACACGCCCCGGCCTGCCGGTACTTCGCTATCACCGTCATCCACCACGGGCGCTTCCGACAGCATGGCGCGAATACGGCTGTACGCCGCGCTGCCGCGCTCGACGATGTTAAACATCCAGGCTAGCGCCAGCATCGGCCAAATCATCAGGCCGAGATACATCATAAAGCTGGTGAGCTGCCCCAGGGTCAGCGAACCGTTGATCACCATCCAACTGCCGCCCCCGATGGCCAGCAGGTTCGCCATGCCAATCGCGATATAAATGGTCGGATCGAAGCGCGCGTCTACCCTTGCGACGCGCAAGTTTTTTTGCCCGGTGTCGCGGGCATCTTCGGCAAACAGCCCCGACTGGCGATCTTCAAGCCCGAAGGCTTTGATCATTCGGATACTGGTTAAGCTTTCCTGCGTGCGGTCATTGAGTGAAGAGAACGCCGCCTGCGCCGCTTTAAAGCGGCTATGGAGCTGGTCGCCGTAACGCTTGATCACCAGCGCCATAACCGGCATCGGCAACAGCGCCATCAGCGTCAGTTGCCAACTGATTTGCGTACTCATCACGACCAGCACCACGCAACCCATTACCAGAGAATCCACCAGGGTCAACACCCCTTCCCCGGCGGCGAATACCACCCGGTCAACGTCGTTAGTGGCGCGCGCCATTAAGTCCCCGGTGCGGTGGCGCAGATAGAATTCCGGATGCTGGCGGCTCAACTGGCGATAAAAATCTTCGCGCAGCTCAACGGCCAGTTGATAGGACGCGCCAAACAACAGTACGCGCCACACATAGCGCAGCAGATAGACAATCACCGCCACGGCCACCATCAGCCCCAGCCACTGAAATATCTGGCCGGCGGTGAAGTGGTTTTGGGTGACGCCATCCACGATGATGCCCACCACGCGCGGCGGGATCAGTTGCAGGATCGCGATGATAATCAGCAGGCACACCGCGCCGAGATAGCGTCGCCACTCCCGGGTGAAATACCAGCGTAATTGAGCAAATAATCGCACGTAATAATTTCCTGATTGGCTTGCTGTTCGGTCGATTGCAGGTGTTTGACGTGATGGTGGCGTTAACCGTCTAACGGCAAGGCAGTAGTATACTTTATCTGTTCCATGGCAAAACTGGAGGTGACATCCGATAAGCCGGGAACCCGGTTCACCAGACGTTTGTAAAAATCATCGAAACGCTTCATATCCGCGACCTGAACGCGCATCAAATAATCGTATTCTCCCGCCATCCGCCAGAAGCCGAGCACTTCGGGCATCTGTGAAACGACAGCGACAAACTGGCTATACCATTCGCTGCTGTGGTGCTGGGTTTTAATCAGCACAAACGCGGTAAGCCCCAGATTGAGCTTTTCCGGGTCAAGTAACGCCACCCGTCCCTGAATGATGCCGTCATCTTCCAGGCGCTTGAGGCGTTTCCAACAGGGCGTGGTTGTCAGATTAACGGCATCCGCCAGTGCCTGCAAAGAGAGTGTGCAGTCATTCTGCAACAGTGAAAGGAGTTTGCGGTCAATTTTATCTATCATTTGCGAGATACATAGAAAGAATTTCTCCTATTGCGCCAAACCAGGGGCAAAATAGCAACTCTTTTTCCCGAGCTTTGTTTTACGCTAGGCACAAATTGCTAAATGGAAACACCTCATGACCAGTACCTGGGTAAACCACGCTATCAGCGAAATTAACGCCGACTATCAGCGTTCAGCCGATACCCATTTAATTCGCCTTTCCCTGCCCGCGTTTCCGGGCATTCACCTCTATCTGAAAGACGAAAGCACCCACCCGACCGGCAGCCTGAAGCATCGTCTGGCGCGTTCGCTGTTTCTGTATGGATTGTGTAATGGCTGGATAAAAGAAGGCACGCCGATTATCGAGGCGTCCTCCGGTTCAACCGCGGTTTCGGAAGCGTACTTCGCCCGGCTACTGGGATTGCCCTTTATCGCCGTCATGCCCGGCTGCACCGCGAAGCGTAAAGTGGAGCAAATCGCCTTTTACGGCGGTCGCTGCCATTTTGTCGACAGCGCCTGCGAGATTTATGATGTCTCGGAGACGCTGGCAAAAGAGTTAAACGGCCATTATATGGATCAGTTTACCTATGCTGAGCGCGCCACCGACTGGCGCGGCAACAACAACATCGCCGACAGTATTTTCCGCCAGATGGCGAGCGAGCCTTATCCAGTGCCCGATTACGTTGTGATGAGCGCCGGGACCGGCGGCACCTCCGCGACCATTGGCCGCTACCTGCGTTATCAGGGCCATGCCACGCAACTGATGGTGGTCGATCCGCAAAACTCGGTGTTTTTTGATTACTGGCAGAGCCGCGACGCCACGCTGAAAAGCCACGTTGGCAGCAAAATTGAGGGGATTGGCCGCCCGCGCGTCGAGCCTTCTTTTATTCCGGCGGTGATTGACGAGATGCTGCGGGTTCCTGACGCGGCAAGCGTGGCGACCATCCACTGGCTGGAAACCATTCTGGGCCGCAAAGTCGGCGCATCCACGGGTACTAACGTCTGGGGCGCGCTGCGGCTGGCGGCCAGAATGCGTGATGAAGGGCGTAAAGGGTCAATTGTCACTCTGCTGTGCGACAGCGGCGAGCGCTATCTGGAGACTTACTATAACCCGCAGTGGGTCGAGCAGAATATTGGCGATTTATCGCCCTGGCAGGCGGAGATTAACCGTCTGATGGCATAAAAAAAGCCGGGGGATACCCGGCTTGCTGGAAAGGCTTCGTCATTCGGGGGAATAAGTCAGGTTTGGAAAGTCCAGCCAATGAGTCAAATAGTGTGAAACAGCCTGGCTGTTGCAATGGCCGATAACCGGCAAATGCGGCAGCGCGGCTTTTAACTGCGCCATGGCGTTACCCATGATAAAGCCGTAACCCACGGCTTCGAGCATTTCGCGATCGTTCATGGCATCGCCAAATGCCATGCAATCCTGTAAACCGTAGCCGAGGTGCTGGCTTAACACCGCCAGCGCCGCGCCTTTGTTGCACCCCACCGGCAGAACTTCCAGGCAGTGATGTGCTGAAAAACAGAGATGCGCCTTGTCGCCCAGAGCTTCATTGAGCTGAATACGCAGACGGCATAAATCGTCATGCTCACCGCAAAAACAAATCTTGGTGACCCGATGCGCCGGGATGCGTTTTACATCGCACACCTGATAGCGAAAACCGGTAAACAGGTGGGCATTGAGTAACTCGGGTAAATCGTTTTGCGTAAACCAGCCGTCATCGTTAAACACGTGCATTGAGGATTCAGTATCCCAGTGGCTATGGATCACGATTTCCGCCACTTCCGGTGCGAGATCGGCGTGATGCAATAACTCCCCTTCATAGGTGTGAATTCGGGTGCCATTGCCGGTGATCAAAAACGCATCGAGGGAAAGATCGGTGAGCAGGTGGCGCATTTCCAGGGCATGGCGCCCGGTGGCAAAAGCCAGGGTAATGTTGCGCTCACGCAGGCGATTCAGGGTATGCAGGGTTTGTTCGCCCAGCAAATGGTCCGGCATCAGCAGAGTGCCGTCCATATCAAATGCAGCCAGTCGCGCCATGGTTGTTCGCTCTCACAGAATCCAGTACAGCCTGAAGTATCGCCTGGCATATGCGGAACAAATAGTGAATACTTTCCAAAATTTGTTCCGGGTTTATTATGCGACTCGTTAATCGACTGAATCAGTTTCAACGTCTCTGGCAGCCTTCGGCGGGAGAACCCCAACAGGCGACTGTGGCGGAGCTGGCTGAACGCTGTTTTTGCAGCGAACGGCATATTCGCACCCTGCTACGCCAGTTGGCATCCGCAGGCTGGCTGCGCTGGCAGGCTCAGGCCGGACGCGGAAAGCGCGGTGATTTAACCTTTCTGGTAACGCCTGAGCAGGTGCGCGCCGGGATGATGGAACAGGTGCTCAATCGCGGCCAGCATAAAAATGCGCTCGAACTGGCACAACTTGCCCCCGATCAGTTACGTCATTTACTGCAGCCTTTTCTGGGCGGCCAGTGGCAAAACGACACCCCAACGCTGCGTATTCCCTACTACCGCTCTCTGGAGCCGTTAACGCCCGGTTTTTTACCGGGCCGCGCCGAACAACATCTGGCGGGGCAAATCTATTCTGGCCTGACGCGTTTCGATGATGACGGTGAATTTCCGGTTGGCGACTTAGCGCACCACTGGCGCATTTCGCCGGACGGGTTGTGCTGGGATTTCTACCTGCGTTCCACGCTGCACTGGCACAGCGGCAAGCCAGTGGAAACGCAGCAGTTGCAGCGTGCTTTTCAATCGTTGCTGGCAGATAGTGAAATCGCCCGGCTGTTCGCCAGCGTAGCGCAAATCGAGCGGGTTCATGCCCAGTGCCTGCGCATTACGCTACATCGCCCGGATTACTGGCTGGCACACCGCCTGGCGCTGTATTGCAGCCGTCTGGCCCACCCCGATGAACCGGATATCGGCTGCGGGCCTTTTCGCCTTGTGCGTTTTGAAGCGGACCTGGTTCGGCTGGAAAGCCACGAATTCTGGCATCTCAGCCATCCTTTACTGAAAGCGGTAGAATTTTGGATCACGCCGCAGTTGTTCGATCAGGAGATGGGCAATAGCTGCCGCCACCCGGTGCAGATCGCCATTGGCCAGCAGGATGAGCTGGTACATTTGAGGCCAGTCAGCAACAGCATCAGCCTCGGGTTTTGCTATCTGGCGTTGCGCCAGGAAGGGAAATTATCGCTGGCGCAGTCCCGTTACCTCATTGACCTTATCCATCGCAGCGGCATGCTGGATACGCTGCCGCTGGATGAAGGGCTAATTACCCCCAGCAGCGAGATGCTGCCCGGCTGGCGGCTTCCCGAATGGCCTTCTGATGAAATGGCGCTGCCCGCTTCGCTAACCATGGTGTATCACCTGCCGGTAGAACTACACGCCATGGCGGAACAACTTAAGCGTTATCTGGCGGACAAAGGCTGCGAGCTAACGGTGCATTTTCATCCGGCAAAAACCTGGCACGGCTGCCCGCTACTGGGTGAAGCCGATTTAATTATGGGCGACCGGTTAATTGGCGAATCTCCGGCCTTTACGCTGGAGCAGTGGTTACGCTGCGATAAACTCTGGCCGCATGTGCTTACCGCGCGCCAGTTTGCCCATTTGCAGGGGACGCTTGACGCGGTGCAACGTCAACCGGATGAAACCCAGCGCCGGGAAGGGATGCGCGAGGTTTATACCACGCTGATGGAGGATGCCGTTATCACGCCGCTTTTCAATTATCGCTATCAGGTCAGCGCGCCGCCGGGCGTCAACGGCATTCACCTTAATACACGGGGCTGGTTCGATTTTACCCGCGCCTGGCTACCGCCGCCGGGCTCGTTGTGAAGAAGCTGGTGGTGCTGAGCCAACGGCGCTACCCTATGCGCCATCTTTACAAGCGAACAAAAGGTTGACGATGAAACGTGCCGTTGTGGTTTTTAGCGGTGGACAAGACTCCACCACCTGCCTGATTCAGGCGCTGCATCACTATGATGAGGTGCATTGCGTCACATTCGACTACGGACAACGCCACCGCGCTGAAATCGAGATCGCGCAGCAACTGGCCGTTAAACTGGGTGCCCGTGCGCATAAAACCCTTGACGTCGGCCTGCTCAATGAACTGGCGGTAAGCAGCCTGACCCGCGACAGCATTCCGGTGCCGGATTACGATCCTCAAGCCAGCGGCATTCCCAGCACCTTTGTGCCCGGTCGCAATATTCTGTTTCTGACCCTTACGGCAATTTATGCCTATCAGGTTCAGGCGGAAGCGATTATTATCGGCGTCTGCGAAACCGATTTTTCTGGCTACCCCGATTGCCGCGATGAATTCGTTAAAGCGCTTCACCAGGCGGTAAATTTAGGTATGGCGAGCAATATCCGTTTTGAAACACCGCTGATGTGGCTGAATAAAGCCGAGACCTGGGCGCTGGCGGACCATTGGGGCAAGCTGGATCTGGTGCGCCACGAAACCCTGACCTGCTATAACGGCATTAAAGGTAACGGGTGCGGCGAGTGTGCGGCCTGTCATTTACGCGCTAATGGGCTGAACCAGTATTTTGCGGATAAGGTGGGCGTAATGGCCCAGATGAAACGTAAAACCGGTCTTAACTGATAATAAGGGCGGGACCCCGCCCTTTATGATTATGCTTTACCAACCATCGCCTCCAGGCGAGCCCGGAGTTCCCCTTCCAGCGGCAAGGCCTTCTGGGTATTCAAATCGATACAGACAAAGGTGATTTGCGCGTCCGCTACCACCTGCCCTTCCGGCTCAAGGGTGATCACCTGGCTCAAAATGCCGCTTTTGCCATTTAACTGCTGCACCTGACTGGTGACGTTAAGTAAATCCCCCAGTACTGCCGGTCGCCGATAGTTGATGTTGATATTCACCACCACAAAAGCGATACGGTTAGCCGTCATCCACTGAAAGCCTTCCTCCTGCTCCAACCCGTCCCAGCGCGCTTCCTCAAGAAATTCAAGATAACGCGCATTATTAACGTGTTGATAGACATCCAGGTGGTAACCGCGAACTTTAATGTGTGTCTGCATAGCGCAAGGGCCCTTGTTATCACCGCGTTCATTCCGATTCGGAAGCGAAAAATACCGCGGTTCATTTTATGAGAGTAAGAGGTCACACTACTGGTATGACCTCCTTATCCTGGCAAAGATTTTCAACTCTGCAAGGTCCCTGCCCTGACGATTACAGCTTTATGCGCGCCAGGTTACGCTCCACCAGCGCATTTCCCATGCCGGGCACCTGTTTAAGATCCTCGACGCTTTTAAAAGGACCATTCTCATCCCGGTAATTAACGATGGCCTGCGCTTTTTTCATTCCTACGCCATTGAGCGCTGAGGCCAGTTCGTCCGCGCTGGCATTGTTAATGCTCACGGTGCGTTCTTCACTTTCATCCGTTTTGACGGCTTTCTCTTTGACCTGCGCTGACGTTGCGTTCTCCGTCTTTGCCGCCGTTGCTTCAGCCTTCGTCGTTGACTGCGCCGCCAGTGCTGGATAGCTGGTGATACCGCACGCGATAACCATTGCCAGACAGAATGCTTTAACACCTTGTTTCATGCTGTTTTCTCCTTGTTTGTTGACAGCCACGCCACCTTATCGGGCCGGGAGAAACACCACAAACAGCGAATATCAGAAATGGAAAAGGCCGCGAAAGCGGCCTTTGATGTTTGCAGAAAATTGCAATTTTGTGCGAGACGTCTCGATTATTGCTGCTGCTCGACGATATCGCCCATTTTGATTTTGGCTTCTTTGCGCAGATTAGTCATCAGCGCGTCGAAAGCAATTTGTGCATTGTTTTGGGTAATGCCCTGGGTCATCGCTTTCTTCTGCTCTTCCGGCAGGGTGCCGCTACGCACTTCGTCAAGGGACACCAGCACGACGTTGCCCTGCATATCGTTAGCGACGCCATAAGACGGTTTGTCCTTAGACGGCAGCGGCAGCGCGAACGCAGCTTGCGAAATTGGATCCTGGCCGGTACGGCTTAAGGTTTTTTCCGCACCAAAGCTCAAACCCGCGGCTTTCAGCGCTTCGTCGCCTTTACCTGCTTTCAGTTCGTTAATCAGCTTATCGGCATCCAGTTTCGCCTGCTGTTCCGCTTTCTGATTTTTGATATCGGCAACCACCTGGTTACGTACGTCTGCCAGCGGTTTAACCGCTTCCGCTTTGTGCTCGGTAACACGCAGTACAAACGCACGATCGCCTTCCACGGTGATGATGTCGGAGTTACTGCCCGGCGTGCCGTTTTCGCCGACCAGTCCACCGTTGAAGATCGCGTCAGCAACCGGTTTGAAGTTGAGATCTTCCGGCAGGGAATCGCGGCTAAACCAGCCGGTTTCCACCGCTTTCACGCCAGCAACCTGCTCTGCGCCCGCCAGGGATTCGTTATCGTTACTTGCCGCGTCGCTCACTTTTTGCTGCAGGGCGAAGAACGCCGTGACGCCTTTTTCCTGTTTCACTTTTTCAGCAATAGCATCACGCACTTCTGCCAGCGGCTTCACCTGCGCCGGTTGAACATCAGTCAGACGCGCAACCAGGAAACCTACCGAAGATTTAATTACGCCAGAAGTCTGGCCTTTCTCTTTCAGCGCTGCGTTTTTCAGCTCTTCCGGCGTCGTCGCGTCTTCCAGCCAGCCCATATCACCGCCGTTACGGGCAGAAATAATGTCGGAGGACTTTTCTTTCGCGAGGGTAGCAAAATCAGAATCGGCATTCAGGGCATCCAGAACGGCTTTTGCTTCATCTTCCGTTTTGGTCTGAATGATGCTGTAACGGTTACGCTGCGGCTGACCGTACTGATCCTGATGCTCGTCATACCAGGCCTGAATTTCCGCATCGCTGACGCTTTCGTTCATGGCGGCGGCATCCAGCTTGATGTAGCTGACGCGGAATTGTTCCGGGGCGATAAAACGGTTTTTATTCTGCTCGTAGAAGCCGGTGACTTCATCGTCAGTGACCGTTTGTTTGGCGGCCAGCGCGGCGACGTCAATCGTGGCTTCACGTACTACACGCTGCTGGGCAACCAGCGCTGCCAGCTCATCCGTCTCATTCGCCAGCATAAAATCGGTGCCGACGATGGCATTGATCAGCTGCTGGGTCATCAACTGGTTACGCAACGACTGGGCATACTGGTCCGGCGTCATGCCAATATTGTTGATAACCGCGGTATAGCGGGCGTTATCAAACTTTCCGTTGCTCTGGAAAGCCGGCTCTTTAAAGATCGCCTGTTTGATTTGTTCGTCGCTGATGCCAAGGCCCAGCTTTTTAGCGTATTGATCGAGCAACGCTTCATCAATCATGCGCGACAGCACCTGCTGGCGCATAGCTTTCATATAGTTTTCATTGGCAGCCAGTTCTGAAAACTGCTCGCCAAGCTGCTGTTGCTGACGATTACGCTCGCTGGCAACGGCATTTTCAAACTGGGCGCGGCCAATTTCCTGGCCATTCACTTTCGCGGCGTAATTATTGTTACCGCCAATCAGGTAACCACTCACGCCGGTCAAAATGAACGACACGATAATGATACCGAAAATAATCTTGAGTACGACGCTGTTAGCAGCCGTACGTAAGTTGTCCATCATGGTGTAACAACGCTCCGCTGTAGATGACAGTAAATGCCGCTGGCGCTCACCCAAAGGTGCCGCTTCGCGCAAAGGCGTATTGTGACAAGAAACCGGGGCGGTTGTCAGCCCACAGGACTAAAAAGTCCCCCCAGATAATAAAAAAGGCACATCTCGCGATGCGCCCTTTGCCCTTTACCATCGAAACCGTAGAGGGAAAAATCAGTTTACCGCGTCTTTCAGTGCCTTGCCTGCACGGAAACCCGGTACTTTTGCTGCCGCAATGGTGATCTCTTTGCCAGTTTGCGGGTTGCGGCCAGTACGGGCAGCGCGCTCGCGGACAGAGAAAGTACCAAAGCCAACTAACGCCACGTCATCCCCGGATTGCAGAGATTCGGTAACAGAGCCAATCAGAGCATCTAACGCACGTCCAGCCGCGGCTTTAGAAATATCAGCACCGGCGGCAATTTTGTCTATCAGTTGAGATTTATTCACGCTTCTCTTCCTCTCATTATTATTTATATCGCCCCTGAATCCTTCATGGGGCGACCGCGCAGCAGTTATATCAGGCCTGTCATGCCCTTACAACAGCATTAGTTGATGACACAATCAGTCAGCCATCTAAATTAGCGATACAAAAAAAAGCTGGCAAGCACCAAATGGCTTACCAGCTCTGATTTTATCTATGCAGTATGCGTTAGGTCACTATTTTGCCGTGACAACCTGCATTCCTGAGGGTTCATTCTGCAATGCCAGGGTCAATACCTCTTCGATACGCTTCACCGGGTGGATATCCAGATCGGCGATAACGTTGTCTGGGATCTCTTCCAGGTCACGTTTATTTTCGTAAGGAATTAACACCGTTTTAATACCGCCACGGTGTGCGGCCAGCAATTTTTCCTTCAGGCCGCCGATCGGCAGAACTTGTCCGCGCAGCGTGATTTCGCCGGTCATGGCGACATCGGCACGCACCGGGTTGCCCGTCAGGCAGGAAACCAGCGCGGTGCACATTGCGATACCTGCGCTCGGACCGTCTTTTGGGGTCGCCCCTTCCGGTACGTGAACGTGGATGTCGCGTTTTTCGTAAAAATCAGAATTAATACCCAATTTTTCCGCGCGCGCGCGCACCACGGTCAGCGCTGCCTGAATGGATTCCTGCATCACTTCACCCAGCGAGCCGGTATAGGTCAGTTTGCCTTTACCCGGTACGCAGGCGGTTTCGATGGTCAGCAGATCGCCACCCACTTCGGTCCAGGCCAGGCCGGTCACCTGACCAACGCGGTTTTCGTTGTCCGCACGGCCGTAGTCAAAGCGCTGAACGCCGAGGAAATCTTTCAGATTATCGCCGTTAATTTCGATGTGCTTCAGCGCTTTCTCAAGCAGTAACTGTTTAACCGCTTTACGGCACAGTTTCGAAATTTCACGCTCCAGTCCACGTACGCCAGCCTCACGGGTGTAGTAACGAATGATGCCGATAATCGCGCTGTCATCCACCGTGATTTCGCCTTTTTTCAGGGCGTTGCGTTCAATCTGCTTCGGCAACAGGTGACGTTTGGCGATGTTCAGTTTTTCATCTTCGGTATAACCCGACAGGCGAATCACTTCCATACGGTCCAGCAGCGGCGCAGGAATATTCATGGAGTTCGAGGTCGCCACGAACATCACGTCGCTGAGATCGTAGTCCACTTCCAGATAGTGATCGTTAAACGCCACGTTCTGTTCAGGATCCAACACCTCAAGTAGCGCTGATGCCGGATCGCCACGCATATCCGACGACATTTTGTCGATCTCATCCAGCAGGAACAGCGGGTTTCTGACGCCCACTTTTGCCATCTTCTGGATCAGTTTGCCCGGCATAGAACCGATGTAGGTACGGCGGTGACCGCGGATTTCCGCTTCATCGCGCACCCCGCCCAGCGCCATACGCACGTATTTACGACCGGTCGCGCGCGCAATGGACTGCCCCAGCGAGGTTTTACCCACCCCCGGCGGTCCCACCAGGCACAGGATCGGGCCTTTGATTTTGTTAACGCGGCTCTGCACCGCAAGGTATTCAAGGATGCGATCTTTCACTCGGCCTAAGCCATAGTGATCGGTATCAAGGATTTCCTGGGCCTGGCGCAGGTCTTTTTTCACTTTACTGCGCGCGTTCCACGGAACCTGCACCATCCACTCGATGTAGCTGCGCACCACGGTGGCTTCTGCCGACATCGGTGACATCATTTTCAGCTTCATCAATTCGGCGTCAGCTTTCTCTTTCGCCTCTTTCGGCATTTTGGCCGCGTCGATTTTGCGTTTTAACGCTTCGTTTTCATCCGGCGCATCGTCCATTTCGCCCAGTTCTTTCTGGATGGCTTTCATTTGCTCATTCAGATAGTACTCACGCTGGCTCTTTTCCATCTGCTTTTTAACGCGGTTGCGAATGCGTTTCTCAACCTGCAGCAGATCGATTTCCGACTCCATCATCGCCATCAGATATTCGAGGCGTTCGTTGATGTCGGACATCTCCAGCACCGATTGTTTATCGGCCAGTTTCAGCGGCATATGCGCGCCGATGGTGTCAGCCAGACGTGCAGGATCGTCGATGCTGTTCAGCGACGTCAGCACTTCAGGCGGGATTTTTTTGTTGAGTTTGATGTAGCCTTCAAACTGGCTGATGGCCGTACGGACCAGCACTTCCTGCTCGCGTTCGTCGATGGCTGGCGATTCAAGATATTCAGCCCGTGCAGAGAAGTGTTCGCCATCGTCAGAGAGCGCGGTAATGCGCGCGCGCTGTAAACCTTCAACCAGTACTTTTACCGTGCCGTCCGGCAGTTTCAGCATCTGTAAAATCGACGCTACGGTTCCCACGGTAAACAAATCATTCACACCCGGCTCATCCGTCGACGCTTCTTTCTGTGCAACCAGCATGACTTTTTTGTCATGATCCATTGCGGCTTCCAGGCAGCGGATAGATTTCTCCCGTCCCACGAACAAAGGGATAACCATGTGCGGATAAACCACCACGTCGCGCAACGGCAACACGGGGATTTCAATGCGTTCAGAACGCTCAGGATTCATAGAGCTCTCTCTTAGTTTAGTTTCCGCCAGGCGATGGGGCGCACGTGAAATTCACGGCATCACCAACAAGTAGAACAGTATATGGGGATGTTTCCCGGACATTCAATGTCAGGAATGCAGGAAAAATAAAAGGGGGACCAAATCCCCCTTTTATTTTATAACTGATTGTCAGGACAGGCGAATTATTCGCCTGATGCCTGCTGTGCTTCTGGCTTACCGTAAATTAACAGCGGTTCTGACTGGCCGCCGATCACCGACTCGTCAATCACCACTTTTTCGACGTCTTCCATGGACGGGAGATCGTACATGGTATCGAGCAACGCGCCTTCCACGATGGAACGCAGGCCACGCGCACCGGTTTTACGGGACATGGCTTTTTTCGCGATGGCTTCCAGCGCTTCGTCACGGAATTCCAGCTCAACGCCTTCCAGATTAAACAGCGCCTGATACTGTTTGGTCAGGGCGTTTTTCGGCTCTTTGAGGATCTGGATCAGCGCTTCTTCGCTCAGTTCGCTCAGGGTCGCCACAACCGGCAGACGGCCGATGAATTCAGGGATCAGACCGAATTTGATCAAATCTTCCGGTTCAACCTGAGTCAGCAGTTCGCCTTCCGTCGCTTTCTGGGATTTACCTTTCACCGTCGCGCCAAAACCAATGCCGGAGCCTGTTTCTACACGGTTAGCGATCACTTTATCCAGACCCGCGAATGCGCCGCCGCAGATAAACAGGATTTTTGAGGTATCGACCTGCAAGAATTCCTGCTGCGGATGCTTGCGTCCACCCTGTGGCGGAACGGCGGCCACGGTGCCTTCAATCAGTTTCAGCAATGCCTGCTGTACGCCTTCACCGGATACATCGCGGGTGATGGACGGGTTATCAGATTTGCGCGAAATCTTGTCGATTTCATCGATATACACAATGCCGCGCTGGGCTTTCTGCACGTCATAATCGCATTTCTGCAGCAGTTTCTGAATGATGTTTTCTACGTCTTCACCCACGTAACCCGCTTCGGTCAGGGTGGTGGCATCCGCCATGGTGAACGGAACGTCCAGCAGGCGCGCCAGCGTTTCGGCCAACAGGGTTTTACCGCTACCGGTCGGGCCGATCAGCAGAATGTTACTTTTACCCAGCTCGATGCCGTTAGAGCTGTCGCCGTTACGCAGACGTTTGTAGTGGTTGTATACCGCAACCGCCAGGACTTTTTTCGCCTGTTCCTGGCCGATAACATAATCGTCCAGATGGTTACGAATTTCATGTGGCGTCGGCAGCGCGCTACGTTCGCGGTGCGGCGCCACTTCTTTAATCTCTTCGCGAATAATGTCGTTGCATAAATCGACACACTCGTCGCAGATATACACTGACGGGCCAGCAATCAGTTTACGCACTTCGTGCTGGCTCTTGCCGCAAAAAGAGCAGTACAGCAGTTTGCCTGAGCCGTCTTTGCGCTTATCTGTCATGAGTCAAAACCTCTTTTCTGTTCTTTGTGCCGCACACGACGACGCAATGCCATTCTCAGGCGCAAACCGGAGTTTGCGCACAATGAGCCGCCTACTGACACCCTATAGTATAGCGGCCCATTGCCGCAGGTATCACTGGCGGTGAGTTAAAATGGAGTCAACCAATCCATACTCTACAGCCTGTTCTGCTGAGAGGAAACGGTCGCGCTCGGTATCTCTTTCAATCTGCTCCAGCGGTTGACCCGTGTGCTGCGCCATAAGTTCATTCATACGCGCTTTTACTTTCAAAATTTCACGCGCATGGATTTCAATGTCCGTTGCCTGACCCTGGTAGCCGCCCAGCGGTTGGTGGATCATCACGCGTGAATTCGGCAGGCAGAAACGCTTGCCTTTCGCCCCGGCAGTCAACAGGAAGGCACCCATTGAGGCCGCCTGGCCCATACAAATGGTGCTGACGTCTGGTTTGATGAACTGCATGGTGTCATAGATCGACATCCCCGCAGTAATCACGCCGCCCGGCGAGTTGATGTACAGGTAAATATCTTTTTCCGGGTTCTCTGCTTCCAGAAACAGCATCTGCGCCACAATCAGGTTAGCCATGTGATCTTCAACCTGGCCGGTCAAAAAGATAACGCGTTCCTTAAGCAGACGGGAAAAAATATCGTAAGAACGCTCACCACGTGAGGTTTGCTCCACAACCATTGGCACCAGGGCCATATGGGGTGCCATTACTTCTCGTTCGCCGCTGTATGACATTTCCGTCTCCTGGAAAAAATTAAGTAACCTGTTGCACTGATTTTACTTGAGACCGTGACGAATGACCACGCTAGCAGGTCTTGTCACCCTTCAGGACGGATTATCAGCCAGAGTCCCTACCCACAATAGATCAAATTTTCTGTTTGTTGATGCGGATATATCTTTGTTTATGGGGTTTATCACCCTCAGTTTCAAGCATAACAACCTTTTCATGTTACGCGAATATTGAAACTGCGGTTTATCCGTCCTTGCCTTAATTGCAGGCGAAAAAAAGCCCGTCGCAACAGGACGGGCTTTAACAACGCCGGGCGCGGTTTACGCCTGCTGGTTCATCAGCTCGTTAAAGGTGGTTGCTTGGTCGGTCACTTTAGCTTTCGCCAGCACCGCTTCAACCGCCTGCTCTTCCAGAGCCACGTTACGCATGTTGTCCATCAGCTCTTTGTTTTTGCTGTAGAACTCGATAACTTCGCTCGGATCTTCATAGGCAGAAGCCATTTCTTCGATCAGCGCTTTAACGCGATCTTCGTCGGCTTTCAGCTCGTTGGTACGAATCACTTCGCCCAGTAGCAGGCCAACCACAACGCGGCGTTTCGCCTGCTCTTCGAACAGTTCACGTGGCAGTTCCAGGGCTTGTTTCTCGTTGCCACCGAAACGCTGTGCAGCCTGGCGGCGCAGTACGTCGATTTCGCCGTCGATCAGCGCAGCAGGAACGTCGATGTCGTTCGCTTTCACCAGGCCTTCGATCGCCTGAGACTTAATGCGGTTACGCACAGCGCCTTTCAGCTCGCGGTCCATGTTTTTACGCACTTCGGTACGCAGACCGGCTACGGAACCGTCTTCAACGCCAAAACGCTTGATGAAATCTTCGGTCAGTTCCGGCAGTTCACGCTGCTCAACTTTTTTCAGGTTGATTACGAACTTAGCCGCTTTACCTTTCAGGTTTTCAGCGTGGTACTCTTCCGGGAAAGTCACGTCGATGGTGAACTCGTCACCGGCTTTATGGCCTTTAACACCTTCTTCGAATCCCGGGATCATACGGCCCTGGCCCATTGCCAGTACGAAGTCAGAGGCTTTACCGCCTTCGAACTCTTCACCGTCAACAGAACCGGTGAAATCGATGGTCACGCGATCTTCTTCGCCAGCGGCTTCAGTGGTTTCAGTCCAGGTCGCCTGCTGCTTGCGCAGGGTGTCCAGCATGCCGTCTACGTCTTCGTCGGTGACTTCAACAACCGGCTTAACAACTTCGATGGATTCCAGATCTTTCAGTTCAACTTCCGGGTAAACTTCAAATTCAACCGCGTAGGTGAAGTCTTCACCCAGTTTGTATTCGCCCGGAACATAGTTCGGTGCGCCAGCCGGGTTGATTTTTTCTTTAATGATAGCGTCAACGAAATGACGGCTCATCAGATCGCCCAGCACATCCTGACGCACGGAAGCGCCATAACGCTGAGCAACAACGTTCATCGGTACTTTGCCCTTACGAAAACCGTCAATGCGGACTTTCTTCGCCACGTTGACCAGCTCGCTTTTCACAGCGTTTTCGATGCTGTCAGCAGCGATAGTAATCGTTACACGGCGCCCAAGGCCCTGGGTGGTTTCAACTGAAGCTTGCATCTTGTTACCTCAAAAAATCACAGTGCTCGGTCAACTCTGGAAGCCGTTGATTATTCGCTTCGCAGAACCAGGATGCTTTCTGAATCAGAATCACATTCCCTGTCGTCAGAATCATCCCGAAGACATTCCGAAAAATTAGACGCAGCATTATAGCGGCATCACTATGGTGAGTCGAGAAAAGCAACCACACGACTCTGTGGCTTTTTTCACAATTCCCGGCGGAGCTTCGCCTGAAACCTGCCGTTTCGCCTGGTTTTCAGGCAAAACAAAACGGCCCGCAGGCCGTTTCTTAGAAACTCTGTCTGGCGCAACATACTGGAAAAAGTCCTGCTGTTGCAAATCAATGTTCAGGCAATCGTTCCCGCACCTCGACACGGCGGTGATGCGAAAATGGTATCCTGTAGGCTTTCCCACTCTTTAGCGCTGTAAGTATGCAGGGCCAAAGCATGCACAGTGGTCGACAATTCCTCCGTCAACGTGCCGTAGATCAGGCGGTGGCGATTCAGAAAACGTTCCCCTACAAAACGATCGCTGACCAGAACGACTTTGAAATGACTTTCCGAGCCGGCCGGAACATTATGGCGATAGCTTTCATCCACAACTTCGAGGAATAAGGGATCAAACGCTGCCCTGAGTTTTGTTTCTATTTGCTCACGTATCATCATGATTTCACTCCTCCGACAACGCTGCGATGCTATCCATCACTTTAAATGTTAGTCGCCTTTATTGGCTTCATAACAGATTACCAACAAATATTTAGCTTTTATCTCATTTTCTCATCGTAATGGGTGAATTAGCCTGCCACAAGTGCCATACGAAGGTTGTATCGCCAACAAAACCTGGTGAAAGGTCATAAAAAGCACAACGCGATGAATTTACATGCGTTGCCACTTCCCCTTGCCGATGGCGATGCTATGATGGCGAGAATTTTCTTCTATTTGCCTATATGTACGTTGAGACCCTGAAATGTTAAAAAAACTCTTCCTCCCGCTGATGGCTCTTTTTATGTTAGCTGGATGCGCTACACCGCCGACGACTATTGACGTCTCTCCGAATATCGCGCTGCCGCAGCAGGACCCGAGCCTGATGGGCGTGACCATCAGCATCAACGGCGCCGACCAGCGTCAGGACCAGGCGCTGTCAAAAGTGACCCGCGATAACCAGGTGGTTACCCTGACCGCCTCCCGCGATCTGCGTTTCCTGCTCCAGGAAGTGCTGGAGAAACAAATGACCGCGCGCGGTTATATGATTGGTCCAAGCGGCGCGGTGCAACTGCAGATCATTGTTAACCAGCTGTACGCGGACGTGTCTCAGGGCAACGTGCGTTACAACATCGCCACCAAAGCCGATATCTCTATCGTCGCGGTTGCCAATAACGGCAACAAGATGACCAAAAACTATCGCGCAAACTATAACGTTGAAGGCGCATTCCAGGCGACCAACAAAAACATCGCCAACGCCGTTAACTCCGTCCTGACCGATACCATCGCCGATATGGCGCAGGACACCAGCGTCCATGACTTTATCAAGCAGAACGCCCGCTAATTGACTGAGAGGCCCGGCTTGCCGGGCCTTTGTATTTTCCCGATGCCCAATCATTATTTACGAATTTTTCAGCAGCCTAAATCAGCCGTCTTGCTGATGCTGGGCTTTGCTTCCGGTCTGCCTCTTGCCTTAACCTCCGGTACGCTTCAGGCGTGGATGACGGTCGAAAATATCGATCTCAAAACCATTGGTTTCTTTTCCCTTGTCGGCCAGGCGTATGTTTTCAAGTTCCTGTGGTCGCCGGCGATGGATCGCTATACCCCACCGCTGCTGGGCCGTCGTCGCGGCTGGCTGGTCATTACCCAAATCCTTTTACTGATCGCCATCGCCGCGATGGGCTTTCTCGAACCGTCCACACAGCTGCGCTGGATGGCGGCGCTGGCGGTGATCATCGCATTTTGCTCCGCGTCGCAGGATATCGTATTCGACGCCTGGAAAACTGACGTCCTGTCGGCGGAAGAGCGTGGCACGGGCGCGGCGATCAGCGTGCTGGGCTATCGCCTGGCGATGCTGGTGTCAGGCGGGCTGGCGCTGTGGCTGGCCGACCGCTGGCTTGGCTGGCAAGCTACCTACTGGCTGATGGCCGCGTTACTGATCCCGTGCATTATCGCGACGCTGCTGGCTCCAGAACCCAGCGATGCGATCCCGGTTCCCAAAACGCTCCAGCAAGCGGTGATTGAACCGCTGCACGACTTTTTTGGCCGCAATAACGCCTGGCTAATTTTATTGCTGATCGTGCTGTATAAGCTGGGCGACGCCTTCGCCATGAGCCTGACCACCACATTTTTGATTCGTGGCGTCGGGTTTGATGCCGGTGAAGTCGGTGTGGTGAATAAATCGCTGGGGCTTTTCGCCACGATTATCGGCGCGCTATACGGCGGGGTTTTAATGCAGCGCCTGACGCTGTTCCGGGCGCTGCTGATCTTCGGCATTCTCCAGGGCGCATCCAACGCTGGTTACTGGCTGCTGTCGATTACCGACAAGCACATGGTCACTATGGCGAGCGCGGTGTTTTTCGAGAATCTGTGCGGCGGCATGGGAACGGCGGCGTTTGTCGCCCTGTTGATGACGCTGTGCAATAAGTCGTTTTCAGCCACCCAATTCGCGCTGCTGTCTGCCCTGTCGGCGGTAGGACGCGTTTATGTCGGCCCGGTTGCCGGTTGGTTTGTAGAAGCCCACGGCTGGCCAACGTTTTACCTGTTCTCGGTGTTCGCCGCTGTACCGGGCATTCTGCTGCTGCTGGTTTGCCGCAGGACGCTGGAGTTCACCCAGCAAACCGAAACCTTTATGCCGCGCACCGTTTATACCGGCGCGTACCGGCTGGCATTAAAGGTGTTGATGTTCAGTGGCGTTATCCTGCTGGCATGGCTTGGGGTTGTGATTGCCAATGCGTTAGATATCACCCGGTTGCCTGTTGAGACGCCACTGTTAGCGCTGGGGATCGCGCTGGCGCTGGGCGGGATTTTAGCGGGCGCAGCATTAGATTTTCTGGCGCTGAAAAAAACAGCGCAGCGCTAATTCCGCTTAAATAATGAACGCTATTTTTCATTATTTTCCGTGGTAATCACGGGGAGTAATGAAAATAACGTTGGCTGACGGCAAATTTCCGCCAAAAAATTGTTTTTTTGTGCCCTTAACGTTCTGGAATTTATAACCCAAAAAAAGCGCAATAATTTCCCTTTATCGATTCAGCCGTGGCAAGATTAATTTTGCGTGAATCAATTGTCCTATATTTGATATATTTTTGTTAAGTTTTTGTATATCATTTGAATTGGTTATACCAATTATCCGGCATAAAAAATTTAACAATCCTGATTTGTTATAACGGTCTGCAAGCCGCATTTTTGCTGTATATTTGAAATAAGTTGCAACATCTGTGATAGGTATGGCAGAACCCGGTAACACCGCGCTGACACAATGCCATTAATGTTTACAGTGTTGTAACCTTCCCGTAAAATGCCGGCACACTTTAACCGCCACCAGAATCCCCCCTGAATTGAGGTCGTTAAATGAGACTCAGGAAATACAATAAAAGTTTGGGATTGTTGTCATTAATCGCGGGTACTGTATTACTCAGTGGCTGTGATTCTGCGCTTCTCAACCCAAAAGGACAGATTGGACTCGAGCAACGTTCGTTGATACTGACCGCCCTCGGGCTGATGTTGATCGTCGTTATCCCCGCCATTTTGATGGCGATCGGCTTTGCCTGGAAATATCGGGCGACCAACAAGGATGCTAAATACAGCCCCAACTGGTCACACTCTAACAAGGTGGAAGCTGTAGTCTGGACCATCCCTATCCTTATCATTATCTTCCTCGCCGTACTGACCTGGAAAACCACGCACTCGCTTGAGCCCAGCAAACCGCTGGTGCACGACGCGAAGCCGGTGACCATTGAAGTGATCGCGATGGACTGGAAATGGTTCTTCATTTACCCGGAGCAAGGCATCGCAACGGTGAATGAAATCGCCTTCCCGGCCAATACCCCGGTGGAATTCAAAATCACCTCTAACTCGGTGATGAACTCCTTCTTTATTCCGCGCCTGGGCAGCCAGATTTACGCGATGGCAGGCATGCAGACCAAACTGCATCTTATTGCCAACGAAGCGGGTACCTACGACGGCATTTCCGCTAACTACAGTGGTGCAGGTTTCTCCGGCATGAAGTTCAAAGCTATCGCGACGCCGGACAACGAAACCTTCAACCAGTGGGTGGCTAAAGCGAAGCAATCGCCGACCGTGATGAACGATATGGCGACTTACGAGAAGCTGGCAGCCCCGAGCGAGTTCAACAAAGTCGAATACTTCTCCAGTGTTAAACCGAATCTGTTTGTCGATGTGATTAACAAATTCATGGGACACGGGAAAAGCCTGGCCGTGACTCAGTCGGAAGGGGAGCACAACGCTCACGAAGGCATGGACATGAATCACGCGGAAACCTCTCACTAAGGGGCCGAGGAATAATACGATGTTCGGAAAACTTACACTGGATGCAATTCCGTACCATGAGCCAATTATCATGGTTACGGTGGCTGCGATTATCGTCGGAGGCGCGGCGTTACTGGCAGCTCTCACTTACTTCGGTAAGTGGTCATATTTATGGAATGAGTGGCTTACGTCAGTAGACCACAAACGCCTGGGTATCATGTATATCCTGGTGGCGATTGTCATGCTGGTCCGTGGTTTCGCGGACGCCATCATGATGCGTACCCAGCAGTTGCTGGTTTCTGCGGGCGAAACGGGCTTCCTGCCGCCGCATCACTACGATCAGATCTTTACCGCCCACGGCGTTATCATGATCTTTTTCGTGGCGATGCCGTTCGTTATCGGTCTGATGAACATTGTTGTTCCCTTGCAGATCGGCGCGCGCGACGTGGCCTACCCGTTCCTGAACAACCTGAGCTTCTGGTTCACGGTGGTTGGGGTCATCCTGGTGAACGTTTCCCTGGGGGTCGGCGAATTCGCCCAGACCGGCTGGGTGGCGTATCCGCCGCTATCGGGCATTGAATACAGTCCCGGCGTAGGGGTCGACTACTGGATCTGGAGTCTCCAGCTATCCGGTATTGGTACGACGCTGACCGGTATTAACTTCTTCGTGACCATTCTGAAGATGCGTACCCCGGGTATGACGATGTTCAAAATGCCGGTTTTCACCTGGGCGGCACTGTGTACTAACGTACTGATTATCGTCTCGTTCCCGATTTTAACCGTCACCATTGCGTTGCTAACCCTGGATCGCTATCTGGGCACCCATTTCTTTACCAATGATATGGGCGGCAACATGATGATGTACGTGAACCTGATTTGGGCCTGGGGCCACCCGGAAGTGTACATCCTGGTGCTGCCGGTGTTCGGCGTGTTCTCTGAAGTCACCTCGACTTTCTCCAGAAAACGTCTGTTCGGTTACACCTCGCTGGTATGGGCAACCATCGCGATTACGGTTCTGTCGTTCATCGTTTGGCTGCACCACTTCTTCACCATGGGCAGCGGCGCGAACGTTAACGCCTTCTTTGGTATCACCACGATGATTATCGCCATCCCGACCGGGGTGAAGATCTTCAACTGGTTGTTCACTATGTACCAGGGCCGTATTCAGTTCCACTCAGCCATGCTGTGGACCATCGGTTTTATCATCACCTTCTCTATCGGTGGGATGACCGGGGTACTGCTGGCGGTACCGGGCGCGGACTTCGTTCTGCACAATAGCCTGTTCCTGATTGCGCACTTCCATAACGTCATCATCGGCGGCGTGGTGTTCGGTTGCTTTGCCGGTATGACCTACTGGTGGCCGAAAGCCTTTGGCTACACCATGAACGAAACCTGGGGTAAACGCGCTTTCTGGTTCTGGATCATCGGCTTCTTCGTGACCTTTATGCCGCTGTACGCTATGGGCTTCATGGGTATGACCCGTCGCGTCAGCCAGGATATCGACCCGATGTTTATGCCGCTGATGGTTGTGGCTGAAATCGGCGCGCTGCTGATTGCCTGCGGTATTCTGTGCATCGTGATTCAGATTTTTGTCAGCGTCCGCGACCGCAACAAAAACCGCGATCTGACCGGTGACCCGTGGGGCGCGCGTACCCTGGAGTGGGCAATTTCTTCTCCGCCGCCGTTCTATAACTTCGCGGTACTGCCGGAAGTTCACGAGCGCGACGCGTTCTGGGAAATGAAAGAGAAAGGTGAAGCCTACAAACAGCCTGCGCACTATGAAGAAATTCATATGCCGAAAAACAGCGCTGCGGGTATCTACATCGGTCTGTTCAGCACCATCTTCGGTTTCGCCATGATCTGGCATATCTGGTGGCTGGCCATTGTCGGCTTCGCCGGTATCGTGATCACCTGGATTGCGAAGAGCTTTGATGAAGACGTGGATTACTACGTACCCGTTGCCACTGTTGAAAAACTGGAAAACCAGCACTTCGATGAAATTACCAAAGCAGGGCTGAAAAATGTCAACTGAGACGATTAATGACGCGCTGGCCCATGGCAACCATGAACATGGGCACCACCACGATGCAGGAGCCAACAAGGTATTTGGCTTCTGGATCTACCTGATGAGCGACTGCATTCTCTTTGCATGTCTTTTTGCCACCTATGCCGTTCTGGTGAACGGCACTGCCGGGGGACCGACCGGTAAGGACATTTTCGAACTGCCGTTTGTGCTGGTTGAAACTTTCCTGCTGCTGTTCTCCTCCATCACGTATGGCATGGCGATGATCGCCATGAATAAAAACAACCAGGGCCAGGTAATGTCCTGGCTTGCCCTGACCTTCCTGTTTGGTGCGGGCTTTGTGGGGATGGAAATCTATGAATTCCATCACCTGATCGCGGAAGGCTTCGGGCCGGATCGCAGCGGCTTCCTGTCAGGCTTCTTTGCGCTGGTAGGCACCCACGGTCTGCACGTGACGTCTGGTCTGATCTGGATGGCAATCATGATGATTCATGTTTCCCGCCGCGGTCTGACCCATAACAACCGCGCCCGTCTGATGTGCCTGAGCATGTTCTGGCACTTCCTGGACGTGGTCTGGATTTGCGTATTCTCTGTAGTCTATCTGATGGGGGCGATGTAATGAGTCATTCTACCGATCACGCTGGCGCTCATCACGGCGGCGTCAAAACCTACCTTATCGGGTTCATCCTGTCAGTGATTCTGACCGTGATCCCGTTCTGGATGGTGATGAACGGCACCGCCTCACAGGGCACGCTTCTCGGTGTGGTTGTGGCAACAGCTGTGGTACAGATTCTGGTTCACCTGGTGTGCTTCCTGCACATGAACGCCTCCTCCGAGGAGCGCTGGAACCTGGTGGCCTTTGTCTTTACTTTGCTGATTATCGCAATCGTAGTGGTAGGTTCTATCTGGATCATGTGGAGCCTTAACGAGAACATGATGGTTCACTAAGAGCGGCACGTATGATTAAGCAATACCTGCAAGTCACGAAACCAGGAATTATTTTCGGCAATTTAATTTCTGTCATTGGGGGATTTTTGCTGGCCTCGAAGGGCAGTATTGATTATCCCCTGTTCATTTACACGCTGTCAGGCGTATCGCTGGTAGTGGCTTCAGGTTGTGTTTACAACAACGTCATTGACCGTGATATCGACCGCAAGATGGAAAGGACGAAAAACCGGGTGCTGGTTAAGGGCCTGATTTCGCCGAACGTAACGCTGGTTTACGCCACCTTGTTGGGTATTGCTGGCTTCATGCTGCTGTGGTTTGGCGCGAATCCGCTCGCCATGTGGCTGGCCGTAATGGGCTTTGTGGTTTATGTCGGCGTTTATAGCCTGTACATGAAGCGCAACTCCGTTTACGGCACGCTGATTGGTAGCCTCTCCGGCGCTGCGCCGCCGGTGATTGGCTACTGCGCGGTCACCAACGAGTTTGATACCGGCGCGGCTATCCTGCTGGCTATCTTTAGTCTCTGGCAGATGCCGCACTCGTATGCGATTGCCATCTTCCGTTTCAAAGATTACCAGGCAGCGAACATTCCGGTTCTGCCGGTAGTAAAAGGGATTTCGGTCGCGAAAAACCACATTACGCTGTACATCATCGCTTTCGCCGTCGCGACGCTGATGCTCTCTCTGGGCGGCTATGCCGGATATAAATATCTGGTGGTGGCTGCGGCGGTGAGCGTCTGGTGGTTGGGTATGGCGCTGAAGGGCTACAAAGTGGAAGACGATAGAGTGTGGGCGCGTAAGCTGTTCGTGTTCTCCATCGTCGCGATTACCTCTTTGAGCTTTATGATGTCCATCGACTTTATGGTGCCCGACTCGCAAAATCTTTTGACTTACGTCTGGTAATCTCCAAAAAGGGTGCTACGGCACCCTTTTTTAATAACGCCTTCCTCGCTTAATCCCTGTAATATTCGCTCACCAACCGGTAATTTACCCTTCCCCTCTCACGTATATACTTGGTGGCGGTTTTTCTTTTGAGGTGGTAATGAACGACAATAAAATGACCCCGCTTGAGCGACGCGCAACGTGGGGCCTGGGAACCGTTTTTTCGCTCAGAATGTTGGGCATGTTTATGGTGTTACCGGTTCTCACCACGTACGGCATGGCACTTCAGGGTGCCAGCGAAGCCTTAATCGGCCTGGCGATTGGCATCTATGGCCTGGCGCAGGCGGTATTTCAAATCCCTTTCGGCCTGCTTTCCGACCGCATTGGCCGTAAACCGTTAATCATCGGTGGGCTGGCGATTTTTGTGCTGGGCAGCGTGATTGCGGCGATGACCGACTCCATCTGGGGCGTGATTTTAGGCCGTGCGTTGCAGGGTTCCGGCGCGATTGCCGCTGCGGTGATGGCGCTGCTGTCAGATTTAACCCGCGAGCAAAACCGCACCAAAGCGATGGCGTTTATTGGTGTGAGTTTCGGCGTGACCTTTGCTATCGCTATGGTGATAGGCCCCATCGTCACCCATGCGCTGGGTCTGCACGCGCTGTTCTGGATGATCGCCATCCTCGCGACGCTGGGTATTTTGCTGACCCTGTGGGTGGTGCCCAACAGTGAGAACCATGTGCTTAACCGTGAATCGGGCATGGTGAAAGGCTGCTTCAGCAAAGTGCTGGCCAACAAAAAATTGCTCAAGCTGAATATCGGCATCATGTGCCTGCATATTCTGCTGATGTCGACCTTTGTCGCCCTCCCCCACCAGCTTGAAGCGGCAGGCTATCCGGCGGCGGAGCACTGGAAAATCTATCTGGTCACCATGTTGATGGCGTTTGTGTCGGTCGTGCCATTCATTATTTACGCCGAAGTAAAACGCCGCATGAAGCGGGTATTCGTGTTCTGCATTATGGTGATCGCCATCGCCGAGGTGGTGCTGTGGGGCGCAGGCCCGCTGCTGTGGCAGCAAATCCTCGGCATTCAACTGTTTTTTGTGGCGTTTAACTTAATGGAAGCGCTGCTGCCGTCGCTGATCAGCAAAGAATCCCCGGCGGGCTATAAAGGCACGGCGATGGGCGTTTACTCCACCAGCCAGTTTCTCGGCGTGGCGATTGGCGGCTCCCTCGGCGGCTGGCTGGCGCAGTATTTCGATACCCAAACGGTATTTTTAGCGGGCGCACTGCTTGCCGCGCTGTGGCTGATGGTGGGTTTTACCATGGACGAACCGCCCTACGTCAGCAGTATTCGCGTTGAACTGCCAGAAGATGTGCAGGCCGATGACGCGCTGAAGGCGCGACTGTTAGCCAAAGCGGGCGTCAGCGAAGCGGTGGTTGTGCCGCAGGAGCACAGCGCTTACGTCAAAATCGACAGCAAAGTGACCAACCGGTTTGAGATCGAACAGGTGGTAAAAGAGCTGGCATAAAAAAAGGCCGGTTACCCGGCCTTTGATCAATCACGAAAGTTTTTAAACTGGAACGGCTGGCCTAAATCGCCGCCGCGCACCAGCGCCATCACGGACTGTAAGTCGTCGCGCGATTTCCCGGTGATGCGAATCTCTTCACCCTGGATCTGCGCCTGGACCTTCAGCTTGCTGTCTTTGATCAGCTTAACGATTTTCTTAGCGATGGTGGCTTCGATGCCCTGTTTCAGTTTGGCATCCACGCTCCAGTTTTTACCGCTGTGCACAAACTCTTCCGGCACCTCGATAGAACTGCCTTCAATGCCGCGCTTCAGCAGTTTGGCACGCAGAATATCAATCAACTGGTTGACCTGGAAATCGGATTCGCTCAGCACCTTGATGGTCTGGTTTTTATCGTTCAGTTCGAATTCCGCCGTCACGCCGCGAAAATCGAAACGTGACTCAACTTCGCGGCTCGCGTTGTCCACTGCGTTGCGAACTTCCTGAAGATCGACTTCAGATACGATGTCAAAAGATGGCATGTTTTGTTCTCCCTCTCTTTGTGTGCGTTGCATAATACCCGCAACGTTACATAAAACAACTCGTATCAAACCCCCAGGACAGAAGCATAGCCGACGACGCTATACTACAACCACCTGGCTTACTGGCAGGTGAGGAGAAATCATGAAAATTACCGTACTGGGATGTGGTGCATTGGGTCAACTCTGGCTGATTGCGCTATTACGGCAGGGCCATGAGCTTCAGGGCTGGCTGCGCATTCCCCAGCCTTTTTGCAGTATAGACCTCCAGGATACTGACGGAACCATCTATAACGAGTCGATTATCGCCAACGATCCCGACTTCCTGGCGCAGAGCGATCTGCTGCTGGTAACGCTGAAAGCGTGGCAGGTATCAGACGCAGTGCTGCCGCTGGCGAAGATGCTCCCGGCTACCAGCCCTATTTTGCTGCTGCACAACGGCATGGGAACGCGTGAAGAACTCGCCCGGGTTACCCAACCGCTATTAATGGGCGCCACTACACACGCCGCCCGGCGCGACGGCAGCGTCATCACCCATGTTGCCAACGGCATTACTCATATCGGGCCGGCCAATCCGCAGGGCAACGATTACAGCGACCTGGCGGAGCAGTTGCACCAGGCGCTGCCGGACGTGGCGTGGCATGACGATATCAACGCCTCATGCTGGAAGAAGCTGGCGGTGAACTGCGTCATCAACCCGTTAACCGCACTGCTCGACTGCCCGAACGGCGAACTGCGCCATCACCCGGATGATATCGACGAAATCTGCCAGGAAGTGGCGCAAGTGATGGTGCGCGAGGGCTACCACACCTCACCGGAGAGCCTGCGCTACTTCGCCGATCAGGTGATCAACAGCACGGCTGAAAATATTTCCTCAATGCTGCAGGACATCCGCATGCAGCGCCATACTGAAATTGATTACATCACGGGATACCTGCTGCGCCGCGCACGTTCGCACGGGCTGGCACTTCCCGTTAATAGCCGTCTTTATGAACGCGTTAAGCGAAAGGAGAGTGAATATGAGCGCATCGGCACTGATTTGCCTCGCCCCTGGCACTGAAGAGACCGAAGCGGTCACCACCATCGATTTACTGGTGCGCGGCGGTATTGCCGTGACGACCGCCAGCGTCGCCAGCGATGGCGATTTAAAGATTGTCTGCTCGCGCGGCGTGAAGCTGCTGGCAGACGCACCGCTGGTGGAAGTGGCCGACGGCGATTATGACGTGATTGTGCTGCCTGGCGGCCTGAAAGGCGCGGAGTGCTTTCGCGACAGCCCGCTGTTGGTAGAAACCGTGCGCCAGTTCCATCAGTCCGGGCGGCTGGTAGCGGCGATGTGCGCCTCGCCGGGCACGGTGCTGATCCCGCACGATCTGTTCCCGCTCGGCAATATGACCGGTTTTCCAGGCCTTAAGCAGACCATCCCGGAAGAGAAATGGATGGAGAAACGCGCCTATTACGATGACCGCGTCAAACTGCTGACCAGCCAGGGACCGGGCACCTCAATGGATTTCGCCCTGAAGATTATCGACCTGCTGGTGGGCAAAGAAAAAGCCGCCGACGTGGCGGCTCAGTTAGTGCTGGCGTCGGGTATCTATAACTACCGCGACTGAATACCGTGCGCCCTAAAACCAGGGCGCACCGCTCATCACATTGCTATAAAACAGCATTCTGCCCGCGATCTCGCCGGTAAATACCAGGGCAATCGCCAATACGCCAGCCCACGCGGCAAACTTACCGTTGCGCAGCATAGCGAACACCGCCACGCCGATGGCGAGGCTCGCCAGCAGTTGCCACCACAGCAGCAGGCTTGCCGCATCTGCACCAGCGATGCGATAGCGCCACACCAGCGCGCAGGCCACTACCGCCACGCCGACAATCACGCCCGCCCGCAGCCGACGCGCCACTTCGCTGCCCCACAGGTTGGCGAAGACCGCAATCGAGACAAACCCCAACAGCAGCGCGCAGCCGATAAATGCCAGTTGCGTCGCCGGGCTATGCCACAGCGGATGCAGCACCATCTGGTAATACACCTGCGAGCTCACCAGTATCGCGGCAATCCCGGCCAGCACGGCAATTATCCCCACCAGCGTGACGGCCCTGGCGTTAACATTAATCCACACCATTAACAGCCACAGCGTCACCAGCACGTTGAGCAGGAAAAACGCCACCACTTCGCGGCTCAGCCAGGAGTGCCCCAGGCCATACAGCGCGCGCGGCGCCCCTATCGGCGCACCGAGGTGCGCGATGGATGCCAGCGAGCCGATGACCGTTACCAGCCAGACAAACAGCGCCACCCGCTTTAACACCGGTGGCGCAAACACCGGCGCGGCGCGCTGTTGCCCAATGACCACGGCAAGCAGAGCCCCAATACCCCACTGGGTCAATACCGTAAAGAACACCAGCGGCAGTTCGAAATGTTCCATAATTCCTCCTTACTCGTCCGCCGGAATAATCACCACGTTAGGGTGGCTGATGTTGTGGTCCGGCATGTAATAACGCTTCTCCACCAGCGCCCAGTCGGTCTGATGCTCGGCGCGCAACTGCTCGATCTCACCAAAGCGCAGCACGCCAGCAGGGCAGGATTCGACGCAGCGCGGCTTCATTCCCTGATCGATACACTCGGCGCACATGTTGCATTTGCTGGTTTTGCCCTCTGCCGGATCGTACACCGGCGCGTTGTACGGGCAGGCCATAATGCACATGCGGCAGCCGATGCAGCGGTCGTGATCCTGTACCACAATGCCATCCGGGCGTTTGGTGTATGTCCCTGCCGGGCACACTTTCATGCACTGCGGATCGTCACAATGGTTGCAGGACATGGTGATAAATCCCTGGGTATTGGGATTGTCGCTGGTGAACTCGCGCACCCGCCGCCACAGCACGCCAGGCGGGTTATCGTGTTCCGACTTACACGCCATGCTGCAAGTCTTGCAGCCGTAGCAATTTTTAATATCGATGAGAAATCCGTATTGCTTCGCCATGATTAGGCCTCCCTTTTCACATCGACCAGCGTGCTGTTACAGCAGTGCCCGTTACTGAGCAAATCCACCTGATCGTTGGTTACATGGCTGCTGCTGCCGCCCTGCTGCTCCCACCAGCCATTCTCCAGCGACACCACGCCTTTTTTGATATGTGTGGTCACGTCGGCAATGGCGCGGTGCTCGCCGCGATGGTTAAACACCGTTACCCATTCGCCATGCTGAATACCCCGGAGTCGCGCGTCTTCCGGGTGGATCATTACGTTCGGTTTATCGCGCTGGACTTCGAGTATCCACGGGTTCATGCCGTGGCTGGAGTGCACGCTGCGCGCCAGCTTGCGCTGCACGGCAAACAGCGGATATTTTTCCGCCAGCTCCGGCGAGCCCTTAACCGATTCGCTGACCTGCATCCACGTCACCACCGGGGAGAATTTCTTCTGCTGCCACTCCTCAATAAACAGGTTGGCTTTTTTAGTGGTGGTGCGGAACACGCCATCCTTGAACGGTATCCAGTCCCCTTCTACCGGGCGCACCGGGCCTTTCGCCAGCATTTCACGGGTGATGCCGGAGCCTTTCAGGCAGGCGTCGATGTAGTGCTCAATCGGCTGGTTGAACACCTCGCCAAAGCCGAAGCGCTCCGCCAGACGGGCAAAGATCCAGTAGTCCGGTTTGGCTTCTCCGGGCGGTTCGACGGCTTTTTCCATGAGCTGCACGTAGTGGCTGCGTACCCCGGCCATCAGGCTGACGTCTTCAAAGATCGTCGTCACCGGCAGGACCAGATCGGCATACAGCGCCGATGAGGTCATCAGGTTATCGGCCACCACCACAAACGGCACTTTCTTAAAGGCTTCGCGCACCATGTTGGTGTTGGGCAGTTGCGTCATCGCCCCCATGGTCATGTTCCACCAGAATTTGATGGGGTTCGGTTTGCCCTGGACAATCCATTCGCCAATCTTCGACACCGGGATGGGCGGGATTTTTTTGGCGTTCGGCGCGGGCGGAATAATCGGCGAGAACTTCGCCATCTGGCGTGCGCCGCCGGCATCGCATACCCCTGCCCCGCGCTTGCCGATGTTGCCGGTGATCAGCGCCAGGTAGAACTGGCTGGCGGCGACATAAGTGCCAAACTCGGTACGCTGTGCGCCGGACATGTTCTGCACAATCATCGATGGCGTGGTGCTGGCATAGTCGCGGGTCAGGCGAATAATGGTGTGCTCGGGGATCTCGGTCTCCGCGCTGACCTTCGCCACCGTCCAGGGCTTCGCCTGCTGGTAAATCTCGCTCATCACCGTGGTGAACGGGCTGTCCGGCGGCAGTTCCTCGCTGAACAGCGCCGGAACAATACCTGCGGCGTCATGGCGTACCAGGGTTTTGCTGAGGGTATCGAACACCAGGTAGCTGTCGACATCCTCCGGGGACTGGCGCATCAGCTTCTGGTCCTGGTCGACCAGATACACCGCGCCGGTATGAGCCCGTAAGAACGGCGCGTCGTAGCGCTGCTCTTCAACGATGATCTTGATCATCCCCAGCGCCAGCGCGATATCGGTGCCCGGCACAATCGGGATCCACTCATCCGCTTTGGCGGCGGTTTCGTTAAAACGCGGGTCAATCACCACAATACGCGCGCCGTTCTTCTGCGCCTGGGCGTAGTTTTTCCAGTAAGCGTGCATGGTGACTGCCGGGTTGTTACCCCAGCAGAGAATAAAGCGGCTGTCGGGGATCGTGTCGCGGGTATCGGCGTAGCGCAGCCCGAGCATCGGCGTCATCGACGCGGTGACCGCCGCGCAGCACAGCGAGCCTATCTGTTTGGTTGAGCCGCCGAGATAGTCGAAAAACGCTTTGCCCATGTCGTTCTTGATGGAGTCCATATTCCCGGCATGGGTGGTGATCAGCAGGCCTTCATTGCCCTGCTCGGCAATCACGGTGCGAATTTCCTTTTGGATGCGGTCCAGCGCTTCATCCCAGCTAATGGGTTTGAATTTGCCTTCGCCCTTTTCGCCAGTGCGCAGCAGCGGCTGGGTCAGGCGTTGCGGGTGATAAACCCATTTAGTACGGCTGATGCCGCGCAGGCAGCATTTTACGTTGAAGTCTTTGCTTGCCTCGATCTTCACCAGCCGATCTTGCCAGACATACGCCGTCAGGTTGCAGTGCAAACACTCCATCGCGCAGGTAGAGCGGTAGGTTTTGTAGTCAGAAAGCTTCAGGGGGACGCGGCGCAGCGGTTCTGCCTGCGCGGTGCCTGAGGTAAAGAAACAGGGGCTGAGCGAGGCAAGCCCAACCACACCAAGCCCTTTTAAAAGGGTTCTTCGTTTTAAACGATATTGACTCAATGCTTCCATGATGGATCCTCCAGTGGTTCACCATTAGTGAATCACGGTACACCATTAGTGTACTTGAGGATTATCAACGAATACTCATTTTAGGGTAGGTGTACACTCTGTTTCATCGTGATCGCCTGAAAGGAAACGAAAGGTGATAAACTGCCGTGCGAAAATTAAGAGGCCGTTATATGACAGAAAATGTACAGGGTGTGAACTCCGTTGATATCGCCGTCGCCATTCTTAATTACATCGCCAGCCAGCGAGGACGCGCCCGCGCCAGCGCCATCGCCAGCGGATGCGGTTTATCAAAGAGCCGCCTGCATAAATATCTGGTTTCGCTGTCACGTACCGGCATGCTTAACCAGGATGAAAACGGCCAATACTGCCTGGGTGAAACATTAATTAAGCTTGCCGATGCGGTGCCCGGTAATCAGGATGTCATCACGCTGGTGAACCCGGTGCTGTGCGATTTTCGCGATCGGATGAATTACTCTACCGGCGTCGCGGTCCCCACTCCGGAAGGCCTGGTGCTGCGCCACTATCACCGCAGTTTTAAAAATGTCGATATCGACTTTCTCGACAACACCCCGGTCCCGTTAGACGCCAGCGCCGCAGGGCTTATCTTTATGAGCTACGGCGTTTATCCCTCGCCCAGCCCGGAAGAGCGCGCGCAGATTGAACGGGTGCGCCAGCAGGGCTATGCGGTGCGCTACAAACCCACCCACGGCATTCCCGGCGCGCAGTCTATTGCCTGCCCGATATGCGATAGCCAGGGAAATCTGGTCGCTATTGGCGTCACCATGGGTTTTTTCGATAATGACGATGAGATTGGCCGGGTCGCCCAGGAATTAAAAAGCGCGTTAAGCCAGCTTCGTTTATAGCAGCGATGTATTTGCAGAAACCCCGTTGTGTTATAACCTCCATCAATAATTAAAAAGAGGCCGCCACGCAGCGGCGCTTCCCCCTTTCTTCGGCGCGACAAGGAGTAACCGTGTCATTAAGTGATTTACTGGAACAGGCTCGTCCGGCGATTGAGTCTTGCGCCAACGCGCTGCCTGCGCCGTTTCCCGCTTATGTCCTGTTTTTCAGCGCCTCTACGGGGAAAGAACGCGCGGACATTATTATCGCGCGCGGCGCAACCTTTGCTGATGCCTGGCTGGACGGTGCTACGGCTTTACAGCGTCTGCGCCAAAAAAACGATACCCAGTTTATCTGGCTACGTATTGATGCCGTAAATAAAACCGACGCGTTGCGCTGGGGGGATTTAAAAGAAAAGCTCAGCAAAACCAAGCGTAATTATTTCCGCTTCGGCCTGAGTTTTGATGCTGAATTTACCCACGCCATTCTCGAACAGGAAATTAACGCCAATGCGTTGCTGTATCAGGGAACCGAAGGCGTCGCCACGCCTAACGCCGCCAATCTGGCACACTATTCCCGCTACCGTTACGGCGTCAAACTCGACTGGCCGCAACGCGATGAACAGATACTGTGGCGTTTTACTACCCAGGGCGTATTTTGCGAAGGCGATAACTGCTATTCGCTGACGCCTCAGGGCCGCCACTCCGGCTATCGCCAATTGCTGCGCTGGCAACAGTCGCTGGCGCCGATGATCCACAGCGCCACCGATTATCTGGCCCGCCAGGTGAAAAAATCGGGCCGCTACTATTACGGCTGGTTTCCCTGTTTCGACCGCGCGATCCCCACCTACAACACCCTGCGCCACGCCAGCTCGACTTACGCCCTGCTGGAAGGCTGGGAAATTACCCGCGACGCCGCGCACTTCGATGCCATCACACGGGCGCTTGAAGATCTCTCGGGCGAGCTAATAAAAACCCGGTCCCTGCCGGACGGCGGCGAGGCCGACTTTCTGGTGGATACCGGTGAAGAAATCAAACTCGGCGGCAATGCGGTGGCGATCCTGGCGATGGCGAAATACACCGAGCTGACCGGCGACAAACGCTACGTTGAGCAAATGATCCGGCTGGCGCACGGCATCGCCTTTATGCAGCGCCCGGAACCCGGCGGGTTTGTTCACGTCCTGCATGCGGGGGATTTATCCCTTAAAGCTGAACAGCGGATTATCTATTACGACGGCGAAGCCGCGTTTGCCCTGATGCGGCTCTATGAACTGACTCTGGACCCGCAGTGGCTCAACATCGTCGAAAAGGCGGTGGATTATTTTATCGGGCAAAAGCACTGGCAGGCGCACGATCACTGGCTGAGCTACTGCATTAATGAACTTACGCGCTACCGCCCGCTGGAACGTTATTACCAGTTCGGGCTGGATAACGTGCGCGATCATCTCGATTTTGTGATTAACCGGGTAACCACCTACCCGACGCTGCTGGAACTGATGATGGCGGCCTCGCATATGATCGCCCGGCTCGCTGAATCAGAGCATCGCCACCTGCTGGAGGGTTTCGATCTCGACAAATTTAATCTGGCGCTGGAAACCCGCGCCCGCTACCTGGCGAACGGTTTTTTCTGGCCTGAACTGGCGATGTTCTTTAAAAACCCGGCGCGCATCGTCGGCAGCTTTTTTATCCGCCATCACAGCTACCGGGTGCGGATCGACGACGTCGAGCATTATCTTTCCGGCTATGTCGCGTATTACAAATACCGCCATAAGCCCATGACGCCAGTTAACGGCTAACCACGCGATGACCGCTATTTTCTCAGCGCTTCAGGTAGATCTCTGGCGGCGAAACGGCTGGCCATGCTGGCTGGCCCTGCTGCTGATGCTGTCGCCGGGGCTGGAAGCCGACTGGAATTTTGTCGCGATAGATAACAGCACCAAACGGCTGTACGGCGTCGCCACGCCGCAGGCGCAGCGGCGCATCGACGACTGGGCAGCACTGCTGAAAAACCAGCCGGAAGGCGACGTGCGGGAAAAGCTCAGCCGGGTAAATCAATTTTTTAATAAACGTCTGGAATTTAAGGACGATATTGTGGTGTGGCGTCAGCAGGATTACTGGGCGACGCCGATTGAATTTTTGCGTAAAGGAGCCGGCGATTGCGAAGATTACGCCATCGCCAAATATCTCACTCTGCGCGAAATGGGGGTCCCGGCGAGCCAACTGCGGATCACCTACGTTAAAGCGTTGCAATTAAATCAGGCGCACATGGTACTGACCTGGTATCCGACCCCGAATGCCATTCCGTTAGTGCTTGATAATTTAAAAGACGCGATTTTACCCGCCACCCAGCGCCCCGATCTGCTGCCCGTTTATTCCTTCAATGGTGAGGGAATGTGGCTACCGCAGGCCGGCAGCAATAAACGCGTGGGTGACAGCAAGCGTCTTTCCCGTTGGCAAGATCTTCTGACCCGAATGCGTGCAGAAGGATTTGTGATTAATGAATAGGAAGTAGCCATGTCCCTGTATAAACAGCTACTGATCGGCATTTGTGTGTTTACGCTGGTGATTTTTTGCGGGAATTTTTTTGTCTCGCTGGAAAGCTCGCGTGAACAATACCGAAACCAGTTAAGCGCCCATGCCCAGGATGCCGCCACCGCGCTTGGCGTCTCGTTAACGGCGAATATCGACGACCCCACCATGGTAGAACTAATGGTGAGTTCGATTTTCGACAGCGGCTATTTTTCCCGGATCCGTGTCATCGATATTAAAACCGGTAAGGTGATTCAGGCGCGCAGCGACGCGCCGCAAAGCGCCGATGTGCCGGGCTGGTTCGCCGACCTGGTACGTATCAACCCCGGCCAGGGCGACGCCATCGTCTCACGCGGCTGGGAGCAGGTAGCGCGCGTGGAAGTGGTCAGCCATCCGATGTTCGCGCTGACCCGATTGTGGGACAACATGATCGGCAGCCTGATCTGGCTGATGAGCTGTAGCGTGCTTGGCCTGCTGGGCGCGATGTTGCTACTGCGCCGCCAGTTGCGCCCGCTGAACTATATCGTTGAGCAAGCTACCGCCATCAGCCGTCGCGAGTTTCTTAATCTCCCTGCCCTGCCGAAAACGCCGGAGTTCCGCCGGGTCATTGAAACCATCAATATGATGGTTACCCAGCTAAAAGCCCTGTTTAACGAACAGGCTCAGCGCACCGAAGCTCTGCGCCAGGAAGCCTATCACGACAGCCTGACCGGCCTGAGCAACCGCCGCGCTTTTGATATCCATCTGCAATCGCGCCTGAGTGATGAAGAAAACGCTTCCGGGCATTTGATCCTGATCCGCTTGCAGGATCTGATGGGCCTCAACCAGCGTATGGGCGGCGCTAAAACCGACGAGCTGTTAAAGGCGGTGGCTAAAATTTTACTTAACGTCCAGCAGCGATTTTTCCACGGTGACGGACTGCTGGCCCGGGTACGCGGCGGCGAATTCGCGCTCGTTGCACCGTCTATTCTCCCTCAGGAGATGGAAACGCTGATGGGCACCCTGGCGTCGCAGTTTAAAACGCTGCACGAGACCGGCCTGAGCGACGTGACCCCGGTGGCGCATTTCGCCCAGGCGGATTTTTACTATGGCGACACGCCGCAGACCGTCCTGATCCGCGCCGATAATTTGCTGGCGATGGCGGAAACCGAGATGAGCTATTTCGCCAGCCAGTCCCGGGCGCTGGCGGTGATCAGCGGCGACGATCATCACACCTGGTATAACCGTCTGGCAGCGGTATTGCAGTCGGAATCATTCGAGCTGTACTCGCAGCCGGTGTACCAGTGCAATTCTCAGCAGGTCGTCCTGCATCATAAGATCCTGGCGCGCATCAAAGCGGAAAATGGCGACATCATTCCGGCGGGACGCTTTATGCCGTGGATCCACCGCCTCGGCCTCGGCAAACGCATGGACCAGGTGATGCTGAAACAGACGCTGCGGGAAATGGCGACGTCGCAGGACAACGTGGCCCTGAGCATCAGCGGAGAAAGCGTGGCCGATGACGCCAGCCTTGATGCGCTATTGGCCCCGTTAAAAAGCGCGCCGCAGCTGGCTTCGCGCCTGACGTTGGAACTGGATGAAAATGAACTGCCCGATCCAGAGCGCGTCAGCGCGATTATGACCCGGCTGAAAGACGCGGGCTGTAATCTGGGGATCCAGCATTTTGGCGGCCGCTTCCACCTAATCGGCAACCTGCCGCAATGGGGGCTGGCGTGGATCAAAGTCGACGGTAGTTACATCCGCAACCTGAATAAAGAAGAAGATAAGAAACTATTCATCCAGGCTATATATTGGGCCACGCGGCAAATCAACCTGCCGCTGATTGCCGAGCGCGTCGAAACCATGGGCGAGCTGGCGGAACTGGAAAAAATCGGGCTTTACGGCGCGATGGGACGTTTCTTCGGCGATGCGAGCACGCTACGCCAGTAACCCACCACGATAACGGGCAGCGAACGTTGCCCGACACAGTCGAGAAAGGAGCGAATATGCACTACATCGAACGGGATGCCACGGGACGGATCATCCGGGTGGCGGCAGCGCCTTTCACCGGGATGACGGAAGAGCAGCAGCACACCACGCCGGAGATCGGCGAATGGCTTAAAAAACAGGACGCGCGCACCGCGACGCTGCTGCAACTCCAGCGCAGCGACCTGGAAATGGTTCGCGTGCTGGAAGACTTAATTGAGGTGTTAATGAGCAAAGGCGTTATTAGTATTACCGACCTGCCTCACGCCGCGCAGACAAAATTAATGAGCCGCGCCCAGGCGCGTCGTCAATTAAGCGGGCTGGAAGGTTTAATTAATGATGATGACGAACAGTTAATTTAACTTAGGTATTTGTAGGAAATTTGTTAATTAATTTTTATAATTCATCACACGGCTACTAATTATGGTGGGTGGTTAAAATATATTCACATCAGGCCCTTATTCACCGGGCTCTTCCAGAGCCTGTTCCCTTTCCTAAATCATTTATCCCTTGAATATATCGCCCAAAAAGCGGTTTAATACCCCGGTTAAAACAGCGTAATTTCATCTTTTATCATTATTGTCATTTTCATTAGAAATGCTTACTGATGTCCCTTCAGAGCAATCACGTGCGCAGCATAAAGGGACCCTCTAACAAAAATAAAAATAGCGAAGGAAGTTCATATGAGTGGAGTAGTTGGCCTGGTTAAGGCAGTCATAGGACAAGTTTTTGTTGTTTCCCCCGATGGAAGCCAACGCCTGTTAATTGAAGGCGACAGAATATTAGAAGGCGAGCAAGTTCTAACCGGCGCAGCAGGCGCGGTAACTCTGTCTCTCGCTGATGGTAAAACCCTCGATCTTGGCCGCGATACCGTATGGGATGCACATGGCATCACCCTTCCTGCGGCCAGTGAACAATCCGATGTCGCCGCGCTGCAACAAGCGATTGCCGACGGTATGGACCCAACACAAACTCTCGACCCGACCGCAGCAGGCCCGCAAGCTGGCGCGAGCGGCGGCGGCACGCCAGGCGCTGGTGGCGCGCATACGCATGTTGTGCTTGATCTTACAGGCGAAATTGTTGATCCCAACGCGGGTTATCCCACTATCGGCCTCGACTTTCCCGACGACACCCCAGTAGAAGAACTCACGTTGTTGGATGTTGATGATGGGGATGCGGATGCAGATGCTGATGCCGATGCCGATGCGGATTCAGATGCCGACGCTGATGCGGATGCCGACGCAGACGCAGACGCTGATGCGGATGCGGACGCTGATGCTGATTCAGATGCCGACGCGGATGCCGACGCAGACGCCGATGCGGATGCCGACGCCGATTCGGATGCAGACGCCGATGCCGATGCGGACGCGGATGCTGATGCTGATGCTGATGCCGACTCGGATGCGGATACCGATTCAGACGCCGACGCAGATGCGGATGCAGATGCGGACGCCGATTCAGACGCTGATGCGGATGCCGACGCAGACGCAGACGCTGATGCGGATGCCGACGCAGACGCAGACGCTGATGCGGATGCCGATGCCGATTCAGACGCCGACGCAGATGCTGATGCGGATGCCGATTCCGACGCCGATTCAGACGCCGACGCAGATGCAGACGCCGATGCGGATGCCGACGCAGATGCTGATGCGGATGCCGATTCCGACGCCGATTCAGACGCCGATGCTGATGCAGACGCCGATGCGGATGCCGACGCAGATGCGGACGCCGATTCAGATGCCGATGCCGATGCGGATGCAGACGCAGATGCGGATGCGGATGCTGATGCAGACGCCGATGCCGATGCGGACGCCGACGCAGATGCGGACGCCGATTCAGATGCCGATGCCGATGCGGATGCGGATGCCGATGCAGACGCAGATGCGGATGCTGATGCGGATGCCGATGCAGACGCAGATGCGGATGCTGATGCAGACGCGGATGCAGATGCGGACGCCGATGCGGATGCTGATGCAGACGCCGATGCGGACGCTGATGCAGACGCCGATGCGGATGCAGATGCGGACGCCGATTCAGACGCTGATGCCGACGCCGATTCAGACGCTGACGCGGATGCCGACGCAGATGCTGATGCTGATGCTGATGCGGATGCTGATGCGGATGCCGATGCCGATGCGGATGCTGATGCAGACGCCGATGCGGACGCCGATGCGGACGCCGATGCCGATGCGGATGCCGATGCGGATGCCGACGCAGATGCTGATGCAGATGCGGACGCCGATTCAGATGCCGATGCCGATGCAGATGCAGATTCTGATGCCGACGCCGATGCAGATTCTGATGCCGACGCCGATTCAGACGCTGATGCCGACGCCGACGCCGACGCCGACGCCGATTCAGATGCTGATGCCGACGCCGATGCGGATGCGGATGCGGATGCGGATGCGGATGCCGACGCAGATGCGGATGCAGATGCGGATGCCGATGCCGATGCAGATGCAGATGCGGATGCGGATGCAGACGCCGATGCCGATGCGGACGCTGATGCAGATGCTGATGCAGACGCCGATGCCGATGCGGACGCCGATGCGGACGCTGATGCAGACGCCGATGCGGATGCCGATTCAGACGCTGACGCGGATGCCGACGCGGACGCCGATTCAGATGCCGATGCTGATGCGGATGCCGATGCAGACGCAGATGCGGACGCTGATGCAGACGCCGATGCGGATGCAGATGCGGACGCCGATTCAGACGCTGACGCGGATGCCGACGCAGACGCAGATGCCGATGCAGATGCAGATTCTGATGCCGACGCCGATTCAGACGCTGATGCCGACGCAGACGCCGATGCAGATGCTGATGCGGATGCCGACGCTGATGCCGACGCCGATTCAGACGCAGATGCGGATGCCGACGCAGATGCGGATGCTGATGCTGATGCAGACGCTGATGCAGACGCCGACGCAGATGCCGATTCAGACGCCGATGCCGATTCAGACGCCGATGCCGACGCTAATATCAAACTCGACGTCTCCGTCACGGTATCCCAGACCGAAGTCACTACCGGCAGCAAAATTATTCAGGTCAACGGTGGCAGCGGTAATCCGGATGGCTTCGATATTCAGGACGGCAAGATCGTCGCTATCGGTTCTAACGTTCGCGTGTGGTTAACGCCCAACAGCCCGTATAACGGCATTGTGGGCGATACCCCGCCGACCTGCGCCGATCCGGCCAACCAGATTAAGTATTATGACCAGTCCGGCAACGCGAACTCCGATTCGAGTAAATACTCGGATATCTTCGTGGTCGGCGATAAGACCGGCGGCTTCTACAAGCAAAGCGACTGGACCGGCGGGAAAGAGGATTTCAGACCGTTAAACGGCATCACCGGTAATCGGGGTGATGCGGGTAAGGTCGGCAAAGATTATATCTTCGTTAAAGGCGACAGCACTGACTATAAAGTCACGTCGTCTTCGAATAATAATGCCAATAGCCAGGACAACACCTACGATGGGTTAAAGGTCACCGACAGCCACGGCAAAGGGCTGTACGGCAACTCAAACCAGATTGAAGGCGTAATCTTCGGTGATGGCGGTTCCAAAACCAATCCCGGCACCACCACTACCGTTGTGGAGACCAAAGTTCAGCAGGTTTCACTGGATGTGGACCTTAACCTGTCCAGCGACCATAACGCCGAACAGCTGACGCAAATCAAGCTCACCGGTATACCGGAAGGCGCGAAAGTCGTGGTCTCCGATGGCAGTACGGTGAGCTATAAAGATGGCACTTATACCATCGACCTGCACAGCCCGACCTTTAAAGGGACCATTACGGTTGAACTGGAAAAAGGTGTCGATCATCTGGGCGAGATCCAGATGGAAGTGGCCTCTACCGCCAGTGAACACCACGACACCCATTTCACCTTTGATGGCGAAACCGGCGAACAGACCAACGCGCCAGAGCCTGAAATGATGTCCAGCCGGATGATGCTGGTGGATCACGACGGTTCAGATACCGATACGCACGACGGCTCTCACGATAGCACAACAGAACATGACGCGCAGCCGGATGCCCCAACGTCTGCCGACGATCATGGCGCATCCACACTGCTGGTCGCGGAAGACGACATCAGCCTCAACCACCTCGACAGCGACCAGGCCGGTACGCTGGCTACCGCGTCAACGCTGGCACCGCAATCTGAAACGTCGCTCAGCAATCTGCTGGGCGAGATGGAAGGAACGCATGTGGAGACGGCGGATACCGCCCCGGCGCAAGCAGGCACTGCTACCGCCCCTGAAACCAGCAGCGGCGCGGAACCTATCGTGCTAAGCGAAGTGCTGGGCGATACCGATAACAGCCAGGATGTGAGTTCGCTGATCAAGGTCGTCGAGCAGGGTAATGGCACCCAGACCGTGGATAATGCGGCGCAGGGCCATGCCACGCCGGTTGCCGAAACCGCCCCGGCCGATCCGGCGGCGGATAGCTACCACGGCGGCGATGAGTCGCTGATGGACAGTCTGATCGCCAAACCGGATACGGTGTCGTAAAGGTAAATATGGACATCCCTCGCGGCACGCTGCGAGGGATATTTCCCCGTAAAAGAAGAAATTAACGTTATTTAAAACGTCCTCTCTGGTTTGTTGATTAATCGGCAAATTAGCCCGAGGGCTTTTTAGATAAAAACGCTCTGTTATTGCTTATCCAACAACAGGGAATAAGTACCACAAAGGAAGAAACATGAATTACCGCAAGAACTTAATGTTAGGGCTCGCGCTGCCTCTGATGACATTAAGCCTGGCTCACGCCACCACGCTTGAAAACGCGATTAAACAAACGCTGGCTTCCCATCCTGAAATTAGCGCTTCCGCCAACAGCCGTTATTCTGCCGAACACGATTTGCAGGCGGCAAAAGGCGGCTATCTGCCCACGCTGAATCTCGAAGCGGGCACCGGCTGGGAGCAAACCGATAACGCCAGTACCCGCGCGTTAGGCGATCACAAACGCGACCTTAATCGCAGCGAGTCGAGCATTAATCTGCGCCAGAATATTTTTAACGGGTTCGCCACCACCAGCGAAGTGGCGCGCCAAAAGGCCACCGTGAACTCCCGGGCGTATAACGTCATGGATACCAGCGAAACCACCGCGTTGCAGGTGGTGCAAAGTTATCTCGACGTGCTGATGCGTGAAAGAATGGTGGCGCTGGCCCAGGAAAACCTGACCAACCATGAACGCATTTTCGATCAGATCACGCTGCGTACCGAACAGGGCGTAGGCCGCCTGGCGGACCACGAACAGGCGGAAGCGCGCCTGGCCCAGGCACGTAATAACCTGCTGACTGAACAGACCAATCTGGAGGACGCCCGCGCCAATTACCAGAGCGTAACCGGAATGGAAGCGGAAAACCTAACCCTGCCCGCGAAATTCGCGGTGCCCGCGTCGCTGGAAGAAGCCCGTAAAATCGCGCTGGAAAACAGCCCGCTGCTGAAACTGGCTGATTCGGATATCGAAGCCACCCGGGCGCAGTACGAAGCGGCCAAATCCCGTTTCTATCCGGAAGTGAATGTGGAAGTGGGCCGCACCATGGACAACAACATCGACGGAACGCGCGGCCATAACCAGGAGTGGCAGGCGATGATGCGGATGCGCTACAACCTGTTCAACGGCGGCAGCGATAAAGCCACCCTCTCCTCTTATGCTTACCGCACCAAAGAAGCCCAGGACGTGAAGCGCAATGCGCTGCGCCAGTTGAATGAAGAGCTGCGCCTGTCGTGGAACGCCCTGCGCAATGCGGAACAGCAGGTGCCGATCGCCAAAGAGTATGCCGATCGCAGTATGACGGTGCGCACCGCTTACCAGGAACAGTTCAGCCTCGGCGATCGCTCGCTGCTGGATATGCTCGACAGTGAAAATGAAGTTTTCAGCGCCCAGCGCCGATATGTAGAATTGCAGTTTGTTGAAATGTTTTCGACCTACCGCATCAACGCGCGGATGGGCGAACTGTTGAAAGCCATGTCGATTCAACCGCCGACTGCCGCACAACCGCTGGACGTCCAACAAACCACCCAGACGGACTTACCCGATCTTCAGTAAGACGAACCGGTAACCCATTGAACCAGGCGTTATTTTATCTGTTATGGGTGAAATAACGCTTCTTACTTTGCCTGGCATCAGGTACGGCAGATTATGGCACTGATCAACGACATCACTGATATTCAGGATCTCTCGTACAACGAGACGATCCGCCACGACCCAAGACTTAATCATGACGATCCGCTGCTGGATTGCCTGATGGTGGTTTGCAAATTGCACGGTATTATCACCAGCCGCAATGTGCTGACCGCCGGTCTGCCGTTGCAGTCCAACCGCCTGACGCTCAGCACTGTGCCGCGCGCCGCACAGCGTGCCGGGTTAAAAGCGCGGGTGATCCAGCGACCAGTGACGAAAATAACGGCGCTGTCGCTGCCCGCCATCCTGGTGATGCATAACGGCCAGGCGGCCGTGCTGACCGCGCTGGACGGTGAAAAGGCCCGGCTGATGCCCGGCGAAACCGAAGGCGGCGCGATGACACTGGACGTTGCCGAGCTGGAAAAACTCTACGTCGGCAAAGCCATTTTTATTCAGCCGATACACAAATACGACAGCCAGCCGACGGCGCTGATCCCGCGCACTAAAGCCTGGTTCCAGGATACGCTGAAGCTGTCGAAATTCCTGTATCTCGACGCGGTGGTGGCGAGTTTTCTGATCAACCTGATCGCCCTGTGCTCGCCGCTGTTCGTCATGAATGTCTATGATCGCGTGGTGCCCAATCAGGCCACCGCCACGCTGTGGGTGCTGGCGATTGGCATCACCATCGCCTACGTGTTCGATCTGATCCTGAAAATATTGCGCAGCATCTGCCTGGATATCGCCGGCAAGAAAACCGATCTGATTGTCTCGGCGGCGCTGTTTGAGCGGCTGCTGGGCATGAAGATGAAACTGCGTCCGCCGCGCGTCGGCAGCTTCGCGCAGAATTTCCAGGACTACCAGTCGCTGCGCGATTTTCTGTCATCGCTGACGCTGACCGCGCTGATCGACTTCCCGTTCACTCTGCTGATCCTGGCGGTGGTGGGGGTTATCGGCGGGCCGCTGGTGTTTATCCCGCTGCTGGCTTACCCGGTCGCGATGCTGGTGAACTGGCTGATCCAGCGCCCGCTGATCGCCACCATCCAGAAAACGTTTAAGTTATCCAGCGAGCGCCAGGCGATGCTGGTAGAAACCCTGAGCGGGCTGGACGCCATCAAGCTGAACAATGCCCAGAGCGAGCGCCAGTACCAGTGGGAACAGATCATCGGCAGCCTCAGCAAGCTGGAGTTGCGGGTAAAATCCCTCTCCTATGTGGCGGTGAATTTCACCCACTGGCTGCAACAGGCCTGCGGCGTGATGATGATCGTCGGCGGCGTGTACCTGATTATTGACGGCCATCTGAGCATGGGCGGGCTGATCGCCTGCTACCTGCTTAACCGCCGCGCGATGCTGCCTATTGGCCAGCTGTGCAGCCTGATCACCCGCTACCAGCGCGCTAAAATGACCAAACACACCATCGACGGCATGATGGATCTTGAACAAGAAGTGCAGCAGGACGACGTGCCGCTCAAGCGCGAAACCCTGACCGGCGCGATTGAGTTCCGCAACGTGACGTTCCGCTACCCCGGCAGCCAACAGACGTCGCTGAACACTATTTCACTGACCGTCACGCCAGGGGAAAAAATCGGCATTATCGGGCGCAGCGGCTCCGGCAAAAGTTCACTGGCGAAGCTGCTGGTGGGTTTTTATCAGCCGGACGAAGGCAGCGTGTTGATCGACGGTATCGACGCGCGCCAAATTGATGTACACGATTTACGCCATAACATCGGCTATGCCCCGCAGGACATCCACTTGTTCAACGGGACGCTGCGCGACAACCTGCTGTGCGGCGCCAGCTATGTGGATGATGAAACCATGCTGCGGGTTGCTGAAGCAACCGGCGTTCATGAGTTCGCCCGCCGCCACCCTTCCGGCTACAACATGCAGGTGGGCGAACGCGGGATGAATCTTTCCGGTGGCCAGCGCCAGGCGATCACCCTTGCCCGCTCGCTGCTGCTCGATCCGCCCGTGTTGCTGCTGGACGAACCCACCAGCTCGATGGATAACACCAGCGAAGATCTGATTAAGAAGGCGCTTGCCCCCATCGTCAGCGATAAAACCGTGCTGCTGGTGACCCACCGCGCCTCGATGCTCACGCTGGTGGACCGATTAATTATTCTCGATAACGGCAAAATCATTGCCGATGGCCCGAAAGAGACCGTGATGAATGCGTTGAAAAAGGGGCAGATCCATGCGAATCGCTGAGGGATTGCGCCGCCTGAACCGCTGGCTGCTGGGCGATAAAAACAGCAATCAGTTCACCACCAGTGAAGTCAACAAAGCGCTGCTGGACGACACGCCGCGCGTGGTGCGCCTGACGCTGTGGGCGATCCTGGCGTTTTTTATCGCCGCCATTACCTGGGCGTCGCTGGCGGATATCGATGAAGTCACGCGCGGCGAAGGCAAAGCCATTCCCTCGTCCCGCCTGCAAAAAATCCAGAACCTGGAAGGCGGGATTGTGGCGGAAGTGTATGCCCGCGAAGGCGAAGTGGTGCAGGCGGGCGCGCCGCTGCTGCGTCTGGACGATACGCGCTTTAAATCCAACGCCGGCGAAACTGAAGCCGACCGCATGGCGCTGGAAGCCCGCATCCAGCGGCTGACCGCCCAGCTTAACGATGCTGAAAGCCTGACGATTTCCGACGAGATCCTGAAAGGCGCACCGGATATCGCCCAGGGCGAACTGGAACTGTTCGCCAGCATGAAAAAGCGCATCCAGAGCGAAATCGCCGGTCTGGATGAGCAATTGATTCAGAAGAAACAAGAGCTGTTGGATTTCGAAGCCAAGAAAGTGCAGTACCGTAACAGCCTTGGCCTGCTCCAGCAGGAAATCAATATGTCCGAACCGCTGGTGGCCAAAGGGGCGATTTCTAAAGTCGAAGTGCTGCGGCTGCGGCGTTCAGAAGTCGAAACCCGTGGTCAACTGGATTCGGTGGCGTTAGCCATTCCGCGCGCCCAGGCGGCAATCAACGAGATTGAAAGCAAGATCGCGGAAACCCGTGGGCGCTACCGCAGCGAAGCGCTGGCACAGCTAAACGAAGCGCGTACCGACCTCAGCAAACTGGAAGCGTCGGGCAAGGCGATTGAAGACCGGGTCAACCGTACCCTGGTGACGTCGCCGGTGCGCGGCATCGTGCAGCAGATGCTGGTAAACACTATCGGCGGCGTGATCCAACCGGGCAACGACCTGGTGGAAATCGTCCCGCTGGATGACAGCCTGCTGGTAGAAGCGAAGATCCGTCCCAAAGACATTGCGTTTTTACATCCGGGCCAGGAAGCGGTGGTGAAGTTTTCCGCCTATGACTACACCATTTATGGCGGGCTGAAGGGCAAGCTGGAGCAAATCAGCCCGGATACGGTGACCGATAAAGAGGGAAACAGCTTCTACGTGATCCGCCTGCGCACCGACAAAAATCATCTGGGCAGCAATGAAAAACCGCTGCTGATTATTCCGGGCATGGTGGCGTCAGTGGATATCATCACCGGCAAAAAAACCATTCTTGAATACCTGATGAAGCCGATTCTGCGCGCCCGCGCTGAGGCGTTTCGCGAGAGATAAAAAAAATGCCGGTCCTGATGACCGGCATTTTTTATTGAGGCGGGATTACGGGCGATACACTTTCACGTTGTTGAAGCCCTGCTCGCGCAGATACAGCGCCTGCAGGCGGCTCATCACGCCGCGTTCGCACCACAGCAGCCAGGTTTTATTCTGGTCTAAATCGCCGAATTTGGTGCTCAGTTTGTAGAACGGCAGTGACACCACATCAACACCTTCTACCTTCAGCGGCTTGTCGTCCTGCTCATCAACCGAACGGATATCCAGAATCACATCATTCGGGCCAAACCCGGTGACGGTTTCTACTTCCACCACCTCCTGCTGGGTTTGGGTGGCAATATCTCGGATATCCACGTTGGTCGCCGCTTCCACTACCTGGTCGAGGATTGCAAAGTCAAAGTTAGCTTCTTCCGCTTCGATCTTTGCTTTCACCGCTTTCACAGTCGGGCTTTTCGAGATCACGCCGCAGTATTCCGGCATGGTGCGGGCGAAGTCTTCGGTGCCGATTTTACGCGCCAGATCGATGATGTGCTCTTTGTCATGGGCAATCAGGGGGCGCAGCACCAGGGTATCGGAAACGTTGTCGATCAAACGCAGGTTGGTCAGGGTCTGGCTGGACACCTGGCCCAGCGCTTCGCCGGTCACCAGCGCCTGAACGCCGTAACGCTCTGCAACGCGGGAGGCCGCGCGGATCATCATGCGCTTCAGCACCACACCCATCTGCCCGTCATCGACTTTCTCAAGGATTTCGCCGACGACCGGTTCGAAGTTGATCGCCACAAAACGCACGCGGTGCGAGCTGCCGAAGCGGTTCCACAGGTAATGCGCGACCTGGCGGACGCCGATTTCATGGGCCGCGCCGCCGAGGTTAAAGAAGCAGTAGTGCACGCGGCAGCCGCGACGCATCAGCATATAGCTGGAGACGCCGGAGTCGAAGCCACCGGAAATCAGTGATAACACATCTTCCTGGGTGCCAATCGGGAAACCGCCCTGGCCTTCGTAGCGGCCTTTGACCAGCAGCAGACGGTCATCTTCGATTTCAAGGTTCACCGTAATGTCCGGGTGGGTGAGCTTCACTTTCGCGGATTCGACATGCTGGTTCAGCCCGCCGCCGACGTAGCGCTCGACTTCAATGGAGCTAAACTCGTGCTTGCCGCGACGTTTTACGCGCACGCAAAACGTTTTGCCTTCCAGTTGGTCGCGCCATGCCGCCAGAGTTTGCTCGAAAATATCGTGCAGACTGGTGAACGGCACGTCTTCGACTTCCAGAATATGGTGGATACCGGGGATGCGGGTTAACGCATCGCGGATTTCAATACGCTGGTTTTCATCTTTGGCGCGGACCACAATATGGTCCCAGTGGCGGACAACGGCGAGGTTTTCGTCGTAATGTTTGAGTACGTTACGGATGTTTCCGGTCAGGATTTTAATAAAGCGCAAACGCACAGATTGGCTTTTAATTGTGATTTCCGGGAACAATTTAATGATAAACTTCATGGCGGCAATGGTTCGTTGGCAAGCCCCGAGGGCATTGAGAGAAGTACCGCAAGGCAACAATCGCGCTTGCATCGTGAGCGCGAGAGTATATCACCATCGCTGTGAGACTGCGCACATAACCAACCCATTCAGCGTTATTTGCTAATCATTTTGAGTCCGCTACCATGGAAATGATTCCATAACGATAGAGTCAGACATTCACTATGCCAAAGAAAAACGAACTCCCCGCCAGCTTTGAGACGGCGTTGCAGGAGCTTGAGCAGATTGTCAGCCGTCTGGAAAGTGGCGCATTGCCGCTTGAAGAGGCGCTTAACGAATTCGAACGGGGCGTGCAGCTGGCGCGCCAGGGGCAGGTCAAGCTGCAACAGGCAGAGCAGCGCGTGCAGATCCTGCTGTCTGAAAGCGAAGACGCCCCGCTCTCTCCTTTCAAACCGGATGCGGAATAAATGGATTTTCACGCCACCATGAAGGCCCAGGCGGAACGGGCCACCGACGCGCTGCGCCAGTTTATCAGCGCGCTGCCGTTTCAGAACACTCCGCTGGTTGAGACCATGCACTACGGCACACTATTAGGCGGTAAGCGGTTACGCCCGTTTCTGGTGTACGCCACCGGCGAGATGTTTGGCGTCGCCTCGCAGGCCCTGGACGCGCCCGCTGCGGCCATCGAATGTATTCATGCCTATTCGCTGATGCATGACGATCTCCCGGCGATGGATGACGACGATTTACGTCGCGGCCATCCGACCTGCCACATTAAATATGGCGAAGCGAGCGCTATTTTGGCCGGAGACGCCCTGCAAACGCTGGCGTTCTCTATACTGAGTGATGCCCCCATGCCCGGCGTGGCTTTAGCCGACCGGCTCAGCCTGATGTCTGAACTGGCGATGGCCAGCGGCGTAGCGGGGATGTGCGGTGGCCAAGCGCTGGATCTGGAAGCTGAAGGTAAACAGATATCGCTGGAGGCGCTGGAGCGCATTCACCGCCACAAAACCGGCGCATTGATTCGTGCCGCCGTACGTATGGGCGCGCTGTGTGCCGGCGAACCGGGGCGCGATGTGCTGCCGATCCTCGACCGCTACGCAGAAAGTATCGGCCTGGCGTTCCAGGTTCAGGATGACATTCTGGATGTGGTGGGGGATACTGCCACGCTGGGTAAACGCCAGGGCGCCGATCAGCACCTGGGGAAAAGCACCTATCCTGCGTTGCTGGGCCTTGAGCAAGCCCGTGAAAAAGCGCAGGCGCTGTGCGACGATGCCCTTGCCGCACTTCGGGAACTGCCGTCAAAACAGATGGATACCCGCACACTGGAAGCGTTAGCGACTTACATCATCCAACGTGACAAATAACATAATTACCACGAGCCTCTGATGAGTTTTGATATCTCAAAGTACCCAACCCTGGCGCTGGTGGACTCGACCCAAGAGTTGCGCCTGTTGCCGAAAGAGAATCTGCCGAAGCTGTGCGACGAACTGCGTCGTTATCTGCTTGATAGCGTGAGCCGCTCCAGCGGGCATTTTGCCTCGGGGCTGGGAGCCGTTGAGTTAACGGTCGCGCTGCATTACGTCTATAACACGCCATTCGACAGACTGATCTGGGACGTGGGCCATCAGGCTTATCCGCATAAGATCCTTACCGGACGGCGCGACAAAATCGGCACTATTCGCCAGAAAGGCGGGCTGCACCCGTTCCCGTGGCGCGGCGAGAGCGAGTATGACGTGTTAAGCGTTGGCCACTCGTCAACCTCCATCAGCGCCGGGATCGGCGTTGCCGTGGCTGCGGCGAAAGAGAACAAAGGCCGCCGCACCGTGTGCGTGATTGGCGACGGCGCGATCACCGCCGGGATGTCTTTCGAAGCCATGAACCACGCGGGCGATATCAAACCCGATATGCTGGTGATCCTTAACGACAACGAAATGTCGATCTCGGAAAACGTCGGCGCGCTGAATAACCATCTGGCGCAATTGCTTTCCGGGAAGCTCTATTCAACGCTGCGCGAAGGCGGCAAAAAAGTGCTGTCCGGCGTGCCGCCGATTAAAGAACTGATCAAGCGCACCGAAGAACACATTAAAGGCATGGTGGTGCCGGGAACGCTGTTTGAAGAGCTGGGCTTTAACTATATCGGGCCGGTGGACGGTCACGATGTGCTGGGCCTGGTGCACACCCTGAAAAACATGCGCGACCTGAAAGGCCCGCAGTTCCTGCACATCATGACTAAGAAAGGCAGGGGTTACGAACCGGCGGAAAAAGATCCGATCACCTTCCACGCGGTGCCGAAATTCGATCCGCAAAGCGGCTGCCTGCCGAAAAGCAGCGGCGGTTTGCCGAGCTATTCCAAAATCTTTGGCGACTGGCTGTGCGAAACCGCCGCCAAAGACAGCAAACTAATGGCGATCACCCCGGCGATGCGCGAAGGCTCCGGCATGGTGGAGTTCTCGCGTAAATTCCCGGACCGCTATTTCGACGTGGCGATCGCCGAGCAGCACGCGGTGACGCTGGCGGCGGGGCTGGCGATTGGCGGCTATAAGCCAATTGTGGCGATTTACTCGACCTTCCTGCAACGCGCTTACGACCAGGTGATCCACGACGTCGCCATCCAGAAACTGCCGGTGATGTTCGCCATCGACCGTGCCGGCATTGTGGGCGCAGACGGGCAGACTCACCAGGGCGCGTTCGATCTGTCGTTCCTGCGCTGCATCCCGGATATGGTGATTATGACGCCGAGCGATGAAAACGAATGCCGCCAGATGCTGTACACCGGCTATCACTACAATGATGGCCCGACGGCAGTGCGTTACCCGCGCGGCAACGCGGTGGGCGTAGAATTAACCCCGCTGGAGATGCTGCCGATTGGCAAAGGCATGGTAAAACGCCAGGGCGAAAAAATCGCTATTCTGAACTTCGGCACCCTCATGCCGGATGCCGCCGCCGTGGCGGAATCCCTTAACGCCACGCTGGTGGATATGCGTTTTGTGAAACCGCTGGATGAAGCGCTAATCCTGGAACTGGCCGCCGGCCACGACTCGCTGGTCACCGTTGAAGAGAACGCCATTATGGGCGGCGCAGGCAGCGGCGTGAATGAAGTGCTGATGGCGCACCGTAACGTGGTGCCGGTACTTAATCTCGGCCTGCCGGACTTCTTTATCCCTCAGGGCACCCAGGATGAAGCCCGTGGCGAAATCGGCCTCAACGCCGCTGGCATGGAAGCGAAAATCCGCGCCTGGCTGGGATAAGCGCCACATCCTCCCCTTTCCTCTCCTGCTATGCTTAAAGGATCACCTTTGTTACCCGCAAGCAGGAGAGGAAGCATGCAATACAATAATTTAGGAAAAACCGATCTCAGGGTATCCCGTCTTTGCCTGGGCTGTATGACGTTTGGCGAACCGGACCGGGGCAATCATGCCTGGACGCTACCGGAAGAGAGCAGCCGCCTGATCATCAAGCACGCCGTAGAGAAAGGCATCAACTTTTTTGACACCGCCAATAGCTATTCCGACGGCAGCAGTGAAGAGATCCTCGGCCGCGCGCTGAAAGACTTCGCCCGTCGTGACGAGGTGGTCGTCGCCACCAAAGTATTCCATCAGGTCGGCGATTTGCCAGAGGGCCTGTCGCGGGCGCAGATCCTGCGCTCTATTGACGATAGCCTGCATCGTCTGGGCATGGAGTATGTCGACCTGCTGCAAATCCACCGCTGGGACTACAACACGCCCATTGAAGAAACCCTCGACGCGCTAAATGACGTGGTGAAATCCGGCAAAGCGCGTTATATCGGCGCGTCCTCAATGCACAGCGAGCAGTTCGCTCAGGCGCTGGCGCTCCAGGATCAACACGGCTGGGCGCGTTTCGTCACCATGCAGGATCACTACAACCTGATTAACCGCGAAGAAGAGCAAGGCATGCTGCCGCTGTGCCTGCAGGAAGGCGTGGCGGTGATCCCGTGGAGCCCGCTGGCGCGTGGCCGTTTGACGCGTCCGTGGGGCGAAACTACCGCGCGGCTGGTTTCCGATGAATTCGGCAAAACGCTGTATCAGCAAACCGAAGAGAACGACGCCAGAATCGCCGAGCGCGTCGCCGCCATCGCCGAAGATAAAGGCGTGTCGCGGGCGCAGGTGGCGCTGGCATGGGTGCTGAGTAAACCCGCCATTGCCGCGCCGATTATTGGCGCATCCCGTGAAGAACAACTGGATGATCTGCTGGGCGCAGTGGATTTAACGCTGAGCGATGTGGAAATCGCCGAGCTGGAAACGCCTTATAAGCCGCATCCGGTGGTGGGATTTAAGTAACAAACCCCCTCTCCTTGCATTAAGGAGAGGGAATCAACGGCTTAACCGGTAATAAAGTGGTCGTGCCCTTTGCCGGTGATGTTTACCGGCTCGCCGTCACGCATAAAGTGTAACCCTTCAACGTCGGCGGTGATCTGCCCAATGCAGGTAAAAGGTACGCCCAGCCTGCCCAGCGCCACGTCAATCACGCCGCGATTGAGTTCCGGCACGGTAAAGCACAGTTCGTAATCCTCGCCGCCGGTCAGCGCGAAAAGCTCGGCCTGTTCAGGGCTGACATTTTCACGCAGCGCATCCGAGAACGGCAAAGCGTCCAGCGCCACTTTCGCGCCGCAGTCGCTGGCCTTCAGGATATGCGCCAGATCGGAGATTAGCCCATCAGAGAGATCGATAGCGCTGCTGGCGATATCGCGCAGCGCCTGGCCCTGCAATATCCGCGGCGTGGGGCGTAAATGGCGCTGTAACAGATAATCCGCCTGGGTGGTGTTGCCCACCATTAAGCGGTTTTGCAATATCGCCAGCCCTGCGGCGCTGTCGCCTGGCGTGCCGGTAACGTAGATCCAGTCGCCCGGTTTCGCGCCAGAGCGCTTCAGCGCGCGGCCATTCGGCACGAAGCCGTGAATACCCAGCGTCATGGAGAGCGGACCACGGGTGGTGTCGCCGCCAACCAGTTGCATATCGTAATAATTCAAAAGCTCGAACAGACTATCGCTAAAGGCTTCCAGCCACGCTTCGTCGACGTCCGGCAGGGTTAATGCCAGCGTCAACCACGCGGGGTCAGCGCCCATCGCGGCTAAATCACTGAGGTTAACCGCCAGCGCTTTGTAGCCCAAATCGCGCGGATCGATATCCGGCAGAAAATGGATGCCGCTAACCAGCGTGTCGGTGCTTATTGCCAGAGTTTGTTTTTCCGGAACCGTCAGCAGTGCGCAATCGTCACCGATTCCGGTTTCCACATCACGTCGAGAGCTTCTCACGCGATCAAAATAACGGGCAATAAGGGAAAACTCGCCGCATGCCATGCGTTATGCCTCGCAGAAAAAGAGAATGGCCGGAGACATGTCCGGCCAGAGGATTGACTTACTTGCGATTGGGGCGGATTTGCGGAGCGGCTTTGTCCAGCACGCCGTTGACGAACTTGTGACTGTCTTCAGCACCGAAGGTTTTCGCCAGCTCAATCGCTTCGTTGATGGCAACTTTATAAGGCACATCCTGACGCTTAGCGAGTTCGTACAGCGCGATGCGCAGAACCGCTCTTTCTACCTGGCCCAGCTCGTCGAGCAGACGGGACAGGTAAGGTTGCATCAGGCCATCGAGATACGCGCTGTTGGTCGCCACTCCGGACAGCAGTTCACGAAAGTACAGAACGTCCACGTCTTTAACGTCCTGTTCCGCCAGGAACTGGTATTCAACATCAGCGATGTCGTTTTTGGACAACTGCCAGGAGTAAAGTGCCTGGACGGCACATTCACGGGCGCGGCGACGAGCAGCAGGTTTCACGGAATTCCCCTTAAAATCAGGCCTTGATGGCTTTCAATACATTAATCATTTCAAGCGCGGTAAGGGCTGCTTCAGCACCTTTGTTACCGGCTTTTGTACCAGCGCGTTCGATGGCTTGTTCAATACTTTCAGTGGTGAGTACGCCGAACGCTACCGGGATTTCGCTCTCCTGGGCAACATGCGCCAGGCCGTTGCTGGCACCGCCGGCAACGTATTCGAAGTGTGCAGTGCCGCCACGGATCACGGTACCCAGCGCGATCACCGCGTCGTATTTACCGGTTTTCGCCAGAGCGCCGGCTGCCAGCGGCAGTTCATATGCGCCAGGAACCCAAACCACGGTGATGTTTTCATCTTTAACCTGGCCGATACGTTTAAGCGCGTCGATAGCGCCATCCAGCAGGCTGTCGTTGATGAAGTTGTTAAAACGCGCGATGGTGATGGCGACGCGAGCGTCCGGGGTAGCAACAGTAGCTTCGATAACGTTCATACTCTTCCTTAACGGGTTCATTTGTGGCCCCGCAGGGGGGCGGATTCTATCATGTTTTTTTATGGGCTGCTTACGTTTTAAAACTCGGCGTTATTGCAGCGTAAGCCGGAGACACAAATCCGGACCAACCGGACGTATCTCGCTGAATGTCAATGCGGGCGCATCCGCCAGCTTTTCAAGGCCAGGAAGGGCGAATAAACCGCGCGCATCGCTGCCTAACAGCTTCGGCGCGATATACAGCACAATCTCGTCCACCACGCCCGCCTGTAGCAGCGCGCCAGACAGTTCGGCCCCCGCCTCCACCCAAATCGTATTTACCTGCCGTTTGCCCAACAGCATCATCAGCACCACTAAATCGAGGTGCCCGTTGTGCTCCGGCACCGGCAGTTGAGTGACGCCTCCCGGCCACCGGACATCATCGGGCTGAGTACGCGCCAGCCAGGTTTCCCCCGGCTGGTGAATAATTTTATGCTCAGGCGTCACCCGGTTATGCGAGTCGATGACAATGCGGGTCGGCATCCGCAGTTGGTCTTCGGGGTACAGCGCCTGGGTATCCGCGTCTAACTCATTCCAGCGCACGGTCAGCGACGGGTTATCCGCCAGCACCGTGGCGCTACTGGTCAGGATAGCGCTACTTTGCGCCCGGAAGCGTTGCACATCGCGCCGCGATTCGGCGGAGGTGATCCACTGGCTTTCGCCGCTCGCCATCGCGGTGCGTCCGTCTAACGACGCGCCCAGCTTCAGTTGTACAAACGGGAAGCCGGTGCGCATCCGCTTCAGGAAGCCTTTATTCAGGGCTTCGGCTTCGTTCATCATCAGGCCGTGGCTAACCTCGATGCCCTCTTGCTGCAGGCGATACAGCCCGCGCCCGGCAACCTGCGGATTCGGGTCCTGCATTGCGGCAACCACGCGGGCCACGCCTGCGGCGATCAACGCGTCACAGCACGGCGGCGTGCGACCATGGTGGCTACAGGGCTCAAGGGTGACATAGGCGGTCGCGCCACGGGCTTTTTCGCCCGCCATCCGCAGCGCATGCACTTCGGCGTGCGGCTCTCCGGCGCGATAGTGAAAACCTTCACCCACGATTTCGCCGTCGCGCACAATCACGCAGCCGACGTTGGGATTAGGAGAAGTGGTAAAACGACCGCGCTGCGCCAGTTTCAGCGCCCGCGCCATGAAAATCTCATCCTGCATTGGGCTTAATCCTGCAAGCGGGCGATCTCTTCGCCGAATTCACGGATATCTTCGAAACTGCGGTATACAGAGGCGAAGCGAATGTAGGCGACCTTATCAAGCTTTTTCAGCTGTTCCATTACCAGGTTGCCAATCATTTTGCTGGGGATTTCACGCTCCCCGGTGGCGCGCAACTGTGATTTGATATGGTTAACCGCCATTTCGACGTCATCGGCGCTAACCGGACGCTTCTCCAGCGCCTTTTGAAAGCCGCTTCTCAGTTTGTCTTCGTTAAACGGCTCGCGGACGTCATTGCTTTTGATCACGCGGGGCATCACCAGTTCCGCCACTTCAAAGGTCGTGAAGCGTTCATGGCACACCAGGCACTGACGGCGACGGCGCACCGACGAACCTTCTCCAACCAGGCGAGAGTCAATGACTTTGGTATCCACGGCGAAACAGAATGGGCAATGCATAGCGCGTCCTGACAGATAATTTAACTGAGGGTTAGTGTAACCTGAACTGGCACCACAACAAAGATGAAGCGCTTTTGAGACAAGGGATGAAGGAATTTTTATGCGTGCGCGCTAGCATTAATGCATTAAAAACACACAGGATCGTCACTATGAGAACCGCTTACAAATCTTTGTTCCTCGTTACGCCGTTATTCCTCGCCGCCTGCGCACCGCAAAGTGAAGTCCGTCAGATGCACAATAGCGTCAGCACGCTTAATAAAGAGATGGGCAAGCTGCAGCAGGAAACCATTAAGATCACCCAGCAAAACGCCCTTAACGCCCGTTCGCAAAGCGGCGTTTACTTACTGCCTGGCGCAAATACCCCGGCACGGTTAAACAGCCAGTTGGGGATGATGAAAATGTCGCTGGCGAATGTCGCGGCGGATGCCAGCGGCACGGTTGCCACGCTGCGTATCCAGGGCGAATCCAGCACCCCGTTCCCGGCGTTTACCGGCACTATCGAATGGGGCCAGTTGCAGGGCACCACCGAAAGCTACCAGGAAGTGAACGTGCAGAATCAGCAGTTCAGCGCGCCGGCCAGCATCCTGGCCCCCAGCGATGTCTCCGTTCCCGTCAAACTTAACGGCATTACACCTGACCAGTTAGGTTTTGTCCGTATTCACGACATCCAGCCGCTGCAAGCGCCCGCCATGTAATAACCCTCAGGCCGGATCGCCCCGGCCTTGTTACTTTTTTCACATCTAAAACCGCTTTTTATTATTCACCGCTTCTATGTTCGGATAGAATCCTATTGCTGAATGTGTATAAACGTGAACGCAATCGTTTACGCATAAGACAGGAATGTGAAACAACACATATTTTTGTGAGCAATGATTTCTATAATAGTGACCAGAATAACATCTCCCCTTCAGGCCGTTGGGAGAGCTCGACATACCTTATCTCCCGTTGGGGATTTCATCTAAAAGTGGCAATAACCATGAAAAAAATTGTTTTAGCTGCCGGTGCGGCACTGGCGCTTTCCGCTTCTTTCTCTTCCAGCGCGGAAGAAACCAATAAACCTGAATACCTCTCTGACTGGTGGCATCAGAGCGTCAACGTGGTGGGCAGTTATCACACCCGTTTCGGACCGCAGTTGCGTAACGACACCTATCTGGAATACGAAGCGTTCGCCAAAAAAGACTGGTTCGATTTCTACGGCTATGTGGATGCGCCGCGTTTCTTCGGTGGCGACAGCAATGCACGTGGTATCTGGAACCACGGTTCTCCGCTGTTTATGGAAATCGAACCGCGTTTCTCTATCGACAAACTGACCGACACCAGCCTGGCGTTTGGTCCGTTTAAAGAGTGGTATTTCGCTAACAACTATATCTACGACATGGGCCGCAACGCGTCTGGTCGCCAGAGCACCTGGTATATGGGTTTAGGCACCGATATCGAAACCGGCCTGCCGATGAGCCTGTCCATGAACGTGTATGCCAAATACCAGTGGCAGAACTACGGCGCAGCGAACGAAAACGAATGGGACGGCTACCGTTTCAAAGTGAAATACTTTGTGCCGATCACCCCGCTGTGGGGCGGCAACCTGAACTATATCGGCTTCACCAACTTTGACTGGGGTTCCGAACTGGGTGACAAAGATTTCCGCGACCTGAACGGCAACAAAGCCCGTACCAACAACTCGATTGCGTCCAGCCACATCCTGTCGCTGAACTACGATCACTTCCACTATGCGGTTGTAGCGCGTTACTGGCACAACGGCGGCCAGTGGGCGGATGACGCGGAGCTGAACTTCGGCAACGGCCCGTTCAACGTGAAATCCACCGGTTGGGGTGGCTATCTGGTTGTGGGTTACAACTTCTAAATTGTTACGCCGGTCATACGATGACCGGCGTTCCTTCACTCTGCGCAGCTTAACGCTAAGGTTTTATCCAGCAGCCACGGGCGCAAATACCCGACGGTATTGGATAACGGCAAAACATCCTCAGAAAGCTGAATCCCCAGATAACGTTGAATGTAATCGCGCCGTGCGATAATGCGCGCCCACACCGCCGGGTAATCCCTTGCTAACTCTTCACGCAGCGCCGCATCGGCAAGCGCCACGGTATCTTCAATGCTGGCTCCCGCGTACCCTGCCCGCGACGGGATAATGTCAATCTGCAACAGCATACCGCTGGCTAACGCGATGGTTGAATCAGGCGTAATCGGTGAACACATCCACTCTTCATCCGCCACTAAATGCCCGGGATTCAGGTGCCAGTGGTACTCGTTTTTTGGCAGTAGCGTTTCGATCAGCTGGTAGATTTCCCCACCGGTAACCCCGACGCGCATCCGCTCAAGCCAGCCTACTACCGCGCGATAATAAGGGATTGCCACCACGTCGAGATAGTCTGCAACCGCAGGTGTCAGCTCGGTTTGATTCGCGACCACATAGGCGGCGCGGCTGCTTAGCCCCCCTTTGTAGCTGGTGGTTAGGGAAAATTTATCACCACGCTGAATCACTTTGTCACTGGGGTAAAGGTTGGCGCTGTCAAAGCGGTCCCCGGTAGCGGCAATCATAATTACGTTGTTGGCCTGCCCTTCCGCCGCCAGTAGCGCGCCGATCTGCTTTTCGGTCTTACCCGGCTCGATGGCATTAAGCGCGCTAAGAATTGCCGTTGAGGCGAGGTTTGTGCCGTATTCATAGTGCGCGAGTTCATTGGCGTTGTTCACGATGCGCGCCCCGTTGGCCGGGGAGATAAACACGCCGGTGGCGTTGGTCAGAATGCAATCGGGCGTTACCGCTGCGCGCAGCGAATCAACAATAAACGACGGTAAATCAAAGAGTTGAGTATTGTCATCGTGATCGCTGGTAAACAGCTTCCAGCCCGCCACGCCGATGCGTTTTTTCTCTGCCAGGCCCGTTAAACGCAGGGTTTCCGGCAGCGGCGTCGTGTTGGTCATCGGCTGGTTGGGCAACGAGAACCACGGTGCAGGCACCACGCGGTTTGCCAGCCTGGCGTGGGCGGCCAGCTTGAGGTTTTCATTGCCCAGAACCAGTACCGCTTCGCCATCCTGATGCAACACCAGCAGCGCCTCTTCAAAGCGCGGGATAAACCCGGTCAGGTATTCGAAATTCGCGCCGTGCTCTTTATCGGCATAGACGATTAGCGTGTCCAGCGAAAGTTGCGCCATGCGTTCAAGCACCCTGGCTTTACGTAATTTCAGCGTGGCATCCGTCAGGGTAACGGACGGTACGGCCTGCCAGCAGTCCGGCTGGGGGATATTTTTGACAACGATGCGGCGTGGTTCGGTCATTGCAAAGCGCTCCGTGTAATCAGGTCTTATGATCCTGGCCGATCCACAGTAAACAAAGCGCTGCAAACAGGCAAAAAAAATCCCGGCCAGCTGGCCGGGATTTGATTCACGCTTTACACATTAAGGCAGAATCGAAGGCTGGTCAGCGCCCTCTTTCTCCACTTTCTGCTGGATCAGATGCTCGCGCTTCATACCCAGTTTCAACGCCAGCGCGGACGCCACGTAGATAGACGACGCAGTACCGATAGACACACCGATCAGCATGGTCAGGGAGAAGCCCTGCAGCATGGTGCCGCCAAACAGGTACAGCATCAGGATCACCACCAGGGTGGTACCGGAGGTGATCAAGGTACGGTGCAGCGTCTGGGTCAATGACACGTTAAAGATTTCGTAAGGCGTACCGCGACGGATCTTGCGGAAGTTTTCACGAATACGGTCAGATACCACGATGCTGTCGTTCAGCGAGTAGCCGATAACCGACATCAGCGACGCAACAATCGTCAGGTCCACTTCAATATGGAACAGCGACAGCACGCCCATGGTGATTACCACGTCGTGCGCCAGCGCGATAACCACACCCGCCGCGAGACGCCACTCAAAGCGGAACCCGACGTAAACGAGAATGGAGAGCAGCGCGACCAGCAGCGCCATCGCGCCGGTTTGCGCCAGTTCCGCGCCCACGCTCGGGCCGACGAACTCAATACGCTTCACCACGGCGTTCTGGCTGGTAGCGTCGTTAATCACGCTGACCACTTTGCTACCCAGAACCTGGCCGCCGGTTGCGCCTTCCGCAGGCGGCATACGCACCATGATGTCACGGCTGCTGCCGAAGTTTTGCAGCAGCGGATCCTCAAAGCCCGCTTTCACCAGCGATTCACGCATCAGATCCATATCCGCCGGTTTTTCCAGCGAAATTTCAATGACCGTACCGCCGGTGAAATCGAGACCCCAGTTAAAGCCCTTCACGCCAATGATAATAATCGACGCGATAAGCAGCAGACCAGAGATGCCGAAGGCCCAGTAATCCCAGCGCATAAAGTCATAGACTCTACGGCCGTGGTTCAATTGTTCAACAGTATAATCCTGTGCCACAACGCACTCCTCAAATAGACAGCTTCTTGATGCGTTTGCCGCCGTACAGCAGGTTCACGATGGCACGAGTACCGACGATTGCGGTAAACATCGAAGTCGCCACGCCAATGCCGGTGGTAATTGCAAAGCCTTTAATCGCCCCGGTACCCACTGCGTACAGGATCAACACTTTAATCAGCGTGGTCACGTTCGCATCGAAGATGGAACTGAACGCGCCTTTGTAACCTTCGTCGATCGCCTGCTGGACTGAACGCCCGTTGCTCAACTCTTCCTTGATACGTTCGTTGATCAGTACGTTGGCGTCCACCGCGACCGCAAGGGTTAACACGATACCCGCAATACCCGGCATGGTGAGCGTCGCCCCTGGCAGCAGGGACATAATCCCGACGATCAGCACCAGGTTGGCAATCAGCGCCGTGGTGGCAATCAGGCCAAACTTCTTATAGAAGACGATCATGAACAGGATGGAGACCGCCAGGCCCGCCAGACACGCTTCCAGACCCTGGGTGATGTTCTGCATACCCAGCGTCGGGCCGATGGTGCGCTCTTCAACAATCTGAATCGGCGCAATCAACGCACCGGCACGCAGCAGCAGCGAAAGCTGGCGCGCTTCGTTCGGGTTGTTGATACCGGTGATGCGGAAGCTATTGCCCAGACGCGACTGAATGTTCGCCACGTTGATCACTTCTTCCTGCTTAGCCAGAATCGCACGGCCATTCGCGTCTTTTTTACCGCTGTCTTTGTATTCCACAAACAGGGTCGCCATCGGCTTGCCGATGTTGTCCTTGGTGAAATTCGACATGATGTTACCGCCCGCGCTATCCAGTGAAATATTCACCTGAGGCTGGTTGTATTCATCGGTACTGGACGTCGAGTCGGTGATATGGTCGCCGGTTAAGATCACGCGTTTGAACAGCACAACCGGCTGCCCTTCACGGGTCTGTTTGACTTCGGAATCACCCGGAACGCGGCCTGCCGACACAGCGGCGGGATCGACGTTGGTATTAACCAGACGGAATTCCAGCGTTGCCGTCGCACCCAGAATTTCTTTGGCGCGCGCGGTGTCCTGGATACCCGGCAGCTCGACCACGATACGGTCAGCGCCCTGGCGTTGAACCAGCGGTTCCGCCACACCCAGTTGGTTTACACGGTTACGCAGAATGTTGATGTTCTGCTGTACCGCATATTCACGCGCTTCTTTCAGACGTTCGTCGGTCATCACCGCACGCAGCGTATTATCACCCTGGCTGGAAATCACCAGATCGCGATGGCGCGGCGAGAGATAAGAAATCGCTTCGTTACGCGCATTGCTGTCGCGAAAGACGATATTCAAACCGTAGTTATCGGCTTTACGTACGTTGGTGTACGCGATGCCTTTTTCGCGCAGATCGCTACGCAGGCTGTCCATGTTCTGCTCCTGGAGCTTGCCCAGCGCAGTATCCATATCCACTTCCATCAGGAAGTGAACGCCGCCGCGCAGGTCGAGACCCAGCTTCATCGGCTCAGCATTAATAGACGTTAACCAGCGCGGCGTTGCCGGCGCGAGGTTAAGGGCCACCACGTAGTTATCGCCCAATACGTCCATCAGCGCTTCGCGCGCGCGTAATTGGGTATCGGTGGAATCAAAGCGGGCAAGAATACTGCCTTGCTCCAGCGCCACAGACTTCGCGGTGATTTTTTGTTGATTTAAGGTGTTCTGGACCTGATTCAGCGTTTGCTCACTGGCGGCGACGCCGCGCGCGCCAGTGATCTGAACAGCCGGATCCTCACCATACAGGTTGGGAAGGGCATAAAGCAGGCCGACGACAATAACGACGACCAGCATGATGTACTTCCACAAAGGATAACGGTTTAACACGGCAGTTCCCTTTGGGAAAACGAAAGATTACAGCGCCTTCATGGTGCCTTTCGGCAGGACGGCTGCGACGAAGTCACGCTTAATAACTACTTCAGTGGTGTCGTTCAGAGCGATAGCGATATAGCCGCTTTCCGCTACTTTGGTCACACGACCAACCAGACCGCCGTTAGTCAGCACTTCATCGCCTTTTGCGATGGAGTTCATCAGGTTTTTATGTTCTTTGGTGCGCTTTTGCTGCGGGCGCAGGATCATGAAATAGAAAATCAGACCAAACACCACCAGCATCAGAATCAGTGACATCGGGCTGCCCTGCGCCGGAGCACCTGTTGCCGCTACCGCATCAGAAATGAAAAAGCTCATTAAAATTCCCTCATTATTTAATTAATCAATATTCAAAGGTGGAACCGGTCTATCCTGGCGTTGGTAAAAATCTGCAACGAAGTGCTCTAATTTACCCTCTTCGATAGCCTTGCGTAAACCAGCCATTAAGCGCTGATAGTAGCGAAGATTATGAATGGTATTGAGACGCGCACCCAGTATTTCGTTGCAACGATCGAGATGATGCAAGTAAGCACGTGAATAATTGCGACAGGTGTAGCAATCGCACTCTTCATCCAGCGACGATGTGTCGCTTTTGTACTTCGCATTACGGATCTTCACCACGCCATTGGTGACGAAAAGGTGACCGTTACGGGCGTTACGCGTTGGCATAACGCAATCGAACATATCGATACCGCGACGCACCCCTTCCACCAAATCTTCCGGTTTACCTACGCCCATCAGGTATCGTGGTTTATCTGCCGGGATCTGCGGGCAAACGTGTTCGAGGATGCGATGCATGTCCTCTTTCGGTTCGCCCACAGCCAAACCGCCGACAGCGTAGCCATCAAAGCCAATCTCGACTAGCCCTTTGACGGAGATATCACGTAAATCTTCGTAAACGCTGCCCTGGATAATCCCGAACAGCGCGTTTTTATTGCCCAGAGAATCAAAGCGATCGCGGCTGCGCTTCGCCCAGCGCAGCGACATTTCCATCGAGCGTTTGGCGTAATCCCAGTCGGCAGGATACGGCGTGCACTCATCGAAAATCATTACGATGTCGGAACCGAGATCGTACTGAATTTCCATGGATTTTTCCGGGTCGAGGAAAATCGGATCGCCGTTAATCGGGTTACGGAAGTGAACGCCCTGTTCGGTAATTTTGCGAATATCGCCAAGGCTAAAGACCTGGAATCCGCCGGAATCGGTAAGGATGGGGCCTTTCCATTGCATAAAATCATGCAGATCGCCGTGCAGCTTCATGATTTCCTGGCCGGGACGCAGCCACAGGTGGAAGGTGTTGCCTAAGATAATCTGCGCGCCGGTGGCTTCAACTTCTTCCGGCGTCATGCCTTTTACGGTGCCGTAGGTGCCGACGGGCATAAACGCGGGCGTTTCAACCACGCCGCGTTCAAACACCAGCCGACCGCGACGGGCGCGACCATCGGTGGTCTGTAATTCAAAGTTCATGTTTTCTCCTGCATCAGAGAGACAGTCTGATGATTGTGCTAACAGCGCGGAGTTCGCCCCACGCTGAAAATCAATAACGCCCGGTTAAGGCGTTATTTGGTAATAGATTATTGGTCTTGCCCGATTTGCTCGGTGATAGCCGACGGATTGTACGTGATAAACATCGCATCCCCGTAACTAAAAAAGCGATATTGCGCATTTACCGCCTGCTGGTAGGCATTCATGGTGTGGCGATACCCGGCAAAGGCCGACACCAGCATAATCAGCGTCGATTCTGGCAGGTGGAAATTGGTCACCAGCGCGTCGATGACTTTGTACTGGTAGCCCGGATAGATAAAGATTTGGGTATCATCAAAGAACGGTTCGATCAGATCGTTTTTCGCTGCCTGGGCTGCGCTTTCCAGCGAACGCACCGAGGTGGTGCCTACCGCGATCACCCGGTTGCCGCGCGCTTTACAGGCCAGTACCGCGTCTACCACATCCTCCGGCACTTCGGCATATTCAGAGTGCATGATGTGGTCTTCAATGCTGTCGACCCGCACCGGCTGGAACGTCCCTGCGCCGACGTGCAGCGTGACAAACGCCATCTCCACGCCCTTCTGGCGCAGTTTTTCCAGTAACGGCTCATCAAAATGTAGCCCGGCGGTAGGTGCCGCCACCGCGCCCGGTTTGGCGCTGTAGACCGTCTGGTACAGTTCACGGTCGGATTCTTCATCCGGGCGGTCGATATACGGCGGCAGCGGCATATGGCCGATGTCGTTGAGGATATCCAGCACAGCGCGTGAATCATCAAATTCAATTTCGAACAGCGCATCGTGGCGCGCCGTCATGGTGGCTTTAACGTTTTCGTCTTCGCCCAGCAGCAGTTCCGCGCCCGGCTTCGGCGCTTTCGAGGCGCGCACGTGGGCCAGCACGCGCTTGTCATCCAGCATGCGCTCCACCAGCACTTCAATCTTGCCGCCACTGGCTTTACGGCCAAACATCCGCGCCGGGATCACCCGGGTATTGTTGAATACCAGCAGGTCGCCCGGGTTGAGCTTTTCCAGCAGATCGGTGAAAGTGCCATGCGTCAGCGCACCGCTTGGACCGTCGAGCGACAGCAAACGGCAGGAACTCCGGCCTGGCAGCGGATAATGAGCAATCAGGGATTCAGGTAATTCAAAGGAAAAATCGGCAACGCGCATGGCAATTCACACTAAAACGTAGAGCCTGCTTAACAGGAGTTTTTGTCAAAGCTCGGCGAGTTTTGCGCGTTAACAGGCGCTTTCGCTCACCAGCAAGTAAAATGGTCTGTTAATCCAGCTCGAAAAAACAGGCGCTATAGTCTAGTGCCGGGGCGCTTTAGCTGCAACCCGTTCACCTTGTTAACGCTTCTATTGGGACAATACATGAATTTTCTCGCCCATCTTCATCTCGCCCGGCTCTCTGATAGCTCGCTGCTGGGCAATTTGCTGGCCGACTTTGTGCGCGGCGATCCCTCGGGCGACTACGCCACCGACGTGGTGGCCGGGATTTATATGCACCGCCGGGTAGATGTGTTGACGGATAGCCTGCCGGAAGTGCTGGAAGCAAAAACATGGTTTCGTCCGGAAACCCGCCGCGTCGCGCCCATTGCGCTGGATGTGATGTGGGATCATTTTGTCTCACGCCATTGGGACAGGCTCTCCCCCGAGCTCGAACTCCCGCGCTTTGTCGCCCAGGCCCAGCGCGAAATCGGCCAGCATCTGCCGCTTACGCCGCCGCGTTTTATCAACCTTAACCAGTACCTGTGGTCTGAACGCTGGCTTGAGCGCTACAGCGATATGGCGTTTATTGGCAACGTGCTGAACGGCATGGCCAGCCGTAGACCAAAACTTTCCGCGCTGCAACTGAGCTGGGTCGACCTGGACGCCAATTATGATGAACTGGAACAGCGGTTCTGGCAGTTCTATCCGCGCATGATGAGCATGGCGCAACAGAAAACCTTATAGTCCTCACAACCTCTTAAGGTAAATATTGCCCTTTTTCAAAAAAGGGCTATTCTTGTGGGCTGCACACAGTAAATTTAATTATTGATAGGTAAAACCTATCTGAATAATCGGTTTATTCATCTTTGTGAACCTGCGTGAACTCTCTATACTGGCCCGCGTTGCGTTCTACTCACCTTAAATAACACCAAGGAGTCCTCATGGTACTGGTAACTCGTCAGGCACCGGATTTTACCGCTGCAGCCGTTCTGGGAAGTGGCGAAATCGTTGAAAACTTCAACTTTAAAAAACACATCGACGGTAAAGCAACCGTACTGTTCTTCTGGCCGATGGACTTCACCTTCGTATGCCCGTCTGAACTGATCGCATTCGACAAACGTTACGCAGAATTCCAGAAGCGCGGCGTAGAAGTGGTTGGCGTTTCTTTCGACTCTGAATTCGTTCACAACGCATGGCGTAACACGCCGGTTGATAAAGGCGGTATTGGCCCGGTTCAGTACGCGATGGTTGCCGATATCAAACGTGAAATCCAGCAGGCTTACGGCATTGAGCACCCGGATGCAGGCGTTGCGCTGCGTGGCTCCTTCCTGATCGACAAAAACGGCGTGGTTCGCCACCAGGTGGTTAACGATCTGCCACTGGGCCGTAACATTGATGAAATGCTGCGTATGGTTGATGCGCTGCAGTTCCACGAAGAGCACGGCGATGTGTGCCCGGCTCAGTGGGAAAAAGGCAAAGAAGGTATGAACGCGTCTCCGGACGGCGTGGCGAAATACCTGAGCGAGAACGTCGCTAAGCTGTAATAACGACTTCAAAGAAAAGGCCCGCTTGCGGGCCTTTTTTTATGGCATCAGGGTTTGTTTTTCACTTCCCGCCATAGCCGGTACGCGACGCCCAGCAGCGCTAACACGCCAATCACCAGCACACCCCAGATCAGTAGCGTCATCCACTGGCTACGGCGCTCCGCCGGATCAACTGCCGTTAACCGCGCCTCGCCGCCCAGCGTGACGGTGTCGGCTTCAGTGGCAACCGGCAGAGTATCCAGCGTGTATTGCCCGCGCAGTTTTTCAGGGATCACCATATCCAGCGCCATCGCCCGCGGTTTAGCGGCCTTGTTGCCCCACGCCAGTATAAACGGCCCCGTTCCTTGCGGAATAAACACCAGCGCCTGGCTGGCGCGTAGGCCCTGAACTTCCGGCGGCGTATCTCCCCAGCTGGCATTAATGCCTTTTACCCGGATAGCCTGAACCTGCTCGCCGTTCAGCATAGTGGGGTCCGACTGCGCCTCGTTGATCCGGTACAGCACAGTTTTCGCCAGGGGTTGCCAGTCGCCATCTGCACGCTGGCGATAGTCAATTTCCACCGGCAGTACCGGGCTTTCATTCCCGGCAGTGATTACCAGGCCCGCCAGCGGCTGTGGGTTGGCCCAGCTAAATACCGCCTCGCTGGCCGTACCGCTTTCTTTATGGGCCGTTAGATAAACGTAAGCATTACTGAAATCATCCGCTGGCGCGAGAGCTTCCACGCTTTGCAGCGTCAGCGGTTGTGGTGCATCCGAGACAGTCATCAGCAGATAACGATAGTTTTCTTCAGAGAGCGTGACGCTGGACGAAAGCGTGTTGAGTTTCAACTGGTCGTTCCCGGAAGTCAGATCCATTAAGGGCGAATCTTCGGCCAGCCTGTACCAGCTTTTCAAATCTTCGCTGTAATACAGATCGACCTTTGCCTGCCAGTTTTGCGCCGGTTTCGGCCAGTTGAGCCGCAGTTGCGCCACCGGCAACGGCGTTTTAAGCCCGTCGGGCAGGGTCATCAGGAAGCTTTGGCTAATGCGGGTCACATCGTCGCCCGCCAGATGCACTTCAGCACCGCCGGGCATTTTTACCGTCAGGCTGTTCTGCCCTTCCTGTTTAACGTGTTTGATATCCAGCGGGAAGACTTTCAACGCGACCGGCTTCGGCGCACTCTGCGGCTGGCGTTGCGGCGTCAGCGCGAACGGTACGGCCTCGCCTTTACTGTTAAACACCCGCACGTCGCGCAAATCAGGCCAGACAGTTTGCTCATAGACCTGGGTCGGTAGCGCGATTTGCCAGAACGGTGACGCCCCTTCGTTCTCCAGATGCATCCCCCATGCGTAATCCTGCGGCGCATCGGCGGCCGTTTCTTCTGCGAATCCCGCCATTGGCAGCCACAGGGCAGCCATGACGATAACGTTTAGTAATCCCTTCATTCCGGTTCCGCCTTGTTAACCGCTGCTTTCGGGGGCAGCGGTGAAAAATATCCGACAATCAATACCAGCACCGCCACGCCAATAAACGCGATGGCGCGCGCCAGCCCGCCGCCGCCTGCGCTGTCGACTAACATCAGTTTGATAATCACCACGCCAAGCAGTGCCGCGCCCGCCATCCAGGTGTTGCGGCTGGCGGAACGGGTTGCTTTAACCATCACCACCAGGGCGATCAGCATCCAGAATAGCGCGAAGGTCGTCTGGATCAGGCGTGATGACCACAGCGCATCAGGTTGCCAGGCTACGTCACCCCAGGCGGCCAGAATGCGCAGCAACAGGCCATTCGCCCACCAGAATGCCAGCCCGGCGATAACCCGCGGTACGCCCTGCGAAACCTTGTCCCAGCCGGGCAGATGATGCGTCTCAAGGTAGCGAGCAGCGACGTACAGCGCCAGCAGCCCATAACCCGCGCCGATTTCCAGCGGGTTAACCAGCGGCAGCCATTGCCAGTTGAACATCACGCCATCCAGCAGGTTACTGAAAACCAACATGCCGAATTCCAGCGCGATCAGCGGTGCGATGCCGATGCTGGCGTATAACTGAGACCAGACGCGCACCGGCCACAGATCGCGGCGGATCGCGCCGTGTACCAGCAGGATAACGATCCCCGCGCTCGCCATCACGATGCCCGCCTGCCATTCGTCAGAGCCCCAGGGCAAGCCATCAATAAACCAGAAAATTTCCAGCCCGGCGACCAGCAACAGAAGCCAGAACAGCGCAATATGCGCGGCCTGAGACAGCCGCGCTATGAGCGGCTCGCCGTCCTTGTACAGCAGCAAGCCCGCGCAGGCGAACGCCAGTACCCAGATAATCCCCGTCCATCCGGCACTCAGCAAATGGTCGCCGTGCATGAGGCTGAACAGGATCGCCAGCAGGATACCCGGCCACAGCAGCCACTGGGCATAGCCCATTTCACGCCAGTTAAGACGCTGGCTAGCGGCTCGCCACGCCCATACCGACGCGCAGAGCAGCGCCAGTACCATAACCGCGAGATCCAGTGAACGGTTGACGGCATCCGCCAGACCGATCAGCGCTACGATCCAGAAAGCAATCCCGCCCGCCAGTAAGGCGTGGCTGATAAACCGCTGGTGGGCGCGCCATAGCCACGCCGCCATCAGCCAGGCGGCGCTGAGTACGCCGAAAATCACTATTATCGACAACGGCGTCAGGTGCTGCGAAAGCGCGTAAATCGCGCTACCCAGCGCCAACACCAGTAATCCCGTGCCGCTATAGCTCATCCGCAACTGGCGCTGCTGGAGGCCAAGCCACACAATACCCAGCCCTTCCAGCGCCCAGGCCATTGCCGTCCAGCGCGCCGACAGCGCCAGCGGGATCGCCAGGGTAGTGAACGCGCCGCCCAGCGCCAGCGCGGCCAGCACCAGGATTTTCCCCTGCCCCGGATAACGGCGTAGCACCAACCAACCCAGCACCAGATAGACCAGCCCAAAGCCCAGCGCCGACAGCGCCGGGCCGTATTCGAAATGGCGGGCGATGGCGTACTGCATGCCAAAACCGATCAGCGGCGGCGCGAACAGCAACACGCCGTCGATGATTTTTTCCTTACTCTGCTGCGCGCGCAGCGACAGCCCGACGCACAGCACGCCAAACAGCAGAATATTGGCAATCAGGAATAGCTGGCTGCTGAGATAAATTTCCGGTCGATAGCCGTTCATCCCCCACAGCCCGGCGACACCAAAGGTAAACGCCATACCCAGCAGATTGAGCACCCGCCAGTGCTGCCACCAGCTAATCGCCAGAATGCCCACCGAGAGCAGCAGATAAAACGAAAACAGCGCGATGTGATTGCCGGAACCGGTAGAAAGCAGGATTGGCGCGAGGTAACCGCCGATGCTGGCGAGCATCGCCAGGCTGAGCGCCTTTTGCAGCACCGCCAGCCCAACGCTGGCTGCGCAAATCAACAGTAGCAGACCAAATGCCAGGGTCATTGGCAGCATTTGCCACAGCCGGAAAGCACCGAAGACGGTGAGATACAGTGCGCCAGTCGCCCCACCCTGCAATATCAGGCCGTACAGCGGTTGTTTATGGCGCAGTTTAAAGCCGAAGAAAAGCAGCCCCATTGAGCCTGCCGCCGCTGCCATCAGGCGCAGCTCCAGCGGGAACATGTCGCGCTCGACGGTATAGCGGAACAGGTAGGCCAGACCGAGAAACAGCAGCAGCACGCCCAGTTTCGCCAGCGGATTGCCCTGCATAAACCAGCGCACCAGTGAACTGAGCATGCCGCTGAACTGTGAGGGAGGAATATCCTGAACGGGTGCGGAGGCCACCGGAACAGGTTCAGGCTCCGCGCGCGCGTCAGCAACCGACGCCGCAGAGCGTTGCCAGGGCGAAGAAGTATCCGTAGCCTGCGCATTCCCGGCGGCGGATTTCTGCCCATAACGCTGGACGCGGGCGACGATCTCGTCCTCTAAGGTACGTTGCGGCTCAGGTTCCGTCGCAGTTTGCGGCGTTTCCACCACAGCAACGGTCGGCGGCGCAGCAGTCAACCTCGATTCAAGCTCGTTCACGCGCTGGCGCAGCCGCGTGAGTTCATCCATCGCGGCGTTACTTCTGCGCCAGGCCATCACCGACATAATCGGAGCGACCACCAGCACCAGAAAAAGTATCAGCCCAGCCCAAAACACCAGTCCATCCATGCCCGTTCCCTTGTTATCGGCATACGCGATTGCCGCCTATTTTTTCAAAAAGCGCGCTCAGGAGATAGACTGGCGTTTCTTAAATTACCGTTAACCGTTTCGCCAGATCCCGAAGGAAACCGCTGGCATGATTAATGATTGATCGGTAAATTGCGCCTTCCCTTCATCCTGCCGCCACCCGGTCTGTGCCAGTAACGGCGACCAGGGTAACTCGACACACGTGTCATCGCCCCGGTTAATGGCAACCAGCACTTTTTGCTGCTGCCACAAGCGCATAAACACCACCACATCCCCTTTAGCGTATAGCACATTGCAGCCGCCGTAGCGTAATGCGCGAAGCTGTTTACGCAGCCGCGCCAGGCGCTGATACAGCGCGAATAGGTCGCGATCCTGCTTTTCGGCGTCCCACGGATAGGGTTTACGGCAAAACGGATCGTTATTGCCGTCCAGCCCCACTTCATCGCCGTAATAGATGCAGGGAACGCCGGGCCAGCAAAACAGCCACACCACGCCCAGCGGCAGGCGGGCAACGTCCTTACCCAGTAGCGTTTTGAAACGCGCGGTATCGTGGCTGTCGAGCTGGTTAAACATCCGCAACTGCTGCTGATGGGAAAGCCCGGCGCGGTACTGCTCCATCCAGCGAATGCAGATTTCGGCGTCAATGTGCTGTGGATCGTAAGAGATATCGGTATTCGCTAAAAAACCCCACAGCGGTATCGTAAAGCCACGGTAATTCATCGCCGCGTCTTCCGCATCGGCCTGCAACCACTGGCGGGCATCGCCAAAATGTTCGCCCACGATGTAGGCCTCGGGGTTGACCTCTTTCGCCGCCTGGGTAATGCCGCGCACGTGCTGGAGGTTATTCTGCGCCCCGCCCGCTTCGCCCAGCATATGCACCACGTCCAGCCGCCAGCCGTCCATGCCCCAGGGCTCGCGCAGCCAGTGGCGCACCACGCTGTCTTCACCCTGGTAGATCTCGTCGATAAGCGTTGATGACTGATAATCCAGTTTCGGCAGGCTCGGGTAGCCCAGCCAGTCCAGCGCCTGTCCATCTTCAGAAAAACTGTACCAGTCGCGGTATGCTGATTCCGGGTTATGGCATGCCCCGCCAGTGGCGGCGTTATGCCGGTCAAACCACGGATGGGAGTCGCCGCTGTGGTTAAACACGCCGTCCAGCACCAACCGCATCCCGGCACGGCGGGTGTTATCGCGCAGGCGCAGTAACGCGTGGTCGCCGCCGAACTGCGGGTCGACGTGGCGGTAGTCCTGGGTGTCATATTTATGGACGCTGGGCGCGGTAAACACCGGGTTGAGATACAGTGCCGTGACGCCAAGCTTTTGCAACCACGGCAGTTTTTCGCTGATGCCGTCCAGATCCCCGCCGTAAAACGTCGAGCCGCCCGCCTCGGCAGTCACCGGTTCGTCCCAGTCGCGCAGAATGATGTCGCGGTGAGCGGCGTGATGATAGTAAACATTATCCTGCCCGGCCTCACGCGGCAGGCTACGGGCGAAACGGTCAGGGAAGATTTGATAAAATATCTGGTCCGCCACCCAGTTGGGCCCATGATCCGGTGCATCCACCGCGAACTGCTCAAGGCGCGCGGGCGGAAAATCGTTAAACCCCTGCGGCGTAAACCAGCGCTGGCGGCTGGGCCACAGCAGTTTAAAACTGTAGCGGCGGCGCGGCTGCCCTTCATCCAGCGCAATAGTCGCCCGCCAGGCGGTCACGCCTTCCTGCGGCGCTTTGCGCACGCGCGTCATGGGAATGGAAGTCTCTTCGTTATCGCGCTCCGCGCGCAGCGTCACCCGCTGCGGCAAATCGTCCCCGGAAAGCCACAGCGTGATGGTCAGCCGCTGCGCGTTCTGCTTGATAAAAGGTGCCACCGGAAGGTGCCAGGCTTGCAACATCGTATTTCCCCTCGGTCAATTTTTGACGCCACCATGCCATATCAGCGGCAAGCCGCCTTCCTCATTTTGCTTTTATTTGGGGGAGGAGTTAACAGGTGGAGACACTGAGCGTAGAGCGAAAACAGCATCCCCGCCAGGCGGCGGGGATGGAAGGCATTATGCGGTAATACGGGTGCGCGCGTCGTGGCGGCGTTTAAACACCCAACCCACCAGCAGCAGGACAATCCACGCGAAACCGACATAGAGCGAGATGCGGGTATCCGGGTGATAACCAATCAGGCCGATAATAAACACCAGGAAAATCAGGCCAACAATCGTGGTGGCGACACCGCCCGGCACTTTAAATTTCAGCGCCTTGATCTCTTCCGGGGATAAGCGGCGGCGGAACCCGATCTGCGACAGCAGAATCATGATCCACACCCACACGGTGGCGAAGGTCGCCAGCGAGGCAATCACCAGGAACACGTTTTCCGGCATGATGTAGTTGAGATACACCGCCAGCAGCAGCGCGGCGGTCATCACCATCACGGTCACCCACGGCACGCCGTTGCGCGAGGTTTTGGCGAAGACTTTCGGCGCGCTGCCCTGATCCGCCATGCCGTGCAGCATACGGCCAACGCCAAACACGTCGCTGTTAATCGCTGACAGCGAAGCGGTGATCACCACAAAGTTAAGAATACCGGCAGCAAAGGTGATGCCCATATGCTGGAAGGTCAGAACGAACGGGCTGCCGTTGGTGCCGACCTGGTTCCACGGATAAATAGACATAATCACAAACAGCGTACCCACGTAGAACACCAGAATACGCAGCGGAACCGAGTTGATGGCGCGCGGAATCGACTTCTCCGGATCTTTGGCTTCGCCTGCGGTGATACCAATAATTTCGATGCCGCCGTAGGCGAACATCACCATCTGCAACGCCATCACGGTGCCAATCCAGCCATTGGCGAAGAAACCGCCGTGGCTCCACAGATTATTGATGCCGGTAGGCTGGCCGCCGTTGCCGATGCCCCAGATAATGATGCCGATACCGGCGGCAATCATGATGATAATGGTGGCGACTTTAAAGAATGAGAACCAGAACTCCATCTCGCCGAACACTTTGACGCTCATCAGGTTGATGGCGCAGATAATCAGCACCACGCTCAGCACCCACACCCAGTGCGGCACGGTGGGGAACCAGACGCCCATGTAAATGCCGAAGGCGGTGACGTCGGCGATGGCGACAATCAGGATTTCGAAGCAGTAGGTCCAGCCAGTGATGTAGCCCGCCAGCGGGCCTAAGTTTTCCTGGGCATAACGGGAGAATGAGCTGGCCGCAGGGTTATGTACCGACATTTCACCCAGCGCGCGCATAATAATGTATGCCGCCACGCCGCCAATGATATACGCCAGCAGCACGCTCGGACCGGCCATTTTAATGGCGTCGGCTGAGCCGTAAAAAAGCCCGGTGCCAATCGCCGAGCCGAGCGCCATAAAGCGAATATGTCGTGTACTCAAACCGCGTTTGAGCGTAGTCCCGTTATCCATGTTGTTAAGTACCTGGTTACACAATAAAAAAACCACGGAGGGGGCTCCGTGGTTAAAATCTGTCCGGCTTTATTTAGTGCGCGGTGGAGGTCACTTGACGCCCCGTAGCGCGATCCCAAATAGCGGCAATCACCACCATCGCTACCGTCGGCATCAGCCAGGCCAGCCCTTGATCGGCCAGCGGCATTTTCTGCGTCCAGGCAGGCAACATGTCGCCCAACGCTGAAGCCTTCACGCCGTCAATCAGGCCCAACAGCAGGCTGATTAACATTGCCGGTGCGATAACGCGGGTGGAATTGTGCCACCAACCGCGGGTAAAGCTCAACACTACCAGCACGATGCACGGCGGATAAATCGCCGTCAGCACCGGAATAGAAATCTGGATCAGGTGGCTCAGGCCCAGATTCGAGACCACCATCGAGAAGCCGCCGAGGATAAACACCAGCGCACGGTACGAGAGCGGTAGATACTGCGCGAAGAATTCGGCACAGGCACAGGTCAGGCCAACCGCCGTCACCATACAGGCGATGAAAATCAACGCGGCCAGCAGGAAGCTGCCTGCGCCGCCAAAGGTGTGCTGCACGTAAGCGTGAAGGATTGCCGCGCCGTTAGCCGTCTGATCGACCAGGGTTGCGCTGTCTGAACCCAGGCGGAACAGAGCCAGGTACAGCAGGGTCAAGCCCACGCCCGCCATCAGGCCAGCCCAGACGGTATAACGGGTCAACAGACGTGCTTCGGTGACGCCGCGTGAACGCGCGGCATTGACGATAACAATACCGAATACCATTGCGCCCAGGGTATCCATGGTCAGATAGCCGTTAACGAAACCGTTCGAGAACGCCGCATGCTGGTAAGCGTCAGTGGCTACGCTGATATCGCCTGCTGGCCACAGCAGAGCGGCAACCGCCAGGATGGTCAGCGCAATAATTTTCAGCGGCGCAAGGAAGTTGCCCACGGTGTCGAGCAGTTTGCCCGGATACAGAGAAACCAGGATCACCAGTGCGAAATAGATCAGGCTGTAGATAAACAGCGGCATCGGGCCTGCGCCCGTCAGCGGCGCAATCCCCATTTCAAACGAAACGGTGGCGGTACGCGGGGTGGCGAACAGCGGCCCCACGGCCAGATAGCACACGGTCGCCAGCAGGATGCCCGCGCCACGGCCAATCGGCGTGCTCAGGCTGTCCACGCCGCCGCCGACTTTCGCCAGCGCGACCACGGTCAGTACAGGCAGGCCGACCGCCGTGATCAGAAAACCAATCGCCGCCGTCCAGACGTGTTCGCCTGCCTGCAGGCCAACCATAGGGGGGAAGATGATATTGCCTGCGCCTACAAACAGCGCAAAGGTCATAAAGCCCAGTGCGATGATGTCACGCGATTTCAGTTGATGGGTCATAAAGTCTAACTGCCTGTGGATGTGGTGTTGAAAAGAATGACGTTTAGGTTGCCAGCGCTGAGCGAAATAGCGTCGTTTCGTTATAAATCAGCGAAAAACACTTACCTGATGCCGTGGCGGAGAATAGTTTTTTGGATTACCACGAAATTACAGTGAGTCTGGCAACATCAGGTGCGCAATTTAAACGCTTATAACGTTTGAAGGCAATAAGGGATCTAAAAACCAGTAGATTATTCCACAATCGCGAAATGAGTTAGATATTCATACCAGAATCTTAAAAATGTTATGGCTTTTAATGCGAACAAAAAACAAACAACCGTCAAAAATAAGACAGTTGTTCAGGAAACCAAACGGCAAAAGGGCCAGTTTACTGGCCCATGGAAACTAAGTTTTACAGCGGGTTTAGCTGATTTGCCGCACCGGGGCAGGATTTGCGATAAGCCGTTCCGGCAGCACAAAACTAAAGGTGGTGCCTTTACCTGGCTGGCTCTCGATTTCAAGCCGCGCATCGTGGTGGCTGAGGGCGTGCTTAACAATCGCCAGCCCCAGTCCGCTGCCGCCAGTCTGGCGGGAACGGGCTTTATCCACCCGGTAAAAACGCTCGGTAAGACGCGGAATATGCTCCGCTGAAATTCCCGGTCCGTTATCCTGTACCGAAAACTTTGCTCCCTGCGGTGTGCGTTGCCAGGTTACGGTAATCGCCGTGCCTTCCGGAGTATGGTTGACCGCGTTATACACCAGGTTGGATATCGCACTGCGCAGTTGTTCATCATTGCCCAGCACTTTTAAATGACTGTCGACGTCAAATGTAAGCGTATGTCTTTTATGGCTTAAGGTTTGCGCCTCGCGCTCCACCACCCGCAACATCATCGGCACGTCAATTTGCTCATTCAGCACCAGCGCGGGCGCGGCCTCGATTTTCGACAGGGTCAGCAGTTGCTTGACCAGGCCTTCCATCCGGTGGGTTTGCTCGCGCATGGTATGGATGGCTTTCTCGCGCAGCGGGCCTTCGAGCGGTTTATCGTCCATCATCTCCAGATAGCCCTGGAGCACCGTCAGCGGTGTACGCAATTCGTGACTGACGTTAGCGAAGAAATTACGCCGTGCGCCTTCCAACTGGTGCATTTGCGTCACGTCGCGCGCCACCATTAATAGCTGTTCTTCGCTGTAAGGCATAACGCGGAATTCCAGGTGGCGGCCATTATTCAGCACAAGATTCAGCGGGCGGGTAAACTGCCGCCCCTTTAGCCAGTTGGTGAATTCGGGGTAGCGCAGCAGGTTAAGGATGTTTTGACCGTTATCGTCCGGCCAGCGCAGCCCCAGCAGTTGCTGAGCCAGGCCGTTACACCAGAAGATATTGCCCTCTTCGGTGGTGAGGATCACCGCATCCGGCAAGGATTCCGCGCCGCTGCGAAAGCGTTTGATCAGGCTGCCCAGCTCGCGGCGGCGCTTTTTGTTACGCAACTGCATTTGATGAAGGCCGTACAGCAGCGGGTCCCAACTCCCCCGCCCCGGCGGCGGCGTCATACTGCGATCGACCCAAATCCACCAGGAAAGGCGCATTAAATTCCAGAAATGCCAGACCAGCAGGCTGGTGACCGCCAGCAGCAGAAACCACGCCCAGTAACCAAAAATGGCCCCCAAAATCAGGGCCGGGATACAACACAGCACCAGCTCAAGGGCCAGCCTTTTCCATGACAGCCGTTCCAGCACGCGTCACTCTCCGGTTATCGTGATTAAAAACGACTTGAGAAGCGGTAGCCGGTTCCGCGAACCGTTTGCACCATACGATCGTGCCCGCTCAGCTCCAGCGCTTTACGCAGGCGGCGGATATGCACGTCCACGGTTCGGTCTTCTACATATACGTTGGTGCCCCAGACGTGATTAAGCAACTGCTCGCGGCTGTAAACCCGCTCCGGGTGGGTCATAAAGAAGTGTAACAGTTTGAATTCGGTAGGGCCCATATCGAGAGGGTTTTCGCCGGTCATCACGCGGTGGGAGCTGGGGTCGAGGCTCAGCCCCTGCATTTCGATCACCTCCTCCACCGCCATCGGGGAGATGCGGCGCATCACGGCTTTGATCCGCGCCACCAGCTCTTTCGGGGAGAACGGCTTGGTGATGTAATCGTCCGCGCCGGTTTCCAGCCCGCGCACCCGGTCTTCTTCTTCACCGCGCGCGGTCAGCATCATGACCGGGATATCGCGGGTCAGCGCTTCACGTTTGAGATGTTTAATAAACTGAAGCCCGGAACCGCCCGGCAACATCCAGTCCAGCAGGATAAGGTCGGGCCAGGGTTCGTTAAGCTGATTCACCGCGGTGTCATAATCTTCCGCTTCAACCGGCTGGAAGCCATTTTGTTCGAGTACGAAGCACACCATCTCACGGATTGGCGCTTCATCTTCAACGACCAGGATACGTCTCGCCATGATTAGCCCTGTCAAATTAAGTCGAATTTTCTGAATGCGGCGCCATTATGCGTCAGTTTTATGACAGATTTATGAAAAAGATGACGGTCTTATGACCCATCAGTTTGCTGTATAAATCTGGCGTCAGGACAGTGAAGTATAAGGAGGGTTATAATCCCCCTTTCGCTTTTACGCCACAGGGAATGACGATGCGCATCCTCCACACCTCAGACTGGCATCTCGGTCAAAATTTTTATACCAAAAGCCGCGCGGCGGAGCACCAGGCCTTCCTGACGTGGCTGCGCCAGACGGCGGCGGAGCAGCAGGTGGATGCCATTATCGTCGCCGGGGATATCTTTGATACCGGTTCGCCGCCGAGCTACGCCCGTGAACTGTATAACCGCTTCGTGGTGGATCTCCAGCCGACCGGCTGTGAGTTAATCGTCCTGGCGGGCAATCATGATTCGGTTGCGACGCTCAACGAATCCCGCGAACTGCTGGCCTGCCTGAATACCCGGGTGGTCGCCAGCGCGCAGCGTGATCCTGAAGGCCAGGCATTGATTATCAATAAACGGAATGGCGAGCCGGGCGCGGTACTGTGCCCTGTCCCGTTTTTACGCCCGCGCGACATCACTAAAAGCCGCGCCGGCGAATCGGGCAGCGATAAACAACTGCAACTGCTGGACGCCATTACCCGTCATTACCAGGAGTGCTTTGAAGCCGCCTGCCAGCTGCGTGGCGAACGCGCGCTGCCGGTTATCGCAACCGGCCATTTAACCGCGCTGGGCGTCACCAAAACCGATGCGGTGCGCGATATTTACATCGGCACCCTCGACGCGTTCCCCGCCAGCCATTTCCCGGCGGCGGATTACATCGCCCTGGGCCATATTCATCGCGCCCAGACGGTGGCAAAGAGCGAACATATCCGCTATTGCGGCTCGCCGATCCCATTAAGTTTTGATGAAACCGGCAGTGAAAAAGTGGTGAATCTGGTGGAGTTTTCCGGCGCATCGCTGGCGAAAATCACCCCACTGGCAGTACCGGTTACCCAGCCGCTGGCGATGATCAAAGGCACGCTGGCCCAAATCGAGCAGCAGCTTGAGCAGTGGCGCGACGCGCCCGCCGAGCCGAAAACCTGGCTGGATATCGAAATTGTCAGCGATGATTTCCTGCACGATATGCAGCGCCATATCGTTGCCATGACCGAAAATCTGCCGGTGGAAGTGATCTTACTGCGCCGTAACCGCGAGCAGCGAGAACAGGCTATCGCCCGGCTGGAAACCGAAACCCTGAGCGAACTCAGCGTAGAGGAAGTGTTTGAGCGCCGCCTGCAAAGCGAAGCGCTGGAAGAGGATGAAGCCGCCAGGTTGAGGACGCTGTTCGCCCAAACCCTGGAGACGATGCAGCAGGAGGAAAACGCATGAAGATTTTGAGCCTGCGTCTTAAGAACCTCAACTCCCTGAAGGGTGAATGGAAAATCGACTTTACCCAGGAGCCGTTTTCCAGCAATGGACTGTTTGCTATAACCGGGCCAACCGGCGCGGGGAAAACCACCCTGCTTGATGCCGTTTGCCTGGCGCTGTATCACAAGACGCCGCGCCTCAACACCATCTCCCAGTCGCAGAATGATTTGATGACCCGCGACACCGCCGAGTGTCTGGCGGAAGTGGAATTTGAAGTGAAAGGCGTGGCCTATCGCGCGTTCTGGAGCCAGTATCGCGCCCGCTATCTGCCGGACGGCAAACTCCAGCCGCCCCGCGTGGAACTGGCCCGTAGCGCCGACGGGAAAATTCTGGCGGATAAAGTGAATGACAAGCTCGATGCCGTTGCCACATTAACCGGGCTGGATTATGACCGATTTACCCGCTCGATGATGCTCTCGCAGGGGCAGTTTGCCGCATTCCTGAACGCGAAAGCCCAGGAGCGCGCAGAGCTTCTCGAAGAACTGACCGGCACCGAAATTTACGGCGTGATTTCCGCGCGGGTCTTTGAGCAGCATAAGCAGGCGCGTATCGATCTGGAAAAACTGCAATCCCAGGCGCAGGGCGTGATGTTGCTCAATGATGAGCAGCGCCAGCAGCTTGCGGAAAGTTTGCAGGCGCTTACTTCAGAAGAGCACGCGTTGCAGGCGCAGTACCAGCGCAACCAGCAGCATCACCAGTGGTTAAGCCACAAAGCGCAGCACGAACGCCATTGCCAGCAGGCGCAAACCGATCTGGCGCAGGCGCAACAGGCACAACTCGCGGCACAGGCCGATATCGCCAGGCTGGAACAAGCCCTGCCCGCCGAGAAACTGCGCCCGCTGTGGCAGCAGCGCCGCGACCAGCGCCAGACGCTGCAACGGACGCAAACCCAGCGCGAAGAAGTTAATGCTCACTTACTCAGCGAAAAGCAGCGCCGCCAGCAGATCCGCGCCGCCATCGCCCAACGCGCCGCTGATTCACGGTCGGAACTGGAGCTGATAACCGCGCTGATGCAAACCCACCACCGCTGGGGCCAGTGGCAAAACGAACTGGCTGGCTGGAAATCCGCCTTCGCTGAGCGCCGCCGCGACGACAGCCGGCTCGGCGAACTGCGTGCCGCGTTGGATCAGGTAAAGAAAAAACAGGCGCTGTTAGCCCCCGTCACGCTGACGCTGACGCCTGAAGAACTGAACAGCCAGCTACAACGCGCCGCCGCCCAGCGCGGGCAGCGCCAGAAACTGGCTGTGCTGCACCGGGATATTGCCGCCCAACGCCAGCGCGCCGGGCAGCTCGACCAGCAGCGCCAGGGCATTACCCGTCAGTTAGCCGATCTGGAACGTCAGCTCGTTGAGAAGCGCGCGGCGTATAAAGTGAAACAGGAAGAAGCGGCGAAGGCTTTCCAGGTGTGGGAACTGGAAAAAACCATCGCGGGTCTGATGGCGGAGCGGGCTCGGCTCCAGCCTGAAGCGCCCTGCCCGCTATGCGGCTCTACCCATCATCCGGCCATCGAAGCGTATAACGCTATCCAGCCGAACGACAGCGAGGCGCGCTACCAACAGCTCGAGAAGGAAAAATCGGCGCTGGGCGAACAGGGTGCGACGTTGCGCGGCCAGCAAAACTCGCTGCAAAAGCAGTTGATGGAACTGGACGCCGAAGCGGCAGGCATTACCCAGAAAGCGCAGGCGCTGAATGCCGACTGGAATGCGCTGTGCCAGGCGCTGGACGCGACACTGGACGCCAGCCAGCCGCTGGAGCCCTGGCTGGACGCCCAAACCCAGTACGAACAGCAGCTTTACCTGCTGCAACAGCACCAGCTCCTGGCGGATGACGCCCGCGCCAGGCAGCAGGCTATCACGCAATATGAAGCAGAAACGGCAGCGCGCTACCAGGCGCTCAGCGAACAATTTGCCGCCCTGGATCTGGCGCTGCCGGATGAGATCCAGGAAGCTGACTGGCTGCGGGCGCGCGAGCAGGAAGCACAACAGTGGCAACAGCAGCAAACCCGCCAGCTTGCCCTACAAAACTTGCTTATCCGCTGTGATGAAATCCTGGCAGTGCTGCCGGAAGAAGACGCGCAGCCCGCCCCCTTTACCGGCGAACCGCTGGATCACTGGCAGCCGTGTCACAACCAGTGCCTGACGCTGGAAGCGCAGTGGGCAACACTCAGCGAACAGTGCAAACAGGAGCAGGCACGAGAAGCGCAGTTGTCACAGCAGTTTGAGCAAGCCCTGGCGCAAAGCCGCTTTGCTGATGAAACTGCATTTCTTGCCGCAGTGCTGGAGCCACAGGACCTGGAGCGCCTCAACGCGTTAAAAATCCAAACCGAGCGCCAGCTTCACGAACAGCAAACCCGGCTGGCTCAGGCGGAACAGGCGCTGAACGCGCATCTGCAAGCCATGCCTGCTGAGATTGATAGGGCAGTAGATCTGGATGCCTTACAGGCGACACTGGCGCAACTTAGCCAGACGCTGCGCGAAAACGCCACCCGCCAGGGTGAACTGAACCAGCAACTCAAACAGGATACGGACAACCGCGAGCGGCTCGCGGGTCTGCAACAGCAGATAGATAACGCCAGCGCCCATCTGGTGACCTGGGCGCATCTCAACCATTTAATCGGCTCGCAAAAAGGCGATAAATTCCGCAAGTTCGCCCAGGGTTTAACCCTCGACAACCTGGTCTGGCTGGCGAACCAGCAGCTTAACCGGCTGCACGGGCGCTACCTGCTGAAGCGTAAACTGAGCGAAGAGCTGGAGCTGGAAGTGGTGGATACCTGGCAGGCGGATGCGGTACGCGACACCCGCACCCTCTCCGGCGGCGAAAGCTTCCTGGTCAGCCTGGCGCTGGCGCTGGCGCTCTCGGATCTGGTGAGCCACAAAACCCGCATCGACTCGCTGTTCCTCGATGAAGGCTTCGGCACCCTCGACGCCGAAACGCTGGACATCGCCCTCGACGCGCTGGACGCCCTGAACGCCAGCGGCAAAACCATCGGCGTCATCAGCCACGTCGAAGCCATGAAAGAACGCATCCCGGTACAAATCAAAGTGAAAAAGATAAACGGCCTCGGCATCAGCCGATTAGCAAAGGAATACGCAGTAAGTTAACTCCCCTCACACCAGCGGAGTCAAAGCAGGGGGTTTTCATCCGGCATCAAAATCGCCGAGGCGCAATTGACGAGCCAGGTCAGCCCCGCAGGGATGCGGGGCTGAGGTCGTGAGCTACAGGATGTAGCATCACGACCGACCTGAAGCGAGGAGATGGAGCCGAGGGCAGCGGCAAAGCCGCCGATTTTGTTGGCCGGGAGCCTGGGGTGTCGGGGACGCGGCGGCGAGCGTCTCCGACTCGTTCGCGTACACCGGTGTCGCATGAATGAACATAGTTTGAGCGAACGAAACATTCCACCCTATAAATAAACCCTTAGAGCGAACGAAACATTCCACCCCAGAGCTAGCCCACTACTGAGGCCATAACCACGCCGCCCCGCGTACCCCACTCGAATCCCCGTGCTTCGCCTTCAATATCGGCGTCTCGCACTCCCCACCAAACACCCACGGCTTAATCAATTGTGGCACCGTCTGATACAGCCGATCCACATTGCTCATCCCGCCGCCCAGCACAATCACATCAGGATCGAGAATATTCACCACGTGCGCCAGCGATTTGGCGAGCCGCATCTCGTAACGGCTGAGCGCCAGTTCAGCCACCGGATCCTGTTGTTCAACCCGCAGGATAATCTCGCTGCCTTTATGGGGATGCCCGCTTAACCGACGGTAATCGGTGGCGAAACCGGTGCCGGAAATAAACGTCTCGATACATCCTTGCTTACCGCAATAACACGGCACTTCTTCGCGATAGCGCAACTCGTCGGCGTCCATCCACGGCAGCGGATTATGGCCCCACTCGCCCGCCGTGCCGTTGCCGCCAATATGGCTGCGGCCGCCTAACGCAATCCCGGACCCGCAGCCGGTGCCGATAATCACCGCAAACACCGTTTGCGCCCCTGCCGCCGCGCCGTCTACCGCTTCGGACACCGCCAGGCAGTTAGCGTCATTCGCCAGGCGCACTTCACGCCCCAGTCGGGCGCTGAGATCGCTATCGAACGGCTTACCGTTAAGCCAGGTTGAGTTGGCATTCTTGACCACGCCGGTATAGGGCGAAATCGAGCCGGGGATGCCCATCCCCACGGTGCCGCGCTCGCCGGTGGCCTCTTCCGCCAGGCGCACCAGTTCAGCGATGGTTTCGATAGTTTGCGCGTAATCGTCACGCGGCGTGGGCAGCCGGTGACGGTACAATTGCTGACCGTCGTCAGACAGCGCGATCACTTCAGTTTTCGTACCACCTAAATCAATCCCAATACGCACAAGAAGCCCCTTATTTATGCAGATCAGCGTGACGGTTGCGGGCCTTTCTCTCAAAGGCCATGAAACTGAGCGGCGGTTTGGTTATCATGCCCGCTGCGTTTAACTACCAGACCGTGGAAAATATCATGCTGTGGTTCAAAAATTTAATGGTTTATCGCGTTAGCCGCGACATCTCGCTGCGAGCCGAAGAAATGGAAAAACAGCTGGCGGCGTTTTCCTTTACTCCCTGTGGCAGCCAGGATATGGCGAAAACCGGTTGGGTGCCACCGATGGGCTCACAGAGTGATGCGCTGACGCATACTGCGAACGGTCAAATTGTTATCTGCGCCCGTAAAGAGGAAAAAATCCTGCCTGCGCCGGTGATCAAACAGGCGCTGGAAGCGAAAATCGCCAAACTGGAAGCAGACCAGGGACGCAAGCTAAAAAAGACCGAAAAAGATTCGCTGAAAGATGAAGTATTGCACTCTTTACTGCCGCGCGCCTTCAGCCGTTTTAACCAGACCATGATGTGGATCGATACCGTTAACGGATTGATTATGGTCGACTGTGCCAGCGCCAAAAAAGCCGAAGACACCCTGGCGCTGCTGCGAAAAAGCCTGGGTTCGCTGCCGGTGGTGCCGCTAACCCTGGAAACGCCGCCGGAACTGACCCTGACCGAATGGGTGCGCAGCGGCAGCGCCGCGCAGGGTTTCCAGTTGATGGACGAAGCCGAGTTGAAAGCCATGCTGGAAGACGGCGGCGTGATCCGCTGTAAGCAGCAGGAGCTGGTGAGCGACGAAATCGCCGTGCATATCGAAGCGGGCAAAGTGGTGACCAAACTGGCGCTCGACTGGCAGCAGCGCATCCAGTTTATGATGTGTGAAGACGGTTCGATCAAGCGCCTGAAGTTTGCCGACGAACTGCGCGATCAGAATGAAGATATCGACCGTGAAGACGTGGCTCAGCGTTTCGATGCCGATTTTATTCTGATGACCGGCGAACTGGCAGCCCTGATTAAGAGCCTGGTGGAAGGGTTGGGCGGCGAAGCCCAGCGCTAACAGCATTCACCCTCGCGAGGAGGGTGAATAAATTACAGATAGCGGCATAAATAAGAGGTGGGTTCCGCCACTTGCAGGTGGAACTCGCTGTGGCCAGGCACATGAAAGACGTCGCCCGGTCCGTAAGTTTTCCACTCAACGTCCCCTGGCAGCAGCACGCGCAGTGCGCCACTGACGACCGTCATTTCTTCAGGCTGGGCGGTGCCGAAAGTATATTCCCCTTCCGCCATCACCCCGACACTGGCGCGGCCAGTGCTGCTACTGGTAAAACCGATGGATTTCACTTTACCGGAGAAGTATTCATTACTTTGAAGCATGGACTGGCCCTTATAGAAATGGTCGAAAAACCAATATACCCGAATTCAGATAACTTGCAGCGTTAACAATGACGGGTATCTCAGGCAAGCCCACTTCAGCTCACAAAATTGTGTTAAACCAGCAGTTCAGAGGCCAGATGGGCCACCAGCACGTTGGAGAGTAGCACCGGCACATCCAGCTCCTGCTGCAACAGATCGCGGTGAATCTGGTAATAGCCAAGGCAATCCAGCATCAGCACATCCGCGCCCTGCTCGATGAGCGTCCGTCCGGCATCCAGCAACTCCTGCTCGGTGCCGAATACCGGGCTCGCCAGCGCATACAGCGGCGGGTTTTCCAGCATCGCCCATTTTTCAGCCTGTAACGGCAGCAGTTCCGGGATTGGCACAATCACGCCAACCTGGTGACCATCGACAATGGAAGCGACCAGCGGCGGAATGATGCGCTGCGGCTCCAGTAAGATCGCGTTGCGGGCATGGAGTTTGGTGAAGCGGTAAGTGCTCATGAGCAGAATGACGTCATACCCCTGGTTCTCCAGCACTTCAATGGCGCTTTGCAACGCCAGCTCGGTTTTTTGACGCGACACTTCCACGACTTCTTTATTGCTGAGTAATGTCAGCATGCCCTCATGACCGGGCTCGACGCCATAGTCTTGCAGCGCTTCTTCTTTGCTGAGCGATCCCATTAAACTCATATGCTTAATTTGTTCTTCCGGGACCTGCTCCGCCAGTAACGGCATAATGGCACTGACAGGTACAACGCCAATCGTGAGTATCGCTAACGTAGGGTTCATGTTCATTCCGCCTGTCTAATCTCTTGCTTTTCTACTGCACTGCTTACCGCGCCATGCATTTATTGGAGATAAATTAACCATAAAGCCTGGCAGCTTCTGGTAATCTTGCCGCGCATTTTCTCCTCGTCGCGGCGGGTCTTAAAGTAAGGTTTTAATAGTAACGGGAATTTAACCGCTCCGGCGATTGAAAATTCAGAATTTGGCGAAGTGAAGGGAGGAAGGAAGGGAGAGCCAGCCGCTCTCCCTTGTGAATGGCGTCACGTTTTATCAGGATCTTCATAGCGCCGCTTCGCATCCAGCGCTTCGGCTTCCGTGTCATGCTCGCTAATCAATGCGTCAGGTTTCGGATGATCCGCCCGCAGCTGATACCAGGTCACCGTCTGCCCTGGGGTGCCTTTCTCAATCGTAACAATGCGCGCTTCTCGGGGATACGGGGGTCTGGATGCCATAACACTTCCTTATCAATGGATTCGAAGTATTAAGTATAGACAACCGCTAGCTGGCGCGTGCTAAACGCAACACTTCCAGAATACGCGCAATGATAAGGTCAACCGGCAGACTGGCGTCAATAACATGGTGCGCCGCCGCCTGGTAGAGCGCTTCTCGCTGAGCCAGCACATCTTCGATTTCTTCGACCATCGGTTTGCCGGTCAGCGTGGGCCGCTGCTCTTCTTCCGGCGATGCCAGCAGGCGCTGTGCCAGGGTGACAGCCGGAACCTGCAAATAGATCACCGCGCCGTGATTGCGCATAAACAGACGGTTCACCTCCGCCAGCACCATACCTCCGCCGGTGGCGACCACCGTGGCGGGCTGCGTCACCGCCTGCAACGCCTGGCTTTCCCTGGCGCGGAACCCCGGCCATCCTTCTTGTTCCACAATTTCCGCCACCGTCGCGCCGCTTTGTTCTAACAGCCAGCGGTCGGTATCGACAAAATGAAACCCCAGCGATGCCGCTAAACGCTGACCCACCGTTGTTTTGCCACATCCGCGCGGCCCGACCAGAAAAAGGGGTTGAGTCATGAAAGGATTGTCCTCAGCATCTCAGCCGTTGAGATGACGTCATTAACGTTTAGAATGGTAATCATACCAGCAAGCTAGTACACAGGAAAGGTGTAAAAATTTAGTTACGAAAATGAAATGTATCGACTTTTTACCGCCACCAAGCCGTGTGGAATAAGGCTGTTGCATGTAAAGAATTTCTACCACTGAAAGGTGCGCCCACCTTACTTGAAACTGACTATCAATTACAACCCCCTGATACGCATTCTGGATTCCACTTTTAAGAACCGGGCCTGTTTTGCAGATTTATCCCGTAACGCGAACGGGGGGATAAATCAGGATTATAGTTATTACAGATGCATAATGACGGAGATATGAATCATGCAATCCGAAGAGCAACGCCTGATCGATGGGCTTTTTAGCCGTCTGCAACAGGCTGAAAGCCAGAGCGCACCACGCGACGCTGAAGCCGAGGCGCGTATCGTCAACCATCTCCAGCAGCAGCCGCAGGCCCCCTATTATATGGCGCAAACCATCCTGATTCAGGAGGCCGCCATCAAACAGTTGAACCAGCGCCTACAGGCGCTGGAAGGCCAGCTGGCGCAGCGCGAGCATGAAGCGGAGCAAAAACAGAGCAGCGGCGGTTTTCTTGCCGGGCTATTCGGCGGCGGTAATCATGCCCCTGCCCGCCCGGTAGACAAGCCTATCCCGGGTGCCGACCAATACGCCCGCGCCGCGCCGGGCCAGTACAACGCGCCGCCACCCAGTGCGCAGGGCTATGGCGCGCCGAGAGGCCAGGGATTTATGGGCGGTGCGCTGCAAACGGCTGTGGGCGTGGCCGGCGGCGTGATTATGGCGAATATGCTAACCAGCATGTTCAGCCACAGCCAGCCGGAAGAGATCGTGAATATCATTGACGATCCGACCCAGCCGACAGATACCGGCGCAATCAACGCCGTTGAAGATTATAACGAAGCGGATGACAGCCAGTTTCTCAACCAGGACGCCGGGCTACCCCAGGATAACGTCAACGACTATGCCATCAATGACGATGCGGACTTCGGTAATGATGATGATTTCGGCAACGATTTCGGCGGCGACGACGACAGTTGGACCTAAACGCGACGGGCGCGGGCCAGTAACCACTTATCCAACTCGGCGGCGAACTGTTGCCTGTCGCGCGGGCTGAGGGTTGACGGTCCGCCAGTCTGGATGCCGCTGGCCCGCAGCGTATCCATAAAATCGCGCATGGTTAAGCGCTCGCGAATGGTGGCCTCGATATAGCGTTCGCCACGCGGATTTAACGCATGCGCGCCTTTGGCAATCACTTCCGCCGCCAGCGGGATATCGGCGGTGATCACCAAATCTCCTGGCTGGCAGTGGCGTACAATTTCGTTATCCGCCACGTCAAACCCGGCCTCTACCCGCCAGGCGCGGACAAATTTCGACGGGGGCACGCGCAGATTCTGGTTCGCCACCATTGTCACCATGACCTGGCAGCGATCCGCCGCGCGCCACAGCACTTCTTTAATTACGTTCGGACACGCATCGGCATCTACCCATATCGACATTTTGACTCCAGATCCGCCTGCGGCGTGACAATTAAAACGCGGATTCTACCCGCTTTGGGTAAAAGTATGGCGACTTTTAACGACCGGATAAAGCCGCCGCCATAGCGAAAACGGTAAAAGGCGCGTTAAGCTAGAGGCCATGCACAACGTAAAATAACCATGATGGAGGGATGAAATGGATAAGAAGATCGGTTTTATTGGCTGTGGAAATATGGGGAAAGCCATTCTCGGCGGCTTGATCGCCAACGGCGACGTATCCGCCAGCAATATCTGGGTCTATACCCCTTCAGCCGATAACGTCGCCGCGTTGCAGAGCGAATATGGCATCAACGGCGCGCAAAGCGCACAGGAAGTCGCCCAGGCGGCGGATATCGTATTTGGCGCGGTAAAACCCAACATCATGTTGAAAGTGATGGGCGATATCGCGTCCAGCCTCAATAAAGATTCGCTGGTGGTGTCTATCGCCGCCGGGATCACGCTCGATCAGCTCGCCGTGGCGCTGGGCCATGACCGCAAAATTATTCGCGCTATGCCTAACACGCCATCGCTGGTCAATGCCGGGATGACGTCGATTACCGCCAATGCGCTGGTGTCACCGGAAGAAACCGACGCGGTGCTGGCCATGTTCCGCAGTTTCGGCCAGGCGGAAAACGTGCCGGAATACATGATCCACTCGGTCGTGGGCGTGAGCGGTTCCGCACCCGCCTATGTTTTTATGTTTATCGAAGCGATGGCGGACGCCGCCGTACTGGGCGGGATGCCGCGCGCCCAGGCCTATAAATTTGCCGCGCAGGCGGTGTTGGGTTCGGCCAAAATGGTGCTGGAAACCGGGAAACATCCCGGCGAACTTAAGGATATGGTGTGCTCGCCGGGTGGTACCACGATTGAAGCGGTAAAAGTGCTGGAAGAGAAAGGCCTGCGCGCGGCGGTGATGGAAGCCATGACGACATGCATGGCGAAATCCGAGGCGCTGAGTAAGGGTTAACATGCCGTGTTACATGAGCGCAGATACGCGCTCATGTGACCGTATAGACTTCGGTTCGGTTACGTCCCGCCTTCTTAGCCTGATAAAGCGCGGTGTCTGCGGCTTTCAGCCACGCCTGGTAATCTTTCATATGGGTACTGAACGGTGCGATGCCGACGCTTATTTGCACCTTCAGCGACGCGGCATTATCAATTTTCAGGTTTTGCAAACGCTCGTGGACGCGATCCATCGCGGCGACGGCGCTTTCCGGGGTCGTCCCGCTCATGATCACCGCGAACTCATCGCCGCCAAACCGCCCGATGACATCGCTAACCCGCAGCGTTAACTGTAAATACTGCGTCACGGCAATGATCGCTTTATCGCCGGCATCGTGCCCGTAAGTATCATTAATTTGCTTAAAATGGTCGATGTCGATCAGCAGCAGCGTTGAGGCGCGGCGATAGCGCAGCGCATTTTCATATTCAATGCTCAGCAATTGCTCCCAGTGGCGGCGGTTATATACCCCCGTCATTCCGTCGCGAGTGCTGATCAGTTGTAGCCGCCGCTTATGCTCCGCCAGATTGACCGCCGTGCGATAGCAAACAAAGGCGAACAGCGCCGGATAGATGATCAGCGTCGGTAAACTGAGGAAAAATTGCAGTGGCGTGGTAGTGACGTTAAAAGGCGCGTCGATAAACTGCATGGCCATCAGCGCCGTCATCATTTGCAGCACAAGCCCTGTGGCAAAAAAACGCACGCCGAATGCGCCGATATTGTTCATGTTGACCATCATCGCAAGCAGCAGGCAGGGAAGCGCATTGCCGCCCATGATGGCAATCCCGATGCCCGCCATCAGGGTATCGATAATCAGGTTGCGCCGCTCCGCCGACATCGGGTCCGACGCGCGTTCAGCAATTTGCAATGCCAGGTGCGGCCACACAAAGGCGTACATCACCAGCGCCAGCCACCACCATCCTGGCAGCGCCTGGTCTACCAGCACCCCGGCAAACATGATGAAACTGCAAAAATGGCCTACCGTGCGTGGCAACCAGATACGACGGGCAAAGCGTAAACCGCTGCGGTGTTTATCGTCGTTAAGAGGCTTTTCGCGCGCCGAAATATCCCAGAGACGCCATTTGCTGAAGGTCTGTTCATCATTCATTGGTATAGGAGATTTACTGGATAAATTTCCCAGAGTATAGAAACGGGTCAACGGCGCGGAGTATGAAATTTAGGGTGAGCCCTAAATGAAACTCACCCTAATGGATGATTAACTGGCCTTTTTCAGACACTCACTCATAAAGGTTTTACGCGCATCTCCGCTAAGGGATTTATTTCCCGCTTCGGTATTACAGCTTTTCATTTTTTGCTGCTGAGGCGTCAAACTTTTATCGCCCGGCGCAGACTGGCTGTTCTTCAGGCAATTGCTCATATAGGTTTTTCGCGCGTCGCCTTTGAGATCCTGCGATGTCGCCTGCTGGTTGCAGGTGGTCATTCGCTGCTGTTGCGGGGTTAAGGCTCTTTCGGCGGCATGGACTGGCGTACTGCTTAACATTCCTGCCAGGATTGTGAAAAGTAATGTTGATTTCATAGCACTATCCCAATTGAAATAAGGCGTTTTAAGCCTGGCCTGGCGCAGGAGAAAAACCACTGGCGCGTTTCAGGATTGCCACCGGGATAACACTAATTTGTGTGTCTTTTTTTACACATTACCAAAAATAAGCAAAGCGAAATAAGCCCGATCGTTCGCTTATTATCCAGGGGCGCAATTTTCAGACTACGCAAAATGCCGTTCAATTACCGAAACGGTAATATCGTTAATTATATTTCGGCTAAACAAATAAGCGCGGCATGATAGCCGGGAAATAAAAAGGCTTTTTATTTATTTCCCGACGGCATCATGACATTGAAATAATAGAGAGATCAGCGTAGCGATTAATTTCACTTAAGCTTAAGAAATAACAGGCATTTAAAGATACATATCAGGATCTTGGATGCTTAAGGAGCTTTTTCAGGTACTGCTGTAGGAGCTCCGAATCCTCTACAGAGACCTCAGACTTTACGCGCGCACCATCCATTGCACCGTCGATGCTGTTGATAAGCGCCTCTTGCTCGCTGGGCTCCATGCGACGCAACAGCGCTGTCACCACAATCTCCAACGCTTCAACCTGAGCCACTAACGCTTTTGACTCATGCTCTTTATCAGCCAGTGTCACTAATAGTTCAGCAATTAAGTTTTTCATGAAGATTATCCCTTTAAAAAGTCAAATGACGTTAACATCCCCTCCCCATTTTTGATAGGGGGGAAAAGTAGTATTTTGCCGATTTTATCGTATTTATGTGAAACCACGAATAATATATTCAGCGAAACGTTTCACTGAATATATATGATTGCAGAGGACGATTAAACCCTTCACCAACCATTATTAATCTCTGGCCTCCGCTCTTTTTGTATATGATATATCATCAGCTTACTCCCGTCTCTTCCCGGCGGTGCGATTAAGTGCAACCGCGAGCTGGACGATATTTATCAGTACAACCACTGCCGTGGCGATAAATACCCAGCGAAAGCCCGCAGCGGCGCTGACGCCCGCGCCCATCAACGGCCCGACAACGTTGCCAAGATACATAAACGACTGGTTATACCCGAAAATACGCCCGGTGATCTGGTCGCTGGAATATTTCAGTAGCAGCGTTTGTACCGCTGGCAGCATGGCGCCATCCGCAAAACCCAGCAGAAAACGCAGAATGCCGAGTTGCACCGGGTTGGTAACAAACGACATGGCGAAAAACAGCACCACGGCGACGATTAGCGTCGCCATTAAGATCCGCGCGGTACCGATACGATCGCCCAGTTTGCCAAGACGCGGCGCGCTCATTAGCGCAGAAACCCCGGGCACGGCGGCAATCAGGCCGCTTAAAAACGCGATGTTATTGCTGTCCGGGGCTAACGACTGGATAAACAGCGCCAGAATCGGGCCGACTGAGCCGTTACATAACTGGATCACCAGAGTAGTGACAAACAGGCTGACGATAAGACCCGGATAAGGTAACGAGGCAAACACCGCTTTGCCGCTCAGGCGCTGATCTTTGGTCACAACCGTCCGTACGCCCTCTTTAATAAAGAACAGCGTGACGACAAAACTGACCATTAATAACCCGGCGGTGATTAAAAATACCCAATGCAAACCAACCCAGTCTGCAAGAAAACCACCCATTAGCGGCCCGGCGATCACGCCGCTGATTTGGGCGGTGGAAAGCGTGCTCAGCGCCCAGCCGCTGCGCTCGCGCGGCACCTGGGACGCCACCAGCGCCATCGCGTTAGGAATGTAGCCAGATGTCAGGCCCATCAGGGCGCGTAAAAAGAACAATTGCCAGACGTTGGTGGCAAACGCCTGCAACAGGATCGCCACCGCCATGCCCAGCGACGCGCGCAGCAGCATCAGTTTGCGGCCTTTGCGGTCCGCCAGACTACCCCACATCGGCGAGACGATAGCGGAAACCAGAAACGTGACGCTAAAGGTCAGCCCTGACCACATCGACAGCGCTTCATGAGAGGTCACGCCAAGCTGCGCCACGTACAGCGGCAAAAACGGTAAAATCTGGCTGATGGCCAGCCCGGTAAAAAAGCAGCCGAACCAGACAGAGATAAGATTAACTTTCCAGGATTCCATAACGCGCGTTTTCAATAAGATGTGAAGATCTTATGGCAGGGTAGCAAGAGTCGGCCTGCGACTTCTTGCGATCCATGCGGTGCGGTGAAATTTAGTGATTTATCACACAAAAGCCAACAAACGTGACACACATCACGAAATAACCGCCTGCACGCCGGGGAATATGCTTTAACGACAAATTCCGAATCCGCGCATGCCTAAATGGAAATGATCGGCATGGGCGGCGTTATAGTTCGGCCCGAGAGAATTTCCATAATACGCGCAACTGTGGCTGAACAGCTCATGCACCACTTCGCCGCGCGGCCCGCTTTCATTCCATCCTTTGCGTACCGTGACTTGCTGGCCGTTGGCAAAGCGAAACCCACTGATGTCCAGCGCGTCCGCCGTGGCATGTTCGCTACGCCGCGCCTGCTCTCGATTGTAGATATTGCGGCAGGCAAAGCTGCCAAGATGATCGATGCGCCGCAGCGGGCTGCCCATAATCTGCTGCGCCAACGGCGCCGCGCGCTGCTGGATGTACATCGCCGAACTCAGCGCCAGCGGGCAACTGGCGAGAAAGCTGCTGCTAAGCTGCACCTCGCCAAAACGGGTGACGCGCACCGGAGAATCCAGCGGGCAGTTACCGGTCGTGCTGGATTGTTCCCGAAACTGGATCATCCCCTGCTCGCTGGCCTGCCTGAGCACTGCCATACAGGCCGCCGGATCGTTGGCTAACTGACGCAGCTTATAACGGGTTACCACGGTGGGCGGGTCGCTGGGGGAGAGCGGTGCGAAGGGGTTGTACTGTGGCGGCAAATACTCATAAAGGCCCCACCCCGCCAGCGCAGTGAGTAAAAGCCCGGTCACCATTCCGCCCGTCGTCGCCATCCACGCCCTCCATTCCAGTGAACTACCAGTATAGCGGCTGCCGTCTATATCCCCCTACGATTGAGCATGAATAGCCGGATTGAGCGTGCTATGTTGTGTGCTTTCGTTTTTATGAGATGGACAAAGAAATGGCAAAACTGCGGGTAGGGATTGTGTTCGGCGGCAAATCCTCTGAACACGAGGTATCACTTCAATCAGCGAAAAATATCGTCGACGCCATTGATAAAGAGAAGTTTGATGTGGTGCTGATGGGCATTGATAAGCAGGGCGAATGGCATCTGAATGACGCCAGCGGATACCTGCTCAACGCCGACGATCCCGCGCATATTGCACTTAACCGCTCTGAGAAAACCCTGGCGCTGATCCCCGGTCAGACCGTGCAACAGCTTATCGAAACCCATAGCCATGAAAGGCTGCCGCAGGTGGATGTGATTTTCCCTATCGTCCACGGTCCCCTCGGCGAAGATGGCTGCCTGCAAGGGTTATTGCGCGTCGCTAATTTGCCGTTTGTCGGCTCCGGCGTGCTGGGCTCCGCCGTCAGCATGGATAAAGATGTTGCCAAGCGTTTACTGCGCGATGCCGGCCTGTCCGTTGCGCCTTTTATCACCCTGACTCGCGCCAATCGCTCGCAGTATGACTTTGAGTATGTTGTAACTAAGCTGGGCGTACCGATGTTTATTAAGCCCGCAAACCAGGGTTCATCGGTCGGTGTGAGTAAAGTGACCAACGAGGCGGAATACCGGGCGGCGGTGGATCTGGCGTTTGAATTCGATCATAAAGTGGTGGTTGAAACCGGGATCGTGGGCCGGGAGATCGAGTGCGCCGTGCTGGGTAACGATCGTCCCGAGGCCAGCACCTGCGGTGAGATCGTCGTCAACAGCGCGTTCTACTCGTACGACACCAAATACATTGACGGCAACGCCGCGCGGGTGGACGTGCCTGCGGCGATTCCTACAGAAATCAACGATAAAATTCGCGCCATCGCGGTACAGGCTTACCAGACGCTGGAGTGCAGCGGCATGGCGAGGGTAGACGTGTTCCTGACGCCGGATAACCAGGTAATTATCAATGAGATCAACACTCTGCCCGGCTTTACCAATATCAGCATGTATCCGAAGCTGTGGCAGGCCAGCGGCATCAGTTATCAGCAGTTGATTACTAAACTGATTGAGCTGGCGCTGGAGCGCCACGCCCAGGACAGCGCCCTGAAGAGCACCATTACGCTGTAATCGTTACTCTTTCGCCGCGTCCGGCTCTTCCGGGCGACGGCGAATCACTAACCCCGCCAGCCAGAAGCTGATTACCCAAGTTACCAGCCCTACCGCATAAGTTTGCCAGCCTTTGGCTTCAAAACCCAGCAGGCCGACGACGCCGTTCATGATAAAAATCAGGCCAATAGCCACGGCATAGTAGTGCCAGTCGCGGCGAATTTTTGTGGGCAGATTCATGGTCGCTCCAGAGAAGAAAAACGGCATCATCGCATATCGTTTACAGGCTGTCTGCGGCGTGGCGCGCGCCTTTACACGCCGTGACAAATAAGCCAAAAGCATGATGTTAATCGCCATTCATAAAAGTTACAAAAATGTGACTACAGACATACTTCTGACATCCAGGAGTAATCTGGACACGAATTTACCAGAAATCCGATATTGACATTTGCAATCAACTGTCAGACTCGCCTGTGAGTCATCAGGCGAAATGCCTGGGTTTTATGCGTTTCCGGGAGGTCATTATGGCAGAGTTTACTTTGTCGAAGTCCACCATCATCGCAGGGAAAAAGCGCGAGCCGTCGACCACGCTCGGCAACATCGCGTACGCGGTTTTTGTCCTGTTCTGCTTCTGGGTCGGATCGCAGATTCTGAACATGTTGGTGAATGCACCCGGTGTGTTTGAGCACTTGATGCAACTTGATGTGAAGGAGAGCGGCCGACCGCACATCGAGATAGGAATGCTGGTCGGCACGATCTTTGGACTGGTGCCCTTTTTAGTGGGCTGCCTGATCGCGGCGGCGATTAGCCTGTGGCTACGCTTTCAACAACGACGCTATTAACCTTACGATTTGTTCATACAGCGAGCCCGACGATCGTCAACCCGCTTTGCAAACCACGCCGTGGTGAGATTGCGGGTGATTTTCGGGCTCTCAAGCTGGATACCCGGCAGCATTTCACGCGCCAGCGGTTTACCGGTTTTCTTCTCCGCCAACTCATACACTTTCTTGTACAACGCCGTCTGCTCGAAATCTAACCCATCGCCTTTCTTCAGGGCGCGATGAATGTCGCTGTCGCTAAGACCGGTTTTCAGTTTGCGCACCGCCAGCTCGGTGTTGCCGGGCTCGTCGCTGTCGTAACGAATTAAGTCGCCGTCCAGCGCCAGCTTCACGCCGCTGGCTTTACTGACTGCATACTGAAATGCCGCATTGCGGCTGGCGTACCAGCCCGCGTTAAAGTCGGCGTAGCGGTACAGCGGTTGGGTGTAATTGGCCGGATAGTTCAGCAGATGGTAAATCCCAAACCACAAACCGCCGCGTCGGCTAAACACTTCCTGGCGCACCGTGCCGTCCATCTTCCACGGATAACCCCGGGTGTGGGCTTCGGCGAACGCAATGCTGACCTGCATCGGACCGCCGGTATGCACCGGGTTTAAATTGCCGAACAGCGTCTGGCCCATGGGAACCATGCCGATAAAGTCATCGAAAATGGCGCTCAGCTGTTTCTCGGTGGTCACTTTATCGAGCCGCTCGCTGTAGCTCTTGCCGTTGGGCGATGTGATCATCAGCGCAGTGCGCACCAGGAACATCGGCACGTGAACCCGGTCGGCGCGGCGTTCAATCTCTTTCCAGGCAATTTTACTTAAGCCTGGCACCACCGGGTCGGCCTGATAGTTGGCTTCCTGCTCAGCCACTGCCAGCACCGAACAGACGTTCTCTTCGGTAGGCGCGATTTTCTGGCTGTCGAATGCCGTGGCGATTTCCTTCGCCCAGCCGTCGCGATCTTTTACGCTGGCAGGCATTTTACGCTTCACCGTTTGCGCCACATCCACCGTGGGGCCGGAGGGTTTCTCCGGGGTGGGTTCGCTGGCGCAGCCTGCCAGCACCAACAGCGCCAGCAGGCTTAGGTGTTTTCCGTTTTGCAGTCGCATTCGCGCTCCGTGTAGGGGGTTAATTCGCTTCGGCCATCTCCTGCGCTGGCGTATCCAGCTCACGCTCGAAACTGCGCAGACGCTTATAGATAGACATCAATTCTACCAGCGTGGTCCAGGAGCTAATCAGGTACTGGAACGCCCCGCGTACCTGGCCGAATACGTTGGTGATTTGGGTCATCAGGCCGAGGGTAATAGTACCCGCGACAATCGATGGAAACAGCAGGAACAACCCGAATACGTTATCGACCTGCAAATACAAAATGCGGGCGATGTTGAAATACATATAGTGGAAGTACAGACGGAAATAGTTGCGGCGCACTGCGCCGAACAGTTCCCGCACCGTCGGCGGCGTGGCGCGGTTGGCGTCATCTTCGCCGTAAACCAGTTCTTTACGGTACGCGGCTTCCACACGCTGGTTTTTAAATTCCAGCCCCGGCAGTTTGATCCCCACCACCGCCAGCAAACCGGTGCCCATCAGCGACCAGATAATCGCGGCAACCACCAGGCCATAGGGCACATAGCCGATAATCGGCAGCTCTTTCACATGCGGGGACAGCGCTACCAGCACCGGCAGAAAGGCGATCAGCGTCATAATAGCGTTAATAAAGCTGACGCCCATGCTTTCCAGCGTAGAGGCAAAGCGCATGGTGTCTTCCTGCACACGCTGCGCGGCCCCTTCGATATGGCGCAGGCGCTGCCAGTGCGTCATATAGTATTCGTTCATCGCGGTACGCCAGCGGAATACGTAGTGGCTGATGAAAAAGTTATTCAACACGCTCACCACCACCGCGATCAGGGCGATACCTAAAAATATGCCCACTTCGTTGTAGAACTGATTGATAGACACTTTATGCGGCGAGCTGAGCGCGGTCTGGATCAGATCGTAGAACGGTGCATACCAGGCGTTGACCGCCACGCCCACTTCCACCAGAAACCAGGTGACAAAAATAATCAGTGCGGAACCGAGAATCGACCAGTACTGCCAGCGATGCGGGCTGCGGATAAACCAGAACAGGGCGAACAGGCCCACGCAGAGGGCGTAGTAAGCGTAAAAAGTCAGATAGCTGAGCGACCAGAACCGCGCTGCGCTAATCGGCACCTCTTTACTTGCACCCACCAGCCTGGCGGCCCATGCGGCACCGCCCGCCTGCCAGAAAATCACGGCGATCATCGCCCAAATAAACGCCGACAGAAAAAAAGCGGTCGGCCTGGGAAAGAACGATTTAAACATCACTTCACTCCTGCTCATTCTTGTTGTTATCGCGATTGCTGCGCGTAACGTTTTTACATCCAGTTCAGGGTTGAATCACAACCCAAAAATTTGCCTCAGGGGCAGCGACAATCAGACATAGCGCTGCCTGGTTAGTTCCGGGCCCATTGGGTAACAATCTGTTCCGTTGCGTACGCAACGGTAAAAACGTAGCGTATTCCCTGTTTTTTAACAGCTTGCACTGTGAGCCGTGGCAAAAATTGCGCCACTGTAATCCGTGGTTACGTTTTTTCTCGCTACACTTCGTTAATCCGCCCATTGCCGGAGCGGCAACCATAGTATAAATAGCGTTTATCGCCACTGACTGAATGGATTGCTTCGTTGAAACGTTGTCTGCTTACTTTCGCCGCACTGAGTGCCGTGCTGTTGCCTGCCGCAAGCCAGGCGCAAACTTCCCCCGATCCGGTCTTCGCTTCCGAAATCACTGACCGTTACGCTGAGCATATTTATTATGGCAGCGGTGCAACGGGCATGGCGCTGGTGGTGATTGACGGCAACCAGCGGGTATTTCGCAGCTTTGGCGAAACCCGCCCGGGTAATAATGTGCGCCCGCAGCTTGACTCTGTGGTACGCGTGGCCTCGCTCACCAAGCTGATGACCAGCGAAATGCTGGTAAAGCTGCTCGATCAGGGCACCGTAAAGCTCGACGATCCGTTGAGTAAATACGCCCCTCCCGGCGCGCGGGTGCCGACGTACCAGGGTAAACCCATTACTCTGGTGAATCTGGCGACTCACACCAGCGCCCTGCCCCGCGAACAACCGGGCGGTGCGGCACATCGTCCGGTGTTTGTCTGGCCGACCCGTGAGCAGCGCTGGAACTGGCTTGCCACAGCGAATTTAAAAGCCGCGCCCGGCACCGTGGTCGCTTACTCCAATATCGCGTTTGATCTGCTGGCGGACGCGCTGTCCCGCGCGGCTGGCAAGCCCTATCCGCAGCTGTTTGACGAATACATCGCCCGTCCGCTTGGCATGAAAGACACCACTTTTACGCCATCGCCGGATCAGTGCCGTCGCTTAATGGTGGCGGAAAAAGGCGCCAGCCCGTGTAACAACACCCTGGCGGCCATTGGCAGCGGCGGGATCTACTCCACGCCTGACGATATGATGCGCTGGATGCAGCAATTCCTGGCGTCCGATTTCCATACCCGCACCAGCCAGGCGGACCGGATGCAAACGCTGATTTACCAGCGTAGCCAGTTCACCAAAGTCATTGGTATGGACGTGCCGGGCCGTGCCGACGCGCTGGGCCTGGGTTGGGTATATATGCAGCCGAAAAATGGCCGTCCAGGCATTCTTCAGAAAACCGGCGGCGGCGGCGGGTTCATCACCTATATGGCGATGGTGCCCCAGAGCAATATCGGCGTTTTCGTGGTGGTCACCCGCTCACCGCTCACCCGCTTTGTGAACATGAGCGACGGGGTGAATAACCTGGTCACCGAGCTGACTGGCAATAAGCCGGTGGTCGTCACCGCCTCGGCGCAGGTCCCGGTAAGTGACGAATAAAACGGGCGCCTGAAACAGCAAACCCGGCGCTATGCCGGGTTTTGTACATTTAAAGGCAGGGGTTCACACAGACTCAGGTTAATTTGCTTCACCGTCTCTTTCACCAGCGTCTCCCAGTCATCCGGTGGATGCCCTGACGCCAACATTGCACCAAAAACCTTATACGCATCTCGCTTATGACCGTAAGCTCGCCTGGTTTGCGAATCATTGACCCACGCGAGAATGATGATGCGTTCTCTCAGGCTATAGCGAAAGAACAAACGATACTGGCCGAGAAATTTTGCCCGAAACCAGTGCCTGTAACCCACGCCCAGCGTGTCACCCAGGCGATACTTTGCCTGGGTTGGGTCAGCAGAGATATCTTTGCGGGCTTTGTTGATAGCCGCTAACAGCCTGGTTGGCGCTTTGTTTCGGTAGTCATCAGGATAGTGATGTTTGAGCGCGGCTACCTCGTCCCGAAGCGCCTTAACCTGGGCAACAAAGCAGGGGTGTTGATACACTTTCCATGGGGCCTCTGCCCGCAATCCATTCATTATCATTTCTCATCAGCAAGCGGCGCATCGAGATCGACATCCACACCTTTAGTTAAGGCCTCTACGTCATCCCAGAACGCTGTATCCAGCGCGTGGATCTGCGACGGATTGTGCTGAATATCGTGAGCGAGGAAGCTCAGAAAACCTTCCATAACCGGATCGTCTTCGGCATCCGTTTGCTTTCTCGTCATCAGCACCTGCCCGTCAGCCAGGACGGCATATTCAATCTCTTCGCCAGGTTTTAAATTCATAGCATCTCTAACAGAAGCCGGAATGGTTGTCTGGCTACGAGCGGTTAATTTCGAGGAAGCTCGCAGTGTTACGCCTGCCATGACTACGTTATTCATTTATCCCTCCCGTTTCACGGTTTACACACGCAATGTAATGCAAATGCATTGCCAATGCAATTGCATTGCTTTTTTTACGCCGAGATTCGTGAAACAAATTTGTATCACATAAGGTAAAATAACGGCCTCTTTGACTCACATAAGATAGCTACCATGTCTGATTTCTCCCTGATTTCTCGCCCGCGCCGTCTGCGTCAATCACCCGCGCTGCGCGCTATGTTCGAAGAGACAACCCTGACCTTAAACGATCTGGTGTTGCCCATCTTTGTTGAAGAAGAGATCGATGATTACAAAGCCATTACCGCTATGCCTGGCGTAATGCGTATTCCGGAAAAATATCTGGCGCGCGAGATCGAGCGCTTTGCCAATGCCGGAATTCGCTCGGTGATGACGTTTGGTATTTCCCACCACACCGACGCCACCGGTAGCGATGCCTGGAATGAAAACGGCCTGGTGGCGCGCATGTCGCGCATCTGCAAAGACGCGGTCCCGGAAATGATCGTCATGTCCGACACCTGTTTCTGCGAATACACCTCCCACGGCCACTGTGGTGTGCTGTGCGATCACGGCGTGGATAACGACGCGACCCTGGCGAACCTCGGCAAACAGGCGGTGGTCGCCGCCGCGGCAGGCGCAGATTTTATCGCCCCGTCTGCTGCGATGGACGGCCAGGTGAAAGCCATCCGCCAGGCGCTGGACGCTGCGGGCTTCACCGATACCGCTATTTTTTCGTACTCCACTAAATTCGCCTCGTCGTTCTACGGCCCGTTCCGCGAAGCCGCAGGCACGGCGCTGAAAGGCGACCGTAAAACCTATCAGATGAACCCGCTGAACCGCCGCGAAGCGATCCGTGAATCGCTGATTGACGAAGCGGAAGGCGCGGACGCGTTGATGGTGAAACCGGCCGGGGCATACCTGGACGTGCTGCGCGATATCCGCGAGCGCACCACTCTGCCGCTGGGCGCATACCAGGTGAGCGGTGAATACGCGATGATCAAATTTGCCGCCCAGGCGGGCGCAATTGATGAAGAGAAAGTGACCCTCGAAAGCCTGGGCGCGATTAAACGCGCAGGCGCGGATTTGATCTTCAGCTATTTCGCCCTCGATCTGGCCGAGAAGAAGATCCTAAAATGATCGGCAAGGGAGCTAAGGCTCCCTTTTTACTGCCATCCTCACGTCACTGCGTTGAAATGCCACGGTCATAAATCTGGTCTACCGTCAGGTCAAAACGACTGGAGAGACGACCATGTTCAGCATCGATAGCGTTCTCGATGATTTATGGCCCACCGCCCCCGCATCACCTTTGCTAAAACGCAGCATCAAACGATTATTGTACCAACAGGAATTTCAGGAATTCGCCAGCCAGTACCGTCACCTTCGGGGTCTGGATATGGTGGAGCAAGTGCTTGAACACCTTCAAATTGACTGTGATATCCCTGCCCGCGACCTCGAACAAATCCCTGAAACCGGCCCGTTGGTGATTGTCGCCAACCACCCCACCGGCACCCTCGACGGGCTGGCGTTGCTGAATGCCGTTTCCCGGGTACGCCGGGACATTAAAGTGGTGACCAATCCCCTGCTTGGCCATTTGCAGCCGCTCGCATCGCTGTTTATCCGGGTAGATAATCTCAGCAATCGCACCCGCAAGTCGTCGGTGAAAGAGATGGATGAGCATCTGGCGAACGGCGGCGTACTGATTTTCTTCCCCGCCGGGGAAGTGGCGCGCATGGGGCTGAACGGCATTCAGGAAGGCCCGTGGAATGCCGGTTTCGTGAAAGTTGCTGGCAAACACCACGCTACCGTATTGCCGGTGCACATCACCGGGCGCAATAGCCTGATGTTTTATGGCAGCAGCCTGCTGTCACCTTCGCTCGCCATGCTGTTGCTGATCCGCGAAATGTTTACCAAACGCGGCAGCCGCATAACGTTGCGCATCGGCGAGCGCATCCCCTGGCATTACTGGCATTCGCCCAACCAACCCTCGCGGGAAACCGCCAGCCGGTTTCGCCAGCATCTGTTGCTGACCCGTGCGGGTCATAAGGGCTGTTTTCGCAGTGAAAGCGCCATCGCGCCGGCAGAAGCGCGCATTACACTGCGCCGGGCACTCATGGAGGCGGAGTCATTAGGCACAACACCTGACGGTAAAAGCATCTGGCTATGGCGGCGTAACGGCGTGGAAGACGCGCCAGTGCTGCGCGAGCTGGGCCGATTGCGGGAAGTGGCGTTTCGCGCCGTGGGGGAAGGCTCCGGCAAACGCCGGGATATCGATCGTTATGACGACGATTACTGGCACCTGATCCTGTGGGATGACGACGAGCTGGAAATCGTTGGTGCCTATCGCTTTATCCCAACCCGCGAGGCTATTCACGCCCGTGGTCATGACGCGCTCTACAGCCACAGCCTGTTTCACTATGACCAGCAGATGAATGGCGTGCTGGACCAGGGCATTGAACTGGGCCGCAGCTTTATTCAGCCGCAGTACTGGGGACGACGCGGGCTGGATTATTTATGGTCCGGGATCGGCGCCTATCTGGCCCGCTATCCGCAGTATCGCTATCTGTTCGGGCCGGTCTCCATTTCTGGCGGTTTACCCCCTGCCGCCAGCGATTTGCTGATTGCCTTTTACCGGCTATGGTTCCCGCCCACTCATCCGCTGGCGGCGTCGCGTCGCCCCTGCCCCGCTTCGCTGCCCGATGTACTGCGGGAATTCACTGGCGAGAATTATCACGACGATCTCACCCGGTTGAAATCGCTGCTCGACAACCTGGGATGCGGTATTCCGCCGCTGTATAAACAGTATTCGGAACTCTGCGAGCCGGGCGGCGTGCAGTTTATCGACTTCGGCAGCGATCCGGTGTTCAGTCACTGCATTGATGGGCTGGTGCTGGTGGACTTAACGTTTATCAAAGCGTCGCGCTATCAACGTTACATTGCCGCGCATCTGGCGTCAGAAAAATAAAAACCCCGATTCCAGAGGGAATCAGGGCTCTTCATCGCACCCGGTTCGCCGGGTGTGGCATTATGCCGCTGGCTGAGCAGCCGGTTTTGCTGCAGCTTTGTGCGCCGCTTGTTTGTGGTGTTTTTTAGCGGCCTGGGCTTTTTGCGCAGCCGGTTCAGAGGCCGGTTTCGCGGCGGCTTTTTTGTGGTGCTTTTTCGCTGCCTGGGCTTTCTGCTCTACTTTCGCGTGTTTTTTCTTATGGGTAGTTTGGGTGGTGTGCGCTTTGGCCGGCGCGGCAGTGGCGGTAGCCGGAGCTGCAGCGGTATCAGCAGCGAATGCCGCAGCAGACAGGCCCATAGTGGCAGCAACAACCAGTGCTAATACTTTTTTCATTTTCTAACCCTCAAGTAGTGTGTGATTCAGCCCCTGTGGGCCGTTGAGTTCACTATAGTGATGTGAGAGTTAGCCTTCCGTGAGTGATTGGTATCGGCAGGTAACCAAATGTACAAGCAGCAGATCGGGCCGTGATCTGCTGCTTTGCCAGAAGCCGAACGCTCTACTGTATCACCGGCATCCACAACAGCCCGGTGGCAATCAGCAGCATTAAAAACAACCCGCCGAAAATCGCGCCGTAACGCCAGTAGTCAGAAGTTGGTAAATACCCACTACCGTAGTAAATCGGGCTTGGGCCGGTGGCATACGGCGTCAAAATACTGCCCAGGCCGATGGCTTGCGCCAACCATCAGGCAGAATACCGGCAGCGGAATGGCAGGCATCGCCACGGCGGCAGCAATCATCATCGGTGCCCACATCATCATAAGAAAAACCTCTGATTCTGCCGCTTGTCAGCGATATGGCTTCCTGACAAGGTAAGACATCCTCAAAAAAAAGGTTCCGAAAATGACCACAATTACCCTCTTTACTGCGCCGCAAATCCGGGCGCAGCGGGATGCCTTAAGCCAGTTACTGATCGACTGCGTCAACGACGGCGCATCGGTGAGCTTTATGTTGCCGATGACAGGCGACAAAGCGCAGGCATTCTGGACCCGGGTAGCAGACAGCGCCGCACGTGCGGAACGTCTTGTGCTGGTTGCTTTGGATGCGCAACAGCAGATCACCGGCACGGTGCAGTTAATCCTCGATCAGCCCGAAAACCAGCCGCACCGCGCGGATGTCGCAAAGTTGTTGGTCAGCCCAGCCGCGCGGCGCCAGGGTATTGCACAAAAGTTAATGGCTGAGCTGGAAAAGCAGGCCGCAGATCAGCATAAATCAGTGCTGGTGCTGGATACGGCAACCGGTAGCGGCGCAGAGATTTTTTATCAGCAAACTGGCTGGCAGCGGGTGGGAGACATTCCAGACTATGCATTGATGCCGGACGGCGCATCGTGTTCCACGACGTATTACTACAAGCATCTGAACATCAAATAAGGTGAATCCGGCTGTCGTTCAATAAATCGGCAATACTTAACTTTTTGATGAAAATTTGCCGGATAATTTTATTGCTCGCCGATAGATTATTCCGCCAGCCACACCTGTCAGGGCGCTGTCGTTTTTTGATAACGGCGCTCTGAACACGCTATTTTGCCCTTCTCCACAGATCCTCTTGCGAAAACGCAAAATAATTAACATTTTCGCTGTCCTGGCCGATAATACTTTTACGTATTCTTTTACATAAGCCATATTAATGTATTAGCCATCACGGTATGACAGCGGTGTGAATAATAATGACTAAAAATCAAGAACATACAAAGCTATACCTGTCGGAAGGGGTAAAACTGTTATACAACAATGCATTACCCGGCATCTTAATCACCTTTATCACCTCCTCTACCCTGGCCTTCTCATTTCTTCATTCAAGTAACCTTTTCACCAAATTGACCTGGTGGGGACTGATGATGGTCGTCCTCACTATTCGCATCATAGATACTCAATTGTGGGTAAATGCGCGTCCTGAACGAAAAGGCGATATTTCCTGGATTGTACGTTTTTCATCCGGCTGTCTGCTGACCGCCGCGATCTGGAGCGCCTATATCCTGTGTTTTTATCATTCTTTTTCAACCGAGGAATTTACCGCCACCCTTGTTATTCTTTCCGCGATGGCGGGCGGTGCCACCAGCGTATTATCCGGTAATTTGATGTTATCCTCGCTGTATAACATTATTATCTTGCTGCCGATGTCGGTCTTATTAATTTTGCAGCCCGAGCAATACCGGGTTAATTTAGGCTTCCTGGGCGTCTGCTTTACCCTGACGATGATTATCTCTTCAATGAAAGCTGCCCGTTATATTAAAGAAGCCATTTTATTACGCTATCGAAACCAGACGCTATTAGAACGGATGGAAAAAACCATCAAACGGCGCACCCAGGAAGTTTACGAAATATCCCATATTGATGCGCTTACCGGCTTATATAACCGGGTGTCGTTTTTATCTGCCGCGGAAGAAATTTCCAGTCGCTATAGAGACAATAAAGAAAAAGGGTTTTCAATCTTCTTTATTGATTTAGACGGTTTCAAAAATATCAATGATACGCTCGGTCATGATATCGGCGATATGGTGTTAATTTCCCTCAGCGCCCGGCTGAACGATTTTTATCGCCAGGGGAATTTAATCTGCCGCTGGGGCGGCGATGAATTTATCTATCTGACCACCGAAACCGACCGTCACCTGACCTGGCAGCTGGCAGAAAATATGGTCACCAGCCTGTCGCGGCCTATCCTGCTGGACGATCAAACCATCACGCTGGGCGCAACCATCGGCATTGCGGTGTGCCCGGAACACGACACCTCAATTACCCGCCTGATTCAACTGGCGGATATCGCCATGTATTCCCAGAAGGGCAAATATCCGGAGCGCGTTGCTTTTTATAATCATGAACTTGAAGAGAGCCTGCGGCGCAAAATCACCCTGAACGAGGCGCTGCGCTACGCGCTGGATCGCAACGAGTTTCGCGCGGTGTATCAACCCATCGTCGACAGCAACGGCGAAATCGTCAGTTTCGAAGCGCTGCTGCGCTGGCATTTCCAGGGCCGGGATATCTCTCCGGCGGAATTTATTCCGTTAATGGAGCAGAGCGGGCGTATTGTCCAGATCGGTAACTGGATAATGGAAGAAGCCTGCCGGATCCTCTCTGAAATGTTAAAGCTGAAGTCGGGTATTTCGATGTGCGTCAATATCTCCATTATTCAGTTCTACGATAAAGAATTCGTTGATAACGTCAATAACGTGATTGACCGCTATGCCATTCCCCCGCATTTATTACACCTCGAAGTCACCGAATCGATTATTCACTCAGAGCAGCACACTATTTACCAGAAGGTGAGCCAGTTGCAGAAGCGCGGCGTGAAATTTTCGGTCGATGACTTCGGCACCGGTTATTCCAGCCTGTCGGTCATCCATAATATGAACATCGACTTCATTAAAATCGACCGGTCGTTTATTAATAACATTGAAAATAAAGGCCGCACTATTGTTCAGGCGGTGAAGGATATTTCTGAAAGCCTGGATTTTGATGTTATTGCCGAAGGCGTGGAAACCGAAACCCAGGTCGCCATCCTGAAACAGTGCGGCGTGCATTTTATGCAGGGTTATTATTTTTCACGCCCGTTGGAACAGGGCGCAGCGCTGCATATTCTCGCCGCCGCCCAGCAGCTTTCCCCGGCGAGCTAAGTTAATAATGCCAGGGTTTCGGTACGTGGGCGGCTGATGAGCGCGATGGCCTGCCCGGTAGACGCGATATTGGTGTAGCTCATCACCAGTCCATAGCGTTTTGCGCTCAGGCAATACCAGCCGGACAGTGCGCTGACCTGTAACTGATGGCGCTGCCAGAGCGCCGCTAATTCGTTATCGCGCGTGCTGGTGCGCAGAAAGGCGACGATATGCATCCCGCCGTCGGAAAGCTCCACCTCGAACAGCCCCGGATAAACCGTTTGCAGCGCCTCCAGCAGCAATTTCCGCCGCTGCTGGTACAGCGCGCGCATTTTCTTGAGATGCTTATAAAAATGGCCTTCTGCGAGAAACGCCGCGAGGATTTTTTGGGTTAATACCGGCTGCCCGGCTTCCATGATTTCGCCAATTTCCCGAAACCGCGCAATGGCCGCTTTCGGCATGACGATATAGCTGATGCGAACGGCAGGCATTACGGTTTTGCTGAAGGTTCCCACGTAAATCACCCGGTCCTGGCTATCCAGGCTCTTCAGCGCAGGCAGCACTTTGCGAGTGTAGTGAAACTCGCCGTCATAATCGTCCTCAATAATCCAGCTCTGGCTGGCCGCCGCCCACTCCAGCAACTGGTGTTTACGCGGCAGCGAGAGCGTCACGGCGAGTGGGCTGTGATGCGATGGCGTGACGAGGGCAAAGCGGGCGTCGGCATGATGGCGCAGCAGGTAATCCACGTCGATGCCCTGTCGATCCACCGGCGCGTAGTGCAACTGTGTCACAAAGCGCTTTAACAGCCGCTGACCGAAAAAATAACCCGGATCTTCGAATACCACTTTGTCGCTTTTAGTTCCCAGCGCGTGGAGGATCAGCATCATGTTGCTGCGATAGCCGCTGGTGACGAATATCTGTTCCGCCGTGCAGTTCAGCCCGCGAGAGATATTCACATAGCTGGCGATGGCTTCGCGCAGTGGGGTGTAACCCATGACCGGCGGGTTGGTCATCTCATTCGGACGCAAGGCGCGCACCGCTTTTCCGGCCAGCAACAGCCACTTTTTATTCGGGAACGCATCCAGCGCCGGAAGGCCGAGCCGCAGATAGCCCGCCCCGTCGCGCAGATCGAGAAACTGATTCAACGCCGCATCGTCGCTATTGGGTGCCCTGTCCGGCAGCGGGGAATGAATCACCAAATCCGGGTTTACGCAGGTGCCTTTCGCCCCCTGGCTCACCAGATAGCCCTCGCCCACCAGCACCGCATACGCCGCCTCGACGGTTTTACGGGCCACGTTGAGTTCTTCAGCCAGTACGCGGATAGACGGCAGTTTGTCCCCCGGCTTTAACACTCCCGCGAGAATGTTGTGCCGGTAACGCTCATAAATCTCCCGGTATCCCATCGCCATGTCCTACCTGTTTTAACGGTTTTTGACCCTTTCGGGTACGTCATATCGCTTTAAGATACAGCTTATCGGAACGTAGCGCTCCCTTTCACACTCAACACCTGCCACAAAGAGGATAAGACAATGACGACTCGCATCAATCATTTCCAGGCGGCCCCGGCGCTGGCGAAAGCGCTCGCAGACGCCAGCATCGCGTCGCACAAAAGCTCGCTGGATTTAACCATCAAGAACCTGATCGATATTCGTGTATCCCAGCTTAACGGCTGCGCGTTTTGCCTTGATATGCACGTCAAGCAGGCAAAGTTAAAAGAGGAGCGCGAATTGCGCATTCACCACCTGCCGATCTGGCGCGAATCACCGCTGTTCAGCGCCAAAGAGAAAGCGGCGCTGGCGCTGGCGGAAGCCTTAACGCGCATTAGCGAGCACGGCGTAGGGGACGAGTTATATCGCGCAGTGCAGGCGCATTTCAGCGAGGCGGAGCTCTCTGAATTGACTTTCGCCATTGCGCTGATCAACTGCTGGAACCGGCTGCAAATTTTATCGCGCATGACGCCGGGCGCGCTCGATGCCGCTAACGGTCTGGACCGCGCTAATCTGCGTTAGAAAGCAAAACGCCCGCCAGCACAGGCTGACGGGCGTTTTTTAACAGCGGTATCTTAATTATTAACCGGGATAACCGCGCCTTTGTATTTGGTGCGGATCCAGTCCTGAATCTCTTTGGAGTGCAGGACATCTACCAACGCGACGATATCTTTTTTCTTCTCGTCGCCTTTATGTACGGTGATGATGTTGGCGTACGGGTTGTTTTCGCCGCTCTCAACCGCGATCGGATCTTTCACCGGGTCCAGACCCGCATCGATGGCGTAGTTGGCGTTGATCACCACCGCATCGCCTTCGTCGTTGTTATACATCTGCGGCAGCAGAGACCCTTCTACGTTCGGCAGGAACTGGAGTTTTTTCGGGTTTTCCACCACGTCGCTGATGCGTGCGGAAACTTTATCCACGCCCGGCTTCAGTTTGATCACGTCTTCTTTTTCAAAGATAGACAGGATACGGCCCTCTTCCGCCACCGCATCACGCATGATCACGCGGCCATTTTCCGGCAGATCTTTCAGGGATTTGTACTTTTTGGAGTAAATGCCGATCGGCTCGATATGGATCGCGCCTGCGCTGACGAAATCATAGGTTTTGTCGCCAGCATGGTCTTTCAGAACGCTGTTCAGGTAAGGGATGTGCTGGAAGTAGTTTGCGTCAATATCACGGCTGGCCAGCGCGGTGTTCGGCAGGATGTAATCCTGGAACGGACGGATCTCCAGGTCAATACCCTGCTTCGCCAGAATCGGTTTCGCCTGTTCGAGGATTTCCGCATGCGGCACGTTAGACGCGCCTACGGTCAGGGTGTCGGCCCAGGCGGAGAAACTCAGGGTTGCTGCTGCTATCAGTGTCAGTACTTTTTTCATGATGTGTGTTCTCTATTGTTTTTAACGTTTATCTAAATAAGAGGTAATGGCATCACCAATAAACTGAATGATGAAAACGATGATCAGGATGGTCACCGTCGCCACCAGGGTGACGTCATTGTGGTTACGCTGGAATCCTTCCAGATAAGCAAGATTTCCTAACCCGCCAGCACCAATCACACCGGCCATGGCGCTGTAACTGACCAGGGCGATCAATGTAACGGTGATGCCTGACACTAACGCGGGTGATGATTCAGGCAGCAAAACACGAAAAATCAGGGTACTCATGCGCGCGCCCATGGAGCGGGTGGCTTCAATGACGCCTTTATCCACTTCACGCAGGGCGATTTCCACCAGCCGTGCGTAGAACGGCGCAGCGCCGACGATCAGCGCAGGCAGCGCTGCGTTGGCCCCGAGAATGGTGCCGACCATCGCTTTGGTAAACGGGATCAACAGCACAATCAGGATGATGAACGGGATCGAGCGGAACACGTTCACCACAATGGAAATCACGCTATAAATCGCGCGGTTCTGGAATAAGCCGCCTTTCGCGGTCAGGAACAGCGCCAGGCCGAGCACGATGCCGAGAGCGAAGGTCGCCACACCGGACAGCGCAGTCATGTATAAGGTTTCCTGGGTTGCCGCCAGCAGTTGCGGCCATTTCAGGTGCGGAAACAGTGAATCATCCATGTTTGATGACCTCGCAGTGGATCTCATGCTGGCGCAAATCCGCGAGAATGCTTTCCAGTTGTTGATTATTCGCCGTGACGTGCAGCCACAGTTGACCAAATACGCCGTGGGCGGTCTGGCTCATCTTGCCGTGCAGAATATTAAACGGCAGGCCGTAGCGCAGGGTCAGTTCACCGACCACCGGCTGATGGGTGCTGTGGCCGACAAACGTCAGTTTGATAATGGCGCCGTCCAGGTTGTTGACCAACGTTTCATCGAAGGCGTCGCTTTCCTGGCTAATCTGGCGCACAAACTGGCGGGTAATTTCCTGCTGCGGATGGGTAAAGACGCTGAGCACTTCGCCCTCTTCCACCACGCGGCCGTTTTCCATTACCGCCACGCGATCGCAAATTTTGCGCACGACGTGCATTTCATGGGTGATCAGCACGATGGTCAGGCCAAAGCGGCGATTGATGTCCGCCAGCAGATCGAGGATCTGATCGGTGGTCTGCGGATCGAGCGCCGAGGTCGCTTCATCGCACAGCAGCACGTCCGGGTTATTCGCCAGCGCACGGGCGATGCCTACGCGCTGTTTCTGACCGCCGCTAAGCTTTGACGGATACGCATTTTCGCGCCCGTTCAGGCCGACCAGGTCAATCAGCTCCGCCACGCGCTTTTTGATTTCCGCTTTCGGGACGCCTGCAATCTGCATTGAGAACGCGATGTTCTCGCTGACGGTACGCGACCACAGCAGGTTAAAGTGCTGGAATACCATGCTGATTTTCAGCCGCGCCCGGCGCAGGGTTTCCCCGCTGGCGGCAGAGATATTCTGCCCGGCAATCGTCACGCTGCCGGAGGTCGGTTTTTCCAGCCCGTTAAGCAGGCGGATCAGGGTACTTTTCCCCGCGCCGCTGTAGCCGATAATGCCGTAAATTTGCCCGCGCTCGATATCGAGGCTGACGTCATCCACCGCGGTAAGCGCATCCTTGCCGTGGTGGAAGATCTTCGAAATATTCCGCAAAACAATCATGATGTGTCGGTGTCCCCAGAGCCCCACAAATACGCGCCTTAGAGGCGCGTAAGGTTTTCTCTCTTTAACTGCGTTTTCAAAGAAATATAACCATCCGGTCTAAGGCTTAGAACGAATAAATAAATATGCGTTATAGCCAATCGTTATATGTGTGGGCAATGTTGTTACAAGGGACTGAACCTTGCGGGTTAAATCCCCAGCGCTTTCTTTACCGCCGATTCTGCCGGTTCGCCGTTACGGGTGGTAACGCCGTTGAGCCAGCCGTTCAGCAATTCCGGGCGTTTGGCTAACTCAGCGCGCGCCGCGTCGTTAACGTCCTGTTTGTCATCCAGTACGCGGGTAATCACCGCGTTTTCCAGCGCCACGTCGAATTTAAGCTGCGTGAAGAAACGGTTGAGATTCGGGCACTGAGTCGCAAAATCTTTGCGCGTGACGGTGTTAACGGTCGCGCTGCCGTAGTTCGGGCCAAACCACGGGTCGCCGCCGCTCAGGTAGGTCAGCTTAAAGCGGGTATTCATGGCGTGCGGTTCCCAGCCGAGGAACACCACCCAGTCTTTACGGCTCACCGCACGCGTCACCTGCGCCAGCATGCCGCTTTCGCTGGATTCCACCAGCTTCCACCCCTTCAGGCCCAGTTCCTTCTGGTCGATAACCTTTTTGATGTTCTGGTTTGCGGGCGCGCCCGGTGCAATACCGTAAATTTTATGGTCGAACTTATCGGCGAATTTCTGCAAGTCGGCAAAATCTTTGACCCCGGCGGCAGCGACGTAATCCGGCACCGCAAGGGTGAATTTAGCGGACGGTAGGTTCGCGCCCAGCACTTTGATAACGCCGTCCTCGGTGAATTTGCTGATAACCGGCGTCTGGGCTGGCATCCAGTTGCCGAGGAACACATCCACCTGGCCAGTTTTCAGTCCCTGGAACGCCAGCGCTACCGACAGATTCTGCACTTTTTGCTGATAGCCCAGCGCATTAAGCACCGCGCCGGACAGGGCGTTAGTAGCGGCGATATCGGTCCAGCCCGGATCGGATTGGGTAACGGTGGCGCAGTTTGCGTCATCGGCGGCATAACTGGCGAAAGAGAGCCCTGCTGTGCTTGCCAAAAGCAGTAAGGTGGTTAATTTTTTCATGCTCATCATCATTATTCCCCGACAGGGTGTTTAGTGGGACGCGGAAAGCGGGCAAAAGCCTCCTGCTCATCCAACGTCTGGTGATTGCGGATAAAGCGGTGCGATGCCGCCTGGTGCGGCTGAAAATCCCATTGCGGAATGGCGTCGCGCCCGGCTATGGCGGTCAAATACAGGCGTTTTTGCTGGCTGGCGCGTACGTCCTTATTCAGCGTATCGAGATCCCAGCGTGCGGCGACTTCGGCGGCAAACGCCTGTACGGTGTCCTGATGCGCCGGATCGCGGATCAGGTTGCGGCGCTCGTGCGGGTCCTGCTTCAGGTTGTAGAGCTGCGCCGCTTCGCTGAGTGAATGAATGTATTTCCACGGGCCGCGGCGGATCATCACCACCGGCTCAATCGCCCCTTCCGCCAGGTATTCACCGCAGGCTTCGTCTGAACCCGGCTGACCGCGCAGATGCGGCACCAGGCTGTGGCCGTCCAGCGGCGCAACCGGGGATGCAAGACGCGATGCGCCACCTGCCAGATCGGTAAAGGTCGGCAGTAAATCCACCAGCGAGACGTTTTCACTCACCCGATGTGCGGCAAAGCGCTTCGGGTTATGGACGATCAGCGGCACGCGCACCGCCCCTTCGAAAAAGGTCATCTTGTACCAGAGGCCGCGTTCGCCGAGCATTTCGCCGTGGTCGGCAATCACAAACACCACCGTGTCTTCCGCCAGGCCTGTTTCTTCGAGGGTACGGATCACGTCGCCGAAGCAATCGTCTACGTAGGCCAGCGCGCCGTAATAGGCGTGGCGGGCGCGGCGGATGTCCGCCTCGCTCAGCAACCCCTCTTCCAGCTGGTACATCGCGCGCAGCCGCCCGGAGTGCGGATCGGTTTCTACGTCCCCTGTCCCGGTCACCGGCAAATCAATATCCGCTTCGTTAAATCGGTCCAGATAGCGGCGCGGAATGGCAAACGGATCGTGCGGATGGGTAAGCGACAGCAGCATCAGGAACGGCCTGTCGTCCGGCTGGCGCGCCGCGTCATACAGCCGCTGGCGGGCCATAAACAGCGCCTCGTCATCAAAATCAAGCTGGTTGGTGCGCACGCACTCCCCGGCTTCCAGCACTGAACTCATATTATGGAACCAGTCGAGGCGGCGCTCTGGGTACTGCCAGTCCGGCGTCCAGCCGAAATCCGCCGGGTAAATATCGGTGGTCAGTCGCTCGTCAAAGCCGTGCAGCTGGTCCGGTCCGCAGAAGTGCATTTTCCCGGATAGCCAGGTACGGTAACCCTGTTCGCGCAGGTAGTGGCAGAAGGTGGGGGAATCGGCGCGGAATTCCGCCGCGTTATCAAATACCCCGTTCTTCGATAAAAACTGGCCGGTCATCAGGGCCGCCCGCGACGGCGCGCACAGCGGGCTGTTGCAATAGGCGGATTCAAACACCACCCCTTCGCTGGCTAATTTATCAATATTGGGCGTCAGGCTGACGTTATTTCCATAAGTGCGTAATGCACTCGCCGTTAACTGATCCGCCATCAGAATAACGATATTCGGTTTATTTATAAGCATCTTTAAATCCGACCAGAAGAAGAGTCATTAATTCGTGTTATTTTTTATCTCACGCCATTTTCATTCTGTGAAGAGGCATCTTCAGGCCGGGACTCAGGCTAAATAGCAAGAATCCCCAGGCGTACCTGCCGTTAAAGAAACAATGTAATTTATTGAATTTTATTGTTTAATAATTAAAAACCATCATGCTTAATGTAAATTTATTAATGACAATTTTAGTATCAACGCCTATTGCTCAATTATTAATAAGCTATTGCAAAATGGAGCTAACCAAATTTAAAAAAGATATCACTGCTTATATCGTTTTTGCGATAGCGTATAACCAAATCAGGAAATAAACGGTCCGGCTATGTCACAACCCATCATTGAATTACACCATGTCGAAAAGAATTATTCTTCTGTGCCGCGCAAGGGTTTGTTTGCGCGCAAAGAAAATAAACCGACGGTAAATGCCTTAACCGATATTAATTTACGTATCTGGCCTGGCGAGATTTTTGTGATTGTCGGGCTATCGGGCTCGGGGAAATCAACGTTGCTGCGCACCCTGAACGCATTGATCACCCCAACTTCCGGCGAAGTGCGCTTCCAGGGGCAGGCTCTGGGTTCGCTGAGCACGGCACAGATGATCGCCCTGCGACGCGAGAAAACCGGGATGGTATTCCAGTCCTTCGCGTTGTTCGATGAGCGCAATGTGCTGGATAACGTGGCGTTCGGTCTGGAAGTGGCGGGCGTGGCGCGTGAGGTTCGCCATCAGCGTGCGCGGGAGATGCTGGCAAAAGTTGGCCTGTCGCACGTTGAAGATAAATACCCGGCGGAGCTGTCCGGCGGGATGCAGCAGCGCGTTGGGCTGGCGCGGGCGCTGGTGGTGGATCCTGCGGTATTGCTGATGGACGAGGCATTCTCGGCGCTCGACCCGATTATCCGCCGCGAAATGCAGACGCTGTTGCTCAGTTTGCAGGAGGCGGAGCAGCGTACCATCGTGTTTGTTACCCATGATATGGAAGAGGCGCTGCGCCTCGGCAACCGCATCGCGATTATGGAAGCCGGCAAGCTGATCCAGGTTGGTCCGCCGGAAAAGATTATCAACGCCCCGGCAACGCCCTATGTGCGACACCTGTTTTCCGGCGTGGATACGGCGCGCTGGCAGCTGGCGGACAGCTATGCCGACGTCTGGCAACCCCAGGCATAATCATCGATAGTTGAGTAGGTATTTATGGCGTATCCCTTAGATTTTAGCCGCGAAATAGACAGCGCGATCCACACCCTGCTGGCCCACGCGGGCGGCATTTTTGACGGCATTGCAGGGGTGATTGACAGCTTCGCCGGTGGGCTGGAAACCTTTATCGGCTGGCTGACACCCTGGGGGCTGGTGATCCTCGCGGTGGGCATTGGCGTATGGCGCATCGGCAAAGCGTTCGCTCTGTTCGCCCTGCTCGCGACGCTGTACATCATCTACAGCGGCTATAGCGAGCACGCCTCAATTACCCTGGCGCTAACGCTGTCATCCACCTTCTTCAGTTTGCTGATCGGCATTCCGCTGGGGATCTGGAGCGCGCGCCGGGCAACGGTGGGCAGCGTGGTGCGTACCCTGCTGGATTTTATGCAAACCATGCCCGCGTTTGTGTATTTGATCCCGGCGACGATATTGTTCGGCCTGGGCCGTCCGCCGGGGATTTTCGCCACTATTTTATTCTCGATGCCGCCAGTGGTCAGACTCACGGATCTGGGTATCCGCCAGGTGAACACAGCGCGCATTGAGGCGGGCCTCGCCTTCGGCTGTACGCCGTGGCAACTGCTGTGGAAGGTACAGCTTCCCGCCGCACAGCCGTCGATTATGGCGGGGGTTAACCAGACCATCATGATGGCGATGTCGATGGTGATTATCGCCTCAATGGTCGGCGCGGGCGGTCTCGGCAACGACATTTTAAGCAGCATTCAACAACTGGATATCGGCCTCGGCTTGCAAAGCGGCGTGGTGGTAGTGCTGATGGCAATCCTGCTGGATCGCCTGTCGGCCAGCTTTGCCCGCAAACGGCACGCCTGAACAACGTGCTGCTATATTCTCTCTATCACCCGTAAATAGAGAACGGCGGCAGATGCTAAAAATCTTAGGAAAAAGTACCTCGATTAACGTGCGCAAAGTGCTCTGGACCTGTGAAGAGCTGGGCCTTGATTATCATCAGGAAGATTACGGCAGCGGCTTTGCGCCCACCGATACGGCGGAGTTCCTGGCGCTCAATCCCAACGGGCTGGTGCCGGTGTTGATTGATGAAGGCTTTGTGCTGTGGGAATCCAATACCATTTGCCGCTACCTGGTGGGGAAAGCGGGCCGCGATGATTTGCTGTCGAGCACGCCGCGTGGCCGGGCGCGGGTGGAAAAATGGATGGACTGGCAGGCCACCGAGTTAAACAGCGCCTGGCGCTATGCCTTTAACGCGCTGGTGCGCAAAAACCCAGCTTACAACCTGCAAAGCGAGATTGACGCCAGCATTGCCGACTGGAACCGCTGCATCACTCTTCTGGATAACAAACTCCAGCAAAGCGGGATGTGGGTGACCGGCCAGACTTTCACCCTGGCGGATATCGTGCTCGGCCTGTCGGTGAACCGCTGGAAAATGACGCCAATCGATCGTCCTGCCGTCCCTGCCATTGACGCCTGGTTTGCGCGGCTTGGGCAACGCCCGGCGTTCCGCCGTCATGGCGACAATGGAACGCCGTAACGGTTAGCCGTTAAGTTTATCGCGCAGGGCTTCGCCGACGCCAGTGGCGGACTGCGGGTTCTGCCCGGTGATCAGGTTGCCGTCGACGAGGGTCAGCGGCTGCCACTCCCCTACCGCCTGGTGCTGTGCGCCACGGCTCTTCAGGGTGGTTTCCAGTAAGAATGGCACCACCTCATCCAGTTTTACCGCGCGTTCTTCCGCATCGGTAAAAGCCGCGATCCGCTTGCCATCCACCAGATAACGCCCGTCGCTGAGCGTGGCGTTAACCAGCGCCGCCGGCCCATGACAAACGGCAGCGACCGGTTTATCCGCTTCGTACAGATCGCGGATGAGGCGCTGAACGTCCGGGCAGTCCGGGAAATCCCACATGGTGCCGTGTCCGCCGACAAACAGTACCGCGCTGTAATCGTCGCTATGGGTTTCCGACAGCTTCAGAGTATGGCTGAGCCGTTGCTGGAACGCATCGTCATTCCAGTAGCGGGCATTAACGTCGTCATCTAAATCCACGCCATATACCGGCGGCAAGCCGCCCTGGATCGAAGCAATAACAGTGGGTATGCCCGCCTGTTCCAGCACGTGCAAGGGGTGAACGAGTTCAGAAAAATAAAAACCGGAAATGTTGTGCGCCACATCGCTGTAGCTGGTGAGCACAAACAGAACCGGTTTACGGGTTGGCTGGGTCATCGTCGTGTGTCTCCCTGGTGTGATTTCCTGTCACCCAAGTATAGACACACGACACGCCCAGCCGCCGTTGAGGTTAGATTTTAAAGCCTGCCACCACCAGCTCCAGCTGGTTGGACTGCTCTTCCATAGACTGGGCGGCGGCGGAGACCTGCTCCACCAGCGCGGCGTTCTGCTGGGTGGTGTTGTCGAGCTGGTTGATCGCCAGGTTGATCTGGTCGATACCGCGGCTCTGTTCGCTGCTGGCGGAGCTGATTTCCGAGATCAGCACGGTGACGCCTTCCACCCGCTCCATCAGGCCATCCATCGTGGTACCCGCCTGGCGCACCAGTGCGCTGCCCTGTTCGATATTGCTGACCGATTCTTCAATCAGCTTTTTAATCTCCTGGGCTGCCTGTGCGCTACGGCTTGCCAGATTACGCACTTCGCCAGCCACCACCGCGAAGCCACGCCCCTGTTCCCCAGCGCGCGCCGCTTCCACCGCCGCGTTGAGCGCCAGGATATTGGTCTGGAAGGCGATCCCGTCGATCACGCCGATGATATCCACCACTTTGCTGGATGAGGTGTTGATCTTATCCATGGTGGTGACCACTTTGCTGACGACCGCCGTGCCCTCCCGAGCCACGTCAGATGCCTGAGACGCCAGTTGGTTAGCCTGCACGGCGTTGTCGGCGTTCTGGCGCACCGTACTGGTGAGTTGCTCCATTGAGGCCGCCGTTTCAACAATCGACGCAGACTGCTGTTCCGTGCGCGAAGAGAGATCGAGGTTGCCGCCGGCAATCTGGCGTGACGCCGACGAGATCGCCATCGCGCTCTGCCCCACCTGCCCCATCAAATCCTGTAAATAGGCGATAAAGCTGTTGAAGCTGTTGATAACCGCGTTGAACTCCGGGCTTTTGCTTTGCGGCAAACGCTGGGTTAAATCTGCGCCGCCGCTGGACAGTGACACAATATTTTTATTCAGCGCATCCAGGTTTTTGAACAGGGTGCGCACAAAGCCTAACAGTGCCAGGACCAGCAGCAAGCCAAGCCCAATCTGCACCAGGGAAATCTGGGTAATGATGCTGGATGACTGGCGGGACAGCAGGCTGGAGGGAATATCCACCACCAGATACCACGGGCTGCCGCTGATGGACTGCACCATCAGGGTCTGCTCGCCGTTCTCGCCTTCATACACCTCGCTGACGTGCTCTGCGCCTGCCTGTTTCAGCAGTTGCAATACGGTGGCTTCCGCCGGGATTTTCAGATCGCGCAGGTATTGCAGATCCGCTTTGCCCTGCTCTGGCGAGCCATTGCCGACCACTTTGCCGTCTTGCTCGACGATCAGCACGCGTCCCTGGCTGGCTTCGCTCATTTGCTTCGCCAGATTGTTGAAGAAGCCGAGGGTCACGTCGATGGTGGCGACACCCCAGACTTTGCCGTCGCGCCAGATTGCCATAGCGCAGTTAGTGCGCGGCTGCGGGCTGGCGGCGTCCTGATAGGCTTTGGCCCAGGCGCATTCACCTTTCGGGGCGTTCATGCCGTCTTTGTACCAGGGCTGCTCCCAGTATTTATCGGACTCCGGCTGGTTCCAGACGGTGTTGACCTGCAAATTGCCGCCATTATCGCGCGCGAAAAAGGTGCTAAAGCGGTCGCGGTCCGGCGCACGGTTGCCCGGCAGGGGCCATATCCCGCCGCCAAACACGTTGAGATCGTTGTATTGATTCACAAGCGTCGGCAGCAACCGATCGATTTGGTCGCTTTCAAGGCCGCTGACCACTTCCGTGATGGTGCGCTGCTGGGCCTTGACGCGGTTCATCTGCTCGGTGATGGCATCACTTTGGGCATCAACCGTGTAGCGAATCAGTTCGCTTTCCGTCGCGATAAGCTGTGGTGCCACAAACTGGCGAATGACCAAAAACGTCACGCCCAGTAAAACCACAAAAAAGCCGATAAGCATAAGGGTGAAGCGAGAGTGCGTTGTTTTCCACATGATGTATAAGCTTATGCAAGGAGAGATACATCATTTAACGACCCGGCAAGTCATTACTTTAGACAGGTCCGGCCTGAAAGCGTGAAGTTACGCCAGGAAAATGATAACGCCATGAAAAGATTAGAATTTTAATAAAAGCTGGCAAAATTGAGATTATCTCTTTGTTTTTTAAATAATTAACTGAGCAGCCCCGCCCTTTGGCTAAAAAATGACAGCATCGCTTGTCTGCCTGGGTTATCACGTTCAGCCAACAGCGCTGCCACCCGGCAGGGGTTCTGCTATCATCCCCTTTAACAGAATGGAAAGATGAATTTGTTTACGGGAGTTTCTGGAATGAGCACCACGCCACACGCTGCAAAGGTTCTGTCAGTTTTTGATTTCGACGGCACCCTGACGCACCACGACAGCTTTATTCCCTTTCTCCGCTTCGCCTTCGGCAAGCGCGTGTTCGCTGCGCGCATGGTGCGCCTGGCCTTGCCGACGCTGCGCTGCATGCGCAAAAAGCTTACCCGGGACGAACTGAAAGAAGTGTTGATCCAAACCTTTCTGACCGGTGTGGACGAACACTGGCTACGCCAGAAAGCCGAGGCATTCTGCGAGATCTACTGGAACCGTCTGATGCGCCCCACCGGCCTGCTGGCGGTGGCGGCGGAAGTCAATTCCGGCGCGGAAGTGACCATCTGTTCCGCTTCACCGGCCCTGGTGCTGCAACCCTTCGCAGACCGCCTGGGGATTAAGCTAATTGGCACCCAACTGGAAGTGAGCGATGGCGCGTTGACGGGCCGCATTACTGGTCATAACTGCCGCTGCGAGCAAAAGGTAAAACGGCTGGAGAACGTGTACGGGCATTTGGGTGAATACCATCTGCGCGCCTGGGGCGATACCCGAGGGGATTATGAGCTGCTGGCGGCAGCGCAGGATGCCCACTGGCGGCATTTTCATCCCGCCTGGTCGAAACGCCGCTCGCCGGTACAGCGGGTTCGGGTGACGGAGTTGCCGGAGTAAGTTCCGTTCGGTGGAATTGTTCCGTTCGCCAGGCGTTTGTGGCTCGACGCAACTCGGTAGCGCGCGAACGGGCAAAGGGGAGTTCCGCACTCCCCTTTGCAATCCCCGCTCCCGGCCAGCAAAATCGGCGGCTACGCCGCTGCCCTCGGCTCCATCTCCTCGCTTCAGGTCGGTCGTGATGCTACATCCTGTAGCTCACGACCTCAGCCCCGCATCCCTGCGGGGCTGACCTGGCTCGTCAATTGCGCCTCGGCGATTTTGATGCCGGACTCAACACCCCCAATTTTGAGATTTTTATTTTTTACGAAGCTGTCTTTGTCGCTGTAAGTATTTTTCATACTTTCAGCAACACTTTGGCTTCATTGAAAACCTGAACGTATTGCGGGGGTTTTCCTCCCCATCGAAATCGCCGAGGCGTTCGCGGGAGGCCGGGGCTGGCGGCATGGATGCCGCCAGAGGGTGCGAGCTACAGGATGTAGCATCGCGCCCGACCCGGAGCCGGACGCGATAAGCCGAGGGCACCGCGAAGCGGCGATTTCGCTCGGGGGAGCCGGGGTCGCCAGGGGGGCGGCGGCGAGCCCCACTGGCCCGTTCGCGTACACTGGCGCCAGAGACTGACTCGAAAGCCCAGGCGAACGGAACAATTCCACTGAACAAATCCGCCCCCCTTCCCTAAACAACAACCATAAAAAAACCCCGGCGAACCGAGGTTTTGTATAACCACAGCGTCAAACGTTAAACGTTAACACCATGCTGCGAAGCCAGCGCAGACAACCCGCCTGCGAAGCCCTGTCCTACCGCTTTGAATTTCCACTCTACGCCGTGGCGGTACAGTTCGCCAAACACCATCGCCGTTTCCGTGGACGCATCTTCAGACAGATCGAAACGGGCGATTTCAGAACCGTTGTCATTGTTAAAGATACGCATGTAACTGTTGCTTACCATACCGAAGTTCTGCTTACGGGCTTCTGCGTCATAAATGGTGACCGCGAAAACCAGCTTTTTCACCTCAGCAGGGACTTTGGCCAGATCGATTTTGATCTGCTCGTCGTCACCGTCGCCTTCGCCGGTACGGTTGTCGCCCTGGTGCTCAACGGAGCCGCAGGCGCTGAGTTTGTTGTTGAAAAAGATGAAGCTGCTGTCGCTCAGCACTTTGCCATCTTCGCCAACCATAAACACGGATGCGTCCAGGTCGAAGCCCTGTCCATCGGTGACACGCGCATCCCAGCCCAGGCCAGCCATGGCGATGTTCATGGTCGGTGCTTCTTTAGTGAGAGATACGTTACCGCCTTTTACGAGAGAAACTGCCATTTTAAAGCTCCTGCTTTTAGGGAGAGAGACGGGCAGCGTTCACTGCCCGCTGTGTATTCAAATTAAGAGGCATTGATGCCGTACTGGGCGCAAACAGAGCTCAGTCCACCTGCATAGCCCTGGCCTACCGCGCGGAATTTCCACTCGGTGTTGTGGCGGTACAACTCGCCAAACAGCATCGCGGTTTCCGTGGAGGCGTCTTCAGTCAGGTCGTAGCGCGCCACTTCGGTCTGGTTATCGTCATTCACCAGGCGGATAAACGCGCCGGAGACCTGACCGAAGCTTTGACGGCGCACCTGCGCGTCGTGAATGGTGACCACGAAGACAATCTTGTCGACGTCAGCCGGGATCAGATCCAGTTTGATTTTCAGGGTTTCATCATCGCCGTCGCCTTCACCGGTACGGTTATCGCCGGTATGGGTCACGGAGCCGTCAGCGGATTTCAGGTTGTTGTAGAAAATGAAATCTGCATCGCTGCGTACTTTTCCACTGGCAGACAGCAGAAAGGCGGAGGCGTCGAGGTCGAAGTCCTGGCCATCGGTAGCGCGCACATCCCAGCCCAGACCAATCAGCACGTTCTTCATGGTCGGCGCTTCTTTACTCAGTGATACGTTCCCGCCTTTAGAAAGAGAAACACTCATTGTTCAATCCTCTCTGGTTGATGTTGTTATTTGCCGGGGATAAGGAGGTTAACCCTCCTTTTTCTCCTCAGAATCGGGTTTACCGGGGAACATGATGCTCGCCACAATACCCAACGCAAGCACACCCAGAACGACTAACAGGCTGGTCGTTGCCGAAATATTAAAGCCGTGGTGCCAGATATGGTCGGTTGCGTTCAGGCCAAGTTTAGCGGCGATAAAGAACAGCAACACGATAACGGCTTTTTCCAGGTGCACCAGATACTGCTTAAGGGCTTCCAGAACAAAGTACAGGGTACGCAGGCCGAGGATCGCGAACATCATGGCGCTATACACAATCAGCGGCTCGCGGCTGACCGCGATGATGGCCGGTACGGAGTCAAAGGCGAACATCACGTCCGACAGTTCCACCACCGCCACACACAGCATCAGCGGGGTCGCGTACAGCGCGGCTTTCTGGCCACGGCCAATAGTAATGTCTTTGTTTTCCGGCTTCGCCAGCTCTTCGTCCACTTCTTTCTGGTTCAACAGGAAGGCGTGCCCTCTCAGTTTCGGCCAGATTGGGAAGAAGCGCTTAACCATACGGTAGGCGAGATGCTGGGAGTAATCCTCAATCTCGTCATCGTCGTCGCCGCTTTTCAGCATCATCACCGCTGTCCAGGCGACGATCAGCGCAAAGACGATTTCAACGTACGGACCCAGGCTAAGCAGGCCGGTACCAATCGCAACGAAAATCCCCCTGAACACGATGGCGCCGATAATGCCCCAGTACAGCACGCGGTGGCGGTAGCGGTCCGGCACGGCGAACCACGAGAAAATCGCCATCATCACGAACAGGTTATCGACCGACAGCACTTTCTCCAGCGCGTAACCGGTCACAAACAGGCTGGCGACTTCCGCGCCGTGGTGAACATACAGGAACCCCGCGAACGCCATCGCCACCACGACCCAGAAGACGGACCACAGCGCCGCGCTTTTCAGCGAGATCGGTTTGTCATGCCGGTGCATGAACAGGTCGATAAAAATGGCTCCCACTGCCAACGCAACGAATACCACGACCGTTTCTGTTGGAAAGCCAATATGCGTAGATACCATACAAAACCCTTAAGAAATGCTATCAAAGACCGAATTCGGCCGGTTCAAAGCCCAGTGCCAGGGCGATTTCACGCGCCGCTTTCTGCTCGTCCGGGTCGAAATTGCCGTCGCTTTTCGCCACCGCAATCCCCACACGCACCGCCAGTTGAGCGGCTTCAGGCTGATCTTTCAGCGCCAGAATGTACTTCATGGTTTCGCCCTTGCCGATTTCCATATCGAAATCGAAGCTGCTCACCAGTTTGTTAAAGAAGTCGATAACCTCAGAGGTATCGAAGACTTTCAACTCGTCAGAGGCGCGCAGAAAACCGATCATCTTCTGCTTCTCTTCGGAACTGACGCCATCGCTGGATACCGCGATGCGCGCGCAGACCGCCACCGTCCCCTGCATAAATTTTTTGTTCTTAAAACGGCCAACCTGTTTGGTTAACTCGTCGCGGCTGGCGTTAAACGCCCCTTTTACCTTGTTGAAAAAACTCATTCTGTCACCCTCTGCCAAAGAAATTACTTGGAACCCGCTTTCCAGCTAAAGCCCCAGCCGAACGCCTTGTCCATATCGCTATGTCCATTAAAGAACTGATTAATTCGTTCTACTTTTATATTGCCGTTTTCGTTAACCAGACGGGCGATGGCGCACATGTTGCGGTTGTTCTGCCCTTCGGTCATTCGCGTCTCGATTGGCGGCTGGTCCGGGATGAACAGCGACACCACGCCGTCGGTCTTATCCCAGCTCGGGACGCCTTCGTAGATAAAGGCGAAAATCAGCACTTCGCGGATATGCTTCCACTCGCGGCCATTAACGTGCAGCCACTCGCCGGTAGAAAACTCGCCGGTGCGATCGTCGCCCTGCAACTGAACATACGGCTCGCTGTCCATGGAACCGAAGCGGTTGCCCAATGCCTGAATCACGGTTTTGTAGCCGTCGCTCAGTTCAACAAACGCGCCTAAATCCAGGTCGATGCCTTTGCTGCCGCCAAACACCGCGCGTAAACCGGTCGCCGGATTGCCGCGATGCCAGTTCAGGTTGATGCGGATCTCGCCGAAGTTATCGCGCTTGGTCAGGCTAATTGCCGGTTTCTCTTTGGTCAGGGAAACCTTGCTGAGATTAATTTTAGACGCTGCGGGCGCTGGCGCTGGCGCGGGGGCCGCCGTCGGTGCCGGGCTGTCTGCCACATCCACGCCAAAATGCTCCGCCAGCGGTTTCAGCCCGCCGTTAAAGCCCTGGGCGATAAAACGGAATTTCCACTCGCTGTTGCGGCGATACAGTTCGCCTAAAATCAGCGCCGCTTCCTGGCGGCCATTGAGATCGACCACGCCGTTCAGCAGCACCGTGCCCGCCGCCTCGACCTGAATCGCCAGGCGTTGCAGGCCCGCCACGGTCTGGTTGCCGTCGCACGTCACGGTAAAGGCCACTTTTTGCACATCGGCCTGAAGACGGTTGAGATCCACGGTAAACGCGGCGTTATTACCGTCATTGGTCAGCGCAATGGTCGCGTCATCATTCTTAGGCTGGCCGTAAAACACCATATCGGCATCGCCCTTCACTTTGCCGGTGGCGAACAACCGGAACGCGGAGGCGTCAACCGCCGCGCCGGACAGCACGCGCACCGTCAAGGTTTGAGAAGGAACGGAGGCATTGCCTCCCGCCGTCATGTTCATGAGCGCACCACCGCCGCGACGATGTCGCTGTGCATATCGTCAATGGTGCGGCCGCTACAGGCTTTGCCCAGCGCGGTGAAATCCCACTCGCCGTTGTTGCGGCGCAGGGAGGCGATCACGATGCCGGTGTGAGAGCCCTGCTCGTTCAGCTGATAGCGCGCCAGCTCTTTGTTGTTCTGATCGACCACGCGGCAGAACGCGTTTTCCACGTCGTTAAAGCTCTGGCCACGGAAACTGTTGACGGTGAACGCCAGGTATTCCACCTGGGCTGGCAGACGCGTCAGATCCACGCGGATCACTTCGTCATCGCCGTCGCCTTCGCCGGTCAGGTTATCGCCGCTGTGCACCACGGAGTTACAGGATGATTTCAGTTTGCGGAACCAGACGGTGTCAATTTTGCCGCCGGATTTATCGAGCAGTACGCAGCCCGCGTCGAGATCGATGGAATCATTACCGCCAAACAGTTTGCCTAACATCCCTTTCTTTTTAATAGGGTCCCAGCCGAGGCCGAAATGCAGTTGGTTGAGCGCCGACGATTGCTTGCTGAGTGAAACAGTTTGGTTTTTAGTTAATGAAACCATGGTCAGATCTCCATAAAGTTGCTCGTGAAAAAGGGTGATTTTTTACGCCAAAATCCTTCAGATGAAAATCATATCATGATGCTGTTAATGAACAAGATCATTTTACCTACCAATTTTTAAAGAAAGGTAAATTACTTATTTTTCATAAAATTAAAAACATACAACGCACAATGATTTACGGAAAAACCTTAACAAAACGCGAAGTAAAACGCAGAAGTAAACCTCGCTAAAATCAGATCATATTATGATTGACAACTTTTTTACCGCTTCCTAGACTTGTAAACTAACTGTAGCCATTCAACTCCGTCCCATCGGTAATAAAAAAAATGACCATTAAAATCTGGCTAATGGAAGGCTTGTCTTCCCAGCGCGACCTGATTAAGGGCATCCGCGCGTTCGCTCATCTTAAGCAGACCGATGTGACGGTGGTTGCGTCGCACCGTAACGATCGCCATGAGATCTTGTCCTTGGCGGATATCGCCCTGATTGAACCGAAAGACGCCGACCAGCGGCTGGCGTTTATCCTTTCCACAGTGAAAAAACTGGGCGTAAAGGCGATCCATACTGGCCGCCACGCCGCCTGGTTTGAAGCCCATCGCCCGGCGATTACCGCCAGCGGCGTAACGCTCACCACCGGTTCTCTCCAGCCCGCCATGTTTGCGCTGGCCGACGACAAAGTCGAATACGCTCACGCTATGGAAAAAGCCGGTCTGCCGGTGGTGCCTTCTCTGCGTGTGGAATCAGTGGATGCGCTGCGTGCGCTGATTGCCCGCTCGCCGTTCGCCAGCAAATCGCTGTGCGTCAAACCGGTGAAAGGCATTTATGGCATGGGATTCTGGCGGTTTGATGAAAGCGTCTCGCCGATGGCGCAGTTTATTAACCCGGACAGCCGCAAAGTAAACGCGCGCTTTTATCTCAGCGCCCTGGAACAGGCCGGCGAATTCGAACCGCTGGTGCTGATGCCCTACCTGCCCGGCCCGGAATATTCAGTGGATATGCTGGTAGAAGACGGCAACGTGCTGGCGGCGGTGGGCCGTCGTAAAGAGGGCTCGTTACAGTATCTGGAAAACCACGGCGATGCTTTCGAACTGGCGAAAGCCTGTGCGCGCCTGATGAAAGCCGATGGGCTGGTCAACGTGCAAACCCGCAACAACGCCAGCGGCAAACCCCTGCTGCTGGAAATCAATATGCGCCCTTCCGGCGGCATCGGTTACACGCAGTTTAGCGGCGTAAACCTGCCCGGCCTGTTCGCCTTCCGCCAGCTTGGGCTGATGAGCCAGCAGGATGTGCTGGATGAAGCGGAACGCGTCTTTGCGCCCGCCATCGTCAGGCCCGTGACCGAGGCGGTCAGCTACCCGCCGGTGCTTGCCAATCAGTTAAGCGAAGAGAATAACCATGAGTGAATTTAGCCGCACGCTTTCCAGCGGCACATTACGCGTGACGCCCACTGGCGGCATGCGACAAGTAGACGAGCTGTTTGAGCTGGCCGAGCGCCGCAATCCGAAGCGCGCCTTTTTGTTCGTCAGCAAAGTGCTGGGCCGTCATATTCCGGTTGCGCCTGGCGTTATGCGATCGGTGTATCGACAGTTGGCGGAGCAGTTTCCCGAACCTGATGCGGGCCCGGTGCTGTTTATCGGTATGGCGGAAACCGCCGTCGGGCTTGGCGCAGGCGTATTTGATGAACTGCGTAATCGGGTGGCGGACCCGGTGTATCTGACTTCGACGCGCCATCCGGTTCCCGGTGAGTTGCTGTGCGAGTTTAAAGAGAACCACAGCCACGCCACGGATCACCTGATCTATCTGCCAGACAACGCCGAACTGCGCCGTCGGGTGGTCAACGCCCGTACACTGGTGTTAATCGACGACGAAGCCACCACCGGCAACACGTTTATTAATTTGCTGGAAGCGTTGCAAAACGCCGGGCTGTCGCAGTTAACCCAGGTGGTTGCGGTCACCCTCACTGACTGGAGCGGCGATGCGCTGGCGCGGCGTTGCACGCTGCCCGTGACTACCGTCTCGCTGGTGCAGGGCGACTGGCACTGGGAGCCGAATCCTGATGCGCCGGTTCCGGTGATGCCTGCGGTAAACATCACGGCGGCGGGTAGCGTACCGATTACCGGCCCGCAACGCTGGGGGCGGCTGGGTATGGATACGCCAGCGGCGGATCTGGGCGCGCATATCCTTCCCCGGGCCGGTGAAAAGATCCTGGTACTGGGCACCAGCGAATTTGTCTGGGAACCGTTTTTGCTGGCGGAACGGCTGGAAAAAGCCGGGGCTGAGGTCAAATACAGTTCCACCACCCGCTCGCCGATCGCGACCGGGTTCGCCATCCAGTCCGCCATTGCCTTTACCGACAATTACGGCCTCGGCATCCCCAATTTTGTTTATAACGTTGCGCACCAGCAGTTCGACCGCATTTTACTGTGCGCAGAAACCCCCGCTACCAGCATCGATGCGGTGTTGCTGGATGCGCTACGCCAGGTTGCGCCCCGCGTAGAGGTGATTAGCTATGAATAGACCGGTGATATTTTCCGATCTCGACGACACGTTATTCCAGACCCGCCGCAAAATGGTGGACGAGCTGGATCTGGCCCCATTTCGCACCGGCGCGCTGGATCGCAGCCTTGAGCCGCGCAGTTTTATGACCGAAGAGCAGGCAATGCTGGTGGACTGGATGCTGGAGCACGCCGAGCTGATCCCGGTGACCGCGCGCGGCACCGAAGAGATCGCCCGCGTCACCATCCCGTTCCGCTCGTGGGCGGTGACCACCCACGGCGCGGTGATCCTCGACCCGCAAGGCCATCCCGACGACACCTGGAAGTCGTTGATGCTGGCGAAATTACAGCCTTATGCAGACAAACTGCTCGCCATGCAAAGCGCGATTACCGAGCTGATGGCGGCGCGCAATATCAACGGCTGGGCGCGGATTAACTACGAATACGGCGACGTGCCGGTGTATCTGGTCATGAAACACCGCGACAGCACCCGGCTGGACGAACTCAACGCCATCGCCGACGAAATCGAACAGACTTTCCCCACCGAGGGCTACTACATCCATCGCAACAGCAATAACGTCGCCTGGCTGCCAACGGTGGTGGAAAAAGGGCTGGCGGTCACTTATCTGCTGGAAAAACTGCGCCAGCAGCGTGGGGTTTTCCCGGTGATTGGCCTCGGGGACAGCTTAAGCGACCACCGCTTTATGCGGCTCTGCACCTGGTTTGGCCTGCCGCGCCAGAGCCAGTTTGCCCAGCGCATCACACAAACGCTGTTTGGAGAACTGTATGACTGATTTCACGCCGTTTTCCGGCTCTTACGCTGCGCAGGACGTCCACTTTTTACTCAACCCGGTCGAGCTGGAAATGACGCCGGTTGACCAGAAAGAGCAGTTGATCCAATCCGGCGCGCGCCACTATTCGGAAATGCTCAGCCAGGAGCCGGAACCTACCGCCTGGCATCTGGATATTTTCTCCCAGGCGCTGGATCGCGGCGCGGAGCGCTTAGCCAAAGAGGTGGTGATGCTGGCACAGGCGCTGGCGGAACGCTTCGGCGATGCGCCGATTGTTCTGGCAAGCCTGGTGCGCGCGGGCGTGCCGCTGGGCGTAATGCTGCATCAGACCCTGCGCGAGATGGGCAAAGAATCTCATCATTACGGCATCAGCATCATCCGCGACCGGGGCATTGATGAAACCGCGCTGGCGTGGATTGAAGCGCGCCACGGCAGCGACGGCATTGTATTTGTGGACGGCTGGACCGGGAAAGGCGCGATTTCCGGCGAGCTGCGGCGCAGTTTGCAACATCGTGCTGGCTACCCGCAACAGCCGCGCCTCGCGGTGCTGGCCGATCCGTGCGGCAAAGCGTGGCTTACCGCCAGCGATGACGACTGGCTAATCCCGTTCGGCATTATGGGCGCGCCGGTGTCCGGCATGATTTCCCGCTCCATCTGGTCCGCCGAAGGTTTACACGGCTGTGTGATTTGCGATCACCTGGCGCAATTCGAATGCAGCCGGATGCTGGTGGATACCGTGGCGCAATACCGCCAGCGCCTGGATTTCAGCGCGCTGCCGCGCGGCGACCTGTCGGCGGCGAGAAAAACGCAGCTTCAGCAGCAAAGCGAATGCGTCATCCAGACGCTGGCAGAAACCTACCAGATTTCCAGTATCAACCGCATCAAGCCCGGCATCGCCGAAGCCACCCGCGCGGTATTGCGCCGGGTGCCGGACCATGTGCTGGTACGCTCCGTAGACGATCCTGACGTGGCGCTGCTGGTCTACCTGGCGCGGGAAAAAGGCATCGCCATTACCGAAGTGGGCGACGCCATCGGCCAGTATCGGGCAGTCACAATCATTAAAAAGGTGCTCTGATGGATAAACGGCTTTCACCCTGGCGTCTGGGCGCGACGTTGTATATGCCCGCGACCCGCACCGATATTGCTGACGCCATCCTGAACAATAAAATCAGCGGGCTGCGCTCGCTGGTGATTTGCCTGGAAGACGCGGTCAGCGAAGGCGATATTCCGCAAGCGCTGGAAAATTTACGCGCGTTGCTGATCCAACTCACGCAAGCGAAAGCCGCCCAGGGCAACGCGAGTTGGCCGCTGGTGTTTATCAGGCCGCGCGATACCGTGATGGGCGAGCGGCTGGTGCAGGAGATGGACCTCAGCGCCATTGACGGCTTCGTGCTGCCGAAATTCACGCTGGCCTCGCTGCCCGCCTGGTGGCGCATCCTTGAACCCACCGACTTATGCATGATGCCGACGCTGGAAACCGAAGAAGTGTTCGATGTGGTGCAGATGCGCGAGCTGGCCACCACGCTGGTGGATCACCCATGTCACTCACGGATCATCGCCCTGCGTATCGGCGGCAACGATCTGATGAACGTGATTTCCCTGCGCCGTTCGCGCCATCTGACGCTGTACGACGGCCCGATGGGCTATGCGATCAAAATGCTGGTGGCGGTTTTCGCCTCGCGCGATTTTGCCCTGACCGCGCCGGTATGCGAGCACATCGACGATCACCAGATCATGGACCGCGAGCTGGCGCTGGATATGGCCCACGGGCTGGTAGGCAAAACCGCGATCCATCCGAATCAAATCAGCAAGATCGAAGCGGCGTTGATGGTGTCGCCCACCGATCACGCCGATGCGCTGCGTATTTTGAACTCCACCCAGGCGGTGTTTAAATCCCAGGGCGCGATGTGCGAACCGGCGACCCATCGCCGCTGGGCATCGGGTATTCTTGCCCGCGCGCAGGTTTACGGCATCGCCAGCGAGCAGGCGCAGGACAGCATTCGACTGCTCACCGCCACGGTGAAAAATTAGCCAATATGCAATCGATGGACAACGAGACGCATTTTTTTACAGGGAATACGTTGCCAGCCTCCGGGCGTTTGGCGATGATTTTGCGCCGCGTCGTCTGGCACGAGGAACTTAAACTTTGAACGCAGGCTGTTTTTCATTATGCAACTGAGTACGCGACAAGCCCGAGTCTATACGCTGGCCACCCTGCTGGGGCCGGGCAAGCCTGTCTCCGCCGCCAAAATCATCGCGACGCTGGCCTGCTCTGAACCCACCCTGACCCGGGTGCTCAAAGAGCTCAGAGAATTTTACTCCGCTGAAATCAAATACAGCAAAGCGCACCACACTTACCAACTCACCAGCCCTGGACTGCTGGATAAAAAACAGCTGCGCCGCATGGGCGAAGCGCTGAACGTTAATGCCGAGCGTAAATCCAGCGAACCCGTCAGCTATGTCTCTCTGGATAAAGAGAAGAAAAAAGCCGTTTCGCTGTCGCTGAAAATGTCGATCCTGCAAAAAATCGAGCTGCTGGCGCTGCTCAGCAATATCACCCGCAGTGAAGCCGTGGAGATGATCGTCGGGGAATATGCCGATCGGTTGATCCGCGAAATCAAAGCCGAGCAAAAAGCGGGCGAGTAATCCCCGCGCCAAAAACCCAACCCACTTCACATAACCTGGTATGAAAGGTTGCAGCCCCCCCGCACGCTCTTTATCTTCATTTGGAGTGTAATTTCATATTCAGGTAACAAGTGGAGTAATCATGTCATTGCTCATGCAGTTGGAAAATCGCATCTCTCACCTCGGCGGGCTCATCGTCTCCTGCCAGCCAGTACCGGGCAGCCCGCTTGATAAGCCGGAGATTGTCGCGGCCATGGCGCTGGCGGCGGAACAGGCGGGCGCGGCGGGGTTGCGCATTGAAGGTATCGATAATCTTAAAGCCACGCGCGCCGTGGTGAGTGCGCCGATTATCGGCATTATCAAACGCGACCTACCGGACTTCCCGGTACGCATCACCCCGTGGCTGGAGGATGTCGACGCCCTTGCTGCTGCCGGGGCCGATATCATCGCCTTTGATGGCACCGCGCGACCGCGCCCGGCAAGCGTTGAGGATGTGCTGGCGCGTATTCATCAGCACGGCCTGCTGGCGATGGCGGACTGCTCTACGCAGGAGGACGGCCTGCATTGCCACCAGTTGGGCACAGAGCTTATCGGCACCACGCTGTCCGGCTATACCACCGACGTCACGCCCAAAGAGCCGGATCTGGCGCTGGTCTCGGCGCTGGCGGCCAAAGGCTGCCGGGTGATGGCGGAAGGCCGCTACAACTCGCCGGAACTGGCGGCACAGGCGCTGCGCCACGGCGCATTCGCCGTCACCGTCGGCTCGGCAATCACCCGGCTCGAGCATGTTTGCCAGTGGTTCCGGGACGCCATACAGGACGTGAAAAAATGACCACCCTGGCGATAGACATTGGCGGCACCAAACTGGCAGCCGCGCTGATCGACAATGGCTTAACCCTGCTCACGCGCCGTGAATTGCCGACACCCGCCAGCAAAACCCCCGAGGCGCTGGAGACGGCGCTGCGCGGGCTGGTCACCCCGCTTGCCGCACAGGCCACGCGCTTCGCCATCGCCTCCACCGGGATTATTCAGGATGGCGTATTGACGTCGATTAACCCCGCTAACCTCGGCGGGCTGGAAAACTTCCCCCTCACCCAAACCCTGACGCAAATCACCGGCCTGCCGGGCATCGCCCTGAACGACGCCCAGGCCGCCGCGTGGGCGGAATACCAGGCGCTGTCGGCGACCGTCGAACACATGGTGTTTTTAACCGTCTCTACCGGCGTCGGCGGCGGCGTTATCAGCCACGGCAAACTGTTACAGGGCCCTGGCGGGCTGGCCGGGCATCTGGGCCACACTCTCGCCGATCCAAACGGACCGCGCTGCGGCTGTGGGCGGATTGGCTGTGTGGAAGCCTTCGCCTCCGGGCGAGGGATTGCCGCCGCCGCGCGCGATGATTTAGCCGGGCTGGATGCAAAAGCCATTTTTGCCCACGCGCAGCAGGGCCATCCCCAGGCGCTGGCGCTTGTCGAACGGTCTGCCCGCACCCTGGCACGCTTAATCGCCGATATCAAAGCCGCTTTTGACTGCCAGTGCGTGGTGATTGGCGGCAGCGTCGGCCTCGCGCCGGGCTATCTGGATCGCGTCAAAACCGCGCTGGCGCAGGAGCCGGCGGTTTATCACGTCGAACTGCTGCCCGCCCACTGCCGCCAGGACGCCGGGTTACTGGGTGCAGCTTTATTCGCAAAGGAGTAACGGATGTTTACAGGCCATATCGACCATTTAGCGGCGGCAGGCTTAGCCCAACCGCTGTACGACGCTATCGTTCAGGCGCTGGCGGAAAACCCGGCGCAAAAGCAGCCGGACAGCTACACCCTGGACGGCGAACGGCTATTTATGAACGTGATGACGCTGACCACCCAGCCGCCGCAGGAGAAAAAAGCCGAGCTGCACCGCGCGTATATTGATATTCAACTGCTGTTGGAAGGCTGCGAAACCGTGCATTACGGCATCGCAGAGAGCGCGCGCGAGCTGAAGGAGTGGCACCCGGAGCAGGATTACCAGCTGTGCAACGCCATCCACAATGCCCAGACCCTCACGCTGGAACCGGGCATGTTCGCCATCTTTATGCCCGGCGAACCGCACAAGCCCGGCTGCCACGACTGGCTTCGCGCACCGCTGAAAAAAGTAGTGATCAAACTGCACCGGGATGCGCTGTTCCTGGGTTGACTGGTATATACTGACATGCATACGACAAGTATGCATGTGGAGTATGTACTATGAAGCAGCGAATCACGGTTACCATTGATAGCGATAACTATCAGTTGCTTAAAGCCGCAGACGTTAATATTTCGGGCCTGGTTAATAGCGCCATGCAGAATGAAGCCCGTCGTCTTCGTGCCGAACGCTGGCAGACTGAAAATCAGGAAGGCATGGCTGAAGTAGCCCGCTTTATCGACGCAAACGGATCTTTTGCAGACGAAAACAGGGACTGGTGATATGCAATTCCGGGTATATAGCTACAAGCGGGAGAGCCGCTACAGTCTGTTCGTTGATGTCCAGAGTGACATTATTGATACGCCAGGACGGCGTATGGTGATCCCATTAGCCAGCGCCCGTTTACTGTCCGATAAAGTTTCCCGCGAGCTTTACCCGGTTGTGCCTATCGGAGATGAGCACTATCGGGTAATGACCACCGATATGGCCAGTGTCCCGGCCGCGGTCATCGGCGAGGAAGTTGCCGATCTGAGCAAATGGGAAAATGACATTAAAAACGCGATTAACCTGATGTTCTGGGGGATCTGACGGAAGCCCGTTCAGGATAGCGATGAATCATACACCCGACACCTTCACTATGCCGCCACTGCAACCCGGTAAAATCCTCGCCACCCTCGGGGCGATGCAAAGCAGCCTGAGCCGCACCAGCCAGCGCATCGCCCAGTTTATTTTGCAAAACCCGCAGCGGGTCACCCTGTTGACCGTCGCCGGGCTGGCGCAGGATACCCAGGCGGGCGAAGCGTCCATCGTGCGGTTTTGCCGCCTGCTGGGGTTTCGCGGCTTTCAGGATTTTAAACGCGACCTCACCATCGAACTGGCTCGCAGCGATGGGATGCTGGATGCCGATATCACGCCGGATGATGACGTGGACGCCATCAGCGCCAAACTTCAGGAAACGGTGAGCAGCGTGCTGGCGCAAACCCGCACCCTGCTGGATGCGCACCAGGTGCGGCGGGCGGTGGATGCGCTGCTTAACGCCGGGACGGTGTACCTGTTCGGCGTGGGGTCGTCGGGGATCTGCGCCCAGGAGATGAAGCACAAGCTGATGCGGGTGGGCTTGCGAGCGGTGGCGTTGCAGGATAATCACGAGATGGCGATGCAGGCGGCGTTGCTGCGGCCCGACGATGTGGCTATCGCTATCAGCCATTCCGGCGCGTCACCGGAAACGGTAAAGGCGTTACGGCTGGCGAAAGCCGCCAGCGCAACCACCGTGGCGTTGACGCATAATCTCGCCACGCCGCTGCTGGAACAGGCCGATATCACGCTCATTAATGGCCATCATCAGGGGGAATTGCAGGGCGACTCGCTGGCTACCCGTGTGGCGCAGGCATTTGTGCTCGATATGCTGTACAGCCTGCTGGTGCAGGCTCGCCCGGAACAGGCCCGGGCGAATAAGTTAAAGACAATGGCGGCGCTTAAGCCTTAGCTCTTGCTTTTCACCAGTTCACGCGGCTTTACGCTTTTTACCACCGCGCCGCTAAAGGGTTTGCCGTCGATGGCATCGTGGGTGCGCAGGGCTTCAGGACGCACCCAGCGCTGAACGCGGGACGGCATATCCAGGCCAATCAGCAGGATCACGACAAACGTCAGGCTGAAGGAGAGCGAACCGAGCGCCGTCCCCAAATCAAGGCGTTGGGCAATCAGCGCACCAATAATCGGCGCTAACGCCCCGCCCAGCGCGCCAACGTTGTAGGTAAAGCCCAGCCCGGCAGCGCGCTGATCGGTATCGAAGTAGCCACCGATCAGCTTCGGCAGAATTCCCGAAATCCCCTGCCCGAGCATCTGCTGGAAAAACAGCAGCAGGCCCAGCACCCAGACGTTGGCGCCGCCGATGGCAAACACCGGGATAATCAATAGCTGAGACGCCAGCAGGCTACAGACGTAGGCTTTACGAGTACCGAGCCAGTCGCCCAGGAAACCGCCCACGCAACAGCCCACTGCCGCGCCGAACCCGCTAAAGAACAGTACCCGCGCTACCGTGGCCGGATCGTAGGCCAGTTCGGTTTTCAGATAAGTCGGCAGCAGCGCCTGAATCGGCCACGAGTAGAGGAACGCGAACAGCACCACTACCATCAGCGTCACGCCGGTCGGCCAGCGCTTACCGCTGCCCTGCACCATAAAGCTGATAAAAATCGCCGCACACAGCAAACCGAGCGCCGCCACAATCGCCGCGTTGTTCAACTGGCCCGCGAAGCAGAACCACAAGGCGGTTGCCGCCGCAATCGTCAGCAGTACGTTAAGGACGCGATGCTCGCCGCGATAGAGGATATCCACCATAGTGCGCACCGGCGCTTTGCCCGCGTGTTTTTGCTTCCAGTCTTCGGCTTCAGGGATATTTTTACGCAACCACAGGGCGAAGATAATCGGCAGAATGCCGATGAAAAACAGCGCGCGCCAGCCCCAGACCGGGACCACCAGGCTGTATACCTGCGCCGCGACCACCGCGCCGACCGAGAACCCGGAAATCAAAAAGCCGCTGGCTTTGTTACGCAGATGCTTTGGCCAGCTTTCAATGACATACGTCGCGCTGGAGCCGTATTCGCCCGCCATCCCCATGCCGATCACCAGACGGGCGATAAACATGGTGGTGTAACCGGGCGCGAGGCCGCAGGCCAGCGTCCCCACCGAAAACAGCACAATACTCGACACCATCGCCAGGCGGCGGCCATAGCGGTCGCCCATCGCGCCCAGCATCAGGCCGCCAAACCAGCGGGAAATAAACGCGGCGGAAATCAGGCTGGCGGCCTGCACCGTCGTTAAACCGAATTCTCCCTGAATTTCGGTCAGTACCAGGGCAATCAGGACAAAATCAAAACCATCAAGCAAATACCCCAACCAGGCGGCGGAAAATGCCCGCCACTGACTCCGGTTGAGGTGGCGATACCACGGGATATTTTGGGTAGTGATACTCATATGAGTCTCCCGAAACGCGTCTTGTAGGGTAGGTGCCGGATGGCTCCGGCATCCGGTTTTTTATTTCAGTTGTTGTTTTTCTTGTTGGAGCTTTTGCGCTAAGGCTTTCAGTTCAGGCAGATATTTTTCATCCACCGGCGCGAACGGTTTACGGCACAGCGGCGAGGCCACCACGTCCATATAGTGCAGCACGGTTTTCAGGCCGCGGAACACGCCGGTTTTAATCAGCAGGTCGATGACTTCGTTACACTGGGTCTGCAAGCGCTGCGCCTGGGCGATGTCCCCTTCCTTCAGCGCGTTCACAATGCCCTGGTAGCGCCAGCCCATAATGTTATAGGTGCTGCCGATACCGCCGTCAGCCCCCGCCAGCAGGCCAGATGCGAAAATTTCGTCATAGCCGTTGTAAAGCACCAAATCCGGATGCGCGCGGCGGATTTGCTCCATCTGGTACAGATCGCCGGAGGTCTGCTTCAGCGCGCCAACGCCAGGCAGCGTCACCAGCGTATTGATCTGATCAAGGCTGAGCTTCACGCCGCTGAGCGCCGGAATGTTATACACCACCATCGGCAATCCATTTGCAGAATCAATAATCGCGCGATAGTGATCGCAATGCTCCTCAAAGCTGAACGGATAGTAAAACGGCGTGACCGCTGAGACGGCATCGAAGCCGTAACGGCTGGCGGCATCGGCCAGTTGCTGGCTTTCCCCGGTGCTGACGGTGCCGACGTGGGCAATCAGCGTAATTTTCCCTTTGGCTTCTTCAGCAACAATTTCAAGCACTTCTTCGCGCTCAGCGATGTTCTGGACAAAGGCTTCGCCGGTTGAACCACCGACATACAGCCCGTCGATCCCTTGGTCAATATTGAACCGCACCAGACGGCGCAGGCTCTCGGTATCCAGTCTCTGGTGTTGATCAAACGGCGTAAGCAGTGCGGGCATAACCCCTTTTAATGTGGCAGACATAGCAACCTCATGAATGATGAATGTGACGTAACTATATACCTTTATACCTGTTATACCAGAACGAAAAAGCGCCACTTTCGGGGAAAGATTCAGAATGGGATCTACTTCACTAAACGATCGTTACGCTTTCTTGCGGGATTTTTTGCTTTGCTCGAAGGCGTGACGTGCAGCGAAAACGCTGTTGAGATGGTCATGCAACGCCCGATCCGCCGCATCGGGATCGCGATTGCGGATCGCGTCGACGATAACGATATGCTGCTGGTAGCTCACGTTATTATGCTGATAAAGCTCATCATCCGGCACCGTGGGGCGTGCGGCGATCAGCCAGTCAAGCAGGGCGACATGGATCGCCATAAAGATCGGGTTGCCGGGGATTTCCGCCAGTACCCGGTGGAATTCAACGTCTGAACGGATAAACGCGGCGTTGTCATCCAGCGACTGGCTGTTAAGCTCCAGCGCCTTCGCCAGCCGTTCGACCTGCCGATCGGTAGCGTGCTGGGCAGCGTGGCGCACCAGGCTGGATTCAAAGAACAGGCGCAACTGCTCAAAATGGCCGATGCCTTCGGGATGCGCCAGGAAATCTTTCGCCATGCCGGACAGTTCGCTGATGATGGTATCAGCGGAAGGCCGGGATACGCGGGCGCGCTCGCCGTTATTAATCTGCACCAGCCCTTTGCGCTTCAGCGCCGCCAGCGCTTCACGCACCGAGGGGCGGCCAACGTTGAAAAAGGTCATTAATTCGCGTTCTGACGGGAGCTGCTCGCCTTCGGAAAACTCGCGGCGGCGGATCATCTGCTCCAGCTCTTCTTCCACCATTTCAGACAATTTCACGCGCGCCAGCGGGCGACGGCGCAATGCGCTGCCGATGGTATGGGAAGTGTCTTTTGGGGATTGATCGCCAGTATCTTTCATAAACGTCGTATTAATGAACAGTGACAGGGTGTTATGGATAAAAACGCATCATAGCACGGATTTAAAAGGGTGGCGAAAGCGCCAGCGCATATCTGTGCACGGATTGTCGCTATCACGATAAGCAGTGCAATTGTCATTATTCAGATAACAATAAATGAAGCGATAAACCGCGTTGTAAAGTTAGCTATCAATTATTGTTATTATTTTACTCACGCACGGATAAAATGCGTAAACCTCATTATTTATTTGCGGTTATTCGTATTAATCCGATGGGTTATTTCTACCTTAAAAAACTATCTTAGTTTCACACCTGAATTATCAGGATAATTATTTATAAGGTTAGATGATGAAAAAGTTAATTATGATGGCAGGTTGTATCGTATTTGTTGGCCTGGTCGCGGGCTGCTCCAGCGCGGCGCAGCGCCAGGCTGACTGCGAGGCTAAAGGCATTAGCCGTGATACCTGCTATTTAGCGGAACAGCAGCGCCAGTCAGCGATCCTGTCCGCATCAGAAAAACAAGCAATGGAAAATGCCCAGCAGGCCGTAAAATAACCCCTGCTATTATTAAGCCCGCCCGGTGAATAGCCGTGGCGGGTTTTATCGTGAATACCCCCCAAACTTTGCAGTGCATTTCCGGCACGACGGCTGAAGCATCAATTATTAATACTATGTTATGCTTTAGCGGCTTATTAACATGACTGCCGGGAAACAAATGAGTTACGCAAAAAAAGGGATGCTGTACGTTCTGCTCGCCGCCATATTCTGGGGAAGTTCCGGCGTGGCCGCGCAGTACATTATGGAGCAAAGCCAGATATCCGCGCCGTTTCTGACCATGATCCGCCTGCTGTTTAGCGGTTTCATTCTCCTGACGCTCTCCTTTATGCAGGGCGATAAAATTTTCGCGATGTTCAAAATCCGCCGTGACGCCATCAGCCTGATTATTTTCTCCCTGTTCGGCGCGCTGCTGGTCCAGTTCACATTTCTGGTCGCCATTGAGAAATCCAACGCCGCCACGGCCACAATCTTGCAGTTCTTGTCGCCGACCATCATTGTGATGTGGTTTGCCGCTATCCTGAAAAAACGCCCGTCGCGCTACGTGATGATGGCGGTGGTGACATCGCTTACCGGCACGTTTCTGCTGGTCACCCACGGTAACCCAACTTCGCTGTCAATATCCGGCGCCGCGCTGTTCTGGGGCATCGCCTCGGCGTTTGCCGCCGCGTTTTACACCACCTATCCCTCTAAGCTTATCGGCCAGTACGGCACGTTGCCGATCGTCGGCTGGAGTATGTTAATTGGCGGCGCGGCGCTGCTGCCGTTCTATTCCGGCCAGCACAACGGCGTGACCGTTAACAGCCACGTGCTGATGGCGTTTTTCTATCTGGTCGTCGTGGGCACTGCCCTCACCTTCAGCATTTACCTGAAAGGCGCGCAGATGATCGGCGGCCCGAAAGCCAGCATCTTGAGCTGCGCGGAACCGCTAAGTAGCGCGCTGCTGTCCCTGGCGCTGCTGGGGATTTCGTTTACGTTGCCAGACTGGCTGGGCACGCTGATGATTTTGTCATCCGTGGCGTTGATTTCGCTGGATTCGCGCAGGAAGGTGCGCCCGGCGTAAAAAAGGTTGAGATTGAGTTTTTTAATTTAAGGCAATAAGACTCAAAATCCGTATAGCGTTTGCTATACGGTAGGTATAAGCTATGTGTACCATATGCTATACAAGGAATACCTGATGAAATCTGATGTGCAACTCAACATTCGAGCCAAAGAAGCTCAGCGTGCTTTGATTGATACAGCAGCGGCCATTCTCCATAAATCGCGTACCGACTTTATACTTGAGACCGCCTGTCAGGCTGCTGAACACATTATCCTTGATCGACGGATGTTCAACCTTAATGATAAACAATACGCCGAATTTATCGAAATGCTGGATGCGCCCGTCACAGAGAACCCGGCACTTGATGCGCTTCTGGTGAGAAAACCTCAGTGGGAAAAATAACCTCTCCGGTAACACTCAATGCAGCACATATTCTTTCAGAGTTTCGCTGTGGGGAAGCCGTGCTGGATGATTGGATCAGACTTCGGGGATTAAAAAATCAATCCACGGGTGCAGCAAGAACGTTTATTGTGTGCAGAGAGAATACTTCGCAGGTGGTCGGCTTTTACTCTTTGGCAACCGGTAGTGTAACTCATGCTGTCGCGCCCGGCGGTCTTCGTCGAAATATGCCTGATCCCATCCCCGTCATCATACTGGCAAAACTTGCTGTCGATGTAAATTTCCATGGCAAGGGCCTTGGCGCAGATTTACTCCATGATGCTGTGTTACGCATTTGTCGGGTGGCAGAGAATATTGGCGTGCGGGCCGTTATGGTTCATGCTCTGTCTGACTCGGCAAAACAGTTTTATCAGCATCATGGTTTTTTACCCTCTCTTACCCAGGAAAAAACGCTTTTTTTACGGTTGCCGGTTGTCCCTTAGGCGAGCAAGATAAGGTGGCTTTCGCCACCCTTGTCTATATTACGGCCTTCTGAACAGCGCCAGACTGCGTCCTTCCAGTTCAAAATCCTTCTCTTTGGTGATCACCAGACCCGGCTCTACCGACTCCGACGTGCTCAATTCCAGCACCCAGCCGCCTTCGCCAAACTGCGGGATGCGGAACGGCACGTTGCCTTCAAACGGGTTGAACAGCATCAGGATGTCGTGCCAGATGCCCTCTTCGGTCTGGAAGTCGGTGCGGCCAATGTACACGCCCAGGGTTGAGCCTTCGTCCCACTGCTCCGGCTGCTGCGGGCCGCCGCCGGCGTTAAACCATTCGATCACCATGCCGTCGCGCCAGTTATCGCGGCGCAGCAGCGGCTGCTCGGCGCGCAGTTTGATGAGATGGCGCGTGAACTCGCGCAGCGCCTCGCTGGATTCTGGTAGGTTGTCCCAGTGCACCCAGGAGATCTCGCTGTCCTGACAGTAGCCGTTGTTATTGCCCATCTGGCTACGGCCAAACTCGTCCCCCGCCAGCAGCATCGGCGTACCGTGGGAGAAGAACAGCGTGGCGAGGAAGTTGCGTTTCTGGCGCTCGCGCACCGCGTTGATGCCTTCGTCGTCGGTCGGGCCTTCCGCGCCGTAGTTGTAGGAGCGGTTATCGTTATGGCCGTCGTTGTTATCTTCGCCGTTGGCCTCGTTGTGCTTCTCGTTGTACGACACCAGGTCGTTCAGGGTGAAGCCGTCATGGGCGGTGATAAAGTTGACGCTGGCCCACGGGCGGCGGCCACGCTGATCGTAGAGATCGCCGGAACCCAGCAGGCGCGCGGCGAAATCAGTCGAGACATTGTCGCCCTTCCAGTATTCACGCACTGTGTCGCGGTATTTATCGTTCCACTCCGCCCAGCCTGGCGGGAAGCCGCCCACCTGATAGCCGCCGGGGCCGATATCCCAGGGCTCGCCAATCAGCTTCAGGCGGGACAATTTCGGGTCCTGCATGATGGCGTCGAAGAACCCGCCGCGCTGGTCAAAGCCTTCCGGCTCGCGCCCAAGAATGGTACCCAAATCGAAGCGGAAACCGTCGATATGCATCGAATCGGCCCAGTAACGCAGGGAATCCATCACCATCTGCAATACGCGCGGATGGGAGGTATTCACGGTGTTGCCGGTGCCGGTATCGTTGATGTAATAACGGTGCTGGCCGGGCATAGTGCGGTAATAAGAGAAGTTATCGATGCCCTTGAACGACAGCGTCGGGCCCAGTTCGTTGCCCTCGGCGGTGTGGTTGTACACCACGTCGAGGATCACTTCGATGCCTTCATCATGGAAAGCGCGCACCATATCGCGGAAACCCTGGATGCCGCGCGGCCCAAAGTAGCGCGAGGCAGGCGCGAAGAAGCCCAGCGAATTGTAGCCCCAGAAATTTTTCAGCCCGCGATCCAGCAGGTGCTGATCGTCCGGGAACCAGTGTACCGGCAGCAGTTCTACTGAAGTAATGCCGAGGCTTTTGATGTACTGAACGGTAGATTTATGGCTCATGCCGTCGTAGGTGCCGCGCATCTCTTCCGGCAGCGCGGAATTAAGCTGGGTAAACCCTTTGACGTGGGTTTCGTAGATCACGGTTTTCGGCCACGGAACGGTCGGGCGGTTCTGATCGTGCCAGTTAAATTCATTGGGATCGATAACCCGGCATTTCGGGGTAAACGGCGCGCTGTCGCGCTCGTCGAAGGTCAGATCTTTATCGTCGTGATACAGATCATAGGCGAAATGGGCTTCGTTCCACTCAAGGTCGCCCACCAGATCCCGGGCGTAAGGGTCGATCAGCAGTTTATTAGGGTTAAAGCGGTGGCCATTCTCGGGGTCGAAAGGGCCGTGGACGCGAAAGCCGTACAGTGCGCCAGGCTTCAGGCCCGGCACGTAGCCATGCCACACCTCGTGGGTACATTCCGGCAGATCGCGCCGGGCAATTTCAACGTTGCCAGTGGGATCGTAGAGACACAGCTCGATACGTTCCGCATGGGCGGAGAAAATCGCGAAGTTCACGCCCTCGCCATCGTAGTTGGCGCCGAGTTGATGGGCGTGCCCCGCCAGGATTTCAAACGGTTTACCTTTAGACATGAATCCCTCTCTTGAAACCAGAAATTTCAGCAAATGCAGCGGTTAACGTTTTATCTGTCTGTGGAGTTAACCCGTTGCAGCAACACGGATGAACAGGAATCGACTGAATTAAGGTCGATGCGATCCGTCAGTAAGATCTCTTTTCCGCTAAGAATGTCGCGGTAGCGGCAGTGAGCCAGCTGTTCCGGCAACGGGATTTCCGTCTCCGTCCAGAGTTCCGTATGGGGCAGTTCCAGGCCGCCGTGCAGCGCGCCAAACACCAGGCGCGGGGCGATGACGATCAGCGCGTCGTCATCCTGTATCCGGGCAAACGTGATGACGTTATCCGCCCGCTTGCCGGATGCGGCGAGCGGCAAATAGTCGCCACGGCGGAACAGCATCGGTTTTTGCAGGCGCAAATGCAGCACCTGGGCGATAACCCGCTGCTTTACCTGGCCGCTGAACCAGTTCTCTTCAGCGCTGAAGTTGGGCCGTTCATCCTCCAGCATCCGTTCGAGGGCCGCGAAATCCGGGTCACGGCGGTTATCCGGGTCAACCAAGCTAAAATTCAGCGCCTCGCTGCCCTGATAGATATCCGGTACGCCCGGCGCGGTCAGCTTAATCACCGTCTGGGTCAGGCTATTGACCAGGCCCGCACGGATAAACGGCTGCAAACCGTCGCAAAAATCCTGCAAGAACGCCTGGTTCGCCGGGTCCAGCATATGGCGAGCGTAATCGAGCACTGCGTTTTCGTAGGCTTCGTTGCTGTCGACCCAGTCGGTGCGCAGCTTGGCTTCGCGCAGCGCTTTTTCGACAAACGCCAGGAAACGTTCTTCCAGCGCGTTGATACCCGCCTCATCCTGCGGATGCAGCGTGGCAGGCCACACGCCCGCCAGCGCCTGGTACAGCATCCAGGTATCCACGCCGCGCGGCGCGGTGCCGTCGTTCAGGAACACCACTTTGGTCTGGTTCATCTGCCGCCAGCGGGCAAAGCATTCGTCCCAGAGCTGTGGCGCTTCGGTGAGCGTATACAGCCGGGCGCGGGCGTCTTCGCCGCGTTTGGTATCGTGGGTCGAGGTACTGGAAATCGCATCCGGCTGGCGCGCCAGCCGGGTTTTCATCTCTTTATGGAAGCGGTCGAGCGAAAACGCGCGCTGCACCGGCTCGGCCCCGACTTCGTTGAGCGCCAGGCCCATGTTCTGGCGGAAGAACAGCGTATCCTCCACCGATTTCGCCATCAGCGGGCCGGTTAGCTGCTGGAAGCGGGTGCGGAAGTGCCCGGCGGTCGCCGACGCGCCAGCGGACACCTCGCCATGAAGAATACGGGTCAGGAAATCGAGCGCCGCCGGATCGGGCGCAAATTCGCTGGTTTTCACCTTATTGACGATTTTCGCTAACAGTTCCTGCCCTTCTTCCGGCATCCCCTGGAGCGTGCCGTAGGTGCGATACACCGGGAAAGCAATCAGCAATTCGCGCAGCGCCGCCCGGAGGGTCGGTTCGTCCAGCGCCACGCTATCGGCTTCGGCAATGTTGACCGCCAGGTTAAGCAGCCGGGTGAATTCCCCTTCGAAGTTGCGATCCACCATCAGCAGTTTGGCGGCGCGCAGCTCGGCTTTAATATCTACCGGCTGGCCCGCCACGCTGTCATAGACGCTGCGAAGCGCGGCGATCTGCTCGTCGTCCACCAGCACTTCCGATAGTGACGAAATAAACTCATAGCCGGTGGTGCCAGAAATCGGCCAGTCCTGAGGCAGATGCTCGCCTTTACCAAGGATTTTCTCCACGGTGATATAGCAGTCCGGCCCGGCCTGCTGGCGCAGTTTTTCCACATAGGCTTTGGGATCGGCCAGCCCGTCGACGTGGTCGATACGCAGCCCGTCCACCGCCCCGGAATGCACCAGTTCAAGGATCAGCCGGTGGGTGTCGTCAAACACCGCGTCGTCTTCCACCCGCATCCCCACCAGCCCGGTGACTTCAAAGAAGCGGCGGAATGACAGCTCGCGCGGCGCATCCCGCCAGGACATCAGGCGGTACGGCTGGCGCTCGTGCAGTTCAGCAATAGCCGCTTTATCGGTCAGGTTCAGTACGTCCTGCTCGCGGCCCTGCCAGCTCTCCGGCGTCAGCGGATAGAGGTTCTCAAAATACGCCAGCGCGGGTTTGCCGGTTTGCGGATCGGCCTGGATACGGATATCGCCGCTTTCCAGCACCGCTTCGAAAGTATCGCCGAGGAACGGCAGCGTCAGTCGGCGTGTCCAGTCGATATCGAAATGACGGGCATAGCGGCTGTTTTCGCCATGCTCGATCACATCGCGCCACCAGGTGTTTTCCAGCGATGTCGCCATATGGTTCGGCACGATATCCAGGATCAGCCCCAGCCCTGCATCCTTCAGGGCTTTCGCCATGCGGTCGAACCCTTCGCGCCCGCCGATAGACGGGTCGATTTCATTGGCGTCGGTAACGTCATAGCCGTGGGTCGACCCCGAAGTCGCGGTAAATATCGGCGAGGCATATAAATGGCTGATACCCAGCCGCTTTAGATAAGGAACCCGCGCAGCGGCGCGGTCGAAGGTCATGCCGTTGCGAAACTGAATACGATATGTCGCGGTTGGGATCATCAGTTAGCCTCTCCCGAAGCAAGGCGGACAATAATGGAATTTTGCGGCAGGTCATTTGCCGCGTTCGGCCAGGCGAAAATCGTCTCGCCAGGCAAATCAGGCAGCGGTTGCGCGTTTTCACCGATATTCAGCGCCATCGACAGCGTGCCCTGCTGGAACGTCCAGCGCACGGCGACAAAGCCCGGCGCGGTTTTCACCACCTCGCCTGCCCCTTGCGCGGTTGCCAGCAGCGGCACAATATATTGCTGACGCAGTTGCAGCAGCTGCCGGGTCAGCGCCAGCCACTGTTTGCCCTGCTCGCTGCAACGGCGGTGCCAGTCCAGTTTCGAGCGGGTAAAGGTTTGCTCAGCGTTAGGATCGGGCACGTCTTCGCCATCGTGGCCGTGATGGCCCTTAAACTCTTTGGCGCGCCCTTCGCGCACCGCTTTGGCAAGCTCGCCGTGGAAATCGGTAAAGAACAGGAACGGATTGGTTTCGCCATACTCTTCGCCCATAAACAGCAGCGGGATATGCGGCGACAGCAGCAGCGTGGCGAGCAGCACTTTGGTGCGATCCGCGCCCGCCAGTTCAATTAACCGGTCGCCATGAGCGCGGTTGCCGGTCTGGTCGTGGTTCTGGATAAAATCAACAAAGGCCATGGGCGGCTGGCCAGTGCTGTCAACGCCGCGCGTTTTACCCGCATGCCTGGAGTGCTCGCCTTGATACGCGAACCCTTCCGCCAGGGTGCGGGCGACGTGTTGTTCCGGCTGTTCGGCAAAGTCTTCGTAGTAGGCGTGGGTTTCGCCGGTGGCGAACACGTGAACGGCATTATGGAAATCGTCGTTCCATTCCGCAGTAAACAGCGGCGCAGCGCCCTTTTCATCACGCGGGTGCAGATCGATGATATTGCGGCTGTCTTCGGTGGTGAGATGGATCGGACGGTCGGTAATTTCCGCGCGAATGCGTTCGGCGATCTCGTTCAACACGTGTTTTTCCGGGACGTCATGGATATGATCGATGGCGTCAAAGCGCAGGCCGTCGAGGTGATACTCCTTCAGCCAATAGAGCGGCGCTTCGACGATATAACGGCGCACCGCGTCCACGTCATAGGCGATGCCAGGCCCCCAGGGGGTCATGCGTTCTTTATGGAAGAAATCCGGGGCCAGCAGCGGCAAATAGTTGCCTTCCGGGCCGAAGTGGTTGAGTACGATATCCAGCACCACCGACAAGCCGTAGCCGTGGGCGGCATCGACAAAGGCTTTGAAATCATCCGGCGTGCCGTAGGCGGAATGCGGCGCGTATAGCAGCACGCCATCGTAGCCCCAGCCGCGATTGCCGCCGAACTGCGAAACGGGCAGCACTTCAATCATGGTGATGCCGAGCTCGGCAAGATACGGCAGCTTTTCGATTGCCGAGCGGTAAGTGCCTTCCGGGGTAAACGTACCGAAGTGCATCTCGTACACCACGGTCTCTTCCCAGGGGCGCCCCTGCCAGCCGGTATTTTGCCAGGCATACTGGTCAGGGTCGACAACCAGCGAAGGCCCGTTCACATCGGCTTTTTGCGCGCGGGAAGCCGGGTCAGGGACCGCCATCCCGTCGGCGAGCACAAACTGGTATTCTGCGCCGGGTGATACGCCGGTCGTCTCATGTTCAAACCAGCCGTCATCGGCGGCCATCATTGGCAGCTCTTCGCCGTTGAGTCTCAGCGTCATGCTGTCCTGCCCCGGCGCCCAAAGGCGAAAGCGCACGGTGCCATCCGTTACAAACTCACTGCCCCAGCTTTTTACAAACGTTTTCGATCCCATATCAATGCCTCGTTTAACCCGAAAGTGAGCAATGCACGCCATCGCGCGTTGGTCGCCGAGGCGAGCTCCAGTAGCTTAAACGCGAAAATAGACCTGAATGCCACCACGGGCCGGTCGTCTCCAGGTTGTCCTGAAGAGGTCGGCGCCGCAAAGAGAGGGGGATTGAAACGGTCTCCAGATACCGTGACACCAGGTTCCATACGAAAATCAATCATAGACTATGGGATGAAAAGTGAAGGGCGAGGGTCACAAAGCAGCGCAGGGGCGATGGCGCTGACATCGGCCGGTAAGTGAGAAAGATGAAAGAGTTAATCAACAGAATATATTTTGCTAAAAAAATGAAAGAGTTCCTTTCATGGCCTGCTTTTACGTTCCGATCGGCAGGAAATGCGGCCATGACGCCGCATTTTGTTATTTACCGTTCCTGTGCCGCCAGCTCGCTGCGGCTCATGCAGTATGGCGGGAAGGCTTACGGTTGCTGGAATAGATAAAGAACAGTGCGATACCCAGGCAAATCACCGCACCCAGGCGGCTGAAAGAGAATGGTATGGCGTCATTGCCCAGCCATCCGAAATGATCAATCAGCATACTCATCGCCAGTTGCCCGAAAATCACCGCCACTGTAGCAACCGCCGTGCCGATACGCTGTACGGCCACCACCATAATCACGATATAGGGCACACCGCACAGCGCGCCAAGCAACTGCCATTTCGGAACATCCAGTAAGCTTATTGCCTGCTTCGGTTCGAAGAAGAAAATCAGCAATGCGGTGATCAGCGCGCCCACCGAGAAGGTGAGAAACGCACTGCGGAAAACCCCGACTTTACTTCCCAACTGACCATTGATCGCCGCCTGTAAACTCAGCATCGCGCCGCCGATAAATGTCAGAATAATCATCATAATAACCATCGTGTTACCTCACCCTTTTGCCATTAATGCCAGCGCCGCGATAATAAATAACAGGGCGATGAGGCGTTTTGCGTCGATCTGCCGGCGGGCCGTGCCCAGTAGCGCGAAGTGATCGATGATCAGGCTTTTAAATACCTGCCCGGCAAGAATGCCAATCATGGTCATGGCAATGCCGATCGCCGGGGTGGCGACCGTCAGGATAATCACATAAACCGGGCCAAGGACGCCGCCCAGCAGTTGCCATGCCGGTTGGGCGAAAAATGAAGGGCTGCTACGCGGGCTAAAAAACAGCATCAGGAAAAAAGTCAGCGCCGCACCGACACTAAAAATGCTGAAAGTCGCCCATAAATCGCCCACTTCATTTCCCAACGGCCCGAGCAGCCCCGCTTCTATCGACAACCCCATCCCTCCGGCAATCACAAATAAAATCAGTAAAAAATGCATAGCAAACCGCCTTCTGGAATCAAGGCGGAGAAGCATATAGCGGTTGATGGATGAGAAAAACCGTATAATCAATCAAACACCTTTGCAGGATATGCATCAATGAATGAGCCAGGCTCCATTACCCTTCGTGCACTGAAAGTATTTATCAACGTCTACGAGGCACAAAATTTCTCAGTGGTTGCCAGGCGGGAAGGCATCTCCGCTTCGCAAGTGTCGCGGGTAATTCAGCAGTTAGAGGATGCTCTGGGTCAGCAGCTTTTCTATCGCAATACCCGGGCGATTATTCCCACTGAAAACGCGCATCTGTTTATCGATCATGCCCGGATGACCCTCAGTCAGATTGAAGAGGCGCGGAGTAGAATGCGGGAGCGAACACTGCAACCGTCCGGGCTGGTGCGTATTAATGCGCCGGTGTTTTTCGGCCAGCGGCATATTGCGCCCTGGCTGGCGGGGTTGTCTGAACGCTACCCGAATTTGCTGATCGACCTGGCGCAGACGGATGACTATATCGATCCGCATCGCGATGCCGCAGACGTGCTTTTCCGTATCGGGCCGCTGACGGATTCTTCTTTTCAGGCGCGCGTTTTCGGTTTACAGCACTATCATCTTGCCGCGTCACCCGCCTATCTCGCCCGCTACGGCGCACCGAAAACGCCTGCTGACATTCATCAGCATCCTTGCCTGGTGTATCGGGGGTCGTCCGGCCCGAATCGCTGGTTGCTTAAAGCGCCAGGTGGGGAATGGGTACATTACCCGATCTCGCCCCTGCTCACGTCGAACAACGCGGAAACATTACTGATCGCCGCACTCAATGGTATGGGCATGGTGCTGTTCCCGGACTGGCTTATTGGCGATCGGTTAAAGACGGGGGAACTGGTCAGGTTGCTGCCGGATGTGGAGGCGTCTATCAGGACCGAGCCGCTGCATATCGCGGCGATTTATCCCAACACGCGCCATCAGCCGCTCAATGTCAGGGCGGTCATTGATTACTTTGTTGAGGTGTTTGGCGAGCCGCTCTACTGGCAGGTTTAATGCGGCTGGCAACCCGTTGCTGCGGGTTAAGTTGCCAAAATGTTAATCAGATCACGATTTAGTTTGTTACACTGCGCAACTTTCACGATAAACACCAAACCAGGTAACAAGAATGATCGATGTGCAGCAGGCGCCGCCTTTTACAACTGAGATAGCTCGCCCCAACTGGTCGGCAGTTTTTGCCGTCGCGTTTTGCGTGGCCTGCCTGATTACGGTGGAATTTCTGCCGGTGAGCCTGTTGACGCCGATGGCGCAGGATCTCGGCGTCTCGGAAGGCGTCGCCGGGCAGTCCGTTACGGTAACGGCGTTTATCGCTATGTTCGCCAGCCTGTTTATTACCCAGATCATCGGCAAAACCGATCGCCGGCGGGTGGTTATCGCCTTTTCCGTGCTGCTGACGCTCTCCTGTTTGCTGGTTTCGTTTGCTGATAATTTCACGCTGCTGCTGGTTGGCCGCGCCTGTCTGGGGCTGGCGCTGGGCGGTTTCTGGGCGATGTCGGCGTCATTGACCATGCGGCTGGTGCCTGCCCGCAGTATCCCCAAAGCGCTGTCGGTGATTTTCGGCGCGGTGTCGATCGCGCTGGTGATTGCCGCGCCGCTGGGCAGTTTCCTCGGCGGGATCATCGGCTGGCGGCACGTGTTTAACGCGGCGGCGCTGATGGGCGTAGCCTGCATTATCTGGGTCTGGAAGGCGTTACCGGCAATGCCGGGGCAGACCGAGCATCACCAGAATATGTTTGGCCTGCTGAAGCGTCCGGGCGTGCTGGCCGGGATGATCGCAATTTTTATGGCCTTCGCCGGGCAATTTTCTTTCTTTACCTATATTCGCCCCATCTATATGAACCTGGCGGGGTTTGATGTTGACGGGTTAACGCTGGTGCTGTTGAGCTTTGGTATCGCCAGCTTTGTTGGCACGTCGTTCTCTTCCCATATTCTGAAACGTTCCGTGAAGCTGGCGCTGGCCTGCGCGCCGCTGATCCTGGCGATAAGCGCCTTAGTGCTGATTCTGTGGGGCACCCATCAGGTGGTCGCGGCAGGGATCGCGGTTGTCTGGGGGCTGTCGTTCGCGCTGGTGCCGGTGGGTTGGTCAACGTGGATCACCCGCTCGCTGGCCGATCAGGCAGAAAAAGCAGGATCAATCCAGGTAGCGGTGATCCAGTTGGCGAATACCTGCGGGGCGGCCATGGGCGGTTACGCGCTGGATACGCTGGGGCTGCTTTCGCCGCTGGCGATCTCCGGCGCGCTGATGCTGTTAACGGCGCTACTGGTGGCGAGCAAGGTGAAAGTGACGTGATTTGCTACCGCGATAGCGCAGTGTGATACAGCCTGTCGCGGGCAAGGTTTTTCATTTTCACTTCACACATGATGTCGAAGCCGTCAAACGACAGCGCCCAGTCGTTAAGCGTTGGGTTAAAGTAAAAATCCGAATGCGCCCTGAGTTTTGTTTTCGCCACGCTCAGGGCATTTTGATCCGGGAACCCCTGTTCAGGAATGATGCCCTCCTGGGAGATGGAGTAATGCATCACCGGCGTGACCCCGCGCCAGGACTCGGTAATCAGCGCGATACGCGGATCGTCCGGCTGGAGAAATTCATTCTCTTTCACCCAGTGATGGTGGATATCCACCACAATCGGGCATAACGCTTTCGCCTGTAATACCTCATCCAGCGAGCAGGAAATCTCATCATTTTCCACCGTCAGCATGCGCCGCGCCTCCGGGCTGAGCTTGCCGAACGCGCGTTTAAAGCCGTCGAAACCCGCTTTGCCGTTCATATGAATATTGATTTTGAAATCCTGAAAGGACTGGCCGTAGCCCATCAGCCTGGCGCACAGCGTGTGGTATTCGACATCTTCCAGCGCTCTTTCCACCACCAGCACATTGTCTGAGGCCAGCACCGAATACTGCCCCGGATGAAATGACAGGCGGATAGCGTTTGCCCGGGCAAATTCCCCGCATTTCGTGAACAGCGGGCGCAAATCCGGCAAAATTTCGTTATACAGCGCCGTGGCTTCGGGCACGGTATAGAGCGGCAGCAGATCGCTGCCAATACGCATCATCCGCAATGCGGGCGGCTGCCGGGCCATCTGTTCGAAAATCAGAGACAAATTGGTGAGGTTGGTGGTGGCGAGCGTATGGAGCAGCGTTGCTCGTGCATCACTGTCCAGGCTTAAAAATCGGGTGCGCGTCGTGGATTTGAAGGGAAACGGTTGTTTGAAGTCCGCATCCAGATATTTACAAGCAAAGCCTAATTTCATGCATCCTCCGGGAGATGGCCTCGGCTGAGTGTAGCAGGTCATCGGCGTCAGCCATTGCCGCCAAAACGGTGCGTGGCGAAATAGTGCCCCGGGGTACGGCCTGTCATGGTCCGGAAAAAGTACACGAATGCGCTGTCGCTGGAGAAACCTAACGCCTGCGCAGTATCCGTAATGCGCTGCCCGGTTGAAAGAAGCTCAACGGCCTTCATCAGCCGCCACTGTTGCCGCCACTGCTGGAAAGACATGCCGGTATCACGCCGGAAAATACGGCTAACGGTTTTTTCACTGGCACCGGAGCGCGCTGCCGTTGCCTGGAGCGTCGGCGGGAGTTCGTTGCCGGAAAGATGCCGAAGCCGTTTATCCCTGGGCATCGCCAGCATCATAGGCTCATGCGCCGCCGCGCAAATTTCTGCCGCACACAGCGCGGCGAGATGGCATAGCGGCACGCCGTCCCAGCGCGCCTCCCACGGCTGTTCAGAAATACGCTCCAGCAGTTCATGGAGTAAAGGCGACACGTTCAGTATGGCCGGGGAGCAAGGAAGTGAAGGAAACGCAGAGGGCTGAAACCAGACGGAACGGTAGTCCACCGTATTTTTCATTTCTGCGCGATGGCTGACGCCAGCGGGGATCCAGGCGGCTCGGGTGGGAGGGAGAAGACATAATAACGCGCCCTCATTGAGCGTCAGTCTTATGCAGCCTTGCCGGGTAAACAGGATCTGCGCCATCGCATGTTGATGTAGGCCCGAGTCGTGATGACCTAACTCGGACTGAATACCGATTACTGTGTTGTTCAGCGTGTCGGGATTGAACGCGTCATGCGCATTAAGCCAGGCCATTACGTCCTATTTCCGATATAAAAAGTCATTATGTTTATAATGTGAAAAAAATGACTTATCTACAATAGCGCCTCTTTAATTCAGGAGGCGAATATGTTCAGCCGCTTATCTCTGGTCATGATGACCGCATTGCTTATGTTCCCGCAGATTGCGGAAACCCTGTACAGCCCGGCGCTTACGCATATCAGCGCCCATTTTTTGGTCACCGCAGACGACGCCGCGCAAACCCTGTCCGTTTATTTTATCGGCTTCGCTTTCGGCGTGCTTTTCTGGGGGCGTCTCTGTGATGCCCTGGGACGAAAGCCCGCGATTATTGCGGGCCTGTGCGTGTATGCCCTGGGAACAGCGATCGCGTTAGTTGCCAACGACTTTACCCTGTTGCTCACGGCTCGCGTGATCAGTGCCTTTGGCGCGGCCACAGGATCGGTGGTGACGCAAACGATGTTGCGCGACAAGTTTAGCGGCCATCAGCTTGCCAGTATTTTCTCGTTTATTGGCATCGCGCTGGCCATCAGCCCCGCTATAGGCGTTTATGCGGGCGGTGTACTGGCATCCCGTTGGGGTTTCTATGGCGTCTTTATCGCGCTGGCGAGCCTGGCCGTGCTGCTCCTTGCCGGCTGCCTGACGCTCCCGGAAACACGCCCGGCGCAACGCACCCACATCCCGATTATAGCCGTTGTCTCTCGTATGGCGGGCGATAGCAAAATCTGGCTGGCGACCCTGCTTGTCGCCTCTTTTAATGTCAGCCTGTTTAGCTATTACAGCCTGGCCCCGTTTCTTTTCGAACGGCTGCATTATGACGCGCAGGTATTCGGTTACAGCGGTATCGCCCTCGCGGCGGGGTCGGTTATCGGTTCGTCGATAAATCGTGGGTTACTGAAGCAAGGCAAGCGCCTGGCGTGGCTATTGGCTTTCGCCTGCACGGTTAACCTTTTTGGCAGCATCGGCGTTTTCTGGCTCAGCCATTCGGTGTTGTTCCTGATACCCATGACGCTGGTTACCGCCGCGTTTTCAATGGCGATACCGGTGGTGCTGGGCTCGGCGCTAAGCGCCTATGGAGACTGTCGGGGAACCGCAGGGGCGCTGTTCGGCCTCTGTTATTATCTGTTGATTGGCTGCGGCCTGGCGCTTTCCGGGTGGGGGCAATCCTTAGGTGCGTCTCTGGTAATCAGTGCGCTTTTCTGCGGCATTGCCGCATGGCGTTATTTACCGAAACTCTCTGAAAGGCAATCTTAACCGAGGCGGTGCCGGTGGACGGCTATCACGGCTTACTTTATAAACGTCTCTGTCTCCGTTGACCAAAACCGTGCCGAACGTGGCATTTAAGGACAAATAATGAAACGTATTATCGGCGCGGCCGCTTTTATTGTGCTGGCTCTGCTCCCGCCTGCGAGGGCAGTCATTTCCCCGGCAATGACAGATTTTCTACAGCAACAGGAAAAGCGGCTTAACGCCAGGATAGGGATGGCGGTAGTGAATGCGCAGGGGAAGCCGGTGTTCGGCTATCGGCAGGATGAGCGGTTCCCGCTGACCAGCACCTTTAAAACGCTGGCCTGCGCCGCGCTGCTTGAGCAGTTGCAGAAAAACGGCGGATCGCTGGATGAACAGGTCACGATCCAACCCGATGAACTGCTGGACTACGCGCCGATTGCCAAAAACTATCTGGCTCCCGCGACGATCTCGCTGGGCACGCTGTGCATGGCGGCGGTGAGTTACAGCGACAACACCGCGGGCAACCGCATTCTGGCGTATCTTGGCGGGCCGGGGTCAGTGACCCGGTTTATGCGTGGCATTGGCGATAACGTGACCCGGCTGGATCGCACCGAGCCGACGCTGAATGAAGCCACGCCTGGCGATGCGCGCGATACCTCCTCGCCGAAAAACATGGCGGCGGGACTGCAAAAAATTCTCACCTCAACGGTGCTCACGCCGGCAAACCGGGCAACGCTGGAAAACTGGATGCGGGAAGATAAAGTCGGCGATGCGCTGTTGCGCGCCGCGCTGCCCAAAGGCTGGGCGATTGCCGATAAAACCGGGGCCGGCGGTTTCGGTTCACGGGCGATAATTGCCGCGGTTTACCCGCCGAAGCAGGCACCGTTTTATGTGGCGATTTATCTCACCCAAACGGAGGCGACAATGCAAATGGCCAATATGGCGATTGCACAGATCGGTGAGCGGCTTTTTGCTGAGTACCGATAGCCATCATTGAGTACTCTGTGGCGTGGCGGGATAACGTTTCCCGCAACGGATCACAGTTTTCAGGATCGCTGATATCCCTGTAAACACGGCGTGTTATTATTCACTCCGTAAATACCTTTCAACTCAACCCGAGGCTTTGATGCTGGAGAATGTCATCATCCGATAATCAGCGCCCCGACCTGTTCAGGCCGGACTGATTATCAATGCGCCGAAATTGTATGCGGGCACCGCTGTGTGTTTGCACGTTTTGCACATGATGATGACACAGGTTTTCCAGTATGAATTTATCCCGTCAGGAACAACGTACCTTACACGTTCTCGCCAAAGGTGGACGTATTGCCTACGTCCGCGATGCTTCAGGCCGCGTCACTGCCGTTGAATGCTACAGCCGCGAAGGGCTGCTGCTGGCCGACTGCACGCTCGCCGTGTTTAAAAAACTCAAAACCAAAAAACTGATCAAATCCGTCAATGGCCAGCCCTACCGCATCAATACCGCGGGTCTCAACAATGTTCGGGCTGAGCTTGATAACCGTTAAGGAGAACACAATGGATATCCCACGTATTTTTACTATTAGTGAAAGCGAGCACCGCATCCACAATCCGTTCACGCCACAGAAATACGCCACGCTTGGCCGGGTGCTACGTCTGAAGCCGGGTGCGCGGATCCTCGACCTGGGTTGCGGATCGGGGGAGATGCTCTGCACCTGGGCGCGCGATTATGACATCACCGGCCTCGGCATCGACATCAGCCCGCTATTCAGCAAACAGGCCACCCTGCGTGCTGAAGAACTCGGCGTATCCGGGCAGGTTAATTTCATCCATAGCGACGCCGCCGGTTTTGTGGCTGAGGAGAAATGCGACGTGGCAGCCTGTGCGGGTGCCACCTGGATTGCGGGTGGCGTCCCCGGCACGATTGCGCTGCTGGAAAAGAGCCTCAGGCCTGGCGGCATCATCCTTATCGGCGAGCCGTACTGGCACCAGCATCCCGCTGATGACGAGACGGCCAGAGCGTGTGGCGTCACGTCTGCCAGCGATTTTCTCACGCTTCCTGCGCTTGTCGCCTCATTCGACCCGCTCGGCTACGACGTGGTGGAAATGGTGCTGGCAGACCAGGAAGGCTGGGACAGATATGAAGCCGCTAAGTGGCTAACGATGCGCCGCTGGCTGGAGGAGAACCCAGACGATGCGTTCGCCGGAGAAGTCCGGCAGACGCTAACCCAGGCACCTGTACGTCATGTGACCTGGACGCGGGAATATGTCGGCTGGGGCGTGTTTGCCCTGATGGCGCGCTAAAGAAAAGCGGCCGGTATAGCCTGGCGGGCTATACCGGCTTTTAGGCTCCTTCCATCGCACGTTGCACCGCCTCGCCAATCTGCTTAAGCGCATTGCGGTTGCGCTCGTTCGGCGGCAGCGCACAGTTGATGCGCAGACAGTTGCGATATTTCCCTGACGCCGAGAATAGCGAGCCGGCAGCAACCTGAATGTTCTGAAGCCGTAGTTGCTTGCTGACAGAAACCATATCCACCTCTTCAGGCAACTCAAGCCACAGCAAAAAGCCGCCCTGCGGGCGCGTCATGCAAATTCCACACGGGAAATATTGCCGCACCAGGCAGGTGTACGTTTCCATATTTTGTTGGTAAATCTGGCGCATACGCCGCACGTGGCGATGATAGTGGCCGTCGCGGATAAAGGCGGCGACCGCCATCTGGGTCGCCGGTACGCCAAAACTGCTGGCGGCATATTTCATATGCACCACCCTGTCGTAATAACGCCCCGGCGCGATCCAGCCCACGCGCAGGCCCGGCGCGACACTCTTGGTAATGGAGCTGCACAACAATACGCGACCATCGACATCATACGATTTTAGGGTGGAAGGACGCGGATAAGCCGCCGCCAGCTCACCGTAAATATCATCCTCAAAAATCACGATATCGTGACGCTGGGCTAATGCCAGAATTTGCCGCTTGCGGTTATCGGGCATGATAAAACCCAGCGGATTATTGCAGTTTGGCACCAGAATCACGCCTTTGATCGGCCACTGCTCAAGCGCCAGTTCCAGCGCTTCAATACTGATACCCGTTTGCGAATCGGTGGGGATTTCGATGGCTTTGATATCGAACCCGCGCAGCATCTGCATGGTGCCGTGATAAGACGGCGACTCGACCGCTACGATATCCCCGGCTTTGCATACCGACAGCAGGGCTATCGCCAGCGCGCCGTGGCAACCGCTGGTCACGACAATTTCATCCGGCGAGACCACTGCCCCGCCATCCAGCATCAGACGGGCGATTTGCTCACGCAACTCCTGGCGCCCGGTGAGCATGTCATAACTCAATACCGCTTCCGGCTGATGCTGGGCCACCCGGCTGATTTCGCGCCACAGAGGCTTGAGCCCAGGCTGGTCGAGATCCGGCGATCCGCTGCCAAAAGGGACCATATCTTTATCCCCGCGAGTATCAAGCAGCGTCATGACTTCATCCCACTGGGACACTTCCACCGGGCGCTGAACCGGACGCGTCATGGCCGGGACCGGCGGCTGCGCCTTACGGGGCGAAACAAAATAACCGGAGCGCGGCAGCGGCGTAATAAGCTGAAGGTTTTCGAGCAGCCGGTAGGCCTGCTGTATGGTGCTGATGCTCACGCCGTGTTGCTGGCTCAGCGAACGCACCGAGGGCAAACGCTCGCCGCTGCGATACAGACCCTGTTCAATACGCTCGGCCAGCAGATTGGCCAGATGTTGGTAACGCGTCATGCTGTATCCTTGGGTGGCATCATACAGATTAATAAACCGGTACAGTTTGCCGCTAAAAACGGCATTCAGATAACGTTTTAACCAATCTGTATGTTAAATAAAAGTAGTTTTTGGCTCTGTATTGCCTGGCGGGAATTGCATGATGATAAAGCCTCTAACCAGTGAGGAAAACATCATGGAATTCAATGAAAATCGTTCAAAACGTCCGTTTATCCTGTTTATCTGGCTGTGGGAGGCGCTAAAAAATGGGTATCGCCTTCACCGGACGCGCCGGATTTTGCAGGGCATGAGTGATGAGCAGTTAAAGGACGTAGGGCTTTCGCGCCATGATTTTTAAGTTTTCTGGGGGGTTATAGGGCAAATCTTCCGTATAACCCTACCGGGATTTAAACAGGCGTCACAGCAGACAGAAACTAAAGAATTCCCCCATCGCGCCGATCATGATACGTGTGTATTATTTGCGCTGCACTGAGCGACAACTAACCTTAACTCAAATACTTAAGCGCTGAAGCGAAAAGCATCATGAGCACACCGATCAAACGGCTGGAAATCATTAAAAATGCCATTGAGCTGGAAGATGACGACATCATCCAGAACCAACTGGTACGGCTGAGAAACGAAGCGTTTGGCGATGAGCTACAGGCCATCGTCACGGCGCTCGAAGCGAAAAACTACACCACCGCAATGGCAGCGATTACTGCCTGGCTGCAAAGCCAGCGTGCCATGACGCAGTGGCGCGATCCGCAAATGGCGGCCAGCAAGCTGGAACTGAAAGCGCTGGAGGAGCGCCTGCGCGATCTCATTGACCGCCGCAATGCGCGGGTACAGCAGTTGGATGAGTTTAACGATCTCTATTTCTCGCGCCTTGGGCCGTTAATGCAGCAGATCCTCTCTCTGCGCAAAACGCTGGCGGAGCTGAACCTGCGCCGTCAGCAGGCGGAAGCGCGCCGCCGTGAAGAAGATTACCGCCGCTGCCAGCACTATATGGCCCAGGCGGTGGAGGTGTTGGCAACGCTCACTCAACGCTGGCGCGAACTGCCGGCGGACTCCGTACAGGCTGCCGATGCGCGTAAGCATTTGCAACAGCAAAGCGATCTGATTGCCAATCTGCTCGCCGAAGCGCTGGAACTGGAAACAGGGCTAACCCGCGAAGAAGAGCCTGCGCGGAAGGCCCGGGACCGGGCAAACGAAGAGTTCGAGAAATACCGCGAACAGCACCACGATGCGGAGATTCGGTTGCGTAAAGGCAAGGCGCTGTCGGAAGAGGACCGCAACGAGCTGAAACGGCTGTGGCGCCAGGCAAGCAAGCTCTGCCACCCGGATTTAGTCGCCGAGGATCGGAAAGAAGAAGCGAATGCCATTATGGTACAGCTTAATCAGGCGAAGCAGCGCGGCGATGTGAAGGCCATTCGCTCACTGGTTGCCCGCCTGCAACACGGCTTTGAGCCGCTAATGGCCAGCGACACGCTGAACGATCTGGAACGGATCCGTAAAAGAATGGCGCAGGTTCGCGAGCAAATCGATACCCTGGTGAGCGAACTGGCGGAGCTGGAAAAAGAAGAATCCTGGCTGTTGGTCTCGTCGCTGAACAATATGGAAACGTATTTTGCCCAACAGGAGAAAGCCCTGCACGACGTGCGCGCCTCGCTCGAACACCAGGTCAACGAAGCGCAGAGTGATGTTGCAGCGTAGTAGCGGGCCGTAACGCCTTCAGTCAATTCTATTCCGTTACGACGCCCTTGCGTTTACGGGGTGGCACGAGCAGGTTTTCCTGCCGGAACCCCGGTTTTATCTACTGACAGTTGTTCCAGAACGTAGATTAGCGAATCCAGGTGGCGTGCGGCCTGTTCAATGCTGGCTCCGGGGGAATTGACTTCTCCCGTTTCGGTAACCAACTGCCGCAACTGTTCTTCCACCGGGACGGCACCGGCAAACGTGCTGGTAATACGCCAGACAATCGTCTTCAGCTCGCTGCCGGTCAGATATTTACCCTTCTGCCTGTCCAGCGCATCCAACTGTGCCGACAGGGCACGAAGCTGCATCATGCCGTCATGCCAGCCATTCAGTTCACTGGCAGGCAGCGTTCTGGCTACCTGATACTGCGCCCACTGCTGCACCAGTGCCCGGGTTGCAGGATCATCCGGCCACAGGGCCTGCGCCTGCGAGACCAGTCCCTGACCGTAGCGAAGACGCCAGCCTGGCGCCTGGCGGGTGATCCAGTTGACCTGGTTCGTGATATGCGCAATCCACGGTTGGGAATGCGATGGGCTGTTATTCGTTGCGCGGAAGGCGTCTATCTGCGAGGGGGTCATGGGTTCCGGCACCCGGGCTACTGATGCGGCCATCGCCTGTGTGGCCTCATCCGGACGCTGGAGCGCCTGCCCGCTAAAAACGGTGACAGCACTGAGTACCAGTGCAGTCGCCATGCCGGCCATAAAAGCGGGCCAGCGTTTCGGTGTTGCCGGGACGTCCTCTGTTACCTGAACGCCAACTTCAGGCTCTTTCCGGATGACATAGACCAGACGACTGGCCGGAGCCGCCTCTTGCGTTAGGCTCAACGCCTGGTGAGGAATCATGCTGTCAGCAGGGACATCCTCAGGATGAGGGCTGTTTTCGAGACGGCTTAACGCGCTCTGGATCAACTGCATCATCGGTTTCATCGGGCAGGCGTGACTCAGCTCCTGGCGCCTGAGAATCTCCTTCATCTCCTGGAGCTGCTTTTCCGCCAGCGCCAGGGCAGGAACATCTGCGGGGCTCAGCGAAAAGGTACGAAAGAGCTTCTGTAACCGCTGTAGCAGGCCATTGAGTATCTCTGCCCGGGCATGCGCTGGCTGTGGCCAGAGTTGCGCCCACTGGTGGCTCAGCAGCGCATTCAGGATGTTCACCCCCTCGTTCATCCCGCTGATCCGCGCCAGATGGCTGCGCGCAAGGGTGTACCAGGCGCAGGTCTGCAACTCCACGCCGTTTATTTCAAACAGGGAGAGTGAGAGGGCTTCCACCTGTTTCCAGTCGACGTCCGGGCGTGCCGGATGTGTCAGCTTACTTATCTCATCGCGCAACGCCATAAATTCTGACAATGGGCGCGGATCGCCGCCGGTTCTCACCGGGCGGGGGTGTTCGTTATACATATTAAGGTCATCCGTGGGGATTAAGGAGAATCGGGTTCAGATGCAGTGGCTACCCGGGAAGCAGGGAGGCAATCAGGGTAAAGAACGCGTCTTCATCAAACCGGGCAGGTTTCCCGCTGAGCGTTCCGGCCGGGCGCCATGTCCAGTCATTCTCTGTTCCGCTGCGCATAAACAGGCGGTACAAAGGCCGGATACCACCCGCTGTACACAGACTGGCTTCGATACACCCGGTCACACCCTGCCCGTAAAGAAAAATGGGCGTAAACCGGATACTCCGTTGCGGGTAGTGCAGCGTGATGCCCGGGACTGAAAACGCGCTACTGCTTACCAGTAATTCAACCAGGGAGGTGTTTGTGGTTTCGGTGCGGATCTCTGTCCCGGCGAGCCATATCTCCATGGTCTCCTGCAACTGGCTTATCCGCTGGCGGAACGCCGCGATATCGGCCTCTGCCCGGGTGTTAAAGGTGGCGCTGCGGGGTAGCTGGTCCAGTAGCTTCTTCAAAAAACGTGCTTTAGCCGTCATGCTTTCTCGGTCTGGTGTGAGGTTAGAGGCAGGCCCGGGCATCAAGATATTGCTGCTGTCTGAGGTGGCGTATCAGCACACGGCCTTCGGGCATAAATTCGGTGCCGTAGCGCACCAGGCCAATCCCCCTGAGTTCGGCATCAATCGCATAGCGCAGCTCGCCCGGCATGTCCTGCTCGAGCAGTACCACGTTAATTTTCTTCAGCCGCGGTTCGTATTTGAGCAAGACGGCCGACAGAGTGCCCATGAGTTGATGGGCTGTACCCGGCATTCCCTGCAGGATTTTGGTCATATCCGGCAAGCCGTAGTCCGGCAGGTGCGCCAGCGTACCGGCGCGGCAGTTAAGCACACGCTGCATGTTATCGAGTACGGATAAAATCACCTGGTTCTGCTCACTGACCTGACTGAGGGCGAGGCCGCCAGAGAAGTTACCGCTCAGCATTTCATACAGCGATGGCGTGTTGTGTCCCTCTGGCATCAGTCATCCTTTAGCGGCTGTAACGTGAGTTGATTATTCCCGGCTTCCAGAATGCGCGGCTTATCCGGATCCAAATCGTCGCGTTTGATAACCCGCTTCCAGGTGTTGTTCACCATATCCGGATGACGGAACAGGCCTACCACGGCCACAAACTGTGCGTCCTCTTCCATCGGCATATCGAGGCTTGCATCACCCCCCGGTTTCACCACCACATCACGGCTGGCCAGCAGTTCGTCTTTCAGCACAGTTTCGCCGTCCTGGAGCAACTGCTGATAGACCGTTTTATCAAAGGCCTTACGGTCTTTTAGCTGGTAGACCCGTACCACGACAGGTTCGGACAGGGAGTTGCTTTCCCGTGCATCGGTATTGAGCGCTTCACGCGCCGTGAAATCCAGATGCAGGTTCTTAATCTTCTTGTAAAACAGAGAGGTATAGACTGATTTCGTGCCATCTGCGACGCCCTGCGTCACACCGCAGCCCGTCAGGCTCAAAGCCAGCACTGGCAGCAGCCAGCGTGTGGATTTAGTCAAATTTGTACGTAACACGTCGGTTTCCTTGTTGTGGTGTTGCGGGCTGAAGTCCTGTGTAATAGCCCAGTTCCGTCGTAAAGGTTTGAGGAATATCCTCTGATAGTTCTGCGCTGTCTGCGCCCAGCACGCCATTCATGCCAAGCCAGAAAGGGCCATCACCGAGAGGCGGGGCAATCAGAAGACGGGTACTGACTGTGAGCATGATTCTGGCTTTGAATCGCCAGCCCAGATAGACCCGCAGCATGACCAGAAAATCCTGATACAGCAGGCCATCAGGCTTCCAGCCCTGCGCCTCCTGCTCATTATCTGTCGCCAGCGACACCTGCAACTGGCTACTGGCATCCATGGCTTCTTCACCGAGCGGCGTGTTGCCATCCATCAGAAAATCTTCATCGCCGTAAAACCCCAGTGGATGACTGAGCTCAACCGGCCGCAGGCAGTATGGACTGACCTTCACCGTGGTATGCGGTGCCAGCAGGCTCACCAGTGACTGCATTCCCTCCTGCGTTTTTCCAGGTTGTTGCAGTACGCCAAGCAGTGACAAAAAGCGCGAAACCGGGGTGGCGATATGCTCTGCGGTGCCCGGAATGCCCAGCCCCACCAGCCCCAGCAGTGACTGTGAAATGCTGTCAGTACCGCCAGGCTCAAACGTGGCCGGGTAAGAGTGTTTACGCCAGATGCGGTAAAACTGCGTCAGGATGCGATGGCTGAAGATATCCAGAAACCCCTGTAACGCCTCATGCCCTTCCCGCTGCTGGGTGATGTCGTCGAGATAGGCCGTCGGCAACGGTGAATCGACCCCGTACATCCCCATAAACGTGGTGCGGATAACCGGCGGCTTGCTGTCATCGTCCTCGTCATACTCGACGGCTTTCAGTTCACTGGCCGGAAACCCCATCCCGGGATGCGGGGCAAAGCGCACCGGGTCATCGGCGGGATGGCTGGTTGAGCCCATCAGCGGTCTGCCCGGGTTACGCTTCTCCAACAGTTGGCAGAAACGGTAAAAGTTAATCCGGTGAAGGTCGGCTTCCAGCCGAGGGGTTAGCCGGGAATGCGGCGGTTGTGCTTCTCTTCCCATTCCAGGCGTTCTCCGGTGGGTTGCAGGATGATAATCAAGCGATTAAACAGGTAAATATCGGTGTAGAGGGCAAAGAAGCGGCTCAGCATCTCACCGAACAGGCAGATATCGCCGCGACCGGCAAAGCCGTGGCTGTTCAGTGTCACTTCAATTTGCACACCGCGCACCAGATAGCCCTGTTCGAAGCGCTCAGTTTCACTGTGCTTCACCTCGATGATGGCTTCCAGACGACGGCGGTTCATCTCGCTGTCTGTCCACTCATACAGTGCCAGGGTGCCGCGTAGCACGTCAGCGTTATCCATCATCGAAAGAAAACCGCTGCCGAGGTGGCTCAGCACGCGCCAGTGAAAACGGTCCTGCGCCGGTGGATAGCAGGGCAACGTCGGGGCGCAGAGATTGCGCACCGCAATGCTGACCGAAGTGGTTTTCATCACCGTATCGAGCACCGTGCTCTGTAGCGCCCGCCGCGGCAACTGACCATTGGTACCGGTGAGCGTCAACGACAGGCTTTCATCTTCCGGCACGGTGTGATTATCAAAGGCTTCGCCGCCAAGAATCAGCCAGGTGTTATGCAGCCCGGACGGGCCGCGGCGCACGCGGGTGTGGTAGTAATATTCCGGGGCGTCATGGCGCATCATCCCGCCTTTATGGCGGAAACTGGAGAACGGTACGTAGGTATGCTGGCTGGATGATATGACCGAGTCCACGGCGTAAATCTCGGTATGGCCGTCCTGCACACGCATCGGACGCAGCATGTACTCTGTCTGTAGGGAGTTTAACGTCAGCGGGTCGGATTCCAGCGTGAACAGGTTAATCACCGGCACGCAATTCAAGCGCAGATGCTTCCCGGTAAAGCTGAAGTCATGCTCCCAGCGTTCAGCCAGCACCACGTCGATTTCAAACCAGCGGAGTTCAGCCGGGAAAGCCACGGTTTCCAGCCCACGCAAGCCGGTAAACATAAATTTCTCACGGAAGGTGAAGTACTCCAGCAACAGCTGGTAACCGCTGAAACTACTGTTATCCTTCGGCCACAGGTCATCGTCATCACCAAACCCAACTGCGGTGAAATGACCGCCAAGCGGCCTTCTGTCCACATCACCGGGAAGGCGCAACCACATCCTGGCCACATTCATGGTGAAGGCTTCGTGCATGGCACAAGCTAGCGGCGCATCAGCATTGAAATAGAACGGAATATAACTGAGATCGACACGGCTCCAGTCCGCCAGCTGGCTGCAGTTGAAGCGCAGCGTGATAACTGACCGACCATCAGGATCGGTCGCCAGGCTGGCGTGCTCCAGCGACAGCGGCTGAAGTGTGATGTCTTTGGTGGTTGTGTACCGGCAGCGCGTGCCTTTTTCGCCAATGGGCCGGGAATTAATTTCAAAGCCTTTGCCAATGCGCATCGGCTCTTTCATTCCACGCCAGTCGGGAGTGAACTCCACCACGGACATCGACGGAATGGTGCGCAGGTAATGCGGCCATAACAGGCTGACCAGCCCTTCGGTCAGTTCGGGTAAATCATCATCAAGCTTCTCGCGCAGGCGGCCCATCAGGAAGGCAAAGCCTTCAAACAGGCGCTCCACGTACGGATCGCGCGCGCCCGCTTTGTCGAGGTTAAGCATTGCCGCCTGCTCCGGGTGAGCTCGGGCGAATTCTTCGCCGGCTTCCAGCAGGTAGCGCATTTCAGCGTCGTAATAACGCAGGGTTAAGTCGTCCATAGATAACCTGAGTATTGTGTGACCATCCGGTTAAGCGTGCTGGTCAAGAGTGAAGGTTTTAAACTTCGTAGGTGCGTTCCTGATGGGAAGGAATTAACGTTGCCGCACACGGACAGCCACTTTTACTGTGTAACGTGCCCGCGTATTTCTGGCCATTCACCCTGTTAGCACTGCAGCACTGGCAGGATCGAGTGCGATCAGTGCCCCAAGCAGCCTGTCCATCTCTGGCTGCAAACGGGCTTTATCCGTCTCGCCACGAGTGGCTTTCATGCGCAGCAGTCTGAGGCGCCGTGATTTGACTTCAAACAACAGCGCGGGTGTCCACTGCGTGAGGGTGATGGATTGTGCCGTGCTGTCGAGCTCGTCCAACAAATGCAGGGCAAGCTCATTCTTGCCTTTCTGTTCCGCCACACGGGCCATCAGCAGGCGCAGCAGCCATTTATCTTTTGTTGAGTCCGTGCCAGGTCGTGTCTGCAGCCAGAGGAGTGTGGCATCCAGACCGTCAGTGTCAGCTTTCTCCAGCGCTTCCGGTTCAAGAGCCAGAAGCTCGCTCTCGACTGCGCTGACGACGCTGACCGGTTCATTGCGCCAACCGGACATATCGTCCAGCACACTTTGGTTTATCCAGTCCAGCGTGACTTCATCGGCAAACGGCGTCCCGTCGTTAAAGGCCAGCGTTTCCAGCCCGATGAGGCGACGAAGCAAACCTTTCAGGTCCGCAACGATAATCTCCGCAAGGATATCCTGCCCTGACTTCACCAGAGCCTGATGGATATACCACTGTAAATCGAGCCAAAGATGATTCGCACCACGAGAAAAGGCACTGTCCGCCTGCTCCAGAATTTCCGACCAGCTCTTTTGCAGGTACAGACGTTTGAGCATGGCCCGCTGATCCGCCCGTGGAGGTTCAATACGTGTTTTTCCCTCCGCATCGGGGGCTGGAATGGCTCTCAGGGTGTCATGACGCAGACTCTTCATCAGCCGGTGTGATGCCAGCCAGCCATCTGGCTGCTCACGCAGATACTCCGTCAGGATCCGGGCCTGAGCCAGCAAATCCTGACCCGACGTGATGCGAGTCAGTGCTGGCGCAGCACTGCCCGTTGCGTCAGACGTATGCATGTTCTGAGTGATATTACTGGCGTTCTGAGGCACCACGGCATCCACGCCACCCGCCTTTATCAGGCGGGATTCAAGTGCGCTGTACAGAGCATTCAGCTCCGGCCGGGACGCTTCCGGTTCTGCCTCAAGGCAGCGCTGAATGAGCAACAGCGCCCCGGTGGTGCGCTGTGCCTCTTCCTGTACGACTTCCGGCCAGAGTGACAGGCTGTCGAGTACACGGGAGCCTGTTAGCCATTCCAGTGCGGCTTTTCGGCTGCGATCGCGTTGCGGATGCAGCAGTGTGCCGAAGCATTGCAACATTCCCGCCAGCAGTTCCAGCCCTTCGGCAAAACCAGTCTCGCCGTCCTGATGCAGGCGGGCCCAGCAGTAATAGGTGGCAACCCGAATATCCTGAGCAGTAGTCGTCAGTAATTTTTCCGCCAGTTGGCAAATCAGAGCGGTATCAGTGCCGGAGAGTTTGTTGACCTCTTCACGGATACGCTGAAAATCATCGTCGTAACCGGGATCTTCGCCGGTCGGGCTGGCGTCGCTTATCGGTGCATACCAGCGACGCCAGTTTTCGGTTCGTCCCTGCGCCTGCTGTCGCAGCAGCGCGTCGTCCGCCTGACAGGCGGCAACCAGATTCTGCAGATTGCTCATTATTCTATTCCGTCCATGTCACTGTTTTCCGTGTTGACCATCAGCGCCTGAGCCGTGGCCGCGCTGTCGACGCTAAAAATCCGGTCCGGCAGCGTGAAGCCGCGCAGGGCCAGCAATGCCAGAGGTCCCTTGCCAAGTTGTGAGCGCAGCACCCACTGCAGCGTGCTGCCATCCGGGGTTGTAAAACTCATCATCCACTGACTGTGGTCAAGCTGCTGGCGCTTGCCCTGATCCAGCCAGCGAATAAAGCCCCAAGTCCCACTGTAATCACCAAACAGACGCGCCCCGGCGTTAACCGTGGTCCAGGTCAACATGGTGCCTGGTTTGTAGTTGTCTCCAGGCCAGCGGAAGCTCTGCCAGTCGGCCATTTGGTTAAAGTAATGCAGTTTTTGTCCATCGATGGTGAGTTGGGTTTCCACCACCTGCGGTACAGGACGCCCCTGAAGTTCGAAGCTGATGCCCTGGCTGCCGTCGGTAAACAAAATATCCGACAACTGGCTCAGTTGATTAATGGCCTGCAGGAAGGCCGGGTTAAAGCTCAGCCCCTGGCTGTTGACCTTATCCGGCACCCACTGGCTGCCCTCCTTGTGCAGCACACCGCTGAGCTCCGTCGACAGGAAGCGCTCTATACGTCCGCTGTCCTTGCGTACAAATTCAGCCAGCATCGGCAGGGAGGCATCACTTTTGCTGACGGCAAACGGGAAGCGTCCGTCAAATGCCGTTTGCCAGTTCGCCACTACGGAGCGACTCCATTTGTCATTAAGACTCGCCGCCGACGGTTGAAGCACCGTTTCCCACGCCTGGGTCAGTGGCTGCACAAACATCGTGCTGCCAAAGCCGCTCCACTCTTCACCAAGGCTCGCCGAAATCAGACTGCCGTACTGCTGGGTGTCGGTCAGATCCACGCTTTTGCCCTGGAATACGGTCTGCGCCAGGGTCTGCATCATCTCCTGCGGGTCAGAGGCGCTGGCAACCTGTTGCAGGCGCAGGCGCACGCGGGTGATACGGGTCAGATACGTCTGCAGGCTCAGTGAGTTATCAGCCGACATAACGTTGTTGCCTTTGTTTTTGCCCAGAAGCTGAAGCAGTGGACCAAAGGTGTCATCCAGCGGCCCCTGCGGGCCTGATGCAGACTGGTCAATCACGGGTTTGTCTTTTCCCCCCACCAGGTCTTTCGCCGATTTGATGATGGAGTCCGAAAGGCCTTCGCTTTGCTGGCCGGTCTGCCCCTGCCAGGCGAGGGTATTCATCAGGGCAATCAGTGGCGACTGACGCACGTCGCTCATCAGCGTCAGCTGGTCGGTCACATCGGCAATGTTATTCGCCGGGTTAAGTCGCAGACTATTAAGGAAGCTCAACCAACTGCCCGCAAAGTCGGTGAAATAACGTTGCGTCAGGCGCGCTTTCAGTGCTTCCGGCGACAGGTCCGGGGATACGGCTTTTCGGCTGTCGCTCAGCACCCAGTCGATTTCATCCCGGCGGGAACTGGCGGCTTTCTCGATGGCCTGCTGAACTCCCCCTTCCCATGCCTGGCGGGTGAACATGCCCGGCACCACTTCCTCGGTGGTAAACAGGCGGCGGGCATCTGTACCGCTGGTCATGTCTTCCAGAGACACATCCGCAAAGTTACGACGTACGGATTTAAGCATGTTCTCATACAGCGTACTTTCCGCGTTGCGCCGTCCTATTTGCTGCAACAGCACCTGACGGCTCTGGCTGACCAGGGATGCATCGGGGGTAATTTTCCACTGCGGCTGTTGCGGCAGTTCGTCCATGTAAAATGCCCACAGGTCCGGCGACAGGCTCTGCCACAGGCCGGTGGAAATACCCGTCCGGGTCGGCTGGACCGCCTTCATGGTTTGGGCATAGAACTCCCCATCCGCTTTGTCCGGGCGCGCCATCATCAGCCAGGCTTTCAGTTGGTCGTAGCCGGGTTTTGCCAGTTGCGCACGCTGGTCGCTGTTCGGCGCTGAGCTCGCCAGCGCGGTGAGCGTCTGGCTCAGCGCGGCACTGGCCGGGTCGCGGAGCAGGCGGTTGTTCGCCACGCCATACCACGGAAGCATGGCGCTCAGGAGTTGTGGGTTATGATCAAGGCCGAAACGCTGATACCACGGGGCTCCGTCCTGAACATGATGTTGCAGGCGACCGGCATCGTTACGCAGCGCATGTAAGGCCGTGAGCTGGTAATCAGAAACGGAGGGGTGTTCAACCAGGGCACGAGCCTGTTCAGCAACAGAAACTATCTGCAGGCGGTTTACCGCAAACGACAGCAGCATCCCCGCCCCCCAGAGACCGATAATGGCCATCAACGTCCAGGCAAACGTCTGTTCCCACGCCATACCGACACGCACGCCGCGCGCACGCATACAGTCTGCCCTTACCCCCTGCCAGATTGCCGGGGCGGGCCAACGATGGGAATGAAGGTCACCATCCGTTTTCCTGTCCGCCGTCAGCGACGGGCTGAACATCAGGCCGCGCAGCGGAACACGTTTCAGGCGCTCCGTCAGCCACGGTGTCAGAAGCGTGCTCCAGCGGGCAATGCCCTGTTTCTCAAGGAAGCGCCCGAAACGCAGCAGATAATCATGGGCCGGGTCAGCGCACATCTGCTGCATCCCCTGTTCACGCAGCGACGGCAGAATGGCGCGAAGCTGGCGTTCGACCACCTCCGGCGTGGCCCGTGCCGGAAACAGCGCGCCCACGGTCTGGGTGATGCGGGTATCCTGCGACCACAGGGTGTCGCATACCTGCCACAGATACACCGGCGGCTGCCAGTGCAGCGCCTCCCCGACCTGCTCCAGGGTGCGAAGAGAGTTATCCAGCGCGCCGGCTGTCGCCTGTATCTCATCAAGCGCCAGCACGATGCCGTCCAGAGGACGACTGCGGCGCAGCTTACGCAGGGCGCTCAGGCGTTCGGTGTCCACCGCAGATGACAGGCTGCCGCCGTAAATCAGTACCGTGTGGTTGCCCTCCAGCCACTGTTTCTCTGCAAGACCGGGGGCGATGGCGGCGATGTGTGCAGGTTCACCGACGACCAGCAGCAGGCGAACTTTACTGCGCCAGAAGCGGTTGTAACGGCGGCGAAGATGGGCCACCATTTTGCGAAAACTATCGTCATCTGTGCTGGCAGCTGTTTTCTTTTTCTCCGCCGTTGTGGCATTCCCCTTACCCGCAGCCAGCGCCTTCGCTTTCAGATACCCGTGCCCCCCCACGCTCCGGCTGGTAAACATCAGGATCAGGATGCCGGAAAATAAAATCAGGGTAACGAAAGCCCCGGCAATCAAAGAGACCCACCACACAACAGAATCCCGCCGAATATTCACCCACTCAGGATGTAATATCAGCAACAGGCAGGTGCCGCCGCCCAGCCCCAGAATAGCAACACAAAGCAGCCACAACTGAATGCCGGAATTTTTGAATATGTTAAATAATGAGCGAAAGCGCTTCACTACGGTTTACTCCTGTAAGGAAACTGACGGACAGCAGGAGCGGTCCTGTTACAGCGATGAGAGACAGTAAAAAGAGATGAAATTAGGCAGGCTCAGCCGGGGAACGGATCACCATGAACCTCGGAGAACAATTTTCTCCGCCAACACTCATAAGCAACTGTGGAGATGATGTGGCGATAAGATTTTCGGCTGCCACGGCCATCGCCAGCCAGGGAGATGCATATCCGGTCTGCCCGGTACGCAAATCAATATCGCAGGGTTGCCCCGCTCCCGGAAAACGAATACCTGCATCAGAAAACAGTCCATCGGCTTTATTTTCAGTTCCTGTACCCGTCAGCCATATCTGGCGAACCGCATCTGGTGTAGTCATTCCCCACAACAGCGCCTGCTGCAACGCATATGTTATGCCCAGCTCAGAATGGGTCAGTTCCGGACGGTGAATGGATACCACGGCTTCCTCCATCAGGCCGTCGTCCCGTTGCAGTAACAGCGCAACGGCGGCCTCCCCCGTTCCGTCAGCATCCTCTTCCACCAGATTCACAGCCAGTACCAGCAGAGTCTGCATCAGCCCTGGTTCGTCCAGCCAGCGATCCAGAATGTCCGGCCCGGTTCCTTCAATAAATGAAAGACGAAACGATAATCCTGTTATCTCTCTGATAATCTGTTCTAACATCTGCTGTTGTTCCGGGGTCACCGAATCTTCCGGGCCCGTCAATAATGCGATCGCAAGGGAGCTTTGCGGGGGCAAACCGCGAAGAGCAGACTGCACCCGGTTGTCTGACAACAGCGCCTGAAGCCGGACTTTCAACCTGTCCATCCACGCCAGCGAAGCGTCGCCAAACCGTGCCTGATGAATCACATTCTGCCCGGTGGCATCGGCGACCGGAGGTAAGGAGATCCCATCAGGTATCAGCAACTGCCCGGATAATGTTCCGGAGGCAACCACATGCGGTAGCTGCGCGGCCTGAGCCAGCATAACCAGGCTACGTTGCCCGCGCCGGATCTCCTGAGCAAGATCCCTTTCACGCGTATCGTTCCAGCCGTCATTACCGAATACCGGGGTCAGGAAAATCGCGCTTCGGACAATGACAAGAGCCAGCCAGGTAACGATCGCCCCTCCTGGAAAACAGATCCAGAACAGCGGAATATGGGTGGAAACTCCGGCAGGCCACAGCCAGGCGGTTGTTAGACCGTTTCCAGCCAGCAGCGCCAGCAAAAACACCAGCCAGCGCCTGGCCGAGGGCGCCGTGCGGTTTTCAGCCCGCGCAGGTATGCAGGTAAGATCGACTGGCATTATTTACTCGTCGTGGCATTGCCGAGGGAGGAGATAAGCGTACAGCCGCAGGTACATTTATAGCCGTGAAAGGCAACCTGCCTGCCATTATCCCTGAAGGTCGGATGGCCTTCTGCAATAAAAGAAGGACTGTGTCCCTCCAGTGGGCAACTCACCGGGTCGTCCTTATGCGCCACACCGATACCATCGAATTTCATGGTCTCAGAACCCACAGTGACATAACCCCCGCTGGAAAGTTTGTCGTTTTTGCGGATGATGCCTTTCATTTCATGATCTCAACACTGTTGATTATTTTATTTGCAAAAAAGTCATGTTCTTCAGAATCTCCTCTTGCAGAGATCACTTGTATCCACATAACCCCCGAATCCGTTAACGCAATAACAGAAGTAAGCCTCGCATCATCTCCGTTTATTTTCATATTTCCCTTAACCATAACCATATCTTTATTGTTAATATCAACATGTTCTCTGCTGCTTATTTTTATTTCTCCCAATTTTTCTTGCATTGCAGACAGCATCAAACTGGTTTCAACATCCAAATCAGTCATTGATTCAGACAGTGATATTCCGGAGGGGATAAAACCAATATTAATGATATGATTACGAAATACAGCATCGTTGCTTTTATAAACTCTAAAGACCTTCCCTGTTTGAAGTTCATAAGCAAGATCTTTCTTCCAGCTATCAGCTTCATAATTAAATGGTAGTTCTACCGAGAAATCACCCTTCGTGACGTCAATTTTTGCTATTCGCCACGATAATTTAGATAAGTTAGTTGTTGGTATCTGGGGGTAACTGTCCAGATAAAATTTACCTCCCAGGAAACACAGCAATACGATTACAGCAATACAAACCAAAAACCACTTTTGTGACATACCACCATTATTATTACCAGAGTTCACATCACCTGTCAGAGCAATATAAAATTTATCTATAATATCTTTTTTGACACAAAGAAATTTTTGCTCTGAGGATACAATCATTAAAGAACATCCAATACCATGTAAAACCCCCAACAATGAAGCGCCATCGAATTTATGAAATTTTTTACCTCCTTCATTTATTGCATTAGCTAACATCTCCGGTGGTTCTTCTGCTCTATCCGCTGGATATACAAATAGCAACGATTTCAGATCATCTTCAGTTGCTTCCGTAAGCACAAAACCTAACGTTCCATCATGCTCTTCACATTCAATCCAGAATTCCATAAGTGTAAATTCCGTAAGGAAATCATTAATTGCCTTTTCTTTATCATTGACAGAAGACAGTTCTATTTTTTCCCATAGTCCAATTATATCATTATCCATTTTTTCCCTCATAGCGCGCTGCCAGCTTTGTCTTTATCCGTTCATTTGCCGCCGTTTGTCGGGCATGGCGTATTTCATACTCTTCCCGTTTTTCATTGGCCAGCACGTAGCGCCACAGGTGTTCCGGGTTGTTTGCCGCACTAACATTTACCGGATCGTCCGGATCGGGCTGACATGCGTCCAGCACCTCCTGCGACCACTGCGGAATTTTGCTGGATTGCATGGCGACATAACGAGCTATGCTGGCTAATAGACCAAGAGGAAACATTATCGGCAGGAATATCCACTCCAGACGGGAATCTATTTTCAGCAGATATTGCAGACCAAAAATATATCCCTCTTTTCTGTTCTCCACGGGGGGACAGAGAGTCACAATACCCGCCAGTTCCTCCATGCAATCTTCCTCCATATAGCAGCGAATAAACTCCCAGTATTCATTGAGCAGTTTTTTGCCACCCATCGCAGAAATCGCCAAACTGAAGGTGTTAATCACCGTCTCGCCATCATCAGCCAAGATATGTCCATCAATACCCCATTCCGACATCACCCCCCTCGACATTGCAGAGGTAAAAAACACCTGACTCCAGGGAACAGTAAGTATCTGCCCATTCACCTGATAAACATAGACCATCTGGTTTCTGCGATTAAAACGGATCGGATAATATGTCTTTCTGAACCACTCTTTTTTTAGAAGCTTCACTACAGCAACAGCAAAAAATGCTATAACTACTGTCGTAATTGATTTAATCATTATTGAATTTAGATCACCATTATCAATGGAATTAATAAGTGACCAAATGCCAATTGCAACCCCACAAGACAGAACAAAAAAAACGGGGAAAAGCATTGATGTTGCAATTCCAACACCAGAATAATATTTACACACTGTTTCCATATATGTTGAATTTATTCTGACGACGGAGTGTTCGTCTATAACAAACTTCACTCTTCGCCATTTCCCCTGACGGAACTGACTATCCCGCTCCTTTTCTGTTAAAGGTCGGTTCAGCTTATAAGGCGTATATAATCCGGTATAGTTCATCATGCCGAAGCACCTTCTTGCTGCATCAGTTTATTAAATGCATCCATTTCAATTTTACTCGTCGGCATTATTGCAGGTATATCCTTGTCTTCAGGCGGAGTTTTCCTCCACAGGGTCGCTGCCAGCCATTTCTGAATTTCATCCTTCTCTTTTGAAGCAAGATATATTGCCGAACCAAAGACCAGCACCAGGCAAATAATTATTCCAAGAGGGCCTAATGCCAGCCACCCCATGGCTGATACCCAAAGGAACCCACCACCGACGGCAGATGCTAAATATGCAACTCCTACACTATAATTTTCTTTAAAAAACATTTCATCAATGCCGTTCACTGTATCCCACAATACAGCCACAACTCCAGCGGCGGCACCAACCCATTTAAACACCTTTAAAGTTTGGGTTATAAACCGCTCCATACTCGCCCCGTATCTCAGCCTCACCACCCCACGAAGCCGTATCGTCCTGAACTCCCGCCAGACCGTGTCCACCGCCTCCGCAGAAGCGCCTACTGCTGAAACAATATTGGCCGTAAATTTACTGCCACTCTCAAAGTTTTTTGGCAAACCGCCGCCAACGACCGAATTCCATTGCAGCACCACAGAAAGCACACCGCCTGCTAATGGTACGGCAGTGGCCGCATCGCCCGCCAGTCGGTTTGTTGATATCCCTTTTACGACAGACATCTTGTTTCGCCAGTATTTCGGAAACACCGATTCATTAATTTCTTCTGCTGAATGGATCGTTTTCGCCAGCGCTTTCTCCCTTCCTACGGCTGGCAAAGATTTCAGTTGTTTCGCTTCATCAATATCAATCATGACAATGAACCGACTCTCCTGCTTACCGTTCATTTCCGCTCCGGAAATCTTCATCCGCCGCATTTCTATATCGATATAGTGCCGCAGGCGATCCTTTGAGACCCTGTCGTCCACATCCGTTAACTCAGCGAGTTGTTCCAGCACCGCACTGACAAAATGTTTCCTCTTTCCCGTCAGTTGTACGGTTTTTAAAGCATGACCGCTGCATGACGCCAGTGCAACCAGTGCGGGCATCAGCGCCCCCTCCACCGACTTACGTGCAACCGCCAGCAGTACGCTGCTCACAGAACTGAGATACGTTTCCATAGCCAGATTTATGCCAGCGTTCAGCCCTTTGGTAATATCCTTAAAGCCGTCCGCCAGCTTATCCCAAGGCAAATCATCGTAACGACCACCTGAAACCGAACTGTTTATCTGTTGCATCCACGAGGTATTATTCATTACCGTGGCCCGTAGCAGGATATTACGGGCCGTTACCGACGGCAGGCTCATTTGCTCACAGAAGTAATCTGATGCCCCTTTCTTGTCGGTCATCCCGGCAATACAATCCGTCACTGCCTGAACGAACAGACCTCCACTTGCCACATCTTCCGGATCAAAGTTGTGATCGAGATAGTCCAGCAATTCGCCACTTTTCATCCAGTTCAGATACATTTCTGTCATTGGGACGATGATGCGGGAATCATACGCAAGCAGCGCATCATCGTATTTTTTCAGGAATGCCTTTTCCTGCTCCCGGTCGATATATTTTTCATATGCGGCCCAGCGTTCACCGACCTGAGTTTCCATCACGCTGTTATTCAGTTCATGCAGATCATCCGCCCGTTCCGGTTGTGCCGGGATTATTATGCCCCCTGTCGTCTCCCAGCCATACCGGGTCCGGCTTTCCATCCGCTCGTCCTGCGCGAGCAAATCGCGGGCAAACTGGGTGCACATCGCATCCTTCAGGCCCGACAGGGCCGAAGATAACGCCAGCCCCCGTTTGTAATCAGGGTTGTTGCTGAAATTTGTCTCCAGCCGGTAATTCGACAGCGCACTCAATTCCTGCGCCACCGCCACCGGGTCTGGCAACATAATCATCCCTCCCTTCTCTGGCGACAGCGCATCCGCTGCCAGAAACAGATTCGTGCCATCCAGCGCTTTTGCCTTTTTCCAGTACACCGGCGACCACAGACGAATATCACTGCCGTCCGCACCTTGACTGTATTCCGCAACAGTTTCCGTCAGTGCCGAAATGGGGACCACATTCTCCTCTTTACCACTATTCAGCCAGCCATTCAGATCAAAACGCTGCATATACCGGGCCTGGTATCCCGCATCTTCGTGCTGTTTACGCACCGCATCCGTCCATTCCACCTCGCTCCACGCAAACCAGAACATGCCATTCTGGTAAGGCGGCGGCATCACCAGCAGCGTTATCAGCGAAGCGCGCGCCAGTTCTGCGGGTTCCGTAATGCAGGGCTTTGTTTTGCCATTCACCACTGTCGGCGGCACATTTCCGCTTTCCGGCAATGGATAATAAAAACCTTCCTGCGTCACATAGTAATTTATCCAGCTTCCGGCCATTTCATTCCAGATATACAGAAATCCTTCACGGAGTAACCGGGTGGTATAAGCTGTTTCACCCTGCGCCGTCACCGGCGGTGGTGTGAATGTCGCGGGGAAATCCGGTGCGCGGTCATCCAGTCCTTTAATACCCGGACGTACCGGCAACAACGCCAGCCCCTGACGGGTACAAAAATTACAACCCTGTTTCTGACTCATGTGAAATATCCTTTATGCTCTTTTCTGGTGACACTGTGGCTTACTGCCAGCCATTGCTCATCATTCCAGCTACGGGTCACCTGGTAATAAACGCCGGGCGTTTTGCCATCTTTTTTCACCAGAGACTGAATCATTTCCGATTCATAAAAACGCGGACCATTTTTTATGCCGTGCAGAACAAACGCCTGCAAATCTCGTGGATGGCTGAGCCAGTTTTTTCCCGTCTCCGCCAGGTGGAGAACCTGCTGACTCAGTCGCTCACGCTGCAATAAATCCACCTCATCCGGCATAGTGGCAAGTACATCGTTTATCAGTCCGACATGCTGCAACTGATTAAAAAGGCGATGCGGTTCAGGCAATTCCCTCTCCGGTGCGTTATCTTTCTCAAACGAAAGTGTTTGCCATCGTCCGTTCAGCCAGTATGTCCAGTCCGGAATGTCACGAATGTGCAACATATCTGCCAGGCTACGGGCATCCATCATCCAGCACAGGTGAAACAGTACCCGTGGGTCAAACCAGCGCAGCATATGCCGCTTTCGCTGTTCATCACTGATAAATAACATATTTATCAGATGGCTTTTCATCACAGACTCAGACTGATGACTGGTTAACAGCAGACAACCCGGCGGGCGTCCGCTGTTTTTTGCCGACAATCGAAACTGCTCCTCCAGCCATCTCCAGTCAGCCACCGACAGGGTATTCAGTGACAACAACCAGGGGTAAAGGTGTGCCTGCGGGGCAGTTAACGGTGTGACCAGTTCCGTCAGCGGCAGCGTATCGGGTAATGCTCCGGCGCTCAGGCGATCAATCACCAGATACTGGTGTGCAGACAGCGACAACGGCTCTGGCCGGTAATAACGGGTAATCATGTCTCCTCCTCAACTCAGCGGCACTGTTGCCGCCCCCTGCTCCGAGGCATCCGCAGCCGTATTTTCACAGGCCGTAAACCCTGGCATTGTGGCGCTGAGCGTGGCCGGTCCGGCATAATCAAAGTTTGCGCTCTTCACCTTGAAATCCCCGCTACAGCCGTTCTCAATTTTGTCCGGCGAGATCGTCACGTAAGAGCCGCCACACTGAAGGGTGATTTTCTTCTGGGCGGAGATGATGATTTCATCCTGTGTGCTGGTGATGGAGATCCCCTTCATCGCCGTTATTTCCATCGCATCGGTCTGCGCCTGAAGGGTCACTTTTCCGGCTGCGGCCACCAGTTTCATCCCCAGCTCATGTGCGAAAGCCACCAGGCCACGCTTTGCCGCCAGTACCATCCGTTGTAATGAAGAAACTTCTGTGTTTCCGGCTGCCGTCAGTATCTGACTGCCATTAGCGCTGAGCTGAATATGCTGCGGCGTGGACAACGCGATACCGCCCGGCGCACCAGCGACAATTGCTGGTGTTTGCAGAGAATCTATATTCTGCTGAAGAAAATTCTGCTGCGTACTGTTGTCCAGCGGCTCAAGCTGGGCCGCCTGCATAACACCGGATAATGACTCCGCCAGAGCAAGCGCATCAGAGAGTTGCTGCTTAATCTCATCCATACTCAGTTGTTGACCGACAGCATTGGGCTGTGCTTGTGCCGTCAGGAGGATACCCTTGCCACCACGGACAGAGACCCAGTCATCCGTGCGTAGTTCTGCCCCCTCCCCGCGCGGCTGCCTTTCACCGTCCACCAGGTGCCCCAGGTTCAGCTGGCTCTTGCCCCCGTACTCCGTGCTGACCTTGATGTGCTCCCGGCCACGGCTGTCGTCCAGGCGGATTTTGTTGTTCGCAGGCGTCCGCAGCACGTTGCGTTTATAGTTGCGGATGGTGACGTGGTCGCCGTGCGCCGAGTCGTGCAGCACGCCCGCTATATACGGCCGGTCCGGGTTGCCGTCCTCAAAGCCAATCCCCACCTCGGTGCCCGCCAGCAGCGGCAGGTGCAGGCCGTACGTGTCCCCGGCGTACGGGCGCGACTGGCGCACCCACAGGCTCTCAAAGCCGGTTTCCCAGGCATCCCGGTCAAACAGCATCCTGACGCGGTAGCGCCCGTCTTTGTCGATATGCCCGTAGGCGTCGTTTTCCGTGGTGCTGGTCACCCGCGCCGGCAGCGTGCCGGCCATCACCGGACGCTTACCCGGCTCCGGGCGGAAGCCGGTATCCGCGCTGTCCGGGATACCGCTGAAACGCACCTCAAAATCCCGGTCGCGGCGGGCAGAGCTGCGCATCGCCGTGATAAGCACACCCCGGGCAAACGCCTCCGCCACTTCATACCCGCCGGTGACTTTCAGCACCTGGCCGGGAGAGAGCACCGGGCAGCTGGTCACGGCGGCGGTCTGCGTCCGGCCGTTCAGGTAACGCTCATGGCGAATGCGGGCATAAAACGCCCCGGACTCCGGCGCCGGGTGGCGGTCATACGCGCTGCCCGGCGTCAGGTAGTTGTCGGCATAATGGTAGGCTTCCCCGTAGGTGGTCGCATCCCCGCGGGTCACGTCGGCCTGCGCGTTCATGTCCCCGGTGGCCTGGCGGTAGTTGTAGTCCCGGGTGCTGACCTGCTTCTGCACCACGTGATGGTGGCTCTCCATTCCCCACACCGCGTCCGCGCCCTGCGCGTGCTGCCCGGACGGCGGCACCGACGGCAGCGCCAGACCTTTTTCATACCCCTGCTGACCGTCGTAAAATTCCACCACGTCGATGTTCAGGCGCGTGTCGGTGGTAAAGCGGAACCAGATACCCACCTCACCCAGCAGGCGGGTAATAAAGTGCAGGTCGTCCTCGCCGTACTGCATCACCTGCTCGCGGCGCGGGTAGTCGTTACCCAGCGAGAACAGGAAGTCCTGGCCGCGCAGGGCGTGGCGTTCACGCAGGATTTTTTCCACAATCTGCGGCACCGACATGTCCTGGTAAACCGCGTTCTGGTGCGCGCGGTCCAGCAGCGCCAGGCGCGGCTGCAGCGTCACGGCGTAATGCGTTTCATCCCTCGAGGTGGCCAGCCGCTCAAACCCCGTGACCACACCCTGTATCACCCGCACCGGCTGCTGCGCCCTAATCCCGGCGCCCTGGTCCACCGGGGCCTGCAGCGTCAGGGACGCCGCCTTCATCAGCATCCTCTCCCTGCTGATGGCATGCTCCGGACTGGTGAATTCCACCCGGTAGCGGAAGGGCCTGCTCAGGGCTTCATCACCCTCAAACGCCAGCACGTCGGTATCGCAGGCGCAGCCCTTTACCGCCAGCAGATGATGGGTATGACTGAATCTTGTCGGGGGATGACTGCTCATGTGTTCACTCCCTGTGTACGGTTAATTAACAGGTGAAAGGCAGCTTTCCCACTCAGCGCTGCGCGAGTGGGCCTGGAGCCTGGATTAGTACGGTATTTTCATCTGCTCCACAGTCGTGGAGCATGCTTTGTAATGGCGTCATTATTCCATTCCATCCGTGGCTGAATTATCCGTACTGGTCAGCACCTGCGTCGTTGCAGAAGCACCCACACTGAATATCTGCTCCGGCAGGCTGAAGTTGCGTAGCGCCAGCAGGGCCAGCGGACCACTGCCCAGCTCCGTGCGCAGCAGCCACTGGAGCTGACGGTTGTCCGGTGCGGTCACGGTCAGCCGGTACAGTCCGTCGCCCACCTTCTGGCGCTTCATCTGCTCCAGCATCCGCAGGGTTCCCCAGGGGCCGCTGTCGTTTGCAAATAACCGGGTGCCTGCCGCCGTTGAGGTCCAGGTCAGCATCGCGCCGGGTTTATTAATCACGCCCGGCCAGCGGAAGCTCTGCCAGTCGGCAAGCTGGTTGAAATAATGCAGCGTCTGTCCGTCGAGAGTCAGTTGCGTCTCGACAATCTCCGGCATCGCCACTCCCTGCATTTCAAAGCTGATGCCCTGACTGCCGTCAGTAAACAAAATATCGGACAACTCACTCAACTGATTAACCGCCTTCAGAAACGCCGGAGTGAATGCCAGCCCCTGACTGTGAGTACTGTCCGCCACCCAGGTGCTGCCCTCGCGGTGGAGTACGCCACCAAGCTGGCTGGTCAGGAAGCGGTCGATACGCCCGCTGTCGCGACGAATGAACGCCGCCAGCATGGGTAATGAGGCATCATTTTTACCTGCTGCAAAGGGATAACGCCCGTCAAAGGCCGAATGCCAGTTAGCGACAACCGAGCGCTGCCAGTCCTCGTTGAGGCTGGCCGCAGAAGGCTCCAGCACTGTCTCCCAGGCCTGCGTCAGCGGCTGAACAAACATTGTCTGTCCGAATCCGCTCCACTCTTCACCAAGACTCGCCGCCACCAGGCTGCCGTATTCCCGGGTGTCGGTCAGGTCCACGCTTTTGCCCTGGAACACCGTCTGCGCCAGCTGTTGCATCATCGCCTGTGGGTCGGGAGCGCCCGCCACCTGCTGGAGACGCAGGCGCACGCGGGTGATACGGGTCAGATACGTCTGTAAACTGAGCGAACTGTCCGCCGCCATCACGTTCTGCGCGCTGTTTTTACCCATCAGGGCCAGCAGGGGGCCGAAGGTGCCGTCCAGCGGGCTGACCGGCCCGGTGGCCAGCTGATCAATCACCGGTTTATCGTCCCTGCCCAGCAGATTTTTCGCGGATTTTACCAGCGAGTCGGCTATCGCCTCTTTCTGCTGCCCGGTCTGCCCCTGGTATGCCAGCGTATTCATCAGGGCAATCAGCGGCGACTGACGCACGTCCCCTGCCAGAGTCAGCTGGTCGGTGACGTCAGCGATATTGTTCACCGGATTAAGCCGGATACTGTTGAGAAAGCCCAGCCATGCCCCGGCGAAATCGGTAAAGTAGCGCTCCGTCAGCCGCTGCTTAAGCGCCTCCGGTGAAACATCCGTTGACACAGTTTTCCGGTTATCGCTCAGCACCCAGTCGATTTCATCGCGCCGCGAGGCCACGGCTTTATCCATCGCGTCCTGAATACTGCCCTCCCATGCCTGGCGGGTGAACATGCCCGGCACCGACTCCTGCGTGCTGAACAGACGGCTGGCGTCGGTCTGTGGCGTCATCTCCTCAAGGGTCATGTCAGCATAGTTTCGGCGCACCTGAGTGAGCATGTTTTCGTACAGGGTGCTTTCAGCGTTGCGCTGGCCGATTTGTTCGAGCAGCACCTGACGCACCTGGGACACCAGCGCGGTTTCCGGTGTGATTTTCCAGGCTGGCTGCGACGGCAGGTTATGCATGTAAAAACCCCATAAATCCGGCGCAATACTCTGCCACAGTGCCGTGGACATCCCTGATCGGGAGGGCCCGGTTGTTTTCATCACCTGAGCGTAAAACGTCGGGTCAGCTTTGTCCGGCCGCACCATCATCAGGTACGCCTTCAACTGGTCGTAACCCGCTTTTGCAAGCGTTGTCCGTTGCGGACTACGCGGCGGCAAATTTGCCAGCACGCTAAGCTTTTGCGTCAGTACCTGCACTGCCGCATCACGTATCAGGCGGTTATTCGCCTGCGTGTACCAGGGCATCAGTGCGGCAGCAAGCTGCGCATTATGGTCGAGACCGAAACGCTGGTACCAGGGCGCACCGCGTTCACCCTGAATCTGTAAACGTCCGATATCGTTACGCAGTAACTGTAACGCCATCAGTTGTTCATCACTGACGGCATGCTGGTTCACCAGTTGCTGCGCCCGCTCCGCGGCACTCACCATATGCTGGCGGTTGACCATAAAGGAGAGCAGGCTGCCGGTGCCCCACAGGGCAATCAGCGTCAGCAGGGTGACGCCGAGGGTACGCTGCCACGCCATCCCCACCCGCACGCCGCGCGTGCGCATACAGTCTGCCGTCACCCCCTGCCAGATTGCCGGGGCGGGCCAGCGATGGGAATGAAGGTCACCATCCGTTTTCCTGTCCGCCGTCAGCGACGGGCTGAACATCAGGCCGCGCAGCGGAACACGTTTCAGGCGCTCCGTCAGCCACGGTGTCAGAAGCGTGCTCCAGCGGGCAATGCCCTGTTTCTCAAGGAAGCGCCCGAAACGCAGCAGATAATCATGGGCCGGGTCAGCGCACATCTGCTGCATCCCCTGTTCACGCAGCGACGGCAGAATGGCGCGAAGCTGGCGTTCGACCACCTCCGGCGTGGCCCGTGCCGGAAACAGCGCGCCCACGGTCTGGGTGATGCGGGTATCCTGCGACCACAGGGTGTCGCATACCTGCCACAGATACACCGGCGGCTGCCAGTGCAGCGCCTCCCCGACCTGCTCCAGGGTGCGAAGAGAGTTATCCAGCGCGCCGGCTGTCGCCTGTATCTCATCAAGCGCCAGCACGATGCCGTCCAGAGGACGACTGCGGCGCAGCTTACGCAGGGCGCTCAGGCGTTCGGTGTCCACCGCAGATGACAGGCTGCCGCCGTAAATCAGTACCGTGTGGTTGCCCTCCAGCCACTGTTTCTCTGCAAGACCGGGGACGATGGCGGCAATATGTTTGTCCTCTCCGCAAACCAGTAGCAGACGGACTGTACTGCGCCAGAAGAGGCCGTAACGGCGGGAGAGATATTTTTTTAGCGAAGAAATGGAGGCATTTCGTTCCTGTGTATCCGCCATCTTACCTGTCTGATGACTGCCCTGGGGCGTCACCGGCGTGTCGTTTTTCTCGGAAGGAATAAGGAAAAATATCAGCACACTCAGCACACTGGTCAGAAAAACCACACCCAATAACGAAATCCAGGATGAACGATTATCAGCACCTTCAGTAAGAAGAGATGTCTGAGCCAGAATAAACAACAGCGTCGACAAAACAACAAGGACACAGAGACCTGCCCCCAGTATGTATAAAAACCTTTTCATGTGGGATTATTCCTTTCGGGCGAGTCCGGCAGCCTGAATAAAGCGGGGGCGTTGCAGATAAGTGAGCGCGCGGCGCAGAAGGAAAACGGCTCCGGGTAGTGAGGTTGCCAGCGACAGCAGCACACTGAGCACGCCGCACCATGAAAACATCCAGTCCGGAGATAAACGGGCTACGGCACCAAAAACCGCTACATTAATCAATACCGCAAGGCTGAGTGACCCTGCCGGATAAGGCAGTGGAGAGAGCTTAATATCTTCATCACGGATAACCGGCAAGCTGTTGCCGACGACCATTGCACTGGCCTGTTTGTCATCCGCCTGTAGCAGCCAGTGGCTCCCCGGACCGTAATTGACCATCTCTGTTGCCGCAGCTGCCATCAGCCATCCGGCCAGAGACCCGTAGTCTGCACTGATTTTCGCAAAATCGACGATGCCGCCGGCTGCGATATCAGCATGCAGGGGCAACGGCAGTTCATTCACCACTCGCCCCAGCGCCTGTGCAGATGACGCAGATAACCCACTGTGCCAGACCAGATGTTTTATCCCGGCAGGCTGCTGCGCCATATCGCGTAATTCAGCCAGCTCACGGGGCAACGCCCCGGTATTCAGCGGCATGGCACGAAATACCCGCACGGCATCACGCCGTTCTGACGTTTTCAGCATGGCTTCTGGCAACAGCAGCAACGTACAGGCGACTTCAGGCAAGTCTTCCTCCGGCTGGCGGTAATGTAATGCCAGCACCAGCAGCGGCCCATTTACCGTATTGAGAGTGTGATTCCAGTCGCTGGCAGGAAATGCTTCAATAACCCGGAGATCGAGCATTCGGGGCAATGCTTCTGCCTTCCACAACCGGGCGAAACTCGTTAGCTCTTGTTCTTTTTCTGGTGCTGATGTCTGTAAAAATACAGTTAACGAGCCGGATAGGTTGTATTGCAATAAAGCAGGTTTAATCTGCCCGAATAGTTGCCTACAAAGCTGCTCAAAACGCAGTATACCGGGTATCAGTGGCGCCTCATGAGGTAATACCCGAGAAGAAAGTTCATCATCATTTTCTGACGCAACGCCTGCCAGCCGGGAAATAAGTTGTTCGTCAGCCATCAGTAAAGCATGGCAGGCTATACAGCGATGCTGATATGCCTGATGCCGCCACGCCAGATGCATATTCCGCCGCCAGTTATTCCAGTTACGGACGCGGAACGTCTGAATTTCCCACCATAACAAATAAAAAGTTATGGCGATCATTATCCCTGCCAGGGTATATCCGGTCAGGGGGAGCCAGTAGCCGCTGGCAAGCGTTGGTAAACCGCCAGAGGGAGAATGCAGCACTATCCGAACCAGTGCGATAAATACACCGGCGAAAGTAAGCGACAGGCATACCCAAGGCGACCAGGGCTGAGCATCCGGCTTCGCGGAAACCTCCGGTAATGACCAACTCATCAGTCTATCTCCACATCCGGTAAGCTGGCATAAACCACCGAACCACAGGCGCTTTTACAGCCATGCACGACAATTCCCTTACCGTTTTCCTCATAGCCCATATCGCACTCCACTATCGGGTTAGTGCCGTGCTCCGGGCAGGATACGGTGTCATTCAGCAAAGCCGCATTTTTACCTTCGATCTCAAAGGTGGAAGAAACTGAAACCACCCTGCCACCGTGGGATGTGGCATCGTTAAGCACTACTACACGTTCAGGCATATCCATTTCCTGTTAATGACGGCCATACAAGGCTTCCATTTTCTTCATTTCGGCCTTTTCTTCCGGCCCGATGCCGCCGGCGCTCCCGGCATCCACTTCGGCGGGCTTGCTGTATGGCGGATGCCTGCCGGTGTGAAAATACGCGTCTGAATACTGCCAGTCGGCCATCCGGCGCAGCTGTTCGAGGAAACTTTTATCGTTTGAGCTTTCGCAGATGCCTACCGGCAGGTCATAGGCCACAACTCGACTCATAAATAGCTTGTTTGAAGGAAGAGAGCTGTGATCGCTGGGCTGGGAGACAAACATCCGTAGCCGCGCATCCTTTTCCGCGCGGGTTTCCCGGTGGCGATTCTGACGCTCATCCTTTGAGTTCTGCGGATACCAATTCATAGTTCCCTTGTCCGTCACCCACTGCTCCGGGTACAAGGAGGCATACCAGCGGAAGGTATCGTCATGCCAGGTTTTGTTTCCCTTTTCATCGGCAGAATATTGCCCCCAGCCGTAGCCCTCCTCGCCGGTATTTTTCTCGTTCTCTTTCTGTAATCCCACGCGAGTGGCATCAAAACCAATTAAATCTTTGGCCGTAATCGGTTTGGGGACTTTTTCACCATTGATATACAGCGTCTGCTCAGGCGGCGGCGCATCGTAAACACCAAACTGTCCACCATCATCCCAGAACGACGATCCTGCCGGCGGCAGACGGCCAAAGGGCATGTCCTGCCGTGGCGTATCCCCACAGGGCGTTTCTCGGGCCATCATTCGCTGGAATAAGTGCCCCTGATAAGCGATCAGTAACGGGTTGGTTCCCCCGGCTTCATCATTGGGCAACCCCTGCCAGCCGATACTGAGCAGCGCGCTCATCCCCATCACCCGGTCATGGGCATTGCAGTAAACCCAGGTCCGACCGTGATTATCCCGCTCGGCAATACCGTTATCGGCCATACCGGTGGGTTTCCAGCTCCGGCCATCAGCATCCACCCCAGCCACCAGGCGGTTGTAGTCAGCTTCTGAGAGATGCCCGGCCTGCTTCGCCACCTTTTCAACAATGGTGCCAAAGGTCTTATGCCGCGCTTTCGTGGAAATACACTCCGCAAAAGGATACGAAAACCGATCCATGGTTTTGTGTTCCATGGCATAGGGCGAGTTCATCACAAACAGGGCATCCGGCGCTTTATCCGCCAGCAGCGTCGCGGCCATCGCAATCATCGTGCCCTGGCTGTGCGAAACCAGCGTCACCGTATCTTTCGGGTAAGTGTTGCGGATAGTATTCAACAAATCCGCCAGCCGCCGGGCGGCATGGGCGTAATAGTGGCGGGCGGGCGCACTGGCCAGCAGGCGATCCAGCTCGGTGTTGACAAACTGAACGCTGAACGGAATTGGCGTCTGTTTCAGCCATTTGCTGAAGCCCTGGTCGCTCCACAACGACACCAGTTGGTTGCAGCCATTCTGGAACGGGCCGCCGCCCCAGTACCAGGGACCACGGGCTGCGATTTGCGCATCGGGTAGCTTCTGGTATTTTTTCAGGTCGTGGTAATCATCGCCCGCCAGGTTACGCAGCGGGATCTGGTAATTGTCTTCAGTACCCGGCTCTGCACTATATCCCCAGTAAAAGCGAATTACCGGAGAACGACTGGCATCAGAGTCAGCGATTTCCCGAAGTTGTGTTTTACCTGTCTGATAAGTATTTTTTTTGAGCTGCATATCAGTAGGCAAATTTAAACGGTCATTCAGACCGTTGCAGAGATTTGCTTCTGCTAAATCATACCATTCACCTTCAGAGTTAACCCCATGAACAAAAATAATTAGCCCTGGAAGTTGAACTGGATGATAACAGGCGGAGCGTATTTTGATATTTTTATGCGAACACATCCCCCGCCAGCTCGGTTTACCATTATCATCCATACTCATCGGCGCATCACGTAAGGGTTCTGGTTGTGTATTACTCATGATGAGGGATTCCTGTGGCATCTGCAGCGTAAACCTGTTGAGGTGTGACACTGACATTAGTAGGTCTGATTGACATATTGCAGGTAAAACGTATAGCGCCAGAAGGGGTATTTATTTGCGGCCAGTCTTTATCTTCAACTTCATCATAATCGCTTAAGGCTCCATTATATGATTCTACTGATGTTGACCGTAAATTATATGCATTTCCCACGATATGCAGTTTTCGTGGATTTCCTGGTGTTGACCACAAATCATATGCATATCTGTCAATAGTTTTCGATGCAACATAAATATTTTCATCTGTAATTAATAACGTTATATCAAAACCAGGGTCTGTAGCATCGCTCAGTTCTATTTTCCCAATTCGGCCATCAATTTTATACACAACAAAAACACCACTATGTGTATCTCTGTCACTCATCAATGGACGTCGATATATATATGCCAGAAATTTATCCGATGCCGCATAAATAAACTTACCTCTCCACGATATCATCTGATTCGCTTTCAATATTGAATTACTATCTGAACCACCATTAACATACTGTTTAATATTCTTATTCGCATCATGGTAATAAACAATGCCACCATGTTCGCAATCTTTATAATTCTCCAGCGTGAAATACCGGTGGTCATCAATACGATAAATAACCTGCGGTGGTACGTCAAAAACGTAATATTTAAAATCGTTGCCGACACCTTTTGCTGCCATCGCCCCCGATGCAGCACCAAACGCGGCACCGGATGTGACAACACAACCGGAAAGCGAGAAACAAGACAGCAACAGTCCGCATAACCCTGCAGCCCATTTTACATGGCTGGCAGAACAAATTTTAATATTCTTATGAGAACACTTACCCCGCCAACTCGGTTTACCATGATCACCCATATTTAAGGGTGCATCGCGTAACTGCTCTGACTGTGAATTATTCATGCCTGGGTATCCCTGTGGCATTCTCAGAATAAACCTGTTCAGGTGTGACACTGACATTAGTAGGTCTGATTGACATATTGCAGGTAAAACGTATAGCGCCAGAAGGGGTATTTATTTGCGGCCAGTCTTTATCTTCAACTTCATCATAATCGCTTAAGGCTCCATTATATGAGTTCACTGATGTTGACCGTAAATTATATGCATTTCCCACGATATGCAGTTTTCGTGGACTTCCTGGTGTTGACCACAAATCATATGCATATCTATCAATAACTTTCGACGTAACATAAATATTTTCATCTGTGATTAATAACGTTATATCAAAACCAGGATTTGTATCGCCACCCAGTTCTATCTTTCCATGTCGTCCATCAGTTTCATACACAACATAAACACCACTATGTGTATCTCTGTCACTCATTAGTGGACGTCGATATATATATGCCAGAACTTTATCGGATGCTGCATAAATGAACTGTCCTTTCCATGACATCATCTAGTTTGCTTTCAATATTGAATTACTGTCTGAACCACCATTAACATACTGTTTAATATTTTTATTCGTATCATGGTAATAAACAATGCCACCATGTTCGCAATCTTTATAATTCTCCAGCGTGAAATACCGGTGGTCATCAATACGATAAATAACCTGCGGTGGTACGTCAAAAACGTAATATTTAAAATCGTTGCCGACACCTTTTGCTGCCATCGCCCCCGATGCAGCACCAAACGCGGCACCGGATGTGACAACACAACCGGAAAGCGAAAAGCACGACAGTACCAACCCTGTAATTCCCGTCAACCACAAGGCCACTCCTTTGATATTGCACATTCCTAATCCCCTTTGATCAGTTCAAAAATAACATCGTCCAGAGTATTTCCCTGAACCAACGGCGTTTTCCCCTGATTATCCGTTACACCTTCCTGTACAGAACCGTCCGGCAGTGTGAGGCGAAATCGTTGATTGGCAATAGGTTCTCCGCTCACAGGATGAAGTAATGCAAAACTTTCATCAAAACTTCCCGGTTCAAACGACTTCATCACCCCCTGCATACTGCCTGCGCCTGCCTTTTTAATACCGGCATTCTTTATCAGCAGTTTGCCCGGGCCACCCATCTCCACGTTTCCGCCCCTGATTCTGATATAGCCGCCCCCGCAGACCAGCGTCAGCTCATCCTGTGCCGTTATCACCACCTTTTTACCGCCCGAAATATGCGTGTCCTGCGTGGACCAGCTGGTGAAATTTCCGCCCTGCGCCTGAATATCAATATCGCCCTGCGATGCAAACCATTTCGCCCCCTGCCCGCTCCAGAGACTGAGCTGTCTGCCTGCCGCCAGCGTGAAATCCTTCTGTGCTCCCACATCCAGTTGCTTACCGGCAACCAGCGTCAGGTTCTCCTGCGCTGACAGCAGCATGTCGTCACCGCTTGCCAGCGCCACGCCCTGCGGAGCCGTGCCCAGCAGTACGTCCTTCTTAAGCTGCGCTATCTTCTGTTCCAGCAGCGTCTGCTGGCGACCGACATCCGCGGCCAGTGCCAGCGCCTGCCGGGCACTGGCCGCCAGCGACTGCATTTCCACCAGCGCTGCGGAAAGCCGCGACAGCGCCGGCTCCATCGCCAGCTGTTGCCCCTGCGCCCCGGCCTGGCCGTCGGCGCTGATAAATATCCCCTTCCCGGCGCGGATGGCCCCGTAACTGTCGGTTCGCAGCTCAAACCCCTCGCCGCGCGGCTGCCTTTCACCGTCCACCAGGTGCCCCAGGTTCAGCTGGCTTTTACCCCCGTACTCCGTGCTGACCTTGATGTGCTCCCGGCCACGGCTGTCGTCCAGGCGGATTTTGTTGTTCGCAGGCGTCCGCAGCACGTTGCGTTTATAGTTGCGGATGGTGACGTGGTCGCCGTGCGCCGAGTCGTGCAGCACGCCCGCTATATACGGCCGGTCCGGGTTGCCGTCCTCAAAGCCAATCCCCACCTCGGTGCCCGCGCATGGCGTGGCGCTCACGCAGGATTCTTTCCACAATCTGCGGCACCGACATGTCCAGGTAAATCGCGCTCTGGTGCAATTTACATTAGACCAAATATTCCACATTCTATTATTTAACCTCAAATAAAAGGTATACTTTCTTATAATCCTTAAATAAACATGAATCATCCCTATCAGTAAAAATGAATTTTATCTTTTTTGGTAAACTTATCTCTGCCTGAAAAGACTATTCAGTATGATACCCAGCGTCCTTTTTAGATTTACAAGAAACAATTGCACTCATACCGGTAAATTTCGACGCAACATTTACATTTGACAATACAGGAACACCATCAGTCAAAGCCACCCATTCCCCGCCATTATTCGTTGTAAAATAATAACTTTCTTCGTCTGATGATAATCTATATATTTTAAGAAAATCAAATGCGTTTACATATTCATTTCTGATGTGTAGGCAATAATTATTTTTTTAAGACACCAACTAACAAAAATTCTGACAACAGCCTATTTGACATGGATTAATTTACAACCTTCGCTGTAATTCGATGCTGCAAATAAATAAAAAAACATTATAATAATTTTCATTTAATTATTACCAACAATAGAGCGCGCACCTTATATTTATTGAAATCTGCGATTAAAAGATGGATCATCCCCTCTATTTATCACCATGCTAACAACTCTTGAACTATCGCGAGCAACCCCACAATCAGCTCTTCGTAAAACTCCATTTTCTGCAACGAATTGCCCTTCAGAACCAATGTATTTTACGGATTTTTTGATTTATTCTGAGGATTATCAATTGCAGGAAGCCTTAATAGAATTGGAGTTAGCCACCAATTATTATCATAACCCATTTGACTTAACTATTCTCTATAAGTCCAATACCCGGTATAACTCGCTAAATCAGTTAACTGTTTAAACCCTCTCCCACGAAATTTCATTCCATCTCCAACATGAGATAAATTATGATCAATACTTGACCTCTGTGGCAAAGTTAAGACAGGTCTATTTCTGTTACCCTTCCAATCACTACAGCCCAACGGTTATTCCTCGAATCTCTTAAATCGCTTTAAGTAACATTCCCTAAATCATTTCCATTACGCTCATAATTATGAAAATAAACATTATTTCCATCGGGTCTGCATAGTAACCATTAGTTTCATCTGCAAATGATGCATGCTCAGGATATTGAATAAATGAAACAGCCCTCTCAATCATAATATTTAAGCTTTGCGACTCAGTTTTGACCTTCAATATTAAACGTGGACGACACAGAAATAACCTTTCCGCTATGAGATGTGGCATCGTTATGAACGACAACACGCTTAATTATATGTATTTCCTGTAACTAACTGTTCTCGTAACATGTTTTCATATCATGAATTCTTTTTTCACAGTCACAAATAAAAACCCATGAAGCCATAAAACAATAGCCACTAACCGTAAACACTCTTCAAATCAAAGTTATTAATTTGTATATCAGGCAATAAAATGCCACACATAATGGCATGCAGTTAATAAACGCTTAAGTCAGAAAATACGCATGTAATTAATTCTATTGCTGATAAAAACAGCAATTGCTTTCGATGATAATTTTATTTGTTTCTGGTGCATCGGGCTGTTTCTTCGGTCTTTCTCTCCACCGCATCTTCTGCCACATCCTGCCGGATTGCCGGGGGTATAGCCGGCTTATTCAGTTTGCCTGTGAAATAATAATCATCACTTTCCAGCCAGTCTGCCTGCCTGCGCAACTCTGCCAGGCCTGCCCGATCCCACGAATGCCAGCAGTACCCTACCGGTAGATCATAGGCCACAACCTGACTCATAAAATGTTCATTCATTGGCAGGGTACTGTGATCGGTCGGGCGCTGAACATAGGTCCTTACATCTTCCAACATTTCAGCTCTCGACTGTTTTTCATATTTTATCCGGTCTTCTTTCGAGCCTGGCCCCGGCTGATACCAGAAGGAATTTTTTTTAGGCACCATCTTCTGGTCAAAATAGCCGTAGAGGGAAATGTAATAACGGTAGTCCGTGTCAACGGCTTTTTTAGTCGTCGGGTTAATCTGCCCGTAGCCGTATCCTATTGAGCCGGTTTGCTTTTCAATACTGGCATAATCTTGGTCAAAATTTTTCAGTTCCTCAGAAGTCAGCGGTTCTGGTACCCGCGGCGCATTAATCTTCAGCGTTTGTCCTTTATCTGGTTCCGGCCAGGTCATCTTCTGAAGCAGCGTTGTCGTACTGTCCCAGAATGGCTTACCATCCCCCAGGTTACTGAAATGGGTTTGTGTATCCGGTGCATTTCCACACGGTGTATTGCGCCCCAGCATACGGACATACAGAGTGTCGCCTGCCAGCTTAAATAAAGAATGGGATTCACAATAATTACTTTCTTTTGTATTGGGTAACCCCTGCCAGCCAATACTGCGCAGCGGAGCCGAGCCCATCACCCGGTCATGCGGATTACAGTAAATCCACGTGGTACCGTGGTTATCGCGCTCCGGCAGACCAGCGTGAGTTTTCCCTTCCGGTGTCCAGCTTTCGCCATCGCTGCTGACGCCTGCCAGCAGGTGATCGCAGCCCTGCTGCGCCAGGCGGGTTTTGTTTTCCGCCACCTTTTTAACGATATCGGCAAACGTAGTCTCCCGGGCTTCCCTGCTGATGATCTCTTTCACCGGATAGGAAATATAGGTGGTGGGTTCGTTATCCAGCGCATAAGGTGAATTCATGACGAACAGCGCATCCGGTGCCTCAATGGCTGCTGCCGCCAGCGCAACCATTGTCCCCTGGCTGTGCGACAGCACCGTGACGGTATCTTCAGGATGTTTACTGCGGATGGTTTTTATCAGGTCCGCCAGACGCCCGGCGGCGTGCGCATAATAGTGGCGCGGCGGCGCCGCGGTCAGCAGGCGATCACGTTCACCATTCATCAGTTGTGTGCTGAACGGCATCGGCATACCAAGCACATTCGGCCAGTTGTTAAATCCCTGCTCGCTCCACAGGCTGACCAACTGATTACAGCCGTTCTGGAACGGCCCACCGCCCCAGTACCATGGGCCTTTCGCTTTGCGCTCTTCGGGAGAGAGGTCATAGTAGTTATCACTTTTCTTGTTTTTTAACGGAATGGCGTATTTATCGGTCTCATTATCGGCAGCACGGTAACCCCAATAGAAGCGGATAACCGGGGAGCGGCCCTCTTCTTTCATTTTACGAGAGGGAGGCATCCATTTTTTTTTATCATCACCTCCGTAACATGCCGCCCATTCTGGGCTATTTTTATCACAAGGCTCAAAAAAACCACTTTTATATTTATTCTCAATAAGAGAGTGCTTATCCTTGAGGCCCAGTCGCTGGTTCAGTCCCGAACAAAGTGCCTTTTCAGCATGACTATACCACTCCCCTTCAGAATTAACTCCATGAACAAATATAATTAAACCTGGTAACTGCAATGGCGGCTGAACCTCAGCATTGACCTTTATATTTTTATGCGAGGTTATTGAATAGGCAAAGGGCGTACCGTTATCGGTAAGTTGCGTTTCAACCTTTCTAGTTGGTGAAGCATTTTTATCTGTCATTATTATCTACCTCTTGACGACTGCACGGATGGCTCCAACGTCCGATCGCACTGCATTTTCACCACACCATTTTTAGGATAAAATTTTGAAAGGTCTATCTGGTAAAATCCGCCAACCGGAACCTCTTCTGCGGGCCGGAACAAATCATATTCATGATCTGACTCAACCACACCAGAAAAACTGTTTTTATCAAAATTCCATCTATCTACAACTGGGTAAATCCGGTTGATACCTCTATACTCAATCAAATAAAACCCGCCATTCGTAACTAGCATATCATAATCCTTTGTATCGCCTGTAGGATCTTGGGTATAGCCACCATATGCAATACCATCCAATATATTTCCACTATCAGTAGTGACCAGAACGGCATTCATACAACCTTTATCTGACCCCATACAAGCTGCATGATTTGTATCGATTGTTGCTGGAAATGCCAGATAATCATTACGCGTGGACAACCAGAATAAACGGCCTTTAAACAGATACCCTGAACCTTCCAGTACTTTGACATGAATATCTTTTTCTTTATTATTATAAAACGTTTGCCCATTCTCACAACGAGTATAATTTTCTAATGTAAAATAACGATTATTATCTATCCGGTAGATCACCTGAGGCGGACCATATACCGGTGGCGGCGCATTTTTGTCTTTTTCTTTCATTACCGTTTCATGCAGGCTCCCTGCCCCCAGACCGAATGCGGCCCCTTCAGTAACGCAACCGCTTAATGAAAGCAGAAAACAGCTCAACAGTAACAGGCTCAAAAGCAATGCGGTTAATTTATTTATCATATTTTTATCCCTGTTATTTCTTCAAAATAATCTTCAGTCCATCAATTGCTTGCGAACTTACAAGAGAAGAATGTCCCATCGCATCTGTCACACCAGACATTACGCTTCCGTCTGGCAAGTGGATTTCATATTTCTGATTCGCCAGTGCCTTTCCAGAAGCCGGATGAGTAATAACAAATTTTTCATCAAAACTTCCCGGTTCAAACGACTTCATCACCCCCTGCATACTGCCTGCGCCTGCCTTTTTAATACCGGCATTCTTTATCAGCAGTTTGCCCGGGCCACCCATCTCCACGTTTCCGCCCCTGATTCTGATATAGCCGCCCCCGCAGACCAGCGTCAGCTCATCCTGTGCCGTTATCACCACCTTTTTACCGCCCGAAATATGCGTGTCCTGCGTGGACCAGCTGGTGAAATTTCCGCCCTGCGCCTGAATATCAATATCGCCCTGCGATGCAAACCATTTCGCCCCCTGCCCGCTCCAGAGACTGAGCTGTCTGCCTGCCGCCAGTGTGAAATCCTTCTGTGCTCCCACATCCAGTTGCTTACCGGCAACCAGCGTCAGGTTCTCCTGCGCTGACAGCAGCATGTCGTCACCGCTTGCCAGCGCCACGCCCTGCGGAGCCGTGCCCAGCAGTACATCCTTCTTAAGCTGCGCTATCTTCTGTTCCAGCAGCGTCTGCTGGCGACCGACATCCGCAGCCAGTGCCAGCGCCTGCCGGGCACTGGCCGCCAGCGACTGCATTTCCACCAGCGCTGCGGAAAGCCGCGACAGCGCCGGCTCCATCGCCAGCTGTTGCCCCTGCGCCCCGGCCTGGCCGTCGGCGCTGATAAATATCCCCTTCCCGGCGCGGATGGCCCCGTAACTGTCGGTTCGCAGCTCAAACCCCTCGCCGCGCGGCTGTCTTTCACCGTCCACCAGGTGCCCCAGGTTCAGCTGGCTTTTGCCCCCGTACTCCGTGCTGACCTTGATGTGCTCCCGGCCACGGCTGTCGTCCAGGCGGATTTTGTTGTTCGCAGGCGTCCGCAGCACGTTGCGTTTATAGTTGCGGATGGTGACGTGGTCGCCGTGCGCCGAGTCGTGCAGCACGCCCGCTATATACGGCCGGTCCGGGTTGCCGTCCTCAAAGCCAATCCCCACCTCGGTGCCCGCCAGCAGCGGCAGGTGCAGGCCGTACGTGTCCCCGGCGTACGGGCGCGACTGGCGCACCCACAGGCTCTCAAAGCCGGTTTCCCAGGCATCCCGGTCAAACAGCATCCTGACGCGGTAGCGCCCGTCTTTGTCGATATGCCCGTAGGCGTCGTTTTCCGTGGTGCTGGTCACCCGCGCCGGCAGCGTGCCGGCCATCACCGGACGCTTACCCGGCTCCGGGCGGAAGCCGGTATCCGCGCTGTCCGGGATACCGCTGAAATGCACCTCAAAATCACGGTCGCGGCGGGCAGAACTGTGCATCGCCGTGATAAGCACACCCCGGGCAAACGCCTCCGCCACTTCATACCCGCCGGTGACTTTCAGCACCTGGCCGGGAGAGAGCACCGGGCAGCTGGTCACGGCGGCGGTCTGCGTCCGGCCGTTCAGGTAACGCTCATGGCGAATGCGGGCATAAAACGCCCCGGACTCCGGCGCCGGGTGGCGGTCATACGCGCTGCCCGGCGTCAGGTAGTTGTCGGCATAATGGTAGGCTTCCCCGTAGGTGGTCGCATCCCCGCGGGTCACGTCGGCCTGCGCGTTCATGTCCCCGGTGGCCTGGCGGTAGTTGTAGTCACGGGTGCTGACCTGCTTCTGCACCACGTTATAATGGCTCTCCATGCCCCAGACCGAGTCCACACCGTCCGAATGCTGTCCTGATGGCGGAACCGATGGCAGCGTCAGACCTTTTTCATACCCCTGCTGACCGTCGTAAAATTCCACCACGTCGATGTTCAGGCGCGTATCAGTGGTAAAGCGGAACCAGATCCCCACCTCACCCAGCAGGCGGGTAATAAAGTGCAGGTCGTCCTCGCCGTACTGCATCACCTGCTCGCGGCGCGGGTAGTCGTTACCCAGCGAGAACAGGAAGTCCTGGCCGCGCAGGGCGTGGCGTTCACGCAGGATTTTTTCCACAATCTGCGGCACCGACATGTCCTGGTAAACCGCGTTCTGGTGCGAACGATCGAGCAGCGCCAGGCGTGGCTGCAGCGTCACGGCGTAATGGGTTTCATCTTTCGAGGTGCTGAGGCGTTCAAAACCGGACACTACCCCCTGAATCACACGCACTGCCTGCTGTACCCTGATGCCGTAACCCTGGTCAACCGGGGCCTGAAGCGTCAGGGAAGCGGCTTTCATCAGCATCATTTCTTTGCTGATGGCATGGTCAGGGCTTGTGAATTCAATACGATAACTGAACGGCGTGCTCAGGGCTTCGTGACCTTCAAAGGCCAGTACGTCCAGTTCGGGCTCACACCCTTTCACCGCCAGCAGGTGGTGGTTGTGGCTGAATATTATCGGGAGACTGGTGCTCATGTGTTCACTCCCTGTGTACGATCAAACGCCAGCCCGATACCCTCTTCCTCACTCCAGCTAAGGCTAAGTGACTGTGGTTTCTGTTTCGCAGCCATCCGGGTTAGCAGTTGCTGGCTCAGCACCGGCAATATCTGATGATTGAGCAGACTGTCGACATTACGCGCCCCGGTGTCCGGCAACAGGCAGGCGGCGGTCAGCGCGTCATACAGGCTTTCGTCGGTGTGCATGGTCAGGCCGTAATGACGGTGTAAGCGCTGGCTGACCTGGGCGAGTTTCATCTGCACGATGGTGCGCATCGCGGCCTCATTCAGCGGGCGGTAAATCACGGTCTGGAAACGGGCCAGCAGCGCGGGCTGGAAGTGGTCGCGCAGGATGGGGCGCATCAGCTCGTGCAGTTCCACATCTGTCGCTTCCGGCTGTTCATCCAGCAGTTGCATAACCTGGTCGCTGCCGAGGTTGGAGGTCATCAGAATGACGGTGTTACGGAAGTCGATTTCACGCCCTTCGCCGTCACGCATAAAGCCGCGGTCAAACACCTGATAAAACAGGTTCATTACGTCGCGGTGCGCCTTTTCCACTTCATCGAGCAGTACCACGCTGTACGGGCGTTTGCGCACCGCTTCGGTGAGAATGCCACCCTGGCCGTAACCGACGTAGCCCGGCGGGGACCCCTTGAGCTGGGACACCGTGTGTGGCTCCTGGTACTCAGACAGGTTGATGGTAATCAGCGACTTTTCGCCACCGTACAGCACGTCCGCCAGGGTCAGCGCCGTTTCGGTTTTGCCGGTGCCGCTCGGGCCAACCAGCAGGAACACGCCCTGCGGGCCGTTCTCCGGGGTAAGTCCGGTTTTGCTGGCGCGCAAACGCTGAGCGATGGCGTTGAGCGCCACGTCCTGCCCGACCACGCGTTTGCTGATTTCATTTTCAAGCGTCAGCAGTCCGGTCTGCTCATCTTTCAACAGCGACGACAGGGGTACGCCCGTCCAGTCGGCAATGACGGTGGCAACGGTGCGGACATCCACATCCACCGGGAGTAGCGGGTTGCTATGCTGCATGCCGTTAAGCGCCTGTTGCAACTCAAGCGTTTCATTCTGACGGGAGATATCCAGGCGGCTTTCCAGCAGTTGTGCGGTAAGTTTAAGTTCCTGACCGTACCGGGTTTCCAGTTCGTCGCGTTCAGTGATGCAGTTATTTTCTTCCTGCTCAATCGCCGCCAGACGCTCGCCGTGGCGCTGGCTGCCGACCGCGATATCTTCCAGCAGCGCCTGCTTTTCCATTTCCAGCGCGGTAATTTGCGCGCGGATGCGGGTCAGCGGCTCCGGCACGGTATCCAGACTCATGCGCACGCGGGCGGAGGCAGTATCCAGCAGGTCGACCGCTTTATCCGGCAACTGACGACCGGTCAGATAACGGCGCGACAGGGTGACGGCAGCACGCACGGCGTCGTCGGTGATATGCACGCCGTGGTGCTGCGCGTAACGGGATTTAAGGCCCCTGAGCATCAGGCACGCCGTATCGTCGTCCGGCTCCTCCACCTTCACCATCTGGAAACGGCGCTCCAGCGCGGCGTCACGTTCAAAATACTGTTTGTATTCGCTCCAGGTGGTGGCGGCGATGGTTCTGAGTTCGCCGCGGGCGAGAGCGGGTTTCAGCAGGTTGGCCGCATCCGCGCCGCCCGCCCGGTTACCCGCGCCAATAATGGTGTGCGCTTCGTCGATAAACAGCAGCACCGGATCCGGCGACTGCTGTACGGCGCTGATGACATTTTTCAGCCGCTGCTCAAACTCACCTTTCACGCCCGCGCCTGCCTGTAGCAGGCCCAGGTCGAGGGTGCGCAGGCTGACGGTTTTCAGCGATTCAGGAACATTGCCCTCAGCGATGCGCAGCGCCAGGCCTTCTACCAGGGCCGTTTTACCGACGCCCGGCTCGCCCACCAGAATCGGGTTGTTCTTACGGCGACGGGAGAGGATATCCACCATCTGGCGGATTTCGGTATCGCGGCCAAATACCGGGTCGATTTTGCCCTCACGCGCCCTGGCGGCCGCGTCGAGGGTGAATTTATCCAGCGCATTTTGCAGCGCCGGATTGAGCTCACCCTCTTTTACCTCTGCCCCGACCGCACCACCGACAAACTCCACGTCGCCGCCGTGCCCCTGCGCCAGCTCTGCGTCTTGCTGGGCTTCCGGGCGTTCGTCGGATTGCGCGTCAAGCAGCGGGCGTAAACGCTCAAGCTGGCTCCGGCCCAGGGTCAGCAGCGGCCACAAACCGTCACAGCGTATCAGTTTCGGTTTATCCACCAGGGCCATCAGCAGATGGACACTGCGGATTTGCGCTTCTCCATTGAGAGAAGCCGTCAGCCAAGCCTGCTGCATCAGCGTCTGAATGTTGTCAGACAGTTGGGGCCGGTGGCGCACAGAGCGCGGCTGTTTATCCAGCCAGCCGAGCAAATCCTGCCACAGAGTATCCATATCCCATTCATAGCGACGCGCCAGGACCGTCAGGTCGCCCTCGCCCTGCTCCAGCAGCTTCAGCAGCCAGTGCTCCGGCAGGATTTCCGCGTGGGCGCGGGTCTGGCAAAGCGACGCCGCCCCTTCCATCGCACGGGCACTGAAGGGATTAAGACGTCGAAGGAGGATTGCCGGGTTTTCCATGAGATTCTCTCTTTATCGTTTCCTGGGCACGCTACCGCCCCTCGCTGTTTCCCGTGAAGGGGACCAAAGCGCACAGGGTCGGGCTGGCAGGTTGTGGGTTTCTTTGCTGAAGGCCCGCAGGCTGCGGACGCTCAGCAAAAAAAGCGGACAGAGAAACTCTGTCCGCTTGCGGCTTACGCGGTGGCGCGTTCGTTCCAGGAATCGGAATGAATGATGTTGCCGTCTTTGTAGGTCCAGGTGATTTTTTCGTAACGCAGTTCAATCTGCTCGAGGTGGTTATGCTTTTCGAAAGAAGGATCCTTGATGTCGTGCATTTTTGGCGCGACTTTCACCAGCTTGACGTTCTCAAGCTTCGTGTTGAAGTACTCCACTTCCTGGCCCGCGTCGTTGATTTTGTACCATTTGAACTCCGCCGTTTTCAGGGTCTGACCGGTGGTCACCGCCTTGTACAGATACGGGCTGGAGGAGTCAATTTCCTTGGTGAACAGGAACGGGGTGTGAATGCGGGTGCCGGTCAGCTTGCCGGTGTTGTTGTCGGTCGGGATGTACAGGTTGTGCTCCTGCGCCACCACTTCGATGCTGCCTTCACGGTCTTTAACATCCACGGACCCTTTAATGTCCGCGCCGCCGTCGTCTTTCAGCCAAAGATAAACAGGAATTGCCATGAAATTACTCTCCATTGTGTTGTGAAGCGTCATCATCCTGCGATGACGCCGGGGGGGTGCCCGGCAGCTGACAGGCATTCGCCTGCGGCACCAGACTGATTTCGACACGGCGGTTAAGCGCGCGGCCTTCCGGCGTGTCATTGGTGGCGACAGGGCGGCCTGCGCCGTATCCCTGCACCGCAAAACAGCTTTCCGGCACGTCGCCGGTGTCACGCATCCAGTCGCGTACCGCTTCGGCACGCTTCAGGGACAACGGCTGGTTTATCTGCTGAAGGCCGGTGTTATCGGTGTGCCCGGCGACCACAATCAGCCAGCCCGGTCTGGCTTTGATGCCCACCAGAGCGTTCACCAGCACGCGGGTGGAGCCCGCCTTAAGGTGCGCGCTGCCGGAGTCGAACAGCGACATGCTGTCGAGGCGGACAATTTTCGGTGCCAGTGTCGCCTGCGGTTTGGGCGGTGGGGGTGGCGGAACATATGAGCGGATGGCCTCCAGCACCGTAAGGCGCAGACGTTCACCCTGATACAGGCCGAGCCCCATCCGGACCGGGACACCATTACGCGCATGATCGTCCAGCAGTGCCGCATCCTCTCGCAGGACCGCGACGGCATCAGCTTTCGGATCGTAATCATCCATCGGGATACGGTAATAACGCGTAATATCGAAGCTCACGCGGTGCAGCAACTGGCGGTTGTTCCAGCCACTGCTGAGCAGCGCTGCAATGGCCGCCAACGTGAAGAGTCCCAGCGCACAGCGCCAGGCGCGGCCACGAGGGGTGAGTCCCCGCCCTTCCGGCAACAGCGGCAGGGCAAAATCCGGCAGCGGTGATATCACCGTGCTGTCAGTCCCTACCGGCTGCCAGCCTGCTACCTGCGGCATGGCCGTGTGACGGGACAACCACGCCGTCCAGGCCGAAGATGCCAGGCTCCCGGCCAGAATGGGTCCCATTCCCCAAAGCACCGCTGCGGGTTCAATGGCCGGCACATCGGGGTTCTCATCCATAAATACGGCGGTGACGTGGCTGTGAAACCAGGCCATCAGGCTGTTCATCAACACCTGCTGCTGCATTGCAGGCGCACCGCCGCTGGCGACCCACGCAGCAATCGAACAGGGCGCGGTGGATTCTCGCCAGACCCTCACGCCTTCACCCGGGAGCGCCGCCTGCCAGAGCCTGTCATTTGTCATCGCACTGCCGACCTGACCATTCAGAACCAGCGGCACGGAATGCCCGGTCTCCTTACGCAGTTGGCTGATTTGCCAGCGCAGTGTCAGCAGACGGCTGGTCAACGCTTCGCTATCAGCGTGCTTCTGCGGGCAGACACAGACCATGACCGACAGCTGGCGACCCCAGTCCGGGCGCTGCCATAGTATCTGGCGGGCCACCTGCTCCAGGTCCTGAAAATCCTCTACCCGGATCCAACAACCCTGCGTGACAGTTAGCACCTGTGACGGCTGTGGCCAGGCCAGCGGCAGATCGCCACAAACCAGCACCACCGGCTGGCGGTACGTCGCCTCCGGGAGATCATCCAGACGCAGAGTGACGTCGTGCTGATCGCGACGGCGGGCGATGTACCAGGACGCCGTAATCAGCCCCAGAACAACCAGAAAAATAACAACGGACGCCTGCCGGGATGCTGGCAGAAAAAACAGGCATACGGCGGCACACAGCAGGGCTGCCCACAGCGCAAGGCCTCGCTGTTGTGCATGATTCATTTCACGACTCCCGGCAGCAGGGTCAGCAGCATCTGATCAAGCCAGTTGTTCAACCCCCACCACAGGGCGGCGACCACCGTCACGCTCAGAGCAATACGCACGGGCCATGACGCCAGCCAGCCGCCCATACCCCGTCCGCCGCAGCTTTCCGCCAGGATCGGATGGGTTTGTGGATAGCTGAAGGGGGGAACATGTTCACTGAGAGCGTTGACAAGCTTTTGGCGATCCGGATCGTTCAGGGAGCGAAAGCTGCCGAGGAATCCCAGCATCATCACGCGCTGAAAGCAGGTAATAACGTCACGATCGGGGGCCGGTTCGCGCAGCACATCACGCATCCGGTCACACAGCGTATCCCCGGCATCCATAGTGCCGAGGAAATGCCCCTGCAGGGGAATGTCATACCACTGCACGCTGGCGTCGTCGTCCACGCCGCGGCCTTTAACCGCCTCATCGAGCAGCGCGCACTGCGCGGTGAGAATATGCCGACAACTGGCCTCATCGAGCTCTCTCGCTTTCAGTTCACACTGCACCCGCTCCACGTCGGCGATACAGCGCTCCCACAGCGTTCGCCCTTCCCCATCATGGAATGTCGGACCGTGGTGCAGACTAATCACCTGCAACCAGGTGTCCTGCAGTAACGCATCAATATCAATGGGCGCGGCGGTGCCGCGTTTACGCTCACTCATGTTCTCAGTACCGCAAAGAGTTCAAGTTCAGGCTCTCCGAGCATCCCCGGGACATAAAACATGCAGGTGCCACCCTGCAGCATTTCCGTGGCCAGAGGATGAGAGACATCGAGGCTGAAATATTGGTTTTCCAGGCGCAATGGGATGGCGGCGGGCACATGGCGCAACGGCATCAGGGGAACCCCCACCCGGGATGAATTAACAATACTTCGGACGTGATCCGGACTGCCTACCTTGCACTGACGCGGGAACTGCTCCTGGAGTTGCGCCACTGGCATCGGTGAACGCACCGAAAGGTAGTAATCAGCCCCTTCCCGCAGGCGTGGATCATGCAGACGGGCCTGCCAGAAGTGGAGGCGGGGATCATAGTCAAGTGCAAGTGACACCACCCGTGACGGCAGACTGGCCTCCAGCAAATCACCCAGTAAGTCAAACAGCGGAGGGAAGACGTGATTCAGTTGCTCATGCTGCCAGAGCGGAATGGCGCTCACTTGATGCTCCAGCGAGAAGGTCAGCAGGCTCCCGGCCAGACGGGCAAGTTCCGGGAACAGGCGTTCTGGCGGGCTTTGCAGGTTACGCTGAAACTGCCCGAGCACGGGCTCGGCGCTGTTCAGGGCGTTCAGCAGCCAGAACAGAGACACGTCGGCCACGGCAAAATCGGCCATACGCTCATTGCTTTCACGTCGCATGGCCATCAGGCGGCTCAGGCGGACGCGCAACTGCATCATCAATTGTTCCAGTTGAGTGACCAGCCAGCGACTACCCTGAATGGTCAGCAGCGGGGGGAGAAACGTCTCATCAATCAGCCAGGTCCCCTGTGAATCCTGCTCCAGGCGGGCTACCGGACAGGTCAGATAATCGCTGTTGTTCTGATGAGCAAACCGCAGCGTCAGTTCTGGCTGCATCACCGCTATCTGGCGGGTGTCATCCCCAAAGGTATTGCGGACATCCCGCCAGCGCTGACGATATCGCACCGGACGCTCGGCCACCTCATCGGGTTTCAGGCAGTTGCCGCCGTTCGCGCGCAGCAGTGGAAGTGCCAGCACCACCACCACGTTCTGCGTTTCACTCTCAAGCAATAACACTGGTGGCAGGGCGTCAGCATTATCAGTATCAATCAGCGTCCCGTCCGGGAAACGAATGTGCAGATGACGCGCCTGCAGGCGGCCCAGCTTCAGTACATCGGGTTCGAAAGTGGCCTCTATCATTCCCCACGGGTGGGAAAGCCCCAGCCGGGCGATGCATTCCGCAGACCAGGCCGCATACGCGGCCTGTTGCTGGAAGTGCTGGGGAGAGACCATCTGGCCCCTTCCCCATAACGGTTGTTCCGTTTTCATCGGCTTCCTTGCCTCAGGTTATGATTTTGCCTTCGGCATCTGAGAAACCAGGGACAGACTGACGTCCATGCCCTCCACCTGGAAATGCGGTACGGCAAACAGTCTGACGCGGAAGAAGCCCGGGTTGTCCTCAATGTCTTCCACCACCACTTTTGCATCGCGCAGCGGGTGTGAGGCCTGCAGTTCATCACCCGGATCGGTCATTTCCGTTACCAGGCCGCGCACCCAGGTATTGAGCTCCAGCTCAAGCAGGCGGCGATCCTTGGTGGTGCCGATGTTTTCACGCTGAATAAGCTTCAGGTAGTGAGCGATACGCGACAGCAGGAAGATGTACGGCAGACGGGCATTGATACGGCTGTTGGCGGTGGCGTCGGCGGTGTCGTACAGCGCCGGTTTCTGGGTGGAGTTCGCCGAGAAGAAGCAGGCGTAGTCGCGGTTCTTGTAGTAAGACAGCGGGATGAAGCCAAGGTTAGCGAACTCAAACTCGCGGGTTTCCGGGATCATCACCTCAGAAGGAATTTTCACCTGATTCCCGGTACCGAGGTCATACAGGTGAATGGGCAGGTCCTGCACGGCGCCGCCCGCCTGCGGGCCGCGAATTTGTACGCACCAGCCGTTGTTGATGAAGCTTTTCACCATGTTGGCGGCAAAAGCGAACGAGGCGTTGGTCCACAGGTATTTATCGTGTTCCGGCCCCTTCACTTCTTCGGTGTAGTTAAAGCTGCGCACCGGCACGGTATCCGGGCCATACGGCAGGCGGCCCAGCACGCGCGGCATCACCAGACCGATATAGCGGGAATCGTCAGTGTCACGGAAGCTTTTCCACTTGATGTACTCGGCACGGTCAAAATAGTTGCCGATATCCTTGATGGCCGCGACCTGCTCCATGTTGTCTTTTAAAAAGAACGCCGGTCCTGCAGAACCAATAAACGGCATGTGAGCCGCAGCGGAGACTTTTGAAATATTGCGCATCAGCGCCACATCCTGAGCGGATGCATCGAACTCATACGCAGAGATGACCGCGGCAAGGGGTTCGCCACCCGGGGTGTCGTATTCCGCGATGTATGTCTGCTTATACAGTCCGCTCTGAATAATTTCCGGAGCGTCCTCGAAGTCCTGACGCAGCTCTTCTTTGGACAAATCGAGTAATTCCAGCTTCACGTTCTGGCGAAAATCGGTTTTATCCACCAGTGATTTCAGACCCCGCCAGATACTCTCTGTGCGCTGAAACGCTTCATGATGCATGACTTCATCAAGCTGACGGCTTATCTGGAAATCCAGCTCTGCAATATGCTGGTCGAGAATCGTTTTATCCAGCTTGTCCACTTTCTGCCCGGATTTCTGCAGGCACTGCATAAACACTTTCACTGCGGCGGTGACACGCGCATCCGCAGACGTTTCTGCCATCACGGTATTATCATCAAAACCGTTTAAATCACCGAGCTCAGCGACCGGCGTTAAATTAATTTTGTTAAACAGCGAGGCATATACCCCACCCTGCGGCAGTGTTTTTTCAATTGTGGCGCTGCCCGCCAGATTACGGGATTCGTTATTAACTGACATCAGCATTTACTCGTCATTATTCCGTTAAAAGAAGTTCCAGTCATTAATCCTGGAGCGGGGCCAGCGCATTCAGCTCACTGCGCAGTTCATCGGACAGCAGGGGGTCTTTTAATATTGCTTCCAGTTCTTTCCTGAAAGTCACATTATCAAGAAGATTGGATTTCAAATCGCGTAACAGATTACGCATTGAGAGCATGGCACGAAGCTGGGGAATTTGACGCGCGACAGCCTCAGGTTCAAAATCTTTCATATTTTTAAAGGACAGCTTCACATTTTCTTCAGAGCCGTCGTTTGCGAGGGTATTTTTAACGGCGAGACTGACCTGAGGATTAAGGTCAGCGAGAACACTGTTGAAATTATTCCTGTTGACGTTGATCTTTTCGCGTTCAGAAAGGGGCCCTTCTGCCCTGCCATTGCTGAAGTCACCCACACTCAGAAGTTTCAGCGGCAGTTCAATTTTCTTCCGGGCCCCACCCGTTAAAAGATCCAGTTTTATATTTACGCGCGCACGCGGCATCTCGTTCTGAAATGATTCAGACATATATATTTATCTCCTGAATTAATTAATCCCTTCGGCGGGCAGCGTGCCATCATTTAAAGTCGGCCTTTAATTTTAACGCTCGATTCAGCGTAACGTAAAGCGGGCTAAACGGAATAATTAATATCAGCAGTCACTAATTAAAGTGAATCATGGCTATACTTTGCAGACATAACTGGGCCTGCGAAGGATAGCAATGACGTATTTATATTGAATCAGACTTTATTCTCATAAATGAAGAAAATGAAAATAAGCAAGAAATGACCTCGCTAACCCTAATTAAGCGTGAAATACAATTCACTATATGATTCATTTAACCTGTAAGCATCACCAGAAATTATGTAACATTATTTTGATGTCTGATATTCGATATATGAGTGGCTGAATTCATGAATGAGCTTGTATAAAAATGAACGCACTTCCCCTTGACGTCATTTAAAGACGTCCTGACTTACCACAACAGAGAATCAATCCTTCAGTAACTCCATTCCACTCGCCCTGAAAGGAAACGCAAATATGCAACAGCAAGAACGCGCGCACGAAGAGGTGGTGGAATATCATTCATTTATTATCGTGTTGAGAGTCTACCAGAGCGGCTTGCTAAGATGCCCCCAGGGCATGGAGCGGTGTGATTGGCTGAACTAACGTATTGTCATCGGGCAAGAAATGTCGATATCTACATCTACAAGTTTGTCTTCATACCAAAGCACCTTTTGCCGTGCCAGGCGCTCGGTAAGACTAAGCCAGTACATCCTTTTGCTCCGCAGGCTCCCTGACTGGAGCCTGCCTATTTATTGATGAGAAGGTCAATAAAGATCGCTGAACTTGTCGTCTGAGGCGTCGGCCTTATACGTGTATTCGGTATAATTTTCGACGTCTTTTAATACCTGCGGCCCGTACAGTTTATTAATAAAGAACAGGCTCATGTCGATACCTGCCGATACGCCTGATGAGGTAATAAATTTCCCGTCTTCAACCCAACGCGCCTTTCTAACCCAGTTAACTTTTGGTCCCTGGCTGGCGACCCAGTCGAAAACACTTTTATTGGAGGTGGCACGGTGGTTATCCAGCAAGCCTGCTTTCGCTAACAACGCCGAGCCGGTACAGACCGATAAAACATATTGCGTACCCGAGGCCGTTTTTTTCAACCATTGCAGCAGGGCCGGGTTGGCGATTTCTGTTCGTACCCCCTGCCCGCCGGGAATAAGTAAAATATCCACGTGGGGCGCATGCGCGATATCAGTATCCACCTTTACGGCTGGCCCCTGATTAGAGGGGATAGTGCCTGTCGTGGTGCCAATCAGCACCAGTTTCATTTTCTCCGGCAATGCGCCAAACATTTCGACAGGGCCAAAAACATCTAATAACTCAAATCCCGGGAAAATAACAATACCGACCGTTTTTGTTGCGGCATCATCGGTATCAATAGGATGTGCCACGCTGCTAAAGCTGTATAAGCATGCTGCAAAAGAGAAAATAAACGCCATTTTTTTGAATAACATGCAATTGGTAACTCCGCTGAAGATAATAAATATTTGAAAATCGATATTCAGATGACCCGGACCGCATCCCTCAAATAGTAAAGGCGATTAAGATGATTAATATCGAAACGTTTCATGGCGCGCAATTTTATTGAATACACGGTCTTTTGTGAAATATTCATAATAATACTGATATTGCACACGCTCATTCCAATGAGCAGCAGTCTGAGCACCTTGCGCTCCCTTGCAGTTAATCGTCCTTCCGGTATGTCGTTATCGGGTTCGCTAAAACAGGTATTCAGTTGCGTATGCGCTTTCGCAAAAGATTGCACGGGGATCACCTGCACTCTGCAGCCGGTCAAGATCGCGGTCTGAAGCACTCGCTCGCTCAGGCGATGGCGGCACAGGCAAAGCAGTTTAATATTGGGGTGGGTTTTATTTAACTTAATTACTGAGGTCAGCCACTCGCGGCCTTCTGCGGTAAACAGCGTATCAGTACACAGGATCAACACCGCATTTTCCGGCAACGCGGTAAACACAGACAGGTGCTCGTAATCAAAAACCGTCACAGGCAGATGATTAATTTTTAACGCCTCTGCGATTTTTTCAAGACCTGCCCGAGCATACCTGTCCGGTTCATATAATAATACGCTAACGTTGCTCATCATCGTTCCTTAGAATTATTGCAGGAAATAGCTTTTATTAAAGCGCGCTGTTTCCTGCGGTTGCTAAAATACTGTCGGCGGCGTCCCTGTCGCCCCGTTATATCGCTATTACTGTGAACGGCTACAGGTAAAGGAGAGTGCAGTTATTTGCTTATCCATAAAGGCGGCAACGGAAAGCCCATTGTTTTCTGTCGGGCCCGCCATAATAAAGAGTGATTCCACCTTTTTGATGTGATCCCCCGCCTCGCCTTCTTTAGCAAAGAACCAAATTTTATCTGCAAGTTGCCCTGTTCCAGCTTTACCAAAAGAAACATAATCACCAGGGACTCCCTCGCCCGGCTCACCATTGGTCGTGATGTGTGCGGTGACACTTTCGCCCTGATAAAAACCCACGAAATCGCGCTTAGTAAAGCTATGATTTTTCTCAATGGCATTCACTTCCTGGCAGGCGGGAGAGACCGGCAATGGCGCCTTCACGGTCGCGGGTTCGCTGACTTTCCCTACCGCGTTGGTTGCGGTTACCGTGAGCGTCTGCCCGTCCGTCTGCGCCTGAGCCAGCACAGCGGTAAAACGACCATCAATCCCTGCCTGAACCGAACCTAACACCATGCCCTCTCCAGAAACGGTTACAGTGCTGAGGCTCTGCGCCGTGCCAGACACCGCAGAGCCATCTGCTGAGACCGCAAGATTGGCGGGCGGCGGCGGCGGCGCGATGTCGGGTGCCGTAATGCTGGCGGCCGGGCCAGGATGCCCCGCCGGGCTGAAGGCTATCAACGTCAGCGTTTCGCCGCTGACCTGCTGCGGCGTCAGCGGAGCGGTGAAATTGCCGTCGTGATCCACCGTAACGGTGATCTCGTGCTCAAGCGTACCGCCTGTCACTTGCACGGTGCCGTCCGCTATGGCAATGCCGCTCAGGCTCGAACCGTCCATCGTTATCATTAAGTCGCTGGGCGCGGCCGGGGGAATAATCGGTGCCGTCACGGTCGCGGGCTTGCTGACAAGTCCCCTCTCATTGGTTGCGGTAACGCTTAACGTTTGTCCGTCTGTCTGCGGTATGGCGAGATCCATCATAAAGCTGCCGTCCATATCCGCTATAACGTTCCCCAGTTCGGTACCCTGAGAGGTTACCGTCACGTTACTGCTCGCTTCTGCCGTGCCTGACAGCGTCGAGCCATCATCAGAGATTTGAAGATTGCCCGGTATCGGTGGCGGAAGATCCGGTGCCACAATCGAGGTTGCCGGGCCAGGATGCCCTGCCGGGCTGAAGGCAACAACCGCCAGCGTTTCACCGTGTATCTGCGGCGGCGTCAGGATGACGGAAAAATTACCCTGGCTATCCACAGGACCGACGATCGTCTGCTCAAGCGTTCCCTCCATCACGCTCACCGTGCCACCCGGCACCGCATGACCTGTCAGCGTCACACCGTCCACCGTAATCGCCAGATCGCTGGGCGCTGCCGGTGGGATAATGGGTGCCGTTACGGTCGCAGCAGCGCTCACCTGCCCCTTCGCATTGATTGCAATAACGGTTAACGTTTGCCCGTCGGTCTGCGGTGGACTGAATTCCATCAGGAATGCGCCGTCAGCGCCTACCGTAACACGCGCCAGTTCTCTCTCTTTATAAAGTACCGCCACGACGCTCTGTGGCTCGGCGTGGCCGCTCAGGTTCGCACCATCATCAGAGATGATAAGTTGGTCCGGCATAGGCGGCGGAAGTTCTGGCGCTACAACCGTCACTGACGCGCCGGGATGCCCCGCCGGGCTGTACACCGTGACCGTCAGCGTTTCGCCATGAACCTGTGGTGGCGTCAACGGGACGTTGAACGAGCCGTCTGCATGGATCGTGGCCTCAGGCTCAGGCTCCAGGGTTCCGCCCGTCACTTTCACCGTGTCATTCGGCGTAGCCAGGCCTGTCAACATCGTGCCGTCTACCGTGATGCCCACGCCAACAGGTGCCGGAGGCGGAACGACCGGTGCCGTCACGTTAACAGGCGTGCTGACATTGCCCAGCGAATCGGTCACCGTCACGGTGACGGTTTGCCCGTCGTCCAGCGGCGGAGACAACGCCAGGGAGAACCTGCCGTCAGGCCCCGCTTCGCCCGAAGCCAGTTGCTCGCCATTTACGGAAGCGTCGACTCTGCCGCCCGCTTCTGCCCGCCCACTGAGCGTGGAGCCATCCTGAGAGAACGCCAACGCGGCGGGAGGCTCTGGAGGAAGGAGCGGTGCCGTCGCTTCGGCCGGATCGCTTATATTCCCTCCCACGTCAACTGAGATCACCATCAGTATCTGCCCCTTCGTCTGCGCAGGGGTTAGCGTCACGCTAAACGAACCATCAGCACGCACAAGGTTGCGCCCCACCGTTGTGCCTTCATAGGTAACAATCACGGTGGTATCTGCTTCAGCACGGCCTGTCAGGGTCGCGCCGTCCGCCGAGAACGCCAGATCCTCAGGCATTGGCGGTGGGGTCAGATCGGGCGCCATCACGGTGGCCGATGCGCCGGGATGCCCCGCCGGGCTAATCGCGGTGATTTTCAGCGTTTCGCCGTTCACCTGAGGCGGCGTCAGGCTGACGGTGAATTCGCCTGTGCTGCTCACTGGCGCACTGGTCTCTTCTTCAAGCGAGCCGCCCGACACCTTCACACTGCCATTCGCAATAGCCTTACCTGTCAGGATATCACCCGTCGCGCTGAACATCAGGTCGGTGGGCGCTGCCGGCGGGACAACCGGTGCCGTCACTGTGGTGGGATCGCTAATATGCCCCTTCGCATCTACTGCCGTGATCAACAGCGTCTGTCCGTCGGTCTGCGGCGGATCCAGTTGCAGGGTAAACGAACCGTCAGCAAGCGCCACGGTGTGGCCCACAGGTTCGCCCTCTGCGGCTGAGGCAATGACCCGGGTACCCGCTTCCGCATGGCCTTTCAGGGTTGCGCCGTCCGTGGAGAATGTCAGATTGGTCGGCGCTGGCGGTGGGGTGTTGTCCGGTGCCTGCACGGTGGCCGACGGGCCAGGATGCCCACCCGGGCTGAAGACGGTCACACTCAGTGTTTCGCCGTTCACCTGCGGCGGCGTCAGCGTTACGCTGAACGTGCCGTCTTCATTGACGGGAACAACCCGCTCGCGATCCAGCGTGCCGTCGGTGACTTTTACGGTATCACCTGGCGTGGCGAGGCCTGTCAGGGTCATGCCGTCCTCAGTGACGTTTAGCTCGGTTGGCGCATCGGGTGCGATAATCGGCGCGGTGATGGTCGTGGGATCGCTAACGCGCCCTGCCGCATCGGTGGCGGTTACGGTCAGCGTCTGGCCGTCGTTCTGCGGCGGATCCAGTTTCAGGGTGAACGTGCCGTCAGCACCAACCATAACGCTGCCCAGCACCGTACCTTCCCACATAACCGTCACGGTCGTGCCTACTGCCGCCTTGCCTGCCAGGATCGCGCCGTCCGCAGAGAACGTCAGCGCGCCAGGTGCGTCAGGCTTGAGGCTGTTCAGCGTCAACGTGACGCTCAGGTTGCCCACGGTTTTGTTGTTGTACAGTGGAGTCAGGGTGTAGCTGTCAGCCAGCGTGCCGGTCAGACGCGCGGTATACACGCCCGCTGCGCTCTCGCTCAGATTGCTGACCTGCACATCACCTTCTGCGGGCGGAGCGCCCGCGCTGTTTTTGACGCCCAGCGCCAGACTGTCTGCGAGGCCCGGAATGGCATTGCCATTGGCGTCGTTAGCGCTAAAAGTCAGGGTGGCAACAGTACTGCCGTCTGCCGGAATGCTGTCCGGGTCGACCTTGAAGGACGATTTGTCGGCATCAGGCGCTACCTGATTGAGGGTCACGGTAATGGTGGACAGCGCCATCCCATTTACTGACGGTGTCACAGACCATGCGCCGAGGCCTGTTCCGGCGGTGAGCACGGTTTTATAGACACCCGGCGATACGCGAGTGAGCGGGGATAATTGCACCCCTGCGGCGGCGGCACGCAATGCGGACGCCCGTTGCGCTACCGGCGTCACGTTGATAGCGATAATGTCTGCCGGAACATCCACCAGTTGGCCCGCGTCATCCCGGGTGGTCAGCGCCAGCTCCTGCGTGCTGAGGCCATCCGCCGGCAGATTGACTTCCGCCGGTGTGAAGGTGGAGGAAGCGGCGCTGATCGCCGGCGCGTTGACGGTCACCTGGCTTTCTGCCCGTGCGGAGCGGTTGCCTTTGGTGTCCAGCGCCACCGCGGAGAGCATATAGTTATTCACTGCCTGCGGCCCATAACGGTAAGCGGGCAGCACCACACTCCAGCCCGGACCGGTCGTGTCGGCAACCAGCTGACCGCCCGCCGCCTCGAACTCTGCCGCCGACCACGCCATTCCGGCGTAGCCGTATTTGCTGTTAACGCTGACGCCCAGCGATTTCTGCTCGCCGCCGGTGCCGGTCACCAGTGACGCCATCTTCAGACGGATTACCTCCTTCTTGCGGTACTCCAGCACGATGTCGCTGTTGCGGTCCACCAGGTCGTGCCGGCTGCCCGCCAGGCTGCGCAGGGCCGCAACCGCATCCGGGTCTGTCTGTTTTGACCACGCCACGCCCGGCTGCACGGTCACCTCTGCACCGATGCGCGTGTCATGCCTGCCGCTCTGCCCCTGGCGCTGTTCCGCGCTCAGCGTCAGCAGGGGTACCGGGGTGTAGGTCAGACCCGCCGTGATGGCGTGCGGGTCGCGCTGGCGGTTTTCGGTGCCGAACAGCGCCACTTCGTTGCCGTAATACTGCTCGTACTTCAGCGTGGCCCCGAGGTGCGGCCACGCAGGCAGGTAGCCTTCGGTGCGGATGTCCCAGCCGTTAGCCGGGCGGGCTTCATAGTCCGTCACGTCCGGCGAGTCCCGCCAGTCCGAGAGGCGCAGGTAACCGTTGGCGGAGAGCTTAAGGTAGTCACGCCAGTATTCCGCGCCCACGCCCGCCCGGTAGTGGTAGCGGGAGAAGTCGTAATCGAAAAAGGTGTTGGCACCCAGCATGTAATCCGCCGCGAACCAGCGCAGCCCGAAGCCCAGGTTGCCCTGGGTGCGGTCGTCGGCGCGGTGAAGGCCGGTCTGGGTGAACGCCAGCATGTCCGGCTGCTCCCACAGGGGCACCAGCATATCGAACTGCGAGTTTTTCAGCGAGAAGCTGCGGTCCGCATCCAGCTGTACGCGGGCGGTGCCGAACTGGCTGAGCCAGTCCTGGACGGCGCCGCCGGCTGCGCCGGTGGCCATGCTGCGGGCCAGGGAGGCCGCGGCATCGCTGCTGCCATGCTGACCGAGCGCCCCGCCCACCTGAGAGGCGTAGCCGGCCATCCGTGAGGCCTGCTCATCACCCGCCGGGGCCTTATCGTCCCACGTCACTTCCGGCAGCGGGGCCATACTGCTGGCGGGTTGCGTAACCCGCGGGCCACGCTCCGCCGCGCGCGTGATGGCGGGCGTGAACGCGATCGCAACCGGGAAGACCAGTTGAACGGTGATATTCAGCCAGGTGACCAGGCTGACCAGACGGGTGCGACGATGAAGACCGCCTGGCTGACGAAATACAGGAGGAGAATGTCGTTGATCCATATTTTCTACTCAAAAGAATCGGGCGTGCGCAATTAACCCGCCATAATGATTACCAGCGGGAGGACACGTTATTTTCAGTTAATAAAGTTTCATGCTCTTTAGCGCAGAAATAACCGACCGCGCTCATCACATAAAACAGTTCATCACTCAGGGAAAAACTTTGCCTGCTCAGGCTGCGGTGAAATAATAGAAAAAGAATGGGTGTTCCTGAAGCCGTGAGCGCCTTCAGTTCCTCATCCATGCAGCCTTGAAGAATTTTTCAAATTCCAGGGTACTGCCTCTCCGTGGCGGAAACATTAAAATACCCTTCTCCATTTTTATGAAAATAATTGTAAATGTTAAATGATAAATAATAGCTAAACAAAGACACCGAGCGTTAAAAATAAAACGCACGGGTTAAAAAGAGTCTTTTTTTATTTTTAAACAAATGCCTTTCGGAATTTAGAACAATTGTTGCAGAAAGGAACGGCTATTTAATTTGTACGATTTTCGATATTTAATTTGATATAGAAAAAAGTCGTGGCAAATTACGCCAATAAGCGTAATGCCATCAGCGGGTTAATGACATGAGGAAATAATGGCGGGTACTGTCACGGAGAATCGCGTTCCGTTTGCAGCCTCAGCGCGAAACGTAATCGATATTCAACGGTCAGCCGGGTTGAGCATAAATACCACCGTGCCACGATACCACGGCGAGGTTTGCAACCGGGCTTCAGCCTGCACGTCGCGCTTGCCATGTTGCACCAACCCGAGTTTGAACGGGATGCGCAGCCGGGTCAGCGCGGGCAGATAGTCCTGATAATTCGCCACGGTACTTCGGCCCTGGTAGCTTTGCACCACCAGTTCATCCACCGGTAAGGCGTTGAGCGTCGCCACATCGCCGGTCTTCGCCCAGTCCAACAACCCTGTTACGCCCAGCGCGAACTGCGGCGGCAGTTGGTGGCGCAACTGCCGCAAAAAGCGCGCGTAGTCGTCAAGCTGGTGCGTGGCGGCGTCAAAATCGACCTGCAACCCCATCACCGGGTTTCCCGCCGCTTGCCAGCGCTGCATAAGCCGCACCAACCGCGGCGCGATCGTCTCCGGCACATCAAGTGTGGTAAAGCGCACCGTCAGCCAGATGGACGGGAACGTCAGGCGGCTGACCGGCAGCCCCAGCCGCTGAAATTCCACCACACCTGCGCGTTGCAGCACGTCGCCCTGATGCAGATAGACGGTTTGCGCGTCGCGCAATTCGTTACTGGCTTTTACGCCTGACCAGAGCCAAAAGGCCGGATGATCGCGGGCCGTGACAATGTCCGCCGCCCGCGCCTGCCCGGCCAGCAGCGCCATTACCAGTAGTATTTGAGTTTTTGTGCCCACGGGCTGCCCGGATATTGCGTTTTTAATTGACTGAACCAGCGCTTGCGCTGCGCTTTATCCACCTCGGTGCCGCCGCATTCGTTCATGCCGGACGGCGCGTAACACATAATGGCGCGATACAGCGCATAGCTTTTATCTTCCGGCTCCGCGCCTGTCGAGGCGATAACCTGCTGATAATAATGTTGGCGGTCGAACTGGCCGAACGGTTTCTCGCGGGCGATAGCCGCTTCCAGCACATCGTTGCCCGCGCTGTCTTTCCACAGATCGACATGCGTTTGCGTGGTGCGGAAGAACTCGCCCAGGCAGTTCAACGCGTGGGCGTCATCCGCTTTTTTGTTCAGCGTCTGCACGGTTTCGTCGAGGCTTCTGCACACATATCCCGGCTCGGTGCCTTTGCCGTTCCAGTCAAAAGCGCTGAGATTGACATCGTCAAACGCCTCGCCAACCACCGGCGGGGTGATGGCGCTGATAAGCGTCCTGTCTTTTAACCAGTCAGCAAGGCGCTGTTCCGTGAGATCCCGCACCAACAGAGTATGCAGAGCGAGGGTGCGCGCCTCGTTGTTTGGCCCGTTTTGCGCCTGCTGGCGCAACAGCTCAGGCGAAGCCGCCGCTTTCAATATCCGGGAGCGAAAGCGCAGGCTTGTCACCTGGCTTTCAGGGGCAAAGACGGCGGAGATTTCGTCGTTGTACACCAGCGTGGCGGCCAGTTTGGCCTGGAGATACTGCTGCTGTTCATTATCCTGGCTGAGCTTAAGCAGCTGTCGCCAGAAGTCACGCGCCGCAGGCCACTGCTTCTGCCCCATCAACGCTTCGCCGTACATTACCTGCTCGCTGAAGGCGAGGAGATCGTGAGCCGGGAGCTGTTTTGCTGGCGTGACCTCCCTGAGCAGCGCGGCGTAGTTTTCTGTCGCCATCCATAAGTTAAGCTGGAGATTGCGCCATAGCGGCAGTTTTCCGCTTTTTTCAAATACCGGCCTGGTATTGTCGAGCATCTGCTGGGTCAGCGTGGGTTTGTTATCACTCTTGAGGCGCAGCGCCCGCAGCAATTCGATATAACTCACCTGCGGCGCCTGAGGAAACGCTTCGTGCACCGGGTTGGCGAGGAATTGCATGCCATAGACGTTGTCGTACTCCGTCACCAGGTCGCGCAACGCTTGCGGGCTGGCGGCCTGCTGAAAAATCTGTTCATAGCGCTCCGCCAACTGCGGCCAGTCCTGCTGATACCAGTTGATGCGTCGCAACAGGCCGCGCGCGGAGTCGGCATACTGCCCCTGGGGAAAGCGTTGCAGATAGGCCTGCGCCGCCGTTTGCGCCTGGGCGGCGTCCTCGCGATCGATGCGCGCGATGTCAAAATCGCCATATTCGCCCACGCTGTTCTGGCTGCTTTTGTTGAGTGCGGTGCGGATCAACATATACTGCGCGGCTTCCGCCAGCCACGGGCGGTCGCTTTGGGTGAGCGTGCTGAAATCTTGTTCTGCATTGGGGTAGTCGCCGCCATAAAAGCGCGCCGCCGCCGTGAGGTAGGTTTTCCAGGGCGATGACGGCGCATTAGACGGCAGCCCGGTCAGCGCCGTGATGGCCTGTTCGGGCGTCGCGCCCGCAAAAATCGCTACGCGCACCTGCGCCAGCCCGCGACGCTGCTCGGGCGTCAGCGCGCTGTCAGTCAGCAGCCCTGCAAAGAACTGGCTTACGCTCGCCAGATTATTGGAGACAAAACGGTTTTCCAGTTCGTCAGCATGTCCGCTCAGGCTGGCGGGATCGAGTTGCAGCGCGGCGATCTGCTCCGCAAGACGCGGGTTTTCGCTTTGCGACGCTGCTGCGGGAGGTTGCACGGCGGCCTCGTCCCACTGCGGGTGATAAGCAAAATAATAATCGCGGGAACGGGTGATATCTGCAGGCATAGACTGGACGGGCAACGCGAAAGAGTTGGCCTCGCTGAGCAGGCGCAGCAGGTTGTCGCGCGAATCATTGCCCGACGTTAAAACCGGTACGCCCTTTAGCAGACAATTGTCCGCGCTCCAGGCACAATCTTCCATATCAAATGAAGCATAAGCAGAAGTACTCGCCAGCATGGCGCAGACTAACAGCGATTGCGGGATCTTCCTGACCATAAAAGGTTCCTGTCGATTTTGTGGGATGGTTTTTTATATAAGGGAATGCGGCCAGCAGCAACACGCGGAGCGCGTTGGTCTCACTGGCTGTTGTCCACACACCCGAGTGCAACCTGCGCACTCGGGTGTTTCTTATAAAAACAGTTGACGCGACGCTGTCGGTATTAGTTCTGAATGCAATACGCATTTAATAGCGAATCGCCCTTCATTGAGCTAACCGAACCATCCGTCCCGACAACCCAGTACATATAATCAGGGATATAATCATCGGTCCATAATGTACGTTGACCTGAAAAGTCATGGTAGTGGGTAAGTTCGCCCCATTCACTAATCAATCCACCCAGAGTGCCACGTACCACTGAACCATGATCGGCGCTGCCGGTGAGTTCCTGGGTCGTGGGCAATCTGCCTGAGCCTGAGCAAAAATGTCTGGCGTCATAAACACTCATCGTTTTACTGATGACATTAAACCATTCTTTTATCGTGAAGCTGTACTGTACTCCCAGCCCCGAATTATGGTCTTTTAACCTTGCGGTAACCGTCACTTTCTGTCCGGCAGATCCGTAATCGCCTCCCGACAATTTCACCTCACCATTGCTGACCTTTACCCAGTCTGCATCGACTGTCCAGATATAATCTGAAGCGCTGCCGAAAGTTGGCACGATAGTGAACGACCCGTCAGCAAAGCCGGTGGTCGGGAAGCCCTGGCCCGGCGCATAGGAATACCCGTTTACCACAATTTCCTTCGGGGCCACCGCCACCATGATTGAATATGCCTGTGATGAGGACCCGCTACTCCACTCCGCCAGGCGCAGCGAAGCCGTCAGGCCAGTACCGGCGGATTGTGCCCGGTAAGTGGCGGTATAGGTTCCGTCATTGTTGTCATGCCAGTCTGACTTGATTACTGCGTTAGGCACTGTAACAGCCGCATCTGTCAGACGGGCAACTTCGCCAGCAACGGCATTGCCAAATAAGTCTTTTAGCGTGACAGTCACCGCCATGCTCTCGCCGGTAAAATAATAGTCTTCCTGTAGTGCAATGGTTGAATTGCCCTGTACCGGGACAGTGCTGATTATCTCATAGGGAGCCGACTGGATACCCTCATTCCATTCGTTGAGTTTCACGGACGCCGTCAGGCCGGTGCCAATGCTTTTCGCTGCGTATATCCGTGAATAGGTTCCGTCCCCTTTATCACTCCAGCCGTTGTCGGCTGTCGCTTCCGCACCCGGAACGGTCACAACCGTGTCGGTCAGCAGGCCTGCCTGACCAGGCACGGCATTCCCCCAGTCGTCCCTGAGCGTCACGATAACAGCCATGTTCTCGCCGGCAGTATATCGGGTGTTATCGCTGCTGATATCAGAAGCGTGCTCTGATGGCGCGCCGGCAATAATGTCATAGGCAGTGGATTTCACCTCTGCGCGCCATGCGGGAAAATGAATCGAGGCTGTCTGACCAGTACCGGCTTCAGCTGCGATTATCTGGGTCGTGTAGGTGCCGTCCTTGTTATCCACCCATTCAGTACGCGTATCGATTCTCGCACCCGACACCTTTACGTTCTCTGACGTCAGCAGGGATACGCGATCGTCTATCGGGTTATCAAATGCATCCCTGAGCGTGACAATGACCGTCATCCCCTCCCCGGCATTGTAGCTATTTTTATCAATGCTGATGGACGATCCTGTCTCCGCTGGATCGGATGCGTTGATGAAATACCCCTCTGAAGGTTTATTAAAATAGCGGGGCAGTGATAACCACGCATGCTGCTCATCTTTACTGGCCTTTGAGGTCGCGTACACCGCGCTGTAGTGCCCGTTCCCCTCGTCCGTCCAGGCCGTTTTCATCGTCCCTCCTTCCACGCTTACCGTCTGCTCGTTCAGCAAAAAGAGCCGGCCTGGAAGACCACCATTCCAGCCCGCCAGAAAGACATCCACGTTTATGTCTTCTCCGGCAGCATAGTGGGTTTTGTCGGTGCTGATGGTTGAGTTATCCCTGACAGGCGCCTCCAGAATGTTATAGGTTCCCGAGGACACGTCGCCGCTCCATCCGTTCACTTTCAGGGTGGCTTTGAGGGCCGATTGCTCGCTTTGCGCGGTCAGAATTTTTGTGTAGGTGCCGTCATTATGGTCTGTCCAGTCTTTCTCCCTGTCTACGCTAAGGGGCACAACGACAGAGTTATTCAGCAAAAAGCCCAGGCCGGACATGGCACTCCCTGCGGCATCCTTCAGCGTCACCGTGACGGTGATGGCCTGGCCGACGACATACTCGTTTTTGTCCACCATGATGGCCGAACCCTGTTCGGCAGGGATTGTGGTTGTGACTGAGTAAGTTACGGATTCTGTCGCGCTGTCCCAGTCGGGCATTTTAAACGTTGCCTTCAGATCTGCGCCCACCGCGTTTGCAATATAAATCCGGGTGTAGCTTCCGTTTCCGTTGTTTTGCCAGTCGGATTTGGGCTGCGTGTGAGGGACGGTGACCACATCATCTGTCAGCAGGGAGGTGCCGTTGATAATGGCATTATTCCACGCGTCCCTGAGAACAATGGTGACTTTCATATCATCGGCGGCGTTGTAGCGGGTGTTGTCCACAATAATGGAAGACGTGTCATGCGCAGGCGCAGCGGCATCGATGGAATACCCGTCTGATTTCACATCAGCTTTCCAGTCAACCAGCCTCAGAACGGCTTTCGCGCCCATTGTGGCCCACCTTGCGGTATAGACGGCGGTGTAGGTTCCGTCTCCCTTATCCACCCATGCTGTTTTAGGCTCGGCGCTTTGGACGTGAAGGGTATATTGATCAAAGAGTGCCGCCTGACCGGGGGTTCCGTTGCCGTCTGCGTCCCTGAGTGTGATATCAACCGTCATGTCCTCACCCACGATATAGCTGGTTTTGTCGGTACTGATGGCGGAGTTTTCCTGAACAGGAATACCGGCTGTTATAGCGAATGCCCCTGTTTCCAGCGGCGCGCTCCAGTCAGTCATCTGCAGCGTGGCCTTCAACTCTGCTCCCGCCGTTTTTGCCGTATACACTCGCGTGTAAGTTCCGTTGCCGCTGTCTGACCAACTGGTTTTGGGCTGTGTATTTGGCACCAACACGGCATCGTCAGTCAGCAGGGATGCCTGGCCGGTGATGGGGTTATTCCACGCGTCCTTAAGTGTGACAGTGAGCGTCATGTCATCAGCGGCGGTGTAGCTGTTTTTATCCAGCGTAATGGATGAACTGTCGTGCGCCGGGGCTGCCGCACTGATGAGATACTCCCCTGATGACACGCTGTCATTCCAACCCGCCAGCCTCACAAATGCCTTACTACCGGACGCGGCACGCGTTGCGGTATACACGGCGGTATAGGTTCCGTCGCCGTTATCTACCCATGCTGTTTTCAGCATCGCGCTCATTACTTTTATTCTGCGCTCTTCCAGCAACGCTATCTCTCCGGGAACGCCAGTGCCGAACTGGTCTTTTAGCGTGATGATGAGGGTCATATCTTCACCGGCGATATAGCTGGTTTTATCCGTGCTGATTGTCGAGCCGTCAGGTACAGGAGCGGTAAGAATACTGTAGGGCGATGAAGTATTTTCGCCGCTCCAGCCAGGCAGGGTCAGGGTGGCCTTCGTGTCTACGGCGTGTGAACTTGCTGAAAATATCCGTGTGTAGGTACCATCGCCGTTGTCACTCCAGTCGGTTTTCCGGTATACATTCGGCACCCTCACGGCACTGTCCGTCAACAGAGAGGCCTGCCCGGGCAGGGTATTGCCTGCCGCGTCTTTCAGGGTCACCGTTACGGTGACGTCATTATCAATAACGTAGAGGCTTTTATCGATACTGATGGTCGAACCGTCCTGTGCAGGGAAAGCGTTTATGACATCATACGTTTTGGTTTCCAGCGGCGTGCTCCAGTCGGCCATCTGCAGCCTGGCCTTCAGGCCTGCCCCCACTGTACTGGCGGTGTAAACCCTGGTGTAGGTCCCGTTGCCGTTGTCTGTCCAACGGGTTTTAGGCAGCGTGTTCGGCACCGTCACGGCGGTGTCAGTCAGCAGATCCGCCTGGCCTGGTAGCGGATTGTATTGCGCATCATTCAGTACCACCTTAACGGTCATCTCCTCCCCAACGGTATAGGTGGTGTGTTCATCAGTGTTTAAGACAATGGCCGAGCTGACTTGCGCTGGCAGGGGGGCCGATAATACGTATGCCCCTGATTCCACCGGCATCCGCCAGTCGACCATCTGTAGTGAAGATTTCAGCCCGCTTCCCGCTGTACTGGCAGTGTAAACTGCGCTGTAGATCCCGTTGCCATTATCCGACCAGCCTGTTTTGCGCATCGCATGCGGCACCATCACGACGGTATCTGTCAGCAGAGCGGTTTGCCCGACGACCGGGTTGCCTTTCTGGCTTCTCAGCGTGACGGTCACCGTCATATCCTGTCCCGCAGAATAGCGATCTTTATCCGTGCTGATGGTTGAACTTGTCGCAACGGGCGCAGCCACAATATCGTAGGCCGCTGAGGAGACCTCCTCCTTCCAGCCTGTCATCATCAGTATGGCTTTCAGGCCTGTGTTTTCGGTATTCGCCGTAAAGACCCGGGAGTAAGTGCCGTCACCGTTGTCGGTCCAGTTATCCGCTTTTGCCGTGCCGGACGGCACCTTCACTTTGTCGCTTCTCAGCAGTGCCGCCATGCCGGGTAACGGACTGCCTTCCGTGTCTTTAAGCATCACGGTCACGGTCATATCATTGCCGATCAGGTAGGCCTGGTTATCCATTTCGATAGATGAACTGGCCTGTGCAGGGAGGTTGCCTGTCAGCGCATATTTACCGGACAGCACAGAGGTGTTCCAGCCAGGGATCTGCAGTGAAGCCTGAAGGCCCGCGCCGGTCGCGGTGACGGTGTAAAGGTTGGTGTAGGTTCCGTCTTTGTTGTCCTGCCAACGGCTGTCCGGCACTGTTTCTCCGCCCGGTACGTTAACCGTTGTTTCGGTCAACAGGGCGGCTTTGCCGATTATCGCGCTGCCCCCGGGATCGTTCAGCGTGACTGTCACCTGTAAGGTGCTGCCTGCCGGGTAAGCCGTTTTATCGGTTCTGATTGATGAAGTCGTTGGCCAGGGGGGCGCTGTCGTTTGAGTCTGCGGGGAAAGCACAGTGATTTGGGTTGCCGCAGGCGCTGAATGATTCCCACGGGCATCGCTAGCCACAGCAGACAGGGTGTAGGTATTGATTGCCTCCAGACCTTGCTGGTAAGCGGGCAATATTACACTCCAGCCCGGACCGGTCGTGTCGGCAACCAGCTGGCCGCCCGCCGCCTCGAACTCTGCCGCCGACCACGCCATTCCGGCGTAGCCGTATTTGCTGTTAACGCTGACGCCCAGCGATTTCTGCTCGCCGCCGGTGCCGGTCACCAGTGACGCCATCTTCAGACGGATTACCTCCTTCTTGCGGTACTCCAGCACGATGTCGCTGTTGCGGTCCACCAGGTCGTGCCGGCTGCCCGCCAGGCTGCGCAGGGCCGCAACCGCATCCGGGTCTGTCTGTTTTGACCACGCCACGCCCGGCTGCACGGTCACCTCTGCACCGATGCGCGTGTCATGCCTGCCGCTCTGCCCCTGGCGCTGTTCCGCGCTCAGCGTCAGCAGGGGTACCGGGGTGTAGGTCAGACCCGCCGTGATGGCGTGCGGGTCGCGCTGGCGGTTTTCGGTGCCGAACAGCGCCACTTCGTTGCCGTAATACTGCTCGTACTTCAGCGTGGCCCCGAGGTGCGGCCACGCAGGCAGGTAGCCTTCGGTGCGGATGTCCCAGCCGTTAGCCGGGCGGGCTTCATAGTCCGTCACGTCCGGCGAGTCCCGCCAGTCCGAGAGGCGCAGGTAACCGTTGGCGGAGAGCTTAAGGTAGTCACGCCAGTATTCCGCGCCCACGCCCGCCCGGTAGTGGTAGCGGGAGAAGTCGTAATCGAAAAAGGTGTTGGCACCCAGCATGTAATCCGCCGCGAACCAGCGCAGCCCGAAGCCCAGGTTGCCCTGGGTGCGGTCGTCGGCGCGGTGAAGGCCGGTCTGGGTGAACGCCAGCATGTCCGGCTGCTCCCACAGGGGCACCAGCATATCGAACTGCGAGTTTTTCAGCGAGAAGCTGCGGTCCGCATCCAGCTGTACGCGGGCGGTGCCGAACTGGCTGAGCCAGTCCTGGACGGCGCCGCCGGCTGCGCCGGTGGCCATGCTGCGGGCCAGGGAGGCCGCGGCATCGCTGCTGCCATGCTGACCGAGCGCCCCGCCCACCTGAGAGGCGTAGCCGGCCATCCGTGAGGCCTGCTCATCACCCGCCGGGGCCTTATCGTCCCACGTCACTTCCGGCAGCGGGGCCATGCTGCTGGCGGGTTGCGTGACCTGCGGGCCATTGTCTGCGGCACGGGCTATCACAGGAGCAAAAGCTCCGGCGAGAGGGAAAAGTACCTGGATGAGGATATTCAGCCAGACGATCAGGCTGACAAGACGATGATGAATAAAACCCGCCTGGCGGGAGGTAGATACGTAAGTATTTTTATCCATGGGCTCTGAACTGAGAAGGAAGTTAAACAATTACCGACAGGTAAATCCGGTATCCCGTAAAACTCAGCATTTAAGCCAGCAACAGCAGAGCAATTGACCAGCAAAACCCGCCAATGCCAGATAATTAGCTGATTAATGATGCATAACGCAGTCAAGATTATTGATAGTACCGCAATGTTATAGTCAATAAGACTTATTATATTAAACCTTACCTAAATGAAATGGTTTTAATAGTTTTCGGGAAAATGACCGCGAGGAAGATCGCTTTGACCAGGAGGAAGAGACAAAGATGAAGTCATGAACAGATATTAATGAAAAGTGCTTTAATGAATACGGGCACGCTTTCGACACCGATTTTTTCGGAACAACCGTGAAAAAAAAGTTAATCGGGAACAAGTAAAACGCTTGCTGACACCCCGTTAAATAATTCCTAAATATAACCTCAACGCCCTGCATAAAATTGTTGAAAACAATCAGACGCAATGCGGAAATATAGCTTCCCCCCTAAAAAGAGAAGTGATGATGAGTAAATTAAAAGTTGCCCTGTTGGTTTTTTCTGTTCCGGTAAGTTTTTCATCCGTGGCAAGCATGCAGGATGATTTATTTACCCCAGAGAAAATATCAGCAGGCATTAATCTGGGCACCCTAAGCGGACAAACCAAAGAACGCGTCTACGATCCTGAAGAAGGGGGACGTAAGGTTAGCCAGCTTAACTGGAAATATAATAATGCAGCGGTAATTAACGGCGCCATTGACTGGGATTTTATGCCAGGAGTGTCATTAGGCGCATCTGGCTGGACCACGCTTGCCAGCAGGGGTGGTGATATGAATGATTATGACTGGACGAGTGAAACGCAGAAAGAATGGACCGATCACAGCAGTCATCCCAATACACGGCTGAATTATGCAAATGAATTTGATGTAAATATGAAAGGATGGCTTTTTAACGAACCCGACTGGCGTCTCGGCGTCATGGCGGGTTATCAGGAAAGCCGCTACAGCTTTACTGCTAAGGGTGGCGCTTACAGCTATGAAAACGGTGAATATACAGGCGATTTCCCGAGGGATGTGGCGGTTATAGGTTACCAGCAACGTTTCAAAATGCCCTATATCGGTCTTACCGGAAATTACCGTTACAGCAATTTTGAAGCCAGTGGCGCTTTCAAATACAGCGGCTGGGTGCATGCCACCGATAACGATGAACATTATCTTACCTCTACCACGTTTAAAGCTAAGGTTCATAACCAGAATTATTATGCTCTTTCAGGCAGTCTTGGCTATTACGTCACTGACAACGCAAAGGTCTATGTTGAAGGTATATGGAGTCGAGTCACCAATAAAAAGGGAAGCCTTTCAGATTACAACTACGACGAAAATACAACCGATAACGTCGCCGGTGCCAGCGGCATTGAAAACTACAATTTTATGACGACCGCCGGTCTGAAATACAGCTTCTGATAAAGCTGTTTATGATTAGGTGCTGCATAGAATTAAACTGCGCTTTCACTATGTGAGTTATGCCAAAGCATTCATGAAATTCGGGAACCAGAGCATTCGCCTCTGACGCCATAGATAATCTGTTGCAATGAATAAGTCACTTATTCATGTGGATGTCTCTGTTCCCCCGTCAAGTTGTACTTTCTGACGTCGTGAAACACTCTACCAGGCTATTTTGACTCACGTATTACTCAGGATACGACATCTGCATTTTTGTCCTACCAAAAGGATTAATTATGTTTGTTATAAGCACGGATAATTTCCCGGAAGGGATGAAACTGGTCAAAATTCATGGGCTGATTGAATATACCCACCGAATTGAAATCTCAGACAAAATTTTCACCGGCGACATAACCGAAGTAAACAAAAATGAATTTTACGAAGCGTATAAAAATTTTCTGAACAGTGCCTGGGATGGTAATGCTATTTACGGGGTGAAGATATCAACATCCACTGCCGTGTTTAACAATGGAATCTATCTCTATAAAACTTATTACGGAACACTTGCAACGATTGAACGCAAGTAATTACTGTGGATAGAAACCGCTCAGAAGAAATCTCAGCGGTTTTTTCGCAGAAAGCCAGCGTTTAGTGGTGGCAAATGTTAATTCCTCCTTTCTTTACCGCTTGTTATTTCCGAACCGCCCGAAAAAATAATCACCACACCCGACACTATCAGTACTACACCCACAAGACTTCGCCATAAAAAAGGTTCAGCGATGGCCGGTATAAACTGTGCAGCCAGCCATACGGCAGGATAACTCAGGCTCAGAACCGCATAGGCCTTTCCCAGAGGAACCCGGCGAAGAGCGAAAAACCAGAAGAGCATAGACACCGCATAGCCTATAAGGCCCCCCAGGAGCGCAAAGACAGGGGCAGTGAATAAAGCGTCTGACAGCGATCCTGAATGCAGGTTTATCGAGGCGAATTTTAATAAAAGCTGAGCCAGGCTCACCAAAAAAACACTGCACAATACGTTGATCAGCCCCACGGCAACGCTCCTGTTAATAAGACGACCCCGCTGAGAATTAAGAAAACACCAACCCAGTGTCCCGGGGTGATCCTTTCTTTCCAGATTAATTTTGCTGCCAGGGTGACCCAGACAAAATTAAGCGCCAGCATGGGATAGGCCAGACTGACCGGCGTGCTTTGTAATACCCATAACCACACGCCCATCCCCAGCGTTAATGAAATGATGGACAAGCCAAACCAGAGGATTATTGCCCGCCGTGTAACAGCAAGCGCTGCCTTTTTTTGCAGGGTCTGCCCTGTGCAGGTCAGTAAACTGGTCAGAATGATCCCGGAGATATTCATTTTTTCTGCTTATAGCAAAGCAATGTCAGCCGGCCTTCCATCAGCATGTAATCGGGCTTTGGAAGCGTTTTAAAATCCAGATTTTCGTTTTCAGAAAGCAGTAAGATCAGCGCAACGTCTCCGTTGTGATTAAACGCTTTTAGCCAGCCGGGGAAATCGGCTTCCCTGATAAAACGCCCGGCAGCATCAGGATACTGAAGCCCATATTTCATTTCTCCGGCTCGATCGTAAAAGGAGATATCGCTTCGCTCTAATTCCCATGCGATGGAGGCTGCAATGCCCGGGCTGTTCGCCAGAATATATTTACTGCCCATTAATGACGCGCGAATGGTTTTGATAAAATACTGCGGCTGTTTGGTATCAATAACGCTTTCGGGAATAGCATGGGATATCAGCAGTGCCATCCCAAGCGGACAGAGCGCCGCCAGCGTCCAGCGTCTTTCCGGTTCACGATAGCTCAGATAGCCAAAAGCCGCCCAGAGCAGGAAGATTAACAGGCCGAAACCCAGCGTGAAAATTTCAAATGGCGCAAAAAGCGGGCGACTGGCAATACTCCACGGCGCAAGTACCAGCAGAACAAAAAGTGCAGCCAGAATGCCAAACGCCATATTAATTCGGGCATTGATACGGTATACCGCCGTGGAGCAAGCGTATAAGCCATACCGGGCTGTCAACAAAGCCAGCGGTGCAAAACAAGGCAGTATGTAAGTGGGTAACTTGCCTTTCGCAATACTGAAGAACAGCAAGGGCATAAGGGTCCAGCAAAGCAGATAGAACAATGCCGGATGGTCATGCCGATTTTTCCAACCTGAGTGAAGTGCGCCAGGCAGGAGGCCAAGCCACGGTAAAAATCCTGCTAAAAACAGAGGAAGGTAATACCAGAAAGGGGCCTTATGCTGCGCGTCTTCATTGGCGAAACGCTGGATATGCTCCACCCAGAAAAAATAGTGCCAGAAATCCGGCTCGCGTTGGGCAATGGCGATCCCCCAGGGCAGCACCGTCAGCGTGGCAGTCACGATCGCCAGCCCACCGAATGTCAGAACGTCTTTCCATCGTCTGGCAAAAATAATCCAGGGAAGCGCCGCGATGACCGGTATAGCCAGCGCCAGAAAGCCTTTTGTCATCACCCCGAAACCGCAGGCTACCCCCAGTAATGCATAACTCAGTATCTTTTTTCCGTTCGTGGTTGCCTGAGTGGCCATCCAGAAAAGACACATCGCCGCAGTAAGCCACAGTGTCACCATCGGATCCAGAACGGCATAGGTGCCAACACCATAGACGAGAAATGAGGTGAGGTAGATGACAGAAGCCAGTAGCGCAGTGCGTTTATCACCCCACATCCGCCATGCCAGCCAGGCAATCAGTAACGCACTCAGGGTAACGGATAATACTGAACCAAAGCGTACGGCAAAGTTATTATGCCCAAAAAGCCACTGGCCAATATTATTTATCCAGTAACCTGCGACGGGTTTTTCAAAATAGCGTAAGCCGAAAAAATGCGGCACGATCCAGTCACCTGAAGCGAGCATTTCCCGACTGATTTCAGCGTAACGGGTTTCATCCGGTTGCCAGAGCGCTCTGGCATTTAGCGGAACCAGATAATACAGGACATAACCCATCAGCATTAATAAGAGGGCTTTGGCGCTTTTCATTATTTATTTCTCATCTTTTCCTGACAACCGAGCCACCCTTCCCTGCCCGCTATCCGTCCACGGACAATCCTGCCCTGAGGCAACGTCGTCAGGTCCTGCGGCATAAGTTCACCAAGCGGGCAAAACTGGACCGACTCATGCCGGGCTAGTTCCAGTAATGCCTCAAAATTTGCGGCTTCCGCGATACCTTCAACTTCTGCGTGAAGGGTATAAACCGGTATGCCGTTGTGAGAATGGATTTTATCGAGTAAATATCGGTTGAAGTCTGTGGCACCGGTTTCCCTGCCCACCACTTCATCCCAGGTGGGAAGAGAAACCGGAATTTGCACCGTCCCGGATTTGCCGTCTTCAAAGAGCGGAATAAAGGGACACTCTCCACGGCAGTCGCTGTTATAACGAAAACCAAAAATCTCTTTAGCCCGTAAAACGTCCTCGTCAGCCCGCCAGCCCGCCGCTGCTGAGCAAGGCACGTACCTTCCGGTGATCGTTTCCAGTTCGGTCACGCCACGGTTGATATCTGCATACAGCTGCTCGATTTCCCATGACCCTGCAAAAGTTTGCCAGGCAAAGTGGTCCCAGGCGTGCAGACCCACTTCATGGCGGATCGCTGTGCGGCGGATAATGTCATGGTTACCAGCGCCAATACGACGACCGGGCCAGAAAGTGCCGGCAAGCAAGATATCCCAGCCATAGAGTTTTGCTGCCCGGGTACGCAACATTTTGGTTAAGAAAGCGGGTTTCAGGAGTCGCCATAAATGGCGACCCATATTATCGGGTCCCACACTGAAAAATACGCTGGCGCGCACGTCATATTGCTCAAGGATATCGAGCAATCGGGGCATTCCCTGTCGGGTACCGCGCCAGGTATCAACATCAATACGCAGCCCCACCTTCTTCATGAGGCACTGTCCGGCAGGTCGACCGTGCGCAGGAAGTAATCCAGCGTTTCATCGATAGTCTGGCGCATGGCAATTTCCGGTTTCCAGGCTAACAGGCGTCGGGCATTACGAATACCGGGTTTGCGATGCGCCACATCCTGATAACCTTTACCGTAATAACTGCTGCTTTCCACTTCCCGGAAGCCGGCAAAAGGCGGGAAATAAGGTCGCAACGGATGACGCTCAAAGCTCTCAAGCAGCATCTCTGCCAGCTCTCTTATGCTGGCCTCGTTGTCTGGATTGCCGATGTTGATGATTTGCCGATCGCAGCAACCTTCCTTGTTTTCAATAATGCGAAACAGGGCTTCAATACCGTCACTGATATCCGTAAAGCAACGCTTCTGTTGCCCGCCATCAACCAGCTTGATGGGCGATCCTTCTACAAGATTGAGAATAAGTTGCGTAATGGCACGCGAACTGCCGATGCGGGCAGCATTCAGCGAATCGAGGCGCGGCCCCATCCAGTTGAAGGGGCGAAACAGCGTAAAACGTAACCCTTCTTTTTCGCCATAGGCCCAGATCACACGATCCAGAAGCTGTTTGGAGACAGAGTAGATCCAGCGTTGCTTATTGATGGGGCCCACAATCAGGTTGGAATTGTCCTCATCGAAAACCGTATCGCTACTCATGCCATACACTTCAGACGTGGATGGGAAGATAATCCGCTTTTTGTACTTCACGCAGTCGCGCACAATTTTGAGATTTTCTTCGAAGTCCAGTTCGAATACCCGCAGGGGATTACGGGTGTACTCAATGGGCGTAGCAATGGCGACCAGTGGTAAAATGACATCACATTTTTTGATGTGATATTCAATCCATTCGCTGTGAATGCTGATATCGCCTTCCACAAAATGAAAACGAGGGCAGCCCGTAAAGCGTGAAACGGCATCTGAACTGATATCCATACCGTAGACTTCGTATTTATCATCGCGTAAAAGTCGCTCAGTCAGATGATTGCCGATAAAACCGTTGACCCCAAGGATTAATACCCGGGTCCGGTCGCGCTTAACAACATCAGGAAACGCGGCAAGCATTGCCCCCTCGACCAGCCCCAGCGTTTGCGCCAATTGCGCACCCTGCATATATACGCCATTTTCGGTTTGCCCCGTTGCCACTTCCAGCGCCTGTTCGCCACAGGCAATCACCAGGGGGGCAGTACTCAGTACGGTGCCGCTTTTTGCGGCCGGGAAATCAGTGCGTACCTGCGATTTCCAGACCATGAATTTCGTATTGCCGACAAAACCGAATGCGCCGGGCCAGGGTGCCGAGACAGCGCGAACCAGGTTATGCAGCTTTTTAGCACTTTGCGTCCAGACCAGGCGCCCGTCTTCCGGGGTACGACGGCGCATAGTGGTTGCCTGGCTCTCGTCCTGTTCTTTTGCTTTCCACTTCCCTTCTTTGATGCCGGGAAGATAATGGCGCAACAGCTGTTGGGCGGTATTGCATAATTTATTATGCAATGACAACGCCATCTCTTCAGGGCCGATCGCCACACGTATTTGACCCACAATCGCGCCGGCATCCGCTTTTTTAACCATCTGATGTAGCGTTACCCCCGTTTCGGTTTCACCCTGGGCCAGTACCCAGTTCAGCGGCGCGCATCCGCGGTATTTCGGAAGCAATGAACCATGAAGGTTAAATGCACCGTGCGGTGCAATATTGAGGATCTCTGTGCTCAACAGATTGCGGTAATAGAACGAGAAAATAACGTCCGGTTTAATGGCTTTAATACGTTCAACCCACAATGGATGATTAACATCATCAGGTGCATAAACAGGAATACCTATTTCAGCCGCAAGCCGGGCAACTGAATCAAAAAACATATTTTCCTGAGGATGATCAGGATGAGTATAAATCGCAGCAATATCAAAACCGGCATCCAGCAACGCGCGAATACCTGTGCAACCCATATCATGATAGGCAAAGACAACAGCTTTCATTATTCCGCTTCTCCAGAAACTTTATCTATAGTACGGCTGACAACACGTTGAACGAAATAGCGGGGACGGGCGCGGACATCGTTATATATTCGCCCGATATATTCGCCCAGAAGCCCCATTCCAATAAACTGTGCGCCAATAAACATAAACAGCACGGCAAACAGCATAAAAACACCCTCTGCTGCCCATTGCGGCCCCAGAGTCAGACGTAACACCACCAGTAAAAGCGAAATGAAAAATCCCGATAAGGCGATAACACTGCCAAATACACTTAACAGGCGCAGGGGCGTGGTTGTCAGACACGTGACTAAGTCATACATCAGGTTTATCAGACGCAGGAAACTGTATTTGGATTCACCAAATGCGCGTTCGGCGTGCTGGACCGGAATATCCACGGTATGGCGAGCAAAGGTATTAGCCAGAACAGGGATAAAGGTACTTCGCTCATGGCAATTCAACATGGCCTCGACAATATGGCCACGATAAGCCCGGAGCATGCACCCGTAATCCGCCATCGGCTTACCCGTGGTGCGCTTGATTAACCAGTTGACCGATCGCGAACCCATTATTCTGAACCCGTTATCCTTACGATTCAGACGCTTTGTCCCGACCACATCAAATCCTTCTTCCGCTTTAGCAACCAGACGCGGGATCTCTTCAGGCGGATTTTGCAGGTCGGCATCAAGCGTAATAACCAGATCGCCGGTCACATAGCTGAAACCCGCCATGATGGCGGAATGCTGACCATAGTTACGGTTCAGTAAGATAGCGACAACGCAACTGTCCGGCTTTTGCGCTTCATTAATAATAAGGGTGGCTGATTCGTCACTGCTTCCGTCATCCACCAGTAAAATTTCGAAATATTTCCCGGTGAGATTACAGGCGAGATGAGTGCGGCGAATCAGTTCGCTAAGGCTTTCCTGCTCGTTATAAACCGGGATAACCACGGAGATTTTATTGACCGGAGAAGGATTAAGCATGATGTTCTCCCGCAATATCCCGCAGCGCAGTGATAACCCGTGTCACATCATCCTGAGTCATGCCTGGGAAAAGCGGCAGTGAGCAGATGCGTTCACTGTTCCACTCGGTATTCGGTAATGAAAGCCCGGGAAAACACTCACGGTAATATTTCTGGGTATGAACAGCGCGAAAATGCAGCCCTGTCCCAATACCACGTAATTTCAGCGCTTCCATCAGCGCATCGCGGTTTATTCCGCAACGCGCTTCATCAACGCGGATAATAAACAGATGCCATGCATGAAAATGGTCCCAGGCGGGAAGATTTAATGGCTGGAATGGCGTATCGGCAAGCTCATTCAGATAACGCCAGGCAATAACCGCCCGACGGGCATTTGCGCCACTCAGCTTGCCAAGCTGTACCAGTGCAAGCGCTGCATTAATATCAGCCAGGTTGTATTTAAAGCCAGGCGTCATGACCTCTGCCTGAGGTACACGGCCATGCGTCTGGCGGTCATAGGCGTCAATACCAAGCCCGTGAAATTTCAGGCTACGCAGGCGATCGGCCAGCGTATCGTCATCAGTGACAATCATGCCGCCTTCTGCACTGGTCACGTTTTTTATGGCATGAAATGAGAAGATGGCTGTACCGCCACGGCCAATATGCTCTCCCTTGTAATACGTCCCTATTGCATGGGCGGCATCTTCAATCACAGGGATACCATGACGTTCGCCAACCTGACGGATAGCATCAATATCAGCCGGAGCGCCAGCATAGTGAACCGGAACGATGGCTCTGGTGCGTGGTGTGATACTGGCTTCTATCGTTTGCGCAGTGACCATCAGATTGTCCCGGTCGACATCCACCATGACGGGCGTAGCGCCAAGCAACACAATCATATTTATGGTTGAAACCCACGTCATGGAAGGGGTGATCACTTCATCACCCGGTCCAATGCCGAGTGCCATCAGGGTAATATGCATTCCGGCTGTCGCTGAACTTACCGCAATCGCATTGCGGCTACCGGTAAGCATCCGGATCGACTGTTCAAGCTCCTCACTAACAGGGCCTGTGGTTATCCAGCCTGAATGAATAACATCGGTGATTGCCCTGATTTCTTCTTCACCGGTAAAGGGCTTTGAAAAGGGCAAAAAATCCGACAAATAACCGTTAGCATCAATTTTCATTAATACATTTCTTTTAGCAGCAATATATAAGGTTATATGTTGCCCCGTGAAAGTTTAATGGAATTACAACGAAGCATAATCATATAAAATGGCCCATTAAAAAACCGCTGCAGCGGTTCTTTAAAAACATACTGTTTTGGTAAAAATAACAAGCAGTTCATTAGGTTATATTTAAAAATCCCTCGTGGATTTTTGTTGATTTAAAGAGATGCTGTTTAGGACTGGTTTATTATTGAAGACAAACGTTACCCCTATAAAACGTCAAACAATGCAAAATTGAAACGCATCTTTTTCAATCAAGGTGAAAGGCTCCACTCTTTATAGAATCCCATGTTTAATAATGGTTTCACTTTTAATGATTACTTAATGACTATCACAGCAGGATCATAAAAGCGTTCTGCTTTTCTCCTGGATTCATTGTTCGCCCTTTCCTCTTCTGGCAGTTTAGCCGCGCAGTTATGACGCTCATCACATTTGCGCCTTATTTTTGAACACATGCGTTCAAAAATAACCAAAGTGGTGTTACGTTGATCTTACGCGAGTTTGATGTCCGCTTATCCGCTGTACCCATAAACAGATTAGGTTTTTTAAAACAAATGGTTAAAAGCCAGAGGGGAAGCAATGAGTGAAGCTAACTTAACTAAAGACGGCGTGCTGGAAATACCCGAAGAGCAGAGGGCCAGCAAAAAAACGATTCGCAAAGTCATGTTCGCCAGCGTCTCCGGCACCATCATTGAGTGGTATGACTATTCACTGTACGGTGCCGCTGCGGGTCTGATCATCAATAAGCTCTACTTTCCAAACCTGTCGCCGACTATTGCGACGATGGCGGCATTTTTGACCTTTGCGGTAGGGTTTGTTTCCCGCCCACTGGGTGGCGTGATCATTGCGCACATCGGCGATCGGTACGGACGTAAGCCTGCGTTGATTTTCGCCGTAATGCTCATGGGCGTCGCGACGCTGGCGCTCGGGTTGTTGCCCACTTATCACCATATCGGCATCTGGGCGACGGTTGCGCTGGTGGTGATTCGCTTAATGCAGGGGTTTGGGTCAGGCGCTGAACTGGCCGGGGCACAGACGTTTGTAGCAGAATATGTGCCCATGAAGGAGCGAGGTTTTTACACTTCGTTAATCAATGCCTCAACGGGTGTAGCCATACTTTTATCCTCACTGGCCTTTTTTCTGGTCACCCAACTACCGGATGAAGCCTTCATGAGTTGGGGATGGCGGGTGCCGTTCTTGTTTTCTATCGTGCTGTTTGTTGTGGCCATCTATATCCGTAAGCATCTGGATGAAACGCCGGAATATGTGAAGTCAGTTGAAAAAGCGGAGCGTAACAGGAAAACGCAGGCCGTCCCCCTCAAGGCGCTGATTGTAAACAGTCCTTTAAATTTGATTTGCGGTTTCTTCAGTCTGGCTGGCCATCAGGCAAACGGATATGTTCTAAGCGTTTTCAGTATCAGCTATTTGACCAGTACGTTAGGCATGGAAAGATCGGAAGGGCTGATGGCCCTGATGGTTGCGGTGTCCGTGAATACCGTGATGACCCCTGTTATGGGAAAAATGACGGACAGGTTCGGCACAACGGCAGTATTTTCATTTGGTGCAATATTCCTTGCTGCATTCGCCTTCCCCCTGTTCTGGCTTCTGGGTAGTGGCAGTCTGATGCTGGCAACGCTGGGGATGTGTATTGCCTATGGCATCGGGCATGGTGCGACATCGGGTGCGCAAGGCGCATTTCTGGCGAACCTGTTTCCCACCCAGTATCGCTATTCAGGTATTGCCCTGTCGCGTGAACTGAACAGCGTTATCTTTGCCGGCTCCACCCCAGTCATCGCCGCTGCGCTGATCACATTTGGTAATGGGGAGCCCACCTACCTGATTTATTACCTGATGTTCTGCAGCCTGCTGACGCTCATTGCCGTGCAAATGGCGAAGGGCTTAAAGCAACACGCGTAATGTTCCCGGAGAAACAGTTCACGTCTGTGAGGTTAAAATGAAAATAACGATTTCTGAAAATAAATATGAGCTTGGCACACTGGCAGCGCAAAGCGGGGTTATGACCATACAACATGCCCTGGCGAACAAAGCGCGCATTGCCATTATTCTTGCCACTGGCGCCAGTCAGTTTGAAATGCTTGAAAATCTTATCTGCGCCGATATCGACTGGTCCCGGGTAACGATTTTCCATCTGGATGAGTATATTGGTTTGCCAGACGATCACAGGGCAAGCTTCCGGCGCTATTTGCATGAACGTGTGGTGGATAAACTGCCTTCTCTGTATCGCTTCGTGGGGGTGAATGGCTCTGCGGACAATATTGATCGCGAAATTGAACGGCTGAATCAGCTCATTGGCGAGCAAGAAATTGACGTCTGCTTTGCCGGTATTGGTGAAAATGCGCATCTGGCCTTTAACGATCCACCAGCGGACTTTACTACCACGGTACCCTTTCTGAAGGTGAATCTGGATGAAGCCTGCCGGCAGCAGCAACTGGGTGAAAAATGGTTCAGTACCCTGGACGACGTCCCGCTACAGGCCATTTCGATGAGTATTCATCAGATCATGCAGTCCAGCGTATTGATCCTGAGTATTCCTGACCGACGCAAAGCCCAGGCCGTCAAGATGGCGCTGGAAGGACCGGTTACGAATGCAGTGCCGGCGTCTATCGTACAGCAGCATCCTGACTGCCGGGTGTTTCTGGATACTGAATCAGCCTCACTCTTATCTGAATGAAAGGATGCACGATGAAAGCCACTTCGGGTTTGTTTGATCTGCAAGTAAATGGCTTTGCTGGCGTTGATTTCAATGATGAAAATATTGACGCCGACAGGCTGGATGTGGCGTTAGAAGCCATGCTGAAAACCGGGGTGACAAGCTGCTTACCTACGCTTATCACCGCGCCAGTCCCGCAGCTTTTGCGCCGGTTCAGGGCGCTCGACAGGGCAGTTGCGCAGAGCCAGCTCGGGGCACTGATGATCCCGGGTTATCATCTGGAAGGGCCCTTTCTGAATCCTGCCGAGGGATATGCTGGCTGTCATCCCCCTGAAGCGATGCTGCCGCCGGACATCCGGTTAATTGATGATATTGACAGGGAAATCTTGCGCCCTGTTTTACTTGTTACCTGCGCGCCCGAGCGGGATGAGAACTTCGTTTTTATTCGTGCACTGAAACAAAGAGGAAAATGTATTGCCGCAGGACATTCCAGTATCAATTATTCGCAACTTGAGGCGGCAGCGACTGCGGGAGTCAGTCTGTGCACACATCTGGGAAACGGTATTCCTCAGACATTACCTAAGCTGGATAACACGCTCCAGGCTCAGCTCAGCTGTGACCAGCTTCAGGCAAGTTTTATCGCAGACGGTGTGCATATTCCCCCCTTTGCACTGAAAAACCTGCTGCGCGCTAAAACGCCGGCCCGTTCTATTCTGGTGACAGATGCAATGAGCGCCGCCGCCTGCGCGCATCCGGGCATACATACTTTTGCAGGCATACAGGTTGAATGTACCCGTGAAGGGATGGTGCGCCTGCCCGGTGCCGCCAACCTGGCAGGTTCCAGCCTGACACTCGATCAGGCAATTCGTAATCTGGTGAAATGGGAACTTACCAGCTTCCAGGAGGCTGTTGAGATGGCGAGTACACGTCCACATCAGTTGATGCAAAAATCACTGGCACACCATCAGCGGGCGCTTTGTCACAGTGAGGTCATCTGGGATGAAAATTATCATGTCACGCAATGCCGTTTAGGACATGGCCTCACCAGGCATTACCGCTGACGAAGCGGGGGCACCAGTTCCCCCTTCCCTGCTCCTGTATATTCATCATCCCCCGCCGGGGTTGCCAGAGGCCCCGGCTTTCAGGATACTCTTTCATATTATCTGCTTATGGGGCCTGCCCTCTCACAGGAAAATGCCGTGTCTATTCCGGCCCGGCCCCGATACGTCACTGTATGGATGCGCATGGATAAGACTCCTGTCTCGGATTTTCTGGCTCATTTACCCGTTACCCGTGCCGTTCTCGACGACAGGGAGCGAGTGTTTCTTGCTGTTCTCAGGGGACAAGTTCATTCCCGGAGTGAAGCGACCCGGACGTTGTCGATTCGATCCACGACTATCTCAGACCATGTGGCCGACTTACTGGAAAGACGCTTACTAACTGAGGAAATCAGTGCCCGCGCAGGTCGCGGGCGACCGTTGCGGACATTGCATGCCTGCGCTGAACGGCTGGTAACCCTTGTCTTTCAGGTTATCAGCCAGTCAGTGCATGTGTTTATGGTCAACCTGTCAGCAGAGATCATTGGTCACGAAAAAGCGGAAGCGTCACCTGAGAGTGATAACGAGGCTCTGGGTGCGATTTTTCTGCGGCTCTATCAAACGGTGATGATGGCGCTTCCCGCAGGTGCAGATTTAGCCGGTATCGTTTTTTCCCTTGGCGGGGTCTTTGATCGCACCACTCACCGCTGGATCCACACTTCGCGTTGGCCAAAAATGCATAACCTGGATATTCAGCATCTTTTTAGCGGAGAAGAACACCCCATTTCCCTGTCGCGCACCCTGGACAATGAGCTTCGCATTCATATGCTTCTTCAGCGTCAAAGCACCCTGCTACTGCACTGGGGATATGGTGTGGGTTTCGCGTTTGGCCAGTCCAGTGACAGAATTGTGGAAGGGGGAAGCGCGTTTGGTGAAATCGGGCACTGGCGAGTAACCGATCAGGGTACGTCCTGCCATTGTGGGCAAACGGGATGCCTGGAGACACTGACGGCGTTGTGGTCAATTGGCACCCCTATCCTGGGTGAAGATTTTCGGGCGGGTGACGAGGAAGAACATATCGCGCAAGTGCTGAAAGACAAGGACATAACAGATAATCACGCGATACAGCAAGCCGTGGAGCATATGTCGACGGCCGCTTCAAATGTCTGTCGCGTATTTTTCCCGGACAGGCTGGTAGTATCCGGCCCGTTCGTCCAAAACCAACGGATATGGCAATCTTTCCGTGAACGGTTCGAACAAAAAAATCGTTTCTTTGGTCAGGAAATTCAATCATTGACCGTTAGCCAGGTGAGCCGCGATCTCGGTATTTATGGTGCGGCCCTGCCGGTACTTGAGCAGGGTCTTGCAGCATTATTGTTGGAATAAAGATAAGGCAACACTTATCTACCCACTTTTAGGCTTTCCTCTGGCTTTGGCGGCATGATCTTGTCATGCGGAAAGCTTGATTGGGGCATCTCTTACTACAGCACACAAAATGCCCCACTTAGGCCCCTACTGTAACTTGATTCCGTTAGGTAATAGGAGATTAAGAAACGGACTGTAACCCGCAGGATAAGGGCTTTTAATGAGTTTTGGTAAACCTGGAAAGGCTTAGATGGTGCGATAATAGGAACATAACACACCGCGAATAACCATTGATAAATATATGTTTTTTCTTGTTTCATCTTTATAAGTGCCCCCTTTTGTGCCCCCATCTTGTTTTTCATGCGACTCGATGAGCCTTTCATCGAGTCGCTAATCCCACTAATATCTTCACAGACCGTACAAATTTTCTCAGCTATTGAAGTACACCTCACTGCCGCGATCGGCCAAGAACAATATTACTTACTTCCCGATAAGGACAACTGTTCGTTAATCCACATGCTCTCCTGGCATGAAGGATATCTGTCACGGTCAAATATGGCACTTGTCCCTGTGAGCTAAATCCTCTGCGGTCGATACGGATCAATTCGTACTTCTCCACCAGAAAATTAACGGCATCGACAAGCGTGATACCAGCTTCGATATGTCTTTTAATAACAGCCTCATCGCTGAACGGCGTGTCATTTAAGGTCAGGCCATAGTGCTGCTCAAGTAGTCGAGCAAGCAGCATTTGCCAGACAACCACGGGTGATAAGCATGTCTGAACAGCCCGCTGGTTTATTGCAGGTAAAGTATTCATGAGTTGTTCTCGTAAAAGTGAGTTCTAAAGTTAATTAGCGTTGAGTAGGATAAATGGAGATATAGACGTGACCACAGGAACCCAGCGTATCAGCTTCGCAGGTCAGCCCCTTTGCATAGAGGGTGACGCAATGCTGGTGTCGGGGATTCAGTTCGCCGCTGGTAAGCATGAGCTCCGCCTGCTTCAGCAGAACAGGAAATGCCTGGTCAAGATGGAGCAAATCCGCTTTATTGAACTGACCTGTTATGCTGGCGCGGTCAGACAGGTAATGTAGGCGGTTACCTTCCTGGACCAGACGTGCACCAAAACAAGGAATGACATTACGATTCAGCCCCCACCAGGGCTCAGCGGTATCATCATTCACTGTCAGTGTCTTACTCGACATCTGAAGCTCCTTTCATAAGGTTAATTGAGAGTGACGCTGCGCAGAGAGACATACGGTCCGTTCCGGTCCTTGCGTCGCTCGGCAAAGACAGCCAGAACACCCTTGATATCCGGAACTTCACGACCGTAGTAATGGCAGACGCTCCCGAACCAGCAATATTTCCCGGTACAGAATTGAAACAATCGGGATTTAGGATGCAGACGATAAATTGCCATCGCCTGACGCTTACTGATGATTTTCATTAGCCCTTCCTCTTCTTATAGCCATCCATGCTCAGCAAACGACAACGCTTCACCATCACCAATGATGAAATGATCCAGTAGCCGGACATCGACCAGACCCAGCGCCTCTCTAATCCTGGACGTAATAGCTCTGTCAGCTTGACTGGCATCGGTAATGCCAGAGGGGTGGTTATGAGAGATGATTACCGCAGCTGCATTATGACGTAGTGCAAATTTCACAATTTCGCGAGGATGAATTTCGGTATGGTTAATCGTGCCGAGGAAGAGCGTTTCATGCTCCAGCAGACGATGTTGATTATCGAGATAGATAACAACAAAGACTTCGCGCTCCTGCTTTGCCAAATAGAGCTGTAACCATTTTTTCGCGAAACTAGCGGCTAGGAACGACTCACTGGGCTGCCGCTGATATTTCTCCAGTAATCGCAGGGCACGACGGATGGTACGTTGCTCATTCATCGGGAAGACCGAAGGTAAAATCAGTTCGGACATGGTGGCTCCTTAAAAGAAAAAGCCCCGTAACAACCAGCTACAGGGCTATAAACAAACACGGAGATATCGTTCATGAGGCGAGTTGCAGCATATTTTCTGCCATCACCCACAGAGCTCGATTCAGCTTCACATCACCATCAATACCTTTAATTGCACGTGTATGTGTGCGTCCTCCTTTTGCATTGTGACCGTTCAAACCACCTTTGATTAGGTTCTCCTGAATACGCTGATAAGTTGTCCAGAGATCTCCGGACTCATCCTGCCAGCGACGAGGGGCCAATAGCTGTGATTCCGTCACGGGCTGATGCTCCTCGCCAAAGCGATATGTCAGTGCAGCTTTTGCCAATGCCTGTTGTGCTGGTGGCGGAAGCATTAGTGACTGCATGGCGTCGCGTTTTTCCTCCACCCTGTCAAACACCCCAAGCACCTCGTAAGCCCCTTCGATAACCTTTTCCACCACGTTGCCCTTATGGGGCACTCGCACCTCTCCAAAGCTCTCGCCGCAAATCAGTCCGTTCTGACAGACCGCTCGGAACAGTCCCGGCAGCATCTGGTAGGAACTAGAACCGTCATGGCTGTTAAGCAGGATAATTTCCGGCACCTGTTTACCGGTAATCTGCCCTTCGCGGCGCAGACGTAGCATATGTTTGGTGTGTTCCCGCTTGTCGGGGTTTCGCACACGGGTCTGGCAGGCAAAGAACGGCTGAAAACCTTCGCGCTGCAGGTTATCCAGCAGAGTGATGGTCGGGATGCAGGTATAGCGCTCGCTGCGCGATTCATGCTTTTCCTCACTGAACACGCTGGGAACATAGTGAGCAAGTTCATCACGGGTTAAGGGACGGTCACGGCGAACAAGGTTCACCGCACCAAAGCGGGATGCTAATCGCATAATTCACTCCTTTGTGCGTTTATCGGTATAAAAAGAAAAGGCCATGCTCCCGAAGGAACATGGCCTTTAACATTAAAAATGGCGTGGCGGATAACGCGTTATTGCCCCATATATTCAACCCTGGCACCGGTGGCCTTACCATCAGTACCCACGGTGACAACTACCTTATCGTAGGTACGATACCCGGCATTGTAGACCTCATAAACCACAGTATTTCCCTCCACTTTGTAGCTGCCAAAATCAGCGGCCTCAGCAGTGTCACGGTCATACTCTTTCGTGTAGGCTTCTTTTGCTGCTTTCATGACTGACCCTTTGTTAATCTCCGGCGCACGGCTCCCGGCACTGGCAGCAAGGCCAGATACATATTTCGGGCAGACCGTCATCATGTCCCCTCGGGTGAATGTCAGTTGCGCACCAAAGACCTGAAGGGTCGATGTTTCCTGACCTGCAATCGAAGCAATTGCCTTTCTGGCGGCTGCAGGTGCCTGCCCGCCTTCAACCTCAACAGCCTTAAATCCTGTTTGCTGGTTGCACAACTGAGATGTGGGTACCAGATTGCCGTTTACACTGATGCGACTCCCCATCAGCTCCTGCGGACCACTGGGGCAGCCCTGCAACTGACCAAAGATGCCAATGGTGTTGTTTTTCAGCATCACCAGTGCCTGACCATTATCGGTCAGCGTCTGGCACCAGCCGTTTTTCACAGCCCAGTTACCCGCCTGAGCAGAAACCGAAACGGCTGACAAAACGAGTGCAATCACGGTCTGAATTTTCATATGTCACCTTATTAGTAAATCAGAAGCGGCAACGGGGGACGCGGTACACAGAACCTGATGCACCTTTGTATCCGGACCATCATGTCAACGTCCCTGTTCGTCGTGCTCATGAACACTTTTGAGAAAGAAATATCCCTTTGCTTTGATAGGTAAAAGCGATCAATAGGGAGCTAATACATCGATATTTTAATAGATAAAAACGATCGATATCTTATTATCGATCGTTTTTACAGATCAATATACTGTTTTTTGAATGTGGTAATTGAGCGGTAAAGCGGCGGATATCAGCCAAATATTCGGTCCCATAATGCCGTGGCAAGTTGCACTAACTTTTGTCGGATACTCCTTAACAGAGCAGTCCAGACAGAAGGTAGGTGGTCAGGATTAATCACCGTGTCAAAAGCCTTACCCGCTGCCTCACCAAACTGCTGCCGTACAGCGGCATCAGTGTCCGGAGTCTGATGCTCTGGTTTCAGCTGGCAATACACGGCACTGCTGGCCTGTACGGGCAAGGCATGCACCATCAACTCCACCAGGGCGGGCAGGTTATAGCCGGTATGTGCAGAGACAGCCATGACCGGGAAAGAGGACGGCAACTGACCGGCAACCTGAGCACTGACTGCAGCCAGTGAAAGGCATTGCTCAGAAGAAGGTATTTCTTCCCATGGCTCCCCACCCCTGACGGGCGGAATGCGATCGGCCTGAGTCAGTACAAACAGGAAACGTGAAGGATCGGCACCTGCTTCCATCAGTGCCCTGTACGCACTGATATCTGTTGCCCGGGCACGGTCATCGGCACGCAGCACCCAGATAATCAAATCCAGCTCTGCCAGCAACGCCTTATAGAGAGCCAGATATTCCTCGTCGTATTCCGGTGTCTCACCCACACCCGGTAAATCCACCAGTGTCATACAACGATTACCCACATCCAGGATCAGCCGCTGGGGTTCCCGGGTGCAACCGAGCAAATCACTGGTCAGGCAAACGGGTTGCTGAAAAAGCGCGTTGCATAATGAACTCTTGCCCGCACCACTTTTGCCCATTATGCCTATCATGGGTTCATAGCGAATCGCCTCCTGGAGGCGGGAAAGAATACGTTCAGCAGAATGCGGGGGTAAGAGATTAAGACAGGTGCGCAGAACATTGCTTGTATCCTGCGGGTCGGGGATTTGAGGCATGATTTACTCCTGTGAAAAAGCTATGCCAATAGTTGATTAATTGGCTGTTCAAGGAGGTAATATGGCTGTGAAATATTCTGGAATGGATGGGTTGATTGCTTAATGTTAAATAAAAGGGAATTACGTCAACAAAAATTCAGGGAAGCAGGAACTCCTGCACTCGCGAGAAAGATCAAAAGCAGCAGAGCATGGCTAAATGTTCAGCAAATGCTAAAGCGCAGTGGCAAAGTGTGTGTCCCGGGTTTGTTTTCTGGTACGGAAAAAACAGGCCCGAATAATTTCAATTTTGCGGATGTGGTACATCTGTATCAGCTCTATGCCGTCGTTGAGAGATTTAAGGCTGAATCCAGTGGCGTCATTGAGCTGGAGATATGTGCCCTGCCGAGAGTAAGGCAACCCTGGCCACACAATTTTGCTATTGTTCCAAAGTTCATCAGACGAAAAGCTGATGCCTTCATGCAACGTGATGAGTATGTCCGACAGTTTCCCGTAAGTAACACTCCTGGAGAGTTTAAAGGAAGTCTCTATGCCGCTCTGCGAAATTCGTGTGGTGACAGGCAAAAACTTGACATCGCTCTTGCTGAACTTTTTCCTGATGAGCTAAAACCAGTGCATCCGAAAACGCTTCATCCAGGGGTAAACCTCAATAGCCAGCCCGCTCCTGTCTTTACACTTTTGTGGCTTGAGTGCAACAGACTGGGCTTTCATCAAGAATCAGACAGGATTCGTAATCTGATAAAATATATTCGTGATGCATGTGGGAAGGAGAGAATAGCTAAAGCATTATTTTTTGCCTTTATGTACTACAGTGACAAGGAAGATTTATTTACTGCTTTCTTTTCAGATAACTGGGAAAACAGAAAAGAAATATACAATAGCGTTGAAGCCAAAAATAATTACATTGAAGAGCAATTTTTAAATCAACAGAAAAAAATATCAGAATACATCAGTGATATAGACAAGCGTTTTCTATCGAATGCATATAAAAGATTGTTAAAAAAGGATGACAATAAGCAATAGCGCATCATCCTTACATGAAACCACAGCAAAGATCTTAATCATTACCGAATCGAGTATTTATCTCCTGCTGTTCACTTACATCTTGAACTGAGCTAGTTGTCGTCCACCTGTCACGGATTAACCATTCGATTGTCGCGCTCTGAGTTTTACCACCTGACTTGACAAGTTTATCCAGCATGATTTTCGCATCCGGAGATAAACCCACACTTACCTGACATGTTTTTTTAGCTTTAAAAGCAGTGTGTGCGTTGTAATTTCTTTTTTCACGAGAGACGAAGTTGTTTTTAAGTCTGGTAAATTTTTGAACATCTAAAGTTTGACTGGGCGTAAAAAAGTCAATCGCGGCATTAATCGCAAGTAAACGCTCACTAGGATTTGCGGGGTTAAACCAGGAAAGGAAGCCATCTGTGAAGAGTTCATCTTTTTTAAGACGTCCCCATAACCATCGGATATGTACATCCGTTTTTCTTATCCAGTTTACAGGATTGATATTCTCTTGAATATAAAGCCATTCTGTGCGCATCTGAAGCATTATTTCGCATGCTGAACGAAAATCAACACTTTTTTCTATCTCACAAAACCAACGCTGAATAATTGATAATCTTTCTTTGCTGGTAACAGGGTTCTCTGGGAGAGAAAGTGTCTTATAAGGGCTGCCATCTAGTCCAAGCTCTGGAAATTTGATACCCAGAATATCGCAGGTAGCACATTTAACGTAAACCCAGGCAAAAAAAATAGCACGTTCTCCTTTAATCCAGTCAAGAAGGTTCACTTCTGAATTATCCTGAAATGATTCTCGTTTTAGGGGTTCCGTTGTCTTGCCAGATATAAAACTCTCTATCCTTTTCTTCTGGACAAAGCGCCGTTTTCGGCTGGATATCTCTTCATTAGCATTTCGATAATTTGAGTCTTTTCCTGTTTTTTCCGTCACCGACATTCTTCCTCATGAAGGAGTAGATGGCTTCGCATCAAACGTTCAAAAAACCATCAAGTGTACTCTGTCAGATAATTATAACGTTGCTTAGTACCGTGTCAATATCGATTAAATACCCTCTCAATACCTTAAAAATACCGTTAATTAAAATTCACATACCTTTAAAAACTTGCTCTCATACAGGTAATTCAATCAGCATACCATCACATATGCCTGCTTAACTTTTTGATTGGTTACGATACCAGGCAGCTCTCAGGGCTGTACTTTGGGCCAGTACAAACCTAAGCAAAGGAAATAAAGTAAATTTTCACACCCTAGGGTATGGTATGAGAAGGACACCCGTTACCCCACCAGTAGTAACTGGCCCTCTCCCTAAATCACACTAACTCACGGGAGCATCACCATGACAAACAGAACTCATCCGACACTGGCCAGTGGCCCTGCATCAACATCTGTACTAAACGACCAGCTTGTAGACATGGCTTTTATCACCGCCTTTTGCGGTGTAAGTGATAAGTGGGTCTACCGACAAATTCAGCTCGGTCACTTACCCGGGCCAATTAAACTGGGTCGCAGCTCGCGATGGCTTAAAAGCGAGATTGAGGGATGGTTGCAAAATAGAGTTAATGTCAGATGATGGTGAGGTGGATAAATAACTCCAGAATCTGCTTTATTCATTCAGATATAATAGAACCAGAGAAATCAACCATGCCAGACGTAAATTAACGCCCACGCCATGTCGGATATAAATATATTAAATTAATGATATATAACAATCAGTATCAATACACTTTAACCAGTAATAACATACCTTAGTCATCAATACCTATTGGCTATTAGCCCCTCTTGATTATGAGTATTATTTAACCAGCGACACTCACCGTGCTTATAAAAAGCATAGTCACTTAGTCATGCCTCATCAATAAAATTCACTCAGGATTTATCATTGCGTTTCTGATGGGAAAGCCAACCAGAATAAATCATCTCCAACCGGAGTCAGTCGTGTCCGTTAATTACTCTTACCATCCGCCATACATCGCACGTATTCTGCAAACAGTCAACTCTGCAGTCAGCATTCATTCCCAGTTGGCCTGTTTCTTTGTCACGTTAAGATTTCCACTAAACGGAACAGGTCGTGATGATGATAAAGCAATTTCACGTTTTATTGATGCCCTGAAATACCAGATTAACGCCTACATTGATTACAAGCGTTCGGAAGGTAAACGTGTGCATCCGACTATGCTGCATTATATCTGGGCACGAGAGTTTGGTCCCCGCAATGGAAACAAACATTACCACGTCGTTCTGATGCTCAATAAAAACACGTTTCATCAGTTGGGTAATTACACCCTTCCTGATTCAGGGCCTGGAACGCTTGCAAATTTAATCCAGAGATCATGGTGTAGTGCAATTAAATTACCCATTGAATTGTACGCAAACCTTGCCAGTTTTCCATCTGACTTCCCCTGTATGTGGATTGAAAATAACAACACTTTCCAGCGTACGGATGCGGAACAGCGGATGTTTTATCTGGCTAAGCGCTATTCCAAATGCAATGGTGATGATAAACACTCCTTCGAATGCAGTCAGTTCAGACCCTCGTTGCTGAATGGTCGTAAAAGCCGCCTATAACCATTGCACCTGTACAGAGGGGGATTACATTAGATGGAGCATCATCTTTTACCCGGATACACAGCCTGTGACTTCACTGTTTAGCAGTGTCCGCTGGTGGAGTATCCGGATCCTAATAGGCAGTTCCATATCGCAGGTTAGTGGTGTCGGTATTTTTTTACAGACGAACGTCATCCTCTGAAGGAGTACCGGCGAGCAATGTCACTCAACCCTGCCGGTCTTCTCCCGTAGCTAACCATTCAGAGGGGGAATCAACGTATGAATACCAAAAACAGTATGACGACTACCGCAACAATACTGAACGCAGATGATCCACTAATCGATATGGTTTTTATCACCACATACACGAACATGACTGACAAATTTTTCTTCAAACTCATTAAAAACGGACAATTTCCGAAACCTGTCAAACTTGGACGTAGCAGTCGCTGGCGTAAAAGTGAAGTTGAAGCCTGGATGCAGGATCGCGTGGCGGAATCCCGCCCTCGCTAACCGTTTAAATGCTATCGGACAGCCTGTCACCCTTAGCAGAGATCTTCCACATGTAACTCCACTTCATCCGCGCCCCTTACGCAGTTACATTACCGGATAAGGAACTGGCTGATGAAAACTACATCGACCATGCTCCTCTGGTATCCGAATTCTGCGGTGTACAATTGGTGCAGGAAATCGAGGCAGATAACACATTGCATTACTGGTATGTGCTGGCGAATCACAACACCTTTGCCAGCGCAAACAGTTGTAAATACCGTCATAACCTCTAAGGTGGCCAGCAGTCTTACCATGTACTGAACCCCCTTGACTACTCAGCCCCCGTTCCGGAATGGGTTAAACACTAACTTCGACAACGAACAACAGTACGCAACCGGTGCTGCATGCTGTGCAAGCACCGGTATTACGGCGACAAACAATGTCCTCTCTGCAATGACTGGACCAGCCCCCTGGAAGCCTGACGCTCCAACCTGTACTGCATCAACAGCTCCACAACTCCATTTATACCCGGCAGCGCCCCCTGTCGGGTCTTTCTAATACCTGCCAAACAAGAAAAATCAAAAATGAAACAGCCGGAGAACACAATCACGGTAAAGGTGGCGGAATACCGTTTATACATCACCCGAATGAAGATCTGCCGGGATAGCTTGTTTGGGTATTGCAATGATGCCGAGCGGCATGGTTGGCGTTTGAGAGCACTTGAGCAGTTAAGTAAAGCCTCATTGCTCTACTGCCAAAGAGCAAACTCTGCCGATACCAGCAAGTTTCAACAGGCCAGAGAAGGTCTCCAGCAACACATCAACAGGGTTTTACAAGAAGGTCAGTGGTGTGGTGATTTGCCTGCATCACCTGCTACCCAAGAAAAATTTTGAGGTATCGGTATGAAACAAAAACCTGCTAAATGCGCGGTCGATGAATGGGGGAATCTGGTCAACGCGGAAGATTTTCGCTCTCCCTCAGTCTGGAAACTCTACTGCTTCCACTGCAGTGGCCCGGTAGTTCCGATTCTTGCTCCGAATGGGCAGGAATCTCATTTCCTGCATGTTGAAACCTTTATGGCATCAGCCGGTTTCATTACATGCCCAAACATAAAAATTTCCCGTACACAGTAACCCGCCTCAAAAGCAGAAAACGACCTGTTTGGCCAAACCTTCCCCTTTTAAACGCGCCCCCTAATTTCCATTACTGAAAGAGAAACCGATGAACAATTGCGCTGAAAATGGAGCGTTAAAGACGAACTCTAGTGGTAATAATGTCATGCTTATTCGTAGAGTGTTGCAGCAGGCGACTGATCATTACCCACGACTGGCTGCGCTGGAGTTTATTCTACAGTATGCGAATTGCCACTCCTGCGATAACTCACGACAAGATAATGCCCAGTTGCTACGTTTTCACGCTGAAGCCTATTGCAGAATTGGCGATTATTCAAAGATACGTATTGAAGCGGGTAAACCGTCGCAGCCTACTCTTCTTCGCTGGTTGTGGGAGGCAGAAAGTACCTCGACATGTCGAATGATGATGCTATTCAATTTGGGTGTTTGCAGTCATCCCCGATATGACTCTTCTGCATCGGATGGAATTCAGGAAGTAATGTCGTTGCTGGCGGCTGCATGGCGTGAAGTAGAACCCGACGGGGGGTTAAAGGAAATAAAGGTCCATCAGGTAGAGAGAACGAAGCCAGCCGCTTTCGATAAACGTTATGCTGAGTTACGAGATGCGGCATTGCAAATGGCCTCACCTGTTGCTTTTGCCAAGAGTTTTCCGACAACGTAGTTATTGCCACCCATTACTGCTAGCATCGCAGCTCAATCCCTTCTGTATCAATGCCTTCCTTATCTGACTTTAAAGATCACGTGTTGTGCGATTCAGACGCCATTTAAGGTCTGCTTTGTGCCAAAAGCGGAAGTTGAGCATTAGTGAGTGCTAATGGATATTTGTCATGGATGAGGAACGTCGGATCGTTACCAATAGACAAACCTCCACCCCAGGAATTATTTTATAAGAAAGAAATATTAATCCAAAAGGACCTGGTCAATAAATGCGCCGTAAAAATGTGAACGATTATCAAGCTTTTATCGCCGTGGCCCGAGAAAAAAGCTTCACTAAAGCGGCCGCTCAGTTAGGTGTCTCACAGTCGGCGCTGAGCTACACGGTGAGGACTCTAGAAGCTGACCTTGGTCTTCGTCTTCTTACCCGTACCACGCGTAGCGTTTCTGTGACTGAAGCTGGCGAGCGGCTACTTTCCCGTATAGGACCCCATTTTGACGAAATTGAAAGTGAGATAGCTGCGCTGAGCGGATTGCGAGAAAAACCAGCCGGTACTGTGCGTATTACTGCCGTTGAACATGCAGCCGATGCAATTCTCTGGCCTAAACTCGCCCCGGTGATGCTTGAGTATCCCGATATCAACATTGAAATTATCAGCGAGTACGGACTTAAAGATATTGTCGCTGAACGTTATGATGCTGGCGTTCGGTTGGGCGAACAGGTCGATATGGATATGGTTTCCCTGCCTCTTGCCAAGGATTTCCGTTTTGCAGTGGTCGCAGCGCCCTCTTATTTCAAGCGAAAAACCCATCCGGTAACGCCTCGTGATTTAAAAGATCATAGCTGTATCAGATTACGCCTGCCCACTCATGGCGGATTCTATACCTGGGAGTTTCGTAAGGATGAGACGGAAATTAAGGTCCGTATTGATGGACGAGCGACTTTCAGCACAATAAATATGATGAGGCAGGCCGCTCTAGATGGGCTGGGACTTGCTTATCTGCCGCTAGATTCCGTGGAGAACTACCTTGAAAACGGGATGTTAGTCCAGGTGCTTACTGACTGGTGTCCACCGCGCCCTCCCTATCATCTTTACTATCCCAGCCGTCTACAACATTCTCCGGCATTTGCACTTGTGCTCGAAGCACTCCGTGCCCCATAACCTTTGAGCACTGTTTTTCCTGGTCCATATCGAACTCAGTTACTTATAACCCTATTAATAAAACCTCCTTCTAAGCCCATGCGAAATTAAGCATCTAATTTCTCAATACTAAAGAGATTAAGATGGCCGCTGAAACAATCCATGTTCTTTCAGCGGCCAGGGCCGCCATCATGTATATGAAGGAGTCTTGCAATGAGTAAAAAAACAGGTGGGTTAAGTCGCCGTAATTTTATCCTGACGAGTTCAGTGGCCTCAGCAGGATTACTGATGGCGGGTCATGCTTCAGCCCTGCTCTCACCTACCCCTCGTACATCTGGCACCACGACACACGTAGATGGCGTCACAGTCAGCAGCGTCCTGTTCCGGAACAATGAAATAATGATGTCCGGAAACGTCTACGTCCCTCCGGATTTCAGCGAAAACCGTCAATACGCTGCTATTGTCGTTGTCCACCCAGGTGGTGGCGTTAAGGAACAGACTGCTGGCCTTTATGCCCTAAAACTGGCTAAAGAAGGATTTGTCACTCTGGCGTTTGATGCCTCCCATCAGGGGGCCAGTGGCGGATTACCGCGCTTTATCGATGATCCCATGAAACGCGTTGTCGATTTCTATAGCGCAGTCGATTACCTGACGACTCTCCCTTATGTCGATAATAATCGCATTGGCGCATTAGGTGTTTGTGCAGGTAGTGGTATCACGGTTAAAGCGTCAATGACGGAACGTCGAATCAAAGCGCTGGCAACAGTCAGTGCCGTGGATGTCGGAGCGGCGACCCGTAAAGGCTGGGAGGGAACAACATCTGAATCTGAACTCATTTCGACTCTGGATGCTGTTGCTAAACAGCGTACAGCAGAAGCAGCGGGCGGCGCACCGGTTTATGTCAACTATGTACCCAAATTGGGTGATACCAGTGCACCAAAAGATCTTCAGGAAGCTGCGGACTACTATCTGACCGAACGCGGAAAATATCCGACTTCTACCAATCAAATGCTGATGACAAGTATCAGTACGCTGGCGTCTTTCACCGGATTTGAAGGGGCTGATGTCTATTTAACACAACCACTACTGATTGTAGCCGGTAGTAAAGCAGGATCGCTCTGGCACAGCCAGGAATTACACAACACTTCGGCCTCTGTCCAAAAAACGCTGCATATCATTCCGGGTGCAACACATATGGACCTCTATGATGGTCAGGGTGCAACGGTTGCAGCGAGTAAGCTGGCTCCTTTCTTCAAGAAAAATCTCGCATAGGTATGACTTTCCATGAAACAAACTCCACTACTTGAAAGATTTCCACTTGGAAAAGGTGTGACGCTGCGCAACCGTATTGTGATGGCCCCGATGACGACCTGGTCGGGTAATGATGACGGCACGGTATCTTATGAGGAAGAAGCATATTATCGTCGACGCGTTCAGGACATCGGGCTGGTCATTACTGGCTGTACACATGTTCAGGAAAACGGCATTGGGTTTACGGGAGAGTTTGCTGCGTATGACGACAAATTTATTCCCGGTTTAAAGCGCCTTGCTATTGCTGCTAAAAGCGGTGGAGCACCGGCAATCTTACAAATATTCCATGCAGGTGTGAAAACCAGCCCTAAACTGGTTTCGGATATTGTAGCTGCAAGCGCTATTCCCGGTGACGCCGGTCCTTTCGCACCGTCCGTTACCCCTCGTGAACTGACATGCACTGAAGTCGAAACTGTTATTCAGGATTTCGGGGAAGCAACTCGTCGTGCAATAGAAGCAGGATTTGATGGTGTTGAGTTACATGGTGCTCATGGTTTTTTACTTCAGAACTTTTTCTCACCTCATTCCAACCGTAGAGAAGATCAATGGGGCGGCTCCCTTAAAAACCGTATGCGTTTCCCGCTCAGCGTCATTGAGAGTGTGCGTAAAACGATTGCTGAGCATGCAACCGATCCCTTCCTGATGGGATACCGCATTTCACTGGATGAGCATTACGAAGATGGGTTGCGCATTGATGAGTCGCTTCAGCTGGTTGACCGCCTGGTCGATGAGGGTATTGATTATCTTCATGTATCACTCGGTAATGCACTTGAAGCCAAACCAGTTGATGCACCGAATGGCTCCAAAGTCATCGAAATCGTGCGCGATCACCTTGCTGGACGTATACCTCTGATTGTTGCCGGGCAGTTGCGAACGCCAGAACAGGCCGAGGATGCTGTAAAAGCAGGGGTATCTTTGACGGCAGTAGGTCAGGGTATGGTTATGAACCCAGACTGGGTTAAATTCGTTGATGGCAAAGCTGAAGGAAAAATTGCTCTCAGTATTGCTGCATCAGACGTAGAGCAACTTGCTATACCCCAGAAACTCTGGCGCGTAATTGAGGAAACGACTGGCTGGTTTAACATCCGTTAAATACGGCCTAACCGTAATATGACAATTAGAATCAACTTACCTTCATAACCTGGAAAGTTCTTACATGGCCGGATTTCGGGATTAACTGGGTGACGGCCATGTAAATTTTATCTTATTCCTTTAAATCCTCTTCACACTAAAGGAACATTATTTCAGGCATAACATCCGCTTTTCGCTCAAAGCGGACCTGACAACAAGCTGGTCGGTCCGCTCCGTACCAATAGCAGACGTTGTTAAGCTCATGCAGTATGGATTCACGAAGAACATACGTTATTTTTTGTCCTGATTGACTCGGAATGAAAGCTCCTGATGGCTCTCATTTCGCTCGCTGTAACGATCAGCAAGATAACCGGTTTGTCCCTTAAGCTGCACTGTGATTTTAAACAGCTCCTCGGCTACATCGACGGAAATAAATGTTTCTCGGCTATTCTCTAAGGCAACTTGCGGCCTATAAAAAAGAACCGGGTATAACCCGGCTCTTTTTAACTGATTTCGAAATCTTTTAATTCCCCACCTTCAGCAATCAGATTTGAGATCCGCTTCGGCATTCGCCCCTGACCTGACCATGTTTTTGACTCTCCAGTTTCGTCAGTATATCGATACTTCGCGGGGCGGGGGGAGCGCGTTCTTTTAGCCTTACCCGGAGAGCCAATAGCAGCCATAAGTTCGGATGGGTCGATACCCTCATCAAGCATCATCTGACGAAGTGATTCCAGTTTATCGCGGCGCTGACTTTCATTTGCAAGACGTAATGTCTCTTCTTCTCGTCGTTCTATAAGAATAAGTTTAAGCTTTTCCAGAACATCTTCCAGCACATCTAAGGACATTTCACGAGTCTGGGTACGTCAGGTTCGGATATTGTTCAACTGTGTGAGAGCATCTGACATAAAGAGACCTCTTAAAATTTCAGCAAATACCAATGTCGACGGTTGCTCATCAACCCGATTTTTCTTAATGAGCATTTTAATCCGATTGGTACATATTGTTATTAACGAGGTTTAGCCTACTGATATAAATCTCTTATCGCAAGACAAAACTAAGAAGAATGTGCAAGAACTAAATTCTAACTCCTACGAAATGTCCATGCATTTTTGAAGGTACTTAAAACTATGATGCCAGGAGTCATCCGGAGAGCCTTTTTATACCCTCATAACTTATTGCTTCAGTTACACCTGATGAGATTTAAAATGAAGAGAGACAGCGCCGCCACTTAGCAAGGTTTTTCACAAATGGCAAGATGGCACGCAGGGGAGAGACACCTGCATTTTGTCAGAGGGTAGCGAATTACTCTCTCTTTATAGAGGTGTTTCTAAAAAAGTGTAATGTAAAAAAAAAGCCTGCTGTTAGCAGGCCATAAATGTTTTTAACTCATTTTTTGTTCGATTCTGATAAATAGGGTAAGCATGCAATTAAACGTGGAGCAGAGAGCATGACAAAAATGCTATAAATATTTCCTGGCCGCATCAAGTATCTCCTGTGACGTTAACTCCCTGTCAGTAGCCACGTAAACAATATCATGATCGCCAGTTAAGGAAGGAAAACCTGCAGACATAATCCGAAGATGTGTTTCTTCACCGTTTGGATATTCCTGCCTGATAGACGATATACCTTCCAGAACGGTCATGACTTTACAGGATTCAGCATTAAAGAAAACAAGGACTTTAATCATATTCTATTACCCTGTTCTCTCATGGATATTAACTTGCAGATGCCATTAAGGTCAAAGCCATACACACTTCTTATTTAACATGTGGTTAGCTTGTGCTTTTAGACTTTTTATGCAGTAGTACTGTACTTCATCACATCGGTTAGCATACTCATAATTTTGAAAAATATGCTGATCAGATATTAAGAATAAACGACTTTCATCTGATTTAAGTTATGGATCTGTCTACTCAGGAATAATTCTTCATCGTTATCGCAGACCCACAATGATTTATTTATCGCAAAGTGTTACGTTTGCAGCAGCAGGACCCTTGTCTCCGCGGTGAATGGCGAATTCAACTTTCTGTCCTTCAAATAAAGTTTTAAAGTTGTCGCCATTAAGCGCAGAAAAATGGACAACGATATCTTTGCTGCCATCAAGAGGAGAGATAAAGCCAAAACTTTTGTCTTCGTTAAACCATTTTACCAGGCCTGTAATTCTAGAGGTCATACTGACTCCTGTTATACATCATTGTATTGATAGTAAAAGTATGGACTCAAAAAGAGGGGGTATCAACGATAGCGCCTGGTAATGAGAACTGCCCGGAAAATTTCTAACTTTCATTCGTACATCGAACTGATGGGATTCATTAAGGCATAGGGAATCGATATAAGCAAATTATCTTTTAGCCGTCCAGAGGTCCTGTAGGGAAAATAAAAGTGGCTGAATGCCATTTTCAATGTATAGTCTTTACTTGTTTTCAATAAGGAATTGACTTGTCCCATAAAATGACAGGAATTGTCAAAAGCTTTGATATTCTTAGTGGTAAAGGCCTCATCATCCCTTCTGATGGACGAAAAGACGTTCTGCTTCACATTTCAGCCGTTAACTCCCGCGAATCAGAATTACTCATCCCTGGAAGCTGCATAGAGTTTTGCCGGATAAACGGTCTCAGGGGGCCTGTGGCTGCGAACATTTATATTTCCTGATTTTCAGTGTGTCAAAATAGATAGGTTAAAACTTAACCACATGTGGTACAGTGAAGCTCATTCATTGAAAGGTTAATGGTTATGTCTGTTATCAATTACGCAATGAAATTCTTCAGCAGTGCGTCTACTGCCACTGCTGCCTGTCCTGTTTGTGGCTTAAAATCAGTACAACCGTTGTCAAAAATCCGGCTCAACCAAACCATGCTTTGCCCCGGATGTAAGGCTCTGTTTATCTCCCGACGCTAGCTCGGCCAAAACCGCAGAACAGAGCTCATGTCCTATACTTATGTTAGATTCCGGCAGCTGTTAAATCCCTGATGCCTGACGCCCATCCTGAGAGAACGTTTCTGAACTGATTTCGCAACTGCTCCTGCGCGCTAACGTCGCATCAGAGCAATGCTATGAAAATGATCCCTAGAGCGTGGTTTAACCGCTCCCGTATTCTGATGAAAGCTGCCGAAAACATAACGTTTTCGGCGAACGATCCTGTCGGTGAAAGCTCGCCGCGGTCAGAACTCTTTTCGACCGTCCAGATGGAACGCTACGGCCAGAAGCTGGCGCGGACTCATAAAGTATCACCGGATAGGCATCCTTATTATCTTCTGAAACGGCTTGGCGACAATGAGGCCGTCATTACCCAAAACTGCTATGAGCTTAACGCGGGTAAAAAGACCAGTATCATGCCTGCCGCTGAATGGCTGCTGGACAATTATTATCTGATTGAGGAACAAATCCGCACTGTCCGCCAGCATCTGCCGAAAAGCTTTGGCAAAGGTCTTCCGTCGCTGGTATCGCCGTTGAATTGCCCACGAATTTATCATATTGCATCAGAGGCCATTGCTCACGGCGATGGCCGCTGGGATGCCGCAAGCCTGACCAGCTATCTCACTGCCTATCAACAGGTGACGCCGCTGACGCTGGGTGAAGTCTGGGCGTTACCGGGAATGCTGCGCCTTGCGCTGATTGAAAATCTTCGTCGTATCAGTATGGAAGTGATAAAAGCGCAGCAGGACAGAAACATTGCTGATACGTGGATAACCAGGATTTTCGAATGCGCAGAGAGTGCGCCTGGTGATTTAATCATGGTGGTTGCCGATATGGCGCGCTCCCGACCTCCGTTAACCAGTGCGTTTGTCGCAGAGCTGGTACGGCGCCTGCAGGGGCATGGCAACGCGCTGTCGTTACCTCTGACCTGGGTTGATCAGTGCCTTCGGGAACAGGGGATCACCACTGACGTTCTCATACATAGTTTCAATCAGCAGCTTGCCGCCAGCCAGCTGTCCGTCAGTAACAGCATCGCGGGCCTGCGTTTATTGAGTGAAACGGACTGGGCTGATTTCGCCGAAACGATAAGCGTTGTCGAACAGGCATTACGCAATGATCCTGCCGGCATCTATCCCCGGATGCACTTCAATACCCGGGATCATTACCGGCACGTAGTTGAGGTTCTGGCCAGGGACAGCGGTCTCAGCGAGCCTGAGGTTGCTGAGAAGGTGCTGGCGCTTTCAGAGGAAAAAGCGCCCGATACACCGGAACATCATGTTGGTTATTATCTTGCGGGCGAAGGTCGACAGGCGCTGGATATTCATCTCCTGGCAGACGCCTCAAGGCTCATACGCTTGCGGCACAGTTTCAACAGAATAACCCTGCTGTCATGGCTTGGAAGCCTGGCGTTGCTGACAACCGCAGCGACCGCAGCAATATTGCACGAAACCACCATGCAGGGCGCAGACTGGCTATTGATCGCGGTGATATTACCTCTGATTATCGCATTAACTCAGTTAATGAGCGATTTGCTCAGTGATGCAACCACCCGTTTTCGCGTTCCTCGACCCTTGCCGGGGATGGATTTTTCAGCCGGTATTCCCGCTGACAGTGCCACCATGTTAGTCATTCCCTGCATGTTGACCAGCCACGAAAGTTTCAGCCAGCTCCTCACCAGTCTTGAAGTCTGCTGGTTGGGGAATGAAAACGAAAATCTCAGGTTCGCGCTGCTCACTGATTTTGCTGATTCTGAAAATGAACCCTCGCCGGAAAGTCACGCGCTGCTCAGACAGGCTATCGCCGATACGCAGGCGCTTAATCGCCGCTACCCCTCCAGCCGACCACGTTTTTATCTGTTACATCGTCAGCCTGAATGGAATCCCTCGGAAGGCGCGTGGATGGGCTATGAACGCAAGCGGGGAAAACTGGCGTTACTGAACAGCTGGTTGCGCCATCCCGGAACGCAATTCGTCAGCGTTGCAGAGATGCCTGCCCACCTTTTACCGGGTCACATAAAATACGTCATTACCCTGGACAGCGATACGGTGCTCCCGCGCGATACGGCACACAAACTCGTCGCGACGATGGCGCATCCGCTGAATACGCCTGAGTATGATCCGGTACGCCAGAGGGTTGTCAAAGGATTCGGTATTTTACAGCCCGGTCTTGCGGAGGAGATACCACGCAACGGTCAGGGGCGTTACGCAGCCCTGCGCAGCAGCGTACCGGGCAATAACCCTTATTCGATGATGTCTTCGGATATTTATCAGGATCTCTTTGAGGAAGGCTCGTTTGTGGGCAAAGGGATTTACGATGTTGATATTTTTATGCAGGCCACTACCAACATCTGCCCGGAAAATCTGGTACTCAGCCACGATCTGCTTGAAGGATGCTATGCACGTTCGGGTCTGCTGAGCGAGGTGTTGCTGTACGAACAGTACCCTAATAATTATCTGTCAGATGTTGCACGACGTTCACGCTGGATCCGGGGTGACTGGCAACTGCTTAACTGGCTAAAACCACGCGTCAGAAAAGCCGATGGAACCCGGGTCAGGAATCCGCTGACCGCGCTTTCTTACTGGAAATTACTCGATAATCTACGTCGCAGTCTGGTCGCCCCCTCCTTACTGATATTGCTGTTCTTCGCTCTGCTTTGGGTACCCAATCCGGTTTACTGGCTGGGCATACTGTTGCTGATATGGCTGTTGCCAGCCATCCTCTGCATTAGCCACGACCTTCTGCATAAACCTCTGCGTCGCCGCGTGAAGCCGCATCTTTTACTGGTGGGGGCGGGCGCGCTAAAGCGTCTGTCAGGTATCAGCCTTAATTTTGCGATACTGCCGCACGAAGCCGGATATTCGCTGAAAGCGATCGCCGTGACGCTATGGCGACTGGGGATCAGCAGGCGTCATCTCAGCCAGTGGGTAAGCCACAGTCAGGACAGCGATCGGGCCAGACCCGCTGTTGCACGTTTTTATCAGGCGATGTGGCTGAACGTTGCCGGTGGCGTGGCGCTGACAATACTGACCGGACAATTTGCCCCCCAGCTGCTGTGGATTGCGTTACCGATCGGTTTGGTATGGTGTGTGGCCCCGATGCTGATGAGCTGGCTGAGTCGCCAGCCCGTGCGTAATGTTTTTTCGCCAACTCAGGAACAAAAACAGCTGTTACGCCAGACAAGTCGTGAAATCTGGGCATTTTTTGAAACCTTTGCCACAGAAAAAGAGAACTGGCTTCCGCCTGATAATTATCAGGAAATACCACAACCGACGGTGGCACACCGAACTTCTCCTACCAATATTGGTCTTTCCCTTATGGCTAACCTGACGGCATGGGACTTTGGCTACCTGCCCGGCGGAGAGGTGCTCCGGCGCGTGTCGCTCACGCTCGACACGATGGATCAAATGGAGCACTACCGGGGCCATCTCTACAACTGGTATGACACCCGTACGCTGGTCCCCCTAAGTCCACGCTATATCTCCAGCGTCGACAGCGGCAATATGGCCGGGCATTTATTGACCCTGCGTGCAGGCCTGTCCGCCATGCGTCATCAGCCTGTTTTAAGCAACCAACAGATACTGGCAGGACTGAACGATACGCTGGATATTCTGGAAAAACAGTGGGGTAAGAACCCACCTGACAGCCTGAGACTGCTGCGCAAGCATTGCCTGAACGCGGTGTCGCTCTCTCCGCAGGCGCTTTTCAGCGAACTGAAAAGCATGCGCACCCAGTGCAACCATCTGACCAGCGCATGTCATCAGGGATCTCCTCTTCAGATGCGCTGGGCTGGACATCTGGAGCATCAACTGGTTCAGCTTTGCCATGAGTGGTCTCTGTTGCTTGGCTGGTTGCCTGCATCCTGGAATGAACAGACGCTGCCGACGCTGAGCGAGCTTGCCCGTCCGACATTAACCGGTACAGGAACGCCTCCGGCGTCAGTGGCGGAGCAGGCCCGAATGCGACTCAATATTATCACCGAGCTGGAACAGCGGCTGGATGAGCATGCCCGGATGGATTTCGCCTTTCTGTACAGTGAAGCAACCAGTCTGCTCAGCGTCGGTTATAACTGTGACACCAATATGCCTGACAAGAGCCACTACGATCTCCTGCCGTCTGAAATCCGCCTGACCAGTTTTCTTGCCATTGCGACTAATCAGCTGCCTCTTAAAAGCTGGTACGCGCTGGGTCGATTGTTTACCACGATTGATAATGAAACTGCCCTGATGTCATGGAGCGGATCCATGTTTGAATATCTGATGCCGAATCTGGTGATGCCCACCTGGCCCGGCAGCCTGCTCGATGAAATGAGTCAGTCGGCGGTTATGCGCCAGATTCACTGGGGGAAAGAACGCGGGGTACCATGGGGTGTTTCAGAGTCTGGCTATCATGCTTTTGATGTTCAGCATAATTATCAGTATCAGGCATTTGGCGTACCGGGGCTCGGTCTACGCAGGGGGCTTGCCGATGACATGGTTGTCGCTCCTTACGCCACGCTGCTGGCGCTGATGGTTTCCCCGCAGAAAGCCTGTGAGAACCTGTTCAGGCTGCAAAAAAATGGTGCATGCGGAGAATACGGTTTTTATGAAGCGCTGGACTATACCCCCTCACGTCTTGCAACCGGTCAGCTCTATGCGGTGGTACAGTCCTGGATGGCGCATCACCAGGGTATGGCATTTCAGGCGCTGGCTCATGTGCTGCTTGATGCCCCCATGACTGAACGCTTTATGTCCAGTACGGTATTCCGGTCAGCGAGTCTGCTGTTACAGGAGCGCGTGCCGGATGCGGTCGATCTGTACAGTCCGCGCCGTCATTTTGAATCTCATGAGGGCATGGTCAAACCCGTTCGCTATGAACCCCGTATTTTCTATAGCGTGGATACCCCCGCCCCGGATATTCAACTCCTGTCCAACGGCCATTATCATCTGATGTTGACCGCGGGCGGCGGCGGTTACAGTCGCTGGAATGATATTGCACTAACGCGCTGGCGCAGTGATACCACCCGTGATAACTGGGGAGCATTCTGCTACATCCGCGATACCCAGACGGGAGATGTGTGGAGCAATACCTGGCAACCAACAGGCTACACCAGCGGACAAGACGAGGAAGTGTTGTTCACCGATGCGGGGGCAGAATTCAGACGCAGCTTAGGGGGACTCAGCGTCAAAACTCAGGTGGTGATCTCTCCGGAGGATGATGTTGAATTGCGACGGCTCACACTGATTCATCGTGGTCGCAAGCCTCGCTCTCTGGAGCTGACAACCTATGCTGAAGTGGTACTGGCACCTGATGCCAGCGATCTGGCACACCCGGCATTCAGCAATTTGTTTATTCAGACTGAGCTGGCTCCTGAGCGTGACGCTATTCTTTGCCACCGGCGCCCGCGCTCACCGAATGAACCGGGCCCTTGCCTGTTTCACATGATGGTGGTGCACGGCGATAACCGACATAACGTGTCGTTTGAAACGGACAGGGCAAGGTTTATTGGACGTGGCAGAAACCCTGCGAATGCACAGGCAATAGAGACGGGAGGGATGCTAGGCAACACGTCGGGCTCGGTGCTGGATCCGATACTGGCAATTCGCAACGCCATTATTCTGCAGCCGGGGCAGCCGGTTACGATTGATATCATTTATGGCATCAGTGAGACCCGTCAGCAGAGCCTGGCGTTGCTGGAGAAATATCGCGATTACCCTATCGCCGATCGCGTCTTTGAACTGGCCTGGTCTCACAGTCTGGTGGTATTGCGCCAGATGAACGCCAGTGAAGATGATGCCACGTTGTTCAATAGTCTCGCCAGCGCTGTGCTTTACCCTGTCCAGGAGCTGCGCGCCGAAGGCCAGGCGATCGGCCGCAACCGGCGTGGCCAGTCCGGACTGTGGGGCTGGGCAATTTCAGGGGATCTGCCGATAGTGCTGCTGAGTATAACCAGCGAGGAAAGTATCACCTCAGTGACCACACTGATTCAGGCACACCGTTACTGGAGACAGAAAGGGCTGGATGTTGATTTAGTTATCCTGAATAACAGCCCCGGCGGCTACCAGCAGGGATTACAAAATCAGATTATGGAGTTAATTTATGCCGGGTCTGAAGCCAGTCTGCTGGATAAAAAAGGCGGGCTTTTTGTCCGCAACGGTGAGCATCTCTCCGCTGAGGATAAGTTGCTTTTGATGAGCGTGGCCTGTCTTTATCTTGATGACCGCGCAGGGGGTATTAATGAGCAGCTTAACCAGCGTATTCATACCCTGAAATCGCCGGCAAGGGCATTCATTCCGCGTGCTGTGCGCGAGCGTAATCAACATACGGACTGGAGCCCTGATACCAGTCAGTTATGCCATTTCAATGGGTACGGTGGATTTTCTCAGGATGGGCGGGAGTATCAGATCGTCCTTCGGGAAAATGCGCTTACACCGGCTCCCTGGTCGAACATACTGGCAAATTCTCGTTTTGGCAGTGTGATCTCAGAGGCAGGGCAGGCCTATACCTGGTATGAGAATGCCCATGAATACCGGTTGACGCCGTGGGAGAACGATCCTGTGAGCGATCGCAGCGGCGAGGCATTTTACCTGCGCGATGAAGAGAGCGGGGAGTGCTGGTCGCCGACGGCTTTACCTGTTCGCGGACACGGTGATTACCTGACCCGCCATGGTTTTGGCTACAGCGTTTTTGCCCATCGTGAGAGTGGTATAGACAGCGAGTTGACGGTCCTGGTTGCTGAAGAAGATCCGGTTAAACTGGTGCTCCTGACGCTCAGTAACTCTTCGGGACGGACACGTCAACTTTCCGTCACAGGCTATGTAGAGTGGACGCTCGGAGAAACACGAACGCGCTCAGCCCCTCACATTGTGACACATGTGGCCAGAACGCCCGGCGGCTGCGGGATACTTGCGAATAACTTTTATGGTGATAATGGTGGCGGCCGAACTACATTTTTTGCCGTCAGCGGTAATGACTGTTCTCTGACAGGGGACCGCCGGGAGTTTATTGGCCGTAATGGTTCCCTTCACGCCCCTTCGGCTATGAAACTGCAAAAGCTTTCTGGTAAGACGGGGGCCGGTCTGGATCCCTGCGGAGCGGTGCAATCGGCGGTTACATTAATTGACGGGGACCAGAGGACGTTTATTTTTATCCTCGGCGCAGAGGAGAATGATGTTTGTGCTCAGGAGACGCTGGCCCGCTACATGAACGAGGATACGGTCCGCCAGGAGCTGAACCGGATTCATAATCACTGGCACAATGTTCTCGATAAAATCGTAGTTAACACCCCCGACAAGTCCGTAAATTTACTGGTTAATGGCTGGCTGTTGTATCAGACGGTCGCCTGCCGTCTTATGGCCCGGAGTGGCTACTATCAGTCTGGCGGTGCATTTGGTTTTCGCGATCAGCTGCAGGATACGCTGGCTCTGAGCCACGCTGCTCCGGACCGGATGCGTGAACAGATAATACTCTGTGCATCACGGCAGTTTATCGAGGGGGATGTGCAGCACTGGTGGCACCCGCCTCACGGCAACGGTGTGCGTACCCGCTGTTCCGATGACTATCTTTGGCTGCCACTTGCTGTTTGCCACTATGTTGAAACGACGGGGGATATGGATGCACTGGAAATACGCATTCCTTATCTGGAGGGACGCTCGCTTCAGCCTGGTGAAGAGTCTGTCTATGACACGCCGGTCATCAGCGGCACCGAAGAGACACTCTGGTTACACTGCGTCAAAGCTATTCACTATGGACTTCGCTTCGGGGAGCATGGCCTGCCGCTGATGGGGGCTGGTGACTGGAATGACGGGATGAACCGGGTGGGTATCGAAGGCAAAGGTGAAAGCGTCTGGCTGGGCTTCTTCCTGTACGACATTTTGCAGCGGTTTGCAGCGCTGGCGGAGCGCAGGCTGGATGAAAGCGTCGCCGCGATGTGCCGTTCACAGGCTCTGCGCCTGCAAAGTAATCTCGAAGCCCACGCCTGGGATGGGGAATGGTACCGGCGCGGGTATTTTGACGATGGTACTCCCCTGGGATCGAAAACCTCACAGGACTGCCGGATTGATGCGATTGCGCAGAGCTGGTCTGTATTGTCCGGCGCCGCGAGCCCGGGACGGTGCGCAAAGGCCATGCAGGCGCTGGATAAGCACCTTGTGGATAACGAAGGAGGGCTGATCAAACTGTTAACGCCTCCTTTCGACGGACACGGTCCAAATCCGGGCTACATACAGGGGTACCTGCCCGGCGTGCGGGAAAACGGAGGGCAGTATACGCATGGCGCCATCTGGGCAGTGATGGCCTTTGCCCGAATGGGGAATGCCGGACGAGCCTGGCAACTCTGGTCAATGCTCAACCCTATAAATCATACCCTGAATGCGGACTCTGTCGGGATTTATAAAGCTGAGCCTTATGTCATGAGTGCTGATGTCTACAGCGTCGCTCCCCATACCGGACGTGCAGGGTGGAGCTGGTATACCGGTTCCGCAGGCTGGGCCTGGCGTTTACTTACCGAGGAATTACTGGGGATAAAACGTTCCGGCACTGACTTTAGTGTTCATGCCAGGTTACCGGATGAGTGGTCGTCTTTTTCTATGGCATATCAATATGGTGAAAGCCATTATCAGATTAGTGTTTCACGCGGCGATGCAGAATATTGCGTGACGCTGGATGGTGTTCTCCTCCCTGATGACAGAATACCGCTGAAGGATGATGGACAAAACCATACGGTTGAGATCATTCAGAACTGACACTGCTCCCGGAGGTGCATTAACGTCTGCCGTTAATGCGCTGATTATCCCTGAGAACATCAATCGCAGTCTGCATGGCGATTTTGTCATCCCGCCTTTTTTGTTTGTCCTGCATGACCTGAAGGTATTCCAGCAAGGTGCGGGTATTAATCGGTCGGCCCTGTTTACCCACAGCCAGCACGGCTTCGCCAAGAATAATTTTCACAGGTGGTAATTGTGCCGGATACCAGTCAAGGGTGTCTTCTGATTTCATCTTAAATTTCTCACGGAAGGGTAGTATATCATAAATAAGACGTTCAATTTTCAATATCTGATATCCTGATTCAGACACAACTTAACATAACTTATGCCAGTTATTTTTATATTAAAGCGTATAATAATTACTTTATTCCTCTGGGAATTATTTATGTCTTATACAAATGGGCTCAGGTATTTTAAAGAAAGACCGGTTCATGTTGCCTGCCCGGTATGTGCACACAGAGCCGTTCAGAAAGCAGGTAAACTAAGAAAAGATGCGGTTCTTGAGTGCCCTGCCTGCGGACTGTTGTTCAGACCTTCAGAATGCTGGTGTATCGGCGGCTGAACGGCTTCTGCCACGTAACGTCAGTGATGTCGGAAAATGACAACATTCCTCCTGTACTGCTGTTGTCGAGGGTATGATAATGAAATCTAAAAAATCTGTTTTTATTGAAGGGCATATCATGTCGAACAGCTGTCACGGACAGGCTGGCCAACCTTTCTGTATTCACCGGGTCAGGTTTAGTAATGGTAAATATGCGATTATTCGGGTGGCATCCGGGATATGTTTCAAACCAGGCGAAATTATTCAACGGAACGATTGTGAGTGGTTTTATAAACTTACCAAAATTCGGCTTCTTTCTTTTGAGTACCTTGATGATGATGAATCAAGAAGACAATTCCTTGAGTATCAATGATAAAACCATGGATTTATAACAGAATAAAGATAGGTGTGGCTGAGGGCAGCAGCGAAGGCGGGCACGCTGAAATCCTTTATACCGATCCACAGCAGGCTGAACAGTTTGTGAGAGAGACAGGGGTCGATACATTAGCGGTTGCGATTGGAACGTCACACGGGTTATATCCGGCAGGAAAACAGCCGAAACTGGATATCGAGAGGCTGTGACCTGCTCCCCGTTGATTAATACACCGCGATGTTAGTAATGTCTTCATAAGCCACATGAGGACATCCCCATGAAGAAGCGTTTTTCCGAAGAACAGATCATCAGTATTCTCCGAGAGGCCGAAGCCGGGGTTTCTGCCCGTGAGCTCTGCCGCAAGCACGCCATTTCCGACGCCACCTTTTACACCTGGCGTAAGAAGTATGGCGGTATGGAGGTGCCCGAGGTTAAGCGCCTGAAGTCGCTTGAGGAAGAGAACGCCCGCCTCAAGAAGCTGCTCGCTGAAGCCATGCTGGATAAGGAGGCGCTTCAGGTGGCTCTGGGGCGAAAGTACTGACGACAGACCAGAAGCGGGAAGCTGTGGTGTTGATGTGTGATGCGACCGGTCTGTCGCAACGTCGTGCCTGCAGGCTTACAGGTTTGTCCCTGTCGACCTGCCGCTATGAGGCTCAGCGACCGGCTGCTGATGCGCATTTATCAGGGCGTATCACTGAGCTGGCACTGGAGCGCAGGCGTTTTGGCTACCGACGCATCTGGCAGTTACTGCGCCGTGAAGGCCTTCATGTTAATCACAAGCGCGTGTACCGCCTTTACCACCTTAACGGGCTGGGCGTAAAACGCAGACGACGTCGTAAAGGGCTGGCAACAGAACGTCTGCCGCTGCTCCGCCCGGAGGCGCCCAACCTGACCTGGTCGATGGATTTTGTCATGGACGCGCTGGCCACCGGTCGCAGGATCAAGTGCCTGACCTGCGTGGACGACTTCACGAAGGAGTGTCTGACGATTACCGCCGCATTCGGGATTTCAGGCGTTCAGGTCACGCGAATTCTGGACAGCATTGCACTGTTTCGCGGCTATCCGGCGACGATAAGAACGGACCAGGGGCCGGAGTTTACCTGCAGAGCACTTGACCAGTGGGCTTATGAGCATGGGGTGGAGCTGCGGCTTATCCAGCCGGGCAAGCCAACACAGAACGGATTTATTGAAAGTTTTAACGGACGATTCAGGGATGAGTGCCTCAATGAGCACTGGTTCAGCGATATAGTTCACGCCAGGAAAACGATTAATGACTGGCGGCAGGATTATAACGAGTGTCGTCCACATTCATCGCTGAACTACCAGACTCCGGCTGAATTTGCAGCGGACTGGCGAAACGGGAAATATGAAGAAAAACCAACCGACATTACTAACTGAAGGTTGTATCTAATCCTGGGGGCAGGTCAGCTGAAAGCCATTAAGCAGCGTCTGAGCATCCCTCTGGTTCTGCATGGTGGTTAAGGTAACAAAGATGCTGAGGTAGCAGAATCTATCCAGCACGGTGTTAGCAAAATCAACATTTCCAGCGATATGAAAAAAGCATTCTATGTTGCCCTTGTAGAAGAACTGAAATCAGGAAGTCACGAACCTAACGCCTTATATCTTAAGCCAATGGACGCGGCGAAGGAGATTGTGATTCATAAGATGGATTTATTCTCCTCCATCGGTAAGGCGGCGCTTTACGGCTAAGAAGACGAGGCGATTCAATAAGGGAGCCCTGACAGGCTCCCATCGGGATCACACTTTTCATCCTTGGGTATTCACTTACAAAAACCAGGTGTTATTATTCACCCCGTAAATACCTTTCAACCCAACCCGAGGCTTTGATGCTGGAGAATGTAATCATCTGATAATCAGCTCCCCGACCTTTTCAGGCCGGACTGATTATCAATGCGCCGAAATCGAATGCGGACACCGCGGTGTGTTTGCACGTTTTGCACATGATGATTAAACAGGTTTTCCAGTATGAATTTATCCCGTCAGGAACAACGTACCTTACACGTTCTCGCCAAAGGTGGTCGTATTGCGCACGTTCGTGATACGTCTGGCCGCGTCACCGCCGTTGAATGCTACACCCGCGAAGGGCTGTTGCTCACTGACTGCACCCTCGCCCCCTTCAAAAAACTCAAAACCAAAAAGCTGATCAAGTCCGTCAACGGTCAGCCCTACCGCATCAATACCACCGGGCTGAATAATGTTCGCGCACAGCTTGATAACCGCTAAGGAGAGGATTATGGATATCCCACGTATTTTTACCATAAGTGAAAGCGAACACCGCATCCACAACCCGTTCACCGAAGAGAAGTACGCCACGCTGGGCCGTGTGCTGCGCATGAAACCGGAGACCCGCATTCTTGACCTCGGCAGCGGCTCGGGCGAGATGCTCTGCACCTGGGCCAGGGATCATGGCATTACGGGGACTGGCATCGACATGAGTTCGCTCTTCACCGCGCAGGCAAAGCGACGCGCGGAAGAACTCGGCGTCAGCGAACGCGTACATTTTATTCATAATGATGCGGCCGGTTACGTCGCCAATGAAAAATGTGACGTGGCAGCCTGCGTCGGCGCGACCTGGATTGCCGGAGGCTTTGCCGGGACAGTCGAATTGCTGGTGCAGAGCCTTAAACCGGGCGGCATCATGCTCATCGGTGAACCTTACTGGCGCCAGCTTCCGGCAACGGACGAGATAGCCCAGGCCTGCGGCGTCAGCTCGACAAGCGATTTCCTAACGCTTCCAGGGCTTGTCAGCGCGTTTGACGACCTCGGCTACGACGTGGTGGAAATGGTACTGGCGGACCAGGAAGGCTGGGATCGGTATGAGGCCGCGAAATGGCTGACCATGCGCCGCTGGTTGGAAGCCAATCCTGACGACGATTTCTCCGCCGAAGTCAGGGCCGAGCTAAACATCTCGCCGAAACGCCACGTAACGTACGCGCGGGAATACTTTGGCTGGGGCGTGTTCGCGCTCATCGCCAGGTAACAACAGGTTCCCGGTATTTCTTACTGGAGATACCGGGGGCTTCGCCTTGGCTTTGATCTGATGCATCACCTGCACAATACATACTCTGTATGTTTATTAATCAGCACGTCACCATAAGGAGCATCATATGTCACAACATGAACAGTTCTGTCAGGCTTGCGGGATGCCGATGTCTGCACCCGATGCACACAGTGCCAGCGATCAATATTGCGCGTACTGCTGTGACAGTAACGGCAATCTTAAACCCTGGGAAGAAGCGGTATCAGGTTTAGCCAGCTTCCTTGATTCCTGGCAAAAAGTCGGCCCGGAAGAAGCACAGAAGCGTGCAAAACGTTATCTGACGGCAATGCCCGCCTGGGCTCATAAAGCAGACGAGTGAAGAACAAAGCCTGAGTATTTTAGGCAGACTATCTTCACTCCCCTGATTCCATAAAGGAGAGACGATGTTTTCTTACATTATGCCCGGCGACCTGCCACACGCCATCACGTTCTACGATCCGCTGATGGATATGCTGGGGTAATAGCGTTACATAGTGAAGAACCAATTGGTATTGACCTACTGGAATAATTGACGAAATAAAGATGAAGGGGCATTTGCCCCCTTCATCTTTATTTCAGTCGTTTACCTGCCTCATCAACAACTTTTTCACCGTCTTCCTTGGTGAAAGCCGCTTTCTGAGCATCTGGAAGGATATCCAGAACCACCTCAGAAGGACGGCACAGTTTAGTACCCAACGGTGTCACCACAATCGGGCGATTAATCAGGATCGGATGCTGAAGCATAAAATCGATTAACTGATCATCAGTAAACTTATCTTCGGCAAGCCCCAGTTCTTCATAAGGCTCGACATTTTTACGCAGCAGCGCCCGTACTGTAATCCCGATATCTGCGATAAGTTTGACCAACTCATCGCGTGAAGGTGGAGTCTCAAGGTAAAGAATTACGGTCGGTTCATTACCGCTGTTGCGGATCATCTCCAGCGTATTACGCGACGTGCCGCAGGCCGGGTTGTGATAAATGGTGATATTGCTCATATCAGTATCTCATTACAAAGTGAAAGAGAGACGTAGCGCCAGCGCTGCCAGCGTTACAAACAGCACAGGCAGAGTCATGACGATCCCGGTGCGGAAATAGTATCCCCAGGTGATGGTCATATTCTTCTGTGAAAGGACATGCAACCAGAGCAGCGTTGCCAGGCTACCAATAGGTGTAATTTTAGGTCCAAGATCGCAGCCAATCACGTTGGCATAAATCATCGCTTCTTTGATAACGCCTGTTGCGGTGCTGCCATCAATAGAGAGAGCGCCAACCAGCACGGTAGGCATGTTGTTCATTATGGAAGACAGGAAAGCCGTCAGGAAGCCAGTACCTAGCGTCGCGGCCCAGAGTCCTTTATCCGCCAGTACATTCAGCACACCAGAAAGGTATTCGGTTAGCCCGGCGTTGCGCAGACCGTAGACCACCAGGTACATCCCCAATGAGAAGATGACGATCTGCCATGGCGCACCGCGCAGCACTTTGCCAGTGTTAATGGCATGGCCTCGTTTCGCCACCGCAAACAGAATGACAGCTCCTACAGCAGCAATCGCGCTGACCGGGATACCCAACGGCTCAAGGACGAAAAAGCCAACCAGAAGAAGGATCAACACTATCCATCCGGTTCTGAAGGTTGCCAGATCTTTAATCGCCTTTGCCGGTGTCTTAAGGAGAGCCAGGTCGTAAGTCGGCGGAATATCTTTGCGGAAGAAAAGATGCAGCATAACCAGAGTGGCAACAATGGCTGCAATATCCACCGGCACCATTACCGACGCATATTCGGTGAATCCCAGACCAAAGAAGTCCGCCGATACGATATTCACCAGGTTCGACACGATAAGCGGCAGGCTGGCCGTATCGGCAATAAACCCGGCAGCCATGACAAATGCCAGTGTCGTGCCTTTGCTGAACCCTAATGCCAGTAGCATGGCGATGACAATTGGAGTAAGAATCAATGCCGCACCATCGTTGGCAAACAATGCCGCCACCGCTGCACCTAGCAGGACGATATACGTAAAGAGCAAACGGCCACGACCGTTACCCCAGCGCGAAACATGCAATGCCGCCCATTCGAAAAAGCCTGATTCATCAAGCAGCAGGCTGATAATAATCACGGCAATAAAGGTCGCCGTCGCGTTCCAGACGATATTCCACACCACCGGAATATCGCCCATATGCACAACGCCAGATATCAGAGCCAGTCCCGCGCCCAGCATTGCACTCCAGCCGATCCCTAATCCCTTTGGTTGCCAGATAACCAAAACAATGGTCAGGACAAAAATAGCGCCTGCCAGTAACATAAAACCTCCTGACAGGGCGACTTTGTCGCCCTGTATATGTCAAAAAATTAACTCATCAACTCTCTGAACTTTTCAATACCGGCGGGCTCTGACGCCAGCACCGGAACAAGCGCTATACGGTTAGAGTGCTGATTCTTAACAGCCTCAATCTGAGGCAGTTCCTGACGAGCGCGCTGGCAAAGCAACGGAGAACGCGTATCCGCAGTGGAAAGGCTGTTATTGATAATCCAGCCCCACGGATGAATCCCCGCTCTTTCAAGGTCAGCCTGCAGGTTTGCCGCTTCCAGTACCGGTGTGGTTTCAGGCAGAGTGACCAGCAGGACTTTGGTGCGTTCCGGGTCCTGAAGCTGCATCATCGGAGTGGTAAAATGACCTTTATCCCCCATCTTCTTGGCAATCTCACGGTGATAAGCCCCGGTAGCATCAAGCAGTAATAGCGTATGCCCGGTAGGTGCCGTATCCATGACCACAAACCGTTTGCCTGCTTCACGGATTACGCGTGAGAACGCCTGGAACACCGCAATCTCTTCCGTGCAAGGAGAGCGCAAATCCTCTTCCAGTAGCCGTTTCCCTGCTTCGTCCAGATCTCTTCCCTTCGTCTCAAGAACATGCTGGCGATAGCGTTCGGTTTCATCGTGAGGGTTGATGCGGCTGACCTGAAGGTTTTTGAGGCTGCCGTTCAGCGTTGTACTTAGGTGCGCAGCAGGATCAGAAGTCGTGAGATGCACGTCAAATCCCATGTCTGCCAGCCTTACGGCGATGGCAGCAGCCATTGTGGTTTTCCCTACGCCACCTTTGCCCATCAGCATAATCAGGCAGTGTTCACTGCGAGCGATATCATTGACCAGGCCAGAGAGCGATAAGTTTTCAGGCGTGTACTGGATGTTCGTTACCGGGAACGGTAATGCCTCAGAACCGGTATCCAGCAGTCCCTTCAATGCTGAAACACCAACCATATTGACTGGCTGTAGTAATAGGGTATCTGTCGGTAGCCCAGATAAACCGGCAGGAAGATTTGCCAGTGCCTCCTGCTCACGTTGCCATATCGCAGCGGCCAGGGCGTCATGTTCAGCTTCGGCTTTAGGCAGCACACCATTAATCACCAGGTATTGGTTTTTCAGGCCAATTGCGGCGAGTTCTTCATGGGTGCGGGCGACTTCCTGCAGCGTAGATTTTTGCAGTCGCGCAACCAGAACCAGGCGGGTACGTTCAGGATCGGATAACGCCTCTACCGCATGAGCATACTGCTCACGCTGCTTTTCCAGCCCGGCCATTGGGCCAAGACAGGAAGCACCATCTGGATTACTTTCAATGAAGCTACTCCAGGCACCGGGAAGCTGGAGAAGGCGAATCGTGTGGCCCGTCGGCGCTGTATCAAAAATGATGTGATCGAAGCGGGTCAGCAGGGAAGCGTCTGTCAATAAGCCGGTGAACTCATCAAACGCCGCAATCTCAGTGGTACAGGCTCCTGAAAGCTGCTCGCTGATACTGTTAACAACGTCATCAGGCAAAAGACCTTTGATAGGATCAACGATTCTGGAGCGGTATTGTTTGGCGGCTTCCTGCGGGTCGATTTCCAGAGCGGAAAGTCCATGAACTGCTGCCACAGGGCGAATGGTGTTACCGATAGCCTGATCGAATACCTGGCCGACATTGGAGGCTGGATCGGTACTGACCAGCAAAACCCGCTTACCCTGTTCAGCAAGGCGGATTGCCGTCGCGCAGGAAATAGAAGTTTTTCCTACACCTCCCTTACCGGTAAAAAACAGGTAAGGCGGGATATTCTGTAAGAATTTCATATGTCCTCCTGACATACTCAGCAACAGGAAGTATTACCACCACAGCAGCTGGTGGAAGCTAAACCTACCTTCTCCAGCGGTATACCGAACCAGCGAGCCAGCTCAGCGCGTTTTGGGTATCGCCCTGCCATCACCGTTTCACCGTCCAACAGCAGTAACGGAAGCCCTTCTGCTCCAGATGCTTCGAGGAATGCTTTTGCTTTCTCATTCTGAACAAAGCTCATGGGCTGCTGCGCCAGGTTGTAACGTTCAACCTGTACGCCACGTCCTTTCAGCCACTGCACATCAGCAGAAAAATCAACCAGAACCTGATCGACATCTGAGCCACATACGCCGGTACTGCAGCACATTGCCGGGTCAAACACCGTTAACGTCTTCATTTTGAATATCTCACATTTGGAAAAACATATATGTCCAGGCAAATTTTTTAGATGCAAACAGCCTTACTGCTACCAGAGCAGTTTGCCGATGCCAGCTTACGGGCGATGGCCTGTACGTCGTCCTGTTGGCTTAACCAGGCCTGCTCAATCACCTGAGCAGCCCAGGATGGAATATGCGGGGATAAGCGATAATGAACCCATTTCCCCTGCTTGCGATCCAGCAATAGACCGCTTTCCCGGAGCATTGCCAGATGGCGGGAGATCTTGGGCTGCGACTGATCCAGCGCTGTACAGAGATCGCACACGCACAGCTCTCCCATCTCTCTGAGCAGCAGTACGATCCCTAGACGGGTTTCATCGGAGAGGTTTTTGAAGAGTTGTAGGGGCTTCACAGGAATTTCTCCTCTGACGGAAACATTCATTATCACGCGGAAAAATGAAACGATCAACATCACATGCATTTTTTCATATATGAAAGCAAAACTCAAAATTTTTAAAATTTAATAGTAAAAAATGTGAATAGGAAATATGATTTAACATCATGTTTTAAAACAATAAAACGTTTCAGCTTAATAACTTAGTAGGGCTTTGATATGTACACTAATGTAGGAAGCTATTGGTATAAATTTGATTTTCATACACACACTCCTGCCTCATCAGATTACAAAGCGCCAGCAGAAACAGCAAAAGAGTGGCTCATTGCCCTGATGGAAAGAGAGGTTGACTGCGTTGCAGTAACTGACCATGTTAGTGGGGCATGGATTGATATCTTGAAGCAAGAGCTAAAAGCGCTTGAAACATCCTATCAAGAATATCGCCCATTAATTTTATTCCCAGGATGTGAAATAACCGTAAGCACCGGGCAATCTAGGGTTCATATATTATCAATTTTTGACCCCTCTTGTGGCACAGCTAAAATTAATGGTGTGCTTGGCATGTGTGGGATTACGGAAGGACATGGAGATGCAGAGTCAACATGCGCTACCGAATCTGTTGATAAAGTAATTGAGCTGATAAGCAAGGAAAGTGGAATTGCTATTCCTGCGCATATTGATGGTCCTAAAGGGCTATTAAAGGGAATAAAAAACAACAATTCAGAAATAAGTACATGGGCAAAAAAAATTGTTGCAGCAGAATTTGTCGATTTAAACTATCCTTGATAGCGTAGATGTAGAACTACAAAAGACATTTCAAGATATAGGTAGAGTTAAAGGTTCTGATGCTCATGAAAAGTCTAGACTAGGAGCTAATACCTCTTGGATCAAGATGGGAAAACCAACAATTGATGGTTTAAGGCTTGCATTATACGATAATAAATTCTGCGTAAGTAACGAAATTGACGATCCTAATTCTCTACCAAACCTGTCAATTAACAACCTAACAATTAAAAAAATGACCCACTGTGGAATTATCCCAGGAAAACCTGTTGAGATAAAACTGCACCCTCTCTTCAATGCTATAATTGGTGGACGTGGCGCTGGTAAATCAACATTTGTTGAATCACTACGAATTGCGATGGGTAGATCTGAAGAGTTAGTCGGCTTACAATCTATAAAAAGAGATCTAGATTCTTTTATTGATGGAGTTACTAGAGATGATACCGAAATCAGCGTAGGAATAAAGAGGCGTGATGATTTATTTAATGTTATATGTGACCTGCCCCCAGGATTAGATACAACCTTCAGTTAGTAATGTCGGTTGGTTTTTCTTCATATTTCCCGTTTCGCCAGTCCGCTGCAAATTCAGCCGGAGTCTGGTAGTTCAGCGATGAATGTGGACGACACTCGTTATAATCCTGCCGCCAGTCATTAATCGTTTTCCTGGCGTGAACTATATCGCTGAACCAGTGCTCATTGAGGCACTCATCCCTGAATCGTCCGTTAAAACTTTCAATAAATCCGTTCTGTGTTGGCTTGCCCGGCTGGATAAGCCGCAGCTCCACCCCATGCTCATAAGCCCACTGGTCAAGTGCTCTGCAGGTAAACTCCGGCCCCTGGTCCGTTCTTATCGTCGCCGGATAGCCGCGAAACAGTGCAATGCTGTCCAGAATTCGCGTGACCTGAACGCCTGAAATCCCGAATGCGGCGGTAATCGTCAGACACTCCTTCGTGAAGTCGTCCACGCAGGTCAGGCACTTGATCCTGCGACCGGTGGCCAGCGCGTCCATGACAAAATCCATCGACCAGGTCAGGTTGGGCGCCTCCGGGCGGAGCAGCGGCAGACGTTCTGTTGCCAGCCCTTTACGACGTCGTCTGCGTTTTACGCCCAGCCCGTTAAGGTGGTAAAGGCGGTACACGCGCTTGTGATTAACATGAAGGCCTTCACGGCGCAGTAACTGCCAGATGCGTCGGTAGCCAAAACGCCTGCGCTCCAGTGCCAGCTCAGTGATACGCCCTGATAAATGCGCATCAGCAGCCGGTCGCTGAGCCTCATAGCGGCAGGTCGACAGGGACAAACCTGTAAGCCTGCAGGCACGACGTTGCGACAGACCGGTCGCATCACACATCAACACCACAGCTTCCCGCTTCTGGTCTGTCGTCAGTACTTTCGCCCCAGAGCCACCTGAAGCGCCTCCTTATCCAGCATGGCTTCAGCGAGCAGCTTCTTGAGGCGGGCGTTCTCTTCCTCAAGCGACTTCAGGCGCTTAACCTCGGGCACCTCCATACCGCCATACTTCTTACGCCAGGTGTAAAAGGTGGCGTCGGAAATGGCGTGCTTGCGGCAGAGCTCACGGGCAGAAACCCCGGCTTCGGCCTCTCGGAGAATACTGATGATCTGTTCTTCGGAAAAACGCTTCTTCATGGGGATGTCCTCATGTGGCTTATGAAGACATTACTAACATCGCGGTGTATTAATCAACGGGGAGCAGGTCAAATCTCTTGTAGCTGGGTACCTTCGGCAAAATGGTTAGCAACAGCACGCGAAAACGATGTTAGCAGCGGTCCATAACGTTTGTCGTCTAAAAGCCAGTAAGTCCTCCAGTCCGCTTTGAGCAACCATTGAAGCAAATGCTCAACATTGTTGTCTTCTTCTTTAGGTTCAATTCGACGGGCAAGGACTAAGCTACTTCCCGGGCGTCGAGCCACATAATAGGCGGCAGAGGCTAATAGTAATGTTGTGCTTTCGAGGCCTTGTGCAAATCCTGAATCCAGAACTGCGTCAAAAAAGCTGGCGCAGAAATTCAGCTCCGCTTGCGGCTCAGGGGGAAGAGAAACTAATGGCAGTGACAGCTCAGCCAGCACCCCGGTAACGTCGCCCAAGGTTGCTACGGTCATAATAAACAGCAGCAAAGGATCTGAACCTTCAGGCATTCTGAGATGCAGAGACTCATCCAGACCAAACTCGTACATCTTACCTTTCGAGCGTGTTATGCCAAAGAGGCGTTTGCTATTGAATCCAGCCTTCATTTGCAGGCCCTCTCGTAAAGTTCATGAACCAGTTTCATCTGAAGATCGGATCTCACAACCATCAGATAAAGTGCTGCCTCATTTGAGTGCGTGTTGGCCAGTGTCTTGGCAAGCTCTTCTTCATTGAAAGCTGTGTTGCAAAGAACAGCAACCGCACCTGAGTAATATGTATAAGGGTTATCTGCAGGATTCTGAAACCGTGCAATTCGGCTCACTTCCAGTGTCTTTCCTTCACGAAGGTACCTACGTTTAGTGGCGTTTAACGTGAAAGCTTGCCTTATGTGTTGATCGTTAGAACCATCGTCAACAGCATTTTGGAGCTGGCCACCATATATACCACCTGAAAGAGACGCTTTAACTTCAAAGGCATAAAGGACATCCCCTCGATTGGGAGTAGCAATATCCAACTGATGGAAGCCTAGTATATCAACGCCTTTGACGGACTCATTGTTGCTGGCTTTGTCAGCGTATTTTCCTCGGGGCACCCACAGATTGAGCGTGAACTCCAAGTAGTCGGAAATGAGAAATTCAGCGAAATCACCAGAACGAATTGATGGCCCGGGAGCCTTGACTTTGTCGGGGAAAATATGTGCATTTAGATACTGTTCTATCGTCATTCCTGTCCCGCACAAGAGCTCAGGAAGCTCCTGGTCTGTACAGTATTGCCGACGAAAATGCAGTGCCCAACTGTCAAGAATCGCCGGATCAGTTGGGGGCGAGAACTCCCAAACATTTATGGTCCGGCCTTCAACGGTTATCAAACCTGCTGACCTTAAATGTAAACCTTTTAAATGGTCGGGTAGCATAACAGCTCCTTTTGTTGGGCATTCACCTTAAAACAAGATCGGCAATCCATTACTACTGTAACAATGCTGTCAAAACATTAGATTAAACGGGGGATAGTAACCTCGTAAACAATTACTGGTTTGCAGTGGGGTAATTTACGGCATACTTGCCACCGCAATTAGTAGTTTTGGGGCTGACATTTATGACGGACGTCCTCGAGTCTGAGTTAAGGTATCTTATTCTGTTTATACGCACCCCGCGAAATCCTAGCCTGCCTCCTCTTAATCAGCTCAAACACATGCTAAAATGTCAGCCCTCAACACAGGTCTGACCAGATGCCTATTCACCGCCCGTTGAATGCCACTGGAGCGATGATTCAATAATACGCCGATACATGGTGTCGATCTGACGCGGTGCACGACGAATGTATTGCTCCGCCCTATCTCTTTGTTCTCCAGATAGTTGTTCTAAATACTTCACAATTTTTTCGGCTGTTGGAAGGATTTCTTTACCGTTGAATTTTGGAGGGAGACCGGTCCATACCACATGGTCCACGTTATTGGTATCAGCCCATTCAGACAATCCTGGGATCAGTTTTGGAGAAGGCTGACCAGCAGACCACCTGCAAACATGCTTTTCAATATTTTTTATTGGGATACCTTCACGGCAACGCAAAGCCTCAATACTAGAGGTAAGATCCACTGATTCCATTATCGCCCACAGGGAAGGCACTCATCGATCAGTTTCGACTAGCACAAGCGTAATCCGTCCATCTAGCGACTGTCTGGCGAATTCAACGGATATAAGTGGGCCATCCTCAGACCATTTCCCCTGAACAGGTAAACCCCTTGGCTCCCAAATTAAGGAACCCCATCCAAGACAAGCGATACGAGCCATTATGCCTCCATTAGCATGGTCAGTTTAAAGGTAAAACTCACATATCTTACCGTGCCCCATTGGCACTACATTCAATCGACTTTCTGAATCCCTCACAGAGCGTTATAGCCTGCGTTTGTATCTATCGTTTGAACTTACATAACTAAGCAGATCTTCAGAAGTAAATGTAACTTTTCTCCAGAAAGCAGAAATGAAACTCAGCAAAAAAAGAAATTTTCTGGTATGGAACTCCTCCGTTTTGGAGGAGACCTGCTTGTATTTTCACTTTATCTAACGAATAAGTAGCTAAGTTTGTAGGTGAAATTATGATGCTATGATTAGATTAAATTTACCAATGTTATCAATGTAATCCGCATACCACTGCATCATCTCCCTCCGCCCTTCCAGATACAACGCATGGTTGTACGTCCCACGAATCGCATTCTTATCGACATGCGCAAGCTGGGTTTCAATCCATGCCGTATTGAACCCTTCCTCGTGCAAAATCGTACTCATCGTGTGACGGAAACCATGCCCCGTTACCTTCCCCGTATATCCAATCCGCTTAAACACCTGATTAATACTCGCTTCACTCATCGTCTTGCGGGGATCATTACGTCCTGGGAACACCAGTGGATATTGCCCTGACATCACTTTGAGCTGCTGTACGATTTCCAGCGCTTGGGTAGAGAGGGGGACAAGGTGAGGCCGTTTCATCTTCATACGCTCTGCAGGTATTTCCCACACCGCTTTCTCAAGATCAAACTCACTCCAGGAAGCACCTCGGAGCTCGCCAGTGCGAACTCCCGTAAGGATCAGCAGACGTGCTGCAAGAACAACTAACGGGCTTCCTGTGTAGCCTGCGAGAGCTTTAAAGAAGTCTGGTAACTCTTCAACCGTCAGGAAGGGGTAATGCTTCGATTCATGCCCTGACATCGCGCTGGTTAGATCCGCTGCAGGATTGTATTCCGCACGACCGGTAACGATGGCGTAACGAAAGACTTCACTGCAACGCTGGCGAACCTTCTTGGCCTTCTCTGTCGCGCCACGGCTTTCCATTCGACGCAGAACATTAAGCAAAACCAGCGGTTTGATTTCATTTACCGGCTGCTGGCCGATATAGGGGAAAATATCTTTATTGAATGCTTCGATGATATCGGAAGCATAGCCTTCTGACCACCGACTCACCTTCGTGCCGTGCCACTCAAGTGCCACAGACTGAAACGTGTTGTTGAGTTGCACATCGCGAACCAGCTTTTCTTCTTTCTTGGCAAAAGATGGATCGATCCCCTCAGCCAGCTTTTTCTTGGCGTCATCACGCAGTGCTCTTGCTTGCGCAAGCGACACTGCTGGATAGACACCGAAAGCCAGACGTTTCTCTTTTCCATTGAAGCGATACTTCATCCGCCAGTATCTGGAACCAGAGGGAACAACCTCAAGATACAATCCAGCACCATCTGCCAGCTTATAGGCTTTCTCTCTGGGTTTAGCTGCGTCTACCTGTCGCGCATTTAGCTTCATTGGGGGCATCTCCCTGGACCGAACACAGAATGCCCCCACTTATGCCCCCAACTGCGACTTGATTTCAGTTGAGTCCAGTTGATAACAGGAGATAAGATACGGGTCATAAACCGCAGTATACGGGCTTTTAGTTGATTTCGGTAGACTTGGGAAGAGTTTGAAATGGTGCCGATAATAGGAGTCGAACCTACGACCTTCGCATTACGAATGCGCTGCTCTACCAACTGAGCTATATCGGCCCTGAGGAGACGTGCTCACGGGCGCGAACACGGTGTAAAAGGGTAAGGAAAACTTGCGAGGGCGTCAATGGCCTTATGATTCAAGTGGTGAGTTTTGCGCCAGTTGAGTCAGATACCCCGCCCCACCTGCGGGATACCTGACCCAAATTAGGAATTACGCCCCGGTCACCATCAGCACATCATCAACGAAGTTTTTGGCGCGCGGAATATCTGACTCGTCGACGTGTTCAATTATCAGCGGGATGTTCGGGTGGTTTTTCGCGAGCAGTTCTACATACAGCAAATAGTTAAGCGATCCCAACCCTGCCGCAGGCAATTCCACCGAACCGGCCCCACGGAAGCTGTTATGCTCCGCCGCGCCGTCTCCGAATTTCTCAATCACCACGTCCGTTTTCTTGCAGTCTTTGGCATGGGCGATTTTGATTTTGCCGTCCAGCACGTTGAAAATGCTGTGCAGCGTCTCGTCAATGGCATCGATGTTTTTGTCATCGAAATAGTTGGTCGGGTCCAGCGCCAGGCCAAGTCCAGGGTGGTCGATATCGCGCATCAGGCGCGCCACCTGGCTGACCGAGCCGATAATGTTGTTAACATAATTCTCCACCAGGAACACCGCACCGTGGTCCCAGGCGAACGCCGCCAGGTCGCGGGCGATAGCTTTAAATTCCTGATACGCCTCTTCGGTGCTGTTTTTCGGATCGTACAACCAGTCGCTGTCGACGTTATAGGTGCCGGTTTCACTAATCACATACGGCGTGCCGAAGTCCCGTGCGTGCGCGAGGATCTCTTTCACCGCCGCGATATTCTCGGCCCGTTTTGCCGGATCGGGATGCACCAGGTTGGTGTACGCCGAAATAGCGACGATAGGCAGATTGGCCTTGCGAAACGCGTCGCGCACCTGATGCGCTTTCTCTTTAGTGATATGTCCACGGCTCAGATCGACATCGGTAAATTCGAGGTCAAGCTGCACGCAGCCCATCCCCGCCTGCTTAATCTTTGCGATAGTCTCTTCCAGGCTGTAAGGGTAGTAACCGGTAAAGATGCCGACGTTAATCATTTTGTATTCTCCTGAAGGATTTCATTGAGATAAACGGTTCGCTCTTCCTGAATAGAGGCATAACAGGCTTCGATGCAGGCCAGTGTGCCCAGGTTGTCTTCAGCGCTGATTTCCGGTTCTACGCCGTGTTCCAGGGCGCACATTAGGCTCGCCATGGTGCCGATAAACGCATCCGGGAACCACTGGCGCTCCCACTGCGGGACGATCCAGCGGTCGGGGTACTCGCGTGAGGCCAGTTTTAAGGTACTGCCGCAATACGCCGGCGGGCGGCGGTGCCAGCCGAAGTCCCCTTCCGCCAGCCCGTCAGTGCCCTCTACACGCCAGTTGATGTAATTATTTTTGGCGCAGGGTTCACCCGGCCAGGCCCAGACGTCATCCAGACTGGTGGCGATCAGGCCATTGGCGTACTGGAAGGTGTACTGGGTGATGCCATCGGTATGCTCGAAGGTGGTGCGCGGATCGGTGCGGCAAACGGCGGTGACTTTTACCGGGTCGCCAAACAGGAAGCGGAAAGCGTCGATATGGTGGATAGCCATCGCGTACAGTTCGAGTTTTTTATATTGCTGGAGGAACTGCTGCCAGTCGGGAATGGCGCGCATATCAATGCTGGCAATCACCGGCGTGCCAATCAGCTGGTTGTCGAGAATGTACTTCAGCGCCCGAATCGACGGGTCGTAGCGCATATTGGAGTTCACTGCGACAGGGATGCCACTCTCTTTACTCAGGCGCACGATTTCGCGCCCGGCCTCCAGCGACATCGCCAGCGGCTTCTGGCAGAGAATGGCTTTGACGTTTTTCGCCGGAGAATTTTTACTGCAAATAAAACGCACAATCTCTAGCTGAATATGCGGCGGCACGGCGATATCGATAATCTCGATCTGCGGGTCGCACACCATCTCCTGCCAGCTTGCATAGATTTTGGGGATGTTAAATGCCGTGGACAGCCGCTGGCTGTGGGCATTTTCCAGCGAGGTGATCCCGTATGGCGTAAACCCCGCTTTCTGGTACGCCACCAGATGGCAATGCTCGACGATAAATCCCGCGCCGATAATGCCGATTTTGTAGTCTGTTCTTTGCGGTAACGCCGGACGTGTCGCCTGCTCTAATAAGCGTTCTAACGAATCCATGATGGATGCCCCCGTGATAGTGATAAAATGCCTACGCGCGTGAGTTAAGCTGCGGGACATGATTCTCTTTAATCCGCTGGCGGCGCGTCACATAGGCAGGCAGCGGCTGGACGTTAGTGCCGTCGGCAAACCACGCGAACGGGTCGGTACTGGCCACCAGCGCGAAATTAGCCCACGGGTTGAATGAGCCGGAGCGAATAATCACTTTGGCTTTATAAGCGAGTTCATTACACAGCACTTCATGGCTGGCTTCGCTGAAATCTGTCCCGGAGCCGGTAAAGATATCCTGCACCTGACGGTACAGGTCCGCGTTACAGTCGCGCACTTCCCGGGCGAATTTAATGTCTTCAACAAACACTTCATGGCGCAGCACGCGCAGAATATCGGTCACGTCGGGAATGCCCGGCCAGAAACCGAGGTCGATGCGATTAGCGTGCGGCGGGATGGGGAAACCGGCATCGGTCACCAGGATAATATCGGTATGGCCGAGGGTGGACAGCGCCGCCGCGAGTTGAGGATGTAGGATACGTTCAGGTCTCATGGTTATCTCTCCGAATTGAGTTTTTATAATTAACAACCGAGAAATTGTTCGACTTCTTTACGCGTTTTGTAGGAGGGCACGGTTTCCCAGTCGCAGCAGCACAGCGCGGCGGTGGCATTGGCGAAAAACGCCGCCTTTTCAATTGGCTGCCCTTCGCTTAATGCAACCGCCAGCCCCGCATTGAAGCTGTCTCCTGCGCCGTTGCTGTCTACCACCTCCACTTTGCAGGACGGGATTTCCAGGGTGTCGGTGCGGCTGAATACGGCACTGCCGGCTTCGCCCAGCGTCATTACCACATAGCGGCAGCCGGTCTCCAGCAGCAAATCGGCGATTTCGCGGTTGCTGCGCGCATCGTCCGGTGCCAGGCCCAGCGACACGCGGGCTTCGGTTTCATTAGGGGTCAGGTAATCGATAGGGTTTAGGTTCACGCCGCGTAAGTCCTGGGCGGGAGCCGGATTAAGAATGGTGGTTTTGCCGAGCTGTTTAGCGACATTCAGCCCGTAAAGCGCGGTCTCCAGCGGGATTTCCAGCTGCGCCAGCGCTACGCTGCTCTGTTCAATGAGCGCTTTCGCCTCGTCCACGTGCGCCGGGCTAAACAGTTTATTGGCCCCCATATCCACCACAATCACGTTGCGGGCCTGATTGTCTTTGATGATTAACCCGGCTCCGGTAGGCAGTTCAGGGGTTAAGGTCAACGCGTTGATATTCACGCCTTCGTCGCGCATCAGGGTCACGAATTCATGGCCAAACGTATCGTCACCGACGACGCCGGCGTAGGCTACTTTCGCCCCAAGCCGTGCCGCCTGCACCGCCATATCCGAGCCTTTCCCGCCCCAGGTCTGGCGAAAATCAGTGCCGATTAACGTCTCGCCCGCCATAGGAATACGATCTGCCGTCATGACCAGCGCTTTGGCATAACTGCCAAGGATAAAAATACTCATCAGTAATTCCCCTTCTTGACTGACAATGGCATAACACTGCGCCGCCGCAGTTACACTTGCGGCGGCGACGTATTAATAAGCGTTGATATCCCCCGTCAGGCCTTTGACCAGTTCCGGCCCGGAGCTGGTGCCGACCAGTTCGGCCCCGGCTTCGAACATCGCTTTCATTTTTTCCAGGGTATTGACCTTACCTGATACTTTTACCCGGCACGGTAACTGAATATTGGCTTTGAGAAGTCGAACATCTTCTACCGTCGCTTCGCAACCGCCTTTGCCCCAGCCGCTGGACTGTTTCACCCAATCAATGCCTGCTTCAAAGGCATAACGGGTGGCTTTGATTTTCAACGCTTCTTCGGTGATGAAACCAAACTCCAGCATGGCTTTCACTTTCATCCCCAGGTCATGAGCCACGTGGGTCACGCTTTTCAGCTCGTTAAAATAGAGATCTTCCTGGCCGCCCAACAGATAGCCGGGGTTTGGCGGGAAGTCGAACTCATCGGCACCTTCTTTCGCCAGCTCGCGCACCACTGCTATTTTCATTGCCGTGGTGTCGTTAGCCATGGGGAAGTTGACCGTGGTTGCCACCCGCACGCCGCTGCCTTTCAGCATGTCTTTGGCAAGGGAAACCCAGCAGGGCGCAATCATGGCCGCATCAAACTGATACTGCATGCAGGTTTCCAGATGTTTAATCACCCCTTCGCGTGTCAAATCCGGGTTGACGTTGGTGTACTGAATCGCCCTGGCGACCTGGCGCGGATCGTTAAAATTAATCATGGACAGCTCCTGTCTGGTAAGTAAAAAGCGTGTAAGTGTGCCGTGAAGATGTCGTTACTTTAGGCAGGATGTACGATGAGCGTGATAGGCAGAATTCCCTGGAACATGGATGAAATTTTCATGTCAATGAAAATGTGAGTCAGGTCAAAAATCACTCACAGAGCAGTGCCTGCCGGGTGGCGAAAAATGCCACTATGCCAGGCGAAACGGGCAAACAAGAAACCAGGCCGCTATGCAGAAACAAAAGCAACGCACCCGAGCGATCGCCAACTGGTATCGGGGTTCTGACGAATTTTCCACCCTGATGAACTACCGGATTTTGCGCGCCGGGCATATTGAGACTGCGGCGGATTTCCACGTGCATCGTCAGTCGGTGGTGGGCCATGAATTGCTGTTTTGCCTGCGCGGCGCGGGGTTTATCCGGATTGAAGACAGGCTTTATCCGGTGCGCGAAGGGCAACTGGCCTGGCTGCCGGTGCGCTGGCCGCATGAGCATTACCCCGACAAACACTCTCCCTGGGCGATCCTCTGGCTGCGCATAGAAGGTTCAAAACTCAACAATATCATGCAGATAATGGACGTTCCCCAGCGGCCAGTTTTCCAGTTCGACAATCCACAAAAGATCGTTGAAATTTATCACCATATTTTCGACCAGATGAACAGCTATACCCTGGTGACCGATGCCCACTGCGATATGCTGTGCAGCCAGTTGATTTTTACCCTGCTGGAAAACCGCAGCCACGATGCCGCGCAATCTCAGGTGATCACCCATCGCGGGCTGGGCAAGCTGCTGTATCAGATCCACAGCCATTACAACGATGACTGGGATATTGAGAAGTTTATGCATTACTGCCAGGTAAGTAAGTCGCAGCTGTTCCGCTTATTCCAGACAACATTCAACCAAAGCCCATTGAAATGGCTGAAGAACTATCGTTTATCTCAGGCGCGAAGGCTGCTGGTCGAAACGCAGGAAAGCATCAGCCGGATTGCGGTGCAGGTGGGGTATAACGACCCGCTGCATTTCTCGCGGGATTTTCATCGTGCGGTTGGCCTTTCGCCCAGCGCGTTTCGCAAGCAGGAACAACTGGAAGGCGCACAGCAAAAAAAGGGCGATGCCTGAGCATCACCCTTTCTTATCAGACGCGAACAGTATCGTCGCCGTAGCCGATCCACTTATAGGTGGTGAGCGCTTCGAGGCCCATCGGCCCTCGCGCGTGCAGTTTCTGGGTGCTGACCGCCACTTCCGCGCCCAGACCGAACTGTCCGCCATCAGTAAAGCGCGTCGAGGCGTTGACGTAGACCGCTGACGAGTCCACTTCATTGACGAAACGGTCGGCATTGCGCAGGGTACGCGTCAGGATCGCGTCGGAATGCTGAGTGCCGTGCTCGCGGATATGGGCAATCGCGCCGTCAATGTCTGCCACCAGCTTGACGTTAATATCCAGCGACAGGAATTCATCGTCATACTCTTCCGGCTTCACCGCTACCAACTGCGCCGGGCCATTTTTCAACTGCTCAAACGCGTGACTGTCCGCATGCAGCGTTACGCCGCTGGCAGCCATTTTTTCGCTCAGGGCAGGCAGGAAACGGTCAGCGATCCCCTGATGTACCAGCAGCGTTTCTACGGTGTTGCAGGTGCTCGGGCGTTGGGTTTTGGCATTGACGATCACGTTCAACGCCGCGTCGATTTCCGCGCTCTCATCAACAAAAATATGGCATACGCCAATTCCGCCGGTGATCACCGGAATGGTGGACTGCTCGCGGCACAGCTTATGCAGGCCCGCGCCACCGCGTGGGATCAGCATGTCGATGTACTTATCCATGCGCAGCATTTCAGAGACCAGCGCGCGATCCGGGCTTTCAATGGCTTGAACCGCACCCGCCGGTAATCCGCACTCTTCCAGCGCCTGCTGGATGACTTTTACCGTGGCGGCATTGGTGCGCCAGGTTTCTTTACCGCCGCGCAAAATCGCTGCGTTGCCGGTCTTCAGGCACAGCGACGCCACATCCACCGTGACGTTCGGGCGAGCTTCATAAATCACGCCAATCACGCCGAGCGGCACCCGACGGCGCTCAAGGCGCAGCCCACTGTCGAGCACGCCGCCGTCAATCACCTGCCCCACCGGGTCGGCAAGGTTGCACACCTGGCGCACGTCGTTGGCGATCGCGTGCAGACGCTGAGGCGTCAGCGCCAGGCGGTCCTGCATGGCGTCGCTCAGGCCACTGGCTTTGGCTTCGGCCAGATCCTGCTGGTTGGCGCTCAGGATGGCGTCCGCCTGAGCTTCAAGATAATCGGCGATTTTCTCCAGCACGCGGTTTTTCTCGCGGCTCGATAACAGCGCCAGCCGGTAAGAAGCCGCTTTCGCCGCTTTACCCATTTGTTCAAGCATTGCAGGCTCCTTAAATGAGGATCAGGTCGTCGCGATGGACGGCGACCGGGCCATATTCATAACCGAGAATGGCGTCGATTTGTTGGGAGTGATGCCCGGCAATACGGCGCAGCGCATCGCTGTTATAGCGGCTCACGCCGTGGGCGATGTCGCGTCCTTCCTGGTTGCGGATGCGGATCACTTCACCACGCGAGAAATTGCCGGTCACGGTTTTGATGCCTTTTGGCAGCAGAGAACTGCCGCGCGCCAGAATCGCCGTTTGCGCCCCTTCATCGACGCTGATTTCACCGGCGGGCGGCGCGCCAAAAATCCAGCGCTTACGGTTTTCCAGCGGCGACTGTTGGGGATGAAAGCGCGTGCCCACTGGCAGCCCTTCGATGACATCGCCAATCACGCCCGGTTTGCTGCCTGCGGCGATTACGGTCTCGATCCCAGCGCGTCCGGCCACATCGGCGGCTTGCAGTTTAGTCCCCATACCGCCAGTGCCCAGGCCGGATACGCTGTCGCCAGCAATAGCGCGCAGCGCGTCGTCAATACCGTGAACATCAGCGATCAGCTCCGCCTGCGGATTGCTGCGCGGGTCGGCGGTAAACAGCCCTTGCTGATCGGTCAGCAGCAGCAGTTTATCGGCACCCGCCAGGATCGCGGCCAGCGCGGAAAGATTGTCATTATCGCCAACTTTGATTTCCGCCGTGGCGACCGCGTCGTTTTCGTTGATGACCGGAACGATGTTGTTATCCAGCAGAGCGCGCAGCGTATCGCGAGCGTTCAGAAAACGTTCACGATCTTCCATATCAGCGCGGGTCAGCAACATCTGCCCGACGTGGATCCCGTAAATAGAGAACAACTGCTCCCAGAGTTGGATCAGGCGGCTTTGCCCCACGGCGGCAAGAAGCTGTTTCGACGCGATGGTCGCCGGAAGTTCTGGATACCCCAGGTGTTCACGCCCGGCAGCGATAGCCCCGGACGTAACGATAACAATGCGATGCCCGGCGGCATGTTGCCGGGCGCACTGGCGCACCAATTCCACAATATGGGCGCGGTTCAGGCGGCGCGAACCGCCTGTTAAGACACTGGTCCCTAGTTTTACGACCAGGGTCTGGCTGTCACTCATGATTCTCTGCCGTTTCAACAAAAATTAGTAAAAGAACAATCAGAAAGACGTTGTAACAGGAGTCAGGCGACTTGCCAACTGCCCGGCTTTAAATCCCCAAACATTGTGCGGCGCGAAGGCCAAATATTACCAAACATCAAGGAAACAACATTTTTAGAAACATCGTTTCATTCTTTTTTATATTTTTTCTTACTCTGTCACAGATCTTTCATACAGGCTCGTTATGATTCATGGCGATTTTCAATGGGCGGATGTCCGAAACTTAGCGCGTATAAAAACATTGGGATTGAAAATGAAAAAAAGCACGTTGGCATTAGTGGTGATGGGCGTTGTAGCAGCATCAGCGGCGCAGGCAGCAGAAGTGTATAACAAGAACGGCAACAAACTGGATGTATACGGCCGCGTTAAAGCAATGCACTACATGAGTGATTACGCCGCGAAAGACGGTGACATGACTTATGTTCGTTTCGGCTTCAAAGGTGAAACTCAGATCACCGACGCCATTACTGGCTTTGGCCGCTGGGAAGCGGAATTTGCGGGTAACAAAGAAGAAGGCGCGGCTAACGCGCAGAAAACCCGTCTGGCTTTCGCCGGTATTAAATTCCAGGATTTCGGTTCTATCGACTACGGGCGTAACCTGGGCGCGCTGTACGACGTAGAAGCCTGGACCGATATGTTCCCGGAATTCGGCGGCGACTCTTCCGGCCAGACCGATAACTTCATGACCAAGCGTTCCAGCAGCCTGGCGACTTACCGTAACACCGATTTCTTCGGCGCGATCGACGGTCTGAACACCACACTGCAATATCAGGCTAAAAACGAAGGCCGTACCGCCAGCAAAGAAAACGGCGACGGTTTCGGTACTGCGGTAACGTATGACTTCGGCGGCAGCGCATTCAGCATCGGCGGCGCGTACACCAACTCCGACCGTACAGACCTGCAAGAACGTCAACTGCGCGGCCAGGGTAAAAAAGCCGAAGCCTGGGCAACCGGTCTGAAATACGACGCCAACAATCTGTACCTGGCGACCATGTATTCTGAAACCCGCAACATGACGCCGATTTCTGGTGGCTTTGCTAACAAAGCACAGAACTTCGAAGCCGTGGTTCAGTATCAGTTCGACTTCGGCCTGCGTCCGTCCCTGGGCTACGTACAGTCTGAAGGCAAAGACATTAATGGTATCGGCGACGTTGATTTAGTGAAATATATCGACGTGGGCGCGGTTTACTACTTCAACAAAAACATGTCCGCCTTCGTGGACTACAAAATCAACCAACTGGATGACGACAATGCGCTCGGCATCAACAACGATGACATCGTTGCCGTTGGTGTGACGTATCAGTTCTAAGCAGTAAACTCGTATGGCTACCAGACCCCCCGCGCAAGCGGGGGTTTTGCTTTCAGGCAATACCCCCTCGTTTACGCAGAATCGCTTTCCGTTATCCCCTGTCGTTTCAACATTCACGTAGAGCCAATTAAACGGGCTGGCGCGTTTTCTGAGGTATTCGGACAGAAGCCATAATGTTTATTTAAAATTCCGAAAATTACATTTTTAGAAACCTTATCTCACTTTTATTCATGCTTATTCTTTCTTTGAAATATATCATTCCTGCAATGTCATATAGGGCGCATCTATTTCTTTAACTGATAGTTGCTCTATTAATGGCAGCCATAAAAAGGATGAATAAAAAGGATTAAAAATGAAGAAAAGCACACTGGCATTAGTGATGATGAGCTTGGTTACAGCATCAGCAGCGCAAGCAGCTGAAGTTTATAACAAAGACGGTAATAAACTGGACGTCTACGGACGAGTGAAAGCCATGCATTACATGAGCGATTACTCTGCAAAAGACGGCGATAAAACCTACGCGCGTTTCGGCTTTAAAGGCGAAACACAAATTAATAATGAACTGACTGGCTATGGCCGTTGGGAAGCGGAATTCGCCGGTAACAAAGAAGAAGGGGCGGCTAACACGCAAAAAACCCGCCTGGCTTATGCTGGCTTAAAACTTCAGGACTACGGCTCGCTCGATTATGGTCGTAACCTGGGCGCGCTGTATGACGTGGAAGCCTGGACCGATATGTTCCCGGAGTTCGGCGGCGACTCCTCCGGTCATAACGATAACTTTATGGCTAAGCGTGCCAATGGTCTGGCGACTTACCGTAATACCGATTTCTTCGGTGTCGTCGATGGTCTGAACACTACCCTGCAATACCAGGGAGCCAATGGCGACCGCAGCGCGCGCACTGAAAACGGTAACGGTTTCGGTACGGCAATGACCTATGACTTCGGCGGCAGCCCTTACAGCATTGGTGCCGCGTACACCAACTCTGAACGCACCGACAGACAGAATATCCAGCGTGTCGGCAGAGGCGACAAAGCAGAAGCCTGGGCGACCGGCCTGAAATATGACGCCAACAATATCTACATTGCGGCCATGTACTCTGAAACCCGTAACATGACACCGGTTTATGCCAGTGACAGTTACATTGGCGCAGCGAATAAGGCGCAGAACGTTGAAGTGGTTGTTCAGTATCAGTTCGACTTCGGTCTGCGTCCGTCCCTGGGCTATGTCCAGTCGAAAGGTAAAGATATCGAAAACATCGGCGACGTTGATTTAGTCAACTACTTTGACGTGGGGGCGGTTTACTATTTCAACAAAAACATGTCCGCCTTTGTTGATTACAAAATTAACCAAATTCATAAAAACAATGCGCTCGGCATCAACGACGATGACATCGTTGCCGTGGGTATGACTTACCAATTCTAATCAGCAACAAAACCCCCGTGTAAACGGGGGTTTTGCTTTTAAAGAGGGGAAACTATCAGGCGGTGAGTTTGATATTCGCTTCGGCAAAATCATCTGCCGGCTCTAGCTTCAAATCCAATGACGCTAACAACTCGCGCAGACGCTCGTGGAAATCACGCAGGGTTTGCTCCAGCTTTTCATTCACTTCACGATCTTTAATCGCCGTTGCCTGCCAGTGGCCTTCTTCATCATAAAGACCAAAATGCCAGGTATAGGTAAAGCGTTTCTCTTCCGCTTCCAGTTCCATCCACCATCCCCAGAACTCACGCTTTTCCGGCGCGGGTTTGACATTGACGCAAACTGCCAGGCAATCGAAAAAGAAACGGTTGTCTTCACATTGCCCTTCCCGGATATACGGGCCCAGGGCCGTGAACTTTTTAATCATCCTGCTCTTCGGGTGTCCACTCGGTAACGTCATTGCAATCTCCTTTGGTGAAGCAACTGTTTTACCAAAACAATGGAATTTAGCAATCTATTAACCAAATCGATTGTTAATCCATCCGGCAATTTCTTTTAACGCTTTATCAAAATTGCGATACACCGGATTAAAGGGTATCTCCAGCAATTTGCCATCGGATGATGACGAGGTGATGAAGCGCGACTCCTCAGGCGGGCTGAAAGGATCGTTTTTCCAGTAACCTGACAGCATCGGCGTCGGACAACGGCGGCCCAGCAACCCCTGAGTTTTTAGCGAATAGCGGTTGAGCTCGGTGCGCAGCGCGGTATCCGCCGCATCGTACATGCCCAACCGGCTGGCCAGCACGTCCATATACATTTCCGGCACTTTGTTTTGCAGCGTGGTGTCAGTCAGCAGTTGATGAACCATTGGCCCCAGACACGCCACCGCTTTGAGGCGCGGCGATTCGAGATAGGCTAAACGCACTGCCACGTTGGCCCCAAAACGAAAGCCGAACAGCGCCACGCGGGTGTGGTCAATCCAGGGGAGTTCCGGCAGGGATTTCAACACGTGCTGGTGCAGCAGGCTGGAGTCCTGGGTGAGTTTCCATTTTGCCGAGAAGCCGACTGACGGCATATCAAGGGTCAGCATCGCAATGCCCAGCGGCGCGAAATATTGCTCGAACAGATTGAAATAATCGCTTTGTAATGCGTCCAGACCACCGCACATCAGCACGGTAGGGAACGGCCCGTCGCCCTTCGGTTGGTGTAAAAAACCGCTGACGGGGCTGCCGCCCGGTACGTTAAATTCCAGCTCGCGGATGTTGAACGGCAGGCGCTGCACCGCTTCCTGGTAGGCACGGTTCCCCAGCGCCTGGGCTTGTTCCGCCAGCTCATCACCTTTTAAGTGCGGATAGGCGGCGATGCTGTAAAGATTAGAGGCTTTCAACCAGTGGCGACCGGCGGTGGCGTCGTCTTCCGCCTGCCCTGCCCGTTGCTGCCACAGCATGGCCTGTTTCGACCATTCGTAAATCCAGTTGCCACCGCGATAGCCGATCACCGTGTCGTACAGCGCCGGATCGGTACGTTCGGCGTCACTCATCACAATGCGCGCCTGCACGTCGAGAATTTCACGCGGATCGATGCCGCGCCATACCCACATCAGACGGTTAATCATCCGATACCAGTGGGGAATATTCTTACCATCAAGGGCGGACTGAATGGCGGGATGGCCAGTATGATGCACCCGCCGAACGAGTGTTGACGTCTCCGGGTGTTTAAAGCGGGGTTTAAACAGGGTTTCGCTCAGATTTTTTGCCATGTCGTTCAGCCTCCATAACGCTCAATGGCCCTATTGTAGCGTGTCAGGGGCTAAAAAAAACAAACGCCCGGCAAGCGGGCGTTGATATCAGTCAGGCAAAACGCGGTTTCGCATTAACGGCCAGACAACGGCGGTACAAAGACCACGCCCATGTCCCACGGCTGCTCAATCCAAGTGTCCTGCGGGATGTCGACAACATAGTCATTCACCAGCGGTTTCCCGGCCGGCTTGGCGAAAATGGTCACGAAATGCGCTTTAGGGTACATCTCACGGATGGCAACCGCCGTACCGCCAGTGTCCACCAGATCGTCAATCACGATAAAGCCTTCGCCGTCGCCTTCAGCGCGCTTGATCACTTTCAGCTCACGCTGGTTGTCGTGATCGTAGCTGGAAATACAGACGGTATCGACATGGCGAATACCCAGTTCACGGGCCAGCAGCGCGCCAGGGACCAAACCACCGCGGCTCACGGCAATAATGCCTTTCCATTGATCGGCTGGCAGCAAGCGGCTTGCCAGTTTGCGGGCGTGAATCTGCAACATGTCCCAGGTGACGATGTATTTTTCGCTCATGTGAAGTGTCCCGGCCTGTTTTAAACGGCTTAAAAGTATTCAGGGGAAAATAGGTTGCGCGAGATTATAGAGATCTGACGCACTAAAAACCAGTGCTGTGCGGCATCCGCTGCGGTTTTTACGTGAGGCGGTCTACATGATGTAACAGAAAGTGGTATGCTCACGACATCACGCAAGCTTGGCTTGTGGTACATCGTAATCAGGTAAACCTGTGACCGGCAGCCCCTTTTGCCGGGTCAACGTCAAGGAGACTTAACGTGTCTGAACTGTCTCAACTCTCCCCGCAGCCGCTGTGGGATATTTTTGCCAAAATCTGCTCCATCCCTCACCCGTCTTATCATGAAGAACAACTCGCCGAACACATTTTAAGCTGGGCCAGTGAGAAAGGACTGGAAGCGGAGCGCGACAGCGTTGGCAACATCCTGATCCGCAAACCGGCCACTGCCGGTATGGAAAACCGCAAAACGGTGGTCCTGCAGGCGCACCTTGATATGGTGCCGCAGAAAAATAACGATACCGACCATGACTTCACCAAAGACCCGATTCAACCGTGGATCGACGGCGAATGGGTGAAAGCGCGCGGCACCACGCTGGGTGCGGATAACGGCATCGGCATGGCGTCCGCGCTGGCGGTGCTGGCGGATGATTCCGTGGCCCACGGCCCGCTGGAAGTGCTGTTGACCATGACCGAAGAAGCGGGCATGGACGGCGCGTTTGGTTTGCAGCCAGGCTGGTTAAAAGCCGACATTCTGATTAACACCGACTCCGAAGAAGAAGGTGAAATCTACATGGGCTGCGCAGGGGGTATCGACTTTATCACCACCCTGAAACTGGATCGCGAGGCAATTCCGGCAGGTTTTGAGACCTTCAAACTGACGCTGAAGGGCCTGAAAGGCGGCCACTCTGGCGGCGATATTCATTTAGGCCTGGGCAACGCCAACAAACTGCTGGCGCGTTTTCTGGCCGGTCACGCCAGAGAACTGGACCTGCGTCTGGTGGACTTTAACGGCGGCACCCTGCGTAACGCCATCCCGCGTGAAGCCTTTGCCACCGTTGCCGTTCCGGCAGACAACGCGGCTGACTTGAAAAACCTGGCCAGCCACTATCAGGACATCCTGAAAAACGAACTGTCGGTAGTGGAAAAAAATCTGGTGGTGCTGCTGGATAGCGCAACAACCGATAAATCCGCCCTGACCGCGACAAGCCGCGATGCGTTTATCAGCCTGCTGAACGCCACCCCGAACGGCGTGATCCGTAACTCCGACGTGGCGAAAGGCGTGGTGGAAACGTCCCTGAATGTTGGCGTGGTGACAATGGAGCAGGACAGCGCGCAGATTATCTGCCTGATCCGTTCGCTTATCGACAGCGGTAAAGATTACGTAGTCGGTATGCTGGAATCGCTGGGCGGCCTGGTCGGCGCGCAAACCGAAGCCAAAGGCAGCTATCCTGGCTGGCAGCCGGACGCCAGCTCGCCGGTGATGGCGCTGGTGCGTGAAACTTACCAGAAGCTGTTCAACAAGACGCCGAACATTCAGGTGATCCACGCGGGTCTGGAATGCGGTCTGTTCAAGAAACCGTATCCTGACATGGATATGGTGTCGATTGGGCCAACCATCACCGGGCCGCACTCCCCGGATGAGCAGGTTCATATTGAAAGCGTCGGCCAGTACTGGACGCTTCTCACGGAACTGCTGAAAGCCATTCCGGCTAAATAAGTCGTAGATTAAGGGCAACGCGATGTTGCCCTTTTTTATTCGCTCAGTTCACGGTATTCCAGCAGAGTATGCGCTTCGCCCAACCATTTCTGCATTCGGTAATTCACGAGATCCTCACCCCGTAACCCCACGGTTTGTTTCGCTATGACTTTGAATCCGTGCCGCTCAAAGAAAGGCCGCGCCGTAATGCTGGCTTCGGTAAACAGCGTGGCAATGTTTTGCGCGCGGGCTTGGTTTTCCAGGCGATTCAACAGCGCGGTAGCGGTTTTTTGCCGCTGGTAATCAGGATGCACAAACAGCAAATCAAGATGCCCATCGCGCTCGAGAGTAATAAACCCGGCAATTTCGTCATGGTTACAGGCGACAAACGTCCAGGCGTGCGACAGACGTACCATCCAGCGTTGTTCATCAATCTGCGCCCAGGCGCGGGTTTGCGCCTCGTTATAATCTTTGGCCGCCACTTCGCTAACCGAGCGCAGGAACACCTCTACAACATCAGGGAAATCGCGTGGATGATAGCGACGAATAACTGGCGCGCTTTTTACCATCACTGCCTCCTGTATTAGTAAGTCAAAGACCAAGCACCAACTGACGCTCCAGCTGTGGGTCAAGCAGGGTGACATGCAGGCCCACCAGGCGAACGCCGCGCCCGGCGCGCCGCTCGTCCCAGGTTTTACGCGCCGTGGCAAGCAAATCTTCTTTATTGAGCCGTGGCCAGACGTGCTCCTGGGTGGTGAGCTGGAAATCATTAAACTTAAGCTTAACGCCCTGGCGGGCAATTAACAGGTCGGGTTTAACATTCGCCAGCCGGCGCTCCAGTTCCGGGTACAGGCGTTCGACGATTTGCTCACAATCGGCCCAGTCGTGAATGTCCTCGGCCAGGGTACGTTCCACACCGATGGATTTACGCTGCCGGTCGTTGCTGACTTGACGCTCATCAATACCCTGGCTGCGCTCCCACAGCACTCGCCCGAATTTACCAAAACGCTTTAACAGTGAGGCCAGATCGCATTTCTGCACGTCTTCACAGGTTACCAGGCCCAGCTTTTCCAGCTTGCCAGCCGTGACTTTCCCTACGCCCGGGATTTTCGACAGCGGCAACGTTTTCAAAAACGCAGGCATTTCTTCCGGGGTGATCACGCACTGGCCGTTGGGCTTATTGAGATCTGAGGCGATTTTCGCCACGAACTTTATTGGCGCGATACCGGCGGAGGCGGTGAGTTGCAGTTCATCAAAAATGGTCTGGCGGATTTCTCGCGCCATTAACGTTGCCGAGCCGTGGCAGTGCGGGCTGTCGGTGACGTCCAGGTAGGCTTCATCCAGCGAGAGCGGTTCGATCAGCGGCGTATAGCGCAGGAAAATTTCACGGATATGGTTAGAGGCTTCTTTATAGGCGTCGAAGCGGCCAGGTAACAGCGTGAGATGGGGACAAAGTTTCAGGGCCATTCCCGTCGGCATAGCACTACGCACGCCAAATTTGCGCGCCGGATAGTTCGCTGTGCTGATGACCCCGCGCCGCTCCCGGCTGCCGCCGATAGCGATGGGGATATCGCGTAATGCCGGGTTGTCGCGCATCTCTACGGCTGCAAAAAAGCAGTCCATATCGACGTGAATAATTTTGCGCATAGCCCACCTCAGGAATAACACTGGATAAGTATACAGCGTGATTTGGCAAATTGAGAAGAGCGGGATAAGACATCGCCCCCATAAAGGAGGCGATTCAGATTAGAGAATGCGGTTCTGGCGCTGAGCCGCCCGGGCGAGACGCTTTTTACGCGCATCGCAGGGTTCAGGGCAGTCGCACACTTTCTCCATGCCCAGCGCGGAAATCCCTCCGCAACTCCCCTGGAGGGTTTTACGTTTGATCAGCACGCCAAGCGACATGCCGAAAATCACCAGCAGGAAGATGGCAAAGGTGGCGATAAAAATGGTCAACATGATTAACCTCCGAAATCATCCAGCAGGATGTTTTCATCCTCAACGCCCAGGTTCTTCAGCATGGTAATGACCGCAGCGTTCATCATCGGCGGGCCACACATATAGAACTCGCAATCTTCCGGGGCAGGATGGTCGCGCAGGTAGTTTTCGTACAGGACATTATGGATAAACCCGGTATAGCCGGTCCAGTTATCCTCCGGCAGCGGATCGGACAGCGCAATATGGAAGGTAAAGTTCGGATTGTCCCGCGCCAACTGCTCAAATTCCTCCTGGTAGAACATTTCGCGCAGCGAGCGCGCGCCGTACCAGAAGCTGATTTTGCGTTGGGTTTTCAGGCGCACCAGCTGGTCGAAAATATGCGAACGCATCGGCGCCATGCCTGCCCCGCCGCCAATAAACACCATTTCTGCGTCGGTCTCTTTGGCAAAGAACTCGCCGAACGGCCCGGAAATGGTCACGCTATCCCCGGCCTTCAGCGACCAGATATACGAGGACATAATCCCCGGCGGCGCATCAGGTACGCCCGGCGGCGGCGTGGCGATACGCACGTTCAGCATGATGATGCCTTTCTCGTCCGGGTAGTTCGCCATCGAATAGGCGCGTACGCAGGGCTCGGTCACGGTTGACTGGAAGCGGAACAGATTGAATTTTTCCCAGTCGCCACGATATTCCTGCGGCACGTCGAAATCGGCGTAATTCACCGTGTGCGGCGGGCATTCGATTTGAATGTATCCGCCCGCGCGGAACGGGACATCTTCACCTTCAGGAATGCGCAGTTTCAGCTCTTTGATAAACGTGGCTTTGTTATCGTTAGAGATTACTTCGCACTGCCATTTTTTAATGCCAAAGATCTCTTCCGGCAGCTCGATTTTCATATCCTGGCGCACCGCCACCTGGCAGGCTAAACGGCAGCCGTCTTTGGCTTCGCGTTTCGAGATATGCGCCCGCTCGGTGGGCAGAATGTCCCCGCCGCCGGACTTCACCGTCACGCGGCACTGGCCGCAGGAACCGCCGCCGCCACAGGCGGATGACACGAAGATCCCCTGGTTTGATAAGGTATTGAGCAGCTTGTCCCCCGCCGGGGCGCGGAACTGTTTATCGGTGTCGTCGTTGATTTCAATCACGACATCGCTGGCGTTAACCAGCAGCGATTTGGCGAACAAAATCAGCACTGAAAGCACCAGAACAATCAGCGTGAACATCCCCACGCCAAGTAATATTTCTGTCATAGCTATCCCTTAAAGCTGCACACCGGAGAAGGACATAAAGCCCAGCGCCATCAGGCCGGTGGTAATAAAGGTAATCCCCAGGCCGCGCAGACCCGCTGGCACATTGGCGTATTTCAGCTTTTCGCGGATCCCCGCCATGGCGACAATCGCCAGCATCCAACCGATGCCAGAGCCAAAGCCGTAAACGATAGATTCGCTGAAGTTATAGTCGCGCTGCACCATAAACGAGACGCCGCCGAAGATGGCGCAGTTCACCGCGATCAGCGGCAGGAAGATGCCCAGCGCGTTGTACAGCGACGGGAAATACTTATCGAGGATCATCTCGAGGATTTGCACCAGCGCGGCGATTACCCCAATAAACGTGATGAAGTTCAGGAAGCTCAGGTCGACACCGTTCACCAGCGCGCCATCACGCAGCACCAGGTTAAAGACCAGGTTGTTGACCGGCACCGAAATGCCCAGCACCACGGTGACTGCCACGCCCAGGCCAAATGCCGTCGAAACCTTTTTCGACACCGCCAGGAAGGTGCACATCCCCAGGAAGAAGGCCAGCGCCATGTTTTCGACAAACACCGCGCGCACAAACAGGCTTATGTAATGGGCCATGGAATTACTCCTTTTCCTGCTGTTCAGGCTTCAGGGTACGCAGCGCCCAAATCAGCAGCCCGATAATAAAGAACGCGCTCGGGGCCAGCAGAAATAGGCCGTTCGGCAAGTACCAGCCACCGTTTTGCACGGTATCCAGCACGGTGACGCCAAACAGTTTGCCGCTGCCGAAAAGCTCGCGTAGGAAACCGACCACGATCAAAATCACGCCGTAGCCCAGACCGTTACCGATCCCGTCCATAAAGCTCGCCAGCGGCGGGGATTTCATGGCGTAAGCTTCGGCGCGCCCCATCACGATGCAGTTGGTAATAATCAGGCCGACAAATACTGACAGCTGTTTAGAGATCTCATAGGCGAAGGCGCGCAGGATCTGATCCACCACGATCACCAGCGAGGCGATGATCGCCATCTGCACGATGATGCGCACGCTGTTGGGGATGTAGTGGCGGATCATCGAGATAAACATGCTGGAAAACGCCGTCACCAGCGTCACCGCCAGAGTCATCACAAAAGCCGTTTCCAGTTTGGTGGTGACCGCCAGCGCCGAACAGACGCCGAGCACCTGTAAGGAGATCGGGTTGTTATCCACCAGCGGGCTGACCAGCACCCGCTTGATCTCTTTCATATTGCTGATTTCAGCCATTGTTGAGCGCTCCTTCACGAAGGCGTTTTAAGAACGGGCCAAAACCGCGTTCGCCCATCCAGAAATCAAAACTGTGCTGCACGCCGTTAGAGGTCAACGTCGCGCCGGAAAGCCCGTCCACGCCGTATTCATCACCTGAACGCGCGCTGCCTTTGACAATCTTCAGCGCCGGTTTGCCGCTCTCATCAAGCAGCTTTTTACCGACCCAGCCTTGCTGCCAGTTTGGGTTTTCGATTTCGCCGCCCAGACCAGGGGTTTCGCCGTGGTCATAGTACGTAATGCCCTTAACCGTGCGGCCATCGGTATCCAGCGCCACGAAGGCGTACATCACCGACCACAGCCCGTTGCCGTAGACCGGCAACACGATCTCCTGGGTTTGTTGCTGCTCGTCGCGCACCAGATAGATTTCCGCAATATTGCTGCGGCGCTTAATGCCCGCCGGGTCCTGCTCCGCAGGCAGTGCGATGCTGAGCTCCGGGTCTTTCAGCGCCAGGCTTTGATCGAACTGCGCCGGGTCTTTGTTAACGAACTCGCCGGTTTTCAAATCCACCAGCCGCGCGCTGATGCGCGTGTCATAGATTGATTTGACCTCTTCGTTGGTCAAATTTGGGGCCATCAGCCCGGCGACCTGCAAAATATTGCGCTGCTTATCAAGCAGCTTTTGCTCTTGCTGACGCGACTTTAGGCCCACCGCCGAGCCCGCCACAATCACCGAGCACACCAGGCACAGCACCAGCACCGCCAGCAGCGTTCTGCCTGGGGTATCGAAACTTTTCACCTCAGCCACGGGACGCCCTCCGCTTGATATTGGCCTGCACCACCACGTAGTCGAACAGCGGCGCAAACAGGTTGGCAAACAGGATCGCCAGCATCATGCCTTCCGGATACGCCGGATTGACCACGCGGATCAGGACACACATCACGCCAATCAACGCGCCGTAACACCATTTGCCCTTCTCGGTGAAGGAAGCGGACACCGGGTCGGTAGCCATAAACATCATCCCGAAGGCGAACCCGCCGAGCACCAGATGCCAGTACCAGGGCATGGAGAACAATGGGTTAGTGTCGGAGCCGATAAGGTTAAACAGCGTGGCGGTGGCGATCATGCCAACCATCACGCCCGCCACGATGCGCCAGGAAGCGACGCGGCCAAACAAAATAATGGCCCCGCCAATCAGGATCATCAGCGTAGAGACTTCGCCAATCGAGCCGGGGATAAAGCCGAGGAAGGCATCCATCCAACTCACCGGCAGACCGGTGGTGATATCCACCAGCGATTCGCCGCCGCCCGTCGCCCACTGGGAGAGCGGCGTCGCGCCGGAAAAACCGTCCGCGGCGGTCCACACCAGGTCGCCGGAGATTTGTGCCGGATAGGCGAAAAACAGGAACGCGCGCCCCGCCAGCGCCGGGTTGAGGAAGTTACGCCCGGTGCCGCCGAACAGCTCTTTGGCAATCACTACGCCAAAGCTGATGCCCAGCGCCGCCTGCCAGAGCGGCAGCGTCGGTGGGATAATCAGGGCGAACAAGATCGACGTAACGAAAAAGCCTTCGTTAATTTCATGTTTGCGCACGATAGCGAACAGTACTTCCCAGAACCCACCCACCAGAAATACCGTCAGGTAGAGCGGCAGAAAGTAAACGGCTCCCAGCGTCATCATGCTGATCCAGCCCGCGTCCGGCGCGAAGCTGACGCCGAGCCACTGCGCCGTCTGGTAATGCCAGTTGTTGGCAATCACCTGTGCCAGTTGCGCAGGCTCATAGAGCTTGTTTAAGGCGGGAATGGTTTGCAGCCCGACGTTGTACATGCCCCAGAACATGGCCGGGAATACCGCGAACCACACCAGGATCATCATGCGCTTTAAGTCGATGGCGTCACGCACGTGGGACGCGCCCTTCGTAACCATGCCCGGCGTGTAAAAGATAGTGACCGTTGCTTCATACAGCGGGTAATACTTCGCCAGCTTGCCGCCCTCGATAAAATGCGGCTCCAGCTTTTCAAAAAAGTGCTTCAAACCCATTGCTTATCCTTCCTGCTCAATACGGGTTAACACGTCGCGCAGCACCGGGCCGTACTCATATTTTCCGGGGCAAACATAGGTACAGAGCGCTAAATCCTCTTCATCCAGCTCCAGGCAACCTAACGCCTGCGCGGCATCGGTATCGCCCGCCAGCAAATCGCGCAGCAGTAGGGTCGGTAAGATATCTAACGGCATCACGCGTTCGTAATTGCCGATCGGCACCATAGCGCGCTCCCCGCCGTTGGTATCGGTGGAGAAGTTGAACAGCTTGTTTTTCAGGAAGTGGCCCAGCGTGGTGCGGGTAATCGAGAACTTCTCTTTACCGGGCATCACCCAGCCGAACAGCTCTTTATCCCCGCCTTCAGGCAAGACACTGACCTGGAGATGAAAACGCCCCAGGTACGCATGCGGCCCGTGGGCGCGCACGCCGTTTAGCACCGAACCGGAAATAATGCGGTTGGCACCGTCCTGCAACTCTCCTGCGGTGAGCTCGTCCAGCGATGCGCCCAGCCGGGTGCGGATTAAACGCGGGTTTTTCACCTGTGGGCCGCCGAGCGCAATGACCCGCTCGGTCCACAGTTCGCCGTCGATGAACAGCTTGCCGATAGCAATCACATCCTGGTAATTCAGGTGCCACACCTGCTTATGCAGGCTGACCGGCTCCAGAAAGTGAATATGGGTGCCCGGCAGGCCCGCCGGGTGGGGACCGGCAAACTCGTTAAAAGTCACCTGGCCGCTGGTATGGCCGCCTAACTTGCCGCCGCTGGCCTGGCAGACGTGTACTTTGCCCGGCGTGAGGCGCGTGAGCACGCTCAGCCCCGCATCGAACATGGCGCGATGGCTAAGAATAATCGGCTCAGGCCTGGCGCTCAGCGGGTTGGTGTCCATGGCAGTAACGAAAATCGCCGCCGGTACGCTGCCCGGTACGGGCGCTTTACTGAATGGCCGGGTACGGAACGCCGTCCATAATCCGGAATCCAGTAACTGGTTTTGCACCGTTTCACGGGGAAGCGAGGCCAGCGAGGCGCGCTCATGGCGGGCAAAGGTTCGCTGCTCATCGCCTTCAACGCGAATGACCACAGACAGTAAAACACGTCTCTCCCCACGATGGATCGCCACCACCTCGCCGCTGGCGGGCGCGGTGAACAGTACGCCGGGGATTTTTTTATCTTCAAACAGCGCTTGCCCTTTCATGACCCGGTCGCCTTCTTTGACCAGCATTGAGGGGCGCATGCCAACGTACTCCTCGCCACGCAAGGCTACGTGCTGAATAACGGGGCCATCCGTCACCTGCTGTTCCGGCAGGCCCGCGATGGGAAGATTTAGCCCTTTTTTAATTTTAATCATAAGGTTAGCACGGAATAGTTAACGTAATTCCCGGCATGGAATGCCGAAACCAGAGTTGAACATCGCTGCAATGTGGAAGAAAAGAAGGATGGGACGTTACGAATGCGCTACTGCCGACAACGCCAGAAAAGGCAAAGTTCGGGTAATGATCGTCAGGAGAATTTCCTTTCTTCTGTGCAGGTCATCATACGGCGTGAATGGTACCATCAATCGATTGATTAGCGTCAGAAATAGATGAAAAGGAATCATAACTGCGAGGAAGCGCGCAAAGTTTTTGCCGCGCGCAGGCGGACCAGGCAATACTGTGTAGCAAAACTGAATTGTAAACTCACCTCGGCGCGCTTGCGAAAAATAACAGCGGTGCTAATGTGAGCGCACTCAATCCAGAATCATCCGATTTAGGGTTTCTTTTTGTTGTGCCGTTCCGGCATTTGTTATCGATTTATCAAGGAAACAAGCAGTATGCGTAAAATCGCAGTGATACTTGCGATGCTTCTGATGCCGTGCCTGGCGTTCGCCAGCCTACTCAGCAATGACAGCGCCACACCGATCAAAAAAGAACTGAGACAGCAGCTGATGGGCTCGCCGGTTTATATTCAGATCTTTAAGGAAGAACGCACCCTCGATCTGTATGTGAAAATGGGCGAGCAGTATCAACTGCTGGACACTTACCGCATCTGTAGCTATTCCGGCGGCCTCGGCCCGAAGCAGCGCCAGGGCGACTTCAAAAGCCCGGAAGGATTTTACTCGGTGCAGCGCAGCCAGTTGAAGCCGGATAGCCGCTTCTATAAAGCGATTAATATCGGCTTCCCTAACGCGTATGACCGCGCGCACGGCTATGAAGGCAAATACCTGATGATTCACGGCGCCTGCGTGTCGGTTGGCTGCTACGCCATGACCGACCAGGGCATTGACGAGATCTTCCAGTTCGTGACCGGCGCGCTGGTGTTTGGTCAGCCTAACGTTCAGGTGAGTATTTATCCGTTCCGCATGACCGACGCCAACATGCAGCGCCATAAATACTCGTACCACATCGATTTCTGGAAGCAGCTGAAGCCGGGTTACGATTATTTCGCCGCCACCCACCAGCCGCCTGTGGTCTCGGTAGTGGATGGCCGCTATGTGGTCAGCAAGCCGATCGGCAGCCAGGCGGTTCAGCCGCAGCTAGCCTCAAACTATACGCTCCCCGAGACAAAATAACGCCCACTCACCTGGCATGATTTTTTGCCAGGTTTCATTGCCGGTCAGCGGCTGAGTGGCAATCACGGTGACCACATCGTTGGGTGTGGTCTCCTGCTGAAAGTCGATTTCCACGTCCTGATCCAACAGCTTCGCCACGCCAAACGGCGCACGCCGGGTTATCCAGAATAAGTTGGTCGAGCAAAACGCCATCACGTAGCGCCCGTCTGACAACAACATGTTAAACACGCCCTTGTCACGCAGCTCCCCCGCCAGCGACGCCACGTAGCGAAATACCGCTTCCATATTGCCGGGCGTGCGCGGATAGCGCGTGGTCAGCTTATGCAGCAGCCAGCAAAAGGCTTTCTCGCTGTCAGTTTCCCCGACCGGACGAAAATTCCCGGTCTCCAGACCCTGGTAGCCTTTAAGCTGCCCGTTATGCGCGTAGGTCCAGTTACGGCCCCACAGTTCACGGGTAAACGGATGGGTGTTTTCCAGCGCCACTTTTCCCCGGTTCGCCTGGCGGATATGCGCCACCACCGAACAGGATTTGATCGGGTATTCCTGGACCAGCCGGGCAATGGGCGAATTAAAGCTGGGCTGCGGGTCTTTAAAGGTGCGACAGCCTTTACCTTCATAAAAGGTAATACCCCAGCCATCTTTATGCGGACCGGTACCGCCGCCGCGCTGAACCAGTCCGCTAAAGCTAAAGCAGATATCGGTTGGCACATTGGCGCTCATCCCGAGCAGTTCACACATCCCCCACCTCCCGTTTCAAAAAAGGGGCTTGCGCCCCTGTCGTGCAATTACGCTTTTACCATTTCTTTTTCGATCAGCTGGATCAGGATGTGGATCACTTTGATGTGGATCTCCTGAATGCGATCGGCATAACCGAAGTGCGGCACACGGATTTCGATATCCGCGCTGCCCGCCATTTTGCCGCCGTCTTTACCGGTGAGGGTGATCACTTTCATCCCTTTGGCGCGGGCCGCTTCGATAGCTTTAATCACGTTCGCAGAGTTGCCGGAGGTAGAAATCCCCAGCAGCACGTCGCCATCACGGCCTACCGCTTCAACGTAGCGGGAAAAAATGTAGTCATAGCCGAAGTCGTTGCTGACGCAGGAGATGTGGCTAACATCAGAAATCGCAATAGCCGGATACCCCGGACGGTTTTCGCGGTAACGGCCCGTCAGCTCTTCCGCAAAATGCATCGCGTCGCAGTGTGAACCGCCGTTGCCACAGGAGAGTACTTTGCCGCCGGCTTTAAAGCTGTCTGCCAGCAGGACCGCCGCACGCTGGATAGCGTGAATATTAGCGTCGTCTTTCAGGAAGTTAGCCAGCGTTTCTGCGGCTTCGTTCAGCTCGCTGCGAATCAGATCCTGGTACATGAGGATTTCCTTAAGGATGAATGAAAATAACCCTCGCAGTGTACCGGATAGGCTTGAAAGCGAGAAGCATCACCCGGTGCCCTTTCTCATCCATTTCAGCCAATCGACAGGAACAATGTGAACCAGGTTGTAATTATATTGTAAATACATTGCTAAAAAACTGCGCTTCCACTACAACCTAATCATCACAAGTGGTCCGACCTCCTACAAGACAGGGAGCTTTTAGCTATGATGATGTTGAGTATTGTTGCCACCGTTATTCTGCTCGGCGTGCTGTTTTATCACCGGGTCAATTTGCTGGCCAGCAGCCTGATCCTGCTTGCCTGGACCGCTGCGTTAGGCGCGTCTGGCCTGTGGTCGATCTGGGTGTTGGTTCCCCTCGCGATTATCCTTGTGCCGTTCAACCTAATCCCGATGCGTAAGTCGCTGATCTCCGCGCCGGTGTTTAAAGGCTTCCGCAAGGTGATGCCGCCGATGTCGCGCACTGAAAAAGAAGCCATCGATGCCGGGACCACCTGGTGGGAAGGCGAGCTGTTCCAGGGTAATCCTGACTGGCAGAAGCTGCACAACTATCCGAAGCCGCAGTTAACGGCAGAAGAGCAGGCGTTTATCGACGGGCCGGTGGAAGAAGCGTGCCGTATGGCTAACGACTTCCAGATCACCCATGAAATGGCCGACCTGCCGCCGGAGCTGTGGGCGTACCTGAAAGAGCACCGCTTCTTCGCGATGATCATTAAGAAAGAGTACGGCGGGCTGGAGTTCTCGGCTTACGCCCAGTCGTGCGTGCTGCAAAAACTCTCTGGCGTGTCGGGCATTCTGGCGATCACCGTCGGCGTACCTAACTCGTTAGGCCCAGGCGAATTGCTGCAACATTACGGTACCGACGAGCAGAAGAATCATTATCTGCCGCGTCTGGCCCGTGGCCTGGAAATCCCCTGCTTTGCGCTGACCAGCCCGGAAGCGGGTTCCGATGCCGGCGCTATTCCGGATACCGGCGTAGTCTGCATGGGCGACTGGAAAGGTGAGCAGGTGCTGGGTATGCGCCTGACCTGGAACAAACGTTATATCACCCTGGCCCCTATCGCCACCGTGCTGGGCCTGGCGTTTAAACTGTCTGATCCGGATCGTTTACTGGGCGGCGAACAAGAGCTGGGTATCACCTGTGCGCTGATCCCGACTAACACCCCCGGCGTGGAAATCGGCAAACGCCACTTCCCGCTGAACGTGCCGTTCCAGAATGGCCCGACTCGCGGCAACGATATCTTCGTACCGATCGATTACATCATCGGCGGCCCGGCGATGGCCGGCCAGGGCTGGCGTATGCTGGTGGAATGTCTCTCCGTGGGGCGTGGTATCACCCTGCCGTCTAACTCGACGGGCGGAATCAAATCCGTCGCGCTGGCGACGGGTGCTTATGCCCATATCCGCCGCCAGTTCAAAATCTCTATTGGTAAGATGGAAGGGATCGAAGAGCCGCTGGCGCGTATCGCCGGTAACGCCTATGTGATGGATGCGGCGGCGTCGCTGATCACCTACGGCATCATGCTGGGCGAGAAACCGGCGGTACTGTCGGCGATTGTGAAGTATCACTGCACCCACCGCGGACAGCAGTCCATAATTGATGCGATGGACATCACCGGCGGGAAAGGCATTATGCTGGGCGAAAGCAACTTCCTGGCCCGTGCCTACCAGGGCGCGCCTATCGCAATTACCGTTGAAGGCGCGAACATCCTGACCCGTAGCATGATGATCTTCGGCCAGGGCGCGATCCGCTGTCATCCGTATGTGCTGGAAGAGATGGCTGCCGCGCAGAGCAACGACGTGGATGCGTTTGATAAGCTGCTGTTCAAGCATATTGGCCATGTCGGCAGCAATAAAGTGCGCAGCTTCTGGCTGGGCCTGACCAACGGCTTAACCAGCCGCACGCCGACCCGCGACGCCACTAAACGTTACTATCAGCACCTGAACCGCCTGAGCGCAAACCTGGCGCTGCTGTCTGATGTGTCGATGGCGGTACTGGGCGGTAGCCTGAAACGCCGCGAACGTATCTCGGCGCGCCTGGGTGATGTGCTGAGCCAACTTTATCTGGCCTCGGCTGTACTGAAACGCTATGACGACGAAGGCCGCAACGAGGCCGATCTGCCGCTGCTGCACTGGGGCGTTCAGGATGCGCTGCACCAGGCTGAACAAGCCATTGACGACCTGCTGCGCAACTTCCCGAATGCGGCTGTCGCCGGTCTGCTGCGCGTTGTGATCTTCCCGCTGGGACGCCGTTACGATGCACCGTCCGATAAGCTGGACCATAAAGTGGCGAAGATCCTGCAAACCCCGTCGGCAACCCGTTCGCGTATTGGTCGCGGTCAGTACCTGACGCCAAGTGAGTACAACCCGGTGGGCCTGCTGGAAGAAGCGCTGCAGGATGTGATTGCCGCCGAGCCCATCCATGAGCGCATCTGCAAAGCGCTGGGTAAAAACCTCTCCTTCACCCGTCTCGACGTGCTGGCGCAACAGGCGCTGGAGAAAGGACAGATCACCCAGGAAGAGGCGGATATTCTGATCAAAGCGGAAGAAAGCCGTCTGCGCAGCATTAATGTGGACGAGTTTGAACCGGAGGAACTGGCGACTCAGCCGGTAAAGATGCTGGAAAAACTGCGTAAACCTGAAGCGGCCTAACCCTCAACGCTTCATAATTAAAAGACCGGTTGCCATAGCCGGTCTTTTTTTTGGCTAAATGTGACCTGTCCGGGTTTGCCACGTTAATCTGCAATCTTCTCCGCCTTTTGTTAAAAGGTCATGCTAGAGTGAAAAGCCCCGTTAACGAGGAGAATGAGATTGTGCCTGGGTTAAAAGTATCGTTGTTACAACAACCGCTGGTGTGGATGGATGGCCCTGCCAACCTGCGCCATTTTGATGTGTTGCTGGATGAGCTAACCGGGCGGGACCTTATCCTGCTACCTGAAATGTTCACGACGGGCTTTGCGATGGAAGCGGCCAAACAGTCGATGGCCGAAGAAGAAGTCATCAACTGGATGCAGATCAAAGCCAGCCAGTTGGGCGCGATGATCGGCGGCAGCGCCGCGTTACAGACCGAACGCGGCCCGGTGAACCGTTTCCTGCTCGTCGAGCCGGAAGGCAAAGTGCATTACTACGATAAACGCCATCTGTTTCGCATGGCCGATGAGCATCATCACTATGTGGCGGGCGAGCAGCGGCTGATTATCGAGTGGCGAGGCTGGCGCATTCTGCCGCTGGTCTGTTACGACCTGCGCTTCCCGGTGTGGTCGCGCAACGCCAATGATTACGATCTGGCGCTGTATGTCGCCAACTGGCCCGCGCCGCGCTCTCTGCACTGGCAGGCATTACTGACTGCCCGCGCCATTGAAAACCAGTGCTATGTAGCCGGCTGCAACCGGGTCGGGACCGACGGTAACGGGCACCATTACCGGGGCGACAGCCGCATCATCAATCCGCAGGGAGAAATTCTTGCCAGCGCCGATGCCCACCAGGCAACGCGTCTGGATGCAGAGCTGTCGTTAAACGCGCTGAAGGAGTACCGGGAAAAATTCCCTGCCTGGCGCGATTCCGATGACTTTATGCTGAACGCTTAATCCTTCTCCGGTGCGGTCGCCGACCGCACCGATTCATACACTTTCCATGCCGCCTGCATGGCTTCGCCCTGCACCGTGCTTACTCCGTGTCGGTTTAATACCGCTTCCAGCGCCGTGAGCGTTTGCAGCACGCAATCTTTGCGCGCGTTATAGCCCATGGTGCCGATTCGCCAGATTTTGCCCTGTAGCGGGCCGAACGACGTGCCGATCTCAATATGGAAGTCTTCCAGCAGCTGTTGGCGTATCGCTTCGCCGTTGATACCGTCCGGGATAACCACGCCAAGCACGTTATTCATCTTGTGGCTGAGATCGCCGAAGGTTTCCAGCCCCATGCCCTGAATTCCTGCCAGCATCGCCTCCCCGTGCAGGGCATGCCGGGCGATGCGGTTATCCATCCCCTCTTCCAGCATGATGCGGGCGCATTCGCGGGCGGCGAACAACATACTGGTGGCTTCGGTGTGATGATTCAGGCGCTCCGGCCCCCAGTAATCCATGATCATGCCGAGATCGAAATAATTGGAGTAGATCATCTCGTCGTTACCGTCCTGATGAGCCAGAGTACGGATCCCTGCCTCCACGCATTTTCGCGCCCGGATCGCTGCTTCCATTTTTGCACTGAGCGTTACCGGAGCGCTTCCCGACGGGCCGCCGAGGCATTTTTGCAATCCTGCCGAGACCGCATCCAGCCCCCAGTCGTCGGTTTTTAAGGCGTTTCCGCCCAGTGACGCGGTAGCGTCGGTGTAAAACAGCACATCGTGACGGCGGCAAATCTCACCCAGTTCTGCCAGCGGTTGCAGCATAGTGGTTGAGGTGTCGCCATGAACTGTGAGCAGCAGGCGGGGTTTGACACGCTTAATGGCATCTTCAATGCGATCCGGGGTAAACACCTCGCCCCAAGGCACCTCAATAGTATGCACCTCTGCCCGGCAGCGGCGGGCAATTTCACACAGCAGATGGCCGAAACGACCAAACACCGGCACCAGCACCCGATCGCCAGGACGAATGGCCGAGACCAGCAAGGCTTCAATACCTGCGCGCGAGGTGCCGTCTATCAACAGCGTCCAGCGGTTTTGGGTATTGAACACCTGGCGGTAGAGCCCCATGGTTTCGTTCATATAGCCCGTCATCGCCGGATCGTACTGTCCGATAAGCTGGCTCGCCATGGCGCGCAAAACACGCGGATCGGCGTTAATCGGCCCTGGCCCCATCAGTAAACGAGACGGCGGATTGATTTGGGTGGGCAAAACGAAAGCAGACATGACGCACTCCGGGCACAGGAGAAAGTAATTTGAAGGAAATCAATGTGCCAGATGGAAAGCGGTTTGGCTATGGCGGAAATATGTCGTGCTGACAGGCAACAAAAACAAAAAAACCGTATCCCTTACGGTGATACGGTTTTTTCGAACTTTGAAGCGTTTATTCTCCAAAGTATAAATGTTGGCGGAACGGACGGGACTCGAACCCGCGACCCCCTGCGTGACAGGCAGGTATTCTAACCGACTGAACTACCGCTCCGCGTTGTTCCCGTGGGAACGAGGCGAATATTACGGGGAGCCTCTCTAAGCGTCAACGCTTTTTCTCATAATTATACTCGTTTGCTGCAAATTTCGCCCAGCTGACGACAAATCATGCAAATTTCAGGATGTTATGCACGCCACAGGCAGCTGCCGCCCTTCTTTTGTACCAAATCAAGACGTGATTCATGGGCGGCACACTCTTCATCGGTGGCGGTAATCACCTTCAAACGAGACGCCTGGCGCACCAGCCGCTGAATACCCGTCGAATCCTGCACGTTCTGGGTTTCCCCTTCCATGGCAAACGTCATTGACGTCTGCCCACCGGTCATGGTTAGCCAGACATCCGCCAGGATTTGGGAGTCAAGTAATGCCCCGTGCAGCGTACGTTTGCTGTTATCGATTTCATAACGCGAGCACAGCGCATCGAGGCTGTTACGTTTGCCGGGGAATAACCGCCGCGCCAGCGCCAGGCTATCGGTAATTTTGCAAAACGTGTCGGTTTTCGGAATGCCACGGTTAAGCTTGCTGAATTCATAATCCATAAAGCCGATATCAAACGATGCGTTATGGATGATGAGTTCGGCGCCGCGAATGTAGTCAATGAAATCATCCGCTATATCGCCGAATACCGGTTTATTAAGCAAAAACTCATCCGCGATGCCGTGTACGTTGAACGCATCGGGGTCGATCAGGCGATCGGGTTTGATATAAACGTGGAAGTTGTTGCCCGTTAACCGGCGGTTGATTACCTCGACAGCACCAATCTCAATGATGCAGTGCCCTTCGTAATGGGCGCCAATCTGGTTCATACCGGTGGTTTCAGTATCGAGGACGATCTGTCGTGTAATTGCTGTGCTCATAGGGCTCGTTTATGTCAGACTTGGTTTTTTGATCACAGGAAGTCTACCAGAGATGCGCAAACAGGTAGAAATTTTCACCGATGGTTCATGCCTGGGTAATCCAGGACCGGGCGGATACGGTGCGATTTTACGCTATAAGCAGCACGAAAAAACCTTTAGCGAAGGGTATGTGCTGACAACCAACAATCGTATGGAGCTGATGGCGGCCATCGTGGCGCTGGAAGCGCTGCGCGAACATTGCGACGTCACGCTCAGTACCGACAGCCAGTACGTCCGGCAGGGCATCACTCAGTGGATCCATAACTGGAAAAAGCGCGGCTGGAAAACCGCCGATAAAAAGCCAGTCAAAAACGTCGATTTGTGGCAGCGGCTGGATAAGGCATTAAGCCAGCACAAAATCAGTTGGGAATGGGTCAAAGGCCATGCCGGTCATCCTGAAAACGAACGCTGCGACGAACTGGCGCGCGCGGCGGCCAACAATCCCGTTCATGTGGACGTTGGCTATCAGGCGGAAAACACCGTCAGTTAGGTTTACGGTATTGCCGCGTTGCGCCCACCGCCGGGCGTAACTGCGTTTTAGCACTGCGTTGCTTAAGCGGGTTCAGGGTCAAGGGAATCGTCCGCTTGCGCGCAACGATGACCTGCATACAGCCTAATGCAGGTAAGTGAGTACTTAGTAACTTCCCACCTTGCTTATTCCAGGGAAGCACCTGGAAATTCGTTTGATACAGCACTTCAAAATTAAGCAGTGCGAGCCAGTCCAACTGGCGGCCTAAAGTAAACATACGGCTATTATAGGGAATGCGCTTACGGCGAAACGGCATTAGCTTGCCGATGCCAATCAGGCTGAACGGGTTAAAACTGCTCATAATTAACCACCCATCATCCACCAGAACACGATCGACTTCGCGCAGTAATCCATGCGGATCAGCACTCCAGGAGATAGTGTGTGCTAACAGACAAGCGTCAATAGCACGAGGCGCGAACGGCAGCGCAAGCGGATCGGCTCTAACCTGAAGCTGCTCGCCCTGGATAGCCACGTTGACCTGATGGGAAATTGCACAACTCTCGGTGTTGATTTCCGCGCTGAGATTGCCAATCTTAAGTAAGTGAAAACCAAACATTTTTGCAAGCCAGGGGCGCATCTGGTATTCAAGGGCATCGCGATAATACTCGCCCCAGGGGAGCTCAGCCCAGTGCCCTGGCGTGTGGTACGTCTTGGGTATCCTTGCCGGTTTCATCGCTACCTTCTATCACGCATTGAGAGGTGTTTTATGAATCTTATCAGTATTCCCGCTTATCAGGATAACTACATCTGGGTGCTGAGTGACAACAGCGGCAAATGCCTGATTGTCGATCCGGGCGAAGCCGAGCCCATACTTAAAGCGATTGAACAGTACGGGTGGCAGCCGGAAGCCATATTGCTGACGCATCACCATAACGATCATGTGGGCGGCGTACCGGCCCTGCTGCAAAAATTCCCTTCGCTGCCGGTTTATGGCCCTCAGGAAACCGCAAATAAAGGCGCAAATCTCGTAGTCAATGAAGGCGATAAAATCAATCTACTGGGGCATGAATTCGCCGTTATTGCCACGCCGGGTCACACTTTAGGACATCTCTGTTACTTTAGTTACCCTTACTTATTTTGCGGCGACACGATGTTTTCAGGCGGCTGCGGTCGGTTGTTTGAAGGCTCGGCGACCCAGATGTATCAATCATTTAATAAGCTTAATGCCTTGCCAGAAGATACTCTCGTTTGTTGCGCCCATGAATATACATTAAGCAATTTAAAGTTTGCGGTCAGCCTGTTGCCCCATGATCGTGACTTAAACGAATACTATCGAAAAGTTAAGGAGTTACGTGCAAAAAATCAAATTACCTTGCCAACAACCCTGGCGGAAGAGCGTAAAATCAATGTTTTTTTAAGAACACAAGATATTGATATTATTAATACAATTAATAAAGAAACAACTTTGCAACAACCTGAGCAGCGTTTTGCCTGGTTAAGGGCCATGAAAGACAAGTTCTAATAATTCATGCTTGTCATTAGGGTCATTCGCCGTTATCATCGCTCGTCTTTTAAGCAACTATTGACACACACATGAAGGCAAAAGCGATATTACTCGCCTCTGTCCTGCTTGTGGGCTGCCAGGCGTCAAAGCATGATGCCACCGTCCAACAGCACGCACAGAGCCTTTCTGCAGCTGGTCAAGGGGAAGCAGGGAAGTTTACAAGTTCAGAGCGATGGATGGACGATGGGACGTCATTCGCTCAGGATCAAGACTTGTGGGCTTTCATTGGCGACGAGCTAAAGATGGGAATTCCGGAAAACAGCCGGATTCGCGATCAAAAACAGAAGTATTTGAGAAATAAGAGCTATCTCCACGATGTAACTTTACGGGCAGAGCCGTATATGTACTGGATAGCAGGGCAAGTTAAGAAACGTAACATGCCCATGGAACTGGTACTACTACCCATAGTGGAGAGCGCTTTTGACCCTCACGCAACGAGTGGTGCTAATGCCGCAGGCATCTGGCAGATCATTCCGAGCACGGGGCGAAATTATGGTCTTAAGCAGACCCGGAGTTACGATGCACGTCGCGACGTAGTGGCTTCCACCACTGCGGCACTCGATATGATGCAGCGCTTAAACCGCATGTTTGACGGCGACTGGCTCTTGACTGTCGCAGCCTATAACAGCGGCGAAGGTCGTGTAATGAAGGCAATGAAAGCGAATAAAGCACGGGGTAAACCCACGGATTTTTGGTCGCTTTCACTGCCACAGGAAACCAAAATCTACGTACCGAAAATGCTGGCGTTGAGCGATATTCTCAAAAACAGCAAGAAGTACGGCGTAAGGTTGCCGACCTCGGACGAAAGTCGCGCACTGGCACGCGTCAAACTCAATAACCCCGTTGAGGTGGCGCAACTGGCCGATATGGCCGGGATTTCAGTAAGTAAACTGAAAACCTTTAATGCCGGTGTTAAAGGATCGACGTTAGGCGCAAGTGGCCCGCAATATGTACTGGTGCCGCAAAAGCATGCCGATCAGCTGCGTAGCTCGCTCGCTGCAGGTGAAATTGCTGCGGTACAGCCGACGCTGGTTGCGGATAACGGTAGTACAGCGCGCTCGTATAAAGTTCGCTCAGGCGACTCGTTATCGGGCATCGCATCACGTTTAAACGTGTCGGCCAAAGATCTGCAGCGCTGGAATAACCTGAAAGGCGCGCAGATTAAAGTCGGGCAAACGCTCACCGTAGGCGCGGTTGAAAGCAGTACGCGGCTGGCCAGTAACGACGACAGCATTACCTATAAGGTTCGCAAAGGAGATTCGCTCTCCAGCATTGCTAAGCGTCATGGCGTAAACATCAAAGATGTGATGCGCTGGAACAGCGGGACTGATAATTTGCAGCCTGGCGACCAAATTACCCTGTTTGTTAAAAACAGCGTAAACAGCGAGTCGTAACTCTAAAGATAGTCAAAAAGGCACCGATTCCCCCGGTGCCTTTTTCGTTTATTAAGGCTTATAAACTTCGATCATGATGGTATCGCTGGTGAAGGAGCCCTCTTCTTTCAGCTTAAAGTAACGTTGTACCATCGCAGATGCACTCTTCTGATATAACCGAATCGCCGTAGATAACGCCTCTGGCGTGCGCATACGGGCTATCCAGCTATCAAATTCCAGTACCAGACGGTCAGTGATAACAGAAGTGGTCAGCAAACCTGCCTCACTGAACATGGCCGCCCATTCACCGCTGGAGTAATTTCTGACGTGCGAGGTGTCGCGCAGCGCTTCAACGGTCTGTAACCAGATATCCAGCACCGCATTACCGGGCGACATCACGTCCATCACAATAGCTTTCCCGCCGGGACGTAACACGCGCTTAATTTCCCGCAGTGCCTGGCCTACGTCCTGCCAGTGATGGGCGGAATAGCGGCTAATAACAATATCGAAGCATTGATCAGCGAAAGGCAAAGACTCCGCATAACCTTGCTGAGTATGGAGATTGGCCAGCCCACGCTCACGCGCGGCGCTGTTCACGGTTTCCAGCATGCTGGCTGATAAATCGTAGGCAATAACGTCTTTTACCTGGGAGGCAGCAATAAAACTCGCATGCCCTGCCCCACAGCCGACATCCAGCAGATGTGCGTGCGGGAAAGAGGCAAGGCGCGTTTTTAATCGTTCTAAATCCCGCCCGCTGGCGTGAACCTGGCTGGTCAAATAGGCCGAGGCCTGGGAGCCGAACTGCTTATCAATGTTGTCGTGGTGCGAGTGTGTTGTCATTACGTTGCCCTTTTTGAGTGAATGAAGGGCAGAACGTCTGATCTGCCCTACGGCAGACCTGACATACCTTAACGCTTAGCAGGTTTGCCGGGTGTGAATTCAACGAGTAGCGGATTATGGTCAGAGGCACGCGTCACCAGAACGGAGGCTTCGTGTACGGCCAAACCACGATAGAACACAAAATCAAGCGGACGACCAAACGCGCGCCGGCGGTGATCGTCGGTAAAGCGCACTTCGCGCAGCGACATTTCACGCGCGAAACGGTACAGCGCGTTCATCCGCGGGCGGCTCCAGGCATTAAAATCCCCCGCCATAATAATCGGGCCGCTGTGATGGGCGATTTGATCGCCAATGGGACCTAATTGTTTACTGTATACATCCACGCCAAGGCTAAAGTTCACAGCATGGATGTTAATCACCATCAGCATGCGGGTGTCTGGCAAGGGATAGACGGTGACCAGCGCAGACTTAGACAGCCGCAGGATAGGCTCACGCTCGCGTAACGGGCAACAGTAAACCGGATGCGCTGCCGACAGCGTCATCACCCCTGAGGGGTGCTGAGGCAATACAAATGCAGGGACCTGATCGGCGGCCAGATAATTGGTGGTGGCAAAATTCACTAATTCCGGCGTGGTTTGCGCTTCCTGCAGCAACACCAGATGCGCGTCCTTACCGAAGTTTTTCAAAACTGAGAGCCATTCAGCGCGCTGCTGCTTAAAGATATTCCAGACCAGCACCCGAAGGCGATCGTGGCCGGGAAGCGGTTCTCCCGCCGGTAATGCCTGACCTATGGTCGCAAACGAGCCCGGCGCCAGGATGCGCTCTGCAGGCTGTCCGGCGACATATCGCATTGCATAGGTAGATTTACGCACTTTCGACTTAATTCCTCTCATAGGGATGCCCGCAAAACAGGAGCGGCTTATCTGTTATAGGGATTTTAGCTCACACTTTCAACGTGCAGGGCGAGAAACAAGCGTATCCGCTATTTCAGGACGTATCTGGCGAGTTATCTGCGCTTCGTTAACACGATCTTCTTCGATCGCCGTTGTAAGCTGACACAGGAGCATGACGCTACCGCTGAGAGATGGTTAAATAACAAATATGGGTTTAATACCATTAGAGTTTTGCGTAGGGAGCAATAATGAAAGCCACATCAGAAGAGTTAATGATATTTGTTGCTGTGGTGGAAAGCGGCAGCTTCAGCCGTGCTGCTGAACAGCTCGCACTAGCCAACTCGGCGGTGAGCCGGGCCGTGAAGAAACTGGAAATGAAGCTGGGTGTGAGTCTGCTTAATCGCACGACTCGTCAGTTAAGCCTGACCGAGGAAGGTGAGCGTTATTTTCGACGCGTGCAGCAGATATTGCAGGACATCGCCGCAGCGGAAAATGAGATTATGGAAACAAAGCAGACGCCGCGTGGCCTGTTGAGGATCGATGCGGCAACGCCAGTGATCCTGCATTACCTGACGCCGCTGATTAAACCCTTTCGTGAAAAGTATCCTGAAATCACTCTTTCTCTTGTCTCTTCAGAAACTTTTATCAATCTTATTGAGCGTAAGGTCGACGTGGCGATCCGCGTTGGGACGTTAAGTGATTCCAGCCTGCGGGCGAGGCCATTGTTCAGTAGCTACCGGAAAATCATTGCTGCGCCAGAATATCTCGAAAAATACGGGACGCCACAATCCGTTGATGACCTGGCGCATCATCTTTGCCTGGGTTTCACCGAGCCAGCATCACTCAATAACTGGCCCGTGGCACAACCTGACGGGCAAATTTATGAAATTAACGCGGGTTTATCGTCAAACAGCGGCGAGACGTTAAAACAACTTTGCCTTAATGGGAACGGCATTGCGTGTTTATCTGACTACATGATTAATAAGGAGATAGCGAATGGCACTCTGGTTGAGATCATGACTGATATTCGCTTGCCCGTCGCCATGCCTTTCAGCGCGGTTTATTACAGCGATCGCGCTGTGAGTACGCGAATTCGGGCCTTTATTGATTTTCTTAGCGATCAGATCCCGGAACATGCAGCTCAATAGAGAGGCTCCCCTTGTCAGATAAGGGAAAATAAAGACGAAAAAAAACCCTGAGTCAGAGACTCAGGGTTTAATTAAGTGGCGGAACGGACGGGACTCGAACCCGCGACCCCCTGCGTGACAGGCAGGTATTCTAACCGACTGAACTACCGCTCCACCGAATTTTTCCACAACACCGGTTTATTGCCCCGGTTTACTGCTTAATTTGATGCCTGGCAGTTCCCTACTCTCGCATGGGGAGACCCCACACTACCATCGGCGCTACGGCGTTTCACTTCTGAGTTCGGCATGGGGTCAGGTGGGACCACCGCGCTCTTGCCGCCAGGCAAATTCTGTTCACCTGCCGCACTGGTTATTTCTCCCAGGGCCGCAGGTATTAATCCGGTTAAGCTGAAAATCTCTCTCAATCACCCAGCACCAAAACCACTCTGGCGTTGTAAGGTTAAGCCTCACGGCTCATTAGTACCGGTTAGCTCAACGCATCGCTGCGCTTACACACCCGGCCTATCAACGTCGTCGTCTTCAACGTTCCTTCAGGAGACTTAAAGTCTCAGGGAGAACTCATCTCGGGGCAAGTTTCGTGCTTAGATGCTTTCAGCACTTATCTCTTCCGCATGTAGCTACCGGGCAGTGCCATTGGCATGACAACCCGAACACCAGTGATGCGTCCACTCCGGTCCTCTCGTACTAGGAGCAGCCCCCCTCAATTCTCCAGCGCCCACGGCAGATAGGGACCGAACTGTCTCACGACGTTCTAAACCCAGCTCGCGTACCACTTTAAATGGCGAACAGCCATACCCTTGGGACCTACTTCAGCCCCAGGATGTGATGAGCCGACATCGAGGTGCCAAACACCGCCGTCGATATGAACTCTTGGGCGGTATCAGCCTGTTATCCCCGGAGTACCTTTTATCCGTTGAGCGATGGCCCTTCCATTCAGAACCACCGGATCACTATGACCTGCTTTCGCACCTGCTCGCGCCGTCACGCTCGCAGTCAAGCTGGCTTATGCCATTGCACTAACCTCCTGATGTCCGACCAGGATTAGCCAACCTTCGTGCTCCTCCGTTACGCTTTAGGAGGAGACCGCCCCAGTCAAACTACCCACCAGACACTGTCCGCAACCCGGATCACGGGTCCACGTTAGAACACCAGCCATTAAAGGGTGGTATTTCAAGGATGGCTCCACGCAGACTGGCGTCCACGCTTCAAAGCCTCCCACCTATCCTGCACATCAAGGACCAGTGTTCAGTGTCAAGCTATAGTAAAGGTTCACGGGGTCTTTCCGTCTTGCCGCGGGTACACTGCATCTTCACAGCGATTTCAATTTCACTGAGTCTCGGGTGGAGACAGCCTGGCCATCATTACGCCATTCGTGCAGGTCGGAACTTACCCGACAAGGAATTTCGCTACCTTAGGACCGTTATAGTTACGGCCGCCGTTTACCGGGGCTTCGATCAGGAGCTTCTCCTCGCGGATAACCCCATCAATTAACCTTCCGGCACCGGGCAGGCGTCACACCGTATACGTCCACTTTCGTGTTTGCACAGTGCTGTGTTTTTAATAAACAGTTGCAGCCAGCTGGTATCTTCGACTGGCTTCAGCTCCACGGGTAAACCGCTTCACCTACATGCCAGCGTGCCTTCTCCCGAAGTTACGGCACCATTTTGCCTAGTTCCTTCACCCGAGTTCTCTCAAGCGCCTTGGTATTCTCTACCTGACCACCTGTGTCGGTTTGGGGTACGATTTCGTGTTACCTGATGCTTAGAGGCTTTTCCTGGAAGCAGGGCATTTGTTACTTCAGCACCGTGGTGCCTCGTCATCACGCCTCAGTGTTAACAGCATTCCGGATTTACCTGGAACACCCACCTACACGCTTAAACCGGGACAACCGTCGCCCGGCCAACATAGCCTTCTCCGTCCCCCCTTCGCAGTAACACCAAGTACAGGAATATTAACCTGTTTCCCATCGACTACGCCTTTCGGCCTCGCCTTAGGGGTCGACTCACCCTGCCCCGATTAACGTTGGACAGGAACCCTTGGTCTTCCGGCGAGCGGGCTTTTCACCCGCTTTATCGTTACTTATGTCAGCATTCGCACTTCTGATACCTCCAGCAGACCTCACAGTCCACCTTCGACGGCTTACAGAACGCTCCCCTACCCAACAACGCATAAGCGTCGCTGCCGCAGCTTCGGTGCATGGTTTAGCCCCGTTACATCTTCCGCGCAGGCCGACTCGACCAGTGAGCTATTACGCTTTCTTTAAATGATGGCTGCTTCTAAGCCAACATCCTGGCTGTCTGGGCCTTCCCACATCGTTTCCCACTTAACCATGACTTTGGGACCTTAGCTGGCGGTCTGGGTTGTTTCCCTCTTCACGACGGACGTTAGCACCCGCCGTGTGTCTCCCGTGATAACATTCTGTGGTATTCGTAGTTTGCATCGGGTTGGTAAGCCGGGATGGCCCCCTAGCCGAAACAGTGCTCTACCCCCACAGATGAATTCACGAGGCGCTACCTAAATAGCTTTCGGGGAGAACCAGCTATCTCCCGGTTTGATTGGCCTTTCACCCCCAGCCACAGGTCATCCGCTAATTTTTCAACATTAGTCGGTTCGGTCCTCCAGTTAGTGTTACCCAACCTTCAACCTGCCCATGGCTAGATCACCGGGTTTCGGGTCTATACCCTGCAACTTAACGCCCAGTTAAGACTCGGTTTCCCTGCGGCTCCCCTATACGGTTAACCTTGCTACAGAATATAAGTCGCTGACCCATTATACAAAAGGTACGCAGTCACCCCATAAATGAGGCTCCCACTGCTTGTACGTACACGGTTTCAGGTTCTTTTTCACTCCCCTCGCCGGGGTTCTTTTCGCCTTTCCCTCACGGTACTGGTTCACTATCGGTCAGTCAGGAGTATTTAGCCTTGGAGGATGGTCCCCCCGTATTCAGACAGGATGTCACGTGTCCCGCCCTACTCATCGAGTTCACAGCACATGCGCTTTTGTGTACGGGACTATCACCCTGTACCGTCGGACTTTCCAGACCGTTCCACTAACACACATGCTGATTCAGACTCTGGGCTGCTCCCCGTTCGCTCGCCGCTACTGGGGGAATCTCGGTTGATTTCTTTTCCTCGGGGTACTTAGATGTTTCAGTTCCCCCGGTTCGCCTCGTTAACCTATGTATTCAGTTAACGATAGTGCAACGAATTGCACTGGGTTTCCCCATTCGGACATCGTCGGTTATAGCGGTTCATATCACCTTACCGACGCTTTTCGCAGATTAGCACGTCCTTCATCGCCTCTGACTGCCAGGGCATCCACCGTGTACGCTTGGTCGCTTAACCTCACAACCCGGAGCAGTTTCTGCTTCGTGCTGCAAGTGTTTGAGAGACTCTGGCATGGCATCGTCATTCCTTATTACGGAGAAATGCGACGGCATGCCGTTTCAATTTTCAGCTTGTTCCGGATTGTTAAAGAGCAAATACTTCGCAATACACACAGGGTGTATTCTGAAGTATCACGGGCGCGCACCTTTCACTTGCGTACCAAGCAGGTGGCGTCCCTTAGGGGATTCGAACCCCTGTTACCGCCGTGAAAGGGCGGTGTCCTGGGCCTCTAGACGAAAGGGACATACATCTTTCGCAGACACCCTGCTTCTTACTTTCTATCAGACAATCTGTGTGAGCACTGCGCGGGTGGTATCTTTAAGGTAAGGAGGTGATCCAACCGCAGGTTCCCCTACGGTTACCTTGTTACGACTTCACCCCAGTCATGAATCACAAAGTGGTAAGCGCCCTCCCGGAGGTTAAGCTACCTACTTCTTTTGCAACCCACTCCCATGGTGTGACGGGCGGTGTGTACAAGGCCCGGGAACGTATTCACCGTGGCATTCTGATCCACGATTACTAGCGATTCCGACTTCATGGAGTCGAGTTGCAGACTCCAATCCGGACTACGACGCACTTTATGAGGTCCGCTTGCTCTCGCGAGGTCGCTTCTCTTTGTATGCGCCATTGTAGCACGTGTGTAGCCCTGGTCGTAAGGGCCATGATGACTTGACGTCATCCCCACCTTCCTCCAGTTTATCACTGGCAGTCTCCTTTGAGTTCCCGGCCGGACCGCTGGCAACAAAGGATAAGGGTTGCGCTCGTTGCGGGACTTAACCCAACATTTCACAACACGAGCTGACGACAGCCATGCAGCACCTGTCTCACAGTTCCCGAAGGCACTTCCGCATCTCTGCAGAATTCTGTGGATGTCAAGACCAGGTAAGGTTCTTCGCGTTGCATCGAATTAAACCACATGCTCCACCGCTTGTGCGGGCCCCCGTCAATTCATTTGAGTTTTAACCTTGCGGCCGTACTCCCCAGGCGGTCGACTTAACGCGTTAGCTCCGGAAGCCACGCCTCAAGGGCACAACCTCCAAGTCGACATCGTTTACGGCGTGGACTACCAGGGTATCTAATCCTGTTTGCTCCCCACGCTTTCGCACCTGAGCGTCAGTCTTTGTCCAGGGGGCCGCCTTCGCCACCGGTATTCCTCCAGATCTCTACGCATTTCACCGCTACACCTGGAATTCTACCCCCCTCTACAAGACTCAAGCCTGCCAGTTTCGGATGCAGTTCCCAGGTTGAGCCCGGGGATTTCACATCCGACTTGACAGACCGCCTGCGTGCGCTTTACGCCCAGTAATTCCGATTAACGCTTGCACCCTCCGTATTACCGCGGCTGCTGGCACGGAGTTAGCCGGTGCTTCTTCTGCGGGTAACGTCAATGAAAGCGGTTATTAACCACTCTCCCTTCCTCCCCGCTGAAAGTACTTTACAACCCGAAGGCCTTCTTCATACACGCGGCATGGCTGCATCAGGCTTGCGCCCATTGTGCAATATTCCCCACTGCTGCCTCCCGTAGGAGTCTGGACCGTGTCTCAGTTCCAGTGTGGCTGGTCATCCTCTCAGACCAGCTAGGGATCGTCGCCTAGGTGAGCCGTTACCCCACCTACTAGCTAATCCCATCTGGGTTCATCTGATGGCAAGAGGCCCGAAGGTCCCCCTCTTTGGTCTTGCGACGTTATGCGGTATTAGCTACCGTTTCCAGTAGTTATCCCCCTCCATCAGGCAGATCCCCAGACATTACTCACCCGTCCGCCACTCGTCAGCAAAGCAGCAAGCTGCTTCCTGTTACCGTTCGACTTGCATGTGTTAGGCCTGCCGCCAGCGTTCAATCTGAGCCATGATCAAACTCTTCAATTTAAAAGTTTGATGCTCGTGAATTAAACTTCGTAATGAATTACGTGTTCACTCAGAGACTTGATAATTCTATGTGCATCCGAAGATGCTGAGATATCAATCCTGCGAGTGCCCACACAGATTGTCTGATAAATTGTTAAAGAGCAATGCCGCTTCGCTTTTTCTCAGCGGCGCGGGGTGCGTATATTACGACTTCCCGCTTCAGAGTCAAGCGTTAATTTTCGCTTTTCCCTGCCGAACTCCCCGGAGGGACTTCGCTGACCGGCCGGCTCATTCGCCGTTGTTCCGTGTCAGTGGTGGCGCATTATAGGGAGTAATCAGAATCTGACAAGCCTATTTTTCAAAATAATTCCTGACTGCTCACCTTTTAATCATTACGCCGTTTTTTGCCGCGTTTTGATGGCTTCCGGCAGCTTTGCAAGGCTATCCACCACCCAGTCTGCTGCTTTTTCGGCCTCTTCCGTCACCGGTTTGCCGGAACGCACCAGCACTTTTGTTCCTACGCCTGCCGCCTGCGCCGCCTGCATATCTTCCAGCTTATCGCCGATCATGTAAGAAGCGGCCATATCAATGTCCAGATAGTCACGCGCAGAGATCAGCATCCCCGGCTGGGGTTTGCGGCAATCGCAGCTCTGACGAAACTCGTCCACCGCCCCTTCCGGGTGATGCGGGCAATAGTAGATGCCATCCAGGTCCACGCCACGATCGGCCAGCGACCAGTCCATCCACTCGGTGAGGGTTTCAAATTGCGCTTCGGTAAATTTACCGCGGGCGATGCCTGACTGGTTAGTCACCAGCACCAGCGCAAAACCCATTTCTTTTAATTCGCGCATGGCGTCAATCACACCATCGATAAATTCGAACTGGTCAATCTCATGTACATAACCATGATCGACATTAATAGTGCCGTCACGATCGAGAAAAATAGCGGGCATCGATTTAGCCACCGGTAGAACTCCTGCATATAAGTAATGCGCGTAGTATCGCATGTTTCCCTCTGTGAGAAACAACTCATCACGCACAGCAGATTGATTTAGACGTCTGGATGCCTTAACATCCATTTCATGTACGGTCATCCGCCGTATCTGGCAAAACAAAATGCCACGGCTCACTCTCATACGATAATAAATAGCTAATGATCAAACTTTCGAATATCACCAAAGTGTTCCAGCAAGGGAACCGCACCATTCAGGCGTTGAATAACGTCAGTCTGGATGTTCCTGCCGGGCAAATTTATGGCGTGATTGGCGCATCCGGCGCAGGTAAAAGTACGCTAATTCGCTGCGTGAATTTACTGGAGCGCCCGACTCAGGGCAGCGTTCTGGTTGATGGACAAGATCTTACGGCGCTTTCCGAGTCACAACTGACCAAAGCCCGCCGCCAGATAGGCATGATTTTCCAGCACTTTAATTTGCTCTCTTCCCGTACCGTTTACGGTAACGTTGCGCTGCCGTTGGAACTGGATAACGTCCCGCGTGATGAAGTAAAGCGCCGCGTCACCGAACTGTTGGATCTGGTTGGTCTGTCTGAGAAGCACGATGTCTATCCGGCTAACCTGTCCGGCGGCCAAAAGCAGCGTGTTGCTATTGCTCGCGCGCTGGCCAGCAATCCAAAGGTGCTGTTGTGTGATGAAGCCACCAGCGCGCTGGACCCGGCAACCACCCGTTCTATCCTTGAACTGCTGAAAGATATCAACCGCCGCCTCGGTTTAACCATTCTGTTAATCACGCATGAAATGGACGTGGTGAAGCGCATTTGTGATTGCGTCGCCGTGATCAGCAATGGCGAGCTGATTGAACAGGATACGGTGAGCGAAGTGTTCTCCCATCCCAAAACGCCATTGGCTCAGCAGTTTATTCAGTCCACTCTGCATCTGGATATTCCGGAAGACTACGCTCAGCGTTTGCAGCCTACCGCGCAGGCAGACTCGGTGCCGCTATTGCGCCTGGAATTCACCGGCCAGTCTGTGGATGCGCCGCTGCTTTCCGAAACCGCACGTCGTTACAACGTGAACAACAACATTATTAGCGCCCAGATGGATTACGCCGGCGGCGTGAAGTTCGGGATTATGCTGGCTGAAATGCACGGCTCTTACGAAGAGACACAGGCGGCTATCGCGTATTTGCAACAACATCATGTAAAAGTAGAGGTTCTGGGTTATGTCTGAAGCAATGATGTGGTTGCTGGTTCGCGGCGTATGGGAAACGCTGGCGATGACCTTCGTTTCCGGTTTCTTCGGCTTTGTGCTGGGCCTGCCGGCAGGCGTACTGCTATATGTTACCCGTCCGGGGCAGATCAATGAGAACGCCAGCGTTTATCGCGTGCTGTCCGCGTTAGTGAACATCTTCCGTTCCATCCCGTTCATTATCTTACTGGTGTGGATGATCCCGTTTACCCGCGCCATTGTCGGCACGTCTATCGGCCTGCAGGCGGCGATTGTCCCGCTGACGGTCGGCGCTGCGCCGTTTATCGCCCGTATGGTAGAAAACGCCCTGCTGGAAATCCCGTCGGGGCTTATCGAAGCGTCACGCGCGATGGGCGCAACGCCGATGCAGATCGTGCGCAAGGTCTTGTTGCCAGAAGCGTTGCCGGGGCTGGTTAACGCCGCCACCATTACGCTGATCACTCTGGTTGGTTACTCCGCCATGGGCGGCGCGGTAGGCGCTGGCGGCCTGGGGCAGATTGGCTATCAGTACGGTTATATTGGTTATAACGCTACGGTGATGAATACAGTATTAGTATTACTGGTCGTTCTGGTGTATCTCATTCAAATCTCCGGCGATCGCATCGTCCGGGCTGTCACGCATAAGTAACAAACACAACATCTAAAGAGTAAGGAATCGCTATGTCTTTCAAATTAAAAACTTTCGCAGCAGTCGGTGCGTTGATTGGTTCTCTGGCGCTGGTTGGCTGTGGTCAGGAAGAAAAAGATCCGAACCACATCAAAGTGGGCGTGATTGTCGGTGCGGAACAGCAGGTTGCTGAAGTCGCTCAGAAAGTCGCGAAAGAGAAATACGGCCTGGACGTTGAGCTGGTGACGTTCAACGATTACGTTCTGCCGAACGAAGCGCTGAACAAAGGTGATATCGACGCTAACGCCTTCCAGCACAAACCGTACCTCGATCAGCAGATCAAAGACCGTGGTTACAAACTGGTTTCCGTTGGCAACACCTTCGTTTACCCGATTGCCGGCTACTCCAAAAAAATCAAATCTCTGGATGAGCTCCAGGAAGGCGCACAGATCGCGGTTCCTAACGACCCGACCAATCTGGGCCGCTCCCTGCTGCTGCTGCAGAAAGTGGGCCTGATCAAACTGAAAGACGGCGTGGGCCTGCTGCCGACCGTGCTGGACGTCACTGAGAACCCGAAAAACCTGAAAATTGTTGAACTGGAAGCACCGCAGCTGCCGCGCTCCCTGGACGATGCGCAGATTGCCCTGGCCGTTATCAACACCACCTACGCCAGCCAGATTAACCTGACGCCGGCGAAAGACGGTATCTTCGTGGAAGATAAAGACTCCCCGTACGTGAACCTGATCGTGGCACGCGAAGACAATAAAGACGCGGAAAACGTGAAGAAATTCGTCCAGGCTTACCAGTCTGACGAAGTGAACGAAGCCGCGAACAAAACCTTTAACGGTGGTGCTGTTAAAGGCTGGTAATTCGTTTCTTCAATAAGTACAACATAAATATTCAGGACGGGCGCACGCCCGTCTTGTTATTTGTGCAGGCACCTGATTCAATAACCTACGATTTAATCATGATTGAGGATAAATTATGCGTGCTTTACCGATCTGTTTGCTGGCACTCATGGTGAGCGGCTGTTCAATGATAAGCAGATCCCCTGTAGAACCTGTCAAAAGCACGGCAGCACCGGCTAAAGTCGAGCCCGCGAAACCGCAGGCCCCGCGCCCTGCCCCCGTCAGAATTTATACCAACGCGGAAGATCTGGTTGGTAAGCCGTTCCGCGATTTAGGTGAAGTGAGCGGTGAATCGTGCCAGGCGTCGAATCAGGACTCTCCGCCGAATATCCCCACCGCACGCAAGCGTATGCAGATTAATGCCTCAAAAATGAAAGCCAATGCCGTATTGCTGCACAGCTGTGAAGTGACCAGCGGTACGCCAGGTTGCTACCGTCAGGCCGTTTGCGTGGGTTCAGCGTTAAAAGTCACTGCCAAATGAGTCAGTTCTGCCTTGAGCAGATAGGCGTTATCCGTTCGCCCTATAAAGAAAAATTCGCGGTCCCCCGCCAGCCAGGCCTTGTCACCAGCGGGGGCGGCGAGCTTCATCTTCTTCCACCCTACAATAACCCTGACGCGGTGCGTGGTCTGGAAGACTTCAGCCACATCTGGATAGTCTTCATTTTCCATCAAACCATGGAAGGCGGCTGGCACCCTACCGTTCGCCCTCCCCGGCTTGGCGGCAACGCGCGGATGGGTGTTTTCGCGACCCGTTCCACGTTTCGCCCTAATCCGGTGGGCATGTCGCTGGTTGCGCTGGAAGGAGTTCGCTGCCATAAAGATGAAGTGGTGCTGCAATTAGGCGGGCTGGATCTGGTTGACGGTACGCCGGTTATCGATATCAAACCCTATCTGCCTTTCGCAGAAGCGCTGCCGGACGCCCGCGCAGGTTACGCCCAACAGGCACCCAACGCCGCGATGGCGGTGTATTTTACCGATGACGTGCAACACCAAATGCGCCAACTCCATGCGCGCTATCCTCGCCTCGAACAGTTTATCCGCGAGGTGCTGGCCCAGGACCCGCGTCCGGCCTACCGTAAAACGGAAGATCCCGGTAAAACCTACGCCGTCTGGCTGCTGGATTTCAACGTGCGCTGGCGCGTAACCGAAACAGGCTGCGAAGTGTTTGCTCTCGAAGCGCGTTAATTTCGCACCCTTCTCTTTTGGCAATCCGGCCTCGCTGGTAAACTAATTCACTTTACTTAAGTCAGGCCATTTGCCTGTATCTGAACCATCTAATGGAATCGTAATAATGCGTACTAGCCAATATTTGCTCTCCACCCTGAAGGAGACACCCGCCGACGCCGAGGTTATCAGCCACCAGCTGATGCTGCGCGCCGGGATGATCCGCAAGCTCGCCTCCGGGTTATACACCTGGCTGCCGACTGGCCTGCGCGTCCTGAAAAAAGTCGAAAACATCGTGCGTGAAGAGATGAATAACGCCGGTGCTATCGAGGTGTCCATGCCAGTGGTTCAGCCAGCCGACCTGTGGCAGGAGAGCGGGCGCTGGGAGCAGTACGGCCCGGAATTATTGCGTTTTGTCGATCGCGGCGAGCGCCCGTTCGTGCTCGGCCCGACTCACGAAGAAGTCATTACCGATCTGATCCGTAACGAACTGAGCTCCTATAAGCAGTTGCCGCTCAACTTCTTCCAGATCCAGACCAAATTCCGTGACGAAGTTCGCCCACGTTTCGGCGTGATGCGTTCGCGCGAGTTCCTGATGAAAGACGCTTACTCTTTCCATACGTCCCAGGAATCCCTGCAGGCGACTTATGACGCCATGTACGAGGCGTACAGCAAAATCTTTACCCGTATGGGATTAGATTTCCGTCCAGTTCAGGCGGATACCGGTTCTATCGGCGGTAGCGCATCGCACGAATTCCAGGTACTGGCGCAGAGCGGCGAAGACGATATCATTTTCTCCGATACCTCTGATTACGCTGCCAATATCGAACTGGCCGAAGCCGTTGCGCCGAAAGCGCCACGCGCGCCAGCGACTCAGGAAATGCATCTGGTCGATACGCCGAACGCCAAAACCATCGCTGAACTGGTTGAGCAGCATAGCCTGCCGATTGAGAAAACGGTGAAAACCCTGCTGGTGAAAGCCGTAGACGGCAGCGCTTACCCGCTGGTCGCGCTGTTAGTGCGCGGCGATCATGAACTGAATGAAGTGAAGGCCGAGAAACTGGCGCAGGTCGCGAGCCCGCTGACTTTCGCAACCGAAGCGGAAATCCGCGCCGTGATTAACGTCGGTCCTGGCTCTCTTGGCCCGGTGAACATGCCGATCCCGGTTGTGATTGACCGTTCCGTGGCCGCAATGAGCGATTTCGCCGCAGGTGCCAATATCGACGGTAAACACTACTTCGGCATTAACTGGGACCGCGATGTGGCGACCCCGGAAGTGGCGGATATTCGCAACGTGGTCGCAGGCGATCCGAGCCCGGACGGCCAGGGTACGCTGCTGATCAAACGCGGTATCGAAGTGGGCCATATCTTCCAGTTAGGTACTAAGTATTCTGAAGCGCTGAAAGCCTCCGTTCAGGGTGAAGATGGCCGCAACCAGACGCTGACCATGGGCTGCTACGGTATCGGTGTAACCCGCGTGGTTGCCGCTGCGATCGAACAGCATCATGACGACCGTGGCATCGTGTGGCCTGACGCCATCGCGCCGTTCCAGGTGGCGATCCTGCCGATGAACATGCACAAGTCTTTCCGCGTTCAGGAGCTGGCTGAGAAACTTTATAGCGAACTGCGTGCGCACGGCATTGACGTGCTGATGGACGATCGCAAAGAGCGTCCGGGGGTAATGTTTGCCGATATGGAATTGATTGGTATCCCGCACACCGTGGTGATTGGCGACCGCAACCTCGATAGCGACGAGATCGAATATAAGTATCGTCGTGAAGGCGAGAAGAAAATGATTAAAACCGGGGATATTGTGGATTACCTGGTTAGCCAGATTAAGAAGTAACGCTCACGCCCTGCACCCGCAGGGCGTTTTTTTAGCGGCGATTACTCATCGCAATCTGCACCGGGCTTGAACGCGCCCGTGTTATCCGCCACCAGCGTTTTCTGCATATCGCCGCTATCCGGGTTAGCCTGCAACACGAAGTGCGCTTCAATATGCAGCAATACTGGTTTCATTTCTCCCTGCTGTGCGGCAGAAAATCCCCGCTCCAGCTGCGCGTTATTCACTACCGGGAAACGCTTGCCGGTAACGCAATCCGTGAATACCGCCGCATCGGCCATATAGAAGTACATGCCTTTCATCGCCATCGGCGTGGCGGGCAGCGCGGCTTTGGATGGCTTAAGCGTATAGTTCAGTTGCGACGCAATCGGGTTGCCCTCGCGGTCGAGCATCTCCAGGTTTTCACCTTTTACGCGAAAATAGCGCTTTTCCCCATTGGTGTCGGTGAGCACCAGCTTGTCTGCCGTACGCGCCCATTTGCCCCATGACGCAAACTGCGTCGGTTGCGGCGCGCCCTGATAGCGCTGGTTCATCACCCAGGTGCCGTCTTTTTCCAGAAACAGCGCGGTGTCGATACCGTCGCAGTCGGCGCAAGGCAGCAGGCCGCGAAAGCTTTGCTGCATCGCTTTGGCTTCCAGCGGCTGGACGGCCTGGAGCCCCTGGACTTCGCTGCGGTGATTACAGCCGATCAATAAAAATACCCCGCAGGCGATAGCGGCGGAGATAAGCGGAGTTTTTGACATCATATCCCTGATTTTCAATGTTCTTTGCCTCAGTTAGTCTGACGTGCGGCGGATCTTCGCGCGTAGTGATTTGGTGGTAGACTTTTGCGCTTTTGACGTCAGGCGTCTCTCTTTCGACGCACGTGTGGGTCTTGTTGCTTTTCGATGCTTTTGTTCCGCAGTAAGTTCCCGTACCAGCGTAATAAAGCGGGCAAGCGCCGCTTCGCGATTCATCTCCTGGCTGCGGTATTCCTGCGCTTTGATGATCACCAGCCCTTCCGCGGTAATCAAATGGTGGCTCGCCGCCAGCAGGCGCGCTTTATAGCTTTCTGGCAGGCTGGAAGCGGCGATATCGAAGCGCAAATGGATCGCCGTCGAGGCTTTATTTACATGCTGCCCGCCTGCACCCTGGGCACGGATGGCAGTGAAGGTGACTTCGTCCTCGGGAATAGAAACGGTACGCGAAAAAATAATCATTCGGACGTGTGCCAGTTGTCCAGAGTAATTTCCAGATTATTCTCGCCTTCCGACAGCCAGATTAGGCCGTCCTGAAGCGTGGCCTGTATCGTCATACTTCGTGAAGCCAGTGCGCTCAGCTTTGCCAGCTGCGCGTCATCCAGATACCAGATGGTCAGATTATCGTAAGCGCGAAATTTACTCTGGTTCTGCTGGCGCCAGATTTCCGCCGCCCGGCTGTTGTAGGTAAACAGCGCGACCTGGGCCGCCTGGCTACAGGCTTTTTTCAGGCGTCGCTCATCCGGCAGGCCAAGCTCGATCCACAGATCGATACCCAAATAATCATTACGCAGCCACAGTTCGGGCTCTTCTTCAGCGCTGAGCCCACGGGTAAACTGCAGCCGCTCATCGGCGTATTTGGTCCACGCCAGCAGGCGCAGCATCAAACGCTCTTCGGTTTCCGACGGATGGCGCGCCAGCGTCAGGTTGGCGTCCAGAAACTGGTTTCTGTCCATGTCGGCAACATTCACGGTTGCTTTATAAATCGTTGCTTTTAAAGCCATAGGTCCCCCGAAAGACAATCGGCGGCTATTGTAGCGAAATTAGCGCGCCCGCGCCCGCCTCACCCGCCGCTTCGTACAGAATTCCCTGCTATGACTGTTAATGCCGCCAGAGTGAGTATGGTATAGTCACCTTGCTAAACAGAGTTAATATTCGTAGGCTTAGACTTGCATCCCACGATTCAGTCTGTAGTCAGACTCTGACAGGAGGGCATGTGGAAAAGTATTGTGCGTTAATACGCAAGCGATATGCCGAGATAGCCAGCGGCGACCTGGGGTACATCCCCGACGCGCTGGGTTGCGTATTGAAAGTATTGAATGAAATGGCCTCAGATGAAGCCCTTTCTGAGTCGGTCCGGGAAAAGGCGGCCTATGCCGCCGCGAACTTACTGGTGAGCGATTATGTCAATGAATGAAACCTATCAACCCATCAATTGTGATGATTATGACAATCTCGAACTCGCCTGCCAGCACCACCTGGTATTAACGCTGGAATTGAAGAGTGGGGAAGTACTGAAGGCGCAAGCCAACGATCTGGTTTCTCGCAAAAACGTCGAATATTTGATCATCGATGAAGCCGGAGCCTCACGCGAAGTTCGTCTCGATAAAATTGCCAGCTTCAGCCATCCGGAAATAGGCACCGTGGTGGTCAGCGAAGGCTAGTTAACAACCGAAACAATGAGGGCAGCCTGTTGGCTGCCCTTTTTTATGGCTTCTGGCTGGCGTAGTACGCCGCCAGATTATCAATATCTTCGTCAGACAAGCCGCTCACGTAGGCTTTCATCACTTCGGCCTGACCGCCGCTGCGCTCGCCTTTTTTGTAGGCGTGCAGGGAATGCGCCAGATACTCTTCATGCTGCCCCGCCAGGTTGGGGTAAAGCGGTACGGAAACATTGCCCGTCGCACCGTGGCAGGCTACGCACATCATCGCTTTTTGCTCGCCCGCCTTCGGGTCGCCTTTGGCTAAAACCGGCAAACTACAGGCCAGTAATCCTATTAAAACCGCACTACGCATCGTCATCGTTATTCTCCTTTCTGCCAGTCGATATGCCAGCATGCATGATCCTGAGCCTGCCCCTGACGCGTAACAAAGATGCCTGGAGCGGCGATTAATTGCTCACCGTAAAACAGCAGCGGCGTGGTATCCCGTCGCCAGGGCGGCACGGACAGCTCCTGCCACAGCTTTTTGAGGTTTCGGCTACGTTCACGTCCGACGATTTGCCAGTTGCCTGGCGCATGAAAACGTACCGATACCTGTTCATCCTGATAAGGAGCCCGCACAGCATAGCCTGTCTGCGCCAGGCGTAATATCCCTAATTCGAGTGGGAGCTTTAATGGCGAGTAAGGCGGCTCCCAGATAACGGCCTGTCTACCCGGCGCGGCCTGCCGTTTGATCCACCAGAGTTGTCCCTGATAGCGCCGCACGTCAAAGGCACCGATTTGCAGGCGCGGCGCGGCATCTTCCCGGCTCAACGCCACTTCCTGCCAGATCCGCCCCAGCATGTCGCGCGACGGCGGCGGCGCATCAAGCTGAGTTAACCAGCGGCGCAGCAGCGCATTGCGACGGACCTGGCTCACCTCATGCAAAGGCGCAATCGTCAGGCTGCCTTCCGGCGTTGTCAGCGACATTAATTCGTCGGCTAAAAGCTCATCAAGCAGCGCTTCCTGCTCGCCGCACAGCGCTGCGCTACGGGCCGCGCTGCGGGCAAAATGCGGCCAGCGCGCCTGAAGCAGCGGAAGGACGCGCAAGCGCAGGAAGTTGCGATCGTAACGATCGTCCTGATTGCTGTCGTCATCGATCCACGTGAGCTGATGCGCCTGGGCATAGGCCTCCAGCGCTTCACGAGACGTATTTAACAGCGGGCGCAGCAGGATGTTATCGCCAAACGGCAGCGTTTCCGGCATTGCCGCCAGGCCAGCGGGCCCACTGCCGCGCTTCAGGGCCAGCAGCACCGTTTCGCACTGATCGTCAAGATGCTGCGCGGTGACCAGCGCTTCATCCGGCTGGATAATCTGCGCAAAGGCGGCATAGCGGGCGGAGCGGGCCTGCGCCTCAATGCCCGAGCCATCGTTTTGCAATGTGACCCGTACCACCTCAAGCGACACCGCCCAGCGCTCGCAAATCGCCTGGCAATGCGCCACCCACTCATCGGCAAAGGCGCTGATCCCGTGATGGATATGTACGGCCCTCAACTGTAGATCGTACTGCTGGCGTAGCGCCGCCATCTGGTGAAGCAGCACGGTGGAGTCCAGCCCGCCGCTGAACGCCACCAGCACTTTACGGTAGTGACTCTCCCACTGGATCATTCCTCATACAGCTCCAGCGGCAATCCATCGGGATCGTTGAAAAAGGTGAAACGCTTATCCGTGAAAGGATCGACACGGATCGGTTCGCAGGGAACGCCGTGCTTTTCGAGATGCGCTACCGCGTCATCCAGACTCGCGACGCTAAAGGCCAAATGGCGCAGCCCGCAGGCTTCCGGGCGGCTTGGGCGCTCCGGGGGGAAGGGAAACGAAAACAGCTCGATGACGTAATCACCCTTAAGCGCTAAATCCCCTTTCCACGAATCCCGTGCCTCGCGATATGTTTCGAACTGTAGCGTGAAGCCCAGAATGTCACAGTAAAACGCCTTACTGCGCGCGTAGTCGGTCGCGATAATAGCGATGTGATGAACCTTTTTTAAACCCAGCATACATTCTCCTTGTTGGCGTTAAGCCTTCGCGCCATCGCTACTGTTTTAAAACTCTGACCCGGTAAACGCCATCTTCCCCGCGCTTCGCGCCGTGAATATCGGTTTCAAAACCGGGATAGTGGCGGCCAATCGAGCACAGCATCAGCAGGAAATCGAGTACCGCGCGGCTTTCCTGAGTGACCCGCTCGCCCGGCATCACCAGCGGTACGCCCGGAGGATACGGCAGGATCATATTGGCGGAAACCCGATTAATCAGATTATCCAACTCAACGGTTTCAATATTGCCTTTCACCTGCTGTTGATACATCTGGTGCGGCGTAAGCTGCATTTCCGGCAGTACGTCGAAGGCTTTAAGCATTAACTGCGGCAGGTCGTGATGTTTGATCAGCCGATGGATGCCCTGCGCCAGATCCTGAATGCGCATATTGCGGTAAAAGTCAGGATCTTCAGCATACAGGTCCGGCAGCATGTTTTTCACCCGCAGATTCAGATCGTAGGCGCGCTTGAATTCCATCAGCCCGCGCAGCAAACCCATGGCGCGGGTTTTATCGATGCCGATGCTGAACAGAAACAGCAGATTGTACGGGCCGGTTTTCTCCACCACCACACCGCGCTCATCAAGAAACTTCGCCACCAGCGCGGCGGGTATGCCCTCTTCCGCCATATTGCCATGCTCATCCATGCCCGGCGTCAGGATGGTGACTTTCACCGGGTCGAGGAACATATGGTTTTCATCGGCATGGGTAAAACCGTGCCAGTCCTCACCGGGCGCAATCGGCCAGCAGTCGGCTTCTTCAATCGCTTCCGGCTGCCAGATATCGTAAAACCAGCCGTCAGCCTCTTCGCGCAGCCGCTGGACTTCTTTGCGGAAATGCAGCGCGCGCTCCACGGAGCGATTAATCAGCCGTTTGCCCGGGTTGCCGCGCAGCATCGCCGCAGCGGTTTCAATGGAGGCCACCAGCGGATAGCTCGGCGACGTGGTGGTATGCATCATATAGGCTTCGTTGAACGTCTCTTCGTCGTAGTCACCTTTAATATGGATCATTGACGCCTGGGAAAAAGCCGCCAGCATCTTGTGGGTCGACTGGGTTTCAAAGATCACTTTACCCGGCGTGCGTTCGCCGCTCATGCCGCCTTTACCGCTATAGATGGGATGAAAATGGGTATACGGCACCCAAGCGGAATCGAAATGAATCGACGGCACGTCGAGGGTCTGCTTAATCCAGTTGGTGTTGTACAGCAGGCCGTCATAGGTTGAGTTGGTGATCACCGCGTGAACCGGCCACTGGGCGTTGGGCGTATCACGCACTTTTTGGGCGATGGATTCACAGGAAAACTCCTGCTGCGGAATGCCGCCAAGAATGCCCAGCGCGTTACGCGTCGGCTTCATCCACAGGGGAACAATATCGCTCATCATCAGCAGATGGGTCAGCGACTTATGGCAGTTGCGATCCACCAGCATGGTGCTGCCCGCCGGGGCAGCGTACATGCCAACAATTTTATTCGAGGTGGAGGTGCCGTTGGTCACCATATAGCTTTGTTCAGCGCCAAACGTTCGGGCGATATACTCTTCGGCTTCCAGATGCGGGCCGGTGTGGTCGAGCAGCGACCCCAGCTCGGTAACGGAAATCGACACATCGGATTTCAGCGTATTGCCGCCAAAGAAGTCGTAAAACAGGCAGCCCACCGGGCTTTTTTGGTAAGCGGTCCCGGCCATGTGCCCTGGCGTACAGAAGGTATATTTTCCCTCATGGACGTATTTAAACAGCGCCCGGGTTAACGGCGGTGTGATGTTATCAATATATTCATCGGTGTACTGGCGGATGCGCTGGCCAATATCCTCTGCCGCCCCCAGGCCATATTCAAAAAACCAAATCGCCATGCGCATCTCGTGGGCGCTGACGTCCATCGTCGAGTGGGTATTGATAAAGGCATACAGCGGCAGGTATTCATTGAGTTGATTGATATCGCCGCACAGCTCGATGCCGTGTTCGTCCCAGTCGAAAATCACGCCGCAGATGCGCGGGTTATGTTCAATCAGCTTCAGGAGATCGAGACTGTTTTTCGGCCATATAAGCTGGAAGCCCTGACTTCGCAGCGCCTGCTCCAGTTCCTGCATCGGCTCATCTTTATAAAAAACCCCTTGCGGCCCCATAATGGCAATAATATTCAACGCTCACCTCCTGGCAAAAAATTCATCCTTAAGCATAGTTTACGCAACCTGCCCGCCGGGCGGCGAATAAAAAAAGGGCCGCTTACGCGACCCTTTTCAGAATGTGTGACCCGCAGATTATGCGTAACCGTAGCTCATCAGACGCTGATAGCGACGATCCAGCAGTTCGTCTTTGCTCAGCACGTCGAGATCGGCCAGATCGGCCAGCAGCTGTGCTTTCAGAGATTCCGCCATCACTTCCGGATTACGGTGTGCGCCGCCAAGCGGTTCCGGGATCACGGTATCAATCAGCTTCAGCTCTTTCAGACGCGGCGCAATAATGCCCATGGCGTCTGCGGCAATCGGCGCTTTATCGGCGCTTTTCCACAGAATGGACGCGCAGCCTTCCGGCGAAATCACCGAATAGGTGCTGTATTGCAGCATGTTGACTTTGTCGCCCACGCCAATCGCCAGTGCGCCGCCGGAACCGCCTTCACCGATAACGGTGCAGATGACCGGCACTTTAAGACGCGACATTTCACGCAGGTTACGTGCGATAGCTTCAGACTGGCCGCGCTCTTCCGCGCCCACGCCTGGATACGCGCCAGGGGTGTCGATGAAGGTGATAATCGGCATGTTAAACCGTTCAGCCATTTCCATCAGACGCAGCGCTTTGCGATAACCTTCCGGTGCCGGCATACCAAAGTTACGACGGATCTTCTCTTTGGTTTCACGGCCTTTCTGATGGCCGATGACCATCACCGGACGATCGTCCAGACGCGCAATACCGCCGACGATGGCTTTGTCATCCGCATAGGCACGGTCGCCAGCCAGTTCGTCGAAATCGTCGAAAGCTAAACGCAGATAATCGAGGGTATACGGACGTTGTGGATGGCGCGCCAGCTGCGCAACCTGCCATGCCCCCAGATCGGCGAAGATTTTACGCGTCAGCTCTACGCTTTTTTCACGCAGACGATGCACTTCTTCGTCGATGTTAATATCCAGTTTTTCATCCTGACGGCTCACCGCAGTCAGGGAATCGATTTTCGCTTCCAGCTCGGCAATCGGCTGTTCGAAATCAAGGAAATTCAGACTCATAATATTCCTGTATTAGTCAAACTCCAGTTCCACCTGCTCCGAACCTATCAGGCCACGCAAATCGTTAAGTAAACGATCGCTCGGAGAGACACGCCACGTTGCGCCAAAACGCAACCTCGCGCGCGCATCCGCCCTCTGATAGTAGAGATGTACTGGAATGGTTCCCGAACGATGGGGTTCCAGAGACTGACGGAGTCGGTTTAAAAGCTGGTCATCAATTTGCCTGTCCGTCAGCGAGATAGCAAGCCCACGCGCATACTTTTCGCGGGCGTCTGCAATGTCCATCACTTCGCGGGCGGTCATTTTAAGGCCTCCGCTGAAGTCATCAAAGCTGACCTGTCCGCTGACGATTAGGATCCGGTCTTGTTCCAGCAGATGCTGGTATTTCTCCAGCGCATCGGTGAATAACATCACCTCAAGACGCCCGGAGCGGTCATCCAGGGTACAGATGCCGATACGATTGCCGCGCTTGGTGACCATAACCCGCGAAGCAATCACAAGCCCCGCAGCCGTGATAACTTTACCACGCTCTGTCGGGTGCATATCTTTCAGACGCATGCCACCGACATAGCGTTCGATCTCTTTCAGATACTGGTTGATGGGGTGCCCGGTCAGGTAAAGACCCAGGGTTTCCCGCTCGCCGTCCAGTACCGTTTGCTCCGGCCACGGCTGGCAGTTAGCGTAAGATTTTTCAATCTGTTCCGGCTCTTCCGCCAGAACGCCAAACATATCCGCCTGACCGATGGCTTCGGCTTTAGCGTGCTGATCCGCCGCTTTTAACGCGTCGCCCAATGAATTCATCAGCGCGGCACGGTGCGGGCCCAGACGGTCAAATGCCCCGGACATAATCAGCTTTTCCAGCACCCGGCGGTTGAGCTTTTTGGTGTCGGTACGCGCGCACAGGTCAAACAGTTCGCGGAAATAACCGTCCTTGTTACGCGCCTCGATGATGGCCTCAATCGGCCCCTCGCCCACGCCTTTAATCGCGCCGATGCCGTAAACAATCTCCCCGTCATCGTTAACGTGGAAATGATACAGTCCGGAGTTGATGTCCGGCGGCAGGATTTTGAGCCCCATGCGCCAGCACTCATCCACCAGTCCCACCACTTTGTCGGTGTTATCCATATCCGCCGTCATTACCGCCGCCATAAACTCCGCCGGGTAATGCGCCTTCAGCCAAAGCGTTTGGTAGGATACCAGAGCATAGGCCGCCGAGTGCGATTTGTTAAATCCATAACCCGCGAATTTCTCCACCAGGTCGAAGATTTTCATCGCCAGTTCGCCGTCAACGCCGTTATTTTTCGCACCGTCTTCAAATACCGAGCGCTGTTTGGCCATCTCTTCGGGTTTCTTTTTACCCATGGCGCGACGCAGCATATCCGCGCCGCCCAGGGTATAACCCGACAGCACCTGAGCAATCTGCATCACCTGTTCCTGGTACAGGATGATGCCGTAGGTCGGCTCCAGAACTGGCTTCAGGCTTTCATGCTGCCACTGGATATCCGGGTAGGAGATGGCTTCACGGCCATGTTTACGGTCGATAAAGTTATCCACCATACCCGATTGCAGCGGCCCCGGACGGAACAGCGCCACCAGTGCGATCATATCTTCAAAGCAGTCAGGCTGAAGACGCTTAATCAGATCTTTCATGCCGCGCGATTCAAGCTGGAATACCGCCGTGGTTTCCGAGCGTTGCAGCATGTCGAAGCTTTTCTTGTCATCCAGCGGGATGGCGGCGATATCGATGGGCTCCAGGCCCTGCTTCGCCCGGCGCGGGTTGATCATCTTCAACGCCCAGTCGATGATGGTCAGCGTGCGCAGCCCCAGGAAGTCGAACTTCACCAGGCCCGCGTATTCCACGTCATTTTTATCGAACTGGGTGACCGGATGCTGGCCCATTTCGTCGCAATACAGCGGCGCGAAGTCGGTAATTTTGGTCGGCGCAATCACCACGCCGCCCGCGTGTTTACCGGCGTTACGGGTGACCCCTTCCAGCTTGCGCGCCATGTCGATCAGCGCCCGGACCTCTTCGTCGGCTTCATAAATTTCAGGCAGCTGCGGCTCGGCCTCAAACGCTTTCGCCAGCGTCATACCCGGATCGGGCGGCACCAGCTTGGAAATGCGGTCAACGAAGCCGTACGGGTGGCCCAGTACGCGGCCCACGTCGCGGATCACCGCTTTCGCGGCCATGGTTCCGAAGGTGATAATCTGCGATACCGCCTCGCGCCCGTACATCTCCGCTACGTGATCGATAACCTGATCGCGCTTCTCCATACAGAAGTCGACGTCGAAGTCGGGCATCGAGACACGTTCCGGGTTCAGGAAGCGCTCGAACAGCAGGTCGAATTCCAGCGGGTCGAGGTCGGTGATTTTCAGCGCATAGGCCACCAGCGAACCTGCGCCGGAGCCACGGCCAGGGCCAACCGGCACGCCGTTATCTTTCGACCACTGGATAAACTCCATCACGATCAGGAAGTAGCCAGGGAAACCCATCTGGTTGATCACCTGGAGTTCAATGTCCAGACGTTCATCGTATTCAGGACGGCGCTTCGCTCGTTCTTCCGGGTCCGGGAACAGGAATTCCAGACGTTCTTCCAGACCTTCTTTTGACTTCGCCACCAGGAAATCTTCGGTGGTCATGTCGCCGGTGGGGAACTGCGGCAAGAAATACTCGCCGAGGCGCACCGTGACGTTACAGCGCCGGGCAATCTCTACGCTGTTTTCCAGTGCTTCCGGGATATCCGCGAACAGCTCGCACATTTCCTCTTCGCTGCGCATATATTGCTGCGTTGAGTAGTTGCGCGGGCGTTTAGGGTCATCAAGGGTAAAACCGTCATGAATGGCGACGCGAATTTCATGGGCGTCAAAATCACCGGCATCGATAAAACGCACATCGTTAGTGGCGACAACCGGCACGCCCTTCTCTTCCGCCAGCGCGACGGCGGCGTGCAGGTAGCGCTCTTCATCGGTACGCCCGGTGCGGATCAGCTCCAGATAAAACCGGTCGGCAAAATGCTGCTGATAGAAACCCAGGCACTGATCCACCAGCGCCATATTGCCGCGCAGCAAACTTTTCCCGACGTCGCCGTTGCGCGCCCCAGAGAGCAGGATCAGGCCATGATTAAGTTCCGCCAGCCAGTCGATGTCGATAAACGGCCCGGCGGCACCATAGCCGCGCTGGTAAGCGCGCGAGATAAGTAACGTAAGATTTTGGTAGCCGTCATTGTTGGCGGCCAGGACGGTAATTTCATTAAGCTCATCGCCCATGATTGGGTTATGAACGTTGAAATCCGCGCCGATAATCGGCTTCATGCCCGCGCCATGTGCGCCCCCGTAAAACTTAACCAGACCGCACAGGTTGGTGAAGTCGGTGATCGCCAGCGCAGGCATCCCCAGAGAGGCCGCCTTTTTCACCAGCGGCCCCGTCTTGGCAAGCCCATCGATCATGGAATAGTCACTGTGCACTCGCAGGTGCACAAAACGAGGTTCAGCCATCTCAGTATCCGAATAATTCTGTGCGTGGTGCTTAAGACACCAGATTGAGAGCGCGTTTCACCGGCGCGAAACTGCGGCGATGATGTTCTGTCGCGCCGTGCTCAGCCAGCCTTTCCAGATGGAAGGCGGTAGGGTAGCCCTTGTGTTGAGCAAAACCGTATTGCGGAAAGCTGATATCCAACGCCGCCATTTCCGCATCGCGCGTGACTTTGGCAAGTATTGATGCTGCACTGATTTCCGCCACCCGGCTATCGCCTTTCACTACTGCCATTGACGGCATCGGCAGTTGCGGGCAACGGTTTCCGTCGATCAGCACATACTCCGGCGTAACCGACAGCCCGGCAACCGCGCGCTGCATCGCCAGCATGGTAGCGTGCAGAATATTCAGCTCGTCGATTTCATGCGGTTCAGCCCGGCCCAGGCTCCAGCACAGCGCTTTTTCTGTGATTTCATCAAACAGCGCCAAACGACGCTTTTCAGATAACTTTTTGGAGTCGGCCAGCCCGGGGATCGGCCGGCTGGGATCTAAAATCACCGCCGCCGTAACCACTGCGCCCACCAGCGGGCCGCGTCCGACTTCATCCACACCCGCTACAAGTTGGGTATGCGGATAGATAAATTCGATCATTGGGCTAGCTCCAGTACCGCATCCGCTGCCTGCTCGTCGGCATTGCAACGAATTTGCTGATGCAACTGGCGGAAGGTTTCATGCATCTGTTCGCTCTTCGCGCCGCGGTCTAATAATGGCAGCAACGCGGCGTACAGATTTTGCGGGGTACATTCATCCTGAAGCAGTTCTTTAACCAGTTCGCGCCGCGCCAGCAGATTAGGCAGCGAGACATAATCGGTTTTGACCAGGCGCTTCGCCAGCCAGAAGGTGAACGGCTTCATGCGATAGCCCACCACCATCGGGCACTTCGCCAGCATACACTCCAGCGCGGCGGTGCCGGATGCCAGCAACGCGGCATCGCTGGCGATCATCGCTTCGCGCCCCTTGCCATCCAGCAAATGGATTTGCATATCTGGCGCGACGTCTTGCTTAATTTTTTCAAACTGCTCGCGGCGCTTCGCATTGACCAGCGGAACGACCACCTGCAAATCGGGGAAGCGTTCGCGCAGCAGCAGCGCCGTTTTCAGAAAATCAGCGCTAAGCATTTCCACTTCTGCGCCACGGCTACCCGGTAACAGCGCCAGACAGTGAGCATCCTCAGGAATGCCCAACACCGCGCGGGCCGCCTGTTTATCCGGGTCCAACGGCATCGCATCAGCCATAGTATGACCAATAAAACGGCACGGCACATTGAAGCGATCGTAAAACGCTTTTTCGAAAGGCAGAAACGCCAGCACCAGGTCGGTTGCTCTGCCGATTTTGAAAACCCGTTTTTGACGCCACGCCCACACTGATGGGCTGACGTAATGAATGGTTTTGATGCCCTGCTTTTTCAGGTTCCCTTCAAGGGTAATATTGAAATCCGGCGCATCAATGCCGACAAACACGTCCGGCTTAAGCTCGGTGAAACGGCGAGTGAGATCGGCACGAATATGCAGCAGGCGGCGCAGGCGGCCTAATACTTCCACCACGCCCATCACGGCCAGCTCTTCCATTTCGTACCAGGCTTCACAGCCTTCTGCCTGCATACGGGGACCCGCAACACCGACAAAGCGCGCATCCGGAACGCGCGCTTTTAATGCGCGGATCAGGCCAGCACCAAGAATATCGCCGGAGGTTTCTCCGGCGACGAGGGCAATCGTTAAGGGTCGTTTTACAGCCATTAACGAATCAGACCGCGCGTTGAACGTTCAAAGAACTCGGTGAACGCCTGCACTTCGGGATGTTGCCCCGCCAGCGCGGCGATCTCCGGTTTTGCTTCATCCAGCGTTTTCCCGCTGCGGTACAGCAGTTTATACGCGTTGCGGATCGCGATAATTGCTTCACGGCTAAAGCCGCGGCGCTTAAGCCCCTCAATGTTGACGCCAAACGGCGTCGCGTGGTTACCCTGGGCAATCACATACGGCGGGACGTCCTGGGCAACGCCGGAGCAGCCGCCGACCATCACGTGGGCGCCAATGATGCAGAACTGATGCACCGCTGTCATGCCGCCGATGATAGCGAAATCACCCAACGATACGTGCCCGGCCAGCGTCGCATTGTTAGCCAGGATACAGCGGTTACCTACAGTACAATCATGCGCAACGTGTGCGTTGATCATCAACAGGTTATCGCTGCCTACCTTCGTCAGGCCGCCGCCTTGCTCGGTTCCACGATGAATGGTTACGCTTTCGCGGATGCGGTTACGGTCGCCGATCTCCACACGGGTTGGTTCGCCAGCGTATTTTAAATCCTGGTTTACTTCGCCAATGGATGCGAACTGATAGATCTCATTATCACGACCAATTTTGGTATGGCCGTTAACGACGACATGAGACTTCAGAACAGTACCTTCACCGATCTCAACGTGTGGACCGACGATGCAAAACGGACCAATGTGAACGTTAGCGCCGAGAACGGCACCGTCTTCCACAATGGCAGAGGGATGAACAAAGGCAGTTTTATCAATCACGTATCAGCTCTCCCGGCTGCGCGCGCACATCATCGTCGCTTCGCAGACAACTTTGCCATCGACCAGAGCGACGCCTTTAAAGCGCGTCAGGCCACGGCGGGTTTTCTCAAAGGTGACTTCCATAATCATCTGGTCGCCCGGCACTACCGGACGTTTAAAACGTGCTTCATCGATACCCGCAAAGTAGTAAAGCTCGCCCGGTTCCAGTTTACCCACGCTTTTAAATGCCAGGATACCGGTGGCCTGCGCCATCGCTTCCAGAATCAGCACACCTGGGAAAATCGGTTTACCAGGGAAATGGCCCTGGAAAAACGGTTCGTTTACCGTAACGTTTTTGACTGCCCGCAGGAAGCGACCTTCTTCAAAATCCAGCACGCGATCCACTAAAAGGAACGGAAAACGGTGCGGCAGAAGCTCTAAAATCTCTTCGATGTGCAGAGTATGAGTGTCAGTAGTCAAGATACTGGTCCTGTCTAAATATACTAAATGGCAATAATAACACGGCCTGCGGCAATCCAGAGAATGCCAACAGGCCGCTTAACTTTGTCGTATGCAGGCGTTAGCCAGAGAGGGTCAGTCTTCTTTAATGACTTTCCGCTCAACAGCTTTCAGGCGTTTATTCATTTCATCAATGTTCATTACCAACGCTGCTGTTTTACGCCAAACCTTATTAGGCTGTAGCGGAATACCTGAAGAATACACGCCAGGCTCAGAAATAGGACGCATCACCATGCCCATACCGGTCACGGTAACTTTGTCGCAAATTTCCATATGACCGTTGATTACGCTGGCACCGCCAATCATGCAGTAACGACCAATTTTCAGGCTACCCGCCATAATGACGCCACCCGCAACCGCGGTATTGTCGCCAATCACGACGTTATGCGCAATCTGGCACTGGTTATCAATGATCACGCCGTTGCCGATAATGGTGTCATCCAGCGCGCCACGGTCAATGGTGGTGCATGCGCCGATCTCAACGCGATCGCCGATGATTACCCGGCCAAGCTGCGGGATCTTAATCCAGTTGCCGCGATCGTTAGCGTAGCCAAAGCCATCCGCGCCGATCACGGTGCTGGACTGGATCAGGCACTGTTCACCGATCTGGATCTCATGATAGATGCTGACATTCGCCCACAGACGCGAACCCGCGCCAATGCGTGTATTTTTACCCACGAAGCAACCCGCACCAATAATCACGTTATCGCCCAGCTCTACGCCGGATTCGATAACCGCATTCGCGCCAACGGAGACGTTGTTGCCCAGCTTCGCGCTGGCGTCAATGACTGCGCTGGGCGCAATATTCTGCGCAGGCTGAGGCGTGGTATCAAGAATTTGGGCCATGCGCGCATAGGTCAGGTAGGGATTTTTTACTACCAGCGCCGCGCTTTTGGCGAAAGGAAGATCGTCTGCGGTCATCACAACGGCAGACGCCTGGCATGCAGCCAGATGTTCACGGTAACGGGGGTTTACCATGAAGGTGATTTGCCCCTCACCCGCAGATTGCATTGAAGCAACGCCGGTGATGGCGATATCGCCATCACCGTGCAGTTCTGCATCCAACTGTTGGGCTAAATCAGCCAGTCGAATTGAAGGCATTACTTATTTAACCTGTTTCAGTACATCAGCGGTGATGTCTTTTACATCGCTACCGTTATACACAACGGTATTGGCGTCCAGCACCAAATCGACATCCTGGTCGGCTGCAACTTTTTTCACTGCTGCCTGAATACGGGAAACCAGCTTGCCACGTTCTTCGTTAGAACGGCGCGCACGGTCCTGCTCAAACTGCTGGGCTTTAGTACCGAAAGCCTGGCGCTGAGACATGATGTCTTTTTCCAGCTTGGTACGATCGCTCGCTTTCATCGTGGAACCGTCACGCTGTAAACGCTGCATTTTGGTCTGCAGATCGCTTTCTTGACGTTGCAGTTCGCTTCCGCGGCTTTTGAACTCATTTTCCAGCGTTTTAGATACGCCAGTGTTTTGAGCAACCTGCTGAAACAGACTTTGCATGTTCACAACAGCAACTTTATCTGCCGCCTGAGCGGACGCTGCCATTGCTAAACCGAGACCTGCAGCACATAACCACTTTTTCACAATAAACTCCTTACCATCCCATTAGTACCCGAAGGTACCGTTCTTTGCGTGGCTTGACGGGTGAAACACCCGTCTCAAGTCATCGCTACACTGCTAATGCATTCCTTCGCAACAAACAATTACCAGGTTTTACCGATGTTAAACTGGAACTGTTCTGCACTGTCTCCATCATACTTTTTAAACGGCTGCGCGTAAGAGAACACCAACGGACCCAATGGTGACATCCACTGCAAGGCAATACCTGCAGACATACGGATGTTGGCGGGATCGCTGTAGTCCGGGACGCCTGCCGCACGCATATCAGCGGTGTTATCCCAGTTGGTATCCCACACGGTACCCGCATCAACAAACAGCGAAGTGCGTACCGAGTTCGCATATTTATCGCTGAGGAACGGCGTCGGGGTGATGAATTCGAGGCTGGCGACACCCATCGCGTTCCCACCTACCGCATCGTCAGATGAACAGTATGCGCTATTTTCGCAGTTATCTTCGTTCGGGCCTTTATAAACCGCTTTAGGACCGATGTTGTTAGACTGGAAGCCACGTACGGTGCTGGAACCACCCGCATAGAAGTTTTCATAGAACGGCATCTCTTTGCCGCCCAGTCCATCGCCATAGCCCCAACGGGTACGGCCCAGAACCACCCACTTGTGGTCATCGTCAATCGGCACATAGGTCGCCGTATCGAGAGTAAGCTTATAGAACTCATTATCCGAGCCCGGGATCGTAACTTTACCGTTCAGGTTAACGCGCGAACCCTCGGTCGGGAAGAAGCCGCGGTCCAGCTTGTTATAGGTCCAACCGTAGTTGAAGGTGAAATCATCGGCGGTAAAGCCGCGATCGCTACCGTCTTTCTGGCCAAGCGAATCAAGATAACGATCCATCGCAACCTGCGGCTGCATGTTGGACAGGTCGTTATGGACGTAGCCTACACCTGCACGCAACGTGTTGTATTCGTTGATCGGGAAGCCCAGCGTGCCATCCACACCATAACTTTTGTTGGTGTAGGAGGACAGATCGGCGTCGTCCGCTTTAAAGTCATTATAGAAAATACGTCCGCCAAGACTAACACCATCTACCGTGAAGTACGGGTTAGTGACGGAGAATTCAGAATAGGTCTGATAGTCGTTTTTGGTGCCGTTAATGCCGACAGAATAGCCCGTACCTAACCAGTTATCCTGCTGCACGCCCACCTGGAAGCTGACGCCGCTTTCGGTACCGTAGCCCACACCAAAGTTGAAGCTACCGGTGTTACGCTCTTTCACTTTATAGACCACGTCTACCTGGTCCGGCTGGCCCGGCACACGTTGGGTGTCGGTATCCACGGTTTCAAAGTAGCCCAGACGGTTCAAACGCTCTTTACCCTGGTCGACCAAATCGCTGCCCAACCATGCGCCTTCCATCTGGCGCATTTCGCGGCGCAGAACTTCATCTTTAGACGTGTCGTTACCTTCAAAACGGATTTTGCGCACGTAGAAGCGGTTGCCCGAATCGACGTTCACATGCAGTTTAACCGTTTTATCATTCTCGTTAATTTCAGGCTGGGTTTGCACGCGCGGGTAGGCGTAACCATAGCGACCAAGAAGCTTTTTAATGTCATCTTCCATTTTAGTCACTTTGGTGCCGTTATAGAGCTCGCCCGGCTGCATTTTGGTCAGCGTTTCGATTTCAGCGGAGTGACCGGCCAGGTTACCGCTCACTTCAACGCCGGCAATTTTGTACTGATCGCCTTCGGTGACGTTAACGGTCACGTAGATGCTCTTCTTGTCCGGCGTCAGGCTAACCTGGGTCGAATCAATGTTGAAACGCGCATAGCCGCGATCCAGATAGTAACTGCGCAGGGTTTCAAGGTCGCCCTGGAGTTTTTGCTTCTGGTATTTACGGTCGCCCACCACGTTCCACCACGGCACTTCGTCGCGCAACTGGAAGTGAGAAATCAGTTCTTCGGTGGTGAACGCGTGGTTACCCACGATGTTGATTTGCTGGATGGTAGCGGAAACGCCTTCCTGGAAGACCAGTTTCAAGTCCACGCGGTTACGCGGCAGCGGAGTGACAACGGCTTTTACGCTGGCGCTGTATTTACCCACGCTGTAGTAGAAATCTTCCAGGCCCTTTTCGATGTCGGCAAGGGTAGTGCGGTCAAGAGATTCGCCGACGCGCACACCGGAAGCCTCCAGGTTCTGCTTCAGCATGTCGTCTTTAACCGACTTGTTGCCGGAGAACGTGATGCTGGCAATGGTAGGCCGTTCCTTTACCTGGACAAGCAGCGTATCGCCGTCGCGCAGTACGCGAACGTCTTCAAAGTTGCCTGTGGCAAAGAGCGAACGGATCGTGTTACTGATGTCTTCATCATTAACCGTATCACCGACGCGGACCGGCATGCTGAGGAGGGCCGCACCAACGGCGACTCGCTGCAGCCCTTCGAAATGAATATCTCTCACTACGAAACCGTCTGCACCGTATACAGTAGCGCTGCTGAACAGCAGCGACGCTATGAGCAATTTTTTAATCGCCATCGTTGTAATGCGCTCTTCCTAACCTGGCTCTCTATAACCGAGAGAAATCATTGAAAAGTGCAAGCCCCATTAACAGCACCAGCAAAATAGAGCCAATGCGATAACTAAAGTCTTGAACTCGCTCGGAAACCGGCCCGCCCTTCAGCTTCTCTATCGCTAAAAAGAGCAAATGCCCACCGTCCAAAACGGGTAACGGGAACAGATTGATTATCCCTAAGTTCACGCTAATCAGCGCTAAGAACATCAGGTAATAGATCAACCCATACTCCGCTGACATCCCTGCCCCTTGAGCAATCGAAATTGGCCCACTGAGGTTGTTCAGTTTGACATCACCGGTTATCAATTTCCCCAGCATATTGACCGTCAGCTTCATCAACTGCCAGGTTTTGTCCGTGGCTTCGATAATAGCGGCAAACGGCCCATACTGGCGCACTGTTTTATACTCTTCTGGCAGCGGGATCACTTTCGGCACCACGCCGGCAAACCCTTCTGCCTTCCCATCACCGGCTTTTGTTTCCGGGATCAGGGTTAACGACAAGGGACTCCCCTGCCGTTCAATCTCTACCACCAGCTTCTGCGCGGGGTTATCGCGCACCAACGTGACGAAAGCCATCCAGTTCGCCAGCGGCTGACCATCGACTTTAACGATCCTGTCGCCCGCTTGCAAACCCGCTTTGCTGGCAGCGGAATCCTGTTGGACTTCAGCCAGCACTGGTTCAATCTTCGGCCCGTAGGGACGAATGCCTAAAGAAGCCACCGGATCTTCTTTATCGGGCTCAAAATGCCAGTTCTTCAAATCCAGCGTTTTGTCGGTTTGTTGGTGGCTGCCAAACGGCCCTACGCCTAACTTAACGCTGTCATCGCCGATTTTTGCCACCAGTTCAAGACGAACGCTATCCCAATCAGGCGTTTCGATACCCTCAACGGATTTAAGTTCCATGCCAGGCGTAATTTGTGCCTGGGCCGCGATGGAGTTGGGTGTTATTTCGCCAATTACCGGTTTAACGCTGGGAATGCCGATCATGAAAACCAACCAGTAAGCGAAGATAGCAAACAGGAAGTTCGCTATCGGACCTGCTGCGATAATCGCTGCGCGCTGACCGACGGTTTTGTTGTTGAAAGCCTGGTGGCGCATTTCCGGAATAACCGTTTCAACGCGCTCATCCAGCATTTTGACATATCCCCCGAGAGGGATAACGGCAATAACGTATTCTGTGCCCTGGCGGTCGGTACGGCGCCACAGGGCTTTACCGAAGCCGATAGAGAAGCGTTCAACACGTACGCCCGCTTTGCGAGCCACCCAGAAATGACCAAACTCATGCACGGTAATCAGAACACCCAGTGCGATGATGAAAGCGGCCAAATTCCAGAGAATGCTCAGCATAGATTATTCCGTTAAATCGTTCTGAAAACTAACAGCATCAGACACGCGAACACCGGTACGGCAGCCGTCAGGCTATCAATACGATCGAGAATACCGCCGTGGCCGGGGATCAGATTTCCACTGTCTTTAATCCCGGCTTCGCGCTTGAACATGCTTTCCGTTAAATCGCCCAATACCGAAGCCAGCGCGGCAACCACCGAGCAGATAAGCAGGGTAGACAGCGTGACTTCAAGATTGAACACCATGCCGTAAATCCAGGAGATCACCGCTGCAGTAAACAGCCCGCCGATAAAGCCTTGCCAGGTTTTCCCCGGGGAAACTTTGGGTGCAAGCTTATGTTTGCCGAACAATTTACCAAACATATACGCGCCGGAATCCGCACCCCATACCAGGATCATCACGTACAGTAGCCATACTGCGCCATAGTAATGATTGGTATCGTAATGCCAGCCGCGCAACGCCACCATACCCCAGAAGAAAGGCACGATGGTCATTAATCCGAAAGCGAGTCGCAAGGCTTTAGAGTTACGCCAGAAGGCGGCAGAGGCTGGATAAAAAAGCACCAACAGTAAAGCAGCAACCCACCAGAAAAGCGAAAGCCACAAGGAACCCTGTACCACCGCGAGGTCGACCCCATGGGAATACTCAGGCAGTGTGAACAACATCAATGAAAGCAAGAGGCCACAAAGCACCGCTAGCCATACCCGTTGCGTACGGTTAACAAACCCGCTCAGTTGCCCCCACTCCCATGCCGCCAGCATGCACACCACCAGCGTGGTGATAGCAAAGCCAATCAGCGGCAATAAGAAAAGTGCGGCAATGACGACCGGAATTAAAATGAAAGCAGAAATCAGGCGATACTTCAGCAAAAGCTACCCCCATCAGGCTTCATTGTCACCGGACACAGTCCCACCAAACCGACGCTCACGATTGGCAAAGGCATTCAATGCACCTTCAAAGTCTTGTTCATCAAAATCAGGCCAAAGAACATCGGTAAAATAAAGTTCCGCATAGGCAATCTGCCAAATCAGAAAGTTACTGATACGATGCTCTCCCCCTGTCCTAATCACTAAATCAACGGGAGCCAGCTCATGCATGCAGATCTGCTCGCTGAGCAAATCCTCACTAATCTGATCGGGGCGTAACAGCCCTTCCTGCACTTGCTCAGCTAAACGCTGCACTCCCTGAATAATATCCCAACGTCCGCCATAATTCGCGGCGATGTTGAGCGTAAGGCCGGTATTTTTACTGGTTAAGGCTTCGGCTTTATGAATTCGCTCTTGCAAACGGGTGTTGAATCGACGGGTATCGCCAATAATGCGCAGGCGAACGTTATGACGATGTAAGTTCTTCACTTCACTGTCTAACGCCCAGACAAAAAGCTCCATCAAGGCGCTCACTTCCTGAGCCGGTCGATTCCAGTTTTCACTGCTGAATGCATACAGAGTCAGCGCATCGATACCATGATTCGCAGCAAACGAAACGGCGCGGCGAACCGACTTCGCCCCCGCTTTATGGCCAAAGGCGCGGATTTTTCCTTGCCGTTTCGCCCAGCGCCCGTTGCCATCCATAATAATAGCGACGTGGCGGGCCCCTGAAGCAGGCAGATTTTCGTTTACTGGTTGATTCGCAGACAACATAACGCGTTCTTATTTCCCGATAAGGAGTAAACGGTACTCAGAAATACTGAAGCCTCTACACAAAAACGCCGTGTTTACCACGGCGAACCCGGCCTTTACAGCCTTTTACCCCCTATTAGGGTGGCGCAGACTATATCACTGAAGCCAGACGCTAACAAATAGCACGGCCTTTGTGGGATGAATAATCATCAGCTTGCGAAGCGCATCACTTCCTGATGCGCAACCTTGCGCGCTTCCTCATCAACGCTTAATACCGCGTCCACCGAGGTGGGTTCTGACAACGCCATCATGCCCAAAACCTGGGCGTTAAGCGCAGCGATGTCAGTGAAGCGAATCTGCTGTTCGAGGAAAGCCTGCACGGTAATTTCATTCGCGGCGTTCAGGGCGGTGGTTGCCGCCTGGCCTTGCTCAAATGCATCCATCGCCAGTTTTAAGCACGGGTAACGCTGGTAGTCAGGCTCAATGAAACTTAACGGGCCCGCTTTGCAGAAATCCAACGGTTTCACGCCGGAACTGACGCGCGCCGGCCAGGCCATGGTATGGGCGATAGGGGTGCGCATATCCGGTTCCCCCAGTTGTGCAAGCACGCTGCCATCCACGTAGCGAACCATCGAATGAATCACAGACTGCGGATGGATCAGCACTTCCATACGGCTGGCTGGCGCATTGAATAACCAGCGGGCTTCAATATATTCGAGACCTTTGTTCATCATCGTGGCGGAATCAACGGAGATTTTACGCCCCATTGACCAGTTCGGATGCCGACAGGCTTGATCCGGCGTCATACCTGCCAGTTCAGCCAGTGCGGTTTCGCGAAAAGGCCCGCCCGACCCGGTAAGGATAATCGACGAAATGCCATTTTCCTCAAGGTCAGCGTACCCCAGCTGGCGCTGGATTGTTTCCGGTAAACTCTGAAAAATGGCGTTATGCTCGCTGTCTACCGGCAGAAGGCGGGCGCCGCTCTGCTTAACGGCATCCATGAACAATCGGCCACAGGTAACGAGCGATTCTTTATTCGCCAATAAGATCGCTTTACCGGCACGGATCGCCGCCAGCGTGGGCAATAATCCCGCCGCGCCGACAATCGCCGCCATCACCTGATCGACGTCATCGAGCGCGGCCATATCGCAGGCCGCCTGCCGCCCGGACAGCACCTCGGTCGCACTCCCCTTCTCACGCAGCAACGATTTCAGCGCCATCGCGCTGGCGTCATCATCCATTACCGCAAAGCGCGGGGTGAATTCCAGGCACTGCTCGGCCATACGCGTTACGTTTTTACCCGCCACCAGCGCGGTAACGGCAAACTGTTGTGGATTGTGGCGAACAACGTCAAGAGTGCTGCAACCGATAGATCCGGTAGAGCCAAGAATGGTCAAATGCTTCATCAGGCGCTCGGTGAGGAAAAGGGAAAAGTCATCACGCGTTTTAGGCGTGGATTAAATGCAAAACGCCGTAAGAAAACACCGCTAAGCGGCTTTCCTGTACGGCGTTCACATTCGCAAGGCGAGAAATTAGAACTGCATTAGCTCAGTTTCTTTCTCTGCCAGCGCGGCATCTACTTTCTTGATAGCGGCATCAGTAGCTTTCTGAACGTCGTCCTGGGAACGGCGATCGTCGTCTTCACTGATCTCTTTATCTTTCAGCAGCGCTTTCACTTTATCGTTGGCGTCACGACGCACGTTACGTACCGCAACACGCGCCTGCTCGGCTTCGCCGCGCACCACTTTAATCAGGTCTTTACGACGCTCTTCGGTCAGCGGAGGCAACGGAACACGGATATCAGAACCTGCAGAACTTGGATTCAGACCGAGGTCAGACGCCATAATCGCTTTCTCAACTGCAGGCCCCATTGAACGATCAAAAACGTTGATCTTCAGTGTACGGGTGTCTTCTACAGTAACGCTCGCCAGCTGACGCAAAGGCGTTGGCGTGCCGTAGTATTCTACGATGATACCATCCAGCAGGCTTGGGGAAGCACGGCCAGTACGGATTTTGCTGATTTGGTTTTTGAATGCTTCGACGCATTTTTCCATACGCACTTCAGCATCTTTTTTGATTTCGCTAATCACGTTACGAGTCCTTGAAAACTGATAGTTGGGCAGGCCACACACGCTCGCCTGACGACGTGAAACGCAGTGTGATAAGTATAGCCCGATTAATTCATGGCACCCGGCAGATAATCCGCCAACTGAACCGACAATGAAACGGAATTTTACCCGGAATTGTCGCTTACGGAAATTATTCCGTGATTAATGTGCCTTCTTTTTCGCCCATCACCACCCGGCGCAGCGCGCCCGGCTTGTTCATATTGAACACGCGGATTGGCATTTTGTGGTCACGGGCCAGCGTAAACGCTGCTAAATCCATGACTTTCAGTTCTTTTTCCAGCACTTCCTGATAGCTCAACTGATCGTACAGAGTCGCCGCTGGATCTTTCATCGGGTCGGCGGAGAACACGCCGTCCACTTTGGTGGCTTTCAGTACCACATCGGCTTCGATTTCGATGCCGCGTAGGCAGGCTGCGGAGTCGGTGGTAAAGAACGGATTGCCGGTGCCCGCAGACAGGATCACCACGCGGTTGTTGCGCAACAGGCTGATGGCTTCCGCCCAGCTGTAATTATCGCATACGCCGTTCAGCGGAATGGCGGACATCAGGCGCGCGTTAACATAGGCGCGGTGCAGCGCGTCGCGCATCGCCAGGCCATTCATCACAGTCGCCAACATACCCATATGATCGCCAACCACACGGTTCATGCCCGCTTTCGCCAGCCCTGCTCCACGGAACAGGTTACCGCCGCCGATCACCACACCGACCTGGACGCCGAGCTCAACCAGCTCTTTAACTTCCTGCGCCATGCGATCCAGTATGCTCGCATCAATACCGAAGCCCTCTGCCCCTTGCAGTGCTTCGCCACTCAGCTTGAGCAGAATGCGTTTATAGACGGGTTTTGCATTGGTAGCCATGTTTCTTTCCTGGAACTGTCAACGAATGGGATGGTTTGGAGGCGACATGATATGCCGCTTTTCAGTTCGCGCGCATTGGGAGCAAACTGAATATTCTACTGATAAAACAGAGCCGCCCTCAGGCGGCTCCTTACTGCATTAAGACTGCTTGGACATTGCAGCAACTTCTGCTGCGAAGTCAGTTTCAACTTTCTCGATGCCTTCGCCCACTTCAAAGCGGATGAAGCCAGTTACGTCAGCGTTGTGCTCTTTCAGCAGCTGGGCAACGGATTTGCTCGGATCCATAACGAAAGGCTGGCCAGTCAGAGAAACTTCGCCGGTGAATTTCTTCATGCGGCCTTCAACCATTTTCTCTGCGATTTCTTTCGGCTTGCCAGACTGCATGGCGATGTCCAGCTGAACCTGGTACTCTTTTTCTACCACTTCAGCAGACACGTCTTCCGGCTTAACGAATTCCGGCTTGCTTGCAGCGATGTGCATAGCCAGCTGTTTAACCAGCTCTTCGTCAGCGCCTTTAGCAGCAACCAGAACGCCGATACGCGCGCCGTGCTGGTAAGAACCCAGAACGTCGCCTTCCAGGGAAGCAACGCGACGGATGTTGATGTTCTCACCGATTTTAGCAACCAGGGCAACACGCTCTTCTTCGAACTGTGCTTTCAGAACTTCAACGTCAGTGATTTTGCCTGCAACCGCTGCGTCCAGAACTTTGTTCGCGAACGCCTGGAAACCACCGTCTTTAGCAACGAAGTCAGTCTGGCAGTTAACTTCCAGAATGATACCGTAGTTGCCGTCGATCTTAGTGATGATCACGCCGTCAGCGGCAACGTTACCTGCTTTTTTCGCCGCTTTGATCGCGCCGGATTTACGCATGTTTTCGATTGCCAGCTCGATGTCGCCGTTAGCTTCAGTCAGCGCTTTTTTGCAATCCATCATGCCTGCGCCAGTACGCTCACGCAGCTCTTTTACCAGGGATGCGGTAATTTCAGCCATTCTAAAATCCTCGGGAGATTTGATTTACCCGGCGGCTAACGCCAGGCAAATATAAAAGAGAAAAAGGGGCCATAAAAAGGCCCCTATCTATACACGGTCAAATAAGGGCTAAAACCTTATTATTCAGCTTCTACAAAGCTTTCTTCAGCCTGAGAAGCCAGGTCCTGAGAGCGTGCTTCGCGAACGGTAGTCGCTACAGCGTTCAGGTACAGGGTAACAGCACGGATCGCATCGTCGTTACCCGGGATAACGAAATCAACGCCATCCGGATCGGAGTTGGTATCAACGATAGCAAATACCGGGATACCCAGGTTGTTTGCTTCTTTGATAGCGATGTGTTCGTGGTCAGCATCGATAACAAACAGAGCGTCCGGCAGGCCACCCATGTCTTTAATACCGCCCAGGCTGTTTTCCAGTTTTTCCAGCTCACGGGTGCGCATCAGCGCTTCTTTCTTGGTCAGCTTTTCGAAAGTACCGTCCTGAGACTGAGTTTCCAGATCTTTCAGGCGCTTGATGGACTGACGAACGGTTTTCCAGTTAGTCAGCATGCCACCCAACCAGCGGTGGTTTACGAAGAACTGGTCGCAGCTTTCGGCAGCTTCTTTCACAGCTTCGCTTGCAGCGCGTTTAGTACCAACGAACAGGATTTTGCCTTTGCGAGCAGCAATTTTGTTCAGCTCAGCCAGGGCGTCGTTGAACATCGGTACAGTTTGCTCAAGGTTGATGATGTGAACTTTGTTACGCGCACCGAAGATGAACGGCTTCATTTTCGGGTTCCAGTAACGGGTCTGGTGACCGAAGTGAACACCAGCCTTGAGCATGTCGCGCATGGAAACAGTTGCCATGTTTAAAACCTCTATATAAAAGTTGGGGTTATGCCTCCACGTATCCCATATTACCGACCCCGAAGGGCACCCCGGAATATGTGCCGATACGTGTGTGTTGTTACACATAGTGAGAGTGTCGCTTCTGCGCCGCAGCGTGTAGTAAATGCGGAACAGAAGTCCGGCGCGCTTTATACCATAAAACCCGTTAAGACACCAACAGTAGTTCACGCTGCGTTAGTCCCGATAAACTGAATTTGGCTCAACCCAGCCGCCCTGTTAACATTGCTATTACTTGCATAATTCTTGTCGATGCAACGACAACAGCGGACTTTATTCATGGCTATTTCTATTAAAACCCCTGACGAAATCGAAAAAATGCGCATCGCCGGCCGCCTCGCCGCCGAGGTGCTGGAGATGATCGAACCTCACGTTAAGCCAGGGATCAGTACCGGCGAACTCGACCGGATCTGCAACGATTATATCGTCAACACCCAAAATGCGGTTTCCGCGTGCCTCGATTACCACGGTTTTCCGAAATCGGTCTGTATCTCGATTAACGAAGTGGTGTGCCACGGCATTCCCGACGATGAAAAAGTGCTAAAAGACGGCGACATCGTCAACATCGACGTTACCGTGATCAAAGATGAATACCACGGCGACACCTCAAAAATGTTTATCGTCGGCAAACCGACCATTCTGGGCGAGCGCCTGTGCCGCGTCACCCAGGAGAGCCTCTACCTGGCGCTGCGCATGGTGAAACCGGGCATTCGTCTGCGCACCCTTGGCGCGGCGATCCAAAAATTCGTCGAAGCGGAGGGTTTCTCCGTGGTGCGCGAATATTGCGGTCACGGCATTGGCCGCGTGTTCCATGAAGAGCCGCAGGTGCTGCACTATGATGCTGACGACGGCGGCGTGGTATTGCAGGCCGGCATGACGTTTACTATCGAACCGATGGTTAACGCGGGCGATTACCGCATTCGGACGATGAAAGATGGCTGGACGGTGAAAACCAAAGACCGCAGCCTGTCAGCACAATATGAGCACACGATTGTGGTGACCGACACCGGTTGTGAGATCCTGACGCTGCGTAAGGATGACACTATCCCAGCCGTGCTGACCGCCGACGCGTAAGCGCACAAAAATGGCCCTGTTTCAGGGCCATTTTTTTATCTTTAACCCCGTATTCCGCCGTTGCCCTCGCCCATCACAAAATGATCCTTTCTATTTTCGCGTAACTTTTTTACTTTGTTGTCATAGACCCGGGTTCATTGAACCCTTGGGCAAACTTATTTTCTTTAGGGTGGCGCCATGAGTAATACCTTACCTGAACCCTTTGTCAGCACCATTATCCCCACCCTGCCCGGTCAGCCTGATAACCCTGGCGTCTGGCCGCAGGCGGACCTGCACTGCCAGGCCATCAAAGCGCATATCGATGAATTCCAGCAGTGGTTGGCAAGCGCCTTCGACAGCGGGCTATCCGCAGAAACGCTGATTGAGGCGCGTACTGAATTCATTGACCAGTTGCTACAGCGCCTGTGGATTGAATACGGTTTCGGCGAACTGAGCGAAGCGGCGTTAGTCGCGGTGGGCGGCTACGGGCGCGGCGAACTGCATCCTTTATCCGATATCGATTTGCTGATCCTGAGCCGCAAGCGGTTAAGCGAGGCGCAGTCGCAGAAAGTCGGCGAGCTACTGACCCTGCTATGGGACGTAAAACTGGAAGTAGGTCACAGCGTGCGCACCCTTGAAGAGTGCCTGCTGGAAGGGCTGTCCGATCTCACCGTCGCCACTAATCTGATTGAATCCCGGCTGTTAACCGGCGACGTGGCGCTGTTTCTTGAACTTCATAAGCATATCTTTTCAGAAGGGTTCTGGCCTTCCGAGCGCTTTTTTGCCGCCAAAGTCGACGAGCAGCAGGAGCGCCACAAACGCTACCACAGCACCAGCTACAACCTTGAGCCCGACATTAAAAGCAGCCCTGGCGGCCTGCGCGATATCCACACCTTACAGTGGGTGGCGCGGCGGCACTTCGGCGCGACGTCGCTTAGCGAAATGGTTGGCTTCGGCTTTTTGACCGAGGCCGAGCGCAACGAGCTGGATGAGTGCCAACACGTGCTGTGGCGCATTCGCTTCGCGCTGCATCTGGAACTCAATCGCTATGACAACCGCCTGCTGTTCGATCGCCAGCTGAGCGTGGCCCAGCGTCTGCACTATCAGGGCGACGGCAATGAGCCTGTCGAGCAGATGATGAAAGATTTTTACCGGGTAACGCGCCGGGTCGGCGAGTTGAACCATATGCTGTTGCAGCTGTTTGATGAGGCAATTCTGGCGCTGCCCGCCGATGAAAAGCCGCGTCCGCTGGATGATGATTTCCAGTTACGCGGCACGCTTATCGATCTGCGTGATGAAAGCCTGTTTATCCGCGAGCCGCAGGCCATCTTGCGGATGTTCTATGCCATGGTGCGCAACCGCGATATCACCGGCATTTACTCCACCACACTGCGCCATCTGCGCCACGCGCGCCGTCATTTAACGGAGCCGCTGTGTTATATCCCCGAGGCGCGCAGCCTGTTTTTATCGATGCTGCGCCATCCGGGCGCGGTGAGCCGTGGACTACTGCCAATGCACCGCCACAGCGTGCTCGGCGCCTATATGCCCCAGTGGTCGCATATCGTCGGCCAGATGCAGTTTGATCTGTTCCACGCCTATACGGTGGATGAACACACCATCCGGGTGATGCAAAAACTGGAAAGCTTCGCGCTGGAAGCGACGCGCCAGAAGCATCCTTTATGCGTGGAGCTCTGGCCGCGCCTGACGCACCCGGAACTGATCCTGATCGCCGCGCTGTTCCACGATATCGCCAAAGGCCGCGGCGGCGACCATTCGGTACTGGGCGCGCAGGACGTGCTGAAGTTTGCCGAACTTCATGGCCTGAACTCGCGGGAAACGCAACTGGTGGCGTGGCTGGTACGTCATCATCTGCTGATGTCGGTTACCGCCCAGCGCCGGGATATTCAGGATCCGGAAGTGATCAAGCAATTTGCCGAAGAGGTACAAACCGAAAACCGTCTGCGCTTCCTGGTTTGCCTGACGGTGGCGGATATTTGCGCCACCAACGAAACCCTGTGGAACAGCTGGAAGCAAAGCCTGCTGCGCGAACTCTATTTCGCCACTGAAAAACAACTGCGGCGCGGGATGCAGAACACGCCGGATATGCGCGAGCGGGTGCGCCATCACCAGCTTCAGGCGCTGGCGCTGCTGCGCATGGATAATATTGATGAAGAGGCGCTGCACCGCATCTGGGCTCGCTGCCGGGCCAACTACTTTGTTCGCCACAGCCCAAACCAGCTTGCCTGGCACGCGCGCCACCTGTTGCAACACGATCTCAGCAAGCCGTTAATCCTGCTGAGCCCGCAGGCCACGCGCGGCGGCACCGAAATATTCATCTGGAGCCCGGACCGTCCTTATCTGTTTGCCGCCGTCTGTGCGGAACTCGACCGGCGCAACCTCAGCGTGCACGACGCGCAGATCTTCACCACCCGCGACGGCATGGCGATGGATACCTTTATTGTGCTGGAGCCGGACGGCAAACCGCTGGCGGCAGATCGCCACGAAGCGATTCGCTACGGCCTGGAGCAGGCGATTACCCAGCGTACCTGGCATCCACCGCAGCCACGTCGCCAGGCGGCCAAATTGCGCCACTTTACCGTGGATACCGAGGTTAATTTTCTGCCGACCCATACCGACCGAAAATCGTTTCTGGAATTGATCGCCCTCGATCAGCCAGGGCTTCTGGCGCGCGTCGGCCAGGTGTTCGCGGACCTGGGAATTTCGCTTCACGGGGCGAGAATTACGACAATTGGCGAGCGAGTAGAAGATTTATTTATAATCGCGAATGCGGACCGGCGTGCCCTTAATAATGCCCTGCAGCAAGAGGTGCAACAACGGTTGACAGCCGCCCTCAATCCAAACGATAAAGGGTAACGAATTTTTTTACGCAATATGGATAGAGACAATGCAGCAGTTACAAAACGTTATTGAAGCCGCTTTCGAGCGTCGCGCCGACATCACACCCGCGAATGTGGATACCGTAACCCGTGAAGCGGTGAACCAAGTGATCGCGCTTCTTGACTCCGGCGCGCTGCGCGTGGCGGAGAAGATCGACGGTCAGTGGGTGACGCATCAATGGCTGAAAAAAGCGGTGCTGCTTTCTTTCCGCATCAATGACAACCAGGTGATCGACGGCGCGGAAAGCCGCTACTTTGATAAAGTACCGATGAAATTCGCGGATTACGACCAGGCGCGTTTCCAGAAAGAAGGTTTCCGCGTGGTGCCGCCCGCTGCGGTGCGCCAGGGCGCGTTTATTGCCCGCAACACCGTGCTGATGCCGTCTTATGTCAACATCGGGGCGTATGTGGATGAAGGCACGATGGTAGACACCTGGGCGACTGTGGGCTCTTGCGCGCAGATCGGTAAAAACGTTCACCTGTCCGGTGGCGTGGGCATCGGCGGCGTACTGGAGCCTTTACAGGCCAACCCGACCATCATCGAAGACAACTGCTTTATCGGCGCGCGTTCAGAAGTAGTAGAAGGCGTGATCGTGGAAGAAGGTTCAGTGATTTCCATGGGCGTGTACATCGGCCAGAGCACCCGTATTTACGACCGTGAAACCGGCGAAGTGCATTATGGCCGCGTACCGGCGGGCTCCGTGGTGGTTTCCGGCAACCTGCCTTCGAAAGACGGCAAATACAGCCTATACTGTGCGGTAATCGTCAAAAAAGTCGATGCCAAAACGCGCGGCAAAGTGGGCATTAATGAGCTGCTTCGCACTATCGACTAAAGATGAATAAAAAAGGCGGGATAACCCGCCTTTTTTGTACCCGGTTGTGGCATTAACGGATTATTTCATTAATTATTTCTGGGTTAATGTTTCGCTAAGGATACCGCTATGTACGATAATCTGAAGAGTCTGGGGATCACCAATCCTGAAGAGATTGACCGGTACAGCCTCCGGCAGGAAGCCAACAACGACATCCTGAAAATCTACTTTCGTAAGGATAAAGGCGAGTTTTTTGCCAAGAGCGTGAAGTTTAAATATCCACGCCAGCGCAAAACCGTGGTGGCTGATGGCGTAGGGCAAGGTTACAAAGAAGTACAGGAGATCAGCCCAAATCTGCGTTACGTGATCGATGAGCTGGATCAGATCTGCATGCGCGACCGTACTGAAGTGGATTTAAAACGTAAGATCCTCGACGATTTGCGTCATCTCGAAAGCGTGGTTACCAATAAGATCAACGAAATCGAAGCCGATCTGGAAAAACTCACCCGTAAATAATTCTCTCAGGGCGGGCTCTCCCCCGCCCTGCTTTCTTGTCTAGCGCTGCTCATCAAGCTGTAACGCAATATACAGCAGCAGCCTGTCGTCAAAATTCCCCAAATCCAGCCCGGTCAGTTCCGATATCCGGTTCAGGCGATATTCCAGGGTATTACGGTGGATAAACAGCGCCTTTGAGGTCGCCAGCGGCTGCACATTGTGGCGAAACCACGCGGTCAATGTACGGCGCAGCAGGCCATTGTTGTCCATCGCTTTCAGCTTGACCAGCGGGCGCGCCAGCTCGTTGGCCTGCCAGCCGCCGCGCAAACTGTCCAATAGCACCGGCAGCATCAAATCTTGATAGAAATAGCTGCGCACATCAGGCATACGCTGTTTGCCGACCATCATGGTGGTGCGCGCGGTACGCCAGGAGCGTGCAATGCTGCCTGGCCCGGTAAAGTAGTTACCGAGCGCCACGCGAAACCGCAAATGCCCGCTCTCTTTCATCCGGGCGATAAGCTGCTCAACGCGGCGGCGGTGGTCTTCCGCATCCCAGCGGCCAAACGCATTCAGCGCAGGCTTCAGCACCACCATTTCGGTTAGCGAGACGATGGCTACCAGGTTATTGCGTTCAGGCGTAGTTAGCGCGGTTTGCAACTGTTGCAGTTCCGCCATCGCGCTGTCGACGCCGAGCTGCCCGCTGTCCACTTCGACGACAGCAACCACGCGCGGCTGATTCAGATCGATGCCTAAACGCTGTGCCCATTCCATCAGCGCCGGGGTGTGCTCTTCCGTCTGGATCAGGTTCATTACCAGCTCTTCGCGCAGACGCGTATCCTGCGCCAGCATGTGCATCAGACGGGACTGCTCGAGCATCATCTCCGCCGTCATACACACCAGCTCGCCGTACTTGCGCAAATGCACCGGATCGCCCGTCAGGCCGATCACACCGACGATTTCACCTTCAATACGCAGCGGCAGGTTAATCCCCTGGCGCACGCCGTGCAGGCTGCGGGCCACCGCATCGTCAATGTCTACCACGCGGCCCTGCGAAAGCACCAGCAGCGCGCCTTCGTGCAATTCACCAATACGCTCCTGGTCGCCGCTGCCGATAATCCGTCCCCGGGCATCCATAACGTTGATATTGGTATCAATGATCCGCATCGTGCGTGACACGATATCCTGCGCCATTTTGGTATCAAGATGCCAACCCGCCATTGTGCCCCCTCCTCATATCAATGATTCAGAATAAGGCACAAAAAAAACCCGCGCATTGGGCAATTGCACAATGCGCGGGGTCAGACTATGGAGTTGTGGGAAGGGTCACAAAAAACCCTTCAACAATTACTGCATCAGCAGGTAAAGCGTGGTATCGCCGCGTTTCACGTTCAGCGCCAGTACAGACGGCTTGCTGTCGAGAATTTTGCGCAGTTCAGCGATGTTTTTCACCGGCTGCTGGTTAGCGCCCAGAATGACATCGCCTTTTTTCAGGCCGATACGCGCCGCCTGAGAACCGGTTTTCACGCTATTCACCACCACGCCCGCGTTGCTTCCGGTCTGGTTGCTCATCTCCGCGCCTTCAATCCCGTTGAAGATGGAAGAAGAGTCGACCTGATTCTGGCTGCTCTGCTGGAGTTCCAGCGTCACTGACGTCGGCTTGCCGTCGCGCAGCAGGCCCAGGGTGAGTTTGCTGCCCACCGGCATGGTGCCGACCTGGGCACGCAGCGCCGCAAAGCTGTTAATGGGCTTATCGTTCAGCGAGACGATTACGTCGCCCGCTTTCACGCCCGCTTTCGCCGCAGAAGAGTTTGGCATTACCTGGCTGACGAATGCGCCGCGCTGGGCGTCAACTTTCATCGCTTTCGCCAGTTCGGAGTTCAGCTCAGTCCCCATAATGCCCAGTTCGCCGCGGCGTACCTGGCCATATTCCACCATCTGGCTGGTCAGGTTTTTCACCATATTGCTCGGGATGGCGAAGCCGATACCGATGTTGCCGCCGTCCGGCGCGAGGATCGCGGTGTTAATCCCGATCAGTTCGCCGTTCAGGTTGACCAGCGCACCGCCGGAGTTACCCCGGTTAATCGCCGCATCGGTCTGGATAAAGTTTTCGTAGTTTTCAGCGTTCAGGCCGCTACGGCCCAGCGCCGACACAATCCCGGACGTTACGGTTTCCCCCAGGCCGAACGGGTTGCCGATCGCCACGGTATAGTCACCGACACGCAGGGCATCAGAATCGGCCAGTTTAATCGCTGTCAGATTTTTCGGATCCTGGATTTGGATCAGCGCGATATCAGAGCGCGGGTCTTTACCAACCATTTTGGCGTCCAGCTTACGGCCATCGCTAAGCTGCACTTTAATGCTGGTGGCATTATCCACCACGTGGTTATTGGTCACCACATAGCCTTTAGCGGCATCAATAATTACCCCGGAACCCAGCGCCATAAATTTCTGCTGCTGGCCGCCTTGCGGACCGGCACCGCCGCCCTGACAGAACGGCGAGCTCTGGAACGGCGAACCGTCCTGGCAGAACGGGGAATCATCGCCAAAGAACTGCTGGAAGTTACGCGGCAGACGCGGATTGTTTACCGCTGTCGTTCCTTCCACATTAATGCTCACCACTGAAGGCATGACTTTTTCAAGCATCGGCGCCAGGCTTGGCATCGGTTGAACAACCGGTGCCGCCGAAGCGGTTTCAGCAGCGACAGCGGAGACAGGACCCAGCGCCAGGCCCATGCTCAGAGCCAGCGCACTCAATGCTAACGTGGTTTTCTTCATCTGTTTCATTCTCAATTAATTAGTCAGGCAAAATTGCTGTGATCGTGACTATCAGAGTGATTTTAGCGCGTGAAGTTCCACGCCTGAATTTCTTGAAAAGTAAAAATTTATTGGTCGTCTTTACAAAACTTTCGGATATTATTCTACCGCCATCAGCTTACGGTATTCATCCCATGCATAAAGATCGGTCATACCACTAATATAATCCTGGATAAGACGGCAGCGATAATAATATTCCCAAATCGGAAAATCAGCATCATTACGATTAACGTGGCTCATCGCCTCAATATAGGCCAGGCGGTGCCGACCCGACAACTTATGAAATAGCCGGGTTTCAATAGGTAACCGTCGCCCATTGGCCTCTTCCACTAATAGCCGGAAGTCGTCCGCGCCCAGCAGCAACAGCGGCTGATATATATCTAACAGCCCTTTAATCACCCTGTAACCCTGTAATTCGAGCTGTTCAACATCAGGATGGCTAAATACATGGCGAATCGCGACGTTTTTATAAAGTTTCAGAAGACGGCTATATGGGCTGTCATCTTCCAGCAGCGCGTGATTAAAACAGCCGGGGAAAATGGTCGGCAAATTATCAATAAAACGCTGGGCGGCGTAAGGCACCAGTTTATTCAGCGTATTCACCCGTAAATACATAAAAAACTGATCTTCAACGCTGCGCTGCATGGAATTGGTCATCGATTTATCCCAGGCGTTTTGCACCACCTGGGCAAACAGATCGCCGGGTTGGTGGTCGCCCCAGGCATCGCGCAAATGCTGGTAAAGCTGTTCGGCGCTGAAGATGCGTTTCTCTACTGCATCTTCTAAATCCGCCACGCAGTAAGAGATGTCGTCAGCGGCTTCCATAATCCACGTCAATGGAAAGCGGCAATAGTCGTCCAGTGAGAGTTCTTTACGTAACCGTACAATGTACTCTTCTTCCGAGAGGTAAAAGCCCGGTTTTTTCATTAAGTAACTGTGGCTTTCCGGCGTGGGGCCGGTAAACCACGCCGGGCGGGTATATTTTAAAATGCCGCCAACCTGCGCCCAAGTCAGGTTCATGCGCAGCAGCGTGTGCACCAGACGAATGCCCTGTGCGTTGCCTTCAAACTGGCAGATGTCATTACGCACCTTGCGCCGCAGCGTATTGAGCGCTTCTTCGCCTTCATGCAATTGCAGCACCGCCACCTGGCAGCGATCGCCGCTGAGCGGCTGGCTGGTAGCATCGGCAGGCACCAGGCGCTGGCGAAACCAGTCGTTAATCGCCGCTTCGCCAAAATGCCCGAACGGCGGATTGCCGATGTCATGCATCAGACAGGACATTTCAACAATACTTTCGAACGGGCCGGTGAGTTCATCAAGCCCATATTCCGCCAGCAGCCTGCGCTCCTTCAGGCGGCTGAGTACCTCTTTGGCGATATAGCGTCCCACCTGTTGGACTTCCATGGAATGGGTCAAACGGGTGCGCACCGCAGCGTTGCGCTCAAGGGGAAAGACCTGGGTTTTCTGCTGGAGACGGCGAATGGCGGGAGAGTTGACGATGCGTCCGCGGTCGCTTTCAAAAATGCGCACAATCTCATGCTCGCTTTTCACGCCCTGTGGCGAGCGGTAGCGGCGACGCCAGTTAATCTTATTGCGAAAGTCGAACTCAGCCATAAGCCCTCCAGCTCTTAATCAGAAGCGAATTATTTCCCTGTCATTGCCATGATAGACTATGCCCCTGAATCTAACATTTAGCGAGTATCTCTATGAAAGCAGGCATCATTGGCGCAATGGAAGAAGAAGTTACCCTTCTGCGCGACAAAATCGAAAACCGTCAAACGCTGAACATTGCCGGTTGCGAAATTTATACCGGAACCTTAAACGGAACCGACGTGGCGCTGCTGAAATCGGGAATTGGTAAAGTTGCGGCGGCGATGGGCGCAACCCTGCTGCTGGAACACTGCAAACCCGACGTCATTATCAATACCGGTTCCGCAGGCGGCCTGGCGTCGACCCTGAAAGTGGGCGATATCGTGGTGTCTGAAGATGTGCGCTACCACGACGCCGATGTTACCGCGTTCGGCTACGAATACGGCCAGTTGCCGGGCTGCCCGGCAGGCTTTAAAGCCGATGAGAAACTGATTGCCGCAGCCGAAGCCTGCATTCAGAAACTGGACCTTCACGCGGTGCGCGGCCTGGTGGTAAGCGGTGATGCGTTTATTAACGGCGCGGAAAACCTGGCGAAAATCCGCCAGCATTTCCCGAATGCCATTGCGGTAGAAATGGAAGCCACCGCCGTGGCGCACGTTTGCCACAACTTCGGAGTGCCGTTTGTGGTGGTACGCGCCATTTCCGACGTGGCCGATCAGGAGTCCCACCTCAGCTTTGACGAGTTCCTGACGGTGGCGGCGAAGCAGTCCAGCCTGATGGTTGAAACGCTGCTCCAACAGCTCCAGCATGGCTAAGCTAAAACGCTTCGGGGCGCTGTGCGCCCTTTTCCTCTTCCCGGCGTGGCTGTTTGCCGCGCCGCGTGTGATCACCCTGTCACCCGGCAACACCGAACTGGCATTTGCCGCGGGGATCACGCCGATTGCCGTCAGCAACTATTCCGATTACCCGGAGGCTGCCAAAAAGCTTGAGCAGGTCGCCAACTGGCAGGGCATGAATTTCGAGCGCATCGTGGCGCTGAAACCGGATTTGGTCGTCGCCTGGCGCGGCGGTAATCCTGAACGCCAGGTTAACCAGCTTAACGCGCTGGGCATCGAGGTACTGTGGCTCGACCCGCTGACCGTGGAGGATATTGTCGCCGCGCTGCGCAAGCTGGCAACGTGGAGCCCGGCGCCAGAGCAGGCCAACGCCGCTGCCGATAAGCTCGAACAGGAATTTGCCGCCCTGCGAAAACAGTATGCTGACAAACCGAAAACCCGCGTTTTTATGCAGTTCGGCGACCATCCGCTGTTTACCTCCGGTAAATCCTCCTTGCAAAACCAGATCCTGGAAGTGTGTGGTGGTGAAAATATCTTCGCCGACAGCCGCGTCCCCTGGCCGCAGGTGAGCCGTGAACAGGTACTAATGCGTAAACCGCAGGCCATCGTGGTGGCCGGGGAACAGCGCAATATCCCAAAAACATCGCAATTTTGGCATGACCAGCTCAAAGTTCCGGTTATTGCCCTTCACGACGACTGGTTTGAACGGTCAGGCCCGCGTATCATCCTCGCCGCAAAACAGCTCTGCCAGGCGATGGCGGAAACAACGAACTGAGGGTGAGCAATGCTGGTCTATTGGCTGGATATCATTGGTACTGCCGTTTTTGCTATTTCAGGGGTTTTACTGGCCGGTAAGCTGCGGATGGATCCGTTTGGCGTACTGGTGCTGGGCGTCGTCACGGCCGTAGGCGGAGGCACCATCCGCGATATGGCCCTCGCCCACGGCCCGGTGTTTTGGGTTAAAGATCCCACCGACCTGGTGGTGGCGATGGTGACCTGTATGTTGACCATTGTGCTGGTGCGCCAGCCGCGCCGCCTGCCGAAATGGGTGCTGCCGGTGCTGGACGCCGTCGGGCTGGCGGTATTTGTCGGTATCGGGGTGAACAAAGCCTTTATGGCCGGAACCGGCCCGCTGGTGGCGGTGTGTATGGGCGTGCTGACCGGCGTGGGCGGCGGGATTATTCGCGACGTGCTGGCCCGCGAAGTGCCGATGATCCTGCGTACCGAAATCTACGCTACCGCCTGCATTATCGGCGGCATCGTTCATGCCAACGCTTTCTATCTGTTTGGCATGCCGTTAGAGCAGGCCAGTATGGTGGGGATGGTGGTGACGCTGACGATCCGCCTGGCGGCGATCCGCTGGCATTTAAAACTGCCGACGTTTGCGCTGGATGACCGCGCCTGAAAACAAAAAAGCCGTGATGCAATCACGGCTTTTTTTATCGACGTTACGGCTTAGATGCTGAATGAAGAACCGCAGCCGCAGGTGCTGGTGGCGTTCGGGTTAGTCACCACAAAGCGGGAACCTTCCAGACCTTCGGTGTAATCCACCGCGCCGCCCACCAGATATTGCAGGCTCATCGGATCAACCACCAGCGCGACACCCTGTTTCTCAATGGTCATGTCACCTTCGTTGATCTGGTCATCAAAGGTAAAACCATACTGGAAGCCGCTGCAACCACCACCGGTGATATATACACGCAGTTTCAGGTTCGGGTTCTCTTCATCGGCAACCAGGCTTTTTACTTTATTGGCTGCTGCATCGGTAAATTGCAGAGGCAGCGCTACGTCATCACTCATTATTTGCTCCCATTGATACGGCGATTCGGGTAATTAACCGAATCCTGGAGGCGGTCCCGGAACAGAAACGGCCAGAAGTATGACGGATATCACCCAATCTTTTGGTCATTATCTAATACCCTGGTAAATCGTTCAAGTATTCTCCGGTCGTGCGGCCTGCTGCTGCTCCGCTTCCTGTTTGGCTAATGTCCGCGCCAGGATAGTGGAATAGAGCGGCTTGCCGCCCAGGAACTGCGCCAGCAGTGTGGCACCCAGGCAGGTAATAATCATTGGCAATATGAGCTGATAATTGTCGGTCATTTCCAGAACCAGCACGATACCGGTCAGCGGCGCGCGCACCGAGGCGGCGAACAGTGCCCCCATTCCGGCGATGGCAAAAGTGCCTGGCTCCAGTTGCCACGCCGGGAACCAGGCGATACAGGCCATGCCGAACGCGGTACCCAGCAGCGTCCCCAGCGCCAGCATCGGGGCGAAAATTCCGCCCGGCGCGCCAGAAGAAAAACACAGCACCGTGGTGATGATACGAGTGATAAAGATAAACAGCAGCATCCCAACGGTAAAATTGCCCGCCGCAGCAATCGGGATCAAATTAAAGCCGCCCCCCGCCGCGCTGGGATCGATAAGCCCCAGCACGCCGCAAAGCCCGCCGATCGTCCCACCGATTAACACCCACTTCGTGATATTCCCACCATGGATTTTGGCAAACATATCCTGCGCCTTCAGCACCAGCGCGTTAAACAGCGGCCCGACAATGCCAAAAATCATCCCCAGCACCAGATACAGCCACAGGGTATGAATCGGCGCGTTGGAGAGTTGTCCCACATCGATGATTGCCGCTTCGCCGTTGAACACCCGGAACACAATGCTCGACATAATCACGCCGGTGAATACCGCTTTAATCGAGATCAGGCTGTAGCGAAACTGCGGGCGCATCTCTTCGATGATAAACAGAATGCCCGCCAGCGGCGCGTTAAAGGCGGCGGAAAGGCCTGCCGCCGCGCCGGTTGCCAGTAAGGTATGGCGTGCCTCTGCGCTGCGCATGCGGAAAACATCCAGCACCATGCGCCCGATATTGCCGCCAATCTGCACCGTCGGCCCTTCGCGCCCCAGCACCATGCCCGCGCCCAGCGTTCCCATCCCGCCGAAAAATTTCACCGGTAGCACGCGCCACCAGCGCACCGGGCGTAATTCTTCCATCGCGCCTTCGATTTCCGGGATGCCCGAGCCGCCCGCCTCCGGCGCAAAACGGCGCACCAGCCAGTAACCGAACATCGCTAACAGCGCCGAGACGATAAACGCCAGCGGCCAGACCAGCCATTCGCGGTCCGCCGTGCTGGCCAGCAGCATCATGCGATTTAGCTGGACCCATTCCACGGCTTTATCAAATGCCACGCCTGCCAGGCCGGTGAGCGTGCCTACAACCGCGGCCATTAACAGGATGGCGACGGGCGTTTTATCGCGATTGAGTAATTGCCGGATCCGCTCGCGGCGCGTCAGGCGGACAAACTGCTGTACTTCAAACGAGGAGTTTTCAGAATTCATACATCATCATTTTTAGGTAGATTTTTTACGCGCGGCATTTTACTCGCCCTGAACCCAGACGTCGCGAGGAAAATCCCTTCGAATTATGATGCTTTAATCGGGCAAAACTTTTATTACCTTCCGTGGATCCCTTAGAATAGCCCCTTGTTACCCATTCCACGAATCAGGAGCCGATTCATGAGTAAGTCTGAACATCTCTACGCTGCCGCACGCGAGCTTATCCCTGGCGGGGTTAATTCACCGGTACGCGCATTTACCGGCGTAGGGGGAACACCACTTTTCATTGAGCGCGCCGACGGGGCGTACCTGTATGACGCCGACGGAAAAGCCTATATCGACTACGTGGGCTCCTGGGGTCCGATGGTGCTGGGACATAACCACCCCGCCATCCGTAACGCGGTGATCGAAGCCGCCCAGCGTGGTTTAAGCTTTGGCGCGCCCACCGAGATGGAAGTCAAAATGGCGCAGCTGGTCACCGAACTGGTGCCGACGATGGATATGGTGCGAATGGTGAACTCCGGCACCGAAGCCACCATGAGTGCAATCCGCCTGGCGCGCGGTTACACCCATCGCGACAAGATCATCAAATTCGAAGGCTGCTACCACGGCCACGCCGATTGTCTGTTAGTGAAAGCGGGCTCCGGCGCGCTGACGCTCGGCCAGCCGAACTCACCAGGCGTGCCGGCGGATTTCGCCAAACATACCCTGACCTGCACCTACAACGATCTCGCTTCGGTGCGCGAGGCGTTTGAGCAGTATCCGCAGGACATCGCCTGCATCATCGTCGAGCCGGTCGCGGGCAATATGAACTGTATCCCGCCGCAGCCGGACTTCCTGCCGGGCCTGCGCGCGCTGTGCGATGAATTCGGCGCGCTGCTGATTATTGATGAAGTGATGACCGGCTTCCGCGTGGCGCTGGCTGGCGCGCAGTCTTATTACGGCGTGGAGCCGGATCTGACCTGCCTGGGTAAAATCATCGGCGGCGGTATGCCGGTGGGCGCGTTCGGCGGACGCCGTGAAATCATGGAAGCCCTGGCGCCGACCGGCCCGGTTTACCAGGCGGGTACACTGTCCGGCAACCCGATCGCCATGGCGGCGGGTTACGCCTGCCTGACCGAGGTGGCCCAGCCGGGTATTCACGCTACCCTGACCGACCTGACCACTCGTCTGGCGGAAGGCCTGCGCGAAGCGGCGCAGGAGGCGGGTATTCCGCTGGTGGTGAACCATGTCGGCGGGATGTTCGGCCTGTTCTTTACCGATGCGCCGAGCGTGACCTGCTATCAGGACGTGTTGGGCTGCGACGTTGAGCGCTTTAAGCGTTTCTTCCATTTGATGCTGGAAGAAGGCGTGTATCTGGCACCGTCGGCGTTTGAAGCGGGTTTTATGTCCGTGGCGCACAGTGAAGAAGATATTGATAACACCCTCGACGCGGCGCGCCAGGTGTTTGCCAAACTGTAATACTCAGGCCCGCGCTATCCGGCGCGGGCCGCTTTCCCTTCAGCGTTGCAGATGAACCCTAAATCCGCTCTCCCCTTCCGCCAGTTCCGGCCTCAGGATTAACGACGGGATCTGATAATCACCAAAGTTCTGGCGACGAAACGGCAGCGGCGTGGTTTGCTCCAGGGTTTTCATCCGCGCGTCCAGTTTTTCGCACTCTTCCTGAAAGCGCTGTTCATCCATCTTATGGGCGCGATAAATCACGTGCGGCGGCAGAACGTCGAAACCCGGATACCACAGCATCCCGTGGTGGATGGGGAACAGAATGCCATCAATATCGCCGTTAATGCCGCGCGGGTGGTAATGGCTCTCCCAACCGCCAGTTGTGACCACCAACATGGCGCGCTTGCCGGTCATGTTGCCTTCGCCATAGCGGTCGCCCCAGTGACTATCGGAGTGTTCGCCCACGCCATAGGCAAAACCGTAAGCGTACACACGCTCAAACCAGCCCTTCATAATGGCAGGCATGGTGAACCACCACAGCGGGAACTGAAAAATCACTGTATCCGCCCAATGCAGTTTCTCCTGCTCGCGGGTGATATCCGGGGTCTGTAATCCCTGCTCGTAACCGGTCCGCGAATCCTCCGCTGGATCGAACGGCTTGCCCTGGCGATCGAGAGGAAAGTCTGCCGCATCCAGCGAGGCCTTCCAGTTCATGGCATACAGATCGGAAACCTGCACCTGATGGCCCAGCGCGGTAAGCTGCCCGACCATCACGTTTTTTAGTGCGCCATTGAGCGAATGGGGTTCCGGGTGGGCATAGACAATCAATACGTTCATAACTCTGTCTCCTGATGAAAAGTGACGCCAGCATCGCTCATCGTCAGGTATAGTGAAAATGAATAGCCTTAATATCAGGTATAGCGATGAACAATCTCAGCGGTCTGGATCTGAATTTGCTGCTGACGCTGGATGCGCTGCTGACTGAGCAAAACGTCACCCGCGCGGCGACGCGTCTGCATCTTTCACAACCCTCGGTCAGCGTACAGTTAGCTAAACTCCGCGAATCGTTAGGCGATCCGCTACTGCTGCCGGGGCCGCGCGGAATGCGCCCCACCGCGCGGGCCGACGCGCTACGGGAACCGTTGCGCCAGGCGCTTCAGGCACTGGATCACGCCATCGCCTCGCCGCTGCCTTTCGATCCTGCTCAGGCGGCGCTCACCTGGCATATCGCCGCATCGGATTACAGCGAATATTCAGTATTACTGCCCGTGCTGGATAGGTTACGTAACGCCGCGCCGCACTGTCGTCTGGCGCTGCTGGAGGTGCCCTCGACCCGGCTTTCCGCCGCGATGGAGCATGACAAACTCGATCTGGCGATTTTCACCCGTACCGGCGCGCCGCCGGAACTGCGCAGCCGCTTGCTGTTCTATGAAAATTACCGGCTGGTGTGCCGCCACGATCACCCCGAACTGCAACACGCACCGGATCTGGCGCAGTTTTGCCAACTGGAACATGTGATCGTTTCGCCCGATGGCGGCGGATTTGTCGGCAGCACCGACGAGGCGCTGGCGGCGTTAGGGCTGTCGCGTAAGGTCGTACTGTCCGTACCGCACTTCAGCTTTGTCAGCGCCGTGCTGAGCCGTACTAATCTGGTGGCGCTGTTGCCGGAACGGCTGGTGCGCGACGATCCGGCGCTGCGCGTACTGGACGCGCCAATTGAAATTGCCGGGTTTGAGAAGATGATGCTGTGGCCGGAGCGGATGCACCGCGACCCGGCGCACCAGTGGCTGCGCGAATTTATCGCCAGTGCGGTTCCGGCAGAATAAGACCCCTTTCAGGGCGAAAGAGGCCAGAACTTTACCGGCTTTGCTTACGCAGCAGATACACGAAGTACGGCGCGCCGATAAAGGTCGAGAGTAACCCTGCCGGGATCTGATACGGGAACATCACCATGCGCCCACACCAGTCCGCCACCACCAGCAGCAGCCCCCCAAGCAGCGCGGAAATCACCAACTGCGGCAGCGCGCGACGGAAACCCATCATCCGGGTGATATGCGGGGCCATCAACCCGACAAAACTTAACGGGCCGATGGTCATGGTCGCCGCCGCCGTCAGGCCGGATGCCAGCATCAGCAACGCCACGCGCGACGGCGTAAGCGCCATTCCCACCGCCCGCGCCGTATCGCCGCCCAGCGGCAATACCGTTAACCAGCGGCGGCACAGCGGCGTCAGCGCCAGCAGCGCCGCCATCACGATAAAACTGTATACCGCGTGCTGGCCGGTGACGCTGTAGGTCGAGCCGGAAATCCAGGTGATGACTTTCGCCATGCGCGGATCGCCGCTGGCCTGAAGCATCATCAGCAGCATGGTGAAGGCGGTACTTAACGCCATCCCGGCGAGCAGCATCCGGTGCGGGGAAAACCCGCCGCGTCCGGCAGCGATCATGATAATCAGCAGCGTGGCGGCCGCGCCCAGGCTCCCGGCGGGAAGCAGCCAGCCAAAGGCATCTCCCGGCACCAGGAACAGCATCAATACCACGCCAAACGCCGCGCCGGAACTGATGCCCAGCACTTCCGGGCTCGCCATGGCGTTGCCGGTCAACCGCTGGATAATACAGCCCGCCACCGCCAGCATACAGCCTGCGGTCATCGCCGCCAGTACGCGCGGCCAGCGCCACGGCAGCAGGTCCCGCAGCAGATCGCCGCTGGCCCACGTCCAGCCGTGCGCATCGCGGCCAAACGTCAGGGCAACGGCAATCATCAGCAACAGCACCCCAACGCCCGCCAGGCTACATAACAGCACGTGCTGGCGTTCCGTGGGGATATGGTCGCCCGCATCGAGAGACGGCGCGCTCTGGGTGCGCAAACGCGGCAGCAGCCACAGCAGCAGCGGCGCGCCAATTAACGCCGTTACCGCGCCGGTCGAGACTTCCATCCACACCCGGGTCAGCCAGACAATCATCTGATCCGACAGCCACAGGATCAGCGCGCCGATCAGCGGCGCGAGGATCAGCCGGGACAGCAGGCGGCGCGCGCCGAGCATTTTCGCCAGCAGCGGCGCAAACAGGCCGATGAAGCCGATAATCCCCACCGCGTTAACCAACAGGGCGCTGATGGCGATTGCCAGCACCAGCGCCGCTAACCGCGCCACGGACAGCGCCAGCCCCAGATTGCGCGCCACGCCGTCGTCAAGCCCCATCAGGGTGAGCGGGCGCAGCAGCAGCAGCGTCAGCATCACCCCGCCCAGCAGTTGCGGCCACAGCCGGGAAACAATGCTCCAGTCGGTCTGGTTAAGCGCCCCGGTACTCCACAAAAACACGCTTTGCAGTTGGTCGTGATGGAAAATTACGATCAGTTGATTCACCGCGCCGCAGTACAGACTAACCACCAGCCCCGCCAGAATCAGCGTGATCGGCGAAAGCCGTTTATTCCAGGCAACGCCGAAAACAATCAGCCCCACCAGCGCCGAGCCCGCCAGCGCCGCGAACTGCGAGGTCATATAACCGCCGGGCAGCGCCCACAGCGTGGTGATGGCGATACCCAACTGCGCGCCCGTCGCCACGCCGAGCGTGGTCGGTTCCGCCAGCGGGTTGCGCAGCACCTGCTGGAACAGCACGCCCACCAGCCCCAGCCCCGCGCCAACCAGCAGCGACAGCACCAGGCGCGGCAACGCGCTGTAGTGGAACAGCATCTGATCGAGGGCATCCTGGCTGGGATGCCACAGTGCCGCGCTCCACTGGTCGCGCGGCAGTTGATGATTGAGGTTAAACCAGGTGAGCCACAGCCCGGCCAGAAACATCACCGACAGCAGTACCGGCGCGAACAGATTGCTTTTGGCCCTCATGCTTTGCCTCCCAGCGCAGCATCCAGCACCCGGCAGAAATGCATCGAGGAGAGGGTCGCGCCGTAGAACCACACGGCGGGCACGCGCTGGAAACGCTGCTGGCGGATAAACGGCATCGCCTTCCACAGCGGGGTGGCGGCGATACGCGCCATCAGCGCATCATCACCGTGCTCAAAGCACAGCACATCGGCGTCTTTCACCGCCGCAAGGCGTTCAATACCCACCACGGCGCTGCCCCAGAAATTGGTTTCACCATGCCAGGCGTTGGGAATATCCATCACGTCCATGACCTGCTGGAAAAGGCTGTTCTCACCCATCACCAGCACGTGGCGCTCGTCCATCAGGGTCATCATCAGGATTGGGCGATTGCCCCGCCCGGCAAAGCGGGGTTTCATCTGCGCCAGATAAGCGTCAAACTTATCCAGATGCGCGTGCGCCGCCTGGGAAAGCCCCAGCAGCTCGCCCATCTCCAGCAGTGAGTTACGCGCTTTGGTCAGCGGTTGTTTACCGTCGCTAAAGCTAAATCCGCGCCCCGGCGCGATAGGCCGCAGCGTCTCTTCGGATGGGCCATAGCCCGTGGACCAGACCAGCATGGACGGCTTCATTTGCGCCAGCAGTTCCAGATTCGGTTCGGTACGCAGCCCGACGTCGATCACCGAATCCGGCAGCGCGGGCTCATTGACCCACATTCTGTAGTTAACGATATCCGCCACGCCGTAAGGCATTACGCCGAGCGCCATCAGCAGCTCTACCGGCAGCCATTCCAGTGCCACCACGCGATGCGGGTCGACCGTCGCGGCGCGGGCGGTGCCCATTTGCCACAGCAGCGGTGATAACGCCATCGCCGTTACCAGGCGACGACGGGAAATTAACGTTAAAAGGGAGTCTGACATCAGTAAACAAAGCTCACCGGGGCCGCGCCCGCGGGATGAGGGAGAATGCCCATAGGAAGACCGTAGATGCGTTCGAGGGTTTCGCTCTGCATCATGGCGGCGGGTTCGCCCTGGGCAATCATTTCGCCGCCGCGCAGGGCAACCAGATAATCGCAGTAGCGCGCCGCCATATTGATGTCATGCAGCACGGCAATCACCGTTAAGCCTTTTTGCTGGCTCAGACGGTGGATCAGCGCCAGCACGTCCACCTGATGGGCGATATCCAGCGCCGATGTCGGTTCATCCAGCAATAAACAGCGGCTGTCCTGGGCCACCAGCATCGCAATCCACACCCGCTGGCGTTCGCCGCCGGACAGGCTGTCCACCAGGCGATGGGCGAACGGCTTCAGCCCGACCAGTTCGATAGCCTCTTCCACTTTCTCACGATCGGCGACGCCGAAACGCCCTAACGCGCCGTGCCACGGATAGCGGCCAATCGCCACCAGTTCGCGTACCGTCATGCCTTCCGCGGGCGGTAGCTGTTGCGGCAGATAGGCTACCTGGCGGGCAAAGGCTTTGCTGCTCCACTGGTCCAGGGGTAAATCGTTGAGCAGCAGATCGCCGTCGGACGGCTTCTGATGGCGGCCAAGCATTTTGAGCAGGGTGGATTTACCGGAACCGTTGTGGCCGATCAGTCCCGTCACTTTACCGACAGGAAAGGTCAATGAGAGCGGATGAAGCAGGGTTCTGCCTGGCACCCGGAAAGTGATATCGCGCAGAGAAAAGGTGGTATCGGGATGCGTTTGTTTATCCTGCATAGTCATCAACTTGATAAAGGGCACGGCGTACCGTGCCCGAAAACGGATCAGAAACGGAAGGTCGCAGTCGCGACAACCTGACGTTCCGCGCCCCAGAAGCAGCCATAGGTATTGAAGCAGCTGGCGACGTATTCACGATCGAACAGGTTGTTGACGTGAAGCGCCACGTTGGAGCCAGCCATACCCACGCGAGCCAGGTCGTAGCGGACCAGTGCATCTACCAGGGTGTAGCTGCCCACTTTGAAAGAGTTCGCCGGATCGCCGTAGCTGGAAGCGGTATAGCGAACCCCGGTGCCCAGGGTCAGGCCAGAGAGCGGGCCGTCAAACAGGGTGTAATCGCCCCACAGAGACGCCATGTGTTTTGGCACCTGGGCCGGGGTGTTGCCTTTGTAGTTGGTATCGGTGGTGTATTCCGCATCGGTGTAAGTGTAAGAACCTACTATGTTGATGCTCGCGGAAAGCGCCGCTTTGGCTTCCAGCTCAACGCCGCGCGCGCGGATCTCGCCGCCTTCAACCGAGAAGAACGAGCCCGCCGGGTCGGCCATCAGGTTGTTGGTTTTGGTCAGCTGATACACCGCGCCGGTCAGCACGATCGGACGATCTTCCGGTACGTATTTAACGCCCGCTTCGTACTGTTTGCCTTTAGACGGCGCGAAGATATTGGCATCCGCACCCACGGTAGAGGCCGGTTCGAACGACTCGCTGTAGCTAAAGTACGGGGTCACGCCGTTGTCGAACAGATAGTTCACGCCGCCACGCCAGGTGAACTCGTTATCATTACGCGAGTGCTGGACATTCGCTTCACGATCCAACGAATCCTGCTCCGCCCAGTCGTAACGGCCGCCCAGGGTCACCAGCACCTTGTCCCACTGCGCCTGATCCTGCACGTAGACGCCGGTCTGTTTCTGCTTATTCAGCACACGGTAAGCGGCACCAGGACCAGGGTGAGCACCGAAATCAAAGTCGCTGCGGTCGAGGTTATAGATATCCGATGACGCCACGGAACCCGCCCAACCAAACCAGGAGTTGATGTCGTTACGCATGCGCATAAAGTCGACGCCGGTCAGCAGGGTGTGGTCCACGGAGCCGGTAGCGAAGGTGCTTTGCAGTTGGGTATCAACCGCGAAGTTCTCTAATTTCTCGTCGTCGTCTACATAGCGGCGCGTCAGGGTATGGCCCCATTCTGACGGCGCAATGGTTGCGCATGGGCCGCTAGCCGGATCGCCGGTGTACAGCGGATCGGAACACATGCCATAGCCGTAAACGCTGTTCTGCGAGGTTTTGTTCTGCGCATAACGCAGGTTCTGACGCACGGTGAAGGTGTCGTTAAAGCCGTGTTCGAAGCTGTAACCCACCATTTTCTCGTTACGCGAGTAGGTGTTGTTATCCGCGCCTTCGTTGAAATCGGTCGGCAGACGGCTACCGTTCGGCAGCGTAGATACCGTGCCCTCTTTCGGCAGCCAGCCGTAATAGCCGGTTTCCGGCTCGTTCTGGAAGTAAGAGAGGAAGGTAAAGTTAGTTTTGTCATCCGGACGCCAGCTAAATGACGGCGCGATGGCGTAACGCTGCTCTTCCGCACCCTTCTGCTGGGCGTTCGCCGAGCGCGCCAGGCCGGTTAAGCGCCAGGAGTAAACACCGTCGTCATCCAGCGCATCGCTGAAATCGAAGCCGGTCTGATACAGGCTGTCGGTGCCCATTTTGAACTGGACTTCATACAGCGGCTCGGTGGTCGGGCGCTTGCTGACCATGTTCAACAGGCCGCCAGGGTTGCTCTTTCCGTACAGTACGGAAACCGGACCGCGCAGCACTTCGGCGCGTTCCAGCATATAGGGGTCAATCACCGCATCATTATAGAAATTGCCCTGCATTTTCAGGCCGTTCAGATAGTTATTCTGGCTCTGGCCGTCGGCGGCGAAACCGCGAATGATCAGGTAATCATAGGTGTTGGATGCGCCACGGGTTCCCACGGCGACGCCCGGCGTATAGCTCAGGGCTTCTTTCACGGATTTCGGCTGATGCAGCGCCATCTCTTCGGCAGTTACCACGGAAATAGACTGCGGTGCCTTCTGGATTGGGGTATCCGTTTTAGTGGCGGTGGCCGATTGTCTGGCCGCGATGGTAGCCGCCGGGCCCCATGCGCTTTCCTGCGGAGCCGCTGCGGTAACGGTGATGGTATCTTCTTTCTGGGTAGTGTCAGCCGCAAAAACCGGAGCAGAAATGCTGCCGACTGCTGTGGCTATCATCACTGCGACTTTACGCAGTGAGGTATTGACTGGCTGAGCAGTGTCTGGACGCGCCATTGGATTTTCTCTACGTGAATATGACGAATGATAACGTAAACGATAATTATTATTATGACCGCAGGATAATATGCGAAACGCTGTTTGCATAGCAAGCAGCACACGCCCCTGATTTCACTGAGGGAACAAGAAATAATCACCTTGCTAAAAGTAGGTTATAGCGGGGTATTGAGGCGGTTACAGGGATGTGAAAAAGGTGAGAATCACGCAAAACAAAGGGCGGGATGATCCCGCCCTTATACGCGTTTTATGGCTGCGTTAGTTACTGCCGAACATGTCTTTGATCCAGCCTGCCACGCCATCGCTTTTCTGTTCCTGCGCCGGAGCCTGCTGCTGTTGCTGAGGCTGCTGCGGTTGCGACGGTGATGACTGGTCAAACGGGTTACCCGATGGCTCTACCGGGCGGCTCTGCTGGCAAAGCGCATCCGGGTTGGTGGTCCACACCGGCAGCGAACGCATTCCGCCGCCGCCGCACAGGAAGTAACCCTGGTCGTCCACACCCATATTAACGATGTCTTCCGGCGGCGTCAGATCCAGCGCGATCGGCGACTGGTTGCTGAGGTAGCGCTGGTAAATCGACATCGCACCGCTGGCACCATACAGCTTGGTCGGCTGGTTGTTGTCGCGGCCTACCCAGGTGATCACCACTTCGCGGCCATCGATACCGGCAAACCAGGTATCCACCTGATTGTTGGTGGTACCGGTTTTCCCGGCCAGATGCAGGCCAGGGAATTTCGCGCCCAACTGACGCCCGGTACCGCGTTGCACGACCTGCTGCATGGTCCACAGCGTCATATACGCCGCTTGCGCCGGTACCGCACGTTCAGACTGCGGGAAACTCTGGAACAGCGCGGTGCCGTCTTCGGCAATCACCGAGCGTACTGCTGACAGCGTGGCGCGGTTGCCGCCGCTGGCGATGGTCTGGAACGCCTGGGCCACTTCAATCGGCGTCAGGTTCAGCGCACCCAGCAGCATTGACGGAACCGGGTGTAGCTGATCTTTCGGCACGCCCAGTTTCAGCCAGGTTTCGGTGACTGCAGGCAAGCCAATCGCCATCCCCAGATTCACCGTCGGTACGTTCATGGAGCGGGTCAGCGCATCCACCAGCATCACCTGGCCGCTGTAACGATGGTCATCGTTTTGCGGCGACCACACCTGGCCGTTCGGCTGACGCAGCGAAATCGGCGCATCGGCAATCCAGGTATTCAGGCGATACTGGTTCGGCTGGCTGAGCGCGGTCAGATAGGTCGCCGGTTTAGCCAGTGAACCGATAGAGCGGCGCGCCTGCATAGCGCGGTTATAGCCAGCAAACTGCGGATTCGCCCCGCCGACCATCGCGCGGACTTCGCCACTGAAGCGGTCGACCACCACCATCGCGGTTTCCAGATCGCTCAGCTTACGCTGTTTGATCAGCGCCGGAATGCCTTCGATAGCGGCTTTTTCCGCCGCATCCTGCGCCACAGAATCAAAGGTGGTGAAGATCTTCACGCCGGAGAGATCTTTCACTTTATCGCCCAGTTTGGTTTGCAGCTCCTGGCGCACCATCTGCATAAACGCCGGTTGCGGAGAGATCACCCCGCCGCGCGGCTGCACGCCCAGCGGACGGGCGCTCAGCATGTCATACAGCTCCTGGTCGATAACCTTCTGTTCCTGCAACAGACGCAGCACCAGATTACGGCGCTCCAGCGCCATTTTCGGGTTACGCCACGGGTTATAAATCGACGCGCCTTTCACCATGCCCACCAGCAGCGCCTGCTGGTCAAGGCTCAGTTCGTCAACCGGGCGGCCAAAGTAATACAGGCTGGCCAGCGGGAAACCGCGGATCTCGTTATCGCCGCTCTGGCCGAGATACACTTCGTTCAGATACAGCTCAAGGATGCGGTCTTTGCTGTAGCGGGCGTCCATGATCAGCGCCATATAGGCTTCGTTAGCCTTACGCCACAGGGTGCGCTCGCTCGACAGGAACAGGTTTTTCGCTAACTGCTGGGTCAACGTACTCGCCCCCTGAACGGCGCGCCCGGCGGTCAGGTTCGCCAGCACCGCACGGCCAATCGAGTAGAGGCTAATGCCGTCATGCTCGTAGAAATGGCGGTCTTCGGTAGCGATCAGCGTATCCACCAGCAGGTCCGGGTAGCCGCTGCGCGGCACGAACAGACGCTGTTCGCCATTCGGCGAAGAAAGCATGGTGATCAGGCGCGGATCGAGGCGGAAGAAGCCGAACTGGCGCTTGCTGTCGAGGTTCTCAATAGTTTCAAGACGATCTTTGCTGAACGTCAGACGCGCGCGCACCTGCCCTTCTTTGCTGTCCGGGAAATCGAACGGGCGGCGGATCATCTCGATGCTGTTGGCCTGCACGGTAAACTCGCCCGGGCGCGTCATTCGCGTCACCTGGCGATACTGCGTCGCCTCGAGCAGTTGCACCATCTCCTGCTTGCTGACGGGCATATCCGGCTCAAGGTTGACCATCCGGCCATAGACTGCGGCGGGCAACTGCCAGACTTTACCGTCGATGCGGCTGCGGATTTTCTGATCGAGATAAACGCCGTAAATCACCAGCACCACAAGCAGTACCAGCAAGATTTTCAGCAATAGCCATAGCCAGCGGCGCTTTTTCTGCGGCTTTTTCCCTTTGCCTTTCCGTGGGGGCATTGGCTCCTCGTCTGCATCGTCTTCATATTCATCGTCGTACTCATCATCTCTGAGACGACGACGGGTCACTTTCTGTTTCACCGGACGTGAAGGTCGCCCTTTACGCCCGATGGGTTCGCGGTCATTCCCCGCCATGCTTTCTCTCCACTACGTTCAGGCGCGAGGGCCTGATTCTTGGTTCTTTCACGTCGCCGCGAAAGAAGAAATCTCTCAAAAGTACCGGCATCCCGTTACGGCTGATGCTTTTTGGTGCGGCGTGTCGGCAACGCGCTGGCTGGGTCGTCCGGCCAGGCATGTTTTGGATAACGCCCCTTCATCTCTTTTTGTACTTCCCGGTACGATCCTTTCCAGAAAGCGCTCAAATCACGGGTGATTTGCAGCGGGCGCTGGGCGGGCGACAGCAGCTCCAGTGTCAGCGGAACGCGGCCTTCGGCAATCACCGGGGTCGCCGCTTCGCCGAACATTTCCTGCATCCGCACCGCCAGCACGGGCGGGTTTTCCTGATGATAGCGCACGGCTATCCGGCTTCCGGTGGGCACAGTGTAATGAGTTGGCAGCGCACTATCCAGACGTTGACGCTGCGACCACTCCAGCAGATTGCCGAGCGCCGCGCTTAAATCGACGTTCTGCAAGGCGCGCAGCGAGTGCACGCCGCTGAGTTGCGGCAACAGCCAGCGCTCAAGTGTAGCCAAAAGTGCCGGATCTGAAACATCAGGCCAGCAATATTCAGGCAGCCATTGCGCGGCGCAGTGTAAGCGTAGCCGCAATTGCTCGGCTTGCGGGCTCCAGTTCAGTACCGCCAGCCCTTTTTCACGGATGCCGTTAAGCATCGCCTGATGTAATTCTTCTTCCGATGGGCGCGCCAGCAGCTGGTTCCTGACCACTAACTGGCCGATTTGCTGGCGGCGAAACGCTCTCAGCGTGCCCTGGGCATCGTCCCACTCTACGCTGTCCTGCTGGCGCAGCAGCTGCGGGCACTGGGCGGTCAGCGCGTCAATATCCAGCGCCAGCGCCTGCAACATGCGCGCATCCGGCGAGTGGCTGCCCTGCAAAAGCAGTGGGGCGATCAGCCATTCATAGCGGGTCAGCGCATCGTCAGGATCGAGACGCGCACCCATGCCGTTAGCGAGCTGATAGCGGCCATCCAGCCCGCGCCGCCGGGCGATGCGGTCGCCATACGCGATGGCTAACAGCTTCGGCGCGAGGGCGATATCCCGCGCGCCGCCACGGCTGTCCATGCGCTTTAGCAACTGTTGGCTGCGGCTCTGCCAGTTGTGCTGGCTGCGCGAAAACGCGCTGGCTAAATCGCTGTTACTGTTACGCGGTGGTTCTTCAAGCAGCGCGGCAAGCCAGGCGGCGGTGGCTTTTTGATCGGCGGAATCCGCTGCCGCCAGCATTGCCGCCAGCCGGGGATCGTTGCCGAATTTTGTCATCTGAAGACCGCGCGCGGTTAATCGCCCTTCCTTTATTGCGCCTAACTGTTCGAGTAACGTGCGGGCGGCGGCAAGGTTAACTTCAGGCGGCGTATCCAGCCAGTTGAGCTGCACGACATCCTGGCAGCCCCACTGCAACAACTCCAGCCATAATCCGCTGAGATCGCTTTGCAGGATTTCCGGCTCCGCCTGGGCCGCCGCGCGCTCGCCCTGCTCTTTCGCCGTGAGATGCAGACAGATGCCCGGCTCCAGCCGCCCGGCGCGACCGGCGCGCTGGATCATCGACGCCTGGCTGGCGCGCTGGGTGATAAGCCGCGTCAGGCCGCTGCGTGGGTCAAAACGCGCCACACGCTCCAGGGTACTGTCCACCACCAGGCGAATCCCTTCGATGGTCAAACTGGTTTCGGCAATATTGGTCGCCAGCACCACTTTGCGAAACCCGGCGGGCGCGGGAAGGATCGCTTTACGTTGCTCGCTAAGCGGCAGCGCCCCGTACAGCGGGCACAGCAGCACATCGCCAGGGATACGCTCAGCCAGCTGTTCCTGCACGCGCTGGATTTCCGCTACGCCGGGCAAAAACAGCAGCAGCGAGCCGGATTCTTCCCGTAACAACTGCGCCGTCGCGATGGCAATCGCCTCTTCAGTGCGCAACTGGCTGGGCAACGGCTGCCAGCGCCGCTCTACCGGGAACGCGCGCCCCTCTGACGCCACAATCGGCGCCTCGGGTAACAGGGCTTCCAGGCGGGCGTTGTCCAGGGTGGCAGACATAATCAGCACTTTGAGATCGTCGCGCAGTCCCTGCTGCACATCCAGCAGCAGCGCCAGCGCCAGATCGGCCTGTAAGCTGCGCTCGTGGAATTCATCGAGGATCACCAGACTGATGCCGGTGAGTTCCGGGTCCTGCTGGATCAGGCGCGTCAAAATCCCTTCGGTGACCACTTCCAGACGCGTTTTTGGCCCAACGCAGGTTTCGCCACGCATCCGGTAGCCAACGGTTTCACCGGGCGCTTCATCCAGCAACTCCGCCAGACGCTGGGCGACGTTACGCGCCGCCAGACGACGCGGTTCCAGCAAAAGAATTTTGCCATTGAGGCCCGCCGCCTTCAGCAGCTGTAGCGGCAGCCAGGTAGATTTGCCTGCGCCGGTGGGCGCACTGAGCAGCACTTGCGGGGCGGATTGCAGGGCATCCAGCAGATGGGGTAAAACGGCGGCGACCGGCAATGACGACACAGAGAGCTCCCTGGGGTTCACATCAAAAGGGTTAACATTAAAACGGGCGCATTGTAGCATCCCCTCAAACCATTACCGAGAACTGCCATGTCTGAGCCCAAACGGCTATTTTTCGCGCTTGAGATCCCCGCTGCGATCCAACAGCAGGTGATCCAGTGGCGCGCCGCGCAGTTCGCCCCGAACGCGGGCCGCCCCATCGCGGCGGCGAATTTACACCTGACACTGGCGTTTTTAGGGGAAGTCAGCGAGCAAAAGCAGCAAACGCTGATGACGCTGGCCGGGCGCATCCAGCAGCCTGCGTTTACCCTGGCGCTGGATGATGCCGGGCACTGGCCGCGTTCGCGGGTGGTCTGGCTGGGCAGCCGCCAGCCGCCGCGCGGGTTACTGCAACTGGCTAATCTGCTGCGCGCCCAGGCCGCACGCAGCGGCTGCTATCAAAGCCCGCAGCCGTTTCATCCGCATGTCACGCTACTGCGGAATGCTGCGCATCAGGTAGCGATCCCGGCGCCGGGCTTTCACTGGGCCTTTCCGGTGACCGAATTCGTGCTCTATTCCTCGCAGTTCAGCCAGGGCCGTACGCATTACCAGCCGCTGGAGCGCTGGTCGCTATTATAAAAAGGATCGATTATGGAGTTTTCTCCCCCGCTGCAATCCGCCACGCTGATTAAGCGTTACAAACGTTTTCTGGCCGATGTCGTCACGCCCGACGGCGCGCTGCTGACCCTGCATTGCCCTAATACCGGCGCGATGACCGGCTGCGCCACGCCGGGCGATACCGTGTGGTATTCCACCTCGCCCAATCTGACGCGTAAGTATCCGCACACCTGGGAGTTAACCCAGACTCAGCAGGGGCATTTCATCTGCGTGAACACGCTGCGCGCCAACCAGCTGGTGAAGGAAGCCCTACTGGCAAATCATCTGGGTGAATTTTCTGAATATTCGGCGGTCTTAAGCGAAGTTAAGTACGGCGCAGAGCGCAGCCGTATTGATTTCATGTTACAGGCAGGTTGCAAGGTTAACTGCTATATTGAAGTGAAATCAGTAACGTTATCGGATAATTCGCAAGGGTATTTTCCCGACGCCGTCACGGTGCGGGGCCAAAAACACCTGCGTGAATTGATGAGTGTGGTGGAGAACGGCGAACGTGCCGTCCTGTTATTCGCCGTGTTGCATTCGGCGATTGAACAGGTCTCTCCGGCGCGCCACATCGACCCCCGATACGCGATGTTGCTCAGTGAAGCACAGCAAAAAGGGGTGGAAATCGTTGCCTGGAAGGCGACGTTAACCGCCGAGAAAATGCAATTAACGATACCCGTACCGGTCTGTTTGTAATGCCGGTTAACCGTTTGAGTCATTATTGTTTCAGGCGCATGCGCAAATACGCTTTTCCTCACAGGGTTGTCAAGTGTAACGTTTATACAATTGCTATCCCGAAAAGCTTCTGCTATTTATAGCGGCCTGATTTTTCCCCCGACAAGGGGATCGATAGTGCGTGTTAAGGAGAAGCAACATGCAAGAAGGGCAAAAACGTAAAACATCGTCCCTGAGTATTCTCGCCATCGCTGGGGTGGAGCCGTATCAAGAGAAGCCGGGCGAAGAGTATATGAATGAAGCCCAGCTGGCACACTTCAAGCGCATTCTTGAAGCATGGCGTAATCAACTTAGGGATGAAGTCGATCGCACCGTTACGCATATGCAGGATGAAGCGGCTAACTTCCCGGACCCGGTCGACCGTGCCGCCCAGGAAGAAGAGTTCAGCCTCGAACTGCGTAACCGCGACCGTGAGCGTAAACTGATCAAGAAAATCGAGAAGACTCTTAAAAAAGTAGAAGACGAAGACTTCGGCTTCTGCGAATCATGTGGAGTGGAAATCGGTATTCGTCGTCTTGAAGCACGTCCGACCGCGGACCTGTGCATTGACTGCAAGACGCTGGCCGAAATCCGCGAAAAACAGATGGCTGGCTAAGCCCAGCTCATATCCATCAATAACAAAGGCGGGGTCTCTCCCGCCTTGTTTTTTAGCGCTATGTCCACAGCTTATATCGGGCGTTTTGCCCCTTCTCCTTCTGGTGAACTTCACTTCGGCTCGCTGATCGCCGCGCTGGGCAGCTATTTGCAGGCCCGCGCGCAGCACGGCGTCTGGCGGGTGCGCATTGAAGATATCGACCCGCCGCGCGAAGTGCCCGGCGCTGCCGATACCATTTTGCGCCAGCTTGAACACTATAATCTGCACTGGGACGGCGAGGTGCTGTACCAGTCCGCACGCCACGACGCCTACCGCGACGCCCTTGCCTGGCTACGCGAACATCAGCGCAGCTATTACTGCACCTGCACCCGCAGCCGCATCCAGCAGATCGGCGGCATTTACGACGGCCACTGCCGTGATTTGCATCATGGCCCGGAAAACGCCGCCGTGCGTTTACGCCAGACCCAGCCGGTCATGGCTTTTACCGATCGGCTGCGCGGCGAGATCGTCGCCGACCCGGCGCTGGCCCGTGAAGATTTTATTATTCACCGCCGCGACGGGCTGTTTGCCTATAACCTTGCGGTGGTGGTGGACGATCATTTTCAGGGTATTACCGAAATTGTACGCGGGGCGGATTTAATTGAACCCACCGTGCGACAGGAGTCGTTGTATCATCAGTTCGGCTGGCAGCCGCCTGAGTGGTTTCATCTGCCTCTGGCGCTCAACGCCGACGGGAATAAACTGTCAAAACAGAACCATGCTCCTGCTTTGCCGCACGGCGATCCGAAACCGATGCTGGTTGCCGCTTTGCAGTTTTTGAACCAGCCTGTAACAGAGCACTGGCGGGATTTATCTACCGATGCGTTGCTGCGCGAAGCGGCGATCAACTGGTCTCCCCATCGGATACCCGTGAATCCAGCATTCTCAAATGCGTTGCGCTGAGCTATGATTAGCCGCTATTTTTTGTCCAGAGTCTGACACACTACCGAGGTGCACCATTTTTACCCGAGTCGCTAATTTTTGCCGCAAGGTGTTAAATCGCGAGGAAAGCGAGGTTGACGATATCGTCAGCCAGCCCACGATTACCGTCATCCCGCGCGAACAGCACGCTATTTCCCGCAAAGATATCAGTGAAAACGCCCTCAAGGTGATGTACCGCCTGAATAAAGCGGGCTATGAAGCGTGGCTGGTCGGCGGCGGCGTGCGCGATCTGTTGCTGGGCAAAAAACCAAAAGATTTCGATGTGACGACCAACGCCACGCCGGATCAGGTCCGCAAACTGTTTCGCAACTGCCGTCTGGTTGGCCGCCGTTTCCGCCTGGCGCACGTGATGTTCGGCCCGGAAATTATCGAAGTGGCGACCTTTCGCGGTCATCACGAAGAAAATGTCAGCGATCGCGCGATTTCACAACGCGGCCAGAACGGCATGCTGCTGCGCGATAACATTTTCGGCTCCATCGAAGAAGACGCCCAGCGCCGCGATTTCACTATCAACAGCCTGTATTACAGCGTGGCGGATTTTACCGTGCGCGATTACGTCGGCGGATTGCAGGACTTAAAACTTGGCATCATCCGTCTGATTGGCGATCCGGAAACCCGCTACCGTGAAGATCCGGTGCGTATGCTGCGCGCGGTGCGTTTCGCCGCCCGACTGGATATGCAGATCAGCCCGGAAACCGGCGAGCCGATCCCCCGTCTGGCAACGCTGCTGAACGATGTGCCGCCCGCGCGCCTGTTTGAAGAAGCGTTAAAGCTGTTGCAGATGGGCTACGGCTACAATACCTATCTGCTGCTGCGCGAATATTCCCTGTTCCAGCCGCTGTTCCCGACGATTACCCGCTTCTTCACTGAGCAGGGCGACAGCCCAATGGAGCGCATCATCGCCCAGGTGTTGAAGAACACCGATACCCGCATTCACAACGACATGCGCGTGAATCCGGCATTCCTGTTCGCTGCCCTGTTCTGGTATCCGCAAATTGAAACCGCGCAAAAAATCGCGCAGGAAAGTGGCCTGAGCTGGAACGATGCTTTCGCGCTGGCGATGAACGATGTGCTCGACGAAGCCTGCCGTTCGCTGGCGATCCCGAAACGCATCACCGCGCTAATCCGCGATATCTGGCAGTTGCAGTTACGCATGTCGCGCCGTCAGGGTAAACGCGCCTGGAAGCTGATGGAGCATCCAAAATTCCGCGCGGCTTACGACCTGCTTGAACTGCGCGCCGAAGCGGAAAACAATGCCGAACTGCAGCGTCTGACCCGCTGGTGGGGCGAGTTTCAGGTTTCCGCGCCGCCTGCACAGAAAGATATGCTTAACGATCTGGATGATGAACCGGCCACGCGCCGCCGTCCACGCCGCCCGCGCCGTCGTGCGCCACGCCGTGAGGGCAACGCGTGACCCGCGTTTATATCGCTATCGGCAGCAACCTTGCGTCCCCGCTTGAACAAGTGAATGCTGCCCTGGCGGCGCTGGCTGAGATCCCCGAAAGCCAGATCGTCGCGGTTTCCGACTTTTATCGCACCCCACCGCTTGGCCCGCAGGATCAGCCCGATTATCTCAACGCCGCCGTGGCGCTGGATACCGCGCTGGCCCCGGAAGCGCTGCTGGATCATACCCAGCGCATCGAGCTACAGCAGGGGCGCGAGCGTAAAGCCCATCGCTGGGGGCCGCGTACCCTCGATCTGGACATCATGCTGTTTGGCGAGCTGCAAATGAACACTCCCCGCCTGACCGTCCCGCATTACGACATGAAAAACCGCGCCTTTATGCTGTTGCCGCTGGCCCAAATCGCCCCGGATTTACGCTTCCCGGATGGTGATAACGTGACCGATCTGCTGGCAAATCTTGATCCTTCCGGCATTTCCCGCTGGTAGTTGCTTCCTCCCTGAACCCCGGCTACTCAGCCTGAAAACTATCGTTTACACTGTTCGCCATTTTCAGTTCAGGGGACAGCCATGAAACCAACCACTATTGCCCAGCTACGACGTCTCAAGGCCAGCGGCCAGAAATTCGCGACCATCACGGCTTATGATTTCAGCTTCGCCAAACTGTTTGCCGACGAAGGCATCGGCGTGATGCTGGTGGGCGACTCGCTGGGAATGACAGTACAGGGACATGATTCCACCCTGCCCGTCACCGTTGACGATATCGCCTATCACACCCGTGCGGTGCGTCGCGGTGCCCCGCATTGCCTGCTGCTGGCCGACCTGCCGTTTATGGCCTACGCCACGCCGGAACAGACGTTTGCCAACGCCAGCGTGGTGATGCGCGCCGGTGCCAATATGGTGAAAATCGAAGGTGGCCGCTGGCTGGTGGATACCGTGCGGATGCTGACCGAACGCGCCGTGCCGGTGTGCGGCCATCTGGGCCTGACCCCGCAGTCGGTGAATATTTTCGGCGGCTATAAAGTGCAGGGTCGTGATGAAGCCGCCGCGCAAACGCTACTGGACGATGCGCTGGCGCTGGAAGCCGCCGGGGCGCAGCTGCTGGTGCTGGAATGCGTACCGGTTGAGCTGGCGAAGCGCGTTACCGACGCATTACGCATCCCGGTAATCGGCATCGGCGCGGGCAACGTCACCGACGGGCAAATCCTGGTGATGCACGACGCCTTCGGCATCACCGGCGGCCATATCCCGAAATTCGCTAAAAATTTCCTTGCCGACGCGGGCGACATGCGTGCCGCCGTACGCCAGTATATTACTGAGGTCGAATCCGGGGCTTATCCGGGTGAAGAACACAGTTTCCACTGACAGGAGTATGGGTTGTGCTGATTATTGAAACCGTATTGATGCTGCGCCAGCAGATTCGCCGTCTGCGCCTTGAAGGCAAACGGATTGCGCTGGTGCCGACGATGGGAAATCTTCATGACGGCCATATGAAACTGGTTGATGAAGCGAAAGCACGCGCCGACGTGGTGGTGGTCAGCATTTTCGTTAATCCGATGCAGTTCGATCGCCCGGACGATCTGGCGCGTTATCCGCGCACCCTGCAGGAAGATTGCGAAAAACTGAACCGTCGCGGCGTGGGGTTCGTCTTTTCCCCGACGCCGGAAGAAGTGTATCCGCGCGGCATGGGCGAGCAAACCTATGTCGACGTGCCGGGCATCTCCACCATGCTGGAAGGCGCGAGCCGTCCGGGGCATTTCCGCGGCGTGTCCACCGTGGTCAGCAAGCTGTTTAACCTGGTGCAACCGGATATCGCCTGCTTCGGCGAGAAGGATTACCAGCAGCTGGCGCTGATCCGCAAAATGGTCGCCGATATGAGCTACGACATCGAGATTGTTGGCGTGCCGACCGTGCGGGCCAAAGACGGCCTGGCACTCAGCTCGCGCAACGGCTACCTCACCAGCGACCAGCGTAAAATCGCGCCGGGACTCAGCAAAGTGATGAACGGCATCGGCGAAAAATTAAAAGCTGGCGAGCGCAACGTGGAAGAGATTCTTGCAGCCGCCGCGCTGGAGCTGAACGAAAAAGGCTTCCGCAGCGATGATTTGCAGATCCGCGATGCCGATACCCTGCTGGAGCTGACGCCGCAGAGCCAGCGCGCCGTGGTGCTGATGGCGGCATGGCTTGGCCAGGCGCGCCTGATTGATAATCTGACGGTCGATCTGGCGTAACGGAACGGGGATAGACAGCGTTTATAAAACGGGCAATACTGCCCGGGTAAAATTCCTGGAGCGGGCGTCCCCGCTCTGACAGTGTTGGTGTTAACAGGGTTAAATTTATGATTCGTACAATGTTGCAGGGCAAACTGCATCGCGTCAAAGTGACTCAGGCAGACTTGCACTATGAAGGTTCCTGCGCCATTGATCAGGATTTTCTTGAAGCGGCTGGCATTCTGGAATACGAAGCCATCGATATTTATAACGTGACCAACGGTAAGCGTTTTTCTACTTACGCCATTTCCGGCGAGCGCGGTTCGAAAATCATCTCCGTTAACGGGGCGGCGGCGCACTGCGCCGATGTGGGCGATATTTTGATTATTGCCAGCTACGTCACCATGCCGGATGAGCAGGCCCGCAGCTGGCAGCCGAAAGTGGCGTACTTTGACGGCGATAACGTGATGAAACGCACCGCCAAAGCGGTTCCGGTTCAGGTTGCCTGATGTTTTTGCGCCTGTTCGCGGGCGCTATTACCCCTGCGGCTGATTACTGATTGTCCGTGCCATATCCTCCAGCGAGTCGGTTCTCAGAATATACAGCCGCTTCAGCAAGTACGGGTTATCCCCCGGTTTCACCTTCCCTTTCACCGTCGTTACCGCTAAATGAAAACCGGCATCATGGGCCGCTTTAACCGCCTTCTGGTCGTAACCGCCAAACGGGTACGAGAGATACAGCACGTGGGGGTTGAATTGCGCCAGCGCCCGGCGCGAACGCTCAAAATCAAACAGGATGTTGTGATAGCTGCGGCTAAGCATAATCGGGTGGCGTAAGCCATCAATGCGGTGCAAAAAGTGGGTATGCGACTGAATATCAAACACGTCCTGAATGGATTGGAGTTCCGCCAGGCTCATAAACTGTAGAAATTTCGGGTCCCATTTTTGCGGATGGCGCTTGATGCGCGAAGAGATAATAAACGCCGTGGCGGTAAATCCGTACTGCTTCAGCACCGGATACGCATAGCGTGACACCGACTTCAGGCCATCGTCGAAGGTGATCGCCACCGCTCTGGCGGGCAAATTCATACGGTTATTCACGTAGCCCTCAAGCTGGTAAAGCGAGAGCGTGGTATAGCCCATGTCGCGCAGCCAGGTCATCTGGTTGCTGAAGGCGCGCACCGACGTAGTGGTGGACGTATGGCGAAAACGGGTGTTCTCTTCATCGCGCAGAATATGGTGATAAGTCAGCACCGGAATGCCGTTATCTTCCTGCGCTTCCAGGCTGCTGACCCATGCCAGCCGGTTGCCGATGCGGATCTGGAACCAGGTCTGGTTAAGCCGGTCTTTGAGTTTAGAAATAATCGGATAACGCAGGTTCTCCGCCAGCACGCCCAGCGGTTCGCTCTTATTGTCTGGCTCGTTATATAGCGTGACGGCTTGCCAGGTGAGCAGGTTCTGATTGCTGAGCGGCTTGTGTAAATCCCCCAGCCGATCCTGAATCCGCAGTTTGCCCTGTACCGGTTTCAGATGCTGTTTATCAATAAACCCGGTGCTAAAACCAAAGCTGAACTCGTAGTAATCGGCGTCGGTCGGCACGACCGCCAGCACCTGCCCCTGCTCGATTCTGCCAACGGAAATCACCCGGTTGCCAATATGCGCCCAGATATCCGCATCGTCCGTGGTTTGCATATAGCGCGGCGGATTAAACGTCGGATTCACCAGGATCGCCCCGGCTGGCGCGGCCAGTAACAGCACAAAGCAGAAAATCAGGCGAGGCAGCATAGTTAACCGAAGCGGTGAGAAAATTTTGCTTATTTTGACAAAAAGTGCCTTTCACACCAAGCGGTAAACCGCAGGTTATGCATGATGCAGTAACACGAAGGGGGGATTTTTTTGCTGCTGGTGCCAGAGACTGCTCACGCCGTCGCCGCCGCGCTCGACGATGGTGTGGCGAAAGGCGCGGCTGCTTAAGCAGAAACGCAGCGGATAAAGTTCGCCAAGAAGGTGGGCGGTGACGCCGGAAATCACTTCACAATTATCGTGCTTGTGGCTCATCAGTGCAGCAACGCGATACGGCGCGCCGCCATTGCAGTCAGTGAGAAAAATCACCCCGTCGCCTGAGTCTGCATGGTGCAGCGCATCGCACATCATTCGGCTAAGCATGTTAGTACCGATGCCATGCCAGTAGTTCACCACCCGGCACTGCGGAATGTGGCCAAAGCGTTTTTCCAGGTGTTCCAGTATGCATTGCGCCTTGTCGTCATGACAGGCGATGACCCATCCGAGCATTCGCGGCTCCTTATCCAAAGGGGGTAGTTTAGCGAAGTGACGAACCGCTGTTGTGATACGAATCATGGGAAAATAAAAGGCCCTCAAAATGAGAGCCTCGTTTTACTTTCAGAAGTAACGCGATCAGGTGCGTAAGCCGCGTCCGCGCTGGATTAAGTACCAGCACAGCATATAAAACGCCAGGATAAACACCACCAGTACGCCCATAGTAAAGCCGAGCGGCACATCGTTAATGCCCAGGAAGCCGTAACGGAAGCCGCTGATCATATACACGATGGGGTTGAGGTGAGACAGCGCCTGCCAGAACGGCGGCAGCAGCGTCAGGGAATAAAACACCCCGCCCAGATAGGTTAGCGGCGTCAGTACAAAGGTCGGGATCAGGCTGATGTCGTCAAACGTAGTGGCGAAAACGGCATTCAGCAGCCCCGCCAGCGAGAACAATATGGCGGTAAACAGCAGCGTAACGCCGACAAACAGCCACGAATGCACCTGAAACGGCACGAAAAACAGCGAGATAGCGGTCACCAGAATACCCACGCACAAACCGCGCGCCACGCCGCCGCCGACGTAACCAATAATGATCACATGGGTCGGCACTGGTGCCACCAGCAACTCTTCGATGTTGCGCTGGAATTTAGCGCTAAAGAACGATGACGCCACGTTGGCGTAGGCGTTGGTGATCACCGCCATCATGATCAGCCCCGGGACGATAAACTGCATATAGGTAAAGCCATGCATTTCGCCGATACGCGAGCCGATCAGGTTGCCGAAGATAATAAAATAGAGCGTCATGGTGATGACGGGCGGAACCAGCGTCTGGATCCAGATGCGCATAAAACGGTGGATCTCTTTGGTCCAGATACTTTTCAGCGCCACCCAATACAGCTGCATCATGCGTGGTCTCCTTGCTTTTCATTCACCAGAGTCACGAACAACTCCTCCAGGCGGTTGGCTTTGTTACGCATACTCAGGATCTGAATGCCCTGTGCGGTCAGTTGGTTAAAGACGCTGTTGATGCCCTGCTCGCGCAGCACTTCCACCTCCAGCGTTGAGGTATCCACCAGGCGGTACTGGTAGCCTTCCAGCTTCGGCAGCGGGCTGCGCGGCGCTAAATCGAGGATAAAGGTCTCTGATTTCAGCTTGGACAGCAGCGATTTCATCGAGGTGTTTTCCACCAATTCACCGCGCTGGATAATGCCGATATTGCGGCACAGCATCTCCGCTTCTTCCAGGTAGTGGGTAGTGAGGATAATGGTGGTGCCTTTGTCGTTAAGATCCTTGAGAAACCCCCACATCGAACGGCGTAGTTCGATATCCACCCCGGCGGTAGGTTCGTCGAGGATCAGCAGTTTCGGCTCATGCATCAACGCGCGGGCAATCATCAAACGGCGCTTCATCCCGCCGGACAACATCCGCGCACGTTCATTGCGTTTTTCCCACAGATCGAGCTGGTTGAGGTATTTTTCGCTGCGCTCCATCGCCTCTTTACGCTCAACGCCGTAGTAACCCGCCTGGTTAACCACAATCTGCTGCACCGTTTCGAACGGGTTGAAGTTGAACTCCTGTGGCACCAGGCCCAGCTGGCGTTTGGCGTTGACCACGTCTTTTTCGAGGTCATAACCAAACACCCTCACGCGGCCCGAGGTCTTGTTCACCAGCGAGCTCACTATCCCTATGGTGGTAGATTTACCGGCGCCGTTCGGGCCAAGCAGTGCGTAGAAATCCCCTGCCTCTACCTGTAAGTCAATGCCACGTAAGGCTTTCACGCCGCCGGGATAGGTTTTTTTTAATCCTTCCAGTTCCAATGCAATTGTCATGGATATACAGTTACCTTGTATCGCACAAAAGTTATGGTGTTTAAAAAATAATTGAGTTGCCTTATATTACATTAACGCAATCCCACGGTTACAGGTTGTTAACCTAAATGAAAGACATCGATACACTCATCAGCAATAACGCTCACTGGTCCAAAATGCTGGTGAACGAAGATCCTGGTTTTTTTGAACGCCTTTCTCAAGCGCAAAAGCCGCGCTTTCTTTGGATCGGCTGCTCTGATAGCCGCGTTCCCGCCGAACGGTTAACCGGCCTTGAGCCGGGCGAACTGTTTGTTCACCGTAACGTCGCCAACCTGGTGATCCATACCGATCTCAACTGCCTGTCAGTGGTTCAGTATGCGGTGGATGTGCTTGAAGTTGAACACATTATTATTTGTGGGCACTACGGCTGCGGCGGCGTACAGGCAGCGGTTGAAAATCCTGAATTGGGCCTGATCAACAACTGGCTGTTGCACATCCGCGATATCTGGTTCAAACACAGCTCCCTGTTGGGCGAAATCCCGCAGGAACGCCGTCTGGATACGCTGTGTGAACTGAACGTGATGGAACAAGTGTACAACCTTGGGCACTCCACCATCATGCAATCTGCGTGGAAACGCGGACAGAAAGTCACTATCCACGGTTGGGCTTACGGTATTCATGATGGCCTGCTGCGCGATCTGGACGTGACCGCTACCAGCCGTGAAACGCTGGAGCAGCGTTATCGCAACGGCATCTGCAACTTAACGCAGACGCACACCAGCCATAAATAACACCAAAGGGGCCACGGCCCCTTTGTTTATTCGTCCAGCAGAACGACTTTGCCAATGTACGGCAGATGGCGATAGCGCTGGGCATAATCGATGCCGTAACCCACCACGAATTCGTCGGGGATAGAGAAACCGATAAACTCGACTTTCACATCCACTTCACGACGCGACGGCTTATCCAGCAGCGTACAGATAGCGAGAGACTTCGGCTCGCGCAGGCTTAAGATCTCGCGCACTTTCGACAGGGTGTTCCCGGAGTCGATAATGTCTTCAACAATCAACACGTCTTTGCCGCGAATATCTTCATCCAGATCTTTTAAGATTTTCACATCGCGGGTAGAGGACATACCGCTGCCGTAGCTCGATGCGGTCATAAAATCGACTTCATGCCCGACCTGCACTTCACGGCACAAATCGGCCATAAACATAAACGAACCACGCAGCAGACCCACCAGTACCATCTCACTTCCGCTGTCGCGGTAGTGTTCGGTAATCTGACGCCCCAGTTCAACAATACGCGCTTTAATCTCCGCTTCGGAGATCATCACTTCAACAGTATGTTTCATATCACTAACCATATGATTTAAAAGCTAAATCATTAAATGCCGACGCGTTTTCCGCCAACACTCATTCGTAAGGCAGGCAGTATAACAGTAATTAGCGCGTCGGGACCTATTCTGAAAAAAAGCTCTTTTTGTGATTAAGATCACACATGTTAATAACTATAATTACTTGCTACTAAAAAATTAAGAGTGTGATTATGGCGGAAACAAAACATAAACAATCATCACTAATCGTGATGTTAACAGCCCTGTTCGCAGCATTGTGCGGGCTGTATTTACTGATTGGCGGGGTGTGGTTAGTCACATTAGGCGGTTCCTGGTACTACCCGATAGCGGGCCTGGTGATGCTTGGTGTCGCCTGGCTGCTGTGGCGCGGTAAACAATCGGCGCTCTGGCTGTACGCGGCGCTGCTGCTTGCCACCATGCTGTGGTCAATCTGGGAAGTCGGCTTCGACTTCTGGGCATTGACCCCGCGTTGCGACATCCTGGTATTCTTCGGCATCTGGCTGATCCTGCCATTTGTCTGGCGAAAACTGCCGGTGATATCGCGCCCTGCTCTCCCCTCAATGATGGTGACGCTGATTATCACCGCCGGTATTCTCGGATGGGCCATTTTCAACGATCCGCAAGAGATCAATGGCACGCTGAAAACCGATGCGGCGGCAGCCACTACTGCGGCTCCGGCGATCCCGGACGGCGACTGGCCTGCCTATGGCCGTAACCAGGAAGGGCAACGATTCTCTCCGCTTAAACAAATTAACGCGGATAACGTTCATGAGTTGAAAGAAGCCTGGACCTTCCAGACCCGTGATGTGAAGTTGCCGACCGACCCGGGCGAAATCACCAACGAGGTTACGCCGATTAAAGTGGGCGACACGCTGTACCTGTGCAGCGCGCACCAGCGTCTGTTCGCACTGGATGCGGCGACCGGTAAAGAAAAATGGCATTTCGATCCACAACTGAACGCCAATCCGTCGTTCCAGCATGTGACCTGCCGTGGCGTCTCTTATCATGAAGCGCGCGCCGATACCGCCAGCCCGGACGTGGTGGCAGACTGTCCGCGTCGTATCATCCTGCCGGTGAACGATGGCCGCCTGTTCGCCATTAATGCCGACAACGGTAAGCTGTGCGAATCCTTTGCCAACAAAGGCATTCTCAATCTGCAAACCAACCAGCCGGTGACCACGCCGGGCATGTATGAGCCGACGTCGCCGCCGATTGTGACCGATAAAATTATCGTGATTGCCGGCGCGGTGACCGATAACTACTCGACTCGCGAGCCGTCTGGCGTTATTCGTGGTTTCGATGTGAATACCGGCGATCTGGTATGGGCGTTCGATCCGGGTGCCAAAGACCCGAATGCTATCCCATCGGATGAGCATCACTTCACGCTGAACTCCCCGAATTCCTGGGCGCCTGCCGCCTACGATGCGCAACTGGACCTGGTCTATCTGCCAATGGGCGTTTCCACGCCGGATATCTGGGGTGGTAACCGCACCGAAGATCAGGAGCGTTACGCCAGCTCGATTGTGGCGCTGAACGCATCCACCGGTAAGCTGGCTTGGTCTTATCAAACCGTTCACCACGATCTGTGGGATATGGATATGCCTTCCCAGCCGACGCTGGCGGACATCACTGATAAGAACGGCAACGTAGTTCCGGTGATCTACGCGCCGGCGAAAACCGGTAACATCTTCGTGCTGGACCGCCGTGACGGCAAACTGGTGGTGCCTGCGCCGGAAAAACCGGTCCCGCAAGGCCCGGCGAAAGGCGACCGCCTCTCCCCGACCCAGCCGTTCTCTGAACTGAGCTTCCGTCCGACTAAAGATTTGAGCGGCGCGGATATGTGGGGCGCCACCATGTTCGACCAGCTGGTGTGCCGCGTGATGTTCCATCAACTGCGCTACGAAGGGATTTTCACCCCGCCGTCTGAGCAAGGCACGCTGGTGTTCCCGGGTAACCTGGGAATGTTCGAATGGGGCGGTATTTCCGTCGATCAGAACCGTCAGGTGGCGATTGCTAACCCGATTGCGCTGCCATTCGTGTCGAAACTGATGCCGCGCGGCCCGGATAACCCGATGGAGCCGTCCGATCCGCCGCATGCCGCAAGCGGCCAGGAAACCGGTATTCAGCCACAGTACGGTGTGCCATTCGGTGTGACCCTGAACCCGTTCCTGTCGCCGTTTGGTCTGCCGTGTAAGCAACCGGCCTGGGGTTACATCTCCGCGCTGGATCTGAAGACCAACGAAGTGGTGTGGAAAAAACGTATCGGGACGCCGCGCGATAGCCTGCCGTTCTCACTGCCGTTCCCGCTGCCGTTTAATCTCGGGATGCCGATGCTCGGCGGGCCGATCTCCACCGCCGGTAATGTGCTGTTTGTTGGCGCAACCGCAGATAACTATCTGCGCGCTTACAACATGACCAACGGTGAAAAACTGTGGGAAGGACGTCTGCCAGCGGGTGGCCAAGCCACGCCGATGACCTATGAGGTTAACGGGAAGCAGTACGTGGTGATTTCCGCCGGGGGCCACGGTTCGTTCGGCACGAAGATGGGTGATTACATTGTTGCCTTCGCGCTGCCGGATGACGCGAAATAACTCTCAACGTTAAAGAACAAGGCCGCGAATAATTCGCGGCCTTTTTATTTTACGCAACGGTGAAGCCCAGCATCATGCCGGTATCTTCATGTTCCAGCAGATGGCAGTGGGCCATATAGGCCTGCTCCGCCGGGGCGGGATGATCGAAACGCACCAGCACTTCGCTACGCGCGCCTTCCACCCAGACGGTATCTTTCCAGCCTGCGCGATGGGCCGCTGGCGGTTTGCCATTTTCGGTCAGGATGCGGAACTGGGTGCCGTGGATGTGGAACGGGTGCATCATCATGTCGCCCTCCCCGGAAATGGTCCAGCGCTCGTACCGCCCACGCTCGACGGCAAAGGCCGGTTTAGACATATCAAACGCCAGCCCGTTAATTTTGTTGGCGTGGTGGAAGTCCATATTCTGATGGCCCATCCCCCCATGATTCATATTACCGTGGCCCATACCGTGGTGCATGCCCATACCAGCCAGCGCCTGTTTCCCGTATTTCTGTTCCAGCGCCTGCATACCCATCATGTCGAGCATCGGGTCCATCATCAATTGTAGCCAGCGCTCTTTGGCGTTAGCGCTATCCGGTATCGCAGGTATATCGACCAGCTTGTCTGGCAGCTCGCCGGACGCGGTGACCACCAGCGGCTGAATGCGCACCACCGGCACCGGTTGATCAAACGGCGAGACGGTCATGCCGATCTGTTTCACCGGCAGCGTCACGATATCGAATGGCGTGTTGTCGCGGTTTTCTACCAGCACTTCAAAGCGCTCGCCCATGATCATCGGCAGTTCGGTGACTTTTACTGGCTCGGCCAGCAGGCCGCCGTCGCTGCCGACGACGTATAGCGGGCGGCCATCGCTGGTGGCGATATTCAGCGAACGGGCATTACAGCCGTTGAGCAAACGCAGGCGTAGCCAGCCGCGCGGCGCGGCATGTTGCGGATACGCCGCGCCGTTACACAGCAGCGTGTCGCCAAACCAGCCGACGGCGGCACTCATCATATCCAGTTGATAATCGATCTGGCCGTCGGCCCCGAAGCGTTTGTCCTGGATAATCAGCGGGACGTCATCAATGCCCCACTGCTGAGGCAGGCGCAGCAGGCGGCTGTCGTTATCTTCAATCAACACAAGCCCAGCCAATCCCATCGCCACTTGATGCCCGGTTTTGCCATGCTGGTGCGGGTGGAACCAGCAGGTGGCGGCGCGCTGCTGCGGCGTAAAAGAGACGGTGCGGGTTTCACCGGGTTTAATCACACCCTGCGGGCCGCCATCCACCTCGCCGGGGATTTCCAGACCATGCCAGTGCAGCGTGGTTTCTTCCGCCAGGGTGTTGTGAATATTAACGGTCACGGCTTTCCCTTGCCGCAACTGGATCGCCGGGCCAAGTAAGTTACCGTTGTAACCCCAGGTGGTCGCCGCTTTGCCGTTAAACAGCGTTTGGCCCGCCTGGATCGTCAGGCGGATGCGGCTCTCTGCATCGGCGGATAACAGATTGGGAATAGGTAAAGCGGGGCGCTCGGCGGCCAGCGCGAAACGGCTCCACAGCGGTAACGCGCTCGCTGCACCCAGCACAGCGGAGTATTTTAAAAAGTCGCGGCGATGCATGTCGATTTCCTTATAGTTCGCAGGTGTAATTTTGAGCATAAACCCTCCCCTAAGCGGAAGGTCAAGCCAGCGGAATAATAATAAAGATCGTCGTGAAATGTGGAATTGTGCTAACTTTCACTCTTCAGAGAGGAGTTCCAGGCGCGATGATGAAGTGGGTCAGGTTTGTGTTACTCGGTGGGTTGCTCGGATTCTCCGCCAGTAGTTTTGCACTAAATGAGTCTGAAGCCGAAGATATGGCTGATCTTACGGCGGTTTTTGTATTTTTGAAGAATGATTGCGGCTACCAAAACTTGCCCAACGGCCAGATTCGACGCGCGCTGGTGTTTTTCGCCCAGCAAAACCAGTGGGACCTGAGCAACTACGACAGCTTTAATATGAAGGCGCTCGGCGAAGACAGCTACCGCGATCTCAGCGGCATCGCCATTCCCACCGCAAAAAAATGTAAAGCCCTGGCCCGCGATTCACTCAGCCTGCTCGCCTACGTTAAATAATCCTCCCCAGCCAGCCTGAATCTTTCCTGCGTTCAGGCTCATCACTTTCCCGCCTTTCGTTGATGAAATATTGACCGTGCATCAGGCTAAGATGTTAGCTATCATGTTGCGCCATTTTTCCATGAGTGTTAACGAAAGAGGTCTCTGCCAATGGCCGAAGCAAAAGTGTGGCAAGAAACGCTGCACGACCAGTTTGGACAATACTTTGCCGTTGATAATGTGCTGTATCACGAAAAGACCGATCACCAGGATCTGATCATTTTCGAGAACCGCGCATTTGGCCGCATCATGGCGCTGGACGGCGTCGTACAAACCACCGAGCGTGATGAGTTTATCTATCACGAAATGATGACCCACGTACCGCTGCTGGCCCACGGCAACGCAAAGCGTGTGCTGATCATCGGCGGCGGCGACGGCGCGATGCTGCGCGAAGTCACGCGCCATAAAAACGTCGAAACCATCACTATGGTAGAAATCGACGTGGGCGTGGTGTCGTTCTGCCGCCAGTATCTGCCCAACCATAATGCCGGAAGCTATGACGATCCGCGCTTTACGTTGGTGATCGACGATGGCGTTAACTTCGTCAATCAAACCGCGCAAACCTTCGATGTGATCATCTCCGATTGCACCGATCCCGTCGGCCCCGGCGAAAGCCTGTTTACCTCGGAATTTTATCAGGGCTGCAAACGCGCACTGAATCCGGGCGGCATTTTCGTGGCGCAAAACGGCGTCTGTTTTTTACAGCAGGACGAAGCCGTCGGCAGCCATCGTAAACTCAGCCATTACTTCGAAGACGTGAGTTTTTACCAGGCCGCGATCCCGACCTATTACGGCGGCATTATGACCTTCGCCTGGGCCACCGATAACCCCGCGCTGCGCCAGCTCGATCTGGACACCCTCCAGACGCGTTTCGCCGACGCCGGTTTACCCTGCCGCTACTACAACCCGGCAATCCACGCGGCCGCTTTCGCTCTGCCGCAATACTTGAACGACGCGCTGGCTCGCCAGGCATCCTAAGGAGGTGAACAAAATTGAAAAAGCTTAAACTGCATGGCTTTAATAACCTGACCAAAAGCCTGAGTTTTTGTATCTACGATATTTGCTACGTCAAAACGGCGGAAGAGCGCGATGGCTACATCGCTTATATCGATGAACTGTATAACGCAAACCGTCTCACCGAGATCCTGACGGAAACCTGCTCCATCATCGGCGCGAACGTATTGAATATTGCGCGCCAGGATTACGAGCCGCAGGGCGCCAGCGTGACCATTCTGGTCAGCGAAGAGCCTGTCGACCCGAAGCTGGTCGATAAAACCGAACATCCCGGCCCATTGCCCGAAGCGGTGGTGGCCCATCTGGATAAAAGCCATATCTGCGTGCATACCTACCCGGAAAGTCACCCTGAAAATGGGCTGTGCACCTTCCGCGCGGATATTGAAGTCTCAACCTGCGGGGTGATCTCTCCGCTTAACGCGTTGAACTACCTGATCCACCAGCTGGAATCCGATATCGTGACCGTGGATTACCGCGTGCGCGGCTTTACCCGCGACGTCAACGGCATGAAGCATTTTATCGATCATGAGATCAATTCGATTCAGAACTTTATGTCCGAAGATATGAAGGCACTGTACGACATGATGGATGTGAATGTGTACCAGGAGAATATTTTCCACACCAAAATGCTGCTGAAAGAGTTCGATCTGAAGCACTACATGTTCCACACCAAACCGGAAGATTTAACCGAAGAAGAGCGGAAAGTAATTACCACTATGCTCTGGAAAGAAATGCGCGAGATTTACTACGGACGCAATATTCCGGTGGTGTAACGCAGGTGGAGCAGGGATGCTCCACGCGGTTAGCGCTATTTTTGTTGGATAAACTCGCGATAGGCTCGCAGTACCTGAAGAAAATCCTCCATGCCGCACAGCGACAGGCTCTCTTCATCGTAATAGCTCATCCCTTCCTCCATTTCATCGCCTGAGAAGGCCAGCTGATTGGCACGCACCATGACTTCCTCGCCATCCAGCCACAGCGTGTATTCATGCCCGGCGCTTTGCCATTGACGCTCGCTGCCAATGACCGACTGCGCCGCTTGCTCCACTTCCTCCAGCAGCGCCAGGTTCTCCTTTACTTCCTCATTAAACCAGTGACCAATCGCTTCATGGCCCATCGACATGCGTACTCTCACCGTACCGGTAACGTCGCGCAGAAATTCATGATCCATAGTGTTTTCCTCTGCTACACGCCGGGCAAACTGCGCCCGAATCTTCTTATCAGTAATTATCGCAGCACGGCGCAAGAAAAACAGCGCGGCGGGCAGAGGGATAGAGAAAAAAGCCAGACGGGACGGCTGTGCTATCCTGAGTATCTTCTTAAAGCCTTAAATCGTAATCAGTTATGCAAAAATTGAAAATGTCATTGTCCCCCATCCTGCTGTTTATCTCCCTCGCCTTTCCCTTCTCCGCCGCGTATGCGGGCGAAGCGGTGCGGCTCGACTGTCTGACCCGCCAGAATGTGCTGATCTCCTTTTTTAAATATCACCTCACCACCATGCAGTGGGGCAAACATTTTCAGATAGCCTCTGGCGCGCATAAAGATCACACAAAATCGGGCGTGCGTTATAAAACCTACTCGTTTCGCAACGGCGATGATCTGGTCTATTTCCCGGAGAATGAGCGCTGGTTCATTATTTATGCCGACCAGAAAAAGCCGGAACGTTGCCGGGTTGAAGAGAGCTTTACCTATCCGGTGGTAAGCCTGCCGCGCTACAGCGGCAAAGAGGATGCCCTGTCGTAAGGCATAAAAAAGGGAAGCGCTGAGGCTTCCCTTTTCGTTACGCGAAGGATCAGACCGCTGTCTGGAAAATCACCCCGTCCGCTTTCTCGGTGTACTGGGAAAGCTGGTCGAAGTTCAGATAGCGATAGGTATCCGCGGCGGTTTTATCCACCTGGGAAACAAACGTCTGGTACTCTTCCGGCGTCGGCAGTTTGCCAATCAGCGCCGCAACAGCCGCCAGCTCCGCAGACGCCAGGTAGACGTTCGCGCCGGTGCCTAAGCGGTTCGGGAAGTTACGGGTAGAGGTCGACACCACGGTCGCGCCGTCCGCCACACGCGCCTGGTTACCCATGCACAGTGAACAACCCGGGATCTCGATACGCGCCCCGCTCTTACCGAATACGCTGTAGTAGCCTTCTTCGGTCAACTGCGCGGCATCCATACGGGTCGGCGGCGCAACCCACAGACGGGTCGGCAACTGGCCTTTATGGGTATCCAGCAGTTTACCTGCCGCGCGGAAGTGACCAATGTTGGTCATGCAGGAACCGATAAACACTTCATCAATCTTGTCGCCCTGCACGTCAGACAGCAGACGCGCATCGTCTGGATCGTTCGGCGCGCACAGGATCGGCTCTTTGATATCCGCCAGATCGATCTCAATGACCGCCGCGTATTCCGCATCGGCATCGGCTTCCATCAGTTGCGGATCCGCCAGCCATTTTTCCATACCCTGGATACGACGCTCCAGCGTACGGCGGTCGCCGTAGCCTTCCGCGATCATCCACTTCAGCAGCACAATGTTAGAGTGCAGATACTCTTCAATCGGCTCACGGTTCAGTTTGATGGTACAGCCTGCCGCTGAACGCTCGGCAGAGGCGTCAGTCAGTTCGAACGCCTGCTCGACTTTCAGATCCGGCAGCCCTTCGATTTCCAGGATGCGGCCAGAGAAGATGTTTTTCTTACCTTTCTTCTCAACGGTCAGCAGGCCCTGTTTGATGGCATACAGCGGGATCGCGTGAACCAGGTCGCGCAGGGTGATGCCCGGCTGCATTTTACCTTTAAAGCGGACCAGTACCGATTCCGGCATATCCAGCGGCATGACGCCGGTCGCAGCGGCAAACGCCACCAGACCTGAACCCGCCGGGAAAGAGATACCAATCGGGAAACGGGTATGGGAGTCACCGCCAGTGCCGACGGTATCCGGCAGCAGCATGCGGTTCAGCCAGGAGTGGATAACGCCATCGCCCGGACGCAGCGACACGCCGCCACGGTTCATAATGAAGTCCGGCAAAGTGTGGTGCGTGGTGACGTCAACTGGCTTCGGATACGCGGCGGTGTGGCAGAACGACTGCATCACCAGATCCGCAGAGAAGCCCAGGCACGCCAGGTCTTTCAGTTCATCACGGGTCATCGGGCCGGTGGTGTCCTGAGAACCCACGGAGGTCATTTTCGGCTCGCAGTAAGCACCCGGACGGATGCCCGCAACGCCGCAGGCACGACCGACCATTTTCTGCGCCAGAGAGTAGCCGCGGTTGCTTTCCGCCACGTCTTTCGCCTGACGGAATACGTCGCTGTGCGGCAGGCCCAGCGCGTCACGCGCTTTGGTGGTCAGGCCGCGGCCGATGATCAGCGGAATACGGCCACCGGCGCGCACTTCATCCAGCAGAACATCGGTTTTCAGTTCGAAGCTCGCCAGCAGCTCGCCGGTTGCGTGATTGCGCACTTCGCCTTTGTACGGGTATACGTCGATGACGTCGCCCATATTCAGGTTGTTAACATCAACCTCGATCGGCAACGCACCGGCATCTTCCATAGTGTTAAAGAAGATTGGCGCGATTTTGCCGCCCAGCACCAAGCCGCCGCCGCGTTTGTTCGGCACGTTCGGGATATCGTCACCCATAAACCACAGCACCGAGTTGGTGGCGGACTTACGGGAAGAACCCGTACCCACGACATCGCCGACATAGGCCAGCGGGTAACCTTTTTGCTGCAAGGCTTCGATCTGTTTGATCGGACCGACTGCGCCGGGCTGATCCGGCTCAATGCCTTCGCGGGCGTTTTTCAACATCGCCAGGGCGTGCAGCGGGATATCCGGGCGCGACCAGGCATCCGGGGCCGGAGACAGGTCATCGGTATTGGTTTCACCGGTCACTTTAAAGACGGTAACGGTAATTTTTTCGTCAAGCGTCGGGCGCGACAGGAACCATTCGGCATCGGCCCAGGACTGCATCACCTGCTTCGCGTAACTGTTGCCCGCTTTGGCTTTTTCTTCCACATCGTAGAAGTTATCGAACATCAGCAGAGTATGGGACAGCGCTTTCGCAGCAATCGGCGCGAGTTTGTCGTTTTCCAGCGCGTCCACTAACGGGTGGATGTTGTAGCCACCCTGCATGGTGCCTAACAGTTCGATAGCTTTTTCAGGGGTGACCAGCGGGGAGGTTGCTTCGCCTTTGGCAATTGCAGCGAGGAATCCGGCTTTAACATAGGCGGCTTCATCAACGCCCGGCGGTACACGGTTGGTCAGCAGATCTAACAGGAATTCTTCTTCGCCCGCGGGCGGGTTCTTCAGCAGCTCGACGAGCGCGGCCATTTGGGTTGCATCTAAGGGTTTTGGAACAATCCCAACGGCTGCACGTTCTGCTACGTGCTTACGGTATTCTTCTAGCACGACGGTTCTCCTCGCTCTCATTGTCATAGTGCGGCTTACACAAGGTGTAACCAGGCGATTTTCTTCACGCTCCTGTGAGACAGTAGTTTGTAGGGTAAATGCCCGATACCGCGTCGGGCAGCATAGCAGGATTTTGAGGGGGTGTTAATCTGTTTACAAAAAAGCAACATAAAAAGATTTGCTGAATCGTTAAGCAGGGTATAGCGCAGCAAAGCGGCGTTTTGCGAAGACAAAAAAACCGCTTTTCAGCGGTTAGTTTGTGCCATGCAGTGGTAGCAAGCACCGGTCCGGCGGTAATGATTTGTGGCAAATCCTCACGCTGTACATTCTGCTCCGCTCAGAAACTGAACACAAGCGGAAAGAGAAGTACTTCAGTGACCGATCATCAGCGCAGCAGCAAATCTATCATCGCTTATAATTTGTGTAATAAATGCTCACATTCTTTATCCGGACTTAATGGCCCTATTCCCCCTTTAAGTCAAAAACGCAAAATACGGTTGAATATACTCGCGGCATCCTAAACGCCTTATGGCTGGCCTTCGTCGGAGTCATCTATGAAATTGCCCTTTAAGCCACACCTGCTTGCACTGCTGTGCAGTGCCGGGCTGCTAGCCGCCTCCGGCATGCTGTACGTGAAAAGCCAGACGCCACCTGTAACGAGCCCCCCTGCCTCCCAACCCGCGCCCGCTCAGGCGCAACCGGCACCCGTCGCACCGGCTGCCGCTGCCTATACCACCGCGCAAATCGATCAGTGGGTCGCGCCTGTGGCGCTGTATCCCGATGCGCTGTTATCCCAGGTATTGATGGCCTCAACGTACCCGGCCAATGTGATTCAGGCGGTGCAATGGTCGCGGGATAACCCCTCGCTGCAGGGCGATCCAGCGATTCAGGCGGTGGCGAGCCAGCCCTGGGACCCCAGCGTAAAATCGCTGGTGGCGTTCCCGCAGTTGATGGCGCTCATGGGTGAAAACCCTCAGTGGGTGGAAGATTTAGGGAATGCTTTTCTGGCCCAGCCTCAGGATGTGATGAATGCCGTGCAGAAGCTACGGGCACTGGCGCAACAAACCGGCGCATTGAAATCGAACCAGCAGCAGACGGTGACACAGACGCCTAAAACCACCGCCGCCGCACCCGCGCCGCAGAATTCGGGCTCCGGGAAAACCACCGTCGTCAGTAGCGCGCCCGCCGAAACCGTGATTAAAATCGAGCCCGCCGATCCGCAGATGGTGTATGTCCCGACTTACAATCCGGGCACGGTGTATGGTACCTGGCCCAACGCCAGCTACCCGCCGGTCTATTTACCGCCCCCTCCGGGGCAGCAATTTACCGAAAGCTTTGTGAAGGGCTTTGGCTATAGCCTGGGCGTGGCAACCACCTATGCGCTGTTCAGCAGTATCGACTGGGACGACGACGACGATCATCATCATCACGATCATGACGATGACTATCACCACGATCGTGGCGACGGCTATTATCGCAACGGCAATAACATCAATATCAATGTGGATAATTACAACCGGATTTCTGGCGAACATCTCACCGGGGGTGACCGGGTCTGGACGCATAATCCTGCCTACCGGGACAACGTGCCGTACAGAAACGACGCTGTAGCCGCGCGTTTCCACCAGACCACTGTCGCGGGTGGCTTAAGCACCACACAAAACACAGCAGTATCGCGCGATGGCCAACGCCAGGCGGCGATGCAGCAACTCCAGCAATCTACGGACCGCAAGTTAAAAACGCCCCAGCCGGCAACGCGCGATGCACAGCGCCAGGCCGCATCAAAACAGCTGAACCAGATAGCCCAGCGTAATAATTACCGCGGTTATGACAGCGCCGATAACAGCGAGCGCCGTGAAACGGCGAAGCAGCATGCTAAAAACCCCACCGCGCAACAGCAGCAACGCCGGGACGCAGCGAGGAACGAGATGCAGCATTCTGGTACCCAGCAGCAACAGCGCCGGGAAGCCGTGCAACAACACCGGGCGACCATTACCCCGGAGCAGCGCCAGCAGCGGCGAGAAACAATGAACGCCAACGCCTTTAGCGGCAATGACAGCCGCTCGCCGTCCTGGCAGGCGCAGCAGCAAAGGGGGATCCAAAGCCGCCAGCATGCGACAGCGGATCGGGAGCGTCTTTCCCACGCCCGGGAAAATGCTCCACGCCATCGTGAATTTCATCGTCAATAAGCAGGAGCGAGCATGAAAAACCGAATCACATTAAGCGCCCTTCCCCTGCTTTTACTGCCTGTCCTTGCTCAGGCGCAGCAGTATTTCAACACACCGGAAGAAGCGGCGAACGCATTTGCCGTCGCGATAAACCAACAGGATGAGACAGAACTCAGCAACTTACTGGGCAACGACTGGCGGGAGTTTTTACCCCCTGAAGGCGTGGATCCCGAAGCCGTGGCACGTTTTACCCGTGACTGGAAAGTCAGCCATCGGATCGTGCAAAAAGATAACGTTGCGCACCTCAACGTCGGCAGCGAGGGCTGGCAACTGCCGCTACCCATTGTTAAAGCCGAAAACGGCTGGCGGTTCGATATGAAAGGCGCAGCGGATGAGATCCTGACCCGGGCGATTGGCCGCAACGAACTCTCTGCTATTCAGGCGATACATGCCTATGTGGATGCCCAGCATAGCTTTTATCAAATGAATCAGGAATATGCGCAAAAATTTGTCAGCAGCGAAGGCAAAAAAGACGGGCTTTACTGGCCTGCCGGGCCGGGCGAAGCGCCCAGCCCGTTAGGGCCATCATTCAGTCCGGTGCAGCCTGGTATGGGCTATCACGGCTACCATTTCCGCATTATTACCGCCCAGGGTAAGCACGCGGAGGAAGGCGAGAAAAACTATCTACAGGACGGAAAAATGGTCGGCGGGTTCGCGCTTATCGCCTGGCCGGTTGAGTACGGGAAAACCGGCATCGCCACCTTTATGATTAACCAACAGGATGAAATTTTACAGACGGATTTTGGCCAGCAAACCGACGAAAAAGCTAAAGCTATTACGCGTTTCGATCCCGGAAGCGAATGGCAAGCCGTTAACCTTTAACTGAAAAAGCGGCCCTTGCGCCGCTTTTTAATAATGAAAAACTTATCCCTGATGCGGCATCAGGTCAGGATGACCCACCACTGGCGGTTTGTTACTGGAAAGATCGGCTTCATCGGCACGAATGCTGCCGGAGCCGGTGGCCCAGACGCCTTCCTCGGTTTTAGTGATTTGCTGGTGCTGGGCATTTAAATCTTCGCCCATAGCGGCGATGTGATTCGATTCGGTACCGCCGCTGTTATCAGCCCAGGGGATCTGCTGATCGGCGGCAAGCGTCAGGCCAGAAAATAACGTGGCGGCAAAGGCTGTGGTAATCAAAAGCGTTTTCATCTTGCACCTCTAATGAGTTCATTAATTATTAATTATCACGCTATTAATTTAATGCGTTATTAGTTTGCATTGCGCGACAAGATGTATGGAAATATTGTTCGGGAAATGTTTTTTCAGCGGGAGGGAATTCAGGTGCGGGTGCGGTACAGGAAGCGGGCAAAAAAAAGCGGCCATTCAGCCGCTTTTATCATTTGAAACGAAGGGTTACTTCTTCTTCGCTTTCGGGTTCGGCAGGTCGGTGATGCTACCTTCGAACACTTCTGCCGCCAGGCCAACAGACTCGTGCAGAGTCGGGTGAGCATGGATGGTCAGCGCGATGTCTTCTGCGTCACAACCCATTTCGATCGCCAGACCGATTTCACCCAGCAGCTCACCGCCGTTGGTACCGACAATCGCACCACCGATAACGCGGTGAGTTTCTTTGTCGAAAATCAGTTTGGTCATACCGTCTGCGCAGTCGGAAGCGATAGCACGGCCAGAAGCAGCCCACGGGAAGGTGGCGGTTTCGTAGCTGATGCCTTTCTCTTTCGCTTCTTTCTCAGTCAGGCCAACCCATGCCACTTCTGGCTCGGTGTAAGCGATGGACGGGATCACTTTCGGATCGAAGTAGTGTTTCTTACCGGCGATAACTTCAGCGGCAACGTGGCCTTCATGCACGCCTTTGTGCGCCAGCATCGGCTGACCGACGATATCGCCGATCGCGAAGATGTGCGGCACGTTGGTGCGCAGTTGCTTGTCAACGCGGATGAAGCCACGGTCGTCCACTTCCACGCCCGCTTTACCGGCGTCGAGGTTTTTACCGTTCGGCACACGGCCGATAGCAACCAGTACGGCATCGTAACGCTGCGCTTCGGCAGGCGCTTTTTTGCCTTCCATGGAAACGTAAATACCGTCTTCTTTGGCTTCAACGGCAGTCACTTTGGTTTCCAGCATCAGGTTAAATTTCTTGCTGATGCGTTTGGTGAAGACTTTAACAATGTCTTTATCGGCAGCCGGGATCACCTGGTCGAACATTTCAACCACGTCAATCTCTGAACCCAGCGCATGGTACACGGTACCCATTTCCAGGCCGATGATGCCGCCACCCATAACCAGCAGGCGTTTCGGAACGGTTTTCAGCTCCAGCGCATCGGTGGAGTCCCACACGCGCGGATCTTCGTGCGGAATAAACGGCAGTTCAATCGGACGGGAACCCGCCGCGATGATCGCGTTGTCGAAGTTGATTACGGTTTTGCCGTTTTCGCCTTCCACTTCCAGGGTGTTGGCCCCGGTAAATTTACCCAGACCGTTGACCACTTTTACTTTGCGGCCTTTCGCCATGCCAGCCAGACCACCGGTCAGCTGATTGATGACTTTTTCTTTCCAGGTACGAATCTTGTCGATATCGGTTTTCGGCTCGCCGAAGACGATACCGTGTTCAGCCAGCGCTTTGGCTTCTTCGATAACTTTAGCGACGTGCAGCAGCGCTTTTGAAGGGATACAGCCGACGTTCAGACAAACACCGCCCAGGGTGTTGTAACGTTCTACGATGACGGTCTCCAGACCTAAATCAGCGCAACGGAAGGCCGCAGAATAACCTGCCGGGCCTGCCCCAAGTACCACGACCTGAGTTTTGATTTCAGTACTCATCATGACCTCTGTAATTTATATCCGGCGGGTCTGACGCTATTGTTGTTACGCCCATCATCCACCGGGACGTTCTATCCGCCCGTATTTTACAAAATTGTTAACAATTTTGAAACAACAAAACGGCAAACGATTTGTCCTTTGTTCCTGATAACCGCATAAAGCCTCATGAGATTATCAGAAAAAAGCCGGCCGTCAGGCCGGCTTTTTCGATTACATCACCAGGCGGCGAATGTCGCTCAGCATGTTGTTGATGATGGTGATGAAACGCGCACCATCAGCACCGTCGATGACGCGGTGATCGAAGGACAGAGAAATCGGCATCATCAGACGCGGAGTAAACTCTTTACCATTCCACACCGGTTCCATCGCAGACTTGGACACACCGAGGATAGCCACTTCCGGCGCGTTAACAATCGGCGCGAAATGGGTGGTACCCAGGCCACCGATGCTGGAGATGGTGAAGCAACCGCCCTGCATTTCGCCAGCAGTCAGCTTGCCATCACGCGCTTTCTTAGAAATCACGGTCAGTTCACGGGATAGCTCGGTAATGCTCTTCTTGTTCACGTCTTTGAAGACCGGAACAACCAGACCATTCGGGGTATCTACCGCAACACCGATGTTGATGTATTTCTTCAGCGTCAGCTTCTGACCATCTTCGGACAGGGAGCTGTTGAAGCGCGGCATCTGCTCCAGGGCCGCGGCAACGGCTTTCATGATGAAGACAACCGGGGTGAATTTCACGTCCAGTTTGCGCTTCTCAGCTTCGGCGTTCTGCTGTTTACGGAACGCTTCCAGATCGGTGATATCGGTTTTGTCGAAGTGCGTAACGTGCGGGATCATCACCCAGTTACGGCTCAGGTTGGCACCAGAGATTTTCTGGATGCGGCCCAGTTCCACTTCTTCGATTTCACCAAACTTGCTGAAGTCCACTTTCGGCCACGGCAGCATGCCCGGGATACCGCCGCCGATGGCAGCAGCAGGTGCGGATTCAGCGCGTTTCACTGCATCTTTCACGTAAGCCTGAACGTCTTCGCGCAGGATACGGCCTTTACGACCGGTGCCTTTCACTTTCGCCAGGTTAACGCCGAATTCGCGCGCCAGGCGGCGGATCAGCGGAGTCGCGTGAACGTAAGCGTCGTTTTCAGCGAATTCAGTTTTGCCTTCCGCTTTAGTTGGTGCAGCGGCCGGTTTTTCTGCTTTCGGAGCCGGTGCAGCCGCTTCTTGCTTAGCCGCCGGAGCAGCAGCAGGCGCAGCGCCTTCCACTTCGAAGATCATGATCAGAGAACCGGTAGACACTTTGTCGCCAGTGTTGATTTTGATCTCTTTCACGGTGCCCGCGAACGGTGCCGGAACTTCCATAGAGGCTTTGTCGCCTTCTACGGTGATCAATGATTGTTCAGCGGCCACTTTATCGCCCACTTTCACCATCACTTCGGTCACTTCGACTTCGTCGCCGCCGATGTCCGGTACGTTAACTTCTTTAGAACCGGATGCCGCCGCCGGCGCGGAAGCCGCCTGCTCTTTGACTTCAGGTTTTGCAGCCGCAGCCGGCGCAGCGCCTTCCACTTCAAATACCATAATCAGGGAGCCAGTGGAGACTTTGTCGCCAGTGCTGATTTTGATCTCTTTAACCTTGCCCGCGAACGGAGAAGGGACTTCCATAGAGGCTTTATCGCCTTCCACGGTAATCAGAGATTGCTCAGCGGTCACGCTGTCGCCGACTTTAACCATGATTTCGGTGACTTCAACTTCGTCGCTGCCGATATCGGGAACGTTAACGTCTTTCACGCCGCCCGCTGCAGCAGGTGCTGCCGCCGGAGCCGCTTCTTTCTTCTCTTCTGCCTTGGCAGGTGCAGCGTCAGCTGCACCGTCGGCGGAATCGAAAATCATAATCAGTTTGCCGGTCTCGGTTTTGTCGCCGACAGAGACTTTGATCTCTTTCACGACGCCAGCCTGCGGAGACGGCACTTCCATAGAGGCTTTGTCGCCTTCTACGGTGATCAGCGACTGTTCAGCTTCAACTTTGTCGCCCACTTTGACCAGGATCTCGGTGATTTCAACTTCATCAGCCCCGATGTCCGGTACGTTGATTTCGATAGCCATTATTCTTTTACCTCTTACGCCAGACGCGGGTTAACTTTTTCTGCATCGATGTTGAATTTGGTGATTGCATCGGCAACCACTTTCTTATCGATTTCGCCACGTTTAGCCAGTTCGCCCAGGGCCGCTACCACCACATAGGAAGCATCAACTTCGAAGTGGTGACGCAGGTTTTCACGGCTGTCAGAGCGACCAAAACCATCGGTACCCAGTACGCGGTAATCATCAGCCGGTACATAAGTACGAACCTGTTCAGCAAACAGTTTCATATAGTCAGTAGATGCGACTGCCGGTGCGTCGTTCATCACCTGAGCGATGTACGGAACACGCGGGGTTTCCATCGGGTGCAGCATGTTCCAGCGCTCACAATCCTGGCCATCACGCGCCAGTTCAGTGAAGGAGGTTACGCTGTACACATCGGAGCCCACGCCGTAGTCTTTCGCCAGGATCTCTGCTGCTTCACGGACGTGACGCAGGATAGAACCGGAACCCAGCAGCTGAACTTTACCTTTACTACCTTCGATAGTTTCGAGTTTGTAGATACCTTTACGGATACCTTCCTCGGCACCTTCCGGCATCGCCGGCATGTGGTAGTTTTCGTTCAGGGTGGTGATGTAGTAGTAAATGTTCTCTTGCGCTTCACCGTACATGCGCTGCAGACCATCGTGCATGATGACCGCAACTTCGTAGGCGTAAGACGGATCGTAAGAGATACAGTTCGGGATAGTCAGAGACTGAATATGGCTGTGGCCATCTTCGTGCTGCAGACCTTCACCGTTCAGGGTCGTACGACCAGACGTCCCGCCGATCAGGAAGCCGCGCGCCTGTTGGTCACCTGCTGCCCAGCACAGGTCGCCGATACGCTGGAAACCGAACATGGAGTAGTAGATGTAGAACGGGATCATCGGCAGATCGTTGGTGCTGTAGGAGGTCGCCGCCGCCAGCCAGGAAGAACCTGCGCCCAGCTCGTTGATGCCTTCCTGCAGGATCTGGCCTTTCTCGTCTTCTTTGTAGTACGCAACCTGCTCACGGTCCTGCGGGGTGTACTGCTGGCCGTTCGGGCTGTAGATACCAATCTGACGGAACAGACCTTCCATACCAAAGGTACGCGCTTCGTCAGCGATGATCGGAACCAGACGGTCTTTGATAGACGGGTTCTTCAGCATCACGTTCAGGGCACGAACGAAAGCGATGGTGGTGGAGATCTCTTTGTTCTGTTCTTCCAGCAGTTGTTGGAAGTCTTCCAGCTTCGGCAGTTCCAGCTTCTCAGTGAAGTTCGGAATGCGGCTCGGCAGGTAGCCGTGCAGTTTTTCACGCTGGCCGTGCAGGTATTTGTGCTCTTCAGAACCTTCCGGGAAGGTAATGTAAGACAGCTTTTCAACCTGCTCATCGGTGACGGGAACATTGAAACGGTCGCGGATATAACGCACGCCGTCCATGTTCATTTTCTTCACCTGGTGAGCGATGTTTTTACCTTCGGCGGTGTCGCCCATGCCATAGCCTTTAACGGTATGGGCCAGGATAACGGTCGCTTTACCTTTGGTTTCCTGCGCTTTTTTGAATGCAGCGTAGATTTTCTTCGGATCATGGCCGCCACGGTTCAGGGCCCAAATCTGATCGTCAGTCCAGTCGGCAACCAGTGCGGCAGTTTCCGGGTATTTACCGAAGAAGTGCTCGCGAACGTACGCGCCGTTTTTGGATTTGAAGGTCTGATAGTCGCCGTCAACGGTTTCGTTCATCAGCTGGATCAGTTTACCGCTGGTGTCTTTACGCAGCAGCTCGTCCCAACGGGAACCCCACATCACCTTGATCACGTTCCAGCCAGCGCCTGCGAAGATGCCTTCCAGTTCGTTAACGATTTTGCCGTTACCGGTTACCGGGCCATCCAGACGTTGCAGGTTACAGTTGATCACGAACACCAGGTTATCCAGTTTTTCACGGGTCGCGATGGTGATGGCGCCTTTGGATTCCGGCTCATCCATCTCGCCGTCGCCCAGGAAGGCGTAAACGGTTTGCTGGGAGGTGTCTTTCAGGCCACGGTGTTCCAGATACTTCAGGAATTTAGCCTGATAGATCGCACCGATCGGACCCAGACCCATAGATACGGTCGGGAACTGCCAGAATTCCGGCATCAGTTTCGGGTGCGGGTAAGAGGACAGACCATTGCCATGCACTTCCTGACGGAAGTTGTTCATCTGCTCTTCAGTCAGACGGCCTTCCAGGAAGGCACGTGCGTAAACGCCCGGAGAGATGTGGCCCTGGAAGTACACCAGGTCGCCGCCGTCTTTGTCGTTGCGCGCACGGAAGAAGTGGTTGAAGCACACATCATACACGGTCGCGGAAGACTGGAAGGACGCCATGTGGCCGCCAAGCTCCAGGTCTTTTTTAGACGCGCGCAGTACGGTCATGATGGCGTTCCAGCGAATAGCCGAGCGAATACGACGTTCCAGCTCCAGATTCCCCGGGTATTCCGGTTCATCTTCAACGGCAATAGTGTTGATGTAGTTGCCAGCTCCGGTACCAGCGGCAACCTGTACGCCGCCTTTACGGGCTTCGCTCAGGAGCTGGTCAATCAGATACTGAGCACGCTCAACACCTTCTTCACGGATTACCGATTCGATCGCCTGTAGCCAGTCGCGAGTTTCAATCGGATCCACGTCATTTTGTAAACGTTCTGACATGGGGGGTATTCCTTATCTATCTAATACGTTGATTTAGCTGGAACCTGTCCCATTGTATTTTCATGAAGTGACTGCTCACAAAAACACAATAAGACAGGTTCTGCGTTTAGTTGCCGCGCTCTAAAAGTTGGCGCTCAATTCGCACTGTTTTCTTACTCTGACGAGCCGGAAAAAGCGCTTAGTCCTTTCGTTGCTGTAGGCGGCGCAGTGAACGTTCACGACGACTGTGCTCACGGCTGCGGTCCAGCAATATCTCCTCAATAAAAGCGAGATGGCGATGCGACGCTTCTCGCGCCTGCTCCGGCTCTCTCGCCATAATCGCCTCGAATATACGAGAACGATGGTTGCTTACCAGCGGGAGCATCTCCCGGCGGGCGTACAGCAATTCAAAATTCTGTCGAACGTTTTGGGCCAACATAGGCTCCATGCAGCGCAGTAAGTGTAGTAGCACAACGTTGTGTGCAGCTTCGGTGACTGCAATTTGATACTGCATGACGGCGTCGGATTCGGCATCCAGGTCGCCGGATTGCTGGGCAAGCTCAATGGCCTGATGGAGTTCACGGATACGCTCAAGGTCTTCGTCAGTGCTGCGAAGCGCGGCGTAATACGCGGCGATGCCCTCAAGGGCATGACGGGTTTCCAGCAGATCAAATTGAGATTCAGGGTGATCGGTCAGCAGCTCGACCAGCGGGTCGCTGAAGCTCTGCCATAGTGTGCTTTGAACAAATGTCCCGCCTCCCTGGCGACGAAGCAGTAATCCTTTTGCTTCGAGACGCTGAATCGCCTCTCGGAGTGAAGGACGCGATACGTCGAACTGTTTTGCCAGTTCGCGTTCCGGTGGGAGTTTTTCGCCAGGACGCAAGGTCCCTTCCAGGATGAGAAACTCCAGTTGCTGCTCAATCACATCGGATAGTTTTGGTTGGCGGATTTTGCTGTAGGCCATTATTCCCTGTCTCTGCCATTAGCCCGGAGTCAATTGGTATGACCAATTTCACATTCGTGACGCTAAAGTAACAAAGTATTCACCTTCTGTCCATCCCGGTTTTGATTGAAATCAGTAAAGCAGGCACATTTTAACAACCCTACAGAAATAACGTTTCATTAATGTAACTTTGCACAAATGAGTTGATTACCACCAAAGAAGTAGTTTTAACCTTAATGAAACGTGGATATTTGCGATCTGAACCGATTCATCAGAGTAAAATATGAATATAAATGCGTAATAGTCGTATAAATTGAAAATGCATTCGGGAAGGATTAATAACGGGGCGATTTACAAATGGTTTCTTTTTATTCACTTCATCTGCAACCGCGATAAAACCAGGTGCAATCAACTGCGCTTACCACTATTCTTGGCGCTGTGGTAGAGGAATAGGGAAAATTAAGCCTTCCACTTCGTAAATAAAAAAATACACCTATCGGAATATACAACTTACAACGGTGATATTTCACACCGATTATAACCGCACACGAGGTTCTATGATGGAAGGTCAACACGACACGCTGAAGCGCGGCCTAAAAAACCGCCATATTCAGCTTATCGCGCTGGGAGGAGCAATTGGCACTGGCCTGTTTCTGGGCAGCGCCTCTGTTATCCAGTCCGCAGGGCCAGGTATTATTCTCGGCTACGCTATCGCGGGTTTTATTGCCTTTTTGATTATGCGTCAGTTAGGCGAAATGGTAGTAGAAGAACCTGTTGCAGGGTCATTCAGCCACTTCGCTTATAAATACTGGGGCGGATTTGCTGGCTTCGCTTCCGGGTGGAACTATTGGGTACTGTATGTGCTGGTCGCGATGGCGGAACTGACCGCCGTCGGTAAATACATTCAATTCTGGTGGCCTGAAATCCCGACATGGGTCTCAGCCGCCGTATTCTTCGTGCTGATCAACGCCATCAACCTGACCAACGTGAAAGTGTTTGGTGAAATGGAATTCTGGTTCGCGATTATCAAAGTTATCGCGGTTATCGGGATGATCCTGTTCGGCGGCTGGCTGCTGTTTAGCGGTACGGCGGGCCCGCAGGCCACCGTTCGTAACCTCTGGGAACAGGGCGGTTTTCTGCCGCACGGTATGTCAGGGCTGGTAATGATGATGGCAATCATTATGTTTTCCTTCGGCGGCCTGGAGCTGGTGGGTATTACCGCCGCTGAAGCCGATAACCCGCAAGAAAGCATCCCGAAAGCCACTAACCAGGTTATCTACCGCATCCTGATTTTCTATGTGGGCTCCCTGGCGGTGCTGCTGTCGCTGATGCCGTGGTCGCGCGTGACCGCCGATACCAGCCCGTTCGTGTTTATCTTCCATGAGCTGGGCGATGCGCTGGTCGCGAATGCGCTTAACATCGTGGTACTGACGGCGGCGCTGTCGGTTTATAACAGCTGCGTCTACTGCAACAGCCGTATGCTGTTTGGCTTGGCGCAACAGGGTAACGCGCCGAAAATGCTGCAAAAAGTGGATAAACGCGGCGTACCGGTTAACACCATCCTGATCTCCTCGCTGTTCACCGCGCTGTGCGTGCTGATTAACTACTTCGCACCGGAAGAAGCTTTCGGCCTGCTGATGGCGTTAGTGGTTTCCGCACTGGTGATCAACTGGGCGATGATTAGCCTCGCGCACATGAAATTCCGCCGCGCCAAACAGTTGCAGGGCGTTAAAACGCGCTTCCCGGCTATCTTCTACCCGATGGGCAACTGGCTGTGCCTGGCCTTTATGGCAGCAGTACTGGTCATCATGCTGATGACCCCGGGTATGGCGATCTCTGTATACCTTATCCCGGTATGGTTGGTGGTTCTGGGCGTAGGTTATATGTTCAAACAAAAAGGCGCTAAGGTCGCGAAAGCGCACTAATCCTCTCTTTTCACCCTCTTCTTTCGGAGAGGGTGGTTCCTTAAATGCTACCTGGCTCACACTTTCCTTTTCACAGCGTTTTTATCCATGTCTCTACCAACTTCCTGCAACGCAATAAATCTTTAGCAGGCGAATAATTATTCCCACATCTCAGTGGGAGAAACCAACATGGATAACAGCAAACTGTCTGTTAAAGAAAAAATCGGCTACGGCATGGGCGACGCGGGATGCAACATCATCTTCGGCGCCATCATGTTGTTTGTGAACTATTTTTATACGGATATTTTTGGCCTTTCCCCTGCGCTGGTCGGGGTGCTTCTGCTCTCTATCCGGGTCATTGATGCCGTAACGGACCCCATTATGGGCGCCCTCGCCGACCGCACCCAAAGCAAATACGGGCGCTTCCGCCCCTGGCTTTTGTGGATTGCGGTGCCTTACGCCCTGTTCAGCATCCTGATGTTTACCACGCCGGACTGGAGCTACAGTAGCAAAGTTGTCTATGCGTTTGTCACTTACTTCCTGCTGTCGTTAACCTATACGGCGATCAACATCCCCTACTGCTCGCTGGGGGGCGTGATCACCAGCGACCCGAAAGAGCGCGTAGCCTGCCAGTCGTATCGTTTTGTCATGGTGGGTATCGCCACGCTGTTGCTGTCGCTGACCCTCCTGCCGATGGCGGAATGGTTTGGCGGCGAGGACAAAGCCAAAGGCTACCAGATGGCGATGACCGTACTGGCGTTTATCGGCATGTGCATGTTCCTGTTCTGCTTTGCCACGGTGCGCGAGCGTATCCGCCCGGCAGTACCCACTCACGACGATATGAAAAAAGACATGAAGGATGTCTGGAAAAACGACCAGTGGGTGCGAATTTTACTGCTCACCCTGTGCAACGTTTGTCCGGGCTTTATCCGCATGGCGGCCACCATGTATTACGTCACCTGGGTGATGGGGCAAAGCACCCATTTCGCCACGATTTTCATCAGTCTCGGTGTGGTCGGTATGATGATCGGCAGTATGCTGGCGAAAGTGCTGACCGACCGCTGGTGCAAACTGAAAGTTTTCTTCTGGACCAACATCGCACTGGCTCTCTTCTCCTGTGCGTTCTATTTCTTTGACCCACAGGCGACAGTCATGATTGTCGTGCTCTACTTCCTGCTGAATATCTTGCACCAGATCCCCTCCCCGCTGCATTGGTCATTAATGGCGGACGTCGACGATTACGGCGAATGGAAAACCGGCAAGCGCATCACCGGCATCAGCTTCTCTGGTAACCTGTTCTTCCTGAAGGTGGGCCTGGCGGTGGCCGGAGCGATGGTGGGCTTCCTGCTCTCCTGGTATGGCTACGACGCCGGGGCCAAATCCCAAAGCGCCAGCGCCATCAACGGCATCGTGCTGTTATTCTCGGTGATCCCAGGCGTCGGCTACCTCATCACCGCAGGCGTGGTGCGTCTGCTGAAAGTGGATCGTGAACTGATGAAAACCATTCAGGCGGACCTGGCGAAGCGCCGCGTCAATTATCATGAACTTGGCGAGAATGTGGGCGTTCCCGTCAGCGAACAGGTAAGGAAAGCATAATGAACTGGCCTAATCCTTTTATTGAGCAACGCGCCGACCCGTATATTTTGCGCCACCAGGGCGACTACTATTTCGTTGCCTCCGTACCGGAATACGACAGGCTGGAACTGCGCCGGGCCAGCACTCTGGATGGGTTGCGCAGTGCCGAACCGGTTGTGGTGTGGCGCAAACCTGCCTCCGGGCCGATGAGCGAACTGATCTGGGCACCGGAACTGCACCCTATCGACGGGAAATGGTACCTCTACTTCGCGGCAACCTGGACCAAAGCGCTGGACGCGCTGAATATGTTCCAGCACCGCATGTTTGTACTGGAATGCGAAGATGCCGATCCGCTGACCGGAAAGTGGCATGAGAAAGGCCAGGTTAAAACGCCGTTTGATACCTTCGCGCTGGATGCCACCACTTTTGTGCATCAGGGCAAACGCTGGTATCTGTGGGCGCAGAAATCGCCGCATATTCCCGGCAACTCGAACCTGTATCTGGCAGAAATGGAAACGCCGTGGATGCTGAAAGGCGAACCGGTGATGCTCAGCAAACCGGAATACGACTGGGAATGCCGGGGTTTTCTGGTGAACGAAGGCCCCGCAGTACTGTTTCATGGCGACCGGCTGTTTATCAGCTACTCCGCCAGCGCCACTGATGAAAACTACTGTATGGGCCTGCTGTGGATCGACATCCACGCCAACCCGCTGGACCCGGCGAACTGGCACAAATCCCCGCAGCCCGTGTTCCGCACCAGCTATGAAAACCGCCAGTACGGCCCCGGTCATAACAGCTTCACCCAAACCGAAGAGGGGGACGACGTGCTGGTTTACCATGCGCGCAACTATACGGAAATCGAAGGCGACCCGCTGTACGATCCCAACCGTCATACCCGTCTGAAAATTATCTGCTGGGACGAAAACGGGATGCCCGATTTCGGCATCCCGCCAGCGGAGACGATCTAAGCGCTACAGTGCGCTGGGTTATACCAGCGTGCCGTAAATCGTCAGCAGTGCAACGACCACCACAATCACGAATGTTGTTTTCTTCGCCATCGATACCGCCGCTTTCGGCGTTTCGATTTTATCCAGGTGCGGCTCGCGCGCTAACGAGAACTGCGCCAGACGCGTCAGCACCTGATATTGCGACGTATGGCGATCGGCCAGCGACGCGAACCACGCCGGCAGCGCCCGTTCGCCGTGGCCCAACAGGGCATACACCACGCCCGCCAGACGTACCGGCACCCAGTCCAGCACGTGCAAAATGCTGTCCACGCCGGAATAAAGACGTTGCTGCGGCGAGTGATGGCGCGCCAGCCAGGCTTGCCAGGCACGCAGGAACGCGTAGCCGGTCAACAATACCGGTCCCCAGATCCCACCGACAATAAACCAAAACAGCGGTGCCAGATAAAAACGGAAGTTAATCCACAGCAGCGCGTTTTGCAGCTCGCGCAGATACTCGCGCTCGTCACACTCGTGCGGAACACCATGAATCAGCGTCAGCTCCGCCGACATCGCTTCTCTGGCATGGCTGTCGCCCTGGCTCGCCGCTTTTAAATAGGCATGGTAGTGCAGACGAACCTGCCCTGCCCCGATACATAACAGCCCCAGCAATATCCAGAACACCAGCAGCGGCACATTGAAAAACAGCCCGTACAGTGCGCGCAGGCAGAGCCAGACAATGAGCATCGCGAGCAGCGCCATGCCGAGAGTGCGCCACCAGGAAAAATGGTGGATCCGGCGGAATACGCCTTCCAGACGGCTGTCCAACTGCCAGTGCTCGCCAAGCTTGAATAAGCGCTCGGCGATAAGCACCAGCAGCAGGGTGAATAACGTCATGACACCTCCTTATTTGTCGGGCTGGCAACCAGCGCGCGAAAACGCTGCCAGTCAAACGCCGGGCCGGGATCGGTTTTGCGCGTCGGCGCGATATCGCTATGCCCGGTCATATGCCGGGCAATTTTCGGATACTGTTCGATAAGCGTGCGTGTCAGCGCGGCAAGCTGCTGATATTGCGCATCGGTAAAGGGCAAAGTATCGGTGCCTTCCAGCTCGATACCGATAGAAAAGTCGTTGCAGCGCTCACGGCCCTGATACAACGAGACTCCCGCATGCCAGGCGCGTTTATCGAAGGGGACATACTGCACGATTTCGCCATCGCGGCGAATCAGACAATGTGCGGACACGCGCAAATGGGCGATATCAGCAAAGTAAGGATGGGCATCGGGATCTAACGTTCCGGCGAACAGCGCGTCAATCCACGGCCCGCCGAACTCACCCGGCGGCAAACTGATATTGTGTACCACCAGTAACCCAGGCTGTTCATCATCTGGCCGACTATCCTGGTGAGGCGAGCACAGATGCCTCACTCCCTGTAGCCAGCCCCCGTTAACCTGCATGCGGCGACCTCCTTTCTATGGTGCAGAAACACGCTTCAGAGTAGCATGTTTACCTCTCAGGATTAGCCACCAATTTGGAGTTTTATGATGTCGCCTCGCCGTTATAATCCCGATCACCGACGTGACGCGCTGCTCGATCGCATCAATCACGATATCCCGCAAATTATCGCCGCCGCGCTGCGTGAAGACCTGGGCGGTGAAGTTGACACCAACAACGATATTACGGCGCAATTGCTGCCAGCAGACCAGCAATCCCACGCGGTAGTGATTACCCGTGAAGCCGGGGTGTTTTGCGGCAAGCGTTGGGTTGAAGAGGTATTTATCCAGTTGGGCGGCGACGTGGAGGTCCTCTGGCACGTCAATGACGGCGACAGCCTGGTGCCCAACCAGCCGTTGTTTGAACTGAAAGGCCCGTCGCGCATCCTGCTGACCGGCGAGCGTACCGCGCTTAATTTCGTGCAAACCCTTTCCGGCGTCGCCAGCCTGGTGCGCAGCTATGTCGATCTGCTCGACGGCACCAAAACCCAACTGCTGGACACCCGTAAAACCCTTCCTGGCCTGCGTACCGCGCTGAAATACGCGGTGCTGTGCGGCGGCGGCAATAATCATCGCCTCGGCCTGAGCGACGCGTTTCTGATTAAAGAAAACCACATTATCGCGTCAGGATCGGTGCGCAACGCCGTGGAAAAAGCTTTCTGGCTCCACCCGGATGTCCCGGTGGAAGTGGAAGTGGAATCGCTGGATGAACTGGATGATGCCCTGAAAGCGGGCGCGGACATCGTGATGCTGGATAACTTCACCGTTGACGATATGCGCGAAGCGGTTAAACGCACCAACGGCCAGGCGCGTCTGGAGGTTTCCGGCAACGTCACTAAAGAGACGCTGCGCACCTTCGCGGAAACCGGCGTGGACTTTATTTCCGTCGGCGCGTTGACCAAACACGTTCAGGCGCTCGACCTGTCTATGCGTTTTCGCTGATAAATAGCCGGAGGTTCGCCTCCGGCGCTATCCACATTTGCGATCTGTATTCCTGCAAAATGTCTTTCCCCTGCAACGGCTGAAATAGCCTGGAAAGCAGCGTCAAAAGTGGTCATTTCCCGCTCGTTTCCGCTCTCGTGCTCTGAGAAAGTGGCATCCCCACATCAAGGAGCGAATGATGAACAGACAACACGGTTTCACCCTGATCGAACTTATGGTGGTCATTGGCATAATCGCCATTCTGAGCGCCATCGGTATTCCCGCCTACCAGAACTACCTGCGCAAAGCCGCGCTGACGGATATGCTGCAAACCTTTGTGCCGTACCGCACCGCCGTAGAACTGTGCGCCATTGAAAGCGGCGGCATCGGCAGTTGCGACGCCAGTAGCAAAGGCATCCCCTCGCCAAAAACCACACGCTACGTTTCGGCTATGAGCATCGCGGCAGGCAAAGTCACGCTGACTGGCCAGGAAAGCCTCAACGGGTTAACCGTCACGCTCACGCCCGCCTGGAGCAACAGCGAAGGCGTAACTGGCTGGCAGCGCATCTGCGACAGCGGCAGCGATGGCGCGCTGAAACAAGCCTGCGAAGACACCTTCCGATTCAATGCTGAGTAAGGGCGCATCATGGATCAGGAATTTCTGGTGGCGCTGTGCAAGCGCCATCATGCGCAGCTCCTGGATGTCACTGACGCAGAGGTGCGCATCGCCCTCAGCGAAGGGCCGAGCATAGAGCTGCTGGATGCGCTGCGCTTTGCCACACAGCGGCAAATCAAAATTGAGTGCTGGAGCGCCGAACAGCTGGAAAAACATCAGCACCAGACGCAGCCCGCGCTGCCTGATGACAACACCTCCGCCGTCGCCTGGCTTGATGAAGCCCTGCTGCATGCGTTAAAACGGCGTGCCTCGGATATTCATATTGAGCCCGGCGACGCCCACTGGCGAGTGCGGCTACGCGTTGATGGCGTACTGCATGCTTTTGCCACGTTGACGGCGGAGCTGGCGCTGGCGGTGATGGCGCGCCTGAAAGTGCTGGGCGAACTGGATATTGCCGAACGCAGGCTACCGCAGGACGGGCAATTTTCGCTGCCGCTTCAGGGAAAATCGGTTTCATTTCGCCTTTCGACCCTGCCCTGCCGGAGCGGTGAAAAAGCGGTACTGCGGCTGCTGGAGCAAAACGATCGCCCGCTCGCGGTAGAGACGCTGGGCATGTTGCCGGTTCAGCAGGCTGATTTTTACCGGGCCATCAGCGCGCCGCAGGGGTTGATTCTGGTAACGGGCCCGACGGGGAGCGGCAAGACCATTACCCTGTACAGCGCGCTGGGGGCGTTAAATAGCCCGGAGAGTAATCTGTGCAGCGTTGAAGACCCCATCGAAATCCCGCTGTCCGGCCTGAACCAAACCCAGGTAAACATTAAAGCGGGGCTTAACTTCCAGAACATCCTGCGCGCCCTGCTGCGCCAGGACCCGGATGTAGTGATGGTCGGAGAAATCCGCGATGGCGAAACCGCAGAAATCGCCATCAAAGCCGCACAGACTGGCCATCTGGTGTTATCGACCCTGCATACCAACTCCACCGTGGAGACGATTACACGGCTGGAGCAAATGGGTATCGCCCGCTGGATGCTGGCATCGGCGTTAGAAATCATTATTGCCCAGCGGCTGGTGCGCCGTTTGTGCCCGCATTGCCGGGTACGTTTAGCACAACCCGTCGCGCTGCCCGCCGCATTCTGGTCAAACCCGCTTTACGCATGGGAAGCGAAAGGCTGCGCGCAGTGCTATTCCGGCTTTTACGGACGCGTGGCGCTGTTCGAAGTGCTGACGCTGGAGCCTGGGTTGCGCCAGGCAATCGTCGATGGCGCATCGGCGCAGCAGATTGAACAGCAGGCACGCGAGCTGGGCATGGTAACGCTGTTCGAGCACGGCTTACAGGCGGTGGACCAGGGCTTAACCACATTACAGGAGGTTTATCGGGTTCTGGGGATGCCCCATGAGTGAACGCCGGTTATGGCAGTGGAGCGGCCTGGACGATCAAGGCGCGCCATGCAGCGGTTTAGTTTGGGGGGCGGAGCGCACCACGGCCCTGCAACACTTATACGATCGCAATATCTGGCCTCTGAAGGTGAAGCGCCAGACTGTCTCACGCCAGTACTGGAACCTGACCTATAAAATTCACTTTATTCGCCAGTTAGCTACGCTGTTGCAGGCCGGGATTGCCCTACCCCAGGGGTTATCGATGCTGGCGGAGCAGCATTCCCGCCTGCAGTGGCGGGCGCTGTTACAGGCACTGGCCCAACAGGTAACCGAGGGCGTGCCGTTTTCCGATGCGCTTAAGGCATGGCCGAGGGTGTTTCCGCCATTGTTTATCGCGCTGATCCGCACCGGGGAGATCACCGGCAAGCTCGACGAATGCTGCCTACGGCTGGCGGTTCAGCAGGAGGAACAGCAGGCGCTACGGAAAAAGGTTGTCAAAGCGCTGCGCTATCCGGGCGTTATCTTTGTGATGGCGCTGCTGGTCACTATCGGCATGGCGGGGTTCGTGCTGCCGGAATTCGCGGCGATCTATCGCGCCTTTAACGCCCCGCTACCGGCGTTAACCCAGGGCGTGATGGCGTTTTCGGCCTTTATTACCGGCAGTGGACACTGGCTGGCGCTGGCCGCAGGCGCGCTTATCGCGGTCATTCTCAGGTGCCGACGCAACCCGAACTGGCAATGGCAGGAACAAAACCTCCTGCTGCGGCTTCCGCTGGTGGGTGAGCTGGTTCGCGGCCAGCGGCTGAGCCAGATCTATACCATCCTCGCCATGACCCAGCAGGCGGGTTTACCGTTATTACAGGGGCTTGAGGCGGTAATGCAAACGCTCACCTCCCCGTTCTGGCGGCAAATGCTGGCGCGCATTATGCAAAAAATAGGCGACGGCGTGCCGTTCTGGAAAACGCTGGAAGAGGAAAAAGGCTTTACGCCGCTGTGTCGGCAACTGATTTACACCGCCGAGGAAACCGGATCGATGGATTTAATCCTGGCGCGGCTGGCGCACTGGCATACCGGGCAAACCCACGAGCGCGCCGATTCGCTGTCGTCCACGCTGGAACCGCTGATGATGGTGGTAATTGGGCTGATCGTCGGGACGCTGGTGATCGCAATGTATCTGCCGGTCTTTCAGATGGGGGACGCCATGAGCGGGGCGAATTAGCCGTATAAAAAAAAGCAGAAGGTCACCCTTCTGCTCTTCGCTACAGCAAGCCCAAAATTACAGGCTATTGAATACGCGGTTCTCTTGCTCCTGAACGCGGATAAAGGTGGTGCGCTTGGTCAGCTCTTTCAGACGAGAGGCACCCACGTAGGTGCAGGCTGAACGCAGACCGCCCAGGATATCTAGCGCGGTGTATTCGACCGGGCCACGCAGCGGCAGCTTCACGGTTTTGCCTTCAGCGGCACGGTATTTGGCAACGCCGCCAACGTGGCGGTTCATGGCAGATTCCGAGCTCATGCCATAGAACAGCATGAATTTTTCGCCGTTCTCTTCAACCACAGTGCCACCGCTCTCATCGTGACCGGCCAGCATACCGCCGAGCATAACAAAGTCCGCGCCGCCGCCGAAAGCTTTGGCAACATCGCCCGGTGTGGTGCAGCCGCCGTCGCTGATGATCTGGCCGCCAAGACCGTGTGCCGCGTCAGCGCATTCAATCACAGCGGAAAGCTGCGGATAACCCACACCGGTTTTCACGCGGGTAGTGCACACGGAGCCTGGGCCGATACCGACTTTAACGATATCCGCACCGGAGAGGATCAGTTCTTCGCACATTTCGCCAGTCACCACGTTACCCGCGATGATCACTTTATTCGGCCACGCTTCACGCGCTTTGGTGACAAACTGTACGAAGTGTTCGGAATAGCCGTTCGCGACATCGATGCAAATAAAATTCAGGCCCGGGTTAAGCGCCAGGATCTGTTTGGTTTTTTCGAAATCAGCCTCAGAGGTGCCGGTAGAGACGATGGCGTGCTTAAGAACGTTAGCATCCACGCTATCGATAAACGCTTGCCACTCTTCTACGGAGTAATGCTTATGCACCGCCGTCAGAATATCGAACCCCGCCAGGGCTTTCGCCATGCCGAAGGTGCCAACCGTGTCCATGTTTGCGGCAATAACAGGTACGCCAGACCATTGGATACCAGAGTGCTTGAAGGTAAATTCACGAGCCAGTTCGACATCGGAACGGCTTTTGAGGGTGGAACGTTTAGGGCGGATAAGAACGTCTTTGAAACCTAACTTCAGATCTTCTTCAATACGCATGAGCGAATTCCTGGTAAATGGCGATGAACGCGTAAATATAAGCGGCGGTACAACTACCAACTCCAGTGACGCTATCATACGCACTAATTGTGGCTCCGCAAGACTGCGAAAACGCTCTTTTTTACGCTACAATCCTATAAATTTACCTGCCGCCAGGCAGAAATCACCGTCTTGCGAATACGGAAAATTTTTCCTGTTTCGCGGGCCTTTGCAAGGCCATGAAAAGACTGGCGATCACATCAGAACACGACAATCGGGATTGGTTTATGGTTTACACAGTAGCGATAACGGGCGGCATCGGAAGTGGGAAAACCACCGTAGCCAACAAGTTCGCGCAACTGGGAATTACCGTTATTGATGCCGATATCATCGCCCGAAATGTCGTTGAACCAGAAAAACCCGCGTTAAAAGCCATCGTCCAACGTTTTGGCCCGGCCATGCTGCTGCCCGACGGCACGCTGAATCGCCGGGAACTGCGCGAGCGCATTTTCGCCAACCCGCAGGAAAAAGCCTGGCTCAATGCGTTATTGCACCCCCTGATCCATCAGGAAACCCAGGATGAAATGGCGCGCGCCACATCCAACTACGTGCTGTGGGTGGTTCCGCTGTTAGTGGAAAATCAACTGCATAAAAAAGCCGACCGGGTGCTGGTTGTCGATGTCGATCCTGAAACTCAGATAATACGCACTATGCAACGTGATAATGTGTCACGTATACATGCCGAGCAAATCATCGCCGCCCAGGTAAGCCGGGAAGCGCGCTTAGCCGTCGCCGATGATGTAATAGACAATAGCGGCAGGCCAGACGCCGTTGATGCCGAGGTGAAGCGCTTGCATCAACGTTATATGCAGTTGGCCGCACAAGCCGTGCAACAGGAAAATCAGTAATGCACAACCACATTCTCTTCGAACATCCGCTGAATGAAAAAATGCGCACCTGGCTGCGTATCGAATTTCTTATTCAGCAGGTGATGTCACGCCTGACCGTGACCGATCATGCTTCAGCACTGCATTTTTTCCGCAATATGGGCGAATTAATGGATGTGTTTGAGCGCGGCGATGTCCGCACCGAAATGCTTAAAGAACTGGAACGCCAACAACGCAAATTACAAAACTGGGCCGAAGTGCCGGGCGTCGATAACGATCGCATCCATGCGTTGCGTAAGGAACTTAAAGAACACAGCGTCACGCTGATGGCCGCGCCCCGTCTGGGCCAGGCGCTGCGTGAAGACCGCCTGATCGGCCTGGTGCGCCAGCGTCTCAGCATCCCCGGAGGTTGCTGTAGTTTTGATTTACCGAGCCTGCATTTCTGGCTGCATATGCCCCAGGAAGCGCGCGACGCCCAGGTTAACCGCTGGTTCAGCAGTCTCGACCCGCTGCGTTTCGCGCTGGAAAAGGTGCTCGATCTTATTCGCCATTCCGCGCCGTTCCGTAAGCAAACCAGTCTGAACGGCTTCTTCCAGGATAACGGCGACGACGCGGATTTGCTGCGCCTGACGCTGAACATGAGCGACGAACTGTATCCGCAGATTTCCGGGCATAAAAGCCGTTTTGCCATCCGCTTTATGCCGATTGACAGCGAAAATGGCCGCGTGCCTGAGCGTCTGGATTTTGAACTGGCCTGTTGCTAAGGAGGCAAAATGACGGAAACCACTACGGTAAATTGCCCCACCTGCGGCAAACCGGTTATCTGGAATGAATCCAGCCCGTTTCGCCCGTTTTGCTCGAAACGCTGTCAGCTGATTGATTTAGGTGAATGGGCGGCAGAGGAAAAACGTATCCCCAGCCAGAGCGATTTAAACGACAGCGACGACTGGAGCGAGCTGGATCGCGAATAAAAAAACGGGGTGGTATTCAGCAATACCACCCCGATTTTTTTATCGTCTGGGCACGTTAACGCGCGTTCGCATCCGCAATGAGCCGTGCCACCACTGGCTCATTGGCAGGTGGGAACGCCGCCGCGTCCAGCGTGCTCGCTGCAACCCATTCTCCAGGCTGCCCCTCTTTACCCCAGGGTTCTCCCTGCCACGCTTCGACCAGATAAAACCACAAGGTGATGTGCCGGTCCGGGAAGGTATATTCCAGGGTTTCATACAGCGACGGTTGTTGAGCGTTAATCCCCACTTCTTCCTGAAGTTCGCGGATCAGCGCCTGCTCCGGAGTTTCGTTCGCTTCAATCTTACCGCCGGGAAACTCCCATTTGTTAGCCATATGGGCATCAGCCGCGCGACGGGTAATAAAAATCGCGTTATCAGCGTTACGGATAATGCCCACGGCAATCTGTAACTTTTTCATGGCACTTCCGCTTTATTTCAGGGTGGAAACCAGCTTAGTACGCTGATCTTCCAGTGAAATCACGCGCTGGCAAACATCACGGCCGAACTGCTGGAAATCCTGCTCCTGGGTTTTCCATTCGTTCTGGATCGCCGTTTGTAATCCGCCCAGGCTACCCAGCACGCCCTGCAACGGGTTGCCGCCGCCTTTCAGCACCGCTTTGGCACCCATCTCGTTAATGCTGTCCTGCAGAATGCCGCCCATCGCCTGGTTCACCAGTTGTTGACCGTCGGCCCTCACTTGCTCAATGGCTTTATAGTGGAACGTCAGCCCGTCGCTGCGCTGTTCGATAATGCGGTTCATCTGCGCTTTAAGCTGGGCATCAAGGCTGGTCAGGCGAGTGCGCATATTGCTGCTCGCGCCGACTTCCTGGGTGATCACCCGGTCCAGCGCCACCCGCCCTTTTTCAACGCGGCTTAATGCGCCCTGCTGGATCCACGGCAGATCGGTCCGTAAGGCTTTTTGATAGTTCAACGCCTGCTGACGCTGCGCGGCGGTCAGGTTTTTCTGCTGGCCGTTAAACTGTACGCTACCGTCAGGGCCAATCACCAGGTTGCCGTTTTCGCCAACCACCTGCACGGTTTGCGGACTGAGCACGACATCGTCACGCGGCGTGACGCTGCATTTGTATTCGGCCTGAGCCTGCATCGCCGTTACCAGCAATGCGCCCAGAAGCGCTTTACGCATCATATCGACTCCCTATAAAGCAAAACGGGCCAAACCGGCCCGTTAGTCAGTGTAATCAATCCCACCACACATCGAACAGATCGCTTAAGCGGATCTCTTCGAGCTTGCGATCTTCAAGCCATTTGCGCACCAGCGCCTGATCTTCTTCGGTACACTTACCGATTTCCTGCTTGCAGACCAGACCTTCCCAGGCAAGATAACCACTGCCGTCAAAGGCCAGACCATTCGGCTCGATCACTTCATTGATCAGGTCATCAACGGTTTTATCCACGACTTCTTCGCTGGTGCCTTCCGGGAAACGCCAGGCTACCGAGAATCCCAACTCCTGAAACTCATCGATATGCATCTTTTTACGTAAACGACGGCTGCGGTTCTTTGCCATTATTTCACCCTCTCGAACATTAAGTCCCATACGCCGTGACCAAGACGATGGCCACGCTGTTCAAATTTGGTTACCGGACGCGATTCCGGGCGCGGTACGTAGTCGTTGTTTTCAGACTGGTTCTTATAACCTTCAACAGACGACATCACTTCGAGCATATGTTCGGCATAAGGTTCCCAGTCGGTCGCCATATGGAACACGCCGCCGAGCGTTAATTTGCTCTTCACCAGCTCCGCAAACGGGGCCTGGACGATGCGGCGCTTGTTATGGCGCGCTTTGTGCCACGGATCCGGGAAGAACAACTGCACCATATTAAGGGCGTTATCCGGGATCATGGTTTGCAGCACTTCAACCGCGTCATGGCACATCACGCGCAGGTTTTCCACGCCCTCTTCATGGGCCAGGCTCAGGCAGGCGCCTACGCCCGGCGAATGCACTTCAATCCCTAAGAAATCCTGGTGCGGGTTGGCTTTTGCCATCGCCACCAGCGAGGCCCCCATGCCAAAGCCGATTTCCAGAGTGACCGGCGCGGTGCGACCAAACAGCGCGGTAAAATCGAGCGGCGCGGGAGTGAACTCAACGCCCATCACCGGCCAGTAGTTATCCAGCGCGTGCTGTTGCCCTTTGGTCAGGCGCCCCTGACGGCGGACAAAGCTGCGGATACGGCGCAGCGGGCGGCCGCTTTCATCAAATTCCGGTGAAATGACGTCGTTATTCATGGTTTCTATCTGTGTCAGTGAATGGAAAAGCAAACCGGCATTATCCAAAGATAGTCATGGGATGCAAGCACAGGAAAGTTCCGGTTTACAGCCTTTTCGCTCTGTGCTGCAATCTGGGCCCTGAAACTCTAAGCCGGATGCCACGCGTTCATGATGCAAGCGCAGCAATTTTCTCGCCAGGTGCTCGACTGGTACGACAAATATGGGCGTAAAACCCTCCCCTGGCAGATCGAAAAAACGCCTTACAAAGTATGGCTGTCCGAAGTGATGCTGCAACAGACGCAAGTCGCCACGGTTATTCCTTATTTTACCCGCTTTATGGCGCGCTTTCCCACCGTTACCGACCTGGCGAACGCGCCGCTGGATGAAGTGCTGCACCTGTGGACCGGGCTCGGTTATTACGCCCGCGCCCGCAATCTACATAAAGCGGCGAAAAGGGTCGCCGAACAGTACGGCGGCACGTTCCCGCAGACCTTTGATGAAGTGGCCGCGCTACCCGGCGTGGGCCGTTCCACCGCAGGCGCAATTTTGTCGCTGTCGCTCGGTCAACACTTTCCTATCCTTGATGGCAACGTAAAACGGGTGCTGGCGCGCTGCTACGCCGTAGAAGGCTGGCCGGGTAAGAAAGAGGTAGAGAAAAAACTTTGGTCGCTGAGTGAAGCCGTTACCCCTGCACAAGGCGTGGAGCGCTTTAACCAGGCGATGATGGATTTAGGCGCGATGGTGTGTACCCGCTCGCGCCCGAAGTGCGAACTGTGCCCGTTACAGCTCGGCTGCGTGGCGTACGCCACGCAAACCTGGGCCCGTTATCCGGGTAAAAAACCGAAGCAGGTGCTGCCGGAAAAGGTCGGCTATTTTCTGCTGATGCAGCAGAACAACACCGTGCGCCTGACCCAGCGCCCGCCGGTGGGGTTATGGGGCGGGCTGTATTGTTTCCCGCAGTTTGACAGCGAAGAGAGTCTGCGCGACTGGCTGGCGAAACGTAACATTAAGGCCGATAATCTGACGCAACTTAACGCGTTTCGCCATACTTTCAGCCACTTCCATCTGGATATCGTACCCATGTGGCTTTCTGTGTCCTCGCAGGCGTCTTGCGTGGAGGAAGAGAGCGCACTCTGGTATAACCTGGCACAGCCGCCATCCGTTGGGCTTGCCGCCCCGGTTGAGCGTTTGTTGCAACAATTACACGCGGAGCCGGTTGTAACTCAACCCCTTCGCCATGATAGTGAGGACTAACTATGAGCAGAACGATTTTTTGTACCTACCTGCAGCGCGACGCCGAAGGCCAGGATTTCCAACTCTATCCGGGCGATTTGGGCAAGCGCATCTATAACGAGATTTCCAAAGAGGCGTGGAAGCTGTGGCAAACCAAGCAAACCATGCTGATTAACGAAAAGAAACTCAACATGATGAACCCCGAGCACCGCAAGCTGCTGGAGCAGGAAATGGTTAACTTCCTGTTTGAAGGGAAAGACGTTCACATCGAAGGCTATACGCCGCCAGAACAACAATAAGGGCCTTTGGCCCTTTTTTGACAACACAACATCAATAACACAACGCACTCCCTTAATGATGAAAAAATTACTCGCGCTGGCTTTGATTGCGCCGTTACTCATCTCGTGTTCCAGTAAAAAATCGGAAACGTATAATCCGGAACTGGAAAAAGATACCAACGGTTTTGACATCCTGATGGGGCAGTTCGCCCATAATATTGAGAACATCTGGGGATTTAATGAAGTCCTGATTGCCGGGCCGAAGGACTACGTGAAGTATACCGACGGCTACCAGACCCGCAGCCATATCAACTTTGATCAAGGCACCATCACGGTTGAAACCATTGCCGGCACCGATCCTGCCGCGCGGCTGCGCCAGGCGATCATCACCACTTTACTGATGGGCGACGATCCGGGGTCTATCGATCTCTATTCGGATGTGAACGACATTCCAATCTCCAAACAGCCGTTCCTGTATGGGCAGGTGGTGGACAACACCGGCGAGCCTATCCGCTGGCAGTGGCGTGCGGCGCGCTTTGCCGATTACCTGCTGCAAACCCGCATGAAGAGCCGCAGCAACGGCCTGCGCGTTATCTACAGCATCACCATTAACCTGGTGCCGAACCACCTTGATAAGCGTGCCCATAAATACGTGGGAATGGTGCGCCAGGCCTCGCGTAAATATGGTGTGGATGAGTCGCTGATCCTGGCGATTATGCAGACTGAATCTTCCTTTAACCCGTATGCAGTCAGCCGTTCCGACGCGCTGGGCCTGATGCAGGTGGTACAGCATACCGCGGGCAAAGATGTGTTCCGCTCGCAGGGTAAATCAGGCACGCCAAGCCGTAGCTACCTGTTCGATCCACAAAGCAATATCGATACCGGCACGGCTTACCTGGCGATATTGAACAATGTCTATCTCGGCGGGATTGAGAACCCCACCTCGCGCCGTTATGCGGTAATTACCGCTTATAACGGCGGCGCGGGCAGCGTGCTGCGGGTGTTCTCAAACGACAAAATTAAGGCGGCCAGCATTATTAACAGCATGCAGCCGGGCGATGTGTATGAAACCCTGACCACACGCCATCCGTCCGCCGAATCACGCCGTTATCTGTATAAAGTAGACACGGCACAAAAAAGCTATCGCCGTAAGTAATTCCTGTTAAATGTTATATCCCTCACATTCATGTGAGGGATATTTTTTTGTGCCGCGTTTGGCCTGAAGTGGCATTTCTTCATTTGAAACCACCACTCACATCACATTTCGCATCTGCAAGGCGGAGTTTTTTGCAGAATTATGTCGTAGATAACAAAAAGCATAGGGATGGCAGTGCTAAAATCCGCACAATTCACAACCTTCAATGTTTTTAATTCAACATAATCTTGGTTTCTCGTGTGAGGAAAATAACATGAATTATAAGCTGCAGCTGAAAGTGCTCTCGTTTCTGCAGTTCTGCTTGTGGGGAAGCTGGCTGACAACGCTGGGTTCCTACATGTTCGTCACCCTGAAGTTCGATGGCGCGTCCATCGGCGCAGTGTATAGCTCACTCGGGATCGCGGCGGTATTTATGCCGACGCTGCTGGGGATCGTGGCGGATAAGTGGATCAGCGCCAAATGGGTGTATGCGTTCTGTCATCTGGTCGGCGCCGCGACGCTGTTTATGGCGGCGAACGTCACCACGCCAACCGGGATGTTTGTGGTGATCCTCATTAACTCGCTGGCCTATATGCCAACACTGGGTCTGGTTAACACCATCTCTTACTACCGTTTGCAGCAGGCCGGGCGCGATATCGTCACCGACTTCCCGCCTATCCGTATCTGGGGCACCATCGGCTTTATTATGGCGATGTGGGCGGTGAGCTTCTCCGGCTTCGAACTGAGCCATATGCAGCTGTACATCGGCGCTGCGCTGTCTCTGGTGCTGGTGCTGTTTACCCTGACCCTGCCGCACGTGCCGGTATCCAACCAGCAGAAAAACCAGAGCTGGTCTACCATGCTGGGCCTCGATGCGTTTGCGCTGCTGAAAAACAAGCGTATGGCGATTTTCTTTATCTTCTCCATGCTGCTGGGCGCGGAACTGCAAATTACCAATATGTTTGGTAACACCTTCCTGCACAGTTTCGATCAGGATCCGCTGTTCTCTGGCAGCTTTATCGTGCAACACGCCTCGGTGCTGATGTCGATTTCGCAGATTTCCGAAACCGTGTTCATCCTGACTATTCCGTTCTTCCTAAGCCGTTACGGCATCAAGAAAGTGATGCTGATCAGTATCATCGCCTGGATGCTGCGCTTCGGCCTGTTCGCCTATGGCGATCCATCACCAATGGGCACCGTGCTGCTGGTTCTGTCGATGATCGTCTACGGCTGCGCCTTCGACTTCTTCAACGTTTCCGGTTCGATGTTTGTTGAGCAGGAAGTGAAACCGGCTATCCGCGCCAGCGCCCAGGGCATGTTCCTGATGATGACCAACGGCTTCGGCTGTATCCTCGGCGGCGTGGTAAGCGGCAAAGTGGTTGAGCATTACACCCTGAACGGCATTACCGACTGGCAAACCGTGTGGCTGATTTTCGCGGGCTACTCACTGGTTCTGGCCTTCGCGTTCGTGGCGCTGTTCAAATACAAACATGTGAAAGCGCCCGTTGCGAGCGTTCCACACAGCGCCTGATCGCGCTTATTAAAGTAAAAATGCCGACCACAGGGTCGGCATTTTTTTAGCCTTTCAGCACGTATCCATACAGCCGCCTGATCCCGTCGGCATCGGTTTCGCTGTACACGCCCTGTAGCTCCGGCGAGAAGCCCGGCAGCAAATTCACGCCCTCTTCCAGCGCCAGGAAGTAGCGCTGCACCGCCCCGCCCCACACCTCGCCCGGCACTACGCACAGCACGCCCGGCGGGTATGGCAATGCTCCTTCCGCCGCGATGCGCCCGGCGGCTTCGCTAATGCGCACCAGCTCGACGTTGCCACGGATAAACTCGCGGTTGGCGTCCTGCGGGTTCATCACTACCTGCGGCAGTTCAGCTTTGCGGAACATTGCTTTTTGCAGGTCTTTGACGTTAAAGCTGACGTACAGGTCGTGCATCTCCTGGCACAGTTGGCGCAACGTATAGCCTTTATAGCGCACGGCGTATTTTTGCCAGAGGGTCGGCAGCACGTCCGAGAGCGGCGAATCCTGCTCGATGTGGCGCTCGAACTGGGCCAGCAGCGCCACCAGATGCGCCATTTTCTCCGGGCTTTCCGCAGGGGTCAGCAGGAACAGGATCGAGTTGAGGTCGGCTTTCTCCGGCACCAGGCCGTTTTCGCGCAGGTAGTTCGCCAGAATGGTCGCCGGTACGCCGAATTCGGCATACTCGCCGGTTTGCGCGTCGATACCCGGCGTGGTGAGTAGCAGTTTGCAGGGATCGACAAAATATTGCTCATCGGCATAGCCGTCAAAACCATGCCAGCGTTCGCCGGGAATAAAGCTGAAGAAGCGGCGTTCACTGGCGATAAGCGATGTGGGATGCTCCTGCCAGGGTTTACCGTCCACCTTCGGCGGCACAAAAGGGGTGATCATCGAGCACTGGCTGAGAATGGCTTTACGCGCTTCGATACCCAGTTCCACGCATTCGGCCCACAGGCGGCGACCGCTCTCGCCCTCGTGGATCTTGGCGTTGACGTCCAGCGCGGCAAATAACGGATAAAACGGACTGGTTGAGGCATGCAGCATAAACGCGTTATTCAGGCGCTTGTGCGGGCAAAACCGCGCCTGACCACGCACGTGGTTATCCTTTTTGTGGATTTGCGAGGTCTGAGAAAAACCGGCCTGCTGTTTGTGCACCGACTGGGTGACAAAAATCCCCGGATCGTTTGCGTTCAGCTCCAGCAGCAGCGGCGAGCAGTCGGCCATCATCGGGATAAACTGCTCGTAGCCCACCCAGGCGGAGTCAAACAGGATGTAGTCGCACAGATGGCCGATTTTGTCGATCACCTGGCGGGCGTTGTAAATGGTGCCATCGTAGGTGCCAAGCTGGATCACCGCCAGACGGAACGGACGGGGCTCATCGGCACGCTCCGGCGCGGCTTCGCGGATTAACTCGCGCAGATACGCCTCGTCGAAGCAGTGCTCATCAATCCCGCCAATAAAGCCGAACGGATTGCGCGCCGCTTCCAGGTACACCGGCGTTGCGCCCGCCTGGATCAACGCGCCGTGATGGTTGGATTTATGGTTGTTGCGGTCGAACAGTACCAGGTCGCCACGGGTCAGCAGCGCGTTGGTCACCACTTTGTTGGCGGCGGAGGTGCCGTTGAGCACGAAATAGGTTTTATCGGCGTTAAACACCTTAGCGGCAAACTTCTGCGCGTGTTTGGCCGAGCCTTCGTGGATCAGCAAATCGCCCAGCTTCACATCGGCGTTGCACATATCGGCGCGGAACACGTTCTCGCCGAAGAAATCGTAAAACTGACGCCCTGCCGGATGCTTTTTGAAAAATTCACCGTGCTGATGCCCAGGACAGGCAAAGGTGCTGTTTTGCATTTCGACGTACTGATAAAGAGTATCGAAAAACGGCGGCAGCAGGTTTTCTTCATAGCGCGTGGCAGCGGCTTCCAGTTCGAGAAAGGACTGTGCCTTGCCGTCAATCACGCCGGTAATCGCGTCCAGCTCCAGCGGGGTTTCACTCAGCACGAACACCGGCAGATTAAATCCGGTGCGTTTCAGCAACGCCAGAATGCCGCTGCGGGTATCGGCAACGATCAGCACCACGGCGGCGACATCGGTAAAGTCAGTATTATCCAGCGTGACCACCTCGCGGTGGGTGGAGAGCGCACAGGCAATGTCGTGACTGGCTGCGATTTTTAACGATTTCATAAGCAACAAAAGCCTTAAAGGGAGTAAGTGCCAACAGGCAAGCACAGGGAGTTCATCCCGGTATGGCGTCTTTGGTGAAACTGGAAACAGCTCCGACCGCCTGACATCAGTAAAAACAGAATGTATCTGGTCTTACTGATGTCCTGGAGTGAGCGTGCGTTGGCCTCACCGCATGGTGAGTGTAGGCAATAACGGACTGAGAGCACGGGCAAGCGGCTGCATGGCAGAACGCAGTCTGTAAGTGACAGGCGTGGAAAACGACCTCATCATACAAGCCTCGTGTCAGGGCAGCGGAAAATTCGCGCAATCATGGCAGCTTTGCCCGGCCCGTGCAAGGTGCAATCGATAAACTGCATAATTCGGCAAAGATTATTCAGGTAAATTATTGATACTATCAGGCAATACCCTGCATAGCGGGGCAACCTTGACGAACCATAAGGCATTAAAACGCATATTAATCGCATGAAAACGCATTCGTAACATCAATAAGAATACGGTTTTTTAGCGCGTCTGGCGGTAAAAAGACGCCTCGGGAGAACACATGGTTACTGGTCCTTTTATCAATGGTGCCGCCGTACTGATTGGCGGATTATTAGGCGCATTGCTGGGTTCAAAATTACCGGAGCGGCTGCGGGTGACAATGCCATCGATATTTGGTCTGGCTTCCCTCGGCATTGGCGTGCTGCTGATCGTTAAATGCGCCAACCTGCCGGTGATGGTGCTCTCCACCCTGCTCGGCACCATTATCGGCGAGCTGTGCTATATGGAGCGCGGCATTAACGCCGCCGCAGGCAAAGCGCGTTCGCTGCTGGACAAAGGCGGTAAAAACGGTGGTCACGACGCGTTTATTCAGAACTTCGTCGCCATCCTGATTCTGTTTTGCGCCAGCGGCACCGGGGTGTTTGGCGCGATGCAGGAAGGCATGACTGGCGACCCGACTATCCTGATCGCCAAATCGTTTCTCGATTTCTTTACCGCGATGATTTTCGCCACCACGCTCGGCGTGGCGGTGGCGTTTATCGCGTTTCCATTGATGGCGATCCAGTTAACCCTCGCCTGGTGCGCGGCGATTATCCTGCCGCTTACTACGCCCGCCATGATGGCCGATTTCACCGCCGTTGGCGGCGTGCTGCTACTGGCAACCGGGCTGCGGATTTGCGGCATCAAGATGTTCCCGGTGGTGAATATGCTGCCTGCGCTGGTGATCAGCATGCCGATATCAGCCCTGTGGATGCACTTCTTCGGTGGGTAAAGTGATGGGATTGTCGTCAACCTGGCGGCATAATGCGCATCTGAACAGAATCCACGGAAATTTCGTTGACGCGGTACGGTGAATCGGGTTTAATGCGCCCCGTTGCCCGGATAGCTCAGTCGGTAGAGCAGGGGATTGAAAATCCCCGTGTCCTTGGTTCGATTCCGAGTCCGGGCACCACTATTTAAAGAACCCGCCCACAAGGCGGGTTTTTGCTTTGTATTTTAATAATATTTTCAAAGCGAACTTAATACCCTCTGCTTCATCTCTTTCACTGCCGCCTTTGCCAGTGTTAGCTCTTCACGCAACGCCTGCGTTTCATTGGTATCAAGAATCAATACAATGCAATCGTCAGCAATTTTAACGGTGACATTCATTCCAGTATCAAATCCTGCGTCTCTTAACCATTTTCCGCTCAGATGCAGCGCTGGTGTGCTGGTATCACCCCGATTAGGCATATAGCCGACAGTGTAGCGACGTTGGGTTTTCGCGGTTTTTTCAGATGATAGTTGAGTCTGGGTAGAGATAGTAGCCATAAGGGCAGCCTCCTGTAACGTTTGATATTTCCGCCACTGGAGAGGTCAATCTCACGGGTGGCGGAACCAGGCGGGGTTGACCTTACCGGCGTTACAGGAAACCGGCGCGTCTCGCGACGCCCCCGCCCGGCCCGCCATAGAGGTGTAGCCGTGCGCACGACATAACAACGACGCTGGCGCGTCACATGTCGCCTGTAACAGTATTTCAGGAGGTCAATCCCGGCACCTGATTTTGCAGGTGCGGGTGAACGATACTGCTACCCGAAACTCACAGCAAGGGGTTTAAACCAGGGCTGGCGCAGTATCTTACGAATCCAGAATACATCTCGCAAATCCCCCCACCTTGCACTTCCCCCCTTTTCAACTAAACCCTACTTTCACCACCATAAAGGAACGCTGATGAAATCCCCCCGTCCGCTTTTTCTCACCGCAGGTATCATGCTGCTGGCATTGCTGATGATTTTCACCGCCTTCCACACCGAGCGCAAACTCACCTGGCTGCTCGAAGTCATGCCGCTTTTTATCATCGCGCCAATCCTCTGGATAACCGCAAAACGCTACCCGCTCACACCCTTGCTCTATTCACTCATTTTTATCGGCTGCGTTTCTCTTATCGTTGGCGGGATGTATTCCTACGCCCGCGTTCCCGTCGGTTTTTATCTTCAGGATTGGCTGGGCGTCGATCGCAATCCCTATGACCGTATCGGTCACGTCCTCCAGGGGCTGGTGGTGTCGCTGTCGGCGCGGGAAGTTTTGCTACGCGGCGGCTATCGGCTCGGCGCTAAGATGCTGGGCTTTTTAGTGTGCTGCGTCACGTTTGCCATCAGCGCCTTTTATGAACTGATCGAGTGGTGGGTGGCGCTGATCCTCGGCAAGGACGCGGATGATTTCCTCGGCACCCAGGGCGATGAATGGGACACCCAGGCCGATATGCTGTGCGCCCTGCTGGGTTCGATGTTCTCGGTGTTCATTCTTGGCCGCTGGCATTCACGACAGCTTACAAAGCTGATCTCACGATCCTGAAGATCTCCCTCCCGCAGCCAGTCAAATCGATAATTGCAATCCCGCTCACAAAACCACCAGGTTAATTATCGATCAACATCACATTAATAATTTATTAACATATCTACCATTGGTATTACCACTTAATACCACCGGTAAAATCATATGGATATCAAACGCGAAAAGACGGAAAGCAGCAGCGGTCATGACCGCGTCGTTAAATTTTTACGCGAGCAGTTGTTAAGCGGGGCGTTGCGCGCGGGCGACAGTTTGCTACCTGAGCGCGAGCTCTCTGCCAGATTAGGCGTCAGCCGCCCGGTATTGCGGGAAGCGCTAAGAGCCCTGGCGATGATTGGTGCCGTCGAGATCCGTCACGGCATCGGCACGGTGGTGACAAAACCTGATGTGTCGGTTTTCGGTGAATTCTTTACCTTCGTGCTGGCCCACCAGCCGAATGTGGTGGATGACGTGATGCAGGCGCGAATCGCCATTGAACGCCAGGCTGTGCGCCTCGCCTGCCGCCGGGCAACGCAAAGTGATTACGATCGTCTGGCCGCCTGCCTGCGCGACATCAGCGATACCATCCATGAACCGGAATTAGGCGGACGAGCCGACTTTCGTTTTCATGAAACCATCGTCAACGCATCGGGCTCGCCAACGCTTATCAACATTTATCAGTCGATCGGCGTGCTGATGCAGCGCTCCCACCTCGACAGACGTGAACAAATTATTCAGGTGGAAGGCATTGAAGCGTTCCTCATCGATCACCACCGCGCCATTTTTGCCGCCATCGTCGAACGAGACGAAGACAAAGCCGATGACTTACTGAGCCGCCATTTTGAAATTGGCGCCGATTTTCGTCGTCGCGCCACCATTCGCATGGTGGGTTCTCAACCTTTTGCTGACTAACCCCCTTAATAAGGAAACGCAGATGCAGATCGTAATTGGCAGTGACCACGCAGGATTTCACCTCAAGCAGGAACTCATCCAGTGGCTGGAGCAAGCGGGCCATCAGATTGACGATGTGGGCAGTTATAACCCTGAGCCTGTGGATTTTCCCGATATTGCGTTCGCGGTGTGTAGCAAAGTCCGCGAAAGCAATGGCCTGCGCGGAATTCTGGTATGCGGTACCGGCGTGGGCGCGGTGATTGCCGCCAACAAAATCAAAGGCATCCGCGCTGCGGTGGGGCATGACGTGCATTCAGCCCATCAGTCCGTGGAGCACGATGACGTCAATGTGTTGTGTATCGGTGCGCAGATCGTTGGCCCCTGGCTGGCGCGCGATCTGATTGACGCCTTTTTGCAGGCAACCTTTGTTCAGGATGCCGACTTCATCCGCCGCGTCGAGAAGCTGGCGCAGCTTGAGCAACATAACTAATCAGCAAGGAGACTCCTGATGAAGACTGCTACTTCCGGCATCGTTGGCTTTCTTGGCTTAGGCGTGATGGGGCGCGAGATGGCGCGCAATCTCGCTCAGGCGGGCTATACCGTGCGCGCGTTTGATATTGTCAGCGGCGCGGGCGATGCGTTGCGCCAGTCCGGTGTTGAAATCGTTAATGATATCCCCTCTGCGGTCAGCGATGCGGATATCGTCATTTCCATGCTGCCGGACACCCCGCAGGTTGAAGATATCGTGCGTGGTCCGCAGGGGCTGTTAGCTGTCCCGCCACGCGGAAAACTGTATGTCGATATGAGCACCATCGCGCCGGAAGCCACACGCAAGCTGAGCCAGGAGCTGGCGGCTGCGGGCGTGACCATGCTGGATGCGCCGGTCTCCGGCGGGCCGATTGGCGCTAAAAACGGCACTCTGACCATCATGGCAGGCGGTGAAGCCCGCGGCTTTGAGCAGGCAACGCCCTATCTGCGCGCCATGGGCACCACGTTAAATCACGTGGGCGCATCCGGTGCCGGGCAAACCGTGAAGCTGTGTAACCAACTGATTTGCGGCATCAATATTCAGGCGATTTGCGAAGCGTTAGCGCTGGCTCGCGCCTGGGATATCAATTTGCCGCAAATGCGTGAAGTGCTGCTGGGTGGATCCGCCGCATCGTGGATGCTCGACAAACTGGGCCCCGCCATGATCGAAGGCGACGACTCCGCTGGTTTTCGCATTGATTTAATGATGAAAGATCTGCGTCTGGTTTTAGAAGCGGCACAGAAACATCCGGTCCCCCTCCCTGCCACGGCCCTGGTTGCCACCCAATACCAGAATGCGCAGGCATACGGTGAAGGAGCCAACGGCAACCAGGCACTTTTCAAAGTCTATGACCGGTTGACCGGCCAGCAGAACGCAAAAACCAATTAACCGGGGCGAAAGTCATGATGCTCGATTTCACAGCAATACTTTCACAATGGCAGCTATTACTGGACGGTGCGACATTAACCGCCCAACTGGCCATCGTGACGACGGTGACGGGTTTTCTTATCGGCACGCTCTGTGCCGTGGCCCGACGCTCTCACTCCAAAGTGTTTGCGAGAATCGCGGCAATTTATGTCGAATCCATTCGCAACACGCCGTTTCTGGTGCAGATCTTTCTGGTTTACTTTGGCCTTTCCAGCCTGGGGTTTTCGTTTACCGCGTTCACCGTCTCGGTCATTGCGCTGACGATTAACGTGGGTGCCTATACCGCAGAAATCATGCGCGCCGGATTTGAGTCGGTGCATAAAGGGCAATGGGAAGCCGCAGAAACCCTCGGGTTAACCAAATGGCAGCAGTACTGGCACGTGGCGCTCCGCCCCGCGATCGAGCGCGTTTACCCGTCGCTGACCAGCCAGTTTATTTTACTGATGCTGGCCTCCTCGGTGACCTCGCAGATCTCCACCGAAGAACTGACCGCGACCGCCAACTTTATTCAGTCAGAAACCTACCGCCCGTTTGAAACGTTCGTGATTGTGGCGGGCATTTACATCGCCATCTCGCTGTTGATGCGCCTGGTGTTCTGGTTGTTTGGCCTTGCCATTTTCCCTCGCCGTCGCCGGCTTGGCACCATGATTTAGGGAGTAATGACGATGAATATTTCCCTTAACTTCGCGCATATTCAGTTTCTGCTGGAAGGCACCCTCTGGACCGCAATCCTGTCGCTGATGGCCTTCGGCGGTGGTGGTCTGGTGGGCTTCCTGATTGCGCTGGGCCGCATTGCACCGGTGCGGATAGTCCGTGTTGTGGTGGCGTCCTGGGTGCAGTTAATTCAGGGCACGCCGCTGCTGATTATCATGTTTATGGTCTATTTCGGATTGCCGCAGTTGGGCTATTCGATCTCCCCGCTGCTGGCCGCAGGCGTGTCGCTGACGATTTACGCCAGCGCCTACCTCGGTGAGATCTGGCGGGGTTGTATCCAGGCGGTTCCCCGCGCGCAATGGGAAGCGGCTGAGTGCCTGGCGCTGTCCCGTGTGCAGCGCATGTTTAAAGTCATCCTCCCGCAGGCCATCAAACTTGCTACGCCGCCTACGGTAGGGTTTTCAGTTCAGATCATCAAAAACACGTCGCTGGCGTCCGTGGTGGGGTTTGTCGAGCTGGCGCGCGCCGGACAACTGATCAACAACTCTATCTTTGAGCCATTTATTATCTATCTCACTGTGGCAACGATCTATTTTTGCCTCTGTTTTCCCGTGTCCGTGTTAAGCCGCCGGCTTGAGCGGGGCGCGCCAGAGAAGAAAGCTAAGGCTCTGGAAACAGTTAGCCCACGAATCAATTAAGTGCTGAAGGTTAATACTATGTCCATCATTACCCTGAGAAATGTACAAAAAAGCTTTGGCAATAACCCGGTACTGAAAGACGTCTCTTTTTCAGTGAATCAGGGACAGGTCGTGGCACTGATTGGCGCCAGCGGTTCAGGCAAAAGTACGGCACTGCGCTGTATTGATCGGCTGGAAACCATTAACAGCGGCAGCATTGAGGTCTGCGGCCACAAAGTTGAAGATCCCCACGTCGACCTGCGCAAACTGCGCCAGGACGTCGGGATTGTGTTCCAGAGCTACAACCTGTTTCCCCATCTGACGATTGAGCAAAACATCACGCTCGGCCCGGTATCGGTCAAAAAAATGGCGAAGGCAGAAGCCAGACGGCTGGCGCTTTCGGTGCTGGAACAAGTCGGCCTGGCGGATAAAGCCGACAGCTATCCAGAACAGCTTTCCGGCGGGCAGCAGCAGCGCGCGGCCATCGCGCGTTCGCTGGCGATGAAACCGAAAGTGATGCTGTTTGATGAAGTGACATCGGCATTAGATCCCAAACTCACCGGCGAAGTGCTGCGCGTGATTGAGCGCCTGGCGGGAAGCGGCATGACCATGATTATGGTGACCCACGAAATGAATTTCGCCCGTAAGGTCGCCGATAAAATTATTTTTATGCACCAGGGAACCGTCCATGAAAGCGGCACGGTCGAGATCCTGAAAACGCCCGCCACAGCGGCGTTGCAGGAATTTATTTCCAACGATTTGTGAGTTACTCAACCCTACAATATCCCCAAGAAGGAGAATAATAATGAGCCCTGCAAAAAAAATCATCATGCTCGCCACCCTGCTGTCCGCCGTCGTTACGCTTCCCGCCTCGGCAAATGCCTTAGAGGAGATTCAAAAACGGGGCGAGATACGCGTTGCAACCGATCTCTCCATTCCCCCCTCCGGGATGCTGGATGCGTCGATGAAACCGGTTGGCTCCGATGTTGAAACCGCCGAGCTGTTAGCGAAAGACTGGGGGCTGAAACTGAAATTTATCGAAACCACCGGCGCGACGCGTATTCCTAACCTGCAAACGGGCAAGGCGGATATCGTGATATCCACGCTCTCCGTTACGCCGCAACGTGCGCAGGTGATTGATTTTAGCCGCGCCTATGCAGGCTTGCGCTCTGTAATTGGCGCGCCGGCGGCCACCAAAATCAGCGACTGGGCCGACCTGAAAGGGCATGCCATTACGGTAACACGGGGCACAACACAGGATTCGATGTTGACCAAAGACGCCGTAAAAAATGGCGTAACCATTCAACGTTACGATGACGATGCCACCATGGTCACGGCTGCCGTGAGCGGGCAGGCATACGCCGTCGCAACATCAGCCACGCTGGTTAATCAGATTAAGAAGCAAAACCCTAAACTGGCGTTTGAACCGAAAATGACGCTAACCGTGTTTGATTTAGCCATTGGCCTGAAAAAGAATGAACCAGAGCTGAAAGCAAAACTCGACGAATGGATTGCCGCTAACCTCAAAAATGGAAAATTGAACGCCATTTACCAGAAATATCATGGCGAGCCTATCCCCACTGAGATCCTTAACCGCCCCTGAGTTACAGGCGCGACAGCAATGTCGCGCCTTTTCCCCTGCTATTTTCAACGTTGTTTTTCTTCGCTTTCAGCCGGATAGTATGCCCTTTCCCTGAGTGAAGGATCGCTAATGAACTCTGCCCGTCCTGTTTACCTGCCCATCGGCGTGCTGCTGCTGGCCGTATTGCTTATCGTCACTGGCATCGCTTCCGCCAGCAAACTCACCTGGATGATGGAAGTCCTCCCGGTTCTGATCGTGGTGCCGATCCTGTGGGCAACCGCCCGGCGCTACCCGCTGACGCCTCTACTTTATGTACTGATTTTCTTCCACGCGATTATTTTGATCGTCGGCGGGATGTACTCGTATGCCAAAGTTCCCCTCGGGTTTGAGGTGCAGGAGTGGCTGAACCTCAGCCGTAACCCCTACGACAAACTCGGCCACCTGTTTCAGGGCTTAGTCCCGGCGCTGGCGGCGCGGGAAGTGTTGATTCGCGGCGGCTTTATCAACGGGCGCAAAATGCTGGGTTTCCTGGTGTGCTGTATTGCACTGGCAATCAGCGCATTCTATGAGTTGATAGAGTGGTGGGTGGCGCTGATCCTCGGCCAGGGCGCAGATGAGTTTTTAGGCACGCAGGGCGATCCGTGGGATACGCAATCCGATATGCTGTGTGCTCTGCTGGGTTCGATGATCACCGTGTTTATTCTCGGCCCGTGGCATTCGCGGCAAATTGAAAAGCTGTAGTGACAACCCGCCGCCTGGCGGGTTTTATTTTACTGGAGCAGTTTATGCCTCCAGCCATTGATCCCACTCCGGCGTGGCGGTGATCTTTTCCACCATAAAATCGATAAAACTGCGAATCTTGGGGTCCTGGTGATAGCCGGGATGGTACAGCGCATACAGGTTGTATTCATGCTCTTTGACTTCATGGTCCAGCAGCACCGGGACCAGTTCGCCACGGGCGATATAATCACCCAGAAGATAGGTCGGCAGGCTGACAATCCCCTGATGATGCAACGCGGCATTCAGTAGCCCCAGCGTGCTGTTCACCTCAATAATGTTATTTACCTTTAACGCCCTGGGCTGGTGATGCTCGTCGATGTAATACCAGTTATCCGAGACATTCGGGTTAATTAAGCAGTCATGCTGTTCGAGATCGGCCAGCGATTGCGGGATACCGCGCCGTTCGAAATAGGTTTTGCTGCCGCAGTACACCCAGTTGATTTTGCATATTTCCCGCAGGGCGAAATTATTCGGCGGCCGTGCGGTAATGCGCAAAGCAATATCGAAATTCTCTTCGTTGAGATTGACGTTCTGATCGTTGAGATCGACCGACAGCCGCACATCCGGGTACGACTCCCGGTACTCGCTGTAAAGCCGCATCAGATGTGATACGCCAAACGCGATGGAACAGGTGATCCTGAGCTGGCCCTGTGGATGCTGATGAAAGCTGGAAGTGTTAATCAGGGAATCATCGAGATCGCCCAACAGCCGTTGCGCGCGGATCAACAAATATTTACCCGGCTCGGTGAGGATAAAAGTGCGGGTGGTCCTTTTTAGCAGCACGACGCCAAGACTTTCTTCCAGTTGCGAAATACTACGGCTCACAGAGGATGGCGTCAGGCTCAGTTTTTGCGCGGCGACGGAGAAACTGTTGCATTCAACCACCTTAATAAAGATTTCCAACTGGCGAAATATCGCATGGTTGTCAATTTTTGCTTTAAATGGCATAAAAATCTTACTCATCTCTCTCCCTCACCCTGGCAATGCCTGTTCCACAGCATATTGCGCTGTTACTCAAACAGCGATACCCATCAACTTTTGCGTTTTACGCACAAGTCTTGTTGATACTTAGCACTACCGACGCCTTTCCGTTTCGCTAATCGTTACGTACCATGATATTGCAGTCAGAAAATGAATGAACTCAATAATAACTATCACCGCCGTTGCAGTCATGCGTCACCATTATTTTAATAAATTGCGACAGGAAACTATTATGAATGACATTTCTCACTCCGTACCCCGCTCTGAAAAGCTTCATCAATCGATTCCTTTTACTAAATATGATGCCGGATGGGTCGTATTATGTATTGGCATGGCGATCGGTTCCGGCATTGTCTTTATGCCGGTGCAAATCGGCATAAAAGGGATTTGGGTATTTATCGCCTCGGTAATTATTGCTTATCCCGCCATCTATTTATTGCAAAGCTTATATTTAAAAACCCTCTCGGAAAGTGAAAACTGCGAAGATTACTCCAACGTCATTACTCAGTATTTGGGTAAAAACTGGGGATTCTGGCTGGGCATCGCCTATTTTTTAATGCTGCTGCACGGCATGTTTTCCTACTCGCTGGCGGTCACCTTCGATAGCGCCTCCTATATACAGACGTTTGGATTAACAGACGGATTACTGTCGGATTCTGTCTGGTACGGGCTGGTGATTCTGGTGGCGCTGGTCAGTATCGCGTCACAGGGCGAACGGTTGCTGTTTAAGGTCTCCGGGCCGATGGTCTGCGTGAAGTTCGGTATTATCGTGGCGCTGGGCCTTGTGATGGTTCCACACTGGAATTTCAATAATATCAGTGCGTTTCCACCGTTGGGTTCTTTTTTACGCGATGTGTTTTTAACGCTGCCGTTTACCCTTTTTTCAATTCTGTTTGTCCAGATCCTCAGCCCGATGAATATCGCTTATCGCAAAGTTGAGCCGGACCGCCGCATCGCCACGTACCGCGCGATCCGCGCTAACCGGGTGGCGTATATCATCCTGGCGGTGGCAGTTTTATTCTTCGCTTTCTCGTTTACTTTCGCCATTAGCCATGACCAGGCCGTCTCTGCATTCGAACAGAATATCTCCGCGCTGGCGATTGCCGCCCAGGTCATCCCCGGCGCTGTCGTGAAAGTGATGAGCGCACTATTAAATATCTTCGCGATATTAACGGCATTCCTCGGTATTTACCTGGGCTTTCAGGAAGCCATTAAAGGGATTGTGGTGAATATTATCAGCCGCTTTATTCCTGAAGAGAAAATCAATCACAAAACGCTGAACCTGGCGATTCACGCTGGCGTGGTGCTCGGGCTGTGGGCATGGATTTCCACCCGCTTTTCGATTCTATTTTTTATGCAGCTCGGCAGTCCATTATTCGGGTTAGTCTCCTGCTTAATTCCCTGTTATTTAGTTTATAAAGTTAAAACGCTGCATCAGTTTAAAGGTCCGGGCGTTTGGTTCATCACCTTTTTTGGCATCTTGCTATGTCTGTCCCCCTTCTTTAAGTTTTTCGAATAACGCTGGTTAAAGAGGTACCTGATGAGTAAAGAATCCCCTTCAAATTTCACTATCGGCACGCGGATTACGCAAATTGGCAGAAACCCGGCGCAGCAAAAAGGTTTCGTGAACAGCCCGGTGTATCGCGGTTCGACGGTGATTTTCCCCACCGTCAGCGATATTGAAAACAATCGCGCTGAGTTTAACTACGGCACTATGGGTACGCCCACCATCGCCAATCTGGAGAACGCGTGGAGCGAGCTGGCGGGCGCGGCGGGTACCGTGCTCTCCCCTTCCGGCCTCGGCGCTATCGCCCTGGCGCTGCTTACCACCTTGAAAGCGGGCGATCATCTGCTGATGCCGGACAGCGTGTATAAACCCACACGCCTGTTCTGTGCGGGTTTGCTGGCGAAAATGGGCATTGAAACCGAGTACTACGATCCGCTGATCGGCGCGGGAATTGAGGCGCTGTTCCGCCCCAATACCACCACGCTATTCCTGGAATCTCCCGGTTCGCAGAGCTTTGAGATCCAGGACGTGCCCGCCATGACGGCGCAGGCCAAAGCGCGCGGTATCGCCACTATTATCGATAATACCTGGGCGACGCCGGTATTTTTCCGCGCCCACGAGCACGGCTGCGATTTATCGGTAGAAGCCGGGACCAAATACCTCGGCGGCCATTCCGATCTGCTGATGGGCATGGTCTCCGCTAACGAGGCCTGGTGGCCGGAACTGCGGAAAACCTACGATTTGATGGCGATGCTACCCGGCGCGGAAGACTGTTTCCTGGCGCTACGCGGGATGCGCACGATGTATCTGCGGCTGAAAGAGGCGGAAAAACGCGGGCTGGAGATGGCGCAGTGGCTACAATCCCGCCCGGAAGTGCTGAAAGTACTGCATCCGGCATTCCCGGACTGTCCAGGCCATGAGATCTGGAAGCGCGATTTTACCGGCTCGTCCGGGCTGTTCTCTGTCATCCTGCAACCGGAATACAGCAAAGCCAGCGTCGATCACATGCTGGATAATATGTCGATCTTCGCGATGGGCTACTCCTGGGGCGGTTTCGAGAGCCTGATTATTCCGTTTAACTGCGCGGAATACCGCACGGTGACCACATGGCAGCCCGGCGGTAGAGCGCTGCGTCTGCAAATCGGCCTGGAAGATATGGACGATTTAAAAGCCGACCTCGCCGCCGGGCTGGAGCGATTAAAAATGTTCGTCTGATATCAACGGCAGTCTGGCTGTTGCTGCAAAAGCGACGGCCAGACTGCCGCCCAGTCTGAACCGTGCGCCATCCCCTTCACGTCTTCAATATGCACACAATGCCCCCCTGCCGCCTGCTGAAAACGCCTCGCCACCTCAGGCGGGACGGTGGTGTCATCGCTGCCGGTAAAATGGATCTGCGGCAGATTCGCCAATTGCCGCGCCACGTCCAGGGCGCTAAGCGCGTCGGGCATCGCAGAGACGTTATGCACGGCGTTGACGTAAGCCACATCCAGGTTACCCGCCACGGTGCGTAGCGAGCGCACATCGTTGCGCCGTGCGGCAATCAGCGCCGCAACGGCCCCGCCGCCGGAATAACCGACTAACTCTATTGGCATGCCGGGCCAGGGTTGCAGTGCCTGGCTCAGCGCGTCGTCCATCGCCTGCACTACCCTCGGCGAGAAACGACTGTCGGTCCACCACGTCGCGCGACAGTTTGCCGGAAGCGGCGGACCGATAAACTGACAGGGCCGTGCCAGATATAACACATTGGCTGAAGCATCTGCCGCCGCCAGCATTAATCCGGTGGGCTGGCGTGGCGTAGGATCGTCGGATGGACGTGTGCGGCTCACCCACGCGAAACCATCGCCTTCGATATACACCCGCACCGGCTGCGCAGGGTCATTAATGCGCTGCCAGGCTCGCAGTTTGAAGCTTGCGGTGTGTAAATCTCTGGTGTTCAGACCAGTTTTTTTTACGAGCAGCGCCGCACGGTCACGGCTGTCGCTGTTTACGCAGCCAGCCGATAAAAACATCAGGCTTATCAATAAATAATAACGTGGCGTTAACAAACGCAGCGGCATAACGGCATCCTGACTAAGTGAAATATTATTTCAAAATTTAATTTAAGTCATATTTTGGCGGTAGGACAGTTAAGAAATTGTGATTGATCTTGTCATGTAAATCGATATTCTGCCGATAAATAAAATCGGATTACTCCTGAATTATTTAAACCTGCTTTTATCTAAAACAATTAGACATCGCAACGGACATTATGAAAAAAAATAACGTTAGCCAGCGTGGCGCTATGCTGGTGGCATTGACGGCTGCGCCAGGGCTCTTTGCGCCAGCCGCGTACGCCGACCTGGGAAATATTATTGACGAGCCGTATTACGGAAACGTCACGATTAATACCACATACCCTGATTTTACTGTCACAGCACAAGGCCGGGTTCAACCCTCATCAGGCTCAGCGGTCACGGTGGGTTCACAGGGGCGCGTCGATCTGTTCACCAATCAGGGCTGGATCTACAGCCTGGATGGTCACGGTATCCAGAACGAAGGATATATCGGCACCCTGGAAAACACGAACTTCATCAACGCTCAGAACAACGCCAATTTATCTGCCTATAACGGCTTATATCTCGGTGCGGACAGCCAGACCGATAACATTATCAATAGCGGTTCCATTAACGCCAGCGTCTCTTACGACATGAACAACCCTGTTGTCGTTAACAGCGCCGCGATTTTCAACCGTGGCAACGTGGGTACGCTCACCAATATGACCAATGGCCGTATTAGCGGGAATACTGCCCTGCAAAATAATGGCGTTATTGACCTGCTGCAAAATGACGGCAGTATGGAAAGTTATCCCATTGGGATTATTTCTTCCGAAGTGAACTCCGCTCTGATTAATAACAGTACAATTATTAATAAGGGAACGATCAATACCCTCAATAATACCGGTTCAATCAACAGCTATAACTATTTCGATGGCAATGATTCAACGGCAATTCGTAATTCTGGAACGATTTCCGCACTGAATAACTATGGCAAGATCAGCAGCGGTTATATTGCGATTGATTCTACCGGCGTCATGAATAACCTTCATAACGAGGGTGAAATCATTGGTGATATTTATGTGCGGGGTAATGCGCCGCTGAATATTACGGGTGGCAGCGGGGCTCAGGGTAAGTTCTCTGGCGCAACCCAAATGCCGATTTTTGGCATTTTCGCTATAGGTCCTGGCCCTATCATTGAAGACACGATCGGCACGCTGAGCGCGGGCGGCGACATCAACTTTAATTCTGGTTCTGTTCTGCTGAATGACAATGTCATCACCGGCGGCACCGTGTTTAACAACGCGGCGAAAATCCAGATCAATAACCCAATCGCCATCAACGGCAACTATCACCAGAAGCGCGATGCCACGCTGATTATCGGCGTAGCCGACGGCGCCATCGCTAACGGCGGCAGCCAGGACAGCGGCTATGGGCGTCTGAACGTGACCGGCTCGGCAGTGGTTGATGCGGGCTCGCGCGTTAACCTGGTACAAAAAGAAAATAGCTATGCCTTTGCGCGCGGCCAGCGCTATGTGGTGATTGATGCGGATGCCAGCGGCACCCAGTACAACGCCAACCAGCTGAAATATAAAGTATCGGGTTACGAAGGCGCCGTCTCGGGTAAAACCCTGCTCGACGGTTCGCGCAGCGCGCTGGTTGTCAGCCTGACAGACGCGCCGGTTGAGCCTGAAGTACCGGTTATCCCGGAAGTGCCGGTGACGCCTGAAGTTCCGGTGACGCCTGAAGTCCCCGTAACGCCTGAAGCGCCTGTCACCCCAGACGCCCCGGTTATCCCACAAGCGCCAGTCACGCCAGCCGAACCGGAAACCCCGGCGCAGCCGCAGCCTGGCTACGCCACCACGCAAAACGCGACCTCCGCGCTGAGCGGCCTGAGCAGCTACTCCGGTATTTCTCCGCAGTTGCTGGAGCTGTACAACGCCTCGCTGGCGATTGATAACACCCTGGAAGCTAACCGCGTGGGCGAGCGCCTGTCTCCGGGCCAGAGCATCAGCGCCGGCCAGGCGACGCAAACCGCCACGGCCTCGGCCTACTCGGTGATTGGCAACCATATGGATAACCTGCGCAACCCGCAAACCGCAGGCATGAGCGGCGTCTCTACCGGTGATGCTTACAGCGACTGGCTGATGTGGGCGCAGCCGTTCGGCGGCTATGTGCGCCGTGACAGCACTGACCAAATCAGCGGCTACAGCGCGAAATTCGGCGGCCTGCTGATCGGCGCCGACCGTGCGCTGGATGACGCATGGCGTCTGGGTGCGGCAGTGAACTACAGCAACACCTCGGTTCACGGTAAAGACAACCTGAACGGCAACACCTCAACGGCAGATAACTACGGCCTGATCGGCTACGCCAGTTACACTGGCGAACCGTGGTTTATGAACCTGTCCGCAGGGGTTAACCGCCAGAACTACGACACCTCGCGCCACGTTGATTTCACCGGCTTCTCCGGCCACGCGCGCGGCAAGTTCAACGGCCAGTCTGTGACGGTACAGGGTGAGTTTGGTTATCCGTTCGCGCTGGGCGCAGACGTCACGCTGACGCCGCTGGCGGGCCTCTCTTACAGCTATCAGCATATTGATGGCTATTCGGAAACCGGCGGCAACGGCATGGCGCTGGACGTGGATTCTTCCCACAACCAGTCCGTGGTGAGCGATATCGGCGCGCGTCTGGACAAGACGTTTGAAACCGGTCTGGGTAACCTGACGCCGTTTGTTCAACTGTCCTGGATCCACCAGTACGATAACAAGCAGATGAGCAATACCGCGACCTACGCCGCAGACAGCATTGGTGAAACCAGCTTTATCACCAAAGGTGCGGCCCCGGTTGAAGATATGGCAGGCGTGGCTATTGGCAGCACCCTGTATGATGTGAACTCGCTGAGCCTGGATGCGCGTTACGATCTGCAAGCGGGTGAAGATTATCAGGCGCACAACTTCAGCCTGCGCTTACGCAAAACGTTCTAAGTCAGACCCGGCGATGGGCCCAAAGCCCATCGCCTTATCCTTTAATCTTCACGCCAATTCCCGACACCACCAGCCACACCTGTTCCGCCTGCTCCGCCAGCCGCTGATTGACGCGCCCGGCAATATCGCGGAAATGACGCGCTAAACGGTTTTCCGGCACGATCCCCATGCCCACTTCATTGGTGACTAACACCACCGGAGACGGGCACGCCGCGCAGGCCGCCAGCAACTGTGCAATCTGCGCGTCGATATGCGCCTCAATCGCCACGTAATCCCAGCGTTCTTCCGGCGTATCGCCGACAACATCAAACAGCAGGTTGCTGATAAGCGTGGTGATGCACTCCAGCAAGATGGCTTCCTGCGGGTCGTTGTCCGGGGTGATGATGGCGGGGAGATCGCGCCACGCTTCTACGGTGCGCCAGTGGGCCGGACGGCTGAGCTGGTGATGTTTAATTCGATCAGCCATCTCGTCATCAAAAATCATCGAAGTGGCGATATACAGCACGCGATCCGCCATCCCCTGCACGAGCCGCTCGCCGTGGCGGCTTTTGCCGCTGCGCGCCCCACCGGTAATCAGGATCATCAGCAAGGCTCCTTGTGCTCGCGCATAATCTGGTAAATGCGCGCAATATCAATATGTTCGCGCATCTGTTGCGCCAGCAAATCGAACTGCTGGGCTTTATGGGCCGCGTAATCCAGCACGTCGCCGTCCCACGGCTCAAGGCCTTTGCGCTGACGCAGGGTGTCCAGCAGCGCGCGGGTAAAGCCGCCGTTATCAAACAGCCCGTGCAGATAGCACCCCGCCACCAGCCCATCCCGGCTAACGGCCCCGTCAACGCGATCGATGAAGGTTAACATCGGCTGGACGCCCTCGCCGCGCGTGGTTTCGCCCATATGGATCTCATAGCCAGTTACCGGCAGTTGACCGCACCGTTGTAACACGCCGCTGAAGGTATCCGCCGTCGCGCCGCTTACCAACGTAGTGACCTTTTCCGGGGCGAACCGAGTAACTACGTCCAGCAAGCCCAGCCCTTCACGCTCGCCAAGCCCCGATTCGACCTCATCAATAATCGTCCTGCCGAGCATCTGGTAGCCGCCGCAGATGCCCATGACCGGCGTTCCCGCCCGATGCCGCGCCAGCAGCGCTTCTGCCAGCCCGCTTTCCCGCAGCCACTGTAAATCGCCGAGGGTATTTTTACTGCCGGGAAGCAACAGCAGATCGGCGTCAGTCAGTTGATGGGCAGAGGTGACATAGCGCACCCGCACATCGGGCTGGGCCGCCAGCGGATTAAAATCGGTGAAGTTGGAAATATGCGGTAGCTGGATCAAGGCGATCTCCAGCGGGCGCTCGGTGACATCACGATATTTACCGCGCTGGAGCGCCACGCCGTCTTCATCTTCCAGGCTGACGTCCAGCCACGGCATCACGCCAATCACTGGCACGCCGGTCAGGGCTTCGATTTGCTCCAGCCCGGAAGTCAGCAGCGCCACGTCGCCGCGAAATTTATTGATGATCACGCCCTTTACCCGCCAGCGCTCGTGTTCCTGAAGCAGCGCCAGGGTGCCGTAGATAGCGGCGAACACCCCGCCCCGGTCGATATCCGCCACTAAAATCACCGGGCATTGCGCCAGCTCCGCCATGCCCATATTGACGATATCGCGGTCGCGCAGATTGATTTCCGCCGGGCTGCCCGCCCCTTCCAGCACCATTACGTCATGCTCAGCGGCCAGGCTGTGGTAGACCTCGCGCACCGTCTCGCGCAGTGTCGGTTTGTAGTCGTGATAGCTCACGGCGTCCATGTCGCTGGCAACTTTGCCCATTAACACAATTTGCGCTTTGCGGTCGCTGGTAGGCTTCAGCAGAATTGGGTTCATGCGCACGTCGGGGGCGATCCCCGCGGCTTCAGCCTGGAACACCTGAGCACGGCCCATCTCTTTGCCATCGGGCGTGATGCCGGAGTTCAGCGCCATATTTTGCGATTTAAACGGCGCGGTGCGATAACCCTCCTGGGAAAAAATGCGGCACAGCCCGGCCACCAGGGTACTTTTCCCAACGTCCGAGGCGGTTCCCTGCAACATAATCGACAGGCTCATGCCCTCTCCTGATTGTACTTGTCTGAAATCAATAACCCTCAGATTATCACTGGCGTGAATAGCAATCTTTACTTTATAAAATTGGTTTCTTTCCTAAAAGGACTCAGGGCCGTGCGCTACGCATCAATACCGTTTAATCACAACCAGGTGGGCTGGCCGGAAGGCGAGCAGCATTTCGCCCCGCATCCTACGCTAAATGGCGATATGACCGCCGACTGGGTTGTCGTCGGCGCGGGGTTCGCAGGGGTGGCGTTCGCCCGCCGCCTGGCGGAAATTAACCCCGGCCTGAATATTGTCATCGTCGATGCCCATAGCGCGCGGGAAAGCTCATCGGCGCGCAATTCCGGTTTCGTGATCGGCCTGCCGCATAATATCGGCAGTTCCACCGCCGAATTAAAAAAGGCTAACGCTTATCGTAACCTGCTCCAGGAAGGCATTCGTCAATTAGAACGTCTGATTGATCATCACGGCATTGCCTGCGACTGGGAAAATGCCGGGAAATACCACTGCCAGGTGGAGCGCGGCAACGATCGTATTTTAAACGAGTACGCCAGCCATCTCGATTTAATGCAGGAGCCGTATCAGGCGTTAGAAAGCGATGCGCTGTATGAAAAACTCGGCACCCGGTTTTACAGCAAAGGAATTTATACCCCGAGCTGCGTGCTGGTGAACCCGGCACAGCTCATTTCCGGGCTGACCCACTGCCTGCCGGATAACGTGCAGAGTTTCGATAACACACCGGTGTTGGGCATTCGCTACACCAACGTGGCGGAAGTCGTCACCCCGCATGGCGTCATTAAAACCCCGAAAGTGATGCTGGCGACCAACGCGCTCTCTTCCGCATTATTGCCCGGCATGACTCGCCAGGCGTCGATGGCGACCTTCGCCAGCATCACCGAGCCGTTGACCGATGAACAGCTGGCGACGCTGCCGCCGATGCAAAGCTGGGGGCTGACGCCAGTGAATGCCATCGCGGGGGCGACGTTCCGCTTCACCACCGATCGCCGCTTCCTGATCCGCCAGCACGTGACGCCTGCCCTGAAAGGCCAGGTCGGCGTGGAGCAAACCTGGCACGCCACCCAACTGCACCGTCGCTTATTTAACAAGGTTTACCCGACGCTGCGCGAGGTGAATCTGGAGCATACCTGGTCCGGCACCATCAGCGTCACGCGCAACGGCGCGCCGGTGTGGGGAGCGCTGAATCCGTTTGTTTGTACCGCAGGCGGCTGCAATGGCGCAGGGGTCTCTAAACAGACGGTGGCGGGTAGCCTGCTGGCGGATGTGATGCTCAAACAGGACAACCCGCTGATTGCAGATATGCGGTCGTTGGGCGAGGCTAATTTCCTGCCGCCGTCGCCCATTCTGGATATCGGGATTGCCGGCTCGCTGCTGAAAGAGCGCTGGTTGGGGCGTAAAGAAGCTTAATTATTCGCGAAACGGTTGCCGGAGATCTGGCGATCGTTTTTCGCCATATCCAGCAACAGCGTCATGCCAATATAGTTGCTCCAGTTAAAGGCATTTTGCAGTACCACTACCGCATTGCCTTTTTCTTTATCGAAGCCGATAAAGCTGGAGTAGCCGCCAATATAGCCCACCTGATAGGTAATTTTTTCCCGGCCAATAAAGTCGGTGGCCCAGGCGATTTCCTGCGATCCTTCAGGGCGGTGGAAATAGATATTGCTGACTTCGGCGAAGACCACATCCAGCACGCTGTTATCGGTTTTCGACACGTGGTAGCGGGCATAGGCGATCAGGTCTTCAGCATTGCTGTATAAGCTCGCCGCCGCCACCATATTGTTATCAAAGTGCCAGTCCGGGGTTAACTGACCGCGCCGAATAAATTTCGGCTGATCCCCGGCATGGCCCAGCGCGCGTTGCGGAAAGCCTTTTAATTGTTCCGGGGTAAAGCTGGTGCTGGCCATATTTAATGGCTGAAAAATATAGCGCGACGCCAGCGTCTGAATATCGTCGCCGGTTTTATATTTCAGGATATAGCCGATTAACGCGTAGCCGAGGTTGGAATATTCCGGCACTTTGCTTTGCGGTGCCTGCCAGCCCGCTAAATAATGCACAACGTTATCGCTATCCAGCTCGCCATAAAAGTTTTCGCCACTGCCTAAATAACCGATGAATTTTTTCAGCATCGGCAGATCCATATTCTGGCGCGGCAACCCGGAAGTATGGGTGACCAGTTCCAGCAGGGTGATATTTTGCGCATCCCCGCTGAGCGGCGTGCCCGGCGGCAACAGCGTCGCCAGTTTGTCATCCCAGCTGAGCCGCCCTTCGTTCACCAGGCAAGTCACCACTTCCGCCGTCACCCCTTTACTGAGCGAGCCGAGGGCAAACAGGGTATCTGGCTTTACCGGGTAGCGATGGGTCTCATCAGTGACGCCCCAACTGTAATACTGCGGCTCGCCGTGGTTATGGATCACCGCCACCGTCATCCCGGAAACCGCTTTTTGCGCCATATAATGGCGCACCACGCTATCCACGTCGCCATCCAGCGATTCATGGGTCAGCAGTTCCTGAGTACCTGCCGGGGAAGACATCTGCGAAAGCGTGCCGCAGCCGCTGAGTAACGGGACAACGAGCAGAAGCCAGCGAAATCGTTTAGTAATGTACTGCATACCCGTTGTTATGTGTTGTGGTCATTTATAAGCGCGGGAAATGTATCATACTCCCGCCGTTTAAGCGCACGGCTTGCTACACATTGGCCGCCAGGTCGGCTATCTTCGCTAAATCTCTCAGCACATTCTCTAAGAACACTCTCTCAAAACAGAGGCAGCGAAAATTATGTCCGATCAATCCTGGCAACCTCCAAAAGTCTGGACCTGGGAAAAACAAGGCGGCACCTGGGGCAGCATCAACCGCCCGATCGCCGGCCCGACCCACGAGCGCACCCTTCCGGTAGGTAAACATCCGCTTCAGCTTTATTCGCTGGGCACGCCCAACGGCCAGAAGGTCACTATCCTGCTGGAAGAGCTGTTGGCGCTGGGCGAAAGCGGCGCGGAGTATGACGCCCACCTGATCCGCATCGGCGAAGGCGACCAGTTCTCCAGCGGCTTCGTGGACGTCAACCCGAACTCGAAAATCCCCGCGCTGATGGATCACAGCGTTAACCCGCCGGTGCGCGTGTTTGAATCCGGCGCGATCCTGCTTTACCTGGCAGAGAAATTCGGCCATTTCCTGCCGAAAGACCGTGCCAGGCGTACCGAAACGTTGAACTGGCTGTTCTGGCTGCAAGGCTCTGCCCCGTATCTCGGCGGCGGCTTCGGGCACTTCTTTCATTACGCGCCGGAGAAAATCGAATACGCCATCAACCGTTTCGCCATGGAAACCAAGCGTCAGCTTGATGTGCTGGATCGCCAGTTGGCCGACCATCGCTATATCGCGGGGGATGAATACACCATCGCCGATATCGCCATCTGGCCATGGTACGGCGCGCTGGGGCTGGGCGGCATGTATGACGCGGCGGAATTCCTTGATGTCGCTTCGTATAAAAACTTCCAGCGCTGGGTGCAGGACGTGAATGCCCGTCCGGCGGTACAGCGGGGCCGTAAGGTCAACCGCACCTGGGGCGATGCGTCAGAGCAATTGCCGGAACGCCATGACGCATCGGATTTCGACGCGCTGGAAGGCAAGTAAGTAAAAAAGGCACCTGCGTCCGGCAGGCACCTTACTCACTCAGTTATCGATCAGAAACGCCAGGTCGCTGACAGGTTTCCCGCTACGGAGTCATAGCCGGTACGGAACAGGTCGCTGTTGACGCTGGCGCCGATCTCGACGTCTTTATTGATCGCATAGCTCATGCCCGCCTGAACGCCCATGCCATCACGCCCGACCACCTGGTTTTTGGTGGTGAAGCCGACGCTCTGGTAGCCTGCGAAGCTGGCGTCCTGCACCAGATCGGTATCCAGCAGCTCATGATCCCAGGTCAGTTGCAGGTTGGCTTTTACCGCGCCCCCCGCCGACAGCGGCATATCCCAGTTCGCCCCTACCCCGATACGCGATTGCAGCGAATGGAAGGTTTTCGAATCCAGATGCAGCCGGCTGCCTTCGCTGCCGCTTTCGGTGAAGTCTTCACGGGACAGCAGGGTGTAGTTCAGCGCCGCCAGCGGACCGGCAGACAGGGTATCGCTGAGTGCCCAGTTGTAACCGCCGCCTGCCGCCAGTGAACCGTTATAGCCGGTCCAGTCGGCGTGGTTGCGCGACGAGTAATCCAGGAAGCTGATGCTGCGATCCATTTTCCCGTCTTCTACGCCCACGCGGCCATTACCGAACAGCCAGACGCCCACCTGCGGATCGACGGCGTAGCGCGCCTGCATCCCCACATCAAACGCTGTGGTTTTGCCGGTGCCGTTTTCAGGCGCTTTCACTTTTACCGTCTGCCCACTCACCGCACCGTGGAACCCTACGATCCAGTTGGGTGCCGCCGCGCTCTGTTTTTCTGCGCCAAACAGAATGCCGTAGCGGGTGGCGTCATAACCGACGTGGTTATTCTGACGGTTCTGCCACGCGCCGCCACCGAACGGCACCGCAAAGCTGCGCCATTCATCTTCCGCCCGTTGCGACGGAGCCGTCGCGAACTGGCGCGCGCCGATCATATCGGCAATCTGGTGTTCCCGTTTCAGCGAGCTGGCGAACATGGCGCTGTAGCCAGCCGGAGACAGCTGGCTTAACGCCCTGGCGATATCGCTGCCGTCTTCAGAGGAGAAGTCCAGCGCGGTGAACATCGGCTGCATATCGGTGCCTGCATTTGTCACGATTTGCCCCAGGGCATCACCGACGCGGCGGGCGTTATCATCCTGTCCGTATTGGCTATACGCGTTGTCCGCGCGGCGGATAGCCAGTTGGTAAACGCCCTCGCCTTGTGGCGTAGCTTCCAGCGCCAGGGTTGGCGAGAACAGCAGGCTGTTCACATCGCTGAAGTCCCCGCTGTAAGAGGCGGATTGCAGCAATTGTGTCGAACTGAGCTGCCAGTCGGCGGCATACCAGTCCGGCTGTGGTGCCAGGGTCAGTTGCCCGTCCAGCGCGGCATTACCGTTCACGATTAACGTATCGTGATTGCCTGCACCGTCCACTTCCATGAGCAATTGTCCGGTCGGCCCCTGCTGGAAATCGCCGTTGATGACGATTTGTCCGATGGAGTTACCCGGCGAGACGATACCGTCGTTATTAAACACTCCGTCGGTATTCAGGGTGTACTGGCCATTACCGGCTAAGGTGGCGTCCTCAAACACGTCTACGCTGTAGACGCTGTAGTTGCCGTTAAGTGACGTGATGCCGCCCGCCGCGTTTAACGCCAGGTTGTTGATGCCCGAGATGTCGTCATCGTAACGCATCTGGAAATCATCGTCGGCCTGGTCGGTGGCACGGCCCCGATCGTCAGCCAACAGGCCGAAGGTCAATTGCGTCAGGCGCTGATTGCCGTCGTCGTCCTGCTGGTCGTATTCCGAGAGGATATCGCCCTGTAGCTGCGCGCCGGTCATGACATTGATGTTGTTGACCAGCGCGTTGGGGGAGATAGATATCGCCGCCAGATTACCGGCGAGACGCCCGGTAATGTCAACGTTGTCTACCAGCGCGCCTTCGAGTTCCGGGAGCGGTTCATCAACGATCTCAGAAGTACCATCATCATAATTTATCTGGACTGTGCGGATATAAGAGCCCCGGTATTCGGCAATATTGCCAAGCAGGTTATTGCCGAAGTCAAACCGGGCGGCGACGCCGTTTTCGCCCAGCGCCTGAATATCGCCACGCTGGATAAAATTATGGTCTTTCCCGTAGGTAAACATCACGCCCTGGCCGTTCAGGCCATCGGCATAAATACGGGTGCCCGGCAATACCGTCAGGGTGTTGCCCTCACCATCCACACGTACCCCCGCGCCGCCTGCGCCCGCCGTCAGAAGGTCTGCTGCCTGGGAAATCTGGTTATTGCTGCCGTAGATATGCAGGCCCAGCCCCAACGGTGCGGTGTTATAAGCGCCTGCAATGTAGCCGGTACCTTGGGCATTGCGCAGCGAGTAACCGTTCTGGTTCACCAGCGTCTGCCCGTCGCCATACACCGAGAAACCAAAGAAATTGCGGCGATCGATCGGGTATCCCATGTCCTGAAGCATCGCCAGTTCCGCTTCCATAAAGGTGGTGTAGTTGCGGTAGTCCTGGTGGCTCATCAGGCTGTTTTTGAGTTCTGAGTGGCTCATGTAGTCGTCATCAACAGAGCCATCCACACCCAGCGTTTTGACCGGCAGGCCGCGCATCGCGCCAGCCAGCACCTCGTTCACGTGGTCGCCGGTGAAGTAACCCTGATCGAGACGCACATCAAAAGCATCAGAAGCGTATTCGTTATCACATCCTGTACACAGTATGATCTGTCCCGGCCGGGCCGGGTTTCCGTTGTCGTCACGCAGATGCTCGGACCAGGTGCCAAACGAATCAAGGAAATAAGGCTGGTAAGAATCTTCGCCTGCGTCGTCAGTTTTGCTGTCAATACCGAGACCATGGGCCAGTTCATGAAGGGCGATGCCGGTCAGATCGACGTCAGATGAGCGGGGCAACTGGGAAGGCACATACGGCAGATTATCAAAAGCCATTTTCCCCAGAACGAACTGGGCGTGGGAGCCATAGACCATTTCACCGGTGGGCTGCCCGGTTAATAATGCCTGAAGTTTTGTCAGGCTTAACGGTGTTGTCTCTGAGACCATTTCGCTCACTCCAGCGGCATTCACCCTCTCAAAGGTTCCTACATTGACGATGGCGGGTGGCTGTCCAGCCTGCGGGGTGATTATTGCGGCCCAGTAGTCGAGCGCATTAAGGATTTTCGCTTTTTGCAGCGAATTCATGTTCCAGGTGGAGACCATCGGTAAAACATTACCGTCCTCATCCACATTATCCTCGTCGTCGTCGTCGCCCGGCATGAACGGCCCGTCAGTGGTATCAAAGAAACGCGCTTCAAAGACCGCGACGCCCTGAGGGTTATAAACCAGATGGCTTTCTAAAGCGTTTGCTTCCAGGCTGGAGAGCCCCAGCGCCAACGAAATAGCAGCAGCAAGTGCAACTTTCTTCATTATTTCCTTGTCCTTACCTGACAATATTAAGGATGAGATGCAGCCATTCCGCATCGCAATTTACTTTAAAAACAGGAGCCGGGCGTTTGGCGCTTGAATACAAAATATATTCTTATCCATTGACGGTTTTATTATCACCCGCCCCTTATACATGATTAACGGCAAAGTAAAATAATTCTTGAGAACAACAAAGCCCGCCGGGTCAGCGCATCAGGAAAAACCATCTAACCCATTGTAATTAAAAAAATCCCCACGAATTAAAAAGTTAAGTATGTTGTAATTACTATATCTTTAATGAGTGAATATATTTTCTACCTCTTTATGAATAGCGTTTTTTGCGGCGAACGGATGAATTTAATAAAAGTCCCTTTGCCCTGGCAGATTAATTATCCCTAACCCCAGGCGCAAATTCCCAGGCGGTAAATTGTGATGAGCCTGGCGATTTGGCACCCGGATAATGACTTCCGGATGCCTGGTACCAATTAGTGCAGGTATTTTTCAAACCACGCCAGCGTGCGCTGCCAGGCAAGTTCGGCGGCGGCTTTGTCATAGCGGGGTGTGGAATCGTTATGAAAGCCGTGGTTCACGCCGGGATAAATATGCGCCTCGTAGGTTTTCCCGGCTTTTTTAAGCGCGGCTTCCCAGGCTGGCCAGCCCTCGTTAATGCGCGTATCCAGTTCCGCAAAATGCAGCAGCAACGGCGCGTTCACTTTTATTGCGTCTTCCGCAGGCGGCTGGCGGCCATAAAACGGCACTGCGGCCGCCAGCTCCGGGTACGCCACCGCCGCCGCGTTAGATACTCCGCCGCCGTAACAAAAGCCCGTCATCCCCACTTTGCCGGTGGCGTCTTTGTGATGCATTAAAAACTCAATGGCAGCGAAGAAATCATTCATTAGCTTTGTCGGGTCGACCTTCTGCTGAAGTTCGCGTCCTTCATCATCATTACCCGGATAGCCGCCGACAGAACTCAACCCGTCCGGCGCCAGCGCGATATACCCGGCTTTCGCTACCCGCCGCGCCACGTCTTCAATATAGGGGTTTAAGCCACGATTCTCATGCACTACCACCACAGCAGGCACTTTGCCGGTGGCTTTTGCGGGTTTGACCAGATAGCCGCGCACATCGCCGTGGCCGTTTGGAGAAGGATAGGTGATGTACTCCGGCAGGATATCCGGGTCGGTAAACAGTACCTGTTCCGCCAGCGCATAGTTGGGTTTGAGCAGTTCGAACAGCGCCAGCGCGGTCATCCCGCCGACGGTGTATTTAGCCGCCAGGTGCAGGAATTCGCGCTTGGTGATTTTGCCGTGGGCGTAATAGTCGTAGTAGTCGAGCAGTTGCTGTGGGAAGTCTTTGGCGGTTAAACGCGTCATAACGGGCTCCGGCGTGTTGCAGACAAACGTCATTTAAGCGAAGCACAACACGGCGGGTTTGCACAGAATTTCGCCACGGGCTGGCCGTGGCGAAGGATTATTTGTGGTCGTGGCGGGTAAGCTTATCGAGATACCCCATCACAAACGCGGAGAGAACAAACGTCAGATGGATGATCACGTACCACATCAGCTTATTATCCGGCACGTTACGCGCATCCATAAACACCCGCAGCAGGTGGATAGACGAGATAGCGACAATCGACGCGGCGACTTTGTTTTTCAGCGAGCTGGCATCCATTTTCCCCAGCCAGTTGAGCTTCTCTTTATGCTCGTCGATATCGAGCTGCGAAACAAAATTTTCGTAGCCGGAAAACATCACCATTACCAGTAAACCACCGACCAGCGTCATATCCACCAGCGACAGCAGCACCAGGATCAGATCGGCTTCTGCTATCTGATAAATGTTCGGAAGAACGTGGTACATCTCCTGGAAAAATTTTAACGTCAGGGCCAGCAGCCCCAAAGACAAACCAAAGTAGACGGGCGCCAGCAGCCAGCGAGAGGCATACATGGCGTTCTCAAAAAAGCGTTCCATAAGGTCCTGCAAAATGACGAAAGGGAAATCAGTATAACGCAGAAATGTTAACCGCTTGCAACAGCCAGATGCTGATTGCAAGCAAGTTGTTAAACATCGGCAGGGTTGATTTCCGGGCGCGCAAACTCCGGCCAGACCAGCGCCACCAGCGCCGGATAGGCTTCCAGGCTGAACTCATGGAAACAGTGGCGCATATTGAGCACTTCAATGTCAGACAGCAGCACTAATTCCCCGTTAAGGCAGCGTTTTTTTATATTCTCGTAATATTTATAAACGGCGGAATTGAGATCGCTACAGCGCCGTTGCGCCTCAAATAAACCCGGCGTGGCGTTCAGTTCGTCAAAACGCATCCGCTTTACGGTGGCATTGATAAAGTCCATGTATTCATGATTTACGCGCCAATACCACACCGGCGTAATGGAATTAAGCAGCGCGGAAAAATGATCTTCGCCCTGCTCTTTGGTGGCGGGCCCGCGCGCATTAGGTTCAACCACTGGCGATTTATTGTCACCTTCCTGGCGCATTAATATCAATATGCCGACCATCAGCAGTAATACGGTAAGAATTAAATAAACAACAGTGTTCATGCACCGAACCCATTTTTTTGATTTTAAAATTAGCACATGGTATCGTCAACGCAATACATCAAAGCCATAACCGTAACAAACTGAAGTATAAGGAAATTATATCATGTTGCCCGATTATCTCGTGGCGGCGCGTTACGTTATTTCTACGCCTGCTAACCCACCGCAACCTGACAGCGCAGATGAAAATTTCACTCAAGGAATACCCGATATCAGAGAGCACGAGAAAGATATTTTAAGCCGGACTTCACTGGCGGGGCAACGGAGTCATGCTTTACTTGAGGAGCGCGACCGCCACATAAAAGAGCGCCTGTTCTGTGCGGCTAAAATTGATAGTTATGCGCAAGTGCTTAATACGCTTCTCGAACAACAGAAAATAAGCCCCGAAGAGATCAGCCAATTAATTCATGAGCAAACAACGTTGATAAACGAGCAGGGTAAAAAAATTTGGCTTAATCTTATTACCCGCGAATCAACAGCGCCTGTTTTTTATCAATTAGGAGATAAATAAACAATGGAAAAACAGGAAACCGAAAAATATTTTACTTTGGATAAGCAGGAAGAACAAAAATTTATATTAAGTCAGAACAGACAGGCGCTGATTGATATTCGCAATGACGATATTGCGTATTACACCCAGGAAGTGGCTATTCCCGCTGCGCTGGTGCAGTTGAAGTGGCAAAACCGCCGGGAAATTTACGCGCTTAAGGTTAAAGAAGAGATCTACGGGGCCGTGCTTTGCGCCATAATGACTAAAAATCCAACGCTGAAAAACGAGCTGGAAGCGCAGATAGAAGCCCAGTACCAGCAGGTAAAAGCGCAAGAAGCCGCCACGCTGCTGATGAGCCGCAAGCTGGCTGAGAAACAGTACAAAACGATAACCGTGGCGACACTGCCTCCTGAAGCGCTCACGCCTGCCGACCCCGACACGACAGCCTCTCCTCCTCCCGCCGACAGCTAACCGGCCAGCCCGTTTCTAATATCAAGATAATCCACTGAATTTTAACAATAAGTCCTTCGCGCATGGCTTTCAAACGAAGCCGTAAAAAGCGCATTAGAAGGGATTTTTATTCAGGAATATCCTGAATCCGCCTGAAAACTCACGCCCGGACACTATCCTTAAAGGGAATTTTTAACTGATGGAGATCCCTTATGGCTAACGATCAATCCCAGGTTCAGGACCCAACCACCCAGTACTACACCGGAGAATACCCGAAGCAGTTGCAGCCTGTTCCGGGTATCCAGGCGAAGATGGATCCGGTCCCCGACTGCGGCGAGCAAAGCTATGTCGGTTCGGGCCGCCTTAAGGATCGTAAAGCGCTGGTTACCGGCGGCGACTCGGGGATCGGGCGCGCGGCGGCCATCGCTTACGCGCGTGAAGGCGCTGATGTGGTGTTGAACTATCTGCCTGCCGAGCAGGAAGATGCCGAAGCGGTGAAAAAGCTTATCGAAGAAGCCGGCCGTAAAGCCGTGCTGATCCCGGGGGATTTGAGCGATGAGCAATTTGCCCGCAGCCTGGTGGACCAGGCGGTGCAGGAACTCGGCGGGCTGGACATTCTGGCGCTGGTGGCCGGTAAACAGGTCGCCGTGCAGGATATCGCGGAGATCACCAGTGAACAGTTCACTAAAACCTATGCGGTCAACGTGTTCGCGCTGTTCTGGATCACCCAGCAGGCGCTACCGCACCTGAAACCCGGTGCCAGCATTATCACAACGTCGTCGATTCAGGCGTATCAGCCGAGCCCGCATTTACTGGACTATGCCTCTACCAAGGCCGCAATACTCAACTTCACGCGCGGTCTGGCGAAGCAGATTGCCGAGAAAGGGATCCGCGTGAATTGCGTGGCGCCAGGTCCCATCTGGACGGCGTTACAGATTTGCGGCGGGCAGCCGCAGGAGAAACTGCCGGAATTCGGTAAACAAACGCCGATGAAACGTGCAGGCCAACCTGCCGAACTGGCACCAATTTATGTTTATCTGGCGAGCCAGGAATCCAGCTACGTGACGGCGGAAGTGCATGGCGTAACCGGGGGCGAGCATTTAGGGTAAATCGCAGGCAACAAAAAGGCGTGGTCTTTACCACGCCTTTTTTAACGCCCGGAAATTACTTCGCTTTCGCGGTTTCCTGGCCGACTAAACCAATCTTCAGATAGCCCGCCTGATGCAGGGTATCCATCACTTTCATCATGGTTTCGTAATCAACGGTTTTGTCCGCGCGGAAGAACACCGTGGTGTCTTTCTTGCCTTCCGTCAGCGCGTCCAGCTGCGCGATCATCGTTTCCTCAGTAATCGGCTCATTGCCGAGGAACATCGATTTGTCCGCTTTCACCGACACGTAAATCGGTTTTTCCGGACGCGGCTGCGGCTGGCTGGTAGAGGCCGGCAAGTTCACTTTGACGTCAACCGTCGCCAGCGGCGCGGCCACCATAAAGATAATCAGCAGAACCAACATCACGTCGATAAACGGCGTCACGTTGATTTCATGCATTTCGCCGTTGTCGTCGAGATTCTCGTTAAGACGCATTGCCATAGGGCATTAACCTACACGTAATTTCTGAGCGGTACGCACCGGGCGCGCGGAAGAAGCATTCAAATCCAGATCGCGGCTTTGCAGCAACAGAACCTGCGCAGCGACATCGCCCAGCGTCGCTTTATAGCTGCCGATCATACGCGCAAAAATATTGTAGATAACGACCGCCGGGATCGCCGCCACCAGGCCAATCGCCGTCGCCAGCAGCGCTTCTGCGATACCTGGCGCGACAACCGCGAGGTTAGTGGTTTGGGTCTGGGCGATACCGATAAAGCTGTTCATGATGCCCCACACGGTGCCGAACAGGCCCACGAACGGGGAGATCGCGCCGATAGTGGCGAGATAACCGTTGCCGCGGCCCATATGGCGGCCAATCGCCGCAACACGGCGCTCAAGGCGGAAACCGGTACGCTCTTTAATCCCTTCGTTGTCCTCGCTGCCTTCGGAGAGCTCAAGCTCATTCTGGGCTTCGTTAATCAACGCGGTGCTGAGACTTTTGCCATGGAAGGAGGCGGAAATTTCGCTGGCGTCGTTCAGGGAACGGGCTTTAGCCAATAGCTGCTGCTCGCGCTTAAGACGGCGCTTCTGGCTCAGCAGTTCAGCGCTTTTGCTAAAGAAGATCGCCCAGGTCACGACGGAGGCCAGAATCAGGCCAATCATCACCATCTTTACCACGATATCAGCGTGCTGATACATACCCCAGACGGAGAGATCCGTCTGCATCAACTCATTACCCACTCTGTATCTCCAGGACAAAAATCACAAAACTGTCGCTAATAATATCAAAACATCGCCGAATTGATAGTAGTTCTCATTAGTATTTGCATAGTGTCGGAAAAAGCCGCAATTTTCCTTGCGCTTACGCAGTAAATCGAGTCAGCCGAATATTTTTTAACTTTTTAACCTTCGTTGAAGAAGACCTGACCATTAACCGTGGTAACGTATGGACATCCAGACGTATAAACAGGATTTCGCCGAGATGACAAAACCGCACATCGAAACCGCGCTGGTGAATGCCGGACGCAGCAAACGTTATACCCAGGGCTCAGTGAATAGCGTGATCCAACGCGCGTCATCACTGGTGTTTGACAGCGTGGCCGCCAAAAAAGCGGCGACTGCCGGGCGTGCGTCCGGCGAGCTGTTTTACGGGCGGCGTGGCACGCTAACCCACTTCTCGCTTCAGGAAGCGATGTGCGAACTGGAAGGCGGCGCGGGTTGCGCCCTGTTCCCCTGCGGCGCAGCGGCGGTGGCGAATACCATTCTGGCGTTTGTCGAACAAGGCGATCATGTGCTGGTGACCCACACCGCCTATGAACCGACGCAGGATTTCTGTACCAAAATTCTCGCCAAACTTGGCGTGACCACCAGTTGGTTCGACCCGCTGATCGGCGCGGGTATCGCAGGGCATATCCAGCCGAACACCAAAGTCGTGTTTCTGGAGTCACCCGGCTCTATCACCATGGAAGTGCACGATGTTCCGGCGATTGTCGCTGCGGTACGCCGCGTCGCGCCTGAGGCGATCATTATGATCGATAACACCTGGGCGGCGGGCGTGCTGTTTAAAGCGCTGGATTTCGGCATTGATATTTCTATTCAGGCGGGCACCAAATACCTGATCGGCCATTCCGACGGCATGGTGGGCACGGCGGTCGCCAATGAACGCTGCTGGGCGCAACTGCGCGAAAACGCCTATTTGATGGGCCAGATGCTGGATGCCGATACCGCTTATATGACCAGCCGTGGTTTACGTACCCTGGCGGTACGTTTGCGTCAGCACCATGAAAGCAGTTTAAAAGTCGCTGAATGGCTGGCGGCGCATCCCCAAGTGGCACGCGTGAATCACCCGGCGCTGCCCGGCAGTAAAGGCCACGAGTTCTGGAAGCGCGATTTTCTCGGCAGCAGCGGTTTATTCTCTTTTATCCTGAAAAAACGCCTTAACGAGACTGAGTTTGCGGCGTATCTCGATAATTTTAATTATTTCGGGATGGCCTATTCCTGGGGCGGCTTCGAATCGCTTATTCTTGCCAACCAACCTGAAGAGATCGCCGCCATCCGCCCGGATAGCCGTGTCGATTTCGACGGTACGCTGGTTCGCGTTCATATTGGCCTTGAGAATGTCGAAGATTTGATTGCCGATCTGGAAGCCGGTTTCGGGCGCATAGCCTGAAGTTGCCAGCGCTGGACAGCGATAAGGACAGAATAGTCTGTATTTATTGGGCCCCGGATCAAACCGCTCGGGGCGTTTTGCGATTACAATAACCCTATACACGCTGTTCGTCAGGATTACCCATGGTTGTTATTCAGAATATTGTTTCCGCGCTCTGGCAGCATGATTTCGCCGCGCTGGCAGATCCGCATGTGGTCGGCATTGTTTACGGCGTCATGTTCGCCACGCTGTTTCTGGAAAATGGGCTGTTACCCGCCTCATTTTTACCCGGCGATAGTTTATTACTGCTGGCAGGGGCGCTGGTGGCGAAAGGCGTGATGGATTTTGTCCCGACGATGGTGATTTTGACATCCGCAGCCAGCCTCGGCTGTTGGCTGAGCTACGTGCAGGGCCGCTGGCTCGGCAATACCCGAACGGTAAAAGGCTGGCTGAAGCAGTTGCCGCAAAAATATCACCAGCGCGCCACCTGCATGTTCGATCAGCACGGCCTGCTGGCGCTGCTGGCAGGGCGCTTCCTCGCGTTTATCCGCACCCTGCTGCCGACTATGGCGGGTATTTCCGGCCTGTCTAACCGCCGCTTCCAGTTCTTTAACTGGCTCAGCGCGTTTTTGTGGGTCGGCGTGGTGACCAGCTTCGGCTATGCGCTCAGCATGATCCCGTTCGTGAAGCGCCATGAAGACCAGGTGATGACTTTCCTGATGGTGCTGCCTATCGTGCTGCTGGTGGCGGGCTTTATCGGCGCGCTGACGGTAGTGCTGAAGAAGAAATTCGCCTGATATGTCACCTCGCTGCAAGGCGGGGTGACTACATTCCCTGCAAGGTGCGCATCCGCGCCGCGTCCTCTCCCGGCGTCACGCCGAAATAGCGCTTAAACTCCCGGCTAAACTGCGATGCGCTCTCATAACCGACACGCATCGCCGCCGCGCTGGCTTTCATCCCGTCATGAACAATCAACATTCTGGCCTTATGCAGACGGAATGTTTTGATGTACTGCAACGGCGATGTGCTGGTCACCGATTTAAAGTTATGGTGAAACGCCGACACGCTCATATTGGCGTCCAGCGCCAGCTGGTCCACGGTCAGGTTCTCGGTGTACTGGTTTTCAATGCGCTTCAGCACGCGGCTAATCAGGCTGAAATGCGTCTGGCGGCTGACCAGCGCCAGCAGCGCCCCGCCGCGCGGCCCCATCAGTACGTGGTACAGGATCTCGCGAATAATTGATTTGCCGAGGATCCGCGCGTCCAACGGCTTATCCAGTACGTCAATCAGCCGCTCAATGGCGCAGAGGATCTCATCAGACAGCACGGCGGAGTTGATGCCGCTGGCGCACTGCGCCGGGCGAAACGCGTCGTCTTCGCCGATATCCATCAGCAGGGTTTGCAGTTGTTGCACATCCACGTTGATGCGGATGCCCGCCAGCGGCGTTTCCGGCGTGGCGAAGGTTTCGCATTCAAACGGCAACGGGACGGTCAGCAGCAGGTATTCGTTCGCATCATAGCGAAACACCCGATCGTTAAGATAACCGGTCTTATTCCCGGAAAAGAGAAATATGATGCCTGGCTGGTACATTACCGGCGTGCGCGGGTGCGGCTGGGTGCCGTACAGCAAGCGGATCTCCGGCAGCAAGACGCTAATTTCATCTTCATTATTTTTCAGGATGTTAACTTTTTTTGCCAGGTGCTGGCAGATTTGCTGACGGTTCATGATTCGCTACACAGTGACCATTATTCACGCTTCACATTGTGCGCAAAAAATTGCGGATCCTCCAGCGTTCTGGAGAAACAGGCAAGACTCCGGCAGAAATGAGCATTGAGCATACCGGCAGCCACGCCCACAATATATCCCATCGCCACGCTGTGGCCCTCTGTTCACCCACTTAACGGGAGTTCCCATGAATAATTTCGATCTGCATACCCCTACCCGAATCCTGTTTGGTAAAAATTCTATCGCCCAGTTGCGGGCGCAAATCCCGGAAGGCAGCCGCGTATTGATCACTTACGGCGGCGGCAGCGTCAAGAAAACCGGCGTGCTGGACCAAGTGTATGACGCACTGAAAGGCCTGGACGTGCTGGAGTTCGGCGGCATTGAGCCGAACCCGTCCTACGAAACGCTGATGAAAGCGGTTGAAGTAGCCCGTAAAGAGAATGTGACGTTCCTGCTGGCCGTCGGCGGCGGTTCCGTGCTGGATGGCACCAAGTTTATTGCCGCCGCCGCGCACTACCCGGACGGCGTCGACCCGTGGGAAATCCTGCAAACTTCCGGTAGCAAAATCACCCGCGCCATCCCGATGGGCTCGGTATTAACCCTGCCGGCAACCGGTTCTGAATCCAACAAAGGCGCGGTGATTTCCCGCCGTACTACCGGTGACAAACAGGCGTTCCATTCCCCGTTCGTACAGCCGGTTTTCGCGGTTCTCGATCCGGTTTATACCTACACCCTGCCGCCGCGCCAGGTAGCGAACGGCGTGGTGGATGCCTTCGTTCATACCGTTGAGCAGTACATCACTTACCCGGTTAACGCCAAAGTGCAGGACCGTTTCGCGGAAGGCATTTTGCTGACCCTGGTGGAAGATGGCCCGAAAGCGCTGTCAGAACCGGAAAACTATGACGTGCGCGCCAACGTGATGTGGGCGGCGACCATGGCGCTGAACGGTCTGATCGGCGCAGGCGTGCCGCAGGACTGGGCGACCCATATGCTGGGCCACGAACTAACTGCGATGCACGGCCTCGACCATGCGCAGACCCTGGCGGTAGTGCTGCCATCGCTGCTGAACATCAAGCGCAATGAAAAACGCGCCAAGCTGCTTCAGTACGCGGAGCGCGTCTGGAATATCACCGAAGGCAGCGAAGACGCGCGTATTGATGCCGCCATCGCCGCAACCCGCCATTTCTTCGAGCAAATGGGCGTGCCGACCACCCTTTCCGGCTACGGTCTCGACGGCAGCTCCATCCCCGGTTTGCTGGTGAAACTGGAAGAACACGGCATGACCAAACTCGGCGAACACAAAGACATTACCCTGGATGTGAGCCGTAAAATTTACGAAGCCGCACGCTAAGCTTTTTACCGCACGACCTTTCGTTTTCGGCTTTTTCGTCCAGAATTAAGTCACTCGACTTACCCCGCAGCACCTTGCGGGGTATTCCAAAAGGAGGAATTTATGGCAAATCCGACCGTAATTAAGCTTCAGGACGGTAATGTTATGCCACAGCTCGGCCTTGGCGTATGGAAAGCAGGGAATGACGAAGTGGTTCCCGCCATTCATAAAGCGCTTGAGGTGGGGTATCGCTCCATTGATACCGCTGCGGCATACAAAAACGAACAGGGCGTGGGACAAGCTCTTCAAAGCGCGGGCATCCCGCGTGATGAATTGTTTATCACCACCAAACTCTGGAACGACGATCAGCAGCGCCCCCAGCAGGCCCTGGAAGAAAGTCTTGAGAAGCTTAAGCTCGATCATGTCGATCTCTATTTGATGCACTGGCCGGTCCCGGCTATCGATCACTTTGTTGATGCCTGGAAAGGGATGATTGAGCTGCAAAAACAGGGGCTCGCCAAAAGTATCGGGGTGTGCAACTTCCAGATTAACCACCTGCAACGGCTGATTGATGAAACGGGCGTCACGCCGGTGATCAACCAGATCGAGTTGCATCCTCTGCTGCAACAGCGCCAGCTCCATGCCTGGAACGCCACGCACAAGATCCAGACTGAATCCTGGAGCCCGCTGGCTCAGGGCGGCGAAGGGGTATTTGACCAGAAAGTGATCCGCGAACTGGCGGATAAATATGGCAAAACTCCGGCACAGATCGTGATCCGCTGGCATCTGGATTCCGGCCTGGTGGTGATCCCGAAATCGGTCACGCCTTCACGTATCGTAGAAAACTTTGACGTCTGGGACTTCCGTCTTGATAAAGACGAACTCGGCGATATCGCTAAACTCGATCAGGGTAAACGGCTGGGGCCGGACCCGGACCAGTTCGGCGGATAATCTTTATCAACCCGGCGCCCGGCGCCGGTTTTTTTTTCAGAATTTTTTAATCCTCATTTCTGCGCTTAAACAGTAAGCCCCTTTCGCCACACCGATAAAATTCTTATCTATCAATGAATTATTCACAATTCGAATGATTCACTATTTCCAATAATTTTTTGATAAGGATTTCATCGTGGGTACGTCTCCTTCAAGAGCCGTTAACTGGCTCAAACTGATTCTGATTCTGATACCGGCGGCGCTGTTATGGCAATTAACACCGCCCAGCGGATTAACCCTCCCCGCCTGGCACAGCGCGGTTATCTTCGTCACGACCATCGTCTGCATCGTGGCGAACGTGCTGCCTATTGGCGCGGTAGGGATTATCGGCATTACTGTGTTTGCCCTGGTCCGTGCGGCGGGCGATGTAAAAGCCAGCGATGCCATCACCACGGCGTTGAGTGAACTTAACAGCTCGCTGATCTGGCTGATCGTCGTGGCGTTTATGATTGCCCGCGGGTTTATCAAAACCGGCCTTGGGCGGCGTATTGCGCTCCAGATGATCCGCTTACTGGGTAAACGCACGCTTGGGCTGGCGTGGGGCCTGGCATGTGCCGATTTGATTCTTTCGCCAGCGATGCCCAGCAACACCGCGCGCTGCGGCGGCGTGATCTACCCTATTGCCGATGCGCTTTCCCGCAGCTTCGATTCCAGACCGGAAGATGAATCGCGCAGCCAGATTGGCACCTTCCTGATTGCCTGCATTGGTAACGTCAATGACGTCACCGCCGCGCTGTTTATGACCGGTTACACCGGCAACCTGCTGGCGGTGAAACTGGCGGCCAATGCGGGCGTGACCATCACCTGGGGCGGCTGGTTTTTGGCTGCCCTGCTGCCCTGCCTGGTATCGCTGATCGTGGTGCCGCTGCTGGTATATGTGCTGGTACGCCCGACCATCACGCACACGCCCGATGCGCCAAAACTGGCGATGAGCGAACTGGAGAAAATGGGGCCGATCGCTAAAGGTGAATGGCTGATGCTGGGAACCATCGTGCTGCTGTTGGTACTGTGGATTTTCGGCGATACCCTGGGCGTTGACCCCACTACCGCCTCTTTTGTGGGGCTGTCGGTGCTGCTGTTAAGCGGCGTGTTATCCTGGGAAGACGTCAAAAGCGAGAAAGGCGCATGGGACACCCTGATTTGGTTTGCGGCCCTGCTGATGATGGCTAACCAGCTTAAGAAACTCGGCTTTACCAGCTGGTTTGGCAACGTGATTGGCGAAAGCCTGGCAAGCTCGTTGCAGGGTACCAGTTGGGTGGTGGTGCTTTTACTGCTTAACGCCGCCTATTTCTATACCCACTACTTCTTCGCCAGCGGCAACGCGCAAATCGCCGCGCTGTATGCCGTGTTCCTGGGCGTCGGTAGCCATATCGGCCTGCCGATCGTCCCGCTGGCCTTTATGCTGGCGTTCAGCAGCAGTCTGTATTGCTCATTAACCCAGTACACCCACGCGCGCGGCCCGATCCTGTTCGGCGCCGGCTATGTGCCGACAGGCGTGTGGTGGCGCACCGGGTTTGTGGTCAGCCTGGTGAACCAGGCCATTTTTATGAGCGTTGGCCTGGCGTGGTGGAAGGTGTTGGGGCTGTATTGAGCCCATTGAGGCACAAAAAAGGGGGAAATCATTCCCCCTTTTTTATTAGCGCTGACGCGCTTTTAACGGCGCTTTTCCGGGCGTTTTCCCACTGCGACGTGGACCCGCAGCGGGCGTCTGACGCTGATGTTCTACTGGCGTATGTTTGGTTAATGCCGGACGCGTATGGCGATTCTGGCGGCGCGCTTCGCGCATTTCATCCAGCGTCGGCGCGGGCACCAGGCAATCGCGGCGTGAGCCAATCAGGTGCTTTTTACCCATCGCCTCCAGCGCCTGACGGATCAGCGGCCAGTTGGCAGGGTCGTGATAACGCAGCAGCGCTTTATGCAGGCGGCGTTGTTTATCCCCTTTCGGCACCACCACATCTTCACTCTTGTAACCAATCTTACTCAGCGGGTTTTTGCCGGTGTAATACATGGTGGTCGAGTTAGCGAGCGGTGACGGATAGAAGTTCTGCACCTGATCCAGACGGAAGCGGCGCTGTTTCAGCCACAGCGCCAGGTTCACCATGTCTTCATCGCGCGTACCGGGGTGGGCGGAGATAAAGTAGGGGATCAGGTACTGCTCTTTACCGGCTTGCTTAGAGTAGGTATCGAACAACTCTTTAAAACGATCGTAGCTGCCCATGCCCGGCTTCATCATTTTCGACAGTGGGCCTTCTTCGGTGTGCTCCGGTGCAATCTTCAGATAGCCGCCAACGTGGTGCGTCGCCAGTTCTTTGATATAACGCGGGTCTTCCACCGCGATGTCGTAACGCACACCGGAGGCGATCAGGATCTTCTTGATGCCTTTCAGATCGCGCGCACGGCGATACAGATCGATGGTCGGCTGGTGGTTGGTATCCATGTGCTGACAAATGTCCGGATAAACGCACGACAGGCGACGGCAGGTTTGCTCAGCGCGCGGCGACTTGCAGCGCAGCATGTACATATTGGCGGTTGGCCCACCCAAATCCGAGATCACGCCGGTAAAGCCGGGAACCGTGTCGCGAATCGCTTCGATTTCGTTAACGATAGAGTCTTCAGAACGGCTCTGAATAATGCGGCCTTCGTGCTCGGTAATTGAGCAGAATGAGCAGCCGCCAAAGCAGCCGCGCATAATATTGATCGAGAAACGAATCATCTCATACGCCGGAATACGGCTGTTGCCGTACGCGGGGTGTGGCACGCGTTTGTACGGTAGCGCAAATACGCTGTCCATCTCTTCGGTCGACAAAGGTATCGCCGGCGGGTTGACCCAGATGTAACGCTCGCCGTGTTTTTGCATCAATGCACGCGCGCAGCCTGGGTTAGTTTCGTGGTGCAAAATACGCGATGCATGTGCGTAAAGCACTTTGTCGCCTTTGACTTTTTCAAACGACGGCAGCAGCACATAGGTTTTTTCCCACGGCTTGGGACGCGGCGGCTGAACCACTACGGCTTTCGCTTCGGCTTTCTTCGGTTCGACAGGTTTGTTATCCGCACATGGCAGATCGTCGCCGTAAGGATGCGGGATCGGGTCGATTTTGCCTGGCATATCAATGATACGGGAATCCACCCCGCTCCAGCCCGGCAGCGCCTCTTTCACCATAATCGCCGTGTTACGTACATCGCGGATCTGGCCCACCGGTTCACCCTGTGCCAGGCGGTGTGCCACTTCCACCAGCGGGCGCTCGCCGTTGCCGAAAATCAGCATGTCGGCTTTGGAATCCACCAGCACCGAACGGCGCACGGTATCGGACCAGTAATCATAATGCGCGGTACGGCGCAGGCTGGCTTCGATGCCGCCGAGGATCACCGGCACGTCTTTCCACGCTTCTTTACAGCGTTGGGTGTAGACGAGAGTCGCGCGGTCAGGACGTTTACCCGCCACGTTATCCGGCGTATAGGCATCGTCATGGCGCAGCTTACGGTCAGCGGTGTAACGGTTGATCATCGAGTCCATGTTGCCTGCGGTCACGCCGAAGAACAAGTTCGGTTTGCCCAGACGCATAAAGTCGTCTTTGGTGTTCCAGTCCGGCTGGGCGATGATGCCGACGCGAAAGCCCTGGGCTTCCAGCATGCGCCCGCAAATCGCCATACCAAAGCTCGGGTGGTCGACGTAGGCATCCCCGGTAACCAGAATGATGTCGCAGTTATCCCAGCCAAGTTGATCCATTTCCTCACGGGACATCGGCAAGAACGGCGCGGGGCCGAAACAGGCAGCCCAATACTGGGGCCAGGAAAAAAGGTCGCGATCGGGTTGGATCAGACTTATAGCGCTCATAATGCTTCCGGGGTGGTAAAAAAATAGACAAAGGGCGGCGATTATACGTTGTATCGCCGCCAGAAAAGAAGAGGTAATAACAAAACGTTTACGTCCCTTTTCCGCCGTGGAAAAGGGAACGAAAAGTTTACGGCGCGGGGTTCACCAGAATCTGGCCGATTGAACCGCGATCCGCCATCTCCAGGGTCTGGCTGCCGTACAGGAACGGAAAATGTTCCCAGGACGGTTGCGAGAAATAAACCAGCAGTTCGACCTGCCCGTCGACCCACACGGTGTCTTTCCAGCCGCGATCTTCCGGGAAAGGCGCAGCACCGTTGACATGGCGCACCAGGAACTGGACACCCTCAATGTGGAACGACTGCGGCGAATCAGAACGCACCGTCCAGCGCTCCCAGGTGCCCTGCTGGGTGGTGACATCCAGACGCTTGATATCCCAAAGCTGGCCGTTAATGCCCGGATCGTCGCCCAGGGTGATATCGCGGCTGCGTACCGGGCTGCCATCCAGAATGTTATTCGGCAATAAACGCATCGGCAATGTATCGGTCACCAGGGGTAACAGGCCAGTGGGACGCAGCGTCAGCACCAGCGTGGAGATCAAAATGCTCGAAGGCTCAAAGAAGCCGCGCAGGCGATCCATAATGCTCGCCGCTTCACCGCAGGTGACGGAAACTTCATCACCATTGGTCATATCCACCAGGATTTCGCGGCGTTCACCCGGCGCGAGGGAAAGCTGCTTCACGGAAACCGGCGCGGGCAGAAAGCCCTGATCGCTGGAAATCACGTGCAGAGGACGTCCATCGCTCATCTGCAACAGATAGCGGCGGGCGTTGGAAGCGTTCAGCAGGCGCAGGCGCACCCAGCCGCGGGACACATCCACATACGGGCTTTGCGCGCCGTTAACCAGTAGTGTATCGCCAACAAACCCGCCGCTGCCCGGCTCGCTGTACTCCGGCGTGCCGAAGTTATCCAGCCGCTTGTCCTGAATGATCACCGGGAAATCGTCCACGCCGTAGTGGTTGGGGATCGGCAATGCCTTGCTGACTTCATCCTCCACCAGCCACATTCCCGCCAAGCCGTTGTAAACCTGCTCGGCGCTGCGATTGGGGGTATTGGCGTGATACCAGAGCGTGGCCGCTGGCTGGCGAATCGGCAGCACCGGTGCCCAGTCGGCGCTGGCAGACATCATGCGCGATGCGCCGCCAATCAGCGGGCCGGGAACCTGCAAACCGCTCACCGTCATCGCCACGTTTTCAGCCAGCCGGTTGCTGTAAATCAGCTTCACGTCATCGCCGTTCCAGACGCGGATGGTCGGCCCGAGATAGCGACCATTCACGCCCCATACCTGCGCGCGGGTGCCGGGCGTGAACGACCAGTGGGTGCGTTGCAGGGTAAGGAACAGCGGCTGGCCGCGACGTGATTCGAGGAGCGGCGGGATCGGCAGCGGTTGCTGCTGCCCTGCCGCGTGTGCCGTCAGTGGCGCTGCGCCTGCACAGAGAACCATTCCCGATGCCTGAATAAACTGACGCCGACTGAGTGACATACTTTGCTCCGTGTAAACTGTCAAAATCGCGAGGAAAGTATCCTCTTGATGTAAAACTTAAATATTGCCTGATGCTTCGCGCTCGGCCACTTCCTGGTCCAGCTCTTTGATTTTGGCTTCCATCACTTCACGGCAATGGGTCGCCAGCGCACGCACCTGATCCTTTTGCCAGGCAGAGGTATCAATTGGCGGCATCACTTCAACAATCACCAGGCCGTTTTTCCAGCGGTTAAGTTTGATTTTGTCGTGGGTGTTAGACACGCAAACCGGAATGATTGGCACGCCTGCTGCCAGTGCCGCATGGAACGCGCCGGTTTTGAACGGCATTAAGCCACGGCCACGGCTGCGGGTGCCTTCCGGGAACATCCAGATAGAGATGCGGCGCTTTTTAAACTGGTTTACAACCTGCGCGATGGTGCCGTGCGCTTTGGCGCGGTTGTCGCGGTCGATCAGCAGGTTGCCGGTCAGCCAGTAGAGCTGCCCGAAGAACGGGATCCACAGCAGGCTTTTCTTACCCACCGTCACCGTTGGCGGGATCACGACGTTTGCAGCCGTCACCATGTCGTAGTTGTTCTGGTGGTTGGCGATAAAAATGGCATTGCCGAACTGCTCAACACCTTGCGGGTAGCGCTTTTCGACTTTTAATCCAAAAACGGTAGAGAGGCGGCCAAACATATGGCCAAAGGTAGCGACGTGGCGCGGGTTACGCGGGCTGAACAAGCACCAGATACAACCCAGAATGCAAACCAAAATACAGTAGATCACGACAAAAATAATACGAAGAATAAGTAACATAACTACCTCTGAAGCCCTTGTCGCAGACAAGTATACTGGCTTTGTCGCAAAAACACCGCTCCGGTCGAGGATGACCACGGCACAATACGGATGATTTCCCAAACGCGTATTCTTATGCGCGACGCATCAACACACAATGGCTGAGTTATAAAAAAGTTATCGCTGACGCACTGCGGGAAAACGGCAGCGAGAGACGTGATCCCGCTACCGCGATGGTCGACAAATTTACTCTTCGCTATTTCCCGCGTCAGGACGCAGCGGCGAATCCACCTCGATACGGTCAATGCGTTGCAGGCCGCGCATTAAGGTGCCGCGACGCCCGCGTTCACCGTTCACTTTTTGCAGCTCTTCCGGGCGCATTTTGATTTTGCGTTTACCGACGTGGAAGGTCAGTGTGCTTTGCGGCGGCAGCAGCAGCAGGTGCGCCAGCTTATCGTCGCCCTTCGCCGCATCCGCCGCCGGAATGGAGATGATTTTGTTCCCCTTTCCTTTGGACAGCTGTGGTAAATCGGACACCGGGAACATCAGCATACGGCCTGCGGCGGTGATCGCCAGCAGCATATCCTGGTCACTGACGATCTCGAGCGGCGGCAGCGCATGGGCGTTTTCCGGCAGCGAGATCACCGCTTTGCCTGCCCGGTTGCGGGCAATCAAATCGTTGAAGGTGCAGACGAAACCGTAGCCGGAATCCGAAGCCATCAAAAGCTTCTGATCTTCATTAGCCATCAGCATCTGCTCAACTACCGCGCCTGGCGGCAGCGTCAGCTTACCGGTGATCGGTTCGCCCTGCCCGCGCGCCGACGGCAGCGTGATGGGGTCAATGGCGTAGCTGCGCCCGGTGGAATCGATAAACACCACCGGCTGGTTACTCTTGCCTTTCGCGGACGCCAGCCAGCTATCCCCTGCTTTGTAGCTCAAACCCTGCGCGTCAATGTCATGGCCTTTGGCGCTGCGCACCCAGCCCATCTGCGACAGCACGATGGTGATCGGCTCAGACGGCAGCATGTCGTGTTCGCTCATGGCTTTAGCTTCGCTACGCTCATGCAGCGGCGAGCGGCGATCGTCGCCAAAGGCGTCGGCGTCGGCCTGTAGCTCTTTCTTCAGTAGGGTATTCATTTTGCGCTCGGAGGCCAGAATCGACTGGATCTGATCGCGCTCTTTTTCCAGCGCGTCCTGCTCACCGCGAATTTTCACTTCTTCGAGCTTCGCCAGATGGCGCAGTTTCAGCTCCAGGATGGCTTCAGCCTGGGTTTCGCTCAGTTCGAAACGGGCCATCAGCACCGGTTTCGGCTCATCTTCAGTGCGGATGATATGAATCACTTCGTCAATGTTCAGGAACGCCACCAGCAAGCCTTGCAGGATATGCAGGCGCTTGAGCACTTTTTCCAGACGATAGTTCAGACGGCGGCGCACGGTATCGCGACGGTAAGCCAGCCATTCGGTCAGGATCTCCAGCAGGTTTTTCACCGCCGGACGGTTATCCAGGCCGATCATGTTCAGGTTAACGCGGTAGCTCTTTTCCAGGTCGGTGGTGGCGAACAGGTGGTTCATCACCTGCTCCATATCCACGCGGTTGGAGCGCGGCACAATCACCAGACGCGTCGGGTTTTCATGGTCCGACTCGTCGCGCAAATCGTCCACCATCGGCAGCTTTTTATTGCGCATCTGGGCGGCGATTTGCTCCAGCACGCGGGCACCGGAAACCTGATGCGGGAGCGCCGTGATCACCACCGCGCCGTCCTCTTTCTTCCACACCGCGCGCATACGCACGGAACCGCGCCCGCTCTGGTAGATTTTGCGGATCTCGGCGCGTGGGGTGATGATTTCCGCTTCGGTCGGATAATCCGGGCCCTGGACGATATCCAGCACATCGTCCAGGCTGGTTTTCGGGTTATCGATCAGGCTGATGGTGGCTTTCGCCACTTCGCGCAGGTTGTGCGGCGGGATATCCGTCGCCATCCCGACCGCGATACCGGTGGTGCCGTTTAACAGAATATTCGGCACCCGCGCTGGCAGCGTTTTCGGCTCGTCCAGGGTGCCGTCAAAGTTAGGCACGAAATCTACCGTGCCCTGGCCGAGTTCGCTGAGCAGCAGCTCGGCGTATTTCGACAGGCGCGATTCGGTATAACGCATCGCCGCGAAAGATTTCGGATCGTCCGGCGCCCCCCAGTTCCCCTGGCCATCCACCAGCGGATAACGATAGGAGAACGGCTGGGCCATTAACACCATCGCCTCATAGCAGGCGCTGTCGCCGTGCGGATGGTATTTACCCAACACGTCGCCCACGGTACGGGCCGATTTTTTAAACTTGGCGCTGGCGCTGAGGCCCAGCTCAGACATCGCATACACGATGCGGCGCTGCACGGGTTTTAAACCGTCGCCGATAAAGGGTAACGCCCTGTCCATGATGACGTACATGGAGTAGTTCAGATAGGCGTTTTCCGTGAACTCATGCAGCGCAAGACGCTCTGCACCATCCTGAGTAATGTCACTCATTAATCGTTATACCTCGAACAGGGGCCGCAGGGTGAAGTAGCGGCAATATTGCCGCAGATAGTACCTTATCTGAGGAGCGAGTCCCAGCGTGGGATGGCATCTTTCCTGTATTTAACAACAGTAATCAGACTACCGCTGTACACGTTGATTATTGCTCATCTGGCAAAAGTCTTTGCTCTTTTTGCTAATTTTACCGTCTCGCCCAATCCGCTATTATTCATGCCAAATGTAATTATTCGAGGATAAATAATGAGCAACGTGCTTATCATCAACGGCGCTAAAGAATTTGCGCACTCTAAAGGCCAGCTTAACGATACCCTGACCGACGTCGCACAAAGCTTTTTGCGCGACCTCGGACACGATGTTCAGGTGACCCGCGCCGACAGCGATTACGATATCCAGGCTGAAGTGCAGAAATACGTCTGGGCCGACGTGGTGATTTACCAGATGCCAGGCTGGTGGATGGGCGCGCCCTGGACCGTGAAAAAATATATCGACGATGTGTTCACTGAAGGTCACGGCACCCTGTACGCCAGCGATGGCCGTACCCGTTCTGACGCCAGCAAAAAATACGGCTCCGGCGGCCTGATCCAGGGCACCAAATATATGCTCTCTCTGACGTGGAACGCCCCGATTGATGCATTTACCGATGAAGATCAGTTCTTCCACGGCGTGGGCGTGGATGGCGTGTATCTGCCGTTCCATAAGGCCAATCAGTTCCTGGGCATGGACCCACTGCCGACCTTTATCACCAATGACGTGATCAAAATGCCGGACGTGCCGCGTTATATTCAAGAATATCGCGAGCATCTGGCGGCAATTTTTGCTTAACTGAATGCCTGTTACTCTATTCTGATCAAGAGAGTCGCGGTTTGTGCGCCGTGTTAATAGCGCGCGCCTGCGACTCCTGTTTTACGGATTTATCACAAGGAGTTTTTCATGCTGACAGTTATTGCAGAGATCCGCACGCGTCCGGGCGCACATCATCGCCAGGCGGTACTGGATCAGTTCGCCAAAATTATTCCTGCTGTGCTGGCCGAAGAAGGTTGCCACGGCTATGCGCCGCTGGTGGATGTGAATGCCCAGGTAAGCTTCCAGTCCACCGCGCCAGATTCCATCGTAATGCTGGAACAGTGGGAAAGCGTGCCGCACCTTGAGGCCCATCTTCAGACACCGCACATGAAAGCGTGGAGCGAAGCGGTGAAAGGTGACGTGCTGGAAACCCATATCCGTATTCTGGAACAGGGCGTTTAACCGCGCTTTCAGGATCAAAAAAGGCGATGAATATTCATCGCCTTTTTTATGCCATCACGCCGGTTAAACGTCCAGATCGGCGAGGTCGCCTTTCTCCTGCAACCAGTTGCGACGATCTTCCGAACGCTTTTTCGCCAGCAGCATATCCATCATCGCCGTGGTACGCGCATCGTCATCGTCGCTGATGGTCAACTGCACCAGACGGCGGGTGTTCGGGTCCAGCGTGGTTTCACGCAGTTGCAGCGGGTTCATTTCGCCCAGCCCTTTAAAGCGCTGCACGTTCGGTTTGCCCTTCTTGCGCTTCAACTGATCCAGCACGCCGGCTTTTTCTTCTTCCGTCAGCGCGTAGTAAACCTCTTTACCCAAATCGATGCGGTAGAGCGGCGGCAGCGCAACGTAGACGTGGCCGTTTTTCACCAGGGTGCGGAAGTGCTTCACAAACAGCGCGCACAGCAGCGTAGCGATATGCAGACCGTCCGAGTCGGCATCCGCCAGAATGCAGATCTTACCGTAGCGCAGCTGGCTGAGATCTTCGCTGTCGGGATCGATGCCGATCGCCACCGAAATATCGTGCACTTCCTGAGAGGCCAGCACTTCATCTGACGACACTTCCCAAGTGTTAAGGATCTTACCCTTCAGCGGCATGATCGCCTGATATTCACGGTCACGCGCCTGTTTGGCGGAGCCGCCCGCTGAATCCCCTTCCACCAGGAACAGCTCGGTACGTGCTAAATCCTGCGCGGTGCAGTCTGCCAGTTTGCCCGGCAGCGCCGGTCCGCTGGTGAGCTTTTTACGCACCACTTTTTTGGCGGCGCGCATCCGGCGCTGAGCGCTGGAGATTGCCAGTTCCGCCAGCATTTCTGCGGCCTGAACGTTCTGGTTCAGCCACAGGCTGAAGGCGTCTTTGACCACGCCTGAAACAAACGCCGCGCACTGGCGCGAAGAGAGCCGCTCTTTGGTCTGCCCCGCAAACTGCGGGTCCTGCATTTTCACCGACAGCACATAGGCGCAGCGTTCCCAGATATCTTCCGCCGACAGTTTGACGCCGCGCGGCAGGATGTTGCGGTATTCGCAAAACTCGCGCATCGCGTCCAGCAGGCCCTGACGCAGGCCGTTAACGTGAGTCCCGCCCTGCATGGTGGGTATCAGGTTAACGTAGCTTTCGGTCAGCAATTCGCCGCCTTCCGGCAGCCACAGCAGCGCCCAGTCAACCGCTTCCGTATCGCTGGAGAAATTACCGATAAACGGTTTTTCCGGCAGCGTCGGCAGCCCGTTGACCGCTTCGCTCAGGTAATCATTCAGCCCGTCGAGATAGCACCAGCGCTGTTCGGTGTTGTTCACCTTGTCTTTAAAGGTGATTTCCACGCCGGGGCACAGCACCGCTTTGGCTTTCAGCAAATGGCTTAAGCGCGAAACTGAAAAACGCGGGGAATCGAAGAAGGATTCATCCGGCCAGAAATGGACGCTGGTACCGGTATTGCGTTTACCGCAGGTGCCGACCACGTCCAGATCTTTCACTTTATCGCCGTTAGCGAACGCGATGTTGTAAATCTGCCCGTCACGACGAACGTTCACTTCAACCCGCTTCGACAGGGCGTTGACCACCGAGATCCCCACGCCGTGCAGGCCGCCTGAGAATTGGTAGTTTTTATTAGAGAACTTACCCCCGGCGTGCAGACGGCACAGGATCAGCTCAACGGCAGGTACACCCTCTTCCGGATGGATATCGACAGGCATACCGCGCCCGTCGTCAATCACCTCAAGCGACTGATCTTCGTGGAGGATTACGTCTACGCGTTTGGCATGGCCCGCCAGCGCTTCGTCCACGCTGTTATCAATAACTTCCTGCCCAAGGTGGTTGGGACGAGTGGTATCGGTATACATCCCCGGACGGCGGCGAACCGGCTCAAGCCCGGTGAGTACCTCAATGGCATCAGCGTTATAGGATTGCGTCATGGTTTATTCGTTCAGAGAGAAACGGCATCGAATCCGGGCAGAATTACTCAATACCCAGAAAATCGACAATCTGTGAGAAATAATCTTCAAAGCCCACAAAGGCATGATTACCCCCGTCAATCACGGTCTGCCGGCAGGAAGCGTAGTAAGCCACTGCCTGGCGATAATCAAGCACCTCGTCCCCGGTCTGCTGGAGCAGCCAGATCAAATCCGGCGCTTCCAGCGGGTCGATTTGCATGACTTTGAGATCGTAAATATGGCGTGACTCTAGCACATATTGCTGCCCGGTGTAGGGGTTCTCGTTTTGGCCTAAATAGTCGACCAGCAGTTCGAAGGGGCGCACCGCCGGGTTAACCACCACCGCTGGCAGCATAAAGCATTGGGAGAGCCAGGTGGCGTAATACCCGCCGAGAGACGAGCCCACCACCGCCAGTTCTTCGCCGCCGTGCTCCAGCACCAGCGACTCCAGCAGTTCCGCCGCATCGGAGGGAAACGGCGGCAGTTGCGGCACGATCATCTTAATCGCCGGGTGGTGGTGTTCAAGCCAGGCTTTAAACAGGGTTGCTTTCGCAGAGCGTGGCGAACTGTTGAACCCGTGCAGGTAGAGAAGCGTGGACATCAGTAGCCTTCAGACGCGGTATCAGGATTGAACTGCGTCCCCTCAAGGCGTTCGACCTGGGTGGTCAGCGTACCGTCGGCATGCAGCTCCAGCCAGCGCCAACCGGGGGCGATGGTATCAAGGGTAAAATTTGCGCAATGGGGTTTGAACTGGACACAGGTCGACGGCGTCGCCAGCAGACGGCGGCCATTCCAGTCGAGATCCTGTTCCTGGTGGATATGCCCGCACAGCAGGTGACGCACATTCGGAAAACGGCTTAACACCGCGTCCAGCTCACCCGCGTTACGCAAGCTGTGTTGATCCAGCCAACTGCATCCTGCCGGTAACGGATGGTGATGAAGCAGTAACAAGGTGAACCGCTCGGCGTTTTCCTCCAGCTTCGTTTCCAGCCAATCCAGTTGATATTCGCTTAATTCACCGTGAGGAACGCCGAACACCTGGCTGTCCAGCAGCAGGATCTGCCAGTTGTCGCCGCACAGCACCTGCTTCGCCGGGGAGATGCCCGCATCCTGAAGCGCGCTGAACATGGCGGGCTGGAAATCATGGTTGCCCGGCAGCCAGACGCAGGGCGCAGAGAAGACGGCGATACCCTGCGCGAAGTGCTGATAAGCCTCCGGCGTATGGTCCTGCGCTAAATCGCCGGTCGCGACGATCAGGTCGCACGGGCGCTGCTGTGCCGTGATAGCCTCCAGCACAGCCTGATAACTACTCCAGGTATTGACGCCCAACAGCGTTTCGCTTTTTTGCGCGAACAGGTGGGTATCGGTAATTTGTAAAATCCTGACGCTCGCCCCATCCGCAACAGGAAGATTCAACAAACGTTCCAAAGGGTGTCCTTAGGTTTCACGACGCTAACAAACCGGAACCGCCATCGCTCCATGCGCCAGGCAGTAGCGCAACCAATCAGCAAGAAACTGGTTAATCTGATGCTTTTCATCGCGTTGATGCAACTTTTTATTCGGGTAATCATAACGTGCTTTGAAGCGAAAGATCTGCTGGCTTGAACACACTTCCGCCACCATCGCGTCATGATAGAGCCGCACCGACATTGACGGCAGGCTCCAGTAACTAATAGCGGGCACGGTCTGTTTGATTTCCACGAGCGTAGTGTAGCGGGTGGATTCGAGAATCGTTAATCGGTATTGCGCGCTGCCGACTTGATAGCTCACTGTTTCGCCCACTGCATCCGTTCGCGGCAGTAAGCGGCGCAAAATTGCAAAATTGGTTTCGCAAAGGCGCATCATTTCTGGAAAGTCGGGGGTATAGCGCTTCATATTCAGGTGTTCCACTCTTGACGTATTTCTTGATAGTGCAGTTGCAGCCAGAGCAGTGCGATGACTGAGGCTGCGTTATCGATTTTCCCCTCTTTTACCCACTGGTATGCCTGTTCCCGGCTTACCACATGAACACGAATATCTTCGTTTTCTTCCACCAGGCCGTGTATACCTTCGGCCTGCGTGGCATCCACTTCACCCACCAGAATCGATAACCGCTCGCTGGTGCCGCCAGGGCTTGCGAGATAGTTCAATACTGGCTTCGTGCGTCCCACTACCAATCCTGCTTCTTCCATGGCTTCGCGACGCGCCACTTCCTCCACGCTTTCGCCAGGTTCAATCATCCCGGCGACCAGCTCCAGCAACCACGGGGTGTCGCTGGTGTCATACGCGGCGATACGGATCTGCTCGATCAGCACCACTTCATCACGCACAGGGTCAAAGGGTAGCAGGACTGAAGCATGACCGCGCTCAAAAATTTCACGCCGCACTTCGCCGCTCATTTCACCATTAAAAAGGCGGTGTCGAAAACGATACAGATCTAACGAAAAAAAGCCGCGGTACAGTTTTTCCCGTGCAATAATTTCTACATCGTTTTTTGTGAAAGTCACTGCACGATCGTCTGGTTTACTCATGATCAAAGCCTGTTATAAATGAGGGTGGTGGTGAACGTATTCAACTCAGTTTACCTGTCGTTATAACGCCAATATGGTAGATTGATGAAATTTAATGGCATAAGGCACAGAAGGCCAATCTTCACATATCGCGGATTCTGCTAAAATCGGCGACAATTTTCGACTTCTGTCAGCGCTAATAAACAAATTCTGCTTCACAACAAGGAATGCAAATGAAGAAACTGCTCCCCATTCTTATCGGCCTGAGCCTTACCGGATTCAGCGCCATGAGCCAGGCAGAAAACCTGTTACAGGTTTATCAGCAAGCACGTTTGAGCAACCCGGACCTGCGTAGATCCGCCGCCGATCGTGATGCCGCATTCGAAAAAATCAACGAAGCTCGCAGTCCTTTATTACCGCAGCTCGGCCTTGGCGCAGACTACTCTTACAGTAATGGTTACCGCGATGCGAATGGCGTTAACTCCAACACCACCAGCGCATCGCTGTCGTTGACCCAGACTATTTTCGATATGTCGAAATGGCGTCAGTTAACGCTTCAGGAAAAAAGCGCCGGGATTCAGGACGTCACTTTCCAGACCGATCAGCAAACCCTGATCCTGAACACCGCGACCGCGTATTTTAACGTGCTGAGCGCGATCGATGCGCTCTCCTTTACCGAAGCGCAGAAACAGGCGATTTATCGCCAGTTAGACCAGACCACCCAGCGTTTTAACGTGGGCCTGGTGGCGATCACCGACGTGCAGAACGCCCGTTCCCAATACGATAACGTGCTGGCGAACGAAGTCACCGCCCGCAACAATCTGGATAACGCGCTGGAACAGCTGCGCCAGGTGACCGGCAACTATTACCCGCAGTTGGCTTCGCTGAACGTGGACGCGTTCAAAACCGCGAAACCGGATTCAGTCAACAATCTGTTGAAAGAAGCGGAAAATCGCAACCTGGCGCTGTTGCAGGCGCGTCTGAGCCAGGATTTGGCGCGCGAGCAGATTCGCCTGGCGGAAACCGGCCATATGCCGACAGTGGGTTTGACCGCATCGACCGGCATTTCTGACAGCTCTTACAGCGGCTCCGCGACCAATACCGCCCAGTATAACGACAGTAACGTCGGTCAGAACAAAGTCGGCATTAACTTCTCCCTACCGATTTACAGCGGCGGCGCGGTGACGTCCCAGGTTAAACAAGCGCAGTACAACTTTGTGGGTGCCAGCGAGCAGCTTGAAAGCGCACACCGCAACGTGGTGCAAACCGTGCGTTCGTCTTTCAATAACATCAATGCCTCTATCAGCAGCATCAACGCTTATAAACAGGCGGTGGTTTCTGCCCAGAGTTCATTAGATGCGACAGAAGCCGGTTACGAAGTGGGTACCCGTACCATCGTCGATGTGCTGGATGCCACCACTACGCTGTACAACGCGAAGCAGCAGCTCTCCAGTGCCCGTTACAACTACCTGATTAACCAGCTGAATATTAAATCCGCGCTGGGAACGTTGAACGAGCAGGATCTGCAGATCCTCAACAGCAACCTGGGCAAACCGGTTTCTACCACGCCTGAAATCGTGGCACCGGAAAACTCCCGGCAGGATGCCGCTGCGGATGGCTACGCCACCACCAGCGCACAGACCCAGCCAGCCGCTCAGCCAGCGAGCGCGGTGCAACCCGCCTCCGCAACGCAGAGCAACGGTAAAAATCCGTTCCGCAATTAAGCCTGCGACGGGGGGTGTGAATCACCCCCCGAAACTTCGTAAGGCAACGTAAAGATCCGCGCCCGGCGCGCCCGCCGCTTTAATTTCGACCGTTCATCCTCTATCCTTTGAAGTTAATTCTTTGCATTATCACTGGGTTCAGGAAGATAAAATGAAACGGACAAAATCCATCAATCATGCGACGTTTCGCAAAAGCTTTAGCGCGCGCCACTTAACGCCGGTTGCACTGGCGGTCTCTGCCGTGTTTATGCTCGCGGGTTGTGAAAAGAGCGATGAGACTGTCTCGCTTTATCAGAACGCCGACGACTGTTCGGCCGCTAACCCGGGCAAAAGCGCCGAATGTACCACGGCTTACAATAATGCCCTGAAAGAAGCCGAGCGCACCGCGCCAAAATACGCCACCCGCGAAGACTGCGTGGCGGAATTCGGTGAAAACCAGTGCCAACAGGCCCCTGCTCAGGCGGGCGTTGCGGGTGAAAACCAGGCGCAGGCTCACAGCGGCGGCAGCTTCTGGATGCCGTTAATGGCGGGCTACATGATGGGACGCATGATGGGCGGCGGCGCGGGCTTCGCGCAGCAGCCGCTGTTCAGCTCCCGCAACCCGGCAAGCCCGGCGTATGGCCAGTACAATGATGCCAGCGGCAAGAGCTATGGCGCAGCGCAACCGGGCCGTACCATGACGGTTCCAAAAACTGCGATGGCACCGAAACCGGCGACCACCACCACCGTGACCCGTGGCGGCTTTGGCGAGTCAGTGGCGAAGCAGTCCGCGATGCAGCGTAGCTCGGCAACCGGCACCTCCAACCGTTCGATGGGCGGTTGATAGATGGAACGCATTGCCATTAGCGAGCGCCTGGACTGGCGCGAAAAAGCCACTGAATACGGTTTCAACTTCCACACCATGTACGGCGAGCCGTACTGGTGTGAAGAAGCCTATTACCAGTTGACGCTCGGCCAGGTTGAGCGTCTTGAGGCTGTTACCGCCGAACTTCACCAGATGTGTTTGCAAGTGGTGGAGAAAGTTATTGCCAGCGATGCCCTGTTGACCAAATTCCGCATCCCGAAACACACCTGGGAATTTGTGCGCCAGTCCTGGCGCAGCCAGCAGCCGTCGCTCTACTCGCGTCTCGATCTGGCCTGGGACGGCGTCGGCGATCCGAAGCTGTTAGAAAACAATGCCGATACGCCCACCTCGCTGTATGAAGCGGCGTTTTTCCAGTGGATCTGGCTGGAAGATCAGATCAATGCGGGCAAGCTCCCGGCCAACAGCGATCAGTTCAACAGCCTGCAAGAAAAGGTGATCGCGCGCTTCGCGGAGCTGAAAGAGCAGCACGGCTTCAACCTGGTCCATTTCGCCTGCTGCCGTGACACAGTAGAAGATCGCGGTACGGTGCAATATTTGCAGGACTGCGCCGCAGAAGCAGGCGTGGCGAGTGAGTTCTTATATATCGACGACATCGGTCTGGGCGAGAAAGGCCAGTTTACCGATCCGCAGGATCAGGTGATCAGCAACCTGTTCAAGCTGTACCCGTGGGAATACATGCTGCGTGAGATCTTCTCCACCAAGCTGGAAGATGCGGGCGTACGCTGGCTGGAACCGGCCTGGAAAAGCATTATCTCCAACAAAGCGCTGCTGCCGATGCTGTGGGAAATGTTCCCTGACCACCCTAACCTGCTGCCCGCTTATTTCGCCGAAGACGATCACCCGCCGATGGACAAATACGTCGTGAAGCCGATTTTCTCCCGCGAGGGTGCCAACATCACCATCATTGAAAACGGTCAAACGCTGGAAAAAGTCGAGGGGCCGTATGGCGAGGAAGGCATGATCGTGCAGCAATTTTATCCGCTGCCGAAGTTTGGTGACAGCTATACGCTGATCGGCAGCTGGCTCATCAACGATCAACCTGCCGGGATCGGCATCCGTGAAGATCGGGCGTTAATCACCCAGGATCTCTCGCGCTTTTATCCGCATATCTTTATCGAGTAATAAAAAAGGCGCGAATCATATCGCGCCCTTTTTTAACCAACCTGCACTGACAGCATACTCAACGATCCCATCTCGATACCGTCCACCGGCACCGTAACCGGCTCGCTGCCATCCCACGCGCCCAGTACGTACAGCAACGGTAAAAAGTGCTCCGGCGTCGGGTTGGACAGGTTGCCTCCTTCCTGCTGGAGAAAGTTCACCAGCGGATGCTGCTCTACCGGCCCTTGCCAGGTGAGATTCGCTTTCACCACATCGTTAAACGCGGTCGCCCACGGATACGGCGTATTTTCGCCATGCCAGCGGGCGGTACGCAGGTTGTGAACCACGTTGCCGCTCGCCACCAGCATAATGCCTTCATCACGCAGCGCCGCAAGTTTTCGGCCCATTTCGAAATGCCAGGCGGCAGGTTTAGTGCTGTCTATACTCAATTGCACCATCGGAATGTCGGCATCCGGGTACATCTTAATCAGCACGCCCCATGAGCCGTGGTCAAACCCCCAGGCCTCCCTGTCGAGCGCGACGGGCACAGGTGCGAGCAGATCGACCAGTCTCTGCGCCAGTTCCGGTGAACCTGGCGCCGGGTAGTGGGTGTCATACAGCGCCTGCGGGAATCCACCAAAATCATGGATGGTTTTGGGCTGTTCCATGGCCGTAACGCCGGTACCTCGGGTGAACCAGTGAGCAGACACCACGACGATCGCTTTTGGACGCGGCAACGTTGCGCCCAAATGCCGCCAGGCCTGAGTATACTGGTTGTCTTCCAGCACGTTCATCGGGCTACCGTGGCCGAGAAACAGTGCAGGCATACGCGAAACGTTCATGGTGTTATCCTTTGGTCTTCGAGGTAATGTTGATGGAGTAACCTTACGCCGATTCGGGAAAAGAAGAACTCAGATAACCATGATGGAGATCATCAGGAAATTTGAATGTAAGTGTGATGTAAATCCGCTGACCACGCGTCGATTTTCATCGGCTGGTTCTTTAAGCTTTGAGCATCATAAACCCAAGGAGCTGTTGATGTCGGTCCCTCTTATATTGACTTTACTGGCTGGCGGAGCCACGTTTATCGGCGCGCTGCTGGGCGTTATCGGCCAGAAGCCGTCGAACCGGCTGCTGGCGTTTTCGCTGGGTTTTGCCGCAGGCATTATGCTGCTGATTTCCCTGATGGAAATGCTGCCTGCCGCGCTGCGCGAAGAAGGGATGTCGCCGATGCTGGGCTACGGCATGTTTATTGTCGGCCTGCTGGGTTACTACGCCCTGGACCGGATTTTACCCCACGCCCATGCTCAGGATCTGCTGGATAAAGATCTCCAGCGCGCGCCGCGTAACCTTAAACGTACCGCGCTGTTGCTGACGCTCGGCATCAGCCTGCATAACTTCCCTGAAGGTATCGCCACCTTCGTGACGGCCAGCAATAACCTCGAATTAGGCTTTGGTATTGCCCTTGCCGTCGCCTTGCACAATATTCCTGAAGGACTGGCAGTTGCCGGGCCGGTATACGCCGCGACAGGCTCCAAATACAAAGCGATATTCTGGGCGGGTATTTCCGGGATGGCGGAAATTTTAGGCGGCGTGCTGGCCTGGCTGATCCTCGGCTCACTGGTGTCGCCGGTGCTGATGGCGTCGATTATGGCAGCGGTGGCGGGAATTATGGTGGCGCTTTCGGTAGATGAGTTGATGCCGCTGGCGAAAGAGATCGACCCGAATAACAACCCCAGCTACGGCGTGCTGTGCGGGATGTCGGTGATGGGTTTAAGCCTGACGCTGCTGCAAACCAGCGGAATTGGCTGATCGTTTTCTCTGGATGTAAAAAAGCCCGGTTGATGTCACCGGGCTTTTTATTATCTGACAAGATTAGCTGGCTTTACGCTCGTGCTTCTGACGGTAAGCCACCAGATCTTCAATGGTCACGACTGCCATCTGATGTTTCACGGCGAAGTCGATGCACTCCGGCGCGCGCGCCATTGAGCCGTCGTCGTTGGTCAGTTCGCACAGTACACCCGCCGGTTTGAAACCCGCCAGCGTCACCAGATCGATAGTGGCTTCAGTGTGACCACCACGGGTTAACACGCCGCCGTTCTGGGCGCGCAGCGGGAACACGTGGCCCGGACGGTTCAGATCGGAAGGCTTAGCGTCATCGGCGATAGCGGCGCGGATGGTGGTCACGCGGTCCGCAGCGGAGACCCCGGTGCTCACACCGTGCGCGGCTTCAATGGTAACGGTAAAACCCGTACCGTAGGCGCTGGTGTTGTTTTCGACCATCATCGGCAGATCGAGCTGCTGACGGCGATCTTCAGTGATGCACAGGCACACAATGCCGCTGCCGTGGCGAATAGTCAGCGCCATTTGTTCAACGGTCATGGTTTCGGCGGCGAAAATCATATCGCCTTCGTTTTCACGGTCTTCATCATCGAGCACCATCACGCCACGGCCTTCGCGCAAAGCGGTCAGAGCGAGTTCAACGCGTTCAAATGCGGTACCGAAAGAGGAAAGAAGCGTCTGATTCATGGTAAAAAAACCTCATTAAAATTATGGTTACCAGAATCAGGGCGGTCTTAGGAGTGCCGTCGTAAAACGGCAAAAAAATAACGTGAGTGGGCCGTATGCCCAACTTGATCGTTACTCTCTCCCATCCGGACTTTAACCGTCGGCCCCGGAATTACACCGGATCTGCTGACCTTCAGCGTTTTTAAAAACATCTGAAGCGCTCGCGGGCTTTCAGTTTGTCCTGCGTCTTTCACGCCGCCGCTGCGTTGGCTGCCCTCGTTCACATCGGTCATTTAGTTAACTAAACTCCCGGTGATTCTCTCGGTTGCCGCCTTGCTGCGACGTGAAATACTGTGGACAAGTAAACTGATTTACCGCCGGTGGGGAATTTCGCCCCGCCCTGAGAATAAGCGGGATTACTATAACGCCAATGATTATTGTCGGCAATGTATTCAGCCACCTAAATAAATCGGTTTGTGCTATTACTTAGATTCATACATTTCCGGTTTCTCCTCCCGGAAACAGGCATTACAATAAGAGGTTATGTAACTCACGCACTGGGAAACCGCCATGATTGACCCGAAAAAAATTGAGCAGATTGCCCGCCAGGTTCATGAATCCATGCCAAAAGGCATTCGTGAATTCGGGGATGATGTTGAAAAGAAAATCCGCCAGGTTTTACAGTCGCAGTTGACGCGTCTCGACCTTGTCAGCCGCGAAGAATTTGATGTACAGACGCAGGTCCTGCTGCGCACCCGCGAGAAGCTGGCAGCGCTGGAGCAGCGTATCAGCGCGCTGGAAAGCAGCAATACGTCTGCACAACCCGCTGCGCCAGCACCGGCTATCCCGCCAGTCGATGTGATCCAGCCTGCGCCGGCAGTCCCGCCGGTTGACGACGAAAAACCGCTGTAAAAAATTGGGCCTTCACTGAAGGCCCAATTTATTTTATTTACCGCTGTCTTTCTGGATCTTTTTGATGATATTGGTGGTTGAACACCCGTCTTCGAAGTTCAACACCAGCACCTCGCCGCCGTTGGCCCAAACCTCTTCACTACCCGCGATATCCTCTGGTTTGTAATCGCCACCTTTGACCAGCAGGTCAGGCAGAATTCCCGCGATCAGGCGCTGCGGCGTATCTTCTTCAAACGATACCACCCAGTCCACGGCTTCCAGCGCGCCCAGCACGATCATGCGCTGCTCCAGCGGGTTAACCGGACGGGTCTCCCCTTTCAGGCGTTTGGTGGACGCATCGCTGTTCACCGCCACAATCAACCGGTCGCCCAGCTTGCGGGCGTTAGCCAGATAGGACACATGCCCGGCGTGCAGGATGTCAAACACGCCGTTGGTCATCACCACTTTCTCACCACGCTTACGTGCCGCGGCTACCGCCAGCTTCAGCGCTTCTTCGTCCATCACGCCAAAACCGGAATCGGCACGACCGCGTACCGCATTTTCCAGCTCGATTGGCGACACGGTAGAGGTCCCGAGTTTGCCTACTACCACACCCGCCGCTGCGTTAGCGAAGAAACAGGCTTCTTCCAGCGAGTTGCCCGCCGCAAGGGTGGCCGCCAGCACGCCGATCACGGTATCGCCCGCACCGGTCACGTCATACACTTCCTGAGCCTGGGTCGGCAGATGCAACGGATCTTTACCCGGTTGCAGCAGGCTCATGCCCTGCTCGGAGCGGGTGATCAGCAGCGCGCTGAGGTCATAATCAGCCACCAGCTTCATGCCGCGCTCAACGATTTCCGCGTCAGTTTTGCATTTGCCGACCACGGCTTCGAATTCCGACAGGTTCGGCGTCAGCAGCGTCGCACCGCGATAACGTTCGAAATCGGTGCCTTTCGGGTCGATCAGCACCGGGACGCCCGCTTTACGCGCCAGTTGGATCATCTGCTGGACGCTGGCCAGCGCGCCTTTGGCGTAGTCAGACAGCACCAGCGCGCCGATATTGCCCAGCGCCTGGTTGATGCGCTCGTGCAGCGGCTCCGGGTCAACGCCCTCGAAACCCTCTTCAAAATCGAGGCGGATCAGCTGCTGGTTACGGGAAAGTACCCGTAATTTGGTGATGGTCGGGTGAGTCGGCACCGACACAAAATCACATTTCACGTTGACGTTAGCCAGCGCCTGGCTCAGCGCCCGCGCCGCATCGTCAATGCCGGTCAGGCCGACCAGACGGGAGTGCGCGCCCAGCGAGGCGATGTTCATCGCCACGTTTGCCGCGCCGCCGGGCCGTTCTTCGATATTATCGACTTTCACCACCGGGACCGGGGCTTCCGGGGAAATACGGCTGGTGGGGCCATACCAGTAGCGATCGAGCATGACATCGCCCACCACCATGACGCCTGCGCGTTCAAACTCGGGCAGCGTTACTTTCATTCCAGACTCTCCTGAGAGATACCAAATTTGCGCGGGATAATATCACAATTCCCTGCGCACACATTTTTATGCCTTACCCAGCCATGCCGCCCAGCTTTGGGTCACCTGCTGCCGCTCCGCCTGGAAGGCGCCGGGCTCTACATGGCCGGGCAGTTCCTGGAGCGCCAGATGGTGCAATTCATCGCGCAGCGTGACGTAAGCATGGGTCAACGCGCGTGCTTCCTCTTCCGGCATGATGTCGTTCTGGGCCAGCAACTCGAGGATGCGCACGTTATCAGACCAGCGCGTCAGCTTCGGCGCATCGTGAGAGAAACGCAGCACCAGATACTGGGTAATAAACTCAATATCGGTAATTCCGCCTTCATCGGCTTTAATATCGAAGCGAGCTTTATGTTTGTTACCAAGATGGGCGCGCATCTTCTCGCGCATCTCGCGCACTTCGGTTTGCAGCGCGGCACCGTCACGGGCTTTACACAAAATCTCCCGGCGGATGGCGTCAAAATCATGGCACAGTTTCGGATCGCCATAGACCACGCGGGCGCGCACCAGCGCCTGATGCTCCCAGGTCCACGCCTCGTTTTGCTGATAATCGGCAAAGGCGTCGACAGTGGTCACCAGCATTCCAGCCGCGCCGGACGGGCGCAGACGGGCATCCACTTCATACAAAATGCCCGACGAGGTGCGTGTGCTGAACAGGTGCATGATGCGCTGGGCCAGCCGCAGATAGAACTGGCGGCCATCGATCTCCCGCTCGCCGTCAGTCATCACGTCCGCCGGGCAATCGTGCAAAAACACCAGGTCGAGATCGGAACTGTATCCCAGCTCCCAGCCGCCTAATTTGCCATAGCCCACCACGGCGAAACCGCGCCCTTCCCGGCCCTGAAGATGCGTGGGCGCGCCATAGCGCGAGACCATCAGCGTCCAGGCCTGTTGCACCACGGCGTCGATCATCGCTTCCGCCAGCCAGGTTAAGTGATCGCTCACTTTCATTACCGGCAAGGTTTCTGCGATATCCGCCGCCGCCACGCGCAGCAGTTGCGCCTGTTTGAACTGGCGCATCGCTTCAAGCTGTTGCTCTTCATCATCTTCCGGGACGCGCAGTAAATACTGGCGCAGCTCATCGCGATAGGCGTTGGTGGCCGTAGGTTGGTACAAGGTGTTCGGATCAAGCAGTTCATCAAGCAGCAGCGGATAACGCGCCAGTTGCCCGGCAATCATCGGCGAGGCGGCGCATAGCCGGATAAGATGCTTCAGCGCGCCGGGGAATTCGGTGAGCAGTTCCAGATACGTGGTACGGGTCACGATACCCAACAGCAGCGGCGTAATGCGTCCCAGCGGAACGGCAGGCGTCGGCATGGCGCACACTTCGCTTAACAGGCGCGGCATCAGCAGATCCAGCACGTGCCTTCCACGCGGGCCGATGGTGCGTTTATCCGCCTCTTTGCGGAATTCAGCCGCCAGCGCCGCGACCTGACGCTGGCTGTCGCTATCCAGGTGACTTAACACCGGACTGGAAACGTCAGCATCATGGGCGTCTTGCCACAATTCGCGCCAGCCTTCAGCCAGTTTGTCTTCACTGGCATCGGGTTCGTCATCGCCGATAAGCTCGTTGAATATGCGCCGTACCGCCGTCATATGGCCGGCTAAGGTGGTCTGTAGCGCCGTCCAGTCGGGCTCGCCCATCGCCCAGGCCAGACGCGCGCGGTTTAGTTCGTCCCCCGGCAGCGTCTGGGTTTGTTCGTCGTTAATGCTTTGCAGTAGGTTTTCGAGACGGCGTAAAAACAGGTAGGCATCGCGTAAGTGTTCCGCATCGCCCTGCGGCAGCAGATGGAGCGCGTCGATGGCTTCCAGCGTTGGCAACAGCGAGCGCGATTGCAGCGTCGGCTCGCGTCCGCCGCGAATCAACTGGAACACCTGGACGATAAACTCGGTTTCCCGAATGCCGCCCGCGCCCAGTTTGATGTTATCGGTCAGGCCGCGCCGCCGCACTTCACGGGCGATCATCCCTTTCATATTACGCAGCGACTGGATCACGCTGAAATCGATATAGCGGCGGAACACGAACGGGCGCAGCATGGCGCGCAGCTCCTGGCTCCAGCGGTCATCGTTATCGCCCATAATGCGCGCTTTCACCATGGCGTAGCGCTCCCAGTCGCGCCCCTGCTCCTGGTAATAATCCTCCAGCGCCGCGAAGCTCAGCACCAGCGGGCCGCTGTCGCCAAACGGGCGCAAACGCATATCCACCCGGTAAACGAAACCGTCCTGGGTCGGCTGGTCGAGCACTTTGATCAGCCGCTGGCCCATACGGGTAAAGAACTGCGCGTTATCCAGCTCGCGCCGTCCGCCCTGGGTGACGCCGTTTTCCGGCCAGGCGAAGATCAGGTCGATATCAGAAGAAAAGTTGAGTTCGCCACCGCCGAGTTTCCCCATCCCGAGGATCATCAACGGCTGCGGCTCGCCCTGGGCATTGCACGGCGTGCCCCACTCACGGCAGCAGGACGCCCACAGCCAGTCGCGCGCGGCGACGATCAGCGTCTCGGCCAGCACGCTGAGTTGCGACAGGGTACTTTGCGTAGTAACCCGATTCAGGGTTTGCGCCCAGGCGATACGCACCATGATCCGTCGCCGGAACAGACGCAGCGCGCGCATAAGTTGCGCCTCATCGCTCACCGCCTGCAATGCCTCCTGAAGCCAGACCGCGTAATGGCGTTCTTCGTTGGCTTCCGGCGGCCTGCCGCGTAGCTCGTCCAGCCATTCCGGGTGCGCGGCCAGGCCGTCGCGCACGAAATCGCTGAAGGCCAGCATCGCCTGCGCATCGTCGTCCAGCACAGGGCCCGACAACGGCTCAGGCAGATTAGCCAGCACTTTTTCAGCGTGTTGCTGCAGTAAGGGTGAGAGCGGCGTCATGGTGGGGTCCTTTTATTTTTTTCCGCTGTGCAGCCAGAACGGCGATTGCGCGATGGCTTCATGGCGCAGGGATTCGATATCGCCGCGTAAGCCGTTTTCGATGGCATGGCGCAGCGCGTCCCAGGTGTCGATCCAGTCCAAAGCCACTTCGGTATCGTAAACACCCGCCAGAGTGCGAATAGCGTCCAGCTCGCGGTATAAACGCGGCAGCTGATCGCGGTAGCGCTCACCGCAGGATTGCAAAAACGCCTGTTTCAGTTCGGCGGCGTGGCGTGACAGGTGAATATCGGCGTAGCGCTTAAAGGAGTCGTCCAGCTTGCGGCGGTCTTTCTCATCAACAAACGGCTGCCAGCCCTGGGTTAACAGCCACTCGGTCAACGCCAGCTTAGCGGTGCTGATTTCGCCACTAAACACCAGGGTTTCCGCCGAGGCTTCCGAGACCAACGACACTTCGCACTGGGTCAGTAAATCACGTAAGCGAGTACTCGCTTTGCGGGGGATAACGCCGCCGAACAGCGCCAGAATATGGCGAATCAAGCCGATTGCCTGCTGAACCTGCGCTTTCGCCAGCGCATTTCCGCGTACCCACAGCTCTTCATGGTATTGCCAGTGGGACAGCGCAGCCTCCAGCGCCGTTTGCAGCCCCTGTTCAACAGTGGCCTTAGGCGGCATTTTAATTACCGTCAGCGGACGGATAGCCCGCACGGCATTGCCCTGGGCCAGATGATAACCGCGCGCGGCCTTGCTCAGGCTACCCTGCCGCAGACCGGGAACCGCCACCAGCTGACGCGCCAGCTTTAAGAGATCGGCAAGCTGCCCGTCGAGCAGTTCCATTTCCAGCTCGCACAGCGGCTCGCTGTGCTCTCCCGCTTTGACTTCACCCCGATCGAGCGCAAGCTCAATACGGCTTTCCCCGTGAGTAACCACCCACTTCTCACGATGGAAATCGGTGCTAAACAGCGGTGTTACCTGGTTTTGCAGCGCCTCAGCCGTCAGCCCTTCGGGCCAGATATCTACCGGGAAACGCGCTAAATCCAGCTCGGCACTGTCCAGAGCGACATTATATTCCGGGCGCTGGTGTACGCCGCCGGTCACGCGACCCGCGGTTTTAATGGTCATTTCATAGCGACCATCAACGCCACGAATACGCAGCCCCATATCGTGGCGGCGCAGCTGGTTGTCGGGCGTTTCGTAATACACGTTGAGTAGCTGACGGGGAGCGTGATGCTCGCCGGAAAGTCCGTTGAGAACGTTGCGCACGGCCTCAAGGGCGTCGGGAAGTACGATAAATTTGAGTTCGATTTCTTGTGCCATAGCCTTTTTACTTACGGTTGCGTCACACCGGCGTGAATGTCCGGCGAACTTACGGGCCTGTTTTTTGTCAGTAGATAGTATTTTCCGCTAAAATGCCACGCCGAAGGCGTTTTAGACGAGCGACAAACCCTTTGGCAGTGCGCCAGTCACTGATGTACCAGGATGATTCTCATTCAGGTTTGCGCTTCGCATCGTCAAACTGTTGCACTACTATCATCCCACGAATAACGATTAATGAAGACCTGATGCCTAAATTACGCCTGATTTGCCTGACTTTATTCGCGCTTAGCGTTTCAACTGTGGCCCATAGCGAAGAGAAACGCTACGTCTCCGATGAATTGACCACCTGGGTTCGCAGTGGCCCCGGCGACAACTATCGTCTGGTGGGTTCATTGAACGCGGGTGAAGCCGTCACCTTGTTACAGACTAATGAGTCAACGAATTATGGTCAGGTACGTGACAGCAACGGGCGTACCGCATGGATCCCCCTTAAAGAACTGAATACCGAACCGAGCCTGCGCACCCGCGTGCCGGAACTGGAAAATCAGGTCAAGACGCTGACCGACAAGCTGAACAACATTGATGCGACCTGGAACGAGCGCACGTCGGACATGCAGAAGAAGGTCTCCGCCAGCGACAGCACCATCAACGGTCTGAAAGAAGAAAATCAGAAGCTGAAAAATGAGCTGATTGTGGCGAGCAAAAAAGTCAACGCCGCTAATCTGCAACTCGACGACAAGCAGCGCACTATTATTATGCAGTGGTTTATGTACGGCGGCGGCGTGTTAGGCGTCGGCCTGCTGCTGGGCCTGCTGCTTCCGCATATGATCCCGCGCCGTAAGAAGAAAGATCGCTGGATGAATTGATCTCATATCTAAACCCACCACAGCCACGTCGGGCTGCGGTGGGTTTTTTCATTGCTACTTTGCGCTGGTATGCGGCACTGATAAACAGATCATGCCTTCACGGACGATTGAACTGGTTGAGGCTACCAAACCTGAACTCAGGTTAATGTATTGATCAAACCCATTCGCTGGCGCTTTATCCGATGCCCACCAGTTGCCATTACTTCTTGAGAATCTCACCGGCCACCCATTGTTTTCCTCAAGCTTTCCGCCGCTATTTTCCTGATATAGCTTGAGCAGTTCGCTCATGACTGGTTGATAAGCGGCTGTGCAACCCTGAAGGGTTAACGCTTTGGCTTCCTGTGACGTCAAGCTCGCCCAGTCTTCGCCCCGATAGTTAAAGCTCGATGTCGTGCTGGAGATTTCTGCTGCCAGTAGCGGACGGTGGAACGCCAGACCGTCAGCAGTCTTAACCGTTTCTGTCATATGCCCCCACATTCGGGCTTTTGACGTATCCGGGCTGCTGAGTGTGGTGAAAATTACCGACATCGTTTGAGCGATAGTTGGGTCGTCAGACAATGCCGCGGTCAACGGCGTTTTCAAGCCCGGTGAGTTATCCTGCTCAACTTCAATCGACGCCTGGCCATTGGTATCAGTCACACCAAAAAATTTTTCTCCGCTATCAAGCGACTGCGGATACCCACCTGCGTACCCTATCTCCAGCGTATAATGATAGACGACGTTATCCCGGCTCTTGCCTGGACCGCGCGTTAGGGTGAACGACGCCCCCGGCGCGCTATTTCCCTGCGCATCCTGGGTCTGGACCTTGATCACGATTTTCTGTCCGGCATGCGCTTTGGCTGCGTCCAGTTCAGCGACGTACTGTTCAGAAGAGAGGACAATCTGGCCTACTTTGGTGCGTTCCTGGTTGGTGCAGGTCAGGTAATTGCGCTGTGTGGGCACGCTACTGTAGGTGATGCCAACATCGAGCAACATAGCTTTATAGCTTTGGTTGTGAACCATCGAACTGTCTACCGTGCTGCTCCAGTAGCCTGTATATACCGGCCATCCCTGGCTGAATGACATTGCGTTTCGCGGATTGGCGTTGTAGAGCGCTTGCAGCATAGCCTCCTCAGGAATGTAGTTCGTACCGCACCCCTCATGACTGCTATCCTGCGCCTGGCTGTAGGTGAACAGAGCCCATTTTTCATTGTTCTCCGTTTGCCATGTGTATTGGCTGGGCAGGGATAATTCACTGTACAAACGTGGCCGCTGGAATACGTATCCCTCTTTTGTCGTGACGGTTTCCGCCATATGCCCCCACCAGAGCGCTTTTGGCGAATCAGGGCTGGTTACTACAGTAAAGATCGTATCAAGGCTGGCGGAGATGGTGTTGTCGTAGCTCGATTTGACATGGATCGCGGTTCTGCTTCCCTGCGTATCCGGGCGTGTCACCGTAAGTTCAAGCGTCCCGTCCTCGCCAGTGACCAGGTTTACGACTGAATTTGAATTTGCAAGCGACATCCCGTTAACGTCAACCGGGCGTACGTAAGAGCCAAAAATTTCATTGCCCTGGCGATCAAAATCATTGCTGCGCGCCACCACCACCGGCGCGTTCGGGAAAGGATTGCCCGCGCTGTCTTTGGTGGTCACTTTTAGCTTCAGCGTGTCACCTTTTTTGACTTTCGCAGCGTTAAGCGTTTGTGACCATTGCTCGCTATCCACAGGCTCAAGTTCGATTCGCGCGACTTCAGGAATCGCCTCTTTAAGGCAGGTAACATATTGAGCGGTATAGCTGGACGCTTGCATCTGGTTGCCATTCGCCAAAGATTGCGCATACCAGGCGTTGCCGGAAGGATCGGAGGAGGTCGAGGACCAGTAATACCCGTTTATCGGCCACCCTTCGGCAGAGGGAATAACGTTACGGCCATAAGCATTGTACAGCGAGAGGAGTTGGTCGCTGCGTGGCAGATGACCGGCCGCGCATCCACCCGCATCAGGATTGTTGACGCTGGCTCTGGTGGGCTGCGTCCAGAGTTCGTTATTTTCGTTCATGAAGGTCGTGGCCGACGTGACTTCACTTTTCAGTTTCGGGCGTTCGAAGATGTTACCGTCTGCCGTGAGCGTATCGCTCATATGCCCCCACATGTTGGCCTTTTCGCTGTCAGGGCTGGTCAGCACGGTAAATATCACATCATATTTAATGGCATTGGCGATAGTTGAGTCCACAAGCGCGATTGTCAGCGGCGTATCAACCCCGACCCCATTTGGCTGGGTAATGTCCAACTGCGCGACCCCTGAGCTATCCGTAGTGCCCCGATAGGTTTTCGATGACGGATTCAAAAAGCTCAGGTGCTGTCCATTAATCATCAAGTCGCCCTGGGTATTGTCCGTGTACTCCGCCAAACCCTGACGGTTTAGGCCATGTGCCGGGGTCACAGTAAATGCGCTATTAGGTACGGGATTGCCGTTAAAGGCGTTCACCGTTTTTACGGTGAGTTTAATGGTTTCGCCAACTTTAGCCTTTGCTTTACGCAGGGCGGCATCGCCGCCGGTCAGTACCTGAATCTGCGTTACCAACCCCGTTGCGTTACAGGTTAAATAGCTCGGCATCGGAGGGATAAACGTCTGGCTTATTCCCGTCGCCAGATTAACGCTCTGCGCGCTACCATTATTGCTATCAATGGCGAGATAGAGATTTTTGCCAGTTGGCCAACCCTGCGTTAACGCCATCTGGTTATCAGGGTTCGCCTGGTAGAGGCTATTAAGGAGCGCAGCGGGAGCCACCTGCCCGTGCCCACACTGTTCTGTTCCCGCGCTGAGCGTATTGTAGGTGGCCCAAACTTCATTGTTTTCTGGCATCGAGCCGGTTTCTTTTTCTGTCTCATCCGCCAGTAAAGGACGCGAAAGCAGCTGGTTATCGACCATGACGCCACTCTTCATATGGCCCCACATCCTGGCCTTATCGCTGTCCGGGCTGGTACCGACAGTAAAAATCACATCTTTTGCGTCTGTCGCGGTATACCCCTCTCGCAACCGGGCGGTAATCGTTGTACGTACGCCGGCGCCTTTCGGTTGCGTCAGCGTGATGGTGGCCTCGCCGTTTGCATTGGTGACGCCCTGATAATAGTGAGCATCTTTCTGCTTCAGATGCTCACCCGCCATGAGTACCGGGTTGTTTTGCCAGTCGTCACTGGTTTCATTTTTACGGTTATGAGGTTGGCCAGACGCCAGGGTGTAGTAAAAATAGGGCAGTTTTTCGCCAGTCTCACTGTCGGTGATACTGACTTTCATCACAATAGATTCCTCGGTCGGTGCCACCCCGGCGTTCAGATCATCATTAAATTTATCCAGCGCCAGGGTGATGTTGGGCGCAATGGCTGGTGCCTGTCCATCAACGCAGCTCGCCAGCATATTGCCCGCATCGCTGCCCACACGGACATCGTCATTACGCATATCTACGGCCAGGTGCAGCCCCGCGCCGCCTTCAGAGTCGGACCAGTAATCATTATTGCCAAGTGGCCAACCCAGGGTGTTCTGGACCGTTGAGCCCATCTGCGCAAGCGCCAGGCCGCTGAGTTGCCGTACGTCAGGCAGCTTCTGTTTACAGTGTTCATCAGCACCTGACCAGTCAAATAGCGCCCAGACCTCGTTAGCATCGGCCACGGTACTGTTAGCGCCACTCGTTTCCGCAGCAAGCCGGGGGCGAGTGAACGTGTATCCCTTCACCGTGGTGCTTTCCGCCATATGGCCCCACATGGCGGCTTTCACGCTATCCGGGCTGGTCAGTGTGGTGAAAATGACCTCAATATTTTCTGCCTGAGTCGGCACGTACTCAGAGGCCACTTTAAGCGTAGTTTTGACGCCCGGTCCATTATCCTGCGACACCGTTACCGTTGCCGTACCGTTCTCATCCGTTACGCCACGAAATACCGTCTCTGGGGTTGTTAGCTCCATATTCCCGACGCGAACTGGCGCGGCATTGTTGACTTCGCCCTGACGGTTAAGCGCATCGCTACGGGTAATCGTGAACGGTGCGTTACCCAACGGCTCGCCCGCACAGTCTTTGGTGTTGATGGTTAAGGTGATGGTTTCTCCCGCTTTGACCCTGGCGGCATTCAGAACACTGTCAAAATGGCTGGCGGACAAGCTCAGCGGGTCGCCGGTCGCCGTCGCGACATCAACAGCCACCTTTTTCTCTTGCAGTTCCAGTAATCCGCTTATCGGCGAACCGGTCAGGGTAAAAAGAAACAGCGAGGGGATCGTTGAAGTGGAGTCTGGCTGTGACCAAACCACTAAGTGACGTCCGGCAAGATTCTGAGCGCAAAAGGTTTGGTTGTTTATGGGCTGGGGGACAAGCGGGATATCAGGCGATGCGGCGTCCGCCCATACTACTTTGGTCCCCGGAACCTGCTGATCCTGCCACTGCACTTTTGGCGGCGCGGAAAACAAATCGCCTTCCGTATCACGTGGATTGACCACAATTAAACGATTGGCTGTCGCATCAGTGGTGAAATTCCCGGGTTTGGCGGTATAGGGTACAGCGTAATTTTTTGCGGGGTCGAGCTGAATACTGCCCTGGTAGACAGGAAGGATCGCGCCATCGGCACTCGGACGCGTCCCGTCTATAGTGCCGGTTTCAGCGCGAAGCCGCTGCCAGGTTCCCTCTTCCGAGCTCGCGCGTGCAGAAAAAAGTGTCAGGCAAGTCATGATTGCCAGCATTAAAAAGTGAAAGTTCTTTTTTAATGTTGCGTGTTGAAACATAAAAAACTCGGCTGTTTTATTGTGACTGCGACATATCGATAAAATAAATTTTGCCAAACGGTGGGCTTCGCAAAATTCACTCGCCAGAGACGCCATTCCCTTACGGGAATGGCGCTGATGAAGGTTATTTACGTTTATATTTGATGGACAGGCTGTTGCCCTGAACACCGTCTGCGCCTGCGCTGCTAAGGACGCTCTTCGCTTCCGTGTTGGTTGCAGGAATAACCAGATCCTGGTTCTGTACCGAGGAGTCACCGGAGGTGGCGGCTGTCGCGCTCTGGCCCGAGAACACCCACATGTAGTCATATTTGCTGGTAAGACCGGTATCAACACCATCATCATATTTGTTGTTGGCGTTGGTGTCTTTCCACAGTTTGACCTTATAGGTATGACCGGTATGCAGTTTAACGGTGGCGTCTTTCAACAGGTTGACCGTGGTGTCAGCGGCGTCGTAAATGGTGACGTTAACGTTAGCGTCAACAACCGGGCCTTCAGGAATATCATCACTGTCGGAACCGCCGCCCGTCGCGCTGGAGAGATCGGCCAGGTCCACTAATGTCCCCACGCGTGGATCGCCGGTTTCCGTAGTGGGCGTAATTTGCAAACCGATGTAGCAATCTGCATCGCCATCACCGATGGTGTACGAGGCTGAGCCGTCCGTGCCATCGCCCTGCAATACGCGTCCGTTGGACTTACTTTGATCGGAATAACACATCCACTTGATGGTTTTCTTTGTCAGGTCGGTGGTATCCGTATCGCCTTCTATATCGTTGATGTCCCAACTGACGGTAATTTTATCACCGACATGGAGCTGTTTTTCACCTTCCGTGGAGGCCGTTGTCCCACCGGTACGCCCGGAACGATCGATTTCAACTTTGACATGTTGACCGTCATCGGTGGCCGCTGCACCGGGCAGCTTGATTTTTGGTAGGGTACCGATAATCGTGCCCGTTGAGCCGCTTACCTGCCAGCCTGACGCACTTTGCAACGGCGCCGCGCTTTGCAGGGCGTTCTGATTGAGTGCGGTGCTTCGTGGCGCAGCCATTGCTGAAGGAAGCGTGCAATAGCCAGCAATTGCCAGCGCCATCGCGACTTTAGTCAGTGGCCGCGTTAATTTACTCTGCATATCTGTTCTCCTGGAATGATTCTTTTAGCGGCTGATAAGATCAGTTTCCGCCCTGACTTTCTTTAAATCTGTAAGCGACACGTAATCCGTATCCCTGAATACCACCCTGTTCAGTCGCGCCGAATTTCTCCGCCGCTTCCCGGTTGGTCGCGGGGATAATCAGGTCCTGATTCTCGGTATGGGTTTGTGCTCCGGTATGTCCCTGTGCGTTCTGTCCGGTAAATACCCAGCGGTAGTCATACGACGCCATTTCTTCTTCGCTGAGTTGCTCTGCACGTTGAAAAACGCCATCGTTGTTTTTGTCGCGCCACAGCACAAACCGATAGCGCTTATCCATCGCGAGAAGGCGGTCTTTTTTACCGATAAGATTCAATGGATTGCTCTCGTCAACCTGATAAATCAGCGGGTTAACCGGCCCTAATGGATCGCCGATAAATGTGGCATCAATAAAATTGCTGTCGCCATAGGCATCGGTTTTCGCTTTCCAGTGAAATGTTCCCGGCAACGTACTGGCCAATGTGACCGTACCCGCCTCTTTATCTCGCGACGCAATAAATACACAGGGAGATTCAGTGGCGCATGGCGTATCGTGCAGCGTCACTTTTTGATCGGTGCTGTCGTAAAGCTCTGGATCCATGACCTCATCTTTCAGCGTATTGCCTTTGTTATCCGTGGTATCGCCAAAAGCATCCGTCAGCAGCAGTCCCAGGGTGATGCCTTGTTTGCCGTCAGCCTGCACGCTGGCTTCATGGCTATGGTCGGTACGATCGGTATCCGTGCTGTTATCCGCAATCAGCTCAATATGGCGGTTTTGCTTAATGTTAATTTCCACCACGCTGGAGTTCTGGCGATTGCCCTTTTCATCTTCCAGCGCAATGCGTACCCGCCATGTGTTTAGCGCGTTACGTTCAGCTTCTGTCGGCGCGTTATGCCAGGCCGGCAGGATAAGATTCCAGTGGTTGTTATTACCTTCAGTCAGGGTATGAGCTTTAATAACCGGCATAACTAACGTTTGATTGGCGTTATTTTTTGATTGCCATGATGCTGCAATAATTTTGTAGTGATGTTTAATGAGCGCATTAATCGTCCAACGGCATTTCTCAAGGCCTATTGCCGCCTCGGGTGTATCTTTAATAACGCATTCCGGATGCTCATTTGCCGCATCCGCTTTTAACCATAAACTGACTTCCAGTGGATCTTTCTCGCGATATTCAAGCACGATGAAATTATTACGCGCGACAAAATCATGGCGGCTGGCAATCATTGAATGCATCGCCTCAACATTATCCGAATTGAGCTGATCCTTTAAGGCAGTGCCAAAGCGATAATTAACGGCAGCATTAATACTCAACTCAGAATTATCACCGCCATCGGCTTTATAGTCGGCCCCTAACGTCAGAAGAGGAACGGGCGTGTACGTTAATCCAACCGTTGTGGCATGCGGATCTTTCTGTAAATTGTCTTTGCCAAATAACGCAACTTCGTCACCGTAATAGCGTTCATATATCAGCTTACCCCCAAACTGCGGCCAGGCAGGCAACCACCCTTCCATACGGACATCCCATCCACGGGCTGGCCTTTCTTCATAAAAATCAAAATCTTCTGAATCCTGCCAGTCTGACAGCGGGTGGTAATAATTTCCTGACAATTTCAGATAGTTTGTCCATGCTTCACCACCAAAACCCAGACGTTGATGACGGCGGCTAAAATCATAGTCATAGAAGACGTTGCCACCCAGTAACCAATCCCCAACGTTCTGTCGAATGCCTATCCCTGCATTGCCAATGGTGCGCTCTTCTTTGCGCATTGCTGAAAACTCACTAAAAAATAGCGACTTATTATTATCGTACCAAGGGATAAAATAGTCCAAAGAGCTGCCTTCCAGATCGCCTTCATCACTTATTGCCAGGCTGGCGCGGACATTCCCCCACGGCGACATTGCGCTTTCAAGATAGGACTGGGCTGATGATATGATCTGGTTATGCACATACCCGCGCGCTTGTGATTCCAGCGCATCTGGCGTCAGGTTCTCAAATCCCTGAGTAGCGGAATTAATAAAATAATCTGATGCCTTTTTCTGTATTGACGTATTCTGCGAATCATTCTTTTGCGACTGTTGTTCCGTATTTCCACCACCCAGCTCAGGTAAAGAATTCATAGCGGATTCGTCTGAGATAATTTTTGACGCCGGATTCTCTTGCGAATACGCACAATTTATCCAGAGACAAATTATTATTATGACAGTCCAGTTCCCGCGATTCATTTTTCTACTATTTATCCGAAAAATACCTGAACAGTTGCGCATAAATTCATAAAAAGGAATGCACAATAGTTATTATCTGAAAGCCAATGAACTCCACGAAATCAATAGTTCAAATAAAACTCCATAAGCAGCATTCTCTACACGATGTCGATATCACTGTGCCAAATACAATAGTTCTATTTGCGTTATGAATTCCTGAGAAGTTGTTTTTACAGTTTGTGATATACAGACACAATTTCCTTCACTCTGAAACTCAGTATCATTATGTCCATTTTTGGATCAATCGCAATTAAGTGCCATTAAATATGATTTCAGTTAATTTTAATGAATGTAATTTAAGTTAATCATTGAAAATTTATATATAAAATAACGAATACATTCTTCAGTAAATCCTGCCGCGTTCTCCGCAGGCGAGGCTGCCATGCTTTTCACCTTGGCCTTCTCCTCTACACTTACGTATTATCTCAACGCTAACGTCAACAAGAGAGGTATGGGTGAAGAGCTATTTGGTCGGTGGTGCAGTGCGTGATGGGTTGTTAGGGCTACCGGTTAAAGACAGAGACTGGGTTGTGGTAGGTGCAACGCCTGCGCAGATGCTTGAGCTGGGCTATCAACAGGTTGGGCGCGATTTCCCGGTGTTTCTGCACCCGCAAACGCGTGAAGAGTATGCGCTGGCGCGTACCGAACGGAAAAACGGCTACGGTTATACCGGCTTTGTTTGCTACGCCGCGCCCGACGTCACCCTGGAGCAAGATTTACTGCGCCGCGATTTGACGATTAACGCCATTGCGCTGGACGAAAACGGCGAGTTTGTCGACCCGTATAACGGACGCGCAGATATCAAAAAGCGCCTGCTGCGCCATGTTTCCGGCGCGTTCAATGAAGATCCGTTGCGTGTTTTACGGGTGGCGCGTTTCGCCGCCCGCTTTGCCCATCTGAATTTCACCATCGCCGAAGAAACACAGACGCTGATGCGTGAGATGACCGAGGCAGGCGAGCTGGCCCATCTCACCCCGGAGCGGGTCTGGAAAGAGACCGAAAACGCGCTGCGCTCCCATAATCCGCATATCTTTTTCAAAGTGCTGCGCGATTGCGGGGCGCTGAAGGTGTTGTTCCCGGAACTGGATGCGCTGTTCGGCGTGCCTGCGCCGGAAAAATGGCATCCGGAAATCGATACCGGCGTACACGTGCTGATGACGCTGTCGATGGCGGCGATGCTGAGCCCGGAGGTGGACGTGCGCTTTGCCACACTGACGCACGATGTCGGCAAAGGTCTAACGCCGCCGCGACTCTGGCCGCGCCATCACGGACATGGCCCGGCTGGCGTTCCGCTGGTCGAAAATATCTGCCAGCGGTTACGGGTGCCGAATGACATCCGCGACCTCGCCAGGCTAGTGGCGGAGTTCCACGATCTCATCCATACCCTGCCGATTTTGCAGCCAAAAACCATTGTGAAGCTGTTCGACTCTATCGACGCCTGGCGTAAGCCCCAGCGAGTAGAACAGATTGCGTTAACCAGCGAAGCGGACGTGCGCGGACGCCAGGGCTTTGAGGGCTGCGATTATCCGCAAGGACGGCTGTTGCGTGAAGCCTGGGAAGTGGCGAAAGCGGTCTCGCCAAAAGAGGTGGTCGCGGACGGATTTAAAGGCATTGAGGTACGGGAAGAGTTAACCAAACGGCGCGTCAGAGCGGTCGCGCAATGGAAAGCCGAGCGTTGCCCCCAGCCCTGAGGCCGGGGGCAATTCATCACATAAAGACCACGTAGACCGCCGCCGCCACGATAAAGCGGTAAATCGCGAACGGGATAAACGAAATCCGTTTGATGATTTGCAGGAAGGTTTTGATCGCCACCAGCGCCACCAGAAACGCGGTGACAAAACCCACGGCGAACATAGGAATATCCGCCGCCGTCAGGAAGTGGAAGCTTTTATACAGATCGAGCGCCGTCGCGCCCATCATCATCGGCACCGCCAGCAGGAACGAAAACTCTGATGCGGCGTAACGGCTGACGCCCACCAGCATCCCGCCGGAAATGGTCGCACCGGAACGCGAAAAGCCCGGCCACAGCGCCAGGCACTGGAAGCAGCCGATAGTGAACGCCTGGCGGTAAGTCATATCATCCAGCCCCAGCGCACGTGGCTCTTTAGGTTTAAAGACCTCCGCCGCGATCAGCAGCACCCCGCCGACGACCAGCGCATACATCACGTTAATCGGGTTAAACAGCGATTTAATCAGGTCATGGAACACCAGGCCCAGCACCACGGCTGGCACCATGCCCAGCAAAATGTGGACTAATGACAGGCGGCTGCGGCCCACGCCTTCATGCGGTGAGCGGCCAAAATGAATGCCGATCAAACTGAACAGGCGGCGCCAGAACATCACGACCACTGCCAGGATCGAACCCAACTGAATCACCACTTCAAACGTCTTGGCCGTTTCCCCTTCAAAGCCCAGCAGGTGGCCCACGATAATCATATGCCCGGTGCTGGAAACCGGCAGAAACTCGGTTAAACCTTCAACTACGCCGAGAATCGCCGCGATGACCAGCGAATGCAGATCGCCCATGAAATGTCCTCGTACCCCAAAAAAAATCAAAAAAAACGGCGGGCGCAGTGCGCTTGCCGTAAATGCTCGAGCTATAAGACCAATATAGCCGCGTTAGGTTTAATAATTATTAACTTAAATGATTTGATTAGGATTAACGCCACGCTGAATGATTACGCCCACGTTAGCCGCCTGCGCAACCGCGCCGGGTTTACTGATTTTGATCTTCACCCACGGCGTATTGAAGCGGGTGAGCAACAGTTCAGCGACTTCTTCCGCCACACGTTCCACCAACGCAAATTTACCGCCCTGAACGTGGTTGATGATCGCCTCGCTCACATCGGCATAGCTCAGACAATCCGCCACGTCGTCGCTTTTGCCCGCCGGACGATTGTCCCAGGCCATTTCGATATCGAACATTAACTTCTGTTCGATAGTTTGCTCCCAGTCGTAAACACCAATAGTGGTGATTATCGAAAGTTGCTCTATAAATACTATATCCATCATGACCTGCCTGTTTTTAGCGCGCCCGGATACCACTTCCGGCAAATTATGCGTATTATCCACAGATGCAGAGAATAAAACGACATTTTCAAAACGGAACAGCGTTATGAGTGCAATCGCGCCTGGAATGATCCTCCTTGCGTACCTTTGCGGCTCAATTTCCAGCGCCATTTTGGTCTGCCGTATCGCAGGTTTGCCCGATCCGCGCGATAGCGGCTCCGGGAATCCCGGCGCGACCAACGTATTACGCATAGGTGGCAAGGGAGCAGCCGTAGCGGTACTGATTTTCGACGTGCTGAAAGGCATGCTGCCCGTCTGGGGAGCTTATGCGCTCGGTCTTTCCCCGTTCTGGTTAGGGTTAGTCGCTATCGCCGCCTGTCTGGGCCACATCTGGCCGGTGTTTTTTGGTTTTCGCGGTGGCAAAGGCGTCGCCACGGCGTTTGGCGCGATTGCGCCTATCGGCTGGGATCTCACCGGTGTGATGGCCGGTACCTGGCTGCTCAGTGTGCTACTCAGCGGTTACTCTTCTTTAGGTGCCATTGTCAGCGCGCTGATTGCGCCGTTTTACGTCTGGTGGTTTAAGCCCCAGTTCACCTTCCCGGTTTCTATGCTCTCCTGCCTGATTTTACTGCGTCATCACGACAATATTCAGCGGCTGTGGCGCGGCCAGGAAACCAAAATCTGGCAAAAGCTGAAAAGAAAGCAAAAAAAAGAAGAGCAGTAAGCTCTTCTTTTTTCATTTACGCGGCAGGCAGTTCCGCCAGCGGCCAGCGCGGCCGTACCGACACGCTTAAATCCGCGTTGCCACCCGCTTTTAAACGCACCATGCCCGCATAAGCGATCATGGCGCCGTTATCGGTGCAAAACTCCGGGCGGGCGTAGAACACTTCACCGCCGCGTTTTTTCATCATCTCAGCCAGCCTGGCGCGCAGGGTGCGGTTAGCGCTGACGCCCCCCGCTATCACCAGCCGCTTAAAGCCGGTTTGCTCAAGCGCGCGGCGGCATTTGATCATCAGCGTATCTACCACCGCATCTTCAAACGCGCGGGCGATGTCCGCATGGGTTTGCGGATCGGGCGCGTTATCACGAATAGTATTGGCGGCAAACGTTTTAAGCCCCGAGAAGCTGAAGTCCAGCCCAGGGCGATCGGTCATTGGGCGCGGGAAAGTAAAGCGATCGGGATTGCCGTTATCGGCCAGTTTCGACAGCATCGGGCCGCCGGGATAATCCAGGCCCAGCAGTTTTGCTGTCTTATCAAAGGCTTCACCTGCGGCGTCATCAATAGACTCGCCCAGCAGCTGATATTCACCGATCCCGGTAACGGAAATCAGCTGGGTATGGCCGCCGGACACCAGCAGCGCGACGAACGGAAATTCCGGGGGATTGTCCTCCAGCATTGGTGCCAGCAAATGCCCCTCCATGTGGTGCACCGGCACCGCAGGAACATCCCAGGCAAACGCCAGTGCGCGTCCGACGGTCGCACCGACCAGCAATGCGCCCACCAGGCCAGGACCTGCGGTATAAGCCACCGCATCGATATCGCTGGCGGTAAGTCCGGCGTTTTTCATCGCTTCCTGAATCAGGGGCACGGTTTTACGCACATGGTCGCGGGACGCCAGTTCCGGTACCACGCCGCCGTAATCGGCGTGCAGTTTCACCTGGCTATACAGTTCGTTAGCCAACAGCCCTTTTTCATCGTCATAAATGGCGATGCCGGTTTCATCGCAGGATGTTTCAATACCCAGTACACGCATGCTTATTTTTACCTCTTTTGCCTGCGCCGCAGTGTATGCGCTGAGGTCGTCATTGTAAAACATTGCTCATCGGCCTGCGGGATAGTGTATAATCCCCGCCCCTGTAAGAATGCCACCGAAAAGCGGTTTTTGTTCCTCCTGTTGCTTTACAAAGCATCAGCAGTTGCAGTAAAATTCCGCACCATTTTGAATTAAGCTGGCGTTGATGCCAGCAGCAAACCGATTTAATCAAAGGTGAGAGGCACATGCCGGTAATTAAAGTACGTGAAAACGAGCCGTTCGACGTAGCACTGCGTCGCTTCAAACGTTCCTGTGAAAAAGCAGGTGTTCTGGCGGAAGTTCGTCGTCGTGAGTTCTATGAAAAACCGACTACCGAACGTAAACGCGCCAAAGCTTCTGCTGTGAAACGTCACGCGAAGAAACTGGCTCGCGAAAACGCACGCCGTACTCGTCTGTACTAATCTCTGGAGGGGACTCCCCTCCTTTCAGACCGAGTTGTAGTTGTAAAGGCCGTGCTTCCGAAAGGAATGCGCGGCTTATTTTCGTTTATGAACTGACATCCCTACGCTTTTTGCCCCGCATCGCCAGAACGCGATCGCATTGAATATTTAGCAGAAAGTTAGCGGGTAAATGGGGCTTATGGCTGGACGAATCCCACGTGTCTTTATTAATGACCTGCTGGCTCGCACCGATATTGTCGACCTCGTTGACGCTCGGGTAAAGCTCAAGAAACAGGGCAAAAATTATCACGCGTGCTGTCCGTTCCATAATGAGAAAACACCTTCATTTACCGTAAACGGCGAAAAGCAGTTCTACCATTGCTTTGGCTGCGGTGCGCACGGTAACGCCATCGACTTTTTGATGAATTACGACAAGCTCGAGTTCGTCGAAACCGTTGAAGAACTGGCGGCTATGCATAACCTGGACGTGCCTTATGAGGCGGGTTCCGGGCCGAGCCAGATAGAACGCCACCAGCGGCAGAATTTGTACCAGTTGTTGGATGGCCTGAGTGCGTTTTATCAACAATCCCTGACGCAACCGAATGCCAGCGACGCGCGTGACTATCTTTCCCGACGCGGTTTAAGCGCCGACGTCATTTCGCGCTTCGCTATCGGTTATGCGCCTGCCGGTTGGGACAATGTGCTCAAGCGCTTCGGCGGCAACGATGAAAATCGTCAGTCGCTGATTGATGCTGGCATGTTGGTCACCAACGATCGCGGGCGCAGTTACGACCGTTTCCGCGAACGGGTGATGTTCCCGATCCGCGATAAACGGGGCCGGGTGATTGGTTTTGGCGGTCGCGTATTGGGCGACGGCCAGCCTAAATATTTAAACTCGCCGGAAACCGATATTTTCCATAAGGGTCGCCAGCTGTATGGCCTTTATGAAGCGCAGCAGAGCAGCCCTGAACCGGCGCGCCTGCTGGTGGTCGAAGGCTATATGGATGTGGTTGCGCTGGCGCAATACGACATCAACTACGCGGTAGCGTCATTAGGGACCTCAACCACGGCTGACCATATTCAGCTGCTGTTTCGGGTCACCAACAATGTGATTTGTTGTTATGACGGCGACCGTGCCGGCCGGGACGCGGCATGGCGCGCGCTGGAAACGGCGCTGCCTTATATGACCGATGGTCGGCAGCTGCGCTTTATGTTTCTACCCGACGGCGAAGACCCGGATACGCTGGTGCGTAAAGAAGGCAAAGACGCGTTTGAAGCGCGTATGGAGCAGGCCCAGCCGCTCTCGACCTTCTTGTTTAACAGCCTGATGCCGCAGGTCGATTTGAGTACGCCGGATGGCCGTGCGCAACTAAGCACGCTGGCGCTGCCGCTGATCACTCAGGTGCCGGGCGAGACGCTGCGAATCTATCTGCGCCAGGAATTAGGAAAAAAGCTCGGTATCCTCGATGACAGCGCGCTGGAGCGCCTGATGCCGAAGCAGGCCGACGCTGCGGTACGTACCGCGCCGACGCTAAAACGCACAACCATGCGTATACTGATAGGACTGCTGTTGCAGAATCCAGAACTGGCGCCGCAGGTGCCGCCACTGGATGCGCTGGACAAAGACAAACTGCCTGGGCTTGGTTTATTTGCAGAACTGGTCAACACTTGTTTGTCTCAGCCAGGCCTGACCACCGGCCAGCTTTTAGAGCAGTATCGCGGTACTAAAGAGGCCGCCACCCTTGAAAAACTGTCGATGTGGGACGATATAGCAGATAAGGACATTGCAGAAAAAACGTTCACCGACTCACTCAACCATATGTTTGATTCGATGCTTGAACAGCGCCAGGAAGAGCTCATCGCTCGCGAGCGCACGCACGGTTTAAGCAGCGAAGAACGCCGGGAGCTCTGGAGACTGAACCAGGAACTGGCAAAAAAATGAATTCTGCGGCTTAACTGCCGATTATCGTTCGGGTGAACCCCCGAAAGCCGCAAAGAGGCGCTGCGGCATGAAAATAAATCAGCCCTCGCTCGTTATTGTTGGCGGTCACGCCTGCCGACACAACCCTCATGAAATAAGTGTGGATACCGTCTTATGGAGCAAAACCCGCAGTCACAGCTGAAGCTTCTCGTCACTCGTGGTAAGGAGCAAGGCTATCTGACCTATGCCGAGGTCAATGACCATCTGCCGGAAGATATCGTCGACTCCGATCAGATCGAAGACATCATCCAAATGATTAATGACATGGGCATCCAGGTGATGGAAGAAGCACCGGACGCCGATGATCTGTTGCTTGCTGAAAACTCAAACAACACTGATGAAGATGCAGAAGAAGCTGCTGCTCAGGTGCTGTCCAGCGTTGAGTCTGAAATCGGGCGTACTACAGACCCGGTTCGTATGTACATGCGTGAAATGGGTACCGTTGAACTGTTGACCCGCGAAGGCGAAATCGACATCGCGAAACGCATTGAAGACGGGATCAACCAGGTTCAGTGTTCTGTTGCCGAGTACCCGGAAGCCATCACCTATCTGTTGGAACAATACGACCGCGTTGAAGCGGGCGAAGCGCGTCTGTCCGACCTGATCACCGGCTTTGTCGACCCGAACGCGGAAGAAGATCTCGCACCGACCGCGACCCACGTGGGTTCCGAACTGTCCAGCGAAGAGCTGGAAGATGACGAAGACGAAGATGAAGACGAAGACGACGACAGCAGTGATGATGACAACACCATCGACCCGGAACTGGCCCGTGAGAAGTTCAGCGAACTTCGCACCCAGTACGAAGCCGCGCGCGTTGTCATCAAAGCGAAAGGCCGCAGCGACAAAGCCGCTCAGGAAGAGATCCTGAAGCTGTCTGAAGTGTTCAAACAGTTCCGCCTGGTGCCGAAACAGTTTGATTACCTGGTTAACAGCATGCGTATCATGATGGACCGCGTGCGTACCCAGGAACGTATCATCATGAAGATGTGCGTTGAACAGTGCAAAATGCCGAAGAAAAACTTCATCACGCTGTTTACCGGCAATGAAACCAGCGAAACCTGGTTCAATGCAGCGCTGGCCATGAACAAACCGTGGTCCGAAAAGCTGAAAGACGTGGCTGAAGATGTGCATCGCAGCCTTCAAAAATTGCAGCAGATCGAAGAAGAAACCGGCCTGACCATTGAGCAGGTTAAAGATATCAACCGTCGTATGTCCATCGGTGAAGCAAAAGCCCGCCGTGCGAAGAAAGAGATGGTTGAAGCGAACTTGCGTCTGGTGATTTCTATCGCCAAGAAATACACCAACCGTGGTCTGCAGTTCCTCGACCTGATTCAGGAAGGCAACATTGGCCTGATGAAAGCAGTAGATAAGTTCGAATACCGCCGCGGTTATAAGTTCTCGACCTACGCCACCTGGTGGATCCGTCAGGCAATTACCCGCTCTATCGCGGATCAGGCACGCACCATCCGTATTCCGGTGCATATGATTGAGACCATCAACAAGCTCAACCGTATTTCTCGCCAGATGCTGCAGGAAATGGGCCGCGAACCAACGCCGGAAGAGCTGGCCGAGCGCATGCTGATGCCGGAAGACAAAATCCGCAAAGTGCTGAAAATCGCTAAAGAGCCAATCTCCATGGAAACGCCGATTGGCGACGATGAAGATTCGCATTTAGGGGATTTCATCGAGGATACCACCCTCGAATTACCGCTGGATTCTGCCACCACCGAGAGTCTGCGTGCCGCCACGCACGATGTGCTGGCTGGTCTGACCGCCCGTGAAGCGAAAGTGTTGCGTATGCGTTTTGGTATCGATATGAATACCGACCATACACTGGAAGAAGTGGGTAAACAGTTCGACGTGACCCGCGAACGTATTCGTCAGATCGAAGCGAAGGCGCTGCGTAAACTGCGCCACCCGAGCCGTTCTGAAGTGCTGCGTAGCTTCCTGGACGATTAATCGTTCACTCCGTTAAAAGACCCTCTTCGTGAGGGTTTTTTTATGCCTGCTTATAGCCCACGAGACACCAACGCTTCATCCAGTTCCCGATATGCCTCAATAAGTTTATCCAGCGATGCGCGATTTAGCCCGCTGGGATTAGGGAGTACCCATACCTCGGTGTCGCCAATGGTTATCGACTGCTTACCCCATTTTACGCCACGCTGGCTGAATGCCTGCTCAAAGGCCTTTTTACCTAATACTGCCAGCGCAGCTGGCTGATAATCGTTAATTTTGCGGATAAGCTCGCGTCCGCCGGTACGCAGTTCATGCAACCCCACTTCACTCGCCTGCACCGTTGGGCGCTCCACCAGCATGGTGATACCGCAACGGGTATCCAGTAACTGCTGTTCTTCTTCAGGAAGCAATTGCTTATCGGTAAACCCGGCCTGATGAATGACTTTCCAGAAGCGGTTTCCCGGATGAGCAAAATGGAATCCGGTATGAGCGGAGGATTTGCCCGGGTTAATCCCGCAAAACACGACTCTTAACCCCGGCGCTAATATGTCGTTGATCATGATAACCCCTGATAACCTTCGGATTCGTAAAGTATAAAAGACCGTTTTTAAAATGCTGATAAAAGCAGCAGCCGCGCGGTAATGGCTGGATTGAGCGCAGCACATCCATTATAATCCAGCGCCACGGCCCCTTAGCTCAGTGGTTAGAGCAGGCGACTCATAATCGCTTGGTCGTTGGTTCAAACCCAACAGGGGCCACCAGATAAAACAAGGGCTTACGATAAACCGTAAGCCCTTTGTTATTTTAACAATATGTCAGAAACCCAGTCTTGACAGATTAATATGCCAATCACTTACTCACACCAGCTCCCGGAGCTGTTCCCGCATATATGAAGAAAAGTATTCAGGATCTTTGATAATCACCCGGTTGCCAGTGGCAATTTTTTCAGCCCATCCGGCTACTTTCTCTGTGAAACCCGTATTCCACCCCTCCTGGACCCCGCGTGCCGTAACATCAGCCGCGCTGGCCGGAACACCCAATTCGTTTAAGTACTTCAGTAATCCCTTGGTTGTGCTTTCATCCATAGGATCCGGCACTGATGCTGAAGTATTCATACCGTTAATGAAGTCCAATGCTTTATCGATTACTGCTGGCATACTCTTATCCTTAAAATTAACCAATGTAATAAATGAGCCTTTAAGACGAACAAAAACAAACGGCAACATCAAAGGGAGTGCCCCTGATTGGCCAAAAGCTCAAGCCCCTTTCACCATAGCAAATCCCCCTTGCGCAAACCCACTCGTCAGCTCCCGATTTGAGATATTGCATCATCATTTCATGCTGAGGATAAAAAAGGGGATAGACGATTTCTCATCTAACCCCTTGTTGTAACTGTTTTTTAACCTGATGGCTAAAATTAAAACTCCACCCGCGCGCCCAGGTTATAGCGACGCCCTTCAACCATCGACGTTTCGTTGTAACTGGTGGTATAAAGCGGATCCACATCAAACACGTTATAAACGCCTGCCATCAGTTGGGTATTTTTATTGAGCTGATAACGCGCGCCCAGGTCCACCATAATGTAGCTCTCGGTAGCGGTGGATTTCCCAACGTCCGGTGAATCGCTGCGGTAATTCGCTTTGGTCCACAGCACCAGATCGTTAGCCGCCGACCAGTTCAGCGAGACATTCGCCATATGTTTCGGGAAGTCGTTAAGTGCATAACCCTTTTGCGGGCCGCTGTTTTGTTCGCTGCGCGTCCAGGTATAGTTGGCGTTCGCCTTCAGCGTCGCAGTGATCTGCCAGTCGCCGTTTAGCTCAAGGCCATACACGTCGGCATCGCTAACATTGAAGTACTTATCCACGGTTTCCGCCGAATAGCCATTGTAGATACACGGCTGGGTGGCGGTTTCGGTGCAGATGTTGTAATCGCTAATCTTGTCTTTGAACTGGGTGTAGAACACGGTGCTATCCAGCGCCAGGCCCTCTCCCTGCCAGTAAAGGCCCAACTCGGTGTTAATGCTCTTTTCAGGTTTAAGATCGGCGTTGCCAATGACGATACCGGGATACGGTGGGCTGGAGCCGTACACGCTGGTGAAACCTTCGCTGGTCTGGCGCAGTTCCGGTTTTCTGTACCCGGATGAGACGCCGCCTTTCAGCGCCCAGGCTTCATCAATCGTCCAGTTACCGTAAATTTTTGGCGTCACGTGATAACCGAAGTAGCTATCGTGATCGAGGCGCGCTGACGTCGTCAGGGTAAAATCAGAAACGATCATCCACGCATCTTCAGCAAATACCGCCCAGCCATCACGGGAGATCTTGCTGACCGGCGTAACGCCGGGTGCCTCTTTATGCTCAATATCGAAGGTATCGTTGAGCTCTTCGCGGATGAAATTTGCGCCCAGCGTCAGCTTATGATCGTCCAGGCTGAAGGTATTCTGGGTGTTAGCCGTAAAATTGTTTTGCTTGATGTACTGAGGAGAGAGACCACCAGAACGGTATTGGGTATCGGCTTTCTCATAATTGACATAGTTCTTCGCCTCCAGCAGATCATCGCCATACCAGGCGTGCTGTGAAAGCGTAAAAGCCTGGCGGTTAAAATCCCAGTACCACGGGTTGCTCTTGTTATGGCTCTTCTCCTGTGTCCCGCCAACGATATTGAGATCCCATAGCTGGGTATCGGTCGCCGCTAGGCCCAGCGTCGCGTTGACGTTCTTCGAATCATGCTTAACAAAACGCTGCTTTGTCGGGCTGTCGTCATCACGGCGATCGAGCCAGTCAGCTCCCACGCTGATCCCCAGTTTGCCCGGGATCAGCGGCCCCATGACAAACGCGTTCATTTGATTAGTATTGCCATACTCGCTTTGCTCCTGAAGGAAGTAATTATCCTCCAGGGCGCCGGTCCAGTTCTCCTGCGCGTAGGGCTTTCTGGTGATCACGTTAACCACACCGCCCATCGCATCCGAACCATACAGTGACGACATCGGCCCGCGAATAACTTCGATGCGCTCAATCGCGGCCATCGGTGGCATAAAGTAGGCTTCCGTTCCGATGTGATGCCCATAGGGACGCGATTCCGCGGTGTTCTGCTTCACACCATTGACCAGGTACGATGTGTAATCGGAATCCAGGCCACGCATCTGCACGTTGCCGGTGGCTAAACTGCCGTGCCCGTTGCCTACCAGAACGCCAGGGATATCCTGAAAGGCTTCGGTAATGTTCTGGTTTGATCGAACATTCAGTTCTTTCTGGTCAATTACCGAAATGGTGGCAGGCGCTTCGCGTTTTTCCTGTGAAAAACCCGAAGCCGTTACGACCATCACATCTTCATCTTTATTCGTTTTTTCAGCAGCATAGAGTGCGACTGGCATCATTGCCAGGGCGAGCGAAACCGCCACGGCCAGGCGTGTTTGAAGGATCATGCGGGTTACCTTAGAGCGTATTCAGGTCGATTTTCAGAACGTAATCAGCGGCTTTTGCTTTTTCATCTTGCTTAACGCTGACGTAAAGCGTTCTGGCATCCGGCGACAGCAGCAAACTGTTGGGCATCGCGGCGGTTTTGATGGTGTGCTTGATCGCGTAACTGCTGGCGTCGATCACGCTGATCTGGCGCGCATTACGGTGCGTCACATAGATTTCATCACGCGCGGCGTTATACAGCACAGCAATAGAATTAGGGGTTGGAATGCGGTGAACCAGTTCGCCGTTTGCCAGTTTCACCACCAGCACATCCTGCGTATTGGTATCGGCGATATAACCCAGCCCTGCTTTGGTGTTCAGCGCGATATTGAGGAAGTAGTGATGGGGATCTGCGGGATCGACTTTGACGTTGGAGAGAGGCTGCGAGGTTTTAGCATCCAGGGTAACCAGTTTGCCGCTGCCGGTGACGACGTAAACCCGATCGCCCGCCGTATCCACAGCAAAGCCGACAGGCTCTAACTTCTCAAGCGTGTTTATCAGTTGCTGTTTATCGGTATCCACCACCCAAAGCAGGCCCTTACCCTTCTCGCCAATGCCGGAAACATACAGACGCTGATGTTTGGCATCCAAAACCACTTCGCGCACATGCGCCTTTTTATTGGCATCGGCATCATCGCTTAACGGGATGATTTTAAGCTCTTTACCGGTGCGGGTATCCAGCAGCGTCAAAGAGCCTTCAAGCGCATTCCCCAGGTACAAAATATGGTTTTGCTGATCGATAGCGGTCGCGAATGTACGGCGCGTAGTGGCGATTTTCTCGCCGATCGCCAGCGTTTGCGGATCGAGTTTAAACACAAGGCCGCTGGTTTTGTCTTTATCAAACGAAGGTGCAGACGCAACGAAAATCGCCTGCTGCGACGTGTCCTGAGAAAGTTCATAAACGCCATGCCCTAAAGACGAGGAAACAAACGCGTTATCGGTAAATTCTTTCGCCAGGACGGAAGTTGATCCAAAGGTAAGCGCAACGGATAAAGCAAATATTGCCGATAATTTGAACGGGTTATTGACCATTGTAATTATTCCCTTACATTAATTTACCCTTTTGATGCTAATGAAAATCAATATCATTTGCAATATCAATTATGGTAGGGCGCTTATGCAGGTCTTTGATTCATTTACGTTAAGGCGGAGTGTTTGTGCGGGTTTATTACAGGCTGAGCCAGCCGCGTTACCACAGCTGGCTCATTTTCTAGGCAAATATGTTCAGTGCCGTATCAAAATTTCCAGGACACGCTGCCTACAATGCTGCGCTCTGCACCAAAGTAGCAATACGAGAGCGAGTTACAGGCCGCTACGTAGCTCCTGTCCGTCAGGTTACTGACGTTAAGCTGGGCGCTCAGGCCTTTTACGCCCAGTTTTGACAGGTCGTAACCCACCATCATATCCACCAGGGTATACGACGGCAGCGTATGGGTATTCTGGCGATCGCTGGTCACACCGTTAACATAACGCACGCCGGTGCCGACGGTTAATCCGTCCAGCGGGCCGGTTTGCACGTCATAACTCAGCCAGGCGCTGGCCATGTTGCGCGGCGCGTAAACGGCGCGTTTGCCCTGCTCTTCCGGGCTACTCTTTTTGTAACGGATATCTGTGTAGGTATACGCCGCCTGCATACGCAGGCTGTCGGTTAACTGCCCTACCGCTTCCAGCTCCACGCCCTCAGATTCAATTTCGCCGATAGAGCGGTACGGGTCGGTTGGCTCCTCTTTGGTGGCAATGTTTTCCTGATTGATGCGGAACACCGACGCGCTAAACTGGCTATTCCACCCTTCCGGCTCATACTTCACGCCCGCTTCCCACTGTTTGCCTTTCATCGGCTCCAGAATATTGCCGCTCTCATCAGCAAAACTGGTCGGCGTAAAGGCGGTGGAGTAGCTCACATAAGGTGCCACGCCGCTGTCGAACAGATACAACAACGCCGCGCGGCTGCTGAAGTTGTTTTTATCCAGATCGCTGCGGGTATTGTTGTAATTATCAATATTCGACACGCTCACCTGGTCGTAGCGGCCACCGAGCGTCAGGCGCCAGCGGTCAAGCGACATCTGATCCTGCAGGTAGTAACCCGTCTGGCGCAGCTTGTGCTTCTCTTTGCTGTACAGAGTGATGTAATCCGGCTGTGCGCCGTAAACCGGGTGGAACGCATTAATCGGCGGGAACGCGCCATAGTATCCGGTGGTGTGGTTGCTGCGATCCTGATAATCCATGCCGAGCAATACGCGGTGGTTAATCGCCCCGGTATCGAAGCTGCCGTCGATCTGGTTATCCAGCGTGATGGCACTCATCTTCTCGTCCGAACCGGAATAACCGCGATTCAGTTCGGTTTCGTTGAGCCAGTCCGCCGCATAAACCTGATTTAGCTCCACTTTGGTATGCAGATAACGCAGCTTCTGGCGCACCGACCAACCGCTATCGAACGTATGTTCGATGTTGTAGCCAACCATATTCTCCCGGCGGTCGTATTTATCGTAATCGTCCTCGCCTTCAAAGAAGGTGTTGGAAATTTTGTTGCCGTAATGCGAAACCACGGTCCCATCATAAGGCAAACCAGAGTGGCTGCCGCCTTCTGGATCGCGATGTAAATAGGCCATCAGATCGAGGCGCGTATTGTCCGTGATGCGCCAGGTCAGGCTCGGCATCAGCGCATAACGCTCTTCTTTCAGTGGGTCGAACTGGGAATCGGCATATCGGGTCATGCCGCTCAGGCGTACCGCCACCCGATCGTTATCATCCAGCGGGCCGGTGACATCAAACATCGCCCCGCGCTGCTGGTTATTACCCGCAAAAAGTTTAATTTCCCCGCCCGGATCGAACGAGGGTTTACGCGAAGTCAGCGCCACAATGCCGCCCGGCGACGAACGCCCGTACAGCACTGATGCCGGGCCGCGCACCACTTCAATATTTTCCAGGAACCACGGGTCGACCACCAGCGAGCTGTGCGAGTTGGTATCACCCATCATCTTCAGGCCATCAAGATAGACGTTGTCGAGGCTACCGTCAGAGAAACCGCGCAGCACGATATAGTCAAAGCGATTCGATGCACCGATTTGGTTGCTGTAGACGCCCGGCGTGTAACTCACCGCCTGGCGCACGCTGGTTGCGCCCTGCTCTTCAAACTGCCCGCGCGTGACGATGGACACCGCCTGCGGCGTTTCAATATCCGGTGTTGCCAGCTTGGTGGCACCGCTCAGCAATTGTGAAGTGACCACTACGGTATCGGTTTTTTGCGTATCCTGCGCCATTAAAGGTAAAGCGAGACTGCCGGTAACCCATCCCACCAGCAACGCCAGCCGCGATTTAGCGAACATGAATATCTCCAGAAAGCATTTCTAATTGTTAATAAGAATTATTACCTTTTTTAAGCCGTAAAAGGCTATGCGCGCCGCCAGATTGCGTATGCGCGCTGCCAAACTGCATAGGTTGTGTTCGCAAAGATGGGGGAAATGGGTTAGCTACCGGGGCGGAGATGACCCGGCGAAACGCCATAGCGGCGGCGAAAAGCAGTGGAGAAATTGGTGGCGTGCTGATAGCCCGATACCCAGGCGGCGTGCTGGACGCTGTGGCCTTCCAGCAGATAGCGTCGCGCCAGCGCCAGACGACAATCGCGCAAATAATCAAACACCGTACAGCCATAAGCCTGGCGGAATTTACTGCGTAAGCTGCTGGGGCTCATCGCCGCCTGCGCAGCCAGCTCCGCCAGCGAGTAATCGCGCTCCGGTGCGCTCTCAAGCTGTTGCCGCACCCGCTCCAGACGGTGTTGTTCACAACGAACCGGTGCGCCGCAGGTTTGCGCGCTTTTCTGGCGTGCGCTCAGTCCCTGCCCCAGTAACTGGAGCATTAAACCCTCCAGCATTAATTGCCGCGCTACGCCGTAGACCTGGCTCTGGCGAATATGCGTAAGCCCGGAAAGCAGGAAACCCGGCACCTGCCAGACAAACGTCGAGGGCCCGCGCATCTCCCATTCGCGCAATAATGAATCTAGCATACCGTTGCGCCAGGCATCGCCCGGAAAAACGCCCAGCGACAGGGTTTTCAGCTTGCTTTCCGCCGTATGCCGCGCATTCATTGTCTGATGCTCATACAGGCTGGAGCTGAACGCCATCCCGGCGCGCACCACATACTCTTTACCGTTAAGGGTTAAAACGACGCAGCCCTCCAGCACCACCAGCGTATACAGCGGGCTGCTGTAGCGAGAGAAGGTTTCATAAGGCTGAAGCACTTGCACATCAGAATGCGTAAGGGAAATACCTGGCGCGAGCGCAATCTCTTCCACATCGCCCTGCAAAACCGGCGCGTCAGCCTGATGGGAAGAAGCCAGCAGCGGGAAGCGGTAATCAATACCATAGCGCTCGCCAAACCCCTGAAAGTCGCTGACAAAAAACACTTTTTTCTGGGGTGGCTGAAGTAAATATTGCCGGGGTAGCGTTGCGTCGTTCATGGCTGGATCTACGGTAACAGTGGAACAGGAACCTTATCATTCCCGGCAACGCGCGGCAATTTAAGTGATAACTATTCTCAGTAGCAGATTGAGAAGGAGCCCGCATAAGCTGCCATCGCCAGACAGCTTATGCGGGTTTTTTGCAGCGCAATAAAGGCCGTTTGCAGTTTTAAACCGGCGAAATTTCCGCAAACCACATCCAGTTCGCGCCCCCTTCTCCCCACTCGGTGCCGGAAATAATCATCAACCCCGTTTCGGGATCCTCAACCACACGCGCCGTTAAGGGAATGTCTTCGCGAGAAATGTGGTGAATCGCTTTGCCTTTATACAAACTGCCTGATTTTCTATTCAGCGATACCGTGTATTTTTCGCCGTAATGTACCAAATCGAATGAAAGGCTCTCTTCCCTGATAACCAGATCGGTAAATTTTCCCTCATCGCTTTTTTCATAAAAAACGGCTTTACCTTCAAATGATTCCATTATTTTCTCCTGATGTAGTGTGTCATTCACGCCATGCGGGAACGCCATACGATCATCGGTCAAATTTCTTGAATCTGTAGGGGCAATATCATCCTTACTGCTGCCTTTACAGGCGCAACGTCTCCATGATTTGAAGACTGCACTACCCCTTTTTTACACGATTTATTCTTTGGTAGTATTTACTCGAATATTTCCAGATTCAGCGTATTTTATTGGCGTTGGGTGGCGCATTCTTGCCGCCATTATAATCTGTTTTTATTGCGGATTTATCCGTAGCTCTGTGTTGTTTTGGAGAGGTTCCATGTTTCATCCTAAACAAAGCGGCAAACTCGCTTTGATTTCTCGCGTGCCGGGCAAACTCATCGGTATACTGCTGGCCGCTGTCGCACGCCATCCGCTCATGGCCAGTGCATTATTTTTGCTTTATATGATCATCATTACACCTGGAAAGGGTGAGCTTATTCAGGCTGCGCTTTCAGCCAGTGAGTTTCCAGAAACAGCCTGCGCCGCATTACTCTTTTCCGCGCTGCTGATGGCTGTCGTTTATGCTGTTATCTGCTTTGCCCGTCAAATTCTGACAGCGTTTCGCAACGACGAGTAACGCGATGAAATCTCAGGGACTTGCATTGATCATCGGCACCGTGGTGTTAATCAACGCCGCCAGCTCACATGCCCGGACATCATCGGGAACGGTTCGTCTTCTGGCGGGTTTGCACGCCGCCAGGGCTTCGCTGCCGCCGTGGAAATTCTGGCCCGGTGGGCCACGTCGCGCCGTATTGCCGCCGCGCAGGCGCACTCGGGTAGTACAGGGCAGTTGAATACACATTAACTGGGCGCGGGAAGCGCCTTTTTTAACGTTATTATTTCAATATTGCGAGCTGTATTCCCATTTATGCCCTGATAAAATATTGCCGTCTTATTCCTGCCTGCTAATATATTGTCTTGCACCTTATATATGAAATGAATCCTAAACGAAAAATTGCAAGCCTTTATTCTGTTGCGTTAGTGATTCGCTTTATAATAATCCCTAACCTAAACTTTTTTGATTGTTATTAAGATTAATCCAATCGACAAAGAATTACCTTTTTTCGTTACATTCAAACAACATCAGAGATACGTCATTAACATGGTTTTTAAAGGCTATTTTTATTGCCGTGACCCATTTCAATATTTTTTTGCGCCAGATCGTTTATTTTTAAATATGCGCTAATGCTTTAAAGATGCAGGCTGAAAGGATGATGAATAAATACAAATTACACGAGTTTTTGGATGTAAAACGCCTTCAGACCCTGCAGGACAACTTTTCTAAATCGATGATGATCGCGCTGGTGGTGGTGGATGAAAACGGCGTCCCGGTGACTAAGCCCAGCGGTTTCTCAGACTTCTGCGCACGTTCGCGCCTCAACCCAACGCTGGCGCACCACTGCTACGAAAGCGACAACGCAGGTGGGCGCGCTGCGATGCATGCCCGTGAACCCGTGGTGTATCGCTGCTACTGCGGCTTTGTAGAATTTGCCGTACCGATCATGATTAACGACCATTATCTTGGCGCTTTTATTTCCGGCCAGGTAAAAGTCGAAGAAGAAAAAGAGCGCAGCATTCCCTATATTCTGAATAACAACGAAGTTTGGGAAGAAAACCCGTGGTTAATTAATTTGCATCAGAACACCCGCCGTATGCCCTATGAGCGTTTTGAGTCTACGGCTTCAACGTTATTACATGTTTCTTCTTATCTGGTTGAGCAGGCGCACGCCAATAATATCCAACGCGAATTACGCAAAAAAGATCTCGAGCTCACCAATGAATTAAGAAAACGTGTAGAGATTGAGCGCTCATTACATGAAGCAGAATTTAAAGCGCTATCGTACCAGATTAACCCGCACTTTTTATTTAACGTATTAAATACCATTGGTCGTTTAGCCTTTCTGGAGGACGCGCAGCGCACCGAAACCATGGTGCATGATTTTTCTGACATGATGCGCTATCTGCTTCGTAAAAATAATCACGGTCTGATTACGCTGCGTAACGAGATGAATTACGTCAACAGCTATATGTCGATTCAGAAAGTGCGCATGAGCGATCGCTTCGATTATTTGTGCGATATCCCCGAAAAATATCTGGACGTGGTCTGCCCGTTCTTGATCCTGCAACCCCTGGTGGAAAACTTCTTTAACTATGTGGTGGAACCACGTGACAGTAGCAGCCATCTGTTAATTCGCGCCACGGACGACGGCCAGGACGTCATTATTGAAGTCACCGACAATGGCGACGGCATTGCACCAGACGCGATCAACCATATTTTATCGGGCGATCAAAATTTGCAGAAAGGCAGTATTGGCATTAACAACATAAAAAATAGATTGAAGCTGTTATTTGGCGAGAGCTACGGCTTGGAAATCATGAGCCCTAACAAACCCAGGATGGGTACAACCATTAAACTTCGGTTCCCAATGCTGGAAGCCTGATATCAGGAAGAGGACATATGTTTAACATTGTTATCGTTGAAGATGAGCCTATCGAATTAGAATCCCTGCGGCGGATTATTTCCCAGTGCGTGGAAAACGCCGTGATACACGAAGCCTCCACCGGCAAAAAAGCGATTCAGTTGATCGATCAACTGAGCCAAATCGACATGATCTTCGTGGATATCAATATTCCATTGCCGAATGGTAATCAGGTTATTGAATATCTTAAGAAAAAGAACACCGATACCAGAGTCATCGTTACCACGGCCAATGATGATTTTGATATCGTGCGCAGCATGTATAACCTCAAAGTGGACGATTACCTGCTGAAGCCGGTGAAAAAAAGCATCCTGACCGACACCATTAAAAGAACGCTGGCGTTTGATGAAGGGGATAACGAAAAATCCCGCGCGCTGAAACAGAAAGTGTTCGCCATGATAGACAACTGCGATTACGCCCAGTGGCACAGCTTTATTTTTGACATCATAAATGGTGCCTGTCCGGTAGATATGATGGAAGAAGATAACCGCAAAGACGTGACTGACTTTCTGGAAATCGTTAGCCAGTATATGACCGCCAAAGGGGAAAAGTTAACGCCGACTAACCGTAAAGTCGCCGCGTTGATTAAAGATATCAGTCAATATGGCGTCATGGAGAGCCGTTATTTTCGCATCATGATCAGCCTTCTGACCATCAGCGAAGAACTGTTTGATTACGCCTTTAAGAGCTATACCGGCAATATCGACTTTATTGAACGGGCAAAATTCCATATCGAGAAGAATATTCTCAGAAACCTGACCCTTGATGACGTGGCGGCAAAATCGTTTGTGAGTTCCTGCTATCTGAGCCGCGCCTTTAAGAAAATAACCGGCATCGGGTTTTCGAATTATATCGCCACGCGCAAAATCACTATCGCCAAATCGCTATTGCAGTTCAGTGACTTAAAAGTGAATACCATTGCGCTGGAGTTGGCCTATCAGGATTCTAATTATTTCTGCCGAATCTTCAAAAAAGAAACCGGAATGGCTCCGTCGGATTACCGGAAAATCGTGGCGCCGGGGGATTACGCGGCGATGGCGTGATTTTGCGCTGGCACGGTAATGAAAACAAAATAGTCCAATATACCCGCAAGATAGTTTACGCCCACTTGTCTGGTTGCCCCCTAAGATAGGAATAAACCTTCCAGACAAGTGGCCTCGCTTTGAACGATTACCTGTTTACCTCCGAATCCGTTGCCGAAGGGCATCCCGATAAAATGGCAGATCAAATCTCCGATGCCATTCTGGATGCGATCCTCCTGCAAGACCCGTGGGGCAAGGTGGCCTGCGAATGCCTGGTGAAAACCGGCGTCGCCATTGTCGCTGGGGAAATTTCTACCCATGCTGCCGTGGATATCGAGCAGATTGTGCGTAGCACCATTAAAGAGATTGGCTATGACCATTCCCGGCTCGGCTTTGATGGCAACACCTGCGGCGTATTGAATATTCTCGGCAAGCAGTCCGCCAATATTGCCGACGGCATTCGCGGTCATTCGCAGGAAGAGCTGGGCGCAGGCGATCAGGGTATTACTTTCGGCTATGCCTGCGACGAAACGCCGGAACTGATGCCCGCCACGCTGGTTTACGCCCATCGACTGATGGAGCGCCAGGCGCAACTGCGCAAATCTCAACGGCTGCCGTTTTTACTCCCTGATGCCAAAAGCCAGGTCACCCTGCGCTATCAGAATAACCGTGTTCATTCGGTGGATACCGTTGTGGTCTCTACCCAGCACAGCCCGGACATCTCTCTGGAAGCATTACGTGAAGCGGTCATTGAAGAGATCGTCAAACCGGTGATGCCGTCGCGCTGGCTCACGCCGCAAACCCGCTTTCTGGTGAATCCGGCGGGTAGCTTTGTGATTGGCGGGCCAGTGGGCGACTGTGGGCTAACTGGCCGCAAAATTATCGTCGATACCTATGGCGGCGCGGCCTGCCACGGCGGCGGCGCGTTTTCTGGTAAAGACCCTTCAAAGGTTGACCGGTCCGCCGCCTATGCTGCTCGCTATGTGGCAAAAAACATCATCGCCGCCGGGCTTGCCTCACGCTGTGAAGTCCAGTTGGGATGGGCCATCGGCCTGCCCCGCCCTGTTTCCGTCAGGATCAACGCCTTTGGCACGCAAACCGTGCCCTCTGAGGCGTTGCAGCAAAGCGTAAACCGCCATTTCGACCTTAGCGTGTTCGGCATTATTACCATGCTCGACCTGCTGGTCCCCCGCTATCGTAAAACGGCCTGCTATGGCCACTTTGGTCGCGACAGCTTTCCGTGGGAAGCCACGGACAAAGCGGCGCTATTACGCGAAGACGTTGGACGTTAAGCCGACGACGCGCAGCATATTAGAATTTATCTACAGGAGAAGTGTATGTCCGGGCAAAGTTTAGGCTTAATCGAAACCGTCGGAATGGCTGCGGCGGTGGAAGCCGCCGATGCCGCCATGAAATCCGCCAACGTCAGTCTGGTGGGTTATGAGTTAACCAAAGGCGGTGGCATGGTGACCGTGAAGCTGGAAGGCGAAGTGGGCGCGGTTAACGCGGCGGTAGCGGCGGCCATTGGTGCAGCAAGCCGTGTTGGTCGTGTGTACGCACATAAAGTGATCGCCCGTACCGCACAGCATATTGAGCATATTATTCACTCCAGCGAGACGGTTGGCATCGCGCAACCTGAATCTGAAGCGCCAACTGCGTCCCCGGAGCCACTGCCTGAAGAAGCGCCTTCACAGACCATTCCGGTGGTGAATCTGGATACGACCAACAGCGCATCCTGCATGGATATCGCTGATGACGCGCCGCAGGCCGTGGATCAAGAACAACCAGCGATGCCCGCTTCTGAAAGCGCTGAACCTGCAAAAGACGCGCCTCAGGAAACCACAAAGAAAGGACCACGTCCCGGCGGTAAAAAAAGATAATTAAACGGCTTTAACCGTGCCGCGATGAATTTCCCTTCTCGCGGTATTTTTTATCTTTCAGAAAAACAAAAAAGCCAGCAGGCAGAACCTGCTGGCTTTTTGCATTCCGGGATTAAAACAGTGGAACCAGTGTAAATAACCCAATGGTCGCCAACACGTTGATCGCTGTCGTCATTATCGCAATGGCCATCGCCGGCGGGTCAATATGGGTGTCGCCGTGGATCAGGAAAATACGCGACATGAGTTCACCCAACAGGGCGCAAATAATACCGACGATGGCAGCCCAGATCAGGCTCCCCGACAGTACCGCCACCAGCGCAGCAGGCAGCGCGATATGGTGTGACACCGGCACCTGGGTATTGAAATGTAAGAAAATCAGCGAGAACGCAGAGATACCAAACGCCAGCAGCGCGCCGTTGCCGCCGAATTTAAGCCCTAAAAACCCAGCCAGCAGACCGATGCCCAGGCCCAGCACAGAAAGCTGCGGAATGCGGCTATGGTAAGGCATCCAGCACTTATCCTGCGGCGGATAGCAGTGGCGGATCCCCTGTTCCGGCTTGCCAAACAGGCCGGTTTTACCGAAAACCAGACGAGAGACCACGCCAGAAATCACCACGGTTAGCGCTACGGTATCGGTCCAGGCATTACCGGACGGAAACGCCGGGATCTGATTCAGCCCCCAGGCGATGATGTAACCGCCCGCACCGAAAACCCCGCCAACCAGCAGCACATCGTAAGCCGCCAGCCCACTCAACCCGGCGGTGATATCACGCCCGGAGCCTAACTTCCCTTTCTTCGCTGCATACGCCGTCGCCGCCACACCCGCAGCAAAGCCGCCGGTATGCGGGCCAAACAGCCCGAACGGAAAGGTAATAAAGTCTGATGGCGCGCCGGTAATAATTTGCACCACCGCCATGGCGATCACCAGAAGCCCTACGAATTCAAACGCCGCCAGCGCGCCGATAGCTGCGCCAAATATGCCGCCGCCGAAGGCAACTAAAATATCTAAGCTATTCATCTAGCTTACCTCTGTAATTGGATTAAATTAAATGACAAGAGAAAAATGCAGACTGGCTCCAGGTATTTTTATAATTAAAATAATATTCGTGCGTAAGAAACAAAAAAGCGCAGCAGTGTATTGCCGCGCTCTTATTGATGCATTTATTAACCGCCGATATGGCAGTTAAAACCTAATGACTCAACCGTTGCTTTTAAGGTGGCCATTTTAGCTTCTTCAATACTTTTTGCATCGCCCATCGGATACTGGCGGCCCAGCAAATTATATTTATTTTCACCAAAGCTGTGATACGGCAATAAATGAATGGTATCGACGTTTTGCATTAATCGGGCAAACTCCGCGATATTACGAATTTCTTGCGGGTTGTAATTCACGCCGGGGATCACCGGAATACGCACCACCACTTTGGTTAAAAAAGAGATGCGCAGCAGGTTCTCTAAAATCACGCTATTATTCACGCCGGTGTTGCGCTCATGGATCTCCGGATCGATGGCTTTGATATCGGTTAGCGCCAGGTCGACATAGGGAAACACCGCATCAATCACCGCTTTGGTGGTAAACCCGGTAGTTTCGATGGCGGTATGCCAGCCTTTGGCTTTACAGGCTTTAAGCAACTCGCGCGCGAATTCCGGCTGCGCCAGCGGTTCGCCGCCAGACAGGGTAATCCCGCCGCCTGAGCGACGGTATAAATTCTCTTCTTTTTCCAGCTCACGCATCACCGCTGTTACGGACATACGTTTGCCTTTCATTTCCAGCGCGCGGGTTGGACAGACTTCAGTACATTTGCCGCACTGAATACAGCGGTCGCGGTCGATAAACCAGGCATTGGTGGTGGAAAGCGCCTGTTGCGGGCAAACATCAATACATTTTCCACAGCGGATACAATCATTCTTTTTAAATAATAACTCTGGCTGTGGACGTTGTGATTCAGGATTACTACACCATTTGCAGGATAGCGGGCACCCCTTAAAAAAAGGAATAGTGCGAATGCCTGGGCCATCGTGCAAAGAATAGCGTTGAATATTAAATATGACGCCTTCGGTTTCGTACTCAACTTTATTCATAACATCACTCTATATTTGCCAGATGAATTACCCTTTCAGGTAAAAATAAAAACCAGACGTTGTGAAGCGGATAATAACGGGCTATGTATTGCTACATAGCCCGCTGATTATTTACGACAGTTGCTGTTCGGTACGGCTGATGATGTCGTCCTGAACTTCTTTCGCCAGAACCACCCACTGGGCACTATAGCCCGCCACGCGTACTACCAGATCCTGATGCTGCTCAGGGTTTTTCTGCGCTTCGATCAGGGTGTTGCGGTCGATAACGTTAAACTGGACGTGCATCCCTTTCTTATCGAAGTAGTTACGCACCAGGCCGCTAAAGTTACGCAGACCGTTCTCGCCAGCCAGTGAAGACGGCAGGAATTTCTGGTTGTAGAGCGTACCGTTAGACGCGATAAAGTGGTCCAGCTTGGCAACCGAGTTGGCTGCGGCGGTTGGCCCAAGGGTATCTTTACCCTGACGCGGAGACACGCCATCTGCCAGCGGCTCTTTCGCCAGACGGCCATCCGGCAGTGCGGCAACGTCTTTACCAAACAGCACGTTTGCAGACACCGGATAAATACCGGCCTGGAACTGACCGCCGCGCGGGTTGGTATATTTCTCGACTTCCTGGCAGTAGATCAGCGCACATTTACGTGCCACTAAATCCACGTCGTCGATGTCGTTACCGAAGCACGGCGTATTTTCCAGGATACGGCGGATCTCTTCGTGACGGGACATAGTGCCCGATTGCACCGGCGCCGCGTTGCCGGATGTCAGCTGACGATACACTTCATTTTTAATCGCCGCCGGGTCCAGCGCACCGTGCTGCTCGATAATGCGTTTTACCACATCGTAAATATCCTGCTCGTTGAGCGAGGATTTCGCTGCCGGGGTATGCGGATTCGCGCCGACCGGGTAACCGAAGTTGGCATCCAGCGCACTTTTCAGCTCGCTCAGAGACAGTTTACGGTCTTCAAACACCTGTTTCTGAATCGCGTAGACGGAGTCGCCGGTATCAGCCACGCCGAACGCCTGCGGGCCCGTAAAGTTGTAAATCGCGCCGCCTTCCTGAAGGGATTTACCGCGACCGATGCAGTCGTCGACCAGTGCAGACAGGAACGGCAGCGGGCAGCGTTCGCCGTGGGCGATATCCACGCTGTTACAGGCTTCAACCAGCTGATGAACAAAGTGCGCCATCTGTTTCTGGAACGCGCTGTAGAAGTCATCCATGCTGGTGTACTGGGTCAATTCACCTGTTACCGGGCCCAGCTGTTTGTTACCGACACGCCCATTGTTCAGGGTAATTTCCAGCACTTTGGCGACGTTAAAGAACGCGGCGTCATGCCAGCCTTCGGTACGGTGCGGCGCCTGCGGCTCTACGCAACCGATGATGCAGTAATCACGCGCGTCACGCAGCGAAACGCCGCGGTTTTGCAGTGCCGGGATAATTACTTCATCGTTGTACATCGCCGGAACGCCCAGGCCCATACGCACCAGTTCGCAAGCGCGATACAGGAACGCATCCGGGGTGCCCTGCCATACGCGGATGGAGAAGGACGGCTGCGGCAGACGCACGTGCGCCGTCGCTTCCATACACATGTAGCTCAGGTCGTTGGTGGCGTCGCGTCCATCTTCAGTTTGACCGCCGCAGCACAGGTTCTGGAATACCGCATAACCGGCAAACGCCTGGGCAGAAACCTCATCACGGGTTTTGTTGATGTCGTTAAGCTTGATCCAGCAGCAATCCACCAGCTCCTGCGCGAATTCGCGAGAGATAGACGTGTCTGCCGCCAGGTACGGATACATGTACTGGTCGAAACGCCCCGGAGAGATAGAGTGGCCGCTGGATTCAATTTGCAGCATGCTCTGGATAAACCAGAAGGTCTGGCACGCTTCCCAGAATGTGGTCGCACCGTATTCCGGTACGCGAGTACAGTTCTGGGCGATTTGCTCCAGTTCGCGTTTACGGGTTGGGTTGCTCTCCTGCTGCGCCAGACGGGACGCTTCTTCAGCGTAACGATGGGCAAAACGGATCGCCGCGTTATAGCTGATCAGCACTGAGTGATAGAACTGCTCTTTTTTGATATAGCCTGGCTCAGTGCGATCTAACGCTTCCAGCGCGCGGGTGACTTCGTTAATGATGCCGCGGAAACCCATTTTCAGCACCTTGCCGTAGTCGACGCTAACGTGGCCGACGCCGCCATAGAAGTAGTTGCCAACGGTGAAGACGCCGCTCGCCATACTCTCTTTTGTGCCTTCAGACATGTAAGACGCCGCCAGAGAACTGGTGGTTTTGCCCGGCCAGTATTTGAATGCTTCGTGCAGATCCTGAGCGGTCTTTTTCGGGATGATAAACGGGTCGGCGACACGGTGCTCCATGGTCTCAAACTCTTTTTCCACCCAGTCATAAGAGAATTCAGGGCAGATTTCGGTCGAGCGAGGATTAATAGTCACTGCGCCAACAATTAATTCGTCCGGGCGAATTGTCACCGGTAATTCATTGAAGATTTTTTCAACCACTTTTGCGCGGCGCATAATCGCCGGCAGTTGCTCTGTTTCTTTATATGCTTCGGTTGCCAGTACTGCGCGCTCTGATTCCACATACGGCTTCGCCGTCAGGATCATATTTTTCAGTCTTACAACACGGTCAGTCGGATTAGAAAAGCCTTTCTCTAACATATAAAACTCCCGAATATATTTTGTTAACCTTGCGGCGATGCCGGGGTATTAATGAATAATGCTGGTGCCCATTTGAGTAATGAAGTGACGTAATATTGCCGGATGCCCCATCCAGGTGGTCGCAGTGATTAAATTGCCATCCACGACGGCTTCCTCATCTGCGGCAGTGACCCACAGGCCGCCCGCCATTTCCACTTCCGGTTTTACCGTAAAATACCCCGTCAGTTTTCTGCCTTTTAATACCCCCGCAGCGGCCAGAATTTGTGGACCATGACAAATTGCAGCAACGGGTAATGCAAAGTTCATCGCGTAATGCACAATATTCAGTACCGATTTATTTAATCGCAGATATTCCGATGAACGTCCGCCTGAAATATAAATGCCGCAATATTCCTGTAACCTTATTTCATCAAATGATGCGGTTAATCTAAAAAGGTGTCCGGGTTTTTCGGTGTAAGTCTGATCACCTTCAAAATCATGAATCGCGGTTTTAATAAACTCGCCGGTTCGTTTTCCCGGACACACTACATCCACTCTGAAACCTAACATGCTTAATGCCTGCCATGGCACCATGACTTCATAGTCTTCAGAGAAATCGCCTGCGATAAGTAATACCTTCTTCATAAGCGAACTCTCAAAACTGGTTGTCGTCTTCCTCAATTATTCGCATGGCTTCATGCACCGCCGCGACTTCGCCGAAAATGGCCAGGGTGGTGATGTGCTGAGGGCAACTGCCAAAGATTTCCGATACCACCACATTGGCGCTTTTGCTGGCCACGTCGGCATAAAAATAGAGATCCGGGACCGGCAGCATTAACAAACCAATGGCGTCGATGCGAATCAAATCCAGACGCGAACGAAACTCCCCTGGCATACGCCGTTTCAACATGGCCAGGATATCCGGGGTCGGCGCGTTTATGATTCGTTTTTTCATCTTTGAGTTACCCTTCGCGATGGTTAGCGAATATTCAGCGCTTCAACCATTACGCAGCGACGATGGCGTGCAAACGCGCGCGCTGACGTAAGCCCTTCACCGGTCGGCCCGGCAATCGTAAAGGTGGCATGCCCTTCACCACCCACCCCAAGTCCCGCATAGGAGGGACCGTTTTTTACAAAGATGGTGGTCTGGATCAGGCGCGCCATTTTGGTCAGCTTCTCGACGTTGGTGGAGTGCATAATCGCGGTATGGCGATTGCCGTGCTCCACTTTCACCGCCAGTTCGATGGCTTCATCAACGTTGTCGACGCGCACCACTGGCAGGACCGGCATCATCAGTTCATGCACCACGAACGGATGAGTTTTCTCGGTCTCGATTAAGATGACTTTAATATCGTCGCCAACCGTAATGCCCAACTGTTGCAGGATGTAGCGCGCATCTTTGCCGACAAACGCGGTGTTCGGCCCGGTGCCTTTTTCGTTCAGCACCAGCGTCTGTAACTGCTGAATCAGCTTCTTGTCGCACAGCAGGTAGGCACCGCTTTTCTTCATGCAATGGATCAGATAGTCCGCGACCTGGTTCACCACAATCACTTCTTTTTCCGCCACGCACGGCAGGTTATTGTCGAAGCTGCAGCCTTTAATAATATCGCGGGCCGCTTTTTCGATATCCGCTGTTTCATCCACTACCGCTGGCGGGTTGCCTGCGCCTGCGCCAATCGCTTTCTTACCGGATGACATCACGGTTTTCACAATAGCCGGGCCGCCGGTTGCCACCAGCATGTTGATGCGCGGGTCGTTGATCAGGGCGTTGGTGTTGTCGATGGACGGTTTGGTCACCGTCACCACCATGTTCGCCGGTGCGCCCAACTGAGCCAGTTTGTTATTAATCAGCTCGACCGTGTAAAGAGAGACTTTGCGGGAACGCGGATGTGGGCTAAACACCACGGTGTTGCCTGCCGCCAGCATGCCGATGCTGTTGTTAATGATGGTTTCGGTTGGGTTGGTGGTGGGTGTAATCGACCCAATCACCCCGAACGCGGAGTACTCGATCAGCGTTAACCCCCCGTCTCCGGTAATCGCGCTGGTGGCCAAATCTTCAAGACCTGGCGTTTTCAGCGCTGCGACGCGGTTTTTAATCAGTTTGTCTTCGTAGTTCCCCATGCCGGTCTCTTCCACCGCCATACGGGAAATGGCGCACAGCACATCTTCCTGCAGGAAAACGTCGCGGATACCATTGATAAACGAAGCACGGTCCTGCATAGAACAGTGGCGATACTGCACCTGCGCCAGGACAGCGGCGGAAATCGCCTCATCCATGGTCTCGAATGCGCCGGTTCCGGCGTTCGCGACCTGGGACGATGCACAGGCGGCGCGCCCGGAGGACTGTTGCGCCAGCGCCTTAGCGACGATTTCATCCAGGCCTTCGACCCGCGCCGATTCTGACGTGGCGGGAGCCGCTGCCGGAGCTGCATCCGGTGTTGCTTTGGTGAATTTGCTCAGAATGGTCGAGACAGCCTGAGCGATTTCAATATCATTCATCTTTAAATTCCTTACTACTCTTCCTGATACCGACCGCGTCGCGCGCGTCGTCACCCGATGCTTAGATATACGGCGTCGTGGTGGATTTAATTTCCGCCGGATCTAACGTGGAGAGCAGTTGCAGGCCCACTTCACGCGCGGCAATCACCGCCTGGCGTACCGCACCGGAATCACCGGAAAAGGTAAAGATCACTTCGTTACTGAAACTGGTGCCTTTCGACGGGCTGGCATAGCCAACCGGGTCAATCACGGCGGATTTTGCCGCTGCGTCGGCAATCACCAGGCCAATCGCCGCAGGCGACGCGCAGGTCATCCCGAAGGATTTGCCAACCGGCGCACCCAGCGCTTTGTTCAGCGCGTAGCTGGCACGTGCGGTGTACTGGAATTCGAGGTGACCGGCCGGTGAGCCGTATACGTCGCCCATAGTGCGTTCAATTTCAGACAGCGCGACTTCAACCGCACGTCTGACGTCAGACACATCAGACGCGCCAAAAATAATTAAGCAACCGTGTCCGCCACCGCCTTCAGTATCGCGGGCCAGCTCAATTGAAATAATTTCGCTGTTGGTTGCTTTGATTGCTTCATCAGCCGCAAAAATTTGCGGGCCTGCGCCGGTACGCGCGCCCAGAATACCGATAGAGCGATATTTCTTGTCGATATTCATGACTTCATGCAATTGATTATCGACATTGGCAATCACCAGGCCGATAGTGTGACCCAACGCAGTGCCGACAAATTCCGTAATACCACAACCCGCGAAATTCGCGGCGGTTTTGGCTTTCGGTTGTGCGCCGGTTTGTTTATTCATTACGTCAGATATAATCTGCTCAACAAGATTATCTCTCATGATCAGTATCCTTTATTGTTATTAACCGACGGCCTTCGGCAGAATTTTTTCTACCTCAATATGCGGGCGCGGAATAACGTGTACGGAGACCAGCTCGCCCACTTTACCCGCAGCGGCAGAACCCGCGTCAGTCGCGGCTTTCACTGCGCCCACGTCACCGCGAACCATTACAGTCACCAGGCCGGAACCGATTTTTTCATAACCCACCAGGGTCACGTTGGCGGATTTCACCATGGTATCTGCGGCTTCAATTGCAGAAACCAGGCCTTTCGTTTCAACCATTCCTAATGCTTCTTGTTGCATAACAACCTCGATATTTCCGATAGAAAGAAAACGTGCACAGAGGAATAGCAATCCACGGATTTACCCATGTGCGTTAATTATTGACTCATCATGATGCTAAGGTTATTCAGACAAAATGTTTTGCGCGTCAGCGGGACTATCTTGTTTTTGCATTCCCGCAATCGACAATAAAATCCACCTGAGATCGTCAATAAAAGACCCGCGTTTGGATTACCTTGCACAAAATAATCCCGAACTGAACAGCAATAATAATTACTGTTAAAGCGATCGCATTTTTACTCATTCATTACGCCATGCGGGCAATCTCTGCGGCATCCATCGCAATCATTTTTTCTTCATTGGTGGGGATGACCGCAATCTTTGTGGTGCCTGCTTTAGAAATGAGTCCGCTACGCCCACCGAACAGCTGCGGGTTACGCTCTTCGTCCAGCGCTAATCCCAATGCCTGAAGACGTTGCACCGTAAGTTCCCGAATTAGCGCCGAATTTTCGCCAATGCCGCCGGTGAAAATCAGCGCGTCGAAGCGTTTGAGGGAAGTGACATGGCCGCCGATATGCCGGGCGAGGCGATGCACCATCACGTCGATGGCTAACGTTGCCCGCTCGTGGCCTTCATCCCGCGCCTGCTGGAGGGAACGGCAATCGCTGGATAAACCTGAGATCCCCATTAAGCCGGACTGGTTATTAACCATTTTGTACAGCCCGTCGAGGGTTTGCCCGGTGCATTTCGCCAGGTAGGCAGCGGCACCAAAGTCGAGATCGCCGCAGCGCGTGCCCATCACCAACCCTTCCAGCGGCGTCATGCCCATTGAGGTGTCGACGCTTGCGCCGTTTTGCACCGCGCAAACTGAAGAACCGTTTCCCAGGTGGGCAATCACGATGCCGTGATCCGCCGGGTCGAGATCCAGCGCGTCCAGCGCCTCGGCGGCGATATAGCGGTGAGACGTACCGTGGAAACCGTAACGACGTACCTGGTACTCCTGTTGATATTCGAGCGGGATCGCATAGGTGTAAGCCGCCGGGGATAACGTCTGGTGGAACGCGGTATCGAACACCGCAATCTGCGGCAGCGCAGGCAACAGAGCCCGGGCCGCTTCAATGCCGATGAGATTGGCAGGGTTATGCAGCGGGGCCAGCACCGACAGTGCGCGGATTTTTTCAATTACGTCATCGGTGACCAGCACCGAATGTTTGAAATCGCTGCCGCCGTGCGCCACGCGATGCCCGATAGCGCTGATGGTTTCCAGCAGTTGTTGCTCGCCGAGCTTCGCGAATAACACTTTGAGCGCATGCTGATGGCTGGCGTCGTCCAGCGCAACGGTGGATTTATTGCCGTCGCGGTCTTTAAACGTCATGACGGCGTTATCAATGCCCAGCCGTTCCGCCAGCCCCGAGAGCAACGGCTGGTCGGCATCCTGAGGAATGACCGAAAACTTCATTGATGAGGAACCACAGTTAATGACTAATACACAAGCTAAGGACATGATGACCCCTGAAATAGACTGCGATGAAAAATTAACGTGTTGTTTTAACGTGTTGTTGCGAGGGGATAACGCAGCGCGCTAAAGCGCGCCAGCGCCTGGCGGGCGATGAGCATATCTTCCTCAACACTGCCGCCGCTGATACCGATGCCGCCGAGCAAACGCCCGCCCGACCAGCAGGGAAACCCACCGCCGAAGCAGCAGATATCTTTTTCTTTCTCAAGGCCGTATAAATCGCCGCCGGGCTGCACCAGCGCCGCCAGTTCATGGGTCGCCATTTTTAGCGCCACCGCGGTCCAGGCTTTTTGCGGTGCCAGGGTATGGCTGACCAGCAGTGCGTTATCCATGCTGAAGAAAAACCGCTGCTGGCCACAGGCATCCACCAGGCTAAAGACAATGGGCACATCGCAGGCCTGGGCCACTTCCCGGGCCAGCTTTGCCAGCAGCTCGCTGTCATCCAGACTTAGCGACATCCGCCGCTCCGGCAACTGCGTGGCGATAGCCTCGTTGATCCAACTGTCGAGTGAAGCTTCATTCGCAGACATAAATATTCCTCAGCGCTCGGGCCGCTATTTGCCGTTAAGTTCGAGCGAATCGACGATGCCCACCACGGCGGCATCAATCACCGAGTGCTCTTTGCTGTTGCTCATGCGCGCCGAACTGCCAGTGGTGACGATAACAATCTCGCCATTGCCCGCGCCGACGGTATCGACCGCCACCTGGGCATGGCCGGTCGGCTGATAGTTTTCATCCAGCCGCGCCACCATCAGCAGTTTCGAGCCATTCAGCGAGGCGTGTTTGGTAGTGGACACCAGTGCGCCAGTGACTTTCGCGAGATACATATTTCCTCCGGCTATCCGTGGATAACGGTGAGATTGCGCCGCTTGATTTCATCTCTGGCGGCAGGCGTGATCAGGGTGTTGCTCTCTACGCGCAGCCCTTCGCCAGGCGCAAGCAGGCGAACATCGCGCAACGCGATTAAGCGTTTCTTACCGGCACTCGGCAGGCTGGCGTAGTGCGGTGGCTGGCCAGGCAACCCAGGGCTGGCGTGGGACATTTTTTTACCGGAGATCGTCACGCCATAGCTTTCCAGCGTCTGCGCATACCCTTCCAGCCGGGCCAGTAGCGGCAGCGGCAACGCGCTGTCGATGCATTGCGGGTGCAAGGTGGCGATCACCTGTTTGCGATGATGCAACGCCTGAAATACCGCTTCACAGGCCAGGTTATCGCGGATCCCCAGCGCAATTTTGCTCATACTGTTAACCGAGAGCGCAGGCAAATAGAGCGCCTCATAGAGGGACGGCGACATATCGAACCCGGCGTGGGAACCGCGCTGGCGCAGCGCATCCATACAGGCGGATTTGAGCGCCGACTGACTGGCGCTATGGGAAAAACTCACCCACAGCTTATAGCCCGCCTGCTCAAGCGCCGCGAGGCAGTTCAGCGTTTCCGGCAGCGAAGAGATATCGTCGCCTGTCACCACCACGCAGATATTTTTCTGCGCGGCGGATTGCGCCAGTAATTCTGCAATCACGCGGTCAAGCAGTTGCGATAAAGTCTGGCTGTCCATCTGGTTATCCCTTCCCTGCGTTCATGGCGATGCCTAACGGCGTCACTAACAGCGGCTCCACCGAAGCAATCACGTTTTTGCCGGTTTCTTTGCTGAACACGGCGGCAAACTGGCTAAAGCTGCTCGCGCCGCCTACCAGGTAGATATTTTTTACCCGCTGCGTGGCGAGCCACCCCGACACCAGGCTGGCCATCTTTTGGGCCACGGGCAGCACCAGGGCAAAAACCTGCGCTTCCTGCGCCGGATCCTTTTTCATCTCTTCTGCTTCGCTATAGGGCAAGCCCAGCGCGCCAGCCATCACCAGCGTCATATGGCTGCCGCCGGTGGGTTCATCGGCGCTGAAGGTCACTTTGCCGCTTTTCAAAATGCTCATGCCGGTCGTACCGCCCCCTACGTCCACCACCGCGCCGTTTTTAATATTCAGCGCGCTGGCGGCAGCGACCGGTTCATCGAGCACATTGGTCACGGTAAAACCCGCCGACTCCACCACGTTAACGATCACTTTAGTATTGCCTTCGGAGATCCCCGGCGGGATGGCGGTGGCCGCGCGTTCCAGGGTGCGGCCCAGTTTCTCTTCGAGAATATGTTTAAGGCGCGTTACGACCCGGCTGGCGGTCAGGTAATCCACCACCACGCCGTCTTTCACCACGCTGGAGGGATACGTCACCCCCGCTACCGGCTGGTTATCTTGATCCACCACCACAATTGCAATATTGGCGGTGCCGAGATCCACACCCACTTTCAACGCACCGGTGCAGGGCCGGCATTCTCCGCTGTCAATCAGCGCAGCCAGTTCGTGCAAACGGCGGTTTTCGGGGGTGTCAGCCATGACGCGCGTCCTGTTTGATGCCGCGTACGGTGTCGCCGTTGCGCAGGCCGAAACCGTTGGCCTCTTCCACATCGATATGCAGTTCCAGCACCGCATCCGCCGTGACGCGCACCACCACGTGACTGAGCACGCCGCCGCGCGGGCCATTGGATTGCACGTCAATTTCCATCCCGTCGCGCAGGCCGTGCAGTTCGGCTTCCTCGGGCGAAATATGAATATGACGCCAGGCGACGATCGTACCGTTGTGTTTCACCACCCGTCCTTTCGGGCCGATGATTTCAATGCCCGGCGAATCCAGCAGATCCCCCGACATACGCACCGGCGCTTTGGCACCCAGCGCGAAGCCATCGGCGACGGAAATTTCCACCTGCGTGGTACTGCGCAGCGGCCCCAACACGCGTACTTTGCTGAGTTCGCCTTTCGGCCCGCGCAGCGTCACCATTTCTTCCGCAGCGTACTGACCAGGTTGTTTAACCGCTTTAAAGCGGGTCAGCGTGGAGCCGTAGCCGAACAGGATGTCCATATCTTCACGGCACAGATGTACATGGCGGTTGGACACGCCCACCGGGATATCCAGCGCGACGGGCGCGGCGGCAGACGCTGAGGCTGCCGGGCTTTTCCTGGCGGCGAGTTCCTGCAGGATTTGTTGGGTGATCCATTCAGCTTGTTGTTCGGTGTAATTCATAACGGGAACGACCTGGTTATTGGGTTATTTCATGGGTACGGGGCGTCTGTTGATCAGAATAAGGAGTAACGACGCCCGGTTTTTGTTTATCAGCAGGACTTTTTTGACCGCTTCTTACAGGCCGGACAAAGTTGTCCTGTTAGCCCGCGATCTGATCGATAAGCGCCTCTACGTCCTGCGCCGTTGCCCGGCGCGGATTCGATGCGGTGCAGCCGTCGGCCAACGCCGAGTTCACCAGCGCGGTACGCAACGCGGTAATTTTCGCCCGGTCAGTGCCCAGTTCGCTGAGCGTAGCGGGGATGCCGAAATAGCGGTTGATCTGGCGGATCGCCTGGGTCATTAACGCAATGGCCTGCTCCGGTATTGCATGGTCAATGCCCATAATCTGCGCACAGCGGTGATAGCGGTCGCGGGTTTCCGCGCTCGCCTGTTTGCTGTTGAAATCGATAATCATCGGCAGCAGCATGGCGTTGATTTTGCCGTGCGGAATATGCAGCATCCCGCCGATAGCGTGGGCCATGCCGTGAACCAACCCCAGCCCAGCGGAGTTAAACGCCATGCCCGCCATACAGGAGGCGTTATGCATATGGGTGCGCGCCGCAATGTCTTTTTCGTCGTTAAACACCTGCGGCAGATAGCGCCAGGTCAGCGCGATGGCTTTTTCCGCCAGCGCGTCGCTGAAGTCGTTGGCACCGGTGGAGACAAAGGCTTCAATGGCATGGGTCAGCACGTCCAGTCCGGTATCTACCGCCACATGGCGCGGCACGGTTAATACCAGATTAGGATCGAGAATGGCGATATCCGGCACCAGGTGTTCGGAGATCAGCGGATATTTTCGGCCATTTTGCGGATCGGAAATGATCGCATAGGCAGTCACTTCAGAGCCGGATCCGCTGGTGGTGGGAATGGCGATCAAATCAATGGGATGATCGGCAAAATACTCCTCCAGCGTGACCTTAATCCCCTTCGCCGCGTCCAACGACGAGCCGCCGCCGAGGGCGATAATCACATCGGGTTTAAACGCTTTAAAGCGCGCCGCGCCGGCGGTCAAAATATCGATATCCGGGTCGGGTTTGACCTCGCCGAAAATACACACCGATGCCTGAGGCATGTGGTTGATCAAATAGCGGGTTTTACCCGATGACACCATAAAATCATCGGTCACGATGCCGACGCGTTTATCATTAAACTGGCTCAGAGAGGTCATTGCCTCTTCGCCAAAATAAACTTCAGGGCAGGAAAAATAATAGCGGGCCATGTGCAACTACCTTAATGACGGGTATAAACGACCAAATACGATGTCGTTAACCTAACATGGCGCGATTTTGAAGAGACTGAGGATGTTTGTGCAGGTGAAGGATTATTTTGCGGTATTGTTTTGCCTTGGGCAAAAAAGTCCTTTTCTAAATAAATACCTAAAATCTGATACGCTAAAACGCGATATTTATCGCCAGAGCATAAATAGAATCGGCGTCTTGTTCATGCGTTTTTCTTATTCCCAATAAATTCCGAATCCGCGCAAAGGCCACGTTATCTCTCATTATTACCGGCATTCTGGAATAGAGTAACCGGTATTAAGACGTCTGTTAAAGGACGCAACAGGCCTCGTTTAACCCCGCCATCATAGCGGGGTATTTTTTTGCCGCTGCACTGCTTCAGGAATGCGTTCCAGGCTTCAGTGACTCTCCGCCAGGGCAAACATACCGTAGGGATGGATTTGCAGATAATAGTGCTCGCCCACATCCGGCTGTAAACGCGTGGCGTTAACCTGCAACAGGATCTGCTGCCCGTGCCAGTCGACAATCACTTCATACTGCGGCCCCATATAGGCAACGTGGCGAATCACGCAGCGCTGGCTCTCTTCGCCGTGTGTGCCGAGGGTAATCGCCTCCGGACGCACACCCACGGTGCCCTCGCCCATCGGCGCAATGTTCTCCGGGCGCGGCAGGCGGTAGCCGTAAATATCAACATAGTCCGCGCCGAACTGGGCCGGGAACAGGTTGGCATCGCCCATAAAGCTCGCCATAAAGCGCGAGGCGGGCTGGCGATACAGCGACTGCGGCGAACCGATCTGCATGATGTGGCCTTTGTTCATCACCAGTACCGTATCCGACACCGCGAACGCTTCGCTCTGGTCGTGAGTCACGTACAGCGAGGTGATATTGAACTGCTTTTGCAGCTCGCGGATTTTATCGCGCATGCTGCGGCGCAGGTTGGCGTCGAGGTTACTCAGCGGTTCGTCGAACAGGAGCACTTTCGGCTTGAGGATCAGGGCGCGGGCCAGCGCCACGCGCTGCTGCTGGCCGCCGGAGATCTGATCCACATAGCGATCTTCAAACCCATCGAGATCGACCATCGCCAGTGCCTCTTTCACACGCTGTTTGATCTCGGCGCGCCCCACGCCGAGCATCTTCAGGCCATAGCCGACGTTTTCGCCCAGCGACATATGCGGGAACAGCGCATACGACTGAAACACCATACAAATATCGCGCTGCTGAATGGAACGATGGGTCACGTCCTCGCCGTCGATAAAGATCTGCCCTTCGCTGGGCTTTTCCAGCCCGGCCACCAGGCGCAGCACCGTGGTTTTGCCGCAGCCCGACGGGCCCAGCAGCGTGACCATCTCGCCGCGCGGGATCGCCAGGTTGATGTTGTCGATCACGGTGTTATTGCCAAACCGTTTGGTGACATTACGTAATTCAACAAAATGATGCGTCATGGTTAAGCTCCGTGATTACGCCTGGTTTTTGGCTTTGGAACGCGAAATACGCGCTTCGCCAATCAGCCAGTCAAAAAGGAAGATGATGGCCAGCATCACCACAATCAAAATCGAACCGTAGGCAATCGCCACGCCGTATTCGCCGTCTTCCACGCGGTTCAGGATATAGGCCGTCGCCACGCGGGTGTCTGGCGTAACCAGGAACACAATGGCGCTGACGGTGGTAATGGCGCGCACAAAGCTGTAAATCAGCGCCGACAGGATCGCCGGGCGCAGCAGCGGCAGCAGGATGTTGACGATGGTACGCAGCGACCCTGCGCGCAGACTCAGCGAGGCTTCATCCAGCGATTTGTCGATCTGCCCCAGGCCTGCGATCCCGGCGCGGATCCCCACCGGCACGTTACGCATCACCATAGAGATAATCACAATCGCCGCCGTGCCGGTCAGGTACACCGGGGCGCTGTTAAACGCCAGGATGTAGGAAACCCCCGCCACGGTGCCCGGCACCGCGAAGCACAGCATGGTGGTGAACTCGATGGTCTTTTTGCCTTTGAACTGCTGGCGCACCACGATCCAGGCGATCAGCAAGCCGAAGATGGCGGTGATCGGCGCGGCGATCCCGGCGTACAGCAGCGTGTCGAGCAGCGAAGGCCATGCGCCGTCGTCCATGCCCTGGCCGAACAGTTTGATAAAGTTGTCCAACGTCAGGGTGTAATCCACGCCCCAGTTAACAGTGAAGCTGCCGTAGAAAATGCTGCCGTACAGTAGGGCGTTGAAGGCAATCCACACCGCCAGCAGACCGATTACGCTCCACACCAGCGCCACCGGCAGCGGCTGCACATCACCGCGATAGGATTTGCCGGACACGGTGACGTAAGAACGCTTACCAATCCACATATACTGGATGCAGAACACCAGCAGCGAGAACAGCAGCAGGAACACGCCGAGGGTACTGGCCGCCTGGTAGTCGAGCTGCGAGCCGGTGATGTAGAAGTAAATTTGCGTCGCCAGCACGTCGAAGTTGCCGCCCAGCACCAGCGGGTTACTGAAGTCCGCCAGCGATTGCACCACCACGATCAGAAAGGCGTTGGCCATGGCCGGTTTCAGCAGCGGCATAAATACCGACATAAAGGTCTGCCAGCGGTTGGCGCGCAGCGTGTAGGACGCCTCTTCCAGCGACGGATGAATGGTTTTAATCGCGCCGTCGAGGATCATAAACGCCATCGGGGTGAACGCCAGCACCTGCGCCAGCCAAATCCCGGTGAAACCGTACAGCCAGTTGGTGTTGGTCAGCCCGAACCAGTCGACCATTAATTCGGTGACGTAGCCCGAACGGCCCATCATCAGCGTCACGCCCAGCCCCACCACGAACGGCGGCGTGACGATGGGCAGAATGGAGAAGATGCGCCCGATAATGGCGCTGCGTTTGGCGATGCGGGTGGTGTAAATCGCCAGCACCAGCCCGAAGAACGTACAGCCTACGCCCACCGCCATAGACAGCATGATCGAGTTGGCGATAACTTGCAGGATATGCGCCTGCCCCAGCACCGCCATAAACGCCAGCGGAGCGAACTCGCCCACGTCGTTGGTGAACATCGGGATGAAGATCGCAATGCTCGGCCAGACGATGAACACGCCGATCAGCGCGATAATGGCAATCAGCGAGCCGATAACGAACTGGTCGCCGCCGAGAAATTCCAGCCGGGTCAACGCCAGCGTGGCAATGGCGCCTAAGGCGATAAACAGCACGATGGTGGCGTAGCCCATGCCGCGCCCAATCACCGTGGCGCTGATCACCACAAACGCCATGCAGCCCAGCGCCCACAGCGCATCAAACCAGTGGCGCGAGCGCTGTTCACGGCGCGATTCATGCAAAGGCCGCAACAACAGCACACACGGCAATAAATACCACAGCACACTGACGTTCCAGTGCGACCAGCCATAGGCATCCAGGATCTCGTCGGAGGTGGATTCCATCAGGCCATAGTCCAGGCTCCAGCTTGGCAGTAGCGCGAACGCCAGCAGTCCCAGCAGCACCCAGGCGAAAATAGCCTCCCGCTTCTGCGCGGGACGCAAAAGTAATGTTTCAGACATACACGCCTCGTCGGCAGGGGGAAAAGGCGGGTGAGGAACTCACCCGCGTACGGTTACTTGCCCATCTTCACGTCGTTGACCCACTTGTTGATCAGCGCTTTGCGCGTATCCGTGGAGCCGTATTTGTCCATGTCGTAGTTGATCAGTTTCAGATCGTCGAGCTTCAGGGACAGCGGCGAGGTTTCCGCCGTGGTGTTGGTCAGGATTTGGTAAGACTTGCCTTTTTTCCATGCCAGTTCCTGGGCTTCTTTCGACAATACCCAGTCCACGAACAGTTTGGCGTTGTCGATGTTACGCGCGCCTTTCAGGATGCTGACGCCGCCGATTTCATAGCCGGTGCCTTCGCACGGTGAAATCAGTTCCAGCGGTGCGCCCTGCTCTTTTTCCAGCGAATAGTCATGCAGGAAGCCGATGCCGATGGCGGTTTCACCGCGGGCGGCGTTACGCGCCGGGGCAATGCCGGATTTGGTGTACTGGGAGATGTTGCCGTTAAGCTGCTTCAGGTAATCAAACGCCTGATCTTCGCCCCACAGCTGGACAAAGGTAGCAAGAGCGGTGTACGCCGTACCGGAGCTTTGCGGATCGGCAATCTGGATTTCGCCTTTGTATTCTGGTTTGGTCAGATCTTTCCAGCACTTCGGCACCGGCAGGTTTTTCTCTTTCAGGCGCTGAGTGTTGACCCCAAAGCCGAGAATGCCCACGTAAACCGCCGACGACAGGTTGCCTTTCACTTTGGCCGGATCGCGGAATTTCTCCATGATCTGCTCCAGGTTCGGCGACTTGTAGGCTTCCAGCAGGCCCATTTCACCCGCCTGAGACTGCGGATCCAGGGTGCCGCCGTACCACACATCCGCCTGCGGGTTCTTCTTCTCGGCATCCACTTTCGCCAGCGTACTGCCCGAGCCGTTGCGGATAAAAGACGTTTTCACGTCATATTTCTCGCCGAACGCTTTGGTTTCCACTTCACACATTTCATTGGTGGCGCTGCAATACACCACTAAACGTCCTTTAGCATCCGCCGCGTGGCTGAATGTCGCCAGCGTCACGCCTGCGGCAATCAGAGCAGAGAGGGCTGTCAATTTCATGTTGTTATCCTTCTGTCAGGTGTCTGGAGGTAAGCTCGCCGGGTCCGTGGCGTGGTACTGGCGGTCCTGTGCGTTGATGCCCGCCATCAGTAGCGGCATCAGCAATAAACCAATCAACACGGCGGCCACCGACAACAGCACAAACATGCCGGACCAGCCGTATACTTCGGTGAGTTTCGACAGCGGCCAACCGGCCAGCGCCGCCCCTAAGTAGGCAAACAGGCCGAGAAAACCGGTAATCGAGCCCGCGGCCCCTTTATGACCGCATTCCACGGCCGCAAGACCAATCAGCATCTGCGGGCCGAAAACAAAAAAACCGATGGCGAAAAAACACATCGCCAGTAATGCATAGTGATGTACCGGCGCGAGCCACAACGCGGTGACCGAGACCATCAACCCGAGGGTAAACAGCAAAATCATCGGCGCGCGTTGCCCGCTGAACAGCAAATCCGATCCCCATCCGGCAAACAGCGCCCCCAGCAACCCGCCCACTTCAAACAGCATCACCGTGGCGTTGGCGCTGAGTAAATTGACGCCGTGGGTTTCAGAAAGCCAGATGTTGCCCCAGTCGTTCAGCGCGATGCGAATCAGGTACACCAGCACATACGACCCGGCCAACAGCCAGATCATCGGGTTTTGCAGCATGGTGGTGCGTAACATGGCCCACAGCGACATCGGTGGACTGCGCTCTTGCTGGCGCAGTTCCAGCGGGTCGTGACGCCATTCCCCCACGCCGGGCAACCCCTCTTCGTTTGGCGTGCCGGGCAATTGCCGGTACAGCCAAACGCCTAACGCCATGCTGATGATCCCTGGTGTCAGCATCGCGGCCTGCCACCCCCACCAGTGCGCGGCCAGCGCGCTGATCAGCGGGATAATCGCCCCGCCGATATTGATAGAGGTGTTCCAGCATCCCCACCAGAAGCCGCGCTCATTACGCGAATACCAGTGGGTTAATAATCTTGCGCAAGGTGGCCAGCCCCAGCCCTGAAAAAAGCCGTTCAACGTCCAGATAATCAACAACAGCGTCAGGCTGTCGCCAAACGCGAACAGCACGTTCAACAGGCCGGTGGCGAACAGGCCGATGCCCATAAACGCGCGCTGACCGTGGGCGTCATGCCACAACCCCGCCGCGAATTTCGACAGCCCGTAGGAGAGATAAAACAGCGAACCCAACAGGCCGATATCGCTTTTGCTCAGCCCTAAATCGAGCTGGAGCGCGGGCAGGATGAAATTCAGGCTTTTGCGCGTCAGGTAAAACGCCGCATAGCCGACAATCATCACCAACAGCAGCCGCGGCCTGACGGCGCGATAGCGTTTTGCAGTTTCTGCGTTGGACATAGTCAGGTGGTCCATGGCTGTCTCCGGCCCGTTGAATGTAGGAAATGGCCCGCTAAAAGGGATGAGAGTCGTTCCAGGGTGACTAAGACTTTTTCCTGGTTAGAGCGGGTTTTGTGGCAAAAGTGTGGGCAAGTTAACAGTTACCCGTACGCCTGACTGGCTTTCCAGCAGCAGTTCGCCGCCCAGCGCCTGCACCCGTTCGCTCATGCCCTGAATGCCAAACCCCGGCGCGCGGCCAGGTGGGACACCGACGCCGTTATCGCTCACCACCAGATGCACGAAGCCGGGCGACTGGCTGAGGGTGATGTCCACTTCCGTGGCCTGGGCGTGTTTCGCCACGTTGTTCAGCAGTTCCTGCAACAGGCGATACAGGGTAAACACCACGGTTTCGTTGTCCGGCGGCGCGGCAAGTTGATAGTGGAAACGGCAGCGAATGCCGCGCTCGGGGAACGCAAATTCACGCACCAGATGGTGCAGTGCTTCATCCAGCGCCATTTGATCGAGCACCGGCGGGCGCAACTGGCGCAACAGCTGGCGCGTGGAGTGATGAATGCGCTGGGCCAGCTCGCTGATTTGTTCCCCTGCCATCAGCGCGGTGCGGTTATCGCTCACCCGCTTCACCAGCTGCGACTGAATCTGGATCGCTGTGATGTTTTGGCCGATCTCATCGTGCAGCTCCCGGGCCAGCTGCTTGCGGGTATCTTCTTCGGCATGGATCAGTTTTTCGGTCAGCGCCCGCCGCGCGTCCAGCTCGACTTCCAGCCGCTGGCGGTAGTGATCGAGATTGCTGGCGAGCTGTTCCTGACGGCTGATGGCGATGCCGAGGCCGATGCCCAGCAGCGCCTGGGTGGAGAGGAAAATCTCCAGCTCCATTAAGTCGCTAAAACCGCTGCCCACCTGGCGCGCAGTGGTGATCATCATGCTGCCGAGCAGCGCCGCCAGCACGCCACCCTGCCAGCCGAATTTCCAGGCCATCACCACGTTGGGTAAAAACACCACAATCAGCAGCAGCCGTTCGATTTCCGGCGACAGCACCATTTGCGTGCCAATGCCGATAATAAAAAACAGGCTGCACCAGAGTAGTAGCGAGGCGCGCAGCGGCGGGTTGCGGGTTTCCAGCCCCAGCAACTGGTAGCGATGCTGCTGGCGGAGATAGTCGAATATCAAATAGACAAACGGTGTCAGCAGCACGCCGCCGGTGAACGACGCCAGTAAAATCAGCGTGGCGCGGCTTTCGATAAACGGCGTCAATAGCAGAGTATTGAGCAACGCCGCGCCCGCCACCGCGCTTAGCAATAGCGACAAACGTTGCCAGTAAAGCGGGAAGCGGTGCCAGAAATACTGGGTCAGCAATGCCGGAACGGCGGTGATAAACGGCGCGAACGCCATCGCGCCGCCGTTGATTAACTGCTCGTGCCACAGCCACAGCGACAGGCCGATTTGCGGGATAAACAGCGCAGGCCAGTAGCGGCGCGCCAGCAAAATCAGCAGCGCCAACTGGACGCCGTGAGGCAACAGCAACGCCGCCTGCTGGCCGTTGCGGGTGAGATAAAAACTGATAGTCCAGAGCATCAGCCAGCCTGGCCCCCAGGCGAGCATGATAAACAGCGACAGCACAACCTGGCGAAGAGAACGGCGCATCAATGCCCCGTCAGCAACTGATGTTCCAGGGCAAAATGCACCAGTTCAATGGTCGTGGCGCACTGCAATTTGCCCAGCACGTTGGCCCGGTGGACGTGGACCGTTTTATGGCTGAGATCGAGCTGTAGCGCGATGGATTTAACGCTCTCGCCGCGCACCAGCAGATCGAAAACTTCGCGCTCGCGGGGCGTTAACACCTGCAATACGCGGGCCGGTTCCGCACCGCCGCGCAGCGCTTTTAACGCGTCGGCGCACAGATAGTGTCCGCCAAGCCCCACTGAACGTACCGCATGCACCAGCTCTTCCGGGCCGCAGCGTTTGGTCAAATAGCCGCACGCGCCCGCATCCAGCGCGCTTTGCACAAATGCCGGGGTGTCGTAGATGCTAAGGATAATGGCGCGGAAACCCGGCTGGCGGGCGCGCAGACGCTTAAGCAAACTTAACCCGTTTTCATCGGGCATGGCCACATCCAGTACCGCCACATCCACCGGCTGGCGCGAAAGCGCAGGCCATGCCTCGGCAGCGCTGCTGTACTGGCCCAGCACCGTAATGTCCTCTTCCAGGCTGAGTAGCTGGACGAAACCGGACCGAACGACCACATGGTCATCCACTAATACCACACCAATCATGACGGTTCCCCTTACTGAACCGCGCCATAATGCGCCATCAGGTTCAGGTGGCAATATTCATGTTGGTAATATGTAACGGATGTAACAAAACGGCAAGCTATGGGCCAGCTTGCCGTGCGTTAACGCAGACGATCAGGCGTGCCAGTACGCGACGGCGCGCACTAACTGTTGGTCGAGCTGGCGGGTATAGCGATCCGCCAGGCTTTTCGCCAGTTTGCCTTCGCCAGTGATCCAGACGAAATAGTCTTCCGTCGGCCAGGTGATGGCCTGAAGATGCTGTTCCAGCGCCGCCACGTCATGGCCGATTACCCAGTCGATATTGGCCTCGGGCAAATGGGTAAGATAGCCTTCGCAGGCGTCATCGGTGATGCTGACAATCGCCCGGCATTGCACCTGTACGCCCGCGTCTCGCAGCGCTTCGAGGCGACGACGCAGCGCCGGTAAGCCTGATTCATCGCACACGTAGAGCTGCCACGGGTACGCCAGTGGCACCACCAGCGAACCGCGCGGCCCGCCGATACACAGCGTATCGCCAGGGCGCGCCGCCACGGCCCAGGCGCTGGCCACACCGCCGTCATGCACCCAGAAATCAATTGTCAGTTGCTGAGTGCGCTCATCAAACAGCGGCGTGTAATCGCGGGATTGCGGACGGGCATCGCCGGGCCAGACAATCCCGGATTCCGTGATTTCCGGCGGAGTAAACGGCTGGCCCGGCTCGGGGAAAAACAGCTTGATGTGATCGTCAAAGCCCTGTGAGGTAAAGCCCGCCAGCGCGTCGCCGCCGAAGACGATACGCTGAAAACCGCTGACATAGCTGCTGCTTAAAACGGTAATTTCGCGAAAACGCAGCGCGTTGCGCACGCGCTGAGGGTAAGAAGTTGTCATAGTCAGTCCAGATCGCTAAGTTTTAGATATATCGAATTTTAAATGATAATGATTGTTATCTGAGCGGCTGGCAACTTTTTTTTAGAGTGGATATGATATTGAGCACGGATCGTTAAATCATCATTAAATAACATTATAAAACAGGTAATTAATTATTTTACTCGTCTTCATTGTTGTGTTATCTCTTTTTTTAGATATAAATTAGATATATCTAATTAAGGAGCTAGCCATGAGACATCAACATCGGCATACCCATCACTGTCACGCTCACGACGACGAACGCCATCATGAGCCTTGCGAGAAACGCAGCCACGGCGGCGGAGGGCGTAAACGCCGTGCGCGCTTTTTTGGCCACGGCGAACTGCGCGTGGTGCTGTTAGATATTTTGACGCGCGGCGCGAGCCACGGTTATGAATTGATTAAAGAAATCGAAGCCCTGACCGGCGGCCACTACACGCCCAGCCCTGGCGTGATCTATCCGACCCTGGATTTCCTCGAAGAACATGCGTTTATCGCATTCAGCGATGACGATGCGGGCCGTAAAAAAATCGCTATTACGCCGGATGGCGAAGCCTGGCTTAACGCCAACCGTGAGCATCTTGAACATATCCGCGCACGTATGACGGCGCGCGCTATTGGGCACGAGCTGCGTAAAAACCCAGATTTAAAACGCGCGCTGGATAATATGAAAGCGGTGCTGGATTTGCGGGTTAATCAGTCGGAGATCGACGCCCAGACGCTGAAGCGAATTGTCGGCGTGATCGACAGAGCCGCGCTGGAAATTGCCCAGATGTAAGGCCGCCGGGCAGCGGCCTTACAGGGTTATAAAAACATCGCCAAAAACGTCCCGATATCCTGACGATCTTCAGGCGTTAGCACCCAGCCGGGGTGACGACAGTAGTCGCTGGCAATAATGCCCCGCTGCTGAAGAATGGTTTTCTCTACCTGAATGATGTATTCGCAGTGGCTCATCCAGCGAGTGATCCAGGGCAGCAAACGCTGATGCAGCACCTCCGCCTGCGCGATACGTCCTTCACGCCAGGCGCGGTAAATTTGCACATAAACTTCGCTGAACGAGCAGCCCGGCATCACGCCCTTGCCGCCCGCCGCCAGCATTTGCAGCATGTACAGCCCGGCGTAGCCGTTCAGCACATGGGCGCCGGGTGCCTGCTGCAAAAACTCGCGGGTGTAGTCCACCGGCGGATTGCATTCGATTTTAAACACCGCGTGCGGATAGCACTGCGCCACCTGAGCCAGTTCTTCAGGCGGTATCGGCAGGCCGGTTTCGCCGGGAGCGTACTGCACCATCACCGGGATCGTGACCGCCTCCAGCACCTGGGCGATATGGCTCGCCACCGCTTGCGGGCTGGGTTTCAGGAAAAACGGCGGCAGCAGCATCAGCGCGTCGGCCCCCATTTGCTGATAGCGGCGCGCGCGCTTTACCGCCAGTTCCGTCGAATGATCGGTAACTGATATGGCGCGAAACACCCCGCTACCGGCGAGATCGCTGATAAACCGCGTCGCCAGCCGCTCGCGCTCGTCATCCGACAGTTTTGGAAATTCACTGGCGATGCCGAACAGTGTGAGGCCGTCGATGCCGGTCCCCGCCAGATGCCCCAGCATGTTGCTGAAGCTGGTTTCATCCAGCTCGCCGTCGCGGCGAAACGGCACGGCGGCAATCGGGTTAACGCCTTCAATCGCGGCAACAAGGCTCATAAATTCTCCTCCCGGTCAGCCAGTACCGCACCCTGTGCAGCAGGGGCGGCCCAGCGGCGATACAATCGCAAAAAGCCGCGCGGCACCTGTTTCTCAACCGGTTGCCAGCGGGCCTGACGCGCCGCCAGCTCGGCCTCATCAGCCTGTAAAGTCAGGGTTCGTTCGGGAATATTGATGGTGATGATGTCGCCCTGCTCCACCAGCGCCAGCACGCCGCCGTCGCTGGCTTCTGGCGAAATATGGCCGACGAACAGCCCCCGATTGGAGCCGGAGAAACGGCCATCGGTGATTAACGCGCAGTTGTCAGACAAGCCCATCCCTTCCAGGCATTTCATTGGCTTATACATTTCCGGCATCCCCGGTCCGCCTTTCGGCCCTTCGTAGCGCAGTACCAGTACGCTGCCTGGTTGAATATCGCCGGACAGGATCGCCTCGACCGATTCGTCTTCGCTGTTGAACACCACCGCAGGCCCGGAAAACACCATCAGGTGCTCCGGCACCGCCGCCGGTTTCACCACGCAGCCCAGCGGCGACAAATTGCCGTGCAGCACCGCCACGCCCGCTTCATTACGCACCGGGATCGCCAGCGTGTGGATCACCTCCGGGCGGCGTGAGCGCGGAACCTGCGCCAGCCACTCGCCTTTGGTCTGGCCGTTCACCGTCAGGCAGTCGGTATGCAGCAGCGAGGCGATCTCTTTTTCTACCGCCGCTACGCCGCCCGCTTCCCAAAAATCGATCATATCGTGCTCAGACGCCGGATAGAGCGAGGCCACCAGCGGCACGTTGTAGCTCAGCTTGTCAAACGCGGCGAGGGGCAGTTCGCCCAGTTCGGCTTCGTAATAGATCGCCTGTAGATGCAGGATCGCATTTGTCGAACCGCCCGTCGCCAGCAGGTACACCATGGCGTTATGGATCGATTCCCGGGTGATGATCTGGCGGGCATTAACACCGTTTTTTACCAAATCCACTGCTCTCAGCCCGGTGGCATAAGCGCAGTCGCGGCGCTCGCGGGAAATAGCAGGCAAGGTGCTGCTACCTGGCAGGCTCATGCCCAGCACTTCAGAGATGCAGCACATGGTATTGGCGGTGCCGTACATAGTGCAGGAGCCCGGCCCCGGCTCGGCGATATCCTCGATATGGCGGAATTCCGCCTCATCGATTTCACCGCGCCGCTTCCAGCCGATGGCCTCGGTGACGATATTGCCGTCCCAGTGTTTGCCTTTATATTCCGCCGGATACATCGGCCCGCCGTTGACCAGAATGGCCGGGACATCGAGACGCGCTGCGGCCATCAGCATCGCCGGAACGATTTTGTCGCACGAGCCGAGCAGCACCATGCCGTCGAAACGGTGGGCGCGCATCATCACCTCGATGGAGCTGACAATCACTTCCCGGGCCGCCAGGATGTAGCGCATCCCGAGATGCCCTTCGGCGATGCCGTCGCAGGGCGCGATGGTGCCGAACACCATGCCGACGCCGCCAGCTTCATCGATGCCTTTGAGCACTTCCGCCGTCAGCTCATTAAGGTTGGCGTGGCCTGCCGTGGCGTTGGTGTAGCTGTTGACCACGGCGATCACGGGCCGACGCAGTTGCTCGTCGGTATGACCCATCGATTTATACAGGGCGCGCTTCAGCGCGCCGTCATCACCACTGAGAACCGGGTTAAAGTGGCTGCTGCAACCGCCACCGCATCCCGCGCCACAACTGCTCATATATGACCTCTCTTGATTGAATCTGATTCTGTAAACTGCGCCGGGGTTTCGGCTTTTGCTTTAGGGTTTACCAGCCTGGCGGGCAGCAGGAACATCAGCGGCGCGCACAGCACCAGGAAGCCTGCCAGGATATACAGCCCGGCGTTGGCGCTGCCGGTGGTGTCTTTGAGATAACCGAGTACCGTGGGACCAAAGAAGCCCGCCAGGTTGCCGATGGAGTTCACCAGGGCGATACCCGCGGCGGCGGCGGTGCCGGAAAGCAGCGTGCCGGGCAGGCTCATATAGGTAGGGATTAGCGCCAGGGTGCCGGACATCGCCAGGCAGATCCACGCCATCATCCAGAAGGTGGAACCACTGCTGGAGGCGCTGAGCGTCAACCCCACCGCGCCGATCAATGCCGGGATGGCGATATGCCAGCGGCGCTCCTGTTTCAGATCCGAATGGCGGCTGTTCCAGACCATAAACGCCGCCCCGAAGATATACGGCAGTGCGGCCAGCAGGCCGATGGCGAAGTCATCTTTTACGCCAGAGGATTTAATGATCGACGGCAGCCAGAAGTTGATCCCGTAATAGCCGATGTTGAAGCTGAAGAAGATCAGCGCCAGCAGCCAGACGAATTTATTGCGGAACATGGCGCTCAGGCTGGTGGGCGCTTTCCCGGCGTTGGCGGCGATCTTGTTGATCCGATCCTGCTCCAGATCGCGCGCGATAATCCCCTTCTCTTCTGCTGTTAGCCAGTGTGCCGATTTCACGTTGTTATCAAGGTAGCGAAGCACCACAAACGCCAGCAGGAATGACGGAATTGCCTCAACCAGGAACAGCCACTGCCAGTTATGCAGATGGCCCACGCCTTCAAACATTTTCAGGATCAACCCGGAAAGCGGGCTGCCGATAATCGTGGAAAGCGGCGTAACCAGAATAAACAGGCCGAGGGTGCGCGCCGAACGCCATGACGGAAACCACAGGGTGAGATAGAACACGATGCCCGGGAAGAAGCCCGCCTCCGCCACGCCCAGCAAAAAGCGCACGATGTAAAACTGGGTCGGGGTGGTGACAAACATGGTCAGACACGACAGCACCGCCCAGCTCACCATAATGCGGGCGATCCAGAAGCGCGGCCCGAAGCGCTGCATCAGCAGGTTGCTGGGCAGTTCGAAAATGAAATAGCCGATAAAGAAAATCCCGGCACCGATGCCGTAAACCGTATCGCTCAGGTTTAGCGCATCCTGCATATGGAGCTTGGCAAAACCGACGTTCACCCTGTCCAGATAGGCGAAGAAATAACATAAGATCAAAAAGGGGATCAGCCGCCGGGTGACTTTACGGTAGACCTCGTTTTTGCGGCTTTCGCTGTGTGTGGCGTCTGTAATCATACGGACCTCAGTAATGTTGTAGGGTGGTGTTGTTATCTGTGGCTGTTGCGCCACGCCTCGCGATACTCGCGGGCTTTTTGTTGTACTTTCTGAGCGTCATCCGCGCGGCGGTACAGCCCGCCGCCCAAACCAAAACCTTGCGCGCCAGCATTACGCCAGGTGCGCATTTGCGCGGCGTCAGGCTGAATACCGCCCACCGGCAGGCACACCACCTCGGCGGGCAACACCGCGCGCCAGGCGCTCAGGGTGCCGGGTTCTACGGTTTCCGCCGGGAACAGTTTGAGCGCGCTGGCACCCGCCTGGAGCGCGGTAAATGCTTCCGAAGGCGTGATCACGCCGGGCATGCTGATCAACCCGCGCTCGCGGCTGCGGCGAATCACCTCCACGCTCATGTTGGGCGAAATGATGATTTGCCCACCCGCGTCCGCCACCGCATCGACCTGCTCTGCGGTTAATACCGTGCCCGCGCCGACGTAGCCCCGGCTACCCACGAGTTCGCGCAGCAGCGTGATTGAGGTCAGCGCATCTGGGCTGTTGAGCGGGACCTCAAGCCAGGTAAAACCTTCCGCCAGCAGGCCCTGTGCAACTGCGGGCGCTTCTTCAGGCGTCAGTCCACGTAATATTGCAATCAGCGGCAGAGTCGTTTGCTGCCACAGTGTCGAAAAGGCGCGGTAATCCATCATTCGATTCCTTATAGATAAAGACGTATCTGGTTCATCCCGGCGATAAAACAGCGCTCGCCGGACAAGGCTTCCATCACTAAACCCAACAGTGACGCGGCCTGCTGATAGCGGGCGTTCAGCGCATCGCTGCCGATGATCCAGTGGGGCGTAGGGGCGCACTGGCGCAATTCCTGGCCGATTAACAGCCCGGACAGGTAGTTGCCGACGCCGGTGAGTGCAATATCACCGCGCAGGCGCAGGGTGCGTACGGAAAAGAGCAACTGGCTCAGCGGAGCGTTTAAACCGCTGTGCTGTACGCCAAGCGCGAAGGCGCGGCTATCAGGTTGCTGAGGTGGTAAATCGCGGCCCAGCAGGGAGTGAGTCATCAACAACTGAAACAGCTCGCCGGTCATAAAGGTGGAAAAGTGGTGAATGGCGTTGTGTTCAACCGTGGCGTGCTTGCTGTGCGTGCCCGGCAAAATGACAAGGTGATTTTCCGCCGGAGCGAGCGCCATCAAGCCGATAAGCTGAATCTCTTCACCGCGCATCACCTCCGGCAAACCCACGGCGCTGTGTCCGGCCACGCCAGGTAATATCCAACCCTGGCTGCCCCAATGAGTGCGCAGCGTATGAGCAGTTTTCGCCAGTTGCTGTGCATCCGCGCGCCCTTCGCAATAGGGCACATTGACCCACCCCTGCTGTGACCCGACCATGCCCGCCATCAATATCGGCAGCGCGCCGTATTCAGCAGTCCACGGCGCGATATGGGTTTGCAGCGCCGCTTCAAACTGCCCGTTTTCAACCTGTAATAAGCCGCAGGGCGCATTGATGACGGAAACCACGTCCGAATCGCGCATCAGCCAGGCACGGAAATTTGTCGTGCCCCAGTCAACCGCCAGCCAGTTTTTGCTCATCTTGTAATCCAAAACATTAAATCTTGTATGACAAGAAATGTAGACCAAAAGCGGGACGACGATCTGTGATCGAGATCTAAAGCTGGCGTTAAGGGTTATAAAAGATCGGTTTTTAAAAAATGAATTCAGTTACGGAACATATCTCGTAAAATGACAACAAATTTTACGGTTATTTTTTTAGTCTGTTAGAGGAAGCGTTAATATATCGAAAAGGGAGGAATGATGAATAATCATGACTTATTTCGATGAATGTGCTGAATATGGAATCCCGCGTTTACAGGTAGCGCGGTTTACGGTGTCAGGAGTTGATTATGAGGTGCGTTTTACGCAAATAACAGAGATCAATCCCTATGATTGTGCAGCTTTTTTCCCGATGGGTTTATTTTTCCACTTTATGGGCATCATTATGACGTTGCCTTTGATACTAAAGCTAACAGAATAAATAAAACTCCTTTTCGACGAACAGAAGAATTACCACCAGGTGCGGGTATCCGGGTTCTTAAATGTGTTGAAAGAGCAATTATTGACCACTATACTCGCTTCAACGTTGGGTTTTATACCTTCGTTCCAGCAGATATTAAATTATTAAATATTTACTGCCGATTTATAATTAAAAAGAAACATAAAGGATTAACTATTGAAGTTGGGCTGGAGCCTAACGGGAGGGCAAATGTCTTACGAACACCCAAATTCTGGGGACTGGCTTGAACAATATCGCGCTCGCCAGGCTGCCCGGGCAGAACAACTTTTTCGCGCTATTGAAGAAGGCAGGACGCATGTTGTGGTGGCGGGTGAAGACGCTGAAGCAACCTCATCCTGGCAAAACAACCCCACGGCACCGACGCCAAAACAGGACGGGTGATTCCGCCTGACGCTAACAAAGTGGTTTACCGTTGATGGTAAAGTTATTGCTAAAAAGCCCCAAAAGGGGCTTTTTCATTTAAAGACGAAAAAATCAACGGGCTTATAAAAAATGCTGAAGGCGGTCCGGCAGCGGATCCCCGAGGTGTTTCTTCGCCGCGCTGAGCAAAATATGGCGCATCTGCTGGCGCGCCTGCTCCGGTTGTTTCAGGCGTATGCACTCCATCAATTCACGGTGGGCATTGACCGCTTCCAGCGTCAGCGTCACGTCCGGCTCCAGGGTGCGCTTAAAGGAAAACAGCATGGCGGCGGAAAGCGCATTGCCCACCGAAAACAGAAACGGATTGTGCCCTGCTTTAAGGATCGCAGTATGAAACGCCAGATCGCCCTGCTTAAACAGGTCGGCGGAATCCTGCTGCTGGCCCTGAGACATAATTTCCCAGGCGTCTTCCAGATCGGCCAGATCGCGCCCGTTAGCGTTGATCGCCGCCATGGCCGCCGCGTTGGGCTCGAAGATCAACCGCGTGATCATCAGCTGTTCGATCAGCGCGTCGTCAATGCCAATCTCCTCCAGCCAGCTCAGCACATCGGCATCAAGGAAACTCCACTGTTCGCGGGGTGCCACGGTGCTGCGGCGCTTGGCCTGGATGGTCAGCATCCCTTTCGCGCCTAACACCTGAAGCGCGTTGCGCACCGAGGTACGCGAGACGTTGTACTGCACCGCCAGCTCGTTTTCGCCGGGAATAGACATGCCCGGTTGCAGTTCGCCGCGCATGATGCGCAGGGCGAGGTCCTGGGTCAGTGTTTCAGCTACAGACGCGGTCACGCTTTTCATGGGGATCCGGTTGGAGAGGCAATAAGGGGGTAGTTTATATCAGGTTGATATGAGATGGAATTTTCGCGGGTCTGTGGGGGATGTTGCCCTGCGAACAGGGCATCTGTCATGAACGTTACTGGAGGACCGTAACCGCATCCTCCAGCCGCGCCGCGCGATGCTTGACCATCGATGAGACGTGCGCGCTTTCTTCGACCAGTACCGCGTTCTTTTTGGTGATGTCATCCAGTTCCGCCACCGCGCGCGTCAGTTCCGACAGCCCCTGCGCCTGCTCGGAGGTGGCGCTGCTGATTTGGCTGATAAGCTGAGTCACGTTCTGCACCTGGTCAACGATGTTTTGCATGGTGCGCCCCGCTTCATGAACCTGCACCGCGCCGGACTGCACTTTGCTAGCGCTGGCGTCGATCAGTTTTCGGATATCGTTGGCGGCGCTGGCGCTGCGGCTTGCCAGATGGCGCACTTCTCCGGCCACGACCGCGAAGCCTTTGCCCTGCTCGCCCGCACGCGCGGCTTCTACAGCGGCATTCAGCGCCAGGATGTTAGTCTGGAACGCGATATCGTTAATCAACGAAGTGATCGACCCGATGCGCTGGGTGCTGTCGGCAATATCGTCCATGGTATTCACCACGGTTTCCATCGCCTGCCCGCCCTGACGCGCTGCATCGCTGGCCTCGCTGGACAGCTTATTGGCGTCTACGGCAGTCTGGGAGTTGTTCTGCACCGAGGTCGCCATCTGGTTCATGGTGGTGACGGTCTGCTGGACGTTCACCACCGTCTGGCGGGTGCGTTCATTGAGATCTTCATTACCACGCGCTAACGTTTCGCTGCCGCTGCGCACGTTTTCCACCTGACTGGTGACATCATTAATCAGCCAGCGGCACATCAGGCCCAGTTGACCGATGGCCCGCAGCGTCAGCCCCACTTCGTCGGTGCGGTTCATGTGCTCAATGCTGTTATGCTCCCCCGTCGCCACTTTCAGCGCCTGACGCGCAACGTTCTCAATCGGACGAGATATCTGCCATTCCAGCGCCATGCAACCAAGCGCCATAATCACTAGCGGTGCAAAAGCCATCAGCCATCCCGGCATGGCATATGCGCTCAGCGCCAGCCATATCAGCGCGGCAATCCCCATAATGCTGCGGATACGCCAGCGCAGCGGCATGGCGGGCAGTTTGCCGAGAAAATGTTTGCGTAGCACCAGCCCTTTATAAATGCGGCGCTTCGCTTTGCCTTCACGCAACGCCTGATACAGCGGCTCCACGGCGGCGATTTCCTGTGGCGTGGCGCGGGTGCGGATTGACATATAGCCAGTGGTTTTACCGTTGCGCACCATCGGCACCGCGTTGGCGCGCACCCAGTAATGGTCGCCGTTTTTACAGCGGTTTTTGACAATACCGGTCCAGGGCTCGCCCTGTTTCAGGGTGTACCACATATCGGCAAACGCCGCCTTTGGCATATCCGGATGGCGCACCAGGTTATGCGGCTGGCCGGTGAGTTCCTGAAGTGAATAACCGCTCACCTGAACGAAAGTATCATTGGCGTGGGTAATGAAGCTTTGCAGATCGGTGGTGGACATTAACGTGGTGTTTTCATCCAGCACTTTTTCGCGCTGGGTAACGCGGGGATGCGACGACATGGCTGCTCCATTTTGCAGGTTATTTTCTTGTTAACTATTTCTTTGCCATGTTATGTCGGCGCTAAAAATAATAACTTTAAGGGTTAAATATGATAGAGATCGCAAATCTCAGGATAACTCCAAAGAAGTAGTGCTAATGCAAAATAATCAACCCGATCAACTATTTGAATATCCCGATTGATTACAGGGTAAAAAAGTCAATTTGGGAGCTATTGCACAATTTTGCAACAATCTGCACCATCATTGTGCATGTGCGCTGTTCTTTTCTTCTCCCGCTGCCGCTGTGGATAGCACAAACCGCCATAACCCCGTTTGCGATGAGATTTAATCGTAAGCGGCAGGCGTTCTCCCTGGCGTTTATTCCGTTTATCAGCCTCTACGACGAAGTGGCGCAAATGCTGCAATACTTGATCTGTGTATCGCGTGATACGCCATTCCCAGGAGCACATTTTGAACAGGTTACCGAACAGCGCCTCGGCACTCGCCTGCACCGCGCACGCATTGAATCTCATTGAGAAGCGAACGCTTTCCCATGAGGAGATGAAAACACTGAACAAAGAGGTGATCGATTATTTCCAGCAGCATGTTAATCCAGGTTTTTTAGAGTACAGAAAGTCTGTTACCGCTGGCGGGGATTACGGGGCCGTAGAATGGCAAGCGGGAGGGTTGAATACGCTTGTCGACACTCAGGGACACGAGTTTCTCGATTGCCTGGGTGGTTTCGGCATTTTTAACGTGGGGCACCGTAATCCAAAAGTGGTTTCCGCCGTACAGCATCAACTCGAAAAACAACCTCTGCACAGCCAGGAACTCCTCGACCCGCTACGGGCGATGCTGGCAAAAACCTTAGCCACCCTGACGCCAGGTAAACTGAAATATAGCTTCTTCAGCAACAGCGGCACCGAATCGGTGGAAGCGGCGCTGAAACTTGCCAAAGCCTATCAGTCCCCGCGCGGAAAATTTACCTTTGTCGCCACCAGCGGCGCGTTCCACGGTAAATCGCTGGGCTCGCTCTCCGCCACCGCCAAAGCGGATTTCCGCAAGCCGTTTATGCCGCTGCTGCCGGGGTTCCGCCACGTGGCGTTCGGGAATATCGAGGCCATGCGCGCGCTGTTCACGGATTGCAAAAAAACCGGTGACGATGTGGCGGCGGTGATCCTTGAGCCGATTCAGGGCGAAGGCGGCGTGATCCTGCCGCCGTCAGGCTATCTGCCCGCGGTGCGTAAGCTGTGCGACGAGTTTGGCGCGCTGCTGATTTTTGATGAAGTGCAAACCGGTATGGGGCGCACCGGCAAAATGTTCGCCTGCGAGCACGAAAACGTGCAGCCGGACATTCTGTGTTTGGCCAAGGCGCTGGGCGGCGGCGTAATGCCGATTGGCGCCACGGTAGCGACCGAAGAGGTGTTTTCGGTGCTGTTCGACAATCCGTTCCTGCACACCACCACGTTTGGCGGCAACCCGCTGTCCTGCGCGGCGGCGCTGGCGACCATCCACGTGCTGCTGGAAGAAAACCTTCCGGCGCAGGCGCAGCAGAAAGGCAATCTGCTGCTGGACGGCTTTAAAGAGCTGGCGCAGCAGTACCCGGACCTGGTGATTGAGGCGCGCGGCCAGGGGATGCTGATGGCGATTGAGTTCGTGGATAACGAAATCGGCTACCAGTTCTCCAGCGAGATGTTCCGCCAGCAGGTACTGGTGGCTGGCACGTTGATCAACGCCAAAACGGTACGGGTTGAACCGCCTTTGACATTGACCATTGAGCAGTGCGAACAGGTGCTTGCGGCGGCCCGCCGCGCGCTGACGGCGCTGCGACAGACGTTGGCTGCGCCGGCAGCCGTAGCAACCCACTAATCGGTGATTCAGGGAAACCGCAGTGAGACGGTTTCCCTGATTCCCTTACCCCGCCTCGCCCATCAAATCCTTTACCAGTTCGACGCAGCGCAGAAAACGGGTGTCGTAATCCGGTTCCTGAACGTGTACATAACTGATGTTGTTCTCGTTGAGCATCTCCACCAGCAGCGCCTGGAAGGTATGGCGATCTACCGAACTGCCGAGACTACGCAGCCCATCGGCCACCCAAGGGGTGTTGTTCTCCAGTAAAATGACAAGATCGAAGCGGTATTCGTCGATCAGCGCCTGCACGAACGGATGCTCGCGGCCTTCATACTTTTTGCAAAACGCCTGGGTAGTGACGAAATCGGTGTCGATAAACGCTACTTTATTGGCGTACTTCACCGCAAAATCAATGTACTGGGCATGTCCCAGGGCGATTTTATCGTAGTCGGAATACTGTAACGCCATCTCATCGCCACCCAGATGTGAAAACACGTAATCGCGGCCATATTCCCAGGCGCTGGTGGTATTGAAGATGTTGGCGAGCTTGTTGACCAGCATTGATTTCCCGCTTGATTCGCCGCCTAAAATCGCCACGGTACGCACGAAAAACGGCTTCACTTCGGTAGGAATGTATTCCCAGTAGCGGAACGGGTTTTCGCGGATCTGCCCACCGCTGATGTTCATAAAGGTGCGTTTCGGGTCAATCAGCACCGTTTCGATGCCCAGATGCTGGAGATACTGCGAGGCATCGGCCTCTTCAGAGGTATAAATCCAGTCCGGCTCAATGCCTTTTTCCGCCATAAACGCGGAAATCCCGTCGCTCCAGACGTCCCAGCCGTGCGGGTAAGGCTCCATGCCCTCTTCGTTAAACGCATGGATGCGGATGTTTTTCTGATATTTGAAGGTCTGCAACAGCCAGCGCAGCCGATCCGGCACCGTCGGCTGCTGGGACATGGCGCTGTCTTCAAACAGCGCCCGGTCGCGGGTTTCATCGTAGCCCATGATGATATGCAGCTCATCCACCTGGCTACAGGCGCGCTGGATCAGATAGATATGGCCGGTATGCAGCGGGTAAAACTTACCGAACACCACCCCGACGCTTTTCTGGCGGCGCGGGAACTCCAGGCCGAGAAAGCGGTGCAAGGCTTCCAGTTTCTGTGCGCTGGGGCTTTTGATTTTGGCGTTCAGCAGTTGGCTGAGATAGCCTTTGGTCATCCCGCTGGCGTCCGCGACCTGTTGCAGGGTGCAGCCCTTCTGGCGAATGGCGGTTTTTATATAGTCGAATGATGACAAAGTGCGCTGCCTCCCTTACGTGTGCCGCGATCGTTCAGCCCTGTTAAGTCTAGCGGCAAACGAATCAATGCCAGGAGGATACTTGAGTAAACGGCTGAGGTGAATGGCAAATATTTCCAGGCGGCGCACGCACCGCCTGATTTACAGTGGGAAAACTACAGGTCGTTGAAGATATCCAGCGCGTCGGCGAGTTTTTTGACACCAAACACCTGCATGCCTTCCGGCGGTTTTTTCGGAACATTGGCAGCCGGAACGATAGCGCGACGGAAGCCGTGTTTCGCCGCCTCGGAGATGCGCTCCTGGCCGCTGGGCACCGGACGGATTTCTCCCGCCAGACCCACTTCGCCGAACACCACTAAATCCTGCGGTAGCGGGCGGTCGCGTAAACTCGATACCATCGCCAGCAGCAGCGCCAGGTCGGCACTGGTTTCGGTGACTTTCACGCCGCCGACCACGTTCACGAAGACGTCCTGATCGGACATCTGCAACCCGCCGTGGCGATGCAGTACCGCCAGTAAAATCGCCAGGCGGTTTTGCTCAAGGCCCACCGCCACGCGCCGTGGGTTAGCCATCATCGACTGATCCACCAGCGCCTGGATTTCTACCAGCAGCGGGCGCGTGCCTTCCCATACCACCATTACCGAACTGCCGGAGGTGACTTCATCGCCCCGGCTCAGGAAGATAGCGGACGGGTTGCTGACTTCGCGCAGGCCTTGCTCGGTCATGGCAAACACGCCCAGTTCATTCACCGCGCCGAAGCGGTTTTTATGGCTGCGCAGGGTGCGGAACCGTGAGTCGGCATCGCCGTCGAGCAGTACCGAGCAGTCGATGCAGTGTTCCAGCACTTTCGGGCCGGCCAGCGAACCGTCTTTGGTCACATGGCCGACCATAATAATCGCCACGTCGCGGGTTTTAGCAAAACGCGTCAGATAGGCGGCGGTTTCACGCACCTGCGCCACGCTGCCCGGCGACGACTGGATATCCGCCATATGCATCACCTGAATGGAGTCGATCACCATCAGGCGCGGCTGTTCCTGCTCGGCAATCAGGCAGATCTGCTCAATGCTGGTTTCCGAGAGCATATTCAGGTTGGCGGTCGGCAAACCGAGACGGTGCGCGCGCATCGCCACCTGCTGGAGAGACTCCTCGCCGGTGACGTACAGCGTTTTCATGTTCTGGGCGAGTTTGCACAGGGTTTGCAGCAGCAGGGTGGATTTGCCCGCGCCGGGGTTACCGCCGATCAGAATCGCGCTGCCCGGCACGACGCCGCCGCCCAGCACCCGGTCGAACTCTTTAAAGCCGGTGGAAAAGCGCGGTAGCGCTTCCAGGCTAATCTCGGAAAGCTTCTGGACTTTAGACACGCCCGCGCTGCCCGCATAGCCGGAAAGCCGTTCATTACGCGCAACGGTGGGCGACGCCGCCAGACGCACTTCGGTGATGGTATTCCAGGCGTGGCAGGCGCTGCATTGCCCCTGCCAGCGCGGATAATCCGCACCACACTCATTACACACAAACGCGCGTTTTGGGGCTTTAGCCACCTTTTACCTCGTTTATTTCTTGTTCAGACTGCCTGACAGAATACAGAATACGCCCATCAGGTCCGCATGGCGGATGGTCACTTCGGTTTTTTCATTCACTTTGGGTTTGGCATGGTACGCAATACCCAACCCGGCCGCCTGGATCATCGGCAGATCGTTAGCGCCGTCGCCGATCGCCACGCACTGGGCAATCGGCACTTCGTATTTTTCCGCCAGGTTTTTCAGGGTCTGCGCTTTGAACTGCGCATCGACGATCTGACCGATCACCTGACCGGTTAGTTTACCATCACGGATCTCAAGTTCGTTGGCCACCGTGGCGGTTAAGTGCAATTTTTCGCGCAAATAGTCAGCGAAGAAGGTGAACCCGCCGGAGGCAATCGCCACTTTCCAGTTCAGGGATTGTAGCTTCAGCACCAGTGAGGTCAGGCCCGGCATCAGCGGCAGTACATCGCGCACCTGGCGCAGGATTTCTGCATCTGCGCCTTCGAGGGTGCCGACGCGTAACCGCAGGCTGGCGGTAAAGTCCAGCTCGCCGCGCATGGCGCGTTCGGTCACTTCCGACACCAGCTCACCGGTACCCGCCAGTTTGGCGATCTCATCAATGCACTCGATCTGGATGGCGGTCGAATCCATGTCCATGACCAGCAGGCCAGGGGTTTTTAAATGGGGGATCTTGCCGAGCGGCGCAACGTCCAGGCCATTATCATGAGCCAGACGCGTGGCGCGCGGGGTTAACGATCCCGCCAGGCGGATCACCTGATAATCTTCAACGCACCAGGCGGTGACGATCACCATCGCCGCGCCCAGCTTGCGCTGGTATTCGGTTAAACGGCTTTTATCCAGATCTCTGCCATACAGAAGCCAACCGCTGCGTCCGGCGTGATAATCCAGCGGCATCACTTCATCGCCACTTAATGAAAGCGGTAACCCCGGCCAGAGAGAAACATCGTTCGGCAGGTCGCACCAGGTCAGACTGTTAGGCATTAACGCTCCTGAAATCGGTAAGGACTGGAGAAAACAACGCATGAGGCTACCTTGAGTCCAGCGCTTCTGGCAACATTAAGATTCATTTTTTCAGCAGGTGGATTATGGCCCGTACCCGCTTCAAATTTAGACTGCACCGCGCGGTTATTGTGCTTATCTGTCTCGCGCTGCTGGTGGCGCTGATGCAGGGGGCAAGCTGGTTTAGCCAGAGTCATCAACAGTCGCGCAATATCCAGCTTGAAGAGCTGGCCAGGACGCTGGCGCGCCAGGTGAACTATACCCTGCTGCCGCTCATGAAAAGCGAGAACCCGGACGAAAAACGCGTCGGTGCGATCCTCAAGCAACTGACCGATGAGAGCCGCATTCTCGACGCCAGCGTGTATGACGATAAAGGCGAGATGGTGGCGCGCGCCGGGGAAAGCATTGAAGTGCGCGACCGGCTGGCGCTGGACGGCAAACGCGCGGGGAGCTACTTCAGCCAGCAAATCGTTGAGCCCATTGAAGATAAAAGCGGCCCGCTCGGCTATCTGCGCATTACGCTCGACACCCATTCGCTGCCCACCGAAGCCAAACAGGTGGATAACACCACCAATATTTTACGCCTGATGCTGCTGTTAGCGCTGGCAATCGGCATTGTGCTGACGCGCACCCTGTTGCAGGGTAAACGCACACGCTGGCAGCAATCGCCTTTTTTACTGACGGCCAGTAAAGATGTACCGGAAGAAGACGTGAGCAAAAAAGAATAACCATTTGATGAAGGGATATCGTTTATGAGTACGCTGCGGCTACTGATTTCAGACTCGTATGACCCCTGGTTTAACCTGGCGGTGGAAGAGTGTATTTTCCGCCAGATGCCCGCCACCCAGCGGGTGCTGTTCCTGTGGCGCAATGCCGATACCGTGGTGATTGGCCGCGCCCAGAATCCGTGGAAAGAGTGCAACACTCGGCGCATGGAACAGGATAACATCCGTTTAGCCCGACGCAGCAGCGGCGGCGGCGCGGTGTTCCACGATTTGGGCAATAGCTGTTTTACCTTTATGGCGGGTAAGCCGGAATACGATAAAAGCATCTCCACTGGTATCGTGCTGGCGGCGTTAAACGCGCTGGGCGTACAGGCTTCGGCCTCCGGGCGTAACGATCTGGAAGTCGCCACGCCGGACGGCCCGCGTAAAGTGTCGGGCTCCGCCTACCGGGAAACCAAAGATCGCGGGTTCCACCACGGCACGCTGTTACTGAATGCCGATCTCAGCCGTCTGGCGAACTACCTGAATCCCGATGAGAAGAAGCTGAAGGCCAAAGGCATTACCTCGGTACGCGGACGCGTGGCGAACCTGAATGATTTACTGCCGGGGATCACTCACCAGCAAGTCTGCGACGCCGTTAGCGAAGCGTTCTTTGCCTATTATGGCGAGCGGGTCGCGCCGGAGGTGATTTCCCCGGACGCGGCGCCCGATCTGCCCGGCTTTGCGGAGACCTTTGCCCGTCAGAGCAGTTGGGAATGGAACTTCGGCCAGGCACCGGCATTTACCCACACCTTGGACGAGCGCTTTGGCTGGGGCGGCGTAGAGCTGCATTTTGACGTCGAGAGAGGCCATATCACCCGCACCCAGGTATTTACCGACAGCCTGAATCCGGCTCCGCTGGAAGCGCTCGCCAATCGGTTACATGGCTGCGTGTATCAGGCCAGCGCGTTAAAGCAGGCGTGCGAAACGCTGATTATTGACTTCCCCGAACAGGAAAAAGCGTTACGCGACGTGGCGCAATGGATGGCGGACGTGGTGCGCTAATCACCGACAACGCCCTGCCGGGCGTTGTCACTCGTCTTCTTTACTCTCAGTAATATCGCCAAAGAACAGCGCGGTGATCAGCTTATTGTCGATAGGCTCGCCGTTCAGGGTGCGCACCAGCAACTCGCTGCCCAGGGTTTGCAGTGAAAACACCATATCCGGCTGAACGCGTTTGATTTTTTGCAGGTTTTTACTGGCGTTGACCACGGAAATGGTTTTGGTGCCCGCCCCCGCCACGTCTTTGGCGGCCAGTACGATAAACGCATTTTCGGCGTCGTCGTCGCGCAGCGCCAGAATGTATTTTGATTTCGCCGCCCCGGCTTTAACCAGTTCATCGGCGTTAGACGGATCGCCGGAAATCAGATCGGCATCCGGCGGGTATTCGTGGGCGATATGCGGCGGGACAATCACGGTGACCGCTTCACCGCGCGCTTTTAAGCCGTGGTAAACGCTGAGCGCCAGCGGCGATGCGCCAGCAATAATAAAGTGATTTTTACGCATCACGTGTGAAATCCGCCCTGTGACGATTCGTTTTAAATTACCGCCAATCACCGGGCCGATAATGGCGCTGATTGACGTCGCAAATACGGTGATGCCCATGACGATCACCGAGACGGTAAACAACCGCGCCGTGGAGGTGACCGGGACAATGTCGCCAAATCCCACCGTCGACATACCGACGATTGCGAAGTAAAACGCCGTCGGCATATCCATGATCGCGGGCGCAAACTCCTCGCCCAGATACAGCGCTCCCATCACCGCATACAGCAGCAGAGAGACAAAGCTCACCAGCGCGAACAACCCACCCGCCGCCAGGCTGGCGCGGTCAAACTGCCGCCAGAAGCCAATCAACAGCAGCATCAGCGCCAGCGCGCCGAGGCTGAGCGCCGGATTGCCCTGCGGGGATAAGAAATTAAAGGCGCTGGTCACCAACAACAACAGCAGCGAGAACACCCACGCGGTGCGGGCGCGCAGCAGCAGCCCGAAGGCCATCAGGATCAAGCCAAGCCCCAGCACAAACTGCGGAATGTCGAGCAACCCCAGCACCGACAGCGCCTCTTTCCAGGTGCTGAAACTGTGCATCTGGGGCAGCACATCCACGGTTCTCATCAGGACCGGGTGCAGGAACAAATAACCGCAGGCCGCCACCAGAATGGCGAGCAGTCCGTGCGGTGAAAACAGGGCCAGGCAACGATGGATGAGTTTTTTCACAACAAGTGGTTATTCCATGTATCCGTGGTGTGAATGCATGAATGATAGCCGTGCGGCGAGGGGTTTGAAACAGCCAGGCGCGAGAAACAAAAATGCCAGCCGGAGAAGGCTGGCATTGAGAGGCAAAAATTACGCTTTATCGCCTAACAGCACGGATTCTAGCGCGATTTTAATCATATCGTTGAAGGTGGTCTGGCGTTCTGCTGCGGTAGTCTGCTCGTGGGTACGAATGTGGTCAGATACGGTGCAGATGGTCAGAGCTTTGGCGCCAAATTCCGCCGCAACGCCGTAGATACCCGCCGCTTCCATTTCCACGCCCAGGATGCCGTATTTTTCCATCACGTCAAACATCTGCGGGTCCGGCGAGTAGAACAGGTCCGCCGAGAAGATGTTGCCCACACGCGCTTCTACGCCCAGCGCTTTCGCCGCGTCAACCGCGTCGCGCACCATGCCGTAGTCGGCAATCGCCGCGAAATCGTGATCTTTAAAACGCAGACGGTTTACTTTGGAATCGGTGCAGGCACCCATACCGATCACCACGTCACGCAGTTTCACGTCAGCACGTACCGCGCCGCAGGAGCCCACGCGAATGATTTTCTTCACGCCGAAATCGGTGATCAACTCTTTGGTGTAGATGGAGCAGGACGGAATGCCCATGCCGTGGCCCATCACAGAGATTTTGCGGCCTTTGTAGGTGCCGGTGAAACCCAACATTCCGCGCACGTTGTTCACTTCACGCACGTCTTCCAGGAAGGTTTCAGCAATATGTTTCGCACGCAGCGGGTCGCCTGGCATCAGAACAACGTCAGCGAAATCACCCATCTCTGCATTAATGTGTGGCGTAGCCATGAATTTATCCCTTTTTAAAATGGTTAATCAGGGCGGACAGGCCGCCCTGTCAATCACAACATGTTTTTACCGTAGTCCATGTCGGACGTGCCGAAGTATTTGGCGACGGTCTGGCCGATATCTGCGAAGGTCTCGCGGTGGCCCAGCGAGCCCGGTTTGACTTTCGGGCCGTAGATCAGCACCGGGATATGCTCACGGGTGTGATCGGTGCCTTTCCAGGTCGGGTCGCAGCCGTGGTCGGCGGTCAGGATCAAGATGTCATCTTCACCCACCAGCTCCATCAGCTCCGGCAGACGGCGGTCAAACAGCTCCAGGCCGCCCGCGTAGCCCGCCACATCGCGACGGTGCCCCCACGAGGAGTCAAAGTCCACGAAGTTGGTGAACACGATGGTGTTGTCGCCTGCGGCTTTCATCTCTTTTACCGTGGCGTCAAACAGCGCATCCAGACCCGTGGCTTTCACTTTTTTGGTGATGCCGCAGTTGGCATAGATATCGGCGATTTTACCCACCGACACCACGTTGCCGCCCTTCTCGTCCACCAGCTTCTGGAGCACGGTCGGCGCTGGCGGTTCAACGGCCAGGTCGTGGCGGTTGCCGGTACGCTGGAAGTTCCCCGCTTTGTCGCCGATAAACGGACGCGCGATCACTCGGCCAATGTTGTAACCGCCTTCGGTCAGCTCTTCACGGGCGATTTCACACAGCTCATACAGGCGATCCAGCCCGAAGGTTTCTTCGTGGCAGGCAATCTGGAATACCGAGTCGGCAGAGGTGTAGAAAATCGGCTTGCCGGTTTTCATGTGCTCTTCGCCCAGCTCGTCCAGGATCACGGTGCCGGATGAGTGGCAGTTACCGAGATAGCCCGGCAGGTTTGCGCGCTCCACCAGCTTATCCAGCAATTCCTGCGGGAAGCTGTTGGTGTGATCGCTGAAGTAACCCCAGTCGAACAGAACCGGCACACCGGCGATTTCCCAGTGGCCTGACGGAGTATCTTTGCCGGACGACAGTTCGTGCGCCCAGGCATAAGCGCCAATGACTTCGGCATTGCCGTCCATACCGGCGGCAATTTTACCGGAGGAGCCTTCGTGGGCTTTCACCAGACCAAGACGGGTCAAATTCGGTAGGTTCAGCGGGCCTTTACGGCCATGATCCGCTTCACCTTTTGCGCAGGCTTCAGCAATGTGGCCGAGGGTATCAGAACCCACGTCGCCAAAACGCTCTGCATCTTCAGTCGCGCCAATACCGAATGAATCCAGTACCATAATGAATGCACGTTTCATATTTTCTCCGTACGTTGCGCTATTTAACGCCCTGTGGCGTTAAAAAAATGCGATCAGATCAGTATACCTAAATGCGGCTCGCCCAGGAAGCGAAGACGGTTACTGGCTGATTCTGCGATAGACCACCGGCGTGGCTTCAGCCGCGGTGTCGCTTAAAACAATCGCCGCTTTAACGGCATTCGCCGCTTCCTGCCACGAGGCTTCATTTTTGGCGTGGATAATCGCCAGCGGGCGTTGGCTGTCAACGCTGTCGCCCAGACGTGCCATATCGGTAAAGCCCACGCTGTAGTCAATCGGATCGGAGGCCTGACGACGACCACCGCCCATCGATACCACCGCCATACCTAATGCGCGGGTATCCATCGCAGAGACCACACCGCTGCGATCGGCGTACACCGCTTTGCTCAGGGTCGCGGCAGGCAGGTATTTATCATAATTTTCAATGAAGTCCGCCGGGCCTTTCTGGGCGCTGACCATGCGGCCAAACACCTCTGCGGCTTTGCCGTTATCCAGTACTGCCTGTAGCTGTTTACGGGCGTCGGCTTCATCACGGGCCAGGCGGCCGGAGATCAGCATTTCCACACACAGCGCCATGGTCACGTCGAGCAGACGCGGGTTACGGTAATCGCCCGTCAGGAACTGTACAGCTTCGCGTACTTCTACGGCGTTACCCGCGCTGGAGGCCAGCACCTGGTTCATATCGGTCAGCAGCGCGGTGGTACGCACCCCTGCGCCGTTGGACACGCCGACGATGGCTTCTGCCAGCGCTTCGGAAAGTTCATACGTCGGCATAAACGCGCCGCTGCCTACTTTTACGTCCATCACCAGCGCATCCAGCCCTTCTGCCAGTTTTTTGGCGAGGATCGAGGCGGTGATCAGCGGGATAGAATCCACGGTCGCGGTGATATCGCGTGTCGCGTAGAAACGTTTATCCGCCGGGGCCAGCGAGCTGGTCTGGCCGATAATCGCCACGCCGACGTCTTTGATGATGGCGCGAAAGCGCGCGTCATCAGGGAAAATGTCAAAGCCCGGAATAGCTTCCAGTTTATCCAGCGTGCCGCCGGTATGGCCGAGGCCACGACCGGAAATCATCGGCACGTAGCCGCCGCACGCCGCCACCATTGGGCCGAGCATCAGAGAGGTAACATCGCCCACGCCACCGGTGGAGTGTTTATCCACAATCGGGCCGTTGAGGTTCAGGCTTTTCCAGTCCAGTACGCTGCCGGAATCGCGCATCGCCATGGTCAGCGAAACCCGTTCTGGCATCGTCATATCATGGAAAAAGATGGTCATTGCCAGCGCGGCAATTTGCCCTTCTGAGACGGTGTTATCGCGAATGCCGTTGATGAAAAAACGAATTTCTTCGTCGCTGAGCGCGTGGCCATCACGTTTTTTGCGGATAATTTCTTGAGCGAGGAACAAGGTAACCCCCAGAGATAGCAGATTTTAGGCGGCGGTTGCCCGCCGCAGGAAAGGAATCAGTAGCTGCTGGCGCTTTTGCCGTCGCCGTGGCCGAGCGCTTTCAGCAGGCTGGCTAACAGGCTGGATGCGCCGAAGCGATAGTGACGGGAATCGGCCCAGTCAGCGCCGAACAGGTCGTCGGCAATCGCCAGGAATTTCTGTGCGTCTTCGGCGCTGCGTACGCCGCCGGCAGGCTTGAAGCCCACGGTTTTCTGCACGCCCATATCGCGGATCACTTCCAGCATGATGCGCGCGCTTTCCGGCGTGGCGTTGACCGGCACTTTACCGGTAGAGGTTTTGATGAAATCCGCACCCGCTTTGATGGCGATTTCAGAGGCCTTGCGAATCAGCGCTTCTTCTTTTAGTTCGCCGGTTTCGATGATCACTTTCAGCAGCACGTTGGCGGCGGCGCAGGCTTCTTTACAGGCTTTCACCAGTTCAAAGCCAACCTGCTCGTTACCCGCAATCAGCGCGCGGTACGGGAATACCACGTCTACCTCATCTGCGCCGTACGCGATAGCCGCACGGGTTTCCGCCAGCGCGATCTCGATATCGTCATTGCCATGCGGGAAGTTGGTGACCGTCGCGATGCGGATATCCGGGGTGCCCTGCTCTTTCAGAGTTTTACGGGCAATCGGGATAAAGCGTGGGTAAATGCAGATCGCCGCCGTATTGCCCACCGGAGTGTTGGCCTGATGGCACAGCGCGATGACTTTCTCGTTGGTGTCGTCATCGTTCAGGGTGGTTAAATCCATTAATTGCAATGCGCGAAGGCTGCTTTTGGTTAAATCGGTCATGTGTTTCTCCAGATGGAAGCCGGGTTCGCCGGTTCATTAATCACCGCGCGGAATGTTAGTATTCTAACATCTGCTCACGCTTACTCTTAGACAGACATCACAGTTATGGAAATCGATACGACTCGCCATACACCGTATATGTGATGCAACTCAAAATTCTTAGGGCAGACTGGCTGTTCAGTACGCAATGTGGGTGACAGGATCAAAAGCGCATCGCGTGAATCGTTTTACATTGGCACCACTGTCAACATGTAAGGGACACATCATGTCTGAACTTCACGAAGCCGGTTTGCTGGAACGCTGCCAAAATATCGTTACGTCGGCGGGGCTTTCACCGGCTCAGAAACGCCATTTTCTGGCGCTGGAAGCCGAGAATGCGCTGCCCTATCCGGCTTTGTCGGATACCGCGCGCCAAGCGCTGGCGGACGGCGTTATTTGCGATATGTTCGAAGGCCACGCTCCGTATAAGCCTCGCTATGTGCTGCCTGATTACGCCAGATTTCTCGCTCAGGGCAGTGAATGGCTGGAGCTGCCGCCCGCCGAAAATTTCGACGATGCGCTGTCGATGCTCACCATCCTTTACCATCACGTTCCGTCGGTAACGTCGATGCCGGTGTTCCTGGGGCATCTGGATGCATTGCTGTCGCCTTATGTTAGAATTCTAACACAAGATGAAATCGATCTGCGCATAAAACGTTTCTGGCGCTACCTCGATCGCGTCCTGCCGGATGCGTTTATGCATGCCAATATTGGCCCACAGGATTCGATGGTGGCGCGCGCAATCTTACGTGCCGACGCAGAACTCAAGCAGGTTGCGCCTAATCTGACCTTTATTTATGACCCGCAGATTACGCCGGACGATTTGCTGCTCACCGTCGCTAATAACATTTGTGAATGTTCTAAGCCCCACATCGCCAACGGCCCGGTGCATGATAAAATTTTCACACCGGGGAATTACGGCATCGTCAGCTGCTATAACTCGCTGCCAATGGGCGGCGGCGGCAGTACGCTGGTGCGTATTAATCTCAGCGAAGTGGCGGCGCGCAGCCACAGCGTCGACGACTTCTTTGCGCGCGCGCTCCCTTATTATTGTGAACAACAACGGGCTATCATCAACGCGCGCTGCGCATTTCTGTATCAGGAGTCGAATTTCTTCACAGAAAGTTTCCTGGTGCGCGAAGGCTTGATCGATCCGCAACGCTTTGCGCCAATGTTTGGCATCTACGCGCTGGCCGAGGCGGTGAACGTACTGTGCGATAAATCCGGGATCGCGGGCCGCTACGGGAAAGACGCCGAGGCCAACGAACTGGGCTACCGCATCAGCGCCGCGTTGGCCGATTATGTGGAAAACACCCCGGTGGACTTTGGCTGGAATCAACGCGCCCTGCTGCATGCTCAGTCCGGTATCAGCAGCGACGCGGGCACCACGCCGGGCGCGCGTCTGCCTTACGGCGATGAGCCCGATCCGGTCACCCATCTGCTGGCCGTTGCGCCACATCATCGCTACTACCCGTCAGGCATCAGCGATATTTTAACGCTCGACGAAACGGTGAAGCGCAATCCGCAGGCGGTGGTACAGCTCTGTCTGGGCGCGTTTAATGCCGGGATGCGCGAATTTACCGCTAACGTCAGCGGCAACGATCTGGTTCGGGTCACCGGTTATATGGTGCGGTTATCGGATCTGGAGAAATTCCGCGCGGAAGGGTCGCGCACCAATACCACATGGCTGGGTGAAGAAGCCGCCCGCAATACCGGAATTCTGCAACGTAAACCGCGCGTGGTAAGCAATGAACAGCAGATGCGCTTCGATCAATAAGATCCTGCCGTTCTCCTGCGTGGATGGGCCGGGCAGCCGCCTGGCTCTTTTTCTACAGGGCTGTAATCTGCGTTGCAAAAGCTGCCATAACCCGTACACCATCGCGCTGTGCGACCACTGCGGCGAGTGTGTTCCCGGCTGCCCGGAGCAGGCGTTAACGCTGCGCGACGGGCAGGTTATCTGGGATGAAACGCGCTGCGCCCAGTGCGATACCTGCCTGAAGGGCTGCCCGTCGCAGTCCAGCCCAATGGCGCAAACGCTAAGCGTGGACGAGGTCTTAACGCAGGTGGAACGCGCAGCGCCGTTTATCGAAGGCATTACCGTGAGTGGCGGCGAAGCGACGACCCAACTGCCGTTTGTGCGCGATCTGTTTGCGGCGATTAAAGGCCGCGCCGCGCTGCGCCATCTGAGTTGCCTGGTAGACAGTAACGGCGAGCTGGGCCAGTCGGGATGGGAAAAGCTGTTACCGGTAATGGACGGCGCAATGCTGGATCTTAAGGCCTGGCACCCCGAGCGACACCGGTTCCTCACCGGACGCAGTAACCTGCGGATCATCGAGAGTATCCGCTTTCTGGCTGAACGGGAAAAGCTGGCGGAACTGCGGCTGTTACTGATCCCAGAGCACAGCGATTATCTTCATCATATCGACCCATTAAGCGCTTTTCTGCGAGAACTGGGGCCGATTACGCTGCGCATCAACGCGTTTCATCATCATGGCACCTACGGTATGGCGCGGGAGTGGCGGACAGCCACCAGACAGGACGTGGAGCAGTTAGCCAGCGCGCTACGCCAGCGCGGCATTCGCGATATCGTTTTGCCCGCACTCTATCTATAGATCAAATACCTGATGGGTATTTGCCAGGATGGCGGCGGCAATCTCATCCGGTGCTTCACTGCGCAGTTCACATAGCGTTTCAAACACCAGCGCGATGCGCTCAGGGCGATTGGGTTGGCCCTGCCAACCGTTAAGCGGCATATCCGGGGCATCGGTTTCCAGCAGTAATGCGTCCAGCGGCAGTTGCGCCATCACATCCCGGGTTTTACTGGCGCGCGGATAAGTAATGGTGCCTCCCACGCCGATTTTATAACCGAGACCAATAAAGCGCTCCGCCTGTTGCAGGCTGCCGGCAAAACCGTGCACTACGCCGGTACGCGGCAGATCGTGGCGCTTAAGGTGCATCGCCAGTTTGTCGTGGGTGCGGCGCGAATGGAGGATCACCGGCAGATCGTAGCGTTTGGCAAGCTGGAGCTGTCTGTCGAAATACCACTCCTGGCGTTCGAACTGCGGATTGTCGCGATACAGATCCAACCCGATCTCCCCCACCGCCACCAGTTTCTCCGGGCGCTGCGCCAGCCGACGGTCAAGCTCTTCAAGCGCCGCTTCGGTGTGGTTTTCAATCACAATCGGATGCAGGCCCAGCGCGGCATAGATTGCCGCATGCTGATGCGCAAGGTCGAGAACGGTATCGAAACGCGTTTCATCAATAGCAGGCAGGATGATTTTTTCTACGTCTGCCTGCGCGGCGCGCGCCAGGGCTGAATTTTCATCGCCGGTAAACGGTGGGAAATCAAAGTGGCAATGGGTATCAATAAAACGGCGGGTCACGCCAGATCCTCATTTTCAAACGCCGGATCGTTGGCCTGCGGCGCGTTGACCAGCGTGGCGGCAACGGCGTCGTTGGCGACGGTGGCTGGGGGTACCACCACCACCGGCGCAGGGGTAACGATACGCGGCACATGGCGCATGACCGGCGGGGTCGGCACTAACAGTTTGCCTACCGTCGCCAGGAAATAGCGTCCACATAAACGGCCAATTTTGTAATCTTCCAGCAATGTCGGGACGCGGCTGCCCAGCGCCATACTCTGTAGCGGCTTCGGCGGATAGATTTCGAAAATGCGCAGTTTACCCGGCGGCTTTTCAATAAATTGCTGGATTTCCCGGTAGGTCTTTTCGTGATGCTGTACCAGGTTCAACAGCGGTTGCAGGCTGCTGTCGGTCATCCAGCGCTCCATGCGCTTGAACCACTGCGGGGTGTAATACATCTGCGACGGCACGGTGCGGATCACCACCAGGGTGTTGGCACCCAGCCGCGCCGCTTCACGTACCGGGACCGCGTCGCTGATGCCGCCATCCTGATAACTGATGCCGTCCAGCTCTACGCCGGTCCGGTAGAAGCCGGGAATGGCGCTGGAGGCGCGCAGTATATCCAGCCAGGTGGTATTGGTTGGCGAGAAATAACCCGGCGAATAGTCGTCGCTACGACAGGCGCACATATAAAACGCTTTGCCGCCGTCAAACAGCCGGCTGGCGTTGTCCATCGCCAACGGCATTTTGCTTGCCGTGGCTTCGGTCAGCCAGTCGAGATCGATAAGGTTGCCACCGCGCACAAAGCGCACCGGATTAAAAAATTCGCGGCTGGTGGTATAGCGGGTGATTACACGACGCGCGTAGCCCGGTTGGTTACAGACGTAGGCAGAGAGATTTTGCGCACCGGCGGAAGTGCCAAGGAAAGTATCGAACGGGTTGAAATTTGCGCGCATGAATTCGTCCAGCACGCCGGCAGTGAAGATCCCACGCTGCCCACCCCCTTCACAAACGAGGGCAAGCTTTCCGGGACGAAACGGTTTTAACGCAAGCGGCGCGATGTTGCCGAGCGTAACGGGTATACGTTGTCCCACCCTGCTTTCCTGATTGTTGTTGTGCCGGTAAACGGAATAATCCGCCAGCAATCAACATGTTAGTTTTTCTTTCGCCATAAACAAAAAAGATACCACGCTAAGCGCTACCGCAACAACCTTGCCGCGTGGGGCGCAACGGTAAAACCGTGAAAGCCAGTCGCATTGACTGGCTTTCCGGTTACCTGTTGCAGTTGTATCACACTATGGACGTCTGCGGCCCATGAAAAGGCTGACCAGGAACAGAATGATACCGACTACGAAGACAATTTTAGCTGCGCCAGCCGCTGTACCGGCCAGGCCACCAAAGCCTAACGCCGCGGCAATCAACGCAATCACGAGAAAAATAATGCCCCAACGAAACATAAGACTCTCCTTTACCATAGTTTAATTGCTACCGCTTCTGAGCAAGCCCGGCTTACCGGCGGTGTTATCTGGTGGTGATGCTTACCATCTCTCCCGGTTCTCACCAGGAGAGGGGGTTTCGTGGTGTGAATTACTCAACTTTCAAATCGTTTTTAACGCTTTTCACACCATCAATGGCTTTGGCGATGCTCTCAGCACGTTCGGACTGTGCTTTGGACTCGACCGTACCTGAAAGCTGTACCACGCCATCGGTGGTCTCAACCTTCACTTTACGTGAAGGAACGATGTCATCGGCCAGGAACTTGGCTTTGATTTCACTGGTGGTAGCGGCATCACCTGCATAACCTTTTGCAGAGTCGGTTTTGGACCCGGATTTGCCATCACGCACATGGAGCTTGTCGCTTACTGAGTCGACACCTTCAACGCCTTTGGCGACTTTCACAGCCTGTTCAGCCTGCGCCTGGCTTTCTACGAAGCCGCTCAGAGTGACCACTTTCTTATCGGTTTCTACCGAAATATCGGTGCTCTTGATGTTCTCATCGTCCACCAGAGCCGCTTTTACTTTCGCTGTGATAGCACTGTCATCCATGAAATTACCGACTTTATTCATAGAGTTATCGATTTTTTGCCCTGCGCTATCCGCCGTTGATTCGACTTTGTTCATGGTTTCGGATTCAGCCAGCGCGGAACCGGAAGCCAGTGCAGAGCCCAACAAAACAGCCATCAGAGTTTTTGAAATCTTAGTCTTGTTCATCGATTCATTCCTGTAGGTTTGCCCAGAATTTGAGCCTTGAGCTACTTACCGAGTAGCCTCTCCTTAAGCAGCAACGCCGTCACGGCAGTTGCTAAATCACCAAGAATCAATGGATTACAGCAGAAACAATCCTGTTCACTACTTTTTTACATCACATTGTCATTCTTAGCTGTTAATATCGTGATTGAAACCAATATCAGGATTAACCGTCAAAAAACCTAAGTTAGATGACACATTAACCCGGCAATCTGTTCTTCACTTTGTTAAATATAGATCACAATCTTGAAAACGCCTGGTTGACTGCGCGAAAAATGAGCAAACCGGCAACAAACCAGGGAAATTAAGAACAATCCGCAAGGGACTAAAAAGACAGGGAAAGTGACGGGACGCGGCGTGTGCCGCGTCCTGGGAGAGGATTAATGCTCGCGGGTTTTACGGAACGTCACGTCAGGGTAACGTTCCTGGGTCAGATTGAGGTTAACCATCGTTGGGGCGATGTAAGTGAGATTATCGCCGCCGTCCAGCGCCAGCTGAATTTCGTTTTTACGCTTGAACTCTTCGAACTTCTTCACGTCATCGCTTTCCACCCAACGCGCGGTCGCTACGTTGACTGATTCGTAAATCGCTTCAACGTTGTACTCGCTTTTCAGGCGCGCCACGACTACATCAAACTGCAGCACACCTACCGCGCCGACGATCAGATCGTTGTTGGCGATAGGACGGAACACCTGTACCGCCCCTTCTTCGGATAGCTGAACCAGCCCTTTAAGCAGCTGTTTTTGCTTAAGCGGATCGCGTAGACGAATGCGGCGGAACAGTTCCGGCGCGAAGTTCGGGATACCGGTGAACTTCATCATTTCGCCCTGGGTAAAGGTATCGCCAATCTGGATAGTGCCGTGGTTATGCAGACCGATGATGTCCCCAGGATAGGCTTCTTCTACGTGCGAGCGGTCGCCCGCCATAAAGGTCAGCGCGTCGGAAATGACCACGTCTTTGCCGATACGCACCTGGCGCAGTTTCATGCCCTTTTCGTATTTGCCGGACACCACACGCATAAACGCCACGCGGTCGCGGTGTTTCGGGTCCATGTTGGCCTGGATCTTAAATACGAAGCCGGAGAACTTCTCTTCCCGGGCTTCCACTTCGCGGGTGTCGGTTTTACGCGGCATCGGCGCAGGTGCCCATTCCACCAGGCCATCCAGCATATGATCCACGCCGAAGTTGCCCAGCGCAGTACCGAAGAAGACCGGCGTGATTTCGCCGCTCAGGAACAGTTCCCGATCGAATTCATGGGAAGCGCCCTGCACCAGTTCCAGTTCGTCGCGCAGCTGCGCCGCCAGATCCTCACCCACTGCCGCATCGAGTTCCGGGTTGTTCAACCCTTTAACGATACGCACTTCCTGGATGGTGTGGCCTTTACCGGTCTGGTAGAGGTAGGTTTCGTCTTTATAAAGGTGGTAGACGCCTTTAAACAGTTTTCCGCAGCCGATCGGCCAGGTGATCGGTGAGCAGGCGATTTTCAGTTCGTGCTCGACTTCATCCAGTAGTTCCATCGGATCGCGAATATCGCGGTCCAGTTTGTTCATAAACGTCAGGATCGGCGTGTCGCGCAGACGGGTCACTTCCATCAGCTTGCGGGTACGATCTTCAACGCCCTTCGCGGCGTCGATCACCATCAGGCAGCAGTCTACCGCCGTCAGGGTACGGTAGGTATCTTCAGAGAAGTCTTCGTGGCCCGGGGTGTCCAGCAGGTTCACCAGGCAATCGTGATACGGGAACTGCATTACGGAGGTGGTAATAGAAATACCACGCTGCTTTTCCATTTCCATCCAGTCGGATTTGGCGTGCTGGTTGGAGCCACGGCCTTTTACCGTACCGGCGGTCTGGATCGCCTGTCCGAACAACAGCACCTTTTCGGTAATGGTGGTTTTACCGGCATCCGGGTGAGAGATGATGGCAAAAGTGCGGCGCTTGGCCACCTCTTGCAAATAAGGAGACAAGGTCATAATCAAATCTTCTTCATAAGGGCATGGGCAGGCCATGCGACTGGAAATCGAAAAATGCGGCTATTTTACCTGGCTGGTAATCTCAGACAATCAGTGTTTAGTGTTTACACAACAGCTGCTCCAGTTCACTTAACGACGAAACCTGCCAGGTGGGTTTGATCTCTGGCGGCAACGTGCGTCCGCTTGAGCTCAGCCAGCAGGTCGCCAGCCCGGCGTTGATGCCGCCCAGAATATCGGATTCCGGCGTATCGCCCACCATCAGCACGCGCGAGCGCGGCGGGTTGCCCATTTTCTCAAAAGCATAATCGAAGATCCGCGCATCGGGTTTGGCTACGCCAACCTGCTCGGAGATCACTAATAAATCAAAATAGTCGCGCAGACCGGTGCGCTCCAGACGAATTTCCTGCAACGCGGTAAAACCGTTGGTGATGATCCCCAGTTTTACTTTCCCTTTTAGCGCATTAAGCAGCGATACCGCGCCCGGCAGCGGGGCGCAGATTTCCGCCATCGCGTTCAGGAATGCGTCATTCAGTGCGCCTGGGGCGACATTTAAACGTTCTGACCAGTTTTGAAAGCGGTTATGTTGCAGTTGCAGCGCGGTAATAGCACCGTTCTGGTAATCGACCCACAACGGCTTGTTGATGGCCTGGTAATCCTGGAAATCTTCAACGGTAAAGGTCACGCTGTAGTCGAGAAACATCCGCTGTAAACCGCCGAACGAGTCAAAGGTAAACAGCGTTTCGTCAGCATCAAACAGTATCCAGTCCCAGTTCATCACTTCACCTATCTTGTTGTGTTATCAACCCAATGGCAGGGCCATGATAATGGCGTCTTCACGGCCATCCGCAGTGGGGTAGTAATTACGGCGTATTGTTGCTTCGTTAAAGCCGAGGCTCTCATAGAGCGCGATGGCGGCAGTATTGGAAGCACGGACTTCCAGCCAGAGCGTAAACACGTCGCGTTGTTCTAACGCGCTAATTAAATGTTCCAACAGCTGGCGACCCAATCCCCGGCGCTGATATGCCGGATCGACGGCAATATTGAACAGCGTCGCTTCATCCAGCACCACCTGAGTGATGGCGAATGCGGCCATCTCGTCCGCCACATCCAGCCGGAAACTGAGATAACGTTCGCCCTGGTTGCTGGCAAAGGTTTTTTGACTCCAGGGGAACGCGTGGGCGCGCTGTTCAATGGCAAATGCCCGGTCGAGGTCACTGCTCGTGAGTAAAGAGATCGTGTTCATGTTCGCAAATGTGTTGCCATAATGCGGCGCGCGCCGCGGGGTCCTGGCGCAATTGATCCAGCGTCTGGGTGCGTAATGCCGTGCCGTCCAGCGAGGACAGCGGCTCCACACCTAACCACAGGCTTACGCAGCGGCTGTCAGCGGGCAGCATTTCCACCCGGTCAGGCGTCAGCGCCAGCACCTGATCGGGGCTAACGCCAAGCGTGAGCAGCAGATCGCGGATGAGCGGCGCAGTTAACGCTGGCAGCGCGTCTGCCACCATTACCAGGCGAATATGGGCGGGCAGCGAGATGGCGATTTCGCCCTGCAACGCCGTCGGGCGACGCAGCACCCACTGAGTGATGCCCAGTTGCTGTAATTGCCAGTCGCGTCGGGATGTCATCGCAAAGCCTGCCTCATTGCCGGAAGGGCGCAAATATAGCAAATCCGAGCAGCCTGCGCCAACAAAGGTGCAGCCGCAAGCGGGTCAGGGTTATAATCGCCGCCTACGTTTATACAGGAGAGTTTCATGTCTGCTTTTACCCCGGCAAGCGAAGTCTTGCTGCGCCACAGTGATGATTTTGCCGAAAGCCGCGTGCTGTTCGCCGGAGATCTTCAGGATGACCTGCCCGCCCGGTTTGAAACCGCAGCCAGTCGCGCTTTCACGCAATTTTATCACCATTGGCAGACGCTCTCCCAGACGATGGGCGACAGCGCGCAGTACGGCCTGACCGTGGACGCCGACTTTATCGCCGACAGCGATACCCTAATTTACTACTGGCCGAAGAACAAGCCGGAAGCCCAGTTCCAGCTGATGAATCTGCTGTCGCTGATGCCGATTGGCTGCGATGTGTTTGTGGTGGGCGAAAACCGCAGCGGCGTGCGCAGCGCCGAGCAAATCCTTGAGGACTTTTGTCCGCTGAACAAAATCGACAGCGCGCGCCGTTGCGGGCTGTACCACGGCCGGCTGGAAAAACAACCGGAATTCGACGCCGACGCATGGTGGGGCGACTATCAGTTCGACGGGCGGACCATCAAAACGCTGCCGGGCGTGTTTAGCCGCGATGGGCTGGATGTGGGTAGCCAACTGCTGTTATCCACTTTTACGCCACACACCAAAGGTAAAGTGCTGGATGTGGGTTGCGGCACGGGCGTGTTGTCCGTGATGCTGGCCAGCCATTCGCCGAAAGTGCGTTTAACGCTGACCGATGTGGGCGCTTCGGCGGTAGAAGCGGCAAAAGCAACCCTGGCGGCTAACGAGCTGGAAGGCCAGGTCTTTGCCAGCAACGTCTATTCCGATGTGAATGGCCGCTTCGATATGATCATCTCCAATCCGCCGTTCCATGATGGGATGCAAACCAGCCTGGACGCGGCGCAACAGCTGATCCGTGGGGCGGTGCGCCATCTCAATATCGGCGGCGAACTGCGCATCGTCGCTAACGCCTTCCTGCCCTATCCAAATGTGCTGGATGAAGCCTTCGGCAACCATGAAGTGCTGGCGCAAACCGGGCGCTTTAAGGTCTATCGCGCCGTGATGGGCCGCGGCGCGAAGAAGCGTTAAACCTGACGTGTGTCGCTTTTTAAGCCAATCAGGAAAGCGACACCAAATTAACTGTTGACGACGCTCAGAAAACATCTAGAATGCGCCTCCGTGGTTGCAATACTTCCTGGTATTGCTGGTACGCGAAGGTGGCGGAATTGGTAGACGCGCTAGCTTCAGGTGTTAGTGTCTTAACGGACGTGAGGGTTCAAGTCCCTCTCTTCGCACCAACAACCACGCAAAATATCGTTCGCACTGCGCGAAGGTGGCGGAATTGGTAGACGCGCTAGCTTCAGGTGTTAGTGTCTTAACGGACGTGAGGGTTCAAGTCCCTCTCTTCGCACCAATGCGATGACGATATTTATCTTTACCCTGTGCGAAGGTGGCGGAATTGGTAGACGCGCTAGCTTCAGGTGTTAGTGCCTTAACGGGCGTGAGGGTTCAAGTCCCTCTCTTCGCACCACGCTTTACCCCCTCTTGTTTGACTTCCCTGTTTTAAAACCACTGTAAATTTAACGCAATCAGCATCAGCCCGCTGGTTAACGCTATGCATGACGGCAACAACACGAAGTGACGCAGCCGCTTATGATAAAGCATGCCCGACGTCGCCAGCAGCGCCAGTACCACTACGCCCCGCCACTGTTCGAAGGTTAATCCGCTAAACGCCAGCACGGTCACCACCACGCCCGGCAGTACAATCCCCCATCCACTTTCCAGCGCTTTTTGCAACATGGCTACGCCTCTTACACTGATAACTCAAATGGCAATGATAAATTATATCATATGATATAAATTCTCATTTGCAAGTCTTCTGTTGTTAAGCGAACGTTGAGTTTTACGGGCAATTAATGACACGAATTGATGAAGGTGATAGATTGAGCAAATTGATAAAGATCATTAATTCTGGCTCGATCATGACCCACTTTCCGCCTGTTAGCCTTTATCTCCCCTCAACCTGACATAGCGCGTGTAAACAACGACTTAGATATGACGTCTCAAACCTGGCGATCGCTACTTCAAGAGAAGTACCAACTCTCATTACGCCTGTTTCTGTTTCTTAATGCGTTGTCGGCATTATTTAGCATGCTGAGCCCATTGTTCCGCGTAAAGATGATTACCGTGCCGCTGGTCACCCTACTGGCGCTCAGTATCGGGTTATTGATATGGCGTTGGGTTAGCCAGGCGCGCACCATTAGCCTGAATCTGATCTCTCTTTTATTTGGCTCGCTCTGGGCCTGGCATATTTATCTTAAGCAACCTCATATTCCGCAACACGAATCCTCCTACCTGATCATTGCGTTAATGAGCGTGCTGTTTGTCGGCGCACTGGCATTTATTAATAACCTTAAAGCATTTATTTGCCATTGCCTGCCGGTGATCCTGACCGTGGTATGGCTGGATCAGGGGCAACACACTATCCGCATGCTGTACGCCGTGGCGCTACCGATGGTGGGTATTGTGATCCAGCATCTTATTCAGAAGCGCAACGACGCATTTGCTCAGGGCCTGATGTTTAAGCTGATGGAAGAGAAAAAAACGCTCACCGATTTAAGCATGGTCGATCCACTCACTGGCTTGTATAACCGGCGCGGCTTTCAAAACCGGCTGGAGAACCTGTTTGCATTAGGGTCGGAACGTAACGTGGTGGTGGTGCTGGATATCGACCACTTTAAGGCTTACAACGACCATTACGGCCATATGATGGGCGACCAGGCGCTGGCCCGCGTGTCAGCGGCCATCCGCGATGCGGTGCGTTCGCGGGATATCGTGGCGCGTTTTGGCGGTGAAGAGTTTCTGGTGTTATTAACCAATACCGATCTGGAAATGGCACGCAAAACCGCAGAGCGGATACGCCAGCGGGTATTTGATCTGCGTATTCCCCACCGTTTTAATGCCGAGGTCGCCACGAATGTGACCATCAGTATTGGCCTCGCGCCAATGCACGAACGGGATTTTAACGACGCGTTTAAGCTTGCGGATAAAGCCCTGTATAAAGCCAAGCATCTGGGGCGCAACCATATTCTCACCAGCGAAGAGATGGAAACTGAACAGTAGCCGATGAATCCGCTTGCCATCGGCAAAACCCATCGTTAGGATTGGCAATCATTATCATTTAGATTTGCTATTCAGTGCATATGGCTTACCTTTCGCTTCAGTTGGAAAACGCTGCCGTCGCGTCGCCTGCCCCGTTTAACGATACGGCAATGCTCGCAGATGCGCTCCGTCACGCCCTGCGCGAGCACCATCCGCATTTACTCGACACCGTAAAGTTCGATGAACCGACGCCTATCAACGCGCTGACGCTGTCGCACTGGGCGCAGCCTGGTACGTTGAACGCCCTGATGGCGACCTATGGCGATCATATTTACGCCCAACATACTGAACAGGCGCGGGAAGTAAAACCGCTGAAGTCCCTGTGGGCGCAATGGTATGTGGGCCTGCTCACACCTGCGCTGATGGCGATTGTGCTGACGCATCCGCAAGGCTTGCGTCTTTCCCCGGATGTCATTCGGGCGCGTTTCCATGAAACGGGCCGTGTGGAATCGTTCTGGATTGATGTCTACCCGGATCCCGAACTGGCGAGTCTTAGTTTACGCGAGCGGATGGAGTACCTGGTCGGCAATGTGCTGATGCCGGTGGTCGACGCGCTGGAAGAAAGCGGCGATATCAACGGGCGCCTGATATGGAGCAACACTGGCTATCTGATCAACTGGTTCCTGGGCGAATTAAAGCCGCGCCTGGGTGAAGCCGCCTGGCAATTGCTGCGCCAGGCCTGCTTCTTTGAAAAAACGCGTCTGGATGGACGTGACAACCCCCTCTATCGCACCGTTGTACCGCGTGAAGGATTACTGGTGCGCCGCACCTGCTGCCAGCGTAACCGTCTGCCTGGCGTTCAGCAATGCGGCGACTGCACGCTGAAATAATCAGCCCGCGTCCCGCACGGGCTGGCATCCTCACGCTACCTGCTGACTATCGGCCTCATGCGCCTGGCTTTCCGCCGCTTCCTGCGCCAGCAGCTGTTTTTCATACACTTTGAAAAACGGGTAGTAAATAATGGCAGACACTACCGCCAGTACAATCACTAACAGCGCGGCCCGGTAATCCCAACCTAGCGCCCAGGCACCGCCAATCGGCGCTGGCGCAGTCCAGGGCACCACCGAAATTACCCGGCTAATCAGATCGAATTTCATAGCCGCCCAGGCAAGCACTGCATTAACCATCGGCGCCAGCAGGAACGGGATAAAAAATACCGGATTCATGACAATCGGCGTACCGAAGATAACCGGTTCGTTGATGTTGAACAGGCTGGGCACCACGCTCAAACGCCCAATCGCCCGCAGATGCGCTGATCGGCTTCTCAGATAACAAATCACCAGCCCCATAGTCGCGCCTGAACCACCGACCACGATAAAAAAGGTCCAGAACGCCTCCATAAAGATATGCGGCAAGGGTGCGCCCTGCGCCAGCGCGGCCTGGTTTGCAGCAAGGTTGGTTAGCCAGAACATTTGCAGCATCCCGGACACGATGGCCGCACCGTGAATGCCGGCAAACCACAGCAGATGGCCGATAAGTACCGCCAACAAAATCGCCGGTAACGAATCTGCTGCCGCCACCAGTGGTTTAAAAATCGACATGATCGCTTGTGGGATCAGCATATCGAACTGCGACTGGATCAGCAGGCTGAGCGGGTAAAGCGTAAGCACGACCACCAGCACCGGGATCAGCAAGTCAAACGAGTTCTTGATCATCGGCGGCACCTGATCAGGCAGGCGAATGCCGATATTGTGCGTTTTCAAAAAACGCATCATCTCAACGCAGTAAATTGCCACCAGAATGGCGGTGAAAATGCCGGTGCCGCCAAGGCTATCTCCTGGCAACGCGCCTTTAGTTTTCGGCGCGGCTACCAGCAAAAACGCCATCAGCGACAGCATCGCCCCCATAAAGGGATCAAGCTGGTGACTCTTCATGTAGTGTTTGCCGAGGTTATAAGCAATGGCCACGCAGATGTAGATCGACATGATCCCCATAGTCATATCAAACGGCGACAGGATCTGCCCTTCGAATTGTTTCGCCAGCGCCAGCCAGCTACGGGCGAAGCTCCAGGTCGTATCCGGTGAAAAGGGCGGATAGGCGAAAACCAACAGGAACGAACCCACGATCATAAACGGCATGGCAGAAATAAAGCCATCACGGATGGCCATAACGTGGCGCTGGGAGGAAATGCGCACGGCGACGGGACTGACATAGTTTTCTACAAAGCGGAAGATGACATTGAATGCAGCATGATTGGCAGACATCGCAGTTCTCCTGTCAGGCGATGAAATGCAGATGCCAGCACTACGACGACCACTGTGCATCCTTTCCCATACACCCTGCGTAAAGCACGGTAAAAGAGAGGGTTAGAAGCGACTAATCGAATGAATCAGAAAGAGATAACGAACTCAGTATTAATCCGCCCCACCAGGCCTGCAACCGGTTACAGTGTCCACTTTTTGTCATTGTGAAGAAGATCGCTAATTGGTCTGGTGTTAACGGCAGGTGAAAGATTGTCAATTTACAAGCGCAAAGCCGCTGTGCCAGATTAATGGGCGACATGATGCAGGAGCCCATAATGAGTATTGAGTCTGTACGTAAATTTTTAGCTGAGCACGCCCCGGATATCGACATCATCGAATTAAATCAAAGCACGGCGACGGTAGCCCTGGCAGCGGCCGCGCATAACGTTGAGCCCGGCCAAATTGCAAAAACGTTATCGCTGAAAGTGAAAGAAGAGATTATCCTGGTCGTCGCAAAGGGTGATGCGCGGCTGGATAATAAAAAACTTAAGGCTACTTTTGGTGCTAAGGCGCGCATGCTGAATAGCGATGAAGTTGTCACATGGACGGGACATCCTGTTGGCGGGGTATGCCCATTCGGGCTGGAGCACCCTCTCACGGTCTATTGCGACGTTTCGCTGCAAACGTATCAGGAAGTGTTACCCGCAGCGGGCGCCATCCATAGCGCCGTACGTATTTCTCCCCAGCGGCTGGCGGAACTCACCGCCGCGCACTGGGTTGATGTGTGTCAGTAAGTCTCGCGCGATGCATTATTCAGGCCCGGTTCCGGCCTGAATAACTTACAAAAAGTTATTGCGATAGCGCAGGATATCCGCCGCATCTAACAGCCCGGCATCATTATTGACACCCAACTTCAGCATGGCATTAAATTTATGCGCGCGTATCGTTTTGATGTTCCTCTCAAGACAGGACGCGATCTGCGAAACAGAATAACCATCTGTCAAATAGCGCAGGATGACGCGCTCGGTAGGGCTAAGCAAGCGCGGGCTATTACTAATATACCAGTGGTTAGCGCTGTTCTCGGTAGCGCGCCCTGAATCATTCAGCAATGCTGAAAGCTCGTCATAGAAGCGCACCACCGGCGAATCCTTATTCACCACGCCGCTGATCATCGTTTGCGACAGCTGGGTAATTAATTTCGCTTCATCAGTACCATTCACCATAACAATACGTTTCAGGCTCGGCTGTACGGAGGCGATTTCGCTAAATAATTGCAGACAATCCCGGCGATGCTCCCGTGATCCGGACAGCGAAAAAATAACGCCGTGGAACGGGATATGCGCACGCATTTGCATAAACTCATCCCGGTTATTAAAAAAGGTGACGCGGTATTGAGATTGCTTCGCAAAAAGCGCTTTCATTCCTGCGGCAATTAATGCGCAGGTTTCTATTACCGCAATGTTTAGTTCACTGCCATATTGTTCCATTGTTGTGTTTCCCTGTGCATAGATAATAAATTCAACTCCTTTAACCCCTGGAAGCTATTTATCCACCCATACATTTCAGCATTGGATTTCAGCGCCAGGCGACGCATTGCACTGTGTTTTTGAGCGCTAATGGTTTTATTACTTTTCTTAAGCAGTTGAGCTATCTGGTTGATACCCCAACCTTTCGCTAACAACCGTAAGACTTGTTTCTCTGAAGCCGTTAATAACGGCGTGTTTTCATCATCACTGTTGCCATCCTCTTTGGTGGCCAGGAGTAAATGGCTGATCCGTTCGACTTTCTGGCTCCCCAGGAAAATGGCATTGGCTATGATTTCTGTGGATTCGCACGTTGATAGCAACGTGGTTTCTGGGCGCATCAACCATTCGACCGCCCTGGCAAAACATGCTCTGGGAACTAAAAACACCCAGTGAATCTCCCGGAAACGGGAGATCAAGGAATAGTAAATATCGCATTCACGGGCAAGTTTTTGCTCGTCACCACCCAGCTCAGCGATAACTACCGAGGCTCGCATTAATTCGCTGTTACCGATGTTTTTCACATCGGTAAAATGCACCAGCCCCATTCGTTCGATATGACTATCGACGACTTTCTGAAGTCCCGTATGCATTAAAGGCGTTTCGCTAACGACAATTCCTTGCCTGTTGTAAATGGGCAACACACTTCCTCCATGAATATTTTATAGATATTCTTATCCTGTATGATTTAAGCTTTTACAATATTTTAATTAATAGATTGAGTTTACTCTCAAGCATCGAAAAACCGCAGAACACGAATGCATTCTGCCTGAGGCACGATTAACTTAAGAACATTCTAAAAATGCGCTTTCAAAGAGTCAATATGTAGCAATAAAAAGTGAATTAAGAATAAATTCATAACGAAAGAAAAGAGTTACAAACTGAAACCAATACTGTCCATTAATAAACATTAATCGCTATTACGCTCCCTCTTAATAGCCATCAAATGGTTTTAGATTAATTAAATACATTATTTAAAAATAGTGTCCCCAATACAGAAAGCTGAACAGGTTATCCATAATCATACAAAAGACAGTTAATAAATAACCACTTTTGATTTAACGAGGCGAGTAACGCCTCGTTTTATCGATTTTTTGATAGCTATTCCTTTATTGAGGTCGGCTTACGGGCAGCCAGCTAAAAAAACCATCAAAAACAGGAGAGCCAAAGCTGTCGAAGTCCAAATGATAGAAATAATTTAAAAAATAGATAACCCACCGATTACAATATTTTTTAAAAGCAGTTTTCCTCTCTTTATTTAGCATGGTTGGCCCAAAAAACCTGCCCCTTCGAAACAAACCACCAAAAGGTGTTTTGGTTGCAAAACTTCGCAGAATTTATGCCTTATCCAGATCCAGCAAGCGAATAACTTTCTGCTGAAAAATTGATCCTGATGACTAAATGTTATGCTGACCGATATGTTAAAACCGTTCTCTTCTCTTTTTGTTGTCGAGTGTTTTGCCTGAACCATGGAACAAGAAGTTGTTACGCAGCGGGAAGTCACCCGCTTATGTATTCAGTGCGGTCTGTTTTTATTACAGCACGGTGCCGAAAGTGCGCTGATTGAAGAACTGTCGACCCGGTTAGGGTTGGCGTTAGGTATGGACAGCGTGGAAAGCTCCATTTCTGCAAACGCTATCGTGCTGACGACCATTAAGGACGATCAATGCCTGACCTCAACGCGCAAAAACGTCGATCGCGGCATTAATATGCATGTGGTCACTGAGGTTCAACACATCGTGATTCTGGCGGAGCATAAACTCATCGATCTCCCAACGGTGAAAAAACGCTTTAATCAGATTAAGCCATTGCGCTATCCGCGCTGGCTGGTAGTTACGATGGTGGGGCTGTCCTGCGCCTGCTTCTGCAAACTAAACAACGGCGGTTGGGATGGCGCGCTGGTGACCTTTATCGCCAGCGCCGTGGCCATGTATGTGCGCCAGGTCTTTACCCAGCGCCACCTGCATCCGCAGATCAACTTTTGTCTGACGGCGTTTGTCGCCACCACAGTATCCGGCTTGCTGCTTACGCTTGCCCCCTTTCTTCACACCTCAACCGTGGCGATGGCCGCCAGCGTATTATTGTTGGTGCCCGGTTTCCCGCTGATAAATGCCGTGGCGGATATGTTTAAAGGCCATATCAACACCGGCCTGGCACGCTGGGCGATGGCAAGCCTGTTGACGCTGGCGACCTGTATTGGCGTGGTGATGGCATTATCACTGTGGGGGCTGCGCGGATGGGCGTAATCGATTTTATCCTCGCGCTGCTTCAGGACATGCTGCTATCTGCCATTCCGGCGGTAGGATTCGCGCTGGTATTCAACGTGCCACAGCGGGCGTTGCCGTGGTGTGCGTTATTGGGCGCGATAGGTCATGGTTCGCGGATGGCGATGATGACGGCGGGATTCAATATCGAGTGGAGCACGTTTGTCGCCTCAATACTGGTGGGCATTATCGGCATCCGCTGGTCGCGCTGGTATCTGGCGCATCCCAAGGTGTTTACCGTCGCCGCCGTGATCCCGATGTTCCCGGGGATCTACGCTTATACCGCCATGATCTCCGCTGTAAAACTCAGCCACTTCGGCTACAGCGACCCGCTGATGGTGGCGCTGGTCACCAATTTCCTGAAAGCCTCTTTTATTGTCGGCGCGCTGTCTATTGGCCTCTCGCTGCCGGGGTTATGGTTATACCGCAAAAAGCCCCGCGTCTGATCGTCATGAATGTCGGGGGAAGCGTCAAAAGCATCCCCCGACTGTGCTACTATGGAAAGTGCATCGCCAGCCAGGACTGATGCTTGTCAGCCCGTGTAGTTAACCTCCTGTTTTGAGAACGTTTTATGTCTTCCAAAATCCTCACACCCGACGTTATCGGTATTGATGCCTTTTATCACGACCCGCAGGGCGCCCTCTCCCGCGCTGACAGCGGGGCGCTGGCGGTCTTTAAAGATAACGCCCCGGCCTTTTACGCCGTATCGCCTGCCCGCATGGCGGAGCTCATTGCGCTTGAAGCCCGGTTAAACGCGCCGCAGTCGGATGTCGCCCTGGAAGATCAGCTGTTTGATGAACTCACCGCGCAAAGCCATCCGGTGCCGGTGCCGCTGGGCAAATTCGCCATGTATCCGGCATGGAAACCCGATGCCGATTTCCAGCGTATGGCGGCGCTATGGGGTGTTAACTTAATCCAGCCGGTGACCGACGAAGAACTGGCGACGTTTATCAGTTACTGGCAGGCGGAAGGCAAAGTCTTTCATCATGTACAGTGGCAGCAGAAACTGGCGCGCAGCGTGCAAATCAGCCGGGCCAGCAACGGCGGCGCGGCGCGACGCGACGTTAACAGCGTGCCGCAACCCGATAACAGCATTCCCGATGGATTCAGAGGCTAACGATGAAACACGTCACTGACCTGATGACGCGGCTGAAAAAGATGATGCCCCGCGATGTTAAACCGGCGTTCACCACCGCCGAAGAGCTGCTCGCCTGGCAACAAGAGCAAGGCAAACTGCGTTCGGCCTCCATCGCCCGCGAAAACCAGGCCATGAAAATGCAGCGTACCTTTAAGCGATCCGGCATCCGTGAACTGCATATGAACTGCTCGTTCGACAACTATCAGGTCGAAACGGAAGGACAGATGAAGGCGCTGGAACGCGCCAGGAAATACGCGGCGGAGTTTGACTGCAACATCGCCAGCTTTGTGTTTTCAGGCCGTCCTGGCACTGGCAAAAACCATCTGGCCGCCGCCATCTGCAACGAACTGCTGCTGCGCGGCAAATCGGTGATGATCATTACCGTGGCAGATATTATGTCGGCGATGAAAAACACCTTCAGCGATGGCGCGGATACTACCGAAGAGCGGCTGATTAACGATCTCAGCACCGTAGATCTGTTGGTGATCGATGAGATCGGTATGCAGACCGAATCGCGCTACGAAAAAGTGATCATTAACCAGATCGTCGACCGCCGCTCTTCCTCCAAACGCCCCACCGGGATGCTCACCAACCTGCCTATCAAAGAGATGAATGCGCTGCTCGGCGAACGCGTCATGGATCGTATGCGGCTGGGCAATAGCCTGTGGGTGAACTTCGACTGGGACAGCTACCGCAGCCGTGTCACCGGTCGTGAAGTGTAAAAGCGCCAGATAACTCCGAAACAGCAGGCGCCAGGTTCTGAAACGCCTGCTCCCCTCTCCTTCCTTCCCCTGGGCCCGGTATACACTAGCCACGACTTTTGCCTGCACCCAGGCCAACCATGAGATCGTGCCGATGAAATCAGTAACACAGATGTTTCAGCTTGCCGCCTGTGGCGCAATGTTGATGGCGACCAGCAGCTATGCCGCGACCTGGCAAGAGAGCTTATCCAACGCCGCCAGCCAGTTGAGCCAGTCCCAGAGCCAGACCACAGCCAGCGGTACGCAAAGCAACTCGCTGTCCTCGCTCAGTGGTCTGCTCACCGGCGGAACCCAGGCGTTAAGCTCAGAAAATATGCCTAACGTGGCGGGCATCCTCGGTTACTGCATGAAGCAAAAACTGGTTTCCGCGACCAATACCGAAAACGTTAAAAACCAGATTATGGAAAAGTTAGGCTTGAGCACGCCGCAGGCGCAAACCACCACGCCAGATTACACCGAAGGGCTGATGGGGATGCTGAATACGGCAAAAGGCGAACAGCTTGACCTGGCGACCATTGGCAATTCGCCATTAGCGGAAAAAGTGAAAACCAAGGCGTGTGATCTGGTCCTCAAGCAGGGCGTTAATTTCCTGATGTAACTTCCCAACGGGTGTTTTTTTGCACCCGTTGTCTCCTTATTTCCCCCACACTTTGCCGCTACACTACCTGCCAACACGTAATGTGCGCGCAATCAAATAATCCCATAACTAAACCAATTCTTAACCACTACAGACTTTGATGACACTAGAATTGCAGCTGTGTTACCGAAAAGTTAGATTGTGCTGTTAAAAAAGATGATTGACTGAACAGGCGTGGTGCCTGCTGGTGAGGATTTGGCGTTGTCAGAACTGCTCTCGGTTGTTTTATTTATCGCCTCGATCGTGATTTATTCCCTCAAGGCGGGCCGTAATACCTGGTGGTTTGCCGCCACCCTGGTGGTTCTTGGCCTGTTTGTTATTTTAAACATCACCCTTTATGCCAGCGACTATTTTACCGGCGACGGCATTAACGACGCGGTGATCTACACGCTAACCAACAGCCTGGCGGGCGCGGGCATTGGTAAATACTTGTTGCCTGGCGCTGGTCTGATTGCCGCGCTGGTGCTGGTGTTTGGCGCGCTGGCCTGGGTGTTACGCCGCCGCCGTCATCGCCCTTACCATTTTGGTTACAGCCTGCTGGCGCTGGTGATGGCGCTTGCCTCCGTGGACGCCAGTCCGGCGTTTCGCCAAATCAGCGAGCTGGTGAAGTCGCAAAGCCGCGACGGCGATCCTGATTTTGTGGCGTACTACAAAGAGCCGAAAAAGGTCATTGATAATCCGCAGCTCAACCTGGTGTATATCTATGGCGAAAGCCTGGAACGCACCTATTTTGACGACCAGGCCTTCCCCGGCCTTACGCCGGAGCTGGGCGCGTTAAAAAATGAAGGGATCGATTTCAGCCAGACCGCACAACTGCCGGGCACCGACTACACCATCGCCGGCATGGTGGCCTCTCAGTGCGGTATTCCGCTGTTCGCGCCGTTTGAAGGCAACGCGTCGGCGTCCATGTCGAGCTTCTTCCCACAGAATATCTGCCTTGGCGATATCCTGAAAAACTCCGGTTACGAAAACCACTTTGTCCAGGGTGCCAGCCTGCGCTTCGCCGGGAAAGACGTATTTTTAAAATCCCACGGTTTCGACCATTTATACGGCGCGGATGAGCTGAAAAGCGTGGTTGCCGATCCGCATTACCGCAACGACTGGGGCTTCTACGACGACACGGTTCTCGACCAGGCGTGGCAAAAATTCGAAACGTTATCCAGAGAAGGCAAACGCTTCTCCCTGTTTACCCTGACGGTGGACACGCATCACCCGGATGGCTTTGTATCACGCACCTGCGAGCGCAAACGTTATGAAATCGATGGCAAAGCCAATCAGTCTTTTAGCGCGGTAACCTGTAGCCAGCAGCACATCGCGGCATTTATTAATAAAATCAAAGCGTCACCGTACTATAAAAATACCGTTATCGTGGTCTCTTCCGATCACCTGGCGATGAACAACACCGCCTGGAAATACCTCAATCAGCAGGATCGCAACAACCTTTTCTTCGTGCTGCGCGGCGATAAGCCCCAGCAGGAAGTGATGGCGGTTAAACGCAACACCATGGATAACGGCGCGACGGTGCTGGACATCCTGGGCGGCGATAACTTTATTGGCCTCGGGCGCAGCAGCCTGTCCGGGGACTCGTTGTCCACCGTGTTCCTGAACATGAAAGAGAAAGTACTGGCCTGGAAGCCGGATGTGATCCGCCTGTGGAATTTCCCGCGCGAAATTAAAGACTTCACCATCGATCAGGAAAAACAGACCATCGCGTTTTCCGGCTCGAACTTCCGCCTGCCGCTGCTTCTGCGGGTATCGGATAAAAAAGTCGAACCGCTGCCGGAAAGCGAATACTCCGCACCGCTGCGCTATCAACTGGCGGATTTCGCTCCGCGCGATAACTTTATCTGGATCGATCGCTGCTACAAAATGGCTCGCCTGTGGTCTTCACAGTGGGCGTTATCCACCGACTGGTGCGTGTCGCAAGGCCAGCTAGGCGGCGAGCAGAAAATCAGCCATGTCGATAAACCGAAGTGGCAAGGCAAAGCGGCGTTTCGCGATACGGTAATCGATACCCTGCGCTACCAGGGTAACGTCGACATGCTGAAAACCGTGGATAACGACATTCGCTACAAAGCCGATAGCTTTGTGTTCAACGTCGCTGGCGCGCCGGAAGAGGTAAAAAGCTTCAGCGGAATTTCCCGCCCGGAATCCTGGGGGCGCTGGTCCAACGCGCAACTGGATAAAGAAGTAAAGATTGAATACAACCAGCCGCTGCCGGAGAAATTCGAGCTGGTGATCACCGCCAAAGCCTTTGGGCCGAACGCCAACCAGCCGATCCCGGTACGGGTCGGCAACAGCGAACAGACCCTGACGCTGGGCAATGACGTCACCACCACCACCCTGCATTTCGATAACCCGTCACGCAGCAATACGCTGGTGATTGTGCCCCCTGCCCCGCAGGAAACCAACGAAGGCAATATTCTCGGCCATTCGCCGCGTAAGCTGGGCATCGGGATGGTGGACATTAAGGTAGTGAAATCCGAAGGCTGACGGGTAAGATGGGCTCAATAACGACAAGGAGCCCCCATGCCTGCGCCAACTGTTCCGCAACTGGTCAGCCGCTTTCCGCTGCTGAACGAGCTTATCGCCCTGCGCGAAACCCAGTGGTTTAATCCTGCCGTCACTTCGCTGGTTGAAGGATTGCCCTGGGTTGGTTTAACCCATCACGATGTGCAAGACGCTGAAGCCCGTCTGCAACGCTTTGCGCCCTGGATAGCCCACGTTTTCCCGAAAACCACTGCCAGCGGCGGGATTATCGAATCCCCCTGCGTGGCCATCCCCGCCATGCAAAACGCGCTTGAAGCGCACTATGCGCAGCCGCTGCCTGGCCAACTGTGGCTCAAAAAAGACAGCCATCTGCCGGTCTCTGGATCGATTAAAGCGCGTGGTGGGATCTACGAAGTGCTATTTCATGCCGAGAAACTGGCGCTTGAGGCGGGTCTGCTTCAGCTTACCGATAATTACCGCAAACTGGCGGACCTGCCGTTTCGCCAGTTCTTCAGCCAGCACCGTATCGCGGTCGGTTCCACCGGTAATCTGGGGCTGTCTATCGGCATTGCTTCCGCAAGGCTGGGCTTTCAGGTGAGCGTGCATATGTCGGCGGACGCGCGGGAATGGAAGAAAGCGCTGCTGCGCGCCAACGGCGTCACGGTGGTGGAATACGCGGATGACTACAGCGTCGCCGTGGAACAGGGCCGCCGCGAGGCGGAACAGGATCCGCGCTGTTTCTTTATTGATGATGAAAACTCCCACAATTTGTTTCTGGGTTACGCGGTGGCGGGCGGCAGGCTAAAACGCCAGTTCGCAGACGCGGGAATTAAGGTGAATGCCGACCATCCGCTGTTTGTTTATTTGCCCTGCGGCGTCGGCGGCGGCCCAGGCGGCGTGGCGTTCGGCCTGAAGCTGGCGTTTGGCGATGCGGTACACTGTATTTTCGCTGAGCCGACCCACTCGCCCTGTATGTTGCTCGGCGTCCACACTGGCCTGCATGACGCTATTTCGGTGCAGGATCTGGGGATTGATAACCAGACCGCCGCCGACGGTCTGGCGGTGGGCCGCGCCTCCGGTTTTGTGGGCCGGGCGATGGAGCACTTAATCGACGGCTATTACACCCTGAGCGATGACACGCTGTTCACCCTGCTGGGTATGTTGAACCAGCAGGAACATATCGCGCTGGAGCCCTCCGCGCTGGCCGGTATGCCCGGCCCGTGGCGCTGGGATGACGCCTATCGCCGCCGCTTTAGCGAGCAGGCGCTACGCAACGCCACCCATCTGGTCTGGGCCACTGGCGGCGGCATGGTGCCCGCCGACGAGATGGCGACATACCTCGCCCGCAGCCGTTAAGCATATAAACGGCAGGCTCGCCTGCCGTTATTCCCTGCGTTTTTTGAATCCCATCACAATCACCGATTGCGCTTTTTCCATTCCTTGTCAGGACAGCTAAATTAGAAACTCATCCGACCACATAACAATAATTTTACATTGGAAGAGACTATGAGCTACCCGTCGCTGTTCGCCCCGCTTGATTTAGGGTTCACTACGCTAAAAAACCGTGTCCTGATGGGCTCGATGCATACCGGCCTTGAAGAGCGCCCGGACGGCCCGGAACGGCTGGCGGCGTTTTATGCCGAACGTGCGCGGCACGGCGTGGCGCTGATTGTGACGGGAGGGATAGCACCCGCGCCTTCTGGCGTTGCGGTAGCTGGCGGCGCGATGCTGAACGACCGCAGCCATCTGGATCATCATCGGTGTGTGACCGACGCGGTACACCGCGAAGGCGGCAAAATCGCGCTGCAAATCCTCCATACCGGGCGCTACAGCTATCAGCCCCATCCGGTTGCGCCGTCGGCTATTCAGGCGCCGATCAACCGTTTCGCGCCCCATGCCCTGACCCACGATGAAATCCTGGCGCTGATTAATGACTTCGCGACCTGCGCCCAACTGGCGCGGGAAGCGGGTTACGACGGCGTGGAAATTATGGGATCCGAAGGCTATCTGATTAACCAGTTCCTGGCGGCGCGCACCAATACCCGCGAGGATGAATGGGGCGGTGATTACTCACGCCGAATGCGCTTCGCCACGGAAGTGGTGCGCACGGTGCGCGAACGGGTAGGCGCTGATTTTATTATTGTCTACCGCCTGTCGATGCTCGATTTAGTGGAAGGCGGCGGAACCTTTGACGAAACCGTGATGTTGGCGAAGGCCATCGAAGCGGCGGGCGCGACGATCATCAATACCGGCATCGGCTGGCACGAAGCGCGTATTCCTACCATCGCCACCCCGGTGCCGCGCGGCGCGTTCAGTTGGGTAACCCGCAAGCTCAAAGGCCAGATGGCGATCCCGCTGGTGACCACTAACCGGATAAACGATCCGGCGGTGGCTGATGCGATCCTCGCATCGGGTGATGCCGATATGGTCTCAATGGCGCGCCCTTTCCTGGCGGATGCCGAGTTGCTCAGCAAAGCGCAAAGCGGACGCGAGGATGAAATCAATACCTGCATCGGCTGTAACCAGGCGTGTCTCGACCAGATCTTTGTCGGTAAAGTCACCTCCTGCCTGGTGAACCCGCGCGCCTGCCATGAAACGACAATGCCGCTCCTTCCGGCGGCGGTGGCAAAAAACCTCGCCGTGGTCGGCGCGGGGCCTGCCGGGCTGGCGTTTGCGGTTAACGCCGCACTGCGCGGTCATCGGGTGACGCTGTTCGACGCCGCCCCGGAAATCGGCGGGCAGTTCAACATCGCCAAACAGATCCCCGGTAAAGAGGAGTTTTACGAAACCCTGCGCTACTACCGCCGGATGCTGGAGATTACCGGCGTGGATGTCCGGTTGAATACGCCGGTCAACCCGGCGATGCTCGCAGAAGCTGACGATGTGATCCTGGCCTGCGGCATTGAGCCGCGCATTCCGCTGATTGACGGTATCGATCATCCCCGTGTGCTGAACTATCTGGACGTGCTACGGGATAAAAAACCGGTGGGCGAGCGCGTGGCGATTATCGGCTGCGGCGGTATTGGCTTCGATACCGCAATGTATCTGAGCCAGCGGGGCGAGCCCACCAGCCAGAATATCGCCGAATTCTGCGCGGAATGGGGTATCGACACCAGCCTGGAGCAGGTGGGCGGATTGCGCCCTGAAGGGCCGCAACTGCCGCAAAGCCCGCGCAAAATCGTGATGCTGCAACGTAAAGCCAGCAAGCCCGGCGAAGGGCTGGGCAAAACCACCGGCTGGATCCACCGCACCACCCTGCTGTCACGCGGCGTGAAGATGGTCCCCGGCGTCAGCTATCAGCGTATCGACGATGAAGGTTTGCACATCACGATTAACGGCGAGCCGCAAATCCTGGCAGTGGATAATATCATTCTGTGCGCCGGGCAGGAGCCGCGCCGCGAACTGGCGGAACCGCTGCGTGAAGCCGGTAAAACCGTGCATTTGATTGGCGGGTGCGACGTGGCGCTGGAGCTGGATGCCCGGCGCGCGATTGCGCAGGGCACCCGGCTGGCGCTGGAGATTTAGCGGCTTTTACGCAGCTTCACCGCCTTCAGCACCACAAATTTATTGTTGGTGGCGACGGTGGTGCAGTTGCCGAAAATTTTCTTCAGCTTGCGGTAATAATCGAGGTGGCGGTTGCCGACGACGCGCAGCTCGCCGCCGTATTTTAGGCAGCGCCGCGCATCGTTAAACATCTGCCAGGCAATATGATCGGTAATGGCGTGTTGCTGGTGGAACGGCGGATTGCACAGCACCGCGTGAAAACGGTCCGGCTCTATGCCTGCCAGCGCATTGTTCACCACAAACTCACTGCGCGCCAGCGCGTCCGGCAGGTTATGTTCGACGTTTAACCGGCTCGACGCCAGCGCCATAAACGACTCATCGATAAACACCACCCGGCCCTGCGGGTTGTGCGCCAGTAGCGTTAAGCCAATCACGCCGTTACCGCAGCCCAAATCCACCATCTCCCCTTCCACGTTTTCCGGCAGATGCTCCATAAAGAAACGCGCGCCGATATCCAGCCCAGTACGCGAGAACACGTTGGCATGGTTGTGGAGGGTCCAGGACGTACCGTCGAGTTTCCAGTTTATGGTCGCGGGCGCAGCATTCAGCGCAGGCAGCGTCACGCTGCCGTAAATCAGCCGTGCCTTTTTCCACGCCAGCGAGGTGGTGGTTGGCCCGAGGATTTTTTCAAACAGCGCCAGGGTGGAGTTATGAATATCGCGCGCTTTAGCGCCGGCGATAATGCGGGTTTCCGGCGTGACCACCGCGCGTAAGGCGCGTAGCTGCTGTTCCAGCAAGGCCAGCTGTTTAGGGATCTTAATCAGCACCAGCGCCGGAGCCGCAGGCAGCGGCGCGAGGGAGTCCTGGAATACGATGCTGTCTGAATCAATCTGATTCAGCCGCAGGTTGTGCCGCGCGGCCTGCTGGGCGATAAACGAATCGCTGATATTCCACGGGCGGCGAGCCGCCAGCGCGCAGGTTAATGCGCCGAACGCATCGTTAAAAATCAGCGTCGGGCCGTCGGTTTGCGGCAAATCCTGCAACAGATATTCATCGGCAGCATCCCATGCCTGTAACGGGGCCTCTTCCGGCATGGGCGGATAGCGCTCAAGCGTTAATTCGCGTGCATTTAACTCAACCTGGCTCATCGGCCCTCCACGGTGCTAAAATTCGCGCGATTTATCCCTTAATTACGCATCTGAGTAAACCTTTTTTTCTCTCGCTGAGGCATCCATGAGCGCACTGCTGTATCTCCAGGGCTACCCCGAATCCTTGTTAAGCCAGGTGAACAGCCTGATCGAGCAGGGGCGGCTGGGTGATGTGCTGAACAAGCGTTATCCGCAACTGCATGATATCGCGACCGATAAAGCGTTATGGAACTACGTGCAGGAGATCAAAAACCGCCATCTGCGCAGCAGTTCGCCGTTAAGTAAAGTGGCCTGGGACAACAAGATCCACGTGCTGAAACACGCGCTGGGTTTGCACACCGCCGTGTCGCGGGTGCAGGGCAATAAGCTGAAGGCAAAGGCGGAAATTCGCGTGGCGACGGTATTCCGCCAGGCTCCGGAACCGTTTTTGCGCATGATCGTGGTACATGAGCTGGCGCACCTGAAAGAGAAAGAACACAACAAAGCATTTTATCAACTGTGCTGCCATATGGAGCCGGATTACCACCAGTTAGAATTCGATACCCGCCTGTGGCTGACCCATCAGGCATTGCTCAGTTCTGCGTAACAGGCCACGTGATTTCCTGCGATCGCATGCTACTCTGACGGGTACATTCCACTGCGGAGTTAAGTCCCCGATATGATACGTTTCGCTGTTATTGGCACCAACTGGATCACCCGCCAGTTCGTCGATGCCGCCCATGAGACCGGCAAATTAAAACTCACGGCGGTCTATTCACGTACCCTTGAACAGGCTCAGATGTTCGCCAACGACTATCCCGTCGAGCATCTGTTTACTTCGCTGGAGTCTCTGGCGCAGAGCGACGATATTGACGCAGTGTATATCGCCAGCCCCAACTCCCTGCACTTCTCGCAATCCTGCCTGTTTCTGAGCCATAAAAAACATGTGATTTGCGAGAAACCGTTAGCGTCGAACCTGCGCGAAGTGGAAGCGGCTATCGCCATAGCGCGCGAAAACCAGGTGGTGTTTTTCGAAGCGTTCAAAACCGCCAGCCTGCCCAACTTTATCGCCCTGAGCCAGGCGCTGCCAAAAGTCGGCAAGCTGCGTAAAGCACTGCTCAATTATTGCCAGTATTCGTCACGCTACCAGCGCTATCTGGACGGCGAGAACCCAAACACCTTTAATCCGGCCTATTCCAACGGCTCGATTATGGATATCGGTTTTTACTGCCTGGCGAGCGCCGTGGCGCTGTGGGGCGAACCGGCGTCGGTCACCGCGTCAGCCAGCCTGCTGGACAGCGGCGTCGATGCCCACGGCACGGTGGTGATGCACTATGGCGATGCCGACGTCACCCTGCTGCATTCCAAAGTCAGCGACTCTGGCCTGCACAGCGAAATCCAGGGCGAGGCCGGTACGCTGGTGATCGAGAAGATCTCCGAGTGCCAGCGCATCACCTTTATTCCGCGCGGCGGCAAAGCCCAGGATCTCTCTCTGCCCCAGCATATCAACACCATGCTGTATGAGGCGGAAACCTTTGCCCGGCTGGTGGAAACTCACGAAGTGAACCATCCGGGACTGACGGTCAGCCGCACTACGGCGAAACTGCTCACCGAGATCCGCGCCCAGACCGGCGTCAAGTTTCCGGCGGATGATGTCAACGAACCGCTAACCGCGTAAAGCTCAGTAAATCCCCCGGCAGCGTCGTTGACGAGATCATTGACGCTGCATACTTTTTATCTGCAAAGGGGAGTAACTTCCTTGCCGACGGATCGTCAATACGGTGCTGTGCACCCGGTCGTCGGGCAACTCGAAAATGCGTATCAGGCATCGTCAACGACGCTGGTGAACACGGGTATTTCGCGTTGTAAGTGAGACCTTGCCGGAAGGTGAGATCCATTTGCAGCTCAGGCAAAGCGGCTAACGTCTTCCGACGTTGGCCGTTTTTCATTTTTAAGGAATGATACTTATGAATACCGTGGGAACTCCCCTGTTGTGGGGCGGCTTCGCTGTCATTGTGGTGATTATGCTGGCCATCGACCTGTTGCTTCAGGGACGGCGCGGCGCGCATACCATGACCATGAAGCAGGCGGCGGTCTGGTCGCTGATTTGGGTCGGGCTGTCGTTGCTGTTTAATTTAGGCTTCTGGTGGTATCTCACCGGCACCGAGGGCCGCGCGGTGGCAGACGCCCAGGCGCTCGCCTTTCTCACCGGTTATTTAATCGAGAAAGCGCTGGCGGTGGATAACGTCTTCGTCTGGTTGATGCTGTTCAGCTACTTCGCCGTTCCTCCAGCATTGCAGCGTCGCGTACTGATTTACGGCGTACTCGGCGCGATTGTGCTGCGTACCATTATGATCTTCGCAGGTAGCTGGCTGATTTCTCAGTTTGAATGGCTGTTGTACGTGTTCGGCGCGTTCCTGCTGTTTACCGGCGTGAAGATGGCGCTTGCCAAAGAAGACGAAGCCGGCATCGGCGAGAAACCGATCGTGCGCTGGCTGCGCGGCCATTTGCGCATGACTGATAAAATCGAAAACGAGAAATTCTTCGTGCGCCACAACGGCCTGCTGTACGTCACGCCGCTGTTCCTGGTGCTGATCCTGGTAGAAATCAGCGACGTGATTTTCGCGGTAGACAGTATTCCGGCAATCTTCGCGGTCACCACAGATCCGTTTATCGTGCTGACCTCTAACCTGTTCGCGATCCTCGGCCTGCGCGCCATGTACTTCCTGCTGGCGGGCGTTGCGGAACGTTTCACTATGCTGAAATACGGCCTGTCGGTGATTCTGGTGTTTATCGGCGTTAAGATGCTGATTGTCGATTTCTACCACATCCCAATCGCTATCTCGCTTGGCGTGGTAGGCGGGATTCTGGTGGTGACGCTGCTGATTAACGCCTGGGTGAATCACCGTAACGACAGGCGCAAATCGTTGTCATAACGGCCGGGCGTCTCAACGCGGCAACACTGCGTTGAGACGCCTCATCACAATGTCTTACCCCTACCCGCTCATTCACGCTTTCGTATCACCCGGCTTGTTTCCGCACCTTTTATAATCACACCATAGTGACCCTGACCGGCCATGCCTTTAATGGTGGGTAAGAAAATGAGCAAACTGTTTAAACCCGCGCTGGGCCCGATTGTCGGGCATACCACCGATACCACCTGCCGCCTGTGGATTGCCGCTTACCCCGACCACGATGAAAACGACATCGCGAATAATATTCGCACCGTCGGCGTGATTGGCGTGGCGGGCGCGAATGGAAAAGTGGCGGCGGAGAATATCTGGTACTTCCGCTTGCGCCGCCAGTATCACCGTACCGGGGTTTATACACTGGGCAAGGATGTGAATTTATGGGCCAATGAGGACGAGCAGAAAAAACTCAAGCCTTTTGTGTTGAAACCCGCTACGCGCTATCGGGTTCGCATGGCGTATCTGGAAATCAGCCTGCCGTCGGAGGAAATGGACGGCGACGCCAGTGAAGAAGTGGTTAAAACGCTTCCCCCGGCGCGAGTCTGGGCAGATCAATTAAATGATGAGACACTTAATGCGCAATATGTGGCCGCCGACTTTACCACGCAGCCCAAACCAACCACCGCGCAGCCGATTAAATTTCTGTTTGGCTCCTGTCGCAATAACTGGTTTAACGGGGTACCTTTTTACAAGAAAAAGGAATCTGACCTTATTTTCAAAGCCATGTATGAACAACATGCTGACGCTAATTTTGTATTAATGGTTGGCGATCAGATTTATGCCGACTCGGCATCGGTTTATGTCCCGGCATTTAAAGCAGACACGTATAAAGAATTTGAAGAGGCCTATCACGAAAACTATAAGAGCCTGAATTTCCGCCGTTTAACCTCACATATCCCTACTTATATGATCCTTGACGATCATGAAATAGAAGATAACTGGACTCAGGATCGGGTGAACAAAACCCATTATCTACCCGGCTTCTTCAGCAATAGTTGCGATTTATTCAACTGCGCCATTAGTGCTTATATGAGTTATCAGTGGATCCACGGTCCGCGCTTTCCGGACAGCTATATTCATCAGCGCACAGATAAGCTCATCGGCAGTGAAAAATATCTGGCCGAGATGGATGTGCCGCGTTTGTTCTACGATTTCAACTGCGGCGGTTACCCTTTCTTTGTACTGGATACGCGCACCACGCGTTACAAAAACGACGCCAACCAGCGCGACGACAACAATATTAACAACAACCATCTGTTGGGATTGCCTTCAAAACATCCAACGGAACCCAGCCAGTTGGACAGGCTATGCGCATGGTTAATTCATATGCAGAAGGATTATGGTAACCGCCCTAAATTTATCGTCTCTTCCGGCGTATTTGTCCCTAATGAAATCGCCACCGCCGGGGATGATTTCCGGGCGCGCAGGAATAAAGATAACAGCGATACCTGGAGCGCCTTTCCACAGACGCGCAATCAGGTGTTAAAGACCCTTCTTAAGCATCAGATTGAAAATGTTATTTTTCTCTCTGGCGATATTCATTGCACTAACCTGTGCGAAATTGAAATTAACGGCATCGCCGGAGAAAAAATTCATGCCTGGTCGATTACCTCTTCGCCGTTTTACTGGCCCTATACGTTTATTAACGGCGAAACGGCAAAATATGTTCGTGATTCCATAGCGGAAAATGACAGCTTCGATATTTATGAGACGCTGTTAAGTAACCCTCAGCCGGGAACGGCAGTGGGCACCATGAATTATCAATCCTGGGGCTATACCCAAAATAATAATTTTGCCCGAATCGACATTGATGCGGACAAACAGCAAATGAAAGTGCAGTTTTTCGATACAGGCGGAAACCCGATCCCCGTGGCGAAACGGAACGGCGATAAAAATAGCCGCCCTGAAATCATTACACTTACGCCCTGGCCGTAAGAGGTGGCTATGCGCTACCTGTGGCTGGTTTTGGCGCTACTACTGTGCGGGTGTTTATCTAAGCCGCAGGTAGGTGCGCATCAGCTCTGGTCGGGCAAAGACGCCGCCGAGCCGGCGTTACACTATCTTGGCGTCGGGGGCTGGTTGCTCCCCTGGCATGGCGAAGGCGTACTTTTTGCGCCGTCATTCTCCAATCCGGCGCTGGCGGGCATAACCGGGCTCCCGCCGGTTAAGGTGAAAAGCGATCCGGTAAAAATTCAGCAAATGATGCCGGACGCCCGCTTTGTCTCGATGCTGCTGGTGGGCCATGCCCATTACGATCACTTACTGGATGTGTCTGACGTCATACAGAACCAGGCGCCCAACGCGCAGATTTATGGTTCAGAAACGGTGGTGAATATCCTGCGATATCAGTTCCGTGACGATCCGCAACGCCTGTCGCGTTTGCATAATGTGTTAGTGCAGATTGCCTCTGTACCCGATATGTCGCGCCCTGGCGATAGCGGAAAATGGATTTACTCTGACAGCGGCTATATTCGTGCAAAACCCATTCGCAGCATGCATGCCGGGCATATTTTCGGGGTGGATTTGCTGCCCGGTATTTATGAATCGCCCCCTACTGAACCGCTGAATAACGTCCGGGACTGGCGGCTTGGCACGCCTGTGGCGTGGCTGGTAGACCTGCTGGATGACCAGAAAAAACCGGTTTACCGCATTCACTATCAGGATTCCGCCGCCACGCCGCCGTGGGGGTTCCCACCCCGGGAGCCGGACGGTAAACGCATCGACGTGGAGATACTGTGTGCCGGTTCCTGGCATCAGGTTTATCACTATCCCGCGGCCCTGCTGGATTTCACGAAACCCCGCATGGTGCTGATTGGTCACTGGGAGAATTTCTTCGGCAACAAGCCTGATGACGTGCGGATCATTCCAGGGCTCGATCTCACAGGGATGGTAGACATCGTTCGCCGCCACGTAGCGCCAAAAACGCCTGTGTATACGCCGTTACCCTTCACGAAAATTCCGCTACCTGCGCCACAGGCAAGTCACCTGTAACGCGTCACCGCCAAACGCCAGAACGTCACGCTATAGCCAGCCATTTTGGCTTTGCAATATCACCTGAATCAGAAGTGCTATTAATGTCACATGATTGTTATTTTAAAGTTAAAAAGCTGGAGCGATTCGGAAAAAACAGCACTATCCCCTTCCTCTCGCACGGCAAATCCCTATACTCATCCATGCAAACATCTGTTACATCCGGTCACAAAGCTTTTAATAATATTGACGCGGGATGGAACCACATCACATCTGAAGGAATATCTATGAGCACGCAATCTCAACCAGGGTTGTTGCGCCGTCTTGCGGGCGGCAGTCTGGTTAAACAAATTCTTGTCGGCTTAGTTCTCGGCATTCTGCTGGCGTTGGTTTCAAAAGACGCGGCAATGGCGGCAGGTCTGCTGGGGACGTTATTCGTCGGCGCGTTAAAAGCCGTTGCGCCGGTGCTGGTACTGGTACTGGTGATGGCGTCTATCGCTAACCACCGCCAGGGCCAAAAAACGAATATTCGCCCTATCCTGTTTTTGTATCTGATCGGGACCTTCGCCGCAGCCCTGACGGCTGTGCTGTTCAGCTTCGCCTTCCCGTCAACGCTGCACCTCACCACCGGCGCGACGGAAATCACGCCGCCTTCCGGCATTGTGGAAGTGATGCGTGGCCTGCTGATGAGCATGGTGTCAAACCCGATTGACGCTGTACTGAAAGGCAACTATATCGGCATTCTGGTCTGGGCTGTGGGCCTCGGCTTCGCACTACGCCACGGCAACGACACCACCAAAAACCTGCTTAACGATATGTCCGACGCGGTGACCTTTATGGTAACGCTGGTGATTCGCTTCGCGCCGATCGGTATTTTTGGCCTGGTGGCGTCCACCCTTGCGGAAACCGGCTTCGCGACGCTGTGGGGCTATGCGCAGCTGCTGGTGGTGCTGATTGGCTGTATGTTCCTGGTGGCATTTGTCATCAACCCGCTGATCGTCTGGTACAAAATCCGCCGCAACCCCTATCCGCTGGTGCTAGCTTGCCTGCGTGAAAGCGGCGTCACCGCCTTCTTTACCCGCAGCTCTGCCGCCAACATTCCGGTGAACATGGCGATGTGCGAGAAGATGAACCTGGACCGCGATACCTATTCAGTGTCGATCCCGCTGGGTGCCACCATCAACATGGCGGGCGCGGCTATCACCATTACCGTGCTGACCCTGGCGGCGGTGAATACGCTGGGTATTGCGATGGACATCCCGACCGCATTGCTGCTGAGCGTGGTGGCATCGCTGTGCGCCTGCGGTGCATCCGGCGTGGCGGGCGGTTCGCTGCTGCTGATCCCGCTGGCCTGTAATATGTTTGGTATCCCGAACGAAATCGCCATGCAGGTGGTTGCGGTCGGCTTTATCATCGGCGTTCTGCAGGACTCCTGCGAAACCGCGCTGAACTCTTCAACAGATGTTATCTTCACCGCCGCAGTCTGCCAGGCGGAAGACCAACGTTTAGCGGATAACGCAATCCGCAGTTAATCCTCAGCGGCGGGCCTTGCGCCCGCCCTTTACTCCTTCTGCATACTCTCTTTTTCGATTTTAAACGGATCGATACCGCGCTTTTGCATCCGCCAGAAACGAATGATATTCAGGCCGTTCATCACCAAAAAACTCCCTTCAATCAGCGAGCCGCCAATCGAGCCCAGCCAGATATTGTGGCTGACCCAGCAGGCCGTGGAGCACCACATCACGCAGCGCACGGTTAACCCTTTGCAGCGAAACAGCGCCCAGGTACTGGCGACGGTGCCGACAATCGGCAGCAGCTCCATCGGGTGGTGAAGTTTGGCAAGGCCAAGAGACAACGTCAGAACGATAAAAATCGACATCACCCACAGACTGCGGGTGCGCAGCGAAACCACGGTGCGAAAGGCGTTTAGCACTGCGCTCATCCCGGCGGGTGCCGCGCCCATCAGGAAGAAATGGCAGCCGATAATAAAACTGTACAGCGAGAGTTGCAGTTTGAAGCGTTTTTCATCGCGATTAATAAACGTCGTGATACCAATCGCAAAAGCCAGGACGCCAACGCCCTGGGCCAGCCAATACGCGGTCATTCTCTGTCCTTAAAATCATAAAAAAACGGCGCTCGTTAACGGAGCGCCGGGGGTAAATGAACTCAGGAGTCCACAGATTATAATGTCACGCCACTCTTAAAGATTGCCAGTTCTCTGAAATCATTACGTTCATTGCAGGTCTGCTTACCGTTAGCAAACTCAACAATGGTGTCGATAAATTGGTTCAACAGCTCCGGCATGGTCTGCCCATGCAGAAGTTGCCCGGCGTCGAAGTCAATCCAGTGCGGTTTTTTCTTCGCCAGTTCGCTGTTGGTAGCAATTTTCACCGTTGGCACAAAACCGCCGTACGGCGTACCGCGCCCGGTGCTGAACAGCACCATATGGCAACCGGCACCGGCCAGCGCGCTGGTCGCGACGGCATCGTTGCCCGGCGCGCTCAGCAGGTTCAGGCCATGTTGGGTCAGACGTTCGCCGTAGCGCAGCACGTCCACCACCTGGCTTTCCCCCGCTTTCTGGGTACAGCCCAGAGATTTCTCTTCCAGGGTGGTGATCCCGCCCGCTTTGTTGCCCGGCGACGGGTTTTCGTAAATCGGCTGATTGTGGGCGATAAAGTACTGTTTGAAGTCATTCACCATAGTGACGGTTTTTTCAAACGTCGCTTCATCGCGGCAATGGCTCATCAGCAGTTGTTCAGCACCGAACATTTCCGGCACTTCAGTCAGCACCGTGGTGCCGCCGTTGGCGATCATATAGTCGGAGAAACGGCCCAGCATCGGGTTAGCGGTAATACCGGACAAGCCGTCAGAACCGCCGCACTCCAGACCAAACTTCAGTTCGCTCAGTTTGCCCGGCTGGCGCTGGTCGTGGCGCATCACTTCATACAGCGCATGCAGATGCTCCAGACCGGCTTCCACTTCGTCATCCTGATGCTGGCAAACCATGAAATGCACCCGCTCAGGATCGAAGTCACCCAGGGTTTCGCGGAACGCATCGACCTGGTTGTTTTCGCAGCCCAGGCCAATTACCAGCACCGCGCCCGCGTTGGGGTGGCGCACCATGTTCTGCAACATGGTGCGGGTATTGACGTGATCGTCGCCCAGCTGTGAGCAGCCGTAGGTATGGCTGAACAGGAATACACCGTCGGTGCCTTCGGCATCATGGGTTTCTTTCAGGAAACGGCTCTGGATCTGACGGGCAATCCCGTTGACGCAGCCCACGGTCGGCAGGATCCATAACTCATTGCGGACCCCAACCTCGCCGTTGGCGCGGCGGTAGATATTAACGTCGCGATCCGCGGCCTGCTGTTCCAGCGTTTGCAGATCCGGTTGATAGCGATAGGTATCCAGATCGCTCAGATTGGTGCGCGCGTTATGGGAATGGATATGTTCGCCTGGCGCAACATCGCTCAGAGCATGGCCAATCGGCAATCCATATTTAATAACGTTCTCACCTTTCGCAATCGGGCTGATGGCGAACTTATGTCCACGCGCTACCGCCTGTGGAAGCGTTAGCGTAACCCCGTCAAGGGTGACGACGCTGCCTTCTGCCAGGTCGGTCAGCGCAACCGCGACGTTATCTTGCGAATGGATCCTGATGTATTGCATATCAACCTCAAACGGCCTTAATTAGTTCAGTTCAATGGCGAAGTAGTCACGCGCATTGTTAAAGCAGATGTTTTTCACCATCTCGCCCAGCAGTTCGATATCCGCCGGCGCTTCGCCTGCCTGCACCCAGCGGCCAATCATCTGGCACAGAATGCGGCGGAAATACTCGTGACGGGTATAAGACAGGAAGCTGCGGCTGTCGGTCAGCATGCCCACAAAGCGGCTCAGCAAACCGAGCTGCGCCAGTTGGGTCATCTGACGTTCCATACCGTCTTTCTGATCGTTAAACCACCAGCCGGAACCGAACTGCATCTTGCCCGGCATCCCTTCGCCCTGGAAGTTGCCAATCATGGTGCCCAGCACTTCGTTATCGCGCGGGTTCAGGCAGTACAGGATGGTTTTCGGCAGCAGGTTTTCTTCGTTCTGCTTGCTGAGCAGTTTGGACAGCTCTTCCGCCATCGGACGATCGTTGATGGAGTCAAAACCGACGTCCGGCCCCAACAGTTTGAACTGGCGCAGGTTGTTATTGCGCAGCGCGCCGATGTGGTACTGCTGTACCCAACCGCGACGGGCATATTCCGCACCCAGCCAGACCAGCACGGCAGTTTTAAACTGCGCGACTTCATGTTCAGACAGGCTTTCACCCGCCAGGCGGCGAGCCAGAATGCTGTCGAGTTCGCTTTCGTTAGATTCTGCGAACAGCACCACATCCAGCGCGTGGTCGGACACTTTACAGCCGTGCGCGGCGAAGTGGTCCAGACGTTTGGTCAGCGCGGTTTGCAGATCGGCAAAGCGGCGGATATCGGTATCAGAGACTTCGGCCAGTTTGGCCATGTAGTCGTTAAAGGTCGCCTGTTCAATATTGAAGGCTTTATCAGGACGCCAGCTCGGCAGCACTTTAACGCTGAAGTTGCTGTCTTTCGCCACGGTGGCGTGGTGTTCCAGCGAATCCACCGGATCGTCAGTGGTGCCAACCATTTTCACATTCATCTGCTGCATGATGCCGCGTGCGGAGAATTGATCCTGTGCCAGCAGTTCGTTGCACTGGTTCCAGATCTCATCGGCAGTTTTTGGCGACAACAGTTTACCTGTTACACCAAACGGACGGCGCAGTTCCAGATGGGTCCAGTGGTACAGCGGGTTACCGATGGTGTGAGGAACCGTGGCCGCCCATGCGTCGAATTTCTCGCGATCGCTGGCATCGCCGGTACACAGGCGTTCAGCCACGCCGTTGGTACGCATCGCACGCCACTTGTAGTGGTCACCTTTCAACCAGATGTCATACAGATTTTTAAAGCGGTAGTTTTCGGCGATTTGCTGCGGCGGGAGGTGGCAGTGATAGTCGAAAATCGGCTCGTCTTTGGCGTAATCATGATACAGACGGCGGGCGAATTCAGTGTCTAACAAGAAATCTTCGGTCATGAACGGGGTCATTGTGAGCTTCCTCTGAGCGAGTGAACCAGATGCGTCCAACTATGCTGACAAAGTTATCACACCAATTTCTAGTCACAGAGAATTATTTAGTGAGCAAGATCAATAAACGCTAACAAAAAGTCCACCACTTTAGGAGTAAATCCCGGGTAAAGCCGCGCCAGCACTGGTCTTCCAGGGCCTTGTTAATAACCCTATAGAGAAAAGCACTTTTGTGATGGCTCTCAACTTTTAAAGCTGTATGACAAGTTATCTTTGCAGCCGTCGCAAAAACAGCCTTAAGGTGAAAAGCGACTTTACCGGTACGGATACCGAATTGCCCCACAAACACTTTCTATGGCAAGGAACGGAACGTTTCAGCTAAACCCTGATAACGCCGCCGTTTCAGTTTTCGACACCTGCCGTAATTGGTCTGGCAGGTGACCGTGTAGATACGGTGGATTTCAAAACAATGAGGTTTTCACATGCGTAAAATCAAAGGGCTACGTTGGTACATGATCGCCCTGGTCACCTTAGGCACCATACTGGGTTACCTGACTCGTAACACCGTGGCGGCGGCAGCGCCGACGCTGATGGAAGAGTTACATATCTCCACCCAGCAGTACTCTTATATTATCGCTGCGTATTCAGCGGCTTACACTATTATGCAGCCAGTCGCAGGCTACGTCCTTGACGTACTGGGCACCAAAATCGGCTACGCGATGTTTGCGGTTCTGTGGGCTGTTTTCTGTGGCGCAACCGCGCTGGCAGGCAGTTGGGGCGGCCTGGCGCTGGCCCGTGGCGCAGTAGGCGCAGCAGAAGCCGCGATGATCCCGGCTGGCCTGAAAGCCGCCTCAGAGTGGTTCCCGGCTAAAGAACGTTCTATCGCCGTTGGTTACTTCAACGTCGGTTCTTCAATTGGTGCGATGATTGCGCCGCCGCTGGTAGTGTGGGCAATCGTGATGCACAGCTGGCAGATGGCGTTCATTATCTCCGGCGTACTGAGCTTCGCCTGGGCGATGGCCTGGCTGATTTTCTACAAACACCCGCGCGACCAGAAAAAATTAACTGAAGAAGAACGCGACTACATCATTGGTGGCCAGGAAGCACAGCACCAGAAAGACAACGGCAAGAAGATGTCTCCGTGGCAGATCATTCGTAACCGTCAGTTCTGGGGTATCGCGCTGCCGCGTTTCCTGGCAGAGCCGGCCTGGGGTACGTTTAACGCCTGGATCCCGCTGTTCATGTTTAAAGTCTACGGCTTTAACCTGAAAGAAATCGCGATGTTCGCCTGGATGCCGATGCTGTTCGCTGACCTCGGTTGCATCGTAGGGGGTTATCTGCCGCCGCTGTTCCAGCGCTGGTTTGGCGTGAACCTGATCGTCTCCCGTAAAATGGTCGTCACCATGGGCGCCGTGCTGATGATTGGCCCAGGTATGATCGGCCTGTTCACCAGCCCGTATGTGGCCATCGCGCTGCTGTGCGTCGGTGGTTTCGCTCACCAGTCCCTGTCTGGCGCGCTGATTACCCTGTCTTCAGACGTATTTGGTCGTAACGAAGTGGCAACCGCAAACGGCCTGACCGGTATGGCGGCCTGGACCGCGAGCACTATGTTTGCTTTGGTTGTGGGTGCGCTGGCTGACACGATCGGCTTCAGCCCGCTGTTCGCAGTACTGGCGGTATTTGACCTGTTAGGCGCGGTCGCTATCTGGACGCTGTTGCAAAACAAACCGATGGCGGAATTGCAAAAGCAGGCTCCCGACCCTAAACCCGCCGCGCAACATTAACCGGCGTCACTAAATTGACTGACAGCCGCCTTCCAGGGCGGCTTTTTTGATCCCGCAAGTGGAGCGTTTCCCGTAAAAGTGGTATAACAAATCAATGTTGTCCCGCAGTTCATTCCGGAGTTGCATATGGAAATCACAGAATCTCGCCGACTTTATCAGCAGCTCGCGGCTGAGCTGAAAAGCCGTATCGAGCAAGGCGTTTATCTGGTGGGTGATAAATTACCTGCCGAGCGCTTTATTGCTGATGAAAAAAACGTGAGCCGCACTGTGGTTCGTGAAGCCATTATCATGCTTGAAGTGGAAGGCTACGTTGAGGTCCGCAAAGGTTCGGGCATTCACGTGATTTCTAATCAGGCCAAATACCATACGATGCCGGATGAACAGCAGTTTGAGTTCGCCAGCTATGGTCCGTTTGAGCTGTTGCAGGCGCGTCAGCTGATCGAAAGTAATATTGCTGAATTCGCGGCGACGCAGGTGACCAAGCAAGACATCATGAAACTGATGGAAATCCAGGATAAAGCGCGCAACGAGAAATGCTTCCGCGATTCCGAATGGGATTTGCAATTTCACGTTCAGGTTGCCCTTGCGACTCAGAACAGCGCCCTGGCGGCGATTGTCGAAAAGATGTGGACTCAGCGCGTCTATAACCCGTACTGGAAAAAGCTTCACGAGCACATTGATTCCCGTACCGTGGACAACTGGTGCGACGACCATGACAAAATCCTAAAAGCGCTGATTCGTAAAGACTCCCACGCGGCGAAATTAGCCATGTGGCAGCACCTCGAAAACACCAAACAAATGTTGTTTAACGAAACCAGCGATGACTTTGAATTTAATGCCGATCGCTATCTATTCGCTGAAAATCCTGTGGTTCATCTGGATACTGCCACCAATAGCGTAAAATAATCTCTATTCTCCCGGTGAGGGTAAGCAAACCATGTATAGTGTCAGCGTTTGTAAATACCCTCGCCAGCGCCTCCCCCGGTAAGCAAAATCAATTGTCAACGACGCGCAAATTTTCTGACGCAATGCGCTGCGCTTTGTTACAATTAGACGCAATTCTTGGCTACAGTGTAAGTACCCACTCACTTTGCCAACCTGACAGGGAATAGTGCAGGTGCGATGTAATGCATAGCTTGATGTGGCCACCCAATTAATAATCACAATGTCCACGATGCTGTTTCCTTTATAAAACCTTTGGCTTTAACCGATGTGCCAGGAAAATTGAATGGAACTGTTTACCCAACTGTTAAACGCGCTGTGGAGCCAGGACTTCGAGACGCTGTCCAACCCCTCCATGGTGGGTATGTTGTACTTTGTGCTGTTTATGATTCTGTTTCTGGAAAATGGCTTGTTACCTGCCGCGTTCCTGCCGGGAGACAGTTTACTTGTGCTGGTGGGCGTGCTGATTGCCAAAGGGACGATGGGCTTTCCGCAAACCATTTTACTGCTTACCGCAGCGGCAAGCCTCGGGTGTTGGCTCAGCTACATTCAGGGGCGATGGCTCGGCAATACGCGGATAGTGCAAAACTGGCTTTCCCATTTGCCCGCGCATTATCACCAGCGCGCCCATCACCTGTTTCATAAGCACGGTTTATCCGCGCTGCTGATTGGTCGTTTTATTGCGTTTGTGCGCACGCTGCTGCCCACCATCGCCGGGCTCTCCGGGCTGAATAACGCGCGCTTCCAGTTCTTTAACTGGATGAGCGGGTTGCTGTGGGTGTTGATTCTCACCACGCTTGGCTACCTGCTGGGCAAAACGCCGGTGTTTTTAAAGTATGAGGACGCGCTGATGAGCTGTCTGATGCTGCTGCCGGTGGTACTGCTGGTATTTGGTCTGGTGGGATCGTTAGTGGTGTTATGGAAGAAAAAATACGGAAATCGAGGTTAAAAGGATGCGACAAAAACGGTGGACCAGGCTCACCTTTGCTACAGGTGGAGTCCTGGCGCTGATCTCACTCTGCGTGGCGCTTTCCGCGCTGCGCAATACCGAGTCGACGCTGGAAATCCGCGCCACGGCGCAGGGCGTCGCCATTCCAGACGGCTTTTCCGTCTGGCACCATCTTGATGCCAACGGCATCCGCTTCAAAAGCATTACGCCCCAGGACGATATCCTGTTGATTAAATTCGATTCCAGCGCGCAGAGCGAAGCCGCCAAAGAGGTGCTTTACCGCTCGCTGCCGCATGGCTTTAGCATCGCACAACAGGAAGAAGACAACCTGGCCTCCAGCTGGTTATCCCGTCTTCGTAGCGAATCCCGCCACTTAGGTTAAGACTTCCAGGATTCTGAATCTTTTCAGTTTCTTTGGGGTTTGCGTTATTACTTACTATGCTTAGTAAGCGCAATCCACTCCACCCGCGCCGTTAATAATCTGGAACATGCAGCGTTTTGCTGCATCACAATGGAAGGTTTATCAATGAAATACCGCACTATCCTGGCATGTATCCTTTTCTCAACGACCGCTGCGCAAGCCGCCTCGTTATGCCAGGAGAAGGAACAGGAAATCCTTCGAGAAATTAGCTATGCCGAAAAGCATAACAATCAAAATCGCATCAAGGGTCTGAACAAAGCGTTAAGTGAGGTTCGCGCTAACTGTTCCGACAGCGATTTACGCGCTAAGCATCAGCAGAAAATTTCCGAACAACAAGCTGAGATTTCTGAACGTCGCGCTGAATTACATGAAGCGCAGCAAAGCGGCGACCGAGAAAAGATTTCTAAACGCGAGCGGAAACTGAAAGAAGCTGAACAGGATTTAAAGGCTTTGAAGGCTCGCGATTACTGAGCGTTAACCTCACTCACTGGAGAGAAGAACTATGTCAAAAGATAATACCGATCATTTGCGCGCAGAGTTGAAGTCGCTGGCTGATACGCTTGAAGAAGTGTTGAGCTCATCCAGCGACAAATCGAAAGAAGAGTTGAGCAAATTACGTGGCAAAGCCGAACGCGCGCTGAAAGAGAGCCGTTATCGCCTGGGCGAAACCGGCGACGCCATCGCAGAACAAACCCGCGTAGCGGCGGCACGTGCCGACGATTACGTTCGTGACAATCCATGGACTGGCGTAGGTATTGGTGCGGCAGTCGGTGTCGTACTGGGCGTACTTCTGTCGCGTCGTTAATATGGCAGAGTATCGTCAACCTCAAGGGCCGGGTAAAGGCGTTCTCGGCATCGGACAGCGCATTATCACCATTATTGTCGAAATGGTGGAAACGCGTGTGCGCCTGGCGGTAGTCGAGCTGGAAGAAGAAAAAGCGAACCTGGTTCAAATTCTTCTGATGCTCGGCATGACCATGCTGTTCGCGGCATTTGGGTTGATGAGCCTGATGGTACTGATTATCTGGGCTATCGATCCGCAATACCGTCTGAACGCCATGATTGCGACAACCGCTGTGTTACTGGTGCTGGCGCTGATTGGGGGCTTGATGACGTTGCGAAAAGCGCGTAAATCCACCCTGCTGCGCCACACACGCAAAGAACTGGCCAACGATCGTGATTTACTGGAGGAGGATAAGTCATGAACAAGGCTGAACGCGAATTGCGCAAAGCCATGTTGATAACCCAGGTCCACCAGCAGCGGCTCGACCTCGCGTCGAGCCGACGCGACTGGCTTGAGGTCACCGGCTCCTACGATCGCGGCTGGCATACGTTATTGGGCCTGCGTTCATGGTTACTGGTCGGCAGTAGCGTTGGCGCAATCTGGACCATCAAAAATCCGAATTTCCTGCTGCGCTGGGGGAAACGTGGGTTTGCCGCATGGAGTGCGTGGAAGCTGCTGAAGAATACGGTAAAGGATCAGGCGCGCTAACATCGTTCATAATAAGAGCAGGTAGTAACATTATACCTGCTCTTATTACTTTAACTTAGAGATAAACCAGAGAAATAGTAGCAGAACCGTCTAAATTAGTATTATCAGTGAGTGCTAATGTATCAGTCCCTTGTATTATTGCGGTCACCCATAATGGATATACTGTGACTTTTGCCGCTTTAGGGGTGAGCTCACCTACCGCCGCAGCAGAAAGGGTACGCTCATCGGCCCAATTAAGAATACCATATGAATAACGCGTGAATGCCGCTCCGTGATCGCTTCTTATCAGATCAGCTTTCACGCCATCACTCATGACATTGTTTTCATCAATCGCTATCATATAGGCACCAATATTTACTCCTGCCGCAGTTTTACCTAATCCCATAGCATCTGTTGAAATGTCATGATCAAAGCCATCAGGGTTAATATCCATGATCATACCCGTTGGGATCTCCGAGTCAGTACGGTTATCAATAGCCTTAAGCCCTACCATCATCTCAGTAGTACACGTTACCGTTAACGTCTGTGTCTTATGTCCCAACTGATTTGTTTCGGTTTTACTTAAATTCCCCAAAGCAATATGACCAAAATCGACCACACCGTCATTTTCCAATGATGGTGTACACGAGCCATTCATAAGTTTCCCGGTGACTTTTAAATCAACACTATTACCGGCATAAGCACCACTCGATAATGCACATAACATTATCATTCCTAACAGTTTCTTTTTCATATCATTTCCGTAAGTCAAGGTTAAAGGAGAAAGCGGCTATAAATTTAGTAACCCCTTCGTTTTTGCATATAAATATTGATCGCTTTAGTTGCACTGCATTTAACTTACCTATACTACTCGCTGAGCAATGGCGGTATGCTCAAGCACGAGACACTTGTGACAGATTAGTTTGCCCGGTTTCAAGCACCAAACATTCAGCAGATTAATATTCCCCATATAAATTAGTTAAAAAAGTATCATATAGTTATTTAAATATAATCAAGAGAAATCATGACCGAATCATCAAAGTTAGACTGGTCGGTAATCGCAAGTGTATCGGTACTTTATTTACTGCAATTAGCCGTAATGGATATTTAGTCACTTTTGCTGTTAAAAGAGTAACCTGCCGTTCAGTTACGGTGGCAAGAAATCGCTCTTCAGCGGGATTAAATAAACCTTTCATATATTTCGCGAAGGTATAGTTTAAATCCTTTTTTAACAAATCAACCTTAACGCCTTCACTTTTTAAATGGGCTATATTTACTGACACAGTGTATATATCGATATTTATCCCATCTGTCATCATAAAATTTTTCGCCCTATTTCCTGAATGATTTTTTCATTTTCACTTAAATTACCAAGCGGAATATGACCAAAATCACCAATGCCGCCATTGCTTATGTTGGAGCGTACGCGCCGTAATTTAGCTTCCCGGTAACTGTTAAATCAACAGCGTCGTCTGCATTGCCGATGCTCGTTGACGCGCATAAAACGAATATGTTTAATAATTGCGCATTCATCTTTTTGCTTAAATAAAAATCGCACGAGCCAATTACAATCAATGTAGTGGCTACTCCATTTCCACATTAAAATGCAGATTGCTTTCCGCTTTGCTTTTGTCATTGACTTGTGTATCACGGTCACTTAGTGCTGGACGCACCGTTAACATTACGGAAAATTGTTGTCCTTCAAGGATTTGCTCACCGCTGACCGGTACAATTCCTTCATTATCCCTCAACAGCCTTTTATCGCTGGCGTTGCCATTAAGCGCAAAAGGGCTATGACTGATTGTTTTGCCGATCATGACTTGTTTACCATCTAACGTGGCGCTGGACGCTGCCACCAGCACCACACTGTCAGAGCCAAAACGGAACCCCTCATCCTGATCTCCACCATGGACAAAAATCGCCATTTTTGCTGGGGCATCGCAGATAGCAGTTAACTGTACGTCTCTGTCATTCAGTGTTTTCCAGCGTTTATGCTGCCCGCTGTAGTCGCTGTCGTGCACTTTGCCGTAGTTAATTTCCGCGCGTGACAGTGATAACTGGCATTGCGCCTGTGCAAGGCCGCTAAACAGCAGCATCAGCGCCAGACCGGTTAGATATCGTTTCACTGACATACCCCTTTGGTTTGTTCATAGATTTCGTTAAGGTTGCGTTTTTCCGCCAGTTGATAGTCGATGCGACACTGTCGCTGGCCTTCGTCGTTCGCCATATACAGCGCTTTGATCTGATCCGCGTCGTTCAGGAACACCAGCCCATCATCTACCGCTGTCGTGACGTAGTTGCCTTCTTCATCAAGCAACGCAGCGTTTTTCGGCAACGGACTTCCGTTCGCCATTGTGACGTTGAGCATCACACGGCGTACATTAAGCACGCTAAAGCTCACGTTACTCACGGAACCATGCCCTGCCGCCATCACGGAAATCCCGTTATCAACGTCGATATTTTTAGGCAATGTGTCGGTATTCATTTCAACGCGTGCCGCTTTGTAAGCAGGCAGCGACGGTACAACCGCCTGGCCCCAGTGGTCGGTCCATACCGTACCATCTGGCGTGGAAATCTCTACGCCACTCACGTGATCGCCGATGTTAGCAATGGCATAGGTATCCTGTACGGCATAGGGTGAGAAGGTCACGCCATTTTTGTGCGCTACCACGCCGCCGTTCAGCGTCACGCTGCTGTTGCGGCTGTCCGAACCCTGAACCCCGGCGCTTAGCCCTAGCTGCGTGTAATGCAAGTTACTATTGATGGCACCATCAAAACTATTTTGATTGTCCTGGTTATCATGCTCAGTAGAAACGTTGTAATAGGTGTTACGTCCAATGTTCCCGGACGTGCTTACCCCACTGTGCATTTCGTCTCCGGTTTTACGCATGTAACCCATTACGCGCTGGTTGCCAAACGGCACCGACACGTTGACATACAACATGTCGCCATAATTCGCGTTGTTTCGGTAATCGCTGTCATCGGACGGATTAAGCAGCCGCTGCCAGTTCACCGATACTGAAGCCCAGTGGAACGTCTTACCCCATGAGGCGATGATGTAACGTGAACTATCACTTCCTTCAGCGCCCTGGCTCACGCTATAACCCAGTGAGAGCGCCCCTGCCGTTGGATTACTCCAGGAGGCATTTGCGCTGTACTGCCCGGTGTACTGCGTAAAATCATCGTCAAGCGTATCGGTAAGTTCGCGGTACCCCGTTGAGTAGCGGGTAGCGGAGACAGAAAATGCCAGGTTTTTCGCCGCGCTTACGCTGAGATTGATGTTGCCGCTATAACCCTGATTATCGCCGTACGCATCACGAGAGCCGCGTAGGGCGGCAGAGATGACGGTATTGCTGAAGGGCTGGATATCCGCCTGGGTGGCAACTGCTTCATAGTCGTCAGCCACCATCGCGCCTGCGCTCAGGTTCAGTCCGGGGCGAACACCCCAACCGTCAGAGAAGGTCGCTAACCAGGGCTGCCTGCCATCGTCACCTTTATCCTGGGTACGCCCCATCGCCACAGATAACCCTTGCGGCGCGGAAAGATGATTACCTCGCAACGCATCCGCCGGTATGGTGTAACGGCTTTGTGAGCCATCGGTCTCAATGACCGTCACATCCAGCGCAAGGCTAAGACTTGAAACCGGCACGTTCTCAAGGGTAAAGGGTCCGGCAGGCACCAGGGTGGAATAAACCAGACGCCCCGCTTGTTTCACTTCGACGCGCGCCTGAGGCGAGCTGGCGATACCCGTGACGGTAACGCCGCTACCGCCATTGTCCACCAGGCCGCTTTCCGGGAAAAACTGCACCCCGTTAATCGCCGCGCCGGAAAAAAGCGTATTACTGATGTTGATCTGTCCCGCCTGCATCTGAGACTTAATGCCTTCGAAGGTATGCTGCACGTAGGTGTAAAGCCCGTCGCTGTTGGTCTCGCCATCCATCCGCGTCATCATCTGACGGCTGCGTAGCAACCAGTCATGAACGTTGATGCCATCTTCCAGCGCCAGCTGATCGTAGCGGCTGGTAGACCCGCTATAACTGGACTGAGACGAGATCAATGAATAGTTGAGCAGCCCGGCAGTACCGCCATGATTGACGTCCGCTGGTAAAATGACATCGTTGGTTAAGGCGTCTTGCGGCACAACGAGAGAAAGCTTCTCCTCGCCGGGCAGCGCGGTCACCGTTGTTGTCGGATAATCCTTTTTATAGTCGTAGCATTCGGTTTCATCCGGTTTCTCAACGCGTAATGCAAAAGGAACGTGCAATCCCGCACGTTGCAAAAATGCCTGATCCACACACAATTCGCCTTCTTTACCGAAGCGCGCCGTCACCTGCCCCTTTTCATTGCCGTTGACCATCAAGGAAACGGGCTGCCGACCAGGCATAAATTTAGAAGCATCTGCAAAATAATCGCCAAGCGAAGCATCCAGCCCACGAGTTTTTAGAATATCCATATCAAATCGCGCGTCCTGGCTAAACGCTGGAAAACTGGAAAGCGCCACTGGAGCCAGGCAAAGACCGATCAGCGAAGAGATCCGCTTAATGCGATTATTCATTTTTATCCCAGAGATGATATATTACTGAGCCGCTAACGATGCGGTATAGCTCTCCACCTGAATTCCATAACGACTGGCAGGAGTAAATTTAATTTGAGAGTTTCCAGCAACCCCTTTCTCGATTTTTGCAGTTAACGTTTCTCCCGGCAGAATATAGGTTTTAGACAATTCAGCCCTAACATGGGACGGCAGTAATTCAACCTGCGACGCAAGACGAACCACATACGGGCTGGGGTTTTTCACAGTGATCTGCGAACCCGAAGCGCTCCAGTTCAGTAATGTCCACGCGTCTTTCACTACCGGTAAACTTGCCGGATGAATCAATACCGGAATATCCTGGCGAATATTAAAGCCGACCTTATTTTTACCCGGCATTTTCTGAGGGATGCCTTCAAAGGTGACACGCTTAAGATGCTCAACCGTTAATGGCGCGTCGGCTTTCATAATAAAACGTAAATGCTGGGTCTGACCGGCCTCGACACGTACCACCGGCTGCGTCACCATCAAATGGATGCCTTTATCATCGGCAAGATCGACCACGTTGGTGTAAAGCAGCGCAGCTTTAGGATCGGTATTTTTTATATTAATGCTGCCGCCTTCGTCCGCCTCATTAATAATTAGCAGAGAGGTTTCCGGCACCATGCCTGCCGCCAGCGAAACCATGCTATGGCTAAATCCGATAACTGCCATCGCTAATAAGAATGCACTTTTCTTGAGTTTCATATTTTACCTTTTCAATAATGTTAGCTAAGCGCCACTTCTGGCTTGCCTCTATAATTATCAAATAGCGGTTCAGACACCATCGCCCGTTGCTGAATGATGTATTTAGTAAATTTATAATTAATATGAATTATTAAAGGTAACTCATCCTTCCCATATATGTTTACAGATAAAACAATGAAATCGTTGAGGAACCATCCAGTGCGGTACTGTCGCCAATGCTTAACGTATTGGTGTCCTGAATGGCTGCTGTCACCTTTAAAGGCCAGCTAAAGGTTTTAGCGGCAACGGGTGAATAACTACCTGATACCAACATCGTGGTAGCCAATGTAAAGGTGGGATCATTTTTCACTTCACCCGCGCCAGATTTGCTCCAACTTCCACTACCAGTGCGAAACATTACGTCGACTTTAATGCCATCCGCCATCACGTTATTTATATCGGTATAAATGGCGTATGCTCCTAATTTAACACCCGCAGCGGTTTTACCAAGGCCAAACTCATAGTTAACGTCACTAAGATCTTCATTGTTATATTTCGGTGTCTTAATTTTTAATGTCTGGATACTTTCTTTTTTATTATCTGTTACCGCCCAACCAACCGGCGTGACTTCTATGCACGCGATGGTCAAGGTTAAAAAACGCGAACCTAACTGATTTGTTGAGGTTTTATTTAAATTACCTAGCGGGATATGACCGAAATTAACTTCTCCGCCGTTGCTTAGGGAAGGTGTGCATGCCCCAGCTTCAAAAAGCGCAGAAATTTTTAAATCTGCGCTATCGCTGGCAAAGGCACTGCCAGCCATAACAACAAAACTAAAAAGACAAGCCACGGATTTTTTAAACATATTATCAACCTTTATTAACGGCGGAACGATGAGGCGTTAAAATAGACTCCTCATGTAATTACATATATACCAACGAAATATAAGATTTTTTTTAACATACCCATGTCTTTTTCCTTATTTTGACGTTACAAAGCACAATGCTTCGATGGTAGAGATATGAAATAACTGAGCGGCCACAACACGCCAAAGTGCAACCTTATTTTCACAAGTTTCATGAATGCGCTTACAATAAATAAACAGTCGCGACCACTGGCCGCGACGTTATTCTATTGCCGACCACTCATTTAGATATAGCTCAGGGAAATCGTCGCCAGACCGTCCAGATTGGTGTCTTCGGTGATTTTCAGCGTATCGGTACCCTGCACCGCAGCGGTGACTTTCAGCGGGAATACACCTACTTTAAAGGCTTTCGGCGCAGTCTCACCGGTAACACCCGCGGTAAAGGTACGAATACTTGGCTTGGTTACGCCTTTGGTGCTTTTCGTCCATACGGTAGTATTACCATGACCCACGTTATCCACTTCCAGCAGGTCGCCCGCTGTGCCGTCATAGGTTACGCCAGTGGTTTTCGCCACGATTGAGTAGGAACCGATTTTTACATCGCCCGCTTTACCCAGGCCGTATTCGGTAGTGGCTTCAGTGACGTCACTATTATCTGCTGCTGCTTTGGTCAGCGTCAGAGATTGTAGGGAATCGGCATGGCCGTCCAGGGTAGTCCAACCCATTACCATGGCGTTATCGCAGGTAATGGTCAGAGTAACGTCTTTTGAGCCCAGTTGGTTGGTGTTTGTTTTATCCAGGTTACCTACCGGAATGTTGCCAAAGCTGACTTCATTTTTATCGAGAGTTGGTGAGCATGCAGCTTTGACTAGTACGCCTTTTACTGTCAAATCGGCAGTATTAGCTGCCATTGCATTACCCATTACACCCGCCAGAACCAATGCTAAAAGCGCCTTTTTCATTTATTTATCTCCAGTAAAAAAACATCTCATTAAGTTCATAACTACTGTTAATAACACTCATAAAACGATAAGCATTAACAAAAATGTTAAATAATAAGTAATAAACTTAACATTTAGTTGATTCGTTATCTGGATAATCATTAACGATCGATAGTGATGATTTAATATCACCGCTCCTATCACATGCACCAACAATCAGCGTCCAAACTTAAACATTTATCCACCTTTCATTGATGCACTTATACTGATTGAAAATTAATCCAATATTGTATTAATAAGAATTAATTCATCAAATTATCCCCGCTACATGCAGATTTAAAAAATCCTTACACTTTAATTTATTCTTAATTTTTATCTTTCTTTAAAGCGTTGTTCATTTATAACGAACAAGGTGTTGGATCTTATAGTTACAATCTATCAATAAGAATGGAATTGACTGTCCATTTATAGACAATTTTATATAAGGCATTTGTTTACTTATCAAATGCGATTTGATTCTCAGTGATTATATTTGTCAAAAATGAATATATAAAATGAATATATTTAAATAACGCCTTTAAGAATTATAAAAAAACTCATCTTCGCTATTCAATTTGCTTTGATTTATAGATTTTTTCATCATCAAAATTTTTGAATATTTTTGGCAGATTTTCTCGCTAACAATCCTCACCAGCTGCACTTACTATCCTTCCTATCAACAGCGAAGCCCACTAAGCAGTGGAAACTGCGAAATAATGACGCTTTACCGCCAGGTAACCGCGCACTGCAATCCCGGAGCATATAATGAAAAAATTTGAAGATATTGGAATTTTAATGGCACGTATCCTGATGCCAGTCCTGTTTATTACCGCTGGCTGGGGCAAAATCTCCGGGTACGCTGGCACCCAGCAATACATGGAAGCGATGGGCGTTCCGGGCTTTATGCTGCCGCTGGTGATCCTGCTTGAGTTTGGCGGTGGTCTGGCAATTCTGTTTGGCTTCCTGACCCGTACCACTGCAATTATCACTGCGGTATTTACGCTGCTAACGGCATTCCTGTTCCATAGCAACTTTGCCGAAGGCGTGAATTCTCTGATGTTTATGAAAAATCTGACCATTGCTGGCGGCTTCCTGCTGCTGACCATCACAGGTCCTGGCGCTATCAGCATCGACCGTGTGCTGAATAAAAAGTGGTAAGCCAACTATACTGAATTAAAAAAAAGCGAGGGTTGTTCCTCGCTTTTTCCATTCCGAGGAGGAGCAAAATGGGACAACTGGTTGACGGCGTCTGGCAGGATACCTGGTATGACACAGCCTCAACGGGCGGACGTTTCAAGCGTTCAGAATCCGCGTTCCGCAACTGGCTGACTGCCGATGGCGAGCCGGGCCAGAACGGCAAAGGCGGTTTCGCCACAGAGAAAGATCGTTACCATCTTTATGTTTCCCTCGCCTGCCCCTGGGCGCACCGCACGCTTATCATGCGCAGTTTAAAAGGGCTGGAGTCGTTTATTTCCGTCTCCGTTGTACATCCGCTGATGCTGGAAAATGGCTGGACGTTTGGAAAAGACTTCCCGGATGCGACGGGCGATACGCTTTACGATCATAAGTTCTTATATCAGCTTTATCTCCATGCCGATCCACACTACTCAGGCCGCGTGACGGTGCCGGTGTTGTGGGACAAGAAAAATGAAACCATCGTCAGCAACGAGTCGGCGGAGATTATCCGCATGCTGAACAGCGCCTTCGACGCCCACGGCGCACGTGCCGGCGACTACTATCCGCCGGAGCTGCGCGAGAAAATCGATGAGCTGAACGGCTGGATTTACGACAACGTGAATAACGGCGTGTATAAAGCCGGGTTCGCCACCAGCCAGCAGGCGTACGATGAGGCGGTGGAGAATGTCTTTAGCCATCTGGAACGGCTGGAGCAGATTTTAGGCCGCCATCGTTACCTGACCGGCAACCAGCTTACCGAAGCCGATATTCGCTTGTGGACCACGTTAGTGCGCTTCGATCCGGTATATGTGACCCACTTTAAATGCGATAAATACCGCATCAGCGATTACCTGAACCTGTACGGATTCCTGCGTGATATTTACCAGATGCCAGGCATCGCCGAAACGGTCAATTTGGCCCATATCCGCAATCATTACTACCGCAGCCATAAGACGATTAACCCCACCGGGATTATTTCTATCGGGCCGGAGCAGGACTTAAGCGAGCCCCACGGGCGCGATGAGCGCTTCCGCTAAGACTTCATGGCATCCTTCGGGATGCCTTTCTATTGACCCGGAGAATATTTACCACTCATTCATTCACGTCTATTCTTGAAGTGATCGCTTACAAAACAAGTGATTATTGCTGAAAGAGGCGCAGAACAAATGGATTGGTATTTTAAAGTTATTCGTAACTATGTGGGTTTTGGTGGCCGCGCGCGTCGCAAGGAATACTGGATGTTCGTGCTGGTCAACGTCATTTTAACAACCGTATTGAGCATTGTGGACAGTATTCTCGGTTGGCAAACGGCCAGCGGCCAGGGATATCTGGCGGGTATTTACGGGCTGTTGGTGTTCCTGCCCTGGTGGGCGGTGCAGTTCCGCCGTTTGCACGACACCGACCGCTCCGCATGGTGGTTACTGCTGCTGTTAATCCCGGTTATCGGCTGGGTCGTGATTTTCATCTTCAACTGCCAGCGCGGCACGCCGGGTGAAAACCGTTTCGGCCCCGATCCGATTCGCGAAATCTAATGGCCGCAGTGCGGCCATTTTCATCAGTTAGTTACGCAGGTGGGCGAACAGTTTGGGGATCTCGCGCAGACACCAGGCTTTCGCCTCCCCCATACTGTCACGGCGCCAGGCCATAATGATGTCGATTTCATGGGTCGATTCCGGGCTTACTACGCGCAACCGCCCTTCCGCGATATCTTTTTCAACCAGCGGATACGGCATGGTCGCCACGCCCATTCCCGCCAGCAGCGCGTTTCTTTTATCTTCGATAGAACTGACCGTCAAACGCGGCTGCTTATCCAACAGTTGCACCGTTAACACCGGGCGCTCGCGGGCGGTATCCGCCACCGCCACGCCGCGGTATTTCACGCGCGTCACTTCAGAAAGCGGCTCCGGCTCCTGATGGATCGGGTGATCCGGCGCGGCGACGTAAACGTTCATCAGGCTGTAGAGCTTGCGGGAGTTGATTTCAGAGGATGAACGGAAGTGCATATCCGGCGCGATAACGATATCGGCGCGACCCTGCTCCAGCCGCTCCCAGGCACCCGCCAGAACTTCAGTAATAATGGAAAGCTGGGTATTGGCTTTATCAGCCAGTTTATCCACTAGCGGAAACAGCGCGGAGGTGGGCACCAGCGCCTCGGTGACGAGGGTGAGATGGGTCTCCCAGCCGCGCGCCAGCGCTTCGGCATCGGTGGTGAGCTTATCGGCGGCTTCCAGCAGTACGCGCCCGCGCTCCAGCAGCATACGCCCCACATTGGTGAATTTGGTGCGGTGCCCGGAGCGGTCAAAAAGCACCACGTCCAGCTCCTCTTCCAGCTTCTGCATGGTGTAGCTGAGCGCGGAGGGAACTCGCCCCAGTTCATCCGCTGCGGCGGCAAAACTGCCGCGCCGGTCGATTGCGTCCATGACGCGTAACGCTTCAAGCGTCAGTGCTCTTTCTTTAGCCATCAGTGCTCATTCAGGAAATTTGAACATACCCAGCAGATTAACTGGCTAACAATGCAGCGTCCAGAGCCTTAACATAAAAGCTGGTAAAGAGAGGTCAAGAATTATGATTACGACGAGAACAGCCAAACAGTGCGGGCAAGCTGACTATGGTTGGCTGCAAGCTCGCTACACCTTCTCCTTTGGGCACTATTTCGATCCCAAATTACTGGGTTATGCCTCCCTGCGGGTGCTTAACCAGGAGGTTCTGGCACCGGGCGCGTCCTTCCAACCGCGTACGTTCCCGAAGGTCGATATTCTGAATATCATTCTGGAAGGCGAGGCGGAATATCGTGACAGCGAGGGCAACCACGTTCGCGCCTCCACTGGAGAAGCGCTGCTGCTGTCCACCCAGCCGGGCGTCAGCTATAGCGAGCACAACCTCAGCAAAGACCAGCCGCTGACGCGGATGCAGCTCTGGCTGGACGCCTGCCCGGAGCGGGAAAACACGCTGATCCAAAAAATTGAAATTCTGCCCCAGGCGACCCAACTGCTAGCGACGCCGGATGGTAGCAACAACAGTTTGCAGTTGCGCCAGCAGGTCTGGCTACACCATATCGAACTCTGTGAGGGTGAGCGCCTGTCGTTCCAGCTTCATGGGCCACGTGCCTATCTGCAATCGATCCACGGCACCGTACATGCGGTATCCCATAGCGATGAGAAACAGATCCTCACCTGTGGCGATGGCGCGTTTATTCGTGACGAAGCTAACGTAACGCTGGTCGCAGATTCACCGCTGCGGGCATTACTGATAGATTTGCCGGTGTGAGGACTGTCCGGGAAGGATGATATGAAAAAAAACAAAGGAAAAGCGAAGCAATCCGCTGCGCTAAAAGAGCAGGCTACGACCGCTGCGCCTTCAACACCTCAAGAATGGGGCTATGAAGAGATGCTGACCGAACTTGAAGCGATTGTCAGCGATGCCGAACAGCGGCTTGAGCATGAAGAACTGTAAAATTCAAAACCCCGCCAAAGCGGGGTTTTTTATCTCTGCCTTACTCGTCGAAATACCAGTAACCCTGGTTAATCAGCGCGGTTAACTCATCCACGAACGCCGGATTATCCAGCGCCGCGCCAAACTGTTGTTTACCGAGGGTGGTATAGCGGCACAGCGCATCGGCTGCCTGCGGCTCGACCGTCTCCAGCTTTTCGCTGTTGATAAAGAAGCTGTCGCCAATATGCAGCACCCGCAGCCCGCTGAGCCGTGTCAGCATCTCACCATCCATTAACGCGCCAAGCACTTCATCCGCCTCGTACGGCGGCTCTGCCGGGGCGATATCCAGCTCGTGGCGCGGCGTGGTGGCAAAGCGGCCAAACCACTGTTTGAAATCTTCCGGCTGTTTGATCATGGCGATCATCATCTCGCGCAGACGATCCAGCTCGTATTCTTCAACGCGGCCCGGGTGTTCCCGGCAGGTTAAATCTGGATCGCTATAATGCTCACCGCCCAGATCGTTTTCCAGCGCATAATCGGCAAAGCTGCTGATCAAGTCGCGGCCATTCGGCCCACGGAAACCGACGGAGTAGTTGAGCGCAGTTTGATGCGTGAAACCGTCGTGCGGAAATCCCGGCGGGATGTAAAGAATATCGCCCGGTTCAAGATCTTCATCGATGATCGGTGGGAAAGGATCGACGTGCAGCAGCGCCGGGTGTGGGCAGAACTGGCGCATTGGCAGTTTATCGCCCACGCGCCAGCGACGGCTGCCCATGCCCTGAATGATAAATACATCATACTGATCGATATGCGGACCAACGCCGCCGCCCGGCACGGAAAACGAGATCATCAGATCGTCCAGACGCCAGTCGGGCAGTATGCGGAACGGCTTAACCAGTTCTGCGGACGGCATATGCCAGTGGTTTACGGCCTGGGCCAGTAGCGACCAGCCGGTCTCGCCTAAGTTATCGAAATCCTCGAAAGGCCCGTTGGCGGCCTGCCATTGACCATTTTTATGGCTGACCAGGCGGCTATCCACTTCGGGTTCCATCGCCAGCCCTGCCAGTTCGTCCGGAGTAATCGGATCGACAAAATTTGGAAAGGCATTTTTCAACACCACAGGTTGTTTCTGCCAGTATTTCTCTAAAAACTCGGGCCAGTTAAGATTCAGTTGATAAGCCATGATGGTGACCATAGTGAAGACAAACGGGCCTGATTATAAAGAGGCGAAGATCTAACCCGCTTTGTCATTGGTCAAGGTCGGATGCGCCGTCCTGTAAAAATGGACAGTGTAGTGGGATGCTTATAAAGCAAAACCCCGCCGAAGCGGGGTTTCTGATGTATGAAGCTGACCGATAAGCCGCGTCCTTTTCATAGAGAGTGTCGTGGACAGTCATTCATCTTTCCATGCTTTAGAAAAAGCAAAACCCCGCCGAAGCGGGGTTTCTAATGTATGAAGCTGACCGATAAGCCGCGTCCTTTTCATAGAAAGTGTCGTGGACAGTCATTCATCTTTCCATGCTTTAGAAAAAGCAAAACCCCGCCGAAGCGGGGTTTCTAATGTGTGAAGCTGACCGATAAGCCGGGTTCTGTCGTGGACAGTCATTCATCTAGGCCAGCAATCGCTCACTGGCTCAAGCAGCCTACCCGGGTTCAGTACGGGCCGTACCTTGTGAACCCCTATTTGGCCTTGCTCCGGGTGGAGTTTACCGTGCCGCGAACTGTTACCAGTCGCGCGGTGCGCTCTTACCGCACCCTTTCACCCTTACCTGATCCCGCTTGCGCGGGCCATCGGCGGTTTGCTCTCTGTTGCACTGGTCGTGGGTTTCCCCCCCAGGCGTTACCTGGCACCCTGCCCTATGGAGCCCGGACTTTCCTCCCCTCCGCCCGTCTCCCCCCGAAAGAGGACGACGACGAAGCGGCGACTGTCTGGTCAGCTTCGGCGCGGAGTATAGAGGGTTTGCGCCTGTCTGTCACGCCTTAAGGCGCGGTATGCATCCCGACATTCAGCGTCGCCGCGATGTTGCGCGATGCACGATAGATATTTTCAAACGCATTCTTTAACGCCTCTTCCAGCGACCCAATGCTGGTCAGCACACTGAATACCGCGTCGATGCCGTACTGATGCACCACGCCGACGTCCGGCGTCAGGCTACCTGCAATACCGATAACGGGCTTGTGGTACTTCATCGCCACATTCGCCACGCCTACCGGCACTTTGCCGTGAATACTTTGGCTGTCGATGCGCCCTTCGCCCGTTACTACCAATGTACAGTCGTGAATATGTTCTTCGAGGTTGAGCGCTTCGGTGACAATCTCAATGCCGCTGCGCAACTCCGCGTTCAGGAACGCCATCAGCGCCGCACCCATCCCGCCTGCCGCGCCCGCACCCGGCACCGCTTTAACGTCTACACGCAGCGATTTTTTGATCACATCGGCAAAATGGCCGAGATTGCGATCAAGCTCGACGATCATCGCTTCTGTCGCGCCCTTCTGCGGGCCAAAAATCCGCGATGCGCCCGTCTCGCCGACCAGGGGATTGGTCACGTCGCAGGCAACGCGAATCGAGCATTCGGCAAGACGCGGATCGAGCCCGGAAATATCAATACTGTTCAGCGCCATCAAACTGCCGCCGCCGTGGCCGATCTCTTTACCGGTCGCATCCGTCAGCTTTGCGCCCAGCGCCTGCACCATGCCTGCGCCGCCGTCATTGGTGGCACTGCCGCCAATGCCGATAATAATATTGCGCGCCCCGTTATCCAGCGCGTGCAGAATCAACTCGCCGGTTCCACGCGAAGTGGTAATCAGCGGGTTGCGTAAGTTCAGTGGCACCAGCGAAAGCCCGCTGGCTTCCGCCATTTCAATAAAAGCAGTCGTTTTATCGCCCGAAATACCCCAACTGGCATTCACGCGTTCACCCATGGGACCGGTCACCTGAGTGGTAATTTTGCTGCCGTCAGTCGCCGAAATCATGGCATCCACGGTCCCTTCGCCGCCATCGGCAACCGGTACGCGAACATACTGAGCGTCAGGGAAAATTTCCCGAAATCCTTTTTCGATGGCCTGGGCTACCTCAGCAGCAGGAAGGCTTTCTTTATAAGAGTCTGGTGCTATTACAATTTTCATCATTATTAAGCCCTTCTTGCCGTGCGGGGCGTGAAACCAGGGGCGCGTCCCCGCGCCCTGTTTTATTACCGGGTGACTTCGATCTTCGCCAGTTTTTCGTAGTAGCACGCCAGCGCGCTATGGTCGTCGTTGCCATGACCATCGGCACGCAGCGCCTGCATCATTTCCATGACCGCAGCGGTCAGCGGCAACTGCGCGCCCACGCCGTGAGAGGTGTCCAGCGCGTTAGCCAGATCTTTAATATGCAGATCGATACGGAAACCCGGTTTGAAATTGCGATCCATCACCATCGGCGCTTTCGCGTCCAATACGGTACTGCCTGCCAGGCCGCCACGGATAGCCTGGTAAACCAGATCAGGATTAACACCCGCTTTGGTTGCCAGGGTCAGCGCTTCGGACATCGCCGCGATGTTCAGCGCCACAATGACCTGGTTTGCCAATTTGGTCACGTTACCCGCGCCGATTTCACCGGTATGCACCACGGAGCCCGCCATCGCTTTCAGCAGATCGTAGTACTTGTCGAAAATAGCTTTATCGCCGCCAACCATCACCGACAGAGTGCCGTCGATGGCTTTCGGTTCGCCGCCGCTCACCGGTGCGTCCAGCATGTCGATGCCTTTGGCTTTCAGCGCGTCGCTGATTTCACGGCTTGCCAGCGGGGCGATGGAGCTCATATCAATCACTACAGTGCCCGGCTTCGCGCCTTCAATAATGCCGTTTTCACCCAGCGCGACGTCTTTGACGTGCGGAGAGTTCGGCAGCATGGTGATGATGACGTCACACTGCTGGGCGATCTCTTTCGGGTTAGCGGCGGTACTGGCGCCAGCCTCAACAACTTCAGCAATTACCTCAGCATTGCGGTCGGCAACCACCAGGGAATAACCGGCTTTAATGAGGTTTTTACTCATTGGTTTACCCATGATGCCCAGGCCAATAAAACCAACTTTCAGTGTCATAGCGTTAATCTCTCTCGTTAATTACGGGGGTGGTTATTTTTTAAAAGCGTCACACAGTTTCTGCGTGGCGGAGCGGAACACGCCTAAATCGCTGCCGACGGCAACAAAGGTCGCGCCCCATTCCAGATAGCGACGGGCGTCGGCTTCAACCGGGGCCAGGATGCCTGCCGGTTTGCCGTGCGCTTTGGCGCGTTCGAAAATGTACTGAATGGCGCGCTGTACGTCCGGGTGATTGGCATTGCCCAGATGGCCCAGCGCTGCGGCCAAATCGCTTGGGCCGACAAAAATACCGTCTACGCCGTTGGTCGCGGCGATAGCATCAACGTTATCCACCCCCTGCTGGCTTTCGATCTGCACCAGGATGGTGATGTTTTTGTTCGATTCGGTCAGGTAATCCGGCACGGTGCCAAACATATTGGCGCGATGAGAAACCGACACGCCGCGAATACCTTCCGGCGGATAGCGGGTAGACGCCACCGCTTGCGCCGCTTCTTCCGCCGTTTCCACGAACGGGATCAGGAAGTTGTAGAAACCGATATCCAACAGGCGCTTGATAATGATCGGCTCATTGGTCGGCGCACGGACGACCGGCGCGCTGTGGCTGCCTTTTAACGCCATCAGTTGCGGGATAAAAGTGGTGATATCGTTCGGCGCGTGTTCGCCGTCCAGCACGATCCAGTCAAAACCTGCCAGACCCAGCACCTCAGCGCTGATCGGATTTGCCAGTGCGGACCAGCAGCCGATTTGAGTCTGTTTGGCCGCCAGCGCAGCCTTGAATTTGTTAGGGAAAATAGCGCTCATTCTGTTTACCTTCATGTCATCGATGCTTATTTCTGCAGTTCCATACGCTTGATGTCGCCCACCACGAACAGGTAGCAAACCATCGCCATCAGGGCGGAACAGCCCACGAACAGCAGCGCAGCGTTAAAGGAGTGCAACTCACTCACCAGATAGCCAATCACCAGCGGGGTGACGATAGAGGCGACGTTACCAAACACATTGAATACCCCGCCGCACAGGCCGACAATTTCTTTCGGCGCGGTATCGGAGATAACCGGCCAGCCCAGTGCGCCAAAACCTTTACCGAAGAACGCCAGTGCCATCAGGGCAATGACCAGCACGGTATTATCGGTGTAGTTACAAAGAATAATGGTTGATGCCAGTAGCATGCCCAGCACAATCGGCAGCTTACGGGCCAGCGTCAGTGAATGGCCGCGTTTAATCAGGGAGTCGGAGAACACACCGCCCAGTACACCACCGGCGAACCCGCACAGCGCCGGGATAGACGCCACCATACCCACTTTCAGAATCGACATGCCCTTTTCCTGCACCAGGTAAATCGGGAACCAGGTGAGGAAGAACCAGGTAATGGTGTTGATAAAATATTGGCCGAAGAACACGCCTAACATCATGCGGTTAGTGAGCATCTGCTTGATGTAATGCAGTTTCGGGCCGCTGTCAGTGGTGGTTTTTTTGTGATCCATATCAACCACCGCGCCGCCCTTCTTGATGAACGCCAGCTCAGCCGCAGACATTTTCGGGTGGTCGGTTGGGTTATGGATAAATTTGACCCACATGATCGTCAGCACAAAACCCATCGCACCCATGACGGTAAAGACATGCTCCCAGCCCCATGCGAACGTCAGCCAGCCCAGCAGCGGCGAGAAGATCGCCAGGGAAAAATATTGCGCTGAGTTGAAGATAGCCGAGGCGGTGCCGCGCTCTTTGGTCGGGAACCAGGCCGCCACGATACGGGCGTTGGCCGGAAATGACGGCGCTTCAGAGAAGCCGAGCATAAAGCGCATCAGGAACATCGACACGCCCGCCCAGGCCAGCGGCACCATATCCACAAAACCTTGCAGGAAGGTAAACAGTGACCAGAAGAACAGGCTGTAGGTGTAAACTTTCTTCGAACCGTAGCGGTCAAGCAGCCAGCCGCCCGGAATTTGCATCAGCAAGTAGGCCCACCCGAAAGCGGAGAAGATGTAACCCATGGAAATCGCGCTGAGCTGGAGCTCTTTCGCCACCTCGGTCCCGGCGATCGACAACGTTGCACGGTCGGCGTAGTTAATCGCGGTAACAATAAAAATAATCAGCAATATATAATATCGGGTATGCATACCCTTTTTGGTTTCACTGGCGACGTCAAGCATCATATTATTTACCTCTGGCTCAGGCACTCTATTCGGAATTAAATTGAACCGGCGCGGGCGTAGTATTTATATTTATTTTGTTATTCAGGGATATTAATTTCACACCATTAGGTTATGAATCAGTATAAGCAGCACCCTTCAATCCCGCATCATGCATTTGCACAACAAAACAAAGTTAAACAGGATTTTTGTTTTGCAAAACCCCAACTTCATGGGCGCTAATCCACAGAATTAATCATTGCCGCCCTTGCCAGTACTGGCTTCACGACGTCTGGTGATCTGTGTCACATTTTTATTTTTGAACACCTGACATTCTTACTGCCATTACCGCCTGATACCGATAAAAATAATATTCCTTAATTTATTAACCATGCCTTGAGCACGCGGAGAATACTGGACAATGGCTAATATTGAAATTAAACAACAACCGCCCGGCGCTTTTTATATTAAAGTGCACGACACTGATAACGTCGCCATCATTGTTAATGATTACGGCTTAAAAGCGGGCACCCGTTTTCCGGATGGTCTTGAGTTGATTGAACATATTCCTCAGGGCCATAAAGTCGCACTGAGCGATATTCCCGCGCATGGCGAAATTGTCCGTTACGGTGAAGTCATCGGTTATGCGGTAAAAGATATCCCGCGCGGCAGCTGGATTGAAGAATCCCTGGTAGAGCTACCGAAAGCGCCGCCGCTGAATACTCTGCCGCTGGCGACCAAAGTGCCAGAGCCGTTACCGGCGCTGGAAGGCTATACCTTCGATGGCTATCGCAACGCGGACGGGAGCGTCGGCACCAAAAACCTGCTTGGCATCACTACCAGTGTGCATTGCGTGGCGGGCGTCGTTGATTACGTGATTAAAATCATCGAGCGCGATCTGCTGCCGCGCTACCCGAACGTGGACGGCGTAGTCGGCCTGAACCACCTGTACGGCTGCGGCGTGGCGATTAACGCCCCGGCGGCAGTGATCCCGATTCGCACTATCCACAACATCGCCCTGAATCCTAACTTTGGCGGCGAAGTCATGGTGATCGGCCTGGGGTGCGAAAAACTTCAGCCGGAGCGCCTGCTTCAGGGCACCGAAGACGTACAGCCCATCGCGGTCGACGATGCCAGCATTGTGCGCCTGCAGGACGAACAGCACGTAGGCTTCCGCTCGATGGTGGACGATATTCTGCGCGTCGCCGAGCGCCATCTGGAAAAACTCAACCAGCGTAAGCGCGAAACCTGCCCTGCCTCTGAACTGGTGGTCGGTATGCAGTGCGGCGGCAGTGATGCGTTTTCCGGCGTAACGGCTAACCCGGCAGTGGGCTATGCCTCCGATCTGCTGGTACGCTGCGGCGGCACGGTGATGTTCTCGGAAGTAACTGAAGTCCGCGATGCTATCCATCTGTTGACGCCGCGTACCGTCGACGAACAAGTCGGTAAACGCCTGCTGGAAGAGATGGCCTGGTACGATGATTATCTCGATATGGGCAAAACTGACCGCAGCGCCAACCCGTCTCCGGGTAACAAGAAAGGCGGCCTGGCCAACGTGGTGGAAAAAGCGCTCGGCTCTATCGCGAAATCCGGCCAGAGCGCCATTGTGGAAGTGCTGTCGCCGGGCCAGCGCCCGACCAAACGCGGTTTAATCTACGCGGCGACCCCAGCCAGCGACTTTGTGTGCGGCACCCAGCAGGTGGCCTCCGGGATCACCGTGCAGGTGTTCACCACGGGTCGCGGTACGCCGTACGGCCTGATGGCGGTGCCGGTGATTAAAATGGCGACCCGCACCGAACTGGCTAACCGCTGGTATGACTTAATGGACATCAACGCAGGTACTATCGCTACCGGGGAAGAGACCATTGAACAGGTGGGCTGGAAGCTGTTCCACTTCATCCTTGATGTGGCGAGTGGTCGCAAGAAAACCTTCTCCGATCAGTGGGGTTTGCATAATCAGCTGGCGGTGTTCAACCCGGCACCCGTGACCTGATATCGCCTTTCAGTTTCCTTGCCATTATGCCAGCCGCCGTGCTGGCATTTTTTATTCCTGCCTTGCCTCCCCACCGAGCTTCTCAGCCTTTTCCTGCACATTCCTGGTACATATTCCGAATGTATCCGATAACTTTCCATTGTGAACGTAGATCACAATTACAAAAAACGAAAATGATTAAATTCCTTTCATAAGAAATGAAACGAAAGACTAAGGAAAGGATATGGCAATCATTTCACATAAACCGAAGCACTTATATGACGCCGCTGGCGTTGCATGGCACCCCAGCGCTAAAACGCGCACTTGCTTCCGAATTGAAAAATCACTTTGCGGCATGCCCCGAAGAAAACGCTGCACGTCATTCCATACAACCGGCCAAAACGGTTATGAAACCCGTCGTACACAAGGGAAATGAGACTTGCCGCTGTAAGGGAGAGATATCGGCCACGGTTTAAGTCTGGCCAGAACAAACCGAAACTCGCGATGCGTAAATAATCTTAACTCACTGAATAACAGCAATTTTACACATATTGCTGATGGGATTTCTTTGCCCTGAATAAATCAAATACAACAGCGAATTCCTGCTGCCAGAGGAGAAAGTCATGACCCAACTGTTCGTTCGCACCGGTATCCACTTCGCCAACAGCGATGAGGCGCTTGAGCATATCGGCGCGGAAATGCTGGCAAAAGGCGTCGTGAAAGCAAGCTATCCGCAGGCCCTGAAACAGCGCGAAGCATTGTTTCCGACAGGTATCGCCCTGGAGCAACACGCGGTTGCTATCCCGCACTGCGAAGCCCTGCACGCTATCTCGCCCGCTATCTATCTTATCCGCCCGGATAACCCTGTCTGTTTTCAACGCGCGGATGATGACGGTGAAATTGCCGTCCCGTTGATTATCGCGCTGATCGTTGAAAACCCAGACGCTCAACTCAGGCTGCTGCGCCAGCTATTCAACGGGTTGCAAAACCCGCAGCGAATAGCGGCGCTCCTGAATACCCCGCAGGCAGAACTGGGTAAAGCATTTTGGGAAACCCTGATTGAACCGCAGCCCGACGCGGCTTCGTCATTATAAAAAAGGAAAATGTTATGAAACGAAAAGTGATCGTCGCCTGCGGCGGCGCAGTGGCGACATCTACCCTGGCTGCCGAGGAAATCAAAGAGCTGTGTGCGGCGCAGGGCATCGAACTCGATCTGGTGCAGTGTCGCGTGACGGAAATCGAGACCTATATGGAAGGCGCTGACCTTATTTGCACCACCGCGCGGGTCGATCGGACCTTTGGCGATATCCCCGTGGTGCATGGCATGCCGTTCGTCTCCGGCGTGGGGATTGAAGCCTTGCAGCAAAAAATCCTGGCTATCCTGACGGAGTAAAATCATGTTTAACGACATCATGCGTTATATCCTCGATCTTGGCCCCACCGTGATGCTGCCGGTGGTCATCATTATTTTTTCCCTGTTACTGGGGATGAAACTGGGCGACAGTTTTAAATCCGGTCTGCATATCGGCATCGGTTTTGTCGGCATCGGGCTGGTGATTGGCTTAATGCTCGACTCTATCGGCCCTGCGGCGAAAGCAATGGCGGAAAACTTCGACATTAACCTGAGCGTGGTGGATGTTGGCTGGCCAGGATCTTCACCGATGACCTGGGCCTCACAAATTGCGCTGGTCGCGATTCCCATCGCCATTGCGGTCAATATTGTGATGCTGGTGACCCGTATGACCCGGGTGGTGAATGTCGATATCTGGAATATTTGGCACATGACCTTTACCGGCGCGCTGTTGCATCTGGCGACCGGCTCATACTGGATTGGCATTCTCGGCGTTGTGGTCCATGCCGCCTTTGTTTACAAGCTCGGTGACTGGTTTGCTAAAGACGTGCGCGACTACTTTGGCCTGGAGGGCCTGGCGATCCCTCACGGCACATCCGCCTATCTGGGGCCCATCGCGGTGCTGGTGGATACGCTGATTGAAAAAGTACCCGGCCTGAACCGAATCCACTTTAGTGCCGACGATGTCCAGAAGCGGTTTGGCCCTTTCGGCGAGCCGGTTACCGTGGGCTTTGTGATGGGGATTCTGATTGGTTTGCTGGCCGGATATGACGCCAAAGGCGTGCTGCAACTGGCGGTCAAAACCGCCGCCGTGATGCTGCTGATGCCGCGCGTGATTAAACCGATCATGGATGGCTTAACGCCCATCGCAAAGCATGCGCGTAAACGCCTGCAGGCCAAATTTGGCGGCCAGGAATTTTTGATTGGCCTCGACCCGGCATTGCTGCTCGGCCAGACTTCCGTGGTATCCGCCAGCCTGATATTCATTCCGCTGACCATTTTGATTGCCATTGCGGTTCCCGGAAACCAGGTGCTGCCTTTTGGCGACCTCGCTACCATTGGCTTCTTTGTGGCGATGGCAGTGGCGGTGCACCAGGGAAACCTGTTCCGCACCCTGATTTCCGGCGTCATCATCATGAGCATCACGCTCTGGATCGCCACACAAACCATTGGGCTGCACACCCAACTCGCCGCTAATGCCGGCGCGCTTAAAGCAGGCGGTATGGTGGCGTCTATGGATCAGGGCGGTTCGCCGGTGACCTGGCTACTGATCCAACTCTTCACCTGGCAAAATGTCGTTGGGTTCTGTGTCATCGCCGCGATTTATGCCACCGGCGTATTCCTGACCTGGCGCAGAGCGAGGGGCTTCATCGCCGCAGAAAAACAGGCTGCGTTGACATCCTCGCAGTCACCTTCTTAATTCAACGGGGGGCGTTGCCCCCTTATTCTGCCGTTCTGGTGATCCATACTGACGTCGAGCCACGTATAACCAAAGCGATTAGCAAAATACCGTCCCGCTGCGGGTGGAATAAAAAATCAGATTTTATCTACATATGGTACCAGGGACAGGCTGGCAGATTTCGTCCACACCGTAATGGCGCTGATAAATCGCCCCCTACATGGCAAATGTCTGTCGCCGCAGAATTAACCCCCGGTCCTCATTTAACGCTGGCTATCATCGCCTTTCGAAATGCAGCGCTAACCTTTCAAAACGCTTTCGATTACACTAAGGATAATTATTTTTAAGGACAGAAAAGATGAACTCCTTTGAACGACGCAACAAGATAGTCGAACTGGTGAATGCTCATGGCAGCGTACTGGTGCTCGACTTGTCGAACACCTTTGGTATCTCAGAAGTGACGATTCGCGCCGACCTGCGCCTGCTTGAGGAAAAGGGTCTGGTAACGCGTTTTCACGGCGGCGCGGCGAAACCCGGTAATAACACAGCAGAGATCGATAATCATGAAGTGCTGCTCGAAGCACGCTATCAACTGGCTAAAGATCCTAAAAAACGCATCGCACAAACGGCCGCCGCGATGATCGAAGAAGGCATGACCGTGATCCTTGACAGTGGCAGTACCACACTGTTGATCGCGGAGGCGCTGGTTAAGCGCGCCAATATCACGGTGATCACCAATAACCTGCCCGCTGCGTATATTCTTTCTGATAATAAAGACATCACCCTGGTGGTGTGCGGCGGTACGGTACGCCATAAGACCCACTCAATGCACGGGACCATCGCCGAGCGCTCACTGCAGGGGATCAGCGCTGATGTAATGTTTGTTGGCGCGGATGGCTTTGATACCACCAACGGTATTACCACCTTTAACGAAGGCTATTCCATCAGTGCGGTAATGGCGGCGACGGCACATCGCGTGATTGCCGTTCTCGACGCATCGAAGTTCAATCGCCGTGGTTTTAACCAGGTCATTCCAATGGAAAAGATCGACGTCATCATAACGGATGACGGGTTAAGCGAAGAGGATAAACTCCTGCTGAATAACAGCGACGCGAAATTAATGGTGGTGTGAGAAACCGGTACGGCAAATCCGGTTTCTCAGTGGCGCAGCGCAAGATCACTCTTGCGCTTGCTGTTCCAGCGCATATTTATACAGCGCATTTTTCTTCACGCCGTGAATTTCCGCCGCCAGCGCCGCCGCTTTCTTTAACGGCAGTTCGGCTTGCAACAGCGCCAGAGTACGTAACGCATCAGCGGGCAACGCCTCTTCCTGCATGTCAAAGCCTTCGACGATGAGTACCATTTCACCCTTGCGGCGATTTTCGTCTTCTTTAACCCACGCAAGCAGTTCGCCGATGGGCGCGCCGTGAATTGATTCCCAGGTTTTCGTGATCTCGCGGGCCAGCACGACATAACGCGACTCGCCCAGTACCGTACAAATATCTTCCAGGCTTTCCAGCAGGCGATGGGTGGATTCGTAAAAAATCAGAGTACGCGGCTCCTGCTCGATGGCTTTGAGCGCATCGCGGCGGGCTTTCGATTTGGCAGGCAAAAAGCCTTCGTAGCAAAAACGGTCGGACGGCAGCCCGGCCGCGCTTAACGCGGCAATGGCGGCGCACGGTCCCGGCAGCGGTACAACGCGAATACCCGCCTCACGACAGGTGCGAACCAGGTGATAGCCCGGATCGTTGATCAATGGCGTACCCGCATCGGACACCAGCGCGATATTTTGCCCTTCCTGCAGTTTCGCCAGCAGTGTTTGCGCTTTTTGTTGCTCATTATGATCGTGTAATGCGAACAACCGCGCGGAAATGGCAAAGTGTTGCAGCAATAAGCCGGTATGGCGCGTATCCTCGGCAGCAATCAGGTCAACCGACTGCAACACCGAGAGCGCCCGCTGGGTTATGTCCCCAAGATTGCCAATCGGCGTCGGGACAATATAAAGCTGGCCCTGAGAATTCTCGGTGGAATCGTGTTGTTTCATTGTTTAGTCCGTATTGCCGATTTAATATTGAATATTGATTAAAAAAAAACTCACTGGATACAGTATGGTACCGTCAACCTTAATACGTTCTAAAGCCGCGCGCTGCCTGCCTGTCGTGCTGGCCGCGCTGCTTTTCGCCGGCTGCGGCACCCAGGCGCCGGATCAAAGCGCCGCGCATATGCAGGGTGAAGCACAAGCGAATTCCGCTTACTACTTACAGCAAATGCAGCAAAGCTCGGATGATACCAAGACCAACTGGCAATTACTCGCGATACGTGCCCTGATTAAGGAAGGTAAACGCGAACAGGCGACCGAACTGTATCGACAATTACCCACCGATCTCACCGCTGAACAGCACCGCGAACAGCGTCTGCTGGACATCGAATTAATCCTGGCGAATAAAAACTATCAGGGTGCCGCTGCTGAACTGGCCTCGCTGGATATCTCTGATTTCAACGACGGCCAGAAAGCCCGGTACTATCAGGCACAGATTGACGCCAGCCAGGGCCGCCCGTCGCTGGAGCTGCTGCGCGCATTGATTGCGCAGGAGCCGCTGCTGAAACCAGCCGATAAGCAAAAGAATATCGACGCCACCTGGCAAGCGCTCTCATCCATGACGCCCGACCAGGCCAATGCGCTGGTGATTAGCGCTGATGAAAACGTGCTGCGCGGTTGGCTCGATTTACAGCGCATGTGGTTTGATAACCGCAGCGATCCCGCCATGCTGAAAGCGGGTATCCAGGACTGGCAAACCCGTTATCCCCAGAACCCAGGCGCGAAGCTACTCCCGACCCAACTGGTAAACGTGCAGAATTTCAAACCCGCCTCGGCGGACAAAATCGCTCTGTTGTTACCGCTTAATGGCCAGGCCGCGGTATTTGGGCGCGCGATCCAACAGGGTTTTGAAGCAGCGAAAAACAGCGGCGTCAGCCCGGTAAACACGCCGCCAAATGCGCCACAAACCGAAACCGCCCAGCCCGCCGCTGAACAGCTTACCGCTGACCAGCCAGCCGCTGAACAACCTGCCGGAGCCGATGGCATTGTCAGCCCGTCGGCGGCAAACGTTAATGATCTGACTCGGGACGCCGCTGCGCCAGCCGCTGAACCCGCGACGCAGACACCGGTTGCGCAAGCCTCCGTGAGTGCGCCCGCCAATCCTGGCGCGGAAATTAAAATCTACGACACCAGTAGCCAGCCGCTCAATCAGGTCCTGAACCAGGTGCAGCAGGATGGTGCCAGTATTGTCGTCGGCCCGTTGCTGAAACCTAACGTTGAAGAGCTGGTACGCAGTAATACCCCCTTAAACGTGCTGGCGATGAATGAACCTGAAAACGTGCAAAACCGCGCCAACATTTGCTATTTCGCTCTCTCCCCGGAAGACGAAGCCCGTGACGCTGCGGAGCATATCTGGCAACAGGGGCAACGTAATCCGTTGGTTCTGGTGCCGCGCAGCGCGCTGGGCGACCGCGTGACCCGCGCGTTTGCCGAACAATGGCAGCATCTGGGCGGCGGTACGGTGTTACAGCAAAAATTCGGCTCGGTATCGGAGTTGAAAATGGGCATCAACAGCGGCTCCGGGATTGCCTTAACCGGTTCGCCGGTGGCGTCCAGCCTGCCGACCCAGCAAGCCACCACTATCGGCGGCCTGACTATTCCTGCACCGCCGACCGATGCGCAAATCACCGCAGGCAGCAGCGGCAACGTCGATTCGGTTTACATTGTGGCTAGCCAGGATGAAATCGCATTAATCAAACCGATGATCGCCATGCGTACCGGCAGCCATAACGGCGCGACGCTGTATGCTTCGTCACGCAGTTCGCAGGGCAATACCGGGCCGGATTTCCGTCTGGAAATGGAGGGCCTGCAATTCAGCGAAATCCCAATGTTAGCCGGGGAAAACCCCGGTTTGCAGCAGCAGGCGCTGGCCGCAGTGAATAATGACTTTTCACTGGCGCGATTGTACGCCATGGGCGTTGATGCCTGGTCCCTGGCGAATCACTTTTCGCAGATGCGGCAGGTGCAGGGCTTCCAGCTCAACGGCAATACCGGCACGCTGACCGCCGATCAGGATTGTGTGATCAACAGGAAGTTAACATGGCTCAAATACCAGCAGGGACAGGTGGTGCGGGCAAATTAAGCTCACAGCAGGGCGCGGTCTGGGAACACCGGGCGCGCCTGTGGCTGGAAAGTCAGGGATTACAGTTTGTCGCGGCAAACGTGCGCGGACGCTGGGGTGAGATTGATTTGATCATGAAACACCGCCACGTCCTCGTGTTTGTCGAAGTACGTTACCGCCGCTCCGCCTGTTTTGGCGGGGCCGCCGCCAGCGTGACGCAAGCCAAGCAACATAAATTATTACAAACCGCGCGCGGCTGGCTCGCCCGTCAGTCCCAGAGTTTTGATACTGTGGATTGCCGGTTCGATGTGTTAGCCTTCACCGGCGATGAAGTCGAGTGGATTGAGAACGCGTTTTCCGCCTAATAATCAATTGACGTATTTTCAAAGGATCACTGTGTTAGAACGAATCAAAGTCTGCTTTACGGAAAGCATTCAAACTCAAATTGCTGCTGCCGAAGCTCTCCCGGATGCCATTTCTCGTGCGGCAATGACGCTGGTTCAGTCCTTACTCAATGGCAATAAGATCCTTTGCTGCGGCAATGGGACCTCCGCCGCTAACGCCCAGCACTTCGCCGCCAGCATGATCAACCGGTTTGAAACCGAACGCCCCAGTTTACCTGCCATTGCACTAAATACGGATAATGTGGTCTTAACAGCCATCGCTAACGACCGGTTGCATGAAGAGATTTATGCCAAACAGGTCCGCGCGTTAGGCCACGCGGGCGATGTATTACTGGCGATTTCCACTCGCGGCAACAGCCGGGATATCGTCAAAGCGGTAGAAGCCGCAGTCACCCGTGATATGACCATTGTCGCCCTCACCGGCTATGACGGCGGTGAGCTGGCGGGTTTGCTGGGTCCGCAGGATGTAGAGATTCGTATCCCTTCTCACCGCAGCGCCCGTATTCAGGAGATGCATATGCTGACGGTGAACTGTCTGTGCGATTTGATAGATAACACGCTTTTCCCTCACCAGGATGATTAAGGAGTACACATGAAGGCATTTTCGCCCCTCGCAGTCCTTATTGCCGCGTTGCTATTACAAGGTTGCGTTGCCGCAGCGGTTGTCGGAACTGCGGCGGTAGGCACTAAAGCCGCTACCGATCCGCGCTCGGTAGGTACGCAGGTTGACGACGGAACGCTGGAGCTACGGGTCAATAGCGCATTGTCTAAAGATGAGCAGATCAAGAAAGAGGCGCGCATCAACGTGACCGCGTATCAGGGCAAAGTCCTGTTAACCGGACAAGCACCGAATACCGAACTGGCCTCGCGCGCGAAGCAGATCGCTATGGGAGTGGAAGGCACTACCGAAGTGTATAACGAAGTGCGCCAGGGCCAGCCGATTGGTCTGGGAACCGCCTCTACCGATACCTGGATCACCACCAAAGTGCGCTCCCAGCTATTGGCAAGCGATCTGGTGAAATCCTCCAACGTGAAAGTCACCACCGAGAACAGCGAAGTGTTCCTGCTGGGCCTGGTCACCGAGCGCGAAGGGAAAGCGGCGGCAGATATCGCCAGCCATGTGAGCGGCGTGAAACACGTCACTACCGCGTTTACCTATATTAAATAACTGCTTGCGCCCGCTAATTTACGCGGGCGCTTTTTATTACCGCCCCGCCAGCTGCGCTTTTTCCCGCAGTTCAGCAGAGTCCAGAATCGTCACGCCAGGCTTTCCTCCCATCATTGCATCCTGAAACATCGCCAGCGCCACGTCCCGCGCGTGAATCGATTTCCATTTCCCCGGCAGCAGGCCGAACAGCGGTGCGAACAGCGACTCGGCAACGCGTTTTTTATTTCGATGGCCAATCAGCATCGACGGACGGGCGATGGTTAATCGTGGCCAGCCCTGCGCACGTAGCGTCTCCTCCATCTCGCCTTTTACGCGATTATAAAAGAATGGCGAATGGGCATTCGCGCCCATCGCGCTGACCACCAGCATATGGGTCGCGCCAAGACGTAACCCCGCCAGGCCCGTATCCACCACCAGCGTAAAATCGGCATGGACAAACGCCTCTTTGCTGCCGGCCTCGCGCCGGGTAGTGCCGAGACAGCAGAACACAATATCCACCGGCTCGGTGGCCTGGGCTAACGCATCCGTAAGCTGCGGATCGTGGGGGTTAAACATCTTTTTCATGGGCGCAAGCGGCCTGCGGCTGGGCGCGACGATGTTTTCGATGCGCGGTTCGTCGTTCAGCAATCTAAGTAAGTGCCCGCCAACTAAACCGCTGGCACCCGTGATCAATACCCGGCTCATCATTTCCCCCTTGCAGATTAATCCGTGTTGCAAAGCTATGCCCTTCAACCAGGCTTAATAGTCAGTATTCACTATTTTCAGTGATTAGGTGTGTCGAAAACGAACTGAGGAGTAAACATGAGCAAGAAGATTGCAGTCCTGATTACCGACGAGTTCGAAGATTCCGAGTTCACTTCCCCGGCGGAAGAATTTAAAAAAGCGGGCCACGAAGTGATCACCATTGAGAAGCAAGCCGGGAATACCGTAAAAGGCAAAAAAGGCGAAGCTCAGGTGACTATCGATAAAGGCATTGATGACGTTAAACCTGATGAGTTTGATGCCCTGTTGCTACCTGGCGGCCATTCGCCAGATCATCTGCGTGGCGACAGCCGCTTTGTCGATTTTACCCGTGACTTTGTCGAAAGCGGCAAACCGGTGTTTGCGATATGCCACGGGCCGCAGTTGCTGATTAGCGCCGACGTGATCCGGGGACGCAAGCTGACGGCGGTAACGCCAATCGTCATTGACGTGAAAAACGCAGGCGCGGAGTTTTTCGACCAGGAAGTGGTGGTCGATAAAGACCAGTTGGTTACCAGCCGCACGCCAGATGATTTACCGGCGTTTAACCGCGAGGCGCTACGCCTGCTCGGCAGTTAACGGTTAGCGTGACGTTGCCAGCTAAATTTTTTACCAAAACCCAGAGTGTTGTCAGTCAATTTGAGTTCATCCAGCCGAATTTGCCAGACGGGCGCTGACATCCCTCTGGCAATGGGGAAGCGTCGGTTATAGCGTTCACGAAGGCTCTCTGACGCTTCGCCCTCAAGCAACTGGATCTCGCCTTTAAACTGCACACCGCGTATGAGCGCGACGTTTTTGGTTTGCCCGCTTACCGTACCCGCCACCCTCGCTCTTGCACCGCTGATTTGCCCGTGCCGCGTCTGCGGGTCGCTCAACAAGTAGAATGCCACGTCCTGTGGGCAATACAGGTAAAACGCATTTGCGCACCACATATCCTGGTCGTTTGCCACGCAGTAGCTCACCACATGCTGTTTGCCGAGCCAGCGGCTGATGCTTTCCAGTGCTTCCATAACGCCTCCTAAAATGGTTTGCCGACACACTACCACAGTGTCGTCACAGAGAAAGCGTGATAAGGTGCGGCAAAATCTTCGTCCGAATACGCTTTATGAACTGCTGGTTTCTCTATTTAATTCGCACTGCCGATAATCGGCTTTATACCGGCGTCACCACCGACACCGCGCGCCGTTTGCTACAGCATCAGACCGGTAAAGGCGCACGTTCGCTACGGGGCAAAGGCGAATTAACGATGGTTTTCGCCCAACAAGTTGGTGAGCGCTCACAAGCGTTGCGCATTGAATATCGGATTAAACAATTGCCGAAGCGGGATAAAGAGCGCCTGGTCGCGGGAGAAATCGCGCTGGCGGATCTGTTCCCAGATTTACCAGCGCCTGCGATTAGAAACGATTGAAGTGCTCGTGGTATTCCACCAGACCGCTTACGCCCTGAAGCGCATCGGGAGCCAGCGGATGGATCTGGAATGCGGCTTCGGTCCCCGGCCAGCGACAGTGTAAATCGTAATGTGCGGCCAATTCAAAACCGAAACGGCCATACAGCGCCGGATCGCCCAGCGTCACCACGGCGGCGTAGCCAAATTCATTCAGGGAATCGAGCCCTTCATACACCAGCTGACGCGCTAAACCTTGCCCGCGCAACGATTCGTCCACCGCCAGCGGCGCGAGGCCTACCCATTGTAGATCTTCACCCTGTACGCTCACCGGGCTGAACGCGACGTAACCGACCACTTGCCCTTCCTCATCGGTAGCCACCAGGCCCAGCGTCAGCATACCGTCTTCACGCAGGTCATGGATCAAATCCGCCTCGCCGCCGTCTTTAAACGTGCGGCGCAGCAGCGCATCAATACCAGGTGCATCTATGGGAATTTCTACACGAATTAGCATGGTTCACCTACTGAGGTTGCTTTTGTCGACGGCGCGTCTTTCAGACCCGCTTCGACGAAGTCAGCCAGTTGCAGAAGCATGATGCGCAGGGGTTTTGGCATCGACTCCAGCTCAATGGCGTCCATCAGGTTTTTGACGTACAAACCGAGTTCGGTATCGCCTTCAATGATTAATCGGCGCTGGAAGAATAGCGTATCCGGGTCCTGTTTGCGTGCGGCAATCATTAAAAGGTCGCTGGCATCGGCGCTGAAGCTGACATCCGCTGGCGCATCTTCTTTTACCACCAGCCGGTCGTTTTCCACTGAAGTAAACCATCTCAAACCGATATCGCGCACTTCAATGCATAACCAGCGCCCATCAAGGAACGCCAGCTCTCCCTCTTCAAGCGCCTGACGGAACTGCCAGGCCAGTACCTGCTCCAGTACTTGTCGCTTCAGAGCAAAGGGCGCCAGCTTAACGGGCGTCCTCATTAGTGAGGGGCCAAGACGAACCAGGCGCGAACGCAGTTGATCTAACACGAGCTCTACTCCTTGATAACTATCGACCCATCATTGTGCCATATCGTTCCTGCGACATAGCGGCGTAAATCAAGATTTTAAACGTTTTGATTACCCCTTTATTGATTTCATCAATACGCGTTTAACTGCCTCAAATCAAATATTGTCGCTGCCAGGTTAACTAAAATCGCCGTTCATTAACAATATGGCGACTTTTTTTGTCCGCCCCCTCACCTTCAGGAAATTCTATGGAGTTGCTGTGTCCTGCCGGAAACTTGCCGGCACTGAAAGCGGCTATCGAAAACGGGGCTGATGCGGTTTATATCGGCCTGAAAGACGATACCAACGCCCGCCATTTTGCAGGCCTCAACTTTACTGAGAAGAAACTTCAGGAAGCGGTGAATGTGGTTCATCAACATCGCCGTAAGCTGCATATTGCGATCAATACTTTTGCGCATCCCGATGGCTACCAGCGCTGGGAGCGTGCGGTGGATATGGCGGCGCAATCCGGGGCCGATGCCCTGATTCTGGCGGATATCGCCATGCTGGAGTACGCCGCCGAGCGCTATCCGCACGTCGAACGCCACGTCTCGGTGCAGGCGTCCGCTACCAACGAAGAGGCAATCCGCTTTTACCAGCGCAATTTTGATGTGGCGCGGGTGGTGCTGCCGCGCGTGTTGTCCATTCACCAGGTTAAGCAACTGGCGCGCGTGACGCCGGTGCCGTTGGAAGTATTCGCCTTCGGCAGCCTGTGCATTATGGCGGAAGGCCGCTGCTATCTCTCTTCTTATCTGACCGGCGAATCGCCCAACACTGTCGGGGCGTGTTCACCGGCGCGTTTTGTGCGCTGGCAGCAGACGCCCCAGGGGCTGGAATCACGTCTGAACGATGTGCTGATCGATCGCTATCAGGACGGGGAGAACGCTGGCTATCCGACGCTGTGTAAAGGGCGCTATCTGGTTGACGGCCAGCGCTATCACGCCCTTGAAGAACCCACCAGCCTCAACACCCTGGAACTGCTGCCGGAACTGCTGGCAGCTAATATCGCTTCGGTGAAAATCGAAGGCCGCCAGCGTAGCCCGGCGTACGTTAGCCAGGTGGCGAAAGTGTGGCGTCAGGCCATCGACCGCTGCATGGCGAATCCGCAACAGTTCCAGCCGCAGCAGGCCTGGATGGATACTCTCGGCGCAATGTCCGAAGGCACGCAAACCACGCTCGGCGCGTATCACCGCAAATGGCAGTAAAGGAACCACCATGAAATACTCATTAGGACCCGTACTGTATTACTGGCCGAAAGCGACGCTGGAACAGTTCTACCAGGCGGCGGTAAACAGCAGCGCCGATATTGTCTATCTCGGCGAATCGGTATGCAGCAAACGCCGCGACACCAAAGTCGGCGACTGGCTGGAGATGGCGATAACCGTTGCGGCCAGCGGTAAGCAGGTGGTGATCTCCACTTTAGCGCTGGTGCAGGCACCGTCTGAGCTGAATGAACTGAAACGCTATGTGGAAAACGGCGAGTTTCTGATTGAAGCCAGCGATTTCGGTACCGTGAATATGGCCTGGGAGCGCGGGTTGCCGTTTGTCGCCAGCCATGCGCTCAACTGCTACAACGCCGTCACGCTGCGCCGCCTGGCGAAACAGGGAATGATGCGCTGGTGCATGCCCGTGGAGCTTTCCCGCGACTGGCTGGTGAATTTGCTGACGCAGTGCGATGAGCTGGGTATTCGCCAGCAGTTTGAGGTGGAAGTGCTGAGCTACGGTCATCTGCCGCTGGCCTATTCCGCCCGCTGCTTTACCGCGCGCTCAGAAGACCGGCCTAAAGATGAATGCGAAACCTGCTGCATTAAGTATCCCCACGGGCGGGTTATCCATTCGCAGGAGGGCCAGCAGGTGTTTGTGCTGAACGGCATCCAGACCATGAGCGGCTACGTCTACAATCTCGGCAATGAGTTAGCCTCTATGCAGGATTTAGTGGATGTGGTGCGACTCTCCCCTGTGGGCACGGAGACCATCGAGATGCTAAACGCCTTTCGCGCCAATGAAACCGGCGCGGCACCGCTGGCGCTGGAAGCCAACAGCGACTGCAACGGTTACTGGCGTCGCCTGGCCGGACTTGAGCTACAGGCCTAAAAAAAGCTCACTTTGTTAACAGCAATCAGCGAATTTTAATGCAGTATTAAAAGGTACAGCTTTCTGGCGCATGCGCGCCGGAGGCAGACCTTTAATCTGAAACAGTGCTGTGACAAAGTGAGCTGCTATGACCACGCAATCAACTGTACCTTTCTCTTTGCTCGACCTGGCCCCGATCCCGCAAGGGCTCAGCGCCCGGGACGCTTTTCATCATTCTCTGGATTTAGCGAAGCTTGCCGAAGCGCGCGGCTATCACCGCTACTGGCTGGCTGAGCACCATAATATGACCGGTATTGCCAGCGCGGCGACGTCGGTGCTGATCGGCTATCTTGCCGCGAATACCTCCACGCTGCGCCTGGGTTCTGGCGGTGTGATGCTGCCCAACCACTCACCGCTGGTGATCGCCGAACAGTTCGGCACTCTGGACGCGCTGTATCCTGGCCGTATCGAGCTGGGGCTGGGCCGCGCGCCGGGCAGCGATCAGCGCACCATGATGGCGCTGCGCCGCCATATGAGCGGCGACATAGATAACTTCCCGCGCGATGTGAATGAGCTGGTGGAATGGTTTGACGCCCGCGATCCGCACCCCGCCGTGCGTCCGGTGCCGGGCTACGGCGCGAAAATACCGCTGTGGCTGTTAGGCTCCAGTCTGTACAGCGCACAGCTGGCGGCCCAGATGGGCCTGCCTTTCGCGTTTGCCTCGCACTTCGCCCCGGATATGCTGTTCCAGGCGCTGCATCTGTATCGCACCCAGTTCAAACCGTCCGCGCGGCTGGAAAAACCGTATGCGCTGGTGTGTATCAATATTGTGGCCGCCGACAGCAATCGCGACGCGGAGTTTTTGTTTACTTCAATGCAGCAGGCATTTGTGAAGCTGCGCCGTGGCGAAGCCGGGCAGTTACCGCCGCCGGTGGAAAGCATGGAGAGTATCTGGAGCCCGGCTGAACAGTACGGCGTCCAGCAGGCGCTGGGGATGTCGCTGGTGGGTGATAAAGCCAAAGTGCGCCACGGTTTGCTGTCAATCCTGCGGGAAACCGAGGCTGACGAAATCATGGTTAACGGGCAGATTTTCGATCATCAGGCCCGTCTCCACTCCTTCGATTTGGCGATGCAGGTTCGCGAATCACTTTAACAGAACGCCCTCCACACGGAGGGCGTTTTTTATTGATAAACCGGTAGCAGATTCGCCGTCGATAACAGATGCACCAGCGCATTGCCGATGCCGAAGACCAGAATCAACGCGATCATTCCCTTCCCGCCCCAGACGCGAAACAGTGGGCTGCCGAAGCGCTTACGCGACGCGCGGGCCAGTAATGCCGGCACAATCGCGGCCCAGATAGTGGCGGCCAGCCCGGCGTAGCCGATGGCGTACAAAAACCCGTTCGGCCACAGCATCCCGCCCGCGACAGGCGGTACGAAGGTTAACAGCACGGTTTTGAAACGCCCGAGCGCGGAATCATCAAAACCGAACAAATCCGCCAGATAATCAAACAGGCCCAGGGTTACGCCCAGGAATGAACTGGCAACGGCGAAGTTAGAGAAAATGATTAGCAGCAGATCGAGGGTTTTGCTGTTCAACACCCCAGCCAGCGCCTGAACCAGCACATCAATGTTGCCGCCCTGACGGGCAATTTCAATAAATGCCGGACGCGGGATATTCCCCATGGTCGCCAGCAGCCAGATGGTATACAGCGCCAGCGCAATAAGCGTTCCCCAGACAATGCAACGGACGATAGTGCGCGGATCTTTGCCGTAATACTTCATCAGGCTCGGCACATTGCCATGATAGCCAAACGACGCCAGACAGAACGGCAACGTCATTAATAAATAGGGGAAGTAGGAAGGCTGCGGTTCTGCGACGTTAAACAGCGTGGCGGGTTCCACATGGCCTAACAGACTGCCGAAGGTCAGGAAAAAAGTAATGACTTTCGCGCCAAGCACAATCGCCGTCATTCTGCTGACCGCGCGCGTGCTGAGCCACACCACGAACGCCACGATCAAAGCAAAAATCAGCCCCGCCAGCCGGGGAGAAAACGACAGCGACATTTCCGACAGCGTGTGATGCAGTATCGAGCCGCTTGCCGAGATATAGGCATAGGTCAGGATATACAGCACAAAGGCGATAGAGAGGCCGTTAATCCAGGTCCAGTATTTGCCCAGCAGATCTTTGGTCATGGTATCGAAGCTGGCACCGGGCGCGTAGTTGAGGTTAGCTTCGAGGATCATTAAGCCGGAGTGGAGCATACAGAACCAGGTTATCCCTAACGCCGCCAGCGACCAGAAAAACCACGCGCCAGACATAACGACCGGCAGAGAAAACATCCCCGCGCCGATGATAGTGCCTGCAATGATAACAATGCCGCCCAGAATGGAAGGCGATACGCTGGTGGTGGAGAGGGTTGCCATTTTATGTCCTGTAGTAACAATCGAATCCTGGAAGAGGATGCGTCATTGTACCAGTACATGAGTACAAACCAGATAAAAAAAGTCCCAATCATTTTGACTGGGACTGTTTATTAAACTTTACAGTTTGTAAACCGTAAGGCGTTCAGGACTTATGCATCACCAAAGCGACGACGGGACGGTGCTGCGCCATCTTCACGACGCGGGCCACGGCCACCTTCACGACGCTCACCGCTGAAGCTACGGCCTGCACCACCTTCACGACGTTCGCCGCTGAAACGACGACCTTCGCTACGACCGCCTTCACGACGCTCGCCGCCGAAACCGCCACGGCCAGCGCCAGCCCCGGCACCACCACCACGACGTTCACCGCCGCGATCCGGACGCGGTTGCGCGTCGCCCAGCAGTTGCATATTCATCGGTTTGTTGAGAATACGCGTGCGGGTAAAGTGTTGCAGAACTTCACCCGGCATACCTTTCGGCAGCTCAATGGTGGAGTGGGAAGCAAACAGCTTGATGTTGCCGATGTAACGGCTGCTGATGTCGCCTTCGTTAGCGATAGCGCCAACGATATGACGAACTTCAACGCCATCATCACGACCCACTTCAATGCGGTACAGTTCCATATCGCCAACGTCACGACGTTCACGGCGCGGACGCTCTTCGCCTTCACGCTGCGGACGGTCGCTACGCGGACCACGATCGTTACGATCGCTGCGACGTTCGAAACGATCGTCACGCTCACGGAATTCACGACGCGGACGCATCGGCGCATCTGGCGGCAGGATCAGCGGACGTTCGCCCTGTGCCATTTTCAGCAGCGCGGCAGCCAGGGTTTCGATGTCCAGCTCTTCGTCTTCCGCAGTCGGCTGGATTTTCGCCAGCAGGGCGCGGTACTGATCCAGATCGCTGCTTTCCAGCTGCTGCTGTACTTTAGCGGCGAATTTCTCCAGACGGCGTGTGCCCAGCAGTTCTGCGTTCGGCAGTTCCACTTCCGGGATGGTCAGTTTCATGGTGCGTTCGATGTTGCGCAGCAGACGACGCTCGCGGTTCTCAACGAACAGCAGCGCGCGGCCAGCACGACCCGCACGACCGGTACGGCCAATACGGTGAACGTAAGATTCTGAATCCATCGGGATGTCGTAGTTAACAACCAGGCTGATACGCTCAACGTCCAGGCCACGGGCCGCAACGTCAGTCGCAATCAGGATGTCCAGACGACCATCTTTCAGGCGCTCCAGGGTCTGCTCACGCAGCGCCTGGTTCATGTCGCCGTTCAGCGCGGCGCTGTTGTAACCGCTGCGCTCCAGCGCTTCAGCCACTTCCAGGGTTGCGTTTTTGGTGCGCACGAAAATGATCGCCGCGTCAAAGTCTTCCGCTTCAAGGAAACGCACCAGCGCTTCGTTTTTACGCATACCGTAAACAGTCCAGTAGCTCTGGCTGATGTCCGGGCGAGTGGTCACGCTGGACTGAATGCGTACTTCCTGCGGCTCTTTCATAAAGCGGCGGGTAATACGGCGAATCGCTTCCGGCATAGTAGCGGAGAACAGAGCGGTCTGATGACCTTCCGGGATCTGCGCCATGATGGTTTCAACGTCTTCGATGAAGCCCATACGCAGCATTTCATCCGCTTCGTCCAGTACCAGACCGCTCAGGTTGGACAGGTTCAGCGTACCGCGTTTTAAATGGTCAAGCAGGCGGCCTGGGGTGCCCACAACAATCTGTGGGCCCTGACGCAGGGCGCGCAGCTGCACGTCATAACGCTGGCCGCCGTAAAGGGCTACCACATTTACGCCATGCATATGTTTAGAGAAGTCCGTCATTGCTTCAGCAACCTGAACCGCCAGTTCGCGGGTCGGGGCCAGCACCAGGATTTGCGGCGCTTTCAATTCAGGATCAAGGTTGTTCAGCAGCGGTAAAGAGAACGCTGCGGTTTTGCCGCTGCCTGTCTGGGCCATACCCAGAACATCGCGGCCACCAAGCAGGTGCGGAATACACTCAGCCTGGATCGGAGATGGCTTTTCGTAACCCAGATCGTTAAGGGCTTCAAGGATAGGAGTCTTCAGCCCCAGATCAGAAAAAGTGGTTTCGAATTCAGTCATGTAGTACGTGTGCCTCAAGATAAATGGCGGCCAGTCTACATAACTCATCATGAAAAAGATCTGCAATTTTCATTGAAAAGTGTGAACCGGCTCAAATTTGATTGATTGACGAACAAAAACGCCCTCACCCGTTAAGGTGATGACTTTAAAAAAGTTTATGGGCTGATAAATGTCCGTCAGCTATTGCTGGTCCGATTCTGCCAGGTCTTCTTGCTCCTGGCCCAAGAGCGCTAATTCCAACAATGCATAACGGTGTTCAACGTAGTTATGTACGTTGTTAGCTACCGCTAATTTGAACAGTGCCGTAGCGCTGTCCAATTCCCCCAGACTTAGGTAGTACTTACCTAAATAGAAGTTGGTTTCACTGAGATGCTCAGCGAGCGAGGTGTTATCCGTTGCGTCCGCCTTGAGGCGTTCCATTAACGTTGCTTCGTTAATGTTGCCCAGGTAGAACTCGACAATGTTCCATCCCCATTGCTCTTTGTCCGATTTGTCTAAGCGCTGTTGTAACGACGCTTTGGCCTGTTTCTCATCCAGTTTGCTTTCAGCAATATAGAGCCACAGACTACGGAAAGGATCATTGGGATCGTCTTGATAAAACGCCAGCAGATCATCTTGCGCTAACCGGTAACGTCCGCCGTAATAGAGGGCGATACCGCGATTTAAATGCGCGTAGTTGTAAGTTGGATCAAGCTCAAGTACAGAATCAAACGCTTCATAGGCAGCATCAAAATTGCCTGCCTGCGTTAAGTAAATGCCTAAGTAATTGAATACTTCAGGCATATCGGGGCGGATAGCCAGCGCTTGTGAAAAATCATTTCGCGCCAGTGCCCGCAAACCAAGACTATCATACAACACTCCGCGCTCATATAAAAGCTGAGCACGTTCATCATCGGTTAAAGCCCGACTGGCAAGAATTTGTTCCATGCGAGCCAGAATGACTTCTTGCTGCAAAGTCGGTTGCAATGGTACCGCGAGGACTTCACTCTTACGCCAGGCAGAGTTGCTGCATCCTGCCAGCGTGAGAGCTGTCGCAACGAAACACCAGCGCAAAAAAGGCTTCATTTCCCACTCCCGAAGACAACAATTGGATGAACGTCCTGTTCCCCGGTTGCAAACCCGGCTTCCAGCCCGGTATCAAAGAGCTCTCCATGCGAACATGGAGAGCCTAATAGCAACCCTTATTCAGCTTGCGGTGCTGCCGGAGCGTCCGGTGCGGCCGCCGGCTGAGACGGCTCGGCTGCTTCTTTAATGCTTAAACGAATACGGCCCTGGCGATCCACTTCCAGAACTTTGACCGGCACTTCCTGATTCATCTGCAGATAATCAGTCACTTTCTCAACGCGCTTGTCAGCGATCTGGGAAATGTGTACCAGGCCTTCTTTGCCGCCGCCAATGGCAACAAACGCACCGAAATCAACGATACGGGTGACTTTACCGTTATAAACGCGACCCACTTCGATTTCAGCGGTGATCTCTTCGATACGGCGGATAGCATATTTCGCTTTTTCACCGTCGGTCGCTGCGATTTTCACGGTACCGTCATCTTCGATTTCGATGGTGGTGCCGGTTTCTTCGGTCAGCGCACGGATCACCGAACCACCCTTACCGATCACGTCTTTGATCTTGTCCGGGTTGATTTTGATGGTGTGGATACGCGGAGCGAACTCGGAGATATCGCCACGCGGTGCGTTGATAGCCTGCTCCATCACGCTGAGGATGTGCAGTCGCGCGCCCTTAGCCTGGTTCAGTGCCACCTGCATGATTTCGCGGGTGATGCCTTCGATTTTGATATCCATCTGCAGCGCGGAGATACCTTCACGGCTACCGGCTACTTTAAAGTCCATGTCGCCCAGGTGATCTTCGTCGCCCAGAATGTCAGACAGAACCACGAAGTTGTCGCCTTCTTTCACCAGACCCATCGCGATACCCGCAACGGCGGCTTTCACCGGCACACCTGCGTCCATCAGCGCCAGAGAAGCGCCGCACACGGAAGCCATGGATGAAGAACCGTTGGATTCGGTGATTTCAGATACGACGCGTACGGTGTACGGGAAGCGCTCTGCATCCGGCATAACTGCCATCACGCCGCGTTTCGCCAGACGACCGTGACCGATTTCACGACGCTTCGGTGAACCTACCATTCCGGTCTCACCAACAGAGTACGGAGGGAAGTTATAATGGAACAGGAAGTTGTCGGTACGTTCGCCCATCAGTTCGTCCAGGTTCTGCGCATCACGTGCAGTACCCAGCGTCGCGGTAACCAGCGCCTGCGTTTCACCACGGGTGAACAGTGCGGAACCGTGAGTACGCGGCAGTACGCCGGTACGAACGTCCAGACCACGGATCATGTCTTTTTCACGGCCATCGATACGCGGCTCGCCACGCAGTACGCGGCTACGCACCACGTTTTTCTCGATAGCGTGCAGAATGTCGTTCAGTTCGTTTTCATCCAGCGCGTCGCCTTCTGATTGTTCCGCTTGCAGTGCAGCGATAACATCAGATTTGATAGCGTCGATCTGAGAATAACGTTCTTGTTTGTCGGTAATGCGGTAAGCGTCGCTCAGACGAGCTTCAGCCAGCGCAGCAACGCGGCTGTTCAGCGCGTCGTTAGCGGCTTCCGGCTGCCAGTCCCAACGCGGTTTGCCCGCTTCAGCAACCAGTGAGTTGATGTTCTCGATAACAACCTGCTGTTGGTCGTGGCCAAATACCACTGCACCCAGCATCTGATCTTCGCTCAGCAGTTCGGCTTCGGATTCCACCATCAGCACAGCGCCTTCAGTACCGGCAACCACCAGATCCAGCTTGCTGTTTTTCAGTTCGTCGGCAGTCGGGTTCAGCACATACTGGTCGTTGATGTAACCCACGCGTGCAGCGCCGATTGGGCCATTGAACGGAATACCAGACAGGCTCAGCGCAGCGGACGCGCCGATCATCGCCACGATATCCGGGTGGACTTGCGGGTTCACGGACACAACGGTCGCGATAACCTGGACTTCGTTAACGAAGCCTTCCGGGAACAGCGGACGAACAGGACGGTCAATCAGACGTGCAATCAGGGTTTCGCCTTCGCTCGGACGGCCTTCACGACGGAAGAAGCTACCCGGGATACGGCCAGCGGCGTAGGTACGCTCCTGATAGTTAACGGTCAGCGGGAAGAAATCCTGGCCAGGTTTGGCTTTTTTCTGCCCCACAACGGTAACGAATACTGCGGTGTCGTCCATGCTTACCATCACAGCGGCGGTAGCCTGGCGCGCCATCATACCGGTCTCTAACGTGACGGTATGCTGACCATATTGAAATTTACGAACGATCGGATTTAGCAAAATAATACCCTTTCTGAATGAATGACAGCACACCGATGCGGCGTGCTGTTGAGTATTGACCTTCTTTGCATCCTCGCGACTAATGACAATCCTAACCCCGTCGCGGAGTCAAGCCTCTCATTAGCCGCGCGAACCTCTGCACAAGAAGATCCCTTCAGGCAACAATACAGTATTGTACTGTGGATTTCTGCCATCTGGTTGAAAAAAGGGGCCATAAAGGCCCCCTTTTCTGAAACTCGCAAGAATTAGCGACGCAGGCCCAGACGTTCGATCAGGCTGGTATAACGTGCTACATCTTTACGTTTCAGGTAGTCGAGCAGTTTACGACGCTGAGAAACCATGCGCAGCAGACCACGACGGCTGTGGTGATCTTTTTTGTGCTCTGCAAAGTGGCCTTGCAGGTGGTTAATCTGAGCAGTCAGCAGAGCAACCTGTACTTCGGTAGAACCGCTGTCGTTAGTACCACGACCGAACTCAGAAACGATTTTAGCTTTAGCTTCAACGCTTAGAGACATTTTCAACTCCAAAATTATAGATAAAAAAGAGGGTGCCGATCTCTAATTCAGCCACCCCAGATACCTGTCAGCGTTAAGATAACGACTGGCAGTGTATTTAGCCGCAATATTCTACCTGTCACAGCAGCTTATCGCAAACGTTAGTCGTGGTATTCCACAACCAGGCGACGGGGCGCGACGCGACCCTCATCATCAATTTCACCCATGCCAATAAATTTCTGCTCATCGCCTTCGGTGACGCGTACCAGGCCCTGCGACGGCACATCCGCGACGCGCACCGGCTGACCATTTTTGAAATAGCCAGCGATAACAGGTTGAATATTCACCATCGGGAAATCCGAAGCCGGACTGTCCATCGGCATCAGCAACGGATCGAGCACTGTTGCCAGATCAACGCCTTGTTCATCTGCCTGAGCGCGCAGTTCCGTCAGTTGCTCAAGCGTCACCATGCGGTCGATAGGATATTTACTCACTGCAAGCCGACGCAGATAGCTGACGTGCGCGCCGCAGCCGAGCTTTTCGCCCAGATCGTCAATGATGGTGCGAATATAGGTGCCCTTGGAGCAGTGAACTTCCAGCTCCAGCTCCAGCCCTTCATGACGAATAAACAGCAGCTCATACACGGTGATCGGACGCGCTTCACGCGGTACCACAATCCCCTGGCGTGCATATTCGTACAGCGGCTTGCCCTGATATTTGAGCGCCGAGAACATAGTTGGAACCTGCTGCGTCTCGCCACGGAAACTGTCCAGCGCGCTCTCCAGCTCCTGAGCGGTAAAGGTAACCGGCCTTTCCTGGACGATATTGCCGTCAGCGTCCGACGTATCGGTACGCTGGCCGAGCCGCGCAATCACACGATAGCGTTTATCGGAATCAAGCAGATACTGGGAAAATTTCGTCGCCTCGCCAAGGCAAATCGGCAACATACCGGTCGCCAGCGGGTCCAGCGCGCCGGTATGCCCTGCCCGATTAGCATTGTAGAGGCGTTTTACTTTTTGCAGCGCGTCGTTGGATGAAAGCCCGCCGGGCTTATCAAGTAACAACACGCCATGCACATCGCGGCCGCGACGACGAGGACGACTCATCAGTCCTCCTTGCTATCGTCCGGGTTGACGCGACGCGCTTCGTCGTCCTTGATGACATTACTCACCAGGTTAGACATGCGCATCCCTTCTACCAATGAGTTGTCATAGAAGAAGGTTAATTCCGGCACGATACGCAGACGCATTGCTTTACCCAGCAGCGAGCGGATAAAGCCAGAGGCTTCCTGAAGGGCTTTAATGCCCGCTTTGATAGCCTCTTCGTCTTTATCGTTCAAAAACGTAACGAATACTTTTGCATACGCCAGGTCGCGGGACATTTCCACGCCGGATACGGTAGTCATCAGACCTAAACGCGGATCTTTGATTTCGCGCTGCAGGATAATGGCAATTTCTTTTTGCATTTCCTGAGCCACCCGCTGCGGGCGACCAAATTCTTTCGCCATAGTAAAATCTCCAGACAAATCGGGGGGCACTCGGCCCCCCTAAAATTAAGCAGTCACATCAGCCTGATTAAGCGATGGTACGTTTAATCTCAATGACTTCGAACACTTCGATCATATCGCCAACGCGAACATCGTTGTAGTTCTTCACGCCGATACCACATTCCATGCCGTTACGAACTTCGTTAACGTCATCTTTGAAGCGGCGCAGGGATTCCAGCTCGCCTTCATAGATAACCACGTTGTCGCGCAGTACGCGGATTGGGTTGTGACGTTTAATTGTGCCTTCGGTAACCATACAGCCCGCGATCGCACCGAATTTCGGTGATTTGAACACATCACGCACTTCAGCCAGACCGATAATCTGCTGTTTCAGTTCCGGAGACAGCATACCGCTCATCGCCGCTTTCACTTCATCAATCAGATGATAGATAACGGAGTAGTAGCGCAGATCCAGGCTTTCCGCTTCGATAACGCGGCGGGCAGAGGCATCGGCACGCACGTTGAAGCCCACCAGAATCGCGTTGGACGCGGTAGCCAGGGTCGCATCGGTCTCGGTGATACCACCCACGCCGGAGCCGACAATCTTCACCTTCACTTCGTCGGTGGAAAGTTTCAACAGCGAATCGGTAATCGCTTCCACAGAACCCTGAACGTCGGCTTTCAGCACGATGTTCACTTCGGACACTTCGCCTTCGGTCATGTTGGCGAACATGTTTTCCAGTTTAGATTTCTGCTGGCGAGCCAGTTTCACTTCGCGGAATTTACCCTGACGATACAGAGCCACTTCACGCGCTTTCTTCTCGTCACGTACCACGGTCACTTCGTCACCCGCAGCCGGAACGCCGGACAGGCCGAGGATCTCTACCGGGATAGACGGACCGGCTTCGGTCACTTCGCGACCCAGTTCGTCACGCATCGCACGTACACGGCCATATTCGAAGCCGCACAGTACGATATCGCCTTTATTCAGCGTACCTTCGCGAACCAGAACGGTGGCAACCGGGCCACGGCCTTTGTCCAGGAAGGATTCGATAACGACGCCGCTTGCCATGCCTTTGCGAACGGCTTTCAGTTCGAGAACTTCAGCCTGCAGCAGGATAGCGTCCAGCAGGTCATCGATACCGGTACCGGCTTTCGCGGATACGTGGATGAACTGGCTTTCACCGCCCCACTCTTCCGGCATGATGCCGTACTGGGACAGTTCGTTCTTCACGCGGTCCGGATCGGCTTCTGGCTTATCAATCTTGTTCACTGCAACCACCACCGGCACCTGCGCCGCTTTCGCGTGCTGGATAGCTTCGATGGTTTGCGGCATCACGCCGTCGTCCGCAGCAACAACCAGAACCACGATATCCGTCGCCTGGGCACCACGTGCACGCATTGCGGTAAACGCGGCGTGGCCCGGGGTATCCAGGAAGGTGATCATGCCGTTGTCAGTTTCAACGTGGTAAGCACCGATGTGCTGGGTAATGCCACCCGCTTCGCCTGAAGCCACTTTCGTTGAACGAATGTAGTCCAGCAGCGAGGTTTTACCGTGGTCAACGTGACCCATGATGGTCACAACCGGTGCGCGCGATTCAGAAGCCGCTCCGGTATCACGGTCGCTCATTACCGCTTCTTCCAGCTCGTTTTCACGACGCAGGATAACTTTGTGGCCCATCTCTTCGGCAACCAGCTGTGCGGTTTCCTGGTCGATGACCTGGTTAATGGTGGCCATGGCGCCCAGTTTCATCATCGCTTTGATGACCTGAGAGCCTTTAACCGCCATCTTGTTAGCCAGTTCGCCAACGGTGATGGTTTCGCCGATCACAACGTCACGGTTAACGGCCTGAGCTGGCTTGTTGAAGCCCTGCTGCAGCGCGCTGCCTTTACGCTGTTTACCGCCTTTACCACCACGAACGGCTGCACGAGCTTCTTCGCGATCGGCTTTAGATTCAGCGTGTTTGTTGCCTTTTTTCTGACGGGCAACTTTAGGTGTGTTACGACCACGGCCGCGTCCGCCTTCTACTTCGCGATCGCTGTCATCTTCAGCCTGACGAGCGTGCTGAGACGTAGTGACGTGGTAATCACTCTTGTCTTCTTCCACGGTTTCAGTGCTGGTCCAGCCCGGCGTGTTTTCTTCAGCCATACGGCGCGCTTCTTCAGCGACACGGCGAGCGTTTTCTTCGAGTTTACGACGCGCTTCTTCTTCAGCCTTACGCTTCAGTTCATTCGCTTCAGCTTCGCGGCGGGCTTTTTCAGCCTGAGCGGCTTTGGTTGCTTCGTCAGTTTGTTGATTGCTCACTTTACTATTTTCCGCAGCTTCGCGTTTAGCCTGGTCTGCAAGCTCACGTTTAGCCTTTTCGTCTGCATCGCGTTTAGCTTTCTCTTGCGCTTCACGCTTCGCTTTTTCCTGAGCCTCGCGCTTTGCAGCTTCCTCTGCTTCACGTTGGGCCTGCTCTTCCGCTTCACGCTGCGCTTGCTCTTCCGCGGCGAGGCGTTCTGCCTCAGCCGGATCACGTTTTACAAAGGTGCGTTTCTTGCGGACTTCGATCTGTACCGATTTGCTCTTACCACCGGTACCCTGAATGCTTAAAGTACTGCGCGTTTTGCGCTGCAATGTCAACTTATCCGGCGCCGAACCATGTTCACGGTTCAGGTGAGCCAGTAAAGTTTGTTTCTCTTGCGCCGTCACAGAGTCTTCAGCGGACTTCGGGATCCCTGCATCAGCGAATTGCTGTACCAGGCGGTCCACCGAGGTCTGAATCTCTGCGGCCAGCGCTTTTACGGTTACATCAGTCATGCTGTTCCTTCCTGCTACAGTTTATTACGCTTCGTCACCAAACCAACAGATATTACGCGCGGCCATGATCAGCTCACCGGCTTTCTCATCCGTCAACTCTTCAATATCTGAAAGGTCATCAACGCCTTGTTCGGCGAGGTCTTCCAGCGTACAAACCCCACGAGCAGCCAGCTTCCAGGCAAGAGTACGATCCATCCCTTCCAGGGCTAGCAGATCTTCGCTCGGCTTCTTATCACCAAGGCTTTCTTCCTGAGCCAACGCCAGCGTCGTGAGTGCGTTTTTGGCACGTTCGCGCAATGCTTCAACGGTTGCTTCATCCAGCCCGTCGATTTCAAGCAGCTCTTTCATTGGCACGTAAGCGAGTTCTTCGAGGGTTGAAAAACCTTCTTCAACCAGCACCGTAGCGAAATCTTCATCAATACCAAGATGTTTGGTGAAGGTATCGATAGCGGCATGCGCTTCGGCCTGGTGTTTCGCCTGCAGATCCTCCACGGTCATCACGTTGAGTTCCCAACCGCTTAACTGCGAGGCGAGACGCACGTTCTGGCCGTTACGACCAATAGCCTGCGCCAGGTTACCGGCTTCAACAGCGATATCCATGGTGTGTTTATCTTCATCAACAACGATAGAAGCCACATCTGCCGGTGCCATTGCGTTGATCACGAACTGCGCCGGGTTATCGTCCCACAGAACGATATCGATACGCTCGCCGCCCAGTTCGGTAGAAACCGCCTGAACACGTGCGCCACGCATACCTACGCAAGCGCCAACCGGATCGATACGCTTATCGTTGGTTTTCACTGCGATTTTGGCACGGGAACCAGGATCGCGAGCGGCTGCTTTAATTTCAATTACTTCTTCGCCGATTTCCGGCACTTCAATGCGGAACAGTTCGATCAGCATTTCCGGTTTGGAACGGGTCACGAACAGCTGCGCACCGCGCGCTTCAGGGCGCACGGAGTACAGCACGCCGCGAATACGGTCACCCGGACGGAAGTTTTCACGCGGCAGCATATCTTCGCGCAGAATCACGGCTTCCGCGTTGCTTCCCAGATCGAGGCTGATATTGTCGCGGTTCACTTTCTTCACCACGCCGGTAATGATATCGCCTTCGTGCTCGCGGAACTGATCGACCACCATTGCGCGTTCAGCTTCACGTACTTTCTGTACAATAACCTGCTTCGCGGTCTGGGTAGTGATACGGTCAAAGGTGACCGATTCAATCTGATCTTCTACATAGTCACCGACATTGAAGTTCGGATCTTCGTACTGCGCCGCTTCTAATGTGATTTCACGGGTCGGCTGGGTCACTTCTTCAACCACCATCCAGCGACGGAAGGTATCGAAATCACCGCTTTTACGATCGATGCTGACGCGCACGTCGATCTCTTGCTCATATTTTTTCTTGGTTGCCGTGGCCAGGGCACTTTCCAGCGCTTCGAAAATCTTCTCGCGCGGAACCGCTTTTTCGTTAGAAACAGCTTCGACAACAGCCAAAATTTCTTTGTTCATCCTGGGCTTCGCCTCAATCCGGACTGTTAAAAATGGGGAACCAGATTCGCTTTCTGAATGTTGCTCAGTGCGAACACTTCGTCTTTGCCCTCAACCGTTACGGTGATCATTTCGCCTTCAACGGCTTTGATGACACCCTGCCATTTGCGGCGATTCTGAACCGCCATACGCAGTACTACCGTTACCTCTTCACCCAGAAAACGGGTGTAATGCTCAGCGGTAAACAGTGGCCGGTCGAGACCTGGTGAGGAAACTTCCAGGTTGTATGCCACAGTGATCGGATCTTCGACGTCGAGTACAGCACTCACCTGGTGGCTAACATCAGCACAATCGTCAACATTGATGCCATCTTCACTATCAATATAGATGCGTAGCGTCGATGTGCGACCACGAAGAAACTCGATGCCGACAAGTTCATAGCCCAGTGCTTCAACCGGCGCTGTAATCATCTCTGTTAATTTTTGCTCTAATGTGGACAAGCCCACCCCCAAGACATAAAAAAAGGGCATAAAGCCCAGTTATTATTAACTCAGATAACAAAAAACCCCGATAAATCGGGGCTTTTAATAACTGAACCCTGTAAGCCGCAAGCGCGGCCCGGACACTTCCGAGAGAATTTTCTTTCAAAATTCATAGTGTAAAGCGTCAACCGCTCATCACAGTCTATTTGAAAAAAAACTTTCAGGGAAAGTGGTTGCGGGGGCCGGATTTGAACCGACGACCTTCGGGTTATGAGCCCGACGAGCTACCAGGCTGCTCCACCCCGCGTCCGAAAACGTGGCAAATACTACGCCTAAAACGTTTAAAATGCAAATTTTGCTATGATTTGGTACCGAGGACGGGACTTGAACCCGTAAGCCCAATCGGGCACTACCACCTCAAGGTAGCGTGTCTACCAATTCCACCACCTCGGCACTTTGTGTACGGCTTCGTCGATAACCGTACTGAAGCTGACAACTTATTGCGGGATATCGCTGGTCGGCTTAGCCGGCGCGGCGTCCTGAACTTTCTCAGTCTGAGCTGGCGCGTTCAGGTTATCCCACTCGCTTCCTTTATTGGTTTTGTTGCTATTGATATTACCCAGAGCCAGGCTGATGATGAAGAACAGCGTCGCCAGAATAGCCGTCATGCGGGTCATGAAGTTACCAGAACCACTTGAACCGAACAGCGTGGCGGAAGCGCCTGCTCCGAAGGAGGCTCCCATATCAGCGCCTTTACCTTGTTGCAGCATGATCAGACCTACCAGGCCAATGGCTACAATAAGGAAAACTACCAAAAGAGCTTCGTACATAATCAACCTGTTCCTTGCGGGTTACCGCATACCAATTGCTTCACCAAGTAAAGTGGGAGGCGTTTGTCATTCCCCACTGAAGCGGGTGTGAATACTAACCAAAGCCAGGGTGGCACGCAAGACCATTTTCACCATCCTTGTGCGTTTGCAGAAAAAAACATCAACCATGTGACTTTCGGGACAATTTCTCCCAGCAAAGGCTAAGAATTGGGCGATTCTCCTGACGCTGGCACCAAATCACAATCGCGATTTCGCGCTGCCGGGAGGGATTGTCCGGCCAGAGTTGTATCAGTTCACCGCTGGCAAGTTGCTCCGCAATCGTCGATTCCGGCAGCCACGCCAGCCCCATCCCCCGCAGCACCATTTCGCGGATACTCTCGCTGAGCCCGCTTTCAAACACCGGCCTGAGCCGGGAAGCGACCTGTTTTTCAGCAGGCGCGATAATTTGCTGCACAAACGTGTAGTCACTGTAGCGCAGCCAGGGAATAGCGCTGCTCTCATCCGCGATAAGCGGCAGCAGAGGCGCAGCCATGACGGGAATAAACCGCTCATAACGCCAGACCGTGCGCTTTAGCTGTTCCGCCGTTTCAAGCGATGGCTGGGCCTGTAACAGATCGTAGGTGATCAGCAAATCGATCTGGCGATTCAGCAACGCATTGAAGTGATTATCGATACCTTGCATACAGGCGTTCACCGTAAAGCTGGCCTCAGGGTAAGTGCGATGAAGATAATTAATCATATCCGGCAGGACATTAATCGACAGAGTATGCAAACTCACCATCACGATAGTGTTATCGGTTTGCGGCAGCATGCACGATAGCTCGTGTTGCGCCTCTTTGAGCGTTGAGACCACCTGCCTGGCGTAAGGCTCAAAGCGTGCACCGTAGCGCGTGAGCGTCACGGGCGTAGTAGTGCGGTCAAATAGCGGCGCGCCCAGCGTTTCCTCCAGCGCCTTAACGCGGCGGCTAAACGCCGGTTGGGTGACGCATCGCTCGCGTGCAGCCAGAGAAAAATTACCGTGCCGAGTCAGGCTTAAGAAATCCTCCAGCCATTTACTGTCCATGTGTATTGCCCTGCTATGCCGTTTCGGTATCACCCGATACTAAATCCGCAATAGCCACACAAAAAGTAAAACTTTACCTTTTAGTGCAGCGGCACTGATTTCAATTCTCATATTCCTAAGCCGCCATGCTTTACCTTCCCTTTTTCACACTAACAGCAGGCCTGATATGTTTACGTTACTGACCAATGCCAGGGTTTTTGCACCACAGGATTTAGGCAGGCAGTCCGTCTTACTCTACGGCGATAAGATTGTCAGCATTAGCGAGACCGCCCCGGCGCTCCCTTTCCCGGTGACTACACACGACTGTAAAGGGAAATGGCTGGTCCCCGGATTTATCGATCAGCATGTTCATTTAACCGGCGGCGGCGGCGAAGCGGGATTTGCCAGCAGAACGCCAGCGTGTAACCTGACTCGCCTGATTTCCGCAGGCATCACGACCGTGGTTGGCGTGCTGGGTACCGATGGGATCTCGCGTTCACCAAAGAATTTGTACGCCAAAATGCAGGCGCTGAATCTTGAAGGGATTCGGGCGTTTATGCATACCGGTTCTTACGAACTGCCCACCCGCACCCTTACCGGTAATGTGAGGGACGATATCGCATTTATTCCTGCCATTTTGGGCGTCAAGATTGCCCTTGCCGATCATCGCGGCTCTTTTCCAACGGTGCAGGAGCTGTTGCGGCTGGTAAGCGACATTCGCGTCGCCGCCCTGCTGGCCGGGAAAAAAGGCCTGCTGCATATTCATCTTGGCGGGTTGCCTGACGGGTTCGCCGCGCTGAATGCAATATGTGATGCCGGTATACCTATTCACCACCTTTCCCCGACGCACGTTGCCCGCACCGCGCCGCTGTTCGAGCAGGCGATTGCTTTCGCCCGGCGCGGCGGCACAATTGATGTCACCTCTGGCGGCAGCCGCTATACATTGCAGGAAGAGGCGATTGTTCATGCGCTGGGATCCGGCGTCGCGCCGCAAAACATCACCATCAGTTCCGATGGTAACGGCAGCGTGCCGCGTTTCAACGCCAACGGCGTGGTGGAAGGGCTTTCCGCCGCCCCGGTTGACGGCAATATTCGCCTGCTGCCGCGTCTTGTTGATGCCGGTATTCCGGTGGATCAGGCGCTGGCAATGCTGACGTCGAACGTTGCCGACTCTTTAGGCATCAGCGGCGGCCGTATCGCCGTGGGCGAGCGCGCCGATCTCTGCGTGCTTAACGACGACCTGTCGCTTTATCAGACTTACGCTGCCGGACAACTGATGTTCGCATCTGGCGAATGTCTGGTCCGCGGCAATTTTGAGTGAGGGACTGGCCATGTCATTACTGATCGCACTGCTCGCGGTGATTTTTGCCGGTCGGCTGATCCTAAAAAAATATAATCCCCAGGCGGTGCTGCTGTTAACCGGCCTGGCGCTGCTGTTTATCGCCCAGATTTTCAGCATGTCGGATATCACCGCGCTGGTGAAGAAAACCACCGGCGTCAGCGCCTTCGATACGTTTGAGTTTATTCGCGATACCCTGAGCGTACGGCTTGGTGGGCTGGGTTTGCAGATCATGCTGATCGGCGGGTTTGCGGTGTATATGTCCGCCATTGGCGCCAGCCAGGTTCTGGTGCGCCTGACCTCTCGCCCGCTGCAAAAACTCAACTCGCCTTATTTATTGCTCGGCCTGGCATTACTCCTCGGCCAGTTTTTATCACTGTTTATCAGCAGCGCAACCGGGCTGGGCCTGCTGCTCATGGCGACGCTTTACCCGTTGCTGACGCGCCTGGGATGTAGCCGCGCGGCGGTTGCAGCGGTGATCGCCAGCACCTGCGCCGTTGAGTTTGGTCCTGGTTCCGGTAACTCGGTGCTGGCCGCCAAAACCGCAGGCATAGAAGTCGTTGAGTATTTTGTTCACGACCAGCTGCCGGTCGTGGTTCCTGTCGTGCTGTTAATCGCACTGCTTCACGTGGTCGTGCAGCGCTTTTTTGATAAGCGTCAACCGGAAAACATCACGCAACAGGCCGACGTTACCCTCAAAGAGAATGAAGGCCAGCCAGCGCCGCTTTTCTATATGTTCCTGCCGATGCTGCCGCTGGTGCTGATGTTGCTCTGTAGCAGCCTGGCGTTTAGCAGCTTGCGTATCACTCTGGATACGGCGGTGCTTATCAGCGTCTTTATCAGTCTGGTTTGTGAGTACTTACGTCATCGTAGTGCCCGTAACGTGATGGCCGGGTTACAGCGCGTATTCGACAGTATGGGAAGCGTGTTTGCGACCGTGGTCACGCTGATTATCGCCGGTGAGGTGTTCTCCGCCGGGCTAAAAGCCACCGGCGCGGTGGACGCGCTGCTGAATATGTCCAGCGAGTTTGGGCTCAGCGCGGCGTCGATTATTCTTCTGATGACGTTAATTACTTTCTCTATCTCTGCGCTGATGGGGTCAGGAAATGCGGCATTTTTCTCCTTCGCGCCGATGGTGCCGGAAATCAGTAAGCATATTTGTAGTGATGTAGCCGTAATGATGTTACCTGTCCAGCTTTCTGCGGGGATTGGGCGCACGCTTTCGCCTATTGCCGGGGTGATCATTGCTATCGCGGGGATTGCTGGCGTATCGCCGGTGGAAATTGTAAAGCGCACCGCGCCGCCGATGCTGGGTGGATGGTTGCTGATGCTGGTGTTGACGTTTCTGCGCGCCGGGCATTTGGTAAATATTCTACCGTGGCTGGCGGGAATGGTGTTGCTGATGCTGATCGGCGGGGTGGCATTACGGAAACGCCAGGCAAATCCCGACATCGCCTGATAAAAAAGCGCCGGAATTCCGGCGCTTCGTTTTTTATGCAGCTTTAACCGCGTCGGCAATCCGGTTGGCAAATGCAGTGACCTGCGCTTCGTCTTCACCCTCTACCATCACGCGGATTAACGGCTCGGTGCCAGATTTACGCAACAGCACGCGGCCACGATTGCCCAGCGCCTGTTCGACTTCGGCGGTGACCGCTTTCACCTGAGCGCTTTCCAGCGGGTCGCCGCTGCCAGCAGTGAATCGTACGTTCACCAGCACCTGTGGGAACAGCTTCATGCCGCTGCACAGATCGTGCAGGCTCATATGGTTTCTGGCCATCGCGGTTAATACCTGTAGCGCCGCCACAATGCCATCGCCGGTAGTGGTCTGGTCGAGCAGTATCACGTGACCGGAGTTTTCCGCACCGATGCGCCAGCCATTTTCCTGCATTTTTTCCAGTACGTAGCGGTCGCCAACTTTAGCGCGGGCAAACGGGATACCGAGCTGCTTCAACGCTACTTCCAGCCCCATGTTGCTCATCAGCGTACCCACTGCACCGCCGCGCAGTTTGCCCTGGCGCAAGCCTTCCCGGGCGATGATATAAAGAATTTGGTCGCCATCGACTTTGTTACCTTCATGGTCGACCATAATCACACGGTCGCCATCGCCGTCAAATGCAATGCCCAGGTTGGCTTTCTCAGCCACGACACGTTCCTGAAGCATACGGACATCGGTCGCGCCGCATTTTTCGTTGATGTTAACGCCATCCGGATCGCAGCCCACGGCAATCACCTGGGCACCCAGCTCGCGCAGGACGTTTGGCGCAATGTGGTATGTCGCGCCATTGGCGCAATCCACCACGATTTTCAGGCCGTTCAGGTTGAGTTCATTGGGGAAAGTCGCTTTGCAAAACTCAATATAGCGGCCTGCCGCATCCACGATACGGGTAGCTTTACCGAGCTGTGCGGAATCTACACAGGTAATGGTTTTTTCCATTTCGGCTTCAATGGCTTCTTCCACTTCGTCAGGCAATTTGGTGCCGTCGATGGAGAAGAATTTGATGCCGTTGTCATAAAACGGGTTATGGGAGGCAGAAATCACAATCCCCGCTTCAGCACGGAAGGTACGGGTTAAATAGGCTACCGCAGGCGTTGGCATCGGGCCAGTGAACATCGCCGACAATCCCGCAGCGGCAAGGCCTGCTTCCAGTGCGGATTCCAGCATATAGCCAGAAATACGGGTATCTTTACCGATAATAATTTTACGTGAACCATGACGCGCCAGCACCTGGCCAGCGGCCCAGCCCAGTTTAAGCACAAAGTCAGGAGTAATTGGCGCATCCCCTACGCGCCCACGGATGCCATCGGTGCCAAAATATTTACGGTTACTCATAGCGTTTTTTATCCTTCGCTGAAAGTGTAGCTTCGACAACTCTCATTGCTTCTACCGTCTCTTTAACATCATGGACGCGAATAATTTGCGCCCCCTGCATCGCCGCGATCACAGCACAGGCAAGGCTGCCGCTCAATCGCTCTGTCGGCCCGACATTCAGTAACTGGCCGACCATAGATTTACGCGACATTCCCACTAATAGCGGTAGTTCGAAATGATGAAATTCTGATAGCCTGGCGAGAAGTTGATAATTGTGGTGAAGATTTTTACCGAAACCAAACCCCGGGTCGAGCAACAATTTCTCTTTTGCGATTCCCGCCGCTTCGCAACGCGCGATTTGAACAACAAAATAGCGATTCACCGCTTCAAAGACGTCGTCATAATGTGGCGCATTTTGCATGGTGCGCGGTTCGCCCTGCATATGCATCAGACAAACCGGCAGGCCGGTTTGCGCAGCGGCTTCCAGCGCGCCAGGCTCCTGCAATGAACGGATATCGTTAATGATATGCGCGCCTGCTCTGGCAGACGCGAGAATAACGTCGGGTTTCGAGGTATCAACGGAAACCCACACTTCAAAACGTTGCGCGATAGCCTCAACGACCGGGATCACTCGCGCTAACTCTTCATCCACGCTGACTTCATCAGCGCCAGGCCGTGTTGATTCGCCGCCCACGTCAATAATCGTCGCCCCGGCATTAATCATGGCGTTAGCATGTTTCACCGCATCAACCAGTCGGTTGTGCTTGCCGCCGTCAGAAAAAGAATCCGGTGTGACGTTAAGAATTCCCATCACATGAGGGTGCGAAAGATCCAGCGTGGATCCCTGGGCATAGAGTTTCATCGTTAATCCTTGAGACCATTACACATACCAAAAAAAACCCCGGGCATGCCCAGGGTTTTATCATTACCGCTTCATTAAAGCTTACTTGTCGCCCAACTGTTCTGACATGGTATTGCCCGGGTTCGGCGTACGCGGTTCGTCAATCGGACGCGGCGCTTGCGGGGTGCCATTGTTATCAGAGTTGTTAGTGCCTGGATCTTCCCAGCCTGCTGGCGGACGCACGTGGCGGCGAGCCATCAGGTCGTCAATCTGCGGCGCATCGATGGTTTCATACTTCATCAATGCGTCTTTCATGGCGTGGAGAATATCCATGTTGTCATTCAGGATGGTGCGGGCGCGATTGTAGTTACGCTCAATCAACGCTTTCACTTCCTGGTCGATGATACGCGCGGTTTCATCAGACATATGTTTCGCTTTCGCTACGCTGCGTCCCAGGAAAACTTCGCCCTCTTCTTCCGCATACAGCAGCGGACCGAGTTTGTCGGAGAAGCCCCATTGGGTGACCATGTTACGTGCCAGGTTCGTCGCCACTTTGATATCGTTGGACGCACCGGTAGAAACATGCTCAGCACCGTAAATAATCTCTTCAGCAAGGCGACCGCCGTACAGCGTAGAGATCTGGCTTTCCAGTTTCTGGCGGCTGGCGCTAATCGCGTCGCCTTCCGGCAGGAAGAAAGTCACACCCAGCGCACGACCGCGCGGGATAATCGTCACTTTATGCACCGGATCGTGTTCCGGCACCAGGCGGCCAATAATGGCGTGGCCTGCTTCGTGATACGCGGTGGATTCTTTCTGCGCTTCGGTCATCACCATGGAGCGGCGTTCCGCACCCATCATGATTTTGTCTTTCGCTTTTTCAAATTCAACCATCGACACAACGCGCTTGTTACCGCGGGCGGCAAACAGTGCGGCTTCGTTCACCAGGTTCGCCAGATCGGCACCGGAGAAGCCCGGCGTACCGCGCGCAATGATGGCGGCATCAATGTCCGGAGACAGCGGAACGCGACGCATATGCACTTTCAGGATCTGCTCACGACCGCGCACGTCCGGCAGGCCAACCACAACCTGACGGTCGAAACGGCCTGGACGCAGCAGCGCCGGGTCAAGGACGTCCGGACGGTTAGTCGCCGCGATAACGATAATGCCTTCGTTACCTTCGAAGCCGTCCATCTCAACCAGCATCTGGTTCAGCGTTTGTTCGCGTTCGTCATGACCACCGCCCAGCCCAGCGCCACGCTGACGGCCTACGGCGTCGATTTCATCGATAAAGATGATGCACGGCGCGGCTTTTTTAGCCTGTTCGAACATATCGCGCACACGGGATGCGCCGACACCGACAAACATCTCTACGAAGTCAGAGCCGGAAATGGTAAAGAATGGCACCTTCGCTTCGCCCGCAATGGCTTTCGCCAGCAGGGTTTTACCGGTACCCGGAGGGCCGACCATCAGGACGCCTTTCGGGATCTTACCGCCCAGCTTCTGGAAGCGGCTCGGTTCGCGCAGGTATTCAACCAGTTCGCCCACTTCTTCTTTCGCTTCATCGCAACCGGCGACGTCGGCAAAAGTGGTTTTAATCTGGTCTTCGGTCAGCATGCGCGCCTTACTCTTACCGAACGACATGGCGCCTTTACCGCCGCCGCCCTGCATCTGGCGCATAAAGAAGATCCAGACGCCAATCAGCAACAGCATTGGGAACCAGGAAATGAAGATGGAAGCCAGCAGGCTCGGCTCTTCCGGCGGCTCGCCAACCACTTTTACGTTTTTGGTAATCAGGTTATCAAGCAGCTTCGGATCGTTAACGGGGATATAAGTCGTGTATTTGTTACTGTCTTTCTTGGTAACGTTGATTTCACGTCCGTTGATACGCGCTTCGCGAACCTGATCCTGGTTAACTTCCTGCAAGAAGGTAGAGTAATCCACCCTACGGCCATTCGACTCGCTGGGCCCAAAGCTCTGGAATACTGACATCAGCACTACGGCAATGACCAGCCAGAGTATTAGGTTTTTCGCCATGTCACTCAAGGGATTAACCTCATATTACAACTGTGTTAACAAACAGCGTCAGGGTACTATAGTTTGCGCCCAGTCGCTACAATGTAAACTTCACGTGAACGGGCACGAGAAGAATCCGGCTTACGAACTTTTACCTTCGTAAACAGGGAGCGAATATCCCTAAGATACTCATCGAAACCTTCGCCCTGGAACACCTTCACTACAAAACTACCACCCGGCGCCAACACATCGCGACACATATCCAGAGCCAGTTCGACCAGATACATGGAGCGAGGAATATCAACAGCAGGTGTCCCGCTCATATTTGGCGCCATATCTGACATGACAACCTGTACTCTACTCTCACCTACACGCTCCAGCAGCGCTTTCACGACTAATTCATCACGAAAATCGCCCTGAATAAAGTCCACACCGACGATAGGATCCATAGGTAAAAGATCGCATGCGATAATGCGACCCTGACCGCCTATCTGCGTCACCACATATTGGGACCAACCGCCGGGTGCAGCGCCAAGATCGACAACCGTCATTCCTGGCTTAAAAAGTTTGTCACTTTGCTGTATTTCATCAAGTTTAAACCAGGCTCGGGAACGCAACCCTTTTTTCTGAGCCTGTTGAACATATTTATCGCTAAAGTGTTCCTGGAGCCAGCGGCTCGAGCTGGCAGAACGCTTTTTACCTGTCATTTCAATTTCCATCCGGGTTCATCGTGATACCCACATGCCGTCAGGCTGAATACCCTGCACTTTCGCATCGCAGTACAATTTGAAATCTGTTGGGTATTAATGGGAGATGGCGGTAGAATGAACCGTTTTCAATCCCAACGTAAGTAAAAAAACCGATGAATCTGAGTACTAAACAAAAACAGCACCTGAAAGGTCTGGCACATCCGCTCAAGCCCGTAGTTATGCTTGGCAATAATGGTTTGACCGAAGGGGTACTGGCCGAGATTGAACAAGCGCTTACGCATCATGAGCTGATCAAGGTGAAGATCGCCACGGAAGACCGCGAAACAAAAACCCTGGTCGTTGAGGCCATCGTGCGGGAAACCGGCGCCTGTAATGTCCAGGTTATCGGTAAAACGCTCGTTCTGTACCGTCCTTCACAAGAGCGCAAAATTAGCCTGCCGCGTTAATCATCGTCGGATGAGCCACATAATTGTAACAATAATGTGGCAGCGCTGAGCAAAATGCCATGCTCTGTGTGATGTTAAAAGGCCGCATCGCGGCCTTTTACCTGGCTTTACAATAGCCGCAAATTTTCGTTCCGCAATCATAATGATTTTTATCTAACGCCTGCTGCCCAACTTGCCACTCAGACGTATATTCTTTAACCATTCGGATTATGCCGAAAATGTGCGTCCGTAATCGCCGTTATTAAAGATATTCGACTTTAACGATCTCGAACTCAACTTGCCCACCCGGGGTGTTGATTACCACAACGTCGTCGACTTCTTTTCCTACCAGTCCACGCGCAATCGGTGAGTTTACCGAGATCAGGTTTTGCTTAAAATCTGCCTCGTCATCACCCACAATGCGGTAGCTTAACTCTTCATCAGAATCCAGATTCAGCACGGTCACGGTTGAACCGAAAATCACGCGGCCATTGTTTGGCATTTTAGTGATATCAATCACCTGGGCATTGGAGAGCTTGGCTTCGATATCTTTGATGCGCCCTTCACAAAAACCCTGCTGCTCACGCGCGGCGTGATATTCAGCATTCTCTTTCAGGTCTCCATGTTCACGCGCTTCGGCAATCGCGGCAATGATCTCCGGACGACGAACGGATTTCAGGAAATCCAGCTCTTCGCGCAATTTATCAGCACCACGTAAGGTCATCGGAATCGCTTGCATTTTTATACCTCTTAAACAGTCCTTTTCGCAGCGGTGATCCCCGCTACGGCCAGTATGTCGCCCCGGCCAACACCCGCAGGCGCCGGGTAACAAACAAAAAAAAACCGACCCGGAGCATGGCACCAGGTCAGGAACGATTTTGCATTTTGATATGCATTTTAACCTGAAGTTCCCTGAGGGTCATCGTTTACTTTACCGTACGATGCACCGTAGTATGACGGCACGTTTCCAGGCTGTTACCGCGAGATTATGCGATTTACCAGATTTGTCATTGGATTGGCCACAAGTATGGCGTTGACTGCAAATGCAGCAAACGTTGAAGAATATATCAATCAACTCCCCGCCGGCACAAACCTTGCGCTGATGGTGCAGAAAGTCGGCAGCCAAACCCCGGCAATTGATTATCACAGCCAGCAGATGGCTCTGCCCGCCAGTACTCAGAAGGTGATTACGGCGCTGGCGGCGCTATTGCAGTTGGGCCCTGACTATCGCTTCACCACCTCGCTGGAAAGCCGGGGTAGCCAAGAGAACGGCGTGCTGAACGGTGATGTGATCCTGCGCTTCGGTGGCGACCCCACGTTCAAACGCCAGGATATACGCAATTTAGTCGCGGCGCTGAAAAAAACCGGTATTCAGGAAATCAAAGGAAACGTGTTGATTGATACCTCGGTTTTCGCCAGCCACGATAAAGCGCCGGGCTGGCCGTGGAACGATATGACGCAATGCTTCAGCGCTCCGCCGTCCGCCGCGATTGTTGACCGTAACTGTTTTTCTATTTCGCTCTACAGCGCGCCAAAACCGGGCGATATGGCGTTTATCCGTATCGCCTCTTACTACCCGGTCACCATGTTCAGCCAAGTAAAAACCTTGCCTAAAGGCTCGCCTGAAGCGCAGTATTGCGAGCTGGACGTGGTGCCCGGCGATTTGAACCGCTTTACCCTGACCGGTTGCCTGACGCAGCGAGCGGACCCGCTGCCGCTGGCGTTTGCCATTCAGGACGGCGCGGGCTATGCCGGTGCGATTTTAAAATCGGAGTTGAAAACGGCGGGCATCAGCTACAGCGGCACGCTGTTGCGTCAAACGCAGCCCAATCCGCAGGCAACGGTTATCGCCAGCAAGCAGTCGCCACCGCTCCATGATTTGCTAAAAATCATGCTAAAAAAATCTGACAACATGATTGCCGATACCGTGTTTCGCACCATTGGCCACGAGTACTTCGGCGTACCGGGAACCTGGCGCGCAGGTGCTGATGCGGTGCGCCAGATCCTGCGCCAGAAAGCGGGCGTCGATTTGGGCAACAGTATTGTGGTTGATGGTTCCGGCCTGTCGCGCCACAACCTGATTTCCCCCGCCACCATGATGCAGGTGCTTCAGTACATCGCGCAGAATGATGCCCAGTTGAATTACATTTCGATGCTGCCTCTGGCTGGCTATGACGGCTCGTTGCAGTATCGCGCCGGGCTTCACGAGGCGGGCGTAAACGGGAAAGTGTCGGCGAAAACCGGTTCGCTACAGGGCGTGTACAACCTGGCCGGGTTTATCACCACCGCAAGCGGTCAGAAGATGGCATTTATTCAGTATTTGTCCGGCTACGCCGTTGAACCGGCCAATCAGCGCAACCGACGCATTCCGCTGGTGCGTTTTGAAAGCCGCCTGTACAAAGACATTTACCAGAATAACTAAATGGAAAAGGCCGGGGAAACCCGGCCTTTTTTGTTAACGTTCGTAGATGATTTCGACGCCTTCGTCGTCATCTTCATCCCAGTCGTCGTCCCAGTCATCATCGTCTTCAGCTTCCATCTCTTCAAGCTGCTGACGGTGATAGTCATCCCACATGAATTCGACTTTTTCCGGGCCGTTCTCGGCATTTTCCTGCGTGATAGGGTTCTCGATGATGAAGTTCATCACGTCCCAACACAGCGGGTTCACGCCCTGCTGGGTGGCTGCGGAGATGAGGTAATATTCCCCTTCCCAGCCCAACGCATCGGCAATCGCTTTCGCGCGTTGTTCCGCCTCTTCACGATCGATCAGATCGATTTTATTGAATACTAACCAACGCGGTTTCGCAGCCAGCTTCTCGCTGTATTTTTCCAGCTCGCCAACGATCACGCGGGCGTTTTCTACTGGATCGGAACCATCAATCGGGTCGATATCAATCAGGTGCAACAATACGCGGCAGCGTTCAAGGTGCTTAAGGAAACGGATACCGAGACCCGCGCCTTCCGCTGCGCCTTCAATCAGGCCAGGGATATCGGCAACCACAAAGCTCTTCTCGTTATCCATACGCACCACACCCAGGCTTGGCACCAGAGTGGTAAACGGATAATCCGCGACTTTTGGTTTTGCTGCGGAAACCGCACGGATAAAGGTCGATTTACCGGCATTCGGCAAGCCGAGCATACCCACGTCAGCCAGCAACATCAGCTCCAGTTGCAGATCGCGTTTCTCGCCCGGCGTACCCATGGTCTTCTGACGCGGGGTACGGTTGACCGACGATTTGAAACGGGTGTTGCCCAGACCGTGCCAGCCGCCCTTCGCCACCATTAGGCGCTGACCGTGTTTGGTCATATCACCCATAGTCTCACCGGTGCCCTGATCGATAACGCGCGTCCCGACCGGCACTTTCACCGAAACATCTTTGCCACGTTTACCGGTACAGTCGCGGCTCTGGCCGTTCTGTCCGCGTTCGGCGCGGAATGCTTTCTCGAAACGGTAGTCGATCAGGGTATTCAGGTTCTCGTCAGCTTCCAGCCAGACGTCGCCGCCATCACCGCCGTCGCCGCCGTCAGGGCCGCCTTTCGGGATATACTTCTCACGACGGAAGCTAACGCAACCGTTGCCGCCATCACCCGCGACGACCAGAATCGTTGCTTCATCAACAAACTTCATTTTACTTCTCCGTAAATCATTCGCCCGAGCGGGGTAGCGTGACTACCGCTTCGCTTTTACGCCAGCGTCCCCAGAGACGATGACCAATGGCGGAATACATCGCGCCCGCAACCACGACAAACGCACCGACATAACCCAATACGTTGAGCATCGGTTTGGCGAAGAAATCGGGCCAGGCAATGGATAACAAGTCCGAAAACAGCAGGGTAAATAACGGGGTCAGCGTAATCAGCGCACTGACCTGCGACGCCTGCCAACGCGCCATCGCTTCAGCGAGCGCGCCATAACCTACCAGCGTGTTCAAACCGCAAAAAACCAGGCATGCCAGTTGCCAGGTGCTTAATTGCCCGATGACCTCAGGATCGGCCAACGGGAACATCGCAATAGTACATAAAGTGTACAGCAAAAAGAGGATCTGTTGCGAGGCCAGCCGTCGCAGCAATACTTTCTGCGCAACGCCATAACTCACCCAAACCGTCGCGGCACCCACGCCGAAAATAACGCCCCACGTGTAATCCGTTAGACGTGTGAAGATCTCAATCAGGCTGGTGTTGAAAAACATCACCAGACCGGACAGCAGCATAATGGCCCCCACAATCTGGGTTCCACGCATCTTCTCTTTGAGGATAAAAACGCTGGCTACCATCATTCCCACGGGCGACAGTTGACCAATCACCTGCGACGCCGTCGGGCTTAAATACTGCAGCGAAGAACTGAACAGAATAAAGTTGCCGAACAGTCCTCCGGTCGCGATAGCCAACAGAATCAGCCAACGCGGTTTACGAAACATTTTTAACAGCGGCAGCTTGCCCTTCATGGCCAGAATAGCGCCTAACCCAATAGATGCCATCAGGAAGCGATAAAACACCACCGTAGGCGGTTCCATTACCGTCAGCACCTGTTTCATTGCTATGGGAAGCGCGCCCCAACAAATCGCTGTGGTAAGCGCCAGAAGGATACCGATGCCAGCCTGCTGTTTCATGAAAATCCCTGGAGAATTTTCCAGATACGGAATGTAAAAAGCCCCGCAACAAGTGCGGGGCTCAATCCGTTACCGGGACACGAAAAACTTATTCAGCAACGATGCTGATGAATTTACGGTTTTTCGGACCTTTAACTTCGAACTTAACTTTACCGTCAGTCAAAGCGAACAGAGTGTGGTCACGGCCGCAACCTACGTTCGAGCCAGCGTGGAATTTGGTGCCACGTTGACGAACGATGATGCTGCCTGCCAGAACTGCTTCACCGCCAAAGCGTTTCACGCCCAGACGTTTAGCTTCGGAATCGCGACCGTTACGAGTTGAGCCGCCAGCCTTTTTGTGTGCCATTTAATCTGCTCCCCTGTATTAAGCGCTGATGCCAGTGATTTTCACATCAGTGAACCACTGACGATGGCCTTGCTGCTTACGGTAGTGTTTACGACGACGAAACTTAACGATTTTAACTTTCTCGCCACGACCGTGAGCAACAACTTCAGCTTTGATTACGCCGCCATCAACGAAAGGAACGCCGATTTTGACATCTTCACCGTTTGCGATCATCAGAACTTCAGCGAACTCAACAGCTTCGCCAGTTGCGATGTCCAGCTTTTCCAGGCGAACGGTCTGACCTTCGCTTACTCGGTGTTGTTTACCACCACTTTGGAAAACCGCGTACATATAAAACTCCGCTTCCGCGCACGCCTTCTATAGGATTCAGAGTGCGCTACAAATATTCACAATAGGGCGCGAATATTACGCAAAACGTGAGCCTTTGACAAGTCCTGTCGTGAAACAGCGCAGAAAAAAAACACAACATTGATGGTGACGTTTATCTGCTACGTTTTTACGGTACAATCAACCCTACGTCTTCAACCCTACTATCTTACGTTCTTCCATTGTTACTTGTGGTAAACAGGACGATAGCCAGACTTTTGCGATGAATTTAGAAAAAATTAATGAGTTAACCGCGCAAGATATGGCGGGCGTTAATGCGACCATCCTTGAGCAACTCAACTCGGATGTTCAGCTTATCAACCAGTTAGGCTATTACATTGTGAGCGGTGGCGGTAAGCGCATCCGCCCGATGATTGCCGTGCTTTCCGCTCGCGCGCTGGATTACCAGGGCAACGCGCACGTGACCATTGCGGCGCTGATCGAGTTTATTCATACCGCCACGCTTCTGCACGACGACGTCGTGGATGAATCCGATATGCGCCGGGGTAAAGCCACAGCCAACGCGGCATTCGGTAACGCCGCCAGCGTACTGGTGGGCGATTTCATTTATACCCGCGCGTTCCAAATGATGACCCAGCTCGGTTCGCTAAAAGTGCTGGGCGTGATGTCTGAGGCCGTTAACGTCATTGCGGAAGGCGAAGTCCTTCAGCTGATGAACGTCAACGATCCTGACATCACAGAAGAGAGCTATATGCGGGTTATTTACAGCAAAACCGCGCGGCTTTTCGAGGCGGCATCACAATGCTCCGGCATCCTGGCAGGCGCCAGCGATGTTCAGGAACAGGCGTTGCAGGATTATGGGCGCTATCTGGGCACCGCGTTCCAGCTGATTGACGATTTGCTGGATTACAGCGCAGACGGCGAACGGCTGGGTAAAAACGTCGGCGACGATCTCAATGAAGGGAAGCCAACGTTGCCGTTGCTGCATGCCATGTGGAATGGAACAGAGGATCAGGCGAAGATGATCCGTGACGCCATTCAGCAGGGTAATGGCCGTCATCTTCTCGATCCGGTGCTTCACGCTATGGCGGAATGCGGTTCGCTGGAATGGACGCGCCAGCGTGCTGAAGAAGAGGCGGATAAAGCCATCGCTGCCCTGGATGTGCTGCCTGACACGCCTTACCGTGAGGCATTAATCGCACTGGCGCATATGTCTGTTCAGCGCGATCATTAATTCCCTTCCCTCTCCTGTTTCTGCGCCGTCTGGCGCAGAAATTTTCCCGTCAACGTCTATCGCTTGCATTAAATAATGCGTATCTGTGCACACTTCTGGTTATATCTAAAACTAACAGGAACTATTCGGAACTTTTCATGTTATATCTGTTGCAGGAAAAAACAGCAGACGAAAGCGTGCGTCATTTTTGTATAGAGGGAAAACATGCAAAAGAAAGTCACAGACTGGCATCCGGCAGACATTATCGCAGGGTTACGCAAAAGAGGGACCTCTTTAGCGGCTGAGTCACGAAAAGCAGGGCTGAGTTCATCAACGCTGGCCAACGCGCTGACGCGCCCGTGGCCCAAAGGGGAGCGCATTATTGCCGATGCGCTGGGCGTGGAGCCCTGGCTGATTTGGCCCTCCCGTTATTACGACCCGATTACCCACGAGTTTATCGATCGCTCGCAGCTAATTCGATCGCGTTAAATTAAAAAAGCCGGGGCAATGCCCCGGCTTCCTGTGCAGGCGGATGGCGCGATTAAATGCGCCACTACCAGAATTAACTGGCTTTTACACGCTCGATATTAGCGCCTAAACTCCGTAATTTTTCTTCAATACGCTCATAACCACGGTCAATATGATAAATGCGATCGACATAGGTGGCGCCCTGAGCAATACAGCCCGCCAGCACCAGGCTTGCCGAAGCGCGTAAATCTGTCGCCATAACCTGAGCACCGGACAGCGTTTCCACGCCGTGGCAAATCACGGTATTGCTCTCGATTTCAGCATGCGCGCCCATACGAATCAGTTCTGGCACATGCATAAAGCGGTTTTCGAAAATGGTTTCGGTGATCACGCCCGTACCTTCTGCCACCAGATTCAGCAGGGTGAACTGCGCCTGCATATCCGTTGGGAACGCCGGATGCGGCGCGGTGCGCACATTAACCGCTTTCGGGCGCTTACCGTGCATATCCAGGCTGATCCAGTCTTCGCCCACGTCGATGTCGGCACCCGCTTCACGCAGTTTTGCCAACACCGCATCAAGGGTGTCCGGGCGGGTATTGCGACACACCACTTTGCCGCCGGAAACGGCAGCGGCGACCAGGAAGGTCCCGGTTTCGATACGGTCCGGCAGAACACGGTAAACACCGCCGCCCAGACGCTCAACGCCTTCGATAACGATGCGGTCTGTGCCCATACCGGTGATTTTCGCACCCAGAGTATTCAGGAAGTTGGCGGTATCGACAATTTCCGGCTCACGGGCGGCGTTTTCAATGATTGTGGTGCCTTCAGCCAGCGTCGCAGCGGACATAATCGTCACCGTTGCGCCAACGCTTACCTTATCCATCACGATATGAGCGCCTTTAAGACGGCCCTGGACGGAGGCTTTCACATAACCCTCTTCCAGTTTGATCTCAGCGCCGAGTTGCTCAAGGCCGACGATATGCAGATCGACCGGACGCGCGCCGATAGCGCAGCCGCCCGGCAAGGAGACCTGGCCCTGACCAAAACGCGCCACCAGCGGCCCTAACGCCCAAATAGAGGCGCGCATGGTTTTCACCAGCTCATAAGGCGCACAGAAAATGTTGACGTTGCTGGCATCAATCCATACGGAACCGTTGCGCTCAACTTTGGTACCCAGTTGGCTCAGCAGTTTCATGGTGGTGTCGATGTCTTTGAGCTGCGGTACGTTCTGGATTTCTACCGGTTCTTCCGCCAGCAGCGCAGCGAACAGGATCGGCAACGCCGCGTTTTTAGCGCCGGAGATTGTTACCTCGCCCTGAAGGCGGCACGGACCTTGTACACGAAATTTATCCATGGAAATTTATCTCTTAATAATCACACAGGCTGCCGGCACAAGGCCCACAGCTTAAAAACCACTTAACTTGCGGTCGCGCGCCCACTCTTGCGGCGTGTACGTTTTGATCGACACCGCATGAATGCGGTTCTCGGCAATCAGCCCCATTAACGGGCCGTAAACCGTCTGCTGTTTTTTCACTCGGCTCATCTCTGCAAACAGGTCACCCACTGCAATAACCTGGAAGTGACTGCCGTCGCCGGTAACGTGAACTTCCTGAAGGGGCAGCGCATTCATCAGCACTGTCTGGATTTCATGATTTTCCATGGGGTTCTCTATTCGTCGTTAAGTGAAAACAGGCCAAACATTTTAGAGGAAAGTGAGGCGCGCTTAAACAAACAAAAAGCCCCGCAATGATAGTTTGCGAGGCTTTCAGAGTAATTAACTGAAAAGGTTAGAATACCCTGGCAGGTAAAAGTCCGTCAGGCAGGTTATAAAGCTTAGCGAGGGTGGCTAAGTTATCGCTCATCCCGGTCAGGATCACGGTTTTACCGCTCTGCCTGCCGAGATCAACCAGGTGCAGCAACAGCGCCAGGCCGGACGTGTCAACGCGGCTCAGGGCGTTAAGATCAATCACCTCAATACCCGCCATCGCCGCTTCGCGCCGTTCCCACAGCGCGACCACGGTTTCCTGATCGAGTTCGCCGCGCAGAACTAACCGTTCGTCCTCACGTCGCCACTCCAGAGCCTCTGTCATTATTTTTTATCGTCCAGGGTGATCGGTTGACGGGAAATTGACTGCAGTTGCGCGGTCAGGCCGTCGATACCTTTGGTACGCAGCAGGTCGCTCCACTCGTTTTGCTTGGTGGTGATCATGCTGACGCCTTCGGCAATCATGTCATATGCCTGCCAGTTACCCGTTTGGGTATTCTTACGCCACTGGAAATCCAGGCGTACCGGCGGACGGCCGTTAGGATCGACAATGGTGACGCGAATCGGCACGATCGTGGCATCGCCCAGCGGTTGTTCCGGCACAATCTGATAAGTCTGGCCGTGATACATCGCCAGCGCCTGGCCATAAGCCTGTTTCAGGTATTCACGGAACGCGGCAAAATAGGCGTCGCGCTGCGCAGGGGTCGCGTCTTTATAGTAGCGGCCTAATACCAGCGCACCGGCGTATTTAACCTGCACGTAAGGCAGCAGTTCCTGATCCACCACCTGGCGCAGGTAATCCGGATTTTTACGAATTTGCGGTTGTTCGTTCTTAAGACGATCAAAGGTTTTCTGTGCCGCTTCAGTCATCAGCTTATACGGATTGGACTGATCGGCAGCGTGCGCCAACGGGGCGATCACCAGCATGGCGACCATTAACAGACGTTTAAACATAGTGTAATTCTCCAGTTAGTTCGTCGTGCCGTTTTGAGGCATGGATCCATTATGTTCGGTGCCAGGCGCTGGCGCATCGCCTGGATTCTGATTCTCGCTGCTGTTGCTCTTGTAGAGGAACTGACCAATCAGGTCTTCGAGCACAATGGCGGACTTGGTATCCTGAATAGTGCCGCCCTCTTTCAGAATTGAAGATCCTAGCTCAGGATCGTCGAAACCGATATTCAGCGCCAGGTATTGTTCGCCCAGTAACCCTGAAGTGCGGATCGACAAGGAGCTGGTATCCGGGATTTGGTTATAGCGATCTTCAATGTCCATGGCGACACGCGGTAAATAAGTTTTCGGATCGAGTTCAATGTCGGCAACCCGGCCAACCACCACCCCGCCGACACGCACCGGCGAACGCGCTTTCAGGCCGCCGATATTATCGAAAGTGGCATAAATACGGTACGTCGGCTCCGTGCGCATCGACGTGACATTCGCCACTTTCAGGCAGATGAACAGCGCCGCCAGCAGTGCTACCAGCATAAAAACGCCGACCCAGATTTCAGTTTTCTTCGTTTGCATGACTTAATTCCCAAACATCAGTGCAGTAAGCACAAAATCCAGGCCGAGAACGGCCAGCGATGCGTGCACAACAGTACGTGTAGTTGCCCGGCTAATCCCTGCTGAAGTCGGGATAGCGTCATAACCATTGAATAACGCGATCCACGTTACCGTAATGGCAAAAACTACGCTTTTAATCAGACAGTTGACCAGATCCATGCGCCAGTCGATGGCGCTTTGCATCGCCGACCAGTAGAAGCCCGCATCGATGCCTTTCCAGCTGACGCCGACCAGCGCCCCGCCCCAGATCCCTACCGCGACGAAAATAATGGTCAGCAGCGGCAGTGAGATCACACCCGCCCAAAAGCGCGGAGATATCACCCGGCGTAACGGGTCGACCGCCATCATTTCCATGCTGGAGAGCTGTTCGGTGGCGCGCATCAGGCCAATTTCCGCCGTTAACGCCGAACCGGCGCGTCCGGCGAACAGTAGCGCCGCCACCACCGGACCCAGCTCGCGCAATAACGACAGCGCCACCAGCATACCGAGGCTGGTTTCCGCGCTATAGGTCGTCAAGACCAGATAGCCTTGCAGCCCCAGCACCATGCCGATAAAAACGCCGGAAACCATGATAATAATCATCGACAGCACGCCGACGTTATACAGCTGGCGCAGCAATAGCGGCGTGTGCTTGCGGAATTCCGGTTTCCCAACCAACGCATTGAATAACATCAAACCGGCACGACCAAAGGACGCGCAGCTTTTCAGCGTGCGATGGCCTAACGATGCCAGTGCATTTAACAGCATGAGTGGCTTAACTCCCTGTTCCAGGTAAAAGATCGTGCTGGTAATCGCCAGCAGGATAACGGAAGGGTACAGGCCCGTCGGCGTTGCCATCCAGGAACTGCCTGACGCGCGGGTCGGTGTTGGTTTGCAGCGCTTGCGCCTGCCCGTGGGCGACGATGCGTTTATCAGCGACGATATAGGCGTAATCCGCGATACTTAACACTTCGGGCACATCGTGCGACACTACAATACAGGTCACGCCCAGCGAGCTGTTCAGTTCGGAAATCAGTTTGACCAGCACACCCATCGTGATGGGGTCTTGCCCGACAAACGGTTCGTCAAACATGATCAGATCCGGTTCAAGCGCAATGGCGCGCGCCAGCGCAGCACGCCGCGCCATCCCGCCAGAGAGTTCCGACGGCATGAGTTTCGCCGCGCCGCGCAGCCCGACGGCTTCCAGTTTCATCATGACCGTTGTTTTCAGCAACTGCGCGGGCAGATGCGTGTGCTCCCGCAGCGGGTAAGCCACGTTTTCATAAACGTTCATGTCCGTAAACAGCGCGCCGGACTGGAAAAGCATGCTCATACGCTTACGCACCGTATACAGGCGTGAGCGCGTCATGGCGGGAATATTCTCGCCATCAAATAAAATTTCGCCGCAATCGGGTTGGATCTGGCCGCCAATCAAGCGCAGGAGCGTGGTTTTACCAATCCCCGACGGCCCCATGATGGCCGTGATTTTTCCTCGGGGTACGGTCAGCGAAATATCATCGAAGATACAACGATTCCCGCGGGTAAAACGCATCCCCTGGATCTCAACCAGATTTGAGTCAGCCTGGCTCATCAACTTATCCTTTAAGTGATTTTCAGGTTAAGCATGGCGCGTAACATCACCATAAACCCAACATTTTTACAGATTATTACCCACCAGAGTTAGCCAAAGCTGGCATTTGTTTTACTTTTCGGACGCTAAAAGTCAAAATTAAGAATTCACAACCATCCTGAGTCTTTCCCTCTGAGCGGCCAGTACATCAGGTAAAGTGGGCCGGCGATTATACCTGAAGAAAGGACTTTGCATGCTGTTAGCAACGATGCTGTTAGTAATTGGTTTATTTCTGGTGGTTTATAGCGCCGATAGACTGGTTTTCGCGGCTTCGTTACTGTGTCGCTCCATTAATATACCTCCATTGATTATCGGCATGACGGTGGTGAGCGTCGGGACATCCCTACCAGAAATCATGGTATCGGTCGCGGCAGCGCTGCATGGGCAACTGGATTTAGCCGTAGGTACAGCGCTGGGCTCAAATATAACCAATATTCTGTTAATCGCTGGCCTGGCGGCATTACTGCATCCATTTACCGTGCATTCCGATATTCTTCGCCGCGAATTGCCGCTAATGTTGCTGATGAGCGCGCTGGCAGGCTTATTTCTCTATGACGGGGCCCTGTCGCGCACCGATGGCATAGTTTTATTACTGATTGCCGTGTGTTACCTGTGGTTTGTCGTTAAAATCGCAAAGCTTGCGCAGCAACAGGGCAATGACAGCCTGACGCGCGAGCAACTGGCCGAACTGCCGCGCGGCGGCACGCTACCGGTAGCGTTTCTGTGGTTAGCCGTGGCGCTGATTATTATGCCTATGGCTACACGCATGGTGATCGACAACGCGACGGTAGTGGCGCATTACTTTGCCGTTGATGAGCTCACTATTGGCCTGACGGTTATTGCCATCGGCACCAGTTTGCCGGAGCTGGCCACGGCTATTGCTGGCGTGCGTAAAGGTGAAGATGATATCGCTATCGGCAACATCATCGGCTCCAGCATTTATAATATCGCCATTGTATTAGGTTTACCGGCGTTGCTGGCGCCCGGCGCGATCAACGCCCTCGCGTTTACCCGTGACTACGGGGTGATGTTAGGGGTTAGCGCCCTGTTTGCTCTGTTTTGCTGGCGACGTGCCCGCCATATCGGCAAACGCACCGGCGCAGGGTTATTGATCGGTTTTATGTTATGGATGGTGCTGCTTTTTTGGGGCTCATCTTATCTCATTGGATGAATCGGAAACGCATATGTCGCACATAGATTTGCAGCCGGGTTTTGACTTTCAAAGGGCCGGGAAAGATGTCCTGGATATTGAACGTGAAGGTCTGGCACAGCTTGATCAGTACATCAATGAAGATTTCGTGAAGGCCTGCGAACTGATGTTTTACTGCGCGGGCAAAGTGATCGTAATGGGAATGGGCAAGTCCGGCCATATCGGTAAAAAAATGGCGGCAACGTTCGCCAGTACCGGTACGCCTGCGTTCTTCGTTCACCCTGGCGAAGCCAGCCACGGCGACCTCGGCATGGTCACCGCCCAGGATGTGGTGATTGCGATCTCCAACTCCGGGGAATCCAATGAAATCCTTGCGCTGATCCCGGTGCTCAAGCGCCTGCGCGTCCCGATGATTTGCATGACCAGCCGCCCGGAAAGCGCCATGGCGAAAGCCGCAGACATTCATTTGTGTATTCATGTGCCGCAGGAAGCCTGCCCGTTAGGGCTGGCCCCTACCACCAGCACGACCGCCACCTTAGTAATGGGTGACGCGCTGGCTGTGGCATTATTAAAAGCGCGCGGTTTTACGGCAGAAGATTTCGCCCTCTCCCACCCCGGCGGCGCACTGGGGCGTAAGTTATTGTTGCGCGTCAACGATATAATGCACAGCGGCGATGAAATCCCACACGTCAGCAAAGAAGCGTCATTACGTGATGCGCTGCTGGTGATCACCCGTAAAGGGCTGGGTATGGTAGTGGTTTGCGATGACCTGATGAAAATCGAAGGCATCTTTACCGACGGCGATTTACGTCGCGTACTGGATATGGATGCTGATGTTCGTACCCTGAGCATTGCCGAGGTGATGACCCCTGGCGGCGTACGCGTTCGCCCTGGCACCCTGGCGGTGGATGCGCTGAACCTGATGCAATCACGGCATATTACCTCCGTTCTGGTGGCGGATGGCGACCAGTTAATGGGTGTGGTACATATGCACGATCTGCTGCGCGCTGGCGTAGTGTAATGAAGGATAAGTCTTTAATGAGTAATCATGATGCTGCAATCACCACCTGTTACGGTCCGGTGAGCGCAAAAGTCATTCACAAGGCACAGAAGATCCGCCTGTTGATTCTGGACGTCGACGGCGTGATGTCCGACGGCCTGATTTATATGGGTAATAATGGCGAAGAGCTCAAAGCGTTCAATGTGCGCGATGGCTATGGCATACGCTGCGCGCTGACGTCGGGTATTGACGTGGCCATCATCACCGGGCGTAAAGCCAAACTGCTGGAAGACCGGTGCGCCACGCTGAAGATTAAACATTTGTACCAGGGCCAGTCGGATAAACTGCTCGCCTATCACGAGCTACTGGAAAAATTGTCGCTGTCGGCTCAACAGGTCGCCTATGTGGGCGACGATTTGATTGACTGGCCGGTGATGGCAGACGTTGGGCTCAGCGTGGCGGTTGCCGATGCCCATCCTCTACTGACGCCGCGTGCGGATTATGTCACCCACATCGCGGGTGGCCGGGGCGCGGTACGTGAGGTTTGCGATCTGCTGCTGCTGGCGCAGGGCAAGCTGGAAGACGCCAAAGGGCAATCGATATGAGTAAAACCAGACGTTGGGTTATCATTCTGCTCGCGCTGGTCGCGCTGGTTTTGATCGGTATTAATCTGACCAGCCAGGATGACGCGACGCAGGTCGTTAATAATAACAACGAGCCGACTTACCAAAGCGAGCAATCCAACACGCTGGTTTATAGTCCTGAAGGGGCGCTAAATTACCAGTTGGAAGCGCAACACGTTGAATACTTTTCTGATAGTGGCGTGTCGTGGTTTACGAAACCTGTCATGATCATGCTGGATGCCAACAAAGTTCCTACCTGGTCAATCACGTCAGATAAAGCCAAACTGACTAATGACAGGATGCTGTATCTGTATGGCAATGTCGTTGTTGACGCGCTGACCCCTGAAGCGCAATTACGCAAAATTACTACCGATAACGCGCAGATCAATCTACTGACGCAGGATGTGGCGTCAGACGATCTGGTGACGTTATACGGCACCAGCTTTAACTCCAGCGGCCTAAAAATGCGCGGAAACTTACGCAGCAAAACTGCCGAGCTGATTGAAAAGGTTAGAACGTCCTATGAAATTCCAAATAAACAAACTCAGCCTTAACCTTGCCTTATCCGGTGCGTTGCTGGCGGCGGCTTTTCCAGCGCTGGCGCTGACCGGTGATACCGATCAGCCGATTCATATCGAATCCGATCAACAGTCGCTGGATATGCAGGGCAACGTCGTGACCTTCACCGGTAACGTCGTGGTGACCCAGGGCACGATCAAAATCAATGCCGACAAAGTGGTTGTCACCCGTCCGGGCGGCGAGAGCGGCAAAGAGGTGATCGACGGCTACGGTAAACCCGCCACCTTTTTCCAGATGCAGGACAACGGCAAACCGGTTAAAGGCCGTGCCGATACCATGCATTATGAACTGCAGAATGACTTTGTGACCCTGACCGGCAATGCCTTCCTTGAGCAGTTGGACAGCAACATCAAGGGCGACAAAATCACCTACCTGGTCAAAGAGCAGAAGATGCAGGCGTTTAGCGATAAGGGCAAACGCGTGACGACCGTGCTGGTGCCGTCGCAGTTGCAGGACAAGAACAAACCCGCCGCCAATGCGCCAGCGCCCAACAAGAGTAACTAATTTTTTATGGCAACATTAACAGCGAAAAACCTCGCCAAAGCCTATAAAGGCCGCCGCGTCGTCGAGGATGTCAGCCTGACGGTGAATTCAGGTGAAATCGTGGGTCTGCTCGGCCCGAACGGTGCGGGCAAGACCACGACGTTCTATATGGTGGTGGGAATTGTCCCGCGCGATGCCGGGAATATCATCATTGATGATGAAGACATCAGCCTGCTGCCTTTGCATGCCCGCGCCCGTCGCGGTATTGGTTACCTCCCGCAGGAAGCGTCGATTTTTCGCCGCCTGAGCGTTTATGACAACCTGATGGCGGTGTTGCAGATCCGTGACGATCTCACCAGCGAACAGCGTGAAGACCGCGCCGTCGAGCTGATGGAAGAGTTCCACATCGACCACTTGCGTAATAGCCTCGGCCAGTCGCTGTCCGGCGGTGAACGTCGCCGCGTTGAAATTGCCCGTGCGCTGGCGGCGAATCCCAAATTTATTCTGCTCGATGAGCCGTTTGCTGGGGTAGATCCCATCTCGGTAATTGATATTAAACGTATTATTGAGCATCTGCGCGACAGCGGCCTCGGCGTACTGATCACTGACCACAACGTCCGCGAAACGCTGGCGGTCTGCGAGCGCGCTTATATCGTGAGCCAGGGCAACCTGATTGCGCACGGTACGCCTGACCAAATCCTGCAAGACGAACAGGTTAAACGTGTGTATCTTGGGGAAGAGTTCAGACTCTGATACGGTAGAGCAAATCACAGAGGGTTGAAGCTCCCTGACGAAGCTTCAGAATCTGCCTGTGCAGGTATAATTGACGTAAGTACCCCTTGCCGCTTCCCTGCATCGGCCTTCGATGCCAGAGAGGTTGTACAGTTAGGGTATAAACCTGAGGAATGTTGCTCTGAATATGAAGCAAGGTTTGCAACTGAGGCTAAGCCAACAGCTTGCCATGACGCCGCAACTGCAACAGGCGATCCGCTTGTTGCAGCTGTCTACGTTAGAACTCCAGCAGGAGCTGCAACAGGCGCTGGACAGCAATCCGTTGCTGGAGCAAACCGACTTTCATGATGAGATAGACACTCAGGAAGCCCGTGATACTGAAACGCTGGACACCGCCGACGCTCTTGAACAAAAAGAGATGCCGGACGAACTGCCGTTAGACGCCAGTTGGGACGAAATCTACACCGCTGGAACGCCTTCGGGTAACGGGGTGGATTATCAGGATGATGAACTGCCTATCTATCAGGGCGAAACCACCCAGTCACTCCAGGATTACCTGATGTGGCAGGTTGAACTGACCCCCTTTTCCGATACCGACCGCGCAATTGCCACGTCTATCGTCGATGCCGTGGACGACACCGGCTATCTCACCGTGTCGCTGGAAGATATTCTGGAAAGCGTCGGGGATGACGAAACGGATATTGAAGAAGTCGAAGCCGTACTGAAGCGCATCCAGCGTTTTGATCCTGTCGGCGTCGCCGCCCGGGATTTGCGCGATTGCCTGTTGATCCAGCTTTCGCAATATGCCAAAGACACCCCCTGGCTGGAAGAGTCGCGGCTGATCGTCAGTGAGCATCTCGATCTGCTGGCGAATCACGATTTCCGCACGCTAATGCGCGTGACGCGGCTCAAAGAAGACATCCTCAAAGAGGCGGTCAATTTTATCCAGTCCCTCGACCCCAGACCGGGCCAGTCGATTCAAACCAGCGAGCCGGAATATGTCATCCCGGATGTGCTGGTGCGCAAACACAACGGCGTCTGGACGGTAGAACTCAATGCCGACAGTATTCCGCGTTTAAAGATCAATCAACATTATGCCTCGATGGGCAGTAGCGCCCGCAACGACGCCGATGGCCAGTTTATCCGCAGCAACCTTCAGGAAGCACGCTGGTTGATTAAGAGCCTGGAAAGCCGCAACGACACCCTGTTACGTGTTAGCCGCTGCATTGTAGAACAGCAGCAGGCGTTTTTTGAACAGGGTGAAGAACATATGAAACCGATGGTGCTGGCAGATATCGCCCAGGCCGTCGAAATGCACGAATCGACGATTTCGCGCGTCACGACCCAAAAATATTTGCATAGCCCGCGCGGCATTTTTGAACTGAAGTATTTCTTCTCCAGCCACGTGAATACTGAAGGCGGCGGCGAAGCCTCCTCCACCGCTATTCGGGCTCTGGTGAAGAAATTAATTGCCGGCGAGAATCCGGCAAAACCCCTGAGCGACAGTAAACTGACCTCCATGCTGTCTGAACAAGGTATCATGGTGGCACGCCGTACCGTCGCCAAATATCGAGAGTCTCTGTCCATTCCGCCGTCAAACCAGCGTAAACAACTGGTCTGATATAACCGATAAGGAAGACACTATGCAGCTCAACATCACAGGACATAACGTCGAAATCACTGAATCTTTGCGCGAGTTTTTGAACACGAAGTTCGCCAAGCTGGAGCAGTATTTTGAAAGGATAAACCAGGTCTATATTGTGCTGAAAGTGGAGAAGGTCACTCACATTTCGGATGCGACTCTGCATGTGAACGGTGGGGAGATTCATGCCAGTGCGGAAGGGCAAGACATGTATGCAGCCATCGACGGGCTTATTGATAAACTGGCGCGTCAATTGACTAAACATAAAGATAAACTAAAACAACATTAAGAGTCCGGGCGTTTACCTGGTGTTTCAACGGCTCGTGGTCACTGACGACGAGCCGTTGGCATTGAGAATGCTTAGGTGAAAATATGATGACTTATGATTTGAGCAGTGTCCTTAACCAGGAATGTACCCGCAGCGGTGTTCACTGCCAGAGCAAAAAACGCGCTCTGGAAATCGTCAGCGAACTGGCCGCAAAACAGTTAAGCCTGCCGCCACAAGTGGTATTTGAAGCGATCCTGACCCGCGAACGTATGGGCAGTACCGGTATCGGCAACGGCATTGCCATTCCACACGGCAAACTGGAAGAAGATACCTTGCGCGCCGTAGGCGTGTTTGTACAGCTTGAGACGCCTATTGCATTCGATGCCATTGATAACCAACCCGTAGATCTGCTGTTTGCCTTACTGGTCCCGGCAGATCAAACCAAAACGCATTTGCATACCCTGTCATTAGTGGCGAAGCGTCTGGCGGACAAAACGATTTGCCGCCGCCTGCGTGCCGCGCAAAGCGACGAAGAGCTGTATCAGATCATTACTGAAGGCAGCAATGAAAACCAAAGTGAATAATCGGGTGGAGGAAGTCACCCTGGCTGTACCGAAGCAGCCCGCCGTGTGGGAGAAATCGAGATGGTATTGATGATTGTCAGCGGACGCTCAGGCTCAGGAAAGTCCGTGGCGTTGCGTGCGCTGGAAGATATGGGGTTCTATTGCGTAGACAACCTGCCGGTTGTGCTCCTACCCGATCTTGCCCGGACGCTTTCAGATAATCATATTTCCGCCGCTGTCAGCATTGACGTTCGCAACATGCCGGAATCACCGGAAATTTTCGAACAGGCGATGAACAACCTGCCGGATACCTTCTCGCCGCAGTTGCTGTTTCTCGATGCCGATCGCAATACGCTGATCCGCCGTTACAGCGATACCCGTCGCCTGCACCCTCTTTCCAGCAAGAATCTCTCACTGGAAAGCGCTATCGACAAAGAAAGCGATCTACTGGAGCCGCTGCGTTCCCGCGCCGATTTGATCGTCGATACTTCTGAGATGTCGGTCCACGAACTGGCGGAAATGCTGCGTACCCGCCTGTTGGGTAAACGCGAGCGTGAACTGACCATGGTGTTCGAATCCTTTGGCTTTAAACACGGCATCCCTATCGATGCGGATTATGTATTTGACGTGCGCTTTTTGCCTAACCCGCACTGGGACCCGAAACTCCGTCCGATGACCGGTCTGGATAAACCGGTCGCGGCGTTTTTAGACCGCCACACCGAAGTGCATAATTTTATCTACCAGACGCGCAGCTATCTTGAACTGTGGCTGCCGATGCTGGAAACCAACAACCGTAGCTACTTAACGGTGGCCATTGGCTGTACCGGCGGCAAACACCGCTCTGTGTACATTGCCGAGCAACTGGCTGATTACTTCCGCTCACGCGGCAAAAACGTCCAGTCCCGCCATCGCACGCTGGAAAAACGTAAAACATGACCGTCAAACAAACCGTTGAAATTACCAATAAGCTGGGCATGCACGCCCGCCCGGCAATGAAGCTTTTCGAATTAGTGCAAAGCTTTGATGCGGAAGTGTTATTACGAAACGAGGCGGGCACCGAAGCGGAAGCCAGCAGCGTTATCGGCCTGTTGATGCTGGATTCCGCCCAGGGCGGTCATATTGAAATCGAAGCCAATGGCCCGCAGGAAGTCGAAGCGCTGGCGGCGGTGATTGCGTTGTTTAACGCGGGTTTCGACGAAGACTAACCTCCCGGCGCGCTCAATCAAGCTTGTGCTGCGCCATAAACGACTCCCCACCAAGCTGCTGCATTTGACGCAGGATCCAGGCCTGGCGCGAACGCACGTAGCCTGACGGCGCATCCGCTTTAAAACGCAGCGGGTTTGGCAGCACAGCGGCCAGCAATGCGGCCTGCGAGGCGCTAAGCCTGCTAGCTGACTTATTAAAATAGTGCTGCGCGGCGGCTTCCACGCCAAAGATCCCGTTGCCAAATTCGGCGACGTTGAGGTATACCGTCAGGATCCGCCGCTTGCTCCATACTGTCTCGATCCCCACGGTTAAACCGGCTTCCAGCCCCTTGCGCAGCCAGCTTCTGCCGTCCCACAGAAACATATTTTTTGCCGTTTGCTGAGACAGCGTCGACGCGCCGCGAATGCGTGTTTCATTGCGCTCATTATGGGCGACAGCTTTCTGGATCGCCGCCATATCAAATCCCCAGTGCTCCGGGAATTTTTGATCCTCAGCCGCGATAACCGCGAGGCCCATCCACGGTGAGATCTCATCCATACCGACCCAGTCAGAGTGCGCCACATAGCCGAAATCACCGTGCAGCCAGGCGGAAAGCTGCCGCTCAATCATCACGGCGGAAAAAGGCACCGGCAGTATGCTGAACATCAGGATCCCGGCGATCCACAAGCCAAAAACCCCTAACAGTAACCGGACAATCCACCGTTTTAGCGTGCCTACGATCGGCAAGCGGCCCCGCGTCATTCGCACAGATCCAGCACCCTGGCGACCAGTTTCTCAATGCCGTCTGCCGCTTCATCAATACGTTTGGCCAGCATATAAGCCGGGGTGGTCACCAGTTTGTTCTCTTCGTCGACCACGATATCTTCAACCGGGCATGGCACATGTTCGCCGCCCATTTCTTCAATAACTTCGGCGGTATCGATATCGGTGCCGATGGTCAGGCGCAGCGGCGCGGGGATCAGTTTTGGCAGCATCGCGGGGGCGATACACAGAAACCCCAGCGGTTTACCCGCCGCGTGCATCGCCTGAACCAGGCGCTTTAATTCAGGATCGACGGTGCATTCACTGCCCTGGCTGGCGAAGTTGCTGAGGTTTTTCGCCGCACCAAAGCCGCCCGGTACGATTAGCGCATCCAGTTCACTGGCATTGGCCGCGCTAAGGGGTTTGATCGCGCCACGGGCAATACGCGCCGCTTCGATCAGCACATTGCGGCTTTCCGCCATAGGATCACCGGTCAGATGATTGATCACATCGGCCTGGGGTTTATCCGGCGCGAAGCAACAAGCCTGCGCATCCTGCCGTGCCAACGCCAGTAAAGTGATCACCGCTTCATGGATTTCAGCGCCGTCATAAACGCCACATCCTGCCAGCACCACGCCTATTTTTTTCATCGCGATTTTCCTTTCTTCCGACATCCCGAAGCAGATTAATTACGCTTATAAAACGCTATGCTTCACACATTTAACTGATTCACGTAACAATAAATTTAAGTTTTGCTATCTTAATGCACGTGCAGTTTCATCTACCCGGCCATGTTACCCGACTAACACAACACCATTAACATGGCCTCGATTTCCCTGGTGTTGGCGCAGTATTCGCGCACCCCGGTATAGCCGGGGTCATTTTTTTGGAGCGCTCGCTACCCACGCTTTCAACACCGCCACGTCGTTTTGCCATTCCTGTTTCAGCTCTTCGATCCATTCACCGACGTTATCCCACCATGCCGGAAGATCCGGAGACTGGATCTGCTGCGCGACCTGCTGGAGATGGCGTAAACCGATCGATCCCGCCGCGCCTTTGATCTTATGGCCTTCCTCGACGATCCCTTTTTGATCCCGGGCGGTCAGATTGGAATCCAGGACGCTCAGGTAGCCCGGCATCATTTTCTCAAACACGGCAAGACCGTCTGTGATCAGTTTCGGTCCAACCAGTTCCATGTACTGTTCCAGCATTGCGACATCCAGCAATGCATTCTGTTTGCTGTGTTGTTCGAGTGACACGATCCTCTCCTCATGGTTAGAACGGGAATCCCAGAACTTCTTGATCATGGCGGTAAGCGCCGGGACAGATAGCGGTTTACTGAGCACGTCATCCATGCCCGCCGCCAGATATTCACCTTTGTCTTTCAAAACGTTGGCAGTTAACGCCACCAGCGGTGGCAGTTCACTGGCGTCAAACTGGCTGGTCAGTTTGCGGGAAATGTCCAGCCCGGTCATGTCCGGGAGCTGAATATCCAGCAGCACCAGGTCATATTCACCCAGTTTAAACATATCAAGCGCTTCCTGGCCGGTCATCGCCACATCGACGCTATTACCCATTTTTTCCAGTACCGAGCGGGCGACAATCACGTTCAGTTCGATATCTTCTACCAGCAGCACGTGCAGCGCCGGCAGCGGCATATCGTCATCGTCAGAGGTACTGTCGATCTCTTCCGCCACGCGCGGCGCCTGCACCGTCAGAGTAAATACTGAGCCTTTGCCCGGATGGCTGCTGACGGTGATGTCGCCGCCCATGTTTTTCGCCAGCCGGCGTGATACCGCCAGGCCAATCCCGGTGCCGGTAGCGGGCTTCCCGCCGTGGCTGTCTTTCACCTGGTAGTACATGGCAAAGATTTTATCCTGCTCGTTCTGCGGGATGCCGATGCCGGAATCCTCCACTTCGAACCGCAGCATGCTGTTTTCGTAACTGACCCGTACCGTCACCTGCCCTTTTTGCGTGAACTTCACTGCGTTACTGATCAGATTCCAGATAATCTGGCGCAGGCGCGTACCGTCGGTAATGACCTTATGCGGCAGCGGCAGAGCAGGCTCCAGCACGAAGCGCAGCCCTTTTTGCTGAGCCTGTAAACCAGACAGGTTTTCGAGATCGGCCAGGAAGCCGGTAAAGTCGACAGGCTGGTTATCCAGTTGTACTTTGCGGCGCTCGATTTTATCCATGTCGATAATATCGTTGAAGATATTGCCAAGAGTCACGGCGGAGACGTGGATCGTTTTCAGGTACTTTTGCTGTTCCGCCGTGAGGTCGGTATCCAGCAGGATACGGCTCAGGCCAACGATGCCGTTAAGCGGCGTACGCAGCTCATGGCTGATGGTAGAGATAAAGGTGGTCTTATCGCGGCTCGCCCGCTCCAGCGCATCCTGATAGCGCTTACGTTCAGTGATATCGCGGCCAAAGCCCATCAGCCCGTGGCGTTTGCCGACGCGGTCGTAGTACGGCACTTTACGGATTTCAAAACAGGCTTTGCGGCCATCGGGGTAATCGAGCCACTGTTCATAGGTAAGCGAGACGTTGTGGCGGAACACCTTTTCATCGGTTTCAATGACCTTTTCCGCTGCTTCCGGGGCATACACATCGTGCGGTTGCAGGCCGATAAGCTGTTTCTCGCTTTTGCCGGTCAGCAGTTCCATCGCGCGGTTGCAGCCGGAAAACGCTTTGTCTTCGTTGCGATAGAACACCAGGTCCGGGGAGGCATCCAGGAAGGAGCGTAAAAACGAAGATTGCTGCTCAAGCTGAATTTGCGTGACTTCGCGCTCTTTCATCTCGACGGTGAGCTGTTCCAGCACTTTCTGGCGCTCGGCCTCTGCCTTTTCACGCTCGGCATTCTGCTGGTTAAGCTGGGTAATATTGTCTTTTAGCTGGATGTTGAGCTTCAGATCGCGCTCGCGCATCTCTTCCAGCTTATCCACCAGCTTTGACAGGCGCTGGCGCGACTCTTCCAGTTGTTCGACCACCACTGACAGGAAATAGACCGCCCAGGGCGTGATTAACAACCCGAAGAAGATAGAACGGATCACATCGATACTTTCGACCCGACCATGCAGCACCATGGTCACCGCCATTTGCACAACCATCGCCAGTATCACCAGCACTAACGCCAGCAATAACGAAAAACGAACCAGCCCAAGTTTGACCAACAGGTCGACGTAATACTGTGCCAATAAACGGATTTGCTTCATAGGATGTTCCTTTGCTGCGTACCGCTCAATAATACTCAATTCCGGCCGTTACGCTGAAGGTTGTGAAAAAAAGTGCGCGGTGGAATCCATTTATCGCCGTTTGAACGCGGCGTTAAACGGCGATAGAGGAAGGATTTGCCTGCCAGGGCGTGCCTAATGCCGAGCCCTGAACGCCTTCTCGGCTCAGGTAGCGGTCAATTTCTACCATCCCGGTCCAGCGGTTTTCGCACCACAGTGGTGCCAGCAGCGTCGGCCGCCGCGCGCTGGCGGAAATACGATGATAGATAATCTCCGGCGGAGTATGGCGGATCATTTCACCTGCGATAGTGGCGTAATCCTCCAGTTCGATAGCGTTGAGCCGCCCTGCCGCCCAGGCCTTTGCCATAATGCTGCCGGTAACGATATGCAGCGGGTGCAGCTTGATGCCGTCAGTGCCGGTGTGGACCACGCTCTCCAGCGTGTTCAGCGCATCCTGCTGGCCTTCGCCGGGCAAACCGACAATTAGATGCGTGCAAACTTTCAGGCCGCGCTGGCGGGCAAGACGGGTTGTTTTTTGGTAGCAGGCGAAATCATGGCCGCGATTGATGCGGTGCAGGGTTTTATCGTTGGCGGTTTGCAGGCCAAGCTCCAGCCAGACTTCGTAGCCCTGCTCCCGATAGCCGCACAGCAGATCCAGCACGCTATCCGGCACGCAGTCCGGGCGCGTCCCCACGCAAAGCCCCACTACATTAGCCTGATCGATGGCCTGCTGATACATATTGCGCAGCAGTTGCACCTCGGCAAAGGTGCTAGTGTAAGCCTGAAAATAGGCCAGATAGCGGCGAGCGCGATTCACCAGCCGCGCCTGGTCGGCGAGCTGTTCGGCAATACTGCGGTGCTGCTGCGCTTCATCAGCGAACGAGGCCACGTTGCAGAAGGTACAACCGCCGCGCCCTAAGGTGCCATCGCGGTTGGGGCAACTAAAGCCGCCATGCAGCGTGAGTTTGTGAACTTTTTGTCCGTAGCGACGTGAAAGATCGCCACCAAACATATTGACTAATTTTTGTAACTGCATAATCTGGAAGGCCGGCCTAAAAAAGGGCCTCAGACTGCCATTTTTACCTCTTTACGGCGATGATGTGGATCAAGCGCCTGCCCTTGCCTTTATCATTTGAATAATCATTCATAATTATCGAAATTTCAGTCACTCCAGTAGCAATTATTTTTACTTATAAACTCGCCCATTATTTAAAGAATATGACATCGCCGCGAAAACAGAGGCATTATGCGGCTTAAGAGCCATATTCAGCACAATTATCTACCAATTTATTTAACAATAGCGCGCTGTATAGTTTTAGCCGCTTTTTGATAGTGAGACAGATCACACTTGCCCACGGTGTCCAGGCCACTCCCTGAAATCAAAAAATCCTTAAATAACTTTTAATTTCATTAAGTTAACACACGGTTAGCACAAATTTGAATAAATAAGAATGCCATTTGACCTGTGTCGCAAATCCCGATAACTTGGAAATCCGCTGGAAGCTTTCTGGATGAGCACTCTGCTCATCATATTTATGCAGTAATTGAGATTCCCTCTGAAGCAAGTCCTCAACACTTGTGTACCGATGCGAAAAGGATATTGAGAGGGCGAATGCGAGGTGCGCGTATGATACGCAAAACCCCGTCGCCTGCTCTTGCTGTGTCCGCGCGCTATCGGTGTCAGAGCGAGTCCGCAGAGCCTGGGGAGGTTCACTGATATGTTGTACGATAAATCCCTTGAGAAGGATAACTGTGGTTTCGGCCTGATCGCCCACATAGAAGGCGAACCTAGCCACAAGGTAGTGCGTACCGCTATTCACGCACTGGCCCGTATGCAGCACCGTGGCGCAATCCTCGCAGACGGCAAAACCGGCGACGGATGCGGCCTGCTGTTACAAAAACCCGATCGTTTCTTTCGCCTGGTGGCGGAAGAGCGCGGCTGGCGCTTAGCAAAAAACTATGCCGTCGGGATGCTGTTTTTAAATCAGGACCCGGAACTTGCGGCGCAAAGCCGCCGCATCGTTGAAGAAGAGTTGCAACGTGAAACCCTGTCGATCGTAGGCTGGCGCGAAGTGCCGACCAACGACGGCGTACTCGGTGAAATCGCCCTCTCCTCCCTGCCGCGAATTGAGCAAATATTTGTTAACGCCCCTGCGGGCTGGCGTCCGCGTGATATGGAGCGCCGTCTGTTTATCGCACGCCGCCGTATCGAAAAACGCAATCAGCAAGATAAAGACTTCTACGTCTGTAGCCTGTCTAACCTGGTGAATATCTATAAAGGTCTGTGTATGCCGGCGGATCTGCCGCGCTTTTACCTGGACCTGGCGGACCTGCGTCTGGAATCGGCTATCTGCCTGTTCCACCAGCGCTTCTCCACCAACACCGTGCCGCGCTGGCCGCTGGCCCAGCCGTTCCGCTACCTGGCGCACAACGGCGAAATCAACACCATCACCGGCAACCGCCAGTGGGCGCGCGCCCGTACCTATAAATTCCAGACCCCGCTGATCCCGGATCTGCACGACGCCGCGCCGTTCGTTAACGAAACCGGCTCCGACTCCAGCTCGATGGATAACATGCTCGAACTGCTGCTGGCAGGCGGGATGGACATCGTGCGCGCCATGCGTCTGCTGGTGCCGCCAGCCTGGCAGAACAACCCGAACATGGACCCGGATCTGCGCGCGTTCTTTGACTTTAACTCCATGCACATGGAGCCGTGGGACGGCCCGGCGGGCATCGTGATGTCCGACGGTCGTTTCGCCGCCTGTAACCTGGACCGTAACGGTCTGCGTCCGGCACGCTACGTCATCACTAAAGACAAGCTGATTACTTGTGCTTCTGAAGTGGGCATCTGGGATTACCAGCCGGATGAAGTGGTGGAAAAAGGCCGCGTTGGGCCGGGCGAGCTGATGGTGATCGACACCCGCATTGGCCGCATTCTGCATTCGGCGGAAACCGACCACGATCTGAAAATCCGCCACCCGTATAAAGAGTGGATGGAGAAAAACGTGCGCCGTCTGGTGCCGTTTGAAGATCTGCCTGACGACCAGGTCGGCCAGCGCGAAATGGACGATGACACGCTCACCAGCTACCAGAAGCAATTTAACTACAGCTTTGAAGAGCTGGACTCCATTATCCGCGTACTGGGTGAAAACGGCCAGGAAGCGGTCGGCTCAATGGGTGACGATACCCCGTTCGCCGTGCTCTCCAGCCAGCCGCGCATTATCTATGACTATTTCCGCCAGCAGTTCGCGCAGGTGACCAACCCGCCAATCGATCCGCTGCGTGAAGCGCACGTGATGTCGCTGGCGACCAGCATTGGCCGCGAGATGAACGTGTTCTGCGAGGCCGAAGGCCAGGCGCACCGTTTAAGCTTTAAATCGCCGATCCTGCTGTGGTCTGATTTTAATCAGCTCACCACCATGACCGAAGAGCACTATCGCGCCGATGTGCTGGACATTACTTTTGACGTCACCGAAACCTCGCTTGAAGAGACGGTGAAAGCGCTGTGCGATAAAGCGGAACAAATGGTGCGCAACGGCACGGTTCTGCTGGTGCTGTCTGACCGCAACATCGCGAAAAACCGTCTGCCGGTTCCGGCACCGATGGCGGTGGGCGCAATCCAGACCCGCCTGGTGGATAAGAGCCTGCGCTGCGACGCCAACATCATTGTTGAAACCGCCAGCGCCCGCGACCCGCACCACTTTGCCGTACTGCTCGGCTTTGGCGCGACCGCGATTTACCCGTACCTCGCCTATGAGTCCCTGGCGAAGCTGGTGGATACCCACGCCATTGAGAAAAGCTACCGCACGGTGATGCAGAACTACCGTAACGGCATCAACAAAGGGCTGTACAAGATCATGTCCAAAATGGGCATCTCGACTATCGCCTCTTACCGCTGTTCGAAGCTATTTGAAGCCGTTGGCCTGCATGATGAAGTTTCCAGCCTGTGCTTCCAGGGCGTGGTCAGCCGTATCGGCGGCGCAGGGTTTGCCGACTTCCAACAGGATCTGCTGAACCTGTCGAAGCGCAGCTGGCTTGCCCGCAAACCGCTGGAACAGGGCGGCCTGCTCAAATACGTGCACGGCGGCGAATACCACGCCTACAACCCGGACGTGGTGCGCACCCTGCAACAGGCGGTGCAGAGCGGCGAATACAGCGATTATCAGGAATACGCCAGGCTGGTTAACGAACGTCCGGCGGCAACCCTGCGTGATTTGCTGGCGCTTAACCCACAGGGCGATGCGGTCAGCATCAATGATGTTGAACCGGCGAGCGAACTGTTCAAACGCTTCGACACCGCAGCGATGTCTATCGGTGCGCTGAGCCCGGAAGCCCACGAGGCGCTGGCGGAAGCCATGAACAGCATCGGCGGCAACTCTAACTCCGGCGAAGGCGGCGAAGATCCGGCGCGCTATGGCACCAATAAAGTGTCGCGCATCAAACAGGTTGCCTCGGGCCGCTTTGGCGTGACCCCGTCCTACCTGGTCAACGCTGACGTTATCCAGATTAAAGTGGCGCAGGGCGCGAAGCCGGGCGAAGGCGGCCAGCTACCGGGCGACAAAGTCACCCCGTATATCGCTAAACTGCGTTATTCGGTGCCGGGCGTGACGCTGATCTCCCCGCCGCCGCATCACGATATCTACTCGATTGAAGATTTGGCGCAGTTGATTTTCGACCTGAAGCAGGTAAATCCGAAAGCGCTGATCTCGGTGAAACTGGTTTCCGAGCCGGGCGTGGGCACCATCGCTACCGGCGTGGCAAAAGCCTATGCCGACCTGATCACCATCGCCGGTTACGACGGCGGCACCGGCGCGAGCCCGCTATCGTCAGTGAAGTATGCGGGATGCCCGTGGGAACTCGGCCTGGTGGAAACCCAGCAGGCGCTGGTTGCCAACGGCCTGCGTCATAAAATCCGCCTGCAGGTGGATGGCGGCCTGAAAACCGGCCTTGATATTATCAAAGCGGCGATTCTGGGCGCAGAAAGCTTCGGTTTCGGCACCGGCCCGATGGTGGCGCTGGGCTGTAAATACCTGCGTATTTGCCACCTGAACAACTGCGCGACCGGCGTCGCGACTCAGGATGACAAACTGCGTAAGAACCACTATCACGGCCTGCCGTTCAAAGTGACTAACTACTTTGAGTTTATCGCCCGTGAAACCCGCGAGCTGATGGCGCAACTGGGCGTGACGCGCCTGGTGGACCTGATTGGCCGCACCGACCTGCTGAAAGAGCTGGACGGTTACACGGCGAAGCAGCAGAAGCTGGATCTGTCCCGTCTGCTGGAAACCGCCGAGCCGCATCCTGGCAAAGCGCTGTACTGCACCGAAACCAACCCGCCGTTTGATAACGGCGTGCTGAATGCGCAGTTACTGAACCAGGCGAAAGAGTACGTGGACCAGAAACAGAGCAAGACCTTCTGGTTTGATATCCGCAACACTGACCGTTCCGTGGGCGCGCTGCTGTCGGGCTATATCGCCCAGACGCACGGCGACCAGGGCCTGGCTTCCGACCCGATCAAGGCGCATTTCAACGGCACCGCGGGTCAGAGCTTCGGCGTCTGGAACGCGGGCGGCGTGGAGCTGTACCTGACCGGCGACGCCAACGACTATGTGGGCAAAGGCATGGCAGGCGGTTTACTGGCGATTCGTCCGCCGGTGGGCTCCGCGTTCCGCAGCCATGAAGCCAGCATCATCGGCAACACCTGCCTGTACGGCGCGACCGGCGGTCGACTGTATGCAGCGGGCCGCGCGGGCGAACGTTTCGGGGTGCGTAACTCCGGGGCCATCACGGTCGTGGAAGGCATTGGCGATAACGGTTGTGAATACATGACCGGCGGTATCGTCTGTATCCTGGGTAAAACCGGCGTTAACTTCGGCGCAGGCATGACCGGCGGCTTCGCCTACGTGCTGGATGAAGATGGTGAATTCCGTAAACGCGTGAACCCGGAACTGGTGGAAGTACTGAGCGTGGATGAGCTTGCCATCCATGAAGAGCACTTACGCGGTCTGATCACGGAGCACGTGCAGTTGACCGGCTCCCAGCGCGGCGAAGAGATCCTGGCTAACTGGCCGTCGTTCTCAGCCAAATTCGCGCTGGTTAAACCGAAGTCCAGTGATGTCAAAGCATTGTTGGGTCACCGTAGTCGCAGCGCCGCTGAATTGCGGGTGCAGGCGCAGTAAGAATCTCGGCCAGCGCACCGCGTTGCGCTGGCCGGATTTAAGAGGTCATGATGAGCCAAAACGTATATCAATTTATCGACTTACAACGCGTTGATCCGCCGAAGAAGCCACTCAAAATCCGTAAAATTGAGTTTGTTGAGATCTACGAGCCGTTTTCAGAAAGCCAGGCGAAAGCCCAGGCGGACCGCTGCCTTTCCTGCGGTAACCCGTACTGCGAGTGGAAATGCCCGGTTCATAACTACATTCCGAACTGGCTGAAGTTAGCCAACGAAGGCCGCATTTTCGAAGCGGCGGAACTGTCGCACCAGACCAACACCCTGCCGGAAGTCTGTGGTCGCGTCTGCCCGCAGGATCGCCTGTGTGAAGGGTCATGTACCCTGAACGACGAATTCGGCGCAGTCACCATCGGCAACATCGAGCGCTATATCAATGATAAAGCGTTTGAAATGGGCTGGCGTCCGGATATGACCGGCGTGAAGCAGACCGGCAAGCGCGTGGCGATTATCGGCGCGGGCCCGGCGGGCCTCGCCTGTGCCGACGTGCTAACCCGTAACGGCGTCAAAGCGGTGGTGTATGACCGCCACCCGGAAATCGGCGGTCTGCTGACCTTCGGTATCCCGGCGTTCAAACTGGAAAAAGAAGTGATGACCCGCCGCCGTGAAATCTTCACCGGCATGGGCATTGAGTTCCAGCTCAACACCGAAGTGGGCCGCGATGTGCAGCTGGAAGCGCTGCTTGCCGGGTACGATGCGGTATTCCTGGGCGTCGGCACCTATCAGTCGATGCGCGGCGGCATTGAAAACGAAGATGCGCCGGGCGTATTCGACGCGCTGCCGTTCCTGATCGCCAACACTCGCAACACTATGGGCTTCGGCGAAGATGCGGCGTCGCCGTATATCAGCATGGAAGGCAAACGCGTGGTGGTGCTGGGCGGCGGCGATACCGCGATGGACTGCGTGCGTACCTCCGTGCGCCAGGGTGCAACCCATGTCACCTGCGCCTACCGTCGTGATGAAGAGAACATGCCGGGTTCGCGCCGTGAAGTGAAAAACGCCCGTGAAGAAGGGGTGGAGTTCAAATTCAACGTGCAGCCGCTGGGCGTGGAAATCAACGCCAACGGTAAAGTTTCCGGCGTGAAGATGGTTCGCACCGAAATGGGCGCGCCGGACGCCAATGGCCGTCGTCGCGCGGAGATTGTCGCGGGCTCCGAACATGTTCTGCCTGCTGACGCCGTGGTAATGGCGTTTGGTTTCCGTCCGCACAGCATGGAGTGGCTGGCGCAGCACAGCGTGGAGCTGGATTCCCAGGGCCGCATCATCGCCCCGGAGCGCAGCGACAACCCGTTCCAGACCAGCAACCCGAAAATCTTTGCCGGCGGCGATATCGTGCGCGGTTCCGATTTGGTGGTGACGGCGATTGCCGAAGGGCGTAAAGCCGCCGACGGCATTATGAATTACCTGGACGTGTAATTCGGCCAGTAAAAAGCCCGTCAGGTTATCGCTGACGGGCTTTTTTTATGACTTCAGTTTGTCGAATCCGCGTTAATCCTGTTGAACCAGCTCCGCTTTCTTCGCCAGCGCATCCAGCAGTTTCTGATGGATGCCGCCAAAACCACCGTTGCTCATCACCAGAATATGGTCGCCGGGCTGGGCGGTTTTCACGATCATTTCCACCAGCGTGTCGACGTCGCCGCTCCAGTGCGCAGGCTGAATACAGGCATCCGCCACTTCAAACACCTGCCACGGAATGTGCGACGGCTGGAACAGGAACACTTCATCGGCGCGTCCCAGCGAGGGAGCCAGGTCGTCCTTACAGTGGCCCATTTTCATGGTGTTGGAGCGCGGCTCCAGCACGGCGAGAATACGCGCCGTACCGCCAACTTTGCCGCGCAGCGCGGCAAGCGTCGCCAGGATCGCCGTCGGGTGATGCGCGAAATCGTCATACACCGTCACGCCATTGGCTTCGCCGCGCAGTTCCAGACGACGGCGGGCGTTCACAAAGCTGTTTAACGCCTGCGCCGCATCGGCAGGCGTCACGCCCACATGACGCGCGGCGGCAATCGCCATCAGCCCGTTATTCATGTTGTGCTCGCCCACCAGTTGCCAGTTCACTTCAGCCACACGCTGACCATCCAGCAGCACTTCCCAGTTTGAGGCATCGGCATTGAGTTTTTTCGCCTGCCAGTGGCCCTGCTCGCCCACCAGCTCCTGCTCGCTCCAGCAACCCATTGCCAGAGTTTGCTTCAGATTGGCATCGCCTTCCGGCCAGATGATCTTGCCCTGCCCCGGCACAATGCGCACAAGGTGGTGGAACTGCTTCTGGATCGCCCGCAGATCGTCAAAGATATCCGCGTGGTCAAACTCCAGGTTGTTGAGCACCAGGGTGCGTGGGCAGTAATGCACGAATTTGGAACGTTTATCGAAGAAGGCGCAGTCATACTCATCCGCCTCAATCACAAAGAACGGGCTGTCGCCCAGCCGCGCGGAAACGTCGAAATTGCCCGGCACGCCGCCAATCACAAAACCTGGCTTATAGCCGCAGGCTTCCAGTATCCAGGTCGCCATGCCTGCCGTGGTGGTTTTGCCATGCGTTCCCGCAATGGCGATTACCCAGCGGTCACGCAGCACGAAGTCATGCAGCCACTGCGGGCCAGACATATAAGGGATATTGTGCTCAAGCACCGCTTCAACACACGGATTGCCGCGCGTCATGGCGTTGCCGATAATCACCAGATCCGGGCGCGGATCGAGTTGTTCGACATCATAGCCCTGAATTAAATCAATACCTTGCTTTTCAAGAAGGGTACTCATCGGCGGGTAAACATTTGCATCCGAGCCGGTTACCTCGTGGCCCAGGGCCCGCGCAAGCATCGCCAGCCCGCCCATAAAGGTGCCACATACACCCAGAATATGAATACGCATACGTTACTGTCCTTTTTTCATCCGGCGCATATTCTACCCGCATGTTGGAGTGCGAAGAAACGCATTTAAGGCGATTCTGTTATTTGCTGTCTCGATTCACCTGTGCGCTAACCTTTCTATCTTTGTTACGATTAAATGATCGCTTTACTCAAACCAGGATGCAGGGAAAGTGTTATGAAAACGTTAGGTGAATTTATTGTCGAAAAGCAGCATGAATTTTCTCATGCTACCGGCGAACTGACTGCGCTGCTGTCGGCAATAAAGCTGGGCGCCAAGATTATCCATCGCGATATCAATAAAGCCGGACTGGTTGATATCTTAGGTGCCAGCGGCGCTGAAAACGTCCAGGGCGAAGTGCAGCAAAAACTCGACCTGTTCGCGAACGAAAAACTGAAGGCCGCGCTGAAAGCCCGCGATATCGTTGCCGGGATCGCGTCGGAAGAAGAAGATGAAATAGTGGTGTTCGAGGGTTGTGAACACGCTAAGTACGTGGTGCTGATGGACCCGCTGGACGGCTCGTCCAACATTGATGTTAACGTCTCTGTTGGGACGATTTTCTCTATCTACCGCCGCGTGACTCCAGTTGGTACGCCAGTTACTGAAGAAGATTTCCTCCAGCCTGGCAACAAACAGGTTGCGGCGGGTTACGTGGTTTACGGCTCCTCAACCATGCTGGTTTACACCACCGGTTGTGGCGTACACGCATTTACTTACGACCCTTCCCTGGGCGTGTTCTGCCTGAGCCAGGAGCGCATGCGCTTCCCCAAAAAAGGCAACACCTACTCGATTAACGAAGGCAACTACATCAAATTCCCGCAGGGCGTGAAGAAATACATCAAGTTCTGCCAGGAAGAAGATGCCAATACTCAACGCCCGTATACGTCGCGTTATATCGGTTCGCTGGTGGCGGATTTCCACCGCAACCTGCTGAAAGGCGGGATTTACCTGTACCCGAGCACCGCAAGCCACCCGGAAGGGAAACTGCGTTTACTGTATGAATGCAACCCGATGGCATTCCTGGCGGAACAGGCGGGCGGCAAGGCGAGCGACGGAAAAGCCCGTATCCTGGATATTATCCCTGAGAGCCTGCACCAGCGTCGTCCGTTCTTCGTGGGCACCGACAGCATGGTGAACGATGTCGAGCGCTTTATTCGCGAATATCCTGACGCGTAAAACAAAAATCCCCCGTCGCTGACAGGGGATCTGCATTATTTGATACCCCGGCACGCCGGGGTATTTTTATGCCTGTAGCTGCACTTTAAAGCCTGACATGGTTTCCACCAACAGTTGCGACTGCGCTTCCAGAGAATGGGTGGCGGCAGACGACTGCTCTACCAGCGCGGCGTTTTGCTGCGCCGCTTCGTCCATCTGGCTCACCGCGATATTCACCTGCTCAATACCCCGGCTCTGCTCCTGGGAGGCGCTGGCGATTTCGCGCATCAGTTTGGTCATACGCATCACTTCGCTGGCGATCTCATCCATGGTTTCCCCGGCCTGCATCGCCAGATCGCTGCCTTCACCTACGTGAGTTTGCGAATCGGCAATCAGCGTGCGGATCTCTTTGGCGGCTTCGGCGCTGCGGCTCGCCAGGGTGCGCACCTCGCCTGCCACGACTGCAAATCCACGCCCCTGCTCGCCCGCGCGCGCTGCTTCTACTGCCGCATTCAGCGCCAGGATATTGGTCTGGAAAGCGATACCGTCGATCACGCTCAGGATATCGGCGATGCGGTTGGCGCTGCCGGAGATATCACGCATTTTTTCAATCACATAGCACACCATTTCGCTGCCGCGATCGGCGGTTTCCGACACGTTTTGCGTCAGGCGATGGGCCTGTTCAGCGTTCTCGGCGTTCTGCTTCACGGTGGCGGTGATCTGCTCCATGCTGGCGGCGGTTTGCTCCAGCGAGGTGGCAGTAGACTCGGTACGGCGGGATAAATCGATATTCCCGGCGGTGAGCTCCCGGCTGCCAGTATCGATTTGCGTGCTGGCGTCACGCACTTTAGTGACCGACACCACCAGCGACTGGCGCATGGCGTCAATAGCATTCGCCAGGCGGCCCAGCTCATTGTTCGTGCCTGGGATGACGGTGTGGGTCAGGTCGCCCGCCGCCACTCGCTCCACTTGCAGGATCGCACGGTTGAGGGGGCTCAGCAGCAGGTGGCGCATCCCGAACCAGACGGCGACTATCAGGCCCGCAGCGATCAGCGCCGCCAGCACCATCAGCCCCAGCACGGCTTGTTTATGTTGCAGCACCGCCGCCACTTCATCTTTCCCGCGGTTTTCACTCCAGGCGAGGAAGGTACGCATGTCGTTATCAAATTTTTGCGACAGCGGGATCAGGCCGTTTTCCATCAGGGCATAGTAATCGTCCGGGCTCTGGCTTTTCAGCGAGGCCAGCATTGGCGTGATGCCGTTGACGTTAAAGGCGTCAAAACTGCGCGACAGTTGCCCCAGCAACTGCTGGCCCTGCTCATCGTTGACGTTGCTTTCCAGCAGGCTTTTTAACGTCTTCCGTCCCTGGCTGATTTCACTTTCGATGCGGTTGACCGACTTTTCCGCATCCTGCAACAGGCCGACTTCCATCAGGCGCACCGCCTGCCCCGATTCATTGCGCGCCCGCAGGATCTGGGTGTAGCCGTCGTTGAGGCGCATGATCTGTTCGCCCTGGAGATGATTAATGCGTTGCAGCGAGGTGGAGCTTTGGGTTAGCGCGTAAATACCGATCCCGCTGACCAGTAATAACAACAGCGTCATGGCTGCCAGTACGGACAGCAGGCCCATGCGAATAGAGAGGTTTTTCAACATAGTCATTTCCCGGTGGTTGCCGATAACTCCACGTGAAGCCAGTAGTGAGTTATCGGCATTTACCGGAAAAAGTTTAGTCAGGTACGAATACTTTCAATATGTTACTGCTTTGCTATCGCCGGGTTAACACGGGTGACAGCGGCGTTCTGGCGGCGTTCCCACAGCACGGTCAGGCCGCGTTGCAGGGCGATGAAGATAAACAGCAAAATGCCGATGGCGATTTTGGTCCACCAGGAGCTTAGCGTACCGTCAAAGTTGATATAGGTCTGAATCAGCCCCTGGATCGCTACGCCAAACAGCGTGCCCAGCACCGTACCTACGCCGCCGGAAAGCAGCGTGCCGCCGATCACCACCGAGGCGATGGCGTCCAGCTCTACCCCTACCCCCGCCAGCGCATAGCCCGCCTGGGTATAAACAGAAAACACGATGCCCGCCAGCGTGGCCAGCCCGGTAGACAGCATGTAGATGCGAATGGTGGTGCTGCGGGTAGAGATCCCCATCAGGTTGGCGGAGGTGGCGTTGCCGCCAATGGCGTAGACCTGGTTGCCGAAGCGGGTGCGATGCGCCAGGAAAATGCCAATCACCACCACACCGAGCATCAACAGCCCCATGGCGCTTAAGCGCCCACCGCCGGGGATTTTCCAGGCGAGGCTGGACAGCGTGTCGTAGATCGGATGGTTAATCGGAATTGACTCTTCGGAAACCAGATAGCTGACGCCGCGCAGAAAGAACATCCCGGCGAGGGTGATAATAAACGCCGGGATTTTCAGCGCGTCGATCAGTAAGCCCATAAACGCGCCGAAGGCGCAGCCCATCGCCAGCACCAGCGGAAATGCCAGCAGCGGCGATATACCCCAGAAGCCGATGGCTTTAGCGAGGAACACGCCGGTGAAGGCGATCACCGAGCCTACCGACAGGTCAATTCCGCCGGAGAGGATCACGAAGGTCATCCCGACGGCGATAATTCCCAGAAAGGCATTATCGGTCAGGATGTTGCAAATCACCCGCGTGGAGGCGAAACCGGGGAACTGCGTCAGGCAGTAGAGATAACCCAGCACAAACACCGCCAGGGTGATCATCAGCGGTAAATTACGTTTAATCATCGCGGCGTCTCCGACGTAACAGACTAATAAAGCGCGGTGACTGAACAATCAACACGCACATCACTACCACCGCTTTCACCACCTGGTTCAGCTCTGGCGGGAAACCGGACAGCAAAATCCCGGTGTTCATCCCCTGGATAATCAACGCACCCACCACTGACAGCGCGATGTTGAAGCGCCCGCCCATTAGCGAACCGCCGCCAATCACTACCGCGAGGATGGCATCCAGCTCCAGCCACAGACCGGCGTTGTTGGCGTCTGCCCCGCGGATATCTGCGGTAACGATGATCCCGGCGATGGCGGCGCACAGGCCGCTGAGCACATAGGTCAGCATCACCATCAGGCGGGTATTTACCCCGGCGTTTTTCGCCGCGCGGATGTTAATTCCCACCGCTTCGATAAACATGCCGAGCGCGGTTTTGCGGGTGAACAGCCAGAACACGATCAGCGTTACCAGCGCGATAATCACCGGCGTCGGGAAAAACAACAGCGAGCCGCTGCCCAGGAAAGAGAGCGCGGGCGAGTTAAAGGTGACGATTTGCCCGGAGGTAATGAGCTGCGCCACGCCGCGCCCGGCTACCATCAGAATAAGCGTCGCCACAAAGGGCTGAATTTTTAGCACAGCGACCAGGATGCCGTTCCACAATCCGGCAAGCACCCCAACGCCAAGCGCGCCCAGCAACACCACCGGCAGGCTATGGCCCGCAACGGTTAATGACGCCGCTGTCGCCCCGGCAATCGCCATGATGGCACCGACCGACAGGTCGATCCCGCCGGTGGCAATCACCAACGTCATGCCAATCGCCAGCAGCGCCACCGGTGCGGCGCGGTTTAAGATGTCTATTGGGCTGCCGAATAAACGCCCATCCTGAACCACAATCTGGAAGAAATGGTTAGCCACCATGCTATCGACCAGCAATACCAGCAGCAACGCTATCAGTTGCGGCATTCCCTGCGGCCAGCGGAAACGGCGCTTTGGCGCACCCACGTCCGGCACTGAACGAGTCATCAAGAGCCCTCCTTATGCCGCGATGGCATTCATAATTGCGCTGACGGACAGCTCTTCAAGCGGGATTTCCGCCACCTGTTCCCGGTCGCGCATGATGATCACCCGGTCGGCATACCCCACCAGCTCTTCCAGTTCCGACGAGATAACCAGCAGGGCCAGCCCGTCGGCACACAGCGTTTCGATCAGACGAATGATTTCGGCGTGCGCGCCGACGTCGATACCGCGCGTCGGTTCATCGAGGATCAGGAACTGCGGCCGGGTCAGCAGCCAGCGCGACAGCAATACTTTTTGCTGATTGCCGCCGGACAAAAATTCCACCGGCTGCTCGGCGCTCGGCGTGCGGATACCTAACTGGCGGATAAAGCGTTCGGCAATATCGTTTTGCTCGCGCCGTGGGATCGGTCGCAGCCAGCCGCGCTGGGCCTGGAGCGCCAGAATGATATTTTCGCGCACCGAAGCAGCGGCAATAATCCCGTCGGTTTTGCGATCTTCCGGGCAGAAGCCAATCCCCAGGCAGGAGGCCTGATGCGGGGAGCGCAGCGCCTGCGGCTTGCCCTTGATCAGCGCGTTGCCGCTGTCGGCGGGCTTAATACCGAAGATCACTTCGGCGGTTTCGGTGCGCCCCGAGCCTAACAACCCCGCCAGGCCGACAATTTCACCGGGGCGCACCTCCAGCGAGAACGGCGCAATCACGCCTTTTTTGCCGTAATCTTTAAATGCCGCTACCGGTTTTTCGCTTAGCAGCGTGCGCCCGGCGCGTTGCAGGGCATTCTGGTCCAGTTCGCGGCCCAGCATCATTTTTACCAGCTCGATCTGCGGCAGCTCGCGGGTATCGCGGGTGCCGATAAACTTGCCGTTGCGCAGCACGGTGATGCGATCGGTGACTTCGTATACCTGGTCCAGAAAGTGGGTCACGAAAATCAGGCTGACGCCCTGGTCGCGTAGCTGGCGCATCAGGGTAAACAGCATCTCCACTTCTTTGGTATCAAGGCTGGCGGTGGGCTCATCAAGGATCAGCACTTTGGCAGACAAGTCGATCGCGCGGCAGATCGCCACAATTTGCTGCATGGCGACGGAAAAACGGTTGAGCGGCTCGCGCACATCCAGGCTGAATCCGTAGGACTCCATCAGCGCCGTGGCGCGTTTTTCCATCTCTTTGCGGCGCAGTAAACCGAAGCGTTTCGGTTCGCGACCGATAAACAGGTTATCCGCCACCGACATATTCGGCAGGAGGTTTACTTCCTGATACACCGTCCCGATGCCAAGCTGCTGGGCATGGGCGGTATTTTTTGGGCGGATGGTTTGGCCCTCTAACCAGACTGTACCGCCATCGGGCTGGTACACGCCGGTGAGAGCTTTAATTAATGTGGACTTGCCTGCGCCGTTCTCCCCCAGCAAGGCCATAATTTCGCCACGCCGTAAGCTAAAATCGACGTGATCCAGCGCTTTTACCCCCGGAAAGACTTTACTCAGCCCTTCGGTGCGCAAGATTTCCTGATGTTGTTGTGGTTGCATCACCGGACTCCGAAAAGCGTGTCAGTAGAGCAAAAGGCTCTCCGAAGAGAGCCTTGTCTGCGGTCGGCTTAGTAGCCCATGCCTTTTTTCTTCTCAAGCTCTTCTTTCGCGGTATCCGGCAGGAACAGCGTTGATTTGGTGATGGTGGTTTTCTCAGGCTGGGTGCCGTCTTTTTTGAATTTTTCCAGCGCATCGAATGCCGGGCCAGCCATGTTCGGCGTTAATTCAACGCTGGCATTGGCTTCGCCGTCGATCATCGCTTTGAAGATATCCGGTACGCCGTCGATAGAGCCGGTCAGAATATCGGAGCCCGGTTTCAGACCCGCTTCTTTAATGGCCTGGATGGCGCCGATAGCCATGTCGTCGTTATGGGCGTAAACCATGCAAATGTTTTTGCCGTTGTTTTCAGCCTTGATGAAGCTCTCCATGACTTCTTTCCCTTTACTGCGGGTGAAGTCGCCGGATTGCGAACGGATGATTTTCACGTTCGGCGCTTTAGCGATGGCTTCAGCAAAACCTTTCTTACGGTCGATGGCCACGCTCGCCCCGACGGTGCCCTGCAGTTCAACGACGTTACACGGTTTACCGTCGAGGGTTTTCACCAGCCAGTCGCCAATCAGACGGCCTTCCAGCACGTTGTCAGCGGTGACGGTGGTCATATACAGCGATTTGTCTTTTACATCGATATTACGGTCCAGCAGGATCACCGGGATTTCTGCCTCTTTGGCTTCTTTCAGCACCGGCTCCCAACCTGTTGCCACAACCGGGGCGATAAAGATGGCATCAACGCCCTGAGCGATAAACGAACGCACGGCTTTGATTTGGTTTTCCTGCTTTTGCTGACCATCGGCGATCTTCAGCGTAACGCCGCGTTTCTCGGCTTCGCTTTTCGCAACGCTGGTTTCCGCTGCGCGCCAGCCTGATTCAGAACCTACCTGAGAAAAACCCACGGTTAAGGGGGCTGCCATTGCCATAGACGACATGGCTGCCGAAACTGCTGTGACCAGAAGTAAGCGCTTCCACATAAGTGAATCCTCGTAGGGTTATTGTTGGTTAAATCTCCACCTGCGGGAAAACTATAGACAATAAGGGATGTAACAAAATGCGTTACATCACAATTCAAAAAAGTTACATAAAGGTTATGAGCCTGAGAACGCAAGAGTGTGAGCGGGGTAGCGACTTTTCGCCCCTGCGCCAGGTCGCGGATTCGAGAGATTTTTTTTCTTCTGACCGGGCAAAAATCTCACTTTGTAACCGGTTACAAAAATTTATTCAGAAAGCGGCTGACTTTATGGATTATTCAGTCGAAAAAAAGACGCAAAAAGGGTTGGGGTTTTCGGGCGGCGGGAAAAACAGTCCAGGACTTTCAGGCGCATTTGGCTATAATACCCGGCATTGTTTGCCATACAGTTAAAGGAAACAGACATGAGCTTACTCAACGTGCCTGCTGGTAAAGATCTGCCAGAAGACATCTATGTAGTTATCGAAATCCCGGCTAACGCGGACCCGATCAAATATGAAATCGACAAAGACAGCGGCGCGCTGTTCGTTGACCGTTTCATGTCTACTGCGATGTTCTACCCGTGCAACTACGGTTATATCAACCACACCCTGTCCCTGGACGGTGACCCGGTTGACGTACTGGTCCCGACGCCGTACCCGCTGCAACCGGGTTCTGTGATCCGCTGCCGTCCGGTTGGCGTGCTGAAAATGACTGACGAAGCGGGCGAAGACGCCAAGCTGGTTGCGGTCCCGCACACCAAATTGAGCAAAGAGTACGATCACATCAAAGACGTGAACGACCTGCCGGAACTGCTGAAAGCGCAGATTGCCCACTTCTTCGAGCACTATAAAGATCTCGAGAAAGGCAAATGGGTGAAAGTTGACGGTTGGGACAACGCTGAAGCCGCTAAAGCAGAAATCGTTGCTTCTTTCGAACGCGCGGCCAAAAAGTAACCGCAACTTGCATTAAAAACACCGCCTGCTGGCGGTGTTTTTGTTAGTGCCTCTGAAACCGACTATTGCGGCTGAAGTGGGAAGAGTTTGTCGTAGAGAAGTTGCATCCGGGCGAGCTTCTCTTGCTCACCGCGAAACCGCGTAATCATCATCATACTGCCCCAGACGTTGCGATCGTTATGGCGTTGTGACCACTGCTCCGCCTGCGACATAAACACATCGAGATCCGCCTCATTGCGCGTCATATTGTAATTGATCAGCCGGGCGACCATACCGTCAAACTGCGCACGCTCGAACTGGGTAGCAAAATACCACGGCGCGGGCTGCGGAAAATGCGCAAACTGGCTGCGCTCCAGCGCGGTTAGTTGGTGATTGGCGTAAAGCCCCGTCGCACTAAACACCAGCAATACCAAACCCAAAAGCACGACGCCGCCGCGCGGCCATCCGGTAAAACGGCGCACTGATATTTCGCTGGCGGGCGTTTCAACCACACCAAGCCGCAGCAGGATCAGGAACAATCCAAAATGGACGAAAGATTGATAAAACGGATATTCAAGATTGAGATGGACCAGCAGTGGCACGATCAACATGCCATAAGCGGCCAACTGGTGACTATGCCGCCACCCGCGGATCACCATCATCCCCCAACCGGCAAAGAACGTAAGGATGCCAAGGAGAGCCACAACGCCCCCCTGGAACCACGCGTAAAGCAGTTCGTTATGCGGATGTGTCACAATGCTCGAATAGGTATAGGGCAACTCAGGATGCGCCAGCACGTAGCGGCTAAATTCAAATTCGAATCTCCCGTAACCCCAGCCCGCCCAAGGGTGCTGCATAATCATCTGCCATGTGATGAGCAAAATATTCCAGCGCTCGCGGGTAGAATATTCATAACTTCGTGCGAAAAAATAAGGTTCACCATTGATAACAATTTGAAGGTGTTGCGTGATATACCAGCCCAGCGCGGCACATACCACCATGACGGATAATGCAATGAAAGTTCGGGATAACTGGCTGCGCCCCATACTCCATGTCAGCGCTGTCAGAACAAACACCGCACCTAATGCACCCGCCCGGGACTGACTTAACGCAAGACAGAATGCCAGTAACCCCAGCCCCACAGTATTAAGACCGATTACATAGCGCCGATGTTCAGTATGCAACAGCAAGAAACCACAGCCCAGCCCGGTTGCTAAAAAGCTGGCCAGCAAATTCGTTTGCTGGAAAATGCCGTAAGGACGCCCATGATTGCGTAACCAGTCGTATTCCATCAACTGCGCCGCAAGATGTGGATGCAAAGCCTGAACAATACATAAGGCCGACTGACCCTGCGCCAGGATGAACACAGCGTTAAGCACAAAACGCTTATGACGTTCACTTAACGAAAGTTGTAAACCGCCAGACCACAAAACCAGCGCTATGAGCATTACCCATACCCCTGGATTGCCTTCTGCCTGAAAAAACCATGGAATCACTAGCAGTAATGCGCCAACGATTATCAAAGGTTGGGGTTCCCCACGCATTTCGCGCTTTTTACATCGTAAAGAAAATAAAAGTAAGATTAACCCCACCCATCCGATAAATAGCACGTTATAAGGTAATGCAACGCCTGTACCACCCGTTCCGGGGATATAAAAATCTAGAGCAATAAAAAGGAATGCAGCCGCAATAATCATAAGAGTTAGAATGAAAAAATATGAAATACTACAATAAGTAAACCCGGAAACTTATTACCGGGTTTACCGCTTCGAAATATTTACTGTACCGTCATCACCAAAACAGCGCTGGCTGTAAATGCACCCGTGGGAACTTTCGCAACCTCAATGTTAGGATCGCGCACGGCTTCAAAACCTAGCGAAATATTATTAGAACCTATATAAAAATCTATCGGTTTGTCTACTGATGGTGCCAGCACATTATTATTATAAATAACCGAAACACCCATGCCATTAGTCGATGATTTAATCACCTGTAAGCCGCTCACCGTTATCGGAGTATAGGTGAGTTTCATATTGACCTTAAGCGTTGTCACCGATGCAGTATCGGTGACACAAGACACCGGTATTTTCACAGTTTGAGGTTGCCCTGTTCCTGGAACCGTAGGTAATAATGCCCTGTCAAGGTTGCCCAGATTCACATTAATCGCATTAGAATTATTTATTGTACAATTAATTGTAGGTGGCTTTGGCGTAGGGGGTAGTGGTTGAAGCCCACCTGAACACCCCCCGCCATTAATAATTGACCACATGTTATTATTCTGATCCAACAACGTGTAACAATAATGCACACTATAACTCGAAGTGCCAGAAATATTGACATTACTTCCTGAGAAATTAAGAGTTTGGTAGCTAATATCTTTCTTGGCATCAATATATGTAGGATTACTTATGGCATACGTCTCAGGGGCTATCGATATGCTAACCCCGAGGCGATACTGCCCCGAAACAGGAACATACCCTTGTGCGGTAAGAGTACACGACCCGATTTTAAAATAAGATCCACTATCTATTCTGGGAACACCTCCAGAAGTACTACTGACAGGACAAAAAACAGTTCCGTTAGAAGCATATTTAATTCCATATGCATTATTTATTGTCGCATACGCCTTGTGCTCGATCGCATTGATTAAAAAAAACGTACAAATGATCACCACAAGAGTCAGTAATGAAATTCGTTTATTATACATAATCATACCATTTATTCTGGGCTTGATCTTTTAGTAAAAGGCTGTATATCTATTAAGCCACTTAATAATAATCAGCAGTTAATGTCGCTACGGCTGAGAAATTTTGCTCGGTCAAGGGCTTATCAGGATCTTTTACGGGAACGGCCGTTAATGTCAGCGTTTCAAGATCTTTCAACGTCGTGATGTACGGTTTATTGAGCTTCATCGCGATACCGTCAGCTTTAATTTTAATGCCAAGGCCGTCAGCATTCGTTTTTAATGCCGCCCCATCAAAGCTTACCGCTATACCTGACATCGTTAAATTGAGCGAAGTGGTATCTGCAACCCCCTTACAATCTACGATAAAAGGGATCTTTTGGGCATAGGCCACCCCATCAACTTTATCTATCCCCACGTTACCAAAGGGAACATCAATAACCTGGTCATTATTTATGGTGCACGGCGTAGAAAGGAGGAATGTCCCGGTAAATTTCACGCTCATCTCATCCCCCGTCAGTGCGGCATAGACAGGATCATTAAGAATGAGAGTCATACTTAACAGACAAACGGTATTGAGGATACTTTTCATCATAATTAACTCAATTAAACGCCATAGTTAAGGTGCCGGACGCTGTAAATACATCACCGCTCACAATATTACTTTTGTTATCCGTACTGATCTGTACTAGTTGAGCTTGTAAAACTGGCGGGTGCGCCTGGTCTATATCAAACCATTTTCCCATTTCCTGAGCCGTCCCATCGACTAAAAGCTGAATAGCGACAATCCCTTTATCTGTACCCAATACTTTTATCCCACTATACGTCTCATAACTGCCGGTTGCCGAGGTAAATTTCATTTGCAGTAATCCGCCACTATCACCGGTACAGGTAAAAGTATCGGTTAACGGCTGGATATAATTTCCCTCCAGCTCAACAGTGGTTGCTCCTGTTCCCTGAAGTTTGACTGTACCGAAATTAACCTGGATCGCCCCTCCCTCGTTAAAGGTGCATGAACCATTAGCTACCAGCTGCCCTGAAATATTAACGTTGACAGACGCAGTATTCCCGAATGCAGAATGACCCGTAATAAAAGCCACGATGATGAGCATTGTTATTAATAGCATTAAGGGGACACGCAACGCGGCTTTCATAAACCGTAATCCTTTCGTTATAATCAATTGTCGCCAACAACTATCCAGCCAATAAATAATATAGGCATCGTTTATTCGCATCTAATCTGAGAAACTCTGCTCACTGTTGAGTTGTTGCTTATAAGGTACGCATTCTATTGATAACCCAACATAAATGTGACTATAGCTGTAAAATCCCCGTTTTTTAAAGATTTGTTGGTTAAAACCGACGGCTGTATTTGCACAAAAGCAGAAAATGAAAGTGAATTGTTTCCACTCACTAATGGTTGCGCGGGACTTGTTGTATTAATGGGCATAAGTGTGCCGTCGGCCAATTCAATGCCAACTGCGACACCTTGTGCTGTACTTCCCGCATTGATTGCCAGTAAATTGGAGAGTTCGCTATCGGGTTGCCCCTCGAAAGTGACATTAACCGCCCCCATCATGGCAGGATTGCAATCCACTAAATGAATTACAAAGGGTTTGCTTCTCGTTCTTTGATATTGATAAAGATACTTCGTCACGACGGTATCGAAATCTAAAGTAATATTGGCATCTTCGTCGGGTAACGTACAGGCTTGTGAAACCAGCACCCCTGAGAAATGAACATTATCAACCGCATTCACATTAGACGATATACATACCAATAATAAAATAAGCCCACCCATAACACTTCTCATAGGAAATACCTTATTGATATATCATACTGAAGTTAATGATCGCATGATAGGCGCCAGCCACAAACTCTGAGCGCGTGCGTACAGGCTGTAATGAAAAAGTGACTTCATTTTGTCCAGGAGCCAGTAATATGGGGTAACCGCGTTGGGAGAGTTTAACTTCTCGTCCCTGATCATCGCGTAACTGGAGGCCTATTCCTGAAGCCCCTTTGACTTTGATGAGATTCGGGTTTGTTTCATCCGCTACGGCAATAAAGCGTGCCTGGTAAATAGTCCCCCCCGCAACGCGTGTTTGCGTTAATGTTGCTGAATTAGTCACATTCGTGATCTGTTCCGGGCAATCTTCAAGAAATATTTTTATTGACGTACTGTGACCTGTCTGCCCATAGGTTTTTATATCGGCTAACACAGTATTACCCAAATCAACTTCCTGCCAGTCAGATTCCATTGACATCCGGCAGGTTCCTTCAGTCAATGTTCCTTGTACATATAATAAACCAGTATGACCGTTGGTCTGTTCATTCAATCGTTGTTCGATGGCTTTTAGCTGTTCCTCGGTCAACGACGCGATTGACGGCATTGCCAGGATCATTCCCAGCAGGAAGAGGATTTTCATAATATTCAGTACTCCTGAACGGAATTCATTAGTTATCTTTTAATAACTTTGCGTTGCACGTTGTACCGTTGCAGGTAAATTGGATTTTCGGACGCCCGCCGTAATCATTGACATAGGTCAGGACAGGGTTATTACCCAACGACGCTGCTAAGGTTTCCATGGGTGTTTGCCCTTTTGGGCTCGCCATGACCGGAGTAAAATTGATAGCTCCCCCCTTCGCAGAGGAAAATGCTTCAACAAGGGTGAGGAAATACGGCGTTGGGTTGTTCACGATAAATTTATCGCCCTGACGCTGGAGCGTAACTTGATTAACCCAATCACCATTTGCTGCCTGGCTTTTCTCCAGGGCGATAGGCTTTGGTCGATAGAACAACTTAATGCGTGTTTGCAATGCAATTTGTAATGTATTCGGCGTAGAACTGCGCGGCGGAATTTCTCGCAAGTTAAAATAGAATACAGACTCCCTATCCTGTGGTAGGGAATTAATTGCAGGAGAAACCTGGATTTTTACCTGGCTTTTGGCGCTTGGCTCAACCCGTTGTACCGGAGGGATTACGGCCATTGGATTGGAAATTTTATTTCCGTTGGCATCTTCAATCCAACCTTGCGCCAAATATGGTAGCTTTTTATTCTCATTGCTAATGCTTAAACTAACTGATGTGTCTCCACCATTAACAATCACACGAGTACGATCCAGCGCAATTGCAGCATTAGCTAGAGATCCCACACTCAATAGGGACAAGGTAGATACGGCCAGTAACACTTTATTAAATAATTTCATTTCTGCTATTTCGATACGTTTCGTTAATGATATCAATAATGCGGAAGTGCATTTATTGATGACAGGGCAGTAACAGAATACCTTTGAGGTCCTGTTCAGCTAATACTTCGGGTACATTCACATAGCACTGCCTCTCACCATTCCAGTTCACATTTAATTGCGCATTTGGTTTAAGGCCGACCAGATAAACATCCCCTTCATCGTTAATAATTCCAAGCTCTTGCTCATTTTCACTATTGACTGTCGCGCCAAAGGGCGGAAAAGTTCCATCAGCGAGACGAATAACCGCCATCGCTTTCTTTCCTGACATCACGTCAAATTTACGATAACCAATAGCTCCTTCAGTCAGCGTGGCTTGTACGACTGAATTCAGCACCTCGGCATCATCCGGCAACTCGTTAAGATCGATACTCAAACTATTTTTGCTGTAGCTGCTTATGTCAGTCACGACGGCTTTACCAAAGATATTGGTTCGCGTATCTGTGCCAGTGTATCCCCTAACAGGGATATTTGTCGCATCACCTGAATCAATCATAATACGTGTACCACCTGGCATATTCGTACGATGCAATGCAACGCCTTTTGTGGTAGCCGTAAGGCCACCATGCATAGTCAGGCCAAGTGCGCTATATTGCCCTTCCTGGTAATCAATATTCGTTGATGTTTCAAGGCTGTTACCTTCATGCGTGTAATAACCGCTCATGCTCGTATTACTTTCACTCGTTCCCGCAGAAACCTGATAACTATCGCCATTCGTTAAATGGTCAAAATAACTCAGATTATGGGAACTGGAGTAAGAGCCCAGCGTTGTGTTGTAACTGATTGAGCCCGTATCACCCCACGGTATAGAAACAGAAGCATATAAGCCATCATCCTGCTGGTTGTTAAATTTATTCCGATAAACAGTCAGTGAAGCACTGATATTTTTTAATTTACCAATATTGAAATATCGCGAAACTGACAGGTTGTATCGGTCTTCCGTTGGGCTGTTCCAGTAAGTTTGATGCGAATAGTTAAGGTAAGCACTAATCCCAAATGACGGTATTTGCTGGCTAAAAGTGATGGTATACATCTCTTTGCCTTTCTGAAAATTATCGTCCTGCGAGGTATAGTTCAAATAGTCATTAAAGCTCATGAACTCCTTTTCAGAGAAGCGATAACCTGCAAATGTTACCTGGCTGTCAGTTTCTTCAAATTGCTTGGAATAACTGACGCGATAGGATTGCCCTTTATAGCGATGGCTATCCAGTTTGGTTTCTGAACGCGTTACGTCAAAAGCCACTGCCCCCAGAATCAAGAGGTCACGGCCGACACCCACAGCGGCGGAATGATAGTTCTTGTTACTTACTATCCCGCCATACAGTGACCAACCGTTACTCACCCCCCATGAGAACTCACCTGAGCCAAATTCCCCGCCCTCGACATCATGACTGTAATCCATTGGCCGGCCGGCAAATATTTTATAACGCACGGAACCGGGACGCGTCAGATAAGGCACATTCGCCGTGTTGACCTTGTAGTTTTGAACACTTCCATCCTGCTCCTGAACCTGAACATCTAACGCGCCCGTTACGGCATTATTAAGGCTCTGAATAGCAAAAGGGCCCGCCGCTACCTGCGTTTCGTACAAAACACGCCCTTGTTGGGAAATAGTCACTTTTGCGTTTGTATGCGCCACCCCGGTCACTTCTGGCGCATATCCACGTAAGTTAGGTGGAAGCATACTGTCATCTGTGACGAGGCTGCCGCCCGCGAAACGGAAACTGTCGAAGAGATTCGAGTTGACGTAATCTTCACCCAGTATCAGTTTTGCTCCCAGCGACGGGATTGCACGATAAAGGTAGTAGCGGCTCCACGAGAACCTGGATTGAGACTGTGAACCACCGCCACTACTACTCGCGGAATCCTCATAGCTTCCCTGCCAGTCTGCACGCAAGCGCCATGGCCCCACATTTAACCCCACGATGCCATTGCCCGAAGCATTATTATCCGAACCACCTTGCTGAAGCTTTCGCGTTTGCGCAGAAAGGTTATAATCTGCCAAGATACCAGGAATACCATTGTCCCACATCGCACTAGGCACCCAATCATCGGAAATGAATTCCATATAGGCTTGTGGCAGATTGAGTGTGATAACACTACGCCCGATATCGGGATTTTCTACAACGCCCGGAAGGCCAATAATGTCTATACATTGACCATCGTGCCAGGTCGTGAGTTTGTTAAGGTATTCCTCTTTCAAACCAAATTGCTGAACCATTTCCAATGAAAAACACGGTCTTGTTTCATTTTTGTCATTATCAGCCGCGTAGATATGGATAGTTTGATCTTCCAGCTCATTCTGATTAACTTTAATTTTAAATGTATATTCGCCCGGCATAATGTAGCCGCGCTTAGCAAAATGGCTAAGGTCTAAGTTTGTTTTATCTTTAACATCCAGAACATCAGTATTGAATTCTATGTCGTCACTGGCTATTGCTGAGTCCAGCAAGCCCATGAGAACAAAAAAAGTGAGAACGCGTATCCTCCACTTTTTCGATCTTTTTATAAGCACACAACTGGATTTATTAGCCATAATAACGAGAAAAATCCTTGAAAATTATATCATGCGAATCTTCAGAATATTAGAAATAATCTATCCTGTAGCGGATCACTGAAGAGTAATCGCCTAATTTAAAGCCGGTCCGATTCGATTTCAATCTTAACCCATAATCCAGACGCATATTGTTTGTATCAACAAGATAGGGCGGGGTTGCCTTTCCTAATGCGATTGGAATACCGCTGCTATCAAGAATTTCTATACCAACACCATGAACGTCTCCAAGAACCTTAATTAATCCATTATCTATGGGGCCATCAAACGTTAAGCGAAGATAATGTTGCGTTTTATCTCCATCACTTCCAGCAGAAACTGGGCATCCTGTTAAAAAAATAGAAAAAACGGTTGTTTGACCGTATCCCGTACGCAATATTTCGCCAACATTATCATGTGCCATTTCTATCGTTTGAAAATGATTTTGCAGCTCAATATCGCAAGCAGAGTTGAGTATTTCACCCGCCATGCTCACCTTACCATTCATACCTTTATCAAATTGCTCACCTAATACGGGTGATATCGAAATAAAAATAAGAATGAAAGTAAAGTTTAACCTTTGCAAACATTTGAGCATTCGTGTTCTCAATATAATAAGGATATGTACGCCTGTTGACCAGGCGTACACTTATCCTAAGCGATTACTGATAAGCCAGCGCGAAGTTAGCTACAGCAGAGAACTCACCGGGAACGATGGTTGCAGAAGCACCATTACCTTGAAGGTAAGCGGCGAAGTTCAGAGTCGTGTTACCATCGCTGAGCGCTTGCGGAGCGGTTGGTTTACCCAACTCAATTGCTGAGCTACCTTCGCTATCAGTTTGTTGGCTCATAAGCATGATGCTTGCGCCGCTTGCGGAGCCCGTAATACCCAGTGAGCCAGGTAATGCGCCTGCACCACCCGTAAACGTTGTCGTCACGGTTTTAATCGTGCCAACATCACACTTAATCAGTTTGATCTCGAAAGGCTGAGTTGTTGATACACCGCCGTTTTCCAGCGCTTTATTAGATATCTGGCCTAAATTCACGGTTTGATCTTCGCTTTTAGAGCTGATTGAACATGGCGCATCAATGATAGAACCGGTGAATGTGACTTTGCCCTGACCCTGATCTTTAGCTGCATGAACCGCACCAGAAGCAAGAGTCATAGCCATTACGGTTGCGAGAGCAATTTTATTCAAATTCATAATATATCCTTGAGAACTCATACGATTGAAAAATCCTTCTTACTGCACTGATCAGCACTGATATTCTCGCGCAAATGTTATTTAGAAATAACATTAACTGAAAAAACATCATCATTATCATTGATGGCATTAATCGTGCAGTTCAGTCTAAGAATAATATTTTAAAAATTTAACGCAATACTCATGGCCAGGCATACCTACTTCTGATTCATCACAATTATGAATTAGTCCAAGAGATTATGCCGTCTGTGCGCAGAAAAATCAGAAAAGGAAAATGTTATAAAAGATGTGAAGATATAAATATTAATAAACAAAGGAAACATATTAACTTAAACTCATCACGCCACTATTCAACTAAATCCATGATTTTAAAATTATTTAAAAAACATTATTTCAGAATAAAATTTATTTATTAATTAAACTTATAAAATGTACCTTTAAGAAAAAAATTTAAAAAAATCATTTATACTGTGAATATTTTAAAAGCTTTAAGCCTTCCTAGATATATTCCTAATCCACTCTATCTCATCTTATCCCTCCTGAGAATGACAATGTTATTATTAATCAATATGCTATTAGTATCGCATTCTGTTGAAAGGCATATTTAATCGAATTTAAAATATAAAAATTAAATATAATTAATAACCTTTCATTATGCACACCAATGCATCTATTCAAGACATAGGGGATATTAGCTATAGCATAAGATGTAAAAAAGGATGTAAAGGTCTGTTTTTCAGTCATATCGTCAGGCAAGCACAACTAAAATCAGCAAGAAGGATTAACTACACATTTAAAAAACCCCCTTCGTATTGAAGGGGGTTTTTTATTACTCAGAAGGCTCTCTGTCGAGCCAGTCACCACTTTCAATACGCGTTAATCCTTCAACATCGCGCTGATATACATACATCCACGCACTGCCGTAAGGCGTTTGAATCAAGTGACGCCGATACTCATTGCCCTTTGTTCGCAGGGCATCCAGTTCAGCCAGCGTACTGGCATCAATGCGATATACCTCGCCCAACACCTCCCCTTCACCCGGCACCGCGCCAGGATAGTGCCCGATGCTGAACAACTGAAAGTTTTCAACAGTATGATCGCCCAGCCACTGAGCGTTAGTCATCCAGTGGCTGTTGCCTTGTTTGCGTCTTAAACTACCGTAGACAAATATTCGCATTGCTAAAACTCGAACTGATAGAGCAAATCGAGTGCCTGATCTACGCCAGACACCGCTTCCAGATATAGCTTAGGCATCAGACGATAACGCAGCGTAAGCGTCGCCAGCGAATCAAAGATACCTACGCCATATTTCACCTGCAGACCCGGCAGTACATAGCCGCTGACCACTACTTGCGAGGAGTCGCCAACCCCCTGGGTATCCAGCGCCAAATTGCTGACGCCAAACGTCTCGCCGATTTTACCCACAACCTGCCCACTTTGTGCAACCCCCAGGCCAACCAGCATTGACGTCATGGCTTCGCTATCGCTCTGCCCGCTCTCAAGCCCCTGACCGCGCAATAGATACGACAAAGCCTCTTGTTGCGACATTGCCGGGTCAGAGAACACCTCAACTTTAGGCTCATCCGGGGTGCCGGTAACGCGTACGCCGGCTGTGACATCATTCTCCGTGGCCTCAGGATTTCGGATTGCCTCTATATTCAGGAGCGGCTGATCTGGCGGGCCGGAGAACAGCAGTTCGCCTTTACGCACGATCAGGTCCTGGCCGTAAGCGCGGAACCGCCCTTCCGGAATATTGACCTGGCCGTTTAAGCCCAGCCCCTGTTTATCCTGCGCCACTTTCAGATCGCCGGTCAGACGCGCCCGTAACCCGAAGGCGTCCATCCGCACGTTGTTGCCGACATGCACGATCAGATTGCTGTTGATGGGGATAGCTGCCGTCGGCGCGCTTTCCGGTTTAAGCTGCGCATCCAGCATCACTTCATCACTGGAAACGTCGACTGCGCTTTCCGGCAGCTCATGCACCACGATGCGCGCCCAGGGCACATCGACCCGGCCATCCAGGGTAATCAGGCTTGGCGTCGCCTCCAGCACCACATCCGGCGAGACGTCCAGCCGCACCATCGGCGGCACGCTAATGCGGACTTTATCACCCTTTGCCGCCACCCGCGCGCGCCAGTTATCAATCTGGCTCCAGTCGGCGTCGCCGTTGAGATTGATTTGCCCGCGCCGCGTATTCACCACGCCCTGTAGCGTGGAGCTCATGCCGTTAAACGCCATAGAAAGCTGGCTTGGCTGCATATCGAACGGCATAAAGTTGCCGTCGATATCCACGCCGGTCAGCTGTAACTGCCCGAAGAGTTGCGGCTGCGCCGCGTTGCCACCCAGCCGCAGATTGGCATTTAACAGCCCTGCCGCTTTTTCACCGCGCGAGAAGATAGCGTTAACCATCGCCAGCGAGAAGTTGCGGATGTTGACGTTGCCGGACAAGTCGCGGCGGTTTTGCGGATCTGCGATTTGCACTTTACCGTCAAACTGGCCGTTACCCGCCAGGCGCAGCAGCCAGCCCAGCTCCGCCTCATTATTACGCAGGGCGGCGTTCAGGCTCAGGGTATCAAAGGCCACCGGCAGCGCATTGCCGTTAACAATTTGCGTAACCCGGACACCGCGTCCATCCAGCGTCACGCTGCCCTGCGGCAACCCTGCTTTGGTGGTGTCCCATGTGACATCAGCTTTGCCGGTGAATACGCCGCTCGCCTGGGTTTCCGGCGGTAAAAATTGCTTCACCATCGCCAGGTCAAAGCGGTTGAGGTCCACCACCGCATGGCCTGCCGCCCCGGCATCCACAGCCTGTGGCAGACACAGTTGCGCATTCGGGTTAGTCCAGCAGTGTGGGCCGATATTGATTTTCTGCTCCTGGCCCCGGTAATCCAGCGCAATGGCACGGGTTTGCGACCAGGGGCCGACCGGCGTTTCAAAGCGGGTGTTTTCCAGCGTGCCGCGCCAGCGTTGCTCCGCGCGATCGAAACTGCCCTTCAGATTAAGCTGCCCGGAAACCGGATCGCCCTGTACCCGCAGCGCCAGTTGATGATCCTTTTCGCTGCCTTTGGCGTTAATCGTTGCCAGCGCGATAGTCAGCCCCGGCTGGTAAATGCGTTCAACCCGGACATCCAGGGTGCCACCAATCTGGTCGGTGGATTTGATGTCGCCATCTACCCGCACCTGGGCAATCGACAGTTCCTGCCAGCGCAGATTGCGTGCGGTAATATCCGCCAGCACCTGCGGCGCTTCCACCGTGCCACGGATCTTCACCAGGCCTTTGGCTGTACCGCCTAAACCCGGCAGGGCGTTATCCAGATTCGGCGCATCGATGTTGGCGTCCAGTTCCAGATCTTTTACGCCCAGTTCGCCTTTAATGTCAGCGGTATTGCGCCCCAGGGCCACATGCAGGCCGGGGATCACCCACTGCATATAACTGTTGCCCTGGATCTGACCATCAACCTTCACGGCGTTCTGTTTGACGTTGCCCGCCAGCTTGATTTCCGGCACGTTCACCTGCCAGCTACCGCCGTACAGGCTACCGCGCAGTTTCACTAAGCCATCCAGCTTCGCCGGCCAGTCCGGCCAGGTTTTGGCGGTGTTGATTTTATTGAGGGTCAGCTCGCCGCGCCAGCTGATGGCCTGCTGCCAGTCGAGCAGTGCCTTTACTTCAGTAGTGCCTTCCAGCGCCGCGACTTTCAGCTTATCCAGATTGATGTTCTGCTCGTTGCCTTTGGCATCAAGGGTAATGGTCGCCGGGGGAATATCCGCGCCCTTCACCGCCGTGCGGAAGCTGAGGGTATAGTCAGTCATCTTCCCGGTCAGCTTGAGCTTGAGATCGTCCGCCTGATATTGCTTTTCACCGGTAAACGGCCAATACAGCTGTTCGCTGGTGATATCCAGATTCAACGGCAGGCCCGCTTCCGCCAGCCGCGTCTGGCCGCGCAGTACCAGGTCAACCGGGCCGGACAGGTTAACGCCAAACTCCAACTGCTCGCGTAGCGCGCCGCCGACTTTAATTTTGACCTTTTCGCCTTTAATCGGATCGACGTTCAGGGTGCTGTTGAGCGTGATATCCACCGGCCAGTTATTACGCAGCTCGGCGCGTCCGGTGGCGTTCACCGTTCCCTGGGTGGAATCGATATCCAGCGCATCGAGGGTGGCGAGGCCATCTACGCTGCTGACTTTCAACAGCATCGCGTTGATAGTGACGTCAGTATCGCCCGTCAAACGCAGTTGCTCGCCGCGGAATGACTGGATAGTCAGGTTCAGCGGCAAATGGACGTCGGTCATTTCCGGCAGCACCGGTTTAGAGAAAAGCTGTTTGAGCGTCTCACCCAGCGGCAGCTCATCCGGCTGCGGGTTCTCTATCTTCGGCTCAACTACCTCTTCCTGCGCTACTTTGGCGACCTTTGGCAGCGCGATAAGCAGCCCTTGTAAGGTCGTCGGCGTCAGCGTCAAGTTACGTTCCTGCCAGTTAAGGCCAGACGCAAAATCCATTACTGATACCGTGGTGTCATCAATACGGATATTGACGTTATTCAGCGTCACGCTGCTGAGCGTGATGGGATAAGGCGTTGAGAGATCGAGCGGACCGTTATCCTCTTCTTCTACCTGAGCCGCGGGTGGCATTTTCTCGGTATCGATAACCACGTTGATATCGCGTAACGCCAGGGCGTTCACGCACAGGCTGCTGTCGCGCAGGCAGGCCAGCTTCACAGCGAGGTGAACTTCGCCTGCCATCACGTTGACGCCAGGCTGCTCATAACGCAGATTTTTGATCGACAGATCGCGCCAGCCGCCGGTCACGCTGCCAATCTCCAGCCCTGGCACCCAGCGGTCAGCCGCTTTGAAGACGATATGCAGGCCGGTGGTCGTCCCGACTAAAAAACCAACAATCCCGAGCAGCACCACCAGAAACAGCACCACGGCAAGGGTGATCTTCTTCCATAAACTCATAATTCTGGCCCCAAACCGATGTAGAACTGCAACCCGTGTTCTTCTTTATCGCCAATCGGCACCGCGAAATCGAGTTTGACCGGGCCGACGGGCGACTGCCAGCGCACCCCGACACCCGCGCCGGTTTTGAAATCGCTGCGGCGAATATCATTCACCGCCTCGCCGGAATCCACGAACATCGCCCCCCACCATTTTCCGGTAACGTTGTACTGGTATTCCAGCGAGCCGGTAGCCAGTTTGGAGGCCCCGGTGAGTTTGCCGTCGTCATTCTCCGGCGAAATAGATTTGTACTTATAACCGCGAATACTGCGGTCGCCGCCCGCGAAGAAACGCAGGTCCGGCGGGACTTTGTCGAAATCGCCGGTTTCAATCCAGCCCAGATTGCCGCGCGCCACAAAGCGGTGACGATCGTAAAGGGTGCGGATCCAGACGTTTTGCGCCTGTACCACCACAAAGTCGACGTCTGAACCCCAGGCCGTGTTGGAATAGTCCACCGAATAGCGCTGGGAATCGCCCCAGGTCGGCATCAGCCCACCGCGCGAGCGGGTGCGGCTGATCATTACGCCAGGATAAAGCAGCATGGTGGTGTTAGTGACATCCGCCTGGGTAAAGTGGTCGAGACTCCAGCGCAGGTTGATGGCGCGCTGCCAGCCGCTCGACAAATCCCAGTAGCGCGACACCGCCAGGGTGGTGGAATCGGCCTCGGTATCGTTGAGATCGGTACGCTTAAAGCCGCCCTGCACCAGGTAATACTGTTCGATTGGGTTTTTCAGCAACGGGACTTTGTAGCTGAAGTCGAGCTGCTGTTCCGGTGCAGAGATACTGGTGCTGGTGGTGAAGCTGTGGCCGTAAGAGTTAATCCAGGGCTTGTGCCAGGTGGCTTTAACGCGTGGGCCCACATCGGTGGAATAACCGACCCCGGTTTCAATCCGGTTCTGGATACGCGGCGAGAGTACGCCGTGCAGCGGCAGCACTTTGGTCTGACGGGCCTTATCGAATTCCGGCGCGACCACCACAGAGTTAAACCATCCGGTGGCGGAAAGCCGGCGGTTCAGTTCCGCCAGGTCTTTAGACTGGTAATAATCGCCCTGCTCGAACGGCACCAGGCTTTGCAAATACTCTTCGCGGATTTGCGACCCTTCGAAGGTCACCGGTCCAAAACGATAGCGTTCGCCGCTGTTGTAATCGATGTTCCAAAATGCCTGATGACGTTCGAGAGAAACCCCTAACTGGCTCTTCGTAAATTCGCTGTCGAAGTAGCCTTTTCTCAACGAAACGCGGGTGAGACTTTTCTTAAAATTGTCGTAGTCACCATGATCGAGCACCGTTCCGATGGCTGGACGGGTGTTGAGCAGGTCGAGATAGTCGCGATCGGTACGCGCGCCGCCACGCAGGATCACATCGGTCCCGCCTATACGAACCGGCACCCCAGGCGACACTTTGGCGATCAAAACCTGGCGCCCTTTTGGCGGCGGTGGACGCAGATCAAAATCGATTGTCGGCTCGTAATACCCGAGCGCTTTAAGCCCATTTCGAATGGCGTCATCGACGCGCGCACGGAATTGCCGGTCAGGCGTAACTTCATCACTTTGTATTGTAGATAGTTGAGCGCGAACGTTTTTTTCCAGTTCGCCAGACAGGCCTTCCACTTGTAGACGCACGTTCGCCGCGCTCGCGGCGGCGGAGGCCAGCATAAAACTGGCGCAGAAATAGAGACGGAATCGTGGCACGTTTTCTCCTGAATTTCCTTTTTCCCACCCCTGGAAGGAAACGTAGTGCCGCTCCGCGGCTTGATGAAAATTCCCGCATATCGGGAATTGAAAAAGAGACGACAACCCAAATATTTCTTATGTTTAAATCTAGACGTATTTATCAACTGTATTGTGTGCAAAGACACGCCGTGTGACAACCTTAGCGAGGCTGTTGCTTTTTCCCCCACCTAAGGGAGACGCTACGATGAATTTTTTTGATAAAAAGCACCTGATTGACCCGGATCTGGCTCTGCCAGGCCGCAGCACGCCAATGCCGGTTGCTGCGCTGCATGCCGTTAACGAACATTCGATGACCAATGTGCCGGATGGCATGGAGATCGCCATTTTTGCCATGGGCTGCTTTTGGGGTGTTGAGCGCGTGTTCTGGCGTTTGCCAGGGGTTTACAGCACGGCGGCGGGTTATTCTGGCGGCTATACGCTGAACCCGACCTACCGGGAAGTCTGTACCGGTAAAACTGGCCATACTGAAGCGGTGCGCGTGGTGTACGATCCGCAGATCATTAGCTATGAACAATTGCTCCAGGTGTTCTGGGAGAACCACGACCCCGCGCAGGGCATGCGCCAGGGTAACGATATGGGGACGCAGTACCGCTCGGCGATTTACCCGCTGACGCCGGAACAGGACAGCGCCGCCCGGGCCAGCCTGGCGCGCTTCCAGAAAGCGATGGCGGAAAAAGGCGACGAGCGCCCCATTACCACCGAAATCGCCAGCGCCAAACCGTTCTACTACGCCGAAGACGAGCATCAACAATATCTTCACAAAAACCCTTATGGTTACTGTGGGATTGGTGGAATTGGGGTGTGTTTGCCACCGCGCACTTCCTGAATCATCTATGGGCCTGTTATTTCAGGCCCATACACTTTTTTATCCGCCGCTTCTCCCTCTTTCTACAAATAAAGCGGCGTTAACATTTGATTACCCGGAAATAACCCGCTTCACTTTAAGATACAACCTTAGGTTGATACCGTAACTGGCTGGCGTGTTATATAGAATAATGAGCCATTGCGCTCATGGGGTATCTTATGAAAATCAGCGCCCAGGATTCGTTAGCGTGGGAAGTTGTTGCCCAGATTATTAAAGAAAATGAGCCTGCTGAATACCGCTATTTAGGCGATATTATTGATAATTCACTGAATGCTAAACTCCATCAGGATATGGCTGGCGCATTCGACGTTGGCGATGCCGTTCAGTATCTGGCAAACCAACTTTTCCCGATAATAAAATATGTTATCGCCATTATCGCGCCCGACATTTTGCATGGATTAAGCGCCATGACGCTGGAGCAGCTTAAAAAGGTCCTGTTTTCATCAGAAAAAGGCGTGACTGCCCAGGTCAAATATTCCCCCGCTGAGGTCAGAAAAATTGTCCTGGCGGTTTGCCGCAAGAAAAAACTCTCCGGGGAATTAGCGGACAGCATCGCGGATGCGATTGCCCTGAGGTTACTTACGCCTCCTGAGAGGTAAAGTATGCGCAAAATAAATCAGTTGTCTTTTTACGACGAAACCCGCCTCGGCCAGGGGTTAATTATCCTTTCTATGCTGGCTTATTTTTATTATGGCAATGGGCCCGTTAACAACCTTAGCCTGGTTTTCTATCCCGGCATTGACGATCCCTTACTTCCCTGGTTTGATTGTGGTTTGTTATTACTGCTTGCCCTGGTTTTATATATGGTGAGCGCTTATCGGCGTGACCAACGGTACCGTGTTAACGCCAACGATGAGCAAGACGCTAACTTCTTCAGCCACTGCGCGCTGATCATTCGTGGCATTATGGGCAAGACAGTTCCCCTGCTGATGGCCTCAACCATTGGCAAAAATGCGTACTACACGTATCACAATTTTCACCCGCGCGTGGTCGCGGAAAAAGGGTTATGCATTGCTTTCAACAAACAGGAAAACATCGATGGTATTATCGCGCATGAATGCGCCCATATAAAACAGAAAGATATTTTGTTTATCACCTTTCCCCTTTACCTGTTTTACGCTTTTGCCGCACTCACAATATTCAATATTATTGCCATTCAACTCTACTTCTGGTCACAATTTTTCACTGCCATGCCGACAATGACAGCGCAGGGCCAGAGCATTTTATATAATTTTGTTTTAATGATCCCGCGCGCATTGATCAACGTTGACGATGATATTTTTATTCTGATTGTGAATTTACTTATTATTCGGCACTTTATTCGCACTCGCGAATTGCTGACTGATGAAGTCGCAGCTCAGGAAGGATATCGAAGCGCGCTGATCTCTCAACTTTCACTAAAGAAAGCAAGACGCCAAACGCTTTTTTCCTTTCATCCCCCTGTGGAAAAGCGCGTAAATAATCTGACGACGGCTGATATATGGCAACATATTGATAGTGGTTTTATGGTGGCCATTTCCTGGGTCATCGCCAGAATATTTTCATGGATGACGGATGACATTACCTCACTTATCGATAATGTGATGCCGCACGTTGAGCAGGACATTAACAGTATCAGTGTCGATCAAATGTATGATTTACTTTTTGGTACTACATTTATTCTGGTCGCTTTTATGGTTACCGCCCTGATGTCGTTTGTGTTTCTTAATCATATCAATCGTGTCGCATCTACGCTTATCTACAATAACGCCTCAAGAACCCTCTTTTTGAAGCAAACACTTATCGCGCTGCTGTCCATTACCTTTGGATTGTTGCTGGCCTTTTTTACAGACTCACAATTTTTAAGAACCCTGTATAACAAAACTTATATTCATGACTCAGCTGCGCTGATGCAGGCAGTATCGGAGGCCATGATGTATTTCAGCCTAACGCTGGTATTCATTGCCGTTATGGTGCTGACGGGTTTTCTGTCCGCCTTTTTGTACGTAAAACGCCACTACCGTACCCGGACAGGACGCGTTATTTACTTATCGGTACTCTGGACAGGCGTGGGCGCTGTCGTGCAATGGGCCTACGGCATCCTCTTTATGGCAGGCGGAGATAATGACGTTATTCGTAAGCTCTATTTTTCCGTCACGGCACTGATCAACCCCGATTTTCATGACGCGGTAAAGAATGAATTTTTGCGCGCCGCACCCGGAGCCCAGTTGCTGTTTTGGGCCATTCTGCTGTTGTTGCTTTTTATAATCATGGCGGTGATGCGTTACATTCAGGCGCGCCCGATATCCGTCAAAACCCACCCCGATTATGCCTTGCAGGATAAAACCGCCATGCCCAATAAAGCGGCTTAACCCTTCGATTATTAAGGCAAAACCGCTTCCACTGGCAGCCCGGTTGCGGCTGCTGCTATACTAGGCGGTGAAATTCCGGCCTCGCTCCAGGGTGAGACCGGAATTTATCATGTTATTTTCAATGGATTTTTCACTTCCCTTTCGAGGATCCGGCTCAGGCTGGATAAACTATGTTAAACAGTATTTTATTAATACTTTGTCTCATCGGCGTCAGTGCGTTTTTCTCGCTTTCTGAGATCTCGCTTGCCGCCTCCCGCAAGATAAAACTTAAACTGATGGCCGATGAAGGCAACATCAACGCCATGCGCGTGTTGAAGATGCAGGAAAACCCAGGCATGTTCTTCACCGTGGTGCAGATTGGCCTTAATGCGGTGGCGATCCTTGGCGGTATTGTCGGTGATGCGGCATTTTCACCGGCCTTTCACAAAATATTTGACGGCTTAGTGTCCCCTGAACTGGCGGAACAACTGAGCTTTATTATGTCGTTCTCGCTGGTCACCGGCGCGTTTATTTTAATCGCCGACCTGACGCCGAAACGCATCGGTATGATTGCGCCTGAAGTGATTGCTTTGCGTATCATCAACCCGATGCGCTTCTGTCTGTTTGTGTTCCGCCCGCTGGTGTGGTTCTTTAACGGTCTTGCCAACGTGATTTTCCGCATCTTCAAACTGCCGATGGTGCGCAAAGACGATATCACCTCTGATGATATTTACGCCGTGGTAGAAGCCGGGGCGCTGGCCGGGGTGCTGCGTAAACAGGAACATGAACTGATCGAAAACGTGTTTGAGCTGGAATCGCGCACCGTGCCGTCGTCAATGACCTCGCGCGAAAACATCGTCTGGTTCGATCTGCATGAAGATGAGCAGAGCCTGAAGAGCAAAATCGCCGAACATCCCCATTCCAAATTCCTGGTGTGTAATGACGATATCGACCATATCGTCGGCTATGTTGACTCCAAAGAACTGCTGAACCGGGTGCTGGGCAACCAGAGCCTGGCGCTGAACAGCGGCGTGCAAATCCGCAATACGCTGATTGTTCCTGACACGCTGACCCTTTCTGAAGCGCTGGAAAGCTTTAAAACCGCCGGGGAAGACTTCGCGGTGATCATGAACGAATACGCGTTGGTAGTAGGCCTTATCACGCTGAACGACGTGATGACCACACTGATGGGCGATTTAGTCGGCCAGGGGCTGGAAGAGCAAATCGTCGCGCGTGACGAGAACTCGTGGCTGATTGACGGCGGAACGCCGATTGATGACGTGATGCGTGTGCTGGATATTGATGAGTTCCCGCAGTCCGGCAACTACGAGACCATCGGCGGCTTTATGATGTTTATGCTGCGTAAAATCCCGAAACGCACCGACTCAGTGAAGTTCTCCGGCTATAAGTTCGAGGTGGTCGATATTGATAACTACCGCATCGACCAGTTGCTGGTGACGCGCATTGATAACAAGCCTACCGTGCTGGTTCCCCGCAAGCCGGAAGAAACTCCCGCTTCCTGACCTCCAGAAACACTAACGGCCCCATCGGGGCCGTTTTGATTACTGCACAGGTAATACTCACGTACGACTTAAAGGGTTAAGCCATCTCAGTCTGGAGACGCATAACCTGACGGTTCACTTCGGACATCACAGAGAAATGCTGTTTGTCCTTCACTTTCGGGACAAGGATCTTGCCCTTGTCAAACTCGAAAGCGCCTACGTCCTTGATATATAACCGTCCACGGAACAGGATCTTCACGTATTTAGCCACCTGAAGGGGGTTATAACGTTGGAATATTTTCACTTTTTTCTACTCCTGCTTAGTGTTACGCCCCGGCGGTTCCACAATCGGACCGTCATGGATAAGGCGCAAATTTTGTTGCCAGATGACTATAGACCAGATTGGTCAGGTGACACAGTGTGGTTAAGTTTATTTACCGTTTTATTACACTTTTTAAGAGTTTTCTTTTCAGTTGCTCATAAAAGGCAGTATAAAGCGCGATTTTCTTCAGGATATGTGCGTCCGCCCGCAAACTGGCATCAAGGTTGCGGGTGAATGCGGGATTTAGCACATATGCTTTAAACGTCGGGACCAGGTGGTCCGATCACCTGCTTACAACAACAATATGGAGTCGAACAATGACCCTTCGCAAAGCCGTGACGCTCGCGACACTACTGCTGCCATTAATGGCATCGGCACACAATTTTCAGGATAATCAACGCGTCCCGCCGGTCGGCGTATCTGACCGTGGCGAATTGATTCTTACTAACGATAAGTTTAGCTACAAAACCTGGAACAGCGCGCAGTTAAGTGGAAAAGTGCGAGTGGTGCAGCATATTGCCGGACGCACCTCCGCCAAAGAAAAGAACGCCGGACTGATTGAAGCCATCAAAAACGCCAAACTGCCTCATGACACCTATCAAACCACCACCATTGTAAATACCGACGATGCGATCCCCGGTAGCGCGATGTTTGTGCGCAGCAGCCTGGAGGACAACAAAAAGCTGTATCCGTGGTCGCAGTTCATTGTTGATAGCGATGGCGTGGTCGCCAAATCTTGGGCGCTGGAGCCGGAAAGTTCAGCGGTAGTGGTGCTGGATAAACAGGGACGGGTGCAGTTCGCGAAAGACGGCGGGCTGACCCAGCAGGAAGTGCAGCAGGTGATGAGCCTGCTGCAACAGTTGCTTAGTAAATAGAAACTCTGAAGCCGGGGTTCAGGAACGACTCGCGCGGGGTGTAATCCAGCGTGACGCCCTTCCAGTCGTGAACGTGCGCCCCGGCCGCTACTGCCACCGCATGCCCCGCAGCGGTATCCCAGATGCAGGTCGGCCCGAAACGCGGATAAAGCTGCGCCTGCCCTTCCGCCACCAGGCAGAATTTAAGCGATGAACCGATGGACGTGGTTTGGTGCTCGCCTAACTGCTGCAAATACTCTTTCAGCTCATCATCGGTATGCGAACGGCTGATCACCACCAGCGGCGGCCTGGCGTCGCGCACGTGGATTTGATTGCGAATATCGCACTCCTCTTTCCACGCTTTACCTTCGGCGGCGCTGTACATCACCTTCATCACCGGCGCGTACACCACGCCCAGTACCGGCTTCCCGCTTTCGATCAACGCGATATTGACGGTAAACTCGCCGTTGCGCTTCAGGAACTCTTTGGTGCCGTCCAGTGGGTCCACCAGCCAGTAACGCTGCCAGTGCTGACGAATTTCCCATGCGGGCGGATCTTCTTCAGACAACACCGGAATATCCGGCGTCAACGTATTCAATCCTGCAACGATAATTTTATGGGCGGCAATGTCTGCCGCCGTGACCGGGGAATCGTCAATTTTATGGGTTGCGTCAATCGGCTTTTCGCCCTGATAGACCTGCATAATGGCGTTTCCCGCCTCGCGCGCCAACTGGCATACCTGTTCTAACATCTTCCACCTCGTTGTGAGCGACAGGCATTTTCTGCCGCTGATTAACCCTTTGTTTTACCTGATGACTTTTTATATAGCATTGCGTCTGATTCCGCCATCTGTGATAGAGCCTGGTTTTCCTTACACCGATTTATGGCAGGATTCACATTTCTGTAAGCAACAGCCTATACATACATATCTTTTTGCAACAGAGATCTTAAAAAGGGACCTTGATGATGATTAAGTTTAGCGCAACGCTCCTGGCGACGCTTGTGACGGCCAACGTCTATGCGGCAACGGTCAATTTAAGAATTCTCGAAACCACTGATTTACATAGCAACATGATGGATTTCGATTATTACAAAGATGCCCCGACGGAAAAATTCGGCCTGGTGCGTACCGCCTCGTTGATTAACGCCGCCCGTGGCGAAGCGACCAACAGCGTGCTGGTGGATAACGGCGATCTGATTCAGGGCAGCCCGCTGGGCGATTACATGGCGGCGAAGGGGTTAAAACAGGGCGATGTGCACCCGGTCTTCGCGGCGATGAATACCCTGGATTACGCTGTCGGCAACCTCGGCAACCACGAATTCAACTACGGCCTCGATTACCTGCACAACGCGCTGGCGGGGGCGAACTACCCCTACGTTAACGCCAACGTTATCGACGCCAAAACCAATAAGCCGCTGTTTACGCCGTATTTGATTCAACCCACCGAGGTGAAAGATCGCGAGGGCAAAACTCATACCCTGAAAATTGGTTATATCGGTTTTGTGCCACCGCAGATTATGACCTGGGATAAAGCCAACCTGAGCGGCAAGGTCACCGTTACCGATATCACCGAGACCGCTCGCCGTCATATCCCGGAAATGCGCGCCAAAGGGGCCGATCTGGTGGTGGTGGTAGCGCACTCGGGGCTGTCTGCCGAGCCGTACAAAGCGCTGGCAGAAAACTCGGTGTACTACTTAAGCGACGTGCCCGGCGTAGATGCCATCCTGTTTGGTCACGCTCACGCGGTATTCCCCGGTAAAGATTTTGCCGCCATCAAAGGGGCAGATATTGAGAAAGGCACCCTGAACGGTATTCCTGCGGTGATGCCCGGCATGTGGGGCGATCACCTGGGCGTAGTGGACATGGTGCTGAATAATGATGCCGGCAAATGGCAGGTCAATGAGGCGAAAGCCCAGGCGCGGCCCATTTACGACGCCGCAGCGAAAAAATCCCTGGCGACGGAAGACGCCGATCTGGTGAAGGTCCTGAAGCCTTCCCACGACGCTACGCGCGATTTCGTCAGCCAGCCAATCGGCAAATCCGCCGATAATCTCTACAGCTACCTGGCGCTGGTGCAGGACGATCCGACCGTTCAGGTGGTAAATAACGCCCAGCGCGCCTATGTTGAGCACTTTATTCAGGGCGATCCGGATCTGGCGTCGCTGCCGGTGCTTTCTGCCGCCGCGCCGTTCAAAGTGGGCGGGCGTAAAAACGATCCGGCGAGCTATGTGGAAGTGGAAAAAGGCCAGCTCACCTTCCGTAACGCCGCCGACCTCTATCTTTACCCGAATACGCTGGTGGTGGTCAAAGCCAGCGGTAAAGAGGTCAAAGAGTGGCTGGAATGCTCCGCCGGGCAGTTTAACCAGATCGATGTGAATAACAGCCAGCCCCAGAGCCTGATTAACTGGGATGGCTTCCGCACCTATAACTTCGATGTGATCGACGGGGTGAATTACCAGATTGATGTCACCCAGCCCGCGAAATACGACGGCGAATGCCAGGTGGTAAATCCTCACGCTGAACGGATTAAGGGGCTGACCTTTAACGGCAAGTCTGTCGACCCGAACGCGATTTTCCTGGTCGCGACCAATAATTACCGCGCTTACGGCGGCAAGTTTGCCGGGACTGGCGACGCTCATATCGCCTTCGCCTCACCGGATGAGAACCGTTCGGTGCTGGCCGCCTGGATTGGCGCGCAGACTAAACAGGCCGGAGAAATTCATCCGGCGGCGGATAACAACTGGCGTCTGGCGCCGATCCACAGCGATGAGCCGCTGGATATCCGCTTCGAAACCTCGCCGGGCGAAAAAGCCGCCGCGTTTATTCAGCAAAAAACGCAATATCCGATGAAAAACGTCGGTAATGATGAGATTGGCTTTGCGCTGTATCAGCTCGATCTGAACGCCCGTTAAGCCGCGCTGGCGTCCCGTTCCTGACGGGACGCCATCACCTGCGGTAAATTCATTTCAATCCAGTCGGCCAACGCCGCGACTTTCTCGCTCACGTCTTCGCCCAGCGGCGTCAGGCTGTATTCCACATGGGGCGGCACGACCGGGTAAGCAACCCGGTTAACAAAGCCGTCCTGTTCCAGCCATTGCAGGGTCTGCGCCAGCATTTTTTCGCTGACGCCACCCATTTTGCGCCGCAAATCGCTAAAACGATGGGTGCCGTCGCGCAGCGCCACCAGGATTAGTACGCCCCAGCGGCTGGTGACGTGCTTTAACACGTCCCTGGACGGGCATTGCTCCGCAAACAGATTACCGTCGCGCAACTGTTGAGTCAGGGTATTCGCAGCCGTCATTTTGATACTTACCTTTTTGTGCGTACTTACTAAAAGTTAGTTAGGGTGATAGTGTGCCACAACACTCACCAAATACGAAGGAGTCCCTCATGATTGCCATCACGGGCGCAACCGGTCATTTAGGCCAACGGGTCGTTAACCACCTACTGGAAACCCATAACGCACAGGATCTTGTGGCGATCGTGCGTAATCCGGCTAAAGCGCAGACGCTGGCGGATAAAGGCGTTCAGGTTCGTGAAGCGGATTACGGCAACCCAACGGCGCTGGCATCGGCGCTACAGGGCGTGGAAAAACTGCTGCTGATCTCATCCAGCGAAGTGGGCCAACGTGCCGTCCAGCATCGCAATATTATCGATGCGGCGAAATCCGCTTGTGTAAAACTGATTGCCTACACCAGCCTGCTGCGTGCGGATACTTCGCCGCTGGGGCTGCACGTGGAGCACGTGGATACTGAAAACTATCTGGCGCAATCTGGCGTACCTTACGTACTGCTGCGTAACGGCTGGTATAGCGAAAACTATATGGCGAGCGTACCGGCGGCGCTGGAGCACGGCGCGTTTATCGGCAGCGCTGGCGAGGGCAAAATCGCCTCCGCCTCCCGGGAAGATTATGCCGAGGCCGCCGCGAAAGTGCTGAACCTCGATAATCAGGCCGGAAAAGTGTACGAGCTGGCGGGCGACAGCGCCTGGACGCTGGCGGAGCTGACGGAAAAAATCTCCGCGCTGACCGGTAAAACCGTGGTGTATCACAACCTCAGCGAAGCGGATTTCGCTGCCGCATTGCAGGGCGCGGGCCTGCCGGAAGGCTTTGCCAGACTGCTGGCGGATTCCGACATTGGCGCATCTCAAGGCGGGCTGTTTGACGACAGCCGCCAGTTGAGCCGCCTGATTGGCCGCCCGACCACCTCTATTGATGACAGCCTGAAAGCCATCCTGTAATTGTTAATTAGCGGTTAATTTTCGTAGCCATGCCACGGCTCATCCCTATAATGAACACTATGCCGTCAAAGGGGGTGAGTTGTGCAAGGTGTACCAGAACAGTTTACCGATGAACAAGATCGCGCCCGGTTTCGGCATTTAGCCGCCATTCCGGGCGTTGAGCTTTATCATGCCCACATCGCCCAGTTTGCTTTCGAACCCCATACCCACGAAGCCTTTGGTATCGGCACTATTGAGTGGGGAGCCGAGCGTTTTCGCTATCGCGGTGCCGATCATGTCGCGGCGGTAAACTCGCTGGTCACGATGAACCCGGACGAACTCCATACCGGCGAGGCCGAGACCCACGGCGGCTGGCGCTACCGGATGATCTATATCGAGCCGGCGCTGCTGGAGCAAATGACCGGCGTCAAACAGTGGTGGTTTAATGAAGTAGAGCGCCACGACCCGCTGCGCGCCCAGGCGACCGGGCGGATTATTTACGATCTGTGGCACCAACCCGATCCACTGGCCCAGCAGGGCCTGGTGTTAGATCTTATTGATACCTTCCGCCCTTACGCCCGTCACGGCGGCAAGCAGATCCTCACGCGGCAAACCCGCTTCGACCGGGTGCGCGATTATGTCTACGATAATTACATGCATGCCGTGGGGCTGGAGGAGCTGGCAAAAGAGGCCGCGCTCAGTCCGTATCATTTCCTGCGTCAGTTCAAGGCGCATTTTCACGTCACTCCCCATCAAATGCTGATGGCCGTGCGGCTGTGGCGCGCCAAGCAGTTTTTGACGTCCGGTATGCCTGCCGCAGAAGTGGCGATTGCGACCGGGCTCAGCGATCAGTCTCATCTGACGCGCGCCTTTACCCGCCGCTACGGCATCACCCCGGTGCGCTATCAGAAACAGGTCATCCGAGGCTAAAAGCGCAATCTCATACAATAATTCTCAGGCGTTGCTGTTCACACTGGGCGTTACACTGTTTTAACGGGAATGCGTCATGTTTGCTGGAGTGTTGTTCGCCCTCGCCGCAGGGTTAATGTGGGGGCTGATTTTCGTGGGGCCGCTGATCGTGCCGGAATACCCGGCGGCGTTGCAATCGACGGGCCGCTATCTGGCGCTCGGTTTGATCGCCATCCCTATCGCCTGGCTGGGCCGCCGTCGCCTGAGACAGCTCTCCTCCCGCGACTGGTGGACGGCGCTGTTTCTCTCCGCCGTCGGCAACCTGATTTATTACGTCTGCCTCGCCAGCGCCATCCAGCGCACCGGCGCGCCGGTTTCCACCATGATTATCGGCACGCTGCCGGTGGTGATCCCGGTCTTCGCCAATCTGCTTTATAGCCAGCGCGACGGGAAAATTCCGTGGCGGCAGCTCGCACCTTCGTTATTACTTATCGCCATTGGCCTGATACTGGTGAATTACGCCGAACTGCGCGGCGGCGTGGTGGATTTCGATCTCTGGCGCTATGGCAGCGGGATTGCGCTGGCGCTGGTGTCGGTGGTGTGCTGGGCGTGGTACGCGCTGCGTAACGCCCGCTGGCTGCGCGAAAACCCGGATAAACCGCCGATGATGTGGGCCACCGCCCAGGGGCTGGTCACGCTGCCGATGTCGCTGATTGGCTATGTGGCGGTTTGCCTGTGGCTTTCCCACCAGCCGTCCTCTTTTGCCCTGCCCTTCGGCCCGCGCCCGGCGGTGTTTGTCACGCTGATGATCGTCATTGCGGTGCTGTGCTCCTGGGTGGGCGCGCTGTGCTGGAACGAAGCCAGCCAGCGGTTGCCGACGGTGATCCTCGGACCGCTGATCGTATTTGAGACGCTCGCCGGCCTGCTTTACACCTTCCTGATGCGCCAGAGCCTGCCGCCGCTCATTACTGCGCTGGGCATTCTGCTGCTGGTGATTGGCGTGGTGCTGGCAGTACGCGCAAAGCCGCAAAAATCGTCGCCCACCGTCATTCCTGTCACACCGGGATCGTGATCGCAAACCGGCGCAAACTGCGCCGTTTTTTTTGGCTGACTCAAAAGGGTTATAGCTTTCCCTAAAAGATGCATTTAATATGCATCTTATATTCTGATGATTGAGGTAACCGCTATGGCCTTCCGTGACCAACCTTTAGGTGAACTGGCTTTAACCATTCCCCGCGCTTCTGCTCTGTTCCGTAAATACAATCTCGACTTCTGCTGTGGCGGCAAACAGACCCTGCTACGCGCGGCGACTCGCCAGGAGCTGGATCTCGACACCCTCGAAGCGGAACTGACCGCGCTGGCGGACGAGCCGCTGGAAAAAGAGTGGCGTACCGCGCCGCTGGCCGACATCATCGAGCACATCATTGTGCGTTATCACGATCGCCATCGCGAGCAGCTGCCGGAACTGATTTTCCAGGCCACCAAAGTGGAACGCGTTCATGCCGATAAGCCGAACGTGCCGAAAGGCCTGACCAAATACCTGACCATGCTGCATGAAGAGCTTTCCAGCCACATGATGAAAGAAGAGCAGATCCTGTTCCCGATGATCAAACAGGGGATGGGCAGCCACGCCACCGGGCCGATTACGGTAATGGAAAGCGAGCATGATGAAGCGGGTGAACTGCTGGAAGTGATTAAGCACACCACCAACAACGTGACGCCGCCGCCGGAAGCCTGCACCACATGGAAAGCAATGTACAACGGTATTAATGAGCTGATTGACGATCTGATGAATCACATCAGCCTGGAAAACAATGTTCTTTTTCCGCGTGCCCTCGCTGGAGAAAAATAAGGCGCCCACTGAGCGCCATCGGAAGTCCTTATTGGGCCATCATTGATGGCCCTTTTTTTCGTCTTACTTCTGGAAATTCGCCAGACGTTTCTTGCCGATAAACAACCAGCCCAGCCCCAGCACGATGAACCACAGCGGCGTGACGATCAGCGCCTGACGGGTATCATCTTCCAGCGTCAGCAGCACCAATACGAACACGAAAAACGCCATGCACACCCAGCACATCAGCTTGCCAAGCGGCATTTTGTAGATCGATTTCTCATGCAGGTGCGGACGCTGTTTGCGGTACACCAGGTATGAACACAGGATGATAGTCCAGACGAACATAAACAGGATCGCCGAGACCGTGGTGATCATGGTGAACGCGCCGATTACGCTCGGGTTCACGTACAGCATGACCACGCCGCCCAGCAGACAGATGCAGGAGAAGGTCAGCCCTTTCGCCGGTACTGCGCGCTTAGAGAGTTTGGCGAACGCTTTCGGCGCCACGCCTTCCTGCGCCAGGCCGAACAGCATACGGCTGGTGGAGAACACGCCGCTGTTGGCCGACGAGGCCGCAGACGTCAGCACCACGAAGTTAATCACGCTCGCGGCGGCAGGCAGGCCCACCAGCACAAACAGCTCAACGAACGGGCTCTTGTCCGGTACCACAGAGCTCCACGGCGTCACTGACATAATTACGATCAGCGCAAACACGTAGAACATGATGATACGAATCGGAATCGAGTTGATGGCGCGCGGCAGCGATTTCTCAGGATCTTTGGTTTCCGCCGCCGTTGTGCCTACCAGTTCAATACCGACAAACGCGAATACCGCTATCTGGAACCCGGCAAAGAAACCGCTAATGCCTTTCGGGAACCAGCCGCCGTCATTCCACAGATGTTCTAACGAGGCTTCGACGCCGGTGGGCGACTGGAAATGGGTGGCAATCATCACCACACCGACAATAATCAGCGCCACAATGGCGACGATTTTGATCATCGCGAACCAGAATTCCATCTCACCGAACATCTTCACGGTGGCGAGGTTTAGGCCCAGCAGCAGCAGAACCACTGCCAGCGACGATACCCAGTCGGAAAGCTCAGGGAACCAGAACTGGGCGTAGGCGGTAATCGCGACGACATCTGCCATCCCGGTCACCACCCAGCAGAACCAGTAGGTCCAGCCGGTAAAATAGCCCGCCCACGGCCCGAGCAGGTCCGAGGCGAAATCGCTAAACGATTTATATTCCAGATTAGAGAGTAATAATTCCCCCATCGCGCGCATCACAAAGAACAACATAAAACCGATGATCATATAAACGAAAATAATCGACGGCCCTGCGAGGCTGATGGTTTTGCCCGATCCCATGAATAAGCCGGTGCCGATAGCGCCACCGATGGCAATAAGTTGGATATGGCGGTTTGTAAGATTACGCCGTAGCGACTGCTCAGCCGGTGCCTCAGCAACGTCTGCGTCTTTGACTTGATCTACCATGTTGAATTCCTGTACCTGTCTGTGTTGTTCAGGCTCTGATGGCCTGTAAATGCATAATGAAGTGACGATGCCCCTCAAAAACATCATCGATATTAGGTAACAATCGGAGGGTTGAGTACTGCGATTTTAACGTTATGTTAATTAAATGTTGAAAATGAGTGTTAAATCACTATTACTTTGCAAAGCATCTCATGAAAACACCCGGAACGGGAGCGCAGTCAGGAGAAAGCACCACAATTATCATTATTTCCATTATTTACCCCCGCCGAAACGGGGGTGATATGCGGGGTTACAGGATTTCCAGTAACTCTACTTCGAAAATCAGAGTGCTAAACGGCGGGATTGATGCACCCGCGCCACGCTCGCCATAGGCCAGGTTTTGCGGAATGGTCAGTTCCCATTTGGAGCCCACCGGCATCAGGGTCAGGGCTTCGATCCAGCCAGGGATCACACCGCTTACCGGGAATTCAGCCGGTTCGCCGCGCATCACGGAGCTGTCGAACACGGTCCCGTCAATCAGTTTACCGGTGTAATGCACACGTACGCGGTCTTTACGCGCCGGGATTGCGCCTTCACCCTGGGTGATGACGCGGAATTGCAGGCCGGATTCAGTGCTGTTCACACCTTCACGTTCACGGTTTTCGTCCAGGTATTTCTGGCCGTCCGCCGCCATCTCCTGCTGGCGCTCGCGACGCACCGCATCGGCGCGCTCGTGGATCTCACGCAGTGCGCGGTGCACAACATCGACCGGCACAGCAGGTTGATTGCCATCCAGTGCGTCACGCAGACCCGCGACCAGCGCTTCCGGCAGCAAACCCTGCAGCCCGGATTCACGCAGTTGCTGTCCAACCTGCAAACCAATGCCGTAGCTTGCCTGGGATTCGATGCTGTCAAAAGAAGGGGTCGTCATGGATTTTCCTTTCATGCTGATAAAAAGTAGCGGGCAGCATAACAGCCCTGGTGTTTAGGGTAAAATGATCCTGCATTAGCGGGATAGATCGGTTTGGTACTAAAACTGATGCCTTAAGTCCGCAGGATTGCAGGTATGATGTCACGAAAGACCACATTGTTACCGCCATCAATCAGTTAGCAATATATACTGGTTATAAGCGGAGAATGCCGCACGCCTTACAATGCGCAGGAGAAGAGCATGCCCGGACGATTCGCAATCAAACCCACCCTTTCGCGGATTTGGCACGCGCCGGACCATTTTCGGCTGATGGACCCGCTCCCCCCCTTTCATCGTCGCGGCATTATTATTGCGGCGCTGGTGATTGTGATCTGTTTTCTCTGGCCCGCTTCGCAGCCTGAGCAAACCCAGGTAAGGCGCGATGCCCGGCTCGATATTCAGCCCTCATCGCAGCCGCCGATGCAGGCCGAGCTGACCACCCCGCCGCCCCAGACCCAGGCGACGCAGACGCCAGAGCCTGCGCCTGTGGAATCCGCCCCGCAGCCGTTCCAGAATAACGATATCGACCAGCAGTGGCGCAGCTACCGCGTTGAGTCAGGGAAAACGATGGCGCAACTGTTCCGCGACCACAATTTGCCGCCAGCGGACGTTTACGCCATGGCACAGGTTGAAGGGGATGGAAAACCGCTCAGCACCTTGCAAACCGGCCAGATGGTGCAGATTCGCCAGAACGCGAGCGGTGTGGTCACAGGCTTAACGATTGATATCGGCGACGATAAACAAGTGCTGTTTACCCGCCAGCCGGACGGCAGTTTTATTCGCGTCCGCTGACGGGATGGGAGTGCTTAGTCACTCCCTTTTGGCATCTTGTTAACCCACCAGATGCCCGAGCACACCAGAATCAGCGCCAGCACGTATTTCCACTCAAGAATGTTTTCGGCCAGGAAAACGGCAGATAACGCGGTGCCCGCTACCGGCACCACAAAGTTAAACGGGGCGATCATGCTGACGCGGTTGTACTTCAGCAAAATGCTCCACAGGGCAAACGCGACCGATGACAGCAGCGTCAGATAGCCTAAAATCGCCACCGAGGCGAATCCGTGAACCTCCAGCGTCCCGCCCGTCAAATAGCCAATCACAATCAGCACCAGCCCGCCAAAACCTAACTGGTAGCCGGTCATCACGGTGGGATCGACGGTTTGCGAAATGCGCTTTCCGTACATGGTCGACGCGGAGAGGATAAAGGCCGCCAGCACCACAAACCCGTCGCCCATCAGGCTAAAGCTAAAATCACTCATCCCGCCGTTAAAGTTTACGATCATCACACCCGCAAAACCCAGCACGCAGCCGATGGCCTTGTTATAGCTCAGCTTGTCGTTGTGATAGATAAAGTGCGCCAGCAGTACGCTAAAGAACGTGCCGGTAGCGTTCATGATTGAACCCTTGACGCCAGTGGTGAAGGCCAGCCCAATATAGAAGAAGGTGTACTGGAGCGTAGTTTGGGTTAAACCCAGCATCGCCAGTTGACCGCACTGACGGGGATTCAGGCGGGCGATAGGTTTGCGCTGCATCATTGCAAAGAGCAGCAGCAGTAACCCTGCGAACAGGAAGCGGTAGCCAGCAAAGACTATTTTCGACGGGATATCATCGGTAGCGATCTGGAAAATTTCGTAGCCGCTTTTAATCGCCGGGTAGGAACTTCCCCACAGCAGACAGCACAGCGTTGCACAGGCGAAAGCGACATTTTTACGAGCAAAAACAGGGGTTGGGCAAACAGCGTCCATTCCACTCACCAAAGATAAAATAACGTTTCAGTTTATTATCAATGATTGTTCAGAGAATAGCCACCCTCAAAAATGGCTGCACGGCGGAATTGGGATTTACCCGCCAGAAATGCAAAACGCCGACTTACGTCGGCGTTTTTACACGTTTATGCGAATAACGAATTATTCAGCAACCACGTTTACGATCAGCTTAGCAAACACTTCGCTGTGAACCTGGAAGTCCACTTCGTGTTCGCCAGTGGTACGCAGAACGCCGTTCGGCAGACGAACTTCGCTCTTAGCCACTTCAACGCCAGCTGCAGTTACAGCGTCAGCGATGTCGCGAGTACCGATGGAACCGAACAGTTTACCTTCGTCGCCTGCTTTAGACGCGATAGTAACGGATTCCAGTGCGTTGATTTTCTCAGCGCGCGCTTCAGCAGCGGACAGAACGTCAGCCAGTTTAGCTTCCAGTTCAGCACGACGTGCTTCGAAAAACTCAACGTTTTTCTTGTTAGCCGGAACAGCTTTACCCTGTGGCACCAGGAAGTTACGAGCGTAGCCCGCTTTAACGTTAACCTGATCACCCAGGCTGCCCAGGTTTGCTACTTTATCAAGCAGAATAACTTGCATTACCTTATCCTCTCAAAGTCGTATTAATGGACCGTGACCGATTACTGATGACGATCAGTGTACGGCAGCAGGGACAGGTAGCGAGCGCGTTTGATAGCGCGTGCCAGCTGACGCTGATATTTTGCACGGGTACCGGTGATACGGCTCGGGACAATCTTACCGCTTTCGGTGATGTAGTTTTTCAGCGTAGCGATATCTTTATAGTCGATCTCTTGAACGCCTTCCGCGGTGAAACGGCAGAACTTGCGACGACGGAAATAACGTGCCATTTGGCTAGTCTCCAGAATCTATCAATTCAATCTGCTCGGCATGGAGCACCAGTTTTGTCAGCCCATTGCGCGCCTTGTGGCTGCTAATGAAACCTGAAACGGTGATCACCGTGCCGACCGTTATACTGTGAGTAATGGCCTGGTTCTGGTGTCCGCTAATAATTACGGGCATCTGGCACCACGCCTGCCGGTTAAAACCGGCTTCCTCTTGCACAGAACGATGCTCAAGCACCAGCTGGCAGTGAGGAATTCCTGATGGGCTGACCTTTCGAAGGGGCGCCCTGCACACGGTGCCGGACAACACCAAACGGTTGGCCATCAGAATTACTCTTCAGAATCCCCAGCATCAGCATCATCTGCGGTTTCGTTAGCGAAATCATCGCGACGCTCGCGGCGCTCGTCTTTCGCTTTAACCATCGGAGATGCTTCAGTCACGGCGTGTTTAGTACGCATAACCATGCTGCGAATAACGGCATCGTTGAAGCGGAAAGTAGTTTCCAGCTCATCGATCACTTCCTGCGGGGCTTCAACGTTCAGCAGAACGTAGTGAGCTTTGTGCAGTTTGTTGATCGGGTAAGCCAGCTGACGGCGGCCCCAGTCTTCCAGACGGTGGATCTTGCCTTCTGCACCAGTGATGGCAGCAGAGTAACGCTCGATCATACCCGGAACCTGTTCGCTCTGGTCAGGATGGACCATAAAAACGATTTCGTAATGACGCATCGAATTGCTCCTTACGGATTATTCAGCCTCCTGTCTGGGTCAGCCGCGGCCCATGGAGGCAAGGAACGTGATTAAAGGGCGGCTGAAAAATTGACGCGTCATTCTACTTGCGGGCCCCGTTAAACTCAAGGCTGATTGATAAATAATTACGCAGCGCGGTAGCACAAGGGGCCAAAAGCGGTTAACCGAATGAATTAAAATAGATTGCTATGGGTTGCTTAAAAAATTTGAGTAACTCCATCAGAAATGGTCACGTTTTAATCAGCAATAAGCCATTACACTTATTCTACACAGGCTGCTTACGACTAAGGAGTGACGGTTTCGGTTTCATCGCGTGCTGTAGTGGAGCGCAGATCATGAAAAACAGTCTTATCGCCGTCTTCGCGGGACTCATACTGACCGCGAATGCCGCTGCCGCCATTAAAGTCGATCGCGACCTGGCGCAAAGTATGGATGATGTGCATAGCTTAGGCGTCGTCTACATTAATCATAATTCAGCCGATGATAGCAAAGCAGATCAGTCAGTTAACCAAGATTTTAGCGTGATATCCGCAACGGAAGACTCAATCCAGCTCGCCCGCCAGTAGAGTCGATTCACGCACCAACACCGATTTATCGTATATCCAACATCAGGGAACAACGATAATGCCACGACAACGTTACTGACGTTATTTTGCCCCCGTCCCGGGGGCTTTTTTATGCCAGGTGCCGGGTGAAAAACGCCACGGTCGCGTCCAGCGCAGTGGGCGTAATGCGGTGTTTGACGCCAGGCTCCCACTGACAGGTAAGCAATGCGTCAAGCTGCTTCGCCTGTAACGCACGTTGCAGGCGGAAAGATTCTTCTGCGGGCACCACGTCGTCCTCTTCGCCGTGCCAGAGCAGCAGGGGCCGGTCCGCCAGTTTCACCAACTGGTTGGTGACGTCCCATTCCGCCAGCGGCGCGATAACCACATCAAGCTGGCGCTGGCGTTCCGGCGTGAGTTCAAATGACGGCGGGAAGAGCACAGGCGCGAGAGTTGTGTAAAAACCCGATCCCATCAGGCTCGCCACGCATTTCACGTCTGGATGATGCGTCATAATGCCCAGCGCGGTCATGCCGCCCATCGAGGCCCCACCCACGCCGAGCCGCTGGTCGGCAATTAAGTTTTCTGCCACCAGCGCATCACGCAACCCGGCGAATTCGGTCATATTCTGATGCAGGATTTGCCAGAAGCGCAGCATTCGCCCCTGGGCATCACCGTTAAAACGAGCGCCGTGCTCGGCGGCATCGGGCATAACTACCCGAAAACCCGCCTGCGCCAGGGCCACCGCAAAATAGCTGTACACTAATTTTGACGAGGTAAAACCATGATAAAAAATCACCGTGGGTAGCGGCTGTGCCGTTTTCCCCGTCGGCGTGGCATGCACGGTTTCGATACCCGCGAATTGACGCATTTCCAGCTCAATCATCTCGTCCCCCTTTCTCGTTATTGGCAAGATATGACATGGCGCGGCTTGGGGCGCAAGTTTGTATGGCCGGCCTAATAAAAAAGCATGATGAGAACCCGGTTACGTTTTTACATCTTGATGCCCGAAAAAAAGCGGGTGAGCTAACAAAATGGGAACCTTCCCTGTAGGTTCAAAAACAGACGGCACTACACTCAATGGGTCAGGAAACGAGAGATGCGAATGCAAAGATTACTTCCGGTATTACTGGCGATGCTGCTTACCGCGTGCGGTTCTCTACAAGGAACACCGCAACCGGCTCCTCCGGTCACGGACCAGCCGCAGGAGATCCAGCGCTCACAGACCCAGGGCCTGATTCGCATGGGGACGGTGAGCGTCATGGAGCGCGGCGCGCCCAGCGACAGTGAGAACGCCATCAAGGCCAAAGCGGTCGCCGCTGGAGCGGATTATTACCAGATTTTGCTGAACGATGAGACGGTGGTGCCGGGCCAGTGGTACTCCCAGGCGATTTTGTATAAGAAACCGCGTTAACTTATCGTTTTATTTAGCAAAATTTACATTGCTTTGCGTCGGCTGATTGTTTTCTGTGCACACTTAATCCCGGGCCGTTATGAATGGATGGGATAACACATCGCGAAGGAATGCCCTGTTACTCATCGGGGTAATGTGAAATGGAGCTGACTATGAAACGATCAATTGCCTTAACGTCTTTACTGTTGTCTGCCGGTCTGATCACCACCTCCGCGCAGTCGGCGGAAGATGTCAGTGCTGACCGGGTAACCGGTCTGAATGAGATTGGCGTGATTGCAGTCAACAGCGTTTCGGGAAGTCCCCAGGATGTTGAACGCGTCATTGCGATGAAAGCCGATGAACAGGGCGCTTCGTATTATCGCATCGTGCAGATGCAGGAAAATCCGCGAGCCGATAACTGGCAGGTTAAAGCCATTATCTATGCCTGAACAGAAGCAGGCCGCCGGGCCTGCTTTGCTTGTTGAATAACGTTTGTAAAATCCAGACATAAATTTTTACATATATTGAGTAAATATTATCCCGCCGATGCCGTTTAACCGGGCAACTCAACTCGGTTGGTATAAGGGATAATTATGAAAACCATTTTCCAGCGCATCGGGCTGGGTACCAAACTCTCCCTGTTTGCGGGCATTTCGTTCGCCTGTCTGTTTTTGACATTTACTCTGATATTAAGCCATCAGGCCAGCCAACAGCTGGAGTCGCTGGCGCGGGAAGATTTAAAAAGCCAGAACAGCGGTGTCGTAGACATGGTGCAAATGTTCGACGCCACGCTGACCGAAGAGGTCAGCAACTATACCACTCTGCTAAATAGTTTTATTCCTCAGCCTATTACCCGCGATGCCGCGCAAATGCAGGCGCTAAATAGCCAGAGCATTCCGCTGCTTAAGGGCGGCGAACTGTCGCTGCACGAGAACAATGCGTTAACGGATGATTTCCAGACGCGAACCGGCGCTATCGCGACGCTATTTGTGCGTAGCGGCGATGATTACGTGCGCGTGGCAACATCATTGCGTAAAGAAGACGGCACCCGGGCGGTCGGCACCCAACTTGACCGCGCTAGCCCGGCCTGGCTGCCGATGAGTAAAGGTGAAATCTATCGCGGGCTAACACAGCTTTTCGGCAAGCGCTACATCACCCAATATCAGCCGGTAAAAGATGAGCAGGGCAACGTTATCGCCGTGCTGTTTGTGGGTGTGGATATTTCATCCTCCTGGCAACTGATGCGCGAAAAAATCCTCAGCCGCAAGCTGGGTGACAGCGGCCATTTTTACGTGATTAACCGCCAGCCGGGCGAGCTGTTTGGCCAATATCTGTTCCATCGCGATGCCGAAGGGCAAAAGCCGCGGTTGCCTGAAGATATCCGTCAGCATCTGCTGGCCGATAGCGAAGGTGAACTGACCTGGCAGCGCGACACAGGGGGCACCGCGTTAATGACCTTCACCCATGTTCCGGGATGGGATTGGGTAGTAGTAGGTGAAGTAGACCGGGGCACCCTTCTCGCTCACATTGACCAACTCCGTAACCAATTTTTGCTGGCCGGTCTGGTCATCAGCTTGCTGTTCGCCATTCTGTTTGATTTCACCACCCGCCGTCTGCTTACCGCACCGCTGCGTAACGTGATTGGCCTGGCGCAGCAGTATGGCGCAGGCGACTTGCGTTCCAGCATCACCACGCGCCGTCAGGATGAAGTGGGTGAACTGATCGCCGCCATCAACAGTATGGGCAACGGCTTGCAGCAGATCGTGACACAGGTGCGCGATGCCGCCGCCGACATTAGCTACGGCACCGATGAACTGGCGGCAGACAGCCACGATATCAGCGAGCAAATCAACAAGCAGGCCAGCAGCGTGGAAGAGACGTCCGCCAGCATGGAGCAACTGACGGCCACGGTAGAGCAGAATGCCGAAAACATGGTGCAGACCCAGAATTATATGCAGCAGGCCTCCCACGCGGTGCATGTCGGCGGCGATACCGTTACGAATGCGGTGTCGACCATGAACGCCATCCGCGACGCCTCGCAGCGAATCGCCGATATCACCCATGTGATTGAGTCGATTGCCTTCCAGACCAATATTCTGGCGCTGAACGCCGCGGTGGAAGCCGCCCGCGCAGGCGAGCATGGCAAAGGGTTCGCGGTTGTGGCGCAGGAAGTGCGGGCGCTGGCGGCGCGTAGCGCCAACGCGGTGAAGGAAATCGATGCGTTAATTGAGGACACGCTGCATAAAGTTACCGAAGGGCACCAGCTTTCTGAGCGTACCCGGCAGGCGATGGAGCAGATTATTCACCATATCGATCAGGTGAACTTACTGGTAACGCACAGCAGCCAGGCATCCCACGAACAGTCGGCGGGGATCCAGCAGGTTAATCTGGCGATGAACCATATCGGCGAAGCGACCCATATCAACGCCGAACGGGTATCGCGCAGCGAGCAAACGGCACAAACGCTGCGCGATAAGGGCCACCATCTTAATACGCTGGTGAGCGTGTTCCGCTTACGCAGCAGTTAACCGATGCCGCCCGTGGCGCGCAGCAGGACGTCGGAAAGGCATTTTTCCGCCACCTGGGCGTCGCCACGCGGGTCGAGCATCATCTGGCACCAGGACTCCGCCGTGGGCACCGAGGCGGTGCGTAACAGCTGCGCCCCGGTTGCCAGCCGATAAAGCTGACGGGTAATGGCGCGCCCGTCGGCCTCATTCGGTTTGCGTAACCGCTGGGCCAATTGTCGCCAGGCGCGGTCAAAATGTCGGTTCTGGCCTTTAACGTCGTCGAACTCACCGCTCAGCATCTCCATTACGCGGGGCTGTTTCACCAGCACCCGTAGCACATCCAGGCACATGATATTGCCGGAGCCTTCCCAAATGCTGTTAACCGGCATTTCACGATACAAACGCGGCAGCTCGCTCTCTTCGCAGTAGCCGATGCCGCCCAGCACCTCCATCGCCTCCGCCACAAACGGAATCCCCGCTTTGCAGACGTTGAATTTTGCCGCAGGGGTCATCAGGCGGCAAAACGCCTGTTCCCGCTCATCCTCCTGCGCTTCCCAGGCGCGGGCCAGTCGGAACAACAGCGCGGTTTGCCCTTCCAACTGTAGCGCCATCCGTCCTAAAACCTGGCGCATCAGCGGCTGGTCGATCAGGTTCTTGCCGAACGCCTGGCGTTGATGGGCGTGATATAACGCGACCGACAGTGCGCGGCGCATCAGGCCGTGGCTGCCCAGCGCGCAGTCGAAGCGGGTCATCGCGCCCATTTTCAAAATCTGGCGCACGCCTTCGCCCTCATCGCCCATCAGCCAGCCCAGCGCATCGCAGAATTCCGCTTCGCTGCTGGCGTTAGATCGGTTGCCCAGTTTGTCTTTCAGCCGCTCGAGACGTACCGCATTACGCTGTCCGTCGGGTAAAAAGCGCGGCACCAGGAAGCAGGACAGCCCGCCTTTTGCCTGGGCCAACACCAGATGCCCGTCGCTTTGCGGCACCGAGTAAAACCATTTATGCCCCACCAGCCGATACGCTTCGCCGGGTCCGGGGCTACCGAAAGGCTCTGCGCGGGTGGTATTAGTAAGCACGTCTGAACCGCCCTGCTTCTCAGTCATCCCCATGCCAATCAGCAATCCGCGCTTTTGTCCGGCAGGCTGGAGATGAGCATCGTAGCGGTCGCTAAGCAGCGGTTTGGTCCAGTCGCTGAACGCCGAAGGCAGTGACTGAAGCAACAAAGGCGTGGCGGCAAAGGTCATGGTCACCGGGCAGAGCGTACCCGCCTCCACCTGGGCATGAAGAATAAAACGCGCCGCCCGCGCCACAAATGAACCGCGCCGCCGGTCTTCCTGCCACGGCAGATTGTGCACCCGGTTGGCGAACAGCCCCTGCATCAGCAGATGCCACGCCGGATGAAAACGCACGTCGTCGAGCCGCTCGCCGCTGGCGTCATAGCGTAATAATTCAGGCGGGTTAGCGTTGGCCAGACGGCCCAGCTCAAGGGATTCGGCGGTGCCCAGTTGCTGGCCGATGCTGGCCAAAAATTCCGCATCCCAGGCGGCGTCTTCACGCTGGACGGCTTCGCGTAGCGCGGTGTCGGATAAAAAGAGATTACTGTTGTTTAACGGGATGGGTTGGTTGAAAACGGTATGAGTTTGCCATTGCATCCTGTTTCCCTCCATAAATCGGCAACGCCTTTAGTATGGACGCCGGGAAAAGTTATGCAGGGAAAGGGATCACAAAGCGGGGCGCACGCGCCCCGGGAGACAAATTACAGGCTGCGTTGACGCACCGCTTCGAACAGGCAGATGCCCGTCGCAACAGAAACGTTTAATGACGAGACGCTGCCCGCCATCGGAATGCTGATTAACTCGTCGCAGTGCTCGCGGGTCAAACGGCGCATGCCCTCGCCTTCCGCGCCCATCACCAGCGCCAGACGGCCGGTCATTTTGCTCTGGTAGACAGTGTGGTCCGCTTCGCCAGCGGTGCCGACAATCCAGACATTCTCTTCCTGAAGCAGACGCATAGTGCGCGCCAGGTTGGTGACGCGAATCAACGGCACGTTTTCCGCCGCGCCGCAGGCCACTTTTTTGGCGGTGGCGTTGAGCTGCGCGGAACGGTCTTTCGGTACGATAACCGCGTGTACGCCTGCCGCATCGGCGCTACGTAGACATGCGCCCAGATTATGGGGATCGGTCACGCCGTCGAGGATCAACAGGAACGGCGATTCAAACTGGGCCAGCAGATCCGGCAGATCGTTTTCCTGATACTGACGCCCCGGCTTCACCCGCGCGATAATCCCCTGATGGACCGCGCCATCGCTTTTTTCATCCAGGAACTGGCGGTTCGCCACCTGAATCACCACGCCCTGGGCTTCCAGCGCGTGCAGTAAAGGCAGCAACCGTTTATCTTCGCGGCCTTTCAGCACAAAGACTTCCTGAAAACGTTCAGGTGCACGTTCCAGCAAAGCCTGAACCGCATGGATGCCGTAAATCATTTCACTCATGAAAAGTACTCATTTGAGGCGATATCGCGCCTGGTTTAATACGTTGCCGCTGGCCTTATCGACACGATAAGGCCAGCCGGACGTTACGCGTCGTGCGTTTTCTTTTTCGCTGCCCGCTTCGCTTTGGTCGCCGCCGCGATTTTTTGGGTTTTCGTCGACGGTTTTTTCACTTTCTTATCGGCTTGCTCTTTTTTGGCTTTCGGCTTGCGCTTTTCACCACGGAATTCGCTGTCCGGCTCGAAGTTGGTTCTTTTACCCGCCTGGCGACGCTTCCCGGAGGGCTTCGCTGCGCCACCCTTACGCGCTTTCTCACGCGCCGTTTTACCGAGGTTGCGCGGACCGCGTTCGCTGGAGATCAGCGAGAAGTCGATCTTACGCTCATCCATGTTGACCGCTTCAACTTTCACTTCCACGCGGTCGCCCAGGCGATAGGTTTGCCCACCGGATTCGCCGATCAAGCGCTGGCCTACCTGGTCGAAACGGTAATAGTCGTTGTCCAGTGAAGAAACGTGCACCAGCCCGTCGATAAACAGATCGTTGAGACGGACAAAGAAGCCGAAGCCGGTGACGCTGGCGATAACGCCAGAGAATGTCTGTCCTACCTGATCCTGCATAAAGTCGCACTTCAGCCAGTCCGAGACTTCTCGGGTGGCTTCATCGGCGCGGCGTTCGGTCATGGAGCAGTGTTGGCCCAGTTGCAGCATCGCTTCCACGGAATAGTGCCAACCGCCGGTCGGCGTACTGTTGCCGACGTGCCCTTCCTGCTTCGCCAACAGATATTTAATGGCGCGGTGCAGCGACAGGTCCGGGTAACGACGGATCGGCGACGTGAAGTGCGCATAAGACTGAAGCGCCAGACCAAAGTGACCGCGGTTTTCCGGATCATAGATGGCCTGTTTCATGGAGCGCAGCAGCATGGTTTGCAGCATCTCATGATCCGGGCGATCGGCGATGGATTCCAGCAGTTCGGCGTAGTCGCGCGGCTCGGGTTTATCCCGGCCGGGCAGTTCCAGCCCAAGTTCAGCCAGTACCGAGCGGAACGAGGTGATCGCCTCGGTGCTCGGACGGTCATGAATACGGAACAGCGCCGGCTCCTGGTGTTTCTCAACGAAACGCGCCGCCGAGATGTTCGCCAGAATCATGCACTCTTCAATCAGTTTATGCGCGTCGTTACGCTGGGTTTGCTCGATGCGTTCGATGCGGCGCTCAGCATTAAAGATAAACTTCGCCTCTTCGCTTTCAAACGAGATACCGCCACGCTCGCTGCGGGCAACGTCCAGCGCTTTATACAGGTGATGCAACTCTTCGATGTGCTTAACCAGCGGCTGATACTGCTCGCGCAGATCCTGATCGCCCTGCAAAATATGCCATACCTTGGTGTAAGTCAGGCGCGCATGGGAGCGCATTACCGCTTCATAGAATTTGTAACCGGTCAGCTTGCCGCTGGCGGAGACGGTCATCTCGCACACCATACACAGGCGGTTAACCTGCGGGTTCAGCGAGCAGAGACCGTTGGACAGGACTTCCGGCAGCATGGGAACCACCTGCGACGGGAAGTAGACTGAGGTGCCGCGATTGTGCGCTTCGGTATCCAGCGCGGTTTGCGGACGCACATAATAGCTTACATCGGCAATCGCCACCCACAGGCGCCAGCCGCCGCCGCGTTTTTTCTCGCAGAATACCGCATCGTCAAAGTCGCGGGCGTCTTCGCCGTCGATAGTGACCAGCGGCAGATCGCGTAAATCCACGCGTCCGGCAATAGCCTCTTCCGGCACGTCTTCGGTTAACCCAGCGACTTCTTTCTCGACCGCTTTCGGCCAGACGTAAGGGATTTCATGGGTGCGCAGCGCCATATCGACGGCCATGCCGGTGCCCATGTTATCGCCCAGCACTTCAACAATTTTACCAATCGCTTTGGTGCGGCGGGTCGGGCGCTGGGTCAGTTCCACCACCACCACGAAGCCCATCCGCGCGCCCATGATCTCTTCGGGCGGGATGAGGATATCAAAGCTTAAGCGGCTGTCATCCGGCACCACGAAGCCGACGCCTGCGTCGGTAAAATAGCGCCCGACGATCTGGCCGGTTTTCGGTACCAGCACGCGGACGATACGCGCTTCGCGGCGTCCTTTACGGTCCGAACCCAGCGGCTGCGCCAGCACCTGATCGCCGTGAATGCAGGTTTTCATCTGTTCAGATGACAGATACAAATCGTCTTTTCGGCCTTCTACTCTCAGGAAACCGTAGCCATCGCGATGGCCGATTACGGTGCCTTTTACCAAGTCCAGACGCTCCGGCAAGGCGTAGCACTGGCGGCGGGTGAAGACCAGTTGCCCATCGCGCTCCATGGCGCGCAGGCGGCGGCGCAGGGCTTCCTGCTGTTCTTCGCCTTCAATATTCAGCTCGATCGCCAGTTCTTCCCGACTGGCGGGCTTTTCGCGTTTGGTTAAGTGCTCGAGGATGAATTCCCGGCTCGGGATTGGATTGTTGTACTTCTCTGCTTCTCGTTCCTGAAAAGGATCTTGTGACATTTCGATTCCTCCGTTGTCATCTCTGGCGGAACGCCCCAACGGTTCAGTGTAGAGCGCGTCACGCAGCGTTCGTTGATGCGTAAAGCGCGTTGAAACCCGTCAGATAATAACTATTCCACCAGCAGTAATTTATACAGCGGCGTATTCTCTTCAACTAAGTCGGCAAGCGTGTAGTTATCAAGCTCAGTCAGAAAACTATTCACCGCTTTTGAAAGCGCCTGTTTTAAACGGCAGGCGGGGGTGATATGGCAAAACTCGCTGCTGCAGTTCACCAGCGAGAGGGGTTCCAGCTCGCGAACGACATCACCGATGCGAATTAAGGGTGCAGGTTTGCCTAAACGGATGCCGCCGTTTTTTCCACGCACAGCCATAACATAACCAGCGCGACTCAGTTGGTTGATAATTTTAACCATATGATTACGGGACACGCCATAAACCTCGGTCACTTCGGAAATACTCGTCATACGACCTTCCGGCAATGACGCCATATAAATCAAAGCACGTAATCCGTAATCGGTAAAACTCGTTAACTGCACATCAACCTCTGAATAAGGGGGAAAGCGATTTGCCTGGGGCATATGCCCGAATTATGACGGGCATTAAGTGATGATAAACCAGCCAGCGCTCAGGCGGCTAATTTATTTGAAAGCGGGCTGGGAAAAAGCGGAAAAACAATAAAGGGGCGTTCAAAACGCCCCTTTTCATCATTATGCGTCGAACGGGTCGCGCAGAATCATGGTTTCTGTACGGTCAGGGCCGGTAGAAATAATGTCAATCGGCACGCCGGTCAGTTCTTCGATACGCTGAATGTAGTTCAGCGCCGCCTGCGGCAGACCGCTGCGCTCTTTCACGCCAAAGGTGGACTCAGACCAGCCCGGCATAGTTTCGTAAATCGGCTCGATACCTTCCCAGTCGTCAGCGGCCATCGGCGTGGTGGTCACTTCACGACCATCCGGCAGACGATAGGCAACGCAGATTTTCACTTCTTTCAGGCCGTCCAGTACGTCCAGCTTGGTCAGGCAGAAGCCCGACAGGGAGTTGATCTGCACTGCGCGGCGCACCGCAACGGAGTCCAGCCAGCCGGTACGACGACGGCGGCCCGTGGTCGCGCCATATTCGTTGCCCTGTTTGCACAGGAACTCACCGATGTCGTCAAACAGTTCGGTCGGGAACGGACCCGCGCCCACGCGAGTGGAGTAGGCTTTGATGATGCCCAGCACGTAGTCAACATAACGCGGACCAATACCGGAACCCGTCGCTACGCCGCCAGCGGTGGTGTTGGAAGAGGTCACGTACGGATAGGTGCCGTGGTCGATATCCAACAGCGTACCCTGTGCGCCTTCGAACATGATGAAATCGCCGCGTTTACGCGCCTGATCCAGCAGATCGGAAACGTCCACCACCATGCTGGTCAGGACGTCGGCGATCGCCATCACATCATCCAGCACTTTCTGGTAGTCAACCGCTTCAACTTTGTAGAAGTTAACCAGCTGGAAGTTATGGTATTCCAGCACTTCTTTCAGTTTCTCAGCAAAGGTCGCTTTGTCGAACAGGTCGCCAACGCGCAGGCCGCGACGCGCCACTTTATCTTCATAAGCCGGGCCGATACCACGACCGGTGGTGCCGATTGCTTTTGCGCCACGCGCTTTTTCGCGCGCCACGTCCAGTGCGACGTGATAATCCAGAATCAGCGGGCAAGCCTCAGAGAGCAGCAGACGCTCGCGAACCGGAATACCGCGGTCTTCCAGCTCTTTCATCTCTTTCATCAGCGCAGCCGGAGAGAGCACCACTCCGTTACCGATGATGCTAGTGACATTCTCACGAAGAATACCTGAGGGAATAAGATGGAGGACGGTTTTTTCACCGTTGATTACGAGAGTATGGCCAGCGTTGTGACCACCCTGGTAGCGCACAACATATTTAGCCCGTTCAGTAAGAAGATCGACAATCTTCCCTTTGCCTTCGTCACCCCATTGGGTGCCCAGTACGACGACGTTGTTACCCATTTTTCAAAATCACCGTTTGCTTAAAAATGGATTCTACCATCGGTTTTGTGGATGATCAGCCCTTTTTATATTCAAAATTCATCGAACTTGACCAAATAACGGTCAGCCAATCGTTTTCCTCAACATGTAGTAGATAACGCAGCCAGCGACCACTAGACCGCCGCCAAAGCGGCGTAAAATCGTTTCAGGTAATTGTGTCATACTTAACACCATCCGCCGCCAGAGACGTGGAAATAACATCGGCCCGAGACCTTCCAGCACCAATACCAGTGCCAGCGCTAACCAAATCGTAGAATTCATTTTTCTCTGTCCAATAAAAAAAGAGCCGGTATTCACCGGCTCTTCATCAGGGATTCGCGTAGTTTAGCGCGCGCTGTTGGATGGCGTCTTCATATAACGGAAGAAGTCGCTGTCCGGGCTCAGCACCATGACGTCCTGATTGGAGTTAAAGCTGCTCTCATAAGCACGCAGGCTACGGATAAACGCATAGAAATCCGGGTCCTGGCTGAACGCGTCGGCAAACAGTTTCGCCGCTTCCGCATCGCCTTCACCGCGCAGGATACGCGCCTGACGTTCAGATTCCGCCAGAGTACGGGTCACTTCGTAATCCGCCGCAGCACGCAGTTTTTCCGCTTCTTCCTGGCCTTGCGAACGGTGGCGACGCGCTACCGCTTCACGTTCTGCACGCATACGGTTGAAGATCGCTTCAGATACTTCGGTCGGCAGGTTGATCTGCTTGATACGCACATCCACCACTTCGATACCCAGCGCGGCCATACTGTTTGGGTTCACCACCGGCACTTTACCGTTGGTTTCCGCCGCAACGCGCTCTGCCGCTTTGGCAATCGCATCATCCGCCGCCGGCGTCGTCACTTCATCTTCAGTACCCGCAGAACCGGAGTTCAGCGCATCGCGCACTTCCAGGGTCAAACGACCACGGGAGTCGGTCACGATGTCTTTCACATCCAGACGACCAATTTCCGAACGCAAACGGTCCGAGAATTTACGTTTCAGCAGCACTTCCGCCTGAGAAACGTCGCCGCCGCCTGTCGCCAGGTAGTAACGGCTGAAGTCGCTGATACGCCATTTGATATAGGAGTCGACGATCAGGTCTTTCTTCTCTTTGGTCACGAAACGATCCGCTTGGTTATCCATAGTCTGGATACGCGCATCAAGAGTCTTCACCGATTCGATAAACGGGATTTTGAAATGCAGGCCTGGCTCAAACACCACCGGCTTGTTTTCATCATCACGCAGGACCTTACCGAAACGCAGCGTAATTCCACGCTCACCTTCTTTCACCACGAATACCGAGGTGTAGAGCACCACCAGCACGATGATGATGACTGCAATCACTGACTTACGCATTGTTATTCACTCCCTTCGCGCTGGTAATCGTTACGCTGCGCATTCGCACGGCGCTGATCCATGATGTCGCCAGCGCTGGATGAGGCAGGCCGGTTAGCGCCGCTGTTGCTGGATGAGGAAGCAGGCGGCAGGCGCAGTAAGGAATCCGCGCCACTGCTATCGCTCTTTGATGCCGGGGCATTGTTGCCTTTCAGCATCTGATCCAGCGGCAGAACCATCAGGTTTCCGCCCTTATCGTTAACCAGTACTTTACGGGTATGGCTAAGGACTTTTTCCATGGTCTCGATATACAGACGTTCGCGGGTGATTTCCGGCGCGGCTTTATACTCCGGGAGGATTTTGGCAAAGCGCGCCACTTCACCCTGCGCTTCCAGAATGGTCTGGGTCTTATACGCACGGGCATCTTCGATGATGCGCTGGGCAGAACCGTTAGCACGCGGCTGCACTTCGTTGGTGTAGGCTTCCGCCTCACGGATGTATTGCTGTTCGTTTTCACGCGCGGCAATCGCATCATCAAACGCGGCTTTCACCTCTTCCGGCGGACGTGCGGCCTGGAAGTTGACGTCCAGCAGCGTGATGCCCATGTTGTAAGGGCGAATGGTCTCTTCCAGTTCGCGCTGGGTATCGCTACGGATCACCGTACGGCCTTCAGTGAGGATACGGTCCATGGTGTATTTGCCGATGACGCCGCGCAGGGCGCTGTCGGTGGCCTGACGCAGACTGTCGTCGGCGCTGGTCACGCTAAACAGATAACGCTCGGGATCGGTCACGCGGTACTGCACGTTCATCTCAACGCGCACCACGTTTTCATCAGAGGTCAGCATAACGCCGGACGCCGCGAGTTCACGCACCGATTCAACGTTAACAGGCTGGACGCTATCGATAAACGTTGGCTTCCAGTTCAGACCCGGTTCAACCAGGTGACTGAATTTGCCAAAACGCGTTACCACGCCGCGTTCCGCTTCTTTGATGGTATAGAATCCGCTCGCAGCCCAAATGATCACCGCCGCCGCAGCGACAATCACCACCACACGGCCACCGATAGGGTTACGGGGGCCCTGGGTTGAACTTCCACCGCTTCTACCACCAAATCCACCGAGTTTTTTACTCAGTTTACGGAAGATATCATCCAGATCGGGCGGCCCCTGATCGCGACCGCCTTTATTTCCATTTCCCCCAGAGTCGCCGCCAGGCTTGCTGCTTCCCCACGGGTCGCGGTCCTGTCCGTTATTACCGGGCTGATTCCACGCCATGTTTGTGCTCCATATTTGTTATGCGGTGATATACCTGTCCTGCTCCGCACTGTCTCTTTATTGCTGTCTTCACGTTTCCCACGGCATCGCGCTTAATGCCGCCGGGAAGTTGTTCCGTTCGCGCTACGAGACAACCCAGACTATTTCAGGTACCCCCCAAAGGGGAAAGTTCTTCAGGCAACCTCAGACCGGTTAAACAACATAGTCAACCAGAGTCGGTTCTTGTTTACAGAGGCGGCGCCAGTCAACGATGGGCATACGTACTTCCAGCCCCACGCTACCGTCCTCCTCCATCCACTCTTTTTCTATCGCCTGAAGCTGGTAAAACCGGCTCCGCAGTCGCCCTGCCTCTGGAGGCAAACGCAACGTGTGCTGCGCTATCTCTCCCGACAAACGCTCCGTCAGAGCCTGGAAAAGCAGTGGTACGCCGTCACCGGTCTGGGCAGAAAGCCAAACCCGAATCGGCATATTTTCATCGTTTCTGTCGATACGCGGCTGAAACCCGTCCAGCGTATCGATTTTGTTCATCACCAGCAGGGTCGGGATCTCGTCAGCCTCGATCTCTTCAAGCACCGTGTTAACGGCGTCGATGTTCTCCTGCATACGGACATCCGCTGCGTCAACCACATGCAGCAGCAACGTGGCCTGACGGGTTTCCTGTAATGTCGCTTTAAACGCGGCAACCAGATCATGGGGCAGATGGCGGATAAAGCCGACGGTATCCGCCAGCACGGTTTCACCGACATCGGCAACATCTATCCGGCGCAGCGTCGGGTCCAGCGTGGCAAACAGCTGATCCGCCGCGTAAACCTGCGCTTCGGTAATCTGGTTGAACAAGGTGGATTTACCGGCGTTGGTATAGCCCACCAGTGAGACGGTAGGAATATCCGCTTTGCTTCTCGATCGACGCCCTTGTTCGCGTTGTTTTTCGACTTTCTCAAGGCGTGAAAGAATTAACGTAATACGGTTACGCAGCAAACGGCGGTCAGTTTCCAACTGCGTTTCACCCGGCCCGCGCAAGCCTATCCCGCCTTTCTGACGTTCAAGGTGGGTCCAGCCGCGCACCAGGCGCGTCGCCAGATGCCGCAATTGGGCGAGCTCAACCTGCAACTTCCCTTCATGGGTGCGTGCACGTTGGGCAAAAATGTCTAATATCAAGCCGGTGCGGTCGATTACGCGACACTCACACAGGCGCTCCAGGTTACGTTCCTGGGCAGGCGTTAATGCATGATCAAATAAAACAACCGATGCGCCCGTCGCTTTAACGGCATCAGCTATTTCGACGGCCTTACCTTCACCTACAAAATACTTTGGGTGCGGGGCTTTACGGCTACCGGTAATCACCTGTAATGCTTCGACACCGGCGGAAGAGACCAGAGAATCAAACTCCTGGAGATCTTCCATATCTTTGTCTTGCGAAAAATAGATGTGTACCAGCACCGCCTGCTCACCGGCGTCATAACGGTCAAACAAGCGTATAACCTCTCAAAAAGACCAGCGGGGAACACAGCCAGACTGGTTCCCCGTCATGGAAACAGCCACCCGCTTATTCGGCGTCGTCGCTGTCTTGCTGTGGTGCAGATGCACCCTGCGCATTACTGTGGTGGTAATTGCTACCTGTGCTGCCACCGGCGTTATTGCTGTGATGAGAAACCGGGCGAGACGGCACCACCGTAGAAATCGCGTGCTTATACACCATCTGGCTAACCGTGTTTTTCAACAAAATAACGAACTGATCGAAAGACTCAATCTGCCCTTGCAGCTTAATACCATTCACCAAATAAATAGAAACTGGAACACGTTCACGACGCAGTGCGTTCAAGAACGGATCTTGTAAAGATTGCCCCTTAGCCATTCTATCTTTTCCTTATATGCTTGTTTTGTACTTAAGAACCCTTGGGCTCTGAAAAACTACCTAAAAAAATTCGCGCACGATACGGTTCAATTGTACACATTCATTGATGGTTCGCACCAACAACCTGTAACACGTCCTGACGGGCTTTTTCAGGATTATCACTGTCTAACCAGTGAACACCTTCCCAACCCCGCAGCCAGGTCATCTGGCGTTTCGCCAACTGCCTCGTGGCGCAAATACCGCGATAAACCATGTCGTCATAAGGGACTTCACCGGCCAGATAAGACCACATCTGGCGGTATCCTACACAACGAATGGAAGGCATATCCGTATGCAAATCTCCACGGGCGAAAAGCGCCCGCACTTCTGCTTCAAAACCTGAAGCCAACATCTGATGAAAACGCTGCTCAATTCGCTGATGGAGCAGTTCACGGCTCGCCGGGGCGATGGCGAACTGGTGCACCTGGTACGGCAGAGCGTCTCCTGACGTTTGCGTCAGTTCCGTTAAAGTTTTACCCGAAATGAAAAAAACTTCCAGTGCCCGGGAAAGTCTTTGCGGATCATTTGGATGAATCCGTCTTGCCGCGACAGGGTCAATTTCCTGTAGTTCGCGATGCAAGGCGTCCCACCCCTGCTCTGCCGCCTGTTGTTCAATACGTGCCCTGATTTCTGGATTTGCCGAGGGCAACGGGGATAACCCCTCCAGTAACGCCTTGAAGTAAAGCATGGTTCCGCCCACTAACAGTGGGATACGACCGCTGGCGGTAATCTCCGCCATCTCTTTCAGTGCATCGCGACGAAAATCTGCCGCGGAGTACGCCTCCGCCGGGTCCAGCACATCCAGCAAACGGTGCGGCGCCTGCGCCAGCTCCGCTGCGGTCGGCTTCGCCGTTCCGACATCCATTCCTCGATAGATGAGGGCGGAATCGACGCTTATCAACTCAACCGGGAGCGTTTTACGCAGATTAATTGCCAGCGCCGTTTTGCCCGAGGCCGTCGGCCCCATTAAAAAAATCGCCTTAGGCAGGCTCGCCTTACTTACTTCAGTCATGTTTCAGGGCATTCATCGCCGGTTGGAGATCGACAGGTTGTAATAAACCACCAGGCGGTGACTTCACCAGGTTTGGACAAAGCCGTTCCACATCCGTTAACAGCGTGATGGCCTGGGCCACGCTCCACTGTTCATGTTCGGTCGCCAGTTGGCGGGCAAGCCAGCCAGCAAGTTGTGCGGAATCGGCTTTCTCGTTTGCCGCCAGGTAGCCTATCAGTTCAGGAATCAAGATTTGTAAATTTTGTTGGCGTAAGGGTAAAGGCACGGTGCGGATCGTAACATGTTGATGATCCAGCATGGTTTGGATGCCCATTCCCTCTAATAATGCTGTGGCGTTGCGCATCACCGTTTGCTCTTGCGCATCCACCTTAATACGCACCGGAATCAGCAACGGCTGGGCACAGAGAGTTTCTGCGCCGGGCGTCAGTTGCCCCTGCCGGAGCCAGCGCTCCGCCACGGTTAAATCCAGCAGCATTACGCGCTCGTCGCGTTCCAGCAGCGCGTAAGCATTGCTGATGACCGTCAACACGCGGCCAAAGCTGTGGCTATGCCCTTTCAGCGCGGGCAGCGCAGGTCTGTTTTCACGCGGCGTTTCCGGCGTCTCCAGCAGCTTACGATAGAGCGCACCCTGCTGTTTTTGGTAATCTGCCTGGGCATGGGGCCATGCACCGCCTGATGAAGCGCGACCGCCGCCGGAAGAGGCGCTGGCCTGACGCGGTGCGGGCGCAGGTTTTTCCACCGCCGGCTGGGAGAAGTGGTTCTTCCCCGCCGCCACGCGGTTTTCCGGCTGCCAGCGCGGCGGCGCTTCTTCGGCCTGCCCCAGCGGCAACGTCGGTTCCGCCTGCTGCTGTTGCAGCACGCTCAGCACGCCCTGGTAGATAAAATCATGCACCAGCCGCGACTGATGGAACCGCACTTCATGCTTGGCCGGATGCACATTCACATCCACCTGATGCGGGTCGATCTCCAGATAAAGTACATAGGCGGGCTGCTGATCGACACCCAGCTTGTCTTCACAGGCCTGGCGAATAGCATGGTTAATCAGGCGGTCGCGCATCATGCGGCCATTCACGTAGCAATACTGGATTTCGCTCAGCCCGGCGCTGGCTTTCGGTTCTGCCACCCAGCCGCGCAACGCTAAATCGCCGTGCTGCCACTCAATGGTCAACGCCTGCTCAAGAAACGCGGTGCCGCAAATAGCCCCCAGACGCCGCTCTTTCGGCGCATTGGGTTGAACGCCGCGATACTGGCGGATTAACTTGCCGTTATGGCTGAGGTTGATGGTCACATCGAAGCGCGCCAGCGCGATGCGGCGGATAATTTCATCAATATGGTTGAATTCAGTTTTTTCGGTGCGCATGAATTTGCGCCGCGCCGGCGTGTTGTAAAACAGATCCAGCACTTCCAGCGTCGTGCCGACAGGATGCGCAGCAGGTTTCACCGTCACATCCATATCGCGCCCTTCGGCATAGGCTTGCCACGCCTCACTCTGTTCTGCGGTGCGCGATGTCAGGGTCAGGCGTGATACCGAACTGATACTGGCCAGCGCCTCGCCGCGAAACCCGAGGCTAATAATCGCTTCCAGGTCATCAAGCGAGGCGATTTTACTGGTGGCATGACGCGCCAGCGCCAGCGCCAGTTCGTCTTTGTTAATGCCGCTGCCGTTATCCCGGATGCGAATAAGCTTCGCCCCGCCGCGCTCAATATCAATATCAATACGCGTCGCACCGGCGTCCAGGCTGTTTTCTACCAGTTCCTTAACGACGGATGCGGGGCGTTCCACCACTTCACCTGCGGCTATCTGATTTGCAAGCTGTGGCGGCAGAACCTGAATCGGCATGAATGCTCCTTATTGCGTCACGGCAAACTGGCCCGTGGTCGTTGAACCGACGTTAACCGTTTTGCCGGTACCGCCTTCTCCTGGCGCCGATTGTAACGGATGCGACAGGAAATAGTTACGCAATCCCTTATAAAGCGCATCGGCAAGTTGCTGTTGGTAATCATCACTCGCCAACAGGCGTTCTTCACCGCTGTTGCTGATAAAACCCGTCTCCACTAACAGGGACGGAATATCCGGCGAGCGCAGTACGCCGAGGCTGGCGTGTTCCGGTCGGCGCTTATGTAAATCGCCCACCCGCGCCAGCTGCGACAGCACGTTGGTCGCCACGTCGTAACCGACGCGCTGGGAATGGCCAAACTGTAAATCCAGCACCGCCTGGCTTAAGTACGGGTCTGCCTGGCTGTTCGCCAGCACGTCGCCCGCCCCGCCCAGCAGTTCCGATTGCTTCTCATGCTGTTCAAGCCAGCCCGCCATTTCGCTGTTCGCGCGGCGATTCGACAGCACCCATACCGATGCGCCTGTGGCGTCGCGGTTTGGGGCGGCGTCCGCGTGGATAGACACCAGCACGTTGGCGTTCTGTTTGCGCGCTACGTCGGAACGGCCCATTACCGAAATAAAGTAATCGCCGTCGCGCGTCAGCACGCCTTTAAACAACGGGTCGTCATTTAACAGGGTGCGCAGCTTGCGGGCGATAGCGATAGTGACGTTTTTCTCTTTCACGCCGCCAGGGCCGATAGCGCCAGGATCCTGGCCGCCGTGCCCGGCATCAATCGCCACGACCACACGATCGCCGCTGGCCGATACCGCGCGCGTACTGGCAGGCCGCGTCACGGTATTGCTGCTCACTACAGAGGTCACGCGATCGGATTCCGATTTAAACGGATTACGCGCAGGCTCTCCGGTGCGCGGCGGCGGAGCACTCTCCCGCTTCGCCACTACTGGCGGTGGAGGCGGCGGCGCATCGGCGTTGATGGTGAACACCACGGTATAGTTAGCGCCGTTTTGCTGCTTCACCGCGCGGGTTTTGCCGTTCTTTGTGAGATCGACCACCAGACGCAGCGAGCCGCTGTCTTTCGGTGTACCTGAACGAATGCTTTTCACCAGGTTGTTGCCGCTGAAAATAAGCGGCAGCCCCTGAATCACGCCGGTCTGTTTAATATCCAACGCCACGCTACGCTGACCATCGTGAGAAAACGCATAATCAGGTTCGCCAAAAAAGCTGAACGTAATACGCGCCTGGTCATCGCCGTTGGAGACCTGGATATCGGATAAGCTTGCCGCCCACGCAGGCGCGCACAGCACCAGCCAGGCGAGGGTTAACCACTTTTTCATGCCAGATGTCATCCCGTTATCCTTGTTAAATGGCTGGACGCGTCACGCTGAAACCGTGTCACTGTTGGGATCCAAACTTGCCACCAGCGTGTTGCCCGCCGTGGAAACCGCCTTAATCAACGCCGAACGCCCGCGATCGAGATAAGAAAGATGAATTTCAACATCCGGATCGGGCAGCACACCCGCCCCCTGTTGCGGCCACTCCACCAGGCAAATAGCGTTATCGGCAAAATAATCGCGGATCCCCATAAACTCCAGTTCTTCAGGGTCCGCCAGGCGATATAAGTCGAAGTGGTACACGGTCAGGTTTTCAAGCTCGTAGGGCTCGACCAGGGTATAGGTCGGGCTTTTCACATTGCCCTTATGGCCCAACGCCTGCAAAAAACCACGACTAAAGGTGGTTTTACCCGCCCCTAAATCACCCACCAGCCAAATCACCGTTGCGCCATTACAGGCCTGCGCGACAGCCTTGCCGAAATCTAACGTTGCCTGTTCATCGGCGAGAGGGATAACACGTTCAATCATGGTTTACAGTATTCATTTCAGGGTTAACAACCAGGTGCAGCGTCGTAAACAGATCGCTTGCGAGCATTCCACGCGTCCCGGAACGGCGGGCGGCGGCATCGGCAGCGGCGGCATGCGCCACACAACCCGCGCAGGCGGCATCATAAAGATCGAGTTTTTGACCTAATAACGCGCCGATGATACCGGACAACACATCGCCCATTCCGCCCGTCGCCATGCCGGGATTTCCGGCATCGACAATCGCGAGTTCACCGTTTTCGCTGGCGACCAGCGTACCCGCCCCCTTTAAGACCACAACACCGCCATAACGTTTCGCCAGGCGGTGGGCTGTGAGTAAGCGATCGCTTTCAATTTGCGCGACGTCACAATTGAGCAGCCGCGCCGCTTCGCCGGGGTGCGGCGTGATAACCCGATTCTGACGTTTATCGGGATTGAATGCCAGAAGGTTGAGCGCATCCGCATCCCACAGCATCGGTTTTTGTGAATTTTCGACTTTTTGCAGCGCTCTCTTACCCCATTTTTCCTGGCCCAGGCCAGGACCGATAATCACCACATCCGCCCATTCAAGGCCTTTAGTGAGCGATTCATCGGTTAACGCCTGTACCATCAGTTCAGGCCGGGCAGTAAGCAGTGCGGCGATATTTTCCTGACGCGTCAACACGCGCACCAGCCCGGCCCCGGAACGCAGCGCCGCTTCGCCCGCCAGACGAATCGCCCCGGCGGTGCCATGGTCGCCGCCAATCACCAGTAAGCGCCCGTTATCACCTTTATGGGAGGTAGCGCGGCGCGGTTTAAGCCAGCGAGCCAGCGTTGCCGCATCGTAACGCTGGATTGCCGCAGGCTTGCCCGCCAGCCAGCTTTCCAACCCGAGCGCATTAACGTGGAGCTCTCCCACCACATCCCGGGCTTTTCCGGTCAACAGGCCGGGCTTCAGGGCGATAAAGGTGAGTGTTTGTTGCGCCACAATCACGCTGCCCGGCGTTGCGCCGGTTTCAGCCAGTAGCCCGGAGGGGATATCTAACGCCAGAACTGGCGCGGGATCGGCATTGGCTTGATCGATCAACACGCTGACCGACGGGCGCGGCGCGCTGGCAAGGCCAGTTCCCAGCAGGCCATCAATAATCAGCGACACGCCCTGCGGCCAGGGCGTCGTCGACGCGTGAATTTCCCCACCGGCGTTAAGCCAGGCGTCGCGGGCGTTGGCTGCTTCTTCAGGGAGCGGCTTGTCGCTCTCCAGCGCCAGCAGCGTAACGTCGATACCTTCGGCCTTCGCCAGCCGCGCCACCACGTAGCCGTCGCCGCCGTTGTTGCCGTGTCCGCATAACACCAGCCAGTGCTGCGCCTCAGGCCACGTCGCGCGCGCCAGCCGAAATGCGGCATCTCCGGCGCGCAGCATCAATTCATAGAGGGTGATGCCGAGGCTATCCGCCGCCTCTTTCTCCGCTTTTCTCACCCACTCAGCGGGCCATACCGAGTGTGGTATACTGCTACGGTTACTGGTAAGCCGATGGTCCGTCATGTCTGAACCCCTTGATCTCAATCTTCTCGCGCAAAATATAAAACAATGGGGCGCCGATCTCGGCTTTCAGCATGTCGGCATTACCGACACCGATTTAACCCCCCATGAGCCTGCGCTCCAGGCGTGGCTGGACAAACAGTATCACGGCGAGATGGAGTGGATGGCGCGTCACGGTATGATGCGCGCCCGCCCGCATGAACTGTTGCCCGGCACCCTGCGCGTGATCAGCGTCAGGATGAACTATCTGCCCACCAACGCCGCGTTTGCGCGCACCTTAAAAGATCCCTCGCTGGGTTATATCAGCCGCTATGCGCTGGGCCGCGATTATCACAAGCTGATGCGAAACCGGCTGAAAAAACTGGGGGAAACTATCCAGGAGCAGTACGCGTCGCTGAATTTTAGACCCTTTGTCGATTCCGCGCCCGTGCTTGAACGCCCGTTGGCCGCAAAGGCGGGCCTGGGCTGGACAGGTAAGCACTCACTTATCCTCGATCGCGACGCCGGTTCGTTCTTTTTCCTCGGCGAGCTGCTGGTTGATATCCCGCTGCCGGTGGATCAACCGGTGGAAGAAGGTTGTGGCCGCTGCGTGGCATGTATGACTATCTGCCCAACCGGCGCGATTGTCGAACCTTACACCGTCGATGCGCGTCGCTGTATTTCTTATCTGACTATTGAGCTTGAAGGGGCGATTCCGGAAGCCTTCCGTCCGCTGATTGGAAACCGCATCTACGGCTGTGATGATTGCCAGCTCATTTGCCCGTGGAACCGTTTTTCGCAGTTGACCGTTGAAGCGGATTTTTCGCCGCGCCAGGCGTTGCACAGCCCGAAACTGATTGAGCTGTTTGGCTGGAGCGAAGCGCACTTCTTAAAAATGACCGAAGGCTCAGCGATCCGCCGCATCGGCCACGTGCGTTTTCTACGTAATATTGCCGTCGCGTTAGGGAATGCTGCGTGGGATGAAGCCAATATTGACGCGCTGACAAAAAGAAAAGGTGAGCACCCACTTCTTGATGAGCACATAGACTGGGCGATTGCGCAACAATTAACCAAGCGAAACGCCAATGCTATTGAGGTTCAGCTGCCGAAAAAACAGCGCTTAGTACGGGTAATAGAGAAAGGTTTAACGCGAGATGCGTAAGAAAATTCTCTGTGAATAAAATTTAAAAGGCCTTGTCATTCAATCGTAAAAAATCCGTCAGTGATCGAATTAACAATTTCAGCCGCCAAGAATTATATTTAATAAACAGAGGCTTACTGAAAAGATGTCAAAATGTGACTTGTAGTCTACGGCGGAGCGGTAAGAAACAACCTGTGGATAAGTCTGTTGAAAGCCGTGTTTCAAACTCGCGAAAAAGGCTTACAGACAAGGTGACTTGCTGTGGATAATTTTTAATCGGTGAGAAATTTGGAGCGGGAAACGAGACTCGAACTCGCGACCCCGACCTTGGCAAGGTCGTGCTCTACCAACTGAGCTATTCCCGCTTAATCTTCGTCTTTCGCGCTGCTTAACTGCAACTCGAAATCCTGCGACTGGATGGTGCTGAATCAAATTTTGGAGCGGGAAACGAGACTCGAACTCGCGACCCCGACCTTGGCAAGGTCGTGCTCTACCAACTGAGCTATTCCCGCTTAATCTTCGTCTTTCAAACTGCTTAGGCGCAACTCGAAATTCTGCGATTGGGTGGTGCTGAATCAAATTTTGGAGCGGGAAACGAGACTCGAACTCGCGACCCCGACCTTGGCAAGGTCGTGCTCTACCAACTGAGCTATTCCCGCCCGACGTGAACTGCATTTCTGCTCTGTCACGGGAGGCGCATTATACGAGAAATCATCACAGTCGCAATACTTTAAAAGCGTTTTTTTGTGATTTTTATCCGAATGCTGATTTTATCAACAAGATGGCGAAATTAAAAACAGCATTGTTACGAAACAGTTATTAAAAATTTTTTAGTCTTCTGTAATCAGCGTACAGTGTAGTCCGGCAGTATCAAGCTGCTGGCGATAAATCGCCGGTAAATGGTTATCCGTAATCACCTCATGTACCAGCGATACCGGGCCCAGCGAATGGGGATGGATCTCACCGAACTTGGAGCTGTCGGTCAGCACATAGTTATTGGCGCACTTACGCAGCGCCGTGACCACGATGTCCGCCCGCAGCATATCGCGCCCGGTAAAACCGGTATCAGGATGAAAACCGTCAATACCGATAAACGCCTTCGCGAAGTGCAAATGCGCTAACGTCAGACGCGCTAACGGCCCTACCATGCTTTCGCTGCGCTTTTGCAGCACGCCGCCCAGCAGAATCACCTCGCAACGGCTTTCGCGCAGCAAATTGGCGATATGCACGCTGGCGGTAATGACCGTGACCTGGCGCTCTTTCGCCAGTACACGCGCCAGAATAGCGTTAGTGCTGCCGTTTTCGATAAATACCGTTTCCCCATCGGCTATCAGCGAGGCGGCGTACTCCGCCAGCGCTTTTTTGGCCGGGAAATTACTCAGCATCCGCGAATCCACGCTGTCGTTATCCGCTACCACTGCAAAACCATGTTGACGCTTTAAATACGCGCCCTGCTCCAGATAATTAAGATCGTGGCGCACGGTAACGACCGAAACGCCTGTCACATCCGCCAGCTCAACGACCGGTACGCGTTTATTGTCTGTCACATATTGCAGGATACGCTGTTGTCGATCGTTCATAGGCTCAGAAAGTCAGGAAGCGCAGCGGCAACGCCGCTGCGCGAGGTGGGTTAGAGGGTGTGTTCGGTACGGGCGATGATATCGTCCTGGGCATCCGGCGACAGCGCGGTAAAGAACGCGGAATAACCCGCAACGCGCACCACCAGGTCACGATACTGGTCAGGATGTTTCTTCGCTTCCAGCAGCGTTTCCCGCGACACGATGTTGTACTGAATATGCCAGCCCTTATGCACTTCAAAGAAGGTTCTCAGCATCATCATCAGCTTGATGCGGTCACTGGTGTTTTCCAGCGTGGCCGGATTCAGTTTCTGATTGAGCAATACCCCGCCGAGAATCGATCCGGTAGGCAATTTGCCCACAGAACTGATCACCGCCGTTGGCCCCAGGTGATCGGTCCCGGAAGCCGGGCTGGCCCCTTCCGCCAGCGGCGTTTTGGCTTTACGGCCGTCCGGCGTTGCCATTGTCGCCGCGCCGAAAGGTACGTTAGCGGAAATGGACGAGGTGCCCGCGTAGTAGTTACCGCCAATCGGTCCCCTGCCGTAGCGCGGGTTGTGGTACTGCTTAATTTCGTCGATATAGGTTTGGTAAGCCCGCGCCAGCAGTTCGTCCACGCTGTCGTCATCGTTGCCGTATTTCGGCGCATTGTTGATCAGACGCTGGCGCAATTGCTCGTGGGTCAGCCCGTCGAAGTCTTCCGCCAGAGCCTGAGCCAGTTGCTGCTGACCAATAGCGCCCTGTTCGAACACCAGTTTTTTCACCGCCGCCAGGCTGTTGCCCAGGTTCGCGATCCCGACCTGCAAACCGGATACCCAGTCGTATTTTGCACCGCCCTGCTTGATGCTTTTTGCCCGCTCAATACAGTCATCCACCAACGCCGAGCACAGAATATCGTGGACATTCTCCTCCAGCATGGTATCCACCACGTACTCAATTTCGATGGATTTACGGGTGTAGTAGCGGATCTGGCTATCCCATGCCGCCATCACTTCGTCGAATTTGCTGAAATTGCCTTTCGACAGCGCCAACTCCTGCGGCAGGAAGACTTTGCCGCTGGTGGCGTCTTTGCCCCCTTCCAGCGCCGCCAGCATCACGCGCGCAAAGTTAATAAAGCTCATGCCGGTGCAGCGGTAGCCCCATTTACCGCCCACGGCGGTTTCGATACAGCCAATCGCGGCATACTGGTAAGCGTCTTCAGGCTCCACGCCGAGCTTGATGAATTCCGGGATCACGATTTCATCGTTGTTAAACGCCGGCATACCGAAGCCGCAGCGAATCACCTGCACGCAGGCATCCAGGAAATCGTCACTGATGCCGGCGTGATAGCGCACGCTCAGGTTCGGTTGGGTAGAACGCAGACGCCCACAGGATTCCAGGATGGCGTAAGAGAGCGGGTTCACCGCATCTGTCGCCACGCCGTTAACCAGATTCTGGCCGCCGATGGTGACGTTCTGGTACAGCGGGCTGCCCGCAGAGGCTTTGGAGTGCGAGCCGGAGCGGATTTTGTTCACTTCCAGCAGCTTCAGCCAGCAGCTGTGCAGCATTTCGATGGCCTGCTCGCGGGTTAACGACTGTTCCAGCTCCACGTCGCGGCGATACCACGGGTAGAGATACTGGTCCATCCGACCAAACGACACTGAATGGCCGTTGGACTCGATCTGCAAAATCAGTTGGATGAAGTAACACAGCTGCAGCGCCTGCCAGAAGGTTTTCGGTGGTTCATGGGCGATGACTTCGCAGTTTTCAGCAATGGCGAGCAGCTCGTTTTTACGGGTTTCGCGGGTTTCCTGCTGCGCCATTTGCTGTGCCAGCGCGGCAAAACGCAGAATATGGTGGCTTACCGCTTCAAGCGTAATATCAATGGCTTTCAGGAACTGTTCGCCATGCAAATCTTCCAGCACGGTCAGGTTGATGCGCGAGCGGCGCTCGGCCACTTTTGCGCGCATCCCGTCCATGCCCAACTCCAGCAATAACGGGAAATTCACCGCCAGATGCGCATCGCCGGAGGTCATATTGCCTTCAGCTTTGATGATGCCGGTATCCAGCAGCGCTTTTTGCTCGCTGGTAAACATACCGTAGCAGCGGTCCTGCACCGTTTGACCGCGCCACCACGGGCAAATTTCATGCAGAACCCGTTTGTTTTCTTCGCTCACCGCAAACCCGGCACCGGGACGATCGGCCAGATCGTCGATCTCTTTTTCGATCCACGATACGGTATATTCCGGGAAAATCGGCGCGGCGCGCACTTCGCTCGCCTGGTTGCCGACAATCAGCTCGTCGTGTTTGATCCAGATGGTGCGCTCCGCCAGATGATGGGCCAGCGCGAGCGCGCGGCGAACCGGAATCGGCTTATCCATATTCTGTTGGTAAATCGCAGTGTAATGCCGGGCGCGCTCGGTACAGACCGGTGGCTTAACAATATGCACCAGGGCGTTTTTGTGCGCCTTAATACGGTCGCTCAGCACATCCAGTTTCAGGGTGGTCATGACATTATCCTCTCAAGGTAGCCGTCAGGCCCTTCTCACGGGCGCAGGACTGGGCAAAATCAAGCAATTCTGGCGCATCAAGCGGTTTATCCGGCGCCAGGTAGGGTTGGTCTAAAAGGTGATATTTGTTGATGCCCAGGGTGTGATAGGGCAAAAAATGAATCTCTTTGACGTTGAGTTTTTCAGCGGCGAAGTCGGTGATCGCCTGGATTGACGCTTCGTCGGCGTTGAAGCCAGGGATCAGCGGAACGCGGATAATCATCGGTTTCCCGGCCGCCGCCACGTTTTCCAGATTCTTCATCACCCGCCGGGCGGAGCCGTCGGTCCATTTTTTAAACGCAATGTCGTCGACGTGCTTAAGATCGGCGAGAAACAGGTCGGTATACGGGAGCGAGGGCTCAACATAATGCCAGGGCACGTGCAAACAGGTTTCTACCGCAGTATGAATGCCCTGCTCGTGGCTGGCTTTCAACAGCGCCAGCGCCATTTCAGGGTTCATAAAGGGCTCGCCGCCCGACAGGGTCAGCCCGCCGCCGCTGCGGTCGTAAAACGGTTTATCGCGCAGCACCGTCGCCATAATCTGCTCAACGCTTTTCTGTTCACCGCAGACCGTCAGCGCCTGAGTAGGACAGCACTCCTGCAAACAGTCGAGATGCGCAGATTCAAGCTTTTCACGGTGAATAATCAGCCCGGTCAGGCTACGTTGAATGATGCCCGGCAGCGCCTGCTGACAAAGATCGCAGCCTTCGAGGCACAGGCGCGGATCAAATAACACGTCGCGTTCGCGCGAGCGGCTTTCCGGGTTCTGGCACCAGCGGCACCCGAGGGAACACCCTTTAAGAAATACCACGGTACGAATACCGGGGCCGTCATGGGTAGAGTAGCGCTGGATATTGAAAATCATAAAATTCACCATTCATGTTGCGTATGAAAATTAAATGACTTTCGAAAGAAAGTAACATTGATTTCGATCAACTGATTTGCAGGGCGTGGAGATATACTGCGCTAAGTTGCTGCATTTCACATTTTGAGGACGACACGATGGAACTTTATCTTGATACCGCCGACGTTGCGGCAGTTGCCCGGCTGGCGCGCATTTTCCCTTTAGCGGGCGTTACCACTAACCCCAGCATTGTCGCCAGCGGTAAAAAGCCCGTTAGCGTGGTGTTACCGGAATTGCAGGATGCGCTGGGCGGTAAAGGCCGTCTGTTCGCACAGGTGATGGCCGCCCAGGCGGAAAAAATGGTCGACGAAGCGCTGGCGTTGCGCGAGATCATTCCCGATCTGGTGGTGAAAGTGCCGGTGACGCCGGAAGGCCTGGCGGCAATCAAGATCCTGAAAACCAAAGGCGTTCCGACGCTGGGCACAGCGGTGTACGGTGCCGCACAAGGCTTGTTGAGTGCGCTGGCGGGTGCGGAATATGTTGCGCCGTATGTGAATCGTGTTGACGCGCAGGGCGGTGACGGTATTAAAACCGTCAGCGAACTCCAGAAGTTGCTGACGCTGCATGCGCCAGGCTCAAAAGTGCTGGCGGCGAGCTTTAAAACGCCGCGCCAGGCGCTGGACTGCCTGCTGGCGGGCTGTGAAGCCATCACCCTGCCGCTGGATGTGGCGGAGCAGTTTATCATTGCGCCTGCGGTCACGGCGGCGGTAGCGAAGTTCGAGCAGGACTGGCAAAACGCATTCGGCACGCTGGCGCTGAAGTAAAAAATATTCAGGCCGCGAAAGCGGCCTGAAGGTCAACGTGCAAGTTTGCTTTGTACCAGCCATTCCAGCATGTCGCTTTTTTGCTGCGGGGTCATAAAACGGAACCCGCGGTGGCACACGGCGGATGTAGCGATAAAGTATTTGAGATAAAAGTTTTTCATGGCGGCCTCCTCGTAACCTGTACAAAGTGTCGCCTGAAAACCGGAAATCATAAATTGACGACTTTTACCGCTTGCGCCCTCTTTTAGCCTGAAAAGCACGCTGTGAGCGTTGAAAAAGTCATTTTACCGGTCAAAAAAGGGGATGCCAGCGTGAAAATCTCATACGTCAACATCCCCTTTTATTACAGCTTAATAAAATGCTCGCGGTAGTACGCCAGTTCCGCCACCGACTCGCGGATATCATCCAGCGCCTGGTGCGACCCTTCTTTTTTCAGGCCAACTAAAATTTCCGGCTTCCAGCGGCGCGCCAGCTCTTTCAGCGTGCTGACATCCAGATAACGATAGTGGAAATACGCTTCCAGTTCCGGCATGTACTTAAACAGGAAACGGCGATCCTGGCCAATGCTGTTACCGCAGATGGGCGACGTATTGGCGGGCACCCACTGTTTCAGGAATTCGATCGTCGCCAGTTCCGCTGCGCGATCATCAAGGGTACTGGCCTTCACGCGATCCACCAGACCGCTGCCGGTATGGGTACGCACGTTCCAGTCATCCATCAGCGCCAGCTGTTCATCCGACTGATGTACCGCGATCACCGGGCCTTCCGCCATGATATTCAGATTCGCATCGGTAACCAGAGTGGCGATTTCGATAATGCGGTCGCGCTCTGGATCAAGGCCCGTCATCTCCAGATCGATCCAAATCAGATTATTTTCATTTCCACTCATGCTATTTTCCACCCTTCTGGCGTCACCCACGGTGACGATCGGTTAATTCATATATACCCGTCATACTTCAAATTGCAGGTGCGTTGGCTTCCTCGCTCACCCCAGTCACTGACTAAAATAAGCTCCAGGGGGATTCACTGCGTCGCCGCCTTCCTGCAATTCGAATTATTTTGGGTATAAAATTGGGTGTATCATAGAGGTTTTGCCCATTCCGGGCGACCAGGAGCCAGCACGATTGAGCAAAAATAAACTCTCCAAAGGGCAACAGCGCCGTGTGAAAGCGAACCACCAGCGTCGGTTAACGACGACGGAGAAGGTGGATTACGACGACAACCTGTTTGGCGAGCCGGGCGAAGGCATGGTGATCAGCCGTTTTGGTATGCATGCCGATGTCGAGGCAGCAGACGGTTCGGTGCACCGCTGTAACATTCGCCGCACGATCCGTTCGCTGGTCACCGGCGACCGCGTTGTCTGGCGCCCTGGCAAAACCGCCGCGGAAGGCATGGCGGTGAAAGGCATTGTCGAAGCGGTACATGAGCGCACCTCGGTGCTGACCCGCCCTGATTTTTACGATGGCGTGAAACCCATCGCCGCCAATATCGATCAGATCGTGATTGTTTCTGCGATCCTCCCAGAGCTGTCGCTCAATATCATCGACCGCTATCTGGTGGCCTGCGAAACCCTGAACGTCGAGCCGCTGATCGTACTGAACAAGATCGATCTGCTGGATGATGAAGGGATGGCGTTTGTTAATGAGCAAATGGATATCTATCGCGGGATCGGTTATCGCGTCCTGATGGTCTCCAGCCATCAGCAAAACGGCTTACACGAACTGCAAACCGCCCTCACCGACCGGATCAGTATCTTTGCCGGGCAATCAGGCGTTGGGAAATCGAGCCTGCTGAACGCCCTGCTGGGGCTGACCGATGACAGTATTCTCACCAACGACGTCTCGGACGTGTCAGGCCTGGGGCAACATACCACCACCGCCGCACGGCTGTATCACTTCCCGCACGGCGGCGATGTGATTGACTCTCCTGGGGTACGTGAATTTGGTTTGTGGCATCTCGAACCGGAACAAATCACCCAGGGCTTTGTCGAATTTCACGACTATCTGGGCCACTGCAAATACCGCGACTGCAAACATGACGCTGACCCTGGCTGCGCCATTCGTGAAGCGGTCGAGCAGGGTAAAATCGCGGAAAGCCGTTTCGATAATTATCACCGCATCCTGGAAAGCATGAGCCAGGTAAAAACGCGTAAAAGCTTTTCTGAATCTGATGACTGACATTTAATCTTGGCATCGCTAGAATCGCCCCCCTTTGGGTGTTGCCTGGTTTTTGAAGACCAGGCCAGGAACGACAAAATAACATTAGCCTGGAGGCTATCTTGTTAAACAACTTTAAGCTTTCGCTTCAATACATTCTCCCGAAACTGTGGCTCACTCGCCTGGCGGGCTGGGGCGCAAGTAAACGTGCTGGCTGGCTGACCAAACTGGTGATTGACCTGTTCGTTAAAGCCTACAAGGTCAACATGAACGAGGCGCAGAAGCCGGATACCGCCAGCTATCGCACCTTTAACGATTTCTTTGTTCGCGCACTGCGCGATGACATTCGCCCGGTGAATACCGACCCGAATGTGCTGGTGATGCCTGCGGATGGCGTAATCAGCCAGTTGGGCCGTATCGAGGAAGACAAAATCCTGCAGGCCAAAGGCCACAACTACAGCCTGGAAGCACTGCTGGCGGGCAACTATCTGATGGCGGACAAATTCCGCAACGGGACGTTTGCCACTACCTATCTGTCGCCGCGCGATTATCACCGCGTGCATATGCCGTGCAACGGTATCCTGCGTGAGATGATCTATGTGCCAGGCGATTTGTTCTCGGTTAACCACTTAACTGCCCAGAACGTACCGAACCTGTTTGCCCGTAACGAGCGCGTTATTTGCCTGTTCGATACCGAATTTGGCCCGATGGCCCAGATTCTGGTGGGCGCAACCATTGTCGGCAGCATCGAAACAGTGTGGTCCGGCACGGTTACCCCGCCGCGTGAAGGCGTGATCAAGCGCTGGACGTGGCCGGCTGGCGAGAGTGAAGACGCCGTCGCGCTGTTGAAAGGCCAGGAAATGGGCCGCTTCAAGCTGGGCTCGACGGTGATCAACCTGTTCGCGCCGGGTAAAGTGAATCTGGTTGAGGGGCTGCAAAGCCTGTCGGTCACCCGCCTTGGCGAAGCGCTGGCGGTTTCCACTGAAACCTTCGGGACGCCGGACACCACGCCTGCACCGCTGTCGGATGAAGAAATCAACGCTGAACTGGCAGCCAGCCCGCTGGTTGACGGCTCCCCGAAAGACCAGGGCTAATTTTTACGTAAAGGTAGACTGACGTGCGCCTGATTATCACGATCCTGATGGCCTGGTGCCTCAGCATGGGGGCGTACGCTGCGGCGGCCCCCGACGCAAAACAAATCTCCCAGGAGCTGGAGCAAGCCAAAGCGGCGAAAAACCTGCCTAACCAGGCGGAAACCGTGGAGGCCCTCCAGGCCGCGTTGAACGCCCTCGAAGAGCGCAAAGCCTCGCTGGAGCGTGCAACGCAGTATCAACAAGTCATTGATAACTATCCTAAGCTTTCCGAGACCCTGCGCCAGCAGTTGAATAACCTGCGCGAAGAGCCGCAAAAAGTCCCGGAAGGCCTCACCTCCGACGCCCTGAGCCAGGAAATTCTGCAAGTCAGTAGCCAACTGCTGGAAAAAAGCCGTCTGGCCCAGCAGGAGCAGGAGCGCACCCGGGATATCGCCGACTCGCTCAGCCAGCTCCCACAACAGCAAACCGATGCGCGCCGTCAGTTGAATGAAGTGGAACGGCGGGCGGGCGCGCAAAACGGCGCAAGCAACGCGTTAACTCAGGCCCAGCAGCTTAATGCCCAGGCGGAATCCGCTCGTCTTAAGGCGGTGGTGGATGAACTGGAACTGGCGCAGCTTTCCGCCAGCAACCGCCAGGAACTTTCGCGGATGCGTAGCGAGCTGGCGCAAAAGCAGAGCCAGCAGCTCGATGGTTATTTGCAGGCCCTGCGCAATCAGCTAAACAGCCAGCGCCAGAAAGAGGCGGAACGCGCCCTGGAAAGCACCGAGCTGCTCGCAGAAAACAGCGCGGGCCTGCCACCGTCTATCGAAGAGCAGTTCAAAATCAACCGCGAACTGTCTCAGGCGCTGAACCAGCAGGCGCAGCGCATGGATCTGGTGGCCTCGCAGCAGCGCCAGGCATCGGGCCAGACGCTCCAGGTACGCCAGGCGCTGAATACCCTGCGCGAGCAGTCTCAGTGGCTGGGCGTGTCGAATATGCTCGGCGAAGCGTTGCGCGCGCAGGTTGCCCGCCTGCCGGAAATGCCCAAGCCGCAGCAACTGGACACCGAAATGGCGCAGCTACGCGTCCACCGTATGCGCTATGAGGATTTGCTTAACAAGCAGCCGCAACTGCGTCAGCTTCGCCAGGCCGACGGCGCGCCGCTCACGGCAGAGCAAAACCGCATTCTGGAAGCGCAGTTGCGTACCCAGCGCGAGCTGCTTAATTCGCTGTTGCAGGGCGGCGATACGCTGATCCTGGAATTGACCAAGCTGAAAGTCGCCAACAGCCAACTGGAAGATGCGTTAAAAGAGGTTAACGAAGCGACTCACCGCTACCTGTTCTGGACGGCGGACGTCAGCCCGATGACCATCGCCTGGCCGCTTGAAATTGTGCAGGATTTACGCCGCCTGGTGTCGCTCGACACCGCCAGCCAGATGGGGAACGCCACGCTGATGATGCTCACCAGCAAAGAGACGCTGCTACCGCTGTTCGGCGCGTTGATCCTGGTGGGTTTCAGCCTCAGTTCACGGCGGCATTTCACGGCGTTCCTTGAGCGCTCCAGCGCCCGTATCGGTAAAGTCACCCAGGATCACTTCAGGCTGACGCTGCGCACGCTGTTCTGGTCGATACTGGTGGCCTCGCCGTTGCCTGTGCTGTGGGCCACGCTCGGCTACGGGCTGCGCGAGGCCTGGCCTTACCCCATCGCCGTGGCGATTGGCGATGGCGTCACGGCCACTGTGCCGCTGTTGTGGGTCGTGATGATTTGCGCCACCTTCGCCCGCCCGAACGGGCTGTTTATCGCCCACTTCGGCTGGCCGCGCCGCCAGGTAGCGCGGGCGATGCGCTATTACCTGATGACCATCGGTTTTGTGGTGCCGCTGATTATGGCGCTGATCATGTTCGATAATCTCAACGACCGGGAGTTCTCCGGCTCGCTGGGCCGCCTGTGCTTTATCCTGATTTGCGGCGCGCTGGCGATCGTCACGCTAAGCCTGAAACGCGCCGGAATTCCGCTGTGGCTGGATAAAGAAGGCAGTGGCGAAAACATGGTGAATAAGATGCTGTGGAACCTGATGCTCAGCGCGCCGCTGATGGCCATTCTGGCCTCCGCCGTAGGGTATCTGGCAACTGCCCAGGCGCTGCTGGCGCGCCTCGAAACCTCGGTCGCTATCTGGTTCCTGCTGCTGGTGGTATATCACGTGATCCGCCGCTGGATGTTTATTCAGCGCCGCCGCCTGGCGTTCGACCGCGCCAAACACCGCCGTGCGGAAATTCTTGCCCAGCGTGCGCGCGGCGAAGAGGAACCTGCCCATAACCATAGCACGGAAGGCAGCAGCGAAATTGTCGAAGAACCGGAAGTGGATCTCGATACCATCAGTGCCCAGTCGCTACGGCTGGTGCGCTCGATACTGATGCTGATCGCCCTGCTGTCGGTGATTGTGCTGTGGTCCGAAATCCATTCTGCGTTCGGCTTCCTGGAGAACATTTCCCTGTGGGATGTCACCTCAACGGTGCAGGGCGTGGAAAGTATTGAACCGATTACGCTCGGTGCGGTGCTGATCGCCATTCTGGTGTTCATCATTACCACCCAGCTGGTGCGTAACTTACCGGCTCTGCTGGAACTGGCGCTGTTGCAGCATCTGGATTTGACGCCGGGCACCGGTTACGCCATCACCACCATCACCAAATATCTGTTGATGCTAATTGGCGGCCTGACCGGGTTCTCGATGATCGGAATTGAATGGTCGAAACTGCAATGGCTGGTCGCGGCGCTCGGTGTTGGGCTCGGTTTTGGTTTACAGGAAATCTTCGCCAACTTTATTTCCGGCCTGATTATCCTGTTCGAGAAACCGATCCGCATCGGCGATACCGTGACTATTCGCGATTTGACCGGCAGCGTGACGCGTATTAACACCCGCGCCACGACCATCAGCGACTGGGACCGCAAAGAGATTATCGTGCCGAATAAGGCGTTTATTACCGAGCAGTTTATCAACTGGTCGCTGTCCGACTCGGTAACGCGCGTGGTGCTCACCGTGCCTGCGCCGGGGGATGCCGATAGCGAAGAAGTGACGCAAATCCTGTATACCGCCGCGAAACGCTGTTCGCTGGTGATCGATAACCCGGCCCCGGAAGTGTTTTTGGTAGATTTACAGCAGGGCCTGCAACTGTTTGAGCTGCGTATTTACGCCGCTGAAATGGGCCACCGGATGCCGTTGCGCCATGAGATCCATCAGCTGATCCTGCACGGCTTCCGTGAACACGGTATCGACCTGCCGTTCCCGCCGTTCCAGATGCGTCTGGAAAGCCTGGATGGCAGGCGTACCGCACGGACGTTAACGTCGACGGGGAAAAGTTCGCGCCCGGCAGGAAGTTTGTAATATCGAAGGGCCCCTCACCGCTGTTCGGGTGAGGGGTTTATCACGCACGATCCACGCTAAACGCCAGAACGTCAGAAAGCCGCTCCGCGCCCAGCGCCAGCATAATCAGGCGATCCACGCCTAACGCCACGCCGGAACAGTCCGGGAGGCCCGCTTTTAACGCATCCAGCAAATTCGTGTCTACCGGCTGCTGCGGCAACCCGCGCGCGGCGCGTTTACGGTTGTCCTGCTCGAAGCGCTGCTGCTGCTCGCGCGCGTCGGTCAGTTCGTGGAAGCCGTTCGCCAGTTCGATGCCTTTGAAATACACCTCGAAACGCTCTGCTACACGGTGGTCTTCCGTGCTGATCTGCGCTAATGATGCCTGGCTGGCCGGGAAGTGGTAAACGAAAGTCGGACGGTCTTTGCCGATGTACGGTTCTACGCCCATAGCAAACAGCAATTGCAGTAGCGTATCCCTGTCTTCTTCGGTATCGGCGATATTGCTCAGATCCAGTCTGGCCGCCACGTCACGCAGTTGGGTTTTGTCTGCGGACAGCGGGTCGATTTCCAGATAGCGCTGGAATGCCTGCTGATAAGAGATCGTTTCCGCCGGGCTGGTTTCCAGCACCTGTTGCAGCAAATCGTCGACTTCATTCATCAGACGGTACATGTCGTAGTGCGGACGGTACCACTCCAGCATGGTAAATTCCGGGTTGTGATGACGCCCCATCTCTTCATTGCGGAAACTGCGGCACAGCTGGTAGACCGGGCCGCAACCCGCCGCCAGCAGGCGCTTCATATGGTATTCCGGGCTGGTCATCAAATAGAGGTTGATGCCTTCCGAATGGCCGGGGCCAACAAAACGGGTTTCAAACGGGACCAGATGAATATCCGTAACCGTCGCCTGGCTCATGCAGGGGGTTTCCACCTCCAACACGCCGCGATCGGCAAAAAAGCGACGAATCTCCGCCATCAGCGCTGCGCGTTTTAACAGATTGGGGATGGATGCGCTCGGCTGCCAGGAGGCCGTATCGCTCATAATTTATTCTCCGACTTCAGATAAGGGCACGAAGTCTACCCGCATCGTGCAGAGGAGACAATTTTTGCGCAGCAAATTTTGATTTTTACGGTTAATGAATCATGAATCTTCGGTTTCGTGAGCCAGACATCAATGATTGTGACAAAGGCCCACGAGCACCCGCCAAAAAAATCGAACACGTCAAATTTCCTTAAGATTGACCCCGTTATACTGTTCTACCCAATAAGGAGCAGGGGAATTCGCTTTCGCAAACGTGCCTTGCATCTGTTCTGGTTTGGTCATAGCGCTTGCGAAATTACAATAATCTGGAGGAATGTCGTGCAAACCTTTTATGCCGATCTCGCCGTCATTGGCGCTGGCGGAGCTGGATTGCGAGCGGCCATTGCCGCAGCACAAGCTAATCCACACGCCAAAATCGCACTGATTTCTAAAGTCTACCCCATGCGTAGCCACACCGTTGCCGCCGAAGGCGGTTCCGCAGCGGTCGCGCAGGATCACGACAGCTTTGATTACCACTTCCACGATACCGTGGCGGGTGGCGACTGGCTGTGTGAGCAGGATGTGGTGGACTATTTTGTGCATCACTGTCCCACAGAGATGACACAGCTTGAGCAATGGGGATGCCCGTGGAGCCGCCGTCCTGACGGCACCGTGAACGTGCGTCGTTTTGGCGGGATGAAAATCGAACGCACCTGGTTCGCCGCTGATAAAACCGGCTTCCACATGCTGCATACCCTGTTCCAGACCTCCCTTCAGTTCCCACAAATCCAACGCTTCGACGAGCATTTCGTACTCGACATTCTGGTCGACGACGGTCACGCGCGCGGCCTGGTAGCAATGAACATGATGGAAGGCACCCTGGTGCAAATCCGCGCCAACGCGGTGGTGATGGCGACGGGCGGCGCAGGCCGCGTTTACCGCTACAACACCAACGGCGGGATCGTCACCGGTGACGGTATGGGCATGGCGCTGAGCCACGGTGTACCGCTACGCGATATGGAATTCGTTCAGTATCACCCGACCGGCTTGCCGGGCTCCGGCATTCTGATGACCGAAGGCTGCCGTGGTGAAGGCGGTATCCTGGTCAACAAAGACGGCTACCGTTATCTGCAGGATTACGGCATGGGCCCGGAAACGCCGCTGGGCGAACCGAAGAACAAGTACATGGAACTCGGCCCGCGCGATAAAGTCTCGCAGGCGTTCTGGCACGAATGGCGCGCTGGCCGCACCATCCCAACCCCGCGCGGCGATGTGGTCTATCTGGATCTGCGTCACCTGGGCGAGAAGAAACTGCTCGAGCGCTTACCGTTTATCTGCGAACTGGCGAAGGCCTATGTGGGCGTCGATCCGGTTAAAGAGCCGATCCCGGTGCGTCCGACCGCGCACTACACCATGGGCGGCATCGAAACCGACCAGCAGTGTGAAACCCGCATCCAGGGGCTGTTCGCCGTGGGCGAATGTTCTTCCGTCGGTCTGCATGGCGCGAACCGCCTCGGCTCCAACTCGCTGGCGGAACTGGTGGTGTTTGGCCGCCTGGCGGGCGAGCAGGCGATGGCGCGCGCGGCTGGCGCGAGCGAAGCCAACGACGCCGCGTTGAACGCGCAGGCGGCAGACGTCGAGCAACGCCTGAAAGCGCTGGTTAATCAGGAAGGCACTGAAAACTGGGCGAAGATCCGCGATGAAATGGGTCTGTCGATGGAGGAAGGCTGCGGTATCTACCGTACGCCGGAACTGATGCAGAAAACCGTCGATAAACTCGCCGAGCTTCAGGAACGCTTTAAACGCGTGCGTGTCACCGACACCTCCAGCGTGTTCAACACCGATTTACTCTACACCATCGAACTGGGCCACGGCCTGAATGTGGCCGAATGTATGGCGCATTCCGCTCTGGCGCGTAAAGAGTCGCGCGGCGCGCATCAGCGTCTGGATGAAGGGTGCACCGAGCGTGATGACGTCAACTTCCTGAAACACACCCTCGCCTTCCGCGATGCCAGCGGCACAACGCGTCTTGAATACAGCGACGTGAAAATCACTACGCTGCCGCCAGCAAAACGTGTGTACGGTGCGGAAGCGGAAGCAGCCGAGAAGAAGGAGACGGCGAATGGCTGAGATGAAGAACCTGAAAGTTGAGGTGGTGCGTTACAACCCGGAAGTGGATAACGCGCCCCACAGCACGTTCTATGAGGTGCCTTACGACGAGCAAACTTCGCTACTGGATGCGTTAGGTTACATCAAAGACAACCTGGCGCCGGACCTGAGCTATCGCTGGTCCTGCCGTATGGCGATTTGCGGCTCCTGCGGGATGATGGTTAACAAAGTGCCGAAGCTGGCCTGTAAAACCTTCCTGCGCGATTACGAAAAAGGCATGAAAATCGAGGCGCTGGCGAACTTCCCGATTGAGCGTGATTTAGTGGTCGATATGACCCACTTTATCGAAAGCCTGGAAGCAATTAAGCCTTACATCATCGGCAATCCGCGCACCCCGGACCAGGGCCCGAACAACCAGACCCCGGCGCAGATGGCGAAATACCATCAGTTCTCCGGCTGCATCAACTGCGGGCTGTGCTATGCCGCCTGCCCGCAATTTGGCCTGAACCCGGAGTTTATCGGCCCGGCGGCGATTACGCTGGCGCACCGCTATAATCTGGATAACCGCGACCACGGCAAGAAAGAGCGTATGGCGCAGTTGAACGGCCAGAATGGCGTCTGGACCTGTACGTTTGTGGGCTTCTGTTCTGAAGTGTGCCCGAAACATGTCGATCCGGCAGCCGCCATTCAGCAGGGCAAGGTGGAGAGTTCGAAAGACTTCCTAATCGCCACCCTGAAACCTCGCTAAGGAGTGCATGATGACAACAAAACGTAAGCCTTATGTACGGACGATGGGTCCGACCTGGTGGCGCAACCTCGGCTTTTATCGCTTCTACATGATCCGCGAAGGAACGGCGGTGCCGACCGTATGGTTCAGCATCGTGCTGATTTACGGCCTGTTCGCGCTGAAAGGCGGCCCGGAAAGCTGGATGGGCTTTGTTGGCTTTTTGCAAAACCCGATTGTGGTGATCCTTAACCTGATCACCCTGGCGGCAGCCGTACTGCATACCAAAACCTGGTTTGAGTTGGCACCGAAAGCGGCCAACATCATCGTTAAAGGTGAAAAACTGGGAGCAGAGCCGATTATCAAAGGGCTCTGGGGCATCACCCTCGTGGTGACCGTGGTGATTCTGTTTGTGGCATTGTTCTGGTAAGGAGGCCCTGTGATTAATCCCAATCCAAAACGTTCCGACGAGCCGGTTTTCTGGGGCTTGTTTGGCGCTGGCGGTATGTGGGGCGCGATTATTGCGCCGGTGATCGTACTGCTGGTGGGAATTATGTTGCCGCTGGGTCTCTATCCGGGCGACGCGCTGGGCTATGAGCGCGTACTGGCATTTTCCCAAAGCTTTATTGGCCGGGTATTTTTGTTTTTGATGATTGTTCTGCCGCTGTGGTGCGGGCTTCACCGTATCCACCACGCCATGCACGATCTGAAAATTCATGTGCCGAACGGCAAGTGGGTGTTCTACGGCCTGGCGGCGATCCTGACCGTCGTGGCGCTGATTGGCGTGATTACGCTGTAAGCACAACCCATTGTGAAACAGGCCTGCCGATGCGCAGGCCTTTTTTATGCCATCACGTGACGTAAAGCATTTAAGAACAGCACTATTCCGGCGGCGCACAGACTCAGCGAAATCAACTGTTTTCCGGCGCGTTGATGCCAGTTAAACAGGATAGCCGCCGCCGCTACGCTGCAAATCAGCGTGGTAACGCCATAGAAAAGATTGCCGTCGCGGCACCAGCCACGAAAGCAGAGCAGCGCAAACAACGCCAGCGAGAAAGCGGTACGCGACCAGGCAAGCCGGGTGCGTTCCGGCTGTAACCCCGGATCGCGGGCGATCATGGCACGTTCTGCCAGAGCAGGATCGCCAGCAGGATTGCCACCAGGGTCATGAATCCGGTGAGCAGGAACAGAAAACGCGTGTAGGGCAGTTCGCGTTCAAGGCGCATGGCGTGCTCATTGCGCCGCCATCTGCGCCACGCTGTGGCGCTTAACGCAATGCCGCCAGCCACCAGCAGCATCGCCAGGCCAAAGCGTAAATCCGGCGAGCCGAGATGCGGGGAAAACTGGTCAATGCCCACCGCCCCCGCCAGCAGCGCCAGCGCAGTACGGATCCAGGCCAGAAAAGTGCGTTCGTTGGCCAATGTAAACCGGTAATCCGGGGTTTTCCCCGACAACCACCACTGCCCTTTTCCATTCGCCTGGGCAGGCGTTTTATCCTGTTGATTCACGCTTAATCCGTTCTTTTATCAATATTTCTTTAATCGATAACCCGGGCGAATCGGTATCCCTGAAATTGTACCGGGTCACCTCCGTACATAAGAATTCGATCATAAACAGCTGCGACACGCGGGTACCGATGGAGTCCCCCTGATAGCGCGCGCTTTCGCCGCAGGTCAGTAAAAAAGCGTCCGCCAGTTCATTGAGCGGCGAAACGGTGCGATGGGTAATGGCTAAGCGAAACGCCCCGGCTTTCTGCGCCAGCTTAAATGCGTTGACCACTTCCGGGGTTTCGCCGGAGTGAGAAAACGCCACCACCAGGTCATCGGGTTTCAGGTTTGCCAGCTTCAGGGTCATGGTGAAACGGTCGGTAAAGGCTTCGGAATCAATACCGATGCGGTTCATTTTGTCCCGCGCCTCCATTGCCGCCAGGCCGGACGCGCCGAAACCAACAAACATCACGCGGCGGGCAGCGATAAAACGCTCAACAATGCTTTTGAGCTTTTTCATGTCCACCAGATCGATGGTGTCCTGCACCGTGGTTTCGATAGTCATGGCGATTTTTTGCGCCACATCGTTACGCGAATCGCCGACAAAAATATCCGGCGATGAGGGCAGCGTCAGATCGCTCTCCTCGAGCAGCTCGCGCTGTAGCTCCGCTTTCAGGTTAAGCAGCCCGCCGTAGCCGATTTTTTTGCAAAACCGCACGATGGTGGCCTCGCTGACCGCAATCTCCTGGGACAGTTTTTTGACCGGCAACTGCACAAAACGCCCGGCGTTGTTCAGGATGAATTCCGCGATCAAACGATCTTTATCCGCCAGATTCGCCAGAATATTGGCGATATAAACTCTGACGTTCTCTTTATTGATGCTCATAGACGGCTCTCTGGAAGATTCACTGCCAGGTATTTTAGCCATCTCACTGCGCCCCGTCTGCCGGGAAAACAATATCCAGTTGCTGTTGGTAAACCGCCCCTGCCGCCAGCCACTGCATTCCGCGCTTATCACGCTGTTGCCCGGAGGCGTCCGGCGCGTCAGTGGTGCCGGACAGCGGTTCGATACACAATAAATCTGCGCCCGGTACGCCCCATAGCGCAATCCAGGGTTGGTTAGTTAACCGGCATTGCAGCACCGTCCGGCCTTCAGGCGACACCACGCTGACCCGGCTTCCCTGGCATTCGGCGAAATAAACGGCCCCGTTACAAAACGTCTCCGGCATGAGCGCAAATTCGCGCACCACGCCAGCGTTCTGCGCCAGGCTTAATGTCCGGTTGTGGGTATAGAACGGGCCGGTGACGTCTGCATCGTCAAAGGTTACGCGCCAGCCGGGTTCATTCGCTACTGGCAGGGCGAAGCCAGGATGGTAGCCCAGCGCAAAACACAGCGGCTTGCCGTCCTGATTGGTCACCCGCCAGGTCATCCGCACGCCCGTTTCCAGCAGTTGATAATCCACCTGCACCGAAAACAAGAACGGCCAGACGTTCAATGTTTGCTCGGTCGCCCGGCTGATAAGGCGCAACGTGGTCGGTGAATGCTGTAGCAAGGAAAACGCCTGATGACGCAGAAAACCATGCGCGGGCAGCGGGTAAAATTTCATGTCATCCCACAGACCCTCATGAATCAACCGCCCAATCACCGGAAATAACAGCGGCGCGGTACTTTTCCACGTCTTGTCATCCGGCGTCCAGAGCCATTCCCTGGCGGCGGTTTTCTCGGTCAGCAGGCGCATTTCCGCGCCCTGAGAGCTTACCGCCATCCGCCAGCGCGGGTTTTCCAGTGTCCAGGTTTGCGCCATACGTCCTCAGTCAATCCGCAGCAGTAAACGGACCTGGTAATTTAGGGCCGCCTGCTTTTCAGCATCAAAGAGCGTATCGATAGCCGTAAATACCGAGGATTCGGTCAGCAGCGTTTCCGGTATGAAGCAGGTAAAGAGATCGCCGTCAGGGTTGCCCTGTTCCGCCAGTGCCCGAGCCAGAAATTGCAGCGCTTCGGCAACGCCACGGTGTTCGCAGCGATAGCCGCGCTGCGCCAGCCACGCGTCGCTTTGCCACAACGTCTGGAACGCCTGCTCCTGTTCCAGCGTCGGCTGGTTCAACTGGAAGCGGGTATACAACTCCTCCGGCGCATCGTGCTGTTGCAATACCGGTATCATCGCCCTGGCGAAATGCAGCGCGTAGCTCACGTTATTGATATTGTGCTGCTGATGCGGATCGGTTTGCAGATTGAACAGCTTATCGCCGAAGCGCCACGGATTGAGATACGAAAAGCTTGCCGGGATTTTCATCACCTGCGCACCCTGGGTGAAGTCAAAGCCGGGGTGGAGGGTGATTTCGGTGAGTTCGCTGATTTTAAACGGGCTGTCGATGCGCGTCGGCATCAGGGTGTATTCGAACAGATGCTGCTTACTCTCTTCGCGCGGCGCACGCATATAGACGTACTGGCCGTCGGTGATATTGATATGCCCGCCGAAATAGCCGAACAGCGCGTAGTCACGAATTTTTTCATCGTTACGCACCGCCGGCAGCAGCGACTGGCCGGTCATCGACGCGGGCTTTTCAACACCGAAGTAATCCAGCAGCGTGGCCGGAATGTCGATGGTTTGCGCCAGCGCGCTGCGCCGCTCGCCCTGCACTTTACAGCGCGGGTCGCGAATAAAGAACGGCGTATTGGCGATTTCGTTGTACACCGGCATGATATTTTTGCCCCACCACTGGTGCTCGCCCAGCAGGAAGCCGTGGTCGGTGCAGACGATAAACAGCGTGTCCTCCCACAGCCCGCTCGCCTTGAGCTTATCCATCACCTGGCCGAGATAGTCATCGCACATGGTGATCAGCGCCTGGTAAAACTTACGCACCTTTTCGTCGTTCTCGCCGCCGGGGCTGCCGCAGTAGTACGGCACCCAGCCATCGAACTCGCCGGGCTTGCAGCCGTACTGCGTCAGATATTTCTCTGGCACAAAAAACGGCTCATGAGGATCGAAACACTCAATTTGCAGGAACCAGTTATCCTGGCCTTTGTTGGTCTCGATAAAGTCTAACCCGGCGTTGATGGTGCGGTGGGTATAGTGTTCTTCAATTCCCGGCATCGCAGAGCGGTTGATCAGATCCTGGGTCATGCGCCCGCTGCGCCGCTTAAAGGTTTCTTGATCTTCCTGGCCCTGCCAGGCGATGGTGGGTTTTTCGACCTGACCAATCCAGCAGTCGCCCTCCTGGCCGCGAATAAACTCGAAGGTGGAATACCGGGTGTGATACGTCGCCCCGCCGTCGCGCCAGTAATGCTTATGGTCAGTGACCATATGGCTATGGATGCCCTGTTTGTGTAGCGCCTGGGGCATCGAAAAATCAAAGGGTTCGAGCGGCCCCCAACTGCGGTGCAGGAAGTTATACCGCCCGGTGTGCAGTTCCCGGCGTGCCGGCATACAGGGCATGCTTCCCACAAAGAAGTTGTCGAACTGCACCGACTCGCGGGCGAGCCGGGTAAAGTTTGGGGTGATCGCCGTGCCGCCATACGGGGCCAGGTGATGACGGGTCAGGGTGTCAAACATCAACATTACAGCTTTCATACAATCCTCTCGCCGCGCAAGCGACGCCGTTACAGGCCTAAATACTCTTCCACTTCGTTTTTAATCAGGGTGACATGCGGTCCAAATACCACCTGCACGCCCTCGCCACGCAGGAATGCGCCCCGGCTACCGGAAGCCTTAAAGTCATCCAGTTTGACCCGCCCCGGCTCTTTGACCGTGACCCGCAACCGGGTAGCGCAGCAGTCGACATCAAGAATGTTTTCCCGGCCGCCCAGCGCTGAGACAATCATTGACGGGCGTGCGGCTTTATCGCCAGGCTCTGGCGCGGCGTCAGCAACGGGTTCGTCTTCGCGGCCTGGGGTTTTCAACTGACGCCACTGGATCAGGAAACGGAAGGAGAAGTAGTAGAGGCAGAACATTAGCGCGCCAAGCGGCAGCATTAACAGCCAGTTGGTTTTGGCATTGCCCTGGAGAACGCCGAACAGTAAGAAGTCGATCAGGCCGCCGGAGAAGGTCTGCCCAACGGTAATTGCCAGCACGTGGGTAAGCATAAACGCCACGCCGGTCAGCACGATGTGCACCACATACAGCAGCGGCGCGCAGAACATAAAGGCGAATTCCAGCGGTTCGGTAATGCCGGTAACAAATGAGGTCAGCGCCGCTGACAGCATCAGACTGGCGACTTTGGTGCGGTTTTCGCGCTTTGAGCAGTGGTAAATCGCCAGCGCCGCGCCCGGCAGGCCAAACATAAAGTCAGCGAAACGCCCGGCCATAAAACGCGACACGCCGATGTAATATTGCGTCACGCTGGGATCGGCCAGCTGGGCAAAGAAAATTTTCTGGGTGCCCTGAACCAAATGGCCGTTGACCATCATTTCGCCGCCTACGCTGGTCATCCAGAACGGCAGGTAAAACAGGTGATGCAGCCCAAGCGGGATCAGGCATTTCAGGATCATGCCGTAGAACAGCGTGCCGATATAACCGGTTTTCTCCACCAGCCCGCCCAAGTGGGTGATGCCCGCCTGCACTGGCGGCCAGATCCAGAACAGCAGCACGCCAAGCAGGATTGCGAAAAACGAGGTGACGATGGGGACAAAACGCGAGCCACTAAAAAACGCCAGCAGGTTCGGTAGCTCAGTTTTACTGAATCGCCCATGCAGCCAGGCAGTCAGCAGGCCGCTGATAATGCCGCCCATTACGCCGGTTTGCAGCGTGACGATGCCCAGCACGCTCGCCTGGCCCACGGCGGCGAAGTTTTCCGTCGCCAGAGTGCCGTTTAAAAACAGCATGGCGTTGATGGCTTTGTTCATCACGATAAAGCACAGCACGGCGGCTAATCCGGCGGTGCCTTTATCGCTGCGCGCCAGCCCGACCGCGATTCCCACGGCGAACAGCAACGCCAGGTTATCAAACACCACGCTGCCGCACATTTTCATCAGTGTGAAAATGGCTTGCAGCACAGCATTGTCGAGTAGAGAGTAGGTTTCAATGGTAATCGGATTAGAAAAAACGCCGCCGATCCCCAGCAGGAGACCCGCTGCGGGAAGTACGGCGATGGGCAACATAAACGACTTGCCCAGATTTTGTGCACCAGCAAAAAGTTTGCTCATGGTGTATCCCTGGTGTTGGTGTAATTAATTTGAATATTAAATTTCATTGATAACTTGTGTTTGTGAAATTATTATTTCTACAGGCATGGCTCACTGTCAATCCCCAATGTCTAAAGGGTGATTAAGATCACTTTCGCGCGTTGGCATTTCTTCTTCAGGACGGGACGATTATGAATAAAGCATTCCACCTTATGGCGAAACCCGTCAGCTACCAGTGCAATATCGCCTGCGATTACTGTTTCTACCTGGAGAAAGAACAGGGCACGCTGAAGCCGAAGAAGGCCGCCCGCCATATGGATGACGATACCCTGCGCCGCTACGTGAAGCAGTACATCGAAGCCAACCCGGCGCAGGAAATAGAATTTACCTGGCAAGGCGGAGAACCAACGCTGGCCGGGCTGGCGTTTTATCAACAAGCGCTGGCGTACCAGAAACAGTACGCGGGCGGCAAAATCATCCGTAACAGTATGCAGACCAACGGCGTGCTGATTGACGAGCAGTGGGCAGAATTTTTGGCGCGTAACCAGTTTCTGGTCGGGTTATCGGTTGACGGTCCCGCCTGGCTTCACGATCGCTATCGCAAAACGCGCGGCGGAAAGTCGGTGTTCGACAAGGTCGTGCAGGCCATGGCGGTGATGCAAAAGCACCGCGTCGAGGTGAACGTGCTGACGGTGGTTAACAACGCCACCGCCGAAGCGCCGCTGGAAATTTATCGGTTTATTACCGAGGAGTTGGGTGCCAGACACGTGCAGTTTATCCCGGCGGTGGAACAGCGCCCGGTTCACGAAAAATACGGCGAGCTGCTGTATCCACAGCAAACCGGCGCGGTGACCGAGTGGTCAGTCAGCGGCGAGCAGTGGGGCGCGTTTATCAATACTGTCTTTGATTACTGGGTGCGTCGCGACGTAGGGCGGGTTTACGTTCAATTGTTTGATAGCGCGCTGGCCGCCTGGCTTGGGGAAAAACCGTCGCTGTGCGTGATGCAATCCACCTGCGGCTTCGGGCTGGTGGTGGAGCAGAACGGCGATATCTACAGCTGTGACCACTATGTGTACCCGGAGCACCGGCTGGGCAACCTGCGCACCGATAATCTGGCCGCGCTGGCGGGCGGCAAGCAGCAGCGTAAGTTCGGGATGATGAAAGCGCAGGTGTCATCGCTGTGCCAGCAATGTGAATGGCGCTTCGCCTGCCACGGCGGCTGTCCGAAACACCGCATCCGCCAGGTGGGTGAACGCTGGCATAACCATCTTTGCGCGGGTTACAAGGCGATGTTCAGCCACATGGATCCGTATATGCGCTTTATGGCCAACCAGATCCGCCATCAGCAGCCACCCGCCGCGATTATGAATGTCGCGGCGATGATTGCCGCAGAGCAAAAATCTTAACGCGCCGCACGGGCGCGTTTTCCGGGACGCAATCTACACTTAGAAAAAAACGTCTAAGGAAATCTCTATGCGCATTCTACCTATTATCACCACTGTCGCCGTCGCGTTTCTGGTTGTTGCCTGTAGCTCCCCGACTCCGCCGAAAGGCGTTACCGTAGTGGAAAACTTTGATGCCAAACGCTATCTGGGCAGATGGTATGAAATCGCCCGCTTCGACCACAGCTTTGAACGCGGTTTAGATCAGGTCACCGCCACGTACAGCACTATGGATGACGGCGGAATTCAGGTTATTAACCGCGGGTTTAACCCCGATCGCGGCATGTGGCAGCAGAGTATTGGTAAAGCGTATTTCACCGGTTCGCCGAATCGCGCGGCGCTGAAAGTGTCGTTCTTTGGGCCGTTCTATGGCGGGTATAATGTGATTGCGCTGGATAAGGATTATCAACATGCGCTGGTTTGCGGGCCGGATCGCGACTATCTGTGGATACTGTCCCGTACGCCAACCATCAGCGACGAGGTGAAACAGCAGATGTTAAGCGCCGCGACCCGGCAGGGCTTCAAAGTTGAAAAGCTGATTTGGGTCAGGCAGAAACCTTAATGGGTACTGAGTTTAAGGCCGATAATCCCCGCCACAATCAGCGCCAGGCTAAGGATACGCGCCGGGCTGGTGGATTCACCTAAGAGTACCATTCCGGTAATGGCGGCCCCGACGGCGCCAATGCCGGTCCATATCGCATAAGCCGTGCCGGTCGGCAGGGTTTTCATCGCCCATGACAGCAGCACAATACTGACGATCATCGCAGTGACGGTAATGATACTTGGAGTTAAGCGGCTAAAACCGTGGGTGTACTTCAGGCCAACCGCCCACACCACTTCCAGCAGGCCAGCAATCAGTAGAATAATCCAGGACATAACGGTCTCCATAGTGCGGGGCCGTCCCCTGTTGAACAAACGCTAACGGGTCGTCCCGTCAGGTATCGATAAGAGTGGCATATCATCCTCATCCGCGCCGCCAAAATCAACTTCTTTACTTTACGTTACGTTATCTCCCTCATTTAACGCCAGAATTAGCGGAGTATCTCAGCGTAACTCGCGGGTTAATTTTTAGGATTATTCTTTATTATTAGCTGACGCGTCCAGGAGGCTAGTACATAGCCGCAGAGTATTCAGAAATCATGTATGCCTAAAATTTTAGTGATAGACCGTTGTTACTACAGCCGTACAGGTTTGGCCCAACTCATTAGCGAATCTGCGTTATCCACAGACGTTGTTCACACAGACGATCTGTTGCGGGCCAGGGAGTACATGAAATGGAAACCCGATATCGTTATTGCCGATTTCTACGGTTTCTTACACGACTTGCACCATATCGATCAGCTCTCATCCATTTTTGCCGCCAGCTCTGCCAAAACCCGTTTTATTTTGCTGCCTTCCGCGCGATCGACGCAGTTAGAGAACTATTGCGCCACCCAGGATATCTGGTTCAGCGCCGATAAGTCCTGTTCGCTGGAAGCGCTGGATGAAGCGCTGCAAAATGCCCTGACCCGCACGCATGCCAAAGTTGATACCCGGCACATCGCCTCGCTGCTAACACTACGCGAAGAGCAGATCCTGCAACTGTGGAAAAAAGGGGACAGTAACGAGAGTATTGCCGAATGCATGCAAATCACCGTGAAGACGGTCTACACCTACAAACGCAATATTCGAATGAAGCTGGGCGCGGATAATCGCTTTACGCTATTTCGCCGTGGGACAGAACTGGCAGAAATATAACGGCACGGCAGCAGATGCGCCGCGCCGTCTTGCCGTCTTACTGCTGTGCTTTGGTTGCTGCGCCAGAAATGGCGCTACCGCCATCCTGAATATCTTCACCAACGCCGCGGGTGGTGTTACAGGCAGTCAGCAGTGATGAAAGGACCACTAATGAAAAGAACGCAGCAATTGTTTTCTTGATCATAACCTTATCCTTTAATAGCCAATGTTTTTGTGTATAGCTACTTAAGCATAGCCAAAAACCTGGGAAGTAAAGGTTAAGTAAAGATTTTTAGGAGAATTAGAGATTACTTCGCCGCGCGCTCAATAGCGCCGCCAAGATGCTGAATGTCTTCGCCGAATCCACGCGCCGTATTACAGCCGCTCAACAATAGCGAGAGAAGAAAGGTCACAAGCAGAGGTTTAAAAATACGGTTCACGTTCGATAGCTTCCTGCAAACGGCGGCGTGGAGAAAACCACGCCGCGAACCAGACGTAAAATTTACTTCACGCGGGATACGTATTCGCCTGAGCGGGTATCCACTTTGATCACTTCACCAATCTGCACAAACAACGGCACTTTAACCACCGCGCCGGTGCTCAGCGTTGCAGGCTTGCCGCCGGTACCTGCGGTATCGCCTTTCAGGCCTGGATCGGTATCAACGATTTCCAGTTCAACGAAGTTCGGCGGCTGCACAGCAATCGGACGGCCGTTCCACAGCGTGACAATGCACTCAGCCTGATCCAGCAGCCACTTGGCGTTGTCGCCAATCGCCTTCTCATCCGCCGCTAACTGCTCGAAGGTTTCGTTATTCATGAAATGATAGAACTCACCGTCGTTGTACAGGTAAGTCAGGTTCATATCGACTACGTCTGCGCCTTCAGCAGAGTCAGTAGATTTAAAGGTTTTTTCTACGCGGGAGCCGGTCAGCAGACGGCGCAGCTTAACGCGCGCAAAAGCCTGACCTTTACCCGGTTTAACGAATTCGCTGGATTCTACGGCGTAGGGTTCGCCGTCCATCATGATTTTAAGACCGGCACGAAAATCGTTGCTAGAATAAGTCGCCATAAGGCCCTCTGAATATGTTAACTGGTAGCTTAGCCAAAAAAATGGCAGACATTGTAACCCTAAACCCCCCTTCCAGAGAAGATTGGTTAGCGCAACTCGCCGATGTTATAACCGATCCTGACGAGCTTCTGCATGTTTTAAATCTGGAAGACGAAAAAGATCTCCTCGCGGGGCGTGAAGCAAGACGGCTTTTTGCTCTGCGCGTGCCGCGTGCTTTCGTGGCGCGCATGGAAAAAGGCAACCCCAACGACCCCTTGTTGCGGCAGGTTTTAACCTCGCGCGAAGAGTTCATCATGGCGCCAGGGTTTTCCACCGATCCCCTTGAAGAACAACACAGCGTGGTGCCAGGCCTGCTGCACAAGTACCACAATCGCGCGCTGCTGCTGGTGAAAGGCGGCTGCGCGGTTAACTGCCGCTACTGTTTCCGCCGCCATTTCCCCTATGCCGAAAACCAGGGGAACAAACGCAACTGGCAGGCCGCGCTGGATTACATCGCCGCGCATCCTGAGCTGGATGAAATTATTTTTTCCGGCGGCGATCCGCTGATGGCAAAAGATCATGAACTTGACTGGCTTATCACCCAGCTTGAAAGCATTGCCCATATCAAACGGCTGCGTATTCATAGCCGCCTGCCGATTGTGATCCCGGCACGCATCACCGACGCGCTAACGGCGCGCTTTGACCAATCTCACCTGCAAATACTCCTGGTGAACCACATCAATCATGCCAATGAGATTGATGAGGCGTTTCGCGCGGCGATGGCGCAACTGCGTCGGGCAGGCGTGACGTTGCTCAACCAGAGTGTGCTGTTGCGTGGGGTGAATGACGATGCGCATACGCTGGCGGCGCTCAGTAACGCGCTGTTTGATGCAGGCGTGATGCCCTATTACCTTCATGTGCTGGATCATGTACAGGGCGCGGCGCATTTTCTGGTCAGCGATGACGACGCCCGCAACATCATGCGCGAACTGCTGACGCTGGTTTCGGGTTATATGGTGCCGAAACTGGCGCGTGAAATTGGCGGTGAGCCCAGCAAAACACCGCTGGATTTACAGTTACGACAGCGTTAATACCCGGCGCGGAAATAAATCTGGAAACGGATTATTTCCACGCACAGGGATATGCTAGCTTCTCAAAACTATTAATCAAATTTCTCCCGGTGCTGTAGCCATAGCCCGGGGTAATTATTTTGAGAGTCACTATGCCAGCCATGATTAAAGGAATTAATTCAGGCGTTATTTGCCACAATAAACAGTTTGTTTCTCTGGCGTTAAAAATACGCCGTACCGACGAGACGGAAAACCTTTTTTTATTTTCACTCCCGCAATTAAAAGATTTACTGCATGTACTTGAGAGCCGGGCCGAGTCTTTTAAGCAACCGCAGGAAAGCAGTCAACCTGAGATGCTGCGCTATGCGCCCGCTCTACATCAAGAAGAATTGAAAGCGGCGAACGAGGCCTCGCGCGTTGCGGCAATCAGCGCGGAGGTTAACGCATTCGGCGTTGAACTGGAAATCGTTTCCCGGACGGCTGAAAAAGTCTCTCTGGTTATTAATGATAATCAGGTCGATGTGATTATCCGTGCAATTATCTTCGCAATTAGTAACGCAGGCTTTAAAAATATTTTATTAACCGTCTCTTCAATGCTCGATTTTATTGCGTTGTATGATATGGATTTATTAAAAGACGGCGAGATGGAATATGACAGCTATAATCCACAGTCCTGGAAATTGTCACTCTTCAATCGATATTTACTGGTGATTTATAAATATCAGCAGAATACCGAACATGACGGTTACTGCGGCGCGGTAATTAAAACCAATGTGATGTCTGGCTCGCAGGAAGTACAGGGCATTGCTCAACGCGCGATGAAGTTTAGCCGCCGGTTAAGAAAGATCGCCGATCGTCCCTGCAAGATATTTTGTAGTGAAATAACATCGTCAGGCAGTGAGCTGACAAAACAGGAGTGCCTGGATTCACTGCATCGTCTGTGTGTCGCCGCACTTCGCGACCCGGCAAAACACTAACGTTTCCGGCATACAAAAGGGAACGCATTCCCTTTTGTATCGCATCAGGTCCGGGCTAATTTGATCAGTTCGGGCACTTATAGACCTGGCCGACCATTTTACTGGCGGTAGGAACAAAGCTTGAAAGCAGGTTCTGGCCAGGGCTGGATACCCCATACAGCACGTTGCCACCCATCGCAGCCGCATTATTACGTAATTCGTTAGCCGCGCCGCGCATAGAGCCGCCCTCTTCGCCATGCTGGCCAGACAGCCAGTTGCTTTGCTCGCCCGTGGCAGTACCCAGCAACTGGCACTCCGCACCGGGTTTATCTTCTACAAAACGAACGTTTTGACCACCGCTCGATAACTGATTACCCGTGCTGCATCCTGCAAGCAGCAGCGCCGCCGCAACCATTCCCGCTGAGACTGTAATGCGCATGTTATTCCTCGTTATTGGTAGACTGGGACAACTCTTATCCGTAAGACCTTATACTAAAAACATGAACAAAAGAAAAACCCCCAGCCATTTCTGACTGGGGGTTTCACATTTTAAGCGTAATTGCTATTTAATCGACGCCTTCACGCCGCATCCACAGCGTGAAGTATGAAGATTAAATTACATCATACCGCCCATACCGCCCATGCCGCCCATACCACCAGCAGCACCTAAGTCAGGCGCGTCGCTTTTCGGCAGGTCGGTAACCATGCACTCGGTAGTGATCATCAGGCCAGCAACAGAGGCTGCGTACTGCAGAGCGGAACGGGTTACTTTGGTTGGATCCAGGATACCCATTTCGATCATGTTGCCGTACTCTTCGGTGGCCGCGTTGTAACCGTAGTTACCGTCGCCCGCTTTCACGGTGTTAGCCACAACTGACGGCTCTTCGCCGCAGTTCAGCACGATCTGACGCAGCGGTGCTTCCATTGCGCGCAGCGCAACTTTGATACCCACGTTCTGGTCTTCGTTCGCGCCACGCAGCTCGCCCAGTTTGGACGCTACGCGGATCAGCGCAACGCCGCCGCCAGCAACCACGCCTTCTTCAACCGCAGCACGGGTGGCGTGCAGGGCATCTTCAACGCGTGCTTTTTTCTCTTTCATTTCAACTTCAGTCGCTGCGCCTACTTTGATTACCGCAACGCCGCCAGCCAGTTTGGCTACGCGCTCTTGCAGTTTTTCACGGTCGTAGTCAGACGTCGCTTCTTCGATCTGCTGACGAATCTGGGTCACACGGCCCTGGATTGCAGATTCTTCACCCACGCCATCAATGATGGTGGTGGTGTCTTTGTTGATCACGATACGTTTAGCCTGGCCCAGGTCTTCCAGGGTGGCTTTTTCCAGTTCCATACCGATCTCTTCAGAGATAACGGTACCGCCAGTCAGGATAGCGATATCCTGCAGCATCGCTTTACGACGGTCGCCGAAGCCCGGTGCTTTCACCGCAGCCACTTTCACGATACCGCGCATGGTGTTCACCACCAGGGTCGCCAGCGCTTCGCCTTCCACATCTTCAGCGATGATCAGCAGCGGTTTGCCTGCTTTAGCAACGGCTTCCAGAACCGGCAGCATTTCGCGGATGTTGGAGATTTTCTTGTCAGCCAGCAGGATGAACGGGCTTTCCAGCTCGATAGAACCGGTTTCCGGCTTGTTGATGAAGTACGGAGACAGGTAGCCACGATCGAACTGCATACCTTCTACCACGTCCAGCTCGTCCTGCAGGCCGGTGCCTTCTTCAACGGTGATAACGCCTTCTTTACCCACTTTTTCCATCGCCTGGGCAATCAGGGTGCCCACGGTTTCGTCGGAGTTAGCGGAGATAGTACCTACCTGCGCGATAGCTTTAGAGTCAGAGCACGGTACAGACAGCGCTTTCAGCTCTTCAACTGCAGACAGAACGGCTTTGTCGATACCACGTTTCAGGTCCATCGGGTTCATGCCCGCAGCCACCGCTTTCAGGCCTTCAGTAATGATGGACTGCGCCAGTACGGTTGCGGTGGTGGTGCCGTCGCCCGCAGCGTCGTTCGCTTTAGAGGCCACTTCTTTCACCATCTGCGCACCCATGTTTTCGAACTTGTCTTCCAGCTCGATTTCACGCGCAACGGACACGCCGTCTTTGGTGATGGTCGGTGCACCGAAAGATTTATCCAGAACCACGTTACGGCCTTTCGGGCCCAGGGTCACTTTCACTGCATCTGCCAGTACGTTTACGCCACGCAGCATTTTTACACGGGCGTCGTTACCGAATTTTACGTCTTTAGCTGCCATTGTTTCTTTCCCTTAAATTCGTTCGTTCAGTGAGTTAACGCGTGTAATTACGCTTCAACAATTGCCAGAATGTCGCTTTCAGACATGATCAACACTTCTTCATTGTCGATCTTCTCTGCTTTCACGCCGTAGCCATCGTTGAAAATCACGATGTCGCCAACTTTCACATCCAGCGGCTTCACTTCGCCATTTTCCAGGATGCGACCATTGCCTACAGCCAGTACTTCGCCACGGGTAGATTTGCCCGCTGCGGAGCCGGTCAGAACGATGCCGCCAGCAGATTTGGTTTCAACTTCTTTGCGCTTGACGATCACACGATCATGCAATGGACGAATATTCATTGAGAGCTCTCCTTTGAGAAAGTCCGTATTAGTTTTCGGGTAACGCCGAAACCCACTGGGTTTCCGGCTGGTGCCCTGAGAGATGGGGTTAGGTTTTCCCCCCTTCAAGGGGGGAAGAAGAAAAAAATTTAACTTTTTTAGCGATCGTCGCGATCGCGGTCTTCGAGGCGGTTCGAAGTATCGTCTTTACGCTGGTACTCGCCGTCGAAAGTCTGACCGCTGTTGCCGCCAGGGCCAAAGCCGCCAGACATTTTGCTAAAGCGCAAATGCGGCATCAGCTTGAGGGTAAGATGCTTTTGTACCGGCGGGAGCAGCAGCAACAGGCCGAGAAAGTCGGTAAAGAAGCCGGGAAGCAACAGCAGGAAACCGGCGATGACCAGCGAGACGCTTTTGATCATTTCTACCGCCGGGCTCTCGCCCGCCGCCATTTTCTGCTGCATCAGCATGAAATTTTTGAATCCCTGATTGCGCACCAGCGACATCCCGATAACCGACGTGAATATCACCAGCACTAGCGTCATAAAGATGCCGAACACATGGGCAACCTGGATGAAAATCGAAATCTCAATGTAAACGTAGAGAAAAAAAGCAATAAAAGGTAACCAACGCACAGTGTTCTCCTGTGAATAAAACAGGCGCTGACGCGCCTGTAGGAATAAGTTTGCTCACGCATCATCAGGAAATGGCGACGCCATCGCCAGTTTTCAATCGGATTGCCGAGACATTTTTTTTAGAAATTGTTAACCGGTGACCTATTTCACAGATTAATAAATGTAATGCAACAACGCCCATAATAAGTGATCCAGATTACGGCTTTTCGCGGATAACAGCATATGATCATGGGTATCAGACCGAATAAGGAGATATTTGTCGGTCGTTAATCCTCCATAACCACATATATTCTGTGAGTTTGGTAAAACATTCGTCAGCTTGAGAAAGAAGGTTCACATGTTAAACAACATTCGTATCGAAGAAGACTTGTTGGGTACCAGGGAAGTTCCAGCGGAGGCCTATTACGGCGTACATACTCTGAGAGCGATTGAAAACTTTTACATCAGCAACAGCAAAATCAGCGACATACCGGAATTCGTTCGCGGAATGGTGATGGTGAAGAAGGCGGCCGCAATGGCCAACAAAGAGTTGCAAACCATTCCTAAAAGTATTGCGAACACCATCATCGCTGCTTGTGATGAAGTGCTGAACAACGGGAAATGCATGGATCAATTCCCGGTAGACGTTTACCAGGGCGGCGCAGGCACCTCTGTAAACATGAATACCAACGAAGTGCTGGCGAACATTGGCCTGGAACTGATGGGACATCAGAAAGGCGAGTACCAGTACCTCAATCCAAACGACCACGTTAACAAATGCCAGTCCACTAACGACGCCTACCCGACCGGCTTCCGCATCGCGGTTTACGCCTCCATCGTTAAATTAGTAGACGCGATCAACCAGTTGGGCGATGGATTCCAGCGCAAAGCCGTTGAGTTCGAAACCATCCTGAAAATGGGCCGCACCCAGTTGCAGGACGCGGTGCCGATGACCCTCGGCCAGGAATTCCATGCGTTTAACGTGCTGCTGAACGAAGAAACTAAAAACCTGCTGCGTACCTCAGAACTGCTGCTGGAAGTGAACCTCGGCGCAACCGCCATCGGTACTCGCCTGAATACCCCGGACGGCTACCAGCATCTGGCGGTACAGAAACTGGCTGAAGTGTCTAACCTACCGGTGGTTCCTGCGGAAGACCTGATTGAAGCCACTTCCGACTGCGGCGCCTACGTAATGGTACACAGCGCCCTGAAACGTCTGGCGGTCAAACTCTCTAAAATCTGTAATGACCTGCGTCTGCTGTCTTCCGGTCCACGCGCGGGCCTGAATGAAATCAACCTGCCGGAACTGCAAGCCGGTTCTTCCATCATGCCGGCGAAAGTGAACCCGGTTGTGCCGGAAGTGGTTAACCAAGTGTGCTTCAAAGTGATTGGTAACGACACCTGCGTAACGATGGCGTCTGAAGCCGGTCAGTTGCAGCTAAACGTGATGGAGCCGGTAATTGGCGAAGCCATGTTTGAGTCAATTCACATTCTGACTAACGCCTGCTACAACCTGCTGGAAAAATGCGTTAACGGTATCACCGCAAACAAAGAAGTCTGTGAAAGCTACGTTTATAACTCAATCGGTATCGTCACCTACCTGAACCCGTTTATCGGCCACCACAACGGCGATATTGTCGGGAAAATCTGTGCCGAAACCGGTAAGAGCGTGCGCGAAGTCGTCCTTGAACGTGGTCTGCTCACTGAAGCAGAGCTTGACGATATTTTTTCCGTGAATAATCTGATGCACCCGGCTTATAAGGCAAAACGTTACACCGATGAAAGCGAACAGTAATAGTTCTTCGTAATACTGCGAAAGGCACGTCACTTGTGACGTGCCTTTTTCGTTTCTGGCGGATACTAAAATACAACAACTTATTATCAACTCGTTAAAATACAAGGAAGCGCATTATGTTTGGTGCTGAACTCGTCATAGTCCTTTTGGCGATCTACCTCGGTGCCCGGCTCGGCGGCATAGGCATTGGCTTTGCTGGCGGTCTGGGCGTTCTGGTATTGACCCTGATGTTTCAAATTAAACCCGGGGCAATCCCGTTTGACGTTATCGAGATCATCATGGCGGTTATCGCCGCTATCGCTGCAATGCAGGTTGCCGGCGGGATGGATTACCTCGTGAGTCTTGCGGAAAAACTGCTTCGCCGTCATCCAAAATACATTACCTTCCTTGCACCGCTGGTCACCTGGTTTATGACCATCCTGGCAGGGACCGGCCATACCGCGTTCTCCACCATGCCGGTCATCACCGAAGTGGCGAAAGAACAGGGCATCCGCCCTTCCCGTCCGCTGTCTATCGCCGTTGTCGCTTCGCAAATTGCGATCACCGCGTCGCCGATTTCTGCAGCGGTAGTGTTCTTCGCCGGTATCCTTGAGCCGCTGGGCGTGAGCTATCTGACGCTGCTGGGCATTTGTATTCCGGTGACGCTGGTAGCCGTAATGTTGACTGCCGTACTGTGTAACTTCCTGGGTGCCGAGTTGAAAGACGATCCGGTTTACCAGGAGCGTTTAGCCCGTGGCGAAGTCAGCCTGCGCGGCACGCAGGCGTTTGTTATCAAACCGCACGCCAAACGCGCTGTGATGCTGTTCCTGATCGGTATTGTGGCCGTTATGCTGTATGCCACCGCCATCAGCCCGACCGTGGGCCTGATCGCGAATCCGGTGCTGCCGCGTAACGAAGCGATCGTAGTATTCATGCTTACCGTGGCGACCCTGATCTGCCTGACCTGCAAAATCAACACCGGCGACATCCTCAACGCAGGGACGTTTAAATCCGGTATGAGCGCCTGTATTTGCGTGCTGGGCGTGGCGTGGCTGGGCGATACCTTCGTTAAACATCACATTGAAGACATCCAGGCTGTGGCGGGCGACCTGCTGAACAGCTACCCGTGGCTGCTGGCGGTGGTGCTATTCTTCGCGGCTACCCTGCTCTACTCCCAGGCGGCGACCACCAAAGCCCTGATGCCGGCTGCGCTGATGCTGGGCGTTAGCCCGCTCACCGCTGTTGCCTCTTTCGCTGCGGTTTCCGCGCTGTTCGTGCTGCCGACTTACCCGACGCTGCTGGCGGCAGTCGAAATGGACGACACCGGCTCAACCCGTATCGGTAAATACGTGTTTAACCACGCCTTCCTGATCCCGGGCGTTGTTGCCATCGCGCTGTGCGTGATCCTCGGCTTTATCGTGGGCGGTATGGTGCTGTAATCATAACCCTTGTCATCAAAAGTAAATACGGGCCGCATCGCGGCCCGTTTCATTATCCCTGCCCCTTGCCCGTGATATAGTGCCTGCTTTCACTGAGACGAGGATGATTATGACCACGCCCACCGCTGTCGTAGTACTCTGCACCGCCCCGGATGAAGCCACCGCACAAGAACTGGCGACAAAAGTTTTGAGCGAAAAACTCGCCGCCTGCGTCACGCTACTGCCTGGCGCCTCGTCGCTCTATTACTGGGAAGGGAAGCTCGAGCAGGAGTATGAAGTGCAAATGCTGCTGAAAAGCGATACCCAGCGTCAGGACGCGCTGCTGGCGTGTCTGAAGTCCCATCATCCTTACCAGACACCTGAATTACTGGTTTTGCCAGTGCTCCACGGAGAGAGTGATTACCTGTCATGGCTCAACGCATCCTTACGCTAATTCTGCTGTTTTGCAGCACCCAGGTTTACGCCGGATTATTCGATTCCCAGAAAAGCCAGTTTGTCCCGGTGGACAGCGCCTTCGCTTTTGACTTCCAGCAACAGGGCAACAGCCTGGGGCTGAACTGGCAAATTAAATCCGGCTACTATCTTTACCGCCAGCAAATCAGCGTGACGCCTGCCCAGGCCACGGTCGGCGCGTTGGATCTTCCCGCCGGCGAGTGGCATGAAGATGAGTTTTACGGCAAATCTGAAATTTATAAACAACAGTTATCCGTTACGCTGCCGATTACCGAGGCGGCACAGGGCGCGACCCTGCGCGTGACTTACCAGGGCTGCGCCGAAGCGGGCTTCTGTTATCCGCCGGAAACCAAAGTGGTGCCGCTTAATGCGGTCGCGCCAGGTGAATTTGCCCCCGCGCCGGTTACCACGCCACAAGAGAAACCGTCGCAACTCCCCTTCTCTGCACTGTGGGCGTTGTTGATTGGCATCGGCATCGCGTTTACACCTTGCGTTCTGCCGATGTACCCGCTGATCTCCGGCATCGTTTTAGGGGGCAAACAGCGCCTGTCGACGGCGCGCGCGCTGTGGCTGTCATTTGTCTATGTTCAGGGGATGGCGCTCACCTATACGGCACTGGGCCTGATAGTGGCGGCCGCCGGGTTGCAGTTCCAGGCCGCGCTTCAGCATCCCTATATTTTGATTGGTCTGTCGGTGGCGTTTATCGCCCTGGCGCTGTCGATGTTTGGCCTGTACACGCTGCAACTGCCCTCTTCGCTGCAAACGCGCCTGACGCTTATCAGCAACCGTCAACAGGGCGGCTCGCTGGCGGGCGTGTTCAGTATGGGCGCGATTGCCGGGCTGATTTGCTCGCCGTGCACGACGGCACCGCTGAGCGCCATCCTGCTGTATATCGCCCAGAGCGGCAATCTCTGGCTGGGGGGCGGGACGTTATATCTCTACGCGCTGGGCATGGGGCTGCCGCTGATTCTGGTGACCGTGTTCGGCAACCGGCTGTTGCCGAAAAGCGGCCCGTGGATGCAGCAGGTTAAAATCGCGTTTGGTTTTGTGATCCTGGCGCTGCCCGTGTTCCTGCTGGAACGCGTGATTGGCGAGGCCTGGGGATTACGCCTGTGGAGCCTGCTGGGCATCGCGTTCTTCGGCTGGGCGTTTATCACCTCGCTTAACAGCCAAAAAGGCTGGATGCGCGTGGTGCAAATCGTTCTGCTTGGCGCTGCGCTGGTTGCCGCCCGTCCGTTGCAGGACTGGGCGTTCGATACGCCAGTACAGACGGCTCAGGCCCATCTCAATTTTACACGTATTACCGATATTGATTCCCTGAACAGCGCACTGGCGCAGGCGAAAGGGAAACCGGTAATGCTGGATCTGTACGCCGACTGGTGCGTAGCGTGCAAAGAGTTTGAAAAATACACCTTCAGCCATCCTGATGTGCATCGCGCGCTGGAAAACACCGTGCTGCTACAGGCGGACGTTACCCGCAACAGTCCTCAGGATGTGGCCTTGTTAAAACATCTCCAGGTGCTGGGTTTACCGACCATTTTGTTCTTTGATACTAACGGTCAGGAACAACCGCAGCAGCGCGTCACCGGCTTTATGAACGCCGCTGATTTTACCGCGCATTTGCACAATCTGGCCCGGTAAACAACACTTGGGGTGGAAATAACCGTTGGGACGAACGGAGGAGTGAACCGTGCAACGCGAACAAGTACTTGAGCATGCCCTGCATGTGTTAGAAGAAAAGGGGCTTGCCAACACCACGCTGGAGATGGTGGCCGCCAGAGCGAATTATCCCGCTGAGGAGATGGTGCGCTTCTGGCCCGACCGGGAGGCGCTGTTTTATGACGCGTTGCGTCACCTGAATGAGCAGGTTGAAGCCTGGCGCAGGCAACTGCTTCATAATGACGAGCTCAGCATTGAGCAGAAGCTGCTGTACCGCTATCAGGCGCTGACCGAGTGCGTCAGCCAGAACCGCTATCCGGGTTGTCTGTTTATCGCTGCCTGCACTTTTTATCCTGATGCTTCGCACCCGATCCACCAGATTGCCGACCGCCAGAAAAAAGCGGCGCTGGATTACACGCATGCGCTTCTTACGCAACTGGAAGTGGACGACCCAACGATGGTCGCAAAGCAGATGGAGCTGATCCTGGAAGGCTGCCTGAGCCGCCTGCTGGTAAAACGCAGCCAGGCTGATGTGGATACCGCTCGCCATCTGGCGGAAGATATTCTGCGCTTCGCCCAGTGCCGTCTCGGCGGTGCCCTGACGTGAAAACGTTCGCTTTCGCGGATTTTGCATGAAAAGCAGGCAATCAACACAGATTTACCGATTTTTTATGACAAAGCCGTTGACGCCATGCGGCCTTTACGGTTTAATTCGCCCCGTTGCCCGGATAGCTCAGTCGGTAGAGCAGGGGATTGAAAATCCCCGTGTCCTTGGTTCGATTCCGAGTCCGGGCACCACTATTTAAAGAACCCGCCCACAAGGCGGGTTTTTGCTTTTCTACATCCTGACAATTTTTTCAAGCGGCAGCCCGAAAAGAGCCGCCGCGCGACAATCAATTCTCTGCCGCTATCACCCGCTTCCCTGCCCCTTTACGCTTCGCATAAAATGGCTGTTCAATGTATCGCCAGGACAGCCAGGCGAGAATCAGTGACAACACCACAGACAGCGCAAAACGCGTCACGCCGGATTCAATCCCTATGCTTTCAAAGCGCTTGCCAATACCGGTATTCATCAACGTATGGATAAGATAAAGCGAAAAGGAGATATTCCCCAACGCTACAAGGCTGCGAGGCACATATTTGCCAATGGCTTTTTCAGCGCCAATAACGCTCATCAGCATAAATACATACACCAGCCCTGAACGCGTTACGCCATGCCCGGTTAGCTGATTATTGCTAAACATCACCACCGCAAGGATGACGCTGCCAATAAAAATTGCAGTCATGAGCCTGGCAGGTGCTTTTTTCAGCAAGGGATACAGCAACCCGAATAACATGCCTTCCAGAAACAGAAAAATCATAGGGTTAGTGATCAACCCCATTAAGGGCGACGCGTAAGGGTAACCTTGTGGAGAAAGCGTAAAAGCATACCCGCTCATCACCGGCAATAAAAACAACGTCAGCAGGAAATAAGACACAATGCCAACCCAGCGCCCCGGCATGATAATCGATAGCCCAGCAATCAAATAAAAATAGATTTCATAATTTAACGTCCAGCGAATGCCATACATTCCCCCGTCATCGACATAAAATGGCGCGTGGTCGGGATAAATTGGCTGAAATAATAGGGCGCTAATTAAATTGGCTAATTTATCAGGATAATGAAAGATACTCATTGCTCCGGATAATAAGAAGGTGATCAGCAAAATAATATAATACGCCGGAAATATCCGTAATAGCCTGCGCTTTAAAAACTGGACAGCACCCGGTATGCCGGTGGGAGTACGCTGCATTGTCAGCGTGATCACAAAGCCGCTAATCAGGAAAAACAGATCGACCCCGGTCGCGCCCCAGCCGAAGAGACGATCGCCGACGCCAGGATAAACGTCGTTAAGATTCCAGCGAAAATGAAAAAGCATAACGCTCAATGCCGCCAGGCCACGAAGCGCCTGGAGACCTCTCAGTTCAGATGCGTTCATAAATTTAACTTAAGTTAATTAATTACTTAGAAGAGAATAATCGTGAGCGCTGCTTATATCAGTTGGCAGAATTAAAACAACTGCGATAAATGATAGGCGGTGATTTGGAAATGAAAAAAGCGTCGGGTGATGGCTCAACCGACGCCCAGAAATGAATTACGGTGCGTTTGTATTAACTATCGAAAAGAAAAGAACTTAACGCAAATCTTTCACCGCAACGTGGTCCATGTCGTCGAATACCTGGTTCTCACCCACCATACCCCAAATGAAGGTGTACGCTTTGGTGCCTACGCCAGAATGAATTGACCAGCTCGGGGAAATCACCGCCTGCTCATTCTGCATCACAATGTGACGGGTTTCTTGCGGCTGGCCCATCATATGGAATACGCAACTGTTCTCGTCCATGTTGAAGTAGAAATAAACTTCCATACGGCGTTCATGGGTGTGACACGGCATAGTATTCCACAGGTTGCCCGGTGCCAGTTCGGTCAGGCCCATGCTCAACTGGCAGGTTTCCAACACATCCGGCACGAAGTATTTGTTGATGGTGCGGCGGTTGCTGGTCACGTCTTCGCCCAGGGTTACCGGCGCAACATCAGCAGGCGTAACGCGTTTGGTCGGATAAGTCAGGTGCGCCGGTGCACAGTTGTAGTAATAGCGAGCCGGGTTCGCCGGGTCGACGCTTTCGAACACCACTTCCTGCGCGCCTTTACCCACATACAGGCCATCACGATGGTTCATTTCGTAGCAGGTGCCGTCAACGCGGATCAGGCCAGGCCCGCCAATGTTGATCACACCCAGCTCACGACGCTCCAGGAAATAGGTCACACCCAGCTGTTTACCCACTTCGCCGCCTACGCTCACCGTGCGGTTAACCGGCATCACGCCGCCGACAATAATGCGGTCAATATGGCTGTACGTCATGGTGTACTCATCAGCCACGAAAACTTTTTCAATCAAAAACTCTTTACGTAACCCGGCGGTGTCCAGGGTCTTAGCGTGATCGCTATGAATACTTTGGCGTACGTCCATTATGTCTCCTCAGTGACGTTACGGGGGCTAAGAATAACGCCCGTTATTATTAATTCAGCATATTCAACAATAAAAAGTACAAACTCTTTACATTAATTTTCGCTGTTACCGATCTTAACAAAACCAAAAATCAATATTGTGACGAAGATAACTAAAACAACGTTTCATTTCTATTGAATCAATATTCCAATGGATCAATAGTATCACCACTGATTAGCGAGATTCAGATTTTTACTTAAGCCAGGCGGCAAGGTGACCCGTAAAGGCGCACCACCCAGAGAAGACAATACGACTCGCAACGCACAAAAAATCTTTTTTATTAGCAGCTTGCAAAACCTGTCTGCTGATACCAGAAAATCTAAGTTAAGAGGCTTGTACATGAAAATTAAAGCGACTATGGAACGAATCCCGGGCGGGATGATGCTTATTCCGCTGCTGCTCGGTGCCGTACTCAATACCTTTGCACCGGATACCGGCGCGTATTTCGGTTCCTTTACCAAAGGTATGATTAGCGGAACAGTACCGATTCTTGCGGTATGGTTTTTCTGTATCGGGGCCTCAATCGATCTACGCGCAACCGGCACCGTTTTACGTAAGTCCGGTACGCTGGTTATTACCAAAATCGGCGTAGCCTGGCTGGTCGCCATGATTGCCGCGTCGTTTATCCCGGAAGGCGGGATTCAGACCGGCTTCTTTGCAGGTATTTCGGTGCTGGCAATCGTGTCTGCGATGGATATGACCAACGGTGGCCTGTATGCCAGCCTGATGAACCAGTACGGTACTAAAGAAGAATCTGGCGCATTCGTCCTGATGTCTCTGGAATCCGGCCCGCTGATGACCATGGTAATCCTGGGTTCCGCAGGTCTGGCTTCATTCGAGCCGCACCACTTTATCGGTGCTGTGCTGCCGTTCCTGATTGGCTTTACCCTGGGTAACCTGGACCACGATTTCCGCGCGTTCTTCAGCAAGGCGACCCCGGTTCTGATCCCGTTCTTCGGCTTCGCGCTGGGTAACACCATCAACTTGGGTGTGATTCTGGATACGGGTCTGCTGGGCGTCGTTCTGGGTGTTGCGGTTATCGTTATCACCGGTATCCCGCTGATTATCGCAGACCGCGTGATTGGCGGCGGTAATGGTACTGCAGGTGTGGCAGCGTCTTCCGCAGCAGGCGCAGCGGTTGCGAACCCGGTTATCATCGCGCAGATTAACCCGGCGTTTGAACCGGTCGCCGCTTCCGCCACCGCGCTGGTCGCCGCGAGCGTTATCGTTACCGCCATCCTGGTGCCGATTATCACCGCGCTGTACGCCAAACACGTCGGCGGGTACAAACCCGCTGAGGCGAAGCAGCCGGAGCAGCAGGTTCAGCACCACTAATCGCTAAACCGCAAAAAAAAACGCCGCACTCCCGAGTGCGGCGTTTTGCTTTATAAGGATCAGAGAAAATCAGGCTGCCAGCGAATCCACCAGCACTTCATCCACCATCGCCCCGGCCAGACGCGACGCAGAGCACAAACGCGGCATACCCAGCGCCACGCTTTTCCAGCTCTGGGTGACTGACCAGCACACCGGCTGGCGTTCGCTGTCGCTCCAGTTACCCAGCCAACTCAGGGTATCTTTATAATCCAGCAGGCTCGGCGTCGGCGGAGAATTGAGCCACTGCTGATAAAAGTGACGCGTCTGCGCTGAGGCGTCGACGCTTTTGGCCAGCAACGCCGTCGCCTGCCGACGGATCTCTTCCAGCAGCGCGTCACGCGCTTTTGGCGTGCTCAGCCGAATAGCCGCGCCGCAACGGCCCCAGCGTAGCTCCTCCAACACCACATAACACCGCCCTGCCGGAGAAAACTCACCGTAATGGCCGGAACGCCAGCGGTCGAATACCGCATCGATATGCTCGCGGCCTTCATTTTCCAGCCCGCGCGAGGCCAGTTCATCTTCAAGCCGCGTGGCGCACTGCTGGTAATAACTGCCTAACTGTTCCAGTTGCGTCACCAGGGCGGGCTCCCGGCCCGGGATTTCCGCCAGCAGCGCCTGGGCAATCAGGCTTAACGCCATATGCCCCGGCTGGCGGTACTGGCTCACGCCGTCCAGCAACCCCGGCAGCCACTGCGCGCCCTCGGTCATGGCGGCGGTGGTCCACCAGTTCGGCAGGTTGGATTGCGCCAGCAACTCCTTCTGCAACCGCTCGCCTATCGCCTGCTGGTGCGGAACCGCAGGCGGGACGCGCCGCTGTTGAACGGCCAGGGTGGTATCGACCATCCACTTATCCGTGACGCTTTGTAAAAGCCGTCCTGGTCCATCAAGTAAAGCGGTCTGACTCATACGCCATACTCCGCAGCAAAAAGGGTTTGGATATCATCACGCAGTAACCGGGCATCCTCATAAATAAACCCGGCGGTGGAATTGCACTGTTGCAGCTGTTTACGCAGCGCCAGAAGCGCATCTTCATTTTGCTGGCGAGCGACCAGGCTTTGCTGCAGGCTGGCTTCGATTGAGGACAGCGCGCCGGAGAACTCGGCGAAGAAGCTGGCGAGACCCGCGCTGACAGAGACATCAATTTGCGTGTCCATCGCCTGTCGCACCTGGCTGCTGAACTGTTCGATATGCTGATACAGCTTCTGCTCAAGGCCAGGGATATCTATCACGAAACGCCGGGCGCTGGCGGTATAGCCTTCCCAGCCCCACTCCGAGCTGTTCAGCCAGCGCACCACCGTCCCTTTCATCCCGCCTCTGCCGCGGGCGCGGTTAAGCGGCAGCGTTTGCTGATCGATCGCGTCGTTAAACAGCGAGTGCGCGTTAAAGTTAAGTTGATTGGCGCTGAATGCGGGTAGCGTAATATGCGCTTTAAATCCCGCCTGGATCAGGCCGTCAGAGACGCGGGTTTCGATGGGATGCAACGCATCGCGCAGGGTGCGCGTCAGGGTGATTTCCAGTTGGCTGAATAAGGTCGCCAGGTCGCGGATCAATCCTTCCTGAAAGCCCAGCATAATCACATCGCACGAGGCGCGGATTTTATGCAGCAGCGTGCGCGCTTCGCTTTCAGACTCCAGCATCATCTGCTGGCAACCCGGCTCAAAATCGCGGCGGCGATGCGGGTCGTGGCGGCCAATACCACTCAGGGAAACCTCAGGAATTTGCCCGCTGCGGAAATAGCTGCTCAGGCTTTCAATCATGCGGCGCTGATAATCCGCAATGCACGCCGCTCCGCCCTGCAATGCCTGGGCCACTTCGTGCTGAACCTCGTCGCGTACCCCGTTACGGGAGGACTGCAACTCTTCGATATTCTGGCGCAGCCGTACGATGCTCTGCTGCAACTGGTCGCTGGCGATATCCAGCCCCTGGCGGCGAAAAGTCATATAGGTTTGCGCGCTCTGGGCGTAGTTCAGCAACTTATGCGATGCGGAGCGCAACGCGTAAAGCGAGGCGTTGGCATGGGCCGCATGCAGCACCGTTTTGATCGGCTGCTCGAACAGGGAGTCTTCCCATAAAAGCTCGGCGGCATGGCGCAGCGCGGTGATATCGGTTAACGATTCAGTACGCCAGCGTCGGCCCAGCGCCGCTTCCGCGAAATCCTGCACCCACAACTGCTCGGTATGGGACGGCAACTGGCCTTTATGCATCAGCTCATGGCGCGCGCGATTGGCTAAATACGCCCACATCGACGACACCGGGAAAATATGGTCCGGCTCGATATGGCCTTTCATCAGCGTGCCCGAAATCAGCGCCCGTACCTGCTCTTCATCATCGCTGTTACGGTCTTTCTGATCGAATTTGTTGACCAGCGCGTAAAGCGGCACCGATTTGCCCACCGTTGATAAGGCCTGGCGCACTTCTTCATCGGAAACGGACTTGAGCTGGGTGTAATCCATCACCGCCAGCACCGCCGAGGCGCTCGCCAGTTGTTCCTGAAGCATTTTTTGCAGATGAGGCTGCCCGGCCTCGTTGGGCCCGGGCGTATCCAGCAGGGTCAACTGCCCTAACCCCTGGTCCATCCCCGCCAGGTGGACGAACTCCACCTGAATAAACGGAATATGTTCGATCGCGGTATACGCACTGAAGGGAAACGCCACATCCAGCACTTTTGATAGGCGCACCAGATCGTTGAGGCTTTTCAGGCAATGGAAGATCGGCTGCGCACCTAAGTACTGTTTCTCGAACCGCGTGCCGCTGGCGATACGCAACAGCAGGCTGTCCATGTCCTTGTCGATTTCAAGTTGCGAAGCGAGGTTTTCCCGACGCCGGGCATGCAATTTTTTTTGCAGTTCAGCCATTAACGTTTCAATAGGCCCGACATGGGGAAAATACAGTATTGGGTCGACCTGGCCAGGCGTATGGCGGATCAGCGTCGGTAGTGCCGTCATGGGACGGTTGCGGTTCGGCAACACTTCTGTGCCGACGATGGCATTAATGGTGGTGGATTTCCCCGCTTTCATGGTGCCGACAATCGCCAGCACCATTTCCTGATGCGTTACCTTACGCAGTTCGTTACGCAAGGTTTCCTGTTGAACCTCCACGCCCTTATGGCTGAAGTGTAACGGATGAATAGTCGCGATCCGCGCGCCATCTAAACCAGATGGATTTTCCTGCACCGCCAAAGGGATTTTTTTCAGCATATCCAGGTTATGCATGGCGAGATGGATTAACCGCTCCGCTTCCTGGCTTAATTCAAAAATTGTCTGTGTATGCATAAAATGTTTCCTTAATGCAAATTTTCTTTAGTTTTATTTGCTTTATCTTTTTATTATCGGGTTATGCCTTTTATAATTACCTGAAGGAAATAAATCCTGAATAGTTAAAACGCCGTTTTGTTTGCTGAAAATAACCAGTTTATCCATCTGGTGACGTTATTAAAATCGCTAATAATCACGACCAGTGCTGGATTTTTCTTTTTTCTCTGCTATAGGCAAAAGCCATCCTGAATGGAAAAATAAGCCATTCGATGAAGTGATTAAGCGTGCGCTCATTGTGGCCGATGGGTAGCCCTGCTGATTGTCGATAACCATAGAATAATAAATATCACTTAAGAGGCCAGAATAACACCGACACAAGACAAATCACGATATATGTTTCGCATATTTGCGCTAAAATTTAGGTTATTGACAACCTTCGTGAAGCGTCGCAGCCGATGTAGCGCGTTGTTGCGCCAGCGCGCGGAATAATCCCTGATAAGCTCAGGGATTTAGGTTATAATCCTCGGTTTTTGCGGGTGAATACCCGTTTTTCACATTATTGCGGCTTACAGCACGCCACCGTTTTTAGAGGAAACCCCATGCAACTTCCCCACTGCCCTCAGTGCCAATCCGAATATACCTATGAAGATAACGGCATGTTCATTTGCCCGGAGTGCGCGCACGAATGGAACGCCGCTGAAGAAGCGCCGGAAGCAGATACGCTGATCGTTAAAGATGCCAACGGCAACCTGCTGGCCGACGGCGACAGCGTCACCGTTATCAAAGATCTCAAGGTGAAAGGCAGCTCTTCAATGCTGAAGATCGGCACCAAAGTGAAAGGCATTCGTCTGGTAGAAGGCGACCATAACATTGATTGTAAAATCGATGGTTTTGGCCCGATGAAGCTAAAATCAGAATTCGTCAAAAAGAACTGATTTCTACGCTGCGCTGTCATACAGCGCAGCGTTTTTCCTCTGGCAATTCATCACTATCCTGACGCTTATTCGTGGCGAGTTTAACCCGTTATTCGCTGCCCGATATCCTGATAATTCCACGCTGCGTTAAAGCTATATTCCATCCCATTGATAACCATCACAGATCTGTTTTTATTGATATATTTATCAGTCACTTAATAATAAAAAATATTCTTATTATTATAAAATAGTTTTTTTTGAAAATTATAAAAACGTCTTTTATATCTCAAAACAATACTCCACCCACCGATAATGAATAACTCCGTGTTGACTAACCCTATCCGTTTATTAAGGGTGAATTTATGCGTCATTCTCCTCACACCACCAATAAAGAATATATTCTGGCTGATAATGATACATTAGTGCCCGACACCGATTTGCAGCGTTATATTACTTATACTCACGACAGTTTTATGCGTGTCAGCGGCTTGAGTACCGATAAATTAATCAGCCATCCCGATATGCTAAAACAAGTATTCCGCCGACAGGTGGCAGACCTTAACGTGGGCCGGACGGGTGAATAATCGCCGTTTCTCGTTAACAGACGCTAATAGGCGATAGACCAGTTCTTCGGAATGCCGCCGGCGGTCATATGTTTTCGCAATGACGCCGGTTGGTAATCACTTAGCTTCCATATCCCATCCACCGGAGACTGGAACGGCAGCGCACTACCGCCATAGATACGGTCAATTACCGACTGGTGAATCATCAGTGAAGAGTGAACGGGGGCAGGAAACCGCCGTGGCGCGATGTGCCGCCACGGCGTCGGCGGGAACCAGTTGCAGTGCAGCGGTCCTAAACCGTTGCTGATAATCGGGCGCACCTCCAGCGGTAAACCCAGGTCGCTGAGGACGTCCCGCATCCAGCGTAGCGTGGTGTTGGCCAGCGCGCTTTCTTCGCTCTCGTCATCGTAGCCGCCGCCGATGTCCTCATGGATGCCGGCAAACAGCACCTGCAAAATCCGATCGCGGAAATCCCACAGCACCGGCTCCAGATCGACACGTTCTTCATCTATCGCCATCGCCTGTAGACCGTACTTTACCTGGGGACCCAGCACCGACGATCCGAAGCGGAACACGTCGGTGCGTTTATCCTGGTAATAGGCGGGAATGCCTTTTTTACCCACGGTTTCAAACGCGGCGACGGCTTCAATCGGGACGTGGGTAATCAGCTCGTCGGGCTTAGGCGGCTCGCAGAAATAACCGGGCAGATCGCTCACCACCTGCCCGAGCAGCTCGCCATCCATATGCGCGGCGTGGGCGCGATACTGCGTCCAGATTGCCGCCGCCCGTCGCCAGGCATCAAGCTTGTTATGCTCATTCAGCCCCAGGCGCGCACTGTCCAGCAAACCACGGCTGAGGATCATATCGGCCAGCGCCCGCACCGTGTACGCGCCGCGGCTAAATCCGATCAGCCATATCCGATCGCCGGGCTGGTAGTGACGGCTAATAAAGGTATAACCCCTGACAACGGGAACGATAAGCCGGGCACCAAATGCCCCATCCAGACTGTTCGCAAACGGATTATTCGGGTCGCCCACCCCATGAATATACTTTGCGACCTGTAAGACTTCCCCGTCGGGATCCCGCCAGGTTTTCTCCTGTTCATTGGCGAGCAGCAGGCTGTGTTGATCCACCTCCCCCCGCAGCGCCACGAACAGCTGGTAAACATTGCCAGCCCGAACCGGGCTGTGTTGAACGTCAAGGTCTGGCCCGCCCCAGACCCCATCCGCACAAAAAACAATGTCTTTGCTCATCGTTGATTCCCGCTGCCAGAGGTTAATTTCGCGTCGTGTCACGTGAGGTTAATCGCCCGCATAAAGTCTCTCGCAGCCTTACCCGGAAAAAGCGCACAATCCGCACCCCATAAGCTAAGAAAATCTCGCTGCGCCCTGCACTACGACAAAAGTTGGTAGCTGAATGCATTCTCTAATAAATCGGCTTGCATAACGGCTAATCTTCATCCGATTGCCATTTCCCGTTAACAGAATCGTCACATTACCCGGTCAACATGAGGCCACTTTTCATGGAGACCGTGTAATGCAAACGATTATCCGCGTCGAAAATTTGACCCGAACTTTCCATAACCATCAGGCGCTGAAGGGTGTAAGTCTGGAGGTCAATAATGGCGAAATGGTTGCGCTGCTGGGGCCGTCAGGCTCCGGGAAATCTACCCTGCTGCGCCATCTCAGCGGGCTGATTACCAGCGACAAATCCCCCGACATCCACGTCGAAATGCTGGGCTGTACTGTGCAGCGCGCAGGCCGCCTGGCCCGCGACATCCGCCGGACCCGCGCCCAGACCGGCTACATCTTCCAGCAATTCAACCTGGTTAACCGCCTGACCGTGATGGAGAACGTGCTGATCGGCGCACTTGGCGCAACACCGTTCTGGCGCACCTGTTTTAGCTGGTTCAGCCGCGAGCAGAAGCAGCGCGCGCTTCAGGCGCTGTCCCGCGTCGGTATGGCGCATCTGGCGTACCAGCGGGTTTCGACGCTGTCCGGCGGCCAGCAGCAGCGCGTGGCGATTGCCCGCGCGTTGATGCAACAAGCCAAAGTGATTCTGGCGGATGAACCGATTGCCTCTCTCGACCCGGAATCGGCGCGCATCGTGATGGAAACCCTGCGCGACATTAACCGCCAGGATGGCATCACCATCGTGGTGACGCTGCATCAGGTGGATTACGCCCTGCGCTACTGCGAACGCATTGTGGCGCTGCGCCAGGGCAATGTTTTTTACGATGGCGCCAGCAGCGCCTTCGACAGTGAACGTTCCGACCATCTCTACCGCAGCCTGAATCGCGTCGACCAGAACGCGCAGGCCGCCTAACTTATCCGAGGACATTTCATGAATTACAAAGCGGTTGCCGCTCTGGCCTTTACCAGTATGTTCAGCGTGAGCGCCCTGTTAAGTCCGGCGCTGGCGCAAGAGCAGGAAAAGGCGATTAACTTTGGCATCATTTCGACCGAATCACAGCAAAACCTCAAACCGCAGTGGGACCCGTTTCTCAAGGATATGGAGAAAAAACTGGGCATGAAGGTCAACGCCTTCTTCGCGCCGGACTACGCGGGCATTATCCAGGGCATGCGCTTTAACAAAGTCGACGTGGCCTGGTACGGCAACCTCTCCGCCATGGAAGCGGTGGATCGCGCTAACGGCCAGGTGTTTGCCCAGACCGTGGCGGCAGACGGATCGCCGGGTTACTGGAGCGTGCTGATCGTCAACAAAGACAACCCGATCAAAGACGTTAACGAACTGCTGGCGAAGCGCAAGGATCTGACCTTCGGCAACGGCGATCCTAACTCCACGTCAGGCTTCCTGGTGCCGGGCTATTATGTATTCTCGAAGAACAATATCGCCGCCACGGATTTCAAACGCACCCTGAACGCCAACCATGAAACCAACGCGCTGGCCGTGGCCAACAAGCAGCTTGATGTGGCGACCAACAACACCGAAAACCTCGATCGTCTGAAGGTCACCGCGCCGGAAAAATTTAACCAGCTGAAAGTGATCTGGAAATCGCCACTGATCCCGAGCGATCCGATCGTCTGGCGTAAAAACCTTTCCGATGCCACCAAAGACAAAATCTACGACTTCTTCACGACATACGGCAAAACCGCTGAAGAGCAGCAGGTGCTGAAGGGCCTTTCCTGGGCGCCGTTCCGCCCCTCCAGCGACCTGCAACTGGTGCCGATTCGCCAACTGGCGCTGTTTAAAGAGATGCAGAGCGTCAAAGCCAACAAAACCCTGAGCGAGCAGGATCGCGCCGCCAAAACGGCAGAACTTCAGGCGAAGCTGGACGATCTGGACCGTTTGAACGCCGCGCTTGGCGCGATGACCAACGTCACCACCGCATCACAGTAATCCTCTGACCTCACGGGTTCGCCCGTGAGGACGCGTTACGGAGTTCCTTATGCAAACCATTACTGTTGCGACCCCGAAGCGAAGCTGGTTCACCCTGCTGAGCTGGGCCGTGCTGCTGGCGGTGCTGATCGCCTCATGGCAGGGCGCGGAGATGGCGCCGCTCAATTTGATCCGCGACGCGGGCAATATGGCGACCTTCAGCGCCGACTTTTTCCCGCCGGACTTCAGCCAGTGGCAACACTATTTGGGCGAAATGCTGATCACCCTGCAAATCGCCGTCTGGGGCACCGCGTTGGCGGTGGTTCTGTCTGTTCCGTTTGGCCTGCTGTGCGCCGATAACCTGGTTCCCTGGTGGATTTACCAACCGATGCGCCGCCTGATGGACGCCTGTCGCGCCATCAATGAAATGGTGTTCGCCATGCTGTTCGTGGTGGCGGTGGGATTAGGGCCGTTCGCAGGCGTGCTGGCGCTGTTTATCCACACCACCGGCGTGCTGTCCAAACTGCTGTCTGAAGCCGTGGAAGCCATCGAGCCGGGTCCGGTGGAAGGCGTGCGCGCTACCGGCGCCAACAAAATCGAAGAAATTCTTTACGGCGTTCTGCCGCAGGTGATGCCGCTCTTAATCTCCTATTCCCTGTACCGTTTCGAATCCAATGTCCGTTCCGCCACGGTGGTAGGCATGGTCGGCGCAGGCGGGATTGGCGTCACGCTGTGGGAAGCGATTCGCGGGTTCCAGTTCCAGCAAACCTGCGCCCTGATGATTGTCATCATCATTACCGTCAGCCTGCTCGACTTCCTGTCGCAGCGCTTGCGTAAGCACTTCATCTGATTTGCGAGGCTTTGATTGCTATGCACTTATCCAGACATCCGACCAGTTACCCCACCCGATATCAGGAAATTGCCGCAAAGCTTGAAGAGGAACTGAAAAATCATTACCGCTGCGGGGACTATCTCCCGGCGGAACAGCAGCTGGCGGACCGCTTTTCGGTTAACCGCCACACCCTGCGCCGCGCCATTGACCAGTTAGTGGAGCGCGGCTGGGTGCAGCGCCGTCAGGGCGTCGGCGTGCTGGTACTGATGCGCCCGTTCGATTATCCGCTTAACGCCCAGGCGCGCTTTAGCCAGAATTTGCTGGAACAGGGCAGCCATCCCACCAGCGAACGTCTGTTAGCGGTGCTGCGCCCGGCGTCAAATCAGGTCGCCCAGGCGCTGGACGTCATCGAAGGACAGAACGTGATCCATCTGCGCACCCTGCGCCGGGTCAACGGCATCGCCCTGTGTCTGATCGACCACTACTTTTCCGAGCTCGCCTGGTGGCCTGCATTGCAGGGCTTTAGCCAGGGCTCACTGCACGATTATCTCGACCAGCAACTCGATATTCGCCTGCTGCGCACCCAGACGCGCATCAGCGCACGCCGCGCCCAGGCCAAAGAGAGCAAATTGCTGGAGATCCCCAACATGGCGCCGCTGCTGTGCGTGCGCACCCTTAACCATCGTAACGACGTGGCGAAACCGGCGGAATACTCCGTCAGCCTGACCCGCGCCGACATGATTGAATTCACCATGGAGCACTAATGGACGCGGCACATTACACCCTCGCCCAACGCCAGCGCTGGATGGCCGTGCTGGCCCACAGCCTGCCGGACGAATTACAGCGCTATGTTGAAACGCTGCGCATCGCGCCGGAGTACCAGACCCTGCGTCCGGCAGAAACCGGACTGGTGCAAATCCAGGGCCGCATGGGCGGCACCGGTTCACGCTTTTATACCGGCGACGCCACCCTGACCCGCGCCGTTATCCGCCTGAATAACGGCCTGTGCGGCTACAGCTGGATACTGGGACGCAACAAGCCTCACGCCGAACGCTGCGCGGTGATCGACGCCCTGATGCAGGACCCGGAGCACTATCCGTCGCTGCTGGAAACCCTTATTGCCCCGCTGGAAGCCCACCGCGCCGCGCGTCTGCAAACGCGTGCCGAACAGGTGAATGCCAGCCGGGTCGACTTTTTCACCCTGGTGCGTGGAGATAACGCATGACCTTAACAACCGCTTTCGCTACCCCGGTTCACGACGCCCAACACAGCTTTCGCCGCCTGCTCAAGGCCATGAGCGAGCCGGGCGTGATTGTTTCCCTACATCAACTGGCCCACGGCTGGCCGCCATTCGGCCAAGCCACCACCAGCGTGCTGCTCACACTGGCGGATACCGACACGCCGGTGTGGCTGAGCGCCGCAATGGGCAACGATTTTGTCCGTCAGAACCTGCGCTTTCATACCAACGCGCCGCTCACCGACGATCTCGCCAGCGCGCTGTTCGCGGTGGCCGATGAAACGCTGACTTCCATGCAGTTGAATCTGCTGTCGCAGGGCAGCGCGGTAGCGCCGGAAACAAGCGCCACGTTGATTATGCAGGTCGCCAGCCTGAGCGGCGGGCGGATGCTGCGCCTCACGGGCGCGGGCATTCATGAGGAGCGCATGGTCGCGCCGCAGTTGCCGGAATGCGTGATCCACGAACTGACCGAGCGCCCGCATCCGTTCCCTCTGGGTATCGATCTGATCCTGACCTGCGGCGATCGTCTGCTGGCGATCCCGCGCACCACCCATGTGGAGGTGTGCTGATGTACGTTGCGGTGAAAGGGGGCGAAAAAGCGATCGACGCCGCGCACGCCCTACAGGACCACAAACGCCGGGGCGACGGTGCGATCCCGGAACTCAGCGTGGCGCAAATCGATGCCCAGCTTAATCTGGCGGTGGATCGGGTGATGACCGAAGGCGGCATCGCGGATCGCGAACTGGCAGCGCTGGCGCTCAAGCAGGCCAGCGGCGACAACGTGGAAGCCATTTTTCTGCTGCGCGCGTATCGCACCACGCTGCCGCGCCTGGCGGTCAGCGAGCCGATTGATACCGCCGCTATGCGCATGGAACGACGCATTTCAGCGGTGTACAAAGACGTGCCCGGCGGCCAACTGCTCGGCCCGACGTACGATTACACCCATCGCCTGCTGGATTTCGCTCTGCTGGCGGACGGCGAAGCCCCCACTCTGACGCGGGCCGAAAGCGACCAGCCGCACGCGCCTCACGTGTTTAGCCTGCTGGAAGCCCAAAAGCTGGCGAAACCCGAGCAGGACAGCGGCGAGCAGCCGGATGACATCACCCGCCAGCCGCCGGTTTACCCGTGCTCCCGCGCCTCGCGGTTACAGCAACTGGTGCGCGGCGACGAGGGCTATTTGCTGGCGCTGGCCTACTCCACCCAGCGCGGCTACGGGCGCAACCACCCGTTCGCCGGCGAAATTCGCAGCGGCTACGTTGGTGTGGAACTGATCCCCGAAGAGCTGGGTTTTGCGGTCAACGTCGGCGAACTGCTGATGACTGAATGCGAAATGGTTAACGGCTTTATCGATCCGCCAGAAGAAGCCCCGCACTTTACGCGCGGTTACGGGCTGGTATTCGGCCAGAGCGAGCGCAAAGCCATGGCGATGGCGCTGGTGGACCGGGCGCTACAGGCCCCGAACTACGGCGAGAACATCTCCTCCCCGGCCCAGGATGAAGAGTTCGTACTGGCCCATGCCGATAACGTCGAGGCCGCCGGGTTTGTCTCGCACCTGAAACTGCCCCACTACGTCGATTTCCAGGCCGAACTGGAACTGCTCAAGCGCCTGCAACGCGAACAGGAGACCCGCCGTGACTCATCTTGCCGGTTATAACTTCGCCTATCTGGACGAGCAAACCAAACGCATGATCCGCCGCGCGATTTTAAAAGCGGTAGCGATCCCCGGTTACCAGGTGCCGTTTGGCGGCCGCGAAATGCCGATGCCTTACGGCTGGGGAACAGGCGGCATCCAGATCACCGCCAGCATCATCGGTGAATCTGACGTGCTGAAAGTGATCGACCAGGGCGCAGACGACACCACCAACGCCGTGTCGATCCGCAATTTCTTTAAGCGCGTCACCCACGCTGCCACCACCGAATCCACCGAAAACGCCACCCTGATCCAGACCCGCCACCGCATCCCGGAGATGCCGCTGGTGGAGGATCAGATCCTGATTTACCAGGTGCCGATCCCGGAGCCGCTGCGCTTTATCGAGCCGCGCGAAACCGAAACCCGCACCATGCACGCGCTGGAAGAATACGGCGTGATGCAAGTGAAGCTGTATGAAGATATTGCTCGCTTCGGCCATATCGCCACCACCTATGCCTACCCGGTGAAGGTCAATGACCGCTACGTCATGGACCCGTCGCCGATCCCGAAATTTGATAACCCTAAAATGGACAGAATGCCCGCGCTGCAACTGTTCGGGGCCGGGCGCGAAAAGCGCATCTACGCGGTGCCGCCGTATACCCGCGTTGAAAGCCTCGACTTCGACGACCACCCGTTCAGCGTCCAGCAGTGGGACGAGCCCTGCGCCATCTGCGGTTCCCATGACAGCTATCTTGACGAAGTGGTGCTGGATGACGCGGGCAACCGCATGTTTGTCTGTTCCGATACCGATTTCTGCCGCACGGTTTACGAGGCCAATAACTCATGACTCAACCTCTGCTTTCGGTTAATCACCTGACCCACCTGTACGCGCCGGGCAAAGGCTTTAGCGACGTTTCCTTTGATTTATGGCCCGGTGAAGTGCTGGGGATTGTCGGGGAATCCGGCTCCGGTAAAACCACCCTGCTGAAGTCGATTTCCGCGCGGCTGGCCCCGCAGGCGGGCGACGTGATGTACCAGCATCGTTCACTGTACGGCATGAGCGAAGCCGAACGCCGCCGCCTGTTGCGCACCGAATGGGGCGTGGTGCATCAGCATCCGATGGATGGCCTGCGCCGCCAGGTCTCCGCTGGCGGCAATATCGGCGAACGCCTGATGGCCACAGGCGCGCGTCACTATGGCGAGATCCGTGCCACCGCCGCGCGCTGGCTGGAGGAAGTCGAAATCCCTACTTCGCGCATCGACGATTTACCTACCACGTTTTCCGGCGGGATGCAGCAGCGCCTGCAAATCGCCCGCAATCTGGTGACGCACCCCCGGCTGGTGTTTATGGATGAGCCGACGGGCGGGCTGGACGTTTCAGTGCAGGCGCGTTTGCTCGACCTGCTGCGCGGCCTGGTGGTGGAACTGAACCTGGCGGTGGTGATTGTCACCCACGATTTGGGCGTGGCGCGGCTGCTGGCCAACCGACTACTGGTGATGAAGCAGGGTCAGGTGGTGGAAAGTGGGCTAACCGACCGGGTGCTCGACGATCCGCATCATCCTTATACCCAATTGTTGGTTTCATCGGTTCTGCAAAACTAGAGGCGCGCCATGACGGTTTCATTACGGGTTGAAAATGTCAGTAAAACGTTTGTTCTTCATCATCAAAACGGCATTCGCCTGCCGGTGCTGTCAAGCGCCTCGCTGGACGTTAACGCAGGGGAGTGCGTGGTGCTGCACGGCCACTCCGGCAGCGGTAAATCCACCCTGCTGCGCTCGCTGTACGCCAATTACCTGCCGGATAACGGGCATATCTGGGTGAAACATGACGAGCAGTGGCTGGATATCGTCGCCGCTCCGGCCCGGGACGTGATGGCGGTACGCCGCAAAACCATCGGCTGGGTAAGCCAGTTTTTGCGGGTTATCCCTCGCGTTTCGGCGTTAATGGTGGTGATGCAACCGCTGCTGGATTTGGGCGTTGACCGCGAGGTGTGCCGCGCCAAAGCCGCCAGCCTGCTGACTCGCCTCAACGTCCCGGAGCGCCTGTGGCATCTCGCGCCCTCGACCTTTTCCGGCGGCGAACAGCAGCGCGTCAATATCGCCCGGGGGTTTATCGTCGATTACCCGATTCTGCTGCTCGACGAGCCTACCGCCTCGCTGGACGCCAACAACAGCGCCGCCGTGGTGGCGCTGATTGAAGAGGCCAAAGCGCGCGGCGCGGCTATTGTCGGCATTTTCCATGATGACGCCATTCGCCAGCGCGTGGCTGACCGTTTACACCCGATGGGGAAAACAGATGATTATTAATAACGTAAAGCTGGTCCTCGAAAACGAGGTGGTAGACGGCTCTATTGATATCCACGACGGGGTAATTACCCGCTACGCCGACAGCCGCAGCCGCCTGCCGGGCGCGCTGGACGGCGAAGGCGGCTGGCTGCTGCCTGGGCTGATTGAACTGCATACCGACAATCTGGATAAGTTCTTCACTCCGCGCCCGAAAGTGGACTGGCCCGCCCACTCCGCCATGAGCAGCCACGATGCGCTAATGGTAGCCAGCGGCATCACCACGGTGCTGGACGCGGTAGCGCTGGGCGACGTGCGCGACGGCGGCGATCGGCTGGAGAACCTGGAAAAGATGATTAACGCGGTGGAGCACAGCCAGCGGCGCGGGGTGAACCGCGCCGAGCATCGCCTGCATCTGCGCTGCGAGCTGCCGCATCACACCACGCTGCCACTGTTTGAACAACTGATGCATCGCGAACCGGTGACCCTGGTGTCGCTGATGGATCATTCGCCGGGCCAGCGCCAGTTCGCCAACCGGGAAAAGTATCGCGAGTATTATCAGGGCAAATACCAGCTCAATGACCACGACATGGCGCGCTACGAAGAGGAGCAACTGGCGCTGGCCGAGCGCTGGTCACAGCCGAACCGGGAAGCCATCGCCGCCCACTGCCGGGCGCAGAATATCGCGCTGGCAAGCCATGACGACGCCACGGCGGAGCACGTACAGGAATCCCACCAACTGGGCAGCGTGATTGCCGAATTCCCTACCACCTGGGACGCGGCGCAGGCGTCGCGCCAACACGGCATGAGCGTGCTGATGGGCGCGCCGAATATCGTGCGCGGCGGCTCGCATTCCGGCAACGTCGCGGCCCACTCGCTGGCCCAGGCCGGGCTGCTGGATATTCTCTCTTCCGATTATTACCCGGCGAGCCTGCTGGACGCGGCGTTTCGCGTGGCGCTCGACGAGGGCAACGCCTTTACCCTGTCCCAGGCGATTCATCTGGTGACGCGCAACCCGGCGCGGGCGCTCAACCTCGACGATCGCGGGGTGATTGGCGAAGGCAAGCGCGCCGATCTGGTGCTGGCGCACTGGCACGGGGAGCACGTGCATATCGGCAATGTCTGGCGTCAGGGAAAGCAGGTGTTCTGATGGGGCGCATGATCTGGTTAATGGGGGCGTCCGGGTCCGGGAAAGACAGCCTGTTAAGCGCCCTGCGCGAGCGGGAGCGCCCGACGCTGCTGGTGGCGCATCGCTACATCACCCGCCCGTTTAACGCCGGAAACGAAAACCATATCGCGCTGAGCGAAAGCGAGTTTTTACAGCGCGAGGCTCAGGGGCTGTTCGCCCTGAGCTGGCAGGCCAACGGACAGCGTTATGGAATCGGCCAGGAGATCGATCTGTGGCTGGAGGCGGGGTTTAATGTGGTGGTGAACGGTTCGCGTGCGCATCTGAAACAGGCGCAGACGCGCTACGGGGAGCAGTTGCTGGCGGTGTGTTTGCAGGTGTCCGCCGACGTATTGCGGGCGCGTTTACTGGCGCGGGGCCGGGAATCAGCCGGGCAAATCGCCGCCCGGCTGGCGCGTGCGGCGCAGTTCGCCAGCCTGCCACCCGGCTGCCGGATACTGAATAATGACGGGAGTCTGCTACAGTCAGTCGAGACATTATTAACGCTGGTCGATGAGCACCAACAGCCACGGGAGCCGCATCATGCTTTATGACATTCAGCGCGCCGATATCACCCACAGCGACGCCATCTACGCGCTGGTTTGCGAACTGAAACAGGCCACGTTTGACCGCGACGCGTTCGACACTGGCCTTGCCGCCAACCTGCGCGACGCCAACTATCATCTGGCGCTGGCCTGGCTCGACGGCAAACCGGTCGGGCTGATCAGTCTGCATCTGCAATTTCATCTCCATCACGCCAACTGGATCGGCGAGATCCAGGAACTGGTGGTCATGCCTGACGCGCGTAGCGCGGGCGTGGGCAAAGGCTTGTTACGCTGGGCGCAGACGGTGGCGCAGCAGCACGGCGCAGAGATGACCGAGCTTTCCACCAACGTGAAACGCATCGACGCTCATCGGTTTTATCGTCGCGAAGGCTATGAGCCGAGCCACGTTCGGTTCACCAAAACGCTTTAAGGAGCTGCAATGACCTTAACGCTGACCCTCACCGGCACCGGTGGCGCGCAACTGGTCCCGGCGTTTGGCTGTATCTGCAAAGCCTGCGAACGGGCGCGCAAAGATGAGGCTTTTCGCCGCCGCCCCTGTAGCGCGGTGATTAACTGCAACGACGCGGTTACGCTGCTGGATGCGGGGCTGCCCGACCTGATGGACCGCTGGCCCGCCGGGCGTTTCCGCCAGATTCTGCTCACCCACTACCATATGGACCATGTGCAGGGGCTTTTCCCGCTGCGCTGGGGCGTGGGCGAGAAAATAGCGGTGTACGGCCCGCCGGATGAACAGGGTTGCGACGATCTGTTTAAACATCCCGGCATCCTTGATTTCAGCCATACCGTTGAGCCGTTCGTGGTGTTTAGCCTCCAGGGTTTGCAGGTGACGCCGCTGCCGCTTAATCACTCAAAGCTGACGTTCGGCTATCTGCTGGAAACCGCTCACAGCCGGGTGGCCTGGCTGTGCGACACCGCCGGGCTGCCAGAGAAAACGCTGAAGTTTTTGCAGGCGGGGCCGCCGGACGTGATGGTGATTGACTGTAGCCACGCGCCGCGCAACCAGACGCCGGCTAATCACTGCGATTTAAACACGGTGATTGCACTGAATGAGGTGATAAAAAGCCCGCGCGTAGTGCTGACCCATATCAGCCACCAGTTTGACGAATGGATGATGAAAAACCCGCTGCCGGAGGGGGTTGAGGCGGGTTTTGACGGGCAGGAAATTACCCTCGCTTAGCGGTCGTATTCATCCTCCAGCCGCCGTTCTTCCTCTTCCAGTTGCTGGCGCTCGCGGTCCAGTTGACGCTGGCGCTCATCTAACTGACGGTGCCGGTCCTCAAGCTGCCTGCGCCGGTCGCTGTACTGGCGGCGCTGATCGTCGGAACGTTGCCAGTCACGATCGTCACGTCGGTCATCATTCTGGGAATACGCGTCATCAATCGCGCGGGTAATAGACGTCACGGTATCGTCAATCACATCGGCGCGCGCTGGTTGAGCAGTCATCACTAACGCGCCGAGCGTCAGGAAAAGCGGCAAAGATTTCATCAGGCAGCCCTCGAAAAGACAGAGTGTTACTTTGCAAAGGCTGCGGAGGGTAGAGAAGAAGAGAATTCTCAAAGCGTCAGGGGTTGTGCCTGTGTAATGAATTCGAAGTGGCTTTTAAGCTCGCTTCAGCTCCTCCAGGAGTTCGGGATGCTTATCCAGGGCCTTAAATAACAAAACAAGTGGGCGCGGAGGCGCTACGCGCCCAGTTTCATAACGGCTAAAGGCGTTAGCGCCGCCGCCAAAAATTTCTGCAGCCTGCCGCTGGTCTAGTTTAAGGCGCTTACGCACCTTAGCGATAAAGGCCGGATCGACCTCTTCAGCATTTACCCGTCTGTTAAATTCCACCATGCCCGCAAAATATTCATCGCCTTCGCCATCCCCAAAAATCACTTCCCCGCACCGATCGCAAAATTGCCCTTTAACGGCATGAAAAACCGTTTTCCGGCCTTTGTATTCATATTGCATATCGCGAGATTCATGTATCAGTTCTGCGCCACCGCAAACAGGACATTTCATATTCATAACTCCTTAAATGACACGATCAGTACGCCGTCAGTCACAATGAATTTCATATAAATCCGTTGGCCCTTGTAGAGGGGTCGATACACTTCATGCCAGCACGTAGAGTCATGATAAGCGGTCATGCTTTTATAAAAGTCAGCGGGTTCCAGCGCCAGAATGACATTGAAAATTTCCTGCTTAGAACCAAATCCCATTTGCGCTGCGCCAGTCAAGGCTGTATTTGTCACGGCCGCCAGGCCAGCCCGAACCAGTGTTTTGACAATGTGTAATCGGGTATGCGGCGTTCTCTTTTCCATAAGGATTAACCTAAATGCAAAATTATGCAAGTAGGCTAATTGGGCTTTATCCCTGCGTAAAGCAAGCCTGAGTAAACTCAGATTTGCGCCCGCCGCAGCGCCTGTGCCAGCTGTACCTGAGTAAAGGGTTTACGCAACAACTCCACATCCGGCTGCGCCACCGGGTCTTGCGCGGTGCGTAAGTCCTGGCCGCTGATCAGCAGCCGGGCGATATGCGGATGATTAATCGCCGCGTAGTTCAACACTTCCGCGCCGCTTACGCCCCCGGGCAGCATCAGATCGCTAATCAGGATGCCGATCTCCCCGACGTTATCCAGCAGGCTGATGGCCTCCTCAACGGTCTGCGCTTCCAGCGTGATATAGCCCAGTTGGTGCAGTTGTTCGCACAGCGTCTGGCGCACATCGGCTTCATCTTCCAGCAACAACACCAGCTCATCTTGTGAAGACACATCAGGAATATCGACCGGCAGAGCCAGTTCACTGGCCGCCTGCGGCGCGCGCGGCAGTTGCAGGCGCACCGTGGTGCCCTGGCCGGGGGCGGTATCGATTTGTACACGCCCGCCAGACTGGCGCACAAAGCCATACACCATCGACAGGCCAAGACCGCTGCCTTCGCCGGTCTGTTTGGTGGTGAAGAACGGCTCGAATACGTGGGCCTTCAACTCTTCCGACATCCCGCAGCCACCGTCGATCACTTCCAGCGTCACCATATCGTGCCGCCGCCCGTCGCCACGGGTCACGCGCTGGTTCCAGGTACGAATTTTGAGGATGCCGCTGCGCCCTTCCATCGCATCACGGGCGTTCATCACCAGGTTGATAATGGCGTTTTCCAGTTGGTTGACGTCAATCCACGCAGGCCAGGCCGGTTGCTGCGCTTCCAGCTCCAGGGTCAGGGTTGCGGGCAGGGAATGGCGCATCAGTTCGACCAGGTTTTCCAGCAGTGCCTTGAGCTGCACGGCGCGCGGGTTCAGGGATTGTTTACGCGAGAACGCCAGCAGGCGCTGGGTGAGCTGTGCGCCGCGTTCGGCGGCTTTTAGCGCGCGGGCAATGCGCGGCGCGTCCGGCGTATCGGGCGCGGTTAATTCCAGGCTACCGATTATCACCGCCAACAGGTTATTGAAATCATGGGCCAGCCCGCCGGTCAACTGGCCGACGGCATTCATTTTCTGTCCGTGCACCAGCGCCTCTTCCAGCCCTTTACGCTCGGTGCGATCCAGCACCACGTTGACCATACCGCGACCCGGCACCGGGCTAAAGCGCAGCTCAATGGTGCGGTTGTCAGCCAACCGTAACTCCTGCGGATGGGGCAGCGGCAGCGCAAGGTTCTCCTGAATGTGGGCATCCTGCGGCGCGACGTGGCGCAACAACTGGAGATAGTGCTGGCCGCGCTGCACGCCTTCCGCCTCCAGGCCCAGCAGCAAAGGATATTGCGGGTTCCATACCACCAGCTCGCCGTGGCTGTCGAACAGCGCAAAGCCGTCGCGCATAGCGTGAAAAGTGGTTTCCAGTTGGGTGCTTTTTTCTTTCAGCAGCCGCGAGGTGTGCTCCAGCGACGCGGTATTGCGGGCAAATACGTTAAACGCGCGGGCGAGTTCGCCAAGTTCATCGCGCCGCTGCTGCGCCGGGACGGTGACATCCCGCTCACCGCGCGCCAGCCGCGCCATCGCCGTGGAAATCGCCGTCAGGTTCGAGCCGAGATTGCGGTAGATATACCACCCGGCAAACCCGGTGATAATCAGCGCCAACGCGGCAAACACCGCGATAAACAGGATCATCGAGCGCAGTTCTTTATGGCTGGCGGCGGTACGCAGCGCCGACTCCTGCACCACACGTTTTACATAATGATTGATATCCGTATTCAGAAACGCCACCAGCGCTTTGATGTGGTACATCGACCAGCTAATAGCGAGATCGCTCTCTGCCAGCGAGGCGGAGAGCGGATCAAGCTGGCCCAGTTGTTGGGTAAAGTCCTGGTAGATACCGTTAACCAGCGGATCGCTGAGCTGGCCGGGCAGCTGTTGTACCACCGCGTCGATTTGTTCCACCGTCGGGCGCGGCGACGGCGTCTGGATTGCCGCGTCGATCAGGCGATCCATTTCGATAAGCAGCGCAGGCGGGGGCAACGTTTCCCCGGCTCGCTGATTAAGCGTCTGAATATGATGGAGATAGCTTTGGTTTTGATACAGGGCGCTCAGTAGCGCGTTGCGTTCAAGATGGCGGCGATGGCCGCGCTCCAGCATCTGGGTCACGCTTTGCTGCAACTGGATGCTGCGGGAAATGATATTGCTGACCAGTTCCGGCTCCAGGGCCGCCAGCGGCGCCATTGACAGCAAATGCAATGAGCGCTGTAGCTCAAGCTGCGTCTGCTTTAATCGCTCCGCTTCACTTTGATACTCCAGCGCGCCGACCACCTGGCTTAACCGCACCGCCGCCGTGGCGACGTTGGCGGTATCGCGCGCCAGCGCCATGCTGCCGGTCATATCGCTGAGCGTCTGCTTCTGAACCTGCTCCTGCAACACGCTGGCGTGCCGAAAGCCGACTATCGCCACCATGCTCACCATCAACGTGACCGCCACCACCAGCAGATTAAAAAACAGTAACCGCCCGCGTGCGCTGGTCAGAAATCGGCTGGCTGGCTGTGTCATAACCCACTCCACTGGCGAAAACAGAACAGTAGCGCCTCGCGGTGTTCCCCGGCACGGTTGCGTTGCGGGAATGTGATCAATGTTAACTATTCAACATTTTACCCAAAATAATTCGTGGTGCAGAAAGGCGGCAAGAGAGTGACAAATTCGTCTGGAACGAATTTGACCAGCCAACGGCTGGCCTTCGGTGAGAGACAGGATGTCTCTCATTAATTCCCAGGAGCTTACACCAGTAAGTGACTGGGGTGAGCGAACGTAGCCAACGCATCTGCAACGCGAAGTATGAAGGGTATATGACAAATATGAATGGCTTTTGACATCATGCATTTATCTGGCAGTGGTCAAGTGATAACACCTGACCCCGAATGGAGTGCGCCATGAACGCAACGCCTGTGCTGGAGATGCGCGATATCGCCAAAGCGTTTGGCAAATTTTACGCGCTTAAAGGCGTCAGCCTGACGGTCTATCCCGGCGAGATCCACGCGCTGATGGGCGAAAACGGCGCCGGGAAAAGCACCCTGATGAAAATCCTCGCCGGGGCGTATACCGCGACCAGTGGCGAGATCCTGATCGACGGGCAACCTTACAGCATCAAAAGCCCGAAAGATGCGTTACAGGCGGGCATCACGCTGATTTATCAGGAGATGCAGCTCGCGCCCAATTTAACCGTCGCCGAAAATATTTTCCTTGGCAGTGAGATTTCCAGCGCCGGGCTGGTGAACCGCAAAGAGATGGTGGCGCAGGCGCAGAAAGTCATCGACCGGCTTGGCGCGCAGTTTCGCGCCACCGATCGGGTGATGCGACTGACCATTGCCGAACAGCAGCAGGTGGAAATCGCCCGCGCGCTGCATCGCAACAGCCGCATTCTGGTGATGGATGAGCCCACCGCCGCGCTTTCTTCCCGCGAAACCCATCGCCTGTTCGAGCTGATTATGCGGCTGCGTAATGAAGGCATGGCGATTATCTACATCAGCCACCGCATGGCGGAGGTGTACGAGCTGTCCGACCGCGTCAGCGTGCTGCGCGATGGCCAGTACGTGGGCAGCCTTGAGCGCGACCAGCTGAACGCCCAGGAACTGGTACGCATGATGGTGGGCCGCCCGCTGAGCGATCTGTTTAATAAAGAGCGCGATATCCCGCGCGGCGAGGTCCGGCTGGCGGTACATCACCTGACCGACGGCGAGAAAATCCAGCCGGTCAGCCTGGAGGTGCGTGCCGGTGAAGTGGTCGCCCTGGCAGGCCTGGTCGGCGCGGGCCGTTCTGAGCTGGCGCAGCTGATTTTCGGGGTGCGCAAAGCCACCGGCGGCAGTATCGAAATCGACGGCAAACCGGCGGTGATCCACTCCCCGCGCGATGCTATCGATCGCGGCATCGGCTTTTTAACCGAAAACCGCAAAGAGCAAGGGCTGTTTCTGGAAATGGCGGCGCAGGAAAACATCACCATGGCGACGCTGGAACGCGACGCCAGTTACGGGCTGCTGAACCGCAAAAAAGCCCAGTCGATTTCCGATGACGCCATCGCCACGCTCAATATCCGCGTGCCTCATGCCCAGGTACGGGCAGGCGGATTGTCTGGCGGCAACCAGCAGAAGCTGTTGATTTCCCGCTGGGTCGCCATTGGCCCGCGCATTCTGATTCTGGATGAACCTACGCGCGGCGTGGATGTCGGCGCAAAAAGCGAGATTTACCGCATCATGAACCAGATGGCGCGCCAGGGCGTGGCGATCCTGATGATTTCCAGCGAATTGCCGGAAGTTGTCGGTATGAGCGACCGGGTGTATGTGATGCGCGAAGGCAGCATTGCCGGGGAACTGAACGGGCTCGACATCACTCAGGAAAATATCATGACGCTGGCTACCGGCGTTGACGATTCGCGGCACAAGGCGGTGCGCAATGACTAACTCTTCCCAAAAGGGGCCAACCATGACGCCATCCACTTCACCCGCCCCAAAATCCGCCTCAGTGAAAAAAATGCTGATGGGCGACATCATGCAAACGGTGGGGATTTTGCCGATTCTGATCCTGATCGTGGCGGTATTTGGCTTTATCGCGCCCAACTTCTTTACCGAAAGCAACCTGTTGAATATCACCCGTCAGGCGTCGATTAACATCGTGCTGGCGGCGGGAATGACCTTCATTATTTTGACCGGCGGGATTGACCTGTCGGTGGGTTCAATACTTGGCACCACGGCGGTGGCGGCGATGGTGGTGTCGCTCTCCCCGGAACTGTCGATGCTGTCGATGCCTGCGGCGCTGATGTTAGGGCTGGCGCTCGGTTTGTTTAACGGCGCGCTGGTGGCCTTTGCCGGGCTACCGCCGTTTATCGTCACGCTGGGGACCTACACGGCGCTGCGCGGCGCGGCGTATCTGCTGGCGGATGGCACTACGGTCATCAACTCCAATATTGGTTTTGAATGGATAGGCAACGCCTACCTCGGCCCCATTCCCTGGCTGGTGGTGATTGCGCTGCTGGTGGTGGCGATTTGCTGGTTTATTCTGCGCCGCACCACGCTGGGGGTTCATATCTATGCGGTAGGCGGCAACATGCAGGCGGCCCGTCTGACCGGCATCAAAGTATGGCTGGTACTGCTGTTTGTTTATGGGATGAGCGGGCTGCTTTCCGGGCTCGGCGGGCTGATGAGCGCATCACGGCTGTACAGCGCCAACGGCAACCTGGGGATGGGCTACGAGCTGGATGCGATTGCGGCGGTTATTCTCGGCGGCACCAGTTTTGTTGGGGGCATCGGCACCATCACCGGTACCCTGGTGGGGGCGTTAATCATCGCGACCCTCAACAACGGCATGACCCTGATGGGCGTTTCTTACTTCTGGCAACTGGTGATCAAAGGGGCGGTGATCATCATTGCAGTGCTGATAGACAAGTACCGTACCCGTCACCATCAAAGTGCATAACAACAATACCCTACTCCCTATATGAGGAAGAGAAATATGCGTTTGAAACCTCTTGTCACCGCGCTCTGTGCTGGCGCACTGCTTGCCGCCTCGCCGTTTGTGCAGGCCAAAGAGTTAAAATCCATCGGCGTTACCGTGGGCGATCTCGCCAACCCGTTCTTCGTCCAGATCACCAAAGGGGCAGAGCTGGAAGCGCGTAAACTGGCGGGCGACGGCGTGAAAGTGACACTGGTGTCCAGCGGCTACGATTTGGGTCAGCAGGTGGCGCAAATCGATAACTTTATCGCCGCTAAAGTGGACATGATCATCCTTAACGCTGCGGATTCAAAAGGCATCGGCCCGGCGGTGAAACGCGCCAAAGACGCTGGGATTGTGGTCGTGGCGGTTGACGTGGCGGCTGATGGGGCTGATGCCACCATCACGTCAAACAACACCCAGGCCGGGGAAATCGCCTGTAAATACATTACCGACCGCCTGAAAGGCAAAGGCAATGTGGTGATCATCAACGGACCGCCGGTATCCGCCGTACAAAACCGTGTAGAAGGCTGCCAGACCGAATTCAAACGCCATCCGGATATCAAAGTGCTCTCCTGGAACCAGAACGCCAAAGGCAGCCGCGAAGGCGGGCTGGAAGTGATGACCTCGCTGCTGGCGGCGAATCCGAAGATCGACGGCGTATTCGCGATCAACGATCCAACGGCGATCGGCGCGGATCTGGCGGCGAAACAGTCGCAGCGTAACGAGTTCTTTATCGTCGGTGTGGACGGATCGCCGGATGCGGAAGAAGCCCTGAAACGCGATAACTCGCTGTTTGTGGCAACGCCAGCCCAGGACCCCCAGGTGATGGCGGCCAAAGCGGTGGAAATCGGTTATGACATCCTTCAGGGCAAACCCGCGCCGAAAGAACCGGTGCTGATCCCGGTGACGATGATTGATAAGAACAACATCGGCACTTACAAAGGCTGGACGGTGAAATAACCTTCAGGCGAGGGTGAGGGGCGGGTCTGCCTCTCACGCCTCTTCTTCAGGCAGAGAACACACTCTACCAGGGAGATGCAATGAAACGCTCTGAAATCAATGAAATCATCGGCCACACGCGCCAGTTTTTTTCCCGCCATGATGTGCATCTGCCGCCGTTTGCCAGCTTCGCCCCCACAAAGTGGCGCGAACTGGATGAGGCCAGTTGGGCAGAGGTCTTTGACTTAAAGCTGGGCTGGGATGTGACCGCCTTCGGCGGCAATAATTTTACCGCCCAGGGGCTGACGCTGTTTACCCTGCGCAACGGCTCGGTGGACGGCGTTCCCTGGCCGAAAAGCTATGCCGAAAAAATCATGCACGTCCGGGATGGCCAGGTGACGCCGATGCATTTTCACTGGCGCAAACGGGAAGACATCATTAACCGGGGCGGCGGCAATTTAATTATCGAAATCTGGAATGCAGACCAGTACGAACAACCCGAACAAAGCGATGTCACGGTCGTCATCGATGGTTGCCGACAGACGCACAGCGCCGGCAGCCAATTGCGCCTCGCACCAGGGGAAAGCATTTGCCTGACACCCGGCATGTATCACAGCTTTTGGGCTGAAGCCGGGTTTGGTGATGTGCTGGCGGGTGAGGTCTCAACGGTAAACGACGACGACCGTGACAATCGCTTCCTTAAACCCCTTGAACGGTTCAACGCCATCGATGAAGACGAGCCCGCTCAACTGGTGTTGTGCAATGAATACCGCGTTTTCCGTTAATTCCAGGAGGCCAACATGGCATTGATTTCGCTTGCAGACGGACTGGCCCACGCCCGTCAGCACGGCTATGCGCTCGGCGCGTTTAACGTGCTGGATAGCCACTTTCTGCGCGCGCTTTTCGCTGCGGCGAAGCAGGAGCGCTCACCGTTTATTATCAATATTGCAGAAGTGCATTTTAAATACGTGTCGCTGGATTCGCTGGTGGAAGCCGTGAAATTCGAGGCGGCGCGCCACGATATTCCGGTCGTGCTCAACCTTGATCACGGCCTGCATTTTGAGTCGGTTGTCCGGGCGCTGCGCCTCGGGTTTAGCTCAGTGATGTTTGATGGCTCAACCCTGAGTTATGAAGACAACGTTCGCCAGACCCGGGAAGTCGTGAAAATGTGCCACGCGGTAGGCGTATCGGTAGAAGCGGAGTTGGGCGCAGTAGGCGGCGATGAAGGCGGCGCGCTGTATGGCGAAGCGGACAGCGCGAAATTCACCGATCCCGCGATTGCCCGCGAATTTGTCGACAGTACCGGTATCGACGCTCTGGCGGTCGCCATCGGCAATGCCCACGGTAAATATAAGGGCGAGCCGAAGCTCGATTTCGACCGGCTCAGCGCCATCAGCCAGCAAACCGGTATTCCGCTGGTGCTGCATGGCGGCTCAGGAATTAGCGATGCCGATTTCCGGCGCGCCATCTCGCTGGGCATCCATAAAATCAACTTTTATACCGGTATGTCTCAGGCAGCGCTGGGTGCGGTGGAACAGCGTATGGCAGATCGTAAGCCGATGTATGACGAATTCGCCGAGTTGCTACTAGGCATTGAAGAAGCGATTACCGATGTGGTAGCGGAACAGATGCGCACCTTTGGCAGCGCGGGGCATGCGTAAGGAGGGATGATGAGCGAACGGAAAGGCGTTATTGCCGCTGGCAATATGCTGGTGGACCATGTCCATCAGATTGTGAAATGGCCGGAGCCGGGTTGGTTAACAGAAATCATCCGGAGTGAGCGCTCCACGGGCGGCGCGCCGCTTAACGTTTTGCTCACCCTCGCGAAAATGCATACCGGCCTGCCGCTTCAGGCGGTGGGCCTTATCGGCGAAGATCATGATGGCGATTTCGTTATGGCGATGCTTGAGCAATACCACGTCAATCGCCAACACGTGCAGCGTACCTCATTCGCGCCAACGTCGATGACCCAGGTCATGACCGATCCCAGCGGTCAGCGCACCTTTTTTCATTCTCCCGGTGCGAACCGGTTGCTGGATTTACCGGCATTTGATCATCTCGACAGCAGGATGAAGATTTTCCATCTTGGCTATTTATTGCTGCTCGATAGCCTGGATTTACCCGACGCCGAATACGGCACACGCAGTGCCCGCTTGCTGGCGCAGATGCAACAGCAGGGCTATCAAACTTCGCTGGATTTGGTGTCGCGCCAGGGCGATCCACGCTATCAACCTTTAGTCATGCCCGCCCTGCCCTGGCTGGATTATCTGGTGATTAACGAACTGGAAGCCGGCGAGTTTAGCGGCCAGGCAATGCGTAAGGATGACCATACCCCGGATATTGACGCGATCGGCGCTGTCGCCAGGCAGTTGCTGAATGCCGGTGTGCGTCAGCGTGTGGTGATCCACTGCCCGGAAGGCGCGTTTGGTGTTGAATCCAGCGGTGAGGGTCTGTGGGTACCGTCAATGACATTAAGCCAGGAGGAGATAGTCGGTAGCGTCGGGGCAGGCGATGCATTCTGCGCGGGCCTGCTATACGGCAGCCATGAAAGCTGGTCGCTGTCTGACAGTATTTTACTGGCGCATGCCTGTGCCCGGGCGAGTCTGTTATGTGCGAATGCCATCGACGGCGCAAAAACGCTTGATGAATTAACGCTGGATATTCAGGAAAGGCACGAGTAAAACCATTAATCAAGAGTACCATAAATAAATTATTAAACTTCTGCGAGGTTAATTCCATAATAATGAAAAATCGCGCCTAAAATTACATCGCAGATTTTATGGTATTTTATCGCCGGACATTTAATATAGTCGGCGGGTGCTTAAGGCTTTCTGTCTTAAGTACATCACTGAGCGAGAGACAGAAAGAGAAAAGCCCCGGGCAATATTTCTATTAACCCGAGGCTATCTCTCAACCCCAAACAAGTTGAGAATAGCCGCTTACTCGCCGCGAGGCAAGGAGTAAATGGCATGAAGCCACTACGCTATCTGCTGGCATGCTTATTAGTTGTTTGCATAACAGTACTGGTTTTTTCCTTATTTAATCGCGGACTGCTTTGCGAATTAAGAATAAGGAACGGGAATCAGGAGGTGGCGGCTAAATTAGCCTGCTCTGACCGGTAATGCTACCCGGGCGGAGTTCGCTCCGCCCTTCTTGTCGGGTACTGAGTCCTTAATGCACCCGATCTTTATGCTGCCCTTTCTGCCGCAATCACATCCGCAGAAAATACATAGCCAACGCCGCGAATAGTACGGATTAACGCGGGCTGATGGGGATTGATCTCTATTTTTCTACGCAGGCGCATGACCAGCACATCAATCGTGCGATCAAATACCTCGGTGGTTTCGCTGTGGGTCAACTCCAAAAGTTGTTCACGACTTAATACCCTCCGCGCATTTTGTACCAGCGCCAGTAACAAACCATATTCACCCTGAGTGAGTTCCACGGGCTGTTGATTAGCATCAACCAGCACGCAGCGCGCAGGATCGAGCGTCCAGCCGTTGAACATGAGTCCTTTGCCCGTCACTGCGGGAACCTCGGCATTCAGTACGCCGCTGCGCCGTAGTACCGCTTTTACACGGGCGATGACAACGCGCGGATTAAAGGGTTTTGCGATGTAATCATCAGCCCCCATTTCCAGGCCGACCACCACATCAGACTCACTGCCCAGGCCGGTTAACATAATCACCGGCAACGCCGGATGCTGGCGTTGGATTTGCTGCAGCACCATCAGACCGTTGATATCCGGCAGTATCATATCCAGCAGCACCAGCGCAATTTCCGGATGGGAGCCCAGCGTCGCCAGCGCATTATTCCCGGTATAGCAGGCATGGACCTCAAACACATGCTCGCTAAAGGCATCCCGTAAGACATCGCAAATGGCGGGATCGTCATCCACCACCATAATGGCAGGTTTCATCATCATTCTCCGCAGGGATGAATAGCTAAGGTTGAGTGTGGGCGATTGTACGGATCGATGCCTGAAAAAGCCTTGAGGGGATGTTGAAAATCTAATCAATATCACAGCGATGAGTAATAAGCGGGCGTGATGAATAAACAGCACGCCCGATGAACGACGGCATTTAAGAGAAAAATTAACGTCGCTGTGCTTTACGCGCCCTGCCCTGCGCATCAGCGGCGCGTAGCGCTGCCATTACCGTTTCCGGCGTCACTTCACAGGGTTCGTTATGCATGGTTTCGCCAGCCTGACAGGCTGCCTGTGCAACGGCCATCAGATCGGCATCGCTGACGTCGCTTAAACCAATCTCGGCCAGGGTAACTGGCAGGCCTACATCCTCGCAGAACGTATAAACCTCATCGATAAGTTCAGGGGAGCGATCTGTCAGCATTAACATGGCCAGCGTGCCGAACGCGACTTTTTCGCCGTGCCAGTAAGCATGCGTCTGTGGCAGGACCGTCAGGCCATTGTGAATAGCATGCGCCGCTGCCAGCCCGCCGCTTTCAAAACCCAATCCTGATAACAGTGTGTTGGCTTCAATGACATGTTCCAGCGCCGGAGTCACCTGATGCTGCTCACAAGCTAACTTCGCCAGGCGGCCATAGCGCATTAGCGTGTCGTAGCAAAAACGCGCCAGCTCGAAGGCGGTCATCGGGCCAGGGCGCGAGGTCATGTTACCTGCTCCTTTGATGCGGCAATCCTCCGCTTCAAACCACGTCGCCAGCGCATCGCCCATGCCAGAGACCAGGAAACGAACCGGCGCAGAGGCGATAATGCCGCTATCCACCAGCACCAAATTAGGGTTACGCGGGATCATTAAATAGCGTTTGAATTGCCCTTCGGCGGTGTAGATCACCACCAACGAGCTACAGGGTGCATCCGTAGACGCAAGCGTCGGTACTATTGCGATAGGCAAACGCAGACTGGCACCGGTGGCTTTGGCGGTATCAAGCGTTTTACCGCCACCCATTCCGACAATCACGTCCGCGCCGATCGCCATCGCCTTATCAGAAATCCGCGCGATCTCTTCGTCGCTGCATTCACTGTTAAACACCTCAATCTGGTACTCAATAACGCCATGCAGCGCGGTTTCAACCGCATCGCAATAGCGCTGGTGAACGAACGGATCTTGCAGGATCAGCGCTTTGCGTCCCAGGGAAGCCAACTCCTGTGGCAGATGCGTTGTTAACGCGCCCTTTCCCTGAACATAGCGTGACGGAAATAGTGCTGTCGTAATCATGATGATTCCTCATTTAAGATTTAGTTCTTTATACAGAACAATTATTCCTTATAAGGAATCTATACCCACATCATCGCTACTCTCAATGGCTAAATTTTAATAAGTCCAATCCTGTGAGATAACGCACAAATTTACCTTAAGCCCATAAATCGCCGCATTTTCACCTCTGCTTGTTTCCTTTCAGCCTGGCGTGCTCCCAGTTTATGAAGCAAATCACAAAACAAAGCCTTCGTTTTTGTATGGAATTGACGTTGCTGATTCCCGGCGCGATGATAACAACATACAGAACAGCAGTTCCATACATAGAACAATCATACCTCTTATCATAGGGAAGAAAAAATGAGTACTGAACTGAGTAAACCGACCACGAGGGGACGCTGGCTGCATATCATCCCAGCCACCATCCTCGTTTATATCGTGGCATATATGGACCGGACCAATATCGCCATCGGTATTGCGGGCGGTATGGAGGAAGATCTCGGCATGACGGCGTCGTTTGCCGGTCTGGTCGCCGGGATCTTCTTTATTGGTTATATCTTTTTGCAGATCCCCGGCGGACAAATCGCTGAACGCCTGAGCGCCAAAAAGCTTATCGCCTGGACAATTGTTGCCTGGGGCGGATTTGCCTTGTTGACGGGTTTTGTACAAACCCCCACCCAACTGTTGATTATCCGCTTTATCCTCGGCGTCGCTGAAGGCGCAGTCTACCCTGCGATTCTGGCCTTGATCGGCCACTGGTTCCCGAATGAAGAACGCGCCCGCGCTATTGCCTATTTCCAGATGAACCTGGCGGTGGCCTCAATTATCACCGGGCCGCTTTCCGGCTGGTTGATCGAGGTCTACGGCTGGCGCGAAATGTTCATTATTGAAGGCTTGCTGTCGCTGGGTCTGCTGTTTGTCTGGCTGCCGCTGGTGGCTGACCACCCGCATCAGGCGAAATGGCTGGATCCGAAAGAGCGCGCCTGGATTGAACAAAAGCTGGAAGAAGATCGCACGCTGAGCATCGCCGGAGAGAAAAGCAATATCCGCAGCGTGCTGCGCAGCGTAAACCTGTGGAAGCTTATCGGTATCTATTTCTTCGTCCAGGTGGGTTTCTACGGCTTCGCCCTGTGGATGCCGAAACTGATTAAAGAGTTAACCGGCAGCGGCATGACCACCGTCGGCCTGCTTACTGCCGCACCGTATATTTTGTGCATCATCGGTCAGTTCTATATCGCAAAATGGTGCGATAAGACCATGAACCGCCGCCTGTATACCGCAATCCCGCTGATTGGCTTCGCTTTTTGTTTAGCGCTCTCCCTGATCCTCAAAGACAACGTCTGGCTGGCCTACGGCATGATGGTGGTGTGCGGCTTCTTCCTGCAAGCCTACGCGGGCCCCTTCTGGACGCTGCCGCCGCTGTTGTTCGCACCCAACGTGCTGGGCGGCGTGCGCGGCACCATCAACGCCCTCGGCAATATTGGCGGTTTTATCGGGCCGTATCTGGTTGGGCTGTTGACTGTCACTTTCTCTCAAACCGCCGGTATGACCGTGCTGGTTGCCGCATTGCTTATCGCTGTTGCGTTGCTGTTCAGTTTGCCCTCGGTGACCGCGCGTCCTGCCGGTACGCCTAACTCAGGTAGCAAGCCCCTCGCAACTGCGTCACTTAAACAGGAAGGAATCGCCAAATGAGTCAGAAATGCCAAACTGCCCGCGACCTGTGGTCGCAACTGGATGCTCTACGTCTGGGGATGAACTACACCAAAGACGACGTCAATAAATTGCAGGTATTGGTGGATGATTGCTACGGGGAGAGCCACCCCGGCAGTTTCCACCTCAACCAGCTCGGTGACGAGGCGGTGCTGGGTGTCCACGAAGCGGGCGGCCGCGCGGTGCGCCATCACGTCACTGATATTTGCGACGGCTGGGGACAGGGCCATGACGGGATGAACTATATCCTGGCGTCCCGCGAAGCCATCGCCAACATGGTGGAAATCCATGGGTCGGTAGTGCCGTATGACGCTGGCGTGCTGATCTCCAGCTGCGATAAATCGATTCCCGCGCATTTGATTGCCGCCGCGCGTCTGGATCTGCCGCTGATACATATCCCCGGCGGCTCCATGCGCCCGGCCCCGAATATGAGCACCTCTGACCTCGGCGGCATCACCGCGAAGCTGAAGAAAGGCGAAATCGGCGTTCAGCAGGTGGAAGCCATGCAGCAGTGCGGTTGTCCGACGGCGGGCGCCTGCCAGTTTATGGGCACCGCCAGTACCATGCAGTGTATGTCGGAAGCGCTCGGCCTGGCGTTGCCGGGCAGCGCATTGCAGCCGTCGACGATGGCGGAAATCCGTCGCGGTGCGCGTGCGGCAGGCCATCAGGCGCTGCATCTGGCGTCAAAAAATATCACTACCCACAAAATCCTGACGCCTGCCGCGTTTGAAAATGCGATTAAAGTTCATGCGGCGATTGGCGGTAGCACCAACGCCATGATCCACCTGCCTGCGGTGGCGCACGAACTGGGCTGGGAATTAAAACCGGAACTGTTCGATCGCATTAATAATGAAATCCCGTATCTGACCAACATTCAGCCGAGCGGCCAGTACGTTACCGAGATGCTGTGGTTCGCGGGCGGTATTCCGCTGGTGCAGTGGTATCTGCGTGATTATCTGGATCTGGATGTGCTGACGGTCACCGGCCGCACGCTGGGCGATAACCTGGAGATGATGCACCAGTCTGGCTTCTTCACCCGCAATCATGGCTATCTGAATAACTACAAAGTCAGCCCGGACGATGTACTGCGCAAACCCGAGCAGGCCACTAAAAAAGGCTCGATTGCGGTACTGAAAGGCAATATCGCCCCGGAAGGCGCGGTGATCAAATACGCCGCCTGTTCCCCGGATATGCATCACCACGTCGGCCCGGCGCGGGTATTTAACTCTGAGGAGGATGCCCAGCAGGCCATCATCCACAACCGTATTGAACCCGGCGATGTGATTTTCATCCGCTACGAAGGGCCAAAAGGTTCCGGCGCCCCGGAGATGTTAATGACCACCGACGCCATCGTGTATGACCAGCGTCTGGATGGCAAAGTGGCCCTGATTACCGATGGCCGCTTCTCCGGTGCAACCAGCGGCCCGTGCGTGGGGCACGTTTCGCCGGAAGCGGCGGACGGCGGACCGATCGCACTGGTGGAAGATGGCGATCTGATCGAAATGGATGTTAAAGGCCGCAAGCTTAACATCGTCGGTATTCATGGCGTTCGCCAGTCCGAACAAGACATTCAGGATTGCCTGGCGGCGCGTCGCAGCCGCTGGACCAAACCGGATTATTCCAGCCGTCGCGGCGTGTTTAAGCAATTCACCTCTCACGCCACCTCATTAATGGCCGGTGCCTGGATTAAATAATATTTTCGGTGGGTTTGTTCGCAGGCCCACCCTTGTTTAAAGGAATTTTTCATGTCAAACACGAGCAAATTTCGCGGGGTATTCCCGCCCGTCCCGACAATTGTTGATGCTCAGGGAGAACTGGATAAAGCGGGAATGGCGACCTTACTGGATCATCTGATCGCCAGTAACGTCGATGGCGTACTGTTGCTGGGTAGCGGCGGCGAGTTCTGCCATATGACCCAAAAGCAGCGAAGGGAAACAGCCGAATTCTGCGTGCGTCATATTAATCGTCGTATTCCCGTTTTACTGGGAATTAGCAGCACCTGTACCCAGGAAGTGATAGAACTGGGTTACCACGCCGATAAACTGGAAGTGGACGCGGTGCTGGTACTGAACCCGTATTATGCCAAATTAACCGACGACTATATTTATAACCACTTTAAAACCGTGGCAGAGAATATTCATAGCCCGGTATTAATTTATAATTTTCCGGCATTAACCGGCCAGGATATTAGCGTTGATTTAATCACCAGACTGGCGCGCGATATACCCAATATTATTGGGATTAAAGATACCGTCGATAATATTAGCCACATCCGGGAAATCGTTAATCACGTCAGGCCGATTCGTTCCGACTTTGTCATATTCTCTGGTTATGACGAATACATGATGGATACGCTGATCATGGGCGGCAACGGCGGTATCCCGGCCACCGCCAACTTTGCGCCGCAGATCACCTGCGGCATTTACCGCGCCTGGTGCGAAAAAGAGTATGAAACGATGTTTGCACTGCAACGCCAGCTGTCGGCGCTGTCGACGATTTACAGCCTGGATACGCCGTTCTTCGGCATCATCAAGAAGGCGATTCAACTGAGCGGCGTGAATGTTTCAACCCACGTGATGCCGCCGGTCCTGCCTGCCAACGAAGGGCATATCGCGAATCTTCACAAGGTGCTGAAACGCGCGGGGCTGTAACAGGTATAAAGAAGAAAGCGGGCTAATGCCCGCTTTCGATTAGTGCAGCAGATGGGTAAGACGGCGGCTGGCATCCATCATTAACGTTGCCAGGCCTTCACGCTTGTCGTCAGGGATCTGGAATGCCACGCCCGATGCGCTCAGAGCGGCAATGACTTTCCCCTGGGAATTAAACACCGGTACCGCAATACAGCGCACGCCCTGGCAATCTTCTTCATTATCATATCCCCACCCGCGACGGCGAATGCCCGCCAGCTCCTGTTTAAGGATGTTGATATCGGTAATGGTGGTATCGGTAAAGCGATGCAAAACCTGATCTTCCGGCAGTAACTCTTCCAGCTCTTCGCTGTTCAGCCAGGCGATAAGCACCTTTCCCAGCCCGGAGCTGTGCAGCGACAGGCGCTTGCCTTCCCAGCTGCGGATCACAATGGCCTGCGGGCTTTCCAGCTTCAGCAGATAAATTGGCGATGCGCCTTCCAGCACGCCGAGATGGCAGGTTAACCCGGTTGAGTCGCGGATTTCCTCGAGGATCGGCAGGGCTATCTTTTTAATGTCGTACTGTTCAGATGCCTTGTTGCCCAGCTCATACAAGCGCAGGCCCAGGTAGTACTTATCTTTTTCCTGGCGCAGCAACCCGTGGGCCACCATGCCGTTAAGTAAGGAAGATGTGCTGCTTTTGGCAATCCCGGAATGCTGATGGATTTGCGTAAACGTCGCGCCGTCGCACTCCAGCAGGTAGTCGAACACGCGCATAATCTTGTCGAGGGCCGGAATCGAGGTGGTTACTTTTTTCATAGTATTATCAAATAATTATAAATAACTTTTTGAATACTATACACCACTCGCCCGGTTTATTTCCATACGAATGCCAGGCCTGTAAATGCAAAAAGGGCCAGCGTCTACTTCGCCAGCCCTTTTTATTCAGCGTAATCCGTTAAGAATTGGCCGTTTCGTCAAACTTACCCAGCATTTCCCGCTCATAGGCCTGGGCCTTTTTGCGGTCGAAGCGGTGCTCCCATTTGGCGATAACCAGTACCGCCAGCGCGTTGCCTACCACGTTGAGCGCGGTGCGCGCCATGTCGAGGATACGGTCTACGCCCGCGATAAACGCCAGCCCTTCCAGCGGAATACCCACGCTGCCCAGCGTCGCCAGCAGTACCACAAACGACACGCCCGGTACGCCCGCGATGCCTTTCGACGTCACCATCAGGGTCAGCACCAGAATGATTTCCTGGCCGAGAGACAGCTCAATGCCGTACAGCTGGGCGATAAAGATCGCCGCAATACTCTGGTACAGCGTCGAGCCATCGAGGTTAAAGGAGTAGCCGGTTGGCACCACAAAACTGGTGATTGACGCTGGCGCGCCATAGGCTTCCATCTTCTCAATAATACGTGGCAGAACGCTTTCAGAACTGGCAGTGGAGTACGCCAGAATCAGTTCGTCTTTCAGGATGCGGATCAAGATCATGATACGCAGCCCGCACATCCGCGCCACCGTGCCCAGCACCACCAGCGCGAAGAACAGAATCGCCATATAGACCAGGATCACCAGCTTGGCGAGCGGCCACAGCGAGGCGAAACCGAAGTTGGCGACCGTCACGGAAATCAGCGCGAACACCCCCACCGGCGCATAGCGCATCACCATGTGCGTCACTTTAAACATGGTTTCGGAGATGGAGCGGAACACGGTTACCAACGGCTCGCGATGGTTAGACGGCAATGAAGAAAGGCCCAGACCGAACAGCACCGAGAAGAAAATAATCGGCAGCATATCGCCCTTCGCCATTGACGCCACGATGTTAGTCGGCACCAGCGAAAGAATAGTGCTCATCAGGCCATGAGAATGGCTCTGCACTTGTTCTGTCGTTTGTTGGTATTTCGAAATATCGACTGCGGCGAGTTGGGACATATCGATCCCGTGACCCGGCTGGAACACATTCGCCAGCGTGATGCCCAGGATAATCGCTACGGTGGTGATCACTTCAAAATAGATAATGGTTTTCGCACCAATACGACCCAGCTGTTTCGCATCGCCGACGCCGGCAATACCGACCACCAGGGTGGAGATCACAATCGGTACCACAATCATTTTGATCAGGTGAATGAAGATATCACCTGCGGGAGAAAGCAGATTACTGACCAACCATTCGCGGCTATCGGCGTGGTAGTGCAGATAGCTGCCCAGAAGAATGCCTAGCACCAGCGCAAGCAAAATTTGCCAGGCCAGGCTTATCTTTTTGTTTTTCATAACACTTAACTTCCTGAATCAAAGGGGCCATTCCCATGTGTGTCACTATGAGAAGGGCACAAACTGAAAGGGGTATGACAAACGTTGGGTCTGTTATGGGGTTTTTTAACGCGCATAATGAGTACCATTTGTACGCCATGCTGCGCAACCCTTGAGGAACAGGCACATTCACTGATTTTTTGATTCAAACCACATTTTTATATTAGTCTGCCATCATAACGTTTTGTTATAGATGAATTTTCCTGAACATATTTTTCAAAAATATATTTCCCTAATTTTTTTCTCCCGCGGAATCGTTTGAGCAATTTTCCGCCATTTTTTTTATTCGTGATCTGCCGCGCAAATAATAAACAAAGCTGCTAAAGCCCCTACAATTAACGTTTGCGTGACATATTATTAACATCCTTCAAGGAGAAAAAAAGCCATGAGCCAAATACACAAACACGCTATTCCCGCAAACATTGCGGAACATTGCCTGATTAACCCGGAGCAGTACGAGGCTAAATATCAGCAATCTATTCACGATCCTGACGCGTTCTGGGGTGAACAGGGTAAAATCCTTGACTGGATCAAGCCTTATCAGAAAGTTAAAAACACCTCCTTTGCACCCGGCAACGTTTCGATTAAATGGTATGAAGACGGCACCCTAAATTTAGCGGCGAACTGCCTGGACCGTCATCTGGCGGAAAACGGCGATCGCACCGCGATTATCTGGGAAGGCGATGACGCGACCCAGAGCAAAAATATTAGTTATCGCGAACTGCATCGCGACGTGTGTCGCTTCGCGAACACCCTCGTCGACCTGGGTATTAAGAAAGGCGACGTGGTGGCTATCTATATGCCGATGGTGCCGGAAGCGGCGGTCGCGATGCTGGCCTGCGCACGCATTGGCGCGGTGCACTCGGTGATTTTCGGCGGATTTTCCCCGGAAGCGGTGGCCGGGCGTATTATCGACTCCAGTTCGCGTCTGGTGATCACCGCCGATGAAGGTATCCGCGCGGGCCGCACGATCCCTCTGAAGAAAAACGTCGACGACGCGCTGAAAAACCCTGGCGTGAAAACCATTGAGCATGTGATTGTGCTTAAGCGCACTGGCGCAAACATCGAGTGGAATGAAGGCCGCGATCTGTGGTGGCACGAACTGATTGAGAAAGCCAGCGCCCACCACCAGCCAGTAGAAGTGAACGCGGAAGACCCGCTGTTTATCCTTTATACCTCCGGCTCTACCGGCAAGCCTAAGGGCGTGCTGCATACCACTGGCGGTTACCTGGTTTATGCCGCAACCACCTTTAAATACGTATTCGACTACAAGCCTGGCGACATCTACTGGTGTACGGCGGATGTGGGCTGGGTGACTGGCCACAGTTACCTGCTGTATGGCCCGCTGGCTGTCGGCGCTACCACGCTGATGTTTGAAGGCGTGCCGAACTGGCCTGCGCCGAACCGCATGGCGCAGGTGGTCGATAAGCATAAAGTGAACATTCTCTACACCGCGCCGACGGCGATCCGCGCCCTGATGGCGGAAGGCGATAAGGCGATTGAAGGCACCGACCGTTCTTCATTGCGCATTCTGGGCTCCGTCGGCGAACCGATTAACCCGGAAGCCTGGGAATGGTACTGGAAGAAAATCGGCAACGAGAAATGCCCGGTGGTGGACACCTGGTGGCAGACTGAAACCGGCGGCTTTATGATCACCCCGCTGCCAGGCGCAACGGAACTGAAAGCCGGCTCGGCAACCCGTCCGTTCTTCGGCGTGCAACCGGCGCTGGTGGATAACGAAGGCCAGCCGCTGACAGGCGCAACCGAAGGCAATCTGGTCATCACCGACTCCTGGCCGGGGCAGGCGCGCACGCTGTTTGGCGATCATGAGCGCTTCGAGCAGACCTATTTCTCGACCTTCAAAAATATGTACTTCAGCGGCGACGGCGCGCGTCGTGATGAGGACGGCTACTACTGGATCACCGGGCGTGTGGATGACGTGCTGAACGTTTCTGGCCACCGTCTGGGCACTGCGGAAATCGAATCGGCGCTGGTGTCGCATCCGAAAATTGCCGAGGCTGCCGTGGTGGGCATTCCGCACAACATTAAAGGCCAGGCGATTTATGCGTATGTGACCCTCAATCACGGCGAAGAACCCACGGCGCAACTGTATACCGAAGTGCGCAATTGGGTGCGTAAAGAGATCGGCCCGCTGGCGACGCCGGATATTCTGCACTGGACCGATTCGCTGCCGAAAACCCGCTCCGGCAAAATCATGCGTCGCATTCTGCGTAAGATTGCGGCGGGGGATACCAGTAACTTCGGCGATACCTCAACGCTCGCCGATCCAGGTGTGGTGGAAAAACTGCTCGAAGAAAAGCAGGCCATCACTATGCCTTCATAACGTCTCACCTTAACCCTCTCCCCGACCGGGGAGAGGGAAACCATAACAACCTGTACCCTACCCCTCCCAAGGATTTCATGTTGCGGCCAGCACGCTGTGGCGCGAAAAACGCGGGGGAACACCTCTGGAGACTCTGTGATGAATGAACCAATTTATCAACGGATAGAAGGTAATGCGCATTTCAGGGAGTTAGTTGAAAAACGGCAACGGTTTGCCACCATTCTGTCCCTTATCGTGCTGGTAATTTATGTGAGCTTTATTTTGCTCATCGCTTTTGCGCCCGGCTGGCTGGGTACACCGTTGCATCCGGGCACCAGCGTCACGCGCGGGATCCCTATCGGCGTAGGTGTCATCCTGATCTCGTTCTTTTTGACAGGTGTATATGTCTGGCGGGCAAACAGTGAATTTGACCGTCTCAATAAAGCCGTGATGCACGAGGTGAAGGCATTATGAAACGTTTTCATTCATTGATGGGGATGGCGCTGCTGGGGTTATCCACCCGCACACTGGCCGCCGATGCGCTAACCGGCGACGTTCAACGCCAGCCGACCAACTGGCAGGCGATCATTATGTTTATCGTGTTCGTGGCCTTTACGTTAGGGATAACTTACTGGGCCTCGAAACGCACCCGCACCCGTAGCGATTACTACACGGCGGGCGGCAATATTACCGGCTTCCAGAACGGCCTGGCGATTGCGGGCGACTATATGTCGGCGGCATCGTTCCTGGGGATTTCGGCGCTGGTGTTTACCTCTGGCTACGACGGGCTGATTTACTCGCTGGGCTTTCTGGTGGGCTGGCCGATTATCCTGTTCCTGATCGCGGAACGCCTGCGTAACCTCGGCAAATATACCTTTGCTGACGTGGCCTCGTATCGTCTGAAGCAGGGGCCAATCCGCGTGCTGTCGGCGTGCGGTTCGCTGGTGGTGGTGGCGCTGTACCTGATCGCCCAGATGGTGGGCGCAGGTAAGCTGATCGAACTGCTGTTCGGCCTGAACTACCACATCGCGGTGGTGCTGGTCGGCGTGCTAATGGTGATGTACGTATTGTTCGGCGGCATGCTCGCCACTACGTGGGTGCAGATCATCAAAGCGGTGCTGCTGCTGTTTGGTGCCAGCTTTATGGCCTTTATGGTCATGAAACACGTTGGCTTTAGCTTCAATAACCTGTTCAGCGAAGCTATGGCGGTTCACCCGAAAGGTGCCGCGATCATGAGCCCTGGCGGGCTGGTGAAAGACCCGATCTCTGCATTGTCGCTGGGGCTGGGGCTGATGTTCGGTACTGCCGGTTTGCCGCATATCCTGATGCGTTTCTTCACCGTTAGCGACGCCCGCGAAGCGCGTAAGAGCGTGTTCTACGCCACCGGCTTTATGGGTTACTTCTATATCCTGACCTTTATCATCGGCTTCGGCGCAATCATGTTAGTGGGCGCTAATCCGGTATTTAAAGACGCGACCGGCGCGCTGATCGGCGGTAACAACATGGCGGCAGTCCATCTGGCGAACGCCGTGGGCGGTAACCTGTTCCTCGGCTTTATCTCGGCGGTGGCCTTCGCCACGATTCTGGCAGTGGTTGCAGGCTTGACGCTGGCGGGCGCATCAGCGGTATCACACGATCTGTACGCTAACGTGTTCCGTAAAGGCGCAACCGAACGTGATGAACTGCGGGTGTCCAAAATTACGGTGCTGGTGCTGGGTGTTATCGCTATCCTGCTGGGTATCCTGTTCGAGAAACAGAACATCGCCTTCATGGTGGGCCTGGCGTTCTCTATCGCGGCGAGCTGTAACTTCCCTATCATTCTGCTGTCGATGTACTGGTCGAAACTGACCACGCGCGGCGCAATGATTGGCGGCTGGCTGGGTCTGCTGACGGCGGTTATCCTGATGATCCTCGGCCCAACCATTTGGGTTCAGGTTCTCGGCCATGCTGCACCGGTATTCCCGTACGAATACCCGGCGCTGTTCTCGATTCTGGTGGCGTTTGTCGGGATTTGGGTGTTCTCAATTACCGATAACAGCGCAGAGGGCAATCTGGAACGCGAGAAATTCCGCGCCCAGTTTATCCGCTCGCAAACCGGTATTGGTATCGAGCAGGGTCGCGCGCACTGATATTGCGCGCCTCGCCTCAGTAACTGAAGTAAGGGAGCCGAAAGGCTCCCTTCTTCGTTATGGGCTGCAAAAAGGAACATAATTTATTTGTGATTCGCATCAAATTAAGAAAACCATTCTAAAACCCCTGCTCATCGGAGAAATTTATTATTTGGCTTAGGCTAATATCCGAATCAGTTTGCAAAGTTTTTCTCTGACGCCGCGCGTATTATTTCCTCATTCTAATGACTCGCCTGCAAATTACGTATCGCATATCGCCTCGATGCGGCACGAACAATAAAAAAACCCTACTTACCTGGTGAGCGAGTTCTTTATGGAAACGGCAACGAATAATAGCGTAATACGCGGAATTACGAGCCCTGCGGCTCGGGCAGGAATGACCGAACGTGAATGGAAAGAAGCCATTAAATTCGACAGCACGGATACCGGCTGGGTCATTATGAGTATTGGCATGGCAATTGGTGCGGGCATTGTTTTTCTTCCGGTCCAGGTGGGATTAATGGGCCTGTGGGTCTTTTTACTCTCTTCTATTATTGGCTATCCGGCCATGTATTTATTTCAGCGGCTGTTTATTAATACCCTTGCTGAATCCCCGGAATGTAAAGATTACCCCAGCGTTATCAGCGGATATCTGGGCAAGAACTGGGGAATATTATTAGGTGCACTGTATTTTGTGATGCTCGTCATCTGGATGTTCGTTTATTCCACGGCAATTACTAACGACAGCGCGTCTTATCTGCACACCTTCGGCGTCACCGACGGGTTACTGTCAGACAGCCCGTTCTATGGGCTGGTGCTGATTTGTATTCTGGTGGCTATTTCATCGCGCGGCGAGAAACTGTTGTTTAAGATCTCTACCGGTATGGTGCTAACCAAACTCCTGGTGGTGGCTGCGCTGGGTATTTCCATGGTCGGTATGTGGCATTTATATAATATTGGCGCGTTACCGCCCGTCGCGCTGCTGATTAAAAATGCGATTATTACTCTCCCTTTTACGCTGACCTCTATTCTGTTTATTCAAACACTCAGCCCGATGGTAATTTCCTATCGTTCACGCGAGAAGTCCATTGAGGTCGCGCGTCATAAAGCGTTACGCGCGATGAATATTGCGTTTGGCATTCTGTTTGTCACCGTCTTTTTCTATGCCGTGTCGTTCACGCTGGCGATGGGCCATGACGAAGCGGTGAAAGCGTATGAGCAAAATATCTCCGCCCTGGCGATTGCCGCCCAGTTCATTAACGGCGCGGGTTCGGGCTGGGTCAAAGGGGTCAGCGTGATCCTGAATATCTTTGCGGTGATGACGGCATTCTTTGGCGTCTATCTGGGCTTTCGTGAAGCGACCCAGGGAATTGTGATGAATATTCTGCGTCGCAAAATGCCTGCGGAACGTATCAACGAAGATTTGGTTCAACGCGGCATCATGCTGTTCGCCATTTTACTGGCATGGAGCGCAATCGTACTGAATGCACCGGTGCTGAGTTTCACCTCTATTTGTAGCCCCATCTTCGGTATGGTGGGCTGCCTGATCCCCGCCTGGCTGGTCTACAAAGTGCCTGCGCTGCATAAATATAAAGGGGTGTCGTTGTATTTAATTATCGTTACAGGCCTGCTGCTTTGCGTTTCTCCGTTCCTGGCTTTCTCCTGATTACGTGTAATTTTAAGGTTGTTGTTATGTCTGAAATTTTATTAAAACCGTTATGGCAAAGCTTTATCCAGATCGTGCAGGAAGAAGTCAAACCTGCGCTGGGTTGTACGGAACCGATCTCTCTGGCCTTAGCGGCCGCAGCCGCGGCAGCCCATCTCGACGGAACGGTTGAGCGCATCGAGGCCTGGGTTTCCCCTAACCTGATGAAAAACGGTATGGGTGTGACCGTTCCCGGCACCGGTATGGTTGGGCTGCCTGTCGCGGCGGCGCTCGGCGCGCTCGGCGGTGACGGCAATGCGGGCCTTGAAGTGCTTAAAGGCGCATCGGTACAGGCGATTAACGCGGCGAAAGCGATGTTGAACGCCGGTAACGTAGCGGTGCGATTGCAGGAGCCGTGCGATGACATTCTCTTTGCCCGCGCCAAAGTCTTCAACGGCGATGCGTGGGCCTGCGTGACGATAGTGGGCGGGCATACCCACATTGTGCGCATCGAAACCCATCAGGGAATTGTCTTTTCGCAGGACAATACCGCGCAGGATGAAGAATGCGCGTCTCCGCTGGCGGTGTTAGCAAACACATCGCTGAAAGAAATACTGGCGTTCGTTAACGGTGCGCCGTTTGAGTCGATACGTTTTATTCTTGATGCGGCAACGTTGAACGGCGCGTTATCTCAGGAAGGGTTGCGCACTGTCTGGGGATTACACATTGGCGCGACGCTGGAAAAACAATGCGCGCGCGGCCTGTTGGCAAACGATCTTTCAACCGCGATTGTGATTCGTACCAGTGCGGCATCGGATGCAAGAATGGGCGGCGCGACGCTACCGGCGATGAGTAATTCGGGATCAGGCAATCAGGGCATTACCGCCACCGTCCCCGTCATGGTGGTGGCTGAATATTTTGGTGCGGATGATGAGCGTTTAGCGCGTGCGCTGATGCTCTCACATCTCAGCGCCATCTATATTCACCACCAGTTGCCTCGCTTATCGGCGTTATGCGCCGCCACGACGGCGGCCATGGGCGCAGCGGCAGGCATGGCATGGCTGGCGGAGGGGAGTTATGACACCATCGCCATGGCTATCAGCAGTATGATTGGCGATGTGAGCGGAATGATTTGCGATGGCGCATCTAACAGTTGTGCCATGAAGGTATCCACAAGCGCAGCAGCCGCCTGGAAAGCCGTGCTGATGGCGCTGGATAATACGGCGGTGACAGGCAACGAAGGTATTGTGGCGCAGGACGTTGAGCAATCCATCTCAAATCTCTGCGCGCTGGCCTGCCATTCCATGCAGCAAACCGACAAGCAAATTATTGAAATTATGGCGCATAAAGCGCATTAACTCCCTGCAAGCCCCACTGTCACAGGCGGGGCTTTTTCCTCTCTTTTTCTTGCGCCAGCGCTTGATACCCCTCCCATTAACCCTGTTATAAATAGAGTAAACTTAAGAAAATTACCCAAAGGCCGGATCTCCTATGGATATCAAAACGCTGCGTTATTTTGTCGAAGTGGTGAGACAGCAAAGCTTTACCCGCGCGGCGCAGAATCTGTATGTTACCCAGCCGACCATCAGCAAAATGCTGCGCAATCTGGAAGATGAGCTGAGCTGTACGTTGCTGATCCGCGACGGACGCAAGCTGCTGCTGACCGATACCGGCAAAGTCGTCTATGAACGTGGGATCGCCATTCTCGCGGAATTTCGCCAGCTTGAGGCCGAGCTCAGCGACATCCATCACCTTGATAAAGGCACGTTGCGCCTCGGTATCCCGCCTATGGTTGGGATGCTAATGGCCGGGCCGATCGGCTTATACCGCCAACGCTTTCCCGGCGTGGAACTGAAGATTTCCGAATTCGGCAGCCTGACCGTGCAACAGGCGGTGATGAACGGCGAACTGGATTTAGCCATGACCGCACTGCCGGTTGAAGAGGAACACCACTTCGCCACGCTTCCGTTGTTCAGCCATCCGCTGTGTGTGCTCGCTCCCCGCTCCGGCACGTGGGTAAAACGGGATTTTGTCGAGCCGAAAGAACTGTCCGGTCACCCCTTGTTGATCTACAACGAAGACTTTTCGTTAAGCCGCCAGCTCATGCAATTGTTCGCCACGCTCGGCATGAATCCGCATATTGCAGTACGCAGTGGCCAGTGGGATTTTTTGGCGGCAATGGTGCAGGCGGGCGTCGGGATTGCAATTTTACCGGAGCCCATTTGCCGCAAGCTGGATAGCACGATTTTAACCTGGCTGCCGCTGCGCAGCCCATTGCGTTGGGAGTTAGGGATGATTTGGCGTGACGGGGTTTATCTTTCCCACAGCGCTCAGGCCTGGCTGAAATGCTGCAAAGAGTACTGGCCAGCCGCAACTGGCCAGTAGGGTTTAATGCTTCTCGATAAGCAGGGCTTCCAGCAGATCGAGATCGTGCAGCAGTTTTTGCAGCGTATCGTTACTGATCTGCCGCGTGGCGCGCAAATGATACAGTTCCGCGCGTTCTGAACGCAGCGCGGCAAGGCGGAACCGACGTTCCAGATTCTCTTCCAGCGCGCTGTTTTCCGCATCGCTCCGCCCATCTGCCCGGCGGCGTAAATTACCAATCACCCGCGCGCTTACCTCTTTCAGCAGTTGGGTATCGATGTTTTCATTCACGTCGGCCGCCATGCGCTCCTCTTTTTTCTGGATAGTGACGATCGCGACTTCCGCCGTCACCGAACGCGCCAGACGCTCCTCTTCCCGCGCTTTCGCCTGGTCGGTCACTTCCACATGCTGGAGCAGAATGGGCAGCATGATCACGCCGACGAACAGAGAAATCAGGATCACCCCCGCCGCCAGGAAAATCAGCTCATAACGCGCCGGGAACGGTGTGCCGTCTGCAAGCAATAACGGGATAGAGAGCACACCCGCCAGCGTGATGGCACCGCGCACGCCCGCGAAAGCGGCAATCAGCAGATCGCGGGTTTTCCATGCGCCAAACTCCATCGGCTTCTTCTTCAGGAAGCGGCGGCTAAAGTGCTTCATCACCCACAGCCAGGCAAAGCGCACCAGAATTAGCGCGGCGTAGATGATGAAGATATCAAGGAACAGCATCCACAGTTCAACGTTCGGATCGGCCTCAGCGGCGGTCAGCGAGGTCTCCAGAATACCGGGCATTTGCAGGCCCAACATCAGGAACACCATGCCGTTAAACACAAACTCCAGCATCGACCAGACGCTGTTGGCGCGCAGGCGCATCGCCAGCGGCGCGCGGCGCATCACCCCGGAACGAGTGATGGTCATCCCGGCGGCCACGGCGGCCAGAATGCCTGAGACGCCAATGTGTTCGGCAATCAGGTAAGAGGCAAACGGCAGCAGGAACAGCAGCACGATCTGCGTGGCAGGCTCATCGCCGCCCCAGCGGCTCAGCCAGCGCAGCGAGCGGCCATACAGCCAGGCGACGGCGATACCGGCCAGCAAGCCGCCTACCGCCACTTTCATAAACTCTACCGTTGCGCCACCTACGGTGAATACCATGGTGCCCATCGCTACCGCGACGGCAAACTTCAGGGCCACCAGGCCAGATGCGTCGTTCATCAACGCCTCGCCCTGCAAAATGCCCATGATTTTTTTCGGTATCCGCCCTTCGCCGACGATGCCGGACAGCGCCACTGCATCGGTTGGGGAAAGCACGGCCGCCAGCGCAAAAGCGGGTATCAGCGGGATGCCAGGCACCATCCAGTAAATCAGGAAACCGATACCGACAACGGTGACCAGCACCAGCGCCAGCGCCAGGCCAATAATCTCCCTGCCGTGATCGAGGAACTCGCGGGTCGGCGTTTTCCAGCCGTCGGCAAACAGCAGCGGCGGGATAAACAGCACCAGAAACAGTTCTGGATTAAAGTCCACATGCAAACCAAACGTCGGCCAGGCGAGCAATGCGCCGATGGCGATTTGCATTAACGGGAGGGGAACCTGGAAGGGAAGTACCCGGGTAACGACCCCGGAGAGCGAGACCACAAGGGTCATGATAAGAATGGTAAAGAAGATTTCCATGCTGTCCTTGAATGCGATGATGCCTGTCGAAAAAAGAGACTCCTCAGATAATAGAACATCGACACCAATAAAAAGGAAACAGGATGTGCCTTAAAAACAAAAAACGGGCCGAATTAGGCCCGTTCGTCAGAATGCATGAGGGTTAAATCGCCCAGCCGCCCGCGTAGAACGCCACCAGTGCGATAGCGATAATCACAGTGCCAACGTTAAGCTTGCGCCATTCGCCGGACACCAGACGACCAATCACCAGCGATGCAAAGCCAATCATGATGCCGGTTACGATGTTACAGGTCAGCACGATAAACACGGCGGTGATCAGGCCAGACATCGCGTCGACGAAATCGGCGAAATCGATTTTCGCCACGTTGCTCAGCATCAGCAGGCCGACATACATCAGCGCAGGCGCTGTCGCATAGGCAGGCACCAGGTAGGAGAGCGGAGACAGGAACAGGATCAGCAGAAACAGTACGCCGACGGTGATCGCCGTCAGGCCGGTTTTACCGCCTGCTGCCGTACCCGCTGCGGATTCGATATACACCGCCGCAGGCGCTGCGCCCACCAGGCCGGAGAACACGCTGCTCAGGGAATCGGTGGTCAGCGCTTTGCCGCCGTCGATAATCTGCCCGTCTTTATCCAGCAGGTTTGCCTGCCCGGCCACCGCGCGGATCGTCCCGGTGGCATCGAATACTGCGGTCATCACCAGCGCCAGTACGCTTGGGATCACTACCGGGTTTAGCGCGCCCATGATGTCCAGGCTACCGATCAGCGAGTTGCCGTTTTCATCGCTCAGCGACGGCATGGCGAACAGACCAGAGAACTTCACGCTCGGGTCGAAAATCAGGCCGACGATAGAAACGCCGATAATAGTCAGCAAAATGCCGCCCGGCACTTTCAGTTTTTCAAGGCCAATAATCACCGCCAGGCCAATCAACGACATAATAACCGGGAAGCTGGCGAAGTGGCCCAGCGCGACCGGCAAGCCGTCCAGTGGGTTTTTAATCACCAGGCCCACACCGTTCGCGGCAATCAGCAGCAGGAACAGGCCGATACCGATGCCGGTGCCATGTGCAATGCCTTGCGGCAGGTTGCGTAAAATCCAGCTACGAATGCCGGTGGCGGAAATAATGGTAAACAACACGCCCATCAGGAATACCGCGCCTAAGGCGACCGGTACGCTAATTTGCTGGCCCAGCACCAGGCTGAACGCGGTAAAAGCGGTTAACGAGATGGCGCAACCGATCGCCAGCGGCAGGTTTGCCCACAGGCCCATCAGTAAGGAGCCGAGACCGGCAACAAGACAGGTAGCAACAAAAACGGCGGCCGGCGGAAAACCCGCTTTGCCCAGCATGCCCGGAACCACGATGACGGAATAGACCATGGCCAAAAAGGTGGTGAGGCCTGCAACGATTTCCTGGCGGACGGTACTGCCACGAGCAGAAACCTTAAACCAGGCATCAAGCGAGCCGGTACGCGCAGATGGCGTAGACATAGAAACTTCCCCTGAGAATATGTGTAGTTCGTTCTTAATGCGTGGTGGACAACCCGCTGCCAGTTAAACGTCAGATCCCTGTGCTCAATGAGTGACAAATGGGCGGGGTCACAATAAGCAAACGTTTAACTCCGCGCATAGAAAACGGTGCGTAAAGTTAAGGCAAACGATTATCCAGCCTTATGACGGGGTTTTTCAACTTAACTTTGCCGCTTTTAGCCAAAAATTCATCCAGGTGATGATTTCTTCACCGACATATGCGCAAACGTTATCGTCGATGCGCAAAGCCATAACAAAATCCGCTCAACATCACGGGATGTTGTTATGGCCGTGAAGGCGGAATTAGCCGCCGGGAAGGGAAAATGGTCCACCTTTAGTGATGGCGCGCTGCCAGGCTGGACGTTGTTCGAAACGCTGCTTCCAGCGTTCAAGATTAGGCAAGTGATCAATCCCGCCTCTGGTCAACAACGCAATGGCGGGAAAACTCATCTGGATATCCGCCATGCTAAAGCGATCCCCGGCAAACCATTCGCGGCCATTAAGTGATTGCTCGATAAATTGCGCGTGGGTGGCGAGTTGCTTATTCAGGTATCCCTTCTGCACCCCCTGCCCTAACAATTTCCCTACAGTGCGAAAACCAAACGGCACTGGCGGTTTGCCGAGGCTGCTGAATACCAGTTTCATCATCAGCAACGGCATCAACGAGCCTTCTGCATAATGCAGCCAGAAGCGGTAATCGATTTTCCCCTGCGCATCGGCAGGCTTGAGTTGCCCTTGCGTATCGTAGGTTTCCTGGAGGTACTCCAGGATCGCGCCGGATTCCGCCAGCACAACCCCTTCATCTTCCAGCACCGGCGATTTACCCAGCGGATGCACTTTCTTAAGCGCAGGCGGTGCCATCATCGTGGGTTCGCGTTGATAGCGAACAATCTGGTAGGGCACATTAAGCTCCTCCAGCGCGCACAGGATGCGCTGCGATCGGGAGTTATTCAGGTGATGCACGGTCAGCATGGCAATTTCTCATCGCAAGTTGGTTAAATTAACTATAGAAAAGTGCGGCAAGTTGTCGCAAAAGTTAGTGCAAAAAATCGCCAGAACGGCTGGAAGAAACAGGGACCAGGGATATACTGAAATTATCGGTGCAAGCCGGAACCTCCTGAGAGACTACGATTGAGGGGCGCCGAAGTCGGGGGAAACCCTCCCGTGAGAAAGCGGGATACTGATAAAGACAAAGACCGGAACCAAACTAAAGCGCCGCAGTTGGCGCTTTAGTTTTTTTAGTGCTCGCCGTCTTCCAGTAACCGCGCGCCTGTCCCTTCCTTGCCCAACCGATCCTCCGGGTTACGCAACGGGCAATCGCTACGCGACAGACAACCGCAGCCGATACAGCCATCCAGTTCGTCCCGCAATGACGTTAATGTCTGGATCCGTCGATCAAGTTCTTCCCGCCAACGCGACGAAAGCTGTTGCCACTCTTTCGGGCTGATTGAATGCCCTTCAGGCAGGACGCTTAAAGCCTGATTGATGGTGGTAAGCGGAATACCGATACGCTGGGCAATTTTTATGATTGCCACATAACGCAGCACATCGCGCTTATAGCGCCGCTGATTGCCCGCATTGCGCGTGCTTTTGATAAGCCCCTTGCTCTCATAAAAATGCAGCGCAGAAACCGCGACGCCAGTGCGTTTTGCCACTTCGCCGGGCGTCAGAAAGGGTTTAATGCGCGGTTTTTTCTTCTCCATAACGCTTTACCTCAAGTTAACTTGAGGAATTATACTCGCCGCCAATGAGAACGACTATCGATAACTAACGATGAGGGGCGCTTATGTCACATCCGGAAATTATCAGCACGCTGATTGAATGGATCGATGATCATATTGACCAACCGCTGAATATCGACGTGGTGGCGAAAAAATCAGGTTATTCAAAGTGGTACCTACAGCGGATGTTTCGCACCGTGATGCGGCAGTCGCTCGGGGAGTATATTCGCCAGCGCCGGTTATCGATGGCGGCAGAAGCGCTGCGTAATACGCGGCGGCCCATATTTGATATCGCCATGGATCATGGCTACGTTTCACAGCAGACATTTTCACGCGTGTTCCGGCGGGAATACGATATTACGCCCACCGACTATCGCCTTCAGACCAGAGTCGCCGGGTTAGCCTCGCGTAATAATGCTTTAACCTCAGGCTCATACACCCAGCTAATGAGTTCATGAGAAGACATCGCCTTAGCGAAATACCACCCCTGACAGAACTGCACGTTACGCTTTAACAGCCAGCTAATTTGCTCAGGGGTCTCCACCCCTTCAGCAATAATCTTCAGGCGCAGGCTCTGCGCCATTTCAATAATATGCTCAACGATTAAATGACTGGTGCTGTTGGTGGTCAGCGTATCGATAAAGGTTTTATCGATTTTCAACATATCGACGTTCAGTGAGTACAGGTTATGAAGATTGGAATAGCCAGTACCAAAATCGTCGATGGCGATTTCAAATCCTGAACGACGGAACGCCTGTACGACCGGTGCAGTTTTCGTCACATCGATGACGCCACGCTCGGTAACTTCTATTTTTATTTGCTGCGCTTTCACACCGAATTGCCGGTTTTTTTGTTCAATCAGGGCAATAAGCCGCGCAGAATGGAAATCTGACGCGGAGAGGTTAATGGAAATATAAAGTTCAGGATGCGCGGCCAGAAACGTCCCGAGATCCTGATACAGCTCTTCAATAACGTAATCGGTGACCCGGGCGATAAGCCCCTCTTTTTCCGCCAGCGGAATAAACTCAACCGGGCTCATCACCGGGCCGTTAAAGCCCGGCCAACGTAATAACGCTTCGGCACCGACGCAAGTCCCGTTTTTGATATCCACAATCGGCTGATAATGGAGGCAAAGCTGACGCTTTTGCAGCGCGCGCTGTAGCCTCCGGGCAGGCGAATTAAACTGCTGGCGGGTTCGCGACCACATCAGTAGGATAATAACGCTACAGATTAGCCCCAGCGGTAATGTCAGGGTAATCTGGTGAAACCACTCCTGGAATATACGCTGTGAACTGGTCGAGACAAGAATCGCAATCGGGCGCACGCTGGATTTAGCAATTGCGTAATAGCGATCGTCCACCTGGAAATTCATGTCGCTATTGCGGATCAGTTGTTCGAATAATTTCGGATCGGCTTGCTGGCTCAGCGAAAAAAATTTATTTGTCACGGTATCAAACAGACCAAACTGTAAATGGCTGTCCGTGGACATCACTTCACTATAGGAAAGCGGATTGACTACCGCTACATAATTTCCTTTACGCATATAAACCATTTTATGACCGGAATAAAATGGCGTATCACGATAATAATAAATGGCTATATTTGTGCTGCGCGTATAATTAGCAGCATCCATGATCCAATGTTGTTTCATGGTCATTGCCGTTGAGCATTGAAATTCATCATCATTGGCAAAAATTAAATCGGCAACATAAAGATGGCCGCGCACAATATTTAGCATATTCGCCCGGTGATCCGGGCTGCATATTAAACCTGGCCATGAGACAGCTTCTTCGCGAGCGGAATCAACGTCTTTGATTACAATTTCGGTTTTGTCGAGCGCTAATTGAGCAAACGCGTGAAGATGTTCACGGGTATCGCTTATTGCGCGAAGATGGGCTAACCACAGGGCAAGCACGACAGGAAGCAGCACCACGAGTGTAATGCCTGCCAGTCGTAACGCGTCTTTTCGTGCCCTGAAATTCATCGTGATCTCATATCCCTGCTGTTTGTGCCTGCTTGGTTATGAATAGACACTCTGCAAACAGGCGTTACGTTGCATGAATAACGGAACATTAGCAACAGGATTTTATTATCACAGAATATAATTTCTATATCCGTTAAGGTTATTCACAGATTTTACCCAAAAAAAAGCGTCAATTTATCTTAAGTGCGTTATTTTTGCTGTTTCCCGGTAACCTTAATTACATCAAATTAAGATTTTTATAATTAAATGACCTAAATTTTCTATGGATACCGGGTACAGGCAAACGCGTTAACACATTTTCCCCGGTTGGGCGCAAACGGTACGGCTTCTTCCGGTGTGTTTGGCCTGATAAAGCGCTTTGTCTGCCTCAGTAAGTACGTGCGAAAGAGGCAACTCCCCACTTGTTACGGCAATCGCCCCGGCGCTGAAGGATAACACGACGGGCTCTTCATTAATCAGTAATGGCGATGAAATCAACCGTTCACGCAACTGCATGGTAAAGTCCACTGCATCATCACAATCAGCATTCTTAAGTATTACCAAAAATTCTTCGCCGCCTAAACGACCAACATAAAACTCAGGAAACCGGCACGCTCGAATACAGTCACAAAAATGCAATAGCGCTTTATCACCTGCGGCATGTCCCCATGAGTCATTAATGCGCTTAAAATAATCTAAGTCGATCATTAAAACAGCAAACTGCGTCTCCGGACTGGTATCCAGTTCGCTTTCCAGCTTCTTTAAAATTTCTGAACGATTCAGACACTGTGTTAAATCATCGATGGTCGCTTTTAAGGTGAGTATTCGCTCTGCCTGCTTTCGCGCGGTAATATCGAGACCAATATTAAGCACGCTATTATCTGGCAATAAAATATTAGCCCACAGCGTGGTTAACATTGAACCGTCTCGCCTCAGGGGGTGCCATTCTTTCATGGCCGTCAGCGGGCTGGTATTTACCGATTCCCGCACTTCACTGCGAATAGCCGGATCAGGATAAAATAGCGCGAGCGGATCTTCTGCCTGGTTAATTTCATCGATCGTCCAGCCAAACACTCTTTCACATTCACCGTTCCAGAGAGTGCATCGGCCATTGCGATCGAATGAATTCATTAATACCGGGGCGCGCTCAAAAAGTATCTTATATTGCTCGGAAATATGCTGTAATTCATGAAAAGCGAATTCCCGGGCGGATTGCTCGAGCAAATAATCCCGCAGCTTGTCTGCCAGAATAGTCACGCCATGTTTGAGAATAGTAATGGACGGCAAGGTGTGCTGATAGGCCAAAAAAAGCCAGGCGGTTGAACCGTAATCCCGCAGGGATAATTTGCATAAAATACCGGTTTGCAACTCTCTGAGATGCGCTTCCTCATCTGGATAAAATAGCTCCCCTACGCTGTGCGGCCAGGAAAGAATACGCCAGGCGTAAGGATGGTCGATGATTCGCGGGTGCATCAGAACCTGGCATGCCTGGGCATAACAATCGCTGCCCTCGCCAGAGTGGTTAACCTGAAGTTCGCCGTCACGCTCAACGGCAATCCAGGTGACGGAGCTGCCCAGAGCATGTTGGATATCTCCAACGATATCCGACAGAGAACGATGCGGTAACAGCTGGGGAATAACCTGAGTCAGGATTCGTAATACTTGAGCACCATCCCCTAAGAGATTGTGTTTTTGTGCAGTATTCATTTTTTATCATTTTCACATGTTGTTGAAAATAAAAATAATAAACACTTACCTGCAATGAATAATTCAATTCAGCGAAGCGCAAATAACGAATTTAAGCGGCTAAAGCAAATGTACACCGATGCGTAAATTAATAATGACATCACTTACTAACGCTCTTTAAATCATAGAGTTGAATTATTTATTACACGTAAAGGCAATGTGATGTTCCAGCATAATGCAGGACCAGAGTTATGTAAATATTAACCAAATGTTATTTAACATAGCTCTGTTCACTATTTCAGCCACTGGCCAGGAAATAAATACGACAAAAGGATGAGTTTTTAACAATTTTAATTACCGAATGGAATAACGCTCCGTTTAATCCAGACGTAATTCCACAAAAATACAAAGGATATAATTGCTTAAAAATTTCGCGCTTCGATGTGGCTAATAAAAGAACAAATGTGATATAGTTCACATATCAGATGCAACTACAGCATTTGCGTTCATTGTTAGTAACCCCACGCTTGCCAGCCACCCTCCTGGAGTATTGCCTCCTGCGCTGACAAGTGTTGCCTTTATATAAAGGAATCAGTGACATGGCTACCCTGACTACTGGCATTGTTATGATGCGCTGGCAAATTATCAGCGCAGTGATGATGTTTCTTGCCAGCACCCTGAATATTCAATTTCGTAAATCTGATTATGCAGTGCTGGCGGTAATCAGCAGCGGAATAGGCATTGCAGCATCCTGCGCCTTTGCGACGGGACTGCTGGGCTTGTCTATCGATTTTGCGGCGACATGGACTCACGTCAAGGATGTGATGTGGGATGTGCTTAGCAAGACGCCGCCTGAGTGGCCGATGATCCTGACCTGATTTTCTGGCCTCTGCTCTGCAGAGGCTTTTTTTTACATGCAGCCTGCGCAACTGGTGCAGCGCCAGTCCTGCTTGTTGACCGCTTTCCAAAAGCCCCGATAATTCTCTTCGTCCAGCGGTATAGTGTTATCAAAAAAGCAGTCGGTTAACCATTCAACATTTTCGATTATCCATTCATCTTCTGGCAATCCATCGGCGAAGGTTTCATCCTCCGGGTCAATAATAGAATAGATCCCCCGGGTGCCCATATCTTTCTCCCGCCGGGCTTCAGGAAGTTCTACTGGCCGGCCTTCAAACGTAATGATCCAGTGCCCATGACAAAGCAAATTGCCGCGGCGGCTCCAGTCTGCGTTAAAAGGATTACTTACAACAGTCATCCGATCTCCCTGTCATATTAAATATTTTTTCCGGCTTTATTTAACACCCGCTGGAAATTATTTATTGACGGGATTATTACCTAATATAAAGCCACTTATTTTGTAGGGGCTAGTTTCGCATTAGATGTATAAGGCGAAAATCCTAACAAAGAGGTAGAGGTAACCGGCAGGAGAGTAGCAGTCGCCCATTAATCCTGGTGAGGATACCAGGGTGGGACAATATTATTCATGCACATGCATAAAAGAAGATGAAAATAAAAAACCCGCAATATATATCGCGGGCTTCTTGCTTGATGCTTAATTCGACATCAGAACGGGATATCGTCGTCGAAATCCATCGGCGGTTCGTTGTTAGACTGTGCCGGAGCCTGTTGCTGCGGACGTGGTTGCGCGCTGCCGCTGAACTGACCGCCCTGAGCTTGCTGCTGCTGCGGTTGCTGAGGCTGGCCCCAACCGCCCTGCTGCTGGCCGCCGCCTGCCGGTGCGCCGCCGCCCTGGCGTCCACCCAGCATCTGCATAACGCCGCCAATTTGCGGTACGTTAATCTCGGTGGTATAGCGCTCCTGACCGGATTGATCGGTCCATTTGCGGGTACGCAGCTGTCCTTCAATATAGACTTGGGAACCTTTACGCAGATATTCGCCAGCTACTTCCGCCAGTTTGCCGAACATCACAACGCGGTGCCATTCCGTCTGTTCTTTCATTTCGCCGGTCTGCTTGTCGCGCCAGGAGTCCGAAGTAGCCAGCGTGAAGTTAGCGACTGCGCCACCACTCGGCAAATAGCGTACTTCCGGGTCCTGGCCCAGATTACCCACGAGAATAACCTTGTTTACGCCTCTGCTGGCCATGATCGAGTCTCCTGAAAGGTTTCTAAATAGTGTAAACGCGCGATTGTACCATCACAAAGCCGCAGTTTAATAGCTGCGAGCAGTATTCCAGAAAAAAGCGCCAGGGCGACATTTTCGCACAAAATGCTGGAAGATGCATTCCAATACTGTATATCCATTCAGGTCAAATTGTGTCATAATTAGCCGTTTCTGGCAGCCGGTTCTCTTTTCTTGCGCAACATGAAAGACCAGGCAAACAGCGTTTCTACCGGGAAAGGTGAATGGATAAGATAGAAGTACGGGGCGCCCGCACCCACAATCTCAAGAATATCAATCTCGTCATCCCCCGCGACAAGCTTATTGTCGTGACAGGGCTGTCGGGCTCAGGCAAATCCTCACTGGCTTTTGACACTCTGTATGCCGAAGGGCAGCGTCGCTACGTCGAATCGCTGTCGGCGTACGCCCGTCAATTCCTGTCACTGATGGAAAAGCCGGATGTCGATCATATCGAGGGGCTCTCCCCTGCGATTTCCATTGAGCAAAAATCGACGTCGCATAACCCCCGTTCCACGGTGGGCACCATTACTGAAATTCACGACTATCTGCGCCTGCTGTTTGCTCGCGTCGGCGAACCGCGCTGCCCGGATCACAACGTCCCGCTGGCGGCGCAAACCGTTAGCCAGATGGTGGATAACGTGCTGTCGCAACCGGAAGGCAAGCGCCTGATGCTGCTGGCGCCGGTCATCAAAGAGCGTAAAGGCGAACACACTAAAACCCTGGAAAACCTTGCAAGCCAGGGGTATATCCGCGCCCGTATTGACGGCGAGGTGTGCGATCTTTCCGATCCGCCGACGCTCGAACTGCATAAAAAGCACACCATCGAAGTCGTTATCGATCGTTTCAAAGTGCGTGAGGATCTGGCGCAGCGTCTGGCGGAATCGTTTGAAACCGCGCTGGAACTCTCTGGCGGCACGGCGATGGTGGCGGATATGGATAGCCCCGACGCGGAAGAAATGTTGTTCTCGGCTAACTTTGCTTGCCCGGTGTGCGGCTACAGCATGCGCGAGCTTGAACCGCGCCTGTTTTCGTTCAACAACCCGGCAGGCGCATGCCCGACCTGCGACGGCCTGGGCGTTCAGCAATATTTCGACCCGGATCGCGTGGTGCAAAACGGCGAGCTGTCGCTGGCTGGCGGCGCGATCCGCGGCTGGGATCGCCGTAACTTTTACTATTTCACCATGCTGCGCTCGCTGGCGGATCACTACAAATTCGATGTGGAAACACCGTGGAATGAACTCAGCGCTACCGTGAAAAACGTCGTGCTTAACGGTTCAGGGCGAGAAACCATCGAATTTAAATACATGAACGATCGTGGCGACACCTCCGTGCGCCGCCATCCGTTTGAGGGGGTGCTGCACAATATGGAGCGTCGCTATAAAGAAACCGAGTCTTCTGCCGTACGCGAAGATTTGGCGAAATTTATCAGCAACCGCCCCTGTGCCACTTGCGAAGGCACCCGTCTGCGCCGTGAATCGCGCCATGTGTTTGTCGAAAACACCGCGCTGCCGACCATCTCTGATATGAGCATCGGCCACGCGATGGATTTCTTTACCAATCTGAAACTTTCTGGCCAGCGCGCGAAAATCGCCGAAAAAGTGCTGAAAGAGATTGGCGATCGTCTGAAATTCCTGGTCAATGTTGGTCTGAATTATCTGACGCTCTCCCGTTCGGCAGAAACGCTGTCCGGCGGCGAAGCCCAGCGTATCCGTCTGGCAAGCCAAATCGGCGCGGGCCTGGTAGGCGTGATGTATGTGCTGGATGAACCGTCAATCGGTCTGCACCAGCGTGATAACGAACGCTTGCTGGAAACCTTAATCCACCTGCGCGATCTCGGTAACACGGTGATTGTGGTGGAACATGATGAAGACGCGATTCGCGCCGCCGACCATATTATCGATATCGGTCCGGGCGCGGGCGTACATGGTGGCCAGGTGGTCGCTGAAGGCACCATGAAAGACATCATGGCGGTTCAGGAATCGCTGACCGGCCAGTACCTGAGCGGCAAACGTGAAATTGCGGTGCCGAAACAGCGCGTACCGGCGGACCCGGCGAAAGTGCTTAAACTGGTGGGCGCAAAAGGCAACAACCTGAAAGACGTGACCCTGACGCTGCCGGTGGGTCTGTTTACCTGTATTACCGGCGTATCCGGTTCGGGTAAATCAACACTGATCAACGATACGCTGTTCCCGATTGCCCAGCGCCAGCTTAACGGCGCAACTATCGCCGAGCCCGCGCCGTATCGCGAAGTTCATGGCATGGAGCATTTCGATAAGGTTATCGATATCGATCAGAGCCCTATTGGTCGTACGCCGCGCTCTAACCCCGCGACCTATACTGGCGTGTTTACGCCGGTGCGTGAGCTGTTTGCCGGTGTGCCGGAATCGCGTACACGCGGCTATACGCCGGGACGTTTCAGTTTTAATGTGCGCGGTGGCCGCTGCGAGGCTTGCCAGGGTGATGGCGTCATTAAAGTTGAAATGCACTTCCTGCCGGACATCTACGTGCCGTGCGACCAGTGCAAAGGCAAACGCTATAACCGCGAAACCCTGGAAATTAAGTACAAGGGCAAGAGCATTCATGAAGTGCTGGACATGACGATTGAAGATGCGCGTGCGTTCTTCGACGCGGTGCCTGCGCTGGCGCGTAAGCTGCAAACCCTGATGGACGTGGGGCTGTCCTATATCCGTCTTGGGCAGTCTGCCACTACGTTATCCGGCGGCGAGGCGCAACGTGTGAAACTGGCGCGCGAACTGTCAAAACGCGGCACCGGCCAGACGCTGTATATCCTGGATGAACCCACTACCGGCCTGCATTTTGCCGATATCCAGCAATTGCTCGACGTGCTGCATCAGCTGCGCGATCAGGGTAATACCATTGTGGTGATTGAACACAACCTGGACGTAATCAAAACCGCAGACTGGATTGTGGATCTCGGCCCGGAAGGCGGTAGCGGCGGCGGCGAAATTCTGGTTTCCGGCACGCCTGAAACGGTGTCGGCATGCAAAGAGTCCTATACCGCGCGCTTCTTAAAACCCTTATTAAAATAAAAGAAATGCCCCGCATCAGCGGGGCTTTTTATTATCGATAAAAATTAGTGATGTGAAATCGGTGTACGTGAGCCATCGTTGTTTGAAGGCGTATGTGATCCACCACCAGACGAGCCACCATTATCTGGTTGTACTGGCGTATAGTCAGGAGTGATTGTTCCCTCGTTCTTCACGCTTGCAGCACTGATTTTGACGCTTTCGCCTTTAATAACAGCAGACTTTTCATTCGTCAGCGTATTCACGCCGAAGTAAATGTCACCATTACTGTTTATTTGGCCTTTATTGGTGACGTCCTGACCGTACCAGTTAATGCCTTTATTACCGTAAACGTTGCCTTCATTAATAAAGTTCACGCCCTGGAGGTTCATTGTCACCTGCCCATCCGCCCGCATTTGTCCTTTATTGGTAAAGGTGACATTTACTGGCTGATGCGATTTTATAAAACCGAAATTCAAGTCGTTAGCAGCCTTAATAAGGCCAGCATTCTCAAACCCGCTACTCATCATCAGGTCCAGATTATGACCCGCGTTCACTACCCCGGTGGTATCTGCAATGTATTTGCCCGCCGTCAACGCCATGTTCCCGGTACTTTCAATAATACCGTCAGTGTTGTTGACTTGACTCCCATAATTAATCGACAAATCACCCGCCGAGCCGATAATCCCACCCTTATTGGTCATGGTATTTGACCCTGATACGTCTAGCACAACACCGTTGCCTGACGAGCGGATAATACCCTCATCATTATTAAGCGTGTCAGCATGTACATATGAAGTGTTATTTAAATAATGAGAATGGACATCACTGGTCGGCGTCAGCACACCGCCAGCATAAATCCCACCTTTCTGATTATTGTCACCCTTAAACTGAGCGCTGTTGTTATTATTCAATGTCCCTGCATTTAACGAAAGTTGCCCATCCGTTTTAATCAGGCCGGCATCATTGTTGATCACCGTACTTTGTACATAGAGATTGCCATTTGAAACAATGCGTCCCTGATTATTATCAATGGTGTTTATCGTCGTTTTGGTATGGTAGTCGTAGCTGTAACTCATCGACATATCGTCCCCGCTGTGGATATTACCACGGACGTTATTGAGTTCTGAGCCGACGAGAGACATTCTTCCCTGGGAAGTGATATAGCCATCCTGGTTATTCAGGGCATCGGAGCGGATTGTCACTGCATTACCTGCCACGCTACCATTTTTATTGTTGAACTCTCCTTGAGTAGAAATGCTCAACGTATCATGAGCCTGAATGACAGAATCTTCATTATTAAGCGACGCGCTGTCCAAAATGATATTGTGGCCTGCCTGAATACGACCGCCGTTATTATCCAGTTTGCCATCAACTGAAATAGCAATATCATCTGTCGCCGTTAAATCCGCATGATCCAGACGAACACCGACACCGGATTCTGTACCAATCATATTGATCTTGCCGGCATACATTGAACCCAGCGTTGAGACATCCAGCGCCAGGGTCGGCGCGACGCTTTCACCTTCAATTTGGGTAAGAGTGCCTTGCTTATCAAGATGATTCGTACCGGTAACAATATTGAGGTTTTGGGCCTGTAAATTGGCATTTAATTTCACAGAGCGCGCAATGATATCGGTATACATCGGCGTACCCGTATTACCCGCATCCATGCCGTTACCCGTGATCTCAACCTGGCCGCGTTTAACGTCCAGACCGGTCAGCTTGCCGTTTTCGTCAACGGTCGGCGTACCCGTGGTCAGGGTAGCGCGGTTGGTATTGATAAAGCCGCAGCCGTCACAGGTAATACCCGATGGGTTGGCGATAATGACCTGGGCGGATTTACCCGCGACTTCTACCATGCCATTCAACTGGCTCGGATCGGAAGAGCGCACTTCATTAAGAATGATGGTTGCACTTTGCTCTGCCAGATTGCTGTTGCCGTTAATATTACCTGCGAGCTGAGTGTTGGTGTTAGTTGTGCTGTTATTCAGGACCACACCATTTTTATCTACATTAAATTCAGAATAAATATTGTGGGATACACCCTGATCGCTTGCTTTATTAATATCTACGATCGTTGCGCCGCTAGCACCTGTATGGATGCCAGGTTGATTAGCAGTACTGGTATCCGCAGTGATAGCTGCATGAGTGGGTTGGACCATGCCCAGTGCCAGTAATGTAGCGAAGCATACAGGGCCTAGCGTAGCGTGTAGCGTTGATTTATTTTTCATGTTGTTTAATTTCCCATTTCGCATTTTATTCTCCTTTCACACCTTCTTAAAAAGCCCCTTTTTATTCACCAAATGCATTAGCTGAAATATTTCATCAAAACCAATAATAAATAATGAATTTAATCAGGCGCGTTTTTATTATGGGGAGAATAATTAAAAACCCCAACACAAAACGAAATAAATTACCAAAAAATACATTTTAAAATACATCACCGCAAACTATAAATCCAACCTAATAACTGGAGCAATGCGGCCTTATTTGGTCAAACCATTCATAAAGCAATATCCATTAAAAAAGTCATCCGTTGTTTAGTTCAAAATAAAACATTTTGATAACCATAGGGGAATATTCCATTTATTACGCATCCATTACTAATCGCTATCGCATGATTTATTTTTGATAAAGACAGTTACTCTCATCAATTTCTACTTTTAAAAAATCAGCGTAGAGCCAGAGCCCTACGCCATTCCGCTAGACAGAAAGCTGTTGCCGGGTTTGCTCGGGTAATAGCCCCAGCGCCTGTTGATAAGATGCATCGACCAGATAATAAATTTGTGAATCTGGCAGGCTGCCATCTAAATACAGCGTGCTCCAGTGCGCCTTGTTGAGATGCGCGCTCGGAAAAACATCTTCATGTTTCTGCCGTAGCAGATCGGCAAGACCAGGGCTGGTTTTCAATGACACCGCCTGGCGGTCATTAACATCATGCACCATCGCGTACAGCACATCCGCCACTTTAATCTGAGTTGCTTTCCAGTCGCTATGTACACTTTGTTCAGCACCTGGTTTACTCATGCAATATTGCAGTAGCTCCGAGTTGGTCATCATTATTCCCCTTGTAATGTGGCGACAATACGGCGTGAACCGCCGTCGATGCGATGTTCCCCTAACCAAATCCCCTGCCATGTGCCAAGCTGCACCCGGCCATTCTTGACGGGCAGCAACAGCGAAACACCCAGCATTGACGACTTAATGTGTGAGGGCATATCGTCGGGCCCTTCATCGTCATGTTCCCAGAAGGCGTTATCCGGCACCGCCTGAAGAAAATGGCGCTCCATATCGCAGCGAACCGAAGGATCGCAGTTTTCATTCAGCGTGATAGAAGCAGAGGTGTGCTGAAGCAGCAGATGCAGTAACCCGACCTTGATGTCTGAAAGCGCGTCTATCTGGCTGAGGATTTCTTCCGTGATGAGATGAAAGCCCCTCGGCCTCGCTTTTAGCGCCAGAGTCTGCTGCAACCACATAAGCTACTCCCTTAATAGAAATCAGTTCTGTTAAGTGTGTAGCCTAATGGTCGAAAGGTAAAATAAGGAAAGTGATTTATCGGCGAACAGGCTGAGATAATCGAGCGTATTTGCCTGTCGCCCTGGCTCAATATTGCCATTGTACGGCAAAGCCGACGCTGACCGGGCTGGTATGCAATTCATCAGGTTTTAACAACGGGACGCCGACAAAAAGATCATAGCCAAATTTGCCTTTAACGCCTCGAACGCCTGCCGCCGCGCCCGCGATGTGCTTGCCGCTCCAGTAATCGTTTTTCGACCCTCTCACTTCGCCGTAATCCACGCCAATATAAGGCTGCATACCCCATTCCGGTAGATTCAGGTTAATGTCGTTCCGCAAATACCAGCCTTTGTCGGCATACAGGGTGTTTTCACCATCGAACCCCCGTACGTTCCAACGGTTGCCCAGCGTGAATTTATCCGGCTGAGTCAGGCGATCGGGCGTGGTTTGCTTCATAAAGTGCGGTTCATAGCTCATCGACAGCCCGCCGATTTTAAAGGGGAAGGTGCCATCCGCGCCCAGGGTAAATATCCGCGCCAGCCTGTCTGCGCTGCCAGCCATTTCTTCAGCATCTGGCTTCTGGCCGAACGAGGGAGCAGCATGCTGGTAGCCCAGGTTAGCTTTAAGCTGCCCAAAGGAGAAATAAGCCAAATGTTCAAGGTTGAGTTTCCAGGCGCTGGTATCACGCTTCTGCACTTCAACTTCCACATCATTCAAAAAGTAACTGGAATCGCGCTTTATCGCTTTCAGGCTGAGCGTCGTTTTTTGGCTGGCGCTGCGATACATTACCCGGCTGAGTTGGGCGGTGATCAGTTTTTCAATGCCGCTATAAAGATAGCTAAAATCACCGCTGCGAATGGTCTGGGTATAGCGGTATTTACTGCCATACAGCTCCATTAGCCAGTAGCCCCAGGGAACAGAATAAAACGCAGAAACGTTATCGCTACGGCGGCCATCTTCATTTTTCATTCCTCCGCCATAGGCGGCATAAAACATGTCGTTCAGCGAGGAGGGGTTATCAAGATAGAATGCCAGGCCGCCCTGATAGCGCCCGGTATACTTGCTGCCTGAATCATCAGCCCAGGCGCCAAGACGCCAGGATTTAAGCTGCTTACGGTTCACTTCCACTTTCGTTTCACCGGCATTTTCACCGGGCACAAGGTTGATTTGCGCCGTGCTGCCTGGGATACGCTGTAAATTTTCAATCCCCTGTTCAAGGCCGCGTAGATCCAACAAATCGCCTTTCTTTTCGGGGAAGTTATTCAGTGCGTGTATATAACTTCCCGAACCGTCTTTGAATTCGATTTCACTTATCTTTCCGGGCAGAAACCGTAACGCCAACGTACCTTTGCCGAGATCCTGATTAGGCACCAGAACGCGGGTGGTAATAAAACCGTGGGAGATCAAGCGGTTTTGCACCGCTTTATGCAGGGCTTTAATGCCATTGATCCCGATACATTTTCCTTCAACCTGATGGGTCAGATCACGGAAAACCATCCAGTGTGGAAGCGCATCTCTTTCTTCCAGCGTCACGTGTTGGATGGGATAGCAATTTTTTTCCTCCGGCAGGATAAGTTCATCGCTAACGCGTTCTACCTCTGGAGTCAGCAGCGATTTTGACTCTGGCGTAAGCTGGTTGCGCCTGGCCGCATCCTGTTGTTGCTGACTTAACGCCTGTTGATTGACCGTGGCTTCTGCATAAGCGGGAACATTCATCCCGGTAAGCACGCATAAAAGGGCGATATTGATCCTGGAGCGACGAGTTACCACATTCAATCCTTTGATTCTTGTCCTGGTAGCCGCGCTCTTCAGAACATTATATAGTTAAGATTAAAAAATATTCGCTTAAGCGAATATTAAAGTAATTAATAATAAAGCAATTTAAAAAGCCCCATCTAAAATGGGGCTTGAATATTATCTGATTAAATTACCATGCAGTAGCGATAGAGTAACCGCCCGGATAGTAAATAATGTCCTGGACCACGTGCCCGTAATACATATCACCCGGCGCATAAACGACACCATTTTCCCAAACGCCACCTTTACCATCAGGAGTACCGTTCGGCTGAACGTCAGCAGAGCTGTTACCGTTATCGGTATTGCCGTTATCGGTATTGCTGTTATCGGTATTGCTGTTATCGGTATTGCTGTTATCAGTATTGCCGTTATCACCAGTCTGAGTAATAGTACCCATATTGTTGACATAACCCGTGGTAGTAACTTTATTACCTGTAATTTTTCCTGATGCGTTGTTGTTAATACCGCCGTCAGCGTTCAGATGAACATCGCCTTCACTGCTAATCACGCCATCGTTATTAATATAACGCGCATCGATATTCAAGGTATTACCAGCATCCAGTGTACCGCTGTTATAAAAGTTAGCACCGTTCATGCTCAGGTTAAGGCCATTACCTGCCGCTATCTTACCGGTGTTTTCCGCTGTCATCGGAGAATAGCCGTAAGACATAGTCATAACATTGGCATTATTATCAGCCAGAATACTACCTGCGTTGCTTAAATAATTATCTGCTATTACGCTAACGTCACGGTTTGCTGAAATCTCGCCTTGCAGATTATTGGTCAGCCAGCTCCCGTTGATTACTGCCGAACCATCAGCATGAATCTGACCATCGTTGTACAGATTATTAGCATACATGGCGAGATCGTTGCGGCTGTTAATGGTGCCGTTATTGGTCAGCGAGTTTACTTGCCAGTCCATCATGTTAGCGGTAATGCTGCCAGTGTTCCTGAACTCGCTGCTGTTCATTTGAACCAGCATGTTGCCGTTGGCATCAATAACACCGCTGTTCTGAGCGACAGACGCATTATTGTACCAGCCCTTAGAGTTCAGGTTCAGCGACATATCCTGACCCGCCTTGATCAGGCCCGCGTTCTGGAAAGAGTGGGTTACATTGATATCAGCACGCTTGCCCGCCGTCATCTTGCTATTTGCGTCTGAAGAATAAGCGTTAGCGTAAATGCTTAAATCTTTGTCGGCAGATAGTGAACCCAATGTGTTATCCAGCATGGCATTCATACCGCTCACTGACAGTGAACCGTTGCTGTGAATATCGCCGCCACGGTTAGTCAGATCATATCCAGCATCAACGTTTAACATATCGTCAGCACCCTTCGCGACGATAGTGCCGTTATTGTTGTTAAGCGTTTGTGCGCTGATTGAACTAAAGGTTGCAGCATTCGCATTGCCTGAAGAAATAACGCCGTGATCGTTAATCAGCGTACCCGTGCTGATATTCAACGCACCGTTGGTGGTAATATGGCCACTTGCGTTATCGATATTGGCAGTATTAATGTTCAGATCGCCTTTCGCGCTAATGCTACCGTTACGGTTATTCAGACCATCGCCTGGATTACTGTAATAGTAGTTTGATGTCGCACGGTTCAGAGCCAGGCTACCATCACTGTTGATATTACCGTTGGTATTCACCAGTGAGTCGGTGGTCACGTTAACATCGCGGTCACCATGAATAGTGCCCCGGTCGTTCAGCGCATTTTTACCATTAATACTCACGGACTGACCGGAGATTTTTCCTTGGATGTTGTCAACGGTGCTATCAGCATTAACGGAAACCATATTGTTGGAAACGATCTGCCCATTATGGTTAAGTACATCGTTACCATGCAATACCACATTATTAGCACCGCTAATACGACCGCCATTGTTTTCCAGCACGCCCTTGGTATCAATGGACAGAGAATCATTGGCAGTCAAATCGGCATGATCGATACGCACGCCCACGCCCGTTTCAGTGCCTTTCATGTAGATTTTGTTGGCATACATGGAGCCCAGGCTGGAAACATCCAGTGCCAGCTGCGGCGCATTGCCTTCGCCTTTAATCGCCGTTGCCCGGCCATTTTTATCAAAATGGTTGCTGCCGGTGGTGATATTCAGCTCGTTCGCTTTAAGCTGAGCATTCACTTTCACGGAACGCGCGATGATATCGGTGTACTGGGTAGAAGATGTATCCATCCCCTTACCCGTAATCACCACCTGGCCTCTCTTCACGTCAAAACCATTCACATTACCTTTGGCATCAAAGGTCGCGGTACCCGTAGAGAGCGTAGCGTGATTGGTATTGATAAAGCCGCAACCATCGCAAGTAATGCCTGACGGGTTAGCAATAATCACGCGGGCTGATTGACCCGCCACTTCCACCATGCCATTTAACTGGCTCGGGTCAGAAGAGCGCACTTCGTTCAGAATGACTTTCGCGCTGCCATTCGCCATATTCGCGTTGCCGTCAATCTGACCAGCCAGTTGCGTGTTAGTGGAAGCGCCGCTGTTGTTCAGAATAACGCCATTCTGATCCACATTGAATTGTGAATAAACGTTATGGGAAACACCTTCTGCACTGGCTTTGTTGATGTCGACAATTGTCGCACCATTGGCATTGGTGTGAATAGATGGCTGCTGAGAAGATGAATTATCAGCAATAATCGCTGCCTGTACCGGCATAACCATACCCAGCGCCAGCATAGTGGCGAAACATGCCGGCGCCATTTTTGCGTGTAAAACCCGTTTATTATTAGCGCGGCGCACAATAGTAGTATTCATAAACTTATCCTTGTAAAACAATGCTATTTTTATAGAACCCTTTTTATTTTTGCTCTATGCTGAAGTAGATGTGGCTTGCAGAAAGCGAAAACTGCGTCTTTATATTATCGTTGGGACTTAGAGGCTAATTGGCATTGTAAAAAAATATATTGCTCATGAAGAATAAATGAAGGAAAAGCGATCATCTTTAATCATAACTGTATAATTCAGCAATGTAATATATTTATCGATGCAATGGGGTTTTAAGAATACATTTAAAATTCTCGCTTTAATTGCTTTGCTGCTGAGAGATTTTTGTTCATATAATCACAGTAAACCATATGATTTACTGTGATTATATATTTCCCGGAATTTACAAATGAAAATATTGATCTCATAACTTAACAATGGAACGCCTGCAAAAAAGCATCGCCATACTTTGCGATGCTTTCTTATAAACCAACGGATGTCGTGTATTACATCACGGCAGCAAACGCCTGGGCCACACGATGTACATTACGGCTGTTAAGCCCGGCGACGCACATGCGGCCGCTGGCGATCAGGTAGACACCGAACTCATCACGCAACCGATCCACCTGCGCCGCACTCAATCCGGTATAGCTAAACATACCGCGCTGCTGGAGCAGGTAATCAAAGTTACGACCCGGCACCGCGTCTTTCAGCACCTCGACCAGGGCCTGACGCATCGCCAGAATGCGGGTACGCATCGCTTCCACTTCCGCCAGCCAGTTGGCTTTCAGTTCATCATCGCCCAGAACCAGCGCCACCACCTGCGCACCAAAATTCGGCGGGCTGGAGTAGTTGCGACGCACGGTGGCTTTAAGCTGGCCCAGCACGCGACCGGTCGTTTCCGCATCTTCGCAGACAATTGACAGGCCCCCTACGCGCTCACCATACAGCGAGAAGATTTTAGAAAATGAATTACTGACCAGTGCTGGCAAACCCGCGCTGGCGATAGCGCGGATCGCGTAAGCGTCTTGCTCCATGCCTGCGCCAAAGCCCTGATAAGCGATATCCAGGAAGGGGATCAGCTCACACGTTTTCAGTACCTCAACCACGGCATCCCACTGGGCGTTATTGAGATCGGAACCGGTCGGGTTGTGGCAGCACGGATGCAGCAGCACAATGCTGCGTGCTGGCAGGGTATTGAGTTTCTCCAGCAATGCCTCAAAACGTACGCCTTTGGAGTCGTTATCAAACCAGGGGTAAGTACTTACTTCGAATCCAGCCCCTTCAAATATGGCAACGTGGTTTTCCCACGTCGGGTCGCTGACCCACACGCCGGAATCAGGAAAGTAGCGTTTCAGGAAATCCGCGCCGACTTTTAGCGCCCCTGAACCGCCCAGCGTCTGAATAGTCGCCACGCGCTGTTGCCGGAGAACAGGATGATCGGCACCAAAAAGCAGCGGCGCAATGGTGTGACGGTAGCTGTTTAGTCCTTCCATTGGCAGATACAGCGATGCGCCATGCGGCTGCGCGTTCAGGCGCTCCTCAGCCCTGGCGACGGCCTGAAGCTGCGGAATAATACCGTCTTCGTTGTAATACAGCCCGATGCTCAGGTTCACTTTATCGGCGCGAGGATCTTCTTTGAAACGCTCCATCAAAGACAGAATGGGGTCGCCCGCATAGGCGTCAACTTTTTGAAACACGCTGAGGTACTCCTGGTTTACGGTGTAGTAACGTCACACAATAAACCGGAGACCACAGGAGATCGAGAGGAAGTTTGCAAAGCCGTTTCTGCGAGGAAAAACGGCCTGTAGCGTTAATCGAGATAGCGCGTCGCCATGCGCGGCGTTAACCGGGTGATAAGTTCGTAAGCGCTCACTTTTGTCATGGCCGCGATACGTTCAACGGGCAAACCCTCACCCCACATTACTACGCCGTCACCCACCCGCTCCTGCGCATCCGGGCCGAGGTCGACGCAAATCATATCCATCGCCACGCGCCCAACGATGGGCACTTCGCGGCCGTTAACCCGTACCGGCGTACCGGACGGCGCGCTGCGCGGGTAGCCATCGCCATAACCCAGCGCAATCACGCCCAGCCGGGTATCTCGCTCGCTGACCCAAGTACCGCCGTAGCCCACCGGTTCGCCCGCTTTGTGCTCGCGCACGGCGATCAGGCTGGAGGTCAGCGTCATCACCGGTTTAAACCCGAAGTCCTCGCCCCAGGGTTTGTTATCCAGTGGAGAGACGCCGTAAAGAATAATGCCCGGGCGCACCCACTCAAGATGGGATTGTGGCCACAGCAGGATGCCGCCCGACGCGCCAATAGAGCGCTGGCCCGGCTTCCCTTCGGTGAATTGATTAAAGATGGCGAGCTGTTTTTCGGTTGCGCCGCATTCCGGTTCATCGGCGCGGGCAAAATGGCTGACGATATTCACCGGCTGACGCACGTTTTTACAGGCGCTAAGCCGGGCATAGAACGCCTCGGCGTGTTCCGGCAGTACGCCCAGACGGTGCATGCCAGTATCCAGTTTCATCCAGACGGTGACAGGTTCATCCAGCGTCGTCTGTTCCAGCGCCGCCAGTTGCGCGTCGTTATGCACCACCGTATGGAAGCCTTCGCGGGAGATAGCTGGTAGATCGTCGGCATTGAAGAAACCTTCGAGCAGCAGGACAGGCTGTTTGATGCCCCCTTCCCGCAAGCGCAGCGCTTCTTCCAGACGGGCAACGCCGAAGGCATCGGCGTCAGTTAAGGTACGCGCGGTCTCCAGTAGACCGTGGCCATAGGCGTTTGCTTTCACAACCGCCACCATGCGACTGTCCGGAGCCAGTTCGCGCAGGCGTTGCAGGTTGTGTCGCAGAGCGCGGCGGTTAATCACTACGGTTGCCGCTTGCATGTCATTCCTTGCATTTGTGTGGATTTCATGGGGAATCCCTAAATCATTCGCGTTGCAGGAAGGCGACGAGTGCGTGAATCCCCAGGAGCTTACATAAGTAAGTGACTGGGGTGAGCGCGCGAAGTCAACGCACCTGCGGCGTGAATGATGACGGGGATTTATTCGTCATCGTATTGGGGACCTGCGTAATTATCAAACCGCGACCACTGCCCGTTAAACGTCAGCCGCACCGTACCGATCGGCCCGTTACGCTGTTTACCAATAATGATTTCCGCGATCCCTTTCAGGTCGCTGTTCTCGTGATACACCTCATCACGATAGATAAACATAATTAAGTCGGCGTCCTGTTCGATGGAGCCGGATTCACGCAGGTCGGAGTTAACCGGGCGTTTATCGGCACGCTGTTCCAGCGAGCGGTTAAGCTGGGAGAGCGCCACCACCGGCACCTGCAACTCTTTCGCCAGCGCTTTCAGCGAGCGGGAGATTTCAGCAATTTCCAGGGTACGGTTATCGGAAAGCGACGGCACACGCATCAATTGCAGGTAGTCGATCATGATCATGCTTAACCCGCCGTGCTCGCGAAAAATACGCCGCGCGCGGGAGCGCACTTCGGTGGGCGTCAGGCCGGAGGAGTCATCAATATACATATTGCGCTTCTCAAGCAGGATGCCCATGGTGCCGGAGATCCGCGCCCAGTCTTCGTCATCCAACTGGCCGGTACGGATACGCGTCTGGTCCACGCGCGACAGCGACGCCAGCATACGCATCATAATCTGCTCGCCGGGCATCTCCAGGCTGAAAATCAGCACCGGTTTATCCTGCAACATGGCGGCGTTTTCGCACAGGTTCATGGCGAAGGTGGTTTTACCCATTGAAGGACGTGCCGCCACGATAATCAGGTCGGAACGCTGCAACCCAGCAGTTTTCTTGTTCAGATCCTGGTAGCCGGTATCGACCCCGGTTACGCCGTCATGAGGCTGTTGGTAGAGCGTTTCGATACGCGCCACCGTCGCTTCGAGGATCTGATCGATACTCTTTGGGCCTTCGTCTTTATTGGCGCGGTTTTCAGCAATCTGAAACACCCGCGACTCCGCCAGATCCAGCAGGTCTTCGCTGCTGCGCCCCTGCGGGTCGAAACCGGCATCGGCGATTTCGTTGGCGACGGAAATCATGTCGCGCACCACCGCGCGTTCGCGCACGATGTCGGCATACGCGCTGATGTTCGCGGCGCTCGGCGTGTTTTTCGATAACTCCGCCAGATAGGCGAAACCACCGACACTATCAAGCTGCCCCTGTTGCTCTAACGATTCAGACAGCGTAATCAGGTCGATGGGTTTGCCCATCTCCTGTAAACGGTGCATTTCGGTAAAGATATGGCGATGCGGGCGAGTATAGAAATCTTCCGCGACGACGCGTTCAGCCACATCGTCCCAGCGTTCGTTATCCAGCATTAAACCACCCAACACCGACTGTTCCGCTTCAATCGAATGCGGGGGGATTTTCAACCCGGCGACTTGCGGATCGCGAGGTTCAGTGGGTTTGTTGAAGGGTTTATTTCCTGCCATAGTGAATGGAGTTACCGAGTTAGATTAGGGGGACGGGCATTATATACCCTGGGGAAACAAGTTGCATCGCGCACACACCCGCAATGCCGCGTGATTTCACGAGGTACCCGCGCCCAAACGATATGACAGCGGAGGATACATGGCAATACGCATTGAGTTTCAAAAGCATGGCGGCCCCGACGTGCTCAAAGCGGTTGAGTTCACCCCTGGCGATCCGGCGGAAAATGAAGTCCAGGTCGAGAATAAAGCCATCGGTATTAACTACATCGATACCTATATCCGCAGCGGGCTATATCCGCCGCCAGCGCTGCCCAGCGGGCTGGGCAGCGAAGCCGCTGGCGTGGTAAGCAAAGTCGGCAAAGGCGTTACGCATATCAAAGCGGGGGATCGCGTGGTGTATGCCCAGTCGTCCCTCGGTGCCTACAGCGAAATACACAACGTCCCTGCCGATAAAGTCGCCCTATTGCCCGACGCTATCTCTTATGAACAGGCCGCCGCGTCGTTCCTGAAAGGGCTGACGGTGTTCTATCTGCTGCGCAAAACCTATGAGATTAAACCCGACGAACCGTTCCTGTTCCACGCGGCGGCGGGCGGCGTGGGGCTTATCGCCTGCCAGTGGGCCAAAGCGCTGGGTTCAAAACTGATCGGCACCGTCGGCTCTGCGCAAAAAGCGGAACGCGCCAAACAGGCCGGTGCGTGGCAGGTTATCAACTATAAAGAAGAAAGCATCGCTGAGCGGGTACGCGAAATTACCGGCGGCAAAAAAGTGCGGGTGGTTTACGACTCGGTGGGTAAAGAGACCTGGGAAGCGTCGCTGGACTGTTTGCAACGCCGCGGCCTGATGGTCAGCTTCGGTAACGCCTCGGGGCCGGTGACTGGCGTCAATCTCGGCATTCTCAACCAGAAAGGCTCATTGTTTGTCACGCGTCCCTCGCTGAACGGCTACGTCACTAACCGCGCAGAACTGGAAGAAGCCAGCAACGAACTGTTCTCGCTGATCGCCAGCGGAGTCATCAAAGTGGATGTCTCGCCAGAGCAGCGCTTTGCGTTAAAGGATGCGCAAAAAGCCCATGAAACGCTGGAAAGCCGGGCAACCCAGGGTTCCAGTTTGTTGATACCGTAGAAAGAATTAGGGCTTCCCGCAGGAAGCCCTTTCTTTTTATAGTTCGCGCCGTATGTAGGGTACAGCTGCGATGAATTCGTTAACCCGTGCATACTGACAGATTAACCCTGCAATTCCTACGCAGCACCCTGAATAAATCCTTACCGGATCATCAGGTTGTGACCCATGCCGCAATCCTTAGTAACGCCAACGGTTGTTGCGCTGATAAAGCGGAAGCTTCGGCTGTTTTATTGTCCGTACCACCCAAACGATGGCGATTGCCAGTAATAACCAGGGCAAAACTTTAAAAATAATCGCGAATAATCCGCCGACAAACATTAATGCCGTCGCCACTGCCAGCGCCACCAGTATGCCGAGCAGCGACACGCCGGTCACCAGTAGCATCACAAAAAACCCTAACACGAACAGAATTTCCAGCATGGCTTTCTCTCCCAAAAAAATACGTTCCTGAGAGTGCTATTACAAGAAACATGCCAAAGTTAATTCGTTGATTTTAAAGAGCTACGCCCCGTCACGACGGACGAGGCGTAGCGAATTTGACTACTTTTTAGTGAAAAATTTATTGCGGATTAGCGACTTTTTGCAGCGCGCGTTCCAGCACATCCACATCCGCGCCCGCTTTATGGGCATTTTCGCTTAAATAGCGCCGCCACTGGCGCGCACCGGGTACGCCCTGAAACAGCCCGAGCATATGACGGGTGATGTGGCCAAGATACGCCCCCTGGCTCAGCTCGCGCTCGATATAGGGGTACATGGCGCGCACCACCGCAACCGGATCGGCCAGGTGGCTCTCCACGCCGAAGATTTCTCTATCGACCGCCGCCAGAATCCCTGGGTTTTGATACGCCTCACGCCCGACCATCACCCCATCCATATGCGCCAGATGGACTTTCGCCTGCTCAAGAGACGTGATGCCGCCGTTAATCGACAGGGTCAAATGTGGAAAATCACGCTTCAGTTGATACACGCGCGGATAGTCCAGCGGCGGGATTTCGCGGTTTTCCTTCGGGCTCAGGCCGGAAAGCCAGGCTTTACGGGCATGGATGATAAACATCTCGCATTCGCCCTTGCCGGACACGGTGTTGATAAAATCACAAAGGAATTCGTAGCTGTCCTGGGCGTCAATGCCGATACGGGTTTTTACAGTGACCGGAATGGACACCACGTCGCGCATCGCCTTGATACAGTCCGCTACCAGCTGCGCATTGCCCATCAGGCAGGCACCGAACATACCGTTCTGTACACGGTCGGACGGGCAGCCGACGTTAAGGTTGATCTCGTCGTAGCCGCGCGCTTCAGCCAGTTTCGCGCACTGCGCCAGCGCTGCCGGATCGCTACCGCCGAGCTGCAATGCCACCGGATGCTCTTCTTCATTGAATGCCAGATAGTCGCCTTTGCCGTGGATAATCGCCCCGGTGGTCACCATTTCGGTATACAGCAGCGTATGGCTTGACAGCAGGCGCAGGAAATAACGGCAATGTCTGTCAGTCCAGTCGAGCATCGGCGCGATAGAAAAGCGATGGGCGGCAAAAACGGTGGGTTGAGATTCTGGCAGCATAATCAAACGATGGCGTATCAGGTTAAAAAAGGGGCGACACTATACCACACTCTGTAAAAATGGGCGGAATGTCGCCATTCCGTCCAGTGATTTTAGAAGGTGACTTTAAGTTGCGCTCCTGCTCCCCAGGTTTCTTTCTCGCCGACAATACCGGTTAAATCGATATGCACCCGGTTAAACGGCGCGAAGCCCAGCCCGGCGGTAAACACGTCATTATCATTGCCTTTCATATCGGCACGATAACCGGCGCGCACCGCCAACCAGGGGAGTGGGCGCACTTCCGCCCCCACGCCGGCGTACTGGCTGTTATCTTCGCTTTTGAATCCTTTGGTTTCGGTGAGATCGCCATCAGCCGCCAGGGTCAAAATACCGCTATGCCAGGCAACACCCGCCGTGACCAGCGGCGTAATTTCATAACTATCGCGAAAACCGTTGACCTCTTTGGCATTAATATCGCGAGAAATCAGGTTCTGCCCGCTCAGGCCAACGGTCCAGTTTTCACTAAGATCGGCGGCTAAACCGGCGTCAACGTTGAAACCGGTATTGTCAGTACGGTAACGGCTACTGTTCCAGTCGCTACTGTCGTAGGCATAAATTGGCACACTGTAATTATACAGCCAGGTTTTTTGCAGCTTCGGGGTCACGCCGAAAGAAACCGGCACGCCGCCCATATCGAATTGCTTTGCAAAAGCAACGCCATAGTCGGAAACAATCGCCACGCGACCAAAACCGGTAGAGTGAAGGTTATCGGTGATCTCATCACTACCGTTCAGGATGGCATCGCGCGCAACGTCAATGGCAATGGCCTCGCTTCCCTGGATCCCTCTCAGGTACGTAATATCCTCCTGATCGATCCAGGAACTGACCCGGGCATGGGCATAGCCTTTCGCCACAAAAGCGACCGAGAGCATATCGCTGGGAATACTGACGGCCAGCCCGGCCCCCGCTCGCGCGGTGGCGATTTTGCCCTCCAGCGACTCTAGCTGATCCGCCAGTTCACCTGCGGCATTCTGAAACTGTTGGACTGATTCGCCGAGGTTCAATAAGTCTTCCGGACCAAAATCGTTAATCACCTCTTTGTAGTAATCAATACGATCACTAATGTTATCGATTTCGTCCTGTAAATTGTCTTTATCGCTGATTTGCGCGCCCACGGTGGGGAAAATAATGGTGACAGAATCTTCTGGCTGCGCTTTTGCCAGCAACGCCGGGTTAATCAGTACCCCGCTGCCATAATGCGCAGACGCGACGCCGGTTCCTCCCATTGCATCTCCACGCGCTTCCGTCCAGGTATTAGCCGCCCTGGCCTCACTCGTTACCACCAAAAAAACTGCTAATGCTGTTATAGAAAGTTTTATTTTTTTCACAGGAGTTTGTCTCGTCATAGGTTGCGTAACAGGCGCTGTGTCCCTGCACAGCGGAAAATGTTGGCGGCAAATGTCCCTATGAAAGACAGGCGTCAGAGCCCTGAAAGCGCGCCGCCTTCAGGCGGCTCATGTTCATTATTTGTAAGTCTTTAATATTTATAGATGTGGTTTTTTTCAATCGAACTGATACGTATGGATGAGCTTGCGAAAAACGAAGCGGAAGAACGATCCTGCGCACTGTCGGCGTTTTGGACGGATCATGATAAAATAAGCGTTTTACGTGACCCATGGGGATGCTGATGGATACGACGACGTCACAACATATGCTTGCCCTGGCAGAAGATCTTTGCCAGCAACGAAACGTACGCCTGACCCCGCAGCGCCTCGAAGTGTTGCGCTTAATGACGTTACAAAAAGGCGCGATTAGCGCTTACGATCTCCTGGATTTGCTGCGCGAATCCGAGCCGCAGGCTAAGCCGCCGACAGTCTATCGGGCGCTGGACTTCCTGCTGGAGCAAGGGTTTGTTCACAAGGTTGAATCAACCAACAGCTATGTTCTGTGCCATCTGTTCGATCAACCGACGCATACTTCAGCGATGTTTATTTGCGACCGCTGCGGCGTCGTCAAAGAGCAGAGCGCGCAGGGTGTAGAGAAGATCATGGATGCGTTAGCCGCCGATATGGGCTTTACGCTGCGGCATAATGTCATTGAAGCGCACGGGCTGTGCTCAGGCTGCAAAGAGGTAGAATCGTGCCGTCACCCGGAACACTGTGGTCACGACCATTCAGTTCAGGTGAAAAAACGCGGTAAGTGAAGGCGTTAATGGTACATCCTTGTACCTGGCAGGGTAGCCATGAGGGTGGCTAAGCAGAGAAACGACGGGGATTACCAGCGGTAATCGTTACGGGTTTCCCAGTCTTTTACTTCGTTCTCTGCCTGATCTTTCTCGTATCCATAACGTTCCTGGATTTTCCCTACGAGCTGATCGCGTTTACCTTCGATAACGGTCATATCGTCGTCAGTGAGTTTACCCCACTGCTCTTTCATTTTACCTTTGAACTGTTTCCAGTTACCGCCGACTTCGTCTTTATTCATGATGTAGTCCTCATCGTTCGGTTATAAACGCTAAATGTTTATCGTCCGTGTTTAACAGTTATTATCTGCTGGACGTGATAATGAGTTTAGTCGACCATTCCGACTCGTTTGAAACATTCAGAATCTTTAACCAAGCGCGAAAGATAAAAATCGGCATTAATGATACAAAAATTTTATATATCAAACAGATATTCAGAAATTAAATGAGAGTCAGCAGATGTAACTAACCATGACCCGTCTCGTTGAACCAGCTATTGCGCTGCCAGTGGCGCCGCCAGATGAGCCATAACGACAGCCCGCGCAATGCCAGAAATACCGCTACCGCCAGCCATAGCCCGTGATTACCCAGCCAGGGCAAAGCGATTAATGTCACGCCGAAACCCGCAGCCGCCACGGCCATACTGTTACGCATTTCCGCGCCACGGGTAGCGCCGATAAACATGCCGTCCAGCAGATAACACCACACGCCAACCAGCGGCAGCACAACCTGCCAGCCGAGGTAACGATCCGCTTGCTGTTGTAAAACCGGCAGCGAGGTCAGTAGCGCAACAATATGCTCGCCCCAAAGCGCATAAACCGTAGCGAACATCAGCGCCACCAGGCCCGCCTGGCGACAGGCGGCATGCCAGACTTTAATCAGTTGGTTGCTGTTACCTGCGCCGTAAGCCTGCCCGGAATGGGCTTCCACCGCATAGGCGAAACCATCCAGTGCGTAGGCGGTGAACGTCAGCAGCGTCATCAGGACGGCATTCACCGCCACCACATCGCTACCCATCCGCGCCCCTAAAATCGTGACGCTGGCGAAACAGATTTGCAGCAGCAGCGAACGCAGCATAATGTCGCGATTGAGCGCCAGTAAACGCCAGATATCGCCGCGCCAGGCAGAGAGCAGCATTGCCGGATTGATGCCCCGCAGCGTCATGACATGCCAGGCCATCAGCAATCCGACGATCAGCGTGATGTATTCCGCCGCCACCGTTGCCAGCGCAGCGCCCTGCACGTTCATATCCAGCCCCACCACCAGCCACAGGTCGAGTGCGATATTCAGCACATTGCCAACAACCAGCAGGATCACTGGCGCTCGCGCGTACTGCACCCCCAATAACCAGCCTAACAGCACCAGGTTCGCCAGCGTCGCAGGCGCGCTTAGCCAGCGGATTTCCAGAAAGCGCCGCGCCTGATGTAATACTTCTTCGCTGCCGCCTACGATATGCAACGCCAGGTTAATCAGCGGGGTCTGTAACAGCATAATCGCCACCCCGGCCAGCACCGCCAGCAGTAGCGGTTGCACCAGGGCTCGCGCCATCGCCTGCGGGTTTTTTGCACCAAATGCCTGGGCGGTTAACCCGGTGGTGCTCATTCGCAGAAACAGCAGCAGCATAAACAGAAAACTGGTGGCGGTTGCGCCAATGGCGACACCGGCTAAATAAACGGGGCTATCGAGATGGCCGATAACGGCGGTATCCACCAGGCCGAGCAGCGGCACGGTAATATTGGAGAAGATCATGGGTAGCGCCAGGCGCCACAATGCTTTATCAGCAGACGTGAAAAATGGCATGACGCAATCCGTAGCGGTAGGGAATTCTGGAAAGCAAAAAGCCGTAACGCGGCGCGCTACGGCTTCAAATCAGACAGCAGAGCTTACAGCCACTCGCCGTTGCGGATCACGCCGACAGCAAGCCCTTCGATAGAAAAGGCCTGCTGGCGCAGGTCAACAACGATTGGGGAGAATTCGCTGTTTTCCGGCAGTAACTGCACCGTGTTGCCCTGTTTGTTCAGGCGCTTAACGGTCACTTCGTCATCGATGCGCGCGACCACCACCTGGCCGTTACGTACATCCTGAGTTTTATGCACCGCGAGCAAATCGCCGTCCATAATCCCGATATCTTTCATCGACATACCGCTAACGCGCAGCAGGAAATCCGCGCTGGGCTTAAACAAGCCGGGATCGACCTGGTAATGGCCTTCGATATGCTGCTGAGCTAACAGCGGTTCGCCCGCGGCAACGCGCCCAACCAGCGGCAACCCCTCTTCCTCTTCCACCAGCAAACGCAGACCGCGCGATGCGCCAGAAACGATTTCAATCACCCCTTTACGCGCCAGGGCTTTTAAATGTTCTTCTGCAGCGTTAGGAGAACGAAAGCCCAGACGCTGTGCAATCTCCGCACGAGTGGGAGGCATGCCGGTTTGGCTGATGTGATCCCGAATGAGATCAAACACCTCTTGCTGTCTGGCCGTTAAACTTTTCATTCCGCCCCCTGGGTGCATATACAGTAATGCTGTGAGTATATACAGCTAACGGTGATTTTGAAACCACAAAATGAGCAAATATCCGCATGTTAGCGACATCTGGAAGAGTTATCGCAAATTTGACCAGAGCAATATGCCCCAGGTCATCAGCGCCAGTAAAATAGCAAACAGTACCGCCGCCGAGCCCATGTCTTTGGCGCGCCCGGAAAGCTCATGAAATTCCGGGCCGATGCGATCGACCACCGCTTCGAGGGCGCTATTAAGGATCTCAACTATCATCACCAGAATGACGGAGCCAATCAGCAACACCCGGGTAATCGGATCGACATCCAGCCAGCAGGCGATAGCAATGGCGACAATCGCCGCGACGCCCTCCTGGCGAAACGCCGCTTCGTTCTTCCAGGCGGCGCAAATGCCTTTCCAGGAGTAACCTGCTGCTTTAATTATTCGTATCAACCCGGTGGTGTTATTCGCCATGAAAGGAAACCTTTTTAAAAAACGCGCATCAATAGCAGTGAGCAACGAAACGTAAGCACCACAGAAATTCCCGGTTGTTTCTGATATTCTTGCGGTGCAATTGCATTGTTAACCAGAGGCTTTACATCGTTTATGTCCGGCTGGCCACGAATTTACTACAAATTACTTAATTTACCATTACGCGTACTGGTAAAAAGCAAATCCATTCCGGCGGATCCGTGCGCCGAACTGGGGCTCGATACCTCGCGCCCGATTATGTACGTTCTTCCGTACAACTCGAAGGCGGACTTGCTGACGCTGCGCCAACAATGTCTGGCACACGATTTGCCCGATCCGCTGGAGCCTCTCGAAATTGACGGCACTCTGCTGCCGCGCCATGTGTTTATTCACGGCGGGCCGCGGGTATTCACCTATTACACGCCGAAAGAGGAGTCGATTAAGTTATTCCACGACTATCTCGATCTGCATCGCAGCAATCCGCAACTTGATGTGCAGATGGTGCCGGTGTCGGTGATGTTCGGGCGCGCGCCGGGCCGTGAAAAAGGCGAAGTGAACCCGCCGCTGCGGATGCTGAACGGCTTGCAGAAATTTTTTGCCGTTTCCTGGTTAGGGCGCGACAGCTTTGTACGCTTTTCGCCCTCGCTGTCGCTGCGCCGCATGGCGGATGAACACGGCACCGATAAAACCATTGCCCAGAAGCTGGCGCGAGTGGCGCGTATGCACTTCGCCCGCCAGCGCCTGGCCGCCGTAGGGCCGCGTTTACCGGCGCGTCAGGACCTGTTTAATAAGCTGCTGGCCTCTAAAGCCATTGCCCGCGCGGTAGAAGACGAAGCGCGCAGCAAAAAAATCTCCCATGAAAAAGCCCAGCAAAATGCCGTGGCGTTGATGGAAGAGATTGCGGCGAACTTCTCTTACGAAACCATTCGTCTGATGGATCGCATTCTGGGCTTTACCTGGAACCGCCTCTATCAGGGCATTAATGTGCACAACGCCGAGCGGGTGCGCCAACTGGCGCATGACGGTCACGAACTGGTGTACGTTCCCTGCCACCGCAGCCATATGGACTATATGCTGCTGTCCTATGTGCTGTATCACCAGGGCCTTGTGCCGCCGCACATCGCTGCGGGTATCAACCTGAACTTCTGGCCAGCGGGCCCGATGTTCCGCCGCCTGGGCGCGTTCTTTATTCGTCGTACGTTCAAGGGCAACAAACTTTACTCCACGGTGTTCCGCGAGTATCTGGGCGAACTGTTCAGCCGCGGCTATTCGGTGGAATATTTTGTTGAAGGGGGCCGTTCCCGTACCGGTCGCCTGCTGGACCCGAAAACCGGCACCCTGTCGATGACCATCCAGGCGATGCTGCGCGGCGGCACCCGCCCTATCACGCTGGTTCCTATCTACATCGGCTATGAACACGTGATGGAAGTGGGTACTTACGCCAAAGAGCTGCGTGGCGCGACCAAAGAGAAAGAGAACTTCGCGAAGATGGTTAGCGGGCTGAGCAAGCTGCGCAACCTGGGCCAGGGCTACGTAAACTTCGGCGAACCAATGCCGTTGATGACGTACCTGAACCAGCACGTGCCCGAATGGCGCGACTCCATCGACCCGATTGAAGCGATCCGACCTGCCTGGCTGACGCCGACAGTGAATGCCATCGCCGCCGACCTGATGGTGCGCATCAACAACGCGGGCGCGGCTAATGCCATGAACCTGTGCTGTACGGCGCTGCTGGCGTCGCGTCAACGTTCGCTTACCCGCGAGCAGTTGACCGAACAGCTCGGCTGTTACTTAAGCCTGCTGCGTAACGTGCCTTATGCGCCGGATGCAACGACACCAGCCCAATCCGCCAACGAGCTGATTGAGCACGCGCTGCAAATGAACAAGTTTGAAGTCGAAAAAGACACCATCGGCGACATTATCATTCTGCCGCGCGAGCAGGCCGTGTTGATGACCTACTACCGCAACAACATCCATCATATGCTGGTGCTGCCATCGCTGCTGGCGGCCATGATCGCCCAGCATCGCCACATTACCCGTGAAGAGTTGCTGCGCCAGGTTGAAGTGCTCTACCCGATGCTGAAGGCGGAGTTGTTCCTGCGCTGGGAGAAAAGCGAGCTGGGCGCAGTGCTTGATGCGCTGGTGGATGAGCTGTTGCAGCAGCAGTTAATCGTGGAAAACGGCGAGAAATTGCAGCTTAACCCGGCCCGTTCACGTACGCTCCAGTTGCTGGCGGCAGGGGTGCGCGAAACGCTGCAACGCTACGCCATCACCTTCTGGCTGCTGAGCGCCAACCCGTCGATCAACCGCGGCACTCTGGAAAAAGAGAGCCGTACGGTGGCGCAGCGTCTATCGGTGTTGCACGGGATTAACGCGCCGGAATTCTTCGACAAAGCGGTATTCAGCACCCTGGTGTCGACACTGCGCGACGAAGGCTTTATCAGCGATACCGGCGATGCCGAACCGGCCGAGACCATGAAGGTTTACCAGCTTCTGGCAGACCTGATTACCTCGGATATTCGGTTGACTATCGAAAGCGCGGCGGCTCAGGCGAGCGACGCATAAAGACAAAACAGGCGGGAAATCCCGCCTGTTTTATTTAGAGATGTTGGTAACTGAACACCAGCCCGATAAACAACACTAAGCCCACATAGTTGTTGTTCATAAACGCCTGGAAACAGGCCGCGCGCTCGCGATGCGCAATCCGTTTTTGCTGATACGCGAACAGCCCGCCCGCAATCAGGATCGCCGCGTAAAACACCGCGCCCAGCCCGTTTAGCCAGCCCACCAGCGCCATCAGGCCCATCACCACCACCTGCAAAATACCGATAATCAGCTTGTCGTGACGACCGAACAGAATGGCCGTGGATTTGATGCCGATTTTAACGTCGTCATCACGGTCGACCATGGCGTATTGCGTATCGTAAGCCACGGCCCAGCAGATGTTAGCGATAAACAGCAGCCAACAGCTGAGCGGCACGCTTTCACTCACGGCGGCAAAGGCCATTGGGATAGACCAGCCGAACGCAGCGCCCAGCACTACCTGCGGCAGATGGGTATAGCGCTTCATAAACGGATACACCCACGCCAGCGCCAGCGCCGCTACCGACAGCAAAATGGTCATGGTGTTGAGCGTTAGCACCAGCAGGAACGACAGCAGCACCAGCCCGACAAACAAATTACGCGCTTCTTTTTCGGTTACCGCACCGCTGGGCAGCGGACGGTTGGCGGTACGTTTTACATGCCCGTCGAATTTGCGATCGGCATAATCATTCACCACGCAGCCCGCCGCACGCATCAGCCATACGCCTGCGACAAACACCGCCAGGATCCACAGCGGCGGCAGGCCTGGGGTGGCAATCCATAACGCCCATAGCGTCGGCCAAAGCAGTAACAGCGCGCCGATAGGTTTATCTGTGCGCATCAGGCGGTGATAAGCCAGCAGCTTATTTTGCTTGAGGCTCCACTCCATTATTTCTCCTCCTGGTACAACGGCGATGCAGCCAGAAATAATTCAGTCAACAGTAACGGTTTACCGGATAAACGCAGACGGGAACGGCGCCCCCATAAATTTTCGCTGCGCCCCACCTCAATATAGTCGCGCGTCAACGTTGACTGGGTAAAAAGATAGCGGCCCAGCGGGGTTCCGCCCAACTGCTGCAATGCCAGTTCCGGCCCGCACAGCGTCGACTCCGGCACCACGGTGCGGCCAATCAGCCAGGGTTCGCCATCGCCGCACAACACAATTTCGCGCAGCCAGTAGCGTGATTCCTGCGGCAGGCAGGCGCGTTCGTCATCGGGCAATTCCTGCCCGATAAAGCCTTCAAAGATAATATCGACATGCACTTTACGGCAAAACTGCTCGAAGCGTTTGGTCATCGAGTCTTCAAGCAGCAGCCAGTCGCGCAATTCGCTATCCAGCTCGGGAAGGGTATCGAAAAAGGTCAGCGCACGCAGTGACGTGAGCGCAGGATGGGACATGTGTTGCTCTCCGGAACCAGGTCTTCCGGCATTGTAGCGCAGAAAGGCAGGAAGTTGGCGGAGGAAACGTCACCAATAACGATTTAGCGCAACAAATGCGCAACAAACGCGGCGGCAAATAAAAAAAGGTGCGCCGAAGCGCACCAACCTTACAAGCATCAACAATGCGGGGTGGATCACCCCTTGCCTTTTACACTGCTGATAAACGTTGAACGGGCGGAGGTAGAACCCAGACGCTCGGCTTCATTCAGCAGTTTCAGGGCTTTGTCGATATCCCCGCTGTTAACGGCCTGCTTAATGGCCTGATTGAAATAGTTTTCCGTGTCGTTTAATACCGGCTCGCTCTTCGCGGCAGGTGCAGGTGCCGACGCAGCATGAGCCGTGGCAGGCGCAGCCACAGGTGCCGGCGCTGGCGCGGCATAGGCGGTTGCCGGCGCGGCGGTATTACCCACGGTGACCGGGCCAGGGTCCGAGGAACCGAACAGCGGTCCCACCAGAATGCTGGAGCCCGAAGACGTTTTGACTTTCAGTTTTAGCGTACCGTCCGTAGTGTGACGGGCGATCGGGTCAGGGATATCCGGTACCGCATTGCCGGTGCCTTTGGCATAAGACTTCGCCGGATCGAGTAATTGGGTGGTTTGTTGTAGGTCTTTATCGGTGGTGAACACCAGTAAATAGAGTTTCTGTTGCCCCAGCGCCGGGGTCAGCTTGATCACACCCTCAAGGCGATCGGCGGACATCACGCCCGGTTCCTGGTAGGTAAAGAAGCTGCTGGGAAAAAATGCCGCCGGGGTTAAATTCTGATCTAAAACCAGCACGTTCGGCGCAAACACCGAGGTTTGCTTATCCACTTCGCTGGTCAGGGTGATTGTCAGTTCGCCGATATTCGCCGGTACGCTGTACGCGGCAACCGGCCCGGCAATGCCCGGCGCGTTCAGCGATTGGCCGCCGGTCGCCAGGGTGGTGGTTTGGGTTTTAGACTGGTCGACTGGCGTCCATTGCAGTTGCTGCAATGACTGAGCCGGAATAGCTGGCGCAGCAGAAACGTCCTGTGGAACCAGATTCACCGCTGCGAGGGTGGTGGCCGGGAGGCTTGCCAGTAAACCCGCAGAGAGACACAACGCGATTAAACTTTTATTCATTTTCATTGTTATAACCTCAAACGTGCGGGTAAGCGGGAGCCAGGCAATAGCGCGCTCACCCAGGACAGGCATGGTCAGACAGAGGGGCTTTCGCCCCTCTTTGTTTTATGAACTCACGTGCTGTATTACCACCAGATTTCCATCTGGGCACCGAAGGTCCACTCATCGTTATCGCCACGGCTGAAGGTGCGCGCGGAAGTATCCTGATAAGCGTAACCTGCGGTGTAGCCCGCGCCGGAATCGTTGTTGGCGTAACCGAAGGACTCATCCCATTTGGCATAGGTCGCGAACACGCGGATGGCCGGACGGGACCAGATGCTGTCGCCAGCCTGCCATTGTTGCGCCAGGGTCACTTTAATCTGGTCGTTGGTGGAATCGGTGCGCTGGGACTTCACGTTGTCATAGCCCACTTCAAGCAGGGTGCTCATGATCGGGGTCCATTTGAACATCGGACGCACGCCCACGGTCCACCAACGGGTGCCGTTGTTGTTGTCCAGATCGATGTCCTGGTACATACCGACGTACATCAGGTCCCAACGGTCGCCCAGGGAGATGGCACCGTGGTCGATAAAGCGCAGCAGGTGGCCATCGTTATTCAGGCTGGCGCCTTGCGGGATGCCCTTACCGTTAGAGGTCATAGAATCCAGGCCGTACTGAACCACGAATTTGTTAAAGCCTTTCATCATGCTCTGGGTGTGCTCGGCAGTGAACAACCAACCGTCTTTGGATGCGCCAGGCTGCAGGTAGTAGTCGTCAGGAATGTTGGTGTGACCGTAGTCAACGCCCAGTTCCAGGGTACCGCCCGGGTTGATTTCCATACCGGCTAAACGCACGTCGAACACGTCGTTCGGCACTACGTTGTCATAAATACGGTTGCCGTCGGCATCGAAATCAGAGAATGCAGAGGAGCCGCCGGATTCAGAAGAACGGGTGGCCGCCAGAGAGAGTTTACCAAAGCCGAGGTCGATATTTTCCAGACCCGCGCCCGGGCCGGAGATATCCCAGTAGTAGAAGTCGATCATGTGGACGTCATGACGCTGGTAGAAGCGCTTACCTGCCCAAATGGTGGAGCCCGGCAGCGCGTCGATCAGGTTTTTACCCTGGACGTTAGCTTCACGGAAAGCCGGGCTGGTGGATTCCCAGTCATTACGTTGTGATACGGAGTACGCCACGTTAGTATCGAAATAGAAGCTCTTATCGCCCTCTTTCCACACTTCCTGACCCAGTTTGAGTTCTGCGTAGGTTTCGCATTCGTTGCCCAGACGATATTTACTTTGAGCGCCGGTAGCCTGGAAACATTCCTGCTCACCGCCGCTGCCAGTCCAGCCGATACCAGAACGGGCGTAGCCTTTAAAATCAACGGCGCCTGCCTGGGCAGACAAGATGCCTGCCATAACGGCGACCGCCAGTGGGACTTTGCGCAGAGTAATCATCATTCTATCTCCTGAGATCATTGCTTTTCTTTGTACACATCGCCTTTCAGGGTGCTACAACGCAGCGCGAAGGGTTTTGTGTTGTTTTTTTATGGAATGCTTAAACGCCGGGCTCGTGGTGCAGACGACGACAGGCCGTACCATCCTCTCGGAACAAATGGCAACGCTCTGGCGGCAAGCCGATGGCGAATGTGGCACCCTCTTCTACCAACACCACGTCAGACTGGCGGTAGACCAGGTTCTGACGAATGGCCGGAATTTGGATATGAATTTGCGTTTCGTGGCCGAGCTGCTCGACCACCTGGACCTCGCCTTCCAGCGTGACGTCGGCAATTTCACTGGGCAGCAAATGTTCCGGGCGAATGCCCAGCGACATATTGGTCCCCACCTGCACGCCTGCGCTGTCTACCGGCAGCCAGATTTGCTGGCGGTTCGGTAACTCCACCTGCACCTGGTCGATGGCGGTGGCGGTGACTTTCACCGGTAAGAAATTCATCTTCGGCGAGCCGATAAACCCCGCAACGAAGCGGTCTGCCGGGTAGTGATACAGCTCAAGCGGCTTACCCACCTGGGCGACGCGCCCGGCGTCCAGTACCACGATTTTGTCGGCGAGGGTCATGGCTTCGACCTGGTCGTGAGTGACGTAAATCATGGTGCGCTTCAGGCGCTTATGCAGACGGGAGATTTCGATACGCATCTGCACGCGCAGCGCGGCATCAAGGTTGGAGAGCGGCTCATCAAGCAGAAACACGCGTGGTTCCGCCACCAGGGTACGGCCAATCGCCACACGCTGGCGCTGGCCGCCGGACAACGCTTTCGGACGGCGATCCAACAGGTGCGCCAGTTGCAGCGTCTCCGCAACCTGGTTCACCCGCTGGTTAATGACCTCTTTCTTCGCCCCGGCCAGCTTCAGGCCGAAAGACATGTTTTCAGCCACCGACAGATGCGGATAAAGCGCATAAGACTGAAACACCATGCCCACGCCGCGCTCGGCGGGCGGCACATCGTTAACGCGTTTATCGCCAATCAATAAATCGCCGCTGGTTACTGTTTCCAGCCCGGCAATCATTCGCAGCAATGTCGATTTACCGCAGCCCGATGGTCCGACGAACACCACGAACTCACCTTCAGTGATATCAAGGTTGATATCCTTTGATACCACCACATCGCCCCAGGCTTTCGTTACATTACGCAGCTGAACGCTTGCCATCCCCTTCTCCCTCAACAACTTTTTGCAATACCGCAGAACGTCTGTATTGCCCGACTATCCGTCATTAGCTGTGTGGATGAATCCTCCACCCCCGCGCTTTTTGATGGGGGAGGAGACGGGAGGATGAGAGAAGCAGGTCTGCCACCGCAGGCACAGCTCGCCGGGGAAAATCGTGATCGTGGCGTCAAAAAAGCGGGGTTTTTTGTGTGCGCCAGCCCACATAACCCGCGCTTATGCAACGTAGATCACACAAGTCAGCCCAGGGGCGTAGCGTAAAGGAGGATGAGAAGCGCTTGCCAGATGCGCAGACTAAGCAGGGTAAAGCCACTACGTGTATCCACGTGCACATCACCAAAAAGGATGGGACATATGAAACTCAACACTGGCGCACGCATCCTCGCGTTGTCTGCACTGACAACGATGATGTTCTCCGCCTCTGCTCTCGCCAAGATAGAAGAAGGCAAACTGGTAATCTGGATCAACGGTGATAAAGGCTATAACGGCCTTGCCGAAGTGGGTAAGAAGTTCGAAAAAGACACCGGCATTAAAGTGACCGTTGAGCATCCGGATAAACTGGAAGAGAAATATCCGCAGGTTGCAGCCACCGGTGACGGCCCGGATATCATTTTCTGGGCGCATGACCGTTTCGGGGGTTACGCGCAGTCTGGCTTACTGGCTGAGATCACGCCGGACAAAGCCTTCCAGGACAAACTGGTTCCTTTCGCCTGGGACGCGGTGCGTTATGACGGCAAGCTGATCGCGTATCCGGTCGCGGTTGAATCCCTGTCGCTTATCTACAACAAAGATTTAGTCCCTAACCCGCCGAAAACCTGGGAAGAGATCCCGGCATTAGATAAAGAACTCAAGGCCAAAGGTAAGAGCGCCCTGATGTTCAACCTGCAAGAACCGTACTTCACCTGGCCGCTGATTGCGGCAGACGGCGGGTACGCGTTTAAATTCGCTAACGGCAAATATGATGTGAAAGATGTCGGCGTGGACAGCGCAGGCGCGAAAGCGGGCCTGACTTTCCTGGTCGATATGATCAAAAACAAACAGATGAACGCCGATACCGATTACTCCATCGCAGAAGCCGCCTTTAACAAAGGCGAAACCGCCATGACCATCAACGGTCCGTGGGCGTGGACCAACATCGATAAGAGCAAAATCAACTACGGCGTCGCACAGCTGCCGACCTTCAAAGGCAAGCCGTCGAAACCGTTCGTTGGGGTACTGAGCGCCGGTATCAACGCCGCCAGCCCGAACAAAGAACTGGCGAAAGAGTTCCTGGAAAACTACCTGCTGACTGACGAAGGTCTGGCGGCAGTGAACAAGGATAAACCGCTGGGCGCCGTGGCGCTGAAATCCTACCAGGATCAGTTGGCGAAAGATCCGCGCATCGCCGCCACCATGGCGAACGCTGAGACAGGCGAAATCATGCCGAACATCCCGCAGATGTCCGCCTTCTGGTATGCCGTTCGTACTGCGGTTATCAACGCCGTTAGCGGTCGTCAGACTGTAGATGAAGCGATGAAAGACGCACAGGGCCGTATCGCCAAGTAAGAAGCAATCGCGGGTGGCCCTGCGCCGCCCGCGTTGATTTGCCGATAAAATACGTTGTAAAAGGAAACCCCATGGATGTAGTTAAAAAGAGACCCTGGTGGCAAAGCGATAAGCTGAAGTGGTCAGCCGTCGCCCTGCTCGGCCTGATGGTGGGTTATCTTGTGGTATTGATGTATGCCCAGGGGGAATATCTGTTCGCCATCGTGACGCTGATCTTAAGCTCCGTTGGCCTGTACATCTTCGCTAACCGCCGCGCTTACGCATGGCGCTACGTTTACCCTGGCCTCGCCGGCATGGGGCTGTTTGTACTGTTCCCGCTGATCTGCACCATCGCTATCGCGTTTACCAACTACAGCAGCACCAACCAGCTCACGTTCGAGCGCGCGCAGCAAGTGTTAATGGACCGCCAGTACCAGGCGGGGAAAACCTTCAGCTTCGGCCTTTACCCGGATAACGAAAAATGGCGGCTCGCGCTCACCGATGGCGAAAGCGGCAAAAACTACGTCTCCGACGCCTTTACCTTTGGCGGCGAGCAGACCCTGAAACTGAATGAAGCCGACGCGCTGCCGAGCGGTGAACGTGCCACGCTGCGCATCATTACCCAAAACCGTCAGGCGCTGACCCAGATCACCGCCGAACTGCCGGATGAAAGCCAACTGGTGATGAGTTCATTACGCCAGTTCTCGGGCACACGCCCGCTGTACACGCTGGCGAAAGACGGCAAACTGACCAACAACCAAAGCGGCGCGGTATACGCACCGAATGCCGATGTGGGCTTCTATCAGGCATTAAACGCCGATGGCAGTTGGGGCAGCGAAAAACTCAGTCCTGGCTACACGGTGACCACCGGCTGGGACAACTTTATGCGCGTCTTTACCGACGAAGGCATTCAAAAACCGTTCTTTGCCATCTTTGTCTGGACGGTGGTGTTCTCGGTGTTGACGGTGGTACTGACCGTGGCAGTGGGCATGGTGTTGGCCTGCGTAGTTCAGTGGGAAGCGCTGAAAGGCAAAGCGATTTACCGGGTACTGTTGATCCTGCCTTACGCGGTGCCGTCGTTTATCTCGATTCTGATTTTCAAAGGGTTGTTCAACCAGAGCTTCGGTGAAATCAACATGATGCTCAGCGCGGTATTCGGCATCCGCCCCGCCTGGTTTACCGACCCTACCACCGCCCGCGCCATGATTATCATTGTGAACACCTGGCTGGGTTATCCGTACATGATGATCCTGTGCATGGGGCTGCTGAAGGCGATTCCCGACGATCTCTATGAAGCGTCGGCGATGGATGGCGCTACGCCGTTCCAGAATTTCTTTAAAATCACGTTCCCGCTGCTGCTCAAGCCGCTAACGCCGTTAATGATCGCCAGCTTTGCGTTCAACTTTAATAACTTCGTGCTGATCCTGCTGCTAACCAACGGCGGACCGGACCGTCTCGGCACCACCACACCGGCAGGCTATACCGATTTGTTAGTGAGTTACACCTACCGCATCGCCTTTGAAGGCGGCGGCGGTCAGGATTTCGGCCTCGCAGCCGCTATCGCCACGCTGATCTTCCTGCTGGTGGGCGCGCTCGCGATTGTTAACCTCAAAGCCACGCGCATCAAGTTTGATTAAGGAGACGACACATGGCTATGGTTCAACCGAAATCTCAAAAGCTGCGTCTGTTTATCACGCACTTGTTACTGCTGATGTTTATCGCCGCCATTATGTTCCCGCTGTTGATGGTGGTGGCGATCTCGCTGCGCTCGGGCAACTTCGCCACCGGCAGCCTGATCCCGGAGCAAATCTCCTGGGAACACTGGAAGCTGGCGCTGGGCTTTAGCGTGGTTCATGCCAACGGCAGCGTCACGCCGCCGCCGTTCCCGGTCCTGCTGTGGCTGTGGAACTCGGTGAAAATTGCGGGCATTACTGCGGTTGGCATAGTGGCGCTTTCCACCACTTGCGCCTACGCTTTTGCCCGTATGCGTTTCCCTGGCAAGGCTACCTTGCTGAAAGGCATGCTGATTTTCCAGATGTTCCCGGCGGTACTGTCGCTGGTGGCGCTGTATGCGTTGTTCGATCGCCTCGGCCAGTACATTCCGTTTATCGGTCTGAATACCCACGGCGGGGTGATTTTCGCTTACCTCGGCGGTATTGCGCTGCACGTCTGGACGATCAAAGGCTATTTCGAAACCATCGACGGTTCGCTGGAAGAAGCCGCCGCGCTGGATGGCGCAACGCCGTGGCAGGCGTTCCGCTTAGTATTGTTGCCGCTGTCGGTGCCGATTCTGGCGGTGGTATTTATTCTGTCGTTTATCGCCGCCATTACCGAAGTGCCGGTGGCGTCGCTGCTGTTGCGTGATGTAAATAGCTACACCCTGGCCGTGGGCATGCAGCAATACCTCAACCCGCAAAACTACCTGTGGGGCGACTTTGCTGCGGCTGCGGTACTTTCCGCTATCCCGATCACCCTGGTTTTCCTGCTGGCCCAGCGCTGGCTGGTCAGCGGGCTGACGGCGGGGGGCGTGAAAGGCTAAGTTTCATCGTTATATGCCACTGTTATTATCCTCAATTGCCGTTGTGATTTTCCTTATCTGTGACTCCCTTCGGCGGCCTTCGGGCCGCCATTTTTATTCGCGTTTCAGCCGTTTTGAGTTGCACAGCCACAGCGTGATCACTAACAGCAGGATCGCGCCGGAATAGATCAGCACGTCCATCGGCAATTTATGATCGACGATGATCAACCGCACAATGGCGGTGATGCCGATGTAGATGAAATAGCGCAGCGGGAAGTGGTAGCCGGACTGAAAATACTTCACGATCAGGGCGATGAATTCGAAATAGAGGAAGTAAACCACCAGCCCTTCCACCAGCTCATACTTGCTGGCCTGAATGGGTGAGAAGAGCACATCGGCCAGATGCAGGGTCTCTTTACCGAGAAAGATAACCAGGATCAGGCCCAGGCTGAGTAAGCCAAGATTCAGCACCGTTTGCAGGATGGAAGAGACCCATTCCCCGCGCGCGCGCGACGAAGCGGATAGCGTGGACATAACAGCGTCCTCATCTCAGGAGTGAGGAATCGTTATACGTCAGAAATGTGATCCAGATCTAGTTTTATTTGCTTATGTTTTAACCAGCAGCCAGCGCGCCTGCGTATGAAACCCAGGGCGCGCGGCGGCGATAATCAGCGGAAGTTGACGCTGCGATCGCTGGTCATGCTGTAGAGATCGAACTTACGGCCCAGCATCTGCCCGCCGTCGCGGGTGAGCGGCGTCCAGCCGATAGCTGCGCGGCTGCGCGTCGGGCCAGACGAGAACAGATCGAGCGGCACGGACACGTACACGCCTTTGGTGAAGTCCCCTTCCCCGTATTCATCCGGTGACACGTTAGTGAGGGTAGCGTAGCCGCCCACCACCACGCCGCTGTCGAAGCGTTTGGACACCTCCAGCGTACCGCCCTTATCCCCGGCCAGATACTGCCCGACGCTGGCTTTGATTAACACGTCCTGGGCAAACGGCGGCGTCCAGTACGCAGACAGGTGGCCGGTTTTCACGCTGTAGTCGGTGAATTTCATCATGTCCTGCGCGCTGCGCCAGTCACGCTGTTTGACGTAGTTGGCGTCCAGGCCGAAGGCCCAATTGCTGTCCACCGGGCGATACAGCACTTCCGCCCCTGCGCCGCCGTACATGGTTTCCAGATAACCGCCGTAAACCTGGCCGTAAAAACCGTTGCCGAAATACTGGAAATAGTTGGCTTGCAGGTTGTTCACGTAGACATCGTTTTCTACGTACTCGCGCACGTGGGTTCGCACGCGCGGCAAGGACGAATCCTTCGGCGGATTGGTGTAGTTAAATTTGTCGTAGTTGTTGGCGATGTTGGCGAACAGGCTACCGGTGGTCAGCAGATGGTCGGTGACCCACCAGTCGGCGGTGCCCATCACGCCCACCTGGTACATATAGAAACTCTCTGGCCCGCCGATGGACTGATTCAACACCGGGTCGAGGTGGAAGCTAAAGCGCGATGGCTCGATATACCAGCCCTGCTCCGGGTTTTCCAGCGTTACCGGTTCAATACGTTTTTGCGCCAGCGCGGTTTCCTGGCCTAACGGTTCGCCTTCAAGGTGACGTTGCAGGCTGGCGACGTCGGTTTCGGTGGTGACCTGCGGCATTTTGGCGCGCGTCTCGGTGACGCGGATGGTACGGATGCCGTCGGGCAGATCGTTCATCACGATCCGGTTGGCGCGCGCAATGCCCTCCTGCGAGTCGCGGTATTTTACCTGCTCGCCGGTGACGTACAGCGTGTCGCCCTGGGTCTGAATCTGCGGGTCGTTCAACCCGGCGTTGTATTTCAACAGGGTCAACTGGTTGGCCGCCACGCTGTGCTGGATAATCGCTTCCTGCGGCTCCGGCTGGTATTCCGGGCGGCGGTTATCGTTGTAGCGTGGACGCAGGTCGTTGAAATTGGTACGCAGCGTGACGCCGAACATAAAGGTGTTGCCGCGCTCATAGCTCAGGTTAACGTCGGCCCAATCGGTGGCGCGATAAATAGCGCCGACGTTAAGCTTGCTCTTCTGTTCAAGCTTACCGGCGAAGTCCTGGGTATAGTTATTGCCTTCATATTCCAGCTTCAGGCGCAGCGGCTGCCACGGCGTTTGATACTCCACCCCGCCAAACAGCGACGCCGGGCCGTGGAACATCTGGCCTGCATCTACCGAACCGGCTTTGTTATAGCTGTTGTCGCGCACGCAGTATTTATCGCTGTACGAGCAGAACGGGTTTTTGACGTTGCCGCTGGTGCCCAGATAGCCCCAGCCTAATCCCAGCGAGAAATCAAACGGCCCCCAGGCTTTATTCGCCACGATGTATTCAGCATCGAACAGCCCGGTCCCGCCGATATCTCGCGCGCCGACGGCAACCTGCGGCATCCAGTAACTCTCTTCCCACAGCCGCAGTTTGAGATCGAAAGCTTTATCTTTGTAGGTTTGATCGCCGGAGAACGCCTCGACGCTGCTGTAGCGCCGGGTGCGGGCATCGGTGTAGCGCAACGTGGTTTCCAGCCACGGAAACAGTTGCACCGAGGCGGAGTAATAGCGGTACTGATCGTTATCGCGATAGTTGAGGCTCAGTTCGCCTTCGCGTGCCATCCGCGCCGTAGGCGTTTGCATCAGGCCCACGCCGCCGAAATCCGATTGCGACGGGCCAACCGGCGCAGGCCAGGTTTCCGCCTGGCACGCCGACGCCACGGCCAGCGCCACGAGGCTATACAGGTAGCGTTTTTTTATCATTGCGGTATCCGATGCGTCAGGGAATCAACAAGTTGCGCGTTGAGGTCGTCATACGCCGATGAAAACAGCCGCTCCGAAAAGCCGACTAAAATAGCGCTGCCCGGCACAGGCTCGACGTGGCGTTGGTTCCAGTACGCCACCGGCGCTTTTTGCACCCGTCCGTTCGGGTAAATTACCCAAACGACACTGCGCTCTGCGCCGCTGAGCAACGCGGTTTCGTCGAGATACTCCGCCACACTTTTGCCCGGCGTGAACGGTTTTTTCCCCGCGCCGCTGACCAGGCCGTACAGCGTGATATGGTCGGGCATCTTCCCGGCCCACAGGGTGTATTCTCCTGCCAGCGGCTTATTGGCAGCGGTCTTTACTCTCAGTATGTCGGGATCGAGATCGACAAACTGGCGGTCGGTAACCCCGATCGCCGCCATTTGCTGTTGAACCTGGCGGATAGCCGCAGCGTCTTCGCCCGATTCTTGGGCGGCAAGAGAGGCCAGGCGAGAGAGTAACTGCTGATGGCGTGCCTGTTGATCACGGGTTTTCCCGGTGACGCCAATCACGGCACCGGGCCACCAGCTGTGCGTCAGCGCGGGTTGGGTGACCACATCCGATAAGCGTTGGGCATCCTCAATTTTCAACGTCTCGCCGCTGTCGGTGCGATGTACTGTCACCGTACCCGCCGCGTGGAGACACTGGCTTAGCAGGCTCAGAATGAGGGCGGTGAAAGGAAGCATTCTCATGATTTCGCCGCCTTGATGAGTTGCGTAGTAACCGGGTAATAGTCGGCTCCGATCCCCTGTTCAGAGCGGCGAATCTGCCCATCGCTGTCGATCCAGTAACGGTTGCGCCAGCGTGTGCGATCGGTCGTCACCGTCTCTTCCAGTACCCGAACGGGGGTGATGTCGCTGCCGGTTTTCAGGCTGTCGCTGCCCTGCCAGCGAAACTGCGAGCGCGCGGTGGCATAACGCACCTGCTGATGCTCGGTCCAGCCCATCACTCGCGTCCAGCCTGCGCCGTCGCGGATTTGCCCCGGTGCCTTCAACGGGTCGGCGTCCAGATTGCTCACCTGGAGCAGGTTGTCACTCAATCCGGTGGTTTTAACCAGCCGTCCGTGTTGGGTAATCAACATGGCCTGATCCTGCGTCACCCATTTGTGCTGCCCATCTTCCGAGAAGGCGAGCACCACAAACAGCTGCGGGCCGTTGTTAAGCGTCATGTACTGGCTGGCATAAGGCATATTGTGGATTTCGTCATCGGTGAGCGTGACGCCGTCTTGCGCCGTCACGCTGTGCCAGAGTGACTTACCCATACCGGTGAGATTGGCAGAACACGCCTGCAGCAGCAGGCAAACTGTAATGATCGCGACTCGCTTCACGCGTTTCCCCAGGGTCAAAATAACCACACCGCAGTGTGGTTATGGTTAAAACACCCGTTACGTTACTGGGTGGTACTGGTTGTGGTGGTTGTCGTGGTTCCGGTGTTTGAACCGTCGCCTCCGCCCGTTGCGGCAAGCGCCACACCGACTACCGAACCAACCGTACTGGCGCTGGTCGCAGTAGAGGTACCTGCTGAGACCGATGTCGCGGCACTGCCCGCCGCTTCACCCACTTCCACCGGAGCGGCGAAAGCAGACGATGCGGCAAGCAGAGACACGGCAAATACGCCGTAGGTTATTTTTTTCATACCAGGTTCCTTTCATTGAATGAATGGAGATTAACCTGAATTATTCAGGCGCTACCGAGTATACATAACCTGACACGGAGATTTGACGTGATGGGGAAATAGCTGGACGGCTTTCGGACAATTAAACAATGCGGGAGAAAATCACCGGGATAAGTAACAAATAAACTTTAAAAACAGATATTTAAAAATAAAAAATTAAAACAAACCCTCCGGTTAATCCTAAATTATCTTGTTCATTAATATGTGGAAGAATTTATTTTCAGATAAACCTCAGCGGCTATTATTTAAATAAACCTACGGCAACGGGATAAATCCGATAAAAAAAGCCAGCATTACGCTGGCTTTTTTAACATTATCGCTAATTATCCGCGCCAGGATTTATAGCGGTTAATTAAGCCGTTGGTAGAACTGTCGTGGCTACTAATATCGGTGTTATTGTTCAGCTCCGGCAAAATACGGTTGGCCAGCTGTTTACCCAATTCCACACCCCACTGATCGAAGGTGAAGATGTTCAGGATTGCGCCCTGGGTGAAGATTTTATGCTCATACAGCGCAATCAACGCGCCCAGGCTGAACGGCGTGATTTCACGCAGCAGAATGGAGTTGGTCGGGCGGTTGCCTTCGAACACTTTGAACGGTACTACGTGATCGAGGGTTTTCGGATCTTTACCCTGATCGGCGAACTCCTGTTCAACCACATCGCGGGATTTACCGAACGCCAGCGCTTCGGTCTGCGCGAAGAAGTTAGACAGCAGCTTCGGGTGGTGATCGGACAGCGGGTTGTGGGTGATCGCCGGGGCGATAAAGTCGCACGGCACCAGCTTGGTGCCCTGGTGGATCAGCTGATAAAACGCGTGCTGGCCGTTGGTGCCCGGTTCGCCCCAGATGATTGGGCCGGTCTGGTAGTCCACGGCATTACCGTTACGGTCAACGAACTTACCGTTGGATTCCATGTTGCCCTGCTGGAAGTAAGCCGCGAAACGGTGCATGTACTGGTCGTACGGCAGGATCGCTTCGGTTTCCGCGCCAAAGAAGTTGTTATACCAGATGCCAATCAGCGCCAGCAGAACCGGCAAGTTTTTGTCCAGTTCGGTGGTGGAGAAGTGCTGGTCCATGGCGTGCGCGCCGGACAGCAGTTCAACGAAGTTGTCGTAACCCACGGACAGAATGATCGACAAACCAATCGCCGACCACAAGGAGTAACGGCCACCGACCCAGTCCCAGAATTCAAACATGTTGGCAGTATCAATACCGAATTCACCGACCGCTTTACCGTTGGTAGACAAGGCAGCGAAGTGTTTTGCCACGTGTTTTTCATCGCCAGCCGCTTTCAGGAACCAGTCGCGCGCGCTGTGGGCGTTGGTCATGGTTTCCTGCGTGGTGAAGGTTTTGGACGCTACCAGGAACAGGGTGGTTTCCGGGTTCACTTTCTTCAGCACTTCAGCAATGTGCGTTCCATCAACGTTAGAAACGAAATGCATATTGAGATGATTTTTATACGGGCGCAGCGCTTCGGTCACCATAAACGGACCGAGGTCAGAGCCGCCGATACCGATGTTCACCACGTCGGTAATGGCTTTGCCGGTGTAGCCTTTCCAGTTACCGGAGATAATGGCTTCGGAGAAAGACTTCATCTTCTCCAGCACCGCGTTGACTTCCGGCATGACGTCTTTGCCATCCACCAGAATCGGGGTGTTGCTGCGGTTACGCAGCGCCACATGCAGCACCGCACGGTCTTCGGTACGGTTGATTTTCTCGCCGGAGAACATCGATTTAATCGCGCCCTGCAAATCGGTCTCTTTCGCCAGCGCTAACAGTTTATCCAGCGTCTCCTGCGTGATGCGGTTTTTGGAGTAATCCACCAGCATCTGATCGTTGAAGGTTGCGGAAAACTTAGCGAAACGGTCAGCATCGTCGGCGAACAGCGACGCGATGGTGACATCTTTCATTTCAGCGTAATGGTTTTGTAGTGCCTGCCAGGCAGAAGTCTGCGTTGGATTGATATTTTTCATAGCAATACTCATGTGGATTTGAAAAATGTGACTGCCGTCGATTGTAGCGCTACTCCGGGCAATTGCGATGACTTTTGTGCCCTGCCCGTACCACTCGACGAATACGCCGCCGCCAGATTGCTGAATCGAGCTTCCCGGCAAAGTATAGCGGTTATAAGTTATTTTCCTGGGCTATCCCGGAACATGAAAAATCCACATAACCCCAGCGTTGACAAGGGCCCGGTGGAAACTTTATTTATAAAAGCGAGCGTTAAAAAAATGATTAATTAGCATTCCCAAAGCAAACGACCCAACGCAACTACAACGTGAAAGGCGAAGGGAGTAGAAATATTCCCAAAGCATTTCGTGTTGTAGCAAGCGACCCAACGCAGCTACAGCGCGAAAGGCGAAGGGAATCACACGAGGTAGTTATGTCATATTCAGCTTCATCTATGGTCGTCGCTAAATTCGGCGGCACCAGCGTCGCCAGCTTCGACGCCATGAACCGCAGCGCCGACGTGGTGCTTTCCGATCCTAATGTGCGCCTGGTGGTGCTTTCCGCCTCTGCGGGCGTGACCAACCTGCTGGTTGCGCTGGCCGAAGGCCTGGAAGCCCCGGAACGCTTTGTGAAGCTGGACGCCATCCGCAAAATCCAGCATGACATTTTAGGCCATCTGGCGAATCCGCAGGTGATCCGCGAAGAGATCGACCGCCTGCTGGAAAACATTACTACCCTGGCGGAAGCCGCCTCGCTGGCGACGTCAAACGCCCTGACCGACGAACTGGTCAGCCACGGCGAGCTGATGTCTACATTGCTGTTTGTTGAGATCCTGCGCGAGCGCGGCGTAGTGGCCCAGTGGTTTGACGTGCGTAAAGTGATGCGCACCAGCGACCGCTTTGGCCGCGCCGAGCCGGACGTCAGCGCCCTTGCTGAACTGAGCAACCTGCAACTGGCTCCGCGCCTGGCGGAAGGGCTGGTGATCACCCAGGGTTTTATCGGCAGCGAGTCCAAAGGCCGCACCACCACGCTGGGGCGTGGCGGCAGCGACTACACCGCCGCGCTGCTGGGCGAAGCGTTAAAAGCCAGCCGCGTGGATATCTGGACCGACGTACCGGGCATCTACACCACCGACCCGCGCGTAGTGCCGTCGGCAAAACGCATTGATGAAATCGCTTTCGAAGAAGCCGCCGAAATGGCGACCTTTGGCGCAAAAGTGCTGCACCCGGCGACCCTGCTACCTGCGGTGCGCAGCGATATTCCCGTGTTCGTCGGTTCCAGCAAAGACCCGAAAGCGGGCGGCACGCTGGTGTGCAATCAAACGAATAATCCTCCGCTGTTCCGTGCGCTGGCGCTGCGCCGCAAGCAAACGCTGCTGACGCTGCACAGCCTGAATATGCTGCACTCACGCGGCTTCCTTGCCGAAGTGTTCAGCATCCTGGCGCGCCATAATATTTCGGTCGACCTGATCACCACCTCTGAAGTGAGCGTGGCGTTGACCCTCGATACCACGGGCTCTACGTCAACCGGCGATACCCTGCTGACCCAGGCGCTGTTGACCGAGCTCTCTTCCCTGTGCCGCGTGGAAGTCGAGCAGGACCTGGCGCTGGTGGCGCTAATTGGCAATAACCTGTCGAAAGCCTGCGGCGTGGGCAAAGAAGTGTTCGGCGTACTGGAGCCGTTCAATATCCGCATGATTTGCTACGGCGCATCCAGCTACAACCTGTGCTTCCTGGTGCCGGGCAGCGACGCGGAACAAGTGGTTCAGAAACTGCATCACAACTTATTCGAGTGAGTCAGGATTTCCCTTCTGGGGCGTTGCGGCCTCAGAAGGGGTAGATGACCATAATTCAATTGAATAAAACCTCCCCACACGATACACAATACTTATGGCTCTCGTTCGGGCCTTTTCCCCTACAGCGATAACGCACCGCCGCGATCACAGTGGCAGGGGAACACACCAACACACTTAAAGGAAAACAACATGCTGGCATTACTGACGCGGCTGTTCCCGCTCTGGGCACTGCTGCTCTCGGTTATCGCGTATTACACGCCATCCACCTTCACGCCAATCGGTCCCTGGGTCGCCACCTTGCTAATGCTGATTATGTTCGGCATGGGCGTACACCTGAAATTCGACGATTTTAAACGGGTGCTGTCGCGCCCCGCGCCAGTGGCCGCCGGGATTTTCCTGCATTATCTGGTGATGCCGCTCGCGGCGTGGCTGCTGGCAATGCTGTTTAAGATGCCGCCCGACCTTTCCGCCGGGATGGTGTTGGTCGGCAGTGTGGCCAGCGGCACCGCGTCAAACGTGATGATTTATCTGGCGAAAGGCGATGTGGCGCTATCCGTGACCATCTCGTCCGTCTCCACCCTGGTGGGTGTGGTGGCGACGCCGCTGCTGACCCGTCTGTATGTAGATGCGCATATTCAGGTCGACGTAATGGGTATGCTGTTGAGCATTTTACAGATTGTGGTGATCCCAATCGGCCTGGGCCTGATTGTCCACCATCTGTTTCCCCGGCTGGTAAAAGCCGTGGAGCCTTACCTGCCCGCATTTTCGATGGTGTGTATTCTGGCGATTATCAGCGCCGTGGTGGCCGGTTCCGCCGCGCATATCGCCTCGGTCGGTCTGGTGGTGATTGTGGCGGTGATCCTGCATAACACCATCGGTTTGCTGGGCGGTTACTGGGGCGGACGGCTGTTTGGCTTCGACGAATCCACCTGCCGCACCCTGGCGATTGAAGTAGGGATGCAGAACTCCGGTCTCGCCGCCGCGCTGGGTAAAATCTACTTTTCCCCGCTTGCGGCGCTGCCTGGCGCGCTGTTCTCGGTATGGCACAACTTGTCGGGTTCGCTGCTGGCGGGCTACTGGTCAGGCAAACCGGTCGATGGCTCACCCGCTAAGCGCCTGAAAAAACGCAAAGCCTAGAAAACTCAGCCCGCTCGCCGGGCTGTTTTTTTATCGGTAATGCGATTGTGGTAAACACGCCGGGGCAGTAGTCTACAGACAGCCCCCGACTTGAGAGGTTTACCATGGCAACGCCCCGACTGACCCAAAAAGAGATGACCGAAAGCGAGCAGCGCGAACTCAAAACCCTGCTCGACCGCGCCAGGATCGCCCACGGCAGACCGCTGACCAACTCAGAAGCCAACCACGTCAAAAAAGAGTACATCGACAAACTGATGGCCGAACGCGAAAAAGCGGCTAAACAGGCGCGCGCCGTTAAGAAAAAGCAGGCGCTAAAACCCGATACCACCAGCACCTTTTCCTGGAGTGCCAGCCCCCCTACCCGCGGTAAACGCTAAACTAGCGGCCTTTCTTCTTGCGACCGGGCTGCGTAAAGCGCTTGCGCTGCCCAAGCTCTGCCGGGGTTTTCGCGCCGCTTTTATTGGCGGGTTTTGCCGCCGGGCTTTTAACAGGCGCCGATTTCGGTTTTGCTTTCTTCGTGGGTTTGGCTTCAGAAGAAGAGTTTTCAATCAGCTTAAACAGCTCGATTAACTCGTCATCGGTTAAATCACGCCATTCCCCCAGCGGTAGCCCTTTCAGGCTCACGTTCATGATACGTACGCGCTCAAGCTTCGTGACTTCAAACCCAAAGTGCTCGCACATCCGGCGGATCTGGCGGTTAAGCCCCTGAATCAGGGTGATGCGAAACACAAACGGCGCTTCACGCTTCACTTTGCACTTTTTGGTTACCGTGCCCAGCATCGGTACGCCCGCTCCCATACCGCGAATAAACTCATCGGTCACCGGTTTATTCACCGTCACCAGATACTCTTTTTCGTGGTCGTTGCCGGCGCGCAGGATCTTATTCACCAGGTCGCCGTGGTTAGTCAGGAAAATCAGCCCCTGGGAATCTTTATCCAGGCGGCCAATCGGGAAAATACGGGTGCTGTGGTTCACGAAATCGACGATGTTGTCTTTCTCGCCGTCCTCGGTAGTGCTGACCACGCCGACCGGTTTGTTGAGCGCGATAAACACCAAATCTTCTTCATTACGGGGTTCGATCAGCTGCCCGTTCACTTTTACCACGTCTCCGGCAACAACTTGATCGCCAATCCCGGCGCGCTTACCGTTGATAAAAACGTTTCCCTGTTCGATATAGCGATCGGCTTCACGACGGGAGCAGATACCGCTCTCGCTGATGTATTTATTAAGACGGGTTGATGAGTTTGGCAGCATGGTTCCTCCGTAAAAAGCGGACTATACCTTACCTGACGCTGGTTTCGTACAGCGAGAATCACATCTCCATGTCCACGTTAATATCTTGCGAGATGTCTTCTAATTCCTGCCGATGCATTTTTATCTCTCTTTTCACAGGATTATCTTTGCCGCATCTTGTGTTCGCAATGAGTAGTTTATAAACTACATGGAGCGTTATGTTTATTATTTTGCAGACGGAGACATTTCGTCATTGGGAGTCAAAACTTAAAGATAAAAGAGCTCGGACGCTGATCGCTACTCGCCTGTTTCGATTAGCAAATGGGTTGACGGGAGATGTTGAACCCGTTGGTGAAGGGATTAGCGAGCTGCGAATCCATTACGGTCCAGGCTATCGCATTTACTTTCAGCAAAAAGGTGAAGCCACCCTGCTTTTGCTCAATGGTGGAAATAAACAAACGCAAGCCAATGATATTGCCCTTGCTAAACTGCTCGCCAGAAACTGGACTGGAACCGTGGAAATTGATGATGAATAAATTAACGTCTTACGATCCTGCAGTTGCATTGATTGATGATGATGAAATTGCCGTATTTATGGCGGATGCACTGGAAACCGGCGACGCAGCATATATCGCGAAAGCGATAGGCGTGGTGGCACGCGCAAAAGGGATGACCAAAATTGCCTCTGAAACAGGGTTATCTCGCGAGCAGCTTTATCGCTCTTTTAGTGATAACGGAAATCCCACGCTTAAAACCACCTTATCCGTTATGAAAGCTTTGGGTATTGAATTAACAACTAAACGATCGCTTTCCCATCATTCTTAAACAACCACCCCGCATTACGCGGGGTGGTTGAATCTGTCTCGCAAACGCTACTCGTCGCGTTCGTCATCGTCATCCGGCTGTTCCAGTACGCTATAAGCCACCGAGCAAAACAGCGAGTTCAGACGCTTCATATCCCCCAGCAGACCGAGGTGCAACGAACTGGTTTCGATGCTTTGCACGTTCTGCTGATGCAGACGATTAACGTGCGCATGGGCGTAGCGACGGTTCATGATCCGGAAGCGGTGCTTGTTGCGGCGTAGACGCCGAGCGCTGGCGACGTCGCCCGAGAAAAATACCGACAGCGCCAGTTTCAGATTGTTACTCAGTTGCCCCAGCAGGTGGTCCAGTTCTTCAAGTCCCGCAGGGGAAAAGGCCCGTCGCGCCGCCAGAGATTTATCCGCCACTTCACTGCCCATACGCTCGAGGATCTCGGCGGCTTGCTGGAGGTTAAGCGACATTTCGATGATTTCCGCCCAGCGCTTCGACTCTTCCTCAGCCAGATCCTCTTTCGGCATCTGCGCCAGATAAAGCTTGATGGCGATATGCAGCACTTCTACATCGTCCGCCAGTTTGCGCAGCTCTTTTTCCTGACGCGGCTCGCCGTGCATCACCTTGCTCCACAGCTCCAGCATCTGCTCAAGGGCATCCCCCATACGCAGCGTTTCACGCGCGGCATTGGCCAGGCCCAGCGCCGGGGTATCCAGCGCGGTGCGATCGAGGTGTTTCGGCTTCAGGCGCGTATCCAGTTCCGGCGCATCGGCGATAACCCGTCGGCAGAAGCGCGCCATCGGCCCGGTAAAGGGCACCATCACAATGCAGCGAATCAGGTTGTAGAAGACGTGGAAATAGATCACCAGTTCCGAATCGGGAAGCGGCAGTTTCTGCATCGCGTCCGCCAGTACGTGGACGAACGGCAGCACCAGCAGGCTGCCCACCAGCTTGAACAGCAGGCTCCCCAGCGCCACGCGGCGGGCGTTGGGCGTCGCGGTGCCGTTGTTGAGCATCGCCAGGATGCCGGAGCCGAGGTTGGCACCGATGACCAGGCACAGCGCCACATCGAAGGAGATCACACCTGTAGCGGCGAACGTTGCGGTGAGCAGGACGGCAGCAAGGCTGGAGTAGCTCACTACCGCAAACATCGCGCCAATCAGGGCATCCAGCAGGATGTCGCCGGTCAGCGAGGCGAAGATAACTTTAACGCCAGACGCTTCGGTAATCGGCGTCATGGCCTGGACGATCAGTTCCAGCGCCAGCAGAATCAGGCCAAGCCCGATAGAGACCCGCCCCAGTTGCCCGACGCGGCTCTGTTTGCGGCTTAAGAAGAACACCACCCCGAGAAAAATCAGCAGCGGCGAAACCCATGAGAGGTCGAAGGTCAGGACACGCGCCATGATGGCGGTCCCCACATCAGCCCCCAGCACAATCACCAGCGCGGGCGCTAACGCCACCAGATCCTGGGCGACGAACGAGGTCACCAGCATGGTGGTGGCATTACTGCTCTGAACCAGCGCGGTTACGCCAATGCCCGCACAGAAGGCGAGCGGTTTTTTCTCGACACTCCGGCTGAGTACGCTACGAAGCCGCGCACCGTACACGCGCATTACCCCGGTGCGCACGATATGCGTGCCCCACACCAGCAGCGCCACTGCCGAAAGCAGGTGCAAAAGTGTTAACACAGTTTCTCCTTCTCGTTATGGTTCCCTGGGGCCAGCCGCTTTCATTGCCGTACTGCCTGCGAATGGGCATCACAAAAGGGCTAACCCCTAACTCAGTATAAGGGGATAAACGTAAGAAAGAGACAAGGCGCCGTGATGGCGCCCTGTATGTTGTAAATAAAAATGACATTTTGATGACAGCGAGAGATTTTATTTCAACCAGCCGAGTGGCTGGCCGTCGGCGGCGCAGCCAGTTTGAACACGGACAGCGCGCAGTGACAGGAGCGTACACGCAGTACGTGACTGTCACGAGCACTGCCCAGGTTCAAAATGGCAAGTAAGCCAGGCCAGCCATGTCAGTCGGCGTCGTAGCCGAGGTTCGGCGCCAACCACCGTTCTACCTCACTCACGCTCATCCCTTTACGCTGCGCATAATCCTCAATCTGATCCTTTTGCAGCTGTGCCACCGCGAAGTACTTACTGTCAGGATGACTGAAGTACCAGCCGGAAACCGACGCCCCTGGCCACATGGCGTATGATTCGGTGAGCTTCATGCCGATGCGGGTTTCTACATCCAGTAACTGCCAGATGGTGGCCTTCTCGGTATGCTCCGGGCAGGCCGGATAGCCTGGCGCAGGACGGATGCCCTGGTAGTTCTCGCGGATCAGCTCCTCGTTGCTGAGGTTTTCATTGGCGGCGTAGCCCCAGTAGACTTTACGCACCCGCTCGTGCAGATATTCAGCAAACGCTTCAGCCAGACGGTCAGCCACCGCTTTGACCATGATTTTGTTGTAATCATCGTGCTGCGCTTCGAACGCCTCGGCGAGCGCGTCTTCCTCCAGCCCCCCGGTCACCGCAAAGGCACCCAGGTAATCCGCTTTGCCGCTCAGTTTCGGCGCCACGAAATCCGCCAGGCAGTAGTTCGCAAAGCCGACTTTTTCAGTTTGCTGGCGCAGATGGCGGCTGACCGCCAGCACATGCGTGCGCGTTTCGTCACGATACACCTCAACATCGTCGCCCACGCGGTTAGCCGGGAACAGCCCCACGACGCCGCGCGGATTCAGCGTTTTTTCGGCGCTGAGCTGGTCGAGCAAATCGTTAGCGTCTTTAAACAGGCGCTTCGCCTCTTCGCCAACAATTTCATCTTCCATAATGCGCGGATATTTACCAGCCAGCGACCAGGTCATAAAGAACGGGGTCCAGTCGATATAATTACGCAGGGTTTCAATGCTCGCCGTGACTTCCTGCACGCCCAGGCGATGGGCCACCGGCGGGGTGTAGCTCTCCCAGTCGAACGCCAGATCGTTATCGCGCGCCACCTGTAAGCTAACCGGCGGCGTGCGGGGTTTTTTACGGCCATGCTGAATTCGCACGGTGTCGTATTCTTTACGCGTCCGCGCCACAAAATCATCGCGCAGCGTATCGGACAGCAGCGACGATACCACGCCCACGGTACGCGAGGCGTTCTGCACGTAAACCGTCGGGCCGCTGTAGTTCTGTTCAATCTTCACTGCGGTATGCGCTTTAGACGTGGTCGCACCACCGATCAGCAGCGGCAGCGTAAAGCCCTGGCGCTCCATCTCTTTAGCAACGTTGACCATTTCATCCAGCGACGGGGTAATAAGCCCGGAGAGGCCGATAATATCGGCATTCACTTCGCGCGCGGTTTTGAGGATTTTTTCCGTCGGCACCATCACGCCAAGATCGATGATTTCGTAGTTATTACACTGCAATACCACCCCGACGATGTTTTTACCGATGTCGTGAACGTCGCCTTTCACCGTCGCCAGTACGATTTTGCCGTTGCTTCTGCCCTGCTCTTTGCTGGCGTTTATAAAGGGTTCGAGGTAGGCCACCGCCTGCTTCATTACGCGCGCGGATTTTACAACCTGCGGCAGGAACATTTTCCCTTCGCCGAACAGATCGCCCACCACGTTCATACCCGCCATCAGCGGCCCTTCAATCACCTCAATTGGGCGCGCTGCCTGTTGGCGCGCCTGCTCGGTATCGTCTTCGATAAATTCGGTGATGCCTTTCACCAGCGAGTATTCGAGGCGTTTCGCCACATCCCAACTGCGCCACTCGGCCTGCTGGGCATTAGCAGCATCGTCACCTTTGCTGCCACGGTATTTTTCCGCCAGTTCCAGCAAACGCTCGGTGCCGTCTTCGCGGCGGTTGAGGATCACATCTTCCACCGCGCCGCGCAGTTCCGCTGGCAGATCGTCATAAATCGCCAGTTGCCCGGCGTTGACGATCCCCATGTCCATGCCGTTGCGAATGGCGTAGTAAAGGAACACAGCATGAATGGCTTCGCGCACCGGGTCGTTGCCGCGGAAGGAGAACGACACGTTCGACACGCCGCCGGAAATCATGGCATGCGGCAGTTCGCGCTTGATGTCTTCACACGCGCCGATAAAGTCCTGGGCGTAGTTATTGTGCTCGTCAATCCCCGTCGCCACAGCGAAGATATTGGGGTCGAAAATAATGTCTTCCGGCGGGAAGCCTACTTCTTCAGTGAGGATCTTGTAGGCCCGGCGGCAGATCTCGATTTTGCGCTCGCGGGTGTCGGCCTGGCCGACTTCGTCAAATGCCATCACCACCATGGCTGCGCCGTAGCGGCGCACCAACTTCGCGTGGTGGATAAAGGTCTCAACCCCCTCTTTCATTGAGATAGAGTTAACGATGCCTTTACCCTGAATGCACTGGAGGCCCTTTTCAATAACGTCCCATTTTGAGGAGTCGATCATGATCGGCACGCGGGCGATATCCGGCTCACCGGCAATCAAATTCAGGAAACGCACCATCGCCGCTTCAGCGTCGAGCATCCCTTCATCCATGTTGATATCGATGATTTGCGCACCGCTTTCCACCTGCTGCAACGCCACTTCCAGCGCTTCGCTGTATTTTTCTTCTTTGATCAGGCGCTTAAATTTGGCAGAGCCGGTGACGTTGGTGCGCTCGCCTACGTTAACGAACAAGCTGTCGGCACCGATGTTGAGCGGCTCAAGGCCGGCAAGACGGCAGGCCACCGGGATGTCCGGCAGTTTACGCGGCGCGACGCCTTCCACTGCTTTGCTCATGGCAGCGATGTGCGCGGGCGTGGTGCCGCAGCAGCCGCCAACGATATTTAAGAAGCCCGCCTGCGCCCATTCGCCGATTTGCGCCGCCATAACATCGGCATCTAAATCGTATTCGCCGAAGGCGTTCGGCAGACCGGCGTTAGGGTGCGCGGTGACGTAGCATTCAGCCACGCGCGACAGTTCCGCCACGTACTGGCGCAGCTCATCCGGGCCGAGCGCGCAGTTCAGGCCAAACGACAGCGCATCGGCATGACGCAGGGAGTTATAAAACGCTTCGGTAGTTTGCCCGGAAAGGGTTCGGCCTGACGCGTCGGTGATGGTGCCGGAAATCATGATCGGCAAATCGACGCCCAGCGCTTCGAATTCGGTTTTGACCGCAAAAATCGCGGCTTTGGCGTTAAGGGTGTCAAAGACGGTTTCGATCAGGATCAGGTCCGAGCCGCCTTCCACCAGCGCCCGCGTCGATTCGCGGTAGGCTTCCACCAGTTGGTTAAAGCTGACGTTGCGGTATGCCGGATCGTTAACGTCCGGGGAAATCGACGCAGTACGGTTGGTTGGGCCAAGTACCCCGGCGACATAGCGCGGTTTTTCCGGCGTGCGTGCCGTCCACTCGTCGGCGCAGGCGCGCGCCAGCTTCGCGGCCTCGTAGTTTATTTCCGCCGACAGCGATTCCATCTGGTAATCGGCCATGGCGATAGTGGTGGCGTTGAAGGTGTTGGTTTCAACAATATCTGCGCCAGCTTCGAAATAGGCGTAGTGAATGGCGGCGATGGTTTCCGGTTTCGTGAGGACCAGCAGGTCGTTGTTGCCTTTTAAATCGGACGGCCAGTCGGCGAAGCGCTCGCCGCGATAGTCCGCTTCTTCCAGACGATAGCTCTGGATCATGGTACCCATACCGCCATCCAGCACCAGAATACGTTCATTCAACTGCTGAAGCAGTTTTTCTCTGTTGTTAGTCACGCTTACTCCCGGATCAATATTCAGCCCTGTCAGGCCATGCGCTCATACTGGCACACTCGGCCCCAGGCGAAAAGTCACAGGACGGCAACATGAGAGATGTTCATTCATAAAACGCGCCACATGCGCGGATTTCATGAAAATTGCCGTTCAGCCGCAGCACTCATCCGATCAGTTTCTCCAGGGTTGCATTATACTCAAATAAAACGAAAACTATTTCCACGATACAGAAAAAGGAGACACCCATGGTTGCCGCCGTTCCCGTTAAACGTGGAAAAAAACCTCGCACCGCCGCTGCGGCGCCTGCGCCCCAGGCTACCGGCCAGGTGCAATCGCTGACGCGCGGGCTTAAGCTCCTTGAATGGATTTCCGAATCTCACGGCAGCGTGGCGCTGACGGAGCTTGCTCAGCAGGCCGGGCTGCCAAACTCTACGACCCACCGCCTGCTCACCACCATGCAACAGCTTGGGTTTGTTCGTCAGGTCGGCGATTTAGGCCACTGGTCAATTGGCGCCCATGCGTTTATTGTCGGCAGCAGTTTCCTGCAAAGCCGCAACTTGCTGGCGATCGTGCACCCGATGCTGCGTAAACTGATGGAGGCCTCCGGCGAAACCGTTAACCTGGCGGTGCTGGACCAGAGCGATCATCAGGCGATTATTATCGACCAGGTGCAGTGCACCCAGTTAATGCGTATGTCCGCCCCTATTGGCGGTAAGCTGCCGATGCATGCTTCCGGCGCGGGCAAAGCGTTTCTGGCCCAACTTCCTGAAGATGACGTTACCGCGCTGCTGCACCGCAAAGGGCTGCACGCCTACACCCACGCTACGCTGGTGTCGCCAGCCCATCTGAAAGAGGACCTGGCGCAGACCCGCAAGCGCGGTTATTCGTTCGATGATGAAGAGCATGCGCTGGGTTTACGCTGCGTGGCGTCGTGCATTTATGACGAGCACCACCAGCCGTTTGCGGCGATCTCCATTTCCGGCCCGGTTTCCCGTATCACCGATGACCGGGTAACCGAGCTGGGCGCAATGGCGATCAAAGCGGCGAAAGACGTGACGCTGGCTTACGGCGGCGTGCGTTAAAAGCGATACCGCCTCCTGTTCAGGAGGCGGTAATATCGGCAGACTGACGCGCATAGCGCTGGCAAAAGCGCTGCCGCCGTCGATAGGCATATACATCCTCCACGTGACCGTGACGAATACGCTCCTGTAAGGCGCGCCAGTACTCCGCCTGGAACAGCTCGGCGTGCATCTCCTCGAACAGCGGTTTGATGCGCGGATCGGCGCACAGCCAGTGCCGGAACTCCTCCGGAAAGACATCCCCCGGCGCGACGCTGTACCACGGCTCCGACGCCATTTCATCTTCCGGGTAACGCGGCGGCGGAATATCGCGGAAATTCACCTCGGTCATGTAGCAAATTTCGTCGTAATCATAGAACACCACCCGGCCATGACGGGTAACGCCGAAGTTTTTAAACAGCATATCACCGGGGAAAATATTGGCGGCAGCCAGTTGGCGAATGGCGTTGCCGTACTCTTCGATGGCGTCGCGCAGCTGTTGGCCCTGCACCTGTTCCAGCCAGATATTCAGCGGCACCATACGCCGTTCGATATACAGGTGGCGGATGGCTATCTTATCGCCCAGGTCAGTAATTTTCTGTGGCGCTTCCTGCAACAGCAGCGCCATCAGCGCCGGGTCGATCTGGCGCTTTTCCAGCACAAAATTTTCAAACTCCTGGGTATCCGCCATGCGCCCGACGCGGTCATGCTCCTTCACCAACTGGTAGCAGGCGCGCACGTGGGCTTCGTCCATCTCTTTCTGTGGGGCGAATTTATCTTTAATGACTTTGAACACCCGATCGAAGCCAGGCAGCGTGAAAACCAGCATCACCATGCCGCGAATACCCGGCGCTTCGATAAACCGTTCGTTGCTCTGGGCCAGGTAGTTCAGGTATTCGCGATAGCTTTCGGTTTTGCCGTGCTTCTGGCAGCCAATCGCCATATACAGTTCGGCGGTAGTTTTGCCGGGTAGGATCTCGCGCAGCCACTCCACCAGCGCAGCGGGCAGCGGTGCGTACACCATAAAATAAGAGCGCGCGAAGCCAAACACGATGCTGGCTTCCGCCGAGCGGGTTAAGCAGGTATCGATAAACAGCTCGCCTTCATTGCGGCGGTGGATGGGTAACAGGAACGGCAGCGTGCCGGACGGCAACACCAGTTTTGCCACCAGCCAGGCCGCTTTGTTGCGGTAAAACAGCTCGTTGGCGACCTGTAAATGCACCTTATCCAGCATCTCCTCGCCCAGCGTTTCGGTGAGGTGATTGATGATGTACCCCACATCGCGGGTCAGATCCTGCCAGGGCAGACGCAGCGGCAAATCTTTTAATAACCGGGTGAGCAGCGCGGGCCAGCCCTGTTTTGGGTAAAAGTCTTTCGCCAGCGGACGGGGAATGGTGCGAAACCGCCGTTCCGGCTGCGAGCTGAAAATAAACAGCCGCTCTGGCGTCAGGGACTGGTGATCGAACAGCCGGCAGTAAACGGAGTTAAAGAAGCTCTCGGCAATTTCAAAACGGGGATAGTCGGGCAGCAGCTCGGTATAGTGCTTTTTGACCTGCAATAAAAAGTCGGCGTCGGTGCTTTTGCCATTGGTGATACAGCGCAACTGCTCGACCACCAGGCCGACGTGATGGTCATACAGATGGATACGCTTTTTCATGGCCTGCTGAACAGCCTGCCAGTCCGCCTGCTCGAAGCGCTGCTGCGCTCCGGAGGTCACTTCCAGAAAACGGCCATACTGCGCGTCAAACCCTTGCAGGATGGTTTGCGCGATCAACAGTTCCAACCCACGCGGCATAGCATTCTCCATCAGGTGAATGCCCTCTTCCTGACAGGAGAGGGCGTCAGGCTTATCAGAACTGCGACTCTTCCGTCGAACCAGTCAACGCCGTGACGGATGAGGTTCCGCCCTGAATGATGGTGGTGACTTTATCGAAATAGCCGGTGCCCACTTCCTGCTGATGGGAAACGAAGGTGTAGCCCTCTTTCGCGGCGGCGAATTCCGGCTCCTGAACGCGTTCAACATAGTGCTTCATGCCTTCGCCCTGCGCATAGGCATGCGCCAGGTTGAACATGTTGAACCACATGCTGTGGATGCCCGCGAGGGTGATGAACTGGTACTTGTAGCCCATGTCCGACAGTTCCTGCTGGAAGCTGGCGATGGTATTGTCATCGAGGTTTTTCTTCCAGTTAAACGACGGCGAACAGTTGTAGGCCAGCAGCTTGCCGGGGAATTTGGCATGGATGGCGTCCGCAAAGCGGCGTGCCTGCTCCAGGTCCGGCTTTGAGGTTTCACACCACACCAGATCGGCATACGGCGCATAGGCCAGGCCACGGCTAATCGCCTGCTCAATGCCCGCATGGGTGCGGAAGAAGCCTTCCGAGGTGCGCTCGCCGGAGATAAATTCGCGGTCGTATTCGTCACAGTCGGAAGTGATCAAGTCAGCGGCATCGGCATCGGTACGCGCAATCAACAATGTCGGTACGCCCATCACGTCGGCAGCCAGACGTGCGGCAACCAATTTCTGGATGGCTTCCTGAGTGGGCACCAGCACTTTACCGCCCATGTGTCCGCATTTCTTCACCGACGCGAGCTGATCTTCGAAGTGAACAGCCGCTGCACCGGCTTCAATCATCGATTTCATCAGCTCAAACGCGTTTAGCACGCCGCCAAAGCCGGCTTCGGCATCCGCGACGATCGGCAGGAAGTAATCCACATAGCGCGGATCGCCCGGCTCGATATTGGATGCCCACTGGATCTGATCCGCACGGCGGAAAGTATTGTTGATCCGCTCCACCACTGCCGGGACCGAGTTAGCCGGATACAGCGATTGATCCGGGTACATGCTGGAGGCCAGGTTGGCGTCTGCGGCCACCTGCCAGCCGGAGAGATAAACCGCCTCGATGCCCGCCTTCGCCTGTTGCAGCGCCTGGCCGCCAGTCAGCGCGCCGAGGCTGTTCACGTAGCCTTTTTTCGATTCGCCATGCAGCAGACGCCACATTTTGGCCGCGCCCAGCTGCGCCAGGGTGCATTCCGGGTTAACCGAACCGCGCAGCTTCACCACCTCTTCCGCGCTGTACGGGCGCGTGATCCCTTCCCAACGCGCCTGTTTCCACTCTTGTTCTAATTTTTCAATTTGTTGGGTACGAGTTGTCGTCATGTGCAGATGCTCCATAGGGTAGTTGTTATTAAGGGTTGATTACGCCAGCAAGCGGTAGCCCGGCAGGGTCAGGAAGTCGACCAGTTCGTCAGAGGTAGTGATCTGCTCCATCAGGCGCGCCGCGTCGTCAAAGCGCCCCTGGCTGAAGCGATGCTCGCCGAGCTCTTCCTGAATCACCTGCATCTCTTCGGCCAGCATCTGGCGGAACAGCACTTTGGTGACGGGTTTGCCGTTGCTGAGCGTTTTCTGGTGGTGGATCCATTGCCAGATAGAGGTACGGGAAATTTCAGCGGTGGCGGCGTCTTCCATCAGGCCGTAAATGGGTACGCAACCGTTGCCGGAGATCCAGGCTTCGATGTACTGCACCGCGACGCGAATATTGGCGCGCATGCCTTCTTCGGTGCGTTCGCCGGGGCAAGGCTCCAGCAGATCAGCGGCGGTAATCGGGGCATCTTCTTCGCGGGTGACGTCGAGCTGGTTTTTATGGCTGCCGAGCGCCTTATTGAATACCTCCATGACGGTATCACCCAGGCCCGGATGGGCAATCCAGGTGCCATCGTGGCCGTTGCGGGCTTCCAGCTCTTTGTCAGCTTTGACTTTATTCAGCACCCAGTTGTTGCGCTCCGCGTCTTTGCTGGGGATAAATGCCGCCATGCCGCCCATGGCGAAAGCGCCACGGCGATGGCAGGTTCTGATCAGCAGGCGCGAATAGGCGTTGAGGAAGGGTTTTTCCATCGTCACGCTCTGGCGATCCGGTAATACGCGGTCAGGATGGTTTTTCAACGTTTTGATGTAGCTGAAGATATAGTCCCAGCGGCCACAGTTCAGCCCAACAATATGGTCACGCAGGGCGTGAAGAATTTCGTCCATCTGGAACACCGCAGGCAGGGTTTCAATCAGCAACGTGGCTTTGATGGTGCCGCGCGGCAGTTCGAAACGGTCTTCCGCAAAGCTAAATACGTCGCTCCACCAGGCGGCTTCCTGCCATGACTGAGTCTTCGGCAGATAAAAGTAAGGGCCACTGCCTTTGGCCAGCAGGGCATCCACGTTGTGGAAGAAGTAGAGTGCGAAATCAAACAGGCTGCCGGGGATGGCTTCACCCTGCCAGGTAACGTGTTTTTCAGGCAGGTGCAAACCGCGTACACGGCAAATCAGCACCGCCGGATCGGGCTTGAGCTGGTAAATTTTGCCAGCTTCATTGGTCCAGGAGATGGTGCCGCGAATAGCGTCACGCAGGTTGATTTGACCGTCGATCACTTTGCTCCAGCTTGGTGCCAGCGAATCTTCGAAATCGGCCATGAATACTTTGACGTTAGCATTCAGGGCGTTGATAACCATCTTGCGTTCAACCGGGCCAGTGATCTCAACGCGACGATCCTGCAAGTCATCAGGAATACCACGGATGGTCCAATCCGAATTTCGAATGGAAGCTGTTTCCGAAATAAAATCTGGCAACTTACCGCCATCGATGTCTGCCTGTACTTTTACGCGTTCAGCCAGCAGTTGGTTGCGTTTGGCAGTAAAGCGGCTTACCAGTTCAGAAAGAAACTCCACCGCGTCCGGTGTGAGAATTTCCCGCTCCTGCTCGCCAAAAGGCTGTTCGAAGGTCAGTTCGGTCGTCGTTGCCTGTTGTGTCATGCTCTTGATCCTCAATGTTGATCCAGTCCAGAAACTGCGCATTGCGAACGCGATCCCACATGGGTATTTTTCGTTCAGCACAATTAAGACTACTCAAACATTTTCCAAAATCAAAAACAATTTCCATTTTCAAAATAAAAATATGTTAAACGTCTGTTTTATAAATGAAAAAAGTTAAATCATACAAAGAAGCGATTTTCAGAAACAAAAAAGGCACCCGAAGGTGCCTACGATAAGGTGCTGAAACGCTTAATCGAGCGTGGGATTCATATGGCGAAGATCGTATGGCGTGATCTGATAAACGTAATAGTTGAGCCAGTTGGTGAACAGCAAATTGCCGTGGCTGCGCCAGGTCGCGCGCGGTTTGTTTTGCGGATCGTTGCCCGGGAAGTAGTTGTAAGGCACCTCAGGCGTCAGCCCGGCCTCAACATCACGGAAGTACTCACCCGCCAGCGTTCCGGCGTCATATTCAGGATGGCCGGTGACAAATGCGATACGTTTATCTTTGCTGCCAAACAGGTAGGCATCCCCGCCTTCCGTTTCCGCCAGGATCTCTAAATCGGTGTAGTCGCGAATTAACGCTGCCGGGAAATCGGCATAGCGGGAATGCGGCGCGAGGAAAGTATCGTCAAAACCTTTGGTGAGCAACGCATGGGGTTGCGTGATGTAATGCTCATAGACGCCGGAAAGCTTCTCCTGACGGGTTTGTTTGGGGATACCGTACAGGATATTTAAAGCAGCCTGTACCGCCCAACAGACAAATAGCGTAGACGTGACGTGCTCTTTCGCCCACTCCAGAACCTGTTTGATCTGCGGCCAGTAAGCGACATCGTTAAATTCTACCAGGCCCAATGGCGCGCCCGTTACGATCAATCCATCAAAGTTCTCATGACAGATATCTTCGAAATTACAGTAGAAGTTATTGAGATGCTCTGCCGGCGTGTTGCGTGACTCACGTGAATCAATGCGTAATAGCTGGATGTCGAGCTGCAGCGGGGAATTCGACAGCAATCTTAAAAACTGATTTTCGGTCTCAATTTTTTTCGGCATTAAGTTGAGAATCAATACCTTAAGCGGACGAATCTCCTGAACACTGGCACGCGACGTGGTCATCACGAAGACGTTCTCCGCGCGCAAAAAATTCACTGCTGGCAACTCATCAGGTACCCGAATTGGCATAACCTTATATCCTCACTGCATACGTTTAAACGTTTAGACATCCAGATGCCTGACAATAACCAGGATTAAACAAAATGTCGAGCTTGCATGTGAAAGGTGAAAAAGTTTCACGAACGGGAAAGCTTAGAACAAAAACGCAATTAACCTACGGGGTGGGACAAGAGATATCGTACTGGTGAGATAAACCGAGCCTCATGAAAGCGATGGATAGCCATTATATCCTGCCTTTTGTAAGCAAGGCCCGAACGGCATCGTCACCTCGGGGTTGACTGGCACATGAAATAACCAGTTGGCGGTAACGCATAGCTGTCCCACCGGCCACCACTTCCATAATGGCGCGCTCTTCTACCTCAGATAAGCCCCCTTCATTTAACTCCAGCACATCAATGACTACATCGTAGCGGCGGAGCCTGATGAAGTTATCCCACCAATGAAGCGGCTCAACTTGCATAACCAGATCGCGAAGAATTTTTTCGGCGATAAAAAATGCGCCGATCAGGATGCGCTGATTGCTAAATGTACCATGGCCTATGACTTCCTGGCCGGAGCTCAGGCTACGCAAGCACATTCGATTTTTACTGATAGTTAGATAAAGTATACCCACGACTTCTCGCCTCTATGACTGGCAGATTCAGGGTATTTAGTTTAAAAGCGCCGGGGATGAAATAAACTATGTTTATTTCTGATTTATGAAGGTAAATGATTGACGGTTATAAAGAAAAGTACTGGAAAGGTTATATATCGCAGACAGCAAAAAGCCCATCCGTGAGGATGGGCTTCTGCTTTGTTTGATGCCTGGCAGTTCCCTACTCTCGCATGGGGAGACCCCACACTACCATCGGCGCTACGGCGTTTCACTTCTGAGTTCGGCATGGGGTCAGGTGGGACCACCGCGCTCTTGCCGCCAGGCAAATTCTGTTCACCTGCCGCACTGGTTATTTCTCACAGGGCCGCAGGCATTAATCCGGTTAAGCTGAAAATCTCTCTCAATCACCCAGCACCAAAACCACTCTGGCGTTGTAAGGTTAAGCCTCACGGCTCATTAGTACCGGTTAGCTCAACGCATCGCTGCGCTTACACACCCGGCCTATCAACGTCGTCGTCTTCAACGTTCCTTCAGGAGACTTAAAGTCTCAGGGAGAACTCATCTCGGGGCAAGTTTCGTGCTTAGATGCTTTCAGCACTTATCTCTTCCGCATGTAGCTACCGGGCAGTGCCATTGGCATGACAACCCGAACACCAGTGATGCGTCCACTCCGGTCCTCTCGTACTAGGAGCAGCCCCCCTCAATTCTCCAGCGCCCACGGCAGATAGGGACCGAACTGTCTCACGACGTTCTAAACCCAGCTCGCGTACCACTTTAAATGGCGAACAGCCATACCCTTGGGACCTACTTCAGCCCCAGGATGTGATGAGCCGACATCGAGGTGCCAAACACCGCCGTCGATATGAACTCTTGGGCGGTATCAGCCTGTTATCCCCGGAGTACCTTTTATCCGTTGAGCGATGGCCCTTCCATTCAGAACCACCGGATCACTATGACCTGCTTTCGCACCTGCTCGCGCCGTCACGCTCGCAGTCAAGCTGGCTTATGCCATTGCACTAACCTCCTGATGTCCGACCAGGATTAGCCAACCTTCGTGCTCCTCCGTTACGCTTTAGGAGGAGACCGCCCCAGTCAAACTACCCACCAGACACTGTCCGCAACCCGGATCACGGGTCCACGTTAGAACACCAGCCATTAAAGGGTGGTATTTCAAGGATGGCTCCACGCAGACTGGCGTCCACGCTTCAAAGCCTCCCACCTATCCTGCACATCAAGGACCAGTGTTCAGTGTCAAGCTATAGTAAAGGTTCACGGGGTCTTTCCGTCTTGCCGCGGGTACACTGCATCTTCACAGCGATTTCAATTTCACTGAGTCTCGGGTGGAGACAGCCTGGCCATCATTACGCCATTCGTGCAGGTCGGAACTTACCCGACAAGGAATTTCGCTACCTTAGGACCGTTATAGTTACGGCCGCCGTTTACCGGGGCTTCGATCAAGAGCTTCGCGTTGCCGCTAACCCCATCAATTAACCTTCCGGCACCGGGCAGGCGTCACACCGTATACGTCCACTTTCGTGTTTGCACAGTGCTGTGTTTTTAATAAACAGTTGCAGCCAGCTGGTATCTTCGACTGGCTTCAGCTCCACGGGTAAACCGCTTCACCTACATGCCAGCGTGCCTTCTCCCGAAGTTACGGCACCATTTTGCCTAGTTCCTTCACCCGAGTTCTCTCAAGCGCCTTGGTATTCTCTACCTGACCACCTGTGTCGGTTTGGGGTACGATTTCGTGTTACCTGATGCTTAGAGGCTTTTCCTGGAAGCAGGGCATTTGTTACTTCAGCACCGTGGTGCCTCGTCATCACGCCTCAGTGTTAACAGCATTCCGGATTTACCTGGAACACCCACCTACACGCTTAAACCGGGACAACCGTCGCCCGGCCAACATAGCCTTCTCCGTCCCCCCTTCGCAGTAACACCAAGTACAGGAATATTAACCTGTTTCCCATCGACTACGCCTTTCGGCCTCGCCTTAGGGGTCGACTCACCCTGCCCCGATTAACGTTGGACAGGAACCCTTGGTCTTCCGGCGAGCGGGCTTTTCACCCGCTTTATCGTTACTTATGTCAGCATTCGCACTTCTGATACCTCCAGCAGACCTCACAGTCCACCTTCGACGGCTTACAGAACGCTCCCCTACCCAACAACGCATAAGCGTCGCTGCCGCAGCTTCGGTGCATGGTTTAGCCCCGTTACATCTTCCGCGCAGGCCGACTCGACCAGTGAGCTATTACGCTTTCTTTAAATGATGGCTGCTTCTAAGCCAACATCCTGGCTGTCTGGGCCTTCCCACATCGTTTCCCACTTAACCATGACTTTGGGACCTTAGCTGGCGGTCTGGGTTGTTTCCCTCTTCACGACGGACGTTAGCACCCGCCGTGTGTCTCCCGTGATAACATTCTGTGGTATTCGTAGTTTGCATCGGGTTGGTAAGCCGGGATGGCCCCCTAGCCGAAACAGTGCTCTACCCCCACAGATGAATTCACGAGGCGCTACCTAAATAGCTTTCGGGGAGAACCAGCTATCTCCCGGTTTGATTGGCCTTTCACCCCCAGCCACAGGTCATCCGCTAATTTTTCAACATTAGTCGGTTCGGTCCTCCAGTTAGTGTTACCCAACCTTCAACCTGCCCATGGCTAGATCACCGGGTTTCGGGTCTATACCCTGCAACTTAACGCCCAGTTAAGACTCGGTTTCCCTGCGGCTCCCCTATACGGTTAACCTTGCTACAGAATATAAGTCGCTGACCCATTATACAAAAGGTACGCAGTCACCCCATAAATGAGGCTCCCACTGCTTGTACGTACACGGTTTCAGGTTCTTTTTCACTCCCCTCGCCGGGGTTCTTTTCGCCTTTCCCTCACGGTACTGGTTCACTATCGGTCAGTCAGGAGTATTTAGCCTTGGAGGATGGTCCCCCCGTATTCAGACAGGATGTCACGTGTCCCGCCCTACTCATCGAGTTCACAGCACATGCGCTTTTGTGTACGGGACTATCACCCTGTACCGTCGGACTTTCCAGACCGTTCCACTAACACACATGCTGATTCAGACTCTGGGCTGCTCCCCGTTCGCTCGCCGCTACTGGGGGAATCTCGGTTGATTTCTTTTCCTCGGGGTACTTAGATGTTTCAGTTCCCCCGGTTCGCCTCGTTAACCTATGTATTCAGTTAACGATAGTGCAACGAATTGCACTGGGTTTCCCCATTCGGACATCGTCGGTTATAGCGGTTCATATCACCTTACCGACGCTTTTCGCAGATTAGCACGTCCTTCATCGCCTCTGACTGCCAGGGCATCCACCGTGTACGCTTGGTCGCTTAACCTCACAACCCGGAGCAGTTTCTGCTTCGTGCTGCAAGTGTTTGAGAGACTCTGGCATGGCATCGTCATTCCTTATTACGGAGAAATGCGACGGCATGCCGTTTCAATTTTCAGCTTGTTCCGGATTGTTAAAGAGCAAATACTTCGCAATACACACAGGGTGTATTCTGAAGTATCACGGGCGCGCACCTTTCACTTGCGTACCAAGCAGGTGGCGTCCCTTAGGGGATTCGAACCCCTGTTACCGCCGTGAAAGGGCGGTGTCCTGGGCCTCTAGACGAAAGGGACATACATCTTTCGCAGACACCCTGCTTCTTACTTTCTATCAGACAATCTGTGTGAGCACTGCGCGGGTGGTATCTTTAAGGTAAGGAGGTGATCCAACCGCAGGTTCCCCTACGGTTACCTTGTTACGACTTCACCCCAGTCATGAATCACAAAGTGGTAAGCGCCCTCCCGGAGGTTAAGCTACCTACTTCTTTTGCAACCCACTCCCATGGTGTGACGGGCGGTGTGTACAAGGCCCGGGAACGTATTCACCGTGGCATTCTGATCCACGATTACTAGCGATTCCGACTTCATGGAGTCGAGTTGCAGACTCCAATCCGGACTACGACGCACTTTATGAGGTCCGCTTGCTCTCGCGAGGTCGCTTCTCTTTGTATGCGCCATTGTAGCACGTGTGTAGCCCTGGTCGTAAGGGCCATGATGACTTGACGTCATCCCCACCTTCCTCCAGTTTATCACTGGCAGTCTCCTTTGAGTTCCCGGCCGGACCGCTGGCAACAAAGGATAAGGGTTGCGCTCGTTGCGGGACTTAACCCAACATTTCACAACACGAGCTGACGACAGCCATGCAGCACCTGTCTCACAGTTCCCGAAGGCACTTCCGCATCTCTGCAGAATTCTGTGGATGTCAAGACCAGGTAAGGTTCTTCGCGTTGCATCGAATTAAACCACATGCTCCACCGCTTGTGCGGGCCCCCGTCAATTCATTTGAGTTTTAACCTTGCGGCCGTACTCCCCAGGCGGTCGACTTAACGCGTTAGCTCCGGAAGCCACGCCTCAAGGGCACAACCTCCAAGTCGACATCGTTTACGGCGTGGACTACCAGGGTATCTAATCCTGTTTGCTCCCCACGCTTTCGCACCTGAGCGTCAGTCTTTGTCCAGGGGGCCGCCTTCGCCACCGGTATTCCTCCAGATCTCTACGCATTTCACCGCTACACCTGGAATTCTACCCCCCTCTACAAGACTCAAGCCTGCCAGTTTCGGATGCAGTTCCCAGGTTGAGCCCGGGGATTTCACATCCGACTTGACAGACCGCCTGCGTGCGCTTTACGCCCAGTAATTCCGATTAACGCTTGCACCCTCCGTATTACCGCGGCTGCTGGCACGGAGTTAGCCGGTGCTTCTTCTGCGGGTAACGTCAATGAAAGTGGTTATTAACCACTCTCCCTTCCTCCCCGCTGAAAGTACTTTACAACCCGAAGGCCTTCTTCATACACGCGGCATGGCTGCATCAGGCTTGCGCCCATTGTGCAATATTCCCCACTGCTGCCTCCCGTAGGAGTCTGGACCGTGTCTCAGTTCCAGTGTGGCTGGTCATCCTCTCAGACCAGCTAGGGATCGTCGCCTAGGTGAGCCGTTACCCCACCTACTAGCTAATCCCATCTGGGTTCATCTGATGGCAAGAGGCCCGAAGGTCCCCCTCTTTGGTCTTGCGACGTTATGCGGTATTAGCTACCGTTTCCAGTAGTTATCCCCCTCCATCAGGCAGATCCCCAGACATTACTCACCCGTCCGCCACTCGTCAGCAAAGCAGCAAGCTGCTTCCTGTTACCGTTCGACTTGCATGTGTTAGGCCTGCCGCCAGCGTTCAATCTGAGCCATGATCAAACTCTTCAATTTAAAAGTTTGATGCTCGTGAATTAAACTTCGTAATGAATTACGTGTTCACTCAGAGACTTGATAATTCTATGTGCATCCGAAGATGCTGAGATATCAATCCTGCGAGTGCCCACACAGATTGTCTGATAAATTGTTAAAGAGCAGTTGCGACGCGGCATTCAGCTCACTGTCGCGAGGTGGCGTATATTACGCTTTCCTCTTTCAGAGTCAACCCTGAATTTCAGGATTTTTCTCTTCAATCGCCGCCGTTACATTGTGATGTTGTTCACATGTTCCGTGTCGATGGAGGCGCATTATAGGGAGTTCTTTTGTCGCCGCAACAGGAAAATGACAGAAAAATGACTGACTGCTGCATTCCACAGCAAAACCCCGCCTTATACCCATTTACACACAGAGTTATCCACACTCCATCGAAATTCTAAAAATTCGCGAGCGTTGCGCAAACGTTTTCGTTACAATGCCCGCGCTAAAACAAGGATGCCCCGCGAGGGGCGTTAGCTGAGTTTTTAACGAAAAATTCAGCTAACGCTCTCTGTAATTGTCAAATCCAGGGGATTTACCATGCAACAACGTCGTCCAGTGCGCCGCGCTCTGCTCAGTGTTTCTGATAAAGCCGGTATTGTCGAATTCGCTCAGGCTCTTTCCCAACGTGGTGTGGAGCTGCTGTCTACCGGCGGCACTGCCCGTCTGTTAGCAGATAAAAGCCTGCCGGTAACCGAAGTGTCTGACTACACCGGTTTTCCGGAGATGATGGATGGACGCGTCAAAACGCTGCACCCTAAAGTCCACGGCGGCATTCTGGGCCGTCGCGGCCAGGACGATGCGATTATGGCCGAACACGCTATCGCGCCAATCGACATGGTGGTTGTTAATCTTTATCCGTTCGCGCAAACTGTCGCCCGTGAAGGCTGCTCGCTGGAAGATGCCGTCGAGAATATCGATATCGGCGGCCCGACCATGGTGCGCTCCGCCGCCAAGAACCATAAAGATGTCGCCATCGTAGTAAAGAGCAGTGACTACACCGCCATTATTAATGAAATGGATGCTAACGACGGTTCCCTGACGCTGGATACCCGTTTCGATCTCGCGATTAAAGCATTCGAACACACCGCTGCGTACGACAGCATGATCGCCAACTACTTCGGTAGCCTGGTTCCTGCCTATCATGGCGAGAGCAAAGAACCCGCTGGCCGCTTCCCCCGCACGCTGAACCTGAACTTCATTAAAAAGCAGGATATGCGCTACGGCGAGAACAGCCATCAGAATGCTGCCTTCTATATAGAAGAAGAAATCAAAGAAGCCTCTGTTGCGACTGCCACCCAGCTACAGGGTAAAGCGCTCTCTTATAACAACATCGCTGATACCGACGCGGCGCTGGAGTGCGTGAAAGAGTTCAGCGAACCGGCGTGCGTGATCGTGAAACACGCTAACCCGTGCGGCGTAGCGGTGAATGCTTCTATTCTTGAAGCCTACGATCGCGCCTATAAAACCGACCCAACCTCCGCGTTTGGCGGCATCATCGCTTTTAACCGCGAACTGGATGCCGAAACCGCGCAGGCGATTATTTCCCGTCAGTTTGTTGAGGTGATCATCGCCCCGTCAGCTTCTGAAGAAGCGTTGAAAATCACGGCGGCCAAACAGAACGTTCGCGTTCTGGTATGCGGCCAGTGGCAGCAGCGCGTTCCGGGCCTGGATTTCAAACGCGTCAACGGCGGCTTACTGGTTCAGGACCACGATCTGGGCATGGTGAGCGAAAGCGACCTGCGCGTGGTGACCAAACGCCAGCCGACCGAACAGGAACTGCGCGACGCGCTGTTCTGCTGGAAAGTAGCGAAGTTCGTGAAGTCCAACGCCATTGTGTATGCCAAAGAAAATATGACCATCGGCATTGGCGCAGGCCAGATGAGCCGCGTGTACTCGGCGAAGATCGCCGGGATTAAAGCCGGTGACGAAGGGCTGGAAGTGAAAGGTTCCGCGATGGCGTCCGACGCCTTCTTCCCGTTCCGTGATGGCATCGACGCCGCTGCCGCCGTCGGTATTCGCTGCGTGATCCAGCCTGGCGGTTCTATCCGTGATGATGAAGTCATCGCCGCCGCCGATGAGCATGGCATCGCAATGATCTTTACCGATATGCGCCACTTCCGCCACTAAGGATCTGAGAATGAAAGTATTAGTGATTGGTAACGGCGGGCGCGAGCATGCGCTGGCCTGGAAAGCGGCCCAGTCGCCGCGTGTATCCACCGTTTTTGTCGCGCCGGGTAATGCCGGGACCGCGCAGGAGCCTGCATTACAGAACGTGGCGATTAACGCTACGGATATCGCCGGGCTGTTGAGCTTCGCGCAGAACGAAAATATCGATTTGACCATCGTTGGCCCGGAAGCGCCGCTGGTAATTGGCGTGGTGGATGCGTTTCGCGCCGCCGGGCTGAAAATTTTCGGCCCAACCCGGGGCGCCGCGCAGTTGGAAGGTTCTAAAGCCTTCACCAAAGATTTCCTGGCGCGTCATAACATCCCGACGGCGGAATACCAGAACTTTACCGAGGTCGAACCCGCGCTGGCGTACATTCGTGAGAAAGGCGCGCCGATCGTGATTAAAGCCGACGGTCTGGCGGCAGGCAAAGGCGTGATCGTTGCCATGACGCTGGAAGAAGCCGAGTCCGCCGCCAAAGACATGCTGGCCGGTAACGCCTTTGGCGACGCAGGCCACCGTATCGTAGTGGAAGAGTTCCTGGACGGCGAAGAAGCCAGCTTCATTGTGATGGTCGACGGCGAACACGTTGAACCGATGGCCACCAGCCAGGATCACAAGCGCGTCGGCGACGGCGATACCGGGCCGAATACCGGCGGCATGGGCGCGTACTCTCCTGCCCCGGTGGTGACCGCCGATGTCCACCAGCGCACCATGGAACGCGTAATATGGCCGACCGTGCGCGGCATGGCAGCGGAAGGCAATACCTACACCGGTTTCCTGTATGCCGGGCTGATGATCGATAAGCAGGGCAATCCGAAGGTTATCGAATTCAACTGCCGCTTTGGCGATCCGGAAACCCAGCCGATCATGCTGCGTCTGCAGTCCGATTTGGTGGAGCTGTGCCTGGCGGCCTGCGACGGCAAACTGGACGAGGTGCAATCCCAGTGGGACGCGCGTCCATCGCTGGGCGTGGTGATGGCGGCGGGCGGTTATCCAGCCGACTACCGTACCGGTGATGAAATCCACGGGTTGCCATTAGAAGAAGTTACCGACGGGAAAGTATTCCATGCGGGCACCAAACTGGCGGATGACGATCGCGTGCTCACCAACGGTGGCCGTGTGCTGTGCGTTACTGCGCTGGGAGACAGCGTGGCGCAGGCTCAGCAGCGCGCTTATGCATTAATGAGGGATATTCACTGGGACGGCAGCTTTAGCCGCAGTGATATCGGCTATCGCGCCATCGAGCGGGAAAACGCAAAATAACATTCAGCCGCCTTCGGGCGGCTTTTTATTGCCCTCAGAACGTATCCGCTTTGGGTTGCCAGTGGCAATAGTCCTGATTGGCGACCAGCAGCAGTTGGGTGCCTTCCGCTGCTTCCAGCCACGCCACGCTCACCTCAAGAGAGGAATGTGCCTGGCGGCGTTCAATATGGCTTATCGCTATTTCATCCAGCGCAGGCTTGATGGTTTCACCTTCACACGTGGTTACCGTGCGGTTGGCATGCCAGCGCCCTTGTCTCAACACCACTTTACCGGTGCGTAACGCATCGCTGGTCGCGCGCATCTGCTGCGCCTGGTAGCGATACAGCGCAATCGCATCGTCGGAGAGCTGCTGCTTCTGACCGTCGACTTCGCGCTGCATAAAGCTCAGCTCGCCGTGGTCGTCAAAGCGCACCTTCACATGCTCCGGGGGTTTTGCGTAGATATTGGTTTCAATCAGCGCGAGTGATTCGCCCTGCCAACGGTATTCGCGTGTTGTGGTATTGCCGGCCCGCCAGGGGCTGAACACCACCAGCATGCGCACCGCGTCATTGCTGTCGTCTTTACGCCAGATACGTACTGCGCCCTGATCGGCGGCATAACCGCTGGCGGTAAAAGGAGGAAGTGTCGAATTGCGGCTACAGGCAGTAAGCAACAGCGCACCGGCTGCCAGAGCCAGTGAGCGCCAGGTAAACAAAAGGGGCGATGTCGCCCCTTCGTTAAAACCTTTTGCCGTCACAGCGAATTACTTAACAGCGTCTTTCAGAGCCTTACCAGAAACAAATGCCGGCACGTTGGCTGCGGCGATTTTGATTTCTTTACCGGTCTGCGGGTTGCGGCCAGTACGCTCAGCGCGGTGGTTCACTTTGAAGGTACCAAAACCAACCAGTTGTACAGCATCGCCTTCTTTCAGAGACTCAGTAATTGCAGCCAGAGTGGATTCCAGTGCTGCTTTAGCCTGGGTTTTAGACAGGTCTGCCTTGTCTGCAATTACATCAATCAATTGAGTCTTATTCATAAGTTATCCTTACAATGTGTTTATCGCTTGCTAAGCATCGAGTGCGACGAAAATGCCAGAAAAGCACTCTCCTGCATACACGCACCGATAGCCACTTTTTTTCGCCTCCCAAATGTAGACCAGACGGGGGGCCAATTGGAAGCCTTCAGGTGAGACAAAACAGGTGATAAGTCACGTTTTATTGTCTCATTGCTGCAAATTTATACCGATATTACTGGTTCCGTCTTCACGCAGGTCTGCCCGAAGGCCCTTAATAAGCTCAACATCGCGCTCTTCGCAGTCAGCCAGCAGGCGGAAAATCTCCCACTGAATGTCCCATTCCTGCTCAACAGCCGGGTTTTCTTTAAGCTCGTCATCGGTCATTTCACGACCGGCCTGCGACATCTCCAGCATGGCGACCGTGGTAATGGACGCCTTGCTGACTTCAACAGCATGCTCCAGCGTTTCACCGCTTAGCCGGGAATGCACCAGCTCGCTGAGCGCGACACAGGCATCGATAGCCGGGTAAACCCCGTAGACATCGTAGTCATCCGCAGCGGGAATAGCCTCTTCAAGTTTATCGAGTTGAGAATCAAAATTCACCTTCGCATCCTTTACCGTCAGCGTTTCCCAGATCAAATCCAGAATACGGCGGTATAAATGCGCATCACCGTAGCCGGTTTGCTGGCAAAAAATAGCGTAATTGGGATACATCCGCTCACACAGCGACGCCATAAAGGTAACATGCTGCCAGCTTTCCAGCTTCTCAAGGCGCAGGTGAATCGGGTTTTGTAACATAGTGGACTCTCATAAACCGAATATTGAGCGGGAGTGTACCTGAATCACCCCTGAATTTCCTGCCAATGCACAAACGCCCGCCGCCCGGATGCCACCGCATCGGCCCAGCGCGTCGGCTCAGGGAGCCGGTAACCCGCCATGCAGCGCTGAACCCACAGCAGCGCGCTGTCCTGGCTAACACGATGCCCGGTCGCGATGAACAACGGATTACAACGCTTTTTACTGCGCCATACCCACGCCAGCTGTTCGCCTTTATCCATCAGCGGTTGCAGCGCGCCCGGCTCTTCATCCAACGGTTCAAACTTACCGCACAGGCGTTTTTTCGCCACGCCGATGGTCGGCACATCCACCAGCAGGCCGAAATGGCTGGCGACGCCCAGACGGCGCGGATGCGAAATTCCGTGGCCATCGACAAACAGCAGGTCAGGTTTTTGCGACAGCATCTCCCAGGCCTTCAGCAGCGCGGGATACTCACGGAAGGACAGAAAGCCGGGAATATAGGGCATGGTGGTGGCGATACGCGCCACCTGATATTCCACGAGTTCCAGAGAGGGGTACTTGAGCAGCACCATCGCCGCCCGGGTCACTTCGCCGCCTTGTTCAAATCCGACATCCGCGCCTGCAATCAAGCGCGGTGGATCCTGTAACAGCCGATCCTCGCGGATCACCTGCGACGCCAGTTCCCGTTGTTGATCGCGTAGCGTAGCGAGATCCATTCCCCCTCCTCGTTTTATTTGTGATAAGGCGCCGACAGGCGATGCACCGCCTCAACAAACGCACCCGCGTGTTCTGGCGGCACATCCTGGTGAATACCGTGCCCAAGATTAAAGACGTGGCCTTCACCCTGGCCGAAACCAGCAAGTATAGACGCTACTTCTTGTTCGATGCGCTCAGGGGCCGCATACAGCATGGACGGGTCCATATTCCCCTGCAGGGCGACTTTATCGCCCACGCGACGGCGCGCATCGGCGATATCGGTGGTCCAGTCAAGGCCCAGCGCATCGCAGCCGGTTTCCGCCATCAGTTCCAGCCACTGGCCGCCGCCTTTAGTGAACAGCGTCACCGGCACGCGTTTGCCGTCCTGTTCGCGCAGCAGGCCGTCGACGATTTTGTGCATGTAATAGAGCGAGAACTGTTGGTAGTCACGCCCGGTCAGCACGCCGCCCCAGGTATCGAAAATCATCACCGCCTGGGCCCCGGCGCGGACCTGCGCGTTGAGGTACAGGGTGACGCTTTGCGCCAGCTTATCCAGCAGGTTGTGCAGGGTTTGCGGATCGGCGTACATCATCTTTTTAATCACGGTAAAGGCTTTGCTGCTGCCGCCTTCCACCATATAGGTCGCCAGCGTCCACGGGCTGCCGGAGAAGCCGATTAACGGCACTTCACCTTTTAGCTCGCGGCGAATAGTACGCACCGCATTCATCACATAGCCCAATTCCTGCTCCGGATCGGGAACCGGCAGCTTTTCGACATCGGCCTTGCAGGTAATGGGCGACGTAAAGCGCGGGCCTTCGCCGGTTTCAAAATAGAGCCCGAGGCCCATGGCGTCAGGAATGGTCAGGATGTCCGAAAAGAGGATGGCCGCATCCAGCGGGAAACGACGCAGCGGCTGGAGCGTCACTTCGCAGGCCAGCTCCGCGTTTTTACACAGCGACATAAAGTCCCCGGCCTGGGCGCGGGTGGCCTTATATTCCGGTAAATAGCGGCCGGCTTGTCTCATCATCCATACCGGCGTGACGTCTACGGGCTGGCGCAGCAGCGCACGGAGGTAACGATCGTTCTTCAGTTCGGTCATTTTTGCATTTCCTTAAGCGACAAGGGGCCAGTGTATCACGAGCCGTACTCTGCCCGGCACAGCGCCACCGTATCTTCAATTAAGCGGCGGGCAACGGTGCCCGGCGGCGGCAACAGGGGCAAATCGTCAAAGCGATACCAGCCTGCATCCAGCAATTCTTTGGGGTCGATCTTCAGCTCACCGCTGTGGTATTCCGCCATAAACGCGGTCATCAGCGACTGCGGGAAAGGCCAGGGCTGTGAAGTCACGTAACGCAAGTTCTTCACGGTGATCCCGCTCTCCTCCATCACTTCCCGCGCCACCGCCTGTTCCAGGGTTTCGCCCACTTCGACAAAACCGGCTAACACGGTATACAAGCCGTTGCGGTGACGGGTGTGTTGAGCCAGCAGGATTTTATCCTGGTGGCGAATTGCCACAATGATGCAAGGGGAAATTTGCGGGTAATATCGCTGACGGCAGTGATGGCACAGCATCGCCCATTCGGTTTTGCTGGGATGCATCTCATGGCCGCAGTAGCCGCAGAATTTGTGGGCACGATAAAAATCCGCTAATTGCACCCCTCTTCCCGCCAGTTGAAACAGCCCGGCGTCCAGATCGATGACCTGGCGAACCGAGCCCATATCCTGGCGTTTGGCCTGGCGCACCAGCCACACCGGCTCGCCTTGCCATTCACCAATTTGCGCCGCCATTTGTCCGGTCAGGCCGAAATTTTCTGCATTACCGTGAGGCAACTCTCCCTTTGGTAACCATAATTTTTGTTCATGGCTGACTATCCACCAGCCATGGTCTATTTTTTGTAATAGCCGTTCCATAATCGGTTGCACTACCTCAGCTTCGCTGGCATGTTGTTAACATTATTTTTACATTTTTGGGTTGTTGGACAATTAAATTTTATATCTTACGGAGTCAATCATGCTAAATCAGCTGAAGAGCCTGACAGAGCGCGTCGGTGGTAGTAACGAACTGGTCGATTACTGGCTGAATGCCCGCAACCACCTGTTGGTCTCCTATTACAAATTAGTGGGCATTAAACCGGGTAAAGAAGCGGTTACCGCATTAGATGAAAAAGCGCTGGACGATTTCTGCCACGCTCTGGTGGATTATCTGTCCGCGGGTCATTTTAATATTTATGAGCGCATCACCAGCGAAATGGAAGGCACTAACCCGCTGTTAGCCGCCACTCAAATCTACCCCCTTCTGGAAGCGAATACCCAGGAAATTATGGATTATTACGATACCCACCTGGAAAGTGCTATCGACCATGATAACTGCCTGGAATTCCAGACTGCGCTGTCGGATATCGGCGAAGCGATGGCCTCGCGTTTCGCGCTGGAAGACAAGCTTATCGTTCTGGCGTTTGATAATAATCTGAAAGAAAGCGCCAACGATGACACCGCCGTTGCACGTCCGGCTTGAACTCCGGATCGTTAACGCGTAGTTTATTTATGCCCTTGATTGCTTACGGTCACCGCTGGTAATCAAGGTTTTTCTTGTCGGAGTGCCCAGTGCGCAAGCACGGGCTGAGACCGTTAATTCGGGATCCGCGGAACCTGATCAGGTTAATACCTGCGAAGGGAACAAGAGTAATTCAGCATAGACCTGCACCGTGACGCACCGTTTTTAACGGGCTGCCGCACCTTAAACGCCCAGGTTCTGTTACTCCCTCCGTTGTTCTGACAAGCCCTTTCCTGCTGATTAACTGGAACGCGCTATGTCTGTTACTACTAAACCCAACCGTCGCGAAACCCGCGCACAGGCCCAACACTTTATCGATACCCTGGAAGGCACCGCTTTCCCAAATTCGTCACGCATCTACCTTGCAGGCTCGCGCGACGACATCCGGGTGCCCATGCGTGAAATCCAGCTCAGCCCGACGCTGACTGGCGGCAACCAGGATGCACCGCGCTATGAACCTAATGAGCCGGTGCCGGTATATGACACATCCGGCCCTTATGGCGACCCGGCTGTGCAGATTGACGTCCACGCCGGTCTTGGCAAGCTGCGCAGTCGCTGGATTGCCGAACGCAACGATACCGAATCCCTGGCCTCCTTAAGCTCCACCTATACCCGCGAACGCCTGGCCGATGAAGGGTTGGATGCGCTGCGTTTTACCGGCCTGTTAACGCCGCAACGCGCCAAAGCGGGCCGCCGCGTGACGCAACTGCACTACGCGCGCCAGGGCATCGTGACGCCGGAAATGGAGTTTATCGCCATCCGTGAAAACATGGGCCGGGAACGCATTCGCACCGCCGTGCTGCGCCAGCAGCATCCGGGCGTCGGCTTTGGCGCACAGTTGCCGGACAACATCACGCCGGAGTTTGTCCGGGATGAAATGGCCGCCGGGCGCGCCATTATCCCTGCCAACATCAACCATCCGGAACTGGAACCGATGATTATCGGGCGCAATTTCCTGGTGAAGGTGAACGCCAATATCGGCAACTCCGCCGTGACCTCCTCTATTGAAGAAGAAGTGGAAAAACTGGTCTGGGCCACGCGCTGGGGCGCGGACACGGTAATGGACCTCTCCACGGGCCGCTATATTCACGAAACCCGCGAATGGATCCTGCGTAACAGCCCGGTGCCGATCGGTACGGTGCCGATTTACCAGGCGCTGGAGAAAGTGAACGGCATCGCCGAAAACCTTAACTGGGAGATGTTCCGCGACACGCTGATTGAGCAGGCCGAACAGGGCGTGGATTATTTCACCATCCACGCGGGCGTACTGCTGCGCTATGTGCCGATGACCGCCAGGCGCCTGACCGGAATTGTCTCGCGCGGCGGCTCGATCATGGCGAAGTGGTGTCTCTCCCATCATCAGGAGAATTTCCTGTATCAGCATTTCCGCGAGATCTGCGAAATCTGCGCCGCTTATGACGTCTCGCTTTCGTTGGGCGACGGCCTGCGTCCCGGCTCAATTCAGGATGCCAACGACGAAGCGCAGTTTGCCGAGCTGCATACTCTGGGCGAGCTAACCAAAATCGCCTGGGAATACGATGTGCAGGTGATGATTGAAGGCCCGGGCCACGTCCCGATGCAGATGATCCGCCGCAATATGACCGAAGAGCTGGAGCACTGCCACGAAGCGCCGTTCTATACTCTGGGTCCACTGACCACCGATATCGCACCGGGCTACGACCATTTCACCTCAGGCATTGGCGCAGCAATGATTGGCTGGTTCGGCTGCGCGATGTTGTGCTACGTCACGCCGAAAGAGCATCTCGGCTTACCCAACAAAGAAGATGTAAAACAGGGGCTGATCGCTTACAAAATTGCCGCCCACGCCGCCGATCTTGCTAAAGGCCATCCCGGCGCGCAGATACGCGATAACGCCATGTCGAAAGCGCGCTTCGAATTCCGCTGGGAAGATCAGTTTAACCTGGCGCTGGACCCGTTCACCGCCCGCGCCTGGCACGATGAAACCCTGCCGCAGGAGTCTGGCAAAGTCGCCCATTTCTGTTCGATGTGCGGTCCGAAATTCTGCTCGATGAAAATCACCCAGGAAGTGCGCGACTACGCGGCGGCGCAGGAGCGGGAGGCGGGCCTCAGCGATATGGCGAATAACTTCCGCGCCAGGGGCGGCGAAATTTATCTGCGTCAGGAGGAAGCGTAATGGTTCAGCCACTGTTTCCGCCGGTGCCAAAACGGCTGGGTTTATACCCGGTCGTGGATAGCGTCGAGTGGATAGCACGTCTGCTTGACGCGGGCGTCCGCACCCTACAGCTGCGCATCAAAGATAAGCAGGACGACGAGGTCGAGGGCGACATTATTGATGCCATCGCGTTAGGCCATCGCTATCAGGCGCGACTGTTTATCAATGACTACTGGCGGCTGGCGGTTAAGCACCAGGCGTACGGCGTGCATCTGGGCCAGGAAGATCTGGAAACCACCGACCTTGAGGCGATTCGCGCCGCCGGTTTACGGCTTGGCGTTTCTACCCATGATGATATGGAAATCAACATCGCGCTGAAGGCGCAGCCCTCTTATATCGCCCTGGGGCACGTGTTCCCTACCCAAACCAAGCAGATGCCCTCCTCCCCGCAGGGCCTCGATCAACTGGCCGCCCACGTTCAGCGGCTGGGGGATTACCCGACGGTCGCCATCGGCGGTATCTCGCTTGAGCGCGCCCCGGCAGTGCTTGCCACGGGTGTCGGCAGCATTGCGGTGGTCAGCGCCATTACCCAGGCGCAGGACTGGAAAGCAGCTACAGCACAGTTGTTGAAACTGGCAGGAGTTGGCGATGAACGATCGTGATTTTATGCGCTACAGCCGGCAAATCCTGCTGGAGGATATCGCCGTTGACGGGCAACAGCGCCTGAAAAACGCGCGGGTGCTGATTATCGGCCTCGGCGGGCTGGGCTGCCCCGCCGCGCAGTATCTGGCAGGAGCGGGCGTCGGTACACTGATACTCGCGGACGACGACGCAGTACACGTAAGCAACCTCCCGCGCCAGATCCTGTTTACCACCCAGGATATTGGCGAGAACAAAGCCGCCACCAGCCAGCGTCGCCTGCAACAGCTTAATCCGGACATCTTGATCGAGGCGCTGGCGCAGCGTCTGACGGGCGACACACTGCATCGCGCTGTGGCCCATGTTGATGTGGTGCTGGACTGTAGCGATAACATGACCACCCGCCAGGCGGTAAATGCCGCCTGCGTGGCGCTGGAAAAGCCGTTGATCAGCGCCAGCGCCGTGGGGTTTGGCGGGCAATTAATGATGCTGACGCCGCCCTGGCAATACGGCTGCTACCGCTGTTTATGGCCGGACGATGCCGAGCCGGAACGCAATTGCCGCACGGCGGGCGTACTCGGCCCGGTGGTCGGCGTAATGGGCACACTACAGGCGCTGGAAGCCATCAAGCTGCTGAGCGGCATTCCCGGTTCGCATAATCAGTTGCGGCTGTTTGACGGACGTCGCCACCAGTGGCGCTCGCTTAATCTGCAACCCGCCCCCCACTGCCCGGTATGCGGAGGTCGCCATGCGGATTACGCTTAACGACGAACAGACGGACTGCGCCGAGGCGATCACGCTGCACGCGCTGCTGGAACAGCAAAATCTTTTGAAGCCGGGCATCGCCCTGGCGGTTAATGACGCCATCGTGCCGCACAGCCAGTGGTCAGAACACGTTTTGCAGGACGGCGATAGCGTGCTGCTTTTTCAGGTTATCGCCGGAGGCTAAAATGTTACGTATTGCTGATAAAACTTTTGATTCCCACTTGTTTACCGGCACCGGTAAATTTGCCTCATCGCAGTTGATGACCAACGCCCTGCGTGCCAGCGGTAGCCAACTGGTGACGATGGCGATGAAGCGCGTCGATTTTCGTCATCATCAGGACGCTATCCTTGCGCCATTGCAGGCGCTGGGCGTAACGCTGTTGCCCAATACCTCGGGCGCGAAAACCGCTCAGGAAGCGGTATTCGCCGCAAAGCTGGCTCGGGAAGCGTTAGGAACGAGCTGGGTGAAACTGGAAATCCATCCCGACGCGCGTTACCTGCTGCCCGACCCCATCGAAACGCTGCTGGCCGCCGAACAGCTCGTGAAAGCGGGTTTTGTGGTGCTGCCCTATTGCGGCGCCGACCCGGTGCTGTGCAAGCGGCTGGAGGAAGTGGGCTGCGCGGCGGTGATGCCGCTTGGCGCGCCGATTGGCTCTAACCAGGGGCTGCAAACCCGCGCGTTGCTCAACATTATTATCGAACAGGCGACGGTGCCCGTGGTGGTCGACGCCGGGATCGGTGCGCCGAGCCACGCCTGCGAAGCGCTGGAAATGGGTGCCTCGGCGGTGCTGGTGAACACCGCGATTGCCGTGGCTGACGATCCGGTGGCGATGGCGCAGGCGTTTCGTCTGGCAGTAGAGGCAGGCGTCGCCGCGCGAGCCGCTGGTTTAGGCGCGCGGCAGCGGCGTGCAGAGGCCTCCAGCCCGTTAACCCAGTTTCTGGGAGAGGCGCGATGAAAACCTTCACCGATCGCTGGCGCGAGCTGGACTGGGACGACATCCGGCTGTGTATCAACGGCAAAACGCCTGATGATGTTGAACGCGCATTGCGGTGCCCTCGCCCAGGACGCGAGGAGATGATGGCCCTGCTCTCCCCCGCCGCCGACGCGTATCTGGAGCCGCTGGCCCGGCAGGCGCAGCGTTTGACCCGTCAGCGCTTCGGGCATACCGTCAGTTTCTATGTGCCGCTGTACCTGTCCAATCTGTGCGCCAATGACTGCACCTATTGCGGCTTTTCCATGAGCAACCGCATCAAGCGCAAGACGCTGGATGCCGATGAGATTGCCCGTGAATGCACAGCGATAAAAGCGCTGGGGTTCGACCACCTGCTACTGGTGACTGGCGAGCACCAGAGCAAAGTCGGCATGGATTATTTCCGGGCGCATTTCCCGACCATCCGCGAGCAATTTGCCTCCCTGCAAATGGAAGTACAGCCGCTGGCGGAGCAGGAATACGCCGAGCTGAAAACCCTGGGGCTGGATGGCGTAATGGTTTATCAGGAAACCTACCACGAAGCCGTGTATGCCCGGCACCATTTGCGCGGAAACAAGCAGGATTTCTTCTGGCGGCTGGAAACGCCGGATCGCCTCGGGCGCGCCGGGATCGACCGGATCGGGCTGGGCGCATTGATCGGCCTGTCCGACAGCTGGCGCGTTGATTGCTATATGGTGGCGGAACATCTGCTATGGCTGCAACAGCACTACTGGAAAAGCCGTTACTCCATCTCGTTTCCGCGCTTACGCCCCTGCACTGGCGGCGTAGAACCGGCGTCGATTATGGATGAACGCCAACTGGTGCAGACTATCTGCGCGTTTCGCCTGCTTGCGCCAGAGGTCGAACTGTCGCTATCGACCCGTGAATCCCCGGCATTTCGCGATAACGTGATCCCGCTGGCGATCACCAACGTCAGCGCATTCTCTAAAACCCAACCCGGCGGCTATGCCGACGACCACCCTGAGCTTGAACAGTTTGCGCCCCACGATTCACGCAGGCCGGAAGAGGTCGCTGCCGCGCTGAGCCGATCGGGCATTCAACCGGTATGGAAAGACTGGGACAGCTTTTTGGGAAGAGACGCGCAAATATCGTGAAAAAAAGTTGTGGGCTCCCGGACATCGGATAACTATCAATTATCTACAGCCACAGAGAGCGAATCATGAAGAATATCGTTTTATGCTGTGCTGCCGGGATGTCCACCAGCATGTTGGTCCAACGCATGCAGGATGCCGCGCAGAAAAAAGGCATTGAAGTGTCGATTAAAGCAGTGCCCGTCGCCGAGTTTAAGGACAACCTCGACAGCGCGGATATTATTCTGCTCGGCCCGCAGGTGAAGTATGAGCAGGCCAAACTTCAGGGGCTTGCCGATCCGCAGGGCAAGAAAGTCGCGGTAATCGATATGGTGGATTACGGCATGATGAAAGGCGATGTGGTGCTGGAAAAAGCGCTCAAGCTGCTGGAGTAAACATGGACGATCTGGAAACGCTCATTATGGAGCTGTTAGTGAATGCCGGTGCGGCGCGCAGCGAGGCGTTAAGCGCGCTGCGGCTGGCCCGAAGCGGCGACTTTACCGGTGCCGAACAGGCAATGGTGCAATCCCGCGAATTTGTTAAGCAGGCCCATAAAATCCAAACCCAGCTTATCGGGATGGACGAAGGCTCCGGCAAACTGCCGGTGAATCTGATTACCGTGCATTCTCAGGATCACCTGATGAACGCGATGGTCATTCAGGATTTGGCGGAAGATATGATTGAGCTTTACCGGCGGTTGCCGCCCGCAAACTGATTTGTTTCAGCCATAAAAAAACCCGCCGAAGCGGGTTTTTTATTAGCTGAGCACGATTACTCGTTATCAGAACCACCCAGACCTGCGTTCAGCAGTTCTGCGAGGCTGGCAGTGGCGTCTTCTGCAGTCACCTGAGGTGCAGCCGGGAGTTCACCCGCAGCACGGCGACGCATACGATCCTGGTGGTACGCATAACCGGTACCTGCCGGGATCAGACGGCCCACGATCACGTTCTCTTTCAGGCCGCGCAGTTCGTCGCGTTTACCCGCAACCGCTGCTTCAGTCAGCACACGAGTGGTCTCCTGGAACGATGCCGCGGAGATGAAGGACTCGGTTGCCAGAGAGGCTTTTGTGATACCCAGCAGATCGCGCGCGTAAGTCACGCCAATCTTGCCGTTCGCTTCCAGTTCGCGGTTAGCGATCTTGATGCGGGAGTATTCAGCCTGCTCGCCTTCCAGGAAGTCGGAGCTGCCTGCGCTAACGATGGTTGCTTTACGCAGCATCTGACGAACGATAACTTCGATGTGCTTATCGTTAATCTTAACGCCCTGCAGACGGTAAACGTCCTGCACTTCGTTAGTGATGTAACGGGTCACAGCATGGACGCCACGCAGACGCAGAATGTCGTGCGGCGCTTCCGGGCCATCAGACACTACGTCGCCGCGTTCAACGCGTTCACCTTCAAACACGTTGAGCTGACGCCATTTCGGAATCATCTCTTCGTACGGATCGCTACCATCAACCGGCGTGATCACCAGACGGCGTTTACCTTTGGTTTCTTTACCGAAGGAAATGATACCGCTGATTTCCGCCAGGATTGCCGGCTCTTTCGGACGACGCGCTTCGAACAGATCCGCAACGCGCGGCAGACCACCGGTAATATCCTTAGTACCGCTGGATTCCTGAGGAATACGCGCCAGAGCATCACCCGCACCGATCTGAATACCATCTTCCAACTGAACAATCGCTTTACCCGGCAGGAAGTACTGCGCAGGCATGTCGGTGCCAGGGATCAGAACGTCATTACCGTTGGCATCAACGATTTTCAGTGCAGGACGCAGATCTTTACCACCGGCAGTACGTTCAGCAGAATCCAGAACCACCAGAGATGACAGACCGGTCAGCTCGTCAGTCTGACGAGTAATGGTCTGGCCGTCGATCATGTCAGTAAAGCGGATAAAACCACTTACTTCAGTGATAACCGGCATGGTGTGCGGGTCCCAGTTTGCAACGGTTTCGCCGCCGGCAACCTGCTCGCCATCACCTTTCGCCATAACCGCACCGTAAGGCACTTTATAGCTCTCTTTGGTACGACCGAATTCGTCGATCAGCTTCAGCTCGGTGTTACGAGAAGTCACTACCAGTTTACCGGCAGAGTTAACAACCGACTTCGCGTTGCTGAGCTTGATGCTACCTTTGTTTTTCACCTGGATGCTGGATTCAGCAGCCGCACGCGATGCCGCACCACCGATGTGGAACGTACGCATCGTCAGCTGTGTACCCGGCTCACCGATGGACTGTGCCGCGATAACGCCGATAGCTTCACCTTTGTTGATGATGTGGCCACGCGCCAGGTCACGACCGTAGCAGTGCGCACATACACCAAAGTCGGTGTCACAGGATACAACGGAACGCACTTTCACTGAGTCAACAGAGTTAGCTTCTAACACGTCACACCACTGTTCGTGGAGCAGCGTATTACGCGGCACCAGGATGTCAGCAGTGCCCGGCTTGAGCACGTCTTCGGCAGTCACACGGCCCAGAACGCGGTCGCGCAGCGGCTCTTTAACGTCGCCACCCTCGATAACCGGGGTCATCATGATACCTTCGTGGGTACCACAATCGTCTTCAGTCACCACCAGATCCTGCGCCACGTCAACCAGACGACGGGTCAGGTAACCGGAGTTCGCCGTTTTCAGTGCGGTATCCGCCAGACCTTTACGCGCACCGTGCGTGGAGATGAAGTACTGGAGTACGTTCAGACCTTCACGGAAGTTCGCGGTGATCGGCGTTTCAATGATGGAGCCATCCGGCTTCGCCATCAGACCACGCATACCCGCAAGCTGACGAATCTGTGCAGCAGAACCACGCGCACCGGAGTCGGCCATCATGTAGATGCTGTTGAAAGAAACCTGCTGCTCTTCTTCGCCGTTACGGTTAATAACGGTTTCCGTTTGCAGGTTATCCATCATCGCTTTGGATACACGATCGTTCGCCGCAGCCCAGATATCGATAACTTTGTTATAGCGTTCGCCAGCGGTTACCAGACCAGACTGGAACTGTTCCTGAATCTCAGCAACTTCTGCTTCCGCTTCGGAGATGATCTCGTGTTTCTTCTCCGGGATAACCATGTCGTCGATACCTACGGACGCACCTGAGCGCGCTGCATAGGCAAAACCGGTGTACATGGTCTGGTCAGCAAAAATAACGGTCGGCTTCAGGCCCAGAATGCGGTAACAGGTGTTCAGCATTTTGGAGATCGCTTTCTTGCCCAGCGCCTGGTTGACGATGGAGAAAGGCAGACCTTTCGGTACGATCATCCACAGGATCGCACGGCCAACGGTCGTATCGATCAGGCTGGTTTTCGCAACGAATTCGCCGTTAGCGTCTTTTTCGTATTCAGTGATACGCACTTTAACGCGCGCATGCAGAGAGGCCAGGCCAGCGCGATAAATACGCTCAGCTTCTTTCGGGCCAGTCAGCACCATGCCTTCGCCTTTGGCGTTAACACTGTCGCGGGTCATGTAGTACAGACCCAGTACAACGTCCTGAGACGGAACGATGATGGGTTCGCCGTTCGCCGGAGACAGGATGTTGTTGGTAGACATCATCAGCGCACGCGCTTCCAACTGGGCTTCCAGCGTCAGCGGTACGTGAACAGCCATCTGGTCACCATCGAAGTCGGCGTTATAGGCCGCACAAACCAGCGGGTGCAGCTGGATAGCTTTACCTTCGATCAGAACCGGTTCGAACGCCTGAATACCCAGACGGTGCAGGGTTGGCGCACGGTTCAGCAGTACCGGGTGTTCGCGGATAACTTCGTCCAGGATATCCCAAACGACAGCTTCTTCACGCTCAACCATTTTCTTAGCGGCTTTGATGGTGGTGGCGAGGCCACGCAGTTCCAGCTTGCCGTAGATGAACGGTTTGAACAGCTCCAGCGCCATTTTCTTCGGCAGACCGCACTGATGCAGACGCAGGTATGGACCTACGGTGATAACAGAACGACCGGAGTAGTCAACACGCTTACCGAGCAGGTTCTGACGGAAACGACCCTGTTTACCTTTGATCATATCGGCCAAAGATTTCAGAGGACGTTTGTTGGAACCGGTGATCGCACGACCGCGACGGCCGTTATCCAGCAGGGCGTCAACCGCTTCCTGCAGCATACGTTTTTCGTTGCGTACGATGATGTCCGGCGCAGCCAGATCAAGCAGACGTTTCAGACGGTTGTTACGGTTGATCACGCGACGATACAGATCGTTCAGATCGGACGTCGCGAAACGACCGCCATCCAGCGGTACCAGCGGACGCAAATCTGGCGGCAGAACCGGCAGAACGGTCAGGATCATCCACTCCGGCTTGTTGCCAGACTGAACGAACGCTTCCAGCAGCTTGATACGCTTGGTCAGCTTTTTACGTTTCGTTTCAGAGTTGGTTTCGTTCAACTCTTCGCGCAGCTGTTCGCATTCCTGCTCCAGATCCATGCTTTTCAGCAGGGCCTGAATAGCTTCGGCGCCCATTTTCGCGTCGAATTCGTCACCGAACTCTTCCAGCGCGTCCAGGTACTGTTCTTCGGTCAGGATCTGGCTACGTTCGAGGTTGGTCATGCCACCTTCGATAACCACATAAGATTCGAAGTACAGAACACGTTCGATATCGCGCAGCGGCATATCCAGCAGCAGACCGATACGGGACGGCAGGGATTTCAGGAACCAAATGTGCGCGGTCGGAGAGGCCAGTTCGATGTGACCCATACGCTCACGGCGCACTTTAGTCTGAGTGACTTCAACGCCGCACTTCTCACAAATCACACCACGGTGTTTCAGGCGTTTGTACTTACCGCACAGACACTCGTAGTCTTTTACTGGCCCGAAAATACGCGCACAGAAAAGGCCGTCACGCTCAGGCTTGAACGTACGGTAGTTGATGGTTTCCGGCTTCTTAACTTCACCGAACGACCATGAACGGATCATGTCTGGCGAGGCCAGAGCAATTTTGATCGCATCAAACTCTTCGGTTTTAGTCTGCGCTTTCAGAAACTTTAATAAATCTTTCACGGATTGGCTCCCGTCGGAGTTAGCACAATCTGCCGCCAGGTTTTACCCTGGCAGCAGTGACCTGTTTGAGCGAGAGTTACTCGTCTTCCAGCTCGATATTGATACCCAGCGAACGGATCTCTTTCAACAATACGTTGAAGGATTCCGGCATGCCCGGTTCCATCTGATGGTTGCCATCCACGATGTTCTTATACATCTTGGTACGGCCGTTCACGTCATCAGACTTAACGGTCAGCATTTCCTGCAGGGTATAGGCAGCGCCGTATGCTTCCAGTGCCCACACTTCCATCTCACCGAAGCGCTGGCCACCGAACTGTGCCTTACCACCCAGCGGCTGCTGAGTAACCAGGCTGTAAGAGCCGGTGGAACGGGCGTGCATTTTGTCATCAACCAGGTGGTTCAGTTTCAGCATGTACATGTAGCCAACGGTTACCTGGCGCTCGAATTGCTCACCGGTACGACCGTCGAACAGTGTGATCTGACCGGAAGTCGGCAGGCCACCCAGCTGTAACAGCTCCTTGATTTCAGACTCTTTCGCACCGTCGAATACCGGCGTTGCAATCGGCATACCTTTTTTCAGGTTTTCAGCCAGACGCAGGACTTCTTCATCGCTGAAGGTGTTCAGGTCAACTTTCTGACAAACGTCTGCACCGAGGTCATACGCTTTCTGGATGAATTCGCGCAGTTTCGCAACTTCCTGCTGCTGTTTCAGCATGGCGTTAATCTTGTCGCCGATACCTTTCGCAGCCATACCCAGGTGGGTTTCCAGAATCTGACCGATGTTCATACGAGACGGTACGCCCAGCGGGTTCAGTACGATGTCAACCGGCGTGCCGTTTTCATCGTAAGGCATATCTTCGATCGGGTTGATCTTGGAGATAACACCTTTGTTACCGTGGCGGCCTGCCATTTTGTCACCCGGCTGAATCTGGCGTTTAACGGCCAGATACACTTTAACGATTTTCAGCACGCCCGGTGCCAGGTCATCGCCCTGAGTGATTTTGCGGCGCTTAGCTTCGAGTTTCTTCTCAAACTCGTGCTTCAGCTCGTCGTACTGCTCAGCCAACTGCTCAAGCTGATTCTGTTTCTCTTCGTCGGTCAGGCCCAGTTCCAGCCAGCGATCGCGGGACAGCTTGTCGAGCTTCTCAGCTTCAACGCCGCCAGCAACCAGCACAGCATAGATACGACCAAACAGGCCGGCTTCGAGGATCTGCAGTTCTTCAGACAGGTCTTTCTTAGCCTGCTTAAGCTGCATTTCTTCGATTTCCAGGGCACGCTTGTCTTTTTCCACGCCATCGCGGGTAAAGACCTGAACGTCGATAACGGTACCGGAAACACCGTTCGGTACGCGCAGAGAAGAGTCTTTAACGTCAGACGCTTTCTCACCGAAGATCGCACGCAGCAGTTTCTCTTCTGGCGTCAGCTGGGTTTCGCCTTTCGGCGTTACCTTACCGACCAGAATGTCGCCGCCGGTCACTTCAGCACCGATATAAACGATACCGGATTCATCCAGTTTGGAGAGCGCAGCCTCACCCACGTTCGGGATGTCAGCGGTGATCTCTTCCGGCCCCAGCTTGGTGTCACGGGACACACACGCCAGTTCCTGAATGTGGATGGTCGTGAAACGGTCTTCCTGAACCACACGCTCGGAAACGAGGATGGAGTCTTCGAAGTTGTAACCATTCCACGGCATGAACGCTACGCGCATGTTCTGACCGAGCGCCAGTTCACCGAGGTCGGTGGACGGACCGTCTGCCAGCACGTCGCCGCGCTCAACCGGCTCACCCAGAGACACGCACGGCATCTGGTTGATGCAGGTGTTCTGGTTAGAACGGGTGTATTTAGTCAGGTTATAGATGTCGATACCTGCTTCGCCCGGGTACATCTCGTCTTCGTTAACTTTGATAACGATACGGGATGCATCCACGTACTGAACGGTACCGCCACGTTTAGCCACGGCGGTTACGCCGGAGTCAACGGCAACAGCACGTTCCATACCGGTACCCACCAGCGGCTTATCAGCACGCAGAGTCGGAACCGCCTGACGTTGCATGTTCGCACCCATCAATGCACGGTTGGCGTCATCGTGTTCCAGGAACGGGATCAGGGACGCACCGACGGAAACCACCTGCTGGGTGGAAACGTCCATGTAGTCAACCTGGTCGTTGCTGAACAAGCTGGATTCGCCTTTACTACGGCAAGTGACCAGATCGTCGACGAAACGGCCTTCTTCGGTCAGGTTGGTGTTCGCCTGAGCGATGACGTAGTTACCTTCTTCAATTGCGGAGAGGTAATGGATCTCGTCAGTCACCACGCCATCAACAACGCGACGATACGGGGTTTCGAGGAAGCCGTATTCGTTAGTCTGTGCGTACACAGACAGGGAGTTGATCAGACCGATGTTCGGACCTTCAGGAGTTTCGATAGGACATACACGACCGTAGTGGGTTGGGTGTACGTCACGTACTTCAAAGCCCGCACGCTCACGAGTCAGACCGCCAGGGCCGAGTGCAGAGATACGACGCTTGTGCGTAATCTCAGACAGCGGGTTGTTCTGGTCCATAAACTGAGACAGCTGGCTGGAACCAAAGAACTCTTTCACTGCCGCAGAGATCGGCTTGGCGTTGATCATATCCTGAGGCATCAGGGTATCAAGGTCGCCCAGAGAAAGACGCTCTTTCACCGCGCGCTCAACACGCACCAGGCCAACGCGGAATTGGTTTTCCGCCATTTCGCCTACGGAACGGATACGACGGTTGCCGAGGTGGTCGATATCATCCACTTCGCCTTTGCCGTTACGGATATCGATGAGCTTCTTCATCACTTCGATGATGTCGTCTTTGCTCAGGATACCGGAGCCTTCGATTTCTTCGCGCAGCAGAGAACGGTTGAACTTCATACGGCCAACCGCGGACAGATCGTAGCGGTCTTCAGAGAAGAACAGGTTCTCGAACAGGCTTTCAGCAGCTTCGCGCGTCGGCGGCTCACCAGGGCGCATCATGCGGTAGATTTCTACCAGCGCGCTAAGACGATCGTTGGTCGGGTCGACACGTACCGTTTCGGACATGTAGGCGCCGTGATCCAGATCGTTGGTGAACAGTGTTTCGATACGCTTGTGACCGGACTGGCTCAGTTTCGCCAGCAGATCCAGAGAGAGTTCCATGTTCGCCGCGCAAATCAGCTCGCCGGTGGACTCATCAACGTAATCTTTCGCAGCCACTTTACCGGCAATGTATTCAACCGGTACTTCGATGTGCTTAATGTCGTCTTTTTCAAGCTGGCGAATATGGCGCGCAGTAATGCGGCGGCCTTTTTCGACATAGACTTTGCCGTCTGCTTCGATATCGAAAGAGGCGGTTTCGCCACGCAGACGCTCCGGGACCAGCTCCATTTGCAGCTTGTTGTCACGGATTTCGAAAATCACTTTCTCAAAGAACAGGTCAAGGATCTGTTCAGTGGTGTAGTTCAGCGCGCGCAGAATAATGGTTGCAGGCAGTTTACGGCGACGGTCGATACGGACAAACAGGTTGTCTTTCGGATCGAACTCGAAGTCCAGCCAGGAACCACGGTAAGGGATAATACGTGCGTTATACAGCACCTTACCTGAAGAGTGAGTTTTACCCTTGTCGCTGTCGAAGAACACACCCGGGCTACGGTGCAGCTGAGACACGATAACGCGCTCAGTACCGTTGATAACGAAAGTACCGTTATCGGTCATGAGCGGGATTTCGCCCATGTACACTTCTTGTTCTTTAATGTCTTTAACGGTGCCTTCCGGCGCTTCGCGCTCGTAGATCACCAGACGCAGTTTCACGCGCAGCGGAGCCGAATAGGTTACGCCACGGATTTGACACTCTTTAACGTCAAATACGGGTTCGCCAAGACGGTAACTGACGTACTGCAGTTCCGAGTTGCCGCTATAGCTCTTGATCGGGAACACGGAACGGAATGCCGCTTCCAGACCATACTGGCCTTCAGGATCTTGCTCGATAAACTTCTGGAACGAGTCAAGCTGGATAGAAAGGAGATAAGGAATGTCCAACACTTGCGGACGTTTTCCAAAATCCTTACGAATACGTTTTTTCTCGGTATAGGAGTAAACCATAGGGTTCCTCAGCTCGCTGACAAGTCGACCCACTCTGTCCATTGAATAAGGACAGTTTATGCAACACCATTTTGTTGACCGGAAAATGGAACACTTTCCGCAATGCCTGTTTCTATCACTCTTAAACCATTTCGTTGCGATTTACACAGCGCGCTTGCCCTGTCGCAATATATTAAGTCGTCGATAGAAATAACCATTGGGGGAAACCAGTAGATAAATAGTGTGAAAGGCTACTGGCGCCCTGTAGCGCAAAAAGGCTGGTGACCAAAAAGTCACCAGCCATCAGCCTGATTACTCAGGCTGCAACCAGAAAAGTTGGCTTATTTAACTTCAACTTCAGCGCCAGCTTCTTCCAGAGATTTTTTCAGAGCTTCTGCGTCGTCTTTGCTGATGCCTTCTTTCAGAGCGGCCGGAGCGGATTCAACCAGGTCTTTAGCTTCTTTCAGACCCAGGCCAGTCGCGCCACGTACAGCTTTGATTACGGCAACTTTGTTAGCGCCGGCAGCTTTCAGAATTACGTCGAATTCAGTTTTCTCTTCAGCAACTTCAGCCGGGCCAGCAGCAACAGCTACAGCAGCAGCAGCAGAAACACCGAATTTTTCTTCCATTGCAGAAATCAGTTCTACAACGTCCATTACGGACATAGCGGATACTGCTTCAATGATTTGATCTTTAGTGATAGACATTTAAATTGTTCCTGAAAATCAGAATAAAGTTATATGTAAGCAGATGCTTTATAAAGATAACTGCGATTAAGCAGCTTCTTTTGCATCGCGAACAGCAGCCAGAGTGCGAACCAGTTTGCCAGCCGAAGCTTCTTTCATGGTTGCCATCAGGCGTGCAATTGCTTCTTCGTAGGTCGGCAGGGTTGCCAGGCGATCGATTTGCGATGCCGGGATCAACTCACCTTCAAAGGCTGCAGCTTTGACCTCAAATTTTGCATTCGCTTTCGCGAACTCTTTGAACAGACGAGCAGCAGCGCCCGGGTGTTCCATAGAGTATGCAATCAGGGTCGGACCAACGAACGCGTCTTTCAGGCACTCAAACTGAGTCCCTTCAACAACACGGCGCAGCAGGGTGTTACGAACAACACGCATGTATACGCCGGCTTCGCGACCTGCTTTACGCAGTTCAGTCATTTTGTCTACAGTTACGCCACGGGAATCCGCAACTACTGCAGACAGCGCGCCTTTGGCTACTTCGCTGACTTCAGCAACAATCGCTTGTTTGTCTTGAAGATTTAAAGCCATTAGCTTTGCTCCTGGATGTTTGCCGGAACTCATGTTCCGGAACTCACTTCACTCTTCCCAAAAAGAAAAGAGCGTCTTAATACGGTGAGCAGAAACAAGCCAAAGAAAACTTTTAAAAAGGTCTTCAGGTTCTGTCACCGTCTACGCAGGACATTAAGTTTCAAAGAAACACCTGCGGTCTTGGACGGGGCCTGGATAAGGCCAGGCTCCAACCGAAAATTCTGTCTATGCGTTCACCTTTTGAATCACTGCTGCGATTCGCATGGCCCGCATAGCGTTCTGTCTTATTCGACAGAATCGTGGGCGTAAGATTGTAGACAAATCCGCCGCCCACGTAAATAGCGAATTATTAGTTCGCTACTGCGTTCAGACCAGCCTGGTCAACCGCAACACCTGCACCCATGGTGGTGGAGATGCTAACTTTCTTAATGAAAACGCCTTTCGCCTGAGACGGTTTTGCTTTTTTCAGCGCAACAAGCAGGGCTTCCAGGTTTTCTTTCAGTTTGTCAGCGTCAAAGTCCACTTTACCGATGGTGGTGTGGATGATGCCGTTTTTGTCGTTACGGTAACGAACTTGACCAGCTTTCGCGTTTTTAACCGCTTCAGCAACGTTCGGCGTTACAGTACCGACTTTCGGGTTCGGCATCAGGCCGCGTGGGCCCAGAACCTGGCCCAGTTGACCAACAACGCGCATTGCATCCGGGGAAGCAATAACAACGTCAAAGTTCATTTCGCCTTTCTTGATCTGCTCAGCCAGATCTTCCATACCTACCAGCTCAGCGCCAGCAGCTTTAGCTGCTTCAGCGTTCGGGCCCTGGGTAAATACAGCTACGCGAACTGAACGGCCAGTACCGTGCGGCAGTACAGTTGCACCACGTACGTTCTGGTCAGATTTACGCGCGTCGATGCCGAGGTTAACAGCAACGTCAACGCTTTCTACGAATTTAGCGGTAGCCAGTTCTTTCAGCAGAGAAATAGCTTCGTTGATGTCGTACTGTTTGGTCGCATCAACTTTCTCACGGATCACACGCATGCGCTTGGTCAGTTTAGCCATTTCTTAGTCCTCCACTACCAGGCCCATGGAACGAGCAGTACCTTCGATTGAGCGAGTCATCGCTTCAATGTCAGCACCAGTCATGTCCGCTGCTTTAGTCTGCGCAATTTCCTGCACCTGAGCGCGGGTTACTTTACCCACTTTGTCTTTGTTCGGCTTGCCGGAACCAGACTTAACACCAGCCGCTTTTTTCAGCAGAACGGCTGCCGGCGGAGTTTTGGTAACGAAGGTGAAAGAACGGTCAGCATAAACGGTGATAACAACCGGGATCGGCAGACCTTTTTCGATGGAATCAGTTTTGGCGTTGAACGCTTTGCAGAATTCCATGATGTTCACGCCCTGCTGGCCCAGTGCCGGACCAACTGGCGGACTCGGGTTCGCCATACCAGCTGCTACTTGCAGCTTAACGTAGGCTTGTACTTTCTTAGCCATTCTAAAATCCTCTGATTGGGTGATAGCGCTTCAGTGAAGCTCCCCGTTATAAAAGTCGTCTTACGGGCAAGGCCCATAAAAACAAAAGGCGCGAAATTGTAGTCCAATCTCGCGCCCTGTGCAACGATTAATCGTTGCTTTTACAACCTGACTGTTAGGCCTTTTCGACCTGAGCAAAGTCCAGTTCGACTGGCGTTGCGCGTCCGAAAATGGATACAGACACTTTCAGGCGGCTTTTCTCGTAATCGACTTCTTCAACAACACCGTTGAAGTCAGCAAACGGACCATCGCTAACACGAACCATCTCACCCGGCTCAAACAGCGTTTTCGGACGCGGCTTATCACCTACCTGCTGCAGGCGGTTCATAATCGCATCGACTTCTTTATCGCTAATCGGAGCCGGACGATCCGAAGTACCACCGATGAAGCCCATCACACGCGGTACGCTGCGCACTAAGTGCCAGCTCGCATCGTTCATGACCATTTGGACCAGCACATAGCCCGGGAAGAATTTGCGTTCGCTTTTGCGACGCTGGCCGCCACGGATTTCCACAACTTCTTCAGTTGGGACCATCACGTCGCCAAACAACTCTTCCATGTTATGTAATTTGATATGCTCGCGCAGGGAAGTCGCTACGCGGCCTTCAAAACCGGAAAACGCCTGAACGACGTACCAGCGCTTTTTAGGAGCTTCAGACATCTCAGAACCTCAGGCCAGTGATAAAAGAAACCAGGCGGACCAGAATACCATCCAGGCCCCACAGGATCAGTGACATTACAGCAGTAACCGCCGCTACAATTAACGTGGTATGCAATGTTTCCTGGCGAGTTGGCCAAATCACTTTACGGACTTCGGTTCTCGCTTCACGGGCAAACGCGACGGTCGCTTTGCCTTTCGTGGTCAGCAGCGCAACGCCGCCCGCTGCCGCAATTAAAATCACCACTGCCAGGGCACGCAACGGCAGGGATATATCACGATAAATGTAGTTGCCTACGATAGCTACGATAAGCAGCACCGCCACGGCGATCCATTTCATCGCTTCCAGGCCGCGCCCACTTCCCTGAGCTTCGGTATTCGCACTCATAAACCAACCTGTCACAATAAATCAGACAAACATTTTTGCCCCGCTACAGCGAGGCAAACCGAACCGAATCGTGTATTTCCGTCATTTTTCAATAAGTTACTGTATTAATCAGTAACATGGCGGAGGATAAATGTTTCGGACTAAACGCCCTCTTCAGAGCCTGTCTCAGCAATGATTATGAGAAAAAAATCACTGATGAGCCAGGTTCTGGTTCGAAAGCGTGCAAAAAGGGCATCAAATGATGCCCTTTTCATGCGCATTGCGTCAAATGTTATCAGCGATTAGCTGAGAACTTTAGCAACAACGCCCGCGCCAACGGTACGGCCGCCTTCACGGATTGCGAAACGCAGACCGTCGTCCATCGCGATCGGGTGGATCAGGGTAACAACCATTTTGATGTTGTCGCCCGGCATTACCATCTCAACGCCTTCCGGCAGTTCGATGGTGCCAGTCACGTCAGTGGTACGGAAGTAGAACTGCGGACGGTAGCCCTTGAAGAACGGAGTGTGACGGCCGCCTTCGTCTTTGGACAGAATGTACACTTCAGATTCGAACTTGGTGTGCGGCTTGATGGAGCCCGGCTTAGCCAGTACCTGACCACGTTCGATTTCTTCACGTTTGATACCACGCAGCAGAACACCCACGTTCTCGCCCGCACGGCCTTCGTCCAGCAGTTTGCGGAACATTTCAACGCCGGTACAGGTTGATTTCGCAGTATCCTTGATACCCACGATTTCAACTTCTTCACCCACTTTGATGATGCCGCGCTCTACACGACCGGTAACAACGGTACCACGGCCGGAGATGGAGAATACGTCTTCGATCGGCAGCAGGAACGGCTTGTCAATCGCACGCTCTGGTTCCGGGATGTAGGAATCCAGGTAGCCAGCCAGTTCGATGATTTTCTCTTCCCACTCTGCTTCGCCTTCCAGCGCTTTCAGCGCGGAACCACGAACGATCGGGGTGTCGTCGCCCGGGAAGTCGTACTGAGACAGCAGTTCGCGAACTTCCATCTCAACCAGTTCCAGCAGCTCTTCGTCATCAACCATGTCGCATTTGTTCAGGAACACGATGATGTACGGAACGCCTACCTGGCGACCCAGCAGGATGTGCTCACGGGTCTGCGGCATCGGGCCGTCGGTCGCAGCAACAACCAGGATCGCGCCGTCCATCTGCGCAGCACCGGTGATCATGTTTTTCACATAGTCGGCGTGGCCCGGGCAGTCAACGTGCGCGTAGTGGCGAGTCGGGGTGTCATATTCAACGTGAGAGGTGTTGATGGTGATACCACGAGCTTTTTCTTCCGGCGCGTTATCGATCTGATCGAATGCACGAGCAGAACCACCGTAGGTTTTAGCCAGAACGGTAGTGATGGCAGCGGTCAGCGTTGTTTTACCATGGTCAACGTGGCCGATAGTACCGACGTTAACGTGCGGTTTTGTACGTTCAAACTTTTCTTTAGACATCGATTGTCCCTCTAAGACACGGATAAATCGGTGATATCACCACATCAACCAGGCACAAGCCTGAATTTGTTGAATATAAACAGAAAAGAAGCAGGGAGGATAAAAGAAGTGGTGCTGATAGGCAGATTCGAACTGCCGACCTCACCCTTACCAAGGGTGCGCTCTACCAACTGAGCTATATCAGCACATCTGGAGCGGGCAGCGGGAATCGAACCCGCATCATCAGCTTGGAAGGCTGAGGTAATAGCCATTATACGATGCCCGCATCCTGGAACTCGGCTACCTGATTCTTCTGTTTGAATATGAAGAGAAGCCCTTCACTATTCGAGCCGATTCGCTGACGCTTATCGTCTCGGGCTACGCAGCGCGCAACCTAAAATGGTGGTGGGGGAAGGATTCGAACCTTCGAAGTCGATGACGGCAGATTTACAGTCTGCTCCCTTTGGCCGCTCGGGAACCCCACCGGGTACTTGATGGTGCCGGCTACCGGAATCGAACTGGTGACCTACTGATTACAAGTCAGTTGCTCTACCTACTGAGCTAAGCCGGCATCAAGTAGCGCGCATTCTAGGAACTGCCGGGCCCGCATGCAACAAAAAAATTGCATAAAACGCTCTACCGCTCACATTTTGAACTAAGCCCGTCACTTCTGGCACTATTTTGACCAGCGAAGCGTAAGAAACAGTCAGGATTTTGTTTGTTGACCGGCATCGGGACGCACAAGGGTTGTGCATAGCCGCAGGTTTAACGCTTTTAAATGAGGCATCCCCGTTTTACATGGCGTCATTTTTGGCGCTGTGGCAGTTTTTTTGCTGCTGGATCACATATTGCATTCTTTTACTGTGTCCTGTGATCCGGAGGTGCCGCTATGAAAATTATCGCCTTAAACGCGTCTACACTGCCCGTCTATTGCCGGGAACTCTCCAACATCCTATTAGATGTACTGGCGGATGGCGCATTGGGAGGCTATCAGCAATCTGTCAGCCGGGAAGAAGCAGAAAGCGCGTTCTACCGCCTCAGGGATGCATTAAGCAACCAGGAAACCCTGATATGGATCGCTCGTGATGAGTCCGGCGTAGTGGGCTATGCTCGCCTGGATCTGTGTGCGGATGCTGATGGGCTTAACCGTGCTGAGATCAAAGGTGTGATGGTGCATCGTCGCGCCCGGCGGCTGGGAGCAGGCAAGAAGCTTATTCAGGCGGTTGAAGATGCGGCGTCTCAGTCTCGTCGGGGGCTGCTTTATCTGGATGTCCAGGCGGGAACGCCTGCTGAGGCCTTCTGGCGGGCCGCAGGCTACCGTTACCTGGGGGAAATGCCGGATTATGTGTGCTCCGCCGATGGTTATTGCCACTCCGCCGTTATTTACTATAAGCGCCTGTTCGCCGTAAATCCGTACCCGCGCGCCGTTGCGAGCTAAGCTTTATAAACGTGATGCTTTCACTGGAAAGCATCACTCCTTTTGATTTTTTCTTCTTATTCTTTGCATTCTGGTGTTACCCTCCTGCCCATCGTTGAAACTGATATCTATGGCGTGTCACTGGCCGTTTATGAAATGAAACGAACCAGCCAGAGCGTTCATCCTTGTCCGCAATGACAGGCAAACACATGCTGAAAAGTAATACAGAGCAAACAATAATGACTCCTTATCTTCAGTTTAACCGGAGCCAGTGGGCTGCGCTTCGTGACTCAGTCCCAATGACCTTAACTGAAGGCGAAATCGCGCGCCTGAAGGGTATAAACGAAGATCTCTCGCTGGATGAAGTGGCTGAAATTTATTTGCCCCTGTCGCGCTTACTGAATTTTTATATCAGCTCTAATCTTCGCCGCCAGGCAGTGTTAGAACAGTTTTTAGGGACTAACGGGCAGCGTATCCCCTATATCATCAGTATTGCCGGCAGTGTCGCCGTGGGAAAAAGCACGACGGCGCGTGTGCTTCAGGCGCTATTGTCGCGCTGGCCCGAGCACCGTCGCGTTGAATTAATCACCACCGATGGCTTTCTACACCCCAATCAGGTGCTTAAAGACCGAAATCTGATGAAAAAGAAAGGATTCCCACAATCCTATGATATGCATCGGCTGGTTAAATTCGTTTCCGATCTGAAATCCGGCGTTCCGAATGTTACGGCTCCGGTTTACTCCCATCTTATTTATGATGTTATTCCCGATGGGGATAAAGTCGTGACCCAGCCGGATATATTAATCCTTGAGGGATTAAATGTATTACAAAGCGGCATGGATTATCCGCACGACCCTCACCATGTATTTGTTTCTGATTTCGTCGACTTTTCTATTTATGTCGATGCGCCAGAAGATTTATTACAGACATGGTATATCAACCGCTTTTTGAAATTCCGGGAAGGGGCTTTTACCGACCCGGATTCTTATTTCCATAATTACGCCAGACTATCAGAAGAAGAGGCCGTCAACGTGGCCACCCAACTGTGGAAAGAAATCAACTGGCTGAATTTAAAAGAGAACATTCTACCAACACGAGAGCGAGCCAGTCTGATAATGACCAAAAGCGCCGATCACGCTGTTGAATGCGTCAGGTTACGCAAATAAAAAAGGGAGCTTAGCTCCCTTTTTTATTGTCCTGCGCTGCGTAACGAGATTTCACCGCCAATCCACGGCTTAACCGCGCCATCCTGCTCCAGTAATAATGCGCCCTGCTCGTCAATGCCCCGGGAAATACCAAAGATTTCCTTTTCGCCAATAATCAGTTTCACCGGACGATGGATAAAGTTATCCAGTTTTTCCCAACGGCTCAGGAAAGACGCTAAGCCATCCTGCTCGAAGATTTTCAACGCGTTGCGTAATTCATTAATAAGCCGTACGGCGAGCTTATTACGATCGATATGAATACCCGCTTCCTGCAGGTTAATCCAGCCCTGGTTAACGACCTCTTCTTCAACCCGACGCATTGCCAGGTTAATGCCCGCACCGATGACAATCTGCGCCGCATCACCAGTTTTGCCGGTTAATTCAACCAGAATACCCGCCAGCTTTCGGTCCTGAAGATACAGGTCATTCGGCCATTTAACACGCACCTGATCGGCGCCCAATTCATGCAGCACTTCAGCCATGACAATACCGATGACCAGACTTAGGCCAATCGCAGCGGCTGGGCCCTGCTCAAGACGCCAGTACATCGATAAATAGAGGTTAGCGCCGAATGGCGAGAACCATTTCCGGCCGCGACGGCCACGACCGGCCTGCTGATATTCCGCAATACACGCATCGCCGGAAGAGAGGCTTGCCAGATGGTCGAGAAGATACTGGTTGGTAGAGTCGATAACCGGTAACACGCTTACTGATCTGGCATCAATTTGGCTCTGAATAAACGATGCATCCAGCAGTTGGATAGGTTCAGGGAGGCTATAACCTTTTCCCGGTACGGTAAACACATCCACGCCCCAGTCGCGCAGCGTCTGGATGTGCTTATTAATCGCCGCACGGCTCATACCTAATTTTTCGCCCAGCTGCTCACCCGAATGGAATTCGCCATCCGCAAGGAGAGAGATAAGCGTTAAAGGTATCTTATTATCCTTCATGAAATTGTCTCCACGGCATTCACTTCGCCAGCCTGACCAATAAAACGCACCTCCGGTTCAAGCCAGATGTTAAATCGCTCACCCACGCGCTGTCGCACATGATGTGCCAGGCTTACCACATCCTGGCTGGTCGCGTTATCCAGATTAACCAGTACCAGTGCTTGCTGACGATGTACGGCTGCGCCTCCCACCCGGTATCCCTTCAACTGGCATTGATCGATCAGCCAGCCCGCGGCGAGCTTAACGCTTCCGTCGGCCTGAGGGTAATGAGGTATGCGGGGAAACTGCTCAATGAGCCGTGCAGCCTGCTCAGCGCTAATGACAGGATTTTTAAAAAAGCTGCCTGCATTGCCCTGTACACGGGGATCGGGCAGTTTGGTTTGCCGCATATGACAGACGCTATGAAAGACCTGTTGTGGGGTTACAGTCGCAGGATCTAATTGGGCGAGATCGCCATAGGTCAAAACGGGCATCCAACGTTTGTTCAGGCGCAGCCCCACTGCGATAATCGCAAAGCGGTTCTGATAGGCCTGCTTGAAGATGCTATCCCGATAGCCAAACTGACAATCAGCATTATCGACACGCAATATTTTGCCGGTTGCGAGCTCAATGCAGTCGACGTATTCACAGACCTGCTTAAGCTCGACGCCGTACGCGCCGATGTTCTGGATCGGCGACGATCCGGTGCAGCCGGGGATAAGCGCCAGGTTTTCAAGTCCAGGCATGCCATTGTTGAGCGTGTATTCGACCAGCTTGTGCCAGTTCTCCCCTGCGCCAACATGAATATGCCAGGCTTCTTCCGTCTCTGTCACGGCGATGCCTGCAATGCGATTGATAATTACCGTACCGTCAAAGTCTTTAAGAAAAAGAACATTACTGCCCCCTCCCAGAATCATCACCGGTTCGCCCTGCCGTACTGCATCAAGCCAGGCCTGCTGTAACGACTCTGGTGTCGCCGCCTCAATCAGCTTTTTAGCGCGGCATTCCAGATTAAAACTATTAAAAGGTTTGAGGGAGATACGCATGATTTTTTCCTGATACTACGATCCCGCTAGTTTACCCGATCGCGCAGCGTAAGGCTTGTATCATGGGTTAACCGATGGAGAGCAATAGTGGGTTTCAAAGCTTTTGGCAGGAAGGTTAAGTGTATTTTTCTGGATTGCAGACAGCAAAAAGCCCATCCGTGAGGATGGGCTTCTGCTTTGTTTGATGCCTGGCAGTTCCCTACTCTCGCATGGGGAGACCCCACACTACCATCGGCGCTACGGCGTTTCACTTCTGAGTTCGGCATGGGGTCAGGTGGGACCACCGCGCTCTTGCCGCCAGGCAAATTCTGTTCACCTGCCGCACTGGTTATTTCTCACAGGGCCGCAGGCATTAATCCGGTTAAGCTGAAAATCTCTCTCAATCACCCAGCACCAAAACCACTCTGGCGTTGTAAGGTTAAGCCTCACGGCTCATTAGTACCGGTTAGCTCAACGCATCGCTGCGCTTACACACCCGGCCTATCAACGTCGTCGTCTTCAACGTTCCTTCAGGAGACTTAAAGTCTCAGGGAGAACTCATCTCGGGGCAAGTTTCGTGCTTAGATGCTTTCAGCACTTATCTCTTCCGCATGTAGCTACCGGGCAGTGCCATTGGCATGACAACCCGAACACCAGTGATGCGTCCACTCCGGTCCTCTCGTACTAGGAGCAGCCCCCCTCAATTCTCCAGCGCCCACGGCAGATAGGGACCGAACTGTCTCACGACGTTCTAAACCCAGCTCGCGTACCACTTTAAATGGCGAACAGCCATACCCTTGGGACCTACTTCAGCCCCAGGATGTGATGAGCCGACATCGAGGTGCCAAACACCGCCGTCGATATGAACTCTTGGGCGGTATCAGCCTGTTATCCCCGGAGTACCTTTTATCCGTTGAGCGATGGCCCTTCCATTCAGAACCACCGGATCACTATGACCTGCTTTCGCACCTGCTCGCGCCGTCACGCTCGCAGTCAAGCTGGCTTATGCCATTGCACTAACCTCCTGATGTCCGACCAGGATTAGCCAACCTTCGTGCTCCTCCGTTACGCTTTAGGAGGAGACCGCCCCAGTCAAACTACCCACCAGACACTGTCCGCAACCCGGATCACGGGTCCACGTTAGAACACCAGCCATTAAAGGGTGGTATTTCAAGGATGGCTCCACGCAGACTGGCGTCCACGCTTCAAAGCCTCCCACCTATCCTGCACATCAAGGACCAGTGTTCAGTGTCAAGCTATAGTAAAGGTTCACGGGGTCTTTCCGTCTTGCCGCGGGTACACTGCATCTTCACAGCGATTTCAATTTCACTGAGTCTCGGGTGGAGACAGCCTGGCCATCATTACGCCATTCGTGCAGGTCGGAACTTACCCGACAAGGAATTTCGCTACCTTAGGACCGTTATAGTTACGGCCGCCGTTTACCGGGGCTTCGATCAAGAGCTTCGCGTTGCCGCTAACCCCATCAATTAACCTTCCGGCACCGGGCAGGCGTCACACCGTATACGTCCACTTTCGTGTTTGCACAGTGCTGTGTTTTTAATAAACAGTTGCAGCCAGCTGGTATCTTCGACTGGCTTCAGCTCCACGGGTAAACCGCTTCACCTACATGCCAGCGTGCCTTCTCCCGAAGTTACGGCACCATTTTGCCTAGTTCCTTCACCCGAGTTCTCTCAAGCGCCTTGGTATTCTCTACCTGACCACCTGTGTCGGTTTGGGGTACGATTTCGTGTTACCTGATGCTTAGAGGCTTTTCCTGGAAGCAGGGCATTTGTTACTTCAGCACCGTGGTGCCTCGTCATCACGCCTCAGTGTTAACAGCATTCCGGATTTACCTGGAACACCCACCTACACGCTTAAACCGGGACAACCGTCGCCCGGCCAACATAGCCTTCTCCGTCCCCCCTTCGCAGTAACACCAAGTACAGGAATATTAACCTGTTTCCCATCGACTACGCCTTTCGGCCTCGCCTTAGGGGTCGACTCACCCTGCCCCGATTAACGTTGGACAGGAACCCTTGGTCTTCCGGCGAGCGGGCTTTTCACCCGCTTTATCGTTACTTATGTCAGCATTCGCACTTCTGATACCTCCAGCAGACCTCACAGTCCACCTTCGACGGCTTACAGAACGCTCCCCTACCCAACAACGCATAAGCGTCGCTGCCGCAGCTTCGGTGCATGGTTTAGCCCCGTTACATCTTCCGCGCAGGCCGACTCGACCAGTGAGCTATTACGCTTTCTTTAAATGATGGCTGCTTCTAAGCCAACATCCTGGCTGTCTGGGCCTTCCCACATCGTTTCCCACTTAACCATGACTTTGGGACCTTAGCTGGCGGTCTGGGTTGTTTCCCTCTTCACGACGGACGTTAGCACCCGCCGTGTGTCTCCCGTGATAACATTCTGTGGTATTCGTAGTTTGCATCGGGTTGGTAAGCCGGGATGGCCCCCTAGCCGAAACAGTGCTCTACCCCCACAGATGAATTCACGAGGCGCTACCTAAATAGCTTTCGGGGAGAACCAGCTATCTCCCGGTTTGATTGGCCTTTCACCCCCAGCCACAGGTCATCCGCTAATTTTTCAACATTAGTCGGTTCGGTCCTCCAGTTAGTGTTACCCAACCTTCAACCTGCCCATGGCTAGATCACCGGGTTTCGGGTCTATACCCTGCAACTTAACGCCCAGTTAAGACTCGGTTTCCCTGCGGCTCCCCTATACGGTTAACCTTGCTACAGAATATAAGTCGCTGACCCATTATACAAAAGGTACGCAGTCACCCCATAAATGAGGCTCCCACTGCTTGTACGTACACGGTTTCAGGTTCTTTTTCACTCCCCTCGCCGGGGTTCTTTTCGCCTTTCCCTCACGGTACTGGTTCACTATCGGTCAGTCAGGAGTATTTAGCCTTGGAGGATGGTCCCCCCGTATTCAGACAGGATGTCACGTGTCCCGCCCTACTCATCGAGTTCACAGCACATGCGCTTTTGTGTACGGGACTATCACCCTGTACCGTCGGACTTTCCAGACCGTTCCACTAACACACATGCTGATTCAGACTCTGGGCTGCTCCCCGTTCGCTCGCCGCTACTGGGGGAATCTCGGTTGATTTCTTTTCCTCGGGGTACTTAGATGTTTCAGTTCCCCCGGTTCGCCTCGTTAACCTATGTATTCAGTTAACGATAGTGCAACGAATTGCACTGGGTTTCCCCATTCGGACATCGTCGGTTATAGCGGTTCATATCACCTTACCGACGCTTTTCGCAGATTAGCACGTCCTTCATCGCCTCTGACTGCCAGGGCATCCACCGTGTACGCTTGGTCGCTTAACCTCACAACCCGGAGCAGTTTCTGCTTCGTGCTGCAAGTGTTTGAGAGACTCTGGCATGGCATCGTCATTCCTTATTACGGAGAAATGCGACGGCATGCCGTTTCAATTTTCAGCTTGTTCCGGATTGTTAAAGAGCAAATACTTCGCAATACACACAGGGTGTATTCTGAAGTATCACGGGCGCGCACCTTTCACTTGCGTACCAAGCAGGTGGCGTCCCTTAGGGGATTCGAACCCCTGTTACCGCCGTGAAAGGGCGGTGTCCTGGGCCTCTAGACGAAAGGGACATACATCTTTCGCAGACACCCTGCTTCTTACTTTCTATCAGACAATCTGTGTGAGCACTGCGCGGGTGGTATCTTTAAGGTAAGGAGGTGATCCAACCGCAGGTTCCCCTACGGTTACCTTGTTACGACTTCACCCCAGTCATGAATCACAAAGTGGTAAGCGCCCTCCCGGAGGTTAAGCTACCTACTTCTTTTGCAACCCACTCCCATGGTGTGACGGGCGGTGTGTACAAGGCCCGGGAACGTATTCACCGTGGCATTCTGATCCACGATTACTAGCGATTCCGACTTCATGGAGTCGAGTTGCAGACTCCAATCCGGACTACGACGCACTTTATGAGGTCCGCTTGCTCTCGCGAGGTCGCTTCTCTTTGTATGCGCCATTGTAGCACGTGTGTAGCCCTGGTCGTAAGGGCCATGATGACTTGACGTCATCCCCACCTTCCTCCAGTTTATCACTGGCAGTCTCCTTTGAGTTCCCGGCCGGACCGCTGGCAACAAAGGATAAGGGTTGCGCTCGTTGCGGGACTTAACCCAACATTTCACAACACGAGCTGACGACAGCCATGCAGCACCTGTCTCACAGTTCCCGAAGGCACTTCCGCATCTCTGCAGAATTCTGTGGATGTCAAGACCAGGTAAGGTTCTTCGCGTTGCATCGAATTAAACCACATGCTCCACCGCTTGTGCGGGCCCCCGTCAATTCATTTGAGTTTTAACCTTGCGGCCGTACTCCCCAGGCGGTCGACTTAACGCGTTAGCTCCGGAAGCCACGCCTCAAGGGCACAACCTCCAAGTCGACATCGTTTACGGCGTGGACTACCAGGGTATCTAATCCTGTTTGCTCCCCACGCTTTCGCACCTGAGCGTCAGTCTTTGTCCAGGGGGCCGCCTTCGCCACCGGTATTCCTCCAGATCTCTACGCATTTCACCGCTACACCTGGAATTCTACCCCCCTCTACAAGACTCAAGCCTGCCAGTTTCGGATGCAGTTCCCAGGTTGAGCCCGGGGATTTCACATCCGACTTGACAGACCGCCTGCGTGCGCTTTACGCCCAGTAATTCCGATTAACGCTTGCACCCTCCGTATTACCGCGGCTGCTGGCACGGAGTTAGCCGGTGCTTCTTCTGCGGGTAACGTCAATGAAAGCGGTTATTAACCACTCTCCCTTCCTCCCCGCTGAAAGTACTTTACAACCCGAAGGCCTTCTTCATACACGCGGCATGGCTGCATCAGGCTTGCGCCCATTGTGCAATATTCCCCACTGCTGCCTCCCGTAGGAGTCTGGACCGTGTCTCAGTTCCAGTGTGGCTGGTCATCCTCTCAGACCAGCTAGGGATCGTCGCCTAGGTGAGCCGTTACCCCACCTACTAGCTAATCCCATCTGGGTTCATCTGATGGCAAGAGGCCCGAAGGTCCCCCTCTTTGGTCTTGCGACGTTATGCGGTATTAGCTACCGTTTCCAGTAGTTATCCCCCTCCATCAGGCAGATCCCCAGACATTACTCACCCGTCCGCCACTCGTCAGCAAAGCAGCAAGCTGCTTCCTGTTACCGTTCGACTTGCATGTGTTAGGCCTGCCGCCAGCGTTCAATCTGAGCCATGATCAAACTCTTCAATTTAAAAGTTTGATGCTCGTGAATTAAACTTCGTAATGAATTACGTGTTCACTCAGAGACTTGATAATTCTATGTGCATCCGAAGATGCTGAGATATCAATCCTGCGAGTGCCCACACAGATTGTCTGATAAATTGTTAAAGAGCAGTGCCGCTTCGCTTTTTCTCAGCGGCGCGGGGTGCGTATATTACGACTTCCCGCTTCAGAGTCAAGCGTTAATTTTCGCTTTTCCCTGCCGAACTCCCCGGAGGGACTTCACTGACCGGCCGGCTCATTCGCCGTTGTTCCGTGTCAGTGGTGGCGCATTATAGGGAGTAATCAGAATCTGACAAGTGTTAAATTCAAAAAAGTTTTTGTTCGCTCACTTTCCAGGCGATACGTCTATTTAACGCGCCTTTCGGTCGATAAACGTGCGATATCGCCCGCAAAACTGGTGACTTGCTGCCAGTCGGTATAGACCACTTCTTTAGACGTATCGGTTTCTCCGCCCGTCATCTTCATAATCAGGCGGATCATCATCTTGTCGAGCCAGCCGTAGCGCGGGTAGCGCAGCGCACCGGCAAACACCGCGCTGATATCAGGCCGCCAAGGGGATTGCATCAGGAACTTCCGCGTATAGTTGTTGGTTTGCGGCGTACGCTTCTCGGCTTTACGCGCCACCAGGTTGACCGAGAAGAACGCGCTCGGCATTCCGTTCAGCGTCTGGAAGTGCTTTTTCACAAAGGCGTTGAGGGACGAATGAAAATGACCGTAGCGGATAGACGCGCCAATCACCACCGCCGAATAGCTATCCCAGTGGATTTCCTCGGTGCGGTGCAAATTCACCAGGTCACTTTCAATCCCTTGGTCTTTTAACTCTGAGCTAATAAAAGCGGCGATCTCACGGGTCTGTCCATCACGCGAAGAGAACAATATTAAGGTTTTCACGATACGCTCCAGTTATTCGCGCCAGAATGTTGGGGTAAAAAGCACCAGGAGGGTAAAGACCTCAAGACGCCCGAACAACATATTGGCGATCAAAATCCATTTCGCCACCGGGTTCATGTTGGCAAAGTTATCTGCCACCACGCCAAGGCCAGGCCCAAGGTTATTCAGCGTAGCCACCACAGAAGCAAAGGCAGAGAAGTCATCCACACCCGTCGCGATAATCGCCAGCATACTGACAATAAATACCAGCGCATAGGCGGAGAAGAAGCCCCATACCGCTTCGAGAATACGTTCGGGTAGCGCACGGTTGCCGAGCTTGATGCTATACACGGCATTGGGATGCACCAGCCTTTTCAACTCGCGGTTGCCTTGTTTAAATAAGAGAAGAATACGGATGACCTTCAGCCCGCCGCCCGTCGACCCCGCACAGCCGCCGATAAATGCAGAGCACAACAGCAGGACCGGCAAAAACAGCGGCCATTTGGCGATACTGTCGGTGGTAAAGCCCGCCGTGGTCGCCATCGACACCACCTGGAAAAACGCCTGGTTGAGCGTAGTGACAGCCGAACTGTAGATGTCATGGAACCACAGCACCAGCGTGCAGATCACTACCAGGGTAAACTGCACGCCGATAAACATCCGAAACTCCGGGTCACGCCAGTACACCTTCAGGTTACGGCCACTCAGCAATGAGAAATGCAGGCCGTAGTTACAGCCAGAGATTAATAAGAAGATGGCGATGATGGTGTTAATTGTCGGGCTGTCGAAATAGCCGATGCTGGCGTCATGGGTAGAAAACCCGCCAATCGCGATTGTGGCAAAGCTATGGCCGATGGCGTCAAAGGCTGGCATCCCGGCAAACCACAGCGCCAGCGCACAGGCTACAGTCAGTAATACATAAATGAGCCACAGCGTTTTTGCCGTTTCGGCGATACGCGGGCGCATTTTGTTATCTTTCAGCGGGCCGGGCATTTCCGCACGATACAGCTGCATCCCCCCGACGCCGAGTATCGGGAGTATCGCCACGGCCAGTACAATGATCCCCATACCGCCAAACCATTGCAGCATCTGGCGGTAAAACAGAATGGCGTGCGGCAGCGAATCCAGCCCCACCAGCGTGGTCGCGCCGGTGGTGGTTAACCCGGAGAAGGATTCAAAGAAGGCGTCGGTGACAGTCAGGTTGGGCTGTTCAGAAAAGATAAACGGTAATGCCCCGACGCTGCCCAGCACCGTCCAGAACAGGACCACAATCAAAAAGCCTTCCCGGGATTTGAGCTCTTTTTTCTCACGGCGGTTCGGCCACCACAGCATGGAACCAATCACCAGCGCCACAAAGAAAGTTTGGGTAAATGCGCGCCCGGCGCCGTCGCGGTAGATCAACGCCACCAACCCCGGCAGGATCATGGTCCCTGAAAACAGAATCACCAGTAGCCCTACGATGCGGGTAATCGCGCGAAGTTGCATTAGCCACTTCCTTAGAAGTCAAAAAAGAGGTGTGGATTATTATTCAATCGGTAACAAATGCAATGCGCCGCGACTAAAATCCGTAAGCTTTGCTGTAAATTCCGCCAGTTGCAGATGCGGCAGCGCGATGCGTAACTGCACGCTGGCCTGAAAATCGCTGTGCACAATCAGACCATTATGCTGCTTAACCAGTGCTTCAACGCCCGCCAACTGCGCATAATCACACTGCAAAGTATATTCAGTCAGCGGCACTTTGCGCAGCGTGGAGAGTTGCGTCAGCGCCTGCTGAACGCCGCCGCCATAGGCCTTTACCAGACCACCGGTGCCGAGCTTCACGCCACCATAATAGCGGATCACCACGGCGCTGATTTCCCCTACCCCGCTCCCCATAAGCTGGGCCAGCATCGGCTTGCCCGCCGTGCCTGCGGGCTCGCCGTCATCCGAAAAACCTAACTGCTGCGAATCATCCGGCGCCCCCGCCACCCAGGCAAAGCAGTGGTGCCTCGCATCGGGATACTCCGCGCGCATCTGCGCCACAAACGCTTTTGCCGCCTCCACGCCTGGCGTATGCGCCAGGCGGATAATAAAGCGGCTCTTTTTAATCTCTTCCGTCAGGGTGACCGGCTGCGCCGGGATAAGCCAGCTATCCATCAGGCGAGTTTCAGATCCCGCGTCATGTTTTCAATACTGTTTTCATGGATCACGACGTTATCTTCAATACGAATCCCGCCAAACGGCTTCAGCGCGTCGATTTTCTGCCAGTTGAAGTGTTTCGCGTATTGCCCTTCGCGCCACGGGGCCAGCAGCGACTCAATAAAGTAAATGCCTGGCTCAATGGTCAGCACCATGCCCGGCTCAAGCACGCGGGTGCAGCGCAGGTACGGATATTTTGCCGGGGCAGGAAGATGAGTGCCGCTGTTATCCTGCATAAAGCCTGCTACATCATGCACCTGTAGACCCAGCGGATGCCCAATCCCGTGCGGCATAAACGGTCCGGTAATATCGGTTTCCACCATGGCTTCTTCGCTGATATCGGTGACGATCTGATGACGCTTCAATAATTTGGCGATGCGCTGATGGAACTGCACATGGTATTCGGTATAACGCACGCCCGCTTTCATGGTCGCGATCAGCGCCAGTTGTTCTTCATTAACGTCTTTAATCAGCTGCGCATAGTCGTTATCGCTGTTCGCCGCCCAGGTGCGGGTCAAATCCGCAGCATAGCCGTTGTATTCCGCCCCGGCGTCAAGCAGGAAGCTGCGCATTTCAGAAGGCGCGCGGTGGTCGAGTTTGGTGTAGTGCAGCACGGCGGCATGTTCGTTCAGCGCCACGATATTGCTATACGGCACATCGGTATCGCGATGACCGGTGGCGGTGAGATACGCCTGGTTGATATCGAACTCGCTCATCCCGGACAGGAACGCTTCGTGCGCCGCCTGGTGCCCGTTTACCGCCGTTTTCTGCGCTTCACGCATACAGGCCAGTTCATAGTCGGTTTTATAAGAGCGGTAGTAATGCAGGTAATCAATCAGGCCTTTCGGGTTGATATTGTCGGCAGGAATCTCCAGCTGAAGCGCGCGCTCAGGCACCGGCCCGATATACGCCATGTTACCGCGCGCCGCAGGCAGTTGGCTGGCAATGCCGTCGGCTTTCGGCAGCGCAACAATGTCGATTTCCTCGGTCCAGAACGAGGTCGGCAACGGCTCGACGTTGTGCCAGTAATCCACCGGCAGATAAAACCACAGTTTGGGCTTATTCACGCCATCTACCAACAACCAGCAGTTTGGCACCTGGGTGACGGGCACCCACGCCTTGAACTGCGGATTCACTTTGAACGGATACGGATGGTCATCAAGAAAGACATTAAACAGCTCACCGGAGTGGATCAGTAGCGCATCAAGTTGAAAACGAGAGAGCACATCCCGCGTGCGTTCCTGTAGCGTCGCCAGGTGATTTTTATAAAGTGTGGCCAGCGAATCCATAATCTACCCTTCTTCTTGTTCAACAATAAATTCTCGCATATTAGCACACCGATTCAGCACCGCAGTGATTTCGACCATCCGTGATCCCCTTTGCAAATATTTAAAAAGTCATTTGCATTTCATTAACATCAATTCCACACTCCGACTCATCTGGTACGACCAGATCCCCATGCTGGATTCAGGAGACTGACATGCTCTACAAAGGCGACACCCTGTACGTTAACTGGCTGGAAGACGGCATCGCCGAACTGGTGTTCGATGCCCCCGGCTCAGTAAACAAACTTGATACCGCGACGGTTGCAAGCCTCGGCCACGCGCTGGATGTATTAGAAAAACAAAGCGAACTCAAAGGCCTGCTGCTGCGCTCAGAAAAAGCGGCATTTATTGTCGGCGCGGATATTACCGAATTCCTTTCGTTGTTCCTGGTTCCGCAGGAGCAACTTAGCCAGTGGCTGCATTTTGCCAATAGCGTCTTTAATCGCCTGGAAGATTTGCCGGTACCGACGCTGTCCGCCGTTAACGGTTATGCGCTGGGCGGCGGCTGCGAATGCGTGTTAGCCACCGACTACCGTATCGCCACGCCGGATCTGCGTATTGGCCTGCCGGAAACCAAGCTGGGGATCATGCCGGGGTTTGGCGGCTCGGTGCGTCTGCCTCGCCTGCTGGGTGCGGACAGCGCGCTGGAAATCATTGCTGCGGGTAAAGACGTGGGCGCTGAACAGGCGCTGAGCGTCGGCCTGGTCGATGCGATTGTTAAACCCGAGAAACTGGTCGACGGCGCGTTAAGCGTATTGCGTCAGGCCATTAACGGCGATCTGGACTGGAAAGCGAAGCGCGCACCGAAGCTGGAGCCGCTGCACTTAAGCAAAATCGAAGCTGCCATGAGCTTTACCATCGCCAAAGGCATGGTGATGCAAACGGCAGGCAAACACTACCCGGCACCCATCACGGCGGTGAAAACCATCGAAGCCGCTGCCACGCTGGGCCGTGATGAAGCATTAAAATTAGAAAACCAAAGCTTTGTTCCGCTGGCGCACACGCCGCAGGCGCGCGCCCTGGTGGGAATTTTCCTGAACGATCAGTACGTAAAAGGCCTGGCGAAGCAGCAGTCCAAATCGGTCGAGACGCCGAAACAGGCGGCTGTGCTGGGCGCGGGGATTATGGGCGGCGGCATCGCTTATCAGTCCGCGTGGAAAGGCGTACCGGTGATCATGAAGGATATTAACGACAAATCGTTAACGCTTGGTATGACAGAAGCCGCCAAACTGCTGAATAAACAGCTTGAGCGCGGTAAAATCGACGGTCTGAAACTGGCTGGCGTGATCTCTACCATTCACCCGACCCTGGACTATGCCGGGTTCGAGCGTGTGGATGTCGTGGTTGAAGCGGTTGTCGAAAACCCGAAAATCAAAAAAGCGGTGCTGGCGGAGACTGAAGACAAAATCCGTCCGGATACCGTACTGGCATCGAACACCTCCACCATCCCGATTAGCGAATTAGCCAGCGCGCTGAAGCGCCCGGAAAACTTTTGCGGAATGCACTTTTTCAACCCGGTACACCGTATGCCGCTGGTTGAAGTGATCCGCGGCGAGAAAACCTCTGACGACACTATCGCCAAAGTGGTGGCGTGGGCCAGCAAAATGGGTAAAACCCCGATTGTGGTTAACGACTGCCCTGGCTTCTTCGTCAACCGCGTGCTGTTCCCTTATTTTGCCGGCTTCAGTCAGTTGCTGCGTGACGGCGCGGATTTCCGCCAGACCGATAAAGTGATGGAAAAACAGTTTGGCTGGCCGATGGGCCCGGCATACCTGCTCGACGTGGTCGGCATTGATACCGCGCATCACGCTCAGGCAGTCATGGCGGCAGGCTTCCCGCAGCGAATGGCGAAAGATTATCGCGATGCGATTGATGCCCTGTTCGACGCTGGTCGTTACGGTCAGAAAAACGGTCTTGGCTTCTGGCGTTATAAAGAAGACAACAAAGGCAAACCGCGTAAAGAGCAGGACGAGGCCGTGGAAGGCCTGCTGGCGGAAGTCAGCCAGCCGAAGCGCGAGTTCAGCGATGAAGAAATTATCGCCCGCATGATGATCCCGATGGTCAACGAAGTGGTGCGTTGCCTGGAAGAAGGCATTATCGCCAGCCCGGCGGAAGCGGATATGGCGCTGGTTTACGGTCTCGGTTTCCCTCCGTTCCACGGTGGCGCATTCCGCTGGCTGGATACTCTGGGCAGCGCCAAATATCTGGATATGGCTCAGCAATATCAACACCTCGGTCCGTTGTATGCGGTGCCGGACGGTTTGCGCGCCAAAGCGCGTCTCAACGAACCGTATTATCCCCCGGTTGAACCCGCGCGCCCGGTTGGCGATTTGAAAACGGCTTAAGGAGCGAAAGATGGAAAAGGTGGTAATTGTTGACGCAATCCGCACCCCGATGGGCCGTTCCAAAGGCGGCGCGTTTCGCCAGGTGCGGGCGGAAGATCTGTCGGCGCACTTGATGCGCAGCCTGCTGTCGCGTAACCCGGCGCTGGAGCCTTCAGCGATTGATGATATTTACTGGGGTTGTGTGCAGCAAACCCTGGAGCAGGGTTTTAACATTGCGCGTAACGCCGCGTTGCTGGCGGAAATCCCTCACCGCGTACCGGCGGTAACGGTTAACCGCCTGTGCGGATCGTCGATGCAGGCGCTGCACGATGCCGCACGCATGATCATGACCGGCGATGCCCAAACCTGCCTGATCGGCGGCGTGGAGCATATGGGCCACGTGCCGATGAACCACGGCGTAGACTTCCACCCCGGCCTGAGCCGCAACGTGGCGAAAGCCGCGGGCATGATGGGCCTGACGGCGGAAATGCTGGCGCGGATGCACGGCATCAGCCGTGAGATGCAGGATAGCTTTGCCGCCCGCTCGCACCAGCGCGCATGGGCAGCGACTCAGGCCGGACATTTCAAAAATGAGATCGTCCCGGTTAGCGGCCATGACGCCGACGGCGTACTGAAGCGCTACGACTACGATGAAGTGATCCGCCCGGAAACCAGCGTGGAAAGCCTGGCGACGTTGAAACCCGCGTTCGATCCGGTCAGCGGAACGGTCACCGCAGGGACGTCTTCTGCCCTGTCCGACGGTGCAGCAGCCATGCTGGTGATGAGCGAAAGCCGCGCCAGGGAACTGGGCCTGACGCCGCGCGCGCGTATCCGCTCAATGGCGGTGGTCGGTTGCGATCCGTCGATTATGGGTTACGGCCCGGTTCCAGCCTCGAAGCTGGCGCTGAAGAAAGCGGGCCTGAGCGCAGCGGATATCGATCTGTTTGAGATGAACGAAGCGTTTGCCGCACAGATCTTACCATGCATTAAAGATCTGGGCTTGATGGAGCAGATCGACGAGAAGATAAATCTCAACGGCGGTGCCATCGCGTTAGGACATCCGCTGGGATGTTCCGGGGCGCGTATCAGCACCACGCTGATTAACCTGATGGAACGCAAAGACGCGCAGTTTGGGCTTGCCACGATGTGTATTGGTTTAGGTCAGGGCATCGCGACGGTGTTTGAGCGGGTTTAAGTGTTACACGACACCGTAGCGGCAGGAAATAAAACGCCGCTACGGTGACAAAGGCAAGAAAGAAAAGAGTTTAGTTGCCGTTCTTCCCGCCTGTCAGGGGCGGGTTTTTTTATACGATCAAATAAACGAAAACGCGTCGCCAAACATCCGGTCTTCACGCGCGCCACGCTCGTTGCAGAACAGGTCGCGGGCAATTTTCGCCATCTCAAAGCGCCCGGCAATATAGATGTCGTGCTCGCTCAGCGTACCGAAATCCTGCATTACCGCCGTCAGCACCGTTCCGCTGCGTCCACGCCACGCTTCTTCCGGCTGTTCCACTACCGGCACCACGCAAAGATTCGGGTGGTTAACCGACAGCGCTTCCAGCTCGGCTAAATCGTAGAGATGTTTTTCCTCGCGGCCGCCCCAGTAAATGGCGATTTCACGGGAAGGGTTACGCGCCAGCGCGGTAAACAGAATAGAACGCACATAGGAGAACCCGGTGCCGCCCGCGATTAAAATCAGCGGACGATCGTCTTCGTCACGCAGCCAGGCATCGCCGTGGGGAATATCGATGACGATCTCGCGGTCTTTAAGAATGCGGTCCATCACTGCCATCGCGTAGAGATTAAGCTCCGATGCGCCGATATGCAGTTCGATAAAACCCTGCTCGTCCGGCGTTGAAGCCATCGAGAACGGGCGCTTGTCGCGCTCGTCCATCACCACCATCAGGTACTGGCCTGCACGAAAAGAAAAAGGTGAGTCGGGTACTAAACGAACGCGGTACACGGTTTCTGTGATCGCGTCCACCGAGGTCACTTTACAGCTTAAGGTTGTCATGCGTTCCCTCTGTCGGGTCAATATTGCAAAACCGCAACGGTTGCGTCAGGCGCTTTTACCGTCATTAAAAATGGCCAGTTGATCCCAGATGGCGTCGATACGTTCGACCACCGCCGGATCTTTTTGAATCGGACGACCCCATTCACGCTGGGTTTCGCCGGGCCATTTGTTGGTGGCGTCCAGTCCCATTTTTGAACCCAAACCGGAAACCGGCGAGGCAAAATCCAGGTAATCGATCGGCGTGTTTTCTACCAGAACGGTGTCGCGCGCCGGGTCCATACGGGTAGTGATGGCCCAGATTACATCGTTCCAGTCACGCGCATTGACATCGTCATCACAGACAATGACAAACTTGGTATACATAAACTGCCGCAGGAATGACCACACGCCCATCATCACGCGTTTGGCGTGTCCGGCGTATTGCTTCTTCATGGTCACTACCGCCAGGCGATAAGAGCAACCTTCGGGCGGTAGGTAAAAATCAACAATTTCCGGGAATTGTTTCTGCAAAATCGGCACGAACACTTCGTTCAACGCCACGCCCAGTACCGCGGGTTCATCCGGCGGACGTCCGGTATAGGTGGAGTGATAAATCGCATCTTCGCGCTGGGTTATGTGCGTCACCGTGAACACCGGGAAGTTATCTACTTCATTGTAGTAGCCAGTATGGTCGCCATACGGCCCTTCCGGTGCCATTTCACCCTGCTCGATATACCCTTCGAGCACAATCTCCGCGCTGGCGGGCACTTCAAGATCGTTGGACAGACATTTCACCACTTCGGTTTTGGTACCCCGTAGCAATCCGGCAAAAGCGTATTCCGACAGCGTATCCGGCACCGGCGTCACTGCGCCAAGAATGGTAGCCGGATCGGCCCCTAATGCCACCGAGACAGGGAAACGTTCGCCAGGATGCGCCGCGCACCACTCCTGGAAATCCAGCGCACCGCCGCGATGGGAAAGCCAGCGCATAATCAGCTTGTTTTTACCGATCAACTGCTGGCGATAGATACCCAGGTTCTGGCGCTCTTTGTGCGGGCCACGGGTGACGGTAAGCCCCCAGGTAATGAGCGGTGCGGCGTCTTCAGGCCAGCACTGCATAATTGGAATGCGGGTTAAATCGACTTGCTCGCCCTGAAGCACTTTTTGCTGGCAAGGCGCGCCGCGCAGCCGCTTCGTCGGCATATTCAGAACTTGTTTAAACTGCGGCAATTTATCAAACAGATCGCGAAATCCGCGCGGCGGCTCGGGTTCTTTTAGAAAGGCGAGCAGTTTGCCCACTTCACGCAACGCCGTGACATCCTCCTGCCCCATCCCCATTGCGACGCGCTTCGGCGTGCCGAACAGGTTGCAAAGCACCGGCATGTCATAACCCTTTGGATTTTCAAAAAGTAATGCGGGCCCACCGGCACGTAGCGTGCGGTCAGCAATTTCAGTCATCTCAAGATGAGGATCGACAGCCAGCGAGATGCGTTTCAACTCGCCTTGCTGCTCAAGCAGCGTAAGGAAATCGCGCAGATCGTGATATTTCATGCAGTTATTTATGCCTTTTCGTTTAGCGCTTCATTATACGGTGTTCGTCGCAGGCATGCTGTAATTTTGTTAAATTAGCGTGAACTGACACGAGGGCACCTTTCGTTTTGGTTATAATGGTTTTAGCTATCTAAAAGGAGTTTTGATATCCTTTTGCGCCTGATAATCGAAGAAGAGTGTTTATGCAATCCTGGTATCTACTGTACTGTAAACGAGGTCAACTTCAGCGTGCCCAGGAGCATCTGGAACGCCAGGCGGTGACCTGCCTCACACCGATGATCACGCTGGAAAAAATGGTGCGTGGAAAACGCACTACAGTCAGTGAACCGCTGTTCCCAAACTACCTGTTTGTCGAATTTGACCCGGAAGTCATCCACACTACGACGATTAACGCCACCCGTGGCGTCAGCCACTTTGTACGCTTCGGCACCCAGCCAGCCACCGTACCGGTTACCGTTATTGACCAGCTGGTACAATACCAGTCTGAAGAGATAACCGATCCGGGCACACCCTATCCCGGCGATACCGTTGTTATCACCCACGGCGCGTTCAAAGGCCTGAATGCGATCTTTACCGAGCCTGACGGCGAAGCGCGCTCCATGCTGCTGTTAAATCTGCTCAATCAACAGGTGCTGCAAAGCGTGCAGAATACCGAGTTCAAAAAGCAATAATCAGAAGCGGATGCCAAACAGCGTTCGCACATTCTCGTCCGTTTGCTGGATCAATTGCTGCGCGTCTTCACCGCGCCACATCGCCGACTGGCTAATAATATGCGGCAGATAGCACGGCTCGTTTCGGCGCGATGAGGGTTTGGCTGGCAGGTCGCGCGGCAGCAGCCAGGGCGCATCGGTTTCGAAAAACAGTTTATTAGCGGGTATCATCGGCAGCAATTCGCGCAGTTCAAGCCCGCGACGTTCATCGCATACCCACCCCGTAATACCTAAATAAATCCCTAAATCCAGGCACGCCCTCGCTTCTTCTCGCGTACCGGTAAAGCAGTGCAGCACTGCGCCCGGCAACTTATCAAGCCAGGGCGTCAGCAGGGCGATAAACCGCTCATGGGCATCGCGACAATGCATAAACACCGGCAGCGATAATTCCGCCGCCAGCGCCAGTTGAGCGGTGAACGCCCGCTCCTGATCTTCTGGCGTAGAGTAATTGCGGTTGAAATCCAGGCCACATTCGCCGATAGCGACGACTTCCGGCGCTTTTGCCAGTTCGCGCAGCGCATCAGCGGTTTCCGGCAGCCAGTGGCTGGCGTCATGGGGATGAACGCCCGCAGTCGACCAACAGCGATCGTAGCGGCTGGCAAGCTGCTGCGCCTGTTGACTTTCGTCCAGGTTGGTACCGGTTATTAACATACCTGACAAACCTGCGGCGAAAGCCCGCGTCACCACGTCATCCCGATCTTTATCAAATTGCCCGCTGGTGAGGTTGACGCCAATATCAAACATGCCATTTATCCTGTAAAAAACCGCCCGGAGGCGGTTTCAATTATTCTTTAGACTCTTGCGTCTCTTCTTCTTCCGTCGGTTCCCGTCGTTTGCCAACGTAGAAGCGGGCAAAGAACACCCCGACTTCAAACAGAAAATACATCGGGATCGCCAACAAGGTTTGCGAGAAGACATCCGGCGGGGTCAGCAGCATACCCACGACAAACGCGCCCACTAACACATAAGGACGCTTTTTACGTAAGTCGTCTGGCGTGGTGACGCCCAGCCAGCACAGCAGCACAATGGCAACCGGGACTTCAAACGACACGCCAAACGCTAAAAACAGCGCCATAACGAAGCTCAGGTAGCTGGCGATATCGGTTGAAACCACCACGCCGACCGGCGCGGTATGGGTCAGGAAGCCAAACGCCAGCGGGAACACCACGAAATAGGCAAACGCCATACCGATGTAGAACAGCAGCGTACTGGAAACCAGCAGCGGCACCACTAAACGGCGTTCATGCTTGTACAGCGCCGGGGCGATAAATGCCCATACCTGGTAGAGGATCACCGGTGCGGACAGGATCACCGACACCATCATGGTCAGCTTGATCGGCGTGAAAAACGGCGATGCCACATCAGTCGCAATCATGGTTGCGCCCTGTGGCATCTGGCTTATCAACGGCGCGGAGACCAACTGATAGATATCGTTAGCGAAATAGACCAGCGCCAGGAAGATCGCCAGAATCGCAATAACGCAGTTCAGCAGACGCTTACGCAGTTCAATCAGGTGACTGATTAGGGGTTGAGTATCTTCTACAGCCATGTTCAGGATTTTTCACTTGAGGACGACGGCGCGGCGTCTGCCGGAGAAGACGTCGAAGCCGGTGGCGCTTTGGTCAGATCGACAGGCTGTTCAACAGCCGGAGTCGGTTTTTGTGCCGACGCGCTCGCCTGATTTTCTGCCGTAGCTGGCGTAACGCCTTCATGCGCCGCTTCGTTGTCTTTCACAATCGGATTATGAATGGTGTGTGCTTCGTCATGCGCCTTTTCCGGGTCATTCGCCGTATAGGTGCGTTTCATTGACTCTGCCGCTTCACGCAATTCATCCATGGAAGCCTTGAGCTCTGGGGTGAGATTATTAAGGCTCGCTTTCTCAACTTTCTTGAGACTGTCCTGGAATTCCTGGAGTTTTAACTCCTGGGTCAGCTCATTCTGCACGGTGGTGGCAAGGGAACGTAGCGCCCTCACCCACCCGGCAATGGTTTTGACCGCAACAGGCAAACGTTGCGGCCCCAACACAATGAGGCCGATGACAAAGACAAGAACCAGCTCACCGAAACCAATATCGAACACGGCTTACACCTGCTCTTTATCGTTGCTCTTCGCTTCGTCTTTCTTTACGTCGCTTTGCTTATCAGAAAGAGATTTCGCAGTGAAATCAGCATCCTGAGTGGAGGTGTTTTTCGGCTCGTCATCGCCCATGGCTTTCTTGAAACCTTTGATGGAGGCACCCAGATCGGAACCCAGAGAACTGAGCTTTTTGGTCCCGAAAAGCAGAACGACGATAACGACAATGATCAATAACTGCCAAATACTAATGCCACCCATATAAATCCTCAGCTACAGATGATGAAATTTGCAAACCGCATTATATACCGCTCATTATCCAGGCTGCATCAGCGATGGTAAACATATCCACAATGGTCACAGAGTTTTTGTGCTAATTGTGAAAATAACGCTCGCTTTTTGGATAACTTTCAACGCAGTCATTCCATGATGTATTAAATCGAGCCAGTACGACGCCAGCCAATCAGCCATACGACAATACCGCCCGCCATAACCCATGCCGGGATTAAGTCCCATTCCGGGCGAGTCACCAGCATTAACGTTCCGCTTAACAGCAACGTCGCGCCAATACCAAACAGGTAACGTGACTGTCCTTGCCGCACGCGCTGTTCGTGTAACTCGCGGGCGATTTTATCAACGCTTTGTTGCAATTGTTTGCCCTGGCGCAAACTGTCGTACACCAGTTCAGGTATTTCTGGCATTTTTTCGATCCAGAACGGTGCTTTCTCTTTAAAAGAGCGAACCAGCGCCGGAAAACCCACCTGATCTTTGATCCAGGATTCCAGAAAAGGTTTCGCCGTTTTCCATAAATCGAGCTGTGGATAAAGTTGGCGACCAACGCCTTCCACGTACAACAGCGTTTTTTGCAAAAGTACCAGTTGCGGCTGCACTTCCATATTGAAACGACGTGCAGTGTTGAACAAATTCAGCAGCACGTGACCAAAAGAGATTTCCGCCAGCGGCTTCTCAAAGATGGGCTCGCACACGGTACGAATCGCAAACTCAAACTCTTCGACGTTGGTATCCGGCGGTACCCAGCCTGAATCCACGTGCAGTTCGGCTACCTTACGGTAATCGCGATTAAAGAAGGCGATGAAGTTTTCCGCCAGATAGCGCTTATCTTCTTTATTCAGCGAGCCGACGATACCGCAGTCGATACCGATGTATTTGGGGTTTTCCGGGTGTTCATAGCTGACAAAAATATTGCCTGGATGCATATCGGCATGGAAGAAACTGTCACGGAAGACCTGGGTGAAGAACACCTGAACGCCGCGTTCCGCCAGCAACTGCATATTGGTGCCGTTGCGCTCAAGGGTTTCCACGTCAGAGACCGGAATACCGTAAATGCGCTCCATCACCAGCATATTTTCACTGCAATAATCTGAATAGACTTCAGGCACATACAGCATCGGGCTCTCTTCGAAATTGCGCCGTAGCTGGATGGCGTTTGCCGCTTCGCGCAGCAAATTCAGCTCATCAATCAGCGTTTTCTCATACTCCCGCACCACTTCCACCGGCCGTAAGCGGCGACCATCCGGCAATAAGCGAGGTACCCAGCGTGCCAGACGGTAGATAAGCTTCAAATCAGCTCTGATAATCGGCAGGATGTCAGGACGAATAACCTTAATGACGACTTCTTTACCGTTCTCTTTCAGCTTTGCCGTATGCACCTGGGCAATGGACGCCGATGCAAGGGGGTTGATGTCGAACTCATCGAACCAGGTTTCCACCGGAATATCGCCCATCGACTTTTCAATTTGGCGCTTCGCCAGCACGCCGTCAAAGGGCGCAACGCGATCCTGCAACATAGCAAGCTGGTCGGCGATTTGCGGTGGGAACAGGTCACGGCGGGTAGACAGCATCTGACCAAACTTAATCCACACCGGGCCGAGTTCCTGAAGCGCCAGACGCAGCCGTTGGCCTAACTCTTTGTCGCCATGACGGTTGGGCATCCAGAACAGGGTGCGCCGCCATAAGCGCAGCGGCAATGTGATGCGGATCCTCGGTATGAGCTCGTCCAGCCCATAGCTTAAGAAAGTACGAATGATGAAGTACAGGCGCCGAATTTCACCTGGCGTCATTTGGCCTCCAGCGTTTCTAAACGACCAATAAGCGCATCGAGCGAGCGCGCAAGTGCATCAGTTTCTTCAGCAAACCAGGCGACTTCCAGCGGACCGGGGGCCATGCGCCACTCTTCCGTCACCGCTTCTGCAAGATAGCGCTGATTGCGTTCAACGCCTTTTTTCACAAAGCGTGCGCCGGTGCGTAAGAATTTGCCCAGCCCTTCTGCGGCGATATCGCCAATATAGGGCGCAAGCAGTTCAGCCGGGTCGAACTCTGCCAAATCCATCAGGGATACCAGATTCTGTACCACCTGGATATCACCTTCGACTTCCAGATCGCCACGGCGGATCAGCGCAGTCAACTGCTGGCGGTTGCGCAGTTCCGGCAATACGGAGAGACGCGTTGTCACCGAACAGTCGGTCTCGCCTTCCCATTGCCCCAGCACATCAACCTGCTGTTCGCTGAAGATCAATACCAGCGGGGTAGAGAATTCGCGGAGGGCAATACGCAACACCTTTCCCTGCAACCGCTGACGTGCAGATTTAAGCGCCCGATCCTGATACAAAAAAGCGTTTAACGCCCCTTCGATACCGGCGGTAATAAGCGGTGTTATTGGCATCCGCGGCCTCCCTTAAAACTTATAACCACGATGAAGCGCGACAATACCCGCGGTCATATTGAAATATTCGACGTTATCGAAACCGGCATCCGCCATCATCGCTTTCAGCGTGTCCTGGTTTGGATGCATACGGATAGATTCCGCCAGATAGCGGTAACTTTCCGCGTCCTGCGCCACCAGCTCGCCGATGCGCGGCAGCACGTGAAATGAGTAAGCGTCATAGGCTTTGCTTAACGGGTCGATAACCGGTTTGGAAAACTCCAGCACCAGCAGGCGGCCACCGGGCTTCAACACGCGATACATGGAGCGCAGCGCTTTGTCTTTGTCGGTGACGTTGCGCAGGCCAAACGAGATGGTGATGCAATCAAAGGTATTATCCGGGAACGGCAGCGCTTCCGCGTTGGCCTGAACGTATTCAACGTTGCCCACCACGCCGATATTACGCAGTTTTTCACGGCCCATTTTCAGCATCGAGTCGTTGATATCCGCCAGCACCACCGTACCGGTTTCGCCCACCAGACGGGAAAACTTCGCCGTCAGATCGCCAGTCCCTCCCGCCAGATCCAACACCTTCTGTCCACGGCGCACACCGCTGCAATCAATAGTAAAGCGCTTCCATAAGCGATGGATCCCGAACGACATCAGGTCATTCATAACGTCATATTTCGCTGCAACAGAATGGAAAACCTGCGCCACCATATCCGCCTTCTGCGCTTTCGCTACGGTCTGAAAGCCAAAGTGCGTTGTGTCCTGTGAATCATCAACCATTTCGGAGCCTGCTATTGATAAAAAATGTTCGTGAAGTGTAACAGATTGGGCGCGATTGCCCTATGTTTCAAGCCTGTTTTAACAATCGTTACCGGTGCGCTGAACAGGCGGAATCGGCCCTGGCGCGTTGTTTTGCGAATAGTTTTTCGGCTCATCGTCAATGCTGCGCAAACGAAACTCTTCGTCATCCAGACGCGCTTGTTCCACCATTTCCGGATTAATCTCGCGCTTTACTTCCACGCCAAGCGTGCGAAACGCGTCAGCCTGCGCCAGCAGGTTTCCACGTCCGGAGCTGAGCTTTTTCATGGCCTGCCGGTAGTTTTCCTGCGCTTTATCCAGCCCCTGCCCGACGGCGGACATATCATCAACAAACAGCCGCATTTTGTCGTACAGCTTTGCGGCGCGTTCGGCAATTTGCTGGGCGTTCTGGTTTTGATGCTCGTACCGCCACAGGTTGGCAATGGTGCGTAACGCCACCAGCAAAGTGGTGGGGCTGACCAGCATGATGTTACTTTTCAGTGCTTCGCTGATCAGTTCCGGTTGCCGGTCGATAGCCAGTAAAAATGCGGGCTCGACGGGAATAAACATTAAGACATAATCCAGCGACCGCAAGCCGGGAAGCTGTTGGTAATCTTTACGACTGAGTAAGCGAATATGGCTGCGAATGGCTGCGATGTGCTCATTCAGCGCCAGTTCACGTTGGTATTCATCTTCAGCGTTGAAGTAACGCTCGTAGGCCACCAGCGTCATCTTGGCATCTACCACCACGTCTTTGTCCTGGGGGAGACGCACAATCACGTCCGGCTGCATACGGCTGCGATCGTCTAACTGAATATTGACCTGGGTTTGATACTCATACCCTTCGCGTAAACCGGATGCTTCCAGTACCCGCGTCAGCACCACTTCACCCCAGTTGCCCTGGGTTTTATTGTCGCCTTTCAGCGCCCGGGTCAGGTTAATCGCCTCCTGGGCCATTTGCGCGTTGAGCTGCTGTAAATTGCGGATTTCATGGGTCAGCGTGTGGCGTTCACGCGCTTCCTGGCCGAAGCTGTCCTGCACCTGGCGGCGAAAACCATCAAGTTGTTCGCGCAGGGGGGTGAGCAGCCCGTTCAGGCTCTGGCGGTTTTGCTCCTCCACCTGGCGATGGCTGCGGTCAAAAATGCGGTTTGCGAGGTTTTCGAACTGCTCACTGAGGCGCTGCTCGCTGCTCATCATCTGGCGCAGTTTGTCGTCGTTATGCTGACGCGTGGTTTCAAGCAGCGTGGTGACTTCGCGCAGATCGGCTTCGAGCGAGCTTTTGATATCCCTCAGGGTGCGCAGTTCGCCGTTAAGCAATTCGCACTCTTCGCGCCAGTGCTCGTACGCCTGTTTCGTCGCGCTTAACTCGCTGAACACATCGCGCTGCTCCGCCAGCAGATCAGCCTGACGCTGCGATGCCCGCAGGCTTGCGCCCAGCCAGCCGAGCAACACGCCCGCCAGCGCAACCGCCGCCATCAGTAACAGAGAGAAATCCATAATGCCTCCCGCATTAACCCCACCTGAGCAAAATGGGATTGTGCTGGATAAATGTCCAGTTTTAAAGGCATTTACTGCGAGGCCTCGCGCAAAAGATTAAAAACAAGGCGCGCCAGTGAAGGGAAAACCGGCGGGACAGGCGCCAGCCCAACAGAAATGCAGGGCTGGCGAAGTACGTTAGATCAGGCGGCGCGCGGCCTCAACCACGATTTTCACTGCGTGGCTTTCGGTCTGTTTCATAGTTTGCGCGTTCGGAATTTCCTGCTGGGTGCGGTTAACGATAACCCCGGCAACCATCCCTGCACGCAGCCCCTGGCTGGAGCACATGGTCAGCAGCGTTGCCGATTCCATCTCATAGTTCATTACGCCCATCTGTTGCCACTCTTCCATCGAGCCTTTGTAGCGGCTAACAACGCGGCCAGAGAAAGTGTCGTAACGCTCCTGGCCTGGGTAGAAGGTGTCGGAAGAGGCGGTGACGCCGATGTGTGTGGTAGCGCCCACGGCTTTCGCCGCTTCTACCAGCGCGGTGGTGCAGGCGAAATCCGCTACCGCCGGGTATTCCATCGGCGCGAAATGCAGGCTTGCGCCATCAAGGCGGACGGACGCCGTCGTTACCAGCACATCGCCAACGTTGATATGCGGCTGGATTGCGCCAGTGGTTCCCACGCGCAGGAAAGTACGGATGCCCAGCTGTGCCAGTTCTTCAACAGCGATGGAGGTAGACGGGCCACCGATACCGGTAGAGCAGACGATAACCGGTTTGCCGTCCAGCTCTGCGCGCCAGGAGGTGAATTCGCGGTGTGATGCCAGCTTAACCGGCTTATCCATCAGCGCGGCGATCTTTTCCACTCGTTCCGGGTCGCCAGGTACGATGGCAAGCGTTGCGCCCTGCAGGTCGTTTTTTGTAAGGCCGAGGTGAAAAACATCAGACGTAGACATAAATGACTCCTCTTTGGGTCGGTTTGTCAGAAGCTGCAAAAGGGTACTTTACAGAAGCTGCCAAGGTAATTTCGTGACTCAATTCACTTGCATGGAATTCGCTTGCATAACATTTCCATAAAATAGTGACAATGATCACATAAAAAACCCTTCCCGGTGACGATCACAGGAACGGGTTTTACGTGTACGAATTTTCGACTCGCAGGCTATAGTTAGGTTTGCGCTAAAAAAATGGTTACGGAGCCTGGCCATGACAAAACAAAACACAACAGACAACCCTTCAGGATTTGCTTCCGCCGCTTCACCTGTCGCTTCAACGGTAGTACATACCGCCGAAGATGCCATCCATTGTGGCGAAACTTCAATTCCAAGCCAGGGCGAAAACATGCCGGCCTGGTATGCCCGCCCGGAAAATGCCGACCAACCTTTACCGGTGGTTATCGTGGTGCAGGAGATTTTCGGCGTCCACGAACATATTCGCGATATCTGCCGCCGCCTGGCCCATGGAGGCTACCTGGCCGTCGCGCCGGAACTCTATTTCCGCCAGGGAGATCCGGCGGAATATGACGATATCCCGTCGCTGTTCAGCGGCCTGGTCAGCAAAGTGCCCGACGCTCAGGTGCTGGCGGATCTCGATCATGTGGCGAACTGGGCTTCCCGTCAGGGCGGTGACCCGCATCGTCTGATGATGACCGGTTTCTGCTGGGGCGGACGCATCACGTGGCTATACGCCGCGCATAACCCGCAGCTAAAAGCCGCTGTGGCGTGGTATGGCAAATTGCTGGGTGATAAAACGCTCAACTCGCCAAAACATCCGGTGGATATCGCCGTGGATCTTAACGCGCCGGTGCTGGGTCTGTACGGGGCTCAGGACACGGGCATTTCACTGGAAAGCGTGGAGACGATGCGCCAGGCGCTGCGCGCTGCGAATGCTAACGCAGAAATCGTGGTTTATCCCGAAGCCGGCCACGCGTTTAACGCTGATTATCGCCCGAGCTATCATGCGGAATCTGCCGCAGACGGCTGGCAGAGAATGCTGGAGTGGTTTAGCCGTTACGGCACTAAAAAGTAACGGCCAGTTTGCATCAAAAGTTAAACCCGCTCCTGTTCAGGAGCGGGTTTTTTATTACGCGCTACGCAGGTTCTGCGCCGCTTTGACCATGTTCGCCAGCGCCTGGCGGGTTTCCGGCCAGCCGCGCGTTTTCAAGCCGCAATCCGGGTTAACCCACAAACGCTGCGCCGGAATACGCTGCGCCGCTTTTTGCAGCAGCGCCTCAATCCATTCCACATCCGGCACGTTCGGCGAGTGGATGTCGTACACGCCCGGGCCGATTTCATTCGGGTATTCGAACTCTTCAAAGGATTCCAGCAGCTCCATATCCGACCGTGAGGTTTCGATAGTGATCACATCTGCATCCAGCGCGGCAATGGAATCCATGATGTCATTGAACTCGCAGTAACACATATGGGTGTGGATCTGGGTATCATCGCGTACCACGGCGGCGTTCAGGCGGAACGCTTCCACGCCCCACGCCAGATAGGCCTGCCAGTCGGCGCGACGCAGCGGCAGCCCTTCGCGCAGTGCCGGTTCGTCAATCTGGATAATGCCAATCCCGGCGGCTTCCAGGTCGGCCACTTCATCGCGCAGCGCCAGCGCAATCTGCTTAGCGATGGTTTCGCGGCTGACGTCTTCACGCGGGAACGACCAGCAAAGGATCGTCACCGGGCCAGTCAACATGCCTTTAACCGGCTTGTCGGTCAGGGACTGCGCGTACTTCGCCCACTCCACGGTAATCGGCTCAGGACGGCTGATATCACCAATCACCACTGGCGGCTTCACGCAGCGTGAACCGTAGCTCTGCACCCAACCGTTTTGGGTAAATACGAAGCCGTCCAGGTGCTCGCCGAAGTATTCCACCATGTCGTTACGTTCCGCTTCTCCGTGAACCAGCACGTCAAGGCCGAGGCGCTCCTGCTCAACAATCGCCTGCTTGATGTGTTCGGCAATGCCGGTGCGATAGTTGCTGGCGTCCAGATTCCCTTTTTTGAAGTCCAGGCGCAGGCCGCGGATCTCGGTGGTTTGCGGGAATGAACCGATAGTAGTGGTCGGCCATGCCGGAAGATTAAACCGCGCGCGCTGTGCTTCGGCACGTACCGGGTAGGCGCTGGCACGCTGGCTATCCTGCGCGGTAATTGCCGCCAGACGCTCGCACACCGCCGGGTTGTGTACACGGGCAGAGTGGCGACGCGCCTGAATCGGGGCGCTCCATTGGGCAATTTTAGCCGTATCGCCGGTTTTCAGGGCGTCGCGCAGTAGCGCCAGTTCTTCACATTTTTGCAGGGCGAAGGCGAACCAGCTTTTTACTTCCGTATCCAGACGGGTTTCCACGCTCAGATCGATTGGGCTGTGCAGCAGGGAGCAGGAGGATGCCACCCATACGGCGCGTTTACCGACGATGTCTTTAATCTGCCCATATTTTTCCGTCAGATCGGCACGCCAGACGTTACGACCGTTAATCACACCCGCAGACAGCAGCCACTCGGACGGCAAACGCTGATGCAGTTCTGCCACGTCGTCTTTGCCTTGCACCAAATCAACGTGCAGGCCCTGCACCGGCAGTGCGGCGATGGTATCCAGATTCGGCGTGACGCCTTCAAAATAGGTGGTCAGCAGCAGTTTGCTATTGCCCTGCAACGCGTCATAAGCCGGTTTGTAGGCGTCCAGCCACGCTTGCGGGAGTTCCAGCACCAGCGCCGGTTCGTCAATCTGTACCCACTCGATGCCGCGTTTTGCCAGTTCCGCCAGCACCTGCTGGTAAACCGGCAGGATGTCATTGAGCAGCGACAGGCGGTCAAACTGTTGGCCTTTCACTTTGCCCAACCACAGATAGGTGATCGGCCCCAGCAGTACCGGTTTAATGTGGTGGCCCAGCGCCAGCGCTTCGTCCACTTCATCCAGTAACTGGGTCCAGGTCAGTTTGAACTGCTGGCCTTTAACAAATTCCGGCACCATATAGTGATAGTTAGTATTAAACCATTTGGTCATTTCCGCTGCCGCTGCTGGTTCACCGGTTGGCGCGCGGCCACGGCCAATGCGGAACAGGGTATCGATATCCACGGAGCCGTCTTTATTCCGGTGGCGCGCTGGCACGTTGCCCAGCAGCAGGCTGGTCGTCAGAACATGATCGTACCAGGCGAAATCGCCCACCGGCAGCAGGTCCACGCCTGCCGCTTTTTGCTGATCCCAGTGGCGGGCACGCAGCTCGCGCCCCACCGCCAGTAATTCTTCACGGGTGCTGTTGCCCGCCCAGTAACTTTCTTGCGCTTTTTTCAATTCGCGACGCAGGCCAACGCGAGGGAAACCGAGGGTGTGATTGTAGATTGTCATTGTCTGCCTCTTAGGGAATTCTAGGTATTTAGCCGTCCAGATGTTTACACATCCATAATCAGCAGTTACTGTATATTCCTCAAGCGCAAATTCCTCATGGCAAAGTGAAGGACTTTCATGATCGAAATTAAACACCTTAAGACCCTGCTGGCCCTGCAGAACTGCGGTTCACTCGCCGCTGCGGCCGCCACGCTGCATCAGACGCAGTCTGCTCTCTCTCATCAGTTCAGCGATCTGGAGCAGCGCCTCGGGTTTAAGCTATTCGTTCGTAAAAGCCAGCCGCTGCGCTTTACCCCGCAGGGCGAGATTCTGCTGCAACTGGCAACTCAGGTGCTACCGCAAATCAGCCGGGCGCTACAGGAGTGCAATGAACCGCAGCAGTCCCAGTTGCGGATTGCGATTGAGTGCCACAGCTGTATTCAGTGGCTGACCCCGGCGCTGGAGAATTTCCGCAAGCAGTGGCCGCTGGTAGAGATGGATTTCAAATCGGGCGTCACGTTCGACCCACAGCCTGCGCTTCAGCAGAGCGAGCTGGACGTGGTATTAACGTCCGACATTTTGCCGCGCAGCGGTCTGCACTATTCGCCGATGTTTGATTTTGAAGTGCGTCTGGTGCTGGCGACCGATCATCCGCTGGCCAGCAAACCGCGCATCACGCCAGAAGACTTCTCCGGGGAAACGCTGCTGATTTACCCGGTGCAGCGCCAGCGCCTGGACGTGTGGCGTCATTTTCTGGAGCCTGCTGGCGTCAGCCCGTCGCTGAAAAGCGTTGATAACACGCTGCTGTTGATTCAGATGGTGTCGGCGCGGATGGGTATCGCCGCGCTGCCGCACTGGGTAGTGGAGAGTTTTGAACGCCAGGGCCTGGTCGTGACCAAAACCCTGGGTGAAGGATTGTGGAGCCGGCTGTACGCCGCTGTGCGCGATGGCGAGCAGCGTCAGCCGGTTATCGATGCGTTTATTCGCTCTGCGCGGAACCACGCATGCGATCATCTGCCGTTTGTGAAGAGCGCGGCGCGACCCAGCGTCGATGGACCCACAGCGAAGCCATTATCACCGACCCACCAATAATAAAACTCGGCCAGTGGGGTTGCTCTTGCCAGATGGCGAGGTTAACCAGCAGCCCCGCCGGGACATGCACGTTGTTCATGATCCCTAACGTACCGGCATCCACCTGCGTTGCCCCGTAGTTCCACATAAAGTAGCCCAGCCCGGACGCCACAACGCCCAGCCAGATCAGTACACTCCATTGCAGCGTGGTGCCAGGCAGTTTGTTTGGATTGCCTAACGCCAGCCAGGCCACGCCCGCCACCACAAACGCGCCGAGATAAAACCACGAGAACGCGTTGTGCTGCGGCATCGGATGCACTTCCATCAGTCGCTTGTAGCCAACCATCCCGATAGCAAAGCTGATGTTCGCCAGTTGCACCAGCAGCAACCCAAACCAGAAATGCTCGCTGAGCTGATCGTAACGAATAATCGCCGCGCCAATCACCGCCAGCAGCGCGCTGAACGCGTAGCCCCAGCGCAATGGGCGGCGGCTGAGCAGGTCGTAAATCAGCGTGATATACAACGGCGTCAGGACGGTAAACAGCAAGAACTCGGAGACCGTCAGGTAAAGATAAGCGCGGAAGCTGAACAGGTACATCACGCCCAGTTGAAGCGCGCCCACCAGCATATACAGCGCGATAACTTTCGGTTTCAGGCCCTTAAAACGCAGGAACGGCAAAAACACCAGCGCCGCCAGCCCAACGCGCATCAGCACAGAAAAATAGCTGTCGACATGCCCGGCAAGGTATTCGCCAATCAGGCTAAAAGAAAACGCCCACAGAATGGTGGTGATAATGAGTAGCGGCACAATGTTTCCCCGGGAATACCCGTTTCCAGCAGAAAACCGCATTGTAGCGAGAGTGAACGATATGAGCTTGGGTATTTGGTTGACGAGTGGTTAAATATAAACCACTCGTCACTTTGTCGCTTAGGCTTCGTTAAGGAATAAACGGCGTAGATAGTGCGGGACCGCATTGTCGGCGTTAGTGCCAATCACTTCCAGCGTCGGCAGCAGATCTTTCAGGCGCTGGTGCGCGTTAGCCATAATGCAGCCTTTGCCTGCCATCGACAGCATCTCCGCATCGTTCATCCCGTCGCCAAACGCGATGCACTCTTTCAGGGAATAGCCGATCGCTTTAGATACCGCCTCCAGCGCATGGCCTTTGGAAACGCCGCCCGCCATAACCTCCAGGCAGGTTAAGGTAGAGAAACTGACGTTAACCCTGTCGCCCCAGCGCGCATTAATCGCCTGCTCCAGCGGCAGCAATTTCTTGTGATCGTCACAGGTGAAGAACACTTTGCTGATGCCTTCCGGCTCCAGCACGCCCGGCTCAAATAGGGTGTATTTAAAAACGGCTTCGCGGAAATATTTCATTTCGTCCGGGCGGTGGCGGTTCATAAACCAGTCGTCATTACGGTAAACGTTGGTCACGATATCGGGGTTGGTATGCACCACGCCAAACAGATCGGCGGCGATATCGCGATCCAGGTTATGGCTGAACACCAGCTTACCGTCGGTATCATGCACCCGCGCGCCGTTTGAGGTGATCATGTAGGCCTTGATTTCAAGGTTGTCGCGGATTTGGGCCACGTCCACATGGTGACGCCCCGTCGCAAACACAAAGTTAATGCCGCGAGCCGTCAGCAATTTCAGCGTCTCTTTCGCAAAAGGAGACAGGGTGTGGTCAGGGGATAAAAGGGTACCGTCTAAATCAGACGCAACGACCTGATACATAAAAATAATAACCTCTGGTTGGTAACAGGCGGCCTGACCGCCAGTAGTTAATTATGCGCATCGAAAAAGTCGACGATGGCATTAAGCGCCTCGGCGCGCATAGCGTCCTTTTCAAACAGGATCTCATGGTACGCACCGTTAATGACGAAAGGTTTACCCCCCCAACAGGGGTGGCCCGCCGCGGCCCGAATTTCACAGAAGCGATCGTGCATGCGGTTATCCACCACACGTTCTTCTTCTGCCTGGAGGAGCAATGTCGGCGTGGTCATCGCAGTGGCCCCTGCTAAAACCTGCTCTCCGGCAAGGATGCCTTCTCTTACCCAATGATACGTCGGCCCGCCTACGCGCAACGTTGGTTCATCGGCGTAAAAACGCAAGTTGCGGCGATAGCGTTGCCGGCTGTGGGTTAACACGTTAATCGCAAACGGCAACGCGCGCCAGCGGCCAGTGCCAATAGCATAGCCTTCCCGGATACGCTGGTGCCCTTCCGCCCAGTCGAGGATTTGACGCACCATCCAGTCGGGCAAGCGCAGCACAATCCCAAACATCGGGGCGCAAAACGCGATGGCGTCAAATGCGTCCGGGCGGCGTTCTAAAAACAGCGCGGAGATCGCGCCGCCCATGGAATGGGCTAATACATAGCGCTTACGCCACGGACCATCCTTGATTTCCTGTTCCCAGAACAGCTCCAGATCGTCGACATAATCGCTAAAACGCACCACGTGCCCACGATGGGTATCGGACAACATTCGCCCCGAACGCCCCTGACCGCGGTGATCGATGATTAATACATCATAGCCGCAATGGAACAGATCCCATGCCAGCTCGGCGTATTTCACATAGCTTTCGATGCGGCCAGGGCAAATCACCACTACCCGATCATGACTGGCTGCGCGGAAACGCACAAAGCGCACCGCCACGCCGTCCACGCCGGTAAATTCATCTTCTTCGCGCTGCTGCCAGAACGCCGTGAGCGGCCCCATAGTAAAAGCGGCGAACGCTTTTTCCCGGGAATACCATCCATTTTTGTGCTCAATCATGGGATGCCCTGCCCTGACGTTACGGAGTGAATGCGTATGAAAAATGCGGCTTCCTGCTTTGTTTGCGATGCCAGCGAGTCGGCTACTTGAAAGATAGAAGGTATAGCGTATTGTGACATAAAAGCGCTTATTCAGGGAGTTCCCCATGTCGTTCGAATGGTGGTGTACCTATTTGCTCACCACAATCATCCTCAGCCTTTCTCCTGGTTCCGGGGCCATCAACACCATGAGTACGGCGATGAGCCACGGCTATCGCGGTGCAGTTGCGTCTATTACTGGCTTGCAGCTCGGTCTGGCGATTCATATTGTACTGGTAGGGGTGGGTCTCGGCGCGCTGTTTTCCCGTTCATTAATGGCTTTTGAGATTTTAAAATGGGCGGGCGCTGCGTATCTCATCTGGCTGGGTATTCAGCAGTGGCGGGCCGCAGGAGCGATTGATTTGCACACCCTGGCGCAAAGCCAGCCGCGCCGCAAACTGTTTCAGCGCGCGGTATTTGTTAATTTAACCAACCCGAAAAGCATCGTGTTTCTTGCCGCGCTGTTTCCGCAATTTATCGTGCCTCATCAACCGCAGACCGTGCAGTATGCGATCCTCGGCGTGACGACCATTATTGTGGACGTGATTGTGATGATTGGTTATGCCACGCTCGCCACCCGCATCGCGTTGTGGATCAAAGGGCCGAAGCAGATGAAAGCGCTGAACAGAGTATTTGGATCGCTGTTTATGCTGGTGGGCGCGCTACTGGCCAGCGCGCGCCATGCCTGATAGTAATTCAGGGATAATATAATCCCTGAATTAAATCGTTATATCTCTTATTAAACTGTTTTCTGAGCGGGGAAAGGATTTTCATTCCAGTTAATGTTTATACATGCCCGACGCCACAATAGTTTATCTATTTTCTTTAACGTCCACGTTTAGTGAAAAACAATCATCCCAGCCTAATAATTAACGCCATTTCATTCACTTCGGAAATAAAAATAAGTGTGATGCGCTTCATGATATAAAAATTTGATTTGTTATTTTAAGTCACATGATCTGATGGTTTTACTAAAAGCCATTCGTGAAGACGAGCCATTATATATTTCTCTCAATTCAGGCAGGTGAGCGCCATGACGTTAATTAAAAATTCACTGAAAGAAAGTAATATTGATCTTAATAATATACGCAATTGCCCTAACCATATTTTACGCATCCTCCCCTCTTCTCCAGTGCAAAAAAAATACGCAGGAAATCGAACAGGGATATCAGGCCTTACGGTTAACTCTCCATGAAACAGAAGCCCCGAAGCCCTTCTATTTTTACGATTATATCAACATTGATGATTTTTCATGGCAACGAGGCGATGACATTATCCATCTGAATATTTACGCCTCGCTTCTGGAAGAGAAATGCCAGATTAATTTTGTTGCTCATTTTTTTAATGCGTTAACTTCTGAGCGCTATACTTCGATTGAACTGGTCTCATCGGCAAGCACGGATCGTTTTACATCGACTAATGAAATCTCGCTACAGAAAATCCATGATATTACTGATATTGAAAATCTCACTCTTGTCGCTGAATGTCAAATAGTAGATTACCTGGGTCGTACTGTTCAACTGCATATGATGAAAGAGATAACAATCAAGCAGCCAGATCTCGATTTTGGCTCATATTAATTAGCACCTGTTTATACCCATATTTATCCTAAAAAAGAGGATTCGACTATTATTTTTGGCACCAACAGGGCCCCCTACCTCCCTGTAACCTATCATCGCGATGAGAACAATATCGTTATCTCGCTTCGTCGATTACCCGAACAGTCAGGCGACTGCGATTATGTTTGTAATTTTGACAGTAAGCATATGCTGGATTACTACCCCATCCTGGCAATACCAGCAAAAGGTATTATTCGACTAGGCCGCAGCGTAATAATCGATCCTATAGTAAAAAATAAAAAGGCAATAATTGAAAGAATTAGCGTAGGCGGCGTTGCCATCATCCCCCATGATAAATTCTTACCAGAAGTCATCGACAATGGGACCCTTCAATACGAACTTGATACCGACTGGGGCATATATTTAAAACAAGCGGGTGATTTAAAGCCTCAGACCTATAATTTCACGCTGAGTTTTGATATCGAGTACCATCTCCCGGCCGGAAGTCTCCAAACCGTTACTTTTAAACTCACCAGCAAGACGAAGGAACGAATCAGGACCGGAACAGTTATCCAGGAACCTATTTTACCGTTGAAAATTATGTGGGGATGTCTGGCAGAATCGACAGTAATCACACTCTCTGATGGTCAATGCAAACCTATTAATGCTCTTTGCATTGGCGATCGAGTTTTGAGTGGTATTAACAAAAAATTTGCTACCGTAAGTAATATCTGGAAGGGAGCGGAAGATAAGCTGTTTTTAATCACGGCTGAAGATGGTAGCCAACTTGAAGCGACCGCCAGCCATCCGTTATATGTGCGGAGCGAAAACCCTATCAAGTTGAAACGCGTCAAGGATATCAATGCCAATGATTGTATAGCGACGTCAAGCCAGCAGGGTATCGCCTGGCATCGTGTCGAGTTAATCCAGCCTCTCACATGCAGCAGCACTGTTTACAACCTGTCACTGGATAATGATGAGGGATTCTATGCTAACGGTATTCTTGTCGGCGATATGAACGCGCAAAACGCGGAGGACATTTAATATGAAAGGTGCGGCCACTTATGACGAGTATTTAGCGCTTATCAAGAGCATTAAAGATCAAGACCGGAAAAGCTGGTTTAACCAAACAGAAGCTAAACTGACGCAGGGAGAAGAAAAGCTCAATGCGTATATGAAAAAGAAAAGAGATGAACTGATTGGTAACAGGAAATATATTTACGACGCTTACTCGCCTTCATTGAAGTTTCATTACGCTAAAAATGACATCATGTACAATGCGTTGTTTGAGATATTTAAAAGAATGCCTCAGGGAGGGAATTTACATATTCATACTGGCGCAACCTGGGATAACGATAAATTTACTAAGATGCTTGCAGATGTTCCTAACGTGTATGTGTACTGGGATCCTGATGCTGGGTTAAAACCGTTATATCCAAATGGAAAGCTTTATTATTTAAAAAAAGCACCTACTAATCCAAATTTTTATAATTACAGCAAGATCGCTAAAAGCAATTATCCCGTATTCATGCATTCTAAGAAGATGCTGACGTTTATTGATCCGCGCATAGATGATATAGAGTACATTTGGGATGGTTTTAATGATTATTTTATTGCAGTTTCCTCAGTCCTCAAAGTGAAAGATGTATATAAAAAATATTATGTCGCCGCGTTTAAGCATCAGTATGAACATGGAAATGATTATATTGAAATTAGGACGGGTGTTCCTGCTCTGGTAGATAGCAACGACGCGGAAATTACGGCTACTGAACCGTCAAAATCAGCCTATACTGCCGAGCCACCGGAGGCCCTCACGTTATTGAAAGCCGCATACCGCGAAGCGAAAAATTCGGGGTGCCCTGACTTAAAAGTTAAAGCCATTGTCGCGCCGAGCCGACGCACCAGTAAAGATCCTGATAGCGACATCACGGAAGCGATGGCCATTCTGAAGTGCATCCCCGAATGGCAAAGCAAATTAAAAGATGATGATGGCACTGAGTTTATCATTGGCTTTGACGTAGTCAGTGAAAAAGATATAAATCACAGAACCCAGGATTATGCCAAAAAAATTATCGACATGAGAAGCCCTGTTAACTTTTACTTCCATGACGGCGAAAGCAATTGGGTTGATAATGATAATATCCACTCGGCATGGGCATTAGGGACCCAACGCATCGGGCATGGGATTAACCTCTATAACTTCCCAACGTTATTGGGAAAAATTCGCGATGAGAAAATCCGTCTGGAAATCTGTCCTGTCAGCAATCAAATTCTGCGTTACACCAAAGATCTGCGAATTCACCCTATCGCTCAGTTTATGCAGCAAGGTGTAAAATGCGTGATTTGCTCTGACGATCCGCAGATATTCGAAACCGCAGGTATATATTATGATCTTTGGGAGGTTTATCACGGGGCCATGATTGATCTCAGCGACGTTAAAGAGCTTATTAAAAACTCCTATACCTATAGCGGTATGACTGCAGTTGAAAAATCACAAAAATTAGCAGACTGGGAGAAAAAATGGGAGAAATATATTAACGAGATACAACCGCTCATATCGCTATAACAACGCAGCGTTGATAACGCGCTCAGTAAACAAAACGCCTGACACATCGTATCAGGCATTTTTTATAGTTGAAACGCAGCTTAACGCGAAATAATCAAATGCAGCCCAAAGCCGGCAAACAGCGCGCCGGCTACGCCGTCGATCCATTTCGCCATTCTCTGGTAACCGCGACGCATCGCAGGTAGTGCGAAAAGGCTGGCTACCAGGGTAAACCAGGCAAAGGTTTCCAGAGCGATCAGCAGGAAAATGCCCAAGCGTTCACTGCTGCCGACGTTATCGCCGACGAACAGCGAGAATACGCTGCCGAAATAGATAATCGCTTTCGGGTTCGCCAGGTTAGTCAGCAAGCCTTTCAGGAAGCTGCGTCCGCCGCGCGCCAGTTCAACATTCGGTTCGTGCGCAGGGGCGTCGCTTTTCTTCAGTGCGCCGCGCAGCATTTGATAGCCCATCCAGCACAGATACAACCCGCCGCCCACCATAATGATGTTATGCAGCCAGGCCATTTTTTCGAGGATAATGTGCAAACCCAGCAACGCCACGCCGGACCACACCATTACGCCTGCGGTAATACCCAGTACGCCAAGCATGGCTTCTTTTCGCGAGCGACTTACCGCCGTTTGGGAGACAAAGAAAAAATCAGGGCCGGGACTCATGAGCGCCACCAGATGAACCAGCGCCACCGTAAAGAAAAGCGTTAACATGATTGACTCGCAGACAAACAATAAAGAGAGAAACTATCCTGACATGTTTGCCTGGCCTTGACTACTCTTCGTCGTCACCATCTGCATGGCTGCGAATCAACGCCATAAACTCTTTCCCGAAGCGTTCCAGCTTACGCATCCCCACGCCGTTGACGCTGAGCATTTCACTGGGGCTGAGCGGCATCTGCTCGGCCATTTCAATCAGCGTGGCATCGTTAAACACCACGTAAGGCGGGATGTTTTCTTCATCGGCAATGGCTTTGCGTAGCTTACGCAGTTTGGCGAACAGTTTACGGTCGTAGTTCCCACCGTAGGATTTCTGCGCCACACGCGATTTCAGCGCTACGACGCGCGGCACCGCCAGCATCAACGGCGCTTCGCCGCGTAAGAATGGCCGCGCCGCTTCAGTCAGTTGCAGCGCCGAATGCTGGGCGATGTTCTGTGTTACTACGCCCAGATGGATAAGCTGGCGGATGACGCTCACCCAATGTTCGGTGGTATGGTCACGCCCCTCACCGTAAATTTTGAGCTTATCGTGACCGAATTCGCGGATGCGCTGGTTGTTTGCCCCGCGCAGCACTTCAACCACGTAGCCCATCCCGAAACGTTGTCCAACGCGATATATACATGACAATGCTTTTTGCGCTTCTACCAGGCCGTCATAGCGGCGCGGCGGATCGAGGCAGATATCGCAGTTGCCGCACGGCTCCTGCCGCCCTTCGCCGAAGTAGTTCAGCAGCACAAGGCGGCGGCAGGTTTGCGCCTCGGCAAACGCGCCCATAGCGTTGAGTTTGTGGCGCTCAATATCCTGGAGCTGGCCCGGCGGTTTTTCTTCAAGGCAGCGGCGCAGCCAGGCCATATCCGCCGGATCGTAGAACAGCATCGCTTCGGCAGGCAGCCCGTCACGCCCGGCGCGGCCCGTTTCCTGGTAGTAAGATTCGATATTGCGCGGGATGTCGAAATGCACCACGAAGCGCACGTTCGGCTTGTTGATACCCATCCCGAAGGCAACTGTCGCCACTACAATTTGTAGGTCGTCGCGCTGGAACTTTTCCTGCACGTTGGCGCGCACGTCGTTTTCCAGGCCGGCATGATAGGCTGCGGCGCTAATGCCCCGGCTTTGCAGCCGCGCGGCGGTGTCTTCCACTTTCGCCCGGCTGTTGCAGTAGATAATGCCGGATTTGCCGCGCTGGTCTTGCACATAGCGCATCAGCTGATCGAGCGGTTTGAATTTCTCCATCAACATGTAGCGGATATTGGGCCGGTCAAAGCTGCTGATTTGGATCAGCGGATCGTGCAGGCCAAGCAGATGAACGATATCGCGGCGCGTGGCCTCGTCTGCCGTGGCGGTCAGCGCCATAAAAGGCACATTGGGGAAGCGATCGCGCAGCTGGCCTAATAATGCGTACTCGCGGCGGAAGTCGTGCCCCCACTGCGAAATACAGTGCGCCTCATCCACCGCCAGCATCACCGGATTCCAGAAGGTAAGCTGGTCGAGAAAATTGTCGAGCATCAGGCGCTCGGGCGCGATATACAGTAAGCGGATTTGCCCGGTTCGGCAGCCCGCCATCACGGCCTGCTGCTCGTCACGGGTTTGCGTGGAGTTGAGGCAGGCCGCAGCCACGCCGTTGGCCAGCAGTTGGTCGACCTGGTCTTTCATCAGGGAAATCAGCGGCGAGACCACCACTGTGAGGCCATTTTTCACCAGCGCCGGGATCTGATAGCACAATGACTTACCGCCGCCGGTAGGCATCACCACCAGGCAATCGCGCCCTTCCAGCACGGTATTTATGATGGTTTCCTGGCCAGGGCGGAACTGCTGGTAGCCGAAGGTTTCCTGCAAAACCTGTTTCGCCAGCGACTCCTGATTCATTACTTCTGCCTGCGCCACGCTCACTCCATCACTAAAAATAAAACAGGCGCTATTTTCAGCGCCTGCGGGGGAAACTGCAATGCCCTTAGAACAGATCGTTAAGCATTACGCCCACGCCGAAGCGGGTTTGGTTAAAGTTGTAGTCGATAAGCGACTCGCCATAACCGCTGTACAGCTGAGTATAGAGGCGCACGTGCTTCGTCACCGGATAACTGAAGCCAAGCTCCGCGCCGCCGTAACCGGTATTCCAGTTATATTGTCCTTTCGCGCTCAGGATCGCATCGCCCAGTTGATAACCGATTTTTAACTGGTAATAGCCCATGTATTTGGTGATGTCCGGATTGTCATCAGTATTGCCGACCACATACCAGGGCTTCACTTCTACCAGCCAGTTATTGTTCTGCGCCATCAGGCGCGTATAAATGCGGTTCCAGCTACGTGACGTCGGGTCTGAACGACCGTTAGACTGGTGATTATAACCAAACTCTACGTCGCGCAGCGTCCAGCCAGCAAAGCGATAATCAGTCGCGAAGCCTAAAAACGCCTGGGGTTCGTAGTTGGTTTCACGGAACGGCGAAGATTCGTCGCTATTAGAAAGCTGCCACCAGGAACGCTGGGTGTAAGAACCGCCTAAAACCGAGTTAGGGCCGAGGATACCGCGCCACAGTGGAAACGCCAGACTTAACTGAAACTTTACTTCATCTTTGCGAGAATTATCGGACCAATTGTAAGTTTCGATAGCTTCTTTATTCAGATCGTCTGTGACCGTATAGATGAGATAGTTCGACTCGTAAGGATAAAGCGTAAACGGGTTATCGTGCTCCTGAAGCATATTCGCAATAATGCTGCCGCGAACCGCAGGCGCATCATGCACTTCCTGAACGACAGCCTCCTGCGCCAATGCCGCGCCTGGCAATAAACATACGCCTCCTACCCAACCCAGAAATTTGCCCATGTGGCCTGTTCTCCTGAACAAATCAATAAAACCGCTGAATTATTATCCGGATGACATTCTACATTTTTATTTATCGACTGCTTAGTCTTGCTTTCTGAATCTGGAAAACAACAAACAAGAAGCATAAAATCAACAAGAATTTAACAACAGGTCTCTTTTTGAGGAAGGAACCCATGTCCCCTACGATTTTAACTAACGAAGCCGCGCTCCAGCTGGTCGGCGAGATTTTTGTTTATCACATGCCGTTCAACCGTACGCTGGGCTTAGAGCTGATGCGCTATGAAAAAGATTATGCAGAGCTTTGCTTTAATAACCAGCCGATGATGGTCGGAAACTGGGCGCAAAGTATTCTGCACGGCGGCGTCATCGCGTCGGCGCTGGATGTGGCGGCTGGACTGGTGTGCGTAGGCAGCACGCTGGCCCGTCATGAAACCATTACCGAAGAAGAACTGCGCCAGCGTTTATCGCGCATGGGCACTATCGATTTACGCGTCGACTATTTACGCCCGGGGCGCGGCACGCGTTTCACCGCCACCAGCAGCCTGCTGCGCGCCGGTAACAAAGTCGCTGTGGCGCGGGTCGAACTGCATAACGAAGAGCAAGTGTATATCGCCAGCGCCACAGCAACCTATATGGTTGGTTAAATATTATTAGCTGTTAAAATGCATTCACTTTTTGATAACGGGCGTGACTAATGGATGCAAAACAGACGCGGCAAGGGGTTTTCTTCGCCCTTGCCGCTTATTTTATTTGGGGAATAGCCCCGGCGTATTTCAAGCTGATCGACTTCGTTCCCGCCGATGAAATCCTGACTCACCGCGTTATCTGGTCATTCTTCTTTATGGTGGCGCTGATTTCCATTAGCCGCCAGTGGAGTGGCCTGAAACGCCTGTTCGAGACCCCAAAGAAAGTGTTTGCGCTGGCATTAAGCGCCGTGCTGATCGGTGGAAACTGGCTGCTATTTATCTGGGCGGTGAATAATCATCATCTGCTGGAAGCGAGCCTGGGTTACTTTATCAACCCGCTGGTAAATATCCTGCTGGGGATGATTTTCCTCGGGGAACGCTTTCGCCGTATGCAATGGGTTGCGGTCAGCCTGGCCGCCTGCGGCGTGCTGGTGCAACTCTGGACCTTTGGTTCTCTGCCGATCATCGCACTGGCGCTGGCGTTCAGCTTCGCGCTTTACGGTCTACTGCGTAAAAAGATTATGGTGGATGCGCAAACCGGTATGCTGGTCGAAACCCTGTGGCTATTGCCCGTCGCCGCGATTTATCTGTTTGGCATCGCCGACAGCCCAACCAGCCATATGGGCGCTAACTCGCTGACGCTGAACCTTGAGCTGATGGCGGCAGGCATTGTCACGACGATTCCGCTGCTGTGCTTTACCGCTGCCGCCACGCGTTTACGCCTCTCCACGCTGGGCTTTTTCCAGTACATCGGGCCGACGTTAATGTTTGTGCTGGCGGTGGTGTTTTATGACGAAATCCCCGGCAAAGACAAAATGGTCACCTTCGCGTTTATCTGGGTCGCGCTGGCGATTTTTGTAATGGATGCGGTGTATACGCAGCGCAGAACGCGCCTCGGGAATTAAGCTCTCCTGTCGCCAGAAGAGCCTGAACGTCAAAGCCAGTTGCGGCGTTTAAAGTAAAGATATGGCGCAAGCCCTGCGAGCATCATGGCGATGATGGCCGCAGGGTAGCCGAAGCTCCAGTGCAGTTCCGGCATAAATTCGAAGTTCATCCCGTAGCTGGAGGCCACCAGGGTTGGCGGCAGAAACACCACGGAAACCACCGAGAAGATCTTGATGATCCGGTTCTGCTCGATGTTGATAAAACCCATCGCCGCCTGCATCAAAAAGTTCACTTTCTGAAACAGCGATTCGTTATGCGGCAGCAGGGATTCGATATCGCGCAGGATCTCGCGCGCCTGTTCAAGCTGGCCGCCCGGCAAGCGGGTTTTACGCACCAGGAAATTGAGCGCGCGCTGGGTATCCATCAGGCACAGGCGCACTTTCCAGCCCACGTCCTCAAGCTCCGCCAGGGTAGACAGCGCCTCATCATATTCATCGCCCTGGTGGCCTTCCATAATCACGCGGCTGAGCTTTTCCAGGTCGCTGTAGATATTCTCGATCTCGTCTGCCAGCTGTTCGATTTTGGTTTCGAACAGGTCAAGCAGCAGTTCGTAGGCGTTGCCATCAGTCATGGATTGCGCGCGGGCGCGCATACGGTACAGGCGAAACGCAGGCAGTTCACGCTCACGCAGGGTAAACAGACGGCCATCGCGAATGGTGAACGCCACCGTGGAGTTACCGGCGTGATCGTCGGCATCTTCAAAGAAGAAAAAGGAGTGAATGTGCAGGCCGTCTTCGTCTTCGAAAAAACGCGCGGATGCTTCGATATCTTCCAGTTCAGGACGTGTCGCCAGGCTTTGCCCCAGCTCAGATTGCACCCGGAGACGCTCATCGTCATCCGGTTCGACCAAATCTACCCACACTGAGTCTGTTAAGGTTTGCGCCTCGTCGAGTTCCAGACGAGACAGTCGATTGTTTTCCAGTTGAAATGCGCTCAGCATGACCGGGACTCCCAATACAAAAAATCCTGGACAGTTCGGTTGGCACACAGAAACAAAGGAGGTTTCAGACCATTAAACAGCCTGACTCAGCGCGACGGGGAAACATGCAGTCGCTGACAACCGCTAAGGCTATCAGCATACGAGGATAGCCTTAGGAGTTGTTCCTGTTGAACAGGACGGTGAGCCAGCATCTACTGGGTGTGTCCAAGGCGAATGTCCTCTTAGCATAATCGTGGGCGCATGTTACGCCAGCAAAAATTTAGCGTCAACACGCAACGGCGCGCCCACGAACAATAAACGCCCGTTATGCTTTAAGGTTAGTAAAGAATCAAAAATCGGACGATTTATCTATAAGTTACACGGTTTCCAGCTTCGCATAAGCGGCCACCAGCCACTTGATACCCTGCCCCTGAAACGCAATCTGCAGGCGGCTGTGTTCGCCGCTGCCTTCGAGGTTGACGATGGTGCCTTCACCGAATTTCGCATGGCGTACGCGCTGGCCCAGCTTGAAGCCGGAATCATTTTCCGCAATCGGCGTACCCATCCGTTGATGGCTTACCGGACGGCTAATGCTGGCACGCAGACGAACCTCTTCAATACAGGCTTCCGGCAGTTCGCCAATAAACCGCGATGGGCGGTGATAGGTCTCTTTACCGTACAGGCGACGCGATTCGGCATAGGTGATGGTCAGTTTTTGCATCGCACGGGTCACACCGACGTAGGCGAGACGGCGCTCTTCTTCCAGACGCCCGCCTTCATCCAGCGACATCTGGCTCGGGAACATGCCTTCTTCCATCCCCACAATAAACACCTGCGGGAATTCAAGGCCCTTAGCGGAGTGCAGCGTCATCAGCTGTACCGCGTCCTGCCAGGTATCGGCCTGCCCCTCGCCCGCTTCCAGCGCCGCATGGGACAAAAACGCCTGTAGCGGCATTAAGTCTTCGTCTTCTTCGTTGTAGCTGAACTGGCGCGTTGCCGTCACCAGTTCCTCTAAGTTTTCGATACGGGTCTGGCCTTTCTCGCCCTTCTCCTGCTCGTACATCATCCACAGGCCGGAGTCTTTGATAACCCGGTCGGTTTGTACGTGGAGCGGCATATCGGCGGTTTCATGCGCCAGCGCGTCGATCAGTTCGTGGAAGCGCTGCAACGCGCTGGCGGCGCGGCCGGCCAGCGCTTTTTCCTGCAACAGATGGCGGCTGGCCTGCCACAGCGTAAGCTGGTTTTCGCGCGAGGTCTGTCGCACCACGTCCAGGGTACGGTCACCGATACCGCGCGTCGGGGTATTCACTACGCGTTCAAACGCCGCGTCGTCGTTGCGGTTGGCGATCAGGCGTAAATAAGAGAGCGCGTCTTTGATTTCCTGGCGTTCGAAGAATCGCATCCCGCCGTAAATACGGTACGGCATGCTGGCCTGCAACAGCGCCTCTTCCAGCACGCGCGACTGGGCGTTGCTGCGATAAAGAATGGCGCATTTCTCCAGCGCGCCGCCGCTTTCCTGCCAGGTTTTAATGCGGTTCACCACGAAACGCGCCTCATCCAGTTCGTTGAACGCGCAGTAAAGGGAAATCGGTTCGCCGTCGCTGCCATCGGTCCATAAATTCTTGCCGAGACGCCCGGCGTTATTGGAAATCAGCGCGTTGGCAGCGTTAAGAATATTGTTGGTAGAGCGATAGTTCTGCTCGAGGCGGATGGTTTCCGCACCGGGGAAGTCGTTCAGGAAGCGCTGGATATTCTCGACCTGCGCCCCGCGCCAGCCGTAGATCGACTGGTCATCATCGCCCACGATCATCACTTTGCCGGTATCGCCCGCCAGAATGCGGATCCAGGCGTACTGAATGCTGTTGGTGTCCTGGAATTCGTCTACCAGAATATTGGTAAAGCGTTCGCGGTAGTGGTTAAGGATATGCGGCTTGTTGAGCCACAGCTCATGGGCGCGCAGCAGCAGCTCGGCGAAATCCACCAGGCCTGCGCGATCGCATGCTTCCTGATAGGCCTGGTATACCTTCTGCCAGGTTTGCTCGACCGGGTTGCCGTAGCTCTGGATATGGTGCGGACGCAGCCCTTCGTCTTTTTTGCCGTTGATAAACCACATCGCCTGGCGCGGCGGCCACTGTTTCTCGTCCAGATTCATGGCTTTGATCAGGCGCTTCAACAGACGTAACTGATCTTCGCTATCCAGGATCTGGAAATCCTGCGGCAATCCGGCATCCATATGGTGCGCACGCAGCAGGCGATGCGCGAGACCGTGGAAGGTCCCCACCCACATGCCGCCCTGGCTGGAGCCCATAATCTGGCCGATACGGTGGCGCATTTCCGCCGCCGCTTTGTTGGTAAAGGTCACCGCCATAATCGAATACGGCGACGCGTTTTCCACCATCATCAGCCAGGCGATACGGTGAACCAGCACACGCGTCTTACCGCTGCCCGCGCCCGCCAGCACCAGCATATTGCTGCGCGGCGCTGCGACGGCGTCGCGCTGTTTATCATTGAGGCCATCAAGCAGGTAAGAAACGTCCATTGGTACCGCCGGGAAAGAGGGGCGCACGCACCCCTGTGAATTTATACAGAGTGGATGAAATTATAACAGTGCCGTCAAGGATGCCAACCGTGAAATTTCCACGTGGGGTAATAAGCGACTGTCGGTGGCGCGCATCAGGCTGGCGTCGCGCAGATTAATCCAGCACGCCTGCACGCCGCTGCGGATCGCACCCGCCACGTCGGTGGTGAGGTCATCGCCCACGTGGAGGATTTCACCGGGGCTGATAGTGAGTTTTTCCGCCGCCAGGTGGTACATATCGCTAAACGGCTTGGAGCGGCCATGCGGACCGGCGCGCAGTACAAACTGGAAATAATCGCCCAAACCAAACAGATGCGGATCGGCGTTGCCATTGGTGATGGCCACCAGCGGCCATTTTTCGGCCAGCGCTTTCAGGGTGTCGTGCGTTTCCTGCGGCACGTCGATACGGCTGCGCCAGGAGGCGAAATTCTCCATCGCGGCATCCGCGCCCTTGCGCGCTTCTTGTTCGCTTAACCCCGCGTCGAGCATGGCGCGCTCTACCGCACGGCGACGCCATTCGGTGACGTCATGATAAATCTCCGGCTCCGCATGGCGCAGCGCCTGGCGGACGCGGTGGAATTCATCGGCTTCCAGCGCGTTCAGTGACGGATGAAAATTACGCACGAATTCAAACGCTTTCTGTTCGGTACGGGTGATCACGGGGACGTTGTCATACAGCGTGTCGTCCAGATCAAAAGTGAGCGCGGAAATCGTGCCCAGCGGGCGATAAAAATGCATTACGTTTTCCCTCGTTTAGCGCGTGGGTGCGCGGCATCATAAACCGAAGCCAGATGCTGGAAATCAAGATGGGTGTAGATTTGGGTAGTGGAGAGGTTGGCATGCCCTAACAGCTCCTGGACGCCGCGCAGATCGCCGCTCGACTCCAGCATGTGGGTGGCAAACGAGTGGCGCAATTTATGGGGATGCACATGGCTGTTAAGCCCCTGCTTGATGCCCCATTCGGCGAAGCGTTTCTGAACGTTGCGCGCCGAGATACGCTTGCCGGTTTTCGCCAGGAACAGCGCGTCATCTTCCGGGCCGAACAGCTCGCGCAAATCGAGCCAGTGTTCCGTCCACGCCAGCGCGCTTTTGCCAATCGGCAAGCGTCGCTCTTTGCTGCCTTTACCCAGCACCCAGACTTCGCCGGTCGTAAGATCAAGATGGCGGCAATCCAGGTTCACCAGCTCCGATAAACGCAGGCCCGCGCCGTACATCACTTCCAGCATCGCGCGATCGCGCACGGCGAGCGGATCGTTAAGATCGATATCCAGCAACTGGTTAACGTCATCGACCTCAATATTTTTTGGCAGATGATGCGGTGGCTTCGGCGCGGAAATCCCTTTGGCCGGGTTGGCGTTCAGCTCGCCCTGGCTCACCAGCCAGTTAAAGAAGCTGCGTAAGGCCGAGAGGCGCAGCGCCAGGCTGGAAGCCTGCAAACCGTCGCGACGGCTGCGCACCACGAGGCTGCGAACGATCGCGGCATCGCATTGCCGCCAGAGGGTGATTTTCATGGCGTCCAGCAGCGCAATAATCGCAGATAGCTGGCGACCATAGTTGAGGACGGTCAACGGGCTAAGCTGCCGCTCGACTTTCAGGTAACGCAGAAAACGATCGGCATGTTCCTGTAACAGCGTCATACGCGTTCAACCCAACGCTCCAGCAGTTCCGGCAACATCAGAGACAGCTCATGGAGCAGTTGAGTGCCCTGGCCAGGTTGATAGTGTTGCGGATCGCGGCTGGTGAACATCACCACGCCTAATGCTTCATCACCGCCCATTAACGACATCGCCGCTGAACCAATCGCTTTAGCTTCCGGCAACACCACCAGCAGTTCTGGCCCGTTTAACGGACCGAGGTAGTGATTTTCATGGCCCAGACGCTGAATGCGCAGTGGCTCGAACGCCTGGCGTGACAGCGCCAGATGGGTGAAGTCCGACGGCGCGCCGATGCGCCAGCAGTCGGCAAACAGGCGCACGGACGCGCCCGCAAGCCCCATTTCTCTGGCCCAGCGATGCAGGCGGTTGAGCATTTCCTGCAAACTGGGCGCAGCCGCCAGCCGCCCCTGTAGCTTTAACAGACGATAAAACAGCCCTTCGTTAGCGCTGGCCTGCTCCATCAGCAGCGACATATTCTCTTCCAGCTGGTTGATATGGTTTCTGGCGCGCGCCATGTGCCACTCCACCAGCGATACCGTTCCGCGTACCGGATGCGGCACCCGCATTTGCTCGGCAAGCGCCGCGTTACGGATAAAGAAGTCAGGGTTGCGCAGCAGATATTCGCAGACTGCGCTGTCGTCCATCTCGGCAAGGAGCGCTTGCGGTTCCCCGATATTATTCATAAATGTATAAATCCATCGTAAACATGAGCAGCCGGGCCCGTCATATATAACGGATTTCCCGGCCCTTTCCAGGCAATATCCAGCAGGCCGCCAGGCAGTTCTACCCGCACCTGCTCGGCCAGTAATCCCTGGGAGATCCCGACCGCCACGGCGGCACACGCGCCGCTACCGCAAGCCTGGGTTTCGCCTGCGCCCCGCTCGAAAACACGTAACCGGATATGGCTGGTGGTCACCACCTGCATAAAACCGATATTCGCCCGCTCCGGGAAACGCTCATGATTTTCCAGAACTGGCCCGAGGGTTTCCACCGCGGCAGTATCAACACTATCGACCTGCAATACGCAGTGCGGGTTCCCCATGGAAACCACGCCGCACATTATGGTCTGCTCGGCGGCGCGCATGATATAGGTCTTTTCCGCCTTGTTGGCGCGGAACGGCACCTGGGACGGCTCAAAATTCGGCTCGCCCATGTTCACCCGCACTAAATCATCTTCATTGACCGTCAATACCATGCGGCCATTGGCGGTGCTTACACGGATGTCACGTTTGTTGGTCAGCCCTTTCAGGCGCACAAACCGTGCGAAGCAGCGCGCGCCGTTTCCGCACTGGGAAACCTCGCTGCCGTCCGCATTAAAGATGCGGTAATGGAAATCGAGATCGGGATCGTAGGGCGGCTCTACCACCAGCAGCTGGTCAAAGCCAACCCCAAGATGGCGATCCGCCAGGCGGCGGATTAATTCTGGCGAAAAGAAGACGTTCTGTGTGACCGCGTCGACGACCATAAAGTCATTACCCAGGCCATGCATTTTGGAAAACTGCATTTTTCACTCCATAAGCGCGGTGACAAATCGTTATCGATCAGTAAATCACCTGAGTCGGCTGATCGTTCTGGCCGCGATCATTACGGTCGGGCATGGTGGATTGGGTATTATCCTGCACCGGACGCGTCGGCGGCGGGGCTTTTTTATCCGCAGGCGGGAAGTAAAGTGGCCCTTTCAGGCCGCATCCCGTAAGGCTTGCAAACGCCAGCACCACGGCCAGTGAGCAAAGAATTTTCTTCATTATGAATGCCTGTAGTTAATGCTTTGCTTTCTATCATCGCAGGAGAAGCCGCAAAAGCAAGAGTTTGCCATCGTCATTCTCCTGTTCCCGGTAAAACGCGCGCAGCGGCAAGGTTTCTATTCAGATCCAGAGCTTTTATACTTTCGCCATAACTCACAACAGGAAACAGACATGAACGACAGTGAATTTCATCGCCTTGCCGATGGCCTGTGGCAGACCATCGAAGAACGTATCGACGATTATGACGGTGAAACCGATATCGACTGTGAAATTAACGGCGGCGTACTGACCTTAAGCTTTGAAAACGCCAGCAAAATCATCATTAACCGCCAGGAGCCGCTGCATCAGGTCTGGCTGGCAACCAAACAGGGCGGCTACCATTTCGATTTACGTGACGGTGAATGGGTGTGCGATCGTAGCGGCGAGAAATTCTGGACCCTGCTGGAAACCGCCTGCACGCAGCAAGCGGGCGAACCCGTCAGCTTTCGCTGATTACGACTGGTACTGTTGCAGCAACGGTGTGGTGTCGTCCTGACGGGGCGGCACTATGTTAGTAATCGCCTGGCTGCGGTACGGGATCACCTGATTGCGGCCATCAATATTCACAATCTGGTAGAACTGCGGCAGGTTGAAGTTAATAAAGCTGGAACCGTAGGTGAATCGGTCATGTGATGACGAGTAGAAACGGCTAACGTCGCGCACCAGTTCCTCAATGCTGCCTTCGCAATGATGGTAAACCTCGGCGCGGTTGCTCTCATCCAGAATGTAGATGTTAAAGCCGCTATCGTCTTTGGTGTTCTCAAAGAAGAACTGAATAATCCCTTCGCTGGCGTAGCCATCTACCACTGCCGGCAATTTCACCTGGTTGGTTTCAACCTGTACCGACAGGCCATGCAGCTTGTTATGGGAAATCGCGCCATAGAACTCGATGGCGTTTTCCAGCTTCTGCACGGAAACGTTCACGCGCTCAAAGAACAAGCCCCACGTCTGCCCGGCTACGCGCAACGCTTTAAAGCGGCCCGGTTCGAGACGGGTGCTGGATAAGCGGAATTCAATGCATTCAGACACTAACTGCTGCACGCGGGTGCGGATCAGGCCGCGCAGATGTTGGCTGTAGCAGAACACTTCCACGCTGTCCGGCGGCGCGGCATCCTGGTGCATTTTGCCGAGAATGGTTTTCAGTGCCTCGATCATCGCCTGCTCACCGTTGAAATGCAGGGTGCGCACTTCGTTCCACGAGTTGCGGTACAGCAGGTCAATACTGCCGATCAGGCATTTTTGCTCTTCGCCGAAGCTCAGCACGTCCAGCTTTCTGAAATCGAAATGCACTACCTGGTTGCGGAACGCGGCAGTCGGGTCGTATTCGAGGTTGACGATAATCGCCAGATGGCGGATTTCACACGGGCTATATAGCGCTTTCGGCGTAGGCGCGGGCAAACGCAGCGGGAAATGGCTGGAGACATCCGCCACCATCTCCTGCAATTTTGCCAGGTCACAAATACCGTTGCCCTTAATAAACAGGCGGGTGCGCGACGTGAGCAGGCCGTTAAACCAGGCCCAGGCCACCAGCTTATTAAGATAACGGTTATATTCCAGCGGTTGATGGCTGATGATCGATTCCATGTTCGGCGCGCGGTTATAGAGATACCAGCCGCTGCGGTTGGCGCGGCCCTGCGGAACATGAATAAAGGTCAGCGTCGGCTCGGAGAGATCCGGCGAAATTTGCGGGTTCACCAAAGTGACTTTACCCGGCAGAGCTTCAAAAGCCGCATACAGTTTGCGGGTCAGAACGCCGATATCCTGCGGGCTTGCCGAGACGCTCAGGTTATTGCGACGCGCAAAGCGAATCAGGTTACGGTAGCTTTGCATCATGGCGTCGAGCAGTTCGTTATGCGCTTCGCGAACCTGGTCGATCTTCCAGTTAGCACGGTTATCCAGCATGGCTAAGCGCGCCTCGTCCCAACCCCAGCTTTTCACCATTTGGCTGATAACTTCACGACGCCAGCCCACACAGGCACGCTCGCGGGAGAGCTTCTCGCACACTTTCAGGTAGAAACAGCGGCGCACCAAATCCAGACGGGCGGTGTCTTCGATCTGCTCCAGATATTCCGTTACGCGTTCCAGCATCATGCAGTAGGAATCGAGGCCGAACGAGACGATTTCACCGTCGTGCAGGCGCTGTTTAATGTCTTTTGCCAGCAGGCGCGGATTCGGGTATTCCCAGGAATACGCTTCCAGCAGCAGGGTTTTCAATACCGCTTTGTACGGGGAATCGATGCTTTTATACAGTTGCCACAGGCTGGCGCCGAAATACTCTTCCGCCGACAGCGAACTCAGGCCGCCAAGGTCGAGCCATTCGTTAGGCGTCAATACGCCCTGCGCGTACAGCGTCATGACATAATCGTCGTAATGCTCTTCTTCTTCGCACGGCACCATGTTCCACAGGATGCGTTTCCCGGCCAGACGTACGGCGGTGCGATAAAACTCATCCAGCAGCAGGATGTGCTGAGTCGAGCCGCAGTCTTCACCACCCAGGCTGCCGCTTTCGTTATGGCGGAAGCGGTTTTCATCAATCAGGAAGAAGCTAACTTCGACGCCCAGCGACGCAGCCCAGCTTTCCAGCAGGCTACATTTACGTTGCAGCAACTGGCGTTCTTCATTATCGAGCCAGGCCTGGTGGCAGACCCAGATATCCAGGTCGGATGAACAGCTCTGCCCAACGGATGAGGTGCTGCCCATGGTGTAAAGACCGGTGATCGGCAATTCGCCCTGAGGCATTTCACGCGGGATCAGGCCGCGCTTCAGCTCAAGCTCGTTCAGGTAGTGGCGTTGGGTTTCATCAGGCGTGTAAAGGCAGATGCCACGGGGAACGTTACCATCGAGGTAACCCGGCATCAGCGGGTGGTGATAGTGTAGCAATGTCGGCAGCAGACTGTAGACCTGTTGGAAAGCAGGCCCCATGGCAGCAAGAGCGCGATCCACGCGCAATTGATTGATGGCATCCAGTCTCTGTTTTAGGGTCTCAATATAGAGGTACAAGACATATCGCCTGATGATTGCACTATTTCGAAAAACTGCCGCGTTTGTCGCCTTATCGCATTTTGCCTGGAAAGGCCGACATTCGGCTTAAAACGTGATCAATTTAACACCTTGCGGGTTGACCGTAAAGGAAGTTGCGCTACTTATCCATTGTAGCATTGAAAGCCCGCTTCGGAGTCTTAGAACAAGACGTATATCCCTCTTTCCTGCTAAAACCCGTTAAAACTGACACTGTTCTGGTTACAATGTTAGGATGGTAAATGGACGAATTAACGGTAACAAGCATGTTAGACAATGTACTAAGAATTGCCACCCGCCAAAGCCCGCTCGCACTCTGGCAAGCACATTATGTCAAAAACCGTCTGGAGGCGTTTCATCCCGGATTAACGGTTGAACTGGTGCCGATGGTGACCAAAGGCGACATTATTCTTGATACCCCGCTGGCGAAAGTGGGCGGCAAGGGTTTGTTCGTTAAAGAGCTGGAACTGGCGTTGCTTGAAGGCCGTGCTGATATCGCTGTGCATTCTATGAAAGACGTGCCGGTGGAGTTCCCGGAAGGGCTGGGACTGGTGACTATTTGCGAGCGCGAAGATCCGCGCGATGCGTTTGTCTCTAACCGTTTTGCCAGCCTTGACGATATGCCTGCTGGCAGCGTGGTTGGCACCTCCAGCCTGCGCCGCCAGTGCCAAATCGCCGAGCGCCGTCCTGATTTAGAAATCCGCTCGCTGCGCGGCAACGTCGGCACCCGTCTGAGCAAACTTGATAACGGCGATTACGATGCCATTATTCTCGCCGTTGCCGGTTTAAAACGTCTGGATCTGGACGCCCGCATCGGTTACGCCATGCCTGCCGACGTTTCCCTTCCCGCCGTGGGCCAGGGCGCGGTCGGCATTGAATGCCGCCTTGATGACACGCGTACCCGTGAATTACTGGCACCGCTGAACCATGATGAAACCGCGATCCGGGTTAGCGCCGAACGCGCCATGAATACCCGCCTCGAAGGCGGTTGCCAGGTGCCGATCGGCAGTTATGCGGAGATCGATAACGGCGAGATCTGGCTGCGCGCGCTGGTCGGCGCGCCGGATGGATCGCAGGTGATCCGTGGCGAACGCCGCGGCCCGGCGCAGGATGCGGAAAAAATGGGCGTCTCGCTGGCGGAAGAACTGCTGGAAAACGGCGCGCGCGCCATTCTGGCTGAAGTTTATGACGGAGACGCACCGGCATGAATATCCTGGTGACCCGTCCCTCCCCCGCGGGAGAAGAGCTGGTAAGCCGCTTGCGCGCGCAGGGAAAGGTCGCCTGGAGTTTACCGCTGATTGAGTTTTCTCCCGGACGCGAACTGTCGGCTCTGCCGGATTTGCTGGCGTCCCTGTCACCAGACGATCTGCTGTTCGCGCTTTCTCAACACGCCGTGTCACATGCGGCGGCCACGCTGCGGCGGCAACACCTTGCCTGGCCGCAGGTTCAGGCTTTCGCCATCGGGCGCACCACGGCGCTTGCGCTGCATACCGCCAGCGGGCTCACGGTTAATTATCCACGCGACCGGGAAATCAGCGAAGTGTTGCTACAATTACCAGAATTACAAAACGTTGCGGGTAAGCGCGCGGTACTTTTGCGTGGCAACGGCGGGCGTGAGCTTATCGGCGAGACGCTGGCCAAGCGCGGTGCCAGCGTGACGTTTTGTGAATGTTATCAACGTAATGACAAATACTATGATGGGACGGAAGAAGCGTATCGCTGGCAGCAGCGCGGCGTGGATACGCTGGTTGTCACCAGCGGAGAAATGCTCAAGCGCCTGTTTACGCTGATCCCGCCCTGGTATCAAACGAACTGGTTACTTCGCTGCCGATTGATTGTCGTCAGCGAACGTTTGGCGACCCTCGCCCGGGAACTGGGCTGGCTGGACATTACCGTCGCCGATAATGCTGACAACGATGCGCTGCTGCGCGTGTTGCAATAACTCTCATAATGGGAAGCCATAATGACGGAACAACAAAACGCCTCAACTGTGCCTGAAGAAAACAGGGATCCGGTGGAAATCACCTCCCCGCCACAACAACCCGAGAAAAAAGACCGTAAAATCAACACCGCGCTGGCACTAAGCGCGGTGGCTATCGCCATTGCGCTGGCCGCTGGCGTTGGGCTATACAGCTGGGGCAAACATCAGTCCGCAAATCAAAATGCCACGCTTGAAGCGCTGGAAGGCCAGCTGACCGCGCTGCAACAGCAGCAGCAAACCCAAAAGTCCGATCTGGAAAATACCATTAAGCAGCAGGCGGGCGCGCTAGACGCAGCGAAACGCGAGCAGGAAAACCTGACGCGCCAACTGGATGAAGTGCAGCAGAAAGTCGCCACCATTTCTGGTACCGACGCGAAAACCTGGCTGCTGGCGCAGTCAGACTTCCTGGTAAAACTCGCTGGCCGTAAATTGTGGAGCGATCAGGATGTGACCACTGCCGCCGCGCTGTTGAAAAGCGCCGATGCCAGCCTCGCGGATATGAATGACCCAAGCCTGATTACCGCGCGCCGCGCCATCACTGACGATATCGCCACGCTGTCTGCGGTGTCGCAGGTGGATTATGACGGCATAATCCTGAAGCTTAATCAGCTGGCTAATCAGGTAGATAACCTGCGTCTGGCGGATAACGACAATGACGCCGCGCCGATGGACAGCGACGGTACCGAGCTTTCCAGCACCATTACCGAATGGCGTCAAAACCTGGTGAAGAGCTGGCATAACTTTATGGACAGCTTCATTACCATTCGCCGCCGCGACGACACCGCCGTGCCGCTGCTGGCCCCGAATCAGGATATCTACCTGCGCGAGAATATCCGCTCACGGTTATTAATCGCCGCGCAGGCGGTGCCGCGCCATCAGAATGAAACCTATAAACAGTCGCTGGATAACGTGTCGACGTGGGTGCGCGCCTATTACGACACTGACGACGCGACGACCAAAGGCTTCCTGGATACGCTGGATGCGTTAAGCCAGCAAAACATCACCATGGATGTCCCGGAAACGCTGCAAAGCCAGCCGATTCTGGAAAAACTGATGCAGACCCGGGTGCGTAACCTGCTGGCGCAGCCTGCTGCCGCGTCACCAGAAGCCGCGCCTGCCGAGGCCGCACCTGCCGAAGCGCCTGCGGCGTCTGAACCGGCCCAGGGAGAACAGTGATGGTAAAAGTACTGTTGCTTTTCCTGCTGTTAATGGCAGGGATCGTCGTGGGACCTATGATCGCCGGTCACCAGGGCTACGTATTGATCCAGACCGACAACTGGAACATCGAAACCAGTGTTACCGGATTAGCGATCATTTTGATCCTCGCGCTGGTGGTGCTGTTTGCGATCGAATGGATCCTGCGTCGTCTGTTCCGAACCGGCGCACGCACGCGTGGCTGGTTCCTGGGCCGCAAGCGTAACCGCGCCCGTAAACAAACCAGCCAGGCGTTATTGAAACTGGCAGAAGGCGACTATCAGCAGGTTGAAAAGCTGATGTCGAAAAATGCCGATCATGCCGAACAGCCGGTGGTGAACTATTTACTGGCGGCGGAAGCAGCACAGCAGCGCGGCGACGAAATCCGCGCCAATCAACATCTTGAACGTGCGGCGGAACTGGCCGATGGCGATCAGATCCCGGTAGAAATCACCCGGGTGCGGTTGCAACTGGCGCGTAACGAAAACCACGCGGCGCGTCACGGCGTTGATAAGCTGCTTGAAGTTACCCCACGTCATCCTGAAGTGCTGCGTCTGGCGGAACAAGCATATATACGTACCGGCGCATGGAGCTCGCTGTTGGATATCCTGCCGTCAATGCAAAAAGCGCAGGTGGCGGACGATGCCCATCGCGATGCGCTGCAACAGCAGGCGTGGATTGGGTTAATGGAACAGGCGCGTGCCGAACAGGGCAGCGACGGCCTGAAAGCCTGGTGGCAAAACCAGAGCCGTAAGACGCGTCAGCAAACCGCGCTTCAGGTGGCGATGGCGGAACATCTTATCGAATGCGACGATCACGATACCGCGCAGACTATCATTCTCGATGGGCTGAAACGCCAGTACGATGAGCGTCTGGTTATGCTGATGCCACGCCTGAAAACCGGCAATCCCGAGCAGCTTGAAAAAGCGCTACGCCAGCAGATCAAAACCCAGGGCGATCGCCCGTTATTGTGGAGTACCCTGGGCCAACTGCTGATGAAGCATGGGGAATGGCAGGAAGCGAGCATTGCGTTTCGCGCGGCGTTAAAACAGCGTCCGGATGCCTTTGATTACGCCTGGCTCGCCGATGTGCTGGACCGACTGCATCAGCCGGAAGAAGCCGCGCAAATGCGCCGCGATGGCCTGCTGCTGACGCTGCAAAACAATCCTCCGCAGTAACCCTTCTCTTTCGCCTTCTCAATCGGGAAGGCGATTTTTCTTTGCATCGCTTTAAAACGCAGATAAAAAAACACCTGCCAGTTGGCAGGTGTTAAAGAGGTCTGTGACAACTAAAGAGGTGCTTCACTCAACGTTATGTCCATGGTGTTTGATGAGGCGTTAGCGACATCTCTCGGTGGACGATAAGCACCGTTAAACGGCTCTGCATCATTCCTGGGTTTATGAAGCCTTCGGCGAACATAAGAGATGGAATGAGCATCTACGCAGATATTATTGCACAATCTATGCCAAACACGCAGGGTAAAATGTTCCGAAAACTTCCCGGGATATTCAGCGGGTTAACGCGGCAAAATCGCCATAGCGGCAATAAGAATGTGATCTGGATAAGGTTTAACTGTCGCTGTCAGGAGACAAACAACAGTCATTTTTATTTTCTGTTATAATTACAAAAGGTTATGCGTCTCAAATGAGCGACAATGCGGGTCGTCGCCGTTGTCATTTAGCGACAGGATCGTTTAAGGGATAAGAAAGCGTAATAACGGAGAAACAGAAAAGAAAAAACCCCGCCGAAGCGGGGTTCTAAATTGGTCGGCGAGAGAGGATTCGAACCTCCGACCCACTGGTCCCAAACCAGTTGCGCTACCAAGCTGCGCTACTCGCCGAATTACTGCTTTTTTGAATTTTTAGTTCAATTCAGTTGTGGTGCGAAGAGAGGGACTTGAACCCTCACGTCCGTTAAGACACTAACACCTGAAGCTAGCGCGTCTACCAATTCCGCCACCTTCGCATCGCCACTAAATAATGGGGTGGCTAATGGGACTCGAACCCACGACAACTGGAATCACAATCCAGGGCTCTACCAACTGAGCTATAGCCACCACTGCAAATCTTTACGCGCTTTGTTCTACTTCACCGCTCAAGCGCCTCATTAAAATGGCGCGCCCGACAGGATTCGAACCTGAGACCTCTGCCTCCGGAGGGCAGCGCTCTATCCAGCTGAGCTACGGGCGCGTAGCGCCGTTGCGGAGGGGGATACTACGGGCTTCGTGCCCTGCTGTCTAGTGCTTTTTTTAAGAAAATGCGCGTTTGGTTATGCTTTGCGCACTTTGTCGCTTATCTCTCCACTTTAGGCAGTGAATTGTGTCGATTGAGGCCAAATAGCCTGTACACCACCGTCACCAGCGCCAGGAATAGCGCCCCGACAATCAGCGACATGCGCGTGTCATCGTTGAAACCCATGCCAATAAGTACGCAAATTAAAAACGCCATGGTCAAATAGTTCGCCCACGGGAAAAACATCGAGCGGAACGGATGGCTGGCTATTGCCTGGCGGTGTACGTGGCGAAAGCGCAGTTGGCTAATCAGGATCACAAACCACGGCACCATGCCCGGTAATACGCTGGCACTATACACATACACAAACACCCGCTGCGGATTTGGAATGATGTAGTTCAGGCAGGAACCTATCAGCAAAATGGCGATGGAAATCGCCACGCCAGCCGCGGGAACACCGTTTTTCGAGACTTTGCCTACCGCTGCCGGTAACTGGCGGTTTTTCGATAGCGCATACAGCATACGTCCACAGCTATACATACCGCTGTTGCAGCCCGACAGCGCCGCCGTCAACACCACAAAGTTGATGATCCCTGCCGCTGCGGTAATACCGATTTTGGCAAACGTCAGTACGAACGGGCTGCCATTGCTGCCAATGTGATCCCACGGGAACAGCGTGACGATAACGAAAATCGCGCCCACATAAAAAATCAGGATTCGCCATAACACCTTGCTGACGGCGCTACGCAGCGTAACCTGCGGGTTTTTCGCTTCACCGGCGGTGATCCCAATCAGCTCCACGCCCTGGTAAGACGCCACGACAATACACAGTGCGGTTAAAAAGCCTTTCCAGCCGCCCGCGAAGAATCCACCATGTTCCGTCAGGTTTGAGAAACCCACCGCCTGGCCGCCGTTGCCGAAACCGAAGAAAATCACCCCGAGACCCATCACGATCATCACGATAATAGTGGTGACTTTGATCATGGCGAACCAGAATTCGATTTCACCATACAGACGGACCGCCGCCAAGTTTGCCAGTGCCACCAGACCTACCGCGATTAACGCGGGTATCCATTGGGCCATCTCCGGAAACCAGAATTGCACGTAAACCCCGATGGCAGTAATTTCTGATATCCCCACCGCCATCCACATAAACCAATACGACCAGGCCGTGAGATAGCCGAAGAACGGGCTCATATAGCGGTGCGCGTAAACAGCGAATGAACCGGCCACCGGCTCCAGGAACAGCATTTCGCCCATAGAACGCATAATAAAGAAGACGAACAAGCCCGCGATAATGTACGCCAGCAGTACCGACGGGCCCGCCCATTTCAGGGTGCTCGCCGCGCCCATAAACAGCCCGACACCAATAGTGCCCCCCAGGGCGATAAGTTCGATATGTCGAGCCTCCAGCCCACGCTGAAGCTCAGGTTTTTTCTCTGCCATAAATCCTCTGTGTTGTGATGTTGTTGCTCCGGCTACGCCGGTTATTGTTATGGGTCATGCTATAGGGGTAATCGTGGCCCAAACATCACTGACGTGAATATCAGGCGCTAAAACCCGCGCATGGTTTCCTAAATTTTCCAAAATGGCAAACGGCAGATTAAAAAAATGTTGAGAAATAGAAAAAACGCGGGGTAACGATACGGCGGAAGCGCGTTCCGCCGTGGGGAGGTTAGAGCTTGCCGGTATAATGCCAGGCGAGATAGCGCAGTAAACGAAGCTGGCGGGTGATGCGGCTGGGCTGGGAAAGCAGACGATACAGCCACTCCAGGCCGAGACGCTGCCAGGCTTTTGGTGCGCGCTTTACATGACCGGTGAACACGTCGTAGGTGCCACCCACGCCCATATAGAGCGCATCCGGGTAAACCTGACGGCAGTCGCGCATGAAAATTTCCTGCCGTGGAGAGCCCATCGCCACGGTAATGATTTTTGCGCCGCTGTCGCGGATCCGCTCAAACAGCGCCTGACGCGCTGCCGGTGGGAAATAGCCATCCTGCTCGCCGACCACATTGACCTGCCAACGCTGCCGCAACTGGCTGGCCGTTTCGTTCAGCACCTGAGGTTTACCGCCTATCAGAAACACCGGCGTGCCCTCCTGCCCGGCGCGCGCCATTAAGGCTTCCCACAGATCCGCGCCTGCAACGCGGGATATCTGAGCCTGCGGATATTTTTTGCGTACAGAGCGAACAACGCTGATGCCATCTGCGTATTTGTATTCCGCCGCCTCAATCAGCGCCCTGACATCCGCATCGTCATTGAGCGTGAGCATCTTTTCGGCGTTGATGGCCACCAGCGTCCCATATCTGAGGCGTCCATTCGCATAGAGGTAATCGAGGGCATGCTGTTTATCACGCCAACCGAGCAAATCCAGCCCGCGTAAGGTATAACGCGGCGCGGTAATGTCATCAGTCATCTGCTTCCTTATCCGAGATTGTGACCGGGCGGAAAACGCCCCGAAAGTGAACGGACCTTGCCACGAATCAACCCGGCACTTTCCAACATCCAGTACAGCAATTTGGCGATCAGCAAACAGACACCGAAGACCACCATAAAAAACACCACGCGCGAGACAAACGAATCGAGACCTTCCCGGGCAAGCACGATCATATTAAAGATGGCTCCAAAGCAGAAACTCTGCAAAATCGCCGCTTTATAACGATTGTTTTCACTAAGGCCATGCTGATACACCCAGTCAAACCATTTAATGATCAAGCCGACCACCACCGCGCCCAGCGGAATAAACCACACACCGCCCATCACCACCAGCGAGCCAATCAGCGTCGGCGAAATGGCCAACCCGGAATGGTTGTTCAGGACTTCCCAGGTAAAATAGTTCGCCGAGTTAAGTACGATGCCAGGCCGATCCGGCCACAGCCAGGTGGGAATAAAGACGTAGAAGTCGCGCGCAATGGGCGCCAGTCCCTGAAATTCAATATTACCGTAGTTCTGTAACAGCAGCGCCAGGTTCTCCCACGGCGAGAAAGTATCGCGGGTTAAGTACAAGAACGTGTAAAACGCCTCGTCTCCGCTGACATCCAGGCCATAGCGTTTCAGGGCCAGCCAGAACATGCCGACGATGCCCATCGCCCCGGCTGCCGCCAGCATCCACAGCGAAATCCAGCCGCGAATAATACCGATGAACAGAAAAATCGCGAAAGCGATAATAATATTGGCCCGGGTTCCGCCGACAATCATGTAAGTCAGTAATCCAAAACCCACGGTGGCAATCAGGAAAAACAGCCATGCGTGGACGCTCTGGCGCAGGAAATAGATCACCAGCATCGCCGGTATAAAGAAATAAAAGAAACGCTTCAGGGCCACGCCGGACACTTCACTGGAAAATATCTGGCTGTACGAATGCAGACGGAACAGCAAAAAGCCGTTGTGCATAAAGAAAATGCCCACGCTGACCAGCGCCACCGCCATCAACAGCATCCACGTCAACTGCGCCTCAACGCGATTCACCGAGAAAAGCTGGCGCGTTCGCTCGCTGCCGTGCGGTCGTAGCCGGGTTTTATAGGTCACATAGTAGATCCCATAAAAGCACGCGGCGGCTAGCTGCGCCTGAAGCAGCACGTCCGCAGGCACCACGGCGACATCAAAGCGAAACACCAGTAAGGCGGTAAACGGAAAGCCGAAGAAAAAGGTCAGCAGGAACAATAAAGAGAAGAAAATATTAAAATTAAACCGCACCCGGCGGAATTCAAACCAGGTCGTGGTGGTAATAAACAGCGTCGCCAGCAGCCAGACGATGAACAGGCCGCTAAACTGCAACAAATTCATGATGCCTCTCCCGCCGCCACGCGTAGCGCCTGATGCCAGCCAGTAAGATAGCCGGGCCGGAAGAAGGCGATGGTTGATTTATCCACCAGAGCAAGCTGACGCTGCGCTTCGCGAATAACCGTTTCGTTAAGTATATCGTCGGTGAACAAAACCGGCAGATGCTGTTCAGCCATGTCCTGCCAGAACGGGTTTTGGTGGCTCAGTACGCAGGGGATCCCGGCCTGAATGAGCAGACACAGGGTGCCGATACCCTGCTGGCGGGCAAAAATAAAATAACCCAGGTCGCAACGCCGCAGCATGGCGAGGTAATCGTCAAATGCCATCTGTTCGCGTAAAACATGCAAATTACCGATGCTGAACAGCGACCGCCCAGCCTGCTCCACTTCTGCAATGTACGCCTGATTGTTGGCTGGATAGCCCATCGGCACAATCACGTCTACGTTATCGCCAAACTGCTGGTGAACGGCCTTCAACGCCGCAACATGTTCATTGCTTCTGTCGCCGGAGTTCCCCACCAGGAGGGTCAATTTGCCAGACGACGGCGCTTTTTCCAGCCCGTTCAGTGCCGGATCCATACGGGTAGGGAAATAGAGCAGCGAGCCTGGCACCGCAGGGTTACGCTGTTGGAAATAATTCAGATCGCCGCGCGTGGCGAAGACATGCCCAACGCGCTTGTGCGCCAGCCGGCGCAGAAAATAAAACAGCCGAAACTTTAGGCTGCGCGACGCTTCATACAAATCAGCGCCCCAAATATGCCAGCTCACCTGTGAAGATGTCAGCCCCCCCGTCAGCAACGCTATCCACAGCGGCGCATTGAATTGCCCGTGGAAGAAGAAACGCTGCGTGCGATCGTGACGCGCCAGTTTGATAACCGCAGCGCTGAGCGCTTTTTTATCAGGATAACGGGCGATTTCCAGCGCCGGATACTCGCTTTGCAACGACGCATCCTGCGAGACCACCATAAAGCGGCGGGCAACGCTCCCCAGCGATGCTAATTCATCGTTGAAATAACGCAGCACGGTCTGGTTATGGTGGGGAATATCAGACCCCAGAATATGGATTAACGGGTTCATGCTTTCCTGCGCCAGAGTAAAAATACGCCGCAACATAAGGTGAAATAGACAATGTAAGTGGCCATATACGCCTGCGCCGCGCCCAGCGCGCCGTGGGTAGGTATCAGCCAGCGGGAGAACCCGGTCAGCAGCGCAAACTGGCTGAGTTCCGCCAGGATATAAAAGCGCAGCGACGCTTTGGCAATCACCAGATAACCAAAGACGTAAGCGCCCACTTTCAACACATCACCGACCAGTTGCCAGGCGAACAGATCGCGCATGCCGGTAAATTTCGCTGAAAACAACAGCCAGATAGCGACATCGCGCAATACCCAGACGGTAAAACTCGCTGCCGCGACCGCCGGAAGCACAAACTTCAGCGAACGCACGACCTCGCGGGTAATGTCGTCTTTAGCGGTTAAGCGCGACAGCGTGGGCAGCAGCCAGACGCTGAACGTGGCTGTGATAAACTGCAAATAGGCGTCGGAAATGGTGCTCACTCCCTGCCAGATGCCGACCTCATCCCAGTTATACTGCGCCGCCATCAGGTTTCGCATCATCACATACGCCACCGGCAGCGTAACCGAGGTCATTAACGCCATCAGGGTAAATTTCGACAACTGCCTGGCGAGAGCGCCATTCCAGCGCGGTTTGAGGTAACTAAACGGCACGTGTTCACGCTTTTTCAGCATCCACAACGACGGGAATACCACCAGCGCAGGCACCAGCGCCAGCCCCAGCAAGGCACCTTCGTAGCCGCCGAGGCGATAACACAGATACCAGGCGGCGACGCCTATCACGCTGCCAACAATCAGCGAGAGCGCATTGCCGCGCGCATCGCGAAAGCCCTTCAGAATAGCCAGCGTCAGGTTAGCCCAGGCGATACCCATCTGGATAAAAGCCACCAGCCGCACCACATTCTGGTAGCGATCGTGTCCAAACAGGCCAATGCTGATGGGCTGCGCGGCCAGTAAAAAAATCACCGCCAATAGCGTAGAAAACCCCAGCACCATTGATGACGACGTCCCGGTGACCTGCTTTAACGCATCGGGATTGTCATGATGCTGGGCGACCAGTTTCGTCACGCCGTTAAAAATTCCGGCGCCCGCCAGTACGCCCAACACCGTAATCAGCTGACGAAAGTTTCCTGCCTGTCCGACCCCTTCCGGGCCAAACGCCACCGCCAGCAGTTTGATAACCAGTAAACCAGCGGCAATCTTGATAAGCGTGGACGCTGCCGTCCACACTGAGGCTTTTGCAAGAGACATATCAGGCGAAATAACTTAACAGCGAATTAATAACCGTACGCTGGTTGAAAGGCGCCAGATTATAGAACAGCGGTAACCGCAGCAGACGTTCGCTTTCGCGGGTGGTGTAGCGGTCTTCGCCATGAAGCTCGCCAAATTTCTCGCCTGCTGGACAGCTGTGCAACGGGATGTAGTGGAATACCGCCAGGATTTCTGCCTCTTTAAGCCAGGCAATCAAATTGCTGCGATCGTCGATATCGCGCAGTTTGATATAAAACATATGCGCATTATGGCTACAGGATTCCGGGATCGAGGGCAACTCGATGCGCCCTGCACGAGCCAGCGGCTCAAGCGCGTCAAAATAAGTCTGCCATAGCGCCAGACGCTGTTGGTTGATGCGGTCCGCCGCGTCGAGCTGTGCCCAAAGATAGGCCGCCTGGAGATCTGACATTAAATAGCTGGAGCCGATGTCCCGCCAGGTGTATTTATCCACCTGCCCACGGAAAAACTGGCTGCGGTTAGTGCCTTTCTCGCGAATAATTTCCGCCCGTTCAGTCAGTCTGGGATCGTTGATCAGCGTCGCGCCGCCTTCGCCTCCGGCTGTGTAATTCTTGGTTTCATGAAAACTGAAGCAGCCGATATGACCAATCGTGCCTAACGCCCGGCCTTTATAGGTGGACATCACCCCCTGTGCCGCGTCTTCCACCACATACAGGCCATGCTTCTTTGCAATGGCCATGATGGTATCCATTTCGCAGGCGACGCCCGCATAGTGCACCGGCACAATGACACGGGTTTTATCGGTAATTGCCGCTTCAATCAGTGACTCGTCAATGTTCATGGTATCGGGGCGCAGATCGACAAAGACGATTTTCGCACCGCGCAGCACAAAGGCATTGGCAGTCGACACGAAGGTATAGCTTGGCATGATGACTTCATCGCCGGGCTGGATATCCAGCAACAATGCCGCCATCTCCAGCGACGCAGTGCAGGACGGGGTAAGAAGGACTTTTTCGCTGCCGAAGCGCTGCTCAAACCATTGCTGGCAGCGGCGGGTGAAGCCGCCATCGCCGCACAATTTTCCACTGCCCATTGCAGACTGCATGTAGTCAATTTCCGTTCCAACCACGGGCGGAGCATTAAATGGGATCATCTGTTCACCTGTATAACCAATACGCGGCGCTGTCCAGGGTAGCACCGCTTTGAATGTAGCGACGAATGGCGGCGCGATTGCCCATTTGGGTAGCCACGCGCAACACCGCTGATTGATGAGCTTCACACCAGTGGCGCGCGGCGTCCATCAGAATACGTCCTGCCCCAAAACCGCCCAGCAAGCCGATACGCGCTTCGCCGCTGTTAAGCTGGCGCAACGTGACAAATCCCCGGATCGCACCGCCGTCATCACGACTTACCAGGCAGGTATGATCGAAACTGCCATTGACGGCATTTTCTACCCACTGCGCGTAAAAACGCCCGCTGGCGTCAGGGGCGTACCAGGGCGTACGAAAGCGGCTGTTAGCAAATAGCGTGGTCGCCATCGCACGCAGAGCGGGAATATCGCAGCTCTGCGCAGGCTGAAGTCCGGGGTTGTCGTTGCCAACACCGACATTGAGCACAAAATCCACCTCGCCTTCCACCACCTGAAACTGCAACTGTTGCAGGCTATCCAGCCAGTCCGTGCGCTGTGCGGGCACTTTTGCCTGTAACCGAGGCCAGACGGCTAACTGCGACGGATCAACCTGCGCGGCATCATCCGCGAGCCGGAGGATCGCGCTGTTAATGCCGAAAAATCGGCTTTCCCATTCCAGGGGGTCAATACTGGCGCGGACGGGCACGAAGCAGCTCCAGTAAATAACGCCCATAACCCGTCTTCACAAGGCGTTCTGCGGCACGCTTAACGCCATCATCATCCAGCCATCCATTACGCCAGGCGATCTCTTCCAGACAGGCAATCTTGAATCCCTGGCGCTTCTCGACGGTTTGCACAAAAGTGCTTGCCTCGATCAGGCTGTCATGGGTACCCGTATCCAGCCAGGCGAATCCACGGCCTAACAGTTCTACAGAGAGCGTGCCTTGTTCCAGGTACATTTGATTGATGGAGGTGATTTCAAGTTCGCCGCGCCCGGAGGGTTTGACCTTTTTCGCGTACTCGACGACATGCTCATCATAAAAATAGAGACCGGTAACCGCCCAGTTGGATTTAGGCTGTTCAGGCTTTTCCTCGATGGAGATCGCCCGGAAATTGTCATCAAACTCGACGACGCCGAAGCGTTCAGGATCCATCACCTGATAACCAAACACCGTCGCACCCCCACTGCGGGCCGCAACATGTCGTAATTTAGGGCTGAACCCCTGTCCGAAGAAAATGTTGTCGCCTAATACCAGGCAGGAGGGCTGACCGTCGAGAAATGCTTCACCAATAATAAACGCCTGAGCAAGCCCGTCAGGGCTGGGTTGTTCAGCATACTGGAGGCTGATCCCAAAATCTGAGCCATCGCCAAGCAGACGCTGGTAGCTACTCAAATCTTCAGGTGTCGTGATCAACAAAATCTCACGTATCCCCGCCAACATCAGCACGGAGAGCGGGTAGTAAATCATTGGCTTGTCATAGATGGGCAGAAGCTGCTTCGACACGCCACGCGTGATGGGATGCAGGCGCGTCCCTGAACCACCCGCCAGAATGATCCCCTTCATATCGTCTCTCCTGATAATTAACGCTGAAGACCCAGGCGCTCGCCCTGATAACTTCCGTCTAATACTTGCTGCCACCAAGCCGGATTCTGCAAATACCACTGCACCGTTTTACGAATACCACTCTCAAATGATTCCTGTGGGCGCCAGCCCAGCTCACGCTCGATTTTGCTGGCGTCAATGGCGTAACGCAGATCGTGGCCAGGGCGGTCCGCCACCCAGGTAATAAGGTCGCGGTACTGCGCAATACCTTGCGGTTTTTGAGGGACCAGCTCTTCAAGCAGATCGCAAATGGCAGTCACCACATCGATATTTTTACGTTCGTTATGCCCGCCAATATTCCATGTTTCGCCAATTGCCCCCTGAGTAGCTACCAGGTAGAGCGCACGAGCATGGTCCTCAACGTATAACCAGTCGCGGATTTGCTGCCCATCGCCATAAACCGGCAGCGGCTTTCCTGCCAGCCCGTTCAGTATCATCAGCGGGATCAGTTTTTCCGGAAAATGATAGGGCCCGTAATTGTTAGAGCAATTCGTTACCAGCGTAGGCAAACCGTAGGTGCGCTGCCAGGCACGAACCAAATGATCGCTGCCCGCTTTCGTCGCAGAATAGGGGCTGCTGGGAGCGTAAGCCGTCGCCTCGGTAAAAAAGTCATCGCTGCTGTGAAGGTCGCCATACACCTCATCAGTGGAGATGTGATGGAAACGAAAGCGCGCTTTACCTGGCGCATCCAGTGAGTTCCACCAGGCGCGGGCCGCTTCAAGCAACGTATAGGTTCCGACAATATTGGTTTCGATAAAGGCAGCAGGTCCGTCGATTGACCGATCAACATGGCTTTCCGCCGCCAGATGCATAACGATATCCGGCCGCCAGGTTGTGAATACCCGCTCCAGCTCGGCTCTGTCGACAATATCCACTTTTTCAAAAGCAAAGCGCGGGTTGTCGGCAACCGGCGCAAGCGAGGCAAGGTTGCCGGCGTACGTCAGCTTATCCACGACAACCACACTGTCGGCGGTGTCATTAATGATATGTCTGACCACCGCAGAACCAATAAACCCCGCGCCGCCGGTAACCAGAATACTTTTCATCGCCATACCCCTTTGGTATCGACAATCCATGCCTGCTGCACGGCGCTGCCCTCGATAGCTCTAAACGGCGCATGATCGACCAGCATGACCAGCACATCAGCCTGCGCCAGCGCATCGTCAATCGTGACTAGCTTACAGTGCGGCGCAAGGCTTTCGGGCAACGCATGAATATTGGGTTCCACTACCAGCGTTTCGCCGCTGTTCCACTGGGCGATTTGATGAGCGATTTCCATCGCCGGGCTTTCGCGCAAATCATCAATATTGGGTTTAAACGCCAGGCCAAAACAGGCGACTTTCAGTTCGCTGGCGCGCTTGCCGCTGGCGTTAAGGCAATCGGCGACGGTCGCTTTAACGCGCTCGAGCACCCAGCGCGGTTTGTAATCGTTCACTTCACGGGCGATGCGGATAAGACGCGCCTGCTGCGGATTCTGCGCCACGATAAACCACGGGTCGACCGCGATACAGTGTCCGCCTACGCCTGGGCCAGGTTGCAAAATATTGACGCGCGGATGGCGGTTCGCCAGGCGAATCAGTTCCCATACGTTGATGTCTTGATCGGCGCAAATCAGCGACAGCTCATTGGCAAAAGCGATATTTACATCGCGGAAGCTGTTTTCGGTAAGTTTGCACATTTCAGCGGTGCGGGCGTTAGTTACTACACACTCGCCCTCCAGGAAGATGTAATACAGTTCACTGGCGCGCGCAGAACATACCGCCGTCATCCCACCGACGACGCGGTCATTTTTAATCAGCTCGACCATCACCTGGCCCGGCAGCACTCGTTCCGGGCAATAGGCGATGTTGATATCGGCATCATCACCGGCCTGCTGGGGGAAGCTGAGATCTGGGCGTAACGCCGCCAGCCACTGCGCCATTTGTTCGGTAGTGCCAACGGGAGAGGTAGACTCCAGGATCACCAGGTTGCCTTTACGCAATACCGGCGCGATAGACTCCACAGCGGCCTGAACGTATTGCATATCGGGCTGGTGTTCTCGTTTAAACGGCGTCGGTACAGCAATCAAAAAAGCATCCGCTTCAACAGGCTGCGTAGTTGCGCGTAGAAATCCGTTTTCAACGGCAGCTTTCACTACACTGCCGAGCTCCGGTTCAACAATATGAATTTCACCTCGGTTAATCGTCTCAACCGCACGAGGATTGATATCAACCCCTATGACCCGCGTCTTGCGCGATGCAAAAGCAGCAGCAGTCGGTAAACCGATATATCCCAGTCCAATCACTGAAATAGTAGAAAAACTCATAGTGTGATCCGATTATTCTTTAACGCTTGCAAAATGCGAGCGCAGGCTTTTCCATCGCCATAAGGATTATGAGCCCGGCTCATCGCCTGGTATTCCTTATCGTCATTAAGTAGCTGAGATACCTCAGCGACAATGCGCGCACTATCGGTGCCCACCAGACGTACTGTTCCTGCTTCGATCGCTTCTGGTCGCTCAGTGGTTTCACGCATCACTAACACTGGTTTACCCAATGAAGGTGCCTCTTCCTGAATTCCACCTGAATCCGTCAAAATCAGCCACGCGCGATTCATTAACCATACAAATGGCAGATAATCCTGCGGTTCAATCAAAATGACATTCTCGACCTGGCCAAGAATACGGTTTACCGGCTCGCTGACATTCGGATTGAGATGTACCGGATAGACAATTTGTACATCCTGATTTTCACGAGCAATATCCGCCAGCGCCTGGCAAATATGCTCAAACCCCTGGCCAAAACTTTCACGGCGGTGTCCTGTTACCAGGATTAATTTTTTATCGTCGCGCAAAAAAGGATAGCGAGAGGCGAGCTCGCGTTGGCGTGACTCATCGCTAAGGAGAGAATCGCGCACCGAAATCAACGCGTCGATTACCGTATTGCCGGTAACAAAAGTGCGTTCGTCCGGTATATTTTCGCGTAACAGGTTGGCACGTGAATTTTCTGTGGGCGCAAAGTGGTACATCGCAAGATGGCCAGTCAGCGTTCGGTTTGCCTCTTCCGGCCACGGCGAAGACAGATCACCCGTGCGTAAACCCGCCTCAACATGTCCAACCGGAATGCGTTGATAAAACGCAGCAAGGCTGGCGGCCACTGTCGTCGTGGTGTCGCCATGGACTAACACCACATCAGGTTTAAATTCTTCAAGTACTGGCTTTAATCCCTCCAGTATCCGACAGGTTATCTCCGTTAATCCCTGCCCCGGTTTCATAATATTGAGATCGTAATCCGGTACGATAGAAAACAAATGCAGTACCTGATCCAGCATCTCCCGGTGCTGTGCGGTTACACAGACCCTGGCATCGAAATACGGGTCTTTTGCCAGCGCATGTACCAGAGGTGCCATCTTGATAGCTTCAGGACGCGTGCCAAAAACGGTTAATACTTTCACAACGCTTCTCTTCTGTTTAATCCTGCGCGCAGGCTTGCGCGCATTGAAAAATGCTTATACGGGACGACGACGGGCCAGGGCAACACCCGCACCAATGAGCGCGCCAACAGCGCCCCACATAATCATCAGGAATGCTCTGCGCGGACTGTCGCGCTTCACCGGTTCTTCAGGCGTTCTCAAATAACGATAGGTCTGAAAACGGGGATCGAGCGATGGACCGACATTCAGCGTCGTGAGCATCGCCCGATTTTGGTCGTAGCTGATATCAAAAGAAGGTCCGACCGCCTGCAGATTCTCAAGGCGTGCCTGCAACATCGGACGGCCCAGCATAAACAGTTCAGAATCAGGTAATTCTTCCGCCGGGACCTGCGTTTCGCTGGTGGAGATATTGTGTTGTTGGGCGATTTTTAACGCCTCCTGCACACTTTGCACTTTGCGGCTAAAGATGGATTTGGCCACGGCTTCCTGGCGTTTTACCTGCGCTTTCATCTGGATGGTCCGCGCGGCCCAGGCACCTTTCAGCTCGTCATTTAAGTGGCTGGCGGCGCGCTCGCTGGCAAACGCCACGTACTGGCGCAGCAAGTTATTAGCGTCCGGCGCGGTTTCCGCGATCAGCTTAACGCTATCATTCAAGTTGCGGGTGAAATCCCCTGCGGTGAACTGGATATTGCCGATCAGTTCATCGAGCAGCGCCGCATCGACTTTACTGTTTCCGGCTTTACGCTGCTGGTAATAATCCGTTTGCAGCCAAAAATCACGGCGGGTATCCCAGGCAGATAACTGCATGATGAATTCTTTATAAGCATCATCCATGACTGAAGGCTGCTCAACGCCGTTGGGATTCGTTTTCACGTCCAGGTTGCGCAGGAACTGTTGCTGAGAGTAGTAGCTGCCCAACATATTCACCGTGGGCCGATCGGTAATAGCCGTTGCACTCCACTCCTGGCGAGCAAAAATGGTGTACACCAGCGCGCCGAGAATAAACAGCGCGGCAAAACCAACGATCCAGATTTTGCCCGCCCAGAACGTGCGGAACAAACCGCGCACGTCCAGTTCATTTTCAACCATCCCGTGTTGCATGCCTGGCAATTGCTCTTTCATCACTTCCCCAGCTTCATTTGGTTAATGTCGGGTTGTTATCGTTATTTCTGCGCATACGGCGCTTGATGCGCTTGATCAGGCGCGCGACTTTCCACGCTCGCTTAATACAGTACCCGTACAGGAAAAATGCTAGCAAGAACAATGCCAACATTACCCATTCAGGAATGAAATGTGCGTATTCAGAAGCAACGCCGATTCCCGCCAGCAGCGCAGCTGCCAGCGTAATCAGTACAAAGGCTTGTCGGGAAGTAAAACCAGCCCGCATGATCAGATGATGAATATGCTGGCGGTCCGGGGAGAAAGGGCTCATGCCACGACGTAAGCGGCGATACATAATTGCGACCATATCCATTAATGGGATCGCGATAATCCATAGCGCGGTAACCGGGCTAATCGGGTGGGTAACGCCCTGGGTGGTTTCCAGCAGGATCCAGATGACGGTAAAACCAATCAACGTACTGCCTGCATCACCCATGAACACTTTATAGCGGCGGCCCAGTACGCCGAGATTTGACAGGATATACGGCAGAATGGCCGCGATCATGGCGAAGCACCACATGGCCAGGCTGAGCTGCCCATCGAACCACAAAATCAGCCCCATGGCGGCAAACGACACGCAAGAGAGACCGCCGAGCAGCCCGTCGATACCATCCACCATATTGAACGCGTTGATAGCGGCCCATACCGCAAACAGCGTCAGGAAATAGCCGAAAGGACCGAGCACCATCTCCCAGGAGCCGAAAATATAGCCCAGGCTGCTCATGTACAACCCGCCAAACCACATCATAACGACAGCGATTATCGCCTGAATTAGCGCACGGATTTTGACACTGATATCGAAACGATCGTCCAGCGCGCCCACCAGCACCAGTACCCCGGCGCACGACAGGTACAACATGGCATGGGGGATATAGTAGTCAGCAATCGCAAAAGTAAAGCAGATGCCTGCAAAGACGGAAATGCCGCCGACCAGAGGAATTAATCCTTGATGGCGTTTGCGGAAATTGGGCTTATCCACCAATCCAATTTTTTTAGCCACTTTACGGGCGAAAAAAAGAAAAATGGTTGTGAATAGAAAGATACCGATTAGCTCGGCACCCGAGGTAATTAAATTCACAGTGTGCGCTCTCTGCAAAAGATAAGTCCGTTGGAAGTATAACCGCGAAGTCATTGCTTCAGAAGGGCGGTTATGCATCATCCTTGAATGGGACTATTTATTATTCAGCAAGATAAAGATAGCCAACTCACAGAAGTCACGCGACCTTGGCAGGGAAAAAACCCTGGAGCAAGAGGAAAATTCCGTATCCCAAAAACTATAATGAAAAACGCCACGACAAAGCGTGGCGTTCCCCGAGTTTTTACAACTTAAGAGCGCTTCATCATGTCGAAGAAATCATCGTTGGTCTTCGTCATGGCCAGCTTATTAATGAGGAATTCCATCGCGTCGATTTCGCCCATCGGGTGAATAATCTTGCGCAGGATCCACATTTTCTGCAGCTCTTCCTGAGTGGTGAGCAGCTCTTCTTTACGGGTACCGGAGCGGTTGTAATCAATCGCCGGGAACACGCGTTTTTCAGCAATCTTACGAGACAGGTGCAGTTCCATGTTGCCTGTACCTTTAAATTCTTCGTAGATAACTTCGTCCATTTTGGAGCCGGTATCGATCAGCGCGGTCGCGATGATAGTCAGGCTACCGCCCTCTTCCACGTTACGCGCGGCACCGAAGAAACGCTTCGGACGATGCAGGGCGTTGGCGTCCACACCACCGGTCAACACTTTACCGGAAGCCGGTACCACGGTGTTGTAGGCACGCGCCAGACGGGTGATGGAGTCGAGCAGAATGATCACGTCTTTTTTGTGCTCAACCAGGCGCTTGGCCTTCTCGATAACCATTTCCGCAACCTGCACGTGGCGGGAAGCCGGTTCGTCGAAGGTTGACGCAACCACTTCGCCTTTCACCAGACGCTGCATCTCGGTGACTTCTTCAGGACGTTCGTCAATCAGCAGCACCATCAGCACGCAGTCTGGATGATTGTATGCGATGCTCTGGGCGATGTTCTGTAGCAGCATGGTTTTACCGGCTTTCGGCGGTGCCACAATCAGGCCACGCTGACCACGACCAATCGGCGATGCCAGATCCAGTACGCGCGCGGTTAAATCCTCGGTTGAACCGTTGCCGCGCTCCATACGCAAACGGGAGTTCGCGTGCAGCGGGGTAAGGTTTTCGAACAGGATTTTGTTGCGGGCGTTTTCAGGTTTGTCGTAGTTGACTTCGTTAACTTTCAGCAGCGCAAAGTAACGCTCGCCTTCTTTCGGCGGACGAATCTTACCGGAGATGGTATCCCCTGTGCGGAGGTTGAAACGGCGGATTTGGCTGGGAGAAACGTAGATGTCATCGGGACCGGCAAGGTAGGAGCTGTCTGCGGAACGGAGGAAACCAAACCCGTCCTGCAATATCTCCAGCACACCGTCGCCAAAGATATCTTCGCCACTCTTAGCGTGTTGCTTCAGGATGGCGAAAATAATGTCCTGTTTGCGCATACGGGCCAGGTTTTCCAGCCCCATATTTTCGCCGAGAGTAATCAGCTCAGAAACCGGCGTATTCTTTAATTCGGTAAGATTCATAATGGTGGGTTCTTAAACTCGGGGTAAATCTCGAACTTAATGTTGTGAATGGTATGGCAGGAACATCCATGCCTGTTAACGGCCTTCATCTCATGTCTGTTCGTGGCCTGGTTGCAGGAAAGAACGCAGAACTGAAACGACAAGACGGAATGAATGATGAGCCCGGATAATAATCACTTCACGCGTGCTTAAAAGAAGTTTGTCTCTCAGCGCCGGGAAGTATTGGGTATTACAAGATTTAAACTATAAGGCAAGTTCAAACAGCAGTTGATAAACAACTTAGCACGACTATCGCCGGGCGTCCAGCGGTCCGAAAATTTTCCAGACCGTGCACGCGCCGGCTAAGAGGCAATTACGCCAGGTTAGCGTCCAGAAACTCTTTCAGCTGACCTTTAGACAACGCACCCACTTTAGTCGCAGCCACTTCGCCGTTTTTAAACAGCAGCAGGGTTGGGATACCGCGGATACCGTATTTCGGTGCCGTGCCTGGGTTTTGGTCAATGTTCAGCTTGGCAATGGTCAATTTGCCCTGATATTCATCAGCGATTTCATCCAGAATCGGCGCAATCATTTTACAAGGGCCGCACCACTCTGCCCAGAAATCAACAAGAATCAACCCGTCCGCTTTAAGTACATCCGTGTCAAAACTGTCATCGGTCAGGTGAATAATTTTATCGCTCATGTTTTACTCCACAAGATTAGGCCTGGCGTGTTGGTGTAGCATTAACCAACATTAGGTTGACTTTATTTCACCGGATACGCTTTCGTAAAGCAATAGTTAGCTGATATTCTACCACACTATGAGCAAAACACATTTAACAGAACAGAAGTTTGCCGACTTCGCCCTGCACCCTGCGGTGATTGAAGCCCTTGAAAAGAAAGGATTTCATAATTGCACTCCGATTCAGGCACTCGCACTTCCCCTGACGCTGGCGGGACGTGATGTTGCAGGACAGGCGCAAACCGGTACCGGCAAAACGATGGCGTTTTTAACGTCAACGTTTCATTATCTCCTTTCTAACCCGGCGATCGAAAACCGCCAGGTGAATCAGCCGCGCGCGATTATTATGGCGCCGACGCGCGAACTCGCCGTCCAGATTCACTCTGATGCAGAACCGCTTACGCAGTCCACCGGCCTGAAAATCGGCCTGGCCTACGGCGGCGACGGTTACGATAAACAGCTTAAAGTGCTGGAAAGCGGCGTTGATATCCTGATCGGCACCACCGGTCGTTTAATCGACTACGCCAAACAGAACCACATTAATCTGGGTGCAATCCAGGTCGTGGTGCTTGATGAAGCGGATCGCATGTACGATCTCGGCTTTATTAAAGACATTCGTTGGTTGTTCCGTCGCATGCCGCCGGTGACCCAGCGTCTGAATATGCTGTTTTCCGCCACCCTTTCTTACCGCGTGCGTGAACTGGCTTTCGAGCAGATGAACAACGCGGAATATGTGGAAGTCGAACCGGAACAGAAAACCGGCCACCGGATTAAAGAAGAACTTTTCTATCCGTCCAACGAAGAAAAGATGCGTCTGCTACAAACGCTGATTGAAGAAGAGTGGCCAGACCGCGCGATTATTTTCGCCAATACCAAACATCGCTGTGAAGACATTTGGGGCCATCTTGCCGCCGACGGTCATCGCGTAGGCTTGTTAACCGGCGACGTAGCGCAGAAAAAACGTCTGCGTATTCTTGAAGAATTTACCCGTGGCGATCTGGATATTCTGGTTGCGACCGACGTTGCGGCTCGTGGCTTACACATCCCAGCGGTAACGCATGTGTTCAACTACGACCTGCCGGACGACTGCGAAGATTACGTTCACCGCATTGGCCGTACCGGGCGTGCAGGCGCCAGCGGGCACTCTATCAGCCTGGCCTGTGAAGAGTACGCGTTGAACCTTCCGGCAATTGAAAGTTATATCAGCCATTCGATTCCGGTCAGCAAATATAACCCTGATGCGCTGCTGAGCCAACTGCCACCGCCGAAACGCCTTACCCGCGTTCGTTCCGGCAATGGCCCACGTCGCACCGGTGGTGCGCCCCGAAACCGTCGCCGCACAGGTTAACAGAGATGCCCTCCGCCGCCTCGCTGTATGCAGCCATTGATCTCGGTTCGAATAGTTTTCATATGCTGGTCGTGCGTGAGGTGGCGGGAAGTATCCAGACCCTCACGCGCATCAAACGCAAAGTCCGCCTCGCGGCGGGCTTAAGCAGTGACAACACTCTCTCGCAAGAAGCAATGGAACGCGGCTGGCAATGCCTGCGGCTGTTCGCTGAACGTTTGCAGGATATCCCTTCTCTCCAGGTACGCGCCGTCGCCACCGCCACGTTGCGGCTCGCGGTCAACTCCGCCGAATTCATCGAAAAAGCGCAGCAAATTTTAGGCTGCCCGGTTCAGGTGATCAGCGGTGAAGAAGAAGCGCGGCTGATTTACCAGGGCGTGGCGCACACCACGGGTGGCGCAGATCGTCGTCTGGTAGTGGATATTGGCGGTGCCAGTACCGAACTGGTGACCGGCACCGCCGCGCAGGCGACCTCGCTATTTAGCCTGTCGATGGGGTGCGTGACCTGGCTTGAGCGTTTTTTCACCGATCGTAGCCTGACCAAAGAAAACTTCGATGCAGCACAGCAGGCTGCCAGCGCGGTGTTACAACCGGTTATCGGCGAGCTGCAAAAACACGGCTGGCAAACCTGTGTCGGCGCATCCGGCACCGTACAGGCGCTACAGGAAATCATGATGGCGCAGGGCATGGACGAGCGCATCACGCTTGCCAAGCTCGAACAGTTGAAACAGCGCGCTATTCATTGCGGCCGCCTGGAAGAGCTGGAAATCGAAGGACTGACGCTGGAGCGCGCGCTGGTATTCCCCAGCGGTCTCGCCATTCTGATCGCCATCTTTAAAGAACTGAAAATTGAGTGCATGACGCTGGCGGGCGGCGCGCTGCGCGAAGGGCTGGTCTACGGTATGCTGCATTTGTCGGTGGATCAGGATATTCGTAGCCGCACGCTGCGTAATATTCAGCGCCGGTTTTTGGTTGATACCGAACAGGCACAGCGCGTATCACATTTGGCAGAAAAGTTTATCGCCCAGACGGCGAACGCCTGGCAACTGGATGAACTCAGCAAAGCGATGCTGTATGCCGCGGCGCAACTGCACGAAATTGGTTTAAGCGTCGATTTCAAACAGGCACCGCTGCACGCCGCATGGCTGGTGAGCAACCTTGATTTACCCGGCTTCACCCCCGCGCAGAAAAAGCTGCTGTCCACCCTGCTGTTGAATCAAACCAGCCCGGTAGATCTTTCTTCTTTGCACCAGCAAAACGCCGTGCCGCCGCGTGTGGCCGAGCAGCTGTGCCGTCTGCTGCGGCTGTCGATAATGTTCGCCAGCCGCCGCCGCGACGATACGCTGCCGACGGTAGATTTGTCGGCAAAGGGCGATACGCTCACCCTCACCCTGCCGGAAAACTGGTTACCCAGCCATCCGCTTGCCGCCGAGTCGCTGGAGCAGGAACAACTCTGGCAGAGTTACGTTCACTGGCCGTTAGACATTCATTAATCGTCTGCGCCCTTTTCCGGGCGCTTACGTATTGTTCTCGCCTCGCGCCTTTGCCATCATCGCCTTCAAATTCGCCAGATGCCCCTGTCCTTTCTGCATCCGCTCCTGAGGTGAAACCACCTTACGTTCCTGCTCCCAAAGCACATCGTCCTGCGGCAATTCCAGCAGGAAGCGGCTTGGTTCCGGGCGCACTAATTCCCCGTACTGGCGGCGCTCTTTGCACAGGGTAAACGTCAGCTCTTTCTGGGCGCGGGTGATCCCTACGTAGGCGAGCCGGCGCTCCTCATCGACGTTATCTTCATCAATGCTGCTCTGATGCGGCAACAGGCCTTCTTCCATGCCGACCAGGAACACATAAGGGAATTCCAGACCTTTTGAGGCGTGCAGGGTCATCAACTGGACCTGATCGAGATCCTCTTCGCTTTCACCGCGTTCCATCATGTCGCGCAACGTGAAACGGGTGACAACCTGAGTGAGCGTCATCGGCTCCTCAAGCTCCGAGCCTTCCAGCATTTCAGTCATCCAGCTAAACAGCTGGTTAACGTTTTTCATGCGCATTTCCGCGGCTTTCTGGCTGGGCGAGGTCTCGTAAAGCCAGGATTCGTAATCAATCCCGTGGATCAGATCGCGCACCGCCGCCACCGGCTCGCGTTCCGCCAGGCGGGCTACATCGCCCAGCCAGTGGGTAAAGCGGGTTAAGGATTCATAGCCGCGCCCGGTGAGGGTCTGGCTCAGCCCCATATCGAAGCTGGCGGTGAACAGGCTCTTGTTACGCTGGTTAGCCCATTCGCCCAGTTTTTGCAGCGTGGCAGGGCCGATTTCCCGGCGCGGCGTATTCACAATCCGCATAAACGCGCTGTCGTCGTCCGGGTTAGTGAGTATTCGCAGATAGGCCAGTAAATCTTTAATTTCCGGGCGCGAGAAGAACGACGTCCCGCCAGAGATGCGATACGGAATGCGGTTTTGCATCAGCAGTTTTTCAAACACCCGCGACTGGTGGTTACCGCGATAGAGGATGGCATAATCCTTGTACTGGGTTTTATTGATGAAGTGATGGGCAATAAGTTCACCCGCCACTCTCTCCGCTTCATGCTCTTCATGATTGGCAGAAAGCACTTTTAACTCAGTGCCATAACCCAGTTCAGAAAACAGCTTTTTTTCGAATACGTGCGGGTTATTGGCAATCAGGATGTTCGCCGCCTTCAGGATGCGCCCTGATGAGCGGTAGTTCTGCTCCAGCTTAATCACCTGCAACGCCGGAAAATCTTTACTGAGCAACACCAGGTTTTGCGGTCGCGCGCCGCGCCAGGAGTAGATGGACTGATCGTCATCACCCACTACGGTAAACCGCGCCCGCGCGCCCACCAGCAGTTTCACCATTTCATACTGGCTGGTGTTGGTATCCTGATACTCATCCACCAGCAAATAGCGGATGCGGTTCTGCCAGCGCTCGCGTACTTCTTCATTGCGCTGTAAAAGCAGAGTCGGCAGCAGGATCAAGTCGTCAAAATCAAGGACGTTACAGGCTTTTAGATGGGCGTCATACAGGCTATAGCAATGGGCAAAAATGCGGTCACGCTCGCCTTTGGCCTGCGCCGCCGCCTGGGCCGGGTTCAGAAGGTCGTTTTTCCAGTTCGAAATGGTAGACAGCAGCTGCTGGTACAGTGATTTATCGTTCTCCACCAATCCGTCGGTGAGTTCCTTGATGAGCGCCAGCTGATCGGTGTCGTCGAACAGCGAGAAATTGGCCTTCATGCCTAAGGCCTTGTATTCGCGTTTGATAATCTCAAGCCCCAGGGTATGGAAAGTTGAGATCATCAGGCCGCGCGCCTCTTTGCGCCCGAGGGTTTGCGCCACGCGCTCTTTCATCTCGCGCGCTGCCTTATTGGTAAAGGTCACCGCCGCGATATGTTTTGCCTGGTAGCCGCAGCCGCGGATCAGGTGGGCGATTTTATTGGTAATCACGCGAGTCTTACCGGAGCCAGCGCCCGCCAGCACCAGACAGGGGCCGGTGACGAATTCGACAGCGTGTTGTTGACCGGGGTTTAAACGCATGATGGTTGCTCAATCTTCGAACGGGGGAGGGATTGTAGCAAAAGCGGAACGAGGAATTAACGGCAATCCGGTCAGGGAATGGTAAAGTGAAGGCAAGCGAATGACTTCCCGGAGATTAATTATGGCAAGAACCGCAGCGGCCCTGCATATCCTCGTCAAGACTGAAAAACTGGCGCTGGAGATCATGCAAAAACTCGAGCGCGGCGTCAGTTTTGATACCCTGGCAAAACGCTACTCCAGTTGCCCATCCGGGCGCAACGGCGGCAATTTGGGCGAGTTCAGCAAAGGTGCGATGGTCGCCCCTTTTGACCAGGCGGTGTTCAGTTGTCCACTGTTGAAACCCTTCGGGCCGGTAAAAACTAAATTCGGCTATCACATCATTAAGGTGTTGTATCGCCATTAAGGATCGCTACTATAGCCGCCGTAATCCCTATGACTTAAGGCACCCACATGGCTAAAACAGCGGCAGCACTGCACATTCTGGTTAAAGAAGAAAAATTGGCTCTGGATCTTCTGGAGCAGATTAAAAACGGCGGCGATTTCGAGAAGTTGGCGAAGAAGCACTCCATTTGTCCATCAGGCAAAAAAGGCGGCCACTTAGGCGAATTCCGCCAGGGCCAGATGGTGCCGGCATTCGATAAAGTGGTGTTCTCCTGCCCGGTGTTGGAACCAACCGGCCCGCTGCACACCCAGTTCGGTTACCACATCATTAAGGTGCTGTACCGTAACTAATAAAAAAACCCGGTGAAATTCACCGGGTTTTTTTGTCGTAACGGAGATTATCCCGCGACGGCGATGCGTTTCATATCCGTCATATAACCACGCAGTTTCTGGCCTACCGCTTCAATCGCATGGCTGCGGATCGCGTCGTTCACGTCACGCAACTGCGCGTTATCCACCGCACTGCCTTCTACCGCTTTGCCCAGGTCGCCCGGTTGCAGCGTGGTCATAAACTCTTTCAGCAACGGTACGCAGGCGTAAGAGAACAGGTAGTTACCGTACTCGGCGGTATCGGAGATAACCACGTTCATTTCATACAGGCGCTTACGGGCGATGGTGTTGGCGATCAGCGGCAGCTCGTGCAGTGATTCATAGTATGCAGACTCTTCGATGATGCCGGAATCCACCATGGTTTCGAACGCCAGTTCAACGCCCGCTTTTACCATCGCGATCATCAGTACGCCTTTATCGAAGTACTCCTGCTCGCTGATTTTGCCTTCATACTGCGGCGCGGTTTCAAAGGCAGTTTTGCCGGTCTCTTCACGCCAGGTCAGCAGGTTTTTATCGTCGTTGGCCCAGTCCGCCATCATGCCGGAGGAGAACTCGCCGGAGATGATGTCGTCCATGTGTTTCTGGAACAGCGGCGCCATAATTTCTTTCAGCTGTTCAGACAGCGCATAAGCGCGCAGTTTCGCCGGGTTAGACAGGCGGTCCATCATCAGGGTGATACCGCCCTGCTTCAGCGCTTCGGTGATGGTTTCCCAGCCGAACTGAATCAGTTTTTCCGCGTAAGCCGGGTCAGCGCCTTCTTCCACCAGCTTGTCGAAGCACAGCAGAGAACCGGCTTGCAACATACCGCAGAGAATGGTCTGCTCACCCATGAGGTCAGATTTCACTTCCGCAACGAAAGAGGATTCCAGCACGCCCGCACGGTGACCGCCGGTGGCCGCAGCCCAGGCTTTAGCAATCGCCATGCCTTCGCCTTTCGGATCGTTTTCCGGGTGTACGGCGATCAGGGTCGGTACGCCAAAACCACGTTTGTACTCTTCACGCACTTCGGTGCCAGGGCACTTCGGCGCAACCATCACCACGGTGATGTCATTACGGATCTGCTCGCCCACTTCAACGATGTTGAAACCGTGAGAGTAGCCCAGCGCCGCGCCGTCTTTCATCAGCGGCTGAACGGAACGCACCACGTCGGAGTGCTGTTTGTCTGGCGTCAGGTTAACTACCAGGTCCGCCTGCGGGATCAACTCTTCATAAGTGCCCACGGCAAAACCGTTTTCGGTGGCTTTACGCCAGGAGGCGCGTTTTTCCGCGATGGCTTCTTTACGCAAGGCATAAGAGATATCCAGACCGGAGTCGCGCATGTTCAGGCCCTGGTTCAGGCCCTGCGCGCCACAACCGACGATGACCACTTTTTTACCCTGAAGATAGCTTGCGCCATCGGCAAATTCGTCGCGGCCCATAAAGCGACATTTACCCAGTTGCGCCAGCTGCTGGCGCAGGTTCAGTGTGTTGAAATAATTAGCCATGATGAAACCTCGTCGTGTTGTGGTGCTTATTGTTCGGTTCGCTGTCGAGCGAGAATGTACCCACATTACAACAGGAAATTTATTGCGGAAATTGATATATTCACAACGTCACATTGCAATTTCTGCAACGTCAAACCGGGAGTGCCGCCTGTGGATTTACGCGATCTTAAAACCTTCCTGCATCTGGCGGAAAGCCGCCATTTTGGCCGTAGCGCGCGGGCGATGCACGTCAGCCCATCCACACTTTCCCGGCAGATCCAGCGGCTGGAAGAGGATCTCGGCCAGGCGCTGTTTGTACGCGACAACCGCACGGTGACGTTAACCGAAGCTGGAGAATCGCTGCGCGTTTTCGCCCAACAAACACTGTTGCAGTATCAGCAACTGCGCCACACCATCGATCAGCAGGGGCCATCGCTCTCGGGCGAATTGCATATTTTCTGCTCCGTCACCGCCGCTTACAGCCATCTGCCGCCGATCCTTGACCGGTTCCGCGCCGAGCATCCTTCGGTAGAAATTAAGCTCACCACCGGCGATGCCGCCGACGCGATGGAAAAAGTGGTCACGGGCGAAGCGGATCTGGCGATTGCGGGCAAGCCGGAAACGCTGCCCGGCGCGGTGGCGTTCTCGATGCTGGAAAATCTGGCGGTGGTGCTGATCGCCCCGGCGCTGCCCTGCCCGGTGCGCAATCAGGTCTCAGTAGATGACCCCGACTGGTCGACGGTGCCGTTTATCATGGCCGATCAGGGGCCGGTGCGCCGCCGCATCGAATTATGGTTCCGCCGCCAGAAAATCAGCAATCCGTCGATATATGCTACCGTCGGCGGACACGAAGCGATGGTGTCCATGGTGGCGCTCGGCTGCGGCGTGGCGTTGCTGCCGGAAGTGGTGCTGGAAAACAGCCCGGAACCGGTGCGTAACCGCGTGATGATTTTAGAGCGCAGCGATGAGAAAACGCCGTTTGAGCTTGGCGTTTGCGCACAAAAAAAGCGGCTGCATGAGCCGCTTATTGATGCGTTCTGGACGTTATTGCCGAACCACTAACCCGCCAGGAAGAAGCGGAACGCCGGGTTATTTGACTCATCATGACAGTCGTAACCCAGCTCATTGAGTCGGGTCTCGAAATCCGGTTCGTGATCGCCCAGCTCAAACGCGGCCAGCACGCGGCCATAATCGGTGCCGTGGCTGCGGTAGTGGAATAGCGAAATATTCCAGTGGGTGCCGAGGGTTTGTAAAAACTTCAGCAGCGCGCCCGGCGATTCCGGGAATTCGAAACTGTACAGCCGCTCGTGGAGCGGGCGCGAAGGCCGTCCGCCAACCATATAGCGCACGTGCAGTTTCGCCATCTCGTCATCGGACAGATCCACCACAGCGTAGCCACCGTCGGCCAGCATGCTGAGGATCTCTTTGCGCTCTTCCATGCCACGGCTCAACCGCACGCCCACGAAAATGCAGGCGTCTCTGGCATCCGCGAAACGGTAGTTAAATTCCGTAACCGAACGGCCGCCCAGCAGCTGACAAAACTTGAGGAAGCTGCCTTTCTCTTCCGGGATAGTGACCGCCAGCAGCGCTTCACGCTGTTCGCCCAACTCGCAGCGCTCGGAAACGTAGCGCAGCCCGTGGAAGTTAACGTTCGCGCCAGACAACACATGAGCCAGACGCTCGCCGTGGATGTTGTGCTGCTGGATATACTTCTTCATGCCTGCCAGCGCCAGCGCGCCAGACGGCTCCGCCACGGCGCGCACGTCCTCAAACAGATCTTTCATCGCCGCGCAGATCGCATCGCTGTCTACCGTCACGATGTCATCCAGATACTCCTGGCAGACACGGAAGGTTTCATCGCCGATGCGCTTCACCGCCACGCCCTCGGCGAACAGCCCAACGCGCGGCAAATCTACCGGCTTACCGGCATCCAGCGCCGCCTTCAGGCAGGCGGAATCTTCTGCTTCTACGGCGATCACTTTGATCTGCGGCATTAGCTGTTTGATCAACACCGCCACGCCCGCCGCCAGGCCGCCGCCGCCCACCGGAACAAATACCCGGTCGATATGCGCGTCCTGCTGAAGCAGTTCCAGCGCCAGCGTGCCCTGCCCGGCGATAACTGCCGGATGGTCGAACGGCGGCACATAGGTGAAGCCCTGCTGGGTGGAGAGCTCAATCGCTTTGGCTTTGGCTTCGTCGAAGTTCGCACCGTGCAGCAGCACTTCACCGCCGAAGCCGCGTACCGCGTCTACTTTGATATCCGCCGTGCTGACCGGCATCACAATCAGCGATTTCAGTCCGAGGCGTGACGAAGAGAGCGCGACACCCTGGGCATGGTTGCCGGCAGATGCCGTGACCACGCCGCGAGATTTTTGCTCGTCGGAAAGATTCGCCATCATGGCGTAAGCGCCGCGCAGCTTAAAGCTGTGAACCGGCTGGCGATCTTCCCGCTTCACCAGAATCACGTTGCCGAGGCGGGATGACAGTTTTTCCATTTTTTGCAGCGGGGTAACCTGCGCCACTTCATATACCGGCGAACGCAGCACCGCGCGCAAATATTCCGCCCCACAGGGGGCGGCAGGCAGGGGTTGGACGTCGGCCATGATTAACCCCCAAGTTTCGATTTATCGCGCACCGCGCCTTTATCCGCACTGGTGGCCAGGCTTGCGTAGGCACGCAGGGCGAAGGAAACCTGACGTTCGCGGTTACGCGGCGTCCAGGCCTGCTCGCCACGCGCTTCCTGCGCTTCACGACGGGCAGCCAGATCGCGATCGCTGACCTGCAACTGAATATCGCGATTCGGGATGTCGATGGCAATCAGATCGCCGTCTTCAATCAGGCCGATCGCGCCGCCGCTTGCCGCTTCCGGGGAAACGTGGCCGATGGACAGGCCGGAAGTACCGCCGGAGAAACGTCCATCGGTGATCAGCGCGCAGGCTTTGCCAAGACCCATGGATTTCAGGAAGGTGGTCGGATAGAGCATCTCCTGCATACCCGGTCCGCCTTTCGGCCCTTCGTAACGGATAACCACCACGTCGCCCGCCACCACTTTGCCGCCAAGAATGGCTTCTACCGCGTCGTCCTGGCTTTCATAGACTTTTGCCGGGCCGGTGAATTTGAGAATGCTGTCGTCCACGCCTGCGGTTTTCACGATGCAGCCATTTTCAGCAAAGTTGCCGTACAGCACCGCCAGACCGCCGTCCTGGCTGTAGGCATGCTCCAGCGAACGGATACAGCCACCCTGGCGGTCATCATCCAGCGAATCCCAACGGCAGGACTGAGAAAACGCCTGCGTGGTGCGGATACCCGCCGGGCCTGCGGAGAACATACTTTTCACCGCATCGTCTTTGGTCAGCATGATGTCGTAACGATCGAGCGTTTCCGGGAGGGTTAACCCCAGCACGTTATACACGTCGCGATTCAACAAGTTTGCGCGATCGAGTTCGCCCAGGATCCCCAGCACGCCGCCTGCGCGGTGCACATCTTCCATATGGTATTTCTGGGTGCTTGGCGCAACCTTACACAGCTGCGGCACCTGGCGCGATAGCTTATCGATATCGCTCATGGTGAAATCAATTTCGGCTTCCTGCGCCGCCGCCAACAGGTGCAATACCGTGTTGGTCGAGCCGCCCATGGCAATATCCAGCGTCATGGCGTTTTCAAACGCGGCTTTGCTGGCGATATTGCGCGGCAGCGCGCGGGCATCGTCCTGCTCGTAATAGCGTTTAGTTAACTCAACAATGCGTTTACCGGCGTTCAGGAACAGCTCTTTACGATCGGAGTGGGTCGCCAGCAGCGAGCCGTTGCCCGGCTGCGACAGGCCCAGCGCTTCGGTCAGGCAGTTCATGGAGTTAGCGGTGAACATCCCGGAGCAGGAGCCACAGGTCGGGCACGCCGAGCGTTCAACCTGATCGCTTTGTTCGTTGCTGACTGTCGGGTCCGCGCCCTGGATCATGGCGTCAACCAGGTCCAGTTTGATGATTTTGTCAGAAAGCTTGGTTTTGCCTGCTTCCATTGGCCCGCCTGAAACGAAGATCACCGGAATATTCAGGCGCAGCGAGGCCATCAACATTCCTGGGGTGATTTTGTCGCAGTTGGAAATGCACACCATGGCATCGGCGCAGTGGGCATTCACCATGTACTCCACCGAGTCGGCAATCAGTTCGCGGGACGGCAGTGAATAAAGCATGCCGCCGTGGCCCATGGCGATGCCATCATCCACAGCAATGGTATTAAACTCTTTTGCTACGCCGCCTGAGGCCTCGATTTGCTCGGCAACCAGTTTGCCCAAATCACGCAGATGCACATGGCCCGGCACGAACTGGGTAAAAGAGTTCACCACCGCGATAATCGGCTTGCCGAAGTCGGCGTCGGTCATGCCGGTGGCGCGCCATAATGCGCGGGCACCCGCCATATTACGGCCATGGGTGGTGGTGGCGGAACGGTACTTAGGCATGCTTTAGTTACTCCCATCTGTATCTGTTAAATGGGACGGTGCGAGCCGTCCCATTTTTAATTATGAATTTACCTGATCCAACCAGCCCCATTTATCCTCGGTTTCACCGGTGAAAAGGCCAAAGAATGCTTGCTGAATACGTTTGGTGACTGGGCCACAGCGGCCTTCGCCGACCTGGATGCCGTCCACGCTGCGCACCGGGGTGATTTCAGCGGCGGTACCGGACATAAAGACTTCATCGGCAAGGTACAGCGATTCGCGGGACAGCACCTGCTCGCGCACTTCGATACCCAGATCTTGTGCCAGCTTGATAATCGCATCACGGGTGATACCCGGCAGCGCCGAAGAGGTGAACGGCGGAGTGAACAGAATGCCGTCTTTTACTTCAAACAGGTTTTCACCTGCGCCTTCGGAGATATAACCGTTCACATCCAGTGCGATACCTTCCTGATAACCGTGGCGGCGCGCTTCGCTGCCAACCAGCAGGGAGGAAAGATAGTTGCCGCCCGCTTTCGCGGCGGTCGGGATGGTGTTCGGCGCAACGCGGTTCCAGGAAGAAACCATGGCGTCGATGCCCTGCTCCAGCGCTTCGGCACCCAGGTATGCGCCCCACGGGAACGCGGCGATAATCACATCGGTGGTGTATCCCGGAGGCGGGTTCACGCCCATACCGACATCGCCGACAAAGACCAGCGGACGAATGTAAGCGCTCACCAGATTGTTTTTACGGATCACCTGACGGCACGCTTCCATCAGCTCGTCCACGCTCTGCGTGACCGGAAAGCGATAGATTTTTGCGGAGTCACGCAGGCGTTGCATGTGCTCGCGATGACGAAAAACCACCGGGCCTTTATGGGAGTCGTAGCAACGGATGCCTTCAAAGACTGACGTACCATAGTGCAGCGCATGAGACATCACGTGAACCTTCGCCTCGCCCCACGGAACCATCTCACCGTTGAACCAGATATAATCAGCTTTCTTCGTCGTCATTTTTCTTCCTTTGCGCTTATGCGCGAATTTGTTGTGATAATGAGTGATGTGTTTCTTGCTGGATCTCGACATAAGCGACATCGACCAGCTTACTAAGCTGACTAAACAGTAATTCGACAGGGCGAAGGCTGGCAACGGTCAATTCAATATTTATATTTTCGGCGTTGCTTGCCGTCGCCATGTTCATTGAGCAGATTTCAAAACCGCGATGGCGAACCACACGGAGCACGCGCTCCAGCGTCTCTGGACGAAAACGCGCCTGTACCGCCAGTTGATGTTGCATCATGATAATTTCTCCAGCATTTGTGAGTTACTGGCACCCGGTGGTACCAGCGGCCAGACGTTTTCCAGTTCATCGATTGAGACGTGAAGCAGATACGGCCCTTCGCTCGTCAACATTTCGTTAAGCGCGGCTTCTACCTGGTCTTTGCGGGTAATGTGCTGGCCAGGGATGCCAAAGGCGCGGGCCAGCATTAAAAAATCAGGGTTATCGGTCAGGGTGGTTTCACTGTAGCGCTCGGCGAAGAACAACTGCTGCCACTGGCGAACCATGCCTAAACGCTGGTTGTCCAGTAACACGATTTTTAACGGCAGCTGCTTTCGCTTCACCGTGCCCAGCTCCTGGACGTTCATCATGAATGAACCGTCACCGGACACGCAGATCACCATATCGTCAGGACGCGCCACCTGCGCGCCGACCGCTGCCGGCAAGCCAAATCCCATCGTACCCAAACCACTTGAGGTGATGAAGTTTTCCGGGCGGCTGAAGGACATATGCTGTGCGGCCCACATCTGGTGCTGACCGACGTCGGTGGTCACTACGCAATCGTGCGGTTTACGCTCGGAGAGCTGTTTTAACAGCAGCGGCGCATAGATGGCCTCGCCGGGATGGTCGTAACGCCAGGCGTGTTCGGCACGCAATGCGCTAACTTCTTCGCGCCAGGCATCGATGGCTAACGGTTTTTGTAAAGCAGGCAGTAAGTGATTCAGGGAACCTTGCAAGGCGACATGTGCCTGACGCAGTTTGTTCATCTCTGCCGGATCGATATCCATATGGATCACTTTCGCGTGCGGCGCGAAGGTGTTCAGTTTGCCGGTCACGCGGTCATCGAAGCGCGCGCCCACGGCGATCAGCAGGTCGCACTCCTGCACCGCCAGGTTGGCGGCTTTGGTGCCGTGCATGCCCAGCATCCCTACATAGCCCGGATAATCGGCTGGTACTGTGCCGAGGCCTTTCAGCGTGACGGTGGCGGGCATCGCGGTGACGGCTAAAAATTCACGTAACGCAGGAACGGCCTGCGCCATCCCAACACCGCCGCCCACATAGACCATCGGCTTTTTCGCCTGGTTCAGCATGGCGCGAGCCTGTTCCAGCTCGGCATAGGGTATCTCAAAGGTGTCTTCTACTGCCGCCAGGCAAGGCTCGAGATCGCCGCTGGCAATTTGAACGTCTTTGGGGATATCAACCAGAACCGGACCAGGGCGGCCTGAATTCGCAACTTCAAACGCTTCGGCGATGATGCCTGGCAATTCTTCTAAGGATTCAACAAGGAAGCTGTGCTTGGTACATGCCAGTGAAAGACCCAGCACATCCACCTCCTGAAACGCGTCGGTGCCAATCAGCGGGGAAGCAACCTGCCCGGTGATGGCGACAACGGGAACGGAATCCAGTAACGCATCCGCTAAGCCGGTGATCAAGTTAGTGGCACCAGGGCCAGAGGTGGCGATGCAAACGCCTGTTTTACCGGTCGAACGCGCATAGCCGATAGCGGCCATGGCGGCACCTTGCTCGTGGCGGCACAGTAAATGCTCGACGCCTCCGTCATATAACGCATCGTACACGGGCATTATCGCACCACCTGGGTAGCCGAAAACCGTGTCCACTCCCTGAGCCCGCAAAGCATGTACCACCCACTGAGCACCATTCATAGTTAATCTTCCGTCACAGAATGAGGCAAACAGGATTTTATGCTAGAACACATCATTCACCTCTCATCACCATTCTTTAGCTAATAAAAAACCCCCGGACCTTTCGGTGCGGGGGTTCTCGTTGATTCAGGCTTGATTTTTAAGCCTTTCTTCCTCCAAGTGCAGCCCCGCACGGTGGGATAATAATCACCACCACGCTAATCACGACTAGGCTAATCACTCGTAGAAGGGCTGTCATTTTGGTTATTTCTTACATCGTAATCGAAGGAATACCTAAAGAGTTACCATAGAGCGGGAACAACATACAACAAATTTTTACAGTTGGCGTTTTTGATTTCGGATGAAATACTCAAGAAGCTGCTGTTTTTTAACGTTAAAATTCGAAATGGTTTTTTTTCAGGAATAACGCAGTTCTCACGGTTTTTGGCTCACTTTTAGTTTTGCGGCTTCTCTTCCGGTTCCCATGTCAAATATGAAAACTGCATACAAAGCCTGGAATGACGCTCGTAAATTCATCAAACACTGTTTTTTCTGTCGCGAGCAAACTGACAAAATCTCCTCACTGGAGGAGTTATGTCGCTATCGGTCATCTATACACGTGCAGCGTTAGGCGTCACCGCCCCGCTGGTGACAGTTGAAGTTCATATCAGCCAGGGCTTACCCGGGCTCACTATTGTTGGGCTACCTGAAACCACCGTGAAGGAGGCCAGAGATCGCGTTCGTAGCGCTTTGATCAACAGCGGGTACACCTTCCCGGCACGCAAAATCACCATTAACCTGGCACCGGCGGATTTACCTAAGCAAGGAGGGAGATATGATTTGCCTATCGCTGTGGCGCTGCTGGCGGCGTCTGAGCAGCTTACTGCCCAAAATCTGGAGTGTTACGAGTTTGTTGGTGAGCTCGCGCTTACAGGCGCTCTGAGAGGCGTTCCCGGTGCAATCTGCGCCGCAATGGAAGCATTACGCTGCGGGAGAAAGATCGTCGTCTCTAAAGACAATTCGCAGGAGGTAGGGCTAATTCAGGAAGAAGGCTGTCTCATTGCCCAGCATTTACAGCAGGTGTGCGCTTTTCTTGAGAGCAAAGCTGAACTGGAGCCGCCCTGTAGAGAACCTCTTGCGGTACCGGTAATAACAGGCGATCTCAATGAGGTAGTGGGTCAGCAGCAGGGAAAGCGTGCGCTGGAAATTACGGCAGCGGGCGGCCATAACTTGCTGTTTATCGGGCCGCCCGGTACGGGCAAAACCATGTTAGCCAGTCGGCTTAATGGGTTACTGCCGATATTAAGCGATCGGGAGGCGCTGGAGAGCGCAGCAATCCATAGCCTGGTTAACCCGTTGACGATCTATCAACAGTGGCGTCAGCGCCCCTTTCGGGCTCCTCATCACAGCGCGTCATTAACAGCGATGGTTGGCGGCGGCGCTATTCCCTTACCCGGCGAAATTTCACTGGCCCATAATGGCGTGCTTTTTCTGGATGAATTACCGGAGTTTGAGCGACGCGTGCTGGATGCGCTGAGAGAACCGATTGAGTCCGGCATTATCCATATCTCGCGGACTCGCGCTAAAGTCAGCTATCCGGCACGCTTTCAACTCATTGCTGCCATGAACCCCAGCCCAACGGGGCATTATCAGGGCAACCATAATCGCTGTACGCCGGAACAAACCTTACGCTATCTGGGACGGCTCTCCGGGCCGTTTCTCGACCGGTTTGATATGTCGCTGGAAATCCCGCTGCCTCAGCCAGGCATGTTAAGCCAACGGAATTTATCGACAGAAAGCAGCGCTGTGGTACGTGCAAGGGTACAACGTGTTCAGGAACGACAATATGAACGCCAGGGTAAGTTGAATGCACAACTGGATAACCCTGACATCAACGCTTTTTGCGAATTATCCAGTGAGGACGCGGTCTGGATGGAAGAGATCTTAACCGCGCTGGGCCTTTCAACTCGCGCGTGGTTCAGGTTATTAAGAGTAGCCAGGACGATTGCGGATATGGCTGGGTCAGAACGGATATTCCGCGAGCACATTATGGAAGCATTGTCCTATCGCGCTATCGACAGGATGCTGGTGCATCTGCAAAAGATGCTGGCGTAAAAAAGGGGCTTATCGCCCCTATTTTTTAATCATCGCTCTCAGTGTAGTCTTCCACGCCTTCCATCTGCGGCTTGCCGCCTGACAGGGTATGGAAACGTTTTGGGCGCTTGATACGCGTCATGTACTTACTCCACACACGCTCAGCTTCCGTTACAGGCTCGCGCTCTCCCCGGCAAACTGCGACGAACTGTTTCTCTTCGTCGTTTGTGGGTTCGCGTTTTCCTAAATCCAGTTCATTGAACGCATAGCCACAACGTTCTAACAACTGCGCTTCTTTGATCGTGAAATCACCATGGCGAGAGAACCCGCGCGGATAATATTTATTGTCGAAAAATCGATTAGTCGTCGTAAAGCTTTCCGCCATCCTACACGCTCCTAATTCTCTTGGCCGAGCTATTTATGGCGCGGAGTATTAGTTACGCTTGACAGAGCGTCAAACAAAACATTTAAATCATAACGACAAAAAATTTTGCGGAGAGAGATGTGGATACTGACTTGCTTAAAACCTTCCTTGAAGTCAGCAGAACTCGCCATTTTGGGCGTGCTGCGGAAGCGCTTTACCTGACGCAATCAGCAGTTAGCTTTCGTATCCGTCAGTTAGAGAACCAGTTGGGCGTGAATCTTTTTACCCGCCATCGTAACAACATCCGGCTGACCACAGCGGGTGAAAAATTACTGCCCTATGCTGAGAATTTGATGAGCACCTGGCAGGCGGCAAAGAAAGAAGTCGCGCACACTACCCGGCATAACGAATTGTCGATCGGAGCCAGCGCCTCGTTATGGGAATGCGTGCTGACAGACTGGCTGATGCGCCTGTACGGGACTTACAGCAATCTTCAGTTTGAGGCCCGCATCGCGCAACGTCAGTCGCTGGTCAAACAGTTGCATGAACGCCAACTGGATCTGCTCATTACCACCGAAGCGCCGAAAATGGATGAGTTTTCCAGCCAGCTGCTGGGGCATTTCGCGCTGGCCCTTTTTGCTTCAGCACCCGACAAAAAACGCGCTGAATTGAGTTACCTACGATTGGAATGGGGGCCTGACTTTCAACAGCACGAGACAGGTCTTATCAGCCAGGATGATATTCCCTTTCTGACCACCAGTTCCGCTGAAATTACCCGTCAAATGCTACCACAACTGAACGGTTGCACCTGGTTGCCTACCGCATGGGCGGCGGATAAAAGCGATCTTTTTATGGTGGCTGATTCCGCCACGCTCTCCCGCCCGCTTTATGCGATCTGGCTGCAGAATAGCGATAAGCAACAATGGATTAAAGAATTGCTGAAAGCGCCAATCATTATCTGATTGGCTGAAAGGTTATCTATAAGGAAGGAAAAAAAGCAAAAAAAATCCTTAGCCGAAGCTAAGGATTATTACTGGCAGGGGCGGAGAGACTCGAACTCGCGACACCCGGTTTTGGAGACCGGTGCTCTACCAACTGAGCTACGCCCCTATATTTTTTATCATTAAGCCTGCTAAGTTAGCAGGCTTAATTTTTTTAATAAGTGGCGGAACGGACGGGACTCGAACCCGCGACCCCCTGCGTGACAGGCAGGTATTCTAACCGACTGAACTACCGCTCCACCGAATTTTTCCACAACACCGGTTTATTGCCCCGGTTTACTGCTTAATTTGATGCCTGGCAGTTCCCTACTCTCGCATGGGGAGACCCCACACTACCATCGGCGCTACGGCGTTTCACTTCTGAGTTCGGCATGGGGTCAGGTGGGACCACCGCGCTCTTGCCGCCAGGCAAATTCTGTTCACCTGCCGCACTGGTTATTTCTCACAGGGCCGCAGGCATTAATCCGGTTAAGCTGAAAATCTCTCTCAATCACCCAGCACCAAAACCACTCTGGCGTTGTAAGGTTAAGCCTCACGGCTCATTAGTACCGGTTAGCTCAACGCATCGCTGCGCTTACACACCCGGCCTATCAACGTCGTCGTCTTCAACGTTCCTTCAGGAGACTTAAAGTCTCAGGGAGAACTCATCTCGGGGCAAGTTTCGTGCTTAGATGCTTTCAGCACTTATCTCTTCCGCATGTAGCTACCGGGCAGTGCCATTGGCATGACAACCCGAACACCAGTGATGCGTCCACTCCGGTCCTCTCGTACTAGGAGCAGCCCCCCTCAATTCTCCAGCGCCCACGGCAGATAGGGACCGAACTGTCTCACGACGTTCTAAACCCAGCTCGCGTACCACTTTAAATGGCGAACAGCCATACCCTTGGGACCTACTTCAGCCCCAGGATGTGATGAGCCGACATCGAGGTGCCAAACACCGCCGTCGATATGAACTCTTGGGCGGTATCAGCCTGTTATCCCCGGAGTACCTTTTATCCGTTGAGCGATGGCCCTTCCATTCAGAACCACCGGATCACTATGACCTGCTTTCGCACCTGCTCGCGCCGTCACGCTCGCAGTCAAGCTGGCTTATGCCATTGCACTAACCTCCTGATGTCCGACCAGGATTAGCCAACCTTCGTGCTCCTCCGTTACGCTTTAGGAGGAGACCGCCCCAGTCAAACTACCCACCAGACACTGTCCGCAACCCGGATCACGGGTCCACGTTAGAACACCAGCCATTAAAGGGTGGTATTTCAAGGATGGCTCCACGCAGACTGGCGTCCACGCTTCAAAGCCTCCCACCTATCCTGCACATCAAGGACCAGTGTTCAGTGTCAAGCTATAGTAAAGGTTCACGGGGTCTTTCCGTCTTGCCGCGGGTACACTGCATCTTCACAGCGATTTCAATTTCACTGAGTCTCGGGTGGAGACAGCCTGGCCATCATTACGCCATTCGTGCAGGTCGGAACTTACCCGACAAGGAATTTCGCTACCTTAGGACCGTTATAGTTACGGCCGCCGTTTACCGGGGCTTCGATCAGGAGCTTCTCCTCGCGGATAACCCCATCAATTAACCTTCCGGCACCGGGCAGGCGTCACACCGTATACGTCCACTTTCGTGTTTGCACAGTGCTGTGTTTTTAATAAACAGTTGCAGCCAGCTGGTATCTTCGACTGGCTTCAGCTCCACGGGTAAACCGCTTCACCTACATGCCAGCGTGCCTTCTCCCGAAGTTACGGCACCATTTTGCCTAGTTCCTTCACCCGAGTTCTCTCAAGCGCCTTGGTATTCTCTACCTGACCACCTGTGTCGGTTTGGGGTACGATTTCGTGTTACCTGATGCTTAGAGGCTTTTCCTGGAAGCAGGGCATTTGTCACTTCAGCACCGTGGTGCCTCGTCATCACGCCTCAGTGTTAACAGCATTCCGGATTTACCTGGAACACCCACCTACACGCTTAAACCGGGACAACCGTCGCCCGGCCAACATAGCCTTCTCCGTCCCCCCTTCGCAGTAACACCAAGTACAGGAATATTAACCTGTTTCCCATCGACTACGCCTTTCGGCCTCGCCTTAGGGGTCGACTCACCCTGCCCCGATTAACGTTGGACAGGAACCCTTGGTCTTCCGGCGAGCGGGCTTTTCACCCGCTTTATCGTTACTTATGTCAGCATTCGCACTTCTGATACCTCCAGCAGACCTCACAGTCCACCTTCAACGGCTTACAGAACGCTCCCCTACCCAACAACGCATAAGCGTCGCTGCCGCAGCTTCGGTGCATGGTTTAGCCCCGTTACATCTTCCGCGCAGGCCGACTCGACCAGTGAGCTATTACGCTTTCTTTAAATGATGGCTGCTTCTAAGCCAACATCCTGGCTGTCTGGGCCTTCCCACATCGTTTCCCACTTAACCATGACTTTGGGACCTTAGCTGGCGGTCTGGGTTGTTTCCCTCTTCACGACGGACGTTAGCACCCGCCGTGTGTCTCCCGTGATAACATTCTGTGGTATTCGTAGTTTGCATCGGGTTGGTAAGCCGGGATGGCCCCCTAGCCGAAACAGTGCTCTACCCCCACAGATGAATTCACGAGGCGCTACCTAAATAGCTTTCGGGGAGAACCAGCTATCTCCCGGTTTGATTGGCCTTTCACCCCCAGCCACAGGTCATCCGCTAATTTTTCAACATTAGTCGGTTCGGTCCTCCAGTTAGTGTTACCCAACCTTCAACCTGCCCATGGCTAGATCACCGGGTTTCGGGTCTATACCCTGCAACTTAACGCCCAGTTAAGACTCGGTTTCCCTGCGGCTCCCCTATACGGTTAACCTTGCTACAGAATATAAGTCGCTGACCCATTATACAAAAGGTACGCAGTCACCCCATAAATGAGGCTCCCACTGCTTGTACGTACACGGTTTCAGGTTCTTTTTCACTCCCCTCGCCGGGGTTCTTTTCGCCTTTCCCTCACGGTACTGGTTCACTATCGGTCAGTCAGGAGTATTTAGCCTTGGAGGATGGTCCCCCCGTATTCAGACAGGATGTCACGTGTCCCGCCCTACTCATCGAGTTCACAGCACATGCGCTTTTGTGTACGGGACTATCACCCTGTACCGTCGGACTTTCCAGACCGTTCCACTAACACACATGCTGATTCAGACTCTGGGCTGCTCCCCGTTCGCTCGCCGCTACTGGGGGAATCTCGGTTGATTTCTTTTCCTCGGGGTACTTAGATGTTTCAGTTCCCCCGGTTCGCCTCGTTAACCTATGTATTCAGTTAACGATAGTGCAACGAATTGCACTGGGTTTCCCCATTCGGACATCGTCGGTTATAGCGGTTCATATCACCTTACCGACGCTTTTCGCAGATTAGCACGTCCTTCATCGCCTCTGACTGCCAGGGCATCCACCGTGTACGCTTGGTCGCTTAACCTCACAACCCGGAGCAGTTTCTGCTTCGTGCTGCAAGTGTTTGAGAGACTCTGGCATGGCATCGTCATTCCTTATTACGGAGAAATGCGACGGCATGCCGTTTCAATTTTCAGCTTGTTCCGGATTGTTAAAGAGCAAAACTTCGCAGTGGACCTTTTCAGGACCACTCTGAAGTTTTCTGGTATCTTGCAGTAAAGATGGTGGAGCTATGCGGGATCGAACCGCAGACCTCCTGCGTGCAAAGCAGGCGCTCTCCCAGCTGAGCTATAGCCCCATCGTAGTGAAATCCCGTCAACCGCAATTTTTCCTGAGACAAGGCGCGCAAGGACGAAGCACAGTGAACTGTGCGGGTCATTTCGCAACGCAGTGTCAGGGAAAATTTGGTAGGCCTGAGTGGACTTGAACCACCGACCTCACCCTTATCAGGGGTGCGCTCTAACCACCTGAGCTACAAGCCTGCAGAGATTTTTACTGCTCGTTTTCTATCAGACAATCTGTGTGAGCACTGCGCGGGCTGTATCTTTAAGGTAAGGAGGTGATCCAACCGCAGGTTCCCCTACGGTTACCTTGTTACGACTTCACCCCAGTCATGAATCACAAAGTGGTAAGCGCCCTCCCGGAGGTTAAGCTACCTACTTCTTTTGCAACCCACTCCCATGGTGTGACGGGCGGTGTGTACAAGGCCCGGGAACGTATTCACCGTGGCATTCTGATCCACGATTACTAGCGATTCCGACTTCATGGAGTCGAGTTGCAGACTCCAATCCGGACTACGACGCACTTTATGAGGTCCGCTTGCTCTCGCGAGGTCGCTTCTCTTTGTATGCGCCATTGTAGCACGTGTGTAGCCCTGGTCGTAAGGGCCATGATGACTTGACGTCATCCCCACCTTCCTCCAGTTTATCACTGGCAGTCTCCTTTGAGTTCCCGGCCGGACCGCTGGCAACAAAGGATAAGGGTTGCGCTCGTTGCGGGACTTAACCCAACATTTCACAACACGAGCTGACGACAGCCATGCAGCACCTGTCTCACAGTTCCCGAAGGCACTTCCGCATCTCTGCAGAATTCTGTGGATGTCAAGACCAGGTAAGGTTCTTCGCGTTGCATCGAATTAAACCACATGCTCCACCGCTTGTGCGGGCCCCCGTCAATTCATTTGAGTTTTAACCTTGCGGCCGTACTCCCCAGGCGGTCGACTTAACGCGTTAGCTCCGGAAGCCACGCCTCAAGGGCACAACCTCCAAGTCGACATCGTTTACGGCGTGGACTACCAGGGTATCTAATCCTGTTTGCTCCCCACGCTTTCGCACCTGAGCGTCAGTCTTTGTCCAGGGGGCCGCCTTCGCCACCGGTATTCCTCCAGATCTCTACGCATTTCACCGCTACACCTGGAATTCTACCCCCCTCTACAAGACTCAAGCCTGCCAGTTTCGGATGCAGTTCCCAGGTTGAGCCCGGGGATTTCACATCCGACTTGACAGACCGCCTGCGTGCGCTTTACGCCCAGTAATTCCGATTAACGCTTGCACCCTCCGTATTACCGCGGCTGCTGGCACGGAGTTAGCCGGTGCTTCTTCTGCGGGTAACGTCAATGAAAGTGGTTATTAACCACTCTCCCTTCCTCCCCGCTGAAAGTACTTTACAACCCGAAGGCCTTCTTCATACACGCGGCATGGCTGCATCAGGCTTGCGCCCATTGTGCAATATTCCCCACTGCTGCCTCCCGTAGGAGTCTGGACCGTGTCTCAGTTCCAGTGTGGCTGGTCATCCTCTCAGACCAGCTAGGGATCGTCGCCTAGGTGAGCCGTTACCCCACCTACTAGCTAATCCCATCTGGGTTCATCTGATGGCAAGAGGCCCGAAGGTCCCCCTCTTTGGTCTTGCGACGTTATGCGGTATTAGCTACCGTTTCCAGTAGTTATCCCCCTCCATCAGGCAGATCCCCAGACATTACTCACCCGTCCGCCACTCGTCAGCAAAGCAGCAAGCTGCTTCCTGTTACCGTTCGACTTGCATGTGTTAGGCCTGCCGCCAGCGTTCAATCTGAGCCATGATCAAACTCTTCAATTTAAAAGTTTGATGCTCGTGAATTAAACTTCGTAATGAATTACGTGTTCACTCAGAGACTTGATAATTCTATGTGCATCCGAAGATGCTGAGATATCAATCCTGCGAGTGCCCACACAGATTGTCTGATAAATTGTTAAAGAGCAGTTGCGACGCGGCTTTCAGCTCACTGTCGCGAGGTGGCGTATATTACGCTTTCCTCTTTCAGAGTCAAGCGTTTAATTTCGCTATTCCCTGCCCAACTCCCCGGAGGGACTTCGCTGACCGGCCGGCTCATTCGCCGTTGTTCCGTGTCAGTGGAGGCGCATTATAGGGACTTCTCTGACGGTGACAAGCCCTGTTTTCAAAAAATAAATCAACCGTCTCTTTTTTACCCAAATTGTCTTTAAAGTGGCAGTTTTTCGAGCTTTGCGAAGCCGTAGCGTTGCAGAACGGGTACTAATTGCGCAGTTTCCGGGCTGAGCGCCATGCAGTACGCCACATTTTCATCACGCGATTTTGCATCGGGCGCTTCATGCTCAAGCAGCCAGGCGGTCCGTCTGGCGATTGCCGCACCGGAATCCACCAGCCGGGTGCCATCCGGCAGTACGCTGAGCAGTTCATCCTGCAATAAAGGGAAATGGGTGCAACCCAGCACAACCGTATCCGGCGGTTCCGGCATCCGCAGCCACGGCTTGAGGATACGACGCAGCTCATCGAGAGAAACCGGATGGCCATGCAGCTTCGCCTCGGCCAGTTCCACCAGCTCCGCCGATCCCAGCATTTCAATCCGGCATTCATTAGCAAAGCGGGAAATCAGCTCATGGGTATAAGGACGGCGCACCGTCGCGCGGGTCGCCAGTAGCCCCACCACGCCATTCGCCGTTAAGCGCGCCGCAGGTTTAATCGCGGGAACCACGCCCACTACCGGGAACTCGAATTTTTCGCGCAGGGCGGGAAGGGAAACCGTGCTTGCGGTATTACAGGCAATAATGGCAATCGCCAGGGGATAACGCTGTTGAACCGCAGTGACAATTTCTACCACGCGCTCAACGATAAATTCTTCGGTCTTTTCGCCGTACGGGAACGCGACATTATCGAACGCGTAGATGTAATGCAGATCCGGCAGCAATTGCCGGATCTCATCATAGACAGACAGCCCACCGACACCAGAGTCAAAGACCAGTACGGTGGGACGTGCATCAGAAGGTGTAGCTGCCTGACAAGGTGTATTCTCGTCCAGCAGTTTGGTAGCCATAAGCCGTCTCGTAATCTTTATCCAACAGATTACCTATTTTACCACGAACTGTGAGGTGAGACGTTACCGGATATGATGCGGAAATATCGACAGTGCTATAGCTCGGCAATACCCGCTGCTCAGGGTTATAGGTTGACGAGCGGTTATCATAGCGGCGGCCAAAATACTGCCATGCGATATCCATATCCACATCGAACATCGTCCAGTCAAGCTGATACTTCGCCTGGCGTTTGGCGCGGCGCGGCAGCACCTCATCGGTTTCGTCGTCACGCGGGTCGATGTACTGCAACGTTACGCGGTGAGAAAAGATGCCGGTATCCACATTACCTGTCCATTCCACACCCTTAATGGTGGCAGAGTTGATGTTGTAATATGCCGTCTGGCTGTAAGTCACCAGGTTATCGATCTCATAGCGATACGCGGAGAGGCGCCAGTCCACCGGGCCGGTCAGGCCTTCAAGCCCGGCTTCCCACTGTTTTGACTCTTCCGGTTTGAGATTCGGGTTGGAGGCGATACCAAAACGCTCCGCGCCGTACTGCTGTCCCAGCGACGGCGCCAGGAAGCCGGTGCCGTAAGAGACGGTCACGCGATAATCATCAACAAATTCCCAGCCCGCGGCAGTTTGCCAGGTTCCGTGCCAGCCAAATTCGTCGTCATGATCTTCACGACCGGACGCTTCCAGCGTCACATCGCCAAACTGCTGCTGACCGGTCAGATACAGGCCAGTGTTTTCGCGTTTATACACGTCACGCGCATAGTTGTCTGAGGAGGTCAGCCGTTCCTGCTTCCAGTCAACGCCTGCGCTAACTGAACCGTGGCCGACGATAACGTTATTGCCCCACTGGATATAACGCTGTTCCATATCGTCCAGCGTCGTTCCGTCGTTATAGCGGCCATAAACGCTGCTGTAGTTATAATCTTTGCTCTTCTGATAATTGGCGATCAGCTGAGAAGAATAGATGCCGGAGTTAAAGCGCAAGCCAGTATCCCAGTTCTGGCTATACAGCTGGCGCTCATCGCCACCCGCCTCATAGCCGTAGTTACCCTGGTCGTAATCGATATTATTGGTAAAGCTGTAGCCACGGAAGAAGCCGTCAAAATTGTCGTTGAATTTGTGTTGCAGGCCACCCCAGAAGGTTTTGTTGCGGTAGCCGTCGCGATCGTCATCCCCCGCCCATGAAGAGTCCGGCTGAACGTTAAACCCTTTGGTGCTGGTATAGGCGCCAGCGACCGTCGCGACCGTATCGCCAAAATGCTGACGCAGCGCCCCATCATAGGTCTGGTAGCTGTTAGATCCCACGCTGGCGTTAATCTGCGATTTCTCATCCCCGGTTTGGGTAATGATGTTTACCACGCCGCCAATCGCGCCGGAGCCATACACCGCCGAACGCGGGCCGCGAATAAACTCGATACGCTGCACTAATGAAAGCGGAAGTTGATTCAGTTCAGGATCGTTAGAAATACCGGAACGCGCCACTGGCACGCCATCGATCAACATCAGCAGTTGTTTGGCTTCAGTACCGCGCACATATACGGATGCGGATTGCCCCAGGCCGCCGTTCTGGGCGATATCCACGCCAGGAAGACGGCGCAGGACATCCACCACCGTGCGCGCCTGCCATTTATCGATCTCTGCGCGAGTCACCACATCGGTGGGAGCCAGTACGGTATTGACAGGCTGTTGGAAACGGTTGGCGGTCACCACCAGGGTGTCGGCACTGCTTTGCGCCCAGACGGAAAACGCCGTAACGGAAAGGCCCGTCAGCAGCGCGAGTTTTTTTATCATCATTATATAAAGCATCCAGCTAATAAAAGGATGCCGCACCCACGACCGATAGCACGCGATGATCGTGATAATTGCGACGTATTCCGGCAGGTCTTCGGGCTTGGAGGCGTTGTCTGGACGAAGACTTCCCACTTTATTAAGCAGTGTCTGCACGAATGCGTTCGTCCCACCTGTCTTTACCGCTGCGCGTCAGCTCCAGATTTTCACTGGATTCCCTATCTTATCTTTTCGAACCGGAACGCGAATGCTACCTGCATCGCCATATGGATGTCCAGACTTCCATGCGTAAACCGCTATACAGGGCTGGACATCACGGCTGCAATCCCTACAATCCCCTGCGTAAATTTTTATCACCAGGAACGCATGATGACGCCAGAGCACCTCCCCACCGAACAGTACGACGCGCAACTGGCCGAGAAGGTAGTCCGTCTGCAGGAAATGATGAGGCCGTTTGACGCCCCTGCACCGGAGGTGTTCCGCTCGCCGCTCAGCCATTACCGGATGCGCGCCGAGTTCCGCATCTGGCACGACGGCGATGACCTGTACCACATCATTTTCGATCAGCAGACTAAACAGCGTATCCGGGTGGACAGTTTCCCCGCCGCCAGCGAGCTGATTAACGCCCTGATGAGCGCAATGATCGACGGCGTACGCAATAACCCAGTGCTGCGCCATAAGCTGTTCCAGATTGATTATCTCTCTACTCACAGCGATCAAGCTGTGGTGTCGCTGCTGTATCATAAAAAGCTTGATGAAACGTGGCAGACGCAGGCCGCCGAGCTGCGTGACGCGCTGCGTGCCAGAAATCTCAACGTGCATCTGATTGGCCGCGCCACCAAAACCAAAATCGCGCTCGACCAGGATTACATCGACGAGCGTCTGGTGGTTGACGGCAAAGAGATGATTTATCGCCAGGTGGAAAACAGCTTTACCCAGCCGAACGCCGCCATGAACGTGCAAATGCTGGAGTGGGCGCTGGATGTCACCCGTGGTTCCCGTGGCGATTTGCTGGAGCTGTACTGCGGTAACGGTAACTTTTCGCTGGCGCTGGCGCGCAATTTCCGACGCGTACTGGCCACAGAAATCGCCAAGCCGTCGGTGGCTGCAGCACAGTACAACATTGCCGCCAACCATATCGACAACGTGCAGATCATCCGCATGGCGGCGGAAGAATTTACTCAGGCGATGAACGGCGTACGGGAGTTTAATCGTCTTCAGGGGATCGATTTAAAAAGCTACCAGTGTGAAACGATCTTCGTCGATCCGCCGCGCAGCGGGCTGGATGACGAGACGGTGAAAATGGTGCAGGCTTACCCGCGTATTCTGTACATCTCCTGCAACCCGCAGACGCTGTGCCAGAACCTGGAAACCTTGTCGCACACCCATAGCGTTGAGCGGCTGGCGCTGTTCGACCAGTTCCCCTATACCCACCATATGGAATGTGGAGTTCTTTTAACCATTAAAAATCAATAAGTAAAAATCAAAATAACCATCAAAATCCCCCATATGGTACACGTATGGGGCATTTTATTTTTTAATGCTTACCCGAATCATTGCGGGTTACATTTCCTGCCACACAATGTCGTCGTGACCATACGCTGGATACATTCGTGACCATACAGGAATGTATTCATGCCAATATCAGCACGAGAAAGACAGCAAAAACACCGCACCAGCCTCCGTGAAAACGGCAACCTTCGTACCTCTGTAACCCTCACTAAGAACGCGCTCGCGGTTCTGAGAAAGATCACCGCAGAACACAGCGTAACCCAGAGTGAAGCTATTGAGCTTGGTCTATTGGTAGCAACTAAGTGGCTTGCTGAGAGCAAGAAGAATGCGTGACCATACAAATATCATCCTCCAATCAGACCGTGATCATACGGCAGGCATCGATTTTGTAGAAAAATTTCCTGACCTGATGCCTGGAAAACTATTCTTCGAGTGCGAGCGCCTTTGCGCCCTCATTACCAGGGAAACCTGCCACCAGAATTTCACCGCAGCGCACGAGAAGGTCACGGATGAAACCCCGCTGCGCCTGATGAAGTGCCGCAGTTGCCAGGCCGGTCGGGCACTGCATACGGACGAAGACGCTCATCCGACATGGCAGGATGTACGCTCCAGCAATGAGTGCGTGCGCTGCGGCCGCCGCGATCTTCGCATCGTATCTGCTACAGGAACCTGCGTAAGCTGCTGGAACAGGCGCCGGGAAACAGAGCGGGGCTTCAATGCGCGCGGTAAGCCACAGGAAACTCCGATTGACCTGCACCCACGTCGCGTTGGGCTGATCGATGCAGAAGGAAATCCGACCTGGCGGCGGTTTGATGCCTGGCACGCTGGTGAGGCAATATCACGGGCGATCCGCCAGGTAGATAGTGCCAAATTCCACGATAAGCAGCCGGGTAAATCAATCTGGAATCAACGCGTCAGGAGATTTCAATACCGCTGCGATAAGCATCAGGGCGAGTTTGGCTCGCTGGTGGAGTTCCACAGAGACGATGGCACTATCCAGTACGTTTGTCCGGTCTGTAAGCCAAGACGCGCTAAAGGATTGCCGGAGGCTCATGTATGCAGCGCAACCAGCTTGTCATCGCCAGAGTTTGTGCGGGAGTCCATGGAGCAGACGAATATCGCCATTCACCTCACGGAACAGTTCGCGCCGACCGCACATATTTGCGACCGCTGCCAGCATTACGCCATTGAGGCGCGCCTGCGGAACGGCAGGACAGAAACTCGCTGCCCGATGTGCGACGGTTAATCATCACTGGCCCCGGCTGAGTCAACCGGGGCTCTCTCCTTGCGCGGCTCAATCACCAGCGCGTCCCCGCGGCGATAAACGACCACATCGTCCGTATCGAGCTTCAACTCTTCGGGGATGTTTACGACCTGATCCCCATCGATACGTAGTAACGGCACCCACTTTTCATCTTGGCCTCCTGTACGATGTCCATATAGCAAAAAGCCCTCAAAGGGGCTTTCTCCTGGTCAGGATAATCCATGTGGTTTCGGCGCGGATACAGTTGTCTTCAGTGGCGGCGCTGGTTCCAGAAGGCGGCGCAGATCTCCGGCCATCGCCAGATTCACATTCACCTCGCCCGTGAGGGGACCATACTGAGCTGCGGATGACGACGACTGGCGGCGGTACTGTTCATCGCTTGGCACTTGGGCTGGTATTCTGTCAGGAATCTGAGCATTCGTGCGGTGATAATTGCGAATGTATTGCTGCGTCTCTCTTGGGGCATAGCGAAACCAGTCGGAGCCGTGTTTCTTGAGGGCAGCATCGACACGGCCCGGCCCCCAGTTGTATGCGGCAAGCGCCTGATCAATGTTACCGTATCGGGAATACATTGCGTCGATATAGTCCTTACCAACTCGCTCCATCTCCTCCGGGGTGTTATTACGGGCCGGGGCAACACCGAAACCGGGATCGCGCAGTGTGCCAGGCATCGTTTGCATGCGGCCCATTGCCCCCGCAGAGGAAGTAATAATATTACCGGCACGGTCATAGTGCTGGCCTCCCGACTCGATTTGCGCCACGGCCTCGTGATTTATCGGACTCTCGCCAGGACGGCGTTCAGATGAAGCACTCGTCGCCTCGTAGCGCCTTATAGTTTCCTGACGCTCGCTCTCCTGATCCTGCCTGAAGCGCTGCTTTTCGCCTTCCAGTTCCGCGTCGCGTTTCCGAACGAGCTCGTCATAGCGGGCGTTACTTTCCTCCTGGAGCTTTCGCGAGCGCTCCAGCGATGCCGGGTCAGTCGGGTCGCCAGCCATACGGGCATCCATGAGGCGCTGACCCTCTTCGCGTAGCAGATTATCGTACTTCCCTTTAATCGCGCCAACACGGTCATCGTGGTCAGACTCGATGGCCTTCATTCGCAGAGAGGCTGCACTGCCGCCACCCTGTTTCCCGGCCAGAAACAGCAAGGCTGCACGCGAGTCATTCAACAATGGTAGTGACTTGCTTGCGAAATCCTGAAGGCGATTGGCGACGCCGGTGATGGTATCACGCGTCTTGCTGCCCTCGGTTTCAGCCTGCCCCTTTTGTGCCGCCAGTTCGGTGAGGATGTCTTTTAGCTCTTCGGAATTGCCGCCAGCCATCGCATTACGCAGGCGGTCAGATTCCTCACCGCTCAGCGCACCTTTACCTGTACGGGACAGAAAGCTCTCACCAATTTTGTTCAGATCGGTGCCAGACGAGTTGATGTGGGCAATATCGGCGATACCATCCGCACTCAGATCCTTCATATCGAACCCGATGCGCCCCATCCGCCGCTGAATATCACCCATCTCATTAGGCTTAATACTCAACAGGGCCATTGCTTGGTTCATACCGACACCAAGGTGGTTTGCCGTTGCCATCGCCTGCATTCCCGGATTGCGGTATTTCTCCCGAATAACCCCAAGCGTCTCCTGCAGGAACGTTCTATTACCACCCGGCCCTTTAATGCCAAAGCGGGCAGCCATACTACCGGTGCCGAACATGCTATCGTTGGTGGCAAAAGCGCCGCCCTCTTTCATGATAGCAGTCTGGATTGGGTCAAGACCCATACGGTTGCCAACCATGGAAGTGAAAAACTGGCTGGCTTCTCCCCTTGCCCCGCCCTGAGCAAGGGTCGAATTGATTCGGGATATCAACGCGGCTGAGCCAGCTACATCCAGTCCAGGAATGCCAGAACCAGACATCGCTGAGAGTTGTCCGGAGTAACCTGCCAGATTCAGAACGCCCAGTGACTGGCGGGTCTGCGCCGTCGCAAAGCCTGCGATCGCTTCCATTACCTCATCAGCTTTTGCGAACGCATCGGATTTGGCGATGGTCTCGCCGATAATCAGACCAACGCGTCGGCTGTCCTCGGCGCTATTGGTGAGACGCATGCCACGTAACTGTCCAAATAACCCGACCCCAGCCGTAGGATCGACACCAAATCCTCGAGATAATCCGCCGGCGTTTACGAGCTCCTCCGGCAGATCCCCGGCGCGAGCACCAGAGAGGTTGCCGAGTCTGGACATGCTCTCAGCAAGCGGCGTCGCGTCGTTGTAGTTTAGCCCCAGTCTCTCAGCAGCAGAGCGAACGCCGTTTCTGGTTGACAGGTATCCCAACCCGCCACCAAGGCGACGCATGAGCTGGTCGCTGGCGATTGCTTCGGTTTGTGCATCGCTAATCTTGTCAGCAATCGCACCCACCAGTTTACCAACGCCAAGCGCAGCCATCCCACCGACCAGCCCCATGAGGCCAGCTCCGAAGCCGGAAACCATTCCGGTGCCGACCGCCTGCGAGGCTATGCCGCCCACCGGGCCTGCTGCATTCAGACCTGACTGGAGGATGCGTGTTCCCTGTTGCGCCCACGGATTAGCACCATCGACCCCAGCAGAGCCGCCTGGAGGGTTACGGTTAACCGGAGGAGGAGGTGGTGGTGTACTGGGACGGCGAACTGCGCTGGCATCTTCGAACGAGGCGCCAAGGAAAACCAGCGCCTCTTGCTGGCGCTTTAGACGTGTCGCCTCATTCAGGTACATGTTGCTCCAGTTCGCCATGAACGGATTGGCGCTCCCCTGGCCCGACTTCTGCATTCTGGTGCGCAGCTCGCCCTGAATCTTCAGCAGCTTTTCGCTTTGCTGGACGAAGTACTTCAGATCTTCCTTGGTCTTCAGGGTGACAGGCTCAAACTTCTGCCCGTTCGCCTTGGCAATCGTGTCGCCCATTTGCTTGATACGAGCGTTAATTGCCGTAATTTGTTTGTTCAGCTCGGAGCCGTCAAACTCCGCACTGATAGGAATCTTAATCGACATAGTGTCTTACCCCCGAACCTTCGTCGGAAGCACCAGGCGGCGCGGATTGCGCAGAGATTTAGCCATCAGTTCCGGGCGGCGTTTGGTGCGGCGCAGGAAATTGCTCACAGAACCATTGAGCGACTTCATCATTCCATCGCACTCGTCGCTGGCGAGTTTCTGCAGCTCGGCGGCGATCGCGTCAATTTCTGCTATCTCATCAGCGGATAACCCGGAGGTATCGCGCTTTTTGGAGAGATAACTTAAGCGCGTCTCAGCGCGCTCACGGCTGGCTGCCTGTCCATTCAGGCTAATCAGGCGGTCTTCGATGGTGCCAAGGTCTTGAGTATTCATGTTATTAGTCTCTGTGATTAAAAATTCAGGGTTTCTTGCTGTTACGAATTACGACGCGCTTGCCCGGTTCTGGCTGCTTCTCGCCCGGCATAGGGGCGATGGTCAGCTCCTTAAGCATTTCCGGGTTTTCAGCTTTCAGCCGGTGCAGCTCGGTCAGTGCGGGAATGGTTTTTACGAGAATTTCCATGATTTCCGCCTCAGTGGACGCCGCCGAGGGCGGTGTATTTGATTGCGTGGAGCTCGGCTTCGGCCTGGATGTTGCGGGTGCGCAGGCATTCGGTGAGGTATGCCAGCGACTGCGCCAGCACCTGGTTGTCGGTCATCCCCACGGTGAGGCCACGTTCCACCAGTGCCGGTGCGTCGCGCTCAATAGCCTCAAGCAGCTTCTGCTCCGGGGTTTTGCGTGGACGGCGGCCGTTTGGGTTCCCCTCATGACCAGGGGCGAACCGCCCCTGTGCGTTACGTTTCTCACTCATCTCCTGGCTCCTTGATCAGTACGGCGTGCCGTAAGTGATGGCGCGCAGCTCCGGGGAGGCGCGGAACATGGTATGTTTGTTACGTTCACCGACAGCGAACCCAGCCGCGACCATTTCAGCGTGAGCAGCCAGGAAGGCACGTTCCAGCTCCTGAAGTCGGGCTTGTTTCGCGAGGTACACACTGCGAGACTGAGCCTTCGCCAGTTCTGCCTCTGCGTCGGCAACCGTGCGGCGTGAAGTGTTCGGGCGGAATCGCTCAGCATTACGGTGCGCATCAGCCACCAGCTCTTTCAGCGAAGAGATATCTTCCGCCAGAAGCGCTACTTCTGCGGCATCACCGGGTTTTTCGTCGCCGGTTACGCGGCGGGCGAGGATCTCTTCACGGATGTGTTCCTTGTCGGTGAGTCGGCCTTTTAGGTTAAGGTACTTGGCGTTGTGCGACTGGTACGTAGCCTCTTCACGATTCAGGCGATCACGGACAGCGGCCAAACGGGCGGCAGCATTGGAAACGGCAGGATCGTTAATCACGGTGGGCATATCGACGCCTGCAACCACATCAGCGCCAGCGGCATCAATTACCGCATTGTGTGCTTTGCTGATTGCATTAGCGGACAGTTCGCTCAGGCGGTCCTGTTCGGCGCACTGCCGGGCGCGTTCTGCGCTGGCCTGTTCAGCCTGCGCTGCAGCCAGCTCGCGCTCAATTTCGATTACAGCGTTGCGGAACGGCGTTGTGTCGGCATCACCGCGCTCAAGTGCTGCTGTCAGATTTACCCGTGCGCCGGCGAGGCGGGATTCAATTTCTGAGATACTCTTCATTTGTTTATACCCTTGATGGTGCGTTAATGGTTCGTTGATGGCTTCATTGAACCGTCACGACCTGTCGGGCGGGTACTGGTTTAGCGGGAGATGCGATGGAATTTTCAAAGGCAGCGGCGGAGCTGGTGGACGCATACAGGCAGGTGCAAGACGCGGAACCACTGGTATTTACGCGCAGCGGCGCATACCGCCAGTTCATTGAGGCGGCGGAGCAGGCCGGATTTACCGGGCCAGATGTTGAAATGGATCCAGATTATTCCGATAGGTCGCCCGGATGGGTGACGCAGACCGATGAAGAGGCGTTGCGCAGATGGGTCAACACGCTATTGCGCAGTGACCGCTGGAACTGCGACTACCCCAATTCGGTATTGATGGCGTGCCGGTCAGGGTGTCTGGATGCGCTGATTGGCAGGTTAAGAGGCTAGTTCGCTACATTGGGTAAGGAGAGAGCAATGGAATTTGAAAACATCGAGCGCCGGTTCCAGAGATGGAAAGTGATCATGGTTCCCGGAGCGAAGTCATATGAGTCATGGGATGAGATGGTTACCGGAGAGAACTTCCCGGAGGAAGCCCGTCACAAATACAAAACGCACCGCACCAAGGCGATCGACCTCACGCTGAAAAACCCGGACTACATTCACACCATGTCCGAGAATGGGCTAACGGTAAGGTACCGCCTCGAACGCTGGCGATAACAGCTCATATTGCTGACACCTCTTTACTGTTTGTCGTCGCTTGTTTGACGAGGCTGACGCTGCACCGGTGGTTTACACCATGGTTAGGGCTGAGCAATGGAATTCAGAATTCCCAACCGCTTCCATGTACGCGTGCAGCCCGGCTGTTAGAGGTTGTTGGCTTTGAAAATAGAAAAAAATAAATCACACATATAGCCTAACAAGGTATATGCCATTACATTTTATATGGCTTTACATAATACTTAATAAAAAGAAGGGAAGAAAATGCGCGAATTTATTATATCAACCTATGAGAAATTGCTCTCTCTCGCAGTCGTTATCGCTGTTTTGGGCGGTTTCTTTACTGGTTACAACATCAACCCCTATAACACCAGCGTGTTCGCTGGCTTAATAGGCGCTGGTATTGGTTTCTTATGTTCAGTAACAGTGGTTGGTCTGCTATTCACTATCATAGCTATACGGGAAACCCTTGATACTCAACAGCAGGAATTAAGTCGAGTTAAGTCCATTCTAGAAGATATCGGCTATCAGTACCGACAGCATCTTAAAAAACAAGATTGACGGCTCGGCAGGCGCGTTTCACGCTGGCTGGTGAGATGCCGAATTGGGCGGCCGTAGCCTGGATGCTTGCGCCGTTCTCCCTACGCCATTGAGCGACAGCCGCATCGTCTATCGTCTTCTCTCGTCCCAGCGCCTTCCCTTCAGCCTTCGCCCTAGCGATCCCTGCCATCTGGCGGGCTTTGATGTTGGAGCGCTCCAGTTCTGCCACCGCCGCCAGCATCGTCAGCATAGCTTTACCCATTGGCGTGGACAGGTCGAACCCCTCACGCAGACTGATAATCGACACTCCCTTGCCGCGCAGCGCCTCTACGGTTTTGAGAACGTCGATAGTGTCGCGCCCAAGACGGTCAACGGCGGGAACCACCAGCACGTCACCCTTGCGTACATATTTGAAGAGATCGGAGAAGCCCGGGCGCTCCATCGCCTTCACAGCGCCAGACACACCTTCATCGGCAAACCATTCTTCAATCTTGTGGATTTGCTCGATGCTGTGTCGCTGCGCTTCTACGTTCTGTTCTCCCGTGCTCACCCTAACATAACCAACGACGGCCATAGTTCCCCCAACACATAGCTCAAAAAGTATGGTTCACAATATATGGTCTAGCTCAAATTTGAGCAACACATTTGAGCCATGTGGGGAAAATCAGGGGAGGCATAGCTCACAAGGTGTGCTTTTTGAGCCGATTATGTGAGCCGGTTGCATGAACGGGAACCAAGTGCAGTGCCAAAACGAGGCTATCATCTTCCACTGAAAGGATGTTGTATCTATTTGCGGGGAGTTTCCGCCAGGCACTGAGCTCGCACATCCGATTGCTGGATGCTGTAGCAGTAGCCGGGCTGGTGGTGAGCCTTCGCACAACACAAAGCGCGGTAATCAGGATTCGTAATGGTATAGCACCGACCAGCAGTAGAGTCTGCTAGCGCCGGAACTGTAAAGACGGCTATAAATAGCATCATGCCTTTACTCATTGTGCTTTCTCAGAATCCGCTCTAACTACATTCATAGTTCTTTCAATAGCAGAGCGGCAATGCTGATCAACCTCAGCAGGTTCGACCTTACCATCTTCCGCGATCTTAGTTCTTAGTTTTGCTGCCAGGGCATTTTCCTGCGGTGTCTTAGCTATTTCTTTCGCATGAAACATAATCGCGCAAGACCCGAATACAACAGCATCTTCAATCAGCCGCTCTGTTGAAAGTGGAGCGGCCTTGTCTGCACTCTTATCTAGAGACGTCTTATTCTGGTAGTACTTGTCCGCTGCAGCATCAAATTCAGACGTGAACTTAATATCATTCAGGTTAAGCGATGCCGTGAACTCATCACCACCAGAGAAAGTCCATAAATGAACAGGGATAAATCCATCCACTTCGCTGAACCAACATCCTCTTGCATGAGGGAAGGAACGCAAAAGTCTGGGATCATAAATATCGGCGAATGCTTCCTTGTGTCCCTTACATTCAGGATATGTGGAACCAGCATCAGTCAGTGTAATGGTCATAACATTAGAATCATTACGTTCCTGGCTAAAAGAACCGATATTCATTGCGAATAAAGGAAACGAAGCCCCTACCAAAACCAAATACGCAAGACGTGATGCCATGACATGCTCTCCATACCCATCATTTGTGGCGAGAGGATAGCGTCCATTTTCCCTGTTTGTCGTCTAGTTTATTCGCGTTCGATAACTACCGTTACCTTGGGCTCATCACCTGAGTCCATACCCCATGCCAAGCGCTCGGCAGACTGAATTATCTTAGTCGTTTCGGCGGCTGCTTTGGCAAGCTTCGCCTTTTCAGTGTCGCGCCCTTTGATGGCTTCCGCCAGAAGCGCACGCGGGTAATGCCACTCCTTGCGATGTCTGGCCAGCAGTGCGGCTCGCTCGTCAATCGCCTGCTGTTCTGTCACTGCCTCGACAGCCTGCTGCCGTTCCTCAGGCTTCGCGTCCTCTGGGATCTGCGCCAGCCGGGAAGCGAGGCAGTGTGCCCGCTCACTTAGTTCTGGGGAATGTTGCACCCGCTTCCAGCCATCGGCGCGAGCCCACCGCTCTACGGTTCGGCTGCTGGTGCTGATCTCCGCCGCAATCTGTTTGACGGTTTTCCTGCCAGACTCATAAAGCGCTTTAGCGGTAGCGCGCAGAACCTTTCTTTCCGCCATGTCGTAACCCTCGATTTGTCGTTCTTAGCGACAGGGTAGCGTCACGCCGTGTCGGTCAGCCTCAAATTTTTGGGGGGTGGAAAATACGCTGGAGCGACAAATCGCGCCCAACAACTGGTGAAACTGGTGACAGCTGCAACTGGAAGACACCATCGATATCCGCGCGCCAGATATGTACATGGTGAATGATGGTGAAAGAGTGGTGAATGATGGTGAAAGGCATTCACCACCATCAAACCCAGTAACTGCACGGGTTAGAGACCGGTTTGGTGAAAGCGGTGAAAGGGATGAATGAGCTTCGTCAACTTTCTCCATGGACACCATGCCGTGTAGTACCTGTCACCACTGTATACCCTACTTTTATCTAGCCGAAACTTTTCAGTAGAATTCTCTTTCACCCTTTCACCAAACATAGCAAAGCCAGCAATGGCGAGAGTTATAGCGTGGTGAAAGACCCAAAATCTCTTTCACCACTCTTTCACCATTACCATCTCTTTCACCACTAAACAAAAAAACCCCGCTGATGCGGGGCTTGGCTGGTGGCGTAGAAGTCAGATCGGACTACCTTCTTCGAAGCTGTATCGGTCTCTCCGATTATACCTCAGGAGGTACTCAACGCGACGCGAGCGGCCTTCCTTCATCTCGATTATATTCTCTGACGCCATGCGCTTCAGCGCCTTGCCATATTCACGCGCCATTGCCGGGTTCCCACCGTGGAACTGAACTACATCAGCAGCAGTAAACCAGCCTGAATCAGCCCAGTCCTTGCCAACGTGATAGTCCATGAGGAACTCATAAACGCTGCCTTTGTCAGTAAAATTGTCGTTAACGGCCGCGGCCTTCTGGAGCGTGTCTTCTGACAACATCCAGGTTTCACCAGCGTCGTACTTAGCCTTCACCTCAAGCCAAAACTGCCGAAGTGCTTCCTCGCGCTCCAGGCGAATACGCCCTTCGTTATAACTCCACCCCAGCAGATCGTTCAATGTGTCCATGTCGGCACGGCCAGCCATCTCTATTACCGCATATCGGGTTGAGCCTGTTGGGTCTTTCAGGAACCCGTCGCCGTTCACCGTACCAATGAAGCTGGTCTGGCGGCGCTTTACAGTATCAGTTCTGGCATAGGGAGAACGAAAGCGGTCGGTTGCTGATGAAAGAAACGCCTTTAGGTGACCGTTCTCCCGCTTTGTCGTACTTTCCAGTTCGGCAAACTCAAAGATCCAGCGACTGACGGCGCGTTTCACGCTGTCACGGTCTTTCGGGTTCAGGTCGCCATCGAAATAAGCGCCTTCAACAACGCCGGCGATGCGGCTCACCCAAGCAGACTTGCGAAGCGACTGATCACCCTGCAGCACTGGAACCAGTTTTGAGCTGAATTTTGGCTCATACAGACAGGCAACGCAGCCAATCAGCCAGGGAACAATAACGGATTGTGCGAAATGAGGATCTTTGGCGTTCAAGGTCGTAATTACGGCATCAACACGCGGCGCTCCATCCCACTTAGCACCATGTAGCCAGCGGCGTACCGGGTGATATGACGCTTCACGGCAAAGGGCGGGAAGATGATCGTTAATGGTATCCTTCGGCAGTCCGAGACGCTGCGTTGTTGATACCATCGCTGAATATTGCCCCTCAAGAGAACCACCAAGCTGCTCACCGTTCGCTGTCAGCACCTCATATTCACCGTCCATCTCGTTAAGGCATGGGCGCCACTCCATAATATCGCACAGAGCGCGGAGATTGGCGGCCGTGTTGAGCGGAACGGGGCCGTTTCTGGTCATGCGGACATCAGGGAGTTTGGATTCCCATCCCCCAGCGATCCCGGATCGCTCGCGGCTCTCGTCGGCATCGATAGCCACCGCATATGATGCAGGCTTGTCATCATTGGCCGCCTCTGGCGGAGTTGGTGACTTATTCTGTGACAGTTCCTTTCGAACCCCAGCTTTCAGGCAGTCAACAATCTGTTGCCCAACGGCATCAACCCCGTCTTGCTTCCAGAGATCCCAGAAATCATTGCCGCTGATCAGTCCTTCTGGCACGCACCAGAGGCCATTGACGGCTGCAGCTGCATCATGAGCGTACTTCTCGGCTCCGATGTCCGCCAGGACAATTACTGTAGCGGCAGGGTTAACCTTTTTGACGATCTTCGCAGCCCCGGCCAGGTTGCTCTTACCGAATGCGCATACAGCCGGATAAGTCGAAGCATCCATTCCAGCCGCTGCAGTAGAAAGCCCCTCAGCTACCAGCACTACATCACTTTTCTTAAAAGGTTTAAGGGGAAACAGTACATCTTTGCGCTGACAACCGCTAAGGCCGCGCTTTTCACCTTCAGGCGATATCGCTTCGATGCCGACAACTTGCTGGTCAGCATCATAAATCGGCACCAGCAGAGCATCGCTCCAGCTATTCTGTATCCACTTGCCGCGTCTTACATTGCCAAACAATATGCGACCCTTCCGCTCAAAATAAGCGTGTCCTATTAATTGATTAGAGGCGGAAGCCAGAATCTCGCGCGCGCGCTTTGCTGCTGCAGCATGCTTGCGTTGCTCTTCGGCCTTTGCTGCATGCTTCAGGCGTTCGCGTTCGGCACGATGGCGATCAATGTCTTCTGGTGTCGGTAATGGAGTTTCAGGATAGTCACCATTATCACGCCATCCGGCGTCTCGGGCGATGCCGTACAACGCAGCAACGGTAACGCCGCCGCCCTGTTTGAAGCCGCACCATACGGAGCGGGTTTCTTTTTCGCGGTAGTTGCTAGCAGGCTTCGACCATCCGTCCCAGAGAGCCAGTCCGATGTCATCAGGCCACTCGCTATGGATAGCCTGGCCGATCTTTACCCACTGACCGCGATCGCATGCCGGGTCGATGTAGTTCAGGGCTGAACGGGCGCGCTCTATGGTCTCCATACGTCGAGGCATCATGTTCATAAAGACACCTCCCCGGTCTCGCCCAGGTTCGCCACAATCCGTACGAGGTCAGCGATGTTCACCAGTTTCTGCCGTTTACGGCCGCCGCGCTGCACATAGATTTCCTGCAGATCCAGGCTGGAGACGACAATCAGGCGGTCATAGCCGTCAACGGGGATAAAATCGCCTTTTTTGGCAAGAAAGAACCGGCGATAATGTTCAGATGGGTTGTTGTAGTCAGCCTCTTTAAGGCACCCGCTCGCGAATTTTCTGCTGCCAGCAGTGATATACGGCATCGTTCTTTCAATGTGATCGCAGTTAAGGGATTCGGCTACATTTTGGATAAAATCGCGGTCTGATATCTGTTCACGCAGTGCGTCCAGTTCAAAAAACCAGGTGTTTTTGTCGCGCAGCAGCGCATTTAGGGATGTTGCCTGTTTAGTCATATTGACCTCAATATTTTTTATCAAAATTGAGGCGTTGCCGTTGACCTTTAAGCCTACTGCCGATACTATTTATTTAACAATTTTGTAGTATCAGCGACGGAAACGCCGCTCGAAGAACCCGCCGGCCAGCGGGTTTTTTATTGCCCGTTCGCAGCCATACGGCGCTGCTCAATCACTTTTTTCACATCGTTCTTGTGCCAGGCACTCTTTCCGGCACTCAATCGGAACGGTCGAGGTATCCTTCCGGCTTGCACCTCACGGTACAGTGTCGCCTTCGAGCATCTCAGCAGCTCCAGCATGTCCTGAACCAACAGATATTCACGCATCATTTCCCCCTTAGATTTCCTTTTGAGTCTCTCATCACGACGAGTCTGCCTGAGACGGTTCACTCGAAAAAAAATGCAGCCGAGAGGGCTACGAGGCTTGCCGGTGCGAACACCGCGATCAGCAGTTCGGCAGGCTTGAGCGTAAGCAGGTCAGAAATAAATTTGTTCATGATTTGTCTCCGGAAAATTTCGCCTTCCTACAGGCGTTAGGGTGTGGCTGGTGGCAGTAGGAACGGGCCCGGATAAAACCCGCGCGATGCGACTCGCGTGCCACCAGCCACATTTTTGTTACCGACTAGTGGGTTATCCAGTTCGGAGAGCGCTGAGCAACGCCCCGTCCTGATATGAATCCTAGCGTCCATCCCGCGGACATCGCAACATTAAAATTCTTTTATATCAATATGTTAATTAATCAAATTTGAGTAAGACGCTAGCATTCCCCAATGGCCATATGGCTTTTCTTGATGCCGAGTTTCCGAAATAATTTTCAAAAATCTAAAAAAAACCGGCCAAGCCGGTTTAAATGTTCTGTGTATCACGCCGCGATATCCGCTCATCAATCCAGTCCTGGATCTCTGAGCTAACCCAGCCAACGGCAGGGCGGCGAGAGCTTCTTCCAGATAAGGTAATTGGGCGCGGAAACTCGCCATCAGCAATAAGTGAATACAGCATTGATTTACCCATGCCCACCAGAGCGAGAACTTGAGCTCTGCGTAAAATGACTTTTTGTTGTTCCGCCATTGCCGGAAACCTCCACAATTATTTATCTAAGCGGAAGATACAATGCCAATAAAAACGTAACAACATGAAAAATATAGATAAACAGCTTATTAAGCTGATGCTCTAAGTTCGTTAAAATGGGAAAAACAGCCACTTAAAAAACAGCTAATTTTTTAGGGCGCTCTTAGGGCGCAGGGAAAAAGCACTAAATGCTAAAATGCGTTGACTCGGGCTTGATCTGACAGGCTTCATAGATATGACAGTCAGGTTTGAGCGATCAGCAGACATTAGCCTAACACTGACATAATCAGTTTGTTGGAAGATATCTAAAAGTGATTGGTTAGGATTACAGGGATACTTAGCTGACGTAGTTAACATCCTGTTGCATTAATAAATAGTGTGCACGTCAGATCATATTGGTAATGTCGATTGGCCACCAAACGAACCAGAAGAAAAGTTTTGGTGATATCGATACTAACAACTCTGATCATTTTCATGTGATGTTTCTCCCAGATTAATGTAGTCAGCAAAAGTATTGCATTGGCTACTTTGACCTGCCCCCAGGATTAGATACAACCTTCAGTTAGTAATGTCGGTTGGTTTTTCTTCATATTTCCCGTTTCGCCAGTCCGCTGCAAATTCAGCCGGAGTCTGGTAGTTCAGCGATGAATGTGGACGACACTCGTTATAATCCTGCCGCCAGTCATTAATCGTTTTCCTGGCGTGAACTATATCGCTGAACCAGTGCTCATTGAGGCACTCATCCCTGAATCGTCCGTTAAAACTTTCAATAAATCCGTTCTGTGTTGGCTTGCCCGGCTGGATAAGCCGCAGCTCCACCCCATGCTCATAAGCCCACTGGTCAAGTGCTCTGCAGGTAAACTCCGGCCCCTGGTCCGTTCTTATCGTCGCCGGATAGCCGCGAAACAGTGCAATGCTGTCCAGAATTCGCGTGACCTGAACGCCTGAAATCCCGAATGCGGCGGTAATCGTCAGACACTCCTTCGTGAAGTCGTCCACGCAGGTCAGGCACTTGATCCTGCGACCGGTGGCCAGCGCGTCCATGACAAAATCCATCGACCAGGTCAGGTTGGGCGCCTCCGGGCGGAGCAGCGGCAGACGTTCTGTTGCCAGCCCTTTACGACGTCGTCTGCGTTTTACGCCCAGCCCGTTAAGGTGGTAAAGGCGGTACACGCGCTTGTGATTAACATGAAGGCCTTCACGGCGCAGTAACTGCCAGATGCGTCGGTAGCCAAAACGCCTGCGCTCCAGTGCCAGCTCAGTGATACGCCCTGATAAATGCGCATCAGCAGCCGGTCGCTGAGCCTCATAGCGGCAGGTCGACAGGGACAAACCTGTAAGCCTGCAGGCACGACGTTGCGACAGACCGGTCGCATCACACATCAACACCACAGCTTCCCGCTTCTGGTCTGTCGTCAGTACTTTCGCCCCAGAGCCACCTGAAGCGCCTCCTTATCCAGCATGGCTTCAGCGAGCAGCTTCTTGAGGCGGGCGTTCTCTTCCTCAAGCGACTTCAGGCGCTTAACCTCGGGCACCTCCATACCGCCATACTTCTTACGCCAGGTGTAAAAGGTGGCGTCGGAAATGGCGTGCTTGCGGCAGAGCTCACGGGCAGAAACCCCGGCTTCGGCCTCTCGGAGAATACTGATGATCTGTTCTTCGGAAAAACGCTTCTTCATGGGGATGTCCTCATGTGGCTTATGAAGACATTACTAACATCGCGGTGTATTAATCAACGGGGAGCAGGTCAACTTTAGCAAGGGCGTCCACTGCATAACTACACTCTTGAACGGGCAAGAAAATTGGTTAAACCGTCGCTGAAATACAAAACGCCCGATGCAGTTCATCAGGCATTTTACAGGCTGGTAAGTGCCAACCTATATCAGGGCTGGTCATGCCGATTGTGCAGGAATAATTCTATTCCCCGGTTTGAACATTTAGCGGGCTTCGACGAGGTTCACAATTCTGCTTTGCTTAACCAATTAAAATTGCACGTATATCATTAACATTCGTCAATGTTGGCCCCGTTTTAATAAGGTCATTGATTCCTGCGAAGAAAGTGTAGCTGTCGTGTTCAGCCAGCATATTTTTCCCGCTTAGACCTCTTTCAATTGCACGGGCAAGCGTGCTCGGGCTGACAAACGCACCGGCCGCATCCTCTGTTCCGTCGATTCCATCACTATCTCCGGCGAGAGCCCAAATATGTTCTTCACCTGCCAATGCATTCGCAAGGCTCAGCAGGAACTCAGTATTTCGGCCACCCTGCTTCGCAACGCCTGACCCAATTGTGACCGTCGTTTCACCACCGGACAGCAATACCGCAGGTGCCGTTACAGGTTGTCCGTGATATTTAACAGAACGCGCTATTCCAGCCATCACAATGCCCAGTTGCGCACTTTCACCTTCAAGTGCATCGCCGAGAATGATAGGTGTAATCCCCATCCGACGCGCAACTTCAGCTGCGGAATGTAGCGCTTTGGCCGGTGTCGCAATCATCCGCACATCAGTCTCAATGTCCCTTTCACTCACGGCATAGCGTTCTTCTCTCAGCACATGCGCCACAGACTCCGGCAATTCCATGGAATAGCGTCTTAGAATATCTAAAGCCTGCTCATAGGTGCTCTGATCGGGTACCGTTGGTCCAGAGGCAATATACTCAGGCTGGTCGCCTGGAACATCACTGATAACTAAGGTTACAACCTTCGCGGGAAGCGCGGCATATGCCAGCCTTCCCCCTTTAATATCAGACAAATGCTTCCGTACGGTGTTCATTTCCTGAATGGTGGCACCGCTTCGTAATAACGCTTTGTTGACAGCCTGTTTTTCGGACAGCGTAATACCATTACGCGGCAACGCCATCAAAGCAGAGCCACCACCTGAAATTAGGGCGATCACCAAATCATCTGACGTCAGATTTTTTACAGCGTCCAGGATAAGCATCGAAGCCACTTCACTCATCGAATCAGAAACAGGATGTGCGGCTTCTATAATACGAATGTGTTGCGTTGCTACGGCATGCCCATAACGGGTGACAACCACACCAGAAATCGGCACATCTGACCATGCCGATTCCAGTGCTGCTGCCATTGCGCCGGAAGCCTTACCGGCCCCCACCACAATGCATCGCCCCTTGGGTGGTTCTGGCAACGCAGCAGATAAATTCACATTAGGATCGGCACTTCTCACCGCAGCATTGAACATCTCAAGCAATGCACCTCGTGCCTTTTCGTCATTCCACGTTGCCATCTTCATCCTCTGTGCCTCAAGCTTTCATAATGGCAGAGATAACCGCGTCGGTAACATCTTGTGTTGTCGCTTTCCCACCCACGTCCGGCGTTTTAATACCGGCAGCACAAACTTCCTCTACTGCCTGCATCAGACGTTGTGAAGCTTCGTGTTCACCCAGATGATCCAGCATTTGTGCAGCAGTCCAGAAAGTTGCGACCGGGTTGGCAATACCTTTACCGGTGATATCAAATGCAGAACCGTGAATTGGCTCGAACATTGACGGGAAGCGGCGTTCAGGATCGATATTGGCTGTAGGCGCAACACCCAGGCTGCCCGCTAACGCGCCGGCGAGATCGGACAAAATGTCAGCATGCAGATTTGTAGCAACAATGGTATCAAGGGTTTTTGGATGCAATGTCATGCGATGCGTCATGGCATCAACCAACATTTTGTCCCACACCACATCTGGGAACTCTTTCGCCACTTCAGCCGCGATTTCATCCCACATCACCATACCGTGACGCTGAGCATTGGATTTCGTCACAACGGTGAGTAGTTTACGCGGACGTGACTGCGCAAGTTTGAAGGCGTAGCGCATGATGCGGGTAACCCCAACGCGGGTGAAGATTGAGACTTCGGTGCCCACTTCTTCCGGTAATCCGCGATGTGCACGGCCACCAATACCAGAATACTCACCTTCTGAGTTTTCACGAACAATCACCCAGTCGAGATCACCCGGGCCAGCATTACGCAGAGGAGACTCAATACCCGGAAGAATTCTAGTCGGACGGACGTTTGCATACTGATCAAAGCCCTGGCAGATTGGAAGGCGCAAACCCCATAAAGTGATATGGTCCGGAACGTCCGGCGCACCTACGGCACCAAAATAAATCGCATCAAAATTTTTCAGTGTTTCCAGGCCGTTCTCCGGCATCATCACACCATTTTTTTTATAATAATCAGAACCCCAGTCAAAATGCTCAATCTGGAAAGTGACATCGCCCAATTTTTTTTGCAGGGTTTCTAAAACACTTACGCCTGCGGCAATCACTTCAGTACCAATACCATCAGCAGGAATAGCCGCAATTTTGTAGTTACGCATGGTAAGACTCCTAAGTCTGATTATTTTGTGTTTTTTAAATAAGTTATATTTTGACAAAAAACGTTGTGCCATCCGTCGGTGCTATTATTAAATCTCTGTCACAGTTTCGGTGGATGTCATTAATAACTCATAGAGGACAACTATCATTATCCATAAAAAGTAATTAGTATCAGCAGCATCGGTTTATACAAAAAAATGATATAATCCTTGGGGGAATTTATGGAACTTACACAGCTTCGATGCTTCATTACCGTCGCAGATGAACTGCATTTCGGGCATGCCTCGCAGAAGCTGGAGATGCATCCGTCTGCACTCGGGCGTTATATCAAATTGCTCGAAGCCAGCCTCGGCACAAGGTTGTTGTCTCGTTCCACCCGCAACGTGGCCCTGACCGCTCACGGAGCACTATTTCTTGAAGAAGCACGAGAAATTGTCTCGAGAGCCGATCAACTCCAGCTACGTTTTCAGAAACTTGCCCGGCAGAATTCCGGACGTTTGCGTATTGGTGCCATCGACAGTGCTGCAATCAGTTTAATCCCTCTGCTCCTGCATATATTCCGTGAAAAATGGCCAGACGTTGAAGTTCAAATCATGGAAGACAAAACATCAAAACTGTTGCCCAAGCTGAAATCAGGACGTCTGGATTTAATATTTATTCGTCCACCGGAAAAAATGGATAGCGAACTGGAAAATAAATTCCTGTTTTATGAAGATGTCGTTCTGGCAATATATGAACAACATCCTCTTGCGCAGAAGAATGAAATACATGCTGACGATCTTATTAACATTCCAATGATTGTTCCTGAAAGAAAAATCCGCCCCCACAGCTATGATTTAACTATGGATTTATTTAATGATGTTGATTTTAAGCCACAGTTAATAAAAATTTCTGATGAAAAGCAGACCATTATTAATATGGTTGCCGCCGAATTGGGTGCTGCTATTATGCCGCGCTGGGTCAGTCGTATGTCGGTCCCGAGTGTGAAGTTCATTCCACTGGCGAAAGAATACGTCAGCATAAGAAAAAAATTACCGATTTCTGCTGTCTGGGTTAAGGATTCCCGTGATGAAACTCGCGATAACATGATGGTCATCGTCATGCAGGAACTTGAACGTATCTCGCGGCAATATTAAAAAAGTGCCATCAGGATGGCGCTTTATCATCCTCCACGTGACCTGCCCTTTGACTAACACACCATGATTTTAGTCATCCCTTCATAAGCAACATGAGGACATCACCGTAACTCATGTGTCAATATTTGAAGTACTTCACAGATATAAACGATATCACTGAATTTTATTTGTTAGCTTTCAAGAAGATTTTGGTTAAAAACACGTTACCAATCTCATTTTAATATCCATATTTTTGATCCGTGTTGTATTTTTCAGGGGAAATGGCACTCTACGGGTCAGTATTGCATTTTTTTATATAATCACAGTGGGATGATCCCGTCATTGGCCCAGCGCATATTTGATGCCACACCCTGCAGCTAAATGTAAGTGTGACATGACGCAACTTATTATTAATTAATAATACTGGAAGGTATGCCATGACAAATTCATTAGAACTATCTGCCCTCAAAAAAATAACATGGCGAATAATGCCATATGTAATGCTGGTTTATTTCATTGGTTTTTTTGACAGGATTAATATTGGTTTTGCTGCGATCACGATGAACCAGGAACTTGGTTTTTCAGATGCCGTTTTTGGCCTTGGCGCAGGACTGTTTTTCCTTGGGTATTTCTTAACTGATGTCCCATCTAATATCATTCTGCAAAAAGTTGGACCACGCATCTGGTTAGCAAGAATCCTGTTGAGCTGGTCAGTCATTACGTATTTTATGATGAATGTCGAAACGGCTACGGAATTTTATGTCCTCCGGTTCTTGTTGGGGGTTGCTGAAGCGGGATCCTTCTCAGGGATTATCCTTTATCTCAGCACCTGGTTCCCTATTAAACGTCGCGCACAAATGATTGCCGTATTTATGGCCGCAGCGCCAATATCTGCAGTGTTGGGTTCACCTTTAGCGGGAACTATTTTAACTCTGGATGGCGCATTTGGTTATAAAGGCTGGCAGTTAATGTTCCTGTTCTGCACAGTAGCAGCCGGTGTAGTGGGCATATTCACATTGTTCTATGTGAATGACCGTCCAGAAAAAAATAAATGGCTGACAGAACCAGAAACGAAATGGCTGGTAGATACGCTGGCTGCAGAAAAACAAAACCAAAATACAACTATTAAAACGAGCATCTGGAAAGGGTTGACAGATATTCGTGTGCTGACGCTGGCCGTTGTTTATTTTGGAACATCCGCCGGGTTGTATTCTCTTAATATCTGGTCACCACAATTTATAAAAACCTTTGACCTAAGCATGATGCAAGTTGGATTTGTTAACGCCATTCCACCTGCGTTTGCGGCCGTCGCTATGATTCTGTGGGCCAGACATTCTGATAAAACCAAAGAAAGAACCTGGCATGTTGTTGGCGCCTGTTCCCTGGCGTGTATTGGGTTTGTATTAGCTGGAGTTGCTCACTCATTCCCTCTCGCTATTTTAGCGTTGGTCATGGCAAATATGGGAATCTCTTCATGTAAACCGCCTCTGTGGAGTATTCCATCGCTGTTCCTCACTGGTCCAGCCGCAGCTGCAGGGCTTGGAGCAATAAATGCAATCGGTAATTTGGGTGGGTTTGTTGGCCCAGCCATGATCGGTTGGCTGAAAGAAACAACGGGCGACTTTAGTTACGCGCTGTATTTTATTGCTGGAATGCTGGTTATTTCCGCACTACTAACACTGTCCATTGAATTCAGGCGCCGTAAATTAGAAAAACAAATTGCCTGTTCATAACGTGGTTAATTGAATTTAATAAAGGAGTTTCATTGTGAGTAATCAGAAATCTATATCCCTGTTACAGGATGTTATGGCCCGGTTCACCGGTTATATCGGAAAACGCTTACCGGCTGATGTTATTAAAAAACTGGAAGAGCTGCGCGCTAATGAAGACGCGACACTGGCTAAAGTGGTGTATGACTCCATGGCCGAAAACCAGAAAAGAGCGGATGAGCTGGATCGTCCCTGCTGTCAGGATACGGGCGTCATTCAGTATTTCATTACCACGGGCGCGAATTTCCCTTATCTCGGGCAACTGGAAGAGGTGTTAAGAAACGCCACACTGGAAGCGACCAAAAAGTCACCATTGCGCCATAACGCGGTGGAAACCTTTATCGAAAAAAATACCGGCACCAACACTGGCTCGCGGATCCCGTGGCTCGACTGGGAAATTATTCCCGATGACGACCACTGCACCATCGAGGTGTATATGGCCGGTGGGGGTTGTTCACTACCCGGTGCAGCCAAGGTACTGATGCCAGGCCAGGGATACGAAGGCGTAAACCAGTTTGTGTTTGACGTGATCACCTCTTATGGGGTCAATGCGTGCCCGCCGCTGCTGGTTGGTGTGGGCGTGTCAACATCCGTGGAAACGGCTGCGCGTCTGTCCAAAAAAGCCATTTTACGCCCGGTGGATTCACAGCACCCGAATCCGGATGCGGCAAAAATGGAAAAGTTACTGGAAGATGGGTTGAACAGGGTTGGACTGGGTCCGCAGGGTCTGGGCGGGAATGCGTCAGTGATGGGGGTCAATATTGAGTCCTCGGCTCGCCATCCTTCCACCATCGGTGTCGCCGTGTCGACGGGCTGCTGGGCACACCGTCGTGGCGCAATCCGTTTTGCTGCTGATCTCTCCTATGAAATTCTGTCCCACGAGGGTGTTGTACTATGAAAAAAATCCTGACCACGCCAATCAAAGATGAAGATTTACTGTCACTCAGAACCGGTGATGTGGTGTACCTGACCGGGACATTAGTGACCTGTCGCGACGTTGCTCACCGTCGTCTGATTGAACTGGGACGTGAACTCCCTGTTGACCTGAAAGGGCTGGCGATTTTCCATGCCGGACCTATCGTGGTGGAAAAGGGTGAAAATGAATTTGAAATGATCTCGATTGGCCCGACCACCAGTATGCGCATGGAGAAGTTTGAAAAAGAGTTCATCGAGCAAACTGGCGTGAAACTGATTGTTGGAAAAGGCGGTATGGGACCGAATACCGAGGAAGGATGTCGCCGCTTTAAAGCCGTGCATGCCATCTTCCCTGGCGGCTGTGGGGTTCTGGCGGCAACCTGTGTCGAAAAAATAGAAGATGCCCAATGGCGTGATCTGGGGATGCCAGAAACCTTATGGGTCACCCGGGTAAAAGAGTTCGGGCCGCTGATTATTTCCATTGATACCGAGGGGAATAATTTGATTGAAGAGAATAAGAAAGTCTACAACGCCCGAAAAGTTTCTATTATCGAAGAAATAAATCAGCAGATTAAATTCATCAAATGATCATGGCAGCAAACGTGTTGTTACAGGAATAAATTATGAAGTTATTAAGTTTCATCAATCCGCGTTCCGGTAAAAAAACCTGGGGACATGTTGAAGGCGACCAGGTTTATGATTTTAGCAAACGCCTGTCTGCCTATTTCCCTGATTTGAAATCAGCAATTGCCGGTAATGCACTGAATGAACTGACACATATGAAAAAAGGGGAACCGGATTTCCATCTGAGTGAAATTCGTTTTCTTCCGGTGATTGAAAACCCGAGCAAGATATTCTGTGTCGGCATGAATTACATGGAAAAGCGCGTTGAGTTTGAGCAGACCATTGATGCACCAACGTTGTTTATTCGTTTCCCTGATTCACTCTGTGCCCATGGTGAAGCGCTCTATAAACCCGAAAGCAGTAATGAATTTGATTATGAAGGTGAGCTGGCCGTGGTGATTGGCAAGCGTACCGACAACGTCACACGGGAAGAGGCTTTGCAGCACGTTGCCGGTTACAGCTGTTTTATGGATGGCTCGGTTCGCGACATGCAATATTCCTGGTTCACGTCCGGTAAAAACTGGCGCAACACGGGTGCGTTTGGTCCGTGGATGGTGACGAGTGATGAAATTACCGATCCGCAGGATTTGGAAATTGGTACCTGGCTGAACGGAAATCGTGTGCAGAATGATTCTACTCACAGCATGGTAAATACTGTTGCTAAATTAATTGAATATATTTCCCGCTTTAGTCCGCTGGAAGCCGGTGATGTCATTATCACGGGTTCACCTGGTGGGGTTGGGAAAAAACGCACCCCGCCATTATTTATGAAAGAAGGCGATTTGATTGAAGTGGAAATTGGAAAAATAGGCCGTCTGGTAAACCGGGTTTCTGCTCACTCAGTGATCGGTCATTATTAAAATATAAAGCGCCGCTGCGGTGGCGCTTATTTTAATGCTGCTGAAAACAATCAAGGTACAATCCTATGCTAGAAGAAAACAATCAGCAACGTCCTCTCTATATTCCCCACGCCGGACCTGTTTTGCTGGAAATTCCGTTGCTCAACAAAGGCAGTGCCTTCACCAGTGAGGAGCGCAGCAGCTTCAACCTTAAAGGTCTTCTGCCCCAGAATATCGAATCCATTGAAGAGCAGGTCGAGCGCGCCTACCGTCAGTTCAGGGTCTTTGGTAACGACCTGAACAAACATATCTACCTGCGCAACATCCAGGATACTAACGAGACTCTGTTTTACCGATTAATAAACAGCCACCTGACTGAGATGATGCCGATTATTTATACTCCGACGGTGGGTAAGGCCTGTGAGGAGTTCTCCAATATTTACCGCCGAGCCCGCGGTCTGTTTATCTCCTATCCGGACAAGGATCGGATTGATGACATGCTGCAAAATGCCACCAAGCAGAACGTCAAGGTTATCGTGCTCACCGATGGCGAGCGGATCCTGGGTCTGGGTGACCAGGGGATCGGTGGTATGGGTATTCCCATTGGCAAACTGTCACTCTACACCGCCTGTGGCGGTATCTCGCCAGCCTACTGTCTGCCGGTGGTGCTGGACGTGGGCACCAACAACCAGCAGTTGCTCGATGATCCCTTCTACATGGGGTGGCGCCATCCGCGCATCAGTGGCGAACAGTATGATGAGTTTGTCGATGCCTTCATCCAGGTCGCCAAACGCCGCTGGCCTAATATCCTGTTGCAGTTCGAAGACTTTGCCCAGGGTAATGCGATGCCGCTGCTCAATCGCTACAAAGACGAGCTGTGCTGTTTCAACGATGATATTCAGGGCACTGCCGCGGTAGCGTTAGGTAGCCTGCTTGCCGCCTGCAAAGCCTCCGGAACCCGGATTTCCGAAAAGCGCGTCGCCTTCCTTGGCGCGGGCAGTGCGGGTTGTGGCATCGCCGAACAGATAGTGGCACAGATGAAAGCGGAAGGGTTGACGGATGCACAGGCGCGTAGCCGGGTCTTCATGGTCGACAGATGCGGCCTCATCACCGACAAGCACCCGAACCAGCTCGACTTCCAGCGCAAACTCTCTCAGCCGCTGGAGCGGATCAGAGAATGGCCGGTGGAGGGCAACATCTCTCTGCTGGAGGTGATGGAGCATGGTCGCCCGGATATCCTGATCGGCGTCTCTGGCCAGCCGGGATTATTTAGCGAAGAGGTGGTGAAGACTATGCACAAGCACTGTGCCCGGCCTATCATCTTCCCGCTCTCTAACCCCACCTCGCGGGTGGAAGCGACTCCTGCGGATCTCATTCGCTGGACTGATGGCCAGGTGTTGGTGGCGACCGGCAGCCCGTTTGCACCGGTGGAATACAAGGGCAAGCGCTATGTCATCGCCCAGTGCAACAACTCTTACATTTTCCCGGGGATAGGGCTGGGCGTCATCGCCTCTGGTGCCAGACGGGTAACCGATGCCATGCTGATGTCAGCCAGTCGAGCCCTGGCGGAGTGCTCACCGCTGGTTAACGGGGAAGACGGCGCGCTGTTGCCGGATCTGGCAGGGATCCATCAGGTTTCTCGCCATATCGCCAGAATGGTGGCCAAGTGCGCCATGTCGCAGGGTCTGGCAGCAAAGCTCTCAGATGAAGTGCTCAACAAATCCATTGAGGCGAACTTCTGGCAACCGGAATACCGACACTATCGTCGCACTTCGTTCTAAGGTGTAGCACTGCGACATAACGTAAAAAGTGGAGTGGCCTAAAGATGCCTAACACCTCATCAGAAATATGATGTCTGCAACTGATGAGGTGGATGTGCACAGAATGGGGAACCTTTTCCCGGGTATCAGGTTGTTCCAGAAGTTAGTTGAGCACCGTCGCCATTTTCTGAATGCCAAAGAAGGCCCCGCTGTTGCATACACAGTGGAGCTGATCTGCTCCCCATTTAACGTACCGTGTTGTTAGCCATGTCCGCTTTTGGCACACAACTGCCGTTCACGTATTGTTATGTCTTCCCCCTCAACATGGGTGGCGATTTCTTGTTGGCGATGGTCAAGTAGAATGCAAAATGGTAGTCAAATGAATGCAAATACCCACATAGCTTGAAAAGTATGCTCATAGCTTGATCTTCACTGGGTTTAGCTGCCCTCTGCAAAGTCTTGCCTGAGACTAGCTCATTGAGTGTTCATCAGGCGCTCTGACAAGACACTGTTTAAATATCCAGATTAACTCTTTCCTCTGGGTCATTTGAGTGATAAAGTTTCACCCATAAGACCCCCTGGAGGCAATATGTCTGAATTTGAATTACTGGCACAGGATCTGCTTGAGAAAGCGGCAGTGGAAGAGCTGTTGCGTCAGGAAAATGATAAAAAGCTCATCGGACAGGTACTGGAAATCTATGACCAGAAATACGTGGCAGAGCTACTCAGGAAAGTCGGTAAAAATGAGTGGAGTCGCGAGACGCTTAATCGCTGGATCAATGGTAAGTGCCCGCCCAAGTCGCTGACGTCAGCAGAAGAAGCGCTTCTGCGAAAAATGCTGCCGGAAGCGCCTGCGCATCACCCGGACTATGCCTTCCGGTTTATTGACCTGTTTGCGGGCATTGGTGGTATACGAAAAGGGTTTGAGGCTATCGGCGGTCAGTGCGTGTTTACCAGTGAATGGAATAAAGAGGCAGTGCGCACGTATAAAGCCAACTGGTTTAACGACGAGCAGGCGCACACGTTTAATCTCGACATTCGCGAAGTCACGCTCAGTGACAAACCTGAAGTGCCTGAAACAGATGCCTACGCCTTTATTGACGAGCACGTGCCGGATCATGATGTACTTCTGGCCGGTTTCCCGTGTCAGCCGTTCAGCCTGGCTGGCGTAAGCAAGAAGAATTCACTCGGCCGGGCGCACGGTTTCGAATGTGAAGCTCAGGGAACGCTTTTCTTTGATGTCGCGCGCATTATTCGCGCCAAAAAGCCGGCTGTCTTTGTGCTGGAAAACGTCAAAAACCTGAAGAGCCATGACAAGGGTAAAACCTTTAAAGTCATTATGAAGACCCTGGACGAGTTGGGTTATGAAGTGGCGGATGCGGCTGACATGGGTAAAAGCGATCCTAAAGTCATCGACGGAAAGCATTTCCTGCCCCAGCACCGTGAACGTATCGTGCTGGTTGGTTTCCGCCGCGATCTGAATATTCATCAGGGCTTTACCCTGCGGGACGTCAGTCGTTTTTATCCGGAACAGCGACCGTCATTTGGCGAGCTTCTGGAGCCCATGGTTGACAGCAAATATATCCTGACGCCGAAGCTCTGGGAGTATCTTTACAACTACGCCAAAAAGCACGCGGCTAAGGGAAACGGCTTCGGTTTTGGCCTGGTCAACCCTGAAAACAAGGAAAGCGTTGCCCGTACGCTTTCTGCCCGCTATCACAAAGACGGATCTGAAATTCTGATTGATCGTGGCTGGGATATGGCTACGGGTGAAACAGATTTCGCGAACGAAGAAAATCAGGCGCATCGGCCGCGCAGGCTGACACCGCGTGAGTGCGCGCGCCTCATGGGCTTCGAGAAGCCCGACGGCAGGCCTTTCCGTATTCCGGTGTCGGACACGCAGTCTTACCGCCAGTTCGGTAACTCCGTAGTGGTCCCTGTGTTTGAAGCGGTTGCGAGACTGCTGGAACCTTACATCTTGAAAGCCGTTTCTGCCGATGCCGAGAAGGTAGAAAACATCTGAGTGCGCATCCCGGCAGAGTATGCCGGGAGATTATTTAAGGAAGATCGGCGTAAAGCCCTGTCAGCTCGGCAATTAAGGCGCCCAGCGTCATTAATTCTGCCCTTACCGCTTCCGGATATTTTTTATGTAAGGACGACGGCACGACCAGCCTGACCCCTTCCGCCTGCATTTCTTTGTACTGCGCCTGTGACACCCCTTCTTGGAGCGTAAACAGGTAAACCGGAGAAATTCTGTTGGCTTCATTCAGTATCTGGCGCCAGCGGTCTTTACAGGTGGTTTTGACGGCCAGCATGCGCAGATTGTCTGCAGGAAACTCAGTGTCGTGGTAAGCCTCGGCGGAGGGGAACAGAAAGTCGGGCTTTTTATTGCCCTCCGTGACTGCCTGCGTGGCGAAATGCCGTAGCCCGTGCTCAATGAAAAGATGCTCCAGATGCAGCTCCAGAGACTTGCCAGCCCGGGATTTACGGCGATTACTGACGGAGTTGGCCAGCGCAATGAATTCATCCACGGAGCCAAATCCTTTGCGGATGATGTCCAGAACGTGGAGTTCCTCAACCAGCAGAAAGATGTCGTACTCGACGCGCCGGCGGTCAATAAGCTGCTCATCCGGATCGCGTGAATTTTTCACATAATGCCCGGCGGCATACTCAATAATTTCATTTCCTGACGGGAAGCGATGCTGCCAGTCCTCCGGGATAATGTATTTATAATTAACGGGCGCCTGCTGCAGAGACAGGCCGCCCAGAATGCGATCGGTAGGGCCTGATATTAGCGTACCGGGGATCACTTCACCGATAGCGGTCTCGATAACGTCTTCTTCGTCCGGGCTGACGCAGACCCAGATGTCTACAGCCGTACTGTCCCCACCGTGCTCATCAAGCCTGAAGGCCAGAAGCGTCAGGGCCCCGGTATTTTCAGGATCCTGAAGCGGGTTGCCTCTTCCCCAGCGAGTGATCCGTTTCTCATTCCGGGTTTTGCCAAAATAGCGGTTATTGTAATAAATCGCCCGGGCCTCGCTGTCCGGGCAGCTATGAGATGATACATGTGCGGTGAGAAAGACCGAAGGGTTGAGGTCACGGGTATGGTTGATAGACGGAAACAACTTTTCAACAATACAGGAAGGGATATAAAGCCCGACCTGATGGCCCCCTGTGGCGCCAGTGTCATTGGCGGAAAGACGTTTGATATAAACGAAGTAATTCCCACCTGCGATCTCAAGTAACCAGTTATGAAAAGCCGACATACACATCCCTCTGTTGTCCTGAAATTCAGTTCGCCATTTTTTCATAGTCAGACAAAAGCAGCCAGTAATGCTTACCGGGATGATTACAGTGCAAGTTAACCCGGCCGTAGCCAGGAAGCATGAAAACTGGAGTGACCCCGGGCCCATAGAAAAATCTGCCCTATATTTTGAGCATAGGAGGAGTCTATGGGCACACCACGGTTTACCCCTGAGTTTAAAGAAGAAGCTGTCCGCCAGATCACCGAACGGGGCTATTCCGTCGCCGACGTTTCTGAACGCCTGGGCGTCTCGCAGCACAGCCTTTATAAATGGATCCGCTGTATAAAACCTGATGCCACCGGGCACCAGGCGCAGGATCTGCTGCATGCCCGGACGGAGATCCTCCGGTTGAAAGCGCAGCTCAAGCGAACTGAGGAGGAGCGGGATATCTTGAAAAAGGCGGCGCGGTACTTTGCAAGGGAGCCCGACTAAAGTACCGCTTCATTAACGATCACCGTCAGCTCTGGTCGATTGCACTGATGTGTCGGGTTCTAAAGGTTGCCCGTTCCGGTTTTTACGTCTGGCTCCACTGCCCGGTATCAGCTGGAGAGCAGGATAATCAGCGGCTGCTGACGTTTATCCGCGACTCTTATACCCTGAGTGGCGGCGTCTATGGGTACACCTGCGAGAAATCGGAGAGGTATGCAGTAAAAACAGGGTAGCGAAAATTATGCGGCAGAACAGAATCAAGGCCGGACATGGCTATAAAATCCCGCGAGGAGCGCGGGGACGTCCGTCAGTCATTGCTCCTAACCGGGTACAGCGGGAGTTCACAGTCGTTAAACCGCACCAAGTCTGGGTAACGGATATTACCTACATACGGACCTGGCAGGGCTGGCCGTATCTGGCTGTGGTGATAGACCTGTTTGCCCGCAATGTGGTGGGCTGGTCAATGAAACCCTCACTGTCGCGCGAACTGGCGCTGGATCCTCTCCTGATGGCCGTCTGGCGACGAAGGCCTGAGGAAACCGTTATCGTACACAGCGGCCAGGGCAGCCAGTATGGCAGCGATGACTGGCGACGGTTCTGCCAAGCTAATAACCTGTCACCCAGCATGAGCCGGCGCGGCAACTGCTGGGATAATGCAGTGGCAGAATCCTTCTTCAGTTCGCTAAAAAAGAGCGCATCAGAAAGCGGATCTATAAAATCCAGGACATGGCCTGGGCTGATATCTTTGATTATATCGAAGTGTTCTACAACCGGACCCGACGCCACAGCCATCTGGGAGGTGTCAGTCCAGAGGCCTTCGAAAAGGCCTCGTCGTGAGGACAGTGAATGTCTACGGGAACGGGTTCACTCCATACTACAGCTAAAATCTAGATCCACGGAACCCTTCTGAGCGCACCACGAGCACCATTCCATGAACGAATAATCGATCGAATACGTGAATTTTCTATTTTCATGAGTATATTTCCCCATGCATTAAGAACGTCGCGTTGCCCACCAAGTGGATCATCTGGGTCAGGATGCGAGTAAATTGCCATCATTCCAGGCAGTACATGGCCTACCACCCTCTCAATATCAGCAGCATTAATTCTTAGTTGTGCAGCCCGCTCATGAAGCCTACTGATAAAGGTGCGACGAAGATCGTGCGGAGTGAAACCTTCAATTCCAGAGAGATTGTCTTCTACGCAACGCCGCACTGAAGCCGGAAAAATTTGCTTTCCATTCGTGGCGGGCCAAACCAACTCATTACTTGTACCAACAACAGCGAGCTGTGCATGTAAAAGCTGGAGCATATACTGGCTCAAAGGAAGAACTCTCGATCCTTTTGATTTCGTTCTTCGATCGGCTGCTGTTTTCGGGATTCGCCAGGTTCCGCTTTCGACATCCACTTCACTACGGCGCATCTCAAGGACAGCGCTGATACGTTGCCCGCAGGCGAGAGTGAACTTTAGTAATCGACGATTAGCCTCACGAGTATGCCAAAACGTCAACTGTGTTAAGAGATTTCGAATCTCAGACATTCCTAAGTTCCGCTCTTCTACCCCTGTCTTGCCACCAAACGATTTTGCAGGTGAAAAGCGCAATGGATCATCAGTAAGCAGCCCACGGCTAATCGCATGGCGGATAGTTTTCTTTATAAGCCGGTATGCAGCTGCAATTTTGCCATGCTTAAGTGAACCAGTAGGATGTCGCCAGGTAGGGCCGGAAGTTATTTTGGCAAAGTGACTCGGTCCAAAATCAACAATGGGTACTGCTTTAAGCCCAGCACGAAGATCGCGGGCAAAAATTTGGATGCTTTCCTCTGGCCGTGATTCTCCATGTGTACCACCCTGATATAGATCGTCAAAAACCTGCGCAAACGAAACTGTATTTGCCTTTTCTTGTGCGAGTTTTCGTTCAACCTCAAAACGTGGGTTCTTACCTGCGAAAACAAGCTTGCGATGGTTACCAGCCAAATCGCGCGCTTCTTTTAAGGTAAGCCCTTTCCTTCCTGACGGATCAGCAGGGCCAAGCGTCACCTTATCCGGCTTACTATGCAGTCTAAAACGATAAACCCAGCTCATAGCGCCGGAAGGACGCACACGCAGAAACAGGCCAGGCACCTCGCCAGCTCTCTGAAAAAATTCTTTATCTTCCGGTTTAACGCTTTTAAATGCTTGCGCATTTAATAACGGGCGTTTCTCCGTTTCAGACATAACAATGCCCCGAGATCAAAAATGGTACATATCAGGGTACATATTTTTCTTGGATGATGGGATATAAAAATGGATTAATACGGAATTTATTTTACTCAAAAATGATAAAAATAATAAATATCATATTGTTAAATTAAAACAACGCAACAGTATGGAATTATGCGGAATGCTTAACTTCATACACCCACCATATGGAATGTGGCGTACTGCTCAGCGCGAAGCACTGCTAAAAAGACAAAACCCCAAAAACGTGTTTTTGGGGTTTTTTGTATCCGGCCAGATTATTCAGTGACATGGGTTGGGCGGTTACGCAGGCGGTAACCAATCCAGAACAGCAGCGCCACCGCCAGCACGGACGGCAGGAAGTTAGAGCCGATTGCCGGGTATTCCGCGCGCACGACCGCGCTGTAAACCAGCACGCCCAGGATGAAGCAGCCAGCGGCGAGGCTCGGCAGGCCCACCGGCATGGTGCGGTCCTGGTAACGTTGATGCAGGCAATACACCGTCAGAACCAGTGCGATAATCGGGAAGACAGAAAACGGCACCACGGAGCTGAACAGCGCCGCGAATGTGCCATTAACAGAGAGGCCGGCGATTAATGCCAGCAGTAAGGTGCCTTTTTCTTGATATGACGGTTTCATTGCTCGTCCTTCACTAGTCGGAATGTTGCGCTAACTTTTCTTGTTCGCGGCGATACCAGTAATACGCGCCTTTGGAGATCATCCGCAGTTGCAATACCAGCCGCTCTTCGAGTTGACGACGCTGCTCGGGACCAACGTCGAGGGCTTCCGCGCCGGCGCTAAACACAATGGTGACCATCGCTTCCGCCTGCGCTTCAGTAAAACTTCGCGGCATGTGACTTTCGAGTTCCAGATAGTCGGCAAGTTCCGCAATAAAATGCTGGATTTCCCTGGCCACCGCCGCACGAAACGCCGCCGATGTGCCGGAGCGCTCCCGCAACAGCAGACGAAACGCGTTAGGGTTGTTGCCGATAAATTCCATGAATGTGGAAACAGAGGTGCGGATCACGCTGCCACCTTTCGCGATGCGCTGGCGCGCCTGTCGCATCAGCTGGCGCAGCATCAAACCGCTTTCATCCACCATGGTCAGCCCCAGTTCATCCACATCTCTGAAATGCCGATAAAAGGAGGTGGGCGCAATACCCGCCTCACGGGCGACTTCACGCAGGCTCAGACTGGCAAAACTTCTTTCAGCGCTCAGTTGGCTGAACGCCGCTTCTACGAGCGACCGCCGGGTACGTTCTTTCTGTTGCGCTCTTACACCCATCACGTTGCCTGAATCCTTCCTGTCGAATGGCACACTGCCAGCCAATAAAATTACCGGGTTTATACTGGATTGTGAATGACTGTTTACGCGAGCTGTCTCGCGTTCCTCAGGAAAAAGCACAGTAACAATTGGGTTATCGCACCGATAATGTTACCATTCTGTTGTTTTTATGTATAAGAACAGGTCTGCCTTACCATGCCACACACCTACGATTATGACGCAATAGTGATTGGTTCCGGCCCTGGCGGCGAAGGCGCTGCTATGGGACTGGTTAAGCAAGGAGCACGGGTCGCGGTCATTGAGCGCTACCACAACGTCGGCGGCGGTTGCACCCACTGGGGCACCATCCCCTCGAAAGCACTCCGTCATGCCGTCAGCCGCATTATTGAATTTAACCAAAACCCGCTTTACAGCGATCACACCCGATTACTTCGTTCCTCCTTCGCCGATATCCTTAACCACGCCGACAGCGTGATTAACCAGCAAACCCGTATGCGACAGGGCTTTTACGAGCGCAACCGCTGCGAGATTTTGCAGGGCGATGCCCATTTTGTGGATGAACACACCCTCGCCCTGGAGTGCCATGACGGCACGGTGGAAAATCTCACCGCCGCGCAGTTCGTCATTGCTTGCGGCTCGCGCCCGTATCACCCGGACGATGTCGACTTCACCCACCCGCGCGTTTACGACAGCGACTCGATCCTCAGCCTGCACCACGAACCACGCCACGTGATTATTTACGGCGCGGGGGTCATCGGCTGCGAATACGCGTCGATTTTCCGCGGGATGAACGTCAAGGTCGATCTGATTAACACCCGCGACCGGCTGCTGGCGTTCCTCGATCAGGAGATGTCCGATTCGCTCTCCTACCACTTCTGGAATAGCGGCGTGGTGATTCGCCACAACGAAGAGTACGAGCGCATCGAAGGGCTGGACGACGGGGTGATCATGCACCTGAAATCCGGTAAAAAAGTCAAAGCCGACTGCCTGCTGTATGCCAACGGCCGCACCGGGAATACCGATTCGCTGGCGCTGGGCAACATCGGTCTTGAAGCCGACGGTCGCGGGCTGTTGAAGGTTAACAGCATGTACCAGACCGCACTGCCGCACGTTTATGCAGTGGGCGATGTGATTGGCTATCCGAGCCTGGCGTCAGCGGCATATGACCAGGGGCGTATCGCCGCGCAGGCGATGATCAAAGGCGAAGCCAGCGCGCATCTGGTGGAAGATATCCCGACCGGTATTTACACCATTCCGGAGATCAGCTCAGTGGGTAAAACCGAGCAGCAGCTCACCGCGATGAAAGTGCCGTACGAAGTGGGCCGGGCGCAGTTTAAGCATCTGGCGCGGGCGCAAATCGTCGGGATGAACGTGGGTACGCTGAAGATCCTCTTCCATCGCGAGACGAAAGAGATTTTGGGTATTCACTGCTTTGGCGAGCGCGCGGCCGAAATTATTCATATCGGCCAGGCGATAATGGAGCAAAAAGGTGGCGGCAACACCATCGAATACTTCGTTAACACCACCTTTAACTACCCGACCATGGCGGAAGCCTATCGGGTAGCGGCGCTAAACGGCTTAAACCGCCTGTTTTAACGCCGGGTCGAAATGGCCATCCATTTTTGTACGGATGGCCTCCGCCAGTTGCTCGTAGCGGTTACGCAGCGGCGAGCCCGGACGGTAAACCAGGCCCACGGTGCGACGCGGCTCCGGCTTAAAGCATTGCAGATACACCACGCCGTCGCGGCGGCGCTCATTCGGCACCGCCAGCGCGGGCAGCAACGTAATCCCACTGCCTGCCGCCACCATGTTACGCAGCGTTTCCAGGCTGGTTGCGCGGAAATGGGTATCTTCATCCGCGCCCGCTTCAAAGCAGAAGCCCATCGCCTGGTCGCGTAAGCAGTGACCGTCTTCCAGCATCAGCAATTTTTCGCCCGCCAGATCGGACATCGGTACGCGCTCGCGCGTTGCCCACGGATGATCTTCATACACCGCCAACAGCATCGGCTCATCAAACAGCGGCACCTCGATAAAGGCTTCGCTCTCTTTCACCAGCGCCAGAATCGCGCAGTCGAGCTTGCCGCTATCCAGTTGCGCCAGCAGTTGATGGGTCTGCGCTTCATGCAGGTACATTTCGAGTTTCGGGAAAGTCTGGTGCAACATCGGAATGATGTGCGGCAGCAAATACGGGCCTACGGTCGGGATTAAGCCAATATGCAGCGGGCCGGACATCGCCTCGCCCTGTTGACTGGCCATTTCCTTTAGCACTTTGACTTCGCGTAATACGGTGCGCGCCTGATCCACCAGCAGCAATCCGGCCTGAGTAAACAGCACCTTGCGGCTGGTGCGTTCCAGCAACATCACACCCAGTTCGTCCTCCAGCTTGCGGATTTGTCCGCTTAAGGTCGGCTGGCTGACATGGCACGCATCGGCAGCACGTCGAAAATGACGGTGCTCGGCCAGTGCGACCAGGTATTCAAGATCACGAATATTCATTAATCATCCTCCGCCGCCACGATAGCCCATGGCGATAGATAGAATAGCAACCAACGATTATCCCTATCAAGCGAAATGACAAATAATAGCCAACAACGAAGCGACACTGCCTTACCCCGCAATGTGAGCTGAAAAACCCTTAACGGAATAACTAAAGCCAACGTAAATTTTTAGCGGACTTGATGTCCGCTTTTTTTTTGCAAAAAAAAGCCTGGCACCACGCCAGGCCGAGTGGAGCAAAATGCGATTACGCTAAACGCGCTTTCGCCTCGCTAATTGCGGTTGCGACCTGTTGTGGCGATACGCCGCCTTTTGCCGAGCGCTTATCAAGGCAAGACTGCAACGACAGGATCGGATAAACGTCCTCGCCAATCACGGTACTGAATTTCTGTAAATCGGTCAGCGGCAGCGCCTCCAGCGCTTTGCCCTGGCGAATCGCTTCTACCACGGTTTCGCCCACGATATGGTGCGCTTCGCGGAACGGTACGCCTTTGGCGACCAAATAGTCGGCCAGTTCGGTTGCGTTAGCGTAGCCCTGCTGCGCCGCTTCCTGGCAGCGGGGACGTTTTACCTGGATGCCATCCAGCACCAGCGTGGCCATTTGCAGGCAGTCAAACCAAGTGTCGAGCGCGTCGAACAACCCTTCTTTGTCTTCCTGCATATCTTTGTTGTAAGCCAGCGGCAGCCCTTTCAGGGTCATCATCATGCCGGTTAACGCACCCTGCACACGGCCACATTTGCCCCGGATCAGCTCCAGCGCATCCGGATTCTTCTTCTGCGGCATCAGGGATGAACCCGAAGTCACGCGATCCGACAGCTCAACAAACGCCGCTTCGCCGGTGTTGAAGAAAATCAGGTCTTCGGCGAAACGGGAAAGATGCACCATGCCAATAGAGGCATCGGACAGCAGCTCCAGCACGTGGTCGCGGTCAGACACGCTATCCAGGCTGTTACGGGTCGCGGAGGCAAAACCCAGCCATCCGGCCAACTGCTCACGATCGATGTCGTAAGCGGTGCCCGCCAGCGCGCCGCAGCCCAGCGGGCTGACGTCCAGGCGCTTCAGCGTATCCTGCAAACGGCTTTCATCGCGGGCCAGCATCTCAACGTAGGCCAGGCACCAGTGGGCAAATGTCACCGGCTGGGCGCGCTGAAGGTGGGTATAACCCGGCATCACCGCGTCCTGGTTACTGGCGGCGGTTTCCACCAGCGCGCGTTGCAGTTCGCGGGTCGCGTTCAGCAGCTCACCAACGGTCATTTTGCACCACAGTTTCAGGTCGGTGGCGACCTGATCGTTACGGCTACGCCCGGTGTGAAGTTTTTTACCCAGTTGACCGACTTTATCGATCAGTTTGCCTTCCACCCAGCTATGAATATCTTCCGCATCGCTTTCAAGAATTTGCTGCGGGTTCGCCTGCACTTCTTGCAGCAGCGTTTGCAGCGCCTGCTCAAGCTGCACCTGCTCATCGGCAGTCAGAACGCCTACGGTCACCAGCGCTTTAGACCAGGCGACAGAGCCCACAATATCCTGCTCCGCCAGGCGGTAATCGAATCGCAACGAGTCGTTGAACTGTTTAAACCGCTGATCCGCTGCCTGAGTAAAACGCCCACCCCAAAGTGCCATAACCCGCTCCGTAAATGTTAATCCAGTCGATAAAATCAAGGCGGATATCGCTACCCGCCAGGTTTGCTCCGTTAACGCTTAAGACAAAACGTCTGATTATTTTTTCTGCTCGTTCAGCGCACGGATACGTGATGACAGCGAGAACAGACGGATAAAGCCGCCCGCGTGGCTGTGGTCATACACTTCGTCTTCACCGAAGGTCGCGAACTCTTCGCTGTACAGGCTGTTAGCGGATTTCTTCTGGATCGCCGTCACCTGGCCTTTATAGAGTTGCAGTACCACTTCACCGTTAACGCCTTCCGCCAGCGATTCTGCCGCCGCTTGTAGCGACTGACGCAGCGGCGCGAACCAGCGGCCATCGTACACCACGTAAGACATCTCCAGGCCAACCTGCTCACGCCATTTGAAGCTATCGCGGTCCAGCACCAGCTGCTCAACGCCGCGCAGCGCCGCCATCATGATGGTGCCCCCTGGGGTTTCGTAGCAGCCGCGGGATTTAATGCCCACCAGACGGTTTTCCACGATATCGATACGGCCCACGCCATGTTTCGCGCCGAGTTTGTTCAGCGCTTCCAGGCACTGGAACGGGCTCAGGAATTCGCCGTTTACGGCAACCACTTTGCCTTTCTCAACGGTGACGGTGACTTGCTCAGGTGCGTCCGGCGCTTCCTGCGGATCGACGGTCCAGACCCAGCAATCTTTGTTGGACGCATTCCACGGGCTTTCCAGCACGCCGCCTTCAGTAGAGATGTGCCAGGCGTTCTCATCACGGCTGTAGATTTTTTCCAGCGACGCGGTGGTCGGGATGTCGCGCTCTTTCAGGTAGTCCAGCAGCGCTTCACGGGAACGCAGGTTCCACTCACGCCACGGGGCGATGACTTTCAGGTTGGGGACCAGCGCCGCCCAGGCGGATTCAAAACGCACCTGGTCGTTGCCTTTACCGGTCGCGCCGTGGCACAGCGCATCTGCGCCCACTTTAATCGCCACATCCGCCAGCGCCTTCGCGATCAGCGGGCGCGCCATAGAGGTACCCAGCAGGTAGCTGCCTTCGTACAGCGCGCCGGTTTGCAGCACCGGATACACGTAATTTTTGATGAACTCTTCACGCGCATCGACCACATAGCACTCGCTCGCGCCGGTGCGCAGGGCTTTTTGCTCAACACCTTTCAGATCGTCACGGTCCTGGCCGATATCCACCACGCAGGCCACCACTTCGCAACCTTCATAGTTTTCTTTCAGCCATGGAATGATCGCGGAGGTATCCAGGCCGCCGGAGTAAGCGAGAACAACTTTTTTGATGCCGTGGTTTTGCATTTTCTTTTTCCTTTTTGAAGCTTTAATTAGGCTAAGATCCGGGTGCCGATGGCTGTCCCGTTAAACAAAGAAGGTAACTGCTCGGCATGGCGCCAGGAGGCGATATCCACCGGGCGGCCCAGCGTGCGCGCCGCGTCCAGCGCCGCATTCACTTTCACCACCATACCATCGGTGATGATGCCCTGGGCAATCAGCTGTTCGGCTTTTGCGGCAGTCATCTCAGCAATGCGCTGCCCTTTGCCGTCCAGAATGCCGCTGACGTCGGAAAGCAGGATCAGATCTGCACCGAGGGTGGCGGCCAGCGCCGTAGCGGCCTGGTCAGCGTTGACGTTCATCAGCTCGCCCGCCTCGGTGACGCCGATAGAGCTGACCACCGGCATAAAGCCAGCGCCCAGCAGGGTCGTAATCAGTTTGGCTGAACCCGGTTCGGCTTTGCCGACGTGGCCAAGTTCATCATCCAGTTGGCTCACTTTTACGCTGTCGCCATCGCCGAGATACAGGCCCACCGCCGGCAGTTGATGTTTCTTCGCCCAGGCCAGCAGCGTTTTGTTGGCGCTGCCCGCCAGCGCACCGGTGATGATGTCGATCTGATCGGCTGGCGTAACGCGCAGGCCATTTTTCTTTTTCACCGGCAGATTGAGTTTTTTCATCAGCTCGTCCACCACGCAGCCGCCGCCATGAACGATTACCAGCGGGCGCTCGTGGGTCTCGCGATAATTCACCAGCGCGGTGAACAGACGTTCCAGCGCCTCTTCGCTATCCAGCAGTACGCCACCTAATTTGATAATTAATGGATTCATTATTGCACCGTTAAATAAGTGACTGAGTTTCAGCGAAGCCGAAACGAATATTGGCACACTGCACTGCCTGCGCCGCAGCGCCTTTCAGCAGGTTATCTTCCGTGGCCACCACAATCAGATGCTCGCCCTGAACAGCGAAACCGATATCGCAGAACGGCAAGCCCACCACATTTTTCAGCGCCGGAACGCCCTTCTGATACAGACGCACCAGCGGTTTATCACCGTAGGCGTCATTGAACGTCTGCGCCACCTGTTCAGCCGTCACGCCCGGTTTCAGGCGGCAGGTGATGGTTTCTAAAATCCCGCGCGGGAAGTTGCCCAGATGCGGAGTGAAAATGACCTGCGCGCCCAGATGGGTCGCGATTTCCGGCTGATGGCGGTGGGTAAATACGCCATAGGGTTGCAGGCTCACTTCGCAGAAGCTGTTAGACATCGCGGCTTTGCGCCCTGCGCCGCTCACGCCGCTGGTGGCGTTGATCACCGGCCACTGGGCCAAATCCAGCAGATCGTTGTCGATCAGCGGCTTGAGCGACAACTGCGCCGCCGTCGGGTAGCAACCCGGCACGGCAACCAGTTTGGCTTCTTTCAGCGCGTCGCGGCCCCACTCGGCCAGGCCATACACCGCCTGCTCCAGCAGTTGCGGATGCTGATGGGTGAAACCGTAGAATTTTTCGTAAAACGCCGCATCGTTCACCCGGTACGCGCCGGATAAATCGAACACCACACAGCCTGCGTCAAGGAACTGCGGCGCCAGGTCGTGACTCACTTCGTGCGCCGTCGCCAGAAACACCACGTCAACGCCCTGAGTGAACTCGCTGATGTCAGACATCGGCATCAGCGGCATATCAACAATGCCTTTCAGTTGAGGATGCAAATCGGAGAGTAATTTTCCTGCATCATTGCTTTGCGCTGAGACCGTCAATGCGGTTATGTTCATATGTGGATGGCGATTGACATAGGTCGCGAGCTCTGCGCCGGTATAACCACTGGCGCCAACAATCAGCGTATTCAACATCGGGGCTGTTCACCTTCTTTTATCGTCACGAGAAGTTACCTGGGGCAAAAGCGCCTGCTTCTGCCACGTTAGCGAGCGTTTTCAGGAGGCTGCGCGATGCGGTTCCTTTTTGCTCACCGTTAATGTATTTTTATTCACTTAATTTGCATGAATATTGATACTATCACGACCTAAGGTATGTCAACAGTGAAAATGAAATTACCGCCGTTTATCGAGATTTACCGCGCATTAATCGCGACTCCGTCCATCAGTGCGACCGAAGCCGCGTTAGATCAGAGTAATGCGTCTTTAATCAATTTACTGGCGTCCTGGTTTGGCGATCTGGGTTTTAACGTAGAAGTTCAGCCGGTTCCAGGAACCCGCAATAAATTCAATATGTTGGCGAGCATCGGCCAGGGCGCGGGCGGATTACTGCTGGCAGGCCACACCGACACGGTGCCGTTTGACGACGGACGCTGGACGCGCGATCCCTTCACCCTGACCGAGCACGACAACAAGCTGTACGGCCTGGGCACCGCCGACATGAAAGGCTTTTTCGCCTTTATTCTCGATGCGCTACGTGACGTCGACGTGACGCAACTGAAAAAACCGCTCTACATTCTGGCGACGGCGGATGAAGAGACCAGCATGGCGGGGGCGCGCTATTTTGCCGAAACCACCCAGCTGCGCCCGGACTGCGCGATTATCGGCGAACCGACCTCTTTGCAGCCGATCCGCGCGCATAAAGGGCATATCTCCAGCGCGATTCGGGTACTGGGCCAGTCGGGCCATTCCAGCGATCCGGCGCGAGGCGTCAATGCCATTGAACTGATGCATGACGCCATTGGCCGTATTCTGGAGCTGCGCGATAACCTGAAAGAGCGCTATCACTATGACGCGTTTACCGTGCCGTATCCAACGCTCAACCTTGGCCACATTCACGGTGGTGATGCCGCCAACCGCATTTGCGCCTGCTGCGAGCTGCACCTGGATATTCGCCCGCTGCCGGGGATGACCCTTAACGATCTTAATGGATTGCTGGAAGAAGCCCTGGAGCCGGTCAGCAGCCGCTGGCCGGGCCGCCTGAACGTTGCAGAACTGCACCCGCCGATCCCAGGCTACGAATGCCCGCCGGATCATCATCTGGTGAAAGTGGTGGAAGCGTTGCTCGGCGCGCAAACCGACGTGGTGAACTACTGCACCGAAGCGCCGTTTATTCAGACGCTCTGCCCGACGCTGGTGCTTGGCCCCGGTTCCATTAACCAGGCGCATCAACCGGATGAATATCTGGAAACCCGGTTTATTAAACCGACCCGTGAACTGATTACCCAGGTTGTTCATCACTTCTGCTGGCACTGATCTGCATCACCTTCCTGTCACGTCGGAGGGTGACTTTTGTCACATTTCCATAAGTAACGCTTATCTGGCACGAAATGAATTAAATTTCGTGAATTGTCGCGATTTATTGGTTTGCTGAAGCGATTTCGCCGCAATTGACGAATGGTGGTTTACGTGGCTTTATAAAAGAAAAGACGTAGTTCAAGTCCGAAAGATTTCGGGGGCGCTGCCAACGCGGCTGTGGTTCGAAATATTGAGGACATATACATATGAGATGGGGTGTCTGGAGTAATGAACGAACAATATTCCGCTTTGCGTAGTAATGTCAGTATGCTCGGCAAGCTGCTCGGGGATACCATCAAGGATGCTCTCGGAGAGAACATCCTTGACCGCGTAGAAACAATCCGCAAATTGTCGAAGTCCTCACGTGCTGGCAATGAAGCAAATCGGCAAGAGCTGCTGACCACGCTGCAAAATCTGTCCAACGATGAGTTACTTCCGGTGGCCCGCGCCTTTAGCCAGTTTCTGAACCTGGCCAATACCGCCGAGCAATACCACAGCATCTCTCCCAAAGGGGAAGCCGCCAGCAACCCGGAAGTGATTGCCCGCACGCTGCGTAAACTCAAAGACCAGCCGGACCTGAGCGAAGCGGCGATTAAACAGGCCGTAGAGTCGCTTTCCCTGGAGCTGGTGCTGACCGCACACCCCACTGAAATCACCCGTCGTACGCTGATCCACAAAATGGGCGAAGTGAATAACTGCCTGCATCAGCTCGACCATAAAGATATCGCCGATTACGAACGCAACCAGATCACCCGCCGTCTGCGCCAGCTGATTGCCCAGTCCTGGCATACCGATGAAATTCGTAAAAACCGCCCATCGCCTATCGACGAAGCGAAATGGGGCTTTGCGGTGGTAGAAAATAGCCTGTGGGAAGGTATTCCCAGCTATCTGCGTGAACTGAACGAACAGTTGCAGGAGCACCTGGATTACAAACTGCCGGTGGATTTTGTACCGGTGCGCTTTACCTCCTGGATGGGCGGCGACCGCGACGGCAACCCGAACGTCACTGCCGATATCACCCGTCACGTGCTGCTGCTGAGCCGCTGGAAAGCCACCGACCTGTTCCTGAAAGATATTCACGTCCTGATTTCCGAACTGTCGATGGTGGAGTGTACCGACGAACTACGCGATCGCGTCGGCGAAGCGGGCGCGTCCGAGCCATATCGCTATCTGCTGAAAGGCATTCGCAGCCAGCTCACCGCTACCCAGGCCTGGCTGGAAGCGCGCCTGAAAGGCCAGAAACTACCGAAGCCACAAGGCTTGCTGACCCAAAACGAGCAGTTGTGGGAACCGCTGTACGCCTGCTATCAGTCACTACAGGCCTGCGGCATGGGCATTATCGCCAACGGCGAACTGCTTGATACGCTGCGCCGCGTGAAGTGTTTCGGCGTGCCGCTGGTACGTATTGATATCCGCCAGGAAAGCACCCGCCATACCGAAGCGCTGGGCGAACTGACCCGCTACCTGGGCATTGGCGATTACGAAAGCTGGTCAGAAGCCGACAAACAGGCCTTCCTGATCCGCGAACTGAATTCCAAACGTCCGCTGCTGCCGCGCCAGTGGGAACCGAGCGAAGAAACCCGCGAAGTGCTGGACACCTGCCGGGTGATCGCCGAAGCGCCGCAGGGCTCTATCGCCGCCTACGTGATTTCGATGGCGAAAACCCCGTCCGATGTGCTGGCGGTACATCTGCTGCTGAAAGAGGCGGGCATCGGTTTTGCGCTGCCGGTTGCGCCGCTGTTCGAAACCCTCGACGACCTGAATAACGCTAATGACGTGATGACCCAGTTGCTGAATATCGACTGGTATCGCGGCTTTATCCAGGGCAAACAGATGGTGATGATTGGCTATTCCGACTCGGCGAAAGACGCAGGCGTGATGGCGGCCTCCTGGGCGCAATACCAGGCACAGGACGCGTTAATCAAAACCTGTGAGAAAGCGGGCATCGCCCTGACGCTGTTCCACGGACGCGGCGGCTCCATCGGTCGCGGCGGCGCGCCTGCCCATGCAGCGCTGCTCTCTCAACCGCCGGGTAGCCTGAAAGGCGGCCTGCGCGTGACCGAACAGGGCGAAATGATCCGCTTTAAATACGGCCTGCCGGAAATCACCATCAGCAGCCTGTCGCTGTATACCGGTGCGATCCTCGAAGCTAACCTGCTGCCGCCGCCGGAACCAAAAGCCGAATGGCGTCATATCATGGACGAGCTGTCGACCATTTCCTGCAATATGTATCGCGGCTACGTGCGTGAAAACGCCGACTTCGTGCCCTATTTCCGCTCCGCAACGCCGGAACTGGAGCTGGGCAAACTGCCGCTGGGTTCGCGCCCGGCGAAGCGTCGCCCGAACGGCGGCGTGGAATCCCTGCGCGCCATTCCGTGGATTTTCGCCTGGACGCAAAACCGCCTGATGCTGCCCGCCTGGCTGGGCGCAGGCGCGGCGTTGCAGAAAGTAGTGGAAGACGGTAAGCAGGGCCAGCTTGAAGCCATGTGCCGCGACTGGCCGTTCTTCTCGACCCGCCTCGGCATGCTGGAAATGGTATTCTCCAAAGCTGACCTGTGGCTGGCGGAATACTACGATCAGCGCCTGGTGAAGAAAGAGCTGTGGCCGCTCGGTAAAGAGCTGCGCGAGCTGCTGGAAGCGGACATCAAAGTGGTGCTGGATATCGCCAACGACTCTCATCTGATGGCGGATCTGCCGTGGATTGCCGAGTCGATTCAGTTGCGCAATATCTACACCGACCCGCTAAACGTTCTCCAGGCCGAGCTTCTGCACCGCTCCCGCCTGACGGAAGAAGCGGGCAAAGAGCCGGACCCGCGCGTTGAACAGGCGCTGATGGTCACTATCGCCGGCGTCGCGGCGGGTATGCGTAACACCGGTTAATGCCTCTACGCCCCGGCACCGTCCGGGGCGTTTATTTCTCGCCGCTGGCGACTTCACATCCCATACTTATCTTTTACGGTAATAAAACCGGGAGGAGATAAGCATGACTCAACAGTACGAATTGCTGACCGCACCCTCCACAACGCCGATCAAAATGTGGACCAAAGGCGTGCCGGTTGAAGGCGAAGCCAAACAGCAACTGCTCAAAACCGCCAGCATGCCGTTTATCTTTAAACATCTGGCCGTCATGCCTGACGTGCATCTCGGTAAAGGTTCCACCATCGGCAGCGTGATCCCGACGCGCGGCGCGATTATCCCGGCGGCAGTGGGCGTGGATATCGGCTGCGGCATGATTGCCGTGCGTACCTCACTCACGGCGAGCGACTTGCCTGATAACCTTGCGGGGTTACGCAGCGCCATCGAACACGCCGTTCCTCATGGCCGCACCGTTGGCCGCGCCCAACGCGATAAAGGCGCATGGAACCGTACGCCGGAAGATGTCGATGCGCACTGGGCACATCTTGCGCCGCGTTTTAAAAAACTCACCGACAAATACCCCCAACTGCTGAAAACCAATAACCATCAGCACCTGGGGACACTTGGCACCGGTAATCATTTTATTGAAGTCTGTCTGGATGAGCAGCAGCGGGTCTGGGTGATGCTACACAGCGGTTCTCGCGGCGTCGGCAACGCCATCGGGACGCTGTTTATCGCACTGGCGCAAAAAGATATGCAACGCCATATCAGCAATCTGCCCGACCGCGATCTGGCCTATTTCGAGGAAGGCAGTAAACATTTTAACGACTACATGGAAGCCGTCAGTTGGGCGCAGGATTACGCCCATCACAACCGCGAAGTGATGATGAACCGCGTCCTGGCGGCGCTCTCTAAAATTATCACCAAACCCTTCGCAACCCAGCAGGAAGCCGTTAACTGCCACCATAACTACGTTCAGAAAGAAACGCATTTCGGCGAGTCGGTACTGGTTACCCGTAAAGGGGCGGTATCGGCGCAGAAAGGGCAAATGGGGATTATCCCCGGCTCAATGGGGGCGAAAAGCTTTATCGTGCGCGGCCTCGGGAATGAAGACAGCTTCTGCTCATGCAGCCACGGCGCAGGCCGCACCATGAGCCGCAGCGCCGCTAAAAAGCGCTTTACGGTTGACGACCAAATCCGTGCCACCGCACATGTAGAATGCCGTAAAGACAGCGAGGTGATTGACGAAATCCCTATGGCGTATAAAGACATCGACGCCGTGATGGCGGCGCAGTCGTCGCTGGTTGAGATCGTGCACACGCTGCGTCAGGTAGTCTGTGTGAAAGGGTAAATACCGGGATAAACAAACAATAAGGACATAACAATGAAAACATGGTTGGCAAAACTGTTCGGTAAAGGCACAAAATCCGCATTCCCGGTCGTGTGGGATGCGCAGCAGCCCGCGATTTATGCGCTTCTGTTACCGACAATGGAGACGCTGGCACCACTCAACGCTGAGCAAAACCCGCTTATCGACCCGCCGCTGGGCGAAAGCCAGGAAATCCGCTGGGCACCGGGCGCGCTGGATGGCGTGGCGATCCACCATTTCGGGCTGGGATCGGATGACGATCCGTCTGCCGCCATCACGATCGCGCTGGAGAAAACCTTGCAGCACCGCCAGCCCGCAGATACCGCAGATCTGTACAGATTGCTCAGCGCCGGTTCGCCCCTGAGCTACATTGACAAGCTATTAACGGCGCTACCTGCCCGGAAAAATCTGGATGCGGCCGCGCTTAACGAACTGGTGGTATGGCTGGCCATGAATAGCCCGGACGCCAACGTTGTGAAAGCGGCCATGGCGTTGCTGGCGTTTTTCCCTTCACCGCAAAGCCAGCAGATCCTGACGGTGCTGGGCCGCCACGACGAATTTACGCTTTACGCGATTGTGGCGCTGCGCTCCTTCCTTGCGCCGGAGGATTATGAGCACGTGTGGTTTGAAATGGCGCAGCGGGTAGATGGCTGGGGGCGCATTCATCTTATTGAACGCCTACCGGAACAGCCCGGTGAAGAGGTGCGTCACTGGCTGCTGCGCAGCGGTTATTCCAATAGTGTGATGGTTGAGTATACCGCCTGGGATTGCGCGTTCTACGGGCAGTTGCTGGAAGCGCTAAAGCAGCAACGGGATGACGCCCTGCTGTGCGGCGCGGCGGAAATGTTTCAGGCCATAATGGCCGGGGAACCTGGAAAAGGTATTGATTATTACAGCGATGCGCCAGAAGCCTTCTTCCATTATTTAAACCATTTGCTGGCGCAACCCGCCGCCGATCCGCTGCACTATCTGGCGGCTCATGATATCCGGGCACAGGCTGATGACAGCGAGTTTTGCGATGACGACTTACGCCACCAGCTGATAACGTTAGCTGACCGGGTCCTGACGCAGCAGCAATGGGATACGGCGATTGAACAAGCGCTGGCGCGCGATGATGCGTACCGCTTTAACCTGGCGATACGCGCCAGTCGCCTGCGTAATCAGGACCCGTGGCCCGCCATTTATCACAAGCAAATGAGCGACAGCCAGGCCAGCCACTGGTATCAGCTTATGCAAACCGATGATGTTAAGAATATCGTTAAGGTGGTGGAACTGGCGCAGCAGCAATTCGATCTCGCGGCTATCGCCAGCGGCCCGGCGTTAAACAACGGCATCGGGGTAGAATGGCGGGCGCACAATGCGTTTGATTTTGTGTTACAGGATCTCAAACGTTTCCCGGGAATCGGCTGGGAAGCCCTCAACGCAGGACTACAGAGCCCGGTGATCCGCAACCGCAATATGGCTATCAACGCGTTACAGGAATGGGCCCCGGAGCAGTTGTCTCCTCACCTGACGTTTCTTGAGCACTGCCTTGCCCGTGAGCCGGATCAAAGCGTGCGCGAACGCATGGAAGCATTAATGTTAAGGGTGAAACACCCGGCATAAATGAATGAGGTTAGCGGTTAAAAAAATGCGGCATATGCTCCACAATCTTAAAGGCCATACATCAGATATGGTCTTTTTTTATCCTGACGGGTAAGGTTTGCCATGTCTCTGCGCCTGGCTATCAGGCGCAGAAAATGTGGAAATTTAAATCTGTAACAGGAGAAGATGTATGGATCACATCATTCAGTCACCGGGTAAATACATCCAGGGCGCCGATGTGCTTAGCCGCCTCGGGGATTACCTTAAACCTATGGCCGAACGCTGGCTGGTGGTCGGTGATAAATTCGTTTTGGGCTTTGCCCAGGAAAGCCTGCAACACAGCCTGAGCGCTGCCGGGTTGGCATTTGAAATTGCGCCGTTTGGCGGCGAGTGTTCGCAGAATGAGATCGACCGCCTGCGCGCCGTGGCGGAAAACGCGCGCTGCGATGCGGTCGTCGGAATTGGCGGCGGTAAAACGCTGGATACCGCCAAAGCGCTGGCGCATTACATGGCGGTTCCGGTGGCTATCGCGCCAACCATCGCCTCCACCGACGCGCCTTGCAGCGCCCTGTCGGTCATTTATACCGATGACGGTGAATTTGACCGCTACCTGTTATTGCCGCACAACCCGAACATGGTGATCGTTGATACCAAAATTGTGGCGGGCGCACCGGCGCGTCTGCTGGCGGCAGGGATTGGCGATGCGCTGGCGACCTGGTTCGAGGCGCGCGCCTGTTCACGCAGCGGCGCAACCACCATGGCTGGCGGCCAGTGTACCCAGGCCGCGCTGGCCCTGGCGGAGCTGTGCTACAACACGCTGCTGGAACAGGGCGAAAAAGCGATGCTGGCGGCGGAACAGCATGTGGTTACCCCGGCGCTGGAACGGGTGGTGGAAGCCAATACCTATCTGAGCGGCGTCGGTTTTGAAAGCGGCGGCCTGGCGGCGGCGCACGCGATCCACAACGGTTTAACCGCTATCCCGGATGCGCATCATTTTTATCATGGTGAAAAGGTCGCGTTTGGTACGCTGGTGCAGTTGGTGCTGGAAAACGCGCCGCTGGAGGAGCTCGAAACCGTCGCCTCGCTGTGCTTTGCCGTAGGATTGCCGATCACGCTGGCGGAGTTGGATATTGAAAGCGATATTCCCGCCAAAATGCGCATCGTCGCTGAAGCCGCCTGCGCCGAAGGGGAAACCATTCACAATATGCCGGGCGGCGCGACAGCCGAGCAGGTGTATGCGGCGCTGTTGGTGGCCGACCAGTACGGTCAGGGCTTTTTGAAAAACTGGCAGTAACATAAATATGCCCGGCTGCGTTAAGCGCCGGGCATTTTTTGAGGCCTTATACCGCCGGGCGCACGCCCAGCGTATGACAAATGGCGTAGCTCATTTCCGCGCGGTTCAGGGTATAGAAATGGAAGTCTTTCACCCCTTCGCGGCTGAGGATTTTCACCATGTCCATGGCGATATTTGCGCCCACCAGCTTGCGGGTTTCCGCATCGTCATCCAGGCCGGAGAACATCTGGGCCATCCACGCCGGGATACGCACGTTGGTCATATCCGCGAATTTTTTCGCCTGTTTGAAGTTAGACACCGGCAGGATCCCCGGAATGATTTCTACGTCAATCCCGGTCGCCGCGCAGCGGTCACGGAATCGCAGATAGCTTTCCACATCAAAGAAGAACTGGGTGATGGCGCGGTTGGCACCCGCATCAATTTTACGTTTCAGATTCAGTAAATCCGCCTGGGCGCTTTTCGCTTCTGGATGCACTTCCGGGTACGCCGCCACGGAAATATCAAAATCCGCCACCTCTTTCAGCAGGCCCACCAGATCGGCGGCATACATGTCCGGCTTACCGCTGCCCGGCGGTAAATCGCCGCGCAGGGCCACAATATGGCGAATGCCGTTTTCCCAGTAGTCGCGGGCGATGGTGCGCAGCTCATCGCGGGTAGCGTCGATGCAAGTCAGGTGCGGTGCCGCTTCCAGACCGGTGCGATCTTTAATGCCTTTGATGATGCTGTGGGTGCGGTCGCGCTCGCCGGAGTTCGCGCCATAAGTGACGGAAACGAATTTCGGCTTCAGGCTGCTCAAACGATCGATGGAATTCCACAGGGTCTGTTCCATTTCACTGGTGCGCGGCGGGAAAAACTCAAAGGAAACGTTAATGCGCCCGGCGACCTCGGCCAGACTCTGGTTCAATGCTTCCCGCTGGTTGGCGTGAAAAAAGCTCATACCCTTACCTCATCACTCGCTTGTCATTATTGGCTGTTGTGTTTTTTGACTTCTATACGTTTAGACGTCCAGATGTAAAAATGACGGAAAAGCGACATCGCGTCAACTGAAAAATCACCAGAATGAATGAGGAATATTCAGCGAACGTGAAAAAAATTCAGGATGGAGCGTCACAGAAAGGATAAACGCCTTTTGCCAGCAGAGGCAAAAGGCGCATATCAGGTTACAGCAGTTGGGCCAGGCGGTTGAGATCGGACTGAATGGCCCCGGCGGTGACATCGCGTCCGGCACCCGGGCCACGGATCACCAGCGGGTTATCGCGATACCAGCGGCTTTCGATGGCGAACACGTTATCGCACGGCAGCAGCGAGGCCAGTGGATGCTCGGGACGTACCGCTTCCACGCCGACGCGTGCCTTGCCGTTGGCGTCGAAACGCGCCACATAGCGCAGCACCAGCCCCATTTCCCGGGCGGCTTCCAGACGTTGCACCATCTGGTCGTTTAGCGCGTCACCGTTTTCAAAGAAATGATCCACCGACCCGTCTTCGCAACCCTGCGGCACCAGCGATTCTACGCGTACCTGGTCAGGTTCGATGTCGTAACCGGCTTCGCGCGCCAGGATCACCAGCTTGCGCATGACGTCTTTACCAGACAGGTCGACGCGCGGGTCCGGCTCGGTTAAGCCCTGCTGCCAGGCCTGATCCACCAGGTCGGTAAACGGCACGCTGCCATCAAATTGCAGGAACAGCCATGACAGCGTCCCAGAGAAAATGCCGCTGATAGCCAGAATCGAATCACCGCTGTCGCGTAGATCGCGCACGGTATGGTTAACCGGCAAACCTGCGCCGACGGTGGCGTTGTACAGCCAGTGACGGCCCGTTTTGGCGAACGCATCGCGGATCTGGCGGTATTTGTTGCTGGTGCTCGCGCCCGCCAGTTTGTTGGCGCTGATGACGTGGAAGCCGTGGCTGGCGAAATCCAGATACTGATCGGCCAGCTCTTCGCTTGCCGTCACGTCCAGCACGACCAAATCATCATACGGATGGTTACGCATCCACAGGAACAGTGACTCTTCATCGTGATCCTGGGCCTCGTCATTAAAGAAGGCTAAGGCGCGGCTGGCGTCCAGCCCCTGGTCATTCAGCAGGCTGCGGCGGCTATCCACCACGCCGGCCAGCACAAATTCAAAACCAGTGCGGGCGGAAAGCGTTTCCTGCTCGCGGGCGAACAGCTCCAGCCAGCGGGAACCAATATTGCCTTTGCCGAACAGCATCAGGCCGATGCGTTTTTCCGCGCGGAACAGCGTCTGGTGCAGGCCCTGAATCAGGCTTTCGGTGGGGCCAACGCGCAGTACGGCCACCAGGCTGATGCCCTCTTCCGATTGCCAGATAAACTCGACCGGCTGATCTTTTAGCTGCTGCCAGAAACGGTGGCTGTGCAACGGATTGCGGCACACGCCTGCACCGACCATCGCCACCAGCGCTAACCCTTCGCGCAAACGCAGTTCACCCGACAAGGCGGCAGCTTCTAACGTGCTGAATGCGCTGCCCACCACTTCCGAGGTGTAGCACAGTTGCAGTAAACGGCGATCCGGATGGACGCCAATCGACAGCGGGCGGATTTGCGCGCGCTTTAGTACGTTTAGCGTTTCCTGATGCGCCAGCTTGAAATCCTGATCCGGAGCCACCAGCAGTTCAATCAGGCACACGTCATCATGGCTGGTGACAATGCGCGCGCCGGTGCCGGACGCCAGTACGCGCTCGATACGCGTGGAGCCCTGCTCCGGGTTATAGCTGCAACGTAGCTGCAAATCGATATCGCTGCCGGAAACTGGCTGAAGAGTACGGGCGTGGAGCACCGGAGCGGCGAGGCGCGCCAGTTCGCTGGCTTCATCGAGGCGCAGTAGCGGCAGCAGGCAGGCGTCTTTCACTTTACGCGGGTCGGCGCTGTAAACGCCCGCCACGTCGCTCCAGATGGTGACGCGGGAAACGCCGCCCAGCGCACCGATTTGGGTCGCGGAGTAGTCAGAGCCGTTACGCCCCAGCAGCACGGTCTCACCCGCGTTATTGCGGCAGATAAAGCCCGTCACCACGACGCGTTTGCCGGAATGCTGGACCAAAAGCTGTTGCAGTAGAGGGTAAGAGAGCCCTTCATCCACCTGCGGCTGCGCGCTGCGCTCGGCGCGTAAAAATTCGCGCGCGTCCAGCCAGGTGGCGTCAATGCCCTGAAGGTTCAGTACGGCGGACATCAACCGCGCCGACCAGATTTCGCCGTGGCCGACCACTTCGGCATACACCGCATCGGTAATGGTGCCGTCGAGTAGCGCCGCCAGCCGTTCGAGATCGTGAATAAAGCCGCTAATCAGTTCATCCGCTTTATCGGCGGGCAACAGGCCGCTGATTAATTCGGTCTGATAACGGCGCAGCGCCTGCTGAACCTGATGGGCGGACAGACGATCCGTCTGGCTCAGTTTCAACCAACTGATCAACTGGTTGGTGGTGCTACCTGCGGCGGAAACCACCATCATGTCGTCCGGCTGCGAATACTCGGCCATGATCCCGGCCACGCGCAGATAACACTTCACATCCGCAAGGCTACTACCACCAAATTTATGCAGCTGACGACCTTTCGCCCCTGCAGGCGCTGAAACACTCATGCTTACCCCTTAGCCGCTGCCCGGAAGCCATTTTCCAGGTCAGCAAGTAAATCTTCACTGTCTTCAATACCGGTCGAGATACGCAGCAGCGTCTCGGAAATGCCTGCGGCGGCACGCGCTTCAGGCGCCATGCCCGCATGGGTCATGGTCGCGGCATGGGAAATCAGGCTTTCCACCCCACCTAACGATTCCGCCAGTGTAAACAGCTCCAGCGCGCCAAGGAAGCGGCGCAGCGTCTCTTCATCGCCGTCGATTTCAAAGCTCAGCATCGCGCCAAACCCTTTCTGCTGGCGAGCCGCAATGTCGTGGCCCTGGTTTTCCGGCAGAGAAGGATGATACAGCTTTTTCACCAGCGGTTGGGTCTTCAGATAGTCAACAATCGCCAGCGCGTTACGCTGCGCGATATCCATACGCGGCACCAACGTGCGGAGGCCACGCAGCAGCAAATAGCTGTCAAACGCCGCAGCGGTCACGCCAATATTATTCGCCCACCAGGCCAGATTAACGGCGGTCTCTTCATCACGGGAAATCACCACGCCAGCCACCACGTCGGAATGGCCGTTGAGGTATTTGGTGCAGGAGTGCAGCACTAAATCGGCACCGAGCGACAGCGGATTTTGCAGCGCCGGGCTCAGGAAAGTGTTATCCACTACGCTTACCGCCCCGGCTTCACGTACCAGGCGGCAGATTTTTTCGATATCCACCACGCGCAGTAACGGGTTGCTCGGCGTTTCGATCAGGACCAGTTTCGGTTTCTCCGCCAGCGCCGCTTTCAGTGCCGCTTCATCGTTTTGATCGACAAACAGCACCCGGTAACAGCCGCGTTTCGCCAGGCTATCGAACAGACGGTAGCTGCCGCCGTAACAGTCGTGCGGCGCAACCAGCAGATCGCCCGGATTCAGGTACACCGTGGTGACCAAATGGATTGCCGACATGCCCGTGTTGGTCAATACCGCGCCCGCGCCGCCTTCAAGTTCCGCCAGTGCGCGCTGGGTCACATCGCGCGTAGGGTTACCGCGGCGAGAATAGTCATGCGCGCGCGGCTCGTTGAAACCGGTGAAGTTGTAGGTGCTGGAAAGATGGATGGGCGGGACAACGCAGCCGTACTGTTCGTCATCGTTTAATCCGCTACGTACTGCGATGGTGGCCTGTTTACGTGTCATGTTGAGCGGCTTCCTGGCTGAAGGACTGATCCCGGCGTTTTCGCGGGATAATCGGGAATCGGTTCAAAGTCTGCCCACAGAGTAACCACAGAAGAAATGGACGTCAATACATCTGGACATCTAAACTTCTTTGCGTATAGATTGAGCAAAACCAAATTAGCCGTTAAAATTGTGTGTTTAGAGCAGCCGTGCAATGGATTTCCCTGTGCGCGGCACTATCGCGTTTATGGCTGTGGCCCGCCAGACTGGCCCCGGCCCACTATCAATAATGAGAGGATGAAAGGTATAACATGGCTGAATGGAGCGGCGAATATATCAGCCCATACGCTGAGCACGGTAAGAAGAGTGAACAAGTAAAAAAAATTACGGTTTCCATTCCTCTGAAGGTGTTAAAAATCCTCACTGATGAACGTACCCGTCGTCAGGTGAATAACTTGCGTCACGCCACCAACAGCGAACTGCTGTGTGAAGCGTTTTTGCATGCATTTACCGGACAGCCGTTACCGAATGATGAAGATCTGCGTAAAGAGCGCAGTGATGAAATCCCGGAAGAGGCGAAAGTGATTATGCGTGAGCTGGGCATCGACCCGGAGACGTGGGAATACTGATTGGCAAACAGAGACAAAAAAGGCGCCTTGCGGCGCCTTTTCTTTCCGTGGTGCTTATTTAGCGCCCGGGATGCTGAAACGCTTGTTGAAGCGGTCAACACGGCCACCGGTAGCAACATCACGCTGTTTGCCGGTGTAGAACGGGTGGCATTTGCCACAAACGTCCAGGTTCAGATCGTGGCCCACAGTTGAGTGAGTTTTGATCACATTACCGCAAGAACAGGTTGCAGTAATTTCAGTGTAATTCGGGTGAATACCTTTTTTCATGGGAAACCTCAGTTAAGGCCGCGTCGCTCTTCCGGCCCTAACGCCAGACACCACGCGATGTTGATAAATTCCCCGTCTCATGCCGTCCTGCGGGTGTGTTCACTGCAAGACGACGCGCCGGGGAAATACGTCGATTTGACTGCACGCTTTGTGCATCAAAGGCGGCGAATCATACAGAAATTAATCAGCGTATGCAAACTGATCCGCAAATTGTCTTTCTCACAGTGTACACTATGCCGTCATTTTCTCAGCCGGGAGCCCGGATGTCTGTTGCCCATATTGCCCTGGCGGTGCCACTGCCCCGCACCTTTGATTATCTGCTTCCCGTCGGGATGCCGGTGACGGCGGGTTGTCGCGTGTTGGTGCCGTTTGGCAAGCAGCAGCGCGTTGGTATCGTGGTGTCCGTCAGCGAGCACAGCGAACTGCCGCGCGAGGAGCTGAAATCGGTGCTGGAGCCGCTCGACGGCAAGTCGCTGTTTTCTCCTTCTTTATGGCAACTGTTGTTATGGGCGGCGGAGTACTACCACCATCCGATCGGCGATGTGTTATTCCATGCGCTGCCAGTACTGTTGCGCCAGGGGAAGCCCGCCAGCGGGACGCCGCTCTGGACCTGGTTCGCCACAGAAGATGGCCAAACCATCGACATCAACAGCCTGAAACGCGCCCCTAAACAGCAGCAGGCGCTGGCGTTGCTGCGCCAACAGCCGATTCTGCGCCACCAGCTTAGCGAGATGGACCTGAGCGATGCGACGTTTCAGGCGTTGCGCACCAAAGGATTATGCGATTTACGGGCACAATTGCCCGAGCAAACCGACTGGCGGCCCGGCTTTAGCGTTTCCGGCGAGCGGCTGCGGCTGAACACCGAGCAGGCCACCGCCGTGGGGGCGATCCACAGCGCGTCCGATGAGTTTTCCGCCTGGCTGTTAGCGGGCGTAACCGGCTCAGGGAAAACCGAGGTTTATCTCAGCGTCCTAGAAAATGTGCTGGCTCAGGGCAAACAGGCGCTGGTACTGGTGCCGGAAATCGGCCTGACGCCGCAGACCATCGCGCGTTTCAGGGAACGCTTTAACGTCCCGGTAGAAGTGCTACACTCGGCCCTGAATGACAGCGAGCGGCTGGCGGCCTGGCTGAAAGCGAAAAACGGCGAGGCGGCGATTGTCATCGGCACCCGCTCGGCGCTGTTTACGCCATTTAAACAGTTGGGCGTGATTGTGATTGATGAGGAGCATGACAGCTCCTATAAACAGCAGGAAGGCTGGCGCTACCATGCCCGCGACCTGGCAGTGTATCGTGCCCACCGCGAGCAGATCCCGATTATCCTCGGCTCAGCAACCCCGGCGCTGGAAACCTTGCATAACGTTCGGGTAAAGAAATACCGCGAACTTAAACTCACCCGCCGCGCGGGCAATGCGCGCCCGGCAATGCAGCACCTGGTGGATTTAAAAGGCCAGCCGGTGCAGGCGGGCCTTGCCCCGGCGCTGATCGCCCGGATGCGCCAGCATCTTCAGGCCGATAACCAGGTCATTTTATTTCTTAACCGGCGTGGTTTCGCCCCGGCGCTGCTCTGCCACGATTGTGGATGGATCGCCGAATGCCCGCGCTGCGACCATTACTACACGTTGCATCAGGCGCAGCATCAGTTGCGCTGCCACCACTGCGACAGCCAGCGCCCGGTGCCGCGCCAGTGCCCGCAGTGCGGCTCCACGCACACGGTGCCGGTCGGCCTGGGAACCGAGCAACTGGAGCAGGCGTTAAGCCCGTTGTTCCCCGGCGTGCCGCTGTCGCGTATCGACCGCGACACTACCAGCCGCAAAGGCGCGCTGGAGCAGCATCTGGCGGACGTGCATCGCGGCGGCGCGCGTATTCTGATTGGCACACAAATGCTGGCGAAAGGCCATCACTTTCCCGATGTGACGCTGGTGGCGCTGTTGGACGTGGACGGCGCGCTGTTCTCGGCAGATTTCCGTTCCCCGGAGCGTTTCGCCCAGTTGTATACCCAAGTTGCCGGACGTGCCGGGCGTGCGGGTAAACAGGGCGAAGTGATCCTGCAAACCCACCACCCGGAACACCCCTTACTGCAAACGCTACTCAGCCAGGGCTACGACGCCTTTGCCGAAGAGGCGCTGCGCACCCGTAGCCAGGTCTGGCTTCCGCCTTACAGCAGCCACGTGATGATCCGCGCCGAGGACCATAACAACCAGCAGGCAGCGCTGTTTTTACAGCAGTTGCGTAACCTTTTGCAGGCCAGCCCGCTGGCGGATGACAAACTGTGGATACTCGGCCCGGTCCCGGCGTTACAGCCGAAGCGCGGCGGGCGCTTTCGCTGGCAAATCCTGTTGCAGCACCCTTCCCGCCTGAAGCTGCAACATATCCTTAGCCAGAGTCTGGCGCTGGTAAACACCTTACCGGAGGCGCGCAAAGTCAAATGGACGCTGGATGTCGATCCTATCGAGAGCTAAATCTTCAGTGCAAAGCGCCAGAGTTCGAAAAATAAAATATTGATCACATTTCTTATGCAATATTTGTAACCGCACGGTGTAAATATCTGATAAGAATGATCGGTCAAGCCAGACCACAGGACGTGGCTGCGCCCGCGATAGTTTGCGAGGAGAAGAAGTTGAACCCGAAGAAACAGGTTGTTGCCGCAACCATGAAAGATGTTGCCGAGCGGGCAAATGTCTCAACCGCCACGGTATCTCGTGCATTAATGAATCCTGAGAAAGTCTCTCAGGCTACCCGTAACAAGGTAGAGCAAGCTGCTATAGACGTGGGTTATTTGCCTGGCTCTCTGAACCGCAATTTAAAACGTAATGAGTCACGCACTATTTTGGTGATTGTTCCGGATATCTGCGATCCGTTTTTCAGCGAAATTATTCGCGGTATTGAAATCACCGCCGCCGACCAGGGTTATCTGGTGCTGATTGGCGACTGCGCGCACCAGAATCAGCAAGAAAAAACCTTTATTGACCTGATTATCACCAAGCAGATCGACGGCATGTTGCTGCTCGGCTCGCGTCTGCCGTTCGACGCCAGTAAAGAAGAGCAGCGCAACCTGCCGCCGATGGTGATGGCTAACGAATTCGCGCCGGAGCTGGAACTGCCGACGGTGCATATCGATAACCTGACCGCCGCCTTTAATGCCGTCAATTATCTGCACGAACTGGGCCATGACCAGATTGCCTGCATCGCCGGGCCAGAGGAGATGCCGCTGTGCCATTACCGGTTGCAGGGTTACGTTCAGGCGTTGCGCCGCAGTGGGATGCAGGTCGATCCGCACTATATCGCCCGGGGCGATTTTACGTTTAACGCTGGCGCACAGGCGCTGGATCAGCTGCTGAACCTGCCCAATCCACCCACGGCAATCTTCTGCCACAGCGATGTAATGGCGCTGGGGGCACTGTCTCAGGCCAAGCGCCGCGGCTATAAAGTGCCGGAAGATTTGTCGATTGTCGGCTTTGATAATATCGCGCTCGCGGAGTTCTGCGACCCACCGTTAACCACGATTTCCCAGCCGCGTTTTGAGATTGGCCGCGAGGCTATGCTGCTGCTGTTGGATCAGCTACAGGGCCAGGTCGTGAGCAGCGGTTCGCGCCTGCTGGATTGCGAGCTTATCGTTCGCGGCTCCACGCGTGCCCGCAAGGCGGCAAAATAGTTTCGATTAGGACTCACCTCACTGGTCAAAAGCCCGTCCCTTAAGTAACATGACGGGCTGATAAACGAATAAATACAGCGAAACGATAGTGGCACAACGAGATTATGTACGCCGCGGACAGCCGAGCCCCGCGCGGCGCAAGAAACCGACTACCCGCAAAAAGCAACGTAACCTGCCTGCTGTTTCCCCGGCCATGGTCGCTATCGCGGCCGCCGTTCTGGTGACCTTTATCGGTGGCCTGTACTTTATTACCCATCATAAATCTGAAGAAGTTGAGGTCATCCCGGGTCACAAAGTGACGGGAAATGGCTTGCCGCCGAAACCAGAAGAGCGCTGGCGCTACATTAAAGAGCTGGAAAACCGCCAGCCAGGCGTGCGTACCCCGACCGAGCCGTCTGCCGGTGGGGAAATCATGAACCAGGATCAGCTGACCAACGAACAGCGTCAGCTACTGGCTCAGATGCAGGCGGATATGCGCCAGCAGCCCACGCAACTGAACGAAGTGCCGTGGAACGAGCAAACACCTGCCCAGCGCCAGCAAACGCTTCAGCGCCAGAAACAGCTCCAGCAGCAACAGAACACCGTCGCGCAGCAGCGTACCCCGCCGCGCGTCGAACAGCCGTACCAGCAACCCCAGCAGGTGCGCACGACCACGGTTCAGGAGCAGCCGGTACGCAGCGCGCAAACGCAGAAACCTGCCGCGCAGCAAACCAACCGCACCACTACCAGCCAGCAGCCTTATCAGGATCTGCTGCAAACGCCGCCGCATACCGCCCAGCGTGAACCGGCGCAGCCGAAGGCGACCGCCCAGGCCGCGCCGGTCACACGTGAAACCGCACCAGAAAAACCGGCCGCCGAGAAAAAAGATGACCGTCGCTGGATGGTACAGTGCGGTTCATTTAAAGGCGCCGAGCAGGCGGAAACTGTGCGTGCGCAGCTGGCGTTTGAGGGCTTTGATTCACGCATTACCGCCAATAACGGCTGGAACCGCGTGGTGATCGGCCCGGTGAAAGGCAAAGAAAACGCCGACGGCACCCTCACCCGCCTGAAGCTTGCCGGTCACACTAACTGCATTCGTCTCGCCGCTGGGGGTTGAAACCCCTGAATCACCCCCCATCTATAATTGCATTCTGCCCCGCGCCTGGCGCGGGGCCTGTATTCAGCTATCGAAAAGGGGTCTGTCAGTGACAACAATAGTAAGCGTACGCCGCAACGGACAGGTGGTGATTGGTGGCGATGGACAGGCCACATTGGGCAACACCGTAATGAAAGGCAACGTTAAAAAAGTGCGTCGCCTTTACAACGATAAAGTCATTGCGGGTTTCGCGGGCGGCACAGCGGATGCCTTCACGCTGTTTGAACTCTTCGAACGCAAACTGGAAATGCATCAGGGCCATCTGGTGAAAGCGGCGGTTGAGCTTGCCAAAGACTGGCGTACCGACCGGATGCTGCGCCGTCTGGAAGCGCTGCTGGCGGTGGCGGATGAAACGGCCTCCCTGATCATCACCGGTAACGGCGATGTGATCCAGCCGGAAAACGACCTGATTGCGATTGGTTCGGGTGGCCCGTATGCCCAGGCTGCGGCACGCGCCCTGCTGGAAAACACCGAACTGAACGCCCGTGAAATTGTTGAGAAGTCGCTGGGGATTGCAGGTGATATTTGCATCTACACCAACCACTTCCTGACCATCGAAGAACTCTCCTCTAAAGCGTAAGGATTTCCCATGTCTGAAATGACCCCACGCGAAATTGTCAGCGAACTCGACAAACATATTATCGGCCAGGACGCGGCGAAGCGTTCTGTTGCCATCGCGCTGCGTAACCGCTGGCGCCGTATGCAGCTTGATGAAGAGCTGCGTCATGAAGTGACACCGAAAAACATTCTGATGATCGGCCCAACCGGCGTCGGTAAAACCGAGATTGCCCGTCGCCTGGCAAAACTGGCCCATGCGCCGTTTATCAAAGTTGAAGCCACGAAATTCACCGAAGTGGGCTATGTCGGTAAAGAAGTGGACTCGATCATCCGCGATCTGACCGATGCGGCGATAAAGATGGTGCGCATGCAGTCCATCGAAAAGAACCGCTATCGCGCCGAAGAGATGGCGGAAGAGCGCATTCTCGACGTGCTGATCCCACCGGCTAAAAACAACTGGGGCCAGGCTGAACAGGCGCAGGAGCCTTCAGCGGCGCGTCAGGCATTCCGTAAGAAACTGCGTGAAGGCCAGTTGGACGATAAAGAGATTGAAATCAATCTCGCCGCTGCGCCGATGGGCGTAGAAATCATGGCGCCTCCGGGCATGGAAGAGATGACCAACCAGCTCCAGTCCATGTTCCAGAATCTGGGCGGGCAAAAGCAAAAGCCGCGTAAGCTGAAAATCAAAGACGCGATGAAGCTGCTGGTGGAAGAAGAAGCCGCCAAGCTGGTAAACCCGGAAGAGCTGAAGCAAGACGCGATTGACGCGGTTGAACAGCACGGCATCGTATTTATTGATGAGATCGACAAAATCTGTAAGCGCGGCGGCAATGTGTCCGGCCCGGATGTGTCCCGTGAAGGCGTGCAGCGCGACCTGCTGCCGCTGGTAGAAGGCTGTACGGTCTCAACCAAGCACGGCATGGTGAAAACCGACCATATCCTGTTTATCGCGTCCGGCGCGTTCCAGGTGGCCAGCCCGTCTGACCTGATCCCGGAATTGCAGGGCCGTCTGCCGATCCGCGTTGAGTTACAGGCGCTGACTGCAGAAGACTTTGAACGCATCCTGACCGAACCGAACGCGTCTGTCACCGTGCAGTACAAAGCGCTGATGGCAACCGAAGGGGTGAATATCGACTTCACTGACGACGGCATCAAACGCATCGCCCAGGCGGCGTGGCAGGTCAACGAGAGCACCGAAAACATCGGCGCGCGTCGTCTGCACACGGTACTGGAGCGTCTGATGGAAGAAATTTCCTATGACGCCAGCGATCTCAACGGCCAGACAATCCTCATCGATGCGGAATACGTTGGTAAACACCTGGATGAACTGGTGGCAGATGAAGATTTGAGTCGCTTCATTCTGTAATTGTCTGAGGGTTGGCGGATATACCCAAAAGAGGTAGGGCGTACGCCTCGCTTAACAGAGTTCGGCGACACCTCTGCAACTTACCGGTTGTTGTGGTTATAATCGCGCTCAGTGCAATTTCATCATTTACGATGGGGGCAATTCGCCCCCATTTTTTATTGGTTAGCTTATTACTATGACTGACTCACAAACACTGAGCCGTACGCAAGCCTGGCTGGAAAGCCTGCGCCCACGTACTCTTCCCCTCGCGTTCGCCTCCATTGTGGTCGGTAGCGCGCTCGCCTGGTGGCAGGGCGTCTTCGATCCGGTGGTCGCTTTCCTTGCGCTACTTACGGCGGGCCTGCTGCAAATCCTGTCCAACCTCGCCAATGACTACGGCGATGCGGTAAAAGGCAGCGACAAGCCGGACCGCATCGGTCCGCTGCGCGGGATGCAAAAAGGCGTGATTACCCAGGCTCAGATGAAACGTGCGTTAATCATCACCGTGGTACTGATTTGCCTGTCCGGCTTCGCGCTGGTGTGGGTGGCCTGCCGGACCTTCAGTGATCTCCTGGGCTTTTTGCTGCTGGGGTTGCTGTCGATTATCGCCGCCATTACCTATACGGTCGGGACCCGGCCTTACGGCTATCTCGGCCTTGGGGATATTTCGGTACTGATTTTCTTCGGCTGGCTGAGCGTGATGGGCACCTGGTATTTGCAGGCGCATACGCTGATCCCGGCGATTTTCCTGCCCGCCACCGCTTGTGGGCTGCTGGCAACCGCCGTGCTGAATATTAATAACCTGCGCGATATCGACAGCGACCGAATCAACGGTAAAAACACCCTGGCAGTACGGCTTGGGCCAGAGCGCGCCCGTCGCTATCACGCATTTTTGCTGATCGGCACGCTGGTGTGCCTGGCGCTGTTTAACCTGTTTTCACTGCAAAGCCCGTGGGGCTGGCTGTTTATTCTGGCAGCGCCGATGCTGGTCAGACAGGCGCAATATGTGGTGCGGGAACGCGATCCGGTCGCGATGCGCCCAATGCTGGAACGTACGGTAAAAGGTGCACTGCTCACTAACCTATTGTTTGCAATAGGAGTTATTTTGAGTCAGGCCCATTTTTAACTGACAAATATCAATTAACAATTGATGATTTTGCCAACAATCGACTGAAAGCGATATACTGAAAACTCTCGCAGCAACGAAACCTTAAGCCTATGAAATACGATACTTCTGAGCTTTGTGACATTTATCATGAAGAAGTCAATGTGGTGGAGCCGCTGTTCTCCAACTTCGGCGGGCGCTCATCTTTTGGCGGACAGATCATTACCGTGAAATGTTTCGAGGACAACGGGTTGCTGTACGAGCTACTCGAGCAAAATGGCCGCGGACGCATTTTACTGGTGGACGGCGGCGGTTCCGTTCGTCGCGCATTGCTTGACGCCGAACTGGCGCGTCTGGCGGTGCAAAACGAATGGGAAGGCGTGGTCATCTACGGTGCGGTGCGCCAGGTGGACGATCTGGAAGAGCTGGACCTCGGCATTCAGGCCCTGGCCGCCATTCCGGTTGGCGCATCCGGCGAAGGCATTGGTGAAAGCGACGTGCGCGTCAATTTCGGCGGTGTGACCTTCTTCTCCGGCGACCACCTGTATGCCGATAACACCGGTATGATCCTTTCGGAAGACCCGCTCGATATCGAATAATCCTCATTCAGGCCATCCCTTAGCGGATGGCCTGATTGTTTATGCTTACCAGCCAGGCACCGCCCCGCCGTTAAAGATTTTTTCCGCCGCTTTCGCCACTTCAGGCGACTGATACGACTGAATAAATTTCTTCACGTTTTCCGCGTCTTTATTGTCTTCACGCGTCACGATGATGTTTACGTATGGCGAGTTTTTATCTTCAATAAACACGCTGTCATGCACCGGCGACAGGTTCAGCTGCTGAATGTAGGTGGTGCTGATGATCGCCACGTCGACTTTCGGGTCGTCCAGCACGCGCGGCAGCTGTGCGCCTTCCAGCTCCATGATTTTCAGGTGACGTGGGTTATCGGTAATATCCAGCGCCGTCGGCAGCAAGCCGATATTCGGCTTCAGGGTAATCAGCTGCTCTTTTTGCAACAGCAGCAGCGCGCGGCCCAGATTGGTCGGATCGTTGGGTATCGCGACGGTTGCGCCATCTTTTAGCTCATCAACCGATTTAATCTGGCGGGAATAACCGGCCATTGGGAAGACAAAGGTATTGCCTACCGCCACCAGCTTGTAGTTATGCGCCTTGTTATCCTGTTCGAGGAACGGACGGTGCTGGAACACGTTGGCATCCAGTTCGCCCTGATTAGTGGCATCGTTCGGCAGCAGCGAACCGCTGAAACCTACCAGTTCGACATCCAGGTCATATTTATCTTTGGCGACTTTTTTGGCGACTTCGGCCACATCCTGTTCCGCACCGTTAATTACGCCTACTTTGATGTGTTTGGCGCTATCGCTTTGTTGGTCGCAACCCGCCAGCAGCAGGCCGGTCAGTAGTACCGCAGCGGCCATCCGGCCACGAGACATCCCCAGTTTCATTGTTGTTATCCTTGTTTACGCGTCAATTCCGCCAGAAACGACTATAGCGAGATTAGCGAAGCGGGATAAAAAACGAAAAGGAATGGGCAAGAACAAAAAAGCATAAGGCCACGCTTTCTTCTTGATAAGGTATCAATGCCTTACAGTTTTCCGGTAATAAGCCACTCTGATAACAATAGTTTTTGCAATTAACAACTTTTGTTACACTGTGATTTACATAAACGCGCAACAAATAAAAGATAATCACAATACAAACAAAATAACCTTTGTAAACCAAAAATAAGAAAATAACTATCCCAATTTTATATAAAACGGTATTAAATACATTATTACGCTGGCCTATTTTAAGACATGACTGAGTTAAAGAACTCATATAAGGATATTTATGAAATATGTTTTGCTATTTATTCTATGGATTGTTGTTACTTTACTAAATCATTACCAAAATAGCTATCTTTTATCAGGCAATTCAGTTGATGTCAGTACATATATAGGCGCTACATTACTCGGCCCGATTATATTTACTGTAATCATTTCTGCAATTATATGCGCTATTACCAGAAAAATGAATGTGACTCGTTTTATTCATTGTTCATGCTGGATACTAGGTATTATGCTTTTGGCTAGCATAGGCAATTCTCTTCGGACACCTATGTCCTGGAAATATACTTTTAAAGCCACAAAAATTTCTGTATCAGTACCAAACCGTCTATGGCAAGCCGTTTATATTAAAGCAAAATATAAAGAAACATGGATAAAAGAAGCATTGATGACGATGGATGGAAAAGCGTCCATCTATTCTTTACCCGTGACTGATTCGCAGAATATTGATGATGTTATAGAGGATTATAAAGACAAACAGAAATTATCTCTCCCGGCGCAGTATGATGAAAAAAAATTTCAATTTCATTCATGTGAGATTAACGATTTTACATGTCGATATCAGGAAATAGTACTGTCATATAACAACGCAAAAAAAACACATATAACCTATATGCTGAAAAATAAGCAAGGTGCTATTGTGGCTATATCCATTACGATCGATAGTAATTCAACTGACAAATATGCTGAAGAAGCAAAAAGAATCGTATTGTCAGCTACAAGTAGTGATTAAAAATAAGCTATATAAAAAGGTGCCTTTCGGCCTGACGGCTCCCCATAAATAAAGACAGGCATCTCTACGGTTCACAAAAAAGCTACTGGCCAGTTAAAGCCGGGGTCTGTGCTGTATCTGGTGGCCACTCGTTACAGTATCATTATGTGGCTGACGGTATATTTTCTTGAAAATAAGGGAATAAATCGCTGGTTTCAGGCGAACAGTGTGAAATCAGGACGGGTGTTGTGGTATCTGACACTGAGTGAAAATGCCTTCCGCCAGTCACCGGGATTACTGTCGGGGAAGAACCCCGACAGGGTGTATGCCGGTATGGCGAGGGCCTACAGAAACATCATCATGGTGTATTGATAATGTTTCAGGGGATCCCGCAGGCGCCAGATTGAAAATATAGAAGATTACACTTCTTCCATGCGGCCCAGCAGCGCCTGCAGACGTTCCTGCCACACGTGCTGTTGCTCTTTCAGCTGGTGGTTTTCGCGCTCCAGCTCTTCACGGCTGCCCTGCGCGTGTTGCACTTCCTGCGCCAGGCTGTTGTTCTTTTCTTTCAGTTCTTCGATTTCCATCTGTAACAGGGTGATGGTATCAACAGCCTGCTGTACTTTTGCTTCCAGTTTCTCAAACACTTCAAATGACATCGTCATACCTCTCCAGAATTGCAAGGCGTTGATAGAATGCTATCCCTACCGTCTCCGGTGACGCCTTATTAATACGTGCGCACCACATGAGTCCGATTGTATGGAGCGTTGCCGCCAGTGTCCAGCAACACACCATGCTGTTTGCGAAATGCAACACTTTTCAGCCTATGCCGAATGCGTTCCAGCAAAATTCCCGGCAAATGTTAACAAATGACGCCAGACAGCGGTTTTAAATTCCGTGCGCGCCCCCAGCAAAATTCGCGCGAAAACGCGCGTTTTATTGACGAACTACACACATTTTAATTTCGATATTTCTCGTTTTTGCTCGTTAACGATAAATTAACACCATGTCTACAGGACATAACGGGTGATATCGCACCCGAAATAACAATAATCATCACTTTTACCTTCAGGACCCGATTATGAGTCAAACATCAACCTTAAAAGGCCAGTGCATCGCCGAGTTCCTCGGTACCGGGTTGTTGATTTTCTTTGGTGTGGGCTGCGTCGCCGCGTTAAAAGTGGCGGGTGCCAGTTTCGGCCAGTGGGAAATCAGCGTGATTTGGGGGTTAGGGGTAGCCATGGCTATCTACCTGACCGCGGGCGTTTCCGGTGCGCACCTCAATCCCGCCGTCACGCTTGCGCTGTGGTTATTTGCTTGCTTTGATAAACGTAAAGTCGTCCCCTACATTGTGTCTCAATTTGCAGGCGCCTTTTGCGCCGCCGCGTTGGTTTACGGGCTTTATTACAATCTTTTCTACGATTACGAACAGACTCACAATATGGTGCGCGGCAGCGTTGAAAGCCTCGATCTGGCAGGCGTGTTCTCAACCTACCCTAACCCGCACATCAATTTCTTCCAGGCCTTTGCCGTCGAGATGGTGATCACGGCGATTCTGATGGGACTGATCCTGGCGCTCACGGATGACGGTAACGGCATTCCACGCGGCCCGCTCGGCCCACTGTTGATTGGCCTGCTGATCGCCGTGATCGGCGCGTCCATGGGCCCGTTGACCGGCTTCGCGATGAACCCGGCGCGTGATATCGGACCGAAAGCCTTCGCCTGGCTTGCGGGCTGGGGCAACGTCGCCTTTACCGGCGCGAAAGATATTCCTTACTTCCTGGTGCCGCTGCTTGGCCCGGTGGCAGGTGCAGCATTGGGTGCCTTCGGTTATCGTAAACTGATTGGCCGCCACTTACCTTGCGATGTCTGCGCTGTGGAAGATGAAAAAGAATCGGCAACCTCCAGCGCGCAACAAAAAGCTACGCTGTAATAAGACTGAAGGGACAAGAAACATGACTGAGAAAAAATATATCGTTGCGCTCGACCAGGGCACCACCAGCTCCCGTGCCGTGGTGATGGATCACAGCGCGAATATCGTGAGCGTATCACAGCGTGAATTTCAGCAGATCTACCCGAAAGCCGGCTGGGTTGAACATGACCCGATGGAAATTTGGGCCACCCAAAGCTCGGTATTAGTCGAAGTGTTGGCGAAAGCCGATATCAACTCTGATGAAATCGCCGGCATCGGTATCACCAACCAGCGTGAAACCGCCATTGTCTGGGAGCGTGAAACCGGTAAGCCGATTTATAACGCCATCGTCTGGCAGTGCCGCCGTACTGCGGACATTTGCGAACAGCTCAAGCGCGACGGCATGGAAGAGTATATCCGCAAAAACACCGGCCTGGTGGTGGACCCGTATTTCTCCGGCACCAAAGTGAAGTGGATCCTGGATCACGTAGAAGGCTCCCGCGAGCGTGCCCGCCGTGGCGAACTGCTGTTCGGCACCGTGGATACCTGGCTTATCTGGAAAATGACCCAGGGACGTGTTCACGTTACCGATTACACCAACGCCTCCCGTACCATGCTGTTCAACATTCACAGCCTGGACTGGGACGACCGTATGCTGGAAGTGCTGGATATTCCACGCGCCATGCTGCCGGAAGTGCGTAAATCCTCGGAAGTCTACGGCCAGACCAACATCGGGGGTAAAGGCGGCACCCGTATTCCTATCGCCGGTATCGCGGGCGACCAGCAGGCGGCGCTGTTCGGCCAGCTGTGCGTGAAGGAAGGGATGGCGAAAAACACCTACGGCACCGGCTGTTTTATGCTGATGAACACCGGCGAAAAAGCCGTGGCGTCGGAAAACGGCCTGCTGACCACCATCGCCTGCGGCCCGAGCGGCGAAGTGAACTACGCGCTGGAAGGCGCGGTGTTTATGGCGGGTGCGTCTATTCAGTGGCTGCGTGATGAGATGAAACTGATCAACGACGCATTCGACTCTGAATACTTCGCCAATAAAGTGAAAGACACCAACGGTGTCTACGTGGTTCCGGCGTTCACCGGGCTCGGCGCACCGTACTGGGACCCGTATGCCCGTGGCGCGATCTTCGGCCTGACGCGCGGCGTTAATTCCTGCCACATCATCCGCGCGACCCTGGAATCCATCGCCTTCCAGACCCGCGACGTGCTGGAAGCGATGCAGGCAGACTCCGGCATTCGTCTGCACGCCCTGCGCGTGGACGGCGGCGCGGTCGCCAACAACTTCCTGATGCAGTTCCAGTCCGACATTCTGGGCACCCGCGTTGAGCGCCCGGAAGTGCGTGAAGTCACCGCGCTGGGCGCGGCTTACCTCGCCGGCCTGGCGGTCGGTTTCTGGCAGAACCTGGATGAGTTGCAGGAAAAAGCGGTCATTGAACGCGAATTCCGTCCAGGCATCGAAACCACCGAGCGTAACTTCCGCTACGCAGGCTGGAAAAAAGCCGTTAAACGCGCCCTGGCGTGGGAAGAGCACGACTAATCAACCTCTCAGGGACGCCGCTGGCGTCCCTTTTATTATCCCCTTCGCGTACAAATTTCAGCCTTATTCCCCCTGTGCTACACTCCGCAACAATTTCTTCTGTGAATGAGTGAGCTATGAGACGAGAACTTGCCATCGAATTTTCCCGCGTAACCGAAGCCGCCGCGCTGGCGGGTTACAAATGGTTGGGCCGTGGAGATAAAAATACCGCTGACGGCGCAGCGGTCCACGCCATGCGCATTATGCTTAACCAGGTCAATATCGACGGGCAGATTGTGATCGGCGAAGGGGAAATCGACGAAGCGCCGATGTTGTATATCGGCGAGCGCGTCGGTACTGGCCAGGGCGATGCGGTAGACATTGCGGTTGATCCGATTGAAGGCACGCGCATGACGGCGATGGGCCAGGCCAACGCGCTGGCGGTGCTGGCGGTGGGCGATAAAGGCACGTTCCTGAACGCGCCTGATATGTACATGGAAAAGCTGATTGTCGGGCCGGGCGCGAAAGGCGTTATCGACCTCAATCTGCCGCTCGCCACTAATCTGCAAAACATCGCCCAGGCGCTGAAAAAGCCGCTGAGCGAGCTGACCGTCACCATTCTGGCGAAACCGCGCCACGATGACACCATTGCAGAGATGCAGCAGCTTGGCGTGCGCGTTTTCGCCATTCCTGACGGCGATGTGGCGGCCTCGATTTTAACCTGCATGCCCGACAGTGAAGTGGACGTGCTGTACGGCATCGGCGGCGCGCCGGAAGGCGTGGTCTCCGCTGCGGTGATCCGCGCGCTGGACGGCGATATGCATGGCCGCCTGCTGGCGCGCCATCAGGTGAAAGGCGACAGCGAAGAGAACCGCCGCATCGGCGAGCAGGAGCTTGAGCGCTGTAAGGCGATGGGCATTGAAGCCAACAGCGTATTGCGCCTCGACGATATGGCGCGCAGCGATAATGTGATTTTCTCGGCCACCGGCATCACCAAAGGCGATTTGCTGGACGGCATCAGCCGTAAAGGGAATATCGCCACCACGGAAACCCTGCTGATTCGCGGTAAATCGCGCACCATTCGGCGTATTAAATCCATTCATTATCTCGATCGCAAAGACGCCAACGTTCAGGCGCATATACTGTAATCGTTTGTCTGAATGAGCTTTCCGGCCCGCCAGGGCTGGAAATCTGCGGCTCACCTCAGCAAGATAAAAGGGTATTCATCGGTGGAGTAAATCATGGCGGAATGGGTAAAAGGCAAAGTCACACAGGTTCAGCACTGGACTGACGCACTGTTTAGTCTCACCATCGACGCGCCGGTCGCCCCGTTTACGGCCGGGCAGTTCGCCAAGCTGGGGCTGGAAATCGACGGCGAACGGGTGCAGCGCGCTTACTCTTACGTCAACGCGCCTGATAATCCGGCGCTGGAGTTTTATCTGGTCAACGTGCCGGAAGGCAAACTCAGCCCGCGTCTTCATGTCATGCAGCCTGGCGATGAAATCAATATCGTCAGCGACGCGGCGGGCTTTTTCGTGCTGGAAGAAGTGCCAGACTGCGACACGCTGTGGATGCTTGCGACCGGCACCGCCATTGGCCCCTATCTGTCGATTCTCCAGTACGGCAAAGATCTCGAGCGCTTTAAACACATCGTGCTGGTACACGCCGCGCGTTATGCCGCCGATTTAAGCTATTTGCCGCTGATGCAGGCGCTTGAGCAGCGTTACGAAGGGAAGCTGCGGATCCAGACCGTGGTCAGCCGTGAAACCGTTCCAGGCTCGCTGACCGGGCGCGTTCCGGCGCTGATTGACAATGGCGAGCTGGAAAAAGCGGTGGGCCTGACGATGCTGCCCGAAAACAGCCATGTGATGCTGTGCGGCAACCCGCAGATGGTGCGGGATACCCAGCAGTTGCTGAAAGAGACCCGGCAAATGACCAAACACCTGCGCCGCCGTCCGGGCCATATGACGGCGGAGCATTACTGGTAAATCAACGGTATTTCACATCCAGCGTGTCTTTACCGTATTTATTCTCGCCGGGGGTGCCGATAAACGCCCCCAGGTCGAGCAGCAGCATCACCATAATCAGCGTGGGAACAAAGCGCCCGACCACCCACTGCCACATGCCGCCCAGCACCGCCCAGTTCCCGGCCAGCAGCATCCACGCCAGAATCATAAACAGCGCCCACAGGCCGGATTTCCCACGATCGTGCAGGCGTTTTACCACCACGGCGGATGTCGGCCACAGCAGGCAGACCAGCACAAATGCCCCCGTTTGCGCGTCAAGGATGCCGTTGGCGACCAGGATAAACAGCAACGCCATTGCCATCAGCCACAAACCAATCCAAATCCAGAAATCGCGACGCCCAATGCGCCCCTTAAATGAGAACAGCCATTGCTGTAGGGTCATAAATTATCCTTATCATCATCATGTGGCGTAGTTTACCCTGAACCCGGTCAATTTTGACAAGCCGCCTCGTTATCGTTTTAATCGCTGTAACCAGTTATCGGGAGCCAGGTTTGATAAAGTCACTGTTCGCTATCTTATTACTCTGCTTGCCGCTGGCGGCAGGCCTTGCCGCGCCGGAAAACGACGACGCGGATCAGCCGGGAAAAGCGCCCTATCTGCTGCCTGGCGCGCCCTCTTTCGACCTGACGATTTCCCAGTTCCGCGAAAGATTTAATCAGGATAGCGCCCCGCTGGCGCTCAGCGAGTTCCGCGCCATTACCTCAAGTCAGGATAAAGACGCGATTACCCGCGCCGCCACCAAGATCAACGAGAATCTGTATGCTTCCAGCGCCCTGGAGCGCGGCACGCTGAAGATTAAATCGATGCAAATCACCTGGCTGCCGATTCAGGGGCCGGAACAAAAAGCCGCGAAAGCCAAAGCGCTGGAATATATGGCGGCGGTGATGCGCGTTTTCGTGCCGTTCAGCAAAGCCCAAAGCCAGAAAAGAATGACTACGCTGCTGACCTCCGCGAAAAACAAGCGCTATTACCAGCAAACGGAAGGCGCCATCCGCTATGTAGTAGCAGATAACGGCGAAAAGGGGCTAACGTTCGCCATTGAACCGATTAAGCTGGCGCTATCTGATAACCTGGAAGGAAACAATAAATGACAAAAAGCAAAGCCATTCCAGGCGTGAATCTCTATACTGTTTGACAGACCGCGCTGCCGGAATGGCAGCAATCTTCCTTAATTCGCTTGACCGCGTGGAGAATTGAAATGCGACATCCTTTAGTGATGGGTAACTGGAAACTGAACGGCAGCCGCCATATGGTAAACGAGCTGATCGCCAACCTGCGTAAAGAGCTTTCTGGCGTGGACGGCTGCGGTGTGGCGATTGCCCCGCCGGCAATCTACCTGGATCAGGCTAAACATGCCGTGTCCGGCAGCCATATCGCCCTCGGCGCGCAAAACGTTGACGTTAACCTGTCTGGCGCATTCACCGGCGAAACTTCTGCCGAAATGCTGAAAGATATCGGTGCGAAATACATCATCATCGGTCACTCCGAGCGTCGTACTTATCACGCTGAATCCGACGAGTTCATCGCTAAAAAATTCGCTGTTCTGAAAGAGCAGGGTCTGATCCCGGTTCTGTGCATCGGTGAGACCGAAGCGGAAAACGAAGCGGGCAAAACGGAAGAAGTTTGCGCACGTCAAATCGACGCGGTGCTGAAAACCCAGGGCGCAAGCGCGTTCGAAGGCGTGGTTATCGCTTACGAGCCAGTATGGGCTATCGGTACCGGCAAATCGGCTACCCCGGCGCAGGCTCAGGCGGTTCACAAATTCATCCGTGACCATATCGCTAAAGTTGACGCTGACATCGCTAATCAAGTGATCATTCAGTACGGCGGTTCCGTTAACGCAGCGAACGCAGCAGAACTGTTCACCCAGCCGGATATCGACGGCGCGCTGGTTGGCGGCGCGTCCCTGAAAGCGGATGCTTTTGCGGTAATCGTGAAAGCAGCGGCTGAAGCGAAAAAAGCGTAATTACGCTGCCATAAAAAAACCCTGCCGAGGCAGGGTTTTTTGTTTTTATAGCTGGTGCAATAGCCGGAACCAGGCGTAATCCAGCGGCAGTAAAATCAGGAACGTGACCACCGCCAGCGCCAGACACAGCTTGATCCCCGCCCTGGCAGGCACTTTACCCAGCGCCATTGCCACTACGATGGGCGACGCCTGATACGGCAGCAGCGGTGTTGAATAGCCCAGCACCTGAATCATAATTACCGACAGCAGCGGGAAGCCCGTCGCCTGTGAGAAACTCTGTGCTAGTGTGGTAAACAGCGCCGGGACGCCGTTGGCGGTCATAATGAAGTTCAGCGCCGAGGTAATGCCGGTCAGCGCCACAAAGCTGGTAAAGGGCCGTTGCGGGTCAAGCGGCATTACTTTCAATAACGATTCCCCTACCACGCGCCCCAGGCCGGTTTCCGTCACGGTGATCGCCAGCCCGAGGATCCCGGCGACATAAATACAGGTGCGGAAGTTCACCCCGCTGGCGAACTCATCGCCATTGATAAAGCCCACACGCGGCAGCAGCGTAATGACCGCCGCCGCCAGCCCGGTCCAGGCTGGCCCAACGCCGTGCCAGCTTTCGGTAACCCACAGCGTCAGTACCACCAGCAGCATCCAGGCCAGGCGTTTTTCCGCGCCGCTTATCGGCCCCATTGGCGCGAGGGTTTTCGGCGGCGTCGGCTTGCCGGGGAACATCCAGCAAATCAGTACGATCAGCAAAAAGCCTTTCAGCAGGCCGAGCACCGGTGTATGCAGCAGCAAATAGGGCAGATAGTTAAGATGAATGCCATACGAGCCCTCCGCCGCGCCGCTCATCACCAGGTTAGGCACGTTAGCGGGCAGAATGGTGGCGGAAAGCTGGAACGTGCCGAAACCGACCGCCAGCGCCAGCCCGTACCAGCTGCGGGTGCCGTCTTCAATGCCAAAGCGTTTCGCCATCGCCGCCACGACAGGCATTAACAGCGCGATGCGGCCCATGTTAGACGGCATAACAAACGCCAGCGCATAGCTGAGCAGCACTACGCTTGCCACCATCAGCCACCAGGAGTCGTTAAGCCGCGCCGACAGCGCCCTCGCCACTCTGTCAGCCAGGCCGGTTTTACGGATTGCCACGCCCAGCACAAAGCCGCTGAATACCAGCCAGAACGCCGACGAGGCGAAGCCGCCGAACAGCGTGTCTGCCGGAGCGATTTTCGCCACCATCGCCACGGTGAAGAACAGCAATGCGGTAATAAACTCCGGCAATAGCGAGGTGGCCCAGAGCACAATGGTGATGCCAATCACCAGCGAAGGAAGGAATAGCGGGTGGGAAAGCCAAAGCGACATACCTGTCTCCTGTCGTTTTTTGCAGCAAGTCTACGGGCAGCCCTGGGTTAAGTAAATCTCACCTTCCCCACCAGAACCGGCAGGTTAGTGATAATGAATCTCACCGAAGTAGTCAGACAGGACGTAATAGCGGCAGTATTCAAACGGGCGTTCCTGGCCCGCCAGAAAGGTCTGCCGCGCCACGGAGAGCAGCGGTTTATTTTCCGGGATTTGCAGCTTTTCGCACAAATCGGGCGTGGGGAGAATAGCGTCGACTTTTTCCGTCGCAGAATCGCTGCTGACATTCAGCAAACTGTAGAGCGACGTATTGGCCAGATCGTCCGCAGTGAGGCTGAGCCCCGGAAAGAACGACAGATCCAGATAGATTTTTTCGTGGTTGAACGGGCGCTGGTTCAGGTAACGAATGCGGGAAATAAACAGGAAGTGGTGGTGCGACGGCAGACTCAGGCCATCCGCCAGCGCATCCCTGGCGCGACGCGGGCCGATATCAAGAATGCGGTTTTCGATTGCCACGCTGGCATCGCGTAAGTCGCTGGTAATGCCGCGAAACGTATGACCGTAGCTGACGCCTTCCGGTACTGCGCTGACTACCGAACCGCTGCCGCGCTGGGACGTGATCACCCCGGCGTTGATCAGTTCGCTCCAGGCCTGTTTCACCACGATTAACGAAACGTTATAGGTGCGGGCAATCTCTTTCTGGGTCGGAAGCTGGCTGCCTAAGGCCCAGGTTCCATCCTGAATATGCTGGCAGATGATGTAGAACAGCTGCTTGTAGAGCGGTGTGAAACTTGCCTTATCGACCTGCAACCTGTTTACCTCGAATTTCCGCCAGCAGGGGGACGGTTAACCCGTCCCCGGCAAGGTAAACGCTCGGCTACCCCGCAATCTGCCTGGCAAGCTCAGCCAAATCGAAATTATTCATTCGATTGACGGTCGTTAAATAATCGTCAGGGAAGGCATTCGCGCCGTGGAATGCGCCGGAAAGTGCCCCAACCATGGTGGCAACGGTATCGGTGTCATTGCCGATATTAACGGCGGAAATGATAGCATCAACCGCAGAATCGGGACAACACGCGAACAGGCCAAAGGCGGCGGGCACCGCTTCGCTGACATGCAGGCCAGTGCCGATGATATCGCTGATTTCCACAATCGCGGTTTCCCAACTGGCGTGCCGTTTACCGATGGCCACCGCCAGTTCGATACGCCGCGCCACCGACGGACCGGCGACCATCATCGCCCCCTGCTGCTGGGCCAGTGCGTAGCCGCGATCGGCACCGTAAATGCCCGCCGCAATAATGCTATCGGCGCTGGTAGTCGCCCGCAGCGCTTCGCTGGTCGCCGCCGCCATTGCCGCAGCGCCGGACATCGCCAGCACGTTGTTATGGGTGAAGCGGGTAATCTTCAGCGCCGCATCGATCGCCTGCTCCAGATCGCCAGGATGCAGAACCGCCGCCGGCCAGATTTTCATCGCCGCGCCGTTAGTGGCTTCGGCATTCCCTTTGTTGACGATCTGCACTGACTGCTTTTCGCCTTCCAGTTCGCCCTGCAATGACGCGCGATTATCGTTGAACAGCGCTTTCATGGCCGCCCGGGTCGTTGGGCCGGTGAAGTTGGCGTAGAAGGGATAGGCCAGCCAGCGGGTAAAGGCTTCGCGCATCACCTCGTCGGTGACCTGGCGCTGGTGGTTCAACAGCGCGTCGATAATGTATTTCGCCTGGATAAAGTCATCGGTGCACATTCCTGCGTCGTTACAGCGGCCAAAGGTATCCGCAGGCGGTTTCTGGAAGGTGGTCACCCAGCCGCCAAAATAGTCTTTAATCTGCTGCTGGGTTCTGACTTCCGTCGCCGCGCCCATGGCATCAGCGGCGGCGGCCCCCACTAAACAACCTAAAATTTTATTGTGATCAACGTGCATGACTAACTCCTTTACGAATGAACGGGGTCTACGCCGCACGGATGCGCGGCGAGAAAATCGGTTAACTGGTGGGGGTACGGTAGCGCGGTCATCGCTCCTTTGGCGGTAACCACCAGCGCGCCGCAGGCGTTGGCGTGGCGGATGGCCCCGGCAAGCTCCGTCATTCCCCAGCTTTCGCACCGGGAAAGGTGCAACAGCAGGCCGCCGACAAACGCGTCGCCCGCGCCGGTGGTGTCGATGACAGGAACCTGCGGGGCCGGGAAATGCTGCTCGCCCTGCGGGCAAATCAGATACGCACCCGCCGCGCCCAGTGAAATCACGGTGGTGCCGCAGCCCATTTCCCGCAGCAGGTAGCGCGCGTCCTGCCAGCGAGCCACATTGCCCAGACGGCACAGCTCATCGGCAGACACTTTGCAGATGCTGGCCAGCGCCACGGACTGCGCCATGAGCGCCGGGATCTCGCTGGCGTCGCGCCACATGCTCTCCCGCAGATTGACGTCAAACATCACCTGGCCGCCTGCTGCGCGCATGCGCCGCGCGCCTTCCAGGCAGGCTTCCCGCGCGGGTGAATCCGTGAGCCCAATTGAACTGAAGTAGAACCACTCGCCGGGCTGGAAAACCGGCAAATCAGCGATGTCGACAAAGGTGTCGGCGCTGGGCTTCACCAGGTAGGTGAAGCTGCGCTCGCCGTCAGGCGATAAATTGACGATCAGCACCGCACTGGTGAGGCGCGCATCAAGCCGCAACTGCGTGACGTCCGCGCCCTCTTTTTGCAGGACATCCTTCAGAAACCGCCCGGCGTCATCGTCGCCCAGGCGGCCAATGAATCCGCAGTTTCCGCCCTGGCGCGCGATACAAGCCGTCACGTTTGCCGACGCGCCGCCGGGGCATTTCAGATAGGTTTTGTCGGTGTCCGGCACTAAATCCACCGAGGCATCGCCAATAACCCAAACCTTTTTAACGGGTTGCATATGCGCCTCCTTACACCGCACGCTGGGTAAGCTCAGCGCGGATTTCCCGGTAATAGTCGTTATTGATCAGGTACTTTTTCATCAGCAAACCAATCACCAGATGGAACACCGCCGGGATCAGGGTCATCATCAGCGCAATACCCATCAGCGCCCGGTCGCTCTGTACCGCATCCGCCTGATAACCGAAATAGCTCAGCAAGAAGCCGAGGATGCCGCCCGCGATGCCCATGCCAAATTTCTGGAAGAACAGAATGCCGCCAAACGCCAGGCCAGAGACACGGAGGCCGTTCTTTTTCTCGCCGTAATCCACCGCTTCCGCAATCGACGACCAGAACACCGGCATTTGCATGTCGCAGAAGAAGTTGATCAGGAAATAGAAAACAAATGCGAGGATCAGGTTTTCACGCCCCACCACGAAATACATGGCGATACTCAGCACGAAGGTCATCAGTTGGGTATAACGGAACATTTTGATTTTGTCGTAGAACTTGGTAACCCAGGTGGTGACGATCATCGCCAGTATCGAGGCCACGACGCCTACGGTCAGGAATGGAGAGATCAGGCTGTCGCCGCCGCCGAGAAAGTATTTTGCGTAATAGGCCGCAACCGAGCCGCGGATCACGTAGCCGCACATCAACAGCAGAATGACCACACCGAGAATAATCCACTGATCGTTACGCAGCAGATAGGTGAATTGCGTTTTCAGCGACATTGACGGGATTTCCGGTTCGCTGCGCTCGCGGGTAGTGAAGAAGCAGAACACGAACAGCAGCGCACCCATAATGCCCATCAGGCCCATAGAGAGCTGATAGCCCAGCGCCTTATTGCCCTGCCCCAGCCATACCGCCAGCATCGGAACCACGATGGTCACCAGGAACGCGGCGATTTTGGTCATTACGAAGCGATAGCCGTTGGCGCTCAGGCGTTCTACCGGATCATCGGTAATCACCCCGATCAGTGAAATATAAGGGATGGTGATGGCGGTATAGACCAGCGTCATCAGAATGTAGGTAAAGTACGCCCACGCCAGTTTGGCGGTGTAGGCCACGTCGGGAGTGATGAACATCAGATACACCGCAAAGCCGAAAGGGATGGCGAACCAGATCATCCACGGGCGGTAGCGGCCCCAGCGGGTAGTAAATTTATCGGTGAGAATCCCCATGGCCGGATCGATAATCGCGTCGATCATGCGCACGACAACAAACAGCACGCCGACATCCGCCGCCCGCAGGCCGTAAATGTCGGTATAGAAGTAGGCGAGCAAGAGCTGCATGGCGATGATAACGACATTAATCGCCATATCCCCTGCGCCAAAACCTATTTTTTCCACGATAGAAAGTTTCATGACGGTATCCCTGGTGAGCCCGGTCTGAAGACGCATGGCTGTGGGTTTTATTTAACTACCTGAAAGTGAAACGGTTAAAGTTGCCTGGTGATGAGCAGTGCGCCGTTTATTTGCGGCACACAGTCAGTGTAGGGATCGTTTAAAAGATATAAAGGTATACCTTTATATCTTTTGATCGGTTTCACAATAAATATCACTCAGGCTGATTTATCCAGCCTGATAATGCGATCGCGTTGGCAAAAACGGGTGTGCGTGCCGCCGGTATCCACGACACGCCATAAAGCGCAGAAAAATTATTGTGAATTGAGCAGTGCGCAGTCGTGATCCTGCAACTGTTCGGCATTGGCGAGATTGAGGTTAAGCAGATTGCGTTCGGTCGCCAGTAACACAAAAGAGCCGTCGGGCTGCTGCGCCATGGCCAGCGCGAAGCGCCCCATATGGGCACGCGCGCCCGGTACTTCCTGGGCCAGCATGATGAAAGGGCTGCGCCGAACCAGTTCCGCCTCGCTGACCCGGCGCACCAGATACGGCGTGTCATCAATGCCGCCAGGCAGCGGCAGCCACTGACTGCTGATACGCGCCGCTTCGCTGTTTAGCTTTACACGCACGTCCGGGCGCAGGCAGGAAATATGAATATGCAGGTGGTTCTGGGTGCGACCCAGTGTCGAATTTAAGGTTAGCGAGACAACGTTATTCGGCACCGCCGCGCCGTGCCGCTCGCTCATTACGCGCCGTGCCTGCCAGGCTTGCCAGAAATAATTCGGGGTTTTGGGATGCAGCAGCATCGGGCTTTCGATGCCGTTAATACGCCAGGTGGGCATAAGCAAATATTGCAGCGGGCCGTTGCGGTCTTTAAAAATCACAAAGCCGGCATCCATCTTCACTTCTTCGCAGGGGGCAGGATTGTCGTGCCGCTGTTGATTGGGCACGCACTGATGAAACACGATATCGCGCAGGGCGTCTGACTGGCCTTTGAAGTAAAACCACAGGCCGCCCGCTATCGCGGCGATAATCAGCAGGAGACAGACCAGAACGGTCAGCGCTTTTTTCATCTTCATGCCCTTTGCCTTCGTGAAGATGAAGTCTGGCACAAAAACGGCCCCGAAGGGCCGTCTGATTTAGCGTTTACTGATTTGGTCGAAGGTGCCGCCGTTGGAGAAGTGCTCTTTCTGGGCTTTGGTCCAGCCGCCAAACACCTCGTCAATGGTGAACAGCTTCAGTTTCGGAAACTCGCTTTCATATTTCTTCGCAACTTGCTCATCACGCGGGCGGTAGAAGTTTTTCGCGGCGATCTCCTGGCCTTCCGGCGTGTAGAGATATTTCAGATAGGCTTCGGCCACGGCCTGAGTGCCTTTCTTCTCTACCACTTTATCGACTACCGATACGGTCGGTTCAGCCAGGATAGATTCGCTCGGGGTAACGATCTCAAATTTGTCTTTGCCTAATTCGTTGGTTGCCAGCAACGCTTCGTTTTCCCAGGCAATCAGCACGTCGCCGATACCGCGCTCAACGAAGGTATTGGTTGAGCCGCGTGCGCCGGAATCCAGCACTTCAACGTTTTTGAACAGCGCTTTAACGAATTCCTGTGCTTTAGCCTGATCGCCGTTGTTCTGATGGAGCGCGTAACCCCAGGCGCCCAGATAGTTCCAGCGCGCGCCGCCGGAGCTTTTCGGGTTTGGCGTGATCACGGAAACGCCCGGTTTCACCAGATCATTCCAGTCTTTGATTTGTTTCGGGTTGCCTTTGCGCACCAGGAAAACAATGGTGGAAGTGTAAGGCGCGGAGTTGTCCGGCAGGCGTTTGATCCAGTTTTTATCAATGCGGCCACGCTCGGCGATGGCGTCAACATCATAGGCCAGCGCCAGGGTCACGACGTCGGCTTCAATCCCGTTGATGACGGAAGTCGCCTGTTTGCCCGAACCGCCGTGTGACTGGCGGATCAACACGTTATCGCCGGTCTCTTTTTTCCAGTGCTCGCTAAAGGCTTTATTGTATTGATCGTACAGTTCACGCGTCGGGTCATAAGACACGTTAAGTAATTGAATATCCTTCGCCAGTACGCTGGTCGATGCCAGAAGCAATGTTAATCCCACGCCAAACTTATTCATCGCACGCTCTCTTCTAAATTGTGTGTATGAAAATAGCCTGCCAGAAATGCCTGAGATGATTAAAGAATAAAAAAAGATTGGCTATAACTTTGGGGAATAACATCAGGCAATAAAAAGCCGGGCGAACCCGGCTTTTTGATCAGTAAAGTTTTTTGGCGCAGTCGAGCCAGTCGCCTTTGAAGGTACGCTTCATATTTTCGATAGCGTCGATGATGTCGTGGTGAACCATCTTTTCGTTCTGAATGCCCACGCAGCGACCGCCATGGCCCTGGAGCAGCAGTTCAATGGAATATGCGCCCATACGGGAAGCCAGAATACGGTCGTAAGGCACTGGAGAACCGCCACGCTGGATGTGGCCCAGTACTGTAGCGCGAGTCTCACGCTGGGTTTCGGCTTCAATGTAGCGCGCCAGTTCATCGATATCACAGATGTGCTCGGTAATGGCCACAATGGCGTGTTTCTTGCCTTTCGCGATACCGGCTTTGATTTCCGCCACCAGGTCGTCGCGGTTGAATTCCACTTCCGGCAGAACGATAAATTCGCAACCACCGGCAATCGCTGCCGCCAGGGTCAGGTCGCCGCAGTAACGGCCCATCACTTCAACGATAGAAATACGCTGGTGAGAGGTAGAGGTATCACGCAGACGGTCGATAGCTTCAACCACGGTGCTCAGCGCGGTGAAGTAACCGATGGTGTAGTCAGTACCGGCAACGTCGTTATCAATGGTGCCCGGCAGGCCGATGCACGGGAAGCCCATTTCGGTCAGGCGCTTCGCACCCATATAGGAGCCGTCGCCGCCGATAACCACCAGCGCGTCCAGACCGCGTTTTTTCATGTTCTCGATAGCCACTGCGCGAATGTGTTCTTCGCGGAACTCAGGAAAACGAGCGGAACCCAGGAATGTGCCGCCACGGTTAATCATGTCAGACACACTGTAACGGTCGAGCTGAACCATACGGTCTTCATACAGGCCGAGATAGCCGTCATAAATACCAAAAACTTCCAGACCTTCTGTCAGCGCGGCGCGCACCACGCCGCGAATGGCGGCGTTCATGCCTGGCGCATCACCGCCACTCGTCAATACCCCGATTTTCTTAATCATGACTACCTCTGAACGTAGAATACAATATTGAATCCTGTTGCCGGAAACACCTGCATCACCAGGCGATGGGCTAATGATGCAGATAGTATATCAATAGCTTCCAGCTGAATTGATTCAGGTCAGACCGAACGGCGGTAAATTATACAAAAAAAGCCGTTTGGCTCACTTTTCCAGCGGCAATTAAAGCTGGAAATTTCCCTGTCGCCCCTGCGGCACAACAGAGCAGGGATCCTGATGAATAATCACGTCCGATCCCGGAAAACGCCCCAGGATCGCTTGTTCCACTTGCTCAGCCACAATATGCGCCTGAACCAGCGGTAAGTTGTCGTCCATTTCCAGATGGATTTGAATAAAGCGGGTCGGCCCTGACTGCCGCGTGCGAAGATCGTGTGCGCCCCGGACACCAGGCCACGATGAAACAATGTCGATGATGACCTGATGTTCATCATCCGGTAATGCGCGGTCCAGCAGTGACTGGACGGCTTCATAGCCCATTCGTAACGCGCTATATAATATATAGATGCCAATACCCAGCGCAAACAAGGCATCAGCCCGATGCCAGCCATACCAGGAAAGCGCAAGCGCAACCAGAATAGCGCCGTTCATCATAACATCAGATTGATAATGAAGCATATCTGCCCGCACCGCCTGGCTTTTTGTCTTACGCACCACCCAGCGCTGAAACGTCACCAGGATCAGGGTGCTGATCAGGGCAATAACGGTAACGCTGATACCAATCTGCGGTGATTCCATCGGCGCGGGGTTCGCCAGCCGCTCGAAACCGGTAAGAAACAGAAACAGCGCCGAGCCGGAGATAAACATGCTCTGCGCCAGAGCGGCCAGCGACTCGGCTTTACCGTGGCCGAACGCATGTTCGTCATCGGCAGGCTGTAAGGAGTAGCGCACCACCAGCAGGTTGGTCAGCGAGGCGGCGATATCCACCAGCGAATCCACCAGTGCAGCCAGAATACTGACCGAGCCGGTTTTCCACCAGGCAAAGATTTTGACAATCAGCAGCAGCGACGCCATGACCGTAGCGGCAATGGCGGCGCGACTGACCAGACGCCCATATGACTCAATCATAAACGCTCCCGTAATTAATGATGCCAGTATAACGGATAGCGCTTAGGCGCGTCGCATGGTTAACAAGATGCCAGAGGAGGTGCGGGGCATTGAAATATCACGCATTCACGCAACAAAAACAGGGTGCCTAAGCACCCTGCAATAAATGACAACCGCGTCGGTTTAAAACAGCGGCATTTTATAAACGCGAAATGCCGTCATGTCATAGCGGAAGCCTGGGCCGTCGACAGCCTCGCTTTTTGCCCGACCAGAGCGGAAGGTCACATCGAATAAGATTTCACCCGTACTGGAAATCTCCTGCAACGGCAAAATTCCTTCTGCGGTATCACCCCATCCGGCATAAATAATATCGCTGGCACCGGGATCACAGGTAATTGCCTGTCCTTTTTCATCAAACGTTGCGCCGCCATAATGCACGACGATATTACCATTGGACTGGATTTCTTTTGCGCCGCACAGGCTGCTGTAACCTTTGTTGCCGCCAGAGACTTCCGATAATTTAGACACCGTTTTGGCATTAAGATCGATCCGGAAATGATCGATACGGCTTTGGTTATCAACAGATTCGACGCTTTTCGAATCATCGTTGGAACGATAATTACTATTATTAAATAATGAGATATCCAGGAAGCCAATATTACTGTTCGCCACCTCAATCGCGTTATGCTGACCCCAGTTCCAGTAATTTTGATTCAGTTCATCCTGCGTCCAGTCCAGCGGTTGATTATTCTCGTCGCAAGGCGTTAGCAGATAATCGGCATAATCTGCTGACCAGTTTTCATGGTTACCCAAAATAAAAACGAGCTGCGAAGTAGCAAGATCGACACCAAATACCGCACTCTGATGACGTGAAGAACACACCAGAATTTGATTGGTCTCATTAACGTAACACTGGTTAATATGCAGCCAGTCGTTAAGCGTGGCGTCAGCGGCGGAAGGGCGTGTTGGACGATTACGATCCATTACATAATTCATATCGTAATATGCGGTTTCATAGCCGGTGCTCAGGTCGATAAACGAGACCCCATCTTCCACTGAGTGGGTGCCGTCAGGGCGTAAACCGGAATATTCAGACCCTACGACCAACTGGCCGTTAGGCCGCAGAAATAACGAATGGTGAAGTTCGTTATCCAGTTCATAGACTGCCCAGACGCGCCCCATCATGTCAAATTCGTACATCGTTTTAAATGCGTTGAAATTCTGCGCTGCGGAAAGAAAATGCCCATTCGGTAAACGCATCATATTGTACGACGGGATTTCCTGCGAAGTGTACCAGCGGACAACCGCCTGATAATCAATGGCTAAATTATAACGGTTAAAATGGGTGGTAAAATACAGGCCCGGTGCCAGAGCCGCAGGATCAACAACCGGTTTAACCAGAGAGATCACCGGGAATTTCTGAAAGCCCGTCGGTGAATCCGCATCAGTGGGCGGTAATGCGCTGGTGATATATTCATGCTGCGTGGTTGCGGCAGATGTTTTCAGGGTGATGATATTACTGGTATCAGGAATTAAACCCGCAACAGGCACCAGGTTCGCGCCGGGAACCACAGGCTGGGTAAATGTCAGCGGAATATTAATCTCGGCTTTATCCGCCACGGTAATCGTCACTGTTTCAGCCGCTGTCGGCCAGTAGAAGCCCAGGTAGAGGCACAATGGCGCAGTATTAAATGGGTTGGCGATAATAATGGCATTTTGCTGAGTCATACTTGGTGAGATATTGGCCAGCATCAATTCATATTTATTAATGTGATCAATAACCAGAGCATTATTAATATCAATACCTTGTACGACAGGTGCACGCGGTGCCGGGGCAGGAGGAATCGGGAGTGCCATGATAATATCCTTCTTTCTATTATGGAGTATGCCGGTTAATCGGGAATGAATAATCTCTCGAAAAAAGATTTTTCCTTTGAACCGATATTTGTTCATCTGTCAGCATCGATATGCGACAGGTAAACAAAATTACTCGCCTTATCCGCCAGCAATGACTGTAAATTAGCCGAAGGATGATTATTTACCGCACCATAAATACGCAGCATTTCACCCCGCGATGCGCTATTTTTTAGGCAAACTGGCGGTATAATTTTTTCGCTGGCGGTGAGGTACTGGACTTGTAACGCTGAAAATGACGCAAAAAAAACCCCTCCGGTTAGGGAGGGGAAGACAGGGATGGTGTCTATGGCAAGGAAAACAGGGTTGTTACTGGTTACTACGGGTACTGCTACTAAACACGTTTGCCGAGGAGGACCGTTGCATTTGCGAGACTTCCCGCAACTGAAGCATGCGATACTGGTGCTTCTCGTTTAAAACCGCTTGCTGCTCCGGCGTTAACAGCCGGTACATTTGGTTGCGCACTTTCGCCATCTCGACCTGGCGCGCCACCTGCTCTTGTGCCATCTTTTCGGCCTGAGCCCGCACAGCGGTTTCATCAAAATTTTCTGCGGTGACCAGGCGATGCATGGTCTCCATTTCGCTAACATTAACAGGCGGCTGTTCATGCTTCGCCTGCTGCATGAGGTCGCGCATCTGTTGACGTTGCTTTTCGGTTAATCGAATGCCGTCAAACATATGGCTCTGCACACTGTTTCGTTGCGCCAGCCCTTCTGCGGGGTGCCAGTTATCGCCTGTAACGACTTCAGCAGCCTGGCTTGCGAACGTACTTAATGCCAGTGTTGAGGCCATGACGGCAACGGTAACTTTGCGCATCACTGACTCCTGGAAACTTGGGTGCTGCGATTCAACGAGGACCAGTTTACGATTCAGGCTGCAAACATGCGTCAGGGGGTGTAAAACAACGTAAAGTCATGGATTACCGGGCCTTGATGACGTAATTTTTGCCTCGGAGGTATTAACAATGAATAAAATCCTGTTAGTTGATGATGATCGTGAACTCACTTCTCTTTTAAAAGAGCTTCTCGACATGGAAGGTTTTAATGTGCAGGTTGCCCACGATGGCGAGCAGGCGCTTAATCTTCTGGATGACAGCATCGACCTGCTTTTGCTCGACGTGATGATGCCGAAGAAAAACGGTATCGATACGCTTAAAGAGCTACGTCAGAATCACCAGACACCCGTAATCATGCTGACCGCGCGCGGTAGCGAACTGGACCGCGTGTTAGGCCTTGAACTGGGCGCGGATGACTATTTACCGAAGCCGTTCAATGACCGTGAACTGGTGGCGCGTATTCGCGCTATCCTGCGCCGTTCCCACTGGAGCGAGCAGCAGCAAAACAGCGACAACGGCTCGCCGAACCTGGAAGTTGATGCCCTGAGCCTGAATCCAGGCCGCCAGGAAGCCAGCTTCGACGGCACCGCGCTGGAACTTACCGGCACCGAATTCACCCTGCTTTATCTGCTGGCCCAGCATTTAGGCCAGGTGGTGTCCAGGGAGCATCTCAGCCAGGAAGTGTTAGGGAAGCGCCTGACGCCGTTCGATCGCGCCATTGATATGCATATTTCTAATCTGCGCCGCAAACTGCCGGATCGTAAAGATGGGCATCCGTGGTTTAAAACCTTACGTGGACGGGGTTACCTGATGGTATCCGCTTCATGATTGGTAGCCTGACCGCGCGAATATTTGCGATTTTTTGGCTGACCCTGGCCCTGGTTTTGATGCTGGTATTGATGTTGCCGAAGCTCGATTCACGTCAAATGACCGAGCTGCTGGAAAGCGAGCAACGCCAGGGCGTGATGATTGAACAGCATGTCGAAGCTGAACTGGCTAACGACCCGCCCAATGATTTGATGTGGTGGCGCAGGCTATTCCGCGCCATTGACAAGTGGGCACCGCCGGGTCAACGCCTGGTACTGGTCACCAGCGAAGGGCGCGTGATAGGCGCAGAACGCAGCGAAATGCAGATCATTCGCAACTTTATCGGCCAGGCAGATAACTCCGATCATCCGCAAAAGAAAAAGTACGGTCGCCAGGAAATGGTCGGCCCCTTTTCCGTGCGTGACGGTGAAGACAACTATCAGCTTTACCTGATCCGCCCGGCCAGCAACTCGCAATCTGACTTTATCAACCTGTTGTTCGACCGCCCGCTATTGCTGCTCATCGTTACCATGCTGGTCAGCTCGCCATTGTTGTTATGGCTGGCCTGGAGCCTGGCGAAACCGGCGCGTAAGCTGAAAAATGCCGCCGATGAAGTGGCGCAGGGTAATTTACGCCAGCACCCGGAACTGGAAGCCGGGCCGCAAGAGTTTCTCGCGGCGGGAGCCAGCTTTAACCAGATGGTGACGGCGCTTGAACGTATGATGACCACCCAGCAGCGGTTGCTGTCTGATATCTCCCATGAGCTACGCACGCCGCTCACGCGCCTGCAACTGGGCACCGCGCTGCTGCGCCGGCGGGCTGGCGAAAGCAAAGAGCTGGAGCGCATTGAAACGGAAGCCCACCGGCTGGACAGCATGATCAACGACCTGCTGGTGATGTCGCGCAATCAGCAAAAAAATGCGCTGGTCAGCGAGACCATGAAGGCCAACCAGCTGTGGCGCGAAGTGCTGGATAACGCCGCGTTTGAAGCCGAGCAGATGGGCAAATCGTTCGAAGTGGCTTACCCGCCCGGGCCGTGGCTGCTGTACGGCAACCCAAATGCGCTGGAAAGCGCGCTGGAAAACATTGTGCGCAATGCCCTGCGCTATTCGCACACCCAGATTTGCGTCAGCTTCTCGGTGGATAAAGAGGGCATTACCGTCACGGTGGACGACGATGGTCCTGGCGTCAGCCCGGAAGACCGGGAGCAGATTTTCCGGCCGTTCTACCGTACCGATGAGGCGCGCGACCGGGAATCCGGCGGCACCGGGCTTGGCCTGGCGATTGTCGAAACCGCTATTCAGCAGCATCGTGGCTGGGTCAAAGCCGAAGACAGCCCGCTCGGCGGTCTGCGTCTGGTGATCTGGCTACCGCTGTATCGCCGCACCTGATAACCGCGTCTCTCTGCATAACGGAGAGACGCGTTTTTCTCCCCGCTCACTTCTGCTATTCTGCGCCCCTTGTTGATGGGGGCCTTATGCTTAATATCGTACTTTTCGAACCTGAAATTCCGCCGAACACAGGCAACATCATCCGCCTGTGCGCCAACACCGGTTTTAAACTGCATATCATCGAGCCGATGGGATTCACCTGGGATGACAAGCGCCTGCGCCGGGCGGGTCTGGATTATCATGAGTTTGCCGCCGTAACCCGTCATGCCAGCTACGAGACTTTCCTGGACGCGCAAAAACCGGAGCGCCTGTTCGCGTTAACCACCAAAGGCACGCCCGCCCACAGCGCAGTGAGCTATGCCGCTGGCGATTATTTAGTGTTTGGCCCGGAGACGCGTGGGTTACCGGCGAGCGTGCTGGATGCCCTGCCCGCGCAGCAAAAAATTCGTATTCCGATGATGCCGGACAGCCGCAGCATGAACTTATCTAACGCGGTGTCGGTGGTGGTGTATGAAGCGTGGCGCCAGCTCGATTACGCGGGCGCCGTACTGCGCAGTTAAATACCGTCGCCGTATTCGAAGCCATTATTCACGCCGTTGAAATGCTGATCCATATCCATAGCGGGTTTATCGCTTTCCGGCTTGCCGACGATACGTGCCGGTACGCCTGCGGCGGTGGTATGTGGGGGAACCGGTTGCAAGACCACCGAGCCCGCGCCGATTTTCGCGCCGCGCCCGACCTCAATATTGCCGAGAATTTTCGCCCCCGCGCCAATCATCACCCCTTCACGGATTTTCGGATGGCGATCGCCGCTGGTTTTACCGGTACCGCCCAGGGTCACGGATTGCAGGATGGAGACATCGTTTTCCACCACGGCGGTTTCACCAATCACAATGCCGGTGGCGTGGTCGAGCATAATACCGCGGCCAATTTTCGCCGCCGGGTGAATATCCACCTGGAAGGAAACCGACACCTGGTTTTGCAGGAAAATCGCCAGCGCGCGACGGCCCTGATTCCACAGCCAGTGACCGATACGGTACGCCTGCAACGCATGGAAGCCTTTCAGATACAGCAGCGGCGTGGAGTATTTATCTACCGCCGGGTCGCGGGTACGCACGGCCTGAATATCACAGGCGGCGGATTCAATCATCTGCGGGTCGGCGTCATACGCCTCTTCCACCACTTCACGGATCGCGATGGCGGGCATAATCGGTGACGCCAGTTTGTTCGCCAGCATATAGCTCAGCGCACTGCCGAGATTTTCATGTTTTAGCAACGTAGCATGGTAAAAACTGGCAAGCATTGGCTCGCAGTCGGCGAGCGCCCTCGCTTCGGCTTTTATGTTATTCCATACCAAATCCAGTTCTTCACACGGCATTGCTCTCTCCAGAAAAACAAGCAGCGCCCGGTAAACGATCTTACCGGTGCGCAATAAAGGTAACAGGGGGCTCCATTAATGACTGCTTTTCTCGTCCTTGCGTGCTCGCCCGAGCAACGTTAATGCTGCCTCGCGCGCATTTTTTCCGCAATACAATACTTGATAAATTTCCTCGGTTATTGGCATCTCCACCCCAAAGCGCGCCGCTAACTCACGCACTTCTTTGGTGTTGCGATAACCTTCCACCACCTGGCCAATGGTCTGCTGGGCAGTGGTGACGTCCATGCCTTGTCCAAGCATCATGCCGAAACGGCGGTTACGGGACTGATTGTCAGTACAGGTCAGCACCAGATCGCCCAGGCCCGCCATCCCCATAAAGGTGGTGGGATCGGCGCCCAGTGCGGCACCAAGACGCGTCATCTCGGTGAGCCCGCGGGTAATTAACGCGGTACGCGCATTCGCGCCAAAACCGATACCGTCAGACATCCCGGCGCCAATCGCGATAACGTTTTTCACCGCGCCGCCCAACTGCACGCCGATGAAGTCCGGGTTGCTGTAAACGCGGAAGCTTTTCCCGCAGTGCAGCAGCTGTTGAAGATCTTCAGTGAAGGTTTCATCAGTGGACGCCAGCGAAATCGCCGTCGGCAGGCCTGCCGCCAGCTCTTTGGCAAACGTCGGCCCGGAGATCACCGCCAGCGGGATATCCTCGCCCAGCGCTTCACGAGCAACGTCCTGCAACAGACGCCCGGTTTCCGCTTCCAGCCCTTTGGTGGCCCAGACCACGCGCGCATCACTGCGCATCAGCGGTTTAATCTGGCGCAGCACTTCGCCGAACACATGGCTTGGCACCACCACCAGAATATTGCGGCTGGCCGCCAGCGCGGTAGCGAGATCGCTTTCAAGACGGAGAGAATCGGGGAAAGGCACATCCGGGAGAAACGCGGCGTTGCAGCGGTCAGCCTTTAACGTCGCGATATGTTTAGGATCGTGGCCCCAGAGCACAACCTGGTGGCCGTTTCTGGCCAGGGTAATGGCAAGAGCGGTGCCGTAAGAGCCGGCACCGATGACTGTCATTGAAGCAGTAGTGTTATTCATCAGGCATCCTGATGGTCTTGCGCACCTTCGCCGGACTGCTGTTGCAGATAGTTCATGAACAACGCGTCGAAGTTAACCGGCGCAAGGTTCAGTTGCGGGAACGTGCCGCGGGAAACCAGGCTAGTAATACATTCACGTGCATACGGGAACAGAATATTCGGGCAGTATGCGCCCAGGCAATGCGCCAGCTGCGTGCCTTCGATGCCGCCAACGGAGAAGATGCCCGCCTGCTGTACTTCGCACAGGAACGCGGTGTCGTTTTCCAGCGTAGCGGTGACAGTTACGCGCAGAACCACTTCATAAACGTCGTCTGCTAACTGGTTGGATGCGGTATCCAGGTCCAGTTTGACTTCCGGCTGCCAGTCTTTCTGAAACACATGCGGCGCATTCGGTGCTTCAAAAGAGATATCCTTGGTGTAAACGCGTTGGATCTGAAAGGTCATTTCAGTGTTGTTTTGTTCTGACATGTGTAAACCCTTTATTGTTTGTCCTTCAAAGTGCCTTACGGCGAAGCAGCGCTAGCGCAACAGGGGATCGAGTCCACCACGCGCATCCAGCGCATACAAGTCGTCACAACCGCCAATGTGCTGTGCATCAATAAAAATTTGCGGCACCGTGGTGCGGCCACTGCGCTTAATCATCTCTTCCCGTTTAGCAGCGTCCCCGTCAATGGGTAGCTCTTCAAACGCGACGCCTTTGCTCGCCAGTAATGCTTTTGCACGATGGCAGTAAGGGCAGGTCACTTTGGTATAGATTTCGATATTGGCCATGACGATACCTTAGCGTGAGTTATTTTCCGCGCACCAGTGGAAGGTTTTCACCACTCCAGCCTGCTACACCGTCTTTCAGCACGAATACACGCTCGAAACCGGCTTTCATCAGCGCGTTAGCAGATTCCTGGGCTGACATGCCGTTGCCATCAACCACAATAATCGGCTGCGCTTTATGCTTATCCAGCTCGCCCGTGTTATTGGCTTTGATTTCATTGGGCAGTACGTTCAGGGCGCTGGCGATATGGCCTTTGCGGAAATCGTCGCGCTGACGAATATCCACCACCACTGCGTCTTCTTTGTTGATTAAACGCGTCGCTTCACCACGCGAGATCACCTTCACTTTAGAAGTAAGGCTTTTGAACGTGGTAAAGAGCACCGCCCCCAGTAACGCGACCCAGGCGATACTAAGTATGGGGTGACGGCCAACGAATTGCATAATTTCTTGCATGGGGGGTAAAGGCTCCCGACTAAGTGAAAAAAACCAGGTGAGGAGTATACCTTTGCATTGGTCCAATTACAGCCAGCGCGCGACAGGTAATGCATATTCTGCGGGCTGTTACGGAAAAAATGACCAAAAGCGCCAAAAGGGACAGACTACCCGCCCGCTTTTTTTGATCTTCTGCGGCTATTCGTGCCAATAAGTTGTAGTAAAATTACGCAAATTTTTTATCTTTGAGCAATGAGGTTATCGCAATGTCGGTTTCTAAAAAACCAATGGTCCTGATGATTCTGGACGGCTACGGCTACCGTGAAGATCAGCAGGATAACGCTATTTTCAGCGCTAAAACACCGGTAATGGACAGCCTGTGGGCAAAACATCCGCATACTCTGATTGACGCATCAGGTCTGGAAGTGGGTCTACCGGATCGCCAAATGGGCAACTCCGAAGTGGGCCATGTTAACCTGGGCGCGGGCCGCATCGTGTATCAGGATTTGACCCGTCTGGACGTTGAAATTAAAGAACGTACTTTCTTCTCTAACCCGGTACTGACCAGCGCGGTAGATACCGCAGTTGCTTTCGGCAAGGCCGTGCACATCATGGGCCTGCTCTCCGCAGGCGGCGTACACAGCCACGAAGACCACATCCTGGCGATGGTGGAACTGGCAGCAGAACGCGGCGCGGAAAAAATCTACCTGCACGCTTTCCTGGACGGACGCGACACCCCGCCGCGCAGCGCCGAATCCAGCCTGAAACGCTTTGAAGAAACCTTCGCCGCCCAGGGAAAAGGCCGTATCGCCACTATTATTGGCCGCTACTACGCCATGGACCGCGACAACCGTTGGGACCGCGTAGAGCTGGCTTACGATCTGATGACCCTGGCACAGGGCGAATACCAGGCAGACAGCGCCGTTGCCGCTCTGGAAGCTGCGTATGCGCGTGACGAAAACGACGAATTCGTTAAACCAACCGTGATCCGCGCTGAAGGCCAGCCAGACGCCGCGATGGAAGACGGCGATGCGCTGATTTTCATGAACTTCCGTGCCGACCGCGCCCGTCAAATCACCCGCGCGTTTGTTAACGCCGATTTCGACGGTTTCGCCCGTAAGAAAGTCGTGAAGTTCTCTAACTTCGTGATGCTGACCGAATACGCCGCCAACATTGACACCGCCTGCGCTTACCCGCCGAGCTCTCTGGTTAACACCTTCGGCGAATGGATGGCGAAAAACGACAAAACCCAACTGCGTATTTCTGAAACCGAAAAATACGCCCACGTCACTTTCTTCTTTAACGGTGGCGTGGAAGATTCCTTCGCGGGCGAAGATCGCATCCTTATCAATTCTCCGAAAGTGGCGACTTACGACCTGCAACCGGAAATGAGCTCTGCAGAATTAACCGAAAAATTAACCGCCGCGATCCGCAGCGGTCAATATGACGCCATTATCTGCAACTACCCGAACGGCGACATGGTTGGTCACACCGGCGTGTTTGACGCAGCGGTGAAAGCGGTGGAAGCGCTGGATAACTGCATCGCGCAAGTGACTGAAGTTGTTGAGTCTGTTGGCGGCCAGCTGCTGATTACCGCTGACCACGGCAACGCCGAGCAGATGCGTGACCCGTCTACCGGCCAGGCACACACCGCGCATACCAACCTGCCAGTTCCGCTGATTTATGTGGGTGAAAAATCGGTTAAAGCGGTAGAAGGCGGCAAATTGTCTGATATCGCGCCGACAATGCTGTCCCTGATGGGCATGGACATCCCGCAAGAGATGACTGGTAAGCCGCTGTTCATCGTGGAATAATCCCTCCCCATGAGGGGAAAGGTGCACTTTTCAATTCGGGGCATGAAACCACAGCGGTTTTGTTTAATGCCCCTGCTATACGCCAGCGTGCTTAGCGCTGGCGTATTGTTATACCCATTTTCCGCCACGGCGGACGAGCGCGATCAGCTCAAATCCATTCAACAGGATATCGCCGCCAAAGAGCGCGCGGTACGCCAACAGCAACAGCAACGCAGCACGCTTCTGGCGCAGCTAAAAGCCCAGGAACAGGCTATCGCCGCCGCCACCCGTGCCTTGCGTGAAACCGAAAACAGCCTTGCACAACTGAATCGCCAGATCAGCGTGATGAACGCCTCTATTGCCAAACTGGAAAAACAGAAAGCCTCGCAGGAGCGTAACCTCGCCGCCCAGCTCGACGCCTCGTTCCGCCAGGGCCAGCACACCGGCATCCAGCTCATTCTGAGCGGCGAAGAGAGCCAGCGCGGCCAGCGTTTGCAGGCCTATTTCGGCTACCTGAACCAGGCGCGTCAGGAAACTATCGCGCAGCTGCGCCAGACCCGTGAAGAAGTGGCGTCGCAGAAAGCCGAGCTTGAAGAGAAGCAGAGCGAGCAGCAAACCCTGCTGTATGAACAGCAGGCGCAGCAGGCGAAGCTTGAACAGGCGCGTAACGAGCGTAAGAAGACGATTAGCGGTCTGGAATCTTCTATCCAGCAGGGCCAGAACCAGCTTAGCGAGATGCGCCAGAACGAATCGCGCTTGCGCAACAGCATCGCCCGTGCGGAAGCAGCGGCTAAGGCTCGCGCCGAACGGGAAGCCCGCGAAGCCGAGCAAGTGCGTAGCAAACAGCAGGAAGCCAGCCGTAAAGGCACCACCTACAAGCCGACCGAAAGCGAACAGTCGCTGATGTCGCGCACCGGTGGGCTGGGCTCGCCGCGCGGCCAGGCGTACTGGCCGGTACGCGGTTCTTTACTGCATCGCTATGGCGAACAGCTACAAGGTGAACTACGTTGGAAAGGGATTGTTATCGGCGCGTCGGAAGGCACGGAAGTTAAAGCCATTGCCGATGGCCGCGTGATCCTCGCCGACTGGCTGCAAGGCTATGGCCTTGTGGTGGTGGTTGAACACGGTAAAGGCGATATGAGCCTGTACGGTTACAACCAAAGCGCGCTGGTTAGCGTCGGGACCCAGGTTCGCGCCGGTCAGCCTATCGCGCTGGTAGGCAACAGCGGCGGTCAGGGCCGCCCTTCACTCTATTTCGAAATTCGTCGGCAGGGACAAGCCGTTAACCCACAACCGTGGTTGGGAAGATAAGTTTTGCTTCAATTTCGACGATTACTGCTTTCACTTGCCGCCAGTCTGGCGGTATTCACCCCGGCCATGGCGGGCAAACTGGCGATAGTGATTGATGACTTTGGTTATCGCCCACAAACCGAAAACCAGATCCTGGCTATGCCGCCCGCGATTTCCGTCGCCGTTCTGCCTAATGCGCCGCACGCCCGGGAAATGGCCACCAAAGCCCACAACAGCGGCCATGAGGTCTTGATCCACTTGCCTATGGCACCGCTCAGCAAACAGCCGTTGGAAAAAGACACGCTGCGACCAGAAATGAGCAGTGATGAAATCGAGCGCATTATCCGCGATGCGGTTGGCAACGTGCCGCATGCCGTGGGCCTGAACAACCATATGGGCAGCGCCATGACCTCCAGCCTGTTCGGTATGCAAAAAGTGATGCAGGCGCTGGGGCGTTATAACCTCTATTTCCTCGACAGCATGACCATCGGCAACAGCCAGGCAATGCGCGCGGCGGCAGGCACTAGCGTGAAAGTCATTAAGCGCAAAGTGTTTCTCGACGACACCCAAAACGAAGCCGATATCCGCACCCAGTTTAATCGTGCTGTAGCGCTGGCGCGGCGCAACGGCTCTGCCATCGCTATTGGACATCCCCACCCTTCCACCGTGCGCGTCTTGCAGCAGATGGTGTACAGCTTGCCTGCGGATATCACGCTGGTACGGCCGAGCAGCCTGCTGAATGAGCCACAAACCGATACCTCAACGCCGAACCTGACGCCGCCGCCCTCTACTACGCCGCGTAATCCGTTCCGGGGCGTGAAAATTTGCAACAGCAAACAGCCGCCTGAGCCGGTGTACGCCACGCGCTATTTCTCCGTAATTGGTGAAAGCATCAGTCAGAGCGGGATGGCGAAGTACATCGTGAACCAGTGGCAGGGCTGGAAAAACCCGGCCATAAAATAACCCGCCGTGGCGGGTTATTTTTGCAAAGAGGCGGAGTCTGTTTCATGCCCGGTTACGGACGCTTTGTTATCGGCATGAGCATACCAGGCTTTAAAATATTTGAGAAAGCTGTAAAGCGTGGCGTAAAACCCCGTCACTGCGCCAACGCGCCCCTGCCGCCAGGCGCCGCTAAATAAATACCATTTGAAGAATGCGCCAATGGCGCTAATAAAGCCGCGCGTAATCGACGGCCTGACGGCGGTATATTTCACCAGCCGCGTAGTATAGCCATTCAGTTTATTGATCACTTCATGAAGCGTATAAAACGTATCATGGCGCACACGCCCCGGCATTTTTTCGCTACAGGTATGCCCTTCAACCTGGTCATCCACCGGACGCAGATTAAATCGCGCATGCTGGCGATTAAACAAGCGGACCGGGAAGTCTGGAGAAGAGATGGGATACAGGGTTCTGACCTGCTCGCCTAATACATACCAGTAACGCGGCAAACGCCAGGCTTTATCTTTGGCAGGCTCATCGCCCGCTTTCAGGGCCAGAATGAAATTGACGGTTTGTTCATCCATAATTTCATCACTGTCCATGCATAGCACCCAATCATGGCTGGCGCGCTCAATCGCCACATTCATCTGCATACCGTGCATTGAATAAGGGTGATGAAAAGGCGTAATACCAAATTCGCGGCAGATTTCCAGCGTCTCATCGGTGCTGCCGGAATCGACCACAACCATTTCATCTGCTACACGAATAAGGGGCGGTAAAACTTCACGTAATAAGCGTGCGGAGTTATGCGTTAATAAACATACCGAGAGTGTAAACATCATCCTGACTCTGTCTTGTGGGATCCTATTAACCATAGAGGATCAATCAGAAAAAAAAGGCGAGTTTAGTGTGATTTTAGATAAGGTTTTTCGCAGGAAATGATATTACAGAATTTAGCATAAGAAAAAGCGCCCGAAGGCGCTTTCATTGTTAATCCCGGCGTTAATCCCAACTGAGAATAACTTTGCCGGACTGGCCTGAGCGCATAGCGTCAAAGCCTTTCTGGAAATCATCGATAGTGAAGCGATGAGTGATGATAGGCGAAAGGTCGAGCCCTGACTGGAGCAGTGCAGCCATTTTGTACCAGGTCTCGAACATTTCGCGGCCATAGATGCCCTTAATGAACAGGCCCTTGAAGATGACCTTGTTCCAGTCGATGGACATATCCGACGGCGGAATACCCAGCATGGCAATACGCCCGCCGTGGTTCATGGTATCCAGCATGGCGCGGAACGCCGGCGGCGCGCCGGACATTTCCAGACCGACGTCAAACCCTTCGGTCATTCCCAGGTCTTTCATCACATCGTGCAGGTTCTCTTTGGATACGTTCACCGCGCGGGTGACGCCCATTTTGCGAGCCAGCTCGAGGCGGTATTCGTTCACGTCGGTGATCACCACGTGGCGCGCGCCAACGTGTTTCGCGACTGCCGCCGCCATAATACCGATAGGGCCTGCGCCGGATACCAGCACGTCTTCGCCCACCAGATCGAATGACAATGCCGTGTGCACCGCATTGCCGAACGGGTCGAAGATAGAGGCTAAGTCATCAGAAATATTATCTGGGATTTTAAACGCGTTAAACGCGGGTAATACCAGATACTCCGCAAAGCAGCCCTGACGGTTGACGCCCACGCCGATGGTGTTGCGGCACAGGTGGGTACGGCCACCACGGCAGTTACGGCAATGACCGCAGGTGATATGCCCTTCGCCGGAAACGCGATCGCCAATCTTGAAGCCTTTTACTTCCTGGCCGATACCGACCACTTCGCCCACATATTCATGACCGACAATCATCGGTACTGGAATGGTTTTTTGTGACCATTCGTCCCAGTTATAAATATGCACATCGGTACCGCAGATAGCCGTTTTGCGGATTTTGATTAACAGATCGTTATGTCCCACTTCCGGCTCGGGGGCATCATTCACCATCCAGATGCCTTCTTCTGCTTTCAGCTTCGATAATGCTTTCATGTCTTATCCTCAGGCAATCACGCCTAGCTGTTTACCGATACGAATAAAGGCGTCGATCGCACGCTCAATCTGCTCGGTGCTGTGCGCCGCAGACATTTGGGTACGGATACGCGCCTGCCCTTTCGGCACCACCGGATAGAAGAAACCGGTGACGTAAATCCCTTCTTTTTGCAGTTCACGGGCAAAATTCTGCGCCACAACCGCATCGCCCAACATCACCGGAATGATGGCGTGGTCTGCGCCCGCCAGGGTGAAACCGGCAGCGGTCATTTTTTCGCGGAACAGACGCGCGTTGGCCCACAGCCTGTCGCGCAGCGCGTCGCCTTCGGCCAGCATTTCCAGCACTTTGATAGAGGCAGAAACAATTGCCGGTGCCAGCGAGTTAGAGAACAGATACGGACGGGAACGCTGGCGCAGCCACTCCACCACTTCTTTACGTGCTGCGGTGTAGCCACCAGACGCGCCGCCCAGCGCTTTACCGAGCGTACCGGTGATGATGTCAACGCGGCCCATCACTTCACAGTATTCATGCGTGCCGCGACCGTTTGCGCCGACAAAGCCCACCGCGTGGGAGTCGTCGACCATCACCAGCGCGTCGTATTTATCCGCCAGGTCGCACACGCCTTTCAGGTTAGCGATAACACCATCCATAGAGAACACGCCGTCGGTCGCGATCAGTACGTGACGGGCACCCGCTTCACGCGCCTCTTTCAGGCGTGCTTCCAGCTCCTGCATATCGTTATTGGCATAGCGGAAGCGCTTCGCTTTACACAGACGCACGCCGTCGATGATCGAAGCATGGTTCAGGGCATCGGAAATGATCGCGTCTTCCGCGCCCAGCAGGGTTTCAAATAACCCGCCGTTGGCGTCGAAGCAGGAAGAATAGAGAATGGCATCTTCCATGCCGAGGAATTCAGCCAGCTTTTGCTCCAGCTGCTTGTGCGTGTCCTGAGTGCCGCAGATAAAGCGCACCGAAGCCATGCCAAAACCGTGGCTGTCCATGCCCTGTTTGGCGGCAGCGATCAGTTCAGGATGGTTAGCGAGACCGAGGTAGTTATTGGCGCAGAAGTTGATAACGTGGCTACCGTCCGCGACGGTGATATCGGCTTGCTGGGCCGACGTGATAATACGTTCTTCTTTATACAACCCTTCCGCACGTGCGGTTTCCAGGTCGGCATTCAACTGTTGGTAAAAATCCCCTCGCATTGCAATTCTCCAGGCTGGGCAAATTTCGGCACATATTACCCAAACTAATCATTTGATACGAGATGACGATTGGCGGAATGCGCGTTTTGCAGCATAAATCACGTCTGTGAAACAAACTTCACAGATGGCGAAGAGGTCTAAAGCTGAAGGAGAGACGATGTGGTGATATGATTATCACCATTCGCGCCTGAGATAGTCTCATGGCCCTACTTTCTTAAAGGTTATACGTATGATCATTGTTACCGGCGGCGCTGGGTTTATCGGCAGCAACATTGTTAAGGCGTTGAACGACAAGGGCATCACCGACATTCTGGTGGTCGATAACCTTAAGGACGGCACCAAATTCGTTAACCTGGTTGACCTGACCATCGCAGATTATATGGATAAAGAAGACTTCCTTATCCAGATTATGGCAGGCGAGGAATTTGGCGATATCGAGGCCATTTTCCATGAAGGCGCCTGCTCTTCCACCACCGAGTGGGATGGCAAGTACATGATGGATAACAACTATCAGTACTCCAAAGAAGTGCTGCACTACTGTCTCGAGCGTGAAATTCCGTTCCTGTACGCCTCGTCTGCCGCCACCTACGGCGGGCGCACTTCTGATTTTATCGAGTCCCGCGAATACGAAAAACCGCTTAACGTCTACGGTTACTCCAAATTCCTGTTCGACGAATATGTGCGCCAGATCCTGCCGGAAGCCAATTCGCAAATCGTCGGGTTCCGCTACTTTAACGTTTACGGGCCGCGTGAAGGCCATAAAGGCAGCATGGCGAGCGTGGCGTTCCATTTGAACACCCAACTGAACAACGGCGAAAGCCCGAAACTGTTTGAAGGCAGCGATGGTTTCAAACGCGACTTCGTTTACGTGGGCGATGTGGCGGCGGTTAACCTGTGGTTCTGGGAAAACGGCGTATCTGGCATTTTCAACCTCGGCACCGGGCGTGCGGAATCCTTCCAGGCCGTGGCCGATGCCGCGCTGGCTTATCATCAGAAAGGCAGCCTCGAATACATCCCGTTCCCGGACAAACTGAAAGGCCGCTACCAGGCATTTACGCAGGCCGACCTGACCAACCTGCGCGCCGCTGGCTACGATAAGCCATTTAAGACCGTCGCCGAAGGTGTGACGGAATATATGGCCTGGCTGAACCGCGACGCGTAAGTACCCCGTATGAAAATATTGGTGATCGGTCCGTCCTGGGTGGGCGACATGATGATGTCGCAAAGTCTCTATCGCACGCTCAAGGCGCGCTATCCCGAGGCGATTATCGATGTGATGGCACCCGCGTGGTGCCGCCCGTTGTTATCGCGTATGCCGGAAGTCAACGAGGCGATCCCCATGCCGCTCGGCCATGGGGCGCTGGAAATGGGTGAACGTCGCAAACTGGGCCTCAGCCTGCGCGATCGTCGCTACGACCGCGCCTACGTATTGCCAAACTCGTTTAAATCCGCGTTAGTACCCTTCTTCGCTAATATCCCTCAGCGCACCGGCTGGCGCGGTGAGATGCGTTACGGCCTGCTGAACGATGCGCGGGTACTGGATAAAGCCGCCTGGCCGCTGATGGTTGAGCGCTATGTGGCGCTGGCCTATGACAAAGGCGTGATGCAGTCGGCGCGTGATTTACCGCAACCGCTACTGTGGCCGCGTTTGCAGGTGAGCGAAGCAGAAAAACAGCAGATGCGCGCCACGTTCAATCTCTCCGGTGAACGGCCGATTATCGGCTTTTGCCCCGGCGCGGAATTCGGTCCGGCGAAGCGCTGGCCGCATTATCACTACGCTGCGCTGGCAGAAAAACTGATCGCCCAGGGCTATCAAATCGCGCTGTTTGGCTCGGCGAAAGACAACGAGGCGGGTAACCAAATCATCGCCGCGCTGCCGAATGAGCAGCAGCCGTGGTGCCGCAATCTGGCCGGGGAAACCGCGCTGGAGCAAGCGGTCGTGCTGATTGCCGCCTGCCAGGCCGTAGTATCCAACGACTCGGGTCTGATGCATATCGCCGCCGCGCTGGATCGCCCGCTGGTAGCGCTGTATGGCCCAAGCAGCCCCGATTTCACGCCGCCGCTGTCCCATAAAGCACGCGTGATCCGCCTGATAACCGGCTACCACAAAGTGCGTAAAGGCGAAGGCGAGCAAGGCTATCATCAAAGTCTCATCGACATTACGCCTGACCAGGTTAACGATGAGTTATCACGCCTGTTGGCCAATCAGGAAAATTAACCATGCGGGTATTGATAGTCAAAACCTCTTCCATGGGGGATGTGCTACATACCCTCCCGGCCCTGACGGACGCCATGCAGGCGATCCCTGGGATCCGCTTCGACTGGGTCGTTGAAGAAGGATTCGTCCAGATCCCTGGCTGGCACCCCGCCGTCGATCGCGTTATCCCTGTGGCGATCCGCCGCTGGCGCAAAGCCTGGTTTTCATCCGATATCCGGGCAGAAAGAGAGACGTTTCGGAAATTGTTAAGATCGGTGCGCTACGATGTGGTTATTGATGCGCAAGGTCTGGTTAAGAGCGCGGCGCTGGTTACCCGGCTGGCGCAGGGCGAAAAGCACGGGATGGACTGGCAAAGCGCGCGCGAGCCGCTGGCATCACTGTTTTATAAACACCGCCATGCCATTGCCAAACAGCAACACGCCGTCGAGCGCACCCGTGAACTGTTCGCGAAAAGTCTGGGGTATTTGCGCCCTGCACAGACAGGCGACTATGCCATCGCACAACATTTTCTCGGTGAGGCGCAGAACACACTGGAACCCTATCTGGTGTTTTTACACGCCACTACCCGGGATGATAAACACTGGCCGGAAGCGCGCTGGCGCGAGCTGATTACGCTGATGGCTGACAGTGGATTAAAGGTAAAATTGCCCTGGGGGGCGCCGCATGAAGAAGCGCGCGCCCGGCGCCTCGCTGAAGGGTTTGATTACGTCGAGGTGCTGCCACGGCTCAGCCTGGAACAGGTGGCTTATGTTCTGGCGGGCGCGAAAGGCGTTGTCTCCGTGGATACCGGTTTGAGTCATCTGACCGCTGCGCTGGATCGGCCTAATATTACGTTATACGGGCCAACCGATCCGGGGTTAATCGGCGGATACGGCAAGAACCAGCACAGCGTCATGTCTCATGACAACGGTAGCATGGCGGCGAATCAGGCCGACGACGTATTCAGGCTGATTAAGAGGCTAATGGATGTCTGATGGGTTCACTATTTAAGCAAATTTACCGCTACACGCGCCCGCGAGCTTTTCGCCACAATGAAAACCTTTGGCCTTATGCAAAAATTTCCCGCGCTGAGACAGGGGAAATTCGTTCCTTAAGTTACAAAGGCGTTGCCGTTCCTCTGGCTGGGCTTAGCGAACTGAAAAATCGCTATCAGGGCGATGTGCTGCTTACTGCTACGGGCCCTTCTACCAAAGAGATGGATTTTACCGTCGTACCGGAAACACTGCCGATCATGGGCGTTAACGGCGCTTATGTCCTGCAAGGTCAGCTGCAATACAGTTTGTATATCGTCGTGGATATGGAATTTTACGATCGCAAACCGGAAATGATAACGGCGATTGTCAGCAATCCCGATATTCTTTTATTTACAACACTCCATGGCGTGGCAAAAATTTACGATCGCCATTCCCGTGAAGCGATTAAATGCAAAATCGCATTGATTGAAGATGCTTGCTATAAAATTTATCAGGGAAAAATCGCTGATGACGCGAAGTGGCATGCCTACCAGGGAAGCAATACGGCGATCTTTGATGAGCAAAACAAAAAAATAGGCTTCTCAACCGATATCCGTAACGGTATTTTTGACGCAGGGACCGTGGTTTACTGGGCATTACAGGTACTGTTTTTCTTAGGTTTTAAACGTATCATTATCAGCGGGCTGGATATGAATAATTTTCATCAGCCACGCTTTTATGAAAACGACCAAACTCGACTTCCCTCTTATCTTGAAAACAAAGTGGAAAATATAGTATTTCCTGCGTTCTCACTGGCTTCACGAGTCCTTGAGCAGCATGGTGTATATGTTTTTAACCTTTCTCAAGAAAGCGCGGTTCCAGAATTGATTTTTAAAAAGGTTAAGTTGCATGTACTTTTCAAGCAATAAAATCACTTTAGAGCGATGCTATTTATTTTTCTTTACGCTATTTTTGTTCTTTAGCGCTATTTTTTGCATTTCGACAAGAACAAACAACCTTTTTCACATTTCAGGCATATTATTCATTGCCGCTTTTGTCTTTTCTTCTGGGGTGCGCAAGAAAATTTTAAGTAAGAAAAATCTTGTAATCGGCCTGTGCACTATCGCCGCTTTTGTCATTTATTTTGGCATCTCAAACTTCTGGGGCGGCAACGATGAAACCCTGAGATCGGCGTTTACTCACGGCTTATACATCACGATATATACCATTATGCTGGTCAGCATGCTGGAAGATGCTCGTTACCGCCATAGAGCGATGACGGCTATTGTCTCAGGGCTTACCGTCCTGGCCGTTTATACATTATTCACCGATTTTAATCTGGTGCTACATCTTCGCCAGGTTTCCGAAACCAACCCCGGCCCCACCAACGTCATCGATCTGGCAGGATACTGCGCAATCGGCTGTTTACTAAGCTTTATATTGTATAAAGAGAAAACTCAACTTCTGTATCTTTTGCCCGTAATCCCGTTATTCACTCTGCTGCTTTTGACTCAAAGCCGTGGGCCATTTATTGCATTAATTGTATCTCTCATTATTTTTTTCCACGTTCGGACAATAGTGCGTAAACATTTAATTATGACCGCTGCTGCGGTTATCGGGCTGGCCTTAATTCTTTTCTATACCCAGGTTGGGGAGCAATTCCTCTCACGTTTTGAGGCGCTACGCCAGCAAAGCGGTTTACGTCTTAGCATCTGGGCTCATACCATTGAGTTAGTGAAGTCAAACATCTGGTTCGGCAAAGGCTTTAACTATAACCTCGATTTTATCAATTACAGCGGCGAGCACATCACCACTACGCATAGCATCTATATCGGCGCTTTCCTTAAGGGCGGTATTATTGGCCTGGCGCTGTTCCTGGTTATCGTTAACTATGGATTATTATGCGCCTGGTTTAAATTCATCAATAACCGTCGACTGGAAGCATCAATTTTTTTGTTTTCGATCATTTTCATGATGTCCCAGGGAATGTTCATTATTAATAACCCCCGTGAGTCGTGGATATTATTTTGGTTGCCCCTTGCGGTGGTCATCAGTAACACTACGTTTAAACGGGAAAACATCCCCGCTAAATAATAAAAAAGCCGTCGCAAGACGGCTTTTTTATCAGGCTAGCGTTTATTTACCGCTTGTTGGTAATATTCCGCTAACGTGAGTCCCGTCGCTTTTGGCTGCAGCCACGCGAAAAAGGCCTCAAGATCATCGTATAACCGCTCGATATCACTCTGCGTTTTAAAGGTGGGGCTCCCGCCGGGCATGTATTCTGAGGAGTGAAGCATATACTCCACGTAATCACTGCCCTGCGCGAGCGTTTGCTCCACGACGCTTTTCATCGTATCCACATTGCCCCCCATCGGGCGTAGCCAGTGAACAGAAGGCGAACGCACTTTTCCCCGTAAACGATCGTAACCCTGCTTAATGCTATTCATCATCGCAGAGTGCTTATACTGGATACTCATGGGTACTTCGAGTAACGGCGAGTTGCCCGGTTTACGAATATCATTTTCATCCAGAAAGTAGGCTGTTGTCGGGAAATCGCGGTAATCCGTTCCCCCGGTCCCTGCCGGGTTTCCTTTGGCGGTTTTCCAGTTCACTTTTGGAGTCACGGAACAATCGACAAGATAGCCCTGTTCCACCAGCAGCCGGGCGTAGCGCTCATCAAATGCCCAGCGGCCAGCACGATGGCTGACCATTTTGGTCTGAAACGTATCCTCAAGAAGATGCGTCATGTATTCCACTTTCTGACGCATCATCCCGGTGGCGTATTCGATTAAATAAGGCTTGTAGCGCCAGTCATCATCAGTTAACGGCTCCAGCGGTGGGCTGTTCCATGCATGAAGATGCATCCCGACCTCACCGGTCCCTCTGGCTATCACATCCCGGGCAAACTCGATATAAAACGGATCGATTGCCATTTCATAGTTGGTTAAATAGACCGGTTTGAATCCATATTTCTCGCATAGCGCCTGAAAACGCGGCAAATAGCGCGCATTCTCAGTGGTGATGCTGTCGTGATTTTGCCAGAGGTTATCGCCCTCTGTATCAATCGTTATGAGAAATGCAGGATTGTGCATGGATAATTCCTTAAACACCGGTTATCGCGTCATGGTAGTGCAATCCAGGGCTTCTCTCAATGCGTGTGATAACCTAGAATCAACAACTTGTTATCTGATGAAGAATACATCATGACCGCAAGCGACCTCTCCGGTAAGCACTCTGTTCCCGCACGCATTCTAATCATCAAGCTCCGCCATCACGGCGATATGTTATTGATTACGCCCCTTATCCACGTTCTTAAACAGCGCTATCCCGCCGCCGAGGTGGACGTATTACTGTATGAAGAAACGCGGGAAATGCTTTCCGCGAACAGCGATATTCATCAGATCTACGGTATCGACCGAAAATGGAAAAAGCAGGGCACCGCTTACCAGCTTAAACAGGAGTGGGCACTGCTTCAGGCGCTGCGTCAGCGTCGGTACGATCTGGTGCTGAACCTGGCGGACCAGTGGCGGAGCGCCATCATTACCGCATTAACCGGCGCGCAAACCCGGGTGGGATTCGCCTTTGCTAAACGCGACAGCCTGATATGGCGCAAAAGCCACACGCTGTTGGCCTCTACCGCGGTGCATAACCGCCAGCATACCGTTGAGCAAAATTTGTCTATCCTTCAACCATTAGGTCTGGATAGTCATGACGCCCCGGCAAAAATGGGTTATACCGACGCCGACTGGCAGCAATGTGAAGCGCTGCTTCCGGGTGATTTTCGTGAGCGCTACGTGGTGATCCAGCCGACATCGCGCTGGTTCTTTAAATGCTGGAGCGAAGCAAAAATGAGCGAGCTGATTAACTCGCTATCGGCGCAGGGCCACGCCATTGTGCTGACCTCCGGGCCGGACGCGAAAGAATTAAAGATGGTTGAAACTATTCTTGGGGGTTGCCCTGACGCCCGCGTGCACTCGCTGGCAGGCAAATTAACCTTGCGCCAGCTGGCGGCGTTAATTGACCATGCGCGACTGTTTATCGGCGTGGATTCCGTTCCCATGCATATGGCTGCGGCATTACATACACCGCTGGTCGCACTGTTTGGCCCGTCGAAACTCACTTTCTGGCGGCCCTGGCAGGCACAGGGGGACGTGATTTGGGCAGGCGACTATGGTTCACTTCCCGATCCTGACGCCATCGATACCGGCACCTCACAACGTTATCTCGATATGATCCCTACCCAGGCCGTGATTGACGCCGCCCGGAGATTACTGGCATGAAAAAATTCCGCCTGGCGTTAGTCAGACAAAAATACCGCCCGGACGGCGGCGCTGAACGCTTTGTGTCGCGAGCGCTCGAAGCGCTGGACGACCAGGATATCGACCTGAACGTCATCACCCGTGAATGGCAGGGGCCGGTAAATCCTGGCTGGCACATCCATATCTGCAACCCGCGTAAATGGGGGCGGATTAGCCGGGAGCGCGGCTTCGCTAACGCGGCGCGGGCGCTATGGGAAACCAAACAGTTCGATATTGTGCAAAGCCATGAGCGGATACCGGGATGCGATTTGTATCGCGCCGGAGATGGCGTGCATCGCCGCTGGCTTGAGCAGCGCGCCCGTATCCTGCCAGGCTGGAAAAGCCGTTTGCTGTTAAGCGATCGCTATCATCGTTACGTGATGAATGCAGAGCGGGAAATGTATACCGATTCCGCCTTACGCGGCGTTATCTGTAACGCCGAAATGATTAAACGGGAAATCATCGAAAACTTCGGCGTGCCGGAAAGCAAAATCCGGGTCATCTATAACGCCATTGATAACACCCGCTTCACACCGCCGGACGCGGCCACGTTTATCGCCCTGCGTGAACAGTGGCAATTGCCCATTCAGGCCACCTGCCTGATTTACATCGGCTCCGGCTTTGAGCGTAAAGGGCTGGATGCCGCAATTCGGGCTATCGCACCTACCGATCGCCACCTGCTCGTGGTGGGCAAAGATAAGGATCAAAAACGCTACCAGTCGCTGGCGAAAACGCTGCACTGCGATAATCGCGTCCACTTTTTTGGCGTGCAGCAGGAAACGCTGCCGTTTTATCAGATGGCGGACGGCCTGCTGCTGCCCACGCTCTACGATCCGTTCCCGAACGTTATTCTTGAAGCGATGGCCTGCGGGTTGCCGGTGATTACCAGCACTGGCTGCGGCGGCGCTGAATTTATCGAAAACGGGCGTAACGGCTACGTGTGCGATGCGCTGGATATCGGCGCGCTGCAACAGGCGGTGATGGCGCTACCCGCGCGTGCGCTGGACTCACAGCAAGGGGCCCGTGCCCGGGAGCGTATTATGGGCTGCACCGCGCAACATCTTTCTGCGCAGCTCATCGCCTTTTATCAGGAGTTATTAAGATAACCATGCGGATTTTGTTTGTTATCGATGGTTTACCCGGCGGCGGCGCGGAGAAAGTCGTGATTACGCTTGCGGAGCAGTTCCTGCGCGAGGGTGAACGCGTGTCGTTGTTTTCACTGCGCGACGTCTGCGAGTACGCCTTGCCGGAGACTCTCGACTATCGGGTGATTGCCGATCGGTGCCGTAAGCCCTGGCGTAAAATGACCGAGTTATCGCGCCGCGCCCGGCAACTGGATGACGCCATTAAAGAAGCGGAAAAAGAGGGTCAGTTTGACCTGGTGGTGTCTAATCTCCATAAAACCGATCGCATCGTGTCCCGCAGCGCTGTTCTGGCTCATCGCAATCTGTGGTTTTGCCTGCACGGCGTTTTTTCCGCCTCTTATCTGGGGCATCGTACCGGGTTCAGCCGCTGGCAGAAGCAGCAGAAGATTAAACGGGTTTACCAGCATCGCAACGTGATTACCGTATCTAACGCGGTTGGGCGTGACCTGGTTGAGCAATGCGGGGTTACGCCTGCGCAGCTTAAAACGATCTATAACCCGTTTGATATCGCCGCCATTCGCACCAGCGCACAAGCGCCCTGCAAGATGGCCGGGCAGGATTATCTGATCCACGTGGGACGTTTTCATCCGGCAAAACGCCATGACCGTTTAATCGAAGCCTACGCGAAGAGCGGAATTACTGCGCCATTGCTGCTGCTCGGCCAGGGTAAGCCCGAGCAGGAAGCGAAGCTGCGGGAGCTGGCGGCGCGCCTGGGCGTCGGTGAGCGGGTGGTCTTCAAAGGCTTCCAGCCCAATCCCTGGACATGGATGAAACATGCGCGATTGCTCGTGGTCAGCTCGGACAGCGAAGGGTTTGGCAACGTGCTTGTGGAGGCGCTGTTGCTGGGTACGCCCGTGGTCAGCACCCGCTGCCCTGGCGGGGTGACGGAAATCCTCACCGATGAATTCGCGCGCGGTCTCGCAGACCTGAACAGCGATGCACTGGCCCGGACTCTGCAAAGCATTTATGATAACCCGCCGCTAATCGACCCACAGCGGCTGGAAAAATTCAGCGTAGAAACTATCTGCAATCAGTATCGTCAGCTGTCACCATCCTGACGGGAAATACGTCCTTTTGATTTTACTGGATCGTTTATGAGTCAAACACCTTTACTCAGTATTGTGGTCGCCGTGTACAACGGTGAACAATTCCTTTCACAGTTCTTTGAATGTATTGAACAACAGGCGCTTGAAAGCTACGAGCTGATTTTGGTTAACGATGGCTCAACCGATGCCAGCCAGAGCATAATGGAAGCGTGGCAACCCCGCTTGCAGAACGTGAAAATCATCCAGCAGGCGAACCAGGGCGTGTCGGTCGCGCGAAATAGCGGCCTCGAGCTGGCGACCGGTAAATACCTGACGTTCCCGGACATCGATGACAAGCTTTACCCGCAAATGTACCGCACTCTGCTGGAGATGGCGGAAAAAGGCGCGCTTGACGTCGCCACCTGCAATGGCCGTTACGTGTACGAAAAAAACCGCGAAAGCCATCCTATTTTCCCGCTCAACCGCCTTGCGTCCACCGATGTGCTACCCGGCCACGTGTGGCTTAAACAGGCGCTGGACTCGCGCAAGTTTCTGCACGTCACCTGGCTTAATATCTACCGCCGTGAATTTATCAACCAGAATGGCTTCCGTTTCGAGCCGGGGCTGCGTCATCAGGATATTCCCTGGACCACGGAAGTGCTGCTGGCGGCGCAACGCGTGCAATATACCGACCAGCAGTTCTACGATTATTACATTCATTCCGCCTCGGTTTCGCATAAGCCCGATACCGATGACACCTTGATCCGCTCCGCGCATCACTACATGAAGATCCTCGAGATGCTGGATGCGATTAACGAGCGTTATCGCGACAAAACCCAGCATATCACGGCCTGCCGCTGGCAAATCGCCAAAGAAGGCTTGGGGATAATCCATACCATTGATTGCATGAAGGATGACGCTAAAAAGAAAGGGCTCATCAAAGAGTTTTTCGATCGCGGCATCTGGGGATTGATCTGGAAAAACGCCCACGATCTTCGCCTGCGCTGGCGTCTGGGCCGCCGCTATTTCCGCCTTAAAAAAGCGTTAAAGGCGTAAGGCGCATCCTCATACATTTATCCTGGTGCCATACAGACAGAGCGCCTTAAGCTAAATGGGTAACCTGAGTCATGGGCAAGTTAATGGCGCGGGCCTGAAAGGCGCCAAAATAATAGCTTTAACCGGCTTAAATGCTTAGAATTTGCCCGCCGATTAAGAAAATTACGGATATTCGCTTGGAATCGTTGTATACCGCTTTACTCTATCTTATTCAGCCCTTCATCTGGGTACGGTTGCTGCTTCGCAGCCGTAAGGCTCCGGCGTACCGTAAACGCTGGGGTGAACGCTATGGTTATTGCCGGAATAAGGTGGCGCCTGACGGTATATTGCTGCACTCCGTTTCCGTGGGTGAGACGCTGGCGGCTATTCCGCTGGTGCGCGCCCTGCGCCATCGCTACCCGACGCTGCCGATCACCGTGACGACCATGACGCCAACCGGTTCCGAGCGCGTGCAGTCTGCCTTCGGCAAAGATGTGCATCACGTCTATCTGCCCTACGATTTACCCTGCGCCATGAATCGCTTCCTGGACAACGTTCGCCCCAAGCTGGTGATCGTAATGGAAACCGAGCTGTGGCCGAACATGATTGCCGCGCTGCACCAGCGCAAAATCCCGCTGGTGATCGCCAACGCACGTTTGTCTGAGCGTTCCGCAAACGGCTATAAAAAGCTGCGCGGTTTTATGCGCCGTTTGTTGAATAAAATCACGCTGATCGCTGCGCAAAATGAAGAGGACGGCAATCGCTTTCTGGAGCTGGGCCTGAAGCGCAACCAGCTCGCCATTACCGGCAGCCTGAAATTCGACATTTCCGTGACGCCAGAGCTGGCGGCCCGGGCCGTCACGCTGCGCCGCCAGTGGGCGCCGCGCCGTAAGGTGTGGATCGCCACCAGCACTCACGATGGCGAAGAAGCAATTATCCTTGAGGCGCACAAAGCGCTGCTCAAAACCTTCCCGGACTTATTGCTGATCCTGGTGCCGCGCCATCCGGAGCGGTTCAAAGATGCCCGCGATCTGGTACACAAAGCCGGATTCAGCTTCACCCTGCGCAGTACCGGCGAAATTCCGTCCGGCAGCACCCAGGTGGTGATTGGCGATACCATGGGCGAGCTGATGCTGCTTTACGGCATTGCCGATCTCGCCTTTGTCGGCGGCAGCCTGGTAGAGCGCGGCGGTCATAACCCGCTGGAACCCGCCGCACATGCCATCCCGGTGCTGATGGGCCCGCATATTTTCAACTTCAAAGATATTTGCGGACGCCTGCTGGAAGCGGGAGGCTTAATTATCGTCAACGATGCGCCAGCGCTGGTAAAAGAGATTTCTACCCTGCTGACCGATGAAGACTACCGTTTGTGGTATGGCCGTCATGCGGTAGAAGTTCTGCATCAGAACCAGGGCGCGCTGACGCGTTTGTTGCAGCTTCTGCAACCCTATCTGCCGCAGCGGAGCCATTGATGCCTGCGCGCCTGTCGGTCGTGATGATCGCGAAGAACGCCGGAGATGTTCTGGCGGAGTGCCTGGCGTCGGTGGCGTTTGCCGATGAAATTATCCTGCTTGATTCCGGCAGCACCGATAACACGCTGGATATCGCCCGTGGCGCAGGCGTTACCGTTGTCTCATCAACCGACTGGCCGGGCTACGGTATTCAGCGCCAGCGTGCGCAAGCGCTGGCGACCAGTGATTATGTTTTGATGATCGATACCGATGAGCGCGTAACGCCCGAGCTAAAGCAGGCCATTCTTGCTGTCCTGGAAAACCCGCAGCAAGGCACGGTATACAGCATGGCGCGCCGCAATTATTTCCTTGGCCGCTTTATGCGTCACAGCGGCTGGTATCCTGACCGCGTCACCCGCCTCTATCAGCGTGAACGTTACCGCTATAATGACAATTTGGTGCACGAATCGCTGGATGCGCCCGGCGCTAACATTATCGCGTTAAAGGGCGATTTATTGCATCTGACCTGCCGCGATTTCGCCAGCTTCCAGCAAAAGCAGCTTAACTATGCCACCGCATGGGCTCAGGAACGCCATCAGAAAGGCAAACGCTGCTCTATCGCCGGGATTATGGGCCATACGCTGGGCGCGTTTATCAAAACCCTGATTATTCGCGGCGGCGTGCTGGACGGCAAACAAGGGTGGTTACTGGCGGTGGTGAATGCCCAGTACACATTTAACAAATACACCGAGCTGTGGGCGCTGAATCACGGCTATACACAAAAGACCGCTATATGAGCACAAAAGCGATTTATCCCGGTACCTTTGACCCGATCACCAATGGTCACATCGATATTATTACCCGCGCTGCAGGCATGTTCGATAAGCTGATTATCGCTATTGCCGCCAGCCCAAGTAAAAAACCGATGTTCACGCTTGATGAGCGCGTGGCGCTAGCGAAAGACGCGACGGCGCATTTAACCAATATTGAAGTGGTGGGGTTCAGCGATTTAATGGCTAACTTTGCCCGGGCGCAGCAGGCCAACGTATTGGTTCGCGGGTTACGCGCCGTGGCAGATTTTGAGTATGAAATGCAGCTCGCGCATATGAATCGTCATTTAATGCCCGAGCTGGAGAGCGTGTTTTTGATGCCCTCAAAAGAGTGGTCGTTTATTTCGTCCACGCTGGTAAAAGAAGTGGCGCGCCATCATGGCGATGTCACGCACTTTTTACCGGAGAAAGTGTGCCAGGCGCTGCTCAGTAAACTGGCGGCCGGGCACTAATCGGCATTACTTCTGGCAATGTCGGCACCAGTACGTGCGGCGTTGCCCGTGTTTTCCGGCCTGAATTGGCGTTCCGCATACCCGGCACGGCTCACCTTCCCTTCCGTAAACCTGTAGCTCCTGAGCAAAATAACCCGGCTTTCCGTCACTTTGTAAAAAGTCACGTAGCGTGGTGCCGCCCTGCTCAATGGAACGCAACAGCACGGCTTTTATCGCAGCCGCCAGCAGTTCGCACTCTTCTTTTGAGAGCGCCTGCGCCAGCTTATCGGGATGGATCCCGGCGGCAAACAGCGACTCACTGGCGTAAATATTACCGACGCCAACCACCAGTTTGTTATCCATCAGCCAGGGCTTAATCGCGACCTTTTTACGGGCGCATTTTTGATGAAGGTATTCGCCGTTAAATTCGTCGCTCAGCGGTTCCGGGCCGAGGTGCGCTAAGACGTTGTGCCCTTCCAGCGATGCCGTCCAGAGCCATGCGCCGAAGCGACGCGGGTCGGTATAACGCAGCACTTTACCGTTGCTCATCAACAGGTCAACGTGGTCATGCTTTTCCGCGGGCATTTCATGGGGCAACACACGCAGACTACCAGACATGCCCAGGTGAACGATGATCCAGCCATCAGGTAATTCGATGAGCAGATATTTGGCGCGCCGCTGCACGCTGATAACCGGCTTATCGCTGAGCGCATGGATTTCATCAGAAACCGGCCAGCGCAGGCGGCAATTACGCACAACAGCGTGAAGAATAGTTTCACCGACCAGATGCGGTTCAATACCGCGACGGCTGGTTTCCACCTCAGGTAATTCAGGCATCGTTTCCCCTTTTCACGGTCACAGAAAGCAAAAAACCCGGCATAAGCCGGGTTTTCATACAAAGCACTAAAATTATTTAATTTTAGCTTCTTTGTAAAGCACGTGCTGACGGACAACTGGATCGAACTTTTTCAGTTCCAGTTTTTCCGGCTTAGTACGTTTGTTCTTCGTAGTGGTATAGAAGTGACCAGTACCAGCAGAAGAAACCAGCTTGATTTTCTCACGAATACCTTTAGCCATGATTTATTTCCTCTAAGTACTTAGTACTTTTCGCCACGGGCACGCAGTTCAGACAGAACTGTATCGATGCCTTTTTTATCGATTACACGCATACCTTTAGCAGATACGCGCAGGGTGACAAAACGCTTCTCGCTCTCAACCCAAAAACGATGAGAGTGCAGGTTCGGCAGGAAACGGCGTTTAGTCGCGTTCAGTGCGTGGGAACGGTTGTTACCGGTCACCGGACGCTTGCCAGTAACTTGGCAGACTCGGGACATGTCTATTCTCCAAAAATCAAATTAGCTCGAGCTTCGTATGGGGTATTGGCGCCTCGTCAGGCTTTACAGCCCGGTTATCGCAGTTCTAAGCGAACCCACGATTGCCAGGCCCAAATGCCAAACCCGAGATTCTCAAAGGTGGCGTAGTATACGCTGTGTAAGCCGGGTGCTCAAGTCCCGAACAGACAAAGATCCCATTGGATCGCCGAAACTTACCTAAATCCAGCCCCGTTCCGCAAACGAAACGTACTCTCCACGGCCAATAACCAGATGATCAAGTACACGAATATCCATGTAATTGCAGCATTTTATGATGCGTTCGGTTATCGATTTATCTGTCTGGCTGGGCTCTGAATACCCAGACGGATGGTTATGGGCAAGGATCACCGCTGCGGCGTTCATCTTCATGGCTTCCCGCACAATTTCACGCGGATGCACCTCAACATGGCTGAGCGTGCCGGAAAACATCCGGCTATGTTTGATCACGCGATTCTGATTATCCATAAAGATCACCATAAATATTTCGCGCTCTTCATCCGTCAGTTGGCTTTGCAGGAACTCGCGCGTCATATTTGGGCTAAGCAACGGTTTTTCTTCTTCTATCCTTGACTCGGCATAACGCCGCGCCAGCTCAGCAATAGCGCGCAGTTGCGTATAGGTCGCCTCGCCGACCCCACCAATGGGTCGAAAGCTTTCCAGTGGGGCTGACAGCAATCTCCGCAGCGAACCAAAGTGGTCATACAGTTTTTCAGCCAGTTCCATCACTGTCATCCCTCGTTTGCCGGTACGCAGGAAAATCGCCAGCAACTCAATGTCAGTCAAAGATTTCACGCCGGAGCGTTGTAACTTCTCGCGTGGGCCATCCCAGGGTTGTTTCTTTCTTTTGCTCATCATCCCTCCTTGCCGTACCAGGGGATCATGGCACAGTTTTTATACGCTCTCGACGCGACGATGATGAGGTTGCGCGACATCTCGCAAACTCATTTTCGCGCATTGCCCGCCATTTTGTGGATTGTGATAAAATAGCCACTTTCCGATACGGCTACAGGAACATGTCATGACGGGTATTGCCGGTAAAAAAATCGTTCTCGGGGTAAGCGGCGGCATCGCCGCTTATAAAACACCAGACCTTGTGCGGCGTCTTCGCGAGCGTGGGGCAGATGTCCGGGTTGCAATGACGGAGGCGGCTAAAGCCTTTATCACCCCCATGAGCCTGCAAGCCGTATCGGGTTACCCTGTGTCAGACAGTTTGCTGGACCCGGCGGCAGAAGCGGCGATGGGCCATATTGAGCTGGGGAAATGGGCGGATTTGGTCATGCTCGTCCCGGCAACGGCGGATTTAATCGCTCGCGTCGCGGCGGGTATGGCGAATGATTTAGTCACCACGATTTGCCTCGCTACGCCTGCGCCTGTGGCTGTCGTCCCGGCAATGAACCAACAGATGTATCGCAATCTCGCTACCCAGCATAATCTCAACGTGCTCGCCGAGCGCGGCATGATGATTTGGGGGCCGGATAGCGGCAGCCAGGCGTGCGGCGACGTTGGACCGGGGCGTATGCTCGATCCGCTGGTGCTGGTGGATATGGCGGTTGCCCATTTTTCACCTGTCAAAGATCTGCAACATTTGAACATCATGATAACCGCCGGTCCGACCCGCGAACCGCTCGACCCGGTGCGTTACATCACCAACCACAGTTCCGGCAAGATGGGCTTCGCCATTGCAGCCGCAGCGGCGGCGCGTGGTGCCCATGTCACGCTGGTGAGCGGCCCGGTGTCCCTGCCGACGCCGGCGGGCGTTGAGCGTATTGATGTTACCACCGCCCTGGAAATGGAAGCCGCCGTGCAGGCGCGCGCGCAGCAGCAGCAGATTTTTATTGGCTGCGCCGCAGTGGCGGACTACCGCGCCGCCGCCGTTGCCGATGAAAAAATCAAAAAACAGGGTGATGAGCTGGTCATTAAAATGGTGAAGAACCCGGATATCGTTGCCGGTGTCGCCGCGCTGAAAAACCAACGGCCTTATGTCGTCGGGTTTGCCGCCGAAACGAATAATGTGGAAGAATATGCGCGGCAAAAACGCGTTCGTAAAAACCTCGATTTGATTTGCGCGAATGATGTCTCGCAAAGCGGTCAAGGGTTTAACAGCGACAGCAACGCCTTGCACCTTTTCTGGCAGGATGGCGAAATTACGTTACCGCTTGAGCAGAAATCGCTGCTTGGTCACCGTTTACTGAACGAGATAGTTACCCGTTATGATAAAAAAAATCGACGTTAAGATCCTGGACCCGCGTGTGGGCAAAGAGTTCCCGTTGCCGACCTATGCCACTTCCGGCTCTGCGGGTCTTGATCTGCGCGCCTGCCTTGATGCCGCCGTTGAACTGGCGCCAGGCGCGACCACGCTGCTGCCGACCGGGCTGGCTATCCATATCGCTGACCCTTCACTGGCGGCGGTGATCCTGCCTCGTTCCGGTCTCGGGCATAAGCACGGCGTGGTATTAGGCAACCTGGTGGGATTGATTGATTCCGATTATCAGGGTCAGTTGATGATCTCTGTCTGGAACCGCGGGCAGGATAGCTTTACCATCGCGCCGGGCGAACGTGTTGCACAGATGGTCTTCGTCCCCGTCGTTCAGGCGGAATTTAATTTGGTGGAAGATTTTGACGCCACCCTTCGTGGAGAAGGCGGCTTCGGTCATTCCGGGCGGAGCTAATTCGCCCCTATCGTTACGTGTCCCATTAATAACAAACAAAACCGCGAGCAATAGCTTGCGGTAATAATGTGGATGCTCGCCTGACAATTGCGTTTTTTCAGGGGTATTTGAGATCATGGCAGAAAAACAAACCGCGAAACGGAATCGTCGCGAAGAAATACTTCAATCTCTGGCACAAATGCTTGAATCAAGCGATGGCAGTCAGCGCATTACCACAGCAAAGCTGGCCGCCTCGGTTGGCGTTTCGGAAGCGGCGCTCTATCGCCACTTTCCCAGCAAAACGCGTATGTTCGATAGCCTTATCGAGTTTATCGAAGATAGCCTGATTACCCGGATTAACCTGATCCTCAAAGATGAGAAAGACACGACGTCGCGCTTGCGTCTTATCATGCTGTTGATTCTGGGTTTCGGCGAAAAAAATCCCGGCCTCACCCGTATTCTGACTGGTCATGCGTTAATGTTTGAACAGGATCGCCTGCAAGGGCGTATTAACCAGTTGTTCGAGCGTATTGAAGCTCAGTTGCGTCAGGTGTTGCGTGAGCGGAAAATGCGTGAAGGCGAAGGGTACGAAAACGACGAGACACTGCTGGCTGGTCAACTACTGGCGTTTTGCGAAGGTATGCTGTCACGCTTTGTGCGCAGCGAGTTTCGCTATAGTCCAACTGCGGATTTCGATGCGCGCTGGCCGTTATTGGCTTCACAGCTTCAGTAAATAAGGCCGGGTTTCCGGCCTTTTTAACTTCTTTAAATCCCATATTCCTCGCGATACGCCTGCACCGCTGCCAGATGGTCGGCCATTTCCGGGCGCTCCTCCAGGTACGCAATCAGCTCTTTCAGCGTGATGATGGAGATAACCTGGCAACCGTAGTCGCGCTCTACTTCCTGAATCGCAGAAATATCCGCGCGTCCACGCTCCTGGCGGTCGAGGGAAATCAGCACGCCCGCAAGCGTAGCGCCATGCGCCTGAATAATTTCCATGGATTCGCGGATCGCCGTACCCGCAGTAATCACGTCGTCAACCAGCATGATACGACCTTCCAGCGGGCTTCCCACCAGAGTTCCGCCCTCACCGTGATCTTTGGCTTCTTTACGGTTGAAGCAGTACGGCACATCCCGGTCATGGTGCTCGGCGAGCGCCACCGCCGTAGTGGTGGCAATCGGAATGCCTTTATAAGCCGGTCCAAACAGCAAATCAAAATCGATGCCGGAATCTACCAGCGCCTCAGCGTAAAAGCGCCCTAACAACGCCAGATCACGGCCAGTATTAAACAGTCCGGCATTGAAGAAATAAGGGCTTTTACGGCCAGACTTCAGCGTAAACTCGCCAAATTTCAATACCTGTTTGTTGAGCGCAAATTCAATAAACTGGCGTTGATACGGTTTCATGGATTTGCTCCTTCTAAAGCTTGCAAATGAGTGTACGAATAAATGGCAAAAAAAAGGCGACTCACCGGTCGCCTAACGATTAATTTTCTAACGCCGCCTTCTGCGACGCGACAATCGATTCGATTCCCCCACGGGCTAACGCCAGCAGCTCAAGCAGCTCTTCGTGGGTGAAGGGTTCGCCTTCAGCGGTACCCTGAACTTCAATGATGCGACCATCTTCGGTCATCACCACGTTCATGTCGGTTTCTGCGGCGGAGTCTTCCACGTATTCCAGATCGCAGACCGCTTCACCGGCAACAATCCCAACGGACACCGCAGCCACCATGCCTTTCAGCGGGTTGCTTTTCAGCTTGCCGTTCGCCACCAGCGCATTCAGTGCATCCGCCAGCGCCACGCAGGCACCGGTAATCGACGCGGTACGGGTACCGCCATCGGCCTGGATGACATCGCAGTCGAGAGTAATGGTGAATTCGCCCAGCGCCTTGAGATCGACAGCAGCACGCAGAGAACGGGCAATCAGCCGCTGGATTTCCAGCGTCCTTCCGCCCTGCTTGCCTTTGGCCGCTTCGCGCGCGTTACGGGTATGGGTGGAACGCGGCAACATGCCGTATTCCGCAGTGATCCATCCCTGGCCCTGGCCTTTCAAAAAGCGCGGTACGCCTTCATCAATAGAGGCCGTACAGAGAACTTTGGTATCACCAAACTCGACCAGCACGGAACCTTCAGCGTGTTTAGTATAATGACGTGTCAGAGTGACAGGACGCACCTGATTGGCGCTACGACCAGCTGGACGCATGGGTTTTCTCCGGCTTAGAACGAATGTGGCTGCGCATTATACGGACTTCAGGCGCTTATTCCTATCCTGCCAGGCTATGGGTGGCTATAATCCCCTCATCATTCTCATCAAACGGGAACATCTATGATCCGCAGTATGACCGCCTACGCCCGGCGTGAAACCAAGGGTGAATGGGGCAGCGCCGCCTGGGAATTGCGCTCCGTCAATCAGCGCTACCTGGAAACCTATATTCGTCTGCCGGAGCAATTTCGTAGCCTTGAGCCCGTTGTTCGCGAGCGTATTCGCAGCCGCCTGACCCGTGGCAAAATCGAATGTAATCTGCGTTACGAACCCGACTCCAGCGCCCAGGGCGAACTGATCCTCAATGAAAAGCTGGCAAAACAGCTGGTCGCTGCGGCGAACTGGGTGAAAATGCAAAGCGATGAAGGCGAAATCAACCCGGTTGATATTCTGCGCTGGCCTGGCGTGATGGCAGCCCAGGAGCAGGATCTGGATGCGATTGCCGCCGAAATCCTCGCCACTCTGGACGCCACGCTGGATGATTTCATCGTCGCCCGTGAAACTGAAGGCCAGGCGTTAAAAGCCCTGATTGAGCAGCGCCTTGAAGGCGTAAGCACTGAAGTGAAAAATGTGCGCGCCCACATGCCGGAAATTATGCAGTGGCAGCGCGACAAGCTGGTCGCCAAACTCGAAGACGCTCAGGTGCAGTTAGAAAATAACCGCCTTGAACAGGAACTGGTGTTGCTGGCGCAGCGCGTTGATGTGGCGGAAGAGCTGGATCGCCTTGAAGCGCACGTCAAAGAGACCTACAACATCCTCAAGAAAAAAGAGGCCGTGGGCCGCCGTCTTGATTTTATGATGCAGGAGTTCAATCGCGAATCGAACACACTGGCATCAAAATCAATTAATGCCGATGTCACTAATTCCGCAATTGAATTGAAAGTGCTGATCGAGCAGATGCGCGAGCAGATCCAGAATATCGAGTAATCGTCCCCCTAAAGCCTGCAGATATGCAGGCTTTACTCGCTCCCTCCCACCCCGTACTTAGCCTGCCCGCTGCCTTGCTGCGCCAGGGCGTCTTTGTTATCTTGAACATCAATATTTTATATCCCCCTGGTTTATCCAACTCTATGCAGGCATTAAGACAATTCAACCGCGCAAAAAACGATGCGTTGCGCACTGTGAAGTTAAAACTACTTAATGCCTGGCTGAACGCCACATTCCGACCACAGCCGTGGGAGCCTGAAAAGGTAAAACGCGTTCTGCTGTTGCGTCTGGACGATAAAATCGGCGATATGATTGTGACCACCGGGACGGCTAAACGCCTGGCCGATCAGGGTTATGAAGTCTCGGTGCTGACCGGTAACATCTGTGCCAGCCTGCTACAGCATTGCGATGCAGTAAAACAGGTCTATCGCTATGAAAGACGCATGTCTTTACAGCCGCTGCGCCAGCAACGCTTTGATGTCGTCATCGATTTTGATGATGTGTTTAGCCATGAAAGGCTTAATTTGCTTTATCGTCTGGCGCCTCGCCATGTGATTGGTTTTAACAAGCCCGGCTGCGCGCAATATACCCAGCAAATTAAATTGCTGAATAGCGAAAAGCACATCACGGAACGGCACCGTAAGGTGCTGTCTTTATTTAATCTGCCCGATGCGCCCTTCCAGTATTATCTGGGCAGCGATCCAAAAGCCCTCGCCGGGATTAATGATTATTTAACTCGCCCTGCCAATGGCTTGCTTATTGCGATTAACCCTTTTACCGGTTCGGAAGACAAAGATTTTTCCCGGGAACAGGTGCAGGGGTTAATTAACTGGTTGAAACAGCATCATGCTGCGGTACGCATTCTGCTTATTGGCCGTAGCGATAAACTGCAAAGCCTGGGGATTGCAAATGCCGAGTTTGTGCCTGACAGCACGATTAATACCGCTGTAGAAATTGTCAGGCATGCCGATCTGGTGATCAGCCCGGATACCTCTATCGTGCATATGGCCTGTACGTTTAATACACCGCTAGTGGCGGTTTATAACACCCGCCGCCTTAAAGACACGGGGCTGGTGGGCTATAAGATTTGGGCTCCTAACTATCCAGGCGCGGTGCAATTAGTCACCGAGACGCCAGCAATAAGCGATATGCCCCTGAATATCTTATGCGACGCTATCGATAAAAAGCTTATCGAACTAAAGCTTCAGCTTCAGAAATCATAAATTAAACTAATCCGAAAGCGTTCAGTTTAGAAAATCTCAATCGTGACACAGAGCACAAAACGCTACTCTTTTACCCTCATTTTCGGGGGTGATCATGCTGCTTCATATTCTGTATTTAATTGGTATAACCGCTGAGGCCATGACCGGCGCGCTGGCAGCAGGACGTCGTCGTATGGATACGTTTGGCGTCATTATCATCGCAACGGCTACCGCGCTTGGGGGCGGTTCAGTAAGAGACATTTTACTGGGCCATTATCCTTTAGGCTGGGTAAAAAACCCGGAATATGTGGTTATTGTTGCCGTCGCTGCCGTACTGACCACGATTGTGGCCCCCGTGATGCCGCATTTACGCCGCCTGTTTCTGATCCTTGATGCGTTGGGCTTAATCGTCTTTTCTATTATTGGCGCGCAAATCGCGCTCGATATGGGCGAAGGGCCAGTTATCGCATCAATCGCCGCCGTGGTAACCGGCGTGTTTGGCGGCGTACTACGGGATATGTTCTGCAAGCGTATCCCTTTAGTTTTCCAGAAGGAGCTTTATGCAGGCGTCTCGTTCGCCGCCGCGGTGCTCTATATCGGGTTGCAGCATTACATCTCTAACCAGGACGTCATTATTATCAGCACTCTACTGTTTGGTTTTACGGCACGGTTACTGGCTCTGCGATTCAAACTCGGCTTACCAGTATTCCATTACAAGCATTCAGCGCACTAGCGGTACTGCGTAAGAACCAGCGAGAGCCGTCACGCCAGCGGCTCGCTATCCGCAACGGCCTTTATCCAGCGCACTAAATCGTAAATACGGGTACTGTGCGATCCTTTAAACAGGATGACGTCCCCCTCCTTGATTTCGCGAATCAGCAGGGGCCTTAACTCCAGATGGGCAGTCACAAACGCGTTCTTTTTCTCAGGCACCAGAGCATCCCAGCATTGCCGATAAGCCTCTCCCACCATGAAAACACAATCGATATGCGATCTGTTTATGAGAGCAGCCAGCTCAGTATGATAGTGCTCAGAATGCGAGCCTAACTCAGCCATTTCCCCCAACACGGCAATGCGCCGTCCGGCGGGTTCTATGTCGCTTAATCTTTCTAATGCGGCGCTCATCGAACCGGGGTTGGCATTGTAAGCATCGTCAATAATGGTGATCTGACGCCCTTTCAGGTTCAGCGCTTTTTCTTCGCCCCTGCCCGCCAGCGCTCTAAACTGATGAAGCCTGTCCAGCGCGGGCTCCAGCGGAAGATTGAGCGCATCTACCGTTGCCAGAACCGCGAGGCTGTTGAGGGCGATATGTTTGCCGCCTGCGCTGAGGGTATATTCCAGTAGCGAATCGTTGGCGCGTACCTTAACGCGCTGCTGCTGTGCCTGATAATCAAGCAGTTGAAAGTCGCAATCCGGGTGCACGCCATAGGTAACAATTGTGAGTTTGCGCTTTTTAGCGGCCTGATAAACTGTATCCCACTCCTGCATATCGCGATTAAGTACAGCGATACTTCCTTCTGCCATACCCAGGAAAATGGCGCTCTTGGTCACCGCAATATCATGCAGCGTATCCTTTTCGCCTAAATGCGCGGGCTGGATATTGGTAAACACAGCAACATGCGGACGCGCCATACGGGAACTGACCGCCATACGCCCGATGGCCATTTCCAGCACGACATAAGGCGTGTCCCAGGGCATTGACGCCAGATTCCAGGCCACACCGCGCGGAAGATTGGCGTTATGAGCGCTCTGGCGCACCGCCCCCCATGGCATCAGCGCTTCAGCCAGCATTGCCACGCAGGTGGTTTTCCCGGCGCTGCCCGTCACACCAATAATCTGGCCTTGTATACGATCGCGGGCGTAACGCCCCATGCCCAGCACCGCCTCTGTGCCGTCGGCAATCTGGAGTACAGGGACGCGGTGTTTACCCAGCAATTCCGGCGCGGTGGTCATAATACAGGCGGGCAAAGGATGCATTTGCATCGCGGCCTCTTCAGGCATTCCGCACTTATCAAGTTCGGTACGCACCACGGCAATGTTCCCCGGCTGCATTGCTGGCGCGTAAATCGATACCCCTGTTGCAGCCCAATGTTCTACGGGAGATCGAATCCACGTTCCTGATGCCGCCAGCGCGACTTCATCAGCGGTCCAGAAGCCATGCTCATGGGAATGAGGGGAGAGAGCAACATCGTCTGACATTTTATCTTCTTCGCGCATGATTTAACCGTTGGTGTGAAGCCACTGAAATTATTCTGATAACTACTCTGTTGAGATGTATTTACCGGGTTTATTCTTTGCCTGCAATGTAAAACCCCGTTGCATCCGGTACAGAGACATTATTCCTGGCTAAATCCCGTTATCCCCTGGTGCGCCAGCACATCGACAAGCGCGGCAATGTACGGGTGCCGTATAAACTGCATTATTTTACGCGCTCTTTCCGCCCCTACGCCTGGTAATTGCTGCCAGCTCAACTCATCCCGGTTCACAACCTCATCCCAGTGACGATCGGGCAAAAGAGTAAACGCGGCGGCAGGCAAAGGCAGACCAAGCGATTTCAACCACAGCCGAAAAGGTTGTTGGCGAGCCAGGTTAAACCGATGCCACGTCTCCAGAGCACGCTTTGCTGAAAAACCAGGTGTGCCCTGCAACTGCTGTTGGGTCAATTCAAGCCACGAATAAACATGCTCAAAGTGAAAGGCATCGACCAACTGTTGCCAGCCCGCCTGATTCACCCCGGATATTGCCAGTGCCGAAGAGGAACTTATCCAGACCAGCCGCGATATAAACTGCTCGTGGCAGTCCGGCGTGTCATAAAAGCAGCTTAACGAGTGGTAATGGTTCTGTTCTGGCGGTTGTGGTTTATGCCGCTCAACACCGCGCCATACGACGCTTTTAACTTGCGGGATCCCCCGGCCTGCCAGGCTCACAAGTACCTGATCGCCTGGCGCAATATCCCATTCCTGCCAGCGGCGGACGGAGCCAATATTGACCCGTTGTATCTTTTTATCATCTACCGTTACCGGTTCAAGAAGCGCCACTACAGAAATTTTACCGCTGCGCCCGACGGTAAATTGAACATCCCGAACCCGTGTCGTCTGGGCTTCAGGATCGTATTTCCACGCGATAAGCCAGTCGCCCTGGCCCGGCTGCCAGTTTTGCGCCTGCGGTTCCCGGCTCTGCCGGACCACCACGCCATCGGTCACAAACGGCAACGGGCTGGTAAACCAGCGTTTACGCCAGTTCTCGATATCATTGATGGTTTCCACAGGCCAGGACCATTGCTGAGCTAACTGAAACCCACCTTCTGCCAGACGCTGTAGCCGCTCAGGCATCGTGTTCGGACCGCCAGGCCATCCCCAGATGAAAATATCCAGCTCGCTCAACAGCGGTGATGTTCCATGCCGTAGCATTGCGCCAGCAACCTTAGCACGCGCGTTAACGCCGCCCGATCGTTGTTGAATGTGCTCTGGCTGGCGAAGGAAAATTTCGCCCTGCAAAATGCTGTCTGCCAGCGGGCCTGTGGTTGATTTTGGGATAGCCGGAATCGCGTTGACTTTCTCAAGCCATGACTGCCCTTTTAGCCCATCGCCCCGGCTAATGGCCTGAACCAGTTTGCCTTTGCGGTAGACCAGCGTCACCGCCACGCCATCGACTTTCGGTTGGACCCAGAGCGCCTCGCGCCCCTGCATCCAGTCGGCAAGCGCGTTTTTGTCTGCCGCTTTGCGTACCCCGGTATGCGCCACAGGATGAAGGGTGTTTCCGCCTTTAGCCGTTATCGCTTTTTCCTGATCCAACACGTGCGGAAAACACCCCTCCCATTGCAGCAGCTGCACGCGCAAAGCATCATACGTTTCATCGCTTACTTTGCTCTCGCCCTGCTGCCAATATGCGTCATCCCAGTCTTTTATCTGTTTTTTCAGCGCGGTCATTTCCTGAGATGCGCGTCCTTCTGACCACACAGGGCAATCGCAATAGCCCATCGTCGAAAACAACACCAGCAAAATAATTAGGTATCCCTTCATAGCGCCCCCCTGAGTAATGCCATTGATATAAAGCAGCCGGAGCGCGGCGTCATACTGCAAAAATTACCTTTGCGAGAAAGCCTCCAGGACATTTCATGGATAGGGCAAACCGACATGGGAAAGCGCGAGATTTCGCGCAAAAAGCAACGAAACCGTGGGAAAAGTGTGACGGGGGCTACGTCGTTGCGTATCGGCGTGTATAATAAGCCGGTATACACTCTTCCTTTTGCATACCGAATCGTTAAGACACCCATGGCTCAAGGCACGCTTTATATTGTTTCCGCACCCAGCGGCGCGGGAAAATCCAGCCTTATTCAGGCTTTATTGAAAACGCAACCGCTGTACGACACACAGGTTTCTGTTTCACATACCACCCGCAATCCACGTCCGGGTGAAGTGCATGGTGAACACTACTTTTTTGTGAACCATGAAGAATTCAGAACAATGATTGCCCGGGAAGCTTTTCTGGAGCATGCCGAAGTTTTCGGAAATTACTACGGCACCTCTCGCGAAACCATCGAGCAGGTCTTATCAACAGGCGTAAATGTGTTTCTGGATATCGACTGGCAAGGCGCACAGCAAATTCGCCAGAAGATGCCGCAGGCGCGTAGCATTTTTATTCTGCCGCCGTCAAAAGATGAGCTGGACAGACGCCTGCGCGGCCGTGGACAGGATAGTGAAGAGGTTATTGCAAAACGGATGGCTCAAGCCGTTGCTGAGATGAGCCATTACGCAGAGTATGATTACTTAATCATCAATGATGATTTCGATACGGCGCTGGCGGATTTAAAAACTATCCTGCGCGCCGAACGTCTGTGTATGAGCCGCCAGAAGCAGCGACATGACGCTTTAATCACCAAACTATTGGCAGACTGAAGATAGTTTCAGTATCATGCCCAGTCATTTCTTCATCTGTGGAGCTTTTTATATATGGCACGCGTAACTGTTCAGGACGCTGTAGAGAAAATTGGTAACCGTTTTGACCTGGTACTTGTCGCTGCGCGTCGCGCTCGTCAGATGCAGGTTGGCGGCAAAGATCCGCTGGTACCGGAAGAAAACGATAAGACGACCGTGATTGCACTACGCGAAATCGAAGAAGGCCTGATCACCAATCAGATCCTTGATGTTCGCGATCGCCAGGAGCAGCAGGAGCAGGAAGCCGCCGAACTGCAGGCTGTGACCGCTATTGCTGAAGGCCGTCGTTAATTAACCTGTCGGGTCGCCCTTGTATCTGTTTGAAAGCCTGAATCAACTGATTCAACACTACCTGCCACCAGACCAAATCAAACGTCTGCAGCAGGCATACCTTGTTGCGCGTGATGCCCACGAGGGTCAAACACGTTCAAGCGGTGAACCCTATATCACTCATCCAGTCGCCGTCGCCTGTATTCTGGCCGAGATGAAACTCGACTACGAAACGCTGATGGCCGCGCTTCTGCATGATGTGATTGAAGATACCCCTGCGACTTACCAGGATATGGAGCAACTGTTTGGCAAAAGCGTTGCTGAACTGGTCGAAGGGGTGTCAAAGCTTGACAAGCTGAAGTTCCGCGATAAGAAAGAGGCGCAGGCCGAAAACTTTCGCAAGATGATTATGGCGATGGTGCAGGATATCCGCGTCATTCTCATCAAACTCGCTGACCGTACCCACAATATGCGCACGCTGGGCTCATTACGTCCGGATAAACGCCGCCGCATCGCCCGTGAAACCCTGGAAATTTATAGCCCGCTAGCCCACCGTCTTGGTATTCATCATCTGAAAACCGAGCTGGAAGAACTGGGTTTTGAAGCGCTCTATCCGAACCGTTATCGCGTGATTAAAGAAGTGGTGAAAGCTGCACGCGGCAACCGTAAGGAGATGATCCAGAAAATCCTCGCGGAAATAGACGGGCGCTTACAGGAAGCAGGTATCCCCTGCCGCGTGAGCGGTCGCGAAAAACACCTGTATTCCATTTACTGCAAAATGGTGCTGAAAGAGCAGCGTTTCCACTCCATCATGGATATCTACGCCTTCCGCGTGATTGTTCATGATATGGACACCTGTTATCGCGTACTGGGCCAGATGCACAGTCTGTATAAACCGCGTCCGGGCCGCGTCAAAGATTATATCGCCATTCCTAAAGCGAACGGCTATCAGTCGCTTCATACCTCAATGATTGGCCCGCACGGCGTGCCGGTCGAAGTGCAGATTCGCACCGAGGATATGGATCAGATGGCAGAAATGGGGGTCGCGGCACACTGGGCTTATAAAGAGCACGGCGAAAGCAGCACCACCGCGCAAATCCGCGCCCAGCGCTGGATGCAAAGCCTACTGGAACTCCAGCAGAGCGCGGGCAGTTCGTTTGAATTTATCGAGAGCGTAAAATCCGATCTGTTCCCGGATGAGATTTACGTTTTCACCCCGGAAGGGCGCATTGTCGAATTACCGGCTGGCGCTACGCCGGTGGATTTCGCCTATGCGGTGCATACCGACATCGGCCATGCCTGCGTCGGCGCGCGTGTCGACCGCCAGCCTTATCCGCTGTCGCAGTCGCTGTCCAGCGGCCAGACCGTAGAAATCATTACCGCGCCGGGTGCCCGTCCTAACGCCGCCTGGCTGAACTTCGTGGTGAGCTCTAAAGCACGCGCCAAAATTCGCCAGATGTTGAAAAACCTCAAGCGCGATGACTCTGTCAGCCTGGGTCGCCGACTGCTAAATCACGCCCTGGGTGGAAGTAAAAAACTGGCGGAAATCCCGCCGGAAAATATTCAGCGCGAGCTTGAACGTATGAAGCTGGCAACGCTCGACGATCTGCTGGCGGAAATCGGTCTTGGCAATGCGATGAGCGTTGTTGTCGCTAAAAACCTGTTCCAGGGCGATGCGTCATCCGCACCGCAGCCTGCCGCATCTGGTCATAGCACACTACCGATCAAAGGCGCGGACGGCGTTCTGATCACCTTTGCTAAGTGCTGCCGCCCAATTCCAGGCGACCCGATTGTCGCTCACGTCAGTCCTGGCAAGGGCCTGGTTATTCATCACGAATCCTGCCGTAATATCCGTGGCTATCAAAAAGAGCCCGAGAAGTTTATGGCGGTGGAATGGGATAAAGAGACCGAGCAGGAATTTATCACCGAAATTAAGGTCGATATGTTCAATCATCAGGGCGCACTGGCGAATCTCACTGCGGCGATTAACACCGCCGGTTCAAATATTCAAAGTTTGAACACTGAAGAGAAAGACGGGCGCGTTTACAGCGCATTTATCCGCCTGACGGCGCGTGACCGCGTCCAGCTGGCGAATATTATGCGTAAGATCCGCGTCATGCCCGATGTGATAAAAGTCACCCGTAACCGAAACTAACCTTATGAATCCACAGCGTTATGCGCGTATCCGGGAGATGCTCGCCAGGCGCCAGCCTGACCTGACGGTCTGCATGGAGCAGGTCCATAAGCCCCATAACGTTTCTGCGATTATTCGTACTGCCGATGCCGTCGGCGTGCATGAAGTCCATGCGGTATGGCCGGGTAGCCGTATGAGCACCATGGCTTCTTCCGCAGCGGGCAGCAATAGCTGGGTCGAAGTGAAAACGCATCGCACCATTCAGGATGCCGTTAGCCAGTTAAAAGGCCGCGGCATGCAAATTCTTGCCACCCATCTGTCTGACAAAGCAGTCGATTTCCGCGAAATTGACTATACCCGGCCAACCTGCATTCTGATGGGCCAGGAAAAAACCGGCATCACACAGCAGGCGCTGGAACTGGCGGATCAGGACATCATCATTCCGATGATCGGGATGGTGCAATCTCTGAACGTATCGGTCGCCAGCGCGTTAATCCTCTACGAAGCCCAGCGCCAGCGTCAGAACGCCGGGATGTACCAGCGTAAAAACAGTATGCTTGCCGATGAAGAGCAACAGCGATTGCTGTTCGAAGGCGGTTACCCTGTGCTGGCGAGAGTCGCTAAACGCAAGGGGCTGCCTTATCCGCGCGTGAATGAGTTCGGTGAGATTGAGGCCGATGAGGCATGGTGGACGACCATGCAGGCAGGTAGTAAACCCGCCCATCGCGTTATCAAGGACCTGGCGTAAATGAAAGGCCGCTTGCTCGACGCCGTGCCGCTTAGCGCTCTGACGGGCGTAGGGGCAAGCCAAAGCAGCAAGCTGGCAAAGATCGGCTTGCATACTGTGCAAGACCTGCTGCTTCATCTCCCCCTGCGCTATGAAGATCGCACCCAGCTTTACCCTATCGGCGAGCTTCTGCCAGGCATTTACGCCACGGTGGAAGGCGAAGTCCTGAACAGCAATATCACTTTTGGCGGGCGTCGCATGATGACCTGTCAGATTAGTGATGGTACTGGCATCCTGACGATGCGGTTTTTCAACTTTAACGCCGCGATGAAAAACAGCCTGGCGACCGGACGCCGCGTGCTGGCCTATGGAGAAGCGAAGCGCGGGAAATACGGTGCAGAGATGATCCACCCTGAGTACCGCATTCAGGGCGACCAGAGCGCGCCGGCGTTACAGGAAACGCTCACTCCGGTTTATCCCACGACCGAAGGCGTGAAACAGGCAACGCTGCGCAAACTTACCGATCAGGCACTGGAGTTGCTGGATACCTGTGCCATCGCTGAACTCCTTCCTCCAGAACTTGCTCAGGGCATGATGAGCCTGCCAGAAGCGTTGCGTACGCTGCATCGTCCACCACCCTCAATGCAGTTAGCCGATCTGGAAAGCGGTAAACATCCCGCACAGCACCGTCTGATCCTGGAAGAATTGCTGTCTCATAACCTGAGTATGCTGGCATTGCGGGCTGGCGCGCAGCGTTATCATGCGCAGCCGCTAACCGCTAACGATAAACTGAAACAGCAATTACTCGCCGCCCTGCCCTTTAGCCCGACTGGCGCGCAGCAGCGCGTGGTCGCGGAAATTGAGCATGATATGGCGCTGGATTTCCCAATGATGCGCCTGGTACAAGGGGATGTAGGGTCCGGTAAAACGCTGGTTGCCGCGCTTGCCGCGCTACGCGCTATCGCTAACGGCAAACAGGTGGCGATGATGGCCCCAACGGAATTGCTTGCCGAACAGCACGCCAACAATTTTACCGCCTGGTTTGAGCCGCTGGGAATTAAGGTCGGCTGGCTGGCTGGCAAACAAAAAGGCAAAGCGCGGATTGCGCAGCAGGAAGCAATCGCCAGCGGCCAGGTGCAAATGGTGGTTGGCACCCATGCGATTTTCCAGGAGCACGTACAGTTTAACGGCCTGGCGCTGGTAATTATCGACGAACAACATCGCTTTGGCGTCCATCAACGGTTAGCGCTGTGGGAAAAGGGTGAACAGCAGGGCTTTCATCCTCACCAGTTGATTATGACCGCCACGCCGATCCCACGGACCCTGGCGATGACTGCCTACGCCGATCTAGATACGTCCGTCATTGACGAACTCCCCCCCGGGCGTACGCCAGTGACTACCGTGGCGATTGCCGACACACGACGCGCCGACATTATTGAACGGGTGCGTAACGCCTGTATTAACGAAGGACGCCAGGCCTACTGGGTTTGTACGCTGATTGAGGAGTCCGATCTGCTTGAAGCGCAGGCTGCCGAAGCCACATGGGAAGAGCTGAAAATCGCGCTGCCAGAATTAAAGGTTGGCCTGGTACACGGTCGCATGAAGCCGCAGGAAAAACAAAGTATCATGCAGGCGTTTAAACAGGGTGAACTCCATCTGCTGGTGGCGACGACGGTGATTGAAGTCGGCGTTGATGTCCCCAATGCCAGCCTGATGATTATCGAAAATCCAGAACGTCTCGGCCTTGCGCAGCTTCACCAGCTTCGGGGCCGCGTCGGGCGTGGTGCAATTGCCTCTCATTGCGTGCTGCTCTATAAATCTCCGCTGTCAAAAACAGCGCAGCTGCGATTGCAAGTGTTGCGCGACAGCAATGACGGTTTTGTCATTGCGCAAAAAGATTTAGAAATTCGTGGGCCGGGCGAATTGTTAGGTACGCGCCAAACCGGCAACGCGGAATTCAGAGTCGCGGATCTGTTGCGCGACCAGGCGCTGATACCAGAAGTTCAGCGTATTGCGCGCCATATTCACGACCGCTACCCTGAACAAGCGGCAGCGCTAATTGAACGCTGGATGCCAGAAACAGAAAAATACTCTAATGCTTAATAATCAATTACACTTTTAAGTGATATTTAATCTATTTCTTTCACTCATAAAACCATCCTTCATTAACGCCACCATCCATATAACCATATAATATTAATTCAATGAAAATTCACCTAAGCAATTGAATCTGTTCTTATGTGAACTGTTTTTTTTGCATCACCACGCAATGAGTTCTTTAAACGCAGAAGAAGTTAAGTATATGAATTTTAATTTATGGGCTTGGTCAATTAATTACGCAGATAAATCGTCTTTGCTATCCGCCGGGTGATTGACAGCATTTTCACCAGCACCTGATAATCACGTATGATTTAAACCTCTGGTAAAAAACAAAAAGACAATCGTCAGGGGTTAAAAATTATTAATTTCTGCAAGCAGGGATTAATAATAGCTGCAACATGTACAGCATAATTTAACTAAGGGATAGTGTAATGAAAAAAATAGGATTAGTTATCGCTGCAAGCGGATTATTTCTGTCCGGCGCCGCCCTCGCGACGGATAATGATTTATCTGCAACCCTTGCGATTACCGGAGATATACATAGTAATGCCAACTGCACTGTTGAACTCGACAGAAGCACGATGGATTTAGGCCGCCATGATATTAGCACTCTGCCCACGCAGGGCCATTACGAAGCCGATTTTGCTACAACCAATGTCGCAAGACTGGTCGGTGATGGCTGCCTGAGCAAAACGGGCTCCGATCTGGCGCTTAAGTTTATCGGTATCGCCGATGCCGAGCAAGGTAACACCTTTACCAACTCGGTAACCGGTAGCGCAGCTGCACAGGGTATCGGCATTGGCGTATACGGTGCTAATGGTTCGGTAATTTCACCGAACACCAGCACGGTAATCGCATTGAACCAGCAATATTTATTTTCCGCTGGCATGGTGAAAATGAACAACAGTACGCCTGCACCAGGGCTTGTACATTCATCGATTACGGTACAGATCGAGCGCCTTTAATCTTCTTTTTTGTTGTTGCTTTGCCCGTTACTTTTAAAGCAACGGGCTTTCCTCCGGTGTTTATTGGATTTAAAAATGAAAAAGTTACTTTTATCAACGCTCCTCGCTACCACTTTTCTATCTGGGATGTCACATGCAGCATTAATGCTGAATGCCGATCGTTTAATTTATAACGAGAAAGACGGTGATGCGTCAGTAACTGTACACAGCGATGAAGAACGCGCTTATCTTATTCAGTCATGGCTTGATGACGGCGACAGCACCGTTAAAAAAAATCTGCCTTTTGTCGTAACGCCGCCGTTATTTCGCCTGGCCCCGAAGAGTGACAACGTTATCCGTGTCGTTTATTTAGGAAAAGGACTCCCGACCGATCGTGAAAGTTTATTCTGGCTGGATGTTAAGGGCGTGCCGGGTCTGAACGATGAAGAATCAAAAGTTGAAAGCCGCATGGTGCTGGCGATTAATAACCGTATCAAATTTTTCTATCGCCCAACGGGCCTAAAAGGCGAGCCCGGTGAGGCGATTAAAAACCTTCACTGGACACGCTCTGGCAATACCCTAACGGCAAAAAACGATTCACCGTTTTATCTGGTATTGAGCAGCATCGTTTCTGATAAAGAATCGGTTCCTGTTTCCGTGGTGGATAACAACACGGTTATCCCCCCTTTCGGTAACAAGTCATACCGGTTTAAACATACGCCAACAAGCGGAGCAAATGTTGAATGGAATGCCATTAATGATTTTGGCACGACGTCCAACACGTTTACCCAACGCCTTGACTAATTAACAGGGCGCTATGGGTAGTCCAACAAAAACATGGCTAACGTCTTTGGCCGTGACGGCGGCATGCGTCCAAACCGCGTTGGCGGGCGAATACTTTGACCCCGGCCTTTTGCAAGCGGTTAACGGTAATGCGGCAATCGCTGACACCCGTGCGCTCAGTCAGGGATTTCAGCCAGCAGGGACCTATCGGGTTCATGTCAATGTAAATGACCAGAGCGTGATGGTGAGTGATGTCCGGTTTGAGGCAGACAACAAGAAGCAATTAGTCGCCTGCCTTTCTTATCAGGACTATCAGAAACTGGGGGTGGATATGAGCAAACTTAATGCAAAAGCAGAAGACAACGCGCTCAAAAATACCTGCTTGCCCATCGAAGAACAGGTGCCCGGTTCAAAGAGCAACTTTGATTTCTCAAAGCTGCAGTTGGATATCTCGCTACCCCAAACCGTATTGCGCGACGAAACCCTGACTGGCGTTCCTGTTGAAGAGTGGGATGACGGTATCCCAGCGTTAATCAGCATGTATCAGCTCTCCGGGCAGCAGTACATCACGCACCATGGCGACACAACAGACTCGATTTACGCCAACTTAACCAATGGGCTCAATCTGGGGCGTTGGCGTTACCGCAACAACTCGACGGTGAGTAAAGAAGAAGGGTGGAAGAACATCACCAACTATGTCGAAACCGCCGTTCGCAGCCTGAAAGGCGAGCTTACCCTCGGCGATGCCAGCACGCCCAGCGATGTTTTTGATAGCGTGATGGTACGGGGTGCGCAGCTCAGTTCCGATGATGACATGATCCCGGATCAGTTAACGGGTTTTGCCCCGTTGATTCGCGGTATCGCCAAAAGTAACGCCCGGGTCACCGTGAGAGAAAACGGCAATGTTATTTATCAGCGATCCGTTCCGCCGGGCCCGTTCGTGATAAGCGATCTGTCTTCGGTTTCTAACGGCGGAAAGCTGGATGTGACCATCACTGAAGCTGACGGTTCAGAGTCACACAGCACTATCTCTTACTCCAATGTGCCGCAGTTGCTGCGTACCGGGCAGATAAAATACAACCTTGTGGCCGGGCGCTATCTCTCTGGCGACAACGCCGTGGAGAAAGATCCCGACATAGTGCAGGCCACGCTGTCATGGGGTTTGCCGCTGAATACCACGCTCTATGGCGGCAGCCAGTATCATGAACGCTACCAGGCATACAGTCTGGGCCTCGGATTTGATTTGCAACGCGCCGGGGGGATTGCGCTGGATGTCACGCGTAGTAACAGCCGCCGTCGCGGATCCCAGGAAAACAGTGGTGAAATGCTGCGTCTGACCTACCGCAACAGCATTCCGGAAACCGACACGCAAATTCAGATCGATAGCCGCTATTACCTGAATGACTATCTGTCGTTCAATGACTGGGCAGAATCACGCGAGCTGTTTGATGACTCCACCAAACGGCGTGAATACAACATGACCATCAACCAGTCGCTCACCAGCGAGCACAGTTTTTTCGCCACGGTAAGCCGAAGCGAAAATGCCGACAGTTCGGTATCACGGATGTGGCAACTGGGTTGGAATGGCGCATGGCGATCGGCCAGTTTCTCACTGGCTTACAGTATGACGCGCGATAATGGTGCGGCGGAATGGGATAAACAGCTTGCCCTAACCTTATCTATCCCGTTCAGCGAAATGTTCCCGAACGCACAACCGATGGTGAATATGACCACCATGTCAGGGCTGAAGGACGACGTTTCCCAGCAGGTCGGGATCACCGGACGAGTCGGCGATCGTCAGGATCTCACCTGGAATACTCAGGTCTCTTATGCGCATCAGAATGGGCAAGATGATACGAAAAGCGGCTCCGCCGGGCTGAACTACCAGGGTCGCTACGGCGACATTGATGCGACCTGGTACACCGGGGACAACCAATACCTCTCATGGAATGCGTCGGGCAACATTATTGCCCATCGTCATGGCATTACTGCGGGTCGCTATTCGAGCGGCAGCCAGGCGCTGGTTGCTATTCCCGGCGCGCCGGATGTGGTGCTGGACTCGGGTCAACACACCATCACGGATTCACGCGGATATGCCATTGCACCGGATTTACGCGCCTATCACCGCAATCCTCTACGTGTTGACACGCAAACCAGTAAACAGGTCGATTTCACCAGTACCGCGACACAGGTCGTACCAACCAAAGACGCCGTCGTGCTGGCGCAATTTACCGCGATCACCGGCCATAAAATGGTCCTGACCGTTAAACACAACGGTGATTTCTTGCCATTTGGTGCCCGCGCCCGCATCGAAGGCAACGACGCCACTTATTACATTGGCGACCAGGGGCAGGTTTACCTCAATGCCGCCCCGGAAAAAGGAACGGTGACATTTGACTGGGGTGAAAAGCAGCAGTGCGCTGCGCCCTTTGTTATCCCGGCGAGCGATACCACGCTACCCCTCGCGTTGCTTTCAGTGAATTGCCAGTGATGATGCCATGAACAAATTCTTTATTCTGACCACAGCTCTACTTTTGGCGCTTGCGCTTAACGCCGCCGCTTTTGCTGCAGAGCCGGGCGACTGCAAAGCGCGGCATTCTGATGCCCAAAACCTTACCGTGCCCCTTACCGTACAGTTGCCGTTACGCACCGCCAATGTGGCGACAGGCACAGTTCTGTATAAAAAAGAGGCGTCGCTGGCGCAACTGACTGGTTCTCACCACAACCTCACTGGCACGTGCCTTGAGAAAATCCACAAGATGTTAAGTGGGCGCATCGCCGCCTCGCAACAGGGATCGGGCGTGTTTGCTACCGAACTGCCCGGCCTGGGCCTGCGGATAACGGTTATTTTTGATAAACCCGGCCAGCCCAGAAAAGAGTGGGTGCTGCCGTTTAACGAGCCGATGTCGGATTTATCTAAAGCCGTGGTCTCGACGGACGATATCAAACTACGCCTTGAAGCGATCAAAACCGGCATTGTCCAGAGCGGCACGGTGAACATTAATTTACCGTCACTGCTGGCACTCAATGACAATTCTCTGGTCGTGAACCTGGCGATGACAGTGTTAACCCCGAAAGCGCACTGCACGATCCAGGTACCAAATCCGCAGATCGATCTGCCGCCGGTAGATTCCTCGGTTCTGGAAAATCGCGGTAATGCCGCTGCGCACCCCGTCAGCGTAAATTTGTTATGCCTGAACACCCAAAAAGCCAGCATTAATATTGAAGGCACCAATGATCCACAAAGCCCATCAATATTTAAAAATGTGTCTGAAGATAATCCCGCCAGCGGAGTAGGAATAGAAATGCTCTATAACCAAAACGTGATGGTTCCCGGTTTGCCTATGGATATTTCATTGCCACAACAAAGCGGATATAGCCTGCCTCTTAGCGTGCGTTATGCCAGAACACAGGGAAAAATTTCCACTGGAAAAGTTAAAGCGCAGATCACTTTGCGTATTAATTATCTTTAACCAGGAAATAGGGAAGGATGTTCACTTTCGTGAATATTTTTCACCTATTTCATTCATAAAACATTAGGGATTAAATTATGAAAAAGTCATTTTTGGGATTAGCGATTTCAACACTGGTTATGGTTGGCGCCGCTCAGGCAGAAGTCAGCCCTAACGATGTATCCGCAACACTAACTGTGACCGGTTCTGTCACTCATCAATACGCCTGCATGGTTAACCTGAGTAAGCCGACTGTCAATGTGAGTGATAACGTTGACAGCCTGACTGCACAAGGCGCCAATGGCCTGAGTAATGCCAGTATCCAGACTGTAGAAATTAGCCTGTCTGGCGATCAGGAATGCTCAGATAACGCGCGTGAGCAGAAAATTGCCTATAAATTCCTGGGCATCGCTGACAGCGGTGACGGGACTTCACTGGCAAACAATGCGGGCGTTGATGGCGCAACCGGCGTGGGTATCGCGCTTTACGATCTCGAAGGCAATATCGTAAAGGTTAACCAGGACACCATGCTCGCTAAACCTGATTCAAATGTTTCACAGCTTCTGCTTGGTGTAGTGAAACTGAATAATCAGACCGCGAAAGCCGGTTCTATTAACGGTTCTCTGACCGTACAGATTGAACGTCTGTAATTTCACGCATTCGTATTCTACGAATAAACAAAAGGATATTGAAAATGAAAAAAACATTACTTGGTTTAGCGCTGTCTGGCTTGTTTTCCATTGGCGCAGCACAGGCCACTGACCATTCCGCAACGCTGGATATTTCTGGTACGGTAACTGCCGATGCGGTTGAATGTACCGTTTATACCCAGGCATCTGTCTCTCTGACGGGTAAAGTCGGAGAGATGATCACCCCGGGGCAGGTGGCAACTAACCCGACCAATGTTCCCTTCTCCATTGGCAGCAGCACTACAGATGGTAACAATGCTTGCGTAGGTAAAGTTGCTATCCAGTTACATGGTACAACAGACAGTGCTTATACCGATGTGCTGGCTAATGCCGATGTCAGCGAAGCAGGCGCAAAAGGTGTTGCTATTGGAGTTTATGATGGCACGACAAATTCACCGCTTCCGGTGAATGTGGCTGAGATTATCCCATCCACGGCGGTGGGCTCCTTTGGACTGCAGTTGGTCGCGCTGGGTGGAGAAACGGTGGTTGCAGGTAATGTCCACAGTTCATTGACCCTGGATGTGGTGCGTCTGTAATTGAATTGATAATTCCAGCTTATTAATTACCAAAATGAATCCACTCAACGATGAATTATCGTTGAGTCACTCGTTGGCATGCCCTGTGAAAATAGGGCGTGCTTTTTGGTAACAGGAATAAATCAATTATCTATAAAGAGAGAACGCAATGAAAAAATTAGCACTAGCGTTTATGGTCAGTAGCGCTTTAATGACCATCACCAATACAGCGATGGCTGAAGATATCATCAGCCACGGGCAGGGTATGACAATTTATGCCCGCCTGGAAAATACAAAAAGCGGCTGTACCGTCCTGATGAGTAAATATTTGCTTAACCTGTCGCATGAAGACCGATATTTACCTGCTCAGGGATCACAAATAAATAAGCAAAGCGCAGACGATCATATCTATGTCCAACTTGGTGGTGAAAATTGCGATGCCAACGAAGGCTATAAAAATATTGGTCTGAAATTCCTGGGCACAACAGATGATAGCCAGGGGACTTCCCTGGCGAATACGGACACCAGCAGTTCCGCCGCTCAGGGGATCGGTGTGCAGCTTTCCGATATGTTTAACAATATCATTGCGCCGAATGTCACCATTGCGCATTTTCCGGGCGCCAGCCAGGATGGCAAAGCTACCACGTCGACGGCCTCTTTCCCGCTCTATTTTTCACTGGTTCAGTTGAATAACCAGGTGGCGACAGCAGGGAATATCCAGACAAACCTCACGGTGCAAATCGAACGGCTGTAATTCAACGTTCGTTTTACCTGGAATCTGAAAGGATTTAGCGTTATGAAAAAAACAGTTTTAGGTCTGGCCATGTCCGCTCTGCTTATTACAGGGTCAGCAATGGCGCAAGATAATTCCGCGACCGTGGCAATTGATGGCACCGTCAAACCAGCGGGTACCGTCTGCTCAGTACAATCCAGCGAGACTTCCGTCTCTTTACTGGAACTACCCGAAAACTTAATTAATCAGGGCGACAATGCGACGTCACCTTATATTGTTCACCTCTCTGTAAACGGGGATCCAAAATGCACAACCCTGGTTGACGAAGGAAAAATGGCCTTCAGATTTTCTGGCGTTGCGGATGAAGGTGACGGAACCGCGCTTGCAAACCTGTTAACCGACGATAGCGCCGCGAAAGGCGTAGCAATTGGCATGTTTGATGGCGACAACAAACCGGTGGCAGTGAATACCGGCTTACTGACCGTCAAAAAAGACACCACTTTTGGCCTGCAGATGGTGCGCCTGACAGGTAGCCAGGCAGTGAGTGGTAATATTAATTCCTACGTTACTATCGATATCGAACGTCTGTAATCTCCACGCCCATCTTTCGATGGGCGTTTCGCCAAAGACTTTTCGTTAGCAACCGTTTGCTTTTACCCTTCAGTCCGATAAAATGCCCGCTTTTCCACCGTGGGACTGCCTCTGATGTCTGTTAACGCCGTAGAGTCACAAGATGCGCAACCGATTGCGCAGACTCAAAACAGTGAATTGATTTACCGCCTTGAAGATCGCCCACCGCTACCGCAAACTCTGTTCGCCGCTGGCCAGCATTTACTGGCGATGTTTGTTGCGGTCATCACGCCCGCGCTGTTAATTTGCCAGGCGCTCGGCCTACCGGCGCAGGACACCCAGCACATCATCAGCATGTCGCTGTTCGCCTCCGGCGTGGCATCCCTTATCCAGATTAAAGCCTGGGGTCCAGTGGGCTCTGGTCTGCTGTCTATTCAGGGCACCAGCTTTAACTTCGTTTCTCCGCTGATTATGGGTGGCCTGGCGCTGAAAAATGGCGGCGCGGATATCCCGACTATGATGGCGGCGCTGTTCGGCACATTAATGCTGGCCAGTTGCACCGAAATGCTGCTCTCCCGGGTACTGCACCTGGCGCGCCGCATTATTACTCCGCTGGTCTCCGGCGTGGTGGTGATGATTATCGGCCTGTCGCTGATTCAGGTTGGTTTAACCTCTATTGGCGGCGGTTATGCCGCGATGAGCGATAAAACCTTCGGCGCGCCAATGAATCTGTTCCTGGCAGGGGTAGTGCTGGCGGTAATTATCCTGCTTAACCGCCAGCGTAACCCCTATCTGCGCGTTGCCTCGCTGGTCATCGCCATGGCTGTCGGTTACGTCGTCGCCTGGGCGCTGGATATGCTGCCGCAAAACACCGCACCGACCAACGACGCGCTGATTATGGTTCCGACGCCGCTCTATTACGGCCTGAGTATTGACTGGAACCTGCTGATCCCGCTGATGCTGATTTTTATGGTGACCTCGCTGGAAACCATCGGCGATATCACCGCGACCTCTGACGTTTCTGAACAGCCGGTTTCCGGCCCGCTGTATATGAAGCGCCTGAAAGGCGGCGTGCTGGCGAATGGCCTGAATTCCTTTGTTTCTGCCGTGTTCAATACCTTCCCTAACTCTTGCTTTGGCCAGAATAACGGTGTAATCCAACTGACCGGCGTGGCCAGCCGCTACGTGGGTTTTGTGGTGGCGATGATGCTGATTGCGCTGGGCCTGTTCCCGGCGGTGAGTGGTTTTGTACAGCATATCCCTGAGCCGGTACTGGGCGGCGCAACCATCGTGATGTTCGGCACCATTGCGGCATCCGGTGTACGTATCGTGTCCCGCGAGCCGCTCAACCGCCGCGCGATCATGATTATCGCGCTGTCGTTAGCGGTAGGTATGGGCGTGTCCCAACAGCCGCTGATCTTGCAATTTGCCCCGGACTGGCTGAAAAACCTACTCTCCTCCGGCATTGCCGCAGGCGGCATCACGGCGATTATCCTGAATCTGATTTTCCCGCCGGAAAAAGCATAATTTTCAACGGTGATGGCATCGAATTGCCATCGCCGCCTCCCTTCACTTACTCTGTCCTGAGCAATCTCCGTAAAATTAATCAGTATGTGTTACACGGTAGTAATCACTTGTAAAACCGACGAGTTACTTTTTTTGGCATGAAAACACCGGGGCTTTAAAACGCAATCTAACCAAATTCTACTTTTATAGCGTATGTTCTGAGCGCAGACGCGTAATCATATTATTTCACAATTAATGACACAGCCCTGAAAACTCTAAGTATCGTTTTGCGTAAATAGTAATATTCTATATTTACGAGTTCATTAAAGAACAATTGAATGGGACAAATAAATATTTATTGAATCATGACAACTATTTAATATTCTTATAAAATTTACATCGCAAAAAGTTTATAAATAATTTTAAAGCATCACCAATAAATATGGAAGAACAACACTTTTATTAATAAGATGAATATTATTAAATTATTTCAATCATTAGGAAAAATTAAAGGATAGTTTGATATGAATAAAACATTACTAGGGCTTGCTGTCTCTACACTTTTCGTTGTAAGTACAGCTCAGGCGGAAGATCAATCCGCTACACTTGCTATTACTGGCGTCGTCACTGCAGGCGCAGAAAGCTCATGTACCGTATTTCCTTCTACCAGTTCAATAACCCTGTCAGGAAAAGCCGATGCTCTGCCGCTACAAAATCAATCTGTCTCCAGTGCGACAGCTTTCACCGTTCAGGTAAGTGGCGACAAAGAATGCATGGACAAAATTGATACCAATCAAATTGGCGTTCAATTAAAAGGCACCGCAGATGCCAACGGCACAGTGCTGGCCAATACACATACCGGAAGCGATGCGGCACAGGGTGTCGGCATTGGGATTTATAATGCGAATGGTGAAGTAATAAACGTTAACGACAACCATAATGTCATGCTCCCTGAAGGCATTGGCTTTGGCCTGAGCATGGTTCAACTTAATGGCCAAACCCCTGTAGCGGGTTTAGTCCATGGTTCACTGACTATCGATATCGAGCGTCTTTAACAAAGTTATGCCCATCATGTTAATGGGCATTTTTAATGCAAAATATAAATAAGGAAATTGAACATGAAAAAAATGCTCCCGATGTTTTTTTCAGCATTATCTTTAATAGCTGGCGCTCAAGGTAACGCGCAAGCTGAAGATGTAGGCGCTACACTCTCCATTACTGGAGCTGTAACGCAAAGCATTGCGCAGTCATGCTCTATGTACCTCAGTAAAAATGCAGTCGCGCTACTTGGTGATGTTTCAAACCTTGTCAAGCAGGGCGAAGATTTTAAAGCAGGCGCCAGCATTGATGTTTCAATCGGTGCTAATTCAAGCACGGCGGCCTGTAAGCAGATGGCCGATGAAGGCAAACTGGCTTATAAATTTATGGGCATTGCAGATGATGCAGACGGTACCGTGTTGTCAAATAGTGAGATTTCTACTGGCGCTGCCAAAGGCATTGGTATCGGCGTTTTTGACTCGGAAACTAAAAAGCTCCTGAAGATTAATGAAGATACGATGCTGGCTAAATCATGGGTAAATACCTTTAACGTAGCCATGGTCAAACTTAATGGCCAGACTGCAACCGCCGGCGCAGTAAAAAGCGCACTGACAATTCAGTTTGAGCGTCTGTAATACAATAAGTAAAGCCCATCCTACGATGGGCTTTTACTCCTCTGCATCCATTCTGCCTTGAGCAATCGCCATAAATCGTGCATAACTCCTTCATTGGCTATTCATCGGATTGAAGACAATGAAATTTCTTGGAAAGCTCATCGTTGCGCTGCTTGTCGCCGTTCTGGTCGCGATCCTGGGGCTGTACATTTTGCTTCAGACCCGCTGGGGCGCGGACTGGATCACCGACTGGGTCAACGCGCACAGCGACTACCACATCACTTTTGATGAGATGGATCACCGCTTTTCATCACCTTCGCACGTGTTGCTGAAAAACGTGACCTTTGGACGTAACGGCCAGCCCGCGACGTTAGTGGCGCAAAGCGTAGATATTGGCCTGAGCAGCCGCCAAATCACCGATCCTTTCCATGTTGATGCCATTATCCTCCGAGAAGGCACGTTAAATATTTCCCAGGATACTGCCTCGATCCCCTTCCAGGCCGACCGTTTACAGCTCAGCGACATGGCATTCAACAGCCCGAACAGCGCGTGGAACCTCAGCGCCCAGCGGGTCAATGGGGGCCTGACGCCCTGGCTGCCGGAAGCCGGACGCATTCTGGGCAGCAAAGCCAGAATCGAACTCAGCGCCGGTTCACTGACGTTAAACGGCATTCCGGTCAGCAATGTGCTGATCCAGGGCGATATCGATAATGACGAAGTGAATTTCACTACCCTCGGCGCGGACGTGGCGCGCGGCTCGCTCACCGGCAACGCACGCCGTAACGCCGATGGCGGCTGGCAGGTGGATAACCTGCGCCTGAGCGATATCCGTCTGCAAAGCGATAAAAGCCTTGTCGACCTGCTCTACCCCGTCACCAGCCTGCCGTCGCTGAAACTGGGCCGGGTAGACGTCACCAACGCGCGCCTGGAAGGACCAAACTGGGCAGTGACCGATCTGGATATGACACTGCGGGACATCACCTTCAGCAATAACGACTGGCAGAGTGAAGAAGGGAGAGTGTCCCTTGATGCCACTGAATTTATCTACGGTTCCCTGCATTTCTTCGACCCTATCGCCAACGCGAATTTATCCAGTAAAGGCGTGGAAATCAGCCAGCTGACGTCACGCTGGGAAGGCGGCATGATCCGCGCCCGTGGCGAGTGGACGCGCAATGATAAAGGGCTAACGCTGGCGGATGTGGCGATTGCCGGGCTGGAATATACCCTGCCAGAGGACTGGAAAAAGCAGTGGATGACGCCGCTGCCGGAATGGCTGAACCGCGTGACGGTGACCAAATTCTCCGCCAGCCGCAACCTGATTATTGATATCGATCCCGCTTTCCCGTTCCAGCTTACGGCGCTGGACGGCTACGGCAATTTACTGGAGCTGGCGCGCAACCGCCAGTGGGGGATCTGGAGCGGTAACGCCACGCTGAACGCTGCCGCCGCTACTTTTAACCGGGTGGATGTGCGCAGGCCATCTATCGCGCTTAATGCCAACAGCAATAACATTACCATCAGCGAACTGAGCGCCTTTGCCGGGAAAGGGATGCTGGAAGCCACCGCCTCGATTGCGCAACAACCAGAGCGGCAAATCGCCTTAAGCCTGAATGGCCGGGCAGTACCGGCCAACGTTCTGGAAAACTGGGGATGGCCGCAGGTGCCGTTACAAGGGGACGCTAATATGCGGCTCAGCGCCCGGGGCCAGCTTAACGCGGATAGACCGTTAAAACCCACGGTGAACGCGACCCTGACTATCAACGCCGCCAACGGCCAGCAAATTCAGCAAACCATGCAAGCGGGCGTGGTAGCGGGTACGCCTGTAACGCCAGAGGCGCCTTCGACAACAGAACAGCCGCAGGCGAACCCCTTTCAGTAGCGCAGCACCTTCACCGTCCAGTGGCGGTGAAGGGTTTACTCCTCTTCGTTGCCACCCTCTTCCAGCGGCCCGAACGGCTTAGCAGGCAACACGATGTAAGTCCCTTCAAACACTGCGCCCAGCGTATCGTCGCCAATCAGTTCCACCTGCAACTGCACCCGAGCTTTACGCCCGCGCGCCAGCCGGTCCAGATCGCCACTTAACGAGCCCAGATCGGCAATCGCACTGGGGCGGCCGGTTATCGGCGCGCTATAACGAATGTGCGCATCGGCAAGAATGATGGTGCCGCCGAGATGGCGCTCGCGCAGCATCAGCCAAATCAGCCCCCAGCCGGTCAGCGTGGCAAGGGAAAACAGGCTTCCCGCGAACAGCGTATGGTGCGGATTCTGATTCCCCGCCTCCGGCATGGTGGTAACAAATTTCTGCCCGGTATATTGCAGAATGCGTACGCCCATCTTCTCGCTGAGCGGAATATGCTGATACCAGGCCTGCTGCAACTGCCCGCACCAGTCGGCGCGATGCAAAATATCATCCAGCGGCACGATAGGTTTGATCATCAAAAAGTGGCGCAGCGGTGTGGTTTGCGGCGTGGTGATCTCGCCCTGATTCACAAAGCCCAGCTTGGCGAAAAATTCCACAGCGTCTTCACGGGCGCTACAGGTCACGCGCTTCACCCCTTCCTGACGGGCGACAGATTCCAGTGTCATCGCCACCAGCGTGCCCAGGCCTTTGTCCTGCACGTTCGGGTCGACCGCCATAAAGCGGATGGAGGCTTCATTATCGGCATTGATATACAGCCTGCCCACGGCCACCGGTTTGCCGCTTTCATCCACCACCATTTGGTGATGCGCCAGCGCATCCCAACCGTCGCGCTCGGAACCTTTAGGTTGATGCAGGGGTTTACGCAACATTTCCCAGCGAAATTGATAGTAGCTTTCCAGCTCTTCTTCCGTTTGGGGTACGCGAAGATGATACATAGATGGACTCTCTCTTGTTGCCAGGGGCCGCGCCGTTAACGGGCTCATACTTGCAGCCAGAACGTGACGGGGCCGTCGTTCACCAGGGACACCTGCATATCTGCGGCAAAGCGCCCGGTTTGTGTCTCTGTGCCAAGGTTGCGGCAACGCTCGACGAAATATTCGTACAGTTCTTCCGCCAGAGCAGGTGCCGCGCCGTTGGAAAAGCTCGGGCGCATACCGCTGTTGGTATCCGCCGCCAGGGTAAACTGCGATACCACCAGAACGCTGCCGCCCGCCTGTTGAACGTTGAGGTTCATTTTGCCGTTTTCATCGCTGAAAATGCGGTAACCCAGCACCCGTTCGCACAGCCGGTTCGCCTTCTGGGCGTTGTCTTCCTTTTCGACACCTAATAACACCAAAAGTCCTGGGCCGATTTCACCCGTCACGTCACCGTTAACGGCGACGCTGGCACGCGTTACGCGTTGAATTAATGCAATCATGGTTCTTCTTCGGATTCTTGTTCTGCCGCTAATTTTAACGCTCGGTAGTCCCCGAGAGTGACAGTAATTTCCGCGCCAAGCAAGACGATACACCACGTCCAGTACACCCAAACAAACAAAATGGGGATCACCGCAAGCACGCCGTAAATCAGCTGATAGGAAGGGAACATGGTGATATACAGCGCGAAACCTTTCTTACCCAACTCAAAAAGCAGCGCCGCCACCAGCGAACCCACCAGCGCATCCCGGGCTGGCACGCGGGTGGTCGGTACAATGCTGTAAAGCAGCCAGAATGACAGCCAGGAGAGCAGCAACGGGAAGATGCGCAACACGTTGTCGATCAGCGAATCAAACCCGCTAACCCAGCGCAACGACAGCAGATACGAGCTGATCGCCAGGCTGGCCCCCGCCAGTAATGGCCCGAGGGTTAAAATCATCCAGTAAACCGCGAACGAATAAATTTTTGGCCGGACCCGCTTGCTGCGCCAGATGGTATTCAGGGCACTGTCCACCGCGTACATCAACAGCAGCGCCGTGACGATCAGCCCGCAGGCACCTACCGCCGTCATCTTGCTGGAGTTGGCAACGAACTGCTCGATATAGCGCTGAATAATGTCGCCCGTGGCGGGCATAAAATTGGCGAAGATAAAGTGGCGCAACTGAATACTGACGTCGGAAAACATCGGAAACGCGGCAAACAGCGCAAACACCACCGCGACGAACGGCACCAGCGAGAGCAACGACACATAGGCCAGGTTGCCCGCCAGGGTGGTCATATTGTCCTGATCGATTCGCTCCCACAGCAACTTACACCAGGCCCAGAAAGGCGCGGTGTGTTTGGTTGCATGATGGCGAACGCGTCTTAACATGGCTGTTTCGCAAAATAGTCCGGCAGCGTGGATTTATCGGTCACATGAATGCTGGTGATCCCCACGGCCTGTGCCCCTTTAATATTATCGGCGTTATCGTCGAAAAAGACCGCGTCACTGGCCGGATATCCTTCCGCTTCGAGGACTTTTTGATAAATAGCCGGTTCGGGCTTGCGTGACCCCAATTCCTGCGACAGATAGACATGGTCGGCAGCGGCCTGCACTTCCGGGTAGTTGGTCGGCCAGAAGGTGGTGTGCAGGCGATTGGTATTCGACAGCACCACCACGCGATGCCCCTGCTCGCGCAGCTTATGCATGATATCGATGACTTCCGGGCGCAGACCGACAAACACTGCCTGCCATCCCGCCGCGAACTGCTCGTAGCTCAACGACAATTCCATGGATTCGCACAATAATTTTGCGAATTCCTCATCGCTGATTTCACCGCGCTCATGCTTCTCGAACGGCTCGCCCATAGTGAAACTTTGCTGAAGCGTAGCCAGCGGCACGCGGCTGTAATCACTCCATACGCCCAACACGCGGTTAAAGTCGATATCGACGATGACGTTACCTAAATCAAACATATAAAGCATGACGCTCTCCTTTTTGGGCCATGGAGAGTTAACTGTAGCGGGAATATGGGGGGTTGAATAGTAACGGCTTCAAAACGAAAGCAAAGAAGTCTGACCACGGTTACACCCTATAACCGTGGCGACAATAACGTTAAAAATCAGCGTACAGGCGTGGGCCGCGGTAACCAATGCGCTGCGACAGATCCAGCGCCGCATCGGCGATCATTTTACCCAGCGCGGCGATTTTCTCCGGCTGGTTCTTGATTTTGGTATACAGGCTGGCAACGCTGATCGCCGCATACACTTTGCCCTGCAGGTTATAAACCGGGGCCGCCAGACAGAATACTTCCGCGTTATGCTCGCGGTCATCAATGGCGTAACCCTGCTGGCGCGCCTGGTTGAGAATAGCGAAAAACTTTGCTTCGTCGGTACAGGTATACGGCGTAATCGGTTTTAACCCACCGGTACGCGACAGAATGGCTTTGACGTCATCATCCGGCAGCGTCGCTAAAATCGCTTTGCCAAGCCCGGTGCAATACAGCGGGTTGTTGGAGCCGATACGCGCCGAAGTCCGCACCGAGTTCGGGCTCTCGACTTTATCGAAGTAAACCAGTTCGTCGTTATTGAGCAACGCCAGGAAGGCAGTTTCTCCGGCCACGTCAGCGAGTTTCTCCAGCACCGAATGCGCCACGTTCTGGAAAGGAGTCTGTTCGAGGTAACACGCGCCGGTCTGAAACAGCTTCACGCCCAGTTTGAACGACTTCTGCTTTTCATTGGCCTGTTCCAGATAGCCTTTATCAAGCAGGGTGTAGAGGATATCAAAGGTGGTGCTCTTCGGGATGCCAAGCTGCTTGCTGATTTCAGTGATCGTCAGTTCATCTTTACTTGCCGCAACTAATTCCAGCATCTCCAACGCCCGGGCAACCGAGCGATTTATCTTTTCCGACACGGGCTTACCTCACTGTCATTGTTATAGCGGGCAGTATAGCGAGGTAACGGGAGTGAAAACAGCCGCCACACCTGGGCAACGTGCAATAAAAAAGCCACAAATTTGTGGCTTTTTCACAGTCAGGTCAGGCCTTTTTGCCTTCATGGAACGTCTGGATAAACCTCCTGGCCTGTTGGGTGATGGCATCCCAGTCACCGCGCGCTATCCACTCTTTGTTGGTCAGCGCGCTGCCCACGCCCACCGCGAACGCACCGGCTTTGGCAAACTCGCGGGTGTTTTCCAGCGTGATGCCGCCCACCGGGATCAGAGACAGGTTATCCAGCGGTCCCTGTACTTCTTTCATATAGTTCACGCCCAAGCTGTTAGCCGGAAACAGCTTCAGCAAATCTACGCCCAGACGGCAGGCCTGAAGGATTTCTGATGGCGTCATTACCGCCGGGATCATCAGGCGCTGCTTCTCATGCACCATAGTAACCACGTCCGGGTTAAAGTCAGGCGACAGGACAAAATCCGCGCCTGCGTCCAGTACCAGTTGCGCCATCACCGGGTTAATGACCGTACCGGCGCCGACAAACATTTTGTCGCTCATTTCCTGTTTCAGGGCGCTGATGCTTTCCAGATGACGGGTGGAGTTACAGGTCACTTCAATGACCCGGATACCGCCGTCATACAGGGCGCGGGCCAGCGGCAAAATCCCTTCAGGCGCGACGCCGCGTACAATGGCAATCATGCCGGTTTCTTCAATAGCGCGAATCACGCGATGTTTAATCATGGATAACCTCTTGGGGAAATATCAGGGAGTCGCCTCCCTGATTACATCAATCCTTTACGGTCACCGGCTCTCTGACGATGAACCAGTAACACAGCGCCGCACAGGCCGCGATAATCCCGCCGCTGGTGAATGCCAGGGCGTATGAACCCGTGACATCGGCGATAAGCCCGGTGACCAGCGGTGATAACGAACCGGCAAAGTAGCCGCCGAAGTTCTGGATACTGCCTACTGAGGCCACCATCGATGCCGGTGCCACATCGCCCGGCAATGCCCAACCGGTTGCGGACAGCGCGGACAACAGCGCCATGGCGATAACCAGCAGCGTCAGGGTCGCGGCCAGGCTCTCTACCATCGGTATCGCGATAACGGCGACGCCAGCTAACAGCGCGGAAATACTGATGGTGACGCGCTTGGCTTTTAATGACTCTTTGATGATGCTTTTGTCCACCAGCCATTTCGATACGTAGCCACCGACAATAGCGCCGACGATGCCGCCGAAATAAGGAATACTGGCGTAGATACCTAATTCTTTAAACTGAATGTTCTGGGTTTTCATTAAATAGAGCGGCAGGAAAGTGGTGAAAATATTCATCATCCACACATAGCAGAACCAGCCTAAAATCATTCCCCAGATGCAGCGATATTTAAATAAACCACCCCAGCTAATTTTTTCCGCTTCGCCGGTTAATTTCTCCGCCGTACCGCCGCCGCCTTCCTTAATATAGTCCAGCTCCTCTTTGGTAATAGTCGGGTGCTTTTCCGGTTGATGGTAAGCAAAGATAAAGAACACCACGAACACTAAACCAATGGCACCGGCAATGTAGAACAGTGAACGCCAGCCGAACGGTACAATAATTGCCACCAGGATTGGCGGAGCAATCGCCGGGCCCCATTTAGACGCCGCATCCCAGAAGCCGGTCGCCAGCGCGCGCTCGCTTTTCGGGAACCAGGAGGCGGTGATCTTCGCCGCGCCCGGCCAGCATGGGGCTTCAGTAATACCGAGAATGCCGCGGGCAAAAATCAGCGTCATCATATTGCTGCACGCGCCGGTCAGCATGGTCGCGCCGCTCCACAGCGCTACCGCCCAACCGTAGACCTTTTTCGGGCCAAAGCGGTCAACCAGGAAGCCCGCAGGCAGCTGGCACAGGGCGTAAATCAGCGCAAATACCGATCCTAATAAACCGATATCGGTATTCGATAAATTAAGATCTTTCATCATGTCCGGGGCAGCAATAGATAAGCTGGCACGGTCGAGGTAGTTAATAATACCGCCAATTAATAACAGGAAAACAACGAACCAGCGCTTATTTCCTCGTTTTTTAGCTACTGCTCTTTCATTAACGATGGTGTTCATAAAGCAGACCTTTTAATTATGTGTAGGGTACAGAGTACGGAATTAAATAATCTGTCGACGACGCGCCATGGCAAATAATCCAGCACTGGAGAGGGAACGGCTGGACGGCGCGACGGTAATTTTCCCGGTAAACCACGGATCGTTATCAATTAAGGTGGCGAAGGCAAATTTCAGGGTATCTTTACCGCACACCACCACGTGGGTATCCGGCGTCACAGTAAAGGCTTCGCTGTTTTTGACCGCCTGCAAGTCATCCTGTAATACCGCGCCAAGCAGCACGTTGGCTTTCTGGTTCAGCGTTAAGTCGCTGAACATATCCAGCACGCGAACCGAGAAACAGGTGCGCGACAGGCCAGTTTGCAGACACTGATTCGCGCCCTGTAACAGCGCCGGCGCGTCGATTTCCTGGGCAAATTGCAGATTGAGCGAACTGGCGAGAATGGTGTGACGGGTAATCACATCCAGCAACTCGCCGCCGATAGTGGTTACGCAACCTTCAATACGGTTATCGGCATCGATTTTAACGAACTTCGAGTGTGAACCCGGCAGGATAATCAGCGCCGGGCCAGTAATGCCGAGGCTTGCCAGTACGCCAATTGCCTCGGTTTCTTCGCCGCGCATCATGTCCATCTGCTCGGCGTTTTCCAGCGTAACGGTGGATTTGTGATTGCGAATGCCCGGCACAAACCAGATCGGCTCGTCGGTAATCGCCGGTAAATTTGTGCAGACCATGCCTTTCGCCAGTTCATTCAGCCCGGCGGGCGCCAGCAGATGTGGGATTTCACACAGACCCACGTTGGATGTGATCATGCCCGCAGAAAGGTAAACCACTTTCTCCCCTGTCGGAATATTTGCCTGGCTACGAGCTTCGTGAACGGCGTCGCTGACGCCTTTCATTAATATTTCAGTGCTGCCGGAAATCGCGGTATCACGCACGCCCACAGGACGGGCGGCTTCGGCAAGCAGGCGCTCGTCCTGCCAGGCACACACGCGGGTATTGGTGGTGCCAGTATCGATGGTAATAATGTACATATCTTTCTCGCTCTTCTTATCACTGTAGGGTGCGAAGAATATTGGCAATCGCGCTGGCGCCGGTAATGGCCAGCCTGTCTATTTGCTCTTCGTCGGAAATAATGCGTAATGGGTTATCAATATTTAACTGCTGCTGGATCACGTGCTGATAAATTTCACAGCGCTTAGCGTTACCGATTAAGAAAATATCGCCGTCGAAATTAAACCCTTGCTCCCTGGCGTCGGCGAATAATTTGATATCGTCGCCTGCCATGGCGCTATCGAGGAATAATTTGCGCTGGGCAGCCGTGGTCGGGAATGAGAATTGTAAAAAGCGCGTCATTAATACCGTGCGCAGTAATCCGCTTTCCGCTACAGAACGGCAGGCGGCGTCAATAATTATCGGATCGATTTCGCTATCCGCCTCTTCCAGCGATGTCGCGACGCTGGAAGAGACAAATGTCTGCTTCAGGATCGCCGCATATACCTGGCCGCTGAGCGAGGTAATACTGCCGGCGATTTGCCCCTGCTCATTGATCGAAATAAGCTTGGTGGTGGAGCCTAATTCAATCAGCGTGCAGGGCAAGCGTGGCTGATAACCCAGCAGTACGCCTGCCGCCTGGGTTTCTTCACCGCGCATTAAATCGATGCCGCGCAGGTTTTCCCAGGAAGGCGTGGTCTGGTTTTTAATACCCGGGATCAGCATCACCGGGATATCCAGCGCCAGCAGTTCGTTTTCCGCGAACGCCACCGTGTGCCGCGCCAGTTCTTCAATACTGGCCGGGGCGACGCGGTGTGGAATTTCATGCAGGCCCAGGTTTGAGGTAATCATTCCCGAGGCGATAATAAATTGAATATCTTGTTGAGATTTTCCGTTTCTCGCCAGTAATTGTTTGACGCCTTCCGCCATGGCCTGGCGCAATACGTCATTACTGCCGTGGGTAAGGGTGGAATTTACCCCTTCGGTAATCATCTCTTTATCGACAATGGCGCTGCCTGCAAATTCCAGCAAATAAATACGCGTTGCTGACGATCCTGAATCAATAACAACAAACATATTCACTCCTTTTTAAAATTCCGTTCGCGGTTTGCCGGGTTGATTACAGGCTGCGTTGCAAAATATCACGCAGAGTTTGGGCATCCGGTACGCGCGGGTTATTTTCCAGCACCACTTTCATGGTGGTTTGCACGTTATTGATGATCCAGTCGAAGTGCTCTTCCTTCACGCCCAGTTCGGTGAGCGATGGCAGCATGTTGACGGATTTCAGGAAGTCGGTGACCGCTTTGACGCTGCTGTACGCGGCTTCTTCGGTGTTCATATCCCGGGTATCCACGCCCATTGCCGCTGCGATAGCGGCGAATTTCTCCGGCGCGGCCGACCAGGTGTACTCCATAAAGGCCGGATACACGGCGGCGATCCCTTCGGCGTGAACCACATCCAGCAGGCCGCCCATCGGGTGTTGCAGCGCATGGGGAAGCGTAGTGCCCGCGCAGTCGATAGCCATACCGGCCAGGGTGCTGGCAAACGTCACCTGTTCCCAGGCTGCCAGGTCGGTCACGTCGGCATAAACCCGCGGCAGGTTTTTCGCCAGCAACGTGATGGCGCGCAGGGACAGCATTTCGCTGAATGGGTGGGCATTGCGGGAAATATAAGATTCCAGCGCATGGAACAGCACGTCCGCGCCCGGCCCGGCAATCACGCGCTTCGGCAGGGTGAGCATCAGCTCGGGGTCTACGATAGAGGCCACCGGATAAATCAGCGGGTTTACCAGGCCTTTTTTGTCGTGGGTTTCCGGGTTAGTGAACACGGCGGTACGGTTGGCTTCACTGCCCGTGCCTGCGGTGGTCGGCACCAGGATGATCGGCAGGGCATGCTGCGCCTGTTTTTTACCGAACACGTAATCCCAGATGCTGCCTTCATTCAGCGCGCAAAATGCGATGCCTTTCGCCATATCCATGGCGCTGCCGCCGCCGATACCGATCACCAGATCGCAATTTTCCTGCTGCGCCAGGCTTGCGCCCGCTTCAACCAGAGTGGAGAGCGGGTTCTGCATAAATTCGTCATACACCGCGTAAGCCATGCCTGCGGCGGTTAACGCTTCCTGAGCGCACGCCAGTTGCCCGGTAGGCTTGGTGCTGTCGGAAACCACCAGCAGCGCTTTCTTACCGTATTGCTGAGCAATGTTGCCGAGTTGACCAAATTTGCCAGGACCAACGTGCAGCTTAACCGGGTTATTGAAAATGAAATCGGTCATTCTGTATTCCTTTTGTTCGTATATGCGGACCTTGTTCGGATATGTGATTATTATGGGATGCTTTTTGTTCGCGACACAACCTGTTTTGTCTGAACAATGAGCGGAATCACATTTTTTTCTGTAAAGAAGCGGCCCGGCGCTTTTTAGGAATAGTCTTCAGCCTTATGCGTCGGGTAAAAAACTCCGGCGCAGGGAAGCAGCAATAACAATGTAATGGCTGATAACAATGTATTGGCGAATCAACACGATAATATCCACCCCTGCGTCTTACTCAGCAAAAATAATTCATCTTTCGCGTTTCGTTAATGTTAAAAACCCCATAAAAAGTACATGTTTATATTTTAGAAAATATAAAATTGACAAAATTATGGATGAGAACTAGTTAGCAGATAATAAATATGTGCTCTAGAAAAAATAGTAAAAAAATGCATTACGAAGGTCATAAAAACAAAGTTAACGCCTTGATTTATATTGATTTATAATTTAATTAATCATATAAATAATATTATTCACCAGAAATATATGATACACCTTGTCACTTATTAAATATATTTTTAATAAACAATCGGCCTTTTGTCGTATTCATAAAACTTTCTTACACTGATTTATACGTCGTCCGGCGTGTAATTCAGTGGAGTATTGTTATGAAATCTAATAACACCAACCACAAAAGCATGATTGCTTTGGCGGTACTGCTTGCATTATCTCTTTCCGCCTGCAGTGGAAGCGGGGGCGGCTCTCATTCAACAGCCAAAAATAATCCAGCCACAGAATCCGGCAGTGCTGCGGGTGGAGACGGCTCAGGTAGTGGTTCCGGCAGCGGCACCGATACGGCTAATAACGGCGGTACCGGAACCGGTGATGGAACGGGTACTGGAGGCGGTACCGGCACTGGCGGTGGTAGCGGTACGGGTGGCGGCAGCGGCGGTGAGGGATCGGGCGGCGGCTCAGGCGGTGATGGTACTGGCGGAGGCAGCAGCGGCACGACCTCTACCGCGCTCAATAACATACTCGGCGATGTGGGAAGCGCAGGTTCCGGCGTCGGCACCACGCTTTCTGATTTAGGCAGTCAAATCCCCACCAGCAACCCTGTGACGTCGACCGTCTCCACGACTGTCAGCGGCGTGGGTAGCTCGGTCAGCACCCTGAGCACCGGCATTACTACCGGCGTGGGTGATACCAGTAACCCGAATGGCGTCGGGACCACAGTACAGGGCGTAACCGGCACCGTCAGCGGGTTGGGCACGACCGTATCGGGCGTGGGCACCCAGCTCGCCAGCACCACCAGCGGAACGACGATAAGCGGGGCCACCGGGCTGGTGGGTACGGTGGTGGATAACACCGGCCAGGTTGTGACTGGCGTCGGCAATAATCTGACCTCCACCGTGCAAAGCAAGGGTGTCACCCAGCTGACGACCGGCACGACCACGGCGCTGAATAATACCGCCAGCGGCGTGCAGGGCATCACCCAGCAGGTAGGCGGCGCAACGGGGTTAGGCACGCCGGTGAATAATCTGCTGACTCATGTCGGTACAGCGGTCAGCGGTGTGGGTACACAGGTCGGCACCTCTACGCCAGCGCTAACTGGCGTGGGTCAGATTGTCCAGAATACCGGGCAAGTAGTGACCGATGCGGGCGGCCTGGTGAAACCCACAGCGCCCACCAGCGGTGATAGCGGAACGGCAGCTGGCAGCATTACCGCCGATGCTAACGTGAATGCCGGAAACGGCGGGCTACTCGCCAACGTGGGCACCACCGTCAACGGTGTGACGTCTGGCCTGACCGCTGGCCTGAACGCCAATGTCACCACCACCTCAACAGGCAGTGAAACCACCCAGGCTACCGGGCCCGTCACCAGCCTGACCAATACGCTCGGCGGCATCCTGAAACCTAAGTCGCAATAAGCCAGCCCGTGCTCCCGTCAAGGGAGCACGCTTTCCAGCCGTTTCAGAAGGGATTGCATCATGAAACTGCCCTTATTTTTTGCGCTTTGGGGAATATTCGGAACGGCGATGGCGGATACCCTGCCCGCCTTAATCGACCCGGATAACCCGGCAATGCCTGCGCGAAGCGTTTCCGGCCCCGAAACGACCCAGAACCCGGCATCACGTATTCGCGTGACCGAGCCGGTGCGTAAATACACGCCGGATACGCCAATTCAGGTCCGCCATATTCAGTTTGTCGGCGGAACACGTTATCCCCTGAAATCGTTACTTGAGCCCTTTCGTCCTTATGCCGGGAAAACCGTCCCGTTAAAAACCCTTGTTAAGCTGGCTAACGACATCACGGCGCGTTATCAGGCGGATGGTTTCCCGCTCTCCTACGCCTTGCTGCCTGACGACAACTTTCACAACGGCACCATTAAAATCGTGCTGGTGGAAGGCTACGTCGCCCACAGCAATATCAACAGCGATAACCCAAAAACCGCCGAGCGGCTGAAGCGGTTATCGGAAATCATCATGGCGGAGAAGCCGCTTAGCGCCGAACGCTTTGAGCGTTACAGCCTGTTAATGACCCGCACGCCAGATACCAAAGTTGAAGCCAATGCCCAACTGCCTAAAAATATCTACGGCGCGGCGGTGATGCAGGTAGACGCAAAGCAGCCGCGCATCTGGGATCTCTCATCAACGCTGGATACCCGCAAAGGGCAGAATCTGGCGTTTGTGAATGGTTCGCTAAGCAACCTGACCCGTTATGGTGACCGCCTGGGTGTGGCCACATTAATTCCGCTGGACGATGAGTCAAAGAAAACCTATATCGGCCTCAACTATCAGCAGTTTCTCAACGACGACGGGCTGAGCATGCAGTTGAAAGGCAGCTACTACCGCGACGATCCGAAAGACTATTCGCCACTCCTGTCGCTGCCGCAGGACATTACCATTGATGTGCATAACACCTCGACGCAGTACAACGGCGGCGTGAATTTCAGCTACCCGCTGGTACTGGAGCGGAAAAAACAGATCGGCCTGACGGGCGGGATGGATTACACCGATAAGCGCAACGACTACAGCCTGCGGGCGCGCGGCTTCGGGCAAACGTTGGATTTGCCGTCACAGAATCAGCATGTGCGCTACCCGGCGCTGGAATTTGGCATCAACGGCTACCGCGAGTTTGAAAAAGTGAGCGGCAGCGGCAGCATTACGGTACGTCAGGGAATGGATGCGCTGGGCGCGGATGCGGCACCGCCGCTGGGCACGGACGTGGATTTCACACTCTGGAAAGGCCGGGTGGATGGCGCATGGAAGGTAGCGGAAAACTGGCAGCTCTCCACGGCGCTGGACGGCAACTGGACCGATAACGATCTCCCGGAACCGGAGCGCGTGAACTATGGCGCACAGCGGTTTGGACGCGGCTATCAGGATGGCGAGGCGACGGGCGATTATGGCTACGGCGGCCAGCTTGAGCTGCGTTATCTGCATATGCGCCCGGAAAGTAAATGGCTCTCTACCGTTCAGCCGTATCTATTGGCGGATGCGGCGCGCACCGGGTTTAATCAGCCGGGCTATCACCATCCCAAACTGGCTTCTGTCGCGGGTGGGGTGATGTTAGGCGATATGCGGCATTACGGCTTAACGCTGGAAGCCGCCCGTCCGGTGGGCGACAAACCGTCCGACGCCAGCCGCCGCGACTGGCGCTTCAGCCTGACGGTGACGTGGAATTTTAATGATTTACGGTGAGTGTCCAATAAAAAAGCCGCTGAAATCAGCGGCTTTTTTGCATCACTCAAACAATCTTAGTCTTCTTTCGAACCGCGGCTTGCGCGACGACGATCGTTCTCGGTCAGGTGACGTTTACGAATACGGATGGACGTCGGGGTCACTTCGACCAGTTCGTCATCATCGATAAACTCAAGCGCCTGCTCCAGAGACATTTTGATCGGCGGAACCAGAACCGTGGCTTCGTCGGTACCGGACGCACGCATGTTGGTCAGTTTCTTACCGGTCAGGCAGTTAACGGTCAGGTCGTTAGAACGGCTGTGAATACCGATGATCTGGCCTTCGTACACTTCTGCACCGTGACCCAGGAACAGCTTACCGCGATCCTGCAAACCGAACAGCGCAAACGCAACCGCTTTGCCCTGGCCGTTGGAGATCAGCACGCCGTTATTACGCTGGCCGATTTCGCCCGGACGCACGTCATCGTAGTGGCTGAAGGTGGAGTACAGCAGACCGGTACCGGAAGTCATGGTCATGAACTCGGTACGGAAACCGATCAGGCCACGCGCCGGGATCAGGTAATCCAGACGAATACGACCTTTGCCGTCAGGGATCATGTCTTTCACGTCGCCTTTACGCTCGCCCATGGCTTGCATAACCGCGCCCTGGTGCTGTTCTTCGATATCCAGGGTGACGTTTTCGAACGGTTCCTGCATACGGCCGTCAATCACGCGGTTGATAACTTTCGGACGGGACACAGCCAATTCGAAGCCTTCACGACGCATGTTTTCGATCAGCACCGACAGGTGAAGCTCGCCACGACCCGATACGCGGAACGCATCAGAGTCTTCCGTTTCTTCAACGCGCAGCGCCACGTTGTGCACCAGCTCTTTGTTCAGACGCTCAAGGATCTGACGAGAGGTCACGAACTTACCTTCTTTACCGCAGAACGGTGAGGTGTTGACGTTGAAGAACATGGTAACGGTCGGCTCGTCAACAGACAGGGCCGGCAGCGCTTCCACGTTTTGCGGATCGCACAGCGTGTCGGAGATGTTCAGTTCGCCCAGACCGGTGATCGCAATGATATCGCCTGCTTCCGCTTCGGTGGATTCAATACGCTCCAGACCGAGGTGGGTCAGTACTTTACCGACTTTACCGTTACGGGTTTTGCCTTCGCTGTCGATCAGGGTGATCTGCTGGTTAGGCTTCACTTTACCGCGCTTGATGCGACCGATGCCGATAACGCCAACGTAGTTGTTGTAATCGAGCTGGGAGATCTGCATCTGGAACGGACCGTCGAGGTCAACGTTCGGCGCCGGTACGTGATCAACAATCGCCTGATACAGCGGAGTCATATCTTCCGCCATGTCGGTGTGATCGTTGCCTGCGATACCCATCAGCGCAGAAGCATAAATAATTGGGAAGTCCAGTTGCTCGTCAGTCGCGTCGAGGTTTACGAACAGGTCGAATACCTGGTCAACAACCCAGTCCGGACGCGCGCCAGGACGGTCAACTTTGTTGATAACAACAATAGGCTTCAAACCATGAGCAAACGCTTTTTTGGTTACGAAGCGGGTCTGCGGCATTGGGCCATCCATTGCATCCACAACCAGCAGTACTGAGTCCACCATGGACATAACACGTTCAACTTCTCCACCGAAGTCGGCGTGCCCTGGGGTATCAACGATGTTGATACGGTAGTCATTCCATTTGATAGCGGTGTTTTTAGCGAGGATGGTAATCCCACGCTCTTTCTCCAAATCGTTGGAGTCCATCACACGTTCTGTGGTCTCAGCACGTTCGCTGAACGTACCGGATTGCTGCAGCAGCTTGTCAACCAGGGTCGTTTTCCCATGGTCAACGTGCGCAATGATGGCGATGTTACGCAGATTTTCGATCACAACTTTGCCTCAGGCATTAGAAATAGCGCGTTATTGTACACGTATTAATCGAAGGACTAAACAGGATCACAAAGAACCTTTACAAACAATATAAACAGTAAGGGATTGTGATCGGTTTCACGAAGCCAAAAAGAGAGCGCCCAACGAAAATTGCACCAATATGGTGCTCAATATTCACACATGAGCACTATATTGGTGCAAGGTATCCATCCTGGTGCAGCCCTTTTGCACTATGGTGCGCATAATAGCGCCTTTTTAGGGTAATTTGAAAGTTGGCACAGATTTCGCTTTATCTAAATCAGGGTGAAAACACCAACTATTGAGCAGTGCCATTCCACGACGACGATGACCAATCCGGGAGAGTAAGTATGTCCGCCGAACACATTCTGACGATGCTGAACGAACATGAAGTGAAGTTTGTTGATCTGCGCTTCACTGATACCAAAGGTAAAGAGCAGCACGTCACAATCCCTTCCCATCAGGTAAATGCTGACTTCTTCGAAGAAGGCAAAATGTTTGATGGCTCCTCGATTGGTGGCTGGAAAGGCATCAACGAATCCGACATGGTGCTGATGCCTGACGCATCCACCGCAGTGCTGGACCCGTTCTACGAAGAACCCACGCTGATCATCCGTTGCGATATTCTTGAGCCGGGCACCATGCAGGGCTACGACCGTGACCCGCGTTCCATCGCCAAGCGCGCTGAAGAGTACCTGCGTTCTACCGGTATCGCGGATACTGTGCTGTTCGGGCCAGAGCCGGAATTCTTCCTGTTCGACGACATCCGTTTCGGCAGCACCATTTCTGGTTCCCATGTGGCTATCGACGATATCGAAGGCGCATGGAACTCCTCGACCAAATACGAAGGCGGCAACAAAGGCCACCGTCCGGGCGTGAAAGGGGGTTACTTCCCGGTTCCGCCAGTCGACTCTGCACAGGACATCCGTTCTGTTATGTGTCTGACCATGGAAGAAATGGGCCTGGTTGTTGAAGCTCACCACCACGAAGTGGCGACGGCGGGTCAGAACGAAGTGGCTACCCGTTTCAACACCATGACCAAAAAAGCAGACGAAATTCAGATCTACAAATATGTGGTGCACAACGTAGCGCACCGCTTCGGCAAAACTGCGACCTTTATGCCAAAACCGATGTTCGGTGATAACGGCTCCGGTATGCACTGCCACATGTCCCTGTCCAAGAACGGCACTAACCTGTTCTCTGGCGACAAATATGCGGGTCTGTCTGAGCAGGCGCTGTACTACATCGGCGGCGTAATCAAACACGCTAAAGCGATCAACGCCCTGTCTAACCCGACTACCAACTCGTACAAGCGTCTGGTCCCGGGTTACGAAGCACCGGTCATGCTGGCTTACTCTGCCCGTAACCGTTCCGCTTCCATCCGTATTCCGGTGGTTGCTTCTCCGAAAGCGCGTCGTATCGAAGTGCGTTTCCCGGACCCGGCAGCTAACCCGTACCTGTGCTTCGCCGCGCTGCTGATGGCTGGCCTTGACGGTATCAAGAACAAAATCCATCCGGGCGAAGCCATGGATAAAAACCTGTATGACCTGCCGCCGGAAGAAGCGAAAGAAATCCCGCAGGTTGCAGGCTCTCTGGAAGAAGCACTGAACGAGCTGGATCTGGACCGTGAGTTCCTGACTGCCGGTGGCGTGTTCACCGACGAAGCTATCGATGCTTACATCGCCCTGCGTCGTGAAGAAGATGACCGCGTGCGCATGACTCCGCACCCGGTAGAGTTTGAGCTGTACTACAGCGTTTAATTTTGTAGTCGTTAATGTTGCCGTGGAATTTTAGCCCATCTTCGGATGGGCTTTTTTCTCCACCAATAAGCTGATTCCAGAGGCTTTTTGCCTGTCTAACGCTATAATGCACTAAATTGGTGCAACCTTCCGGAGACTGCTGAATGGCTACAGGCATGCTGCCCGATGCTGGGCAGATCCTCAATTCTTTGATTAACAGCATTTTGCTGGTGGATGACGAACTGGCGGTCCATTACGCCAACCCTGCCGCCCAGCAACTGCTTGCCCAAAGCTCGCGCAAACTGTACGGCACACCGCTGCCGGAACTGCTGAGCTATTTTTCGCTCAATATTGCGCTGATGCAGGAGAGCCTCAACGCAGGCCAGGGGTTTACTGATAACGAAGTCACGCTGGTGATCGACGGGCGCTCGCATATTCTTTCCCTGACCGCCCAACGTCTGCCGGACACACTGATCCTGCTGGAAATGGCACCGATGGATAATCAGCGTCGCTTAAGCCAGGAACAGTTACAACACGCCCAGCAGATCGCCGCACGTGACCTGGTGCGCGGCCTGGCGCATGAAATTAAAAATCCGCTCGGTGGTTTGCGCGGCGCTGCGCAATTGTTGAGTAAAGCGCTTCCCGATCCGTCGCTGACGGAGTACACCAAAGTTATTATCGAGCAGGCTGACCGGTTGCGGAATCTGGTCGACAGGCTGCTTGGCCCGCAACAGCCGGGGATGCACGTCACGGAAAGCATCCATAAGGTTGCGGAGCGCGTGGTGAAGCTGGTGTCGATGGAGCTGCCTGATAACGTCACGCTGATCCGTGATTACGACCCCAGCCTGCCGGAACTGGCGCACGACCCCGATCAAATCGAGCAGGTGCTGCTGAATATTGTGCGTAACGCGCTACAGGCGCTGGGTAGCGAAGGCGGAGAAATCACGTTACGTACCCGTACAGCATTCCAGTTGACGCTGCACGGCGTGCGCTATCGGCTGGCGGCCCGCATTGATGTGGAAGACAACGGCCCGGGTATCCCGGCCCATTTGCAGGACACGCTGTTTTACCCGATGGTCAGTGGCCGCGAAGGCGGCACCGGTTTGGGGCTGTCTATTGCCCGCAATCTTATCGACCAGCATTCGGGAAAAATCGAATTTACCAGTTGGCCGGGTCATACCGAGTTTTCGGTGTACCTTCCCATTAGAAAATAGCCGCCGCGTCGTTCAGGTTGCCTGGACTGGGCGATAACGCGTATATCGAGGTGTTTATGCAACGAGGGATAGTCTGGATCGTTGATGACGATAGCTCCATCCGCTGGGTGCTGGAGCGAGCGCTCACCGGCGCCGGATTGCACTGTACGGCATTTGAAAGCGGGAACGAGGTGCTCGACGCGTTGACCACCAAAACCCCGGACGTGCTGTTATCGGATATCCGTATGCCGGGCATGGATGGGCTGGCGTTGCTTAAGCAGATCAAACAGCGCCATCCGATGCTCCCGGTCATCATAATGACCGCGCATTCCGACCTGGATGCCGCCGTAAGCGCCTATCAACAGGGCGCGTTCGATTACCTTCCCAAACCGTTTGATATTGATGAAGCGGTGGCGCTGGTCGAGCGCGCCATCAGCCATTATCAGGAGCAGCAGCAGCCGCGCAATGCGCCGGTCAGCGGGCCGACGACTGATATCATCGGCGAAGCGCCGGCAATGCAGGATGTGTTTCGTATTATCGGTCGTTTGTCGCGCTCGTCGATAAGCGTGCTGATCAACGGCGAATCAGGAACGGGTAAAGAGCTGGTAGCCCATGCGCTGCACCGCCATAGCCCACGCGCCAAATCCCCGTTTATCGCGCTGAATATGGCGGCCATCCCTAAAGATCTGATTGAGTCTGAGCTGTTTGGCCACGAAAAAGGCGCGTTTACCGGCGCGAATCAAATCCGTCAGGGACGTTTTGAACAGGCTGACGGCGGCACGCTGTTTCTCGATGAAATCGGCGATATGCCGTTAGATGTGCAGACCCGTTTACTGCGTGTGCTGGCAGACGGGCAGTTTTACCGGGTCGGCGGCTATGCGCCGGTGAAAGTGGACGTACGCATTATCGCCGCCACCCACCAGAATCTGGAATTACGGGTTCAGGAAGGCAAATTCCGTGAGGATTTATTCCATCGCCTGAATGTGATCCGCGTGCATTTGCCGCCGCTGCGCGAACGCCGGGAAGATATACCGCGCCTGGCGCGCCACTTTTTACAGGATGCGGCGCGAGAACTGGGAGTAGAAGCCAAGCTGCTGCACCCGGAAACCGAAGCAGCGCTGACGCGTCTCGCCTGGCCGGGCAACGTGCGCCAGCTTGAAAATACCTGCCGCTGGTTGACGGTGATGGCTGCAGGCCAGGAAGTGTTGATTCAGGATCTGCCGGGCGAGTTGTTCGAAACCACGGTGCCTGACAGCCCGAGCCAGACGCTGCCAGACAGTTGGGCAACACTGCTGGCGCAGTGGGCGGATCGCGCGCTGCGTTCCGGTCATCAAAACCTACTTTCTGAAGCGCAACCCGAAATGGAACGCACGCTGTTAACCACGGCGTTGCGCCACACTCAGGGCCATAAACAGGAAGCAGCGCGGTTGTTGGGCTGGGGTCGCAACACCCTGACGCGCAAGCTGAAAGAGTTGGGTATGGAGTAGCGATTTGCCGCTGTGTAAATATGGACCGTTTAGCGCAAACTGCTGCAATTTTGTACTTTACTGTATTAACAACTTCAGTATGATCACGCGCGTTCACGCGAGGGAAAAATCATGCTGGAATCATTAATTCATTTTGTGTCGAGCAGCGCAGAAGTGGGCACAGCGGCAAGCCAGACGCCGCACACCGCCATCGCGGCTGTACTCTGTGCGGCACTGCTTGGGCTGTTTAGCTGAGATCATCCCCTCAACCAGACCGGTGAGGGGATTGTTTTAGATAACGCGTGAGAATTGCTGCATCCGCGCTTTCTGGCGCAGATACACATCAAAGCACATGCAGATGTTGCGGATCAGCAATCGACCTTTCGGCGTCACCTGGATGCCTTTCTGATCAATATCCACCAGCCCATCTTTTGCCAGCGGCGCTAACAACTTCAAATCTTCGGCGAAGTAGTCAGCAAAATTCAGCTGCCATTGCTGCTCAACCGCAGAAAAATCCAGACGGAAGTTACAGATCAGCGCTTTGATCACGTCACGGCGAATGCAGTCGTCGCGGGTGAGCGACAGGCCGCGCCACAGGGCGTCGCCGCGCTCGTCGACGTACTGATAATACTGCTTCAGTTCTTTATAATTCTGCGCATAGCTGTCGCCAGTCATGCTAATCGCCGACACGCCAAGGCCAAGCAGATCGGTGTCGCCCTGGGTGGTGTAGCCCTGGAAATTGCGGTGCAGGACGCCTTCGCGCTGGGCGATGGCCAGTTCGTCATCCGGGCGGGCAAAGTGGTCCATACCGATAAACTGATAGCCAGTCTGCATCAGCGACCCGATGGTTTGCTGCAAAATATCCAGCTTCTGCTGGGCGGAAGGCAAATCGGCGTCTTTGATTTTGCGCTGGGCGGCAAACAGCGTCGGCAGGTGCGCATAGTTAAAGACACTCAGGCGATCCGGGTTAAGTTCCGCCACGCGTTGCAGCGTATAGGCGAAGCTTTCCGGCGTCTGTTTCGGCAGGCCGTAAATCAGGTCAATATTGGTCGAAGTAAAGCCAATTTCCCGCGCGTGGTTCAGCAGCGCAAAAATAAACTCTTCATCCTGTTCGCGGTTCACCAGACGCTGCACTTCTTTATTGAAGTCCTGTACGCCCATGCTGAGTCGGTTGAAGCCTTCGCTCCGCAGGTGATCGAGCACATCCAGCTCAATTTCACGCGGGTCAACTTCGATAGAAATTTCCATTTCGTCGCTGAAGTTGAATGCGCCGCGCAACAGGTTCATCAGACGGCTGATTTGCGCTTTGTTCAGATAGGTTGGCGTTCCGCCGCCCCAGTGCAATTGCTTAACGGTGCGGGCCGCGAACAGCGGTGCACGGTGGAGGATTTCCTGCTCCAGCGCATCCAGATACTGATCGGCTTTATGCTGCTGGCGGGTGACGATTTTATTGCAGCCGCAGAAGTAGCAGAGCTTGTGGCAGAACGGGATATGCACATACAGCGACAGCGGACGCTCAGGATAGCGCGCCACCGCGTGGTGGAATTCGGTTTCGCCGAACTGTTCAGAGAACTCAAGCGCGGTAGGGTAAGAGGTATATCGCGGCCCGGAATAATTATATTTCTGGATAAGGGCCAGATCCCAGTCGATCAACTGCACAGACATGCTCACTCCTTCCGATGATGTCTTTGGCGGGTACGCTTAACGGACCCACCAGCACCACGGGCGATGAGCCGGTTGCGCAACCGCTTCTGGCGGCGCGACAACCGCTGTAGTTTAACGAATAACCACACCAGATAACATACTATTGGCAGGACAACGATCAGGACGGGCAGGCCCATAACGTGCCGATCAGTTGCCGCCCTTGAGCAGACGCATCAAATCGTCGCCGCGGTTTTCGTCTTCTTCCTCTTCTTCATCATCCCAGGAGAGGCCAAGCTGCTGCATCAGCTCATCAATACGATCCAGTTTTGCATCGACCCATTCCTGATCGGCTTTGCTCAGGGTTTCCCCCTCTTCGAGACGCTCCAGCAATCCATCCAGACGCTCGTCGTTTTCCAGCATATCCAGTTCAGCCTGCGGTGAAAGCATAGGTTTCTTCTCACTCTTCGGTTTCTGCTGCTTGGTTACAGGCGTTTCTGTCACGCCCAAAGGAATGGGGGTTTTGCTGCCGATACGCGGGTCTTTTTTCTGGCCGCTGCGGGCATTTTTCGCGTCTGCCGCAACGCCGGATGCGCGGCTGCCTGGCGCATGGCCGCTGTGTTTTTTCTGGCGCTTGCGTTCACGCCCTTCCTGGTTGAGCTCTTCGCGTGTTTTGCGATGTGCTTTAGTCGGACGTTTGGAGGTTGTTTGCTTCATATCAGGGTCGTCTTAAGCCATTTACGAGAATAATGACATCATACTTCAAGCCGCTTCTTACATTATGGGTAATTAAACGATATGTGAGAGACAGTTTATTTATGATGATGAGAATTGAGGCGGAATCTATCAAAAAGGTAGAAAAGAGAAAAGGCGACAGTTTTGCTGTCGCCTTTTCTCTTAACTTTGCGCTCGTCCTGGCTTGCCACCGACCACCCTGTCTTTCCTTTAGCAAACAACGCTCCGTGTGCGTCCTTTTCCTTATGGCGTCTTATGACGCAGGCTCTCCAGCCGTATCCTGTTCTTCGTCGCCCTGACGTTCCTGAACCTTATTCCAGGGCCATCCTGACCCGCGGTGACTACTTTACCTTTTTAGAATAATGAGACAAGCCGCTGGCGCAGCGATCTACCATTTTTAAGAGTGGTCTGATTAAAATATCCCTATGATTTATAAATATTTATTTTAAATACATGTAAAGATTACCCCTGATTTTCCTATGCTTTTAATCGGCAATCTCTTACAACGCATCGGGAATATCCTGTAAGCCTGGATTTAAGAACCCCGCCTTTGGCAGGGGTTCAGGTATAATCCCTTCATCGCTTGTCCTGATGGAGACGACCTTTGACAAACTGGAACTATCAACAGACGCACTTTGTGACCAGTGCGCCTGATATTCGCCACTTGCCTTCCGACACCGGCATTGAAGTGGCTTTCGCAGGCCGCTCGAATGCAGGAAAATCAAGTGCGCTTAATACCTTAACCAATCAAAAAAGCCTGGCCAGAACCAGTAAAACCCCTGGCCGTACGCAGCTCATCAACCTGTTCCAGGTGGCAGAAGGCAGACGCCTTGTCGACCTTCCCGGCTACGGTTATGCCGAAGTACCGGAAGAGATGAAGCTTAAATGGCAGCGCGCGTTGGGCGAATATTTGCAGGCGCGTCAGTGTTTGCAGGGGCTGGTGGTGCTGATGGATATCCGCCACCCGCTTAAGGATCTCGACCAGCAGATGATTCACTGGGCCGTTGAAAGCCAAATCCCGGTGCTGGTACTGCTGACTAAGGCCGATAAGCTGGCCAGCGGCGCGCGTAAAGCGCAGCTTAATATGGTGCGCGAAGCGGCAATTGCCTTTAACGGCGACGTGCAGGTTGAAGCGTTTTCGTCATTGAAGAAGATTGGCGTCGATAAACTGCGTCAGAAACTGGACAGCTGGTTTAGCGATCTGACACCGGTTACGGAAGACTCGCAGGCCGAAGAATAACCAGGCGTACGGGGCAACCCGTACCCTCAAAAACTTTTCTTTGGGCAATAAAAAACGCCCCAGTCATTAGATGACTGGGGCGGCTAAATATTCAGCCAAATCCGATTACGTGAAGTAAAAGGTCTGAAAGATAGAACATCTTACCTCTGTACCCTACGCGTTTAACTCTACTACCTTTTTTCCATGCCACAAAGTATTTTTGTAATTTTTTTTCAATCTTTACATTCTGAATTCAAAGCGTCATCACAAAAAGCGATAAGTTATGTTGCTAAGTTACAGAAAAATGACTTTGCAGCTGATTTATTAGTGAGCCTGATCCCAATTTTCGCCACTACCCACCTCTACCAACAAAGGCACATCCAGTTTCATACTGTTTTCCATTAGCTCGTGGATCTTCACAGACACGGCTTCCACATCATCTTTGTGCACTTCAAACACCAGTTCATCGTGTACCTGCATGATCAGTTTGACGCGCGGCTGTTCTTTCTCAAGCCAGGCGTCTACAGCAATCATGGCGCGTTTGATGATGTCTGCGGCGGTGCCTTGCATCGGGGCGTTGATCGCCGCGCGCTCTGCACCGGCGCGGCGGGCCGCATTGCTGGATTTGATGTCCGGAAGATACAGTCGACGGCCGTCCAGCGTTTCAACATAGCCCTGCTCTTTCGCCTGCTGGCGGGTACGCTCCATGTACTCACGCACGCCGGGGTAGCGCTCGAAGTAGAGATCCATATATTTTTGCGACTCTTTACGCGGGATATTGAGCTGGCGCGATAGCCCAAATGCGCTCATGCCGTAAATCAGCCCAAAGTTGATCGCTTTAGCGCTGCGGCGCTGTTCGCCGGAGACGCTTTCCAGCGGCAAGCCAAACACTTCCGCCGCCGTAGCGCGGTGGATATCTTTGCCTTCGGCAAACGCGCTGAGTAAGCCTTTGTCGCGGGAAAGATGCGCCATGATCCGCAGTTCGATTTGAGAGTAGTCCGCCGAGACAATCACATAATCTTCCGGGGCGATAAACGCCTGGCGGATTCGGCGCCCTTCCTCATTACGTACCGGAATGTTTTGCAGGTTCGGATCGGTGGAAGAAAGCCGCCCGGTAGCCGCAACTGCCTGATGATAAGACGTATGCACGCGCCCGGTTTTCGGGTTAATCATCAGCGGCAGTTTATCGGTGTAGGTGGACTTAAGCTTGGCCAGCCCGCGATATTGCAAAATCACTTTCGGCAGCGGGTAATCCAGTGCCAGCTCTTCCAGCACTTCTTCCGACGTAGACGGCGCGCCGCCAGGTGTTTTCTTCAGCGGCTTAATGCCCTGCTTTTCAAACAGAATGGTTTGCAGCTGTTTGGTGGAAGAGAGATTGAATGGCTCACCGGCGATGTCATGGGCTTTTTGCTCCAGCTCGGCCAGGCGTAGCGTCAATTCTTCGGAATGACGGTGCAGTACCGCCGGATCGATCTTGACACCGTTACGTTCAACGCGCGACAGCACCGGTACCAGCGGCATCTCGATAGTTTCGAAAACGTGGCGCGGCCCTTTTTCTTTCTCCAGCTTCGGCCACATTTTGAGATGCAGTTGCAGAGTCACGTCCGCATCTTCGGCGGCATAGCGCCCGGCTTCTTCCAGCGCGATCTGGTTGAAGGTTAGCTGGTTTTTACCTTTACCCGCAATCTGTTCGAATGTGATGGTTTTATGCTTCAGCCAGCGATCGGCGAGGCTGTCCATATCATGGCGACCCGCAACGCTATCAAGAATATACGACTCCAGCATGGTGTCGAAGGCGATGCCGCGCAGTTCAATGCCGTAATTCTGCAACACGCCGCGATCGTACTTCAGGTTTTGCCCTACTTTACGGGCGCTTTCGCTTTCAAGCAGCGGCTTAAGCAGTTCCAGTACGCGTTCACAGGTAAGCTGTTCCGGCGCATCAAGGTAATCATGCGCGACCGGCACATAGGCCGCGATTCCCGGTTCGGTGGCGAAGGAGAAACCCACCAGCCGCGCGCTGTGATTGTCGAGACTGTCTGTTTCGGTATCAAAAGCGAATACTGGCGCTTTCTCAAGACGGGCAATCCACTCGTTGAGGGTGCCCTCATCAAGAATGGTGATGTAGTTGTCATAAGATAAGGCAACAGCCGGTTCATCAGGCTCTTCGTTGATAACAATGGTTTCCAGCGGTTTTGCCGCTGGCTTCGCACCTTTGGCCTGTAGCCATTTACCGGCTTCGACATCTGCAGTCCAGCGCTTAAATTCGTATTTTTTGAACAGATCGACTAACACATCCACGGTCGGCTGTTTCACTTCCAACTGGTCGCAAGCCAGTTCCAGTTCAACATCAGTTTTGATGGTAGCGAGCTGATAGGAGAGGTACGCCACTTCTTTATGATCGGCAAGCTTAGCGGCCATAGTTTTGGCCCCACGGAAGCTCAGACCGGCGATTTTTTCCGGCTCGGCAAACAGCGTATCCAGCCCACCCAGACCCTGTAGCAAGCCCTGCGCAGTTTTTTCGCCCACGCCAGGCACGCCCGGAATGTTATCCGAGGAGTCGCCCATCAGCGCCAGGAAGTCGATGATTAATTCCGGTGGCACGCCGTATTTAGTGACCACTTCTTCAGGACCAAGGATGGTATTGGTCATGGTGTTGATCAGCGTGATACCCGGAGTAACCAACTGGGCCATGTCTTTATCGCCGGTACTGATCAGCACCGGACGGCCCGCTTTTTCTGCTTCGCGCGCCAGAGTACCGATGACGTCATCTGCTTCTACGCCAGAGACAGCCAGCAGCGGCAGACCCATGGCTTTCACCATGGCGTGCAACGGCTCGATCTGCGCGCGAAGATCGTCGGGCATCGGCGGACGGTGCGATTTGTAATGCTCAAACAGCTCATCACGAAAGGTTTTGCCTTTGGCGTCAAAAACTACCGCCGCGTGAGACGGCTGATACTGCATCAACAGGCTGCGCAGCATATTAAGTACGCCGTACATGGCCCCGGTCGGCTCTCCTGCGCTATTCGTTAGCGGCGGGAAGGCGTGATATGCCCGATACAGGTATGAAGAGCCATCAACGAGGATAAGGGGATTTTCTGGGATCTGAACCATAATGTCCGTGCCTGATGTTTAAGTTATCCCTAAAGGATGCCATAGCTGGCAAAGAAATATGAATTTTTCAGACCAATATGCATGAAAGAATTAACGATCCTCGACCTCTCTCGCAGGATCAACCTGTGGATAACTGTGTGCACAAAAAATTTTATAATAAATACATATATAAAAATAACGATCGTTGAAATTAAAAAAAGTCTGAATATCAGTGCATTAAAATAAGATATTGATCTGCAATATTCCTCTCGCGATCGTTTGATTATTGTGGATATAAAATATCGCAAAGTTTGTTAAATCACTGATAAATCCGAGGCTTTACACGCATTCAAATACCGTAACGTTTCGGTTCGTCATCAAACCGGGATTTCTGATAAAATCTCCCACTTGTGCGCATTTTCAGCGTACCGTTTCCGATAAGCTCATGAATATAATCATTATGTCGAGATTGATTGCTGCGATAACGCTGTTTTTAAGTATCGCGCTAACTATTTTAGTGACGGTTTTTTGCTCTGTCCCGATTATCCTCGCGGGGATTATAAAGCTATTAATGCCATTTCCCGCCGCCTGGCGCACGATCTCTGCCTTCTGTAATTTCATGATGTATTGCTGGTGCGAAGGACTGGCTGCGCTGTTAAAACTGAATCCGCATTTAAAATGGGACGTGGAAGGTCTGGAAGGATTAAGCAACAAAAACTGGTATCTGCTGATTTGTAATCACTACAGCTGGGCCGATATCGTGGTGCTATGCGTTCTGTTCCGTAAACACATCCCCATGAACAAATATTGCCTCAAGCAGCAGCTCGCCTGGATCCCTTTTATTGGTCTGGCTTGCTGGGCGCTGGATATGCCGTTTATGCGTCGCTATTCCCGCAGCTACTTATTGCGCCATCCTGAACGGCGCGGAAAAGACGTCGAAACAACCCGTCGTTCCTGCGAAAAATTTCGTCATCATCCAACAACCATCGTTAATTTCGTCGAAGGCTCGCGATTTACTGAAGAAAAAAGCCAGCAATTACGCTCGCCCTTTAAACACCTGCTTCCACCAAAAGCGGCGGGTGTCGCCATGGCGCTTAATGTGCTTGGCAAGCAATTCGACAAGATGCTTAACGTCACGCTATGTTACCCACAAAATAGCGCAACGCCATTTTTCGATATGCTGAGCGGCAAACTTACCCGCATTGTCGTGAGAATCAATCTCCTACCGGTGGCGGATGAATTACACGGTGATTATGTCAGCGATAAAAATTTTAAACGGCAGTTCCAACTCTGGCTGAATGCAATCTGGAGTGAGAAAGACCATCAGTTGGACGCGATAAAGCAGCAATACAAAAAAGCCGGTCAGTGACCGGCTTTTTCATTTCTGGCTTATTTTTTCTCAACCAGGAATTTCACGGTATCCGCATATTGCTGAACAAATGCGTCCATGTTGCTGGTATCCATACCCTGCGGGTTCAGCTGATATTTACCGTTAACAAACATTGCCGGTACACCACGCAGTTCAAGATCGGCAGCCGCTTTTTCCTGCTGGGCGACCAGAGATTTCACCACGAAGCTGTTCCAGGCGGCGTCGTATTCTTCACCTTTCACACCCGCATCAATAAAGACTTTACGGATATCCGCAACGGTCTGTACGGTTTGGGTTTTCTGAACGGCATCAAACATCGGCGCAGTGATTTTGTCTTCCACGCCCAATGCCACTGCGACCGCCCATGCCTGGGTTAAATCTTTACCCAACGGCCCCAAAAATTCGACGTGATACTTGGTCATTTTGGTGCCTTCCGGCAGTTTCTTTTTCACGTTGTCAGAAACGTGGATGACTTCCTCAAACTGATAGCAGTGCGGGCAATAGAATGAGAAAAACTCAAGCACTTGCGGTTCGCCGGCAACCGGTTTTTCGAGCGTAATGTACTGTTTACCGTCGGTGATTTGGGCCGCTGATGCGCTAAATGCCAGAATCATCCCCGCCAGCGCCAGTAATACTTTTTTCATCTTCAACTCTCTCCTGAATATTACAGATTAATACATCGGCGTTAACTGCAATGGGGGTTCATTGAGAACCCGTACCTGCTCTTGAAACGTTGCCGTTTGCCTGCGCCAGTAATCTTCCTCTGTTAGCCAGGGAAAATTACGGGGAAACGCAGGATCTTCCCAGCGTCGAATTAACCACGCCAGGTAATAAACCATACGCATCGCGCGTAACGGTTCAATTAAGGCCAGCTCGCTCATATTGAAGGGAGTAAATTCTTCGTACGCTTCAATGATGGTTTCGAGTTGCATGCGCTGCTCGGCTTTATCGCCGTTTAACAGCATCCATAAATCCTGTACGGCGGGGCCGTTGCGCGCATCATCCAGATCGACGAACAGCGGCCCGTCGCGCCAGAGAATATTTCCGGGATGGCAATCTCCGTGTAATCGCAGTATGTCGCCGTTATCGTCCCAACGTGCTCTGACCGCATCGATCAAGGCATCGGTTGCGCTTAGAAAACCATTTTTTAACGCAGCGGGAACCAGAGAGGAAGCGGCCAGCAAAGCACGCGGCTCAATAAGGTATTCATGGATGCCAATCGAAGGGCGATGCTGGAACAGCGCGCGACGACCAGCCTGATGAAGACGGCCAAGGTAGCGTCCCACCCATTCCATCTGATCGAGGTTATCAGTTTCATATTGACGGCCTCCCAGGCTGGGGAAAACCGCAAAGCGGTAGCCCTGGTGTACAGGTAGCGTTGTGCCGTTAAGCATCAAAGGCGCTGCCAGCGGGATCTCATCAGCGGCTAATTCCAGCGCAAAAGTGTGTTCTTCAAGTATTTGCGCATTCGTCCAGCGCTGCGGACGATAGAACTTCACCACATAGCGTTTACGATCTTCATCCTGAAACTGGTAAACGCGATTCTCATAGCTATTCAACGGCGTTAGCCCGGAATCAACGCGGATGCCTTGTTCAAATAAGGCATCCATTATGATGTCCGGGTGTAACGTCTGGAATGTAAAAGCGTTATCTGTCATTCCGTTATCCAAAAATACGACCAATACTTCAGAATATCATTCCGGCGACGCATTGTTGGCTTCGCTTACATGCTTTTACTCTTTAATGACGCCGCGAGCCCGCAATAGTGCCGTTTTAAAGTCCTCTTCGTAATCTTTTTTTAATCCAGGAATGGCTTCGTCTTTCGCGGAATCACGCATTTTGAGGTGATATATCAAGATATCATCGGTGAGATCGGCCAGATCGCCGGTAAAACCTGACTCCTTCGCCAGTTTCTGCAAAAATTGCATCAGATTAAGGTCGGGCTCTTTTTGCCAGGCTGGCTGAAGTAATTCGATAACTTCATTAAGGCGTTTGCATTTCATAATGGCGCTCCTTTCTTAGAGAAAGACACGTTAACAGGGTCAAACCCACAATAAAAGAGGCGATACTTTTTGGAGAATTTAACGGGTGCAATACTGGCTGGAGGCCGGGCGACGCGGATGGGCGGCCAGGATAAAGGTCTGTTGCAACTTAATGGCAAGCCGTTATGGCAGCATGTGGCGTCCAGCCTGTTACCGCAGGTTGATTGCCTGGTGATTAGCGCAAATCGCAACATCGAACAGTATCAGCAAAGCGGTTTTAGCGTGATTACCGATACGCTGGCGGATTTTCCAGGGCCGCTGGCGGGAATACTGTCGGTTATGCAGACGGTTGAAAGCGACTGGTATCTGTTCTGCCCTTGCGATACACCCCATATCCCTTCAGATTTAGTCGCATGTTTACAGGCGGGAATTCACGATGCCCCCGCAGCCTGGGTTAACGATGGACAGCGCGACCATCCCACGCTGTGCCTGATAAACAGGCGCGTTGCGCCGTTGCTTGCAGCGTATTTAGCTAGCGGAGAAAGACGCGTAATGGTTTTCCTGAAGAAGATCGGTGGTCATGCCGTGTTGTTTAATGACAGAACGCATTGCTTTGCAAACGTCAATACCCCTGACGATCTTGAACAGTGGCAGGTGACATGATGACGCCCATACTCGGCATTGCTGGCTGGAGTGGTACAGGGAAAACTACGTTGTTGAAAAAGCTTATCCCAGCGTTAAATCAGCGCGGTATTCGTACGGGATTGATTAAGCACACCCATCACAACATGGACGTCGATAAGCCAGGCAAAGACAGCTATGAACTGCGCAAAGCAGGGGCGTATCAGACACTGGTCGCCAGTACGGAACGTTGGGCATTGATGACGGAAACGCCGGATGAAGCACCACTCGATCTTCATTATCTGGCCACCCGGATGGATCATCGCACACTGGATATCATCCTGGTAGAAGGGTTTAAGCACGAAACCATACCCAAGCTGCTTTTATACCGTGAAGGAACAAAGCATAGCGTTGTCGATCTTGATTGCGATGAGTATGCCATTGCATTAGTCACCGATATCAAGATGCCTCACCGTTTGCCGGTTATTGATATTAACGATGAGCAGCAGGTAGCTGATTTTATTGAGGAGTGGCTGAAAAAGGAGTCGCATTTAGCTTAATAAAGCAGCGGATCGATATTCGTTCCGTCTGTTTTTTGTTATATCGCAGACAGCAAAGAGCCCATCCGTGAGGATGGGCTTCTGCTTTGTTTGATGCCTGGCAGTTCCCTACTCTCGCATGGGGAGACCCCACACTACCATCGGCGCTACGGCGTTTCACTTCTGAGTTCGGCATGGGGTCAGGTGGGACCACCGCGCTCTTGCCGCCAGGCAAATTCTGTTCACCTGCCGCACTGGTTATTTCTCACAGGGCCGCAGGCATTAATCCGGTTAAGCTGAAAATCTCTCTCAATCACCCAGCACCAAAACCACTCTGGCGTTGTAAGGTTAAGCCTCACGGCTCATTAGTACCGGTTAGCTCAACGCATCGCTGCGCTTACACACCCGGCCTATCAACGTCGTCGTCTTCAACGTTCCTTCAGGAGACTTAAAGTCTCAGGGAGAACTCATCTCGGGGCAAGTTTCGTGCTTAGATGCTTTCAGCACTTATCTCTTCCGCATGTAGCTACCGGGCAGTGCCATTGGCATGACAACCCGAACACCAGTGATGCGTCCACTCCGGTCCTCTCGTACTAGGAGCAGCCCCCCTCAATTCTCCAGCGCCCACGGCAGATAGGGACCGAACTGTCTCACGACGTTCTAAACCCAGCTCGCGTACCACTTTAAATGGCGAACAGCCATACCCTTGGGACCTACTTCAGCCCCAGGATGTGATGAGCCGACATCGAGGTGCCAAACACCGCCGTCGATATGAACTCTTGGGCGGTATCAGCCTGTTATCCCCGGAGTACCTTTTATCCGTTGAGCGATGGCCCTTCCATTCAGAACCACCGGATCACTATGACCTGCTTTCGCACCTGCTCGCGCCGTCACGCTCGCAGTCAAGCTGGCTTATGCCATTGCACTAACCTCCTGATGTCCGACCAGGATTAGCCAACCTTCGTGCTCCTCCGTTACGCTTTAGGAGGAGACCGCCCCAGTCAAACTACCCACCAGACACTGTCCGCAACCCGGATCACGGGTCCACGTTAGAACACCAGCCATTAAAGGGTGGTATTTCAAGGATGGCTCCACGCAGACTGGCGTCCACGCTTCAAAGCCTCCCACCTATCCTGCACATCAAGGACCAGTGTTCAGTGTCAAGCTATAGTAAAGGTTCACGGGGTCTTTCCGTCTTGCCGCGGGTACACTGCATCTTCACAGCGATTTCAATTTCACTGAGTCTCGGGTGGAGACAGCCTGGCCATCATTACGCCATTCGTGCAGGTCGGAACTTACCCGACAAGGAATTTCGCTACCTTAGGACCGTTATAGTTACGGCCGCCGTTTACCGGGGCTTCGATCAGGAGCTTCTCCTCGCGGATAACCCCATCAATTAACCTTCCGGCACCGGGCAGGCGTCACACCGTATACGTCCACTTTCGTGTTTGCACAGTGCTGTGTTTTTAATAAACAGTTGCAGCCAGCTGGTATCTTCGACTGGCTTCAGCTCTACGGGTAAACCGCTTCACCTACATGCCAGCGTGCCTTCTCCCGAAGTTACGGCACCATTTTGCCTAGTTCCTTCACCCGAGTTCTCTCAAGCGCCTTGGTATTCTCTACCTGACCACCTGTGTCGGTTTGGGGTACGATTTCGTGTTACCTGATGCTTAGAGGCTTTTCCTGGAAGCAGGGCATTTGTCACTTCAGCACCGTGGTGCCTCGTCATCACGCCTCAGTGTTAACAGCATTCCGGATTTACCTGGAACACCCACCTACACGCTTAAACCGGGACAACCGTCGCCCGGCCAACATAGCCTTCTCCGTCCCCCCTTCGCAGTAACACCAAGTACAGGAATATTAACCTGTTTCCCATCGACTACGCCTTTCGGCCTCGCCTTAGGGGTCGACTCACCCTGCCCCGATTAACGTTGGACAGGAACCCTTGGTCTTCCGGCGAGCGGGCTTTTCACCCGCTTTATCGTTACTTATGTCAGCATTCGCACTTCTGATACCTCCAGCAGACCTCACAGTCCACCTTCGACGGCTTACAGAACGCTCCCCTACCCAACAACGCATAAGCGTCGCTGCCGCAGCTTCGGTGCATGGTTTAGCCCCGTTACATCTTCCGCGCAGGCCGACTCGACCAGTGAGCTATTACGCTTTCTTTAAATGATGGCTGCTTCTAAGCCAACATCCTGGCTGTCTGGGCCTTCCCACATCGTTTCCCACTTAACCATGACTTTGGGACCTTAGCTGGCGGTCTGGGTTGTTTCCCTCTTCACGACGGACGTTAGCACCCGCCGTGTGTCTCCCGTGATAACATTCTGTGGTATTCGTAGTTTGCATCGGGTTGGTAAGCCGGGATGGCCCCCTAGCCGAAACAGTGCTCTACCCCCACAGATGAATTCACGAGGCGCTACCTAAATAGCTTTCGGGGAGAACCAGCTATCTCCCGGTTTGATTGGCCTTTCACCCCCAGCCACAGGTCATCCGCTAATTTTTCAACATTAGTCGGTTCGGTCCTCCAGTTAGTGTTACCCAACCTTCAACCTGCCCATGGCTAGATCACCGGGTTTCGGGTCTATACCCTGCAACTTAACGCCCAGTTAAGACTCGGTTTCCCTGCGGCTCCCCTATACGGTTAACCTTGCTACAGAATATAAGTCGCTGACCCATTATACAAAAGGTACGCAGTCACCCCATAAATGAGGCTCCCACTGCTTGTACGTACACGGTTTCAGGTTCTTTTTCACTCCCCTCGCCGGGGTTCTTTTCGCCTTTCCCTCACGGTACTGGTTCACTATCGGTCAGTCAGGAGTATTTAGCCTTGGAGGATGGTCCCCCCGTATTCAGACAGGATGTCACGTGTCCCGCCCTACTCATCGAGTTCACAGCATATGCGCTTTTGTGTACGGGACTATCACCCTGTACCGTCGGACTTTCCAGACCGTTCCACTAACACACATGCTGATTCAGACTCTGGGCTGCTCCCCGTTCGCTCGCCGCTACTGGGGGAATCTCGGTTGATTTCTTTTCCTCGGGGTACTTAGATGTTTCAGTTCCCCCGGTTCGCCTCGTTAACCTATGTATTCAGTTAACGATAGTGCAACGAATTGCACTGGGTTTCCCCATTCGGACATCGTCGGTTATAGCGGTTCATATCACCTTACCGACGCTTTTCGCAGATTAGCACGTCCTTCATCGCCTCTGACTGCCAGGGCATCCACCGTGTACGCTTGGTCGCTTAACCTCACAACCCGGAGCAGTTTCTGCTTCGTGCTGCAAGTGTTTGAGAGACTCTGGCATGGCATCGTCATTCCTTATTACGGAGAAATGCGACGGCATGCCGTTTCAATTTTCAGCTTGTTCCGGATTGTTAAAGAGCAAATATCTCAAACGTGACTTTACAGTCAGTTTTGAGATATTAACGGTAACGCCTTTCACTCATTACCAGCAGGTGGCGTCCCTTAGGGGATTCGAACCCCTGTTACCGCCGTGAAAGGGCGGTGTCCTGGGCCTCTAGACGAAAGGGACATACATCTTTCGCAGACACCCTGCTTCTTACTTTCTATCAGACAATCTGTGTGAGCACTGCGCGGGTGGTATCTTTAAGGTAAGGAGGTGATCCAACCGCAGGTTCCCCTACGGTTACCTTGTTACGACTTCACCCCAGTCATGAATCACAAAGTGGTAAGCGCCCTCCCGGAGGTTAAGCTACCTACTTCTTTTGCAACCCACTCCCATGGTGTGACGGGCGGTGTGTACAAGGCCCGGGAACGTATTCACCGTGGCATTCTGATCCACGATTACTAGCGATTCCGACTTCATGGAGTCGAGTTGCAGACTCCAATCCGGACTACGACGCACTTTATGAGGTCCGCTTGCTCTCGCGAGGTCGCTTCTCTTTGTATGCGCCATTGTAGCACGTGTGTAGCCCTGGTCGTAAGGGCCATGATGACTTGACGTCATCCCCACCTTCCTCCAGTTTATCACTGGCAGTCTCCTTTGAGTTCCCGGCCGGACCGCTGGCAACAAAGGATAAGGGTTGCGCTCGTTGCGGGACTTAACCCAACATTTCACAACACGAGCTGACGACAGCCATGCAGCACCTGTCTCACAGTTCCCGAAGGCACTTCCGCATCTCTGCAGAATTCTGTGGATGTCAAGACCAGGTAAGGTTCTTCGCGTTGCATCGAATTAAACCACATGCTCCACCGCTTGTGCGGGCCCCCGTCAATTCATTTGAGTTTTAACCTTGCGGCCGTACTCCCCAGGCGGTCGACTTAACGCGTTAGCTCCGGAAGCCACGCCTCAAGGGCACAACCTCCAAGTCGACATCGTTTACGGCGTGGACTACCAGGGTATCTAATCCTGTTTGCTCCCCACGCTTTCGCACCTGAGCGTCAGTCTTTGTCCAGGGGGCCGCCTTCGCCACCGGTATTCCTCCAGATCTCTACGCATTTCACCGCTACACCTGGAATTCTACCCCCCTCTACAAGACTCAAGCCTGCCAGTTTCGGATGCAGTTCCCAGGTTGAGCCCGGGGATTTCACATCCGACTTGACAGACCGCCTGCGTGCGCTTTACGCCCAGTAATTCCGATTAACGCTTGCACCCTCCGTATTACCGCGGCTGCTGGCACGGAGTTAGCCGGTGCTTCTTCTGCGGGTAACGTCAATGAAAGCGGTTATTAACCACTCTCCCTTCCTCCCCGCTGAAAGTACTTTACAACCCGAAGGCCTTCTTCATACACGCGGCATGGCTGCATCAGGCTTGCGCCCATTGTGCAATATTCCCCACTGCTGCCTCCCGTAGGAGTCTGGACCGTGTCTCAGTTCCAGTGTGGCTGGTCATCCTCTCAGACCAGCTAGGGATCGTCGCCTAGGTGAGCCGTTACCCCACCTACTAGCTAATCCCATCTGGGTTCATCTGATGGCAAGAGGCCCGAAGGTCCCCCTCTTTGGTCTTGCGACGTTATGCGGTATTAGCTACCGTTTCCAGTAGTTATCCCCCTCCATCAGGCAGATCCCCAGACATTACTCACCCGTCCGCCACTCGTCAGCAAAGCAGCAAGCTGCTTCCTGTTACCGTTCGACTTGCATGTGTTAGGCCTGCCGCCAGCGTTCAATCTGAGCCATGATCAAACTCTTCAATTTAAAAGTTTGATGCTCGTGAATTAAACTTCGTAATGAATTACGTGTTCACTCAGAGACTTGATAATTCTATGTGCATCCGAAGATGCTGAGATATCAATCCTGCGAGTGCCCACACAGATTGTCTGATAAATTGTTAAAGAGCAGTGCCGCTTCGCTTTTTCTCAGCGGCGCGGGGTGCGTATATTACGACTTCCCGCTTCAGAGTCAAGCGTTAATTTTCGCTTTTCCCTGCCGAACTCCCCGGAGGGACTTCGCTGACCGGCCGGCTCATTCGCCGTTGTTCCGTGTCAGTGGTGGCGCATTATAGGGAGTAATCAGAATCTGACAAGCCTATTTTTCAAAATAATTTCCGAACGTCTCTTTTTTATGCATATGACTTATTAATCCAGCAATTATGTGAGCTTTTGCTGTTTTTTGCATCGAACCTTATGGGCCGATGGCATACTACACCGTAAAACCTCTCTATAAAGGGAATGCACTATGCCTTTATCTGCACATCAGTTAGCGGCCCAAAAGAACCTTTCTTACGTCCTTGCAGAAAAGCTGGCGCAACGCATTCTTAAAGGGGAATACGCACCCGGCACGATTTTGCCCGGCGAGATTGAGTTGGGCGAGCTGTTTGGGGTGAGCCGAACCGCCGTACGCGAAGCCGTTAAGACATTAACCGCAAAAGGGATGGTGCTGCCGCGACCGCGAATCGGCACTCGCGTGATGCCGCAGAACAACTGGAACTTCCTCGATAAAGAGTTGTTAGGATGGTGGATGACCCAGGATAACTTCTCTGAGGTTATTACCAACTTTCTGGTCATGCGAACCAGCCTGGAACCACAGGCCTGCATGCTGGCGGCCCTTCATGGTACGGATGCGCAGAAAACGGCGCTTAAAAAAACCATGAACGAGATGGTAGGCCTGAAAATGGCATTTGACCGGCAACGCTGGGTTGATGTTGACGTCTCTTATCACGAACAGATCTACGAAATGAGCGGAAACCCGTTCCTTACCTCCTTCGCAACGCTGTTCCATTCCATCTATTACAATTACTTCTCATCTATTACCCATAACGAAGTGATTAAACTCGACGTTCATCAAATGATTGTCGACGCTATTCTCAGGGGCGATGGCGAAGGTGCATCTTTAGCCTGTCGCGAACTGTTGCGGGAGCCCCACCAACCCTGAAAGCGCAAATAAGGTAGTCATGATTAAAAAAGCTCGCAGTATGGCAGGGCTGCCGTGGATTGCGGCGATGGCCTTTTTTATGCAGGCGCTGGACGCCACCATTCTTAACACCGCGTTACCCGCTATCGCCCAGAGTCTGGACCGCTCGCCGCTGGCGATGCAGTCCGCCATTATCAGTTACACCCTGACGGTGGCGATGTTGATCCCCGTCAGCGGCTGGCTTGCTGACCGCTTCGGCACCCGCAAGGTATTTATGATTGCGGTGATGCTGTTCACTCTGGGATCGCTGGCCTGCGCCCTGTCTCAAAACCTCGGCCAACTGGTGCTGTTCAGGGTGATGCAGGGCGTCGGCGGGGCGATGATGATGCCGGTCGCCCGTCTGGCGTTGCTGCGCGCCTATCCACGTAGCGAATTACTGCCGGTATTAAATTTCGTGACCATGCCTGGCCTGGTCGGGCCGGTTCTTGGCCCGGTGCTGGGCGGCGTTCTGGTGACCTGGGCCAGCTGGCACTGGATTTTCTTAATCAATATCCCTATCGGTATTGCCGGTCTGCTGTATGCGCGCAAATACATGCCCAACTTTACGACGCCGCGCCGCGGGTTCGATATGGGCGGTTTTTTGCTGTTCGGCCTGAGTCTGGTGCTGTTCTCCAGCGGGATGGAGTTGTTTGGCGAAAAGATAGTGGATACGTGGATTGCTGGCTTAGCGATCGCCAGCGGCCTGGCGCTGCTGATGGCGTATATAGTCCACGCCCGCCGCCATCCCAACCCGATCATTGCGCTACCGATGTTTAAAACCCGCACCTTCTCTATCGGCATCGCGGGCAATATCGCGTCGCGCCTCGGCACCGGCTGCGTACCGTTTTTGATGCCATTGATGTTGCAGGTAGGATTCGGCTACCAGGCGCTGATCGCTGGCTGCATGATGGCGCCGACGGCCATTGGCTCGATTCTGGCCAAATCGATGGTGACGCAAATCCTGCGCAGCCTCGGTTACCGGAAAACCCTGGTGGGCGTCACGCTGTTTATCGGTCTGATGATCGGCCAGTTCGCGTTGCAGTCCCCTGCGATGCCTGTCTGGGCGCTGATACTGCCGCTGTTTATTCTGGGGATGGCGATGTCAATACAGTTCACCTCGATGAATACCATCACCCTTGCGGATCTTACTGATGAGAACGCCAGCAGCGGCAACAGTATGCTGGCGGTGACTCAGCAATTGTCTATCAGCCTTGGGGTCGCGGTGAGTGCGGCAGTACTGCGTTTTTATCAGAGCGATCAAACCACCAGCACCGTGGGGCAGTTCCACAGCACCTTTATTACTATGGGTGTGATTACCCTGGTCTCAGCGCTGGTATTTATGCTGTTACGCCCGAAAGACGGACGTAACCTGATAAAAGAAAGGCATAAAGCTTAAGACGAACCGCGCGCAATCAGCTCTGGTGTTAATTGCAGGCGTTGCTGGGCAAGCCCCGGCTGCGCCATGCGATGGATCAGCACATCAATAGCCAGCTCGCCCAGTTCATCTTTCGGTTGATGAACGGTGGTCAGTGGCGGGGTCATATAGCGCGCGAGTTCAATATCGTCATATCCCACCAGCGCCATATCTTTTGGAATGCTCAGCCCGGCCTGATAGAGCGCCTGGTATGCGCCAACTGCCATCGCATCGTTGCCGGTAAACACCGCGTCAGGGCGCTCCGCTAACGTCAGCAGGGCGTTCATGGCGCTAAATCCGCTGGAAAACTCAAAGTCGCCGGTAATCTCATAGCCGTCAGGAATGGCCAGCCCGGCACGCGCCATGGCGTTGCGATACCCCTCCAGCCGCAGGCGTGACGGCGTTTTATCCAGCGGCCCGGTGATACAGGCGATGCGCCGATAGCCTTTATCAATCAAATGCTGAGTGGCGATTTCACCGCCCAGCAGAGAGTTATCCTGAATCAGATCGCTGTCGCCATCAAAGGGTGCCCAGTCCATCATCACGGTGGGTATCGAAGGATAACGCGTCATGATTTCGGCGGAAGGTTGATGCGTTTCGGTACACAGCAGCAGCAGGCCATCGACGCGCTTTTGCAGCAGCGTTTCCAGATTGCTGTTCATGCGCTGTTCGTCGCCTTCGGTATTGCACAGCACCAGGCTGTAACCGCGCTCGAAACAGCTGCGTTCCACACCGCGCACGATTTCTGAAAAGAAGGGGTTGCTACTGGCGGTGATCAGCATCCCGATGGTACGGGTCTGGTTCAGCTTCAGGCTGCGTGCCAGCGCCGAGGGGGCATAGTTCAGGGTTTTTACCGCGTCATTCACTTTTAAACGAATCGCTTCGCTCACGAAGCGATCGTTATTAATGACGTGAGAAACCGTGGAAGTGGAGACGCCCGCCAGGCGAGCAACATCCTTCATCGTCGCCAAGCGTTACCCCTGTTGCTTTAAGAAATCGTCGATCTCATTACGCCACGGTACGGAAGGCTGTGCCCCGCGCCGGGTCACTGCGATAGCGGCAGCGGCATGGGCGAAGCGAATCGCTTCCGGCAACAGTTTCTCTTCCAGCAAGGCGGTAACTAACGCGCCGTTAAAGGTATCGCCTGCGGCAATCGTATCCACAGCATCGACTTTAAAACCCGGCACGCGCTGGCCTTTGCCGTCACGGCTGGCCCATACGCCACGGCTGCCTAAAGTGATGATCACCGTGCCGATGCCTTTATCATGTAACCGCTGCGCCGCCTGTGCGGCATCGTCATCGGTTGCGACTTTCACGCCGGTCAGCTTTTCCGCTTCGGTTTCATTGGGGGTGATAATGTCCACCAGGCGCAGCAGTTCATCTGGCAGTTCCCGCGCCGGAGCCGGGTTGAGGATGACGGTAGTTTGATGTTGATGGGCAATTTTCGCGGCTTCGACGACGCTTTCTACCGGGGATTCCAGCTGCATCAGCAGCGCGGAGGACTGGGCAATCAAATCGTGCTGCGCCGTGACGCGCTCCGGCGTCAACGCGCTGTTGGCCCCGGCACTGATGCCGATAACGTTCTCGCCCTGGGCGTTAACGAAAATCAGCGCCACGCCCGTGGATTCACCCTTGATGGTATCTACCGGCGAGATATCAATATTATCGCTGGCTAACTGAGTACAGACCCGACGCCCGGTATCGTCATCACCCACGCAGGCAATAAACGCAATATCCGCACCGCTACGGCCGGCGGCAACCGCCTGATTTGCGCCCTTCCCACCGAACGCGACCTGGTATTGGCTACCGGTCAGGGTTTCACCCGGCTTCGGGAACGATTCAAGATTAAGGATATGGTCGGCATTGATACTGCCCAGAACAACCAGCTTGCCAGTAGTATTCATCTTCGGGTGTCCCGTCAAAATGCGCCACCCGGGTGGGTGGCGCGGTGCCCTGCTTTTCTTATTACTTTATGTAATCTGTGACTTATTTGGTAACCAGCTTCAGCTCAACCGGGATTTGCTTCTCAACTTTTTCGCCTTTCAGCACTTTATCCGCGGTTTCCACGCCGATAACACCAATCTGATCGGCCATTTGCGCCACGGTTGCGCCTAACTTGCCGCCTTCAACCGCTTTCACGCCGTCGGCGGTGCCGTCAAAACCTACCACCAGCACGTCTGATTTACCGGCGGTTTGCAGCGCGCGCAGTGCGCCCAGCGCCATTTCATCGTTCTGAGCAAATACAGCCTGCACGTCCGGATGCGCGGTCAGCAGGTTTTGCATCACGTTCAGGCCTTTGGTGCGGTCGAAGTCAGCCGGCTGGCTCGCCAGGACGGTAAATTTGTGGGCCGCAGTCGCCTGTTTGAAACCTTCACCACGCTCACGGGCAGCAGAGGCACCTGCGATACCCTGCAGCTCGATCACTTTCGCGCCTTCACCCAGTTTTTTAGCAATGAAGTCACCGGCCATTTTGCCGCCTGCCACGTTATCAGACGCCACGTGGCTGACCACGTCGCCTTTGGATGCCATACGGTCCAGGGTGATCACCGGGATTTTGGCCTGGTTAGCCATCTTCACGGCATTACCTACCGCATCGGAGTCGGTTGGGTTAATCAGCAGTAATTTAGTGCCGCGAACGGTCAGATCCTGAACGTTGGCAAGCTCTTTAGCCGGGTTATTCTGGGAATCCAGCACCACCAGGTTATACCCCAGTTTGTCGGCTTCTTTCTGCGCGCCATCTTTTAATGACACAAAGAACGGGTTATTCAGCGTGGAGATAACCAGCGCGATCGTGTCTTTAGCCATAGCGTTGGCGCTCACGGTGGCGCTTAACGCAACAGCAGAAACCAGGGTAGCCAGTTTTTTCATGTTCATAGTCAGATGTCCTGTAGAGTAATCAGTTACTGCTTTTTGTTGTCTACCAGTACCGCCAGCAGAATGACGACTGCTTTAACGATCATCTGGTAATAGGAAGAAACACCTAATAAATTCAGTCCGTTGTTCAGGAAGCCAAGGATCAGCGCACCGATCAGCGTCCCCACAATACGGCCTTTACCGCCCGCCAGGCTGGTACCGCCCAGTACCACCGCCGCGATAGCGTCCAGCTCATAGCCAGTACCGGCCGTCGGCTGTGCGGAAGACAGACGCGCCACTTCAATAACACCCGCCAGCGCGGCCAACATGCCGGACAGCGAATAAACGATGATTTTGACTTTATTAACGCTGATGCCGGACAGACGCGTCGCCGCTTCGTTACCGCCCAGTGCATAAATATAACGGCCCAGACGGGTGTGATGCAGCATATACCAGGCGGCGAGAAAGACGATCGCCATGATCCACACCGGCGTCGGGATGCCCAGCGGGCGACCGATACCAAACCAGCCAAACAGATCGGCGTTGTCAGAGAACCCGGTGTTAATCGGGCTACCGTCGGTGTACACCATGGTCACGCCGCGCAGCAGCAGCATCATCACCAGGGTAGCGATAAACGCCTGCACGCGTCCTTTGGCAACAATAACGCCAGTCACGCCGCCAATCGCCGCACCGAGCGCCAGCGCGCCCGCCACAGCCACCAGCGCGTTCACTTCCAGGCCCACGATTGAGGCGGCGACCGCGCCGGTTAACGCCAGCAGGGAACCGACAGACAGGTCGATACCTGAGGTGAGGATAACCAGCGTCATGCCTACCGCCATAATGGCGTTGACCGACGTTTGCTGCAGGATGTTGAACAGGTTATTAACGGTAAAGAAGTTCGGGCTCATGGTGGAGACCACCGCGATCAGCACCAGCAGGGCAATCAGCGATTTTTGCTCTAACAGCCACGCTTTAGTGAAATAGCGACGGCCAGTGATAGTCTGGGTACTCATTGTCATACTCCTGCGCGGTTTAGCTTGCCAACAGCCGCCGCCATCAGCACTTCCTGAGTGGCCTGCTCGCGTGTGAACTCACCGCCGAGATGCCCCTCGTGCATCACAATGATGCGATCGCTCATGCCCAACACTTCCGGCATCTCAGACGAGACCAGAATGATGCTTAAGCCATCAGCTTTGAACTGGTTGATTAACTGGTAGATCTCTTTCTTGGCACCGACATCGACGCCGCGCGTCGGCTCATCAAGGATCAGCACTTTCGGACGGGTCATCAGGCCGCGGGCTATCGCCACTTTCTGCTGATTACCGCCGGAGAGCAAACCTATCGCCTGTTCCATTGACGGGGTTTTGACGTTGAACAGCCGGATAAAATCGCTGACTGCCTGCTGCTCGTCCTGATGCTTCAGGCCGCCACCGCTACGGCTGAAATAGCGCAGCGCGGTCAGAGACATGTTCTCTTTTACCGACATGCCCAGCACTAAACCATCGCGCTTACGGTCTTCAGAGATATAAACGATGCCGTTCGCCAGGCCATCCTGCGGAGAGCGGGTCACGACTTCATGGCCGTCGAGCGTGACGTATCCGCTGATGCGCGGCAACGCGCCGTACAGCACTTTCATCAGCTCAGTACGCCCTGCGCCCATCAGCCCGGCAACACCAAGGATTTCCCCTTTGCGTAAGCGAAAGGAAACATTGTTGACGCCAGGCCCGCACAGATTATCGACTTTCAGACGCACCTCGCCCGGCGCTTTGTCCAGGTGTGGATACTGATCTTCGAGCTTGCGACCCACCATCATTTCAATCAGCGTGTCTTCGGTCAGCGTCGCCACTTCGCGTTCGGCAATAAATTGCCCGTCGCGGAATACCGTAACGTCATCGCAGATCTCGAAAATTTCTTTCATGCGGTGGGAGATATAGACAATGCCGCACCCCTGGGCTTTCAGCTCGCGGATCACGCGGAACAGCGATTCGGTTTCGGTATCCGTCAGGGCGTCAGTAGGTTCGTCCATGATGATGACTTTGGATTCAAAGCTCAGCACCTTGGCAATTTCCACCATCTGCTGATCGCCAATAGACAGTTCGCCCACCAGCCGGTGGCTGTTAAAGCGCAGGTTCAGTTTGGCGAGCAGCTTGTCGGCTTCGGCATACATGGTTTTCCAGTCGATTTTGCCAAACCGGTTAACAAATTCGCGGCCCAGGAAGATGTTCTCCGCAATAGTCAATTGCGGGATCAAGTTAAGTTCCTGGTGGATAATGCCGATGCCCGCTTCCTGAGACGATTTCGGACCGTTGAAGGTCGTCTCCTGGCCCAGCCATTTCAGCGAGCCGGCATCACGTTGATAGATGCCAGTCAGCACTTTCATCATGGTGGATTTACCGGCACCGTTTTCGCCGACCAATGCCATAACGCGGCCTGAATAGACATTCAGCGCCGCGCCGGAAAGGGCTTTTACACCGGGGAATGACTTATCAATCCCCTTAAGTTGCAGTAATGCGTCCATGTCGGCCTCAGAAAGTTACGCCGGCACAGAGAATAATATTCGCATACGGGGAGCATTCCCCGCTGCGAATGACCGCCTGGCTACCAGCGGTGTTTACTTTGAACTGTTCATGCGTGATGTAACGAATTTCAATGGTATTTCCCTGGTGTTGTTGCAGTTGCTCAATATGGCTGAGCAACGTTTCGTGGAGCTGCGGATTGTGTTGTTTAATTTCCAGCGCAAGGATCGCCGCTTCAACCTGCATCTCGGTAGTCACCACATCCAACACCTGCATAAAGGTGGGGACGCCCTGAGTCAGTGCCAGGTCGACACGCTCAGTCGTTTTCGGGATGGGCAACCCGGCATCACACACAACAACCGTATCGGTATGACCGAGACGTGAGATGACCCGAGAGATGTCAGCATTTAAAACGGTGCCTTTTTTCATTTCTTTGCTCCACTAGCGAAACGTTTCGCTGACTGAAGTGTAGTAAAGAAGGCGAACAGGAAACAATCGGCGCGTTATAGAAATGTGATCGCCATCGAAACGTTTCGCTCGTTGTTGTTGCAGGACAGCAGAAAGAAAAACGCCCCTTCACAGAAGAGGCGTTGAGAAATTAAATTTCTACCTGAGTCCCGAGTTCGATAACCCGGTTAGGCGGGATTTCAAACTGATCGGGGGCGCGCAACGCGTTACGCTGCAACAGCAGGAACAGCTTGCCACGCAGGCGCAGATACCACGGGCGTTTACCGATAATCAGCGATTCATGGGACATAAAGAACGAGGTTTCCATCATCCGGCAACTCAGCCCTTCCAGCCCGCAGCGGTGAAACACCTCTTCCACGTTCGGCGTTTCGCGCCAGCCGTAACTGGCTACCACGCGCCAGAAAGTGGGTGATAGCTGTTCGATGGCTACGCGGCGTACATTGTGCACGTAAGGCGCATCTTCTGTACGCAGGGTCAGCAGGATCACACGTTCGTGCAGCACCTTATTGTGCTTGAGGTTATGCAGCATCGCGAACGGAATGACATTCAACGCCCTGGACATGTACACCGCCGTGCCCGGCACGCGCACCGGCGGGGATTTTTCCAGCGAGGCGATCATCGCTTCCAGGGAGTTGCCGTGCTCATGCATCCGGCGCAGCAGGCGAAAGCGCTCGCTTTTCCAGGTAGTCATGATGATAAACATCACCAGGCCTAACGTCAGCGGCAGCCAGCCGCCGGACAGCAGTTTCGACAGGTTAGCCGAGAACAGCGACACGTCGATGCACATAAACCCAACGAACATCACCCCAAGCAGGATTTTGCTCCAGTGCCAGTTTTTGTTGGCAACGGTGGTGAACAGAATTGAGGTCAAGACCATGGTGCCCGTTACCGCAATACCATAGGCTGCCGCCAGGTTACTGGAGTGTTCAAAGCTGACGATAACAATCACTACCGCGAAATAGAGCATCCAGTTAATGGCCGGAATATAAATCTGCCCGGACTCCATTTCTGAAGTGTGGATGATGCGCATCGGCGAAAGATAGCCCAGACGCACGGCCTGGCGCGTCAGGGAGAACACGCCGGAGATCACTGCCTGCGAGGCGATAACCGTCGCCAGGGTGGCGATAATCAGCAGTGGGATCAGCGCCCAGTCGGGAGCCAGTAAAAAGAACGGGTTCTTAATCGCTTCCGGCGTTTTCAGCAGCAACGCGCCCTGGCCGAAATAGTTCAGCACCAGCGAAGGCAGCACCACGCTAAACCACGCGATACGGATCGGCAGCTTACCGAAGTGGCCCATGTCGGCATACAGCGCCTCAACGCCAGTGATCGACAGCACCACCGCGCCCAGCGCGAAGAAAGAAACCGTCTTGTATTCCACGAAGAAATGCACCGCCCATATTGGGTTTAACGCGTGTAGCACTTCCGGATTGGCGATGATACTGCGCACACCCAATACCGCCAGAATCAAAAACCAGGCCAGCATAATCGGCGCGAACAGTTTGCCTACCATCCCGGTGCCATGTTTCTGGATCATAAACAGCAGGGTCAGGACGATAATCGACAGCGGCACAATATAAGGGTCGAGCGACGGCGCGGCGATTTCCAGGCCCTCGATGGCGGACATCACCGAAATGGCCGGTGTGATAACCACCTCGCCATAAAAGAAGCTGCCGCCGATCAGGCCCAGAATAACCAGCCAGGATGTCGCTTTGGCTGAGGTATTACGCCCCGCCAGCGACATTAGCGTCAGTATCCCACCTTCACCGGCGTTGTCGGCGCGCATCACGAAAGTCAGATATTTAATGGAAACTACTAAAATCAGCAGCCAAAAAATCAGGGAGAGGAAGCCAAAAACGGCATCCCGTTCTACGCCAAAACCAAACTGGCCGGAAAGGCATTCTCTTAACGTATAAAGTGGGCTGGTCCCGATATCGCCGTACACCACCCCGATTGCTGCAAGCGTTATCGCCGGCAGCGGTTGCTTATTATCAGCGCTCATAGACTAATCTTTTGTTAGAAAACAGTTGTGTGCTTAGTCCCTTGGCCCACAAAAAGCGCACAGTATGCACGATTAACGGCAAAATCGTACCCCTAAATAGAACCCAGCCTGTCCACGTCAAAAAAATACCCCTAAACTTCGTACTCCTTTTTGACGATAACCGACCTCATCACTTCGGATTAGCGAATTATCGTTGCATCACAATTTTCCTGAGTATGCGACAGAGATTAAAAAGTGGCGATTGACATACCTGGCGCGGGCCGCAGGGCTTGTCTCGCGACCAAAACTGCAGGTATATAATTGCATCTTAAGCCGTTTCCTCAGGGTAAGGACGCAAACTAATTATGGCTCAACCCCATTTGTTGGCTGAAAGAATTTCAAGGCTCGCATCCGCACTGGAAAAAGGGCTTTTCGAACGCAGCCACGCCATCCGTCTTTGCCTGCTGGCGGCATTAAGCGGCGAGAGCGTGTTTCTGTTAGGCCCGCCTGGCATCGCCAAAAGCCTGATTGCCCGCCGCCTGAAATTTGCTTTCGAACACGCCCGCGCTTTTGAATATCTGATGACCCGCTTTTCCACGCCTGAAGAAGTATTCGGCCCGCTATCTATCCAGGCGCTGAAGGATGAAGGACGTTATGAGCGGTTGACCCAGGGTTACCTTCCCGAAGCGGAGATCGTGTTCCTGGATGAGATCTGGAAAGCCGGGCCTGCCATCCTGAACACGCTGCTGACTGCCATTAACGAACGGCGCTTTCGTAACGGGGCGTTCGAAGTAAAAATCCCGATGCGCCTGCTGGTGGCGGCCTCTAACGAGCTGCCGGATGCGGATAACAGCCTGGAAGCGCTGTATGACCGCATGTTAATCCGGCTATGGCTGGATAAAGTTCAGGACAAAGGTAATTTCCGCTCGATGCTGGTAAACCAGCAGGACGAAAATGAAAATCCGGTGCCCGCCGCGCTGCAAATCAGTGATGAAGAATTTACCCAGTGGCAAAAAGATATCGGCAACGTCGCGCTGCCGGACGACGTCTTTGAGTTAATTTTTCTGCTGCGCCAGCAGTTGGAAAACCAGCCGCACGCGCCTTATGTTTCGGATCGTCGCTGGAAGAAAGCGATTCACCTGTTACAGGCCTGCGCGTTTTTCAGTGGTCGCAACGCCGTCGCACCCATCGATCTGATTTTGCTGAAAGACTGCCTGTGGCATGACGCCGCCGCCCGCAACCTAATGCAGCAGCAAATGGAAGTTTTGATGACCGGGCACGCGTGGCAACAGCAGGCGATGCTGACAAAGCTCGGCGCCATTCAGCAACGCCGGATGCAGCTGGAGCAGCAAAAGAGCGAGCAGAACGCCCTGACCGTGGTGAAGCAAAGCGGGATGTTCAGCCGCCGTCCCCAATACCATCTCCCGGACACGTTACAGGCAGCCGAACTGACGCTGCTGCTGCAAAAACCGCTTAAGCTCCACGATATGGAAGTGATTCATATTACCCTCAACCGCGAGCAGCTTGACCAGTGGCTGCAAAAAGGCGGGGAGATCCGCGGCAAACTCAACGGCATTGGCTTTGCGCAGATCCTCAATCTGGACGTGGACAGCGGCCAGCACCTGCAAATCCGTGATGTCAGCCTGCAGGGGAGCCGGCTGTCGTTGCCGGGCGCGCTGGCGGAAGGCATTCCGGCGGAAATTAAACAGCAGTTAGACGAGCTGGATAATGAATGGCACCAGCAGCACAGCCGTTTCAGCGACCAGCAAAAATGCCTGTTTATCCAGCCCGACTGGCTGGGACGTATTGAGGCCAGCTTACAGGACGTCGGCGCGCAGATTAAACAGGCGCGGCAATGATTACCCTGGATACGTTAAACACGATCCTGGCCATCAGCGAAGGGGAATTAATTGAAGAACTGATTATCGCGCTGCTGGCCTCGCCGCAGCTGGCGGTATTCTTCGAAAAGTACCCTAAGTTAAAGAAGGCGCTTCATGAGGATATTCCGCGCTGGCGGCAACAGTTAAAAAACCGGCTTCATGATGTGCCGGTGCCTGTGGAGCTGGCGCAGGAGGTGCAGTGCTATCAGCAGAGCCAACTGCTCTCCACGTCTCAGTTGCTGGTCCAACTGCCGCAAATCTTGTCCCGTCTTGAGCAGCTTAACTCGCCGTTTGCCGCCCAGGCGGCGCAGCTTACCCAAGCCAGCCCCACCTTTACGCCCGCACTGCATACCCTGTTTCTGCAACGCTGGCGATTAAGCCTGGTGGTGCAGGCCACCACCCTGAATCAGCAGTTGCTGGAAGATGAACGCGAACAGTTATTAAGCGAAGTGCAGGAGCGCATGACCCTCAGCGGCCAGCTGGAAAAAGTGCTGGTGGAAAACGATCATGCCGCAGGCCGGTTGTGGGATATGAGCGCCGGGCAGCTAAAGCGCGGCGACTATCAACTGATCGTCAAATACGGGGATTTTCTTGCCAGCCAGCCGGAGCTGGAAAAGCTCGCAGCGCAGCTGGGGCGTTCCAGGGAGGCCAAATCCGTCCCAAAGAAGGATTCTCCGATGGAGACCTTTCGCACTCTGGTGCGTGAACCGGCGACGGTTCCGGAACAAGTGGAAGGACTTCACCGCAGTGACGATATCCTGCGCCTGTTGCCGACGGAGCTTGCCACGCTGGGCATTACCGAACTGGAATATGAATTCTATCGGCGACTGGTGGAGCATGAACTGCTGACCTATCGGCTACAGGGTGAAGCCTGGCGGGAGCGCGTTACTGAACGGCCGGTGACGCATCAGGATGTCGACGAGCAACCACGCGGCCCGTTTATCGTCTGCGTGGATACGTCCGGTTCCATGGGCGGCTTTAATGAACAGTGTGCCAAAGCGTTTTGCCTGGCGCTGATGCGCATCGCCCTGGCGGACAGTCGACGCTGCTTTATTATGCTGTTTTCCACCGAAGTGGTGAGTTATGAGCTTTCCCGGCAGGACGGCATTGAGCAAGCCATTCGGTTTTTAAGTCAGCAGTTTCGCGGCGGCACCGATATAGCCAGCTGTTTCAGATCGATCATCGAAAGAATGCAGGGAAGCGTATGGCAGGATGCGGACGCGGTGGTGATCTCGGATTTTATCGCCCAGCGCTTGCCGGATGACGTGGTCGGCAAAGTGAAGACATTACAGCGAGTGCATCAGCACCGTTTCCATGCCGTGGCGATGTCGGCTCACGGCAAACCCGGCATCATGCGGATATTCGATCATATCTGGCGCTTTGATACCGGGATGCGTAGCCGCCTGCTGCGACGCTGGCGGCGTTAATCATTACAGCAGTTCGCTGACCTCAGCCTGAACATGGGCTGGCCATACGCCGCATTGAACCTGCCCAATGTGCGGCAGTTGCAGCATCAGCATGATGAGGCGCGACTGCCCGATACCGCCGCCGATGGTCTGCGGCATTTCACCGTTGAGCAGCGCCTGATGCCATTCCAGCGCCAGGCGATCTTCGTCACCCGTGATCGCCAGTTGGCGTTTCAGCGTATCGGCGTCCACGCGGATGCCCATTGAAGAGAGTTCAAACGCATCTTCCAGCACCGGGTTCCACACCAGAATATCGCCGTTAAGACCGGCAAAGCCGCCTTCGCTGGCCGTTGACCAGTCATCATAATCCGGCGCGCGGATATCGTGACGTTTACCGTCCGCCAGTTTGCCGCCGATGCCAATCAAAAATACCGCACCCAACTCTTTGGCAATGGCGCGCTCGCGGCCTTTAGCATCCAGATCCGGGAAGCGCTGTTGCAGGGTTTCGCTATGAACGAAGTGGATCTGCTCCGGCAGGAACGGTGTTAAGCCAAACTGCTCGCTTACTGCGGCTTCCGTGGCTTTCATAGCGGACCAGATAGCTTCTACGGTCTGCTTCAGGGTGCCGAGATGACGTTCACCATCGCCCATTACACGTTCCCAGTCCCACTGATCCACATACACAGAATGGATGGGCGACAGGCGATCTTCGTCCGGGCGCAGCGCTTTCATATGGGTGTAAAGCCCTTCACCGGCGCTGAAGTCATGCTGACCGAGGGTTTTACGTTTCCATTTTGCCAGCGAGTGCACGACTTCAAACTGCGCGTCCGGCAGGTTTTTTACGCGAACCTGAACGGCTTTTTCGCAGCCGGATAAGTTATCCTGGGTCCCGTCGCCGATGCGGCTCAGGATCGGTGCCTGAACTTCAATCAGGCCCAATTTTTCTTCGAGCTGGCGAGAGAAATGGGACTTCACGAAACTAATCTGACGCTGTTTTGCGATGTAAGCCGTTTTCATTATGTTTACTCCTGTCTGTCTGATAGCAAACATTTAGCAATAAAAAGGCCACACAATTCAATAATCATCAATAAAAAAGGCCAGACGGTTTTTAATTCGATAATTTAAAGGCCATAATGAGAGCGAATCGTCATTATCCATAAGGAAAACATATGGAAAATTATCAGATCGACAATCTGGATCGCGGCATCCTGGAAGCTTTAATGGCCAATGCGCGTACCGCTTATGCCGAACTGGCGAAACAATTCGGCGTCAGTCCGGGGACTATTCACGTGCGTGTCGAGAAAATGAAGCAGGCCGGAATTATCACCGGCGCGCGCATTGATATCAGCCCGAAGCAACTGGGTTATGACGTGTGTTGTTTTATCGGCATCATCCTGAAAAGCGCCAAAGACTACCCTTCCGCCCTGGCGAGACTGGAAAGCCTGGACGAGGTGACCGAAGCGTATTACACCACCGGCCACTACAGTATCTTTATTAAAGTGATGTGCCGATCCATCGATGCATTGCAGCAAGTACTTATCAACAAGATCCAAACAATTGATGAAATTCAGTCCACTGAGACGCTGATTTCCCTGCAAAACCCAATAATGCGCACAATTAAGCCCTGAGCGTAATAGCTATATATCAATAACTTACCTTAGAATATTTAACCGATCGCCGGGAATCCTCGCCAAAGCCTGCGATCGGCCCCTTACCTGCTATACCCATATTATCCACAGGTAGATCCCAGCCCCTTCACAGCGTACAATACGCGACGTTTTATAAAAGGCAGACGATCATGGCAGAAATTACCCTTATCAGCGGCAGTACCCTGGGCAGCGCGGAATACGTAGCTGAGCATCTGGCGGAAAAGCTGGAAGAAGCGGGTTTTACTACCGATACCCAACATGGCCCGATGCTTGAAGACCTGCAGGCTGGCGGGGTTTGGCTGATTGTGACCTCGACGCATGGCGCGGGAGATGTGCCGGATAATCTCGAACCTTTTTATACGGCAATAAAGGAACAGCGTCCTGACCTCAGTAATGTGCGTTATGGGGCAGTGGGTATCGGCAGTCGCGAGTACGACACCTTTTGTGGTGCAATCGAGAAAATCGACACGCTAATGACCGAATGTGGAGCCAAACGCATTGGCGATCTGCTGAAGATCAACGTGCACGATCACGAAATCCCAGAAGATCCGGCGGAGATTTGGCTGGGATCCTGGAAAAATTTACTCTAATTGCTGAAAAGATCGCCGGTTGGTTTGTGGATAAGTCTGCTCATAAGCTTGGAACAACCGGTAGTTATCCCAAGTATAACCTTTAGTCCGCCGTGGGCCTGTGTATAAACACCCATTCTGCACCCAGCTAATACCGTGTGGGATCACCGATCGTTAACAGCTAATGATCTCACTTAATGCCTTGATCTTCATTGGCGATCGGCAGTTATCCACAGATATCGGCGATCCTAATAAGAGATCATAGTAAAACAGATCTCTAAATAAAAAGATCTTCTTTTAAATACCAACGATCCTGACGCTTTCTCGAAAGGCTAAACTTGAGTAGAATCCACGCCCCGGGATCGAAAACCCATTTGCCACACCACGAGGTTTATCCACCATGTTTTATCCGGATCCTTTCGACGTCATTATCATTGGCGGGGGTCATGCAGGTACTGAGGCCGCGATGGCCGCAGCCCGTATGGGTCAACAGACCCTACTTTTGACACACAATATCGACACGCTGGGGCAGATGAGCTGCAACCCGGCGATCGGCGGTATTGGTAAAGGACATTTGGTTAAGGAAGTGGATGCCCTCGGCGGTCTGATGGCAACAGCGATCGACAAAGCCGGTATTCAGTTTAGGATACTAAACGCCAGCAAAGGCCCTGCCGTTCGCGCCACTCGAGCCCAGGCCGATCGCGTACTGTATCGCCAGGCGGTGCGTACCGCGCTGGAAAATCAACCGAACCTGATGATCTTCCAGCAAGCGGTGGAAGATCTGATAGTGGAAAACGATCGCGTTGTCGGCGCGGTGACCCAGATGGGCCTCAAGTTCCGCGCTAAAGCGGTGGTGTTAACCGTCGGGACATTCCTGGACGGCAAGATCCACATCGGGCTGGATAACTACAGCGGTGGCCGTGCAGGCGATCCGCCGTCGATTTCCCTGTCACGCCGTCTGCGTGAACTGCCGCTGCGCGTTAACCGCCTGAAAACCGGTACGCCGCCGCGTATTGACGCCCGCACCATTGATTTCAGCGTGCTGGCGCAGCAGCATGGCGATACGCCGCTGCCGGTGTTCTCGTTTATGGGCGATGTCAGCCAGCATCCGCAGCAGGTGCCGTGCTATATCACCTATACCAACGAAAAAACCCATGACGTGATCCGCGCCAACCTCGATCGCAGCCCGATGTATGCTGGGGTGATCGAAGGTATCGGCCCGCGCTACTGCCCGTCCATCGAAGATAAAGTGATGCGCTTTGCCGATCGCAACCAGCATCAGATCTTCCTGGAGCCGGAAGGCCTCACGTCAAACGAAATTTACCCGAACGGGATTTCCACCAGCCTGCCGTTTGATGTGCAGATGCAAATCGTGCGCTCAATGCGGGGCATGGAGAACGCCAAAATCGTCCGTCCGGGTTACGCCATTGAGTATGATTTCTTTGACCCGCGCGATTTGAAACCGACCCTGGAGAGCAAATATATCCAGGGCCTGTTCTTTGCCGGGCAAATCAACGGCACCACCGGCTACGAAGAAGCTGCCGCGCAGGGTCTGCTGGCAGGCCTGAATGCCGGTCGCTTCTCTGCCGAGAAAGAGGGCTGGGCGCCGCGTCGCGATCAGGCTTACCTCGGCGTGCTGGTGGACGATCTGTGCACGCTGGGCACCAAAGAACCGTACCGCATGTTTACCTCCCGTGCCGAATATCGCCTGATGCTGCGTGAAGATAACGCCGATCTGCGTCTGACCGAAGCGGGCCGCGAGCTGGGCCTGGTGGACGATGCCCGCTGGGCGCGCTTCAACCAGAAGCGTGAGAATATCGAACTGGAACGCCAGCGCCTGCGCGGCATCTGGATGGCACCGTCTTCGGAAGGCGTGCAGGAGATCAACGCCCAGCTGGCCTCGCCGTTGTCTCGTGAAGTCAGCGGTGAAGATCTGCTGCGCCGCCCGGAAATGACGTACCCGCAGTTGGTAAACCTGACCCCGTTCGCGCCAGGCCTTGATGACGCTCAGGCCGCCGAGCAGGTGGAAATCCAGGTTAAATACGAGGGATACATCGCTCGCCAGCAGGACGAGATCGAGAAACAGCAGCGCAATGAAAACACGCTGCTGCCTGCAACCCTGGATTACCGCCAGGTGTCCGGCTTGTCGAACGAAGTGATCGCCAAACTTAACGATCACAAACCGTCGTCCATTGGACAGGCGTCGCGCATTTCAGGCATCACGCCTGCCGCCATCTCCATTTTGCTGGTATGGCTTAAAAAACAGGGGTTACTGCGCCGCAGCGCGTAACCGGACGTTAAATTCGGGCCAGCCTTATGCTGGCCCTTTTCATGGATATCGTTGTGCTGAATAAACTCACGCGTTTGCTGGATGCCGCCGCCATCACGCTGACCGACCACCAGAAACAGCAACTGCTGGCCTATGTCGGCATGCTGGATAAGTGGAATAAAGCCTATAACCTGACTTCCGTGCGCGATCCGGCGGAAATGTTGGTGCGCCATATTCTCGACAGCATCGTGGTCGCCCCGCACCTTGAAGGCGAGCGCTTTATCGATGTGGGTACTGGCCCCGGTTTGCCGGGCATCCCGTTGTCGATCGTCTGCCCGGATAAGCATTTCACTCTGCTGGATAGCCTGGGTAAACGGGTACGCTTTTTGCGCCAGGTGCAGCATGAGCTGAAGCTGGAGAATATCGCACCGGTGCAAAGCCGCGTTGAAGCATTTCCGGCAGAACCGCCGTTTGACGGCGTGATCAGCCGCGCGTTCGCGTCGCTGACCGACATGGTGAACTGGTGCCAACATCTGCCTGCGCCGCACGGGCGCTTTTATGCCCTGAAAGGCCTGCGTCCAGATGATGAAATCGCGGCGCTGCCGGCAGGATTCGAGGTGGAAAAGGTCGTGGCGCTAAACGTACCGGGCCTTGAAGGCGAACGCCATTTGGTTATGATTAAGCCAAACAAATTTTAAGAATTGTAAAAAATAGTAGAAAAAGTGCGATTGCTAAATTGTTAAACGCCGCCTGTCATTCTCGTAATGAATGACAGGAAATTTAACCCTTTTTTTACCAGGGCAATGAACAGGGCAGGGGAGAGGCGGTTAAATCCGTTTTAAAATAATCAACCCCGAAAATATCAGCCTGCTAAAAATCCTCCTGATGGCGTATCCGTGTTTGTTAAAACATCTGTTGATATGTCAATGAAAGGTTTTGATGGTGTATGGACTGATTTTAAAAAACTCTCGGCTAATACTATTAATTTTCAATAAGATGCATTTTCGGGTTTCATATCTGATACAGAATATTTGTTGGTTAAATTGTTTATTGTGTGATCTCCTGCACGCTTTAGAACAAGGTCTTTGCGGTTATTCCGGTTTTTTGGAGAACATAGCGCGTTTAATAAAAACTTTAAAAATGCGCGGGTCGAAATTTATTTAAACATTTATTCACCTTTTCGCTACTTATTGTTTGAAATCACGAGGCCGCACCGTATAATTTGACCGCTTTTTGATGCTTGACTCCGAGCCTTAAAGAACGTTTTATACGACACGCGACATACCTCTTAGGGAGCAGGAGTAAACGTAATGTTTGTGTCGCTCTTTAGTGTCAATGTGGCTCGCAAGCTTCTGTTCATTCAGTTACTGGCAATAATGGCGATGGGATTGCTGTTTTGCTTCAAAGACCCCAGTTGGGGCGCGTCCGCCGTTGGCGGAGGCTTGGCAGTGTGGCTGCCAAACGCATTGTTTATGATTTTTGCCTGGCGTCACCAGGCGCAGACACCCGCAAAAGGCCGAGTGGCCTGGTCGTTCGCCGTTGGCGAAGTGTTTAAGGTGCTTGCGACATTCGCACTTTTAGTGGTGGCGTTAGCGTACTTCCACGCGGTATTTTTTCCGCTGATAGTGACGTGGGTTTCGGTGCTGGTTGTGCAAATACTGGCACCAGCTGTAATCAACAACAAAGGGTAAGAGGCATCATGTCTGCAGGAGAACTCTCTTCACCACAGGAGTACATAGGTCACCATCTGAATAACCTTCAGCTTGACCTGCGTACCTTCTCACTGGTGGATCCGCAAAACCCCCCGGCTACCTTCTGGACGCTCAACATAGACTCCATGTTCTTCTCGGTGGTTCTGGGTCTGTTGTTCCTGGTTCTGTTCCGTCGTGTGGCCAAACATGCCACCAGCGGCGTACCGGGTAAATTCCAGACAGCGGTCGAGCTGATTGTCGGTTTCGTACATGGAAGCGTAAAAGACATGTACCACGGCAAGAGCAAAGTTATCGCTCCGCTGGCCCTGACGATTTTCGTCTGGGTATTCCTGATGAACCTGATGGATTTGCTGCCAATCGACCTGCTGCCATACATTGCTGAACATGTACTGGGTCTGCCGGCGATGCGCGTGGTGCCGTCTGCTGACGTGAACATCACCCTGTCCATGGCGCTTGGCGTGTTTATCCTGATTTTGTTCTACAGCATCAAAATGAAAGGCATTGGCGGCTTCGCTAAAGAGCTGACGCTACAGCCGTTCAATCACTGGGCATTCATTCCTGTCAACTTAATCCTTGAAGGTGTGAGCCTGCTGTCCAAACCGGTTTCTCTCGGTCTGCGACTGTTCGGCAACATGTATGCCGGTGAGCTGATTTTCATTCTGATTGCTGGTCTGTTGCCGTGGTGGTCGCAGTGGTTGTTGAATGTGCCATGGGCCATTTTCCACATCCTGATCATTACGCTGCAAGCCTTCATTTTCATGGTTCTGACGATTGTCTATCTGTCGATGGCATCTGAAGAGCATTGATTTTTTAAACAACACTACTGCGTTTTAACTGAAACAAACTGGAGACTGTCATGGAAAACCTGAATATGGATCTGCTGTACATGGCTGCCGCTGTGATGATGGGTCTTGCGGCAATCGGTGCTGCGATCGGTATCGGCATCCTCGGGGGTAAATTTCTGGAAGGCGCCGCGCGTCAGCCTGATCTGATTCCTCTGCTGCGTACTCAGTTCTTTATCGTAATGGGTCTGGTGGACGCAATCCCGATGATCGCTGTAGGTCTGGGTCTGTACGTGATGTTCGCCGTCGCGTAGTGAGCGTTGCTTTACTTGTTAAGTAAATTAAGCAATATCAGAACGTTAACTAGATAAGAGGCATTGTGCTGTGAATCTTAACGCAACAATCCTCGGCCAGGCCATCGCGTTTGTCCTGTTCGTTCTGTTCTGCATGAAGTATGTATGGCCGCCAATTATGGCTGCCATCGAAAAACGTCAAAAAGAAATTGCTGACGGTCTTGCTTCTGCTGAACGAGCTAAAAAGGATTTGGACCTTGCACAGGCCAATGCGACCGACCAGCTGAAAAAAGCGAAAGCTGAAGCTCAGGTAATCATCGAGCAGGCGAACAAACGCCGTGCGCAGATCCTGGACGAAGCGAAAGCGGAAGCCGAACAGGAACGTACCAAAATCGTGGCGCAGGCTCAGGCAGAAATCGACGCTGAGCGTAAACGCGCTCGTGAAGAGCTGCGTAAGCAGGTGGCTATGCTGGCCGTTGCTGGCGCCGAGAAGATCATCGAACGTTCCGTGGATGAAGCTGCTAACAGCGACATCGTGGATAAACTTGTCGCTGAACTGTAAGGAGGGAGGGGCTGATGTCTGAATTTGTAACGGTAGCTCGCCCCTACGCCAAAGCAGCTTTTGACTTTGCCGTCGAAAACCAAAGCGTAGACCGTTGGCAGGACATGCTGGCGTTTGCCGCTGAGGTGACTAAAAACGAACAAATGGCAGAGCTTCTCTCTGGCGCACTGGCGCCGGAAACGCTCGCTGAGTCGTTTATCGCAGTATGTGGTGACCAGCTCGACGCTCATGGCCAGAACCTGATTAAGGTAATGGCTGATAATGGGCGTCTGAAGGTTCTCCCTGATGTTCTTGAGCAATTTATTCGTTTACGTGAGGCCCGTGAGGCCACCGTTGAAGTGGAAGTCACTTCCGCTACTGCGCTTAGCGAAGAACAGCTCGAGAAAATCAGTGTCGCGATGGAAAAACGTCTGTCACGCAAAGTGAAGCTGAATTGCAAAATCGATAAGTCTGTAGTGGCAGGCGTAATCATCCGAGCGGGTGATATGGTCATTGATGGCAGCGTACGCGGCCGTCTTGAACGCCTTGCAGACGTCTTGCAGTCTTAAGGGGACTGGAGCATGCAACTGAATTCCACCGAAATCAGCGAACTGATCAAGCAGCGCATTGCTCAGTTCAGTGTTGTGAGTGAAGCTCACAACGAAGGTACTATTGTTTCTGTAAGTGACGGTGTTATCCGTATCCACGGCCTGGCCGATGTGATGCAGGGTGAGATGATCTCCCTGCCGGGTAACCGTTACGCTATCGCACTGAACCTCGAGCGCGACTCTGTGGGTGCGGTGGTGATGGGTCCGTACGCTGACCTCGCCGAAGGTATGAAGGTGAAGTGTACTGGCCGTATTCTTGAAGTTCCGGTTGGCCGTGGCCTGCTGGGTCGTGTGGTGAACACCCTGGGTGCGCCTATCGACGGTAAAGGTCCGGTTGAGCACGACGGCTTCTCCGCTGTTGAAGCGATTGCACCGGGCGTTATCGAACGTCAATCCGTAGACCAGCCTGTACAGACCGGTTATAAGTCCGTTGACGCCATGATCCCAATCGGTCGTGGTCAGCGTGAACTGATCATCGGCGACCGTCAGACCGGTAAAACCGCACTGGCTATCGACGCCATCATCAACCAGCGTGATTCCGGCATCAAATGCGTCTACGTTGCGATCGGACAGAAAGCGTCCACTATCGCTAACGTGGTGCGTAAGCTGGAAGAACACGGTGCGCTGTCTAACACCATCGTAGTGGTTGCGACCGCGTCTGAATCCGCTGCGCTGCAATACCTGGCACCCTATGCCGGTTGCGCAATGGGCGAATACTTCCGTGACCGCGGCGAAGATGCGCTGATCATTTATGATGATCTGTCCAAACAGGCCGTTGCTTACCGTCAGATCTCCCTGCTGCTGCGCCGTCCGCCTGGACGTGAAGCATTCCCGGGCGACGTATTCTACCTCCACTCTCGTCTGCTGGAGCGTGCATCCCGCGTTAACGCGGAATACGTTGAAGCCTTCACCAAAGGTGAAGTCAAAGGTCAAACCGGTTCACTGACTGCACTGCCGATTATCGAAACCCAGGCGGGTGACGTTTCTGCGTTCGTTCCGACCAACGTAATCTCCATTACCGATGGTCAGATCTTCCTGGAAACCAACCTGTTCAACTCCGGTATTCGTCCGGCGGTTAACCCGGGTATTTCCGTATCTCGTGTAGGTGGCGCAGCGCAGACCAAAATCATCAAGAAACTGTCCGGTGGTATTCGTACCGCGCTGGCGCAGTACCGTGAACTGGCGGCGTTCTCTCAGTTTGCATCCGACCTTGATGATGCCACCCGTAAACAGCTGAGCCACGGTCAGAAAGTGACCGAGCTTCTGAAACAGAAACAGTATGCGCCGATGTCCGTTGCGCAGCAGGCTCTGGTGCTGTTCGCGGCAGAACGCGGTTACCTCGAAGATGTGGAACTGGCGAAAATCGGTAGCTTCGAAGCCGCTCTGCTGGCTTACGTCGACCGTGATCACGCTCCGCTGATGCAAGAAATCAACCAGACCGGTGGCTATAACGATGAGATCGAAGGCAAGCTGAAAGGCATCCTCGACTCTTTCAAAGCAACCCAGTCCTGGTAACGTCTGGCGGCTTGTCTTAGGACAGGCCGCAAGGCATTGAGGAGAAGCTCATGGCCGGCGCAAAAGAGATACGTAGTAAGATCGCAAGCGTCCAGAACACGCAGAAGATCACTAAAGCGATGGAGATGGTCGCCGCTTCCAAAATGCGTAAATCGCAGGAAAGAATGGCTGCCAGCCGTCCTTACGCAGATACCATGCGCAAAGTGATTGGTCACCTTGCTCACGGTAATCTGGAATATAAGCACCCTTACCTGGAAGAACGCGACGTTAAGCGCGTGGGCTACCTGGTGGTGTCGACGGACCGTGGTCTGTGCGGTGGCTTGAACATTAACCTGTTCAAAAAACTGCTGGCGGAAATGAAAGCATGGTCAGATAAGGGCGTTCAGAGCGATATCGCGATGATCGGCTCTAAAGGCGTGTCGTTCTTTAATTCCGTTGGCGGAAACATCGTGGCTCAGGTAACAGGCATGGGGGATAACCCTTCCCTGTCTGAACTGATCGGCCCGGTAAAAGTGATGTTGCAGGCCTATGATGAAGGGCGTCTGGACAAGCTTTTTATCGTCAATAACAAATTTATCAATACCATGTCTCAGGTTCCGACCATCACGCAACTGCTGCCATTGCCAGCGGATGATGATGAGGAATTAAAACGCAAGTCCTGGGATTACCTGTACGAACCCGATCCGAAAGCGCTGCTGGATACCCTCCTGCGTCGTTATGTGGAATCTCAGGTTTATCAGGGCGTGGTAGAAAACCTGGCCAGCGAGCAGGCCGCACGTATGGTGGCGATGAAAGCCGCTACCGACAATGGCGGCAGCCTGATTAAAGAGCTGCAGTTGGTATACAACAAAGCTCGTCAGGCCAGCATTACTCAGGAACTCACCGAAATCGTCGGTGGTGCATCCGCGGTATAACCAGGTTAATTCGTAGAGGATTCAAGATGGCTACTGGAAAAATTGTCCAGGTAATCGGCGCCGTAGTTGACGTCGAATTCCCTCAGGATGCCGTACCGCGCGTGTACGATGCTCTTGAGGTGCAAAATGGTGATGAGCGTCTGGTGCTGGAAGTGCAGCAGCAGCTCGGCGGCGGTATCGTGCGTACCATCGCAATGGGTTCTTCCGACGGCCTGCGTCGTGGTCTGACTGTTGCAGACCTTGAGCACCCGATCGAAGTCCCGGTAGGTAAAGCGACCCTGGGCCGTATCATGAACGTGCTGGGTCAGCCGATCGATATGAAAGGCGACATCGGTGAAGAAGAGCGTTGGGCGATCCACCGCGCGGCACCGTCCTATGAAGAGCTGTCCAGCTCTCAGGAACTTCTGGAAACCGGCATCAAAGTAATCGACCTGATGTGTCCGTTCGCGAAGGGCGGTAAAGTCGGTCTGTTCGGTGGTGCGGGCGTAGGTAAAACCGTAAACATGATGGAGCTGATCCGTAACATCGCGATCGAGCACTCCGGTTATTCTGTGTTTGCGGGCGTGGGTGAGCGTACTCGTGAGGGTAACGACTTCTACCACGAAATGACCGATTCCAACGTTCTGGATAAAGTATCCCTGGTTTACGGCCAGATGAACGAGCCGCCGGGAAACCGTCTGCGCGTTGCGCTGACTGGCCTGACCATGGCTGAGAAATTCCGTGACGAAGGCCGTGACGTTCTGCTGTTCGTGGATAACATCTACCGTTATACCCTGGCCGGTACTGAAGTATCTGCACTGCTGGGCCGTATGCCTTCTGCGGTAGGTTATCAGCCGACGCTGGCGGAAGAGATGGGCGTTCTGCAGGAACGTATCACCTCCACTAAAACCGGTTCTATCACGTCCGTACAGGCGGTATACGTACCTGCGGATGACTTGACTGACCCGTCACCAGCCACCACCTTTGCGCACCTTGACGCAACCGTGGTACTGAGCCGTCAGATCGCGTCTCTGGGTATCTACCCTGCGGTTGACCCGCTGGATTCCACCAGCCGTCAGTTGGACCCGCTGGTTGTTGGCCAGGAACACTACGACACCGCGCGTGGCGTTCAGTCCATCCTGCAGCGTTACCAGGAACTGAAAGACATCATCGCCATCCTCGGTATGGACGAACTGTCTGAAGAAGACAAACTGGTGGTAGCACGCGCGCGTAAGATCCAGCGCTTCCTGTCCCAGCCGTTCTTCGTGGCAGAAGTGTTTACCGGTTCTCCGGGCAAATACGTATCGCTGAAAGACACCATCCGTGGCTTTAAAGGCATCATGGAAGGCGAATACGATCACCTGCCGGAGCAGGCGTTCTACATGGTTGGCTCCATCGACGAAGCCGTGGAAAAAGCCAAAAAACTTTAACGCCTTAATCGGAGGGTGATATGGCAATGACTTACCACCTGGATGTCGTCAGCGCTGAACAGCAAATGTTCACAGGGCTGGTGGAAAAAATCCAGGTTACGGGTAGTGAAGGTGAACTGGGGATTTACCCGGGCCACGCTCCACTGCTCACCGCCATTAAGCCTGGTATGATCCGCATCGTGAAGCAGCACGGTCATGAAGAGTTTATTTATCTCTCCGGCGGCATTCTTGAAGTGCAACCGGGCAACGTGACTGTGCTGGCAGATACCGCGATTCGCGGTCAGGACCTCGACGAAGCGCGAGCCCTGGAAGCGAAGCGTAAGGCAGAAGAGCACATTCGTAACTCTCACGGCGACGTGGATTACGCTCAGGCTTCTGCTGAACTGGCTAAAGCGATTGCCAAACTGCGCGTTATCGAGTTAACCAAAAAAGCGATGTAACACCGGCTTGAAAGCTAAAATGCCAGTCATATGACTGGCATTTTTTTTGCCCGTTACGGTGTTGCCGGCAATGCGATTCTCGATCATCGCTTTATTATCACCTGTTTGGGTGGTTTCCTTCCTGCTATTGCCATTTACAGTAAATTAATCCGAACAGTAATCTGCGAAAAATCCGCTATTCTTTGCCGGGAGAATCCAAATATATTCATACGCCGGATATTTTTTATTAAAAACTAAGTGCGCCAAATATGCTATGGCAATGAATTACGCGCTTAAAAAACAGCGGCTGACGGGAAATCACACCCTAAATAAGTGGCCAATAAAGCAAAATTCACATTAACCGCGTAAAATAACGGCAATCCATTTTACCGCGAAAAATATGTAGAATTTTCAAACGTAAATCGTTTTACTTCACTCACTTTACAGAGACAGGACGCGTATGGCGAACAGTGCGATGAGCGTGGTTATCCTTGCCGCAGGCAAAGGCACCCGCATGTATTCCGATCTTCCAAAAGTGTTGCACACGCTTGCCGGCAAGCCGATGGTGCAGCATGTGATTGATGCGGCGACAAAGGTCGGCGCCCAGCGTGTACATCTGGTATACGGCCACGGCGGCGATCTGCTTAAACAAGCCCTGAATAATAATGCCGTGAACTGGGTTTTGCAGGCCGAACAACTGGGTACCGGCCATGCTATGCAGCAAGCCGCGCCGTTCTTCGCGGATGACGAAGATATTCTGATGCTCTACGGCGATGTTCCGCTGATTTCCACTGATACGCTGGCGCGGCTGAAGGATGCCAAACCGCAGGGCGGTATTGGCCTGCTGACGGTTAAACTTGACGATCCGACCGGCTATGGCCGTATTACTCGTGAAAACGGGCAGGTGACGGGCATTGTCGAACATAAAGACGCCAGCGACGAACAGCGCCAGATTAATGAAATCAATACCGGTATTTTGATTGCCAACGGCGCGGATTTAAAACGCTGGCTGTCAAAACTGACTAACGATAACGCCCAGGGCGAATATTACATCACCGATATTATCGCCCTCGCCTGGCAGGAAGGGCGCGAAATCGCCGCCGTACATCCTGACCGCTTAAGCGAAGTGGAAGGCGTGAATAACCGCCTGCAGCTGGCGCGCCTGGAGCGCGTGTATCAGTCCGAACAAGCAGAAAAATTGCTGCTGGCAGGCGTGATGCTGCGCGATCCGGCGCGTTTCGATCTGCGTGGAGAATTAACCCACGGGCGTGACGTTGAAATTGATACTAATGTGATTATCGAAGGCAACGTTATCCTGGGCAACCGGGTAAAAATCGCTGCGGGCTGTATCATTAAAAACAGCGTGATTGGCGATGACTGTGAAATCAGCGCTTACTCTGTAGTAGAAGATTCGCGTCTTGATGCCGCCTGCACCATCGGTCCGTTTGCGCGCTTACGCCCCGGCGCGGAACTTGAAGAAGGTGCGCACGTCGGCAACTTCGTGGAAATGAAAAAAGCGCGTCTCGGTAAAGGCTCCAAAGCCGGTCATCTCTCCTATTTAGGCGATGCGGAAATCGGCGCAAATGTGAACATTGGCGCGGGCACCATTACCTGTAATTACGATGGCGCGAATAAACACAAAACCATTATTGGCGACGATGTGTTTGTCGGTTCCGACACGCAACTGGTTGCGCCGGTAACCGTCGCGCGCGGCGTGACCATCGGCGCGGGCACCACGGTTACCCGTAATATCGAAGAAAATGAATTAGTCATCAGCCGCGTGAAGCAGACCCATATTCAGGGCTGGCAGCGTCCGGTGAAGAAAAAATAATTATCCTTGCTGTAAAGCGAGGCCGGGGTGAGAGGAAACCATAATTCCTCCGCCCCAAAAGCAGTACCACAATAATAACCCCACTCTCTACAAGGCTCGGGGCGCTCGAAAAGAGCAACAAAGGTCGACTGACAACCTATGGCATATCGCCATTATCAGGAAACAAAACTATGTGTGGAATTGTTGGCGCAGTCGCGCAGCGTGATATTGCAGAAATCCTTCTCGAAGGATTACGCCGTCTGGAATACCGTGGTTATGACTCTGCGGGACTTGCGGTTATCAACAGCAGCGGAGAGATGACGCGTTTACGTCGTCTTGGCAAAGTTCAGATGCTGGCGCAAGCCGCACAGGAACAGCCTCTGCATGGCGGTACGGGCATTGCCCATACCCGTTGGGCGACCCACGGCGAACCGTCGGAAATTAACGCACACCCGCATGTGTCCGATCACATTGTGGTGGTTCACAACGGCATCATTGAAAACCATGAACCGCTGCGCGAGCTGTTGCAGGCGCGCGGATACGAATTTGCTTCCCAGACCGATACCGAAGTTATCGCGCATCTGGTGCACTGGGAGCTGGAGCAGGGTGGCACCCTGCGTGATGCGGTTCTGCGCGCTATCCCGCAGCTGCGCGGCGCATACGGCACCGTTATCGTCGACACCCGCAATCCGGATGTGCTGCTGGCCGCGCGTTCTGGTAGCCCGCTGGTTATCGGCCTCGGTATGGGTGAAAACTTTATCGCGTCCGACCAGTTGGCGCTGCTGCCGGTGACCCGTCGCTTTATCTTCCTGGAAGAAGGCGATATCGCGGAAGTGACTCGCCGCAACGTCACCATCTTCGATAACAAAGGCGAAGAAGTTAAACGTCAGGATATCGAATCCAACCTGCAATATGACGCGGGCGACAAAGGCGTTTACCGCCACTACATGCAAAAAGAGATCTACGAGCAGCCGAACGCCATCAAAAACACCCTCACCGGGCGCATTAGCCACGGCGAAGTGGATTTAAGCGAGCTCGGCCCTCAGGCTAACGATCTGCTCTCGCAGGTTGAGCATATCCAGATCGTGGCCTGCGGTACCTCCTATAACTCCGGTATGGTGTCGCGCTACTGGTTCGAAGCGCTGGCGGGCGTCTCCTGCGATGTCGAAATCGCCTCTGAATTCCGCTATCGCAAATCTGCGGTACGCCGTAACAGCCTGATGATTACCCTGTCTCAGTCTGGCGAAACTGCCGATACCCTGGCAGCGCTGCGCCTGTCTAAAGAGCTGGGATATCTGGGCTCGCTGGCGGTGTGCAACGTTCCGGGCTCTTCGCTGGTGCGTGAATCCGATCTGGCGCTGATGACCAAAGCGGGCACCGAAATCGGCGTGGCCTCTACCAAAGCCTTCACCACCCAGCTAACGGTGCTGTTGATGCTGGTGGCGAAGCTAGCCCGCCTGAAAGGCCTGGATGCGTCTATCGAGCACGATATTGTGCACGGCCTTCAGGCGTTGCCGAGCCGTATCGAGCAGATGCTGTCCCAGGACAAGCGCATCGAAGCGCTGGCGGAAGATTTCTCCGACAAGCATCACGCCCTGTTCCTGGGCCGTGGCGATCAGTATCCGATCGCCCTGGAAGGCGCGCTGAAGCTGAAAGAGATCTCTTATATTCACGCGGAAGCCTATGCCGCTGGTGAGCTGAAACACGGCCCGCTGGCGCTGATTGACGCCGATATGCCGGTTATTGTGGTTGCGCCGAACAACGAACTGCTGGAGAAACTGAAATCCAACATCGAAGAAGTGCGTGCCCGTGGCGGCCAGCTTTACGTCTTCGCCGATCGGGATGCCGGTTTCACCAGCAGCGACAACATGCACATCATCGAGATGCCGCATGTGGAAGAGGTGATTGCGCCAATCTTCTATACCGTTCCGTTGCAGTTACTGGCCTACCATGTTGCGCTGATCAAAGGCACCGACGTAGACCAGCCGCGTAACCTCGCGAAATCCGTTACTGTAGAATAATCCCACAAGCCTCACTGTCATGGTGAGGCTTTCTTTTTTGGCTGGTTTTTATCCAAAAAAATCCCCCTTTTTTTATGACAATGCGTCATCCCGAACTACCTTTTATCTTGTCACAAAAATAAAATTTTACGTCAATAGTGCTGTCATAATTGTGATTAACCTTTTGATAAATAAAAAATTTATGGTTGATAATTTCACGAGATTTTCCTTGTCATAAAACTGTCATAATTCGTACATTTAACTGTCACCAAAGTGTCCTATTTTGCTCATCGTAGCCACTAAACAACGAATTACGATCCAGCAGGAGACATTATGAAAGTTATGCGTACCACCGTCGCAACTGTTGTCGCCGCGACCTTATCGATGAGCGCTTTTGCCGTTAATGCTGCGGCGAGCCTGACTGGCGCCGGTGCAACCTTCCCTGCGCCGGTGTATGCCAAATGGGCAGATACCTACCAGAAGTCCACGGGCAGCAAAGTGAACTATCAGGGTATCGGCTCCTCCGGCGGCGTTAAGCAAATCATTGCGAATACCGTTGATTTTGGTGCCTCTGATGCGCCGCTGAGCGACGAAAAACTCCAGCAGGAAGGCCTGTTCCAGTTCCCGACCGTGATTGGCGGTGTGGTACTGGCGGTGAACCTTCAGGGCGTGAAATCCGGCGAACTGGTGCTGGATGGCAAAACCCTGGGCGATATCTACCTGGGCAACATCAAAAAATGGGATGACGAAGCGATTGCTAAACTCAACCCTGGCCTGAAATTGCCGTCTCAGAACATCGCCGTGGTGCGTCGTGCTGACGGTTCCGGTACCTCCTTCGTGTTCACCAGTTACCTGGCGAAAGTAAACGAAGAGTGGAAATCCAAAGTAGGTTCTGGCTCTACTGTAAACTGGCCGACCGGTCTGGGCGGTAAAGGCAACGACGGCATTGCCGCCTTCGTACAGCGTCTGCCGGGCTCTATCGGCTATGTAGAATACGCTTACGCTAAGCAGAACAACCTGGCGTACACCAAACTGGTTTCCGCTGACGGCAAACCGGTCAGCCCGACCGAAGAGAGCTTCTCTAACGCAGCTAAAGGCGTGGACTGGAGCAAATCCTTCGCGCAGGACCTGACGAACCAGAAAGGTGACGAGGCGTGGCCGATTACCTCCACCACCTTCATCCTGCTTCACAAAGAGCAGAAGAAACCGGAACAGGGCGCTGAAGTGTTGAAGTTCTTCGACTGGGCCTTTAAAGATGGTGCGAAACAGGCCAATGACCTGGATTACGCCAGCCTGCCGGACAGCGTGGTTGAGCAGATTCGTGCTGCATGGAAAACCAACGTGAAAGACAGCAGCGGTAAAGCGTTGTACTGATTTGCCCCTGAGTCGGTGGGAAGAAATTTCCAGCCGACTGACAATGGGTAATGGCAATACCCTGAAAACTGGCGATAATGCCGGTTTTCAGGGTTCTGACAAAAGAGTGAATTATGGCTGCCACTAAGCCTGCATTTACCCCTCCGGGGAAAAACGGTGACATGATATTCAGCGCGCTGGTAAAACTGGCTGCGCTGATTGTGCTATTGCTGATGGGCGGCATTATCGTGTCCCTGGTCATCTCCTCATGGCCAAGCATTCAAAAATTCGGCTTCTCATTCCTGTGGACCAAAGAGTGGGATGCGCCGAATGACATCTACGGCGCGTTAGTGCCGATCTACGGAACCCTGGTGACTTCGTTTATCGCCCTGCTGATTGCGGTGCCGGTGAGCTTTGGTATCGCCCTGTTCCTGACCGAGCTGGCCCCAAACTGGCTGAAGCGCCCGCTGGGTATCGCGATTGAGCTGCTGGCGGCTATTCCGAGTATCGTTTACGGCATGTGGGGCCTGTTTATCTTCGCCCCGCTGTTCGCCACTTATTTCCAGGAGCCGGTGGGCAATGTGCTCTCCACTATTCCGTTTGTTGGCGCGCTGTTCTCCGGCCCGGCGTTCGGTATCGGTATCCTGGCCGCAGGCGTCATCCTCGCTATCATGATCATTCCGTACATTGCCGCGGTAATGCGTGATGTGTTCGAACAAACCCCGGTGATGATGAAAGAGTCGGCTTACGGCATCGGCTGCACCACCTGGGAAGTGATCTGGCGCATTGTGCTGCCCTTCACCAAAAACGGCGTGATCGGCGGCGTGATGCTCGGTCTGGGCCGCGCGCTGGGCGAAACCATGGCGGTGACCTTTATCATCGGCAACACCTACCAGCTCGACAGCGCCTCGCTGTATATGCCGGGCAACAGTATTACCTCCGCGCTGGCCAACGAATTCGCCGAAGCGGAATCCGGTCTGCACGTCGCAGCATTGATGGAACTGGGCCTGATCCTGTTCGTGATTACCTTTATTGTGCTGGCGATTTCTAAAGTGATGATTATGCGTCTGGCGAAAAACGAGGGGGCACGCTAATGGCGACCATCGAATTGCAATCCTCTCAGGAACTGGCGGAATCGCGCCGCAAAATGCAGGCGCGTCGCCGCGCTAAAAACCGCATTGCCCTGACGCTATCGATGGCCACCATGGCCTTCGGCCTGTTCTGGCTGATCTGGATTTTAGTCTCGACCATTACCCGTGGCTTTGACGGGATGTCGCTGGCGCTGTTCACCGAAATGACCCCGCCGCCGAATACCGCAGGCGGCGGTCTGGCCAACGCCCTGGCGGGCAGTGGGTTACTGATCCTGTGGGCGACCGTATTTGGTACGCCGCTGGGCATCATGGCGGGTATTTATCTGGCCGAATATGGCCGTAAATCCTGGCTCGCCGAAGTGATCCGCTTTATTAACGATATCCTCCTTTCAGCACCGTCGATTGTGGTCGGCCTGTTTGTCTACACCATCGTCGTGGCGCAGATGGAGCACTTTTCCGGCTGGGCTGGCGTGATCGCGCTGGCGCTGCTGCAAATTCCTATCGTTATCCGTACCTCCGAGAACATGCTGAAGCTGGTACCGGATAGCCTGCGTGAAGCGGCCTATGCGCTGGGCACGCCGAAGTGGAAGATGATTTCCGCGATTACCCTGAAAGCCTCGGTCTCCGGGATTATCACCGGCGTTCTGCTGGCGGTGGCGCGTATTGCGGGTGAAACGGCTCCGCTGCTGTTTACCGCGCTGTCCAACCAGTTCTGGAGCACCGATATGATGCAGCCTATCGCTAACCTGCCGGTGACCATCTTTAAATTCGCCATGAGCCCGTTCGCCGAATGGCAACAGCTGGCCTGGGCCGGGGTACTGATTATTACCCTCTGCGTCCTGTTACTGAACATCCTTGCGCGCGTACTGTTCGCGAAGAGCAAACACGGTTAATTACTGCGGCGCGGCGGATGCGGCGTCGATGAGGAAAAGAAGACGATGAGTATGGTTGAACACACCCCCGGTAAAATTCAGGTTCGTGATTTGAACTTCTATTACGGGAAATTCCATGCCCTGAAAAATATCAGTCTGGATATCGCCAAAAACGAAGTGACGGCATTTATCGGCCCGTCAGGCTGCGGCAAATCCACACTGCTGCGCACCTTCAACAAAATGTTTGAGCTTTACCCGGAGCAGCGCGCGGAAGGCGAGATCCTGCTGGATGGCGAAAACATCCTGAACCACTCCCAGGACATCGCGCTGCTGCGCGCTAAAGTCGGGATGGTTTTCCAGAAGCCGACGCCGTTCCCGATGTCGATTTACGACAACATCGCCTTCGGCGTCCGCCTGTTTGAAAAGCTGTCGCGCAGCGATATGGACGAGCGCGTACAGTGGGCTTTGACCAAAGCCGCATTATGGAATGAAACCAAGGATAAATTACACCAGAGTGGGTACTCTCTCTCAGGTGGTCAGCAGCAGCGTTTGTGCATCGCGCGCGGTATTGCCATCCGCCCGGAAGTCCTGTTGCTGGATGAGCCCTGTTCGGCGCTCGACCCAATCTCAACGGGCCGTATTGAAGAGTTGATCACCGAGCTGAAGCAGGATTACACCGTGGTTATCGTGACGCACAACATGCAGCAGGCAGCGCGTTGTTCTGACCATACTGCGTTTATGTATCTTGGCGAATTGATCGAGTTCAGCAACACGGATGACATCTTTACCAAGCCGAAGATGAAGCAAACGGAAGATTACATTACTGGCCGCTACGGTTGATGGGGAGTTAACCATGGACAATCTGAATCTCAACAAACACATTTCCGGTCAGTTTAATGCGGAGCTGGAACATATCCGCACCCAGGTGATGACGATGGGCGGGCTGGTGGAACAACAGCTCTCTGACGCAATTACCGCTATGCACAATCAGGACGGCGAGCTGGCGAAGCGCGTTATTGACGGCGACCAGCAGGTCAACATGATGGAAGTCGCCATTGATGAAGCCTGCGTGCGCATCATTGCTAAACGCCAGCCCACCGCCAGCGACCTGCGCCTGGTGATGGCGATCATTAAGACCATCGCCGAGCTGGAGCGCATTGGTGACGTGGCTGACAAGATTTGCCGCACCGCGCTGGAGAAATTCTCCCAGCAGCATCAGCCGCTGTTAGTGAGCCTGGAATCCCTGGGCCGCCATACCGTGCAGATGCTGCACGACGTGCTGGACGCCTTCGCCCGTATGGATCTGGACGAAGCGGTGCGGATTTATCGCGAAGATAAAAAAGTGGACCAGGAGTATGAGGGCATCGTGCGCCAACTGATGACTTATATGATGGAAGATTCGCGCACCATCCCAAGCGTACTGACCGCCCTGTTCTGCGCCCGCTCTATCGAGCGTATCGGCGACCGCTGCCAGAATATTTGCGAATACATTTTCTACTTCGTGAAGGGCCAGGATTTCCGTCACGTCGGTGGGGATGAGTTGGATAAGCTACTGGCGGGCAAAGACCCGAAAGAGTAAAACAATAACGCCAGCGTCCGCTGGCGTTTTTCATTCAGACTATTCAGTAATATCCCAACCGCGCGCGCGCCACAGTTCAGGCAGCTGCGACAGCGCGGTAAACGGTGTCACTTTCGGGTGATCGATCGGCTTGTTGTGCGGATCTGCGCAGAAGTAGTACACCTCCATACCCGCCGCCACACCGGCCATCGCGCCCGCTGACGAGTCATCCACCAGCACGCAGTTTTTCACATCGACCTGCATCGCATCGGCCGCGTGGTGCATAATCGCCGGGTCCGGCTTCCAGCGTTGAATGTCATACCCGCTGTACAGCAGATCCGGGAAGTGGTCGAGCATGCCGGTTTTGCCCAGCGAGTGCTGCATTTTGGTGACCGGGCCGTTAGAGACGATACACATCGGCACTTTCATCTTTTTCAGCAATTCCGCCGCGCCTTCAATTTCTACCAGTTCGCTCTCAAACAGTCTGGCAACTTCGGCGCGATACACTGCTTCCAGATCGGCTTTGTTCAGATTCACGCCGTGCTGATTGCTGATGGTATCGATGATCTCGTAGAGCTTTATCCCCTTGAAGGTCTTATGTACCTCCTCCAGATCGAGCTGGATGCCATATTGCGCAAACATATGCACGTAAGCTTTAGAGCAGATCACTTCACTGTCGACCAACGTGCCATCACAGTCAAAAAATACCGCATCAATCTGGGACATGCCGTTTCCTTTGTTAAGAATGAAACGGTATTTTACCTGATTGCGCAAATTTTTGCGCCGCGCAAACGATCCCGTATAAGCAAAATCAATGAAAAAAAGTCTGTGATAGCCGTCAAACTGACGCTTTTTTGGTATAGGATAACCGGCGAATTTTCCCTCCTCATGTTCGGAAACTGATAATGAGCCAACAAAACGCTACTCCGGCTTCGCAACCGGGGGTGCTTGAGCGCGTGTTTAAATTGCGTGAACACGGCACAACCGCCCGTACCGAAGTGATTGCCGGTATCACGACTTTCCTGACGATGGTGTATATCGTTTTTGTTAACCCGCAGATTCTGGGCGCGGCTGGCATGGATACCAGCGCCGTCTTTGTTACCACCTGTCTGATTGCCGCCTTCGGCAGTATTTTGATGGGCTTATTTGCCAACCTGCCGGTAGCGCTGGCACCGGCGATGGGCCTTAACGCCTTTTTTGCATTTGTGGTGGTTGGCGCGATGGGGCTTTCCTGGCAAATCGGTATGGGCGCGATTTTCTGGGGTGCGGTCGGCCTGCTGATCCTGACTATTTTCCGCGTGCGTTACTGGATGATTGCCAATATTCCGGTCAGCCTGCGCGTGGGCATCACCAGCGGTATCGGTCTGTTTATCGGCATGATGGGCCTGAAAAATGCCGGGATTATTGTGGCGAACCCGGAAACGCTGGTCACTATCGGTAATCTGACCTCCCATTCCACGCTGCTGGGTGCGCTGGGCTTCTTTATCATCGCTGTTCTGGCGTCGCGTAATATTCACGCTGCGGTGCTGGTCTCTATCGTTGTTACCACTCTGCTGGGCTGGATGCTGGGCGATGTGCAGTACCACGGGATTGTTTCCGCGCCGCCGAACGTGATGAGCGTGGTGGGTCAGGTTGATCTGGCAGGCTCGCTGAACATCGGCCTGGCTGGGGTGATTTTCTCGTTTATGCTGGTTAACCTGTTTGACTCCTCCGGTACGCTGATTGGCGTGACGGATAAAGCAGGCCTGACCGATGAAAAAGGCCGCTTCCCGCGCATGAAACAGGCGCTGTATGTGGACAGTATCTCGTCGGTGACGGGTTCGTTTATCGGTACGTCGTCAGTGACCGCTTACATTGAATCGTCTTCCGGCGTTTCTGTGGGTGGCCGTACTGGTCTCACCGCCGTGATTGTCGGCTTGCTGTTCCTGCTGGTGATTTTCCTGTCACCGCTGGCGGGCATGGTACCGGGCTATGCGGCAGCGGGTGCCCTGATTTACGTGGGCGTGCTGATGACTTCAAGCCTGGCGCGCGTGAAGTGGGATGACCTGACGGAAGCGGTTCCGGCGTTTATCACCGCCGTGATGATGCCGTTTAGCTTTTCTATCACGGAAGGCATCGCGCTGGGCTTTATCTCCTACTGCGTGATGAAAGTGTTCACCGGTCGTTTCCGCGACCTGAGCGCCTGCGTGGTGGTGGTGGCGCTGCTGTTTACGCTGAAAATCGTGTTTATCGACGCGCATTAATCAAAATGGGCCAGCATTGCTGGCCCTTTTCACATCAGTTACGCACTCGCTGAATATACTCGCCAAACGCCGTTAACTGCCCGGTCAAGTGGTCCAGGGTGCTCTGGTCAATTACTTCACCCGTCTGGGTATCCACCTTGTTCTGAATTACCCCGCCCATAAATTCCGGCTTGTTCATCACCATTGCGTCGAGGAATACCAGGATCTGGCGCAGATGATACTGGCAGCGCGCGCCGCCAATGGCACCCATAGAGCTGGTCTGGATCAATACCGGCTTGCCCGCCAGCGGCTGGTTGGGCAGGCGCGACAGCCAGTCGATGGCGTTTTTCAGGCCGCCCGGCACCGAATAATTATATTCCGGGGTAACAATCACCACGCCATCGGCGTTGCGGATTTGGGCTGCTATCGCTTCCACACTTTGCGGAAAGCCTTCGTCCTGCTGGATATCGGCGTCATAGAGCGGAATATCGGCGATGGTCGGTAGCGCGGTGATATCCATTCCTGCCGGTGCCAGCTTCGGCAGCGTACGCGCAACCATGGCGTTAAACGAGCCTTTACGCAGGCTTCCGAGTAGTGTCACAACTTTTAGCGATTCAGACATGATGACTCCCTGACGTTACGGAATGCGAAGTATTGAGTATATGAACTTTTTCTGTCGGCAGACTGGTAAAACGCATCAGGCGGGAAGCCTCATCGTTGCGGCGGCTGGGGATGTCCGGCAGGATTTTCCAGTTCTGCTGGTGGTATTGCCAGAGCGTCAGTTTCTCGATAGCGGGTGAGACGGCGACCGACCAAATCAGGATCTCTTCCGCGTCGCAAATCGATTCCACCTGCGGGCAGTTGATCACCCGTAATTTCCCGGCGGCGGGCTGGAGCTGCACCGTATCTGAGGTTTCATCCTTTTCACCCACCATTTTCAGCAGGCTGTGACGTAACGTCATCAGCTGGGTTTTGGCTTCGGTGGCATCGTGCTGCCTGGCGATCCACGTCGACTCATTGCTGGTAAACGGGAATGCCTGGTCGCCAGTATTGGGAAGCGAAAACCCGCGCGTGGTGCGCTGGAGCGCCATATCCAGGCCGCAACGTCCTTCCGTGGTCAGCGCGACGCCTACCATATTCCCGGCGTAAGCGATGGAGAAATCCGCCAGCTCGCGATCCCGGAACTGCGGTTTTCCCTGTGGGGAAACGTGAATAGAGGGAAGGGCTTTAATGCCAAAAAAGCGGAACATCATCTCGGCGAGCAACGAACGGGAAGCTAAAAAGCGCTGGCGACGATGTTCGGGTAACTGTTGCGCCTGCTCAAGACTTGCAGCGCACAGTCGTGGAGATAAGGGGGCGTCGGGGCTTAACAGTCCTCGAACAAAATGCGTTGCCATTTGTCGCTCCGTGATAATGGTCTGAGTAGGTAAACGATAATCAACATTATCGCGTATATTTCTTTAGGTTTTAATGCGGTTTAACGTATGTGAAAAGCCCGAAGCCTTCACTTTTACAAATAATTTAGACAAGGGTGACGATTATCCGCATTTTCAGGGTGTTTCACTCATCCACATTCCCAACAGGGCGATCCTCATCAGGAGCTTCAGGCTGTAAGGAAGGTGAGCGGATCAACGATTTTCCCCAGAGTGGTTTTATGGCGTCCCTCGCCCCGCTGTAAGGCGCGAACTGGTTACTGGCCTGCTGCTGGGCGATGAATGCTTCAATATGCGCAATACTCTCTTTGACGCGATTGTGGTAACGTTGCAAAGAGATATGGCTGCTTCCTTTCGGCATTTTTAAGTGTTTATCTTCTTTAATTTTATCGTAAACCCCATCTTTGATTTTCATCGCATCCCCGTTGGGGATACCTCGTTTGAGATCAAAGCATTTTAGCCCTGCAAGCCACGCCTCTACGCTAACTTTCTCCGTACGTTTTGCATTATGGCTCATCAGCAACACTTTATTTTGCACATACCATTTTTCAAATGTAGCCAGGCTATCTGCATCCCGTTCACGGGATGATTCCCGTGGCGGGGTAAACAAGTAATGGTTGGAAGCATAGCCTTTCTTTTCTTCATCGGAGACGGGCGTGGGTAAACCCTGAGATTTATCGGTTGCCGCTTTGCCATAGATCCGCTCAAGGCAGCCGGCAAGAAATTTCGTAGCGTCCTCAAGGCTATTTTTCTGTATAAGTTCGAGAAGGTTTTCTCTGAGAATAGCTATCTGGCAATAATCATCATTCCATTGCTGATGAGCCTGGTTCTCGCTCTGGGCGGCGTCGGTAGGCGGCACAACGGTAAGAAACTTCCACTGAAAAGGCGTCCACTGCGGGGCTTTGAGGTAACCCATAATATTCCAGAGCCAGTCGCAAACCTGCTTCGCTGCCGCTTTGCGGTAGAGTTCTAGCAGATGTTCCGCTTCGCGGTCATCGGCATCGTTTTGCACACCGCAGATAAATTCCTCTCTGTGCTGCTTAAGAACTTTGTAGATCTCTTTAAAAGCGTAATTATCGCTGATTGTAGGCAAAGGGTTATAAATTTGCAGCTTTGCAAATTGTGAAAGCCAGCGAGGTAAACTGGGGCGCTGATTGCGGTAGATATAAACTAATTGAAAAACAGCCTCAGCCAGCAGCGCCAGCGGATCGATATCAAACCAGGCATTAAGTTTCGCAATCAGTACGTCAGCACGGGAGTAAGCAATAGAAAGATCCTGATGGCAATAACCTTGCCTTATCTCTACCGGGATCGGTTCACTGCTGGCCTTTGCTTTAAGCAAAATGTCTATCAGCTCGTTATTAATAAACGCGCTTTCAGCCATGAGTGATCGGCTGAAGTGGCCCTGCCAGCTTTCTGGCTGTTTATTAATTTGCCCCCAGGTTTTCATACTGACCTGGTTGTTATCGAAGCCGTCATAGAGCCGGCGCATAAATGCCAACGCATAAAGTACATCGTCGACAGGTTTTTCCTTTTCACCAATACCATGATGATCGCTTTTAAAAATCTCAGCTATCTGGTCCTTTTTAGCGCAAAGGATAGCGAGCAAACGGTGTTGTTCAGCAAACCAACCATGCCAGTCCGGGTCCTGGCCCAGTTGCCGCGCCTTAAACATCAGCAGCAAGAGCTGTTCACTTATCGCGTCATAAATCTCAGCAAATGGAGGCCGATCGGCGCTAAGTGTACGGGTCAGTTCTGTACTCAGGTTTTTCATCGCCACCAATCCTTTTTTGTGACTTCTATCACAAATTTTTATCGAAGTGTTTTTCTCAAAATTAGCCGTAATTTGCCATGTTAAACCAGATGAGAAAATAGAATTTCATAGAAAATAAATTTTAAAATCTTAAAGTAAAAATGGTTGAGTTTTTCGTTTATTGAAATTGGTTTATTAATCAACATATCAATATATGTGATTTATTTTTTTGTATTATTCATTTAATGGTCAAGTTGTATATAATTTTTGTGAATTTGATTTATTTTATATTTTTCATCACTATTCATCTCGCAGGGCAATGCGGCTCTGAATTTAAAAAGAGGTGAATACCATGTTCGATGATCTCATTGATTTTGTTTGTGAAAACCCGTTTACATCACTTGCTGTTGCGGCTGCAACGGTAGCGACAGGCGGTCTTGCGCTGGCGGCGGCTCCGGCCATCGGTGCGGCGGCCAGCGCCGCAGGGTTGGGCGTGGCGGGAGGAACGCTGAGCGGTGCGGCAGCATCGTCTGCGGGCCTGGCCGCTTTAGGTGGCGGTAGTCTGGCGTCAGGTGGGTTAGGTATGGCAGGAGGAAAGGCCGTTGTTACCACGCTTGGTGCTGTATCAGGCGGAAGCGCATCAGGCGCTATCGCAAAACTGTCGTCCGGTGAATAATCAGGGGGAAGAACAATGTCTCTGTTTTCAGCGCCGCTTCGTGAGTGGAACCATAATAAAATTATGCGGTTAACCAGTGCGGGTTTTAGTGATGACACAATTGCCAGCGCCATTAATGACGACCTGAGAGGCCGCCAGCTTCCGGTAGAGGTTACCCTGACAGGAACGGATATCACCTCTTACAAAACTATCGCCGGGCTGGCCGGAGATTACTCTCTGATTTCTGAGTCTAAAATCAGAGCGCTCTGCGATGTTCCTGAACCTGGACCCTTACCAACATGACAGAAAGTAGGAAGAATAATCCTGCAATTGCAGGATTATTCGTTCCTCTACAAGCTCTATCACTTACCAATACAAAAACTGGAAAAAATTCGTCCCAGTAAATCATCAGACGTAAATTCCCCGGTGATTTCACTCAGGCTCTGCTGGGCGAGGCGTAGTTCTTCCGCCAGCAGTTCACCCGCCCAGGCCCCCAGCAGCTGTGCTTTGCCTTGCTCCAGATGCTGGGCGGCCGTTTCCAGCGCCTGCAAATGACGGCGGCGCGCCAGGAAGCCGCCTTCCATATTGGTGTCAAAGCCCATGCTGCGTTTGAGGTGGTCGCGCAGCACGTCTACGCCATTGCCGGTACGCGCCGACAGTCGAATCAGTGAGTGACCATTCACTTCGCTTAGCCCCTGAGGCTCGCCAGTCATATCCGCTTTGTTACGCACCACGGTAATCGGCAATTTTTCCGGTAAGCGGGCGATAAAATCAGGCCAAATCGCCGCCGGATCGGTGGCGTCGGTGGTGGTGCCATCCACCATAAACAGCACCCGGTCCGCCTGCTCGATTTCCTGCCAGGCGCGCTCAATGCCGATGCGTTCTACCTCATCGCTGGCTTCGCGCAGACCGGCGGTATCGATGATATGCAACGGCATTCCGTCAATATGGATATGCTCGCGCAGCACGTCGCGGGTCGTCCCGGCGATATCCGTCACAATCGCCGCCTCACGACCTGCCAGCGCGTTTAACAGGCTGGATTTCCCGGCATTCGGACGACCGGCGATCACAACTTTCATCCCTTCGCGCAGCAGGCTACCCTGGCGCGCTTCGGCGCGTACCGCGTCCAGATCGGCCATGACGTCGTTGAGCTGTGCTTCAATTTTGCCGTCAGAAAGGAAGTCGATTTCTTCATCCGGGAAGTCGATGGCCGCTTCCACGTAGATTCGCAGGTGAGTAAGTGCTTCCACTAACTGATTTACGCGGGTGGAAAACGCACCCTGTAGCGAATTGAGCGCCGAACGCGCCGCCTGTTCGGAGCTGGCGTCGATCAGGTCGGCAATCGCTTCCGCCTGGGCTAAATCAAGTTTATCGTTCAGGAATGCGCGCTCGGAGAACTCGCCGGGCTTCGCGATACGTACGCCGGGGAGGGTCAGGACGCGCTTTAACAGCAGGTCGAGGATCACCGGGCCGCCGTGACCCTGTAATTCCAGCACGTCTTCGCCGGTAAAGGAGTTGGGGCCTGGAAACCACAGGGCGATACCCTGATCGAGCGCCGTATTATCCACATCGCGAAACGGCAGATAGTCGGCATAGCGCGGCTTCGGCAGTTTGCCCAGCACCGCCTGCGCTACGTCGCGCGCTTTCAGGCCGGAGATACGCAGAATGCCCACACCGCCACGTCCCGGAGGGGTGGCCTGGGCGACGATAGTGTCGTTATGGCTCATGAAATTTCTCTGTGGTTTCTGTCTGTTAACACTGAACAATAAAAAAGGCGGTCTATCGACCGCCTTCCATATTAGCTTTTACCGACTATCGGATTAAGAGCTTTTCTTCTCGCGGCTGTGTAGACCACGTTTCTCCAGACCACGATAAATCAGCTGCTGCTGAAGGATGGTCACCAGGTTGCTGACGATATAGTACAGCACCAGACCTGACGGGAACCACAGGAAGAAGACCGTAAAGATGACCGGCATAAAGGTCATGATCTTCTGCTGCATCGGGTCGGTCACGGTGGTCGGCGACATCTTCTGGATGAAGAACATCGTCACGCCCATCAGGATCGGTAGAATGTAATACGGGTCCTGGGCTGACAAGTCATGGATCCACAGTGCGAACGGCGCATGGCGCAGTTCCACAGAACCCATCAGCATGTAGTACAGCGCAAGGAAGATAGGCATCTGAATCAACAGCGGGAAGCAGCCACCCAGCGGGTTCACTTTTTCCGACTTGTACAGCGCCATCATTTCCTGGCTGATACGTTGTTTATCATCGCCCAGACGCTCGCGCATGGCCTGAATCTTCGGCTGCAGCAAACGCATTTTCGCCATAGAGGTGTACTGCGCTTTGGTCAGCGGGTACATCACGCCACGAACGATAAAGGTGATAGCGATAATCGAGAAGCCCCAGTTGCCCAAGAAGCTGTGGATCCACTTCAGCAGCTTAAACAGCGGCTGAGAGATAAACCACAACCAGCCGTAATCCACGGTTAAATCCAGGTGCGGCGCAACGGCAGCCATTTTGTCCTGAATTTCCGGGCCGACCCACAGGGTGCTGCCCAGCGTGCCTGTCTGGCCAGGCTGAACCAGGACCGGTGCAGATTTATAACCAATTGCCGCCACGCCGTTACCCAGGTTAGCGGTATAGAAGTTATTCGCGCCGTCGTTGCGCGGTACCCACGCGGTAGCGAAGTACTGTTGCAACATCGCAACCCAGCCGCCGTTAGAGCTGACGTTCAGGTTCTCGTTATCGGCGATTTTGTCGAAATTATATTTTTCGTACTTCTCGTCCGGGGTAGAGAACGCCGCGCCACGGAAAGTGTGCAACGCAAAGTTGTTGCTGCCGGTATCACGATGGCTTGGCAGGTTAATGGTCTGCTTCAATTGACCAAAGGTAGACAGCTCAAGCGGCTTCTCACCGGCGTTCTGCACGCTGTAGCCCACGTTCACCGCATATTCACCGCGTTTCAGGGTGAAGGATTTGGTAAAGGTGTTGCCTGCGGCATCGGTCCAGGTCAGCGGGATCACCAACTCATTCTGGCCGTCAGCCATCGCAAAGCTATCACTCTCAACGTTATACAGCGGACGCGCGCCATTGGCCGGGTTATCCGGGCCGTCGCGGCCAGTCAGGCCACTCTGTGCCTGGTAGATAAACTGCGGCGTGGTTTCCAGCAGTTGGAACGGTTCGTTAGAACCCAGCTCTTTCGGGTAACCCAAAAGCAGAGCCTGTTCAATATCACCACCACGGGTGTTGATGGTAAGGGACAGGACGTCGGTTTTAACCGTAATGAGTTTCCCCTGGCCACTGGCTGGTACGCCCTGGCTGGCACTACCCGCTGCGGTGGTCGTAGTCTGCGTGGTCTGCTGTTGCTGGGGCTGAGGATTTTTATCCTGCTCCCAGGCTTGCCAGATCATGAAAGACACGAACAACAAAGCGATGAGAAGGAGATTGCGTTGCGAATCCATCGTTAGTGTTCTCTGGTATCAAAAGGTCCTGGCGGGACGGGGTCGTCGCCACCTGGGTGTAAAGGGTGGCATTTTAATACGCGTTTCACTGTCAACCAACTGCCTTTTATCACTCCAAACCTGCGCAATGCCTCAATTCCGTAGTGAGAACAGGTTGGGGTGAAACGGCAGTGCGGCCCGAGAAGCGGACTTATCAGGCGTTGATAGACCCGGATGAGACCTATCAGGACTCGCGAGCCAGGCGACAATGGCGGCGCCATAACTTTTCCAATGCTTCCGAAAGCGCCCGATTATCGAGATCGGCAATACCGCGTTTCGCGACCACCACAAAATCCATCGGTGGGAGTTCATGCTGACGTAAACGAAAGCTTTCACGCGTCAGACGTTTAATCCGATTGCGCTCATGGGCACGTTTTACGTTTTTTTTCGCGACGGTAAGACCGATACGGGGATGCCCCAGCGAGTTAAGGCGGCCGAGGATGGTGATTTGCGGCGTGCCAGCCCGAAGTGGCTGCTGGAAGACGAAAGTGAAATGATTGGGAGTTAACAAACGTAACTCCCTGGGAAATGCGAGCTTAACCACCAGGCGGTTAGCTTTTATTACTTAGAAACGGTCAGACGAGCGCGGCCTTTAGCACGACGACGTGCCAGAACCTGACGACCATTTTTAGTAGCCATACGAGCACGGAAGCCGTGAGAACGGTTGCGCTTCAGTACAGACGGTTGAAAAGTGCGTTTCATGGCGATTTCTACCTAAACTTGAATAAATTCACTGACTTTGCGTATGCGCGGACGGGCTGCCGAACGACTCACGTCGAAGTCATGGATGATTAAAGAGGCCGGATTGTAATAATTGTACACTCCGGAGTCAATTCACTTTCCTTATTTACCGCGCTTTTGCGCCCCGCAGAGCACGAAAAACACGCAGGAAACAGGCCGTAAAATCCGCGCGATAACGCGCCGGGTGGGGAATTATACGGGCATGACAATAAAGTGCAAGGATCCGGCGGGATCCCCGTTAGATCGTTTCTACTGATTTAGTACGATCGTCATTAATTTTTCCGATAAAGAGGGCAATAAGACATACGCGGCCTCGCCGATCGTTTACACTTAGTCGGCCCGATCCCCCCTGTGGATAAATCAGGAAGAATCTGTGAGAAACAGAAGATCTCTGGCGCGCTTTACGCTATGATCCGCGGTCCCGATCGCGATCCGTTGATCCAGACATCGGGGTAATACCGCAGATAGCGGTTCACGCGCTCCCTTTTCGGGCTTGTCAGCGCGTGTCAACAATCATGAATGTTTCAGTCTTCGTCTATCGACGTTGTTCGAGTGGAGTCCGCC